>NZ_JAHOIB020000001.1:0-4800000 GCF_019129155.2 Bacteroides sp. MSK.18.37 | reverse complement strand
CCCGAAGTATGACGGCTCGCACCAGACTTTTCCCGACCTCAACCTGAAAGGGCTGGCAAGCCGGGGAATCAAGAGCGTTTACCCGTCGCAGAAGGATTGCGTCTGGATGCTGAAACAGAACGGCGGCGGGATCTGCGACCACGAGGTGCTGCGCCCATAAGGGCATATAGTAAATGTAGGCTTAGCAACCTACCCGGCAAGGGTTTTCAACGCCGGTCATTAGCCAACTTATCCACTTAGCCGAAAGGCGGTGGGGAGTGTCGCATGTTGGAAACGGCATAAGTCAGCTAACTATCATGCTGCTACTGAATGTCTAAATGAAATGATAGATATGAGGATGAAGACTATACTGTTTGAACGACAGTCCGAGTTGTTAGTTGGTAAACCCCGACGGAAGATAGTTACAAACGTCGGGCTGCAATACTTCTACTTTCCTACCTCAAGTACGAGAGCCGAAAACCGATTGCAGAACAGCCGCAATAAGCGGAAAAGGACGAAAATCGCATCCGACAATCTATTGAGCTATGTTACTATATGTCTAAATGGGGATTGTCTAAGTAGGAATGCCGAAAGGCTATGGGGTTTGCCCCCTGAATATCCTATATGACAACAGAGTCTCCGTAGTAGTCCGAGCAAGGGAAAGCCTTGTACATGGCGAAGGGAGACAGTGAGTTATTATTTAATATGTTTAACGAATGATGTGTGAGACATTATGAGAGATTCAGCAAATGTATTAAACAGTCTGGCTGGGCACAGCCAAGACCCTAATTACAAGTTTGAACGGCTTTACCGACTGCTGTTCAATGAAAATCTGTACGCACTTGCCTATCAAAAGTTGTCGCAGAATGCGGGCAACTATACGAAAGGCACAGACGGGCAGACCATAGACGGAATGAGCATAAAGCACATTCACTCTATCATTGGACAGTTGAAAGACGAAAGTTACCGTCCGTGCCCTGCACGGAGAATTTACATTCCCAAAAAGAATGGCAAGCAACGTCCTTTAGGCATACCAGCCTTTAAGGACAAACTTGTACAGGAAGTTGTAAGGATGATTCTTGAATCCATCTACGAAGGTCATTTTGAAGACTGCTCGCATGGATTCAGACCACACCGTGGCTGTCATACGGCTATGGCTTCCTTACAAAAGGGAGGTACGGGAGCACGTTGGTTCATCGAGGGAGACATCAAGGGTTTCTTTGACAACATCAACCATGATGTTTTAATCGGAATCCTTGCTGAAAGAATCAATGACGAGCGTTTCCTGCGACTGATACGTAAATTCCTCAAAGCAGGCTACATGGAACAATGGGAGTACAAAAATTCCTATATCGGAACACCGCAGGGAGGCATAATAAGTCCGATTTTGGCGAATATTTATCTTGACAAACTCGATAAATTTATGCGGAACTACATAAACGTCTTCAATAAAGGTAAAGCACGTGTACGCAACCCCGAATATAAAAGGGTTGCAAATCGTAAGGACAAACGTGTAAAGAAACTGAAGAATGAAACAGACGAGCAGAAGAAAGAAGCATTGCGCAGGGAGATAGCCATTCTCCACCGTGAGATGCAACAACTTCCTGCAACTCTTGACATGGACGAAAACTTCAAACGCATGAGGTATGTACGCTATGCCGATGATTTTCTGATTTGCGTAATCGGAAGTAAAGAGGACTGTGTAAAAGCAAAGGGGGACATTAAGACCTTTCTGCAAGATACGTTGAAACTCGAACTTTCGGATGAAAAGACGTTAATCACCAACTCACACGACGCAGCCAAATTTCTCGGCTTTGATGTTACAGTCCGCAGTACGGACAAGACGAGAAAGGATTTCAGAGGAATCCCCATACGCTCACTTGACCATAAAGTGGTTCTTCTCCTGCCTTATGAGGTTATGAGAAAGAAACTGCTTGACTATAATGCGATGCGCATAATAATCAAGAATGGCAAGGAAGCATGGGAATCGACCTCACGCCCGTATCTCCGTAGTAATGATGACCTTGAAATACTCAACCGATACAATTCGGAAATTCGGGGAATCTATAACTACTACTGTATTGCAAACAATGTCAACATTCTCAATAGTTTCTATTACTACATGAAAGAGAGTATGTATAAAACATTATCATCCAAGTATGAATCAACCGTAAGGAAAATAATCCGTAAATATTGCCGGAATAAAGTCTTTACAGTAAGGTATGAAAACAACAAGGGCGAAATGTTGGAACGTACTATTTATCATGGAGGGTTCAAGCAGAGAAAAGACGCGCGTATTGACAATGCGCATATCATGCCCAGTTATCGCGGGACTGAAAGTACCAGCCTTATGGCTCGGTTGAAAGCCCGTGAATGTGAATATTGCGGAGCGGAGGACAACCTTAGAATGGTGCATGTCCGCAAGCTAAAAGACCTGAAAGGCAAACAGGAGTGGGAACGCTTCATGATTGCCAGACAGAGAAAAACAATAGCAGTATGTGAAAATTGTTATCGTAAGATTCATGAAAAGAAATAGACTGAAAATAACCATGGAGAGCCGTATACATGGAGACGTGTACGTACGGTTCGGTGGCGAGCGTTTAGAAACCTACCGTCCGAAAGGACGGCAAGGCGCTTTGCGCTTAGCCTGTGGAACCGGCAAGACGCTGATAATGTGCATAGCGGCACATGAGATGAAGCGTCTGAACTTGGCGCACAAGCCGATGATTATCGGGCTGAAAGCGAATGTGGCGGAGATTGCCGCCACCTATCAGGCGGCATATCCCAATGCGAGGATTCTCTACGCTTCTGAAAAGGATTTCTCGACCGCCAACCGCGTGCGTTTTTTCAACAACATCAAAAATAACGATTACGATTGCGTCATCATGTCGCACGACCAGTTCGGCAAGATACCGCAGTCACCGGAGTTGCAGCAGCGCATCCTGCAGGCGGAGCTTGACACGGTGGAGGAAAACCTCGAAGTCTTGCGGCAGCAGGGCAAGAACGTGTCGCGGGCGATGCTGAAAGGGCTGGAGAAGCGCAAGCACAACCTTGTGGCGAAGCTGGAGAAGGTGGAACACGCCATCAAGTCCCGCACGGATGATGTGGTGGACTTCAAGCAGATGGGCATCGACCACATCTTCATTGACGAGAGTCACCAGTTCAAGAACTTGACTTTCAACACCCGTCATGACCGTGTGGCGGGATTGGGAAACTCGGAAGGAAGCCAGAAGGCCCTGAATATGCTCTTTGCCATCCGTACCATACAGGAACGCACGGGCAAGGACTTGGGGGCTACGTTCCTTTCGGGCACGACCATTTCCAACAGTCTGACGGAACTGTACCTGCTCTTCAAATACCTGCGCCCCAACGAACTGGAACGGCAGGACATCCGCTGTTTCGATGCTTGGGCTGCCATCTTCGCCAAAAAGACGACCGATTTTGAGTTCAACGTAACGAACAATATCGTTCAGAAGGAGCGTTTTCGCTATTTCATCAAGGTGCCGGAGCTTGCCGCCTTCTACAACGAGATTACCGACTACCGCACGGCGGAGGATGTAGGTGTGGACAGACCAAACAAGAATGAGAGACTGCACCACATACCGCCCACACCGGAGCAGGAGGACTTCATACAGAAGCTGATGCAGTTTGCCAAAACCGGCGATGCCACTCTGCTTGGCAGGTTACCCCTGTCGGAAACGGAGGAAAAGGCGAAGATGCTCATCGCCACCGACTACGCGAGAAAGATGGCTCTTGATATGCGCATGATAGACCCGAACTACGAGGACCATCCCGACAACAAGGCAAGCCATTGTGCCAAGATGATTGCAGAGTATTACCACAAGTACGAGGCGCACAAGGGTACGCAGTTCGTGTTCTCCGACTTGGGGACATATCAGCCGGGGGAAGGATGGAACGTGTACAGCGAGATAAAACGCAAGTTGGTGGAGGATTACGGCATACCGGCAAGTGAGGTGCGCTTCATTCAGGAGTGTAAGACGGATAAGGCTCGTAAGGCGGTGATAGATGCCATGAACGCCGGGACGGTGCGCGTGCTGTTCGGCTCCACAAGTATGCTCGGAACGGGCGTGAATGCGCAGAAAAGATGTGTCGCCATCCATCACCTTGATACACCGTGGCGACCGTCCGACCTGCAACAGCGTGACGGACGGGGTGTTAGAGCCGGGAACGAGATTGCCAAGCATTTTGCCGAGAATAACGTGGATGTCATCATCTACGCGGTGGAAAAGTCGCTGGACAGCTACAAGTTCAATCTGCTGCACTGCAAGCAGACGTTCATATCGCAGCTCAAAAGTGGAGCGATGGGCGCACGTACCATCGACGAGGGAGCAATGGACGAAAAATCGGGTATGAACTTCTCTGAGTATATGGCGTTGCTCTCCGGCAATACCGACCTTTTGGATAAGGCGAAATTAGAGAAGCGTATCGCCTCGCTCGAAGGGGAACGCAAGTCGTTCAACAAGGGCAAGCGCGATTCGGAGTTCAAGCTGGAATCCAAGACGGGAGAACTGCGCAACAACACGGCTTTCATCGAAGCCATGACGGAAGACTGGAACCGTTTTCTTTCCGTTGTGCAGACTGATAGGGAAGGCAGTCGTCTTAATCTTGTCAAGGTGGACGGCGTGGATTCAACGGATGAGAAGGTCATCGGTAAGCGTTTGCAGGAAATCGCCAAGAACGCCATGACTGGTGGACTGTACAAGGCTGTCGGGGAACTTTACGGCTTTCCGATAAAGGTGGTCAGCGAGAGGACACTCAAAGAAGGTCTGGAGTTCACCGACAACCGCTTCGTGGTGGAGGGCAACTACAAGTACACCTACAACAACGGGCATCTGGCGATGGCAGACCCGATTGCTGCCGCACGAAACTTTCTGAACGCATTGGAGAGGATTCCGACCATCATCGACCAGTACAAGTCTAAGAACGAAGTGCTGGAAAAGGAGATTCCGCAGTTGCAGGAGATAGCGGGCAAGGTGTGGAAGAAGGAGGACGAGCTGAAACAGCTGAAGTCCGAACTCGCCGCACTGGACCGCAAGATACAGCTTGAGCTGGCTCCGGCTCAGGAAAACACGGAAGAGAACCGGCAAGGCAACGAGAAAAAACAGACGGAACAACAGCCGGAAAGCCCGCACGTGGACTTTGTACGCAGTCATTTAATTATAGGGAGACCCGGTTTATCGGAATCCAAAGGTGTAAAACTTTAATATCGAAGTCTTGACAGAAAAAGCCAGTGGTTGAATTTTTCACCACTGGCTTTAATTCTAATAATTTTTCAATCTAATATGACCGAATCTATAACGTTAAATCATAGATTATGTGTCTATTTGTGAAGAAAAAGACGTAACTTTGTATCAAAATCAAATAAGCATAACAATGGAGCCATCTATATCTATATACAGTTTTTCACTTTATACCGCACTGCCGTTGATGTTATTCTTCGGCTTTTATTTTTTGTTTGCAAAGACTCCTGAAAAGAAAATTTTCAAGAATTATCTCCGCTCCCGACAGATTATGGGTATAGCTATGCTGCTGCTTTCGGCAAATTATTCGGTACATTTCTTCTTTGGTATTCGATTCAAAAATGCGGATTCTTCCATATTGATGAACATGTCCACATACTTCCTGTGCTATTCTCTGTTCAGTTCGGCATTGATAATGTTGCTTGATTGTTTTTACATTACCAAACGGCGTGTGTGGACACATATCATTTTATGGATTATATTCTCAACTCTTTCCGGAGTTGTGTTGTTCCTGTTGCCAAGCGGAATCATGCAAAAAATCTCTTTATTTGCTTTAGCTGTCTGGTTAATCGTTTTTGGAGTCGTTTTAGCTCGCAGAGTCATAATTGCATATCGTAGAGCCATTCGGATTTTCAATGAAACTCAGGCGGATGATATAGGCACATATATCGAATGGCTTTCCATATTCACTTATTGGGCTGTTATCTTCGGTGTCGGATGCGGATTGCTGACATTTCTGCCAGACAAATATGTTTTTATCTGGATTTTGTCGTCAATACCGTTCTACAGCTATCTTTTCTACAGCTATCAGAACTACCTGCTGTTCTATGAACAGGTGGAAAATGCTTTTGAGCAAGATATACAGTCTGAAGAAGAACTTCTGACAGATACGGAAACAGAACCTGAAATAGTTTCTGAGAAAGAAGTTCCAGTGTCCTATACAGAAATTATAGAGAAAGTGGCCAACTGGATAAAGACAGACGGCTATGTCCAGCAGGGACTTACCATAAAAGAACTGTCCGAAATACTTCATACGAACCGTACCTATCTTTCCGCTTATATCAAGACTACGTATAAAATGACATTCCGCGAATGGATAACCGGTCTCCGGTTGGAGTATGCGAAAAACATACTGAAGGAGCATCCGGAAATCAATATACAGAAGCTGGCTGAGTCTTCCGGTTTTCTTTCCCGCAGTAACTTTATCAAATCATTTACAGAGAAGGAAGGATGTACGCCTGGCAAGTGGAAAAAAGCAAATCTGGAATAATTTGTGTGGTAAAAAGCCGATGAAAAAGGTCTCAGAAGCTCATTTTCAAAAAGTGCTCAAGCGACAAAAAAGTGCTAATTCGACAAAAAAAAGTGCTCAAACGACAATTTGAAAAGTGCTCAAACGACAATTTTTATAAAAACGCTGTATTTCAACAGAAAAAGTTTTTGTAATATTTTGGGCGCTGAATGGCATTTATTACCTTTGGAGAAGACAAAGATAATAAATTCAAGTTTATATGAGCAGAAAAATCACTTTTCTCACCCTGTTTCTGTGGCTGATGACGGTAACTTTTCCTGTCATTGCGCAGCAGAAAGCAGACACGACCTACACCTTCCGGTTCGTTCCGCAGAAGGACATGTTCTACGTGCCTTGGAATGGCAATGACACGGAACTTGCCCGTCTGCTGGAATGCATCGAGCGCAACAGAACGGACATTCTTGACGGCAGGCTGCCGCTGCTGGTTGACGGCTACTGCAACTCGCTGGGCAGTGAAACCGAGAACCTTGCCACGGCGAAGATCCGTGCCAACCGTGTGAAATCCGAACTGATTATCCGTGCGGAAATCAAGGAAGAAAACTTCATTACCCACAATCATGCGACAGGGGGTGATTTTGTAATCGTGCGCCTAACGGTACCCGCAAAGGAAACAGCCGCGATGGATGCGGAAGCGGAAGCGCGACGCAGGGCAGAAGCCGAACGCTTAGAAACCGAGACGCGTGCCGAACAGGAACGGCGTGCCGAAGAGCAGCGCAAGGCGGAAGAAGCCCGACTTGCCGCTGAAAAGGCAGAAGCCGAGAAAGCCGCTCTACAAAATACACTTGCCGGCACGCCGTCGGAAACTAAAATCACAAATGATTATCATCTCTCCCTGCGTGCCAACCTATTGCGCTGGGCTACCCTGACACCCGATTTAGGACTTGAATGGCGCATCTGTCCGTCGTGTGGCATTGCCGTAAACGGCTCATGGACTTCTTGGACGTGGAGCGACAAGGACCGCCGCTATGCACTCTGGGAAGTGGTTCCGGAAATACGTTATTACATGGGTGAGAAGAAAGCCTGGTATCTGGGGGCGATGTTCAAGGCCGGACAGTTCAACTACAAGATCTCCGAAACAGGCAAGCAGGGCGACCTGATGGGTGGCGGCATCACCACCGGCTATCAGCTACGGCTGAACAAGGCACTGACTCTTGATTTCAACCTTGGCTTGGGCTACCTGAATGCCGATTTCGAAAAATATGAAGTCATCGATGGTGTGCGCGTGCGCTGTGGCAACGAGACAAAAAATTGGTGTGGCCCCATCAACGCCGGTGTGACATTGGTATGGAAGTTATTCTAATACGGAGGAATAGAGTATGAAAGCAAGACAATATATAAATATGGTAGGAATGACAGCCGCCGTGCTGCTCTCTTCCTGCGTGAAGGACACGCTTTATGACACGCCGCATCCCGACTATGGGAAAATTGCGGTGACAGCCGACTGGTCGGCCTGCGGTGAGGGTATCAACATACCTGCCACGTGGACGGTCACCATGGGCGACTATACGGGTACGGAGACTTCCGCCACCCATGCCCCCGACCATCTGTTTGCTCCGGGCAGCTACACCCTTGCGGTGTGGAACCCGGCTGAAGGAATCACGGTAAATGGTACCACCGCCACCATTGCCGCAGCCACGGGAAACCGGGCAGGCACGGATGCCTTTGTGAACAATGCCCCGGGATGGTTCTTCACCTATACGAAACAGGTGAGCATCGAGAAAGACAAGGACTATCCGCTGACCGCTGCAATGAAGCAGCAGGTACGCGAACTGACGCTTGTCGTCAAACCGACGGGTGATGCCGCCGGACGCATCACGGAGATTGTTGCCCATCTGACGGGTGCAGCCAGAACACTCGATTTCGCTACCGATACCTACGGAACCGCTTCAAACGTCGTGCTGCCCTTCACCAAGATAACCGAAGGTGACGATGCCGGCAAGTGGAAAGCCACGGTGCGGTTGCTGGGTGTGACCGGCACGGAACAACTGCTGACGGCTGAAATCCGCTATGCGGACGGCAACCCGAGCCCCACCACGTTGAAAAGCGACCTCACGGAAGCTCTCAAGGAGTTCAACACCAGAAAGGGCAAATCGCTGACCCTCGGCGGAACGCTGGTTGAGACACCCGAAGGCATGGAAGTGGACGGAGCCGAAATCAACGGCTGGGAAGAAGTGAAAGGTGATGATGTAAATGCTGATTTGTAAATAATAAAATTATAGACATAATGAAGACAAGATTTTTTACACTTGCAGCGCTCGCCCTCGCACTGGTAGCCTGCAACAACGACAACGAGAACCTGAACGGTGACCCCGTGGCCGCCCAGTTTACCGCCAACATCGCCCCCGCCACCCGCGCCAGCGGAACCACCTGGACTGGCGGCGACCGTATCGGCATCACCGACATCGGCAACGATTCCCAGTACGGCAACGTGCCTTTCATCCTGAAAAACGGGAAATTTGAGGCAGAAGGAAAGGTTATCTATATCGAAGATGCAAAGACCCATACTTTCCGCGCCTACTATCCGTACAACGCGGCGGGAGGCATCCTCACAGCCACGACCGATGCCACGGCGCAGCAGAACCAGCCTGCCATCGACTTCCTCTTTGCTTCAGGAGCCACGGGAGACAAAAACAACCCGGTAGTAAGCTTCACCGACAAAACCGCCAAAGGCGGTGAAGACAACTCCTTCCACCACCGCATGAGCCAGATAACCCTTACCTTCGAGGCGGGCGACGGCGTGAATTTCAGCGTGGTCAAGCCTGAACGTTACACGCTGGACGGATTGTTACTCACCGGTACGTTCAACACGGCCGACGGTATTGCCACCGCAGACAACGGACTACAGACCGGAGAACTGACCATGAATCTGGCAGACGGCAATCTCACGTCATCGATCATCCTCTTCCCGCAGACAGTTGCATCCCTGCCGTTGGTTGTGAATTACAAAGGTCAGGAATATCATGCCACACTCACCATGCCCGATGGCGCACTGCTGGCGGGCAACAACTATACCTATACCGTCAAGGTACGCAACAAAGTCCTTGAAGTCAGCGAAGCCACCATTGCAAAGTGGAACGATATAGACGGTGGAGATGTGGGTGCTGACCTGTAGGATGTTAATAATTAATCGATTAGAATGAAGAATTATGAGACATAGATTATTTATCCCCGCAGCCACCGCACTGCTGTTCGCCCTCGCCGCCTGCACGCAGGACGAACTTGCTGGCGATAACCGTCTGCCCGAAGGTGAATGCCCCGTCGTCATCCGTGCCACCGGATTGTCCGTAGAAGCAACGCCGCTGGCAGCCCCTTCCACCCGTGCCTCTGTGGACGGCGACTGGCAGGGCGTCACTTCCGTGGCACTCAAGATGGGCGATGCGGTAAAGGAATACACCGTAACGGCTTCTACCGATTTCAAGAGTGCCACGCTTTCACGCGAGAACGACCCGTACTACTGGACCAGCCGCGACCCGATTACCGTATCGGCATGGTGCCCCTTCGACAAGGCTGACATCACACAGATGCCTGCCGTGAAGGTGGCAGAAGACCAAAGCAAACTGGCTGACTTCCAAAACAGCGATTTCATCTCTGCTGAGAACCGGAAGGTGGAATTTAACAACCCGACTCTTGAATTTACCCACCGCACGGCACGCGTGACAATCGAACTGAAGCCCGGCACGGGATTCACGAGCGTCGCTGGTGCCACGGTGAGCCTCGTGAGCCTGTCCGCCGATAACGGCAACCCGACCGCCATCAAGACCTACAACGCAAGCGGCAACACCTACGAGGCACTGACCGCCCCGCAGACCGTTGCGGCAGGCAAACCGTTCGTCAAGGTGGAACTCGGCGGCGGCACCTTCTACTTCCGTCCGCAGAACAACGTCGTATTAGAAGCGGGCAGCCGCTATAAATATACCGTTAAGGTGAACACCACCGGCCTGACGTTAGAGGGTTGCACCATCGGCAGCTGGGTTGACGGCGGCGGCGAGAGCGGCGAGGCTGAGGATTTGGGCTATTCTATACAGAACGACGGCAGTTACATGGTCTATAACGCTGACGGCCTACTGGCATGGAACAAAGCCGCACAAAAGGACGAATCGATAAATTGCACCCTCACCGCCGACATCGACCTGACGGGTAGGGATTGGACACGGATAGACACATGGCCTGGCTACTCCGGCGTCTTTAATGGGCAGGGACACCGCATTACGGGATTAAACTTTTCAGCAGCGACTACTGAACTTTTTGGGTTATTAAATGTACGTGGTGTGATAAAGAACCTACAACTCATAGATGTGAATCTGTATGGCAGTAGTGGATCAGCAGCTGGAATAGTGGAGCAAAATGAGGGTCAAATCATTGCCTGCTCTGTGACGGGAAAAATTTCTGCATATGGTAGAACTTGTGGTATAGCCGGTTCAAATTATGGCAGTATCACAGCTTGCTGGTTTGACGGCACATTGAAAGATTATGAATCTGGAGCTATAGTGCGTTTCAACTACAATACTATAACTTCCTGTTATTGGGGAGGCAATGCCGAGCGAGGAGAATTCCGTAATTTTGGAGGAACGGTAGATGCCACGAAGGTGGACGGCGCGACCGTGAAATGGCAGACAGCCGTCGACGGCATGAACATCGCCCTCACCGACAATGACTACCAGTGGGCACTCGGCACAGACGGTCTGCCCGTACTGCAAAAGAAACAATAACAACCCCTAAACAACACGCATCATGAAACGAACAACCATCCATATATCCGCAGCCATCGCCCTGCTGCTCGGCCTTGCCGCCTGCACACAGGACGAAGCGGGCTTCCTACCAGAAGGGGCGGAAGGCACACCCATCGTCTTCACCGCCACGGGGCTGAACCCCGCCGCGACAGCCACCGCCGGCACCCGTGCCCCAGCGGATGGCAATTGGACGGGTGTGCAGAGCGTGGCAGTCATGATGGACGGCATGGTGAAGACGTACAACGTGACGCCCTCCACCGCCGACCCCACCAGCGCCACACTGACCTCCACCGACCCGTACTACTGGACCAACCACAACGACATCACCGTCACGGCGTGGTGGCCCTACACCGCTGGCGAGACAACTCCGCCTGCGGTAAAGGTAAAAGCCAACCAAAGTGCCCAGAAAGACTTTGAGGGCAGCGACCTCATCGTAGCCGACGGACAGACGGTGACCTACGGTAGCCCCACGCTCCGCTTCACCCACCGCACGGCACGGGTGACCATCGTTCTGACGGACTACACCGAGGGGCTGGCATCCGTGCAGCTGACGGGCCTCTCCACCGAAGGCGACAACCCGGATATAATCGTCCCGTATGACAAGGGCAGCAACACCTACACCGCCATCGTAGCCCCGCAAAATGTGGCAGCTGGCACGGCCTTCATCGTCTGCACCTTCACTAACGGCAAGACCTTCGTTTATAAGATGAAGAATGCTACCGACTGGCAGGCGGGCGGTGAATATACCTACACCGTCTCCCTCGCTGCGGCAAAAGACCTGGGCTATACCATAGAGAGCAACGGCAGCTACACCGTGACCTCCGCCGATGGCTTGATGAATGTAGCCAAATTAGTGAACGGAGGTAAGACCGACATTAACATTACCCTCGACAAAAACATTGACCTCACCGGCAAAGACTGGACGCCGATAGGCACAGACTACGACAACTCATACAAAGGCACCTTCGACGGCGGCGGCCATACCATCACGGGGCTGACCTTTACGACAAATGACGAATATGCGGGTCTGTTCGGCTGGCTCAATAGAGCTGGTACGGTGAAGAACGTGGTGATGGAGGGCGTACAGATAACAAGCCATCAAATATATGGCGGCAGTATTGGCGGCGTGGTAGGATCTGGCTGGGGCACCATTGAAAACTGCTCGGTGTCGGGCAGCGTCAGCGGCACGGTGTATGTCGGCGGTGTGGTGGGTGTTCAAATAGGCGGTTCCATCACCGGATGCAGTTCCTCTGCCACAGTGAAGGGAATGGTTGATGTCGGCGGCGTGGCAGGTCAGACGAATTCGAGTGCCACCCTGACCGCTTGCTATGCCACAGGCAACGTGATCATAGAAATGGACCCCAAAAAGAATATCGCTGGCGGCAGTCTGGTGGGAATGAACGCAGGAAGCAGCCTCCTTGCCTGCTATGCCACGGGCAACGTAACCAGTACGGGTAGTAGCACTGGCTATATGCATATCGGCGGCTTTTTGGGAAATAACTACACCACCGTGACCGCCGGCTATTGGAAGAACAATCATGAACAAGGCATCGGCTACAATAGGGAAAGCACCGGAGCCACGAAGGTGGACGGCTCTGTCGTTACCTGGCAGAACGCCGTTGATGCCATGAACACCGCCTTGCAGAACGCAGGCTCAGAGTGGCGTTACGAACTTAACGGAGCATTGCCTACCTTGAGGAAACAGTAAGCCGTTGCTGGCGGAAATGTTCCGCCCGCAACGAACATTAACCGAAGTATAACCCCAATAAAAAAAGGAGGACGTGATGGAACACACGGAGAATCCACCATATAGGTTTTGGCATCAAGGCATTGTTAATAATAATATAGACTCCAGTGTAAATATGGAAGCTGTAAGCCGGACATTGCCAAGATTGGTGCTCATTAAAGGCAACAAATCAAGTAATTAAATTAAAAACATGGGACTTTTTCACAGAGACAAGAAAAATAATGACGATGAGCCGGACAGTGTTCAAACCAATTCATTCTCTGATATTATGAATGGTTTGCAATACGCCGTAAACTGTGCACAAGATACATTGCAGAATCATCAGATACAAAATCTGACCAGACTTTTTGAAGGAACAAATGCAAATAACGCAAATACGTTCCAATCGAAAAAAATCATGGTTGGAGACAAGACTATTGATATTCCACTTATAGCTTTGATATCCCATCATTATCTTGCGATGGATAATGTGCAGATAAAGTTCAAGGCGAAGGTCGGAAGCGTGGAATCACAGATTCCAGAAAACAACTTATTGTTATCCAGCCCACAAAGAGCCAATCTCCAGATGCAGATGAGCAACATAAAACCGGATGCGGATGATGTCATGGAGGTTTGCGTCAATTTTAAGGTTCAGGAGACTCCGGAGAGCATTTCCCGAATTATTGACGATTTTGTAAAAAATATCTAACAATTTTAAAATTCAAATGTTATGGCAGAAGAAATAAAGAACCAAGGGCAACAAGAAAATGCGGAAAACTTGAATGAAAATGTAAGCGGACAGGCGAAAGAAATTATCTCCGCTGCATTGGAAGAGACTCAAAACAGAGAAACTTCTCCAGTTCTTAAAGCAGATTCAAACGTGACTGACAAATTCAAGGGGCTTCCCATGCGGGAACTTATTGCAGCTCCACTTATTGCAGCAGCCGAAGCACAACAGGAATTGGCAGCGACAGCATGGAATTTCTACCAGCAAATTGCATTTGATGGTAAAAGCGGCAATAAAGCGCGTATATTGAATTCGATGTCGAAAGACCGATACAGCAGGATGGAAAAATGACAACAATGTCACAAAGTGTCAAGGCTCCGTTTATAGGATTGGTGCCTATTCCTTCCCTGCTCATAGATCGCGTGGATGTCGATTTCCAGATGGAGGTTACCGATACATCAAACGTAAAAAGCACTACCAACGCAGAAGTAGAGGCAAAAGCTTCTGCAAAACATTGGTTTATAAATGCGGAAATCAGCGGCAAAGTCACGACCGCCCGCGAGAACACCCGCATGACCAACCAAACGGCAAAATACCAGATACATGTGACAGCCAGTCAGCAGCCGCAGACCGAAGGTCTGTCTAAACTGATGGATATAATGGCATCATGTATCGAGCCTATAACAAACGAAAGTAACAGTAAGTAAATATATGAATTTGATTCAAGCATTAAGATTGCCAAACAGTCAAGCAGTAATGACAAATATTGCACGGTTTCATTATCAAAATATTTATAATGTAGGTTTGACCCGTCCGATTGTCACGCAAAGTAATTTGACATTTCAAATAAAAGGATATACCCGTAACTATCGTTTTCTTAGATTAGACTATGCCTGTGTCATATATATTGCGGATAGAATAGCAGTCGTTGCTTCAAATGGCATAGATACTTTAAGTTCAGGTTTTTCGGGGTGTTATATGGCCAGTTTTAGGCACAATGGCATTAGGTATGTTGCTCATATTCCAACGCCTAACAATAGTATTAAAACATCATGGAATCGGGCGGTTAAAAATCGAATAATAGATAATGTTGTTCTTTTTAAACCTACTGAAGGATTGGCGAGAATCCCAGGAACCATTGGTATTTGGGGAATTATAACATTTAACGATAGATGTTATCGGCTTGATGTAAATGAAAACGCTCCTCCAAGTCAAGCCATACGTGGCCAAAGAATTTTTAACTCAATCCCGAGAAATCCCATACTAACAGAAATTCCACCTATCGCCGGTGGTCAGATGCCTTAATAATTATAACAATTGTAAATAAGGGAAGAATGGTTGTTTCATTGAGGAGTAGAATTCTATTCGGATATATAATTCTGGTGGCGGTCATAGGCAGCATGGCCGCCATTCTCATCCATGAACCTGCGAAGTTCCACGACCTATATGCGTATTTTAAATAACGGTATTTACACAAACAGCAAATGAGCGAACAATTCGTTACCACTACCAAGCATTTCCGCAAGCTGCTTGCCGCAGGCTATCTGTTGATAGTCCTGCTGGTGGGCGGCATCATCTGCACGTGGCTCGGAGAATGGCGCGACTTGGAGTTGCTGGAACGGGAGAACCGTGAAATCAACCGCTTCCGCAAGGAAACACACGATGCGTATGTGGGTGTGGTGGAGTTGTCTCTTTTGGGCGAGTCGGTGCTGGAATGGGACGATAAGGATGTGGCGGCATACCGGCGGCAACGGATGACGGTGGATAGTATGCTTTGCCGCTTCAAGAGCCATTACGAATCGGTGCGCATAGACAGCGTGCGCCACTTGCTGGAGGACAAGGAAAAGCGGCTGTGCGCCATCATGGAGGCTCTGGAACAACAGGCGGACATCAACCGCCGGATAGCCAAGCAGGTGCCGGTGATAGTGCAAACGAGCAGGCAGGAAGAGCCGAAGAAACAGAGGAGGAAAGGTTTTCTCGGGTTGTTCGGCAAGAAACAGGAAGCACCTCCGACGACGACCACCACGATGCTCTACACACTGAACCGTGATATGATAGCGCAACAACGTGCCCAGAGCCATCGTCTGTCGGAATATGCCGACAGCCTTGCCAGCCGCAATGCGGAACTGAACCGCCAACTGCAAACCCTTATCCAGCAGATGGACCACAAGGTGCAGGCTGACTTGCAGGAACGTGAGGCGGAAATATCCGCTATGCGTGAAAAGTCGTTCTTGCAGGTAGGTATCATAACGGGTGTCATGCTGCTGTTGCTCATTATTTCATACATCATCATTCACCGCTATGCCACCCGCATCAAGCAGTACAAACGTAAGACAACAGATTTAATCGGGCAACTGCAAAAGTCCGTAAAACAAAACGAATCGTTGATAGCCTCACGTAAGAAAGCGATGCACACCATCACCCACGAGCTACGCACACCACTGACTGCCATACATGGATATGCGGAACTGATGCAGGACAACGAAGAAGAAAAGATAAGCGGTTATGCGGACAATATCCTGCAAGCCTCCAAGAGAATGACCGACATGCTCAACTCCCTGCTTGACTTCTTCCGCTTGGACAGCGGCAAGGAACAAGCGAATGTCCGTCCGTTTCGTTTGGAAAACATCGCGGAGCTGTTGCAAACGGAGTTTACGCAACAAGCAGAAGCAAAAGATCTTAAACTTACCATCGAGTGCCCGGAGGGTATTATCCTGAATGGCGACAAGGAGCGCATCATACAGATATGCGACAACCTGCTGGGCAATGCCGTCAAGTTCACGAATGCCGGAAGCGTTTCACTTGTCATAAGCTATGACGGCAATAGGCTGACCCTTGTAGTAGAGGACACCGGAACCGGCATGAGTGCGGAAGAACAACAGCGAGTGTTCGGAGCGTTCGAGCGGCTTTCCAACGCCGCCACGCAAGACGGTTTCGGATTGGGGTTAAGCATTGTGAAACAGATAGTCGGGATGCTTGGCGGCACTATACGCTTGGAAAGCGAAAAAGGAGAAGGCAGTCGTTTTACTGTGGAGTTGCCAATGAACACTGCCGATATTGGTTTTGAAGAACAGACAGCCGCAGAAAGTCTGGCTCATATAGAAAGACCTTATTCTGTCATCGTATTGGACGACAATCCGATGGTATTATCCATGACAAAGGAAATGTATGCTGGTATAGGTGTGCATTGCGACACGTTCACCACTATTGGCGATGCAATGGAAGCCATGCGGCAGCACACATACGACCTCATGATAACCGATATGAAGATGCCGGAGATTAACGGCTATGAGGTGTTGGAGTTGTTACGCTCGTCAAGTGTCAGCAACTCGAAAGAGATTCCCATTGTCGTGGCGACCGCCTCCGGCAGTTGCAGCGAAGAGGAGCTGTTGGAAAATGGATTTACCGCCTGCCTGTTCAAGCCATTTTCCATTTCCGAACTGGTTGCTGTATCAGACAAATGCCTTTTGACAAGTACGGACAAGGATGAACTTCCCGACTTGTCCTCTCTGCTTGCATATGGTGACAAACGGGCGATGCTCGACCGTTTGATAACCGAAACAGAAAAGGATATGCAGGCTGTCCGGGAAATCATGGAGAGGAATGACCGCAAGGCGTTGGACGAATGGATGCACCGTCAGCGAAGTTCATGGGCTGTTATCCGTGCTGACAAACCCTTGTGGAACCTGTATGAACTGCTGCATCAAGAATCTGAATGTTCCGAAATGGAATTGCGGAAATGCGTGGATGCCATGCTTCGTATGGGAACAGTTATCATAGAACTTGCGCAAAAGGAAAGGAGGTTGTCGGATGAAAGTATTTGTGATTGAGGACAACCCCGTCTATAACGATTATGTCTGCAACCTGCTGAAGAAAGACAGCTTCGATACTATGTCGGCATATAATCTTGCCACTGCCAAGAAACTATTGGCAAAGTCAGAGGTGGATGATATTGTCGTTGCCGACCTACGCCTCCCCGACGGTGAAAGCATAGAGTTGTTACGGTGGATGCGTGCCAACGACAAACAGCAGGTGTTTATCGTTATGACCAATTACGGGGAGGTGCATACGGCAGTGGAAAGTATGAAGCTCGGCTCAAAGGATTACATACAGAAACAGTTGTTGGAGGATAAACTGATACCGCTTATCCGCACCCTGCAAAAAGAACATGAAAAGCGACTACAATGGAACATTCCGATATTCGTCCGGCAGGGCGAAGCCTATCAGAAAATCAAGAAACGTGTGCGCCTTGTAGCCACCACCCGGATGAGCGTGCTGATACTGGGCGAGAACGGTACGGGCAAGGAACATATCGCACAACATATACACCAACAAAGCAAACTTGCCGATAAACCTTTTGTGGCAGTGGACTGCGGAGCCTTGTCCCCGTCATTGATACAATCCGCCTTCTTCGGACACGTCAAGGGTGCGTTTACGGGTGCCGAAGCAAACAAGACGGGGTATTTTCTGGAAGCGGATGGCGGCACGCTGTTCCTTGACGAAGTGGGCAACCTAACAATGGAGATGCAACAGATGCTGCTCCGCGCCATACAGGAACGCCGTTACCGTCCCGTCGGTGCAAAGGAGGACAAAACAGCCAACGTGAGGATAGTGGCTGCAACCAACGAGGATTTGCAGAAAGCCGTAACGGAAAAGCGGTTCCGGCAGGATTTGCTCTATCGCTTGCAGGAGTATGTGATAACCATGCCGCCCTTGCGCAACTGCCCGGAAGACATCATGCCATTGGCCGAGTTCTTCCGTGAAATGGCAAACCGTGAGTTGGAACGTAAAGTAAAAGGTTTTGCCGCATCTGCCCGTAATGCCCTGCTCGCCCATGCGTGGCCGGGCAACGTGCGCGAGTTGAAACAGAAGATACAGACGGCAGTCCTGCAATCAGAAGGCGATATGATAACCGAAGCCGATTTGGAACTTGACAATGAACCGTCCGCTACTTCCGCTTGTTTTACATTGAAGAGCGGGGATGAAGAAAGAGGACGTATCCTGCGTGCTTTGAAACAAGCAGCCGGTAACAAGAAAATGGCTGCAAAGATACTGGGTATCGGCAGGACAACGCTGTATAATAAATTGGTAGAGTATGGATTGAATGAAGAAAACTGACCGGAGTATGGCTGTAAATGGCAATAATTGATTAACTTTGCAATTGTATTTCAGAAAATAGCAGGCGATCGGGTAACTTTTCGCCGATGATATAGACATAAGACCGCAAGGCGTTTCGAGCGAAAATCTGGTAAATTGAAACTACGGAGACGATTGCGTGATGCTTATGCTATGCTTACGCATAGCGTGCATTCACGTACTCTCCGTAAAGGCTTTACCAGAGCCATCGCTTGAAAGTAGTGTGAATTGCACGCTACTTTTTTGCCTCGCCAAAAAGGAAAGGAAATACGTTATGGCGAAAATACAATTACTTGCCGTTATCTCAATAGATGGCTGTCCGATGAAACTGCATCCCCGGAAGCGGTTGCTTCAAACCGAAGATTACGGTATGGATGAAATACGTGCCAATGCCCTGTATAAGCTGACATCCGACTATTCGGTATCCGTGCTTCAAGAATGGAGAGAGGAAGGTGGAAGCATTTGCCATTTGTTGGAAGTAACTGCCGGGAATACCGAATATGCCAACGGACTGTTACGGATGAACGTGATAGATGAAATCATACTATACGTTGTTCCAACCATCGACGGAAACGGAGCGCATTTTTTCAAGTCAGCACTACCTATGAATGACTGGCGGCTTATGGAGAACAAAACTTATAGGGACGGAGTAATCCGGCTTACCTATCATAAAGAGCCACGGGCGTAAAATGTTCAGATTATGAACATCTTGGCGGAATTTCCGTGTTCAGAAAGTGAACACATGTTCAGAATCTGAACACATTTCACAAGGGATGCAATCAAGGATAAAATTATTTTTGAATTTTATCTTTCTGAAAAACAATGTAGTACAATTTTCTCACAATCTTTTCTCGTGTTTAGGGCTATGATTTGCCCATATATCAGTGTGCGCACACTGATAAACAAGTGTAAACCCTCAAAACAGAAAAGATAATGAACCATCTCATACTGGCGGAAACACAGTTTTTCGCCCTGATAAACGGAAAAGACAACGGTAGCACGGAAACGGCATACGGCGGATTCGTGCAGGAAGTAATAAACCTGTGCTACGGCGGCAATGATGCCAAGCATATTATTGTGGCGTTGGCTTTTGCCGAAATCGAATTACAGCACCATCCGCAGAACTTGTCGGCATCGGAGGAGAATGTCGTCACTGTGTATATCCGCAAGGCGTTATCCTTCATCCGAAAGATGCAGAAGATGGTATCCGCTTCTGCAATTACCTCCGTGCCACCACTAACATCCACATCCGAAACCAAAGCCACAGTCCCAGCCCTGCAATGGACTGGTAATGCCGTCGAGTTGGTAGAACTAATCTATGCCCTCTACGCCACCGGCTGCATCAATGGCGGCAAGGCTTCGCTGAAAGAGCTTGCCCCTGTCCTCTATTCCTTTTTCGGTGTGGAGTCCAAAGACTGCTACCGCTTCTATACGGACATCAAACGCAGGAAAAGCGACAGTCGCACCTACTTCCTTGAAAAGATGCAGGACAAACTGAACGCGAAGATGCGACATGACGATGAATTGGAGCGGATGAGGAGATAAACGAATGCCAAACAAAGGATAAGCGGCCGGATTATACGGTTTCTTATCCTTCTTCATTTACAATCACTCTATTATCTGCCGGAAAGCCGATTAAAATCATTAACTTTGCAAGTATTAATCAATGACGGATGAAAATAGATAACCTCGAAATATTGAACGGACTGATTGCCGGAGCCGAAGGCGGGACAGTTGAGTTCAAAGAAACTACCGGGCAGTTGGAGCGTGGAATGGAAACTCTTTGTGCCTTCCTGAACGGTACGGGCGGCACGGTGCTGTTCGGTGTAACCGACAAGGGAAAGATTATCGGTCAGGAAGTGAGCGACAAGACGAAGCGCGATATTGCGGAAACCATCAGACGAATCGAGCCGTTTGCGACCATTGATATATCCTATACAGACATTCCGGGAACGAACAAAAGTGTTATAGCTTTATCAGCGGAAGAACAACGATATATGCGCCCGTTCACCTATAAGGGGAGGGCTTATCAACGGATAGAGAGCGTTACATCTGCCATGCCGCAGGGTATATACAACCTGTTGGTTATGCAGCGAGGCGGAACCTATGCTTGGGATTCCATGCAAAATCCCAGCTTGAAAATATCCGACCTTGACGAAACGGCAATCTTGGGCGCAGTACGTGGAGGAATCAGAGGCGGACGTTTGCCGGAAGGTTCTATGCAGGAGGATGTCCGAACCATCCTTGAAAAATTTGACTTGTTGAATGATGGAAAGCTGAACAATGCTTCCGTTGTCCTATTCGGACGAAACTTCTACCATTATCCCCAATGTCTGCTCCGTTTAGCCCGGTTCAAAGGAACGACAAAAGATGAATTTTTAGATAATCAGCGTGTGACAGGCAATATATTCAACTTGCTGGATGCTGCAATGGCATTTTTCTTCAAGCATTTGTCCCTCTCCGGTAAAATTGAAGGTTTGTACAGAGAAGAGGAACTGAATGTGCCATATAAGGCATTGAGAGAATGTTGCATAAATGCTTTTGCACATCGTGTTTACCATCGCCCCGGCAGTTCAGTCGGGATTGCTATCTATGATGACCGCGTGGAGATTGAAAACAGCGGAACATTTCCGCCTGATATTACCATTGAGAAACTGTTGGGTGGCCACAATTCCGAACCACAAAATCTGATAGTAGCCAATGTGCTGTACAAAAGTGCAGTATTGGAGAGTTGGGGACGTGGCATAGCCCTTATGGTAAACGAATGTCGCCGTGTCGGTATTCCGGATCCGGAGTTTCATACCGACGGCAATGCTGTATGGATTGTGTTTCATTATACAAGAACTACAGTAGGACAAGACCCCACAGCACCCCCACAGCAACCCTATAGTAACCCCACAGTAACCCCACAGTTAGGAAAACTGTTGTCTGCTATTGGGAACAACACTCTCTCTGCTAAAGAAATCATGGAGAAAACGGGAATGAAAGATAAAAGGAATTTCTTAAAGAACTATATCCATCCGGCAATAAATTCCGGTTTGGTCCTTTCACTTTATCCCATAGGCTCCAAGAGTCCGCAACAGAAATACTATCTTACTGATAAAGGTAAAGGTTTCCTGCAACAATAACGGGTATGGCTAAAAAGAAGAAACATAAGAATGATGTAAAAACTGATTTACCGATAATCATGGATTATGGTATCGGCAGTATATCCGTTTATGACCCGGCAGACATGATGCCATACAACGAGCCGCCAATTAGCGAACAAATCCGCTTCAAGAAACTCGGCAAAGAGATGAAATCCGAGTTCAAGTGGCTGGTATCTTCCGTAGTGATTGAGTATTGGCAAGAAAACCGACAGATACCTTTCGGTGAAGAAATGTCGAAACTCAGAACCAGACTGTTGAGAATGTTTGCCGAAGAATACAGCATACTGCTTAAAGACGATACAGAGATGAAAAATTATTTGCTGACGCTTGCCATTACCACCATCAACAAGCATCTCAAATCTGAGAATAAAAAGAGGGCGTCAAAACTCTCTTTTTAACAAAATTACCCTTGCTACAGATATCTGTGACAGGGGTAATTTTCATATTTTGGGTGTTTTGACACATCCCCTTTTTCATATATAAAGGAATCTGTTATTTCTGCTGCAACAGGTGTTTCAAGTTTTCATCATTTGCGATACGTTCCAGTTCCTCTTGAACAATCTGCTTCACTTCCTCCTTGATGCGCCTGTAATTCGCCTGAACCGTTTCCTTCATGCGGTCGTTGCCGTCCCCGTCCGTAAAGTCGGTAATGACGGGGATTTTCTTGTAGGCTTTCTCCTCGCACCTCACCTTCTCGGCATCCACGACAATCTCACAATGAAAAATCTTCTGCTCGATACGCTCGTTGAAGTTGTCGGACACCGAACCGACAAACATACCCTGCGTCAAGCCGGAAATCTTGCTCGGCGGGATGAGTGAATCCATCTGCGTGTTGATGGAGGTGGAAACATCCTGCCGGTTGATGGAAATGGACTGCCGTTTCTGCAACACCTTACCGAAGCGTTCGGAAAGCGTCTTGGCGGTTTCACCCACCACCTGACCGGAAAAGATATTGCCGACGGTGTTCATCACGACCTTCGCTTCTTTATCACCGTAGTCGCGCACCAACTGGCTAAAATCCTGAAAGCCCAGACACACGGCAACCTTGTTGCTTCGCGCGGTGGCGATAAGGTTGTCCAACCCCTTGAAATAAATCGTGGGCAGCTCGTCGATGATGACCGACGACTTCAGCATCCCTTTCTTGTTGATGAGTTTCACGATACGGGAGTTATACAGACCGAGAGCGGCCCCGTAGATATTCTGACGGTCGGGATTGTTGCCCACACAGAGTATTTTCGGTTCTTCGGGGTTGTTGATGTCCAGCGTGAACTCGCTGTCCGACATCACCCAATAGAGCTGCGGGGAAATCATCCTTGACAAAGGGATTTTCGCGCTTGCTATCTGCCCCATCAACTGCTCCGCAGCCCCTCCGAGCCATGCGTCCATGAACGGAGAAAGATAGTTTTCCAATTCCGGGTAAGAGGTCAGTATCGGGAAAATATCCTCATAGCGGCGGTTCAGGAACTCAATCGCATGGGGGAACGTGCAGTATTTGCCGCCTTGATAGATTTTGAGATACCATATAATGCTGGCAAACAAAATAATAGGTGATTCCACAAAGAAGTCGCCCTGCTTCTGCACCCACGTTTTATTGAGGTTGAGCATTATCGTATAGGCACTCTCGTAGGCATCCGTAATATCCTCCATGAAATCCGGGTGGATGGGATTACAGCGGTGCGAGCGTCGCGGGTCGTCGAAGTTTATCACATAAAACTTCGGCTTCACCTTGTAACCCTCCGGGTGGTTCAGCAGATGGTTGTAGGCGATTGTAGATAAGTCGCTGAATTTGAAGTCATATACATACATCGAAAAGCCCTTTTCAATCTGCTGCTTGATGAAACTGTTTACCACCGCGTATGACTTTCCACTACCCGGCGTACCCAACACGATGGAGGCACGAAAAGGATTCACCACATTGATCCAGCCGTTGTTCCAACGCTTTTTGTAGTAGAACCGTGTCGGCAGATTGACCGAATACTCGCTTTCGATAAGCCGCGTTTCCTGCATGAAGCTCTCGTTCTCGTTGTTGAACACATCATCCATGAGGTTGTGCTTCAACAGGCGGCTCAACCACAGACCGCCCATCAGCAGGAATACATAGCCCGCGCCAACGGCCAGGATATACAGTCCCGTCACCGCCTCCACCGGCAATGGCAGGGCCAGTATCCACCAGTTGAGGAAGAACAGCACGAAGCCCACGGCAAGGACCGCCCAGATTTTCCCCCACGTGATTTTCTCGCCCTTCACGCCCTTTGTCCCCAGACAGGACAGGGCAAGCAGGAGGACGGCAAATAGTTTCGTGTAGAGGATGGAACGGAACAGCCCCGCCGTGCGGTTGAAGTTCATCAGTATCCTGTCCACCACACCGATGTCCACACCCCAGAGCCGTATGGCTTCATAACAGAACCAGTACACGTTCATGACCACTAAAATAATACTCACGGCACGCAGAAAATCCATGATTTTCGCCAATGCCCTCAAATCGTCTTCTTGTTGTGACATACCTTGAAATTGTTTTGATTGTTGATACTTTGTCTGACTGATTACATTCCCAAGCCCTTGCGCTTCTTCTTTTTCTTCCTGCGCTGCATCGCCCGGATGAAGGCTTCCTCCTCGGCGTCCACTGCCGGGCCTTCGGGAGAGAACAAGCCCATGCCGTCCAAGTCCCTTCCGTATTCGGAAGTGGACGGAGCTTGCGTTTCCTCCTGACCCTCCGTGGTAATGGAAAGCGGAACCGGCGGCTGTCCGGCGTATGGCAGCGTGAAGTGTTCCTGCAAGGCGTTGGCGGACAGTTCCCTGCCCATGCGTGAGCCGTTCAACACGCATCCTGTTCGGTGGTCGATGAACGTTGCCCCGTAGATGCGTCCTTCCTCCGTATAGCGCAGCACGGTGTCAATACCTTTCTCCTTGAGTGTGGCAATGAACCTCTCCTTGTCATACGTGCCTTGCAGTACGGAAAGGACGGTGCGCTTCGTCATGTCGGCGAGTTTTCTGTCCTTGATTTCCGTTTTTGAACGGGCGAACTTTCTCTGTACGGCATCATAGCCGACGGACTTCCCGAAGAGCGAGGACTTGAAAGGATTGCCGACCTTGTTGCCACTGTCGTCCGTAACGGAATAGACCAGCCCATTATATTCCCGTCCGCGCACGTTGCCCCGCGCTTCCTCCACCGTCATATTATATAAGGAAAGGAGGGCGCGGTATTCGCCCATCGTCTGGAAACGGTAACGGCGGTTAAGTTCCTTTACCACATTCCCCGCCTGTTTCTTCACATCGCCCGCCGAAACATCCACTTTATGCAGCGGCATATCGGTACGGCGGCTTTTCCGTTCCGCGTCATGCAGCCCGTATTTCCGTTCCAGCTCGCGGGTTATCTGCTTGCTACGGTAAAAGTTGTTCCGGGTGTCTATGCTCCTGCCGTCCCCGTCCACCCGCACCGTCACGATATGCAGGTGGTGGCGGTCTATGTCCTCATGCTTGTACACCATATAGGGCTGGTTGCCGAAGCCCATCTTCTCCAGATACTCCCGCGCGATGTCCTGAAGCTCGGTGTCGGTCAGCATATCGTCGGGATGCGGGTTGAGCGAGATATGCACCACCGGCTTCTCCACCTTCGACCGCACGGGCATCAGGGCGAGGAAGTCCTCCATCGCCCGGCGGATGTCCACCGTTCCCGTACCGTCATTGTAGATGCGGTTGGTCGTCAGCAGCCGCCCTTCCTCCTTGTTGATCTTCTCCCCGTTGTAGGCAAGTGCGCCGTACAACGAGTTTCCTACGCTGATTTTTGCGACCATTTTTCCTGCATCTCTTTAGACAGTTCCACAATCTGGCGGCTCAGTTTCACGAGTTCGACGGTCTGTTGCTCCAGTTTGTAGAGCAACGCCATCGCCTTTTTCTCGGAAAAATGCAGCCTCAGTTCCTTCACGACTTGGTTGTAGTTCGTGCCTATTGCGCGGAATTGCGCATGAAAATCAGATAGCTTGGTGTAGTAATCCACCAGCGTTTTATCCACTTTCAGTACCTTGAACGGTTGCCCGAAGAAGTGCGCCTTCAGGAAAACCGACTTGGCGTAAACGCCCGACTTCTCGAACATGGAGAGGAAACGGTTGTGTTCCTCCTCGCTGAAACGGACGGTGTATCTGAACACCGCCGGATCGAGTTTGGGATTTCTCCCGCCTTTGTTTCTTTTTTTTTCACTCATATTACTTTGGATTTAGCGGTTTGACGGCATAAGCCGCCGCTTCATGGCACAGACACCGTAGGTTTGAGAGGCTTCCCGACTTCGGAGGGTAAGCCCGCCCCCTGCAAGGGCAAGGCGTTTTCCGGGATGCTCAAAATATTTTGAGCGGCTGAAAACATACCTTGCTATGTTCAGGTGAACATAAAAATCCGTTGGGGACGGATTGGGGATGATTTCTTTCAAACTCCGGGCTGCGCCACCTGCGGCGTACCCTGCCGTTCAGGTGCAAAGTTACGCCCTTAAAGCGATGTCGGACAGAGGCTTGACCCAGACAATCAGTGTCAACCGGCGCAACGTGCTGCCACTTGCCGGAGAAGTGATACAAGTTCCAAAATATCCTTGTTTATTTGCAGTGTGATTCGGATGTGGGACTGAAAATACACTCCTTCCGCCAGATGTTCGGACAGCAATCCGGGCATCAATCCAAACGGTTGAAAACAGGTGTATGTATACAGATAGTTTTCCAAGCACACGTCCGTGCGGACGGATAAAAGCATGGACGGTTGGACAAACCGATGAATACCCGCAGGCACAGCCGGATTAAGGAGTGAATAAATAAATGAATGGGAGTGCGTGCGTACGTACTAATGACAATACGCTACCGCCACCGGACAGATGTATAACCAAATAAATTATCAAAAAAATGAAAGAAGCAACTTATGTGGCAATCTCCACGCAGAAAGGTGGAGCGGGTAAGACAACCCTGACAGTGCTTGTAGCAAGCTATCTGCACTATGTGAAAGGCTACAACGTAGCCGTGGTGGACTGCGATTTCCCGCAGTACAGTATCCATGACATGCGCAAGCGTGACATGAAAGCCGTCATGGAGGACGGGCATTACAAGGTGCTGGCGTATGAGCAGCTCAAACGACTGAAGAAGAACCCGTACACCATCAGATGCAGCCGTGCGGAAGATGCGGTAAAGACCGCCGAAAATCTGGTGGCAGCGCAGCCCGACCTCGATTTCGTGTTCTTCGACCTGCCGGGAACAATCAACAATGCCGATGTGGTGCAGACCATTTCCCAAATGGACTATATCTTCACGCCCATCATCGCCGACCGTGTGGTGATGGAGAGTTCCATCAAGTTCGCCACTGTCATCAACGAACAGATGATAAGCACGGGCAAGTCCGGCATCAAAGGGATTTACCTCGTGTGGAACATGGTGGACGGACGCGAAAAGACTGAACTTTACAAGGCATACGACAAGGTCTGTGCCGAGTTCGCCCTGCCCATTCTGGAAACACATCTACCGGACAGTAAGCGCTTCCGCAAGGAGACGGCGGCAGAACGCAAGGCGGTATTCCGCTCCACGGCGTTTCCGGCGGACAAAATACTGGTACGCGGCAGCAACCTCGACAAACTCGTCGATGAGATTCTCGGCATCATCAAAAACTGAACGGCATGGCAAAGAAAACAAGAATCGAGGACATCGACAGCGAAGCCGTAATCAACTCATTTCGACTGGACGATACAAGCATTCCGCCGGAAGCGAGAAGCACGGACGGGAACGCTCCTGTCCCACCTCCGAAAGAAGCGATACAAGAAGCCGTTTCTCCACCCGCCTCGCACTCCAAAGAGGAGCCGGAACGCAGGCGCAGGAACAGCAAGCCGGAAAAATTGGATTATGACACAGTATTCATATGCGGTTCCAATATCACGGCAAGGCTCGGCAAGCAGGTCTATATCCGCAAGGAGTACCACGACCGCATACAGAAGATGCTTCATGTAATCGGAGGCAACGAAGTGACTATCGCGGCATTTCTTGACAACGTGCTGACACACCATTTCACGCTGTTCCAAGACGAGATAGCCGAATCGTTCAAACGGCACATGGAATCCTATAATTTATAAACACTCAAAAACAACAAAGAAGTATGAAAAGAACAAATAAGAACCGTCAGGCTGAGTATCTGCAAACAGGAAAGAGTGAAAGAACCGCTGTCCGTGCAGCAAAGTGTGTAACCGACTACGGACAGGAAAATACCGACGTTGACTTCCGCAAGGATAAAGGCAGAGACAAACCGCTCTCGACTTTCCTGCAAGCATCGGAAATCAAAACGCGGCAATGTATATACATCAGCCGAGAAATTCATGAGAAAGTCGCTATCGTTACCAGTCGGATGGGAAACGGTTTGAGCATCGGCAAGTTTGTGGATAACATCCTCCGCGACCATTTCCGACAATACGGGCAGCAGTACATGGAACAGATTAAAAACGCCCAAAAAGTAAGATTATGACAAAGGCGTTTTTAATCGTATCGGTTGCTTGCAACGTGTGGTTTCTGTTTCTGCTGTTCTATGACCGCATCATGGACACGAAGCTCATCCGTTTCTTCAGACATATTGCCGGGCTGTGGCGGTCATTGGACAGTACGGTGGCAGAGCAAGGAAAGGATAAGGAAATACCTCACGCAGACACCTCGGACATCATTGGCAAGAGCCGTTTCAAGATGGCATCGACCCGGACAACCGCTGCCATACCGACGCAAGAAGCCGCCACTTCGGAAAAAGGCATTGAGCTGTCGGAGGAAGAGGCTACTTTTGACGACGGAAACACGGAAACCGTCTCACGCCCGACACAAGTACCGGAGGACAAACTCGATGAAACCTTCACGAGCATCCCGCCCTCGGAACTGGAGTACGGAGAAGATAAACCGGAGGATGAAGAACCTGACAAAAAGCAGGCTTCGGGAAGTAGCTTCGAGGATATTGACATGGCAGTACACACCATATGGAAGGAATCACCATCCGATGAGGAAATGCGACACGCCGGAAAGGTCATGACGGAACTGGACGGGACAGAGCTTTTCACAAGAATAACGGAACGCCTGACCGATGAAGCAATGAGCGAGAGGCTTGCAAAGGCGATGGCAGTTTTCGTGGACACGGTGAACATGACCGTGACACAACAAAAGGAAAAGGTGTTCGTGATTCCCGACAACATCGAGGAGTTCGACTTCCGAAACTATGTATAACAACTAAAAAAGAATGGAAATGAAAACGTAAAATGACGACACCCACGCGCACGGCGGTACAAGGTACAGCCAACCCGCAACGGAGACGCCCAAGTCCGTAGAAACAAACAGGCAACCACTAAACCAAAGTAAAGAAACAAAGTATCAACCGCCCGAAAAAGGACTATCCACCCTTTGGACGGCACAAAAAAGAACAGTTTATGAACAAGAACATCAGACAAAAGTTAATCATCGCTGCGGCACTTATGATTGCCGCAACCGCCTCCGCTTTCGCACAGGGAAACGGTCTGGCAGGCATCAACGAAGCCACCTCTATGGTGAGTTCGTATTTCGACCCCGGCACGAAATTAATCTACGCCATCGGCGCGGTAGTCGGGCTTATCGGTGGCGTGAAAGTGTACGGAAAATTCTCGTCTGGAGACCCGGACACCTCGAAGACCGCCGCCTCGTGGTTCGGGGCTTGTATCTTCTTGATTGTCGCCGCCACTATCCTGCGCTCATTCTTCCTTTAATAAACAATGTATGGCTGAATACCCGATAAACAAGGGTATCGGCCGTCCGGTCGAGTTCAAGGGTTTGAAGGCTCAGTACCTCTTCATCTTCTGCGGAGGTCTGCTGGCTCTCTTCGTCCTGTTCGTCATCCTCTATATGGTCGGCATCGACCAGTGGATATGTATCGGCTTCGGCGCGGCATCGTCTTCCGTCCTCGTATGGCAGACCTTCGCGCTGAACGCCCGGTACGGCGAACACGGGCTGATGAAATTGGGAGCGGCAAGGAGCCATCCCCGATACCTTATCAACCGACGGCGGATCACCCGATTATTCAAACGGCAACGAAAGGAAGAAACGACATGAGAAATACATCCAAAATGACAACACTGGAAAACAAGTTCCCCCTGCTGGCGGTGGAGCATGGCTGCATCATCTCCAAAGACGCCGACATCACGGTGGCTTTTGAGGTGGAACTGCCGGAGCTTTACACCGTGACGGGCGCAGAGTACGAGGCGATACACGGCTGCTGGTGCAAGGCTATCAAGGTGCTGCCGTACTTCTGCGTCGTGCATAAGCAGGACTGGTTCATCAAGGAACGCTACAAGCCGGAGTTACAGAAAGACGACATGAGTTTTCTGAGCCGCTCCTTTGAACGCCATTTCAACGAGCGTCCGTACCTGAAACACTCCTGCTATCTCTACTTGACCAAGACGACGAAAGAACGTAACCGTATGCAGAGCAACTTCAGTACGCTGTGCCGGGGACATATCATCCCGAAGGAACTGGGCAAGGAAACCGCCGGGAAGTTCATGGAGGCCGCCGAACAGTTCGAGCGCATCATGAACGACAGCGGCTTTGTCAGGCTGCGACGCCTCTCCACCGACGAGATTGTCGGGACGGAGAAGTCCGCCGGACTGATAGAGCGTTACTTCTCGCTCATGCCCGAAGGCGACACGACCTTGCAGGACATCGACCTCTCGGCAAAAGAAATGCGTATCGGTGACAACCGCCTGTGTCTGCACACCCTCTCCGACGCGGAGGATATGCCCGGAAAGGTGACTACCGACATCCGCTACGAGAAACTCTCCACCGACCGCTCGGACTGCCGCCTTTCCTTCGCCTCCCCCGTTGGTCTGCTGCTCTCCTGCAACCACATCTACAACCAATATGTGATTATCGACAACAGCGAGGAAAATTTGCAGAAGTTCGAGAAGTCCGCAAGGAATATGCAGTCGCTATCCCGATACAGCCGGAGCAACAGCATCAACCGCGAGTGGATAGACCAGTACCTGAACGAAGCCCATTCCTACGGGCTGACATCGGTGCGGGCGCACTTCAACGTCATGGCATGGAGCGATGACGCGGAGGAGCTGAAGCATATCAAGAACGATGTAGGCAGCCAGCTCGCCAGCATGGAGTGCGTACCCCGCCACAACACCATCGACTGCCCGACGCTCTACTGGGCGGCGATGCCCGGCAATGCGGCGGACTTCCCGGCGGAAGAGAGTTTCCACACCTTCATCGAGCAGGCGGTGTGCCTCTTCACGGAGGAAACCAACTACCGCAGCTCGCTCTCGCCCTTCGGCATCAAGATGGTGGACAGGCTTACGGGAAAACCGCTGCACCTCGACATCTCCGACCTGCCAATGAAGCGGGGCATCACCACCAACCGCAACAAGTTCGTGTTGGGTCCTTCGGGCAGCGGCAAATCCTTCTTTATGAACCACCTCGTGAGGCAATACTACGAGCAGGGTACGCACGTGGTACTGGTGGACACGGGAAACTCCTATCAGGGCTTGTGCGAAATGATCCGGCGCAAGACAAACGGGGCGGACGGCGTGTACTTCACCTACACGGAGGAGAAACCGATTTCGTTCAACCCGTTCTACACCGATGATTACGTGTTTGACGTGGAGAAGAAGGACAGCATCAAGACATTGCTGCTGACGCTCTGGAAGTCGGAGGACGACAAAGTGACGAAGACGGAAAGCGGTGAACTGGGCAGTGCGGTGAACGCCTATATCGAGCGTATCAGGGCTGACAGGAGCATCGTCCCCTCGTTCAACACCTTCTATGAGTATATGCGCAACGACTACCGCCGCGAACTGGCAGAACGTGAGATAAAGGTGGAGAAGTCCGACTTCAACATCGACAATATGCTCACTACCATGCGGCAGTATTACCGGGGCGGACGCTACGACTTCCTGCTCAACTCCACGGAGAACATAGACCTGCTCGGCAAGCGGTTCATCGTCTTCGAGATTGACAGTATAAAGGAGAATCGCGAGCTTTTCCCTGTGGTGACCATCATCATCATGGAAGCCTTTATTAACAAGATGCGCCGTCTGAAAGGCGTGCGCAAACAACTGATAGTGGAAGAGGCTTGGAAGGCTCTCTCTTCGGCAAACATGGCTGAGTACCTGCGCTATATGTACAAAACCGTGCGCAAGTATTACGGGGAGGCAATCGTGGTGACGCAGGAGGTGGACGACATCATTTCCTCGCCCGTCGTCAAGGAGAGCATCATCAACAACTCCGACTGCAAGATACTTCTCGACCAGCGGAAGTACATGAACAAGTTTGATGCCATACAGTCCCTGTTGGGTCTGACGGAGAAAGAGAAGTCGCAGATACTCTCCATCAACATGGCGAACAACCCGTCAAGGCTCTACAAGGAAGTGTGGATAGGATTGGGCGGCACGCAGTCGGCGGTCTATGCCACCGAAGTTAGTGCTGAAGAGTATCTGGCGTACACCACTGAAGAAATGGAGAAGGTGGAGGTTTACCGTCTGGCGGAGCAGCTGGGCGGTGACATTGAAGCCGCCATCCGGCAGCTTGCCGAAAGACGGAGAAACAAGGAATAAGTAAAAACAGATTCATCAACCAAAAAAGAAAATGCGTATGAGTATATCAAGAACGAAGATGCTGCAAGTCAGCAAGTGTTTAATCGGGCTGGCGGTCATGGTGTTGCAATCCTGCGATGTAGCGGACAACCGCCGCGACCTGCTTTGCGGGAACTGGGAAAGCGTGGAGGGAAAGCCCGACGTGCTTATCTACAAGGAGGGTGAAGCCTATAAGGTGACGGTGTTCAAGCGGAGCGGGCTGCGCCGCAAGATGAAGCCGGAAACCTATCTCTTGCAGGAGGAGAACGGCAACCTGTTCATGAACACCGGATTCCGTATCGACGTGTCCTACAATGAGGCGACGGACATCCTGACCTTCTCGCCGAACGGGGACTATGTGCGTGTGAACCCGAAACCGGACCATCCGATAAGCGAGCAATAACGATAACCACTAAAATCCAAAGTAACATGAGAACAAGAATAACACTTATTATCTGCCTGTGCCTGTTTGCAGTCGGTAGGGCAAGCGCACAGTGGGCGGTGATAGACCCGTCCAACATCGCGCAGAGCATCGTGAACACCTCCAAGAACGTGGTACACACTTCCACGACCGCCCAGAATATGATAAAAAATTTTCAAGAAACGGTAAAGATTTACGAGCAGGGCAAGAAGTATTACGACGCACTGAAATCCGTGAACAATCTGGTAAAGGACGCCCGGAAGGTACAGCAGACCATCCTGATGGTGGGTGACATCACCGATACCTATGTGACCAGCTTCCAGAAGATGATGCGTGACGACAACTTCACGGTGGAGGAACTCGGAGCCATCGCCTTCGGCTACACCAAGCTGTTGGAGGAATCCAACGATGTGCTGACGGAACTGAAGAATGTGGTGAACATCACCACGCTCTCCATGACCGACAAGGAGCGCATGGACGTGGTGGAACGCTGCTACTCCAAGATGAAGCGTTACCGCAACCTCGTGAGCTACTACACCAACAAGAATATCAGCGTGAGCTATCTGCGGGCAAAGAAGAAGAACGACCTTGACCGCATCATGGGGCTGTACGGGAACATGAACGAAAGATACTGGTAGCCTATGGATTTCGACAACCTTCACCAGATTCTGCGCTCGCTCTACGAACAGATGATGCCACTATGCGGGGACATGGCGGGCGTGGCGAAAGGCATCGCCGGGCTGGGCGCGCTGTTCTACGTCGCCTACCGGGTGTGGCAGTCGCTGGCGAGAGCCGAACCGATAGACGTGTTCCCCATGCTGCGCCCGTTCGCCATCGGTCTGTGCATCATGTTCTTCCCGACGGTGGTATTAGGCACGATAAACAGCATCATGTCGCCCGTCGTGCAGGGTACGGCAAAGATGCTGGAGGCGGAAACGCTGGACATGAACCGATACCGTGAGCAGAAGGACAAACTGGAATACGAGGCGATGATGCGCAACCCCGAAACCGCCTACCTCGTGTCGAACGAGGAGTTTGACAAACAGCTGGAGGAACTGGGCTGGTCGCCCGGCGACATGGTGACGATGGCGGGGATGTATATTGAGCGTGGGATGTACAACATGAAGAAGGGCATCCGCGACTTCTTCCGCGAGATACTGGAACTGATGTTCCAAGCCGCCGCCCTCGTGATAGACACCATCCGCACGTTCTTCCTCGTGGTGCTGGCGATACTCGGTCCGATAGCCTTTGCCATATCGGTGTGGGACGGCTTCCAAAGCACGCTCACGCAGTGGATATGCCGCTACATACAGGTCTATCTGTGGCTGCCCGTGTCGGATATGTTCAGTACCATACTGGCGAAGATACAGGTGCTGATGCTGCAAAGCGACATCGAACGGATGCAGGCTGATCCGAACTTCTCGCTGGATTCGAGTGACGGGGTGTATATCATATTCATGATAATCGGCATCATCGGCTACTTCACCATTCCAACGGTGGCAGGCTGGATTATCCAAGCCGGAGGCATGGGAAGCTACGGCCGCAACGTGAACCAGACGGCGGGACGAGCCGGAAGCATGGCGGGCAGCGTGGCGGGTGCAGCCGCAGGAAACGTGGTCGGACGTGCCGGGAAACTGCTGAAATAATCAACTGACAATTAAAAACGAATAAACAACAATGGAATTTAAGTCACTCAAAAACATCGAATCATCGTTCAGGCAGATACGCCTGTTCGGTATCGTCTTCCTCTCGCTGTGCGCCGTGATAACGGTATGGAGCGTGTGGAGTTCCTACCGCTTCGCGGAGCGGCAACGGGAAAAGATTTACGTGCTGGACAACGGCAAGTCGCTGATGCTGGCTCTCTCGCAGGACTTGTCGCAGAACCGTCCGGCGGAGGCAAGGGAACACGTGCGCCGCTTCCACGAGCTATTCTTCACGCTCTCGCCCGAAAAGAGCGCGATAGAGCATAACGTGAAACGCGCCCTGCTATTGGCGGACAAAAGCGTGTACAACTACTATTCGGACTTTGCCGAGAAGGGGTACTACAACCGCATCATCTCCGGGAACATCAACCAAGTGCTGAAGGTGGACAGCGTGGTGTGCGACTTCAACGGCTATCCCTACCGTGCCGTGACCTATGCCACGCAGAAAATCATCCGGCAAAGCAACGTCACCGAACGCAGCCTCGTGACCACGTGCCGCCTCTTGAACTCGTCCCGTTCGGACGACAATCCCAACGGTTTCACCATTGAGGGATTCACCATTATCGAGAACAAGGATTTACAAACCATCAAAAGGTAACGGACATGAAGAAAATCAGGAAATCATTTTGGCGTGCGTACTGGAAGCTCCACGACAAAAAGAAAATGCTGGTGGCAAGGCTCAAAGGCTATCTGGACGGTTTGCCCCCGAAGACACGCAGGCGCATCGTGCTGGCGATGCTCGCCGCCTTTGCGGTGCTTGCCATCTACACCTTCGGCAAAGCCGTCTATGACATCGGCAGGAATGGCGGCAGCCGGATAGTAACAGACCATGCCGGACAGGTGGGACTGTCCGTAAAGCCGTAAAACAATCACAACGTAATACCTTATTTATATGGAACAGACGAAGAATGAACCTAAAAACGAGAATAAGGCGGCTCCCGACAATGGGAAACCGAAGAAGGAGCGCAAGCCGCTGACCGAAGCCCAAAGGCTGAAACGTCAGAAAATGATAGTGCTGCCCGCTATGGTGCTGGTATTCATCGGGGCTATGTGGCTGATATTCGCCCCGTCTTCCGACAAGGAACAGCAACCGGGAACGGGTGGTTACAACATCGAAATGCCCGACGCTGACAAGGCGAACCGCCAGATTATCGGCGACAAGGCGAAAGCATACGAGCAGGGGGCGATGGAGGAACGGCAGGAGAACCGCAACCGCACCATGCAGGAACTGGGCGATATGTTCGACCGAGAGGTGGCGGAAACGGACGGTGGCAGGGACTTCGACCTTGCCAATCCCGGAGGAACGGAAGAGAACGTGAAATCCGCCCCGAAGACCATCCAGTCCTCCGTAGCCGCCTACCGCGACCTCAATGCCACGCTCGGCAACTTCTATGAACAGCCGAAGAACGACAACGCGGATATGGACGAACTGTTGGAGCGCATCGCTTCGCTGGAATCGGAACTGGAAAGCGAGAAAGGCAAGGCGTCCGCTGTGGATGACCAAGTGGTACTCATGGAGAAGTCCTACGAACTGGCAGCGAAGTACATGGGTGGACAGAACGGCACACAGCCACCTGTCGGACAGGCGTCAGAGCCTTATCCAGTGCAGAAAGCCGGAAAGAACACTGCTGCACCTGTCAGGCAGGTAACGCATCAGGTGGTATCTTCGCTCTCACAGCCGATGAGCAACGCTGAGTTTGTCGCCTCCTTCTCGCAGGAGCGCAACCGCAGTTTCAATACGGCGGTGGGTGTCACGACTGTATCGGACAGGAACACCATATCGGCGTGTGTCTATGGGGCGCAGAGTGTGACTGACGGGCAGGCTGTCAAACTCCGGCTGCTGGAGCCGATGGCGGTAGCGGACAAAATCATCCCCCGTAATGCGGTGGTAATCGGCACGGCAAAGATTCAGGGCGAACGGCTTGATATTGAAATCACGTCGCTGGAGTACGCGGGTACGATTATCCCGGTAGAGCTGGTGGTGTATGACACGGACGGGCAGCCCGGTATCTTCATTCCCAACTCTATGGAAATGAACGCCGTCAGGGAGGTTGCCGCCAACATGGGCGGCTCGCTGGGCAGCAGCATCAATATCTCCACCAACGCAGGGGCGCAGCTCGCCTCCGATTTGGGTAAAGGGCTGATACAAGGAACCAGCCAGTATATCGCCAAGAAGATGCGTACCGTCAAGGTGCATCTGAAAGCCGGGTACAAGGTCTTGCTCTATCAGGACAGGAATTGAAAAAAGAAAAAGTAACAACAATCCAATTTTTATTTACCACTAAAATCCAAAGTAATGAGAAAAGTAATCATCATGTTTGCCCTCGCTATGGGCATCGCAACTGCCAACGCGCAGGAGAACGTAACCGTTGGAAAGGACAACGGAAGTGAACAACCGACCTTGACAAAGGAGGTCTATCCGCAGAAGGAGGCGGACGGCGACCTGTATCACGGGCTGACAAAGAAGCTGACCTTTGACCGCATGGTTCCCCCGCACGGCTTGGAAGTGACCTACGACAAGACCGTCCACGTCATTTTCCCCTCGGAGGTGCGCTACGTGGATTTAGGCTCGCCCGACCTGATTGCGGGCAAAGCCGACGGAGCGGAGAACGTCATCCGCGTGAAAGCTACCGTGAGGGACTTCCCGAACGAAACCAATATGTCCGTGATAACGGAGGACGGGAGTTTCTATGCCTTCAACGTGAAGTACGCCGCCGAACCGCTGCTGCTCAACGTGGAGATGTGCGACTTCATCCATGACGGCGAGGCAGTGAACCGCCCGAACAATGCGCAGGAAATATACCTGAAGGAGCTGGGCAGCGAAAGCCCGATGCTGGTGCGCCTTATCATGAAGTCCATCCTGGGGCAGAATAAGCGCGAGGTGAAGCACATCGGCTGCAAGCGATTCGGCATCCAGTACCTGCTGAAAGGCATCTACACGCATAACGGTTTGCTCTATTTCCACACGGAGATAAAAAACCAGAGCAACGTGCCTTTCGACGTGGACTACATCACATGGAAAATCGTGGACAAGAAGGTGGCGAAGCGTACCGCCGTGCAGGAGCAGATTATCCTGCCGCTCCGTGCGCAGAATTACGCCACACTCGTGCCGGGAAAGAAGAGCGAGCGCACGGTGTTCACGATGGCGAAGTTCACCATTCCCGACGACAAATGCCTCGTGGTGGAACTCAACGAGAAGAACGGAGGTCGCCACCAGTCTTTCGTGATTGAGAACGAGGACTTGGTACGTGCCAATACCATCAACGAACTTCAAGTGCGCTGACCATGAGAAAGTACATCGCAATAATCATCGCGTCGCTTGCCCTGTGTACGGGGCAGGCGCACGCCCAGCGATGCCTGCCGAAGATGCAGGGCATCGAGGTCAGGGCGAACATGGCGGACGGTTTCAATCCCGGTGGCAACGACGGTGGGTACAGTTTTGGGGCGGCTCTTTCCACTTATACCAAAGGCGGAAACAAATGGGTGTTCGGCGGCGAATACCTGTTGAAGAACAACCCTTACAAGGACGGGAAGATACCTGTGGCGCAGTTCACGGCGGAGGGGGGATACTACTTCAAGATACTCTCCGATGCCCGTAAAATCGTGTTCGTCTATGCAGGAGCTTCGGCTCTTGCCGGATATGAATCGGTGAACTGGGGCGAAAAGGTGTTGCATGACGGCTCCACGCTCCATGACCGGGACTCCTTTATCTACGGCGGTGCACTGACGCTCGATGTGGAGTTTTACGTGGCAGACCGTATCGCTCTGCTCGCCAACCTCCGGGAGCGTTGCCTGTGGGGTGGCGACACGAGGAAGTTTCATACGCAGTGGGGCGTGGGCGTGAAGTTCATCATAAACTGACGCACCGCATGGAACGGACGGAAATCGACGCCATGAGGCATATAGCCCTTGCGGACTTCCTCGCACGGCTGGGGCATGAGCCTGTCAGAAGAAGCGGTAACGAGTTGTGGTATCGTGCGCCATACCGCAATGAGCGCACGCCTTCTTTCCGTGTGAACGTGGCGAAACAACTCTGGTACGACTTCGGTACGGGCAAGGGCGGCGACATCTTCACGCTTGCCGGGGAGTTTATCGGAAGCAACGACTTCATGGAACAAGTGAAGTTCATAGCGGAAACCGCCAATATGCCTATGCCTGTTCCCGAAATGAGCAGACCAACTTTCCAGCCTAAACCGTCAGAACCTGCCTTTGAAGGAGTGGAAGCCACCCCGCTGTTTCGTTCTCCACTGACGGACTATCTGGCGGAACGGGGCATTCCTTACGGCATTGCATCCCGGTATTGCTGCCAACTGAATTACGGAGTGCGTGGCAAGCGGTATTTCGCCGTCGGCTTCCCGAATGTGGCTGGCGGATATGAAATCCGCAGCCGTTTCTTCAAAGGATGCGTGCCTCCGAAGGATGTGTCGCCGGTCAAGGCGGAAGGCTCTCCGGCTGACTTGTGCAGCGTATTTGAGGGCTTCATAGACTTCCTTTCCGCCGCCACGCTCGGATTGGAAACGGGTGACTGTCTTGTGCTGAACTCGGTTTCCAACGTGGAAAAGGCGATGAGGTATTTGGGCGGTTACGGGCGCATAGACTGTTATCTTGACCGTGATGAATCCGGACGGCGGACGTTGGAAACGCTGAAAGGACACTATGGGGAACGTGTCTGCGACCGTTCCGCCCTCTATGATGGTTGCAAGGACTTGAACGAGTATCTACAACTGACAACGAAAAAATAAAAATAACAATAACTTAAAAATCAAAGGACAATGAACATACTGAACAACAAGAACAAGAGAATATCAATTTTCAAGGCGTTGGCACTCTGCCTGTTCGCCGCCATATCGCTCACGCTCGTGTCGTGTGACGATGACATGGACACCCAGCAATCATATCCCTTCACGGTGGAAACCATGCCAGTACCCAACAAGGTGACGAGGGGGCAGACGGTGGAAATCCGCTGTGAGCTGAAAAAAACGGGCGACTTCGCCAACACCCTCTATACCATTCGTTATTTCCAGTTCGAGGGGGAAGGCACGCTGAAAATGGCGGGCGGAATCACGTTCCTGCCCAACGACCGCTACCTGCTTGAAAACGAGAAGTTCCGGCTGTATTACACGGCGGAGGGCGACGAAGCGCACAACTTCATCGTAGTGGTGGAGGACAACTTCAACAACTCATACGAGCTGGAATTTGACTTCAACAACCGCAGCGTGAAGGACGACGGGATTGTTTCCGTTATCCCCATCGGCAATTTCAAACCTCTGCCAAGATGATGCGTGTATTCATGGCTATCCTCTGTTCACTTATGGCGGTCTGTTCTGTGTCCGCACAGATCAGCCGCCAAGAGGAAACGGACGGGCAGGCGGCAATTTACCGCCTGCCGCTTATGGAACGAGCATTTTTGTGTACCCGCTACTTTGAGGGCTGGCACTCGGAGAAACACCACCCATACGTGGGCTGGGGTCACCGTGTGCAGTCGGGCGAAAGCTATTCGGCACGCACCATGACGAAACGACAGGCGGACGCACTCCTGCGGAAAGACTTGCGTAAGTTCTGCGCCATATTCCGCAAGTTCGGGCGTGACAGTCTGCTCCTTGCCACACTCGCCTACAATGTCGGTCCATACCGGCTTTTGGGGAGCGGAAAGATACCTAAAAGCACGCTGATCCGAAAATTGGAGGCGGGCGACAGGAACATTTACCGGGAGTATATCGCTTTCTGCAACTACAAGGGTAAACGGCACGCCATGCTGCTCAAACGGAGAAAGGCGGAGTTTGCGCTGCTGTACATTCCGTAACATGGCAAATGTCTGACAAATGAAACTCCGATGAAGCCACAACTTCATCGGAGTTTCCCATTTTGTTAGAATTGAATTCTGACTTCTTTCTCTTTAATATGTATCAAATCCCCCATAATCGTCATAGAACACATTTTCCCATTCCAAGGTTCGTCATAGCATTCCTCTTTATCACAATTTTGTTTTTCACAAAATGAATGCAATGGACAAACATAACCACATTTATGTAATCCCGTTAAATATGTGAACAGAGCATTGTGTCCAATTAAAGCTAACATATCGTCAGACAGTTTACTGGAATCTGTTAAGGACGATGGTGGTGGATTAAAATCTCCGTTGTCAGTATAGCTATAAGGCATTCCTAAAAAATCTATCAATGTTTTGATTCGTTCCTTAGATAGAGGTTGGTAATCAGTAATCAAAGTTAATATTGGAACAAAACCTTTGGCTGGACGTATTCGTTCAAGAACTTCTCCAATATAATCTATTTCTACTTGGACACTTTTAGAAAACACTTGCTTGAATGCGTCTATAAGAGTATCAAAAAAGTCACAAACTGACATTGATTTACCATTGATATTTATTTTAGCTTCATTTATGAACTGTTCAAACAGTTCTATTGCTGATAAATTCGGATTTTCATTCGCATATGCTAATTCATTGATTAAAACTTCAGCAGGAGAAAGACTAAATAAAGATATGTAGCAAATTGTTATCAATTTTATATTATCTGACGCTATTGCTGAAAAATGTTGTTCTGCAATAATCTTAACTAAATTATATGGGAGGTCATATCTTTCATGAGTTGCAGTTTCATCAATTAGCATTTGATATAATGCAGCCATACTCTCCTTGATAATATTAGCCCCCAAAGTTATTGCTTGTTTTGAACCATCTGTAAAACAGATGTCTAATGTTATCACAGGCAATGTCCTATTATTCAATTGTTTATATTTTCGATGAATACAGATACGTTCATTTACATCTATCCTAAAATCATTTCTCCGTGTATCTGCAAGTGGACAATATCCCATTCCACATTTCACAATAGCTATTTTATTCGCCAGTTCTGGAGAATAATCTATATCTAATGGGAGTGTGATAGTAGATGTTGCATTTTCTACAAAAGCATATGTTTCTGCCATTATATTATATCGAACCATACTATCATATAGTCCCCACGGAGTTGATACATTTTGAAGAAAGTGAATATACTCATGAACAATAGTGCCTAATGTTGGAATATCAAGTTCATCTATATTTCCATCATATGAATCATGAATACGAATCTGCATAAACGCAGGTTTATATTCACCTCGACTATTATTCAGTTCGGTTATAATGTGTTTTTGACTTGTCGTTAATTCACACATATTTTACTACTATAATTATGAGTATTAAACTTTTGCAAAGATATTCATAATATTCCATATATCGCCAAAAGCGATTGAAACAGCGGTTTCTTTGCTACTTTCTTTGTCCGCCATCATGCTCACTGAAAGAAAGTAGGCGGCTTTCGCCGCCCACCTCTCAAAAACGGGTGTAAAGCCCCGTCACCATCGTGAACATTTCCTCCAGCATATCGCAATATATCCCCTCGTGCGTTTCAATGTCCTTCGTCCTGCTCTCGAATGTCTTTTTGCTGAACGTCCTGCGGTAGAAACGCATATTGTAGAGGTCTGCACCTCCGTCGTAAATGATGTCAAGACGGTTGGCACTCGTTTTGTTCCTCGCAAGGCTCATGCGTAAGCCGTTGCCCATGTCTATGAAGTCTTTGCTTCCCGTCATGGCGGCAAAGCGTCTGCCGCCTATCTGCTCCAAAATAGTCTTTGCTATCATATTCGTTGTTTTTAGGTGTTATGTTGTGGCGGTGCGGACACCGCCACAATGTTCAAAATTCTGTTTTCTCGGTTATGGGTGTGCATCTTTCCAGCCACTCTTTCAGACACTCCATGTTATACTCGCTCGTTATGACTGCCGTATGGCTGTCAATGGCAGTAAACCTGCTACTTTCATAGTTGTCTATCCACCCCTTTAAGGTATCAACTCCCCATGCTTCGGCATCGTCAAACATACCGTCCAATACCGTGATAGGCTCGCTGAACTTGACTATCAGCGTTTGGTAGCCTGCTTCGTTCATCGCTTGTCCTCCTTCCTTTCCTTTGCCGTTAGCCACTTGTCCCGTGCGGCTCGACATTCGTCTAATGTGGGTTTGACACAAGAGAAAAGTTCCCCGTCCGTGTGGCGGTAGTCGTATTGCACAAGGGTGCGTTTGCGTCTGCCGATACCCGTTTGGAAATTCTCGTAGTTCTCCGTTCCTGCCGATTGGCAGGTGCTTACTCTGTTAATTGTCATTTTTGTTGCCATAGTCGTTGTTATTTAGATGATTAGAAATGTACAGACAGCACTCTGTGTTGCATCACCATTTCGGGGTTACTCGTATAGCGTTGGTGCAGGTAGAAATGATGTGAGCCGAAGCCGTAAAGGAAGAACTTGCCAAGTTCGTGTTTCTCGGCAAAGTCCTTGACGCTCGCCCTTAATTGCTCCTCACTCTGACAAAGAGTGAGGAGGTTCATAAATTCAAGGAACATCGTGGGGATTTTATCATCCCATAGGAAAAGCATGCTTTCAAATCTTACTTCCATAATGTTAGTTGTTAGATGTCGATATTATGCCGCTTTCATCCGCTGGCGGATAAGGTTGGCGTTCTTGTTCACAAGGGCGATGATGCGGTCGTGGTATTCGGAGTTCTCGTTGCATACGCCACGACACTGCACCACCTCAAAAGTTTTTAGTGACACCTCTATCGTTTCAATTCGTTTTCCGTCAATGGTGGCGGATAGGATAAGGGAGTCTTTTCGTTTGTGGTAACCGCCCACACAATGGTGCATCGTCCTTCCTTCCTCTGCCATTTCTTCCACGCTCTCTATGACTTTGACGCAAATAAGGCTGTCGGTAAAGGCAAGTCCGAAGAATATGCCCTTAGCTTTCAGATATTGTTTCTCGTCCTCAATCGCTTTCCTGCGTTGCTGTTCAGTCCGCTCATGTTTCCTTTGCAGGTTGCGCTTTGCCACCAACTTGTCGTGTTCAACTTTGAGGTCGGCAGGGCAAACGTATTTCGGGCTGTTTGTGTCCTTGCCGAAATGACGCAGGAGGTCTATGGTGTCACGCCACATTGAGCCGTCCTCAATGGTATAGCCGTTGCGGATACATATCTTGATTGAAGCCCAATACTCTCCAATATTGAAAGAGTGGTACAGATAGTAGCGCAATATGGGATATTGCCCTGCCTTCAACAGCGTTTCCGCACGGCTGTCCGACAATAATGCCGGTATTAGTTTGGTGGGTACAATGTCGTGGAAATTGCCGTTAAAGCCGTTTCTGCGGAGCGTCGACAACACCTTATATCTTGGATATATCGGGGAATATGAGATATGGCGGTACGCTTCATTGTCATTGCGGATAGCAAAAGGAGAAGCGAATGAGAACGTGTCGATGTAGCATCCCAATGTGCGTGGAATGGCAACAACAGCCTTACGCCCTTGTTCATTCCACCAATACTGCCCGATTTCAAGGGCATAGGACTTGGCATTAACCCCTTTCTCCATACCCACGACAAGCAAGAACATTCGTAGCACTTGGTATTCTCCGCTTGTGGTAAGGGTTGTGAAATACTGCTTTTGTCTTACCTTGCGCTGATAGGTGAGGCAGACTTTCAAACTTGCTCCACATTCGGGACACGTACAATGCTCGGTCTGCTCCGTCATTACCCAACTATGACCGCAATCCATACAAGTGGTACGACCTTTCGGCAAGCGGTGTGCATAATGCTCCACGCAATTACGGAATGCCCAATTAATCTGTATCGGGGTTATCGGGCGTAGTTTCTTGCTTTGGGCAAGAACTGCTTTTTCAAATTTGTTTCTCGGTTTCATAAGCCAAAATCAAATAATGAGGGTTGAACTTGGGTTTCTGTTTTCGCCTTTGTCGGCTTGGTGCGGTTCTGCAACTTGCGGAGTTCCTCGTCTTGGTATCTGCGGACTGCCTGCTGACGTGCTTCTGCTTTTTCCTCTGCCGTGAGTTCCACAATGTGGTTCACCGCCACTTGGCATTGGATAGGCTTGCCCACCTCAATCTCGTTCTCGTCATAGTAGTGTACTGCTTGTCCGTATATCTCTCCGTCCGTGAAGCCGTTACAACCGCTTTTCTGCACATAGTTCAGAATGTAGGTTACGCAATCGTCAATGTTCTTGGCTGGATTGCGGTAGTTCTTCGCAAAGAGCGTGTCTTCCTCCGCACGTTGTTCCAAATACATCTGTATCGTTCTCTTGAAATGGTCTGTTCCTTTCATATCGCTGTCGTTTTTATGAGTTGTCAAATAGTATGTTTCAAAATCTCCCTCCAATAAATCGGCTCAACCTCGCTCAATAGGAAGTCTATAAAGTCCTTCCGTGCGTCCTTGTTCAGTTCGTGGTAGAGTCCACGGAAGACGGACATATTGCCGTTTAGGTATGTTTCCACCATATACTCGAAGATGTTGCCCACCTCGTAGTATCTGCATTGTTGCTCCACTGTCTTGCTTCTTCTCTTTGCCATGTCGGTAGGGATTAAAGGGTGAATAACCAAAGAATGAAGTCAAAGAACAGGATAACGGAAAGAATAGCCACGATTACCCCTATTGCCACTCGGAACACTCCGTTTATTATCTCTCTGACGATGTACCAAAGGATGCCGGACACCCAAAAGGCGGTGCGCATGATTGGGGTGCATATCGCAAGCCCTATGTATTGCGCCATTTGTCTGAAATTTACCGTTGCTGTCATAGCCGTATCATTTGTTAAGTTCCACGATGCTGTCTATCCTGCCGTATAGTAAACTGCGGAGTGCGGTCTTGTCGGTAGCCTTGTATTCCGCCCAATGTCCATACTGCTTTACAATGTAGGTTCGAAGAATGTCGGAAAAGTCAAACATCCAACCTTGCAAGGGTACTGCGCTCTTGAAATAGGTGTTGCTGTTCACGTTGCGTGTAAGCCAATCCTTTTCCTCTCGGCTCAATTTCTCACCATTGTTCAGTTTGGTGCGAAGTCCGTACACCCTGCTGCCTTGCAGGTTCTCCAAACTTGGTACTTCCCATGCCACGAATTTTGTTGCTATTGCCGTTCTCATATCCGTTTTGTTTTTGATTTTTTGTTTTTTAATGCGGATTCAAGAGCTGAGGGAGTTGAGTTTCAAACTATCTTATCTGCCTCTCGTTTATCCGACATTTTTTTTAATGCGTCTTTCTGTCGCATCGGTCGTTTTCGTTTCGGGTGCTTAAAAAGGTAGGGATTAGGGAATGCAAGGTTTTTCGGAAAAATACTACCCGAAGGGCTGGAGATTTTTCCAGAAAACAGGAGGCTTGACCTTGCTTTCCCGTACAATCCCGGAGTTACCTTTGCACCCAGCACGAAAATGACTGCCTGATGCGGCTCACTGAAAGGCGCGAAAATGGAGGTAAACGGAAGTGGAGGCAGATTAGACAGGAAAACTTCAAAAGAGAAATCCGTGAAAAAGACATCCCCAACAGAAAAGAACATAGCCGGTAGCGTGAAACCGGGCAAACCATCGGCAAGGAAGTCTGTTTTTATCTGTTTGGCCAAACGTGTTTGGTCGGATGGATAAAATCATTCTTCCCGGTTTGTCTGCCGTGAGTGACGGCTTGTTCCATTAATGGAATGTGCGGTCATACACGGCTTTCCGCTTCCGGCTCAAAAGGACAACGAAAAAAGAAAAATCGTCAAAACCCCGTAAAAGCACCTCTTTGGCATAAGCACAAAAGAAAGGGGCCTTGTCTCATCAGTCTAAACTATTGTTTAGGCGTGAGGCAAAGCCCTTTTCTCCGCTTATGCGGCAGTCGGCACACGTTCGTTCAAAATCTTTTTGGGCGATGGTGTGCTGACGGATAAAATCGCTTTTACGGAAAAACTTGTGCGAGAAGAAAAAATCAGGAGATTCATTTCTAATCTCCCGTTTTATTGTTACTTTTGCATACGAAGAGTTCTTTGAAGGTTACGCAACGCACAGAAGAATAATGCAGTAGATAACTAACTAATTCGTAACCTATTACTATTATGAGCGATTGCCCAATGCTCATTTCCAATAAATTACACTCTTTTCGTAACTTCGGAGAACAAAATAATCATGATTCACTAATACCTCACAATTATGAGTAGTACCATTTTCCTTATTATTGCCCTTGTGACAACAGGAATATTTGTAATCCAATTCGTTCTATCCATCTTTTTCGGAGACATAGATGCAGATGTAGACGTAGATGCTGACATCAGTAGCGTAGTTTCTTTTAAAGGACTAACTCATTTTGGAATCGGATTCGGCTGGTACATGTATTTAGCGGGAAACACTGAAATTCAAAGTTATGTCATCGGAATTCTGGTGGGTCTTTTCTTTGTTCTCGCTGTGTGGTTTCTCTATAAGAAAGCTTATCAACTGCAACAAGTGAATCATTCTGAACAGACAGATCAACTTGTGGGACGAGAATGTACCATCTACTTCAAGCAAAGCGACAGCAAATATACTGTACAGACCACCCGGGACGGAGCCATGCGTGAAGTAGACGTCATCTCCGAATCCGGAAAAACATACCAGACTGGAGACCGAACAATCATCACCAGTTACAAAGACGGAACACTGTTCATTCAATAACTATTCAAATACATAATTTTATGACACAAGAAATGTTGATAATGGCTGCTATATTAGTGGCAGTCATTTTGCTTACCTTCATTGGTATCCTTTCCCGTTACCGCAAATGTAAGAGTGACGAGGTACTCGTCGTATATGGTAAAACGGGAGGAGATAAAAAGTCGGCAAAACTATACCACGGTGGTGCAGCCTTCGTATGGCCTATTATTCAAGGCTACGAATTCCTGTCCATGAAACCCATGCAGATCGAATGTAAACTGACCGGTGCGCTATCCGCTCAGAATATTCGTGTAGATGTGCCGACTACAATCACCGTAGCCATCAGCACAGATCCCGAAGTGATGCAGAATGCCGCAGAACGTATGCTGGGTCTGACGATGGATGACAAGCAGAACTTAATTACTGATGTTGTATATGGTCAGATGCGTATGGTGATCGCCGATATGACTATCGAAGAATTAAATTCTGACCGGGATAAGTTCCTGGCTAAAGTGAAAGATAATATTGATACTGAACTTCGCAAATTCGGTTTGTATCTGATGAACATCAACATCAGTGATATTCGCGACGCTGCCAACTACATTGTCAACTTAGGTAAGGAAGCTGAAAGTAAAGCACTGAACGAGGCACAGGCTAACATCGAAGAACAGGAAAAGCTGGGTGCTATCAAAATTGCCAATCAAATAAAGGAGCGTGAAACGAAAGTAGCAGAAACCCGCAAAGATCAGGATATTGCTATTGCAGAAACCAAAAAACTACAGGAAATCTCCGTTGCAAATGCAGATAAGGACAGAATCTCACAAGTAGCCATTGCCAATGCAGAAAAAGAATCACAAGTAGCAAAGGCTGAAGCCGAAAAGAATATCCGTATCGAGCAGGCAAATACAGAAAAAGAAAGCCGTGTTGCCGAACTAAACTCGGATATGGAAATCAAACAGGCGGAAGCTGCCAAGAAAGCTGCTATCGGACGAAATGACGCACAGAAAGAGGTAGCACTTTCCAATGCTGAACTAGCTGTAACACAAGCTAATGCCGATAAGCAAGCAGGTGAAGCTACCGCAAAATCGGAAGCTGCCGTACAAACTGCACGCGAAATTGCGCAAAAGGAAGTGGAAGAAGCTAAGGCACGGAAAGTGGAATCTTCATTGAAGGCTGAAAAGATTGTTCCTGCGGAAATCGCCAGACAGGAAGCTATCCTGCAAGCAAATGCCATCGCTGAAAAGATTACCCGCGAAGCGGAAGCACGCGCAAAGGCTACTTTAGCACAAGCCGAAGCGGAAGCAAAAGCTATCCAATTGAAACTGGAAGCAGAAGCGGAAGGTAAGAAGAAATCATTACTTGCGGAAGCAGAAGGTTTCGAAGCAATGGTAAGAGCAGCTGAATCGAATCCAGCTATCGCTATCCAATATAAGATGGTAGACCAGTGGAAGGAAATCGCCGGCGAACAGGTGAAGGCGTTCGAACACATGAACCTAGGAAATATCACTGTATTCGACGGAGGAAACGGTGGAACTAGCAATTTCCTGAACACATTAGTAAAGACAGTAGCTCCGAGCCTTGGCGTATTGGACAAGCTTCCTATCGGTGAAACAGTGAAGGGTATTATCAATCCGGAAAGCAAAACGGAGGAAAAGCCTGCAACAAAAGCTGACGAGAAAAAAGATAAGAAATAGTTGTAATCCAACATAATATACGCTGATGAGAAAAGCATGATTACTTGTTCTCATCAGCGTTTGTTTTTTATATATAACTCGAATAAATCTTCTTTGAACATTCCGGATTTATTACGTTCTTTATGTTACATAAAATATGTAACACAAAATATGTAATAAGTCGTGAAGCCATATCGCTCATTCTTTGTATACAATTACAATAATCCCGGAATGTCGCGCCACTAGAAATGATTTTGCAAAATCATTTCTCATATTCTCATAATCCATAGAATAATTACCTGTAATTCAAAGCAATAGCACTATGAGAAATACTTTTCAAAAAGCTGTTTCTCATAATATTTTGCCTGAAATGTCATAAAAAACCGGTATTTCTCATACTTTCATCATGCATTTCTCATACCGGGACTGCTATATAATACCTACATAATAAATGTCAACCCAACCCGAAGATAAGAAAAAAGGCAGTCAACTATTATCAGGGTATTACAGTCCCCGGTAGTCCCATATATTATGGGAAAAGATTCCCTAGCTGGAGGGAATTTATTCCCTTATTTTGCGGGAATAAATTCCCATAATATAAAAGAATACTTTCCCACAATATGTGGGACTACCGGAACTAACGGATATACTTACCCAAGATCATAGTATTCTATATATTCGTCAAATTGAGGCGTTTCTGTAACTCCCCGCCTGCGGAAAAGTCCCTGTATGTATTCCTGCTCCTTCGGTTTAATCAGCCGCTCCTTGTTGCAACAACGGTAATAGATCGTTTTGCCAAAGTAGGCTATCATCTGTCGTTTGATAACGGTGGCATCAGCAAGCGGCACCCGATCCAGCAAATGTTTCATACCCCGTGCAAACAACACCGGCTTTTCATCAATAAAGTAAGTGCAGTCTACACCATCGGAAGTGACATGTTCGGGATTAATAACCATTACAGCAGCCCGCTGTTTCGGCATTCGGAGAGTTACTTGTCGCCGCAAACATTTGTCCGCACGCAAACAATGTCCATTCAAGCAATGAGCGAAGCTAACGGGCATAGAATTGTAATCGAAATCTGTTTTCATGTGTGTTATGTTTAGTGGGAAAGTGGCCTATTTTTATAAACCGCTACAAATGTATGAAAATAGCTGGAGGACAGGAAATAAATACACTATTTACTTCAACATATCGATAAAATCTTTATATTTGCCTCCAACGTCAACACAGGAACTTATAAGACTATATCTCTCCTGCAAAACTATAAAACAAAATAATCATGAAAACAAAACATTTACTTGGAGCACTACTGTCATTCCTCTGTACAATTATCTTTTTTAGCTGTGGCAATAATAATGAAGAAAAGATATATCCTTTATCCTTTGAAAAAGAGTATTACGAACAACCTTTATTAAGAGCAACAGATATTACCATTAGAGGTGGAAACAGAGACTATACCGTGACTGTAGAAGAAACTGATATTTTAAGCATCGATGTAGATTTATCCAGCTCAATAGGAATGGGAAGTTTAAAAGTTACCCCCAAAAAGAAAGGAGAAACAAAGGTGAAAGTAAAAGATAATATCACCAACGAAATAGTTGAATTAAAAATTAAAATTATAGACAGTTATTTGGCATACGCAATAAAAGAAAGTAATCATCCGGCACTGTCCAATGGCACTGTGGTCTATTTGATTAACAATGAATCTAAAGATTGCTATTTCTTCCGATATAGCGACTCCAAAAACGAACTATCCCAAAATCCGATAGCCAAAGGAACATACGATTTTTCAGTCAAATTAGAAAATGGTTTCGGCAACTCATCTCCTACATACGCCATACCTTATTTAACATTAAATTATGCATCTGACGAACAAGGAAATTTCACGGATGCATCAACCCCTCCCACCCCTCACAAATTAAGATTTGAACTATTTGATGGAGTTACAAGTGTAAATGCAGTTATCAATCTTATACAAAGATATTTAAAGATAGATTGGGAGCAACTTATTAACAAGGCTCTTACTAGAAGTGATTATTTAATAATACCAACGCTGAAGACAACAATAGATAACACGGATTATACCATTATAGGCACTCTTGATACCCGTCCGGAAATACCGGAAAATATTTTAGAGTGACCCGTAAAAGATATGAGGCGGAAAATAATGCAAAACATAGAACGTATGAAAAAATAGCGTATATTTGCGGGCAAAAAATACAAAATGACTACTTACAAGCTTCGCATATTACCGCTATTTTTACTTGTTATTGGGCTTACAACGCTTACTTCAAGCTGCAAAAAGAAAGACATGTCACTGAAATTGAACAAGCCGCACAATATTCGTGGCGTTGTCAGTTACAAACGTTCTTTCCCTGATTTGAACGATGCACATCTGGAAGTCGCTAAAAAGATAGGTATTAGCCCGCTGGCAGACCGAGAGGAAGCGGAAGCAATGAAAGAAAAGTTGACTCATATCACTGATAATGAATTTTATGCAGTGGATTCATTGACACATTCCATTCCCTACCTCGTTCCACGTGCCAGCGCATTGCTCGATACAATCGGCTCCAACTTTCTCGATTCATTGGCTGCCAAAGGGCTGAATCCCAATCAGGTAATCATCACCTCCGTACTACGTACTGAAAACGATGTGAAACGTCTCCGCCGTCGCAATGGAAATGCCTCCGCCAACTCGGCACATTGTTTCGGGGCTACTTTTGATGTTAGTTGGAAACGTTTTAAGAAAGTGGAAGATAAAGACGGTCGCCCTATGCAGGACGTGAGTGCCGACACACTGAAACTTGTTCTATCCGAAGTTTTAAGAGATCTACGACAAGCTGAAAAATGCTATATCAAATACGAACTGAAGCAAGGTTGTTTCCATATTACTGCCCGATGAACGGAAGATGAATGTAAATTGCAGTAAAATTCACCTCCAAACAATCAGAGAATCCAAAACGTTTCATTAAATTTGCAGAAATTTTTCTTTAATACAACTTAATGATAGAGAAGCTGATTGTTCTTGAGGACATTGATCCGGTTATTTTTTACGGCGTAAACAACGCCAACATACAGTTAATTAAAGCTTTATATCCAAAGCTACGCATAGTTGCCCGAGGCAATGTCATCAAAGTGCTGGGCGACGAGGAAGAAATGTGTGCCTTCGAAGAAAATATCACCAAACTTGAAAAGTACTGCGCCGAATATAATTCACTGAAAGAAGAAGTTATCATTGACATTATAAAAGGAAATGCGCCGCAAGCAGAACAGACAGGAAACGTGATTGTGTTCAGTGTCACAGGAAAACCTATCATCCCCCGAAGTGAAAACCAGTTGAAACTGGTAGAAGGATTCGCCAAGAATGATATGGTATTTGCCATCGGTCCGGCAGGTTCGGGAAAGACATACACCGCTATCGCCCTCGCCGTACGTGCATTGAAGAATAAAGAAATCAAAAAAATCATCCTTAGCCGCCCCGCCGTAGAAGCCGGAGAAAAGCTCGGTTTCCTGCCCGGCGACATGAAAGATAAGATCGACCCATACCTGCAACCTTTATACGATGCCCTGCAAGATATGATACCTGCTGCCAAGTTAAAGGAATACATGGAATTGAACATTATCCAGATTGCCCCGTTAGCCTTTATGCGCGGACGCACGCTGAATGATGCGGTCGTCATTTTGGACGAAGCCCAGAATACTACCACACAGCAAATCAAAATGTTCCTCACCCGTATGGGTATGAACACCAAAATGATTGTGACGGGAGACATGACACAGATTGACCTCCCCGCTTCACAAACATCGGGATTGGTGCAAGCTCTCCGCATCTTAAAGGGAGTGAAAGGTATCAGTTTTGTTGAACTGAATAAAAAAGATATCGTACGCCATAAACTGGTGGAACGTATCGTGGATGCTTACGAAAAATTCGACAAAGAAGCGAAAGCCGAACGGGAGAAACGGAAAAACGAACAACTGGTTATCAACGGCGAACGTCCGGTGAAACTGGCCAAAGACTAATCGTCTTTAGATTCGAAATCCTATTGCGACTTGTTATTTGTAACTTGTAATTTGTAATTATAATAAAGACAATGAAAGCATTAACAAAAACAGATTTCAACTTTCCGGGACAGAAAAGCGTGTACCACGGAAAAGTGCGCGATGTGTACAACATCAACGGCGAAAAACTCGTCATGGTAGCAACCGACCGTATTTCGGCCTTTGACGTAGTACTTCCTGAAGGCATTCCTTACAAAGGACAAATGCTGAACCAGATTGCAGCTAAATTCCTCGATGCCACTACTGACATCTGTCCGAACTGGAAAATGGCTACTCCGGACCCAATGGTAACGGTAGGTGTATTGTGTGAAGGTTTTCCGGTAGAAATGATTGTACGCGGTTACCTGTGTGGTAGCGCATGGCGTACTTACAAAAGCGGTGTACGTGAAATTTGTGGCGTGAAGTTGCCGGACGGAATGCGCGAAAACCAGAAATTCCCGGAACCCATCGTAACTCCGACTACGAAAGCTGAAATGGGATTGCACGACGAAGACATCTCTAAGGAAGAAATCCTAAAACAAGGACTGGCTACTCCGGAAGAGTATGAAATTCTCGAAAAATATACATTAGCTCTCTTCAAACGCGGTACTGAAATCGCAGCAGAGCGCGGACTGATTCTCGTAGATACAAAATACGAATTCGGTAAGCACAACGGCACTATCTATCTGATGGACGAAATCCACACTCCGGATTCAAGCCGCTATTTCTACTCTGAAGGTTATCAGGAACGTTTCGAAAAAGGCGAACCGCAGAAACAACTTTCTAAAGAATTCGTTCGCGAATGGTTGATGGAAAACGGTTTCCAGGGCAAAGACGGTCAGAAAGTACCGGAAATGACTCCGGCTATCGTACAAAGCATCAGTGACCGCTACATCGAATTGTTCGAAAACATCACCGGTGAGAAATTCGTGAAAGAAGATACTAGCAATATCGCTGAACGTATATTCAAAAACGTCGAAACTTTTTTGAACAGCTGATAAGCGATAAATGACAGATAATAAATGATAGTTGATAGATGATAAATGATAGTTAATATGCAGCTTATCGCATATAACTATTAACTCTGTCATCTTCCAACTATCATTTATCAACTATCTTCTTCAACTATCAACTATCATTTATCAACTATCAACTAAAAAATGGATTACCCGCAACAACATATCAAGCCTTACGACGAAGAAGGAAAAAAGACCGAGCAAGTGGAACGTATGTTCGACAACATCGCACATGCCTACGACAAGCTGAACCATACCTTATCTTTAGGTATCGACCGCAGCTGGCGCAAAAAAGCTATTGCCTGGTTACACCCTTTTCAACCGCAGCGAATGATGGATGTAGCGACCGGTACAGGGGATTTTGCCATCCTCGCCTGCCGCAAACTGCAACCTGCCGAACTAATCGGCACGGACATCTCGGAAGGTATGATGAATGTGGGACGTGAAAAAGTAAAAAAGGAAGGACTGTCGGATAAAATATCTTTTGCCCGGGAGGACTGCACTTCACTCTCTTTTGCCGACAATGATTTTGACGCTATTACTGTAGCTTTCGGTATCCGCAATTTCGAAGATCTCGACAAAGGGCTCTCCGAGATGTGCCGCGTACTGAAACCGGGCGGTCATCTTGTAATTCTGGAACTTACCACTCCGGACCGCTTCCCGATGAAACAACTGTTTTCCATCTACTCTAAAGTCGTCATTCCATTATTGGGTAAGCTTCTATCCAAAGATAACAGTGCCTACCGCTATCTGCCGGACACCATCAAAGTATTTCCTCAAGGGGAAGTCATGAAAGGAGTCATCGCCCGAGCCGGTTTTAGCGAAGTCAACTTCAAACGGCTGACCTTTGGTATCTGCACTCTTTATACCGCAACCAAATAACCTAATAATGTAACCTTATGAAAACAACAAAATCAATTGGACTATTTCTACTCTGCATTTTTTGTTGTATCAATTTTACCTCTTGTGATCCAACAAACAATGGAGGAGATGACCTAATATGGGATTTTGCTCCCATAGTTCTTTACATTTCAGTACAGGATGCTCAAGGCAATGACCTACTGAATCCACTCACCAAAGGCTCCATTGCCAATCAAGGAATAAAAGCGATCTACAAAGGGGAGACTTACGAAAAAGATGCTCCGCTAAACGAACGCACCAGAGCTTATATGGCCTATTTCACAGGTCTGCAAACAGGAGTAAGCAAAGACGGAAAATATTATCTGACTTTCGGAGAATTCAATGGCGATCATACATTCGATAATGAGAAAGTAGAAATAGACTGGAATGATGGAAAAGAACCATCTGTCATCACTTTTTCCAGTAAACTGACCTGGAAATCAAAGAAAGAACCCGTATTCGACCGGAAATTCTGCCTGAACGGACAAGAAATTGACCAGAAACAAGGTTTAGTAATTACCAGAACCCCCTCTCAATCTGAACAGAAATTCGATATCGTTGCCGTAGAATATGGCATAGATGTAGAAACGGACGAAATTAAAGAAAAAATAAAAGCCGATTTAGAGAATAAATCTCCCTATACCAATGGAGAATCATACAGTATATCTATTCAGGAAAAGAACTCCGGTACATATACATTACTCAATTCTGATGGCTTTCCTATAACAAAAAAGGAATTCGCAATCGAAGAAGCAGAAGCTCATGGTATGTATGGAATAACGACTGAAATAGCCAAAACTTGCAGACTTATTCCTCCTGACGACCAAATATACAACCATATAAAATTGAAATTAGGCATTGACGGCGAGAAGTCATCTAACACTTTCAATATCTTTATCGGCCGCCCTTATAATTTCTGGATATACGAAGATTTGACGGAATACTATAAAGACAAATACCCTGACGGTAAAGTAAAAGAAATAGTACGTCTTCTAAAAAGTAAACCCAATAACCCAACTAAGCAATAAATGATTATGGAAAAATATGGTTTAATCGGCTACCCTCTGCGACATTCTTTTTCTATCGGATACTTTAATGAGAAATTCAAATCCGAAGGTATCAATGCAGAGTATGTGAATTTTGAAATTCCCAGCATTAATAACTTCATGGAAGTTATCGAAGAGAATCCCAATTTATGCGGGCTTAATGTGACTATCCCCTACAAAGAACAAGTGATTCCTTTTTTGGATGAACTCGACCGTGATACCGCAAAGATAGGTGCTGTGAATGTCATTAAAATCATCCGCCAGCAGAAAGGAAAAGTCAAACTGGTTGGCTACAACTCCGACATCATCGGATTTACTCAATCCATTCAACCTTTATTGCAGCCTCATCACCAAAAAGCATTGATTCTGGGTACCGGCGGAGCTTCCAAAGCCGTCTACCACGGGCTGAAAAACCTGGGTATTGAAAGTATATTCGTATCACGCACCCACAAAGCCGATGATATGCTGACTTATGAGGAACTGACTCCCGAAATTATGGCAGAATATACAATCATCGTCAACTGTACTCCCGTAGGTATGTTTCCTAAGGTAGATTTCTGCCCTAATATTCCTTATGAGCTACTGACTCCAAACCATTTGCTCTACGATTTGTTATATAATCCGAATGTTACACTGTTCATGAAAAAAGGAGAAGCACAAGGGGCTGTTGTTAAAAACGGTCTGGAAATGCTGCTGCTCCAGGCATTTGCCGCATGGGAGATATGGCATAAATAAGGATTAGAGAGAGTTTTTATGAGGAGAAAAGTTGTATATAGCATCATTATTATCATGCTGGCATTGACCGGCTGCACCATCGGAGGAAGTTTTTATATGTTAAACTTTTCATTGACTCCGAATGCCAAGATTTTGTCTAAAGATGCTGACTCTTATCCCTTCATGTATAGAAACTACCCTTTCCTACGTCCATGGGTGGACAGCCTGAAACAAGTGGATGCACTGAAAGATACATTCATCATCAATCCGCACGGAATACAACTTCATGCGTATTATGTTGCTGCTCCCCAACCCACCAGTAAGACAGCAGTCATTGTGCATGGACATACAGATAATGCTATCCGTATGTTTATGATTGGTTATCTGTATAATCGAGATTTAGGATATAACATATTACTTCCCGACCTGCAACATCAGGGAGAAAGTGAAGGCCCAGCCATCCAGATGGGATGGAAAGACCGTTGGGACGTATTGCAATGGATGAACATTGCCAATGAGATTTTCGGAGATAGTACACAAATGGTTGTACACGGCATTTCAATGGGAGGTGCGACAACCATGATGGTGTCCGGTGAGGAACAGAAACCATTTGTTAAATGCTTTGTGGAAGATTGCGGCTACACCAGTGTATGGGACGAATTCTCACATGAGCTTAAAGCTAGTTTCCACCTTCCCCCTTTTCCACTCATGTATACCACAAGCTGGCTTTGCGAGAAGAAATATGGATGGAATTTTAAAGAGGCTTCCTCACTGAAACAAGTAGCCAAATCACAGCTTCCGATGCTGTTTATTCACGGGGATAAAGACACGTATGTGCCTACCTGGATGGTATATTCGCTCTACGAAGCCAAACCGGGACCCAAAGAACTATGGATTGTTCCAGGAGCGGCTCATGCAGTTTCATACAAAGAGAATAAACAGGAATACACCGACCGAGTCCGTGCATTCGTCGGGCGATACATTCATTAAACCTATTATAACAAGGAGTTTTAGATTCATAACAGAAAAAGTTTCTATATTTGCAAACGTAAAATAATCGTTATGAAATCAATATTGACTTTTATACTAGCTACTTTTCTTCTGTTCCCACTACAAGCTCAAGAGAAAGTATACACGGTGGACAACCTCCCAAAAGTTCACCTGCAAAACAAAATGCAATATGTTTGCAACCCGGCCGGCATACTTTCACAGGCAGCTTGTGACAGTATAGACTCCATGCTTTATGCCTTGGAACAACAAACAGGAATTGAAACGGTGGTTGCCGTAGTTCCATCAATCGGAGAAGAAGATTGTTTCAACTTCTGCCATCAGTTACTTAATAAATGGGGTGTAGGGAAGAAAGATAAAAATAACGGATTGGTTATTTTGTTGGTTACAGATCAACGTTGTATCCAGTTTTATACCGGTTATGGTTTGGAAGGAGTGCTCCCCGATGCGATCTGTAAAAGGATTCAAACCAGATATATGATTCCTTACCTGAAAGACGGAAATTGGGATGCCGGAATGGTGACCGGCCTAAAAGCGACTTGTCAGCGGCTTGACGGTTCTATGGAAAATGATGCTCTCTCCGATTCGAACAGCGGTGGTTCTTTTGATTTTGTTCTTGCCATTCTTTGTTTTATTGCTATTGGCGGAGGTCTTGCTTTCTTTTCGGCACGCAAACAAAGCCGTTGTCCGAATTGTGGTAAACATCAATTACAGAGAAGCGGAAGTGCTGTCGTATCCCGAATTAACGGGGTGAAAACCGAGGATGTTACCTATACATGTAGAAACTGCGGACATACCATCATACGTCGCCAACAAAGTTATGATAATGATTACCACCACCGGGGAGGTGGCGGAGGTGGTCCATTTATTGGAGGCTTCGGCGGAGGTAGTTTCGGAGGCGGAGGCGGTTTCGGTGGAGGCAGCTTTGGCGGAGGAATGGGCGGTGGCGGCGGTGCCGGTTCTCGTTTCTAAAGAAAATAAGTAGAAAACAAATTATCAAATTCAATAAAAACAAGAAACATGAAGAAGTCAATTATTATCATCTTAGCCGTTGTGGCTATCCTTGTCATATGGGCAGTAAGTGTATATAACGGTCTGGTTACTATGGACGAGAATGTTACCGGCAAATGGGCAAATGTAGAAACTCAATACCAACGTCGTGCCGACTTGATTCCTAATCTGGTAAACACAGTGAAAGGATATGCGACACATGAGAAGGAAACATTAGAGGGAGTTGTTGCCGCACGTAGCCAGGCAACTCAAATAAAAGTGGACGCTGCCGATCTGACACCGGAAAAGTTAGCGCAATATCAAAAGGCACAAGGTGCTGTAACATCAGCACTGGGCAAGTTATTAGCTATTACCGAGAATTATCCGGACTTAAAAGCTAATCAAAACTTCCTGGAATTACAGGCTCAACTGGAAGGAACTGAAAACCGTATCAATGTAGCGCGCAAAAATTTCAATGATGCTGCACAGGCTTATAACACCAATATCCGCCGTTTCCCCAAAAATATCTTTGCAGGAATGTTCGGCTTTGATAAGAAAGCATATTTTGAAGCAGAAGAAGGAAGTGAGAAGGCTCCGAAGGTAGAATTCTAAAAAGAGGCTAAATCGATCTTTATATTTTACATTTAGAGATACTTAGCAATATAAATAAATCTTTAGCTGGTGGGAAAAGAAGAAACTTTCCCACTATTTTTATTTATATCCACCTCACATTTTACAAAAGATGGCCCAGATAAGCATGGTTTTCTAATAGAAAAGTACATTTATTTTCCATTTAATCACAAATGTCATTTTACAGCATTAAATCATTATATTCGTGATGCAATCTTAAAGCATTCGCTTGGAAATAATCAAGTATCTGTTTCAATAGAGAATCAATTAATTATCAAATTTTCAACAACTATTTTAAGTACTAATATCGAACACTACTTTATGTCGTCTTTTTTTTCACAAAATATTTCTTTGTTATTCTTTATTCCACTCAAAAAGAGTATATTCGCACTATAAATCAGAGGTCACATTTTAGTAAATACAATATAACATGAAATACAAATACGATGTTTTTATAAGCTATTCACGCAGAGATTACGTTGATGAAAGCTACAATGTAATACCTGGTAATGCCATAGCGGAAATCCAAAATGTATTCGATGAAAATGGTATTACCTACTGGTTCGATAAAGACGGAATTTACAGTGGACAAGAGTTCATTGAAATTATCACAGGCGCAATAGCTGAATCTAAGATACTCATATTCATATCCTCCAAACATTCGAACGAATCGATGTGGACTGCAGGAGAAATATTCGAAGCCTTGGACGGAGAAAAAGCAATTATCCCTGTAAAAATTGATAATAGCCAGTATAATAAGAAGTTTAAACTTCTTATACGACCATTAGATTATATTGATTATCTGGAAAATCCCAAAAACGCATTAAAAGATCTACTCCGTGCCATTAATAAAGTCAAAGAAGATATTGCTCAAAAACAGCGGGAAGAAGAAAAGCTTAGAGAAGAGAGAGAGGCGGAAGCAAAGAAAGAAAAAATAAAAAAAGAAATCAGTGTTTTGGCAAAAGACTGCCAACGTTTGACTTTGCAACAAATAGATGTAGTCAACCAAATATTTGAAAAACAAATATATATAGGAAATACAACCAAGATATGTCCTATATGTGACAAGGAAGTATCAATATCTTCTAATTTTTGTAACAGATGTGGTTGGACTTTCCCTATATTATACTGTATTGATGAAAACAACACTTATCCTTTGGATGAAGAACAATTATCCATAGCTCGAACCAATTGGTGTAGTATAATAAAAAACAGTTTAGAGCCCGAAAAACAACCTCTGAAGAGTTCCCCCTTACAAGCTACCGAAGAACATAAAAGTATGACCGATAATAAATATGCTCTACAAAATGCTATGGATGAAATAGAGACATTACGAAAATATCTCCTTGATGAGCGAACTAAAGTTAAGGAAATACAAGAAGAATATGAAAACCTTTTGAAAGTTCAAAAGAATATAGAATTGAAGCAGGAAGTTCCTTCTGCAAGAGAAATAGGAAATATAATATTAGACAAATTCTCTACAACAAATTCAAAGAAATATCAATCATTCAAGAACAAAAATGATGTATTCAATTTTGTTCGTTCCTTTTGCAAAGCAAGGTTTTTAACACTTAATCCTAGCTGTTACGTTGCAGATATTCAATATACAGATCTAAAAGATGCATTATACGAAAAATATAACATCCATATTGGTGAGCATACTCTAAAATGCCACTCTACATTATATAAACTTGTTGATTCTATTTGGAATGAATATACCAAACACAGTAATTCTGACGCCAGTAGATAAATATTAGGTTGAACCAATGAAATATAATATAACATGAAATACAAATACGATGTTTTTATAAGCTATTCACGCAGAGATTACGTTGATGAAAGCTACAATGTAATACCTGGTAATGCCATAGCGGAAATCCAAAATGTATTCGATGAAAATGGTATTACCTACTGGTTCGATAAAGACGGAATTTACAGTGGACAAGAGTTCATTGAAATTATCACAGGCGCAATAGCTGAATCTAAGATGCTCATATTCATATCCTCCAAACATTCGAACGAATCGATGTGGACCGCAGGCGAAATATTTGAAGCTTTGGATGGAGAAAAAGCAATCATTCCTGTAAAAATAGATAATAGCCAGTACAACAAGAAATTTAAACTTTTGATACGTCCATTAGATTATATCGATTATCAAGAAAATCCCCAAAATGCATTAAAAGATTTGCTCCGTGCTATTAATAAAGTCAAAGAAGATATTGCCCAAAAACAACGGGAAGAAGAAAAGCTTAGACAAGAGAAAGAGGCCGAAGCTAAGAAAGAAAAGATAAAAGAAGAAATCAGCGTTCTGGCAAAAGACTGTCAACGTTTGACTTTACAACAAATAGATGTAGTCAAGCAAATATTTGAAAAACAAACATATATAGGAAATACAACCAAGATATGCCCTATATGTGATAAAGAAGTGTCAATATCTTCTAATTTTTGCAACAGATGTGGTTGGACTTTTCCTATATTATACTACATTGATGGAAATAACACTTATCAATTGGATGAGAAACAATTGTCTGTAGCGCGAACCAATTGGCGTAGTATAAATATGGTGAGTGAACTGCAGACCATAAAAAGTAATTTAGAAATCGAAAATCAACGATTGCAACGTTCTCTTTTGCAGGCTACTGAAGATTGCAAGAGTATGACTGAAAATTTAAAAAAGAATGAATCTGCCATACAAAAAGCTAAGATTGAAATCAAGCAGATGCAAATCCTAAATAAAGAATCAGATTCTCGAATCAAAGAATTAGAGTTTTCCATAATAGAAAGCAAAAAAGAAAATGAAAAAATAAAAAATGATTTACTCGATAAAGAGAAGCGTTTATTGTATTCTATAGAGGAAAACAAACAACTACAAAAACGTCTGTCCGATGAACAAACTAAAGCTAGAAAAGTACAGAAAGAATATGAGAATCTTTTAGCAGAGCAAAAAGTTAAAACACAATCTCAATCAAAGCCTATCGTACCCAAACAAGAAGTGTCTTATGTCAACAGATCTACAAATATGGCATCAGGAAATTCGTCTGTAGTAAATTCAAATAAAAACAAAACATTCAAGAACAAGAATGATGTATTTGGATTGGTTCGAAGTTTATGTACAGGATCTTTAATAACTCTTGACACCAATATTATCACTGCAGGTTTACGTATATATCCTTTAATTCAAATCTTAGCTAAAGATTATGAATTAACATATAGTGAGAAAGCAATCAGTAATCTATTTACCATAGGAAATCTTGTTAATGCAATATGGGAAAGAAAGACTTCTACAATTCCCAATACACTTCCACCAGCTCAAAAGAAGAGAAAATTCAGTTCTAAAAATGATGTATTCAATTTCGTTCGCCCTTTCTGCAAGGGAAAACTAATAACACTTAATACAGGTTTCTATGTTGCAGAAATTCAGTATGCTGATTTAAGAAAAGCATTGCTTGAAAAGTACAATATAAACATCAGTGAATATAGTTTGAGGTGTCATGCCACAGTCGGAAAACTGATTGATTCAATCTGGAGTGAACATATAAAATATGCATTATAATCTTGGCTTTACACGCATAGTCGTATTATAATCGAAAGTTTACCCTGGAATTTACCTGACTGTTTTTCTAGGCTGTACCAAAAAAAAGCTGTACTTTTGCAGCCGTATACAAAATAATTCTATAACTCATGAGTAATCAACGATACATGATGCGTGGAGTAAGCGCATCAAAAGAAGATGTGCACAACGCCATCAAGAACATCGACAAAGGAATCTTCCCGAAAGCATTCTGTAAAATTATTCCCGATATATTGGGAGGTGACCCGGAATATTGTAACATTATGCATGCCGATGGTGCCGGAACCAAATCATCTCTTGCTTATATGTACTGGAAAGAAACGGGTGACTTATCCGTTTGGAAAGGTATTGCACAGGATGCATTGATTATGAATATTGACGACCTGCTTTGTGTAGGTGCCGTAGACAATATCCTTGTTTCATCTACCATTGGACGTAACAAACTGTTGATTCCCGGAGAAGTAATCTCCGCCATCATCAACGGAACAGACGAATTGCTGGCCGAACTCCGTGAAATGGGTGTAGGCGTATATGCAACCGGTGGTGAAACTGCAGATGTCGGCGATTTGGTACGTACCATCATCGTTGACTCTACCGTAACTTGCCGCATGAAACGTTCAGACGTTATCGACAATGCCAATATTCGTCCGGGTGACGTGATCGTTGGTCTGGCTTCTTACGGACAAGCTACTTACGAGAAAGAATACAATGGCGGTATGGGTAGCAACGGTTTGACGAGTGCCCGTCACGACGTATTCGGCAAATATCTTGCTGAAAAATATCCGGAAAGCTATGATGCTGCAGTTCCTGAAGAGTTAGTTTATTCCGGTAAGTTAAAACTAACAGACAGCGTGGAAGATTCTCCAATTGATGCAGGTAAGTTAGTACTCTCTCCTACCCGTACATACGCACCGGTAGTCAAAAAATTGCTTGATGCATTGCGTCCGGAAATCCATGGAATGGTACACTGCTCCGGTGGTGCACAAACTAAAGTTCTGCATTTTGTAGAAAACGTTCGTGTAGTAAAAGATAATCTTTTCCCTGTTCCTCCTTTATTCAAAACGATCCAAGAACAAAGCGGTACGGACTGGGCAGAAATGTACAAGGTATTCAATATGGGACATCGCCTCGAAGTCTACCTGTCACCGGAACATGCAGAAGAAGTAATAGCTATTTCCGAGTCATTCGGTATTCCGGCACAGATTGTAGGACGTGTTGAAGCATGCGAGCAAACAGAATTAATCATTAAGAGCGAATTCGGAGAATTTAGATATTAAAGAATGGCAGACAATAGTACCATACTAGAAAAATTAGACGGACTCGTAGCCCGTTTTGAAGAAATATCTACCCTTATCACAGACCCGGCAGTGATTGCCGACCAGAAACGTTATGTCAAGTTGACTAAAGAATATAAGGAATTAGACGACTTGATGAAAGCAAGGAAAGAATATATCCAATTACTGGGTAATATTGAAGAAGCTAAAAATATCCTTGCCAATGAATCGGACGCTGAAATGCGCGAAATGGCGAAAGAAGAAATGGACAATAGTCAAGAGCGCCTTCCGGTATTGGAAGAAGAAATCAAACTGATGCTTGTCCCTGCCGACCCGCAAGACAGCAAGAACGCTATTCTCGAAATCCGCGGCGGCGCAGGAGGCGACGAAGCAGCTATTTTTGCCGGCGACCTCTTCCGCATGTATGCCAAATTCTGTGAAACCAAAGGTTGGAAAATGGAAGTCTCCAATGCGAACGAAGGAACAGCCGGCGGATTCAAAGAAATTGTTTGTAGTGTGACAGGCGATAATGTATACGGAATTTTAAAATACGAATCGGGAGTACACCGCGTACAGCGTGTTCCTGCGACGGAAACGCAAGGACGTGTTCACACTTCAGCCGCATCCGTGGCCGTGCTTCCTGAAGCAGAAGAGTTCGATGTAGTCATCAACGAAGGAGAAATCAAATGGGACACTTTCCGAAGCGGCGGTGCCGGCGGACAGAATGTAAACAAGGTAGAATCCGGAGTACGTCTGCGCTATATCTGGAAGAACCCGAACACCGGTATTGCCGAAGAAATCCTTATCGAATGTACCGAGACACGCGACCAGCCGAAAAATAAAGAGCGCGCCTTGGCCCGTCTCCGTACTTTTATCTACGACAAAGAACATCAGAAATATATCGATGACATTGCCTCCAAACGTAAGACAATGGTATCTACCGGAGACCGTTCAGCCAAAATACGAACTTACAACTATCCCCAGGGACGTATCACCGACCACCGCATCAACTATACAATCTATAATCTGGCAGCCTTCATGGACGGGGATATCCAGGATTGTATCGACCACCTGATCGTAGCGGAAAATGCAGAACGCCTGAAAGAAAGCGAACTTTAGAGAAGTGGAGAGTTGAGAATTGAGAGTTGAGAACGGTTTCTTAAAATAGTAAATAGTAAATTGCAAAATAGTAAATAACAAGATGGATAAGCAACAATTATTTGAAAACATAAAGCGCAAAAAATCATTCCTTTGTGTAGGACTTGATACTGACATCAAGAAAATCCCGGAACATCTGTTGAAAGAAGAAGATCCGATCTTCGCATTCAACAAAGCAATCATTGACGCGACAGCTGATTTGTGTATCGCCTACAAACCCAATCTGGCTTTCTATGAAAGCATGGGTGTAAAAGGATGGATCGCATTTGAAAAGACAGTAAAATATATCAAAGATAACTATCCGGATCAATTCATCATTGCTGACGCAAAGCGTGGTGACATCGGAAATACTTCTGCAATGTATGCCCGCACATTCTTTGAAGAATTGGATATCGACTCTGTAACAGTAGCCCCCTACATGGGTGAAGACAGCGTTACTCCGTTCCTTACCTACGAAGGCAAATGGGTGATCCTGTTGGCATTGACTTCCAACAAAGGATCTCATGACTTCCAATTGACAGAAGACGTAAACGGCGAACGTCTGTTCGAGAAAGTATTACGCAAATCACAGGAATGGGCTGGCGATGACCGCATGATGTATGTGGTAGGTGCTACTCAAGGACGTGCTTTTGAGGACATCCGCAAGATTGTCCCGAACCATTTCCTTCTCGTACCAGGCGTGGGAGCACAAGGCGGTTCACTCGAAGAAGTTTGCAAATATGGTATGAACAGTACATGCGGATTGATTGTTAACTCGTCGCGTGGTATTATCTACGTAGATAAAACAGAGAAATTTGCAGAAGCTGCCCGCACCGCCGCACAAGAAGTACAAGCACAAATGGCTGAACAACTCAAAGCAATTCTCTGAAAAGGGAAAAAGGATCTCTAAAGAAAACGAATGCCTTACGAAAGAAAGATAATTAACGACCCCGTATTCGGGTTCATCAATATTCCAAAGGGGTTACTGTACGATATAGTACGGCATCCCCTTTTGCAGCGTCTTACCCGCATCAAGCAAGTAGGATTGTCATCTGTTGTGTACCCCGGTGCACAACATACCCGCTTCCAACACTCCTTAGGTGCTTTTCACCTGATGAGTGAAGCTATCACCCAACTGGCCTCCAAAGGCAATTTTATCTTTGATAGTGAAGCGGAAGCCGTGCAGGCCGCCATCCTGTTGCATGATATAGGACACGGCCCTTTCTCGCATGTACTAGAAGACACGATTGTAAAAGGAGTCTCGCACGAAGAGATTTCTCTCATGTTGATGGAACGGATGAACAAAGAGATGAACGGCCAGCTAAGTCTTGCCATTCAAATCTTCAAGGACGAATATCCGAAACGCTTTCTGCATCAACTCGTAAGCGGTCAGCTGGATATGGACCGACTTGATTATCTTCGCCGCGACAGCTTTTATACAGGCGTAACGGAAGGTAACATCGGCTCTGCCCGAATCATCAAAATGCTTGATGTAGCGGATGACCGTTTGGTTGTCGAATCCAAAGGGATCTATTCTATCGAGAATTTCCTCACGGCACGTCGCCTGATGTACTGGCAAGTATACCTGCATAAGACGTCCGTGGCATACGAAAAGATGCTGATTAGTACTCTCTTGCGTGCCAAAGAACTGGCTTCACAAGGAGTGGAACTATTTGCATCACCCGCATTACGTTTTTTCCTTTACAATGATATCAATCCTACGGAATTCTATAACAACCCCGACTGTCTGGAGAATTTCATCCAGCTGGACGACAACGATATATGGACAGCCTTGAAAGTGTGGAGCACCCACACCGATAAAGTACTTTCCACTTTAAGCACGGGAATGATAAACCGAAATATCTTTAAAGTGGAAATTTCGTCGGAACCTATTAGTGAGGACAGAAAAAAAGAATTAACTTTGCACATCAGCCAACAACTAGGCATAACCCTTTCCGAAGCGAACTATTTTGTCTCTACCCCCAGCATCGAAAAGAATATGTATGACCCGGCAGATGACAGTATTGATATTATCTACAAAGACGGCACTATCAAAAATATTGCCGAAGCATCGGACATGCTGAACATCTCATTATTGTCCAAAAAGGTAAAGAAATACTATCTCTGCTATCAGAGATTACACAGATAAGTATAAAATATTCATGCAATAACACGGAAATCTGAAAAAAAAATCCGTTATTTGTGAACTAATTAAATTTTAAATAAAAGACATGGAGTTCTCGGCTAAGCAAATTGCAGCATTTATCCAAGGGGAAATCATTGGAGACGAAAACGCTACGGTACACACATTCGCTAAAATTGAAGAGGGAATGCCCGGAGCAATTTCTTTCCTGTCAAATCCCAAATATACACCTTACATCTACGAGACACAATCAAGCATTGTCCTGGTTAATAAGGACTTCACTCCCGAACACGAAATTAAAGCTACTCTTATCAAAGTAGACAATGCATACGAAAGTCTGGCTAAATTGCTCAATCTTTATGAGATGAGCAAGCCTAAGAAACAAGGTATAGATTCATTAGCTTTTGTTGCACCCAGCGCCAAAATTGGTGAGAATGTATACATCGGTGCTTTTGCCTATATCGGCGAAAATACCGTGATTGGAGATAATACTCAAATTTACCCGCACACTTTCATTGGAGATGGCGTGAAGATAGGCAACAGTTGCCTGCTTTACTCCAATGTAAATGTTTATCATGATTGCCGCATAGGTAATGAATGTATCCTTCATTCGGGTGCAGTGATCGGAGCTGACGGATTTGGTTTTGCTCCCACTCCAAACGGATATGATAAGATTCCGCAAATCGGAATTGTTATTCTGGAAGATAAAGTAGATATAGGTGCTAATACGTGTGTAGACCGTGCTACAATGGGAGCTACGGTAGTACACAGCGGTGTCAAGTTAGACAATCTGATACAAATAGCACACAATGATGAAATAGGTTCGCATACCGTTATGGCTGCGCAAGCCGGAATTGCCGGTTCTACCAAAGTGGGTGAATGGTGTATGATCGGTGGCCAGGTAGGTATTGCAGGACATGCTAAAATAGGAGATAAAGTTGGATTAGGCGCACAATCAGGTGTGCCGGGAGACATCAAGTCCGGTAGCCAGCTTATCGGAACTCCTCCTATGGAACTGAAGCAATATTTCAAATCATCCATTGCACAAAGAAGCCTGCCGGATATGCAGAAAGAACTGCGTAATCTGCGCAAAGAAGTAGAAGAATTAAAACAACTATTAAATAAGTAACCAATGCTGAAACAAAAAACGCTGAAAGATAGCTTTTCACTGAGCGGGAAAGGTCTTCACACTGGACTTGATCTCACTGTAACATTCAATCCAGCTCCGGACAATCATGGATATAAAATCCAACGCATTGACGTAGAAGGACAACCAACTATCGACGCAGTAGCCGACAATGTAACAGAAACCACCCGTGGTACTGTATTGTCGAAAAATGGAGTCAAAGTAAGCACCATTGAACATGGTATGGCAGCCCTTTACGCATTGGGCATTGATAACTGCCTGATCCAAGTTAACGGACCGGAATTTCCTATTTTAGATGGTAGTGCACAATATTACGTACAAGAAATAGAACGTGTAGGAACAGTAGAGCAAAATGCCGTCAAAGACTTTTATATTATCAAGTCTAAAATTGAGTTCCGGGATGAAACGACTGGTTCTTCTATTATTGTACTACCTGACGAGAATTTCAGTCTGAATGTACTGGTTTCTTACGATTCGACTATTATCCCGAATCAGTTTGCTACCCTTGAAGATATGCATAATTTCAAAGACGAAGTGGCTGCCAGCCGTACTTTCGTCTTTGTTCGTGAAATAGAGCCTTTGCTCTCCGCCGGATTGATTAAAGGTGGTGACCTGGACAATGCGATCGTAATCTACGAACGCAAGATGTCACAGGAAAGCTTCGATAAGTTGGCAGATGTGATGGGAGTACCTCACATGGATGCCGATCAATTAGGCTATATCAATCACAAACCGTTAGTTTGGCCCAATGAATGTGCCCGTCACAAACTGCTGGATGTCATTGGTGACCTCGCTTTAATTGGCAAACCGATTAAAGGCCGTATCATCGCTACTCGTCCGGGACACACCATCAACAATAAATTTGCCCGTCAGATGCGGAAAGAAATCCGTCTACACGAAATACAGGCACCAAGTTACGACTGTAACCGTGAGCCGATAATGGATGTAAACCGTATCCGCGAATTGTTGCCGCACCGCTATCCTTTCCAACTGGTGGACAAAGTAATTGAAATTGGTGCCAACTACATTGTAGGTATTAAAAACATCACAGCCAACGAACCTTTCTTTCAGGGACATTTTCCACAGGAGCCCGTTATGCCGGGAGTACTTCAAGTGGAAGCAATGGCACAAGTCGGAGGCTTGCTCGTCTTGAATTCTGTCGATGATCCAGAACGTTATTCTACCTATTTCATGAAAATAGACGGAGTGAAATTCCGCCAGAAAGTAGTGCCGGGAGATACAATCATCTTTCGCGTAGAACTGCTGGCACCTATTCGTCGCGGTATTTCTACCATGAAAGGATATGCGTTTGTCGGCGAGAAAGTTGTTTGCGAAGCAGAGTTCATGGCACAAATAGTAAAAAATAAGTAATAATTGATATTTAAAAGCATGATAAGTCCTTTAGCGTATATCCATCCCGAAGCTAAGATTGGGGAAAATGTAGAAATTGCGCCTTTTGTATTTATAGATAAGAACGTAGTTATCGGCGACAACAATAAAATTATGGCTAACGCCAATATTTTATACGGTTCACGTATTGGTAACGGAAACACGATTTTTCCGGGTGCCGTTATCGGAGCCATTCCGCAAGACCTCAAGTTTCGCGGTGAAGAATCGACAGCCGAAATCGGAGATAATAATCTGATTCGTGAAAATGTAACAATCAACCGTGGTACGGCAGCTAAAGGGCGCACGATTGTGGGAAATAACAATTTATTGATGGAGGGTGTACACGTAGCACACGACGCATTGGTTGGTAACGGATGTATCATCGGTAACTCTACCAAGATGGCAGGCGAAATCGTCATTGATGATAACGCGATTGTCAGTGCCAATGTATTGATGCATCAATTCTGTCATGTAGGCAGTCATGTAATGATTCAGGGCGGATGCCGTTTCAGTAAAGATATTCCTCCTTACATCATTGCAGGACGCGAACCAATCGCTTTCAGCGGAATCAATATCATCGGCTTGCGCCGTCGTGGTTTCTCCAATGAAGTGATCGAAAATATTCACAATGCATATCGTATCATTTACCAAAGTGGTTTGAACACGACGGAAGCATTGAAAAAAATAGAAGATGAATTCGAAAAGAGCCCGGAAATTGACTATATCGTCAATTTCATCCGTAATTCAGAACGTGGTATTATTAAATAAACAGTTCAAAATAGTCATATTATGATATACAGATTTACTATCATATCTGATGAAGTTGACGATTTTGTCAGAGAAATACAAATTGACCCGGAAGCAACTTTTTATGACTTCCATGAAGCAATACTGAAATCAGTAGGGTACGCAAACGACCAGATGACTTCTTTCTTTATCTGCGATGACGACTGGGAAAAAGAAAAAGAAGTAACCTTGGAAGAAATGGACGACAATCCGGAAATGGATAGCTGGGTGATGAAAGAAACTACTATCAGCGAATTGGTAGAAGATGAAAAACAGAAACTGTTATATGTATTCGATTACATGACAGAACGTTGTTTCTTCATCGAACTATCCGAAATTATCACCGGAAAAGATATGAATGGTGCCAAATGTACCAAGAAATCAGGAGATGCTCCCAAACAAACGGTAGACTTTGAAGAAATGACCGCTACCGGAGGTTCTCTTGATCTGGATGAAAACTTCTATGGAGACCAGGACTTCGACATGGAAGACTTCGATCAGGAAGGATTTGACATAGGTGGTGACACTAGCAGCCCATACGAAGAAGAAAAATTTTAAGTATTAAGCATCAAGTATTAGGTATTAATTGCTATGTAGTGTCAGGCAGTTAATACCTAATATTTTTTTAGTCCCGTACGCTTTAATACTTAATACTTCTATACTTAATACTTAAAAATCTATGCCTACTCTCATTGTTCTTATAGGTCCTACAGGTGTGGGGAAAACGGAGTTGAGCCTGCGCTTGGCAGAAACATTTCAGACAAGCATTGTATCTGCCGATTCGAGACAGCTTTATGCCGAATTAAAAATAGGCACAGCAGCTCCTACTCCCGATCAACTTAAACGTGTCCCCCATCAACTGGTCGGCACGCTCCACCTCACAGACTATTACAGCGCTGCTCAATACGAAACAGAAGCACTGGATATTCTGGAGAAATTATTCACGCAACACGAAGTAGTGATTCTCACTGGTGGCTCAATGATGTACGTAGACGCTATCTGTAAGGGAATTGACGATATTCCTACCGTTGATGCGGAAACCCGTCAACTCATGCTACAAAAGTATGAAGAGGAAGGCCTTGAACAACTCTGCGCAGAACTTCGCCTGTTAGATCCGGAATATTACCGGATTGTAGATCTGAAGAATCCCAAGCGGGTAATTCATGCGTTGGAGATTTGCTATATGACCGGACGCACTTATACTTCTTTTCGCACCCAACAAAAAAAACAGCGTCCTTTCCGTATTCTGAAAATCGGCCTGACTCGTGATCGGGAAGAACTTTATGACCGTATCAACCGTCGGGTAGACCAGATGATGGAGGAAGGATTATTGGAAGAAGTACGTTCCGTACTTCCCTATCGTCACCTCAATTCACTCAATACAGTAGGCTATAAAGAACTGTTCAAATATCTGGACGGAGAATGGGAACTCCCCTTTGCTATAGACAAAATCAAGCAAAACTCCCGCATTTATTCGCGTAAACAGATGACCTGGTTCAAAAGAGATGAAGAAATAAAATGGTTTCACCCGGAACAAGAAACGGAGATACTAGCGTACCTCCGTCAACAAATCAATACATGATTTCTCTTATCTTTTGTTCTGACGGGCCTGATATTCATCATCCGTCAACATTTCTACAATAATCACCCCATTCTTTCCTTTGTCTCCGTAGACAACCTGTGCTGATTTATCTTTCAGCACAGAAATACTTTTTATATGGTCCGGCGCAAGCTTAGACAACGCATCTTTCTCCATAGTTTCTTTCCCGTCTATAATGACTAAAGGCTCTTCGCCTTTTATCCCATGCACAGTTACACCATTATTCACCTTAAACCCTGAATTTCCATTTTTCACACTGCCTGAAAGTTCAGGAAACAGGTCAACCACTTCCTGCTCCATTCGTATATTCATCGTAGAAGATACAGAAGCTTTTACTGGCTTATATCCAATAAATGAGAACCACAGATTGCCGTCTTTCATTGCTTTCAGACTAAAATGACCATTTATATCCGTTATCGTACCATGATTTGTATTAGGCACAATAATGCTGACTCCAGCCTTCGGACGCCCCTGCTCGTCAACAACAGTTCCACTGACCGGAAAATCGGGAACAGCATCCGTACTGGTTGTTTTTTGTGAAAAACTGATTTCCTTATTCTGTATTTTAGTCTTACTGCCTCGTTGAGTATTCACAAGTATCACCCCGTTCGCACCCCGTTTACCATACACTTTTATCGAAGTAGAATCTTTCAACACAGATATACTTTCTATTGTTGACGGGTCCAGCTTTTCCATAGCATCCATACTAATCTCCTTGCCATCAGCAAAAATCAGAGGCTGCTTATTCTCTGCAAATCTGATATTCCCAAATCTTATAGGGACAGTATATTTCACTGGTACAGGTCTGCCTCGTTGCTTTCCGGGAATCCAATCCGGCATTTCACTGACAATTCTTTCGGCTTCCTGATTTAATGACGCTTCATCCGACTGAAGTACACGTACATCTTTTATCTTCCCGGTTTCAGCCACAGTGAAACCTACCATCACTCTACCGCCCGCTTTACCCTTCATCGGAGAACCAGCTATTTTCTCCGACAGATATTTTTGCAGTGCACTCATACCACCAGGATATTCCGGCATCTGCTCTACAACCTCAAAAATAACAATTTCTTCCTCCTCTTTCGATTTCACGCCGGACACCACCAAATCATCTTTCTTCTCGTCTTTAGATACTTTTACTGTATCTTGCAGCACCTTTTCTTGCACAATTTCCGCCAAATCATTAACTTTGACAGCAGAAATCTCTTCCATTTTTTCAGAGATTTCAGGACGGGCAAAAGCAGTTACTGCAATAGCTGCCAACGGAAGTACATACAAATACTTCAACCGTGCCCACGGATTCGATTTTTCTTTTAACATCATAGTGATACGTTTTTTAAGTTTACTGTGATTAAAGCTGTTGGCCATAGAGTAGAGCCTTGTGCCAACGGCTTTTTTTATCAATAATAGTTGATATTCTTTCGCGTTTACACCCTCATTAATGACGGTCTCGTCCGCTTCATATTCGTGAACGTTCTGCAACTCCTGTTTCAACAACCATGCACCAGGATTGAACCATTGGAAAAAGATGCAAATATCCGCCACCAATAAATCTACTGAATGACGATGGTGGATATGAGCCATTTCATGAATAAGGATTTCCCTCCCGTTTTCCTCCAGGTCTTTCCGGCTGATGACAATATAGTTCATCCAACTGAACGGAGCTATCTCCTGATTGTGCACCACAAGTGTAACCCCTTTCTCCAACTTCTCATGTTTGCCGGAATGTATCAACCGGAAGAGACAAATCAAAGAATAGATATTGCGACAGGCAAGAAACAGAATACCCGCCAGATAGACCAACAGAACAATCTGTACCCAAGATATGGCCGACGTCTCCTGCACTGCACCGACATTGGCAGGAGTAGCCTCCAACTCTGCCATCAATAACAATTGCTCAATGGAGAGCACAGCCTGCTGCACTTCAACCTGATGCCGGGTAGTTACTTCGATACAAGGAATGAGTAATGAAAAGAACAACACTCCCAATAAAGCCATACGATTGAAACGATGAAAGGTTTCCTTGCTAAGTAATAACCGGAAAAACAGGTAAAACAGAACAAGACAAACAGATGATTTTAATATATAAATGAAGAAAACTCCCATAGCATAGATTTTCGTTTAATAGATTAGTGTTTTTTGTCAGCCTGTTCCACTTCCTCGATGAGCTGTTTCAATTCATCCAAGGAAATATCTTCCTCTTTAACTAAAGAAGAAACGGCATTCAGGTAAGAATTATTAAAATACTTACTAATCACATTCCGCAGCGTTCCTTTACGAAAATCTTCTTCACTGACTACGGGATAATATTGATAGGTATTTCCGAAAGTATAATGAGCTAGAAAACCTTTTTCTTCCAACCCACGCACAATCGTAGATAGTGTATTGAAATGTGGCTTGGGATCTTCATAGAAAGCCAACATTTCCTTCACGAACAAGGGACCTTTTTCCCAGAAAAAGCCCATGATTTCTTCTTCTTTTGCTGTTAATCCTTTCATATCTGCAACTTTGTTTGCTGCAAATAACGAAAAGTTTTAGTTCATAAACTAATTTATCTAGTTAAAGTAAACTAAAAGTTATAGTTAAGACGAAGAATCTACTATTAAACACCTGTGAAACAGATTTATTACATCTCTTTTAGCTCCACAGTTTATTGACAATAAAGTTGCCGATAAAGAACAAGTCGCCCATAAAAATAATGCTGAATACCAGGAAAGTGAAACAAGTACTCCACCGGGCTCCTCCCTCCTCTTCGCCACGTTTGATACGAAGCAGGGAACTATGTAAACAATCACCTGCTATGAACAGTACAAACAAACTCGGTATCAAGTCACCCCATGACACCAACCACAGATTATCACCCTTCCCCATCAGGAATGTCAATGCCACGGCCAATAAGAAGACAGAAGCATATTGCAAGTCTTTTCTTTTTGAATTCATAGTGGTAATGTTTAAAGTCCTTTTCACAAAGATATTGAATCTCACCCAATAATCCTTATCAAATCTATATAAAAATCGGTCAGGCTTTGTTGAATCTAAGTTTATTGTTACTTTTGCAAGTACGAATTAAAACCAAAACCGATTATAAACGCAGATGAAAAAGATCAGCATCACTTTATTACTCTGCCTTCTCTGTCTGACCGGAATGGCACAAGGACAAAAGGCACTCGATTTAAAAGATATTACTTCCGGACGTTTCCGCCCGGAAAATATTCAGGGAGTAATCCCTATGCCTGATGGCGAACACTACACACAGATGAACGCTGACGGCACGCAAATCATTAAATACTCTTTCAAGACAGGCGAGAAAGTAGAAGTGATTTTCGATGTAAATACCACACGCGAATGTGACTTCAAGAACTTCGACAGTTACCAATTCTCGCCCGACGGTCAGAAATTGCTGATTGCTACTAAAACAACACCTATTTACAGGCATTCATACACAGCTGTACATTACATTTACCCTTTGAAACGAAATGATAAGGGCGTTACGACAAACAACATTATTGAACGGCTGTCTGACGGTGGACCTCAACAGGTCCCCGTCTTTTCTCCGGACGGTACCATGATTGCATTTGTACGCAACAATAACATATTTCTTGTTAAGTTGCTTTACGGCAACAGCGAAAGCCAGGTCACAGAAGATGGCAAACAGAATTCGGTAATCAACGGTATTCCTGACTGGGTGTATGAAGAAGAGTTCGGCTTCGACCGTGCTTTGGAATTCAGCGCCGACAATACGCTGATTGCTTTTATCCGTTTCGACGAGTCGGAAGTTCCCTCCTACTCTTTCCCGGTATTTGCCGGACAAGCACCCCGCATTGATGCTTTAAAAGATTATCCGGGCGAATATACATACAAGTATCCGAAAGCCGGATATCCGAATTCGAAAGTAGAGGTACGCACGTATGACATCAAATCACATGTCACCCGTACAATGAAACTCCCATTGGATGCAGATGGATATATTCCGCGTATACGCTTCACAAAGGATGCCAATAAACTGGCTATCATGACATTGAACCGCCATCAAGACCGTTTTGATCTTTACTTTGCCGATCCTCGTTCCACACTTTGCAAACTTATACTTCGTGATGAGTCTCCTTATTACATAAAGGAGAATATTTTCGATAATATCCAGTTCTATCCGGAATATTTCAGCCTGCTTAGCGAACGTGACGGTTACAGTCACCTCTATTGGTACAGCATGGGAGGTAATCTGATTAAAAAGGTTACTAACGGTAAGTTTGAGGTAAAAGATTTTCTGGGATATGATGAAGAAGACGGTTCTTTCTATTACACCAGCAATGAAGAAAGCCCTCTGCGCAAAGCTGTCTATAAAATAGACAAGAAGGGCAAGAAGCTCAAACTATCCCAACAGACAGGAACCAATACACCGCTCTTCAGCAAATCGATGAAGTATTACATGAACAAGTTCTCCAACTTGAATACTCCGATGCTGGTTACACTGAATGATAATTCGGGCAAAACACTCAAAACGCTTATTACCAATGACGGATTGAAACAAACATTGTCCGGATATGCTGTGCCGCAAAAAGAATTCTTCACTTTCCAAACCACAGATGGCGTGAAGTTGAACGGTTGGATGATGAAACCGGTTAATTTCTCCGCATCCAAAAAATATCCGGTACTGATGTATCAATATAGCGGTCCGGGCTCTCAACAGGTATTGGATACCTGGGGAATCAGTTGGGAGACATACATGGCAAGCCTCGGTTACATCGTGGTATGCGTGGACGGTCGCGGCACAGGAGGTCGTGGAGAAGCTTTTGAGAAATGCACTTATCTGAAAATCGGAGTCAAAGAAGCCAAAGATCAGGTAGAGACTGCCTTGTATCTCGGCAAACAACCATACGTGGATAAAGATCGCATCGGTATCTGGGGCTGGAGCTACGGCGGATACATGACTCTTATGAGCATGAGCGAAGGAACGCCTGTATTCAAAGCAGGAGTAGCAGTGGCCGCACCCACCGACTGGCGTTTCTATGATACGATTTATACCGAACGCTTCATGCGTACTCCGAAAGAGAACGCGGAAGGATATAAGGAATCATCAGCCTTCACACGTGCTGACAAACTACATGGAAACTTGTTGTTGGTGCATGGTATGGCAGATGACAATGTGCACTTCCAAAATTGTGCGGAATATGCCGAACAGTTGGTTCAGCTTGGAAAACAATTTGATATGCAAGTGTACACGAACCGCAATCATGGAATATATGGTGGCAATACCCGCCAACACCTATACACACGGTTGACCAACTTTTTCTTGAACAATTTATAATGACGGACAGAGTACGTAAGCCCGAATGGCTGAAAATTAATATCGGTGCCAACGAACGATACACCGAAACCAAACGGATTGTCGACTCCCACTGCTTGCATACTATATGCAGCAGTGGGCGTTGCCCTAATATGGGGGAATGCTGGGGAAAAGGAACTGCCACCTTTATGATCGGTGGTGACATCTGTACGCGCAGTTGCAAATTCTGCAACACACAAACCGGCCGCCCGCACCCGTTAGACATAAACGAACCTACCCATGTAGCAGAATCCATCGCACTGATGAAACTGGATCATGCTGTCATCACATCCGTAGACAGAGATGATCTACCGGATTTGGGAGCAGCACATTGGGCACGTACCATTCAGGAAATAAAACGGCTGAATCCACAAACAACAATCGAAGTGCTTATTCCTGATTTTCAAGGCAGGATGGAGTTGTTAGATTTGGTAATCGAAGCCCGTCCCGACATTATTTCACACAATATGGAAACCGTACGCCGCATTAGTCCGCTAGTGCGCAGCGCGGCAAATTATGATACAAGTTTGCAAGTCATCAGACACATTTCCGAGAAGGGAGTTAAGTCTAAAAGCGGCATTATGGTCGGACTGGGTGAGACCCCGGAAGAAGTTGAAACATTGATGGATGATCTGTTAGCAACCGGTTGCCAGATTCTTACCATAGGCCAATACCTTCAACCGACTCACCGGCATTATCCCGTTGCAGCATACATCACTCCACAGCAATTTGCAGATTATAAAACTGTAGGTTTAGAGAAAGGATTCAACATCGTAGAGAGTGCTCCTCTTGTTCGTTCCTCCTACCACGCAGAGAAACATATTCGTTAGCAAACAAAACATATCCCCTATTTGTTTTATTGATAGAACCGACAAATAAACATAAATATAGAGATGGCTCATAAAGGAACACTTTCTTCCACATTTAACATGTCGCTGGGTTTTATCCCCGTTATTATTTCCATTTTATTGTGTGAACTTATAACGCAAGACACGGCTATTTACATCGGTACAGGCATAGGTATTATAGGTATATACCTTTCTTATCGACGTAAAGGATTGTTAATTCCTAATTTTATCCTCTATATAGCGACCGGAGTGTTAGCACTATTATCCGTAGCAGCTCTCATTCCTGGTGATTATGTTCCCCCCGGTGCGCTTCCACTTACACTGGAAGTCAGTATTCTCATTCCGATGCTAAGTCTTTACATGCATAAGAAAAGGTTTATCAACCACTTCTTAAAACAGATAGGTTCTTGCAACAAACGTTTATATGCGCAGGGAGCAGAAGCAGCCGTTGTATCCGCACGTATCGCTTTGATCTTCGGTATATTGCATTTTATTATAATCAGCATTACCATCGTTTTTCAAGATCCGTTGAGCAAGACAAGTATCTTTGTACTCTATAAGGTGCTGCCCCCTACCGTCTTTCTGATGAGTATTCTGTTCAACCAGATTGCCATCCGTTTCTTCAATCACTTAATGTCACACACGGAATATGTTCCTATTGTGAATACCAAAGGAGACGTGATCGGGAAAACACCTGCAATAGAAGCTGTTAATTACAAAAATGCATACATCAATCCGGTGATAAGAATTGCCATATCCACTCACGGAATGTTATTCCTTTGCGACAGGCCATCAACAGCCATTCTGGATAGAGGGAAAGTAGATATTCCCATGGAATGTTATCTTCGCTACGGAGAATCTCTGGAAGCAGGCGCCACTCGTTTAATCAACAATGCTTTTCCTCATGAAAAAGGTATCAAACCTGAATTCAACATCGTTTATCACTTCGAGAATGAAGTAACCAACCGTCTTATCTATCTATTCATTGTCGATATCAAAGACGATTCCATCCTTTGTACCCCCCGCTTTAAAAACAGTAAGCTGTGGAATTTCAAACAGATAGAGGAAAACTTAGGAAAAGGCTTCTTCAGCAGCTGCTTCGAAGATGAATATGAACACCTGAAAGGCGTTATTTATATAAGAGAAAAATACAGGGAATCTTAGATAAATCGGGCACGTGTCCTTTCCAGTCCTTCACTGTACGCGTCTGTATATATTCTCCTTCACAAGTAATATTGGCAGCGATACAGAGCTTTGTTTGAGGACGGCAATTCAACAAAATATCCTCTACCATTTTATGATTCCGGTAAGGCGTCTCTATGAAAAGTTGCGTTTGATTTTCAGCATACACACGCTGCTCCAGTGCTTTTAGTTTCTTGGCACGTTCTCCCGGTTCAATCGGCAGATAACCGTGAAACGCAAAACTCTGCCCGTTAAAGCCGGAAGCCATCACGGAAAGGATAATGGAAGAAGGTCCGACCAAAGGAACCACTTTCAGCTTTTTACGTTGTGCGATAGCAACCACATCCGCTCCCGGGTCAGCTACTGCCGGACAACCTGCTTCGGAGATAACCCCCATTGAAGCTCCACCCACCAAAGGTTGCAGATAACCGGAAATATCATTAGGAGAAGTATGCTTGTTCAACGGGTAAAATGTCAATGCATCAATATCAATCTCCCGGTCCACCTTTTTCAGGAAACGCCGGGCAGAACGAACATCTTCGACTATAAAATACTGGATACCAGAAATGATCTCCTTATTATAAGAAGGCAATACCTTTTCAATAGACGTATCACCTAACGTCACGGGCAACAAATAGAGGGCAGTTTCCACTTTTTAAATTGAGAATTAAGACTATACTTTAATATTAAAAATCAAATAAGGTTTTGAGCGAAGCTAATTAAGAATTGAAAAATGCAACAGTTTAGGAAGCCAGATAGTTGGATTCACTTAACATCACATGATAATCAGTAAATTCCAGGAGATCTTTCAGTTTCATATCCTTATGCTTTTTCATATAAGAAGCGATGATTCTTGCTCCCATCCATGTCCCGATCAATGCCGGAGCTTGAGCACCCAACATATCGACAGCAGGAGCAGGCTTCATATAATAGCGGATCACCATCGGGTCTCGTGCATGCAGATGATCGTTGGTACAGATATAATTCCATATCTCCTTTTCATTCTCCTTACACCAGTCGTTTTCCTCCTTGGAATATCCCATCGCTTCGCCGATATCACTATATCCTAATAAGTTCTGCACGACGTAGTTGATTTTTCCGGAGTGCATCATCAAGTCAATCAAACAAGTACCCTCATGATAGTTCATTCCGTAACGGCTCAAAAGATAAAAAGCAAAACAATCCGGCACAATCCGTTCCGGACGCATCGAGCGACATTGATAATCGTAATAGAAACGCTTATAAAGAGGATAATCTTCCCCCATATATTTATCAAGACTGATCCCTAATAAAGAATCCACCAAAATAATAGATTCGTTGAAGGCAGACACTTGCGAATAGATAAACGGCACTTTTGTATCAGGCACTTCCTTCTTCAGTTTCCAGAATCCTTTGTTAAGTCCTTTTTCCACCTCATCCAGATTAGGGTACTTTGCTTCTACGTCGCTAAGCAAACGGACTAAAGTCGTATCCGAATAGAATTTCTGCAGACGTTGCGAAATGGTATCATCTTTCACCGTACCGATAGACAATACATCCTCAATCAGGATTTTCGTCGGCATACGGTAGTCCATCGTCAACTTCTGCATAGCAGAAAAGCTGTTGGAGCGAACGTATTCGCTCAACAGCTTATCATATCTTAGAACAGAAATCTCCTCTTCCTTCTGCTCCGTACCCTTTCCCGTGCTTATCCCGCAGGAGGCGAAAAGCATACTCATTAAAATAATAAGAAGAGAGATCCGTAGTTTCATATTTTTTTATCCGTAAATGATGTTACCATTTTCGTCCATATACTCATCGAGTCCTTTCTCGTAAGTAGCCATGGCACGAAGACTCATACCTACACTGGAGAATCCACCGTCATGGAATAAGTTCTGCATAGTTACCTTACGGGTAAGATCGGAGAACATCACGATGCAATAATCGGCACATTCGTCAGCCGTAGCATTTCCGAGAGGAGACATACGGTTGGAGAAATCAAACAGTTTATCCATACCCTTCACGCCCGAACCGGCAGTAGTAAATGTAGGAGACTGCGAGATAGTATTCACACGTACGCTATGTTCGCGTCCGTAGATGTAACCAAAGCTACGTGCAATAGATTCCAGCAATGCCTTTGCATCTGCCATATCATTGTAGCCGTAGAAAGTACGCTGCGCGGCCACGTAGCTCAAAGCAACGATAGAACCGTAATCAGCAATAGCGTTCAATTTCTTGGCCGACTGAATCATTTTATGGAATGAAACAGCTGAAATATCCAATGTCTTATCCAACATTCCATAGTCAAGGTCATCGTAAGTACGTTTTTTGCGCACGTTGGGAGACATACCGATAGAGTGGAGTACAAAATCAATTTGTCCACCCAGTATATCCATGGAGGTCTTGAATACATTTTGCAAATCTTCTACACTAGTGGCATCTGCCGGAATAACCTGGCAATTTAATTTCTGGGCCAAAGCGTCGACTTCTCCCATACGGATAGCCATCGGAGTATTTGATAATGTAATAGTTGCACCTTCTTCTACGGCACGCTCTGCTACTTTCCAGGCAATAGACTGATCGTTCAAAGCACCGAAGATAATACCTCTTTTTCCTTTCAACAAGTTATAACTCATATCTTTTAATAGTTAAATTTTGTGCAAAGATAGGAACTTTCTGCATAAAAACACGAGAAGTGTGCAAATAATAGACAGAAATGACAAAAAATACACGTATTCTATCAATTAGTCCACATCCTCTTGGGGTTTGCCACCTATCTTTGCAATCGATAATTAAGAGGTTTTTTCATAATATTTATTTAAGGTTAGAATTAGGTTAACATGAATTTGTCTTATTCCTCTCCTGCAGGCTGCCTGCGACAGATCGCCTGCGGAAGGACATAAGAATTATGAAATCGCCCTCATTAATCATCACCCAATTACCAAGAAAAACAATAGATGTATAACCCTATAGAAATAAGTTACTAAATGAACACATTGACAAAAAGACTCTTCTGGATGGCCCTATGCTGTTTACCGTTTATCTCATCAGGATGTAAACAAAGCGAGACTACCGTAAAAGAAAGCTCCATCAGTGACGCTCTTTACCAGAATTTACCTTTTGAAATGCCGAAAGTACAGCAACCGGTTTTCCCTGCTTACGAAGTAAACATTGAGAAATTCGGAGCCAAAGGAGACGGTCTGTTCCTGAATACCAAAGCTATCAACGATGCTATTAAAGACGTGAATCAACGCGGAGGGGGTAAAGTGATTATCCCGGAAGGTGTCTGGTTGACTGGTCCGATCGAGCTGTTGAGCAATGTAAATCTATATACGGAACAAAATGCGCTGGTACTTTTTACCGGTGATTTTGAAGCATATCCTATCATTGCCACTTCTTTCGAAGGACTCGAGACTCGTCGTTGCCAATCACCGATTTCAGTACGCAATGCAGAAAATATAGCTATCACCGGACATGGTACATTTGACGGAAACGGTGACTGCTGGCGTCCGGTAAAAAAAGGAAAGCTGACTGCTTCACAATGGAAAAAGCTGGTAAACTCGGGAGGTGTTCTCGACGAGAAACAAGAGATATGGTATCCCACTGCCGGCTCACTGAGAGGTGCAATGGCTTGCAAAGACTTCAATGTCCCCGAAGGTATCAACACAGATGAAGAATGGGCTGAAATCCGTCCATGGTTACGTCCGGTGTTGTTAAGCATCGTCAAAAGCAAGAAGGTGCTGTTGGAAGGAGTTACTTTCAAAAACTCACCAAGCTGGTGTCTGCACCCATTGTCTTGCGAAGATTTCACAGTAAATAATATCATGGTCATCAACCCCTGGTATTCTCAAAACGGTGATGCTATCGACTTGGAATCTTGTAAAAACGCTCTAATTATCAATAGTGTGTTTGATGCGGGAGATGATGCCATCTGTATCAAATCCGGTAAAGACGAAGATGGACGCCGTCGTGGAGAACCTTGCCAGAACGTTATCGTGAAAAACAATACAGTATTGCACGGACATGGCGGATTCGTGGTAGGTAGTGAAATGTCCGGCGGTGTGAAGAATATCTATGTAGAGGACTGCACATTTATGGGTACAGATGTAGGTTTACGTTTCAAGAGTACCCGCGGACGTGGCGGTGTGGTAGAAAACATCTACATTAACAATATCAATATGATTAATATTCCGAATGAACCCTTATTGTTCGACTTGTTCTACGGTGGAAAAGGTGCCGGTGAAGAATCGGAAGAAGATCTGTTGAGCCGTATGAAAACTGCCATTCCTCCGGTGACAGAAGAAACACCAGCTTTCCGCAATATTCATATTTCCAATATTGTTTGCAGAGGTTCGGGACGTGCCATGTTCTTCAACGGACTGCCGGAAATGCCCATCAGCAATATTACCGTTAAAAACGTTGTGATGACGGAAGCTGCGGATGGAGTTGTTATCAGTCAGGTAGACGGAGTTACTTTGGAAAATATTTATGTAGAATCTTCTAAAGGTAACAATATATTAAACGTTAAGAATGCCAAGAATCTGACTATAGACGGAAAGGTATATGAGGAATTAGGTGCAAAAGAGGAGATTTTAAGTCTCAAATAAAAACTCATTGCCATTCTGTGATGCAAAATAGAAACCACAATATCATTATATAGAGTAAAAAGCTCAAATAGCAGACTATAATCTCCTCAAAAGAGACACAGTCTGCTATTTTTTCTGCTATTTTTGCAAGGAGAAATACGACGTATAATTTCAGCCTTAGAAACATGAAGAAGAATCTTTTTATTATTACTTTCTTTTTAGGAGCTTTCAGCCTGTCTGCCCAAACGCAGAAACAGGAGAAAACCATCACAGTTGAAGTACAAAACAACTGGAATCAGCCCAAAGCGGATGCTCCGGTTGTTATCAATCTACATGAGTTGCACGCTGGTTTCAAAGTAAAATCAGCCGTTGTCATGGAAGGAAGGAAGGAAATTCCTTCGCAGTTGGACGATTTGAACCGGGACCGCAAGATGGACGAACTGGTCTTTGTTGCCGATCTTCCTGCCCATGGTAGAAAAACATTTCAGGTTACACTTTCTTCGGAAAAGAGTACAAAGACTTATCCTGAACGAGTTTATGCCGATATGTTTATTGTAGACAACAAGAAAGGTAAACATCAACGGGTACAGGCTATCACCGTTCCCGGCACTAGCAATATATACAGCATGGTACGTCCTCACGGTCCGGTTTTGGAATCGGAACTGGTAGGATACCGTCTTTATTTCAATGAAAAACAGACACCGGATATTTACGGCAAGTTCAACAAAGGACTGGAAATCAAAGAATCGCAGTTCTATCCGACGGATGAGCAGTTAGCTAAAGGATTCGGAGATGACGTACTTCGCGTGTTCGACAGTTGCGGACCGGGTGCATTGAAAGGTTGGGACGGACAAAAGGCAACCCATATTACTCCAGTGGACACTCGTACAGAACGTATCGTCTCTTATGGACCGGTACGTGTAATTGCAGAAATAGAAGTAACCGGATGGAAATATCAGGACCAGGAACTGAATATGATGACACGCTACACGCTTTATGCCGGACATCGCGATCTTCATATCGAAGCATTCTTTGACGAACCGCTCGATAAAGAAATTTTCTGCACAGGTGTGCAAGACATCGTAGGTACTTCCAAATCTTTCTCCGATCATAAAGGACTCGTAGGAAGTTGGGGAACGGACTGGCCGGTAAACGATACCGTAAAATATGCTAAAGAAACTGTAGGGCTGGGCACTTGTATTCCCCAACGTTATGTAAAATCGGAAGAAAAGGATAAAGCCAACTTCCTTTATACAATTACCGCCCCGGGAAATAAATATTTCCAGTATCACACGACTTTCACCTCGATGAAAGAGACATTCGGATATAAAACGCCGGAAGCATGGTTTGCTCATCTCCGCGAATGGAAAGAAGAGCTGGCTCATCCGGTGACAGTGAGAATAAAAGATAACCGCCCCAATAAATAGGGTAGAAACAAATACAACTAAACAAAAATTACGAGGTATCTACCAATTTTTCTATGACTCTGCACAAATATTCCTCCTTGTGCAGAGTCTTTTTATTTACCTTTGCCATCAGATAAAACCAACGAATCATATCTATAAATAATCTATCTATAACATGAAACGATTGACACAGACTTTAGCCTTTTGCTTATTAACGGTTTTCACCGCAGTAGCACAGAAGAACTATGTATCTGAAGTATGGGTTTCCGACCTCGGAAACGGTAAATACAAAAATCCGGTGCTTTATGCCGACTATTCCGATCCGGATGCTTGCCGTGTAGGAGATGATTTCTATATGACTTCATCCAGTTTCAACTGTTTGCCGGGATTGCAAATCCTTCATTCTAAAGATTTAGTCAACTGGACAATCATCGGTGCCGCAGTTCCCAATGCCCTCTCCCCTATCGAAACTCCAGAACGGCCGGAACACGGCAATCGTGTATGGGCTCCGGCTATTCGTCATCACAACGGTGAGTTTTACATCTTTTGGGGAGATCCCGATCAGGGAGCTTTTATGGTGAAAGCCAAAGATCCGAAAGGTCCGTGGAGCGAACCGGTCTTGGTGAAAGCGGGAAAAGGTATCATTGACACTTGCCCGTTCTGGGATGAAGACGGAAAAGTATATATGGTACACGCATACGCAGGAAGTCGTGCCGGACTGAAAAGTGTAATCACTATCTGCGAACTGAATGCAGAAGCAACAAAAGCGATCACTCCTTCCCGTATAATTTTCGACGGTCACGAAGCACATCAGACTTGCGAAGGTCCTAAAATGTACAAGAGAAACGACTATTATTATATCTTTCATCCGGCCGGCGGTGTGCCGACAGGCTGGCAGGTCGTATTACGTTCTAAAAACATCTACGGTCCTTACGAATGGAAAACAGTACTTGCGCAAGGTAACTCTCCTGTCAACGGTCCTCACCAAGGTGCATGGGTAGATACTCCTACCGGAGAAGACTGGTTCCTCCACTTTCAAGATGTCGGTGCTTACGGACGCATTATGCATCTCCAACCGATGAAATGGGTGAACGACTGGCCTATTATCGGTATTGATAAAGACGGTGACGGCTGCGGAGAACCTGTTTTGACTTACAAGAAGCCAAATGTCGGTAAAACATATCCTATCTGCACTCCACAAGAAAGTGACGAATTTGATGGGTATACACTTTCTCCGCAGTGGCAATGGCATGCTAACATTAATGAAAAATGGGCGTATTATGCAGGTGACAAAAGCTATGTCAGATTATACTCTTATCCGGTAGTAGAAGATTATAAGAACCTGTGGGATGTAGCCAACCTCTTATTACAAAAAACTCCTTCTGATAATTTTACCGCAACAATGAAACTGACGTTCAGCCCTAACCAAAAGAATAAAGGCGAACGCACCGGACTTGTCGTTATGGGCAGGGATTATGCCGGACTTGTTCTAGAAAATACAGACAAAGGTTTGGTTCTGTCGCAAGTTGAATGTGACAGAGCAGATAAAGGCAAACCAGAAGAAGTGAAAGCCGCTGTTGATCTTTCGCAAAACACGGTTTATCTGAAAGTGCGTTTCAGTTGTGACGGAAAGAAAATCAAGGGTAGTGAAGGCGGACATGACCTCATTGTGATGTGTAATTTCAGCTATAGCCTCGACGGAAAGAAATATGAATCATTAGGTGTTCCTTTCCAGGCAAGAGAAGGACAATGGATTGGTGCCAAAGTCGGTATGTTCTGTACGCGTCCGGCTATTAAAACGAATGACGGCGGTTGGGCAGACGTTGACTGGTTCCGTATTACGAAGAAGTAATCAAAGTATATATAAGGATGAAAAAAGATTGTCCCACAACTTTCAAGCAGTAGCGGGACAATCTTTTTTATCTTCTTTAAACTTACATACAAGCCCAGCCAAATTTACGAACAAGCTCTGCAAGCAGACTACGGTCTTTTATTGGCAAATTAATGACCACATTCTCGCGCTTCTCTCCAGATAAAACATATCCCTCAGCCGGCAATTTATCTTCCAACAATACACTTTCCTTTAATAACGTTTTCTGGTATTCACCCGATTGAAACACAACATCGTAATACTCATGTTCATTTTCAGGCTGTAGATAGAGTAAACGCAAATCGGCTTTACCTGCTAAGAAGGATTCAAGTCTACGTGTAGAGATACGTATTCCCGTATAGCGATAAACCGTCTCATCATCATATAAAAGACAAAGATACAGTGTATCAAAGGCATCTCTTGCCACAAAAAGCTGAGGCACATCACAGAAATCCAGAATTTTGTCTATCCTTAACACATCTTCCATTCCCATAATCAGACTATTTTAGCTTGTAAAACATTAAAATCCTTTGTTCTCCACCAAGAATAATGTGCTATATCAAATGTTTTCTTTAACACTCCATCTTTTGGTTCCAATATGACTAAAGCAATATTTGCCTTCTTGAACTTAGGAAGCTTTAATCTTTTCTCCGCTTCTTCCCTCTCTGAAAATAGAGAGACTGCCCTTGTCACACATTCATCTATTCCTAATCCTTTAAAGACCTTATCCGGCTGCATTTTTCTTTGCGAAAAGAAATCTTCTGTTGTAACAGGATTACCATTTGCAATTCTATAATAACAGCCTTCGCACCGCTTCGCATCCGTTGGGGGACATTGTTCAGGCAATGCCTCAAACCATTCTGCATTCATTATTCTTTAGTTTTTCGCAAAGTTAAGCCAATCTGGTAGAATAACAAATATATTTCCGGCTTTGTTGTTCATTCGATATTCTCTAAACTATTGCCTCATTCTTCCCAATCTCATTTTTTTAGTATACCTTTGCAGAATAAAAGATTTAAATATAGAATTAACTATAAACATAAGCCTTAATGAAAAAACTAATAATATTCGATTTGGACGGTACATTATTAAATACTATCGCAGACCTCGCCCATAGCACTAATTATGCTTTGAATAAATTAGGATACCCCACACACGATGTAGAAAAGTATAACTTCATGGTAGGAAATGGTATCAACAAACTCTTTGAACGTGCATTACCCGAAGGAGAAAAGACAGAAGAGAATGTGCTCCGGGTAAGAAAAGAGTTTATTCCTTATTATGATATTCACAATGCAGACGATAGTCGTCCTTACCCGGGTATTTCAGCGTTATTGTCTTATCTGCAATCCGCAGGCATTCAGATTGCCGTAGCCTCCAACAAATATCAGGCCGCTACCGAGAAACTGGTTGCCCACTACTTTCCGGAAATTCATTTCACTGCCGTTTTCGGCCAACGGGAAGGAGTAAATGTCAAACCTGATCCAACAATCGTTTTTGATATATTAAAACTTGCCGATGTACGAAAAGAAGATGTTCTTTATGTAGGTGATTCCGGTGTAGACATGCAAACAGCAGCCAATGCCGGTGTAACCGCTTGCGGAGTGACATGGGGATTCCGACCACGCACGGAACTAGAAGAATTTAATCCGGCATATATGACAGATGTGGCCGAAAAAATAAAAAAAATGGTCTTTTAACGATGATATCCTTACAAGAATAATTATGATTCGGCAAGTAAAACTTCAATAGTCTCAATAAGTTCTCTTGCCGGAGCTTTTATCGTACTGATTTCATCCTCCGATATTGAATAAATGCAATTATAATCCCCTTTTTGCCGTAATTGTTCCATACGCGCCAAAAAACTTCCCAAACGTGCACTAATTTTGCCTGTTTTTATAAAATTCAAGCCAAAGCAAGCTATCAACCCATCATGGGTTTTACATGATAATCCATTTTGTATTAATAAAGCCTGAACAGCATGAAAACAGGCATAATAATATCTATTGGAAGCAATATCCCAATACTTCAGATCAAACATCTCATCTGCTTGTTTCAAAAATACTTTAGCTTTCTCCAACTGTAATATCACCAAAGAATTACGTTCTTCATCTGTCAATTTCATACTAATTCAATTCCTTCCTGCTCTACATTTTTATAAAATGGTGTAATACAACTTGCAGCCCATTCTTTCATCGTATACATAATCGGATTAATTCGCGCTCCCAAGTCCCATCCCAACATAGTTAAGGGAAAGCTTACCTTATCATAATCTTCAGGCTCCAATTTTTCTTTATCTAAGATAATCAAAATATCCCAATCAGAATCAATCCGTGCATCCCCACGAGCTTGAGAACCAAACAACAAAGCCTTGCCACCTTTTGGTAAATGCTCTGTCAATGCCTGCTTAATAGACTCTAATATTTTATTTGTATGACTTTTCATATTCGTCTCCCCTTACTCTTCTACAAATATACAATAAATATCAATACAACAATATGACTTACAAAAAAATCGCTCTTGCTAATTATTCATACTTGGTTCTTATCCATGACTAATATGAATAAAGAATAAAGTCTAATATTACATATTTTCCGTACAAATTTCAATATCACTTTCCTTACAATGCATTTTCTTTGCAACAGGTAAAGAAAGGCTCACCTTTGTGTGCCTAAATCTAAGAACAATAGTAATCTAATTTATTATAAAATGAAAAAGCATCTTATACTATTTTTTGCAGGAGTAATATTGAGTTACGGGAACATAAAAGCACAGACAGTTCCCGATAAAAAAGAAATTCTGAAAGTAACTCTTCATGTGAACGACTATTTCATGAAGAAATATGCCAACTATCGCACTCCTTCCTTTGTGAAAAAAGTAGTTCGCCCCAGTAATATCTGGACACGAAGCGTATATTACGAAGGCTTAATGGCACTCTACTCCATCTATCCCGCAGACGAATATTATCTCTATGCCAAAGAATGGGCGGATTACCACCAATGGGGCTTCCACCGTGGGACAACCACCCGTAATGCAGATAATTACTGCGCCAGCCAAATCTATCTCGATTTATACAACATTTGCCCCGATCCTGAAAAAATACGGAAAACGAAAGCCAATATGGATATGCTGGTCAATACTCCACAAATAAACGACTGGTGGTGGATAGATGCTATCCAGATGGGGATGCCTATATTTGCCAAAATGGGGAAACTTACAGGCGAACAGAAGTACTTCGACAAAATGTGGGATATGTACGAATATACCCGTAATAAACACGGAGAGAACGGAATGTTCAATGTCAAAGAAGGTTTGTGGTGGAGAGACCATAATTTCGATCCTCCATACAAAGAGCCTAATGGCGAAAACTGTTATTGGAGCCGTGGTAACGGATGGGTATACGCAGCTTTGGTGCGGGTAATGAACGAAATTCCATCTGATGAAAAACATCGCCAAGATTACATCAATGATTTTATGGCTATGAGCAAAGCACTGAAACAATGCCAGCGTGAAGATGGCTTTTGGAATGTCAGCCTCCACGATCCGTCAAACTTCGGAGGCAAAGAGACTTCCGGCACAGCTCTTTTCGTATATGGTATGGCTTGGGGCGTACGCAACGGTCTATTGGATAAAAAGACCTATCTGCCTGTAATCATAAAAGCATGGAATGCTATGGTGAAGGATGCAGTTCACCCGAATGGTTTTCTTGGTTATGTACAGGGAACCGGCAAAGAACCGAAAGACAGTCAACCTGTCACATACGACAAAGTTCCTGATTTTGAGGATTTCGGAACAGGATGTTTCCTTCTTGCCGGAAGTGAAATCTATAAATTAGACCTCAATATGTAACTGATAAACATACTTATCTTGAATCCGGTCTATCCTTCACAAACCGGATTCAAGGTAAGTATATACTACGTTTTACTTCTCTCCCCTTTCTGGTAAGCCGAAGGAGATACTCCAAACTGCGCTTTAAAACATTTACTGAAATAAAGAGGATCGTTAATACCCACTTTATAAGAAACTTCCGCAACAGTCAGATCCCTTTCGGTCAAAAACAGTTCGGCAGCCTTCTTCATTCGTACGACACGCAAATACTCATTCGGTGAGTATCCTGTCACTCCGCGTAATTTTTTATAAAACACAGTTCGTCCCATCCCCATCATCTGCGCAAATTCATCAATAGAAATGTTGTATTGAGAATAAATCTTTTCCACCACAGCCACCAACTGATCTGCAAACTCCTTATCCCGGTCCGTGTTACATAAAGCAGGACGCACTACCCCCGGTTCACTGGAAAACTTCTTCCGTAACTTTTCGCATTGCTCTATCAGCCGGAACACCTGCGCAAGCAAAAGCTTAAAACTAAATGGCTTTGTAACATAAACATCCGCTCCCGCTTCAAGTCCTTCCAGGTGCTTATCCGGTGAAGTCAAGGCAGTCAGCAGAATAATAGGAATATGACTTGTCGCAAATTCAGTTTTCAGTTTCTTTGTCACTTCGAAACCGGTCATCCCAGGCATCAATACATCGCAGATAATCAAGTCTGCGTCATAGTTGCATGCCTTTTCAAATCCGGATATTCCATCCGCAGCCACTTCTACTTCAAAATAAGCACTAAGCTCCTCCTGCAGGAACCCACGAATATCATTATCGTCTTCGATGACTAATATTTTATGTTTTCTTGATGTGGTGACTGTCTTTTCATGTTCCTGACATTCCTCTGAAAGCTCCTGCAAATGGTGAGTCTGCATATTCGCTTCTTCCAACAGGAGATTGCCGGGAACCAGGAAGTCTTTTTCCGAATAAACAGTTTTATCAGTCGGAATACATACCGTAAATACGGAACCTCCCCCTTCATTATCTTTATATTCAATCGTTCCCTTATGCACCTGCACCAATTCATGGCTCAAATGCAACCCTACTCCAATGCTATCTCCGGAGAAACTACTTTGCATGAAACGTTTAAACAATTCTCCCTGCTTTTCTTTAGGAATACCTACTCCGGTATCCGCTACCTGAATGTATAAACACTTCTTCACCTCATCCACATTCACAGAAAACAGAATTGTCCCACCCGAAGGAGTATACTTAAAAGCATTTGAAAGTAAGTTATACACCACCTTATCCAAATTACCTTTATCAATAAACATTTTATAGGATGGCACAGACGGCAAAAAGCGGAAATCCATATTCTTCTGTTCTGCTACGTCACTGAAACTTAAATATATTTCGTACAGGAAAGCAACTACATCAGTTTCCTGCAGAGAAAGAGCCAACTTGTTGTTCTGCATTTTTCTGAACTCCAGCAACTGATTAATCAGCCTCAACATACGTTGTGTACTTTTATCCATGACTTTCAACGGATGCAATAAGGCTTGTGGAATATCATCCATCCGGTACATTTTCTCCAATGCTCCTTGGATCAATGTAAGCGGAGTACGGAATTCATGAGAGATATTTGTGAAAAATACCAGTTTATACTCTGTCAGTTGTTTTTCAACATTGATGCGGTTGCGCAACCTATTGAAATTAAAAATGATACGATATGTAAAGTACAAAGCTATTAATATCAGGATGAAATATCCGAGCATAGCCCAATTCGTTTTCCAAAACGGAGGCACGATAACAATCTTCAAGGTTGTTTCAGTATCATTCCAAATACCGGCACCATCACAATATTTCACATGGAAAATGTAACTCCCCGGCTCCAGATATTTATAAGTGGCAAAACTTAAAGAAGACGGAACATTCCATCCCTTGTCATAGTTTTCCAGCCAATACATATACTTGATTTGACCATTATCCGAATAATCGAGAGTAGAAAAATCAAGCATAAAAGAATTCTGGAAATATTTCAATGTAATCTTATCCGAATAGGCTAAAGATTCTTGCAAAGGAGAACCCGGCATATTAGGCTTCACCTGAATTCCATTAACGGACAATCCTGTGATAACAATAGGAGAAAGCAATCTCTCTGTTGGAATCTTCTTCGGGTCAATAATCGTCAATCCGTAGTTTGTTCCAAAAATCAGTTTACCGTCTGCACCCATACACGCACTGTTCTCGCTATACACATTTCCTAATGTATAAGATGAGAAGAAATAATTCTCGAAAGAATGGCTGTTGGGATTGAACCTTGAAATTCCATATTCCGTAGCAATCCATAATTGTCCCGAATGATCTTCTAAAATAGATTGCACCATATTATTAACCAGTCCTTCCGCTATTCCATAATGTGTATATTTCAAAGACTGACAGTCGTCTGACAGTTCGCATAGATTCAGCCCGGCACCCGAAGTTCCTACCCACATGCGCCCTTTGCTATCACGAAACAGGCAACGAATCTCATTGCTGCAAAAATTGCCATCGGTGTAGCTGAACAAATGATAGTTATCTTCATTAGCAATCAATGAGTCAGGGTGGAAAATGCAGATACCTTCACTTGTGCCCATCCATATCATCCCTTTCTCATCTTCTGCCATTACTCTGACTATCCGTAAGCCATACTTCTTTCCTTGAAAAAAACGACGGAACTTATATTGTCCTTTTTCCGTTGATTCTGCCAGATCCAGTCCTCCTCCAAATGTTCCCACCCACATACGATCTTTCTTATCGCGAAGAATGGAATAAATATTAGAATGAGATAAGGCAAAAGGATTAGACGGATCCGTTTTATACCACGTATCTCCTATTTTTAGTCCGTCTCCCCGGGTTCCTATCCATATATTCTCCTGACTATCTTCTGAAATCGCATAAATATTATAGGGCAAATAATGATTATCTATCTTAGTTTTCAGATGAGAATCATAATTATACAATCCACCTCTTCGCGTTCCTACCCATATATCTCCATTCGACATTTTAGTTAGTAACCGGATTGTATTCGAACGGTCAAAAACATCCGGTGATTCTGGATAGACATGTGTAATACCTTTATTTGAAATGGAAATATGAGACAAACCGGAATATTCGGAGCTTACCCATATTCCTCCTGTCCTGTCTTTCATCAAACATAACAAGAAATCTGACCCTATAGGTCCCGCATTCTTTCCTTCCGAAACAAAGTGTTCCAACCGGTCCTCCTGAATATCGTAGGTGAAAAGTCCGTTTCCATAAGTTGAAATCCACACAATCCCCCGGTCATCACGCACCACATGATAGCGTTCATAATCTATATATTTCATCTTCTCTTCAGGGATCAGTTGAAAATTCTTTATTTCTCCGCTCTTCGAGTTTATATAATAAATTCGTCCAGTGTTATTGTAAGCCCAACAATCTCCATAATTGTCATGAATAACTTTTCCATTATTTATTTTCAATTCCCGGCAAGGAGTTATTTGAAAATTCTGAAAATCAAATTCATATACCCCTTCGCTAGAAGTAAATATAACCCATTTATCTTTTATCAATGAATGTGTACTGACAGATGTATTACCGGCAATAGCAGACAGCGACGTTAAACAGTCTATTTTTTTCGATCCATTTACACAGCGATACACATCTCCACTCTTTGTCAGAAAATACATATCCTCTCCATGAGGGAAAGAAGAAGAAAAATTCAATTTCCTATCGATAAATTCAACTTTCCCTTTATAAACAAACGCAAGTCCCTGCATGGTACCAATCCAGATCCTGCCACTAGAATCTTCATTTATAAATTTAATCCGGTCATCGGGCAGGTTTCCAAATTTCGTTCTAAACTTCACAGAGGTCATAGTCCGATCGTCCTCACAAACAATTTGACGTACACCATTCCTTCTATGCCAAAGCCACACATCTCCATTAGCGGACATAAATATTTCTGAATAGTTCTCTCCATCACTTCCGGTACCGGTAAAATCTACAAAACAAGCTTTCTGTAGATCATAACAGCTGAATAATTCCGGCACAGTCTTTATCCACAAAAAACCATTCTTATCCTCTGCCACATGTTTTATTCTGTTATCTGCTAAAGAAATCCGATCGTGTTTCCCGCTTTCCAACTGATAAGTAAGAAAAGTATTTCCATCATAACAGGTCAATCCGTCTAAAGTACCCAACCATAAGAACCCTTTACTGTCCTGAAACATGCATCGTACAGAATTACTAGGTAGCCCATCACTGGTTCTCATTTGTTTGGAACTAAGTTCAATATCAGCATACAAATCCGATATAGAAAAACTAAACAAAACGAAAAGGCATAATAATTTATATTTCATATAGTGGTTGGGGTTATTTTGATTGCTGGTTACAAAGATACATCTTTTGCACTGCAACATAGAATGTAACACTATGAAAAAGTAAAATCTCCATATAAATTTATTCTTTAATAATACACTTCCCACGATTTATCCCCTCTGCATTGATCGTCATTTGTCGACAAGTAGCATTATTATAAAAACTAACGTTCACTTTTCCATTATTATCAGTCCTCACATCAGGATTCCAATACAAAGTTCGACGAAAATCGATATCTCCCGGAACACTATTACTATGATTTACCTGATAGAATTCTCTTACAGGAGAAAAGGCTTTGAAAAAAGTATAACGCATTCCCTTCTTATACTTGTCATGCAACACATCGTTATATAAACGGACGATGAATAATACCAGCCTTTGGTTAGCCTGAAAAACAGCATCATGTAAATGTCTCATACTATAAAAATCTGATGTCGGATCACTCGGAGGATAATAGCCATAATTACTATCTATGTTTCTCACTATCCAAGCCCGAAGATTTCCATCATACACTTCTATTGTTTTTATATTCTCTATCGGATGATCGGAAGCACCGATGCCCTTTCGCGGATTAACAGAACCTCCACCATCTAAAATATAACAAATAGCACTATTAGCATACGTATACGCAGTATCTACCATGTTTACGGCAGAAATATTTCTTTCCATATATTCCCCCAATGTTCCTGGATAATCCTTCCCTTGATCCATTAGCCTACTAATATCCTTTTCCACATCACAAACCAGATCCGGAAATATCTCATTCTTTATCTGTTTTTTCTTTATCACCACTTGGGGAAGATTCTGTATCATACCTAAAACATTACTATTGGCCAGACTATCTGAAGTGTCTGCAAAAACAATAACCGTATCCTTCACCTGAAAGTCCGAAATAGAATAACTGCGGGCTTCCGGACTAAAAAGGCGGTCGAGCATAATCCTGCAATGTTTCGGTTTGCCTTTCGAAGTCACAGAAAGAGCCAGCTGCCATTCACCGTCTACTGCCGCATGATCCGGCAACAGGAAATGGAAACGCCCTTTTTTGTCAGTTTTGCAATGACCATGGAAAGAAGCACTATCCTTAACAATCCAAAATACAACATCCACATTCGCTTCCACCTTATTCTTGAGTAAAGATTTCACTACACCACTCACTGGTAAACCCTCTTCAGCATAATGTGCCACATGAAAAGGAGATACCCCCGCCATCACCTGCCAATTGTAACGGCGCCACCCCTGTACCATCATCAACAAGTCCAACTTCATACGATTACTACGGTCGTCCGTCCCGAAATATTGCATCGGATGAGCGATGTAACCTCGTATTTCAGAAGAGAGCAACAAGTCTGTCAGGATATTCTCATGATAACCAGTATGAATTTCTGTGCCGGCATCACGCACAGACAATGAAAAACTGCCTGATACAGGATTACCGGACAAATCTTTCACAGCAAGTGATAGTCTCACCTTTTCTAAAGGTTTATAGAAAGGTTTATCCGCCTCCACCGTAACACGGCAATATTCTAACGGAGCACGATTAAAAGCCAAACGGTCTGCCAAAATTTTGCCATCCTGATTATAAAGAGTAAATTGAAGGCAACCGGCAGGAAGTTTTCCTTTATCCAATTGATAAATATAAGGTTTATCACCCAAAATTAAAGCTTCTGCTGAATAAACTGTACCACGACATGATACAGAAACGGCTAAAGTATCAGCCGGCAAGTCCGGAGATTTTTGCAGATGTACCTGATAAGTCTCTGCATCCAAATCTGTCACACGCATCACATATCCTGAAGAAATAATGTTTGAAAAAGCAAAGTCATATTTCTTTCCATCATAATCGGCTACAATTTTATATGTAGTCTTATCAGGAATCATTTCAAAAAATCCCATACCTTGGTGATAAGTGGAGAAATATGAAACCAGTTCACCGGAAGAATCATATACCGCACCTGTTATATTCAAATCTTCTCCATTCTCTCCTGTAGCTTTGAAACCGATTCTCGAACGTAACCCAACCACAGCATTTCCTCCTTCAGGATAAAAGGAAAGGTTGACTTTCTTAGCTTTTGTGTTTTTTTTACGTTCGTCTTTCAAGCCAAAACCACTATCCATCTTCCGATCAGTATAATGCCCTTCTATTTCCGGAGAATCATAAACAGGAAATACACGAGAAAAAATACAATCGTCACCAAAATTCAACATACTTCGAGTGTAAGCACGAACTTCATAGAAACCACTATGATAACGGGAACTCAAGGCAAATTCACCATGACATTCACCATTTTCAAGCTTCAATTGGCGGTCATCCACTACCATGCCTTGTGGAGTCAACAGCTCTACATGTAACACTTTGCTTAAAGTTGTAGGACGAAGTTGCTCGGCAAATACCACATAAGCCTTAAACCAAATAGTATCACCCAAATAATATCCGGTATTGTCAAAATGAAGATACACCTTTTCTTGAGGGTTCAGTTGGTTGAATTGATTTATCGCTTTTACATAGCCAGGTAATGAACGGACACTTATAGATTGGGCATATAATGGTGGAACTATTATGATATATAATAGTAAAATAGCGAAAACTGTTTTTATTTTAGATTTTTCTCGGTTTGACTTAACCGATTGAGAAATAAACTTTTAGCGAATTATTTGAGAAATAGAGGTAACGATTTAGCAACTGTGCGAATTTCAGCGTTTTACATTGCTATGCTGTCAAATAACTCTTTCATTTGCAAATATAACATCTTTTTCCGAAAGTACGAACTTTCGGTGACAATTTTATAAAATCGACTTGCGAAAAAAGAAAATTATCGTGAATGGTCTAACTCTATATACCAGCCTTCCTTGACGGGCTTGTATAGCGTAGTGTCATTGTATGTCCTGCGGTAAATTTTGTTCAGGTCGCCGTGTTCGGTGATACGGATGTCACGGCGGCTTCTCAATTCGAGATCGTAAACGAAACTCTTGGATGTTCCCGCATCCACGATGCCGTGGGAGTAGTACAGCATAAATAAGCTCACATATACCGAATCTGCCGTTTCCTGCTCCCTGCGGTCAACAAGGACAAGACCGCATCCAATCTCTGACAACAAGGAGTCGAGTTGTATTCGGTCAGATCTTGATAACCCGTGTACCGGCGTGTCCTGCACTTGGTTCGGTTGGTAGGATATTTGTCCTGCCGAATCAAGGATGAGAATATCGCAGGGAGAGAGCGGTGGATAGTGAAAGCTTCCCTCCGAACTCTCCGCCATGATTTTGCGTATCTTGTCGAATGCCGCCTCGTGCGTGGCGAAGTGGCGTATCATTTCCTCGTCCGTCGGCGGCATGGGTGGCTCGCAGCTTACGACCGATGCAAGCGTTAAAAGTAGTATTATGATAACTATCTTCATCTCTGTTTAAGCCCCACCTTCACCATGCCATGTGCAGGTTTGGGTATTGTTATCATAGTTATGTTCTATCCATTGCCCCGATTTCTCGCCGTCAGTGTATTGTCCCTCGATAGTTATATAGGGTTTGCCGTCCCGTGTCGATTCCACACGATAAGAGCCGTCAAGTTTTCCGTTACGGTAGTGGCGTATTATCCTGCTGCGAAGCGTGCTCGCATCCTCGAAGATTTCCCACTCCTCGCCATCTTTTTTCCCGTCGATATAATGAGATTCAAAAATCTGCTCTCCTGTCTTGCTGTCAAAGCGGCGCTCCCGCCCGCTCTCCACACTCTGCTTATATTCCTTTTCGGCTTCTATTTTGCCGTTACGAAAATAGGTCTTTACAGTTCCGTCTATCTTGCCTTGCTGCATGGGTGTTTCCTTTCGGGGAGTAACGCCGTCTTGGTAATACTCCGTGAATGTGCTGTTACGCTTGCCTTTGGCATATATACCCGATTCACGCAGCACCCCATCACGATAGCGGCGATAATCACCGTTTATCATGCCATCGGAAAATTTAACACACTCCTCGTCAAGTCCTCGTATAATGCGATATTTTCCCCGTAACGGCTGTTTTCTGCCTTTTTTATAATAGACCGTGCGCCGTGAGTTATCTGTTATAGTCTGCAAATCGCTCCATTCTACGATTTGTTGTGCGGAAACCGTGCCACACAATAGTAAAAAGATGTATAGTGCCAATATTCTATTCATTGTATTTTTTGTTTTTCAAGGTTGCGGCTAACACGTGGCTCAATCACCACGAAAAGCGATTGAGCCACACGCCATTATCCGCATAAATCGAACTTGTTAGCCTCTTCACTTCTTCAACAAAGCGAAAAATTCCTCGTATCGCTCGAAAGATTCAAAGAATCCTGCATGCAATGTTATTTGTGTATCATCCGTCAAGAAGATTTCCAATTCTCCTTCTTCATCGTCATATTTAAGATGTTTTATATCCGATATTTTAAATATTTTGTCGGTTTTCTCCCCTTTCTTTATTATAGGATAGGTTACACTATCTGCATCGACAACGATTTTTCCTCCGTTCGCCGCCAAAGCACGGGCAAGACGAACCTTGTTCAATGTTATTACCAAGAGAACGAGTCCTCCGATTATAAAAACAATGGCAGTACTCGTAGGGCCAAGTATTCGGGTACTGCCTATTCTTATACCGAATGGATAAACGAGCGGCACGACAACCATACCGACTGATACAGCCAACATTGTAATGTTATCCTTGATAGGAGAGGCTGGAGCATAATTAAACGTTTTCATAATTCAAAAAAAATGTAGAGTTAATAAATGTTTTTTAATAAAGTATCACCATTTTATATAAGTCCAAGGGCTTTTGGTATCTGTCAGTAAATCTTCTGCCAATCCAATCATGTTGGTAGTTCCCATCGACAAAGTACGACCAAGAACATAACTATAAGCATAGTCTTTCCAATTGGTATAAACTTCTTTGGTCATCTCGTAAGCGGCATTGATACACTGCATACATTCTTCTTTTACAATGTACTCTTGCTCAAGGCAAAGTCTGCTGATAAAGTTTAATCTTCCTGCATCCCACGCAAGTACTCCGAGTTTGCCCATTTCTTCTTTGGATACGACAATTCCAGCTTGTTCAATGTCCGGATATTTTTCCTCCATCGTTTCCAACTTTTCCAAACAGTCATTTCGGAAATCGGTGTGTTCTTTCAATTCTTCATTTTCATTAAGCCACTTCCTGCTTATATTACCCCCTCCTTGAAGAAAAGCCGTATAAGCATAGTGAAACATTGTTTGCGAGGGAGCTTGCGACAACCAATTCAAAGTTTCGATGGCACTATCCCTATCCGTTATACCAAAGTATTCACCTAAAATAACTTTACGAACAGAGGGAGTTACGCCAGTTTCGAATGTGTTCAATACACCTTGTTGTTGATATACATACAGATTGCCAAGACTTATCTTGCGTAAATCCGCTTCTGGCAAATGTGAATTTTCATCCACATTCAAACCATCCTGAAAGAAACTCTGCAATTTTGCAAGTCTTCCCCAAAGAGATGTCATGTCCATAGTACTATGTTTGTCTTTCCAGCTCCTTAAGACCTTTTATTATTAAACCACGAAGCGTGGAACTGCAATGCCACGTCTTTGTTGAAGGTCGTAGGAAAAACCTAATGAGCAGATGTAGTAATAGCAGCCCACGCTATAGCGTGAGAACCACTATGCCATCCTTGCTCATTTTGAAAATTTCCTACGTTTTCAACAACAAGATAAGCATAACGCTTCTTTCTTTTCTAATATGTCTTGGACGGAGTTTCCCTAATCCAACCACAAAGGTAGTGAAAAGTTGTGATAATCACTTATGTTGCAATAGATTTATTTGCTCGCTGTATAAAATTGGAGCTTTACAGTTTCATACCCCTGCTTTTCCTTTGCTGCTGTATAGGTTGCCGTATGTTCTGCCTTAACTTCTCGAACTGTTCCTTAAACCACTCGGCAATGGGCTTTCGGTCAATGGCAAGAACCAACCTCGTCCCGTCCGTGGGGTCTTTCAGCACTTGAAACCCAGCCTTTTCTGTCGTGAATTTCCGTCCGTGTTCCTCCGAGTAGAGTTCCCCTGCATACTCCAACGGCTTTCCCTTGACGAGCGTTGCCGTCTGCCTTTCATCGAACCCGACAAGGCGGCATAGGTTTTCGATACGGAGCATTTCACGGAAATAGGGAAACCATGCCGCCGCCTTTGCGATTACCGTTTTCAAGAAAGATATTTCCTCCTTGTGCTTCGTTTCCTTGTCCGCTATCTCCCTGCCGTGCTTTTGCTGCATTTCCCGTATCTCCCGACTGTGGTCTGCCTGCATGGTCTGTATTCTGTCTTGCAGGGCTTCGATGGTTTCCTCGTGGTCGGCTACCTCCCTATGCAGGGCGGTGTTCTCCCTTTCCAGCGTCTTGATCTTGTTACTGCCGAAAAGAGAACCGACGCTCTCGGCGATGTTGGCGGCTGCGACGGTTGCCGCCCCTTTCAGCTTCTCGGTCTGTATTTCTTTTTTCGCCCGTCTTAGTTCTTCCCGTGCCGTTTCTTTCTGCTGTTGCAAATCCACCACTTCCGCTTTGAGGTCGTCGGAGAGTTTCTGTATATCCCGATAATACTGCTGTGTGGACTTGTGGCGAGCCTTCGAGCCGTCTATGCCTCTTTGCAGCCCGTATTTCGCCATCGCTTCGGCATAGGTATCTTGGTAGGATTTCAATTTCAGCCGTGTCATAATATCGTCTGCGCACAGCCTCACGGTGCCGGTCGGCTTCTTGCGGTATCGCTTCTTCGTCTGCTCCTCCCTTTTCCTGCGCTTGCGCTCTCCCTTGACGATGGGGACGAGCGTGACGTGTATGTGCGGCGTTTGCTCGTCCCTGTGCAGGTGAGCCGCCACGATGTTCTCCTTTCCGAACGTGTCGGCGAAGTATTTCAGATTGTCGGCGCACCACTCGTCCAAACGCCCCTCTTCCTCTATCCGCTTCATGTCCTCGTGCGTTCCCGACACGTTGATGCGGATTGCCCGTACTTGGTTGCTTCCGATTTTGCGTGTCAGTACCGCTTCTTCCAGTCTTCTCTGAACAGCCGCCGAACGGTCTTTCACCCCGTCGGGGTATTCGATGAGCCTGCGGTTCAGGTGCGTTCGTGTGGGGTCTGCGTTCTTCGGTATGATGAAACGCTCGATATGTGCGGTTGTTCCGCTGTCGCTGCCGTGCGCCTTTTCCATGTGTAAAACTACGAAACCCATATATTCTTCCTTTCTTTTTTGGCTTGTGAAACAATGATTTTTTGTATCTACGGGGGCGGCAAATGCCGTCCCCGAGGGGTGTGCAGAGGGGCTTGCCCCTTGCCTTATTGGGGAATTTTCAGCGTTGCTTGCAATGCGGCTCGGAAAATTCCCTAATAAGCTACGGTATTTTCTTCGTAAATACCCTGCGGCGTGCCGTCCGTCTGCCTTTCGGCGGTGGCTGTCCCTGCCGCCTGCTTACCCGTATAACCCCACCTTATTTTTCCCTTCCGGTCGGTGGCGGGGCGGTCGTTTCCGTTTTCAAAGGCTCTTTTGCAGGGGGTGGTCGGGTACAAGGTTTTCCCGATAAATACGCTCGCAGCGAAGCGAGAGGAAGATTTATCGGGAAACGGCGCAGCCGCCTGATCTTTTAGCCGACATAAAGCCCCGTGCTTGCTTTGCCTTTGTAAACGGGAATGATTGCTCCGCTTTCTTCTGAAAAGAGAAATAGACCCTGCAATATATATCACCATAGTGATAGGTTTGCATGTTGGCATGTTGGCATGCTGGTACGTTTGCATGTTGCTATGTTGGTATATCATCACGCTTTCCAACGGCTGTTGGGCTTGCCGTCCGAAACAACCGACACGAACACCGTCGTTTTTTCTTTTCGCACGTGCATAATCCTTTCCAGCAATGCCTTGCGGACTTTCGCCGCCCCGAACGATTCGACACGGAAAGCGAGGGCGGCTATCGTTTCGAGGTTGTAAACCTCCGCGCTGTATCTGTCCGATATGCGGATAATGCGCTTTATGTCATATATACTCAAAACTCCGCTTTTGCAGAGTGCCTTTATCCCTGCCCGAACCGTCGGGGCGATAACCCCGAACAGTTCGCAGATTTCCCGCTCGGTCATGGCGGTTGCACCTATATCGCTCGGCAGAAAGATATTGCCCTGCCCGTCCATCGTGATAATGTTCCTTTCTTCTTTCATCGGTATTCCGTTTTTAATTAGATGGCTCGGCAGATATTCTTCTCCATATCCTCCAACTTGTGCGACAAGGTTTCCATGTCCTGGCTTATCTTCTGGGCGGTGATTTTGGCGTATATCTGCGTGGTTTTGATGTTAGTGTGACCGAGAAGCCTGCTGACGGTTTCAATGGGTACACCGTTGGATAAAAGCACGGTCGTGGCGTTCGTGTGTCTTGCAACATGGTAGGTCAAGCGCACCTTGAAGCCGCATTGTCTGCCTATATCTTTGAGTATCTTGTTGCAACTGCCGTTACTCGGAACGGGGAAAACATGACCGTCCCGAGCCAGTCCCTTGTACTTTTCGATGATACGCTTGGGAACGTCCAAAAGGCGGATGTTCGATTCGGTGTTGGTCTTCTTTCTTCGGGTGATTATCCAAAGATTGCCGTCGAAGAATGTTTGCAGGCGGTCGGTGGTGAGGTTCTTCACGTCCGAATACGCCAAACCCGTGAATACCGAAAAGACGAACAAGTCCCGTACAAGCTCGTGGGTGGCGTTCTTCATGGGTGCGTTCATGAGCGTCTGTATCTCCGTTTGGGTGAGGTAGCCCCTATCCACGCTTTCGGGAGAGTTGATATATCCGGCAAAGGGATTGAACGGCAAACGCCCGTCGTTCCTCGCAATGGAAATGATGTGCTTCAACACAATCATGTAGCCCCACACGGTATTGGTGCGGCATTTCTTCTCCGTGCGCAGAAAATACTCGAAGTCGTTGATGAACGTGAGGTTGAGTTCCTTTAACGGAATATCCTCACGCTTGTAGGTATGGGGCAAAAACTCCCGAATATGGTTGCAGACCGTCCGATAACGGGTAAATGTCCCTTGTGCCCTGCTGTGCCCGACTTTTTTGGCAAACTCGGCGTTGTGCTGCTCGAACAACTTCAGCAAGGTTTCCTGCTTGACACCGATACCGAGATAGGCATCTTTCAACTTGGCGGCGGTGACATAACCGTCCGTCTGCATCAGCTCTTGATAGCGACGGTTTACCTCCACCCGAATTTTATCTACCGCAAGGTTGATTCTCTGTGCTTCGACGCTCTTGCCCGAGGCACGGCTGTTCTTCACGTCCCACAGTCGTGGGGGAACGTCCATCTTGCAACTGAACTGTTTAATCTCGCCGTCCACCGTGATACGGCACATCAAAGGCAGGTTGCCGTTGGGCTTCTCGCTGCCTTTTTTCACGTAAAATAAGACCTTGAATGTACTACGCATAACTCACTCCTTTTTTGGGTGACAAAATTAGTTATTAGTGAGTTACCGACAGCTATGTAAATCAACGCAAAACGCAGAAACAGAACATTTTAGCAAGAAATCCGCACCCATTACGGGAGTAACGAGGTGGTAACTGAACTTCTGCACCGTTTGGCTTCGAGGTGGTATTTCATTGGCTCTGTCCCATAGAAAAACAAAGCGTAACGAACGATCTATCAGCCAATTCGCTACGCTTCGCTCAAATTTACTTTTTCGCTATGTGTTTATTTTATAATTATTTCTTTGACTTTATATAAATTACAGTACAAATTCTCAAACTAAGAATCGTTTATATATACGATAGGAAAACAACTCTCTCTTCCGCCCGAAGGCTGGCTGGCAAAAAAAAGTAAATACCTTGTCATACATCAAATTTAGTTGTTAATATATTTGCAAAATTACCCGGAACAACTCGGATAAAATATCAGAAAATGACCTGATATTATAAAATTTAAAGCAAAATACATATTACTAGTGCGATATGAAATCTTTAGGCAGTACTCCGAACTGTTTTTTAAAACAGCTTGAAAAATAGGAGGGGGTACTGAACCCTACCATGTAAGAGACTTCCACCACTCCATAGGTTCCTTCTTTCAGTATGGAAGCTGCCTGCTTCAAACGGAAAAGGCGGAGATATTCGTTCGGACTCATATTTAGGATTCCTTTCAATTTCCGGTAAAAGTTGGAACGTCCCATATTCATTGCATCCGCTATATCATCAATTTGCAGGTCCGTATTATCAAGATGGCGTAATACATACTCATTTAACTTGCTAATAAACATCTCATCGGCCTTTGTCTGCGCCATTGCATCTGCTTTGATAAAAGGAAATTCAATAAAGTGACGGCGTAATCTTTCCCGATTACTCAACAGATTTGCTACATTGGCACGAAGATACTCCATAGAAAACGGCTTTTCAATATACGCATCCGCCCCTTCTTCAAGTCCTTCGATTCTTGATTCCAGATTAGTTTTAGCTGTCAATAATATTACAGGAATATGACTATAGTCCAGATTTTGTTTCAGATGCTTGCATAATTCAACCCCGTCCATCAGAGGCATCATAATGTCACTTATTATCAGATCCACAGATTTCTGTTCAAGAACGTCCAACGCCTCGACCCCATTTTCCGCAATCAGTACATGATACAATGAAGACAATTGCCTGAACACAAAAGCAAGCATATCCTTATTATCTTCTACAACCAATATGGAAGCAACCTCTCTTTTATCTTTATCAGAAACTTCACGATCTTCATCATCATACCCAGGTTTCTTATGTTGTTCTTCCGAATCATCCGGAAGTGTCTGGTGTAATATTGGAATGGAAAGAATGAAACGGTTACAATCTAGCTCCCGGTCCATCACCAGCATACCTTGATGCAACTCTGCCAAGTAACGAGCCATAGCTAATCCGATGCCTGTGCCCGAGACAATATCTTTCCCGTCCCGGTATTGGACAAAGGCTTTAAAAATATTTTCACGCATTTCGATAGGGACTATATTCCCATCATTACTCATAGAGATAGTGAACACCTCATTCTTCTCATCAACAGACAAATGGAGATAAACGTATGTCCGGGCATATTTCAATGCATTAGCAAACAGATTACTGAGAATTTTGGTCAAAGCCTCTTTGTCAACAGAAGCCAACAATTCTTCCTCTGGAACTTCTACTTCAAGTTTAATTCCCCTTTGCTTTGCCAAAGTGGTGAAATACTTATAAACAGAGTGGACGATAGTACCGATATTATATTCTTTCGGATTCAATTTAAAACCTTTATTTTCCGCTTTACGGAAATCAAGTAATTGGTTTATCAGGTTCAGTAACCTCTCCACGTTCTGATCCATAATTTCCAATTCCATCCTTACATTTTCGGAGAGTTCCCTATCAGCAAGTACATTCTCCAATGGGCACTTTATCAGTGTTAAAGGAGTACGGATTTCGTGTGCCACATTTGTAAAGAAATCTATCTTAGTGGTGTAGAGTTCCTGCTCCTTTTCCTGTTCGAACTTCTCCATCTCTTTACGCTGCTTTTCAATAGTACGCTTCCTTAAATAAAAGAAGAGGGCGAAAAATGTACCGAGTATCAATAGGATATAAATCAGGTATGCCCATACGGATAAATAAAACGGGGGCAATATCCTGATCCCCAATGTGCGTACATCTGGATTCCATACACCATCACTATTCGCACCTTTCACGCGTAACATGTATGTCCCATAAGGTAAATTGGAATACGTAATAGGGCCCTTACCCGCTGTATGCCATTCGGAATCATACCCTTCCAGTCTATATAGCAGTGTATTCATGCTCGGTGACTGATAACTTATCGCAGCTATCCTGAAGGAGAACGAATTCTGATTTGACTGAAGTTCGATATGGTTTGACAAAGTGATACTTTGTTTCAATGGAGAGCCTTTTTCTCCGACTACCACCTTTTTATTAAAGAGCATAAAATCGGTAATCAAAACAGAGGGTAAAAAATCATTATCAATAAAGGAGGAGGGGGCAAAGGAGATGAAACCGTTAATACAGCCAAAATAAATCCGTCCATTCTTATCCTTATAGCTGGACTGGTAATTAAACTGGTTACTCAGCAACCCATTAGCAACTGTATACACTTTAAAACTGGAATTCTTCGGGTTAAAATGCACCAGCCCTTTATTGGTTGAAACCCAGAACAATCCCTTTTCATCTTCTTCAATCCGATAAATGACGTTGCTTGGCAGACCGATACCGTCATAACGGACAAAGGTGTTGGCGGAAGGCACAAAGCGGCAGAAGCCACCTCCTTGTGTGGTAAACCATAGCTGATTTTGACTGTCTTCAAAAATACTCAGCACCTTATTGGATGGAAGGGTGGACGAGTCTGCTTCCTCATGTACGAAATGTTCCCAACCACCTGTACGGACATTCTTTTTATAGACGCCATCGGCATAAGTTGCCAGCCATAAATTCCCCTGCTTATCCTCCTTTATATAATAAACAAACGTCCACCCAAGTTCGGGGACGCGTTTAAAACGTTCCGTATCTGGGTTGTACCGAAACAATCCTATTGTTGTTCCAAGATACAGATCGCCCGCAGTTATCCGGCAGATAGAAAAGATATCACTTGCAATATTATCATAGTGCTTTACAGCGTATGTCCTCAAATCAATACGCTTCAATCCTTTTGCAAAATTCCCAACCCACAGATAATCTCCGTCCAAATACAATCCGTGAACATTATGATAAATATCCGGATGAATGAACGGTTCGATTTTTCCAGTACTAGGATAATAATGGAAAAGCCCCTTATCTTCTGTACCTATCCAGAGTGTGCCGTCATGGGCGGCACAAAACTCCCGCACCCTTTTTCCCATTTTGTTTGATTCTTTCTGGGGATAGACTTTATCAAAGTAGGTATATTGCCGGGGGTAATAATTCACACCCCCAAAATAAGTCCCTATCCACATTCCGCCTTCACGGTCTTTGAGAATCGAATAGATGGCATTGTCAGAGATTGAATAGGGATCACCGTTGACGTTCTGCAAGTGGATGATTTTTGCCGTGTGCAGATTATAGATATAAAGTCCCGATTCGGTTCCTATCCATAATTCGTCATCTGAATAAAATGCAAGTTCCCTGATATAAATATCACCTCCCAATTCATCCTTGGAAAGAAGGGTACGGATAGTCTTATTAGTTAGGTTCACTTCTTTCAGTCCGAATACAGTTCCCACATACATGCAATTATAGGGTCCGGGGAGCAATTTATAGATGTATTCATCTCTGAAAGACACTTTTGAATCTTCTGGAAAAATCGGAGTTAAAGTTTTAAGCTTGTCTTTTGAATAATACAGATTTCCATCACGTATGTCCAACCAGCAGACATCGTCCGAATCAAAATAGAGTTGGCCGGAAGTTTTAAGGTTCAGAGTACCGGACCCGTCCGACTGATAATTAACCAACTGGCTATCCTGGGGATTGTAATAGAAGATTCCCCGCGTCTGAGTTACAACCCAGATACCTCCTTTCTGGTCCCCAGTTATCAGATTGACCGTACAGTCTATATCTATGTTTGAATTACTTATCAGAGTAAAATGCCTGACCTTTTCCATTTGTGGGCAATAGACATATAGGCCTACGTCTGTCCCAATCCATATTTGCCCAAGATTGTCTTCATACAAAGAAGTGATGAAATTATTGCCCAAGGTTCCGGATTCTTTCATGAAAGTCCGAAAAGAGATACCATCATACCGGTCAAGACCATCCTTCGTCCCAAACCACATAAATCCTTGTTTATCCTGAAGGATGGCATGGACCGTATTCTGGGATAATCCATTATTGATATCAAGTGAACGGAATGCATATTGTCCTTCATTCAGAACGGCAAGGGAATAAAGAGGCATCAAAGAAAGAAGTATTAATATAACTAAAATACGTAGTCTCTGCATTGTCTTAATTGTTAGTTTCATTAATTAACATACAACAGGATATAAGAATATCCTGAAAAGTGGATATCAGAGCTATTTCAACAGTATATTCTCAGTACGTCCCGGTGTCAGCAATTCCCAAAGGGATGCTACCGTCCAACCGGGAGCAAACATGTCATTATAATATCCTTTTCCATTCCTTCCATAATCCCAGTTGGTGTGCTGGATCACTTCCGGATAATAACCAACTTTTATCACTCCACACATATGTCCTTTATAAGGAAGTAACTGGCACATGGAAGTAGAAATGACTTCAGCAAAATCAGAGAAACGAGGTTCATTATACTCTTTGGAAAGCCAACGGAGCACATCGGCAAATTCAAAAATAAATACATCAATATGATTATTCTCCACCGAGACATTTCCCCAGCCGCGAGTTTTCAGACCGATATCACCCAACATCTGCCCGGGAGCAAACGGAACGTCCCAGACGTAATACCAGGACAAGGCAAAATAAGCCGCTTTTCGTGTCAGAGAGGCATAGTGGTTATGTTCCGTACCATTTGTTATCAATGATAAATAGTAAGTTGCCGTAGCGGTATAGAGGGAAGCTTCCTTATCCTCACAGTTTGCATCCAGCGTAGAGGAGAAATAGTCAGCCTTTGATATAAGCTCTTTTTCCAGATATTCCGCAGTACGCCGGGCAGCGGACAGATAGCGTTTGTCCTTAAAATATTTATATCCCATAACCAGAGGTAATGTAGCGGATGGAGTACTTCCTCCACTTCCGTCAACAACTGTAAAGTCATCATGGAATTTACGTGGAAAACTTCCATCTGGATTTTGCAGTTGCAAGAACATATCGAGCATTTTCTTTAAGCGTTGTTCCCAATCAGGATGGTGACGTTTATACTTCTGTTCATAATTCAGATAATGAAACATGGCATAAATTCCTTCCGACTGACGACGTATGCTATGCACTGGGCGTTCTTCTTTCACATCACTATCATTTTCCAGATTTACCCATTCACGCAAATAACCGGTTTCCGTAAAGCCATTTTCTAAGTAACTATCAAATATCTTTTTACTGCTAGCTGCAAGGTCATCACGTCCATTCTCATTGCCAAACTCCCATGCATTGAAAGCGTTTAGAAGTACGCGACCGACAAAACCTATCTCTGCTACATTCATGTTGGCACAGGCTGCCACTTTCATTTCAGGGCTGGAGTAATAGGCAAGAGCTTTGTCCCCAACAAAACTTTCCACAAAATAATTGCTCAGCACTCCTTTTATCTCTTCTGGAGAAAAAGGTATTTTCACAGGTTGGGGACGGTATGTATCATAACAATATTCCCAAGTATGGCAAATAAAATCTGAGTAGTCTGTAGCCTGCCCCTCGATAAATTCCCAGGTCAGGAGTACTGTTTCTCCTTTTTTTAGATATTGGAAAGATGTAACCTCCGGAGCCAGCGTCAACTTACGAATATAGGTTTTAGGAGCTTCTCGGTAAGGAAATCCAAAAGATAGTGTTGATGTTCCGTCATGGCTCTCAAAGCCGGTGAACCCTAGGGACGTTTTGCCCGAGAGGATGATTTCGCCTGTTTGGTGGGTAGCAAGGGCATCCCATTGAAAATCGTCCTTGCGTGCCACAGTCATATAACGTCCATCTTTCTGATTGAAGATACCGGTAAGGGGTGAGCTCAGACGATCCTCACGTACCAGCCAACTCTCTGATATATGAAATGAAGGAGCACCTTTAGGAGAACGTAAATTGCGACTATACCAGAATCCTGGTAGATAAAACATACAGTCATTATGTCGGAAGCCTGTTTTCAACTGTTGTTGATAATTAAAGTACACGTCTTCCAATGCCGTAATACTTACTACCATTACACATTTAACATTGTCACGTTCTATTCTCTCTGTAATGATTAATGGTATTTTTTCTTCAGACTCTAACAGATAGATTCCCTTATCATCAACGGCTCCTTGAAAAGCAAGGGAATAGTTTCGTGATTGATTACCGGGAACCTTCAAGGAGACTTGTGCAGATATTCTTTTATATATATCATTAACAGTCCTAGCATCAATAGTAATAGTACAGATCATCAGGCAACAAAGCATACATCTTAATTTTGTCATATAAATCAGATAATTTAGTTTATTAATATTCTTTTAATTTGCGTTCCAAAATTAGGATATTACGTATACAAAGAATGTGATTTTTTGAGCAATTATTATAAGATTTCAGTAGAATTCATAAGAAACAGCCCATTAAGTATTTATTTTTTAATCCTCTATTAAGATCCCATTACAATATACACTTATATTTTTATTGGGATATTTAATACTACAAATGTAAATGTGTCAGAATGCGGGCACAACCTCAGGTCCCTAGCCTTTGTATTGACGAGACTTCTTTAAGCTGCGGAGAATTATATACTGTTGTCACTAATCGTGCGGGACGTGGTGGCAGAGGTACACTTGTGACCATGATACGTGGCACGAAGTCTGAAGACGTCATAAAGGTGCTTGAAATGATTCATGTCTCCAAGCGCAAGACAGCCAAAGAGGTCACTTTAGATCTTTTGCCGACCATGATGCGGATCGTCTGAACGGCTTTTCCCAATGCCACTATGACAGGTTATCGGTTTCATGTACCTTAATTCCGCAATACTATTGTAAATTAAATCTTTTAAGTAGAGGTTGTGTCAAAACGCTGACACACCTCTTTTAAATGCTATTTAATGCGAAATTACAAAAATACGCATTTAGATGGAGGCAAACTGTTTGCGCCATTGGCTAGGTGACATGCCCGTTTTTTGTTTGAATATACGATAAATCCATGTGTGGGATGAGAAACCGCACTCTGTGGAAATAGCGTCAATGCTATATTCGGGGTTGGCTTTCATCATGCGAACAGCCTCATTAAAACGAATGTCGCTAAGCCAGGTTCTAAAATTGGTGTATTCTGACTGATTGAAGTATTCTGTCAGTTCGTTTTTCTTGTATCCCAACTTGGTAGCTAGCGAATAGATGTTAACTTCATAGTCCTTATAAAATCCCTCTTCACACCATTTCTTGAGGGCTAATTCTATTTCCATCTTTCTATTAGCTGTCAAGATATTTGTGCCATGAGTGTTCTTGCCGTCTTTCATGTCTTCTGCTTCCGTGACTTTTGCTTCTGCGTCATTTTCCTCAGGAATGACTTCTTTGGGTGTGATGTAATAGCCCATAGCAATGAAAGTGTGGACGAAAAAGATGACAGAGAGTAATATCAAGGGACCTATTATATATAATAAGGTATTGAAGAGGATTGCTACAGGAAGGAGTCCAGCAGCAAAGTATAGCAAAATGATGCTGGCTTGCGAATAGCGCACGTATGGAATCAAGTCGATTCCGAAATTCTCCATGAGCTTCTGCTTTCGGGCTTTTGTTTCTTTGCGAATGATAAGAATAAAATATGCCATGCTAGCCACAAAAAGACCGAGCATCACATAGAGCATATTGCCAATGTGTAAACTTTGACTTTTGAACATGCCAATGACGAAAACTATGGCGATGAGTATGTATGCCATCATACCACGTAAACAATACCGTCGCACTTTGTTGCCTGTGCTCTCTATGTTGATTATGGAGAGAGTGATGGCAAATGCCACTGGAGTATAGAACAATATGTTGAATGCTGCGCCCACATCGGCACCTTGTGCACGGAGTCCATGAATCATCTGTAAGAGGTAGTGGACGGAGAAGAATAGCATGGATGCAACGAGAATCCATCTTGATATTTCGTAGCGCCACACCTTCCATCTCACCTGCAAACTTGCCATGGCTAATTGCAATGCTAGCATGGCTGTAATGACGCAACATACAAGTTGTAATATGAATAACGATTTCATAGTATTGTTATTACCTTAATTCCGCAACACTATAAATTTTAACTTTTATAATATCCTGAACAACAAAAAGTTCTTGGACAAGCCAAGCGGCAAAGCCGAGCGGCTCAGGATTTTGTCATGTCAAAGGATTCACTTAACTTAGTGTTGCAAAAATAGTCAAACAAAACCTCATCAAGCATGGTAAAAGTACAAATAAAATCCGAGAAACTCACATCTTTTGGTGGTATATTTCCAATTATGGAGAAATTCGACAGGATGTTGTCTTGTACAATAGACTCTACTTTAGGTTTGCGTAGCAAAGTGTATGGCTATCAATATAGCGAGATAATACGTTCTCTGATGTGCGTATATTTCTGTGGAGGGTCATGTGTCGAAGACGTGACCTCACACCTTATGGAAGCACTTTGCTTGCATCCACCCCTCCGTACATGCAGCGCAGACACAATACTTAGGGCCATTCGTGAATTGACCACACCGAATCTGACCTACAGGTCTGATTCGGGCAAAAGCTACGACTTCAACGTGGCTTCCGACCTTAACAATCTGCTTGTCAATGCATTGCTGGCAACTGGACAGTTGCTGCCAGACAATGAATATGACTTTGATTTTGACCACCAGTTCATTGAGACGGAGAAATTTGACGCAAAAATAACCTACAAGAAGTTTACCGGTTACAGTCCAGGAATAGCAACGGTCGGCGATGTCATCGTCGGGATAGAGAACCGCGACGGCAATACCAATGTCCGTTTCCATCAGGAAGACACTCTAAAACGTATTTTTGAGCGTTTGGAGAATGCCAGAATACATATAAACCGTGCGAGGATGGATTGTGGCTCATGCTCTGAGGCTATGGTGGAAATGGTGGAGAAGCACAGTCGGCATTTTTATATCCGCGCAAACAGGTGTGTATCGTTGTATGACGATATCTTTGCCTTGCGCGGATGGAAGACCGAATACATAAACGGTCACGAGTTTGAGATATGCTCCATCATTGCAGAGAAATGGGTCGGCAAAGCGTACCGCCTTGTCATACAGCGGCAAAGAAGCATCAACAAGGAACTCGACCTGTGGGAAGGGGAATATACATACAGATGCATACTGACAAATGACTATACTTCGACAGACCGTGACATCGTGGAGTATTACAACAAGCGTGGCGGTGCTGAGCGTGTATTGGACGACATGAACAACGGCTTTGGCTGGAAACGGCTGCCAAAATCGTTCATGGCGGAAAACACGGTGTTCCTGCTTCTGACCGCTTTAATACGAAACTTTTACAGACACCTCATATCTGACGCAAACATGAAGAGCTTTGGACTTAAACGCACAAGCAGAATCAAAACTTTTGTATTCAAGTATGTTTCTGTCCCTGCAAAATGGATTAAGACTGCAAGACAGCACATACTGAACATATACACAAGCAATGATGCATACATGATGGCCTTCAAATTTGATTTTGGGTAGCCTCAAATCTTCGTGGCCTTTTGCGTATTGCCTCAAGTCGCATCATGGGGTAAGGGGATTTTGTCTCTTGCGACTGCACCATTAGGGTTCTTTACGAAAACGAGTCGTTTTAGAGAGGTATCTGCAACCCCAGATATCAAAAATATTACAGGTTGCGGATTTTAGGATGTACAAAAGCTCTTTTATGAGGCAATTGATGAACTCAGGATTACTTATCGCTGAAGGGCACGGGATTTGGAGAGCGGAGAGCGATGAAATTCAGTGGCGCAGAGAGTAAAATAATAAAAAAGTTGGATTTTTATTGACGCGAATCAATTCTTTTAGTATTTTTGCCTTGTCTTTTACCAAAAAAGATTAATAACAGTAAGCGTTAGGCATTATCCATGTTCAGGAAATCCCCAATTTCAAGACAACAATTGGATAATACATCAGGTGTCCCTATGCACTATTATATCTTGTTAGCATATATAGGCGTGGGGCTTTGTGTATTATATGTTGTTGAGTATGGGGATACTTCTGAACGGTAATACCAAAGTTCCCACGCTTAACTTTATATAAACACAACTTCAGGGAACAGAGTTGTCATATAATCGCATTATGAAAGCAATTTGTTTCAAAACCGGACAGGTCCTGCCTTCCGTTTTCATTCCTCTGTCTGTTACTGTCTTTAGTGGAATTCTCTGCCTTTTTGTTTCCATTCCTGCCCCTTTTCGGGACTTGCGGCTATTATTACACAAATTACATGCCAAACAGTTTCTCTGAATCCATTTATGGCATTCAATAATCCCCCTGGACATACAGAAGAGGAACTTTGGCAACAAATACTCTCCCTGTCAAGGGAATTGCAGGAATGCAGGGCCTGCCTGCACTATCATAATACGCTGGATTACATATACGACAAGATCAACATGATAGAGAAAGAACTGGATATCTTGTTGAGAATGTTGTAGGGATCTTGTGACAAAAAGGCATGATAATTATACATTTTTATGACTATTTGTCTCGCAAGCATTAAAATTCATTTTACAACTCCATAAGAGTCCGATTTACAGATGCTATCACATAAATTCATGATTATTGCAGGATATGAATTACGATTTATTTTGTCTAATTTCAAATATCAGAACAGCCATGGATAAACGAATTGAATATGCGATGAACACATTGATCAATACAGAAATCTGGTCAACTAACCTGTACCTGTCATTGCAGGTCTATTTTGAGGGGCAGCAACTTCCGATATTGGCCTCATGGCTAAGTGCACAGGCACAGGACAATATGGGCAAGGTCTATCAGATGATGAACCGCATCTATCATGAAGGAGGTGCTGTAACCATCCATGAAATCAGGCGCGACATCCGGCAATGGCCGACACCGCTGGCTGCCTTGAACACCCTGCTTGAACATGAACAATATATATCCCGTCAGATATCCGAACTTCACGTACTATGCCAGAATACGGATTCATCCATCCATTCTTTCATCAAGGGGCTGTACACAAAACGGATATATGTAAGTACGGCGTTTATGGAATTGTTGCGTATCCTGGCCATGGAATATGAACGCAGGCTGCCCTGCTTCATATGATGTGTCAAATCGTGTAACCTGACCGGAGTTTATTGTTCACAGAGAAAATAATGGTCTAAAAATAAAACAAGTATCATCCTATGGATATATTCGCATACTCAATGTTGTGTTTCACTTCGTTGTTCACATTGATGGACCCCCTCGGAGTGATGCCGGTTTTCCTGCAGATGACCGAGGGCATGAGTGCCGGAGAACGCCGGAGCATCGCCTTAAAATCCTGCGCCCTCACGTTCGTCATACTGGTACTTTTCACCTTGTGCGGCAGGTTCCTGTTCCATTTTTTCGGGATCTCGACCAATGGTTTCCGGATTGCGGGAGGTATCATCATCTTTAAAATCGGATATGACATGCTGCAGGCACACTTCACCCATGTGAAACTGAACGAGAACGAGAAAAAAGAATATTCCAGGAACATCACCGTCACGCCTCTTGCCGTTCCGATGCTGTGCGGTCCGGGTGTAATTTCAAGCGGCATAACACTGATGGAAGATGCCCCTGAGCATATTTTCAAAATTGCACTGGTTTGCGTGATCGCCCTAGTCTGTCTCCTCTCTTTCATTATCCTTTGCGTGTCAACGCGGCTTTTGAAAATTCTTGGAGAAACCGGAAATAATGTGATGATGAGACTGATGGGGCTTATTCTGATGGTCATCGCCGTGGAATGTTTCATAAACGGGATGCAACCTGTCCTGACAGATATTTTGAGACAAGCACACGCTTGCCCCTGAATATGAAAAATAAAAAATAGTACCAACATTAAAAATTAGATTCATTATGACCGAGAATTTACAAAAGGCCCTGAACGGGCAGATTACTGCGGAATTATGGTCCGCCAACCTGTATCTTTCAATGTCCTTCTATCTGGAAAAGGAAGGTTTTTCCGGCATGGCCCGCTGGATGCGCAAGCAATCGGCGGAAGAGACAGGACACGCATGTGCCATCGCCGAATATATGGCCAAACGTGAGGCGGAGGCAAAAGTGGACAAGGTCGATGTGGTTCCACAGGGTTGGGGCAGTCCCACCGAAGTCTTTGAACATGCCTTGGAACACGAGAGACATGTTTCCAGATTGATTGACGAACTGGTACATCTGGCTTCCGAGGAGAAAGACAATGCCACCCGTGATTTTCTTTGGGGATTTGTCAGGGAGCAGGTGGAGGAAGAGGCGAATTTCCTGAACATCGTAAACCTGATGAAGAAAGCCGGAGAGAGCGGCATCCTTTTCATGGATGCAAAACTGGGGGAACGCCAGTCCTGATTTGGAATAAAAAAACGACTGACATGAGCACGATTATTGATTTGTTGGGAACGCAGGCAGGATACTACCTGGACCATGTATGCAAGACAATAGACAAGAAACTCATCCATATCCCCGAGCCGAATATGATAGACAAGGCATGGGTGGATTCCGACAGGAATATACGCACCTTGGAGAGCCTGCAAGCCCTGTACGGGCACGGGCGTCTGGCCAATACCGGGTATGTCTCCATCCTGCCGGTGGATCAGGGGATAGAACATTCTGCCGGAGCATCCTTTGCACCCAATCCTCTTTACTTCGATCCCGGGAACATTGTGAAACTCGCTATCGAGGGAGGATGCAACGCCGTGGCATCCACATTCGGAGTTCTGGGAGCTGTGGCACGTAAGTACGCCCATAAGATTCCTTTCATCGTGAAGTTGAACCATAACGAGCTGCTGACTTATCCGAACAGTTATGACCAGGTCATGTTCGGTACAGTGAAGGAGGCATGGAACATGGGTGCCGTTGCCGTGGGGGCAACTATCTATTTCGGTTCGGAACAAAGCCGCCGCCAGATTGTGGAGGTCTCACAGGCGTTTGAATATGCCCATGAGTTGGGGATGGCCACGGTATTGTGGTGTTATCTGAGAAACAGCAGTTTTAAGAAAGACGGGATTGACTATCATGCGGCAGCAGATCTGACAGGGCAGGCCAACCATATCGGGGTCACCATCAAGGCTGATATCGTGAAGCAGAAGCTGCCGTCCAACAATGGAGGTTTTAAAGCCATCGGATTCGGTAAGACCGACGGGCGTATGTATACGGAACTGGTCTCCGACCATCCGATAGACCTCTGCCGCTACCAGGTGGCCAACGGGTATATGGGAAGGGTTGGCCTGATCAATTCGGGGGGCGAGTCCCATGGGACATCTGACCTGCATGATGCCGTCGTAACCGCAGTGGTGAACAAACGTGCCGGAGGTATGGGACTTATCTGTGGGAGAAAAGCCTTCCAGAAGACGATGAAAGACGGGGTCTCGCTTCTGAACACCATTCAGGATGTCTATCTGGATCCTTCGATAACCGTTGCATAAAAACTATATGGCATGAAAAGGATCGTATTGTTGAGACATGGCGAGAGCCTATGGAACAAGGAAAACCGCTTTACCGGTTGGACCGATGTAGACCTGAGTGATAAGGGGATCGTAGAAGCCTGTAAAGCCGGTGATATGCTGAAAGAAGCGGGATTCTCTTTTGAGGCGGCTTACACATCCTATCTGAAACGGGCTGTGAAAACGTTGAATTGTGTTCTGGACCGTCTCAATGAAGACTGGATCCCGGTGGAGAAAAGCTGGAGGTTGAACGAGAAACACTACGGCATACTTCAGGGACTTAACAAAAGGGAGACAGCAGACAAATATGGCGAGGAACAAGTCCATATCTGGCGGAGAAGTTACGGCGTGTCGCCCGAGCCGGTGAAGGAAGACGATCCCCGCTATCCGGGGAACGACACCCGTTACGCCGGTGTTCCCGAAATGGAACTGCCACGGACTGAATCCCTGAAGGATGCCGTCATGCGTGTCATGCCCTATTGGGAATGTGTCATCCTACCCACATTGATGCATAGGGACAACCTGCTTGTCGTTGCCCATGGAAACAGTCTGCGCGGGATAGTCAAGCATCTCAAGAATATTTCCGATACGGACATATCCCTCTTGAACCTGCCCACGGCAGTACCTTATGTATTCGAATTTGATGAACGGCCGGTGCTTGTCAGGGACTATTTCCTCGGAGACCAGGAGGAGATACGGAGACGGACGGAGGCTGTAGCCGAACAAGGTATGATCAGACGATAAGAGTCAGTCAATCAGACTGATTTGTATTGTCTTTTTGAATATTTTATTTATTAACAATTTAAAAAAGGAGGTAAAAATGGTACCTGTAAAAACAAATTCAAACTGGTTGCCGAGTATTTTTAACGATTTCTTCGAGAATGAGTGGCTGGCAAAAACGGGAGTTACGGCTCCTGCCATCAATGTCATTGAGAATGACAAGGACTACAAGGTTGAAATGGCGGCTCCCGGAATGACGAAGGATGATTTCAAGGTGAATGTTGACGAAAACAACAACCTGACAATCTGCATGGAAAAGAAAGAAGAGAAGAAGGAGGAGAAGAAAGACAAGAAGTATCTCCGCCGCGAATTCTCTTATTCCAAGTTCCAGCAGACCATCCTGCTACCTGAAAACGTGGAGAAGGATAAGATTTCCGCAAAAGTCGAACACGGGATCCTGTCCATTGAAATCCCGAAAGTGAAGGAGGAAGAAAAACAAAAAACTTCCAAGGCTATCGAGGTTAAATAATTCCATATCTGGAATGGTGTAAGGCCGGACAGGCTTTTCCTGTCCGGAGAGCCGTCCGGCCTTTAACAGGCACTTCCGGAACAGGGAACCGGCACAACCGATGAAGGAATTCAATTTTGAAAAAGAGCTGCTTAGCGTACAGGACGAACTGTTCCGTTTCGCGTACAAACTGACAGCGGACAGGGAGAAGGCGGAAGATCTGCTGCAGGATACCCTGCTCAAGGCAATGCTTCACAAAGAAAGTTACAACAAGAACACAAATTTCAAAGGGTGGCTGTTTATCATCATGCGTAACACGTTTATCAACGGTTACCGGGCGGAGGTCGGTCATACCCGTCTGTACATATCCTCCGATCCTGCATATTATTCGCGGATCATGGACGAGTCCCGTACAGAGGAGGTGGACAGGAACTATGACCTGGAAAAGATACGTAATGCCATCAAAAGTATACCGGAGTCGCATTTCATACCTTTTGAGATGTACCTGTCAGGGTTCAAATACCGTGAGATAGCGGAAAGAACCGGTGTGAGTTTGGGAACCATAAAGAGCCGTATTTTTCACTGCCGGAAAAAACTGAAAGCTATATTGGCAGAATGAAACAAAACAAGAACTGAGATAGATGAAAAAAGATGAATATATAGGAATCCTTACTTCCGGAGGGGACGCTTCCGGAATGAATGCGGCAATCCGTGCCGTGACCCGTACCGCCATTTTCAACGGCTTCAAAGTCAAAGGAATTTACAGAGGGTACGAAGGCCTGATAGCGGGCGAGTCCAGGGAACTTACGACCGAGGATGTGAGCAGCATCATCCAGCGTGGGGGAACCATCCTGAAAACGGCACGTTCCGAAGCGTTCACCACCCCGGAAGGACGCAGAGAGGCATACGATACCATGAGGAAAGAAAAAATCGGGGCGCTGGTAGTCATCGGGGGCGACGGTTCACTGACTGGAGCCCGCATATTTGCCGAGGAATACCCTGTCACGTGCATAGGACTGCCCGGTACCATCGACAATGACCTGTACGGTACCGATTTTACAATCGGATATGATACGGCCCTGAACACCATTGTGGAGTGTGTGGACAAAATCCGGGATACAGCCACCTCGCACGACCGAATTTTCTTTGTCGAGGTGATGGGACGCGACGCCGGTTTCCTCGCCCAGAACAGCGCAATAGCCTCGGGAGCCGAGGCCGCCATTATTCCGGAAGACCGGACGGATGCGGATCAGCTGGAGACTTTTATCGGACGCGGATTCCGGAAGACCAAGAACAGCAGCATCGTCATCGTGACGGAAAGCCCGGGCAATAAGAATGGCGGAGCCATGCACTATGCCGACCGGGTAAAAAGGGAATACCCCGGATATGATGTCAGGGTCTCTATCCTGGGACATCTACAACGGGGAGGAGCGCCAAGTGCCAACGACCGCATATTGGCCAGCCGGCTGGGTGAGGCCGCCATACAGGCCCTGATGGAGGACCAGCACAATATCATGGTAGGCATACATAACAATGAGATTGTCTATGTTCCTTTTGACCAGGCTATCAAGAACGACAAGCCCATTGACAAAAACCTGATCCGTGTCCTTAACGAGTTGTCCATATAAAATGTTACTCCTATGTCGGAAGTTGCCCCTTTAATATCAGACCTTGCCACTATCTTGATTATAGCCGGTATCATAACCGTCATTTTCAAATGGCTGGGACAGCCGGTCATAGTGGGATATATTGTGGCCGGTATTATGGCAGGTCCTTCCATTTCCCTATTCCCGACTGTTTCCGACCAGGCCAATATCAAGATATGGGCGGATATCGGTGTTATTTTCCTCCTGTTCGCCATAGGACTGGATTTCTCGTTCAGAAAGCTGATAAGTGTGGGAGCCTCGGCCATATTCTCCACTGTTATCATCGTCTGCGGCATGATGTTCCTGGGATATACGGCAGGCAATGCGATGGGCTTCTCACACACGAGCTGTATCTTTCTGGGCGGAATGCTGTCCATGTCCTCCACCGCCATCGTATTCAAAGCATTCAGTGACATGGGGCTTCTCGATCAGAAATTTACCGGTATTGTCCTGGGGATACTAATCATTGAGGACGTGGTGGCGGTAATCATGATGGTGGTCCTCTCCACATTGGCTGTAGGCAAGCATTTTGAAGGCTTCGAAATGCTGGAGAGCATATTGAAACTTGCGGCCTTTCTTATTTTCTGGTCAGCATTGGGAATCTATCTGATTCCTACCCTTCTGAAAAGATTGAACCGCTTTATTAGCAATGAAATACTGTTGACAACCTCCCTGGGACTATGCCTGGGAATGGTGATGATAGCGACAAAGGCGGGATTCTCCGCCGCGCTGGGTGCGTTCGTCATGGGATCCCTGCTGGCAGAAACAGATAAAGCGGAAGAAATCGCACATATCGTGCAACCGGTAAAGGACCTGTTCGCCTCCGTTTTCTTCGTATCAGTGGGAATGATGATCGACCCTGCCATGATATGGGAATATGCCGTTCCTGTTTTTATCCTGACGGCACTGGTCCTATGCGGGCAGGTCCTGTTCGGGAGTTTCGGCGTGTTGCTTTCCGGACAACCGCTAAAGATTGCGATACAAGCCGGCTTTTCCCTGGCACAAGTGGGTGAGTTTGCGTTCATCATCGCTTCGTTAGGAATCAGTCTGAATGTAATGGACAAATACCTTTATCCGGTCATAGTGGCAGTATCGGTCATCACCACTTTCCTTACTCCTTATATGATAAGACTGTCGGATCCCGTCTACTGTTTTGCAGACAGGCACTTGCCACAATTCCTGAAAGATTACCTGACGCATTATTCTTCTGGAACAATGACCACAAGACATCAAGGCTCCTGGCACAAGCTCATCAGGTCCATGTTGGTATCCGTCACCCTTTATCTGGTGGTATGCCTGTTTTTCATAGCGCTGTTCTTCTCCTATGCGTATCCTCTGGTAATGGGACGTATTCCGGGGATGAAAGGAAGCCTGCTGAGCTTCGTTCTTGTCCTCCTTATCATATCCCCGTTTTTGTGCGCCATCATCATGAAGAAAAACAATTCCGTCGAATTCCGCAAACTTTGGGCGGACAACAGGTTCAACAGGGGGCTGCTGGTATCAATGATAGTGATCAAGGTGTTGATCTGTATCATTATCGTAATGGGTATCATCATCCGTCTTTTCAATGTCGCTTTGGGGTCAGGACTGATATTATCTTTCCTGATCATTGTCGTTATCTATTTTTCCAAGCGGATACGGAAACGATCGCTAAGTATGGAAAAACAGTTCCTCGAGAATTTCCAGGGTACAGCCGGGACATTTCCACAGGAAGAACCGGAAACAGGAGAAACCTCCACAGAAAAAAATCATGAACTATCAAATAAGTAAAATGTTATGGAATATTCAAGTTATCATGTAAACGTCCCACAATGGAGGGAGATTACAGTCGGTTCACACCTTCCGGCAGAATTGCGGAGATTTGCGGAGATGGCACATAATCTTTGGTGGACCTGGAACGAGGATGCGAAGAGTTTATATAGTGGTTTGAACCCGGAACTATGGGAAGAGGCGGAACAGAATCCGGTACTGTTTCTGGAACGGATGGATTATGAAGAGCTGGAGGCACTGACACATGACGGAAACTTCATGCGTAAGATGGAAAACGTATATTCCACTTTTAAGGCGTATCTTGATGTGGAGCCGGACCACAGCCGTCCGTCAGTTGCCTATTTCAGCATGGAATATGGTCTGGACAGGGTTCTTAAAATCTATTCCGGCGGTCTGGGCATATTGGCAGGTGACTATCTGAAGGAAGCTTCGGACAGTAACGTAGACCTCTGCGCTGTAGGGCTTTTATATCGTTATGGCTATTTTGACCAGGCTCTGGCGATGGACGGGCAGCAACAGGTTCATTATGACCCACAGAATTTCGGGCAGCTTCCGATAGAGAAAGTGATGCAGCCTGACGGGCGACAACTGGTAATCCATGTTCCCTATGCCGACAGTTTCACGGTCCATGCCAATGTATGGAAGGCCAATGTGGGACGTGTTTCCCTCTACCTGCTGGATACGGACAATGAACTGAACAGCGAGTTCGACCGTCCGATTACCCATCACCTGTATGGCGGTGACTGGGAAAACCGGCTCAAGCAGGAAATACTGCTCGGCATCGGAGGAATGATGACATTAAAAGTATTGGGCATCGAGAAAGATGTATATCACTGCAACGAGGGGCATGCCGCACTGATCAATATCCAGCGGTTATGCGACTATATATCCGAAGGCCTGGACTTCGGACAAGCCATGGAACTGGTTAGGGCTTCCTCGCTTTACACTGTGCATACACCTGTGCCTGCCGGCCATGACTATTTCGATGAGGGGCTTTTCAATAAATATATGAAAGGATATCCTGATAAGCTGGGCATTACGTGGGACGAGTTGATGAACCTCGGACGGCAAACTCCGGGCAACAAGGGAGAACGTTTCTGCATGTCGGTATTCGCCTGCAAAACCAGCCAGGCGGTAAACGGTGTCAGCAAGCTGCACAAGTCCGTTTCACAGCAGATGTTCGCGCCTCTCTGGAAAGGCTATTTCCCGGAAGAGAACCATGTGGGCTATGTGACGAATGGCGTACACTTTCCCACTTGGTGTACGGCGGAGTGGAAAAAGCTGTTTAAGGACAATTTCGATGAGAATTTCATGAACGACCAGTCCAATCAGGAAATATGGAAAGGCGTTTATAATATACCCGATGAAGAGATATGGAACATGCGGAAAAGGTTGAAAACCAAACTGATATCCTACATCAAGTGGAAATGCGGCCGGGACTGGCTCAAAAGCCAGGTTGACCCGGCATTGGGTGTCTCCATTTTCGAGAAGTTTAATCCGAATGCTCTTCTTGTCGGCTTCGGAAGGCGCTTTGCAACTTACAAAAGAGCTCATCTTTTGTTTACCGATTTGGATCGTCTGGCGCGGATTGTGAACAATCAGGAACATCCCATACAGTTTGTCTTTGCAGGAAAAGCCCATCCAAACGACACTGCCGGGCAAGGGCTCATCAAGCAGATTGTGGAGATATCCCGCCGTCCTGAATTCTTGGGTAAAATCATCTTCCTTGAGAATTATGACATGGACCTGGCACGGCATCTTATTTCTGGGGTTGACATCTGGATGAATACTCCCACCCGTCTTGCGGAGGCTTCCGGAACTTCCGGTGAGAAGGCTCTGATGAACGGCGTACTCAACTTCTCCGTGCTGGACGGTTGGTGGTACGAAGGCTACCGCAAGGAGGCGGGATGGGCCATCACCGACAAGGCCACCTATCAGGATGAACAGTACCAGAACCAACTGGATGCGGAAACAATTTATTTCCTGCTGGAACATAATATCCTGCCGTTATATTATGAACGGAAAGAAAAAGACTATCCGGAAACCTGGGTCAAGTACATCAAGAACTCGGTTGCGCAAATAGCTCCCCGCTTCACGATGAAAAGACAGCTGGATGACTACTATGACGGATTTTACAACAAGTTGTCGGAACACTTTCATGTTTTGGCGGCGGACAATTATGCAAAGGCGAAAACGCTTGCCGGCTGGAAGGCAGCTGTCGACAGCAGATGGAATGCCGTGGAAATCGTTTCCGTGAATGCGGGAAAAGGATTGGACGCCACGGTGGAGGCTGGTAAGGAATACGAGATGACGGTCGTCATTGACGAGAAAGGGCTGGACAACGCGATCGGATTGGAATCGGTCATTATACGGCATGAGGAGAATGAGGATCGCATCCATGAGGTCATTCCTTTTTCTTTGACATCCAAAGACGGAAACCTATACACTTTCAAGGCAATAACCAGAATGTTCAGCGCTGGAAGCTTCAAACAGGCATTCAGAATGTATCCCAACCATCCCCTGTTACCTCACCGGCAAGATTTTTGTTATGTACGATGGTTCTGAACGGACATGAATAAGCAAGAGTTACTGACAAATGGACGGTGTAAGAAGAAGGCGGACCGAGAAACCGTCTGGCCGGTTGTCATCATGAACTTCACCGGTGTGTATGCCCATGAGGTATTTGCACGGAACAATCAGTTCATTTGGCTAGACTGCCGTCACCTTTCTGGAACGAGAGGTTACTGTGACAAGGAGGGGATACGAAAATTGAAGCGGGTGATTGCCGGTTATCCAGCGGAAGGTATCCATTTCATTGATTCGGGCAATTATCATTACCTGACCAAATTATGGACAGACAAACTTCGAGTTCCGTTCTCTCTGATTGTATTCGACCATCACCCCGACATGCAGCCTCCCTTGTTCAAGGGCATGCTTTCTTGTGGGAGCTGGGTAAAAGACATGTTAGACTGGAATATGCTTTGCAAGAAAGTGGTGATAGTCGGTGCATCGGACAAACTGATACGCACCGTACCGGAAGAATACGGACAACGAGTCAGTTTTTATAGCGAAGCGACGTTAGCTCACGAGAAGGGCTGGCACAATTTCTCCTCTGCGTATATTGAAGGACCGGTTTACTTGTCCATAGACAAGGATGTCCTGAACCCGGCATCCGCAGTAACAGACTGGGATCAAGGGTCTTTCAGCCTGCAGGAACTGGAGGAATTACTGGCAATTGTCCTTCGAAAGGAACGTGTAGTCGGCATTGATATCTGCGGGGAATGCTCCGCAACGCTTACTTTGTTTGAGGAGAGGCGGGAAGCCACCGTGGACAGCCGGGCGAACAAGGAGCTGCTCAAACTCATACAGTCATTCTCCTGTTTTTTATAAAGCTGTTGGATATTGTTAATTATATTATCACATAAACCATATTTTATTATTATGATGAAAACAATTGTTCGTAAAATCGGTCTGGTTGCACACGATGCAATGAAAAAGGACATGATAGAATGGGTTCTTTGGAACTCGGAACGTCTGATAGGGCATAAGTTCTATTGTACGGGAACCACCGGTACACTCATTAAAAAAGCGCTCGAAGAGAAACATCCTGAAACAGAATGGGATATCACGATTCTGAAATCCGGTCCTTTAGGTGGTGACCAGCAAATGGGCTCACGTATTGTGGAAGGAGAGATTGATTATTTGTTCTTTTTCACGGATCCGATGACATTGCAGCCACATGACACGGATGTAAAGGCACTGACCCGGCTGGCGGGAGTTGAAAATATAGTTTTCTGTTGTAACCGTTCGACAGCGGACCATATTATTTCCAGTCCTTTGTTTCTTGACCCGACCTACAAACGGATTCATCCAGACTATACCAATTATACACAACGCTTTGAAAACAAAGAAATTGTATCGGAAGCAGTAGAACGGGTGAAGAAACGGATGAGCCGAAATGAAAACAATATGATCGAATGAGAATGTAATGTCCAATAAAGGGGATGTGATATGTTTCAGTCATAAAAAGCAGGTTCCTATCCTTTCTGTGAGTATAAAAAAAGATTAAAAGATCAACTGTGTGATAGCAAACTTGCGAGGTATCCTCAAATGGTTTGAAACAGTAATAAACTTTTATCATAAGTTTCTATTATTCCCTTTTATATGAGCGAACACGCCTTTTTGTAGGATTCCAATATAAGAATGAAGACTTCCATGTGGTTGAAACTTAAAATCCTTTTAGGATATGTCATACTGCTTCTCCTGCTCGTCCTGACCATTCATATCTTCCGCAAGGAACAGACGAGGCGGAACAGCCTGCGACAGGATGAGCATGAACTGGCCTGTATCCGGCATCTGGCCGGAGAAACATACGCGGGCTTGCTGGGACTGGCCACTTACGGTGAAACAGCCAGCGTCTGGGATGAAAGCGACCTTGGACTCTACCACACAAAAAAAGACAGTGTCTGTAACATGTTGCAGACACTGAAAAGGTATGTGAAGTCTCCCGAACAACAGTCGCGCATAGATTCGTTATGCCTGCTGCTGGAAAGAAAGGAACTGTTGTTAGACACGGTCATGGACACGTTCGGGCGTCTGCGCAAGACCGGCGAGATCGTGAACAGCAAGATTCCGGCAATCGTGTCCCATATCCAGCAGGCGGATGTCCTTCCTGCCGAGAAAAAGAAGGAGGAGGAAACTCCGAAGAAGGGTTTCTGGTCATTCATCAGGCCCGGGAGGAAAAAATCGGCCTATCTGCAGCAGAAGGAACAGCTGGAACGCCAGCGACAGTCCATTGGTAAACATCAGGGTACCACATCTGTCACGAGCATGCTGCACTCCCTTGACAGGGAGGTGACCGACATGCAGAAAGCCGAACGGGAAAGGCTGCTGGAACAGATGGACCTCCTGTACAGTAACAACACGGACCTGAACCACAGGCTACACCGGATTGTCAGGGACTTTGAGGCGGATGCTGGAATACGGCTTGATGAGCGTTACAGGCAATTCATTTCCACACGCGACCGCTCGTTCCATACGGTCTCTCTGCTGGCTGTCCTCATCTCGTTGCTGACCGTCCTCCTGTATCTTATCATCCACCGGGATCTGAACAGGATAAACCAGTATCAGCGTCAGCTGGAAGCCTCCAATCGTGAGAACACGGAGCTCCTACAATCCAGAAAACGCATGATGCTCACCATCGCTCATGACCTTCGTGCGCCACTGGCTACTATCAAAGGATGCGCCGAACTGCTCCCCGGGGAAGAAAAGAAGAGCCGCAAGGACGAGTATGCGGAAAATATACTCCATTCTTCCGATTACATGATCGGGCTGGTCAATACGCTGATCGGATTCTACCTGCTGGATACCGGCAGGAACAAACCCATCCTTTCGATTTTCCGGCTGGAGACCCTTTTCAGCGAAACAGCCCGGAACTACGGTTCGCTGGCCAAAAAGAAAAAGCTGCGGCTGACAACCGCCTTTTCCGGTCTGGATGTGGTAGTAAGCGGTGACCGTTCCCAGCTCCAGCAAATCCTGAACAATCTGCTTTCCAACGCCATTAAATTCACCCGGCAAGGTGAAATCCGCCTGCAAGCGGAATACCGGAATAAAGAATTGCATTTCTCGGTACAGGACACCGGTACCGGGATGACGGAGGAAGAAACAACCCGGATATTCACAGCTTTTGAACGGTTGGACAATGCCCGTAATGTTCCCGGTTTCGGATTGGGGCTGGCCATTGCAAGCAGGCTGGTCTCCGGGATGCAGGGAAGCCTTACCGTAAAAAGCAAACCGGGTGAAGGCAGCACGTTTACCGCATTCCTGCCACTCCTTGAGGCGGATGAATCCACCCAGATGGATGAGACACGCATCGCTACTGATTATCATCTGGATGGAATCAACGTACTGGTCATTGATGACGACCGGATGCAACTGAACATTACCAAAGAGATGTTTAACCGTAACGGAGTGCGGTGCGACTGCTGCCAGACCAGCCGTGAACTGGTTACCCGGCTACGGTCACAAAGATATGACCTGCTGCTGACGGATATACAGATGCCTGAAACGGACGGCTACGGAATACTTGAACTGCTCCGGGCATCCAATATGGAGAACGCAAAGACAATCCCCGTCATAGCGGTAACGGCACGGGTGGATGATGACAACGAGTATCTGTCGGGCGGCTTTTCGGGCTGCATCCATAAACCATTCTCTATGGAAGAACTGATAAATACAGTGGCACAAGTGATAGGAGAAAAAGACAGAAAGGAGTATGCTCCCGATTTCTCACTCATCCTTTCAGGAGAGGACAACAGGGAGGAAATGCTCGCCCTGTTTATCGAAGAGAGCCGGAAAGACCTTGCCGCATTAACCGCTGCCTTAGACCGACAAGACAAGGAGGCCGCCGCCTCCATCCTGCATAAGAACCTGCCCCTATGGGAAACCGTCCGTCTGGATTTCCCCTTGTCTCATTTACGGGAACTGGTGACAGAACCTGCGACAGAGTGGACCAATAGACAATCCATGGAAATGCGGGACATCATCCGGGCAGTGGAAAAACTGATAGTATACGCTGAAAAATACGGGAGGAAAGCCTATGAAAACAATCCTGATTATTGAAGATGATATTGTGTTCAGCCGTAGCATCAGCAACTGGCTGGTGAAAAAAGGGATGAAAACCGAATGCGTGGCAACCCTTGCGAATGCCCGTAAAGCCATCGGGCAAAAGGAGTTCGACCTAATACTGGCAGACCTGCGCCTGCCGGACGGAAATAGCACCTCGCTCCTGAAATGGATGAATGAGAAGTACTACTCTATCCCTTTTCTGATCATGACCAACTACGGACAGGTGGAGAATGCGGTGACAACCATGCAACTGGGAGCCATCAACTACCTGTGTAAGCCTGTGCAGCCAGACAATCTCCTGGCTCTGATAACGGAGATACTGGATAAAAACGATAACGAACAGGAGTTCTACCGAGGTGAAAGCCCCAAAGCCCATGAGATGTACCGTCTGATAGAGATGATTGCCTGTGCCGACATCTCCGTTCTGCTCCGTGGGGCTTCCGGCACCGGGAAGGAGCACATTGCAGCCGAGATACATGCCCGGAGCCATCGGAAGAACAAGCCGTATCTGGCTATCGACTGCGGGGCCATTTCCGATGAGCTTGCCGCCTCCGAGTTTTTCGGTCATCAGAAGGGAGCCTTTACCGGTGCGGAAAGCGACAAGGTCGGATTGTTCCGTGCCGTTAACGGAGGGACATTGTTTCTGGACGAGATAGGCAACCTTTCCTATAAGACACAGATGCTCCTGCTCAGGGCCTTGCAAGAGAAACGCTGCAAGCCGGTAGGTTCCACGAAAGAATACTCTTTTGATATCCGGCTGGTTGCCGCCACCAATGAGAATCTGGAAAAAGCCATCGGAGAAGGACGCTTCCGGGAAGACCTGTTCCACCGGCTCAATGAGTTCACTCTGCGGATTCCTACACTGGCAGAATGCCGGGAAGACATCCTTCCTCTGGCTTATTTTTTCTTGAAACTCACTTGCGCCAAGGCCCATAAATCGTTTCGTGGCTTTGACCGGCTGGCAGAGGCGGCACTGCTGGAATATCCCTGGCCGGGGAATATCCGTGAACTGAAGAATGTAATAGGTCGAGCCGTACTCATCTGCCAAGAGCAATGGATTTCCGTTTCAGACCTGAACCTTGAAATCTCCCTTCCTAAAGAAGAAGAAACGCAGTGGACGGAAGAAGAAAAAGAAAAGGCGTTGCTTCTCCAGACCCTTGAAAAGACGGGTGACAACCGTTCCAAGGCGGCCCGGTTGCTCAATGTCAGCCGGACTACCCTGTATGAGAAACTAAGGAAATACCATATCATCGACTGACCGGAGGATAACCCGAAGCAAATGAGGTTTACAAAAGTGTAAGCCGTCCTAACATTCTTGTCAAGGACGGCTTACACTTTTTATTTACACCCGTTTCTATATGAAATTTGTTTATTGTTGATTGTCAGTATTTTAAAAAGGTATAGAGCTTTAAACGATAGCAGAGGCATTTCATTTGGCTTACTCCGGTATAAACAAATCAAATGTATGCCGTATGAAACCATTTACAGAATGCCGTATATTCAATTATTTATCTCTGGCTTCAAGCCCAAAACAGACAGTTTCCGATGAAGAATTCTCTTCCTCCTATACCGAATATGAACAATACCTTTACGACCTCGCCATCGAATCGGTTTCCGTATCGGAAAGGCTGCGCCATCTGCTTCACAGCAAGGTAGAACTGATTTCCCTAAAGAAGTTATTCACCCGAACAGGACATTTCCACACGGCAGTAGCCGAATTCTATCTGGACAAATGCCTCCTGCTGGTGGAGGCGGAAATAGAGCTGGTCAATTTTGGTGTACAGTACCCCGGAACCATCACGACACCTTCCTCGTTTCTTTCATCGCTCCATTGGAAAGGTTCGCTGGTCAACCTGATGGAACTGATCTCCTCGCTGGATTACAGCGGGCTGATTACGGACGAAAGCGGCAAACGCCTCTCTTTCGCCGGTATCGTTTCCGCTTTTGAGAAACTCTTCAATGTTGCCATTCCCAAACCATATGACCTGCGTGCCGACCTTGCCCGGCGCAAAAAGAACTATTCCGTCCTGCTGCCCAAACTAAAGGAAACCTTTGAAAAGAACATCGCGGCTTGCGGAAACGGGAAGTGAACAGGGGTATTTTTACCCCCTGTCACAAATAGTCATCTCTTGTCATTTGTAGTCACTTTCCGATTTTAGGTTCGTATCAAAATTATCACTTATTTTGCTGCCGGATAAATAAAACCTGAAAAGATATGGCTAAAATCAATAGTACACGCAAACCCGGACGGGCTGACACTTCGAGCAAATGAAGAGGCGGACGGAATCCCAAAGAGGAATCAGAACTTCATTCTTATTATTACGGATTCCGTCTGGACGAACTCCAGAACATCGAGTTTGAGAGGCTCTTTGAGAATTCGGGAGCTAATAATAAATCCCAGTTCATCCTTGCCGCCCTTTTCGACAAACCGATGAAAGTCGTGAAAATAGATAAGGCGGCAACGGACTACTACATCAAGCTGACCAACCTGCAGAGCGAATACCGCCGGATCGGAGTAAACTATAACCAGGCAGTCAAAGCTCTGCATACCGGACTATCCGAAAAGAAGGCTCTTGCCATGCTCTATAAATTGGAGCAACTGACTATTGAACTAATATCTCTCAACCGGGAGATTATCCGTCTCACCCAAGAATTTGAACAATGGTTGCAAAAATAACATCAGGAGCCTCCGTTTACGGGGCATTATACTACAATCAAGAAAAAGTGGACAAGCAGCAGGCACGGCCACTGGCATGAAACCGGATCATGGAACCGGCAGACGGCCATCCGACCATCCAGCACTGCATCCGTTCCTTCGAACCGTATCTGGCGGCTAACCGCCGGACTGAGAAGCCCGTTATCCACATTTCATTAAATCCACACCCGGACGATGTGCTGACCGATGAACAGTTGACCGCTATCGGCCAGGAATACATGGAAAAAATGGGATATGGCAACCAACCCTATATCATCTACCGGCATGAGGATATCGGCAGGCCCCACATCCATATCGTCTCCCTGCGTATTGACGAGCAGGGAAAGAAAATTAAAGATTACAAAGAATGGCAACGCTCGACCGCTGTTTGCCGGGAGCTGGAGAGGAAATACCATCTGTTACCCGCCGAGAAGATGGAGCGACGGGAATCCCTGCCGCTGACTGCCGTCGATTACCGGAAGGGGGATATCAAGCATCAGATAGCCAATGTGGTCAAGCCCGTCATGCAGGGATACAAGTTCCAATCCGTCAAGGAGTTTAAAGCCCTGCTTGGCCTTTTCCATGTAACGGTGGAAGAGGCCCACAAGACGATAAAGGGAAAGACCTATCATGGACTGGTCTATGCGGCTACCGATGAAAAAGGAGAACGGACCGGCGTAGCCATCAAATCCAGCAAGATCGGTAAAAGCGTAGGCTACGAGGCACTCCAAAAGAAATTTGTGAAAAGCAAACAATGAATTGCCCGACATCCCGTACCCGTACAGACGAAGGAAGCTATCGCTACCGCCCTGCAAGGACAGCCCACCCGTCAGGGATTCCTGCAGGAACTTTCTGGAAAAGGCATTGCCGCCATACTCTGGCAGAACGATTCCGGTGTGATCTATGGCGTGACCTACATCGACCATAACTCAAAGACCGTATTCAAGGGCTCGCTTCTGGGCAAAGAATATTCGGCATCGGTTATAAACCGGAAGTACGGCACGATCCCACCGGAAAAGACTGAAGAAGCCCCTGTTATCCATCCGTCCGAACCGGAAATGAAAGAGACGGAGCTGGTGGAAGGACTGCTTGATATATTCTCTTTGGAATCCTATCCGTATCCGGCAGACGACCTGACGCAAAGCCCTTACGGGAAAAAGAAAAAGAGAAAACGCAGAGGTCCGCATCTGGGCTAATAAAATGTATCACCATTAATTATCATACCGCTTATGTCACAAGACGAAACCAGAGGGCTCAATAAGAACCTTGACTTCATGAGGGCCATCAGCATCCTATTTTTAGTGATGAATGTCTATTATTTCTGCTATCCCTATTTTCTTTCCATGAACCTGAACATCGGTGTCGTGGACAAGATACTGCTCAATTTCCAGCGGGATACCGGGCTGTTTTCCCATTCGCTGGTGAGCAAGTCCTTCAGTCTGCTCTTCCTTTTCTTCTCCTGCATGGGAGCGAAAGGACGGAAGGACGTGGAGATGTCATGAAGGAGTATCGGCTGTTACCTTATAGCCGGGATGCTGCTCTTTTTTGGTAGCGAGCTCTTACTGACGGCACGCTTCCCCGTCGCGCTTCTAACCTTATTATATGTAGCTACCGTAGCTGCCGGATATATCAGCCTGCTTACCGCCGGAACCTGGATCAGCCGCCTGTTGAAGAACCAACTCATGGATGACGTCTTTAACGACGAGAACGAGAGCTTCATGCAGGAGCGCAGGTTGATTGCCAATGAATACTCGGTAAACCTGCCCACCCGTTTCCGTTACCAACGAAAGACCTATTCAGGCTGGATAAACGTGATTAATCCCTTCCGCGCCTCATTGATATTAGGCACGCCGGGATCAGGAAAGAGTTATGCCATCATCAATAACTATATCCGCCAGCAGATAGAGAAAGGATTCGCCGCCTATATCTATGATTTTAAGTATCCGGATTTAAGCATAATTGCTTATAACCAGCTGCTTAAAAACAAGGATAAGTATGCCAAGCCGGTCGGATTTTATGTGATTAATTTCGATGATCCCAGATACAGCCACCGGTGCAATCCCCTCAATCCTTCGTTTCTATCCGATATCGCGGATGCATACGAATCAGCGTATGTAATCATGTTAAATTTGAACAAGAGTTGGATTCAAAAGCAGGGAGATTTCTTTGTAGAAAGCCCGATTGTGCTATTTGCGGCGGTGATCTGGTATCTTAAAATCTATGAAAACGGGAAATTCTGCACCTTCCCACATGCCATAGAGCTATTGAATAAACCGTATTCCGACCTGTTCACCATACTGACCTCTTACCGGGAGCTGGAGAATTACCTGTCACCTTTTATGGATGCATGGAAAGGTGGTGCGATGGAGCAGCTCCAAGGGCAGATAGCTTCCGCCAAAATTCCGCTATCAAGGCTGATCTCACCTGCCTTATATTGGATTATGACCGGAGATGACTTCACGCTGGATATCAATAATCCGGAGGAACCCAAAGTTTTGTGCGTCGGCAATAACCCTGACAGACAGAATATTTACTCATGTGCGTTAGGATTGTATAATGCCCGTATCGTTAAAATGGTCAACCGAAAAGGCAGGCTCAAATGCTCTATTCTAGTGGATGAGGTTCCCACACTTTACTTTAAAGGACTTGACACCCTGATCGCTACCGCCCGTAGCAACAAAGTGGCAGTATGTCTGGGAGCACAGGATTTCAGCCAGTTAATACGTGACTACGGTGATAAGGAGGCGCGGGTGATCCAGAACACAATTGGAAATATCTTTTCCGGGCAAGTGGTCGGAGAAACAGCGAAAAACCTTTCTGAAAGGTTTGGGAAAGTGCTCCAACAGCGCAAATCCATTAATATGACCCGTGAAGACACCTCAACCAATATCAGTACCCAGCTCGACTCGCTGATACCTGCCTCCAAAATCTCCAACCTCTCGCAAGGAGAGTTTGTCGGCAGTGTCTGCGACAACTTCGGGGAGAAGATAGAACAGAAGATATTCCATTGCGAGATCGTGGTGGACAATGAACGGGTAGCCGCCGAAACAAAAGCCTACAAGCCTATCCCCGTCATAACCGACTTTACCGGTGCGGATGGTAAGGACCACATGCAAGAGGAAATCGAAAGGAACTACTATCAAATCAAGGAAGACGTGACGCAAATCATCGAAAAAGAGCTGCTTCGCATCCAAAATGATCCCAACTTGAAACACCTGCTGGAAACGGCAGACGATGAATAATCCCTATTTAATTTATTAATCATTTAAATGTTGTAAACATGGAAAAAAAGAAAAGTTCTCCGGCCAACCTGCCGGGAAAACCCTGCTTCCCCTGGGTGGGAGGTAAAAGAAGACTGCTTCCCGTACTTATCGAATCCCTTCCGAAAGACTTCGGACAGATGGATACCTATGTAGAACCGTTTGTCGGTGGCGGCGCCCTCTTCTTCTGAATAAGACAAGCCTATCCGGAAATCCGTTGCGTCATCAACGACTCCAACGAGGCTCTGATCAATGTCTACCGCGTCATCAAGGAATCCCCGGAGCAGCTTATTAAAGTGCTTGCCCGGATACAGGACGAATACATCGCGCTGGAGGAACATACCCGAAGAAGGGTCTACTTCATGGAGAAACGTACCTACTACAATGAAGGAAACCCGAATAACATCACCCGTGCCGCCCTGTTTATCTTCTTCATGCGTACCTGTTATAACGGCATCTACTCCGTGAACCATAGCGGAAAGCTGTCCGTCACTTTTGGTGCCGGGGGACGGGTAAAACTGTTGGAAGAGGAACTGATCCGCTTTAACCACAAGCTGCTGCAAGATGTTGTGATTCTGGACGGTGACTACCGGCAGACCGCAGAATACACCGGAGCCAACTCCCTATTTTATTTTGACCCGCCTTATAAGCCGGTCAATGAGGGTAACTCCTGCACCTCCTACATGCCACAGGACTTCGGAGATGAAGAGCAGATCAACCTGGCAAATTTCTGCAAGGGAATAGGTGAAACCGGTGCCAAATGAATGCTTTCCAACTCCGATCCCCGGCAAAAGAACCCTGAGAACACCTTCTTCGACGACCTCTATGCCGGTTTCCATATCCAGCGAATCAGCATCTTCCGTTCCATCTGTTCCATAGCCGAGAAAAGAGAAGCGGTCAATGAATTGCTGATCAGAAATTATTAAGAATAAATATCCGGTGGTAGCCGGGTAGCAATAAAAAGAGAGCCAAATTCCCTCCAGCAGGGATTTGACTCTCTTTTTTATTGCCTGCCTTTCATGCATCAGACAAGGACCAGTATTTTATAATTTTCAACCGGACTGTTTCTTTGCAGGCTTTTCAATCAGCTTCGGGGCTGTTTCGTGCTGATGATCCGTCTTGTTCTCCTGCGCCATCTTCCTGCCCAACAGGTAATCGTTCAAATCGTTATACTCCCGGTAGCAGTCGGACTTGTCCCTGACCGGGCATCCGGCTTGCGCCATCTGCTGAAAAGCCTGCCTTCCGGCGGAATCGTTATCCAGTAGGCAGAGGGCACTCTTATACTCTTTCAAGACAGGGATAGCCTTGCCTACATTGCTGACCGAATTTAAAACGATATAGTCCGGACCGTTTCCTTTAGGCTGTCCGTTACCGGGATGCGTAGCCTTGAGCGTGAGGTATGAGAGATAATCCATAAAGCCTTCAACCACTATGCAACGGTCGCTGCCATTTTTGATATGGGTAATCTCTTTGGGCGATATGCTGCCTTTTAGGTATTTGTTACGGATCTCGTACCCGCCGCTCCGGTTGGCAAAGCCTACGGCAAAATACCATTTTCCCTTGTTCTGAAAATGCACTTCCTTGCATGCTTCCCTTGCGATTTCAGGCAAGATGCCTCTTTCTTTGAGATATCCCAGCAAGACCGGGTTCGTCAGCGGATCAATGCGTACCTGCCGGTAGCCGGTAGCCTGCGGTTCCGCCTGCCGGGGAGAGGCTGCTACCGGACGGAAAGCAGCCGGAAAATGTCCCTCTATCGTTTTAAGCGCATAAGAGATATCCTTCGTCTTTTGAAGCTCCATCGCCAGGGTGATGATGTCCCCTCCCTGTCCGATGCCGAAATCGTATCATAGGTTGCGGGATGCGCTCACCTTGAAAGAAGGTGTCTTCTCCTCACGGAAAGGGGAACAATACCAGATACTGTCCCCTTGTTGTTTTACCGGGTTGAACCCCATACGCCGGAGATAATCCTCCAACTGAATGCTCTTGGCTTCTTCAATGTTCATTGTGTAACGGATTAAATTAATGACTCTTTTTAGAACGGGAATCCTTTAGTATCACCCACTGCAACGGATTCTGCGGCTTCCCGTTTTTTCTCAGTTCAAAATGCAGATGGTTGCCGGTCGCTATGCCGGTATGACCGACATTGCCGATATGCCGACCTATGCGTACATCGCTCCCTTTCCTCACATGCAATTTGCTCAAGTGTGCATACAACGTGGAAAAGCCGCCCGCGTGCCGGATTTCGATGTACCAGCCGTAACTGCTGCTATACCTGGCTTCAACGACTTTCCCGCTTCCTGAAGCATAGACCGGCGTGCCATAGGGTGCGGCAAGATCCACTCCGGCATGGAGTATCCTTTTCTTTTTCACCGGATGCATCCTTATACCGAAACCGGAAGAAACGGCATACCTCCTCCGACTTTCATTCAATGGATACAGAATAGGATAATCGGCCAGTACGGTAACCGGCAACCGGCTGTCTCATATGAAAGACTTTCACTGCCGGGCAGAGTGGATACGGTAGATGACAGCACTGAGTCCGGCTTTATATCCCTTTGACGGGGACTGTGCAAAAGCCGGACATGACAATAAGTGACAGAACATGACAATTAATGACAACTTCCTCATAATCAAACTATTTAATGACAAAGATAGTAATTTTACCCTCGTAAATGATTCATTAATCTTTAAAATTAACGTATATGAACGATGTGAATTTAGCTCCTGAAAACAAGGAAGCAACCCCGGAACACGGGTATTTGATGGCGTATGACAAGAAAGAGCAGAAAGCCAAAGGTGTAAAAGGAATCGCAGCGAACGGAGAGCTGGAAACGCTCGAAGCTAACGAGGCGAACAGGGACCAGTTTATCAAAGTGGACCAACGTGGAAACTTCTTCACCAACTTCGGGAAGAATTTTCTCTACCAGTACAATAATCCCGGTCGTTACTCCCTCTACAACATGCCGAAGGAAACGCTCGTAGAGCAGGCCAAAGAAAAGATCGAAGCGGCGCAGGAACCACAGAACGAAGCAGTCAGAAGGGAACTGGCTTCGACCAGGGTGTATAATAACCATCGCTTCAACGAGCGGGAAGTGAATTGGGAACAGGCCGCCAAATACGGCATTACCCCGGACGGACTGAAGAACGCAAAGGACAGCCTCGAAAGAATGTTGCAGGGAAAGACTTCCGCTATCGCTTTCCGTGTGGCAAAAAATTCCGAGCTGGGGCGTGAAAACGGGGATGCCAAACTCTCCCTGTTCCGCGACGAGAACGGAGCTGTCAAGTTCGACATCCACTACATCCGTCAGGCTCCCAAGATCGGGGAAGACTACAGGGGACATGTCCTGACGGAAGAAGACCTCAAGGCCCTGAACCAGACCGGCAATCTCGGCAAGGCGGTGGATGTAGTCATTGACTACCGTACCAAAGAAACCAAATCCTGCTACCTTTCCAAAGACCCGGTGACCAATGAATTGTTCCATATGCCCGTAGAGCAGGCACGCATTCCGCGTAAGGTGAAAGATTATACGCTTTCTCCGAAAGAATACGATGCTGCCGTGCGCGGTGAGGAAGTACCGATCCGTTTCAAGTCTGATAATGGAAAATTTTATGCCACCTCCATCCAGATGAGTGCCGCCGAGCGAGGGGTGGAATTCCTCTGGGAAAGAAGCACCAAGAAGTTGGAAGAGGCACAGAAACAAGGTCAGGAACAAGACGGAAGCCAGCAGCAGCCCCATGCACCGGTACAAGTAGCCGGAAAACCCCGGAAAAAAGAGGAAGCCTCACAGCAAGCGGAAAAGAAACCGCGTACCCGTAAACCGTCCATCACACCTAAAATGTAAGAAAAATGGCAACCTATATTTCTGATGATCCCAAACTATTGGACGAGCTTTTCAGGAAAGACGGTGAAGGCCAGCTCCTTGTCGGTTATGAAACCGGCAAGGAGAAACCCCATGCAGAATCCTCCTATATGCTTTATCCTGCCAATCCCGACAGGCAAGACCCTGTCTATACGTTTATGGCCTTGTTCAGCCAACAATCGATAAAAGCCAAATACTCCGCCTTCGTACCGAATACCCGTCTGGAAATCTATTCATTCCCGAAGATGACGGATGTACCGGCTATCTCCGGAGATATTTCCAAAAAGGAATATATCAATCAGGTATTACTACCCTATATCCGGGAAAAGGGACTGGCTCCTCTAATAAGTACCAATCTGAGAAATGTCCTGTTTGCGCAGTCACGCAGCGATATCCTCATGATATCGGGAGAACTTCCGAAACTGACCACACAGCAGTTGGACGAGCTGGTCCATTTTCATCAGAAGCAGGATGAGCTGGCTGCCAGGTATGATTATAATCCGGTTTACAAATTACCGCTGCATGCTGTGGAAACGTCCAAAGGAATCTTGTTTTTCAGTGATACCAAAATGGGACGGGAGGGATTGAAGAGCTTTTACCAACAGTTATCCGGCAATTATTTCTGGGTTCATGGCGAACCCGGTCCTGTCAGGCAATACAACGTCAACTGCCTGTCCGACGATATCTGTCCTTTGGTGGATGCCTGCTACCGGAAGAATCCCCAAAGCGGAAAAGGGGAATATGATTTTGATAATGCTGTATTCTCAAAAGAGGCTTTCCGTGACAGGAAACAGTGGAAACTGGCGTTTGAAACGGACATGGAGCCGAGCGCTTCTGAATTTCTCCGCCTGAATGAATTTGCCGGATGTCCTGCGAGCCGTAACAATGCGGATATCAGCAAACTGTTGTATCTGATGGAGAACGGATTCAAGCGGGATATAATAAATGATCCCGATTTCGGATACCGGAATGTCTTTCAGGAGTATGTCACCCGGATAGACGACTGTATCAACGGACAGTCCTCGGGGCCAGATTTGTCAGATGTGCTGGATGACATGCGTTGGAAAGCGAAGAATATCCTTCTGACGGATTTCGATGTCCGTGGACACCGTACATTGGAAAGGACACTGAATGACAGGAGCGTCCCGTTTCTCATCAATGGAACCGATGCCGGCGAAGCCATGAGGCAAGCCTTGCTGGAAGGAAAGTGGATCTACTGTCCCCAAATATCCAAGTCAATGCCAGATTTACATTTCCTCCATGCCGAAAAGACATGCAACCGGGTAATGGCATATACCAAATCTCCCGTAAACAAGACCGTGTATCAGGAGAAAAACGGCAAAATCATTCCATATGTACCGGCTTTGAAAAAGGTATCGAAAACGAAAAGGAACAATTCCCTCAAAATGTAATGATATGAAGCAACCTGAACAATCCTATACAGCCATAGAGACAGCCCATGGCTTTGTGTTCTTTACTGATACGACGGAAGGACAGAAAAACAGGCAGGACTTTCTGCAATTTATGGCAGACCATTACTTCGATCCCCATTTCAATCTTGGTCCGGTAAATGTTTACCGGGCAGAAGGAGTCCTAAAGGATGGATCCTATGTCAATCCGGGTGAAGGCCTGTACCCGGAATATGCTTACCTGCAGATGGATAAGACACCGGAAATGGAGCTGGTCTACCGGAATGAGATGAAGCCGACCTGGGAGGATTTCGGTAGTTTCTGCCACAATATGCATTGTACCAGCAGCCATCGCAACCGTAATATCGCTGATATTTTGGAGGAAATAGAAAGCAAGGACCGTAAATTACTGGAGCTTTCCAAACAAGGTACAGCATCGGATATCCGGCAGCAGATAGAAGAAACCGGCCAGGATAAAGCCTTGCTGGACAAACTCCTCAAGCAGTATTACGATGTGCGTGGACACCGGACTGTTGGGAACATCCTCCGCGACCCGATGGAATGTGTCACCGTAGACGGTGTCCGGCTCTTTACCCCTCACCGGCAAGTATTGGCGGCAGGGCACGGACTCTTCCTGCCGGGAGAGGCAAAAAGCAACCCGTCCCATGCCTATGCATGGATAAACGGGGATTTCACCCGGATCGTATTTTCTAAGGATCCTCCTGCGAACAAACAGGTGTTCAAAGTGAAAACAGTCATCGAAAAGGCTTTGAATAAAAAGCAGGACGTGAAAAAGAAAAGAAATACCCACCCTAAATTGTAGAAATATGGACAAGAGAAACCAAATGGAAAATCCTTTTTTCGATCCCGACAAGCCGGGAAGTATTTTTGTCGGTATGGACCGTTACCATCAGTACTCTCCCCACCAGCCCCGAAATGCCCTCACATTCATTCAGAAAGGAGATGCGGACAGCCTGTTCCGCAAATTCCTGATTGACAATATCAAGGAAGCGGAGTGCTGCCCCTATATTCCGGATACGGAACTGCTCCGGTTTGACCTGGCGAACATGAGGCAGGTTCCACCGGTAGATACCCATACCCCTTTCGAGGAATATATCAGCAAGGAACTGCTGCCGTATTTTCAAGAACACTGCATTCCCCCTGCCAAACGCATTTCCCTGCGTGATGCGGTCTATACCTATAAATACAAGAATGAACCGGACGGCGGCATATTGAAGAAGTATCTCATGCAGGAACCCGCATACTTGGAGTTTCGATTACAGCAACAGGAAAAAAGGACATTGTACCGGTGCCAGCCGCGGTACACATTCCCCTTAAAAGTGGTGGAGAATGACTTCGGATACCTTATCTTTTCCGGTAACGAGATCGGCAGGAACGGATTCAGGGAGTGCATCCGGTACATCACGGACCATTACTTCGACCCGCACTACGATACCGGCCATCTGGCCGTCTACGACAGTACGTTCATGGACAAGAACCTGGTTCCTCTCATAGATGCCGCTTACAAGCCGTGCAAACCGATGGAACTGGATTATTCCTTCGATTTTTATCCGGCATCCTATATCGGTCTTGACGAACTGCCCAAAGAATTCATCGACAGTTTAAAACCGGTATGCTACCATTCGATGGAAGCGACAGCCGGGGATTTTATAAAATTCGCCACCGACTGGCATTTCAATAAGGATACGCAGGTTTCCATCAGCCGGGAGAACCATGACATTTACCGGCTGCTGACCGTCATGCGTAACGGTTATATGAATATTCATGAACAACCGTTTACCTATTTCAATGAACTGCTGCCGTATGCCAAGGAATTTGAAAAAGTCACGCAGGTTAAATCTGCCGGCGAATTCGATACGGGAAAGTTCAAGCGGTTGTCTACGGAAATCCGGAAGGCTGCCGATGGAATTTTGAAAAGGGATTTCGATGTGAGAGGGCACCGTTCCCTTGAGAATATGTTGAATGACTCCACCGTTACCTTCACCGTCGGAAGCCGAAAACTGAATGAAGTTCAAAAGACGGCACTGGCTTCGGGATACGCACTGTATCTCCCGGAAAACAACAAGGAGGCGACAAGGCATCTCCTTTTTTGCAAGGCCGACTTTGAGCAGGGCAGAATTGAGGGTTCCTCCAAGCCCTTCGGCGTCAGGACATACGTGATAAAGGACGGACTGCTCTGTCCGCTGCCGGAAGAGAAGAATACCGTTAAAAAGACTGAGAATAAGAACAGACATAACAATAACCGTTTAAAATAAAGCGATATGATACCTAAAAGTCAGATGTACCTCGGAGCGCGGATTGTAGAGAACGATCCGGAAGAGGAAACTCCCGTTGTTCCCTATAAAGGAACAGTAACAGCCATTGAAGAAACCGGAAAAGGGGAACTGGATTACTTTGTCTATATCCGGCTGGATGATGAGTCCATGAAACAAAAAAGAATCTCCCTTTGCTGCCCGGACAAGATCATGACCTGTTTTCCATGGACTATAGACCTGGAAGAAAAACAGAAAATGGAGCAGAAAATGAAGAATAAAAAAGTTCCCGACCCGTCGAAACGGCATAGACTATCTTAATCAACCATTCATCTAAACCATAAAATAATATGAGTACATACATTGGTTTCAATTTGAACAGCAACAGGCAGATTGAACATTTCCAGACCATAGAGAATCGTTATGGCATCAATTCAGATGGCGGCAAATTTCTTTTCGGGCAGGCAGAACTGGCCTTGAAAGGCTCCTACATTCCTAAGGAAGAAGTCTATTTAATACCATATCAGGGTGCTGTACAACCGGGGAACATTGAAAGGTTCATCAAGGACATGACCCATAACGGAGGACTGTCTTGTGCAACTCATTTCCCATTGCGGGATATCGCCTTCGTTTACGAGAATACATCTCCTTATGGCATCCATAATGTGGATAGCATCCAGAGAATGCTTCAAAAGGCCAAAGACAATCCCCTGCTGAAAAAACAACTGAACGCTTACCGCGCATTCCATCAAGAAAAGGAAAAAGATATCTACAACAGGGTGATTACTGCAATAAATACGAACCAGGGAGTCCTGATGTTCAATGATACCGGCAGGGGGATACAGTGTGCGCAGAAATACCTGCAGCATATTGGCGATAATTTCTTCTCGCCGGTTTACAGGGATGCGGATAAACTGCAAATATATTATTTCAGCACTTCCAATATCAATCTGATCAAAGAGGCGTCAAAGTGTTCGAACATGTTTGAACATGGCTTAAAAAAGATATACCTTCCCCAAAAGGCTCATTTCCTGGATTCAAATATGATAGCCAACTATACCCCGGCGGTAGAATGCAGCATGGCTCCCTCTTTGGAATGTTATAACCAACTGGCCGAAAAGTTGAATCTGGGCAAGAGCCAGAAGAATTATAACATAGGCGTACTCGACCGGATCTGCAAGACCGGGCAAATCGGGAATTTGGAAAAAGACAGCCGGTTCAACCATCAAAACAGCTTTGTCTCCCTGGATGAACGGATCAGGCTGTCTTATGTGGGGAAGCAGGATGGCACACTGCTGAAAAATGCACTTGAACGGACCATCAAGGATACGGCAAAGAGAATCCTGCAGACGGACTATGCGGTACGGGGCTATGAACCGCCCAAACAGGAAAAGAAAAAGAGTAGAAGTATCACCATGTAACTATTTTAAATTTCAATCGTATGCAAAAGCAAGAGATTTCAAACATTATGATTTTCTTTGTTACCCAGGACTTGGAAGGGCAACCCCGACAACTGGAGATGCACCTGATGCCGGAGAAAGAAGTATCGATGATGAATCAACGATTCACCGAATACCTCCAGCGGCAAAGGGAAATGTACAAGCCGTCCCTTGTCCAAAGCCACTTGCCGGATCTTTATCTGTGCCGCTACCAGTTTCCGGCAGGAGTAAGCTACCCGGATATCCGGCTCTTTGACAAGGATAACAGCTTGGTACAAAAATTCATCACCCGGAACGGAGGAAGCATGCAGGGCAATGTCTCATTGCGCGGACTGGAATACCTGCATTCTCACGATGAAGAAAAAAGCCTGCCCATGCTGGTAGCCAGCGGACTTGCCGACCACCTGCTTGTACAGCCGGAAGCCAAACGGTTCGCGCTGGCACAGGATACTCTCCACGACGATCCGTCGGAAACCCTGACCGCCGTGGAAACCGCCAAAGGAGTGCTTCTGTTCGAATATTCCGGCTTTGGAAAGACATGCTGCCATGCCTATATGCAACATCTGGCCGACCGTTTCTTCATTACGGACGAAGAGAAACCGGAGTTTGTCAACCTGTACAAGCTGACCCGTCCGGACGCAGAAGTGGTAAAGGCATTCCAAGCATCTCCCAATGCCTTCTCCTTATATACAAACTCTTTTCTGCCGGAGAAAGCACAATATCTGGATGCGACTATCCTGCGGAATGCCCGGCTGGACAGGAGCCACCGCATAGAACCGACATTCGATGCCTATGACAAGTTTGCTTCCTCCTATAACGTGCTCCCCAGTATTGCCAATGCCCAGATACTCCGGTTACTATCCTTACAGGAAACCGCAGGAATCTATGGGATAGACTATACAACCAGAAGGATTCCGTTCATACACAAGAATTCTTTCAACTCCCAGTTCAATGCGCTGCAGAATATTCCGGCTGAAAATAAAGGCGGACAGGAGAAGGTCAAATCACAGATCCGGGATCAGGCGGCCTATATCCTGAAACGTGATTACGGGCTTATCCCGGACAGCCTGCAAAACAAAGAGATAGACCCCATCATTTCCCTCCAGACTCCCAAAGGAGCCGTCTACCTGCCCGCCACGGATGAAGGAGCCATCTATAAACAGTGTTACCTGCAATATCTGGCTGACCGTTTCTTCACTCCGGAAGTACAGGCTCTGGGACGAATCAGAGAATTCTATATTTCCTGCCCGAACCATAGCACGGAGCATTACATGCAGAAGCATCTGGACCTTTTCCGGTCCAATCCTTTCTACGGGCAGCTGGCGAAAATGCCATTGTATCCGATAGAGCAATCCGAGCTGTTGAAGAAAGGCGGCTATCCCATAGAGCCGACATACCATGCATTCAAACAGTTTACGGAAGATTACCGGCTTTCGGTAACGCCGGAGAATGCCGAGATATTCACCCTGCTCTTTATACGGGAATACGGATTACCGGCTGATTTCAATACTAATGAAAGCTATAAGGAGTTCACCCACAAAGGAAATTTTAAACCGCTGGATCAAGAAATGTCCGAACTGCAATCCAAAAAGGGATATAGTGAAAAGGCATTCTACAATATTCAAAACAGGCAGCAGCAACTCGCGGACAAGATACTTGGCCTGAGATACAGACTGACCTGTCCTCCGTTGCAACTGACCGGACCGGCGGCTTCGGAAAAGAGAAAGACGGCTTCCCGTCAGAACAAGTCACATAATCCCCGCATCTAAAACTGATTATCATGCCTGCATGGATGGAAAAAATAAAAGATACATTCACCGCTAAAGCGGATTTAAAGAGCCTGTTTATTGTGTTACAGCCGGATAATCAAGTCTCGACTGTCATGGTCGTGTCGTATGTTCCGACGGATAAGGACTCTTTTCAGGTATTTATGGATCTGACCGCCCGGATTGCTATGGATCAGAAAACCATACCGGATAACTTATTGCTGCATTTTGAGGGAATACCTGCTAAAGATATTCCTTTCACCAGCGAACTACCGGCGAAAGACAGTGAGAAAGCCCTCAGTTTCATCGCCTCTTACGGAGGCATCACTGAAAACAACTCCGTACCTTTACGGAAAGCGGCTTATTTGAGAGCATGCCAAAGGGAACTGACGGCAGAGAATATCCGGGATCTGGACTACTCACCAGCTTATAAGTGCTTTATTGCACACGAAGATGCGATGGAGAAGATTGCGGCAGGAAAGCAAGCCAAACAGTTCTACACCATAGCTGAAACGGAACAAGGTGTCCGCGTATTCAATGACGGACTTTCCGGGACTATAAAGTTTCGGGATTACCTGCAATCGACAGCGGACAATTTCTACTCAAGCTCTTTGCAGGATGTGGAGTCATTGAATATTTACCGGATAGAAACCGTCTCCCGCCGGATGCTGGAACTCTCCAACGGGAATCAGACCACCATGCCGCAGGCCGGGATGGAAATTCTGGCGAATTACAAGCCGTCCGTCACTTTCGACATGCATCCTACGGGAGAAAATCTCAACCGGTTTGTCACAGCCGGCGCATTGGAACTCTCTATCCGTAACCGGAACATTATGACACTTCAGGACATAGCAGCCAGAGGATACGCCCATTTACCGGCAGACGAATCGTTTGCCTATAAAAAGGATTTCTTGTTTGTGGAGAAAGGTATCCGTGAGATTACCCGGCAAAAGGAATTGTACCGGGATTATCCTTTCTGGCAGAAGATGGATGAATTACAAAATGCTGCCAGGTCATTGGCGCAAACACTGTTAAACAGGGATGGAGTCCGGAAGAACTATCATCGGGTAAGCCCGCCTGTTGTTGTTTCTAAGAAAGGAGAAGCTCAAACAGCCGAAAAACCGCAAGACAAGCCCGGACTGTCCTGTGGCAATGAAAAGAAAAAGGTCAAGACAAAAACCGCTTCCGTTAAAAAGCAGGCGAAGCCCAAATTATAATGCATATGGAACTGATAAATAATACATTCATTCCCGAAAAAGAGATACCACGTAGCCGCAGGGCTGCCGGAAGGAAAGCATTCCTGCAAACTTTCAGAAACCTGTTTACCAGCCGGAATCATTTCAGGAGATTCATGGATACTTACCGTTTCAACACGATCCGCTGGAGCGCGTCCAACCTCCACGAACCCTCATGGGGAAAACGGATCGGATTATTCTTTCGTACCAAAAATCCAATCGCTATCCTCCGGGATGATTACCGGAGCAATCGCAGTAATCTGTTGAATAAATGGGAAACGTCCAGCCTGAACCGTATCCAGATGGAACTGGTCCGAATGGGTAGTATGCCTATTCAGAATAAGGACAGACATACTTTCAAAGCTCTGAACAGCATTGAAAAGAAAATCAAACAACTGCAGGAATATGAAGGATGTCCCGATATGAGCCATGAAAAGCAGCTTCTGGCAACATACAAGTACATTCTTTCTTCTCCTTTTGACCGGAAGTTCGGAGGATTGCCACCCGATGAGATTTGTGGGATGCTTCAGCAGAACGGACTGTCTGAATCAAACCTTCCTTACCAAAATTACGAAGGAATCCTCCAGGGCCGTGAAACAGTCATGTACGAACTGGCAACCGGAAAGAACGGGGAGAAATACCTCCAACCGGCAGATCAGGTGAAACTGAATGCGGGAATGTCAGGAATCTCAATGGATTTAATCAGCCGTTTTCCGGCAAAGGAAATACCCCTGCCGAATCTGACGGAAAGCATACAAGTATCGGAAAAGAAAGAGAAGCTCTCCATTCCCAAAGAACCGAAGAAAAGGGTACGGAAAGAAAAATCAAAGGTCAAGAGTGTAAAAATTAAATAGTCATTCATATTAAAAAAGAAAGTAACATGAAAACAATTTGTATTTGTGAGAAGCCCTCGGTGGCACGCAGCATTGCCCGGGTCCTGGGCGTAACGGAGAAACAGGAAGGATACTTGAGTGGGAACGGATATGCCGTCACATGAACTTACGGCCATCTGTTGGCATTGGCCCTGCCTCAAGACTACGGCATTGTCCATGTGGAAAAGGAGATGCTGCCTATTATTCCCGACCCGTTCAAACTGGTTGTCCGTCAGATTAAAACCGAAGATGGATACAAGGCTGATCCGACGGCTCTGAAACAATTGGAAGTAATCCGTAAACTGTTGGGTCAGGCTGATCAAGTGATATCCTGTACTGATGCAGGGCGGGAAGGAGAGTTAATTATGAGATATGTGCTTGAATATCTGGGATATCATAAGGAAACCAAACGCTTGTGGATATCTTCCATGACAGAAAAATCGATACGGGAAGGATTTGATAGCCTCAAATCAAGTAAGGAGTTTGACAACCTGTACCGTGCCGCTAAAGCCAGGAGAGAATCAGATTGGGTCGTCGGTATGAATGCCAGCCTGTCTTTGAGCATGGCTGCAGGCAAGAGTAACTATTCTCTGGGAAGAGTACAGACACCGGCACTTGGCATGATTTGCCGTCGATATCTGGACAACAGGGATTTTATAGCCAAACCCTATTATCTGCTACAGCTACGGACAACGAAAGCAGGGAAAGAACTCGTCTTAACCTGTACCGGGAAATATGATACACCGGAAAAACTCGATGTGGACCGTAAAAAAGTGTATGAAGAGACGACAGCCAAAGTGGTGCAAGTGGAGAAGAAAGAGGTTCCAGAAGAAGCTCCGCTACTTTATGACCTGACCGCCCTGCAACGAAGTGCCAATACCAAACTCGGACTGACCGCAGAACAGACGCTGAACATTGCTCAAAAATTATATGAAGGAGGCTACATTTCGTATCCCCGTACCGGATGTAGCTATATCACAGAAGACATCTTCGAACAAGTCCCTTCCCTCATCGGCCTGCTTAAGCAACATCCCCGTTTCACATGGCATGCGGAAAACCTCTGTAACCAGCCTTTAAACCGGCACTGTGTGGACGATAGCAAGATGACGGACCATCATGCGTTAATCATTACGGAGAACTATCCCCAGAGGCTTTCCCTTGACGAGCAGAATATCTATTCCATGATCGCGGGACGCATGTTGGAGGCTTTCTCCGGCAAATGCCTGAAAGAAACGGTATCCGTACAAGCGGACTGTAACGGCGTTCTTTTCGGGATAAAAGGAAGCCAAATCAAAGTTCCGGGGTGGAGAGGCATCTATAACGAACCCAGTGAGAAAGAAGAAGGAAGTCTTCTGCCCGAATTTCAGGAAGACGAAATATTGCCCGTGCTCGGTATTGATACATTGGTCAAGAAAACCAAACCGCAGCCCATATTCACTGAGGCAAGCCTGCTTGCTGCGATGGAAGGTTGTGGCAGAACATTGGACGATGAAAAGGAAAAAGAGGCAATGGAGGATTCCGGCTTGGGTACACCGGCTACACGTGCCGGAATCATCGAACTGCTCATTGCCAGACACTACGTGGAAAGAAACGGACGGTCACTGATTCCCACTCCCAAAGGACTGGAAGTATATGATATTGTAAAAGAGAAGATGATCGCCAACGTGAGCATGACCGGAGGGTGGGAATGCGCCTTGCATGAAATCGAAACCGGCAAAGTTTCCACGGAAACATTTACTCAGAGCATCAATTCCTATACCCAACAAATCACCTCGGAACTGCTTGCCCTGAAACTTAACCATCCGGACTTGCCACATTGTAACTGCCCCAAATGCGGAGCAGAAACGATTATCGTCTTTAACAAGGTCGCCAAATGCAGCGATCCCAATTGTGGGTTCCTGTTATTTAGAACGTTCAACGGCAGGGAACTGACGGATAATCAGATGCTCCTGCTGCTATCGGGGAAACGTACCGGATATCTGAAGTTTACCAGCAAGAAAGGAAAGAAGTATGAGGCATCACTCGAGCTGGATGACAATTACAGGATTGAGATGACTTTCAAGGATAATAAACCTAAAAAATAAAGAAGCGACTTATGAAAAAAGAAATGGAAGAGATACCGGATGAACTGAATCCGGACTTAATGCTGAATACGATTGCTTCCGAACTGCTGATCAAGATAGCCAAAGGGGAGATTGATATCCAGAAGCTGGTCAGGAAACAACTCTCGGACAGGGGAATCGATGACCAACGGAACTGGATAGGACCGGACAAGGCAAGAAAATATTGGGAGAAATATAAGATGCCTGTCTAAACCAAGTCAGTCAGGATAAGAAGATAATTGCAGGTTATTCAATCCGTTTGTAGGCCAGCCTGCAAATACCGGATCTGAAACATTTGTTCCCGGTCATTTCCCATGAGGAAGGACCGGGAATTTCTGTAAACAGACGTATGCCGTCCCCTTGGATATACGGTGCGACAAAAAGGATGATTTCATCCACCAACCAGTATCTGAACATGCTGCTTATAACGGAAATTGTATCCGGAGCCGCTTCTATGAAATAAATACCTTCATTTTTCTTTTTCCATTGTGTCAATGAGATGAAAGATACATCCGGCCCGAGAGTCTGTGTAGCACGTTCCCGTATTTTGGTGAGGCCATATTTGTTCGGATTATCCCACAAAGGGGAAGAAACAGTCCTGTCGAAGAGGTATCCGTCAAGAGTAGTGATTGCAAGTAATTGGAGTTTTGCCATAAGTATAATATTTAACCTATAAATATTATTCGGCAGAAGTATTTGAGAAAGCGTGGCCTTACCCAACTCCAAGACGGAGGTTCTGGTAAACCTATGAATAGTAGCTGTGTAAGCCACGCTATGACAAAGCATAGCATAAGCAATACACAAAAAGCCTCTATTCATTGAAATTTACCAGATTTCCGTCTTGAGACATTCTGCGAATGTTATGTCTATATCTAATTGGAAGGCTATTGCCTGCCATTTAAATCTATATTTCGTTCCAAAGATACTCATATTTCTGATTTCTCCGAAGAAATCCATATCATAAAGAAATGTGGCAGGGCAAAAAAGGAAAAAAGATGAAAGAGTTACCATTTGTATAAGGGATGTCGGATTTCACGACTCCCCCGTTAAATAAAAAGTATAAGAAAAGCTACGCTGACAAAAAATGACTATTAATGACTATTAACGACACTGGAAACTAAACGATTGATTTATAGTAATATTCCCTTTATCTTGCACCCAATTTCATTATTCACAATTTAATTTATAAATCATGGAACTGACAATTATCGAAACAAGTGCTTATCAGGACTTGAAGAAACAACTAAGTATGCTGTCCGTGCAAATGATGGACTTTCAAAAGAAAATAGCCCCCGTAACACCGGACAAGTGACTGGATGCGCAGGATGTGTGCCTGGCTCTCAATATTTCCAAAAGGGCACTGCAGACTTACCGGGATAACGGGCTGATTCCTTATTCTAATATCGGTGGAAAATTCTTTTATAAAGAAGTGGACATCCAGCAAATTCTGGAGGAAGGACTAATCAAAAAAAGAAAATAAAGAGTATGGCAGACATTATCACTAAAGATTCGGAAGAGTTCAAGGAACTTACCGGATGGATCAAACGGACAGGAAAAAATCTGGAGGCTGCTGCGGCACGGATACGTCCGACGATTGCAGACGAACATTATCTGAGTGGAGATGAGGTATGCCGGATGCTTCATGTTTCCAAGCGTACATTACAAACACTACGGGATGAAAAGGCAATACCTTATACCTCAATTACCTCTGTCGGGGGTAAACTGCTCTATCCGGAAAGCGGGCTATACGAGGTACTAAAAAAGAACTATAAAGATTTCAGGCGTTACTTGAAATAAGCAACCTGCCTGAATACGAAAAACACCCTTCAACATTTGCTGAAGGGTGTTTTTTCATACTTATTCTAATTGGCCAAGCGATACACGGAACCAATCTTGTCGCACATCCTATCCGTATCTTCCCCAACCTTCGGATTGATCAGTTCAGCATAGACTTGTGTGGAAAGAATCGATTTGTGTCCTAATACTTTTTGCAAAGTTTCTAACGGCATGCCTTTCAATATAGCCAAAACTGCAAAGGTATGTCTCCCGATATGAGGGGTGATATTTACATTACAATCACACTTTTTCCCTAAAACCTTAAAACTACTTTTCATGGTTTCATAATCACCGACGGGGAAAACGCAATCAGGAGAATCTTTCTTTTTGTTATCACCCTTATACTTTTCTACAAGTTCAATTGCTATAGGTAATAATTTCACGACGTATGCTACGCCTGTTTTTATACGGTTTCCCATGAGCCATGTGCCACCATCAGAATCTGTATGGATATTCTTATAAGTAATTGCTTTCAGATCTGCGAAGGCGAGGCCTGTGAAGCACATGAAAAGTAGCATGTCACGCATAGCCTGCTGACGTTTATACCTCAATTCTACATGTATAAGCCTCTGCAGTTCTTCTTCAGAGAGAAATGAACGTCTTTTATATCCCGGCTTACATCCAAAACCCGTGAAGGGATGAACTTTTATTAAACCTTTCTCTTGAGCGATATGCATTAGCCATTTCATGGTATTAACACGTCCGAATGCTGTAGAACTGGCCGAGCCGCATGTGCCCAACATCCAATTATAATAGTCTTCAATAAAATCTTTGTCAAGTTCATCAAGTGCAATGTCCTCAACATTCTTTTTGTCTTTCAAAAAAAGCAATGCGCTCTTATAATCGGCTACTAAACCAAGATAGGTGCTTTTTGCCTTTTCCTTGCCTACTTTCTCCTTGTATGACTCAAGCTGTTCCCTGAAAAGCTCCATAAGGGTGTGGGAATCTTCTTTAAAACCGACATAGCGGCTATAGACTTTCTTGGCTGTGACAAAACTGTCATGATCGCATATGTATTGGTAATGCTTGGCAATTTGGGCTTTGGCATTATCAAGTTCCTGGTTTAACATTCTAGCTTCTTCGGATTTCCCTTTAGCCCTATTAGCTTTGGCGTCCCATAAAGAAATAGACACCTCCTTCTTACAGCTAAAGCAAGCTGTGGTCTTGTTGATGGTAATACGTCCCATTACAGGTACTTTACCATTCTTAATCGATTGATTTTTAGTGTAAAACAACACTCTGAATGTACTTCTCATAACTCAACTTTTTTAGTTACAAATTTAATTACTGTTGAGGTATTTGAAGTTATGAAGAATAATGCAATATATTGAAAACTAATGCCTTATATCCGATTAGTAGGCAAATTGGAAGAGGTAACAGATAAGTAACATAACTCACTCCCAAATATGCTCTATTTAGCTTTATTCACCACATCCGATTAAAACATTAGTTTTATAACTATTTGAATTTTAATAGGTTTGCACTATATTTGCGCATCTTGAAAAAACACTTTGTTTCATGCTTTGAAACGAAGTGTTTCACACCGAGAAACGAATAGTTTCAAGCCTTGAAACTATTTTTGAAACTAATCGCCACAGGTGAAGAGGTGGTGAAGTTGTTACCCTTCACCCGCAAACTCCTTATTCATCGAAGAGACAGAGAAAAGGTGAAAGAAAACATAGAAAGATTGAAAATAAATATCCGATGAGAAAATCCATTCTATTCTGTAATAATTAAAAACCGCACCGATTAATTACTAATCCGTTAATCACTATTTAATACCTTTGTGCACCATTACGAGCTTTCCAACTAAATTTCAAAAGAGCAACTACACCCAAACTTCATATTAAGAAGAGCTATTTTGAAATAGCCTCAATGAAACGAGGGGCATTATTATGTATACTATCCAACAGAGATTTAGTCTTTTCTCTATACTCCTCCTTTTTAATAGTATAGTCCCGCCAAGCCAAAAGGATGTCCCGATCCGCTTTGGGCATTAAATTGAGAATATGCAGGCATTTGGAGAAAACAGGACTCTTTGACGCTCTTCGCCCATTCAAATAGAAAGATAACCAATATCGTACAACATTTGGATACATAGCATATTTCTCTAAGAAAATAAATTTCCCTTCCTCGGCATATGTGTATACCTCACTTAAAGATATACATTTATTATCTTTTAGAGTATCACTTTTTATTGTATCTTCTCGTTTAGTTCTTAAAGAACGCGTCTTACCAATTGTTTCCCCCGTTCAATAATATATTTGTTGTAATCGTCGTTTATAGAAGTACCTGACACATCACCATCACTTGCCCAGTCAACAACGCGCATCTGAATATTGCCAGGTTCTACTATAAAAGTTGTGCTATATTTAAGATATCTGCTTTTACTACAAAGAACTAATGCTAAAAAAGGTTCTTGATTGATCGTTCCTTCATAATGAAACACTTTATCGACCACCAATATACTGTCAATGAATGCTTGCTTTGAACGTTCATATTCACCTTGAAGAGATGAGAAATCATATAGCAATACATATTCATTATCCAAAGAATGATCAGGAAATTCACCTCTGATTGTGTATCTTTTTTGTCCATAAGATAGATGTAGCATAGATACGAAAATAAAAAAGAATAGATGTTTTATCATAATATTAGTCCAAATAAAAGTTTATCATTCACGTTGTAACAAAGAAAACCATTAATAGATTAATATAAAAACATTAACCGTATACAAATGTGTATACATTGGTAAATATACACACTTTGTATACGGTTTTTAAAGAAAGATCATTTTAAACGCAACGATTTAATAAAGTCAATAATCGTTTCATAAATAACATTCATTTTTAATAACAGATAAAGCTTACCACCACACTTGTTTACCATCTTCATAAGTAAAAATTCTCTCCTCTACACCATTGGTTAGATTATGTAAAATATATAATCGGCCAGTAGGTACATTTGAAAAATTTAAACTGAAATCGGTAGCAATCTGTTCTCCAAAAAATTTCCAAGAAGAATTGTCCCAATATTCCAAACGATATTGATTTCCCGGAACTATAAAGTTAGAATCTGTTTGAGGAACATATCTTACGCGCGTTATCTCATATGAATTATCCTTTCCTAAATCTAAACAAATATTACCTTTTTCTCCCTTATTCTTCTTAAAATAAGTATCGAAACTCCGATCCAAAGCCATCGTCCAATTTGTTTTAGTTTGCTTTATTGGTTCTCCGCTAAATCCACCTGTCAATAGAACTTCAACATTTGTCCCTCTCTTCTTCCCATAAAATTCTATTTCAGCCAAATTACCTTCTTTCTGTTCATCAAAAACGAATCGCACATACCTGTATGGTCTATTCACTGTTACGGTTGAATCAAAAATATCTTCATTCCCTAATTCATCAATTGTTATCAAGGTCCTGCCTGAAGAGAATTCTCTATCATCTGATACTTCTATTTTAGAGCCCAATAGTCCTTTCCTAAAAGAAGAAATGCGTGTGAATTTCGGGTATTTACGAACCAACCGCATATCTACATGATTTTTTGTGTAACATTGAATCAATTTTACTTCACCACTTTTGGTTAGAACAAACGGCTCTGTAGCCGAAATAAAAGTTCCATTAACATAAAAACCAGCCATATAACATACATCGCCTATCATATTTTGAAAATGAAATACCCCATCAGTCACCTTACCAAAATCAACAGGTACCCATTTCTTATTATCAAACACACAAATAACTCCATAAGGATAGTTCTTATATTGTTTCATATCACTGCCCTTTATCTCCACATCATAGGTATTAAAATAAAGATGTGAGACATCCATGCGATTTGGATTTAGCATATAGTCAGGAACATATTTTCTCGCATTCCCATCAATAACCTGTGTTTCAAAAGTTTGCCGATAAATTTTTGCTGGTTTATAAGCCAATTTCATTTTCTTTCGATCTAATGCGTCAAAAGCAAGAAATGCTCCACTATCCTTTAGAACTGCCACCCATTCATGTCCACCAGCTCTGTTCCCCCAACAATTAACATAATCTATTGTTGCAGGAATGCCACAAGCACGTAAAGCTGCCACATAATACTCACAAAAATGACGACATGATCCTCTACGAGTTTTTTCTAATTGAGATTTAGTTAAAGATATCGCATAATTCCACATTTGCTTACTATTTTGGTATTTACGTACTTTGACAAATTCGTGATATAGATCTTTTATAATCCGACTTTCGTCAAACATAGAATCTCTTAGAGAACGCAATTCCTCGAATTGTTTTCTTCGCTCCGGCTCTATTGGCTCATTGCCAACCCGATAAGGCAATACGTATCTGCAGAATAGATTAAAATCACGCGTGATAAAATTAGGGGCTGTTTGCCATGCTTCAAAAGCCACATCAATATTATCTATTAAAAAAGATGCAGATAAAGTTTTCCTATCATATTCACGTTCAAATAGTGAAGGTTTCATTTTCCCATAAGTCTGAATTAAGGTATGCCAACATTTTTTTGCCAGTTCTGGTTCTGATGAGGTTTCTCCTTTTTTATTTAATTCATCATAAAGTGCAAAAATCGTGTCATAACGTTCAATATCCTCTTTACAATAAGCAAATTTGTCACCTATATTATCCAACAAGAATGTTGCTGCCGCTAATTTCAATGAATCATTTTGATAATGTGCTAAAACTTTCCGTGTGATAATCCTATTTCCAGAGTAGAAATATACTCCCCAGCAAATAACAGTAACACCGAGAAGCAAAAAACTTATTTTCATCAACGCTTTCATATCTTTATTCTATTTCATTCTTCAAATTTTCATTATACCACAGATTAAATAAAAAAGAGTATTGCTCATTGATTATTTTATTTATATCTTGCTCTACGGGAGGCATATAACTTCTGTCTTTAGAAAAAACACCTAATTCCATTATACTCCCTCTTTGTCGGTACAGACTAGCTTGTTCTAATTTTCCCTCTTTCTCCAATATGGAAGCTAAATTAAACCATACCCGGGATAGGTTGGGTAATTGTTTGCTAACTTCATTCAAATAGGACAGTGCTAAATCGTTTTTTCCTAATTGTAAAGCAATACTTCCCCACTTAGCTAATTCTATTACATTTAAAGGCTTTTCCTGTTTTTCTTTTAATAATCCGCCTACTACCAGCTCTGCGAATCCAGGCTCTTGTTCATTAAGTTCTTTCCAAAAAGAAGTCCCAAGAATTCGAGGATTTTGTAAGATACAAGATCTTAATTCAGTTGCAGCGTTCTCTAACTGATGCTGTTGTTTATATTGCTCATATAGTGTCCACCGGAACAATAATTTGTCAGGATAGAGTTCCGTCATTTTTCTAAGTTTATCTTCGTTGTGAACTGCATTTTCTTTTTCTGACCAGCAATATTCATAATAAGCCAGATGAACATCTAAGGGATTTTTTAATTGGGCTTGCTTTATACATGTCAACGCCTTTGGTATATTAACCTTTCGATAAGCCATAGACTGATTAACTAATCTTGCAACATCATGATTAACGTTACAATTAAATCTAAAAATATAAAATACACATATCCATGCCAAACAGGGTATAGCAGCTAAAATCTTTATATTCGATCGTTGCACAATTACTATTTCTTCTTTTTGCAGGAAAGCGATTAATATCAAAGCTGATAATCGGACACTACTGGAATCAAAGAATGTAGAAAATGTTTGTTCCCGAAGAAAAAAGGCGAACAGAAAAAGAAATAATAGCCACAAATTACGCTTCTTCGCCTTCACTAAGTAGTAAACTATGGATAAAAGAAATAATATATAAAATATCAGACCGGCATATCCGCCTTCAATACCTATCTTTAAAAATGAATTCGCAGCGTATGAAGTATAAGAGTCAACCCTTTTTTCTCCATGCAAATAATAGTCCTTTGCCAATGTGTAATTATTGAGTCCCACTCCAAAAGGATATTCTTTCAAGACATCCGTTGTTAATTGGAAGGTATTTATTCGGCTTTTCGTACTACGCTGTTGGGATACAGTCTCATTTCCATGAAGTGTTTTTTTTATTTCTGTTGAATAAAGGCAAGCAACAACTATTACTAACAAACAATAGCCTCCACCAATAATTATCTTTTTCCTTTCGAATAATTTCCTATGTTCCAGCACAATTAACAATATGATGAAAACAATACCGGCAAGATAAATACCTCGTGAGAATGAAACTAAAGCCAAACATAAGATTATTGCACCTGATAGTAAAGCTATACCTTTTATTATTTTATTCTCACTATAAATATAGACAGCCGTTATAATCCCGCCAAACAACCATTGAAGGCTACTCCATTCATTATTGGGTACTCCCAATGGTTTATATAAAAATCTGAAATCATAAAGAGAACTAAAACCCATTTCATGCACTGACACACAGAAAAGATAAAAAGAATAAAAGGCTAATGCGGATAAGACAGCAATACAAACGGTAAATGATGATAGCAATGACTGTTCTCCTTTCTTATCGTATGTGATAATATACCTCAAAAGAAAGTAATACAGGATATTTGATGTGAGTGTAATAAAAGAATACGCACTCCCTGCGAAATTAACAGTAGGTCCCATCCCTATATATGCCCATAAAAGGAGCAAACATAAATCAATGATAGTCAGTTTTATCATTTGCCTGGTTAGACAGACAGTAAGGCAAATAACCAAAAGAAAAGTACAGATAAAGTATGGATCTTGTACGTAGAAAAAACGCATAAGAAACATGAAAACCAATAAACAACAAGCTATTTTATTTATTATTTTTTCCATATTATTTTTCTTAATAACGGACTCAACATTCTATACAGCATATAAAGAAAGAAATACAAAAACACTATTTGTAAAATACATTGTTGCAGATTCCCCCAATTAGGCATTTGATGATGTGACAGATTCATTAATAATAGTTCAATTCTTTCAGGAAAAGTATGATAGAATCTAATAAAAAAAAGTGGTAGTATATACAAGAAATAAAATCCGAAAAAGAAGTTTACCACTATTGTATAGATAACCAATGCTATTTTAGTTCCTTTGGAGAGTGACATTAAGTAAGGAACTTTATTAGTATTTTTATGCCTAAATTTGTTTATCATATACAGCATCCATTCTTTTCCTTTTTGACGTAAATTGGCAACACCTAAAACATCTGTCATAATCCAATATCCATCGAATTTAAAGAATGGATTTAGTGTGAGTAGGAAATTGAAATTCATAATCAATATGATATAGCTCAATAAACTACTTTGAGAATATAAATAAATTACCAAAAATGGAATTAAAAGTAATATCTGGAAATAGACTCCTCCAACATTAACAATACATCTTTTTTTTCTTGGAAGTTTCCAGACGCTTGATACATCTGTATAAAAGACTGGTATATTAATGTACAATCCAAGCCCGATCCCTCCATGAGAAATATCAAAATAGCGACAAGCTGAAGCATGTCCTAACTCGTGAAAAAGAGAAGAAAGAATAAAAAAGAATAGTAATCCGCTTAAAATATAAATATTCAAATTTAGGTGTTCTTTACCTATTGTACTGTATTCTATAAAGTAGAGAACATCCAAAGCTATAAAAAATAATATGACGAACAATATGAACCATTTATTAAATAAAGGAGCTAACAACGAGGAACATTTGTTGATGACATTCGCTGATATGAGTTCTCTATTATACAGAAAAGACTTTCTTTTGTTAGGAAGTTCGCTCTCTTTTTCCAACTTCTTAGCAAAATCATTTAAAAACGTCAAAATCTCCTCTTTCGAAAACTTTCCATTTTGTTTAGAATATTCTTCAATACTTGCTTCTTCACAACCGTTACATTTAAAGTAGGTCAGAAGTTCAGCCACATCTTTACCTATTTCAAAGAAACGTCCCGAAACCTCCATAAGAAAAGTTTCATGAAGGGAAGAAGTTGAAAATGGCCGGATTTCTATCTCTTGTAAATTCATTTGCTTCGTTTTAATCGCTTGATATGGTTGACTGATTCGTATCTTGTATAACCGAGTTATCGAATTTATGTTTTTTCTTTCCAAAAGTGAAACGATAATTTACTGATAAGCTAATTACATGATCGCTAACACGAGGTATTCGGTTTTCATATCTTCTTTCATAACCAATTTGCTGAAGGTGCCCCTTAGAAACTGCCTTGTACGGCGTTTGCATATATAAATCAATATTCCAGTTGCTGATACTGTAACCAGCTCCGAATCCCAGCATTCCAGGAAAATGAGTCATAAGACCGGAAGTGATTTTCATATACTTTGATGGTGCCATATAGTTTACATCAAAGCTCCAACCATTATGCATATAAAAAAGAGAACAGCAAAAGAAAAAACGATCAAAAGAAAAATCTTTCCACAAGGACACATCCATGCGATCATAAATCAGCACTGGCCTTAAACTAAATATCTGGGGAATAATATCATATTGCAAAGCCAATTCATAGTGCTGACTCAAACTTTTGCTTCCATTCAAATTTTGATATACAAACATTTTCCGTTCGTCATCATAACGATATAGTTCATAGTTCTGCGGATTACTTATGTGCAAACTAGCATAAGAAAGCAATGTCCACCTGGAATTCATAGTCCAATCATAATTTAATCCTGCATTATATTGCAAATAGTCTTTTAATTTAGGATTTCCTACAAACATCTCGTATTCATTTTTTTTATATTCGTAACCGGTACGATTTGAAAGACTTATTTCTGTACTACGGACAGTTCCGGTCAACTTCAACGAATGTCCCTTATGAAGATAGGAGAGTTTCAATGAAGGTATGAAGAAAGAACTGAACACATGATTTCCATTCGTCGTAGTATATGATAAATGTTCGGCAATGCTAGCTTGTAGATTAAATTTCTTCTTAATGCGATAATTATATGTAGCATAAAAACTGGTATTACCTTTATTTAAAAAGATCTCTGAATTTTGCCCCTCTTTTGTATTTAAGTTGTTAGTATGCGTAAAATTCTGATTTAGAGTCAAACTGACAGATGATTTATTTTTGAAACTTTTACTATAGTTACAATTAAGTCTTCCATACCAACTACCTTCGGCAGTAGCATTGGCATAAGAAGACGTTATGACTTCATCCGTACGCTGCTCATACCATCGATTGTAATCGTTGTTTCCATAACTTCCATACAACTCCAATCGAAGTATCTGCCTTTTGGGAAGAGTACGATTATAGCGTAATTGTAAAGCCGGATTCAACCTAACAGTATGTTTGTATTCTTGTTTCACGAGAACAGCGGATGTATTATTATACCGTTGCCGATTCCAGTTGTCATTTTCAGACATACTCCTATTCATCCGTAAAGAAGAGTAAAATGTTTGCAACTTATCTTTATATATATAATTTAGATAAGCTTTCAGGTTATTATTATTGTTTAATGAGGGCAATTCATCGTCTGTCCGGATGATGGTTTCGTCAGGAAAATGATAAATTGTTTCGGTATATCCTTCGTCATGATTTCTAAAATGAGTATAATTGTCCGATACTGATACAGCCCATTCAGATTTTCCTTCAAAATACTGGGCAGTTCCTCGTCCAGTGCCTGTTGGTTTGTTCAATTGATGCCTTGCGTTTAAAGCGATTGTTCCTAAGTAATCCCGTTCTTTAAGTATATAATCTAATATAGTAGAAGCTTCCGGGTAATCGGAACGACCTTGAGAATAAAAATCTACACGTTTAATATCTTTTGGGTTTAGATTCTGCACTTCTTCCCGTGTTGCCTCACGTCCGTCAATACACAATAATACGTTTTCTCTATGATAAGTGATAGTTGCACTTCGAGGGTCAGCTTCCAGCCCCGGAATCATTAACGCACGCAAAGCACTGTATCCGTCATAAGAGTGTCGTAACTGCTCGCGAGTAGGGAATGCCATTATTTTGTCTTCGGTATTTATCCGATTGGGAGCTAGCACAGTTACTTCCTGCATCTGTACCACTTTCTTATCCATCGTTATTTCTCCTAAACGAATCAGGGTCTCTTTGGTCGGATTCAATACTAAAGTAGTTTCTTTATAACCTAAATAACTGATTAATAGCTTGTACTTTTGTTCCGTATGTGGAAGTTTGAGTTCAAATTCTCCTTTACTATTCGTAGTTCCCCCTACCACAAAAAGCGTGTCATTCAGATAGCAGCGTATAGTTGCAGCCACTAAGTCTTGTTTCTCTTCATCTATCAGATGCCCCTGAATTTTCAGTTCCTGTCCAAAAACAGATATAGAAAAGAGTAACATACAAACTAAAAATACATTATTTTTCATTCTATATAAAATAAAAATAGAAGTTACATATCAGTATACTCTCTCAAATCAATTGAGAGAATATACTGAAAATAGATTCAATAATTAGCTTTAATTCATTACGGAATTACCTAATCTACCGAACAATGAAATCTTCCACAATGCTCTGAACAATGGTCATCGCAATGAACGTCACAAGTAAATTCATCGCAATCTTTACCACAAGAATATGCTTCAACTCCATCAAAATCTCCAGATAGTAATCCACCGATAGCCAACGGATCGGTTTCTAACCGCTGTTCCAATTCTTCAACATAAAGAGTTGGCAACTCTACATTCAAAGAACGTAGTTCTTTTTTCTCATTTTGTTCCATAAAAATAAATTTTAATTAATATTTTATTTAATGCTTAAATAAGCCTTATTCGCAGCATTATGAACTATATCCTCCATATGCGTACAACGATGTTTCTGTAAGTTTTGTGCCGGACATCCACCGCCACACAGTAATGCGTATTTACAGCTTGCGCATATAGCATTCTCCAAAAGATAGGTCTTTCTCCAACGTTCTTCGACTTGCTCATTCCAAACAATATCATTATTCAAAGAATAATTACCTATACAATGTTCTTTTTGATTCACAGTCTCCCAGCATGTATAAATTCTACCAAATGGATCAAACACAAATCCACCCGTTTGAGCACTACAAAAAGTAGAACGAAAAGATAGAGGTTTACCTTGTTTTATCGCTGCATGAATTCTACGATATACTCCATAATCTTGGCAAGTAGATTCCAAGCCATGTTTTTTATGCCATTCTATAAAATCTTTCTGTGAGAAGTATTGATAGGCTTTTTCTGTACTATCGGAATAATTTCTTAATAATGCAGAGTTTATAGAAAATAAAGGGTTCTCTGTATAGCCCAAATCACAAAAAATCGTTTGTAATCCCTCTAAATCTTCTATATTGTTTCGATCAGCATTCACTCTAACTGAAATAGCAACTCCTTTATTCAAAGCAATTCCAATATTTTCTACAATCGTATCAAATGTAGGGTATCCTTGATAATGAATACGACGTTGATTATGACGTTCTCTAATGCCGTCTATCGTTATCTGAATAAAGCTAATATCTTCCGGCGAGAGAAGATCTTCATAATATTTCAGGTCATAACCATTAGAGATAGCAGAAAACTTAAATCCTAATTCTTTACCCTGTTCAATAATATAAGATATAATATTCTTATTTCTCTTTAATAAAGGCTCACCGCCATACAAGGTTATTGACCTTGAGCGTAGTCTTTCGTCTGGTGCTATCTGTAATATAGCTTGATAGGCTTTATCTACCATCTCTTTGGTGAACGCTGTTCCATCTTTCTGAATATCTTTTTCAAAGCAATAAGGACAACGAAAGTTACAATCATAGGTAATTAGAAAAGTAAAACCTTTACGTAGCATACTTTCTTTTCTAAAAAGTGCTGTTGCTAAACGTTTAAAGTATTCTTTTTCTTCATCTTCTGTTTGTAAAGTGATATATCCTCTTTTTTCAAGAGTATCTTTTGTACTTTCTTCACAAGGTAGCACAGCCCTATCAAAATAAGGATTTTCTATCAGAAACCTTACTATGGACTTATCTATTAAATCTATAGCACCGGTATAGCCATGTATTAATAGGCTATCGTCAGGTTCACTTTCTAATTCTATCGATATTGCATACGATGATAATCTGTATTTTTCCATAATATTAGTATGAATGAAAAATGTTTTTCAATGATAATTTGTTGCAAAAGAATACATTTCTAAGTTAAGAGAAAAATATTAACCATATACAAATGCGTATACATTTACTTATACACACATTTATATATGGTTTTACTATAAAAAAGAGAATTATTCTAAATACAATGATTTGACAAAATCTGTAATAGATTCACAAGCAACATTCATTTTTTTCTTCAATCTACTACGCCGTATTCTAAAAGAACTCTCTAAAACATGAAACAACTCTGAAATTTGAGCATTATTAAAATCAATACGTAATAAAAGAATGATATGTATATCGTCTTCCGAAAGTGCAGGATAATAATGTCTTAACTTATAGATAAAACCATCCTGATGAAGATTTATCCAAAGTTCTAATTTATTCCAATCATGATTACTTATTACAGACAGAGATGTGATATAAATTTGTGCATCATAAGCTGTTTTCCAATCATTCTGTATATTTGAAACAAAACATTGGAGTTCTTCTAAATCTTCTTTTTCATTCATATTCGGATATTCTAAATTACTACAATTATACCCTATTTCACCAATTCACCATTGATATAAAGGTTCTTAAAAGTAACATCTTTTGCCCCTTTAATATCATTTGCTCCTTTGGCTACATTATTAAAATGAGAATCCTCTACACTGATATTATATACATGTTTATCATCCTCCAATCCGATAATAAGCACACCTAATTTACTCTTCTCACAAGTTACATTCTTCAAATGCACATTACGGACAATCGGGTCAAACCCTCTCTTACATTTCTCCCGATTCTCATATTGCAGATTGATGCGAAGTACAGCTTCACGACATTGTCCTACCGTCACATTGCGTACATATACATTTTCTATAAGTCCTCCGCGGCAAGTGCTCGTCTTAATACGAATGACACGATCCAGATTCGGGCTATCCATCCGGCAGTCTTCTACAAACAAATTGCGGTAACCACCCGAAATCTCACTGCCGATCACGACTCCTCCATGTCCATTCTTCATCATACAACCGCGTACAATAATATTCTCACTGGGAATATTCCATTTACGCCCGTCTTCATTACGTCCTGATTTAATGGCAATACAATCATCACCCGTATCAAATGTACAATTCTCAATCAACACATTCTTACAAGATTCAGGATCACATCCGTCTCCGTTAGGTCCACGATTGAAAACAGTCACTCCGCTAACAATCAAGCTCTCGCAGAAAAGAGGATGAATCACCCAAAATGGAGAATTTAACAAAGTAACACCTTCAATCAAGATGGTGTGGCAGGAATGTAAGTTCAATAGCTGCGGACGCATACCATCTTCCGGCCTCATCAGACGTTTGTACACAGGAGTCGATGTTTCACCATACATCAACAGACGTTCACGACCTCCATTGCGTTGAGCCACCATGCCTTCTTTCCAACCATACTTTACGGCTCCACACATCGGCCACCAAGTTTCCATGCTACCTTGTCCATCGATAATACCTTTTCCGGTTATGGCAATATTGCTTTCACCATAAGCATAAATCAAGGGGTGAGCATTATAGCAATCAATTCCTTCCCAACGAGTTAAAACTGCAGGAAAATAAAGGCTTTGATCTGTAGAGAATTTCAAAACAGCTCCCTCTTCGAGATGGAAATTCACATTGCTCTTTAGAGTAATAGGTCCGGTATAGAAAGTACCTTTAGGAACAATTACTGTGCCACCTCCTGACAGACTGCACTGTAGAATAGCCTGATTAATGGCTTCATGGCAAGGATTAGCCTCATCATCCGTTTTTGCTCCAAAATCAGTTATAAGAAATGTTCGTTTCGGAAAAGAGGTCCGTTTAATCTGTTTTTCGATACGGGCGCTTTCTTTAAATGCTTTATCAAAATCAACAGTATTCGCAGATGTTACCTCTGCCACAAAAAGCAACATCAGTAGTAAATTAATAGTTCTTCTCATCATAATTCTTATCCTTTTATTAATATGTTATTTTTATTTTATTGCAATGTAACTCCCATCAGACCGATAACAACATCGTTTGAAAGTGTTTCCAACGTCAGATGACTTAACTCTTTGGAAGGATTCAGAGGCATGTCCAAAAGTACACCTGCTCCTCCCTCGATGGAACGTCCATAAACACCCTTTATGCCTAAGTCCTTTCCCAAATCATTGCTAACCAAACCCGTCTTAAAATGAATGCGATAAGGACGGGGAGAAACAACGGTGAATGCCTGACCATCAACATAGAAATCCTGCTCAATAGGACACCAGTTATCCGGATTCACTAATTCCAATACATCAGAAGTTCCATCTGTATAGTATACACGAACAATACCATTAGCAATGCGACACTGCATGTGGTTGGTACTGCCTGCCATCATTAAATAGGCATGAGAAGCCCGACCGGAAAGCGGAATACTTAAACTGTCGGGATAATTATCCCACAACGAAGTAAAAGCAATATTGCTTCCTTGAGCCAATGTTCGGAACGGCACACCCAGTTTGGTAGTCAGCATCTCATCACGTACCAAGGCACGCAAACCTGCATCATCAATATCAGCAGTTAATTTAGGATGGCACCACTCGCCAATGCCCTGAACAGGAAGTTGTAAAGTGGTATAAGGCGAACGGGGTGTCAGATACTCATTCCGGAAAATATCAGTCACATTCGCATTGAACAAAGAATCCATATTCATCATCCGGCACTCTGACGTATTTACCTGTGAGAAAGGAAGAATGACCGGTGATTTTTCCGATTTTGTAATCTGTACGTTTACAGGCTGCCACCATTCCATCTGTCCTTGTTTCATGCGAACAAAGAATGTATGATGCCCCAAATGATCATTGACCTTACTTTTTATTAATGTATCACTAACATTCGGCTGTATCAGCACTCCCTGCGGATCATATATTTCACCGAATACCGCCCCTAAAATGGATGGAACACGGATCTCCGCTAAAGCCTCCGCCTGTCTTTCAGGCAAAACCGGATTCAGACAGTTTCCTTCCCACACAATTTCGACAATTGCTTTTTTGGCAGAAGAAGCAGGAATAACAACCACCGGATAACCGGAAGCAGCTTCCGCAAAGCTCCAGTCAACTTCTTTCCCATTTACTTTCACAGAATGAATCCTTTCTCTCCCGACATTCACTTGTAATGTCAATGCCAAAGGTGCCTTAAAACGTTGCTCTATCCGGTAAATATCTGTATCTTTCTCCCTGACAAAGTGATAGGTTATGTCAGGCAAAGAAATAGAAGCTTTTGACCATCCTGCGGGAAATCCCGGACGAATCACCATCTTCCCGTTCAATACATCGGGTAAAATGCCATACAATCCTTGTACCAGTAATCGGGAAGCTACCCCTATCGGATCTCCAAAGTCACGATAACACTCTCCACGGGCAGCATCATAAAAGCTGACTTGCCCCAAATTGCCGGGACTGTTACCTAAGTACATGCCATCCAGAAATGAACTTTTCATCAATCGATATGCTTCCTCCGGACGTCCTGCCTGGAAATAGGCCAAAGCTGTATGCATTACCTCTGCGAAAGCCACATTATTGATACTCCAGGAATAAGGTAACCAATTGGTAGTGGCAATCGTTGCATACCCCTCTTCCAGTCCATCGGCATACACGGGGATATGTGGTATTTCCGTATCAACATACCGTGTAGCCTGATAAGCTTGAAAAGGATCAGCAACGTCGCTATCGAGTGCATGGTATATAGTCCATAATCCCGGACTTTCGTGAAGCCGGCGATGTCCCATAAAATCCTGATATTCCGCCCAACAACCTTTGCCCTGCATCCAAAGACGCTTATTCATCGCTTTCAATATTTGCTCGGCTTCGTTCTGATAAGGTGAAGGATCTTCGCCTATCAAAGAAGCAAGAAAAGCTGCCATTTTATTGGCACGGTAGTTATAAGCCGACGAATGGGTGACCGCGCCACTGTTGTAGTAAAGCGCATCACTTGCCCAAATACAAGCGTATGCATCATATAAACCATCATTGTCCGGATCATAATTTAATTTTTCCCAAGCTAGATGGCGGGTAATCACAGGCCACATTTTGCGGACATACGCAGTATCTCCCGTCCAGTTGAAGTGCCATAACAATTCATCCATGTAACAAAGATTCATGTCATAGTGGTGCATCTGGTTGTTACGTTCAGGATTCCGGCAAATATACCCATTGCTATATTGAGGAGTTCCCCAACGTTTTTCCGAACGCGCCAGATTCATTGTAGAATCTTGTGCCGGATGAGGTATTGTATTCGGGACATCAGTCACCTGACTGGCTGCATAAGCATCAAAATGAGTCCGTGCCCGGTCATGCCAACCTAAAGCATCACCAGTATATCCGGCCCTCCACCCACTTAACGGCATACGCCAGCCAATAGCACCGTGCAACCAAGCCTGTCCGTCCCAGATTCCATCGGCAGCTGCGACCAATGCACCACCCAACGTGTTCAAATAAGGGTCCGGTGTTTCTATCTTCAAATGAGAAGCCAACGCCATAGAGGCTGCCTCCGCTTGTTGATAAAGTTTACGGACATTATAGCCTTCGGGAACCTCCCCACGTACCAAGTATACTTCTTTCTGCAAAGAAAGTTCACCTGTGACAAGGTCAGTCGCTTCGGCAGGAAGTTCGAAGCAATCAGCCGGATCTACCCCCATATCTCCATTACGACTCAAACGTTTTCCGGTAGCTCCCCCATGTTGCCAACGAAGTATAGCTCCTTTAGGCATATTCGAAGGAGAAAAACGCCAAATAGCTCCATCCATATCGGCTAATGCCAATACAGAAATACGCAGTTCTCCTTTTCCCCAAGACGGGTCTGTCAAATAATAGGTACGTTTTCCAGCCGAATAACGGGATTCACAATGCCCGGTGCAGTCAAGCGCCAATTCTGTTCCGTCACGAAGAATGACTTTGAAACTTATATTTCCTCCGCGTCCGTTATTATAAAAAGCAAAAACCGGCCGGTCACTTGTTTCTACACGAAAGGGACTGTGACTACCGTACAAAGCACGGGTATACCGATTCTTACCATTGACACAAACAAACTCATCACCATCGGGACGATATTGCAACGTCCTTTTTGTACCTCGCAGATGTTCATTCAAGGAGATGGATTCTTTAAAGTCACCGATCTGCTTTGCCTCTCTTTGAGCATTTAATGGTATCGCCGGCAACATCAAGAGGCAACAAACTGTCAGCTTTCCTTTTAAAATAAGATTCAGATGAAAATAACTCATATTTTTTTGTGTTTGATTATGGTAATGGCTTCAATCCTTCCCAACGGACATTCCAAGTTCCATCTTTCGGAAATCCCGGATTAATCTCCGTACATCCGTCCCAACCGGCACACATCATCGCAATAGCAGTCAGCAAGCCGCCATTACCCGGTAAATAAATACGTAAACGACCGTCCTGATAATTATGACCATTCGGCAAGTATGTGTTTGTGCGTTTATCCATCAGTAAAGCTCCGACGGCCTTTTCCGGTTCACCCAAACGGGCAGCATTCATAGCCGTCATCGGATAATCCCATCCCCAGGTTTTACCCCAATTCCAGTTATCCCAAATCCAGTGCAATGTATTTTTCATATAATCTTCCCGGATAAGTTTATTCATCGGAAGAATACCGACTGCCCCTAATACTGCCATGTGGTCGGAAGTATAACGAATATCTTTATAAGTATCTATGGCTGTTTCAGCAGCCAGATAAAGTCCTTCATTATTAGATGCTAAAGGGGAAAGTTTGTCGATCATTTCATCCCATTCCAGACTACGTTGCTGTCCCATACGTTCACGCCATTGTTGAGCGGTCTGCATGGCAAAATGCCAGTAAGAAAGTTCAAAAGGAGGATTAATTGTTTCTGCAGCACGCAACGTTTCTTGTGCAGGAATGGCACCTTTCAATACGTAACGTCCTTCCAGTTCATCGTATGTAGCAAAAGAGTACATAAATTCTGCAGTCTCCTGTACCAAACGATTATATTTCTCCAATACTTCTTTAGTCGGATCAGCACGATAAAGTAATTCTGCCAAATAAATTAAATGAGGTTGTTGCCAAATCAGAAAACTTCCTACTTTGGAAGGGGCTTCTGTTCCTGAAGGATCGGTCATTTTCATCCAGCGAACACCATCAAACCCTTGTCTTTGGGCTATTTGACGCGCTATCGGTTCAGCCTTTTCATACCAGCCTAATGTACGGTCAAGTAAGTTGCTACGATTCCAAAGAGCAAATTGAGCCTCGTGCCACCAGATCATTTCAAGATGGAATTTGCCAAACCACGAATTATAGGTAAGCCCCGTCTCTTGCGGAGGAGTAGTACCTGCGCTCTGAATAGCAAGCAAATATTGGCTAAGTACCACACGTCGTTCCAGTTCTTTGGCCCGTGGGTCTGTACATGCCGAAAAGTCAACAGCTGCGCCTTCCTTCCAAAACGAGTTCCAATAGTTTTTTGCTTCTTCTTGAGTTTGTGCTACAGTAACAGGCTGCGTTGAAGGAGCTGTACTAGTAAAAGCACATGTAAAAGCTAAATGATCGTCCATCGGAGTCAGGACAAAATAATGTTTTGCTTTCTCATTGAAAGTAGCCTTCCCTTCCCAATACAAAGTTACGAAATACTCTGTGCTATCTAAAGTATGTTTCAAAACTGCGGAAGATTCATTTTGAGTAACAATAGCCGTTGTATGTTTATCAATGGCTTCCCAATTACATGCATCATCACAATGAGCGCCCGTAGGATACGGAAAACGAAAACAAATCCCGGTATGCGCCTTAGAGGTAATATTTGCAGCAATCATATCATTAGAAGGATGGCAGACTGTCTCCACTTGATAATCTTCACCGTTTAATTTAAACCGACTTTCGATTTTTCCATCCCACAAGCAAAGTTTCTGATGAACGTCAGTTACCTGTTCAATATCCGTACCTTCTTCCACGTCAAAACCGACAATTCCTAAATGAAGACGATGCGGATTGACACGAAACCAATTAGCGGCATCCTGCTGTCTGCCTTCTTCTTTGAATTGAGTAGCGTAAAGTTCTTTCTTTCCCCTGCCAAAATCGTATTCTTTCAGGGTTTCTTCCGGAGTAAGCCGGTCCGGATTGGCGAAGCTATGCCAGCCCCACTGGCTTTGCGTTCCCAATGGAACTCCTTTTTTATAATTGTCCGGAAACGTCTGTAATCCGGTTATGTCTACCGTATAAGCAAACTCTCCATTTCCTACAGAAAGTGAAGCTAATGAATCGAATGCCGTCACAACAGGACTATTCCTTTCTACTAATGCCTCGCGGTCAATTATCGGCTGATTTCCATCTCCGCAAGCTGTCCAAATAAAAAGTACTGCAATAGATACTGCGAATGTTTTCATGATTCTTTATTATTGTTATTTACAAAAGTATTTATATTTGAAACAAATGACGCGGATTCTCATTCAAAAACCCGCGTCACCCATATTTTACTTAATCCATGTCAGTGGATTATTCAGGAAATTTTATTTTAAATTCCATTTGATGAAATAGTCTCCATTCATGATCTTTTCACGGATAGCGGCAACATTCCCCTTGCCTTCATATTTCTCGCAAATATATTTTGCCATAATACTGTTGTCATTATAACGTTTCGCCATACGGATCATAGCTGGATAAACCTTTCCTTCACAAGCCATTTCCAGCATCATTTCCTTCAACAGTTCCTCATCATTGCTTTTGATATCATTGGTGAATGACCGAGAGCCCATATTGGTTTTGGCAGTTCCACGCAAGCCGTTATCTCCATAAGCACGGTTAGTAATACTCGTCGTTCCGTTTGCCAGTTTATATACAGTTTTCAAACTGGTCCAGTGGGGAGTAAAGCCGTTCCATGTTCCGGAAAGAACTCCATCCGCATTTCTCTCGAATTCATCCACATAACCTTCAACACCGGTATTTATCAATGCATCAACGGCATTCTTCTTGCCGAGTTGGTTGAACGCTTCCGCCATCATGAGATAAAGTTCTGCACCACGGTACAAATAGACAAACACGTCATCGCGATAAGCGGCACGCACCGGATTATAGGGCGGACGGAATTTGCTGATAACCCACTTGCCATTGTATTCCTTGAAAGTATAGGTTTTCCTGAAATCTTCTTCGTTGGCACCTATCGGGTCGAAGTCTTTATCCGAGAAGCGTTCCATCGCTTTTTCAGCAGGAGCAAGCCAGAACTTATTGGGGTAATCGGAATCAAAATGTTTTAACAGACTGTTTGTCTGCTTATTCTGATAGTTGTACATAACAGCAGATACCGACTCATAATCGTAAGGAGTCTCGTAATTAAAGAACTTTCCCCATTGTCCCAGCAATTGGGCGTTACGCAGATAGGCGATAGACTGGTTCTGACTCTGTTGGTATCTTCTATTCATTTCACCTTGTATCAGATCAATACATTTCTGGTATTTACCCATCCACAAGCAGATTTCCGCATATACGGCATAGTAAGGAGGCGTCATCATATCCCAACGACGGTATTCACTGTTTGCAAGTTCTGTATCCGGATCCACCCAGTCTTTCCAAGCAGTCTCGTATGTTCCGTCTACATCATCAAAACCAATGTCCAGCAGATTTTTGCAGGCTGCCATGACATCATCCAATTCCAAAGTCTTGAATTTGGAAAGATCCCTTAATGAATCCATCGGTTTGTCCACCCATACGACTTTACCATAAATCTTGGCAATCGTCATAAAAGTCCATGCTTTTATACGCAACGTACTGCTGACCAAAGCTTTATAGCGGGTCATATCTATTGAATTGCTCTCCTTGTATGTCTGTAACTTCCGAAGATAGTCGTTGCACGCATTGATTATCTCATAATATCCAGCAGGATTCGCATACGAGTTTCCTTCCAGATCATCATCATAATTGTACAAGCTATACAATTCTGTGGGAGCGGTTGAGGTGGGTTCTACCAGTTCCCCCCTTAGTTCATTCAAGTAAATTGCCTTGTCACCGACAGCCTGCATCTTTGCCATGATACCCATATATCCCGAATACATTTCGCTCTCTTCAGAAATATATTCGCTGCCGTCCAACGTGTCATCCGTATCTACTTCAAAGAAGCTGTCACAGCTACCCATTACAGCAGCTGCAAAGATCAATGCGACATTCAGTATTATTTTTTTCATCTTCATAATTAGAATTTCAAGTTTATACCCAGTTTAACGGATTTTGGTTGCATTACTTTCGCATAATCGAATCCTTGTGTTGCGTTGTCGCTAGACGAATAAGCAAATTCAGGATCCAATCCTAAATATTTGGTAGCTGTCAGCAAGTTTTCACCGGTTACGTAGATCGTTCCGGAGCGGAAGAAGTTCCATATCGGTTTATCAAAGTTGTAGCTCAATGTGATATTCTTTATACGCAGATAAGAAGCATCCTCTATCCAACGTGAAGAGAAGTTGTTATTGCCGATAGCGTCTCCGAAGGTTGCACGAGGCATATCAGTCACTTGCCCTTCCACGCTCCAACGATTACTGACGGCAACGCTCTGGTTAGAAAAAGAAGAAGCCGATTCCAAAGTACGTCTTACGGCATTGTATGCTTTGTTTCCTTTAGAGTATGCAAATTCTGCGGACAGTGCGAAATGCCGGTAGCGGAAGTTAGTGTAAAAGCCTCCGAAATAATCGGGAGCGGCGCTTCCCAAAGATATACGGTCTTTTATGTCAATACGTCCGTCGTTATTCTGGTCAATGAAACGCACGTCACCGGCTTGATATGCCTGCATACTGCTGTTGACCAAATTGGCTTTGTCAGCTTCGGCTTGAGTGGCATAGACTCCGTCGGCCTGTAATCCGTAGAATTCGTACGGGCTTCCACCTACACGACTGACCACTGTGGCGCCATCGCTATATTCCAATGTCTTTTGGTCATATCCGCCTAAAGACTTGATCTTATTGTCGGTGAACGCGATATTTCCTCCCACAATCCATTCGAAATCGCGCAGATGGATTAAAGAAGCCTGGAAGGAGAGTTCTACCCCTTTGTTGTCGATTTTTGCACAGTTGGTATAATAGCCGGAAGTACCGTAAACGGCTGAAGTGTTGACATTCATGATTACATCCTTGCTTCTGCCCCGATAATAATCAACTCCCAAACTGATGCGGTTTCTCAAGAAAGCGGCGTCCAAGCTCAAGTTCATCTGTGTGGTCACTTCCGGTTTCAGGTGTGTATTCGGGATTTGTGTCCGCACAATGCCGGATACTGCCATGTACGGCAAACTGCTATAGTAATTTCTGCCATAATTGGAAGAGAAACGGCTGTTGCCGGTAACACTATATTCGGCACGGAGCTCCAGACGGTTAACCCAATCCTTGTCAATCAGGAAAGACATATTCTTTGCCATCCATGTCAATCCGGCAGACGGATATACACGGAAACGATTGGTATATTTTCCATTGGCAGAAGAACCGTCGACAGACATATTTGCAGAAACATTCAAAAGATTGTTATACGTATAGTCGGCATGGGCAAAGATGTTCATCCAGTTCCATTTTGCCAGATAACCGTCGAAATAAGAACCCACCTTATTGGCAGAATTTAATACTTGATAAAAGTCGTTTGTCGTATTACGGGCAAAAGCTCCATCAAGTTCGTTCTGCGTAGTCAGCACTTGGCATCCCGCCATTGCGTTAAGGACGTGTCTGTTACTGAACACTTTGTTGAAACGGGCATTCAGGTTATAGAAGTAGTTCTGCGTTTCCGCCACTCCTTCGCGCACGACGTTCTTCTGTTCACCGTAAGTGTCAATAGCGGGAACAATAACCGGATCGCTTACACCCGGCATGAAGATGTGCTCTTTGTTATAGTTATAATAAATGCCAAATACACCGTCGACAGACAGTCCGGGAATAATCCGATAGTTGAATCCGGCTTTGATATTGACATCATATTGACGGTTGTTAGCGTCCACTTCGTTCACGATGGCGACAGGGTTACTGACTGCAAAAGTCAAATCCTGACAGATACCATAATAATAAGATGAATAAAGAGGAGTAAAGTCACCATTGGACGTTTTCTGGTAAGGAGCAAGCAAAGGTGATTGCGCATAGGCTGCCAAAATCGGGTTGGTATGCCGGGACATTCCCTGTTCTTGGAAATGACCGTTCATATAAGCCAGACCGATAGTGGCATACACTTCAAAGTTCTTGCTTACGAGGAAGTTACCGTTTAATTGCGTGTGATAACGGTCTTGCTTCGTACTTTTCAGTATCCCCTGTTCGTTGGCGTAACCCAATGACAAGTCGTACTTGGCAATATTGTCACCACCTTCTATACGGAACAAATTGTCTGTGACGAATCCATTCCGGTAGAGTTCATCCTGCCAGTTGGTATTGTTGTTGTAAAGGTAACCGTTTTTGCCTTCTGCATCATTCATGAACGGGAAATTATTGAAAAAGTTCTCCATATTTCCATAGTAATTCATACCCATGTCAGACAGGAACGACTTATAATCGATACCAGACAAAAGCGGTATACGTTTATCATTCCAACTCATTCCGAACTGTCCGTAATAACTGATTTCCGTGTTCATATTGTCTGAAGTAGCACCGTCGGTTTCTATCAGAATAACGCCATTGGCACCCATCGAACCATAGATAGCAGCTTCCGCACCCTTTAAAACAGTGATGTTCTGAATATCATTGATATTATAGGCTTGAAAAATATTTCGACTATATCCGTTGATCATCTGCGAATTGTGCACGTCAGGAATATAAGGAATGCCATTGATAATCACTAGCGGAGCGTTGTTACCGACAAATGAACGCACACCGCGCAGATTCATATAGCTTCCTTCCCCCGGCATACCACTGCCGCGAGTGACCTGTAAACCGGCGATCTGACCGGCTAACGCACGGTCAATATTCATGCTGGCAGGCGTGAAATCCTTTTTAGTGATGTTCTCTGCCGAAGTAGTGACTTCATTCGTTTCAACCCGAAAAGGCAAAACCGTTGTCTCATTATATTTATATTTAGATTCGGGAATCAGGATGATGTTGATATCCTTCCGTCCGTCCAATGCCTGACGAACCGTGTAGTAGCCTACCGCCCAGACAGAAATCCACGCTTTCTTCAGATCCTTACATTCAGTTTGGAATACTCCGTTTTCATCTGTGGTCACATCTTCACTTCCTGTAACGGACACTACCGCTCCCTTCACCGGAGTATTGAGAGAAGATAGGATTTTTCCGCTTACCTTGTCCTGTTTCTGCGCACATACATCGGCTGCAAAAAGGCAAAGCAGAAAAGTGAAAAATAAAATTTGTATCTTTTTCATTTTGTCTTTATTTCATAAGATTAATAACAATCCTCTGTAGGTTTCAAACACCAGTGGAAGAAGATAGCCTTTGTCAAGCTATTACCTGAACCTTCAAAACGTATCGTGATAGGTTTGGCTTCTCCCGTAACGACCAACTCATTGGACATGACTCCACCATCGCGATCATAGTTACTATATTTGCTAACTCCGGCAGCTTTGGCAGCATTAGCATCATATCCTTCCGCATATCCACCGCCATTACGGTCGAAATGGAAATTGGTACCTTTATTTGCACTTTCTGAAGCGGTTCCTACCTCCACGTCATTGACAAATATCTTCACCTGTCCAACTTTACCACTTTTGTCCTGTTCAAATCCGAAATAAATCTTATATGTTCCTTCCGGAATCTTATAAGGTGAAACCTCATGCTCTGTAGTTCCCATTTCTTTATACTTGAATGGTGTAAATTCAAGCGTATAAGTTTTGTTTGCAGGATCTGCCAGATCATACACCAAAGTGTAATAATAGATTCTAGGAAATCCCATTGCAGGCCATCCGTCATGATAACTTTTACCATCGCTATGTCCAATTTCCTTATATGCCAGATTTGTCGTTTTGAAATAAGTTTCTTTTTCTAATGCCGTCATCTTTTCATAGTAATAAAAATGATCTTTCAGACGATAAATCAACACATTGGTAGGAATTTTCATCTTCTTCACATAGTATGCAGTTCCGTTACTCATGTTTACCGGATGGTCAAGATCTACTTCCTGAACGGTGGTACGCCACTGCTTGGAAAACACCGATTTGAGGTCTTCGTTCTCCTCAAAATCCAGTTTAGTGTACTTCTTGTTGAAAAACGCAGCTTGGAATACCCAGTTTCTAATGATACTGTCTTCGCGTTCCAGTCCCCATTCTGTCAGTTTCTGACGTGCGGTAGTCAAAGCATCATTGATTACCTCGTTGGAAGGAATCAGCATGGTTGCAGTCACGTTTTCCGACATAATGTCGAAGCCTTTATTCTCAAAATAAGGGGCTTTTACAGTAAATACGGAGTCGTAAACCGTATTTCCCGTGTTGTCCACTCCAATAATTTCACTGGCGTTCTTGTCGAATGTCAGTTGATTGCGCGACAAGATCATCTGACGGAAAATGGAATAATCGTCTCCCAATGATTCAATAATCTCATACATACTTCGCGGAGATACAATCGCCTGATCCAGTATGTAAAGATAACCATTAGTCAGTTTCACTATTTTAGTTACTGTTGCATTATTGAACTGGATGATGTTCCCGGTTTCTTCTTCCGTTTTCTTGATATTCAAAAATTTGCCACTCCACATCAAAAGACGTTGGCCATCTGTAATTTTAGACGGAGAAATAGATGCATCGGAGATATAAGTTTGAGCGGTATATACATCATCGTTGCTTGCAGCTCTTGTTGGTGCCAGATCTGCTTCCGTAGCTAAGATGGTGTACATCTGTTCCTTTTTCTGCATTTCGTCAATCATACCGGTTTCCTTAAACAACTGATACATATTGGTCAACGAAGATTCTTCTGCCAGATACTCGGTCAGCGGTTTATTGACAATCGTAATTTGGTCATTGTTTACTGCACTCTGCTCTTGAGCGTAATGGTTGTCCCATGTGTCGGAACAACTACTGCCTATCAATGTCAGAAAGGATAGAGCATATAGTATGTATTTTTTCGTTTTCATGGTTCTTTTATTCTTCTATTACAGGTTCAAATAAGATATAATCCAGATAAATACGATATTTAGAGTTGGAACTAGCGCTAGCTCCCGGATCTTTCAATACTATTTTTAAAGTATATGATTGAGTATCTGTAAACTCTATTTCATTATTTATGACGCTTTTATAGAGTCCTAATTTAGGAGCTGAACCTTCTAATTCTGTATAAGGCTTATATTCAGTTTGCTCGTTCAACAAAACTTCTTCTGTTCCGCTTATCAGCTTGAAATCCATTTGTCCGCCATTGCTATTACTTTGTTGCTTAATGAATAGTTGCGATGTAGCATATCCAAACTGCAGAGTCACTTTATATTTACCTTTGATAATGGAAGGAGTTTGCATGGAAACCCATCCAGTGTTACCAATATTCAGCATTAGAAGATCACCATTATTTGCTGTTTTCCAATCATTTTTTGAACTTATCTGGAAATAAGTAACATTATAATAACTGTCATACGCTCCTGCCGGATTTACTAATTCATATTGATAACAGTTTAATTCTGTCACCGAACACTTTTTCTCTTCATCTCCTACTGCCTGAAATTTGATACCTTCTTCTCCATGACCAGCTGCAATCCATTCACCGATGAGGGAGTAATTACACAAGTCGAACAAAACAGTTTCCGGTTCAGCTTCGGCGATGGGCAACCATGTGCTGACTTGATGAATGTATCCGTTCTTTGCCTGCAAGTCACTGTAATCTTCGAGGAACGTGGCACGATGTTCCTCATCTGCATAGTTGAGATAGAAAATATCATTCTTGTTGCTTACCTTGACGATATTTCCGGTACTTGAAGTATCCCAAATTTTAGAAGTTACGTCTGCTGTATCAAAACTCCTCATTTTCTTCAGATCATAGCTTCCCGGCAAAATATGATAGGCAACGTACTGATAAAGAGCATTATCCGGATTAGTATAGTCAGAACCTGCTTCCAATTTCCGTACTAAATCTTGCAAACTACTGATACCGTTTTCACTAAAAACTGCATCCGTTACGGCAAGGAAGGTATAGTTTCGCTTTTGCTGAGTAGTACCTCCCGACTGATTTTCTATGGTGTCGTAGATGGTATTGATTTCCTTTCCCCATCCGGTAGCATCCAATGCACCTTTCAGGATGGTGTAGTCTCCATTTTCAGCGATACGTTGATACACACTCTCGGTCAACGGAGTCAACGTGTTTTCAAGCACATAAACGTAGCCGTTTGATACCAAATTGGCAAACTCTATGACATGGGCTTCCTTATTCAGATAGACTGATTGCAAACCACCGCCGCCATTTTCAGCACTGCCGAAAGACACCGAAAGGAAGTCATCGGAAACCGTTTTTTTACTTAACGTGCCTTCTTGCTCGATAAATTTTTCCTGACTGATTGTATCTTGAACAATATGAAAAGAAACTAGGTTACGAGCATATTCCACTCCCAATTCTTCAATAGAAGTAATCCCCTTCTTCGTATAGAATGCTTTCACCGCCTCGTTCGTGGGGACAAAAAGGGTGAAATATTGAGTCGCTTGATTGACGGCATTGTATAGGTCAGCGTATTTCATAATGGAAATCCATTCTGAAAATTCACCGGAACGGCTGGACAAGTAAGTAGCAGCCGGCTGTATATCATAAACAGAGAACGTGTCTCCTTCATACGGATCATTGCAGGCCGTGCATAAGATAATGAGCAGCATCCAATAAATCCTTCCTATCTTTTTCATTTTATTCATGGTTTGATTATTTATCATAATAAGGGTTCTGTTCCAATAATCGGTTGGTGTTCACATCACTTTCGGGAAGAGGCAGATACCAGGCATCGCTGTTATTCAAAGCGGAATTTAGCCATTTAGGCTCTGCGGTGCTGTTGTTCTGCATCACGAGTTCCTTAAATTCAGCCTTATACTTAAAATTTTGCTGCTTTCCCAGACGAAGCAGATCATACCATCGTTTTCCTTCTGCGGCAAACTCCATGTCCCGTTCGTTCAGCAATAGTTGCAACAAATCCAGTTCACTAATTTCTTCCATAGCCACGGTCAAGGGAACTAAGTTGGAACGTTTGCGAATCTGGTTCATTATCTCTACGGCTTCCGTCCAATTCTCGCTACCGCCTTTCCGAATCAATGCTTCGGCTTTCATCAACATGACATCTGCCATCCGGTAAATGATATAATTGGCATCCATCTGATTTCCACCACGGATAGCTATCAGACTATTTGTACCCATCCCTGAGTATTTCCAAATAATGGCATTATCGGGATAATCGTCATAATAGCTGGGTGTATGAAGATTTTCGCGTGGTGCACATGAACCGAAATAAGTACGGACAGCCTCTTTCAGACTCTCCTCATACAAACGCAATGTCATCGCTTCAGAATACATATAAGTTTTATTGGTACTGGAAGTACTGTATGGCATAATACTAGTCGGACAATTGTTTGTCTGGTAATAAGTAGCGCCATCGAACTGCAATTCAAAAATGGACTCATTGCTATTGCCCGGATAAAAAATTTGGAACCATTGGCTGGGGACAGACATGAAAACCGGACGCCTACCGGAGGTAGCATTAATTAGATAGTCAGCGTAAGTGACGCATTCGTCATAATCTTCCGCCCATAAGCAGGTTTCCGCCATCAACGCATACAAAGCCCATTTGGTGGAACGTCCTTTAGTTGCCCATGAATCTTCAAAAAATTCCTTGGCTGCATTGGTATCCAGAGCTGTACGCATATCGCTCTTTATTTGTTCCAAGATTTCCTGTTCAGATGATTTGGCCACATTGGTCGGCATCTCATCATCCACGTAAGGTTCGGTGATCAAAGGTACTTCTCCATAATTACGTACCAGATACAGATACATCAATCCACGAATAAAATAGGCTTCCGTACAGTGTGAATTCATCTGGGATTCATGGTAACTTTCGTCTTTCTCCATCACACCCGGCGCATATTTCAATACAGCATTCGCCATGCCAATGGCTTGGTAGAATGTACCCCATGCCACTCTTGAATTGTTAGGAAGTACTTGAAAATTCTGGACTCTACCATTCTCGGTAGCTCTGGAAGGAACAATTACCGATCCGCCCCGCAACTCTCCCCAGTCAATCATATATGGAATACAATTGCGCATACAACTGTATCCTTGCGCAAGGATGGATTCCACGTCTTCAGCAGATTGCCAGTACATATCCGTGCTCTGCTTGTCTTTAGGCAGTACATCAAGCCAGTCACTGCAACCGCTCGTCAACAAGCCTCCTGTCAGTAATAGTATAACAAATATTTTTTTCATGTTCGTAGCGTTTTTAAAAACTTAGATTAAAACCACAAGTGAGCTGGATGGAGGTCGGCGTTACCGCTTCATCCTTTGCCAATGTTCTTTCCGTCTTCACTTCCGGATCCTGTCCTGTATATTTAGTAAAAGTGAAGAGGTTACGGCCGGTCACATAGAAATCAATATTATTGACTCCCCAAGCTCTGCATACTTTTTTAGGCAGACGGTAACTCAATGATAAAGTTTGCAAACGAAGATAAGAAGCATCTTCCACAAAACGGTCGGAACCTAAAGTGTTGTAACCTTCCCCATAAAGCGCGCGCGGGATTTCGGTCATATCACCTTCGTTGCGCCAACGTCTGAGCACAGCGGTACTTTGGTTGTTGATTCCGTACATAGATTCGTTGTTCAAACGAGTCATGTTAATGACTTTCTGTCCGTAACGGCCATAGAAGTTGGCAACCAGTTTGAATTGCTTGTAAGTAATGTTAAAACCGCATCCTCCGGTAAATCTCGGCTGTGAGTTGCCCAAATAGACAATATCATACTGATTGATGACACCATCATGGTTGATGTCTTCATATATGGCATCACCCGGAGCTACAGTATAATGACCGTTCATCATTACAATAGGATTACCTTTAACGTCTTTCATAATGTTGCCCTCTGCATCACGTGCATGAGTTGCTTCCGCATTCTGGTAAACACCTTTGTAGCGATAACCGTAAAAAGAGCCTAAAGGACGATCGACTTCATAACGAAAAGCATAGTTCCCGTTACCGAATGTGTAGTTTTCTTCCGTATAGTTTACCGGAATTTCTGTAATCTTATTGGTATTTTGGTTGATGTTGAAATTGAATCCCAACTGAAAGTCCTTACGTTTAAGAGCGATTATGTTTGCACGGAACTCCCAACCTTTATTAGTCATCTTTCCTGAGTTATAGTAAGCCATCCTATATCCACTACCGTAACCAATGCTGGTAGGCGTGCTCATTTTTGGTTGCAACATATCTCTTGTATACTTCTGATACACATCCACTGTTAGACTTACTCTGTTCTTGAAAAGAGAAATATCCACTCCTGTATTATATTCGGTAGTCGTTTCCCATTTCAACCTGTTGAGCTGCATGCTACTGGGTTTGATGGAGTTCATATTCATATAGTTGTCACCGGATGCATAAGAACCCAGATAGATGGAAGTACCTTCGGCGCCATTACCTTTTTCACCGACACTGAAACGGAGTTTGAATTCATCCAACCACTCGTCTGTGTTATTCATGAACGGTTCGTCAGCCAAATGCCAAGCAAAACCTGCCGCAGGGAAAATCCCCAAACGTTCGGACTTACCCATTGCCGAGTTACTCTCTACTCCAATGGTTCCGTTGAATACATAACGGTTGAGCAGCGTATAGTTAACAACGCCAATGCCATTGATATTACGCACCTTAGAATCACCGGAACTTACTTTTTGCACCGTGCTTCCGATAGTAGGGTCGGACAGGCTGGAAGATGCATTACCGGAAGTTTGACTGCCATAACTGGAGTTAGTCGTTTCATTCGTACGGAACAACAAGTTGGCAACCAATGAATGTTTGTCTTTCCAACTGTTGCGATACATCAACTGGTTTTCCGTAGCAATGGTCAGCTGGTCGGAAGAGGTATCTGTACTACGGTTGGCAAAACTGTCTGTCCAAGGAAGGCCGGTAGCAACCTGAGGCAAGAACATACGGCCTTTGGTATTACGGATATTCAAGTTCGCATAGGCTTTATAAGTCAACCCTTTCAATATCTGATATTCGATACGGAAAGTCATCTTGCTCTCCCGTTGGATCGTTTTCTTGACGCTCTCGTTTGCCATCGCTACCGGATTGTAATATTTGCTACCATTACCGTCCTCCTTGAATGCCGGATCCAAGTTGCTATATTCACTGTGATTGAAATACTGTGAAGTAAGTTCTCCGGTCGTGTCGTCAACGTAATAAGGCGATTTGTTTGGAGCTTTGCGGAAAGCTTCCGAGCGCACGTTGTAATAGTTTTCATCTCTTTTTGATTGAGAGTAGTTGAACTGTGCCCCGAAATTCAATCTTCTTGAGAACTTATAGTTGATACTCAAAGAAGAATTCAAACGGCTGAATCCGGTTCCGATCGTCGTACCGCCTTCATTGAGGTAGCCTAGAGAAAAACGATAAGTGGCTTTTTCACCACCCCCGCTCATGGAGAAGTTATTATCCCATGTCTGTGTATTCTTGCGTACCGCAGCCAACCAATCGGTATCTTGGTTGTATTCGTCAAAATAAGTCCAGTCCGGTTGATAACCGATCTCCGGAGAGTTATAAAGCATATTCAGATAATTTAGCGAATTACTAAGACCTATATAGTTGGCACTGTTCCACAGAGCTTCGGAAATCATGGCTGAATATTGGTTACCGTCCAGCATCGGAATGCTCTTCGGTTCAAACTTGGCAGAGAATTTGGAAGAGAACGTGAAACGGGTCTTTCCTGTTACTCCTTGCTTGGTTTTGATCATCAATACACCGTTACCGCCTTTAGTACCCCAGATGGCAGTAGCAGCAGCATCTTTCAAAACTTCAATGGATTCGATGTCCTGTGGAGATATGTTAAGTAATGCTCCCAAATCATCATTACTGATCGTAGAGAAGTCGGTATCGTCACTAATATTAGCCGGATAGGGCACACCATCGATTACAATCAACGGGTCGGCATTGGCATTCAGCGTACTTGCACCACGAATCTGAATATTAGCACGTGCACCCGGGTCGCCACCGCCCAACACAACATCCACACCACCCAACTGCCCTTGCAAGGCATCTTCGATGGTCGTAATCGGAGCTATGTCTACCAAGTCGCTCATCTGTACTTTCTGGGTAGCGGAAGTCTGTTCTCTGGCGGTAATACCCAATTCATTGCGTTCGATACGTTTTCCTTCAATGACTACTTGGTCAATAGTTCTCGTATCCTCCTGCAAGGTGACGTTCAACTTTTCTTGTCCCGTATACTTGATTCTCTTCGTTTTCATTCCAATATAAGAGAATACGATTGTCAGGTTTTTCTCCCCGGCAGGAATCTTCAGATTATAGATACCATCTACATTGGAAACGGTTCCACCCAAAGAACGGTTCTGGGAGTTCATGACGTTTATGTTGACTCCCATCAAAGGATCCGCTGTCGATCCGAACATTTCCGATACTTTACCGGACAAGACTTTGACTTGCCCGAAAGCCTCTCCGGTAGTGACAACGAATACTAATGCTACTAGTATGTATTTTAATAATTTCATAACTTATGTTTTTCATTTTAAAAAGACGCCATCAATCAAGTGAAAACAACCGTCTCCAAAAGCAAACGGGAAATTGGAATAAGTTGAAACCACTTGGCACTTGCCGTGTCCCTGCAATTCGAGGTTCAGAGTGCTTCCATTATCCGTATAAATGAGGTTGGGAGCTACGCTACTTTCAGTCTTGTATGTTCCGCTTTTGAAACTGGAACCGGGATAAGGATAGGCCGCGATGGTGTTTTTGGCACCGGTGATAAAATAGGAATTCAAATAATCCTTCAACGTCGCTGTGTCGAACTCTCCGGTCAGCTTGCCGTCTTCATCGAAAGAGGCATTGGTAGCGCCCGGAATCTTTCCTTCTGACAATGCTGTCTGTATGGCTTCATTCGTCGGAATAAATGCGACAAAGCGTCCTTTGCCAAAGATATTCATCATAGTCTCACCGACAGTAATACCCGCCTCCTTGAGCAATTGGGCAAAGTTGTAATAAACATAGCGCTTGTCGGCACAAATAGCGATGGAACGAGACAAGTCACCATTTTCCGCGCTAAAGAGCTGTTCATTGTCAAACCAATAAGAAGTACCGTTAGAGCCTTCACCAACTTTCGTGAACGAAGAGAATACCGTTCCTTGGAATTCTGGATTCAGTTGCATATTGAAACGGGCGTTACTAGTGATTTTCCCGTCTTTGACAAACCAGAAGTTCCAACTTGTCTGGGTAGTAATGACCCTTATCCCATTGTCCGGCAAAGAAGCCGATTGCGTTTCCGGGATATTCGCCGAATGAATATTCACAATACCTTGTTTGGAAGAATTGCTCAATTCCACCCATCCATCTTCCGTGTTCTGTTCCAACGTTGATGTGCTATAAGAGGTTCTAATCTCTGAACCTTCAAATTGCGCTGCTTTCGGAATCAACATAATGTATTTTGCATTGTTTGAAACGAAAGATGGTTGAAGAGAGGTTCCGTTCATTGCATAAAGGAACGAACGTGCTTCTTTATTTTGGAACATGGTGCCAAGTACGGAAGCAAAAGTAGTCGGTGTGCTGATTTTGTTCATACCATATAATACTCCGTTGACACACATAATTTTATCGTTCAGCGTATTCGGATTGACATTGATTTCGGAACCTTCCACAGACACGATTTTATCCTCACTTTTCGTACTACTGATACTCTTTTCTATGTCACCGGGAAATACTGCTAATCCGGCATCAATGAACTGACGCAGGAATGAATTCATAGCCAGTTTATCAACTTCGCCCAAGGAAGTATATCCTCCTTTTGCCCAGAATTCCTCAAAGAAGCTGTCGATTGCAGTATTGGACGGCGCAAAGATGGTATAACCCATAGCTGTCAAAGAGGTGAAAGCGAGTGAGGAGCTAACCGGCCATTCGCAAGCAATGTTAGGCAGACCATTGTGTTGATATTGGTATAAAGTGTCCACACCGTATGCTGCAGCATATGATTTGGTCAGGTTGTCATCGGCAACATATTCTCCAAAAGACTCGTATAGATTGAAAAATGTAGAATATTCGTCCCGTTTTTTCATCTCGGTATAGATAGTTTCCAAAGGTTCAAGCACACGGTCAATGGCATGAATGTAACCGTTGTTGGCTATAATGCCATACTCTTTGACAGATGCATTGGAAACATTGAATCCATTGTCTCCTGTCCAAGTGGAATTGGGGTAGAAAGCTTCGTAATTGCTTTTGGCATCCAGCTTTCTTGACTGAAAAAAGCGGTAAGAAAATACCGGAAGATAACGTTCAAGATGATACACCATAACGGAAGAACCATCGGATCTGTTTTCTAATTCCGGAGTGTCCGAACTTCTGGTGCGGTGCTTGTAGAATAATCCAGCATCAACATTTTTTTCTTCTTCCGTTTCTGTACTTCCCACAGGACGGAAATTAACTAGATTCTCTTTGGTGTAAGAGTAATAAAGTACATGATAACCAATGAGCTTTTTGACTTCGTTAATGGGCACGACTTCAATATTGGCATATCCTTTTTCGTTCAGATAAGCCTGAAAGGCTGTGTCATCAGGAGCCATGATAGTCAGAATACTTTTGCCTTCCAGCATTTGTTTGTAACCGGAAATCTCCAGTCCCCGTAGGAAGATAGAATAGTTACCGTGTTCACCGGAACTTAACACCTCCCATGCGTTGTCTGCCACCCAATCGGGCACTTCATAGTGCTCGTCCATCTTATCCTCACACGAAAGCAAGATCAATGGAAGGCATAGCAGCCACAACATCTTTTGTAAAAATGTAGCGTTTTTCATTGTTTGATAAATTATTAGATAAGTTACTATTCTCCGTATGCTTCTTGCCATGCTTTCTCATATTCATTTGGGAATTCAAGCGAAAGAGCATAGTTTTCAATATTAGTATATCCGTTTGCTGCAGTTCTTACAGCATCATTCGGATCATTTTTATTTAAGCCCCATTTATCTTCAAAATCATCGGGCATACCGTCACTGTCCGTATCTACTCTAGGAGTGCCAATATTGATGCTTTGCCAAGTCTTGGCAAGAGGGTATTGGCGTTCTAGGTTTTGGTTACGGAAAATCGTTCCTTTAATCCCTAATGTGGTTAGTTCATCAATCATGAATTGATCTACCAAATCACGATTGGGTAAAACCGGACCAACATTTTTAACAACCCAGTGATAGGCTTCTGTAGCACTAACTTTTATGGTGATTTCCGGATGCTGGCTGTCTGGTTTACTCAAAAAGACAGGAGTGGCACTGCAATAAGTTTGCCAATTGCCTTGCGTGATTTCAAATCCATTTAATGTGCCATCTTTATTATCATCGTAATAGTTGCCTACACAATAGGTATCGAAATCGCCATCACCGGTACCACCAATGAAAGGTTTAGTCGGATTTACTTGTTGATAAGTATCTGCCAAATAATTGTTATTGTCACTACTTATTCCATTATAATGATATTTCGTTTCATCATCGAACATACTCTTATCTGTAGTTGCTATAGGATATGACGTATTCACCCATGTATAAGCTGGTCCTTTGATAAAATAATTATTTTCAATGACTGTGTTGGAGTGCCCAGAAGATTCGCCACCCATATTATAAGCTGCTCCATTTCCCCAATTGTAGAGAACATTATTAACAAATTGATTCAGTCCTTTTACTTTAAAATTACGAGTCTTATTATCAATAAATAGATTTCGGTAAACAGTAATTCCTTCTTCGTCACTCGTTTGAACTAATCCTCCACAAGAGTGATTCTGACATCCTTGCCCTAGTATTGAATTTTGTAATGTAATGTTATAAAGTCCCTCTGGCTGTTTGTCATTGTTAAGTGAAAAACATTCATCTGTCCCCCATGTAAAAGAACAATGGTCATAAATTTGGTCGTGACCGTAAGCCGCTCCTCCCGCATCTATATTGTCACTGCCACTAACCTGCCGACCGGCACGCATACGCATATAGCGTACAATCAGGTTATCTGCATTGGTAGAAGAAGTCCTACCATTATAAAGTTCAATACCATCACCTGGAGCTGTTTGGAACAGAACCGTTTGGTTGTCCTTAAATACGAGCACTTCTTTGTTTAAATCAATCACACCCGATACGTTAAATACTATAATTCTGTTTGACTGGCTGACGGCATCTCTTAGTGACCCTGTACCGCTATTATTCAGATTGGTTACAACATAAACAGATTTAGTGTTACTTCCACGGGCACCATCAGCGTTTCTTCCATATCCCACTGCACCAGGAAATGCTGGTGCATTATTACTGGTAAAGGAAGGAAATGCCGGACCTGTAATGCCTTCATTATTACCTTCTTCATCATCCTCCACAAAAGTAATAGGGGGATTAATAGCAGGGTCTACATCTTCTTCATCTACCGGTTCTTTATCAACACAAGCCGCTAGCGATGAAAACGAAAATAAGAAGAAATAGAAAATGCTTGTAAAGCATTTCATGGCAATAGATATGCCTTTCCTCTGAAAAGATACAGTGTTTTTCATTCTTATAAAATTATAATTAAAAATACTTATTTGATTAATAAATAAAATCAAATTTAAAAAGTGTACATCCTTTAAGGAGTGCCCTTAATAATATTCTTAGGAATAGAAATATCCACAAATACCCTTACAAAAGTGTTGCAATATATAGCAAATATTTTCATCCCAGAATCTTGTTATTTATTCAACTCAATACATCCCATAATGAAAGGTCCTGTTGCTTTAGCATCATTATCTCTCATCTTCTCTCCTATATAATACTCGAAACTGCCGTCACGGTAAGGCTTACCACCTAACCCACCCACTTGGCAACATCTTGTCAATGTCAATGTTCCGTCCGGATTTGAGATTAGCAGTTTATTGCACAGACCTTTAAAGGCTTTTTCTGCAATGGCACGATATCTACTATCAATATATCCTTTATTTACAGCTTTCATATAGGCATACATACATTGTGTCGTAACAGAAGCTTCCGGAAAATTACCGGTACGTGAAGGTTGGTCAATTACCTGATACCACAAGCCATTTTTATCTTGGTATTTTGAAAGGGTTTCTGCTAATTCTTTCGTCCATTTAATCATATCAGCATAACCTGAATGATCTTGGGGAATATATTCCAAAGCATCTACCATAGCCATAAACCACCAACCTATACTACGTCCCCAGAAATTAGGAGAATGACCAGTCTCCGGATCAGCCCATCGCTGGCTCCGGTCTTCATTCCATGCATGATAGTAAAGTCCGGTCTTGGCGTCATAAGTATGTTGATGGCATAGAGTGAATTGTTTAACAGCCTCATCAATCCATTCCGGACAATTAAATTCAGCTCCATATCGAGCCATAAAAGGAGAAGCCATATACAATCCATCCAACCACATCTGATTAGGGTATATTTTCTTATGCCAGAAACCTCCATCTGTTGTACGAGGTTGCTTTTTTAGCTGATCTATCAAATTCTCGATAGCCAATTTATATTTCTCCTTTTTGGTTTCCTTGTACAAATCAAACAGAACTTTTCCGGAATTTATATAATCCAGATTATAGGTTTCTTTCTTATATAAATGAATCTCTCCTTTGTCGTCTACCAAAGAATCAGCCCATGCCTCTACATAATCAAAGTACCTACGGTCTCCTGTTTTCTTCCAAACTTGTAACATCGCACAACAACCTACTCCTTGCGCATAACCAAAATACAGGCGTTTTCCATGATCCAGTTGCCACGCTTCCGGGAAACGACGAATTTCCGAATCGGCAAACAGACGATAATAAGTGTCGGGAGCAAAAGTATCCGTACGGAAAGGAACTGCCGGAAGTCCGGCTTTATTAAACAGATTCACTCTAAAGAAAGTCCCATAACCGTAGCGTACAGCTACAGGTGCAGAGACATAAGTTGAAGAAAGTGTTATCGAACTTCCATCAATCACAGCATCAGCCGGATAAAACCGCGCATCATTGCCGGCAATAAAAAATCCTTTTACCGGTTCATTGCCGGGTGTCTGCAGGCCACCTTCCGCAAATTCAAAATCTAATGTAATTTCTCTCCCATTCACTTTCATTGATTTGTAGAGAGGTCCTGAATAAACAATCTTTTTACCATATTGCTTTGCTAATGCCCAAGCTGCCAGCCGTTCGCCCGGTGCAACTTTATTTCGTGGATGTATGTCGGTAGAATCGGCTGCATCCGTCACTACTGCCATACCAATGTTTTCAAGTCCACTTAACCATGTTTTTAATTGTGCTTCACGAATACCTGCCGGTTGTTTGTAATGTGGTGCAATCTGTACAAAATAGAAAGGCATATCCGGCTGATTCCATTCTTTCCGCCAACTATTTATCAAGTTAGTAAATACTTCCTGATATTTCTCATAGCGAACAGAGTTGGATTCTCCCTGATACCAGATATTTCCTTTCACTGTATACCCTACTATAGGAGCAATCATACCATTCCACAAAGTAGCCGGAACCTTACACTTATCTTTTTCCCTACTCACCTTTTCCTTCGAATATTGTTTTAAGACATCAGCATACAGCGGATTGTTTTCCATCACTTTCATACTTGTCCAGGATTCAGCATGTGTTCCTCCCCAAGTAGACTGAATCAATCCAACCGGTGTACTCAATTCTTTATACAATTTACGTCCAAAGACAAATCCTACAGCAGAAAAGTCCTTCAGATTCTCCGGATTACAAACCACCCACTTTCCAACGCAATCTTCTTTTTCACCATCAGGTGCCAGTTGATGCTCTACATGAAACAGGCGGATTTCCGGAAAATCAGCATCTTTCATTTCTTCCGCTTCATTCAACATTCCTGTTTTCCATTTCACTTGCGGATTACGGGCTACGGGAAATTCCATATTTGACTGTCCCGTACAAAGCCAAACTTCACCTATTAATATATTATTGATCCGGATCTTATTATCACCTTTCAACATTACAGATTGTCCGGAAGTAGCAGCCGGTGTTTGTATCATCAGTTCCCAATGACCGTTTGCTAAAGCAGTCACCTTGTATTTCTTATGATCCCATGAAGTCTTTACCAAAATCTTTTCTCCGGGACGTGCTTTTCCCCAAAAACGTACTTTCGCATTTTGCTGAAGTACCATATTATCTGATAATATAGAAGGAAGTTGTATATCTGCATGAATACCTATTGGAAAGAAACAGACCAATAACCACAGACAAAAAATAATTCTACAGAATTTCATTGTATTTTATAGTTTTAGATTCAATATTTTACTGAATAAGCACATGTCAAAGATACCGCATTACATGGTAGAGTTAAAGAAAAGGAATATGGAGAATTCGACTTTCTTATGTAAATTCATGTGCGTACAGCCCATCACACGCCTATTTTGTACGATTTTACAGGCTATGTACGATTTTCCAGTCTTTCTACCATTCTTTTTTAATTCACTTTATTTATCTCAACCTTTCTCATAACCAATGCATCAATAATATTTTCATCTATCTTCACATCTTTTTTAGCCGTAATAGTCAAATTGTCAAAACAGAAATTGGATAATTTATATTGTTTTGATTTCTCTACAGCAAAAAAGGAATCACAATCCAGATGAATATTACGCATTGTAATATAGCTGGAATACGAGACTGGCATATCCTTGCGATCTTTCAAATCATAAAACTGTGTCCAAGGAGCAATAAAGATACAATTGCGGACATTTCCTTTTATGTCTTCAACGAGGATGTACTTATATTGTTGGGGAGTATCCGGACGCATTTTCAACCACAACAGGCGTTTAGCCTGATCCAGATTACAGCGTCGAAGAATTATATTATGATTATATATCGATTCGCTACCGCAAGTCAGCACTCCGTGACAGAATCCGAAAGTACAGTCTTCAATGATAATATCACAATTGCCACCATTATCGGGATCTTGATCAGCCCATGGTCCTTTGCCACCTTTTAATGCAATTGCGTCATCATTAACCGACATATAGCATCCCTTGACAAGTACATTTTTACACGCATCAATATCGATTGCATCCGTACTTGGAGCCTTTATGGGAAAAGAAGGTGAAAAGATATGCAAATTCAAAAGTTTTACGCTATCACATTTATAAATGTGAGTTGTCCAAAACGGAGAATTAACAAGTCGCACATCTGAAACTTGTACATTATTGCTATGAGATATATGAAGTAGACGAGGACGCAATTCATCCATATTAGTACATTTAGGAATAACACGCCGCCGCAACCAAAATGACTTCCAATATCGTTCACCGTTTCCATCAACTTTTCCGTTTCCGGAAAGGGTGAAACCATCTACCTTATCAACATTAATCAAAGCTGAAAAGTACTTTAGGTTCTGTCCCTCCATCCGTGTTTCTATTACAGGAAAGTTGCTAATATCGTCACTACCTTTTAATATAGCTTTCTCTTCCAAATGCAAGTGTGTTCCCGGTTTAAAGAAAAGCGCACCACTAAGATAAGTACCTTCAGGTATAACAATGACTCCGCCTCCATTATCAGACGCCAAATCTATAACAGCCTGAATTTGCTCTGTCTGTAACAGTGTACTATCATTCACTACTCCATAGTCGGTAATCAAGAAATTCTTTCCTAATCCATTTATATCAGTTTTTTCATTTTTGTAAAACCAATCCGGTATAATTTTACCATCGGGAAATTTTTCCTGACTAAACAGTTGCAGACTACAACATGTCGCTACTATTAAAAATGCTGACTTTATCATTTTCTATATCTCGTTACTTTTTTTGCAAAAGTACCGCATGTTTCCATTTGCCCCAAAGCAAAGGATATGGAGATATTGATTTTCTTATGGAGTTCTATGCAAAAGATTCAAATACTACTTATCTATATACAATATTCCATATTCAGACTTATTTTTGTACATATATCGAATTAAAATAAAACGCTCTCTACAGTATCAAAAAAGCGCATCCTCTTTATAAAAGAAGACACGCTACGAATAGAGTTAAGTTTTTCTTATATCATTTATTCCGGGATGAACAATCCGGTAGACTATTATTTTGTAAACACAATCTCTCCTTTACGTCCGCCACCACGAAGAAAGATTTCATAAGTACTATTACCTGATTCTTTTATTTCCAACAGATCCAAATCCGTATTTTTTGTTTGTTCCCCGCGTATAACCGTTTTTAATACCCCTCCTGTTTTCCGCCCAGTTGAAAGTCCTCCTTTCCAAGTGAGTATATATTGTTTTCCTTCTGTTAGATTGGTTATTGCTACTTTTTCTGTAGCCAAAGTCATGCACCAGTTATTGGGCTGTTCAAGTTCGATCGCAATATCCCAGGTGAAATGAGGAGTTCCGGTTATACCAGTTTCTTCCGTAATAGTATCTTCCTTGCTACATGATGCGATAAGAACACAAAGTAGCAGGAAAAGCATTGCTTTCCTAAATATATCCAATGGTCTGTTTATTATCGTTTCTCTATTCATATTCTCTTTATTTTATGAATCGGTTTCATAATTCTATATTTCTGCGTCACCTGATCTGTTTCAATTTAGTTACGCCACCATTATCTGTCGTCGCTTTCAAATCAATTTCTCCCTTATAGGCCGATAAATCCACTTGTCTATCAGAGAAAGAAACTGCCTTACCATTAATATAGAAGTACACAAATGCTTCTGCGCCATGACCTACTATCTTTGCCACATCTCCCTCAACAAGTATTGCCGCATCTTCCAGCCAATCATAGCTAGTATCTTCACTGCCCCCGGCAAGAAAACAACCCATTCCGGCATTATATAATTTACTATTCGTCTTCAGCCGCAAAAATTCTACATAAGGAAGACTTCCGTCTGACTTACGAGGTAAGGCAAGCTGGGAAGCATCCAAACTAACAAAATCATCATCCGTCACAGCCATATCTACCGGAAGAAAAGAGTTGTTTGCTATTTCACATTCCGCTTGATTAACGTCTATGATATGTTTTCCCGAAGACTTTGGTGTATGCGACAAGTTATTCTTTATAATATGACCATATCCCGGCACGTCAACCGCTTCCGATGCAGTCTTCCTGTTCAACATACAGAAATTGGACGGGTTCTGATAACCCGTATTATTATACCACGCTATCCCTCCTAAATGATGATTGGCATAAAACCCCTTATTCTTATTCATATAAGCAAGGCAGTACTGAACAATGTGCATAGGAATCACACTTGGTGCTTTAGGATTATCACTCATCCCATATCCTCCGGACTTAAATCCGGTGCCATCACCAGCTTTACCACCGTCTTTCGTATATCCATTCAAGAAAGACCAACAGTTATCAATGGTAAAAACCGCCTGGCAGTTAATCAAATCAAAACCATCATCACTGTTATACCACGCACGACACCCCCGGAATACATTGCCTGTATATTGGGGAGAAGTGAGATGTCCACCGAATCCGTCGACGTTTCCACCTTTACCGCCATCGGATACAGGATCATAATTATTATAGGCATCGCAATTCAGCACCAGATTGTTCTTACCCGTCACTATATAGAAACCGATCGCCATACCGTCATGCATCGACAGATGTTCGTAGATATTATCACTTCCCCCTTCATTGCGGAAACATTCGGACTGGGTATGTCCCACAATAGTTACTTGTGTTCCCACCACCTCTATATTTCTGAAATGCAAATAAGAGCCACTTACATAAAACACAATAACACGTTCATTTTCCGGCTTTACCGCCGAAAGGTCAAAAACCGGACGCTCATTTTTATAACCGGAGTAACAAATTCGTTTGTCCGGTCCAGTTCCACTCTTTGACATTTTAAATACCCGGCTCCAAGTAGTACTTCCCGCAGTATAATGTTCCATTATCTCTGCTTCCGTCACTCGATATGTACCTTGCCGGATATATACAGTATCTCCTGCCATCACTTTTGATTGTGCTTTGTCCAACGTGGCAAAAGGCTTATCAATCGTCCCACTGTTTGAATCGCTTCCATTAGTAGCCACAAAATAATTCGTAGCCGAAAGAGAAAAGAGGAAACATCCTATAAAAAAAAGAAGAAGGCTAATGCGTTTCATGGTATATCAAGTATTATGTAGCAGCAAAGCTACTGTTTTTTATACCATAGGAGCTGTAATATCGTACGCAAAGAATAGAGTTTTGTGACAACGACGTCTATATCATTTACTTTTCATAACATATCCAAGATAAAGCATAATTTATCTTGAACCAAAAAGAAAAAAGATGACTCTTCTTTCATAATCTTCGTCAACGTTCTTAATAAACTATTGAAGAGTTTATTATAAACGGTATCCAAGTTTATTATAAACGATGAATCTCCGAATTAAGGATATAACCGTGATTTTTCGCAACAAAAAAGGCTGCAAATCCCATAAAGATTCACAGCCTTTGGCTCATACAGAAACTCTCACAGCTTAACTACTGTAAGGACTCCCTGATATATTGTCATCATATTGTACTAGTTTCTTTTTCATTCTTTTTAATCAAACCTTTTATCCATTGATATTCACACCTACAAATATACAACATAAAAAAGGCTTTGTCAAGAGCTTCCTGCCTGTAAGGAGAATTATTTGTAATTAATCTCAATCTTACTATCTATATTATCCGTTTGCCGCAATCGGCTTTTATCTTTTACCGTCAAATGAATATCCTGTAACTGGAAATTCTTTCCATAAGTTATCTTTCCGACAGATTCCACCTCCGCATTAATGTTAGACAGATAAAAATTCTCGATGCGATGACTTGCGCTCCATCCCGAAGCGGAAATAAAACGTTTTGCTCCATCTGCTTTTACGTGAGAGAAATACACATTACGAAAATGAGGATACCCCTTTTCCTTCGGCTCTACCGGAGTCAACATAGTAGTCCAGTGTTCAGGAACATCTTTTCCTTCATATTCTTTCGGCAAGGCAGAATAACTATATTTCGGATTCCAGTTCAAATCGACAGACAGAATATGAGTCACACTATCAGCCTCAACACGCGTCATATAGATATTCTCGACCGTTCCGCCACGGTTCATGGATGATTTCAGACGCAATGTCGTTCCTGTGCCATACGCTATCAGATCATGAGCCAGTACATTGCGGATAGAACCGGAAGTCTCACTTCCGCAAGTCAGCAAGCCCGCACCTTTACGGGCAATACAGTTACGAACCACCACATTCTCCGTCGGACGATTCACACGCAGTCCATCCGCGTCACGCCCTGCCTTAATACAAATATTATCATCGTTGCAATCCACATCACAGTTTTCTACCAGAATATTGGTGGATGAATCAATATCAATGCCATCCGTACTTGGTCCGTGACCTCCTACATTATTATTAATAGTAAGTCCGCTCACCGAACAATGATCCGAATACAAAATCTGACAAGCCCAGAATCCCGTACGCACCAACGTAAAGTCTTTCAACGTGATATGCTTGCTGTTGGAAACCAGTACTCCCCTCACCCGCTTGCAATCATAATCCACAATCCAGCGCAGATTCTTCTTCTCATATTCCTCCCGCATCGCCCAATATTTATCCCAGAATACTTTTCCGCGGCAATCGATAAAGCCTTCCCCCGTAAGAGCGGCATTTTCCGCATCCATTATATTGATAACAGCCGAAGGCCATGTCATTTCGATACCGGCAATGCGGGAAGGAAATTCCGGATAGTCCTGAATATTATCACTCGCAAGCAAGGTAGTACCTTTACTAAGATGCAGGTTCACACCACTCTTGATAAACAAAGCACCTATTTTATAATACCCCGGGGCAACAACTACCGTGCCTCCTCCCTGTTGGTGACAAGCATCAATAGCGGCCTGGATAGCAGGAGTACTAAATACGGAAGTGTCATTCCGCAACCCGAACTTTCCGGCATCCCATTCTGTGTTTTTCGGAGTCCTCTGCGCCCCCACCTGATCGGCCCACGATAAATCCGGCTTTGCAGACACACTTCCCCAATCATAAGCGGGAGTTGTCTTTTTCGGAGTTGTAACACCAATCAAGGCCAATAGTACAATAGATAAAAGATACTTCATAATTACTTCTTTTAGTTCATGTTGCAAAATTATCGCATATCATCAAAGAGGTAATGGACGGATGTACGCAAAAGATAGAATATTATATCATACGGACAATTAATTTGAAAGGGTGCACAATTGTATATAGTCTTTGTACATTTCTCCATTTCATACATTCAAAAAAGGAGTAATTTTGCGAGTGAATAAATATAATAAGGTCCAAACCGATGAAACAAATATGAGAAGAATTGCAATTTATCTATTGTGCATATTCATGTTGCTGCCTGTTGCAACAATGACAGCACAACCTGGTTATAACTACTCAAAGTTACAACGGGAGAAACTAAACCGCGGCGTAGTTGCCATTCGCGAAAACCCTTCAGAAGTAATCGTTTCGTGGAGGTATCTTTCTTCCGATCCGATACAGACCGGTTTCAATGTGTACAGAGACGGGAAGAAACTGACAGACACTCCCATCACAGTCAGCACCTTGTTCCGTGATAAGAATAACAGTCAGAAAACGGCTGTTTACGAAGTACGTCCTGTTCTAAAAGGCAAGGAGACGCATCACATTGACGGTACATACACACTCCCGGAAAACGCGCCTCTCGGCTATCTGGAAATTCCCCTGCAAAAACCGGCGGACGGAATAACTCCGGCAGGTGATACCTACACGTACAGTCCCAATGATGCTTCCATCGGTGACGTAGACGGTGACGGCGAATACGAAATTATCCTCAAATGGGACCCCAGCAATTCACACGACAATGCACATGAAGGCTATACAGGCGAAGTATACATCGATTGTTACCGAATGAACGGAGAACAACTATGGCGTATCAACTTGGGTAAAAACATACGTGCAGGAGCTCATTATACTCAATTCATGGTGTACGATCTGGATGGTGACGGCAAAGCGGAAGTAGTGATGCGGACTGCCGACGGAACAATAGACAGCAAAGGGAAAGTGATAGGAGATGCAAATGCAGACTATCGCGAAGAGGGAACTTTCGATCCCAGCAGAAATCAGATAATGAAACAAGGACGTATTCTGAAAGGCAAAGAATACCTGACTGTTTTTTCTGGAGACACCGGTGAAGCCTTACATACCATCGACTATATCCCTGCCCGCGGCAACGTTGCCGACTGGGGAGACGCAAAAGGTAACCGAAGCGACCGCTTCCTGGCTTGTGTAGCCTATCTTGACGGAGTACACCCAAGTGTTGTCATGTGCCGAGGCTACTACACGCGTACTGTTCTGGCTGCCTTCGACTGGAACGGAAAAGAACTGAAGAACCGTTGGGTATTCGACAGCAACCATCCCGGATGTGAGCAGTACGCCGGACAAGGAAACCACAATCTGCGTGTAGGCGATGTGGATGGTGATGGATGCGACGAAATCATTTACGGTTCCTGTGCTATCGACCACAACGGCAAAGGACTTTATTCTACCCGAATGGGACATGGAGACGCCATCCACCTGACACATTTTGACCCTTCACGAAAAGGTCTGCAAGTGTGGGACTGCCATGAAAACAAACGTGACGGCTCCACTTATAGAGATGCTGCAACGGGAGAAGTGTTGTTGCAGCTAAAAAGCAATACCGATGTAGGACGTTGTATGGCCGCCGACATTGACCCGACTCATCCGGGTGTGGAAATGTGGTCAGGAGATTCACAAGGTATTCGAAACGTAAAAGGAGAAATCATAGCCCCCAAAATGAGAAATATGCCGACCAATATGGCTGTCTGGTGGGATGGAGACCTATTGCGCGAACTACTGGATAGAAGCATGATTATTAAATACGACTGGGAAAATAAAAAGTTTGTTCCGCTTGTCAAATTCACAGGAACTCTTTTCAACAATGGAACGAAATCGAATCCTTGTCTGCAAGGTGACATTATAGGCGACTGGCGGGAAGAAGTACTCGTACGCTCCGAGGACAACGCTTCTCTCCGGCTCTACGTATCGACTATCCCGACCGAATACAGATTCCACACCTTCCTTGAAGAACCGATATACAGAATCAGTATCGCTACCCAAAATGTAGGCTATAACCAGCCAACACAACCGGGATTCTATTTCGGACCGGACCTTATAAAGATGAAAGGTACTTTCAGAGGATATCAAATCAAGTAAGTGTTATACTAAAAGTATCAGCGCCAACCACAAATACACATCTCTTGCCCTTGGTATTTTACTATACGAAGGGCAGATTTGTTTAAAATCCAAAGAAATAACTATCTTTGCCTGCATATAACACATATAAATCCACTATGAAGAAGAATACATTCCTTATATTATCGCTTTTATTGCTTTATCTCTATCCACTGTCGGCCTCCGTGGAAATTCGCTCCAATAAGCTGACTACCGGAGATGGATTAGCAAATAATTCGACCCGCTATATGATGCAGGACAGTAAAGGATTTATCTGGCTGGGAACTCTCAACGGATTAAGTTATTATGACGGCAATTCTTTCGTCAATATCTATCCGGATATAAATAACCCGCTCTCATTAGCCGATTCCCGCATCCGAAGCATGGAAGAAGACCCGAACGGCTTCATGTGGATTTCAACAATTTCTTCTTTTATCAGTTGCTATGATTTGCGTCATGGCTGTTTTGTAGATTTCACCGGAAATGGGGAATACAAGGAAAACTATTCCAAATTCATTATCCTTTCCGACAACTCTATTTGGTTATGGCATAATCAAAACGGTTGCCGCAGAGTCGTTTATCAGGACGGCAAATTTTCATCGCAAGCGTATAAAGAGAAATCAGGCAACCTGCCTTCCGATAAAGTACAATTCGTTCTGGAAAGTGCAAAAGGAGAAGTCTGGATTGGTACGGACAAAGGGTTATTGAAGTATCAGAATGGTAAAACGAACAACCTCGACCCGCAACAACAGAACTGGGAACACATCATTTCTTATGATAAATACACTTGTATCATTACCGATAAAAATGAAATCTACCGTCATACCTATTCCACGGACAAGCTGGAAAAGGTTGCGTCGTTAGCCGAGGGCTTTGATGATATAGGCCACGTCACAGGCAACTTCCTCTTGCAGGATAAATGGGTATTGTTTACCGTCAACGGCAGCTATATACTGGATATTCCGACCGGTAAACTAAGTCGTTACTCGGAACTGAATATCAAAAATGGCGCTGTCACCAGGGACAATAAGAAAAATGTATGGGTACATAACTATACGGGCAATTTATGGTACGTCGATATAACCACCGGCAAAATCAAACCTTTCCAGTTCCTTTCCTCCAAACATATCGGTTACATCGATGTGGAACGTTACAGCATCGTACACGACTCACGGGACATTCTCTGGATATCGACTTACGGCAACGGGCTTTACGCTTATGAATTATCGACGGGTAACCTGCAACACTTCACATTCGAAGTCAATCAATCCAGCCACATCAACTCCAACTATCTTCAATTTGTAATGGAAGACCGTTCCGGAGGTATCTGGGTAAGCTCCGAATTCTCGGGTTTATCTCATTTGGAAATTCTGAACAAAGGAACACAGCGTATTCATCCCAGCGGTGAAAACAGTTCCGACCGCTCGAATACCATCCGCATGCTCTTTCAGACTCAAAACGGCAATATCTACATGGCCAACCGCATGGGTAGCCTTTACGAATACAACTCTGCCCTGACCAAAGTGATCCGGCAAGAGGACTTCACCCATAACGTTTACAGCATGAACGAAGATCAGGAAGGCAACTTATGGCTGGGAATGAGAGGGATCGGCCTTCGCATCGGCGCAAACAAATGGTATAAGAATGACCCCAGAAACGCTAACTCTCTATCCAACGACCAGGTTTACTCCATTTATCGCGATAGAAAAGGACGTATGTGGCTAGGCACTTTCGGTGGAGGATTAAATTTAGCAATTAAAACTACCGACGGCTACCAGTTCAAACACTTCTTACAAGACAACTACGGTGAAAAACGCATCCGTGTCATCGAAGAGGACAAGAACGGACGCATGTGGGTAGGCACGAACAACGGTATTTATATCTTCCATCCGGATTCACTGATTGCATCACCCAAGAATTACGTGATTTACAATCATGCCAACGGCACATTCCCCAGCAACGAGATCCGTTGTTTGATGAACGATGATAAAGGTAATATGTGGATTGGTACTTCCGGGGCCGGATTCGCAGTCTGCCACCCGGGAGACAGCTATCAACACCTGACTTTCGATTGCTATGATATAAAAGACGGATTATCCAATGCAGTCGTACAATCCATTGTCCAGAATAAGGACCATAAAATGTGGATTGCAACCGAATATGGCATCTCCCGTTTCACCCCGGCTACCAAACAGATAGAAAATTACTTTTTCTCTTCCTACACTTTAGGAAATGTATATAGTGAAAACACCGCTTGCGTCAGCAATGACGGCAAATTATTGTTCGGAACAAACTATGGCTTGGTAGTACTGGATGCCAACAAGATAGAGACGTTGGACAAGCCTGCCTCCGTTATCTTCACCGGACTTCAAATCAACGGTGCGCACATGCTTCCGGGAGTGGAGGATTCGCCTTTACAAGAAGCAATGCCTTACATCAACGAACTGAACCTGAAATATTATCAGAGTTCACTCACGATCTCTTTCTCTACCTTCAACTATCTGGACGGGGTATCCAAATACTCTTACAGTCTTCCTCCATACGATACGGAATGGAGTTCGCCCTCCAGCCTGAACTTTGCCACTTACCGGAATCTGCCTCCGGGCAAATATGAACTACATGTGAAAGCCTGCAACGCCGCCGGTATCTGGGGAGAAGAAAATGTGATGGAAATCGTAATAGCTCCTCCTTTCTGGAAAACCGGATGGGCTTACCTGATCTATGCCATTCTAATAGCCATAGCGGGTTACTTCAGTTTCCGTATTATCAGAAATTTCAATGCGCTGCGTAACCGTATCGCTGTAGAAAACCAGTTGACGGAGTATAAACTGGAATTCTTTACCAACATCTCTCATGAATTCCGCACTCCGTTGACACTGATTCAAGGTGCTTTGGAAAGAATTGTCAACATGGGAAACCACTCCAAGGATATGCAACACTCCCTGAAGATCATGGACAAGAGCACGAAACGAATGTTGAGGCTTATCAACCAACTACTGGAATTCCGGAAAATGCAGAAAAACAAACTCGCCCTCTCCCTGGAGGAAACGGATGTTGTCGCTTTCTGCTATGAGATATTCCTTAGTTTCAAGGACGTCAGCGAATCCAAAAACATGGATTTCCGTTTCGAGCCCTCACAGAACTCTTACAAGATGCCTGTGGATAAGGGGAATCTTGATAAAGTGATCTATAACCTGCTCTCCAACGCTTTTAAATATACTCCTTCCAACGGAAAGATTATATTCAAAGTAGACGTACAGGAACAGAAGAAACAGCTCTGCATACAAGTGATCGACACAGGACTGGGCATCCCGAAAGAGAAGCGTGCCGAACTGTTCAAACGCTTTATGCAAAGCAGCTTCTCACACAGCAGTGTAGGCGTCGGACTTCATCTGACATACGGTCTGATCAATATACATAAAGGAACGATTTCTTATAATGAGAATGAAGGCGGCGGTTCCATCTTCACCGTCGAACTACCAACGGACGCCAGTGTTTATGAAGAAAAAGATTTCCTGGTTCCTAACCAGTTATTGATTGAAGAAGAGAAACAACGCCATAAAGAGTTTGTCACAGACGAAAATACGGACGAACAGGCAGCACCTCCCGTACCGTTGAACAAGCGGAAAGTATTAATCATTGAAGATGATAATGATGTCCGCGAATTCCTGAAAGAAGAAATCAGTCATTACTTCGAAGTAGTGGCAGAAGCGGATGGTATCAGTGGCTTCGAACGTGCACAAACTTATGATGCAGATCTGATTATCTGCGACGTATTAATGCCGGGTATGACGGGATTCGAAGTGACCAAGAAATTAAAGAATGAATTTGCCACCAGCCACATTCCCATCATTCTGCTAACCGCCCTCAATATGGAAGAAAAATATCTGGAAGGTATCGAATCCGGCGCGGATGCTTATATCACCAAACCATTCAGCATCTCCTTATTACTGGCCAGAATCTCCAAACTGATCGAACAGCGGGACAAACTGCGTGAAAAATTCTCCAACGAACCGGGAATGGTTCATGCGGCTATCTGTACGAACAACAAGGACAGCAAATTCCTGGCAAAACTGAATGAAATGCTGAACGAGCACATGGTGGAAACGGAATTTTCCGTAGATGACTATGCCAACCTGATGGGATTGGGACGTACCGTATTCTACAAGAAAGTACGTGGTGTCACCGGATACTCTCCCAATGAATACCTGCGTGTCATTCGTTTGAAGAAAGCTGCGGAATTATTGTTAACCGAAGACCTGACTGTTTCCGAGATTTCCTACAAAGTAGGTATCAACGATCCCTATTATTTCAGCAAATGCTTCAAGAATCAATTCGGAATAGCCCCTTCTGTTTATCAGAAGAACGGTGGTAAAGCTCCGGCTTCCAATGATACGGCAGAGAACACAGAACAAGCTTCCGAAGAAAAAGAAGAAGAGAATGAAACGGATGTTTAAAAAGAACATGTGCTAACCGCAGATAATAGTATCTCATTCTCCTATCAACGGGGAATGTGTACTATTATCTGAAATTGTGTACAAATACCAGTCGCTTTTTTTCATCATGAGATAAAAATTACATCCTTTCCGTACGGTAGTATATGTATGTTTTCTCTCAATGTACTTCCTTTGCAGCAGAACATTTTAATAGACTATCATGAAACACAAATTATTTCTTTTCGTATTTCTGCTGACTGCACTGTCTGTCATCAACGGACAGGCATCCGAACGCAAAAAATACAATTTCAACAGCGAATGGAAGCTGCGGATAGGAGACTTTCCTAAAGCCAAAGACGCAAAATTCGACGACAGTAAATGGAAACAAGTGACTTTGCCTCATGCCTTCAATGAAGACGAAGCATTCAAACTTTCCATCGAACAATTGACAGATACAGTGGTATGGTATCGCAAGAATTTCCGGATTCCGGAACTGAAAAGTAATCAGAAAGTATTCGTCGAATTTGAAGGAGTACGCCAACGCGGAGACTTCTATCTCAACGGACATTATCTGGGCAGACACGAAAATGGTGTTATGGCGGTAGGGTTCGACCTGACTCCACATATCAAAGAGGGTGAGAACGTGATTGCCGTTCGCACCGACAACGACTGGATGTACAGAGAAGAAGGAACTAACTCTAAGTTCCAGTGGAACGACCGCAATTTCAATGCCAACTATGGCGGTATTCCTAAAAACGTCTTCTTGTACGTTACTGATAATGTATATCAGACTCTTCCCCTATATAGCAACCTGAAAACGACAGGCGTATACGTCTATGCCCAAGACTTCGACATCCAAGGACGCAAAGCTACGATTCATGCCGAATCGGAAGTCAGAAATGACAGTAAAGCTCCCCGGCAATTCAGCTATCAAGTGAGTGTACTTGATGCAGACGGCAAACTAATGAAAACTTTCCAAGGTGATAAAGTGACTTTGAAAGCCGGAGAGACTAAAACGGTAAAAGCATCCGCCACCCTCCATAATCTTCACTTCTGGAGTTGGGGATATGGTTACTTGTATACGGTAAAAACCGCTCTGAAAGATGACAACAATCAGGTATTCGATGAAGTAAGTACCCGCACCGGCTTCCGCAAGACACGTTTTGCAGAAGGAAAGATATGGCTGAACGACCGTATTATCCAAATGAAAGGATATGCACAGCGTACCAGCAACGAATGGCCGGCAGTAGGCCTGTCCGTACCTGCCTGGTTGAGCGATTTCTCTAATGACCTGATGGTGAAAGGAAACGCGAATCTGGTTCGCTGGATGCACGTTACTCCGTGGAAACAGGATGTAGAATCCTGCGACCGTGTAGGTCTGATACAGGCAATGCCTGCCGGAGATGCTGAAAAAGACCGTGAAGGACGTCAATGGGAACAACGGGTAGAGTTGATGCGAGACGCGATTATCTACAACCGTAATAATCCGAGTATCCTGTTCTACGAATGTGGCAACAAAGCCATCAGCCGCGAACACATGATAGAAATGAAAGCTGTCCGCGACAAATACGACCCGTTCGGCGGACGTGCCATCGGATCACGTGAAATGTTGGATATCCGCGAAGCAGAATACGGCGGCGAAATGCTGTACATTAACAGAAGCGAACATCATCCGATGTGGGCGACCGAATATTGCCGCGACGAAGGTTTAAGAAAGTACTGGGATGAATACAGCTATCCTTTCCATAAAGAAGGTGACGGACCACTTTATAAAGGACAACCGGCCACTGACTATAACCGCAACCAAGATGAGCTTGCCATCACCATGATAGCCCGCTGGTATGATTATTGGCGTGAGCGTCCCGGAACGGGTAACAGAGTCAGCTCCGGCGGTACTAAAATTATCTTCTCCGACACTAACACTCATTACCGGGGTGCGGAAAACTACCGAAGAAGTGGAGTGACGGACGCGATGCGTATCGAAAAAGATGCTTTCTACGCACATCAGGTAATGTGGGACGGATGGGTAGATACGGAAAAAGACCAGACCTACATCATCGGCCATTGGAACTATCCGGAAAATACGGTAAAACCTGTGCAGGTAGTATCTACTGGAGAAGAGGTGGAACTTTTCCTGAATGGTAACTCCCTGGGTAAAGGCAAACGCCAATACAATTTTCTCTTTACTTTCGACAACGTAGCCTTCAAACCGGGCAAGCTGGAAGCTGTCAGCTACAATAAAGCAGGGAAAGAAATCAGCCGCTATGCTCTAAATACAGCCGGTGAACCTGCCAGTCTGAAACTTACCGCTATCCAAAACCCCGAAGGATTTCATGCAGACGGTGCGGATATGGCATTGATACAGGTAGAAGTGGTAGATAAAGACGGAAAACGCTGTCCGTTGGACAACCGCACCGTTCAGTTCACACTCAACGGTCATGCGGAATGGCGCGGAGGTATTGCTCAAGGTGAAAACAATCATATTCTTGATACAAACCTTCCGGTAGAATGTGGTATCAACCGCGCACTGATCCGCAGTACGACGACTGCCGGAAAAGTAACTCTGACAGCACAGGCTAAAGGACTTCCAAGTGCCTCTCTCACATTGGAAACGGTGCCTGTAAAAGTGACTGGAGGTTTGAGTTCCTATCTTCCGCAGTCTACCTTGAAAGGCAGACTGGACAGAGGCGAAACACCTTCTACCCCTTCTTACAAAGACAGCAAAAAGGGCGTACGAATCGTTTCGGCAAAAGCCGGTTCCAACAATAATGATGCTGAAAAAAGCTACGATGATATCGAACTGACCGAATGGAAGAATGACGGCAAACTAAGCACTGCATGGATTACCTATACATTGGAAAGAGATGCCGAAATAGACGATATATGCATCAAACTGCAAGGATGGCGTTCACGAAGTTACCCGCTGGAAGTATATGCCGGCAACACCTTGATTTGGAGCGGAAACACGGATAAAAGCCTGGGATATATTCATCTCAATATAGAAAAGCCCGTACGTGCCAATACGATAACCATCCGCTTGAAAGGAAACACTAGTGACAAAGATGCTTTCGGACAGATTATCGAAGTAGAGGCTAAGGCCGCCAATAAAATGGAACTGGAAAAAAGCAGCAGCAAAAACCAGTTAAGAATCATCGAAGTAGAGTTTCTCGAAACAATCAAATAAATAGTTCTCAACAGGTATTAGATTTCTCACACGATTGTTAGTTTGATAAGAAGTCCTCCCGAGCGATAATAAACGTGAGGAGGACTTTTTATTACCTCCATAGTTTATAAAATCATAAAGCATATTTCTATCATGAAGAATTTACTGATCCTTTTCATACTTGCATTCAGCTGCAACTGTATGGCGGGCAACAACGAACCTGCCCATGTGATTATCACCGCCGGACAATCGAATACCGACGGACGTGTACCCAACGACCGTTTGCCGGATTACATCAAAACAATGGCAACAGATACGGCTTTTACGACAGGAGCCTACAAGTATTGCAGAATTGCCCAGAACCGTACAGACGGGAAATTCCGTCCCTTCTGGCCTAAGAGTAAAAGAAGAGCCAAACCCAATACCTGGGGGTACGATGCTATTACCTACTATTGGCTGGAACAATGGTGGCAAGAGCCTTTCTATGTTATCAAATGGGCAATCGGCGGAACTTCTATCGAGCCTTCCAATGCTTCGGACAAATCAATTCATTGGTCGGCAAATCCCGAATGGCTGGCAAATAATACGGCAACCAGTGAGAAAGGACGTTCTTTACTTCTGTCCTTCATCAATGACATAGACGGCTGCATCGACAATACATTATCCAAGTTGAAAAACGGTTATCAGATTGATGCATTCCTATGGCATCAGGGAGAAAGTGACCATGCACATGGAGATAAATATTATGAAAACCTGAAAGCAGTAGTCACTTATGTACGCAACCATCTAAGCGAAAAAACAGGAAAAGATTACTCCAACCTACCTTTTATTTTCGGTACGGTAGCCAAGAAGAACAAACAGTATGGCAGCGAAGTGGAAGCCGCCATGAAACGTTTTGCTAAAGAAGATAAGAACGCATATTTGATAGACATGTCGGATGCGGAATTGATGGGCGACCGTTTGCATTTCAACCAAAATTCTGCCGAATATTTGGGCAAACAGATGTATGAACAGATAAAGGCAATCCGTTGAAAAGGCTATATTTGTACGTTCATAGGGGGTGGCGTACAAATGCCAAATGTGTTTTTTAGCAATTAGTATGAAATTACATCTTTTCCGTACGAATACTTGAGCGTAATTTCTCCTAATACACTTCCTTTGCAGAGGAAGTCAGACAAATGGAAAAACAAACCATGTCTGCATCTTCCGTTATTTACTAATTTAATCACTTAGAGATATTAACATGAAAAACATTTTGCATGGAAATGGCAGTCTGGGAAGGAAGATTCAATATCTCCTTTTAATGACTCTGTTCGTAGTACAATCTACCCTGTCGTTCGCACAAAACCGGACGGTGACAGGTGTAGTCGTAGATGAGAAAGATGAACCGATTATCGGTGCAAACGTCACTGTGAAAGGAACCGCCAAAGGAACGATTACTGATTTAGACGGTAAATTCGTACTCTCCGCTCCCAAAAGTGCCAAACTGCTGGAAGTGTCTTTTATCGGATATAACACTCAAACAGTAACCATTACCGATAAAACGCTGCAAATCAAACTGTCGGAATCCGCTATCGCACTGGATGAAGTCGTAGCAATCGGCTACGGTAGTGCCAAGAAAGGAAATGTGACCGGAGCTATCGCCAAAGTAAATGCCGAAAAGCTGGAAGACCGGGCATCAACCAATATCGCTTCTTCCCTGCAAGGACAACTGGCAGGTGTGGAAGTTCGTAGCACCACCGGTGAACCGGGTTCCGAATTACAGATTCGTGTACGTGGAGCTGCTTCTATCAACGCAGATGCTACTCCTTTATATGTAGTAGACGGTATTCCTGTCGATGACCTCGGTAGCCTCAACCCCGGAGACATACAGTCTATTGAAGTATTAAAAGATGCTTCCTCATCGGCTATCTATGGTTCCCGCGGTGCCAATGGGGTTGTCTTGATTACCACCAAACAAGCCGGTACTGATGAAAAAGTGAGAGTACAGTTCCAGGCCTCTTTCGGTATTCAGTCATTGGAAAGAAAAGTAGATGTACTGTCGCCCGAAGAATGGATTGAATTCCGTACCGCATATAATAATAACAGATATATTTCTCAATACGGGAGTAAAGGGGCAACGATTGAAGATGATTACGCTACCCGTCTGGCAATGATCGGTGGAAAGGAAAGTTATTATTTCCTGAATGACCCCCGCTGGACAGAACCCGGTTACGGCAATCTGAAATTGATTGACTGGCAGGATGAATTCTTCCGTCTGGCTCCGATACAGAATTATCAACTCTCTCTTTCAAGTGGTCGCGGTAACACTAAATATCGTGTATCAATGGGATACACAGATCAGGAGGGTATCGCTATCGAAAGTAATTATAAGCGCTTGAATTTCCGTGCCAATGTAGAATCGAAAGTATTCAACCGGATTACTGTCGGAGTTAATCTGGCACCATCTGCCAGTTGGAATGAAGGAGGACGTGTAGATGGTAAAGACCGTCAGGCAACGAACGTACTTACCATGGCTCCGGTTGCAGAACCTGAAGATGGCATCTATACCGGTGCAGGGGCTTACGGCTACTATCGTTGGACCAGTTCCAGCAAAATCAGTCCTGTTGCCTATATGGAACATGTACAAAACAAAGGAGAAAAGGTGCAATTCAGTTCATCTGCCTATATTAAAGCGGATATATGGAATGGCATTAAAGCAGAAGTGACCGGTTCGTATAATTTTAATAGTGCCCAAAGCCGTTCTTTCGTACCGAGCACCATCACCAAATACCGGACGGATGTGGAAGGCTACAGAACGACAGCAAGTCGTACCGAATCACGTGGTAATAAATTCCTTCTCCAAGGGGTGTTGCATTACAACAAGACATTTGGCCGGCACACTGTTGGAGCAATGGCCGGTTATTCTATGGAAAGTTCCGGTGGTTCTTCCATGAGATTATCAGCCACTCAATTTCCGGACAACTCTCTGGAAGTGATCGATATGGCCGACGTCGTACTCACTGCTGCTACAGCGTCCTTATCAACTCCATCCCGCCTGATGTCTTACTTCGGACGTTTACAATACGAATATGACGATCGCTACCTGCTGACGGCAAGTATCCGCCGTGATGGCTCTTCCCGTTTCGGAAAAGCGAACCGTTGGGGTATCTTCCCGGCTGTTTCCGGTGCTTATCGTATCTCAAACGAAAAATTCTGGCCGAAAAATTTCGTCATGAATTCATTAAAACTGCGTGCCAGCTGGGGAACAAATGGTAACAACTCCATTCCTACAAATACAGCGCTTGCCAAACTAAGCAGTGCCAATTATTCATCCGGAAGTATTATCAACGGTTTTGCACCGACATCGCTCGCCAATCCTGATCTTGGCTGGGAAAAGACTGAAAGCTGGAATGTTGCTTTCGATATGGGATTGTTCAACAACCGTATCTTCCTTTCTGCCGACTATTATGTGAAAACAACCAAAGACTTGTTATACCAGGTGACTGTTCCCGCATTGCTCGGCTTTACCAAAGCATGGGGAAACATCGGTTCTATCCGTAACAAAGGTTTCGAACTGGAAGTAACTACGCAGAATCTGACAGGCAGACTGAAATGGAGCACTTCTCTGAACGTTTCTTACAATCAGAACAAAGTACTTAGCCTGGGAGATGATAACAGCACTGTATTTACAGGATATGACAGCACCACACAGGTGTTTATGGTGGACCAGCCATTGAGATCTTTTTATATGTACGATGCTGTCGGAGTCTATCAGACACAAGCTGACTTACAAAAATATCCTGTAATGCAGAACAGCAAAGTGGGCGACGTACGCTACCGGGACGCAAATGGCGACGGAGTTATCAATGACAGCGACCGCACCTTGATGGGCAAACCCGATCCGGATTATACTTTCGGTATAACAAACACCTTCAAGTATAAAAACTTCGACTTATCTTTCCTGATTACCGCACAGACAGGAGGCCAGATTTACAGCGTCCTGGGACGTGCCATGGACCGTCCGGGTATGGGAGCCAACGGTAATGTATTGTCTCATTGGAAAAATATGTGGAAATCGGAAGCAGAACCGGGCGACGGAAAAACTCCGGGTATCGACAACGCCAATACGGGACAGTTCTATGACAGCCGATGGTTATACAGTACAGATTTCATAAAACTCAAAAACGTAACATTGGGATACCGTATTCCATTCAAAAAGAAGTTCATACAGAATGCCCGTGTTTATCTGACAGGGGAAAATCTTCTGATGTGGGATAAATACGAAGGTGGTTTCTCACCTGAAGCTAACAATGGCGGTTCAACGGGAGACTATGACTACGGTTCATATCCGCAAGCCAGAGTCATTACGTTAGGAGTGAATGTTACATTCTAAATAAAAAAAGAAAGAAACTATGAAACTATATAAATATCTTATAAGTGGAGGATTAGCGCTGACATTGTCACTGTCCTCTTGTGAAAGTTGGCTGGAAGTGGAGCCTAACGACACACGTACCACGGACTATTTCTATTCAACTCCCAGTGAAATGGAACAAGCCATTATCGGTATCTACAACGGCCTGCTTCCTATTTCGGACTATTCCTGGCTTATGTCGGAAGTTCGTTCAGACAATGCGTGGGTGGATAAAACGACGGATAAACAACGTGACTATATCGATATAGGAACTTTCAATCCCAACATTTCTACCATCAGTACCCTTTCCGGAGCCTGGAATAATCTGTACGAGATTATAGCCCGTGCCAATATGTTTCTTAGCAAAACCGACGGGGTTACTTTCTCTTCAGAAGCTATCAAAAACCAGTTTATCGGCGAGGCCAAATTCCTTAGAGCATTGGCTTATTTTGACTTAGTACGCTACTTCGGACGTATTCCTATCGTATTGGAACCGGTATCTGTGAATGAAGCGATGACGATCAAACAGTCTGAACCGGTGGAGGTATATGAGACAGCAATCGTCCCGGATTTGGAGGACGCAGTAAAGAAACTGGTAGACACTCCGCTGAATTATATGGGAAACAGCGCTTCAGCCGGGCGTGCTACCCAAGTGGCTGCAAAGTCTTTATTAGGACGCGTTTATCTGACAATGGCAGGATATCCCGTACAGGATGCATCTAAAAAGGCGTTGGCCGAGGAACTATTTAGCGAGGTGATCGATTATTCTTTCGCCAACAATAAATATTGGGCGAGCACAGCCGACGAATGGATTAAAATATGGATCAGTGACAACGACAACAAATATCATATTTTCGAGATCCAGTATATTGCAGCCAAGAACTATGGTAATCCAATGGTATTCAACTCTGTACCGGCTGTCAACGATTCTTATACGAAGATACAAATGTCCGGTAACAGAATATGGTGTGAGAACCAATTGGACGGTATTTTCAAGCAAACCGACGAAACAGGTGCTTTCATTGACAAACGTTGTGCAGGAACTATCAATACAAGTGAATTTGTCGACGAAGACGGAACTCCATATACAGGAGGGGATTTCTTCCTGAAATTCTTCGAGCACAAAATGAAACGCAAACTTTTAGGATACGAAGACATCGATGACCAGATTGCCGACCGCACCTATTTCCCCATCAATTATCCACTAATTCGCCTGGAAGATGTGATGTTGATGTATGCTGAAATTGTAGGACCTACCGGCAAAGGGAAAGAAATGGTGAATAAGATTCGTACACGCGCCGGACTGGATGCTTTGGATGATGATATTACCATCGAGAATTTTGCAGACTCTGTAGATATTGAACGCCGCCGTGAACTGGCATCTGAAGGAATCCGCTGGCACGATTTGGTACGTCAGAACCGATATGTAGGTGTATTGCAGGATATGTTCAAGCGCAATGGTTCCGATGCCAACGGAGTAATCACCAAGCCGGAAACGTACGAATTATACAAACTGGTCACCAAAGACTCATACATCTACCCGATACCGGATTCACAAATGAAAGTAAAAGAAGGATTGTACGAACAGAATAAAGGATATAATTAAGCGACATAATACTATTTATAAATTTGTTTGAAGGTTAGTAGTGAAAGTCCTCCGGCGGCAGCTTGGAGGACTTTTACTTGTATATACAAAAAAGTTCCGGCAATGTTGTTTATTTGCCTGCCATCAAGTATCTTTGTTTATAAACTGAATTTTAATGCTTATGTGTAAACAACCAGATATCCTAGAAAGTGAAAAGATTCACTTTGCAGTCATGGCGATAGAAGCCGGAGCACGCGAAATGGGAATTTCTCCTATGGAAATGCGCCGACGTTTAGAGAAAATGAACCTAATCAAACGTCTTCTACTGGACAATTACGAAGTGATGCACACACAAAGCCTAAAACATGTAGGCGAGGATGTGGCTGAAGCTTTGAAAAACTGGGAAGCACAGGAGGGCGGAAAAGTATGAAAATAACACTTTATCATGGTTCCACCCTTTCTATAGAGCATCCTTTAGCCAAAGTGGGACGTGCCGATTTAGATTTCGGTAATGTTTGCTCAATCAGCAACTCATTGATACACAGCTACATTTTGATAAGAGTTTTCCACTGGATACAATGGACAGAAAAGGAGGTAATAAATGAGAGAACAAGTACTTTGGAGAAAAATAAGTCGTATCATCCTATTATTATCGGTCCGATTGGAGATAAGCCCGGAACGAGCATTAAATCTGTTTTATGAAACAAATGTATGTGCCATGTTACATGACTCCCGTTACGGTCTGCATCTAATGAGCGATACTTATATTATAAATGATGTATTACGTGAATTACAAGACAAGCAGTGATTCAAGAATATAATATAGCTTACCACAACTCAAAAAGGAGGAAAGTTGTCTACAATGCAACTCTCCCCCTCTTCTATTTAATAGATTAATATATTCTATTATTTTCCTATAGCGCCAGCCCAATCTCTGGCAAAGCGGAAATTACCGATATTTCCTTTAAAGCCACTGCGATTTCTAAACGAAATAGCTTTCAGACCAGCTTTCAATGCACCTTCTTCACCAGCCACTACAACATCGGCTTTCGGTTCATTCTGATTTAAATCAGGATCAACGAATAAAGAAACTTCATTCTTGTCATAATCAACTTTCAATACCAGCAGATGCGTTGTATTATAATCATATACCATAGGAGCTTCGTTACGTTCTTTCATCAAGCCTACAGCAAATTTGATTTTATCATTTCCTTCACGTCTGACATATACTTGACCACGATTTCCTCCGCCAACATAACTGGCACTGGCAGCCAAGATATCTGCCAAATTACTTGAACCGACTTTAGCAAAGTTCACCAGACAAGCCAGGTAATAAGTTCCTTTAGAGTAAACTTTTCCTGATTCTACCAAAGAATATACGCTGACACGGGAACCTTTCACACCTTGCGGAAAACCAAAATTGATAGATGATCCCGCCTCACTATATCCGTCATAAGTCAAAGCCTTTCCAACAGTAGGACTTACCACTCCTTCAACCGATGTCGTAGTAAATGCTCCACACCAAGTATCTACGTTAATAGGAGCCCGTTTATCATCATAAACCGTTTTCTCCAAAGTATCGCCTACCTTATAACCTTTCAACAGGTCATTCTTCAAAACTTGTGCCTGGCTTCCCAATGCAAGAACTGCCAACGCCATTGATACAAACACTTTTTTCATAATCCCTCTTCTATTTTATGTTTTTAATCTACGTTATTTATTGATATTGAACCGGAATAATCCGCTATTATATTTCCATTTATTAATTACCATCCGGTTTCTCTATCTCCGTAAACGGGCAAAGATTCCATTTAAAGTCTTCGAATCTGTCGGGATGGTCTGGATTGAATCCTTTATAATCCTTCCTCAAGAACTTCACCGCATCCAAATCAGCTTTCTTCATTCCTTCAATAATACATTTAGCCAGTTCATAAGCACCGAAAGTATTGGAGTGGGAATTATCTTTCAGTTCCTTTGTCTGTCCCGGATAAGTATTAGCCGGATAATGCACGAACGCATGTTTAGAGCCATCTTCGCCCATTGCCTCGTAAAGTGTACGACTTATTTCATTCAAATCAATCAAAGGTACGTTTTCTTTGGCTGCCAACCAACGAATCGCATCAGGATAATCAAGGTGAGTGTTTACAATCTTACCGTTCTTATCAAAACGACGACGTTGCGTCGGAGTCACTAATACAGGATACGCACCTCTGGAACGGGCTTCATCAATATAAATCTTCAGATTATACATGAAAGAATAGAAAGCTCCTTTGCCGGGTCCTTTCTGTTTCTGATCGTTGTGTCCGAACTCCATAAAGAGATAATCGCCCTTCTTCATCTGTGTCAGGGCTTTTTTCAAACGTCCGGCACCGATAAAGGTATTAGCAGATTCTCCGGATTCAGCATAATTGGCAATAGCTACCTGATCGGTGAACCACCGTGGAAACATTTGTCCCCAAGCGGCCCAAGGTTCGTTATCATAATCAACCACGGTGGAGTTGCCGCAAAGAAAAATGGTAGGCACTTTATCTGCACGTTCAATGACCAGAGAAGTGATACGGGGCGCATCACCATTAAATTCAATAGTCAGTTTTTCATCCCAGTTCAGTTTATTCTTTTCACGTGCCTTGATTTTGACTTTCTCTCTTTCGCTGATTTTCATGTTCCGCTTGTTGACAGTAAAAGATTCGGTAATCATTTCTCCCTTTTTAGTCGGAAGATTTTCAATAAACAGTCGGCGGGACTCGGCACGCACCGTAGTATTTCCGGCTGAATCCTTACTGCCAAGGGTGACGGTTACTTTATAATTGCCATCGGGAACATTGACGGAGAAGAAGAAAGGCTGATTACTTTTTCCATCCCATGCCGGTTGCAAATCATATCCGTAACCTTGTTCGTCATTGAACAAGGTTTCGGGTGTCACTTTAGTATATCCCTCTTTTACCTTTTTGTCGGAAGTAAAGTCGAATTTATAGACTTGCGCACGTACTAAAAGGCAACCGGTTACCAACAAAAGACTAATAAGAAATAGTATTCTCTTCATCATCATACAAATATCTTTAATTTAGAATCCCAGGAAAAAACGATAAGTGTAAGTATTGGTCTTGACACCACCGGTTCCTGCCGAGCCAGCTGTTTTAGAATAAGTAACAATGTACATATTCTTATTATTCCGTTCCGTACTACTCCAATAGGTAGCAGATATATCCATTGTTTTATCCGATACTTTTATCAACTTAGTATTCAGCTTACTCTCTAAAGAATTATCTTTATCCTGCAAAGCAACAAGTTCCCCACTGGAAGGCACATACCAACCGGTAGTTATAGACGGAGACGGGAAGCTACTTTCACAATCATCCTGATATTGGAAACATTCAAAATCTGTTTTGAAAGTATCGTAGTACAAATCTAATACTTCCGAGTTGTTATATCCCAAAAAGCGAAGAGGTTTGTTTTTATTATTTTCATTTGCATCATAATATCCGGTAACAGATACATAAGAAGAAGTAAACGAAGTAGTCATAAACCAGTCGTGTATACTTTGAGTAAGAGCAGGAGAGAATTTGCCCGTTTCTGTATAGAGGCTCATAACTAACCCATGAACACAATTGGGATGCGAACGGAGCAATGCATCATTAGTGGCAGTATAGGGAGTTCCCGCCACATCTTTATACAACACAGAAGGCATCGGATTTCCCACCCAACAAACGATTCCAATACAATTATCCTTTGCAGGTTCTGCTTCATTGCCACTTACCACACTTCCATCTGCATAATAATAATCGCCTACCTGCAGATGATGGGTCACCTCTTTATATCCACCATCGACAACAAAACGTTTGTATTTTCCTTCTTTCATCTTTTCAGCCGTATCAAGCGTACATTGCTTATCATTATAATGACCGATAATCTGATTTTCCGAAGACGGTTTTCTTAGCAAACGATATTCATCTTTCTTTGCGTCATAATAAGGAGAAATTTTAGTTCCTTCCTCCACATTATCAAGATAAAAAGCTACATCGACAGACATAGCAACATAAGGAGTTTCTTCCGGCATTGCCACTCCTTCGGCATCTGTAAAGATATAACGAGTGGAAGGCAACTTCACAACAACCAAGCTCATACGGTGTGTTAACTGAAAGCTCAATGAGTAGTTTCCGTTCTCACCAATCAATGCAGTTGCATTTGAGGTCATCAAATCCTGTTTCGCATATGCTTTCTGATCACTTTGTTCTGTTGTCAATTCCCAACCGGCTGCCAGAGGAGCAAAAAAATCATCACCTATCAAATCCGTTTTTCCTGTCATTTCCGATTGATAAGGATAGTAAGCATAGAAATTCACTCCCACCAGACGATCATCATACAATATCGGTTTACCCGACCAGCTCGAACCATTGAAAGTGAAAGGCATATTATTGATTTCGTCCAATATCGCACCGTCTTTCACGGCGAACAGTCCAATCTGGTCGCCTTGTGTAAAGGTCGTGACGAATCCCGTATCTTCTGTACGCGTAGACGGTTCATTGCTAATTATCCCTGTATCAGTCACGTTCAGTACAATCCCATTCCGTACATTTCCCGGAACTTCTTCCTCATTTTGAGAACAACCAGCCCAACCGAACAATAGGATTGCCAGCAAGGCCACTTGCATAAGTTTATATTGTTTCATCTTCGCTTCAAATTTTGAATATTATTCTCTATCAGTTCCTTCAACCTCTTCGTCATCACCGTCCCACGAAACAGAATCTTTTTCTATTGTCACTTTCAATCCCGGTTTACCAACTCCTACATTGTATGTATATTGGTGTCCACCTTCTAATATGCCTTCACCATTGCCCGGCGTATGACCGAAATTCCTGCCGTCTTTCAACGCAACTTTAAAGAATAATTTGCCGGACATATCCTGCGGAATCATCAGCAACTGAAAAGAATAAGCGTATCCTTCTCTGGCATTTTCCAACAAATAAGGTTTCATCACTGTCGCTTCAACTCCTGCGGCAGACTGTAATTTGCCTTCTGCCATACTGCCCTTTGTTACAGCACTTACAGTGAACACAATATCCTTCAAATCTTCTTCCGATACAGTGTCTCCGTCACCTTTCACGTTGATAATCAGCTTCACCGTTCCGTGATGGAATTTAAGCTTCCGCTCGCTACGGAATTTCATTTTCTCATAGGCATAAAGGAAATCCGAGTTTTTATATGATTCTTCAATAGTCTGATCGGAAGCTACGGTCCACTCTGTCAACAAAGTTTCCGAAGAAGGATACCAGGCAAACAAAGTCTCTTCTTCCGTCGTTGTATACCAATAAAGAGGATCGTTATTTTTAGCACTCATTTCTCCTGATTGAGAAACCTCATACAACTTTTGTGAGAAACCATCGTATAGGGAAACAAGCTCTCCTCCATCCCATTCAGTCTTCTCCCCGATGCTACGCGTGAAAGTTATAGCTGACTTTTCCGCCATTAGCTCCATCGGATATTTATTATTTTGAGACTCGTCTTCCACTACATTGGTACAAGCTCCGAAGAAACCTGCTACTGCCAATAAACAGCCGAGCCATAATTCATTTCTTTTCATATCATTCTTTTTTTGAATCCTTGTCAGTCGTTTATTCAGTAACCGAAGCAGTTACATCTTTATCATCTTCTACGATCCAGTCTTCTATTTCCGCTTTGGTGATTGTCATTGCAGGATTTTCGAAGGTCACATTATAAGGATAGGCATGTCCACTCTCCAGATTCTGAACAGGCATGTATTGCGTGTAGGTCTCATCATTCATTCTCACTTCCAGCAAAACTTTCTCCGGCATATCCTGTGGGAATAAAATAATGGATGCAGTCATTTCACCTTCTGCCGGTTTAGCAATATCCATGCTTAATTCTGAATTTGGAGTAGCACCGCTTTTGGCAACAGCCTCACCGGTAGTCACATTAAAAGAGCCTTCCAACTGCAGGCTTTTCAAATAGACTTTCATATTATTTAATGTAGCTCCGTTGGTTGCTTTAAACTTCAATATGATTTTAGTCATTTTATGTGAGAAGTCGAAGGTAACAGGAGACTCTGCACGAACTCCGGTAGCCTGGGCAAATAGAAAGTCTATTTGTGGCTGTTTGTCGGTTGTCTGGTCTGCTCCGCTGATTGTTTTTGCAATCACTCCTTCTGTACCCGGCAATGTACCATTCGCTCCCTGATACGGATAATAAGCATTCAAAGTAAACTCACCTTCTCCTTTCAAACGGATATTATTGTCTGTTGAGCCTTCGTTCACAACACGGAACGAACCTCCGGTTTCATTGCGATATTGGATATTAATATAGGTATCCACTGCATTAGCGGTCGCATTATCCTCATCCGCTTCAACAGTCACTCCAATCCGGTCGTCCGAGCCCCATGCCGCACCGACAGCACGAGTTTCCTGTACATTATTCACCACTTCATTGATATTTCCATAAATTTCGATGGGTTTATAAGCGCGATCCGCCTTTCCCGACTCTTCATCACTACAAGCAGAAAAAGCTAATGACACTACCATAGCAGCAGCTAAATACATGTTTTTCATTGATGTCTTCATTTTAAGTTATTGTTTTTTTTAGTTTTTTACTCCTGCAAATGTAGACGTACTTATTGAAGTATACAATGGACGATTGTACGCAAATACCTTGGCAATTATCCATTCAAGGGAAGTAAGGCTACCGGAGTATAATTACCCATGGAGAAGTGTATATTATTCTATTATTTCAGCTTGTACACTTCCGTTCCGGCAAGCAGGAAACAACCTACACCGTAATCTTCAAAGTCGGGTACACTCTTATAAGTAACCGGCTGACCGTCTTTGGGCTCCTTACCCGTACCTTGTACATATCCCAGGAATCCGTTCGGATGTACGGCATCTTTCACCATAGCGTTCCACGCTTTTAAAAGGATGGGAAGATATTCTTTACGGTCGAGCAGTCCGTTACGAACTCCCCAAGCCATACCGTAAACAAACAGTGCTGTGCCGGAAGTCTCTTTGCCTCCGAAGTTCGTAGGATCATGAAGGCTGACATTCCAGAAACCGTCTTCACGCTGACACTTCTTCAATGCCTTGCTCATGGTCAGGAAATCATTGACATAGTCCTGACGGTGTTTTTCGTCAGAGGGAATTTCATCCAAGACACGCACCAAAGCAGCATATACCCATCCGTTTCCACGACTCCAATAGCAATCCTCTCCATTAGGCTCCTTATAGGGAGGATTGAAATCCTGATCGCGCCACCACAGACCGTCTTTCTGATTGAACATACCGGTTTCATCGTGCTGACTGCGTGTATAATAGTACATATCCCACATCTTGTCGTAGTACTTCTGTTCCCCAGTCATCTTTCCGAATTTAGCAAAAATAGGCATTGCCATCTGTACAGCGTCAATCCACCACCAGTCGTTCACCTGCGGGGTGTTCACTACCATATCGATACTTGCTTTGATATTCCGGATCATGTTCGGGTCTGACGGACAAATATTATATAAGTCGATATACGTTTGTCCACAGCAATGGTCGTCGGCGTTACGGGTGGTATTGCCGTTTCTCATTCCCCATTTGTGAAAATCAGCCCAATCGTAGGCATACTTATAATAATCCTCACGCGGATAAATAGAATAGAGCGCCATCAGCCCCTCATAATATACGCCACGTGTCCAGATATTACTGGGACGTACACGACCATAAAAACTGGGGATAGTATAATCGGCATACTTTTTCATAAAGTAACCGTTCACTTTCTTCATGACCTCCAATGTTTCCTTTTGATCGGGCAAGTTTTGAGCATTTACACTGACAGCACCTGTCAATATGAAAAAGAGTAATAGTACTAATTTATTTTTCATGTACATTCTTAGATTATTTATTGTTGAAACTTACTTTAATTTTCCCTGCATACGGATTGAAATCGAAAAGAACTTTATCTCCGGAAATATGTGCGGAAAGCTGCTTTTTACCTTGTTTCACAGACACCTTTTCTACTGCTTCTCCCACAAGCACCATGGTTAATGGTTCTGTATATATTTTCTTGTCCAATGTCATTTCAGGAGTAATCGTCAATCCCCTCTTATGTGTGGAAACGTTTAATCGAATATCATCCCTCTCCCTTATATAAGCAGCCACTTCACGAAACGTACCTACCCAAATCTTATCTTCCAGACTTTTCACTTTATCCAAGTGTTCCCAAAACAACGAAGGTTCCTTAAAAGCATCATATCCGTAATTGATTCCATGCGTCATACCTACTCCCCACTCCTCTTTCGTCATTAAATCATCCAGCCATTTGGCAAATCGTTGAGGGCTAGATTTTCCGCCAATCGAAATCTGTTTGGTACGTGTTCCCACTCTGTTTTTAGAAGCCAGCGCAACGATCTCATCTGTCTTATAGTTATATGGATAACAATAAGTGACAGGCATCACACCTATATTGGCAAAAATCGCACTATCATTCTTCTCTATTTCAGATTTCACTTGTTCCAAGGTCAAACGCTTCGCATTCTGATGTGACCAGCTATGATTGGAGATTTCATGTCCGTTCTTTGCCATTTGCTTTAGTTCATCCCAAGTCATTCGAGGTAACTTGGATGATGCCCCTTGTTCCGTATAAAAACCGCAAACCCAGAAGGTTCCTCTAAAGCCACGCTTTTCCAATTCCGGCGCAGCCACTGTGGAATGTTCTGCCAAACCATCATCAAAAGTATAGGTGATAGCACAAGTTTTGTCCTGCTTATATTTGGCAACGTAAACTTTCCAATTGGCAGCTGATAGGGTACTTATACCCAAAATATAGAAAAAAGAAGTCAGAATAAATAAAGAAAGTGTTTTCATGATTCTATTAAATGATTAAAGATATGAATATGAAAGCCATAGTCACACACTATTTACCCTGCAAAGATAGGTGTACCTTCCCTATTGTACAATGGACTATTGTACACAAATACAAGGACTATTATTCAATATAAAGGTCCGGAAGCGAAATGGATAAAAATCTGTTCTACATGGAATCTCCTTCACTATTCACACCACGCTGATAAACCGATGGTGCTACCCCAAACTGTGCTTTAAAGCATTTACTGAAATAGAAAGGATCACTGATGCCTACCTTGTAAGAGACTTCCGCAACCGTCAGATTATCTTCTGACAGCAATAACTCCGCCGCTTTCTTCATGCGCACCACACGCAAATATTCATTAGGCGAATATCCTGTTACGCCGCGTAATTTCCGATAAAAAACAGTTCGTCCCAACTTCATAAGCTGCGCAAACTCGTCAATAGAAAATTCCGGGCGGGCAAGATTCTGTTCGAGAATGGCAGCCAAACGGTCTGCAAATTCTTTATCCCGGTCGGTAGTACACATAGCCGGACGCACAATACCCGGTTCACTGGAGAACTTCTCACGCAATTTATCGCGCTGCTCGATCAAACGGAATACACGTGCCAACAGCAGTTTAACGCTGAATGGTTTGGCGATGTATGCATCCGCACCTGCCTCAATTCCTTCCAGATGCTTTTCCGGTGAGTTCAACGCAGTCAGAAGGATAATGGGAATATGACTCGTATCAAAATCTGTTTTTAGTTTCTTGGTTACTTCAAATCCGGTCATACCCGGCATCAGAACATCACAGATAATCAGGTCGGCATCATACGTACGGGCCTTTTCAAATCCGGACGTGCCGTCGGCAGCCACTTCCACTTCAAAGTATGCGCCGATTTCTTCCCGTAGAAACTCACGGATATCATTATCATCTTCAATAATCAGCACTTTCCGTTTATTCAAAGGAGCAACCATCTTTTCCGGGTCAGGAAGCTCTTCCGAAAGCTGTAACAAATGATGTGCGTGACCATCCGCCTCTTTCAGCAATACGTTGCCCGGAACAAGGAAGTCTTTCTCCGAATACACCGTCTTATCTGTCGGAATACATACGGTAAATACAGAACCGCCACCTTCATTGTCTTTATATTCAATCGTGCCTTTATGTACCTGCACCAGTTCGTGGCTCAAATGCAGACCGACCCCAATACTGTCACCGGAGAAATTACTCTGCATAAACCGCTTGAACAATTCGTTCTGTTTCTCTTTAGGAATCCCCACTCCTGTATCCGAAACCTGAATTTGCAATGTTTGTTTCCCTTCGTCCACATTCACCGAAAGAATAATCGTTCCGTTGGAAGGAGTATATTTAAATGCATTTGAAAGCAGGTTATAAGTCACCTTATCCAAATTTCCTTTATCAATAAACATCTTATAAGATGGCACCGAAGGCAAGAAACGGAAGTTCATATTCTTCTGTTCCGCCACGTCGCCGAAACTCAAGAATATTTCATAAAGGAAAGAGATGACATCCGTTTCCTCTAAAGAGAGTGCCAGCTTATTATTCTGCATCTTTCTAAATTCCAGCAACTGATTGATAAGCCTCAACATACGCTGCGTGCTCTTATCCATTGTTTTCAGCGGATATATCAATTCACGCGGGATATCAGTCACACGTTGAATCTTCTCCAATGCTCCCTGAATCAAGGTAAGCGGAGTACGGAATTCATGAGAGATATTGGTAAAAAACACCAGTTTATATTCTGTCAACTGCTTTTCTACATTGATGCGGTTACGCAAGCCGTTAAAGTTACGAACGATACGGAAAGCAAAGTACAAGGCTATGATTAATAACAGCACATAACCCAGCATTGCCCAAGTCGTTTTCCAGAATGGAGGGACAATTACAATTTTCAGTGTAGTCTCGCTATCATTCCAAACACCTGATCCATTGCTCGACTTGACGTGAAGTATATAAGTTCCCGGATTAAGATACTTAAACGAAGCAAAATTCAGAGGAGAAGGAGCACTCCATCCCTGATCGTAATTTTCCAGCCAATACATATATTTGGTATGGCCGCTATCCGAATAATCAAAAGTAGAGAAATCTATCAAGAATGAGTTCTGAAAAAACTTTAGGGTTATTTCGTCCGAATAAGCCAACGATTGCTTTAACGGAGAGTCCTCCATCTGCGGATTCATCTGGGTTCCATTGACATATAAATCCGTGAAAACAACCGGGGAGAAAGTTTCGTTATCCTGTATCTTTTCAGGATCGATCACTATTAATCCGTAGTTTGTGCCAAAAAGCAGTTTTCCATCTTCGCGCATACAGGCACTATTCTCACTATACACATTTCCCAATGTATAGGAAGAAAAGAAATAGTTTTCAAAAGAATGGGTAGCCGGATTAAATTTGGAAATACCATATTCGGTGGCAACCCAGAGATTCCCCTTTTTATCTCCCAGAATAGACTGGATTACATCGTTAACCAATCCTTCGGAAGTTCCGTAATGTTCATATTTCAAAGAGCAATAGTTATCCTGCGGCTCACAAAGATTCAGTCCCGAACCGGACGTACCAATCCACATCCGCCCTTCCGTATCCCGATAGATACACTTGATTTCATTACTGCAAAACTTTCCGTTTGTATAACTGAAAAGATGATAATTATCAGCATCTGCAATCAATGAATCCGGATGAAAAATACAAATACCCTCACTGGTTCCTACCCACACCATCCCATTTGCGTCTTCTTCTATCACACGCACCATTCTCATCCCGAATGTTTGCTGGAAGAAATGACGGAATTTATATTTACCGTCGGGAGTAGGTTCAGCCAGTTCCAGCCCACCGCCAAATGTTCCTATCCACATGCGGTCTTTACGGTCGCGATAAATGGCAAAAACGTTATTATCGGATAAGGCTGTCAAATCAGAAGGATTATTATAATACCAGGTGTCCCCCACTTTGAGACCATTTCCACGAGTTCCCATCCACATTCGTCCCTGTTTGTCTTCGGTGAGAGCATAGATATTAGAATGGAAATATTGATTGGTCATTTTTGAATGAAGGCTCGAATCAAAGGTGTATAATCCCCCCTTACGCGTACCTACACAGATATCCCCATTAGACATTCTGGTAAGCATACGGATGGTGTTCGACCGGTCGAACAAATCACGGGATTCGGGATAGATACGGGAAGTTCCTTCATTCAATACGGAAATACGGGACAAGCCTGAATATTCCGAAGCTACCCAGATGCCACCGGCACGATCTTCCATCACATATTGCAGGAAATCCGAACTGATATGACTCTGGTCATTAATGTTCGCCACAAAATGCTCCAGTTTATCTTCGGCGGTATTATAAGCGAAAAGCCCATTTCCATAGGTCGAAATCCAAATAATTCCCCGGGAATCATGGACGATATGATAACGTTCAAAGTCGATATAACTTATCTTATCCTGGGGAATCAACTGGAAATCCTTACTCTCTCCGGTTTCGGCAAGCACGTATGTAAGCCGTCCCGTATGATTGTATATCCAATAATCTCCACGATTATCACGTATCAATTCTCCCTTTTTAATATTCAAACGAGGATCTGCGGCCATCTCTCCGGTAGCAAACTTATAAGTATATACTCCGGTAGTAGTCAGGATCACCCACTTATCTTTCAACAGGAAATTTCCGGTTGGCGATGTCGCCCCTGCCACAGTGGCAAGAGAAGCCAACTTTTGCATCTTTTGAGTAGCCTCCTGATAATAATAGATATCTCCATCTGCTGTAAGGAAATACATATCGTCCTTATAGGACAGCGAAGAAGTGAAGTGGATTAATCGGTCTTCTATCCGATATTGTCCGTTGGAGACAGAAACCAGTCCGCATTGAGTGCCGATCCAGATACGGCCACTGGCATCCTCATTCACAAATTTCACCCGGTTATCCGGCAGGTTTCCACGTTCGGTCCTGAATACGGTAGATGTCATCTCACCATTTTTCTGATGTACCATCTTCCGGCAGCCATTTCCCGAATGGGAAAGCCAGACATCTCCGTTAGCAGCGACAAAAACCGTTGAATAATTCTGCCTTAACTCGCCACAACCGGTATAGTCCACAAAACGGGCACGTTGCAAATCATAGCAACTATATAATTCAGGTGTAGTAGAAATCCACAAAAAACCATCTTTATCTTCTGTCAGATCGTAAATACGGTTGTCTGCCAAAGATACCTCATCACCGATTTCCGGACGGAAAGTGAGAAAAGAGTTGCCATCATAACGACTTAACCCGTTCAAGGTAGCCAGCCACAAAAAACCTTTACTATCCTGATAAATATATCGAATAGAGTTATTGGGAAGGCCGTCACTCGTTCTCATTTGTGTAGAACGAAGCTCAATTGCACTATAAGCATTCAACACAAAACTAACAAGAAAGGTAAAGATCAAAAGGTGTCTTTGCATCATATAGATTCCAAGATTAATAATAAATGTTGGACAAAAATAGTCAAGATAGTTGAGATAATGAAAGAAACGGCTCACCTAATTACTAAAAAATCAATCCATGTGGAATACTTCCGGCAAAGGAATGGACACCGGTGAGTTGTCCGGATTCACTTCCATGATATCCGCCATATAGTCCCACCATTTCTGCACAATCTCCGTATTACCCAAGTCCTGCGAACCGGCCTCACCTTCCGTTTTCTGGAAAGCAAACAGGATATTGGTCTCCTTATCCCAATAAATCGAATAGTCCGACACTCCGTTTTTGGAAAGCAATGCTTTCAATTCAGGCCAGATGGCAGCGTGTCTTTTCTCATATTCAGCTTCACATCCGGGTTTTAAATACATTTTAAAAGCTTCTCGTTTCATGGTTCTATCTATTTAAAGTTAATCTTTCTTTTCTTCTGTATCGATGGCAAAAATAGGTGCAGTCGTCTTCTGTTTCACCTGATAATACTGAACGGCACTGTCATTCATCTGCGGGTACTGATTCTTCAATAGAGAGATCATTTCCGCACCTGCCCAAAGCACTGGTCCGTATCCATGTGCCGCATATACATTGACCGGACGATAGTAATAAAAAGCAGGATCGAAAGCCATCCCCGTACCCACACAAGTGCCTTCCACCTGACCTTCCGCATTGATCTTACCGGCCACGGCATGCCATCCCAAATGAGCGACAGGTCCATAAGCAATGGCATCAATCCAGCCTTTATTGATAGCATGCGCCAAACAGTATACGTAAATAGCCGTAGCAGACGTCTCCAGATAAGAATCATTCCGGTCGAGCAATTGATGCCAAAGCCCTTCTCCACTTTGCAAGGCAGTCACTCCGCGTACATGAGCCCGGAAATAATCCATCACTTTCGCACGTTGGGGGTAATCTTCCGGCAATACATCGAGCAATTCGCATGCTGTCAGCATAGCCCACCCATTGGCACGCGCCCAACAAAAGGCAGGATGATCGGTACTGCTTTCTACCCATCCATGACGATACAATCCTTTTTCAGGGATAAACATACGGTCGGCAAATTGCAGGAATTGTCTGACAGCCTCCGCCAGATATATCTCTTTTTGAGCCTTGTCATAACGGCTCATCTGGGCTACTGCGGGAATCCCCATAAACATGTCGTCCAGCCAAAGTGTATTATGTTGCGGACGATTGCGGGCAAAAGTACCATCTGCCAACCGGTATTCTTTATTCTGAATAAAATCAAAATAGTTCCCAATTAATCCGTCTACAGGAAGTGAGCGGTCTTTCACACGGACTTTCACCATCGCTGCACACACAGCCCCGGCATCATCCAGAGCATGAGGAGTGAGGATTTGCAGCAATTGAGGGTCTGTTGTGCCTTTCTCTTCGTACACACGCTTAAAATGAGGCGCCACTTCCGCCAGAAAGCGGAAACGGTTCTGCACATAATCCATGTAACGTTGATCGCCCGTAGCTTCGGCAGCTGCTATCAAGGCTGAATAGGTTACTCCCCATTCGTAACTTGCCAGACGGAAAGCACCACGTTCCAGTTGCGCTTCCTCTCCCATCGTGGTGTAGTCGGTAATCAGTTTACCTGTGTTCTTATCTACCACGCGTGCCGGAGTCTCCTTATCAATATAAGCAAATACACGATCTATATCTTTCTTGACCTGCCCGGGTGTCAGGTCACCATAAGTGCCCTGATAAGCAGGTTGCAGCAAATGCAAAGGAGTATTTGAATCATTCACTACCGTTTTCTTTTTCTGTGCACTAACCGGCAAAGTTGCCAGCAATAAAGCAATGGTTATGATACGAATATTCATAATCTATTTTTTAGGTATTTTACATCCTCTGAATACAGTGCCCTGAAGCTCCGGTCCGAAATAGAATCCGGGCTGTGTAGGCTGATTATAAGCCACATTCTGGGTAGCGATACTTATACGATAAATCGGATCTTCGAGGAAAGTATGAAAACGATAGTCGGTAGGAATAGTGGAGACGTAAAGCCGTAAAGCTGTATTATCAGCTGTACGCATCAGTATTTCTTCGCGCCAGTCACCTACGATATCTCCCTGAAGGCAAGGATTCGCTTTGGTTCCATTATTGGAAAGAGTTCCCTCAAAAATGGCTATGCGCTCACACACTCCTTTTTCCCAATTATATTTGCTGACCATATTTCTATCCAACAATTCACGCAACAAATCTCCATCCCACCAAACAGCCATATTACAGGATAAACCTCTTACCCGGTCTTTTACCACCTCTCCTTTCACATTCCTTATTCCTCCGGAAGCAACAGACCACATTTCAACGCCCGGTTGAGTCGGGTCAATATCAGCTGCCATACAACGCCCTACATCTGTATTGTCTTTAATCTGAAATAGAACTTCTCCGGTAGCTGCATCCCGATAGGTAGAACCATCACGTTTATTTTCATGACAATCCCATACTTGCAGCCCTTTACGAGAGGGGTCGAAATGAGTCAGATGAATGGCATCGCCGTGTCCCATTTCCGTGGTGTAGAGTCCTTTACCGTTATGGTCTATGGCGCATGAACCGTAGATGATCTCATCGCATCCGTCACCGTCCACGTCACCTACCCGCAGGTTATGGTTTCCTTGTCCGGCATAATCTTTACAACCGGGATTATTACTGTCGAATACCCAACGTTGTTTCAGCTCCTTTCCATCCCAGTCAAAAGCAGCCAAAACAGTACGTGTATAATATCCACGACACATCACTACGCTTGGGTGTATGCCGTCGAGATAGGCAACGCAGGCCAGAAAACGGTCGCTGCGATTACCACGACTGTCTCCCCAACCCATCAAGTCTCCTCTTACGGGCACATAATCAATTGTTTGCATCGCTTCTCCTGTCAATCCGTTAAAAACTGTCAGATATTCCGGTCCGGTCAGGATACGTCCTTGTTCATTCCGATAGTCAGCCTGCGCATCCCCAATCACTTTTCCTGTTCCATCCACCGTTCCGTCCGCGGTCTTCATCACTACTTCCGCTTTGCCGTCACCATCGAAATCGAACACCATAAACTGGGTGTAGTGTGCACCGGCACGTATGTTACGTCCCAGATTAATACGCCATAATAGTTTTCCGCTCAACTTATAGCAATCAACATATACTTCTCCCGTATAGCCGTCATGTGAATTATCATGTGCATTACTCGGGTCCCATTTCAGAATAATCTCATATTCGCCATCACCGTCCACGTCACCGATACTGGCATCATTCGGAGCATAAAAATAGTTTTGCCCTGACGGAGTCGTACCATCTTCGGGGCGGTTCAACGGAATATTCAGATAACCCAATGGGGCATTTGCCGGTAATTGATAGCTACTTTCCGTTTTACCTTCCCTTGCTTTCACGGTATAAAGTACAGATTCTGTCCCTGCATAGGTATCCTGAAAGAAAGTGGCATCCTTCAACGGGTGTTTGTTTATCTTTTCATCGTTCCTATAAATATCAAAAGATTCATTCATCGGGTCGGAAGACAAATAACGCCAGGAAACAGCCACAGTAGACGGATTCTCTCGGATAGCAATTACACCACGTCCCAGACGTTCGCGTTTCAACTTCGAAAAGTCATAGTTTGGCTGAGCTATCGAGAAGATAGCTATCAGGCAGAAACTAAAAAAAAGAGTTATGCACTTCATAGTTTTATCGATTAATCAAATTACAACACAAAAGTAAAGGACGCAGCCCATTGATAAAATAGAATATTGTACAGATATATGTAGAAATCATCATTAGACGTACTTTTAACACTATTTTCTGTCGTCTCGTGAACGAATTTAAAGACATTTGCACGGAAATCCATTGAAAAAGAAAAGAACGTCTCTTACCTTTGCCATAGAAATTAGTATAAACAGCAAATTAATAAAACAGAACTATTGTACCATGAAGAAACCACTATTCTTACTCTTTACAGGATTACTTCTTTCTTGTCTGATACCAGTCCATACGGTCGCAGCACAAGAACTCCCGACACAAAAAGAGACTTTAGAGAATATCATAAAGGTAAATGACTACTTTATGAAAAAGTATGCCGATTACACTACTCCCAGTTTTTACGGTCGTGTACGTCCCAGCAATATATGGACGCGTGGTGTATATTATGAAGGATTGATGGCTCTCTATTCTATTTATCCGCGTGAGGATTATTATAAGTATACTTACGACTGGGCCGATTTCCACAAATGGGGAATGCGCAACGGCAATACTACCCGTAATGCGGACGACCATTGTTGCGGACAGGCGTACATTGATATCTATAAAATCTGCCCGTCAGACCCGAACATGATTCGGAATATCAAAGCAAGTATCGATATGGTGGTGAACACCCCGCAGGTGAACGACTGGTGGTGGATTGATGCTGTGCAAATGGCAATGCCTATCTTCGCTAAATTCGGAAAGATGACCGGAGAACAGAAATACTACGATAAGATGTGGGATATGTACTACTACACACGCAGCCAACACGATAAAACGGGTATGTTCAACCCCAAAGACGGCCTGTGGTGGCGCGATCAGGATTTTAATCCTCCATATAAAGAGCCGAATGGCGAAGATTGCTATTGGAGTCGTGGAAACGGATGGGTATATGCTGCCTTGGTACGTGTATTGGATGAGATTCCTTCTGATGAGAAACACCGTCAGGACTATATCAATGATTTCCTGACCATGAGCAAGGCTTTGAAGAAATGTCAGCGTGAAGATGGTTTCTGGAATGTCAGTCTTCACGACCCGACGAACTTCGGAGGAAAAGAGACTTCCGGTACAGCCTTATTTGTTTATGGTATGGCTTGGGGAGTCCGCAACGGATTGCTCGACCGTAAAGAGTATCTTCCCGTCCTTTTAAAAGCATGGAACGCTATGGTGAAAGATGCCGTACATCCGAACGGATTCCTGGGATATGTGCAGGGAACAGGCAAAGAGCCTAAAGACGGACAGCCGGTTACTTATAAGAGTGTGCCCGACTTTGAAGACTACGGAGTCGGTTGTTTCCTGCTTGCCGGAACAGAAGTTTATAAATTAAAATAACATACACAGTTTTTTCATTAGGTTTAAAGATAATCATTCATTAGGTTTAGTTAGAGGTTAGTTAGTAGCTAGTTCCCTCACTGACTGTTTAGACACCGGTCAGTGAGGGATTTCAAAGAAAACAGATTCATGAAAAACAAATTATTCCCGTATATATGTTGGCTGACAGCCATTACATTCAGTTTGCAACTGCAAGCGCAAAATAAAGTTTCCGCTCCCATGGCAGATGTCAATCAGGTGGTTGACAACACGCTGGATAGCCTGAATAAAGCACGTACCTCGCGACCGGAAGCCGGTTCCAGCCGGAAAGGTGACAACCCTGTTCTGTTTCTGGTAGGTAATTCGACCATGCGTACCGGAACTTTAGGCAATGGCAACAACGGACAATGGGGATGGGGCTATTTTGCTGGTGAATATTTCGATTCCAACCGGATTACTGTTGAGAATCATGCGTTGGGAGGTACCAGCAGCCGTACTTTCTACAACCGTCTTTGGCCGGATGTAATCAAAGGTGTACGCCCCGGAGACTGGGTTATCATCGAATTGGGACACAATGACAATGGTCCTTATGACAGCGGACGTGCCCGCGCCTCTATTCCGGGAATCGGCAAAGATACGCTGAACGTAACCATCAAAGAGACTGGAGTGAAAGAAACCGTATATACATACGGGGAATATATGCGCCGTTTTATTCAGGATGTAAAAGCAAAAGGTGCTCATCCGATCCTATTCTCGCTTACTCCCCGCAATGCCTGGGAAGACAAAGACAGCACCATCATCACACGTGTCAACAAAACTTTCGGATTGTGGGCAAAGCAGGTGGCAGAAGAACAGCATGTTCCTTTTATTGACTTAAATGATATCAGTGCCCACAAATTTGAGAAGTTCGGCAAAAATAAGGTGAAATATATGTTCTACATCGACCGTATACATACAAGTGCTTTCGGTGCTAAAGTCAATGCAGAATCTGCTGCAGACGGAATACGTGCGTATGAAGGGCTGGAATTAGCCAATTATCTGAAATCTGTTGAGAAAGATACAGTGACAGGTTCCAGTCGGAAAGAGGGACGTCCGGTATTGTTTACTATCGGAGACAGTACGGTCCGAAATGAAGATAAAGACAAGAACGGTATGTGGGGTTGGGGAAGCGTAATTGCTGACGAGTTCAATTTAAATAAAATTTCTGTAGAAAATCGTGCTATGGCAGGACGAAGTGCACGTACTTTCCTCGATGAAGGTCGTTGGGATAAGGTATACAATGCCTTGCAACCGGGGGACTTCGTTCTGATTCAGTTCGGACATAATGATGCAGGAGATATAAACAAAGGGAAAGCCCGTGCCGAATTGCGCGGTTCGGGAGATGAGAGCAAAGTCTTTCTAATGGAAAAGACAGGCAAATATCAAGTTGTTTATACTTTCGGCTGGTATCTTCGAAAGTTCATCATGGATGTTCAGGAGAAAGGTGCCATTCCCATCGTTCTTAGTCATACGCCACGCAACAAATGGAAAGATGGAAAGATAGAACGTAACACCGAGTCTTTTGGCAAGTGGACACGTGAAGCTGCGGAAGCTACGGGAGCTTATTTCATTGACTTGAATAAGATTAGTGCCGATAAACTTGAAAAGAAAGGTGTGAAGAAAGCTGCAGCTTACTACAATCACGACCATACACATACTTCTTTGAAAGGAGCACACATGAATGCCAAAAGTATTGCGGAAGGGTTGAAAAAGAGTGATTGCCCGCTAAAAGAGTATTTGAAATAATACGAAAGAGAATCCTGTAAAGATAGCAAAGGACTAAAGGGAAATATAGACTATCCGGACTGTTTAAATATTCTATCTTAAAAAAGGAATATTTAAGCAGTGCAGAATGGAGAAAACAGCATAGCAGATGAAGAAGAATAAAAAAGCTCCGACATTTGTCAACACGCAAATCCTCATTCTTATCATTTATAGAGTTTATCTAGCATTTCACACCTATTTTATCCTACAACACTTGCAAGTCGATATCGATTCAGGGATTAATCTTCCATTATGTTATTATTTTCTTATTCAAAAGTCCAGGTAAATCAGAGAAAAACTAGCTTAAAAAAGCACATTTATATCTTCCTCACCGATGAAGGACAAGTTCATCGGTGAGGAAGATAGCGTTCATCGGTGAGGATCACCCTGTTGGTTTAAACCTAACGAACTCTTTTTCCGTTAGAAAAGACGCATATTCTGTCTGATATTATTCACTTTTCGCCTATATTTCTGCATATTATTGCACTTATTTATGCAGTTTTTTCTCTGATTCATCAATTTCGCAACGGTTATTTTCTAATATAATCTTAAAAACAGAACATCTGGACAGGATATGTTCATCCCCATTCAAGGGAAAAATGAATGTTCGTATCCAACATAATACAGTCGCAAATCATTGATTTATTCCACGGAATAGATTAACTTTGCCTGTACAAATTAAAAGCCTGCCAATATGAGCCAAGTGAAAGGAATACCATACGGAATATCCGACTTCAACCGGATGCGGAACGAAAACTTCTATTTCGTCGATAAAACCATGTATCTGCCCCTTATCGAGGAAATGCCCAGTTACCTTTTCCTTATTCGTCCGAGACGTTTCGGAAAAAGCTTATTCCTAAGCATGATGCGTACTTATTACGACATAATACAGAAGGATAACTTCGACAAGTATTTCGGTGACTTATGGATAGGAAGCCGTCCAACCAAACAACATAACAGTTTCCAAGTCCTTTTCTTCGACTTCTCAAAAGCAGGCTGCTCACTGCCGGGAGCAGATTTGATGAGTAGCTTTAATGAATATTGCAGTATCATCATCAACCAGTTTGCCCATGCATACGCATCTTATTATGATGAAGATTTCAAGTCAACAGTAGAAAGCATTGAAAGCGCTAAAGCAAAATTATCATATATAGAAGTAAAGGCTAAAGAAAAAGGATATCCTCTCTATCTGATAATTGACGAATATGACAACTTTACCAACGTCATATTGAGCGAACACGGACAGAAAATGTTCCATGACCTGACTCATGCCAGCGGCTTCTACCGTGAATACTTCAAGCAGTTCAAAGGTATGTTTGACCGAATTTTCCTAATGGGAGTCAGCCCTATCACACTGGATGATTTATCTAGCGGGTATAATATTGACTGGAATATATCGACTGATTCCCGTTTTAATGCCATGATAGGATTTGATGAAACTGAAGTACGTGAAATGCTCCGTTATTACCAACAAAATGGAAAGCTGGTCGGTGATGTAGAAGCGATGATTACAGAAATGAAACCGTGGTATGACAATTATTGCTTCGCCAGAACATCTTTGGACAACGACCGTGTGTTTAATTGCGATATGACTTTATACTATTTACGTAACCAAATTGATTTTCACCGTCCACCCGAAAATATGGTAGACAAGAATATCCGTACGGATTACAGTAAACTGAAAATGCTGGCACGCATTGACCACGACAACACCCATGAGGGAAGCCGCATGAGTACTATCGAAGAAATTGCGGCAAAAGGTGAAATACTGGTAGACTTACATACTTCGTTCCCGTCAGAAAAGATAGCAGATATAGAGAACTTCCGAAGCCTGCTCTATTATTATGGTTTACTTACCATGTGCGGCACCCGTGGCGACCGTCTGAAAATGTGCATACCTAACAATTGTGTGCGCGAGCAGTACCTTGGATTCTTGCGCGACTACTATCAACAGGCCCATACCCTGAATCTTTCACATCTGAAAGACTTGATAGATGATTTCGCCTTCGATGGTCATTGGCAACCATTCTTCGAAACCATCGCCCGTGCCTATCGGGAGAACTCTTCCATACGTGATGCGATAGAAGGGGAAAGAAACCTGCAAGGTTTCCTAAAAGCCTATCTTGCCATTGCTTCTTATTATCTCGTACAGCCGGAACTGGAAATGAACTATGGCTATTGTGACTTCTTCCTATTGCCGGACAAAATGCGTTATTCCGATATAGAACACAGCTATATCCTGGAGTTGAAATACGCTACACGTACAGCTACCAATGCTGAACTTGAAGCCCAAGCAGAAGAAGGAAGACAGCAACTGTTGCGATACAGTAAGGATAAAGTTGTGCAGAAACTGGCTACTGGAACGACACTTCACCTATTATTAATTCAGTTCCAAGGTTGGGATATGGTGAAATGTGAAGAAATAAATGCTTCTGCTATTCATCCTTCGGAATAACTTCCTGCATATAAATAGCATCCAAGCTCCAAAGAGCAGCATCATTCGTGCTAATGCTCGTACATTCATCTAATGGAGACGGTACTTCCGGCGGAAGTATGGTAGTGATGCGGAAAGGCGGTGCAGGTGTATGTTCCAACCGGGTAAACAAATCTTTCCAGGCTTCTTCAGCCATTTGGGTATTGCGCAAGTGATAAGCTGCGTAAGCCATCAGACGGGAGACACGAAAACGGCTATGGCTAAGTTCCCATGCTTTCTTCTTGTAACGTGCAGCATGATCAAGCCAGGCGTCTTTCCATTCGGGTATATCAATCATACGCATCATTTCATTGGCTATCTCAAATCCGCCCATGATCGTCATTAAATGGTTGGTTGTTTCCAATTTGGGGTCACATTCGGTTGTGATGATTCCTGTTGACGGATCAAATCCTAGAGCTTTGGGGCCGGTAAAGAGGCGGTTAGGCAGGACGGCAATGCTTTTCATTCCTGCTATTATTTTATCACGATAAGCAGTGTTACCTGTGCGCTCCCATTCTGTCATCCAATTACCGGCATAAGCCAGCCAGTCGGGACCGATACGCAAACGGGCGGGAGCGGTACAAGGATATTCACTGCGAGGTTGGGCCAGGCGCATAGGGTCCAAGTCATAGAGTTTGTGGTCGGCATCCTTCACTTCAGTCATTAAATCACCGCAACGTTCGTCTGTAGTAAGGTAATAGTAGAAACGGTTCCAGGCGGCCTGGCTGATTCGCGCTTCTTTAGCTCCGCATCCCCAATGACTTACATTATGCCGACTGCCTAATCCGGCATTGGGACCGATATGATAGACATCCACTTCGCCTGTATGACGCGTCATAGCTTCTGCCATACGCCAAATATCAATACGCCCGGTACGCAGGAAATTATACCATAGCCACATATTAGAAGCCAGTTCCGTATTGTCCCAGGCAAATCCTCCGACATCGTAACGCCAGGTATGACGAACAGGGTCATAAGCGTGCATCACATCACCATAATTCCAGAAACCGTACCACTTGTTTTGTTCGATTGCTTTCTGATAGAAGTCAATGTAAGCATCCAAGCGGTCTTCTACACGACTACGTAATGGAGTAGTACGGTCAGGGAGACTCCATATCCCGAAAGCTTGGCGGGCATGAAGATAATTCGGGGTTGGCATTAACAGACTAGGACTAGAAAACTGTTTGGCATAATCAGCAAAAGCCTTTTTCCCGGTATAGCCACTTTGTGGGATCAGTGTAAACGTAGTTGTACGAGCAATGCCGTATGGCGTATTCATGCCCTCCTGAACATCTTCATAGCTGGCATTCAGGTCATGAGCTATACGATCATAATGCCGCAAATCCATAGGTTCGGACTCCGGGCTCCACAACCAGGCGGTAAGGGTAGCTACCGGGGTTCGTGCGTCTGAAATTTCAATAGAAGAGGGATAAGACTGCCAAAAGTCATGCATACAAAGTCCTAATCCTCCGGTAATATCCCCGACAAAAGTATATCCATCGCTACGTGTGCCGGAAAAGGTTCCTATCCAGGGATTATCGTTATTGGCACGTTTACGAATGGAGAAAGCATCGGCAGTGAGTTGAGACAGACGGTAGTCATTCCATGAAGCCCAGTTATCAAGCAGAGAGCAGTTCTTTTCATCGAAAGATTCATAAGGTGGAATACGTTTGCCTTCCATTTGCTGTTGTTGCAGGGAGGGTTCATCAGTCGGCTTCTGTTGTGCATCCTTCTTTTCATTACTGTTTTTCTTATTATCTGTCTTATTTAAAGTGAGTATGCGACGCCCTACCAATGGTTGTACCGGCTCGCTCCACACTCCTCCATCTGCACACGAGAAAGCAATATGACGATTATACAGACCTTCACGCATAGGAACATCGAAACGGATACCCAAACTACGAATGAAATCTTTCTTCTGATCTCCGTCATAGACGAAGCTATGTACCATTTTGATCTGTTCACTGCCACCATAAAAGTAGAGACGTACCACAAAAGGAAGCCACTCACGGTTATTCCGTTTGTTCATATCAGAGTGATTCGCATAGTTCCCTTCCCCTTCAGAGTGATTCGTATCAATCTTCTTATTCCTGTTCCGATGTATCCCTTCCAACTTTACAAGTGCCCGTACAGAGCCCAGACGTTCGATGGTTACTGATTTTATTTCTCCTATGTAATGAGTAAAAGATATTTGAGATGTATTTTCTTGAATCGGCTCGCTTTGAGTATTACAAATCAGACGCGCTTTCTCTCCTACTTTAGTTCCTTTATATAATAGGCTATCAATCAGGAAATCTCCGCGTCGGGGAATAAATACAGAAATTAGCCCTGTTTCAATTTGAATATCTTCAGGCGTTTCAGTGATTGCAATAGAAGCATTAGGCTGTTCATTGATAGTTTTTGCTTTTCGGGGGGCTTTTTCTAATGTCAGTCTTTCCGTTCCGGCAGGAATGACCCCGGCAACTCCGCTCCATTTCACGGAACCATCCGGCCAGTAAGCCAAGGGCCAAGTATCTACCGGAATCTCTTGATTTCTATCTGTTTTTAGTCGCAATGAAGTTTCAGGAAATAGGTAGCCTTCATCAAAAGGAACTCCGAAACTTACAGCTTTGTCTTGTTCAGGAGTATTGCCGATCCAATGTAAAGGAACAGTAGACGTTTGGGGTGGTAAACATTCGTAGCGGAAGTTTGTAATGCGGGTACGGGATAAGGTGGTGCGAAAGCCGAACCATCCTTCTGTCAGAGGTTCGGCATCGCGGAAGTCCACCAGTCGCTTGCCGTCTATGTAATAACTAACCCTATTATTTTCATTTGTTATCTTAATGTGATACCAGTGATTCGCTTTTAACAAATGTTCGGTATCTGTATATTCTTTCAGTATGGCAGGACGTACCTTGGGATCTGTGATTCCTGCTTCATTGCCGTCATAACGACGGAAGCGTGTAGTAGAGTTATAATTTCCACCATATCCCATGTAATAGAGTTGCAAAGAATAACAATTCAGAAAGATTCCGCTACGCCACTTCTCACGTTTCCATATATTATCAGGATGTTTGGGGTCCGAAGCCATCCAAAAGCAATTCAGGTCACTCAAACGGTCTCCTTCTTTTTCTACAACTACACACGCATCATATTCAATGGTTACCCGTCCGCTCATCTTTTCTTTCCTCCATAAAGTAAGGCCTTTAGGAGACAGTATTTCAGCGGTATCGCCCTGAAATGTTACTTTATAATCCGGAGATTCCGACTCTACCTTCCAATATTTATGAAACTGGCGGGCGTTGAGGCCGGAAACTTTATTGTTTTGTGCGTTTGTTCCTAAAGTAATGAAAAGGAACAAAAGGATAAAGAGTTTTTTCATATGTATATTTGCTATCTCACCTTACAAAGGTAGGGAGAGCCGTTCAATTAAGAAATAGAATATTATCCATATATATGGCGATTCGTTCAACTATGGAAAAAGAACAACCCGATACTGTAACCGGATTGTTCTTTCCTTATAAACTTATACTAAATAGAATAAGATTTTTCTTATTCTTTCGGTTCTTCCGTTTCGGATGACTTCAAAGTTTCGGCACCTACATAATACCCCAGGTTAGTTCCCTGATTGTATCCCATGTTCTGCATAGCCTGAGACATGTCATAGTTATGGTCGGTCATCAAGTGTGGCAGACGGTGTGTAGTAGGATGATTCGTTGAGAATATATAGATTGATTTATAATCACTTGAGCCTAAAATAACCTCTTCACGGTAATCACCCAAAAAATCACCATAATAACAAGGATTATATTTTGAGGCATGATTTCCCTGATTACTACCATAAAGGTCAAAAGATATCAGACGATTCTTATTTGACTTGTTTACATCAGGGTTCGCTTTATAGCTCACAATACAACCGCGGTCTAACATTTCCCGAGTAGACTGACCACTCCAATAAATAGCCACATTATACATCACTCCGCTACCAATTCCAGTAGGATATGTAGTAGAAACCAATCCGGTACCATTACAACTAAACATACCTTCTTGTGTAGAAGACCAATATTCAAAATCCGGGCTATCCGGATCAACATCCGCTACTATACAACGCCCAACATCACTTGCATCTGCCGGTAAATTTCGTCCATGACCGGTAATCATACTACCATCTCTTGCATTCATCACCTGACAGGCATATCCATTTCCCTGACCTTCATAATCTTTTGACTCTTCAAAAGAAGCAACAATCTGCAATCCGGAACGGTCTTTTATGAATTTTCCGACATGCAATATATCTCCATGCCCATTTCCACTACACCATAACTCGCTTCCATTATCATCAATAGCTGCCGAACCATACAAAATCTCATCCCTTCCATCACCGTCCAAATCAGCAACACGGAAACAGTGTGAACACATCCCTAACCATTTAGACGAATGATCTGCTGTATCAAACTTCCAACGTGGAACCAATTCATTACCTTTTAAGTCAAGTGCCCAAACCTGCCAATTCTTATAAATACCTCTACTGATTATCAAACTAGGATTAGCCACTCGCGCTCCGGTTGTTTCATCAGGAATACCATCCAAATAAGCAACACCGATAAAGAAGCGATCCATACGATTGCCAAAATCATCTCCCCAATATTCACTCCAATACTTGGCACGTGACACTTTCGATCCTTCTCCTCCACGTGGAATATTATCTATACGAGTTATTTCACGTCCGTCATATCCCCTGCAAATAGAGATATATTCGGGACCCTCCATTATCAAACCGCAAGTAGTAGCTGTAGACGGGTCATTCAGATCTCTCGCAATAGCCGCTCCGGAGTACCAACCTTTACCATCTGTTTGACGATTACGATAATCATTCACTTTCCCATTTGCGTCAGTGATAATCTTACCATCGGCAAACTTTGTACCTTCGGAAGTACGGAAAGCAATTTCACACAAACCGTCACCATCAAAATCATACAAGATATAAGAAGTATAATGTGATCCGGAACGGATGTTAATTCCCAAATCAATCCTCCACAAGAAAGTCCCGTCCATTTTATATGCTTCCAACAGAGTAGTACCATTAAACCAAACTCCCATATTCGCTCCGTCGTATGGTTCTCTCTTCACCACAATCTCTAATTCACCGTCACCGTCCAAGTCACCTAGCTGAATATCATCAGGAGAATATGTAATCGATGCATCGGGTACATTCATGTTTAATCTAATTTCATGATAAAACTTTTCTGCCATTTCAGAAGTAAATGTATAATCGCAAAGCGTTTCAGCCTGATTAGCAAGAGTAACCCGATATACATTCGTTTTTGATACATCAATATCTGCATCCACCCAGGAAGTCGTATTTGAAATAGGTTCTTCATTCAATTTCACTTCCATCTCACCGTCTACTGATTTATAAATATCAAAAGCAACATTAGACGGATCGGTCTTCAATAATCTCCAGCTAATCAATGCGGATGCAATCCCTGATGCGTTATTGGGATCAGAAGCCGAAATAGGATCATAACTCACCCACATGGCGCGGCTACCCGTTATGACTTCGGTCGGCAGAGGAGGCAATTCTTCTGTTTGATTGCCATTGTTCACTTCAACGACGGGGTCATTATCTGAGCAAGCAACTATAGCCAGCAAATAAAACAGCCCCAATATTATATAATGTATCTTCATTTCTTTCGTTTTTTATTCTATAAACATCCGTTCTATGCAAGAATATCCTATTTCTATTCATCAGTATTCCGGTTAAGTTACCAACCCGGATTCTGCTCCAAATTAGGATTTTTCGATTTTTCACTCTGAGGAATCGGGAAGAAATACATCTTATCATCCCAACTTCTTTCTTTTACCTTACGCTCATACGTATAAGTATCATCCCCATTTTTCGTAATTTTCATTTCAACAATGTTTTTGAAATGTTTGTCACCCTCCTTCCAACGACGTACATCCCAAAAACGATGTCCTTCAAAGGCCAATTCTACCATACGTTCATTCTGATATTTCTTCCAGAAAGCATCATTGGTCATCCCTTGAGGGAATCCGGGCATCTCGGCACGCGTACGAACTACTTTGATAGCATCCACAGCCGAAGTTGTAAATTCATTATCCGTTGCATACGGACTACCCAGATACTTATATACAGCTTCCGCATAATTCAAATAGAACTCTCCAAAACGGAATGTAATCCATGAATGATAGGTCTTTGAAGCTGTACCGGCACGTAAGTCTACTGCCGTCTGACAATACTTCTTCAGATAATAGCCAGTCGGAGTTCCGCCACTCAAAGGCTCCGCATTTAGTCCGCCCTGATAGGTTTGCAGAGGAACAGTATTCCAGTTAGGCCACTTTTCGTCCCCATTCTTGGCAATAGTCAGATAGAAACGAGGGTCGCGGTTGGTATAATAAGGATTAGCAGGATCATAGTTATCCAACTCGTCCGGACGCAACCCTGTATCCTTCATCTCATACGCATCCACCAGTGTCTGTGTGGGACAGTTTCCACCTTTACAATTTTCCAACCCTACCGGGAAGTTATATCCCTCAAAAGAATTAGTGGTAGTAGTGGCACGACGGAGAAAAATCAATTCATTAGTAGCGTCATTGTAATTGTCCTTGCTCCAAAGTGATGAATAATCCTCCACTAAGAGTTTTGCCTTTTCAGCAAACCCATTACTGTCATCTAAAATTTCCTTATTGGCTTTAGCTGCACGATACCACAGTTCTCTATTATCAGTCGGATTAAATAAAGGACTTGCCGCATACAATGCTGCACGAGCTTTCAAGGCCAATACCGTTTTACGGTTGGCACGTCCTGTTTCCGCCGGACTACTAGGCAATGCCATATCTCCCAGTTTACTGTAATCGACGATAATCTTATCTTTAATATCATCACATTCGGCTATGATATAATCAAAAATCTCCTGTGCCGGTCTGCGCGATAACGTATTCGATTCTTCGGCTGTTAATATATGGTCGCTAAACGGCACATCTCCATATTGCCGTACCAAGTTAAAGTAGAAATATGCACGAAGGAAACGTACCTCATACTGGTAATTGGTATAGCGGAACATCTGTTGTGCATAATCACTGTTCAAAGCCAACTCGGGAAATGTCAGTCCGGTAAACTTCTCCAGATATAAATTACAATTGGCTATCCCTTCATAACAGGACGTCCACATGCTACTTTTAGCATTCGACGGACTCCAAGAACCATTGTAAAAGTCTTCAATCTGATTTCCCGAATAAGCATATTCGGACTCATCGGTAGCAGAACCAAGAATTGCCCCGCTATAGTTTCCAAAGTCCACATCCATGGACAAATAGATATTTGTTATCAGCCCTCCTACATTACCGAAGTTGAGCTTCACAAAATCCTCATCATAATTATTGTACTCATGATATTCCATCTTATCTGAGCAGGAACCGAGTGCGGCTACACACATCATTCCGTAGATAATGTTTTTCAGTTTCATTCTTTCGCTTTGTTTTTATGATTAAAAACCAATCGTAACACCGACTACTACACTCTTATTCAGCGGAGTCGCTACACCATAACATTCCGGATCTGTCACATCAATATGATCTGAACAGAACAAGTCTGTTCCTCTGACATATAACTTGGCACTCCCCAATATCTTAGTCTTCTTCATCCATTCTTCCGGAAATCTGTAATACACCTCCGCGTTACGTAACTTCAAGAATGACCGGTCCGCCAACCAAACTGTATTAGCCTGATAGTTATTGGCATTACTCTGTGAACTCAAACGAGGATATTTGGCATTTTGATTTTCCGGTGTCCAACGATTCTCATAATAATGAGTAGAAAGTGTCGTATTATTTATCAACGGCCAAAACATACTCTTCGTATTCAAGACAGCAGAATAGTTACCTGTTCCCTGAAACATTACATCTACTCCAATCCCTTTCCATTCGGCTCCCAAATGGAAAGAATAATAAATTTCCGGAGCCGTCGTACTATAACCGATAGCTGTTTTATCATTGGCATCAATGATTCCGTCTCCATTCACATCTTTATATTTTATGTCTCCCGGCACTACCGTACTAAAGTTTTGCGGAAGGCTGTTTGCTATATCTTCTTTATCTTTGAAGAAACCTTCAGCTACCATTCCATATACTTGTCCCAACCGATTTCCTGTTTGCACAAGATTCTTATACAAACGCGGTTCTTCCAGTTGTTCCTTAATTTCATTCTTATTCCAAGCAAAATTACCGCCAAGGTTGAACACTACATCTCCTAACCGTTTCGTATAGTTAAGTCCTAGTTCCACGCCATAGCTATCAACGATTCCGGCATTCTCGAACGGAGCATCTACGCCCAACACATCGGTATATTTTCCTTCGGAAGAGACCCAAATATCTTTTCTCCGTTGGTAATAGCCTTCTGCCGTCACGTCCAGTCCATTGAACAACACGGCATCAACACCAACATTGTATTTATACGCTTTCTCATGTGTCGAATTAGCAGTTGCCAGGCGCCCGATAATAGTACTTCCGAATTCAGAGTCGTAACTACTGTTAAACTTATATTGCGTACCGGTAGTCGTATAAATCTGATCCCAATAGTCATATACGGTAGTACTTCCGTCTTTAGGCAGATAATCAACATTGATCACTCCAAACGAAGCGCGCAATTTCAGGAAGTTCACCCAAGACACATCTTTCAACCATTTTTCTTCCGAAAGCACCCAAGCAGCAGAAATGGTAGGCGAGAAAGCCCATTTATGCCCCGGTGCCAATAAACTGGAGGCCGAGCCAACCAATGCCAGATCCAAATAATAGCGATTAGAGAAACCTACATGATTATACCAGGATACATTTTGCCGATAAATAGTAGTGTTCAATCCGTATGAATCACGATACTCATAATCCCATTTGAATTGAGAATACACATCCCACTTCCGAAACGAGCGATTGTAATCGACACTACCTGCAAAGTTAAATTGGCGCGCCCAGTTGTCAATACCTGCACCCGAACCCATTTCACTGGATTCGCCACCTGAAATGGCAGTATAAAACGGACCGTTAGTTGTCCAGCTTGTTGCATAACCGGCATACGTATAAGTCTTGCTATGGTCTTCCAGAATATTGGAATAGTTGTCATAAGCTAAACGAAAGTTTGCTCCCAATCCTTTCAGCAAACCAGATAAATCTTGTGACAAGGTAAGGTCGGCAAACAAACTGCGAGAGTGTCCTTTAGAATAAGCAGCTCCCTGCGATTGTGCGACAGGATTCGATGTTCCCGCCCAAGTAGTACTTCCTCCCCAACTGTCATCTTCCGTACGAACCGGAAAAGCTGCAGAAGGAATCGAATAAATCATATCCCATAGGTTAACCGAAGCCCCCGGAATCCGAGATTCGGACAAGGTACCGAGAAGATTCAACTTCAATTTGGTAGTGGCGGTTAAATCAATATCCAGATTTGTACGCAAATTAGCACGTGAATACATATTCTGTGTAGAATATCCGTCATTTGCATTCGGGGTTTTGATAAACCCTTTGTCTGTTAATAAATTCGCCATAGTATAGTAGCGGAACTTTGCTCCTCCCCCACGGAATTCGATCGTATATTTATTAGAAACTCCTCTGTCTTTAAAGGTTTCATCAATCCAGTTCACATTAGGATAGAGATAAGGGTACATACGGGAAGCCCCTCCACTACCTACTCCATTACGGAAAGCATCGACTTCTTCCGGAGTATACCGAGCTCCCAAACCTTCATATCCACGCGCTTCATTCACTGCAGAAGCATACGTAGCTGCATCTACAAATTCCGGACGTCGAGACTGAGTGTTAATGATATGATCATACGTAAAAGTTATCTCTTTTGTTTTGTACTTACCACGCTTTGTAGTAATCAAGATCGCACCGTTCACCCCTTTGTATCCGTACAATGCCACAGCCGCGGCATCTTTCAGGATGGAAACGGATTCTACTTCTTCTGGGCTCACCAAGCTCATGTCTCGTTCCAAACCGTCAACCAGCACAAGCGGTGTACTACTTGACAAGCTCTGCAAACCACGTACATAAAAGGTAGGATCTGCCATTAACCCGGTACTGGCCGCATTCTGCAAAGTAGTAAGGCCCAATCCATATCCATATAAAGAATTGGATATATTCCGGGAAGACCGCTTATTAAACTCTTCGTTATAGGTGGTAGAAACAGCTGCTGTTGATTCATGACGACTGAATGTCCGGTTAGCTCCCACATCAATAGTCTGAGCTGCATATCCCATCACAATAGTCATCGGACCATCAGTCTTTGCCACAACTGTGGTAGAGCCTTTGTCGACAGAAACGACACTCAAACGTTGTCCTTTCTCGACCGCAATCTCGAATTTACCATCTTTATCAGTTTCAACCCGGGTCTCCACTGCGCCACCTTCCACATTAACGGACGCTCCATAGACTGGGTTTCCCGATTTATCAACAACAATACCTATAATGTTGTTGTCTGTATTCTGTGCTCTGACCGGAATGCTCAAACAAACCAGTAAAGCCAGTATCAGAATCTTATTTTTTCTCATATAAATCAATATTCAATATTGTTTTAATCTATTTCGCTGTCTCACATTACCAACCCGGATTCTGAATCAATCCATATCCTTTGTTAATTTCCGTTTGCGGGAATGGAGAAAGATACCATTTGGGATCAAATCCGTATGTCCACCACCGACGGACCGGCTTGGATAACTCAAACCTTTCATATTCAAAACGAGTAGGCTGCAATGCCCCCTTGTTCTTATCTCCTTCATTCCATTTAGCATTTCCCGTTATACGATTACCGGTATCATCCAAACGATAGGCGAGCAACCCGTGCAGGCGCTTCTCGAAACGATCGGCACGCTTGTAACGGACAAGATCAAAGTAACGGCTATCTTCAAGCCCCAATTCCCGAACACGCTCGCACAGCAATTCTTCCAATAAGGCTGCTTTGTCAGAAAGTAAATTCTTATCTGTAACACACTCCGCCAAATCTTTCTTCAATCCTACGCGGGCACGTACTATATTCATTTGGTCAATAGCACCCCGGTGATCATTCTTGGCTTGAAGCAAGGCCTCTGCATAAGTTAAATAAATGTCAGATAAACGAAGATATACCCAATGCGTATACTGACGTTGGTACTCTGTTCCCAAATAATATTTCATATTTTTATAACCAGTCGCATAGTTACCTGATTCAAGTGCAGCATTTTGTCCTTCATCGTATCCTCCGACCCACAATTCATAAGGTAAACCGGACATTGTTCCTGCACTCCAGTCTAACATCTTCGGCAATCCGTTTACCATGCAATGCTCATACAGACGAGGATCACGGGTTAATACGATTTCCGACAATAGTTGTTCTCCATTTTTGAATGTTCCGGTCAGGAACATTGCATCCAACTTACCTTCTGTTTCCGTCTTTTTCCAGTCAAACGGAGTACCGTCGGCCCATGGGAACATCTCCACATATTCCTGTGTAGGCGGATATTCGGTACGACAAAGTGACGGAACAGCCCAGGAATGCCACATATAAGAACTTGAGTTGAAAGCGTCCGACATATTCGTGCGGACAGAATGCAAGACCTCCTTGCTGTTCTGACGAATATATCCCATACGATATGCCTGCCGATACTGTTCCGGTGTTTCTTCCGAAGCCTTATTCAGGCTATATCCGCCTTGACTCTCCAGCTCTTTAAAGAATGCTTCACAAGCCTTCAAACAGTTATCCCAAAGTTCCGCATGGTAGCCGCCGTACCATACCAGATGCTGCTGTTCAGCCTCTGAGTTTCCTCCTGCATATCCGTTGACATCGTTAAACAACGGAGAAGCGGCAAATTGCCAGATTTTGCATTTCAATGCCATCGCACCGGCCTTTGTCCAGTGTCCGGCCTTGCTGGCAAGATCGGCATCAGCATAAGCCCACACCAATCCACCGGAATTGATAGCATCATCCAACATCTTTATCATGTAGTTAACAGTCTCCTCTACCGTAGCACGGGGGATTTCATAACCTGACTCCGTACCGGTGAATGAAGCATATAACAATGGAAGACCTCCATAATGACGGAACATATCAAAATAGCGTGCCGCAATCAGGCATTTAGCTTCTGCCACCAACTGAGTTTTTTCAGTGCTATCCATGCCCGGCACTCTATCTATATTTTCCATTAACAACCAGCACCAGCGCACTACTTCCCATACCATTTCCCGTGTATATGGGAAAATATTACCACGCGTGCCATAGTTGGCATTGAGAGAACCCAAATAATACTGCTGATATACAGTTGCGTCACTAAAATAAAGTGACCAGCAGTCTGTTAGCGCATCCTTCTTTCCTAAATAAGGACTGGAAGAATCAGGAATATTACCGTTACTGTCCGTATTATAAGGTAATCCGTAATACTGTCTACTGTAACAGGTATTCAAAAATTGGCGCGTATATTCCGCACTATTGAACACTGTGTCAATAGTAGCATTTCCGCCCGGTGCCTTATCCAAAAAAGAGTTTCCGAATTTAATTTCGTCCACACATGAAGTGGAAACCAAACAAACCGCCGCTCCCAACATCGCACCGATGAACCATTTATTTTGTAATTTCATTGTATCTTTCCTTTATCTATTTTAGAATCCTAATTTCAAGCTCAACGTATAAGTCTTGGACAATGGATAAGAAGGTGCATTAGTAGCTCTTGCCTCCGGATCACCCCACAAATAAGGTGTAATCGTCCACAAATTATATCCTGCAAAAGCCAACTGACATGTATTCAGTCCAAGTTTCTTCATTAATGGGAAGTGAAAATTGTATGCCACCTGAAGAGTTTTCAAACGCAAGTATTTGGCATCTTTCTCATATAAAGTGGAAGTAGCATAATTATTCTTTGCATTATCAATGGTAGCTCTCGGATACTCCGAAGATTGTGACGGATTTTCCGGTGTCCATGTATGATCCAGATGGTATGCCAACAATCCTCCCTGCTCGCTATTGGAAGATGAATAAAACGGTTGACGAAATACATCCGAAATCATACGACTTACATTCCAGGCCCCTGTCCATTGAGTACTTATTTCCAGATTCTTCCAACTGAATCCTAAATTAATACCTAGCATATATTCAGGATCGTCTGTAAAGCCATAGTCATAACTTGCATCATTTGCATCAATCTTACGGTCACCATTCAAGTCAACATATACTGCATCTCCATTTTGAAGAATACTCTCGTGAGTGGGGAACGGACGATTAAATGTCTGCTCATATAGCGCAGGTGTATCCTCATCATAGAAGCGCCAGAAAACATATTGACTACGCGAACCGATACGGTGTCCCTTCTGATATTGATATAAATTATTCTGCGGTGCTTCCTTCTTTTCAAGAATCTCATTCTGATTATAAGAAAGGTTAATACCCGCCCAATAACGGAAATTATCGCCAATCTTATCGTTCCATTTTAAAGAAAGTTCCCAGCCCCAACTGTCTACACTTCCTAAATTTGAATAGGGAGTAATGAACCCTAACATTCCCGGAGCTGTACCGTCACGCAAAAGGATGTCATTACGACGTTCTTTATAATATTCAAAGGTTGTTTTCAGACGGTCATCAAGGAAGTTAATATCAACACCATAGTTCCGTTTCAGAGCTTTTTCCCATGTCACAGCAGGGTTATTCTTAGCTACCTCACGCGCACCCAGACTAACAGTACCATTATCTGTTCCGAATCCATATCCCCAGGCGTTAGTTGCTCCTCCACTTGCCGTTACACGATTTGCCAAGTCACCTAAACCGACATTATATGGATCAGCCATATACATAAACCGCGATCCTCCAATATTATCGTTACCTACCAAACCGACACTGGCACGTAATTTCAAGAAGCTAACCACCGACTTCAAAGGACGGAAAAACTTCTCTTCACTCATCACCCAACCTATAGAACCAGCCGGGAAATAAGAAAAGCGCAAATCGGACGCAAAGTTTTCCGAACCGTTATAACCCACATTAAACTCTGCCATATAGCGGCTCTTCCAATCATAAGTGACACGTCCGACTAATCCGACATATCCATGAGGAATGTCCGAATATAATTTCGGATAATACTCTTTCTGTTGATTATACAAAACTAAGGCTGTCACCGTATGATCACCAAAAGTACGATTATAATTAAAGCTGGCTTCCATATACCAATTACGTGCTTTGCCTGTAGTATACGAATACTTCACATCTGTATTCTCTCCAAACTTACGATAAGCAATACTACCGTCATCCATCAATACAGGAGTGTATGTAGCAATAGACCCACCAGAACCGACTTTATTAACTGTAAACGAGCTGTTATAAGATCCCTTCACTTTAAAAGAAAGTCCTTTAGTCAAGAAGTCCATTTTTTGATCCAGAATCACATCCACATTCAGCGAATTGTTGCTGGTCTGGCTGAACCCATTTCCATAATATCCCATACCTGTACCTCCTGTAAATGGTAATTTCAGTCCGTCTGAATAAGTCTCATCGCTCGAATTTACCAATTTTCCATCTATGATTCCCGGACTGGAGAAAGGAGTAGCATAATACATATTTTTAATCAATCCGGAAGATCCCTGACTCGTACGCGGTTGATCTGAATTATTCACATTACCACTAATATTGAATGACAAAGTAGTCGTTTTAGTGACATCCATATCCAAGTTTGTACGATAGTTAAACCGACGGTACTGATAGCTTAAATTATAAGGAAGATCAAACTCACTAAAAAGTCCTCCTTGCGTATAAGCACCTGCAGAGATGAAATAACGTACTTTATCTGTTCCTCCCGAGATGTTCAGATTATGCTGGCTCTGAAGCGTAGAGCTTTTCATAATATAGTCAGCCCATTGTATATTTGGGAAACGAATAGGATCGGAACCATCTGCAAATTTTTGAATCACGCCATCACTAAATAAGGCAGATTTGCCATCACCGGACATCATTTGATTATGAAAACGGGCATAGTCATAGGAACTTGCCTGTTCTACCATTTTTGTAGGCATCAATACAGAAGCAGAAGTAGTAAACGAAATTTTCGCCTTTCCTTCCTTTCCTCGTTTAGTTGTAATCAAAATGACCCCATTTGCTCCACGAATACCAAATACGGCTGTTGCCGAAGCATCTTTCAAGATAGAAATGGATTCAATTTCATTCGGGTCGATATCACTCATACTTTCACGATCCACACCGTCTACCTGAATTAACGGTGAAGAATTTTCCCAAGTAGCTTTACCACGAATAAAAATTTCAGCGGCATCCGCTCCCGGCTCACCGGAATATTGTACGGTAGTCAAACCTGTCATCTGCCCTCCTAATACATTGGAAACCGAACCTACAGATACACGGGTCAATTCTTCTCCCTTCACACTAGCGATAGCTCCTGTCATGGTCACTTTCTTCTGCGTACCATAAGCTACGATTTCCACCTCTTCAAGTGCTGTCACATCCTCTACCAGAATGACTTTCATGTCATTTTTCGCTACTACTTTTTTATCGGTATAACCTATAAAAGATACTTTCAATTTCGCACCGGGACGTACATTTATTCTAAATACACCGTCAATATCGGTAATTGTACCATTAGATGTTCCTTCCGCAAGTACACTTGCTCCAATTATCGGTTCGCCTTGGCTATCTACTACTGTTCCTTTTATAGTACTTTGCTGCTGTACAACTTCGATGGCTGCCGAAGCTGTTTGCAATCCCCATGCAGGTGCAAAAGTTGCTATAGTGAAAAACAGAGCGACAGGTAAGGTTGTCCCCTTTATAAAGTTTTTCTTATTCATATATGTATATGTTCATGATATAAGTATAATTTTAACGGACTTTATATACCGTCATTATTTTAGAATGCAAGCATCATACGGAAATAACCGGCACGCGAATCACGTTCACAAATTATGTGATATCTTCCACCAGCCATACCGTGTGTCCATTGGTTGGCTGGAGAACGCTGTGTGCTACTCCAATAGTGTCCACTGTTAGTTCCTGACTCGACAGAGGTCATCTCATCACCATTTACATTCTTGAGACAACGGTTAATAACACTCAAATTCTTAGCGACTGTATCCCAACACATTATAGAGGGCAAATACCAAGGAGTCACATTTGCCGGAATAGCTTCCGCTTCACGATAAGCCTTGATATACGCATAAGCATGGTCGCAAGTAGAAGGACTACCCATACCTTCGTAACACATAGTAAGTAACTGTGTATTATTGTATCCCATTAGTGCTGGGAAAACCAATGAAGCATCATTCTTGTTAACATCCTTCTCTGTGTTACAACCTACAAACTTGTTTGCCCAATTCTCATCTGAAGTAAACCAGTCTGAATAATAACCGGACTTACTTGAATGGAACATTTTCAAAGCAACATCATTTTGTTCACTATCTTTTACCACAGAATTCTTAATAGATAGCACTATACCGTGCGTACATGCAGGGAAATCGCGACGCAAAGCATCAACTTCTGCTGAATAGAGTTCAGTATGTGTTACACTGGGTTGTGAATTTCCTACATAACATACAATACCAATCACATTCTCCGGCACCGTTTCCGCATCTACTGAAACTATTTTTCCATCTGCACAAAAATAGTCTCCTACCTGCAAAGTATGGTTGATTTTACTTTTATCTTCGATGGTATACATTTTCGCCGTTCCTCCTTCCAGCGTACCTTTAGCTTCATATTCCATCTCACTTACTCCAGAATAAGTACCCTTAATTGAGAATTCCTTCTTCGGATTAACCAAGAAACGGTATGTATCCGTACTTTCCTGATAATAAGGAGTTGCTTGAGTATTGTTCACTGTAAACGAACCGGCTGTTAATGGTAACAAATAATCATCTATACCGCCATTTGTAAAGCTATAGGTCAAATTAGGCATCTTCACTACCGCAAGAGCCATCCGATGTTGCATAGTAAAAGCGATCTGTCCTTTCAAACGATCCCCCTGAACACTACCCGTACTCGTCATCAAATCATATTGTGTATAATTTCCTTCATTTTGTTCACTGCCTATTTTCCAATTGTTGACGTATGTTTCAAAAGGATCCACCTTCGTCGGATCAAAAGTCACATTCGCATTATACGGATAGTATGCATAAAAAGTCATCCGCTGAAATTGTGAACCTTTGTATTCAATAGGATCCCCTCCATCAGTCAATTCCCAATAGCCATCTGTCAGTGTGAATTTCCGATTCTTGATATCCTCTACCACCGTTTCTCCTCTTACCGCAAATATACCGATAGCATCTCCGTTAGAAAATCGGGTAGTATATCCATTCTCTGTAGCACGTGTCTTACCACTTTCGTCCATAAATCCTTCATCAGACACACTAATCTGAAATCCCTGCAAAGAATCCGGTGTTTCTCCGGTGAGTTCTTCATTTTGCGAGCAAGACGCAACTATGGCTGCGCCAGCCAGAAAAAGCATTGATATATAATTATATATTTTCATAAATCTCATGTTTATATTTTTAGCATTTTTATCTATATTAGATTGGTAAACAGATCACTTCACAACAGGCTGTGGAGTTACGGTTTCTTCTGTAATATTCCAACTAGGATTAGTTATCTCTGTTCCAGTTTCAGCTATACTCGGGTCGGATGTTATAGGATCGTGGTTTTCATCCTCCCATCCTATTATTTGCGTTTGTTCTGTAATTGTCAACACATAATTATTGTCCTCGTATTTATTTGTCTTGATGATGTAATTATAAGAAAATCCTGATTTCAATTCTGTCAAGTTAGCAAACTCGGCTTCATAAAGATAACCGTTCATTCTAGCTTGGATAGTTACTTTGCCTTGCACCTTCTGTGGCAGTAAAATAGCTTGTACTGTATAATTATCCTGCTCTCCTATTTTATCCCAATAAATATCATCTTTATCCGTAACAGGGTCTTCACTGACTGTTGTCTCCCCTGTTTTAGGATTAAATGTACCATTATTCTTAAGCCCAATAAGATAACAAGTTATATCTGCCAAGTCCACACCTTCGCCAGCTTGAAACTCCAATCTAATACGACTCATCACATGATTGAATGCTAATGTCACGTTCGGGGTTTGTGATGTAGCCTTCCCTTTGGCAAAAAGAAAATCTATCTTCGCACGTTCTTCTGCTGTAGCTTGATTTTCACTAGCTGTAGTCACTTCTAATGCAGGTTGTTCTTCACCTGATGTACCAGAAAATGGAGCGTATGCCACTACATCATACTCTCCGGAACCTAATACCCAAATTTCTTCTGCATTTCCTCCTTTTGCTGCAAAAAGACCATTGCCCTTGTATTTGTAATGAATATTCACTTGTTCCGTACCACAAGTGATTCCTACCGAGTCTTCTGCCTCCCAGTTTGTTTCCGTAGCTCTTGTAACAAGATTGCTAGCCTCATGATTGTTTATTACTGCACTAAAAGAAACTTTCGCTCCCGTATCACCGGTAAACTGAATATCAGTTTCTTTAATATCGTTGCTACATCCTGCTAAAAGTAGTAAGGCAACAGCAGTTGTGACATAGTTTTTTTTCATACCATGTTTTTTAAAGTTAAACATATTTTTGTTGATTAGTAAAATCGTCGTAAAGTAAAAAAGACAATGGCTGCATTCTTTTCCAACCAGCAATTGAAATAAATGAAGCCTTTTTTTTGTTGTTTTCCATATTCATTAGTTATATCTGTTAAGTTAAACAAAAGTTAGATTCTCTTTTTAAAAGCAATTTTTCACATTCTACCTGTGAAAAAGTGTTGCAAACATAACGACTTAATCAAGATATAGCAATGCAGAATCGTACAAATGCATGGAAAATACCGTCTTTTGCACGATATTCCATGTTGTAGGAGCGATTTTCGATTAGTTCCTAATGACTATGAACCTTTTTGTTTCTATTTTATTGTATGGAAAATAGTAATTTATAAACCTAAAAATGATATGGCGAATTTTTCAATTGTAGTTGTTCCAACTAAAAAATTATCAAATGGCAGACACCGAATAAGGATAGCCGTAGCACATCATTCTCAAACCAGATATATATCTACCCAATTTACTTTGGATTCTGCCAATCAACTAAAAAATGGTCGAGTAGTAAGGCATGAGAATGCAGTGAATATGAATGCCTGTCTTCGGAAACTAATCAATGAGTATGAAGAAATTGTTACATCGATCAGCTATTTACCAGCAATCTCATGTACCGAACTTATACGTATAATTACTTATGAACAAAAGAAAAAAGGTATAACCTTTCAAGCTGTTGCAAAAGAATACATGAATTTCATGAAAGGAGAAGAGCGGGAGAAATCTTATAAACTTTATAAGATAGCTTCCGAAAGATTAGTCAAATATATGAAAGGGGATTTTCCTTTAATTCAATTGACACCTATACATATCCAAGGATTTGCCAAAGTTCTTCACGAGGAGAATCTGGCAGATACAACTATCAGAATATATCTGACTTTGATAAAGGTGATATTAAATTATGCCGGTAAGATGAATTATGTATCTTACTCCATTCATCCTTTTGTCCTCTTTAAGATGCCGGCAAGTAATGTGCGGGAACTTGATTTGTCAATAGATGAACTGAAGAGAATACGTGATGTCCGGCTTTTAAAGCCTTCTTTATCCATGGTGAGAGATATTTTTATGCTTACCTATTATTTAGGCGGTATCAACCTGAGAGATTTATTAGTATATGATTTTAAAAATAAGAACGATATGCGTTATGTGCGTCACAAAACACGTAATAGCAAGAAGGGAGAAAATGAAATTGTATTTACTTTGCAGCCTGAAGCAAAAGTGCTCATAGATAAATATATGTCGAGAAATGGGCATTTGCAGTTTGGTAAATATTCATCTTATAAACAAATATATAGTTTAGTCTTCCGACATATAAATAAGGTAACAGAACTTTCGGGGGTAAAGAAAAAGGTTACTTACTATTCCGCCCGAAAGACATTTGCACAACACGGATATGATTTAGGCATTCAAATTGAAAAAATAGAATACTGTATCGGACACAGTATGAAAAATAACCGTCCTATCTTTAATTATATTAAGATTATGCAAGAACATGCCGATAAGGTGTTCCGTGCCGTACTTGACCAATTGCTATAGTATAGATAGTTTTTCACTGCTATTTTTAGTTCCTTCTTTTGCTAATCGATTTCATTCCGATCGCTATCCTTTTTTCGTTCCACTATAGTTATCCGCAAAGTACACTATAGTTACCCTTGCGGATAACTATAGTCAAACGCAAAGATAACTATAGTGGAACGAAGAAAGATTCGCATACCGGATAACTCATAATAGGTAAAAAAGATATTAATGGTACTAATTGTTCAAATCTTATCCTCAATTGATTGCTAGCTGTATGTAGTCGTTTGATGCGCAGGTAGTTATGTTTAAAAAGAGAATCTAACTTTTGTTTAACTCTATAATAAATATGCTATGTAAATATAGAAATACCATACAATATATTATACAACTAAACCTCTATAAAGTACTACGTTACAGGAATATCCATATAAAATATAAAAAGAAACAAAGAGTCTTCATTAGAGGTTAAAAAGATAAATCAACAATAAAGGATCTATAAACCAATATTTATAACTTAATAATTAAAGTATGAAAAGCAACAAAAAAGGTAATCACCTGTATGCCTATAAGGATACTATCCGACGGCTATTTCTTCTCACTTTGTTCTCCTTTTTAATAGTAGAATCCTATGCCCAAAACAAAACGATTTCGGGTACGGTTACAGATTTTACCGGAGAACCGGTTATTGGTGCCAGTGTGCTGGTTAATGGTACTACTAATGGTACAATTACTGATTTAAATGGCAAGTTTTCTCTTTCCAATGTACCAACTAAAGGTACAATCACTATCACTTATATAGGATACAAAAAGCAAGAAGTATCCGTAGCAGGAAATACTAACTTCAAGATAACTCTTCAAGAAGATACTGAAACGCTGGATGAAGTAGTAGTTGTGGGCTACGGTGTACAGAAGAAAAGCGATGTAACTGGCGCTATGGCCCGCGTAGGAGAAAAAGAATTGAAAGCAATGCCTGTAAGAAATGCATTGGAAGGAATGCAGGGCAAAACAGCAGGTGTGGATATTACATCTAGCCAACGTCCCGGAGAAGTCGGTAACATTAACATTCGTGGACAACGCTCTATTAATGCAGAGCAAGGACCACTGTATGTCGTAGACGGTATGGTAATTCAAAATGGAGGTATTGAAAACATCAATCCTTCCGACATTGAAGCTATTGACATTTTGAAAGATGCTTCGGCCACAGCCATTTATGGTTCACGTGGTGCCAATGGTGTAATTCTCGTAACTACTAAAAAAGGAAAAGAGGGAAAAGTAACCCTGAACTATTCAGGTACTGTTACTTTTGAAACATTACATGATGTCACAGAAATGATGTCTGCTACAGAATGGCTGGATTATGCTCGCCTAGCCAAATACAATGCGGGTTCTTATGCTTCGGCCACTCCAACTTTTGAAGCAGATAAAGCAGCATTCGGCAGTGTAAGCGCTTCGTGGAAGAATATCGAGCAAGCATGGTCAAATGGCAATTATGATCCCTCAAAGGTCGGCTCCTACGACTGGGCATCTCACGGCAAACAGACGGGTATCACCCACGAACATACCTTAAGTGCCTCCGGAGGTTCGGACAAATTCCAAGGTTATGCTTCATTCGGCTATCTAGATCAAAAAGGAACACAACCAGGACAAGCCTATGAACGTTATACATTAAAGACATCATTTGACGTAACTCCTGTTGATTGGTTCAAAATGGGTTCTTCAATTAACGCATCATATTCTACTCAAGACTATGGATATAGTTTCTCTAAATCCGTAACTGGTTCCGGTGACTTCTATAGTGCATTAAGAAGCATGATCCCATGGACTATGCCTTACGATGAAAACGGGGAATATGTCCGTTATCCAAGCGGTGACGTAAATATCATCAACCCCATCCGGGAATTAGACTATAATACCAATCAACGCCGTACTTTCCGTGCTTCTGCCAGCATGTACTCACAGATTGATTTCGGAAAAATTTGGAAACCACTGGAAGGTTTATCCTATCGTCTTCAGTTTGGTCCCGAATTTCAATTTTACACTCTAGGAGTTGCTAACGCTGCTGATGGCATCAATGGAGATGGTAACAACGGTGCACAATATAAGAACGAACAAAAGCGTGCATGGACATTGGATAACCTGATCTATTACAATAAAACTCTAGGTCAGCATAGTCTAGGAATGACATTGATGCAATCCGCTTCTGCCTATCATTACGAGATGGGAGATATGAGAGCCACCAATGTAGCCTCGTCGGATGAGCTTTGGTATAATATGGGATCTGCCGGTACATTGAATTCCTTTGGTACTGGACTAACCGAAACTCAGATGGCATCTTATATGGTTCGACTGAACTATGGTTACAAAGATAAATACTTGTTAACGGCATCTATGCGTTGGGATGGTGCCTCTCAATTAGCCGAAGGGCACAAATGGGCAAGTTTCCCCTCTGCAGCTATTGCATGGAGAATGGATCAAGAAGATTTCATGAAAGACATCAGTTGGTTGAATCAGTTGAAACTTCGTGTAGGTATGGGTGTTACAGGTAATGCGGCAATCAAAGCATATGCAACTAAAGGCGCTATCACAGGCTTATACTATAACTGGGGACAGAATGAGTCATCCTTGGGCTATGTACCTTCAGATCCTTCACAGAAGGAACCCGCCAAAATGGCTAATCCAACTCTAGGCTGGGAAAGAACTACACAATACAATGTCGGTGTTGACTACGGTTTCTTTAATAACCGACTTACTGGTAGTATCGATGCATACAAAACGAAAACTGATGATTTGTTACTGGAAATGTCAATTCCTTCACTAACGGGCTATGTTTCTACTTATGCCAATGTAGGTAAAACATCCGGATATGGCATTGACCTACAAGTAAATGCAATACCTATACAAACAAAAGATTTTTCGTGGAGCACTACTTTAACATGGTCAATGGATAGAAACAGAATCGACGAATTGTCTAATGGTAGAACAGAAGATGTGAACAATAAATGGTTTGTCGGTGAGGAAATCGGTGTTTATTACGACTGGGTATATGATGGCATCTGGAAAACAGAAGAAGCCGAAGAAGCTGCCAAATACGGACGTAAACCGGGACAAATCAAAGTGAAAGATTTAAATAATGATGATACAATAGATGCCAATGACGATAAAAAAATTGTAGGTCACACACGTCCACGCTGGACAGGTGGATGGAGTAACACTTTCAGCTATAAGAATTTTGAGCTATCCTTCTTTATTTTATCACGTTGGGGATTTACTGTTCCACAGGGAGCTGTTACTCTTGACGGTCGCTATATGCAGCGTAAAATAGACTATTGGGTAGCCGGTACAAATGAGAATGCAAAATACTATTCACCCGGTTCCAACGGTGAAGGAGCCGATGCCTTTAACAGCGCAATGAACTATCAGGATGGCTCATACATCAAAGTTCGTAATATCTCATTGGGTTATAACTTTACCCCACAACAATTAAAGAACTTGGGTATCAATAATTTGAAGCTATATGTTCAAGCCATGAACCCATTCAATATCTATAAAGCATGTGACTTTTTGGATACAGACTTGGTAAATTATGACAATAATACCAAAACATTTGGTTCACCTACCACTTTGAAGAGTTTTGTAATAGGTGTCAACATCGGATTCTAATAAACAAATTAAAGTAAAGACATTATGAAATTAAATAGAATATTATTTGCTGCTTTAATAGCCAGCATAACAGGAAGCTCGATCACTTCGTGCAGTGAATCTTTCCTTGATGAGAATTTAACAACTCAATATAGTACCGACCGCTTTAAGACACAAGAAGGTCTTGATGAATTAGTGACTGGAGCCTATCAGAAACTGAAATTCAAATTCAACTATATATGGGGGATTCAGTGCTACAACATGGGAGTAGATGAATTTACTGATGCTAATAATGTTATTCCAGCATGGAATCACTATAGTCAAGATTTAAATTCATCTGAAAATGCCGCTAACCAACCTATCTGGGACAATTACTACGGACTGGTTGAACCCGCAAACATATTGATCCAAAACATACCTCAATATTATAACCAAAGTTCACCTACATACAACACACGCTTGGGAGAAGCACACTTTCTAAGAGCCTATGCTTATTTCGAATTAGTGAAGCAATTTGGTGGTGTGCCGTTGAAATTAGTTCCGTCTACAAGCGCGGAAACATATTTTACACGGAATTCTGCTGAAGAAATATACACACAGGTTATATCTGATTTTGGAGAAGCCTACAGACTACTTCCGGATAAAGGTGAATCAATCGGACGAATTAACAAATATGCTGCTGCCCATTTCCTTGCAAAAGCACATTTATTCCGTGCCTCCGAATTGTACAGCGATTGGAATAGTAATTATATAGCATCCGACCTCGATGCTGTTATTCAATATGGTTCGGAAGTTGTAGACGCACATCCGTTGTGTAATGATTATGTAGAACTTTGGGACTATGAACAGCCGAACGGAGCCAATGAAAAAGTAAGTGAAGTGATTCTAGCAGCTCAATTCTCTAATGATGAATCAACATGGGGACGTTATGGAAACCAGATGCATCTTTATTATCCGGCCGTATACCAAGGTAATGATATAGGTGGATGTAAACGTGACATCTCCGGAGGACGTGAATTCTCATACGTAAGTGCTACAGAGTATACCATGCAGGTATTTGACCGTGTCAATGACTCTCGTTTCTGGAAATCATTCATCACCTGTTATGGAGCCAACGAAACCAAAAGTGCTCCCACCTGGACAGCAGAAGATATGCCATACGCTCCGGCAGGTGTAAAAGAAGGTGACAAACGTTTCAGTGGAGGTGAACTCGGTATGAAATACATCGTGAATGACCCGGGAGACAATCGCTATGAGAAATATCCCAACGCTCCGGCATATACTGTTTTGAAAGATGGAAAAATGTGTAACACGTATACATATGTACGCTATTTCAAAGGACAGGAACACAGCTGGAATATAAATGAGAAAACAGGTAATTATTACGATATCATACCTCACAAGCGTTCAGTAGCTTTATCTAAATTCCGTGATGGTTATCGTGTTTCCATCGCATCTCAATTCGGTACTCGCGATGCTATCATCGCCCGTTCGGCAGATGATGTACTAATGGTTGCCGAAGCATATATTCGTAAAGGTGAAGCCAATTATGACAAAGCTGTCGAATGGATGAACAAACTACGTGAACGTGCCGGTTATAAAACTGGTGAAGACCGTAGTAAGAACGTAGATGGTGGACAAGCTTATAAGAATAATCCTTATTGTTCCGGGAAAGGAGGCGGTCACTCCTCCGAAGGTGCTATTTACTGGGAAGAAAACACCTATTATGAGTCAAACAATATCGAACAGGAGACTACTGCTTCTACCAAAACTACGATGAAATTAAATAGTGTGGCAGACGTTTATAACTCTACAGTCGACACTCCTATCTACAACGAACTGGGATGTACATCCAATGCTGACAAAATGATGTGCTTCCTATTAAATGAACGTACCCGTGAGCTTTGTGGCGAATTGCAACGCTGGGAAGATCTGGCACGTACCAAGACGTTAGACGCCCGCTGGCATAAATTCAACGACGGTGCCAGCAGAGGTCTTGGCGAATTCAAATCGGAGAAACATTACTATCGTCCGATCCCCCAAGCCTTCTTGGACGGTATCACCAATTCAAATGGTTCTGCACTAAGCAATGAAGAAAAGAAAGCAATGCAGAATCCGGGATATTAAGATAAACAACTAAACTTATTGCCACTTGGCACTCTTTGAAATAGTATTCCTAATCAAAGAGTAGCAAGTGGCAATATTATTTCTTATATCTCCGTTGTTTTTCACTTCGTCTTCCTCATAAACATCTTAATCTGTTCACTAATCTGCTCCATCCCCTTTATCGAAGGATGACCGCTCTTTTTGTCAATATCATGCAGTTCAATACAATCAATGTTATAGTGATTGCAGATAGCTCTGACTGATTCATTAAACTCTTCCTTTAAACCAGAGTTCAGCAGAAAGTAGATTTCAACATTAGGATAACGATCAATCATGTGGTCAAGCAGATATGCCATAGCCGGACGGAATGTATATAAATCTTCCTTGGTCCACCCTTCATACTTGTAATCCCCAAGCGGTGAGCCGGCCCAACAATCATTCGTTGCACCGAAAATAAAGATGATATCCGGACATCCCAGCTTATCCATACGGGTAATAAAAGAACGATCCGAATAATCAGCCTGATTATAACCGGTATTACAAATCGTTGCACCGGAAAAAGAGTTGTTGACACAAAGGCGGTAGTTATTCTCTTTGATGAATTTATGCCACCAGGTCTGCTTTACGGAAGTTACATCCGTTTGCTGTCGCGGAGAAACATAATACCAAATGCTATTGGTATCGGGTTGCAGGTATCCTTCAAATGTTGAATACGAATCGCCTAAAATAGATATAGATTTCAGGCTTTGAGCAAAGCTGATACTGCTATATAGAGTGATTAGCAGTAATAAATAAAAGGATTTCTTCATCTTAGCATAAAGTTTTCAATTTTGCTGCTAAGATACTACATTATACTAAAATTATAGCATGAAATTTTCTACTACTTTCAGGAAAGGGTCATTTCCCTTTCCTATCATAAGTCACATTCTTTTCCACTACATTCTCTACATTATTCACTTTCTTCACGAACTCCTTTACCTCTCCTACTTTTACATCCCTAATCATTACATTCTTAGCCGGAAGTTTGGAGTTACCTTTCAGTTCGTAAATAGCATCTGCCGATTCACAAGTCACCTTATCCATATAAATACCATCAATACGAGTAATTCGTTCTTCATAAGTAGGTACCAGATCTTTCCATTGGTATAACACTTCGGTATCTATTTCGAGTACACGTTGAGCCGTTCCTGCCTTTACATTCTTCATATAAACATTCTCTATAAATCCACCTCTGCGATGATTGGTTTTCACAAAGAAAAGGCGCATCACAGAATTCGGAGCAGTACAGTCATGCATATAAATATTCCGTATTCCTCCCGATATTTCGCTTCCGATACCAAGTAAAGTATGTCCTTTTAGAATCTGACAATTACGGATAACGATGTTTTCACAAGGAGTATTCAACCGCCAAGCATCCTGATTACGTCCGGCTTTAATCACTACTGCATCATCCCCCTGATCGAAAGAGCAATCTTCCACTAAAAAGTTACGGCTCATTTCAAAATCAATACCGTCATTATTATGTCCGTGTGCTTTTACATCGAGATTACGCACTAATCCCCCGTCACACATATAGAGATGAATGGTCCAAAACGGACTTTCACGAATCTTAAACCCATCCAATAAAACATTCTTGCAACGATTGAAATGAATCAAATGCGGACGAAGATGGTTCTCCCCTATTGCCATCTGACGTTCGATCACAGGGATATTAGTCGAAGCTTTTGTATACAACTCCTTCAATGCTTCCAAATGAGGCTGAGGACGTTTGAACCATACTTTCCAGGTATCCATCTTCGGCTGAAGAGTCCCTTTACCTGTAATCGCCACGTTCTCACATTCAAAAGCATAGAGTAATGGCGAATAATTATAACATTCCAAGCCTTCCCATGAAGTCATCACTGCCGGAAGATAATCAGAAGGATTATCCGTAAAATTCAAAACCGCATTCTCCTCCAAATAAAGATTCACATTACTTTTAAAATGAATGGGACCGGTCAGCCATGTACCTGCCGGAACAACAACACGTCCGCCACCGGATTGGTTACACGCTTCAATAGCACTAGTAATTGCTTTTGTATTATCTACTCTTCCTCCATTGACGGCACCGAAGTCTGTAATTATAAAGTCCTTATCAGGATAGATAAACACTTTAATAGGTTGCATCGGAAAAGGAGCGGTTACTTTAAGCACTTCATAGTTGCCATTTTTCGAAGTAAAAGAAGCGGCCAACAAATAAAAACAAGTACAAGTTATTAAACTTAGAAAATATCTTTTAATCATATCATTACTCTATTATCCAACATACCAAGATAAAACATTCTTAGCTATTTCACACTCTGAAAATCGGGAATTCGTTTCACATTAGCGCCTTTCATTACTCCCTTCTTTATTGCTTCATTTGTGGCAGTAATTTCTTGTTTTACTTTCTTATAATAATCTTTTGTTAACCCATTGGCTATGGCATCTGACTCTGTTGCCGCCCAGAAATATTGATAATCTGTCAATATCAGATCCGGTGCCACTTTTGCAAAAAAGACAGAATCTCCTTCAAATTTTTCACGTAAATCTCCTAAATAAATAGTATCCGCCGGATTTATTTTCTTATCATTTTGAGATTTATTACTCGAATTACCAACACAAGAAGCAATTAATATTCCTCCAATCAAAAAACAATAGTTCAACAGTCTCATAATAAATAATTTAATTGTAACATAATTCTTTTCAACACTTATTTCACTGAAAACACCAATACACCCGCTGTAGGAATCTCTGTAGTCCCGATCAATGCTTTGGCTCCCTTCGATAAGTTGAAGGTATAAGGCTGATCTGAATAGTTTAATACAATTCCTAACCCATTCCGGTATTCCATTGTCACGCCATAAGGCAAATCCATTACCGGGATATTCAGCTGTGCATATAGCTTTTTCAATATATCTTTTTCCAATGCTCCATTGTGGCTGTCCACTCCTACATAGGTAATCGTACCTTTCCCCAGTTTGCGGAAAGTCACAGCCGGACTTCCTTCATAGAATTCGTTTTTATAAGTAGCCCATACTTGAGCATCTGCCGGAGGATTCAGAATCTCTCCCCATGTATTCCAAATATACTCTTTTCCGTCCATAACAACAGTACCGGGATTTTCGGGAAGCAGCAAATCATAAAAGTTCATTTCATTTCCGGTCAGCGGAGTAATCATAGAACCAAAGGGAGCTTCCGGAAGACGACCATAACGGTCTTTCTGTGCCGTACGACAAGTCAGAATGAGGTTTCCGCCGTTCTTTACATAAGTGATCCATTTGTCTACCAGTTCTTTATCAGCTAATTGATAAGTCGGTGCAATAACGACCGGATAATCGGACAAGTTCTTGGCTTCGGAAATAAAATCGACAGGTGCTCCGAATGATTTTAAGGTACGGTAATACTTTTCAATATGTGCAAAAGTATCCCATGTCCGGTTCTGTTTCTGTCGCTCAATGCTCCAGGAGTTTTCATGGTTAAAAAGAACAGCTGTACGACGGGCAAGGTAATCGGAAGGTTTGGTTTCACGGGAAGAGCTATGTTTACGAAGTTCACGAATCTCCTTTATAAATGTCTCATATTCTCTTCCGCCGGGAGTAACAGTCACTCCGTCCGTGCCGACAATTCCGTAATGATATTGTTCCGTGCCGTAAAGAGGCTGGCGATAACGATAGGTGCAGATAAAATCACTTCCACCGGCAAACACACTCCACATCCACAGACGAACTGCGCCCGGAAGAGGTTGGGGATTGATACTGCCCCAGTTCACCTGTCCCGGCTGTAATTCCATCACACCATAAGTTCCCTGTATCGGACGGAAAAAGTCATTTGCCCAGGCTATCCGCAACGGATTACCTACCCGGTAGCCTCGACGACCAATCCCCTCATTATCACCATATACCATATAACGGGTATAACTTTGAAAATCAAGCGAGGGGCTACCACCAATGTGACCTTCATCATAATTCGGTATATAATTCGTAGTCACCCATTGGTTCTTTGCATATTTCTTTATCAACAGACATTGTTCGTTCAGGAAATCATTGGTTTGTGATGCAGCAAAACGGCGGTAATCCAAAATTTGATGATGATTCATAAACATCTGTACGCGCTTGGGAAGCGTTATTTCATCAAAAGACGAATAAACCTCACTCCAGAAAGCAGTGCCCCATGCATTATTTAAAAGTTGAATGTCATTATTGTATTTGGCACGGAGAAAATCACGGAAAGCAAGCTCCGCTTTCAGATTATAATCAAACTGTACAGCAGGTTCGTTGTCGAGTTGCCATCCGATAATACGGGAGTCATTGCCATAATGTTGCGCCAGTTTTTCAATCATCTTGTATGATAATTCCCTGTAAAGAGGCGAAGCAAATGAAGCATGCTGGCGAGCACCGTGGTCAAGTATCGTTCCATCCTCATTCTTCAATAGAATTTCGGGGTATTTCCGGCTCATCCATACAGGAGGAGTGGCAGTAGAAGTACACATGATAACTTTCAAATCATACTTGGCTGCCAAAGCTACAGCCCTGTCCAGCCATGCAAAATCATAGCGTCCCTCTTCCGGTTCCAGTTGCGCCCAGGCAAACTCGGCAAAATGGGTAAATTCAAATCCCAATTCATGCATTTTCTTGAAGTCACGTTCCCACTGGCTCTCATCCCAGTGTTCGGGATAATAATAGACACCCGTCAAAGTCAGGTCTTTATCATCAAACCAGGGAGAAGTTTCAATTACAGTCTTTTGAGCTTGCTTCTGTTGAGTTCCGGTTGCCAGTCTCTCTGCTGCCTGTATTCCGGTAGAAACGGTTAATAGACCGGCACAGAAAGTAGCCAGAATTTTACTTTTTACCATATACTTCATAAATTCGATTGATTATTAGCGTTATAAAACGTTATTCATATATTTTCCATTCCCACAAACCGGCATCTCCCCTACGAATATGAAGACGGAGATAACGTGTCTCTCCTATCTCCTTAGCAATATGTGGAGAGCATACTTGTACTTTCCCTTGTTCAGCACACATCTGCCAATGTTTTCCGTCGATAGACTTCTCCAGTCGCCAGGTATGTCCTTCAGTGGGACGGGTAAAATAGAGCTGGCACTCCCCGACCTTACGGATTTCCTTTAAATCGACTGTAATAAACGGACTGCTATCCGTATCAGCCGCCATCCAACGGGTTCCATTCGATTCGTCAGCTACATGGGTAGCCTGATAAGTATGCGTGCGGGTATAGCTCTTCACCGAACCTTTTTCCGGCAACGGTTGATTGGGTTGCGTTTCGATATTGACCACGGAAGTACGGGGAGATTTCTCACTGGAAGCATAAAAATGCGACTGTAATGCCAGATTCGGCCGGGTCTCTTGGGAAGCAGCCAGATAACCTACACCACGCATATCGGGGATTAATGTCTTTATCGTTCCATCGTCATTAAATTCCATCCGGTTAGCATACACTTGACGGGTAGTTCCGCCATCTCCGTATTCCAGATAGAGAAAAATATATTCATCCGTTCCCTCGTCATAAAACACGTTGCCATGTCCCGGTCCCCACACTTGATTTTCAGGAGAAGAGAATAAAAAAATGTCGTTCCCCTCCGGCTTTACAAAACCCGTCAAAGGAGACTCGCGACTCATCATATAAGCATTGACATAATTCTGATGACCACTCAACGTATAAATATAGTAATAGATACCTTTACGCTTAAACATCACCGGACCTTCGGAATATTCCTGGCGGGCTGTTGCCAGAGTTACCGGCTCACCATCCAGATGAAGCCTGTCCGCAGAAAGCCGTCCCGCATTCCGGCGACGCCAGAAGATATATCCTGAACCATCGTCATTAATAAAAGGTTCTCCGTCAATATCATCAACGACAGCCGGGCTATCTGTTCCTTCTTCTCCGGGAGGCAAAAGCCCCTGTCCCGCAGTAAAATGGAAAGGACCATCCGGGCGATCAGCTACAAGTACATAAGTTCCCATCTTGTCATCCGGTTTCACAAACGTAACGTATAAATAAAACTTGCCGTCCTGCTCAATCACTTTTCCAGGCGCCCAATACCGGAAATAGCCCTTTTTCTTTTCACCTTTATCATTCGTGTAGTCATATCCTTTCGACCAGTCGAATCCACTGATATGGGAACCTTCGAAACTCCAGTTCACAAAATCTTTCGATTTCCATACGACAGGAGTTCCGGCACGTCCAAGTCCGTAATCCAGATCGGTAGTGCCATAAAGATAATAGGTATCACCAAATTTGGAGACAGACGGATCCGCCAGATTATCGGGAATAAGCGGATTATAGTTCCGGTCGGCAATCAGTGACTCCACAATGGAGGCATCCACCGCAAACGCCGTTCCATGACGAATCCCCCTCGGAAAAAAGACCTGATCGGACACATCTTCCCATGTTTCACCATAGTCCAAAGAACGAACAGCTCCATAACGATGGTCACGGTATTTATCAAAATAGACATAAAGCGTATCACCTACAAAAAGAGGAGCCGGACCTTCCGCCCAATATTTTCCTGTAATAGGCGCCGATACTTTAGTCGGGAATCCTTTTTCTATCTTCTTCGTACGCGTAACGCGCAAATTCTTTTCCGGCGGATTGGAATTTTCATTCTTGACTACCATTATCAGGTCTTTCCGCTTCGGGTCTTTCACAATAGCGGCATCAATCACACTGAAATCTGGATTGAAGAACATCTTCGTCTTCGAGAAAGTACGAAAGTCCTTCGTTGTTACATAATAAATACGATGATTCAGTCCCTTCTCACTTTCACTGGTAGCCACTTCTTTGTGACGGCCGGGAATCGTAGTTGCCCAAAAGATATAATAGGTTTGTGAAGGTTCATCATAAAACAGTTCGGGAGCCCAACAGTTATGTGCATCCGGCTCGTGCATCATCACAGGGATTGCTTGTTGCTCACTCCAATGAACCAAATCGCGGGAAGAGGCATATCCGATAATCCGGTCCGTCCAACTGGAAGTCCAGACCATGTGAAAAGTTCCGTCCGGCGACTGGCAAATGCTGGGGTCACGCATTAATTTATCTTTACCAACCGCAGGGGTAAGATAAGAACGTCCGCCATGTAAAGGCAGCCAGTTCAATCCATCATAACTATATGCTAAATGCAGTCCGTCTTTACTGTCATTGATAAAATAAGAAAAGAGGTAAGCTGTCTCACCGGCAAAGACTGTCATCACCGACCAAAGACTTAGAGCTATCCAGATTACTACTTTTTTCATGGTTCCTTATTAAGATTAAAAAGTTTACCTTGCAAAGATAAGGCATCTCCGCCCCTCCTCAAAGATAAAGAGCATGGACAATATTTCAAATCCATGTAGTTTTGTACACGAACGCTTTTAGATGTCCATTTTGATACAATATTCTATGTATCTGTACATCTTTCTATTTACTAAACCCTTAAAAAGCTCTACTTTAGCGGCAGATTTTAAAAAGAATGAAAAACATATCAACTCTATATATCATGAAACGACTTTTAGTAAGTATTGCTATCGTATTTATCTCCATACTGACCGTAGCGGGACAAAATCACTCTTTCAGTTTATCCGGCAAATGGAATTTCCGGATAGACCGGGAAGATACCGGCGTCAAGGAACAATGGTTCAAAAAATCCCTCGACGATTCTATCAACCTGCCCGGCTCCATGCCCGAAAAACTGAAAGGAGATGAAGTGACCGTCCATACCCAATGGACCGGAAGCCTCTACGACAGTTCTTACTACTTCAACCCATATATGGAAAAATACAGGATAGAGGGACAAGTAAAGCTACCCTTCTTTCTGACTCCCGACAAACATTATGTAGGTGTGGCCTGGTATCAAAAGAAAGTGACAATTCCGGCTGACTGGAAAGGAGAAAGAATCACTCTTTTTCTGGAACGTCCGCACATCGAAACTACTGTATGGGTAAATCAGCAGGAGCTTGGTATGCAAAACAGTCTTTGTGTTCCCCATGTCTATGACCTGACTGCTGCAACTACCCCCGGAAAAACGTACCTGATTACCATCCGTATCGATAATAGAATCAAAGAAATCAACGTAGGTCCCGATTCTCACAGCATCACCGACCAGACACAAGGTAACTGGAACGGTATCGTCGGACAAATCGAATTACAAGCTACTCCTAAAGTCCATTTAGAAGACATTCAGGTATATCCCGATTTGAGCAATCAGAAAGCGCTGGTTCGCATGAATATACAGTCTGCTTCTTCCATCAAGGGAGAGATCACCCTTTCCGCTGAGAGCTTTAACACGGACATTCAGCACAAAGTGGCTCCCGTACATCAAAGTTTCAACATCCGTCCGGGAGATAATCCGGTGGAAATGGAACTTCCGATGGGAAAAGAGTTTCTGACGTGGGATGAATTCAGTCCGGCACTTTATAAACTGACGGCAAAATTGACCAACGGCAAGCAAACTGACACGCAACAAGTACAGTTTGGTATGCGTGATTTCAAGATAGAAGGGAAATGGTTCTATGTAAATGGTCGCAAAACGATGCTTCGCGGTACGGTGGAAAACTGTGATTTCCCATTGACAGGCTATGCGCCGATGGATGTAGCTTCTTGGGAACGGGTGTTCCGCATTTGTCGTAACTATGGTCTGAATCACATGCGCTTCCACTCCTTCTGTCCGCCGGAAGCAGCTTTCATCGCTGCCGATCTGGTCGGTTTCTATCTGCAACCGGAAGGACCGAGCTGGCCGAACCACGGTCCAAGACTAGGTAACGGACAACCGATTGACAAATACCTGATGGACGAAACCATTGCACTGACCAAAGAATATGGGAATTACGCTTCTTACTGCATGCTGGCTTGCGGCAATGAGCCTTCCGGTCGTTGGGTGGCATGGGTCAGCAAATTCGTGGATTATTGGAAAGCAACCGATCCGCGTCGTGTATACACAGGAGCTTCCGTTGGAAACAGCTGGCAATGGCAACCTCACAATGAGTATCATGTGAAAGCCGGCGCACGCGGACTTAGTTGGGCAGGTGCACAACCGGAAAGTGAATCGGATTATCGTACAAGGATCGACACGGTGAAACAACCGTATGTATCACACGAAACAGGTCAATGGTGTGTATTCCCGAATTTCAATGAAATTCGTAAATATACCGGAGTCAACAAAGCGAAGAACTTTGAAATCTTCCGGGATATTCTGAACGATAACCAAATGGGAAGCCAGAGTCACGACTTTATGATGGCTTCGGGCAAATTGCAGGCACTCTGCTACAAACATGAGATTGAAAAGACCTTGCGTACTCCGGACTATGCGGGATTCCAGTTGCTGGCTCTCAATGATTATTCCGGCCAGGGAACTGCATTAGTCGGTGTACTGGACGTGTTCTTTGAAGAAAAAGGATATATCAACGCAGAACAGTTCAGACGCTTTTGCAGTCCGACCGTACCTTTGGCACGTATTCCTAAATTTGTATATGCCAACAATGAAACATTCCATGCCGACATTGAAGTATCTCATTTCGGAGCTGCTCCCTTAGAAAGTGCAAAAACAGTATATACCATTAAGGATAAATTCGGAAAAGTATATGCTCATGGAACTGTCGGCACCCGTCACATTCCCATCGGAAATCTTTATTCTTTGGGTAGTGTAGATATGACTCTGGAAGGAATCGATACACCGCAGAAACTAAATCTGGAAGTACGTATCGAAGGCAGTGATGCCGTAAACGACTGGGATTTCTGGGTATATCCGGCACAAGTGGAACTGGTACAAGGAACAGTATATACCACCGACACCTTGGATGCCAAGGCATTGGCTGTGTTGCAGGACGGAGGAAATGTGCTGATTACAGCTGCCGGAAAGATACAATACGGCAAAGAAGTCAAACAATACTTCACTCCCGTATTCTGGAATACTTCCTGGTTCAAGATGCGTCCGCCGCACACAACCGGTATTTTCCTGAATGAATATCACCCTCTTTTCCGCGAATTCCCTACCGAGTATCATAGCAACCTGCAATGGTGGGAACTGCTGAACAAAGCGCAGGTGATGCAATTCACCGACTTCCCGGCAACATTCCAACCAACGGTTCAAAGTATTGATACCTGGTTTATCAGCCGGAAAATCGGCATGTTGTTCGAAGCAAAGGTATTGAACGGTAAATTGATGATGACCAGTATGGACATTACTTCCCAACCGGAAAAACGAATCGTTGCCCGCCAGATGCACAAAGCAATCCTGAATTATATGAATTCGGATGCTTTTCGTCCGGCAGACAAGATAGCTCCGGAGCTGATACAAGCATTATTCACCAAAGTGGCGGGAGATGTGAAATCTTATACCAAAGATTCTCCTGACGAGCTCAAACCGAAAATTAACTAAATGGGAATTATCAGGCACGAATTACACGGATTACGCTGTTGCTTTATAAAAGCGTAATTCTAAAAACCGTGAAATCCGTGTAATCCGTGCCTAAATTCCATAAACAATATACATTAAATATCATTTTACATGAAAACTACGATCATAGGCTTGCTACTCTTGGCTACGGCAAGTGTCAATGCACAGGAGAAAGCCCAAACATACCAGTTGGCAGATGCTCCCCGCTACAGTGAGGAGACGGGATATGGATATGATCTCGTCGCTACTCCCGAAAAAGGCAGCAAGGCACCCTTCTTCTTTTCTGTCCGCGTGCCGGACGGTAACTATCAAGTAACCGTTCGCCTGGGAAGCAAGAAACAGGCAGGGGTGACAACAGTAAGAGGCGAATCACGCCGACTGTTCATTGATAACCTCGCTACTAAAAAGGGACAATTCGTAGATGAAACATTTATCATCAACAAACGCAACCCCCGCATTTCCGAAAAAGAATCCGTACGTATCAAACCCCGCGAAAAAGCCAAACTGAACTGGGACGATAAACTGACGCTGGAATTTAACGGCGATGCACCCGTATGCCAGAGTATCAGCATCAAGCCTGCCGATCCGTCGGTGATTACCGTTTTTCTATGTGGTAACAGTACCGTAGTCGACCAGGACAACGAGCCATGGGCAAGCTGGGGACAAATGATACCTCATTTTTTCGGTACGGACGTTTGTATCGCCAATTATGCGGAATCGGGCGAATCAGCCAATACGTTTATTGCCGCAGGACGTTTGAAAAAAGCATTGAGCCAGATAAAGAAAGGAGATTATCTTTTCATGGAATTCGGGCATAACGACCAAAAGCAAAAAGGGCCGGGCAAAGGAGCTTATTACTCTTTTATGACCAGCCTGAAAACATTTATTGATGAAGCCCGTGCACGGGGAGCATACCCCGTATTGGTCACTCCCACCCAACGCCGGAGTTTCGACGCAACCGGACATATCCGTGACACACACGAAGATTATCCGGAAGCCATGCGCTGGCTGGCAGCTAAAGAAAATGTTCCGTTGATCGACCTCAACGAAATGACCCGTACGCTTTATGAAGCTTTGGGAACAGAAACGTCGAAACGTGCTTTCGTACACTATCCGGCAGGCACTTATCCGGGACAGACCAAAGCTTTTGAGGATAACACCCACTTCAATCCATACGGAGCCTATCAAATAGCCCAATGTGTGATTGAAGGAATGAAGAAAGCCGTACCGGAACTGGCTAAACACCTGAAAATAGACCCGTCCTATAATCCGGCACAGCCGGACGATGTAAATGGTTTCCACTGGAACGAATCACCATTCACGGAAATTGAAAAACCGGACGGAAATTAAGAGATAAGTAGTAGGTATTAAGTATTAAGAATCAGGCATTAGATAAATATGAAAACCAAAAGCATCTTCCCCCTGTTCCTATTGGCAGGCACACTTTTGACAGCAGCTTGCGCCACCCCAACGGCTAAACAGGCAGGAAACAACAGCTTCGAATGGGGGCAAGTACCGCAACAACCGGATTTGTCATGGGCCGATAGTGTAGGCAGCCGGCAAATGCCCGGAAACCATGTAATTTTATCCGCTAATTCTTTTGGCGCAGTAGCAGACAGCACGGTGCTTAGCACGGAAGCTATCCAGAAAGCAATTGACAGTTGTGCCGTCAGCGGTGGAGGAACGGTAGTTCTCCAGCCGGGATATTATCAGACTGGCGCACTGTTCATAAAAAGCGGTGTCAACCTGCAACTGGACAAAGGGGTGACTTTACTGGCCAGCCCATCCATTCATCATTATCCCGAATTCCGTTCGCGGATTGCAGGAATCGAGATGACATGGCCCGCGGCAGTTATCAACATTGTCAATGAAAAGAACGCTTCCGTCAGCGGAGAAGGAACGCTGGACTGCCGGGGAAAAGTATTTTGGGATAAATATTGGGAAATGCGGAAAGAATACGAAGCAAAAGGATTGCGCTGGATTGTGGATTACGACTGCAAACGGGTACGGGGCATCCTCATAGAACGTAGCTCGGACATTACATTGAAAGGATTTACCCTGATGCGTACCGGTTTTTGGGGATGTCAGATTCTTTACTCCGATTATTGCACGATAGACGGATTGACCATCAACAACAATATAGGTGGACACGGTCCGAGCACGGACGGTATCGACATTGATTCTTCCTGCAATATCTTGGTCGAAAACTGCGATGTAGACTGTAACGATGATAATATCTGTATCAAATCGGGACGGGATGCAGACGGACTGCGGGTGAACCTTCCTACGGAAAATGTGGTCATACGCAATTGCATCGCCCGCAAAGGTGCCGGACTTATCACCTGCGGAAGCGAAACTTCCGGTAGCATACGGAATGTATTGGGATATAATCTGGAAGCAATCGGCACCTCCGCCGTGCTGCGGTTGAAAAGCGCCATGAACCGTGGAGGGACAATCGAAAACATTTATATGACCGAAGTAAAAGCGGAAAACGTCCGTCACGTGCTGGCGGCGGACTTGAACTGGAACCCCAGTTACAGTTACAGCACTTTACCCAAAGAGTATGAAGGGAAAGAAATCCCGGAGCACTGGAGAATCATGCTGACTCCGGTAATGCCTCCCGAAAAAGGTTATCCGCGTTTCCGCAATGTCTACGTATCAAAGGTAAAAGCGGAAAATGTGGACGAATTTATCTCCGCTTCGGGATGGAATGATTCGTTACGTCTGGAAAATTTCTATCTTTATGCCATCGAAGCGCAGACCGACAAACCGGGCAAAATCTGCTATACGAAGAATTTCAACTTGTCTGAAATCACATTAAAGACAGAAGAAAAGAATGTCATTGAACTAAAAGAGAATGAACAAAGTAATATCAACTTCAACTATGTTAAGACATCTCCTGACCATCGTACTGCTGGGAATCTTGCTCATTGATGCGCAAGCACAAGCACTGACGCCACCTGCCGGCACTTTCCGGTTGGGTATATCAAAAGGAAATGAAAGCCACTGGCTAAAGCCTAAAGAAAAGATACGGGGAGTGTCCTTCCAATGGAAAGCACTGCCCGATAGTCGTGGATTTATCCTGGAAGTAGAAGTCGCCTCTGCTCCGGAAGCCGATGCCCTATTTTGGAGTTTCGGCGATTGCCAACCGGATTCGGACATCAATGTATTCAGCGTGGAGGGACAAGCCTTCACTTGCTACTACGGAGAAAGTATGCAATTACGGACGCTGCAGGCTGTCACTCCTACCGATGATATTCGCTTGAGTGACGGACATAAGGATGCAACTCCCCTGATGCTTTATGAATCAGGCAAACGAACCGACCGCCCTGTACTGGCCGGACGTTGCAGTCTCTCCCCGGCTTCTTCCCGAAACGAAGGAAGCAAGCCTTCTCGGCTTTACTTCTGTTTCTACGAACAGAATGAAAAAGCGGATTACAACTACTATATGTTACCGGATATTTTTGCCAAAATCGACAAAAAATGAAAAGGATCTATTTATTATTCAGTCTGTTAATAGGTTGCATCTATCTACATGCAGCCATTTATAATGTAATGGACTTCGGAGCCAAAGCGGATGGGAAAACGATTGATTCGCCTGCCATCAATCGTGCGATTGAAGCGGCCGCACAGGCCGGAGGAGGCACAGTATATCTACCTGCAGGAGAATATGCGTGTTATTCCATCCGGTTAAAAAGTAACATTCATATCTATTTGGAACAGGGCACCCGTATCATTGCCGCCTTTCCCGGAAAAGAGGAAGGATATGATACCGCCGAACCGAATGAACATAATAAGTATCAGGATTTCGGTCACAGCCATTGGAAAAACTCTTTAATTTGGGGAATCGGACTGGAGAATATTACGATCAGTGGTCCCGGCTTAATCTACGGCAAAGGCTTGACCCGTGAAGAGAGCCGCCTACCGGGGGTAGGCAATAAGGCTATCAGCCTGAAAGATTGCAGAAATGTGACCCTGAAAGATTTATCCATGCTGCATTGCGGGCATTTCGCCCTGTTGGCTACCGGAGTGGATCATCTGACGATTCTGAATCTGAAAGTAGACACCAACCGGGACGGCTTCGATATTGATTGCTGCCGGAACGTACGTATCAGCCAATGCACGGTGAACTCCCCCTGGGATGATGCCATTGTATTGAAAGCCTCTTATGGATTAGGACGCTTCCAAGATACGGAAAATGTGACGATCAGTGATTGTTATGTCAGCGGCTTTGACAAAGGCAGTGTAATGGACGGCACTTGGCAGTTGGACGAACCGCAGGCTCCCGATCATGGTTTCCGTACGGGACGCATCAAACTCGGCACAGAAAGTAGTGGAGGTTTCCGCAATATTGCGATTACGAACTGTATCTTTGAACATTGCCGTGGATTGGCATTGGAAACGGTAGACGGAGGACATCTGGAAGATATTGTAATCAGTAATATTACAATGAGAAATATAGTCAACGCACCTATTTTCCTCCGGTTGGGCGCACGTATGCGCAGTCCTGAAGGCACTCCTGTGGGCACCATGAAACGTATTCTTATCAGCGATATCAATGTATGGAATGCCGACAGCCGGTATGCTTCTATCATCAGCGGAGTGCCGGGTGCATGTATTGAGGACGTAACTTTTCGGAATATTCACCTCTATTATAAAGGAGGATATAGCGAAGAGGATGGCAAACGTATTCCGCCCGAACAGGAGAAAGTATACCCCGAACCCTGGATGTTCGGCACTATTCCCGCCAAAGGGTTTTATATCCGCCACGCACGGAACATTACCTTCGACGGCATCCGCTTCCACTTTGAACAGCCGGACGGACGACCGCTTTTTGTAACTGATGACGCAGAAAATATAGAATACTATAACACACTGAAAGAATGATGAATAAAAGACAATGGATAGTTCTTTGCCTGCTCGCCGCAGGTGGAGTAATGCAAGCACAACAATGGCCGGACACTCCGGTGGAAGCACGTCCCGGCGCCAGATGGTGGTGGCTGGGAAGTGCCGTAGACGAAAAGAATCTGACGTATAATCTGGAAGAATACGCACGTACCGGAATGGGAGCAGTAGAAATTACTCCTATCTATGGGGTGCAAGGCAATGACGCGAATGATATTCAGTTCCTTTCTCCCCACTGGATGGAAATGCTTAAGCATACACAAGCGGAAGGAAAACGTACGGGTATTGAGATTGATATGAATACCGGAACCGGATGGCCTTTTGGCGGACCTGAAGTTAGTATAGAAGATGCGGCTACCAAGGCTATCTTCCAGACATACGAAATAGAGGGCGGCAAAGAGATTGAACAGGATATTAATGTGACCGATCCCAAGCAACAACCATTTTCTGTACTAAGCCGGGTGATGGCATATGATGAGAAAGGCAAATGTATCAACCTGACTGCTCACGTCAAAAAAGACAAACTGCAATGGAAAGCGCCTGCCGGCAAATGGAAAGTGATCGCTCTTTACATCGGAAAAACAAGGCAGAAAGTGAAACGGGCAGCTCCGGGAGGAGAAGGCTATGTGATGAATCATCTCTCAAAAAAGGCGGTAAAAAATTATCTTTCCCGCTTTGACCGTGCTTTCAAAAGTAGCAAGACAAGTTATCCACATACTTTCTTCAACGATTCATACGAAGTTTATCAAGCTGACTGGACGGATGATTTCCTGGAACAGTTCGCTCGTAGACGGGGGTATAAACTGGAAGAACATTTCCCCGAATTCCTGGATAAAAACCGTCCGGAAGTTAGCAGACGTATCGTGTCGGATTACCGGGAAACCATTTCCGACCTCTTATTGGAGAACTTCAGTCATCAATGGACAGACTGGGCACACAAAAACGGTAGTATCACCCGTAATCAGGCACATGGTTCGCCCGGTAATCTGATTGATATCTATGCTTCCGTGGATATTCCGGAATGTGAAGGTTTCGGACTGTCGCAGTTCCACATCGAAGGATTGCGTCAGGACTCATTGACCAAAAAGAATGATTCGGACCTGTCTATGCTGAAATATGCCTCCTCGGCAGCTCATATTGCAGGAAAAACGTATACTTCTTCCGAGACATTTACATGGCTGACGGAGCATTTCCGTACTTCCCTGTCGCAATGTAAACCGGATATGGATTTGATGTTTGTTTCCGGAGTCAATCACATGTTTTTCCACGGCACTCCGTATTCTCCGAAAGAAGCCGAATGGCCCGGATGGTTGTTCTACGCTTCTATCAATATGAGTCCGACAAACAGTATTTGGCGTGATGCTCCTTCGTTCTTCAACTATATCACCCGTTGCCAGAGCTTTCTGCAAATGGGACGGCCGGATAATGATTTCCTGATTTATCTTCCGGTATATGATATGTGGAATGAACAACCGGGACGATTGTTATTATTCACGATACACCACATGGATAAACTGGCTCCTAAGTTTATCGACGCTATCCATCGCATCAACAACAGCGGGTATGACGGGGATTATATTTCCGATAACTTTATTCGCAGTACACGTTTCAAAGACGGACAGTTGGTTACTTCAGGCGGAACGGGCTACAAAGCATTGGTAGTGCCTGCTGCACACCTAATGCCGAGTGATGTATTGGCACATCTTTATGAACTGGCCAAACAGGGAGCTACTATCGTATTCCTCGAAAATTATCCGACAGATGTACCGGGATACGGTCAGTTGGAACAAAAACGCCAAAGTTACCAGCGTACGCTCCGGCAACTTCCGGCTGTTTCTTTCTCGGAAACAACCGTTACTCCAATCGGAAAGGGGAAGATTATCACAGGAACGGATTATGCACGCACATTGGCCAGCTGCAATATTTCTCCCGAAGAAATGAAAACCAAATTCGGACTACAAGCGATCCGAAGAGTGAATGATACGGGACACCACTATTTCATCTCTTCCTTGCAAAATAAAGGAGTGGACGGTTGGATCACATTGGGAACGAATGCAGCCGCAGCCGCTCTCTTCAATCCCATGACCGGAGAATGTGGTGAAGCTAAGGTAAGACAGGCAAACGGAAAAACACAAGTCTATCTGCAATTAAAATCCGGTGAATCGATCATTCTGCAAACATATCAACAACCTTTGCAGGCATCCAAACCGTGGAAGTATGTCAAAGAGCAACCTTTCAGTCTTCGTCTGGATCATGGTTGGAAGTTACACTTCGCCGAAAGCAAACCGGAAATTCAAGGAACATTTGATATAGATCGCCCCTGTTCATGGACCCATATCGATCATCCGGCAGCCCAAACGAACATGGGAACCGGTGTTTATTCCTTAGACATCGAATTGCCGACTTTGCAGGCCGACGACTGGATTCTTGATTTGGGAGATGTACGCGAAAGTGCCCGTGTCCGCATCAACGGACAGGAAGCGGGATGCGCATGGGCAGTGCCTTATCAACTAAAGGTGGGCCAGTTCTTAAAACCCGGAAAAAACCACATCGAGATAGAAGTCACGAATCTCCCTGCGAATCGAATTGCAGAATTAGACAGGCAGGGAGTGCAGTGGCGCAAATTCAAAGAAATCAATATTGTTGATTTGAACTATCGTCCGGCCAATTATGGACATTGGAGTCCATTACCCTCCGGCTTGAATAGTGAGGTACGGCTGATTCCGGTAAATGTGATGCCATAGTTGAGACATTGTCATATCATCATACCGCAACAAACTACTTTTTCAATCTTGTACTTAAGACTTTTCAGTGCAAAGATTAAGGGTTTTCAGTACAGAGATTAGTAGTTTTTTATGCAGTCGGTAAGTCGTCCCGTTACAATGGGACAATAGGCACATTGCAAGGTGACCAATATCACCTTATAAGATGATATTGGTCACTTTGTAATATGATTACCTGTCTTTGGGAAGATGAGAAGCACTAAAGATACAAAATTAAATAGTAAAAAGCAAGAGTGAGACAGGAAATATAGCTTCATCCCCTGAACGGATTGATTTTATTTCCGAACCGGGGAATGGACTTAAAAGACTATTTTAAATCCATTACAGCCTGCTCCAACTGTTTCAATGCTTTTTCCAGCGTAGCACGTGGACAAGCAACGTTCAACCGCATAAATCCCTCGCCTTCCTTACCGAATGTTGTTCCATCATTCAGCGCCAGATGAGCATCTTCTACAAAAAGACGGTTCAGTTCTTCCTGATTGAGTCCCAATGCGCGGCAATCCAGAAAGATCAAGTAAGAGGCTTGCGGACGGATCATCTTGATAGCAGGAATATGTTCTTTCAAATACGTTTCAGTGAAATCCACATTTCCTTTAATATATGCTACCACTTGGTCCAGCCATTCTGTACCATGACTGTAAGCAGCTGCTACACTTAAATAAGCAAAGAGATGTCCTTCGCTAAACTCGCTTGCTTCCATATATGTCTGGAAACGGTGACGAAGTTCGTCGTTCTCAATAATTGCATAAGAACTAGCCAATCCCGGCATGTTGAATGCCTTGCTGGGAGACATAAAGACAAGAGAGTTCATCCGTGCCTTCTCTGAAATCAAAGCAAAGGTAGGATGTTTGTATGGAGGTAGGGTTAAGTCAGCATGAATCTCGTCAGAGATAACCAATGTGCCGCTTTCATAGCAGATGTCGGCTATTTGAGACAGTTCCTCTTTGGTCCATACACGTCCACCCGGGTTATGGGGGTTGCTTAGAATAAGCAATTTGCATCCTTGAATATCTTGACGGAAGCGGTTGAAATCAATATAATATTGTTCATCTTTCAGGACTAACGGGCTGAATACCACTTCACGTTCATTCTTTTGAGTGACTAAAAAGAAAGGATGATAAACAGGGGGCATTACCATTATCTTATCTCCTTTTTGCGTAAAGCAGTGGATCACAAAAGCCAAGCCGCGAACAATACCGGGAGTGAAAGTCAACATCTCTTCACGGATTGCCCAACCATGGCGCTCCTTCACCCAGTTAATAATAGACTCCGACCATTCTTTGCAAGCAAATGTATATCCGAGTACTTCATGCTCCAGGCGTTTTTTCAAAGCCTCTATGACAAAAGGAGCTGTGCGGAAATCCATATCAGCTACCCACATTGGAATCAGGTCATTGCGTCCCCAACGATTCTCTACTGCATCCCATTTTACGGAATCTGTACCATGACGGTTTATTATTTCATCAAAATTATAGTTCATACTGCATAATATTGTTAGGTTATGTGTATAATAAACAGTTAGCAAAGATAGTTGTTTTCGTGGTATTACCGAAAGGCAGCCTCTAATTTTGTATGCTCTATCAAAACATAGAGGGCCGGAGCAATACAGCATCCGACCCTCATATTCATACCCTGAAAAAAAACTAAGAACCTATTTGTCTTTATTATTCATTCCAACGATGCACTATAAATCCACGCTTACCATCTTCTGTTTTTAAAGAGATGAAATAGATATGCGGATGGCTCGTCGGACCTGTACCGATACGTTTTTCCAAAATAAACTCGGTCAGTTTAACGGCAGAGGCTGCTTTGTCTGTATACGAAGTCTTAGTGTCATTGATAGTCGTTTCAAACTTCGGATTACGGTTGGCAGCATTCACACAATTTAAATTGTTTGCCCAACCACCGTTAAAGTAGACATAATATGTATCTTTCACTTCACCGTTTTGTTGATACCAGTACATATCTTTTGGCGTCGCATAAGATCCGGTACTGGAAACTCCGGCCGTGTTAATATCGGCACGATAACCATCCCAATAAATACGTGGCGTCGGGTCGTCAAGATTGAGCGGTACCCATAAATCTATGGAACGGCTTTCCTTTTCCTGGTCGGTCACAGTAATAGTTGTACCACCGTCACCTACCACAGTAACAGTTACTGTAGTGCCGGAGATTGCCACAGTAGCTACCCCTTCATTCAGAGATTTAACGGTATAACCGCCATTACCGGTCAGTATTTTCATTTCACGAAGAATAACACCGTCATTATCCAGACGCAATACTTCCACTCCCTCCGGGAGCGATTCGAGTGTCAGTTCCTGAAGTTTACGTACTTCAACCGTCATGAGAGCACGATTGTAGCTATCATCCGAAAGACGAACGATGGTGCTACCTATGTCACTGCCTGTCAACAGTATCTCGTTGCCAACCACCTCGGCAGTCACCACATCCTCATTATCACTCTCTACACGATAATTCACACCGTCCAAACCAATACCGATATGCAGGACTTCTCCCTCAACGAGCACCGGATTGTGCGTAGTAAGCGGAACATTGACATAAGGGTAATACACATCTTTGTCATTTTCACATCCCGTCATCAAGCAGAGAAGAGCTAGAAAAGGGATAAAGGATAAATATTTTATTTGTTTCATTGATTCAAGATTTTTAAAGCCCGATTAAATCTCCCCAAGGGAATATCCGGACAGACTGTTAGTTTTATCAAGTTCTGCAATATCCCGTCTTATTAAAACAGAAAGAAGCATAATTGCCATCCCATTAATAATTAGGATTCTGATTTATCGGCCTGCTGCAACGAGGCACCTTACTGCCTACTTTTGTACATTACGAATGGTTTGGCAATATCAAAATTAACCATGACGAACTTTTCATCCGGATCATCGAGAAACTGCTTCCTATCGTAGAAGCGAATAATGAACCCAGAAAGGTTATCGTATTGTCCGACGTGCTTTTCTCGTTTGACGGAATGAGCGAAACGGCATTGACTTTCAAAATAAAAGCACTCAAGAAACTTGGACAAAAAGCGTATGCACAAAGTGTTTATGACCGTTTCCAAAAGGAGTACCAGCAACTCTATGGAGAGAAGTATAAGGAGAATTCGTTAGAAGAATAAAGACTTGATGCCATGCTTGGGAAACTTTTTTAGTCAAAAGAATAAAGGAACCTATTATAATTAATCATTTTATTAGGCACTTTTAAATAATTGTGTTCCTATCGATAAGAGTAGAGACTTAAAAAAAGCATAAGAGAAATCTCCTAATTGCTATTTACATAGAAAAATAGTACTTTTGTACTCCATTCAAAAAAGAATTTATGACGAAAGCATTATTTTTTGATATAGACGGAACATTGGTCAGTTTTGAAACTCACCGCATCCCGTCGTCTACCATTGAGGCACTGGAAGCCGCCCGTGCAAAAGGACTGAAGATATTTATCGCTACGGGACGTCCGAAAGCCATTATCAACAACCTCTCCGAATTGCAAGACCGGAATCTGATTGATGGATATATCACCATGAACGGGGCTTACTGCTTTGTCGGGGAACAGGTAATCTATAAAAGTGCCATCCCCCAGGACGAAGTAAAAGCGATGGGAGATTTCTGCGAGAAAAAAGGCGTTCCCTGTATCTTTGTAGAGGAACACAACATTTCCGTTTGCCAGCCCAATGACATGGTGAAAAAGATATTCTATGATTTCCTGCACGTGAATGTGATTCCGACTGTATCTTTCGAGGAGGCAACCAGTAAGGAAGTCATCCAAATGACACCCTTTATCACGGAAGAGGAAGAAAAAGAAATCCGTCCGTCTATTCCTACCTGCGAGATAGGCCGATGGTATCCTGCATTTGCCGATGTGACCGCCAAAGGAGACACCAAGCAAAAGGGCATTGATGAAATAATCCGCTATTTTGATATTAAACTCGAAGATACCATGGCTTTCGGAGACGGAGGAAATGACATCAGCATGCTCCGCCATGCAGCCATCGGAGTAGCCATGGGACAAGCCAAAGAGGATGTGAAAGCCGCTGCCGATTATGTGACAGCTCCCATCGACGAGGATGGCATCAGCAAGGCAATGAAGCATTTTGGTATTATCTGATTATGAGCGTAGACACCAATAACGCAGCGTTTCAAGACGCCCTGAACCTGATTCAATATACGCGTCAATCGGTTTTCCTGACCGGGAAAGCGGGTACAGGGAAATCTACATTCCTGCGTTACGTCTGCGAAAATACCAAAAAGAAACACGTTGTACTCGCCCCGACAGGCATCGCTGCTATCAATGCCGGAGGAAGTACGATGCATAGTTTCTTCAAACTCCCTTTCTATCCGCTGCTGCCGGATGACCCGAACTTGAGTCTCCAGCGTGGTCGTATCCATGAATTTTTCAAATACACCAAGCCTCACCGGAAGCTGTTGGAACAAATAGAACTGGTCATCATCGACGAGATTTCAATGGTAAGGGCGGATATCATTGATGCCATCGACCGAATCCTACGTGTATACTCTCATAATCTGCGCGAACCTTTCGGAGGAAAACAACTGTTATTGGTAGGCGACGTATTCCAACTGGAGCCCGTCGTAAAAAACGACGAACGGGAAATATTGAACCGCTTCTATCCTACACCCTATTTTTTCTCTGCCAGAGTATTCGGCCAGATAGACCTGGTATCCATCGAACTTCAAAAGGTATACCGCCAAACAGACCCCGTTTTTGTCGGCGTCCTCGACCATATCCGGAACAATACAGCCGGAGCGGCTGATCTGCAACTACTGAACACCCGTTATGGAAGCCAGATAGAAGAATCGGAAGCTGATATGTATATCACTCTGGCCACCCGTAGAGACACGGTAGACTCTATCAACGAAAAGAAACTGGCGGAACTTCCCGGAGACCCAATTACTTTTGAAGGAGTCATCGAAGGAGATTTCCCCGAAAGCAGTCTACCCACCTCACAAGAGCTCGTACTGAAACCCGGTGCACAAATCATCTTTATTAAAAATGATTTCGACCGCAGGTGGGTAAACGGTACCATTGGTGTCATTGCCGGAATTGATGAGGAAGAAGAAACCATCTACGTTATCACCGACGATGGAAAAGAATGTGACGTAAAGCGTGAATCATGGCGCAATATCCGTTATCGCTACAACGAAAAGACAAAAGAAATAGAAGAAGAAGTCTTAGGTAGCTTCACACAATATCCCATTCGGTTAGCTTGGGCCATCACTGTCCATAAGAGTCAGGGACTGACTTTCAGCCGTGTAGTCATCGACTTCACAGGTGGTGTATTTGCAGGTGGACAAGCATACGTGGCACTAAGCCGCTGTACCTCACTGGACGGTATTCAGCTCAAAAAGCCTATTAACCGTGCTGACGTCTTCGTCCGCCCCGAAATCGTAAACTTTGCCGGACGTTTCAACGACCGGCAGGCTATCGACAAAGCTCTGAAACAAGCGCAGGCCGACGTGCAATACGCTGCTGCTTCACGCGCTTTCGACAAAGGAGACATGGAGGAATGTCTGGAACAGTTTTTCCGCGCCATTCATTCCCGCTATGATATTGAGAAATCTGTTCCCCGCCGTTTTATCCGACGTAAACTTGGTGTCATAAACACCTTGAAAGAGCAGAATAAGAAACTCAAAGAGCAAATGCGCGAACAGCAGGAACGCCTCCGCCAATATGCTCACGAATATCTATTAATGGGTAACGAATGTATCACCCAGGCACACGACTCACGTGCCGCCCTCGCCAACTACGACAAGGCACTTAGTCTCGACCCTAATTATGTGGATGCCTGGATACGCAAAGGAATCACTCTCTTCAACAACAAAGAGTATTTCGATGCTGAAAACTGCTTCAACACTGCAGTCACCCTCTATCCGGCAAACTTTAAAGCTGTCTATAACCGTGGAAAGCTCCGGCTAAAAACAGAAAACACAGAAGGTGCCATTGCCGACCTGAACAAGGCCACTAGCCTGAAACCGGAACATGCCGGTGCACACGAACTCTTCGGAGACGCTCTGTTGAAAGTCGGGAAAGAAGGAGAAGCCGCCTTACAATGGAGAATTGCAGAAGAACTTAGAAAGAAAAAATAGCCTATTCTTCCCGACCTCCGCACCTATCCATCTTTGTCATCTACACACTTACATAAAAATCATCCTACACACAATATCTCCATCAAACAGTGCCCCCGCATGGCCTCCCGGCCTCGTTTTTCCGACGTCAAGCGCAGGTGGTTTCTCCGGCGTTAAAAAGGGCAGACTGTTTGAGCGTAGCGAGTTTCTGCCCTTTAGCCGGAGGAAACACCGGAGTAGTCGGAAAAACGCAGCCTTGATTCTTTCTTTTTGGTTCCTTTTCTTTCGTATCAAGACGAAAGAAAAAGAACTGATTCTCCCTCTATATCAAAAACTTTTATTAGTTTTGCTCTTTGTAATATCTCAAACTCTTAAAATAGAAGCAAATGAAAAAAGGTTTGAAAATCGCAGCTATCACAGTAGGAGTCATCATCATTCTGATGTTCCTTCTTCCTTTCGCCTTCCAGGGAAAGATAGCCGACATTGTAAAAACAGAAGGCAACAAGATGCTTAATGCACAATTTGACTTTAAGAACCTTAACATTAGCCTGTTCCGTAACTTTCCACAGGCTTCTGTCACTCTCGAGGATTTCTGGTTAAAAGGTACTGGTGAATTTGCCAACGACACCCTTGTACAGGCCGGAGAAGTTACTGCCGCAGTCAACTTATTCTCTCTTTTCGGAGATAGCGGTTACGATATTTCTAAAATATTTATTGAAGATACACGTTTACATGCCATTGTATTGCCGGACGGACGTGCCAACTGGGATATTATGAAACCGGATACAACAGCAACAGCCGAAGCTCCTGTTTCAGAAGAAGAAGCATCTTCTCCTTTCAAAGTGAAGCTACAACGCTTTGTTATCAAAAACATGAACCTGATTTATGACGATCAACAAGGGAAGATGTATGCTGATATCCGCGACTTTAACGCAGTCTGCGCCGGAGACTTAGGAAGTGACCGCACTACTCTGAAGTTGGAAGCGGAAACCAAATCACTTACTTACAAGATGAATGGAATCCCTTTCCTGGCCAATGCCAATATCTCCGCAACAATGGATGTGGATGCCGACCTTGCCAATAACAAATACACATTAAAAGACAACACCATCCGCCTCAACGCCATTCAGGCAGGTATCGACGGTTGGGTAGCCTTGAAAGATCCGGCTATCGACATGGACTTGAAACTTAACACGAACGATATCGGGTTTAAGGAAATCTTGTCACTGATTCCAGCCATTTATGCAACGGAATTCTCCAGTCTGAAAACAGACGGAACCGCTACGCTTACTGCAACGGCCAAAGGTATCTTGCAAGGCGACACCGTTCCTGCATTCAACATTGATATGCAAGTCAAGAATGCCATGTTCCGCTATCCGGCTTTACTGGCAGGAGTGGATCAAATCAATATCAGTGCCAACGTCCAGAACCCGGGAGGAAATATCGACCTGACGACGGTCAATATCAATCCTTTCAGTTTCCGTCTTGCCGGAAATCCGTTTAGCCTGACGGCTAATGTAAAAACACCGATCAGCGATCCGGACTTTAAAGCTGAAGCTAAAGGGATTCTCAATTTAGGTATGATAAAACAAGTCTATCCACTTGGAGATATGGAGTTGAACGGTACCATTGACGCCGATATGCAAATGTCAGGACGCCTTTCCTATATCGAAAAAGAGGAATACGAACGTATGCAAGCTTCAGGTACTATCGGACTGACGGGTATGAAACTCAAAATGAAAGATATGCCGGACGTAGAAATCAAGAAGTCTCTCTTCACTTTCACCCCGAAATACCTCCAGTTGAGCGAGACAACCGTCAACATCGGAAAGAATGATATCACAGCCGACAGTCGGTTTGAAAACTATATCGGTTACGCATTGAAAGGTACTACATTGAAAGGAAACCTGAATATTCGTTCCAACTATTTCAATCTGAACGACTTCATGGCCGCTTCTGCGGATGAAGCGACTGCATCAGAAACTGCGTCTACCGACTCCGTAGCTACAGCTGCCACGGGTATTATGGAAGTTCCCCGCAACATCGACTTCCAAATGGACGCTAACCTGAAACAGGTGTTATTCGATAAGATGTCTTTCAATAATATGAACGGCAAGCTTGTGGTAAAAGATGGCAAAGTGGATATGAAAAACCTCTCCATGAACACCATGGGTGGCAACGTGGTCATGAACGGCTACTACTCCACTGCCAACGTAAAGAAGCCGGAAATGAAAGCCGGATTCAAACTCTCCAATATCGGTTTCGCACAAGCTTACAAAGAATTGGACATGGTGCAGAAGATGGCTCCTATCTTCGAAAACCTGAAAGGTAATTTCTCCGGAAGTATTAATATACTGACAGATTTGGATGCAACCATGAGCCCTGTACTGAATACAATGCAAGGTGATGGCAGCCTTTCCACCCGTGATCTTAGTTTGAGCGGAGTGAAAGCAATCGACGAAATAGCCGATGCCGTTAAACAGCCAAGTCTGAAAGACATGAAGGTGAAAGATATGACACTGGATTTCACCATCAAAGACGGACGCGTAGAAACCAAACCGTTCGATATCAAGATGGGAGACTACACATTGAATCTTTCCGGTAGCACAGGCCTCGATCAAACCATCGACTACTCCGGAAAAGTGAAGTTGCCGACATCTGTAGGCAATATCTCTAAACTAATGACTCTTGACTTGAAGATCGGAGGTTCATTTACCTCTCCGAAAGTCAGCGTCGATACTAAAAGCATGGCCAATCAAGCTGTCGAGGCTGTAGCCGATGAAGCTATCAGCAAACTCGGACAGAAACTGGGACTGGACTCTGCCGCTACCGCCAATAAGGATTCAATCAAACAAAAGGTGACAGAGAAAGCAGCAGAAAAGGCACTGGATTTCTTAAAAAAGAAACTCAAATAAGAGAGAAGGAGAATGAATTATGCTTCTGAAGCTATATGACAAAAATAATAACCCGCAGGATTTACAACGAATCATCGACATCCTGAATGACGGCGGACTGATTATCTATCCCACTGATACGATGTACGCCATCGGCTGTCATGGTTTGAAGGAACGTGCTATAGAACGGATATGCCGGATCAAAGAGATAGACCCTAGAAAGAACAATCTGTCTATCATCTGTTATGACTTGAGTAGCATCAGCGAATATGCGAAAGTAGACAATAATATATTCAAGCTGATGAAGCATAATCTTCCAGGGCCATTCACCTTTATTTTGAACGGAACCAACCGGTTACCCAAAATCTTCCGCAACCGGAAAGAAGTGGGTATCCGTATGCCGGATAATAATATCATCCGCGAAATCGCACGCCTGCTGGATGCTCCCATTATGACGACCACTCTGCCCTACGAAGAGCATGAGGACTTGGAATATATGACAGATCCCGAACTGATAGATGAGAAGTTCGGTGACATTGTCGATCTGGTCATTGACGGAGGTATCGGAGGTATAGAACCTTCCACTGTAGTGAAATGTACCGACGACGAACTGGAAATCATCCGGCAAGGGAAAGGCTGGCTGGAAGAGGTATAAAAGCCGAAAAATGAATCGAACTGGTATGCTATATGATAGGAACGTGAATAAATAAGTTTTATTATTAGTAGCATGCCAGTTCGTTTATACACAGCAAAACAACGATTGGTTATCCCCCCAACAAACCAAAACCATCATATTCATCATGAAAAAATTAAATCACATCGGCATCTTTCTTGTATGTCTATTCATTACTATCCAATCATTTGCAAGTGAACCCATACGGGTAGCGTGCATAGGAAACAGTATTACTTATGGAGCATTCATCCCCAACCGGGAAATGAACTGCTATCCGGCACAACTTCAAGCTTATCTGGGAGATGGGTATGAGGTCAAAAACTTCGGAGCCTCTGGTCGAACTATATTGTCTAAAGGAGATTACCCATATTCCGAAACAGATACCTACAAAGCATCTCTGGAATATCAGCCCGATATTGTATTAATCAAATTAGGTACTAACGATACCAAACCGCAAAACTGGAAATACAAAAACGAATTCAAAGACAATTACCAGACATTAATTGACACATACCGGAATCTGAAATCACATCCACGTATTATTCTCCTGACTCCTATCCGTTGTTTCCTGCCGGAGGGTTCGGAAATCAATGCACAACTGATAGAAAACGAGGTACGCCCCACGGTGGAAGAATTGGCCTGGAAAAATCAACTGGAAATTATCAATCTGTTTAATCTCTTCGGCGACCAGTGGGATTCGGTTATGCTACCGGACAAACTGCACCCCTCTTCTATCGGAGCAGGAGTCATGGCCCAAAAGATATATGAATATCTCGCTGTAAAAGCAACAGCTTCTCCAACAAAGCTGCAGACATCACTGGGAATACAAGATGCCAAACGATTCAACTTCCATGGACACCAAGGGTATGAATTTGAGAATGAGGGAGTAAAATGCCTTGTAGTAGAGCCCGCAAAAGAAGCCATAGGAAAACCTTGGATGATTCGTGCACGCTTTTGGGGGCATGAGCCACAGACTGACATAGCATTATTGGAACATGGCTTTCATATTGTTTACTGTGATGTAGCCGACTTATATGGCTCGGATAAAGCTGTTCAACGCTGGAATAGTTTTTACAAGCGAATGGTGAAAGCCGGATTCAACAAGAAAGTGGCACTTGAAGGGATGAGTCGTGGCGGGCTGATTGTCTATAACTGGGCGGCACAAAACCCGGAAAAAGTGGCATGTATTTATGCAGATGCCCCCGTAATGGACTTCAAAAGTTGGCCTATGGGACAAGGTAAATCTGCCGGTTCCGCCATGGATACGAAACAACTTCTCAATGCTTACGGTTTTAAAAACGAAGCTGAAGCGTTGAACTGGAAAAAGAATCCGATAGACTGTGCACCGACAATGGCAAAAGCCGGAATCCCCATCCTGCACGTGGTAGGTGATGCTGACCAAGTGGTGTCGGTTGCTGAAAACACAGCCATTTTCGAACAACGTATGGAGGAATTGCATGCACCAATTACTATTATTCATAAGCCTGGAGTGGATCATCACCCGCACTCCCTCAACAATCCCGAGCCTATTGTGCAGTTCATCCTCAAAGCTACGAACAGGGCGGAAAATATGTGTGTGCATCCTGTACCGGGAAATGAATTCCGTTCGGCAGCCGGATGGACCCAAAACTCGGACTGGAACAGCGTAGCAAAAGACATAACCACCACTCTCAATGGGAAACATTTAAAACTGTTGTTATTGGGAAATTCCATCACACAAGGTTGGGGAGGTAACAGAAAAGAAGTGACTTACAAGCCCGGCAAAGAGGCTATGGACAATGCCATAGGAAAGGATAATTGGGAAAGTGCCGGCATATCCGGCGACCGCACGCAAAACCTGCTTTGGCGTGTCCGTTATGATAACTACAATAGTTGCCACCCTGAAAACATAGTGATTGCCATTGGAATTAATAATCTGATAAGTGGAAAAGACAGTCCCGAAAACACGGCTGAAGGAATTATCGCAGTAGCCAATGAAGTACGGAAGCAATTCCCCGAATCACGTATCATTCTTTTAGGTCTGTTTCCATCCGGTAAGGAACAACAGAGTAAAGTGCGCACACAATGTGATAAGATTCATGACATATTACAACATCACCGATTCGAGAAAGTTGAATATATCAATCCCACCAAATGGTTCACCGAAGCGGACGGAACTATGAAAGACGGACTTTATGGAAATGATTACATTCATTTCACTGGTGAAGGATATAAAGTAGCAGCAACAGAAATAGCCAAAATACTTGCTCGTTAGACAATCATCCAAAATCTAATCTTCACATAATAGTATCAGAAATAAAAAGGGCTGCGTCACATTTTCAGTGCGCAGCCCTTATTTCTATTATTTCATTACAAATTACTTAATCAATGATTCCGGATCCAAATGAGCAGATTCGATATCTTTGAAGTAACGGTAAGTACCCACTTTCAATTCAGCTGTAGCAGCATCATCACAAACGATAATACCCTTTTCATGCATTTGCAATGCACTGATTGTCCACATCTGTGTGATAGCACCTTCTACCGCATGATACAAAGCACGAGCTTTGTTATGACCATTTACAATAATCATCACTTCTTTTGCAGAAAGCACAGTACCTACTCCCACTGTCAAAGAAGTCTTAGGAACTTTGTTGATGTCATTATCAAAGAAACGGGAGTTAGCAATGATGGTATCCATTGTTAACGTTTTCTGACGAGTGCGTGAAGTCAATGAAGATCCCGGTTCGTTGAATGCAATATGTCCGTCAGGACCAATACCACCCATGAACAGGTCGATGCCACCGTATGACTTGATCTTTTCTTCGTAACGTGCACATTCTGCATCCAGATCCGGAGCGTTACCATTCAGAATATTAGTATTCTCGGGTTTAATGTCGATATGACCGAAAAAGTTATTCCACATGAAAGAATAATAGCTTTCCGGATGTTCTTTCGGCAATCCTACATATTCGTCCATGTTGAATGTTACCACATTCTGGAAGGAAACGATTCCTTTCTTATTCAGGTCGATCAAAGCTTTATACATGCCCAGAGGAGATGATCCGGTGGGACAGCCCAATACAAATGGTTTCTCGGGGGTTGGATTGGCAGCTTTTATTTTAGCGGCAACGTAATGTGCAGCCCACAGAGATACGGACTGGTAGTCCGGCTGAATAATAAGTCTCATAAGTCGATTATTTTATAGGTTAGTTAATAAATTATCTCATTCACTGTTTTAACGATCTTTCTTCAAACGGTCCGCCATGGCACGTGCCAGATTTTCGCACTGGGTATAAGTCAGGTCTTTCATAGCCTGCTTCATCTCCACCGGATCACCGATCAATTCGAATTTACTCTTTTCAGCAAACTCCGCCAGACGTTTCACCGCAGCACCTGCCCATGCAAAAGAACCGAAGTAACCCAAATAGCGTCCCTTCACCTCACGCAGCAGAATCTTTGAAAGCAGCGCTTCCACCTCCGGAAATATCTGATTACTATACGTAGGAGAACCGATAATCAATCCCTTATAACGGAAAATATCCGCTATGATATAAGAAGGATGACTCTTTGTTACGTTATGCATAACGATATTCTTAACCCCCTGTGCAGAAAGCTCTTCAGCAATAGCTTCCGCCATCTGCTCTGTATTTCCATACATGCTTCCGTAGGCAATAACAACACCTTCATCCGCATCATAACGACTCAAACGATCATATATGCCGATCACCTTTGCAATATTCTCTGTCCATACAGGTCCGTGAGTAGAACAAATGGCAGAAATGGGAAGTCCACCTAATTTCTGCAAAGCCTTTTGCACGGAGCTTCCGTATTTACCAACGATATTAGAGTAGTAACGAACCATTTCTCCCCAGTACTTATCGACATTGATCCGGGTATCCAGGAATCCGCCATCTACAGTACCAAAACATCCGAATCCGTCACCGGAGAAAAGAACTCCATCCGTTTCATCAAAAGTCATCATCGTTTCCGGCCAATGCACCATTGGAGTCATATAAAAACGCAGTTTGTGACGTCCTAAAGCGAGGAAATCACCGTCCTTTACCAGATATTGTTCACCGGTTACCCCATAGAAACCTTCAATCATACCGAATGTTTGCTTATTACCCACGATAATAATTTCCGGATAATGTTGTTTAATCAATCGGATAGATCCCGAATGATCCGGTTCCATATGATTTATAATCAAATAATTAATGGGACGTTCTCCAATCACTTGCTTGATTTTACGCAAGTAGACTTCAAAATAACAGATATCTACCGTATCTACCAATGCCACCATTTCATCATCAATCAGATAAGAGTTATATGAAACTCCATAGGGCAATGGCCACATCGCTTCAAATCTGTGCTTGTTACGGTCATTTACTCCCACATAGTGGACATTTCCTTTAATTCTTGTTTTACTTTCCATCTTTCAAATCCATTAAATATTTCTTCCACTATTCTATACTCCGCAAAACAGCTATTTATTAAGTGGTAAGTTTATCGTTTGCAAAAATAATCCTTTTTTCCGAATCCCTATACTTCTTACCTTGATAAGCACCTCTTTCTTTCATTCTTTTTTGTAAACGAGCTACAAATTCATAATTTTTCAATCCCCAGTCCGGAGCTATTAATAAATCTTTAGGAGATTGGGAAACAAAACGTTCCACAACCATATCGGGACGGAGATGTTCTACATAATCAATCACCAGATCAATATATTCCTCAACCTCGTTAAACAAATGAAAGCCAGCAGGAGTTACGTCATACTCATGCGCCATTCGCGTACCACGGATCAACTGTAACTGATGGATTTTAAGTGTAGCTAAAGGCAGATCGGAAAGAATTTCGGCTTGTGCCACCATTGTATCATGTGTTTCTCCCGGAAGTCCGAGGATGATATGTCCACCTGTCAGGATACCACAGGCCGCTGTCTGACACACAGCTTCTACTGTATCTGCATAAGTATGCCCCCGATTGATGCGTTTTAAGGTTTCATCACAAGTGCTTTCGATCCCATATTCTACCATGAGAAACGTATGTTTGTTCAAATCTTCCAGATAACGCAACAAACTTTCCGGCATACAATCGGGACGCGTACCAATCACCAGCCCGACTACCCCATCCACCGCCAATGCTTCCTCATACTTACGCTTCAAGCCTTCCAACTCCGCATATGTATTGGTGTAGGCCTGAAAATAGGCCAAATATTTCATTTCCGGATATTTATGGGCAAAAAAGCATTTACCTTCTTCCAATTGAATAGCAATAGATTTCTCTGTCCGACAATAATCCGGATTAAAAGTCTGGTTATTGCAGTAAGTACATCCACCCCACCCTTTTGTACCATCACGATTGGGGCAAGTGAAACCTGCATTCAATGAAATCTTTTGTACTTTGTAAGGAAAATATTTCCGCAAAAAAGTAGGGAAATCATTATATAATAGCTGTGTAGACATATTCATTCACTTCATTCTTTATTTTACCTACAAACATAAGCAAAATCAACGAGTTACGGAAAGTTGGCACAAAATATCTTCAATATATTAAAAATTTCATAAATACCATAAGATAAATTAATAAATATTGCAATTCGAAAAACTATTTAATTAGCTTTGCTATGATTTTAGGTATTGGCAGGAGGATACTTGTGAAAGTCTTGTGCAATTTATTCCCCAATTATGATTTCATCTCACCATACCCCATGCAACTCTTGTCAATAAAATTATCCTCTTTATAATCTTATTCAGATTATAAAGAGGATTTTTTTAACTAATATTACTCTCTTATTTTTGTTCAAAACACAACATAGAGATCAATGCTGTATAGGATGAAGAGGAAAAAATAGGAAAAAACGAGTATTATTCGTTCAAACCACTTATCGGACTTTCCATTCTGCATTGTTTTGTTTATTTTTGCTATAAACATTAAAGTAACTACTATGAAACGGCTCCATACTTTATTTCTTCTTCTAACAATAGCGATCGATATAGCTGCTCAACCTATCTGCCAAGTTAAACATTTCTCCGTGAGTGACGGTCTCGCTCAAGGTAATGTAATGAGCATTTTACAGGATCAGAAAGGGCTTGTTTGGTTTAGTACCTGGAACGGGCTTAACAAGTTTGACGGATACACTTTTAAGACATATAAAACTTCGCAAGAGAGTAAATATGCATTCGGCAGTAATCGCATGGGAACTATTTCAGAAAGCAAATACGGAGATATATGGTGCCCCACTTACGATGGACAAGCCTGTCTTTTTGATGTGGAAACCGAGAAGTTTATTGATGTTCTCCAACCTATTGAACTTTCCACGAAACAAACTAACAATGTTACACGCATTTATTCGCTGGAGAAAGGGATTGCCTGGATTCTCTGTGAAAGCGGATATGCATTCAGAGTGGACGAACAATTATGCAAAAAAGGAGAAGGCATCACACTTTATTCAGCTTCCAACCACAACCTGAAAGGAAATCAAATATTTAACATTTATCAAGACTCTGAAGAAGATGAATGGATATTGACGGATAAAGGTGTTTCCATCATAGGAAAGAAAACACTGGATACTGACTTTCCTTTCCAGTTCATCACCCAAATAAAGGAAACGATCTATCTGATTGCAGAAAATGACAAGTTAGCCAGATATGACTTCCACACTAAAAAACTGAAATTCGTAGATATTCCTTATCCGCATCATAAAATAAACAATGTCACTACCATAGGAAAAGATATGCTGGCATTGGGAACGGATAATGGAGTGATTTTGTATTCTATCCCGAAGAACAGTTTCCAGCAAATAGACATCCGTACAGCTACCCAAACTTCCAACGATGTAGAATCTGTCTATCAAGACCACTTGGGAGATATCTGGATTTTTTCAAAAGATCCGGGCATTGTCCATCTTAACCTCGTGACCAATGAAAAAGAGCATCTGTTCACCCCAAAAGATGAGATTATCAAGCATGGGCGTAAAAGTCGCAAACTTATTTTTGAAGATAATGCGAAAAACCTATGGTTACTCCCCACGGAAGGAAACTTTTGCTACTATGACCGGAAAGAAAGAACTCTCAAACCGCTTCTTACGGATATCAATAATCCTAAGTCTATTTTCAGTCCGTTAGTCAGGTCTTATACATTGGATAATCAGGGAAACTGTTGGTTTGCAACAGCACGTGGTGTAGAGAAACTATGCTTCTTTCCACAGAGCTATCAATTTAACCTGACTGATTACGAGGCAGAAACACGTGCATTCCTGCAAGACAGCAATAAACGTCTATGGACAGCATCGAAATCTAATTATATCCAGATATTCGCACCGGATGGTAACCTGGTGGGGTACTTATCCAAACAAGGAAATATCATTAAGGAAAAACAATCGTTCTATAATGGGGTATATTCGATTCTGGAAGATAAAGATGGAAATATATGGTTGGGGACTAAAGAAATCGGACTTTTCCAACTTAAAAAGACAGGAGCAAATCATTACTCTATTCACCATTTTGAACACCAGACAAATGATCCTTATAGTTTAAGCAGTAATAGTATTTATGCTATCTTTCAGGACAGTCGTAATCATATTTGGATAGGATGTTATGGGGGTGGATTAAATCTGCTGGCACAAGCTAAAGATGGAAAAGTTTCATTTATTCATAGTAATAATGAGTTAAGAAACTATCCCATAGCTTACGGTATGAAAGTACGCAATATTGCAGAAGCTCCGGGAGGAGTGATTTTAGTGGGAACGACTAACGGACTGCTGACATTCTCGAACAACTTCGAACGCCTGGAAGAGATTAAATTCTACCGGAATATCCGTAGACCGGGAGATAAAAACAGTCTTAGTGCCAACGATATCATGCATATCTATACAGACAAGAATAAAACCACTTATATCATCAGTTTCACCGGAGGCGTAAATAAAGTGATATCTCCCAATCTGCTGAACGAGAATATCCAATTCAGAAACTACGACAAGAACAACGGGCTGGCTTCCGATTTGGCACTATCAATGATTGAAGATACACAGAATCAGCTATGGGTTGTTTCGGAGATTGCGCTCTCCAAATTCGATCCTGCCAAAGAAACTTTTGAGAACTATGAATTAAGTTCCATCTATCAGGAATTCAATTTCTCCGAAGCTCTTCCTATTATCAATGCCCGTAACCAAATTATCTTAGGAACTGATAAAGGCTTTCTGGAAGTTTCTCCGGAGAAGATGCGGAAGAGTAGCTATGTCCCTCCTATTGTGTTTACAGGACTCAAGATTCAAGGACACCTTACCGATCACTCTATTGACAATCTGGAAGAATTGGAACTGGAGCCCTCTCAAAGGAATGTAACTTTCCAGTTTGCTGCACTTGATTATGTCAATCCAAAAGGGATTTTATATGCCTATCGCCTGCAAGGACTAGAAGAAGAATGGAATGAAGCAGATAATAACCGTTCCGCTAGCTACATCAACTTACCTGCAGGCAAATATCAGTTGCAGATAAAGTCAACAAACAGTGACGGGGTCTGGGTGGACAATGTACGGACTCTATCTATACATGTACTCCCCACCTTTTGGGAAACCTACTGGGCATGGCTGCTCTATTTCATTCTATTCATACTCTTTACGGCAAGCATCGTATATGTGTTGTTTTACATCTATCGGTTACGTCACAGAGTGGATATGGAACAACAATTAGCAAATATCAAACTGCGATTCTTTACTGACATATCTCATGAGTTACGTACTCCGCTAACTTTAATCAGTAGCCCTGTGACAGAGGTATTAGAGAATGAACCGCTTTCTCCTTCCGCCCGTGAGCATTTGACTTTGGTACATCAGAACACAGAGCGCATGCTCCGACTGATGAATCAGATTCTGGATTTCCGCAAGATTCAGAATCAGAAAATGAAACTACTGATTGAAGAGACCGATTTGATTCCACTTTTGCAAAAGGTGATGAGTAGCTTCAAACTGATAGCTGAAGAAAAGAACATAAACTATCAGCTGACTTCTACCATCCAGTCGGTATATAGCTGGGTGGATAGAGACAAGTTTGAAAAGATATTCTTCAATCTGCTTTCCAATGCATTCAAATATACACCTGCCGACAAGTCGATTACAGTCAATATCACAACGAAAGAGAAGACGGTAGAGATAGAGGTTGCAGACGAAGGAATCGGAATTGCAGTAGAAAAGCAACATTCCTTGTTCCAACGCTTCGAGTCATTGGTAAAACAGAATATTCTGCAACCATCTTCCGGCATCGGGCTGTCTCTCGTGAAAGAGATGGTGGAAATGCATCATGGCACTATTACAGTAAATAGTCAACCCGGAGTAGGCAGCCGTTTTACAGTAAGCTTGCCTTTACAACGGGAAATTTTCGAGGAGGATGTACAGGTCGAATTTATCCTGAATGATAGTCAGAGTTCAGCGCCTCATCCCGTCGATAGCATGAAAGCGCCGGAAGAGGTGGAAGAAAAAGAAGACCTTGAGACTAATTCGGATGGTTTCTCCATATTGGTGGTAGAAGATAATGAAGAGTTAAAGGCTTTTCTGAAAAGTATTTTGTCGGAGAATTATACGGTAATCACAGCTTCCAATGGTGAAGAGGGATTGCAACATGCTGTTGACGACCTGCCCGATCTTATTATCAGCGATGTTATGATGCCGGTGATGGACGGTTTAGAAATGATTAGGCAAATCAAAGAGAACAACAATATTTGCCATATCCCCATCATTGTATTATCAGCCAAGGCCTCTCTGGACGACCGTATCGCCGGATTGGAACAAGGCATTGACGATTATATCACCAAACCTTTCAGTGCTACTTATCTAAAGACCCGTGTAGCCTCCTTGTTACGACAACGCAAAGCATTGCAGGAACTCTATATGAATAGGCTGATGGAAGGAAAGAATACCTCTTCTCCCGATCCTCTGACTCCTTCACAACCACAGATTACTCCATACGACGAGCAATTTATGAAAAAAGTAATGGCATACATGGAAGAACAGATGGACAATGCCGAACTAACGATTGACGAATTTGCAGAACAGTTGATGCTTAGCCGTACAATCTTCTACCGGAAATTAAAATCAATCGTCGGACTGACACCTGTTGACTTTATACGGGAAATACGTATCAAACGTGCCGTACAACTGATTGACAGCGACGAATATAACTTCTCCCAGGTAGCATATATGACGGGGTTCAACGATCCGAAATATTTCAGCAAGTGCTTCAAGAAAGTGATAGGAATTACCCCGTCAGAATACAAAGAGAGAAAAAAATAACTCTTTGATAAGAATATAAAAAGTCCCTTTATACCCGGTTGTCTCATTATTCGATCAATCGAAATTCGATAGAGTAAACTGATATAAAGGGACTTTTCATACAAGATAAAGAGATTTGCCTGTCAACAACACATCAATATCCAAACTTACATTGACAAACAAACACCTGTTTTTCCGAATCACCATTAAATACTTCTTCTTCAAATCCTCCATATTTATGAATAATACTAAAACCATTCCATTCCAAATATGAATCCAACTCTTGAGGGAAAAACATTCTCATATCCAGATTTTGAATAGAATTGAATTCACCATTGATAAAATAATGCCATTCGATCCGATTAATCTGGGTTTTATTTTCATATCGCATTGTCTGCTTTATCGAGACTTCTCTTCCATCGCCAGTTGTATACGTGGCTATTTCCTGCTGCTCTTTCTCACCTTCAACTATATACCGAATATTCGGATTAAAACAATCCAACAGAAATAAGCCTCCGTCTTTGAGGTGATTTTTAACGACATGAAGTACCTTAAATAAATCTTCATTCTCATATAAATGATGGATCGAATTAAATGGAATAAAAATAAGGTCGTACTTCTTCTGTAAATCCAGAGTCCTGATATCCGCCTGAATGAAATTGATTCTTAGTCCAGCCTCGGCAGCTTTCATCTTAGCCTGATGGAGCATTGAAGCAGTGTAATCAACCCCACTTATATCATATCCATCCTTTGCAATAGGAAGAGTAAGTCTGCCAATTCCACAGCAAAGCTCAAGTATTCGGGCATCCTTGTTTTTAGGTAACCACCGCTTATAAAATTGCAAATCATCCATGCTGGTATTCATTCCATCATAAATATTTGCATCATAAATTAAATCGCCAACTTTATAATCACTATTCATTTGCCTCCTCCAATATCCATTATTTACTATTATTTCTTATACAAACAAGAATATCCCCAACGCACAATGTACCAAAAGGATATTCTATAAATAACCGGAAGTATTACCGGTCGTTCGCAAATGTAGTAAATATCTATAAGCCAGCTATGATTATCCTCTAAAACCTTTACTTTAGTGATTTTCTATTTCGATAAAGGTTCGATATATGACCTTGCTGGATATTCTACTCAAATATGAAATTCTTAATAGATAAGCTCTTATTTGAACCTCCGAACACAAAATAGACTTTCTCTTTCTTTCGTAATTTCTTTACTTCAAAACTCTGCTTCGTCCACTCCCCGTTAGTAGATTGAATAGTGCAAGAAGCCAACAGTTCCCCTTGTAAAGAACCTCTTCTCATCTCAAGAACTCCTCCCGGATTCAAAGCCTGCAGTTCGAATGTTATCTTTCCGGGTCTTTTCTTAAATGTCAAGTTATTAAACACAAGCCAATCGCTGTCCTTTATATCCGTTAGAAATTGCATCGGACGTTTGCCGACAGGACGAACCAATGTCATCCCTTCCCGGTCGTCATAACGAAAGAAGTCTATTTCCGTAAATGCATCATAATGATTGCCGCGATGCGCACTTTCCAGTTCAAAAGAGTCAAAGTCGGCATATCCGCAAGGATTTCCTTTCATTACATTATAACAACAGAGTGCATGCCGTATCCCTAGAAATCCCCAGAAATTAGAAACACCTTCAGGACCGAAACGATGATATTGGCGATTATCCAAACTATAATGAAAACGAGTAGCCCCTTCTTTCGTTGTTTCTGTGCGCAGATAAATTCTCTGAACATCTTTCAATTCAAGACTATCCACAATCATCTCTGCCGCATTCCGGTTCCCTTTTCTCATTTCAAGCCAAAAGCGGTTGTCCTTCTTTCTGACTCCAAATTGATACATCATTCTTCCCATAATCCCATTTCCGGCAAAGTCACCTTCCTTTAAACCGGACAAGTCTAATAATACCGTGCCCGTGCTATACGGTCCTGTCACCTTTTGAGTTAACGAGTTCCTCGCCCAATAAAAACCTTTGGCATGTTGAGCATATATTCTAAAATAACCCGGCCTGTCCGTCAAGCTCCACTTCTCTTTATACGGAACATGATTAAATTCCCAGACCGGAGCCAATTCCGGTTTGTCAAAAGAATCGGAATGATGAGGATAATTCATCTTATGTTTACCTTTGACTGCCGGTTTCCGATAAGTAACCACTCCTTTCCCCGGTCTGCCTTCCGGTCCGACAACCGGCCATTCATTCTCCCATTTCATAGGATATAACATAAGACACCTCCCCATATAATCGCGATCTTGAAAAGTGTATGCCCAGGATTCTCCTTCAGCCGTTTCTATATACCCACCCTGATGAACACCTGCACCGGCATAATTAATATCATCATCTATCAGAACTTTCGTTTCATAAGGTCCATAAAGGTTTCGTGAACGGCTTATCATCTGCACCCCATCATACCCCAACGCCGGATTAAAGACATAATACCATCCGTTTCTTTTATAAGTGTGACATCCCTCAAACAAATGGCCGTAACCTTCGGGAGCTGTTATAATGAGCGTTCCTTTATCTTGAGGGTCGAGCACTCCCGTAGCATCATCTTTCAACCGCGTCAGATAGATTTTCCCTTTTCCGTGAGTGACATACTTTTTACCGTCATCATCAATAAAAAAGCCGGGATCATACAACCGCTTTTCAAACTTATGCATCGTATAAGGACCTTCCGGCCTCGTACTCTTAAACATGACGAAGCCATCATCCGCAATATTGACTCCTATATAATAAATGCCTTCATCATATCTGATGGTAGGGGCCCAGCACAAACGGCTATAAGCCGTTTTCTCATTTTCCATCCGATATTGAGGCTGGAAAGTGATACTGTCATAGGCATGACCGATAATTTGCCAATTAATCAAATCTTTCGAATGACAGACCGGAATTCCCGGCATTGCCACGAAGGACGAACTAACCATGTAATAATCCTCCCCTACACGGATAATATCCGGATCAGGATAATCGGCATTAATCACCGGATTGGTATAGGTTCCGTCACCATTATCGGAGGATAACAGGACATATCTCTGAACAGGTGCACAAGCTTGCAGGAACGTCAATATGCACCCCAGAATCAAAAGATAAGGTAAACACTTAAAAGAACAAGTCGAATGATACATCATAGTATTCGCATTTTAATCAATGAATAAACGCCCGGATGAGCTTAATTAACAATGCAATATTAAGCATTTCCTCCATCCTGCCAGAGTAATAATCAGTACAAAAGGAGGACAATCATACATACCCTTTCAAACAAACATTTCAGTATCTTTCTATTTACATTATAAAGTTCACGTTCTATTCAGCTAAAATGTTTTATCTTTGAACAGGTCTATGGATTTATCGGCTCCAAATAAGCCTTGCATAGGAAATCCTCCTTTTCTACCGGATATTCCCCACAAAAATAATGAAAAGCACGTACTATTGCAGTCTCAAATCTAAAAACCAAAAGAACTAGAAAATGAAAAAGCAATGGATCATTGCCTGTCTTATCGGAATTCAAGGGGTAAATGTACAGGCACAACAACCCAGCAAGTATCCCTATCAGGACACGAAATTAACTGCGGAACAACGGGCGGACGATTTACTTCAACGCCTCACATTAGAAGAAAAAGTGGCGTTGATGCAAAACAACTCACCGGCTATTCCCCGGCTTGGCATTAAGCCGTATGAATGGTGGAACGAAGCTCTTCATGGCGTTGCCCGCGCCGGACTGGCTACTGTCTTTCCACAAGCCATAGGTATGGCCGCTTCTTTCAACGACGAACTATTATACGAAGTCTTTGATGCCGTATCTGACGAAGCACGCGCCAAGAACCGCCAATTCAATGAAAAAGGACAATATAAACGTTATCAGGGACTGACCATGTGGACTCCCAACGTCAATATCTTCCGCGACCCCCGCTGGGGACGAGGACAGGAAACATACGGCGAAGACCCTTATTTAAGCGGACGTATGGGAATGGCGGCAGTCAGAGGTCTGCAAGGACCGGAAGATGCCGAATATGACAAACTTCATGCCTGCGCCAAACACTTTGCCGTACACTCGGGTCCCGAATGGAACCGTCACAGCTTCAACGCAGAAAACATTGCACCCAGAGACTTATGGGAAACCTACCTTCCTGCTTTCAAGGAACTGGTACAAAAAGCAGGAGTTAAAGAAGTGATGTGCGCTTACAACCGTTTCGAAGGCGATCCCTGCTGCGGCAGCAACCGTCTGTTAACCCAAATTCTCCGCAACGACTGGGGATTCAAAGGAATCGTAGTCACCGACTGCGGAGCAATCGGAGACTTTTTCCAACGCAAGAAACATGAAACGCATCCCGATGCCGCCCATGCCTCTGCCGACGCTGTTTTAAGCGGAACAGATCTCGAATGTGGCGGTAACTTCAAAAGCATCACCGATGCTGTGAAAAAAGGCCTGATTTCGGAAGAGAAAATCAATACATCAGTCAAAAGACTACTGAAAGCCCGCTTTGAACTGGGAGAAATGAATTCGACTCATCCCTGGAGTAACATTCCATTTTCTGTTATCGACTGTCCCAAACACAAAGAACTGGCACTGAAAATGGCACACGAAAGTCTGGTATTACTCCAAAACAATAACAACATCCTTCCATTAAACCGTCAGATGAAAGTCGCAGTCATCGGCCCCAACGCCAACGACTCGGTAATGCAATGGGGTAACTACAACGGCTTCCCTTCACATACCGTTACTCTACTGGAAGGAATACGCGCCAAACTACCTGACGCACAAATCATCTACGAACCTGTATGCGGATATACAAACGACACCACCCTGCACAGCCTATTCAATCAGTGCAGCATCGACGGAGAAGCCGGATTCAACGCCACCTACTGGAATAACCGCGAATATAAAGGCAAGATTGCCGCAACCGACCGTCTGACCACTCCTTTCCATTTCAGTGCAGAAGGTTCTACCGTATTTGCTCCCGGTGTAGGATTGAAAAACTTCACCGCCATCTATCGTTCCACTTTCCGCCCAACAGATTCCGGTGCCGCCACTTTCCGCGTGATGACTAACGGAGGAGTTACTTTATTCCTCAACGGCAAGCAAATAGCAGAAGCCACCAACATCAAGAATCATACCAATCTGTATTCTTTCAACTACGAAGCAGGAAAGAGTTACGACATCGAGTTGCGTTTTATTCAGGTTAAAGATAACCCTACACTGAACTTCGACTTGGCAAAACAAACTCCAATGGATGCCCGTGAAATCCTGAACAAGTTGCAAAGCGCAGATGTAGTTATCTTTGCCGGAGGTATCTCCCCCCTATTGGAAGGAGAATCCATGCGGGTATCCGACCCCGGATTCAAAGGCGGCGACCGTACAGAAATCGAATTGCCCGCCATCCAGCGCGAAGTTCTTGCTCTTCTAAAGAAGAATGGAAAGAAAACAGTATTCGTCAACTTCTCCGGTTCGGCAATGGCCATCGTGCCTGAAACGCAGAATTGCGATGCTATCCTGCAAGCATGGTATCCCGGACAGGCAGGTGGAACAGCCGTTGCCGATGTTCTTTTCGGAGATTACAATCCTGCCGGACGTCTGCCTATCACTTTCTATAAAAGCATGCAACAATTACCGGATTATGAAGATTATTCGATGAAGGGACGTACCTACCGTTTCATGACGGAAACACCTCTTTATCCATTCGGCTACGGTTTAAGTTATACCCGTTTCTCTTATGGGAAAGCGACCCTGAACCAATCGAAGCTGACCAAAGGCGAAAAAGCAATTCTTACTATCCCGGTAAGTAACGTCGGGCAGAGAGACGGTGAAGAAGTGGTTCAAGTGTACATCTGCCGTCCTGACGACAAAGAAGGTCCGCAAAAAACTCTTCGTGGTTTCCAACGGGTTAGCATTGCTAAAGGTAAGACACAGAACGTCCAGATAGAGCTTCCGTACGATTCTTTCGAATGGTTTGATGCAGCGACCAATACCATACGTCCTTTAAACGGAACATATAAGATACTTTACGGAAACAGTTCAAATGAAAAAGACTTGCAAACGTGCAGTATTCAGATTCAATAGGCAATGCTATTACATACAATTTGAGGCCGGGTTAATGAACTTAGGCTACATTGAGAATTTATAAAAAAATGGTTTTTATTGTCAGGCCAAGAGTTATGGCTTCATAAAGTGATTGTTTTCAAGCTATTACCCACTGACAATAGAAGCTGACAATAGGCTGACAATAAAGATTTTCGTCTTTTATTGTCAGCCTATTATTGTTTAAAACTGCACTATGCAGCTATTATCCCTTACTTACCAAGCCTGCATTATTCCGCAAAGACACCGTTATTGTTCAACTAAGGTGCCGTTATCGTTCTGCTAAAGTATCGATCTTGTTAGTTCTTCACGGCCGTGACGAGATCTTTCCACGGCTGTGGTAGTATCTCACCACGGCCGTGAGAAGAAGCTACCACGGCCGTGGGAAGGTAAAGATAGCGGCACCTTTGCCCAACTATACCGGCACACTAATCAAACTATACAGGTATACTTACTCAACTATACAGACATACTTACTCAACTGTACAGGCATACGAATGCAACTATATCAGAACCTTAAAACAACAATTCCAAGATGTCAGCATAACTATACAATAAAAAAACAGGCTGACAATAGAACTCTTAATTCTTATTGTCAGCCTATTGTCAGCTTCTATTGTCAACATATATTATACTGTAATTCACTTCTTTAACTTCCGTTCTGACAGATTGACAATAAAAACAGTATAAAAACGAGTAGTACAGTTAGTTCTTGGTCAGCAACCGTTTCTCTGAAATCGTTCCCAGATCTTTTCCGTTAATGGTGATATCCGTTGTATTTTCGATCTGTATCATAGATTGGTCAGGAGTGTCAATTTCAACATTCTCGATGTTGAGCTTTGCCACTTGATTCACTACAATACCCTCTTTAGCACCAGTAACCACCATATTCTTGATGGAAATATTCTCAATCGGCATTTCGGGAAGTCCGTTCAGATACGCCGCCCGTCCTGCTCCCCTGCAAAACACATCCGAGATATAGATGTTCCTAAAAGCAGGAGTCTCTTCACTCACACTCGGAATCGGTTCACCGGGAGCACTTTTGGCCGCATAATATAAATCGGCAATCAAAGCATCATTAGGAATATCAATCATATTTATATTATTGATGTAAATATTCTCCACGACGCCACCACGTCCACGGGCACTTTTAAACCGCAACCCGACATCCGTACCGATAAAAGAACATTCGGACACATATACATTCTTCACTCCTCCGGACATCTCACTACCAATTACGAATCCGCCATGACCATGCAAAACGGTATTGTTTCTCACAATCACATTCTCACAAGGTTCACCTCTGCGACGGCCATCTTCGTCTTTACCAGACTTCAGGCAGATTGCATCATCTCCCGCATCAAAGAAACAGTTGGCAATCAGCACATTCTTGCATGATTCCACATCGAGCGCGTCTCCGTTCTGCGAATACCAGGGATTGAACACCTTTACATCATTCAATATCAAAGATTCGCACGAAAGCGGATGAAGACACCAGCTCGGAGAGTTTTTGAAAGTCACGCCTTCCAGAAGCACCTTTTTACTCTTCACAATACTTAGCAGTACAGGACGCAGCCAACTTTTCATCTCCTCCCATTCTTCACTCGTGATTTCAGCCTGTTGATTCCCCTGGCCAGACATGAGAACGGATGCTTTCAATGCCCCTTCATTAGGATACCACACCTTGCCGTTCTCATCCACATTACCACCGGAGTTCACCAGATTCTTCCACTGTCTGTCCGTCATTTTATCCTTCTTCACAGGACGCCATCTGTCTCCCGCTCCATCAAAAACGCCATAACCGGTAATAGCTATGTTTTCTGCATTCATTGCCGAGATAGGCGACTGGCAGCGCCGTGTATCCAGTCCTTCAAATGAAGTCGTAATAATCGGATACAACGAGGTGTCACCGCTAAACACAATCAAAGCATTCTTTTCTGCATGCAAATTGACGTTACTTTGCAAAACAATGGGGCCTGTGAGCCACAAACCTTCCGGAATGATTACTTTACCCCCTCCTTTGTCGTGCACTACTTTGATAGCCTTATTAATAGCCTCCGTGTTCAGCGTCACCCCATCGCTTTTTGCTCCGAAATCACAGATATTTACCTGATAATCGGGAAAAACGGGACGCTCTATGGCGGGCATGGAGAAAGGAAGGTCTGCATACATTGCCTTCAAATCTGTCTCCACATCCACCTGCTTGGCAGTACCCTGACAAGCACAAAATAGTCCTATGATGACCGATACCAAGCCAGTCATTCGATTCAATCTATTCATCGTATCTTTTTACCTAAACATTTTATTATTTGAACCAAGCCACATCGGTATAGCCATCCCAACTCATGATGGTTTCACGTGTACCGAAGTATTGATCGTATTGTTCCTTACTAAGTTGCAGCACTGTATTGCGCACCGTTGCCGGAATAGATTGATAAATATCAGAACCCGATTCAGTCTTGCAGTTGTAAAGTTTGCAGCCGGTGGCAACAGTAGGTACAGCCGGTGTCAGCGGTTTATTCTCTCCTACAAAGTTAGGACCGTACACATCGGCAAACGTACAGTTTAAGAAGGTCAGATTGTCCGGCTCAAACTGATAAATCAAAGTAGAGTTAGTAACGCCTTCGCCTACCGTGAAACGGCTGTTCAAGAATACATAACCCAAGTAACCCGCACTGACACGCGCTTGCATTACAGCACGTGTACCGCTAGGTGCATGGATCTGACAATCTTCAAACAGTACCACCTTACCCGACCCCCAGATGAAATCGGTAGCTCCGGCTATGAAACAATCTTTGAACCAGTTGTAACCTCCACCGGGAAGCAAAGTATCCTGGAAACTCAAGACACGGCAATTGATAAAAGCAGCCGATTTGTTGTTAATATAAAGTGCCTCGGCCTGACCATTCTTGCCTAGTGTCCAGCCATACGCATTCTCTATCGTCACATTTTCAAAGCGGATTTTATCACTGTTACCATCGAGTATCACCACCGAACGACCTCCGGAAGAGGGCACAATAGTGCCGGTAGGGGCAAACTGATCGATATTGGTTCCGCCGCCTATACCACCGTTAATATCATTGCTGTTATCATATTGAATATTGACAGCCGTATTATCACTAGCATTTCCTTTTACTGTGATGTTGCTTTGATCGCGCAAGTAGATAATCTCCTGATAGATACCGTCATCCATCCGGAATGTCTTAGCAGCATTCAAATCGACATGTGTGGCACAGAAGTCAATAGCACCTTGCAAAGTATAGAAGTCAGCATTGGGGTCGGTGTGACTAATTTTCACCTCATAGTTCGGTCCGGTCAATGCTGGTGCCGGCTTCGTCTTGAACGTCCATGCACGGCCATATACTCCCTTGAAGTCTGTTTGTTTCACTGCTGCCTGTTCGATGGTTACATAATATTCGGTGTCGGGTTGTAAGCGCTGTTGATGAGGCTTGATAATGAAGCTCTTACCTTCCACCCGTGCCGGATAATAATTGACGATACGACGACTAACGGAAGAACCGGTAGGCGTAACGCCGATAATATCCATCCACGTATTCAGTTGGGTCTGACCGTTTACGATAGACTGTCTGCGTTCTGCCATATTGATTTCATCTACCTGTTTATGGTCGCTCATACGATAGATGCGGATACAACCACTCGTACCAAGTTCGGGTGCAGTGCCTTCAAAGGCGATTTTCAGTTCGGTATCTGCTAGTGCTTGCTGCGTGCCGTCGGCAGGTGTGAAGGCATATCCTGATACAGGAGTCTTGTCACCTTCGGCCGTTCCGTCCTCACTGCTTCCGTCTTCCCAGGGAGCTGATGAGTTTCCGCCTTCCACATTTTCAAGACGTCCCATTTCTACAAAGCCGCTGTCGTCTATGTAGAGTGCGAATGTGTAGCTATAACCTTTGTGGAATTGCGGCAAAGCAATGTCCAAATTAGTAAATATCCACTCTTTCTCTCTATCGTCCAATACGAAAGACACTTTATAGCTGTCTGTCAATGCCGATGGAAGAATGATAGCTTCGTAGAATCCTGTTGTAGCATTGTGATAAGGGTTGATTGTAGCAACAGAGCTTTCGTCAACCGTCAGTACATCTGTTTGTATATTGAATGAAGCGGCAGTTTGCATCCCCTCAATCCGTACATCACTTACTTCCAACGGTTCTTTTTCCATATTCACAAACTTCAGAATCACTTTTGCCAGACGATGGGTAAAGTTTAATGAGATATGGGGTTCGTTCTCCGGAGAGTAGGTGTATTCTTCTTTCGTGGCAGCATATAGTAAGTCGCACGCCGTACTTCCTCTTTCTTGAGCGGCCAGTTGCACGGGATAATTAAAATTACGTACATCGGCATTATACGGATAGTATGCCACAAACTTCACCGGTGTTCCATCATTTTGCACTTTCAGCGGTGTAGTGGAAGTGAAAGAAACCGACGCACCCTCTTCCGAGCAGACATAAGGTACATTCGCTGCTTCTGTGACAGGTTCAAGAGTCTTCATATCCAATACGTATGTTCCGATCTTATCTCCGTCATTCCATGACGATCCGTCTTGGGTGACACGGGTTGAGAAACCTGTGAGGTCTACACCGAAGGTAACCTCTCCCGCAGTAGTAGGTTGTTTTGTACCTGAATCTTGCTCATCATCCGAACAAGAGAGGCAAAACAAACCACCTAACAAGGGATATAATAATGAATGAAATAATTTCATAACTGTAATGTTTAATCAGTATTACAAGAGTAATTCAATGGTTATTTTACATTCTTATACCAACGCGGGTCACCTACTTGAGCATCAATTCTCAGTTTGAAGTTGCCGTTTCCTGCATCTTCAAACAGTTCGGTAACTGTTTTGGACGTATCTATCCAGGCATTAGGAAAAGTATTGGTATCAATTGCTTTTCCATGTACATTCAATACAGGCATCTGTCCGGCTTCGGTAGCTGCCGCTGCATAGTTACCGGAGAATTCCCGTACATCCATTTTATAGCCTATGTTAGGGTTACTTGTAACGAAGCAGGCCGAAATATTATTCTTATAATAGAGATTACCATTCGCATATCGGCTTTCAAATGGAGTCTTTGCCATATCTGCCAATGTGCAATTTTCGACAGTGATAACTACACTATTGGCATCTTTCACGTAAATAACGCGTTCTGTCATTTTATAAAGTGTAGAGTTAGTGATAGTGATTGCTTTAGAACCATAATAGTTGAAGACATTTTGCATATTGGCAAACAGACAATCATCGATCACTACAGCAGAAAGTAAGTTTTGTGCCCCGTTATCTCCGGTTGACCAGTCACAAACAGTCTTCATGTTACTAAAGTTACACTTCTTGAAATCTACCACAGCATCAGTAGCGAGTTGGGCAGTTTCATTGTTAGTCAGCAGAGCGGTTGAGTTATCACCTGTAATATCCAAGTTATTCAATGCTATCTTTTGAAGACTGGTATATTGTATCTGTTTCAGATTCATCTTCACTTGTTTTTCTGTATCACCAATCAGTAACAACTCTGTTACAGCTTCGGGCACTACCATTGCATCGCTAAAGGTATAACCTTCTGCATTGGCAGCAAATACTAACGCAACTTTACCGGAAGCACCGGACAATATTGTCGACAGGTTTGTTTCTGCATTAATCGCTTTTTGAGCATAATCAGCAGGAATTGCTTCATTCTCTGAAACTTTATCACCGTCGCCATCCTCGCTGCCACCATCACCCCAAGGTGTGTTGCTGCCGGAACCACCGCCTATTTCTCCGCTAGTCTCTTTTCCTACATTGATATTGAAGGTATACTCATAGCCTGCAACAAACTTATCTATCTTGCTGCCTTCAGGCACTGTGTACTGATACTTACCACCGTCTGCCATGATAGTGAGCGACATTTTATTTATCAACTCTTCAGCAGGCAACATGATACCAATAAAAGATTTATCTCCTGTTTTCTGCAGGGAAATAGACTTCTGCGTATCCATGTTAGTCAATTTCCCGTCTATCAGGCTGAAAGTAGCTGTGGTATTCATCCCCCCTACCGTTATACTTGTCACATTCGACACGTTTTCATTCGTAATCTTAACACGTAGAAGCACTAACTTATGATGGAAAGTGAATGCCAATCCACCTGCCAACAATGATTCCGTTGACTGGTTGGCAGCCTTTGCCCACATTAAATCGTGGGCAGAGATACCGTCAGACTGATCGCTTACATCTACTTTATAAAGTGCTGCTGTGGCATCAATAACATCTGCAGATGTAGTATGCGGATAATAGGCTACGAAATTCGTAGGCATATCATAGATTGCTATTCCGGGATCGGACGAGAAGTTCGCCGTAAGCCCCTCGCCAATCGTCGTATATTTCACGTTAAGGGCATCGTTCAACACATTCTTATCTTCCGTATCGAACATATATATACCAATAGCATCACCGTTCTCCCATTCACTGGTTTCGCTATTCAATCGTGTAGTGAAACGGTCGTTGCCCGAACTGATAGTGCGAAGCATTCTTTGACCATCGCCATCAGTAAGAGAATTTTCATTAACTTCACTACAAGCTACTGCCAACGTTCCGGCAACCGCTAAGAAAAATAAATGTTTCAGATTCATAATATTATATTTTAATTTATTCTTAATCATGTAAGTTCATATTCTCAATTTAAATTTAAGGCAACCAACGAGTATCACCGGCACGGTTGCTTACAATCGGAGAAGAGGTATCCTTAATCGTCAAGTCTCCATTAGCCGGATCGGCAAACAGTTCGGCTGCCGTAATTTTCAAATCGGTCGCATTCATATTCTTACCTCCCAATGTATAGTCTGCGGTGGTATAGTTATTAGAGAATGTAGTAGTAGTGTTAGCACCGATAGCAAACAAGTCACCGCAAGGGGATGCCAACAAGATACCTTCCATTACCAATTTAGAACCTACGGCAGATTCAATGTTAATCAGACGTTGATTACGGCTGTAGTTGTAAATAGTTACATTCTTATATTCCAGGTCGATAGGTTTATCCATATAAGGAGCATAGAAAAGGTTACCCCAGCCATAACCATTGGTTCCATCATTGTCGTTGCTAAATGTACAGTTGCGGAAGATTGCACGGTCTACCTGGTCATAAGAAACTCCGTTATCTTTGTCGAAAGACTGAAGATTAAATGCACCATAAGCACTTGTTTGCCATCCACAACCTTCGAAACGGCATCCTTCCATTTCCAGATTCATAATGTACTTGGCATTAGCGGACTGATGGCGCCAGAAACCTCGGCGAAGACTTATGAAATCGCAATTTACAAAGCTGACATTCTCTATTGTGTATGCCTTGCTGGTATTCATAAAGTAGTTATTGTTTGCTTCATGACGGAATTCAATATTATCAAACTCCAGACTGGAGAGGTAAGAACCCTCTGCAATACTCCAACTACCTTCCAAAACAACAATAGGTTTAACTCCATCACGACTACCGGCCAAACGGAAGCCTTTCATCAAAGCGAACGGAGTGACGCGGTAAGAAGAACCTGCAGGCAAATAGTATTCTGTACCTTCGGGCACTTCAGGATCGACATCGTTGTTCAGCAACATCGCAGATAAATCGTCATCCAAGCCTACCGGTATGGACATAGCCGACGGGCCTGCCGTACGGAACGTTACCTGATTATAAGGTTTGTCATATTTACGCGGTTTACTGGTATCATACAGGTTGACAGCATACAGTGTATTCTTCGTTAAACCATCCACCTCGGCAAATCCCTGCATCATTTCTTCAATGGTCAGATAGCGGCTAATACCAGGCAGTGTCGTATTCATCATAGGGATAATGCTTATACTATCCACCGGATTCTGTTTATTGTCTTTCTTCCAGCGAATGATAGCCGATGATTCCGTAATTTCGGTTTTGGAAACATCTTCCACCAGTTGGGCATATTCCGGACGAGCTTCAGTAGAGGCACTGGTGTATTTCCATTGCGAGTTGTTGGTAGCGTTGGCAGCATTACTGCGTACACGAATATAGAAAGTAGTTCCGTAAGGAATATCATCGATAAACACATAAGGATCAGTGGTTTCTATCTCCATAAACAAGCTGGTATAATATTGATCCTGATGTAGTTGTACCGTATAAGAGATAGCATCGTTCACTTTATACCATACCAATGTCACAGAGTTTGCTTTCACCTCCGGTTTCTCCAATACAAACCGGGGCTGGAACAGGTCGTCCACTTTCGTATATTTATCATCTGCCTCGCAGCCTATGAACAGGGTGCCGCAAAGGAGTGCGGGCAGCATAGCCGTTGCAAGTTTTCGTAATAACTTTATCATAACGTTTGTCTTTTTACTGATTAGTATCCATAATAGTTCCGAATCAATCCGCGATGGTCTGTTATAACCTTTGCAGGATAAGGACACAGGTATCTCACAGGATCGGTAGGTTTCACTAATTGATCGTTGTTCTTGTTGATAAATCCACGGAAACTCCATGAAATAGCATCCAACGTTTCATAAAGCTGTGTTTCTTTGTTCAACACTCTCCATCCCAACGCATACTCCAATACTGTGTAACCGGCAGGGCGACCTACACCGGGACCATATTCGTCAATACCTACAATGTCTAATACCTTTCTATCAGAATGTTCAGGGTCCGTCACTTGCTTGTAATAGATATTAGACGGTACTTTCTCAATGCCTGGTACGTAAGCTCCGTTAGCTACCAATCCCCAATTAGTCATCTCGTTATAAAGATTGTAGATAACTTCACCATATTTATTCCAACGCGCAAGATCGTATTTACGAATACCTTCACCACCAAACTCCCATTTACGCTCATCCATGACTGCCTGGAAGAAATCTGCTTCATTAGTCAGGCTCTCTACATAACTTTCTACTTTATCCGTCCATTGAGCCGCATCGAAAGCACGGCGGCGAACACGCTTCAGTGCTTCTTTGGCATCGTCACGCGGTCCGTAAAGTTCATTGACTGCTTCAGCATACATCAGCAAAACATCTGCAAAACGCATACGTACACTGTTGATACCTGTATTAGAACCACTGGAAGCACCCAGCGGAGACTGCATATAGAGTTTGGACCATTTACCAACACCCATACCAGTCACTCCCATATCAATCTCCTGATTCAGGTCTTTATCATATTTATAAGGTACACAAGTCATATCACGACGCAAATCATCCTTATCAAACGAATAAACATACGTACCGCAGAAAGTTACATAGTTGCGGGCGCTGCCATAAGAGTGCTTACCTTCTGCAATAGTAACACCGATATTATAGCCATAACGACTGGTGACACTTTTCAGCATCGGAACAGCGAACATGACATCATCGTTGTTGGCAGTCTTCCAGTTACATTCATTTACCCACAAGTTTTCAAAACTTTGAGTCAAGTCGTGTTTGCTTTCTTTGATTACCTTCCCCAGATAAGTGATGGCAATCTCATAATAATGTTCAAAGTTATCACCTCGTTCCATGTAACCTACGTGAGTCACATCTTCTTTGTCGGCACGAAGAGTCCAACCACCCCGATAGAGAGCCAACTGTCCGATAAGCGACTGGCAATATTCGCGTGAAGCACGTTCTACGCCATAATCCAAATCGACTGCATATTTCATCATCGGTTCTACAGCTATCAAGTCATCAATCAGATATTCCAGAATGACATTGCGGTCGGTAGTACCCAGGCTGAAGAAGTCATCGGTCGCTTCCGTTGGTTTGATAATAAACACTACATCTCCCCATGTACGGATCAAGTCCAGATAGAGCATGGCACGAAGAGTTTTCACTTCTCCATACATCTGTTGTGTTTCGGAAGGAGTATCACCTGTTACTTTATCGGAAAACAATGGTGACTCCTGCACAGCCTGCAAAAAGTCGTTGGCATAATTGATAGCATAATAGATATTGTTCCAAGTAGCGTTCAATACCGACCAGGTGGGACGGGAATCAAAGCAGCCTATATCCGAGCCATTGGTACTGACAGTGTTGTTCTTGAACGAACTCATTTCCACATCGGTATTCGTATTCAAACCGCTGGCAAGGTTACTTCCGTACAATCCGTCTTCCGTCATGGAAGAGTAGATACGGGTCATCAACGCTTTCATCTCCGATTCGCTGGAAAATATGTACTCGGGAGTAAAGCCGGAGGCGGGCTGCACATCAAGAAAATCATCGCAAGACGTCAAAGTGAACATAGTTCCGGCAATGAGTGAGTATATTAGTTTCTTATTCATTGTTCTTTCATTTTATAGATTTCAATTAAAAAGTCAACTGTGCACCAAATGTATAGGTACGGCTACGCGGATAACGGTTATAATCAATGTTCGGTGTCAAACCGGTAGCGATGTTCACCTCCGGATCATAACCACTATATCCGGTAAGGGTAAACAGATTATTGCCCGATACATAGAAACGCACTTTACTCAAACCGACTTTCTTCGTCCACACACTTGGTAAGGTGTAACCGAGGGTAGCTGAATTAAGACGCAGGAATGAACCGTCTTCCACGGCATACGACATACAGATGGGGCGTCCGATGGAAGTGGGATTCCACATGGTAGCATTCTTATTGAATTCTGCCAGTACTTCCGGACTGTAACGGATCTCATTACCCATGTCGTCGAAGTTACGCCAGCGTTTATCTGAAGCGATGTCCATCAGGAAGTTGTTCTCTTTATTGTCCGCCCAAGTGGTCAGCATAATTTTGTTGGCATTCAGTACATCAAAATCATACATAAAGTTGAAGAACATACTCATATCAAATCCTTTATAAGTAGCATTCAGACCAAAACCTCCCGAGAATTTCGGAGTAGTGTTGCCAATAACAGTACGGTCGGCTTCTGTCAGCTGATAAGGATTGGTGCTGTTGGGATCTACCGGAGTGAGTTTCTTGAACTTGGCATTACCGGGACGCGGAGTGTCGGACAATGGGCTTGAATCTACCACTCCTTCTTTCAGTTTCCATGTTCTGGATTTGGAGTCGAAAGATTCAAAATCGGCTACGGTATAGAATCCATCATTGACATAACCGTAAATCAAACCACTGGTACCACCCACATAGGCACGATAATCATCAGAGTTCACGACGTCATTTCTCCAGGCCGAAGTGAGAATCCATTCTTTTTCACCACTTGCCAGTTTATCAATCTTGTTTTTATTATGACCGATATTGAATGTGGCGTTCAGTGAGAAGTCTTTCGTTTCTATCAGCCAGGCATTCAGTTGAAGTTCTATACCCCGATTGGATGTCTGTCCCACATTGGTCATCAGTTTAGTGTAGCCTGTGTAACCTGGAATATCCGAAGGCACCAGCAAATCTTTGACTGTATTCCAGTACACATCAATCGTACCGCTAAGGCGTTCTTTAAAGAAACCGAAGTCAATACCAATGTTACGTGTGATGGTGGTTTCCCATTTCACATCAGGATTGTACACATATTTAGAGTTATAGAAGTTATAGTAATAGTGGCTGACTTCTCCCCATCCGGCAGGACGGGAACTGCTTACCCCATACAATTTCTGATAAAGGTCGGCATCGATACGGTCGTTACCGGAAGAACCGTAGCTTAATCTCAACTTTAAGTTGGATACGACCTGATTATCTTTCAAAAAGTCTTCGTTAGAGATACGCCATGCCAACGCTCCTGCCGGGAAGAATCCCCAACGGTTACCTTTGGCAAACTTGGAAGAACCATCGGCACGCAGCGTTACCGTAGCGAGGTATTTATCATTATAGCCATAGTTGATACGGCCAAAGAATGAAGAAATACGAGAGGGAGAGGCCGCTGACGAGGAGTTCTCATAAGGAGTACCCAGCGACAAATTATCAAAGACCTTTTCTGCCGTGATATTTTCCGGAAAAAAACGAGTAGAGTAAGTTTTGGTAGTAGTCTGGTTATGCTTGATTTCCTGTCCCAACATCAGACGGATATCATGTGCTTCTTTTAGCATAAAGTTGTAGTTCCACACGTTGGTAAGCTGCCACTTGGTACCTTGTTTCATGCTCCATTCCGCCACCGGCTGGTTATTGTTGCTACGAGCTTTACTGGTCTCCATACCCCAGAAACGGCGTTGTTCTTCAGAGTTATTCTCGAAACCAAATTCACTACGGAAAGTCATACCCTTCATAATATCCCAGGTCACGGCTCCCATCGTATTGAGCGACTTGTTGATTCTCTTTTTATAATTTCTTTTCGATTCTTCTTTGGGATCAAAAAGAGTTTCCTCTTCCAGTTGATCGGGATCGAAATACGTATCGTCTTCGGGAAGTTTCATATATTCATCCAGACCCTTAGTCGGTTTTTCACGCAAAGCAGTCAACAAACTAACGCCTTCCGTACCGGATCCATCTACTTCCTTATGCAACAAACGCGTGCGGTATTCCAACGTCAGGAATTTAAAAGGTTTGAAGTTGAAAGAAGCGTTCATATTGTTTTGTTTCAGTCCGTTGCCTACCATCACACTCGGTTGGTCCTGATGGATAAAGGATAGTTTATATTTGACTTTCTCCGTACCACCATTCACACTAAGGTCTACATATTTGGCCACCGGATTGGAACCGAACACCTCGTCCTGCCAGTCAGTTCCGGCATTTCCCTGATAGATGTAGTGTTCGTAAGCATGTCCATACTTATTATTAAAAGCTGTAGGATTAGAGCTTTTCTGACGCGCATTTTCATATTGCATCAATACAAATTCGTAAGGGTCCATCACATCCAGTTTGTTGGAAAGTTCTTTGGTCTGCACATAAGTGTTCAGGCTAATGACAACCCGTCCTTCAACAGGACGTTTGGTTGTCACCAAGATTACACCGTTGGCACCACGCGCACCATAGATAGCTGTGGAAGCCGCATCTTTCAAGACCTCGATAGATTCAATATCGGTAGGTGGAACATCGTTCAGACTGCTTACTTCAAATCCGTCCAATATGATAAGCGGACTGTTATCTTGTGTAATAGAACCGCCACCACGTACCAAAATCTTAATTTCAGCATCCGGCGAACCGTCTACAGCTGTCACCTGCACACCCGGCAGTTTACCGACGATGGCTTCAGCAGCAGAAGTGGTCTGTACTTTCTCCAATATCTTGCCGGATACGCTGGCGATAGAACCGGTAAGATTACCTCTTTTCTGCGTACCATAGCCGATTACGACTACGTCGTCCAACATTCCAACAGCTTCTTTCATGTGGATATTAATGTTCGAGGTACGTCCTTTCAACGGTTCTTTTGCTTCTTCCATACCTACATAGCGAACTATCAACACGGCCTTGGCTACATTGGGCACACTGGTCAATGTAAATTTACCATCCAAATCGGTCGTTGCACCTATTGAAGTGCCTTGCACCGTTACTGTGGCACCAATTACCGGCCCCATATCGTCGGTCACCATACCGGTCACGGTAGCAGTCTGTGCCATAGCACCCACTGCTACCCACAGCAGGATAAATATGCTTATGATTATTTTATTCATCATTCTATGCTTTTATTGTAAATAGATTTATTTGCTCCACACCTTTATTTCTTTTCCATTACTATTCCGCCTTGGTTCTGATAATAGATAATGTGCTGAACCAAGTTGTGGAAATAAACTTCGATGTTCGGATAGCGTCCGTTAGGATCAACCGACGAACTGATTTTTTGTGCATCACTCGGATCGTTAGGATTCAACCCGTAAGCTTCTTCCCAAATATCAGGAATTCCATCACCATCCGTATCAGGCCAGGGATTCAACGACTTCACCTTAATGTAACCTTCAGTATCTGATACTGTATCAATGATACCGGGTTGCTTGGCTTTGCCGTCTTCTTCAGGTTTGGAACCGATATAGGTGTAAGTACCATTCTTTACTTCACGAACGATACGCTGATCTATCACATCTCTACGCAAAGAAGCTCCGGCATATTCCAATACTTTATCGTAAGCTTGTTCAGCCGTGTGACTGGTCAGTTTGCTGAAAGGTTGGTAATCTGCCATCTTCATAGCTTGCTTTTCTGCTTCAGGAACCGTACCCAGTGAAGAATCGAATTGTCCCCAAACACCCTCTGTCCAGTTATCAGCCGTGACACCTGTGTTACCTAACACATAATTGCCATTGATATAAGCTCTGGCAGTAGGATCACTTGACAGGATACGGTAAGAACGGTTGTTTGTTCCGGTAGCTGGCCCCGGTTTATAATAGCAGTTGGTCAGGTTGAAAGCAGCATACTTTCCGCCATAACTGCCTTGTCCTCTTCCACTCCAGTTGTAGTAGACATTATTCCTCACATCGAAATATCCGGTAAAGTCATAAGATTCTTGTGTACCGGGAGCAGACAAATCGGAGATACGCGGGCAGCGGCTACCGTGGTGTGCTAACAGTATGTGGTGGAAAGAAGCATTATCTCCACTAAACATAGCACCATAACCATGAGCACCCTTGGCATGGTTAGACAGGTTCATACTTTCAGAAGCGATACACCATTGTGCCGTGAAGTTCTGTACGCCATAGAAAGTCAGTGTTTCATCCACACTCCATCCGGCTGTAATATGGTCGATAATGGCATCTTTGAAATAGCGTCCGCCAATCGCATCTTCTCCATAATCGGCAAACTGATCGCCCGGACGGCAACGCAAGAAACGAACAATAGCATTCAGACTGCCACCTGCACCAATAGCTGGATCTTTCGACAGGTTAAAGGTGAAGTTGTAATTCTTCAATGTGATACCGTCGCCCGGTGCGGTCTGACCAATGATACTCAAATTAGGATATTCATTCAGATACAGCCCTCTTTTCAGTTCGATGATACCGGATACATCAAAAATAATGGTGCGTGGTTGGTTGGATTTCTCAATTCCATAGCGTAAACTGCCCTCAATAGGGGTTTCGTTTTTGTTATAATCTGCCAGCGTGGTCACACGATAGATTTCGCCGCCACGACCACCGGTAGTAAAACGACCGCCACCTTCGGCACCCGGGAAAGCGAGTATAGAAGTAGAATGATCGTCACCGATGCTTGTATCGGGTTTACCATATTGGAAGATGGTAATTACTTTATCCAACATCTCTACCGTTGCTGTACGTGGAAAGACTGTTTCATTATTTTCGATATTCAATACGACTTCATTGGCAGTAGAGTTTTTCTTATCCTGCGTAATCCAACTCTCGGATATTACAGCATCGTAATCTACCGGGTTTTCTCCTTGCGGAGCCGAGATAACCAGTTTAGGACATTTATAAGGAATGATATACTCATCCTGTTCTATCGTCACCTCACCGCTTACACCGTCTTGTGTCACTTTCAGGACACGCTGCAATGTATAATCTCCTACGGATTTGAATATCAGGACGGCTGTTCTGGTTTTGTTTGCATTTGCATCTACGGCAAATGTTACTTCATCCGTCACAAAACTGCGGGTTCTGGGAGTTGCTTCCTTCAACTTGATCCAGTCGTACTCTGCTGCTATCTCCAGTTCCCATTCCACATTTGCCACTACTTTGCAGGTGAATGTACCTCCCCGGAATGACAAAGGGTCTGATGAATAATCAAACAAAATATCGGGATCGGCCCCCAGTTGCTCTACGCTAATCTCTTGTTCCAATGTCGAGCCTGCACCCGACATTGATACTTTTACTGTTCCGGTGCGCTTGGGACCGTCTGTATTCTCGGTAAAAAACAAACGGAGATCACCATTCCCCTCTCCGGAGCTTTTTGATATAGTCAACCAGTCGCCTGTCGAGGTCACTTCGGCAGTCCATGTAGAGGTAGCCGTTACGTTGATTGTAAACGAACCGTCTACGTTACTCAACTTCACCTCATTCTTCGACACTTCCAGTTTGGCAGCTGTTGCACCCGCATTAGATTCGTCGTCCGAACTACATGCGCTCAACAATCCTACCAATAATATGAATAGAAAATATCTCATGTTTTATATCTTTATATTGTTAATACTCTATTGATTATTTAATCCAATGCGGATCACCAATTCCATTTGTATATACTTCGGAGTTTTTATCAGTAATAGTGAAATCTCTACCAGCCACATCTTTGAAGAGTGTTTCCATAGGGAGAGCTGTTTCTACCGGTATTTCAGCAGTATCAACTCCCCAGTTAGCCACTACAAAGCCATTGGTGCGATAGTTATTCTCGAAAGTCTTGCTTGTGACGTTTCTTGTAGTGAACCAAGTTCCCTGTCCGACTTCACAAACACCACTAAAGAGATTATTACGGACAACTAAGTGGAATGAAGAGGTATTCTTCGGATTTAAGTCGAAGAAGGTCATTGCAGCAGGAGCCATACTCACAAATGTACAATTCTCTATTGTCACATTCAATTCGCCTGTCATACTGCCCAAACCGGTTATCAAAGCTCTTGTCAGATTGTTGGCATGGAACGTAGAGTTCTTGAACACAAAGTTGTGTACCGGCGCGTCCTGCTTGGTAGAAAGACCGAACAGGCCACTTCCACCGGAATTCAAACCTAAGAAACGACAATTCTCAATCACAATATGATCGGCAATCTGTTTCTGTGCAGCATCTACTTCCTGATACCACATTGTACGTACCAAATCGCTGATTTCACAGTTCTTCCAAGAGATAGTAGATACATGGAAAGCTTGGTTTTTAAACTTAAAGAAATCGGAAGTTGTCACCTTTATTTTCAGATTCTCGAAGTGGAAGGCTTCAATAATGGCATCAGGACAGTTGATACTCATGTTGCCCATTTCCATAAATGCCAATTCTTCACCATCACCCGGTGCCTGTCCCATGATGTAGAGAGCTTTCGGTATTTCGGTCTGTGTACCTAATTTATAGGTAGCACCTGCTTTCAGGAAAAGTTTCACCTCATTTACAGAAGCATCCGCCAGCATTGATTTACAGATTGATTCAAGGTTCTCTTCCGGACTTACATATCTGTATCCGTCAGGAATTCTCATCGGAGCTTCCGGATTGATATCTTCTTCGTTCCATCCTTCCGAAGCAATTGTTACAGTGTAATCTTGTATGATCGGTTCATCTACGTTGTTCAGTGCAAACGCCACTTGTACCGTATCATCAGGCAAGATGGGGAATGTGCCATCGATAGCTTTAGATTGGACTACCGTATTATTCTTATCCAGATAGTCGATACGCACAGATACTGTTCCGCCTTCGCTTTGCGTTTGAAACAATACAAAGTCATCGGTGTAGTTCACTCCACCGGTTGTTGTCTCTTTCTCGCGTTGCACATCTGTCGGAGCTTTTACAAAAGTAGCATCCGATAGTTTATATCCTGATATTGGTGAAGAAACGACTGCGCGTAATTTCGAGTAGCTTTTATCCGATTTACGATCGGTAGACTTCAGACGAAGCACACCTGTACGATTGTACATACGCACACTAAGCGGTTCGTCGAACGGGGATTTATACGCCACCGGTGCCGAAATGGCATATTTTGTTTTAGCCGTCGGATCCTGATGTATCACAATATCATTCAGATTCTTCGGACTGGGAATAGAATCGGATTGTGTGGTAGAAATAATGTTATAACTCCCATTGGGCAACTGAAAGCGATAAAGCGACGAATAGTTGGCTACATACTCACCATCGGCTGTATAGATAAACAGGGGTTTGTTAGAGGCACCTGTGTTCACCGCCCACGGTTCGTCATCCAGAAACAGTTGTATCTCTTTTACTACCGAAGTGGCATATCGTTCTTCTTCCGAACAAGCTGTTATTCCCAACAGGAGCATTATTCCCGTCAGTGAATAGAATATATTTCTCATATAACTCCTGTTTTAAAATTCTGAAACTTCTATTGTAAACGGTTGAGTGGATGTACTCTTATACATGACTGTGCGTACCGAAAGCCACGGCTCGTCCAAGTAATTCTCATCCGTAATTTTCATATGTACGGTAGAACGCTTGGAAGACTCAAAGCCTATACCGGTATCAAGAGGGCTGATGATGCGATTCACCTCCTCGCCTCCTTTCAGATATACCACATCTATAGATGTTCTGGAATCTCCATTCACTGTGGGAAATGAATAAACCGAAGCTCCAAAGCCGGTAGAAAGATTAGTGGAGATGGTCACATTTTCTGTAATACATTCTTTACTCTTTACTTTATAGCCTATTGCCACATTTGTAAAAGTGACATTCAACTGGTCAAAACGAGTGATAGCACTCAATTCCTCCTCCGTCTCTTTCGGCTGGAACACTGCTTGCCCGACTAAACGTTTCAATTCTACGTTGAGCGAACTGACCGAGTTATCTGAAGTAAAGCCTACGACATCCGAAATATAAACCGGCTTTTGAATATGAGCATCCTGATAAACTACAACTTTGGAAAGACTATCTGTATCCACCAGATGATCGGCATTTGCCACGATGAAGGTTTGCAGATTTTCTCCTAAAGGAAGGTCGACTTTTAAATCTCCATTATTTAAAGGGAGATTTTTTCCATATACCATGGAATCTTGCAGGTAGACATAAACACCGACCTCTGTAATTCCATGTTCAGCAAAAGTTTCAAGACTAGCCCTACTGAAAGAAACGCCAACCGGTTGGGTTTCGGGCACATTGGGAAGTTGTTCATTCGGTTTCCATTCATCATCCATTTGCTGTGAACAAGAACAGCAAAGCAGAAATGACAGAAGAAATAAACTTGCTAGATGTTTCATAAATATTAGTTTATATATAATTTAAAGATATACAATTATTAAAAGAATAAAAATTCTATGCCCTTTTTCTTTAAAAGGCGGATTCAAGCCTAAGGAGGATTGGCTATTATAAGTGCTGGCTTCATGTTTCTCATTTGTTTAGATTTTCATTGTACATTAATGATGTTTTTCGCTAGAGTGATTTTTTTGTTCTTTCACCAGTGCAAAATTGAGGATTAAGCAAGAGAAGATAGAGTAAGATTTAGTAGAAAAGGAGTAAAAAACGGACTGGGGTAAAAAAGTGCCCCTCTGGTATAGCCATGCACAAAAAAGATATGCCCTTCAAATGTTATCATAAAACACCTGAAGGGCATATCATCTAAATTCTCCGCATTGAACGGGGAATTGCTGATTACCTATTTGTTCTGTGCATCGACTATATGTTGCACCAAACTATTCAAATATACCTCAAGATTCGTATATTGTCCATTCGGATCTTTCGTTTTTGTATTTCCATCTACGGGATTATTCGGATCAAGTCCGTTTTTTATTTCCCACTCATCAGGTATGCCATCACCGTCCGAATCTACCGGTGCCGAAAGACCTGCTATTGATAATTCCGGCCAGGGAGAATCGCCTGTGTCTTTGGGGCTATTGATAAATCCGGGTTTATTTCCTTCTCCGGTGAAAGTTGCCGTTCCTTTCCGGGTGTCGGAAATGATACGTTTGTCTACTTCATCACGATAATTACAGCAACCTGCATAGTTCATCACCTGTTCATAAGCCTTGTCAGCCGAATAAGTAGTGATTACTCCAAAATCAAGAGGTTCTTTCAGACGGATAGATTCTTTGGCATCTTCTGTCCAGAGGAAATCTACTTTTTCATCATTCTTCAACTGGGCATAGACTCCGTCCGTCCAGTTATCGGCAGTAACTTTGTTGTTACCTTCTATCTTATTTCCATCAATATAGAAAGTTCCCCATTTCTGCAGGTAAGGTTGAAAAGCCAAGTTCTTTTTGGGTTCTCCATCAACGTAAACATAAGCTTGCGGATAAACTCCGACTTTGGCAATACGATATTGCACCTGTTTGGAAGCCTGTTTTGTTGCCGGTCCCGGTTTATAATAGTTATTGACGATATTGACATGCTGATCTTCCCCGCCATAGCAACCGTTTCCAGCCCAGTTGTAGAAAACATTATTCCGGATATCAACACATTCGCCAAGAGCTAATGTAGAAGGACGAGGGCCCAGACGAGGCACGCGACTCTCACAGTGAGCGATCAGGTTATGGTGATAAGAAGCTTTATGTCCTCCCCAATTGCCTCCATATCCATGTGCCCCTTTTACATGAGTCGCTTTTCTTAATGCTTCAGAGCCAATACACCATTGTACCGTAGAGTTTTCCATACCATAAACGGAAAGACATTCATCTACACTCCAACTGACAGAGCAATGGTCTACCATAATATCTTTCTTATCACAGCCGCCCAACCCATCGGGTTCTTTCCCACTGGCTTCTCCGGGGCGGAAACGAAGAAAACGGATAATTACATTATTAGAATTAATAGAAAAGCCATAATCAGCCAGACAGATTCCTCCGGGAGAAGTCTGTCCTGCAATGGTGAGATGATCTTTCCCTGTTCGTAATTCCGATTTCAGATGAATCGTACCTGCCACATCAAAGACAATCGTTTTAGGTCCATTTTGTTTCAAAGCCCAACGTAAAGTCCCCTGCGAACCATCGTCTTCCAAAGAAGTCACATGATACACTTTACCACCACGGCCGCCTGTCGTGTATCTACCGTGTCCTTCAGCTCCGGGAAAAGAGATCACTCGATCTTCCCGGCCGCCTGTCTCCTGTTTTTCGGGTATGTCATAGGAAAAGGACATCATTCCTCCCGCAACCATTGCCAGCAGACAAACATAAACTAATTTTCTTTTCATTTCCTTATTCACATTATTAGATGATGGAAACAAAAGTAGTGGAAGCTTTTCATTCTGACATTCATTTTTTGACCGATATAGGGGAAAAATCAGTTTTTATGATAAGATTGAACAAATTTTAGATCCCCAGCCGCTCTTTTAATAACCGGTAACCGGAAAGACTTACTTTAAGTTTCACGCCAGTCTTCAATAACAACTGATAAGTTTCTTTTCCGAAAAGCTCGACCCGCGAAATTTGTGTTACGTTGACAATCGTAGAACGATGCACACGCACAAAAGTATCAGGAGACAGATGGGTCTCAAAATATTTCATAGTTTGTTCTTTCAGATATTCTCCGGTAGGGGTTATCAACATTACATAATCTCCACAGGCTTGTATGTAGATCAGTTCGTCTGTCTTTACCAGATGAATGCGGGAACCGTCTTTCACCGTAATGCGATCTATTAATTCTGTCTGTGGTTCTCCTTGTTGTTCGGTCACAGTTAGCTGATGTGCAGCCAATTCTTTATCCAGTTCCTGATTCTGTACTTCTTCTTTAGTTACGATCAGGCGATACCATAAAGTAATGGCAATCAAGGTTGGCAGCCCGAACAATAACCGGAAAGGTATGGTCTGCACAAAAGGAATATAGGATATGCCTACAATCCTCACCATGATATCACAGATCATAAAACTACCCGCCAGCCATAATAGGCTTCCAACGATTATCATGATTATATCCGTCTGGAACAACGAAACAAGACCGACCACAAACCAGGCCAAATAGGCTATGGCTGCCAGCCAACCAATTGTTGCCACTCCATCTACCAGAGCAGGAAGATAGTCGTTTCCGGTATATCCACAGACTAAAGCCACCTGTGTCGCAACCAGAATAAACGCCAGCACCAGCATCGGAATCCAGCGGAATGGATAATCTATTATCGGATGTGGTTTCATACGCTAGTCTTTAACTTCCAAGCCTCCGAAAGAAAGCGTTCCACGAATGACCAATATATTCTCCTTGTTTACATTCCCATTTTGCCAGCGTTTGTCATCACATCCTCCAAAGAAAGCATTGCATTTGAAGACGACTGTCCAATCCGACGGGACATAAATCTCGACTCCTCCCCAACTGCAATCCAAATCAATATAGGTTTCTCCCGGTGCAATATGGGTATGGCGAAGATCAATAGTCGTCCCCCCGAAAGAGGTACGAATCATGGCTCCTTTAAACAACTCATCAAGTACTACGTGACGTGCAGCTCCCCAGACATTCTCCGAACGCAAAAAGCCATCTACTGATTCCGATTGTTGTTGCTCACTCTCAAAGTTCATGCCGGGTCTACCCTGATGCATCTTCATCCATTGCCGACGATGTTCCATTGTATGCTGACGAGCCCATTGCGCCCTCTTATTTCTGCCGGGTTTGAAGATAAATAAAACACCTGCTATTATCAGAGCGAGGGGCCACACCATTGCCTGTGAATTTTCCGGTAACCAGGAAAGTCCTCCTATCAGAAAATAAACACCCGCCAGAAAAAGGATGATTCCACCGATGAAATGGCGGCGAATCATTGCATATATACCTAATAATATAAGGAGTGAATGCCAGGATACGATCAAATCAAATACTTCTGAAGTTATCCATCCCATATTACGGGCAAACAGTAGAATCCCGGAAAGGATAAAAAGCAAAGCTATCAGTATTTTACCGGAAAAGCCTGTAGCACGGGGAAAATTTTGTTTCTCTTCCATTGTTTCTATTATTAATTGATTAATGGTTCAAAGATACATCATTTCCCTATGCTTCCACAGGCTTTTCAGTTGATTTACGGTATAAATTCCGATGAATGCCGGATAAAAACCGGTGAAAAAATCAATTTATAAATCTCTGATTCGTATATTTGCCGGCCTTTAGAACACAAATAACACCCTTCAAAGCTAATAACTACACCTCGCAACAAACTAAAAAACAAAAAATACGAGGTGAAAAACAAATATTGCACATCACTATATCTTCATTCTCATACTTTTGTAGCGATGAATGAACTCTCATCGGGATTTTTATGAAATATCAAACAACAACCATTAATTAATAAACATGCAAAGAATGTCTAACAAAGTGAAAAACATGCGCTCCTTATTGCTAATACTATTTTCAGCAATATCGCTTAGCGTATCTGCGCAAACGATTACCGTAAAAGGTAACGTGAAAGACACCAGCGGAGAGCCTGTTATTGGAGCCTCTGTTGTAGAAAAAGGTAATACTACCAATGGTACGATTACAGATTTAGATGGTAATTTTTCTATTAAAGTTGATGGCAAAAAAACATTGGTTATTTCATACATAGGTATGAAAACTCAAGAAGTAGCCGTTCAAGGTAGAAAAACAATTAATGTACAAATGGTCGACGACTCGAAAGCTTTGGACGAAGTCGTAGTAATTGGTTACGGTACGGTCAATAAAAGAGATTTAACCGGTTCTGTAGCCTCTGTTAGTGCCAAAGACTTAGCTGCTATACCAGTAGCAAGTGCATCTGAAGCCCTTACCGGTAAACTTGCCGGAGTTAGTGTTACTACTACTGAAGGTTCTCCCGATGCAGATATAAAGATCCGTGTTCGCGGTGGTGGTTCACTATCACAGGATAACTCTCCTTTATATATTGTAGACGGTTTCCCTGTTTCAAGCATTAGTGATATCGCTCCCTCGGAAATTCAAAGCATCGACGTATTGAAAGATGCTTCTTCCACAGCCATTTATGGTGCCCGTGGTGCAAATGGTGTAATCATCATTACTACCAAGAGCGGAAAAGAAGGTAAAACGCAAGTAGACTTCGGTGCTTCTTTCGGTTTTAAACAGGTAACCAAACTGACTGAAGTCTTGAGTCCTTACGATTTCGTTGCTTATCAGCGTGAAATCGGTTCTCTGGATTATGGAAACTTTGCCGATATGGATATCTGGCGTTCTATTGATGGTACCGATTACCAAGACGAGATGTTCGGACGTACTGGAAACCAGCAACAATACAACATTAATGTAAGTGGCGGAACCAAGCAAATGACTTATAGTGTCAGCTATGCCCATAATGAAGAAAAAAGTATCATGCTTAATTCCGGCTTCAAAAAAGACAATGTAAATGCAAAAATTAAATCAGAACTGAATAAATGGATGACACTGGACTTTAACGCCCGGTTAAGTTACTCTACCATTGACGGTTTAGGTGGTGGTGCTGATACCAATGAATCCAATGCTGCCAATTCAACTGTGGCTAATGCTACCGTATTCCGTCCGGTTGATTCACTTAAATACAGTGATGACGACGAAGAAAACAGTTCGGCACAACAGAAATCTCCATTGGAACGTCTGCTTGCAACGGATAAAACCCGCAATACTTTCAACCAGAACTACAATGTAGGTTTAAACTGGAAACCATTCAAGAACTGGACATTCCGTTCCGAATTCGGATATGGATGGAAGTTTGACGATACAGAACAGTATTGGGGAGTAGATGCAGTATCTAATTCTAAATATGGATATAACGGTCAGCCACAAGCCTACCTGTTGAGAGAAAAGACGATGAGCTGGCGTAATGCCAACACATTGACCTATGATAACAAAAAACTGTTCAAAGGTCGTGATAAACTCAATGTATTGATCGGACATGAAGTAAGCAGCAGCCAAAGGAAATCAATAGAAAATGTATCTGTAGCTTTCCCTGTTACTATGAATTTCGATGATATGAAAGCAAATATGGGTTCGGGCAAAGCTTTAGCCAACCAATCTACCATTGCTGCAAAAGAAAACATATTATCATTCTTTGGTCGTGTGAACTATACTATGATGGATAAATACTTGCTTGCTGTTACAGTACGTGCAGACGGTTCGAGCAAGTTCGGTTCCGGAAATCGTTGGGGTGTTTTCCCGTCAGCAGCTTTGGCATGGCGTATCTCTGACGAGGCTTTCATGAGTAACACTCAAGACTGGCTGTCAGCTTTGAAACTACGTTTAAGCTTCGGTACTGCCGGTAACAACCGTATCAATTCCGGTTTGCTTTCCACCACTTACTCTTTGGGAGGTAATGATGCACGCAATCCTTTCTTCAACGGAGAAAGCACTACCATGTTGGAACATGGAACGAACTTATACAACCCCGATTTGAAGTGGGAAACAACAGTTACCCGTAACATCGGTATTGACTATGGATTCTGGAACAATCGTATCTCCGGTGCTATCGACTTTTACTGGAATACAACCAGAGACTTATTGATGCGTACTGAAATTCCTTCTCTCTCCGGATATAACTATCAGTACAAGAACTTCGGACAGACATCCAATAAAGGTGTAGAATTGTCTGTTAGTGCTGTTTTATTTGATAAAAAGAATTTCTCTTTGAACTTCAATGCCAACATTGCTTACAACCGCAACCGCATTGATAAACTGAATACAGACTCTCCCTGGCAAAGTAGTAACTGGTCAGGTAGTACAATGGCCAAATACGAAGACTTCCGCGTAGAGAAAGGCGGACGTTTGGGTGAAGTTTGGGGATATAAGACAAACGGTTATTATACTGTATATGATCCTGTCACCAACCCTACCGGCGAACTGGTTTGGGCAGGTAGCGAATGGGGATTAAAAGACGGAATGCAAGATAACAGTCCTACTATCACCGGTGGTAAATACTATCCGGGTGGTTTGAAACTGGAATGTGATAAAGATGGTAACCCTCTCAAACAACGTTTGGGTAACACTATCGCTCCTACAACCGGTGGTTTTGGATTCGATGGTCGCGTAGGTAATTTCGACTTCAATGTATTCTTCAACTACTCTCTCGGAAATGTAATTGTCAATGGAACAAAACTGGCAGCTTCTTTCCGTTCAGGTTCAAGAACCGGTTATAACTTAAACAATGATTTCAGACTGTCTAACCGTTACACATGGATTGATCCGGAAACTGGTTTGAACCTGTCGTCCAGCTCTACAGATGTCCTTAATACCTATGGAGACATGACAACAGCAGGATTACGTCTGAATGAAATAAACGCTAACGCCAATATGTACAATCCGGCCAGCGCTACTACCATGCAGCTGACTGATTATGCAGTAGAAAAAGCCTCATTCCTGCGTTTGAATAACATTACTATCGGATACTCTCTTCCGAAAACAATTGTAAGGAGAGCGTTTATGCAGAATGTGAGAATCTATCTGACAGGATATAACCTGTTCTGTTGGACTAACTACAGCGGAGCAGACCCTGAAGTCGATACAAGCAGTAAGAAAAATGCGATGACTCCGGGTATAGATTACGCCGCTTATCCTAAGAGCCGCACATTTGTGGGTGGTATTAACGTTACATTCTAATTAAAACATTAAACAGATTGATCGTATGAAAATATATAAGACATTATTCCTGGGGCTGGGGTTAATTGCCCTGTCTTCCTGTTCGGACTTCCTGAATCAGACCTCACCGTCTGAATTGGATAATGAATCAACTTTTAATAATGCCTATTATACAGAATTGGCACTTAATAAAGTTTACGGCAGCCTGACGCAAGACCAGACTTATTCTAACTTCCTACCTATCATTGCCGGAACCAATACCGACTGTGAACTGATTGACGGTTTGGGTACGGATGCAAGCAACACGTCCAGCGAACGTGGTAATATGAACTACAACGCTAATCCGGGATGGTCACAACTTTCCAAAGTATGGGATGCCATGTACGGAGTAATCGAGAATGCGAATCTGGTAGTAGATGGTATAAACAATAGCCAACTGATACAACAAGCAGGAGCAACCCGTACCAGCATGATGAGATTCCGTGCAGAAGCGATGACATTGCGTGCGATGATTTATTTCGATCTGATCCGCTTGTTCGGTGATATTCCTTTCAAAACAGAATCTTCCAACAGCGACCTGTCTAATGTTTACATTGGAAAGGCAGATCGTGACGATATCATGGATGAATTGATAATTGAACTCGAGGAAGCTATCGGATATTTACCTTGGGCTGGTGAAGACGGTTATACAACCGAACATGTAAGCAAAGGCTATGCTCACGCTCTCTTGGCTAACATTGCAATGACACGTGCCGGATATGCTATCCGCGAACAAGCTAAAGACGGATATATCACCGGAGATAACAGTGACGCTACTTATCCTACTCAACGTTGCAGCGATACCAAACGTAGAGAACTATTCGAATTGGCCGAAAAACATCTGGCAGCTGTTGTCAGTTCAGGAAAACATAAACTGAATCCTTCTGTAGAAGAATACTGGCGTTTAATAAATATCGGACAACTAGATCAGACTTATCAAGAAAACCTGTTCGAGATTCCAATGGGACTAAACAAAAGTGGTGAGCTGGGATATACTATCGGATATCGTATAAACGGTGCCAGTTCCCTATTCGGTCCGAAAGGTAACTCATCCGGTAAGTTGAAACTGACTGCTCCTTATTATCTGTCATTTGGCGAAGGAGATATCCGCCGCGATCTGACTTGTGCTATTTCACAACTTTCTACAGACAAAAACACCAAAGTATTTAAAGAATATATGTTAGGAAATGCTCCTTTCGGTCTTTATTGTGGAAAATGGGATTATCGTAAGATGATGGAAAACTCTGAATGGTACGCAGCTGTATTGGCCAGCGATCAGAAAGTTTGTTCCGGTATCAACGTAGTGAAAATGCGTTATCCGCAAGTATTGCTGATGTATGCCGAAGTTGTGAACGAACTTTATGGTAAGGGTGCAACAGCCGAAGGTTGTACATTAACAGCCACAGCAGCCCTGAAAGAAGTACACGACCGTGCTTTCACCGATGCAACCAAACGTGATGCTGCATGGACTGCTCTAATGGGAAAAGACTTCTTCGATGCAATTGTTGACGAAAATGCATGGGAACTGGCAGGAGAAGGTGTTCGTAAGTTCGACCTAATCCGTTGGAACCTGTTGAGCGAAAAAATAGACGAGTTCAAAAACGAATATACAAATGCAGTGTATAATGGTACATATCCACAGTATGTGAACTATAAATATCGCACGGACAATCCGATGTATATCGATATGACTTCTCTCGTATTTGGAGCTAAAGTAGGTGGAGAATATGAAAACAAGAGCTTCTTCGGAGCTGAAACCAGTGACAAGGAGCAAAAGAATCTGAAAGTAAACTTGCCTAGTATTTCTGGCGGATTGAACAAGGCTGTGAAGAATCGTTATTTATTGCCGATAGCTTCTACAACCATCTCTACCTCAAACGGTAAATTACATAACTCTTATGGTTATTCGGATTAATCTTAAAATCGTAAAATGATGAAGAATATAAAAAATATATTGGGAATGGGAGCTTTCATGCTCCTGGCCTCTTTGGCTGTATCTTCGTGTACAGAGAAAAGTGATTGGGATATTGACTCTTCCTACAGCCGTCCTTTCGGAACTGATGAAAACGGAATCAGTGTAGAAACAGACAGTAAAGTAGCCAGAGCGGTAGTAACTTGGAGCTCAACATCTAATACCGACTATTACATTATCGAGATTAGTCCTAACGAGATGACTGACGAAACTCCAATGGGATCAGAAGAAAATGGAAATATCGTTTATGGAAATGATCCTGCCAACCGGATCAAGCAGTCACCTTACACAATGGATAATCTGGCTGTAAATACGACTTATTATATGCGTATCAAGTCTATTTCCGGAGAGAAAGAATCTCGCTGGGTAAATTATAAAAAGACTTTTGCTTCAGTTAAGGAAGAAGCTATCCTGAATATCCCAACTACTGAAGACTTACCTGAAGGTCAAGGAAAAGTACGCATGTCATGGGAAGCCGGATTAGCAGTCGATCATTTCGAAATCATGGAAACAGGTGCCACAGAAGCAACTTCACGTGTTATTTCGTCAACAGAAGCTGCCGCAGGTGAAGCATGGGTTGAAAATTTGAAGTCGTTCACTGAATACACAATTACTATTTATAATGAAAATAATCCGCGTGGTTCACAGACTGTTACCATTCCTGGTTTGGAAATCGAATCTACCATCAGTGATATAACAGCAAATTCAGCTGTATTCTCATGGGAAGAAACGGTGGATGTAGATGAATATGCTTGTGTTCTTTCTACCGAAGGAGTACCTGAATCAGGAACCCAATTATCACCAGCAGATATTGCTGCACATAAGGTGACAATCACAGGTTTGGCTTCCAGTACGGAATATACGGCTTATGCTTTCGCAAACGGCTCTATATGTTCCCGTATCACCTTTACAACTAAGAAAGGTAAACCGACGGGTTATACTGAAATAGAATGGGAAAATGTAGATTGGTCTACTTTGAGTGGAAAGGTACTGATTAATATAAGCAACGATGCATCAATAATTCTGCCTAATAACAGTATTCCTGCTGACATTGAGGAAATTGTATTCTGGGGAAGCGAAACAAAACCAAGTGTAGAAATTAATAACATTGATTTCTCTGGACAATGTAAAAAGATTGAATTCTATAATCTAGATATTTATTCTACAAATAAAGGTGGCAATTTTGTCATTTATTTGGATAATCAAGGTAAGACTAATTCTGGTTCTGTAGAAAAGTTAGTTATCTCATCTTGTATGATAAGAGATTTCCGTGGTGTTATTCGTGTACGTAAAACAACAAGTAATGCAAATACAACAATAGAAATTGACGATTGTATTATCAAAGGATTACAAGGTGGACATTATGGCATTCTACATGCAAGCGATATAACAGGAAGTAGTGGTGCAGGTTCTCTCGCATCTCTCAAATTAAATCTAACCAATTCTACCATTGCAAACTTCATTGGAGCCGCTTCATCAATAGTAAGAACAGCAAACACTCAACAGAATGTCACTACTAATATTGAAAATTGTACGTTCTATGGCTTAACAACATCTGGTGAGCAATTAATGAGAGATATTACTGGAGCAACATGTACATTTAATGTTTCAAATACTTTGTTCGCTGCAAGTAACACTAATTATAAAGTCTTTAATTCGGCAACAGTTGCACCGTCAAATGTTAGTTGGCAGAAAGTTTATGCTACTAGTGACTTCAAATTCACTAATACAACTAGTTCTACAACATATGACACTATGACTTTAAGTTCATCTGAATTATTCTCATGCACTGATTCTAATTCCGAATTCACATTGACTTATGGCAACAATGTTTCTGAAGAATACAAAGTCATCGGTGACCAACGTTGGAACAAATAACTAAATAAAACTACAAGGTTTTCCGTCAAGTCTGGAATTTGCATTTACTTGACGGAGAATCTTCTCTAAAAAGCAACAGATATTATGAATACAAATTCAATCAATACAATAAGTAAATACTTACTTCTGCTCTTGTTGATTCTTACAGGTGCTTCCTGTAATGACAACGATGATGCAGAAGATACAAGCATCCCTGTTCTGATTTCACAGAATATCAATGATGGTGATGTAGTAGGTCCGAGCGGATATGTAGAACTGACTTTCAGCAAAGCTATGCGTCAGGCTCCAGACACAGAAATCTATTTCAACGGAGGAGTAGTGCGTGTATCCATCAACTACGAAAAAGTACGTTATACCTTCTCTGGTATGGAAAACAAAGAATGTACTTTCGAAGTTCCTGCCGGAGCATTAACGGATATGCAGGGAAGAGCTTACGACGAAGACTTCTTTTTAAGCTTTACTGCCAAATCTGAAATTTCGGGTGGTGGAAAAGTATTCGATGCAATTGTTGATTCAAAAGGGAATGGCGATTACACTACTCTCCAGGCAGCAATCAACGCCATCACTACTCCACCGACCAGTCCTTATAAAATCTTCATAGCCAACGGAACTTATAATGAATGTGTCCGGATCAATAAGAATAAACCATTTGTTCATTTAATCGGTGAGAGCCGCGATGGTGTTAAAATCCAGTTTGCAGTAAACCGTGTAGATGATTCAAGTAATGCTACCTCATGGCCTTATTCTATTTTCAACGAAAACTCACCAGCCCGCAAAGCCGGATATAGTGAAGAGCAAAACACAGTAGTGTTGATTGAAGCCACAGATTTTTATGCTGAAAACATTTCAATCATCAATCTTTATGGTGCATTCTCAAATCGTCACACTGGTGGTTTAGGTAAAAACGGACAGGCAGAAGCCTTGATAAACCGTGAAGACCGCTTTGCTTTGAATAATTGTTTGCTTGTCTCCTATCAGGATACATGGTGGACCCGTTATTGGAACAATACAACCCCTCATCGTGCATACGTTTATAACTCATGGATTGAAGGTCATACAGATTATATCTGGGGAAGTGGCGATGTACTTATCGAAAACAGTACATTCTATAATACAGGCAATGACGGTGGTAGCGTTATAACTGCTTCGCGTACCAGTGAAAGCGATAAATACGGATATGTTATAAAAGATTGTACGGTAAACGGTGATGATACAAAATTCTCATTCGGACGTTCCCAAGCCACAACCACGAAAACTGTCTGGATCAACACCAAGTTGAAAATGGATATTATAGATTCACACTGGGGATATGGTGGACAAGTACCTACACTATATGCTGAATATAACACTATCGACAAGAATGGAAATATGATTGCGGAAAGTAAAACAATCACCTCCGGAAACGTTTCCTTCACTAGTTCAGTGCTAACAGCATCCGAAGCTGCTAAATATACATATGAGAATATAATAACTATTGACAGCTGGAACCCGAAAGAGTATATGGAAACTCCCCTTGCAGCACCTACCAATGTCAATCTGTCGGGAAACACTCTGACATGGGATGCAGTATCCGGTGCTGCCGGTTACCTCATCTTTATGAATGGCAACTATGCAGGGCAAACTACAGACACTACCGTTACACTGACCAACACTGACGAAAGCAATATTTATACAGTGAAAACTGTAAGCCAGTACGGTACAGTAAGCGAATAAAACCAATAAGATTTAATAAAGAGTTCTTTGTCACATCATCAGCAAATATAATGTATGAGACAAAGAACTCTATTTTTTTAAAAGATAATTTGTATGCTCAAATCTATTAAAATGGGATTATTGTGCTTCTGTGTAATCAACCTATCGGTTGCTTGCAGCAGCGAAGACCCAAGTATCACTGATGAAACACCGGGACAGAATACCGGTAACGGTGGTAATGAGAACGAAGGTGGTGAAGAAGAGACACCTGCCGAAACGCGTTATGCCTTTCCGGGTGCTTACGGTGCAGGTCGTTATACTACCGGCGGAGCAGGCGGAGAAGTGTATACAGTAACTTCGCTTGAAGACAACGATAACACAACACAAGGGACACTACGCTACGCATTAAATCGCACGGGAAAGCGCACGATCGTATTTGCGGTAAGCGGATTGATAGAACTGAAAAGCCCCTTGAAGATAACCAACGGAGATGTAACGATTGCCGGCCAGAGTGCACCGGGTAACGGTATTTGCCTGAAAGGACATCCCGTATCCGTACAGGCAGACAACGTAATCATCCGTTTCATGCGTTTCCGCATGGGATCGGACAACTTTACAACAGAAGCAGAAGCCGACAGTGGTGATGCACTGTGGGGAAAGCAACATAAAAATATTATCATTGACCATTGTTCGATGAGTTGGAGCACTGATGAATGTGCTTCTTTCTACGATAACACTAACTTTACCATGCAATGGTGTATCATCAGCGAAAGTTTGAATCGTTCGGTACACACCAAAGGTAATCACGGTTATGGAGGAATATGGGGAGGATCACCCGCTACATTCCACCACAATTTATTAGCCCACCACAGCAGCCGTACACCACGTTTATGCGGTAGCCGCTATACAGGGAAACCGGAAAATGAAAAAGTCGATTTACGAAATAATGTTTTCTATAACTGGGGACCGACCAATGGTGGCTATGCAGGAGAAGGAGGAAGCTATAATTTCGTGAACAACTACTACAAGCCCGGACCAGTTACCAATACCAAGAAAAATATTGTAAACCGTATCTTCCAACCTAACGGTGATGACGGTACAAATAAAAACACCAAAGGTATATGGGGTACTTTTTATCTGAAAGGAAACTATTTTGATGGCACATGTCCTGAATTGAAAGCCGAATATCAATCTCTGCTTACTTCTGTAAACAATGACAACTGGCAAGGGTTACACCCCAATGCAACAGAAGCCGTTCCTTTACCCGATGGAGGAGAAAAAGCACTTCAGTCAAGTAACGAATTTACTATTTCCGAAGATGCATCCGAATTCACTCAATCGGCAAAAGAAGCTTATGAATCAGTATTAAAGTATGCCGGTGCTTCCTTAAAATATGATGATGTCGATAAACGCATCATAGCCAACGTTCGCAACGGAGATTATACGACAGACGGCAGTAATGGCAGTGAAAAGGGACTTATTGATAAAGCCAGCGATGTAGGTGGCTGGCCGGAATATAAAAAGGAAACCGGTCCGAAAGACACCGACGGCGACGGCATCCCTGATGAATGGGAAACTGCCAACGGTTTGAACCCCAAAAGTAAGGCCGACGGTTCCAAATATACTCTAAGTAAAACGTATACCAATCTGGAGGTTTACCTCAACAGTCTGGTAGAAACGTTGTATCCCAACAAATAAATCGTCTATATCCCCAAACAGTTAAAAGATAATGAAGCAGAAAATATCTCTATTTTATGTAGCTATTGCATTCAGCATCGCAGGATTATGTACCTCATGCTCTTCCGACGATCCTGTAGATGATACAGGTGGAGGAACAAATAATCCAGGTGGAACATCTTCTGATGTCAAGCAACTGGATTATGGAGAACTTCTTGCTTTCCCATACGCCGAAGGTCACGGTCGCAATACCACCGGAGGACGTGGGGGAAAAGTTTATCATGTGACTAGCCTTGAAGACGACGCCAGTGGAAGTATCAGCGGAAGTCTGCGCTGGGCTATGAAACAAGACGGTCCTAAAACGATTGTATTTGATGTGTCGGGTACCATCTATTTGAAATCGGAATTAAAAACCCAGAAAGATGATCTGACCATTGCCGGACAAACATCACCGGGCGGTATCTGTATCGCCAATTATCCATTTACGATTAATTCCAGCAATATCATCATTCGTTTCATCCGTTTTCGCCCCGGAAACTCTAACGTAGACTGCGACGGATTAGGAGGTTGTGACAAACAAAATGTAATCATCGATCATTGTTCAGTAAGCTGGGGAAGCGATGAATGTCTTTCTGTCTATGGTATGCAAAATTCTACCGTACAATGGTGTTTAGCTTATCAAGCCTTACGTGTGACTGATGTAAAGATCAATGCTGCCACAGGTAAATTCGCTTCTCACGGATATGGCGGTAACTGGGGAGGAAACTATGCCTCTTACCACCATAACCTGATAGCCCATTGCGAAAGCCGTGTTCCACGCCTTGGTCCCCGATATACTACATTAGCACTGAACAACAACGATGGAGAGCGAGTGGATATGCGCAACAATGTTTACTACAATTGGGGAGGCGAAGGCTGCTACGGTGGTGAAGCGCAACACGTGAATATCGTTAACAACTACTACAAGCCAGGCCCCGGAACCGATGAAAGCGGTAAAGCAGACCGTGCTTACCGTATCGCCAAGCCGGATGTATATCCGGAAAATTACTCCGGCGAAGCTTACAAAAAATGGCTTCAAACTTGGGGGAAGTTTTATATCGACGGAAATAAAGTGGTAGGCAATACGACTGTTAGCAATGATAACTGGACAAAAGGCGTATTTGAACAAATGGATGAAAAAAACTGTGCAACTACGGAGCTTTGGAACCAACATACCCAGATAAAGTCAAATTCACCGGTAGTTAAGGCAGGAAATGTAAGAACTCATACGCCGGATGAGGCTTATGAACGTGTGATGAGCTATGCAGGAGCCAGCAACTATCGTGATAAAGTCGACGAGTTGATAATCAGCGACGTTAAAAACAGAAAAGCAAGTTGCACGGGAGATGCCAGCAAATGGAAAGATCTTTCCGGCTACTCACAAAACAAAAGTGGATATATCAACGACCCGAAAGATGTCTGCACAGCCTTAGGAGTAAATGATCCCTACGATGTTCTGAAATCTGTAACCAATGCAAACGTGAAAGATACGGACGGTGACGGTATTCCCGACTACTGGGAAGAAGAATATGGTTTGAATCCCAAGAAATCTGCTGATGGAAAAGAAACGACTATTGACAAAAACGGGAAGTACACTAATCTGGAAATGTATCTCAATAGTCTGGTGCACGAAATCATGGTAAATGGTGCGACAGGTGGCAGTGTTATAGAATAAATTTAGTAAATTCGAACCCAAATGATAAATTAGTAATGAAAAAGAATATATTAGCAATCTGTAGTTTGATATTGGCTTTTCCTCTAGTGGGACAAGCCATGCAACCTGCCATTTCGGTTGAAAAAACATCAAAGGACTATCCTACCCCGGATCGTTCCAAAGTTCTCGCCTTCCCCGGTGCCGACGGAGCAGGAAAATATACCACCGGTGGTGCCGGAGGTGCTGTATACACTGTTACTTCCCTGGCAGACGACGGTTCGGAAGGAACACTTCGCTGGGCTATCAGCAAGAAAGGTCCCCGCACCATTGTCTTTGCGGTTAGCGGAATTATTGAATTACAAAAAGCATTAAAACTCAGCAATGGTGATGTGACCATTGCAGGACAGACAGCTCCGGGTGATGGCATTTGCCTGAAAAACTATACATTCTCTATTCAGGCAGACAATGTAATCATCCGTTTCATCCGTTCCCGTATGGGAGTCGACATCAAACAAAAAGGTGACGACGCAATGAATGGTACAAAAGCGCACCAAAACATTATCATAGACCACTGCTCCATGAGCTGGTGTACGGACGAATGTGCCACATTCTATGATAACCGTAATTTCACTCTTCAATGGTGCATCATCAGTGAAAGTCTCGCCAATTCTATCCACGAAAAGGGAGCGCATGGTTATGGAGGTATCTGGGGTGGACAGCCTGCTACTTTTCACCATAACTTACTCGCCCATCACACTAACCGCACACCCCGTCTTTGCGGAAGCCGTTATACGGGTCGTCCGGAAGATGAAAAAGTGGAATTATTCAATAATGTGATTTATAATTATGGCAGTGACGGTGCTTATGCTGGTGAAGGAGGTTCCTACAACTTTATTAATAACTACTATAAACCGGGACCTTTCAGTGCGACAAAAGGTTCTTTCAAACGCTTGTTTACAGCGTATGCCGATGATGGCAAAAACAACAATAAAGCAGGTGTTCATGGTGTATTCTATTTCAAAGGTAACTATATGGATCCTACCTGTCCCAAACTGACTGACAAGCAGAAAGAGGCTCTTTATAAAGTGAATATGGATAACTCTTACGGACTGGTTATCAAAAAAGACTTTGCCACAGAAAAGGAAGTACTGTCTAAAAAAGCATTTGACATAGCCGAACATACTTCTTTGCAACCTGCCAAGAAAGCCTACAAAGATGTTCTCGAGTTTGCCGGTGCTTCATATCGCCGTGACGCCATAGACCAACGCATCGTAGATGAAACTCTCAAAGGCACTTATACTTACGAAGGTTCTCACGGAAGCACGAATGGAATGATTGACCAACCGTCTGATGTAGGAGGATGGCCGGAATATAAATCAGAAACAGCACTTGTTGATACAGATGGTGATGGTATTCCCGATGAATGGGAAAAGAAACACAACCTTAATCCCAATGATCCTTCAGACGGAGCCAAATATACATTAAGCCCGGAATATACAAACCTGGAAATATATATGAACAGCCTTGTGAATCATCTATACCCTAAAAAATAATTTCGGATAACCAAGATGAGGGTAAATGTATCGGAACTCTCATAAACAAAAAATCACCCTCGCCACAGATAGTTGTAGTGAGGGTGATTTCGATAAAAGGGGAGCTTTGAACATCCCCCTTTCTATTTCTTTCCTTTCCTATTATTATCTCCCCACTCTATCCCGATACTCTGTAGGCGTCATTCCAACCTGTGCTTTAAAGCATTTACTGAAATAACGCGGATCATTAATGCCGACCATATACGAAATCTGGGTCATATTAAATTCTCCGGTTTCTATTAATTGTGTAGCCCGCTTGATACGCATTTCTTTGATAAATTCAATCGGAGCCAATCCGGTAAGTGTTTTCAGCTTCTTGAAGAAGACAGAACGGCTGACAGCCAGTTCCCGAACCAAATCATCTACCACCAGTTCTCCATTATCCATGTTCTGCTCCATCAATTCAACCAATTTATCCATAAACTTACGGTCGTTGGGAGACATTTCGAGAGTTGTAGGTGGAGTTTCGGACACATCTTCTTCAGCAGACGGCATATCCGTAGCCACAGGCACTTCCTCCTGACCGGTAGAAATATTGATATGCATCAGACTATCCCGGTAGAAACTTTGCAGTTTCTTACGCTGCATCAACAGATTTTCCACACGTGCTTGCAGATAGGTAGCACTGAAAGGCTTCGTTATATAATCATCCGCACCATATTCCAATCCCTCCAGTTTGCTTTCAATCGTAGTTTTGGCAGTAAGCAAAATGATAGGTATATGGCTGGTCGTCATATCCGCACGCAGTTCACGCGTCATTTCGATACCGTCTTTTTCAGGCATCATCACGTCACTGATGATAATATCCGGCAGGTACTTCAAAGCCTTGCTTGCCCCCTCCTTACCGTCAGCAGCTTCCACCACCCGGTACATCGGAGAAAATATACTGCGCAAGAATTCACGTAACTCCTGATTATCTTCGACTAACAGCATCAATTCTTTGGAGTTCTCTTCTTTCGCAAATTCTTCCCCATACACATCATCAATCTTCTCCGAATCATCGCTTACCAACGTTTCAGACTGAATGGAAGAATTGGCAATATCCACTACCTGTCCCATTCTTGCCGGAGCATCCGCATCTTCCAGAATAAACTCGGCTTCCTTATCGTAATGTTCTTTTCCCTTGAGGAAATCGACTTTGAAGCAACTCCCTTCTCCCAAATGACTATCAACGGAAATAGTCGCTTTATGCATTTCCACCAACTCTTTCACCAATGAAAGTCCGATACCCGTACTAGCCTGATTGAAAAGATTCTTATCTACCAGATTCTCAAAACGGACAAACAGTGACTTCTTTTTGTTTTCCGCGATACCGATACCCTGATCTTGCACACCGATAGAAACCATCTTTTCATCTTCCCGGATAAACATCGTAATCATCTTGCCATTCGGCGTATATTTAAATGCATTGGAAAGCAAATTGAATACAATCTTTTCCAGCTTATCGGCATCCACCCAAAGATAAAGATGTTCCTTTTCGGTCTGGAACAGGAAATCAATCCGATGTTCCTCGGCCACAGCTTCAAAATTTTCCATCACCTTACGGACGAAAGGTACAATATCCACCCGCTGCACCTGCATCTTCATCTTCTTATTCTGAATCTTGCGGAAGTCCAGAATCTGATTGACAAGACGAAGCATCCGATTGGTGTTCCGTTCAACCACCACTAACTGTTCGCGAGCATCAGCCGGCAATTTATCATTCTTCAAGACCTGCTCCACCGGACCGGCTATCAACGTAAGCGGAGTACGCAACTCATGCGATATGTTAGTAAAGAAACGCAGTTTTATATCTGAAATCTGCTGTTCGACCGAAACTTCATGCTTCAACCGATAAATAGTAAACAGGATATAAACGGCTACGAGAATAATAATCAGAATAAAAAGAACATAAAGCACATAAGCTACCGGCGTCTCCCAGAAAGAAGGCAGAATAACAATGTTCAGTATACGTTCATTATCCACCCACACACCATCACTATTCGTTGAACGAACACGGAGCACATACTCTCCTTTCGGAAGATTCGTATAAGTCACACTACGCTGCTTGTCGGCAAAAGTCCACTGTTTCTCAAATCCGTCGAGAATATAAGCATACTGTATATTCTGCGGATTAGTATAATCGAGTGCAGCGAAGTGAACGGAGAAAATATTCTCTTTGTGTGAGAGCACCAATGGGTCGGTATCGTCAATATCCACCTTCAACAAGGAGTTATCTCCGGGCGTAATATCCTCATTAGTCACCATCAGTTTGGAGAATACGATAGGTGGGATATAGCTACTCTTACGAATAGAGTCGGGATTAAATATAAAGACTCCCCCACTGGCACCGAAAAGCATACTTCCTTTAGCCGTCAATGTGGAAGCCGCTTCACTAAAGCGCACTGGGAAAGTAATACTACGTTCGTCGTAACTTTCAAAACGTTCTTCAGACGGGATAAATTTACAAATTCCATTCTCCGTACTAATCCATAAATTCTCCTTACTATCTTCGCGGGCAGAAAGCAAGACGTCGGAAGGAAGACCGTCCAGTACGGAATATGATTTGAACTCTCCGTGGCCGTCCTTACTGATAGATATCAGTTTGTTGAGTCCCCCACCGAAAGTAGCCAGATACAGTTCCTTTTTCTTAGTGGAAATAATCCAATGGACATCATTATTACTCAGACTTTGCGTATCGTTCGGCATACGGGAGAAATGATAAAACTGCACATCCTCCGGTTTCTTAAAGTTCTCATCAAAAGCAACAGCTCCCGTAGTTGTACCTACCCACAGGAGTCCATTATTATCGGAAGTAATGAAACGCGCTTTGTAGCAAGGATCAATCGGATACCCTTTCAGATTATTCCGGTGATTGATAAACAATGTCTTTCCTGCTTCATTCTGCGTGATATAATTGATACCTCCGGCAAAAGTAGCTACCCAAATACGACCATAATGATCTTCATAGATACAATACACATTATTATCGCTCAAACTGTACATATCCTCTTCACGATGAAGATAACGGGTCAGTTTATAAGACATTCCGTTGGAAGAAGTCGGCTCGGCACGGACAAGTCCGTCTCCTTTTGTTGCAATCCAGATGATTCCTTTCGAATCCTGAATAACAAAATAAACAGTTCCCAACATGGGAGTACCGGTAGTAGAAACGATGCCGCTTTCGGTCAGGTATCCTTTATAAGCTTTATCGGCATCATACATACGAAGCATGCCATCTTTCAAACCAACCCACAGATTACCCAGTTTGTCTTCGCACAGGGCACGTACCTCATTATGCAATGATTCATGTTCATGCGGCATGGGAGTCATCATCGCAAAAGGTACATTCCGATAAGTCACCTTCTCCAATCCCTTGGAGTGGGTGCAAAGCCATAAATTACCTTGTTTGTCGGAGAAAGCCGAATGAATCTTATTGGAGAAGCGCCAGTCACGGCTACCCAGTCCGTTATAGAAAGGAACCAACCGTTTTTTTTGAGGATCGAAGTAAGAGAAACCTCCTCCGTAAGGGTGTACCCAAAGATACCCGTTTACATCTTCATGGATATGGAAGGCCGGACGGGAACGTTCGGGATTACTGTATTCAATAAGAATCTGTTCACAGGTCACCACTCCGGTCGAGGGATTAAAATGGGCTACAACACCCGGTTCTTCCTGCTCGAACCACACTTCCGAAGAACGGTCTACATAAGCAGAAAGGATTGGTTTGGCGGGTAAAGCCTTACAAGTCAAAAATGAGTAATGCACGTTTGTTTTGGTCCGCAGGTTATAAGTAAAGAAACCATCCGAATCGGTAGTAATTACAGAAACGTCCGGTGCAACGGGGTGAATGGAAGTGATCTGCCCTTTTGTAGGAAGTTCGATCAACGTAAATTCTCCGCTATCTTTCTGATAAGACCAGATACGTCCATGATCCGAAGCAAAGCAGATGTCCTTATCCCGCTCCTGTACTGCATAGAAGGCTTGGTTCATGCCGCCAAACTTCCCTTTTGTCTCCGTAAAATAGGAATCCGGTTCTTTCTTACCGGGGCGGATCATGCCGAGGCCGTTATCCGTCAACAGCCAGTCATTGCCTGCTTTATCCTGATGTACTTTGAATACATGCAAAGAGGGAAACAGTTCCGTCTTACTGGAATAAATATCCCATGTCAGACGATTATTCTCATTCGGATGAGTTAGGATGCGGATGGCTCCGTCATTTTCTGTCAGCAGCCAGACGGTTCCGTTCGGCATCACCTCAATGGTATGTACATTGAAAGCACTCCCCTCCTCTCCGGCAGCAGGTACTTGTTCGAAAGTCTCCGTCTTCGGGTCGAAACGATGAACACGATTATCATAAGTCAGTAGCCACAAAAAACCGTAACGGTCTTCATAGATACGGTCTACGCGATTATTGGTCAGACTGATGTAGTTTCCCTGACGGGCCTTATATGTTTTAAAGGTATAACCGTTGAAACGGTTGATTCCATCCCAAGTGGCAAACCAAAGGTTGTCTTTGTGATCTTGCAAGATGTTCATCACCGTATTTTGAGACAATCCATCTTCAGTAGAATAGTGGGTGAAAAAACAGTGCTGCTGCGCATGTGTCGAGAACACAATAGCTAGCAAAAGAATTACTGAAATTAAGGTTTTCTTCATCATATAACTCGGTTCTGTGCCGTAAAGATAGAAAAATAGTTGTACTTTTATGCAATCTTTAGCGGCTATTTAACAGAATCGAGCCATTCTATAGGACAAGTGATCTATTGTCTTTTATATATCCATTGTTTTTTGCTTAGTAATTCATTTCTTTACATATTCGTCAAGTCAACGTTTCACTGTTATCAGTTTGTTTCCGTCCGCTACCGGATTCCATCCATCTTCGCCTGCCAGTACAGTCGTAATCTCGTATCCTTGTAGGTTTTTCAGTTGTTGGGAGAAAGCGGCACGCGCTTTCGGATTGGCTCCTTCGCCCCGGCTCTCATATTCGGCATAGAAGACTGTCTTTTCGTTCTCTTTCTTGCCCCAGTTATTCCAGCCGACAGGGAGAATGTGCTTACCCAGTTCGCAACGGATAAATACAGCTTGCGCATACGGACGCCAGGGACGAGACAGATATACTTTTGTAGCTTCCGGTTCCGCAGTCAGTTTGCAATCATAGAATACATAGCCATATTTTTTTCCTTTATCTGTAGAGGGAGCGGTGACATAACCATCCCGTTTGCTATGAATGTGACAACGGTTGAAAACAGCCGTAGACCAGCCGAAGATAAAATCAACCGTTCCTTCGATGTAGCAGTCTTCATAATATTGGCGGCTTTGCTTGCTGTATGTATAGAGGGTATCTTGGAAGCCGAGGAAACGACAGTTCTTAAAATAGACACGATCGGCAGATACGAAACAGACAACTGCTTGTCCTACGGGACCTGATGAGTTCTCGAATGTGATATTCTCCGCATAAAAATCGGGGGCATAGATGTAACAGCTGGACGAACCGGAAGTTCCCATGTTCTCGCCGAATACATTTTTCTTGTTTGCAAAACCGTCATAAGTCAGTATCGCACCGTCTTCTCCAATCAAAGAGATATTAATCTTGGATTCAGGGATGATGAGCTTCTCTTTATAAGTTCCTTTACGAATCAGGATAGTGGTACGAACGTCTTTGCGAAAATCGGGAACAGCATTGATAGCTTCCTGCACGGTAAAGAAATCACCGCTACCGTCTTGGGCCACTACATAATCGAATTGACGGATATATTTCGCCAGTTCCGGAATTTCCTTGCCGATGGCATCCACTGCCAGTCCGGCAATTGTTCGTGCTCCGTATACGTTTAAATGAGTATTGTCTTCACGACCTTTCGGGAAAGCCGGCACCTGATTGGGTTCGACAAACATGAATAGTTTCTTTGATTCTACAGGTCCAAGTCCCTGCACCAGGTCATGAGTAATCTTGTTCATGTCGATGAAAGTCACTCCCAGTTCTTTTGCCACATTGCGGGGAGCATCCAGATAGGCGCCATGCGTATCGAATAAAACAGTTCCTTCTTTCGGTTGTTCCTTTTCCCCCGGTGTACGGCGGACATCTTTTGCGATGGCATCATCCTTCGGCTGCACAAAGTTCCGACGGACGATAGAGTTGAACAATACCGGTATTCCACCTTTGGCACGGGTCTCATTCACATACCGGCGAAGAATTTCATCAAAAGTACTGCCCGGATCGGTGTGACGGGTAGAGTCTGCTTTCTCATCATTATGACCGAACTGAATAAAAACGTAATCTCCTTTTTTCACTTTAGAAATTACTTTTTCCCAACGTCCTTCACTGATAAAACTCTTGGAACTTCGACCGTTGGCAGCATGGTTGTCTATCCGTATATCTTCGGAGAAGAATCCGGGAAGCACCATTCCCCAACCACGTTCGGGGTTTCCTCCATCCATTTTCTTGTTAGCCATCGTCGAATCGCCTATCATAAAGATAGTGATGACCGGTTTATCTGCACGAAATGCAGAAAAAAGAATAAGAGCCGTTGCAAGTAGCCCTACCATTTTAACCCTAAGTGTTTTCATATTCTTCATCCCCTCTTACGAGTTTTATTTTTTGTTTTTATCTGCCACCTGCAACGTTTTGCTTGTATCTTACTTGCAATCAACCGATTGCAGCGTTGCAGATACTGTTGCAGATACCGTTGCAGATGTTTATCTGCAACACCTTATATAATCCTGTTTTGCACGCAGACAAATTCAGTTTCCACGTATAGGAACTACAGTTTCCCCGGTAAGAAACGCTAGTTTCCACGTAGAGATACGACAGTTCCCACATAGGGAAACTGCAGTTTCCTGCCTTGGAACGGGAATTTCAAGCCAGGAAAGCAAATGCCCAAGCCCGGAAACAAAAATTTCAAGCTGCATAAACAGTCGGAAAACCTACGTATTTTTATTTATAAGGATACCAATTACTGCTTTCCTTAAAGATATTTTGCGGAGTATACTTCATTGCCTCCTTATTTGTCAACTGTTTAGCCCATGCCACACGCCCGGAAGTATCTGCGCCCGCACCCGTATTTCCGAATTCGGCATAACGGGCTGTCTTTTCGTTCTCCGGATTCCTCCAATTGTGCCATCCTTCGGGACGGATATGATTACCAAACTCACAATTGATAAAGACCGTTGCCGCATAAGGACGCCACGGACGACCCAAATATACTTTTTTCACTCCCGGAGCGGCTGTCAGCTTACAGTTTTTAAATACATAACCGAATTCTTCACTTTGAGGAGTGGAAGCGGCAGTGATATACGAATCACGTTTACTATGCAGTTCGCAATATTCGAATAGAGCGGTGGAAGGACCAAAAATAAAATCGGTAGTTCCCTCGATATAGCAATTCGTGAATAAGAGACGCGCTCCTTCTGTTCCTGTATAAATAGTATCCTGATTTCCCAAGAAACGACAGTTGACAAACATCAGTCTGTCACCTTCGGTGTGAAGAGCTACCGCTTGCCCCAGTGGAGCCGCATTATTTTCAATCGTCAGGTCTTTGAAAGTGATGTCATTTCCCTCCACTTTTACCGTATAGGTGCGGAAAGTACCCATCTTATTGATATTGGCATGGTCATCATAAGTGATAATCGTTTTTTCTGCACTTTCGCCCACTAATTGCACATTCTTTACCCAGGAAGGAATGACCAGCTTTTCTTTGTATATACCGTTCTTGATATAGATCGTCACCGTATAATCCATAAAAGCACGGACAGCTTCCACGGCTTCCTGAATGTTACGATACTCCCCTGTCCCGTCGCGTGCCACGACTAATGTGTCTTTGCGTTGCTGTTGTTGTGCATAAACAGATGTTGCTCCCACACCCAGTAGAAGCAAACACATCATTCCTTTAAAAATAGTCCTTTTCATTGTCGGAAATTACTTTTGTAAACGTTCGTATTCCAAGCTAGCCATAATAAAAGGTCCTACGGCTTTAGGATCGTTATTGCGGATAGTTTCATTAATATAATAGTCATAATCGCCGGAACGATATACCTTTCCTCCCAATCCTGCCACTGCACAAGCCTTGGTGATGGTTACCAATCCGTTCTTGTCTACTTCGATAAAATTATCCAGGAATCCTTTGTAGCCTTTCAATGCCACATCCAGATAAGACTTATCAATATATCCCAAACGAACCGCCTTAAAGAGCGAATAAATGAACATAGCGGAACAAGAAGATTCTACGTAATTACCCTTATCACCACTCCGATCCATCACCTGATACCATCCTCCGGTCTTCGGGTCCTGAAGTTTCTTCACCTGCACAGCTACATTATTCAATATATCAAGCAGGGAATCTCTTCCGGCTTCATGCTGCGGAATAAATTCGAGCACATCCACCAATGCCATCGCATACCATCCCATTGCACGTCCCCATGTATGTTTCGACTGTCCGGTCACCGGGTCCGCCCAACGTTGAGTGCGGCTTACATCGCACGCATGACGATAAAGACCATTTTTAGGATCGTACGTATGACGGGCACAAGTGACAAACTGGTTGATTACATCTGCATAGTCCTGCGGAAGATTATTACGGAATGCATATTCCGCGTAGAAAGGAGCTCCCATGTAAATTCCGTCCAGCCACATTTGGTGGGGATAAATCTTTTTATGCCAAAAACCACCGTCCTCATTACGCGGTTGTCCTTCAAACTGGCTATAAAGCAGGTCGAGTGCTTTCTTATATTTAGGATTCTTGGTCTGCTCATAGATACGGAAAAGGATTTTTCCGGAGTTGATACGGTCAAGACTGTAATCGGTTAATTTATAAGCGGTAATGCTTCCGTCCTCGTGCACCATTGTATCCGCATACGCGATGGCGTAATCGCGAATTTTCTTGTCGCCATAAGCGTCGTACACATCGAGCATGGCTCCCAGTTCAAGTCCGTGGCAATAATCCCACTTCAGTTTCGGCTGAAAGTCGAGCTGCCAGGATTCGGGGTAACGGATCATTTCCGATTCAGTCAGTCGTACAGACCAGGGAAGCTTGCTGTCTACCTGTTGTGCCGATACGGAAGCGGTCATTGTAACCAATAAAGCCACTATAAAAAAATTATAAAAAGGAGTTCGTCTCATGGTTTGTTATTTTAAGGATTCAACATAGTCTTTTTTCACGCTACGAAAGTAGTGTTTTTCCTCCAAACCGAGTGGGATTTTTTAGTCAAGTAGGTGCATTTTTTGTTTTTCGTGCACGGAAACGACTAATTTTGTGCACGCAAACGTCAAAAATGTCCATTTTTGATGCAATATCTCATAAATTAAGAGTTTCGTTTTGGAAGAAAGCAAAAAAGGTCTTACTTTTGGCACGGTTTACAACTAATACCCTCTGGGGAAACACAGGTAATTTATCATTAAAACAGAGAAAAAATAGAACAGAATGGAAGAAGTATTTAAGTACATTATCGGTCTTGGAGCGGCAGTAATGATGCCAATCATTTTCACGATTTTAGGAGTATGTATCGGTATTAAACTTCCCAAAGCGCTGAAGAGCGGTTTGTTGGTTGGTGTCGGTTTCGTTGGTTTATCAGTAGTGACGGCATTGCTCACCAGCAGTCTGGGTCCGGCATTAAGTAAAATGGTTGAAATCTACGGATTGGAATTGGGAATTTTCGACATGGGTTGGCCTTCTGCTGCGGCGGTAGCTTACAACACTTCAGTCGGTGCTTTCATTATCCCTGTTTGCTTGGGAGTTAACTTATTAATGTTGCTTACCAAAACAACCCGTACCGTCAATATCGACCTTTGGAACTATTGGCACTTCGCATTTATCGGTGCTATCGTCTACTTTGCTTCCGACAATATCTATTGGGGATTCTTCGCTGCCATCATCTGTTACATCATTACATTGGTAATGGCTGATATGACTGCTCCTGCTTTCCAGAAGTTCTATGATAAAATGGACGGTATCTCTATTCCTCAACCGTTCTGCCAAAGTTTCGTTCCGTTTGCTATTGTAATCAATAAACTATTGGATAAAATTCCGGGATTCGACAAACTGAATATCGATTCTGAAGGTATGAAAAAGAAATTCGGATTGATGGGTGAACCGTTGTTCTTGGGTATTGTAATCGGTTGCGGTATCGGCGCATTGGGTTGTGCCAGCTGGAAAGAAGTATTGGATAATATTCCGGGCATTTTAGGACTGGGTATCAAGATGGGTGCGGTGATGGAATTGATTCCACGTATCACCAGCCTTTTTATCGAAGGTTTGAAACCGATCTCTGACGCTACCCGCGAACTGATCGCTAAGAAATATAAGAATAACACCGGATTGAGCATCGGTATGAGCCCTGCACTGGTTATCGGTCACCCGACTACCCTGGTGGTATCTCTGCTGTTGATCCCTGTCACTATCTTCCTGGCTGTTATCCTTCCGGGCAACCGTTTCTTACCGTTGGCTTCTCTGGCAGGTATGTTCTACCTGTTCCCGATGATTCTGCCTATTACAAAAGGTAACGTAGTGAAATCATTTATTATCGGTCTGGTGGCATTGATTGTAGGTCTGTATTTCGTAACAGGACTGGCAGGCTTCTTTACACTGGCTGCTAAAGATGTATACGAAGCAACAGGCGACCCGACAGTAAACATCCCCGCCGGTTTTGAAGGCGGCGCGCTTGACTTTGCTTCCAGTCTCTTCTGCTGGGGTATCTTCCACCTGACTTACAGTCTGAAGATTATCGGCCCTGCCATCCTCGTGGCACTGGCACTCGGAATGGCTATCTACAACCGTATCCGCATGACTAGAAACGACGCAAAGAACGCATTGAACAGTAATAAGGAATAAGTCGAAAAGCCTTTAACTGATAATAATAAGTGGTATATAATATATAACTCAATAAAAAACTCGAAAGATGAAAAAATTAGCAATTGCAATGATGTTGGGTATCGCAGCAATGTCTGCCTCCGCCCAGGTGAATTACAAGATGCAAGTGGCTTGCAGCCCGCAAGACGTGAAAACGTATGATACTAACCGCTTGCGCAGTAGCTTCCTGATGGAAAAAGTAATGGTTCCGAACGAAATCAACGTTACTTATTCTATGTACGATCGTCTGATCTTCGGTGGCGCAGTACCTGCAACAAAAGAATTGGTACTTGAAACAATCGACCCGCTGAAATCTAAATTCTTCCTCGAACGCCGCGAACTGGGTGTCATCAACATTGGTGGCGAAGGTATCGTAACCGTAGACGGTAAAGAATATACGTTGAAATTCAAAGATGCTCTGTACGTAGGTAGAGGCAAGCAGAAAGTGACTTTCAAGAGCAAAGATTCCAGCAATCCTGCCAAATTCTACATCAACTCGGCTACTGCCCACAAGGAATACAAGACTCAATTGATTACTATCGACGGACGTAAAGGTTCTCTGAAAGCAAACTCATTCGCTGCCGGAAAGCTGGAAGAAAGCAACGACCGCGTTATCAACCAGTTGATTGTTAACAACGTACTTGAGGAAGGTCCTTGCCAATTGCAAATGGGATTGACAGAACTAAAACCGGGTAGCGTATGGAACACCATGCCGGCACACACTCACTCTCGTCGTGTAGAAGCATACTTCTACTTCAATGTACCGGCAGGAAATGCTATCTGCCACTTCATGGGCGAACCTCAAGAAGAACGCGTCGTATGGATGCAGAACGAACAAGCTATCATGTCACCGGAATGGTCTATCCACGCTGCTGCCGGAACAAGCAACTATATGTTTATCTGGGGTATGGCAGGTGAAAACCTCGACTACGGAGACATGGACAAGATCAAATATACAGAAATGCGCTAACCGTTGCGTATTCCTGTATGACATATAATTTTTCAGACGCAGATAACGCGGATAGCACGGATCAAAAAATAAGAATCCGCATTATCCGCGTCATCTGCGTCTAAAAGATTAGACTCATTTGCTCTTGATTCACAAACTCGTTTATCTTCTTTCTGTATTACCCCCAACGTTGCAAATGATAATGCTATGAGACATTTTTATATCCTTTGAAACAAATAGCATATATAATGCAACGAATAATACATGATTTTGACCAATTTTTACAAATAAAATTCAGTCGAAATACCGACCTTTGTCAACGAAACAAAATCTATTTAAATCCATTATCATGAATGCATTTCAAAAAACAGGCGAAAAGATGACAAACTACAGATGGACCATCTGTGCTATGCTATTTTTTGCTACTACAGTTAACTATCTCGACCGTCAGGTTCTCTCATTGACGTGGGATGAATTTATCAAACCGGAATTCCACTGGGACGAATCTCACTACGGTACTATTACTTCTGTTTTCTCCATTGTATACGCTATATGTATGCTGTTTGCCGGTCGTTTTGTCGACTGGATGGGAACTAAAAAAGGATTTTTATGGGCTATCGGTGTCTGGTCGGCAGGTGCTTGTCTTCATGCCGTTTGTGGTATTGTCACAGAAGCACAAGTTGGACTTCATAGTGCAGCAGAACTGGCCGGTGCCACAGGAGATGTGGTAGTGACTATTGCTACGGTCAGTATGTACTGCTTCCTCGCCGCCCGCTGTATTCTCGCTTTAGGAGAAGCCGGTAACTTCCCTGCTGCTATTAAAGTAACTGCAGAGTACTTCCCTAAAAAAGACCGTGCTTATGCTACTTCTATCTTTAATGCCGGTGCATCTATCGGAGCATTGATCGCTCCTCTTACCATTCCTATTCTGGCAAAAATGTTCGGTTGGGAAATGGCATTTATCGTAATTGGTGGACTTGGCTTTATCTGGATGGGATTCTGGGTGTTTATGTATGATGCCCCGTCGAAAAGCAAACATGTCAATCAGGCAGAGCTTGACTACATCGAGCAAGATAATCGCGAAGCAGGCAGTGCTCCAATGACAGACGAGAAAGATGAAAAGAGAATGAAGTTCTGGCAATGTTTCAGCTACAAACAAACATGGGCCTTTGTCTTCGGTAAGTTCATGACTGACGGCGTATGGTGGTTCTTCCTTTTCTGGACTCCGTCTTATCTGAATACACAATTCGGTATCAAAACCTCCGACCCGCTGGGTATGGCGTTGATCTTTACGCTTTATGCAGTGACTATGTTATCTATCTATGGTGGTAAACTACCTACTATCTTCATCAACAGAACAGGTATGAATCCGTATGCAGCCCGTATGAAAGCGATGCTAATCTTCGCCTTCTTCCCGCTGGTTGTACTGTTAGCACAACCGTTAGGTACTGTTTCTCCATGGTTCCCGGTTATCTTAATCGGTATTGGTGGAGCTGCTCATCAATCCTGGTCGGCCAATATATTCTCTACCGTAGGCGATATGTTCCCAAGAACAGCTATTGCAAGTATCACCGGTATAGGTGGTATGGCAGGAGGCGTAGGCTCTATGATTCTTCAGAAAGTGGCAGGTAACTTGTTCGTATATGCTTCCGGAACAACGATGATCGACGGCAAAGAGGTGGAAATGACAAAAGAATTACTCGAACAAGGAGCACAATTCGTACACCCAGCCATGACATTCATGGGATTCGAAGGCAAACCAGCCGGATATTTCGTTATCTTCTGCGTATGTGCAGTAGCTTATCTGTTGGGTTGGGTTATCATGAAGGCATTAGTTCCGAAATACAAACCTATCGTATTAGAGTAAATCTATTCGAACAGATAGAATCATTAAAAACAAAAGAGTAACTCGTCGCCGAGTTACTCTTTTGTTTTAGCCAATTATTCAAAAAAATGAAAAATGAAAAAATAAAAAAGCCTCTTCTCACGAAGAAGGCTTTTTAGGTTTACTTATCCTGCATCATCCTCCTGCAAAATTTTTAACCGAAACACTAGAAACAGTGTTTTTGCATTCCTATAATGAAGTATAGTAAACGTTAAGATGAAAAAAAGGGAAGTCTCACGACTTCCACAATTCTTCTAACCTTAAATCTAAATCTCTATGAAAAAAACGTGTTGCAAATATAGACGTTTGTTCAACATAGAGGTGTTAATGAATTGCATAAAGAGAGAATAAAAACTAACATCTGCAAAATGATGCAATTTTTCAGAAGCTTTCTATTAATTTTAATAAACTTTTATAGAGTGGATTGCGTTCGAGTAGTTCGGGAACTCCTGTAATGAACATCTGTTTTCTTGCACGGGTCAAGGCAACATTCAGTTTCCGGTCGATCAAAACACCCTCTTCTTCCGTCAGATTGGATAGAAATTTTAGTTGGTAAGGGTAGTTGACACAGAAGGAATAGATTATTACATCACGCTCGCTTCCCTGGAACCGTTCTACTGTGTCAACTAGAATTCGGTTCAGAGCTGGAATACCTAATGATTCTATTTCTTTTTTTATCAATGCTATCTGACTCCGGTAAGGGGTAATGATCCCTAAAGTACGGGATTCGTCAAAATCTGTCCGATGATCTTCATAAATGCGAGCAGCTAAGTCGGCAACAATACGTGCTTCTGAATAGTTGATCTTTGCAGATGTTCCGGCCTTCTCCGGCACAGAGGGATAAAAAGCCAAACGACAAATGGTATCGGATGATTCTATTTGGTGAGGTAGGCCGACAGGGATCAGACGCCCTCCATAAAAGGCACGATTAGCAAACAAAGCAACTTCCGGATGCATTCGCCCTTGACGGCACAGCATATCGTAGGAGCGATGAACCGTTGCAGTACAGTTCCGGTAGAGGCGTTCAAACAAGGAATCTTTCAAATTGGTCAACCCGATAGACAGTAAAGATTCATCATAAATGGCCGATTGCTCCGTATTTTGCTGTACCACAGCAGGCAGTTGTTTATGATCTCCGATCAAGACAAACTTATCTATTGCATCTTTTCCGTCTTCTCCACGTGCACAGAGGATACCCAACAACTGCGGTTCCAATATTTGGGTAGCCTCATCAATAATGGCTACATCAAAATGCTTCAAACGAAACAGTTCCGGTTTGCCGGAAATAGCCGCTACCGTTCCCACAATAATCCGACAATTCCGGATGCGTTCGTACACTTCCGAACGACGGTTACAAGAGGATAATTCATTTTCAATCAGATGCCCGCGGTAGGCTTCATCACATGATAATTCACTTCCCACACGTATAAAATCAACAGCCGGAGCAATGGAAGCCAGCGACTTGCATATCTCATCGACAGCCCGGTTGGTGTATGAAAGCAAAAGAATCTGCGCATCTTTATCTGCATGAAAAGTCTCTACCATTTTCTTCAGGGCACATGAAGTTTTGCCTGTTCCCGGAGGCCCGATAAGAAGGAAATAATCCTGTGCGGCTTTTGCTTTCAAGGCGATTCGCGTAAAATCGTCTTCCGAACGGGAAATCATAGGATCCAATGATTCATCAAACCGAGGAGGACGCTGTGACAGCAACAAGTCACGGCGTTCCTTCCTTGCAGAAAGATAAATATATAACCCCTGATACATCGAGCGGAATGTTGTATCCATTGTATCATGTTCTATCGCATAAAGGCTTTCGGCAGGAAGTACGGATGGATTCTGCTGGGTAGCACGTAAGCGAATACCTATTTCGTTTTCTGTCAGGTATTCAATATTACCCTTGAAAACCATTTTATTGGTAACGTTATCTGTATCGCGGTTACGTTCATAAAGGATAATGGCATCGCCTTGACGGAAATTAGGTAGAGAAGTCTCTGTTTCAAGAGCTTCACTTCTGACAGTCTTACTTGCAGAGGCTCCATTTCCAAGAATATCATTTCCAATAGCTTTATCTCCGGTAATGTCATTTCCAATAGCTTTATCTCCAGTAATGTCATTTATGGTAGCCTCATTCAACAAAGTTTCCCCAGCCTTTTCCTTTTTAAAGAAAGAAAAAGTAAGTCCGGCTTTATGTTCATCGGCCGCATGATTCTCCTTTATTTTCAAATCATAAATGATTTCTCCGGCCTCGCATTTCTCCGCTAATGTAGAAAGCCATAAAGAAGCTGCCCCGGTACGTCCTTCATAATCCACATCACCGGATTTTGAGGTATAAAGTTCCTTTGTAATAAAGTTATACACCGCATAGAAGTAATTCTTTTCCAGTGGAGAAAGAGCTTTCAGTTTCGATTGAAAGTTATCAATAGAGGGACGCAGGTATGTTTCCCAAAAACGTCCTTTCAATCCTCGTTCATTCAAGGTGGAGGCATTGATTTCTTCCAGTTTTTGTGCCGTATATTCCAGACTATTGCGTAATTGGACGCCATATTCATCGGCCACAATGCGGTTACGCAAATCAATCACCCGACGTACCATCGCCCACGAAGGACGGGAGGGATAAAGGAGCGGATAACGGGTATAAAGCAAATAGGCTTTCACTTTCCGGTGATCCATTCCCATTGAATATTGCAAGACTGCTTGATAAAGTAACATCTGTACTTTATTATTCTCCTTCGGCTCTACCTTGCCCCGGATAGCGTATTCATCCGCCTTGCCGGATTTCATTTCTATGAAAGAAGACATATCCCGCTGCATATAGTCGAGACGTCCCTGAAGTCCGAGTGCTTCACAGATATAAGACGGTTCAAGCACGGCATCTGTCTTGTCCAGTTCATAACCGGCTGCATGAAAGGTATCATTAACCGTTTCACGAATATGATCGAAGTGCAGTTTGCAGTCCTCAAAGAATTGGCGTTCTTTCTCTTTGTCGCGCAAATCGGAACAGGCAGCCAGCTCAATAGGATAACGCCGGAAGGCTTTCTGCATACAGGTACGATAATCTATGTCTTCACTCTTCGCATGAATCCATTCGTCCAGAAAAAGATTGGCTATATTTCCCAGTAACAGAGGCCGGGCATTTTCGATCGGTTGAAGACGGGAAAGAAAATAATTGGCCGGATGATGCCCGTAATCACGGAAACACTCTGCCAAAGAACTGATGTCAAGTAAATAATCCGGTTCGAGTACAATGAAAGAAGGAGTCAGGATTCCTGTCTCATCCACTGCAACATCCAATAAATTGACCTGGGCATGACGCCAAAGCAATTTGCACGTTTCTGCAAACTCTTCATTTATTTGAGGGATATTATAACGAACTAAATATGGTTTCTCCGAGACTTCGTCCAAGGGAGTCACATACAAATATTGCTCGTCAGCATACTGGAAGCAGACACGCATTCGCTGCACTCGTTCGCGGGCAGGAGACGCAACCAGGTAGGTAGCATCCGCACGCGGAAGTAGCCGGTATAGTTCCATGGGAATATCCTCTTCCAGGAGTTTACGAATAAAGAAAGCTAACGTTTTCGCATCGCGCAAGAGTTGTTCCCGGTTGGGCTCCTGCTGGCGGTTCAAGATAGCATTCGAAGTGAGCCGGAAAGTATGCAGCCGGTTCTGCTCTGCAACAGAAAGACCGACCTTAGCCGCCACGAAACTGATTCGTGCGGAAAGGTCGGTCATCTGTAAACTTTCGTTTTGCATTTGCGCGCGACAAATACGCTCCAGCAAGTCGCGCATTTGCTTATATCCTACGGCAAGATAAGCATCTTCCGCCCGGCAAACTGCTAAAAGGATTTCATAAGATTCTATCGCTTCACTCTTCGGACAGGGCAACTTCATCTCCAGCTTCATCTTCAACTTCCTCTTCTGTTTTCTTCTTGTCCTTTATCATCAAAATACTCATCTCGTACAACAGATAAAGCGGAATAGCGACAACACTCAAGGTGAACGGGTCGCCCGTCGGAGTAATAATAGCAGCAGCTATCACTATGACGACAACCGCATGACGGCGGTATTTCCGCAGGAAGGACTTGTTGACCACTCCCATTAAAGAAAGCAACCATGTAACCAATGGAAGTTCAAAAGCCAATCCCATGCAGAGAATCAGCATCATAAAATTGTCGATATAAGAATTGAGCGACAGGATATTCTCCACTTCCGAACTCAACTGATAAGTAGAAAGGAAACGGAGAGTCAACGGATAAACCATAAAGTAGCCCAACAGTACACCGATGAAGAACATCAGTGTTCCGATAGTCAATGCTTTACGCACGCCCTTTCTCTCATTCGGATAAAGGGCGGGATTGATGAAACGCCATATTTCAAAAAAGATATAAGGCATAGCCGTCACCACCGACATCCAAAATGCTGTCGACATGTGAATAAAGAAAGGAGCAGCCAAGTTGATATTGACCAGCTTCACATAAAATTGTTGCGTGAAGAAGTCATCGGTCAAATCAAATGTTTTACCGATATGCCGTAATAAATCGTAGAATATGAAATCATTGTGGCAAGGCGCAAGTATTACATGGTCGAAGAGGTAGGGCATAGCAATAAAATAGCCTATTGCCAATACAAACCAAACTCCAACTACCCGAAAAAGTACCTTACGCAGTTCGTCCAAATGATCCCAAAAGGTCATTTCTGCCATCCGTATGTTGTGCTCTTTTAGTTCTTAGAAGGATCTACAGGTTTGTCCAACTCGTCTTTAGCCTTGTTTATTTCATCTTTCGCTTCGTTTACACCGTCTTTGAAGCTCTTTACGCCTTTGCCTAATCCGCGCATCAATTCAGGAATTTTCTTTCCACCAAAAAGAAGAAGGATAACCAAAGCGATAATAATCCATTCGGAACCACTGGGCAAAAAGCCTAACAATAATAAGTTTGTCATAAGTTTATTTGATATAAGAGGTTTTTAATAGTTGCTGCAAATATAATCATTTTCACCACAGATTACACGGATTCACACAGATTTATAGCTTATCTTTCGATTTATTGCTACTATATATTCTCTTCAATCTGTGTGAATCCGTGTAATCTGTGGTGAATTAATCCTGATAATATACCCGTTTCACCCGTGTCGATATACTTGTCAACACTTCATAAGGAATCGTTTCCAGCTTATCGGACAACACCGTAATCGGCAGATCATCACCGAAGATGATAGCCTGATCGCCTTCCCGACAATCAATATCCGTCACATCGATCATGCAAACGTCCATACAGATATTCCCTACATAAGGAGCTTTCTTTCCGTTCACCAGGCAATAGGCGTTGCCGCGTCCCAAGTGGCGGTTCAGTCCATCCGCATAACCGATAGGAATAGCTGCAATGCGTGAAGGGCGTACCAAATGCCCCATCCGGCTATATCCTACCGTATCTTCTTGAGGAACATCCCGGATCTGAAGGATGGTAGTCTTGAGCGTACTTACATTATGTATTATCGAATTGTCTATCGGGCTGACTCCATAAAGTCCGATTCCCAAGCGCACCATATCGTACTGTGCTTCGGGGAAACGTTCGATTCCTGCCGTATTACAGATATGACGGAGAATCTTATGAGAGAAGGCGGCCTGCAATTCTTGCGAACCTTTCTCGAACAATTCAATCTGTCCGCGGGTGAAAGCGTCGAACTGTGACGAATCACTTCCTACAAAATGAGAGAATACCGAACGGGGAATCACCGCGCTCTGATTCTTCAGTCGACGGATAAGCAATGGAATATCCTCTACCGCAAAGCCCAAACGGTGCATACCTGTATCAAGTTTCACATGAATGGGGAAGTTGGTGATTCCTTCTTTCTCCGCAGCTTTGATAAGTGCGTCGAGCAGATGGAAATTATAGACTTCCGGTTCCAGTTTATAATCAAACATGGTTTTGAATGCGGTAAGTTCCGGGTCCATAATGATAATAGAGGCGGTAATGCCTGCCTTGCGGAGTTCGGAACCTTCGTCAGCAACGGCTACAGCCAGATAATCGACATGGTGTTCCTGCAAACTCTTGGCAATTTCATACGAACCGGCTCCGTAAGCTGATGCTTTCACCATACAGATCATCTTTGTTTCCGGATGGCGAAGCATAGAACGGTAATGGTTCAAGTTGGCTACCATCGCCCCGAGATTTACTTCAAGAATGGTTTCATGCACCTTCAATTCGAGGGCTTCGGATACCAAATCAAAGTTGAACACGCGGGAACCTTTCACCAAAATCACTTCCGAATGAAGCGATTTGAGTATATTGGATGCAAGGAGTGCTTCTGTGTTAGGAAAGAAATAGCGTTCGAGATCATCATTAAAACGGGCGGAACAAGAAGATATCTCCTGCCCTACTCCAATCAGTTTATTAATCCCTTTGCTCTGTACCAATTGTGCTACACGCCGATAAAGCGTAGCGGTACTTTGTCCGGTTTCCAGTATATCCGACAGGATAAGCGTCCGTTTCAAGCCTTTCTTTTCCGAGCGGCGTACAAGGAAATCGAGAGCAATATCCAATGATGCCAGGTCTGAATTGTAGCTATCATTAATCAGTACACAGTTATTCTTCCCTTCTTTCACCTCCAGACGCATGGCAATCGGTTCGAGACGGGCCATCCGCTCGGTTATCTGGTCGGCAGGTGTCATCAGGTAAAGACAAGCTGCCAGACAATTCAGTGCATTTTCAATGGAAGCGTCATCGATGAAAGGAATACAGAAAGTATTATCCATCTCCAGATAACGATAAGATATAACGGTATGATCTTCTTTCTTGGTCACACGGCTAATATACAACGGGCGTTCAATGTCGGTACGGCTCCAGGCAATCTCACGCGCCGTCAGCATTGATTTTGCGACACAATTACTGATTAACTCGTTATCACCGTTGTAAATCACGACATCACAGTCTTTGAAAAGCGTCAGCTTTTCCATGCATTTCTCCTGCAAGGAGAAGAAGTTTTCCTGATGGGCACCACCGATATTGGTCAGAATACCAATGGTAGGCTTAATCATTCGTTTCAAAGCTCCCATCTCCCCCATCTCGGAAATGCCGGCTTCGAAAATACCCAGTTCGGCTTCTTCAGAAAGTTGCCACACAGAAAGTGGGACTCCGATCTGCGAATTATAACTGCGTGGAGAACGAACGATGCAACGATCCGGGCTAAGTAACTGATGCAACCACTCCTTCACAATGGTTTTTCCATTACTGCCGGTGATACCAATCACAGGGATTTTAAATTTATCACGATGTGTTTCAGCAAGCTTCTGCAAAGCTTTCAGAGGATTGGGAACGATGAGGAAGTTGAGAGTTGAGAGTTGAGAATTGAGAGTGGGCTGCGCACCATCATGCTGCATAGAACTCTCAACTCTCAACTCTCCATTCTCAACTTCTTTAAAGTCTTCTTCCGTAATTACAAAATTACGTACGCCCCGGTCATATAAATCGGGGATATAACGGGCTCCGCTGTTTCGTTTGGTAGTTAAAGCAAAAAAAAGAGTTTCTTCCGGAAAACTCAAAGAGCGGCTGTCTGTTAGCAGCCAATCAATAGTCGCTTTATGTTTGCCCACACGGCGGGCACCGATACTTTTGGCTATGGATTCAATCGCATATGACATAGTTCTGTTTCTTTTTGAAAATCTAAGTACGGGTATTTTCCGATAAGTCGTTCTATTTTTAACACTATTTGTCCTAAAAAGCGTTGATACGCCTCTGATTCGGGATGAAAGGGTTTGTGCGCCAAGTCCCGGCGGATGTCTTGCACAGCTACGATAACCTGCTTTGTTTCAGGAGAAAAGAAGGTTTCGGAGAAGCGTTCCCACAGGTAACGAATCGCCAGAGGAGACGGATGCAACATGTCATCGGCATAGAAGCGATAATCACGTAATTCATCCAATATGATTTCATAAGAGGGGAAATAGAACACTCGTTCCGGAAACAGTTGTTGCAATCGGTCGATGGCGAGCAGCAGAGTCGATTTGCTTAACTGGTTGGCGTGCATCCCGTCGCGTATATGACGGATCGGGCTGACTGTAAACAACCATTTCAGATCCGGATTCCGGGCTGACATTTCGGTGATGAGTGCTGTATAATCTTCTACAATTTCTTCTACAGACAGCCGGTAACGCAAAAAGTGACTCTCCGGCAATTGATGGCAATTAGCTACCACTTGTCCACTCTCCTTTTGTTTATAAACGTAAGCAGTTCCCATTGTCACCATCAGCCAGTTCAATTCCGGCAGTTTTTTATAAGCGTGGTGAAGACGTGAATTTATGGCATGCAATGTCTCTTCGGGCGTAAAAGCAGAAAAAGAGCCATGATGCATCGGGCTATGCCATAAATCTTTGTAGGCAAACAGATCTTGTTTGTTGTATTCCTTATTTCTTATAATCTCCCTCAAAGCAGATGAGACGGACAAAGGATTATAAAGAATACCAAAAGGATTCAGGTCCAGTTGAAATCCGGCATCCATTAATTGTCGCCCGATATTTTCCGCAAAACAGGACCCCATCAGAAGAATATGATCTGCATGACTGACCGACGGCATCCCGGCAGGTAATTCTACAGATGTTTGAAAGTTCATACGATTTTCCATCATTTCATTACGTTTCATGTGCAAAAGTAATCAAAAAACTATTTCCGCCCTCTTTTTCCTCACGATTCAATAATCTTAGGAAGCATAGAAAAACAGATACGTCTTTATACCGGATAAGATTTTATAAAAAAAAGGAGGTCGAATATACTTTCTTTTCGTATTTTTGCACTAAATTTCCTAGAATCATGAATAGTGAACCAACATATAACTTGTTAAACTCCATCAATTACCCCGAAGACCTACGTAAACTAACCGTAGAGCAACTACCGGAAGTATGTGGTGAACTAAGACAAGACATTATTAAAGAACTCTGCTGCAACCCCGGACATTTCGCCGCCAGCCTGGGGACCGTGGAACTAACCGTAGCTCTGCACTACGTCTACAATACACCATACGACCGTATTGTATGGGACGTGGGGCATCAGGCATACGGCCACAAAATTCTTACAGGACGCCGTGAAGCATTTTCCACAAACAGGAAACTCGGTGGAATCCGCCCTTTCCCGTCTCCGGAAGAAAGCGAATATGATACTTTCACGTGCGGACACGCTTCCAATTCTATTTCTGCCGCTCTTGGTATGGCTGTCGCAGCCGCCCGGAAAGGAGACGCCAAACGCCATGTAGTAGCCATTATCGGCGACGGATCAATGAGTGGCGGACTGGCTTTTGAAGGACTGAACAACGCATCTGCCACGTCGAACAACCTGCTCATTATCCTGAATGACAATGATATGGCAATCGACCGCAGCGTAGGAGGCATGAAGCAGTATCTTTTCAACTTAACGACTTCCAACCGCTATAATCAGCTACGTTTCAAGCTCTCGCGCATGCTGTTCAAGCTTGGCATTTTAAACGAAGAACGCCGCAAAGCGCTCATCCGTTTCGGAAATAGCCTGAAATCAATGGCGGCACAGCAACAGAATATTTTTGAAGGGATGAATATCCGTTACTTCGGTCCGATAGACGGACACGACGTAAAGAACCTGGCAAGAGTATTACGTGATATCAAAGATATGCAAGGACCTAAAATCCTGCACCTGCATACTATCAAAGGAAAAGGATTCGGACCGGCAGAGAAACACGCTACCGAATGGCATGCTCCCGGCAAATTCGATCCCGTCACCGGCGAACGTTTCATTGCCAACACCGAAGGAATGCCCCCGCTTTTCCAGGACGTATTCGGAAATACACTGGTGGAACTTGCCGAAGCCAACCCGAAGATTGTCGGTGTCACTCCCGCCATGCCCAGCGGCTGTTCGATGAATATACTAATGGAGAAAATGCCGAAACGCGCTTTCGATGTCGGTATTGCCGAAGGACATGCGGTTACCTTCTCCGGAGGAATGGCTAAAGACGGACTGCAACCGTTCTGCAATATCTATTCTTCTTTTATGCAACGGGCGCATGATAATATCATCCACGACGTAGCGATTCAGAATCTCCCAGTTGTTTTGTGTCTCGACCGCGCCGGACTGGTTGGCGAAGACGGTCCTACTCATCACGGAGCTTTTGATATGGCATGTTTACGCCCGATCCCTAATCTGACTATCAGTTCCCCGATGGACGAACATGAATTACGTCGCCTGATGTATACGGCACAATTGCCGGACAAGGGACCGTTCGTGATCCGCTACCCCCGTGGACGCGGCGTACTGGTGGACTGGAAATGTCCGCTGGAAGAAATTCCGGTAGGAAAAGGACGGAAACTGAAAGAGGGTAGCGACCTTGCAGTGATTACTATCGGACCGATAGGAAACGTAGCCGCCCGTGCCATCACCCGGGCAGAAGCAGATTTAGGTCTGTCCATCGCCCATTACGATTTACGATTCCTGAAACCGCTGGATGAAGAATTGTTGCATGAGGCAGGACGTAAATTCCAACGTATCCTGACCATCGAAGACGGAATTATCAAAGGCGGTATGGGTAGCGCTGTCCTCGAATTTATGGCAGACAACGAATACAAACCGACCGTGAAGCGTATCGGTATCCCTAATATATTTGTAGAACATGGGGCAGTTGCCGAACTATACCAACTGTGCGGCATGGATGAAGAAGGGATTCTGACTAAAATAAAAGAATTTATCAATTGACATGAAGATTATTATTGCCGGTGCCGGCAACGTAGGCACCCATTTGGCCAAACTGTTATCGCGCGAAAAGCAAGATATTATCTTGATGGATGATGACGAAGAGAAACTAAGTGCTCTTAGCGCCAACTTTGACTTGCTGACTGTTGCCGCTTCTCCTTCTTCCATCTCCGGATTGAAAGAAGTGGGCGTCAAAGAAGCCGACCTGTTCATCGCAGTCACACCGGACGAAAGCCGCAACATGACTGCCTGTATGCTGGCTACCAACCTGGGAGCCAAAAAGACAGTGGCGCGTATCGACAACTATGAATATCTTCTACCCAAAAATAAAGAGTTTTTCCAGAAGCTAGGAGTAGATTCGCTGATTTACCCGGAAATGCTGGCTGCTAAAGAAATCGTATCTTCCATGCGCATGAGCTGGGTACGCCAATGGTGGGAATTCTGTGGAGGTTCGCTGGTTCTGATTGGTACGAAGATGCGCGAAAAGGCTGAAATCCTGAATATACCGCTGCACCAATTAGGCGGTCCCAACATTCCTTACCATGTAGTAGCCATCAAACGCGGAACGGAAACGATTATCCCTCGCGGAGACGATGTTATTAAATTGCATGATATTGTTTATTTCACCACTACCCGCAAATACATTCCTTATATACGTAAGATAGCCGGCAAAGAAGACTATGCCGACGTACGCAATGTAATGATTATGGGAGGTAGCCGTATCGCAGTCCGTACCGCACAATATGTGCCGGACTATATGCAGGTGAAAATAGTGGATAATGACCTGAACCGTTGCAACCGTCTGACAGAGCTACTGGATGACAAAACAATGATTATCAACGGAGACGGTCGCGACATGGACCTGCTTATCGAAGAAGGGCTAAAGAATACCGAAGCATTTGTAGCCCTGACCGGCAACTCGGAAACGAATATCCTGGCCTGTCTCGCCGCCAAACGCATGGGAGTGGAAAAGACGGTGGCAGAAGTGGAGAACATCGACTATATCGGTATGGCAGAGAGTCTCGACATCGGCACGGTTATCAATAAAAAAATGATTGCTGCCAGCCATATCTACCAAATGATGTTGGACGCCGACGTGTCTAATGTAAAATGCCTAACTTTTGCCAATGCGGACGTTGCAGAATTCACCGTACCGGAAGGAGCCAAAATAACCAAACACCTGATTAAAGACCTGGGACTTCCCAAAGGCACCACCATCGGAGGAATGATCCGTAACGGAGAAGGTATCCTGGTGACAGGTGATACGCAAATCCGCCCCGGCGACCATGTAGTCGTATTCTGCTTAAGCATGATGATTAAAAAGATTGAGAAGTTCTTTCACTAAGTATCAACAAATACTTGTATATGATTAACTCGAAGATGATATTCCGGATTCTGGGTTTTCTGCTTCTGATAGAAACAGTTATGCTATTATGTTGTGGGGGTGTTTCTCTTTTTTATAAGGAGAATGACTTGCAGAGTTTTCTGGTTTCATCGGCTATTACCACTAGCATCGGTATTCTGTTGCTCGCCATCGGGAAAGACGCAGTGAAATCCCTGAATCGCCGTGATGGATATGTCATAGTCAGTGTAGCATGGGTCACCTTTTCCCTTTTCGGAATGTTACCTTATTATATAGGAGGGTATATCCCAAGTGTTACGGATGCATTTTTTGAAACGATGTCCGGGTTCAGCAGTACGGGTGCCACCATCTTGAATAATATAGAGTCAATGCCTCATGGAATACTTTTTTGGCGGGCTATGACGCAATGGATAGGCGGTTTGGGTATTGTATTCTTCACCATTGCCGTTCTGCCGATTTTCGGTGTGGGTGGGATTCAGGTGTTTGCAGCAGAAGCCAGCGGTCCTACTCATGACAAAGTGCATCCCCGTATTGGTATCACTGCCAAATGGATTTGGGGTATTTATGCCGGAATGACAGGGACATTGATTGTCTTATTAGTATTTGGAGGTATGAGTGTGTTTGACAGTATATGCCATGCTTTCACGACAACCAGCACTGGCGGATTTTCTACCAAACAAGCAAGTATCGAATATTATCATTCACCCTATATAGATTATGTAATCTCTATTTTCATGTTTCTTTCGGGCATCAACTTCACGCTATTACTGTTGATGTTCAATGGAAAAATAAAGAAGTTCATTCATGATGCAGAGCTAAAGTTCTATTTCTGGTGTGTCTCTTTCTTTACTATATTTATTGCAGTCTGGCTTCATCAGACTTCTTCTATGGAGATAGAAGAGGCGTTCCGTAAATCACTTTTCCAAGTGATTTCCTTGCAAACTTCTACGGGATTTGCCACAGCCGATTATATGCTTTGGCCTTCTATTCTTTGGGGATGCCTTGTAATAGTGATGATCATCGGAGCCTGTGCCGGCAGTACAACAGGAGGTATAAAATGTATTCGTATGGTTATCCTGTTTCAGGTTGTGAAAAACGAATTCAAACATATTCTTCACCCTAATGCCGTGCTCCCGGTGCGAGTTAACAAACAGGTTATTTCTCCTTCCATCCAGTCTACAGTATTGGCCTTTACTTTTTTATATGCAGTCATCGCTATCATCAGCATACTTATCATGATGGGGCTGGGAGTCGGTTTTCTGGAATCAATCGGAACCGTAATCTCAAGTATGGGTAATATGGGACCGGGACTCGGTACATGCGGCCCGGCTTTTTCATGGAGTCAATTGCCTGATGCCGCCAAATGGCTGCTTTCTTTTTTAATGCTCTTGGGACGTTTGGAATTGTTTACAGTATTACTACTTTTCACTTCCGATTTCTGGAAAAAGAATTAAGAATTCAATAAAGGTAGTCTCTTTAATGCAAAAGCTACAATAAGACATACATTATCAAGCTATTACAAAGAGTACTTATCTATTCATATATTCTCAACGATACTCACTGTAATGAGAAAAAATACTCATCGCAATGAGAAAAAGTTCTCATTACAGTGAGAATTCTTTCTCATTACGGTGAGTATTCTATCGTATTTGTACGTTGTTATCGCATCATATCTTTCTAAGTAAAATCTTTCTTACAACAGGCTTATTTATTTCATAAATCTTATTGATAAGAACATCCATTTCCTGTTGGCGAGCATCACGGACAGCTTCAAACATCATCTTTGAATACATATCACGACGTCCCTTCAACCAAACGTTTTTATCCAAGTTTTCATCCATCACCTCGATCGCTTTTCTGTCGTCAGCATACAACAATCCCTTTTGCTGGAAAAAGCCGAATTCACACCACGCATATTCTCTGAATGTTCTTTCAATTTCCCAACGATATTCATTCAGGTGCATCACCGTCAATGCTTGTTGGTACTGGGGAGTTTTGGATTCAGCAGCAAGATTAATGCCCTTTGCCAGTTCATCTCCACTCCAAGTTCCAATTTCTTCATCGTCTATCAACAACTTATAATTGCCTTTTAGTCCTGTTACTTTCAACGTTTCACGGTTCATCTCTTCCATAAAAGGAACAACTTTCAGCACTTCTGCCTGGCTCTTTTTCTGTCCCCAACCACGAGCAATAGTATCTAAAGGATAAGGAAGAGCTTCTGCCAAATAGTCAAAACTCAAATCTTTTCCATTCTTCTTTATATTTGAAACGGTACAATTTTCCGACTTAACGGCTTGTTTTTTATTAGCATTAATCTCCATATCCGCTACTTCCTTACCTACAAATCCCTGGGCTTTCAGGAAAAGATAGGCCATTACCATGTGTCCGTCGTTATCGGGATGAATACGGTCACTGCCACAAAGGGTAAAGGTAGGATCTTTCTGCTGATATTGCTGATTAATAGCTGTCATAGGAGCATTTAAATCGGTAAATTCCCAATTATTCTTAGCTGCCGATTCTTTCTGATATTCAACAAGCCGTTTGATGGTTTCATTTTTTGTCTTGAACGGTGTATTCTCTTTGAGTTGTACGGTTTCATCATACGGAGAAGTCCCGACCATCACGATACGGGTATCAGGAAGATCTTTAAAACGTTTCTCCATCTGCTGGTAATTCTTTATACTTTCCTGATATTTCTGCTCACCGAATTCTTTGGGCTTATCACCGTTATATTCAAAATATCCGGAATCATTCATACCAAAAGTAACCATCAACACGGAAGGTTTCATCGCAAAAATATCACCATCCAGGCGTTTATTCATATCATACGCCGTATCTCCACCAATACCACCGTTGAAAACACGGATAGGCATATCCGGAAAACGAGTCATATAATATAACCAGATGTATGAATGGTAATGCCCACCATCCGTTATACTATTTCCCAGGAACACTGCTCTCTCACCCTCCTTAAAAGGTTTCACAGTTTGTGCAAACGCAGCAGTACATGTCATACAAGCCGCTGCAATCAATACAAAAAGTTTTTTCATGTCTTAATTTCTATTTTATAAACTGTTATTTTCATTATGAACGTTTTCTTTATTTTTTGAGAGGATCATATACGGCAACTGCCACGCGTGAATCGGCACAGCCATAATATAAGAACCATTTCTGATTGTGGAATACAAGCCCTTCTATAAATACGGTTCCGGCTGGATATTGTCCGCTCTTTTCAAAGTCTGATTCGGGAATATAGAAAGGTTTATCCAAGCGATCGATTAGTTTAGTAGGATCTTTGGCATCAAATAAGGCTTGTCCGGCGCAATAAGAGTTGGCTGTATACAGTGTGTCTCCTTCTGCGCCCGATTTATTTTTGCCGTTATAAAATAAAAGGATTCCTTTGTCAGTCAGGATGGCAGGAGGACCACATTCGGTCAGGTCACTGTCGAACTTACCTGCGCGGGGAGTCATCACTTTCAGGAATTCTCCATTTTCATCCAACATCGGTTCCCAGTTGACAAGGTCCGTGGAAGTGGCTACATTCACAAACTTTTCTCCCCAGTACATCCAGTATTTGCCGTCAATCTTGGCAATCACTTGTTTGCCGTCAATTAATTTGGTTACGATAGAGGCAGATTTGGAAAATTCATCCATGAATCTTCCGTTGTATGCTTTTGCGAAAGCCGGTCCATGTTTTTCCCACGTTTGAAGATCGCGCGAGGTGGCCACTGCCAAACGTGCCTGTTTGCGGTTCCATTGTGTGTAATGCATTACGTAAAGCCCGTCTTCTGTTACAGCAACACGTGGGTCTTCGCAACCGCCGGGATTTTCCAGTTCTTTCTGACTGTCGTCTGCCGGATAAAATACAGGTACGGACATTCGTTTGAAGTGTAGTCCGTCGTCAGAAGAGGCATATCCCAAACGGGAGGTACGTGATCCGATACCGATTGCCGAGTTGTCTTCAGCCCGGTAGAAGACTACTACTTTCCCATCATAAACAGTAGCAGCGGGATTAAACGTATCACTCGCTTCCCATGCTACTGACTCCTGTCGCATCGGACAATAGAAAAAGGTAGTAGTGTCAGGAGAAATAATCGGATTAATTCCTTCCGGACGCTGGAAATCTGCCCACGCCCAATCCGGGAATTCTGCTGTTTGCTTCTTCTCGCCACAGGAAGTGATTAATGCGGCAGCCATCAGTAGATAAGCTATGTTTTGTAGTTTTCTTTTCATTTTCACGTTTGATGTTATAAATAAGTGCTCTTACAAAATTATCTTATATCATAAATTTATATACCTCGTTGATTTGCTTTAAGGGAAAGAGGGAGGCGTCACTTTAGTTCCCCACTTCACGTCAGGCTTGGACGAAGTAGTGTATTCTATTGTAGCCCCATTATTCAGTTGATCCCAATCGATCCATGTACTGTCATACGGTTTACCGTTTAGCTTCATGGACTTGATATAAATATTCTTTTCCGAACCGCCTTTTATCACCATATCCCCTTTCTTTAAATGAACTTTCACGGATGAGAATATCGGAGTGTTCACCGTAAAGCCTCCCACTCCCGGTATTTCGGGATAAAGACCGATACAAGCGAACACATACCAGGCGCCCATCGTCCCTAAATCATCATTGCCCGGCAAACCATCAATTTTACTTGAATACTGTTCATTCAATACACGGTTAATAATCTCCTGTGCTTTATAGGGAGTTCCGACCCAGTTGTATATCCAGGGAATGTGAAAGCTCGGTTCATTGCCGGAAGCGAACCAGGCATCATTATAGCCGGCATCCAGACGAGTAAAGAATTCATCCAGGCGTTTTTCTGCCGCTGCTTTGCCTCCAATGATTTCTATCAGACCGGCAATGTCGTATGGCACCATCCAGAAATAATTCTTATAGGTCGATTCACGGAAATCTTCAGTCAGTGGTTTCCACGAACCATCGGGATTGCGTGATTGCAACCATCCGGTTTCCGGGTTATACAGATTCTTCCATGAACGTGCAAAATGGAAATAACGCCAGCTTGCAAACTCATCTCCTACGGCATGTAAGGCAAATTGTGCGATTGCAAAATCAGCGGAAGTATATTCCAATTGTATAGAAGCGTTGTAATATCCTTTATCCAAATACTGTTTCAGGCCCGGACGAGCCTCAACCTCCTGTGACATTGCTCCCGGTTCTTCCGCTCCTTTTCTCATGGTTTTGAAAATCGGTTTCGGGTCATAATTGCGAGCACCAAAAGCGTAAGCATTGGATATCAGGATAGGAGTCGGATCTCCTTGCATCACGCCGGTCTCTATATTAGCCATCACCCAACGCGGGAAAGCACCACCAGCTTCTTCGGCAAACAATTGGTGAGAAATAACAATATCAGAGGCTACTTCAGGATCAAGGATTGATAATAGTTGAATCTGTGTACGATAGGTATCCCAGTTGCTAAAAGAAGTATAGTGCTTGGAACGGGATTTATGCACTCTGAAGTCAGCTCCCATGTATTCTCCGTTCACATCGCTGCATACATTCGGGTGAATGAATGAACGATACAGATGAGTATAAAATTGAGTGGTACGATCCGGATTGGTTCCTTCTACTTCAATCTTACCCAAATAATGATTCCATTTGGATTCTGCCTGATTCTGAATCTGCAGGAAATCCCATCCGGTATTCTCCGCTTTCAGATTCTCGCGTGCATTTTCTACTGATACATAAGAAACCCCAATCTTATATTGGATATTTTTCTTCTTATTTACATCAAAAGTAAAATAGACTCCGGAGTATTCTCCTTCAGCAAAAGTCGTGTTCGGCTTCAGTTCATCTCTTTTCCATGTTCCCGATTCCAACGCATCCGTATCAAACTCTGCTACAAAATAGACTTTATACGGTGTACGGAGTCCACAGAAATTACCGCCTTCTGCATATCCTTCACACTTATTCGGTGCAGTAATAACGATGGCGGCCTGCTCTATCGGAGTTGCGGAAATGCCTCCACCGATAATTACCGTACCATATTGCTGATCTGCCGGATATTCATAACTCGCCATACCGGTTCTTTCGGTTACTGTCAGTTTTGCATGAATATCTTCCTGCACCTTTGCTTCATAATAACCGGCATGTCCTTTTTCTTCAGAAATATTGATACGGTAATTGAGAATATTGTCCGGAGACATCTTCAGTTTACCTTTTACCGGAAAAGTGGGAAAGTTACCCATGTGCTCGCAACCGCCACCACTCAACTGATTGATGACGAATCCGGAACGTTTGGAAAAATAAGAGGGAGTGAACTGCACCATTCCATAAGGATAGGTGGCTCCGGGATAAAGATATCCCGAAGTCAAACCCACGCCCTTCGTTCCTATCAGGGTATTTACCTGACGGGCATAATTACTCCCGGCGCTCTGCGCCGAGAGACTCCCCCACCCTCCAATCAAAACCAATAATAAACCTGTTAAAATTTTATTTTTCATACTGTATTCTTCTTATATCTTTTTAGTTTCTTATTCTTTCGACAATGAGAAGGGAGCGGCATACTTCGACGTACATCGTTCTTTATTCGGTTGACTTCCCATTTCAAAACGGATAATTCCTCCGTCTGCTATATCGTCGTATCTGATAAAATTCTTATCCAACACACGTCCATTTAAGGTAGCAGACTGGATATAGAGATTCTCTTTACTATTGTTGTTCGCTTCAATCACGAATTTATTACCGTTTTCCATCGTTATAGTAGCTTTCTTAAATAACGGACTGCCAATTACATACTCATCCGTACCCGGACAAACGGCATAAATGCCTAATGAGCTCAAGATATACCATGATGACATACCACCTTGATCTTCGTCTCCCGGATATCCTCTTTCTGTGGAATTATACAATCTTTCAACGATCTGACGCACCCAATACTGGGTTTTCCACGGTTGGCCGGCATAGCTATACAGATAAGGCATGTGCTGAATCGGCTGATTGCCGTGTGCATATTGTCCCATACCCGACAATTCCATTTCTTTCATTTCATGGATCACTCCTCCGTAAGTTCCCGGTTTAATAGTGCTGGGAAGGGTGAATACCGAATCCATTTTGGTCGTAAATCTTTGGTCGCTTCCGAACAAGTCTATTAATCCTTCTACATCATGGAATACGGACCAGGTATAATGCCAGGCATTACCTTCGCAGAAAGGTCCACCCCACTCCAATGGGTCAAACGGTTCCTGCCATTTACCATCAACGCCTTTTCCACGCATAAAACCGATAGACGGATCGAATACGTTTTTATAATTATACATCTGACGGGCAAAGACTTCCTGATAGTGTTTGTTTCCGGTCATTTTAGCCAGTTGGTAGCCACAGAAATCATCGTATGCATATTCCATTGTCTGTGCACTCGATCCCATTGATTCCGGATAAGGAACATATCCCAGTTCAAAATATTCTTTCCAGAAACCACGTCCGTTGGCACCTCCCCAAGGACCTTTATTCATGGCTTCGTGCGCGTATGCTTTTAAGGCTTTCTCCGGATCAAAAGTCCGAATCCCTTTTGCCCACGCATCTGCCAATAATGAAATGGAGTGATTACCCAACATTCCTCCTGTTTCTCCGGGAGCTGACCAGGAAGGTAACCATCCGCATTGTTCTTGTGCGGCAAGCAAGGCATTCATGTAACGTCCCTGCATGGTAGGATGAAGAATATTAGTTAATGGAAATTGAGAACGGAAAGTGTCCCAGAAGCCATTATCTGTATACATATATCCATCATATACTTTGCCGTCATAAGGACTATAATAATAAGGTTCTCCATTCGCTTTACGTTCATAGAATTTGCGTGAGAAGAGATTGGCACGGAACAGGCAGGAGTAGAAAGTCTTCATTTGTTCGTCTGTTCCACCTTCTACCTGGATTCTGTTCAATAATTCATTCCACGTTTTATGTCCACGTATTTTGGTGGCTTCCAAATTCTTATCTTTACCCAGTTCGTCGTTCAATGTAATCACAGCCTGCTCTGCGCTGATATAGGAAGAGGCAGCCTTTGCCTGTACTTTCGATCCTTTCTTAAATTTGATATAAGCACCATAGCCTTTGCCTTCTCCTTCCAACTTTTTAGGATAAATCTCATCTTTCTGATTTTCCCACATACCGTAATCCTCAAATGCTTTGTCGAACTGCACTACAAAGTAACTACGGAATGTCTTAGAGTTATTTACAAAACGTTGGTTATTCACCCAACCGGAGATTTGTCTCTTTGCCGGATCAATCTTAATTTCACTCATATCCGTATATCCGTCAATTACCAGATAGGCGTCTTCGGTAGAGGGATAAGAAAAGCGTAAATGTACACCACGAGTAGTTGGAGCCATCTCGGTTGTAATTCCATTATCCAGCATCACTTTATAATAATGCGGCTTGGCAATTTCATTATCATGGCTGAACTTCGTTGCCCGCATCTCCTGATTAACGACTAACTTCCCTACCATCGGCATAAAGGAATACACTGCATAATCACTCATCCACGGACTGCATTGGTGAGACTGGCAGAATCCTCTGATATTATCTACCGCATATTGATATTTCCAGCCTTCTCCATTTTTCCCTGTTTGGGCAGACCACGTATGCATGGCATAAGGCATACCGGTAGTAGGGTATGTATTTCCATAACTTAATCCGAAATGAGAGTCGGTACCTTGCAGTGTATTGACATATTGCACAAGGTCTTTCATTTGGGCATATATACTTGTTGATAAGAAAGAGAAAATTACTAAATAAATGAGCTTGTTCATGGTTATTTTTTTATGTGTTACATCTATTTCACTTGGCAAATCGAAACAACTATATCTATTTATTACCATAAGAATACCCTGCCAGTCATCTGTACGGAAAGGGGACGCCGGAAGGTTAACTCCATTGTATAAATTACAAATTGGATTATCTGCCCAAGCATAACGCACTGCTATTGGGAAAGCAACTTCAGGAGATGAGACGATGATGGAATTACCATCAATCACAGCATCAGCCCAATGAAACTTATGATCAACGTCAGAGATAGTAAATCCTTTTACTCAAGTGGAGCATCGTTATCGTACAATGATTCCCAATTAAATACACGGTAGAAATAAGGACGATAGAAGTCAGCACTACCCGGTGCATTGAAATTATCCCAAAAGTTGGAACAGTCTGTATTGGTAGAGATCACCAATTCACCGGTACGTGATAAAGCCGGATGAATATTTACCATATAAACATGTTGATAACGTTGTTCGCCAATCTTATCAAGAAATTCGGGCAATGTAAAGAGAGTCTTTTGGTCGACAAACGGCCCATAAGGGTGCTTACTACGGAACATCAGCACGTCTCTCCCGAACCACATGGATTGTCCGATCATGTAGTACTGCGCCCATAAGGGCATATAGTAAATGTAGGCTTAGCAACCTACCCGGCAAGGGTTTTCAACGCCGGTCATTAGCCAACTTATCCACTTAGCCGAAAGGCGGTGGGGAGTGTCGCATGTTGGAAACGGCATAAGTCAGCTAACTATCATGCTGCTACTGAATGTCTAAATGAAATGATAGATATGAGGATGAAGACTATACTGTTTGAACGACAGTCCGAGTTGTTAGTTGGTAAACCCCGACGGAAGATAGTTACAAACGTCGGGCTGCAATACTTCTACTTTCCTACCTCAAGTACGAGAGCCGAAAACCGATTGCAGAACAGCCGCAATAAGCGGAAAAGGACGAAAATCGCATCCGACAATCTATTGAGCTATGTTACTATATGTCTAAATGGGGATTGTCTAAGTAGGAATGCCGAAAGGCTATGGGGTTTGCCCCCTGAATATCCTATATGACAACAGAGTCTCCGTAGTAGTCCGAGCAAGGGAAAGCCTTGTACATGGCGAAGGGAGACAGTGAGTTATTATTTAATATGTTTAACGAATGATGTGTGAGACATTATGAGAGATTCAGCAAATGTATTAAACAGTCTGGCTGGGCACAGCCAAGACCCTAATTACAAGTTTGAACGGCTTTACCGACTGCTGTTCAATGAAAATCTGTACGCACTTGCCTATCAAAAGTTGTCGCAGAATGCGGGCAACTATACGAAAGGCACAGACGGGCAGACCATAGACGGAATGAGCATAAAGCACATTCACTCTATCATTGGACAGTTGAAAGACGAAAGTTACCGTCCGTGCCCTGCACGGAGAATTTACATTCCCAAAAAGAATGGCAAGCAACGTCCTTTAGGCATACCAGCCTTTAAGGACAAACTTGTACAGGAAGTTGTAAGGATGATTCTTGAATCCATCTACGAAGGTCATTTTGAAGACTGCTCGCATGGATTCAGACCACACCGTGGCTGTCATACGGCTATGGCTTCCTTACAAAAGGGAGGTACGGGAGCACGTTGGTTCATCGAGGGAGACATCAAGGGTTTCTTTGACAACATCAACCATGATGTTTTAATCGGAATCCTTGCTGAAAGAATCAATGACGAGCGTTTCCTGCGACTGATACGTAAATTCCTCAAAGCAGGCTACATGGAACAATGGGAGTACAAAAATTCCTATATCGGAACACCGCAGGGAGGCATAATAAGTCCGATTTTGGCGAATATTTATCTTGACAAACTCGATAAATTTATGCGGAACTACATAAACGTCTTCAATAAAGGTAAAGCACGTGTACGCAACCCCGAATATAAAAGGGTTGCAAATCGTAAGGACAAACGTGTAAAGAAACTGAAGAATGAAACAGACGAGCAGAAGAAAGAAGCATTGCGCAGGGAGATAGCCATTCTCCACCGTGAGATGCAACAACTTCCTGCAACTCTTGACATGGACGAAAACTTCAAACGCATGAGGTATGTACGCTATGCCGATGATTTTCTGATTTGCGTAATCGGAAGTAAAGAGGACTGTGTAAAAGCAAAGGGGGACATTAAGACCTTTCTGCAAGATACGTTGAAACTCGAACTTTCGGATGAAAAGACGTTAATCACCAACTCACACGACGCAGCCAAATTTCTCGGCTTTGATGTTACAGTCCGCAGTACGGACAAGACGAGAAAGGATTTCAGAGGAATCCCCATACGCTCACTTGACCATAAAGTGGTTCTTCTCCTGCCTTATGAGGTTATGAGAAAGAAACTGCTTGACTATAATGCGATGCGCATAATAATCAAGAATGGCAAGGAAGCATGGGAATCGACCTCACGCCCGTATCTCCGTAGTAATGATGACCTTGAAATACTCAACCGATACAATTCGGAAATTCGGGGAATCTATAACTACTACTGTATTGCAAACAATGTCAACATTCTCAATAGTTTCTATTACTACATGAAAGAGAGTATGTATAAAACATTATCATCCAAGTATGAATCAACCGTAAGGAAAATAATCCGTAAATATTGCCGGAATAAAGTCTTTACAGTAAGGTATGAAAACAACAAGGGCGAAATGTTGGAACGTACTATTTATCATGGAGGGTTCAAGCAGAGAAAAGACGCGCGTATTGACAATGCGCATATCATGCCCAGTTATCGCGGGACTGAAAGTACCAGCCTTATGGCTCGGTTGAAAGCCCGTGAATGTGAATATTGCGGAGCGGAGGACAACCTTAGAATGGTGCATGTCCGCAAGCTAAAAGACCTGAAAGGCAAACAGGAGTGGGAACGCTTCATGATTGCCAGACAGAGAAAAACAATAGCAGTATGTGAAAATTGTTATCGTAAGATTCATGAAAAGAAATAGACTGAAAATAACCATGGAGAGCCGTATACATGGAGACGTGTACGTACGGTTCGGTGGCGAGCGTTTAGAAACCTACCGTCCGAAAGGACGGCAAGGCGCTTTGCGCTTAGCCTGTGGTATCACCTTTTTTAAATACCCAAGGCATAGAACATGCACTTTCCAAAGGGATAATTGTAGAATTTTCAGCATCTTGGGTTGAGGGGTACTGCGTTGTCCACGAGAAATGTCCTTGCGGATCGGCCACATAATATTCCCACTGGCTGCCAAGGTCGCGTGTAGCGGTACGTGCCACAGCCACCTTATAATTGGAAGTTGTGTAAAGATAGATATGTCCGTCTTCGTCTTCCCACATAGTGTCGCCATAACCTAAAGTGTGGTCGTTAAAATTATCATTACGACTGATAAGTTTCATATAAGTAGCATCACCCGGCTTTCCTTCCAAGCTATAAGTAGCCAAGCAAGTACCAAAGCGGCGCATCAAGTTGTTCGGATCGGTATTATCAACGGCTCCCCACAACATTTGCATCTGATTGTTATATATCGTAGCATCTCCTGCCCAATAAAGATAATCCTGATCGATTTCTCCAGCTTGTATTTTTTCATCCGATAGTGTAGCTTTCGGATGACGAATGTGAGTACGTACCTGATAGTATCTATCCGCATTAGGATCGTTGGTTTGTACGTAATCAGCTAACCAAACAAGATTTTCATCCTTCTCACCAGGTGTTTGTACCATAATACTGTTACGAGGGAAACTACAATTACCTCGTGAACGATTTTCATTGATTACGCCATAGAAGCTATCATTGAACGACCAAAATATATTCCCGTCAGGCAAACCAGTGGTGAACACACCGTCTCCTCCATTCCAGCCCAACGACCGAGTGAAAAGGGCATTGTATTTCAAGTCTTTGTAGACGAACACTTTCCAATATTGTCCTGATCGATTTGGCATTAGTTCGAGATTCCATTCGGAATCAATTTGAGGCATCTTCACTTCTGAATTGCCGTAATAAGGTTCTTGCTGGTCACCACATGCTCCTCCGGCGAGGAGTGCGATACTTAGGATAAGATGAATTGGTTTCATGTTTAATAAGATATTTAAGATTATTTAATTTGTTTCTGCACCTGTAAAGCCGATAATACAAGCCATAAAGGTTGACAAAAAGATGCGTCTCATAATGTTATACTATTAGAGTTTAGGATAAAGACGATTCAGGAATGAAAAACCACTAATTCGGATAATTCTTTCTTTAGATGTATTTGATTTACTATCATTGCTCGAATAATACAATGACCTTTTCACTGAATAATAATACGTGAAAAAAAAGTATTGTGTTTAGTGGTGTATATCTTGTCAATCGTCTTAATACAAATTCAAGTCGTGAATTAGTCTCGGCTTATTGGCTTTAAATTGTTTAATTTTAATTTTATAAGTTTTACTATGAAATTGTACATGAAATCATTAACGCTACTCCTATTTTTAGGAACAGTTGCGTCCTGTAATGACAGTTTCCTCGATCAAACCCAAACTTCGGATTTAAATCGTGAGACCGTTTTTGCAGATAGTACGTATACCGCCAACTTCCTGACCGGAATTTATACCGATATCGGGTTTGATATCAACTACAACCGATGGACATACCTTTTGGCTAATGGTGGTGGGCTGCAAAGCGCTTGTGACGAAGCTGAATTTTATCCTTCGTCAACCATCTGGACAAACATGATGTTTGCTACCGGTACGGTTAATCCGGTTACGGTGAGTGATGATGCATGGTCGAAATGCTACACTAACATTCGCCGGTGTAACGTATTCCTTGCCAACATCGACCGATCACCGATGGTACAGAGCCGGAAAGCTCAATACATATCCGAAGCACTTTTCTTGCGTGCCTGGTACTACTTCATTCTGATGAAACACTACGGTGGTGTACCTATTATCGGTAATAACGTGTATGATGCTACTTCGACAATGAAAACCTCGCGCAACACATGGGCGGAATGTGTAGAGTATGTGTCCCATCAATGTGACTCTATCGTCCAACTCAATGTACTTCCCGTGCGACGAACAGGTCAAGAAAACGGTCGCGCCTCATCGGCAGCGGCATTGGGTCTTAAAGCCCGTGTCTGCCTCTATGCAGCTAGTCCATTATTCAATGGAAGTGATTTCGCTCCTACTGATACCAAAGAATTAGTAGGCTATCCCTCTTATGATAAAGAACGTTGGAAAACGGCAATGGATGCTGCCCGCGCAGTAATCAACCTAGGAACCTATAATCTCTTTATTAGAAGTAAAGATTTGAACGGCAAAGCCGAACCAGGTTTCGGATTCTACGTCGTATTCCAAGCCGGTGATACACGAAATGCCAATTTAACCGATGATGATGGTAAAAACAATAACGGAGCCTTTGCCGGCAATATCCTCGACCGTAAGTATCAACGTGAGTCCGGACATGAAGCTGCTTACTATCCACCTAGTGGAAGTCACTCCGGAACACGCCACGGCGGGTACATATACAAAGAATTGGCAGATGCCTTCCCTATGATTGACGGTAAACCCATTAACAACAGCCAATACACATTCGATCCTCTGAATCCCGCTCAAAATCGTGATCCACGTTTCAACAACACCGTGATTTATGATGGTGCTTTGGTCCCTGCTGACGATACTTACAGTGCTACCACAGTTGTTAACACATGGATTGGCGTAGGGCAAACAAGCGATGCCGTATACCAAGGCACTGCCACTGGTTTCTATGTACGCAAGGGATGTGATCGCTTATGTAAAGGTAGTACATGGAACCCAAGCCGTCACAACGATCCACTGATACGTTACGCCGACATTTTACTGATGTATGCTGAAGCAGCCAATGAATATCATGGGCCCGATTTCGAAGAAACACTAGGCGGACAACAACTTGGTTGCTATCCCATATTAAAACTCATTCGCAAGCGTGCCGGCATCGAGCCCGGTGCAGATGGTATGTATGGACTTAAAAAGAATATGACACAAAAACAGATGCGCCAAGCCATTCAGGAAGAACGCCGCCTTGAATTTGCTTTTGAAGGACATCGCTTCTTTGATGTACGCCGCTGGATGATTGCTCCGCAAACCGAAAGCAAAACCATGCATGGCATTGAAATCACTCGCGCCACTGACGGAACAAAGACTTGGAAAGAATTTGATGTACGCACGCATGTATGGCGTCCGGCTATGTACTTCTTCCCAATTCCTTACAATGAAACGGTGAAGTCGAAAGATTTGCTACAGAATCCCTACTATAATTAATAAAATACCCTAAATATGAAACATAGCATACATTTGGCGGCAATAGCCTTGCTGACTACTCTGCTTGTGACATCGTGTGATACGTTCTCTGCTCCTGCTGATCCTGACAAAAACACGGAGCAGGTCAAAGACATATCAGGCACGTGGCAACTCACCACAGTGAGCCGCAACAGTAATGATATTACCGAAACCATGGACTTCAGCCAGTTCCAAATTGACCTGAAGAAAGATGGTAAGTACACAATTGAAAACTATCTGCCTTTTGTGGTACGCCACAATGGCACGTGGAAAGTTGACGATATCTATTATCCTTTTCGCCTCTATTTCACAGAGGATGGAGCCACGGAGCAGGCCAGTACCGATATCCTATTCCCCATTACCAATGGCGAACGTAACATCGTGATTACTCATAGCCCCGGGTGTGGTTCGAATACCTACACCTATGTATTCAAGAAAATATCAGAAAACTAAAAATCATAACGCTTTATGAAAAAGAAATTAATCAGCTTGCTTCAACGCAAACGGCACATCGTAGCGTTATCAACTATACTTATGACTTTCATCGTTATGAGTTGCCTCTTTATCGATTCTGTCGATATAACCCAAATGATAGATGGAAAAGCCGTAAACTATGCAAAGGCCGGAACGACTGCTACTTTCAAAATGCATGGACACATTAAGGTTCAAGGAGACCCACGCAATGACAAACGACTTGTTTTCGGTTTTTTGGCTCCTAAGAGTTGGAATCTGGCACAAAATGCCAGAGTTTCGTACACAGAAGATACATTTGATCCGAATATAGGTGAGCAAAACATGACGCTTATCCCATTGACCGAACAACCTAGCAACAAACCAGGATTGTCATGGTCGGCTGCTCTCATGCAGGAATACGGTGTCGGTACCAATATTCTGGAAGATATGGAATGGGCAGCCTATTGGACAAGACCCTATAACGGTGTCGCAGATGAAATTCATTTTACAATCTATGTCCGTGTACCGGTAGGAAACAAAAATCTGCGTTTCAAACCATCATTCTTTATTAACAGTACTGACGATAACTTCAGTACAAGTGCAGATGCAAAGAAATGTGAGGAAGCCGGATGTTTTGAGGTAGTAGAAGGTGAAGGACTTGTCACTGACTTCTGTAGTGAACACTTCAACAAAACCACTCCATTAACAGCATTGCAAAACGACTTTGTAACCTTTAGCTTCATTGGAGGCATGGACGACGAAAATGCACTTGTCAAGGCCGATAAGATCTATTTTGAAGGAACGGCGGTAGCTAGCGACGGACACCGTTATACCGTAAATGAGAAGAGTGACAAGACCCTGATGAAACGAGAGAATCAGTATACCAAAACATACAATATCACATTCTGGCCGGAAGGGTTCTTCAATGTACCTGAAGGAACAGAGCTTGTAAGTATTGAATATGCCTTCACTAATGCCGATGGATCTATCTCCGTTACACAGTCTGATGATGACTTCGTAATGTTAAATATACCTCTTCCTCCGCAGAAGGAACCATTCATATATACGTTCTATTGCGAGTGATAACCTTATATTCTACTGATAATGAAACAGAATATGTATAAAATGATAACGACGGGACTACTATGTATAGCTGCCGTCGCACTAAAGGCACAAGATGCACCGATAGATAGTGTGGATCACACTAAAAGTAATACCCTAGGAGCATCTTCGACGGTTTATACCAACGACTTGATAAAATATCAGTCAGCCACCATCCTTACCGGATTGCAAGGACGATTGAAAGGTCTTAATGTATCACCTTTCCGTGGCATGCAACTGTTACGGACTGATGCCAATACTAAATCCGATATAGTGGGAGCTATTCCTAATGTAGGTGGAGGTATCTACGGAGATAATTCGGAGTTTCTCATTTCAGCACGCGGACAATCGCCTGTAGCCATTGTCGACGGTGTAGAACGTGACCTGTATTCCATAGATCCCGAAGCCATTGAATCGGTTACCATTCAAAAGGATGCCCTTTCCAATATGTTTTTAGGAATGCGCAGTTCACGTGGTGCATTGATTATTACTACCAAAAATCCTGATGCAAAAGGTGGTTTCCATCTCTCACTCACCGGAAAGTTTGGTATATCCAGTGCATTGAAATCTGGCCCAAATCCACTTTCGGCTTATCAATATGCTTATTTGCTCAACGAAGCATTGCTCAATGATGGCAAATCACCACTCTATACGTATGATGATTTCGAAGCCTATCGTAATGGAACTTCCCCTTATCTGCATCCCGACGTAAATTGGAAAGATGCTATTATGAACAATTCTACTACGTCGCAAGCCTATAATCTGAATGTAACAGGTGGCGGACGGGTGGCTCAATACTTTGTAAGTTTGGGATATTACAGCGAAAACGGATTGTTCAAGACGAGCGATGCTAATAGCTACAACACCAATTTCAAGTACAACCGGTATCTCATCACATCGAAGGTAAACATCAACGTGACAGATGAATTTAAGGTAAGCATGTCTTTAATGGGACGTATAGAGGAAGGAAACCAACCTGGAGGTATTTCGGGGACAGGATACAGCGACCTTTTGAGCAACGTATGGCAAACTCCCAACAATGCTTATCCCGTCTTAAATCCCAACGGTACGTATGGTGGTAACGCTTCGTATACCCAAAACCTCTATGCACAGACCACTGGTTCGGGATATATCTCAAGCAATACCCGCGACGTCGTAGGAACCATTAATTTGAAATATGACTTCGATAAATTGGTGAGAGGACTTTCTGTTGGTGCAACGGGAAACATCTCATCGCAAGTGCGTAATGCTATCGTTCGTACTAAACAGGCACAAGTATTTCAATACAGCATAACCCAACAAGGCAACGAGGCTTATGACAAGTATGGAGATGTAAGTTCACAAACCAACAGTTACCGTTCAGTATCGACGTACCAATATATGTATGGCAAAATGTATGTAGACTGGGAACGCCAATTCGGTATGCATGGTGTAAAAGCTTCACTTTGGGGCGATACACGTACTATACTCAACAACTACGACCTGCCTATGATTCCGTCGAACATCGGACAGAAAGTTGAATACAATTACGATAACAAATACTTCGCGCAAGCAGCCGTAACGGAAAGTTATTACAACCGCTATGACAATGGACGTCGCTGGGGAACATTCTGGGCAGTAGGTCTGGGTTGGGATATCAGCAAAGAGAAGTTTATGGAGGCATCGAAGATAGACCAACTCAAGTTACGTGCCACATACGGTCATACAGGAAACGGAATCGACAATGCCGGTTACTTCAGCTATTTAAAGAGATACAATGAAGATGGCGGATTCTGGTATAGCAACGGTACATCCATGAGCAACGGAGGTTCAGTGTCAGAAATATCCCCATTGGCTAATACCCTCCTGACATGGGAAAAAGGAAGGAAGGTCAATGTAGGTTTAGATTTAACCTTGTTAAAGAATCGTTTGACTCTCTCGGCCGACTATTACAATGACTACTACTATGACATATTGCAATCACGTGGTAAGAGCATCGAATTGCTGGGTATTGCTTATCCGGCAGAAAATATCGGAAAAACACGTTACTACGGATTGGAAACACAACTTAGCTGGCAAGATCACATCGGTAAGGTGAACTATTATGTATCAGCCAACTGGAGTATGGAACAGAACAAACGGTTGTTCATGGACGAGCAATACGTACCTTACGACTATCTGAAAATGACAGGTCAACCCACCGGTACCATCTACGGATTGGTAGCTACCGGATTCCTCACAGCTAAAGACATAGCCGATGGTTATCCCGTAATGAACGGCTTCAACAATATTCAAGCGGGTGACGTGAAATACAAAGACATGAACGGTGACGGCGAAATCAACGAATTCGACCGTACTGTGATTGGTGGCGACAAACCGACTTGCTATTTTGGTATTGATTTAGGCTTTGAATGGAAAGGGTTGGAAGTTACAGCACTTATCCAAGGTGCTTACAACCGCGACTTATATAATAGCGACCGCACGTTGCTCGAAGGATTCCAAGTGATCGGACAAAGCTACGGACAAGCTTACACCAATTTGCTGAATCGTTGGACACCCGAAACTGCTGAAACAGCTACGTATCCGAGACTGACTGCCGGAGGCAATATGTACAACTACGGAAACAACTGGAACTCTTCACTCTTTGTACAGAACGGAAACTACATTCGTCTCAAGAACGCCACCGTATCGTACAAACTACCCGAAAACTTCTGCCGTAATTACTTAGGCGGACTGCGCGTGAAAATATTTGTACAGGGACAAAATTTACTCACATGGTCACGTACCCGCTTGCAAGACCCTGAAGTTACCTTCACCAGCTATCCGTTACAGCGCACCATTACGACTGGAATCAATCTTAACTTCTAATAAAAATGATGGATATGAAACAAAATAAATATGGCACATGGGCAGTAGGAGCATTTATGCTGTTATTGAGTGCTGCCGCATGTACAGACAGTTATGAGAGTACGCCTGTAGATATGTTTACAGAAGATTACCTCTTCTCGAAGACCGACTCCAACGGAACTGTAGTACGTAAATACCTCAACCGCATCTACTATTACATGCGTAATGGACACAACGGCGTAAATGGTGACTACCTGGATGCCGCTTCCGACGATGCGCTCTCTGTTATTTCGTCCGAGTCCGATGTATACAAACTGGCCATCGGACGTTACAGTGCCTCCAATTTTATTAACTCGGATATGATTTGGAGCGACCCTTATTTGGTGATTCGCCGCGTGAACATTCTGTTGAGTGGCATTGACGTAGTACCTTTCAACACTACTTACACTGATGCACTCGGTAATACACGCAGGCTCAATGATTCTATGAAAGCCGAAGCCCGGTTCCTGCGTGCTTACTTCTATTTTGAATTGGTGAAGCGCTACGGTGGAGTGCCCATTATCGGTGATAAAGTGTACGAATTGAACGAAAACATCGAATTGCCACGTAGCACGTTCGAGCAATGTATCAAGTATATTGTAAGTGAGCTTGACGATATCAAAGATGACCTTCGTTCGCTGCCACTACCTGATGCCGCTGCGAGCGCACACGTAGTAAACACACAGGCAGCCCAGGCACTGAAGATTCGTGTATTGCTCTATGCAGCAAGTCCGTTATTCAACGAAAAGCCCATTGAATCTGGTAATGAGTTGATAGGATATGCCTCTTATGATCGCGAACGTTGGAAAATAGCAGCCGATGCCGCCCGCAACTTTATTAACACGTACGGAACAGGTGACGGAGCTATCATGGGACTTGACGATAATTTCAAGAATGTATTTACCAATTGGTATTCAAACGAACATAAAGAAGTTATCTTCTTCCGTGAAAACGCAATGGATAAGACGGTGGAAACAGCTAACGGTCCATTGGGACTTAGCGGTGCCAAACAAGGAAACGGCCGCACCAATCCCACACAGAATTTAGTCGATGCCTTTTTAATGAAAGACGGTCACTTTATCAATGATAAAGGTAAATATGAATACAATGAACAGCTTCCTTACGCACAACGTGATCCACGTTTGGAATATACCATTATACACAATGGTTCGTCATGGGTGAACTCTACGATGGAAACATGGCAGGGTGGAGCCAATAATCCTCTTGGTTCGTCGTACTCGCTCACGAGTTATTACATGCGCAAGTTTATGGGTGATTTCGAAGCAGCCAACGAATATCAAGACACACAACACAACTGGGTGATGTTCCGTTACGCCGAAATACTTCTGAACTTTGCCGAAGCCGAAAACGAATATTTGTCTACTCCTTCACAAGCTGTATATGATGCTATCATCGCCCTGCGCCGACGTGCAGGTATCGAACCTGGTGAAAAGAATTTGTATGGACTAACAACCAATGAGCAGACACACAATTTGACGCAAGCCGAAATGCGCAAAGTGATTCAGAATGAACGCCGCATTGAATTGGCTTTTGAAGAGCATCGCTATTGGGACATTCGTCGTTGGCGACTTGCCGAACAGGTCTATGCACAGCCTATTCAAGGAATGTACATCACTAAATCACAGACTTCCACGACCTATGTTCCGCAAGCTGTACTCAATGTACAATGGGACAATAAACGTTATTTCTATCCGATTCCTTATTCGGAAGTAATAAAAAATAAGAATATGGTTCAAAACCCTAATTGGTAATATCTTATGAAAAGAGTAATTATAACATTCTTGTGCCTCCTCTGCATTGTACAGGCATACTCCCAATCGTTTACGATAAGCGGTACCATTATTGATGGGGAAAGCAACGAACCGCTTATCGGAGCTGGTATTCTGGTAAAGGGAGCCGGAAGGGGTACCATCACCAATATAGATGGAAAATATTCGCTGGAAGTGAAACGTGGCGAAACATTGGTATTTTCGTTTGTGGGCTATCAAAATCAGGAAGTCGCAATAACAAATCAGCGCACACTGAATATCGCATTAAGGGTTTCCGAAGCCAACAACCTGAACGAAGTTGTTATCACAGGTCGCGGCAGCGCGAAACGTATCACTTTGACCGGTGCCGTGAGCGGTATTCAAGCCAACGAATTACGTAGAGTTCCTACAAGTAGCTTACAGAATACATTATCGGGTAAACTGCCCGGCTTCTTCAGTCAGCAACGTTCCGGTCAGCCGGGAAAAGATGCTTCCGACTTCTTTATCCGTGGTGTCAGTTCCTTGAATGAGGACGGTAACAAGCCGCTTATTATGGTTGATGATGTGGAATACAGTTACGAACAGCTGTCACAAATCAATGTCAATGAGATTGAAAGCATATCTATTTTGAAAGATGCATCAACGACTGCTATTTATGGTATCAAGGGTGCTAACGGTGTGTTGGTAGTCAAGACACGTCGCGGTGAAGAAGGAAAACCTGTGATCCATGTGCGTGCAGAAGCCGGCGGTCAGATACCTGTCCGTAAACCCAACTTCTTAGACTCATACAACACCGCCCTGTTAGTCAACGAGGCACGTACTAACGATGGTTTGACTAAAATGTTTACACAACATGATTTGGAACTGTTTAAAGACGGTTCCGACCCATACGGACATCCTAATGTAAACTGGTACGACGAAGTGTTCAAAAAATCGGCTATGCAGTCGAACATCAATGTCGACGTATCGGGTGGTACCAAACGTTTGAAATACTTCGTATCCGGGGGGTATTTCTCACAAGGTGGTTTGGTTCGTAACTTTGCTAAAGCGGATGACGATGTGAATACCGGCTATTTTTACCGCCGTTTTGACTACCGTACCAACTTGGACTTTACTGTTACTGATAATCTGACTATGCGTCTGGACTTCAGTTCGCGCTTCATGAACATCAACGAACCGAGTAGTCTGAATGCTACAGGCGAGATTTACAATTTCACCGCCATGCACCCCTATTCGGCACCGGTACTCAATCCGGACGGATCGTATGCTTATCTTTCAGATGTGGACGGTTACGGACCTACATTGAATGCACGTTTGGCTAACGAAGGTTACACGCGTACACGCCGTAACGATAACAACATTCTCTACGGTGTGAACTGGAAGATGGATTGGCTCACCAAAGGATTGTCAGCCAATGCTCGTATTGCTTACTCTACCATTGACGAAGTCTTCCGCAAAGTAAACCGTGGAAAAGATGCGTACCCTACCTACCACTACGATCCTACTACGGATCAGTATAACATCAACCCCAACCGTAAATATGCTTATTCACAGTATGCTCTGACGGCCGGAACCAACCAGGCTGTGAAAAATCTGGATGTTCAGGCCTCCATCAACTATGCACGCATATTCAATGGAATACATGACGTTAGTGCCACGTTGCTGTATAGCCGCCAAAGCCGTACCGTAGAAAAAAATCCAGACGATACAGGAGAAAAGATTCCCGAAAACTTTCAGGGTCTTACCGCTACCGTAGGTTACAAATATAAAGATAAATATCTGGTCGACTTCAATGTTGCATACAACGGTACCGACCGTTTTGCCGAAGGACACCGCTACGGAATATTCCCTGCTATTGGTGTGGGTTGGCGTATCTCCGAAGAATCGTTCTTCAAGGATAACATTTCTTTCATCCAACTATTGAAAATCAGAGCTTCGTATGGTATTGTAGGTTCGGACGTAGCTATGGGTAACCGCTACCTTTACAACCAGATATATACAGCAACTGATAATGCTTATAATTTCGGACAAAGCGATGTCACTTCCACTGCTATTACGGAAGGTGACCTTGGCAATAGCAGTGTGACATGGGAAGAAGCCAAGAAGTTTGATATAGGTCTCGACTTCAATGCATTCGACCGCTTCTCATTTACTTTCGACTGGTTCTATGACAAACGATACAATCAGCTTGTGAAACGCAATGACATACCGCAGATCTTAGGTGTGGGTACTTCACCTATCAACGTGGCACGCACCAGCAATATGGGTTTCGACGGACAGATTGGTTATCAAGACCGTTTCGGTGAGTTCAACTTCAATACCAACTTCGTATTCTCGTATGCTAAGAATAAGGTAGAATTTAATGCCGAAGCACAACAAAGATACGATTGGTTGTCGGCAACAGGTCGTCCTATCGGTCAACCATTCGGTTACACTTGGATAGGTTATTATACACCTGAAGAAGTGGACTTGATTCATGCAGGAGCCGCAAATGCACCGGCTGTGCCCAATACCGACGTTCCTATCCAAGCCGGCGACTTGAAATACAAAGATTTGAACGGAGACGGTGTTATCAACGACTTCGACAAGGGAGCTATTGGTAAGCCAAACTTACCCAACACCACGTTGGGATGGACAATCGGTGGTTCGTGGAAAGGATTGTCAGTGAGCGTACTCTTCCAAGGTTCGTTCAACTACAGTTTCTCGGTAAACGGCACAGGTATCGAACCTTTCAAGAGTCAATTCCAACCTCTACACCAGAAACGCTGGACATTAGAACGCTACCTGAACGGTGAAGCCATCGAATTTCCGCGCTTAACAAGCAATCCGTCGACTGTAAACAGCGCAGCAGCGTATATGTCCGACTTTTGGTTGATTGATGCTTGGTACATCCGCTTGAAAACCATCGACGTCTCCTATCAAGTGCCCACAAAAGTGTTGCCTTCATGGCTTACAAACCTCCGTGTCTATCTCAATGCTTACAACATGTTTACATGGACAAGTTTTGATAAGTATCAACAAGACCCGGAAATCAAGTCCAACTCCGCCGGTGATGCATACATGAACCAGCGCGTGTTTAACTTAGGAGTACAACTTACATTCTAATAAACTGATAAATACTCATAGTAGTATCAATGAAAAAGGGGATGCGTCTTCATAGATGCATCCCCTTTTTCATTGATAACACATTGTAAATCAAGCATTATTATTTGATAGGAAGCCGAATCCGTACATGTAGGGGTACATGGCTTGCCGTAAACGAAAACGTCCCACTCCACACACAAGTCGGTGTGCGGAGCGGGACGAAAACTATTATAGTTGTCGTGCTAAAAATCTATCGGTTCATTCTGGTAAAAGCAGCTACTTGAGGTACTTCTTGTTTACATCTTCCAGTATCTGCATCTGCTGGATAGCTATCCGGTTCAGCCGGACAAGCCTTTCGTGCTGAGGAAGTCCTTCTCCTATGAATACGGCATTCAGATTCTCCATGTTCGAGAGACAAATCAATTCGTTCACCGTGGCATAGTCGCGGACGTTTCCTTTCAGGTCGGGATGCGCATCGCGCCATTCGAGGGCAGTGAGGCCGAACATGGCAACGTTCAGCACATCGGCTTCGCTGGCGTAGATGCGGGAAGCTTGTTGTGGTGTGACTTCTGCCGGGATAAGGTTTTGTTTGATAGCATCGGTGTGGATGCGGTAATTTATTTTCGACAGTTCTCGCTTGGCACTCCAGCCCAGTTGCGCGAGTTCCTGCTCCTTAAGGCGCTGGAACTCGCGGACTAAATAGATTTTAAATTCAGCACTAATCCACATTCCAAATTCAAATGCGATGTCCTTGTGTGCATAGGTGCCTCCATATCTTCCGGCTTTCGCTTGAATACCGATAGCATGGGTCTTCTCCACGTATTCTTTCACGCTGATTTTGAAACTGTTCAACCCCGACTGATTTCTAATTGTGGCGAATTCGCCATAATTAAATCCTGGGTTATACAACCGCTCCCATATACCGAGGTATTCCAGTGTATTCCTGTTTCTCAGCCAGTCTGATATGAAGAAATCGCCATCTTTGGCTTTTAGCATGTCAGTAATGCAGATATAATCTTCGTTATTAATAGACACTACATTGATGTCTGTAGTCAATACTGTTATTTTGGTCATCTTGTCTTCTCCGGTTAAACGATGGGCAAAGGTACACTTTTCCCTTCAATCCCTAACACATTATTTATGAATAGTTTTCGTTTACAACAAGTCAAAGAACGCGTCAGGTGAATAAAACAGAGCCTCTGTTTAAGTGAAACGAAGCCTGCATTTCACTTAAACAGAGGCTCTATTAAACGAATATAGAGGCTCTAAAAAAGAGACTGAACTCATCTCTCTTTTTTGCTTTCGGTTCGCTTTCAGTCAAAAACCTTTTTTACTGATGTTTTTGACTGGAAGCTATTTTTAGTAATCACATTTGGATTATAAGGATGAAGTTTAGTTCTAAACAGTACAAAAAGAAGATGGTTAAATAAACGAACTCCTCATTTATTGTATTCTCCTTTACAATTTCACTGTAATGCCTTTAGCTATATCACCAGAAGATTTATAAGTATGGCCAGCATGCAATACTTCTACCTTTATCATTCCAAAATCAATTTGGTCTTCCCCTTTATCGTCTGTCACTTTTACAATAAGATGATGCCCGTCTACTAACTCTGCTTTAAAAGTTAGCTGTTTATAATCTCCTTTCTGAAATCCCCATCCATCTCCTTTGTCCCAATACAGAGAGCCTTCCGCTCTGCCATCCTCATCCGGGCAAACAACTAAAGTCAATGGGTCGAATGAATTTTCATTCACATTCTGAATTATTTTGCCTACTGGAATAATAGAACCACCTCTCACTTTTAATTTAGCCTGATATTTACCTTTTGTATCTCCTTTAACCAAAGATAAATTTTCCCAAATTCCTTTGGGTAGAGAAGGATTCTTTGCAAATGCAGGAATTATCAACAGGTCTGTCCCCAACATGAAAGCTTGCTCTTCAGCACGCAAACTTTCATCTTTCGGATCGGCAAAGAAAACCGGAGCCATCACAGGCTGTCCATCTTTATGAGCCACATGAAAAGCAGTGTAGAGATAAGGCAGCAAACGGTAACGACGTTCTAATGCCATGCGTGATTCCTTTTCTATATCTTTAGTAAATGCCCACGGTTCCTTGTTATTTGTATCACAGGAAGCATGTCCTCTGGAAAAAGGGAAAAATGCACCGAAGCCTAACCAGTTTCCCCACAAATCGGGAGTCGTATTCCCAGCAAATCCACCTATATCCGGACCATTGAAAGGCTGACCGGACAACCCCAATGTAATAGACATCGGTACAGAAAGTTTCATCTGTTCATAAGTAGCTTCGTTATCGCCCGTCCACATGGCTGCATAACGCTGTCCGCCAATAATATTGGAGCGGGAAAGAAGAAATGGACGTTTGCTTGGATTAGCAGCCATCATGCCATTATAAGAAGCTTCGACCATCAGACGACCATAAGCGTTATGATACATTAAATGGCTACCAATAGGTAAATTGCCTCCTCCTAAATGAATATTGTTCTCCGGCATCGTTCCCCCAGGACCATCAAATACAGACGGTTCATTCATATCATTCCAAATGCCATCTATTCCATTAGCCATAAAGTCTTTATAAAGTCCGGACCACCAAGTGCGCGTCTCCGGACGGGTAAAGTCAGGAAATGCGCAAGCACCCGGCCATACTTTCCCGTGAAACTCATTACGATAGATATCACAAACAAAAGCATTTTGCTCTTTTCCGGTTTTATATACAAAATAGTTATCATCCACTTTTACGCCTGGATCTATCATATACACGGAATGGAATCCATTATCATGCAGATACTTATTCATGCGCTTCGGATCTGGAAAATCCCTGTTATTGATCGTGAATACACGGAATTCATCCATATAGTTGATATCAAACCATATTACATCGCACGGTATCTTCTTTTCACGAAAAGTATTGGCAACTTCTTTCACTCTAGCTTCCGGCACGTAAGAAAAACGAGACTGATGATAACCGATTGCCCATCTGGGAGGCATACTTATAGTACCGGTCAATTCGGCAAGTCCTTTTAATACTGCTTGCGGAGATTCACGATCTATGATATAAGTACGAAAAGGTGCTCCTTCAGTATTAAATTCAATTTTATCTGAATTAGTAATCAATTCAGCCTTCCAAAAACTATCAAACAATACGCCAAATGCTGTCCCGTCCGGACGAACACCCAATACCCACGGATGCGTTTGATACAGACGTGAGCCACCATCAACCCGATACATACCATTATCCGTATTCCACATTTTAATCTTTTGCCCATTACGCAGCAACGGACCGGTCACTTCACCACCTCCATACAGACTTGTTCCGGCTGGAACATCCAATGAGGCATTTGCCTTGCCATCAGTCATCGTAAATTGAGGAACTAATTTCCAGTTTTCCGGTACTCCACCTTTCTTTTCCGGTTCATGGGAAAGAATTAATGAAGGCGTACGGGAAACATCATACCCTACGGGGATAAATTCTACAATTCCATTTCCTACCAGTGTTACTTTTTCTGTTTTTATATTACCTGCCCAAGCTACCTGAGCCGTAAAGAAGAAAACAGCCATTTGCAATAACGATATTCTTTTTCTCATTTAAATATTATTTTAGTTATTAGTTCCGCCAACGGATTTTAGTCTGGCAATTGCATAATCAAAAGCTTTGAAAACAGTCCTCATGATATCATATTTTCATTTTGGTCAAACAGGATTTCCAGCAACTCCTCCGGTCACTCATAAAAGAAGAATAAACAGACCGGAGGAATATTGGGAATTTCAAACACCAATCCTAACTTTTTACCTATATCTATTGAACTTTATACTATGAACGCTTGAAATTTAAGAAACCACTAAAGAGAAATTTAAAAAGAATCATATAAAAATAATAATCAAAGCGATTAACTTCAAGTCCATTTACTGGACAATTTTCCTAAAGTTAATTTTGTTTCTGCACAGACTTAAATTAAATGATAAATTAGTTTATTACGGTGCGTTTTTAAATGTATCAATAAAAAATTCAGCAGCTTCTAGAGAAGATTTTTCATTTTCCTTTCTCATATTCTCATAGGTGACTGATAAACAGCAAATAATCAAATAAATAGCTTATGAGAAAGACTTTCTAAGACGGCATTTCTCATAATACGCCTTCTATTTTAGCTTAAAATTCACCTTATTCTCATAGTATTTCAGAGTATTTCTCATAGTTAAATACTATCTTCTCCTTTTTTCTGGTTGAAGATAAACTGTAGTTCCGATTGTCCCATATATTATGGGAAAATGTTCCCTAATATTATGAGAATTTATTCCCACAAAATAAGAGAATCTTTTCCCTACTAGTAGGGAACACTTTCCCACAATATATGGGACAAGGAGAATATGTACTTCCCTGATAATGGTTGACTAGCTGTTTCTTTATTCTTGTATAGGTTGATTAGAAAAACACTATGAGAAATGCATCCAACAAGTATGAGAAATAAGGTAAAATACGGGGTATTTGACGGAAAAACTATGAGAAATACCATCTTAAAAATCATTTCTCATAGTCTATCCTATTAGTCTTCTGCCATTTATGATTAATGAATGAGAATATGAGAAATGAAAATCATAAATACACTCTAGTAGGGTATCTATTTCAAATTAAATAGAAAATCATAATGCCCTGCTTCTACATCAACAGTCTGCTCCTTAACGCTCACTTTCTTCTTATTCTTTTTACATGAGACAGCATTATTAGGGATGCAAACTGTAGCCGTTGTTCCGGCAGGAATTGTCAATTGAAGATTCAACTGATTATCATCTTTCAACTTCCAATTAACGGCAATTGTGCCATAAGGTGATTCTTTCGTTACTTTTGCCCAGGTCACACCGTTTGGAATTTGAGGATCGACATAGAAGTGACGATATCCAGGGTTAGCCTCGTCAAGACGTATTCCTCCTACAGCCTGATAAAACCAAGTACCAATTCCATTGTAACAATTGTGCACACGACTTCGTTCTCCGCTCCAATATTCCCAAGTCGCTGTCGCACCATGGTCAATCATATATAGATAACCGGGATAATCACGTTTCTTCATCATTTGATAGAAGAAATCCACTTGTTTATTCCGAACAGCCCATTCTGTCAAAATAGGCACTCCAACCAAACCTACAGCAATATGTCCTTTATATTTTTCTTCGGTCATGGCAACGACATTCTCTTTCACTTTATTGTACAAAGAATCAGGTACAACACCTACCAACATAGGATAGCACATATCCAACTGTGAACCGGTAGAATAGATCCCTTCATCCTCACGGTAGAATGTCTGATGAATCAACTTGTTGAGTTTTTCTCTACGGATAGCGAACTCTTCCGCCTCTTCTCTTTTTCCTAATGTTATGGCTGTCTTATACATAGTGCTCAAGCATTCGCTGATAAAACAGTTACTTACCAAATCCACTGAAGCCTGATTACCTGCATCTACTCCCATAGGTGCCAGCCAATCACCCAAATACCAGTCACGGTATTTGGTATCGGGCCAACGTTTCAGCAAACCATCTACTGTATATTTATCAACATACTTAAACCACTCTTTCATTTGAGAATAATATTTCTCAATCAAGCGGGGATCATTATAGTTGACATACGTTCTCCAGGGAGCCTGTACAAAGAATCCGCACCAATACGGACCGCCGCCACCGGCACCCGGATTAGGACCAACATGCGGCAAACTTCCTCCTTCACGCATGGAGTCTCCCCATGTTTGCACCCAGTTTTCAAATGTTGGAGCTACATCGTACATCGTTTGCAAAGACATCGTTGAGGAGTTTCCATCACCACCATATCCTGCACGTTCCAAATGCGGACAGTCTACCATATATCCACTAAAAGTCAGACATTTCATCGTATACTGAATCATTTGGTGAATAGCATTCAAGTCGGCATCCGAACATTCAAAAGTTGCGGTCTGTTTATAATCTCCATAAATCTGCAGAGATTTCATAGCACCTGTTTCCGGTTTTTGAGGAAGATTGGAGATGCGCACATATCGAAAAGCGTGATGATTGAATTTATTTCTGAAGTATTCTCCTTGCTTACCACCAGATATATAAATATCACTTTCACCTTGCTTGTCAAATTCACCGTCTTTCGTCAAATTATCACTATATTCCATAATAACTTCATGACCCGCCGGCAATATAGGCATTTGCATCTCAAACCATCCGGTCTGAACCTTCCCCATATCTACCAGCCAGAGACTTTCACCCAGCTTCTTTACAGACACAGCCTGCAAAATCTGATGTATCTTGTTTACCTCACACATTTGAGGGGAAGCGATATGATCGGGAACATTCACTTTCACAACAGGAGTCCATTTCATTTTGTCTAAAGCATGTGTTGAAAGATCTCGCGGAAGAATCCTTCCATCCACCCTCTCACCTCCAAACTGCAAAGCACGCCAAGTACCTGTATCCGAATAGCCACTTTCACGTCCGTACCATGATCCGTCTGTCTTCGTAACGACTTCCCATTTACCATTTCTCAACACATCCAATTCTGCTTTTACCAGCGGACCTTCATAAGCTGCTCCGAAAGTCGTCGTTTTATACCAACCTTGTCCCAGCCAGATAAGCAAATCATTTTCTCCTTCTCGTAAATAAGGAGTAATATCATAAGTAACAATTAGTGAACGTTTAGATAAATGTGATACAGCAGGGGTCAGAACGTCCTCCCCCACCTTTCTCCCATTGATATAAATTTCGTGATAACCTAACGTATTTACATGCAGGAAAGAAGTCTCGCCCTGAGTCAATTTCACTTTCTTGCGAAGAATAGGAGCACAAATCTTGCCACCTTCAACAGAAGCCCCTATATATTCTCCTTTCATCTGTGACTGATCCAAGATGCCAACTCCAAAACGGGCAACAGGACTCCATGATGAAGCTTGTTTTTTAGCATCCCAAACGCGTACCCGCCAATAACACAAAGAACGAGAAGTTAAAGCCTTTCCCTGATAAGGTACCATAACCGAAGTTTTGGATTTCAATTTTCCGGTATTCCATAAATCAGCTTTATCCTGCACCAACAGAATACTATCCGAAGCTACCTGTATTTCATAATAAGTTTGCCCGCCTTTCCAGCCGTCCCCCTTTAACTTCCAACTAAAGTGAGGAGTTACATTATCAATCCCCAAAGGATCAATAAGATTCTCACATTTTAATTCCGCCAAATAGAAAGGCGAAGTTTTCTCATTTCCATATACTATCATCGACAGACAACAGAAATAACAAATCAAACCTAAACATAGCAATCGTTTCATTCTATTCATCTTCTATTATTATTCAATCCTTGCCAGCCTCACTTTATGAGTGACAGGTTTATTGATTTTATAAATTGTTTCAACGAGACTCTTCATATAATTGCTCCAAACCTCCCGTATTTCGGGATTCATCGCTTTTATATACCAATCGTAGCTCATCCTAAGAAAACCATCTTTAGGCAAGTATTCTTTTAGCTTATCGATAGCTTTTTGATCATCTGCAAACAGTAATCCTTCCTTTTTCAGGAATGAATATTCAGTCCATAAGTATTCTCTGAAACGTTTCTCCACTTCAAACCGTTCCTCATTCAGATACATGATTTTCGCAGCTTGTTGATATTGGGGAGTATTCGGGTAATCTGCCAAATTCACTCCATTCGCCAACTTTTCGGATGAGAGATTGTCAATAAACTGATTGTCTATAGTTAACCGATACATTCCTTTCTCTAAGTTTGTTACCTGAAAACGTTCCTGATTAAACTCTTCCATAAATGGAACCAACTGCATTGCATCACGTTGTGACCTTTTATTTCCCCAGCCACTTCTAGAAATAGAATCCAGCGGATAAGGAAGAGCATACGCCAGATAATCAAAAGTCAGATCAGCTCCGCTCTTTTTTAGTTTTGAAATCTTACAGTTCTTATGGGTTATTACAGATGAATGATGTGCATCAATAGATACTGATGACACTTCATCCCCAGCCAGTCCCTGTGCTTTCAGAAACAAATAGGCCATGACCATCTGTCCGTCATTATCCGGATGAATTCTATCTATCCTGCAGAATGTAAATGTAGAATCTGCCTCCTGCTCTTTTCTGCATATCTCACGCATCGGTTGGTTAAAATCAACAAAACCCCAGCCATTCTTTTTAGCCGATGTACGTTGGGCATCTATGATTTTTAAAATGGCGTTATTCTTATTATGCAATATAAAATTATTAAACCGGGAAGTCTCATCATAAGGAGAACCACCAATCAATACTTTCTTTATTTTATTTTTAGCCAGTAAGCGTTCTTCTATTTCCTGATAGCTTTCCAATGACTTTGCAATCCGTTGTTCCGACAGTTCTTTTGCATCGCCTTTCATGTAAATATCATAACCGGTATCATTCATACCGAAAGTTAGAGTCACATAAGTTGGTTTCCTGTTGAAAACATCATAGTCCAAGCGATCCTTCATATCCCACGCACTCTCTCCACCAATTCCGGCATTCATGATAGTAATCGGTTTATCCGGAAAACGAGTCATGTAATACAACCAGATAAATGAATGATAATGTCCGCCGTGAGTAATGCTGTTTCCTACAAATACCACACGTTCCCCTTCTTCAAACCGGGGTATTGTTGTTTGTGCCTGTAAGTAATCGCAATTTATATAAACTAAAGATAACAACAAGAGTATCCTCATTTTTAGTCTATTAGCCATTTTCTTTATTCTTTTAATCAAACCATAAAGATAACCGTACAACAATCAATCTGCTATATCCAGCTTATTCTTCTCTGCTTTCCCATACTGTTTCACCAATACACTTACGCCTCCTTTCAACAGTTCGGGAGTCGCCTCCATAGTGATAACCTTTTCTTCGCCTGGCATCAACGTCACATAATTATCGGACATAATAATTGGAAGTATTCTTTTCTGCGTAGCCTTATTAACAAGCCTCACCCGATTAGCAAAAGCCACAGTCCCGGAATTGTTCTTTACAACAATCTTCATCTTTCCGTCAGACATCGATTTATCCACCAATCGGCAAGACAAATCGGCCTCTGGGAGTGTATTCAGCAATTTATAATCAAGATCATTCACACCATTCCGCCAATAGAAGTTTTCAGAGATTAGATTACCTTTGGCATCTGTCAGTTCCAACTTGATAAAATGAAGCGGAGTCAGTTCTTCTATCTCTTTTGGTTTCTCACCGTAGATTTCGAATTCGAACAATGAATATCCGAACTGTGTAGCACGGCTGATGCCTGCCAGTTTCACATAACGTGCTGTAACTGGTTCCAATTCAATCTGTTCAGTACCACCTCTTCCATCTTTGTTGGCATAAACGGTTTTCCATTCTTGCGCATCATTCGATACTTGCAGTTCGTATTTCTTAGCACAAGCTGCCTCCCATTTCAAAATAACCTTTTCTATCTTTTCTTCTCTACCAAGATCAATGTATATCCATTGAGGATCACTGTATGCACTTTCCCAACGACTTCCCGCTCCTCCGTCAGTAACCATTGAAGCACTTTTAGAGGCACCTGCTGAAGAAGAAGCTACAGCCTTCTTTCCATAAGCCAGATTGAAAGGATTAAAGTTCAAAGAAAATGCTTCTGCAATGTTGCTGGCTGCCACATCGACCTGTTTTGTCTGTCCGTATGCAGGCACTTCTTTTCCATTCAGGTTGTAAATTGTAGCTTTAGCTATTGCAGCCTTCAAGTCCTTTGCTGTAGTATTTATTACTTTTATATTATTATTAGAAGCATTCCATTGGATATGTAAAGGTTCACAAGCCTTTTTTGCTCCCCAATAAGCACCTGTAGGATCGTAATAATAGTCATAAGTCTGCCATACAAACGAGGGATAAGCCGGATGGCTCATCCAGATCAGAAGTCCGGCTGCATCATTCCACATCTTATCGTTCCAAGCCTCATACATACCTTTCATCACTTCGATATTCAGCATTTGCGCTTTCTCGCAGAATTCTTCCAGTCCGGATGATTCTCCGTACTGTGTGTTCACTGAATTCTTATAATTAACCGGGTTGGCATTAGACGCTTCCTTACCGAAGAAATGTTTGTTCCATACATTGTCATCATCATTCTTCAACTGCTCATCAGTAGGCAGAGGCCACCAGTCTTTTTCCGGGATAAACTCTTTGATGCTTTCAAATGTGGGGAAAGTGGCCGTTCCTATTTCTGTACGCATACCGTAACCGTGATCAATACCGTATGGATAAGCCGGTGTATTAAATGCCAGATTACTGCCTGAAGTTTCAAAATGGTGTCTTGGAGGTTGATTTCCCCACCAACCACTTCCGGACAATCCATCCTGATTGGAGCAAGACTTATACATACGGTCATTATTGTCCTCCTTCGCAATCATTTCACGCAGGTAATTATCCAAATCAGGTGCCGGATGCGTTTCATTTGCTCCACACCAAATAGCAATGGAAGGATGGTTTCTAAGACGTCTGACTTTATCAAGGGCATTCGCTTTAAATGCTTCCGGTTGCGCCACGTCATTGTATGCTACATATAACCAGAAATCATTCCATACCATAATCCCATATTTATCACAATAATCATAAAACTCATCATCAGTAACACACCCTGTCCATAGACGGATCATATTGTAATTCATTTCCTTATGAAGTCTGATTTTCGTTTCATACTCTTTACCCTGACAACGAAGCAGATATTCGCTCATTCCCCAGTTTCCACCTTTCAGATAGATCTTCTGTCCGTTGATAAAGAATGTAAGAACAGGATATCCCACTACATTATCGACCATTTTATACTCATACTTCTTGATACCGAATGTCATTTCTTTTACATCCGACACTTTTCCATCTACAGAACAAGTCAGCTTACAAGTATAAAGATTGGGATCACCATAACCATTCGGCCACCAAAGTTTCGGATGGTCAACGACCAATTGCGCTATGTCATCTTTGTTAATAGATAGTCTGGCTGTTGTTCCTCCTTCTACCCGAATGTCTTTAGAGAAAGAAATATTCCCCGGCTGAATCACTCCGGATACAACGACTTCTTTTGGGGAAGAAGAAGCATTTCTAATATCTGTTGAGACAGAAAGCTCTGCTTTCTGCAAGGTCGGTAACTCTGAACGTACCCAAGGATCTTCCATCACTACATCTCCCGTTACCACAAGATAAGCATTGCCTGTGATACCAGCCAGACGTCCCGGTACGTATGGCATCCAGTCCCAACCGGCACCAGCCAGATAACTGGGGCTACACGCAACTCCATACGGGTCTTTAGCCTTACGCGTCTTTTTCTGATCGGCATCGGTAATCAGAACAGCTATCACATTCTTACCGGATTTCTTTATCAGATTGGTCACATCAAACTTCGAACGTAACATGTGACCGCTTACATCTTTAGTAGATGTTTTTGTTCCTGATATCTTCTCGCCATTAAAATAGAAATCGGCAAAGCGATTCGTATTGTCGAAATGAAGCCATACCCGCTTCCCCTCCGAATAAGAAGACGGGAGTTCGAATTCCGTACGATACCAGAAAGGACGGTTATAAAACGTTTCGTCTACTTTATAAATATTATCGGCATAATTAGGATCAGGAACGATTCCTGCTTCAACATAAGCAGTAAAAACAGTTCCGGGAACCACACCTTTAACGTAATCGGACATTTTAAATTCCGGAGTAGAAATCTGCTCTCCGGTTATGTTCTCTAAATCTGCCTGGGGTTTCACTTCCCAGATAATCCGAGGATTAGAGCTGTTCAAAGACATCCATGTACTCTGCTCTGCACACCCTGTCTGGATTAGAGCTAATATAACCGATACAATGATAAGCCCAAGTTTATTCATCATACTATCAAGATTTTAAAGTAACAATTTGTTTTAAAGTATGTTATTCAATCAAAGTCCCCACTCAACATTAGGTTTATCACCCATAAACAGCTCTAATGTACCTCCGGCTGCAATGTCCGCAAAATCAAGATAACATTTATTGTATTCCTGACCGTTCAACAAGGCCTTTTGTATGTAGACGTTATTTATGCTGTTATTATGAGCTATCACCGTGAATTTCTTACCAGTATAATAGCTGGGATCAAGATTGAACTCTACTTTATCAAAAACCGGACTTGTAATCTCCATACGTGTATTTCCCGGACAGGAAGGATGAATACCGGAAGCAGCCAACACATACCACGCTGACATCTGACCTACATCTTCATTGCCAACAATCCCTTCAACTTTGTTTGCATAAGCCTTTTCACATGTATAGCGTGTCCATTTTTGAGTATACCAGGGAACTTCAAGCTGATTGAACAAAAAAGGAACGAAGTGCACAGGTTCATTCGCATGGTTATAATATTCATTCCACAGCATATTAGAAGGAGTTTTATTAAAGAAATCTGTTAAATCCGCAATAACTTTCTCCTTACCACCCATCAAATTCACCATTCCCGGAATATCGTGAGGTACAAACCAACCTTGCTGATAAGGGTTTGCTTCTATACACCCATACCATTCTTTAAGACGTGCATTCTCCGGCCATTCTACCCATGCACCATCTGCTTTACGGGGACGGAACCACCCCTTTTCTTTATCAAAAATAGAATGATATGCCTGTCCCTTTTCATAGAAACATTTGGCATCGTCTTCTTTCCCCATAGCTTTCGCTAATTGAGATATACACCAATCAGTATAAGCATACTCCAAAGTGGTTGAAATACTCAATGGTTCCGGAGCATACCCCAATGAATCATTACCAAAACGACGGGATGTGTTAATGGCATAACGATACGCTTTCTCTGCATCATACGTACGAATCCCTTTGATATAAGCATCCGCCAAAACAGACAAAGCAGGATTTCCCAACATACAGCCGGAATAGGAATTCAGCAATTCCCAACGTTCATAGTATTCGCGCCCACTCTGATCTGCCATAGTAATCAATGAGTTCAGTTCATCACTTACTAAACGCGGATTAATTATAGTCTGCAAAGGAAACTGACTACGAAATACATCCCATCCACTGAATATAGTACGTTTTGTAAAAGTGCTGTCAGCCGTATGTATTTTATAATCACCGCCTACATAACGTCCGTCTACATCTGTATAGATACGAGGATCAATCATCGTATGATACATGGCAGTATAGAATATCGTTTTTTCATCATCCGTACCACCGGATATCCGGACACGATTAAGTTCTTTATTCCACAATTCAGTAGCTTTCTGCTTTACTTGTCCAAAATTTTTAGAGGCTATTTCTTGTTCAAAGTTATTTGCAGCACCCTCCATATCAACAAAAGAGATACCAACTTTCATCTCTACAGTCTCTCCCTCCTTCGTTGGAAATTCAGTAAAAAAGCCTAGATGTTTACCCGTCAGTTCTTTCTTGTCTTTTATAACCGGAGCTTGTGATACACGAGTCAAATAAGGAATACTCACTACTTCATCACGTTTCCGAACCCAATGTTCGGGAATATCTGCACTCCAAAAGCCATAATTAGTCAAAGGTTTACTAAATTGTGCATAATAATAAACGGTATAATCGGCTTTTCCTTCACCATTACCCCATCCACCACCATCAGGTGTGCACTTCATCCATCCTTGAATTGTATAATCATCTACAACTTTAATATACTGTGAAGTAGATGTTCCCCCTACTCTACGAGCTAAATCAATCTGAATACGCGATTGGTCACTAGAAGGATAAGTAAAATGTAAAATTCCACAGTGTGGTGTCGCGCTACTTTCTACTTTGATATGATAATCAGTCAATTCTACCGAATAATATCCGGCCTTAGCCGTTTCAGTGGCTTTGTTATAAGCCGAACGATATCCTTTTATACTATCATTATTCTCTTTACCTGCCACTTTATATAATTCACCAGTTGTAGGCATCACAAGAAAATTGCCCAAATCACCAAACCATCCCACACCACTCATCTGGGTAAAGGCAAATCCTTCGATTGTCTTATGTTCATCACTGTATCCGGAACCGTTATCACCTCCCGTTATTGTATTAGGACTAACCTGTACCATACCATACGGAGTCGTAGCTCCGGGAAAAGTTTTACCTAATCCGTGATAAACACCGGCAGCCCCTACACTAGTACTGGCACCAATAAACGGGTTTACATAATCAGTCGGAACCAAATCTTCCGATACGGTATTGGTTGATGAGCAACCCGTCATCCAACACAAAAAGCAAACAATTAAAAGATTAGCAGTCGCTTTATACATAACAATAATCTAATTATTTTAAGTCAAACTAAGAACGAAAGTCTTAATACCAAACCGAGGCATTGAAATCGTCATTTCCGATTTACCTGCACGTGTTTTTATCTTCTTTCTTTCGATACATTGTCCATTCAAATCAACTTCCTCCACTCCGGATAATGGCATGTCAATGGTAACCTTTTGTAATTTTTCGTCCCCTTCAGAATTGAACAGGCGCAATAGTACCTTTCCATCTTTCATTTGAAGAGCACTCACTTGATAACCAGTATTCTGTAAATCAATAAATGATTTCGATTCCGGTTTTGCCACTGGATAGCAAGAATGCAGCAATGGTTCATTCCAACAATCGCTATCATCTGCGATTGATGCTTTGTCCCATTTGCCACGATGAGGTATAATTGCATACTTCATCCTCAAAGGGTGTGTTATTTTATAATCAGGTCCCCAAAGTCCTCCACCCGAATATTGAGCAGTCAGTCCTAATGGATAGTCCTCTCCATAAGAATAAGAAGTAGTATGGTCTGATAATAAAGCCAGAGCATAGTCGCCTTCCTGTTCAGCCAAGTCAACCCAATGAAGTATAATATTATGTTTGATTTGATCCCAAGAACCAAAGAAAGTATCAGTCAGTTTGCTTTCGCATACATCAAACGGTGCATTTTTATAAACACGGGGAGAATGTAAATCAGTCGGGAATAATACACTTAGTTTAAACCGATCGTCACAATAAGCCCGACGATTATCACGCCAACGTTCCTCTTTATATTCACCAATACCTACATTCTTTTTCCAGCCAACCGTCAAATCAAAATCGATTCGTCTCGTTCCTTTAGTGAGAGTGATTACCTGTGTAAACGGATGGGAAGCAATCTCACCCTCTATCTTAATTTTTTGCTCATATACATTATCCCTTACTACTGTCAGCTTGGCCGGAGTCTCTATAGAAGAACGAAATTTGCCTTCTTCATAAAAAAAGCCTCGTAACTCCCCTAAAGCATATTTCTCCGTTTTACCTGCAAAATCCTTATTCCCTTCTTTTTTAGCTATCAGGCTTTTTATGGTTCCTCCCTTTGATAAGTCAAAAACAATTTTATACATATCATTTTCAACCACGTATTCCTGTTTATTCACCTTATTACCTTCCAAAACGAATCTACTCTCCGAAGCCTCTTTCTTACCGGCTTCTTTCTTTTTTATACAATACGTGGAATAACCAAAGGGAGGAATCTCTGCCTCAAAAAATAATCTTATCTCTTTACCTTCATTTTCTACCAAACAACCTATATCTTTACCTTTCCAGTCATAAACACTTAAATCCGCATTTTCAGATTCCGTAGGCAGAAGAACACTTACGATTTCCTTTCTTCTCATTCCTAATGTATTAAAAACACGTATATATTGCTGTTGAGCATTATTTTGCGGAATAAACTTTTCATTAAAGCTCTGCATAGATGCCTCAATAATTCCATCTGCAAGATGATTGGTACTGTCTGTCCATCGCTTAATCTGATCAGCCCATGTTCCTTTTCTATTCAGTCCATTATAAGGCACAATCCACGAATCATGATGTTGTGCCAACATCAGTGTACGCCAAGCCTCATCCATATCTGCTTGTCGACAAATATATTTATTTTCCAGATAAGCCATTACAGACATTTTCTCTGCCATGACAATTCTATTTTCTGAAACGCGTACTTCTTGCGCTATTTTTTGCAAAACCTGACTTCCCCACATAAGATTCACATGTATATCTTCCTGTGAAAAATACCAGTTATCATCCGTTTTTCCGATGGAGACATTTTCAATGTAATCTCTCCATGTCATATATATAGAGTTATTTTTTGTGTTCTTTCCACTTCCCAGCCATGGGCCGTTTTTCCATCCCGCATCCTGAAAACACATACCAACGGGGTGTTTGATACCTGCGTTACGGCAATCTTTTAAATAAGCATCCGAATTTCCCCAAGCAGTTGTCTGCCAAGTTGATCCCGGCTCTAGTTTTTCACAAGCATATCTGGGAACGGTCAAGATTGCAGTCCCGTCCGGTCCCACCCAATTAACCAATTCTCCGCCATAAGCAGCAGTATACCCTCCCCAACAGGTATTGGGACATTTTAATACAGCATATTTAAAGCCGAATTGTTTAAGGATTTGTGGCAAGCAACTTGTGAAGCAAGGTTCTTCTACCGAATAGGTTACAAAATCGACCCCCGGAAAATGTGTGTTTATTTTAGCAATACCATATTGAAACTGTCTTATTATACTCTCTCCCGAGATATTATAGCAATAAGGCTGTGCATAAGTAGGATTCGTAAACTCTACCTGATTACTAGTAGCCATCTCTTTAAAACGCAAATAAGCCTCCGGAGTCTGCACTCTGACTGTATCCCATGTTTCAGGCTCTATCTCCATACAAATCCGCCAGTCCGGATGCATAGCCAGCTGATCCACAATGAATTGAGTTTTCCACTTTACCGGATAATGTCCATATATCCCGCCATGATACCCATCAACAAAATAAGCTTGTTGAGAATAAACATTTGCATAAAAGAAAACAGTCAGTAATATGATATAAATTTTACTCATAGTATCCTAAAGCTATTTATCTTTGTGTTGCTCCATTCTACGCATAAATTCATATAATTTATGTTGGACAACTTCTTTATTATTTTCATATTCCGGAGATATCCAATCAACGAGTGCCAGCAAATTCTGAATTTCTATAAATTCTTCCTTCAGCCTTTCGTTGTTTTCCACTTCTATGAGAAACTCTGTTTTTTCATCAGAAGTAAATTCATCCGCAAAATATTTATTCAGACAATTCTCCATATACACAGTCCTTTTTTATCAAAGAACGATTATCTCAATAAATACCCCTAAAAAATACCGATAAAATCATTAAAAAGTTATGCAGCCAATGTTACATTGAGTTTTGCTCTCAACTTTTTTAGTGCTATTCCCATCTGACATTCCACTGTATTTACCGAAATGCCCAAACGTTCGGATATTTCCCTATACTTCAATCCTTCCATGCGGCTTAACAAAAATATGTCACGACATCTTTTAGGCAAACTATTGATAGCATCCCGTATCAGTTTCTCCATCTGATTTCTTTCTGATATATCATATACATCAAAACGATCCAAAGATTGCAATTTCAGATTCAACTCAATCTCAAAAGAAGCCTTCACATTCTCGACATACTTTTGCTCGAATACTTTATGCTTTAAATAATCCAAACATTTGTTTCTTACAAGCCTGAAAAGATAAGCATTCATATTCTCAATATGATTCATTGACTCTCTCTTTTCCCATAAGTCTGTAAACACATCTTGTGTTATGTTCTCCGCATCCTCTTCCGACATCACAAATTCTTTTGCAAACCGAACTAGTTTGGGATAATAAATAAGATACAATTCTGAAAAACTCATAGTTGTGTGTTTCTTTAGATTAGTATTCAGTTATCAAAAATCTTGTGATGCAAATATAGAGATGAAAAAAGCCTACTTCTTAATGGAAGTAGGCGGGAAAGTAAACGTTTTACAGATCAATTATTATATATACATTTAATAATCAACAGTTTATAACAAGACCATTTTTTAGTTTTGGTAAACCGGATAGAATCATTTTTGAGACAAAGAACCAAGCATTTTTACCTCCTCCTCAAAGATATTACTATCAAGAGTGGACATTCTCTTCACTTTACTCTTATAATTATAGATTGTCTGCACAGAATAATGCAAAAATACAGCAATCTGTCCAACATCGGTAATTCCTAACCGTATCAATGCAAATATGCGTAATTCTGTATTCAGTTGATCTTTTTCCAAACGGTAGCGTTCTTCCGATTTCAACTGAGAATTAAACTCGACTACAAAATTTGGGTACAATTTAAAGAACGCTTTATCAAAGTTATGATAAAGTTCTTCAAGTTCCTTTTCAAAAGGACGGGAAGATGATTTATATAAATCATCAATTTGTCCGGTCTTGATTTTTCTATTCACATTCTTCCTGTACTCATCGAGCTTATTAATATAAACGGCACATTGATTCATAAAATACCCAACATACTTCTCCTTAATCAAATTAGCTTCGTCAAGGTTCTTATTCAACCCGACCAGTTCTTCATTCATGGCTTTAAGATGCCGCTTAGCCCGAGATACAATTTTTGTTTGTTTATATGTAAAATACAGGGTGATGGCAAGAGCTACCACAAACAAGCTAGTCAGAAATATATAGAAACGAAGATTCTGTTTTTGTTTTTCCAACCGGATTAAGTACGTGTTCTCAATAATCGGATGTATACGGGCAATGACCGTATTCTTAAAACGGGAATTATAAAAGATAGCATCATCCAACGCTACTTTTATATAATTATACGCTCTGTCTATATCTCCCTTATGATATAAATTAACTGCTAATGTCAACAAAGCCTCATTCTCTTTTACGGCTAATTTTGTATCTGTCATAGCAGCCAGCATTAGAAACTTTTCCTCCAGTATATAATTCCCTGTTAACCGATAGGCCCTTGCAAGTCCCATAGCCATCATAGCATATCCATGAGATGCCGGTTCCTGTTTATTATATATCTCTTTCAGAATCAGAAGAGCCTCTTTTGTACTCCCTTTATCTTGAAGCTTTACAGCTTTTTCTTTTCTATATTCATCCGACTGGTCAAATAAAATACTCATAACAGTATCTCGATAAGCTTCTTTTTCTGCTATATACTCATTTGAGAATCGTACATCGTCCGTGTATTTAATAAGATTCTCATAATAACGTATACGATTCCAGCAATACAAAGCTTTAAGATGATCGGGTAAATCGGCACACCTAATCGACTTAAAAATATCATTAGCTTGAATAAACAAACCTGATAAAGAATAGACAAAAGCCAACCGAAGCTGCTCTTCCAAAAGATATTCTTTATTACCAATTATTTTTGCTATATCAATATTCTCATGAATATATTGTTCCGCCGAGTCACAAACAAAAGTCTCATATTGGTGGATAATTTCTTTATTTAAATTATATATATCCTCCAATGAATTAAGACCAACCTTCTTTTTCTTCAATTCTTTTATGGTGGCTTCTTTTTTCTGGGTATATATCAAACGTTCAGAAATCACTTTGTCCAACACCTTCAACAAAGAATCATTCTCACTATCTGCATAGAGATAAAACAAGGAGTTTAGAAGGAAAAATAAAAACCAAAGTGTGCGTTTCATATTAGTATATTCTTTCTTAATCTGCAAAAAAATGTATTTTATTTGTGTAATTCGCAAAAAAGAGCATAAATCATTCTTTTTATTGCATCTTTTAACAAATAAAGATAATAGAGATTATCCTATTCTAAAACGAGATTTGTGAAACCATACTGACTAAAAAACGAATCGTAAAGAAGCGGAGTTAAAAAAAGCTTTTTTGCCACTCGGACTTTGCAAAAAGTATAAATATTAGTTCTATATTTGCAGCCGTTAAAGGAGAAAGATGAAACAAAACTTAAAATTCGGACTACTTTTAGTATTGGCTTTGCTTATCCATTGTGCAACTAACGGAGCAATGGAAGATATGTGCAAAGTTTCCTCCCCGACTTATCGGCAGGAGAAATGCTACGTGTCGCAAGATTGTCCGATACAAAATGCTTTAGAACGTCTTTACAACCTTTACGCTACCCAATCTTGTGATATGAGTCACACGGACGTCACGCATGTCCCGACAAATAAAAGCGTACTGTTGCCAGTTGCTTTTTCCGGAGAACATCACAATTCTCAAAGACCGTACCACTCTTCATCTTCTCATCCCCCAACGTGCTATTATGATCCTATCTCCTATTATATATATGGGTTAAGAAAGATAGTCATTTAGCCTACAGTACAGTAGACTCTTTTACTCGTCATTTATTACAGTTGGTTTTATTCTCCACAGGGCGAATAGACTAATTGTTTATTTCTATATAATATTCAATCTAAACAGCTATTGAATTATGAATTTTACATTTTTAGTTGTTGTTTTACTGACAGCGCTTGCTTTTGTCGGTGTAGTAGTAGCTCTTTCGCGTGCTATTTCTCCCCGTTCATACAATCTGCAAAAGTTTGAGGCTTATGAATGTGGTATACCGACACGTGGTAAATCATGGATGCAGTTTCGCGTAGGCTACTACCTGTTTGCCATCCTATTTCTTATGTTCGATGTCGAAACTGCTTTACTGTTCCCATGGGCAGTAGTTATGCACGACATGGGACCACAGGGACTTATTAGTGTTCTCTTCTTCTTTATCATTTTAGTTCTGGGTCTTGCTTATGCCTGGAGGAAAGGAGCTTTGGAATGGAAATAACCAAAAAGCCAAAAATAAAATCTATTCCGTATGATGAGTTTATCGACAATGAATCATTGGAAAAGTTGGTCAAAGAACTTAATGCAGGAGGAGCAAACGTTGCCCTCGGAGTTCTTGACGACTTTATCAACTGGGGACGCAGTAACTCACTGTGGCCGCTTACCTTTGCAACCAGTTGTTGCGGTATCGAATTTATGGCACTGGGTGCCGCGCGTTATGACATGGCCCGCTTTGGGTTTGAAGTAGCACGTGCCAGTCCGCGCCAGGCTGATATGATTATGGTATGCGGAACAATCACCAATAAAATGGCTCCGGTACTGAAACGACTCTATGACCAGATGCCCGATCCGAAGTATGTGGTTGCCGTAGGCGGATGCGCCGTCAGCGGAGGTCCTTTCAAAAAGTCTTATCACGTGGTAAACGGAGTGGACAAGATTCTTCCGGTAGATGTATATATTCCCGGATGCCCGCCACGTCCTGAAGCTTTTTATTATGGCATGATGCAATTGCAACGCAAAGTGAAAATAGAGAAGTTCTTTGGTGGAGTAAACAGAAAAGAGAAGAAACCGGATTATTTAAAAAATGAAGAATGATTCTACATTCTGTAATTTAAAGGATTTATGCAAGAAATACAATTTATAGCCCCTGCAGCGTTACACGACGAGATGCTGCGCTTGCGAAATGATAAACAGATGGACTTTCTCGAAAGCCTCACCGGTATGGACTGGGGAGTAGCCGATGAGAAAGACACTCCGGAAAAACTCCGCGGTTTAGGCGTGGTCTACCATCTGGAATCGACCATTACAGGCGAACGGATAGCACTAAAAACAGCGACAACCAACCGCGAGCTACCTGAAATTCCATCTGTCAGCGACATTTGGAAGATAGCCGACTTCTATGAACGTGAAGTTTTTGATTTTTATGGTATCACCTTCGTAGGTCATCCTGACATGCGCCGACTTTATCTGCGTAACGATTGGATAGGTTATCCAATGCGCAAAGATAATGATCCGGAAAAGGATAACCCATTGTGTATGACCAATGAAGAGACGTTTGATACGACTCAAGAAATAGAACTGAACCCCGACGGAACCATCAAAAACAAAGAGATGAAGCTGTTCGGTGAAGAAGAGTATGTAGTTAACATCGGTCCGCAACACCCTGCTACTCATGGGGTAATGCGTTTCCGTGTTTCTCTGGAAGGTGAAATCATTCGTAAGATTGATGCGAACTGCGGTTATATTCACCGGGGCATCGAGAAAATGAATGAAAGCCTTACCTACCCTCAAACATTGGCCTTGACAGACCGTCTTGACTATCTGGGTGCACACCAGAACCGCCATGCACTGTGTATGTGTATTGAAAAAGCCATGGGCGTTGAGGTTAGCGAACGTGTGAAGTATATCCGTACTATTATGGATGAATTGCAACGTATCGACTCTCACTTGCTATTCTATTCTTGTCTTGCCATGGACTTAGGAGCGTTGACGGCATTTTTCTATGGATTCCGTGACCGTGAGAAGATTCTCGACATCTTTGAAGAGACTTGTGGCGGACGTCTGATAATGAACTACAATACCATTGGCGGTGTACAGGCTGACCTTCATCCTAACTTCGTCAAACGAGTAAAAGAGTTCATTCCTTATATGAGGGGAATCATCCACGAATATCACGATATATTTACGGGTAACATCATCGCACAAAGCCGCATGAAAGGTGTCGGTGTGTTAAGCCGCGAAGATGCCATCTCTTTCGGTTGTACCGGAGGTACAGGCCGTGCTTCAGGATGGGCGTGTGACGTACGTAAACGAATGCCATACGGTGTATACGACAAAGTAGATTTCAAAGAAATTGTTTATACGGAGGGTGACTGCTTTGCCCGTTACCTAGTGCGTATGGATGAAATCATGGAAAGTCTGAACATCATCGAACAATTAATAGACAATATTCCCGAAGGACCTTATCAGGAGAAGATGAAGCCTATCATCCGTGTTCCGGAAGGCAGTTATTATGCTGCAGTAGAAGGAAGTCGTGGTGAATTTGGTGTCTTCCTTGAAAGCCAGGGTGACAAAATGCCCTACCGCCTGCACTACCGTGCTACGGGATTGCCGCTTGTTGCCGCAATCGACACCATCTGCCGGGGAACGAAGATTGCCGACTTAATTGCTATTGGCGGAACAATTGATTATGTCGTTCCGGATATTGATAGATAAAAAACAAGTATTAAGTAACAGGTATCAAGTATTAACCGACTATACAATATAAAAGGTCATTTCCTGCATGGAATTAATACTTAATACTTAAAACCTAATCATTAAAAAATATATGTTCGACTTTAGTATAGTAACAAACTGGATACATGAGCTACTACTCTCCATTATGCCGGAGGGATTAGCCATCTTTATAGAATGTGTAGCTGTCGGCGTGTGCCTCGTAGCACTATATGCCATCCTGGCTATCATATTGATCTACATGGAGCGTAAAGTTTGCGGTTTCTTCCAGTGTCGTCTTGGTCCGAACCGCGTTGGTAAATGGGGTTCTATTCAAGTGGTCTGCGACGTACTCAAGATGATGACCAAAGAAATCTTCATGCCGAAGGGTGCCGATCATTTCCTTTACAATCTCGCTCCATTCATGGTGATTATCGCCTCATTCCTGACTTTCGCTTGTATTCCTTTTAATAAAGGTGCAGCGATTCTCGACTTTAATGTGGGCGTGTTCTTCCTGCTGGCAGCTTCCAGCATTGGAGTGGTCGGTATCTTGCTGGCCGGTTGGGGTAGTAACAACAAATTCTCTTTGATCGGTGCCATGCGAAGCGGTGCACAGATTATCAGTTACGAGCTTTCGGTTGGTATGAGTATTATGACGATGGTAGTGCTGATGGGAACCATGCAATTCTCTGAAATCGTAGAAGGGCAAGCTGATGGCTGGTTCATCTTCAAGGGACATATCCCTGCGGTAATAGCTTTCATCATCTATCTGATTGCCGGAAATGCAGAATGTAACCGTGGACCGTTCGACCTTCCCGAAGCGGAAAGTGAGCTGACTGCCGGATACCACACAGAATACTCCGGTATGGGTTTCGGTTTCTTCTATCTGGCAGAATATTTGAACCTGTTTATCGTGGCCAGTGTTGCCGCCACTATCTTCCTGGGAGGCTGGATGCCGTTACACATCGTCGGGCTGGATGGATTCAACGCTGTAATGGATTATATTCCGGGCTTTATCTGGTTCTTCGCTAAAGCATTCTTCGTGGTGTTCCTTCTGATGTGGATCAAATGGACGTTCCCACGTTTACGTATCGACCAGATTCTGAATCTGGAATGGAAATATCTGGTTCCAATTTCTATGGTAAATCTATTATTAATGGCATGCTGCGTAGCTTTCGGCTTCCACTTTTGATAAATGAAAATTATGGAATATAAAGATAAAAAATATACGTACTTAGGTGGTCTGATGCATGGCATCAGTACACTGGCAACGGGTATGAAAACCAGCATCAAGGTATACTTCCGTAAGAAAGTGACCGAGCAATATCCCGAAAACCGGAAAGAGCTGAAAATGTTCGACCGTTTCCGTGGTACGCTGAATATGCCCCACAATGAGAATAATGAACATCGCTGTGTAGCTTGCGGACTGTGTCAAATGGCTTGTCCGAACGATACCATCAAAGTGACCAGCGAAACCGTCGAAACAGAAGATGGAAAGAAAAAGAAAATCCTGGCAACCTATGAATATGATTTGGGCGCCTGTATGTTCTGCCAGCTCTGTGTCAATGCTTGTCCGCACGATGCCATCACGTTCGACCAGAACTTCGAACATGCAGTCTTCGACCGGACGAAACTTGTCCTGAAATTAAATCATGACGGTAGTAAAGTAATAGAAAAGAAAAAAGAAGTTTAGATATGGGATCAACACTTGAAACAGTAGTATTCTACTTTTTGGCAGCATTTATTATTGCAATGTCCATCATGACGGTGACTACCCAACGTATCGTACGCTCGGCTACCTACCTGCTCTTCGTGCTCTTCGGCACGGCCGGTATCTATTTTTTGCTGGGTTACACCTTCCTGGGGTCTGTTCAGATAATGGTTTATGCCGGTGGTATCGTCGTTCTTTATGTATTCTCCATCCTGTTGACCAGCGGAGAAGGTGATCGCGCCGAGAAAGCAAAACGAAGTAAGCTCCTGGCCGGGCTCATTACCATGATTGCCGGTTTAGCAATTATCCTGACTATCACGTTGAAACATAATTTCATGCAGACGGCTAATCTTGCCCCGCACGAGATCAACATTCATGCTATCGGGAACGCTTTGCTTAGTAGCGACAAATACGGTTATATATTACCTTTCGAAGCTGTCAGCATCCTGTTGCTGGCTTGTATCATCGGTGGTATCATAATTGCACGTAAGAGATAAACAAGTATTAACTATCAAAATAGAGTTCGAATATGATACACATGGAATATTATCTGGTAGTTTCTACCATCATGATGTTTGCAGGAATCTATGGATTCTTTACCCGCCGGAACACACTGGCTATCCTGATTTCTGTAGAGTTAATGCTGAATGCCACGGACATCAACTTTGCCGTGTTCAACCGTTTTCTCTTTCCGGAGGGAATGGAAGGCTATTTCTTTGCACTCTTTTCCATCGCCATCTCGGCTGCGGAAACTGCAGTAGCCATCGCCATCATGATTAACATTTATCGTAATCTCCGAAGCATCCAAGTGCGCAACTTGGACGAGTTGAAGTGGTGATTTGTTTCTCACCAAGAACAAATAATAATAAATCAAGTAATAAAAATAAAACTGTATGGAACTAACAATTCTAATACTCCTTCTTCCTTTCTTCTCCTTTCTCATACTGGGAATCGGAGGTAAATGGATGTCCCACCGGACAGCGGGCACAATTGGCACGCTGATACTGGGAGCAGTAGCGGTACTATCCTACGTTACAGCTATCCAATATTTCTCGGCTCCACGACTGGAAGACGGAACATTCGCCACACTGATACCTTACAACTTCACGTGGCTTCCTTTTACAGAGACCTTACACTTTGATTTGGGCATCCTGCTCGATCCTATATCAGTAATGATGTTGATTGTTATCTCTACCGTGTCACTGATGGTACATATCTACTCTTTCAGTTACATGAAAGGTGAGGTAGGTTTTCAACGTTATTATGCTTTCCTATCCCTGTTTACCATGTCTATGCTGGGATTGGTCGTTGCGACCAACATCTTCCAGATGTACCTTTTCTGGGAACTGGTGGGGGTAAGTTCTTACCTGCTAATCGGTTTTTATTATACAAAACCGGCTGCCATCGCTGCTTCCAAGAAAGCGTTTATTGTTACTCGCTTTGCTGATTTGGGTTTCCTGATCGGTATCCTGATTTACGGATATTATGGTGGTACATTCGGATTTACCCCGGACACGGTATCCTTGATAAGCGGTGGAGCTTCTATGCTCCCGTTGGCTCTCGGATTGATGTTTGTCGGTGGTGCCGGTAAAAGTGCCATGTTCCCGTTGCATATCTGGTTGCCGGATGCAATGGAAGGTCCTACTCCGGTCAGTGCATTGATTCATGCGGCTACAATGGTCGTTGCCGGTGTATATTTGGTGGCACGTATGTTCCCGCTTTTCATTGCCTATGCACCGAATACGTTGCACATGGTTGCTTGGGTAGGTGCATTCACCGCATTCTATGCAGCAAGTGTGGCTTGCGTACAATCAGATATTAAACGCGTACTGGCTTTCTCTACCATTTCACAGATTGGTTTCATGATGGTAGCTCTGGGTGTTTGTACTTCCATGGATCCTCACGAAGGAGGTTTGGGCTACATGGCTTCCATGTTCCACCTCTTCACACATGCTATGTTTAAGGCATTGCTCTTCCTCGGTGCAGGTAGTATCATTCATGCTGTACATTCTAACGAAATGTCCGCGATGGGAGGTTTACGCAAATATATGCCGATCACTCACTGGACATTCCTGATTGCTTGTCTTGCTATTGCCGGTATTCCTCCGTTCTCGGGTTTCTTCTCGAAAGACGAAATTCTGGCTGCTTGCTTCCAATACAGCCCTGTAATGGGATGGGTAATGACAGTAATTGCTGCGATGACTGCTTTCTATATGTTCCGTCTGTACTACGGTATTTTCTGGGGCAAGGAAAACAAAGAACTCCACGCACACCACACACCACATGAAAGTCCGCTGGCTATGACTTTCCCGCTAATGTTCCTGGCAGTAGTAACTTGTGGAGCCGGATTTATTCCTTTCGGACACTTCATCAGTTCGAATGGTGAATCTTATTCTATCCATCTCGATCCGTCGGTGGCTATTACGAGCGTTGTCATTGCGATTATTTCGATTGCAATCGCTACATGGATGTACAAGAATGCCAAACAACCAGTTGCCGATTCATTGGAAAAACAGTTCAAAGGTCTGCACAAGGCTGCTTATAACCGCTTCTATATTGACGATATATACCAGTTTATCACGCATAAGATTATCTTCCGCTGCATCTCTACTCCTATCGCATGGTTCGACCGTCATGTAGTGGATGGATTCTTTGATTTCCTGGCATGGGCAACCAACACAACAAGCGACGAGATCCGTGGTTTGCAGAGCGGTCAGGTACAACAATATGCATACGTGTTCCTTTGCGGTGCACTGGCACTTATCCTACTATTAATCTTATAAAGCACAGAACGATATGAATTTCTTATCAATATTCGTACTTATCCCCTTATTGATGCTGGCCGGACTCTGGGCAGCACGAGGAATCAAAGCCATCCGGGGGGTTATGGTTACTGGCGCATCGGCACTTCTGATTGCCTCCGTCGTACTTACATTCCTGTATCTGGGAGAGCGTAGTGCCGGAAACACGGCAGAAATGCTTTTCCGTGCAGATACGCTTTGGTATGCCCCACTTCACATATCCTATTCAGTAGGTGTTGACGGAATTTCGGTAGCCATGTTGTTATTGTCCGCTGTCATTGTGTTCACCGGTACATTCGCTTCCTGGCGTCTGCAACCGCTGACAAAAGAATATTTCCTCTGGTTCACCCTATTGTCTATGGGAGTATTCGGATTCTTTATATCCGTCGATTTATTCACCATGTTCATGTTCTACGAAATCGCATTGATACCGATGTACCTGTTGATTGGTGTATGGGGATCAGGACGTAAAGAATATGCAGCCATGAAGCTGACCCTCATGTTGATGGGTGGTTCTGCCTTCCTGCTGATCGGTATTCTCGGAATCTATTTTGGTTCGGGAGCAACGACCATGAATCTTCTTGAAATCGCACAGTTGCACAACATACCTTTTGCACAGCAATGCATCTGGTTCCCGCTGACTTTCCTTGGTTTCGGTGTATTAGGTGCCCTTTTCCCGTTCCATACATGGAGCCCTGACGGTCACGCTTCTGCCCCGACTGCCGTATCTATGCTTCATGCCGGAGTATTGATGAAACTGGGAGGTTACGGATGTTTCCGTATCGCCATGTATCTGATGCCGGAAGCCGCCAACGAACTTTCCTGGATATTCCTGATATTGACAGGTATCTCTGTAGTTTACGGTGCATTCTCCGCTTGCGTACAGACCGACTTGAAATATATTAATGCTTATTCATCCGTATCTCACTGCGGACTGGTTCTTTTCGCTATTCTGATGCTGAATCAGACAGCAGCAACAGGAGCTATCCTTCAGATGCTTTCACACGGATTGATGACAGCCTTATTCTTTGCTCTTATCGGTATGATTTATGGACGTACACACACACGTGACGTTCGCGAGCTTGCCGGCTTAATGAAAGTGATGCCGTTCCTTAGTGTATGTTATGTAATTGCCGGTCTTGCCAACCTCGGTCTGCCGGGATTAAGTGGTTTTATTGCTGAAATGACTATTTTCGTCGGCTCTTTCCAGAACAACGACCAGTTCCACCGTGTACTGACTATCATCGCTTGTTCTTCGATTGTGATTACTGCAGTCTACATTCTGCGTCTGGTAGGTAAAATTCTATACGGAACCTGCACCAACAAACATCATCTCGAACTGACTGATGCGACTTGGGACGAACGTGTAGCCGTTATCTGCCTCATCGTTTGTGTAGCCGGACTAGGTATGGCTCCTTTCTGGGTTAGCCACATGATTGGTGAAAGTGTACTCCCCGTAGTCTCACAACTGATTCCATAACCTTTAATTTTTAATCTTTAATAATTAATTTGTAAATATGGATTATTCACAATTTCTATATATGCGAGAAGAGCTGTCGCTCATAGCTGTCCTACTGCTGCTATTTCTAGCTGACCTCTTCATGAGTCCGGATGCACACAAAAATGGTGGGAAAGCACGCCTGAACACAATGTTGCCCGTTATTCTGATGGCTATCCATACAGCTATCAACTTAATTCCGGGGACTGCTGCCGATGCATTCGGCGGTATGTATCATTATGTACCGATGCACACAGTGGTTAAATCCATCCTGAACGTCGGCACACTGATTGTTTTCCTGATGGCGCACGAATGGATGAAAAGAGAAGATACTTCATTCAAGCAAGGAGAATTCTATGTACTTACACTCTCTACCTTGTTTGGTATGTACCTCATGATTTCCGCCGGACATTTCCTGATGTTCTTCATCGGACTCGAAACAGCTTCTATTCCGATGGCAGCATTGATTGCCTTCGATAAATACCGTCACAACTCTGCCGAAGCAGGTGCCAAATACATTCTGACAGCTCTTTTCTCCAGTGCATTGCTGTTATTTGGTCTGTCCATGATCTATGGTTCTGCCGGGACTCTTTATTTCGATGACCTCCCTGCTCATATCGACGGAAATCCGTTACAGATCATGGCATTTGTATTCTTCTTCACAGGAATGGCATTCAAGTTATCACTGGTTCCGTTCCACTTATGGACAGCAGACGTTTACGAAGGTGCTCCGAGTGCAGTTACCGCTTATTTAAGTGTTATATCAAAAGGATCGGCAGCATTTGTATTATTGGCTGTCCTTATCAAAGTATTCGCTCCAATGATTAATGACTGGCAGGAAGTACTTTATTGGGTAACCATCGCTTCTATCACTATTGCAAATATATTTGCTGTCCGTCAGCAAAACCTGAAACGTTTGATGGCGTTCTCCAGTATTTCGCAAGCGGGATATATTATGTTAGGCGTTATCGGTGGTACGGCACAAGGCATGACGGCATTGGTATATTATGTATTAGTGTACGCTGCCGCCAACCTCGGAGTATTTGCCGTTATCACTATCGTGGCATTACGCAGTCAGAAATTCACGCTCGAAGATTACGCAGGACTTTATAAAACGAATCCCAAAATCGCTCTCTTGATGACTCTGTCTCTGTTCTCATTGGCAGGCATCCCTCCGTTTGCCGGATTCTTCTCTAAGTTCTTTATCTTCATGGCTGCTTTCGATGCAGGTTTCCACTTGCTGGTATTCATCGCATTGGTAAATACAGTGATTTCGTTGTATTACTATCTATTGATTGTAAAAGCAATGTATATCACTCCTTCCGACAACCCAATTCCTACTTTCCGCAGCGACCGCTGCACAAAATGGGGACTGGCACTTTGCACGCTGGGTATCATCGGACTGGGTATTGCAAGTATTGTATATCAATCCATCGATAAACTGTCGTTCGGAATTTAAACGGACTACACCTTTTCACCAAAGAAACGGTCTTGGTTTCATGTCAGTATCAATCGACATCAAAACCAAGACCGTCTCTTTTATATAAAACCCACTTTTATTAATGAGGAAGGAAGATATTCACCTGCCTCATTACCACTCTACCGGGCACAGCCCACCTCTTCCGTCACGATCACCCCGGGAATAGTAAACCAAAACCTTGATCCTTTTCCTTTTTCAGAATCAACACCAATCCGCCCACCTAATTGTTCAACGATGCTCTGACAGATAGAAAGTCCCAATCCTGTACCGTGTACAAAAGAATTAAGCTTCACGAAACGCTCAAAGATATGTGGCAACTGCTCTTTTTCAATACCGATGCCTGTATCTTCAACATAGAATTCCAATTCGCCATCTTTTAGTTTATATCCCACATGAATACTACCTTCAGAGGTAAATTTCATTGCATTGTTAACAAAGTTAGAGATCACCTGATGTATACGATTACGGTCACTAATGACATGACAAACCGGAAGGTGATTATCAAGTACCAGTTCCACCTCTCCTTTCGCTTTCATCCCCATAGAGCGGACAATATCCTCACATAACAGATTTACATCTACATCTCCGCTGGTAAACTCAAATGTACCCGCTTCAATCTTTGACAAATCGAGTATATCTGAAATTAATTGCAACAAAAGATCATTATTCTCACGTACAATCTTAATATACTCCTGACGTTCTGACAACTCTTCAGTTTCCACCAACAAATCGGAGAAACCGACAATGGCATTCAGCGGCGTACGGATTTCATGGCTCATATTGGCAAGGAAAGCACTTTTCAAACGATCCATCATCTCTGCTTTATCGCGTGCCTGAATCAATTCGGCTTCAGTCTCCTTCAATTCTGTAATGTCATAATTGATACCGATGATTTCTATTTCATTTTCCTCCGGTTTATAATTAGTGACCATCACATTACTACTCACCCAATTCCATTCATTCTTCGTTCCGGGACGACGAATACGCATCTCACCCTGAAAATGCCTTCTTTTTCCGTCTCTGACTTCATCATAAAAATCAAGGAAACGCTTACGGTCTTCAGGGTGCATATGGGTATAAACACCCACAACCTCATCCAAAAGCGTATCTTCCTCCTCACCTAAATTCTTATACCACTGTTTTATAGCATATCCTTTGCGATTCAAGAGATTCAACTTGGCATAACCAACTTTTGCATAATCGGATATCATCAGGAAGAAATTCTCAAAATCACGGATACGATTCATTGCATCAATCCGTTCGGTATTATCAATACTTATTAATATATATCCGCTGAAGTTGCCCTCATTATCATACAATTTACTAACCTTCGAATACAGTTCTATCGCATTAGAACGATTTGTCTCATAATATCCTTCCGCCTGTTCAAAAGAATAATTAAGCCTGAAATCTACCAAATCTTCATTCCGCACACGATCACGAATCCCCTGCGGCACATTCGGATTCTCAAAGAAATTAACCCCTATCACATCCGATTTATTCACTACACCGAATATTTCTAAATCCTTATTATTCAAATCTATCAAATAGCCGTCCTTATCGTAGATCTCTACTCCTGCCGGAATATTAGCAAAGATATTCTGAAAGAGCTTCTCGCTACGGTCCAATGCCCGATTAGCTTGTACCGATCCTGTAGAATCGAGGAACAAACCGACTATTTCATCTTTTCCGGGAGAATAAATAACCCAATGCGTATACCGTTCCGTTCTTGGGAAATATTCATCTTTCTCTCTATAAGAATTACTATCCAGTATTTCTTCCAGAAAATTAAGTTTTTGGAGATAGTCAGGATGCTTTTCAGATGCCAAAGAACCAATATACGACTCCAAAGGAAGCCCGAAAAAGGTTGAACTGACCTCATTCGCATCCGTCACCCGATAATCACAAGGTTTATTATTCTCGTCACGGATAATGGACATACGTATATATCCCATCGGCATAAAATGAAACAGATTATTTAGGAAAGTCTGTTCGCGGATTACCTTGTCCTTAGTTTTACGCAACTCGATACAGATATTTATAATATTTCCCAATGAGGAGAACCATTGAAAATCTTCATTACTCCAGTCATGGTAAGTCTCAACCAAATCAATCCCCATATATCCCCAAACGCGGTCGCCTGTCATCAAAGGAGTCACCATTAACGATTTGATTCCCTGAACTACAAGAATCTGATATTCATCAGGAGCCTCTTCTAATAATTGCTCCAGTGTATTTAAAATAATCGGCTTGCCCGATAATATCTGTTCACTCCACCATTTTGACTCACTGGCAGGCATGTCCTGCAGATTGTCTATCTCTGCCGATACTCCTTCAGAAACAACTTCGTAGATACAACTATGATGGGCATAAATTTCGTCGTATTCAAAAATATAAACACGACCTTTTCCATTATAAAGATTCAGAATATCTCTTAAAATATCTGCGATACAAGATTCTACTGCCTCATCACGTAGGAAACGAAGCAACGATTGCGAAACAAAATTCTGACGACAAAGCAAATCATTCACACGCCTTAATGCATCCCTTTGATCTTCTTCCTTGGGAGCCTCAACGCGCTGGATTATTCCGAAGGACTTATCACCTCCATCAACACCCGTACCCTTCTCACGAAAAGCCAGACGGGTATGCAGCCAAACCTCACCATATTTTGAATGAATCGGGAAAGTTTGTTCGTAAAAGTCCTTATGGATAGAAGAATTTGCCCGGAACTCCTGGGCAATCTGCTTGCGATAATCTTCACGTATCAGGTTTAGAAAATCCGAAGTAGAGATGGTGTCGCCGTCCAATCCCAAAAGATCAGAAAGATAATCGGAACATAAATAATATCCTGCCGTTAAATCTACTTCCCACCATCCGATTTGTGCAAGAGAAGCCATTTTTTTGTATCGCTCGTTGTCTGTTTGCATATTTTGTATCGTTGTAAAATAATAGGTTGACAAATATACGAAAAAGGTAATCACTGATACCATAAAGGAGCAAATAAAAAAGCTAAAAGAAGATTACGAAAACAAATAAATAGAATATGGGAGAATCTGTTTGTTACAAATTCTCCCATACCTCCTATTAAAAAAGATACACTTTGCTACTCTATATCTTATTTATAAGGAAGAGAAATTATATCCGCTCCAAGTGAACAGGGATGCATCTGCACCTGTATTCGTAGTTGGCTCGGTAAATGTATTCAATGTACCGTTCAGCTTATTCTTAAAGTTCAATGTATGGGTGATGCTGATGCTGGAAGCAGCATTTCCTGCACCTTTACTGTCATTCATATCAATCAAATCGATTGTACCGCCTGAACCTTTGACAAAGGCATTGGTGATCGTAGCTTTTGCTCCACGACGGATTTTAATCACATCTTGCATACGGTCTACATTATCCGTTGTATTGGCAGCATTATTTACGATTGTCATATTTTCAACCGTAAAATCCGACTGACGTAAATGATCCGAATAGTCACCATCCAAGTTACCATCTGCTTCAATGCCGCGCGGATCTGCTTCCGTACTGGTATAACCGCTTTCCCAAACGCCATAGCAGTTTTTCAATTTACCGGAATATCCTTGAGTGAAGTCGAACATGTCATCATCCGGGTTCACAGCCAACAAGTTGGTTACATTCACCGTACCGCCAAAGAATTCGACGGCATCATCCGCGCTCTCAAGAATGTAGATATTCTCAATCTTGGTACCGTTTCCAACACCGTTCAGTGTCAATCCGTTGTGCTCGATATCGGCAGTAGAGCGGGCACCGGCATAGCAGATTTTCACATAAGTCAGTGAACCGGAATTGTCATTATCGACATTACCACCGTATTTATAGTTGTTGTCGATTTCCGTCAGACCTGTATCACTCTTATTGGCGTTCGAACCGGAAATCGGAGCTTTACCATTGATAATGATTCCTCCCCAATAGCCGGATGTAGGGGTTGTTGAATTGGCAGTGAAAACAATCGGTTTATCAGCTGTACCGTCAGCATAAAGTTTACCGCCCTGTGCTACCAGCAGATAACTGCTGAAACCTTCGCGAGCCTTAATCGTTGTTCCGGCAGGGATATTCAGACGGCCTCCATTTTCAATGACTACCGTTCCGTTCAGAATATATTCCTTAGCTTCCAGTGTCTGTTCTCCGGTCAGCGTGCCGGACAGGATATTTTCGCCCACAACAATAGAGCTACCGGTCCCACCGTTGTTTCCACCATCTCCGTTACCATCACCGTCTCCGTCACTATCACTGCTACATGCAGTCAATGTAAGTGCTGTTGCCATAACGGCAAACGTCATAAAGTTCACAAACAATCTTTTCATTTTGCTTTCATTATTAGTTAATAATCTTATTTCATCACCCGGCTTAGAATGTACACGACACTCCCAGGCTTATATTTATTCCTTTCTTATAATCATTCAATATCACCTTTTCCCCGTTTTCGTTCGCTTTGCGACTTAACTTATAAGAGGAATTCAGCAGGTTGCGGGCTTTCAGGTTAAAGGAAAGATGCTTGTTCAGTTTGGCTTGGGACACAAAATCCAGGGTCAGTACTCCCTGCTCCATTATATCCTGATAGCCCTGTGTGCCAATGGTATATATTTTATCACTCACATAATTAAGTACCAATGTATTGACAAAACTGCGTTCTCCTTTCGTGAAGTTATGCGAGAGGTCGAAATTGACAATCCACGGTGCGGCTCCTTCCAGTTGCGAACCGGTGGTAACCGTTGCCAAAGGCATTTTTGCATTCGTGTAGATATAAGAGCCATTCAATCCCAAAGAGAGTTTATTCATTCCGTGCGCAGCATTACTCACCGGACGGACAAACAGATTCTTACGTATTTCTACTTCCACTCCTGCCACGGTTGCCTTATCCGCTATATTCTCATAAGAAAGATAACCTCCGGCGCTTGCCACTTCGATGCGGGATATCGGATTCTTAATCAATTTATAGAAAGCTGTGAGAGAAATCAACTCGGTCGGAGTGGGATTAAAGTCCCACTTCAGATCAAGGTTATAATGATCCGAAGGTTTCAGATTGGGGTTACCCTGACTGTTGAAGTTCACGCCGACATAACGGTAAGGAGATATTTCCTTTGCCTGCGGAAGCGTATATGTTTTACTAGCTCCCAGACGAAGCGAGTTTTTATCATTCAGATTGTATTTGAGATTCAAGCTGGGCAGGAAATAATCTTTTTGGATGGTATTGTTTCCTTTAGAGCCTCCACGATTCACATTGTAATCCACTTCAATATCTACTTTGTCGTATTTCATTCCCAGATTCACAATCCAACGGGGAGTAAACTGGTAGGTAGCCTCGGCATAAGCGGAATGGATATTCTTTTTTACGGTATATTCATCTAAGTTCTTTTGTATCTTGAACCAGTCGGAAGCAAAGTTTTCCTGATTATAATAATCGTCAAGCGAGAAGTCGTCCAAAGAAGGGAGGGTAGAAACATGTCCTACGGTCAGGTTATATTCCGTAGCTTTGAAGTTATCATCTACGAATCGGCCTGTATATCCAAAACGGACATTCGAAATTTCTTCTATATTATCTTTCAGACGATAGACCAAGCCCGCTTTTACATTCAAGTCGTCTTCATCTAAAGTTGAGAAGTAGCGCTGTTGTGAGTTGCCCCTTAGCAACGTATAGCCGTCTTCCGCTTTAGTCAGGTTATTGATACGACGATCCGGTTCATACCCTTTCACCATATTATAGGAAGCACCTGCATCAAGACTTAATGATTTGGTCAATCCCCAGTTAGTCATCAGTTGGTTAACGATCAGCATATTGTCATTCGTTTGTTGGCGACGGGTGAATCCGAGGTTTTCATAGTCGTCACTAAAAATCGAGTTCTTGCCGTTGTAATCGCCCACCGACTGGGTATTGGCATGAATCATCATCAAATTATAACTGATGTGATGACGATTCTGCATATCGAAATCCACATTGGCAAGTGCCAGCTGACTGATATTCTCCGCATACTTCTTTCCATTCATATCTTTGTAGACCGTACCGCTGGTAGTTGTATTACGTATGATTTCATCCGTATACTGATAGTCCGTCGTATGTCCGGCGGTCAGGAAGAAAGAAAGCGGATTTTTGTCTTTTCCGACATAGAATCGTTTACCTCCGGAAATACTGTAACTCCGGTTAATTTGAAAATGTTGAGCGGAAGGGTCTAACTTATTTCTGAAGTTCCATGAGTTTTCATCGGCAGGTTCGGTACGATTGGCAAAGCCCATGAAGTTCACTCCATCCTGTTTCAGAAAATCGGCTGCTACCGTTTGTGTATTCAAGCCACCGGAAATGCCGAATCCCAGATTACCGCTACCAATTAGTTCTTTGGATACAATATCAATGGTTGCCCCTCCGACATCGCTGCTGCCTCCCGCGTTGAATGCTTTATTTACGCCTACGGACTGAATAATATCCGTACCGAAGAAATCAAGAGAGATATTCTTATATTCCGGATCTTCGGAAGGAAGAGCAAATCCATTAAAAGTAGTTGCATTGTACCGGTCACCCAATCCACGGACAAAGACATTTTTCACTCCGTCTTGTTTAGACACTCCGGCAACTTTCGTCACAGCACCTTCTGCATCCGAAACACCCTTGCGGGAAAGCTCCCTGACACCAACAGATTGTACGGCAATGACTGCTTTTTGCTGTTCGAGCAACAGCATATTCTCATTTTCCCTATTCTTCTTAGCTACAACCACCACATCGGCAAGTTCCTGTGCATCGGTTTCCAACTCCAGATTCAGTATCACCAGTTTTCCATTCTCCACACGCACTTTACGGCGCACTTCCGTTTTGTAGCCTACATATTTAATCTCAATATCATACATACCTTCCAACACGCCCATGCTGTTCAATTCGAAATTACCCTCCATATCGGTCACTGCTCCGGCTTGAGTTCCGAGCAAACGTATCGTAGCTCCTATCAAAGGTTCCTTGGATAGTTTGTCTTTCACAGCTCCTTTAATCTTAATATTGGCAGCCAATGCAGGAAGTACACACAACAGGCAAAAGAAGGCCGCCACTGAAAATCGGATAAGAAATAGTTTTTTCATCTAACTTTGCTCTACGTTTTAATTACGCTGGCAAAGATAGAGGGTGGGCATTACAACTATAAGACGAAATAAATACAATCTATTGAAAGAGTCGTTGCAAGATGATGACAAGATGTTACAAACGTATTATCAATTACTTACGCTATTAGTTCAACTTGTTTATAAGCAAATTTAAGACCGGAACTTCACTCTTTTATCTCTCATTATGCATAAAATTAATCGTCTGACAGTTGTGAGAAGGTGAAAATTTTGGCTGATAGTGTATTTCCACCCGCTTGTCGTCAAAGATATGTTTCATCGCTTTTCAATGCATTACGCAAAGAAACACCGATAGCTCCTTTCCCACTAAGTATATATCCAACGTTGGACTTTCTTAAAAAAAGAACAGGCATAATTGACTTGAAACTAAATATCATTATCTTTGTGTATGTTTCACGCTAAAAACAGATATGCGTCATGGAAGAGAATTTCAGAAGATATCCGATAGGAATACAGAACTTTGAAGATTTACGCAATAATGATTGTGTCTATGTTGATAAAACGGAATTGATTTATCGTTTGACTCATACAAATAAAGTCTATTTTCTAAGTCGTCCCCGACGCTTTGGGAAAAGTTTGCTAGTTTCTACACTAGAGGCTTATTTCCTGGGAAAAAAAGAACTGTTTCAGGGCTTGGCTATGGAGACTCTGGAAAAGGATTGGACGGTTTATCCGGTATTACACTTTGATTTTAGTGTGAGTAAATATATAACCGCTGATATGCTGTCAGCCGTTATTAACCGCCAATTGCTTTTATGGGAGAAAATTTATCAACGGGAAGAAGGAGAAACGACTTTCAGTTTACGTTTTGAAGGAATTATTCGTCGTGCTTACAAACAGACGGGTAAACAGGTGGTGGTATTAATAGATGAGTATGACTCACCAATGCTGGACAGCAATCATAATGATGAAGTTCAAAAGGAAATACGTAATATCATGCGGGATTTCTTTAGTCCACTGAAAGCCCAGGGACAGTATCTTCGCTTCTTATTATTGACAGGTATCAGCAAATTCAGCCAAATGAGTATCTTCAGCGAGTTGAATAACTTGCAGAATATCAGCATGAGGGATGATTACAGTGCCATCTGTGGCATCACCGAACAAGAACTGCGCACGCAATTGCAAATTGATATTGAACAAATGGCCCAAGCCAACAAGGAAACATATGAGGAAGCCTGTGTACATTTGAAACAACAATATGACGGCTATCATTTCAGTGAGAACAGTGAAGATATTTATAATCCATTCAGTTTGTTCAATGCATTCGCACAGAAGAAGTATGCCAATTTTTGGTTTTCGACCGGTACTCCCACTTTCCTGATAGATATTCTGCAAGAAAGCGATTTTGATATCCGGGAACTGGATAACACGACCGCCACCGCCGAACAGTTTGATGCGCCCAGCAATAGAATCACCGATCCTCTTCCGGTGCTCTACCAAAGCGGTTATCTCACAATTAAGGGATATGATCCGGATTTCCAACTGTATACACTGGCTTATCCCAACAAGGAAGTAAGAAAAGGATTTATCGAATCGCTGATGCCCGCTTATGTGCATCTGCCTGCACGAGAGAATACATTTTATGTAGTGTCCTTTATTAAAGACTTGCGTATCGGTCATTTAGAGGAGTGTCTGGAAAGACTGAAATCTTTCTTTGCATCTATCCCGAATAAACTGAACAACAAGGAGGAGAAACATTACCAAACAATCTTTTATCTGTTTTTCCGGCTGATGGGACAGTATATAGATGTGGAAGTGGATACAGCCATCGGAAGAGCAGACGCGGTTGTGAAACTTCAAGATACCATCTATGTTTTTGAATTTAAAGTAGATGGTACACCCGAAGAAGCATTAGCGCAGATTAACAGCAAGGGGTATGCTATTCCGTATCAGGCGGATCACAGGAAAATAGTTAAAGTAGGTGTAAACTTTGACAGCGCCACACGAACGATTGGTGAGTGGAAGATAGAACTCGGGAGTTAATCACCGAGTTCATAAAAGAAAATGCGCTAAATCAGTTTCTTTTTCTTCCGATAGTTCTCACGAAACTCTTTGGGCGAACAACTCTTTTTCTTCTTGAAGATCCGGTTGAAATTGGAAAGGTTATTAAAACCGCACTCATAACAAATCTCGGCGATAGACATCGTAGAATCTACCAGCAACCGGGAAGCAAAGCCTAGCCGAATATCAATGATATAATCGGAAAGATTCTTGCCTGTACGCAGTTTGAAGAAGCGGCTGAATGACACATCCGTCATCCCCACCATATCGGCCAACTGCCCCAGACGTATTTCTTCCTGATAATGTGTATTGATGTACTCCTGCACTTTCTGCACACGCCGGCTGTCCGAATGAATATCTATCTTGGCAAAAGACGAACTGGACAAGGTACGCGCTTCTTCTTCAAAGAGAGAAAGTTCATACAGGATCGTCATAAACTTAATGACCGCATAAAATCCCTGTTTTTCGGAAGCAAGCGTATCCAACAACGGATATATTTTGAGTATGGCAGACATCGGGAAACAAAGCCCTTTTTGTGCTTTATCCAGCATCCGGCGGATAGAGTCGAACTGATTCTTATTGATAAAGCTCTTGAAGAAAAGATCGGAAGAAAACTGAATCGTAATCTCCCGTATCTCTTTCGAACGGCACTCGTTCTGTTCCCAGACGTGCTCCAAGTCTTTTCCTGTTATCAACACCAAATCATAATCACCTATCACTTCGGAAGAGTCTCCTACAATCCGCCTTACTCCGGCAGCCTTTTCGGTGAAGTTCAATTCAAACTCGGAGTGGTTGTGTATAGGATAAGTGAATTCCGTTTTATAACGTTCCGCAATGTAAAAGCAATCCTTATCTGACAAAGGAGTGATTTCACGGATAATCTGGTTGGATAACGGTGTAGTCATAGTAATTACAATTTATAAACGTTTTATCGTTTGATTAGTTTTCTATCTTTACCCCTATCCGATGCAGGTCTGCCCCCGACGGGTTTTGGAAGACACGCAAGTCGAATTCGGGAATAATGGCAAGCACATGATCGAAAACATCTGCCTGTATGCCTTCGTAGGCAACCCATACTTTATTGGCAGAAAAGAAATAAAGTTCCAATGGGATACCGGTTTCAGTAGGCTGAAGCTGACGTACCATACAGGTCAGGTCTTGGTTGACGGTAGGCAGATTCTTCAGATAGTTAGTCAGATAGGCACGGAAAACTCCCAGGTTTGTTTGCCGGCGTCCATTCACTAACACAGAGTTGTCGATATGATGTTCCTTATTATATTCTTCCACTACCTTTTCCGTTTCATCCACATAGTCTTTCAACAGTTGTATCTTCCGGTATTTTGCCAACATCTCCGGTGTACAGAAATGCACACTGGTCATGTCTATATTGATGGAACGTTTCACACGACGTCCGCCGGATTCCTGCATTCCCTGCCAGTTTTGGAAAGAATCACTAATCAATAGATAAGGAGGAATGGTGGTGATAGTATTGTCGAAGTTACGTACTTTTACGGTATTCAATGTTACTTCTATCACTGTACCGTCCGCACCGTATTTCGGCATCGTGATCCAATCACCCACCTTCAGCATATTATTGGCAGAAAGCTGGATGCCGGAGACAAATCCCATGATACTATCTTTGAAAACCAACATCAGAACCGCAGCAGAAGCTCCCAATCCGGTCAGCAACACCACCGGACTCTGCTTTATCAGAATACTGATAATGATGATAGCTCCTATAAAGAAGAGAATGACTTGTGCTGTCTGCAAAAGCCCCTTCAAAGGTTTGTCTTTATATTGCTCACGCGCGCTATATACCAGATACACAGCCGTGAACAAAGCACTGACGAAGCGAAGAAAGACTGCAAGGATATAAATCATGCAAAGTCTTCGAAGAAAATCAAGCAAAGCAGAGTCTGCATGTTCGGGAAAAGCAATAGGAATAGATATATAGATCAATATAGGTGCCACCATCCTGCTGATATTCACCATTACTTTATCATTAAATACAATATCATCCCAAGTGGCCTTCGTCTGTTTCACCAATTTGGATACGGTACGCAGAATAATCTTGCGGCAAATCAGATTGGCAAGTAATGCTATTCCAATAATAAACAATAAGATGATAAAGTTATCAATCTTATCAGCCATAGCTTCATCCACTCCCATCGAGAGCAAAGCATGATTCACTTCTTGCATCACCACATTACCTGCTTCTTCCGGTTGCCCGTTTGCTAATGCCACACTCACTGTATCAACCACTTCTTTTACTTCTTTCATAAGCAATCGTCTCTCTCTTTTTTAGTTTTTCTTTTATTTATGATCTCTGTTTCTTTTCTTCTTTATTCTTTCCTTCTTCCAAATATTCACTGATATCCTGCCGTAGCCAATCATAATGGAAGAGTCTTTTGTAGGCTACATTCTTCTTGAGCATGATTTCTACGTTCACCTGGCTGTTCTGATAACAAGTCAGTTCGTTTCTGAACTGTTCATTGTGTTCGGCCAACCGCTTGATTTCCTGTTCCCGTTCACGGCGCAATACGGTGCAGACCGGAATCAGTAGTTTCATTACCACATTATCCATCACATGGTGTCCCTGCATATACAAGTAAGTGTTTTCCGGCACCAAGCCCAGCTCTTTAAATTCAGTCCGCAATCCATTCACCTGATTGATGTTATGGGGGAATTTCTTTTTCAACTCTGCCAACTTCTGATTAACCCGTTGTTGAAGGGATTCCAAGCTCTTTTCCGGATGCCGGAGATTAATCTCGCGCAAAGAAGTATAAGTATGGAAATCGTACATGGGGAAAGTGTAAGTATCCCGTTGGCGATAGAACCATACGTTCCAGAGGAAAAGCGGATATACTATTTCAGAGTACTTCTTCAGGTAGAAGTTGAAATCTAAAATGGAACGGTCATTCAACGTAGCCTGCACACATACTTCGTGAAGGCTTTCGGCAAAACAATGATAGTTTTCAATAGCATAGGTATAAGTCTGAAAAATATACCTGTTCCGGTTGATTTTACGGGAAGTATTGGTAGCTCCCTGCAACAGGAAATCATAGTCACTGTCCACACAGGCAATCAGACTTCTCCCCAATTCGGCTGTATTCAGCGTGTTCATGAGTACCATCTTTTTTCCTTTTGCCAGGGAGGTGGCCGAAGGAAGCATCACTTGGAAATAGTGTTCGTCGTCTTCAAACTCTTCAAGCAATGTGCGCCAGAAAGCGATGTCGTCATAGCTTTCTACGTAAGCGATGATACGTCGGCGGGCTTTCTTCGGATAAAGCTTATGGGCGGCATTGAAATAAGAAGAAGTCAGATTATCTCGTAGTGAAGTTGCCATTTGTTCTATTACAGGTTACGAATTACAAATTACAGTTGGGAGAATCCTTGTCGAGCTTGTGCCCTACGGTGGTAGATATATCGCTTACTTCTGTCACGGCATCCAGCCAGCCTTCCATAATGACGGCAGGCGAATGGGTAGTCAGGATAATCTGCACATTCGGATTCAGTTCACGTATCATAGCAATCAGTTTCTGCTGCCATTCTATATGAAGGGAGGCTTCCGGCTCATCCATAAACAATACACAATGGCTGTTGTCCTGCACGAGTACGGTCAGCAGGATAACCAGCATTTGCTTTTCACCGGACGACAGTTTATAAGGGAATAATAGGTCGCCATCCTGATAGAAAGCGATATCGTTCCGTTTCCTGTCTATCTTTTTGCGTGTATAGCTGAACAGTTCGTCAATCATATCCTGAAAACGACGTTTGGCTACAGATAATGTAGCTGCTTTACGACGCTCTTCTTCATCAATGCTGGAAAGCATTTCAATCATCTTATTACCAATGTTGACCTGATAATCGAGGTAACGGCGTTGCAAGAGATAGAGCTGCCAGTCCAGTTCAGACTTTACATTCTTGTCGGCCATGCGGGCTGTGAAGTCACCCATAATCAGGGGACGGTCGTAGCTCCGGATGACGTCATAAGGAATATAGGTTGCCTGGGGATTGTCGAAAAAGAGACGCACTCCGTTCTTCTCGTCACTTTTCATTTCACCGGAAAGTTCTTCGAGGTATCCCACCGAACGGTTCAGAATGGTAGTCTTCCCCACTCCGTTGATGCCGGAGAGGATGTTCACATCGGGACGCAAATCCCATCCTATATTAAAGCGTTCCCATAGTCCGTGTATCTCGATACGACGGATATAATTGGCTTGTTGTTCCATAATATTCAAGTTTAATCAAGGCAAATATAAACAAATCATACGATAAAAGACTACCTTTGCAACCGTTTTCTCTATTTGATTGTTAATGATATCAGAGATATGGTAAAATAAATAGTATCAACATGGACAAAAGTAAGAACCTGTATGGTCATTTGTTTGCGCTTACAGCAAACGTTATGTGGGGATTAATGTCTCCCATCGGTAAGTCGGCTCTTCAAGAGTTTTCTCCAATTTCTGTAACTACGTTCCGCATGGTGGGGGCAGCAGCCGCTTTCTGGATCCTTTCCATGTTTTGCAAACAGGAACATGTGAATCATCAAGATATGCTGAAAATCTTCTTTGCTTCACTGTTTGCACTAGTATTCAATCAAGGAGTGTTCATCTTCGGGCTTTCTATGACTTCTCCTATTGATGCTTCTATCGTAACTACCACTCTACCGATTGTAACAATGGTTGTAGCGGCCATTTACTTGAAAGAACCTATTACCAATAAGAAAGTACTGGGGATTTTTGTAGGTGCGATGGGAGCACTTATTCTCATTATGAGCAGCCAGGCAGGAAGCAACGGAAATGGAAGCCTGATTGGTGACTTACTTTGTCTCGTTGCACAAATCAGTTTCTCCATATACCTGACTGTATTCAAGGGATTGTCTCAACGATATTCGGCAGTAACGATTAATAAATGGATGTTCATATATGCTTCAATGTGTTACATTCCGTTCTCCTATTATGATATTTCTACGATTCAATGGACTTCTGTTTCCACTGTCGCCATTCTACAGGTACTTTATGTCGTATTAGGAGGTAGTTTCCTCGCATATCTCTGCATTATGACTGCGCAGAGGCTGCTCCGTCCTACGGTAGTCAGTATGTACAATTATATGCAACCCATCGTGGCTACGATTGCAGCAATCGCGATGGGTATCGGAAGTTTCGGCTGGGAGAAAGGGATTGCTATCGCACTTGTATTCCTGGGAGTATATATTGTAACTCAAAGTAAATCGAGAGCTGATCTTGAAAAAGCAGAAAAGCCTCATTAATAGTACAAGCGGGTAGAAAGACTGACGTTTCCTACCCGCTTATGCTAAATGTATTCTTTAAGAATCAGAATCTTATTATCATTTAAAGTCTCATTTCAAATCCTCAAAATAAGTATCGAGCAAGCTTCTTGCAGCTATAAACGAAGTCAGGTTACCTTTCAATACCTGCTGTTCTTTTTCTAAGAGCATCGCTTCAATCTTCGGATTATGATAAAAGCTGTCACGAAGTTGTTCATTGATGCTTTCATACATCCAGTATTTACTTTGTTCGTTGCGGCGATATTCAAAATAGCCGTTTTCTTTCACAAAGTCAATGTATTCGTAAATCATGTCCCAGACCTCCTTCACTCCCAGGTTATAAAAACCGGAGTAAGTCAATACTTTGGGAATCCATCCGGATTCAGGTGCAGGAAACAGATGCAATGCATTACGGAATTGAGTGGCAGCCAACTTGGCACGTTCCAGATTATCTCCATCGGCCTTATTGATAACGATACCATCCGCCATCTCCATAATACCACGCTTAATCCCTTGCAGTTCATCGCCCGTACCGGACAACTGAATCAACAGGAAAAAATCAACCATCGAGTGAACAGCCGTTTCGCTTTGTCCCACTCCTACGGTCTCCACAAAAATCTTATCGAATCCGGCAGCTTCACAAAGAATAATCGTCTCACGTGTTTTGCGTGCCACTCCTCCCAAAGAACCGGCTGACGGACTAGGGCGGATAAACGATTTAGGATGCACGGAAAGCTGCTCCATACGCGTTTTATCCCCTAAGATACTGCCTTTACTACGCTCACTACTAGGGTCGATGGCCAATACCGCCAGTTTGCCCCCCTTTTCGAGTACATGCAGACCGAATACATCTATCGACGTACTCTTTCCTGCACCGGGAACGCCGCTGATACCAATCCGAATCGAATTACCGGAAAATGGCAGACACTTCTCTATGATTTCCTGTGAAACAGCCTGATGTTCAGGCTTTACGCTTTCAACCAATGTCACAGCCTGACTCAATATGGTGACATCACCTTTTACGATACCTTCTACAAACTCTGCTACTGAAAGTTGGCGTTTCTTAGGTTTCCGCTTTAAGTAGGGATTCACAGATGAGGGTTGCTCAATGCCTTTATTGACAACAAGCCCCTTATATTCTTCACTATTTTCAGGATGTTCCATAATCATAGGATTTAGCGTTTGATATTGATTTCAACTTTCGGGCGTAACGGATCATTTGTTATCATCAGGATACGTAAATGATGCTTCTTATTACCTACGTCACGCTTACGAATAGTTACTTTGAGCTTCGTCATTCCATCCGGAGGAAGGACTGTCTTCTTCAGGCTCACTCCTACCGATGAATTGAATACCTGCAACTTACTGATGACTAACGGAGTCTTTCCGGAATTGGCTATCAATATATCATGGCTTACCTTATTCTTCTTTATCAACGGGATACTAAGATCAATATCCGTTTCCGAAATGTGCATGGCAGGAGCGTTCAAAGAATCTTTTTCCGTCATACGAGAGAAGTCGGGAAGAAGAATGGCCGAAACCGGTATTTCATTATCTTCGCTCACCTTATCACCGGAGAAACGAGAAAGGTAGACAGAAGTCTGTGTCAATCCGTAATCTTTTAGCTGGCTCGCATCCAGCGTCAGTTTGATAGTTCCTTTCTTGCCTTTCAACAAGACTTTGGGTTCCGCTTCCATTTTCAGATAAGGAGGCAGATGCATCAATACCGGTTCGTAAGGACGATCCGAAAGATTGGCGATATCAAAGGTCAATGAAGGCTGCTGTCCGCGATAGACATCGGGGAAAGCAAACTCATCACGATCTAAACGAATATTTCCAATTGTATAAGGAAGTAGCTTTGTATAATCTTTTATTTCCTGCACTACTTCACCGGTAAACTTCAGATAGACCAAGCTCGGACTGGCATTGCTATATATTCCTATCGACTTTTCAAAATGTCCTAACGCTTTTGCGTCAAAAGAAGCTTTTACTACTCCTTTTCCTCCCGGGGCAATCGGTTCTTTGGTCCAGTCGGCCACGGCACAGGCACAAGAGGTTGTGACGTTGGTCAGTACCAATGGCTGGTTTCCCGTGTTAGTGATGGTATATTCCACTGTCACCGGACGTTTCCACTCAATTTGTCCGAAGTTATGTGTCTCTTTATTTGAAGAGATACGAGGTTGGGCAACGGCTGCCAAAGCGACAGTAAGTAAAGATAATATAGATAGTAAACTACGTTTCATGCGATATTTTTTATTTTGGTGCACAAATGTAGGGGTTTTAGATGAGTTTTTCACCACAGATTACACAGATTAACACAGATTGGGAAAAGACTTTACTTAATAGCAGTCCTTGTAAGCCCCTGTTTATAAGAAAAAAGTTCCTCACCGACGAAGGATGCCTTCCTCGGTGAGGAACACCCTCTTCATCGGTGAGGAACGCCTCGCTCGTCGGTGAGAATAAAAATCCCCTGCCGGAACTATTTAATAATAATTGTCATCGAAGCAGAATGCGAAGCGTATTCCGGTGCATAAGCACACTGCATAGTTGCCAAACCAGTTTCGTAAGTTCCTGCACGACTGACACGGTAACTATATTCCAACACGTATACACCCTTTCCTAAATGATCGAAGAAGAAATTAGTCGATGCATCTTTGATGTCTACGTAATAGCCAAGCCCGTTGTTCCAACGATAACCGGAGATACTGCCGATCGGTTCGAAACAAGCGCCCCGCTGATCTTTCAACTGTACAAAGTCCATCGGACGGTCTACGCGGATGCTCAAACGGGAAACGACTTTATCACCTACCTGAAGAACCGTTTTGGCAGTAATAGGCTGTAATTGAGGCACGTTATTCATCGTACGCTCCACATACAACTGTTTCTCAACATTCAGGTCGCCGCCCTGTTGTTTCACATCACTGACAGGAGATTCAAATTCTGCATACACAGCTCCCCAAGCAATACCCGGATTTCTCTTTTCCACTTCAATCTTGCGGGCATCCACCACATTCTTCTGTGTGAAAGAACGTTTGATATATCCCAATCCAGGAACAGTCGTTTTACTTGGACTAACAGTTTCCAGCACTTCATTAGCAATCACAATCCGTACATCTCCCTGATTGTCGAGTAAATTAGCGCCCTTCATCAGCAATGCAAATACCGCATCGGCAGTAGCTACCGGAGAATTCCACTGTTGTGTCTGCTTTTGCTTCAACAACCAAAGTTTCATTTCTTCCACTGTATCGGTATTGCCACCTGTCTGTTCCAGCGCTTCCATCACATCTACATGAGCCTGCATCTGCATTCCGCCCCATGTATATGGATTCTCGTTGAAAGCAAAGAACATTCCCTGTTCATCTGTCTTCGTCAGATGTTCTTTCAGAGAAGCGACAAATTCCTGCGCTTCCTTCTTGCGTCCGGCTTTATCAAGCACAATGGCGGCAATCGCTTTTGTATCCATCGAAGGAGAAGTCAGCAATTCTCCTACCTTAGAAAGATAATAGGTATAAGCCGCTTTATTGGCTGCGGGTACCTGCTCTCCCGAAATAGCGATGAGATACAAATATTGCAGAATACTGCCCGAAACGCCAGTAAACTTCACACCGTCTTTCTGTGCTTTCAGGATTTCCTTATACTCGTCCAAAGCTGATTGATGAAGGTAAGCGAAAGCCTTCTGTTGCAAGGAAAGAGCCGATCCGCTTAATTTCTCACCTGTCAGCATAGCCAGACGGGCATTCAGTTCGGCGATATAGGTAGTTACAGATCGACTCCCGTTCATTCCTTTATACCAGGACCATGCCCCATTTGAGTTCTGTAACTCCTGCAATCGAGTCAAAGCTGCGATATTATTACTACGGATGTTATTCAAATCAAACAAGGTGGCGATGCGCTCTTTCTGTTGCTCTTCCGTCTGTGCTTCGAGTACCCAGGGAGACTCGGACAAAATGATATTCTTCACTTCCTGATTCTTTTGCAGATTGCTCAAGAACGTTTCTTTCGTACCTCCTTGCAGTTTCCAACTTTCAAATACCGCTTTGATCTTCGGCTGACTGTTCATGATAAACGAAGCCAATGTATTGGCATAGTAGGCAGTAGCCCAGGAAATAGCGTTATTACTTGTCGGAAGACTCAATGAAGGCAATGCCTGAACGGCATACCAAGCCGGGTTTCCTGTAAATTCAACAGTTAGTTTACGATCTGTGGCTGTTTTACTTTGTTGATTGAACAGATGATCGAGTGAGAAAGTACGGGTTTCTTCTCCACGCACTGGCATTGGAAGTGTCTCCACCAAATGCTCTTTATTGCTAAGAACCGGAAGCAACTGTTGTTCTCCATCGCTGAAAGTACCACTGTCGGCAATCATCCGGCATCCCACTATTTCGTATTTATCACTAACGATAAACTGGAAGTCCACACCCATTGTCTTTCCGGCAGCAAGGCTGAATTTCTGTTTTTGTGTACTGATAACCTTCTCTGTCATCGGGTCAAAAAGGACCAGACTGACCGTTCCGGCTTGCGGCTTACCAGTCATATTAGAGATAGAAGCTGCCAGAGAAGTCTTATCACCCACACGCACAAAACGAGGGAGATTAGGAGTCAGCATAAATTCTTTGCTTGTGGTAGCTTCGCCATCCAATGTTCCCGTCAACATTCCCTTTGTATGAGAATATCCACGGAAGTTCCAACGCGTCAGACTTTCAGGCATCGTGAATGAGAAAGAGATCTCTCCCTGTTCATTGGTGCGAAGTTGAGGATAGAAGAATGCTGTTTCTGCTAAATTGGTACGCAAGTCAGCAGATGCTTCGGGAAGCATTTCGTTGTCAGATGCCTCATCCGCTTTTTCTCCCGTGGGTATCATTTCCGATTGAAATTCAACATTAGTCATGGCATCAGCAGCCATAGCCGATTTCATCTTTGGCGCATTACTCCTTAAAGTTGCAACGTCCAATGTCGAAACGCTACCTGTCACCGTCAACTTTCTCGTCGAGCCATATCCTCTCACTATTACTTCACCCAAATCTCTTCCATTATTATAATAGTCCGATAGCATCACAAAATGGTCATACTCCAGTGATGGCACTTTGAGACTCTTCGTATTCCACCAGTAGTTGAATGAATTATTGCCGGAATATCCACTCATCCAGTTAGAATATGGGACAATCTGGTTATAATAGATTTGGAAATTCTGTTGCCGATTCCATATTTTATCCAAGGAAGCATCATACATCGTTGCCAGCATTTCCGCGTTAGCAGCTTGTCCTTGCGGCGTTTTAATCGTCAGCTTCCATTCTTCCTTTTGTCCCGGACGCAATTTATCACGGAACACTTCCCACTTCATAGTCAGTGTCTTATCAGGAATCCGTTTGGTCAGCCGCACCTGTTCCTGATAAACCTGTCCGTCCCTCACCATACAGAGATTCACAAAGACACCATCCCCATAACTTTCCCGATATGGATACTCGAAACGTACAATCGTATCTGACAAATTCAACGTCTTGCTCTCCAGCAATTTATCACCGGAAAATACGTTCATCATCACATAAGCATCTTTTTTCGACGTACCGAAACAGAACACGGCCGGATGGGCAGCATCAAATTCCGTATTTGCACCATAGAACCACATCGTCGTTTCTACAGGCGGACGTTTGTCCTCAACAGAGAAAAGAATCGTGTTGGTGTCAGCAGTCACTTCCTTGCCCTGATTATCTTTCACTGATGCTTTCAGCACATAAGGTCCCGATGGAAGATTCTTCCAGTCGAGCGTCATGTCTTCATTAGAAGTAAAGGTTCCCGTTGCAACCGGTTTCTCTTCCAACTGCTTAAAGTCCTTGTCTTTGGCAGGGTACAAGTAATAATTCCCCTTCACCTCCACAGGTTGTCCATTCAGGTTCTGCACTTTAAACATTGTTTCGAAGGGTTGATCCTTGCAAGTCTTATCTTGCAATTCCACCTGCAAAATCAACGAACGGTTTCCTGCCGAAATCACGTCCGTAGAAGATTGTGTTTCACCTGCCACATTGGTAACAGTGGCCTCAATGGAATAACGATAATATACCTTATCATTATTCTTATAAGAGTCACTTTCCTGCAAACGAACCGGTATCGTGAATTCTCCATTCTCATTGGCCATCACTTCACCGGAAGCAATCTGCACAGATTCCGCAAACCGCCAAAGGCTGTATGCAGAACGCTTTACCGTATATTTCACCAGAAGATCCTGAAGCAGCACACCACTATAAGATTGTACCTTACCCTTCACCTGTACCTCATCACCCAGTTTGTAACTTCCTTGTTGCTTTTCAAAAGTGATATCAAATGTCGGACGTTTATAATCTTCTACCCGAATGCCTGTATGGCCTCTTCCCGCTTTCAAAGAAAACATTCCGTTCAGACAGGCCGAAGGCAATGCGAAATCGGTGGTAAACGAACCGAACTCATTGGTACGTACCGACTTCTGCCCTACTTCCTGATTGTTTACATCCAATAAAGTCACCGTATATTCCTTGTTCGGAAGTACATTCGCCGTATCCGATTGTTGAGAATAAGCAATTCCCTTCACATACACAGTCTGTCCGGGACGATACAAAGAACGGTCGGTCAATAAAGTCATATTTTCAGTCACTTTATCTTCGTCGCCGTAATATCCGTAACTTCCTGCATAAATGCCTTGTTTCGGCATTGCCGTATCCGTCCCCTTGGAAGCTTTCAGATAGCGGTATTCGGATTTCCAGGGAAATACGACCTTACCCTCTTCGTTTGTCGTAAACTCCTGCAACACTTTTTCGTCATTACTGTACATCGTCACTTTCGCATGGGGAATAGGATGCCCTGTCTGTCCATCCAGCGTCACCACTTGATACTGTTTGTCCGGCAAACGGCACGTCAGCACTTTGAAACGTGTTACATCAAACTTGCTTTCACTATCTCTCTTCGCACGAATATCCGGTATGATACGCATCACGTAAGATCCAAGTTCAGGAGCTTTGAATGTAAACACAGTGTCCTGCGTCTGATAATCTTTCGGACGAAGCACAGCGTAATGTTGTTCCTTTATCAGTTTCTTCGCCTGATAAAGACGGACAGTGAAACCATCCAGATTTTTGTGTGAGACCCTTAATTCTATCTCTTCGTTCGGAAAAGCCAAATCGGATGCATTAACATTCAAATAAGGAGCCAATATCTCTTCCCGAAGATTTTTCAAAGCATTGATTCTGCGATAGCCTGAATAAAGGCGGATTGCCTCATCGCAAAGCTGCAATGCATTGAGCTGCTGTTGTTTTCCAATAGTATATCGGGCTTCTGCCAAATAGACTTCGGCACAGATGGGTTCGGAAGCATACTTGTTTTTCAATCTGTTCAAAGCTTTCAGATAAGTATCTTCCGTCAGTACCGGAAGTTCGCCCTTAGCCTGCAGAGGTCGAATATTCCGATCAGCATTCCATCTCCATTCCAGGTAGTTAAGTGCTGTCAACACATAACCTTCTTTTAATCCGGTTGCTTTATAAGCGGAAATCATATTCCCATAAATAGCTATTATATCTTGTTTGACCGGATTCACAGTACCGTCATTAGTAATCCTGTTACCCAATTCTTCCACCCGTTGCAGTGCTTCAATGCTACGGGAAGCCAATAAATGATACATATCATGGTGATAGTATTCGCTCGTTTCCCCCAATTCTACAAAAGGAATATAGCCGCGTGAGGACGTTTTGAGCAGCAATACAGAATCGGCCAATGCCTCCTTTATATTTGTCCGCACTTTTTCGATGAACATATTGGCTGTCCATTCACGCATATCGGTAGCAGGTGTCTGGTCTACGATTTCTGTCCGTTGGCGGAGTTGCCACTGGTTGCTGGCTGCATAATCTGCATAGATTCCCGCTATCAAAGAGTGTAGGATGGCGCGATCCATTGGTTGGTCAGTCTGTTTCACCCATTGTTCCAGTCCTTTCAAATCAGCGTAAAGACTGTCGGGATTCAACATTTCCCGATATTTCATCCGCCACGTATATGCTTTGAGCATTTGTGGAGAGTTTTTCTCTTTTTCCCCTTTCTGATAAATCTCATCAGACAGTTTTATCACAGTCTTAGGCAAGCTCTTTTTCTCCGCTTGCTCCACTTCTTTCCATAATTTGTCGAAAGTTTGTGCCTGTACCGCCGGAATCACTCCCAACCATAGCAGCACCATCATACAAATCTGCTTTACTTTCATAATCTTTCTAGTTTAAGTTTGCTATAAGTCTCACTCTTATAAATAACAAAGTAAGGAAATAAAGTTTAAAGATTTGTACTTTTTAGCTTAAAAAAAGCTTTTATCAAGCTATCAGCCCCATACCATATTGTATAAACATTAGCCTATTAATCAACTCGCTCTGGAATAAAATAAAAAGTCCAAAAACTGCCACTCGGTTTATTATTTAATTGAAAAGTTTATCTTCTGCAATAAGATTCACCTATCTCTTACAAGTTCATAAATGCAAAAGTATCTTGCACCTTACACTAAACCAGCGATAGTCAACTGATATACAAGTATTTGAAGCAGTGCAAGATACCGTTGCAGATGCGTGCAAGATAGAGGTATCTTACACACTGTCTCGTTTATAAGAATCCGGGCATATTCATAGAAGACACTCAATAATTTGCAGCACCTCTACATAAAATGGCTTGTTCATGCCGGTGAACAAGCTGTTTTATGCCTTGAGACCAACAGTTTCAAGTAATGAAACTACCAGTTTCACACCGGAAAACTAAGTGTTTAATACCTTGAAACTAAGTGTTTAATACCTTGAAACTAAGTGTTTCAAGCGTATGAAACAAACTGTTCACAAGCTTGAAACTGATTTTCCCCTATGGAGAAGCCAATCGAAACCTTACGGAATACAATTAATTCATCCGTATCTATTATCTCGTTCAGCCTGTTATTCCAGATAATATTACGCCAGTTATCAGACACAAATACATCATCTTTCATGTATTAGTACCAGACAAATCAGCATACAACTTACTATAAATCAACTATTAAGCACTTATTACAGGTATAATTGTAGGGTGAGAGTAAAAATTACCCTCACCCTACAATCACAGTTACCCTCACCCTTTGTAACATCGATGAACAAAGGCTTTCAAGTGATTCGGTGAGGGTATGATAGTAAAATCAGCCAAACTCGCATGTGATACATTCCAGCCCAAGTGGCAAAAGACAGTGTACCCAAACACAGAAATTAAAGGAGGAACTGACACTGAAACAGATCCCCCGCCACAGTTGTTAGCTAAAACAACTCTATATAAAATTTTAGATATAAAAAATGGGGATATCGTATTTAATAACGTATCCCCACTCTAAACTTAGTTAATGTACTTGTTCTCATTTCTCAATTCTGTACCCCCATGAAAGCATTTCATTACGACCTACTTCACTAAGGATTTTTCTAACTAAAGAACCCATTTTCTTTGCCATAATCTTTAAACCTTTTAAATTACTAATTCCTGAAAACTAAAAAATAAAACTTACTTGTTTGGTTTGGTATTAATTGTTGAATATCCCCAAACATGTACATCGGCTTCGCCGATCTTTCTAAACAATCTTTTTAAACTTTTCATTTTGTTATCCTCCTAATTACATGTTTTACAACACAAAAATACAGCCTTTGTTTATACATTGATCTAAAAAAGAGAGAAATTTATGTTTTATAGCATATTTCTTGATTTGCATCAATTAATTTATTTGTTATAAAGCAGAATTGTAATATACGCTGCAATAAATATGAAAAAAAGGCACAGATGAAATATCATCCGTGCCTTCACTATGGTCACCTATTATATAATAGGAGAATATTTATATAAAGAGAAATACGTTATTTCATTGGAGTTTGCTCCAAAGTTGCCACCAGGAAGTCATAGAACTTCTGTACGGTAGGAATCAACGCTCTTTCGTCCGGTGAATGCGGTGAACGCAAAGTCGGACCAAAAGAAATCATGTCCAATCCCGGAATAATAGCACCGATAATACCACATTCCAAGCCAGCGTGAATCACTTTCACTGCAGGTTCTACACCAAACTGTTGTTTATAGGATGACTTCATCGCATGCAAAATCGGAGAATTTACATCAGGTTGCCAACCGGAATATCCGCCTGTCATCTCTACCTTCATCCCTGCCATAGAGAAACAAGACTCCAGGCTGGTAGTCAGATATTCTTTCATGCTATCGCTTGAACTGCGAGCCAGAATCTTAATGGCTGCCTTTCCTTCACCAATCGTTATAATAGCAAGGTTGGAAGAAGTTTCTACCGTATCTGGAACAGTAGGGATCATACGTGTCACACCGTTCTGACAAGCAAAGATTGCATCAATCAGATTGTCCTGAATTTCTTCAGGTACTTCACCGGCAGGAAGTTCTACACGTTCAGCCGTAAAACTGATCGGAGTTTCAATAGCTGAATATTCTTCGTTGAACAGGTTTTCGCAGTATTTCACCAAGCCCAGCAGTTCTTCTTCATTTTCAGCCGGAATGGTAATAACCGCATGTGCTTCACGTGGGATAGCATTACGCATATTACCACCTTCCCAGCTAGCCAAACGGGCTTCATAGCTGGCAACCGCTTCACGAACGAAACGAACCAGCAACTTATTGGCATTGGCACGTCCTTCATTGATTTCCAATCCCGAATGTCCGCCGCGTAATCCTTTCAAAGTAACTTTCACTGCGATATCTCCTGCTTCGGGAGCTACTTCCTTATATTCCAGGGTAGCAGTTACGTCCATACCTCCGGCACAACCGATATACAATTCACCTTCATCTTCGGAATCCAGATTCAAAAGGATTTCACCGTTCAGGGTACCCGGCTTCAAGCCAAATGCACCGTACATGCCGGTTTCTTCGTCTTTAGTGACAAGAGCTTCCAGAGGGCCGTGTTTCAGGTCTTTTGCTTCCAGCACGGCCATGATGGCAGCTACTCCCAGTCCGTTGTCCGCACCCAAAGTAGTACCTTTTGCCTTTACCCAGTCACCGTCTATATAAGTTTCAATCAGATCTTTTTCAAAATCGTGTACAGTATCGTTGTTCTTCTGCGGAACCATATCCATGTGCGCCTGAAGAATTACACCTTTCCGGTTTTCCATACCCGGAGTCGCCGGTTTACGGATAATTACATTACCTGCTTCGTCTACAAAAGACTCCAGACCCAAACCTTTTCCAAAACCTAGAAGAAATTCTGTTATTTTTTCCATGTGTCCTGACGGACGAGGAATCTGTGTCAACGAATAAAAATGCTTCCACACGTTTTGTGGAGCTAAAGAAAGAATGGTACTCATAATAAATATTTTAAAACGATTTTAAATCTAATAATTAAACAGTGCCAAGTTATGGAAAAGTTTTCAGATGGCAAAGGACGTCAGCAAAAACATTTAAGAATACACACTTTTAGCTAAAATTTCACCCTCGATGTCTGTTAGTGAACGACAGGGCAGCAAAGCCATAGATACCCAACAGAACAACCAGAAAGGTTTGAATACCATGCACAATCAGGGCAAAGATTCCGGCATCCGTCACATTTACCCCATAAAGCATCATCATAGAAATGATAGCGAAATGCCACGGTCCCGCCCCGTTGGGAGTAGGCACAATCACGGCAAACGTACCACCTACAAACATGACCAATGCTGCTAGAATTCCTAAATGTGCCGTAAAGGCGAAACAATAGAATGTGAAATAGAAATGGAGAAAATAACACGCCCAAATGGCCAGTGTATAAAAAATAAAGAGAGGAATGTTGCGTACTCCCTTTAAAGACATAATCCCCTCCCATATATTAAGTACAAAGCCTTTCACCCGTTCATAGAAGAACAGCGTTTTTCTTAAATAATAAAGAAGGATCGCCACACCGATAAAACAAAACAGGATGATATAAAACCATACCGAAGTCAGGAGATGAACAAGAGAAGGGATTTTTGTTCCGGTCTGTTGAAGAAAGGTAACGAATATCGGTAATTGAAGCAAGACTGTGATGCCTGTGATGAGAAGAATCGTCAATGTATCGACCAATCGCTCCGTAACGACTGTTCCCAACGACTTGGCAAACGAGACGTTATCATATTTCGCCAAGACCCCGCAGCGGCTCACTTCCCCGATCCGGGGAACTACCAGACTGGCGGCATAAGAAATGAAGATAGCATTCACGCAATCGCTCTTTTTCGGGAAAGCGTCCAACGGTTCCAGTGTCTGCCTCCACCGCCATCCACGAAAGACTTGCGCGAACACCCCGAACACTAATGAGAAGAGCATCCACCACCAATTTGTACCGTGTAATAATACATCGCCCGCTTTTGTAAAATCAAAGTCGCGATACACCCAGAATAAGATAAAGCCGCCTAAAACAACCGGTAATATCAGTTTCAGCGTCTTTTTTAATAGTTTCTTCATCCTTAATTCTTCATTAGCTTCGCTGACACATCATTTATTTTTTAATAAATAGTGGTACGTTCTTCATTTAAAAGAATTACCTTTGTCGACTGCAAAAGTAATTATTTAGTTGGTAAATGAAATTAGTAAAGCCTAAAAAGTTTCTCGGACAACACTTTCTGAAAGATCTGAAAGTTGCGCAAGATATTGCCGATACTGTCGACACCTTCCCTGAACTGCCTATTTTGGAGGTGGGACCGGGCATGGGAGTATTGACCCAGTTTTTGGTGAAAAAAGACCGGTTGATAAAGGTCGTAGAAGTTGACTATGAGTCGGTTGCCTATCTTCGCGAAGCTTATCCGTCGTTGGAGGACCACATCATCGAAGATGACTTTCTGAAAATGAACCTTCACCGGCTATTCGACGGCACACCTTTCGTACTGACCGGTAATTATCCGTATAACATCTCCAGCCAGATCTTTTTCAAGATGCTAGACAACAAAGATATCGTCCCCTGCTGTACGGGAATGATTCAAAAAGAGGTAGCCGAACGTATTGCAGCCGGACCGGGCAGCAAGACTTACGGTATCCTTAGCGTATTGATTCAGGCATGGTATAAAGTGGAATACCTATTCACAGTGAGTGAGCACGTGTTTAATCCGCCTCCCAAAGTGAAAAGTGCTGTTATCCGCATGACGCGCAACGAAACTAAAGAATTGGGATGTGACGAGAAACTGTTCAAACAGGTAGTGAAAACGACTTTCAACCAACGACGCAAAACATTGCGCAACTCTATTAAACCTATTTTAGGCAAAGATTGTCCACTCACGGAGAACATCTTATTTAATAAACGTCCGGAACAACTATCGGTAGCAGAATTTATCGACCTGACCAATAAAGTGGAAGAAGCATTAAAGACGGCAGGCAACAACCTATAACCGATCTACGGGCAGCAGTAAGCAGAGAACTGGATTTTGTAATTCGTAATTTGTAATTGACAACGATGAACGAGGAATACATTGACAACGTTAAACACCTTATTGAGCAAAAAGATGCCGATACGGTAAAAGGGCTTCTCATCGACCTCCATCCGGCCGACATTGCCGAATTGTGCAATGACCTGAATCCGGAAGAGGCTAAATTCATCTATCGCCTGCTCGATAATGAAATTGCCGCCGACGTGCTTGTCGAAATGGACGAAGACGCTCGTAAAGAACTGCTCGAAATGCTTCCTTCGGAGACAATCGCCAAACGCTTCGTTGACTACATGGATACGGACGATGCCGTAGACCTGATGCGTGAACTCGATGAAGATAAGCAGGAAGAGGTTCTTTCGCACATCGAGGACATTGAACAGGCAGGTGACATTGTCGACTTGTTGAAATACGACGAAAATACCGCCGGTGGTTTGATGGGTACGGAAATGGTACTCGTCAACGAGAACTGGAGTATGCCCGAATGTCTGAAAGAGATGCGTCAACAGGCGGAAGAGCTGGACGAAATCTATTATGTATATGTCATCGACGATGACGAACGTCTGCGAGGTATCTTCCCGCTCAAAAAGATGATTACTTCCCCTTCTGTATCGAAAGTGAAACACGTGATGCAGAAAGATCCGATTTCGGTACACGTAGATACTCCCATTGACGAGGTAGTACAGGCGATTGAGAAGTATGACTTGGTGGCTATCCCTGTTGTCGACAGTATCGGTCGGCTTGTGGGACAAATCACCGTCGACGACGTCATGGATGAAGTCCGTGAGCAGTCGGAACGTGACTATCAGTTGGCATCCGGTCTTTCGCAGGACGTAGAAACAGACGATAATGTATTGAGACAGACCACCGCCCGCCTCCCCTGGCTATTAATCGGTATGATCGGCGGAATCGGCAACTCTATGATATTGGGTAATTTCGACTCCACCTTTGCTGCCCATCCCGAAATGGCACTGTACATCCCGCTAATCGGTGGTACAGGAGGAAATGTCGGAACACAATCTTCGGCAATCATCGTACAGGGTCTGGCAAACAGCTCGCTGGACGCTAAAAATACCTTCAAGCAGATTACCAAGGAATCGGTAGTAGCTTTAATTAATGCCACTATTATCTCCTTATTAGTATACACCTACAACTTTATCAGGTTCGGCGCAACGGCTACGGTCACCTATTCCGTATCCATCAGCTTGTTTGCCGTGGTAATGTTCGCTTCTATTTTCGGGACACTGGTACCGATGACGCTGGAGAAGTTCAAAATCGATCCAGCCATTGCAACAGGTCCGTTTATAGCCATTACAAATGACATCATCGGAATGATGTTGTACATGGGAATAACCGTTTTATTATCATAAAAACACGATAAACAAAAAAAAATAAGCAAAATAGTATGAAGTAATCGTTTTATTTCATTAATTTGTGACCCAAAACTAATATACAATGATGGACGCTCATGACACTAATCAACCCTTGAACCAAGGGGAATTAGAAGAAGAAAAGAAAACAGTCGAGGTTTCTGAAGCTATTACAGAGACTCCGGCTGAAGATGTTACTGCCGAAGTTCAACCTGAAGCAGCTCCTAAACCTGCCACTAAGGAAGATGTACTAAACCAGCTAAAAGAGCTTGCGCAAGATGCTGAAAATGCGAACAAGCAGGATATTGACAATCTGAAACAATCATTCTACAAGTTACATAATGCCGAGTTGGAAGCTGCTAAGGTACAGTTTACAGACAACGGTGGAAACATTGAAGATTTTGTTGCCGAAGAGGACCCGACGGAAGAAGAATTCAAACGCCTGATGGGGGTTATCAAGGAAAAACGCAGTAAACAGGTTGCCGAGCTGGAACGCCAAAAGGAAGAAAACCTGCAAGTGAAACTTTCCATTATTGAAGAACTGAAAGAATTGGTGGAATCCGGAGATGACGCCAACAAATCTTATACGGAGTTCAAGAAGCTGCAACAGCAATGGAATGATACGAAACTGGTGCCGCAAGGTAAAGTGAATGAACTTTGGAAAAACTATCAATTATATGTAGAGAAGTTCTACGATTTATTGAAACTGAACAATGAGTTCCGCGAATACGACTTCAAAAAGAATCTGGAAATCAAAACGCATCTCTGCGAAGCTGCCGAAAAGTTGGCTGACGAGGAAGATGTTGTTTCCGCTTTCCACCAACTTCAGAAGTTACATCAGGAGTTCCGCGATACAGGTCCGGTAGCCAAAGAACTGCGTGATGAAATATGGAACCGGTTCAAAGCAGCTTCTACCGCTGTCAACCGCCGCCATCAGCAGCACTTCGAATCGTTGAAAGAAGCCGAACAGCATAATTTGGATCAAAAAACCGTCATCTGCGAAATCGTTGAAGCGATTGAGTATGATGAACTGAAAACATTCTCTGCCTGGGAAAACAAGACCCAGGAAGTGATTGCCTTGCAAAACAAATGGAAAACTATCGGTTTTGCGCCCCAAAAGATGAATGTGAAGATCTTCGAGCGTTTCCGCCATGCCTGCGATGATTTCTTCAAGAAGAAAGGAGAATTCTTCAAGAGCCTGAAAGAAGGAATGAACGAGAATCTGGAAAAGAAGAAAGCGCTCTGCGAAAAAGCGGAAGCCTTGAAAGATAGTACAGACTGGAAAGTAACTGCCGATGCACTGACCAAACTTCAAAAAGAATGGAAGACCATCGGACCGGTTGCCAAGAAACACTCGGATGCTATCTGGAAACGGTTTATCACAGCTTGCGACTACTTCTTCGAACAAAAGAACAAAGCTACTTCTTCACAACGTTCTGTAGAAACAGAGAATATGGAAAAGAAGAAAGCGTTGATCGAGAAGTTATCCGCTATTGATGAAAGCATGGATACCGAAGAAGCAAGTACATTGGTTCGGGATTTAATGAAAGAGTGGAACTCTATCGGTCATGTGCCGTTCAAAGAAAAAGATAAGTTATACAAGCAGTATCACGGAATCATCGATCAGTTATTCGACCGCTTTAACATCAATGCTTCCAACAAGAAGTTAAGTAACTTCCGTTCGAATATCAGCAATATCCAGGGAAGCGGTACTCAATCTCTGTACAGAGAACGTGAAAAGCTGGTACGTACTTATGAGAATATGAAGAATGAGCTTCAGACTTATGAGAACAATCTAGGCTTCCTGACTTCTACTTCTAAGAAAGGCAGCAGCCTGCTGACTGAATTGAACCGCAAGGTAGATAAGTTGAAAGCAGACTTGGAACTGGTATTACAAAAGATCAAAGTAATCGATGAATCAATAAAAGCAGAAGAATAAGAGTTCTGCCCGATTTAGAAAAATTAGAAACAGGTTTTATACTCACTTGAGCTATAAAACCTGTTTTTCTTTTCTACTAAACAAGACGACAGCCAGTTTAAGGATTTATTCTTTATCAATCAACCGCACGGCTTTTCATAAGATTAGCGTTTTTCGAACTATCAACGTGCATTCGTGTCACCGAATTAGCCACCGAATTAGCGTCAACTTTTTTCGGATGGTATTTGTCAAAGCACAAAAAAACCCGCTAAAATTGCATTTTTAGCGGGTTTTTGTCAGTAAAAAGCTGGTGTTTTGTTGGGCTACCTGGATTCGAACCAGGAATGACAGGACCAGAATCTGTAGTGTTACCATTACACCATAGCCCAATAATTTCCGTTTGCGGGTGCAAAGATACAAATATTTTGGGAATTCAAAACAATTCTGATATTTTTTTTTGCAAAAATGTCCAAATAAGCTTTCCAAACAAAAGTATCTCCACTAAAAAACACAAAAATTGAGGGATAACTTTCTTGTATCCAATAAATCAGCGTATATTTGTCAAAAATATCACGTTTATAATCAGAAACAAAGGGTTGCCTTTTTTTGTTATAAACAAATAGAGAACATGAATTATTAATCTCAATTACAGGAATGAACGATACTAAAGTATTAATTGAAAAAATAAAAGAAGGAATTCAAGAGAAAAAAGGTAAAAAGATAATCGTTGCCGATTTAACCAGCATAGAAGATACCATCTGTAAATATTTCGTTATCTGTCAGGGAAATTCTCCCAGTCAAGTGAGTGCTATTGTAGATTCAATCAAGGAATTTACACGCAAAGGTGCGGATAGCAAACCTTATGCAATCGATGGACTCCGGAATGCTGAATGGGTGGCAATGGACTATGCCGATGTACTGGTACACGTCTTTTTACCGGAGACAAGAGATTTTTATAATCTTGAACACCTTTGGGCAGATGCCAAACTTACTCAAATCCCCGATCTAGACTAATTAATGATTATGGACAATAATAATAGCAATAATAACAATAGCAATAAACCTAACAATAAGGTTAATATGCCGAAGTTCAACCTGAACTGGATGTATATGATTATTGCCCTTATGCTTCTCGGCCTCTGGTGGGGCAGTGATTCAAAGGGAGCTGGAAGTAAAGCTGTAACTTACAGTGAATTTCAGGACTACGTAAAAAAGGGCTATGTAAACAAAGTATTGGGTTATGAAGATAAGTCAATCGAAGCTTTTCTTAAACCGACTGCTGTAGGGGCTGTTTTTGGAGCGGACTCTACCAAAGTGGGACGTAACCCTATCATTACAAGTAGAACGCCATCTACCGATAAACTGGAAGAGTTTTTGCAGGCAGAAAAGGAAGCCGGTCATTTTGACGGTTCTTCCGACTATCCGCCCAAATCGGATATTTTTCCCGCAATCCTGATCCAGATACTCCCGCTTGTCTTGCTTGTAGCGTTATGGATCTTCTTCATGCGCCGTATGAGCGGAGGTGGCAGTGGTGGCCCTGGCGGTGTATTTAACGTAGGAAAATCAAAAGCCCAGCTTTTTGAAAAAGGTGGAGCCATCAAGATTACATTTAAGGATGTAGCGGGTTTGGCAGAAGCGAAACAAGAGGTAGAGGAAATTGTAGAGTTCTTGAAGGAACCGCAGAAATATACGGATTTGGGAGGTAAGATACCCAAAGGAGCATTGCTGGTAGGCCCTCCGGGAACCGGTAAAACTTTGCTTGCCAAAGCTGTGGCGGGTGAAGCTAATGTTCCTTTCTTCTCACTGGCAGGTTCTGACTTCGTGGAAATGTTTGTGGGTGTAGGTGCATCCCGTGTTCGCGACTTGTTTAAACAGGCCAAAGAGAAAGCTCCTTGTATCGTCTTTATTGATGAGATTGATGCCGTAGGACGTGCTCGTGGCAAAAATCCTGCAATGGGAGGAAATGACGAACGCGAAAACACATTGAACCAGTTATTGACAGAGATGGACGGTTTCGGTTCCAACAGCGGTGTAATTATCCTTGCTGCTACTAACCGTGTAGACGTACTTGATAAAGCATTGCTCCGTGCAGGACGTTTTGACCGTCAGATACATGTGGATCTGCCCGACTTGAATGAACGTAAAGAAGTATTTGGTGTGCATTTGCGCCCGATCAAAATAGACGATAGTGTTGATGTAGACTTGCTGGCTCGCCAAACTCCGGGATTCTCGGGTGCGGATATCGCCAATGTCTGCAATGAAGCTGCATTGATCGCTGCCCGCCACGGAAAGAAATTTGTAGGCAAGCAAGACTTTCTGGATGCGGTAGACCGCATCATCGGTGGTCTGGAAAAGAAAACCAAGATTACTACGGAAGCTGAAAGACGTTCCATCGCTTTGCATGAAGCAGGACACGCCTCTATCTCCTGGTTATTGGAATATGCCAATCCGTTGATTAAGGTAACTATCGTTCCCCGCGGACGTGCATTAGGAGCTGCCTGGTATCTGCCGGAAGAACGTCAGATTACTACTAAGGAGCAAATGTTGGATGAAATGTGTGCTACTTTAGGAGGACGCGCCGCTGAAGATTTATTCCTCGGCCGCATTTCAACTGGTGCCATGAACGACTTGGAAAGAGTGACTAAACAGGCATACGGTATGATTGCTTATTTAGGTATGAGCGACAAGCTGCCGAATTTATGTTATTACAACAACGATGAATATTCTTTCAACCGTCCATACAGCGAAAAGACAGCCGAACTAATTGACGAAGAAGTCAAGAGAATGGTGAACGAGCAGTATGACCGCGCCAAGAGAATTCTGTCAGAGCACAAAGAAGGTCACAACGAACTGACGCAATTACTGATTGACAAAGAGGTAATCTTTGCGGAAGACGTTGAACGTATCTTCGGCAAACGCCCCTGGGCTTCGCGTTCGGAAGAAATCATGGCTGCTAAAGAAAGCCAGGATGCCGCAAGAGCTGAAAGGGAACTTGCCCAAAAGTTAAAAGAAGAAGAAAAAGAAATCAAAGAAGAAGAAGCTGAAAATACTGCAGAGGAGCAAGCTCCCATTGACACCAAAGTTGCCGCAGCAGGTAACAAGGTTACAGTGGAAGGCAAAGTTACCGTAGAGGGTAAGTCCAATGGAGAAGAACAAGCTAACGGGTCCAAATAATTAAAACGAATAGATTTTGATTAACAATTTCATAAAACGAGCTATTACGGGTGTACTCTTCGTTGCCATCTTGGTAGGGTGCATCCTTTATGACGCATTCAGTTTTGGCATTCTGTTTACCGTTATCAGTGCACTGACTATTTATGAGTTTGCACAGTTGGTAAATATGCGCGCAGAAGGAGTCAAGATAAACAAGACCATTAATATGCTCGGCGGGGCTTATTTATTCCTCGCAATCATGGGATTCTGCATTGATGCAGCCGATTCGAAAATATTCATCCCGTATGTGCTTTTATTGCTTTACATGATGATTAGCGAGTTGTATCTGAAAAAGGAGAACCCGGTACTTAACTGGGCTTATTCGATGCTTAGCCAACTTTATATCGGTCTGCCTTTTGCTTTGCTGAATGTATTGGCTTTCCATAATGATCCGGCATCGGAATTCAGTAGCATAAGCTATAATCCGATTCTACCGTTATCCATCTTTATTTTCCTTTGGCTGAATGATACGGGTGCTTATTGCATCGGGTCACTGATAGGCAAACACCGACTCTTTGAACGCATCTCTCCCAAGAAATCATGGGAAGGTTCTATCGGCGGCGGAGTTGTAGCAATCGGAGTGTCTTTTATACTTGCTCACTACTTCCCATTTATGTCAATGATGGAATGGGCAGGACTGGCATTGGTAGTGGTTATATTCGGTACATGGGGCGACCTGACGGAGTCATTGCTAAAACGCCAATTGCACGTAAAGGATTCGGGAAATATTCTTCCGGGACATGGAGGGATGCTCGATCGGTTTGACAGTTCTTTGATGGCCATACCGGCAGCAGTCGTTTACTTATATGCATTAACATGGTTCTAACAGGAGTTTTTCTCATCGATTAGAATTGCACACAATACAAAAGGTCGGGAACTTCGATAGAAGTATCCCGACCTTTTTCACACACAGTAAATCATAGTTAGGTTATCGGATCGAAGAAGTGGAGTGTACATCCTTCGCAGCTTCCGGCACACCTACCGGATGTTCCAGATCAAGAACGATCACTCTTCCTTCTCCATGTTCTCTTGAATTTATAGTCACTTTAAAACCTTTCATTGTTGATTCGGCATCTTTTTCCGTTGGGAAGAACTTTTCCAAATTATAAGAAACTCGTCCCCATCCCCAATAGTCAGTCACATCCTCATACGTATTATAACGCAGTTCCAAATGTACGTAACCATCTTCAGCTACATTCAATGTTCCCGGTTCTGATGGTTCTCCCGTTTCTATCTTATTTTGCACAAGGCTGATACGATGTTTCTCCGAGCGAGGCAGCTCCTGACGGAAAATAACATTCAGGAATTTTCCTCCCAACCACATGTCACCCTGATAAATCAGGATAGGATCATTGCCGAATTCCACCGCTTCTTCCTCTGTGGTCATATCTTCCACTTCCTTTGTCAACAATTCCTGTACACCTTCCATTTTCACCTGAACTCCTTTTCCTCCTTCCATGTCATACAAAGGATTGAAAAAGGCCACTACACGTTCACCGTCTACCGGTTTAAACCAAGGTATGGAAGTAGCAACCGGATCAATCAATCCCCAACGATCACCTTCCAAATAATAACCTCCTCCACCGGTTGCCCGAACGGTCGCCCAATCCCAACTGAAATCTCCGATAGAATAACCATCATCATCACATGATTGCAACATTGGCACTAATGCCAATAACAACATTCCTAAAAGCCACTTAAATTTTTTCATATCTTTTTCCTTTCTTTTTTTAGTCTTCTGCTTAATAAATAAAAAAGCCGTGCAATTACTGCATCGGCTTTACGTTTATTCAGAAAAAGAAAGTTATTTTTTCAACAAGCGCAGCATTTCACGAGCTGCATGACAGGGAGCACCGGCAGGTCCCAACCGTTCCGCCACATATTCATATCCCAAAAGCATTTCATTTCTATATGCTTCATTTTCAATGATATTTTTCAATTCATTTTGCATATTCTTCACGGTCATCGTATCCGCCACCAACTCTTTTACCACTTCACGGTCGGCAATCAGATTAACCAACGAAATAAATTTCACGGTCAAGATATGACGCCGCAAGAAGGAAACCACTTTCCCTATCGGAGTGTAATAACAAACGACTTGGGGAACACGGAACAATGCCGTCTCAAGAGTAGCCGTGCCTGAAGTGACCAACGCCACATCTGCGTGTTGCAACAAACGATAGGTTTGATCGAAAATGATTTTCACTTTCGACTCTCCTACATATTTTTTATAATATTCAGGAGCAATGGCAGGAGCACCCGCCAGAACAAGCTGATAATCGGGAAAAGCAGAAGCAGCCTTCAACATATCTGGTAGATTATCTTTGATTTCCTGTTTCCGGCTACCTGCAAGAAGAGCTATTACCGGTTTTTCTTCCAGTTGATTCTCCGCAATAAACTGATCCTTATTTTTCGGATGAGCTTTCTGATAAGCCACCACCTCATCCACGGTAGGATTTCCAACATAGTGGATGGGGTATTGATGCTTTCCTTCGAAGAACTCTACTTCAAAAGGAAGAATGGAGAAAAGTTCGTCTACATCTCGTTTTATATTCTTGATGCGATACTCTTTCCAGGCCCATATCTTCGGAGAAATATAATAATAAACCGGGATCTGTGTCTTTGCATGGACAAACTTGGCTATATCCAGATTGAATCCCGGATAGTCCACCAGAATAACAACATCCGGTTGCCAGGAAACAATATCTCCTTTACAACGCTTCATATTTGCAAAGATAGTGCGCAGATGGAGCAACACGGGAATAAAACCCATGTATGCCAGTTCTTTATAATGCTTCACCATCGTTCCTCCGACGGCAGCCATCAAATCACCTCCGAAAAACCGGAAATCAGCCTGCGGATCTTCTGCCTTTAAGGCAGCCATCAGATGAGAAGCGTGCAAGTCGCCGGAAGCTTCGCCGACAATCAGATAATACTTCATGATAGTTGATAGTTAACTAAACCATTTGTTAAGTTCATCCATAAAGTGATAAGCTGTCACATCAACCGTGGTCGGAGTGATAGCAACATAGCCATTTGCCAAAGCCCAATGATCGTTCCTCTCATTTTCAAGTTCGTGATCGGTAAATTCACCGGTCAACCAGAAATAATTCGGATCGTTCAGACGGGGACAGGCAGCCCATTCGTTCGTCCAACGACCTTTTGCCTGTTCACAGATTTTGATTCCTTTGATATCGGTCGTATCCGGGAAGTTTACGTTCAGACAGGTTAAAGGAGGAAGTCCTTTTTCCAGTACCATGGCGGCAATACTGCGAATATAAGGTCCGGTAGCTTCAAAATCGGCATCGGGTGCATGATTGCACAAAGAGAAGCCTATAGAAGGGATTCCATTCAAACAGCCTTCGAATACCACTCCCATTGTGCCGGAATAATGCACGTTAGTGGCAGAGTTGTCTCCATGATTGATACCGCCGACTACCAAGTCCGGTGTCCGGTCGAGCACTGTGTTCCGTGCCAATTTGATACAATCGGTCGGTGTTCCCGAACATTTATAAACAGTTAAACCTACTTCTTTCTTTACTAACTGGTAATGAACAGGCTGCGTCACCGTCAGCGCACAACCACTGCCCGAGCGCGGAGCATCAGGTGCCATTACCACAATATCTCCCAAAGGGCGAAGAAACTTCACCAGTTCATTAATCCCTTTAGCCATCACGCCATCGTCATTTGAAACAAGTATCAACGGCTTTTCATTTTCCATATCTTCAATCCTTTCCTTTTTTATATTCGCACAAAAGTAACAAAAAGAAGCCGTACCGCCAAACACCTCCCTACATCAGATCGAAAAGTCTCTTTCCGCCCCACTCCTACCCGTTTACAAATCTTAATCTTCTGCAAGCGAGCAAAAAAAGAAATAGATATCCAATATAAATATGTATATTTGCAAGCTCGTTAAAGAGAAAAGAAGATGATGAACCTGTTGAAGTTTTGTAACCGTTTCGTCCGACAGTTATTAACAAAACAGGCGACTTATCAACAGAAATTGCAAAGTTTCTCTTTTTTCGTAGGCGCTCTAAGGATTTATCACTTATTTCGCTGCCAATAAATTTAGAGAATATGGGAAAAATTATTGCTTTGGCCAATCAAAAAGGCGGTGTAGGAAAGACAACGACTACGATTAATCTCGCAGCTTCACTTGCTACACTGGAAAAAAAGGTACTCGTAGTAGATGCCGACCCGCAAGCTAATGCCTCTTCCGGCTTGGGAGTAGACATCAAGCAGTCGGAATGCACTATCTATGAATGTATTATTGACAGAGCCAACGTACAGGACGCTATCCTTGATACGGAGATTGATTCTTTGAAAGTAATCTCTTCGCACATCAATCTCGTAGGAGCAGAGATTGAAATGCTGAACCTCCCAAACCGAGAAAAGATACTAAAAGAAGTACTCACGCCTTTGAAGAAAGAATATGACTATATTCTGATAGACTGTTCTCCTTCATTAGGACTAATCACGATCAACGCCCTAACGGCAGCCGACTCCGTGATTATCCCCGTTCAAGCTGAATATTTTGCTCTTGAAGGTATTAGCAAATTGTTGAATACCATCAAAATCATCAAGTCGAAACTGAATCCGGCTTTAGAAATCGAAGGTTTCTTACTGACAATGTATGACTCTCGTCTGCGTCAGGCTAATCAGATTTACGATGAAGTGAAACGTCATTTCCAGGAACTGGTATTCAACACCGTTATTCAACGAAATGTGAAATTGAGCGAGGCTCCCAGCTACGGTGTCCCGACCATCCTTTACGATGCGGAATCTACCGGCGCCAAAAATCACCTGGCCCTTGCTAAAGAGATTATCAACCGAAATAAATAAAAGAAAGAAGAAGATATGGCAACACAAAAAAGAAATGCATTAGGACGTGGTCTCGACGCCTTGCTCTCAATGGATGATGTGAAAACCGAAGGGTCTTCTTCCATTAATGAAATAGAGCTGGCAAAGATTACTGTCAATCCCAACCAGCCCCGCCGTGAGTTTGACGAAACAGCATTGCAGGAACTGGCTGATTCCATTGCGGAAATCGGTATCATCCAACCTATCACTTTACGCAAACTCTCGGACGATGAGTATCAGATCATCGCGGGAGAGCGTCGTTATCGTGCATCACAAAGAGCAGGACTGAAAACAATCCCTGCTTATATACGCACTGCCGACGACGAAAACATGATGGAAATGGCGCTGATTGAAAATATCCAGCGTGAAGACCTGAATGCCGTAGAAATCGCACTTGCCTACCAGCATCTGCTCGATCAGTACGAACTGACACAGGAACGTCTTAGCGAACGTATCGGAAAGAAACGAACGACGATCGCCAACTACCTGCGCTTACTGAAATTGCCGGCTCCAATACAGATGGCCCTGCAAAACAAGCAGCTGGACATGGGACATGCCCGTGCGCTGATTTCATTAGGCGACCCTAAACTACAAGTTAAAATATTCGAAGAAATACAAGAACACGGATATTCAGTCCGCAAAGTAGAAGAAATTGTTAAATCATTAAGCGAAGGAGAAGCTGTGAAAAGCGGCACACGGAAAATAACACCCAAACGTGGCAAACTTCCTGAAGAATTCAACTTATTGAAGCAACAACTCTCCGGCTTTTTCAACACCAAGGTACAACTCACCTGCTCTGAAAAGGGAAAAGGCAAGATCAGTATTCCTTTCGGGAACGAGGAGGAACTGGAACGTATCATGGAAATCTTCGATACGCTAAAGAAGTAAATGACAAGAAAAAGTAAGAAATATCAGTTACTAGTCAGCGCCCTGCTTCTCTGTTTTTTACAGGTGGCAGGGATTGATGTGTATGCACAATCCACTGTTACTCCGGCACGGAAAGATACAACAATCATACAGCGCGAAGCGCCGAAAGCCCGTGCACGAAGGCATCGTGATCCGATAATACAGGACTCGGTGAAGAAGGATTCTATCCAAATCATACCATCCAAAGAACTTCCGGCCATCGACAGTTTGTCAGCTGCTAAAATACAGATAGCGGATAGCTTGGATGCAGCCAACAAGAAAGAGCTGAAAAAGATAGAGCAACCTGCCTCCATTGTTGTAAAGACCGACACTGTGCCGCCACCTGCTCAAGATATTAACAAGAAAATATTTATCCCAAATCCGACCAAAGCAACGTGGCTGGCAGTCGTATTCCCCGGTGGAGGACAGATTTACAACCGTAAATACTGGAAATTACCTATTATATATGGAGGATTTGCTGGTTGTGCTTACGCCTTAAGTTGGAACGGTAAGATGTACAAAGACTATTCGCAAGCCTATCTGGACATTATGGACAGCAATCCGAATACGAAAAGTTACGAAGATTTGTTGCCCCCGAACTCCACTTATAATGAGGAGCAGCTAAAAAACACACTAAAAAGAAGAAAAGATATGTTCCGTCGTTATCGGGACCTTAGTATATTTGCATTTATCGGAGTTTACCTGATCTCTATCATCGACGCTTATGTAGATGCGGAGTTATCCAACTTCGATATAACCCCCGACTTGAGTATGAAAGTAGAGCCGGCCGTTATTGATAATAACAACCAGTTCCGCTCCAACAGTTTTAAAAACAAGTCGGTTGGTCTGCAATGCGTATTACGATTTTAAAAAACACAATTTAGATTGATCTTATTATTGAAGCATGAAGAAATTAGTTAACTATTGTTCGATTATTTTTCTTTTACTAGTGGCCACGTCGCAGGTAAAAGCGCAAAGTGTAGATGTAGTGATTCGTGAAAATGGAACTGAACGCAAAGAAAGCATCGACCTGCCTAAAAGTATGACTTATCCACTTGACAGTCTATTGAATGACTGGAAAGCTAAAAATTATATTGATTTAGGCAAGGATTGCAGTACGGCTGAAATCAATCCTTTATTCAGTGACTCTGTCTATATCGACCGCTTGTCACGCATCCCGGCCATCATGGAAATGCCTTATAATGATATTATCCGCAAATTCATCGATATGTATGCAGGACGCTTGCGCAATCAGGTTTCTTTCATGCTAAGTGCCTGCAACTTCTATATGCCGATCTTTGAAGAAGCACTGGATGCATACGGACTTCCACTGGAACTAAGATATCTGCCGATTATCGAATCTGCGTTGAACCCATCAGCCGTATCACGTGCAGGTGCTTCCGGTCTGTGGCAATTTATGATCGGTACAGGTAAGATCTATGGTTTGGAATCAAACAGCCTGGTAGATGAACGCCGTGACCCGATTAAAGCGACTTGGGCTGCCGCACGTTACCTCAAAGAAATGTATGATATCTATGGAGACTGGAACCTGGTAATTGCTGCTTATAACTGTGGCCCCGGTACAATCAATAAGGCAATCCGCCGTGCCAATGGCGAAACTGATTATTGGAAAATCTACAATTATCTGCCTAAAGAAACACGTGGCTATGTGCCTGCCTTTATCGCTGCCAACTATGTGATGACTTACTACTGCGATCACAATATCTGCCCGATGGAAACTAATATTCCGGCAAGTACTGACACAGTGCAAGTAAACAAAAATCTGCACTTCGAACAAATCGCTGACCTTTGTAATGTACCTCTGGATCAGATCAAGAGTCTGAATCCGCAATATAAGAAGCAAATGATTCCGGGTGACAGCAAACCTTATACGTTAAGACTGCCTATTGACGCGATCAGTACTTTTATCGATAAGCAAGATACGATTTATACGCATCGTGCCGATGAGTTGTTCCGCAACCGGAAAACCGTTGCTGTAAAGGATATTACACCTGCAACCCGCAAAACGACATCAGCAGTTGCCGGTAAGGGAAATCTGACCTATTATACAATAAAAAGTGGAGACACTTTATCCACTATTGCCAGAAAGTATGGTGTCACAATTAAGGATATACAAAGGTGGAATGGAATGTCTAGCACTAAAATTGCAGCAGGAAAACGATTGAAAATATACAAATAAATAACTTCCTGCTTGCATCGTTCGGAAATTTGCTTATTTTTGCAGAACTAAGCAAGTGAAAGGATAACAATTATGGATAATCTGGCCCCCAAAGAAATAGCTGACGAAGAGATGATTAATCAGGCGTTCCACGAACTACTGAATGATTATCTCAATACTAAGCATCGCAAAAAAGTTGAAATCATTACGAAGGCTTTCAACTTTGCCAATCAGGCGCATAAAGGTATCAAACGCCGTTCGGGCGAACCTTATATTATGCACCCGATTGCCGTTGCCAGCATTGTATGCAATGAAATAGGTCTCGGTTCCACTTCTATATGTGCAGCCTTGCTGCATGATGTGGTAGAGGACACTGATTACACAGTGGAAGACATCGAGAATATCTTTGGTCCGAAGATCGCCCAGATTGTGGACGGACTGACTAAAATATCCGGTGGAATCTTCGGTGACCGCGCTTCGGCACAGGCAGAGAACTTCAAGAAGTTGCTGCTCACCATGTCGAACGACATCCGGGTCATTCTTATCAAGATAGCAGACCGCTTGCACAACATGCGTACCCTTGGTTCCATGTTACCCAACAAGCAATATAAGATTGCAGGCGAAACGCTTTACATCTATGCTCCACTTGCCAACCGCTTGGGGCTTTATAAGATAAAAACGGAGCTTGAGAATCTAAGCTTCAAATATGAACATCCCGAAGAATATGCGGAAATAGAAGAGAAGTTGAATGCTACTGCCGCTGAACGTGATAAGGTTTTCAACGACTTCACGGCCCCGATTCGTACCCAACTGGATAAGATGGGATTGAAATACCGGATACTTGCCCGTGTAAAATCAATCTATTCCATCTGGAACAAGATGCAGACCAAACATGTTCCTTTCGAAGAAATATACGATTTACTGGCTGTTCGAATCATCTTCGAACCACGTAATGAAGAAGAAGAGCTCAATGACTGTTTCGATATCTACGTTTCTATCTCCAAGATATACAAACCCCACCCGGACCGTTTGCGCGATTGGGTCAGCCATCCTAAAGCTAATGGTTATCAGGCATTGCACGTCACTCTGATGGGTAACAACGGACAATGGATTGAAGTCCAGATTCGTAGTGAACGGATGAATGACGTTGCCGAACAAGGTTTCGCAGCCCACTGGAAATACAAAGAAGGAGGAGGCAGCGAGGATGAAGGTGAATTGGAAAAATGGTTAAGAACGATTAAGGAGATATTAGATGATCCGCAACCGGATGCCATTGACTTTCTGGATACCATTAAGCTAAATTTATTTGCTTCTGAAATATTCGTGTTCACTCCTAAAGGCGAACTGAAGACTATGCCGCAGAACTCTACGGCTCTCGACTTTGCATTTTCCCTGCACACGGATATTGGTAGCCATTGTATTGGCGCCAAAGTCAATCATAAATTAGTGCCGTTGAGCCACAAATTGCAAAGTGGTGACCAAGTTGAAATCCTTACTTCAAAATCGCAACGCGTACAACCGCAATGGGAAGTTTTTGCAACCACTGCCCGTGCCCGCGCCAAGATAGCAGCCATTCTCCGCAAAGAGCGTAAAGCAAACCAGAAGATAGGAGAAGAAATCCTTAGTGAGTTTCTGAAAAAGGAGGAAGTCCGTCCGGAAGAAGCTGCTATCGAAAAGCTACGCAAACTGCATAATGCCAAGAATGAGGAAGAACTGCTGGCTGCCATTGGCAGTAAAGCAATCGTTTTGGGAGAAGCGGACAAGAATGAACTGAAAGAAAAGCAAACCAGTAACTGGAAGAAATATCTGACTTTCTCTTTCGGCAATAGCAAAGAGAAGCAGGAAGAGAAAGAACCGCAGGAAAAAGAAAAAATCAACCCGAAAGAGGTGCTCAAACTGACGGAAGAAAGTTTGCAGAAGAAATATATCATGGCCGAATGTTGCCATCCTATTCCCGGTGACGATGTATTGGGATATGTGGATGAAAACGACCGGATCATTATTCACAAGCGCCAATGCCCTGTTGCTGCCAAATTGAAGAGTAGCTATGGCAACCGCATATTAGCGACCGAATGGGATACACACAAAGAACTGTCTTTCCTGGTATATATATATATAAAAGGTATAGATAATATGGGACTTTTGAATGAAGTCACTCAAGTTATCTCCAGACAGCTCAATGTAAATATCCGTAAGCTGACCATCGAAACCGAAGATGGCATCTTTGAAGGAAAAATTCAGTTGTGGGTACATGATGTAGATGATGTAAAAACCATCTGCAACAATCTGAAGAAAATACAGAATATCAAACAGGTGAGCCGTGTAGAAGAATAGCTTTCAAACGGTAAATAAGAAAACGATGAACGGTGAATAAGTTGCAGTATCATGCAAATTGTTCGCCGTTCATTTTGTTATGAGGTTTCTTGCCTATCGAATCCATGATCGATTAGCATTTATTTATTCCCGTCCATCCAATTCGCGTTTAATAGCCAAAAGCTCTTCTTTTATCGCTTTCAGCTTATTTACAATCTCATAATTACGAACCGTAGCTTCTTTATTATCCTTCAAACGTTGCCGGGCACCGGGAAGTGTCATGCCCTTTTCTTTTACCAAATGATAGATAAGACCGATCGTTTCTACGTCTTCTTTGCGGTACTGACGTATTCCTCTTCCCGCTGTCTTAGGAGAGATTTGCGGAAATTCCTTTTCCCAAAAACGGAGCAATGACGGATTGACTCCGAACATGTCGGCAACCTCCCCTATTGAATAATATAGCTTCAATTCTTTGTCTGTATTAAGCATAACACTCCTGTTTTAAGATTTTAATCGAATACTTTACCATGATTGGCTGCCAACTGAATCATCTTTTCATAATCTTCGGCACTCAAATCCATGAAATAATAATTGACCGGATTCACTACCTGCCCTTTCACGTGCACTTCATAATGCAGATGCGGACCGGTACTTTTTCCTGTACTACCCACTTTTCCGATAATCTCACCACGTACCACTTTCTTTCCGACTTTCGTATTAAATCCCTGCAAGTGAGCATACCGAGTGAGATACCCGAAGCCATGATCTATCTCAATGGTATTACCATATCCGGTTTCCCATCCCACTTTCACCACTGTTCCGTTTCCGGTAGCATATACATCCGTTCCCGGATGAGCAGAGAAGTCCATGCCTGCATGGAACTTTGTCGTACCATAAATAGGATCGATACGTGTACCATAACCGGATGCTGTCTGACGAAGATCCTTATTCGAAATAGGCTGTATGGCCGGAATACATTTCAGCATCTCATCATGGTTCTTACACATATCAATCACATCATCGAAAGATTTCGACTGGATATAAAGCCTTTTGGAAAGCACGTCCAATTTTTGAGTCGTGTTCACCACCAGCTTGGCATTCGCCAAATCCATCAGTTCTTCGTAACGGTTCGTCCCGCCATAACCTGCCTGACGAATAGCCGGAGAAACAGGATCTGCCTGTAAAATCACTCGATACAGATTATCGTCACGTTGCTGAATATCCTGAAGCACCCCCATAGCGTCGTCCAAACGCCGGGAAAGCACATTGTACTGCGCCAAAAGACGGCTGTTTTCAATTCTTAATTCCTTCTCCGACGGAGAACCAAAAATCAAAAGCAATACAATAAAGCAACCTGCTCCCAACCCCATTCCATAGAAAAGCCGACGCAGGATACTAAGCGCACGCTGCCGTACGGTAGGGTAAATTCGATCATAAGTCTGGGTCTGTGGATTATAGATGTAGTATACTTTGCGCATCTTTTTGGAAATATTTCGCTTGTTAATACGGCAAAAGTAATAAAAACAAGCTATCTTTGCACAGTTTTTACGAATTTATGAGTTGTGATTTATGATTTATTGGGGATTCTTCCCCTCTCTCATATCCCACAGCCCATAATTCATAATTCATAAATCATAATTCTTCATTATATGTTGACTGCAAAAGAGATCAGAGATTCATTCAAGAATTTCTTTGAGTCGAAAGGACACCACATCGTTCCCTCGGCTCCGATGGTGATTAAAGATGACCCTACCCTGATGTTTACGAACGCGGGTATGAACCAGTTTAAAGATATTATTTTGGGTAACCATCCGGCGAAATACCAAAGAGTCGCGGACTCGCAAAAATGTTTGCGTGTAAGCGGAAAGCATAATGACCTGGAAGAAGTAGGACACGATACGTACCACCACACCATGTTTGAAATGCTTGGTAACTGGTCGTTCGGCGATTACTTCAAGAAAGAAGCGATCAGCTGGGCGTGGGAATATCTGGTAGAAGTCTTGAAACTGAATCCGGAACATCTCTATGCAACCGTATTTGAAGGAAGTCCCGAAGAAGGATTGAGCCGTGACGACGAAGCTGCTTCTTATTGGGAACAGTTCTTGCCAAAGGATCACATCATCAACGGTAACAAACACGACAACTTCTGGGAAATGGGTGATACAGGACCTTGCGGACCTTGTTCCGAAATCCATATCGACCTCCGTCCTGCTGAAGAACGCGCCAAGATCTCCGGTCGCGACCTCGTGAACCACGATCATCCGCAGGTAATTGAAATCTGGAATCTCGTATTCATGCAATACAACCGCAAAGCAGATGGCAGCCTTGAGCCGCTTCCTGCAAAGGTTATTGACACCGGTATGGGATTCGAACGCCTTTGTATGGCTTTACAAGGAAAAACATCCAACTACGATACAGACGTATTCCAGCCAATGCTGAAAGCTATTGCAGCTATGTCGGGTACAGAATACGGAAAAGATAAGCAGCAGGACATCGCCATGCGTGTAATTGCCGACCATATCCGTACTATTGCATTCTCTATCACAGACGGTCAGTTGCCTTCTAACGCGAAAGCTGGTTATGTGATCCGCCGTATCCTTCGCCGTGCTGTTCGTTACGGATATACTTTCCTCGGACAGAAACAGGCATTTATGTATAAGTTGCTTCCTGTATTGATTGATAATATGGGAGAAGCTTATCCTGAGCTGGTTGCACAAAAGACACTGATTGAAAAAGTAATCAAGGAAGAAGAAGAATCATTCCTCCGCACTTTGGAAACTGGTATCCGTCTATTGGATAAGACAATGGAAGATACCAAAGCCAATGGAAAAACTGAAATCAGCGGTAAAGATGCCTTTACTTTATATGATACATTCGGTTTCCCGCTCGACTTGACAGAGCTGATTCTCCGTGAAAACGGAATGACTGTCAACATTGAAGAGTTCAATGAAGAAATGCAGCAACAGAAACAGCGTGCACGTAATGCCGCCGCCATCGAAACAGGTGACTGGATTGTACTGAAAGAAGGGACTACTGAATTCGTTGGTTACGATTACACTGAATACGAGGCTTCTATCCTTCGTTACCGTCAGATCAAACAAAAGAACCAGACATTGTATCAGATTGTACTCGACTATACTCCATTCTATGCAGAAAGTGGTGGTCAGGTCGGTGATACCGGTGTATTGGTGAGCGAGTTCGAGACGATTGAAGTGGTCGACACAAAGAAAGAGAATAATCTTCCGATACATATTACCAAAAAGCTACCCGAACATCCGGAAGCTCCGATGATGGCTTGTGTAGATACCGACAAACGTGCTGCCTGCGCAGCCAATCACTCGGCGACCCACTTGCTGGATGCTGCTTTGCGTGAAGTGTTGGGTGAACATATCGAACAGAAAGGTTCATTGGTTACACCGGATTCATTACGTTTCGACTTCTCTCACTTCCAGAAAGTGACCGATGAAGAAATCCGTAAAGTTGAACATATCGTCAATGCAAGAATCCGCGCTAATATCCCATTGAAAGAATATCGCAATATTCCTATCGAGGAAGCTAAGGAGTTGGGAGCTATCGCTCTCTTTGGTGAAAAGTATGGCGACAAAGTTCGTGTGATCCAGTTCGGCACTTCTATCGAGTTCTGCGGTGGTACACACGTAGCTGCAACCGGAAATATCGGTATGGTAAAAATCATCTCCGAAAGTTCTGTTGCTGCCGGCGTTCGCCGTATTGAAGCTTATACCGGAGCACGCGTGGAAGAAATGCTGGATACAATACAAGATACACTTAGCGACTTGAAGGCTCTCTTCAACAATGCTCCTGATTTGGGTATTGCAATCCGCAAATATCTGGATGAAAATGCAGGATTGAAGAAGCAGGTGGAAGACTTCATGAAAGAAAAAGAAGCAGCACTGAAGGAAAGACTGTTGAAGAATATACAAGAAATTCACGGCATCAAAGTGGTTAAGTTCTGTGCTCCGCTACCGGCAGAAGTAGTGAAGAATATCGCTTTCCAACTTCGTGGTGAGATTACAGAAAACTTGTTCTTCGTTGCCGGAAATATAGATAACGGAAAACCGATGCTGACAGTCATGCTTAGCGACAATCTGGTTGCGAGTGGTCTGAAAGCTGGCAATTTAGTGAAAGAAGCTGCCAAACTAATTCAAGGCGGTGGCGGTGGTCAGCCTCACTTTGCAACCGCAGGAGGTAAAAACACTGACGGACTACCGGCAGCTGTTGAAAAAGTACTGGAGCTAGCAGGAATCTAAAAGTAAATGAAAAGGAGTCTAATAAAAAGATAATAGGCTCGTTTTACATAAAGATTTAAAATTAGGCGCAGATTACGCGAATTACACGGATTTTTTATTCTTAAAACCGTGTAATCTACGAAATCCGCGCCTAAATATTACACTAATCGAGGCACCGATAAGCACTGTCCGGCACCGAGGAATATCGACCGGATGTAGAAGTCTATTTGTCTCTCTTAAAAAATATTAAGCCTATAATTTAGGCTTGTCACAGTTTTTTTCTACCTTTGTGACCTGATTAATTATTTTTCTTATCCTTCAAATAAATAAAATAAGTAATCACTAATACCTAAAGAATGATGAGAACACCTGCTTATCTATGCCTGCTGTTAACCTGCATGCTCATTTCTTGTACCCCTACGCAAGAAAAACACGAAATAGATTACACATCTTATGTAAATCCATTTATCGGAACAGACTTCACTGGAAACACTTATCCTGGTGCCCAAGCTCCTTTCGGCATGGTGCAACTTAGCCCGGACAACGGACTCCCCGGATGGGACCGTATCTCCGGTTATTTCTATCCGGACAGTACGATTGCCGGTTTCAGCCACACACATCTTTCCGGTACTGGAGCGGGAGATTTGTATGACATCTCTTTCATGCCTGTCACTCTTCCCTACAAAGAAGCGGAAGCACCGCTTGGCATCCACTCTAAATTCTCCCACAAGGATGAAAGTGCTCATGCCGGTTATTATCAAGTACGCCTGACTGATTATAACATCAACGTCGAACTGACTGCCACCGAGCGTTGTGGTATACAACGTTATACGTTTCCGGAAGCCCAATCTGCTATCTTCTTAAATCTGAAGAAAGCCATGAACTGGGATTTTACCAACGATTCTCATATCGAAGTCGTAGACTCCGTCACCATTCAAGGTTACCGTTTCTCCGACGGCTGGGCACGCGATCAACACATCTATTTCCGCACCCGATTCTCCAAGCCTTTTGAGAAAATGGAACTGGACACAACTGCCATCATCAAAGATAACAAACGTATCGGTACCGCTGTTATCGCCCGCTTCGATTTCAATACCCAAAAGGATGAACAGATATTGGTAAACACTGCCATTTCCGGTGTCAGCATGGAAGGAGCAGCCAAAAACCTGCAAGCTGAAGTCCCCGAAAATGACTTCGACAAATACTTGGCGGAAACAAAAGCAAACTGGAATCGCCAGCTCGGAAAGATTGAAATAAAAGGTGATAATGAGAACGATAAAGTGAACTTCTACACCGCTCTCTATCACTCAATGATTGCTCCAACTATTTACAGTGATGTAGACGGAGCTTACTACGGCCCCGATAAGAAAGTACACCAGGCCAACGGCTGGGTTAATTATAGCACTTTCTCCCTATGGGATACATACCGTGCCGCCCACCCGCTCTTTACTTATACCGAACCCGAGCGTGTAAACGACATGGTGAAATCCTTCATCGCCTTCTACGAACAGAATGGCCGCCTACCGGTGTGGAACTTCTACGGAAGTGAAACAGACATGATGATCGGTTATCATGCTGTTCCTGTTATTGTAGACGCCTATCTGAAAGGAATCGGCGACTTCGACGCAAAGAAAGCCTTGGATGCTTGCATAGCAACGGCTAATCTGGATAATTATCGTGGCATTGGACTCTATAAAGAATTAGGATACATACCTTACAACGTAACAGACCACTACAACGCAGAAAACTGGTCGTTATCCAAAACACTGGAATACGCTTTCGATGACTATTGCATTGCCGAAATGGCGAAGAAGATGGGCAAACAAGACATTGCGGACGAATTTTACAAACGTTCTCAAAACTACAAGAATGTTTATAACCCCGCTACTTCTTTCATGCAGCCACGTGACGACAAAGGCATCTTTATCAAGGACTTCAAGGCCGATGACTATACACCACACATTTGCGAAAGCAACGGATGGCAATACTTTTGGTCTGTTCAGCATGACATTAACGGACTGATCGACCTTATAGGAGGTAAAAACCGATTTGCCGAAAAACTGGACAGTATGTTCACCTATCATCCGGCAGCAGATGACGAACTTCCGATCTTCAGCACAGGCATGATAGGACAATATGCGCATGGCAATGAGCCAAGCCATCACGTTATTTATCTGTTCAATGCTATAGGACACGAAAATCGCACACAAGAATATGTGGCCAAAGTGATGAACGAGCTCTACAAGAACGACCCAGCCGGTCTTTGTGGCAACGAAGATTGCGGTCAGATGTCAGCATGGTATGTATTCAGTGCGATGGGATTCTACCCCGTCAATCCCGTCAGTGGAAAATATGAGATAGGTACTCCCCTATTCCCGGAAATGCAATTACATCTGGCAAATGGAAAGACTTTCACCGTATTGGCCCCCAAAGTAAACAAAGAAAATATCTATATCCAATCCATCAAAATAGATGGAAAACCGTATGACAAAACATATCTTACTCACGAGCAAATCATGAGTGGAGCGACTGTCGAATTCGAAATGAGTAACACCCCTAAAGCAATTGGAGTCATATTCGAAGATAAAAACCCATAAACGAAACATGAACTTAGTCCATCGAGAGAATGAATGAAAACTTTGATGTAACCTATAAAGCACTATTTCGCCGGTACTATCCCAGCCTGATTTTCTATGCAACCCGTTTGGTGGGAGAAGAAGAAGCAGAGGATGTAGTGCAGGACGTATTTGTAGAATTATGGAAGCGGAAAGACCACATAGAGATAGGCGACCAAATCCAGGCCTTTCTCTATCGTGCCGTTTACACCCGTGCCCTTAATGTCTTGAAACACCGCAGTGTGGAAGACGGTTATTGTGTTGCCATGGAAGAAATCAACCAAAGACGCGCAGAATTCTATCAACCGGACAACAACGAAGTGATTCGGAGGATCGAAGACAAGGAACTCCGCAAGGAAATTCATGATGCAATTAATGAGCTCCCTGACAAATGCAAAGAGGTTTTCAAACTTAGCTATCTGCATGATATGAAAAACAAGGAAATAGCCGATATTCTCGGAGTTTCACTCCGCACGGTGGAAGCCCATATGTATAAGGCTTTAAAATACTTGCGTGGCCGACTCGATCCTCTTTGGGCGATTCTTTTCTTATTTTTATGGCGATTATAATAAGTGTTTTTGCGTTTTGAATTGTATTACTAATATGAAGGAAAAGAAAATGAGTAATCTAAGTGAAGAAATAATAAACAGATATCTGACAGGACAGTGTTCTGAAGAAGAGCTTATCGAGGTCAATGCCTGGATGAAGGAATCGGAAGAAAATGCCCGCCAGCTCTTTCGTATGGAAGAAATTTATCATTTGGGTAAATTCGACCAGTACACTGATGAACAACGGATACTTCGTGCGGAAAAACAACTCTATAAAAAGCTGGACGAAGAGAAAGGTAAACAGAGCAAAATACTAAGCATGCATCGCTGGATGAAATATGCCGCAGTGATTGCTGCAATGTTGGTCATGGGTGGTGGAATCGGATATTGGTTCTATCAAAGCGGAAACAATCAACAAATGATGGTCGCAGTAGCCAGCGAAGGCATTGTTAAGGAGGTAGTCTTGCCGGATGGTAGCAAGGTTTGGCTGAACAATGCAGCAACCTTGAAATATCCACGTGAGTTCTCCGAAAAGGAACGCAATGTCTACCTGGAAGGAGAAGCTTATTTTGAGGTCACCAAAAACCGCCATAAGCCATTCACCGTTCAAAGTGATGCAATACGCGTACGCGTACTGGGAACTACGTTCAATTTAAAATCCGATAAGCGTTGCCGGATAGCGGAGGCGACACTTATTGAAGGTGAGATTGAAGTAAAAGGCAATAAGGAAGAGGGGCAGATTATCCTCACTCCAGGGCAACGTGCGGAACTGAACAAAAATAATGGACGATTGACCGTGAAACAAGTGGATGCCAAGTTGGATGCTGTTTGGCACGATAATCTGATTCCATTCCAAAAAGCAGATATCTTCACCATCACCAAAGCGCTGGAGCGTTTCTATGATGTGAAAATCATTCTATCTCCTGACATTCAGACGGGTAAAACTTACTCCGGTGTACTGAAAAGGAAATCGAATATCGAGTCAGTGTTAAAATCATTGCAAAACTCTATACCTATTGATTATAAAATTGTCGGAAACAATATCTTCATTTCTCCCAAATAAGAAGTAAAAGATGAACCGGCTAAAACTTAAAAGCTATTAATACCATGAAATTAAAAACATTCCTAATAGTAGGATGTTTAGGAGGTTTATTCACACTTAGCTCCTGTACAGCCCCCACTAATGTAAAAGACTATAGTGCTTACGTCAACCCTTTCATCGGTACCGGTGGACATGGTCATACCTTCCCCGGAGCGGTAGTTCCCCACGGGATGATTCAGCCCAGCCCGGACACCCGGATCGATGGTTGGGATGCTTGTTCCGGTTATTATTATGCCGACTCTACCATCAATGGTTTCTCTCACACACACGTCAGTGGTACAGGTTGTTGCGACTATGGAGATGTCTTGCTCATGCCAACCGTAGGTAAACAACAATATCGAACAACCGATCCCCAAAGCCAGCGACTGGCATACGCTTCCTCTTTCTCGCACAAGAATGAAATTGCAGAACCAGGATATTATTCTGTCTTTCTCGATACTTATCAAGTGAAAGCTGAAATTTCATCCACCAAACGAGGAGCAATCCATCGCTATACTTTTCCCGAAAACACCGAATCCGGATTTATCATCGACCTGGATTACAGCCTGCAACGACAGACTAACTCCGAGATGGAAATAGAAGTAATAAGCGATACGGAAATCTGTGGACATAAGAAAACAACTTATTGGGCTTTCGACCAATACATCAACTTCTACGCTAAATTTTCCAAACCATTCTCTTATACGCTCGTTACGGACTCTATTACCATGGACAATGGTAAACGACTTCCTGTCTGCAAAGCATTATTGCATTTCAACACCAGTAAAGACGAGCAGGTTCTTGTTAAAGTAGGTGTGTCCGCTGTCGATATTGCCGGTGCACGGAAGAACGTTGAATCAGAAATTCCCGGATGGGATTTCGAAAAAGTACGTAAAGACGCACGTACGGCATGGAATGAATATCTTTCCAAAATTGATATTACAACTTCCGATAAAGAAGATAAAGCCATCTTCTACACAGCCCTCTATCACACGGGAATCAGTCCAAATCTGTTCACTGATGCAGACGGACGTTATTTAGGAATGGATCTTGAAGTGCATCAAGGAGACACCCTTAATCCGATATACACAGTCTTTTCTTTATGGGATACTTTCCGTGCGCTACATCCGCTAATGACTATCATTGATCCTGATCTGAATAATCACTTTATCAATTCGTTAATTAAGAAACATCAGGAAGGTGGGATATACCCCATGTGGGACTTGGCTTCCAATTACACCGGCACTATGATTGGTTATCATGCTGTTCCGGTCATCGTGGATGCCTACATGAAAGGGTATCGCAATTTTGATGCCAAAGAGGCTTATAAAGCCTGCCTGCGTGCCGCCGAATATGACACTATCGGCATCAAATGTCCGGATTTGGTATTGCCTCATCTCATGCCTAAAGCAAAATATTATAAGAATGCCATCGGATATATCCCTTGTGACCGCGAAAACGAATCAGTGGCCAAAGCTCTGGAATATGCGTATGATGACTGGTGTATCTCTATCTTTGCAGAAGCAATGAGTGATTTTGAATCCAAAGCAAAGTATGAACGCTTCGCCAAGGCGTACGAATTTTATTTCGACAAATCAATCCGCTTCATGCGTGGACTGGACTCAAAAGGTGAATGGCGTACTCCATTCAATCCGCGTGCATCTACTCACCGCAGCGATGATTATTGTGAAGGAACAGCTTGGCAATGGACTTGGTTTGTGCCGCATGATGTAGAAGGATTAGTCAATCTGATGGGTGGAGAAGATGCTTTTGTCCAGAAACTCGATTCTTTATTCTCGGCCGATTCATCACTTGAAGGTGAGACAACCTCATCAGATATCAGCGGACTGATCGGGCAATATGCACATGGAAACGAACCAAGTCACCATGTGATCCATCTATATAACTACGTTAACCACCCTTGGAGAACTCAAGAGTTGGTGGATAGCGTTTACCGAAGTCAGTATACCAACAGTATAGACGGTCTTTCGGGCAATGAGGACTGCGGTCAGATGTCTGCCTGGTATATACTCAACTCTATGGGATTCTATCAAGTATGTCCCGGCAAGCCGGTATATTCCATCGGACGTCCTGCCTTCGACAAAGCAGTTATCAATCTGCCTGAAGGAAAGACTTTCAGTATTGTAGTAAAGAATAATGGGAAAAAGAATAAATACATTGAAAGTGTATCGCTGAACGGTAAGGCTCTAAACATTCCATTCTTTAACCATCAGGATATTGCGAATGGAGGAACGATGGAAATCAAGATGACCGATCATCCTACGAAATGGGGAGTCCTCTCTCCGGCTCTCTCCTCCAAAAAAGAGGAATGAGTTGGTACAGGCTGTTCAAATTGAATAAAAAAAATAAAACCTTGAAAAATAAATTGGCTCAATTGATTTCTGATTCGATTGAGCCATAAATAATAAATAAGACCATGAAAAAGTATCTCCTATTAGTATGTGCATTAAGTTGTATCGTCTTTGCAAAAGCCAAAGACTGGACGCAGTATGTCAATCCGCTTATGGGTTCTCAATCTAGTTTCGAGTTATCAACTGGTAATACTTATCCAGCCATTGCCCGTCCGTGGGGGATGAATTTCTGGACTCCACAGACAGGAAAGATGGGAGACGGATGGCAATACACTTATACAGCTAATAAGATTCGTGGATTTAAACAAACACATCAACCCAGTCCGTGGATTAACGATTACGGACAATTCTCTATTATGCCTATAGTAGGCAAACCGGAATTCAATGAAGAAAAGCGTGCCAGTTGGTTTGCCCACAAAGGAGAAACTGCCACTCCTTATTATTATAAAGTATATCTTGCAGAGCATGATGTAGTGACAGAAATGGCTCCAACCGAGCGTGCCGTTCTTTTCCGTTTCACTTTTCCGGAAAACGATCATTCGTATGTTGTAGTGGATGCCTTTGATAAGAGATCGTATATTAAGGTTATTCCGGAAGAAAACAAGATTATCGGTTATACAACTCGCAACAGCGGTGGAGTTCCCGAAAACTTTAAAAATTACTTTATTATTGAATTCGACAAGCCTTTCACTTATAAAGCTACGGTAGCCAATGGCAATCTGCAGGAAAATGTTACCGAACAGACAACAGAGCATGCCGGAGCCATTATTGGTTTCCAAACACATAAAGGCGAACAAGTACATGCAAGGATTGCTTCTTCTTTCATCAGTTTTGAACAGGCAGCTTTGAATATGAAAGAGTTGGGCAAAGATAATATTGAACAGCTAGCCAAGAAAGGAAAAGAAGCGTGGAACCAAGTGTTAGGCAAAATAGAAGTAGAAGGAGGCAATCTCGATCAATATCGCACATTCTATTCTTGTTTATATCGTTCATTGCTCTTCCCACGCAAATTCTACGAACTGGATGCTGCCGGACAACCGGTTCATTACAGTCCTTATAATGGGCAAGTATTACCGGGATATATGTATACCGACACAGGCTTTTGGGATACTTTCCGTTGCCTATTCCCGTTATTGAACCTAATGTACCCGTCAGTCAACAAGGAAATGCAGGAAGGTCTGATCAATACATATAAAGAGAGCGGTTTCTTCCCGGAATGGGCAAGTCCGGGGCACAGAGGCTGTATGGTTGGTAACAACTCTGCTTCTGTCTTAGTGGATGCTTACATGAAAGGAGTGAAAGTGGACGATATAAAAACATTGTATGAAGGGCTGATTCACGGAACGGAGAATGTACATCCACAAGTATCATCAACAGGACGTTTGGGATATGAATATTACAATAAACTGGGCTACGTGCCTTATGATGTAAAAATCAATGAGAACGCCGCACGCACGTTGGAATATGCATACAATGACTGGTGTATCTACCAACTGGCAAAGGAACTTAAACGTCCGAAAAAAGAGATTAATCTTTTCGCAAAACGTGCCATGAACTACAAGAATCTTTTCGATAAGGAATCTAAGTTAATGCGTGGACGCAACGAAGATGGTACATTCCAATCTCCTTTCTCTCCGCTGAAATGGGGGGACGCCTTTACGGAAGGAAATAGCTGGCACTATACTTGGTCTGTATTCCACGATCCTCAAGGATTGATTGACTTGATGGGTGGAAAAGAGATGTTTATCACCATGATGGATTCTGTTTTTGCCGTACCTCCAATTTTTGATGATAGCTACTACGGCCAAGTGATTCATGAAATCCGTGAAATGACTGTGATGAATATGGGTAACTATGCACATGGCAATCAACCGATTCAGCACATGATTTATTTATATGACTATGCAGGACAACCTTGGAAAGCCCAATACTGGTTGCGTCAAGTAATGGATCGTATGTACTCTCCTACTCCGGACGGCTATTGTGGCGATGAAGACAACGGACAAACTTCTGCCTGGTATGTATTCTCGGCATTAGGTTTCTATCCTGTTTGTCCGGGAACGGATGAATATATTATAGGTGCTCCGTTATTCAAGAAAGCTACACTTCATTTTGAGAATGGCAATAGTTTGGTTATTGATGCTCCGAATAATAGTAAGAAGAATTTTTATGTCAATTCGATGAATGTCAATGGTGCTGATTACACTAAAAATTATCTCCGACACGAAAATTTGCTCAAGGGAGGTACAATCAGTGTTGAAATGAGCAATCAACCTAATCAGAATAGAGGAACTAAAGAAGAAGATATGCCCTATTCTTTCTCTAAGCAACAATAATCCTTGCGAGATAATTTACCCTAATCTTGGTTTGAGTCTTTCAGTATTGCACCGAAATGAACCAAATGAACATTTATTGAAACGCAGATTAACGCAGATTTTCGCAAAGAATAAAAAAGTTCTCAAACATGGCGCAGCCTTCTAATAATCTGCGAAAATCTGCGTTAATCTGCGTTTCAATACTTATTTGCTAAAATATCAATTGATTCAGCACCGTACGGAAATGAGTAAAATGATACAGGTTTGAATACATAGTGAGAAAAACATCTATCATAGTATCATTCATTTTAATAATCTTCTAATTATCAAAGGAATAAGTATGATAGATAACTTTTAGAAAATGCATCTATCATACTTTTATTGCAAAAAACGGGTATCTATCACACCCATACTATATCTATTTAGTGTAGCATTAGGTGAGAGTATCCATTTAAAGGCATAAGAATGCACACTTTATAGGATGATAACCTGTATTGACAACTTAATAATCTATTGGAAGCGGCTGTCTTTCTATAGTTCACATGTGCAGGCTGTACAGCCCACGTATGTAAACCGTGCAGCCCACACATGCGGACTGTACAGCACACATACGTGGGCTATAAACTTATCGCCATTACATTTACATTATTAAGCCACGATAATCAGATTTATATGGCTCCCTTGTGACAAAAACAAGCTATCTTACACCTATTATGACCCTTATATGGCTATTTTGCACAATGATAGATAACCTGTTTTTACTGGTAAAAGTATGATAGATGCATTTTCTAAAAGCTATCTATCATACTTATTCCTTTGATAATTAAAAGATTATTGAAATAAATGATACTATGATAGATATTTTATTTCACTATGTAGCATTTAATTCAAATATTTAGGAACATGAGCAAACGTTAGACTTAGAAAAGTTAGCGCCTGCCCGTTCTTTGAAAAAGCAATTAAAAAGAGGCTGACTCAAAAACAATCTTGAGACAGCCTCTCGAATACAAACTTTAACCTATATTCTTTTTAGACTCAATACTACTTAAAGACGTATATTTCATAAAGCTCACATCCCCAAGAAGCCAAAAGATCAAATTTCACATACCGTGCAGTTATAGGTTCAATGAATTGATAGTAATCGGCATTCTCATCAGCAGTAGCTACTTTTCCTAGATAATTCCATGTGTTTCCATCAGAAGAAACTGATAATTGTACATTTTGAGGAGCATAATAATATATATAATCAAGACCTACTCCAGTGATTGTTTTTTCCTCTCCCATATCGAGTGTAAATGAAATATCTCCATCAGAACATATACCTTCATAGTTACCTTTGGTTTCACCATCAATAAGCGAACCGCCACCATCGTTTTGATAAAAATCACTACTATCTTCCACATCTACAGACCAACCCTGTTTGGCCCATTCTATCCAACCGGAAGGCCGTTTGTAAGATATGTGTTCAAATCCTCTTATATATTTATTTATATTCAAGGTGAAAGAACTTCTTTTCTCATCCTGCACGAAGACCGGATCTTCACATTCAAAAACAGCTGTGATATTTAATGTGTTTGACGAGTCGTCCGATGTACGCAACAAAAAGTCATTAGTAATCTCCCAAGTAATATCTCCTGATGTCTTTTCACCAGCAGGAATTATAATTTCTGCAGGAGTAATACTAATGTCTTTCAGGTATTCGTCATCCACTCCTTCCGTTGTAAGTTTCACCTTTACATCTTTCCGAGCAGGACGATCCAATTGTACACTGAATGTATATAGATTCCGCTCCGTGTCCTTAAATTCTCCGTTGAAATAAGTATGTTCGAATGTAGTTTTATTACCGACTTTTCCTTCCAAGAAACCTGTAGCTACATACGCCTCTTTCTTTATCAAAGCTTTTGCCTCCAAGGTAATAGATGGCATTTTATATCCTTGCACAGTAGCTCTCACTCCTAAATTACAGGTAGCTTCATCGTAATTAGATTGAAAAACATCCATATTTTTTATACCCAAAGTAACACTGGCATCCGTATAGCCTGCCGGAATTATCAATTTGGTATCACTTAACTCAACATCTTCTCCGATTGGCTCAAAAGTAACTATTGCGTCCTCGGGTGAAGCGTTAAAACGAAAGGTGAATATTGTGGGTTTATCGAATTCTAATATACCCTCATTATTATAGGTGGCATTTACCGTTATTTCCGAGCCTTCTCCGTCTTCCGCCACAAGAGAAAAATTGTTATCCGGGTAGGTAGCCAGACTTGGAGTTTCATCTTCCCCGCATCCAGAAAGGGCTGTCAGCGAACCGACTGCCAACAACAAGAAAAATCTATAAAGTGTTCTCATTTCTACAATTGTTTTTTTAATTATTGCAAATCATCGGGATATTGGTAAGGTGTGGCATCATTGTCCTTGTAGAACACGGTAGGTGCTTGTAACGGAGAACCATACAGAGTTTTCACATCAGACAGACGCCGGAATACATTGCCATAATTTTCCGGCTTCGGTGAAAAGCCCATAAACCATCCAGAGCCTTGGTTTATCAGTCTTTGTCCCTGTAAATCGCCACCTGTACCTCTAACAAACTCCATGGATTGACCGGAACATTCTTTGGATGTCAGGTCCCCATACGGAACTTGAGAAGGATCTCTACCATAATCACCCACTACAATGTCTATCCAGTTTTTAATAGTTACTCCATCAACAACGGTTGCCTTCGAACTATACATTCTTCTTAATGCATATACCGCTACGATTTTATCAGGCATTGCTTGTTTAGTTTCGTAGCATAAGCGTGCGGCAGCCTCTTCAGTAGGCTTTGTTAATGCCGGATTATTCGGATCATAAGCGCCTTCATATTCGTCATCAAAACATACCCCGTCCAGATTATATGCTTTGCAATACTGCGCTAGTTCTCGTGCAAAGTCTTTGGCACCTTGTTTGGAAAGTTGCGCCACTCCTGTTATATCCCCGTTACTAAGTATCCCTAATACTATTTTAGTTCCACGTTTACGAAGTGGTTGCAAAAATTTCTCATTATTGTCTAACAAATATTGTATATAAGCATTACATTTTAAATAAGGGCGTTGGGCTTGTGCGTCCCAGTTGATATTGGCAGCAAATGGGGATACTACATCCCACAGCAATTTTCCGTTTTCCAGTTGAAAAGAAAGAGCATTCAGTGGATTTGTACCATCAAAGAAGACAAATGACTTTACAACATCTTCTCCTTTGTAAGTATTTCCCAACTTTCTCATATCTTTTATCAAATAGATACAATGACCAGCTTTCTCATCTTTTATGGTAATGTCGCTACTTACGTGGGTAAGAGCTATAGGTAAAGCATAGGTTTTATCTTCTTTCAAAGTGCCGTCCGCCTGAATGGTGATGTCAGTCTGAGCAGATTTTGTTTGAGCATCTACTATGAGCTTCCCGTCATTCTTAAAAGAAACCAGGTGCACAGGATACAATTCAAAATCGGTTTCATGCTCTTTATTATAAGTATCCAAATAATCTGCATCAATAATTACTTGAGCAGAAGTACTGGTACTCGTCATTTTACTAAGACTCATTTTTACAGAAGTAGTATAAGTATCTTTGTATAGATCCACTACGTTAGAAGACAAATTGGACTTTCCGTCACGCAAGTATCCATTGTTTTCATAAATGCCGGTATATGCTGACTCATCTATTGCTTTATTTATGACAAGATCATCATCACAGGAGGTAAGGCAAGTTATGCCGCCTGCAAATATGGCAACCATCAACCCTGTTATCAGATATTTTTGTTTCATAATAATATTCTTTTTAATTAAAAGGATTAATATATTTGAGGAAGTTCTACAGGAACCCATATCGGATCTTTACTCGCTGTGATATCATTTCCATTGCCAGTACGATCTATAACAACCTTTCCAGACCCCTCATTAAATTTCCAGTAGGCTACAAGTCCTTCACTGGCAGGATTTACTTTATAAGGATTATCTGCAATTTGCTCTGCAGTTCTTTCTACGCTCCAAATACGAACCTCTGAAATTTCTCCCGGAAGCCAGCGGGTACCATCAAAAGAACGACCTATATAGCAATTCTTAGTTAAATTAACCGTACTATTTGCTGACTGGTCTTTATACACCGCCACACCATTCTTATAATAGATTCGGTTTTTATTGACAGTGTTATACACAACAGCTATGTGTACCCATTCGTCTACCGGAAGTCCAATACCTGGTGCGTGATTTGCTGGAGGAAAACTTCCACCTGGCACAAATGCCTGAAGTTGATCACGTGGACGGTCACCATCACCGATACGTATAAGGAAATTACCTTCAATTCCAAAAACAGAACTTAGTGCATTATCACGTTTGGCCACCCAGTCATCACTTCGTACCAATGCTTCCACTGTAATAGTAGTCATCTTGCTTACATCACTATTCCATTTTATCGGAAAATAGTTTTCTTTAATATTAGCTACAACATTAATAAGAGCAGCGCCTTTGATAATAAAATAAGTGGTACGGGCACTCTCAAGAAGTCCAATTCCAGATACATTTGTGATTGTAACAGGCAACACATAACGTCTTGAGTCGTCCAATTGATTCAAATTAACGAAATTCACTATGATATCATCTCCGGAAATTCCTCCGGGTTGAATCGTAACATTCTTCACAGGGATATCATAAAACGCTTCGGGAAGTGCTGTAGCATTATCCCCATAACATAGATTATAGGTAGCTGTTAAAGATGGTTTGGCATCAAAGCTGACTTGGATTTCGTTGTCGACAGGAGCAGCAAGCCGATAAGTAATTTTACGACTGTCAAACAATACATCTTCTTTAATCAGTAAATCTTCAGTTACGGGTACCGAACTTATATAAAGCTTATTGTCATAATGATGTTCATCATTAATATCCGTATCCTTGCAGCTGCTTACCGTAAATGCAGTAAGTGCTATAAATGCTAATTGATAAATATGCAATTTCATATTGTATTTCTATTTATTAGGATTCATTATATGAATAGTTTCACGTACTGTTCCATAAGTATTATTGTAATAATCCTTTTGGATATTGATGATAAAAATACCAGTGCAGGTATAATCTGGTGATGTCTGTACAATCCATTGAGCTGTACCTTGTGCAGCCAATACTTTATTTCCATTTGCATCCCGTGTATCCCAATAACCAATTATCATATCCTTATCTTCCTGTTGAGGAAACTGTGTACAGGCAATAAAACGATCTTTTGGAACAAGATCCGCATTCGTTCCTGCTACGTCTATGCCTGCTTGAATAGCCATAAAAACATTTAATGTCAGATCCTCCATGTTTTTAGAAGAAGCGGTTTTCAGTATCAGATGATTGTATTTATCCAGCATATCCATGTTTTCGGGAGCCAAATACTGCACATAACCGTAAAAAACCAATGTCTTGTCGGTATGCTTAATCCGCCAATCCAACACTCTGCTGAAGAAGTTTTGCTGACGTGCCTTGTATTGTTGTAACACATCTTCTTGCATACCCACCATTGAAAGTCCTGTATAGTCAATTAGGATACCATCATATCCATAACTGTCACATAGAGCCAGCATAGCATCCGTACGTTCATTCAGATATCTTTGTGCATCTTCTTCCGTCAATTCGGAATTATCCTTTGCCTTATTGTTCCATTCTTGTTCTAAACTCTCATAATTAATGCAGGAAAGCGTGCGGATATTCTTCTCGCGTATTTTTACCATTTCGGCCTGTGTTTCAGACGAGAGCTTTTCCGGATTATTCAAACAGATAAAATCCACACTGTCCGGTATAGCGGTGAGACGTTCGGTTTGATTGATTGGGTTAGTTTCCGGATTGTCAAAAGAGACAAAGACTAACTTATGTTCTCCATCCTTGTAGCGTTTCAGATCTCTGATATAGTCAGCATACAGTTGTGGGTTTTGCTCTTCAAATGTAGAGTAATGGATGTTAATGCTTTCTGGGTCTGTCCAGTCTTCGCATGAGGAATACATCATCCCCCACACCATCAATATTGCTGTAAACAAACTGTTTTTTACTATTCTTTTCATATATATTATCACTTAAAGATTTTAATCACATTATTTTCATCCAAGTTCTCTAAGTACTTGGTAAATTCTAAATATAGGTTATTCAAGGAGATATCAGATATTTCTTACTTTTTTCGAAAAAAAGAGAAAATGGACTAAGTGTTTATTATATTAGCATTGTTTTATTAACAAAGGAAGGGAAAGTCGACACTCTTCTTTTTGAGTTTAATAAAATGTATAACCATTAAATTAAATGTATGGAAAGCAAACATTCGCTTCGAAAGTCGAAGTTATTTCGAGCTTTATTGATTCTTTTGTTGATAGCAGTTCCTGTACAATGGGCTGCGGCACAGTTGACCTTATCAACTCCCCGTACAACTTTAGGAACTGTAATTAAACAAATTCAATCACAATCAAAGTACCAATTTTTCTACAATGACAAGCTATCAACTGTCACAGTTGAACCTTTAAAAGTAAAAGATGCTTCTTTAGAGCAAGTTTTAAACACACTTTTGAAAAATAAAGATATCTCTTATAAAATAGAAGAGAATATAATTTATTTATCAGAAAAAGAAAATTCCGATTCACTACAACAACAAAGCGGGAAAGAACGTACTATAACCGGACAAGTTGTAGATGCTAAAGGAGAACCATTGATTGGTGTTAGCATTTTAGTGAAAGGAACAACAGACGGAGCTATTACCGATTTGGATGGTAACTACAAAATTGTGACAAAAAGCAATAACCCAGTTATTGTTTATTCTTATATCGGATATAAGACACAAGAAATCCCTTTGAAAGGACAGACAGCCATTAATATTACGATGATGGATGATACCCAAGTGATTGACGAGGTAGTTGTTACAGCTTTGGGTATTAAGCGTTCAGAGAAAGCTTTGAGTTATAATGTCACACAGGTCGATGCAGAATCAGCTTTAGCTGTAAAAGATGCGAACTTTATTAATTCACTGAACGGAAAGGTTGCGGGTTTAAATATCAACTCTTCTTCTTCTGGTATTGGTGGTGCAAGTAAAGTTGTTATGCGTGGCTCCAGGGGTATCGAACAATCGTCTAATGCTCTTTATGTTATCGACGGTATTCCAATGTATAACCTGAGCGCTTCTGGTGGTTCTGAAGAGATGCAATCGCAAGGCTCTACAGAAGCTATAGCTGATATAAACCCAGATGACATTGAATCAATGTCAGTTTTGTCTGGTGCTGCTGCTGCCGCATTGTATGGTAGCAATGCATCTAATGGTGCTATTGTGATTACAACCAAAAAAGGAAAAGTGGGTCGTGTAGCCTTGACCGTATCTAGTAATACAGAAATGTTATCTCCATTCGTCATGCCACAGTTTCAGAATCGCTATGGAACTTCTGGAACAGATGCTAGTTGGGGTAAAAGATTGAATGAAGCTAATTACCGCGGATACGATCCTGCAAGTGATTATTTTCAGACTGGGCTTATTGGAACAGAATCTGTAACACTTTCTACTGGTACTGAACACAATCAGACATATCTTTCTGCCGCAGCCGTTAATTCGCGTGGCATTATTCCAAATAACAAATACGACCGCTATAACTTTACATTCCGGAACACCACTCTTTTTCTAGAAGATAAGATGAAACTGGATGTTGGTGCTCAATATATTATGCAGAAAGACCGTAATATGGTGAATCAAGGTATTTATGCAAACCCATTGTCTTCTGCTTACCTGTTTCCGCGTGGAAATGACTGGGAAGATTACAAAATGTACGAACGTTATGATTTAGAGCGTAATATGTATACGCAATATTGGCCTCAAGGAGGGGGATCGTTCCGTTTACAAAATCCTTACTGGATTAATTATCGTAACTTGCGTGAAAATGACAAAGATCGTTATATGTTGAGTGCAGCTTTAAGTTACGATATTCTAAGTTGGTTGAACGTAGCTGGACGTGTACGTCTAGATAATTCATACAACACATATACACAAAAATACTATGCCTCTACCATCGCAACTATTGCTGAAGGTGAAAATGGTTTTTATGGTGTAACAAACACTCGTGACAAGCAAACATATGCAGACTTATTGTTGAATATAAATAAAACATTTGGCGAGGATTGGAGTTTAACAGCTAATATCGGAGCATCTTATTCAGACAATCGTTCTGAAGCTCTTGCCGTTAGTGGACCAATTGCAGCGAATGGACTTCCTAACTTTTTCACAGTTGCTCAATTGGATAAAGAAACTGGGAAACGTGAAGAAACTGGTTATCGTGAACAAACACAATCTATATTTGCATCTGCAGAAGTTGGTTATAGAAGTACTTACTACTTGACTCTTACCGGACGTAATGATTGGCCAAGTCAATTAGCGGGACCGAACTCAAAACAGTCTTCTTTTTTCTACCCGTCAGTAGGAGGCTCTGTTGTTTTGTCTGAACTTTTCAAATTACCTGAAAGTATTTCATACTTAAAACTACGTGCTTCTTGGGCATCCGTAGGTCTACCATTTGGACGCTTCCTTGCTTATCCAACTTTTTCATGGAATACTTCAACAGGAGCATACTCTTCTCAGTCTGCATATCCATTGTATGATTTGAAACCGGAACGTACAGATTCTTGGGAAGTAGGTCTTACTGCACGTTTCCTTAAACATTTCAATTTTGATGTTTCATTCTATAATACCAAGACTTACAATCAAACCATGGATGCAAAGCTTTCTCCAACAGGAGGCTATAGTACATTCTATGCGCAGACTGGTAACGTACGTAACCGTGGTGTAGAACTTTCACTTGGTTACAAGAATACATGGAACAAGTTTTCATGGAGTTCTAACTACACATTCAGTGCCAATAAAAACAAGATTTTAAGCCTGATTGATGGTTACATAAACCCTGTAACCGGTGAAGAAATAACAAAAGACCGTATGGATGTAGGTGGTTTATCAAAGGCACGGTTCATTCTAAAAGTAGGTGGATCTTTAGGTGATCTCTACTCACAGTCTGACTTGCTTCGAGATTCAAATAATAAGATTTATGTAAATGCCGATGGAAATGTAGCAGTGAATGACAAAGCTGATGATATTTATTTAGGATCTGTTTTTCCAAAAGCTAATATGGCATGGCGCAATGACTTTCAATATGGTAACTGGGGACTTGGCTTCCTTCTTACTGCCCGTTTGGGAGGAGTCGTTTACTCTGCGACTCAAGCCGTTCTTGACTCCTATGGTGTATCCGAAGCTACAGCAGCAGCTCGTGATAATGGTGGAGTCGTGATAAACGGCAACGATATGATTGACGCGCAAAAGTGGTATACAGTGGTTGGTGCCGACAGCGGTATTCCTCAATATTACACTTATAGTGCTACCAATTTACGTCTGCAAGAAGCTTCTGTCAGCTACACTATCCCAAGAAAGAAATTGAAAAATATTATGGATATCACTCTTTCGCTGGTAGGTCGTAACTTGTGGATGATTTATTGCAAGGCTCCTTTCGATCCTGAATCTGTAGCCACTACAGGTAACTATTACCAGGGAATTGATTACTTTATGATGCCTAGCCTTCGTAGCGTAGGATTCAATTTGAAACTTAAATTCTAAAAACGGAAAAGATGAAGAAAAATACAATAATACAGTTTATAGCCACTGGTATGTTTCTTTTCGGTGCAACTGCATGTACAGGAAACTTTGAAGATTACAATAAAAATCCTCATGAACCAGACCAAAATGACATGGGAGTAGATTGGTATTTGGTAAGATCATTAGCTCTTAATTTACAAGATTTGATGATGCCAGAACAAGAGAACTTTTCTCAATATGTAGACTGTTTGATGGCAGGAGCATTTTCGGGATATGTAGCAGACTCCAATTTGGGTACAGGCTGGTCTGGTCGTTACGCAACTTATAATCCTTCAGACGATTGGAAAAAAATTCCATTCAATGATTTTTATTCAAAGTTTTATCCTGATTACTTCAATTTGAAAAATCAAAGCGATGATGAACTTTTCTTATCGTTGGCCGAGTTATATCGTATCGTCGTAATGTTACGTGTAACAGATACATATGGTCCCATCCCTTATTCAAAAGTAGGTGCAGCTAATGCGATCAAATCCCCTTATGATTCTCAGCAAGCTGTCTATGCCAAAATGCTAGAAGATTTGGATAATATTATTACAGTATTAGGAAAGTTTGGCAACCAAAGCTTCAGCTCAAGTGCTGATAGAATTTATAATGGCAATACATCAGCATGGTATAAGTTTGCCAACTCTTTGAAGCTAAGAATGGCGATGCGTACTTGCTATGTAGCAGGATTTAACGTGAATGGAAAAACATCACAGCAATTGGCTGAAGAAGCTGTAGCAGCAGGTGTTATGACTGCTGCAACTGATGGCGCTTATCGTAAAGTTGCCGATCATAATCCATGGCAACGTTTTATGGTACTATGGTCAGATGCACGAATTTCAGCGGATTTAACCTGCTACATGAATGCATACAACGATCCTCGTCGCGAAGCATATTATGATAAAAGTACTTTTGGCACCGTGTCGGGAAATGCATATACTGGAGAAGAAAGTTATGTAGGTTTACGTCGGGGTATTCTGCAAGGACAATATAACTCCTGGTCACAAGGCTCTTCTTGTATGAAAGTCACTACGAGTGATAATATAGTTGTGTTCCGTGCATCAGAAGTCGCTTTCTTGCGTGCTGAAGGAGCTCTTCGTAACTGGAACATGGGAGGAACAGCTAAAGACTTCTATGAGGAAGGAATCCGTTTGTCGTTTGAAGAAAACGGAATTACCAGTGGAGTCGAAAATTATCTTGCAAGTACGGGAAAAGTAGAAGCATATAAAGATCCACTGAAAGGACAAAGTGCCCAAACTTATGATTACTCTGGAGCTATTAATACAAATGTAACTGTGGCATGGTCTGGAGGTGATTTTGAAAAAAGCTTAGAACAGATTATTACTCAAAAATGGATTGCAAACTTTCCAAATGGTATGGAATCATGGACTGAGTACCGTCGTACAGGCTATCCTAAATTAATGCCAATGGCAGCAAATGCAAGTGGAGGAATTGTTAATGATGCGGAAGGTGCACGACGCATGCCATATCCAACTGATGAATATCGTGAAAATAGAGAAAGCGTAGAAGCAGCAGTTGCGACATTGACACAAGAGTCCAAGACTAAAAGAGGAGATACGATGGCAACTCACGTATGGTGGGACTGTAAATAAATCAACCAATGAGTAACAAAAAATAAAAATATATACCAAGTACTTAGAGTACTTAGTATATTAAATTATACAAATAAAATTACCTTAATTATAGCATATATGAGAAGAAAAATAAAATATCTCATGCCTGTAATGCTGGCATGTTCTATGATGCAGTTCTCGTGTTCTGACTGGACAGATCCAGAAAGCATCAATATACATACTCCTTCTATGGAGGAACAAAATCCGGAACTTTATGCTCAATACCTGGAATCTCTCAACAACTTTAAAGCAACAGACCATCAGGTAGTAATTGTTTCAGTTAATAATGTAAGTACTGTAACAACCTCACGCAGTCAACATCTTACTGATATGCCTGACAGTCTCGACTATATTTGTCTAAACAATACAATGGAAGTAAATCAGGCAAATATATCTGAGATGAAGGAAGTACGTCGATTGGGTACAAAAGTATTGGGATTAGTTGATTTCGATGCTATAGAAAGTGCATGGAAAAAGATTCTTGAAGAAGAAGCAGCCAACGCTGTACCTAATCCCGAATCTGATGAAACAGAAAATGGAGAAGAAGGAGAAGAGACTGTCGACGATGCAACACGTTTTATTGAATACTGCAAAAGTGAGATCACTAAACAAATCGCCGCAAGTAACGCTTTAGATGTAGATGGAATTGTAGTGAATTATACAGGCTTCGACCTCAATTCGCTTGTTGAAGAGAATGAAATTGCCGCTGAAACAGCACGTCAAGGAGCATTCTTTGACGCGGTAGCTAACTGGAAAGTTGCGAATACTAATAAGGACTTGCTTTTCAAAGGTTACCCGCAGAACGTTATTGGTAAAAGTCTGCTTTCTGATTGTAAATACATCATTGTCAATGCGCATGGAGCAAAAAACCAATACGAGATGTCTTATCTCATACTCATGGCATCAGCAAAAAACGTACCAACCGACCGCTTCATCATGGGAGTAACAACGCCTTATCTTACCAATTCGGGGAGTTACAATGGTGAACTCGGAGATGGCTCATCTGCCATCATTGGAGCTGCTCAATGGGCAGTGGCAAAGACGCCTGACTACACCAAAGCTGGAATTTCAATTGATGCAGCGGAAAAAGACTATTTTAATGCCAGCAATGTATACCCAACCTTAAAAGAAGCTATAAGTATATTGAGTCCAACCGTTAAATAAAAAACTGCCTTATGAAATTAAACAATTTAATATTTACAGCTCTTGCCGGTTTCTCAATAATTCTTGCCGGTTGCCAGAACAACGATGAAAATGAACAGCATTATGACAATAAACTCTTCATTTCGGCATCGAACTTTACTAAGGAAATACTGTTCAAAGCTGGTGATACAAATGTAGAAACTGGTCTTTCAGTAGCCATAGCAAAGCCTGAAGAACATGATATCAAAGTGACTATGTCACCTGCTCCCGAACTTTTATCAACTTATAAACTGGCATATTACGATGAAACTGCAGTACTTCTTTCTGAAGAACATTATTCAATGCCAGAAACTTCGACTACCATCAAATCAGGTAGTATAGTTAGTCCAGAATTGCCTATTGAATTCATTAATACAGGAGAACTTGATATCAAAACCACTTATGTGCTTCCAGTCACTATTAAATCAGTGGAAGGAATCGGCGTTTTGCAAAGTGCTAAGACATATTATTATGTATTCCGCGGAGCATCACTTATTAATGTGGTATGTAATATCAGTCGTAATCGTGCTTATCCGGACTTCAAGAATGACTCCAAATTCAATAATCTAACGGAGAATACGATGGAGATACTGTTCAAGGCCAATTCATTCCCTAATACTCTGAACACGTTGATGGGTATCGAAAGCAATTATTTGCTCCGTATCGGTGACGCAACCATTCCGAATAACCAACTTCAAGTAGCTACTTCTGTTAACAATTGTACAAGCGCAGACCTTCAACTTGAAAGTGGCAAGTGGTATCATGTAGCTGTCGCATTCAATAAAGGTAATGTCAAAGTATATATCAATGGCGTAGAAAAGCTTTCCGGTTCAACGGGAAAGAGTTCTGTTAGTCTTGGTGCTAAACATACCAATGAGGAAGACGGCTCACGTTGTTTCTGGGTAGGTTATTCCTATAAAGATGACCGCTATTTTGATGGCGTCGTTTCCGAAGTACGAATCTGGAATCGTGCATTAACAGCAGAAGAAATTCAGGCAACAAATCACTTCTACACAATAGAACCTGAATCGGAAGGGCTCATTGCATATTGGAAATTCGACGAAGGTTCGGGTACAGTAGCTAAAGATTACAGCGTGAGTGGCTATGATTTGACAATCGAAAAAGAACCTAAATGGGAATCTGTTTCATTGCCTCAATAATAAATCATTTAACTAAGAATTGAATATGAATATGATAAACAATATCAAATATGCTTTCCTGCCAGTGGTAATGTTCACTATGGCAACCTTCACATCTTGTGAGGAAGACATTGAAATAGGAAACAAGATAGATGAATCTTCTTATTTGGCATCGACTCAACTGAGCGGATTATTATTGGACGAAAATACGAATAAAAACAGTTCGGTAATCGAGCTCCGAAATAATGAATATAGCACTAATGTGGTATTCCGTCTTTCTAAACTACCTCAAAAAGGAGTAGATGTTCAAATAGCTGTCGAGGAATCATATGCAGCTATATACAACACTATCCATGAAACGGATTTCGAAGTGTTTCCTGCCGCTAATGTGAAAATCGCAAATAATGGTACTTTTGTACTTGCCCCAGATGATAAAGTTACCCCAAGCGTGAAAGTTACACTGACTGCGTTTGATGGAATGGAAGAGGATAAAACCTACATAGTACCTTTGACAGTAACATCTTCTACTGAAGGAGTAACATTTACTGAAACGTCCAAGCATATGGTGATTCTCGTTCAAGATTATCGCAACAAACCTAATACTAACAAAGGAGAAGATGCGGTACAAACAGTTCTTTATTTCGAAGTTAATGATACTAACCCGCTCAATGCCCTTGAGTTTCTGACTGAAAGTGGTAAATATTTTTTCGACCATATCGTACTTTTTGCTGCTAATATCAATTGGGATCCAGAGAAACAACGAGTATATTTAGCGAACAATGAAAATGTTCAATTCTTGCTCGACAATAATGATAAGTATCTACAACCATTGCGTAAAGCTGGTATGAAAATTATTATCAGCATCCTTGGTAATCATGACGAAGCTGGTGTCGCTCAACTTTCGGATATGGGAGCTAGGGAATTCGCCCGGGAACTGGCAGCTTATTGCCGTGCTTATAATCTGGACGGCGTCGCTTTCGATGACGAATATTCGAACTCACCAGACCTTTCAAACCCCTGGCTTGCAAGCCCATCAGCTTATGCAGGTTCACGATTAATGTATGAATGTAAAGCTGTCATGCCGGAAAAAATTGTCTCGCTCTATAACCTTGGCAACATGTATTCAAGTAGTCTCCAAGTTATCGATGGTATCGAACCTGGTCAGTATTGCGATTATGCTGTAGCTGACTATGGTGGTGCTGCTGGGCCAGGTACCGGTATGACATTGAAACAGTGTGCTGGTATGTCAATAGAACTAAGACGAGGCAGTGGCAACTCAAGTGAATCTACAGCGCGTTCTAGAAAAGAAGCTGGTTATGGATACTACATGTTCTTCGCACTTGACCCATCATTATATGGTTCACAAGTATATAGATGCCAATCCGTTTGTAAAGGTTTGTACGATGAAACATTAGTTTATCCAAGTTACTATTATAAAAAGAATAGTACAGAACGTGAAGCTATTAACTGATTAATGTATATTTTACCTTAAAAAGAATAGATATGAAATTATTTAAGAATTTAATGATAGTGTTATCGGTATCCCTCCTACTATGGGGTTGTTCTGATGATGATGAATCAATCAATAATGGTAATTCAACAATCTCACTATCGACCAATATACTCCAAGTGGATAAAAATGGAGGGGATGCTACAGTTACTGTAACAAGCTCCGATAACTGGCGGTTGTCAGGAATATGTGATTGGGCACATCCGTCAATAACTTCAGGTAAAGATGGTGATGTAGTTACTTTTACCATCGATCCTAACAAATTAGATGAAAAGCGTACTGCAACCTTCAAGTTTTTCACAGGTTCTTCAGTTGTGCCACTACAAGTAGAGTCTCAACCTGCATATATAATGGATTTACTTTCTGACGAAGCTCTTTCTATTACTAAAGAAAAAAGTACTGTGAGAATTCAACTTAATACCAATGTGACCGACCCAACGATAACATATAGTGACGGTGGTGAAGAGTGGCTGACATTCGATAGACGTAATGAATTCGGTGGCAAAGTAACTTTATCATTCACTGCTGCCGAGAACAAGACATATAAAGATCGTAGTACAAAAATTACAATCTCAAGCCCACTCGTTACTGAAAGTGTCAATGTAGATATTAATCAAAAACAAACAGATGCAATTATCACCGAAAGTAACACTTTAACATATGATCTAACAGCACGAACTATCTCTTTTAAAGTGAAATACAACGTCAATTACGCTATTTCCATAACAAAAGGGAAAGATTGGATTACTGATCAATCAATTTCCGAACCACAAAAAGGCGATGATGGTTTGACTACGGTTACTGTTACTTATAAACTATCCGCATCACCAGCTTCGCGTGGAGGTACAATTCATATTGCCCAAACCAGTGGTACATTAGTAAAAGATATTGCTATTGTTCAAAAAGATCCGGACGCCAGCCCTGTGGAAATTCCAGATGCCGTTCTTCGAGCACTTTGTATATCTAACGGTTGGGCTCTCCCTATTGATGATACCAAATGTATTATTCTTGAAGAAGGATTAAACGCAACTTCATTCTCTAACACCTCATACTCTAACCAGATTAAAGATTTAACCGGAATAGAGTATTTCCCTAACCTGACTTCATTACGTTTAGGTTATTGTTCAAACATGAAAAAGCTTGATATTTCAGGTTTACATAAGGTATCATCACTCACATTTAATAGCCCTACTATTTGTGAAGAGTATAATTTGGGAGATAATCCAATTACTAGTTTCAATGCAGGAGGTAGCTATGTTTATTCGGAGGCAGAAAGTCTTAAAGTCATCAGTAGTAAACTTGAGTCTTTGGATTTAAGTCTTGTTTCCTGGTATGCAAGTTATGATTATGTTACGTCAATTGATGCTTCGGAATGTCCAGCATTAACAAACTTAAACGCCAATCGTAGCAGCAAAATTAAGACTCTTTATTTAAAGACTGGTCAAGTGATACCAAAGTTAACTAAGAATGATGCAACTACTATTGTTTACAAATAATTAATATATAGAGAAATAATTTATAGAGAATCCCTTTATTTACTCTTTCCAAATCTGTGAATAGAGTCAAATAAAGGGATTATTGCTATCTATTTTTATCTAATGCTAGCTCTTATCTTAAAATACTCTTTTCATCTATAAACAAACCACAACCAGTACTCAAAGACTTTTTTGAATCCAACAATATTGAAATCAACTGATTATATAATCAATGTAACCTTAAAACTCTAAATCATATAAAGATTAAGAGTCATTCAAAAAACAAAACTATTCCACCTGCTCTTTCGGGTAATTCACCAAATACAGTGTCTTTGTCGCCCGAGTAAAAGCTGTATACAACCACCGGAAATAATCCGGAGTCAAATACTCATCTGTCATATACCCCTGATCTAAAAACACATTCTGCCACTGTCCGCCTTGCGCTTTATGACAGGTTATTGCGTATGCATATTTCACCTGCAAAGCATTGTAATGCGGATCGGCTTTCATCTTTTTCATCCGGTCTCTTTTGTTTGGAATATCTATATAATCCTCAAGTACCGTATAGAACAATCGGTCATTGTCTTCTTTCGGCAATGCAGGTGAGTCCGAATGTAAAGTGTCTAATAATAGATTCGCATCCAATTCAAAATCATTCTGATCAGGAAAGCGGAGAGTAACTTCGGCAAAACGAAAACCATATATTTCACGAGTTCGACGAACACGCCGGACAACTGCAATTTCTCCATTAGCTATAAAATCCATCTCCTTATATTTCTCCGTCCAATAGTAATTATTTTTGGCTATCATCAACATATCTCCTGTATTCAATTCATCTTCACGCCAAAGAATTTGAGCACGTATTCCATTGTTATATAGGTTTGCACGTTTATTGGAACGACAGACAACAATCGTCTCATCCATACCATCATGATCGTAGCAATTAGTTAGTTCCTCTATCAGTTCAGTTCCCGGCACCAGTTTAATATCAGGAAAACCTGCTATTTTTATCTCAGGCAGAGAATAACAATCATCCTCTGCTATCAATTGCCTCAACTGTGTGGCATTCCATAATATTCCGGATTCTTGCACCTGACGGACTACTTGAGTAAGATCAATCTCACGTACTTCAAGTCCATACCCCTTCAATGCATCGGAAAAAAGTGCCGGGCTTAACTCCTCTCCTACCGGAGGAAGCTGCGCGGTATCACCCATTAACAAGAGACGACATCCCTGTCCTGAATAAACAAATTGTACCAAATCGTCCAATAAACGACCTGTTCCAAACACACTCCCCGACAGTCCTTCGTTTGAAATCATGGAAGCCTCATCAACGATGAATAAAGTATTTGTAGCCAAATTGTCATTAATTGAAAAATTACTAAGCTCATTCGAAAAAGACTGTTGCCTATATATTTTTTTATGAATAGTAAAAGCTGGATGTCCTGCATACGCTGAAAAGACTTTTGCCGCACGTCCTGTAGGAGCCAACAATACAGATTTCTGCTGCAACTGATCCATGGTTTTCACCAATGCCCCCACTAACGACGTCTTACCGGTACCGGCATACCCTCTTAAGATAAAGACTTCATCTGCCAGTGTGGACAGCAGAAACTTTGAAAGAGATTTTACAGCAATTTCCTGCTCTAAAGTTGGTTGGTAAGGAAAATTTTCCTTAATTTGCCTTTCTAAATAGTTATTTATCATTTTTGTACGAGAAAAAAGTTCGAGGAACTATCGTATTTAAATTTATTTATTCTATTTTTGCGATGCGAATATAACAACTAAAAACATAATTTATCATGAAAACAGTATTTAATATTGTATTGGTGCTTTGTGCTGCTGCACTGATTTACATCTGCTACACCAGCATTATGGGTCCTATCAATTTTGAAAACGCAAAAAAAGACAGAGAAAAAGCAGTCATTGCCCGTTTGATTGACATCCGTAAGGCACAACAGGAATACCGTTCGCTGCACCGCGGAATGTATGCACCTCAATTAGACACATTGATTGATTTCGTTAAAAATCAAAAATTGCCGTTCGTCATGAAGATAGGAATGCTAACTGACAAGCAATTGGAAGACGGACTGACTGAAAAGAAAGCCATGGCTATCATCGAAAAAGCTAAGAAAACAGGCAAATATGATGAAGTTAAGAAATGGGGACTTGAAAACTTCAAACGTGACACTATGTGGGTAGCTGTATTGGATACTATCTATCCAAAAGGATTCAATGCCGACTCTATGAAATATATTCCTCACGGAAATGGTGCTCAATTCGAGATGAATGTGAAAAATGACACTGCTAAGTCTGGTGCTCCGGTATATTTGTTTGAAGTGAAAGCTCCATACGAAACTTATTTGAGCGGACTTGACAAACAAGAAATCATCAACCTAAAAGACCTGGATTCTAAACTTGGCAAATATAGCGGCTTGATGGTAGGTTCTATCGATACTCCAAACAATGGTGCTGGTAACTGGGAATAATGATTGATTTTACTAAATCAAAACAATATACTTTATCCATCCGTCTTAGTACGGATGGATTTTCTTTTTCTATCTATAACCCGATTCATGACGATTCGCTTTCAATAATAGAGAAAGAGATAAATGCGTCTTCATCCCTTACAGCAAATCTAAAAACACTCTTTCACGAATCGGATTTCCTCAGTCATCCTTACAAACGAGTAAACATTATGATGGCAGGCAAGCGTTTTACGATTGCGCCATTAGAATTGTTTGAAGAGGAACAGGCGGAACTTCTGTTTTATCATAATCATCAGAAAAAAGAAAATGAAACGGTGCTCTATAATATTCTAAGAAAGAATAATGTAGCTGTCATCTTCGGCATAGACAAAAGCGCACAGACCTTTTTGAATGAACAATATCCCGAAGCTCGTTTCTATTCTCAATCTACTCCATTCATCGATTATTTTTCTGTAAAAAGCAGATTGGGAAACAGTAAGAAGATGTATGCTTCTATACGCAAAGACGGCATTGACATCTATTGCTTTGAACGAGGACATCTGCTTCTGGCTAATTCCTTTGAATGTACGCACACAGAAGACCGTATTTACTATTTATTGTACGTCTGGAAACAACTGGAGTTTAATCAAGAACGGGATGAGTTACACCTAACCGGAATACTTCCGGAGAAAGACGTTTTAATGAGTGAATTGAAAAAGTTTATCCTACAGGTATTCATCATGAATCCTGCAACTAATATTGATATGCAAGCCTTATTAACATGCGAGTAATCAGCGGTATTTACAAACGAAGAAGATTTGACGTGCCTCGGACATTTAAAGCACGCCCTACGACAGATTTCGCCAAAGAAAATCTGTTTAATGTACTCAATAACTATATCGATTTTGAAGAAGGAATAACAGCTCTTGATTTGTTTGCCGGGACAGGAAGCATCAGTATCGAACTGGTATCCCGTGGATGCGACCGTGTTATCAGCATTGAGAAAGATCCTGCACATCACTCATTCATCTGCAAAATTATGAAAGAGGTGCAGACAGACAAATGTCTGCCGATACGCGGAGATGTATTCAAGTTTATCAAAAATGGCCGCGAACAGTTCGACTTCATCTTTGCCGATCCTCCCTACGCTTTAAAAGAGTTGGAAACAATACCCGAATTAATCTTTCAGAATAATCTTCTCAAAGAAGGAGGATTATTGGTACTGGAGCATGGAAAAGATAATAATTTCGAAGAAAATCCACATTTCCTTGAGAGAAGGGTGTATGGAAGTGTGAACTTCTCACTATTCAGATAAGATCCAAATACAATTTCATCCTTATTAAAGCAGCGGAGCCAATAAACGCACGATAGACTCCGCAGCTTTTTGTCTCCACGAACGTCTGCCCCAATTCTTCAAAAAGATCTGTGTACTTTCGCGCTGGTCCTGAAGAAATATTTCTTTCATTTCAAGGGCAGTTTCTACGTCATACATAAAAGCATTCACCTCAAAGTTATGCTCAAAGCTACGGAAGTCAACATTGGTAGAGCCTACAGTGGAAAGCATATCATCTGAAACCATCAGCTTAGAATGTAGAAAACCTTTCTTATAAAAATAGACCTTAACACCTGCCTGCATCACATCTGCCAAATAAGAACGCGATCCAAGATGAGTTATCCAGTTATCTGCACGTTCCGGTAACATCAAGCGTATATCCACCCCAGACAATGCTGCTGTTTGCATAGCTGCTAATATTGGTTCTGTAGGCAAAAAATAAGGTGTTTGCATATAGAAATATTTTTTTGCACTGGTAATGGCAACAGTCAATCCCTGCATGATTTCTTTCCAAGGCCCGATAGGCTCACTCGTGACAATTTGCACTAAAGAACTTCCGCAAGAGTCAATCTTCGGAAAATAACGGGAAGCGGTTATCAACGTACGGTCTACAAAATACCAATCAAGCAAAAAAGCCGTTTGTAAACCATGCACTGCCTTGCCTTCCAACATGATATGCGTATCTCGCCAAATCCCCCAAGAAAAGCCACGCATATAACGTTCTGCCAGGTTCATTCCCCCAACGAAGCCCACGCGTCCGTCAATAACGACAATCTTTCTATGGTTGCGGTAATTCACCCTACTGGTAAATAAAGGAAAACGTACTTTCAAAAAGCTCCTGACTTCAATACCGGCATTGCGCATTTCTTCAAAAAAACGATTAGGCACATGCCAGCAACCTACATCATCATAGATAACCCGTACTTCAACCCCGTGAGAAGCTTTTTCTATCAGCACATCCCTGACCATACGCCCGATAGCGTCATCTTCAAAGATGTAATATTCCATGTGGATATGCTGCTTCGCTTTTTGCAGTTCACGCAACAATGATTGAAGTTTGGTATATCCTTCGGTATAGACTGCCACACGGTTCCCCTCAAATGGAAACGCTTGATTCGTTTGCTGGAAAAGCTGAATAAGACGGGAGTATTCATAAGGAACGTCCGAACAATCCTGTGCGAGATATTCGGCCATTGGTTTCTTCAATAAGCGGTCGTAGCTTTTTTGCCCAATGATACGTTCGCGACGTTGACTCCGCCCAAAGAAAAAATAAAAGACAAGTCCGACAATAGGAAGGAAAAGTAATATGAGTATCCATGCCATGGTTTTAACTGGATTCCGGTTGTCAAGAATGATGATGACAATCGTACCGATAATGGCTCCAAAATAAAGAATATCAAAAGCCACTGTTGCTATCTGGCTAAGCATATAGTTCCAATCAATCATAGGAATCTCCTTTCATACGAATACTAAACAACAAATATAGAGTAAATTCTCGGATTAACAAAGAAGTCCCGGCAACAACATTGAATCGTTGTGCCGGGACTTCCTGTTTTTATTTAAACCTATTACTCTGCTTTAGTGTGGTCTGCCACCTCCAAAGCCACCACGCGGGCCACGAGGTCCACCACCATCAAAACCGCCATGACGCATATTGCCGCGAGCTTCTTTATTTCCAAAAACATTCAGACGATAAGAGAAACGAAGCATGCAGTAGCTATTAATTCCGTTATATTCAGAAACAGAACGCATATCGGCTGTTAACGAACGGCTGATATTAGATTGCTGCCGCAGAATATCATATACTTCAAAACTGATGGTTGCGGCATTGCCTTTCAGGAAGTTTTGGGCAATCTGTGCATTCCAAATAAGTTCATTCTTATTCATACTGGCATCACGATAACCACGACGAGCGTTATTAGTGATATTGGTAGACAACGTCATACTCCAAGGTAAAGAGATATTAGTACTTGCACCATAACCAAATGTATAGGGTTCTTGATTGTTTTCCGGACGCAGTTGATTTCGCTCAAAGTTATAGTTGATTGAACCATTCAAGGTAAATTCAAACCAGTCGTTACGGAAAGTTCCATTCAGATTCTCTCCGAAAGTCAGTGTCGTACTAGTGTTCTTGTCATTTATTTTAGTATCGTCATTAAAAAGATAAGAAACTGCATTGGTATAATTAGCACGGGAGAAAGAATTTATGGTAAACCGCTTGTCTCTCAATGCTGTATTGAATCCAAACATTCCCATCGCATTCCAGTTTCCGTTGATATTCTCCGGTTTAACAGTCACTCCACCAGTACTCTGATTATAAGTAGTGGCATTAGTAATGCTATTTTGAGTCATATTCAAGTTTACATGAGCCATCATGCCACGCTGTTTATCTGCATTATAAGTATTATAAAACAAACGCATAGAATGAGAGAAAGAAGGTTTCAATCCCGGATTACCCTTACGGATATTCAACGGATTAGAGTCATCAGTTACATCAAGCAAATTTTCCATACTCGGCTGGCTTGCACGTCCCCGATAGGTAAAGCGCAACTGGCTGACTTTAGAAAATCTGTAACGAAAATCAACGTTAGGAGCAAAATTGAACACATTTCTTTTTACTACAGTATCTACTTCGGCTTTCTTATAATCCAATCTGGTGTTCTGCGGTTGCAAAGATACTCCAAAGTTCAATCTATATTTCTCGCGGATAATATTTAGTCCTGCATTAATATCATGGTTATAATATTTATATTGAGCATACTTACTCAAATCTCTATCTTTATTCTCTTCATATCCTACAGGCAGACCATCACCAAAATTCCAAAACCAATCCTGTCCTTTATCGGCATCAGGAATCAAGCTGTATGTACTTCTGTCACTTTCACTATATTTATATTGAAATTTATAGCGGAACTGTAAGAAGGTAGCTCTCGCTATCGGTTCGCTATAGGTCAGTTCGGCAGTATAATCATAATTTTTGGTTGGAGAAGTAGTATATTGTTTACGCTCATCATCTTCTTTTTTTGCATTATCATCAAAATAACGCGTCAATGATTCACTAAACTGTTCGCTGTCATTATCTCCATAACTAAATGTACCACGGAAAGTGATGTTTCGTCCCTGATTATTCAATCTACGATTCACTTGCAAAGAAGCATTTGCAGAGAGATTCTGCCCTTCAGATTTTGATTCACTATTACTGGCGTTGACACGAATAGCTTCTAAAGGATCATCCGTACTTCCCCAGAAAATCTTATTCAAAAACTCATTAGGATTAATTATAAAATTAAATGGATCTCCATTAAAAGTTCCCGATTCGGAAATAGAATAACTATTAGACTTTCCATAAGAAACGTTCGGACGGAAAATGATATTTGTCAATGTGTCCGGTTTCCACTCCAACCGAAAGTCTGCATTAAAGTTCGTATTCTTATTGCGGCCTTTACTGTTCGAATTTGAATAAGAATTTCCATTTTGCAGGAAACGTTCCGAGTAGTTTGTAGATGTTGCATCCCGATCACTGAAATTATAACGGGCACTACCTCCCAGTTCCAATTTTTCAGTCTGGGTAGCAAAGTTAGCCCCTAACATCTTGGTAGCAGTCAAACCATTGCTGTTCCGGAAACGAGGTCCGCCACCTCCACCGGAGAATCCCTGATCGTTCACATTATTAGCAGAACCGATTAAAGAGAATTGGCTATTATCGACAAAACGATTCAACATCAAGTTGCTTCCGTAACGATCTTCTGTACCACCGGCAACACTTGCATTACCAAACCAACCTTGATTCATACCTTTCTTCACTTTCAGGTCAAGAACAGTTTCTTCTTCTCCGTCATCTATTCCGGTAACACGTGCCAAATCAGACTTTTTATCGTACGTCTTCAGTTTGTCGATCATGTTGACCGGTAAGTTCTTCAATCCGGTTTTCACATCACCGCCAAAGAACTCTTTACCATCCACCATAATCTTCTTTACTTCTTTACCATTGATTTTGACGTTACCGTCATCGTCTATTTCTGCTCCCGGAAGTTTCTTCACCAACTCTTCGAGCATCGCCCCTTCGGGAGTACGGTAAGCTGTTGAGTTATATTCCAGCGTATCTTCTTTCACGACCACCTGCGGAGCTTCGGCAGTAATCACCGCTTCCTTCAGCATGACAGCATCAGGGTCCAATGTAATGGTTCCCAATTTTTTATCAGTGGCGTTAGCAGATAATTGTACCGGTACGAGCTTGGTTCGGAATCCAATATAGGAAACTTTCAACACATATTTTCCAGCTTTTACTTTGGGGAGAGTAAACCATCCCTGGTTACTACTGGCTATACCGGCGGCATAAGCACTATCAGGTAATGATAGCAATTGAACTGTAGCCTGCGCTGCGGGCTCTTTAGTATCGGATTCCACCACACGTCCCGAAACGGTAATAACCTTATTCTGTGCAAAAATTGAGAAGGTGCATAGCAACATCAGCACCAACCCTGCTGAAAATCTTTTCATTTACCTTATTTACGATTATATTAGTAGCAATAACAATGTCTTTTTGACAAATCGAATCGCAAAAGGTTTAATTGAAAAGAAAATTATCTTTTAAAGAATCGATCAACAAGCGCTTTTTTCAGACCAAACTCCAGACAAAGCACATTAAAAACCAGAAAAGTAAGGAAAGAGGAAGTATCGACGTTTATCACATCTCCTTGCATAACACGCCACAACATACCACCAAAGACGAACAAGAATGTCAAAAAGATAGCATTACGAACAGCCGAATTCCGGATTTGCTCCGTTTCACGGCTTTCATTCTTACTCAATGCAAAGATTATTAACAAGCATCCTGCCATCATCAACAACTTTGTACATTCTTTATAAAACAGCAAGTTAGTATCAGTTACTACTCCCTGCATCACCAAAATAAAAGGGATAAACAGAGCTACCAACAAGACAACATATCCTAAAGGACGACAATATACAGGTAATAATGCTTTCATGATTAAACGTTTTAATGAGACAAAAGTAAGTAAAAAAAGATATTTTATATACATTTGCAGAGTAAAAAAGCAAAAGAATCATGAGTAAACAAGAAGTTATTCTCTGCGAAAGCTTGGAAACGAGCCTCGGTCGTGCCATTGAGCTATGTCCGCATGACAAATTATTCGTCCTTACAGACGAGCATACCCAGCGTCTTTGTCTCCCCTCTCTAAAGGAATCGGGTCTGTTGAAAGATGCTGTAGAAATCTGTATCGGAGCAGAAGATGTGCATAAAACTCTGGAAACACTCGCTTCCGTCTGGATGGCATTAAGCACTCAAGGGGCTACCCGCCACTCTTTACTTATCAATCTTGGAGGAGGGATGGTGACAGATCTCGGAGGTTTTGCCGCAGCTACATTCAAACGGGGCATTTCCTATATCAATATACCAACCACCCTGCTCGCCATGGTGGACGCATCAGTGGGGGGTAAAACAGGAATCAACTTCAACGGACTGAAAAATGAAATCGGTGCTTTCGCTCCGGCAAACAGTGTATTGATTGAAACTGAATTCCTACGCACATTGGACACACACAATTTCTTCTCCGGATATGCTGAAATGTTGAAGCATGGTTTGATTAGCAATACGGCACATTGGGCAGAATTGCTCAATTTCGATTCCTCTAGTATTGATTATGCAGCTCTCAAACAATTGGTAGGCCAATCGGTACAAGTGAAAGAAGATATTGTAGAACAGGATCCCTTCGAACATGGAATCCGCAAAGCATTAAATCTGGGACACACCGTAGGACATGCGTTCGAAAGTATGGCACTGGCAGAAAACCGTCCTGTATTACATGGATATGCAGTAGCTTGGGGAATTGTGTGCGAACTGTATCTTTCTCATCTCAAAGTAGGTTTCCCGAAAGAGAAAATGCGGCAAACGATCCAGTTTATCAAGGATAATTATGGCATATTTACTTTCGACTGCAAAAAATATGACCAACTGTATGCATTTATGACGCATGATAAAAAGAATACTTCAGGCACTATCAATTTCACATTACTAAAAGATATTGGAGACATTTGCATCAATCAGACTGCCGATAAGGACACTATCTTCGAAATGCTCGACTTCTATCGCGAATGTATGGGAATTTAACCCATCCTACATCAGATATACCGCATAATAAAAGGGAATGAAATAGACTTCATTCCCTTTCTCTTCCCAATCCCTATAGATATTATTGCCTATTGTGAGGCAATTGTCCGCACTATTGTTCTAAGTTACTCATTCGATATTGTGAAAGCGACATTCCTGTATGCTTTCTAAAAAAACGTCCAAGCGACGATTGATTCGCAAAGTTCGTTTTAATCGCTATTTCCTGAATGTTCAGGCTGGTATTTTTCAGCAAAGCCTTGATTTCTAATATGATGTATTCAACAATCCAGTCTTTGGCAGACTTCCCGCTTGTCTCCTTAATTACCATAGTCAGGTATTTGGAAGTAATACACAGTTTATCCGCATAAAAAGCCACATCCTTATTCTCCTTAAAATGCTTCATGATAAGCCCAAAGAATTTATTAGCCAACTCTTCTTTACGGGTATCCCTGCGGGCAGTCATCAAGGTAGATTCCTTTTGATAAGCATTGAACAGTTCCAGATACAGATACCTCAACAAATGAATAATCAGCTCCCGCCTATATATATCTTGAGAGGTAACTTTATCTTTTATCATACCCAGATAATTATATATCCGGGGAATATCTCGTTCTGACTGCGGATACCAGTAATGAGTCCGCATGTAGAAAAAGAAATGCGGAGAAAATCTGGGCACACCACTTAACGCATCACTAAACAGTGAAGTAGATATAACCATCGTAACGGTCGAGAAATCTTCACTTGGCTCACTAAATGAGACAAATTGTCCGGGTAATAATATAATCAATTCCTCCGGTTGTATCCAATGTACATCTTCATGCACTGTAATTTTGGCCTTTCCACCTAAACAATATATAATCAAAGCTGATTGATTATTAGAAGGATAAGAAGTCAAAGGAAGATACTTCAGATTTTGATAAAATTTAAAATCGTCACCCAGGACGTATATCTCTAATGTCTCTCTATTTTTAATGTCTAACATTTAACACCTTTCTAAACTAAGTCTTTTTACAAATGTATAACTTCCTAATTTACCACGCACCAAAAATGGAAATATAGTATCATACTAAGGAAGTCAAACACCTTTTATTTGCATTAATTTATAAACAAACTATCTGATTGTTAGTTCATTTATCATTTTCCTATTTCGTTTTATTATAGACTGACCTGTTTTTTATAGTGTTTTTAGGACAGGAAAAGGATTAATGCTTTCAAATGAAAAATAAGCAGATTGTTTTCTAATTCAAGCAAAATTAAAGAAATGTACTTTTATATCACATAAGAGGCAATCAAAAAAACTACTAACTCATTGAAATAAAGATTTGCATGTTCACAAGAAAGACTAATAATCAGAATAATAGCTATAAATCGGCACAATTCATACTAGAAAAATCAACGGATTATTTGCTAATTAAAAATTAATCTGTACTTTTGCATCCGCAATTCGGGGTGTAGCTCAGCCCGGTTAGAGTACGCGTCTGGGGGCATTGAAATGAGTAAAATATTTTCATCACACAATCATATATAAAACAAGGAGTTAGATAGTTATCTAGCTCCTTTATTTTTATACCGATTAAAATTCGATTAAAGTTTTCGGGATATTTAGTCCAAACTAAAGCAAATTGTAGTGTAAACTCTCTTTTGCGTTCTTCGTGTTTTTATCACAATAAATACCTTACCACAGACTCCCAATTTGGAAACCGTTCAGAACCGAACAATATAAGCTCACCTTTAAAATCAGCAGCACCATTCTTTTTCCTGTCATCTATTAAATAGTCACCTGCATTCAAGTTTTTATGGTGCGACAAGATCAAACGTTTATAGCATACTTCACCCAAATAACGTTTCACCCATTCCAACTTGTCAGACCATGCACTTGGGTTATCCCATGGAGCTGTTGATAAAATGTAAATGTCGTATTTGTCTTTTAAACGGTTCATGGCATCTATTGCCCCTTCATTGGGTTGCATTTTTGCAAATATATTAGGGACTTCATCATAACACCCCGCATATCGGCTTTTTAAATCCTCATTTAAGGCGTCTATGCCCGATTGGAAGTTTACCAATACATTATCCATATCTACATATAAAACTTTCTTATTTGAGCACCGTTCGAGGTACTCCAACGCTTCTTTATATGTTTCCAACTTCCAATGTGCCTTACCATTCAAACGGGTTACATCCATATTATCTTTTAAGTCTTGTATTTTAACCTTTGTAGCCAAACGATTAGTAGAGACACGTTCAATAAACGCTTTATAATCTTCACCCTCTTCTTTAATCAGACATTTTAAAGCCTCCAGTAGCCTGTCATCCAACCCTTCCGTTTTTAAATCCTCAAATGTTATAGATGTATCTTCTACAACATCATGCAACAATGCTACTATCTTTTCATCCTCTGTTTGACAGTGTAAAGCAACTCTGACTGGATGCAATATATACGGACTGCCACCTTTGTCTAACTGTCCAATATGAGCCTTATAGGCAATATTTAAAGCTTTGTTCAACATATTTCTATTGACATAAAATTAATCAGAATTAGAGATTCTGCATTACTCTCCTCACAAAAATACTTCAAATCTCTGGAAAAGACGAATAAAAAGGGACAAATGTCTTCGTAATGCCTGTCAATAAGGCGTTTGCGAAGACAAATGAGGACAGGCGAAAAATCGAGGTAACGTAAAGGAAAGCGGATTTATGAAGAAGAACGGTCTCCAAATCATTACCCGCCGAATGGTGATTTTTAACACACCGTGTTGTATTTGGCAGCTTGTGGCACAGGTTGGCATATCAAGGTCTAACTCGTTGAGTAATAACTTTGCAAACAAAAAACGAGTATGGCAAGAAGCACATTCAAGGTTCTGTTCTACGTGAACGGCAGCAAGGAGAAAAACGGTATTGTCCCCATCATGGGACGAGTGACAATCAACGGGACTGTGGCGCAGTTCAGTTGTAAGCAGAACATCCCGAAAACGCTTTGGGACGTGAAAGGAAACAAGGCGAAAGGCAAGAGCCGCGAGGCACGAGACATCAACCTTGCCCTTGACAACATCAAGGCGCAAATCATCAAACATTACCAGCGCATTTCAGACCGCGAGGCATTTGTTACGGCTGAGATGGTGCGCAACGCCTATCAGGGAATCGGCAGCGAGTATGAGACGCTGCTAAAAGCATTCGACCGTGAGAACGAAGTGTTCAAGAAACGGGTAGGCAAAGACAGGGTAATGGCTACCTATCGGGCACGTGTACGGGCAAGAAACCATGTAGCCGCCTTTATCAAGTCGTTTTACAGACGCAGCGATATGTCCATGTTGGAACTTACTCCCGATTTCATCAAGGAGTTCGCCGCATACCTCTCGACTGAAGCCGGATTGCGGAACGGTTCGATATGGGCAAACTGTATGTGGCTGAAAGGCGTGGTCATGAAAGCGCATTATAACGGGTTGATACCGCGCAATCCTTTCATCCAGTTTCATATCAGCCCCAATGTGAAAGAACGGGAATATCTGACGGAGGATGAACTGAAAGCGGTCATGACACATGAGTTTGCAGACAGCAAGCTCGCATACATCCGTGACATTTTCATCTTTGCCAGTTTCACCGCCTTGTCATTCGTGGACATTCAGGAACTGACGAATGACAACATCGTGGAGGTGAACGGCGAGAAGTGGATATTGTCCAAACGCCACAAGACAAAAGTCGCCTTCCAAGTGAAGCTGCTGGATATACCCTTGCAGATAGTCGAACGCTACCGACCGATGCAGAAAGACAATCGTATATTCCCCGGCTTGAACTATTGGTCTATCTGCAAACCGTTGAAACGGATGATAAGGGAATGTGGCATAACCAAGTCAATATCATTTCATTGCAGTCGTCATGGCTTCGCAACATTAGCTTTGAGCAAGGGGATGCCCATTGAAAGCGTAAGCCGTGTGTTGGGACATACGAATATAGTCACGACCCAACTCTACGCAAAGATAACCACGCAGAAGCTCGACAACGACCTGACCATGTTCGGCGACAAACTGAGTAAGACGTTTAACGGAATAACGATGTCATGAGTATGAGAAGAAACAGCATAACAGTGAATGAATCCGGCAATATCATCATGCCGGAGAATGTCTCAAACATTTGGATGAGCGAGCCGGAATTGGTGGAACTGTTCGGAGTAATTGCTCCGACACTTCGTTCTGCCATCAGAAACATCTATAACAGTGGAGCATTAAAAGAATACGAGGTACAGAAGTATGTTCGGCAGGAGAACGGGTATCATGCCGATGTGTTCAGCTTTCCGATGATAGTCGCACTTGCTTTCCGCATTGACAGCTTCGGTGCGGAACAGGTGCGCAATGCCATATTTAAAAGGCTGTACTTGCGAAAAGAGAAAACAAATATCTTCTTTTCGCTGGGTATAAATGGTTGGGATATGTCTAATTATCAGGCATAAGTTCTAATGATATGACGACATGAAGTAGTGAGACCTATGCGTATTCCCATTGCCAACAATGTATTTATACGAGTATGTGAATAGGTGTATTGCCATTCATACGTACGATTACGACAAAGAGGGTGTGTCAAAACTCAATTATTAAAAAGATGAACTTATAATTTGAAATTTGAGCATCCTAAAAGATCCCAAAAAGGGTCGTATCATTACTCCATACAGAGCTTGATACGACCCTTTTAAGTGTTATACGTTACAATCTGTAACTTTTAGAAGTTGTCATTTCTGTTTTGACACACCCTCCTTTTGTTGTATGTCATAAAGCCAAATCCAAGAAAATCTTACGTGAGGTATGCGTGAGTTGTTAATCCGTTCTGCGCTAATTGCCGAGTTTTGCACTGATTAAACAAAAAAATGAAGTGCTAATGAAACAAGGCAACTTTGAAAATGAGGAGTTTATCCGTGTGGGTACTACCCTCTACAAGTTAGTGAACCAGCCCCGTCTGAACGGAGGCTATGTGAAGAAGCGCATCGTGTGGAACAACGAAACACTGCGGCAGGACTACGGCAAGGACTATCTCGCCACCGTGCCGAAGTACGACGGCTTCTGCACCGTCCCCGACCATGTGGACTACCGTCCCGTGGTGGACAAGTTCCTGAACCTCTACGAGCCGATAGGACACCGTCCGCAACAAGGCGAGTTTCCCTGTATCCGGTCATTGGTGCGCCATATCTTCGGTGAACAGTATGAATTGGGCATGGACTATCTTCAATTGCTCTACCTGCAACCCGTGCAGAAACTGCCTATCCTGCTGTTGGTATCAGAAGAACGCAACACGGGCAAGAGTACATTCCTGAACTTCCTGAAAGCTGTGTTTCAAAACAATGTCACTTTCAATACCAACGAGGACTTCCGCAGCCAGTTCAATTCCGACTGGGCAGGAAAACTGCTCATCGTGGTGGACGAGGTATTGCTCAACCGCAGGGAGGACAGCGAGCGGTTGAAGAACCTCAGCACCACACTTTCCTACAAGGTGGAAGCCAAAGGCAAAGACCGTGACGAGATAGCGTTCTTTGCCAAGTTCGTGCTATGCTCCAACAACGAGTATCTGCCTGTTATCATTGATGCAGGTGAAACACGCTATTGGGTGCGCAAGATAGACCGTCTGCAATCCGATGACACAGACTTCCTGCAAAAGCTGAAAGCTGAGATACCTGCCTTTCTGTATTACCTGCAATACAGACAACTTTCCACCGAAAAGGAAAGCCGTATGTGGTTTGCGCCCTCTTTGCTGCATACCGAAGCCTTGCAGAAGATTATCCGCAGCAACCGCAACCGATTGGAGATAGAGATGTGCGAACTTATCCTTGACATTATGGAAAGTGTCGGCACGGACACATTCTCGTTCTGCCACAACGACATTCTTCTTTTGCTGGTACATTCGCAGGTAAAGGTGGAGAAGCACCAAGTCAGAAAGGTATTGCAGGAATGTTGGAAACTTACTCCTGCCTCTAACGGGCTTACATATACCACTTACCAATTCAATTACAATCGGGAGTGCCGATATGAGCCGATAAAAAGAGTCGGTCGTTTCTACACCGTCACAAGGGAACAACTTGAATCCCTGTAATACTATTCTTTTTTTGTTGAATTGATGAATAATGATATAACCATACTGATAATAAACAGCATACACTCTCAACAAATTCTCAACAATCGAAAAGAAAAGTTGAGAGGGAAACAGCATCAGTTTGTTGGATTCTCTATTTGTGAGTGGTTTGTTGAGAAGATGTTGAGAATATAAAGCATTAACGTATAGGACAATACATATCTCATTCATCAAATCAACGTTTTTACAGTCATCATCAAATCCATAGAAATTATATCATGAACATCCAAGAAGCAAAACAAATCAAAATTGCGGACTATCTGCAAAGTTTGGGTTATTCGCCCGTAAAGCAACAGGGAAACTGCCTGTGGTATAAATCCCCGTTCCGTCAGGAAACGGAAGCCTCGTTCAAGGTGAACACCGACCGCAACCTGTGGTTCGATTATGGACTGGGAAGAGGTGGTAACATCATCGCACTTGCAGGGGTACTGTACGCATCCGACCATGTGCCTTATCTGCTTGGCAAGATAGCGGAACAGGCACCACACATCCGTCCCATATCTTTCTCTTTTCGCCAGCAGGCATCCGAACCGAGTTTCCAACATTTGGAGGTGGGCGAACTCACCCATCCGGCATTGCTCCGATACTTGCAGGAACGGGGCATAAACATCGCTTTGGCAAAGGCGCAATGTAAAGAGCTCCACTTCACCCATAACGGCAAGCCCTATTTCGCCATCGGTTTTCCGAATGTGGCGGGAGGATTTGAAGTGCGTAACCGTTTTTTCAAAGGCTGTGTCGCACCCAAAGACATCAGCCATATTCGGCAACAGGGAGAAGCGAGAGAGAAATGCCTTGTATTCGAGGGCATGATGGACTATCTTTCATTCCTCACGTTGCGGAAGAGGAACTGCTCGAACTTGCCCGACCTTGACAGGCAGGATTACGTCATCCTCAATTCGACCGCCAATGTTTCCAAAGCTATAGATGTGCTGCACGGGTATGGACGTATCCACTGCATGCTCGACAATGACGAGGCGGGAAGAAAGGCGTATCGGGAATTGGAAAGGAAGTTCGCCGGACGCATCCGCGACTTCTCCGACAACTACAAAGGGCATAAAGACCTGAACGATTACCTGCGTGGAATCCGGCAGAAATTAGCCGTTAGTCCACCGCCAAGAACTATCGTAAAACCCAAGAAGAAAGGGTTGGGATTATGACATCCCGAATGAGAAAAACGGGAGATGCCCGAAACTCATTCCTTAAGGATTGGGAGGTAGCAAGTTTGTGTTTCGGGTGTACCGAAACCGCTTGCCACCCACCATCCAAATTGCAGGAGGTGGCATCCCGTCGGTCTATACAGTTGAATCAGTAACCGAATTAAAAGGAATAAAATATGGAACAGACAAAGGAACACAAGGAACGCAACAAGGGAGGTCGCCCCAAGAAGGAAGCAACCGAGAAACTGAAATACCGTATCGCAGTGAAAATGACGGCAGCCGACTACTTCCGCCTGCTGACACGATCGCATGAGGCGGGCGTATCACCAAGCGAGTACATGAGGGAATGTTTCCGTAACGGTCATGTGAAAGAACGGCTGTCGGAGGAACATGCCGGATACATCCGCCAACTCTGCGGCATGGCTAACAATCTCAACCAGCTTGCGCGTAAGGCAAACGCCGGAGGCTTCCACGATGAACGGTGGGACTGCAAGGTGGCAGTGGCAAGGATTCATGAACTTATAACCAAGATAGGGATATGATGGCGAAAATCGTAAAAGGAAGCGACTTCAAGGGTGCGGTGGATTACATCATCGACAAGAAGAAGGATACGCAGATAGTAGCAAGCGAAGGCTTGTTTATGGAAAATCTGGAAACTATCGCCATGAGTTTCAATGCCCAGTCACGGATGAACGATAAGGTGACAAAACCTGTCGGACATATCGCGTTGAGTTTTTCCAAAGAGGATGAGTTACGGCTGACGAACCGTATCATGGCAGGCATCGCGCTTGAATATATGGAACGGATGGGAATCAAGAATACGCAGTTCTTCATCGCCCAGCATTTCGACAAGGAGCATCCACACGTGCATATTGCTTTCAACCGCATAGACAACAACGGCAATACCATATCGGACAGGCACGAGCGTCTGCGCAGTACCCGCATCTGCAAGGAATTGACCTTGAAATACGGCTTGCATATGGCTGGCGGAAAGGACAATGTCAAACGCAACCGCCTGAAAGAGCCAGACAGGACGAAATATGCGCTTTACGACATCATCAAAATGGAAGTCGGCAGATGCGGCAACTGGAACGTGCTTATCGCCAACCTGAAACGGCAGGGAGTGGAAGTACATTTCAAGCATAAGGGGCAGACCAGCGAGGTGCAGGGTGTTGTATTCTCCATGAATGGCTACCATTTCAACGGCTCCAAAGTGGACAGGCGTTTCAGTTATTCCAAGATTGACGCGGCTTTGCAGCACAACAGATGCAGGGAACGTATGGGAATAACAGCCGGAATATATGAAACGGCTACACCAAGCGCACCGTCCGGCACGGCACAAAGCGAGTTGTTCAACGGCTCTTGGGGATTGCTAAAAAGCAGTGGCTCATCTTATAACGCTGCTGATGCGGAAGCCAATCAGGAAATGGTGGATATACTTCGCAGAAGGAAGAAAGTTAAGCGCAAGAGAGGTGTTGGGTTCTAATATTCTGTACTAATCCAATTCTCACGACACTTGCGCTCTATATTCATTCGGAGTGTAACCTACCTCTTTCTTGAACAGTCGGGTAAAATGTTGCGGGTACTGAAAACCGAGATTATAGGCGATTTCATTAACGGTGTCGTCTGTAGATGCAAGTTCCGTCTTGGCTATTTCAATAGACTTGTCATGAATGAAATGCAGGGCGGTTGAACCTGTTTCTTTTTTCAATAAATCACTGAAATAGTTGGGCGAGAGGCAGAGCTTGTCTGCACAATACTGTACAGTGGGCAAGCCTATCCGTTTAGCAGCCCCATCATGGAAGTATTCGTCAAGCAACCGCTCAAATCTTGCGAGGATGTCTCGGTTTTGGTTGTCGCGTGTGATGAACTGGCGGTCATAGAAACGTGTGCAGTAATCAAGGAACGTCTTGATGCTGTCTGTGATGAGGTTCTTGCTGTGACGGTGTATCGGATGGTTCAATTCATATTGAATCTTGTGGAAGCAATCCATGATGATTTGCCGTTCTTCCACACTAAGGTGCAATGCCTCGTTTGTCTCGTAGGAAAAGAACGAATATTCACGCATTATCCGCCCGAGAGGTGTATTCCGCAGCAGGTCGGGATGGAACATAAGCAGGTAGCCATCTGGTTGGAACTGCATGCCGTCATCTTCCGCACCGAACACCTGTCCGGGCGCGATAAATATCAGTGTGCATAATTATTCCTAAGTCTGTGAAACCGGAACGCATGAAGCAGAATCTCGACATATTAGACTTCACCCTGTCGGCCGACGACATGGCACGGATAAAGACGCTGGATACCGACAAGCCTTTCTTACTCGGCTCGCACGAAGATCCAGAAATCGTAAAATGGTTCATGCAGTACAAAAACGCCTGAACATCAACAACCATATTTCGATAGCCGCTATCGACTATATTAAGAAGTTATTCGTATATGCCTTTATTGTAATCCGTCATGTACTGAGTAAATGTTTTGCCTGTTTGCTGTTTGAAGAAGCGCATGAGATGGCTCGGATCAGAGAAATTGAAATCATCCGCCATTTCACTGACAGTGCGGTTGGAGAATAGCAATTCGTTCTTCAGTTCCTCAAGCAGACGTTGTTTTATCAAATGGGTAGCTGATACTCCGAATTGGGCTTTTACTGAGTTATTGAGTGTGATGCGACTGACATGAAGCATGTCTGCATATTCCTGCACCCGCTGGTGGGTGCGGATATTCTGTTCCAACAAGTCCTTGAACCGAAAAGCGAAATTGTTTTTAGCAATTTCAGCGGGCAAGCAATAGGCGGCAGCGTATGTACGATTGATAATCAGCAAAAGATAATATAGTAAGGAAACAATGATATTGTACGTATCGGACACTGGATTCATCAGCTCATACTTAATCTTTCCGAGCAGCCGCATATATTCCTTCATTTCGTCATGTGTGGCATTGATGTAAGGCGGCGTATCTGTCTGGTAACAATACAAAAGGCGAAAAACGAAGAACTTGTCGGCGATAAAAGTACGCATGAAATCTTCGCGGAATATAAGGAACGTGTAATCCAACGCCGTCTCATCTACATGCCACTCTTGTTGCTGATGGGGTGAAAGCAGGAGAACCATGCCGTCGCGCAGTTCAATCTTGCGGAAGTTCAGTAGCAAATATCCGTTTGCCTTACGGAAAAAGTAGAAGCTGAAGAAGTCTGTCTTAAACCGCTTGTTTTCTGTCAGCACAAGTCCGATGTCCTTGTTTATGGCAGTATTGATGTAAAAATCCACGCCGCAGCGTGTCTTGTTGAACGGTACGCTGACCAGTCGATCAGGGTTGATTATCTCGTCCATATCCTTGTCGTTTTTGCAAAGATAATAATTTCATTTATCAAAATGGCATAATTACCGTTTTTTCAGGCATAGATGTTTCGCCGGATTCTTCCGAACTTTGCACCCGTAATCAATAACAAGACATATAGTCATGAAAAAGACATCCACAGTACAATTGGTGCGCAATGCCACCTTGAAAATCAGGTATGCGGGACACACCATGCTAATTGACCCCGTTTTAGCCGACAAAGGCACTTTGATATCGGCCCTCGGTGTGAATAAAACACCGAGGGTACACCTCACCATTCCTATTCAGGATATTATCGGAGGCGTGGACATGGTGCTCCTGACCCACAATCACATCGACCATTACGAGCCGAGTGTCCCCACACATTTGCCCAAAGAAATTCCTTTCTACGTTCAGCCCCAGGACGCGGACGCCATCAGAAACGACGGATTTACAAATGTGATACCCATCGAAGAAATAAAAACAATAGACGGCATATCCATTTACCGCACGACCGGACATCATGGTTTCGGGCAGATCGGGCAGATGATGGGACCTGTATCAGGTTATGTGCTAAAAGCCGAGGGCTTCCCGACCGTTTATATAATGGGTGACTGCCGATGGGAAGCATGTATCCGAGACACCGTGGAACGGTTCAATCCTGACTATATCGTGGTAAACTCCGGAGGTGCAATCTTTCCCGAATTTTCCAAAACGGACGGTCCTATCATCCCCGACGAGAACGAAGTGATGCAGATACTTGACGAATTGCCTTCGCATATCAAGCTGATAGCCGTACACATGGATGCCATCGACCATTGCCAGACCACCCGTGCAATTCTGCGCAATGAGGCAACGCATCACGAAGCCGACATGAGCCGGCTGATTATCCCGGAGGACGGAGAAACAGTTGTGTTATGAGTGTCTGCATTAAATCCCTGATAAAAAACATGAACATAGTGGTAGGGTGCACTATAGGATGCCCTTACTGCTATGCCCGTAACAACTGCCGCCGTTTCCACATTACCGACGACTTTTCCGTGCCTGAATACATGGAACGAAAACTGCGCATCATCGATACGTCCCGTCCTCATGTGTGGCTCATGACAGGAATGAGCGATTTCTCCGATTGGAAGCCTGAATGGAACGCAGAAATTTTCGAGCGGATCAGCAGCAATCCCCAGCACGCCTATATCTTTCTGACGAAGCGCCCTGACAAAATCAGTTTCTCCTCTGACGACGAGAACGTATGGATGGGCGTGACCGTCACGCGCAGTTCCGAGAAAAGGAGGATTGATGATTTGAAAAAGAATATCAAAGCACGACACTACCATGTCACGTTTGAACCTCTCTTCGATGATATCGGCGAGATTGATTTCGAGGGAATTGACTGGATTGTCATAGGCACAGAGACCGGAAACCGAAAAGGAAAGTCATATTCGCGCCCCGAATGGGTGCTTAGCATTGCAGAACAGGCAAAGGCTCATGGCATACCGGTGTTCATGAAAGAGGATTTGCTGCCGATTATGGGCGACGAAAGAATGATTCAGGAATTGCCGGAACAATTTACCAGACGAATACAATGAATATGGATACAATAAAGGAAATAGATGTAAAGAGTGTAATGACCAAATCCTCTCTGCCGGTGGGAGGATATTCGGTCAACCCTTATGTAGGGTGTCCCCACGCCTGCAGGTATTGCTACGCATCGTTCATGAAACGGTTCACCGGGCACACCGAGCCGTGGGGTACGTTTTTAGATGTAAAAAACTGGAAGCCGATAACGAATCCTCATAAATACGACGGTGAACGTGTTGTAATAGGGTCTGTGACGGACGGTTACAATCCGTATGAAGAAGAATTCCACCGTACCCGAAGGCTGCTCGAAGAGCTGCGAGGAAGCGATGCCGAGATTATGATATGCACAAAGTCCGATCTTGTCCTTCGCGATCTCGACCTGTTGAAGAGTTTTCCCAAAGTGACTGTGTCATGGTCTGTCAATACGCTCGACGAGCAGTTCTGCGCAGATATGGACAACGCCGTAAGCATTGAACGCCGTCTGAAAGCGATGCGTCAGACATACGAGGCAGGTATCCGCACCGTATGCTTCGTCTCGCCCATATTCCCCAGAATAACAGACGTGAAGGCAATAATAGAGGAGGTAAAAGATTATGCTGATTTAATCTGGCTTGAAAACCTGAATTTACGCGGGCAGTTCAAAGGCGGGATAATGACGTATATCCGTGAGAAGTATCCTGACCTCATACCGCTTTACGAGGAAATTTACAATAAAAAAAGGCTTGAATACTGGCAGGCATTGGAGCAGGACATTTCAAATTACGCCAAGGAGCAGGGCTTCCCGTATCGTATAAACGATCTGCCATACGGACGCTCGGAAAAAGGCAAACCTGTCATCGTAAACTACTTCTACCACGAAAAAATACGATTGACAAAATGAGGCTATGCCGGACTGATGCAGAAAAGTTGTAGCGCGGATAAAAGCACCATGTATGTGGATAATATCCGGCAATCTTCCGAGCGTATGCGGGAGATGCTCAACACGCTGCTGGATTTCTTCCGTCTGGACAACGGCAAGGAGCAACCCAACCTTTCCCCTTGCAGGATTTCCGCAATCACGCATATTCTTGAAACGGAGTTCATGCCCATTGCCATGAACAAGGGGCTGACTTTGATAGTGGAGAGCCACACCGATGCGGTGGTTTTGACCGACAAGGAACGTATCCTGCAAATCGGCAACAACTTGTTGTCAAACGCCATCAAGTTCACGGATAACGGTAGTGTATCATTGGCAGCGGATTATGATAACGGTTTGCTGAAACTTATCGTTGAAGATACCGGTACGGGCATGACCGAAGATGAGCAACAACGAGTATTCGGTGCATTTGAACGTCTTTCAAATGCCGCCGCAAAAGACGGCTTCGGATTAGGATTGTCCATCGTGCAGCGTATTGTGGCGATGCTCGGTGGAACTATACACTTGGAAAGCGAGAAAGGCAAAGGGAGCCGCTTCACGGTGGAAATTCCCATGCAGACAGCCGAGGAACTGCCGGAACAGACAATTCAAGCGCAAATGCGCCATAATCATATCTGCCATGATGTGATTGCCATCGACAATGACGAGGTACTTCTCCTTATGTTGAAAGAAATGTATGCCCATGAAGGGATGCACTGCGATACCTGTACCAATGTTTCGGTACTGATGGAGCTGATACGAAAAAAGGAATACAGCCTGCTTCTGACGGATCTGAATATGCCTGAGATAAGCGGTTTTGAACTGCTGGAACTGTTGCGCTCATCCAATGTAGGCAACTCGAAGAGTATTCCCATAGTCGTGACAACCGCTTCGGGCAGTTGCAGCAAGGAGGAACTTATAGGGCGTGGATTTGCCGGATGCCTGTTCAAGCCGTTCTCCATATCCGAACTGATGGAGATTACGGATAAATGCGCATTAAGCAGCATATTGGATGAAAAGCCGGATTTTTCCACTCTGCTATCTTATGGCAATGAATCCGTCATGCTGGACAAACTGATAGCGGAAACCGAAAAGGAAATGCAGGCGGTCAAGGATGCAGAACAGCGTAAAGACCTCCAAGAACTGGACACACTTACACACCATCTGCGAAGTTCATGGCAGATTCTCCGTGCCGACCAGCCATTGAGGGAACTTTACGCCCAACTTCATGGAAGTGCCACTCCAGATGACGAAGCGATATGCAAAGCGGTGACCGGCTGTGCTGGATAAAGGTGCTGAAATTATCCGGCAGGCAAAAGAAGAAAGGAAAAATACGAAAATGGATAAAACAAGAATCATCGTGGTGGAGGACAATATCGTGTATTGCGAGTTTGTCTGCAACCTGCTGGCACGGGAAGGATTCCGTACCGTGCAGGCTTACCACCTCTCGACCGCGAAGAAACTTCTGCAACAAGCCTCAGACGGGGACATCGTGGTTTCTGACCTACGACTACCCGACGGTGACGGCATCGACCTATTACGATGGATGCGCAAGGAAGGCATGACACAACCGTTAATCATCATGACCAACTATGCCGAAGTGCATACGGCAGTCGAAAGTATGAAACTCGGCTCGCTGGACTATATCCCCAAGCAGCTTGTGGAGGATAAACTTATGCCTCTGCTTCATACCATCCTGAAAGAACGGAGTATCGGACGAAATCGTATGCCCGTTTTTGCCCGTGACAGTTCCGCCTTTCAGAAAATCATGCAACAGATAAGATTAGTTGCCCCTACTGATATGAGCGTGCTGATATTCGGAGAGAACGGCACGGGCAAGGAGCATATCGCCCACCATCTGCATGATAAGAGCAAAAGGGCAGGGAAACCGTTTGTGCCTGTGGACTGCGGTTCACTCTCCAAAGACCTTGCGCCCTCGGCATTCTTCGGACATGTCAAAGGCGCGTTTACGGGTGCGGACAGCACAAAGAAAGGATACTTCAATGAGGCAGAGGGTGGCACATTGTTCTTGGATGAGGTAGGCAATCTCGCATTGGAAACCCAGCAGATGTTACTCCGTGCCATACAGGAACGGAGATACCGCCCTATAGGTGACAAGACGGACAAGAGCTTCAATGTCCGCATCATCGCCGCCACCAACGAGGATCTGGAGAAAGCGGTCATTGAAAAACGTTTCCGACAGGATTTGCTGTACCGTTTGCACGACTTCGAGATAACTGTTCCGCCCTTGCGTGACTGTCAGGAGGACATCATGCCGTTGGCGGAGTTCTTCCGTGAGATTGCCAACAATGAATTGGAATGTAGCGTGACTGGGTTCGATGCGGAAGCCCGTAAGACATTGCTGACCCATCCGTGGCCGGGTAATGTCCGTGAGCTTCGGCAGAAGATAATGGGCGCGGTGTTGCAGGCACAGACGGGAGTTGTCATGAAAGAGCATCTGGAACTTGCCGTAACGAAACCGACCTCACCTGTCAGCTTCGCCTTGCGAAACGATGCGGAGGACAAGGAACGCATCTTACGCGCGTTGAAGCAGGCAAACGGAAACCGCAAGGTTGCCGCCGAATTGCTCGGAATCGGACGTACAACGCTGTATAGCAAGTTGGAAGAGTATGGATTAAAGTATAAATTTCAGCAATCATAGCCCGCAACTTGCCGAAAATAGAAGTAACGGTTAAACCGGATTATTCAGCGAAGATAAAAAACGTCCTGTGATAAAAATCATGGGACATTTTGATGTGTATCCGATTTTTATTGCTACTTTTGTACCAAGACGAGAGACATTGACAGCAACTCACAGCAGAACGTAGAAATAGACAGGGTTGCCAAATCATTACCTCATTTTTACCTTATCCTCAGAACTGCTTGCTAATAAAGTGGTTATAAAAATCTTCCAGAATTAATTCAAAACATTTTTCATCTACTAATACGTAAAGCCTGCCCTTCTCTCAACACTGTTGTTATTTTTACACGATTTAACTTACAAATTGTGTCTATAGAAACCCCTAATTTTTCTGCTATATCTTGGATTTTATCTCCATTCTTTACTTTATAGTATCTTATTTTTTGCTCATTTCTTTCCTCTACTGGTTTTATTCTACTTTTATGCACATATCCTTTTATTCCTTTTGCAGTTTGCACAATATACCAATTATCATTTGTTTCCCAATAAGTGAATACTTCCCTATCCACAATTTTACCTATAATTTCCGAATTTACACTATTTGACTTACGGATATTTGTATAGCCATCCGAATCAGTTATCACCCCCTTGCGCAATTGAGTGGACAATTCATTCACTGTTTCTACTTTATTTTTTATAGGAACAATGGACGAAATCATATAAGTTTTAGGAAACACTATAATAATTCCAACAGAACTCTCGACTTCTTTATAAGAATTGACACCGTAGTTATTTGCATAAAGACTTAATTTTTTCTTGGTAGTAACCACAACATCCATTTTTGAAATCCTGTCTATACCTTTGTAAATATAGGCTCCTTCACCACCATTGGAATATTTTATATGCAAATTCACCTTGTCTCCTTTTACATTCACGAATATATCATAATAATTCAAGGAACTATCGTATGCAATTTCTAATCCTGTAACTTTTATACGAGTATTTGTATCTGGCATAAAATAAGCCTCATCGTAATTGCAGAAACGTACCTTTCCATTTAACTCTGTTTTTACGCCAATTCCTAATTGTTGAGCTTGGACAGTTTTAATGGAACTTATAAATAAGAACATTACAGACATTCCTACTGATAAAATAAAATTCTTTTCCATAATAATGCATTATTTAAAATTTTGAACATATCATACATCTAACATTCTATTATTCTCCCTTTTTCTTTCGTACCATAGGAATATTTTCAAGTAAATTACTATAGCCTACCCAACGTACTATAGCCTAATACGTTATACAATTTATTCATATATTGAATATAACACAATTTCTTTTTTGTTAGAAATATTTGAATATTTTTGGGCAACTACAGATATAAGCTCTCCATCTAATTCCTGTATTTCAATTAGGTATCGTCCCTTCTTTAGCAAGGCAATATTAGCCTCTATGACCTTCTCCGCCTTTTGGCTAACTTTACCACTCCCCCAACGAGTATATAAAACTTTTCCTTTCTTCAATACTATTTCTCGAGTTAACGTACAAACAATCAAATTTGGGGAAAATCTATCAGTTAGGAACATCTTTCCATTAATTAGTTTTGCACCATTATTATTTTTAGCTTGATATTTGTATTCATTTCTATTAAACTCATCTAGATATTCAATATTTTCAGCTACTTTCACATCATTTATTTTAAGAATTTTTACAACCTTATTTGAATCTATGCAAGCCATATACCTAACAGCAAAATTCGTCTCTGAATCCCAACTATATCGCCCGGCACCCTTCTTCTCGAAAAATTCCTTCTTAAAAGAATTTCGCAAACTGTCTTGAACGCTCGCTTTAGTACTTTGCCAATATGAATATAGTTCATTTAGTTTATCTTGCAATCTATTTCTTTCTTTTATCTTAATGCTCCTTTCTTCTTTTTCTTTTCGTCTTTCAGGAGTATTTTTCAATGGATATATTGATAGGTCACCAATTCCATATATAGCAATTTCTATTTCTTTATCCCTTTCAAAAGATTCACTTTGTGTTTGCCCTACATTATCGAGAAAATCGCTCAACTTTCTTTTCGTAGCTACTACTGTTTTATTACCAGATGAATCCGTTCCTGTATATATATACTTTCCATTTCCCGAAGTGATAAATTTCACAGATATATTAATATTACGAAATATATATCTGAATTTTATCCCATATCCAGTATTAGGATTATAAGAAATCGTAAGAGATTCCCCTCCTAAAGTAGCTTTCCGAACATCATAAGGGTGTGGAGTAACATAATCAAGATATTCAAACGACCTTACAGAGGTTAATTTTTGAGCAAACATAGAAAGAGCCATTACTGCCCCTACTAGAAACAACAAAATTCTTTTCATAATATCACAGATTTGTTTCCCTAGCCCCAACAAGAAAGGTTTGTATAAAAAAGAAAGCGTGAGGCTGTTAGGATTATCTGTTTTAGAGGTTCTGGACAAACCTATCACACGAGATAAAACGACACCCCACGCTAAACTGTATATATCATTTGAGTATGTATATACGGCTAGCATGAACGTTTGTATCGCCAATCCCCGTGTGATTCGAAATTGTCCAGATTCCTAAAAACGGGATAAAGCTAAACGCTTCCATAATTAACTATGTCCACCAAACAGGGATAAACCTGTATGATGCGACAAATATAGTCAAAATTCCACGTCCTACAAACGTTTTTCGGGGTGTCATGGAACAAATTTATATAAAACTTGATACCCAACAAGGATTTCAGGAAATAACTTCGATGAGGCTTCCCAAACTTTTGATATCACTTTTGTCAATGTGACGTCACTATTAGCCTCATCACTAAAACCATTACCTATCCATCCATTACCAATCTACTCCAATCCATTCTATTTTAATCCTATATGACATTCTTATATTACCACCTATCCTCTACTCCTACCCCTAGCTTGTTACATCATTTACGGGTATCATCCAACTAATGTGAACACCCTCCCCCCATTCTTTTTTATGATAACTTGGAAATGGAATATCGACTCTTAGCAATAGCCTCATCACATACTTAATCATAGAGACTCGTTTTTGAGCGATATTAACCATTTTATCCCCTAACCGAGTAAATTATACTATTAAGGAATAAAAGTGGCAATACGCTTCCAATAGAGATGAAAGAAGATATATACGCAGGACAATAGCCTGCGTATATTGACGAAAGAGGACTTTGATATATTTCATATATCCAGTCCTCCTTTTATTTTTATGACCTCTCATAATAGTCTTTTATAGAAAAGTTACCCCTAATCAAACACTATTTCCCAACCATTAGAAGTTTATCTTGCATAGAACCTAATAGAGGGCTTATTTGACCGAAGCACTATCTTCCCGCACATTATAAGCATCGGGTGAGTTTTCGAACTTATCCGTTAGATATGCCTCAATCTTATCTGTCAGCTCTTGCATTAACTCTGTTTTTCCCATAGTACCACTAAAGTGCTTCATAGCTCCTCTAATTTTATCCTGTATTCTTTTATGGTATTGTCTATCCTGTCCATCCTTTTTATTGCCATTCGATTCGCCAAGACTCCGTTCTCTGACAGAGAAACGTCCTTTTACAAAAGAAGGAAGCCCAACAACACTATGAGCAATACAAATACACCACTCCTCAAAATCACTCAGCGTTTTTATCTGTTCAAAAGACACATCAAAAAGCTTATCCGATATTATACCTATTTCGTCATAGGAGTAGAGCCACTCGGATACCAACCTCCAAAATATATCTTTATCATACAAGTCTTTCGCTTTTAGCTGATGACCGAACATCCGCCTAATTGCCTTTTTACCAAAGCATATCTCGTATCTTAATAAATTCTGTTCCACACTTGTAGAGAAAGCACCGGGAGTATTCTTCTGATTTTTCCTTTTCTTACGCACTTCTTTGGACTTATCATAGAAACGTAACAATACCCCATTAGAAGGAAAATAGGTAGTCCCTTTCCACTTATTAGGGCAACATTCCCCCAAACTTTGCATTTTAGAAATATAAAATTCAGGGGGACGAGACATTTCAAAGTTTTCAGCCATATCCACCCGTTCCACATCAGCCTCTATCATAGGAACACCTAGCTCCTTACCCAATTGCTTGATAGCCTTTTCAACTTGTGACAAGGTTAAAGAATCGAGATTAGTACCTCTGAAATATTTAGAGAGGCTCCCCGTGACTCTGACATGTTTCTCCGTTACAGAGACACGTAATCCGTTTATATGTCCGCTACCACCTTCAACTTGCTTGTACTCGCTGGTTTGGTCAATCTTATTAAAGACAGACCTCCAATCGTACTTATCGCCTATATCCTCTTTTAGAAGTTTTAAAACTACTGTGTCATACATAACTGATTATTTTAAATGTATACAAATACCACTACTTTTATAGGTTATTATAGATATACTTGGAAGCCAACTCCGATTCTTTGCGTTTTATAAACTCATCTTTCGTTTCCTGTTTCCGAGCTGTCAGCCATTCTACAATTTCATCACGTTTGAATACCAATTTACGCCCATTAGCGCCGGAACGATGACACGGTATCTCTTTTGTGCGAGTCCACTTATAAATCGTATGCTTTGCATAGCCTGTCAATTCACAACAAATACCAAGACCAAATATCTCCGGATAATCTTCTATCCGTTTTAATGGTCTACTAGACGTCTGCGACTCACTTTTAGGAATATCACAAGCCATACCCAACATATTACAAACAACATCCCGTAATGACATTATCGGAGCCAACACTAAATACTCCCACTCTTTCCGCAAAAACTCTATGTCATGATAGAAACATGCACTTTCTACCGCATCCTGATGATGTTCATTTATAAAGCCATACTTTGCAATAGATTCATATAAATAATCTACTGACAGTGCAATTTTACCAGACTTCAACAAATAATTTTCTTCATGATAAATATCATCTAACTCTTGAGGTGTTATTTGTAATTTACTTCGATTAAAAGCAGCTACCCTTTCTTCATAAACGGATATAAAATAACTATCCTTCCAGTTAGCAACCATATCATCTATGTCTTTCAATACTTGCCGAAGTTTACCTTTATCCCCATTAGTTAAATTTTCAACATAAAGATAGAACCTCTTCTCCGATAATGCCGTTACTTCCCCCTTAAGGAGTTTATCTATTAATTTTCCCAAGGGTGTTTTTAGCGTTAAAATCATATCAAATAAGATTTAATAAATTATTATAATAACATTGCAACTCTATCCAAAACATTCTGTGACAAACTATCCAAATATGTCATGGTGGTTTTAATGTCACGATGTCCCAATACTGCGCTAATTGTTTCGCGGGAAACGTCATTACCCTGCAACGTCATAGCCATCGTATGACGACTCACATAGGTGGTAAGGTTCTTCTCAATACCTAATATCTTACCTAATTTCTTCAGGTTATTATTAAGTCGTTGATAACGGGTACGTATATGGTCATACAGTTGCTCTCCGTCATAATCTTTCGTTATTATAGGCAAAAGATAATTTCCCACTAAAGAAGTATTTTGTTTAAACCACTCCAATATATCTTTCAAGGCAGGGGTAACAGGTATTATTAACGGCTTCATGTTCTTGACATTCTTCGTCTTTTCCCGTTTATAAACAATATGTTCTATCCCTTCCGATACAACTATATTTTCAGTCGTAAGCTTTGCCATATCAACAAAACTCATCCCATAACAATAATAGGAAAATAAAAACAGCATACGGGCACGCTCCAATACAAAATTCGTTTGGGGCGAATTCTTTAAAAGTTCCAAATCCTTTGGCTGTAAATAGCGTTTCTCCGTTTCTTCCTCCAAACAACCTATTTCAAAACCATTTTTACCGAATGGATAGGTTTTCGATGAGGCTTCATGCTCCTTTATCGCCCTGTTCATAACCGCCCGTAATGTTTTAAGGTAATATTTACGGGTATTGCCACAGCACCCGTCTTTTTCCATTTCCAAATTAAAACGATTGATATATTTTATATCCAATTCTGAAAATACCCGTTCCTTAATCTTCGGGTCATACTTTGCCAACATACGCAGAGTTCGCTCATACACCTTTGCATTTCCAATATGTTTTGTAGCTTTCAAATTCTCGACCTGCCTCATAAAGTAGTCATAAACCTTCCCCTGCCTTGACATACCCAAAAATTCCGATTCAAACTGATTCAAAGTCCAATCTACACGCTCTTCCAAAAACTTCCTTAGGATAGTATTTTTTCGGTCTTCATAATGACTCAACAACCCATTATATAATTCATAATTAGGATTGACACGCTTATCATTCTTAAAGCGGCAAGTATCTTCATTCCACTGCCCCTCTAATGCTGATAATTTTAAATCAATGTACTTGAGCTTACCTTTTTTAGACACTCTCAAACATACAGGATAGCTCCCGTCTTTTCTTTTGTTGCTTTTGTACAACACAAATTTAACTGTTGCCATATTATTATTTTTTATCCTCCCGACAAACATTATTTATAAATATTACAACACAAATATATACATCAAAAAATAGATTTATCAGAAACAAAAACAATCATTAACATGTAAATTTTCACACCACCTCACCATGTTTATCTTCTTTATCAAAGCTGTTAAACAATTTACTAAGGTTCAACTTATTAATTAGAAACACAGAACCGATATATTGTTCTATTTTTTCATAAAATAAAGGATAAATACATCTCATATAATTACAAATTTCCATTTAGCGAATCTATAATTCCTCTGTGAAACTTTTTAAAATTACGGAACATAAAGTTACGAAATATAACTACAGACGCCACCTATTAATTATCATTTACATACATATATATACATAAATTAAAAGACAGTAATGAGATTCTGATGAGAAAATTCGATTAAAGTTTTATTAAAGTTTTTCGGTTAATTGATATGATTTAGTCCCACAACTCAGCTATTTGCATAAACTGGAAAATGCAATATGGAATTAAATATAAGTCCGTAACATCTTTTTATTCTGCCTCTACCAACAAACAAAACAATCCCACAATCTACTAATAACCAGCCGATAGCACTAAATAGTAAATTTATAATAGAAGAAATTTCACGCTATTTATTTGCTAATTAAAAATTAATCTGTACTTTTGCATCCGCAATTCGGGGTGTAGCTCAGCCCGGTTAGAGTACGCGTCTGGGGGGCGTGTGGTCGCTGGTTCGAATCCAGTCACCCCGACTGGTTAAAGAGGTTAGAAACCGAATGGGTTCTAACCTCTTTTTATTTTAGAAAACAATGAAAGAAGATCCTAGACATATCCATATCAGTGAATACAGTTATCCTCTTCCGGATGAACGTATTGCTAAATTCCCGTTGCCTACCCGCGACCAGTCCAAACTCTTAATATACCGTCGTGGAGAAGTTAGTGAAGATGTTTTCACGTCTTTGCCGGAATATCTGCCGCAAGGCAGCCTGATGATATTCAATAATACAAAAGTCATTCAGGCACGCCTCCATTTTCGAAAAGAGACGGGAGCACTGATCGAAGTGTTTTGTCTTGAACCGATCCAGCCAAACGATTATGTCTTAAATTTCCAACAGACAGCACATGCCGCCTGGCTTTGCATGATCGGCAATCTGAAGAAATGGAAAGACAGACAGTTGAAACGCGAAATGACCGTCAAAGGATTCCCTATTACTCTGACCGCTACCCGAGGAGAATGTAAAGGAACCAGCCATTGGGTAGATTTTGCATGGGATAATCCGGAAGTGACGTTTGCCGATATCCTTGAAGTATTCGGAGAACTTCCTATTCCTCCTTACTTAAACCGGGATACGGAAGAAAGTGACAAGGAGACTTATCAGACTGTTTATTCTAAGATTAAAGGTTCGGTAGCTGCGCCTACGGCGGGATTACATTTTACTTCACGAGTATTGGATGCTCTTCAAGAAAAAGGGATCGATCTTGAAGAATTAACTCTACATGTAGGAGCAGGCACATTCAAACCTGTAAAAAGTGAAGAAATCGAAGGTCACGAGATGCACACGGAATATATATCGGTCAATCGGAGTACCATCAAAAAACTGATTGACCACGACGGTTGTGCTATTGCAGTAGGGACTACTTCTGTACGGACTCTGGAAAGCTTGTATCACATTGGAGTTACATTGGCTGAAAATCCGTATGCTACGGAAGAAGAACTACGTGTCAAACAATGGCAGCCTTATGAAAAGTACGACCAGATTCCTCCCGTTGTTGCGTTGCAAAAGATATTAGGATATCTCGACAGGAATGGTTTGGAAACCCTTCACACCAGTACACAGATTATCATAGCACCGGGATACAATTATAAAATAGTGAAAGCGATGGTTACTAATTTCCATCAGCCGCAAAGTACCTTGCTGCTTTTGGTTTCAGCTTTTGTAAAAGGGAATTGGCGCACTATTTATGATTATGCACTGGCGCATGATTTCCGATTCCTAAGTTATGGAGATTCTTCTTTATTAATACCATAAGAAATCCTCCTCTCCGAAAGATTTTACGCAATATAAAAGACACTATGCCAAGTGATAATAACCAGGAAATGTTCCCTATCGTAGACGAACAGGGAAATATCACCGGAGCTGCCACTCGCGGAGAATGTCACAGCGGTAGCAAACTGCTTCATCCGGTAGTTCACCTTCACGTATTCAATGCCCAAGGAGACATCTATTTACAGAAACGCCCCGAATGGAAAGACATTCAACCGGGGAAATGGGATACGGCTGTAGGCGGACATATTGATTTGGGCGAAAGCGTAGAAATCGCCCTAAAGAGAGAAGTCCGTGAAGAATTAGGCATCACAGACTTCACTCCCGAGCTTCTCACCAGTTATATTTTTGAATCCAGCCGTGAAAAAGAGCTTGTTTTTGTCCACAAAACCGTTTATGAGGAAGAAATCCATCCCAGCGACGAACTGGACGGTGGACGATTTTGGAAGATCGAAGAAATAAAAGAAAATCTGGGTAAAGGAATCTTCACTCCCAACTTCGAAGAAGAGCTGAAAAAAGTCTCTCTTATTCCTTCTCTATCCAAGTAATAATCTTTTCAGAGAACGGACTTTCTTTCGGAGACACAACTCCCGCCCAATGTCCGTTCTCATCAATCATAAACTTCTGAAAGTTCCACTGAATCGGTGCACTTTCTTTTCCATTTTGTTTTTTCTCCGTCAACCATTGGTAAAGAGGAGCCATATCTTTTCCTTTAACGGAAATCTTAGCCATCATCGGAAAAGTAACATCATAGTTCAAAGAACAGAACTTGGCTATTTCTTCATTACTACCCGGTTCTTGTCCCATAAAGTTATTCGCCGGAAAACCGATAATAACAAAGTCTTTTTCTTTATATTTCTCATATAGTTTCTCCAGTTGAGCATACTGGGGCGTCAGCCCACACTTAGATGCCACGTTGACTACCAGCACTTTCTTACCTTTCAGTGAAGAAAGAGGAAAGTCCTTACCATCAATAGTTTTCACTGTAAAATCATAAAAAGACTTGTTTTGCGCTTCCGAAGAAATTGCAAACAACAGGCTTACCATCATCAAGACGAATGTTTTCATGTTGAATATACATTTAGTTTGTTTTTATATTAAACGAGTAAACTGAAAGAAATGTTTGTTCAGCAGTGAAACAAGAACTATGATTTTACATCTTTCAATTCCCAAATCCGTCACTTCACCCCACAATCTTTCCGCTTCATTTATTCTTAGTGATAACGGATGAAGATAGGCAGTAATTTTGTACTGTGAAATAATAATACAACGAAAATCATGTTTACAGCTATTGTACGTTTTTCAATCAAGAAGAAACTATTTGTAGGACTCACTACTCTCTTCCTGTTTATCGGAGGTATCTATGCGATGCTGACACTACCTATTGATGCCGTGCCCGACATTACCAATAATCAGGTACAAATAGTGACCGTATCTCCTACACTCGCGCCACAAGAGGTGGAACAACTCATCACTATGCCTATCGAAATAGCGATGAGCAATATTATGAATGTCGAAGATATCCGTTCTGTCAGCCGCTTCGGGCTATCGGTCGTAACGGTCGTTTTTAAAGAAAGTGTCCCCACACTCGATGCACGGCAGTTGATAAATGAACAAATACAAAGCGTAACAAGCGAAATTCCCTCCGAACTCGGAACACCGGAGATGATGCCCATCACCACCGGTCTGGGAGAGATTTACCAGTATATATTGAAGGTAGCTCCCGGATATGAGAAGAAATATGACGCAATGGAACTCCGCACCATTCAAGACTGGATGGTGAAACGTCAGTTGTCCGGTATACCCGGTATAGTAGAAATCAATAGTTTCGGCGGTTACCTGAAACAATATGAAGTAGCCGTCGATCCGGACGCCCTGTTTTCTTTGAATATCACTATCGGCGAAGTGTTCGAAGCACTTAGCAGCAACAACCAAAATACCGGAGGAAGCTACATTGAGAAGATAAAGAATGCCTACTATATCCGGTCGGAAGGTATGATTACCCGCATCAAGGATATTGAACAGATTGTAGTGACCAACCGGAATGGGATTCCGGTACATATCAGTGATGTAGGAGTTGTCCGCTTCGGTTCTCCAAAGCGTTTCGGTGCCATGACCAAGGATGGTGAGGGCGAGTGTGTCGGCGGAATTGCCATGATGCTGAAAGGTGCCAACGCAAATGTAGTGACTCAAGAACTCGAAAAACGGGTAGAAAAAATACAGCAGCTATTGCCCGAAGGAGTCAGTATAGAACCTTACTTGAACCGTTCGGAACTGGTAAATCGGAACATCTCTACGGTTGTCAACAACCTGATTGAAGGAGCAGTTATCGTCTTCCTTGTACTCATCCTCTTCCTCGGCAACCTCCGTGCCGGACTGATTGTCGCATCCGTCATCCCGCTGGCAATGCTTTTCGCTTTTATCATGATGCGTGTATTCAATGTCACCGCCAATCTAATGAGTCTCGGTGCCATTGACTTTGGTATTGTAGTAGATGGCTCTATCGTTATATTGGAAGGTATCCTCGCCCACATTTACGGAAAACAATTCCGAGGCCGCACACTGACCCGCAAAGAGATGGAAAAAGAAGTGGAAAAAGGAGCTTCCGGCGTTGCACGTTCGGCCACTTTTGCAGTGTTGATTATCCTTATCGTCTTCTTCCCCATCCTTACATTGAACGGGATTGAAGGGAAATACTTCACCCCCATGGCTAAAACACTTGTGTTCTGCATTATCGGAGCCTTAATTCTCTCACTGACTTATGTTCCTATGATGGCCTCCCTCTTTCTGAAGCATACCATTGTTGTGAAACCCACCCTTGCCGACCGCTTCTTCGAGAAACTGAACAAGATCTACCAGCATACCCTGCGCGCCTGTCTTCGTTACAAATGGCGTACCGTCATCATAGCCTTCTCCGCGCTGATCGGTTCACTTTTTCTCTTTACCCGCCTGGGAGCAGAGTTCATTCCCACTTTGGACGAAGGTGATTTTGCCATGCAAATGACACTACCCGCAGGAAGTTCGCTGACCGAAAGTATCGAAGTTTCCCGCTTGGCAGAGAAAGCATTAATGGATAAATTCCCTGAAATCAAACACGTGGTAGCCAAAATAGGAACGGCGGAAGTTCCCACTGACCCGATGGCAGTGGAAGATGCTGATGTGATGATTATCATGAAACCATTCAAAGAATGGACAAGTGCCGGAAGCCGTGCAGAAATGGTGGATAAAATGAAAGATGCACTTGCTCCGCTCTCTGAACGTGCCGAATTCAACTTCTCGCAACCGATACAGCTTCGCTTCAACGAGCTGATGACGGGAGCAAAAGCAGATATTGCCATCAAACTATATGGAGAAGACACGCACGAATTATATGAAAGAGCCAAAGAAGCAGCTACCTTTGTAGAAAAAGTGCCGGGAGCAGCGGATGTCATCGTTGAGCAGACGATGGGATTACCCCAATTGGTAGTGAAATACAACCGTAGCAAAATAGCCCGTTACGGCATCAACATACAAGAGCTTAACACCATTATCCGAACTGCCTATGCCGGAGAGTCAACAGGTGTAGTCTTTGAAAACGAACGGAGATTCGATCTCGTGGTACGGCTTGACCAGGAGAAAGTGGCCGACTTGAATCTTGATAAGTTGTTTGTACGCACTTCGGAAGGAATTCAAATTCCTGTTGGAGAGGTAGCAAGCATCGACCTTGTCAGTGGGCCACTGCAAATCAACCGGGATGCAACCAAACGACGCATCGTCATCGGTGTCAATGTGCGTGACGCAGACATCCAGCAAGTTGTCGCCAATATTCAAGAGACACTGAACAAGAACATCAAACTGAAGCCGGGATATTACTTCGAATACGGCGGCCAGTTCGAGAACTTGCAAAATGCCATCAATACCTTACTGGTAGTCATCCCCGTGGCATTAATGCTCATTCTATTGATTCTGTTCTTCGCATTCAAGAACATCACCTATACCCTGATGGTATTCTCAACCGTCCCCCTATCGCTCATCGGTGGTATCGCCGCACTTTGGCTACGCGGACTTCCGTTTAGCATATCGGCCGGAGTAGGATTCATCGCCTTGTTCGGGGTAGCAGTATTGAATGGTATCCTGATGGTAAATCACTTCAACGAACTTCGTAAACAAAATACCTATTCCATGACTACAAACCAGATTATCAAAAGAGGGACTCCACACTTGCTCCGTCCTGTATTCCTGACAGGACTGGTTGCATCTTTGGGATTCGTCCCGATGGCAATAGCCACTTCAGCCGGCGCAGAAGTACAACGTCCGTTGGCAACAGTGGTCATCGGTGGCTTGATTATTTCTACCGTACTGACTTTACTCATCATTCCAGTGTTTTACAAAATTGTAAATTCATTTGCTACCTGGAGACGTCCGGGAATCAAACTGCGCCGGCCTTTCGGGGGATTGTGTCTCCTGTTCTTGTTTCTTCCCGCGTTCGTTTCCGCTCAACAGACACAAACAGTCAGTCTCGAACAGGCGATAGAAATAGCCAAACAAAATCACCCTCGCCTGAAAATAGCCAATAATGCTATTCAACAAGCCAAAGCCACTCGCGGAGAAGTGATAGAAGCAACCCCTACCTCGTTCAGCTATTCCTGGGGGCAACTTAACGGAGAAAACAAAAAAGACAAGGAACTGGCTTTCGAGCAAAGCCTGGGCTCCCTTCTAACGCCATTCTACAAGAATGCGTTAGTCAACCGTCAGGTAAAAACGAACACCTATTATCGGCAGATGGTAGAGAAAGAAATCACAGCAGAAGTGAAAAGGGCGTGGGCCTACTACCAATATGCCACTAATCTCTGTTCAATGTATCGGGATCAGGATAAAATGGCAGAAGAACTGCAGCGCATCGGAGAATTACGATACCAACAAGGAGAGATTACCTTGCTCGAAAAAAATATGATGACCACCATAGCTGCCGATCTGCATAACCGCTGGTTCCAAGCAAAAGAAGAAGAGAAAATGGCATTGGCACGTTTCCAATGGAGTTGCTACTCCAACGATCCCATTGTTCCGATGGATTCCACTTTATCCTTATTCTATACCGGCATTTCGGATGGAAACCTGTCGGGAGCACATACAGCCTACTTTCAAAGCCAGGCAGATGAAGCGAAAGCAATGCTTCGTGTAGAGCAGAGCCATTTCTTTCCTGAAATCAGTGTGGGGTATACCCGTCAGGACATTCTCCCACTTAAGAATCTGAATGCCTGGATGATCGGGGTTTCTTTCCCCATCTACTTCCTGCCACAAAAGAGCAAAGTGAAGCAGGCACGGCTAACTGCCACTTCAGCGCAAATACAGGCAGATGCCAACATCCGGGAGTTAAGAAATAAAACACTCGAACTGGAAGCATCCCTCCGCAGATATAATGAGAGCTTACGATATTATACCTCTTCTGCCTTGAAAGAAGCGGACGAACTGACAAAGGCAGCCAACCTGCAATTGCAGCAGAGCGAAACAGGCATTGCCGAATATATACAGTCGATTACCACCGCCAGAGAGATACGCAGAGGCTATATTGAAACAGTCTACCAATACAATATTGCTGCACTGGAATATGAACTTTTCAAGTAGGTGGAAGATCGAGACATTGAATGACATACATCACCCAGAATAATTATTATAAAACATAAGATATGAAAAAGATAGTTTATCCCATCCTTTTACTAGTTCTAACGGCTTGCAAAGGAAACCAGCAAACTACAAATAACGAATCCGCCGCAATTCCCGTTGCCGAAACGATAGCAGATACCATCGCACAACCCGAAGTGGATGCCATCACTTCAGCTACCTCAAAGCCTAATCAGGTTTCGTTCAACGGACGAATCGTTCTTCCTCCTCAACGTCAGGCAACCATTGCTTTAACCATGGGAGGCATTGTAAAAAAGGCTTCTCTGCTTCCAGGGCAATGGGTGGCTGCAAACAGTGTAATCGCCACGTTAGAGAATCCGGAGTTCATCACCCTGCAACAAACTTATCTGGATAGTCACGCACAGACCGAATATCTCTTAGCTGAATACGAACGTCAAAAAAATCTGTCTGCCGAACAAGCAGCTTCTCAAAAGAAATTCCAGCAAAGTAAAGCGGACTTTCTCTCCATGAAGAGTCGCCAGGACGCCGCTGCTGCACAACTTTCTCTTTTAGGCGTCCAAACGGAGGCATTACTTAAGAACGGAATACAACCGCTACTGGAAGTCAAAGCCCCCATTAGTGGTTATGCCGCTAATGTAGCGATGAATATCGGCAAATATATCAATCCGGGAGAAGCACTTTGCGAACTTATCGATAAAAGCAGCCCGATGCTTTGCCTGACTACTTACGAGAAAGATCTTGCAGACATACAAGTCGGCAGCCCGGTACAGTTTCGGGTAAACGGAATGGGGACACAAACCTTTCACGGCATCGTGATTTCCATCGGACAAAAAGTGGACGAAACCAATCGTTCGCTCGAGGTATATGCTTCCATCAAGGAGGAAAATGTGCAATTCCGCCCCGGTATGTATGTCACGGCACACATTCAGAAACAATAATTGACCAACTGCGCCAACAGCATTCACATTTTATAACCGGTAACTCATAATTTACCACTATCTTTGTTGTATGATAGCCAAAGCAATAAAAAAAGATAAGTATATACTTTCCACAGTCATCATCTCCTTAGCGGTTGCCGTACTGATTCATTTTCCTGAATCAGTATCTCTTTTCGACCGTTTCGAAAGTCATTCCTTATTCCCGGGGATGAAGTTTATAGATGTGGCAAACGAAATACTGTTTACCTTTCTGTCACTATTGTTACTTTTTGCCATCAATACCCGTTTGTTTCATTTCAATCAGGCTTCCATTAAAATTACAGGGACAAAGATTTTGCTTTCCTTTATCGTGACATGGATATTGAGTAACTTGTCAGGACAGTTTTTTGTTTTCCTTCACAGAACGTTTGATATTCCGGCCATCGATGCCATGGTACATCATTATTTGCATCCATTGCGGGATTTTATTGTGGCATGTCTCGTCACCAGTAGTTGCTGCATCCTTCATCTTATATTCAAGCAGCAACTGGTACTTATCGAGAACGAACAGCTTCAGGCAGAGAATCTCCGCAATCAGTATGAAGTACTGAAGAATCAGCTGAACCCACACATGCTGTTCAACTCGCTGAATACCCTGCGTTCGCTGGTACGCGAAAATCAGGATAAAGCGCAGGATTACATTCAGGAACTCTCCCGGGTACTAAGGTATACTTTGCAAAGTAATGAGTCACAATGTGTCAGTCTCCGGGAAGAAATGGAATTTGTTTCCGCTTATATATTTCTATTAAAGATGCGTTTTGAGAACAATCTACAATTCGACATACAGATAAGCAATGCCTACGAAGAATATCTCCTCCCTCCAATGGCGGTGCAAGTGTTGATTGAGAATGCAGTAAAGCACAACGAAATCAGCAACCGGAAGCCGTTGACCATTCATATCACGACGGACGATAACGGCAATTTGTCTATCAGCAACGACATTCAGCCCAAATGGACTGCAACTTCCGGAACCGGTATCGGACTTGCCAACCTTGCCAAACGATACAGGCTCTTGTTTAAACGGGATATACAAATAACGGAGGACAGAGAGTTTACAGTTTGTATTCCTTTGATTGAAAAATCACAACTAGAACAATAACCACCATGAAGATTGTCATTATAGAAGACGAAAAAGCAGCAGTACGAAATCTGACTTCACTGCTTAATGAAATAAAACCGAATGGAGAAATCGTGACCATACTGGATAGTATCAGTTCCACTATCGAATGGTTCAGTTCTCATCCGATGCCGGAACTGGTATTCATGGATATTCACCTGGCAGATGGTTCCGCCTTCGAGATATTCAATCATATCAATATTACTTGTCCGATTATCTTTACAACTGCCTATGATGAATATGCATTACGCGCATTCAAAGTAAACAGCATCGACTACTTATTAAAACCCATCGGTAAGGAAGACATAGAACACGCTTTCGATAAGCTGCAAGGTTTACAGGATGCTGCTGACAAACACCTGTTTCCTTTTCCACAACAGGAGAATGAGCTACTGAAACTGATACATTCACTCCAAAAGCAGGAAAACTATAAAAGTCATTTCCTTATTCCTACCAAAGGAGACAAACTATTGCCTGTCTCTGTAGATATGATACAATTGTTTTATATTAAGGACTGTCAGGTCAAGGTAGTCTTAACCGATGAAACCGAATACTGTTTTTCTCAAACATTAGATGAACTTACGGAGTGTCTCAATCCTTCTCTTTTCTTTCGGGCTAACCGCCAATATCTTATTTCGCGAGAAGCTATCAAAGATATTGACTTATGGTTCAACAGCCGACTGTCCATCAACTTGTATTATTCAGGAATCAAAGAAAAAATACTTGTCAGTAAAGCCCGAGTAGCAGAATTTAAAGAGTGGTTCTCTAAGAGAAAGCGTTGATTCCGAGGCTTTGCCTTCTTAGAACAAATAGCAAAACAAAGTGTTTCGTGCCGTGAAACGATTGGTTTCAACGCTTGAAACAAAGAGTTTCAAGCCGCAAAACACTTTGTTTCAAGCCTATGAAACTGCAGTTTCCCGCCTTGAAACCAAAAGTATCCCCTGTTGAAACTTCTATTTACATACCAGCTTATGTTTATATGCAGGCATGTTCATTTCAAACGGTGATAGATGAAGATTAGGTGATAGATGGAGAACAACCTATCACCGCCCTGAAAGCTCGATGAACAAGGTGTTTCAGAAGGATGGTGATAGATTGAAAGATGATTTCCATTTTTATGTATGGAAAGTTAGAATATGTGCCATCATTCAATGACAGCTGCAAAGCCACCATTTCTAACCATCTTTATAGTTAGCTGCTCCCCGGCTTTCACCTGGGATGACTTGCAACGATAATCCATCGCCTGACGTCCTGCGTTGATACCATCCTCAAAAGATATCATTTGATAAGAGCGATCTTTATTCAAGAAATCTAACTTTATGGTAAACTCACGTTCCTTTTTACCATTATTAGTCATTCCTCCTATAAACCACTTATCGCCTTTCCGTTTTGCTACAATGACGTATTCACCCGCTTTAGCTTCCAATGCCACAGTCTCGTCCCATGTTACGGGAACTTGTGTGATGAAACGGGTACAATCTTCATTACGATAATAAAGAGTAGGATTATCTGCCAACATCTGCAGACCACTCTCAAAAACCACAAAGAGTGCCAACTGATAAGCACGTGTCCCGATACTTGCAGCATTAGGACGTTCCGACCGATACACATTAGGCTGCATACTAATCATCGCCCCGGGAGTATAATCCATCGGACCGACAGCATTACGCATAAATGGTAAATACAAACTATTATCCGGATAACAACCGCCCATTTGTTCCATGCCACGCACTCCTTCGTAAGACAGCACATTCGGATATTTATATTCCAGTCCGGCAGGTTTGAAAGAGCCATGAAAATCGACAAACAAATGATGTTTGGCTGCTTCCCGGGCTACCCGTTCGTAATAGTTGACCATCCACTGATCGCTTCTGTCCATAAAATCAATCTTAAGTCCTTTTACTCCCCATTCATTGAAAGTCTTGAAGAGATCAAAATTGTTTTCTACCGTCAACCATGTCAACCAAAGCACAATCCCTACATTTTTTTCTTTGCCATAACGAATCAACTCGTGCAAGTCTACTTTGGGATTAGGCGTATAAGGATCACGCGTACTTTTAGCCCAGCCTTCATCCATAATGATATATGGAATACCAAATTTAGAAGCAAAATCAATGTAATACTTATAAGTATCCAAGTTATAACCGGAAACAAAATCCACATCCGGTCCGTAAGGAGAAGCGTCATTCCACCATTCCCAGCTTACCTGTCCCGGCTTAATCCATGAAATATCCTGAAGTTGATTCTTTTCAGCCAGTTTATAAGTCATTGTGTTCTCAATCAACTGCTTATCATTTTTACTTATCACAAAGTAACGCCAAGGATAATTTCTCGTACCTTTTGTTTTAGCAATGTAATCAGCTTCTTGAGTAATCTTCACACTACGATCACTGTTTTCGGCAAACGCAAGCGGAGCTTTAGGAAAAACAGAAATTGCTCCGTTCGTGCCCGTTCCTTTGAGAAACATACATGGATAATCAGCCAAATCCGACTCGCTGATTAATATTTTATAGTCTTTTTGTGTGTCAATCAATACCGGCAAAACAGCTATCCGTTCTTCAGGCTTCCACGCATTACTTTGAACATGTGTGTAAGGTTCCTCATAAGCTGTATGGAAACTTCCCGGTTGTTGCAAGTGAAGAAGATAATCCGACGGGAAGTTGATAGCAAACTCTTCGTTCATTACTTCAACATCACCTTTTTGTGAGGTAATAAACCGGTAAGCAACTCCATCGTCAAAAGCACGGAATTCTACTGAATAATCTTTAAAGGTCAGTAGCAATTGATTATAACGATTATTGACTTTCGAATATTTCAAAGGAACAATAGGAGTTAATTGCTCGTCGACACTCCATTGCTTCTGACGACGCAACTTAGGGTTCTGTCCCAACACTTGATTTTTCAGAACCAACAAAAGAGAATTGTCTTTCAACAATACATCTCCGTTATAATCTATACTATAATAGATTTTATCCGAGAGATTCAAGGACACTTTCAGCTCTCCATTGGGAGAAACCAACTCTAACCGGTTCTGCGCATGAAGTAGTGAAACTAAGCACAAACACACAACTAACAGAATATATCTTCTCATGATTTAGATATTTAATTAATAATCGTTTTACATTGGCAAATGTAATAAAAACATCACTTCGTACTATCAAGCGGACTGGGTAATACTCCTTCAAAAGTCATTTTCACTGGTTTAATATACCCGTTTTCATCAAAATACATTCGATCAATACAAGTTGCACGACTATTTGCTGCTGTTTCACCTAACGGACGACGATGATAAACAATATACCATTCATCTTCTCCGGCTCCTTTTATCACCGAATGATGTCCTGCTCCGGTAGCTACCGAAAGATCCTGTTCCAGGATTTTACCAACCCTTTTGAACGGACCAAAGGGAGAATCTGAAATGGAATATGCTACACTATAGTTCGGGAGTCCCCAGCCACCTTCCGACCACATGAAATAATATTTTCCATTACGTTTCAACATAAATGGTCCTTCTACATAGTTTTCCGGAGTGACTTCCTTATACATCGTTCCGTCCTCAAAAGGAACAATACTCAATAAGTCAGGAGCCATTTTCACCATATTACAATGTCCCCAGCCACCATAATACATGTAATATTGCCCGTCATCATCCTTGAATACAAACTGATCGATAGGTTGAGCCCCATGAACGATCTTATCAATCAGCGGCTTACCCAAAGCATCCTTAAAAGGTCCGGCAGGACTATCTGACGTAGCAACACCAATCCCTCCTACTTCATTATTATTCTGAATATCATTAGCTCCGAAAAACAAATAATACTTATCATTCGCTGAAAGCACCGCTGGCGCCCAAAGAGCACGACGAAGCCAACTGATATTCTCTTTTGATATGACTTTCGGATGCTTTGTCCAGTTCACCAAGTCTTTAGACGAAAAGGCATCCATAAAGGTTTGTTCATCATAAGGTGCCGAATACGTAGGATAGATCCAATATTCATCTCCAAACACGACTCCTTCGGGATCGGCATACCAACCTTTAAAAACAGGATTACCACTCTTTTTCTTTTCTGAAAAATTTGCCTGATATTTCATTGTCTTTCCAGGCAACGACAAAGAAGGAGCTACCGCTTCATCCGATACCGCACGCTTATAGTTCGGTTTACTGCTCATGACAAAACGTAGTTTCACGCCATCACGTATATCCTCATATTTCAAATAAGACTTGTCATACTTCTTGCCGTTCACATACAATTCCTTTACATACACATTCTTCGGCGACCAATTATCTGCTACCATTTCAATCACCTTTCCGTTACTCATCCGAACAGTTATTGCCTCAACGCAAGGAGAACCGATGTTATACATATTGCTTGAAGGAGCCACCGGGTAAAAGCCTATGCAATTGAACATATACCAAGCCGACATCTGTCCGCAATCGTCATTGCCACTTAATGCATCCGGAGTATCGCCATAGAAACGGTCAGCAATCGTCCGTACCCACTTCTGACATTTCCAAGGTTCTTTCAAGTAATTATAAAGATACGCTACATGATGGCAAGGTTCATTTCCATGCCAATAGGCTCCGATACGGCCTTGAATATCATGTGCTCCCGGAATGTCATCCGGCAACTCTACTGTGAACAGTTCGTCCAACCGGTTGCGGAACTAGTTTTCGCCAGCTTCGTTGATATATCCTTGTACATCTTGTGGTACGTACCAGGTATATTGTACAGTAAAGCCTTCCGTAATATCCCCCCATCCATTTACAGATCCGGGGCCCTGATAAGCTACCGGAGTAAACGGTGTACGCCAGTTTCCCTGACTGTCCTTGCCACGCATATACTTCGTTTCCGGATCAATCAAAGTCTGATAAGAGAGTGCACGATTCAAGAAATAACGATAATCATCCTCTTTACCCAAAGCCTTGGCAGCCTGTGCCATACAATAATCATCATACGCATATTCCAATGTTTTAGATACTGATTCCGCCTCTTTATCGAAAGGCACATATCCCATCATACGATACTCCGGCAAACAGTCATAATTCGGATTCATCGCCGTGGTCTTCATAGCCTCATACGCACGTTCGTAATCGAACCCTTTTACTCCCTTCACAATCATGTCAGCCAATACGGAAACTGCATGATAACCAATCATACACCAAGTCTCATTTCCATAAAACGACCAGACAGGCAGCATTTTCTCCACACTTTTATCATAATGAGCCAACATGGAATTGGCAATATCGGCATTCACTTCCTGCTGCACCAGATTGAACCAGGGATGCAAAGCCCGGTAGGTATCCCAAAGAGAGAATACCGTATAGTTGGTAAATCCTTCGGCTTTCTCTATATTTTTATCTAATCCTCGAAACTGCCCGTCTACATCCTGAAAGATGAACGGATGCAAAGCCGCATGATAAGCCGACGTATAGAATGTTCTTTTCGTTTTACGGTCGGCAGTAAGGGTATATTTTCCAAGTTCTTTTTCCCACAGTGCTTCTCCTTTAGCTTTCAGTTCATCGAAAGCGAGTCCGGCAAGTTCCGCCATATTGTTCTTTGCCCCGTTTGTGCTGACCGATGAAATAGCAGTTTTTACAATCACTTCCTCTCCGGCTTTCGTATCAAAAGAGATGCAAGCCATCAAATTCTTTCCCCAGGCTTCATAGCTGCTACGAAACCGGGAGGTATTGTAAATCACCGGTTTCTTATTCTGCATAAAGCGCAAACCGGTCAACTTTTTAGAGAAAGTAGCCGTGAAATAAATATGCCGTTCCGGTCCCCAGCCTTTTACCAGTTTATATCCGGTGATGGTGGAATCATTTTCCATGCGCAGATTCGCCCATTCACAAGATTGCCATAAAGTATGGTTCATATCGATCATAATAAAAGCTTTATCCGATTGAGGATAGGTGAAGCGAAACATACCACTACGTACTCCTGACGTCATTTCAGCCTTTACTCCATAATCTGACAGCTCCACCGCATAATAATTAGGTGATGCCCATTCCTTCTCATGAGAATAACGTGAACGGTATCCCTTTTCCGGCTCCTCACGTGTCCCTGGATCCAGTTTCATCTCTCCTGTTCCGGGAATAAACAGAAAGTCTCCCAAATCAGGTATACCAGTCCCGCTTAAATGAGTCAGGCTGAATCCCAACAAGGTGGAATGATTATATTTATAACCAGAAGCCGCATCATAGTATTTACTATCTGTGTCCGGACTCATCTGAATTCCTCCGAAAGGAATCTGCGCACCCGGATACACATTACCATAACCATCTGTTCCCACAAATGGATTCACATAATCAATCAGTTTCTCGGTTTGAGCCATGCCCGGCAAAATACTCACCAGACACGACCAAACCAAAAACAATCTCTTTTTACCCAATCTACTAGCCATATTTATTCTTATTGTGCTTGTACATCTCCTACCGCAACTTGATATTCGTGCCACAGTTCATCAATATTATATTCATTCCCTAAAATATGTTTGATAGCACCATCAAACGACCAAGGCACCACCTCCAACGTACTGCGATTGAACTTACGCAAGAATTCAGGGTCTTTGTTATCACGCAGCCAGACAAAGAAATAACCGGCCGTACGATAACCGTCCATATAGTTCCCACCTTTTGGACGGGCATTAGGACCATCGAAACCACCGTTTGCCACACGTACAGCATCGGCCATGCCTTCAATAAATGCCCAGAAAACACGGTTAGTCCCATAAGAACCAATTCCTTGCGGTTCCAGCTGATAGGCATGTGTCAGTTCGTGCAGCAATACTCCGCGCGTTTCGAAAAACAGCTTTGCCGTATCATTCTTCGCAAATGATTTCTCAATATGCCGCGTGCTATAGAAGATTGTGACATCACCATTACCACCACCTTTAGCAGAAACGCCTTCAATATCTTCCAACGTATAATGTATCTTGTTCACTGTCGGAATACTATCATCCGGAGAATTATAAAGGGTAGCCAATACCTCACGTGCCTGGGCCTTGATATACGATTCCGCATCGGGGATAATCCGGTGATAGACATCAGAACCTTTCGTTTCCGGTGCTTTATCTTCAAACAGGATAGTGCCCACATTATATTTTCCCCATGTGTCAGTCACAACTTCAGCCTGATTCTTTGAAGTTGCAGAACAAGCTCCCATAGCGATTAGCATACAGGTAACATAGATCAAGTTTCTCTTTTTCATATCTTTATTTTATTATTTATTGATTCCATCGGTTAACGAGTAAGGTTTGTCTCCTTTCGCCAGACCACGACGTTTGTTGGGCGATGCGGACATCTTAAACTCCAATACTCCACCTTTTAATATATCCTCGTGTGTAATGTACATCTTATCATATACTTTCCCGTTCAGTTTCAGAGACTGAACATAACGCTTCTTGTCACTGACGTCCGGTGCTTTGATCTCCAATGTATTGCCATTGGGAAGTTTCAACTTCAGATAAGGCAAATACGGGGCTCCCAGTACATACTCGTCTGTTCCGGGACAAACCGGATAGAAACCCATTACGGAGAAAAGATACCAAGCAGACATCTGTCCGCAGTCGTCATTGCCACCCAGTCCGTTGATGTCATTACGATACATCTTATTCAGGATTTCACGCAACCAGTACTGTGTTTTCCAAGGTTCAGAGGTCCATGCATAGAGATAAGGAATATGATGGCTGGGTTCATTGCCATGCACATATCCGCCAACCAGGCATTCTTCCGTTATATCTTCGTTGTGCTCATAATACTTTTCCGGCAGATGCATGGAGAACAGCTTATCCAGTTTGTCTACAAACACTCTCTCCCCTCCCATCAGGTCCATCATGCCAAATACGTCATGGGGCACATGGAAAGAGAAGTTCCAGGAATTTCCCTCAATGAACCCCTCACCATAGGTCTGCAACACATCAAAGTCCTTCTTGAATGAACCGCCACTAAATCGGGGACGGGCAAAACCAATCGTCGTGTCATAGATATTACGGTAGTTCAAAGCACGCTTCCGATACGTTTCGGCAATCTCTTTCTTTCCGGATTTTAAGGCAGTCTGATAGATGGTCCAGTCATCATACGCATATTCCAACGTGGAGGAAGCTGCCGTACCGCTTTTGTCCAACGGGATATAGCCCAGTTTCATATAGTCCGCCACTCCTTCGTAATAAGGTACAGTAGAAGTACTGACCATTGCGTCCAAAGCCTCGTCTACATTGGAAAAAATTCCTTTAGTTATGGCATCCGCCAACACCGATACGGCATGGTAGCCACTCATACACCAGTTCTCATTACCCATCAGACTCCAGACAGGCAACATCCTGTGCACACTTTGCTGTTCATGCTTAATCATTGACTCCACCATGTCCACACTACGTTCCGGCTTCACTAGATTCAGGAACGGATGTTCCGCACGGTAGGTATCCCAGAGTGAAAATATCGTGTAGTTGGTGAAGCCTTTTGCCTGATGGATATTGTGATCCAAGCCACGATAAGATCCGTCTACGTCCATATAGACCGATGGATTAATCATCGTATGATAAAGCGAAGTGTAGAGCATTGCTTTCTGGTCTGCAGTTCCTTCCGCCTCAAAATGATCGAGTTCATTGTTCCAGTCCGTTCGGGCGGCTTCTGCCAGTTCTTCAAAGCTTTTTCTGGAAGCTTCGGCATGTAGATTCTTGATAGCTCCCTCGGTACTGACAGCCGACAATGCCACCTTTACGACCAGTTCGGATTCTTTGACTGTATCAAAGTTGAAGTAAGCCACAATCTTGCGTCCTGTAATCTCCGGAAAATTCTTTTCCATATTGAAACGACGCCAGAAGCCATTATAACGCACTTTTTCTTTGTCCTTATACCCATATTCCCTTATAGGTTGTGAAAGAGAAATTGCAAAATAAGTATAGTTGGTTCTTGCCCATCCGTTTGTTATGCGATAGCCCGTAAGCAAGGTATCATTTTCAACCCGCAGGTTTGCCCATAGTACCTTACCGTCATAATTATAGATACCATGTACCAAGTCCAGAATCAGATGACCGTCTTTTCCTTTCGGGAAGGTATATTTATGTATACCCACACGTTGCGTTGCAGTCAACTGCGCCTTAATGCCATAATCATCCAGCATCACTTCATAATATCCGGGAGCAGCTTTTTCCGTGGCATGGCTGAAACGGGAACGGTATCCTTCGTCCGGGTAATCCGCCCTGCCGGGATTCAGTTTCAGTTCACCTACGGCAGGCATCAGTAAAATATCGCCCAGGTCCGAATGTCCGGTTCCGCTAAGGTGTGTATGGCTAAAACCCACAATTGTCTTATCACGATATTGATAACCGGCGCAATACTCATAGGCGTTCTTCTGATAGGCTCCGTTTACGTTATGTGGAATTGTGTCTGTATCCGGGCTCAACTGTACCCATCCGAAAGGTGTGCAAGCACCGGGAAAGGTATGCCCCATACCATTAGTACCAATTATCGGATTCACATAATCCACTGGTTGTTGAGCCATGGCGGACGATACTGTAACCGCCGCCATAGCCATTATCCCTAATCTCTTCTTTATACCCATATCCAGTTAGTTTTAGTCGCGAGAGAAAGAATACGGATAATCTGATTCATTCACACCTCTTCCCATATTGGGTTTATTATCCATATTAAATAGCAGTCGCCCGCCCTTTAATAAATCAAAATGGTTCAAATAGTTCTTCGTATAGTTCTTGCCATTATAGTTCAATGAACGGATATAACGGTTTTCATCACTGTTCTTGGGAGCAGAGATTTCCAGCTTCTTCCCGTTTTCCAATGTAATAGTTGTCTTTTTGAAATAGGGAGCTCCCAGCACATATTCATTGCTGCCCGGACATACCGGATAGAAGCCTAAGGCCGTAAAGACATACCAGGCGGAGGTCTGTCCGTTATCCTCATCACCACAATAGCCATCCGGGGTAGCAAAGTACAGGCGGGTCATCACCTCACGCAACCAGTATTGTGCTTTCCAGGGTTCGCCGGCATAATTATACAGGTAAATCATGTGTTGGATAGGTTGATTACCATGCGCGTAATTCCCCATATTGGCAATTTCCATTTCGCGGATTTCATGAATGACTCCACCGTAGTAACTGTCGTCGAATACCGGTGGAAGGCTGAATACGGAATCGAGCATACTGACAAACATCTTCTTACCGCCCATCAGGTCGACCAGTCCTTGTACGTCATGGAACACCGACCAGGTATAGTGCCAGCTATTTCCTTCGGTAAAGGCATCTCCCCATTTAAACGGATTGAAAGGAGACTGGAACGTACCGTCGGCATTCTTTCCACGCATCAGTTTCGTTTCCGGGTCAAACAGGTTGCGATAGTTCTGACTTCTTTTTTTATAAACTTCCAGTTCCTCGGCAGGACGTCCCAGTTTCTCGCCCATACGATAGATACACCAGTCATCATAAGCATATTCCAGCGTACGTGCAGCACTCTCATTGATCTTTACATCGTATGGTACGTAACCCATTTTATTATAATATTCATATCCACGACGTCCGGTAGTGGAAACTCGCGGATGTACACTGTTGGCACCTTTCAGTAAGCCTTCGTACATTTTTTCTGCATCCGCTTTGGTTACATTCTTCATAAAGGCATCCGCCACTACTGAAGCAGAGTTGTTGCCAACCATACACCCTCTGTGTCCCGGACTAGCCCATTCGGGAAAAAAGCCGCTTTCCTGATAAGTATTCAACAAACCTTCCTGCATTTTTTCTCCCATGGAAGGATATACAAGGTTCACAAACGGAAACAGGCAACGGAAGGTATCCCAGAATCCGGTATCGGTAAACATATAGCCCGGACGGACTTCGCCGTTGTAAGGACTGTAATGAACTGTTTCGCCCTGCGCATTTACTTCATAGAACATACGGGGGAAAAGCACGGAACGATACAGACAGGAGTAGAATGTACGCATACGGTTTTCATCATTGTCTTCTATCTTGATGCGTCCCAGCACGTCGTTCCAAGCCTTACGCCCTGCTTCCTTCGTCTGCTCGAAGGTTTTCTTGCCGATTTCCTTCAAGTTCAGTTCTGCCTGTTCGGGGCTGATGAACGAGGAAGCGACCTTGGCATGCACCTGTTCGCCTTTCTTCGTGGAAAAACCGATAGCTGCTCCCACATGATTGGACTGCAACTCCAGATGTTTTTCTACCGTATGATAGTCTGCCCAGACTTTATTGAACGTGAAAGGTTTGTCGAACTCTATCACGAAATAGTTCTTAAAGTTCCGTGGAACGCCGCCGCTGTTGCGTGTCGTATATCCCACGATTTTGTTTTCTTCGGGGATCACCTTCACATACGAACCGCGATCAAAAGCATCTATCACGATATACGCATCTTTCGTTTCGGGAAAAGTGAACCGGAAATAAGCACAACGTTCTGTCGGAGCAATTTCCGTTGTCAGATTATATTCTGACAAATAAACACTATAATAATAAGGAGTTGCCTTCTCTGCCTTATGCGAGAACCAGCAGGCACGCTGCTCCTGATCAATTCTCAATCGTCCCGTCATTGGCATGATTGAAAACTGTCCGTAGTCATTGATCCAGGGACTAGGCTGGTGGGTTTGCTTGAAGCCACGGATTTTATCCGAAGCGTAAGTATATGCCCAGCCATCACCCATTTTGCCAGTCTGCGGCATCCAGAAATTCATCCCCCACGGCAATGCGATAGCAGGATATGTATTCCCATTGGATAACGAGATTTTAGAGTCGGTTCCCATCAAAGGATTCACGTAGTCGACAGGTTGTTTCTGCGCGAAAAGGAAATAAGTGCCCAATAACAGGGCACCTCCGAGAGACAAGAGTTTCTTTTTATTCATGGTTTGTGAATTAAGTATAATATTATATATTACTTTATTCGGTGATATTCATAAGCGAGCACGAAAAGAAATCTATTTATTGTTCATATTTAATCAACTGTAAGAACCATTTCACCTCATCCTCATTTAGTTTTTGAACATCTTTCAACAGGGCAGGCAAGTTTTTATAACTCTTCCAAAACTCAGCAGACAAATCATCCAAATTCTCTGGTGTGTAACGTATAGCCTCCTTGATGCTGCCCAATTTGCAAAAGTCCGGTTGAAAAACAATATAAGAATTACGATATTTCAATTTCTCCATCGCCTTAGCTACACGTTTGGCAGCACCAAATAATCCATCCAAATTGACTTCGGAAACAGGATATTCAATTGCAACCACTTTTTCTCTATTACAATCTTTCTGCGGAATATCTACCAACAGAGCGAATTCTTCATTCAGGTAAACGAAATCTTGTTTCTGTCCGTCTACTGTCACACTTTCAGGTATAGCCGAAGCAAGAACCTTTACCTGATAAGAACGTTGTGCAGGCATTTCCTTATAAGAACCTTTACGCGGACTAATAGTTAGCGTCAGTTTTGAGCCCGTCTTTTCAGAGTGAATAGCAGTCGTAGCAAATTCCTTCTGATAATTTTTATCATCGCCATTGTCCTCGTACAATGTAAATTCAGAAGAAGTCTTACCCGGAATAACATTCAAAACAATCGTTTCATCCTTACCGTTCAGATTCATCACTTTATCGTTGTACATCGGCAGTACCGCACCTGCTTTAATATAAATGGGGTATTCGTCAAGAGCGAAATAACGAGTCAATACTTGTCCCCCTTGCAACGTCTTTCCGGAAGCAAATTCATACCATTGTCCCTCCGGAAGCCATACTTTCACTTCGGTATAACCATCCTTCATAGGTGAAGTTGCAGGAGCTACCATTACATCATTACCAAACATATATTGATTGCGGTAATCATAAGCTTCTTGCGTTTCCGGATAATCATAATACATTGGGCGACAGAGTGACAGTCCTGTTTCATAAGCCTCACGAGCCATTGTGTAAATATAAGGTACCATATTATAACGCTGGCGAATGATGCCACGCAAAATATCAGATACCTCATTACTAAATACCCAAGGCTCTTTTGTCAAACCAGCAATCTTCGTACTATGTGAACGTAAAATAGGACTAAAAGCGCCAAATTGCATCCAACGAACATACAATTCCGGATCAATATGGTCTACACCCTGGTGACCTCCTATATCATGACTCCAATAACCATAAAGTACATTACTGGCAGTAGAGTTGAAGTAAGTCTGGTAATCGAGACTAGCCCAGGAAATAAATGTATCACCCGAAAAGCCCACCTGATAACGATGATTTCCAAGTCCTCCCCAACGATGATAAATCAATGGACGCGTCTGACGTTCACGCTCCATTTGGGAGAAAAATATATAATTCAGCCACCAAGTATTACTTAGATTTTTCACTTCTTTATCAAATGGTTCCTGCTGCCAATCCAGCCACCAAAAATCTATTCCGGCATTGTTCATAGGCATTAGAACATTCTTGAACATACTTTTTATGAAACTCTTTTTTGAAGATATCCAAGGTATTTCCTGTTTAGTAGCCGGATCCACTCCATTATCACGCGCCACAGCTTCATATTGTTCTTCGTAACTACGGACTCCTTCTGCAGGATGCAGGTTAAGGGTAACACGTAGTCCATTGTCAGCTTTCAAATCTTTAAGGAGTTTACGATAATCAGGAAACAACTCTTTGTTCCATGTCCATCCGGTCCAACTCCCCCGTCCCTTATCTGTATAATGCCAGTCCATATCTATTACAAGCACATCCAAAGGAATATTATAGTTTTCAAAATTCTTGCATAATTCTCGCAATTCATGATCACTATACATCCAATAACGACTCCACCAATAACCGAAAGCATAACGGGGAGGAAGAGGCATACGGCCGGCAAAAAGAGTATAGTCTTTCAATGCAGCTTTATAATCATGTCCATAAGCCATAAAATACCAGTCTTGAGCCCCCTCAACATGTTCACGAGTCTTCACCCAATTCCAGTTATCCGCATCACCATCGAAAAGAAAATTGTTGGAGTCATCTAAGCAAGTCCACCCGTCTTTAGCAAGAAGCCCATCTTCCAAATCCGCTTTGTGCCCCCAACACTTATCCCCGTCCCATCCGTCAAGTGTACGAGTCGTGCCTTTCAGATTATACTGTTGCTTCATACCTGGCTTCCAAACGAAAGCAGGTGTCAACCCTTTCATCGAAGAAATCTGAAGATTCTCGGCAGTGAAAGCACCACTATTTTTTTTATAACGCAGTTTCATTTTAGAGGTAGAAAGCTCAATCCATGCACCTTTCTTTAGTTTGAATTTAACTGCCGGATAATTACGTTCTACAGCCAAGAAAGAGTGTTGATTAATGAATTTACCATCAGGAGCATACTCCATACGAATTGTACCGTCAGAAATGACTGTAAAACGTACATTCGTATCCTCATAGGCAACGTTATTCGATTTTTCTTGTGCACCCAAGGAAATTGAAAAGAAAGTTATCAAAAAGAACAAGTAAAAGTTCTTCATCTGCTTGAATTTTGAATAATGAATAATTGGTTTGGTTTAGAATATTAAGGCATCTCTTCCACTTTTCATGCAAAAATACAAAAAAAGAAAGAAGAGATGTTTGAATTTACACAGAATCAATCTCTGGTAACATGAATGACAGCCGTTTTCACACTGCCTTCTTCGGCTAAAGCAGTAGAAATAGACAGATCAATAGGAGTTGCAGTGATGCTAATAACAACATCATAGGTACCTGTTTGTGTAAAGCCAGCTTTTGTCAAGTAGTCTTTTAATTGAACTTTACTTATGGTCATACTCAACACATTAAGTTCTTCTTCAACTGTCACCTCGTTGTTCAAGACTTCTGTGACAATATTCTCTGTATCAGAATCACTGGCTTTAGTAAATGCTACCGTATAAGTGGCATTACCTACATCTACCCAACGGAAAGCTATAAATTGAGGAGTGGTAAGATCTGTCATGTCCAACGTATACTCATCGGCCTCTATAATTAAACTTTTAGGTGAAGGAACACCGGCCCCATCTTCGTCAACGCAAGACTGAAAGCCCACAAATAGTAGTAAAGATACTACCAAACGATATAAATGTTTCATTGTAATCAAGATTTATAGTATTCAAGTTTTGAAGCCGGAATTCTTCCGGCTTCCATTCTTTTATTAGTTTGCAGGAACAAACTCTGTATGCATATCTTTCACATCCAAACAGAAAGTAAACTTGTAACGACCACTTACAGTAGGAACCCACTTGAGGTCACCGCCATCTTTTTCCAGACGATACTTTGTCAAGTCATGATTTGTTAACGGATCGGTAGCGGCCTCCGGAGCAAAGAAGAACGGATCTTCACCCCAACTTGAACCTCCAAGACTGATTTTTATTTCACCGCCAGCATTGAACTCACCTGTCCAAGAATACAGGTGTGGATTACGAGCATTCTCTATTTTGAAAAGACCATCACCACTATTAAGAGTCCAACCAACAGAACAACCATTACCTACCATATACATTGTTTCAGGAACAGGTAGTTCTAAAATTTCCATCATACGGCAATCATTATAATCGTTATTAGTGTCCACAATGAAAGTGCGACGTCCTGTTTCTGTATTAGTAAATTCTGTAATTTCACCCTCATTCAAATAGACCATATGAAGACCATCTCCACTATTACCGTAGGCAGGATAATCTCCACCTGCTACTGTAATAAAATGATACGCACAAGGAGTCACATCAAATGTACCCTCATAAATACCGGTTCCCATGTTGCGTTGTCCTAGCCGTTGAGTTGAGACTTTACCCTCATTATCTGTCATGTGAATGTAAATATAAGTAGGATACTTCTCATAACCCGACACAGTAAATTCTACCGTGGACGATTCCGGCTTTATGTATTTGTCCGCATTATGAACGGTACAAACGACTTGTGCAGTAACTTTAACCTCTTGCCCCGGCAACACCCAAGTACCAATAATAGCATTAAGTTCATCATGCGTGAAACTCTTTTTCCGATCAGTATCCAATTCATAAAAATCGGTATTATTTGCACTTTTATTTGCCGTAGCATACAAACGTAACGAGTAGGTCACTAAGTCAGTCTCATTGACCGGACTACTAGCGGCATCCCAAGTAAAGGTTATCGCAGTTTCGTCTTCCTTTCCTTTATCCAACACCAGCTTATCGGTAGAAGCTACAATATGCATCTCGTCAGGCTGTTCGTCCAGCGTGAAGTACTCTGGATCTTCATTACAGGCTGTCGCCACTCCTAATATGCTGCACAACCCCATTATTTGATAGAATATCTTCTTCATAATTTTTTACTTCATTAAATAATTGATTGTTATTCACTATTCGAGCCAGAACGGAGTTTGCACCAAATTCGGGTTCTTCTCATATTCATCAATAAAGACTGGCATCCAATAGTAACATCTTTTCCATACACGAGTCTGATAAACGGTACGTTTGAAGAAAGTCTCATTGGTAGTTCCCTCTGAATTCATACCATAATCATCACCAATCATTTCCGGTGTATTTTCCACATCTTTCCAACGACGAAGATCGTACCAGCGATTGTTCTCCAAACAAAGTTCTACACGACGTTCAGCTTTGACAACTTTACGCACAGCTGCTTGCGTGTTCTCTATATGTATAAAATTCTCATCCAAGTCAGAGACAGCGTCAAATGTGTACTGACGCACACCTGCCCGTTCTCTTACCTTATTTAAATATTTTAAGCACAATTCACGGGCAGCACTTGTATCATAGGCCTCATTATTAGCTTCGGCATAATCCAAATAAGTGAAAGCCAACCGATAAGTGAAACCTTGACGACTAGTATATACACCTGTTTTTTTGTTATCGGTCATACAAAGACTCTTACGAACCAAATAACCATTTTGAGGAGCATCATGAGGCGAGCTGGTACGAATATTGTCTTTTCCGTTGTAGAAGAAGTCATACGGACGCTTCGCACATTCTTGCCAAGATCCATGGAAAGAAACAGCATTATAAAAACGAGGTTCGCGGTTGCAATACATCTTATAGATTCCGGCAGCAGTTATTTCTCCCTCTTTACCGGTACCATAAGACCAGCTAGTATTACGTTTATCTACATTTTCCGAGAATCCCTTTTCTGAATAAGATTCATCCTCAAGAATAGGTAATCCCCTTCTTGTGAAAAATGCATCAACCAATCCTTGATAGACTCCTTGACCACCACCGCCACTGAATTCACGTGTGGAAGCTCCATAAAGGAAAAAATCAAAGTAACCGTTTCCTTTTGTTACCGGGAAAGTAATTTCTCGGTTTCCTTCACTCCATTTCTTGATATGGACATTATAGGTAGACATGAATGGATCGTTCTCACCGGTAGGACCTGTTTCAACATACAGTTTGTATCCTGCTTTTTCCGCTTCATCAATACAAAGCTTGCAAGCCTCGGCTGCTTTTACCCATTTGTTGGGATCGTAAGTCGGATTGAATACCAGTTCCCCCGCTTTATTACGATAATCTTTGTACCATTCATTACCATTAACCAGAGGGCTAGCAGCAAACAATAACATACGAGAACGAACAGTCAGTGCCATAATCTTATTGATACGACCATATTTAGAAGGATCATCGTAGATAGCAGGCAGTGCATTTGCGGCCTCCAACATTTGTTGATCACAATAATCTACTACTTCATCAAAAGGACTTTGTCCAATCATCAAATCAGACAAGGTGAAATCACTAGGGGTGATATAATCCGGTTTAAAAGGAATAGCACCATAGTTTTCAGCCAACTGCCACCAAGCATAAGCAGTTAGGAACTTAACTTCCATCTTCATATTATCTATTTCACTCTGTGGCAAATCACTATCCGGCAAAGCATAGGCACGTTGTTGAAAAATATATCCGTGACGGATATATTGCGGCATCATACGCCAAAAATCGCCATCCCATGTCGAATTGACAGTCCATTCACCAAAGATTTTAGGAATGGTGGTTTTACCATCCCATTGCTCCCAGCGCTTTGAAGGAGTCAGGTCATCAGCAAACACTTCGTAACCATCTTTCCAGATACGCCATTTATCAGGCTCATGAATTGTGTTGTACACAAAAGCCAACCATTGATACACCTTATCTCTATTGGAAAACACCATTTCGATGTCCAGTTCCGTGTCAGGTTCTTTATCAAGATAATCTGCACACGAAGTATTTGTCGTAAGCAGCGAAGCCGCCATAAGACCCGCTACCATATATTTTGAAAAATTGAGATGTCTCATAAAATTGTTTTTGAGGTTTAGTTTAGAAATTAATATCAATACCAAACAAAATAGAACGGTTCATCGGATATTTCAAACCATTATTAGTACCAAGTTCCGGATCCCACAATTTGAAAGGAGAGAAACATAAGAGGTTGTTACCGCTGACAAATACGCGCGCCCCCTTAGAGTAAATTTTTTCCATCCATTTCTTCGGGAAAGTATATCCGATTTCTACAGTTTTCAAACGTAAGAAACTCATATCCTTCTTCCACCAAGTAGAAGCACGATAGTTGTTCTTGTTAGGACCATATGTAAGGCGAGGCCAAAAAGCATACGGATCTTGATTATCATCCGTCCAACGATCATCCAGATTTTCAGAATAAGCATTCCCCTGCACAGTTGTACCACTACCTGGCAAGAAGATGGTTGAATTACCAATCACACGATGAGCGTCGGCAGTACCTTGAAAGAAGAAATTAAAATCTATGTTCTTATAAGCTATAACACCGCCAAAACCGTAAACGATACGCGGATCTTCCGTTCCGCCAATATAACCTTCGTCTTCTTCAGTAATTTTACCGTCTCCATTCATATCAACATATTTAATGTCACCCGGATAAAGTTTGTCAGCACCCACCTCTTGTTTTGGAATACCGAATTTCAATGAACCATCAGACTCAAAATCGTCTGCAGTGAACAAACGTTCAGCGGTAAGCCCCCAAAGTTCATTCATAGAGCGCCCTGTCTGTCCGCGATAAGTACCAATTTTAGAAGGAGCCTCGTCATACTCGTCTACACGATTCTTGGCAAAAGTAAAATTCCCATAGAAAGATGTAAACCAGTCTTTATTAAGTTGCTTGTGCAAATTAATCGAAACCTCCATACCGCCATTCGTTACTTTTCCATAGTTAGCCCAAGGATTTGTGATAAAACCTGTTTGTGTAGGAATAATACGACGTTGCATAAAGATATTCTTACGTTTTTCACGGAAAACATCTACTGTAATATCCAACGCGTTCCACAAACCAACTTCCAGACCAAGATTTGATTTAGTAGCTGTTTCCCAAGTCAGATTTGTCACACCAATCTCGCCTTCTGTAATACCTTTATCGTAGTTCTTTTGTCCTGTAGTCCCCCAAGTATATCCGCTGGCATCTGTTTTTAGTGTAGTCAAATAAGCAAAACGACGACCACCAATATTATCGTTACCTGCTTGTCCCATACTAGCACGGAATTTAATCTTATCAAAAGTGTTTTTCAAAGGCTCCATCCACGGTTCTTCACTCATCAACCAACCTAATGCTACGGAAGGAAAGAAACCGAAACGATGACCTTTGGCGAAATTTTCCGAACCATTATAACCGAAGTTGAATTCAGCTACATAACGGCTATCGTATGTATAAGACAAACGTCCTGCAAACCCTTGTTTACGATAATCCTGAATAGAACCGTCGTCATAAGCCTGTTGATTATAAAGAAGCAAAGCATCAATATCGTTCTTTCCGAACTTACGGCTATAATTCAAGTTAAACTCAAAATAAACATTGGTATTACCATATTCAGTGCCGGTTTCACTACCCATTGATTCATCGCCCACATCATACGACGTATACACCAAATTACCTTCTGCATCACGCCCTGTCGCCGGATGTACGGTAGGAGTATTGCTGGTACGCGACCTCCTGCTACTGTTCCAACGGTCGAAACTGAAGATACCTTTAGCTTTCAATCCCGGCGTAATCTGTCTCAAGTCTTGTTCTACAGAAAATAAAGTCTGAATCTTGGACGAGGTAGTGAAGTCATACCCTCCCTGCGTCGCAGTCCTCCACGGGTTAGCTCTATTCATTTCACGAGGAATGGAACCGTCGCTATAACGTGCCGGGTGCACAAAAGGTAAAGTCTCGAAAGCTTCGGAAAAAGCTTGGTCTGTGCTGCAACGTTGTTTCCTGAAACGATTCAGAAAACCACCAATATTTACACGCATCAAGGTAGTTTTGGTTACGTTCATATCAATATTCGAACGCATATTGAACTGATTATTGTCCGTAGAATTATCTACCGGCAATGTTTTATCTTGTTGCAGAATACCCGACTCATTAAAATATGAAGCTACGATACAGTAACGCAAGAAATCAGAACCACCACTTACCTCCAAATTACCTTTGGTTGTGTAAGCATAATCTTTTGTAATTGCATCAATCCAGTTTACGTTCGGATAAAGATCGGGATCATATCCGCTACGGGTACGATCAATACGCGTTTGATCAAAAGGTAATATCGCTCCATCCTGTGCAGCCAGTTGGTTGAGTAACGTCATATAATCCGGTGCATCCAAAAAATCTGGGAATTTGGTAGGTTGATTAATAGAATGTTCTACGTGTACTCTTACCTGGGGTGCACCAATTTGACCGTGTTTCGTTGTGATGACGATTACACCATTAGCACCACGTACACCATACATGGCACTAGCCGACGCATCTTTCAAAATAGAAAAACTTTCAATCTCGGCTACATCTACGTTATTAAGATCTCGTGCAATACCATCCACCAAGATCAATGGAGAATTACTGCCCGAAAAAGAACTAATACCACGAATCCAGAAGTTAGAATCATCATACCCCGGTTCACCACTACGCTGAATAGCAATTACACCACTTAACTTACCCGCTAAGTTGTTACTTAATGTACGACTTGTACCAAATTGCAGTTGCTGTGGTTGAATCGTCTCAATAGAACCGATGATAGACGCTTTCTTCTGGCTACCATAACCGGTAATTACAACTTCCTCCAACTCCGAAGCGTCTTCCTCCAGAACTACATTGAGTAACTTCGATCCATTTAACGAAACAGATTTCTTCTTAAATCCAATATAAGAAAACTCCAATGTAGAATTTTTGGCCGGAACGGTTATTTGAAACAAACCGTCAACATCTGTCACTGCCCCCGAAGGGTTTGCAACATTAGCTACAACAATCGTTACTCCCGGCAATGGATTCTTATCCTTATCAGTAACCATTCCCGTTACACGAACTCCTTTCTGCTGTTGCACTTCCAAAGTACTCTCTACGGAAGCTTCCCGCAAAGATGCAGCCATACCATCAGTTGGCAAACTCCAAACCGGGACAGCTAGAGAAGCAAAAAAGAATGTTCCCAAAATGCTTTGAATTACATTTTTCATACTTTAATGTATAATTAAGGTTAATATTAATTTTAAGTTTAACATATAAATAAGATCTTTTGAGTCCTGCGTTTTACAGGATATGAGTATATTCAAATATTAAATCAAACTACCTTCCAGTTCTTAATAAATGAGGAGCGATGCGCATTGGCATCGGAGTATAAGAAGGCGGTGTATAAGGAGATAAATTTCCTCCTACTCCAAATTCTTCTGCTGCTCCCGGTTCCATTATACGGAGATCGATAAGCGGCGGAACCGTATTATCATCCTTGATGAACAACATGCCGTCGCCCGTCCCGTCATGTCCACCACTAATAGTAGGCACTGCACCCCATGGATTACGCATGACGAAAAGCATCGTATCATCCACAGGCAAAGACACGGTATAAGCATGTGCAGAAACAGTTTTATACTTACCGTCGACAGGAACATCGCTTTTAGTGAATCCTCCTACCACCAGTTTTCCTCTCTTCAGTGAAACCGACACGGCACGTTGCAGCTCGGCAGGAGTTAATTTTTCCGGAGCAAAAGCAAAACTGGAGCCATTACCGGTGATGATAGCTGCTGCATATTCCGAACCGATACCGCCAATGTCCGACGTGTTTCTAAACGCTTGAAACCACTTGATGACTGCCTTTTCAAGAACTGTAGACCATGTGGGCTGACCGCTCTTGCCGGAACTTGCGCCCAAACTTCCACTCGTACCCACGAACAGATTACTTACTCCGACTTCGATCTGCTGTCCTTTCGGATCGTACAGCTTCACCGTAAATGTCTGGTTGCCATTATTCTTAATAATATTCTTGATAAATCCCGGATAAACGTAAGACAAAGAACCCATCACCGCACACAAACAGCAGTCACCAATGGAATGTTGGTTTACATCTGCCGGACAAGGTTCGCCAAAAGGATAAAGATTGGAGACTTGGAAACCAGCCCAACTCAATCCGGCAAAAGGATCCGGTTCTTTATTCGGATCTTTCAACCACAGCAATTTTTCCTGCGTAACGGACAAATCCGACTCGGCATGCTGAGTACCCATCACATTATCCGGACTATACGTACTTCCGGAAGATTTCGACATCAAATCATCAATGTCTCCAACGAAAGCAGATGCTGCCAATGACAACTCTGCGAGTTGAGTAGAACTTGCCCCATGATTACTTTGTATGCTCAATCTATAATATCTATATTCTTCTTCATTTTCTACAGCATACGTTTTCGTCTGTTTTCGTTCTGCGAAAGTCTGATCTTTCTGAGTGTCCAGTACTACCCATTTTTGATTGTCAGAAGAACCGGATAATGTCCACGATTTCGGATCTGCTTCCGGAGAATCAGCTGCCGATGTAAGTGAATAGGATTTTACTGAGACACTACTGTTTCCATTCCAATTTATATTCACATTACTATGATAAGTAACGTACTTTGTGTCTAAATCATTATCTACTAACTTTCCAACTTCCGACCCAACAGGTGCATCCGAATATTGAGTCCAAAGAGTTCCGCCACAAGGCATACTGGAATTATTGGCATCTAATGCCCAATAAGTCTGAAAGAAAGCTCTTCCTTTTCCTTGTTCATCATCATCTGAACAGCTAGCAGCACAAAACGACAATAATAAAATTGAAAATAGAAATCCACTCTTCATAAGAAAAGAATCGGTGTTCATCTTCCACCGCAACGATTTCGCGTGATGTTTTTTCATTCTAAATACATTCATTTTACTTGTTTATTAAGGTTACTAAATACATTTGTATTCTTAACTATGCATATATTTTTCTTGTTAACGAAAGCAAAATAAGTTCTTTTTCACCTATTACATATACTCTGGCGTGACAAAATGAAGACAAAATTTCGTTGACAAAGAAGCGCACAACAAGCACAATAAGAGCACAAAATAAAATCCTCATATTCAACACATTAAGCACCACTAAGCAGAATAAGAGAACAATAAGAGAACACAAGAGAAAAGTATTAATTCAAATCTGTATTCTCTTTTCAAACCCGAACAAAATGGGGTAAGGTACCGACTCCACTATTAATAGACGTAAAAAGACTAGCTATAATAATAAACGACTTGCCTAAGAATATATAACTTGCCGGCAGATATTTTTCCAAATACCTGCCGACGAGAAAATCAATTCTGTTTTTTTTCCCATACAGCTAAACGAGCATACAGTTCTACAAGTGCACCCTGATGTAGAATCTGCCATTTATTGCCACCGTCTTCTGTCGGAATATCTCCACTTAAACCACTCAAATCCTCATTATTAATCAATCCATTATTATGATGTGCTTTGCCAAACCAGGCGTGTAACATCGTACTATGTATATCTTCCAAATACAATGAGTTCTTGTCAATGGAGTAGAGTTCGAAAAATCCACGACACATAATAGTATTAAACCATGCGTGTCCGGGCGACAGGACTTTAAAATCACGTTTCAAAATATCCGAATGAAACTGTTTAAACCACTTATTGTGACAAGCTTCCGCTATTTGTTTTGCTAAATTCAAATAAGAATTCTCTTGCGTTATTTTATAAAGAAGACAAGCCAACTGCAAAGGCTGACCAGAATTATAAGAATACTTATTCTTCTCTATGTTACCTACCTGAGTGGGATCATCATCTTTAGGAGAAGCGTTATCATAATACAAATGATCACTAGGATCATACATATAAGTCTGCAACCAGTTAAAACACTCTTTTGCTTTATCCAAATAAATTTGTTTGTTAGTTAACTGATATAAAATACAACTCAATACCCCTGTCGGAGCTGTAGAACAAGTATTCTTCGACCTACTAGGTTCGTTCAATTCTCTCCAATGTACTCCGCCACCACAAGTTTCATCCCACCCATACTGTGCCAAATAATTCCACACAGCCTCAGCCTGAGTCAAATAACGTTTATCTCTAGTAATAATATACCATTCCGCCATATCAAGTCCAATCCATACATTATCATCATAAAAACGCTCGTTGCCAGCTGCCGGATACACACTATATGCAGTACGTCCACGATCTGCTATCCAAAAAGCCTGAATACCACTGAACATATCATTGTCCAAAGACTCATAGTGCCGTTCCTGCCCCGTACCAAGAGAAGCTTCTCTCATTGCCACAAACGCAGACAATCCACTACCTTGTCCCCATACAAGTGCGTCTCCATCCCAATAACCGTCAGCCTTAGGATACCATGTCTGCCAACACGTCCGAGGCCCCTTGTGATAATAATACTCTATAACCTTTGTCATCAAGGTATGAGCACAATCAAACATTTTCATTTGTGCATATTCAAAGGTTGCCGCTTCCTGACTTTTACTCTCCGACCGCAAACCATTGACTCCCACTAAAGTGACCGCTACCTCATACGTTCCCTCTGAAGGTACTTGTAGCAAATAATTTGCTCCGTTTTTGTATTTGACATCATTACCATTTAATAAAACAATGCTCCATTCCTGCGTCTTTCCGGTGTCTATCCTCCGATAAGCTATTTCTATCTGGAGATCTTTCACATAGGTTTTCCTCACAAAATTCACAACCAGCTCTTTCTCCCTATTTGTATTCAACACTTCCAGTTGCTCCACCGGATCAATTTTTTGGAGAAAGTTTTCCTCTTCTTTACTATCTTCACTACACGACTGCATGGTAGTCCCAACCACAAATAGAACTATCAATATACCAATTATCTTTTCCATATATTTTTTCATTTATTATTTCCCAACGAGGTGGTAGCCTGTTTACAATCCGACTTCAATACCTTCTGTCAGATTACCACTAGCCAGTCGAATACCTTGTTTAGTTATCACCTTGACAATTGCCATCCCTTTATTCTCCAGTTCTCTTTTTCCTGTTTTTCCAACCAGTTTCACCATGACTTTGTTACCATTACGTTCTGCTGTAAACTGTTGTAAACTATAATCACCTTTTTGGTATGACCAGCCGTCTCCAGCATCCCAATACATACTTCCGGAAGCCTTGCCTTGCTCATCCAAACAGACCAAAAGCATCAAAGGATCCAGTGAATTTTCAGTGGTATTCTGTATTATCTTGCCGGTAGGAATGATAGAACCACCACGAATCTTTAATTTTGCCTGATATTTACCATCCTTATCCCCGTCTACTAGTGACAAATCCTCCCATATTCCTTTAGGAAGCGCCGTTTTTTTAGCAAATGAAGGGATTACCAACAGGTCATCACCAACCAGAAATGCTTTTTCTTCCGCTCTTAACGAAAGATCTTTTGGATCAGCAAAGAATATCGGACGCATGATAGGCATACCTGTTGTGGAAGCCTCATGCAAAAGAGTATAATAATAAGGTAGCAAAATATATCTGCGTTCCAAAGCAATACGGGAAACCTCTTCTATTTCTTTTCCAAAAGCCCAAGGCTCTTTATTGTTGGTTCCGGCACAAGCATGACCGCGAGAAAAAGGGTAAAAAGCTCCCAGTGCAATCCAATTCCCAAACAAATCGGCATCTGCATGGAACAAGAAGCCACCAATGTCAGCACCACTCATAGGTTGTCCCGACAGTCCCAATGTTAACGACATAGGTACAGACATCTCCATATGCTCGCGACTGGAACCATTGTCACCTGTCCATGTTGCGGCATAACGCTGCCCTCCCAAAAAATTAGAACGAGTCAGAATAAAAGGACGTTTCTTAGGTTGCGCGGCTAACATTCCTTCTCTTGATGACTTAACCATTAAGAACCCGTAAACATTATGATATTGCAAATGAGTTCCGGCAGGAATTCCATTTCCACCTCTATGCAAATTATCTTCCGGCATCGTTCCGGTAGGTGTATTACTCACTTGCGGTTCGTTCACATCGTTCCAAACCCCATCTACGCCTTGCGCCATAAAGTCTTTATAAAGTCCGCCCCACCACTGGCAAACTTTAGGATCTGTGAAATCCGGCCATGCCACTTTCCCCGGCCATGCATCACCGTTATATTCTTTTCCATCTACAGTTTTTACCCAAACATCATTTGCTGTTCCCGAATCATAGACAGAATAACCTGTTTCAGCTTTAGCTCCCGGATCAATCATCCATACCGAATGGAACCCACGCAGATGCAAGTCTCGATTTACAGCTTTTGGATCAGGAAAACCTTGCGGGTTAAATGTGAATATACGATAACCATCCATATAATCAATGTCCATCCAAATTGCATCACACGGAATACGCTTGTAACGAAGCGTATCGGCTATTTCTATTACACGACTGTCAGGCGTATAAGAAAAACGGCATTGCTGATAGCCTAAAGCCCAGCGCGGAACCATCGGCATAGTACCGGTTAGTTCGGATAATCCTCGAACAACAGCCTGCGGTGATTCTCTGTCAATGATAAATACACGAAAAAGCTCCCCTTCACTTCTTAACTCTATTTTCTCATCTGTACTGCTTAATTCAGCTTTCCAAGTAGTATCAAACAAAATACCAAAGGCGGTTCCATCCTTCCTGACTCCCATCATCCATGGATGTGACTGATACAAACGCGTTCCATTATCAACTCCGTATGCTCCGGAATCGGTATTCCACAGTTTTATGGTTTTTCCGTTTCTTAAAAGAGATCCGGTAACTTCTCCGCCTCCGTAGATACTCGTACCTTCCGGTATGATTAATGATGCATTCGCTTTACCGTCAGTCAGTGAAAAATCGGGAACCAGCTCCCACCCGGAAGAAAGCGCTCCCTGTTCGCGAGGTTCTTTTTCAATTGCAAAAGAAGGTACTTTCTTGGCATCAAAGCCATCAGGTACAAATTTGGCAATTCCATTTCCTACCATAACGCTACGCGCGACATTTACCTTCCTCGTAGAGGCATTAATTGACAAAGACAATGTTACGAGCAAACTAATTGCTACAGTTTTAATGCAGTTTTGTTTCATGATTTCTTAATTAATGATTCTGTTGAATACTTATCCTTCAATGGCTAAGTACAAAGCGAATTAAACACTTTTTCACTCATTAATCATCCTCTGAAATGACAAAATGCTGGCAAAATCACATTGGTCAAAAGACACATAACATGTACAATGGGAGCACATTATAAACAAGACATTTACAATGTGTTACAATATATTGTGTATAATGAGCGCACAATATAAAGTACAAGAAAACTACGGATTCTTATGCTGTTCTCGATAATCCTTAGGTGTCATACCGAATTTTCTAGCAAATTCTTTGTAAAAATAGGAACGACTTGATATCCCCACATCAGCAATAACGTCCTGAATAGAAAGATCTTCCTCTCTTAAAAGGCGCGCAGCTTTCTCCATCCGATAGTTTTTAATCAGATCGCTAGGAGCAATGGGAGATATTTCCTTAAACTTACGATAAAACTGGCGCGGACTCATTGCCATACGATCGGCTATCAATGTTGAACCCAATTCTTCCTCTTCAAGATTCTGTTCAATCACTTGTAAAAGTTTACGGATAAAATCAGCCTGTTCTGCTGTAGTACACACTATTTGCCCTGCCAATTCACCCAAATCTTCCAAATAAATTTGTTTGGCTTCCCGCTTACCATAAATAGCTTTATGAACATCTTCTTTCAGAAAGAGAATATCATAGGGTAGTACAATATAGGAATCGGACCATTTAATCAATTCGCGTTGAATAACCGAACTTGCTTTCCATGTCAGCAAAGGAATAAAAGCTGTTTTCGATAAAGCCGAGCGATTCTTTCCAACATATTCCATAAACGTACTTTCCTCTTCCGCATACATAGCCATATCAACTAAAAAAACAGCAGGAACCGAACGATGAATTTCCTCAAATGCCACCTGTACACTTTTCACCGAATGTATCAAATATTCTTCAGAAAGTAATCCTGTTATCAACCAAACCATTTCTTCACGATCTTCTAATAAAAGAATCGTTTTCTTTTCACTCGATTGATTTTCAATTAATGTGGCGGGATCGAAAGTAAGCATCAGGCTATGTTGACCACTGTCAGATTCTACATAACGAACAACTGTATGAAGTTGCTCTAAAGCTGATTGCACAAAACAAAGCATCAACTGAATACCGAAAAACCGATCAATATCTTCTTTATTAAACACAGAGGAAGGAGTTCCGGTCAGTTGTTGTTGTAGTTCTTTAAGCACATCAACCGTACCAGATATTATTAACGACATCTTGCCGTTTTCTTCCTGCACACTAACCGTAATTCTGCCTGACGATGTTTTCTGACAAACAAACTGATAACAATAATAAAGAATACAACGTAAAGCATTTTTATAGACCGGAAAAGTAAAATTCGCAGGAATCAGAGATTGTACCAAAGTAACATCTACTCCTTCTGACTTCAACGTGCGAAGTACTTCCATAGATAACTCCTGTATACACATACGGGCAGACAAAACAAAGGTAGTAGGATAAAAATGCTTCAGTTTCTCTGAATAAAGCGTCTCTGGCCGGAAAAGAGCACTCATCGCTGTTTCACGTATTAACTCCACTTGCTTACGACGTTGTTCATAAGAGGTGTTTTCTGCACGTAGCTGATCGCAAGCATGGTAAATGAGGGTAAAACTATCCAATAAGTCACGATTATAACTACTACTTTCCAGCACCTTTTTATTATTTTCCGTATTGAGCAACCGTTTCAGTATACGTTCATGAAGGATATATTTACGAAGTAAATGAAACAAATAAACCACAAAGAGCACTATTAATAAAATATAAAGGAGATAAGCCCATAGCGACTGATACCACGGTGGAAGAATATGTATGGGAATGGAAAAGAATTTATACTCCGTATCGAACACGTCTTTCTTATAACGGACTTTAAAAATATAATCACCCGCAGGCACATCAGTATATGAAGCCTCATTGATGCTGCTGAATGAAGTCCATTGGTTATCATATCCTTCCAGGATGAATGAATATTCCACTTCTTTCCCGGTCAAATAATCAGGTACGGTAAAAGAAAGAGAGAAAGAAGTTTCCGCTCCTTCCAATTGCAGACTTTTTCCATCTTCCGTATAATAATCACCTAAATTTACTGCTGTCCGCCCAAGCCACAACCGACGTAACACAATATCCGGATAAAACTCAGGGGCAGCCGCCACTTTACGATCCAGATAAAGCAGTCCATCAATTCCTCCAAAGAAAAGACTGCCTGTATAAGGACACTGATAATAGGCATCATCACTAAACTCTCCTATTTGCACACCGGCACTGTAATAATAATCATGCGACGAGCCATTTTTCGGATTATATTTGATGAGTCCGCGATTGGTACCCAGCCAAAGGAAGCCATTGCCATCTTCCTGTATACCATGTATCATATCATTAAGAAGTCCCTGCTCCCTACCGATATAAGTAGCTTCTATCTTCTTTCCACAAAATGAAAGACAAACCAAACCAGAAGTTGTTCCTACATACATTTTACCATCTTCAGTGCGGTACAAACTTAATATATCGTCTACCGACTTGCGCAGCTTTTCTTTCAAAGAGATGACTTGATATTCTTCCGTTCGTTTATCGAAACGAACAAGTCCTTTTTCACGACTACCTAACCATAAGATAGAATCCCCTTCCGCCAACATGGGATAAAACATCATAATCTCCCGTTGCTCATGAAAAAAATGATAACGTTTTTGCTGACGTACATTAATAGTCCCTCCTTTCTTTTCAAGCACCATTTTATAAAAACCATCCACCGCCGTTACAGCATATAACACACTATCATTTTCTTCATAAATATCATGTATCTCAATAACAGGTCGACCGGAAGAATATTCTACCGAATGCACAGCATCATCTCTGAATGAATAATAAAATAATCCCGGATTTCCTGCCCCTATCCAGAAGCCATCCATATAGCGACTTTGGGCCAGTTTATAAACGTGAAACTCATGATTCCATTTAATATATGATGACATTACCTGTTTCTCTCCAGGAGAATAAACCATAGCCCTCCCAAGAGGATTTCCTACTGCTTCATGATAATCAGGCAAATGTAAAAGCCCATCTCCCTTTGTTCCAAACCATAATCCTCCATATTCATCTGTCAGTATCGAACGTACTTGTCTACTCAAATTAGGTGACATACGATTCAACATCAAATTGGTAGCGATCGAATATTTTTTGGCGTACATCACAGCTCCCTGCCCGTCCGATGCAATCCAAAGCAACCCTTGACGCGGTTCCCTATAAATTCCATAGATTCGGATATTACGATTGACGATCTCTTCTTCATACTTTTTAGAAGTACGTAAACGAATCAATCCATTAGCACGAAATCCAATGATAATATCTTCATAAAAGGGAACAATCCCTGTTATTACTCCATATTTCTGAACGAGTGATGAAAGATTACGAATATAAATCTTGGATTTACGAGAGATATCATACATATATAAATCTCTGTCACAATCTACGAAACAAAAAATACCATTCTGATAGAAAATATCTTCAATTGCTTTCGAATGGAACTTGTTTGTTGAGATAGATAATTTCACCGACAAACTATCCGTATCAAACCTATTGAGTGAGTAATTAAGAATTTGTCCCGTACTAGGTGGAAATACCCAAAGCCCCCCATCATCGGTCACAAATGCACGTCGTTCCATACTATCCACTGGTAAAACAGAAGTTTGTACCCGGATAAAACGTTGATGATGCGTATTATAATAGTAAATTCCGTCTCCGGTAAGTATCCAAGTGTTTCCCTGATTATTAGAATGAACATAATAATCACCTGAAAAATCATAGTTGGCTACCACTTGCCTCGCCTTTTGCGAGAAGCGGTTTACTCCCAAATGGGTAGAAATCCATAAGCAACTGTTATCTGCCTGCGAAATGGAATGAATCACGTTATTGCTCAACGTTTTGCTTTCTGAAAAATCAGAGCGAAACACTTCCATCGTCTTTCCATCCCAACAGTTCACTCCATCATACGTGCCAAACCACATCAGCCCCACATTATCTTGAAAAAGACAAAGCACTGCACTATTGGATAAGCCTTGTTGATAATCTACTTTTGAAAAGAAATAAGTATCATTGTCAGCTATAGCAGCCAATGATCTCATCATTATAAATAATGCTATCAGTTTTATTTTCATGTCGTACGTTTATCAATAAGCTGTTCAAAACCTGTTAGGCCTCTTGCTGATACTGTTACGGACATTAGTAACATTACTGGCAACACTTGTACCGTTTGCATGTTTTTCAATTTGTTAGTTCCTTCCTAGTCTCAACAGAAGTGTATACACAAAAGAAGCGCGAGACCGCTAAACTTATATCCAAGTGCAGGTTCTGGACTACCTCTGTGTTGAATACAAGCAAAAACAGCTCACGCCCTTGACTGTATATCAGCACCTAGGTGCAACATACAAACCAAAGGGAGAACGTTTTGTTTATTTCCTCAACACAGCTCGAATTGTCCAGATTCGCACTTGAGAAAAAGCACTAAACGCTTCCTTATAATAAAAACGTCCTAAAGGACAGTACAAATATACTACAATTTTCCTTTAATTATCCTTTTCACATATCAAATCTACATATATAAGCCGTTTATTTATCATTGATTATAAGATCTATAAACCTTTGTATATCACTAACCTCCTTATACTATATCTATTCTAACGAAGTAGAGAAGTAAGCTATATAGATTAGTTTCCTCTCAATACTGCTTACTTCTCATGTAATCTATTAATAGAAAAGTTGCTCTTGATTAAGTCCAAACTTTCTTTTTATTAACAGTAAAGTTGCTTTTCAGTAAGCGTCTCCGCGATTCTATATAGTGTATTAAAATAAAAAGGCTAATGATCCCTTTTTAGTCATTAGCCTTTTCCCATCTGTCAGGAAGCAGTTCCCTGTATTTTTCAATTGGTGTGTTCGGTTGCCATTCGGCTGTTCTGTTTATCACATCCGTGAGATACTCAAATAGATTCACTTTATGCATCCTACAAGTGAGTGCTATCGTATAGAGTATGGCGCCTCGTTCGGCCCCCTTATGGCTGCCGAAGAACAATGAGTTTTTTCTAGATAAGGATATGTACCGGTTCATCCGTTCAACCATATTGTTGTCCAGATAAGTGTCACCATAATTAAAGATGTCCACCACTGCATTCCACTCATTGCGAAGATAGGTAATGGCTTCCTGCAGTTCGCTCTTAGGTAATAAATCCCCCCGTTCTTCTATTTCATCAAGCACATCTTTTATTTCTCCGAGTATGTCCGGCGCATACTTTTTTCGATGCATAAGATTCTGTTCTACCGTCCATCCCTCAACCCCAACTTTATGCTTATGCTCGTTTTGATAAAGTGCGTTTATCAGCTCCACGATTCTTTTTGCATCCGGCTCCTTCTCACCGCAATCTATAAATTTCCGTTTTATATGTTGCAAGCACGGGATGCGTGTGATATTGGGATAAGCATCGCTTTCGAGCTTCCGGTAAGGTGAGTAACCATCGCTTTGTATGATACCTTTGCAACTGCCTAATTCGTTAAGAATAACTCTTTCAGACCGGGAGCCGTCATCATAGAGCAAGTATATCATCCTGGTGTTTATGCCGACAACCACCCAAAGGTATCCCTTCCTGACTCCTTTTCCCTTGCTGTTCTTTTCTGGGACGAGTATTTTGTAATAGGTTTCATCGGCTGCCTTATAAGGATCACTCAAAGCTGTCTGCCGGATGCACTTATAAAGATTTTCGAAGAGGTTTGAGGCTTTCTCTATCAACTTATGAGCCGTAGGTTTCTTCAGCGTAAAGCCATGACTCTCGAAGTAGTTGATGATTCTTTCAACAGGTAGCGATTGTATATAACGTAATTCCATCAATCCGGCAATAAATGAACCGTCATAGCTGGAATTCAAGAAGGCCGAAGCCGGTGTTTTTCCCTCAAACAGGCGACCTTCTTGCGTATAGGTGTGTATCTTGTAGACATGCTTGATGAAGCGCATGGGTACACATTCATAGCGGACGCATATTCTGGGAACAGTGGTAAACAACCGGGCCTTATTGATGTCAAAATCGGGATCATCGGGATAAACGACATGTTCTTCTTCCTCCATCTCATAATGCATGTCACGTTTGGCCCCATTGTTCTTTCTTGCTTTACGCTTATCTGCTTTTTCCGCTTCTATCTTCTGTCGCTCCTCTTCGGATATGGCAGATTGGGGAGCCTGTTGCTGTTCGGATGTGTTGGATACAAGTTTGGCGAGTCCCTTAGTAAGGCGCTGTTGCTTGCTAAGAGATTCGCCTTTTTGAAGGAGTGCCTCTTTAAGGGAAGAAACCTCCTTTATCAAAGCATCTATTTGGTCCAAGAGTCTGTTGTTGTCATCTCGTAATCCCTTGATTTGTTCCTTCAATAACTCTATGATCTCATCCTTTTTCATGGCATAAAGATATAAAAAATCAACGAATTGGCCAAATAAACCGGATGATATCTTTAGCGCAAATATCTAATAATCAGAATGTTGAATTAGATCCTAAAACGCTTTCTCAACCGTACAGACTTTAATGACACTCCATTTAAGATAAAAGACAAAACCTGATAAGAAATCTCGTAATTACCTGTATTGGGGTTAAATGTCGGTAACTCAAAACTTCCACCTTCGAGGCGCTTGTAGTACAGAAGAAAGCCATCGCCATCCCAACGCAGTATTTTTACACTTTGTCGGTTTTTACCAAAGAATAAAAAGATATCTCCGGAAACGGGAGACAAGTCCTTCATTTCCGATCGTATAATTTTGAATAAACCGTCAATGCCAAGGTTCATACGAACAAAGCCCTGGTACAGATAGTATCGATTGGCTGATGTTAGAGAATACATGGATCTCCCTCCGTTCTTTCGTAATCGCGCAACATTTTAATAACACCACCGGGTGTGGCCCGTTTGACCGAAATGGTGGTTCCACTGTTAAAGGTGATTGTGATCCCGGCAAGACTAAACTCTTCTTCCGACAACATGGCGGGTGCTATTTGAGTGAATGAAGGAGAGGAAGTTGTCGGTTGGGAGGGTTCAACGCCGCCATAATAATCACGGACCACATCTGCCTTGGCTTGTTTAACGCTATAGCCCCGTCTGGACATCCAGGAACTCATACCACCAAAAGTGGTATGCTGATCGCGGCAAACATCGGCTAAAGAACAATTGTAGTCTACTTTCAATGCTTCAAGGAAATGTTTCCAAGTTTTTCCAAATCGATTTTCTGCTAAATCCATAATGCTTCATTTTTATACATAGCAAAAATATAAGAATGAAAAAAGGGCGACAAGATAGAATCGCGGAGACGCTTACGCTTTTCATCCCTTCCAATCTATAAATGCAAGCTTCATTTATAAAAACAAAGGTTCCATTTTTAAAAACAAAACTTGCATTTATAAAAATGAAGCTTGCATTTTAAGTTTGTAAATAACAAAAGAGAAGTTTACTATTGGACGAAAGGAAGTTTAGACTTAATCAAAAGAAACTTTATTGTTAATACTCAAGGAGAAGAGTAACTATCATTATTCAGTGGATATCATCCTAATAAAAAGTCTCGTATATCAATGAGACAACTTATTCAGTTATCTTTATGATATACGAGACTCAAATGTTATAAATAAAATCCTATTTTACAGGATATTATTTTGCTAATTCATTAATCACATCCATTATCTTCTGACCGATTTCCTCGGCAGCTTCCATAGTAGAAGCTTCACTATACACACGGATGATCGGTTCTGTATTACTCTTGCGCAAATGCACCCATTTGTCGGCAAAGTCTATTTTCACACCGTCGATATCGTTGATTTCTTCGTTCTTATAGATTTCCTTCACTTTGGCAAGGATAGCATCTACATCGATTTCCGGAGTCAAGTCTACACGGTTTTTAGCAATGAAGTAAGGAGGATAAGTAGCACGGAGCTCGCTAACCTTTTTTCCTTCGTGAGCCAGATGGCTAAGGAATAATGCGATGCCTACCAATGCATCACGTCCGTAGTGACTAGCAGGATAAATTACTCCACCATTTCCCTCACCGCCGATAACGGCATTGGTTGCTTTCATCTTCGTTACAACATTTACTTCGCCTACGGCAGAAGCGCTGTATTCCATTCCATACTTGCGAGTTACATCACGCAAAGCACGAGTAGAGCTCAAATTAGAAACAGTGTTACCGGGGGTATGTTTCAGTACATAGTCGGCAACAGTAACCAGTGTATATTCTTCACCGTACATTACGCCATTCTCGCAGATCATTGCCAGACGGTCAACATCGGGGTCTACAACAAAAGCTACATCGGCCTTTCCACCTTTCATTAAGTTCATGATGTCACCGAGGTTCTTTTCAAGCGGTTCGGGGTTGTGCTGGAAGTTTCCGGTAGGTTCACAGTAGAGTTTCTCTACATGTTTCACACCTAAACGTTCAAGAAGTTCGGGAAGAATGATACCGCCTACCGAGTTTACACAGTCAATAGCTACCCGGAAATCAGCTTTTTTGATAGCTTCTACATCTACCAGGTCAAGAGCCAATACACTGTCGATATGTTTCTGATTATAAGTCAGGTCTTTGCGGTAAGATCCCAGATGGTCGACATCGGCATAGTCAAATTCTTCAGCTTCAGAAATACGAAGTACTTCGTTGCCTTCGGCTGCATTCAGAAATTCACCATGTTCATTCAGCAATTTTAGTGCGTTCCACTGTTTCGGGTTATGAGAAGCTGTCAGGATAATACCGCCACAGGCGCCTTCCATTGTTACAGCAAGTTCTGTGGTCGGGGTAGAAGCAAGATCAATGTCTACTACATCCCAGCCCATTCCCATCAATGTGCCGACTACTACGTTTTTTACCATTTCACCGGAAATGCGGGCATCACGTCCCACAACAATCTTATTACTCTTTGCCTTGCAGGTTCTACGAATCAAAGTAGCATAAGCCGAGGTGAATTTTACAATGTCAAGCGGGTTCAGTCCTTCTCCCGCTCCTCCGCCAATAGTTCCGCGGATTCCAGAGATAGATTTGATTAGAGTCATAGGTTCTTTAGTTAAAGATTTGATTTATCTAATGTTAGTGCTTTAGCTTTTTGCTTTCTCGAACTTCCGGATATCATAGAAATAAGGATTGACATATTGTTGTGCAGTTGTATGTCCCATCTTAGAAGGTACAATTAGGCGTACATGGGCATTATTACGCAAATATGGTAAAGCAATCAGCCATCCGGATGGAATTGCAGTTCCATAACCATTAGCAACTGTCCACAAATAGTCATAATCAAAATCACCAGATAAAACGATTCCATAAACAGTAGATGAGTTTTGCACATAACGGAATGTTAATGGAGACTTATAATATTCAGAAATATCCATCCATTTTTCCAAAGGAACATTGAAACATGTAGTATCTCCTGTCATCATATCCTGTTCTACATAGCGGGTACAAATGACATTATTGTTAGCAAAAGTATCTACCTCATTAATAACTTCAACTCCATTCTTATCCTCTTTTCCTCCACGATCTACGATCTGCATATATACGCCATTGGAGAAAGCAACGTATTCGTCATATCCATTCCCCGCTTCTTTAGAAGCTGTAATCGTATCCCGTTCAAACTCTTCCAGTGAAATGACACGGATATCATTATCTTTGATGAACTTATTCACCGCATTTTTCTCGTCTTCCAGCATTTCTGCATAAGTCTTCGAATTGTCGCATGCCTGGAACAGACTTCCGGCGGTTAACAAAGAGAGAAATAAAAATACAAGTTTCTTCATTATCTGTTATTTAGCTATATTCCGCACAAATGTATCTCAAAATCATTAAAAGTTGAAAGGGGGAAGTTGAAAGTTCGTATCTTTTAACCTTTCCATATTCACTTTTAACCTTCCATCTTTAGCTTTTCGCTGTTAGTAAAGGTTTATATTTCTCAAGCGCTTTCTCAAAGACCGCTTTTGCCTCTTCCATCGTTCCGAAAAATTCACCGCCCGAAGCATTCAAGTGGCCTCCTCCATGGAAGAATTCGGCAGCTAACTGATTGCATGGGAAGGTTCCTACTGAACGAAGGGATATTTTAATCATCGGTTTCTCGGTATCTTCCCTCAAGAAGCAAGAGAAACAGACATTTTTAATGGAAAGGGGAATATTAACAAAGCCTTCGCTATCGCCTTTTATATAGTTAAATTTGCTTTGCTCTGCTTTTGTCAGGGTGATTAGAGCCGAATTAGATTCCGAATACACAGTCATGTTCGATAATACATATCCCATCAAACGTAAACGGCTCTCCGAATAGGTGTTGTACACCTTACGATAAATATCATCTTTATCGATTCCTTTAGAAAGGAGTTCGCTAATGATAAAATAAATCTCCCGGTTGTTCGAGTTATAGGTGAACCCACCGGTATCTGTCATCATCCCTGTGTAGATACATTCTGCGCCTTCCTTAGAGATATCACTGAAATATCCCATACGGCAGATGAGACGAAATATCAGTTCGGAAGTAGAAGATATTTTGGGATAGGACATTACTATCTTACAGAAATCTTCGGGATATAAATGATGATCGATCATTATTTTACGTGCCGGAGAAGCGGCCACAGCATCTGCCATATCGTCGATACGCTTCAGTGCATTGAAATCGAGGCAACAGATGACGTCTGCTTCGGCGATCAATTTATCTGCAAAGTCTTTGTAACGGTCATACAACAGGATATCCTTACTGCCCGGCATCCACCGCAGAAAATCGGGAAAAGCATTCGGCACAATTACGTTTACTGTTTTCTCTTGTGAATCTAAAAAATGATATAATCCCAATGAAGAACCGATAGCATCGCCGTCAGGAGAAACATGAGATACAATTACTATTTTGTCAGCTCGTTCAAACCATTTAGTAAAATGGTCTATTTTGGCTTGTTCAATTACTTTCGTCAACATACTCTTATACTTTATCAAGGTGCAAATGTACGATAAATCTTTGTACTTAGAGCAAAAAGCGGACAGAACCTTCGTCGGATAGCGAGATAAACCGCAGACCGGATTGCTTGCATTCGCTTTCAAGGAGGTGTCTGCGGTATTCCGAGAGAGATGCGTCCAATATGACGTAAGAGAAAGAAAAGATTCGGGTGAGCTCTTCCAGATGTCCGTCATATCCTTTGCATAAGTAAAGATACTGAATATATAACGGAGAAACGGTGGTTTTGTTCCGCCAATGGTTATCATTTATTACACAAATATGACAGCCATGATAGGATATAATCTGCTGCTGACGATTAAGTTCCATATACCGGCAATCGGCAGTTATTTCTTTGGGAGGCAGAAGATGATGATGCTTCCAATAGTTAGCAGCCATGCGCTTCAGACGTTTTTCATTGGAGATAGTATCTACATAGTTTATCCAGGAACGTCCATCGCTCTCAATGCAATGTACTGCAGGGCAACCGCGCACGTTATAAAAGACCAGGCTTGTCCGGGGACGATCTAGCCAATATAATGTTGAATGATAAGTCCCCAGTAATAAGATAGAAAAAAGACAAATCAATAAATTCCGGTATCGACGGTTCATGAAATAATAGGTTAACAAAAAGCCAACGATATAGATACCCAATATTTCTGACTGATAAAGCCAGATTCCATCTATAGAAGCGTAAGGAAGCTGTTCCACCCATCGGACGAAGAAGTTAAGTCCTTCCAATAGTTTCTTAACACCTTCGGCCACTACGATCTGAAGCCACGAAAGAGGAGTCAGAAGAAGCATAATGACAGCAGCATACAGGATAATCGTAATGAAAGGAATAACAACCAAGTTCGTCAATAGAAAATGTACAGAGAACCGGGAAAAATAAAACATAACAAGCGGAGCCGTTCCTATTTGTGCAGCAACAGACACACTCATCAGTCCCCAAATATATTTTCCTATTCTACCTTTCACCGTAATCAGGTGATAGATTGGTTTTTGAATCAATAGGATGGAAGCAACAGCAAGGAAAGAGAGCTGGAAACCAACATCAAACAACCATGCCGGATTACAGAATAGCATCAACCATGCAGCTGCCGCCAATGTATTTAGAGATAGCGGTTGGCGACCAACCATATCTGCCATTGCTAAAATTGAAAACATACTGACCGAGCGTACTACCGAAGGAGAAAGTCCTGTGAAAAAGGCAAAAGCCCATAATAGGATAAGAAGAAGAACAGAACGTATAGCTCTACCTATATTTCCTCTTCGGGCAATAGGTTTCAGTATGAAAAAGAGCAGTGTATATAAAAGCCCGATATGCAAACCGGATAGAGCTAGAATATGACTTGCACCGGCCACCGAATAACTCTCACGAACCGAATCACTTAATTCCGTTTTGTCTCCTATGGTCAGTGCTGAAAGTACAGCCAGTTCATCACCGGAAAATCCCAGTTTCTGATAAAGTGAAATCATCCTTCTTCGGCAAGAGCTGGCTATACTTTTGAGATCAAGGTTATTCATCCCGTCCTGTTTTGTCCATTTCCCGGATGCAACATATCCTGTTCCACTGATTCCTTTCCGCATCAGGAAGCGGGCATAATCAAATTCATCAAAGTTCCGATTGTTGAGAGGGGGAGAAATACGGGCAGAAATCAGCAGTTCATCTCCACTTTTCAACCGGGTAACGACCGAATCTTGCTGTAGATAAAGAATTACAGCACGTTCTATCGGATATGTGCCGGCAGTATCACGACGTTCCTTTAATAATGTCTGGCAGAGGTAGGTATGTTCTTTCGCTTGAGGTGCATCCGTTATTAAAACCCGATACACTGTTTCTTCTTCCGGAAAAGAGTAGACAGCGTGTTGTAATTGCCAAGTTATTCCAAGCCATCCTCCTATAAAACAAAGGATAGAGACTGCTAATCCAAAGCACCATCGCAATGAATGGCGTTTCAGGAAATAAAGAACAAACAATAAAGCAATACAAAGTCCAAAGGCTAGAACACTCCAAAAAGGTTCCCATGAACGGTCAAAAAAATGATCTCCACAAAAAACGCCTGTTATCCAAGGGATAATCAGGCGTATATAGGGATATCGATGGATGTAAAAAGTACTCAACAGATGAGTTACAGTTCGTGCAACTGACGAATCATCGCCTCCGGATCGGGTGCCGCAAAGACAGCATTACCAGCCACTAACGCATCGGCTCCCGCCTCAACCAAGCGGGCACCTGTTTCCAGATTCACCCCACCGTCTACTTCAATGAGCGCTTTCGAACCTGTCCGTTCAATCAGGGCACGCAGCTCACGAACTTTTTCTACTGAATGTTCGATAAACTTCTGTCCGCCAAATCCCGGATTCACGCTCATGATAAGCACCATATATACATCCCGGATAATATCTTGTAAAAGAGCTACAGGAGTGGCTGGATTGATAGTTACAGCAGGCTGCATCCCAGCTTCTCTGATTTGTTGAATCACCCGATGCAAATGCGGGCAAGCTTCATAATGCACATTCATCGTATGGGCGCCCAACGCTTTTACCTCCGGAATAAACTTTTCCGGATTCACAATCATCAAATGCACATCCAGCGGTTTCTGGCTTAACTTCGCCACATATTTCAGTACCGGAAAGCCAAATGATATGTTCGGAACAAATACTCCGTCCATAATATCAATATGTACCCACTCCGCTTCACTGCGGTTTACCATTTCAATATCCTTTGCCAAATATCCAAAATCGGCAGAAAGAATGGAAGGAGCGATAATCGGTTTCATAATTCTTTTATTTTAGGTTCTAGCCGTCTCTTATTCGGGACGCTTTATTCTATTTATAATCTAATGGCTTGCTCGTTTTAATCTGCTCATCCGATTAATTACTTCATCAGACAACCATCTTCCAGGTGATATCCACGAAGCAATTCATCTATTTTCAGACGTTTTTTACCGGGAAGCTGTAAAGAAAGAATAGATACAAATCCATCCGGTACAGCTACTTTCATGAATTTCTTTCCATCGGTCACAATTGTTCCTGTAGCTAATTGATGTGATTCATAAATCTTCTCGCTTTCAAATATCTTCACGACCACTGCTGCTCCTTCTTCAGAAGTAATCAGTTCACTCCAAGCAGCAGGATAAGGTGATAATCCACGGATAAAATCATATATCTTCTTCACCGGCTGATTCCAGTCAATCCGACAGGTTTCTTTAAAGATCTTCGGAGCAGGACGAAGTTCACCGACAACCGCCATTTCTTCTTGAGGAATCGGTTTTACCGTTCCATTCAATATAGCGTCTACCGTTTCAAGAACCAGTTTTCCTCCCAGTACCATCAACTTATCATGTACCACTTCCACATTATCCGTATCTGCAATAGGTACATGTACTTGCTGAATGACTTCTCCGGTGTCTATCTCGTGTTTCAAAAAGAAAGTAGTAATTCCAGTTTCCGTATCACCATTGATAACCGCCCAATTAATGGGGGCAGCTCCACGGTATTGAGGAAGCAAAGAAGCATGAAGATTGAACGTACCCAGTCGTGGCATATTCCATACCACTTCCGGCAACATACGAAAAGCAACTACAATCTGCAAGTCCGCCTTCCATTCACGCAATGCTTCTACAAAAACCTCATCTTTTAACCTTTCCGGTTGAAGTAACGGTAAATTTTGTTCAAGCGCATATTGCTTTACAGGAGAATACTGGATCTTATGTCCGCGTCCGGCAGGCTTATCGGGCATTGTAATCACACCCACTACATTATAACCGCCTTCTACTAATTGACGCAGGGCCTCTACCGCAAAATCGGGAGTCCCCATATATACTATTCTTAAATCTTCTTTTTTCATAATCGTCTTATAATCTGCATAGCAACCTGTTATCTGCATAAACCCGGCTCCGGCATCTTGCCGATTGTCAGTTAGTCTTCAGAGAAATGTACCAATACTTGCCGGTATGAATTAAATATCTTCGATTTAGAAACAAATCCCTGATATCGCCCTTCTTCATCCACTACCGGAAGATTCCAGGCTTTCGTATCATCAAACGTCTGCATCACCTGTTCCATTCCATCCGTATCAAATATCTTGGCAGGGGCAGATGTCATTAATTTATTAACAGTGAAACGGTGATAAAGTTCTTGCCGGAACATGATGTTACGAATGTCGTCAAGAAGTACAATACCTAACAATTCACCTGTTTTTTTATCTGTCACCGGGAAGACATTTCGATGGGAAGCAGCAATTGCTTTCACTAATTCGCCCAAATCCATTTCCGGATGTACGACAACGAAATCTTTCTCCACCACATTCTCCATCTTCATCAACGTCAACACGGCTTTATCCTTATGGTGTGTAAGCAACTGTCCCTTCTTAGCTAAACGCATCGAATAGATACTATGAGGTTCGAAAGCTATAATGGTCAGATATGAACTTACAGATACAATCATCAACGGAAGAAATAAGTCATATCCCCCTGTCAATTCGGCGATCAGGAACACCCCTGTCAACGGAGCATGCATAACGCCACTCATCACTCCCGCCATCCCCATCAATGCAAAATTCTTTTCCGGCAAATAAGCGGAGAAAGCAAAGTCATTGCTAAAATGAGAAAAGACAAACCCGGCGATACATCCCAAATAAAGCGAAGGCGCAAAGATACCACCACAACCACCGCCACCATTCGTTGCACTGGAAGCAAAGACCTTCAGCAGAATAATCAGCATCAGATAAACCAGCAGCAAATTGCCATAGCCATAAAACATAGAATTGTTCATGACCGTATCCCACTCTGCCGCAGACGTTCCATTCAGCAAAAGATTAATGGTATCATATCCTTCACCATAAAGAGGCGGGAAAAGGAAGATCAATATACTCAACATCACACCACCGAAAGCCAGTTTCTTATAAGGGTTGTTGAGTTTACCAAAGACACCTTCCACCGAATTCATGGCACGCGTAAAGTACAATGAAATCAGTCCGCAAAAAATTCCCAGTAAAATAACAAAAGGAATACGCTCCAGTTCGAATGCCTGATCCAGATGAAACTTAAACATAGCCTCCGTACCGGTGATTATATATGAAACGGTTGCCGCTGTCACGGCAGAAATCAGCAGGGGAAGTAAAGAGGACATGGTCAGGTCGATCATCAAAACTTCCAATGTAAATACCAATCCCGCAATCGGAGCTTTAAAAATGCCGGCAATCGCACCTGCCGCGCCACAGCCGACGAGCAACATCAGCGTGCGGTGCTCCATCTTGAATACACTCCCTAAATTGGAACCGATTGCCGAACCTGTCAGTACAATCGGCGCCTCTGCTCCAACCGATCCACCAAACCCGATGGTGATCGCACTGGCAATGGTAGAGGACCAGATATTATGTCGCTTGATACGTCCCTGTCTACGGGAAATAGCATATAGAATTTTGGTGACTCCATGGCTGATGTCATCCTTTACAATATTACGAACAAACCAACCTGCAAGAAAAATCCCGACTACCGGATATACCAAATACAGGTAGTTAGCTTCCGTTGCATTAAAATTATCAGTTAGGAAATTCTGTATCTGATGGATAAAGAATTTCAATATTAATGCGGCAAACGCTGTGAAAATTCCGACCAGGAAACTTAATATCAGAATAAATTGCTTCTCCTTTATATTCGCTTCCCGCCATTTGATGCAACGCTGTAATAAACTAAGTTTTTCTCCCTTCATTTATTCGCGAATTATCTTTATCACTCCACCTTTTTCCAACTTAATAATACTTGAGGGTCTCGGCCGGCTCATATCGTCCTGGCGAAAGCCAACGATATAATCTACCGCCGATTTGATTTCATCACTGATTTCGCTAAAATTAGCCGCACCCGGCTGCCCGCTGACATTAGCCGAAGTAGAAACGATTGCTTTACGGAACTGCTGACAGAGTCGTCTGGAAAAATCTTCATTCGTCACCCGAATCCCTACACTACCATCCTCGGCCAGCAAATTCGATGCTAAGTTACGTGCTCCGGAATAAATAATCGTCAACGGCTTGTCGGCAACTTCAATCAAATCCCATGCAACATCAGGCACATCCTGTACATAAAAATCTACTTTAACCGGAGAGTCTACCAAGACCAGCATAGCCTTGCTGTCAGCGCGCTTCTTAATCTCATACACGCGGCGTACAGCCTCTTCATTAGTCGCATCACAGCCTATACCCCATACGGTATCGGTGGGATAAAGGATCACTCCTCCTTCATTCATCACCTGACAGGCTTTTTTAATATCTTCTATCATTTCTTGATTAATTTCCGTTAAGAACAAGATGCAAAAATAACACTTTTATTCCATTTAGTGAAATCTAGCCCGACGTTTTTAAGTCCCTCAAAAATATAGATTGACACAACAAACCATACAAAAAAGAAAGAACGATGTAAATTAAGAGATAACCTACATCGTTCTATAAAAAACAGATCATTCAAAAAATCAACCCCTAACGCTATCTATTCTTCCAACTATTGTCCAGATTCGGGTTCAAAATCACATCTTCATAGGGATAAGGAACATACATCTTACTGTCATCCCAAGTTCCGGTGACCGTTACTGCTTCTTTCCTGAAAACTCCGGACACCACTTCAATAGGCTCATTTTTCTTACGGAATTCAAAATGATCCTTATACCGGTACATTCTGAACATATCCCTGGCTCTGCTCGCAATACCGCCCCAATAATAACCGGCCATTTCCCAACCATGTTCATTGTAGGCTGCTTCCGCCAGTTCATCAGGAGACATATCCGTCGTATATCTATTTGTTTTTTCACCGTCTGCCCTGTTGCGCACTTCGTTCAACACTTTAACCGCCTGTTCATTGATTTCTCCCGCACGGCCTGTTGCTTCGGCATACCAGCAATATACTTGCGAAAGACGTAATAACTGGAATGTTTTCTCCCCCGATGCATTGACTACGGCAGGATTTGTATAATCAAATTCAGTTCCGCGTACAGCACCTTCCACGGTCTTCATAAATACAGGTGCCACTACCTCGCGGGAAGCAGGATCGGTATCATACCACCAATCATATAGTTTCCCGTCGCTAAGCATGATTTTCGGGAAATACGTAGCATCTTTACGAGGACCTTCGGGGAAGTTCATCCAGAAATTAATTTCTCCATTCGTATCTCCCCAACCGGCCTGTTTCATATCTTGCAGGAAATCGGTCAAGGGAGCGGATTGTCCTGTCGCATCCCTATTATAATAGATACCCAACAGAAGTTCCGTATTCTTATTATTGTATTCCCATGAATATACCTGGCTATATTCCGGCAGCAGTTTATAATAGTAGCTACCACCATCTGCACCGTCTATCACTTCTTTGGCTTTGGCGGCAGCCAGCTTGTAATATTCTACTCCTTTATTAAGTGGCCATCCTGCCATACACATATAGACATAAGCCATCGTTGCTTTTACGGCTCCCTCACTTACAGCAATGTTCATTCCATTTCTGCCATACGGTTCCTTCGTGTACAGTGCGGGGCAATCGGTTTCTGCTATTTTCAGGTCAGACAGAATCAATTCGTACACTTCCTCTTCCGTCTTCAACGGAGCATTATAATCTATTTCTTCTTTCAGCATGATGGGAACCCGTCCCCAAGTAGTCACCAGATAAAAATAAGAGTAGGCCCTCCAATAATGTGCTTGTGCAATAGCCACTTTTATATCGTCTTTTGATACCTCCGGCGTACGCTCCGCATTATTTATGATAAAATTGGCAGCCTTGATAACTTTGAAACGCTGCTCCCACATACTGGACAACCACGAGTTATTGTCTTTCACATCAAACTGATCGTGTTCACGAAGAGGTTGTTTATTACTGGAAGGATGAGTGGAGATATCATCTCCCACCAGGAAGTTCGTTCCACAAAGATTATTACTAGCCTGTGAACTTGCGATCACGGAATAGAGAGCCGTCAGCGAAGCGTCCAAGTCTTCTTTATTACTGAAATAGGTATCCGAAGGTAACTGTCCTTTCGGATCTTCTTCCAGAAAATCACTACACGAAGTCCAACACAAAGCTGTCAGAAGTACAGGCAAGGCTTTCATTATAAAGGTATATGCTGTTTTCATACGGTTATTGTCTTAATACACGGTTTTAAAATCTGAATTTGGCTCCAAAGGTGATTGTCCGAGGAATCGGATAAGCACCGTAATCCAGTCCGTCATAACTGGTGTACACTTCAGGATCCATTCCTTTGTAGCGGGTGATTGTAAAGAGATCCTGTGCACTGACGGACAGTTGTACACTTGCAAACTTCAGTACACGGCGAGGAATGCGGTACGAGAGGCTGATATTCTTCAACTTGATAAAAGAAGCATCTTCAAGCCAGAAATCCGAATTAGCATAACTCTTGTTGTCGGTATTGGTAAGGCTCGGATAAAGAGCGTCCGCTTTGTTGGCAACATGATCCCATCCTTTGAAGTAGGCATCACGCAAGGTTACGAAACGAGAGACGCCAGTCATGGATGCCGCCATAAAACGGCTGATATTCAACCGGTCATATCCGGTGGCAGCATTAAAAAAGACATTCAGCGTCCAGTTTTTCCAAGTAACAGTATTGTTCCAACCTACTGTCCATTTGGGACTTGCCTGTCCTTTCACAACCAAATCATCGGAAGTCGGATTCGTTGTCAGACTACCATCTGCTTTCTGATAAAGATTGGCGCCTTTATCATCGAATCCTTTCCATTGATAGACATAGAAAGATCCCATAGGATAACCGGGCTTCATAATCTGCATAGGACCTCCCAAATCGCTATAGTTAGCAGTGAGTACAAAGTCATCGCCTGCGAGATCTGCTACTTCATTCTTCACATAAGAAGCATTCAGGCTGGTTTCCCACGTCACAGCCTCCTTTACAGGGAAAGTGGTAAGGGATAATTCGACTCCGGTATTGTTCAGTTTTCCTTGATTCACCCAATAAGTACCACCTCCGTTATATTTAGGCACCTGTTTCTGAAAAAGCAGATCTTTCGTTTGTTTCTTGAACCAGTCCACTGTAATATTAAAGCCTCCGATACTCATATCCAATCCCAAATCATATTGGTAAGTTTTTTCCCAGGTAATGCCGGGTGTAGCAAACTGATATCCCCAATATCCCGTAGAGGAAGTGGAAGTTCCCCAGCCGTAAGATGCCCCCGACAACATACCTAATGTGCTGTAAGCAGCAATATCCTGATTTCCGGTGACACCAAAGCTGGCACGCAGCTTCAGCTGATCGAGCACGTGCTGGTTGCTCATGAAAGATTCTTGTGCAATATCCCAAGCCACAGCTGCGGAAGGGAAATATCCCCATTTGTTGTCTCCCTGAAATTTAGAAGAACCGTCAGCTCTTAATGCAGCAGTAATAAAATATCGTTTCTTATAATCGTAATTAGCACGCACGATGCCGGAAGCCAAAGAAAATTCCGTATATGAATTGCTCGCATCTCTGATAGCAGCATTGCCAAGATTCCAGTACCCAACACTTTCATTGTTCAGATTGGAACCGGTTCCCTTTAGTTGTGAGTCCCACGAACGACTTATTTCCCATACACCCATGGCGGTGAAGCTATGATCTCCGAATTGCTTTTGCCAGGTCAGATTGTTAGTATTCTGCCAATAGTTATGCAATGCGTTGGTATTGCTTGCGCTATTGATAGCACCCGGTGAATCCAGTTTCGACCGGAAAGAATAAGAAGGACTATTATCGTAGTCATAACCTCCCTGAACGGAAAGCGTCAGTCCTTTCATGATCTTAAACAGCAATGTCAGGTTGGCGTTTAAATTATAGCTATAGCTATCGCTATTGTTCACTATCATTTCACCGTAAGGGCTGGAACCGATCATATTATACGGGTCTGTATTGTACACGCCGGTTTCGGGATCTTTCAGCTCCATGGTAGGCGAAAAGTTAGTGACATGCAACCAGTTCGCCCCACCTTCATTGTGTTTGTGAAGACTGGATGCGTTTAATTTTGCAGAGATTGTCAACCAGGGTTTCACTTCCGAGTCGATGTTTGCCCGAATCCCATAGCGTTTATAGTCGGACATGATCGTGATGGCTTCCTGATCAAGCACATTTCCCGAAATAAGGTATTTCACTTTTTCGTTTCCTCCGGATATGGCGAGCCGATAATCCTGGGTGATACCTGTACGAGTCAGAAGATCAGTCCAGTTGATTCCTTTCGTTCCATTTTTATAAGCCTCAAGGTCTTCGGCAGAGATAGTAGACGATCCGCGAATATCATTCAGTGCAGTTGCATATTCGTAAGCGTTCAGCAGGTCATACTGTTTTCTGACAGTCGAAAGCCCTACCGATGCATCGAACGTTACCTGTGCTTTTCCCTCACTACCCTGTTTGGTGGTTATCAGGATAACGCCATTCGAACCACGGGAACCGTAAATGGCAGTGGAGGAAGCGTCTTTCAGTATTTCCATCGACTGGATATCAGAAGGGTTGATACCGTCCAAGCCACTGGAAGAGATGATACCGTCAATCACATATAAAGGATCACTGCTTTTATTAATAGAGGTAGTTCCACGAACGCGCACCTTCATACTTGCTCCGGGCATACCACTCGTAGCAGTGACTTCTACACCGGGAGTACGACCCTGGAGTATATTTTCAACCCGTTGTACAGGTTGATTTTTGTATTGTCTGTTGGATACACCGGACACAGCACCCGTAAGGTCACTCTTTTTGACGGTTCCGTATCCTACCACTACCACTTCATCCAATAACTGATTGTCTTCTTTCAACACAACACGAAGAAGAGATCTCTTTCTGACTTTCACTTCCTGCGTATGATAGCCGATATAAGAGATCACTAAAATCGCTCCTTCCGGAGCTTCGAGAGTAAACCTACCATCCATATCACTGGTAGTTCCGGTATCTTCACCTTTGATAATGACGGAAGCACCAATGATTGTCTCTCCCTGTTCGTCGTTAATCACTCCTTTGATTGTCTTTCCAGCATCCCCGTCGGTATTAGTATCGCTGTTTGTCGTAACTTCATTGTTATTTTCCGGGGCTTCCTGTGTTTCTGTCTTCTGTTTTTCAAGAGGAGGAGCCACCTGCGCAAATAATCCGAAAGGCAGAAACAGCATTAAAAGAATGCATAATAGCCATTTGTTTTTCATTATTACTTCCATTATTGTTCTAAAATTAGAATAGTTATTAGGATAGATTACCATCAATATTAGGCAATTTATGTGCCAAAAGCATAACAAAAGACTGAAACAACGAGACTTGCCAAGTTTAATCAAAGAGATTATATCACTCATTTTCAAATACATAAACAATTTGCAATAAAGAAAAAAAGCATTAATAACCAGATTAAGTTTCAAGTACGATCCTGTGCAAAAATTCCACAGAAATGTGGACATATTCCACAAGATAATAAGTTAAGAATAATCCGTATTTAAAAGTTCCTTTCCATCCTTCTGATTGTTTCCACATATCAGAAGTCAGAATAAACGTTCCAAAACTCCAGTTTAAACGATTATTAACTAATTTCTCCCCCGTCTCCGAGAACAGAATCATCAGAAATATCTATCTTTGCCCCAATTTCAAGCAAGAAAGCAAAAGTGCTATTTTTGTGTCGAATTTAAAACGTTTAAGAGAAAACAATGGAAGAAATCGTATTTCATCACACATTACCTATCCAATTGCGATTCAATGATGTAGACAAATTTGGTCACGTCAACAACACGGTTTACTTCTCCTTTTACGACTTGGGAAAGACTGAATACTTCGGTTCGGTATGCCCGGGAGTAGATTGGGAAAAGATTGGCATTGTCGTTGTTCATATTGAAGCGAATTTCGTTAAGCAAATTTTCGCATCGGACCACATCGCTGTACAAACCGCCGTCTCTAAGATAGGTACCAAAAGCTTTCATCTGGTTCAACAAGTCATTGACACGAAAACCAATGAGGTGAAATGTGTTTGCAAGTCCATCATGGTTACTTTCAATCTTGAAAGACATGAGTCCATGCCACTGACCAAGGAATGGATAGAAGCGATCTGCAAGTATGAAGGACGGGATTTGCAAAAAGCATAGATTGATTCCCCCCCACCGATGAAGACACCCTCCGGCACCAATGAAGGCATCGAGCGGTACCGGGGAACAAATCTCCCACGAATAAGAAACAAAACAAGCAAAACCAATTCCTTAGAAAAAGTTTTATCCTGATTCATGTCCGCTATATAACAGAAATTGCCTATTTTTGCACCTTATTATTAAGGCATAAAATATCTAGTACAGAAAATGATAGCTGACAAAAGTATAAATTTAGATACCCTTCATAAAGTATTGTTTGATAATGAGAAGCTGAAACTCTCTGAAGAATGTATTCGAAAAGTAGAAGAAAGCTTCGATTTTCTGCAATCCTTTTCCAGCGATAAGATTATTTATGGTATCAATACGGGGTTCGGCCCAATGGCACAATACAGAATAGAAGATCAGTCATTGATCGACCTTCAGTATAATATCATCCGAAGCCATTCCACCGGTGCCGGCAAACCGCTTCCCGAACTTTATGTAAAAGCAGCTATGATTGCCCGTTTGTACACTTTTCTACAAGGGAAGTCAGGAGTGCATCTGGAACTGGTTTCTCTCCTCTGTGAATTTATCAACCGCGGAATTTATCCGTTCATACCCGAACACGGAAGTGTAGGTGCCAGCGGCGATCTCGTACAACTGGCCCATATCGCCCTGACGTTAATAGGGGAAGGGGAAGTTTTTTATCAGGGTAAATTGTGTAACGCAGCTACGGTACTTCAGGAAAACGGCCTGAAACCTTTTTCCATGCGTATTCGTGAAGGTTTATCCGTTACAAACGGTACTTCTGTAATGACAGGCATCGGTATTGTCAATCTGATTTATGCAAAAAAACTACTCCGTTGGTCGGTGGCTGCCTCTGTAATGATGAATGAGATTGCCGCCTCTTATGATGATTTTATGGCACAGGCATTAAACGAGGCCAAGCATCATAAAGGTCAACAAGAGATAGCTGCTATGATGAGAGAATGGGTGGCAGGCAGTAAATCCGTGCTTCAAAGAGAGAACGAGCTATACAACCAGGTGCATAAAGAGAAAATCTTCGAACACAAAGTACAGCCCTATTATTCCTTGCGATGTGTTCCGCAAATACTCGGTCCTATTTACGATGAACTGGAGAATGCGGAAGAAGTATTAATAAACGAAATAAATTCCGCCTGTGACAATCCGATTGTCGATCCGGATACACAAAATATTTATCATGGCGGCAACTTCCACGGAGATTACATTTCTTTCGAAATGGACAAGTTGAAAATTGCTGTGACCAAGCTGACTATGCTTTGCGAAAGACAAATTAACTATCTGTTCCACGACCGTATCAATGGCATCCTGCCTCCGTTTGTAAATTTGGGAGTGCTTGGATTGAACTATGGTTTACAGGCTTCGCAATTCACTGCAACCTCCACCACAGCGGAGTGTCAGACATTATCAAATCCGATGTATGTACACAGTATCCCCAACAACAATGATAATCAGGATATTGTCAGCATGGGAACCAACTCGGCTCTATTAGCAAAAACAGTCATTGAGAATTCTTATCAGGTGATGGCTATCCAGTTTATGGGAATGGCACAAGCTATCGACTACCTGAAAATACAGGATCGCCTAAGTTCCAAAAGCAGGCAGGTTTATGAAGAAATACGCAGTTTCTTCCCTGTATTTACCAATGACACACCTAAATATAAAGAGATAGAAATGATGATAGACTATCTCAAAAAAGAAGATAAATAAAATGAAATATGCATTAGTAACCGGAGGAAGCCGAGGTATCGGCCGTGCTGTCAGTTGTAAACTGGCGGAAATGGGCTACTTTATACTGATAAATTATCAGAATAATGACGCAGAAGCGGAGAAAACGTTGCAGTTAGTACAGGAAAAAGGAAGTAATGGCGAGTTGATGAAGTTCGATGTGACCGACCCTGCCGCTATCACCCTTGCTTTGGGCAACTGGGCTTCCCAACACCCTGACGAATATATCGAGGTACTGATAAACAATGCAGGTATCCGCAAAGACAACCTGATGCTCTGGATGACAGGAGAAGAATGGAGCAAAGTGCTCGATATCAGCCTGAACGGATTCTTCAACGTGACACAGCCTTTATTGAAGAATATGCTGGTCAAACGTTATGGACGTATCGTAAATATCGTGTCATTGTCGGGCATTCAGGGAATGCCCGGCCAAGCCAATTACTCCGCAGCCAAAGGTGGCGTAATAGCCGCTACCAAAGCACTGGCACAGGAAGTTGCCAAGAAGAAAGTAACAGTCAATGCAGTAGCTCCGGGATTCATCCGTACGGATATGACGGAAGGAATTGATGAGAACGAATGGAAGAAACATATTCCCGCGGGACGTTTCGGCACTCCGGAAGAGGTTGCCGACCTGGTCGGTTTCCTGGCATCTCCAGCCTCATCCTACATCACAGGAGAAGTGATTTCCATCAACGGAGGACTATATACTTAAAATAAAAGCATAGAATAGACAAAATAATGAAAAGAGTTGTTATCACGGGAATGGGGATTTACTCTTGCATCGGCAAGAATCTGGATGAAGTAAAAGACTCACTATATCATGGAAAATCGGGAATTGGCATAGATCCGGTACGGAAAGAATTGGGCTATTTTTCTGCATTAACGGGGATATTGCAACGTCCCGACTTGAAGAAGTTGTTGGACCGCCGTAAACGTCTCTGTCTGCCGGAGCAGGGAGAATATGCTTATCTCGCTACATTAGAGGCTTTCCGTAATGCAGGGATTGACGAGAATTTTCTCGAATCCAACGAAGTGGGTATCTTGTATGGCAATGATAGTAGCGCCGCTCCTGTTATTAACGCAGTGGACATCATTCGTGAAAAGAAAAACACTGCACTAGTGGGTTCCGGTTCTATTTTCCAGTCGATGAATTCCACCGTGACAATGAACCTATCGGTTATTTTCAAACTTAGAGGGGTCAACTTCACTATTGCCGGAGCCTGTGCAAGCGGTTCTCACGCTATTGGTATGGGTTACCTGCTTATAAAATCGGGATTACAGGATTGTATTCTTTGCGGTGGCGCACAAGAAGTCAATCCTTATGCAGTAGGAAGTTTCGACGGACTAAGCGCATTTTCCACCCAGGAAGCAGCCCCCGAGAAAGCCTCGAAACCTTTTGATAAACGACGTGACGGACTGATTCCGAGTGGAGGAGCCGCCAGTCTGGTATTAGAGAGTTATGAATCGGCTGTAAAAAGAGGAGCTCCCATCTTGGCCGAAGTCATCGGTTACGGTTTTTCATCCAATGGAGATCACATCTCCGTGCCTAATGTGGACGGTCCGAAACGTTCTCTTCAAATGGCCATCAAAGATGCAGGGATTGCACTCGAACAGATCAGTTATATCAATGCACACGCCACCTCAACTCCGGTAGGTGACTTGAACGAGGCGAAAGCCATTGCGGAAGTATTTGAAGGGCATCACCCGTATGTGACCTCCACAAAGTCTATGACAGGACATGAAATGTGGATGGCCGGTGCCAGTGAAGTGATTTATTCCACCCTCATGATGAACAACGGTTTCATCGCTCCCAACCTCAATTTCGAGGAACCGGACGAGGCCTCTGCACAATTAAATATACCTACCCAACGGGTAAACCTGGAATTTGATACGTTCCTTTCCAACTCATTCGGATTCGGAGGAACCAATTCCACGCTAATCATACGCAAAATCAATCCATAATTTACTAAAGAAAACAGATATATGACAAACGAAGAAATCATCGAGAAAATAAGAACCACTCTGGCAGAAGAGTTTGAAGTAGGCATCGACGTTATCCAGCCGGATGCACCGTTAATGGAAACTCTTGAACTGGACAGCCTGGACTTGGTCGATATGGTGGTACTGGTAGAAAAGAACTTCGGTTTCAACGTAACCGGACAAGATTTTGCGGGTATCAAAACCTTCCAGGACTTCTACGATCTCGTTATCACCCGTATGCAGGAAGCCAAGTAAATATGTCGACGTGGAAAGGCAAAACCCGGGGAGGAACATTCGGATACTTATTCTTTATTTACCTGATTAAGTATCTGGGCATTACTGCCGCTTATATATTTCTAAGTCTGGTAGTATTGTACTTCGTACCGTTTGCTCCGAAAGCCACTAAAAGCACCTGGTTTTATGCCCGCCACATCCTGAAATACAACCGAATACGCTCTTTGGGTATGTTGCTGCGCAACTATTACCGATTAGGGCAAATCCTGATTGACAAGGTAGCCATTGGCAACGGAAAAGTCAGTCAATATCGGTTCGAATTCGAACAGTATCCGGAGTTTCTGCAATTACTGAACAGTGAACAGGGAGTGATTATGATTGGCGCCCATGTGGGAAACTGGGAAATAGGCGTTCCTTTCTTCGACGATTATGGAAAGAAAATCAATATCGTGATGTATGATGCCGAACATCGTAGAATCAAAGAGATATTGGAGAAAAATGGTCAGGATAAGGATTTTAAGATTATCCCCGTCAACGAAGATAACCTGACACACGTTTTCCGTATTACCGAGGCGTTAAACAAGAAAGAGTATGTATGCTTCCAGGGCGACCGTTATCTGAATAAAGAGAAACTGCTGACAGGAACACTCCTGGGACAGAAAGCTCCTTTCCCTGCCGGCCCTTTCCTGCTTGGTTCGCGAATGAAAGTTCCAGTGGTATTCTACTTTGCCATGAGAGAGCCGGGCAGAACCTACCGTTTTCATTTTATAAGGACGGAACCAGTCATACGAACCAAAGAAAAGAAAGCAGAGATCGCTCTGCTCGAACAATATACGACCGCTTTGGACCAAATACTGAAACGCTATCCGGAACAATGGTTCAACTATTACTCATTCTGGAAAACCACGAGTGACGGTTCGCCCTCCAAAGGATTGAAATAAAGATATAACAAAATAAAGATGCAACAGAATCAATATGATAAGGAACCGTTGACCGCGGTAGAGGCACAACGCTTGGCACAAGAAATAGCTTTCGGGCCCATCGTGTTTCAGGTATCACGCCTTATGCTCAAATTCGGTATTTTCCAGTTACTAGCCGACGAACGTGCAGGCATGACACAAGAAGAAATCAGCAAGGCTTGTGGCCTGTCTTCTTATGCAACACAAGTTTTGCTGGAAGCCTCATTAACGATCGGTACCGTATTGCGGCACAAAAACCTTTACCGCCTTGCCAAAGCCGGATGGTTCCTGCTCAACGACAGGATGGTACGTGTCAATATGGATTTCAACCACGATGTCAACTATCTGGGAATGTTCCATCTCGAAGAGGCTCTCACCAACGGACGTCCCGGAGGGCTGAAAGTATTCGGCGAATGGAGCACTATCTATGAAGGGCTGTCAAGCTTGCCCTCACAGGTACAAAAGAGCTGGTTCGGTTTCGATCATTATTACTCGGATTGCTCGTTTGACGAAGCTTTGGCAATTGTTTTCGCCCGTCATCCCAAGACTTTACTGGATGTGGGAGGTAATACCGGTCGATGGGCAACCAAGTGCGTAAGCTATGACGACGCAGTGGAAGTAACTATTATGGACCTTCCGCAACAATTGGAGATGATGCGTCAACAAACTAAAGAACTGCCCGGAGCAATGCGTATCCACGGGTATGGCGCCAATCTGCTCGATCCCGAAGTTCCTTTCCCGACAGGGTTCGATGCTATCTGGATGAGCCAGTTCCTTGATTGTTTCTCGGAAGAAGAAGTAACCAGCATACTGACCCGTGCAGCCCGCTCTATGAGCCGGGAGAGCCGCCTCTATATCATGGAAACTTTCTGGAACCGGCAAAAGTTTGACACAGCCGCTTATTGCCTGACACAAATCAGTCTTTATTTCACAGCCATGGCAAATGGTAACAGCAAAATGTATCATTCGGATGATATGGAACGGTGCATCAAAGCAGCGGGATTGGAAGTTGAAAAGATAGATGACCATTTAGGAATGGGACACAGCATTGTACAATGCAGATTGAAATGAACAACAGGGAAGTTATCATACAAGGAGAAGGAATGCTCAATTTGATTCCACAGCGTCCGCCCATCGTGATGGTGGACAGTTTCTTTGGTATCGAAGAGAATCATTCCTATTCCGGACTGACTGTTACTGCTGATAATATTTTCTGCGAAACCGGAAAACTGCAAGAGGCAGGAATTATCGAACACATCGCTCAATCGGCAGCGGCACGTATCGGATTTCTTTATACCCGGCAGGGTGAAAAAGTACCGTTAGGGTTTATCGGTTCGGTGGACAAACTTAAAATCCACGATTTGCCAAAGATCGGGATGAAACTATTTACGGAGATTACCGTTGTACAAGAGGTATTCGACATTACATTGATTTCTGCACAAGTGAAAGTGGAAGACAAGCTGATAGCTGAATGCAGGATGAAAATATTTATAAAAAAAGAATGAAACGGAAAACGAATCAACAGGTTGCAGCTTTGACTAACCGGACTACCTTCAGAGTGCGGTTCAGCGAAATAGACTCCATGCAGATTGTATGGCACGGTGAGTATGTGCGCTATTTTGAAGATGGAAGAGAAGCTTTTGGCAAACAGTATGGTTTGGATTATATGAGTATTTACCGGGAGGGATACATGGTTCCTATCGTGGATTTAACCTGTCAGTTCAAACAATCACTATCTTTTGGTGAAGAAGCGATTGTCGAGACGCGCTATATTGCCTGTGAGGCAGCCAAGATAAAATTTGAATACGTTATCTACCGGGCTACCGACCAGAGTATAGTAGCTACCGGAAGCACCATACAAGTGTTCCTGAACCTGAATAAAGAATTGGAGCTTATGAACCCTCCGTTTTATCTGGAATGGAAAAAGAAATGGAATATCCTTTAAATATATACATCACAGCCCATACGCTGATTAGTTCGTTAGGTTTCGGCATCCCGGAAAACCTGGAGGCCATCCATAACTACCGAAGCGGAATCCGTATGCAAGAAGCCGGCCTAATTTCCGATCATCCCCTATTGGCGGGAATGATTGATTCTGTGGAATTGGAAAAACGGGCGAAGCTGATGCAGATTACGGATTATACCCGAATGGAGCAATTATTCATACTGGCTATCCAAGAGGTTATTTCTCAATCGGGAGCCGACTTGCGGGAACCGGATTACGCCTTGTTATTATCTACCACTAAAGGAAATGTTGATTTATTGAGTGAATTACCTGCTGACAGTCCGGTTTTTCTTTGGAAAATGGCGGAGCGAATCGGAGATTTCTTTGGAGCGACAAATCAGGTAGAGGTCATCTCCAATGCCTGTATATCAGGAGTCTCGGCACTAATCGTCGCTAAGAGATGGATAGAATCAGGACGTTACAAACGAGTGATTGTGGCAGGTGGGGATATTCTTTCTCATTTCATTACCAGCGGCTTTCTATCGTTTCGATCTGTCAGCGCACACCTTTGCCGACCATACGATATACAACGGGATGGATTAAGTCTGGGCGAAGCCTGTGGAGCTGTTCTTTTAGAAACTCAAGGAAACGCGAATCATATTATTCTCTCCGGAGGAGCAATCAGCAATGACGCCAACCATATATCCGGTCCTTCCCGAACAGGGGACGGTTTAGCTCTAGCCATTAATCAGGCAATGGAAGAAGCCGGAGCACTCCCCGAAGACATTAGCTTTATCAATGCACACGGAACAGCTACGGTTTACAATGATGAAATGGAATCCAAAGCCATACATCTGGCGGGATTAGCTGCAGTTCCGGTGAATAGCCTCAAGCCCTATTTCGGTCATACATTAGGAGCTTCGGGCATTATCGAAACCATACTTTGCATAGAGCAACTAAAAGAAGGAAGATACTACGGAACTTTAGGGTATGAAACACTCGGTGTTCCCATGCCTATCACTGTCTATGCCACTCATCAGCCGATACCGATGAAATGCTGCATCAAAACTGCTTCCGGTTTCGGAGGCTGTAATGCCGCACTGGTATTATCCCTCCCCGATGCTCACCTGAAACAGAAAGTAAACTTGCAGGCAACCGACAAAGCGAGTGCTCCGTCAGTTTGCAAAGCAGTGGTGGAATCGGGCAACATGGTCACAATCAGGCCAGGAGCAGTAGAAAGTAAAGGAACAACTGTATTCAGCTCTTCGGAAACTGACTTTGCACCGTTCATCCGGGAAGCATACAAGCATCTGGGAGAAAACAATATGAAGTTCTATAAGATGGACAACCTCTGTAAGCTGGGATATGTAGCTGCCGAATATTTACTGAAAAATACACACCACCGTCCGGAAGAGATTGGAATCATTCTTGCCAATGCTTCTTCCTCTCTGGATACGGACTGCAAACATCAGGCAATCATCAGTAAAGAAGGGGACAAAGCAGCCAGTCCTGCCGTGTTTGTCTACACTCTCCCCAATGTAGTATTGGGAGAAATCTGTATCCGGCACAAGATTCAGGGAGAGAATACATTCTTTGTCCGTCGGCAATCCGATGCTGCCTCATTAGAGGATTATGCAAGGATTGTGATGGCAAAAGGTAAGTTACGCACCTGTATCATAGGCTGGTGCGAACTACTGGACGGACATTATCAAGCAGAATTTAAACAACTTAATAATATATCAACGATTTATGGATAATTTAGATCAAACCAAAAGAGAACTGATGGACGAAGTGAAAGGGAAACTAATCGAAGAGTTGAACCTTGAAGAAATCACTCCGGAAGATATTGACAATGAAGCCCCTCTGTTTGGCGACGAAGGTCTTGGCCTCGACTCCATTGACGCACTCGAAATCATCCTGATTCTGGAACGCGAATACGGTATAAAGATAGAGAACCCCAGTGAAGGAAAACAAATCTTCTACTCGGTACGTACACTGGCAGACTACATCATTGCTAATCGCAAAGCTTAACCGATGAAGATATACGTCACCGGATTGGGAGTTGTTTCGGGCATCGGTATCGGAGTTTCCGAAAATATAGAAGCGTTGAGACAAAGAAAGCATGGCATCGGAAAAGTAACTCTTTTTCCGACTGCTCTCGATGTGCCCGTATCCGAAGTGAAACGTAGCAATGAGGAACTAAAGCAACTGATCTCTTTACCTCCGCAACGCACTGTATCACGTACGGCCTTGTTGGGAATGATAGCAGCCAAAGAAGCAATGAAAGATGCGGGACTCACACCACCATTACGTATCGGTTTTATTTCCGCCACTTCCGTTGGCGGCATGGATTTGAGCGAGCACTTCTATGAATCTTTCAAGAAAAACCCGGGACAGGGACGGTTACGGGAAGTAATTTCACACGACTGCGGAGCCAGTACAGAATTGATTGCTTCGTATTTGGGTATCAATGATTTTATAACCACCATCAGTACAGCCTGCTCGTCAGCAGCCAATGCCATCATGCTGGGAGCAAGAATGATTAAACACGGGCTACTGGATGCTGCTATCGTGGGAGGTACGGATGCACTTTGCCGGTTTACGCTCAATGGATTCAACTCCCTGATGATTTTGGACAAAACACATTGCCGTCCCTTTGACCGCTCACGTACCGGATTAAATCTGGGAGAAGGTGCCGGTTACTTAGTGCTTCAATCGGAAAGTTCACTCCAAAGAACTCCTTATTGCGAACTTAGCGGTTACGCCAATACGAATGAGGCTTATCATCAAACAGGAAGTTCTCCTGAAGGGGACGGTGCCTTTCTGTCAATGAGTGAAGCTATCGCTTCCAGTGGTATTTCCCTTGAAGAAATCGATTATATCAATGTACATGGAACAGGTACTCCCGGCAATGATGCGTCAGAAGGCATGGCGCTCCGAAGAATCTTTGGAGAACACGTTCCGCCATTTAGTTCGGTAAAAGCTTTTATCGGACATACCTTAGGAGCTTCCGAAGGAATTGAAGCTGTTTACTCCGTTCTTTCAATAGATAAAGGGCTGATTTATCCCAACCTGAACTTTACGGATGCGATGCCGGAAACAGGACTGATACCGGAAACCTCTTTTCAAGAAGGAATCCCCATCCGACATGTGTTATCCAACTCTTTCGGTTTCGGAGGAAACGATTCATCGCTCCTCTTTTCCGCAACGAATTTTCCAGCATAAACGCACCTTTAAGTATTTAAGCCTATGCAGCCAGTTTATATTCAACGCATCGCTTCCATTCATCCGCCAAAGGATCATTCACCAGGAAATAATCGCCCTTATCTTCAGGCTTGCGAACCCGATTATAAGGATATTATCACCAATGCGACCTTGCGCAGACGCATGAGCCGTATCGTAAAAATGGGGGTGGCTTGCGGATTGGAATGTATGGGTGAACTATCTCCTGAAAAGATACAAGGAATCATCACAGCAACAGGATTGGGCTGCTTGACAGATACGGAAAAATTCCTGAACAACCTATTGGATAATGAAGAGCGGATGCTGAATCCTACTCCTTTTATCCAGTCGACATTCAATACAATCGGTGCACAAATAGCTCTGATTCATCAAATACATGCCTACAACATGACTTATGTCCACCGTGGTCTTAGTTTTGAAAGTGCTTTATTGGACGCTATGATGAAAATAGGAGAAGGAAGCGAGAATATACTTGTGGGAGCCATCGATGAAATGACAGAAACCAGTTACACGATTCAGCAACGGCTGGGAGTGCTGAAAGGGATAGCAGCCGGAGAAGGTGCTCAATTCTTCCTGTTAAGTCGGGAAGCCGGAGAGCATCCGTTGGCTGAAATACAGGGAATCGAAACTTTCATAGGGAAACAGACTACAGAAGAAATCAGCTCCCGAATCATCCGTTTTTTGCAACGAAATGGTTTAGAATGTCAGGATATTCAGTGGTTGGTTACCGGGAAAAACAAGAAGCCACACAATCAAGATGACTCTCACGAGCAAACTGTTGACAATGGCAACTCTATTTATGAAGAGCTTGAAACAAACCTTTTCCCGGAAAGTGTTCATCTTAGTTTTAAGAATGAATGTGGTGAATATCCTACCGCAACATCGTATGCGGTATGGAAAGCAGTGAACGAATCGGCCAACTGCACTACCTCGACCCATATATTGATTTATAATCATCACCACTCCATCAATCATTCATTGATTCTAATCCGGAAAAGCGTATGATAATCGTTTGCCTCCTTCTTTGCTTGCTCTTGCTCCTGTCTTTTCTCGTTTATGCCTCTTATAGCATTCAATCGGGAATTTACCTCCGGTCATTTTGCAAAAAGCATACTGCGGAAAAGATTGTCGCCCTGACTTTTGATGACGGCCCCGACTCCCTACAGACTCCCAAAGTTCTGCAGGTACTAAAAGAATATCAGGTAACCGCCTGTTTCTTCTGTATCGGTCATAAGGTAAAAGGGAATGAAGCAATCTTGCAAAAAATGGTGGCAGAAGGTCATCTGATTGGAAATCATTCGCATACCCATTCCGGTTTATTCCCGCTATACGGGCTCTCCAAGATGAAAAAAGACTTGCAAACTTGTCAGTGTGAACTAGAACGAGTAACTTCGCAGCCGGTTAGTTTGTTTCGTCCGCCGTTCGGTGTCACTAATCCAACGATTGCGAAAGCCGTTCGACAGTTAGGATATACCCCTATAGGATGGAGCATCCGTACACTGGATACACAACAAGCACCGGATAAAGTCCTTGCCAGGATTCGGAAACATCTTGAACCGGGAGCCATTATTCTGTTGCACGACCGGATGCCTGACAGCGACCAGCTAGTGAAACAAATCTTGGATTTGCTGAAAGAACAAGGATATACCGTTGTCCGTCCGGACAAACTATTGGCATAAAATAAAAAAAGGTATGAGAACTTTATTAATATATTTATCGCTTTTCTTCTTGTCAATAGCCTCTATCCATGCCCAGAGCATGAAAAAGATGGCGCAAAAGACAGAGTTTGAAAGCCGCCTGGCAAAGGAGGCGCAAACCGTAGAGTCCATCGAAAGCGATTTCACCCAAGTGAAATATCTCGATGTATTCGATGAGAAGGTTACTTCCAAAGGGAAGTTCTACTACCAGAAGACCCATAAAATCTGCATGGAATATTTCCGCCCGATGGATTATCTCATCGTGATAAACGGCAGTAAGCTCAAAATCGTTTCGGATGGCAAGAAAAGTATCATGAATCTTAGTTCGAACAAAATGATGGCACAGATGCAGGATATGCTGACCGCGTGTATGATAGGCGACCTGTCTAAAATGTCGTCCAACTACCTGCTGGAGTATTTTGAAGACGCACGATACTATCTGGTTAAAATAAAACCGACCAACAAAGCGGTACAAGCCTATATTGCCGGTATAGAAATCTATCTGGACAAGAAAGATATGTCGGTACACAAACTCCGTCTGTCCGAAACAGCCACAAACTATACAGAATACGAATTCTATAATAAAAAGTTCAACTCCCTGAAGAATGAGACGAAGTTTGCGATTCGTTAGTCTGATGGTTCTGCTGTTCTTATGGATACAGATCCAGACTTCCTGCTCTCCACGGATGAGCGGGGAAGGAAGTACTGTGCTCCCCGCTATCGAACTAACACAAGGAGAAAGCTCGCAAAAATACAATATCCAACTGGATTTCATGAAACATCACATGAGCGGTATGCTAATAGTACGCCGTATGCCTGATAACGAAATCCGGATCGTAGCGTCTACCTACTTCGGACTAAGCCTTTTCGATTTTTCTCTTCGCAACGATCAGTTTACTGTCAACAGTTGCATTGAACCCATGAAAAAGGAAAAGGTGCTGAAACTTCTGGAGATGGATTTCAGACGTCTGTTCTTAAGTGGGAAAGATACTCGTGTGAAAGCGACCAAAGACAGTGCTACTGAAAAAAGAACCAGTGGAAAAGGCTTTGGAAAGTCAGTGGTCTACATCACTGGCAATACTCCGGGCGATCCCGCACAAATAAAAATCAAACATCCGTGGATTCGGTTAACGATCCGTCTGGACAAACTATCTAAAGAGATTTAATATATGCTACTTGATAACTTCTATACCATCCTTTCCTCCGAATCATCGGACTCAACGATCTGGACTATCCAGATAAAGTTGAATCCCGGGCATCCTGTTTATCAGGGACATTTCCCCGGACATCCGGTAGTTCCGGGAGTTTGCCTATTACAACTTATCAAGGAATGTGTAGAAGACATTCGCCAGCAAAAATTGCAAGTAACACAAGTGTCTTCCTGCAAGTTTCTTTCGGCTATCAATCCGATAGAAACACCGCACATTTCGATGGCACTGACTTTTAAAGAGACAGAAGAAGGTACACTTCAGTTGCAAGCGGAAGGGAGTGTAAAGAAGGAAGCTGTAAAAAAGAGTACAGTGAAAGAGAGCACTGTAGAGGAAAATACCGTAAAGGACGAATGTTTCATTAAATTAAAAGCTGCACTTACCCCGACAGTATGAAGGAACAAATAAGTACAGCCTATTGGCACGAGAAGTTGAAACAATTAGGGATCATCGTTATCATCCCAAGTTACAACAATGGAAAGACACTGGCGGACGTCATAGAAAGTGTACGTTTCTACGCCCCCGATATCCTTGTTGTCAACGACGGTTCTACAGATGAAACTGCCGGAATACTTAGCCGAGAATCTAACTTACATACCATCACCCACCCTGCCAATCAAGGAAAAGGAGTAGCTTTGAGACATGGACTATCCTTTGCCAAAAAGCAAGGATTTCGGTATGCAATCACCATTGATTCTGACGGACAGCATTTCGCTTCGGATATTCCCGCATTGATCGAAGCCATAGAAAAAGAACCGGACACATTATTGGTAGGTGCCCGTAACCTCGCCTCGGACAATATGCCGGGAAAGAATACATTTGCCAATAAGTTTTCCAACTTCTGGTTTACCCTCGAAACAGGTATCAAACTGCAAGATACACAATCCGGCTACCGCCTGTACCCCATCCAACGAATGAATGTGGACAAGTGGTATTACACCGCCAAATACGAATTTGAGCTGGAAGCACTTGTCTTTGCAGCCTGGGGAGGCATTACCGTTAAAAACATCCCGGTACATGTTTATTATCCGCCACAGGAAGAGCGGGTTTCTCATTTTCGACCGTTCCGTGATTTCACCCGTATCAGTATCCTGAACACAGTACTGGTGCTCGTCACTTTGCTTTGGATCATCCCCCGAAACTTCTTCCGTAAACTGACCTGGAAGAACTGCAAGCAGTTTTTCTCGGATCATGTCACCCACTCCCCCGAATCTAATCTGCGGATCACGGCTGCCATCACACTCGGCGTATTCATGGGTATCGTTCCGGTATGGGGATATCAAATGCTAATCACGTTATTTCTGGCACATTTGTTCAGACTGAATAAAATCATAGCTATTGTAGCAGCCAATATCAGTATCCCTCCGATGATTCCATTTTTGCTGTACGGCAGTTACGTAACCGGTTGCAAAGTGCTGGGAGATCCTGTCAATCTGCATTTAAACGAACTTTCTTTTGAAAATGTAAAATCAGTCATAGAGCAATATTTAATAGGAAGTGTTATCTTTGCAGTCGTATGCAGCATACTGGCAGGAACCATCGCGTTCATTCTGCTCACGGCGTGTAGGAAAAAAAAGATATGACCCAGTTTTTTATCGGACTATATGATTATTTCGAGAGGCACAAGATTCTGTTCTATTTGTCACTCATCAGTTGTGTCCTGTTAATGGGATTCTTTGCCCTGCAAGTAAGGTTCGAAGAGAACATCACACAATTTTTCCCCGACACTAAAGATTCCCAGAACACAATCAAAGTGTTCGACAATCTCAAGATTAAGGATAAGATTATCATTATGTTATCCTCGGCAGATACCTGCCACCGCGTAGAACCCGACTCCCTGATAGAAGCAGCCGGACAACTGCAACAAACCCTGACTGAAAAAGCCGGAGGAAAACTGATTAAAGGAATTTTCGCACAGGTAGACCAAAGCCTCATCCAAGGAGCCACAGACTTCGTTTATGAACATCTCCCGCTTTTCCTGACAGATACGGACTATCAACGCTTCGATTCCTTACTGACGGATAAAGGGATACAGGCTGTCATGCAGAAGAATTATACCAACCTCCTCTCTCCTGCCGGAATTGCATTAAGAAGTTATATTCTCCGGGACCCGCTCGGACTGGGAAGCGAAACCCTGAAACATTTGCAAGATTTCCAGTTGGAAGCCAACTACGAGATTTATGACGAACATATCTTCTCCAAAGATGGCTCCACCTTACTTATGTTCATTACCCCGGTATTCAGTACAGGCAGCACCGGAAAGAACGACGAACTGATAAAGATACTCGAAGAAGAGCTCAAGCACGTACAGGGAGAATCTCCTACCATTCGAGCTGAATATTTCGGCGGTCCCTCCGTGGGAGTCTACAACGCCCGTCAGATTAAGAAAGATACCATCCTGACCTCCTCCCTGGCACTGCTTATCATCATTGTATTTATCTCACTCGTTTTTAAACGAAAGAGATCGATACCTTTGATTATTACTCCGGTACTGTTCGGAGGATTATTTGCCCTGTTTCTCATTTTCTTTATTAAAGGAAGTATCTCCGCCATTGCAGTGGGAGCCGGTTCGGCAGTGATGGGTATTGCACTAAGCTATTCCATTCACATGCTGGCACATCAGAACCACGTTTCCACCGTACAACAACTTATTAAAGAGATAGCCTATCCGCTTACGGTAGGTAGTTTCACCACCATCGGCGCATTTCTGGGATTGATATTCACCAGTTCCGATCTGTTACGCGACTTCGGATTGTTTGCCTCTCTGGCATTGGTGGGCACCACCCTCTTCTGTCTCATTTACCTGCCTCATTTTCTGAAAGGACAGGCAGACGTCAAACAGGGACGCATACTACGCATCATCGAGAAAATAAACGCTTATTCTTACGAAAAGAATAAATGGCTGGTAGGCGGCATCCTCCTCATTACAGTAATCTGTTTGTTTACTTCGCAAAAGGTGGGCTTCAACAACGATATGATGAGTCTCAACTATGAGCCCCGCCATCTCCAACAATCAGAAGAAAAATTACTGCAACTCTTCGACAACGACGAAAAGACCGTGCTTTTTGTCAGTGTGGGAAAAGACATGAATCAGGCTACCGAAACTTATGCAACAACCAATCAGAAGTTATCTATACTGAAAGAGCAGGGACTCATCAAAGAGTATGCCTCCGCCTCACAGTTTCTGATCTCTCCGCAAGAGCAGCAAAAACGCCTGAAGAAATGGAAAGATTACTGGACGGATGAAAAACAGCAACAAGTCCGTGAACAGTTGGAAACAGTTGCCGCCGAATATCGTTTCCGCCCGGGAAGCTTCGAACCTTTTTATCAATGGATGAACCAGCCTTTCGGTGAATATCATTACACCGCGCAAGAAGACGATTTATCCGGCAAGCTATTGAATGAATGGCAAACCTCTGCCGATTCCATCACCATGCTTATCAGCCAGATACGGATCAGCGAACCGAATAAGGAAGCTGTGTACCAGAACTTTAATAAAGACCCGAATGTAGTCATCTTCGACCGTTCCTATTTTGCCAACAAATGGGTATCGGCCATCAATGACGACTTTTACCTGATTCTGTACATCTCTTCTTTCCTCATATTCTTTGCACTATGGTTCTCCTACGGACGTATCGAACTTACCCTGATGAGCTTTCTCCCGATGCTAATCAGCTGGGTAATCATCTTGGGATTGATGGGAATTCTGGGGATTGAGTTCAATATTATCAACATCATCCTGTCCACCTTTATCTTTGGCATTGGAGATGACTTCAGTATCTTCATTATGGACGGGCTACAAAACAAATACCGTACAGGTCAGAAGGTGTTGAATTCCCATAAAACAGCCATCTTCTTCTCCGCCTTCACCACAGTGGTCGGTATGGGAGCACTTGTGTTTGCCAAACACCCGGCTTTGCAATCCATTTCCCTGATTTCCATTCTGGGTATGATAGCAGTGGTACTGGTGGCTTATACCATTCAGCCACTCATTTTCCGGTTCTTCATCGCAGGCCCCGCTTCCAAAGGATTACCGCCTTATACGCTTATCGGATTGATACGTACCGTGTTGCTCTTCCTGCTTTTCTTTATCGGCTGCATCGTCCTCCGTATATTGATTATTCTGCTTTATCCGGTGCCTGTGCGCAAAAGCAGCAAGCAGCGTTTGGTGTGCCGCCTGATACAAATCACCTGCAAAGGAATTCTGCTACTGGCCACCGCCGTCAAAAAAGAACATATCAACAAAGCCAACGAACGCTTCCGGCATCCGGCAATTATCATTGCCAACCACCAGTCGTTCATCGACATTCTGGTACTGCTGTCTCTTTCGTCTAAAATCCTGATGGTGACCAACCATTGGGTATGGCACTCTCCTTTCTTCGGAGCCATCATTCGTTATGTCGACTTCTATTATATAGGCGAAGGATACGAGCAATATATGGAACGGATGCGGAAAAAAGTGAAGGAGGGCTACTCCATCGCCATTTTCCCGGAAGGCACACGTACCTATAACGGAAAGATGAAACGTTTCCACAAAGGAGCATTCTATCTGGCAGAAGCATTGAAACTGGATATTCTGCCGATCCTGCTTTACGGTAATAACAAAATCATTGCCAAAGCACAGCCTTTCAATATCCGGAAAGGAATCATCTATACAGAAATACTTCCCCGTATACCACTAGACGATCTGTCTTTCGGAAGTACTTATCAGGAGCGTACCAAACGCATATCCGCTTACATGAAAGAGGTTTATGCCCGTATCTGCCGTGAACAGAACACGACGGACAATCCGGCGTTCTACGAAGCTCTTATCCAGAACTATATCTATAAAGGTCCCGTCGTAGAATGGTATATCCGTATTAAAGTAAAGATGGAAAAGAATTACCGGCTATTCAACCGGTTGATTCCCGTCCAAGGGCAAATCACAGACATCGGTTGCGGCTTCGGCCCGTTATGCTATATGCTGTCTCTGCTTTCCGAGGACCGGGAAATCCTGGGTATTGATTACGATGAAGACAAGATAGCGCTGGCGCAGCACGGATGGTTACGCAACGAGCATCTCCAGTTCAAGCATGGCAATGCATTGGAATATCCCCTGCCGGAAAGTGATGTCTTTATCCTGAACGACATGCTTCACTATATGAGCTACGAACATCAACAAACCCTATTGTTGAAATGTGCCGGTCGCTTGCGTTCACAAGGAATGATTATCATACGCGACGGAAATTCAGCCAACGCTTCCAAGCACCGGTTAACCCGGTTCACGGAATTACTATCCACCCGTATCTTCAACTTCAACCGGACAACCGGAGAACTGTATTTCACCACTGAAACCCAATTACGGGAAATAGCAGTCACCTGTGGAATGGCTGTCGAAATCATTCCTAATGACAAATATACATCAAACACCATTTACATATTTAGAAAACCGAACTAGTATGAGCAAATATGACATCATCATTATCGGCAGCGGCCTTGGCGGACTGGAATGCGGAGCGATTCTTAGCAAAGAGGGATTCAACGTATGCGTAGTAGAAAAAAATGCGCAATTCGGCGGATGCTTCCAGACTTACCAACGAAAAGGGCATCTGTTAGATACGGGTATTCATTATGTAGGAAGCCTGGATGAGGGTCAAGTGATGAACCAGTATTTCCGCTATTTCGGTATCATGGACAAGCTGAAAATAAAACGCTTGGACGATGCTGCTTTTGATACGATCTACTATAAAGGAAAAACATACGATTATGCAATGGGATACCCGCAGTTTATTGAAACCATCTGCCGTTCCTTCCCGCATGAGAAAGAAAACTTGAAATGCTATGCCGAACAGCTTCAAGCTGTCGGAAACCTGATTAGCGTAGACCACCTGAAACAAGGCACACTCGCTTTGGAGGGTATGAAATACTTTTGTACCTCTGCCGCCCACCTGATTGCGGATATCACTCCGGACCCCGCCTTACGAAATGTACTGGCAGGTTCAGCTTTACTCTACGGAGGTTTGAAAGATGTCTCCACTTTCTACCAGCATGCCATGATTAATCACTCCTATATTGAAGGCGCCTACCGTTTTGTAGACGGAAGTATGCAAGTCAGTCTGGAGCTAATCAATGTAATCCGGGCAAACGGAGGGACTGTGCTCAATAACAGTGAAGTCACCCGCATCATCGTTGAAAACGAAAAGGTACAAGGGGTTATCATCAACGGGGAAGAGCGACTGGAAAGCGACTTCGTCATCTCCAATATGCATCCCCAACGGACATTGGAGATACTGGATAAAAACCGTAGCATCAAGAATGCCTATATTTCCCGCATCCGTTCGCTGGAAAACACCTACGGCATTTTTACGCTCTACCTGGTAATGAAGAAAAAAAGCACTCCTTATCAGAACCGCAACCTGTATCTGCATGCGAACAATAAAGTGTGGTATGATAAACTGCTCTATCCGGGACGGACTACCAACTGTATGATTTCCATGCAAGCGTCTTCCGAGGACAGTCAATATGCCAGTGTCATTTCCATCCTGACACCTATGTATATAGATGAACTGTCTGCCTGGAAGGACACGACTCCCGAACATCGGGGAGAAGACTACCAATCCTTCAAAAAGGAGAAAGCAGAACAGATTCTCCGCTTCATCCGAGGACATGGCATTGACCTTTCAGAAAACATAGAAGAGATGTATACCACTACTCCATTAAGCTATCGGGACTATACAGGAACAGTGGATGGTTCCGCGTATGGGATTATCAAAGATTATAAATGTCCGCAAATTGGTTTCGTATCTACAAGAAGCCGCTTGGGAAATCTCTTTCTCACCGGGCAAAACCTGAATGTGCATGGTGCATTAGGGGTAACACTAACTGCCATGCTGACTTGTGCGGAGTTTGTAGGACAAGAATATCTGGCTAAAAAAGTAGGAAATGCATAGAATAGTCAAAAAGACACTCCAATACACGGGCTTCCTTTTCCTGTCGCTCATTGTTCTATTGATAGCCGGAATCAGCTATCTCTACTTTTCTGCGGATATGCAAACGCCCAAACATGAGCAAAGCATGACCACAGACAAAGTGATTGATATAGACAGTCTCCACCTCCGGCATTATGGAGATAACTTTCTCCGGCACAGCGACAGCGGCTTATGGGAATTGTTTGTGAAAGGGGATGCTTTCCAGAGAGGAGAAGCTATCGGGCAACTGTCTTCCGACCTGCTCCACCATCAAGAGAAAGTGTTCGTGGATCAAATTCGTGAGATTGTTCCTTCAGACAGTTATCTGAAATTCCTCCGGTTCTTCATTGTATTATTCAACCGTAATCTGGGTGAGAACGTCCTCGAAGAATACCGCGACGAGATTTACGGAATCTCGCTATCATGTACACATGAGTACGACTTCATCGGCACTCCTTACGAACGCCAGTTGAATTACCATTCGGCACACGACCTGGGACATGCCATGCAAGATTATATGTTAGTGGGATGCAGTTCGTTCGCCACTTGGGGAACACAAAGTGCAGATTCATCCCTGCTGATCGGACGTAACTTCGATTTCTACGTAGGAGATGCCTTCGCAGAGAACAAGCAGGTGGCTTTTTATGTACCGGAGCAAGGATACAGGTTTGCTTCCGTCGGATGGCCCGGTATGATAGGAGTGTTATCCGGCATGAACGAGACAGGTCTTACCGTGACAATTAATGCTGCCAAATCTGCTGTCCCCACAGGTTCCGCCACCCCCATTTCCATCCTGACCAGAGAGATTCTGCAATATGCAGCCACTATTGATGAAGCCTTTGCCATCGCCAAAAAACGGGAAACATTCGTCTCCGAATCCATATTGATAGGTTCTGCCAAAGATGGCAAAGCCGCGATTATCGAGAAATCTCCGGAGAAAACTGTGCTTTTCACCGGAAAAGAAGCCAATCGGCTCATCTGCACCAACCATTACCAATCGGAAGAATTCAGCAAGGACGAACGAAACATGGAAAATATCCGCACTTCCGACAGCCCATACCGTTTTGCACGATTAACGGAACTCATTAATGAGGATCTTCCGATCGATGTCTCCAAAGCCGCCTCTATCCTGCGTGACCACAAAGGCCTGCAAAACACAGACCTGGGACTGGCCAACGAAATGGCCATCAATCAGTTTATTGCCCATCATTCCGTCATCTTCCAACCGGAGAAACGGCTGATGTGGGTATCGACCTCTCCCTGGCAATGTGGGAAATACGTAGCCTATGACCTGAATAAGATATTCAAAGACACGATTGATTGGCAACACGAAATATACAGTTCCGACCTGACCATTCCGGAAGATAAATTCATCGACACACCGGAGTTCCAGCATCTTCTCACGTATAAGAAACTGACTCCGCTTTTATTGAAGAAAATCAGAAAAAAGGAACAGATAGAGGAATCTGTTTTAAAAACATACCAAGCCTCCAATCCTTCCCTATACTATGTATATGAAGTAATAGGAGATTACTACGAGGCCATGCAGCAACCTCAACAAGCCATTGCATACTGGCAACAGGCATTGAAGAAATCCATTCCCAAGTTGCAAGAGAAAGAACGTATCCAACAGAAAATTCAAAAACAATCCAAAGATGGAAAAGAATCCTGAAATTCAGTTCCGCTCACCGGAAGATATCAAAAGCTATCAGGAAGAACAGTTAGCCAAAGCGTTAGCCTACCTGCAAGCACATTCCAAGTTCTATCAACAGATGTTTGCCGAACATCACATTGATATCAATCAAATAAAGACGATTGAAGACTTGCAACAGATCCCCGTCACTACCAAGACGGACTTGCAACTCCATAACGATGATTTCATCTGCGTAGACAAAGAGGAAATTATCGACTATGTGACGACTTCGGGCACATTGGGAGATCCGGTCACTTTCGTTCTCACCTCTGAAGACCTGGACCGTCTCTCTTACAACGAATACCTATCTTTCACCACCACCGGATGCACTAAGCAGGATATTCTTCAATTGATGACTACCATCGACCGCCGTTTCATGGCAGGCTTGGCTTATTATATGGGAGCCCGCGAACTGGGTATGGGAGTGATCCGTGTAGGCAACGGCATCCCGGAACTGCAATGGGACACAATTCGACGGATACATCCGACTTGTGGAATGGTAGTCCCCTCTTTCCTTATCAAACTGATAGAGTTTGCCGAAAAGAATCATATCAACCATAATACCTGTTCCATGCAGAAGTGCATCTGTATCGGAGAAGCATTGCGCAATCAGGAATTCCAGTTGAATACGCTCGGACAGAAAATACACGATAAATGGCCTGCCTTGCAGTTGTATTCCACTTATGCCTCCACCGAAATGCAGTCGTCCTTTACCGAGTGTAATGAATTCCACGGAGGGCATTTGCAACCGGAACTTATCATTGTAGAGTTTCTGGATGATAACAATCGTCCTGTGGAAGAGGGAGAAGCAGGGGAAGTGACGATCACGACGCTCGGAGTCAAAGGTATGCCGTTGCTCCGTTTCAAAACAGGTGATATTTGTTACCACCACACCGATCCCTGTGGTTGCGGGAGAAATACCATCCGCCTAAGCTCCATCCTCGGTCGGAAAGGGCAAATGATTAAATACAAAGGAACAACGTTATATCCGCCTGCATTATTCGACATTCTGGATAATATACCTTCGGTAAAAAACTATATTATTGAAGTTTATACCAATGAATTGGGAACGGATGAGATTCTGATTCGTATCGGAAGCGAGAACCGTAGCGAAGCCTTTGCCAAAGAGATTAAAGATCTGTTCCGTTCGAAAGTCAGAGTGGCGCCAAGCATCAATTTTGAATCGGCAGAGTACATTGCCAAGATACAAATGCCTCCGATGAGTCGAAAAACGATAAAATTCATTGATTTACGATAATTATTTTCTACTTTTGGAAGTTAGTAACCAACTATATCACTTTAACATTAACGTATATGAAAAAACTTATTCTATTCTTATTCTTGAGCACGAGCCTGTTCTGTTTCGGACAAGGCAAGAGTGCATTGAAAGACATTCAGTCTATTAAGTTCTATGGGGTAGACTACTCCCAAGTAAAAATTTTCGGTGCAGATGAATCACCGGCACAATTCAAAGATGCTTTCAGACGTATCAATGAACTGTTCATCACAGAAGCTAAGAAGTATAACGTAGGAAAACAATTGAAAAAAGAAGTGACAGAGATTTCACTGGATGCCGTTAATCAGGTGAACGAAAACATCGACCTGACCGAGCTAATGACTGCTAAAAGAAAATATACTCTTAGTAAAGAGCAAATCAAAGCAGCCATCAACGCATTGCCTATCCAGAAAACACCCGGAGTAGGTATGGTGTTTATCGCACAGTTCCTGGACAAATCAAACAATAGAGGTACGTATGAAGTCGTATTCTTCAATACCGAAACAAAGGAAATCATTGAAGAATGGATAACAGATGGAAAAGCACGTGGTTTCGGATTACGCAACTATTGGGCAGGCTCTATTCATAGCGCACTCAAGAAATTATAAACCAATAACATATAAACATGAGAAAACTACTATTAGTACTGACCTTATTGTTAAGTATCAGTACTTATGTCGCAGCACAGAACTACACAGAAGTAGTGTATTTAAAGAATGGCAGCATTATCAAAGGAGTAATCATTGAACAAGTGCCCAATGTTTCTTTAAAAATCAAAACAAGTGATGGCAGCCTCATCATCTGTCAGATGAGTGATGTGACTAAAATCACAAAAGAAGAGCGGTACACAAGAGATTATCGTAAAGATACCAACGACCGCAAAGCCGCAAGAAATACATTAAAAGGCTATAAGGGTTTTGTAGACTTTGCATATATTGGCGATGTGAGTGACTACAATGCCTCTAAAATTGAATTATCAACCACACATGGTTATCAGTTCAACAATTATTTCTTTGTAGGTGGCGGTGTCGCTCTCAACTACTATACAGATGCAGATCTTGTTGCAGCACCCATCTATGCCAACTTCAGAGCTAACTTCATCAACAAAAAAGTGACTCCGTTTGCCGACGTAAAAGCCGGATATGCTGTAGGAGACATAGAAGGAGCGTATGCTTCAATAGGAGTAGGAGTACGTTTTTCTTTAAAAGGAAAAAAGGCCTTGAATTTAGCTTTGATATATAACTTCCAAGATTATGACACCACAACGGATTATAGTTACAGCTATGGAGGACATTATTATCATAACACTTGGGATGATACATGGGAGTTACATGGAGTAGGAATTAGATTCGGATTTGAATTCTAAGTCTGTTTGCAATACAGATAAATTTCTTACCCTACTATTGCTTTTCACTAATTAATTTTGTATCTTTAGTAATTTTCATCCTTTTGAAGATAGCTAGTCACCTTATAGAATGATAAATGTCACCCTATAAGGTGACATTCGTCTTTTTATAAAGTGCCCATTGTCCCGTTACAACGGGACGACTACCCGACTGCATAAAAAATCACTAGTTTCTGCACTGAAAAGTCTTAATCTATGCACTGAAAGACCTTAAATACAATGATGAATAATGGAAACGTTATTGATGCGTTATATAAAGAATATTAGGAACTTTACGTTCGCCGGCATGGTCAAACCGCCCATTGTCACAAGGATAATTAACGACTCCATTATCCGATGCACCGGACAACCAAAGAGTAGTAGATCCACCTCCATCCAAATTTAATGCATCCTCCCCCCCTAAAACACGAATCAGATGTGCCAATTCCGGAATATTCACTCCTCCTGCTTGTTCAGGAAAACGCCCGTCTACCGTTATCAACAGTATTTTTCCATCCTTAGTAGTAGCAACAGCACTACGAGGGTGCTTCGTCCGGATAAAATTCGGTTCACACGAGTTCCAATCACAAACCTGTCCGTCTTTCAACATTAACGGACCGGAAGCTAGTATCGTACCTGCTTTGCCTTTATAATTCTTTTCTATCTGTTTGTTCCAAGGAATTAATTTCATTCCCCTTTTGCGCACACTAATGGCTCCTGTGACACGCTGTTTAAACTCACTCTGCAGCGTTGTATCAATAACTTGGCGATCCGTCTTCAGGAAACAGACCGAGTTTCCCCGTTTCATGTCAAAATAGGAGCCATTAATGGCTGCAATAGCGTTATATTCAGAAGCAATCTTACTTGTTTCTTTCATTTTATCCGAAACGGCAACATCAACTTTCAAGCCCGCACCGGGATCAACTTCTATCAGACTAACAGACTGGGGTCCCTGATACAATCGGGGGATAGAAGCATACTTATAAATGAGTCCTTTTTGAGGACTTTCCACCTTCCATTGGGCAGATACGATTGCCAAAGAATCGGATGCGGTTTGCCCTTTCAATGTTCCGATAGAACATAAAATCAAGATAGCAATTAACAAGTTTCTTTTTATCATAGATAGAGAAATTAATCATTTAGGCCGCTAAAGCTAGTTAATAATCGCCATTCATCCAAAAATCCCTGTAACTTTCCGCTCGCTCCATTTTCTCTACCTCCCTTTTTTACTATCCAGATAATCCATATCTTCTGACTGCATCTAATTCAGAGTGAGCAACAGAGCTTTAAGTCAACTTTTAATAGCTTCTTATTTTTGATATTGCAGAGTTTTTCCTATCTTTGTTTTCGGAAGGTAATACAAATGAAGAAAGGAGAACCATGATGTCTCGCATAGAGAAAAACAAATTGAATTTTACTGTAGCTTTAATCGCAGAGTTCGCAGCGACTTATCAAATCAAGCAAAAACAGGCATTCAACTATTTGAATCGTTTTAAAGGCCTTGTTTTTTTACAAAAACACTATGAAGTAATGCACACACAATCTTTCGAAGATTCTATTGAAGCTTTATCAATGGTATGCCGTAGAAATGGAGGACAACTGTAATGAAGCTATAACATGGTTCAAATATGGAAATAAACAAGCCGGACCTATCTCGTTCAAAGCCCTTCAAAGACTTTGGCCAAGGATTTTATCTTTCTCCCGGTTATGAACAGGCACATGCCTTAGCCAAACAAAAAACCGATCAATTACAATCCGGAGAGCCATGTGTGACCATCTTCGAACTGGAAGATCAAATAATAAAGACTTCAGATCTGCAAATAAAAATATTCGATGATTACTGTGAAGAATGGGCACAGTTCGTTTTACTCAACCGCGACCGTAGCCATACACATCCTGCACACACTTACGATATAGTCATTGGTCCTATTGCCGACGACGGAGTAACCTATCAGTTACGTCGTTACAGCATGGGAGACATTTCAATGAGCAGATTGATTGAAGAACTAAAATATGCCAACGGGTTGACCATACAATATTACTTCGGCACTGAACATGCCCTTTCATACCTAAAGAAACTATGAAGCTGACGAATACACAAATAGAATGTATGATTGAAGATTTAAGTAGTGAAATCATACGGATACTCATGGAGGAATGGCAGTATAATATGACGCAAGCAATGGAAATCTACTACAATTCCGACACCTTTGAGCGTTTGAGTGATCCGACTACGGGACTTTATTACCAAAGTGCCGGTTACGTGTACGACTTTCTAAAAAAAGAACTGACCACAGGACAAGTTAGTTAGAATAGAGTTTCACACTTGCTTGTCAGCATCCCATATCTTTCACAAGTAAAAAAGCTACCTTTATCAAACCTCTGTTTTCTACAGCCTTGAAATATTTTCGTCTTATCTACTATACACTTCCGCTTTTTTTCGTACTTTTACCCCTTGTTGGAAAGAAGTGCCTTTTCAACCCTTGAGAACAGAAAAAGAAAAAACAATATATAAAATGAATCACAAATGGAATTATCGACCCATTACACCCGAACAGGCAGAGACAAGCCAGACATTGGCCCAGGAACTAGGGATTAGCCCGATACTTGGACAACTTTTGGTGCAGCGGGGAATTACGAAGGCAGCAGATGCCAAGAAGTTTTTCCGCCCGCAATTGCCCGACCTGCATGATCCGTTCCTGATGAAGGATATGGATATTGCAGTAGAACGTCTGAACAGGGCGATGGGAAAGAAAGAACGTATTCTAATTTATGGAGATTATGACGTAGACGGTACTACTGCCGTAGCATTGGTCTACAAGTTTATTCAACAGTTCTATTCGAACCTTGATTATTACATACCCGACCGATACAATGAAGGGTATGGCATTTCTAAAAAAGGAGTGGACTATGCCGCAGAAACCGGCGTAGGACTGATTATTGTACTCGATTGTGGAATTAAAGCAGTAGAGGAAATCACTTATGCCAAAGAGAAAGGGATTGATTTCATCATCTGCGATCATCATGTACCGGATGATGTGCTTCCGCCTGCCGTAGCTATTCTGAACGCCAAACGCCTGGACAATACGTATCCGTACACTCACCTTTCCGGTTGTGGAGTCGGCTTCAAGTTTATGCAGGCATTCGCTATCAGTAACGGTATCGAGTTCCACCACCTGATTCCTTTGCTTGATATTGTAGCCGTGAGTATTGCATCGGACATCGTTCCGATTATGGGTGAAAACCGTATCCTCGCCTACCACGGTCTGAAGCAACTGAACAGTAACCCGAGCATTGGTATGAAGGCTATTATCGACGTATGCGGACTTTCTGAAAAGGAAATCACCGTCAGCGATATTGTGTTTAAAATCGGACCGCGCATCAATGCATCAGGACGTATTCAAAACGGAAAAGAAGCCGTAGACCTGCTGACGGAAAAAGATTTCTCGATAGCGCTTGAGAAAGCCGGACAAATCAACCAGTACAACGAAACCCGGAAAGACCTCGACAAGAGTATGACGGAAGAGGCAAACAACATCGTTGCCAATCTGGAAGGATTAGCCGATCGCCGCTCCATCGTGCTCTACAACGAAGAATGGCACAAAGGCGTGATCGGCATCGTAGCTTCCCGTCTGACAGAAGTGTACTACCGCCCTGCCGTGGTACTGACCCGGACGGATGATATGGCAACAGGTTCCGCACGTTCAGTTTCCGGCTTCGACGTATATAAAGCAATCGAGCATTGCCGCGACCTGCTGGAAAACTTCGGGGGACATACATACGCCGCCGGACTGTCGATGAAAGTGGAAAACGTGAATGCCTTTACCAAACGATTCGAAGAATACGTTTCACAGCATATCTTACCGGAACAAACCAGTGCCGTTATCGAGATTGATGCTGAAATAGATTTCAGGGATATTTCATCCAAGTTCTTCAGCGACCTGAAAAAGTTTAATCCTTTCGGTCCTGATAACACGAAACCTATTTTCTGCACTCATCATGTTTATGATTACGGAACAAGTAAAGTGGTGGGACGCGATCAGGAACATATCAAACTCGAACTGGTCGATAATAAATCGAATAATGTAATGAACGGTATCGCGTTCGGACAGAGCTCACACGTACGTTATATCAAAACGAAACGCTCGTTCGACATCTGTTACACCATTGAAGAAAACACGCACAAGCGTGGTGAAGTACAACTTCAAATCGAGGATATAAAGCCGATTGAATAAGTATCAGGAGATATTAAAGCAATATTGGGGATATGACTCCTTCCGCGACTTGCAGGAGGAGATCATCACCAGTATCGGCGAAGGCAAAGATACACTGGGACTTATGCCGACCGGAGGCGGTAAGTCCATCACTTTTCAAGTGCCTGCTCTCGCCCAGGAAGGGATTTGCATTGTCATTACTCCTCTCATCGCCCTGATGAAAGATCAGGTGCAAAACCTGCGTAAACGCGGCATCAAGGCGCTTGCCATCTATTCAGGCATGACACGGCAGGAGATTCTCACTGCTCTTGAGAATTGCATCTTCGGTAATTATAAATTCCTCTATATTTCTCCGGAACGTCTGGACACGGACATATTCCGTACCAAACTGCGATCAATGAAAGTCTCCATGATTACGGTCGACGAAAGTCACTGTATCTCACAATGGGGATATGACTTCCGTCCTGCTTACCTGAAAATTGCCGAAATACGGACATTGCTACCGGGAATTCCGGTACTGGCACTTACGGCGACCGCCACTCCGGAAGTAGTGAAGGATATTCAAGCCCGCCTGGATTTCCGTGAAGAGAATGTTTTCCGCATGAGCTTCGAACGGAAAAACCTGGCGTATATCGTCCGGCAAACGGATAACAAAACTCAAGAGCTGTTGCATATCTTACGAAAGATACCCGGCAGCGCCATTATCTATGTCCGCAACAGACGACGCACCAAAGAAATCACCGAGTTACTGGTAAACGAAGATATTACCGCCGACTTCTATCACGCCGGACTGGATAATGCCGTAAAAGACCTCAGACAAAAACGCTGGCAAAGCGGAGAAGTTCGTGTAATGGTAGCTACAAACGCCTTTGGAATGGGGATTGATAAACCCGACGTGCGTATCGTATTGCATCTCGATCTCCCCGACTCTCTCGAAGCTTATTTCCAGGAGGCCGGTCGTGCAGGAAGGGATGGTGAAAAAGCGTATGCTGTAATCTTATACAGCAAAACGGACAGAACGACGCTGCACAGGCGCGTTGTGGATACTTTCCCCGACAAGGAGTATATTCTCAATGTCTACGAACATTTGCAGTATTACTATCAGATGGCAATGGGCGACGGTTTCCAATGTGTCCGCGAGTTTAATCTGGAAGAGTTTTGCCGGAAGTTCAAATACTTCCCGGTTCCGGTGGACAGTGCACTGAAAATATTGACTCAAGCCGGCTATCTGGAATATACGGACGAACAGGATAATGCCTCTCGTATTCTTTTCACGATTCGCCGGGACGAACTATACAAATTGCGAGAAATGGGAACGGAAGCCGAAGCACTGATACAGACGATTCTCCGCTCTTACACCGGAGTATTCACCGACTATGCCTATATCAGCGAAGCAACCCTGTCCATACGTACCGGACTGACCCGCGAACAAATTTATAATATACTGGTCACGCTTACCAAACGTCGTATCGTGGATTACATTCCGCACAAAAAGACACCTTATATTATATACACCCGCGAACGGCAGGAACTTCGTTTTGTGCATATTCCTCCTTCCGTCTACGAAGAACGCAAAGCCCGGTATGAAGCCCGCATCAAAGCGATGGAAGAGTATGTCACTTCGGAGAATGTGTGCCGGAGCCGGATGCTGCTCCGTTACTTCGGAGAGAAGAACGAGCACAACTGCGGACAATGCGATGTTTGTCTTAGTCACCGTGCAACCGATGCCCTGACCGAGAATTCTTTCGATTTCGAGGAACTGAAAAAGAAAATATCAGAATTACTCACCCAGAAACCGCTGACACCAATAGAAATAGCCGATAAGATAGAAGCGGAAAAAGAGAGCATCAGCGAAGTCATCCAATATTTATTGGAGGAAGGTGAATGGAAGATGCAGGATGGAATGATACATATTTCAAAATAAGTTACTACCTTTGCAAAGTAACTCAAAAATAACACACCATGCCGAACTTTTTTAAATCTTTCTTCTCCGGTAAGTCGGAAACTCCGGAAAGTGAAAAACAGAAAAACGATCAGAAAAATTTCGAGATTTTCAAATACGACGGTTTACGTGCGCAACGCATGGGACGTCCGGATTATGCAGTAAAATGTTTTATTGAAGCTCTTGCCATCAAGGAAGAGTTTGAAACAATGGGCTATCTTAGCCAACTCTATATCCAGATGGGGGAAACGGCAAAGGCCCGCGAGCTATTGGAAAAGATGGCTGCTATGGAACCTGACGTCACAAGCACTTTCCTGACACTGGCCAATGTATGCTTCATCCAGGAAGATTATCAGGCTATGGAAGAAGCTGCCAATAAAGCGATTGCCATCGAAGAAGGAAATGCCGTGGCTCATTATCTATTAGGGAAAGCCCGTAAGGGACAGGATGACGACCTGATGACTATTGCCCATCTCACCAAAGCAATCACTTTGAAAGATGATTTCATTGAAGCTCGCCTATTACGTGCGGAAGCATTGATGAACCTGAAACAGTATAAAGATATGATGGAAGATATAGATGCTGTGCTCGCCCAGAATCCGGAAGAAGAGACAGCCATGCTCCTGCGCGGAAAAGTGAAAGAAGCAGACGGCAAGGACGAAGAGGCAGAAGAGGACTACAAACTGGTGACGGAAATAAACCCGTTCAACGAACAGGCATACCTTTATTTAGGGCAACTTTATATCAACCAGAAAAAACTGACGGAAGCCATCGGCCTGTTTGATGAAGCCATCGAGCTGAATCCGAACTTTGCGGAAGCCTACAAAGAACGCGGACGTGCTAAATTACTGAATGGTGATAAGGACGGTTCGGTAGAGGACATGAAGAAATCTCTGGAATTGAATCCGAAAGAGGAAGCTGGTCTGAACGGAGAATTCAAGAACCTGGGACCAAAGCCTGAAGCACTTCCCGGCATCTTTTAAGTATCCTTTTCATCTATTTTAGGCAAGAAAACAAAAAAAGTATCGTTTTTTGTTTGCATCTAACAGAAAATTATTACTTTTGCCCCAGAATTAAAAACCAAAGCAAAAAAGATAGATTCGAATGAAATCATTTACTTATGCATATTACTTCTTTTTTTACTTTTACTTTAGCAACAAAGTAGAGCGGGAGTTTGTATGTATCAAGTGACAGTGATGCTTAAGGACTGAATAGAGAAATCAATCATATGAATCCCGCTCCAATATGGACGCGGGATTTTTTTATATAATATATTTAGAACAATGAAAAAGATAGCAATTCAAGGAACACTCGGCTCATATCATGATATCGCCGCACACAAGTACTTCGAGGGAGAAGAAATAGAGTTAATCTGTTGTGCCAACTTCGAAGATGTGTTTACTTCGATACGGAAAGACAGCCAGGTTATCGGAATGCTAGCCATCGAGAATACGATTGCGGGAAGTTTGTTGCACAACAATGAATTGTTGAGACAAAGCGGCACACAGATTATCGGTGAATACAAACTGCGCATCTCGCACAGTTTTGTCTGTCTCCCCGATGAGAACTGGGAAGATCTGACAGAAGTCAACTCCCACCCTATCGCCCTGATGCAGTGTCGCGAATTTCTGAATCAACATCCGCAGTTGAAAGTGGTGGAAGGTGAAGACACGGCCCGCAGCGCAGAAATCATCAAGAATGAAAATCTGAAAGGACACGCTGCCATCTGCTCCAAAGCAGCAGCTGAACGTTACGGTATGAAAGTCCTTCAGGAAGGTATTGAAACAAACAAGCACAACTTCACCCGTTTTCTGGTTGTTGCCGATCCCTGGCAAGTAGACGAACTCCGTCAACATCATGCCAATGCAACCAACAAGGCAAGTATCGTATTCACTCTTCCACATACGGAAGGCAGCCTGTCACAGGTTTTATCCATTCTATCGTTCTATAATATCAATCTGACAAAAATTCAATCGTTGCCTATCATCGGACGGGAATGGGAATACCAGTTTTACGTAGATGTAGCTTTCAACGATTATCTAAGATACAAGCAGTCTATTGCTGCAATCACTCCATTAACCAAAGAACTTAAATTATTAGGCGAATATGCAGAAGGAAAGTCAAACGTATAAAATCGCTCCTGCCGACAGATTGGCAAGTGTTAGCGAATACTACTTCTCAAAGAAGCTAAAAGAGGTAGCACAGATGAATGCAGAGGGAAAGGATGTTATCAGCCTCGGTATCGGAAGCCCTGATATGCCTCCCTCAAGGGAAACCATCGAAACATTGTGCAACAATGCTCATGATCCCAACGGACACGGTTATCAACCGTATGTAGGTATCCCTGAACTGCGCAAAGGCTTCGCTGCCTGGTATCAACGCTGGTATGGAGTGGAACTGAATCCGAATACGGAGATACAGCCTTTAATCGGCTCTAAAGAAGGAATTCTCCATGTTACGCTGGCATTCGTCAATCCGGGTGAGCAGGTGCTAGTCCCGAATCCGGGATACCCTACCTATACTTCTTTGAGTAAAATACTCGGAGCGGAAGTTATCAACTACGACCTGAAAGAAGAAGATGGCTGGATGCCTGACTTCAAGACACTGGAAAAAATGGATCTTAGTCGCGTAAAACTGATGTGGACCAACTATCCCAACATGCCGACGGGAGCCAATGCAACTCCGGAAATCTATGAACGTCTCGTTGACTTTGCCCGTCGCAAGAATATCGTAATTGTGAATGATAATCCGTACAGCTTTATCCTGAACGAAAAACCTATCAGTATTCTAAGTGTACCGGGAGCCAAAGACTGTTGCATCGAGTTCAATTCTATGAGCAAGAGCCACAATATGCCCGGCTGGCGTATCGGCATGCTAGCGTCAAACGCGGAATTCGTACAATGGATATTGAAAGTGAAAAGCAATATCGACAGCGGTATGTTCCGTGCCATGCAACTGGCTGCAGCTACCGCCCTTGAGGCTGAAACAGACTGGTATGAAGGTAATAATAAGAATTACCGCAACCGTCGTCACCTTGCCGGTGAGATCATGAAAGCATTGGGATGCACCTACGATGAGAAACAAGTAGGCATGTTCCTCTGGGGAAAGATTCCTGCTTCCTGCAAGGATGTAGAGGAACTGACAGAAAAGGTGCTGCATGAAGCAAGAGTGTTTATCACTCCGGGATTTATCTTCGGCAGTAACGGAGCAAGGTATATTCGTATCTCACTTTGTTGCAAGGACAATAAGCTGGCAGAAGCTCTGGAAAGAATTAAAAGAATCTAACCTCTTACAAAGAGAGAACGACAGCAGAATGAGACAACAGAACAATTTCAATGAAAACAAGTTATTAAAAGAATAAAAACAAATAAGAATATGGAACTCGAATCAATTTTATTACCGGGCGTTGAAGCTAAAAGACCGATTGTCATTGCCGGCCCGTGTAGCGCAGAAACAGAAGAACAAGTAATGGATACAGCCAAACAACTGGCTGCTAAAGGACAAAAAATATATCGTGCCGGAATCTGGAAGCCGCGTACCAAACCGGGAGGTTTCGAAGGTATCGGTGTAGAAGGTCTTGCCTGGTTGAAAGAGGTGAAGAAAGAAACTGGAATGTATGTTTCTACAGAGGTAGCAACAGCCAAACACGTTTACGAATGTCTGAAAGCGGGAATCGATATTCTTTGGGTAGGTGCACGCACCACTGCTAATCCTTTCGCCGTACAGGAAATCGCTGACGCACTGAAAGGGGTTGATATCCCTGTATTGGTTAAGAACCCGGTGAACCCGGATCTCGAATTATGGATCGGAGCACTGGAACGTATCAACAACGCTGGTTTGAAGCGTCTGGGTGCTATCCACCGAGGTTTCAGCAGTTATGACAAAAAGATCTATCGGAATCTTCCCCAATGGCATATTCCTATCGAACTGCGCCGCCGCATCCCTAATCTTCCGATTTTCTGTGATCCGAGCCATATCGGTGGAAAACGTGAGTTGGTTGCACCGCTTTGCCAACAGGCTATGGACTTGAATTTCGACGGTCTGATTGTAGAAAGCCACTGCAACCCGGATTGCGCATGGAGCGATGCTTCTCAACAAGTTACTCCGGACGTACTCGACTATATCCTCAATCTGTTGGTAATCCGTACGGAAACACAGTCTACCGAAAGTCTGGCACAACTCCGTAAACAGATTGATGAATGTGACGACAATATCATTCAGGAATTAGCAAAAAGAATGCGTGTGGCCCGTGAAATCGGTACTTACAAAAAGGAGCACGGAATCACAGTTCTTCAAGCCGGACGTTACAATGAGATTCTGGAAAAACGTGGCGCGCAGGGCGAACAATGCGGTATGGACAGCGAGTTTATGAAGAAGATTTTCGAAGCCATCCACGAAGAATCAGTTCGTCAACAGATGGAAATTATTAATAAGTAGTTAGAGTGAAGGTGTGTCATAATGAATAATAAAACGCAGATTAACGCAAATTATCGCAGAAATAATTTTATAAGTCGTTGATTAATATATCAATATAGTTGAAATAATCTGCGATAATTTGTGTTTTGACACACTCTCACTAAATAATAAACATTATGAGAATATTAATCCTTGGAGCCGGTAAAATGGGCTCCTTCTTTACTGATATTTTGAGCTTTCAACACGAGACGGCCGTGTTCGACGTCAACCCGCACCAGTTGCGTTTCGTCTATAACACGTATCGTTTCACTACATTGGAGGAGATTAAGGAATTTGAACCGGAACTGGTTATTAATGCTGTTACAGTGAAGTACACGTTGGATGCCTTTCGCAAAATACTGCCTGTATTACCGAAAGACTGTATCATTAGTGACATTGCCTCTGTAAAAACAGGATTGAAGAAGTTCTACGAAGAAAGTGGTTTCCGCTACGTTTCCAGTCACCCTATGTTTGGCCCGACTTTCGCAAGTCTTAGCAATCTAAGCAGCGAAAATGCCATCATCATCAGTGAAGGCGACCACCTGGGAAAAATATTCTTCAAAGACCTCTACCAGACATTACGGTTGAACATCTTCGAATATACATTTGATGAGCACGACGAAACAGTAGCCTACTCGCTTTCTATTCCGTTCGTATCGACGTTCGTATTTGCTGCCGTAATGAAACATCAGGAAGCCCCGGGAACTACGTTCAAAAAGCACATGGCAATCGCCAAAGGGCTGCTAAGCGAAGATGATTACCTGCTTCAGGAAATACTGTTCAACCCACGCACTCCGGGACAAGTGACTAATATCCGGACAGAGTTGAAAAACCTTCTCGAAATAATCGAAAACAAGGATGCGGAAGGTATGAAAAAGTATCTGACGAAGATCCGGGAAAAGATTAAATAATCAATACCGGTGCCAAGATTTAACGATCCCCTGCAAAAAAGTTCTTTGCAGGGGATTTTTTTATGTGTACCTTTGTATCCGCAAAAACGGATTCACAGGAGAAAGAATGATAGATCAAATTACCATAGACCGGATATTGGACGCGGCACAAATTATGGATGTCGTTTCGGATTTTGTCACCCTGCGCAAACGTGGTGTCAATTATGTCGGTTTATGTCCGTTCCACAGTGATAAAACCCCTTCTTTTTATGTCTCTCCCGCTAAAGGATTATGCAAATGTTTTGCTTGTGGAAAAGGTGGAAATGCCGTGCATTTCATTATGGAACACGAGCAGATGTCTTATCCGGAAGCATTGAAGTACCTTGCCAAGAAATATAATATTGAAATCAAGGAGCGGGAATTAAGCGATGAAGAGAAGTTTGTGCAAAGCGAACGCGAAAGTCTGTTTATCGTTAATAACTTTGCACGCGACTATTTCCAGAATATACTAAAAAATCATGTAGACGGGCGTAGCATCGGTATGGCCTATTTCCGCAACCGTGGCTTTCGCGACGACATCATTGAGAAATTCCAATTAGGTTACTGCACTGAAGCCCACGATGCATTCGCCAAAGAAGCAATCCAAAAAGGATATAAGAAAGAGTACTTGGTAAAAACAGGACTTTGCTACGAAACGGACGACCACCGGTTACGGGATCGTTTTTGGGGACGTGTTATTTTCCCTGTACATACGCTTTCCGGCAAAGTGGTGGCTTTTGGCGGACGTGTACTTGCCAGTGCTACGAAAGGGGTCAAAGTCAAATATGTCAATTCGCCCGAATCGGAAATCTACCACAAAAGTAACGAGTTATACGGTATATATTTTGCCAAACAGGCTATTGTAAAACAAGACCGTTGCTTTTTGGTTGAAGGCTACACGGACGTAATCTCCATGCATCAATCCGGCATAGAGAATGTGGTTGCTTCCTCGGGAACAGCCCTTACACCGGGACAAATCCGTATGATTCACCGGTTTACCAACAACATGACTGTGCTTTACGACGGCGACGCAGCAGGTATCAAGGCTTCTATCCGGGGAATTGACATGTTATTGGAGGAAGGTATGAATATCAAAGTCTGTCTTCTTCCCGATGGGGACGACCCAGACTCTTTTGCCCGCAAGCACAACTCAACGGAATTTCAGACTTTTATCTCGGAACATGAAACGGACTTTATCCGCTTCAAAACGAACTTGCTACTGGAGGATGCAGGAAAAGATCCCATCAAGCGTGCGGAACTGATTGGTAATCTGGTGCAAAGTATTTCTGTCATCCCTGAAGCAATTGTCAGAGACGTCTATATCAAAGAATGCGCGCAGCTACTTCATGTAGAAGATAAGCTGCTAGTATCAGAAGTTGCCAAAAGACGGGAAACTCAAGCAGAGAAGCGAGCTGAACAAACGGAACGGGAACGCCGGATGGCTGAAAGAACGGCTATGATGTCACAGGGCAGCACATCTCCTGAAGATGTTCCAATACCTAATGGAGATATTCCGTTACCTCCTGAAGTGGATGGCGGATATACAGATGTTCCTCCTGCTCTGCAGGAAGACAGTTATGCTTCCTTTATTCCGCAGGAAGGAAAGGAAGGGCAGGAATTCTACAAATTCGAGCGACTGATATTACAGGCGGTAGTTCGTTATGGAGAGAAAATCATGTGTAACCTGACCGATGAAGAAGGAAACGAAATTCCGGTAACCGTCATAGAGTATGTGGTTAATGATTTGAAAGAGGACGAGTTAGCCTTCCATAATCCGCTGCACCGCCAAATGTTATCGGAAGCTGCTGCACACATGCACGATTCCAACTTCATTGCCGAACGTTATTTCCTGGCACATCCTGATCCGGTAATCAGTAAATTGAGTGTAGACTTGATTAATGTGCGTTATCAGCTTAGTAAGTATCACTCCAAGTCCCAAAAGATTGTGACGGATGAAGAGCGGCTCTATGAAATGGTTCCGATGTTAATGATTAACTTCAAGTATGCAATCGTAACAGAGGAATTGAAGCACATGCTTTATGCCCTCCAAGATCCTGCTCTTGCCCATGATAATGAGAAATGCGACTCACTTATGCAACGCTATAATGAGTTGAGAACCGTACAAAGCATCATGGCAAAGCGGTTGGGAGATCGCGTCGTTTTACGATAAACTTATTTGTTTAGTGAGCAGAAAATAGATTATACTCTTCCGTGTTGAATCAGATTCATAAACTCTTCACGAGTCTTTGCCTGATTGAAAGCTCCGGTAAAGTCAGAAGTAGTAGTAATAGAGTTTTGTTTTTCTACACCACGCATCTGCATACACATGTGTTTGGCTTCCACCACCACCATTACTCCCAGTGGATTCAGCGTTTCCTGAATGCACTCTTTGATTTGCAGTGTCATGCGTTCCTGCACTTGCAGACGATGAGAGAATATATCGACTACACGGGCAATCTTACTCAACCCTGTGATATAGCCATTAGGAATATAAGCCACGTGCGCCTTTCCGTAGAACGGCAACATGTGATGTTCACAAAGAGAGAAGAAATCGATATCTTTCACAATCACCATCTGGCTATATTCTTCCTGGAATTTAGCGGAGCGAAGCACTTCGTGAGGGTCCATGTGATACCCTTTCGTCAAGCTTAACATCGCCTTAGCCACCCGTTCCGGAGTTTTCAATAACCCTTCCCTTTCGGCATCTTCACCCAACAAAGTTATAATACTACGATAATGACTCTTTAACTCCTCCAGATTCGGAGAAACAATTTCTTCTTTTTCTAACATGATACAATTATAAAGGAATATTGATCTGGTCTCTTACAATAGAAACCTCTTTAAACACACCGGTAGCTTTCAACCGACGCATCATTGCGTCCGCTTCTTCAATGCTACGGAAATCACCTACACGACAAAGCCAACGAGGCGGATTGAACGAAGTATATACCGTCAATTCAGGAAAATACTCTTTCACACGCGATGCTACATGATAAGCATCATTCTTCGCCTGACGAGTATTGTTACCGGCATACGCCTGGATTCTGAATCCGGAAGTCTTTATTACTTTCTGTTCACCTGTTGCAGGACGTTCCATACCTATCAGAGCCTCGATGCGGGGATCTTGATGGATAGTCACCTTTCCTTGCCCCGGAATGTTACGTTCCAAACTCTTGATAATACTTTGCGCTTGCGCAAAAGTAGCTGTCAAAACAAACAATAGGGTAAGTAAAACTTTCATTATTAAACAGTTGATTGTTGATAAATGATAAATGACAGTTAGAGAATGACAGTCGGAAAATGATAGTTGAAAAGATAAACGATAGTCGATAGCAGGCTATACTACATAGCAACTATCAACTATCATTTATCAACTATCATTTAATTGAAGGCATCAATGATACCTTTGAAATCAGATACTTTCAAAGCAGCACCACCAATCAAACCACCATCAACGTCCGGGTTAGCGAACAGTTCTTTAGCGTTAGAAGGTTTGCAACTACCACCGTAAAGGATAGAAGTATTGTCTGCGATTTCTTTACCATACTTGTTAGCTACGATAGAACGGATGAAAGCATGGATTTCCTGTGCTTGTTCAGGAGAAGCAGTTTTACCTGTACCGATAGCCCAAACCGGTTCGTAAGCCAATACAATCTTAGAGAAGTCTTCAGCAGACAGAGAGAATACAGATTCCATCTGTGCAGCTACCACTTCGTTCTGCTTGTTAGCTTCGCGTTCTTCCAACACTTCACCGATACAGAAAATCGGAGTCAGACCGTTAGCCAAAGCCAATTTTACTTTTTCTTCCAGGATAGCAACTGTTTCACCGTAGTATGCACGACGTTCAGAGTGTCCCAGAATTACATATTTTGCACCTGTAGAAGCAACCATTTCAGCTGAAACTTCACCTGTATATGCACCTGAAGCTTTGTCTGCACAGTTTTCAGCACCTACACCGATCTTTGCAGCGTCTACCAACGGAGTAACAGAAGCCAGGTGGATAAACGGAGTACAGATGATTACATCACAGTTAGGCTTTTCGTTAGCCAATGCTTCGTTCAATTCTTTAGCCAAAGCGATACCCTCTTGAAGGGTTTTGTTCATTTTCCAGTTTCCTGCAACAATGTTCTTTCTCATTTTGTTTTTTATTTTAAAGGGTTAATAAATTTACGATTTCACGATTGACAATTGAACGATCGGAATTAGCGTTCGTTACAGAGGCCGCTCGTTATCATTTATTTTTTTTATTCTTGTTCTTCTATTTTCGGATTCTCCGTTTTTAATTCTTTGCTTTTCATCTCTTCCTCTTGTTGCTTCCGCTTCGCGTTTTTCCGTTCTCTGCGGCGAACGACCAAAACATCCACCCCAAGCACTAACAACAATGGAATAACAAACCATAAGAATACATATCCTACCGTATGAGTGTCACTGCTCACCTTCTGCTTTCCTAACGACAGATTTTCCAGTTTGTCCGTCAGCACATATTCATCCGGTATATCCTCATCGCTCCATTTATTCAAAATTGTTCCGTTCTTAATCAGTATCAATCCCGGATTGGAACGAACCATCGTCTTTAATGTAATATCATCCATCTGACAGAAAGGATATTCGGCTCCCGTCTTGTCCTTCCACAATTCGATCTGTTCTTCCGGTGAAGAAGTGAGGCAATAAAACTTATAGCCATGCTCCACCGAATAGTCATATATCTCATTAATCAAATCAATGTTACTATCATCCGCCTCTTCAATCCGATGGGCAACCAACAGGAAGGTGTATCCTATATCCGTCAATACATCGTCTGTTATATCCTCGCCCGTATTCAGATCAATCATAGAGAAATCGTGAATAGCCGGTTCATATCCTTTTTCCTTCAGGATTGTCCGTGTGTCGACAAATGTCCAGGTACTATCCGGATAGTTATCCAACGTAAATTCTTTCTTCTCTCCGTTCTTTTCCAAGATAAAGATGCTTTCATATACACTCGGTTTCGCTCCTTCGGGCATTGTCATTCCTTCCAGAATATTCTTTCCGATCTTGTAAGGACGAAAGTCTAAAACAGGCAGACGGTCCAGACAATAGAACGACAAAGTAAATACAAAGAACAACGTATAGAGAGAAACCAGCCACTCCATTTTCACACTGATAAAACGAACCAGCATCCTTCTGTGACGGAAAGCCATCATTGCTGCAAACAGCAGAACTATATTCTTACCGAATGTCTCCCAGTTCGTCAACACCCAGGCATCTCCAAAACAGCCACAGTCCGAAACCGGATCAAAGATGGCAAGATACAAGGTCAGTGGTGTCATGAAAATCATCAGCATCAAAGCCAACGAAGTAGCCAATGTTCTTCTGGTAGCAAAAAATAAGGAGATACCGATAAAAAACTCAACGGCTGACAAGATGATGCCTCCCAATAAAGGGAAGAATGAAGGGAACCAGGAAGCCATTCCGAATGCGGTCAGATAATCCTGGATCTTATACTGGAACCCCAGTGGATCAACTGCCTTTACAAATCCGGAAAAGATGAACGATGCCGCCAAAAGAAAGCGACACGTATTCGCCACTACCTCCTGAATGATATGTAAGTTCTTATCCTTCAAATTCTATCTTAATCAGTCCGAAAACAGAGTAATTAATCATATCCATATAATTGGCATCAATTCCCTCTGACACCAATGTGTTGCCGGCCAGGCTCTCAATCTGCTTGGTACGGTAAATCTTCATCAAGATCAAGTCTGTGTAAGAGCTGACACGCATGCTCCGCCAGGCTTCATCATAATCATGGTTTTTGGCAAGCATCAGGTCTAATGCCTCTTTTGCATACTTATCGTATAAAGCCATCGCTTCTTCATTGCTGATGTCGGCAGACTCGGCATAACCCAATTCCAACTGGATGAGCCCGACAATGCCATAATTGACAATCGCAATAAACTCAGCACGGATTCCCTCATCAATCAAGGTCACTCCTTTGGTTTCAATACTACGAATCCGATTGGCTTTAATAAAAATCTGGTCAGTCACCGAAGCCGGACGCAGGATACGCCATGCAGGCCCGTAATCGTGCAGCTTCTTGGAAAATAAGTCACGGCACAAAGCGATGACATGTTCAAATTGTTGCTTGGTATCTTTCATCTTCTTCCAAATAGTGCGCAAAGGTAACAATAATTAAGTAAAAACAGAAAGAGGGCACTCTAAATTATATTAAAGTGCCCTCTCCTAAAGATATTGTATTACTGTTTTATAAGCTATATTTTTTATGAACAACGCAAAACCTGTCCGATACGCAAAGTAGTGGTCGGTTTGATACGATTCAGTTTGCAAAGCGTGCTGACTGATACGCCACGCAATTTAGCAATGCGGGACAATGTATCGCCACTCTTCACCTTATGATAACGGATAGTACCGTCAGCCACTTGGGTATCATGAGAGCCTGCACGTTTCACACCTTTTGTTTTGCGGAACGTATAAGTATCGGCAACGATATCCTGTTTTGGAAAGTCAAACATATAAATCGGATTAATTGCAATTCCCAGGAAGCGGGTTTCGAAATGAAGATGCGAACCTGTAGAACGTCCGGTGTTACCACCCAACCCGATCGGTTCACCAGCTTTTACCAACTGATTTTCTTCAACCAACTGCTTAGACAAGTGTCCATATATAGTTTCCAATCCATTATCGTGACGAATGACTACATATTTACCGTACCCTCTGCGTTCATATTTCACAATACGTACCTTACCATCAAAAGCAGAAACAATCGTATCACCGATATTAACTTTTAAATCAAGGCCATTATGCATTCTTCTCCAACGCGGGCCAAAAGGCGAAGTTATTTTTGTACTCGGAGTCGGCATACGAAAACCCGTCAGGTCAATTGTATATGTTTCCGGAATAATCGCATTTCCATAAGAATGCGCATATTGATTATTCCAATTCGGATAAAGACTTAAAGCGGGATATTCGGATTGTTCGGCACGGATTTGCTTCTGCAATGCCAAAGAATCTACTGATTTTAATTTTTTGTCTATCGGTGCCTGGCGGGCAATCAGGTCTTGTGAGAAAGAGCTCAAGCTGACCATAGCCGCAACAGCGACCAATCCTGTTTTAATAATGCAATTGAAATTCATTCCTTTTTTATCAATTCTATTTAATATTCGTCATTTGCATACAGGTAGTTAAATGTTGCCTGCTTGTAATCGAATATTTCTTCCGGTTTAAAAAATCTCTTTAATTCAATAGCCGCAGTCTCCGGAGAATCAGAAGCATGAACTATATTTTCCTGAAAGCTCATGCTGTAATCCCCACGAATGGTACCCGGGGCAGCCAGACGTCCATTAGTTGGTCCCGCCAACGTACGGACTGTTTGAATAGCATCCACATCTTCGAAACAACAAACAATGACAGGAGCTGTCATCATCGAATCTTTCACACGCTGAAAGAAGGATTTGCCGCTAAGGTGGGCATAATGTTCGCTCAACAATTCATCAGTCAGTTGCATCATCTTCATGCCAGCCAACCGTAATCCTTTACGCTCAAAGCGATGAGTAATCTCACCAACCAATCCCCGTTGAAGGGTACACGGTTTTAAAATGACCAGCGTTTTTTCAAGCATAATACTCGACTTTGCAAATGGTTAAACAATACATTTACTAAAAAAATTCTTCCAAAGATAGTGTTTTCCTACGAAATGGCAAGGAAGTTATTAACTATTTTTCAGATGCTTAGAACGAAAAGGAAGAGGAATCAGGTCGTTAAACTCCTATAAATAGGGAGAATAGAGCCGAAATATGTTTTGCAACACATTTACGCAAATAAACTGCATGTTTAACCGTTTTTCAGCTTATGGCAGCCCAGTTAACATTCGTTTTCCGTAAGGCTTTAAGCTGTCGCCATAAGATTTCGTTCTCCGGACTTTGTGCTGCAGGGTCTTGTTCTACAATACTTTCAGCTATAGCACGAACGTATTGCAACAGTTGACCGTCGCGGACAATATCCGCGATCTTCAAATCGAAAGCGATACCGCTTTGCTGTGTACCTTCAAGATCACCGGGACCACGCAATTTCAAATCGGCTTCTGCTATTTCAAAGCCATCATTGGTGCGCACCATGATTTCCAATCGTTTCCGGGTATCCTCCGTCAACTTGTAATTCGTCACCAGAATACAATAAGACTGTTCTGCTCCACGCCCTACTCGACCGCGCAACTGATGTAACTGTGATAACCCGAAACGTTCTGCATTTTCAATAATCATAACCGAAGCATTCGGAACGTTCACTCCCACCTCAATGACAGTAGTAGCCACCATAATCTGCGCTTTACCCGAAACAAAAAGCTGCATTTGCTCATCCTTCTCGGCTGGTTTCATTTTACCATGCACTTTACAAACCGTACACTTCGGAAACTCTTCCAGAATATGCTGATACCCTTCTTCAAGATTCTTCAAATCAATCTTTTCGCTCTCTTTAATCAGCGGATAGACAATATAAACCTGGCGTCCTTCGTCGATCTGCTTACGTACCGAACGATACATGCTTTCCCGGCGATTGTCGAATTGATGGATAGTAGTAATCGGTTTTCTTCCGGGTGGAAGTTCATCGATAACAGACACGTCCAAGTCACCGTACAAAGTCATCGCCAACGTACGGGGAATGGGAGTGGCAGTCATTACAAGTACATGCGGAGGTTGAACATTCTTACTCCAAAGACGGGCACGTTGAGCCACGCCAAAACGATGTTGTTCGTCAATCACAACGAAGCCTAAAGAAGAGAAATTGACAGTATCTTCAATAACGGCATGTGTGCCTATTAATATCTTCACATCTCCGGTCAACAATCCTGTCAGAATCGCTTCTCTCCTTTTTCCTTTAATCGAACCTGTCAGTAGCTCAACACGAATGTCCATGCCAAAAAGCAATTCCTTGATGGTTTCGTAGTGCTGGTTTGCCAGGATTTCGGTAGGTGCCATCATACAAGCCTGATAGCCATTATCCAATGCCAGCAACATACTCATCAAGGCAACCAGTGTTTTTCCGCTTCCTACATCTCCCTGCAAAAGGCGATTCATCTGTCTGCCACTGCCGACATCGTTCCGTATCTCTTTCAACACCCGTTTCTGCGCACCCGTCAGTTGGAAAGGAAGATTCTTTGTATAAAATGTATTGAACACATCTCCCACTTTTTCAAAGATGTATCCACGATACCTTTTCTGCCTGTCTTTGGCATATCGGAGAATGTTTAACTGAACATAAAACAGTTCTTCAAATTTAAGACGGTATTGTGCCCGACGGAGGACGTCAGGATTGGTTGGAAAGTGGATATTCCAGAGCGCTTCCGTCAAAGGCATCAAATGATGCTCCGTCAGCAACTTGGGAGAAAGTGTTTCAGGTAGAGGCTCCTGTATCTGCTGAATCACCGTTGCCATCATCTTCTCAATCGCGTGAGAGTTGAGGAAACTGCGTTTCATCTTCTCCGTCGTACTATAATAAGGTTGCAGCCCCACCGAGGAAAGTTTCAAATCATCCGGTTTGTCTACATCAGGATGCGCCACATTGATACGTCCGTTGAAAACAGTAGGTTTGCCGAAAATAATATATTCCTCGTGAAGTTTATACTTTCCCAAGATGTACTTTATACCTTGAAACCACACCAAATCCACGACTCCTGTACCATCCGAAAAATGCGCTGTCAAACGGCGCTGCCGTCCTTCACCAATGGTCTCGAAACCGAGGATTTCTCCTTTCAACTGGATATACGGCATATTGCCATCTATTTCATGAATGTAATAGATGCGGCTCCGGTCAATATATTTATAAGGGAAATAATAAATTAAATCGTGCAAGGAATAGATTTCCAACTCCTTATTTAATACAGCGGCTTTTTGAGGGCCTACACCGGAGATAAATTTTATGTCGCGTGTGGCTAAATCGAACATTTATAAAAGAGCACTCCCTACTTTTAAATCGAAAGGAGTTGTTATTTTTATATTTTCACGGTTGCCTTCTGCCAGATAAACGGGCATTCCCATCGCTTCCACAACGGAAGCATCATCTGTAAAGAAGGGGGTAAATTCCTGGGCATAGGCTTGTTGCAGCAACTCTACATCAAACACTTGCGGCGTTTGCACCAGTTTATAATCAATCCGGCTGACTGTTTCACTTCCGGCATCTGTCAAATGGCGAAGCGTCTCTACTACATCCACCACAGGAATCACTGCTTTTTGCACCTCTGCCAACTCATAACAACGGCGAATCACTTCTACTGATACAAACGGGCGTACTCCATCATGCACTCCCACCAATCCCGGCTCTTGCACCAGTGCCAGCCCGTTCTTTACGGAATGGAAACGTGTTTCACCTCCTTCTGCAAGGACATGTTTTACCGTAAAATGATGTTCATCGCAAAGTTGCTTCCAGAAACTTTGTTGCTCCTGCGGAAGCACCAATATGATTTGAAGTGCCTCGTCATATCTCCTGAAGACTTCCAGGGTATGCATCAACACAGGTTTATCACCCATGGGAAGGAATTGTTTGGGAAGATCACTTCCCATTCGCAAGCCCTTTCCACCGGCGACAATGATTACATATTTCTTCATGGACGGTTTAGCGTTTAACGCACATCGCTTCTACCAGTTCGTCTACTTTTTCTTTACCTACCAACAGGTCAACGATTGTCAAGGCAAATTCCATAGCAGCACCTGGTCCCATACCCGTAATGATGTTTCCATCACGTACGACATGTGCATTTACACATTCGGCACCATCCAGATATTGTTCGAAACTCGGATAACAGGTAGCCTTCTTTCCTTTCAGCAGTCCCAGTTTACCCAACACCATCGGAGCAGCACAAATGGCAGCAATAGGTTTACCTTTTGCAGCAAAATCAAGGATCAATTTGCGCAATCCTTCGTGCTTGTCAAGTGTAGCAGCTCCCGGCATTCCTCCCGGCAACAACAAAAGTTCAGCATCAAAGAAATCACAATTCTCGAAATTGATATCGCAAAGAACGGATACATCATGTGCTCCTACTACAATTTCATCCGGTGTAACGGATACGATTTCTACATTCAGTCCGGCACGTCTCAACGTGTCAATAGCAGTAAAGGCTTCAATTTCTTCAAAACCATCTGCAAAAAAAGCGTATACAGTTCCCATAATGCTTAATATATTTGGTTAATGATACTATCTCAAGTTAAAATAATAGGTGATTGTCCCTGTCTGGTTATTCACTCCATCGATCGTATTAAAACGGGCTTTCTTAGCTGCATCCTCCGCCGCCTTACGTAAAGCAGAATTTACAGTGTTCGTTTGAGGACTAATGCTGGTCGATATCACTTGCCCTGCAGGATTCACGGTGATATTCACCACTACACGTCCTTCTTCCTGCACATTATATACAGGCTTCGGCAAACTGCCCGTACCTAAAGAACGTCCGCCAAGGTCAAATGTTCCATAACCTCCGGTTCCGGTCTTCGCTCCGGTAGAAGAGTTACCCTCCTTGCTACCTTCGGTTCCCGTGCCACTAGCCGCTGTTCCTTTATTTCCTGTCATTTGCGCTCCTTTTCCAAACGCACCGGACACCCTCTTTCTGGCAGCTTCTTCGGCAGCCTTACGTTCACGTTCCGCTTTTTCTTCTGCCAGTCGTTTCGCTTCTGCAGCTTTTTCCGCTTCCGTTTTTTCCGGCTTCTTCACCGGTTCTTTCGGCTTGACCACCTCTTTAGGTTTCACCGTCTCTTTTTTCGGTTCTTCCGTCTTAGGCTTCAAAGTGACCGTTTCCTCTTCAGTCTGTGTCAGTAAATCCTGTTCAGAAGGGAGTTGCGGTTCTGTTTCCGCAGGCGGTGCTGCCGCATCTTCATCCATAATATCCACATCTACCAGAGAAGGATCATCAAAGCCGCTCGCTGTATCCACATTCCCCAGCATCACAGGCACTCCGCCTGCATCTTCATCCGGTTGGGGGACAGTAAAGCTCACCAGAATCAAAAGAGCAATCACTGCCACATGCACCAACAGTGCACCGAGCGCTCCTATGTATTCACCCTTTTTTCTTCTGTCCATTGTTTCTTATTTATTTTCAGGCGGGCGGGTAGCCAGCACCATCTTAAAATGATTCTCGTTTGCAATGTTCAATACCCTTACGATCTCACGATAAGGTACCGATTCATCTGCATACAATGCCACATACATTTCCGGTTCCTTCTCTGCACAACTCTGCAAAAATGAAGTCAGATCGTTCAGCGCCACCGGCTGCTCTTTTTCATTGCCGAAAGCGGCATAGAAATTCAAGTCCTTATCGATAACCACTCTTGTCAGCGGCTTGGCCGAAGTCTGCTGCTTGCCTTGAGGCAACAATACCTTTATGGCATTGGGCGACACCACCGTAGAGGTTATCATAAAGAATATCAGCAACAGGAAGATGACGTCCGTCATGGAGGCCATGCTGAAATTGGGCGATACTCTATTTCTTCTTTTTAATCCCATCTGCCAATTATTTTGCAGGCTCGTTCAACAGGTCCATGAACTCCATTGTACGAGATTCCATTTTATTTACCACACGGTCTACCAGCATCACCAGATAATTATAGGCAAACATAGCGATGATACCGACAATCAGACCACCGACCGTTGTAATCATAGCTTCATAGATACCTCCCGAAAGCAAAGTGATATCAATGTTTCCACTTCCGGCATTCGCCATTTCGTAGAATGCGCGTACCATACCGGTCACCGTACCGAGAAATCCGAGCATTGGAGCACCTCCGGAAATAGTTGCCATCACAGTCAGTCCTTTTTCCAACTTTGCAACTTCAATGTTACCCACATTCTCAATAGCTACCTGCACATCGTTAATAGGACGTCCCAGACGGCTGATTCCTTTTTCTATCATACGTGCCGAAGGGGTATTCATCGTACGGCAATAGTTAATAGCCGCTTTGATCTCTCCACTATGAATATAGTCTTTAATCCGTTCCATAAACATAGGGTCCTCTTTTCCTGCTTTGCGAATCATGTAGTTACGTTCAAACAGGATATAGAAACAGATAACCGACAGTACGCCCAATACAATCATAATCCATCCACCCTTGACAGCCATATCAAGCATGTTCATTTCCGGAGCGTTTACCTCCGTCAGCACGGGGTTGGCAGTAGCCAGTGAGTCGGCCATATTCATAGCCCCTTGGGCTAACAAGATCATTGCATTCATGAGCGTAAACAGTTTTTATATTCCTGAATGGTACGTTCGAGTCCCAGATACAGTGCATCGCTAATCAACGCATGTCCAATAGACACTTCATCCACCCAAGGAATGTTTTTATAGAAATAATTTAAATTCACCAGACTTAAATCATGACCGGCGTTCAATCCGATACCCAGTTTACGGGCAGTCTTTGCAGCTTCGATAAAAGGAGCGATAGCTGCTTCCGGATTCTTCGGATAGTCCGTCGCATAAGGTTCAGTATACAGTTCGACGCGATCCGCCCCTGCTTTTGCTGCATATTCCACCATTTCAGGATCGGCTGCCACAAAAACGGAAGTACGAATGCCGGCACTGTTAAACTGATCGAGAACTTCCGTCAGGAATTCCTGATTTGCTTTCGTATCCCAACCTGAATTGGAGGTGATCTGTGAAGGATCATCGGGTACTAAAGTAACCTGATGAGGTTTTACTTTCAACACCAAGTCAATAAATTCCGGAGACGGATAACCTTCAATATTAAATTCAGTCCGCAACAGAGGACGCAAGTCATATACATCAGAGCGACGAATGTGACGCTCGTCAGGACGGGGATGAACGGTGATACCATCAGCCCCAAAAGATTCACAATCAAGCGCTACTTTTACTACATCGGGCACATTTCCCCCGCGAGCATTTCTTAGTGTAGCAATCTTGTTTATGTTTACACTTAATTTAGTCATAGTTCTACGTTATATTTGCCGCAAAAATACAAATATTATTATTAGTTGCCTAATAATACGAAACGCATTCTCTACTCTTTTTTGGTTATTTAAAGTAGAAATCCAAGAAAAAATGCCAAATTTGCATCCTGAACTAATGATGTTGCTTATGAAATTTGCCATTTTTGGAAATACTTATCAGGCTAAAAAGTCTTCTCATGCTGTCACCTTGTTTAAACTTTTAAAGAAACAAGGAGCAGAGATTGGTATGTGCAGGGAATTTTATCAATTCCTAGTTTCTGAAAATATGGATATTGAAGCAGATCAATTATTTGATGGTGATGATTTTACTGCCGATATGGTAATCAGCATCGGAGGCGACGGAACGTTTCTGAAAGCTGCCCGCCGCGTAGGAAGAAAAGGGATCCCTATTTTGGGAATTAACACAGGACGTTTAGGATTTCTGGCAGATATTTCACCGGAAGAAATGGAGGAAACATTTGATGAAATCCAAAACGGCAGATATAGTGTGGAGGAACGGAGCGTACTTCAGTTAATCTGCAACGACAAACATCTCCAAGATTCTCCTTACGCCCTCAACGAAATAGCTATTCTCAAACGGGACAGCTCCTCTATGATTAGTATCCGGACAGCTATTAATGGCGCGTATCTGAATACTTATCAAGCTGACGGGTTAGTAATTGCCACTCCAACAGGTTCCACAGCCTACTCTTTGAGTGTAGGAGGCCCGATCATCGTTCCTCATTCCAACACTATTGCCATCACTCCGGTGGCTCCACATAGTCTCAACGTCCGCCCTATCGTTATTCGGGATGACTGGGAGATTACATTAGATGTAGAAAGCAGAAGTCACAACTTCCTCGTCGCCATTGACGGGAGGAGCGAAACTTGCAAAGAAACGACTCAACTAACCATTCGCCGGGCAGATTACAGCGTAAAGGTAGTGAAACGTTTTAATCACATTTTTTTCGATACACTCCGCAGCAAGATGATGTGGGGAGCTGACGGAAGACGGTAAGCAGTTCACATTATGCACCGTTATTCCTCATCGCCTAATTCAACTATACGGTACTTAAAAATAGAACTTCTAAAAAAAGGGACATTCAAGTTGTTGGGAATGCAACAAATTGGGTATAGATTCCAACTAAAGAGAAAAGGGGCCGGGATTTACTATCTTCAGAAATCAGATTAACATTATTTTCCCCTATATTTACTCAATAAGATTAAAATATACTGATTACACTTGCAAATCATTCTTTTATAGACAACAGTCATTCATTTTATCAGTTTCTCCTTACCTTTATTTACATACAAACTAGAGAAAAAAATAGCTTCTAATCATTCCTATATGAGTTCCTCACCGAGAAATGAGATGTCCCTCACCGAGGAACTTATCCTTTCTCGGTGAGGGACATCTCGTTGGTTTTAATCCAACGAAGGCTTCCATGATTAAAAAGCTGCATATTGTCTGCAAATTCATGCTGTGCTCGCCCTATTTTCTGTATATTATTGCAATTATTTATGCAGTTCTTTCCCCAGTTCATCCATAAAAGAACAACTGTTGCCCGAAGAAATATTAAAAACAGACCATCGGGTTAGCTAATATAGAAGAAAATAGAATATCGGTAGAGAAAAAGAATACCCCGATATTAATCTAACATAAAGGTCTGCGAACCAATCAGATTACCACCTTCGAAGATATCAACACGGTAGTTTCCGGCATACAAGAATTCTTCTACATCCCAAAACACATTGATATTCTGTTCTTCTCCGTTATATTCAATATACTTCTTAATTGAATAAACCAATGTACGGTTTTCATAAGGGAAAGTATTGGATGCACTCTTGGTCAGTACATCATTATCGGGTTTGGTTATACGTACATAGATGGTACGTTCACCGTTTTCGGCGGTTATATTCTTCACGACCGTGAAACTGATGGCTAACTTCACCACGTCTTTCACTTTCTTCGCCACTTTACCACGTTTATTGCGTGGTTCGATACGAATATTAGTTGCATCGAGTTGTGCGGCTAGCGTCACCTTCTTATTCAGATTCTTCTTTTCTTCAGAAAGGTTATCGATCTGTCGTGAAGCCTGATTATACTTTTGAGTCACTTCAGCTATGACCTGTTTCTGCTGTGCAGTCAGTTTATTCAGAGAGTCGATCTGATTAATATACCCAATCATTACCTTACGCAAAGTAGCCAACTCATTCTTTAAACGACGGATCTCTGTAGCATTCGTGCTCTTCACTGTACGAAGTTCTTCCAAGAGACGTTGAGTTTTCAATTGTTCCTGTTCCAGTAATTGAGATAAAGAGTCATTAGAAATCGTCATCTTTAACTCATCATATTGTTGTGCAAAACGGGTATATTCGTTTTCCAGATCTTCCTTATCTAATTGGAATTCCTGCACTAACTCCCGGTTAGCTTGTTTTTCGGTAAACAATAAATAAGTAATACCAATAATAGCTATCACCAAGATAGCCACGGCCGCAATAAGAAGGCTTTTTTTACTCATAGTTTCAGTTGTGAATTGATAACGTGCGCAAAAGTAATCATTTCGCAACAGAAGTCAAGCAGAAAAGCAGAGAGTTTTTTTATAACTCCCTGCTAATCCATATAATTTTAACTAATTAGTTTATCAACCCAGTCAAGTTAAGAGACATAATAAAGTCTATAGAGATTGAATCACACATTCCCCCCATCCTTTTATCAAAGAGACTGAAAGATTAATCCCTGCACATCTTCTACCAATTGCTTGAGATCATCCAAATCCAAATATAAAGCATTTTCGCACAATTCCTTATATCTCCGAACTCCAATCTGTTCTACTATATTCTGCACGACTTCTTCACAAGGAGAATTTATCCCATCGGATAAGTTCCACAATTCTTCCACCTTATCTATGCGCTTAGTAACAAACCGAAATCCCCTTTTCTTCAATTCCTGTACCAACTCTTCTTTCCCGATACGTGCATTCACATGTACGGTTTTATTCTCCAAGAGAACACCTTTTTCATAAGTATCCACCACTTTCTGTATATCACGTTTTATCCTGTCGATCGTTGATACAGGAGGAACAAACTGCCAAAACAATAATGGAATATATCCTTGAGTCAACTCATACAAAGGTTGTGATATTAAATATTCATTTAAATAAGTCCCCTGTACGGAAACCTTTGTTTGCTCCCGATTCTTATACATAAAATACATACCCATATTTGCACCGAGATTATACATATCCATCATATCATGAGTAGCAATCAAAGAATAAACTTGTGCCGGAGTATGTTCATAAATACCTTTTGATATATTATCAATCTGCCTGTTGACAACACCGCTCTCCCAATCGGCCAAGTCCTTACCTTTTTCAAGAGATAACGTATCATAGTCCACGACATTTCTTGATATCGTTTTGATGTCATGCTCTGAACCGGATTGGGTATATAAAATATAAAGAGAGCCGTCTGCATACTCCTGACCATCCACTCCGGTTTTACTAAGTTTCCGACAATAAGATTCACTTTTCACGTCTTCCCCTATGCCTGCGATAATTACATTTTCTACTTCATGTTCTATTATAAACTTCCGATATTCATCAGGCAAAGCCAATAATTTTATCCAGGCAACTCCGACATCATCCATGGAAGCATCATATCCCAATGTCGCATAACAAGGTACTCCAGCTTGCGAGGAATATTCTAATATGGAAGAAATTTCTTTGGTAGAATTGACAGAAACCAAAAAATGTAATGGCAATACAGGAGCCTCCATAGCTGCAGAAAGATAAGGTACCGTCGGTACTCCCGTAGCTATTATCACAGTTTTAAGTTTCTTCGACTTACCCAAATACTCATTATATAAATCTACTGTATGCTGAACGGATTGTTGAAGGAAATCAGGTGTCCCCCATACCGGTTTGGGACCTCCTCCCGGACCAATCTGCCATGTATGGCTCACACCTGCCGTCAGATTAGCTAAAGATTTTTGGACAGCATATTCCGCACTCATCCCACCATCGAGCATAAACACATTCAAACCTTTATATTCCTCTTTAGCGATCTGATAGGTAGTCAACATTCCGGGAATTACCACCCTAAAATAAGAAGAATATGTCAACTGTCCCTCCTCTTTTTGATAAACACCTACGGCTGCAGGCGTAAATTCTGAAGGAACTTCCCAAACAAATGGTTCTCCACCAATCTCCGCAAGAACCGGTTCTCCTTTCTTGGAGAGATATTTCAGTATAATCGTTTTACCTTCTGACTTCCCATCAAAAGTAAACACAACCTTCTCCCCTTGTGAATAAACGAATTTATCCGTCAGCACACGAGCTCCAATCTCTCCTCCTACCAATAGTGCAATGAAGAAAGTTACCATCAATTGTTTTATATTCATTTCGTTAGTTTAAATCTTAAATCCGATGTTATATCAATGTTCTACTAATCTCATATTTCCAACCTGTGCACAAATAGTACGAAGCTCCTCCAATGTCAGGTACTCCATCGACTTAACCGTATTCCGATACTTCTGCACTCCAATACGTTCAATTATATCATAAGCAAATTCTTCAGCCGAACCTATTTTATGATTAATGCGTCCCAAATACTCTTCCGTTTCTCCATCATCTTCCGGATTCCATTTATCTACACTCTGCCTAATTCTAATATTCTCCGAAGTGACACCTCTTGCTATCAGCTCGTCATAAAACTCATAGCGTCTCATATTAGAATTCAGATAGAAAGATCCCTCATACAGATGATCGACAACATCAGGAAAATACCCGGCAATAGCTGGCTTCAGATAACCATCAATACGTTCTACTGTAGAAGCCGCCGAATTAAATTGCCAATATAATAAAGGTACATATCCAACAAACGCTTCATATTGAGGGTGATTCGTAAGATACTCGTTAAAAATAACTCCATTCACAAAAGGTGCCTGCAACTTGCTTTGATTCTTTTTTATATATTGAAGCGTCAGGAAAGAAGATATATTGTACAAAGCCATCATATCATCAGTCTCAATCGTATAAGCTTTCACATTTGCCATCGCTTGCGCAGAGCCGGATATATTGGTTATCTGATCATCAACAATTCCGCTTTCCCAATCAGATATATACTGTCCTTCACCCAATTTTAACTGATTATAGTCATACAACCGATGTTTCAGTGCGTCAATATCGGCATCCGAACCAAAGTTAGTATACAATATATATAAAGAACCAGGTGCATATTCATCGGTAATTGTATTCTGCGTCAAAACCCTTCGGGAATAAGACTCTCCATGTCCTTCCTGACCTACTCCATAAATATAAACTTCTTCCACCTGATGGTCTTTTATAAATTGCTTATATTCTTCCGGCAAATCCAATAATTTTATCCAGGCAACTCCCACTCCAGGCATAGAACCGTCATAACCCAATGTGGCATAAGAGGCATATCCATTTTGATTGGAATAATCGAGTATAGCTTGTACTTCGGAAGCAGAATTAGCCGATACCAGATAATGAATAGGTAAATAGGCTGCCCCCATCATTGTTGCAAAGTAAGAAACAGATGCGATCCCCGTTCCAACCACCACTCTCTTTATCTTTGTGGCAGCTCCGATCTCCGAATTGTAAAGCTCAACAGTTTTGCGAACGGAACGTTGCAAAAACTCCGGAGTAGGCGCAACCGGATAAGTACCACCCTGCGGAGCCTCCTCCATGGTGGCAGCTATTCCCTGGTCGAAAGCAACTATCGTTTTTAATACACCGAACCCGGCACTCATATCTCCTATCTGACGATAAACAGGAAGTCCCTGATAATCTAACTTTTGAATATCGTAAGTCAACAGCGACTGCTCGTTGACAGCTCTGAAATATGTTCCGTCAATTGTAGTGGTTATCCCATCTTCAAAATCTAACAGGAACCTGACAGCACAAAAGGAAGAAGGCTTTAATGCAGCTGGAAGGGTATACAGTGTCCCGGCATCCACAGGAACAGATTGTCCCGGTTCTATTTGAATATGGGAAGCAACAGACTTTTCTATCAATACACACCCTCCATCATCCAAGTTCTGAATCACCACTTTTACTTCACGAATATCCATCGGATAGTTCGTTTCATTTTTCAAGGTAAAAGAGCAATTTACAGGATCTCCCGGCCAATAGGCAACTTTATTTAATTTCACATCAGAGGCTTTAGCCATTGTTGTACGAAAGCCGTCATCAACAACTTCCGAATCTTTGCATCCGCTCATAATAGCCAATGCAAAAAAAGTGATGATTATACTTGAAATATAACTAATTATTCTCATTGTGTTTTTCTTTTAAAATTGAATCCTTGTATTTATTCATCAATAAAGTAGCAATCTCAACAGCATTACCAACCGGTTCGGAAGGATAACGTTCATGTGACTTGACCCAGTCAATTTCAAACTGCGTCACTCTTTGATGAAAAGCATCAGCATTAAACGGCTGCTTGTTAGAAACAGAGCGAATAACTTCATCTATAAACATTTCCCAACGAGGCGCATAATATCCCGATACCAAACCTCCCCAAGTACGATTTGCATAATCGTTTAAACTTTGATCTTTATCTCCCCAGGTTGAAACGATAGTACGGGCATTTTCTTCGTAATAATTTTTAGAGGCTTCGTCTATACCTAATGAACGGGCATCTTCAATCCATTTTCCCAGTAAAAAAGAAGATTGTGTACTTAATAAAGTATTAACATCACGCAGTAGTTGTTTCATTTCAGCTCCTTTTTGTTTTAATAGCGGTAATTGCTTCCGGGAATAAGTTTCCGCAAATTCATCGCGAAGCTTCCCGAAATAATTCCCCAGCACTTGCCTTCCTATATTAACAACATCATATTCATAAGTAGAATGTCGATGTTCTCCGGCTTTCAACAACATCTCCCATACCTCAAACAAAGTTTCATTGGAATACGCTACCGTAGGCGTAGTCGTCCAATTGCCATTTCCTTTTAAACAAGGACGCGCATTCATCAATGTCCCCTGTCCCAAAGCAGCTGGTGCTGTATAAATACTGTCATAAAGCAATTTCCATGCCCGACGCATTTGTTGGTTTCTCAAGCCAATTCGCCTGTCTGCCAGTTGTTCTATCCATACAGAGTCCGGAAGATTACAATCCCATGCTTTACTGAAAACATATTCATACATGAAAGGATTTACATCAAACCCCTCCAAAGTAGAACCCAGTCCCGAAAAGTTTTCTCCACCATTGGTATATACATTTTCGATTCGTTTCCCCACTTCTTTGGTGTTTCCGGCAAGCATTGTATTTCCTCCGAAATTTCCTAAATAGCACCATAAATATGGTTGCCCGAAATACCGATCTGTCTGCTTCCAAACTTCAGTATTCTCACAATAATAGTCCAGTAGCAACAGTTTATTTTGAGGGACTGCTTTCAAGAAAGCTTCTACCCGTTCGTTTGTCCATAAATGTCGGTCAATATAGAATAACCATGTCATTTGTAACCAAGTAGCATCCGGATCGACATGCGTCATCGATTGATAAATATGCTTCGAGCAATTGGCTAAAAATTCCGGCTCCCAACTTGGAGGGGCTACTTCATTAAAAGGATCTGCCCCATAAATATGGTCTGTTCCGAACAACTTAGTTTGTTCTTCCAGAAACTCTTTCTGTATGGTTGCAAACAATGGGTCAAGCGGATCCAGAAAGTGGCTTCTGTATTTATCCTCGAAACCTCCCCAAGAGCTCATCCGGCTAATCTTAGCTTCCGGATAGATTCTTTTAAGTTCCGACGGTACATGTCCGGCAAATGCAGGAAGTATGGGGCGCATATTAAATTGACGTTCACGGGCTACGATTTGTTTCTGCAATGCTTCTTGTGTATCCAGCCATTCTTTAGGCAGAGGCCCCTGCCAATAATCCAAGTTAGACATACGATGCCAAGGCAAGTGAGCAGGCCCTGTGAAATAGTTCCGTATTTCCTCATCCGTCAATCCTAATTTCGTCCATACGCGATACCAGACAGATTCTTGTCCGGTGATTGCCAAAGGCATATTGATTCCATTTAAAGCCATCCAGTCTATCAACCGTTCCCAATCCTTCCATGTCCACCATGGCATTGTATAACCGAAGGTACAGTAATTAAGAAAGAATCGGTTCTTGCAACGGGCAGTCGAAATTATTTTTGCCGGTGGCATGGGTAATACTTCCGGCATCTCCACCGTATCGTTCACATACCAGGAAACAGAGGTAAGGCAGTAATGATTCAGATAATAGTTCAGCCCTACAGCCATCGAATTTGCGTTATTTCCCCGTATTCGTACTGTTCCTCCTTGCGCTTCTATTTCATACCAATCTTTATCAATCTTTTCTGATTGTTCAAAACTAAATTGGGAAGCATACTCCGGAAATAAACGTTCCACCATCTGTTGCATCGCTTTTTCATCTTCTGTACTTTCTTTGCAGGAAGAACACAATACGATCAACATCAGTAGAAATAAACATTTAATCTTACACATACTATTTATATTTTCATTTATATATTTCTTTAAAAAAACGAATGTATCCGATGTTACCCACTAGACACATTCGCTTGTCAAAGGGAGTAGTGTGATTACCGACCTAGTTGGTAATCGTCAGATGTGTAAGTCCCGCATCATCAAAATTCTTTTTAGTAAGCGGCACATCCGGTCCTATAATAACTGTGTTAAGTTTCTTCAGTTTCTTCAGAACTGTCAGGTCAACTTTCGGATTAATCGTTTTATCCACTGAGAAACCTTTACCCTTTATGATAGAAAGTGTTTCCAGATTAACAAAAGGTAAAATATCAACCAACGTTTGTATTTCTCCCTGAATCGTCAGTGATTTAAAGTTCTCTATATCCTGGCAAGCAGGCATACGGTCGGCAAATCCTATCAACCATGTGTCCCACCAATCGAAATATTCAAAACGTAAATCGGTAGTGGACCAGTCTTCGCCGATTGTAGGACCATATATCAATGCCCATTCACCTGATAATGATTTTTTAAATTCCGAATCATTGTAGAAAGGAACATTTTCCGGACGAGTGTTTGAGGCAGGTACATATTTATCCGTCAAAGATTTAGTCTGTACTTCAATCGTTTGTTCCGGACCGGCAACTCCTTTCGCCAGAAGTTGTACTTTGATTGTACTCTTTTGATTATGAGGTAAATTGGCAACGTATGAATAATCCGTAGGTTTAAATTTATCCATCACCTCTTCACCATCCCGATCCGTATAAGAAACCTTTATCTCGTCAACAACGGGAGGAAATGCCCACTGCAAAACAGCAGAAGTGGCACTACTTACTCCGACAGCGGCTTCAATCGGTAAGGAAGACAAATCAATATCTGTCGTATTAATCACAGTCTGTTCTGAATAATTCCAGTAATCTCCTGCTGATTCCGTACGTCCCAAAGCTCTCAGATAATATGTGCTGTTAGGGTTTAAGAACAGAGTCTCCGTAAATTCTCCCGACAATTCTGTCAAATTCTTCTTTATTCGTTTGTAAGTATGTGAACCGCTTTCGCTTTCATTCATAGCCGTACGTTGTCCGGGATATTGCTCTTTGCCATATACCAATCCTATTTCCTGATTCTTGGAACGTTCGTCATTTACCTGATAAGTAAAAGTGACGTTCGCTGTAATGCCGTACAACACTTCCACCTTCTTGATTTTCAATGTTACATTAGGGGTAACAATCAAGTCCATTTTCTTAAAACTACGAATATCACCATAAATGGTATCCAACTCAAAGAACGGTCCGTTCGCCCATACTTTATAGCGGGAAGGATATACTTTGGTATTGCGATATGTTCCTTCAGGAAGTGTGTTATACTCCAAGGGAACCGCTACATTTCCATACTCCAGATCAAGTAACTTTAATTTAGCTCCATAATATTCGGTAGCCACCTTTTCGCCGGTCAGCCTGTCAATAAAAGCGCCTTCGTAGCCACCGGTCAAATCGTCCACACGTTCGTCAAGTTCACACCCTGACAGATTCAGTGTTAACACTGCTAAAAGTAACAGTTTGATATTTATATATAATCTAGCTCTATTCATATTCTTTTCTTTTAGGGTTATCAATTCCAACCGTCATTCTGCACGATACCCGGGCTTTTGCTTAAAGGAAGCGGACAATAATAGTCTCTTTCCTCGAACCATTTCACTCTCGTAGCCAAATCCGGTGCTTCTACTTTCTCCAACGTATAATAAACGGAGGCAGGAGAAGTTGTTTCATCGATATGAAGAATGGGATAGAGAGCCTTCAACGTTTTATTGTGCATCTTTTCTTCCCCAATGCGCCAACGCTTCAAGTCCCAATAACGGAATCCTTCATACATCAAGTCTATCCGGCGTTCATGCCGTACAACCTCCAAGTCCATCGTTTTGGCAGGCAATCCTCCATGTATACTACGCAATAGGTCAAAAGCGACTTGGGCAACCGCTAAATAGTCATTCACTCCATAGGTTGAAAGCTCAACGGCAGCTTCAGCCAAATTTAAAATAACCTCGCCATACCGAATAACGACAGCATCCTGATCGTTTTCTTGTATAAGATAATCATCCAACCTCTTCACTCCATACAGTGTTTTTTTCAGAAAAAATCCCCAGTTAGTAGTTCCTGCGGCGGAAAGGTTCAAGAAGATACCATCTGCTCCACTTTTCATGTATTTTTCGTGACCGGGCACTTTCCCCGCTCCCATCCAATCTTCAGATTTTTCATAAGAATATTCTTCAGTAGTTCCATCTGGCCTTTTTACGAGTGTTTTCCGGTAAATAGAGAAACGTTCTCCCAAGAACTCTCCTCCCGGATAAATAACAGTGGCATCCAGACGTTTATCACGGTTTGCAAAAAAATCTTCGGGATTATTCTTTGAAGCGGCATAATCCAATGGCTGAATCTTACCGTCTAATGTTTCAAATTGTTCGACAACATCTAAAGGAGGAACCATAAAGGCACAGTAACCGGCCCGTTTAATACGATAAGACTGATACCAGTAATCCTCATATACAGCCACTCCTGTCTTGGCAACATTAGCAAAACGGAAAATTATCTCATTATTATTTTCATCTTTTCCATTAAACAAATCGCCAAATTCAGTAGAGAGCGCATACTTACCATCATCAACGATTTCCTTTGCTGCTTTTGCCGCTTCCAATAAATATGTTTTCGCCATTTCTTTGCGGATTCCCTGGAAACTATTATTTGAAACTTTTCCATACTTAGCAATAGTCCCCGCATACAACATAGCCCTCGACTTCAACGCCAAAGCTGTATACCGATTGGCACGGTCACGATCTTCTGATGCAATACGCTGTACTTTCGGAAGCAATACAAGAGCCGAGTCCAAGTTATCTTTTATATAATCCCAGGATTTTTCTTCTGTAGAACGATTGTTGATGGAGCTTACATCATCCAACGGACTTGAATACAAAGGCACGCCCCCATATCGTTTCACCATCTCAAAATACAGATAAGCACGAATAAAATAAGCCTCACCGACTGTACTCAACACCCCTTCATTATCCGAATTCTTATAAGTGGCGATAAACTTATTAACAATATTGATTGTCTTATAATTCCATACCGCCTCAAATATTTCACCTTTGCTTTGAGAAAAGACTCCTCCAAAAACAGTACCCGGAGTGTTATTTCTCATGACCCCATTCTCGTAGGTAATATTGCTCGCTCCATCATCGGTAAAAGCATCCAGATGATGTTGCCTGTACGACATTGCTCCGTCACCGATACAATGGATTGATTTACGTAATTCCGCATAATTGGATAAGAACTGTGCTTCTGCCAGTTCGGGATATTTGGCAATGTCCTCTTCACTAAGAATGGTTTTCGAATCGACAGTAAGCCAATCGCTACATCCACAGCACAAGCTCAATGCCAATACCATATATATGATAGATTTTACTTTCATAACCTGTTAGAATTTAAGATTTATACCTACATTAAATGACATGATTTGCGGATAGCTGGCAAACGAATACTGACTTTCAAGCTGTTCCGGATCAAAGAATTTCTGTGAGGAGAAGGTCAGGCAGTTATAAAGATTCGCATAAATCCTCAACTGTTTGATATTAGCTTTCTGGGTAATTCGTTGTGGCAAAGTATATCCCAATTCCACATTTTTCAGACGAATGTAACTTCCATTCCACATCCAAAAGTTAGAACTTAAACGATTAATCGTTACTGATGTAAAATCCCGGACCGCAGGAAAATACCCGGGTATCCATTCAGAATTCGGATCAGTATAATCGGCACGATGCCAACGATCGCCAAAATATTCCCAAGTGTTCAAGTTAGTAGCTCCTTCCTGGAAAGCATCCATATCGAAAGCACCGATCTGGAAGTCCGACAATGCCCCTCCCTGCCAGAACATGGAGAAATCAACTCCCTTCCAGGAAAGTCCCAGGTTAATACCATATACCAACTCCGGATAAGCATTTCTTCCGATAGGACGTTGATCATAATTGTCAATATAGCCATCGCCATTCCAGTCTTCATACTTTAAGTCACCCGGCAATATGGCACTGTTATTATTCGAATTATTATGCATGGGCGCATTGGCTATTTCTCCATACGACTGATAACGTCCAATGCAGTTATATCCCCAACGTACGTTATTCCAATGCCCTTCAGTGTTCCATTTCCATTCGTCATAACCGCTTGTAAATCTTCCGTGCTCAATATTCCCTTTCCGGGTTCTGGACCACGACATGTTTCCTCCGACAAAATAGTTGACTTCTCCTATTTTATATTGATGATTCAATGAGAACTCAAAACCGCGAGTGTTGTCATGGTCTAAGTTATACCAAGTAGCCAATGCTCCTGCATTATCATTGGCCTTTTGTGCCGGAAGTCCCTTACGCTGACGATAGAACACATCTGCCGATCCGCTAAGCAAGCCATTCCACAACTTAAAATCAACACCCGCATTTATCATTGACGAGGTAGCCCATGTAAAATCCGGATTAGGATTCAAGGTGGGATTTAATCCATAAATGGTGCGGTCACCAAAATTCATCGGAGTACCCGGATATTGATAGCCGCTTTGAAAATAGTATTGCTCATTATTAGCATAATATTGACTGGCAGCCGACAAGTCACCCAATTCTCCCCAAGAGGCACGAATTTTAAACTCATTCAAAACTTTCTTCAACGGATTCATAAACTCTTCGTTTGTCAGCATCCATCCTATAGAGGCAGAGGGAAAGAAACCCCACTTATCGGCAAAATACTGGGCACCATCATATCGGAAGTTGAAATCGACAAAATACTTGGAACGGTAATCATAAGAGAAGCGACCGATGAAAGAAGCCGTTCTGTATTTACGGAAAACTTCACTATTTGTCACTTGCTTATTGGCAATTCCACCCGCCATCATATCCAACACAGTAGAAGGAAATTCTCCACGAGACGTAACAGTAGAACGGTTTTCCGCATCCGAGAATTCAAAGACCAGTCCGCTGTTTATATTATGATTCCCGAACGAACGGATATAATTGATAAAACCTTGTCCGGTTATATTATAGGAAAACCCATCTTCCAAACTCAAACTTGCTTTATTGGCATTAGAGGCGGAAGCACTCTCATAATATTCCTGCGCATCCTCCCGATAGCCCATATAAACGATATTCATATTCCAGTTCTTATTCCACGAATCAGATTGCGTATATCCCATCGTAGCCTTCAAAGAGAGCCCCTCTACAAAGGGAACCTTATACTCCAAAGAAAAATCCACATTCAGATTCTTGGCTATTTTCTTGGAATATCCGGATGCCTCTTTATCCGCCAATGCCATCGGATTCACTGTGCCTTCCCCACCAAAAGCATAATAGTCGTCATGCCCCGGCCACTTTACCGGAATATTCGGAGCCATATCTTTCATTTTGCGGGCTATCTCATACGAAGCGGATCTCGGATAATTCAGACTGTTAATGACAGCTCCCACTCCGACAGATAACTTCAAGTTTTTCAGTATATCCGCATCCAAATTACTACGGAAATTGAAACGATTCTTATCAGTAGAATTTGTTGACCAAATACCTCCCTGATATAAATAGCCGGCTGAAATAAAATAACTGACTTTATCTGTGCCTCCCGAAATATTGATATTGGACTGGGTGATGGGAGCGTTCTTTATCATTTCCTCATACCAATTGGTATTATAAGCATAGTCACGTGTAGCCATATCAGCGGGAGTAATCACCGCGTTCTTATCATTAATCAATTTCATATTAGCATAATATTCACCGACTAATGTCTGCCACAGCGGGGTTGATGCAGGCTGTGGATAGTTATGAGGCATTTGCAATCCGAAGCGCGTATTGATATCCAATGTCGTCGGTTTGTTTTTTCCTCCTCTTTTAGTCGTTACAAGAATAACTCCATTTGCTCCCTGCATCCCATAAACAGCGGCAGCCGATGCATCTTTCAATACGGAAACGGACTCAATTTCGGAAGGATCGATATCACTGTAATTTCTTCCCGGAATACCATCTACTACCACCAAAGCAGAACCAAAACCGCGAATTTTCAAATCGGCACCATCTGAACCCGGTTCAGCACTAGTCTGACGGGAAAAGACTCCGGACACACGCCCTGTCAACGCATTCTCCAGATTGGGGACTGTGGACTTAACTAATTCCTGATTGTTTATAGTCGAGACGGAACTGATTAATTTCTCACGTGTACGGGTCGTATATCCTACCACAACCACTTCATCAATTGTTTTTGTATCTTCAACCAACACCACTTCTGACAGCTTATTCATTTCTTTTGCCGAATAAGTCACAGGAGCGAAACCTATATAGGAAAAAATAATCTTCGAATCATCCGAAGGCACATGAATGGAATAAGCTCCATTAAGTTCACTGACAGTTCCGATATTAGTACCTTGCACTACAATACTAACTCCTGGCAACGGTTCACGAGACTGGTCGAATACCACTCCTTTTACAATAGAGCTTTGACCTTCTTTCTTCGTTTTTTCCTGCAATACTTTCTTTTTAATAGTTATCTGTTTTTTATTAATGCTATAGGCAAGCTCCATGTTAGCAAAAACTTTATCCAGAATTTGCTCTACTGTCATGTTTTTGAAACGTGCAGGAATCTTCACATCCTTATCTATCAATACGTCATAGTAGAAAAAGACATAATCACTCTTTTCTTCTATCTTCTTAAAAAGTTCCATTAGTCCCAACTCTTTATAGTCCAAAGTAATTGTTTTCTTCTGGGCATACAATTCAGTAGGAAAAGCGGATAGCAGAAACACACCCAATGCTAGAAAAAAGCATATAAAGGGCCTTCTCACACTTAGGCAAGTGTGATTCTTTTTTTGATGTTTTTCATTCATCTGTTTAAGAATTAAAATTATACTTCAATATTTTAAGGCTATTCTATTACGAATAAAACTGGCTGGTATCCTTTCTCTCTCAAAAGGATAAATTAGAGTATGTTTTTTCACATATTAATCATAGGCTATTTTTTCTTTATTGTTACTTTATAAACATTGTTTTCCTTACTTATTATCACAGGAGCCGTTTCTGTGATAGTATTCAATATCTGTTCGATCGTATCGTCCAAATTCAGTTTTCCGCTACAAGTGATTTGTTGTTGTTTATCATAATCAATTCTTACGTTATAGTATCTGGACAGTTGTTTGAGTATTCCGCCAAGCTCTGTGTTTTTAAACGATAATCGTCCCTCCTTCCACGACACATAATCCTCCACATTCACTTTATCTACCACATATTTATCAGTGGATTGCCTGAACCGGTCATTGGGTAAAATACGTACAGATTCTCCATTAGATGCTGTTACCTCCACTTTACCTGTAACCAGCACAACACTTTTCTCTACATCTTCCCGATAAGCCGAAACATTGAAAGAAGTTCCCAACACTTTTACTCCCATATCCGACGTCTTAATAATAAAAGGTTTCTCCGGATTAGGAGTCACATCAATATATATTTCTCCATCTACATATATTTCACGCTTCTTATCTTCAAAATGTGTTGGATATAGAAGCACCGTTCCTGCATTCGCCCATATTTTCGTACCATCGCAAAGAGTGACACGGGCACGTTTGCCATACGAAACAACTAATTTATTAAATTCCCCTTCACCAGCATCTGTCTCCATTTGATCGTAAGCCAAATCCGGATTACTTTCAAAAGTTTCTTTCAACTGATCGTCAACAAAAAGCTGCGTTTTACCACTCATAAACACAGAGTCATTCACTTGCAACAAAGCTAGATAATCAATTGCCGGAGCACTTTTCCAAATAACCTCTACCGAAACAAACAGGATAAGAATAGCTGCCGCAACTGAAGCGCTCCACCATCTCATCTTATACAATCGATGTTTACGTTGAGACATTTTCCGATTTTGAATGGCTTGTTCCAGTTTCAAACAAGCATTATCCACTTCTTTTGGGGGTAAAACCGGCTTTTCCCACTTTAACGCCACCAGTCTCTCCATCGCTTCTTTTAAATACGGCTCACGATCGGGACAATCGGCAATGATTTTTCGATAATAATCTCCTTCTCCGGAATAATACCAGAAAAGAAATAAATCATCGTTCAAAAAATCAGCTGTAGTATATGATGAATATTCTTTCATTATTTATTTCAATTAAAGACCTGTTTACTATATATACGAGATTCGTATGCCTTTCATCTCCTTTTTTCCTCAAAAAAATAAATAAAAAAGCAGAGAGGTATAGGTTTACGCTCCCCGCCTTCCGTATACAATACTCTTTTTCAATTATTTAAAGACAGAAACGCCATGCAGGTATAAGATAAGAAAAAACAGAAAATAATCTTTTGAATCCAGTTTTCTTAATTTCTCCATCGCTTTAAAGACTTGTCCGCGCACCGTTTGAATTTTCATATCCAGCATTACCGCAATCTCTTCATAAGGCATTTCCTCTATAAAATGTAAATAGACTATTTCCCGCTGATGATCTGTCAGCAAATCAAGAATTCTATTCACCCTTTTTTTCAGTAATAAGTCTTCTTCATCAGAAATAAAGCTTTCTTCAACGGATACGGATAATTTAAAACTCCTTTCCTCTTCTTCTATAGAAGATGTATCTTTCTTTGTACGCTCCCAATCAATCAGCTGATTCCTAACCGAACGCAACAAATAAAATTTTATTTTCTTCTCATCAATACACAGGCGCTCATTGAAATACAATTTTAGATATACTTCTTGAATTGCATCTTTCACATCTTCGGTATTGAACCCCAAACTCACTCCATAAGCATACAAATCTTGATAGTAAAATTTGTAAAGTGCAATAAATTGCATATCCCCTTCCTGAACAGATTGATGATTTGATTCCCAGAACTTCATTTTGATATTTTCGATATTTTCAGCAGTTCATTAAACTTTCAATTAACAGATTGGCACAAAGATAATAAGCTTTCGGACTTTATTCGTTCATTATTTAAAAAACTTGCCAGGTTCCCTGCCACTTTAATTGGTATCTTCTTTTTCCATACAAAAATGAATCAAGCATACGGTTGAAAGGTATTGCCAAAAATTCTCCATCAAGATACTATCGTTATTTCTTTCTCTGCCTAATATTATTAATCTCATTGCTTATTATTACTTCGTTCTACTATAGTTACTCTTGCGTTCCACTATAGTTATCCGTAAGGGACACTATAGTTATTCTTGCGGAACACTATAGTGGAACGAAGTAACAGTAACTAACGAAGTAACTCCGAATAGGCAAGCAATTATAAAAAAATAGCTGAATGAATCATTTGCCATAATAGTACATTCTTACGCAGCTACATTCTGTATATAACCATGCAAAAAACAGCTTCTTCCACCCAAACTTTTTATCATACCTATATATTATCGGGAACTTCGACCTTTAACTAAAATTATTACGGAAAAATTTCTTTAATCAGGATTATCGTTGTAATTTTGTCGCGCTAAAAGATAAAACAAATTATCAACTTTTTAAATATATAGTATTATGTCAAAAGTAACCGTAGTAGGCGCAGGTAACGTAGGTGCTACATGTGCAAATGTACTTGCTTTTAATGAAGTAGCAGACGAAGTAGTAATGCTGGACGTTAAAGAAGGCGTTTCAGAAGGTAAAGCAATGGATATGATGCAGACAGCTCAATTGTTGGGTTTCGACACTACATTGGTAGGCTGCACGAACGACTATGCTCAAACTGCTAACTCTGACGTTGTTGTGATTACTTCAGGTATTCCTCGTAAACCGGGTATGACTCGTGAAGAACTGATCGGTGTGAACGCTGGTATCGTTAAATCGGTAGCAGAAAACCTGTTGAAATATTCTCCTAACGCTATCATCGTTGTTATCTCCAACCCAATGGATACAATGACTTATTTGGCATTGAAAGCTCTGGGCTTGCCGAAAAACCGTGTGATCGGTATGGGTGGTGCTCTGGATAGCTCTCGTTTCAAATATTTCTTGTCTCAAGCTATCGGTTGCAACGCTAACGAAGTAGAAGGTATGGTTATCGGTGGTCACGGTGATACTACGATGATTCCTTTGACTCGTTTCGCTACTTACAAAGGTATGCCTGTAGCTAATTTCATCTCTGCAGAGAAATTGGAAGAAGTTGCTGCTGCTACTATGGTAGGTGGTGCTACGCTGACTAAATTGCTAGGTACTTCTGCATGGTATGCACCGGGTGCAGCAGGAGCATTCGTAGTTGAATCTATCCTTCACGACCAAAAGAAGATGGTTCCTTGTTCTGTTTTATTGGAAGGTGAATACGGCGAATCAGATCTTTGCATCGGTGTTCCTGTAATCCTTGGCAAGAACGGTATCGAAAAGATCGTTGAACTGAACCTGAACGAAGACGAAAAAGCTAAGTTCGCAGCTAGCGCAAAAGCTGTTCACGGAACTAACGCTGCTTTGAAAGAAGTAGGTGCTCTGTAATTAAAATCCCCTTACTTTATATATCAAGAAAGGCTGTTCCTCGCCATGAGGAATAGCCTTCTTTCTTTTCAACAGAATCCATCCCCACTATATTTCTAAAAAAAGCTAATTCGTTTTGAGTTCTCACAGAAAGCACATACATTTGCATCGTTGTTTATGCAATTATTGTTTAATTAAACAAGTACAAAAAAACAGACTACTTTAATAAACAAATTGCATAAGAACAGGGTTATTTAAAATAGAAGTACCACCTTATTAATATGCAAGATGCGATGAAAAAAGTTTTTCTTCTGACATTTCTGTTAAGTTTCACTTTTACAGTAAAAGCGCAGAGCTTTCTAAGTCTGGATAGTTGCCGCGCATTAGCTCTTGCCAACAACAAAGATTTGTTGATAAGCAATGAAAAAATAAGTGCGGCTCATTATCAACGGAAAGCTGCATTTACAAATTATTTGCCTAATTTCTCGGCAACGGGAGCTTACATGAGGAACCAGAAAGAGTTTTCATTATTAAACAATGACCAGAAAGCCGCGCTTTCAGGGTTAGGAACGAATCTGGCTGGCCCCATCCAACAAGCTGCAACCGAGATTGCAACAGCACATCCTGACTTGGCACCACTTATTTCTTCCTTAAGTGGAAAATTAGGAGCGGTGCTGCCCGCCCTCGATCAAGCGGGAAACTCTTTAGTGGATGCACTCCGTACAGACACCCGAAATGTCTATGCAGGTGCCATTACATTGACACAACCTTTATACATGGGCGGGAAAATCCGGGCGTACAACAAAATAACAAAGTATGCCGAAGAGTTGGCTCAAGAACAACATCACGGCGGTATGCAGGAAGTAATCATGAGTACGGACCAAGCCTATTGGCAAGTCATTTCACTGGTTAATAAGAAGAAGTTGGCAGAAGGTTATCTAAAGCTTCTGCAACAGCTGGACAGCGATGTAGAGAAAATGATTAATGAAGGAGTAGCCACCAAAGCGGATGGTTTGTCTATACGCGTCAAGGTAAATGAAGCCGAAATGACACTGACTAAAGTGGAAGACGGATTGAGTCTTGCGCGAATGTTGCTGTGTCAACTATGTGGTATTGATCTTAGTTCTCCCATCACACTGGCAGACGAAAATATGGAAGACATTCCATTACTGACAACGGATCCTCATTTCGATCTATCCACCGCTTATGAGAATCGTCCGGAGATACGTAGCCTCGAATTGGCAACGCAGATTTATAAACAGAAAGTAAATGTAACCCGTGCGGAGCATCTTCCATCCATCGCATTGATGGGGAATTATATGGTAACCAATCCCTCTGTTTTCAACAGCTTTGAAAACAAGTTCAAAGGTATGTGGAATGTGGGAGTTATGGTACAGATACCTATATGGCACTGGGGAGAAGGTATTTATAAAACCAGAGCGGCAAAAGCCGAAGCTCGTATTGCACAGTACCAACTTCAGGATGCTCGTGAAAAAATAGAGTTGCAGGTCAATCAGGCTGCATTCAAGGTAAAAGAAGCTGGTAAGAAACTGGTAATGTCTTCTAAAAACATGGAAAAAGCGGAAGAAAATCTACGCTATGCAACACTTGGTTTTAAAGAAGGAGTGATTGCCACCAGCAATGTTCTTGAAGCACAAACAGCATGGTTGTCTGCTCATTCAGAAAAGATTGACGCGCAAATAGATGTGAAGCTGACGGAAATCTATCTGAAGAAGTCTTTGGGAACGCTGAAATAAATAAGATTCGGAAAAATAAAGTTAAGAACCCAATCAGAAACAACCCAATCTCTAACCAACTCACAATCTATAAATCACAATCCATAAATCATAATTCATAAATCATATGGCACCTATAAAATCACAAAACAGCAATATGCTTCTTGCATTCCTTACTCTGTTGGGAGTTATTGCAATCGTTGCAGTCGTTGGTTTCTTCATGCTCCGCAAAGGTCCTGAAATTATACAGGGACAGGCTGAAGTTACCGAATATCGCGTTTCAAGTAAAGTTCCGGGACGTATACTGGAATTTCGCGTGAAAGAAGGCCAAAGTGTCAATGCCGGAGATACGCTGGCCATTTTGGAAGCTCCTGACGTGGTAGCAAAAATGGAACAGGCACGTGCTGCTGAAGCTGCCGCACAGGCACAAAACGCAAAAGCAATCAAAGGCGCGCGTGAGGAACAAATCCAGGCGGCTTATGAAATGTGGCAAAAAGCCCAGGCAGGCGTTACCATTGCCGAGAAATCATATCAACGCATCAAGAATCTCTACGAACAGGGAGTGATGCCTGCACAGAAACTGGATGAAGTGACTGCGCAACGGGACGCAAGTATTGCAACAGAGAAAGCTGCCAAAGCACAATATACCATGGCGAAGAATGGAGCGGAACGTGAAGATAAGATGGCTGCGGAAGCTTTGGTAAACCGGGCGAAAGGAGCTGTTGCCGAAGTTGAATCCTATATTAAGGAGACTTATCTCATTGCTCCGGCTGCCGGGGAAGTTTCTGAAATATTCCCGAAGGTAGGCGAATTGGTTGGTACCGGTGCTCCTATCATGAATATCGCTGAACTCAACGATATGTGGGTAACATTCAATGTACGTGAAGATTTGCTCAAGAACCTGACGATGGGTTCGGAGTTCGAAGCTATCATTCCTGCTCTGGATAATAAAAAGATCCAGCTCAAAGTATATTATCTGAAAGACTTAGGCACTTATGCTGCCTGGAAAGCAACCAAAACGACCGGACAATTTGATCTGAAAACATTCGAGGTGAAAGCTTCTCCGGTAGAGAAAGTGGAAAATCTCCGTCCGGGTATGTCTGTTATCATTGACAAGTAACCATGAAAGAGAGAGAAAAGAAATATATAGCTTTGTGGCAGGTCATGCAAAGAGAGTGCCGGCGATTGGTATCACGCCCGCTCTATCTCTTCTGTATGGTCATTGCCCCGCTGTTTTGCTATATATTCTTCACCACTTTAATGGATTCGGGGCTTCCCAAGGATCTTCCTGCGGGAGTAGTGGACATGGATGATTCGTCTACTTCCCGTAATATTGTCCGCAATCTGGATGCTTTTTCGCAGACAGGGGTTGTAGCGCATTACAGCAATGTAACAGATGCACGTATTGCCATGCAGGAGGGAAAAATCTACGGGTTCTTCTATCTCCCCAAGGGTTTATCGGCAGAGGCACAAAGCCAACGGCAGCCAACGATCTCTTTCTATACCAATTACTCATACCTGATTGCAGGCTCTCTATTGTTCAGAGATATGAAAATGATGGGAGAACTCACCTCCGGAGCTGCAGCCCGGACGATGCTGTATGCCAAAGGTGCGACAGAGGATCAGGCTATGGCTTATCTGCAACCGATCGTAATTGATACACACCCACTAAATAATCCGTGGCTGAACTATTCAGTATACTTATGTAATACACTGATACCGGGAGTACTCATGCTATTAATATTTATGGTTACCGTTTATTCAATCGGTGTGGAAATCAAGGATCGCACTGCCCGCGAATGGCTACGAATGAGTAACAACTCCATTTACATTGCATTGGCAGGAAAACTGCTTCCCCACACAATAGTCTTTTTCATTATGGGTATATTTTATAATGTATACCTGTATGGATTTCTGCATTTTCCTTGCAATAGCGGCATATTCCCGATGATATTCGCCACACTGTGTCTCGTACTAGCATCTCAATGTTGTGGTATTGTTGTGATAGGAACTCTGCCGACTCTACGACTCGGATTAAGTTTTGCTTCCCTGTGGGGAGTCATATCGTTCTCCATTTCCGGTTTTTCATTCCCGGTCATGGCTATGCATCCTGTTCTACAGGCTTTGAGTAATCTATTCCCGTTGCGGCATTATTTCCTGATTTACGTCGATCAAGCACTCAACGGATATAGTATGGCTTACTCATGGACCAACTATATGGCACTATTAATATTTATGATGCTCCCCTTCTTTGTGGTTCATCGCCTGAAGGAAGCATTGGTTTACTATAAATATATACCCTAAATGAAAGATATAAAATTAAAAGACAAGATAGCCCAAGGCATCAATGACCTGTTTTATATCTGGAAGCGGGAGTTTCAAACAACTTTCCGCGACCAGGGGGTGCTGATATTTTTCATACTCGTCCCATTAGGTTATCCGTTGTTGTATAGTTTCATTTATGACAACGAAGTAGTGCGTGAAGTTCCTGCCGTTGTTGTAGACGATTCACATTCATCTCTTAGTCGTGAATATCTCCGTAAGGTAGATGCCACACCCGATATTCAAATCGTCTCTTACTGTGCTGATATGGAAGAAGCCAAACAAATGCTAAAGAACCGGCGTGCGTATGGTATCATTTATATCCCTTCGGATTTCAGCGACAATATTGCCAAAGGAAAACAGACACAAGTCAGTATCTATTGCGACATGAGCGGATTGTTATACTATAAATCGATGCTTCTTGCCAACACTGCCGTTTCTCTGGATATGAACAGGGATATCAAAATTGCACGTAGCGGAAACACGACCGACCGTCAGGATGAAATCACTGCTTATCCGATAGAATATGAAGAAATCTCCATCTTCAACCCCACTGCCGGGTTTGCCGCTTTCCTGATTCCTGCTGTATTGGTATTGATTATCCAACAGACATTATTGCTCGGCATCGGTCTCGCTGCAGGAACTGCTCGTGAGAACAACAGATTTAAGGATCTTGTACCTATTAATCGTCACTATAACGGGACGTTACGAATTGTATTAGGAAAAGGATTGAGTTATTTCCTAGTTTATATATTGGTAGCTTTCTACGTACTTTATGTCGTTCCAAGATTGTTTAGCCTCAACCAAATTGGGCAACCCAGTTCATTAATATTATTCGTTGTCCCCTATCTTGCGGCTTGTATCTTCTTTGCGATGACAGCTTCTATTGCCATTCGCAATCGGGAAACGTGTATGCTGATTTTTGTATTCACATCAGTCCCCCTGTTATTTATTTCAGGAATTTCCTGGCCGGGAGCAGCTATTCCTCCGTTTTGGAAGTATGTATCCTACATCTTCCCCTCAACGTTTGGAATTAACGGCTTTGTAAAAATCAACAATATGGGAGCCACTCTTAGTGAAGTAGCTTTTGAATATAAGGCTTTGTGGTTGCAAGCCGGCATTTATTTCCTGACCACCTGTTGGGTATACCGCTGGCAAATACTGATGAGTCGCAAACATGCAATAGAGAGATACAAAGAATTAAAAGAGAAAGCAAACTTATCCAAGCAGATAAGTGATTAATGAGTAAGAATTACAAGAGAGAGAATTAACGGTGTATCCTTTCAATGGGATATGCCGTTTTTCTTTTTATTAATAAGGATATAAAAAAATCCCCCGTTCCAAGAGAGTATAGAACGAGGGATTTTAGAGATATTATAAAGAGAGTATAATAAGTTTAGAACTTGTAACCTACGCCAATAGAGAAGTTCATGTTCTTCGGTGCACCGTCACCATCAGCCAATTTAGCCAAACCAAATTCTCCTGATAAGTCAATAAAGAATTTATTAATTTCATAAGCAACGCCTACACCGAGACCTGCATCAAATCTTTTTGCTCCAAATTGATCATCACCGTCACCAAAGAAATCAATTTTTTCATCACCAATTTTACACTTACCAGCAATACCAAATGCAAAATAAGGACCAGCTTTCACTACAATATTCTGGTTATCAGCAATTGCAAATCTTGCAGCAGCCAATACCGGAATCTCCAAATACATTGGATTCATTTTCACTTCATCCTGTTTAGCACCTTTTTGAGTGAACATCAACGAAGGTTGAATAGACCACATATCAGAGAACTGATATTCCATGCCAACGCCTACATTGAATCCAATCCTCATGTCAGTATCCATATCCCCAGTAAAGTTACTCATGTTCATACCAACTTTGGCATTCCAAGAAATCTGAGAATAAGAAACGATAGAAACAAGTGCAAATAGCACAAAAATCAAACCTTTTTTCATATCATTCATTTTTTAGTTTGCCTTCCTCTTCCCTTTGGTTGGCATTGTTAGTTAATAGTTCTGTTTGAAGTGTGGGGAATTATTCGCAACCGGTTAAAGTATTGAAACACACCCTTCCGTATTTAACGTATATTTTGTAGCCGCAAATATATTTCATTTATTTTATATAAAAAAATCCTTGATAGTCTATTTTTTGCATAAAGGTTATTAAAGAGTGACTATATAGAAAAAAATAATGTTCATCCGGTCTTTTTTTATGCTTAAATAATTTCCGAATAACAATGCAATTAAAATATTCTTGCAAGATTTATACATTTACAATTATTAACCGACTAGCTATTGCTTGTTTACGAAATATTCGTAGATTTGCGAAGTATTCGTAATTAAACAACATCTCCATGGAAAAGTTAACTATACAAGAAGAAGAAGTAATGATCTACATTTGGGAGTTACAATGCTGTTTCGTAAAAGACATTGTTGCAAAGTATACGCAACCGACACCTCCTTATACCACAGTAGCATCTATCGTAAAGAACCTCGAGCGGAAAGGATATGTCACACCGAAACGTGTGGGTAATACCTACCAATATACTCCTGCCATTCGCGAAAATGAATATAAACGCCATTTTATGAGTGGCGTAGTTCGTAACTACTTTGAGAACTCTTACAAAGAAATGGTTTCTTTCTTTGCCAAAGACCAGAAAATTTCGACCGATGATCTCAAAGATATTATCGAACTCATTGAAAAAGGAAAAGAAAATTAATAGAAAACATTCATCACCATGACTCCGGAACTAGCTTATTTTCTAAAGATAAATGTAGCGATAGCTCTGTTCTATGCATTCTATCGGTTGTTTTTCCATAAAGACACCTTCTTCCATTGGCGTAGGATGGCTTTGCTATGTTTCTTTGCCATCTCCATGCTTTATCCTTTACTGAATATTCAGGGATGGATAAAAGCTCACGAACCAATGGTGGCAATGGCAGATCTTTATGCAACCATCATCCTTCCGGAGCAAGTAGTTACTCCTTTACAAGAGCCTGTAATGAACTGGCAAGAGTTTATCATGCAGCTCGCGAAAGTTATCTATTGGAGCGGAATGTTATTACTAGCCACACGTTTCTTCGTACAACTGGGCAGCATCATCCGATTACACTTCCAATGCTCAAAAAGCAAGATACAAGGAGTACGCGTACATCTATTAAAGAAAAAAACCGGCCCTTTTTCTTTCTTCCACTGGATATTCATACACCCACAATCACATACGGAATCTGAAATCAGTGAAATTATTACTCATGAAGAGACCCACGCCCGTCAATACCATTCGGTAGACGTGCTTATCAGCGAGATAATGTGTATCTTTTGCTGGTTCAATCCATTTATCTGGCTGATGAAACGGGAAGTCAGAGGAAACCTCGAATACATGGCAGATCACCGTGTATTAGAGACGGGGCATGATAGTAAATCATACCAGTACCATTTGTTGGGACTGGCACATCACAAGGCTGCAGCAAATTTATCAAATAGTTTCAATGTTTTACCACTCAAAAATCGTATTAAAATGATGAATAAACGAAGAACGAAAGAAATAGGAAGGACAAAATATCTGATGTTTCTTCCCTTGGCTGCTATCTTAATGATTGTCAGTAACATCGAAATGGTAGCACGTACCACTGAAAAATTTGCCAAAGAAATGATGGGACAAGCAACAGAAGAAGTTGCCATGCAAGCTGAAACTACGGATATTCCGGAACTTCCTACAGAAGATATTCAAGGAACTACACTTCCACGGGATAAGCAAGAAAAGGAAATGGCGGAAACTCAAATCAAAAGTGTACCAGATTCCGTTGTCTTCCAGGTTGTAGAAGAAATGCCGGATTTTCCGGGAGGAGTACAGGCACTGATGGACTACTTATCGAAGAACGTCAGATATCCGGCTGAAGCACATGCAATCGGTGCACAAGGACGTGTGATTGTAAGCTTTACTGTCAAAAAGGACGGAAGCATAGCCGATACGAAAGTGGAGCGAAGTGTCAATCCGTATCTCGACAAGGAAGCCATGCGTGTAATTGCCGCCATGCCCAAATGGAAACCCGGCAAACAAAGGGGGGAAGCAGTGAACGTGAAATTTACAGTTCCTGTTGCTTTTCGGCTATCCGGTCCTGAACTTCCCAAAGCAGAAGAAGTAAAGCAGTCCGACATGGATGAAGTAGTGGTGGTGGGCTATGCTGCAAAAGATGATCCAACCCCAGAGGGAGGCAGTGTAAAAGGAGAAAATGAAGACGAAGTATTCACCATGGTAGAAGTAATGCCTAAATTTCCGGGAGGACAAGCCGGTCTGTTCCAATATCTGGCTAGAAGTATCAAATATCCCGTCATCGCTCAAAAAAGTAAGGAGCAAGGCAGAGTCATCATACAGATGGTTATTAGTAAAGACGGAAGTTTGTCGAATATCAAAGTCTTACGCAGTGTATCTCCGTCACTGGATGCAGAAGCCGTACGCGTAGTGGGTAATATGCCTAAATGGGAACCAGGAATGCAAAAAGGACAACCTGTTTCTGTCAAGTATACCATTCCTATCGTATTCAGGTTACAGTAATTTCTCTCTCCGGTGCCGCCCCCTTTCCTCATCGGTGAGGAACGGGGCGTTCATCGGTGGGAAACACCTTTCTCCCCGGAGCCGGATATATCCTTCTCCAGTACAAAAAAATCATTTCTTTTTTAGTTTTTTACAAGGATAGTTATAAAAAGATCCTTATATTTGTTCGTGTAATAAAACATTATTCACATGAAAAGATTCGTATGGATTATCGGTTTGATATTCTGCATAACCTGCACCATACAAGCCAAAGACAGAGTGATCGAGCGTCCTCCTTTTCTTGCATGGAGTTCCAATAGTATTGAGGTCGATAAAATTGTCATGAGTGATACAGTGACAACAGTGTATATAAAGGCTTTCTATCATCCTAAATATTGGATAAAAATAGCTACGGGCAGTTTCCTGAAAGACAACAATGGAATGCTTTATCCCATTCGAAGAGGAGTTGGAATCACATTAGATAAAGAGTTCTGGATGCCGGAATCAGGAGAAGCGGAATTCCAATTACAATTTCCTCCCATACCCGAAAATGTAACCAGTCTGGACTTCTCAGAAGGGGATTTTGACGGAGCATATAAGATATGGGGCATACAACTGGATAAGGACGCATTCTATAAACAGAAACTTCCCAAAGAAGCAGTCGTGCACAAAATAAATAAGAAAGCGATATTGCCGACTCCTAAGTTAGTCTATGGAACTGCCACCCTTAAAGGAAAAATACTAGACTATCAAAAAGAGATGATAAAGCAAGTGAAGATGCACATAGAAAGTCCTGCACTGAATATCCACAACGAACAGAATATCATAAAAATCAAGGAGGACGGCACTTTCCTGGCGGAAGTAAAGGTTGCATCTGTCACAAGCGTAGCATTGGAATTTCCTTTTGGTTGGATTGAATGTCTGATAGCTCCCAATGAAGAGACATCACTCATTATAAATACAAAGGAACTTTGCCGCAGACAAGCACATCTACAAAGAAAAGATAAAACGTATGGAGAGCCTGTATACTTCAATGGTTATCTGGCTAGCCTACAACAAGAATTAGCTTCAGTAGATATAGATATTGTATTAAAAAGCGTTTATTACATGGATATGTACAATGACATTGTCGGGAAAAGTGCAGATGAATATAAAGCTTATGTACTTGAGCGCCTTCCATCCGTTCGAAAAGAAATTGCGCAATCCCCATACAGCAATGCGTGCAAAGAGCTATTAAATATCCTGGTAGACCTGGATGCGACCGGCAAAATCGCCATGACGGAGAGAGAACTAAAATCAGCACATATTGCTGTTAACAAACTGAATAGAGAGCAGGCTGATGATTATTTTTATAATACCCGCATCGATACTCCTAAAGGCTACTATGACATACTGAAGGAATTCAGTTCTATCAACACTCTTAAAGCTTTATACGGCAAATATTACGCGTCAACGATATATTTAATAAACTTTCTGCCGAATTCTTTAGATGTACTTAAAGAGACACTAAGAACGGGACAGGGACCTCTATTCGATAACATTAAATTTAATAAGCTATATCAATCCATTAAGGATTTTACCCCGTTAACAGCAGAACAGAATGTTGAATTAAAGACTTTTTCTTCCCCGGTATATGCAGAGATGCTTACTCAAGTTAACAAAGAGATAATAAAAAAGATAGAATTAAACAAAAGAAAGACAGGCTTCACTGTTAACGAGACAGGACAAGTCTCCAATGAAGATTTATTCCCATCCATTATCTCTAAATTCCGGGGACACACACTGTTAGTTGATTTTTGGGCAACATGGTGTGGCCCTTGTCGCACAGCTAATAAAGCCATCACTCCAATGAAAGAGGAATTAAAAGACAAGGATATTATCTACCTCTACATCACAGGCGAAACTTCCCCCAAAGGTACCTGGGAAAACATGATTACCGATATTCATGGTGAGCATTTCCGTGTGACAAATGAGCAATGGAGCTTTCTAATGTCCAACTTCAATATCCGAGGAGTTCCCACTTATTTTGTTGTTGATCCGGAGGGTAATATCACCTTCAAACAAACTGGATTTCCCGGAGTAGACACCATGAAAAAAGAACTCATGAAAGCTTTGAATAAATAATTCAAACGTAAAAAATAGATCAAGCAGAAATCGTTGTTGATATACGCCATAAATAAATGCAAGACCCCTGATTGATATAGAAAAAATAGTGACGGTATATGCTTAGGATAGTGACGGTATCGTTGTCATATACCGTCACTATTTATATTGGATAGCGTCACTATTTTGTAGAAGAGAATCCGCCAACAACGGATTCTATATGATCCTAATAAATAAACGAGCCTCCATAGTCTTTGAAAAGACTACAGAGGCTCGCTCTATATCCTATGGATAACTTACTGCAAAGCTATCCAACTCCAGATTCCATTTATTTATGCATTTCCACGATTTGAGTCGGAGCCATCTCTACATTCCGGCGATCTACCTGACGAACAACACTGGCAGCCAGGGATAAGAAAGCGCGTCCGGTCACGGAGTCTTCATCCAATGCAACGGGAGTACCATTATCTCCTCCTTCACAGATGCTTTGCACGATAGGAATCTGCCCCAACAAAGGAACATTCATTTCTTCAGCCAGTTTCTTGGCACCTTCTTTACCAAAGATATAGTATTTATTCTCGGGTAGTTCAGCGGGAGTAAACCAAGCCATATTCTCAACCAAACCGAGAATAGGTACATTTACCTTATCGTTGGTGAACATATTGATTCCCTTACGGGCATCTGCCAAAGCAACCGCTTGCGGAGTACTGACAACAATCGCTCCTGTCATGGCTAATGTTTGAACAACCGTCAAATGAATGTCACTGGTTCCGGGAGGAAGGTCTATCAGGAAATAATCCAAATCTCCCCAGGCTGCATCAGCTATCAACTGTTTCAACGCATTACTTGCCATTCCGCCACGCCACAAAGTTGCCTGATCCGGATCGACAAAGAAACCGATAGACAATAATTTCACGCCATACTTCTCTACCGGAATAATCATGTCACGACCATCTATACGTTCAGCATAGGGGCGTGCATCCTCCACCTGAAACATCTTAGGCATGGAAGGACCGAAAATATCAGCATCGAGCAAGCCAACCTTATAGCCTAATTTAGCCAAAGCAACTGCCAAGTTCGCAGACACCGTAGACTTACCTACTCCACCTTTACCGGAAGATATACCGACTATATTCTTCACTTGTGGAAGGAGCTTGCCAACTTCCGGACGAGCGGCTTGCTTACTCTCTGCTGTGATTGTTACCTGCACATCAGGAGAGACATACGTATGAATAGCTGTTTCCGCAGCTTTCAACATTGATTTCATAAACGGATCAGTCGGTTTCTCAAAGATCAATGAAAAGCTGACAGTCATACCATCAATACGGAGATTATCGGCAACCATCTCCGCTTCCACCAAATTCTTTCCCGTACCGGGATAACGCACCGTTGCCAATGCATCCAATATCAATTTAGGATAGAGAGTCATTTTATTTACTATTTGACGATTTACAAATTACTATTTAAAGTCACTATTCAGATGGCTGCCGGTTCACTTTAGGGTGATTGTCCCGGCAAGCTATTTGCTTGTACTTAGACCGCTACGCTTGCTGCGGTTGTAGCTACGATAGGGATCAAGCTCTATTTCTACATCCGGCTCTTGCAGTTTACCTTCCTGCGGAAGCCGGAATTTGATATACTTTATATCTAAACCACGATCCAGCCATTGTTGTTCATAATAGGTTTTAATACCGAGAATATTATCTACCAGATCAGAATGATATAAATCTTCAGTCATAAACTCAACCGGAAGTTTGTTCGCCTCAATCATGTATTTTGTATAGGTAAACATAAAGTTGCTGTCCGTTTTCAGGTGGATAATACCATTCGGTTGCAAAAATTTGCGATACCTTTCCATAAAATAGGTAGAAGTCAGTCGCTTGGTTGCTTTCTTCATTTGCGGGTCAGAGAAGGTAAGCCATATTTCACTCACTTCGCCTTCAGCAAAAAAACGCTCGATGATTTCAATATTGGTACGCAGGAAAGCGACATTCTTCATTCCGGCCTGTAATGACTCCGTTGCTCCCGTCCACATACGGGCGCCTTTTATATCCACTGCTATAAAGTTCTTTTCGGGAAACATCTTACCCAGGCCAACAGTATACTCACCACGTCCGCAACCCAACTCGAGCACAATCGGATGATCGTTTTTAAAAAACTCCTTGTGCCATTTCCCTTTCATGCCAAAAGGCACGTTATCTACCGCCGAATAAGGATATTCGAACACGTGCGGATAACTCGCCATATCGGCAAACTTTTCTAATTTATTCTTTCCCATATCAATCCTGATTAGGTCGCAAAGGTACTGATTTTGAAGCAACCGACAAAAAGAAATGGAGCACAGATTTCTCTATGCTCCATTCTTCTATAGTACTGAATGATTCGTCTAATTAAATCTCAACATTCACTTCAACGTTTACCTCTACAGTTCCGCCTTGTTGTGCTTTCAAATCCTCATAGAAAGCAGCACGCGAAATAGCAACATACGGTTGCAGGAAAAGAAGTCCAATACCCAAAGTGAAAATACAAAGAATAGCCCAGCCAATGAAACTTAAATCAAGCATGAACAGCTTCATCTTGTTCCCTTCCATCATAGCCATACTTTTCTCAATAGCTGCATTGTTTTTCATTTCCGGTTCATCTTTCAAGATAAAAGATGTCATTGCATAAGAATAAGACTTAATGATACCCGGTATAACCAGCAACAGTGACCACAAAATTGTATAGACAGCCTGAAGCAACATAGTTACAAAAATACGTCCATAATCCTGGAAGCCTTCGAACAAAACACCAAAATCAATGTCTTTGCCTCTACATACGCCAAGCATTACAATAGTAAAGCCGTATGCAACCGGAAGTCCAACAAATAATGAACATAATCCGCCAATCACAGGAATAGCAGATAATCCACCGGCAATTGCTGAATAAATAAGTGCAGCAACGGCTGCCATAGGCCACTTTCCTCGAAGTGCCTCACGCGCCTGCGCACGTAGTTCTGAGTTTAGTTTTAACATAGTGAATAATATTAATTGATAAATGTGTTATTTCATAATATACAATTACTCTACAATCGTCACCCAGCCATGTGTATCCGGTTCGTCGCCATACTGGATTCCACGCAACTTATTATACAATTTCGTACAGATAGGTCCCGGCTTGCCGTCTTTAGAAATCACATAAGATTTTCCATTTTCCAAATCATCGATACGCTGAATCGGGCTGATTACTGCGGCAGTACCACAAGCACCAGCTTCTTCAAATGTTTCCAGTTCTTCTTCCGGTATCGGACGGCGTTCCACTTTGATACCCATGTCTTCTGCCAACTGCATCAAGCTCTTATTGGTAATAGAAGGTAAGATAGAAGATGATTTCGGAGTGATATAAGTATTATCCTTAATACCGAAGAAGTTGGCAGCACCACATTCATCAATATATTTCTTTTCTTTTGCATCAAGGTAGAACTCGCAGGAATAGCCCAGATCATGTGCCTTCTTGTTAGCACGAAGACTGGCTGCATAGTTGCCACCCACTTTATAAATACCTGTTCCATGAGGAGCGGCACGATCGAACTCACGAATGATAACGTACGGATTGGTAGAGAAACCACCTTTGAAATACGGACCTACCGGAGTTACGAACACTACAAACATATACTCTTCAGCAGGATGTACACCTACCTGGGCACTTGTTCCGATCAACAGCGGACGGATGTAAAGAGAAGCACCAGTTTCATAAGGAGGGATAAAACGTTCATTCAGTTTTACGACTTTCAAGATTGCTTCTTTAAACCGTTCTGTCGGAAGTTCTGCCATCAGGATTCCCTGGCAAGTAGATTGCAGACGGGCAGCGTTTTCTTCCAAACGGAAAATACGTACTTTACCATCTTTTCCACGGAATGCTTTCAGTCCTTCAAAAGCTTCCTGACCATAATGTAAGCAGGTTGCCGCCATGTGCAAATTAAGGTGTTCTTCACTGCTTACCTCCAGTTCTCCCCATGCACCATTACGGAAATTGATTCTCACATTGTAATCTGTCTTCATATATCCGAACGACAGATTCGCCCAGTCTATTTCTTTCATATTGTTATGTATTAGTTTATTTTCTATGCATTGAAACGCAAAAATAACTTTTATTCTTCAGATTGCCTCTTTTCTTGCAATAATTTTTCGACTTCCCGGTCGGCTTTTGTCAGTTTATCCTTGCAAAAGGCAATAATTTCATTGGCTTCTTTTATTTTCTCACTCAAAATGTCGATATCCAGTTCGTTATTATCTATCTGGCGAACGATCTTTTCAAGACGTTCCATCGCTTGGGAATATGTTTCTTTTTTTGCTGCCACGATGATTGATATTTAATGGTTAATAATGAATGTTTTTACAAATACACGTTTGACGGATAGCTACTTTTCTACTACCGATCGAACTTCTCCTTTCGATAGCCGGGTTATCAAATGCTCTCCCGGCTTCAGTGAAGAAGCATCCGTCACCGCTTTCCCATCCTTTATCGTAATACTATATCCCCGACTCAAGAGTTTATCCGGAGAAGCGTCCGCTATTCGTTGTTGCAAAAGTTCCAACCGGTGAGATTGACGGGCCACTAATGCTTTCGTCACCTGTGACAAATCTTTCTTTGCTGCCAGCAAAGAAAAACGGGCGTCCGCAAGTTTGCGATGAACAAGATTGGGAATACGGGTTTGAAGGGTTTCCAACCTCCGTCGTTCCAGATCAAGAAGCATATAAGCTCCCTGTTGAATCCGCATAGATAATTCTTCCAGATGCTCCGCGACTTCCGCCACCTGATGAATCAGGAGTTCGGCAGCAGCCGTAGGAGTTTTCACCCGGGTATGAGCCACGGAATCAAGCACTGTATCATCGCGTTCATGCCCAATACCGGTAATAATAGGTAATGGAAATTGCGCACATGCAGCTGCCAATAGATAAGTATCAAAGCCGGACAAATCGGAAGTAGCTCCACCGCCACGAATGATGACTACTACGTCAAATTCATTGATGCGGGCATTAATACGATCCAAAGCAGCCAACACGGATTCCTCCACCTGATTTCCCTGCATTAAAGCCGGAAAAAGCTCCGTATAGAAAAAGAACCTGCCCGAATTGTGCTGCAACTGATGACAGAAATCTCCATATCCGGCCGCAGTAGCCGAAGAAATGACAGCAATACGCTGGGGAAGAATCGGTATCTCAAGCTCTTTATTCAGCGTCAACACTCCCTCCTCTTCCAACTGCAATAATATTTCCCGACGGCGACGAGCCATATCTCCCAATGTATAAGCAGGATCAATATCAAGTACCGTCAGACTATAACCGTATAGCTCATGAAACTGAACTGTTACTTTCACCAACACCTTAATGCCGGAAGTAAATAGCTGCCCTGTGGTTTCCTCAAAATAAGGTTTCAACAAGCGGTAGATATTATTCCAAATCATACCGCGTGCCTTGGCTACGAGATTGTTGCTGCGAGGATCTTTCTGCACGAATTCCAGATAACAATGCCCTGTCGTATTGGAACGGACATCGCTCAACTCTGCCTGTATCCAATATTCATCGGGCAGGCATTGCTCCAGACTACGGCGCACGAGTGCATTCAGTTCTAAAAGAGAAAGCCTCTCCCCACCCTCTCCCAAAGAGGGTGAGTCAGATTGCTTCAACTTGTTTATAGCGTTTATCATACAACAGTCACCTTATTTCTTTTCCTTGGAAGAAGAGTTTAGATAAGCCTTCCACAAATCAGGAATACCATATCCATATATGTTATCCGGGAAATCGGCTCTATCCCCCGATTGACGTACCAAATCAATAATCTGCTTCGCTGTCAGCTTCGGACAAGCCTGCCACAGACAAGCTACCATACCGCACATAATCGGAGAAGAAAAAGAAGTTCCGTTGGCACGGCGAAGATTACCATCCGTTCCCATCACATCCGAATTCAGACCGACAGCCACTACATCCGGTTTCACACGTCCGTCAGCCGTATTCCCAACAGAAGAAAACGGCGCCAATTCTCCCCTTTTATTGACAGCTCCTACCGTTATTATATTCTCTGCGTCTCCCGGAGGAGTAATCTTCTTCCACGAACCTGCACCCGAATTTCCAGCGCTACAAACAACGACCATTCCTTTATCGGCTGCCTTCGCAGCTTCACGAGACATCAACGCATAATGACCATTCAAGTCACGATATCTATAATTCTTCGCAGGATCATCAAATGAGTAATATCCAAGCGATGTATTCACCAAATCCACTCCTACACTATCCGCAAACTCAATGGCTGCCGCCCAGTAATCCTGTTCTACCAGATTCTCCGAATATTCGTCCTCGCTACGCAACAACCAATAAGAAGCTTCAGGAGCTGTACCAATCATCACATGCGGCTGATTCATGGCCATACAGGACAATACAGACATTCCATGACTGCTTTCCGCATAAATATCTGCCTCCGGATTCACAAAGTCACGCACCCCGAGAATATGGATATTTTTCATGGCATCAATCTTATCTACATTATGGAATCCGGCATCAATCACGGCAATGGTCATTCCCTGTCCCTTAAAGCCCGCATCATGCAGAAGATCAACACGACTCATTGCCGCCTGTGTTATTGCAGGACCGTAAAGGCTATCGGTACGCACCGGTTTATTTATTAGCGAATCTCTTTGAAAGGCTCTTTGTGTGATACCTTTCCACACTCTTTCTGTGGAATGTACAAAAGGTAACTTTGCTATTTCGTCAATCAGAGTACTATCATTACAAGAAACAGTAACAAAATTATCCCATTTCCCCGTCACAAGTACATGAACACCCGTCTTCCGTATAGCATCTACATATTTCTTGCAGACCGGCAAATCGGTGGAATCAATGGGTAATCCTTGTTTCTTTCGCCGTTCTATAGATTTTATAGACAAATATTTTTCCGGTTTCTGCAAGGAATAGTCAGTAGCCGCCTTGTCTTTCAGACTAATTCGATATTTTAAGGTATCTCCCGGAGTAAACTGGGCAAACACACCCAAATACATATTTAAAGCGAGAATCAATACTATAAACTTCTTCATAAGTTATCTTTCTATTTTAATCAATCATAATTCTTCATTTTCCATAATCACCAGCCCGATTCCTCTTTGGGAAGCAATGAAAGCTCCTCCCAGCACCCGTTTTCCATCATAAAACACAGCTGATTGTCCGGGAGCAATGGCCGAAGCTATTTCAAGGAAATGTATCAACAAACGTCCGTCTTCCAATCTTTTCACCCGGCAAGGAATCGGACGACTGCGATAACGAATCCGTACCGTCAGATTCTCACATCCGAACAATTCCCGTTCATCCACCATTTTATCCTGCTCCGCCAACATGTATTCAGTTTCCAGCTGGTCGGCATTTCCAAGCATCACCGTATTTTTCTGCGGATTGATTTTCAACACATAAGCAGGCTTTCCTAAAGCGATCTCCAATCCTTTTCGTTGGCCAATCGTATAATAAGGTGCTCCTTTATGCTTCCCAAGCTTCACTCCTTCAGAGTTGACAAACCATCCCGGTCCAATTTCACTATCCAGTTCGGGGCACTGCTCACGAAGAAAATCACGGTAATCCCCCTTGATAAAGCAGACTTCCATACTTTCTCCTTCTTTCGACTTTGCTTCATATCCTTTCTCTGCAAGGTACTCACGAACCTTCACCTTCGTATAATCTCCCAATGGGAAAATACAACGTTTCAGCACATCCTGCCCCAATCTCCAGAGAAAATACGACTGGTCTTTCTTATCATCGTCTCCGGCTACTATATAAATATTTCCGTTTTTCTCTTCCAATCGTGAATAATGTCCGGTAGACACCCATGCACAATTCAATTTATCCGCCCACTCCGTCAAAACACGGAACTTAAACAACGGATTACACATCACGCACGGATTCGGTGTACGCCCCTGCTTATATTCGTCTATGAAGTTTTTTACGATGGTTTCTTTAAAAGGAATACGTTCATCTGCTACATAATGTTCGATCCCCATCCGTTCAGCCAACTCCCTGGCATCCTGTGGTTCATCTCCCCATACGCGCATGGTAACCCCTACAATCTCGTATCCTTGTTCCTGCAGCATCAAGCAAGTAGCGGTGCTGTCTATGCCACCACTCATACCTACCAATACTCTCTTATTTCGTTCTTCCATTCGAATTTTGAAAATTTATATGGATACAAATGTACGAGATTTCAAAGAGAAAAGTTGCTTTTCTGAAAGAAAATCCTTATATTTGAAATATACCAAAAGCGAGAACAATTATGGCTAACCCCAGATTACCGGGCATTTCCGAAAACGAGCAAGCCTTATTGTATGCCAAATTGAATGAGTACAACCGAGGCAGAGCCTCTTTTAAAGAGGTAGGAGTCTACCTGATGGTGTTGCCCCGACCGGGGAAACCAAATTATTCCCTTTGGCTGTACTCTCCCCTGCCCGAAAAGCAATCCATTCTTTATATACATGACCTGTCACCAGACATCAACGAGTCCCTGCGGATGGCCAGCACGATGTTTTATTATTCGAAGCGTTGCATCATCCTGGTAGATTACAATGAGAAAAGAATGCAGAGTAATGGTGACGATCTTATCTTCTTCGGAAAATACCGGGGACATTTTCTACATGAAATCCTCAAAATAGATCCCGCCTACCTAAGTTGGGTAGCATACAAATTCATTCCCAAAATACCGAAACAGGAACGTTTCGTCAAAATAGCACAAGCTTATCATTCCATACACCTGGATATAATGATAAGAAAATCGAGGGAGAAGCGTTCATCCAGCCGTTATCTGGGAGAATTAGGAGAAAAGCTGACAGACTTAAAATTAAAAGTCACCCGGGTAAGATTGGAAGACGATCCGTACAAAACAAGAGTGAACGGCACTACCCCACAGTTTTTTGTCAAGCAGGTACTGACTTTGACCGATGCCAGTGGAAATTTAGTCACCATGAGTATTCCATCAAAAAATCCCAGTGCGGTTTCATGCACTCTATCCGGGATAGAACATGAATACCGACTGGGAGATATTATCTACGTTGCATCGGCGAAAGTATCGCGCCGATACGAAAGCTATGGTTCAAAATACACGCGCCTTAGCCATGTGAAGTTCGCAAGCCTCAACGTTTAGTCCAATCGTCTTTGACAAAACTTGCCGGATAAGAGATTTTATCCACCACACCGTCTTTCTGACGAATCCAGGATGTGAATGTACGGGCACCCTCATCCAATACGATGATACGCGCACCATTCGGCAAATGGTTATATTCCGTATTTCCACCGGTAAAGCGTCCATAAGCCAGAAGGATATCTTTCCACATCACTGCATAGTCATTATCGTGGTCGTGTCCTACAAACATACCCATCACATCACCAGCTTCTTTCATCGCTGCAAACATTCCTGTATTCAATTTAGGCGCACAGGCTTCCTCCATACGAGTTCCACGAAGAATTGCATTTTCGCTACGGGCAGCTTCATTGTATTCAGGAAGAGGAATATGGAAAAAAGCAAGAGCCGGCAGAGGCTGTCCGCCGTTTTGCACTTTATAAGCCGCACTCTGTTGACGATACCAATTTATCTGGTCGAATGTAAGCCATGCATACCCCTTCACATCTTTCAAAGGAGAATAAGAGTGAGAATCCATGCAATATAGCAAAGCAGCATCCTTCTTTAGATTGGAAGACGATTTCACTGTCAATACATAATCCGGCGATAAAACTGTTCCGCGATCAGGCAATAAATTGCCGGGAACTTGACGGATGATATCATATAACTGTTCCCGTGTCATTCCCTGTTCATTGTCATGGTTACCAAAAGTGACCACAAAAGGTAGTTTACGTTTAACTACCGGTTCCAGTACCTGCAACATTCCGGAATCCGCCGGAGCAGAATAAACAACATCACCGGTAAATATCACCAAATCCGGACGTTCGTCATCAAGCACCTGATTAATACGTTCCAGAGCTATATCTGAAGCCCGATTTCCATATTTAAAATGCACATCGGTAAATTGCACAATCTTGAATTTACCATCTTTGCTAAATTTCAGTTCACTCTTCTGAGCCATACAAAAAGTCGTTACCAATAAGAAGGCAAGTGTTAAGTAAATTTTAAAAAGACGAATCATAATTATTTGTTTTAGGGGGTTAAGAAATCTTCTCTATCAGCACAGTAGCATAAGCCGATATACCTTCTTCACGACCTGTAAAACCGAGTTTCTCGGTAGTAGTCGCCTTAATGGAAATATCATCCATATCAATCCCCATAACAGTTGCCATCGTCTCCTGCATCAAAGGAATGTGCGCTTTTAACTTCGGGCGTTCGGCACAAATAGTTGCATCGATATTGCCCACTTTATATCCTTTGGTAGCAATCAACTCCACTGTTTTTTTCAGCAGTATCTTGCTATCTATATTCTTAAATTCTCCTGCCGTATCGGGGAAATGATAGCCAATATCACGCATATTCGCCGCCCCCAACAGAGCATCGCAAACAGCATGCAATAATACATCAGCATCCGAATGCCCCAGCAATCCTTTTGTGTGTTCCAAAAGAATGCCACCCAGCCATAACTCACGACCTTCGACCAACTGATGTACGTCGAAACCAAAGCCTACTCTTATCTTCATATTTTATATAACAAATGAGTACTAATGAATAAAAAAAGATCAACGAATATAGAAATCCAGCAGTTTTTCTCCCTCCAGATAACCTTGCAAACGCTGTCCGATACTAACAGGACCTACACCCACAGGAGTCCCAGTAAAGAGCAAGTCACCAATTTTCAAAGTTACAAACTGGCTTACATAAGCGATTATATCATCTATCTTGAAAAGCATATCTGCCGTACAACCGCGCTGCACTTCCTTACCGTCGATCAACAAATGAAAGTCAAGATTCTGAATATCCTTATAGTGCTCCACCGGAACAAAAGTTCCAATAGCAGCCGACGAATCAAAACCTTTGCAAAGCTCCCAGGGATTACCCTGCTCACGGAACTTTCGCTGAAGGTCACGAGCCGTAAAGTCGATCCCTACAGTCACTGCATCATAATAACGGTTAGCAAAGCGGGGAGCTATATTTTTCCCCAATCGATTAATACGAACCACCAGCTCCGTTTCATAATGTATCTCTTTAGAAAAGTCGGGAATGAAAAACGGTTTGCCATCCTTCAGAATAGCAGAATCAGGCTTCATAAAAATCACCGGCTCCGCATTTACTTGTGTATGTCCCAGTTCTTTGTTATGCTGGGCGTAGTTCATTCCTACTGCAATAATCTTCATTATTTCTCGTTAAAATTCAATCGGTTAAACATAACAGCCAAATGAGCATATAGAGACGTATTCTGCACCACTATATTCTCGGGTACACGGATTCGGAAAGGAGTAAAGTTCCATACGGCTTTTATGCCTCCGTCTACCATCTTATCTGTAATTTCCTGAGCAATATTAATTGGTACGGTCAATACACCGATATTTACATCGTATTCTTTCATCTTTGCTTCAAAGTCATCGGAATGAAAAATAGGAATACCATTCAGGTCTTTTCCCACCAGTTCCGGATTCACATCAAAAGCAGCCACAATCTCCAGTCCGAAATGATGCAAACCAGAATCCCGAAGCAAAGCAGCCCCTAGGCTACCTACACCAAACAAGAAGGCTTTGTGCATATTGGTAAATCCAAGAAAGCTCTCTAACACCTCAATCAGCGCATCAATATTGTATCCCACCCTCGTACGCCCCGAGATATTGACGTATGACAAATCCTTGGCGATTTGAGAAGCGTCAATATTTATTTCCTTAGAGATTTGTGTAGAAGAGACATACTGCTCCCCTTTTTCTTTCATTAGTTTTATATTAGACAGATACCAGGGAAGTCTGCGCAAGGTAGGCTCCGGCACTTTATCCGCCTCTTTTCGTATAGATGTGCTCATACTTCTTACTAAATTTGGTATTTTGCAAAAGTACAATCTTTTTTGAGACTGACAACCCTATAACAGAAAACCTTAATAGAGATTAAACAAAACAATGAAAAGAGGTTCAAATTTTGCTCTTTTCCATAAGTTTAATACTTTTGAAAAGGATTAAAAATGACGAGTATGAAAAATAATGATTGGAAAGATAGATTAAACGTTGTGTATTCCACGAATCCGGACTTCGGCTATGAAATGGATAATGATGAAGAGCAGGTCACCCTCGACAAAGCCAAACAAAACCTGCGAGTTTCCATTGACAAAAAGAATCGGGGCGGTAAAGTGGTCACATTAATTACCGGATTTATAGGTACAGAAAACGACTTGAAAGAGCTGGGTAAGCTACTGAAAAGCAAATGTGGAGTAGGCGGATCGGCTAAAGACGGAGAGATTATGGTGCAAGGAGATTTCAAAACAAAAATCATAGAGCTGCTCATCAAAGAAGGATACTCTAAAACAAAAGGTATAGGAGGTTAAACTAAATAGCATTTTGTAACTAGAAATTTTAAAGATATGAGAAAAGTAACATTATTCTGTGCAGCAACGTTATTCTCACTGTTGTCATTTGCACAAGACAACAATGCTGATATCGTCAAGATAGGCGATAGTATGCCATCTTTCACCCTTCATTCAACAGTGAACGGTACTGTAAACTCCGAGGACCTGAAAGGGAAAGTTGTATTAATCAATATTTTCGCTACTTGGTGTGGTCCTTGCCAAAGCGAACTGGCTGAAGTTCAAAAAACACTCTGGCCTAAATATAAGGACAACAAAGATTTCTGCATGTTAGTAATCGGACGCGAACATACCGACGATAAATTAACGGAATACAACAAGCGCAAAGGGTTTACATTTCCTCTCTACCCGGACCCGAAACGGGAAGTCACAGGTAAGTTTGCCAGTCAATACATTCCCAGAAGTTACTTAATCGACAAAGAAGGGAAAGTGATATCCGCCACTGTCGGTTATAAAAAAGAAGAAATGGACAAGCTGATGAAGGAAATAGACAAGGCATTGAAATAATCCTCCCCAAGAATGTGCCTCATGTTATACATGGCAGTTTCTTTAGGAATATTCCTAAAATATGAAAAGAAAAGGCAACTAACTCGTTATGAATTAGTTGCCTTTCTTGTATCTTCAAATAGAGAGTCTTAATGAATACCTCTATTAAGTTAACGTGTTCCGTTTTTAAGGACACATCATAGAATTTGAATCTGATTGATTATTCAGCTTTCAAAGTGAAACGCTTGAAATCAACAATCTTCAGTTCAGGGTCAGCAGCAGCCAACACTTCTCTTACAGTTTTCTTACCGTCCATGATATCTTCCTGGTTCAGCAAGCAAACTTCTTTCAAGAACTTGCCCAGACGACCTTTCGCGATGTTCTGAATCATTTGTTCAGGCAGATGTGCAGCCTTCTCTGCAGAAACAGTAGCAATGATTTCTTTTGCTTTAGCTACATCTTCAGCTGTAATCCATCCTTTAGCCATGTTGCTATCCATGTGTTCTTCGCTGTCCACATGAGCCGGGTTGATGTTAGCTTTCTTCAGAGCAGCTTCTACAGCTTTCTGTACCTGTTCTGCTTTTGTCTTCTCAATAGCAACTTCAATTTCTTTTTGCTTCACTTCTTCAGAAACACCATCCTCATCAATAGCGATCGGATTCATGGCAGCAATCTGCATAGCTACTTGCTTAGCCAACTGCTCGTCAACGTTCTTGTTAAAAGCAACAATCGTACAAAGACCATTTCTGTTCATGTGGTTGTAAACAGCAGTGCTTGCGCCTTCTACAGTCATGTAACCATCCAGTTCCATTTTCTCACCTGTGATACCGCTACGGTCAGTAACTGCATCCTGTACAGTACCGTTACCCATCGGCAATGCTTTTACTTCGTCCAAAGTAGCGCATTTATTAGCCACAGCAAGATCAAGAATATCCTGAGTCAGTTTCACGAAATCAGCATTCTGAGCCACAAAGTCAGTTTCACACTTCAAAGCAACGATAACAGCACGGTCACCGGTAGTTTTAGCCAAAACGCAACCTTCAGAAGCTTCACGTTCCGAGCGCTTAGCAGCAACAGCTTGTCCTTTCTTACGGATAATTTCCATTGCCTTGTCGAAATCGCCTTCAGCTTCAGTCAACGCGTTTTTGCAATCCATCATACCAGCTCCGGTCATTTTGCGCAGCTTGGTAATATCAGCCATACTTACAGCCATAATAATTTCCTTTATTTAAATGAATAATAATTTTCGAAACAAAAAAATGTGCCAATCTGCCAATCAAGATGCAAGTGTATAAGCATACTCTTGCACATTAGCAAATTGGCACATTTTATATATTAAGCCTCTTCGTCTTCCTTGATGAAAGCAGCAGCTTTAGCTGCGTTAATAGCTTCTTCGTCAGACTTGTCGAGTCTAGCTTTCACTGATTTCTTCTTGCCTTTGTTAGCAGGAGCTTCACCAGCAGCTTCCATATCGATCTTTTCAGCTTTTCTTTCTTCCAAACCTTCGATCATTGCAGCGCAGCAAGCATCCAAGATAACTTCTACTGATTTAGTAGCGTCATCGTTAGCAGGAATTACGAAATCTACGTTTGAAGGATCAGAGTTAGTATCAACGATACCAAATACAGGGATACCCAGACGGTTAGCTTCGCGAACTGCGATGTTTTCTTTCATTACGTCGATAACGAACAATGCAGACGGCAGACGAGTCAGGTCAGCGATAGATCCCAAAGTCTTGTCCAATTTAGCACGTTGACGAGAAATCTGAAGAACTTCTCTCTTAGAAAGGTTAGAATAAGTACCATCGTTCGTCAATTTATCGATAGTAGCCATTTTCTTCACAGCCTTACGGATAGTCGGGAAGTTAGTCAACATACCACCCGGCCAGCGTTCGATTACATAAGGCATATTAACAGATTGAGCTTTCTCAGCTACAACTTGTTTAGCTTGTTTTTTAGTAGCAACAAAAAGAACTTTCTTGCCAGATTTGGCAATCTGTTTCAAAGCTTCAGCAGCTTCGTCTACTTTTGCAACTGTTTTGTGGAGGTCAATGATATGAATACCATTGCGTTCCATGAAAATATAAGGAGCCATTGCAGGGTTCCACTTTCTCTTAAGGTGTCCGAAGTGGCAACCAGCCTCCAATAATGTATCAAAATTTGTTCTTGACATCTTGTTTTTTCTTTAAATCGTTTACTTTCTTTTTTGTTTTTTCTAAACCAACCGCCGGGTAGTCTATGAGCAGAGTCCCAGTAGTTTAGATACTAAACATATTCCTCTGTCAGGCAGCACATTAACGCTTGCTGAACTGGAATCTTCTACGAGCTTTCGGCTGTCCCGGTTTCTTACGTTCAACAGAACGCGGGTCACGAGTCATGAAGCCTTCTGCACGAAGAGCAGCTTTATCTTCAGCATTGATTTTAACCAGTGCACGAGCGATTGCCAAACGCAATGCCTGAGACTGACCAGTGAAACCACCACCACACAAGTTCACCTTGATGTCATACTTCTCAGCAGCACCCAGCTTGTTCAATGGTTGTTTTACAACATACTGAAGAATAGTTGATGGAAAGTACTCTGCAAGGTCTCTCTTGTTAATAGTAATCTTTCCTGTACCTTCGCTTACGAAAATACGTGCAATAGCACGTTTACGTCTGCCTAATGCATTTACTACTTCCATTATATCTTATTTATATGAATTAATATCAATCATTTTCGGGTTCTGTGCAGCCTGTTTGTGTTCGCTACCAGCGTAAACATACAAGTTATTCAGCAATTTAGCTCCCAGGATATTCTTCGGAAGCATGCCCTTCACTACTTTTTTCAGTAATCTCTCTTCACCGTTCGGTTTTGCAATCAAACGGGCAGGAGTCATTTCTCTCTGACCACCAGGATAACCTGTATATGACAAATAAACTCTGTCATTCCATTTGTTACCAGTCAGTTTTACTTTGTCTGCATTGATGATGATAACGTTATCACCGCAGTCTACGTGAGGAGTAAAGTTCGGTTTGTACTTTCCTCTCAACAATTTTGCAACTTTTGCTCCCAGACGGCCTAATGTTTGGTCTGTAGCGTCAACGATAACCCATTCTTTGGTTACAGTCGCTTTGTTTGCAGAAATGGTCTTGTAACTTAAAGTATCCACTCTAATTTTGTTTTTTAAATGTTACTACTAAAAATTTTCTTCACCACTCATTAGTCTTCCCCGGACAAAGGAATACTAACTTGCTATGAATTAATCTCTTATCATTTTGTGATAATAATCGGCTTGCAAAAGTACGGCTTTTCTTTGAATTGGCAAACTATTTCCTCCTTTTTTTGGATTTACCCGGTTGAGAAACAAGAAAAAACAGGAAGCAAAGAATGTTATATAATCAAGGCGGCTATGCTAATTCAATTCATTTCAAAACTGCACAGATTTGAATTAAATACTATATAGTGAAAAAACATCTATCATAAGTATCATTCATTTTAATAATTTTCTCATTGTCAAAAGAATAAGTATGATAGATAACTTTTAAAAAAGGTATCTATCATACTTTTATTGCAAAAAACAGCTATCTATCATGCCTATACTTTGTCTATTTTAGTGTAGTATTAGGTGAGATTACCCATTTAAAGGCATAAGAATGCACGTTTTATAGGACGACAACCTGTATTTGACAGCTTAATAATCTATTGGGAGCGGTGATGTTTCTATAGCCCACGTATGCAGAGGTAAAATGGCATGATTTTCTCTCTACTATAAAGTTGAAAAAGCGTGTAAGTATCTGCAACTGCAACAAAATGGCTTTAACCTGTTAATAGATAGTCGGTTACAGCGTTGCAGATACCTGTGGCAGATGGTGGCAGATAAGAGGTATCTGCCACACATCCGGTTAGGGGTGTGAAAGCTATCCTTTTAGAGAAAGAAGCCACTGCGTGTTTGGCAATTTCCATACGTGGAAACTACAGTTTCCATACGCGGAAACTCTGGTTTCTACATGCGGAAACTACAGTTTCCTGCCTGGAAACCGGAGTCCTAACGTAAGGAACTGTACTGTACTGGATTTAGTTGACAACTTCGCTTGTTATACCTAAGTTAGTTTACTCAATATTTTTTAAAACCTAAATAAGTTTACTTGTCCCTTTGTAATTCCTGTATAAGTTGTCATTTTAGATATTTTGCAAAATTATGTATCTTCTCTTATAAGTGCAAGACTTCGGGCTGTAAACTTTCATTAAATAACAAAAACTCTTCGCTCGGGGATCGCCCTAGCGGCAACCTTAGATTTGCAGCATCAAAATATTTATCTTTGAATTGATATTGAAAGGAAAGCAAAAGGAAAACCATCAGCGGCAATAGAAGTCAAGTCTAAGTCCCTATTCGGTCCTTTTGCTCCTTCCTTGAACTCAAACCCATATAAGAATTTCAGTAAACCTGTTTAAGGTTATTAGGTCAAGTTCAGGTCCTTTCTTTTTTGTTTAATGTTCAAAAACAAAAGTATGAAAGTTTTTTATTTAGGAGTTGATGTGAGTAAGAAAAAATTGGATTTATGTTTAAGGAGTAACGGTAAGGACATCCTTTATGATGTTATTCCTAATGATCTATCCTCTATTAAATCTTGGTTAACAAGAACGTTTGAGAAATTTTTCCTCTCTGAGGACAGTTTGGTTGTCTGTGCGGAACATACAGGGCAATATACCTATCCTTTGGTCTGTGCAACAAAAAGTATAGGAGTCTACTTATGTTTGGAAGATGCAGCTAAAATAAAATATTGTCATGGAATACCTCGTGGCAAAAATGATAAAATAGATGCCTGCCGAATAGCAATGTATGCAGAAAGATATAATGATTGCCTACAACCGTATACCGCATCAGAGCTTATAATACAAAAACTCAAAAACTTATCAACAGAACGCAGTATGCTTGTTGCAGATAGGGCTAAATATCAATCCCAGCTAAAAGATCAGGTAGACTATATGGAACACTCAATATATATTGCTAAATGCAATAGAGTTGAAGGGATTATCAATACATTTACGGATTACATAGCACAAATAGACCTTGAAATAAAAGAACTTATAAATCAGGCACCTGTCATTGCTCATCAAATGGATTTACTCATGTCTGTGGATGGAGTTGGGGAACGTGTTGCACTGAAGATGATCATGGAAACAGATGCTTTCACTTCTTTTACTGATCCCAGGAAGTTTTGCTGTCATGCAGGAGTTGTTCCGTTCGTCTATGTGTCAGGAAGTAGCCAACGTTCTAAAAATAGAGTATCTAATAGGGCTGACAAGAGCATCAAGCATTTGCTACATATGGCGGCACTATCTGTTTCACAAGTGAAAAATAGTCCATTGAAGAAATATTATGACAGAAAGGTCGAAGAGGGAAAAAATAAGATGTCGGTTCTGAATGCAGTTAGAGCGAAATTAGTTACGATTATGTTCGCTGTAATTAGGACGGATGCTTTTTTTTCGAGAAATTATCAAAATTCGCTTGCGTAATCCATAAGAATAGGGGCGGGAGCACCCGTCCCGACGAGCGGGACTTCAGCTACCTTTCCACTGCATTTACGAATATATTCCATCGGAGTTCTCATTTGTATGCCTTGATGCGGTCTAACATAATTGTATGCATATATGGCATCGGCTATACGTTTATCCAATTGTTCAAAGCTGTCATCTGTACAGTCAAAAAGCCACCCATTCTTGATCGTGTTATTCATCCGTTCAGCCAGAGCATTATGTAGCGGATCCCCACACGGAGTCATACTGATATTAATATGATGTTTCTTGAGCATACCTACATACAGGTTTGAGCAGTATTGCACTCCCCGGTCAGAATGGTGTATCAGATTATTCAAATCAACATTGTATCTGTTGTAAAAGTCCATAGCCATCCTAAGTGCCTTTAAAGGACCTTCCGCTTCGAGTGTTTTGCACAGGGCATATCCGACTATGGCCCGACTGCCCGCATCGGTAAGAAGGGACAGGTAAGCCCATCCCTGGCACGTGGCAACATAGGTTATATCCGCTACAACCATTGAACCGAATGTGTCAGTTACAAATTTAGGCGTGACATTCAGCAGGTCTGGATAAATGTAATAATTATGATTAGAATTTGTAGTCTTTGGCCTCACACGTCTGACACGTTGACAAAGGCCATTGGCACGAAAAATATTATAGCATTGATCACGTCCAATGACCATCCTGACACCAAACTTGCGAAGGCAGCATGCATAGAGTTCACGCATACCAGCCTTGGGCATAAGTTTACGTAACTCATTACAATACAACACAATGCTTGATGTGAGGATGTCTATTTCCATTTTTCTGTTGACATGCTTATAATAACCTTGTCTGGTTATGCCGAAGTAATCACAGAGGAACTGCAGACTGCCGCGCATATGACGGGCACAGTTCCCCTGTGACAAGGTGTCGATTACTTGGCATCGGAGTTTTTTCGAACCTTGATGTGATAGGTTGACTCCGCAAGATTAATCAATTCCTCACAAGCTTCATGACGAAGACTTTCCTCCTGAAGGGCACGCTGAAGTTTGCGGTTTTCGGCACGCAATGCAGCGAGTTCTTTCTCCAGTTCATTGAGAGACTCATCAGAGTCTTTTCTTAAAGAGGGTTGTTCTGTACTCATAACTTTATCATTTATATGATACTTATCAAGCCAAAGAATCAGCAAACGACGGCAAATACCCGTACGCTTGGCAAACTGAGACTTCGTTTCGGAAGTCGATAAATACTCACGAATATAAGACATTCGTTCAGATTCTGTGTAAGGAGTGTACTTCTTTTTTAATTCTTCCATGTGAATTTCGAATTTGAGAAGTGTCAACTTATTCAGTACACTACAAACTGCCCTTTCATATATCGGACTAAATTAAATGTCCTGCCCCCCAATATTTGTTGTTTACACAGTGTGGCAGATAAAGGGTATCTGCCACCATCTGCCACAGGATCTGCAACGATGTAACCGGCTATTTATTAACAGGTTAAAGCCATTTTGTTGCAGTTGCAGATACCGACACGCTTTTTCAACTTTATAGTAGAGAGAAAATCGCATTATTTTGCTCATTTCCGTACCGTTATGAACCAACTCCAGCTAATGATCTTATTAGCTACTTTTAAGTAATCGCTTCCCTATTAATATGTATTTCATTACCTATTGAGTTTTCGTTTGACAACTGTCGAACGATAGTTTAACTATAGTCAATCGTTCGTTTAACTTAAGTCAAACGAAAACTCGTTAGGCAATTGAAGAAATAATATAAGTAAGTGGAAGAAATAAAAACTGCATATTGACGGGTTATTGTTAGTGATAGCATCTTTGGCTTATTTCTGGTACGCAGTTGAGTAAGCAACTCTCCTAATCAGCTGTCAAGCCAATTAAATTACCCCATTAAAATACAGAGATGAATTTAGCTGACAAATTAAAGATATGAGAATATTTCAAAAAGAATATTCGGTCAATATAGATGTGCGTTAGTCTATGGATTATCAAGTAAAAGTTTGCCAAAAGCAGAAGAAAAACGTACTACATGGAAGAAATTCCCCAAAAATACCCAAAGAAAGTATTATAATAAAAAAAAATAAATTACCTTTGTAAGGTGGCGATTTATATTGAAAAAAATAAATCAAGCTATTTACAACAAACAAACTATAAGCACATGAAAAATAGACTATTACATCTCCTTGGAAAAGTATTATTACTATCCCTGTTGGCAACTGCTTGCCACAAAGAGACAGCCCAACCCGACCCAGCACCAGACAAACTAAATTATGAACTTTACGAGAATGTTTGTACTGATTTGAGTACCTATGTTAAGACCTACGAAGAGAAAGAGTATGATGCCCTGATCCGCTATGCAGAAGCGATTCCAGGCGTGGACTCGACACAAGTCATCGACAGCATCCTTTATGTCTACACTCAAGGCGGTTACGAGTGGTTCTATGACATGTATGGCTTGTCCGCAGTCGCACCAGCTGATTATTCTATTGACCCAGCGCAATTACAAGCCGAACTAGACTCTCTATGTATCGCTTGGGGAGATTCGATAATTACAGAAGAAAACTTTTCCGCTCCTGTTTCACCCGATAAGGCTTCCGATAATCTCTCACGATCAATTACCAGCAATAGTGTCGGAAGTTCCGATGTAATCCTAAAACGCAAAAACATCCTCTATTGGAATCCTTGGCCAGATTACAATGGCGAAAAGATTCATCTTTTTCCTGAATTATTACACTTGTATGAAAAGAAATTCGGAATAACATGTACCATAAAAACTGAAGCCACTCCGGACGTTATTCGAAGTTTCGGTAATTACGATTTAGTGTTAATCCGGACTCATGGAACCAAGGCAACTAATGGCCCCAATGGCTTATCCGCAGAGAACGGCCTTTTATCAGTTCCTATTTCTACTAATGCATTTCAGGATTTCCTATCGAAGAGACAAGCATCGTTTGGAGTGATACAGTATACATACGATGGGGAGTATATTGGTGCAAAAAAAGAAGGCATTGGTTTAAGCAAAGCGGTTTTTGACAATTTATTGCCTGATCTAGGTAACACCATTATTTGGACATGCATGTGCCACTCAACACACTCAGGTTTTTTCGAAGCAACTATGGATAAAAATGTACCGGTATTTTTTGGCGCAAATCAATTATGCGACATAACAGGTCCCTATGAGTGTCTGAAAAGGTTTCTACCCAAGTTTTATCTAGGAGCTAGTGCACGGGATGCGTTTAATGGAGAGGCAGATTACAGAGCATCAAGATACAAATCTTACGTATATGATTATCCGAAAGGCAGTCTACTAGGCTATAGTTTTTCGGGTTATGGAACTAGAAACGACCGCATTTATTGTTGGGGAGTAAAACCAAAATCATGGTCTGACCATTTGAATGATTTTATCGACTGTGTTAAAGCTTATTTCAGAGCACCTGTTGAAAAAATAACCAACAAGGATTACGAAACCGGAATCTATCTGATGAATACCGAAACAAATGAAGCCGATTACATCGCATTTACTGAAAACAACACAACAATATCTGATTATAAGGAATATGACAAGATGGTCGCTTCGGGGACACTGAACATAGCCGTACCGACATTAAAACCGAAGAGCAGTTATAAATATTGGACTTATCTCAAAGACGACGACGGAATTACTTTGTCGGACAACTTCTGCACGTTCACCACACCCAGCAACAATTTTATCCAAATGCAATACCAAGTTGTAGCTAAAGAATTAACAAGAATTTGCACATCAGCCGACGCATTTTTAGGCGATTCAAAATTCAAGATCATAGGTGTGGATTACGGAGAAGGAACAGGTCTGGAGAAATTCGAGATATCACACTGGTTCAAGACTAGCGGTTTGCATACAGTCAGAATCTATTATGATGGACAAATGACTGGTTTTAGAGATTTGGGGAGTGACGACTACCCGCTAAGCCCATTTTATGAGTGTTCAGCTTTGGCCTCCATCACAATTCCGAAAGGAGTGACAACGATAGGTGAAGGAGCTTTTTATTACTGTCATAACTTGAACTCTATCACGATTCCAAATAGTGTAACCCGGATCGGGAAACGCGCATTTCAGAAGTGCCTATAATTGTAAAGCTTTGACTTCCGTTACCATACAGGAAGGAGTGACGCGAATAGGAGAAATGGCATTTGGTGATTGTCGTGCATTGACCTCCGTTACAATTCCCCAAAGCGTGATGAAAATTGGACAATGGGCATTCAGTAACGACCAACTGACTGTGAAATGTTTACCAACATCACCTCCTTCTCCTTCTTCACCAGCTCCATTCATACTAAAGAAACTCTATGTACCGGCCAGTTCCGTTGACTCATATAAAAAAGCTTGGGAAGGCGCTTATAAAGATATAATCTTCCCCTTATAACAAAACGATTAACCCAGTCCACTTTAAAAGGATTTCTAAACATCAGTGAAGCAGTGACTTAGACAAGGAAAGCATAAGATTAAAATAATTCCAATAATATTGGCACAGATTTTAATTGCTATGTCATACAAAGCAGACTATAAGTCTGTTTCTGCTACATCTTTAAATCATTTTGGTATATCCTCTTTAGACTACCTATTTTTCTATCTATTTTCGTATAACGAGCCAAAAAAAGTTACGCACATCTTCTTCAAAAAGAAGATGTGCGTAACTTTAATACAATGGCAAATTCACTTATCTCACAATATCTTCCGGAAATTTAGCCGGCATCTCCACCCTCTTCCAGGTTTCATAATACCAGGTGTTCAACTCATTTCCATTCAAATCACTCTTGATAAAATATTTCAGATGGAGATAATCATTATCTTTAATCTCAAATTCCAAAATATTATCCTGATTATCCAGCATCGGGAGATGAATGTTCTTCTCGATACTTTCCTTATAAGAATCGTCCGTGAGTTGTTTGTACGTACCATACCCCGTAATAATCGCATCCGCACCAGGGATAATGGTAAAGTTCACAATCCGCCCGTCATCACTCAATACTTTAAATGTATTACTGGGTTTCAACGCTCCCGGAACATCGGGAGATTCCGACACATAATGGCAGAGCTGCCAAATACCTTTCAAATCGGCCGCTTTGAATTTGGTTTTCTTCTGGGCCATCGCACCTGTTACCGCTAACAACATTATTGAAAGCATGGTAAAGAAATAGAGCTTTTTCATTGTTGTATTATTTTAGTTAATACTCTCGAATGCGTATTTCCAAATATAAAGATTTATTTTGGAAATACAGCAATTCAGAGCATAAAAAAACTCGCATAACCTGAAGATCATGCGAGTTTTACATAAATATACCGAAATATTAGAAATCAGCATTTCTTGGTGTACGCGGGAACGGTATCACGTCACGGATATTCGCCATACCTGTTACAAACAATAACAGACGTTCGAATCCTAATCCGAAACCGGAGTGAGGACAAGTACCGAACTTACGGGTATCCAAATACCACCACATATCTTTCATCGGGATGTGCATTTCTTCAATACGGGTCATCAGCTTGTTATAGTCGGCTTCACGTTCGGAACCACCGATAATTTCACCGATTTTCGGGAAAAGAACGTCCATGGCACGCACTGTCTTACCGTCTTCGTTCTGCTTCATATAGAAGGCCTTGATTTCCTTCGGATAATCAGTCAGAATCACCGGACGTTTGAAGTGTTCTTCCACTAAGAAACGTTCGTGTTCGGAAGCCAGGTCCACGCCCCAGTAAACCGGGAATTCGAACTTATGTCCTTTCGCAACAGCTTCTTCAAGAATCTTGATACCGTCTGTATAAGGCAAACGTACGAAATCGTCTTTCAATACACCTTGCAGACGCTCAATCAAGCCTTTGTCGAACATATCGTTCAGGAACTTCACATCATCCGCACAGTTATCCAACGCCCATTTCACACAATATTTGATGAACTCTTCTGCCAAGTCCATGTTGTCTGTAATGTCGTTGAAAGCAACTTCCGGCTCAATCATCCAGAACTCTGCCAAGTGGCGGGGAGTGTTGGAGTTTTCGGCACGGAACGTAGGACCGAATGTGTAGATAGCTCCCAAAGCAGTAGCTGCCAGTTCACCTTCCAGCTGACCGGAAACAGTCAGACTTGCCTGCTTACCGAAGAAATCATCTTCATAAGAGATAGAACCTCTCTCGTCTTTCTTCAAGTCATACAGGTTCATGGTAGTCACCTGGAACATCTGTCCGGCACCTTCACAATCGGAAGCCGTAATGATCGGCGTATGGAAATAGAAGAAGCCTTTTTCATGGAAGAACTTGTGAATAGCAATCGCCATGTTGTGACGGATGCGGAACACTGCACCGAATGTATTGGTACGCGGACGCAAGTGAGCAATCTCGCGCAAGAATTCCATAGAATGGCCTTTCTTCTGTAATGGATATGTATTATCACAAGTACCCAGCACTTCGATTTCACGAGCCTGTACTTCCACTTTCTGTCCGGAACCCACTGATTCTACCATTTCTCCGTTCACGCTGATACAAGCGCCGGTAGTAATCAGTTTCAGCATCTCTTCATCGAAATTAGCCAAATCTACTACGATCTGCAAATTATTTATTGTAGAACCGTCATTCAGTGCGATAAAGTTTACTTGTTTGCTACCTCTACGGGTGCGAACCCATCCTTTCACATTGACCATAGCGCCAATATCCGTGCGCTTCAACAGATCAACAATTTTTGTTCTACCAATCTTTTCCATTTAACTTTTTCTTTTTAGATACAAGAAGACGAGGTTTCAAATGCAGGATGAATTCTTTCCTGCTTTCTTTCCCCGTCCTCTGTCAAGTTGTTATTTATTGACTTATTATTCAAACGAACCCATGCGGAGATAGTTTACTTCTGCTTCCGACAGGTAACGCCAGTCTCCGCGACGCAGACCTTTTTTGGTCAGTCCGGCGAAGAACACACGGTCGAGTTTTACTACTTTATAACCCAGTGATTCGAAAATACGGCGAACGATACGGTTCTTACCGGAGTGAATTTCGATACCTACCTGGTCTTTCTTGAAATCATCTGTATAGCTGATCGCATCTGCATGGATTTCGCCATCTTCCAACTGGATACCAGCTGCAATCTGCTCCATATCTGCTTTAGTCAGGTTCTTGTCCAGATGAACATGATAAATTTTCTTCTTCAGGAATTTCGGGTGTGTCAGCTTGGAAGCCAGATCACCGTCATTCGTCAGTAACAGTACACCAGTCGTGTTACGGTCCAGACGTCCTACCGGATAAATACGTTCGTTGCAAGCGCCTTTCACCAAATCCATTACTGTACGGCGTTCCTGCGGATCGTCCGATGTAGTAACGGTATCTTTCGGTTTATTCAGCAATACGTATACCTTGCGTTCGATGCTTACCGGTTCGTCGTGGAACTTAACCACATCCGAACGTTTGATCTTCGTACCCAATTCCGTTACCACTTCACCGTTTACAGAAACCACACCTGCTGTGATAAATTCATCAGCCTCACGACGGGAGCAAACACCTGCGTTAGCCAGGAACTTATTCAGACGAATCGGTTCATTCGGATCAACGAACTGTTCCTTGTACTCGATCTGTTTCTTTACGCTATACTTAGCGTTCGGATCATAATCGCCGGTACGCGGACGAGGACGATATCCTCCTTGACGATCGTTATTATATCTCGGACGATAACCTCCACCGCCGTTGTTGCTGCGATAGCCGCCACCTTCGCCGTTATTGAAACGGGGACGATACGGACGGTCACCACCTTCACGGTTGTAAGAAGGACGTTGAGGACGGTCGCCTCCTTCGCCGTTATTAAAGCGGGGACGGTAAGGACGGTCGCCACCTTCACGGTTGTAGGAAGGACGTTGAGGACGGTCGCCATAAGACGGACGCTCACCACCTTCGCCGCTATTGAAACGGGGACGTTGAGGACGGTCATAAGAACCACCTTCACGATTGTAAGAAGGACGTTGAGGACGATCATAAGAACCACCTTCGCGGTTGTAAGGACGTTGAGGACGTTCACCTCCTTCATTATTGTTATTGAAGCGAGGACGATACGGACGATCTCCACCTTCACGATTGTAAGAAGGACGTTGGGGACGGTCGCCATAAGAGCGGTCACCGTACGAACGCTGCGGGCGTTCGCCTCCTTCATTGTTGGCATTAAATCGCGGGCGATACGGACGATCCCCGCCTTCACGGTTGTAAGAAGGGCGATACGGACGTTCTCCACCTTCTCTGTTGTAAGACCTGTTACCATCACGGCCGGCACCTGTATTCTCTTCATTGAAAGAATTTTCGCGCCATTCTTCGTTTTCTGTGCTCATTTTTTTATTCGAATAAAATTAGACTTTGGCCTCACGGCCTATTTAAAAAACACGTTTATTATATAAGTAAACAATTAAAGCCCCGTATATGTATGGGGAGTGATTGCTCTTAACTCTTTTTTAATATCTTCGCTTACATTCAATTCTTCGATAAACTCTTTAATAGAACTTTCTGTAATAGCTTGGTTGGTGCGGGTTAACGCTTTCAAAGCTTCATACGGATGCGGATAAGCCTCACGGCGCAGGATGGTCTGAATAGCTTCTGCCACTACACTCCAACAATTATCCAAATCACGATAAATAGCCGGTTCGTTCAATAACAGTTTGCGCAATCCTTTCAAAGAACTCTGGATAGCAATCACGATATGACCGAAAGGCACACCTACATTACGCAGCACTGTCGAGTCTGTCAAGTCGCGCTGCAAACGGGAAACAGGAAGTTTCACAGCCAAATGTTCCAGGATAGACGTTGCTATACCCAGGTTACCTTCCGCATTTTCAAAGTCAATCGGATTCACTTTATGCGGCATGGCACTCGAACCCACTTCTCCGGCTTTGATCTTCTGCTTGAAGTACTCCATAGAGATGTACTGCCAGAAGTCACGATTCATATCGACCATAATCGTATTGATACGCTTCATACTATCAAAAACAGCAGAGAGGTTATCATAGTTCGAAATCTGCGTTGTATATTCTTCGCGTTCCAGTCCCAGTTTTTCTGCAACAAACCGATTGCCGAATTGTTTCCAGTCATATTGAGGATAAGCCACGTGATGCGCATTGTAGTTTCCGGTAGCACCGCCAAACTTAGCGGTAAGCGGGCATGCTTTCAACATAGCCAACTGACGTTCGAGACGGTAAACAAATACCATCACTTCTTTACCCAGACGGGTAGGAGAAGCCGGCTGACCGTGAGTTTTGGCAAGCATCGGAATGTTAGCCCATTCTGTCGCATAGGTTTTCAACTGTGCAATCAGCTCTTCAATCAACGGGTAATAAACCTGATCCAATGCTTCTTTGATAGAAAGAGGAACAGACGTATTGTTAATATCCTGAGAAGTCAATCCGAAGTGGATAAACTCTTTGTAGTCATCCATTCCGCCCATCTTGTCAAATTCTTCTTTCAGGAAGTATTCTACAGCTTTCACGTCGTGGTTAGTTACACTTTCGATATCTTTAATGCGCTGTGCGTCTGCTTCAGAGAAGTTACGGTAGATATTCCGTAAAGTTTCGTACACATTGCTATCGATTCCTTTTAATTGCGGCAAAGGGAGTTCGCACAAGGTGATAAAGTATTCCACCTCTACCTGTACACGGTATTTAATCAGTGCAAATTCAGAGAAATAAGCTGCCAAAGCTTTAGTTTTGCCTCTATATCGACCATCAATCGGAGATATGGCCGTTAATACATCAAGTTCCATACGTTTTCTTAGATAATTATCAGACTGCAAAATTAACTCTTTTTCCTGAGTTATAGAGCAAAAGGATAGAGAAAGTTTGTATAAAAGCGGTAAGAAATAAAAAAAGCCTCACGAATTTCTTCGTAAGACTCTGTTTTATAGTGGGCGTTGACGGATTCGAACCGCCGACCCTCTGCTTGTAAGGCAGATGCTCTGAACCAGCTGAGCTAAACGCCCTTGTTAATGAGCCGGAAGTGTTTCGTTTTTTTGTGTGGGCGTTGACGGATTCGAACCGCCGACCCTCTGCTTGTAAGGCAGATGCTCTGAACCAGCTGAGCTAAACGCCCGTACACTTCCGTTTCAAAAGCGATGCAAAGGTACGGCATTTTTTGAATTCTGCAAACATTTCATGTATTATTTTTCAAGAAAGTTTTTGCGCAATAAAGAAAAGCTCTGATTATCAACAAATAATACAAAAAAGTTTTTTTTCTCACAACTTTCACTTCGTCCAGTCTGTCTACCAGATAAAGCAACTTATTTACGAATCACCCGTGCCGGATTCCCGACTGCAACACTGTCGTCGGGAATATCTTTCGTCACAACACTCCCCGCTCCTATCACACAACGATTACCAATCGTCACACCGGGACAGATAATAGCGCCGCCACCAATCCAGCAGTCTTCGCCAATCGTCACCGGATAAGCATATTCCTTAGAGCCTCTTCTTTCCTGATAATCCATCGGATGATGAGGCGTATAAATCTGCACACAAGGACCGACCAGTGTATGAGTACCAATTGTGATATATCCTCCATCCAGGAAAGTGCAATTGGCATTAACAAACACATGTTCACCCAACTTGATTCCGTCTCCGTGATCGCAATGGAAAGGCGGGCATATAATGGAAGTTTCAGGAATCCCCGGTACCAACTTATCCAATAATTCTCTATAACCCTCATCGTACGTACTCATTCCCCGCATACGTGCCAATAGTTTTTTGGCATGTTCAAAACGTACCTGCAACTCCGGTGCAGACATATCAGCCAACTGGCTACTACGCATCTTCTCAACTTCCGTCATACCTTATATTTCTTTGCCGTTAGTAAATACAAACTTCTTTTCGTTCGAAAGAGATTCGTTAAATTCAAACCCTTCCCAAGAGAAGCTTTTCAGATCCTCCGGATTTTCAATTCGATTCTTCAGAATGAACCGTGTCATTTCACCACGGGACATTTTGATATATATCACTATCGAAGCCAATTTTCCATTCTTCCATACTTGAAATTCGGGAGTGATGACATGCACCTCTTTTTCCACCCGCTTCCAATCAAACAAGCTTTTCATCTCGTCACTGGCCAAATTGCAAAGTATGCCGCCGGCTTTCTTGATGTCTTCAATGAACACATCCGTCAAACGGGACTGCCAATAAGAAAACATCGTCTGATTACCCAGTTCAGGCAGCACTACATCTCCTTCCAACCGATAGGAACGAATAACGTCCAAAGGCCTCAACAGTCCATAACAAAAAGAAGTCAGCCGCAAGTGTTCCTGCGCATATTCAAATTCTACTTTCGAGAAATCTTTTGCATTCAACCGTTTGAACACAATTCCGGTATAAGCCAATAAAGCAGGCAGTTCCGGTGTACCCTCCGCATGAAAAGCCTGATAACGCTTGTAATTTTCCACAGCTATTTTAGCATTCACACGCAACAGGCGTTCCAGTTCGTCCACCGAAAACTGTGACATCTGCAAAGCAATCCCGGAAGCTTCTTTTTGAAATCGTGGAACCGTTTTCAAAGGAACTTTCACCTTTGAAGTTTCACTCATAGTCTTGGCACAAGATAGAAGTACTAACATTGTTAAATCTGATTTTATCTTTTCGAAAAACAAAAATAAAAAATAAATCGCTTCTCTTGCTGGCTAATAGACAGATTATCCCTAAATTCAGCCAATAATTAACTTTAATCATTTATTAATAACAAAAACACCCCCATTATGACATACACACTAATCCCCCTGAAAGTGTTATGCTTATTGACAATCTTCTGTTTGTATGGCAGTTTATCCTATGCCAGCGTAAACTCTAAACCTTTTGTTGTCCCCGAACTCAAACAATGGACAGGAAAAGATGGTAATTTCACTCCGGGAACAAATGCAAAGATAGTATGCACCTCTGCAAATCCAGAATTGCTGAGAATAGCCCAAATGTTTGCCGACGATTATCAGCAAATGTTCGGAAAAACATTAAGCGTAACTCAAGGCAAAGCCACACCCGGAGACTTCATCCTATCACTGTCAGCTGACAAAAAGCTGGGAGAAGAGGGTTATGAAATCAAGATTACCGATCGGATCACGACTTCTGCCCCCACCCTGACAGGGCTTTACTGGAGCACACGTACCCTCTTGCAAATAGCAGAACAAAGCCAGGAGCACTCATTTCCTAAAGGAATAATCCGCGACTATCCCGACTACTCCATCCGGGGATTCATGATAGACTGCGGTCGTAAATTCATTCCGATGAGCTATCTTCAGGATCTGGTAAAAATAATGGCTTATTACAAGATGAATACCCTGCAAGTCCATCTGAATGATAATGGATTCAAGCAATATTTTGATAACAACTGGGACAAGACTTATGCTGCTTTCCGTCTGGAGTCCGAAACTTATCCGGGACTCACAGCCCGCGACGGTTCTTATTCTAAAAAAGAATTTATTGATTTTCAGAAACAAGCTGCAACCAACTTTGTAGAGATTATACCGGAAATTGATATTCCGGCACATTCATTAGCATTCACTCATTACAAACCGGAAATTGGGAGCAAGGAGTACGGAATGGATCATCTTGACTTATTCAAACCGGAAACCTATCAATTTGCAGACAATCTGTTCAAAGAATACCTGAAAGGTGACGACCCTGTATTCGTGGGCAAGCGTGTGCATATCGGTACCGACGAATACTCGAATGCCAAGAAAGAGGTAGTAGAAAAATTCCGGGCTTTCACCGACCATTATATCCGGCTGGTAGAAGGCTTTGGCAAACAAGCCGTGATATGGGGCGCTCTCACTCATGCTAAAGGAGACACCCCTGTCAAATCAGAAAATATCATTATGAATGCCTGGTATAACGGATATGCCGACCCAGCAACCATGATAAAAGACGGCTACCAGCTAATCAGCATTCCGGATGCAATGGTTTACATTGTTCCATTAGCCGGTTACTATCAGGATTATCTTAACGAGGTATTTTTATATAAAGAATGGACACCGGCACATATCGGGAAAGCCGTATTCGAAGAAAAGCACCCTGCTATTCTCGGTGGCATGTTTGCCATCTGGAACGACCATGCAGGTAATGGAATTTCCGTGAAAGACATTCATCACCGTGTATTCCCTGCGTTACAAACTCTAGCAGTGAAGACATGGACAGGGAAAGAAACCAGTCTGCCATTCGAAGTGTATAATGAAAAGCGTAGTGCTATCAGTGAAGCCCCCGGAGTCAATCAATTGGGAAGAATCGGCAAGAGTCCGGCATTGGTATATGAGCGTTCTACCGTTGCTCCCGGCAGCACTTCCACTTACCCGGAAATCGGCTATAATTATACAGTCAGCTTCGACATTACCGGAGCACCAGAGAAAAGCGGAACAGAATTGTTCCGTTCACCCAATGCCGTATTCTATCTAGCAGATCCAATTCGAGGGATGATGGGTTTTGCACGCGATGGTTATTTGAATACGTTCCCATATAAAGTGAATCCGGGAGAGAAAGCGACCATTCAGATTGAAGGCGATCATCGTAGTACCACACTCAGAGTAAACGGAAAGGTTGTTGAAGAAATGAACATACAGAAATGTTATTTCAATGCAGGAAAAGATTCTATGAGTTATATACGCACATTGTTTTTCCCGCTCGAGAAAGCCGGAAACTTCAATAGCCGGATAGAGAATCTGAAAGTACACAATTATCGTGTAAGCAAATAACAGAAAACATCTATTCGCAACAAGACAACTTAAACAAAAAACTCCCCCTTTGGCATTCCAAAGAGGGAGTTCTTTTTATTTTGATAAACAGCTAAAGCAGTTTATTTATATTCCTGCCAGCTCTTGATCTGAATATCACCCAATTTCAATTCACAGAATGCTTCGATAAAGGCACTTGCCAGACGAGCATTTGTAATCAATGGAATGTTGTGATCGATTGCACCACGACGGATACGATAGCCATTCGTTAATTCACGTTTGCTATGATTCTTCGGAATGTTTACGATCAGGTCAAACTTATGGTCAGCGATCATCTTCATAACATTATTCTCTGCACCTGGTTTCTCATCCGGCCAGTAAACCGGAGTCGCGTCTACTCCATGAGCATTCAGGAATGCAGCAGTTCCGGCAGTAGCATAAATCTGATATCCCTTAGCAAACAGCATACGGCTGGCATCCAGCAAATCCACTTTCGACTTCATAGCACCGGAAGAGAACATTACTGCTCTTTCAGGAATCTTGAATCCGGTAGCGATCATTGCATTCAGCAATGCTTCAGAGAAATCATCACCGATACATCCAACTTCACCTGTAGAAGACATATCCACACCCAATACCGGGTCAGCCTTGTGCAGACGAGAGAAAGAGAACTGAGATGCTTTTACACCAATCCAGTCGATATCAAATGCAGATTTATCCGGACGTGAGTACGGAGCATCCAACATGATGCGGGTAGCTGTTTCGATGAAGTTACGTTTCAGTACTTTAGAAACAAACGGGAAACTACGAGAAGCACGCAAGTTACATTCGATTACTTTCACTTCGTTGTTACGAGCCAGGAACTGGATATTGAACGGACCGGAGATATTAAGTTCTTTAGCAATCTGACGGCTGATTTTCTTGATACGGCGTGCCGTTGCAAAGTAAATCTTCTGTGCCGGGAATACCAGTGTAGCGTCACCGGAGTGAACACCGGCAAATTCCACATGTTCAGAAATTGCGTATTCCACCACTTCACCATTCTGGGCAACAGCATCAAATTCAATTTCTTTTGTATTTTCAAGGAATTGAGAAACAACTACCGGGTATTCTTTAGAAACTTCGGCAGCCATCTTCAGGAAGTTTTCCAATTCTTCGTCATCGTAGCAAACATTCATAGCAGCTCCTGAAAGAACGTAAGAAGGACGAACCAATACCGGATAGCCTACTTTTTCTACGAATCCTTTCACCTCTTCGAGACTGGTAAGTTCCATCCATGCCGGCTGGTCGATACCCAGTTGGTCAAGCATAGCAGAGAACTTGTTACGGTTTTCAGCACGGTCGATAGAGATCGGAGAAGTACCCAATACAGGAACCGACTGGCGGTAAAGTTTCATAGCCAGGTTGTTCGGAATCTGTCCACCTACAGAGACAATCACACCGCGAGGTTGTTCCAGATCGATTACGTCGAGTACACGTTCGAACGAAAGCTCGTCGAAGTACAGACGGTCGCACATATCATAGTCAGTAGAAACCGTTTCAGGGTTGTAGTTAATCATGATAGATTTGTAACCCAATTTGCGGGCTGTCTGAACGGCATTTACCGAACACCAGTCAAATTCTACAGAGCTACCGATACGGTAAGCACCCGAACCCAGTACGACTACTGATTTTTCATTCTTATAATAGTTTACATCATAACCTTCCACTGCATAAGTCATATACAGATAGTTAGTCAGTTCCGGATGTTCGGAAGCAACTGTATTAATACGTTTTACAGCCGGGAGGATACCCATAGATTTACGATGAGCACGCACTGCCAGGTTTTCTTTCTCCATGTTTCCGGTTGGATTCAGTACGAAACGGGCGATCTGGAAGTCGGAGAAACCTAACACTTTAGCTTCACGCATTACATCGGCAGGTATATCTTCTACCTTATTATAGGTAGACAGTTTCGCTTTGTAGTCTACGATATTTTTCAGTTTGCCAAGGAACCATGGGTCAATCTTTGTCAGGTCATGAATACGTTCGATGGTATAACCTTCTTCCATTGCTTGTGCGATAGCGAAAACACGCAAGTCTGTCGGACGAGAAAGCTCTTTATCAAGATCATCAAAGTGCAGTTCGTCATTACCTACGAAACCATGCATACCCTGACCGATCATACGAAGACCTTTCTGGATGATTTCTTCAAAAGAGCGACCGATAGACATGATTTCACCTACCGATTTCATGCTTGAACCGATTTCACGGGATACACCGGCAAACTTCGTCAAGTCCCAACGAGGGATTTTACAGATATAGTAGTCAAGTTGCGGAGCTACGTATGCAGAATTCGGAGTCCCCATCTCACCAATCTGGTCGAGTGTATAGCCGAGTGCTACTTTAGCAGCAACGAATGCCAACGGATAACCGGTAGCTTTAGACGCCAATGCAGAAGAACGGCTCAAACGGGCATTTACTTCAATCACACGGTAGTCGTCCGTATCAGAGTTGAAAGCATACTGAATGTTACACTCACCCACGATACCGAGGTGACGGATACATTTAGTAGAAAGTTCCTTCAACAGAGTCAATTCTTTATCATCCAGTGAACAGGTAGGAGCCACTACGATGGATTCACCGGTATGGATACCCAGCGGGTCAAAGTTTTCCATGCTGGCTACTGTGAAGCAATGGTCGTTAGCGTCACGGATCACTTCAAATTCGATTTCTTTCCAGCCTTTCAACGATTCTTCTACCAGAATCTGTTTAGAGAAAGCAAAGGAGCTTTCAGCCAATTTCAGGAATTCTTCTTCGTCGGCACAGATACCGCTACCAAGACCACCCAATGCATAAGCAGAACGTACCATGACAGGATAACCGATTCTGCGTGCAGCAGCAATGGCATCTTCCATGTTTTCTACTGCCTGGCTAACCGGAGTCTTCATCTCGATTTCGTTCAGTTTCTTCACGAACAAATCACGGTCTTCTGTATACATGATAGCTTCTACCGATGTACCAAGCACCTTTACTCCGTATTTATCAAGAATACCCTGTGTGTAGAGTTCCGCACCGCAGTTCAACGCAGTCTGTCCGCCGAATGCCAGCAAGATACCATCAGGACGTTCTTTCTTGATAATTTCTTCTACAAAATAAGTATTTACGGGAAGGAAATACACTTTATCGGCAATACCTTCAGAAGTCTGAATGGTTGCGATGTTCGGGTTTACCAATACTGAGCTGATACCTTCTTCTTTCAAAGCTTTCAGTGCTTGTGAACCAGAGTAGTCGAACTCTCCGGCTTGTCCGATTTTGAGTGCTCCAGAACCCAAAACGAGAACTTTCTTGATTTCCTTTTCCATTTCTTTTGTTGTTATAATAAGTTGTTATTTCTAAGTTCGTCCATAAAAAAAATGCGTTACCCTCAAAAAAGGATTAACGCATTACCAAAGAACTAAAATATCGTTTTTGGAGAAAAGAGAAGAAGTCTGCCGTTTCCGGGTGCAAAACATCCGAATGTAGATAATACTTACTTCTGATTTCCTGTTGATTCATTGTTAATATCAAAATTTGTGCAAAGTAACGACATATTTTGCAAATGACAAAAAGAAACGTTCATTTTTTACTGAAATAGTTTACCGCGTCAATGAAACGGTTGTTTTTTCCGTTAGCTTTTTAATGAATACTTTTTTATCATAGTAAGCACAAATCATGAAGTAACTACATTTTGATGTATCTTTCAGTTTTTATCCTTATCTTTGTCGCCATTATATAATAAGGTAATAAAATATGGGAAAAGAAAAAATCATATTGACGGGCGACCGTCCTACCGGAAGACTTCATATCGGTCACTATGTAGGCTCGTTGAAACGCAGAGTTGACCTGCAAAATGCAGGTGATTATAGCAAGATGTTTATCTTCATTGCCGATTCGCAGGCATTGACAGACAATATAGACAATCCGGAGAAGGTGCGTCAGAATGTAATTGAAGTAGCCCTTGACTATCTGGCTTGTGGCATAGATCCGTCTAAAGCTACCATCTTCATACAGTCGCAAATTCCGGAATTATGCGAGCTTAGTTTCTATTATATGGACCTTGTAAGCGTATCTCGCCTGCAACGTAACCCGACTGTGAAATCGGAAATCCAGATGCGCAACTTTGAAGCAAGTATTCCTGTAGGTTTTTTCACTTATCCTATCAGCCAGGCAGCGGACATCACAGCATTCCGTGCAACAACTGTCCCTGTGGGTGAAGACCAGGAACCAATGCTTGAACAGGCTCGTGAAATCGTTCGCCGTTTCAACTATATATATGGTGAGACATTGGTAGAACCGGAAATCCTGTTGCCGGACAATGCAGCCTGCCTGCGTCTTCCGGGAACTGACGGTAAAGCTAAAATGAGTAAATCACTCGGAAACTGTATCTACCTTTCGGAAGAACCGGAAGAAATCCAGAAGAAGATCATGAGTATGTATACCGATCCGGGACATCTCCGTGTACAAGACCCGGGAAAGATTGAAGGTAACACCGTATTCACTTACCTTGACGCCTTCTGCCTCCCCGAACATTTCGAACGCTACTTACCGGATTATCCGAATCTGGCAGAATTGAAAGCACATTATCAACGCGGCGGACTGGGCGACGTAAAAGTGAAACGTTTCCTGAATTCTATTATGCAAGAAATACTCGAACCGATTCGTAATCGTCGTAAAGAGTTCAGCAAAGATATTCCAGCTATCTATGACATGCTTCAGCAAGGATGCGAAGTAGCCAGAGCTGCTGCTGCCGAGACTTTGGCAGATGTGAAAAAAGCAATGAAGATTAATTATTTCGATGACAAGGAGTTAATCGAGGAACAGGTAAAACGTTTCTCACAGGAATAAGGAAGTTTGCATAAAAACGTATCATATAAAGTAAAGGCTGCCTACTCTAAGAAAGAATGGCAGCCTTTATTATAATATATAATTTAAGATTTAGCTAACTTCATCTTCATCATTCTTGAATAATACATCCTTTAATTTCTGATAAAGGAATGAAAGTATCAGTAATATCAGTCCGAGAATGATGAATACAATGATCTTACCGATAGTAGGCATTGCCCACAAATCATCAAATACAAGTTTAAGCAGAACGATTCCAAAAGTCGAAAGGCTTATCATGCGCATGACTTTCTGATGCAAACGCATCCCTAGTCCCATCTGAACAAATCCGGCAATACTTAATGAAAGCGAAAGTCCGGCACTGAAATCATCCACTCCTACCTGCCAGAGGAAAGAGCGTACCATTGTCACCCAAAGAAGAGTGACCAGAATATTGAGATAAATAGTGAAACGACTCTTGATGCCGATTAATAGATAGTATTGGCGTGCCACATAGCATATATTCGCTATTACAAATGCTGCCGTGAACCATCGTAGTACAACAGGCACAAAAGCCATGTTCTCCCATTGATCTCCCCATATATTTATGATATATACAAGCGTATTTATCCCAATAGCTAACATATAGAAAGTCAGACATTGGGTGATCGGGAATCGTTTTCTAAAAGAATAACAAACACTCGAAATGGCAATGGCAGTAAACAAGAACATTGCTCCGCTCCTCGTAGCTCCCTCAAAATGCAGGTGAAACTCCATCATAAATGTATAATAAAGTATGGCTACAGAGACAAAAAGCATGAAAAGATTCCAGAAACCATATTTCAGTTGACGGGCTGTAGAGAAGAATGGTCTATAATACCCCATCAACAGAGCAAATGCTCCCATAGCCAGCCCTACAAACAAAGAGGTGGCAAATGAACTGTTCAGGAAAATAGTGCTGACAGCATGATGCTCATGCATTACTACATTATATATATCCATCAGGTAAGAAATAAAGGTGAGTCCTACCAGTATCTTTGCCGCATATTCATATACCCGGATTCTCGACTTGATATAAAGCCATAATAATAACACCATTTCTGACGCCCAAACTAATGTTATACAGTTTCCATCCAACTGAATCGGAACGGTAATAGAGACAAATGTCAACACAAGCCCCAGAGTGGTATACACCAGGAATTTATAGTCTTTCCGGCTCTTCCATAACCAAAGCACCAGTCCTAAATTAACAAGAGCAATGAATAGGCTCAACAAACCGCTTGCTTTGAAAGACCATCCCATATTCCGCAAGAACAAAGCTCCCGAAAGCAGATAAATAAAGTTATTCGTTATAATGACGAATACCAGCCCCCGACTCATTGTTCGCATATCTTCCCCACGAAGAATAGAGAACACCGGAAGTAGAAAGATAAAATAAAACAGAGTGGTAAACAAAAACAAGTGCCCCGAAATAACTGTAGAACTGGAGGTATAGCTAAATAAAAGAAAGATTCCCATTATCAGCCAGGTAAAGACAAATGAGATCATCGGAAGCTCACCCCACTTCTTATAAATGGAAAGTCCGAACATACCGAGATTCAGGATACTTACATAAGTGAACAGTACCAGATAACTTCCCTCTCCACTGCTTACGATGAAAGGTGCAAGAAATCCTCCGACAAGTGAAATGATAGCCAGTTCGCGCCGATTGTATACCACAGACAGAACAGACATAAATACAGTGACGCCTATCAGAATGATAAACGCCATAGTCTGCGAGAAGATATGATAATAATGGAATGCAATGGCAACCGTAAGATAGAATACAGCAAAAGCGCCACCCGCAAGTAACGAGCTAAATGTACGATATTTCTTTTGCAACCGTTCGGCAACGGCCAGCAATACAGCTCCCGTCAGGAAACCAAGTACGGTACGGAAAGTCTCATTGATCCAATTCTTATCAATAGCATACTTCACAAAGAAACCTACACCGATGACGAATATAAGGATACCGATCTTTCCGAAGAGATTCTCACCGATGAACTTCTCATAGTTCACTTGTTTCTTTTGTCTTGGAACAGCCTCAACACAAACATCTTCCAATTCTGTTTCAACCGTCTTTTCACGTGTTCCTTCCAGTGCCTCACGGATAACTGTTTCAACAACCGGCTTCTGTTTTTCCGGTACAGTTTCTTTTTGCTGTTTAGTCTCTAGTGTCGAAGTTTTTTCTATTATTTGAGGTGATGCAGAGATATCTTCGTTTTCCTTTTTCAATGCTTCTCCTTCAGGCTTTACCTTTTCAGTAACCCCTCTTTGCTGAACTTTGAGATAATCATCCATCCGTTTTTTTATCTCGTTCAGTTCTCTTTCTATCTTCCCAAAACGATTATCCAGCCTACTCAATAAAACAAAAAACATAATTAAAACGAGTAGTGCGTATACGGTATTTATATCGTCCATAATATTTTAGATTTGAGTTCCATATCACAAATATATAAAATATTGCTACACAGAGCGATTATTCCAGTAAGAATGATTCAAATCAAGAGTGAATTAACAGAGATTCAAGCCCTTTCACTTTGCTTTGTATGTAATTTCATTATAGCTAATCAGAATATCATTATAGCTAAAAGGAAGATGCTAATAGCAAAAACAAATATGCTAATAGATTATTTTTTTCATTGGGATGATTAAAAAAAACATTGCAGTGTTTGCCACAATTAATGCAATGATTTTAGAAAGCACTGTAATGACATTTTTCGATATGTAATGTGATGAATACGGTAATGAAAAGTCCTCCCTTCACCCGCAAACAGTTTATTCATCGAGAGTTCAGAAGAAAGGTGAAGAGGATTGAAAAAATAGCTATTTGCAGAGGAAGTGTGGAGTACCTCTTATTCCCCCTCTAAAGCGTAGCTTTAGGTAGGCAAAAGCTATGCTTTACGTTCCCTAAAGCTATGCTTCTTCAAGGTAAAACAACCTACATTTATAATCAGTGTAAGCGCTTCCATATACCTCAAACTCATAATCAAAAGCCCAGGCAAGTATTAATGGTCCTAAAATAAGAAAAGAAAAGGCAGCTGAAAGCGAAAATACCTTATTTCAGGATTCGCTTTCAGCCGCCTTCTCTCTTTCAGCAGGCGATCACAAAGAATCGCCGAATACTGAAATTATATGATTACTGTGCTGATTCGACCAATACTACACGGTTCAGAATCGGCTGACCGAATTTGTCAACACCACCACCGGCTGCAACTTTCAATCTATCGGCAGAGATGCCATACTTCTTAACGAGCAGGTCTTTAACAACTTGTGCACGTTCCAAACTCAACTTCTGGTTGAAAGCCGGAGTACCTGTTGCAGAGTCTGCATATCCGTTGATTGTGTATGTAGTGTTCGGAGATTCTTTTATCTTGCTGGCAAGATATGACAAGTTCATTTCTTCCTGCGGAGACAATTTATCAGAACCGATCTTGAAGAATACAGTACGTGGAGCAATATTAGTATCTGTTATAACAACTTCTTCAGTATCTTCTACTTCAACCGGTTGTTGTGCATTTGCCAACTGCTGTTGTAATTGCATATTAGCTGCTGCCATTGCATTCATCTGGTTACGCATCTGGTTCAATTCAAGTTCAGAGATAATCTGTGGAACCGGACGTTGGAATCCGCGAGTCGGGAAATAATAAGTCACCCCGATGGTAGCACCTAAAATACCATCATAATCGGGTTTACCTCCATGTTCTCCGTCAAACTTGCCTTCCAGACCTGTTGCACTCAACTCCAGATTTAAGTCAACAGCATTCGACAAACGGAAACGGTTGATAATACCTGCATTGAAAGTAGCGGAGTTAGTGTGAGGACGAGAATAAGCATGAGCCCAACCGGCACCAATATAAGGGATAATTTCATATACACGGTTCGGATTGTATCCACCGAAAAGTGCATTCAGGTTAATCATCAAATCACCATGCAAGTTCATGTAGTCCCATCTTTGTTTGTAAGAACCATCTTCTCTCGGACCGCCAACCACATAATTAGCATTTTCGCTGGTGGTAAATCCTTTGGCTTGTAATCCGCTGTACTGCAAACGCAATCCGAATCCCGGAGTTACCCATTTACCAACAGACACGTTAAATGTGGGAGCAACACGATCTCTGAACTTACCGATATGGTCATTGTTTCCATACAATACCTGGGCACCTCCTCCTACAGAGAAGAACCAGTTACTCCAGAAAGGATTAGTTATTACTTGATATTTATCTTGCACCTGAATCACTTCGTATTCAGTTACAGTCATTGTCTGCTGCGCAGAAGCGACAGACGCAACGCCGGCAAATGCCAGCAACATCAGAATCTTTTTCATATACCTAATAGTTAAGTGGTTATTTAAATCTTTTTCTTTGTTGAACTATTTAAATAACACGAACTGAACTAAAAGGTTTTAGGAAAAGATGAATTTATTTGTTTTATTTGAATAATCTTTCGATGTCCTCCTCCTTAATGGTTGTCAAAACGGTTTTCCCATCGGGTGTGTAATTCGGTGAGGGACAGGCAAAAAGGTTGTCTACAAGGCTTACCATTTCTTCATTACTCAACACCTGTCCGTAGACAATAGCCGCTGCCCGCGCCAATGTTAATGCCAGAATATTTTGGATTTCTTCCTTAACGTCATTCCCTTTTTCCATCGCTGTATGTAGCATATTACGCACCAGTTCGACCGGATTCAGTCCTTCAATACCCGAAGGGATGCCATTGATGGCATAGCTACCGCCTCCCAGATTGCTCAAATCGAAGCCGACTGCCGACAAATCATCCATAATGCTTTGAAGAACAGCAGCTTCTGAAGCCGGTAATTGTAATATTTCCGGGAAGAGAACGCCCTGAGATACTCCCTGTTTCTGTTGAATCTGTACCATATAGCGATCAAAAAGCACCCGTATGTGTGCCCGGTGTTGATCGATTAGCATCAGACCCGATTTAACTGAAGTCAAAATAAACCGCCCTTTAAACTGCAAATGCTGATTTCCTTTTTCCATCACCGGTTCGTTGGCATACAAAGTAGAAGAAGCGGCGGATGTCACCGTCTCTATCTTTTCTTCCACGAAGGCCGGTTCGCCTCCAATAGAAGAATCCTCCCAATCCATTTCGGGTTCCGGCTGCGGATTATTCATCTTACTGGCTTTTGTCAGCCCTCCGTACAAATCCTCCCATTCTACTTTCGAACGACTATACGATCCGCCACCACCGCCACCGGCAGAGACTTTAAACGGATTATAATCTGTATTATAATGTACCTTCGGAGGTTCGGAAGATATCTTTTCCTCAAATGCCGGAATATCAGGCATATCCTCCGTATCAAAATCAATGGAAGGGATAGCACTGAACTTACCCAACGATTCCTTAACGGATGCTGAAAGTATCTGCCAGATGGCCTGCTCATTCTCAAACTTGATCTCGGTCTTTGTCGGGTGAATATTCACATCAATATTAGCCGGATCTACATCAAAATAGATAAAATAGGAAATCTGTTCACCGGCGGGAATCAACTGCTCATAAGCCTCCATGACTGCCTTATGAAAATAAGGATGGCGCATATAACGTCCGTTGACAAAGAAATACTGATGGGCTCCTTTCTTACGGGCAGTCTCCGGTTTGGCTACGTATCCGGAGATTTTCACCATGGTAGTGTTCACGTCTATATTCAGTAATTGCTGGTTGAGCTTCTTACCGAAAATAGCAAGAATACGCTGGCGTAACTGTGATACCGGAAGATTGAACAGTTCCGAATCATTACTATAAAGCGAAAAGGCAACTTCCGGATGCACCAAAGCGATACGCTCAAATTCGGCAAGGATGTTGCTCAATTCAGTGGAATTAGCCTTTAAAAATTTACGACGGGCAGGCACATTAAAGAACAGGTTCTTTACAGAGAAGTTACTTCCTTTAGAACAGGATATAGCCTCCTGGCTCTCCACTTGAGAACCCGCAATCACCAGTTTCGTTCCCAGTTCTTCCGATTCCGGACGCGTCTTCAGTTCTACCTGCGCCACTGCTGCGATGGATGCCAATGCTTCCCCACGAAATCCCATGGTACGCAAAGCAAACAAGTCCGCAGCTTCCCGTATCTTGGAAGTAGCATGCCGCTCAAAAGAGAGACGGGCATCCGTTTCGGACATTCCTTTTCCATCATCAATCACCTGAATACAGGTTTTACCCGCATCAGTCACTAACACATGTATATTTTGCGCATCTGCATCAATCGCATTCTCCACTAGCTCCTTGATAACAGATGCCGGACGTTGTATCACTTCACCGGCAGCAATCTGGTTAGCTACCGAATCAGGTAACAAATGAATGATATCGCTCATACTTCGTAAATTAACAATTAAAAACTCCAGCTTCCTGTTGCTAAATAATGCCACAGATAGAGAAGGAAGGCAATGATTATCAGTATGATTCCGAAAGAAACCGGTTTGCGGCCACTTGCTTTTCTTCTTTTCAAATGTGTAGTACCTTCGACGAATTTACCGCGAATATCTTCCGGATTAAATTCTTTCTCCGGCAGCATCCCCAAGTCACGTTTGGCGTTCTCCTCCATCTTAGCGAGCTTTTCTTTCCGCTCGTCTACATAAATGTATTGATGATTAAAGCCCCGGGGCTTTCTCATTGAGTTAAACATTCCCATACTACTTCATATTTATTAAGTTTCGCTTTTCTGTCTTTGGTCGCCGGTCGGTAGTCGGCTTCAATGTTTCTCCCGCACGCTTGCTGCGCCAGTTGAAAATATCGTCCTTATTTAGCGGACGGACATAATCGAACCAGGCAAAAGTAGGAAGACGCAGTTTATCAGGCGGTATCTGGTCCATCGGATACATCGTTCCGTTGGATTTACCGATAAAAAGTCCTTTTTCCATTCTCTTATCCTTCATATAAAGATGCAGCATACTACCTTCCAGACAATTAAATCCGGTCATCGTACTGTCTTTCTCTTCAGGATAAAAAGCTGTCAGCACATTACCGATCACTTCAATATGGCGCATATCTCCATTAACGAAATAGGCTTTCATCTCCTTGCCGGACACTTGATTATAGTGAATAGAGTCTTTCATCTCCACTGTCAACGCCTGGTTGATAATGTGCGCCCAGTCAATCGTGCTGTCATTCATATAAATCTTGATCTGCTCACCAAGCAGTTGCTGTCCGTCATTCCAAAGAATAGGGTCAGTATACATGGTCATACAAGAATCTTTCGAATTATAGACCAGTGAGTCACATACTCCCTGAACATCTGTACGATACATACGTACTTTATGGTAAGCCTTCATCAACCGGTACAAAGAATCGGTATTCAGATTATAGGACACCATCTGCAAAGTATCCCCATGCATATAAAGACTGTCTCCCTGTGAATAATCGATAGCAACAGCACGTTTTGTTGCAAACGCGGAGTCCGTCAATTCATTATAGAAACAATAATCGCCCGTCAGCATATTCTTATTGATGGAGTCTGTCATCTTCACATTATCGAATGCTTCTCCGTAACCGATTATCCGGTCATAGAACAGACTGTCGCCTACAAGTTTCTTCCCCTGATTGGTCAGGACCGAACGGTCCAACAATTCCGCTTGTTCGGTCAATGTGTTATAGAATCCCCGTTCCGAATAGATATGATTATTATCACTGACAATATTGGAAGGTCCGAGAATTACTGCTATTTTGTTTTCGGTATTATACCTCAATGTATCGGAGGTCAACACAAACTTAGGGTTCACCAACTTCACATCATGGTTGAATACCGACTGTTTTGTTGCAGGGCTATATTCGCCCCAATCGGAGGTCAGTACATTCTCTTCATCCATCAAAGTTCCCCCTTCGAAATAATATCCGAGATCGTAGAGACGGTCGTAGTTCAAGCTGTCCGTCAGCAGGGTCGTGTTCCGGTTAATCATCTTCACATTTTCACGAAGTTGCGCAATTTGCGTCATTCCGTCATAATAAAGATAATCACCATAAATGAACAAGGTGTCTCCCTGTTCCATACGCACATTGCTGAAGGCTTCTACGGAGTTGGTTTTCTCAAAAATCAGTGCACTGTCACAGTACATATACATACTGTCATGGCGCAACTTCACGTTACCAATCAACACCTGCACATCCGGACGTGCCAGCTTATCCGCCTGTCCTTCGTCAGCATGGAGCAAGTAAACTTTGGTCTTTTTATTCTCCGGTTGCTTCTTGTTGTCCGATTGTTTCTTATTACCCGCCGGCGTTTTGGTTTTGGGAGCCGTCTTAGACGTATCCGCAGTCGATTTTGTCGAAGCCCCTGCCGTGGGTTTCTGTCCCGTCGGCCTCACTTGTGCCACAAGACATACACCAAACAGGCATAGAAAGCCTATAAGGAGCCATCTATGCCTGTCTTGTTGTTTATTTTTCTTATTCTTTTTCAGCATATAAAGTCAAAGCAAGGTTATATCAGTCATTCTTGACCCAACCCGGATACTTGAAGTCACACTTCTGCCAGTTTTCGTTGATGCGTACATAAGTGTGTTTTTGCTTGTTCAGAATCCATTTCTGCAACACCTCTTCGCGACGCTTATCCATTACGATTTCTTTCAGATCCTGATAGTCTTCCGCGATGGTTGCTTTATGACCATTGATTTTAGTTTTCAATTTCACGATAGCGCATACTTCTTTTCCATCTTTCTCATTAATCATTGTAAAAGCTTTGGAAATCTCGCCAACATTCATCTTATCCACTACCTTAGCAACGTCTTGAGGAAGATCCTGCATCTGGAACTTAGAAGTAGTGATACCTGAATGTTCATTGATGTTCACCATGATACCGTGATTGTTGCGGGTATCCTTATCTTGTGAGATAACGGCAGCGGCATCATCAAATGTGAATTTGTTAGCACGAATATCATCTGCAATAGAATCCAGACGGGCACAAGCCTCGGTCAGTTCTTTTTCCGAGACTTTCGGACGCAACAGGATATGGCGGGTATTAACACGGTCACCACGCTTCTCAATCAACTGGATAATATGGAAACCAAATTCCGATTCTACAATTTTGGAAACTTTCTTCGGGTCCTGCAAGCTGAATGCCACATTCGCATAAGCGGGGTCCATCATACCACGTCCCATAAATCCACATTCACCACCTTTAATGGCAGAAGCCTTATCTTCAGAATACAAACGGGCCAATGTAGAGAAGTCGATTTCTCCTTTTGTCACACGATCCGTATAATCACGCAGTGTCCTCTTTACATCCTCGATTTCCGAAACGGGTATTTTGGGTTGCAAAGTAATAATCTGCACTTCCACCTGTGTAGGAATGTAAGGGATACTATCCTGTGGAAGATCTTTGAAGTAACGGCGTACTTCTGCCGGAGTCACTTTGATATCTCCTGCCAGTTTCTGCTGCATCTTCTGAACCGTCAATCCGTCACGTGCATTATCACGCAAAGTTTCACGAATCTGGGTGGATGTTTTATTGAAATACTCCTCCATTTTCTCTCTGGAACCGATCTGCTGGATGTACATATTGGTCATCATATCCACACGCTGGATGATTTCCGCTTCGGAAACCTCGATACTGTCCAACTTTGCCTGATGCAGGAATAACTTCTGCACAGCAATCTCTTCAGGAATTACACAATAAGGATCGCCTTCGAATCTGCGTCCATTATACAAGGCATCCATACGGGCCTCTTCTACATCTGATTTTAAAATAGCTTCGTCACCTACTACCCAAACTACTTCATCAACCACATTATCTTGTGCATAGGTTGCCACATTAGCAAATATTGCCAGGACAAGGGTAACAACAAATCTAAAGTTCACAAACTTCTTCATTCTTTGTATTTAATAATTATATATAATCTTCTTCTTACTTACCGCCTGCTGATACAAGTCGTTCTTTACCTGTTCCATAAAGCTCACCCGTTTCTGATTTACCAGTAAGTCTTTCACTTCCGAGCGGGCAAATTCATACGGTTTCTCCTCACCAACTCCGCGATAATCGCTCACATTCAGGAAATAATAATAAGCCGTATCTTTCAATTCTACCTGACGGTGTTTGTTTACGTACTCTTCCGGTGCCTCTACTTTCAACGGAATCATGTCCAGGACATCGGTCACGGACACCCATTTATCATAGAAATATTCATATTTCACCGCATTCTGCAAACTATATTTTTCCAGGCTCTCGATAGCATCCTGTTTTTCCGACTTATACCATCTGCGCACATTGTTCAACTGGGGAGCTGTCAACGGCACTTTAATAAACAATCCCTTAATCAACGGACTTTCCAGTTTAAACAATTCCTTGTTTTTGCCATAATACTCTGCTATCTCATGTTCGGAAATATCATTCGTCAACTTCTGGCTAATCAACTCCTGCTGATAAGTATGCATTATCAACGCTTTCCGATAATTCTCCACCAGCTTGTCTACATCCACATTATCGGGGATATTGTTCGCAGCTTTCTCATACAATAAAATCTCTTCCGCCCAACTACGAATATAGTGCTCGGTGAAGAGAATGCTATCATCTTTTGACAATCCGACCGGAAGCACGGACATCAAATCTTCTTTATATAAAAAATTACCGTCCACCTCTACCAAAGGAGTCTTTCCTTTGTGGTCGTGCTGTTCCTTGCACGCTCCACAACCAAGAAGGGTAATCAGTAAGAGGACTAATATTCGCATCGGCAACTAAAATCTACTTATTTAAGGTACGAAGATAGTGAATAATCGGTTACATCAGTTATTATTAACTGTTTTTAAAACCTCTTGGTTTATTTCAACCTTACCGGACTCACTCAATTCCCGCATCCAGCACGTGTCAAGATAGCTTCGATAATCCTTTCGAACCCGATCAATTACTTCCCGATAATCATCCGGACCTTTCATTTTTTCGCCTACTACAATAGTAAAAGGATAAGACATCAAAGGATCAAAATCACCCTTCTTAAAAACCAGTTTATCTATATATTTATTGTCTCCGTCGGCAAAAATTCCTTGTTCAACTTGTATCTTTTCCTCCCCGGATGTATTAAAAGTTTGCCGAAGCTTGTCCGCCCACTCTTTTTCCGGCACTTTCTTCAGCATTTTTTTGGCTTGCTTTGCCGTCTTTTTATCAACGCAATGAAGCACGACTCCTCTATACCGGGGGCTCTCCCACCGATAATCCGACGAATGAAATTTAAAATAAGTAGCCAATCCCGCCCGGTCATTAGCTGCGGGCAAATCTATTTTCTGACGTGTTATCTCTTCCACCAAATAGTTTTCATCAGATTCCCGCAAGGCATAAGGAATTTCCGGATGCTTTTTTTCGATATTCCGGCTTTCATAATCCAGCAATGACTTAGCTATAAATCCTTCCAACTGCCGTTTGACAGCTTGAGGATGAGAAGAGGCAAAATGCGTGAACATAGTTCCGGTGTATGCTTGTCCGTCAATCGTAAACAGGGTTTGTTCTGTACGGCCTTTCGCCAGCAGTTCTTCCATTGCCGCCTGATTGGGAGCATACTGCCATGCTTTTTTCAAGCGTTCGAGCACCGCGCCTGTACCTTTGTCCAAAATCTCCTTGCGCCGTAACCGTTCCATTAACCTGGCACTGACATTTTCGTAAGCAGCTGTTTCCTCCCGATCCATCACTTTCAAGATATGAATCCCTTCAGGAGTGAAAAAGGGCTGCGATGCCATACCTTTTGCCAGAGAGAAAGCAACATTCTCAAACTCGCTCGTTGTTTCCAGACATTCGATCCATCTACTTTGCTTATCATCCGAGTATATTTCGACCAAACGGTTAAAGTTCAAATCCGGCTGATTCTGTATCATCCGGTATATAGAATCCATCCGCGTTTTTTCTTCTTCTAAATGCCGGGAAGTGATTGTCTGTGGCAAACGTTTGAAAATCTGCATCACCTGTACCCTGCCGCTACGTGCTTTCAACCCCATCTTCTGATAGATAGCACGGGCACAACTATCCATCACTTGCCTGTCTATCAGATAAGATTCCACCAACTCGGTCCGGCATTTCTCCTGTTGTTTACGAAAAATAGAGGTCGTATCAAGTCCGGCAGCCCTGGCTGCTTCCACTTTCAACTTCGATTGAGCGAAAAGTGCCGCATACTCTTTGGACGAAAGTCTGGCATTTGAACGTTCCGCATAACGGCGGTATGCATATTCAAATTCCGAACGGAGTATCTCTCTTCCGTTAACACGCATCAATACCGGATCTTCCTGTGCAAAGACCGCGACTACAAAGAGAGAAATACATCCCAACAACAGGCTTCTTTTCATCATCAACTTTTATTTTTCAAACAACAAACGGTGAGCAGTGAACACCCTGCTGATTATACAGCCTGTTCACCGTTCACCGTTAATAGTTCACCGTATCTATCTATTATTCCGGACGGCTATAGTTAGGCGATTCACTGGTAATCGTCACGTCGTGCGGATGACTTTCCATTACACCTGCATTGGTAATGCGGGTAAACTTAGCGTCATGAAGTTTCTCAATGTTAGCAGCGCCACAGTATCCCATACCTGCACGCAAACCACCAGTCAGCTGATACACAACTTCGAAAAGCGTACCTTTATAAGGAACACGGGCAGCGATTCCTTCCGGAACAAGCTTCTTCACATCAGCCGTTCCACTCTGGAAATAGCGGTCTTTCGAACCGTTCTCCATTGCTTCCAATGAACCCATGCCACGATAGGATTTGAATTTACGACCATTGAAGATAATAGTGTCACCCGGAGATTCTTCTGTTCCGGCAACCAATGATCCGATCATTACGCAATATCCTCCGGCAGCCAATGCTTTCACCACGTCGCCCGAATAACGCAAACCACCATCGGCAATCAAAGGAATACCTGTACCCTTCAACGCTTTTGCTACATCATAGACAGCCGATAACTGTGGAACACCTACACCGGCAACCACCCGAGTGGTACAGATAGAACCCGGGCCGATACCTACTTTCACAGCATCTGCACCAGCTTCCACCAAAGCTTTGGCAGCTTCTCCGGTAGCAATGTTACCTACCACAATATCAATATTCGGGAAGCGTTTCTTTGCTTCTTTCAGTTTTTCAATCACAAACTTAGAGTGTCCGTGAGCTGTATCAATCACGATTGCATCTGCACCGGCATCCACCAATGCCTGCATACGTTCCAGCGTATCGGCAGTAACACCTACACCGGCAGCTACACGCAGACGACCTTTGGCGTCTTTGCAAGCCATCGGTTTATCTTTTGCTTTTGTAATATCTTTATAAGTGACAAGACCGATCAACTTTCCGTCCATTCCGACAATCGGAAGTTTCTCAATCTTATGTTTCTGAAGAATCTGTGCAGCAGATTCCAAGTCAGTAGACTGGTTAGTAGTCACCAATCTTTCTTTCGGAGTCATGACAAGATCAATGTGTTTTGCCATGTCTCTTTCGAAACGCAAATCTCTGTTGGTAACAATACCCACCAAATAACCTTCATCATCTACCACAGGGATACCACCGATTTTATATTCCGCCATGATGTCCAGTGCATCCTGAACAGTAGAACCTCTTTTAATCGTTACAGGGTCATAAATCATACCATTTTCGGCACGCTTTACGATAGCAACTTGTCTTGCCTGTTCTTCGATAGACATATTTTTGTGAATCACACCGATACCACCTTCACGAGCAATGGCAATCGCCATTTTCGCTTCGGTAACTGTATCCATGGCAGCCGTCACAAAAGGTATTTTTAACTCAATGTTTTTTGAAAACTTAGTCGAGAGATCGACAGTGCGCGGTAAAACTTCAGAATAAGCGGGGATCAACAATACGTCGTCGTAAGTCAACCCATCCATTACAATCTTATCAGCAATAAATGACATAGGGCTATGCGTTTAAAAATTATTGCGTGCAAATATACGGTTTTTTATTCAAAATGCGCAAACTGTGCACCAGAATATTTAATGAGGGGAGCTAATTAATACTTATCAGAAAGAATTGCCTTAAAAGAACACATTCAAAGAACCGAATTAAAGAACAACTTTAAAGAACAAGATTATGGAAAGGCAGATTTTTATTAATGAGATGCAAGCTCGTTTCAATTTAAGAAAACCACGTAGCGAGAAGCCAACCAATCTCTATTTAGTATGCAGAATAAACAACAAACAAGTTAAACTATCTACAGGGGTAAAGATATATCCAGACCACTGGAATGAAAAAAGACAAGAAGCATATATCAGCGTACGCCTATCAGAGATAGATAATATAAATAACACTATAGTGAACAAGAAAATCACAAAACTAAAAGAATATTTCATCGAATTTAAGCATTATCTTTGTATGCATCCAGACGAGATTGGAGAAAGTATGAAACTATTAAAACAACACATATATAAAGATAGGATGAAGAAAGAATTACAGAAACCCGCAACTTTTATAATGAAACAAATTATAGAAGCAAAGACTTGTGCAGAAAGCAGTAAGAAACAATATCGTTCTAACATAGACAAGTTTGAGCGTTTTCTCAAAGAGAATGAAATTCCCAATACATGGGAGAGCATGAATTTAGATACTATCAATCGCTACCAAAAGCAAATCATAAAAGAAAACCCATTGCATCCTCATAACACTTTACGTAACATAATTAAAGGAACTATATTTAATTTACTAGGGATAGCAGATAAAAGACTGGATATTCCTTTCAAATGGTCTGACAGCAATTTAAACAGTTTTGAGTTCGTGAAAGATAAGTCCAACAAAGAATTAGCAGACAACAAAAAAGTTTCATTAACAGAAGAGCAACTGAATAAATTCTACAAGCATATCATCACAGGAACAGAAAGACAAATAAAGAAATACACAGAAATCAGAGACTTATTCATACTACAATGTTTAGTTGGGCAACGAATTGGCGATATGCAAAAATTCTTTAATGGAGATAATGAAATGGACGAAGAAGCAGGAACCATCTCCATTATACAACAAAAGACAAAAGCCAGAGCTATAATTCCACTATTGCCATTAGCCAAAGAAATTATATCCAAATATGAGAATAAAGAATTATTATATTATAAAGAAAGAAAGTCCATTGTCAATGAAGCCTTAAAAGAAGTAGCAGAACAAGCAGGATTAGACGAGCCTATCACTTATGAAGAAAACGGGATTAAACAAACCCAACCTCTTTATAAATTACTGCATACACATACAGCAAGGCATACTTTTATCACAATATTGTGTAGAAAAGGCATCCCAAAGGAAACTGTTATTATAGCGACAGGACATGAAGATACAAAAATGATAGACAAAGTTTATTCTCATTTAAACAGTAAAGATAAAGCAAAGAAAGTCTCTAATGCTTTCAAAAGTTTAAATAATGGCATTTTCAATATGGGCAAGGTGGAGACAAATTCTCTCAATGAAGTAAAGCCTACGAACGATGCAACTAATAATATAACCTTCGATACTCTGTTGGACACTCAATTTTTTGCATCTAAAATCAATAAAGCCAGTGACATGTTTGAACGTATGGGATATGTGAAGAACGGCAAACTATATGATTACAATAGCGAGATAAGTGGTATTGTGAAAGAAATAGAGGCTTATATGCAATCTCCCGCCTCCGGCCTTGAAGTAGCCCATAAATATGTGGAACGGCTGTCTGTTGGTAATCTGTCCAATTTGAGGGACGAGCTTAAGCTGTTAATTGTCAAATGTATAAAGATAGAGGTAAATGTGGAAACTGTCATGCAGATTGTTGATAAGGCTTTCAAAATGGGGATTCTGGATAATGACAGCCTTAATGACATGAAAGAAATTGTAGCGGCAATATTGAGGGCCAAGGACAAGTAAAGTGATTCTACTACTCAAACCGCCATATTCTCCCCAAACAGATACGGCTGTAAGGAGAATTAGGGTATGGTAAAATCTCATTAACTGACGTTAACAGACAATCTATATTTGTACAATAATCCGGACGAAATCAACCATAATGGATTGTAGAATTTGGATGTTATCAGTAAAATGGTTTATCTTTGCAGCAGTTAAATGATTAACTCATATTGTTGATGAGTAAGCATTGAACAATTCGTTCATTGACATCATGTACAATCCGACCCCAGCACCTCGGTGCTTTAAGCTATCGCTTTTTGCTTGGAAGTGATAAGCTGTGGCAATTAGTTCATAATTGTTAATATTATTAATTAGGCAATTCTCGGATTGCCGGGTATATATGAAGGTATAAGTAAGTATGCCCGCTCTTATATACCGTTTAATAATTTCGATAATATTAATATTATGAAACATTTAAATATGGGGAGCGAAGATGCTCCCAAATGGTACTTTGCTACCACTATATTAATAAATGGCGAAGAACAGGAAATCATTCCTGCCTTCACCGATTATTCTATCAGGCGTAAATGCCTTGAGAAGAATAAAACCTATGAATCTATAGATAAGAGCAAGCTCCTGCCGACTGTGTTTTGCTTCTGTGATGCAAAACCATTCTACGCAGAGAATGTTCCTTTATACGATTACGTTGGTAGTAAAATAGGGAATCTTCCCGATAATGCTCCGGCCGTAATGGTCTACCTGGATAAAGCCGACAATGTTAACTTGCTTGGTTTGACAGATGAGCCACTGCAAGCTGAATTAGTGGAATGTGATAGCGTTGCTGACGCTTATCACAGAGTAGCAACAACTGCATATCTCTCCCAATGTCCTTCAAAGGATGAGTGGATAGGATATGCCGGAATTGTAACGGGAGATGAATTATTACTGAATATCCGCAAGTTCGGCATAATGTACTCTATGTCTGGCACTGCCGTACAGGGATATTTTGGTATAAGCACTACTGTTTCTTTATTACAAAGCAAAGCCCTTGCTATGAGTTCTTCTCTTTTTAAAGAAGAATATAGAACTTATGCGCAGGCAGAGCAATTGATGAAGGCAACAGTACAAGCCTTTGGCGTGAAAGCTGCAAAACAGACCAGATATATTAAGGCCATTAATTATGGTATCTCGGAATATGGTTTTGCTACAGTCTGTGATGTATTAAACAGCATTGAAGCAACAGAGAAGTTGCGGATTGAAGCAGCTAAGTGCGAAGATAAAATTAGCTGTATTCAGCACTTAATCATCGAGCGAGTTATTGAGATGCGTAACGCTCAACAGCAATAAGAATAACCGGATTGTACATGATACATAAAAATAAGAGGCTGTCTCAAATTGATTTTGAGTTCAGCCTCTTTCTGTTTGTTTACAATATTCCTCGAATCTCAAAGCCATTCTTCCGGCCGTTGGCGGTCGGTATCTTGACGGGATGAATCTCAAAGAATTCATTGAGGTCGGTCGCCTTCGGTGACTTGTCAATGCCTAGCCTGTCATATACATCATGTAAGGTTTGCTGAATATCAGTAGTTAATATTCTGTCTCCGATATGAATAATGCCGTGTAATTCATGACGAATCTTATTTTTGGTTTTCATGATATGGATTTCATTGAGCAGTTTCTTCTCCTTATAATTCAGAGCTTTAATCCTGTCAACGCCCAAAGCCTCATAATAATACCTCAATTCTGGATATTTGCTTTCCAGTGTTGGCATTGCGAGATTGACAATCAGCCCTTGCTTGGCACGATATTCACAGTATGCCTGCATCCTGTCTACAAATGGCTCCTTTTTGATTAGATGTTTCAACTGTTCTTGGTAAACGGCATAAGTTTGATTCTCACTGACATCGAAACTACTATCTTGGAGCAGTTTCTTTACAATTACCCCATTCTGATAATTGAACTTCTGGACATCAAAACAGTATTGCTCATTTACATAGGCTAAACGGTTGAAAACAAATTCTCCTTTCTGTTCATCGTACATTGTATATGAATCCTGATATTTTACATTATCGGGGATTCTCCTAAAATCCTTGATACGTTTGGCTCTCAATGCTTCACCGGCATTGTTGTTGTCTCTAATCTCGTCAAGTGTCACATTGACCTTCCGGCACAGATGCTCATTGAATGTCTCCTGCTCTACCTCCTCTGCATTGACATTGTAAACGAAGGTGAGGAACTGCCTGAAGGGGTTGCATGCCAGACGCTGCCTGCCTGCAATCTGTACCAGTTCCGTTGCTATATCAACCGCAGTGTTCGGGCGATTACAATCACTAATGACAAAAGTTGCGGCATTGGTAGAGTAAAAATCACAGCCCGCATAAGCGGTGGAAGTACAGAAGGTGAATTTCTTGTGCGTCTCCCCCTTCAAGGGAATTCTTCCCCGTTTAAATCCTTCCCCAATCCTTGCAATCTGTCTGTCGTTATCTTCGGAGTTGCCTACAATGATATTCACTTCTTCCGGTTTGAGTTCTGTTTGTTTAATAATATTCACAATATTATTTACACTATTGAGAAATATAACACATTCTTTGGAGTAAATCCTTTCCCCATTAACATACACAGAAGGATAATTGCCATTCTGATAGTAGCGAACTATTTCCAATGCTGCATTGATAGGATTCTTTGTGCGTTCTCTATATACTCTGACAATATCCTTTTCTTCCCAGTCAAGCTGATAGTAATTCATATCCTTGAAGTGGTCAATCTGTTCCAGATATTTGTCAAGAATTGGAGTTGCCGATAAGAATGTAACATACGGAAACGACCTTGAATTATCCAAAAAGTGCAATTCTATTTCAGACTTGAAACTACTATCTGCCAACAGGCATTGGAATTCATCCACTACTACACGCCAATCTGATTTATATTTAATACAGCCAATCAATTTATACACGGAATCGTAGGAGACCAGAATCTTGGGAAGCTCCGCAGTCTGCAAATATGTCTCAATCTCTTTGGTGTCCACCCCGCCAATTACAAGCAAGGTATCAGGGTATTGTTCATGTTTGTTTTTCAACAGCTCATTGCGAGGGCTGCATATAATAGTTTTATGTTCATCTGTCAGTGCGACTGTAGTTGCTCCACAGCCGGGTATCTCTTTATTCAAAATACCATTGGGAAGTTCAAACGGTTTCCCGAATTCTTCTATGAACTTCTCCCGTTCGGTCAAATACTTGATATTTGCCGGAATTTTAATCATTTCTTTCTTCATAAGTTAAGTTAAAAGTTAATTTGACTGGAATAATCTAATCTAGTGTTGTCCACTTTATAGAGAATTTTTATCTTTAGTATAAGGGAGTCATGGTAGAAATATTGGACAGTCACAAGAATGATAAAACCTGATACGCATCAGGTCGAATTATACCCGTTTAGGGTATCTCTAACATGGAATCGGAATAATTTTGAGGATTATATTTGGGGTGTTTCCCATTGTCCTGATATTGCAAAGGTAATTAATATTCCGACAGTAAAATCATGAATTGTGGACAATCTGCAAACTTTATACTGATACTGGCATAAGTCCGTTATTCTATAGGGGAGTATGTCCTAAAGGGCACTAATGGCATTTGAGAGTGATATATATTACTGGTAAAGTTCCCTTTGATACCCAACTCAAAAATATAGGTACTTAAAATTCATACCCCCCACCCCTTTTATTGAGGAAGTGTTTCTATTTGGAGTTTATGCAGTGATAGAGTGAAATATTTGATTTGTCAGTGAGCGTATCAAATGTATATCGTGCATAAGCCCCTTCTATTACCCAAAATACCCCTCACCAATCATTAGGAAAAATGAAAGGATAACATGAATCGCTATTCAGCCCACAAACCTTTTGAACTTCTGAAATGTGCGGACTTATCAACGATTTGTATATGTCTACATATAAAGATGCACAAAGGAAAGTGAATGAATAGTGCTTCATGTTAAGCCCTCATTTTGTCCTTAAATACACTATTTACTAATCTATTATTATGCGTATGGAGAATTTAAAGATTTTATTGACGTTTGGAATAATTCTAATTGTGCCAGTAGTCTTAATGCCGCAGTTCTTTATTGGATTATTAATATTGATTGTGGCTTGCTTAGTTTTCAGACAGAGGAATTTCTAATATTAACTAAATAAATTACAGATTATGGAATCAACATTACAGATTATGCCAGTGCAGAGAACTAGTAGAAACTTTGGTGAATTTGCAGAAGATGCAACTATAGTAGTAGAAGAGTCTGTTGTTAAATCAAGCGTATCTTTCTTAGATGCTAACACAAATCCCGTTACATTGGAAGAATTGACAACTCAATGCGTTGTACCTACATGGGCAAACCAAGAGTTGACAATCGCACATCAAGATTTTATATCATGTGTGCATGATGCAGCCAGTTCTTTTTATGCAGGGGAGACAGTAAATGCGCCTGATATTCGTTGCAGTCATATTGTACGTGGCAGAACTCCCCAAAGTTTGGGCAAGAAAGCTTCTGAACTGTTAGAATGTGAGAAAACACAATTCTATCAAAGACTTGCTTTTGCATTTACAATTCCAACTATTTATGAGACAGTAAATGGGCAAAAACTTGAATTGTGCGTGGGTGGAGTAAGGAATTATTCAGACTTAAACCTCTATCGCTCAACAAAAGGCTTGGAGAAATTTTCAGTCTTTATTGGGTGGCGTGTTCGCATTTGTAGTAATCAAGTACTCACAGGAGAAGGAGTTAAGTTCTCTATGGAAGTTTCAAACATTGGTGAACTCTATAGAAATGTGCTTGACTTGTTTAACAATTTCAATCCAGCCAAAGAAATCCATTTGATGCAAACTTTATCCAACACTTCACTTAGTGAATCACAGTTTGCACAAATCATTGGTCGTTGTCGTTGCTATCAAGCATTGCCAATTGGTTATCAGAAATCAATACCTAAACTATTGATAACTGACAGCCAGATAAACAGTGTTTGCCGTGACTTCTATCACAACGAAGCGTTTGGAATGAAAGATAATGCTATTTCTCTTTTCGATTTTCACAATTTGCTCACCCAATCCAACAAGAATAGTTACGTGGACACTTATTTGCAGCGGGCAGTTAATGCAACGGAAATCAGTGTTGGAATTAACAACGTTTTACGTGGAATAGATGACAAATATCAGTGGTTTCTTAGTTAGTGGTATTTGAGAATACACAGGATTATCAAATACAGAAAAAGGGCATCTATATAATAAAGTATAGGTGTCCTTTCTTTATTCTGTCACTTATTAATAATCAAAGATTTATGTTACAAACGTTAGTAGTCGTTACATTCTGGATTATAGTTTTCTTTATTGCGTGTGCAATTTCACCTGTTGTATTCTTCTTGATGATTATTTGGACTATATACCAGATTATTACAATGAAGTAGTACATTAAAATGCAGAGAAACAAAGGGCATCTATACAGGTGCTCTTTTTATTTATAAACCTCTTAAATATTAAAGAATATGGTAATAGAAGGCAGTCGCGAATACAAGGCAGCGCAAGAACTTGAAAGAGCCTTGAACGATTATAGTTGGAATCCTAAAAGGTTTGCAGAGAGTACAAGGTGTTATCACCGTACACTACAGCAGGAATTAATGAAAACCATAGTGGAGATTATCCGCATGGTTGGCAGTAAGGACTATGGCACAGACCTTAGGAATCAGGCATCACACGAACTTTGTCAACGGATAGTTGACAGTGGCGTGTTGGATGAAGCTCACCTACCTTTTATATAGGTTGAATGAAGTAAGGACATTATTTGCTTAGTGTCCTTGCTTTATAAAAATGTTCACTTTCTTTATTAGTGAATGTTTAACTAGTAATCAGCAAGTTAGATATTCCAATTAAAAAATAATATTCACTTTTATTAGTTTTACTATAAAACAGAACATTATGTCACTTAAATATTCAAGTACAACAGCAGATTATCTGCAATGGAGCGAAGCAATGAACTTAATAAGAAAATTGGCAAGGGATAGTAATTATAAGATGTCACTTCTTATCGCTTTAGGTTGCTTCACAGGTTTAAGAATTTCTGATATTCTTGCTTTAAGGTGGAATCAGATATTAGATGCAGAAGAGTTTACCATTACAGAGATTAAGACAGGGAAGCAAAGGACAATTAGGATTAATATGCAGCTACAGCAACATATCAGAGATTGTTATGAGCATATAAATCCAGTTGGCATAAATGCTCCTGCATTGATAAGTCAGAAGGGGACAGTGTACACAGTTCAGAGAATCAATGTCATGTTGAAGGAGATAAAGAAGAAGTACAAGTTGCATATAGGCAATTTCAGTTGCCATTCTCTTAGGAAGACCTTTGGCAGACAGGTCTACAACATGAATAACGATAATTCAGAGCTTGCACTTGTTAAGCTCATGGAGCTATTCAATCATTCCAGTGTGTCAATTACTAAGAGATACTTGGGATTAAGGCAAGAGGAATTATTAAATACCTATGATTGCCTTAGCTTCTGATAATGATAATTGGGTTGGTATGAAAATTCAGAATTTCTACTTATATGGAGATTTGACAAGTTTCATACCAATCCTGAATTATTGAGTAGAGACAGCTCTCAACTTTTAATAAACAATAGTTCTTGCAAATTAAACAGCTTTTAGTAACTTTGTAGCAATTTCAGACTTCTATGGAGATAGTTCTGAAAGGACATAGTTAACGAAGAGCGTTTGATATATTATCCTGTTATGAAATCTGGACAATTTCAAAGAATGAGGATAGTAGGCAAGAACGCTCACGTCAGTGTTATATATTCATCTTAAGGGATGAACTATATATTTTTCTGGCGTGGGCTATTGTTTATTACTCATTCTTGGGCAGTCCAGAGCCTCATAACGGTAATATTCAATAGTTTCCACGTATTCTATGCTAATATCCTAATCTCTTATTCCGTTTAACAATAAATTAACTTCTCGTTCTTTTTCCTTTCTATAACTTCTCGTTCTTCATAATATTTGTATGTATTTTGATCATATGGTACTTTCTTCCTGACTAATGCCACTATGATTCTTATGAGTTTGTTCTTGACATTATTTAAAGCCACTTGAGGCTTCTTTCCCTTACTAATCAGTCTTTGATAGTAATCTCTAATTTCGGGATTATATATTTTGGCTATATGAGCTGCTTGTCCTAATAATGATTTAATAAGTTTATTGGCGAAATGGCTTGTATGAGCAGGTGTATTTACACTCGTTCCGGATTGTTTACCAAAGGGGGCAACTCCATAATAGCATGCAATCTTTCTTGGGTCATATCCGAATTTTTTGAAGTTGTTTGTGTAGACCAACATACAGGTTGCGTTTTGCCTGGCTACGCCTTTTATTGAGGTTATAATAGCATAATTTTCTTTCAGTTCCTCATCCGCCTCTATTATGCTATCAATGGCCTTATCGCATTCGGCAATTGTTTTGTTTATCTCCGCAATAAGGTGTTTGCTCTTGCGGTTGATGAAGGATATTGCTTTTGACTTGTTTGATTGTGATTTGTCCTCTTTTCGTAATTCCATTGCCACTCTTTGCCCAACTAGCTTATGCCTATAGAGGAAAATCTCCCTTAGTTGCGCAAGGGATTCATTCAATGGTTCAAAGGGTACAACCTTGTCCTGTTGCCTCCATGCGTATTCAGCAATGATTGCTGAGTCCGCCTTATCGTTTTTCACACGCTGGATACCACTGCTATGTTTTATGGCGTAAGCGTTCTCAATCCATATGTCATAGCCTTTTCCGTAAAGCCATTTGCTCAGTCCTATACTACATGAACCTGTGTCTTCTCCACAGAATAGCCATTCCTCAGCAATTGTATTCCAAGCGTTTGTTTTAACCCAATTACATAACTTGCGGTAGCCCGTAGTGTTATTTGGGAAACACCCATACTCACGGGAGCCTATTTCGTTCATTCCACATGCGAGAATTATCGTCGCGTCAAGTTTCTCCTTTGAAAAATCAATTCCAATAAATAATTTTTTCATATTTTTGCTGTACTTTTCTAAGACTGGTAAAAGCTGTTTGAACTCTAAACTCTAAATAGGCTCGCAACCTTGATATTCTATCGGAGCTTTGCAGCTTGGCGGAGAGAGGCCGTTACGTGGGCTAGCCTCAAGTGCTTTCTCTTTTATGGTGTCCTCTTCCCGCCTATCAGTCTTTATCTTAATACAACAAAGATAATAAGACTGATATTTTCCTGATAAGATGCGGAGGTAATTATTCGTCTCGCTTGACTTTTTTAAAATAAATTTCCGACCTCTTATCTATTAACTGCAAACTTAGAGCTTTTTTGTATTGTATAACAGTCAGCAGGGAACTCTGGCTATAATAAATATTCTATAGACACAAAAAGAAAAACAATTATTACTTATCAACACTTAAATGCAGTGGAATCAATGATTTAATATAAAGTGACAGTGTTTTGCTGTGAATTCCCCACTTTATCAATAAACTATTATCTTTAAAGGGAATGAGAAGATTACAGATAACTATGATTACATGGAAAAGAAATTCAAACTAATAATTTCCCCAGAACGGTGTGATGCAGAAGCGTTAGCTCATTTTATAGCAGAGCTTGAAAGGCTTAAATTAGGTGTACTTACAAATGGAGAAATTGTTTACGATGACAAGAATGAAAAAGAAGTCTTTAATTTAATGGAGAAATGTATTTTAAATAAAGAGTAACAGATTATGAAAGCATTACATTTTTTACCAATAACCTTATTGAGCATTATCTCATGTATGAGTATCATCGCTTGTAGTAACGATGATAGCAATAAGAAAAATGATGAAGTCATTACTATTACCCCTTTGGGAAATTCTCAAAGATATTTCGATAATGGGCTAACTTTTACTTCACAATCTGGAAGTGAAAATATAGAATTTACTTGTAATGGAGACTGGAACGTTTCTGTAGCTAATACAATTGGAGGAGAGACATGGTGCACTGTTACTCCTGCAAATGGCAAAGCAGGAGAAGGTGGGTTTACTGTGAATATAGTTGAGAATAAAGGATATGATGATAGAAATGTTACCATAACTCTCACTGTTGGAAATATAAAGAAAACAATTGTTGTAACTCAAAAGCAAAAGGATGCTATATTGCTGACTGCGAACAAATATGAGTTAGACAATAAAGGTGGCAAGATTAATTTGGAGGTAAAAACCAATGTCAACTATACTGTTACAATAAATGAAACAGACAAAAAGTGGATAAAACAAGTAGGTAGTAATACTAGAGCTTTATCAAGTAGCACGTTAACCTTTGATATATCTCCCAATGAAGAATATGAAAAACGAGAAGGAGTAATTTATATTACAAATGGTGAGCTAACAGAGACTGTACACGTCTACCAAGCTAGTGGTGGAGTTGTCATGTTGACTAAAAATGAATACTTTATAAGTGATAAGGAGCAAACTATTGCTGTAGACATAAAAAGCAATTTTAATTTTGAGGTTAAAATGCCTAATGTGGATTGGATTTCTATTGCACCTTCAACCAAATCAATGTCCAGCCACACTCTTTATTATATAATCAGTCCAAATGAAGAATATGATAGTCGTGAAAGTGAAATCATTTTTTATGATAAGAGCAATGTCAAACTTGCAGATACATTAAAAATTATACAAGCGCAAAAGGATGCTATTATCATATCTAAGAAAGAATATGAAGTAAACTCAAAAGAAAATACAATTGAATTTGAAGTAAACTCAAATATTGATTTTAATGTTTCTATTCCCAGTGCTGCAAGTAAATGGATAGAGAATATAACTACTACTCAAACTAGAGGTCTTACTTCTCATAAAGTCTATCTAAAAATAAATGAGAATACCTCTACTTATGAACGTTCTGCCAAAGTTGCAATCAAACATACACAGAGTAATGTAGCGGACACTGTATTCATTAGTCAATTAGGTGTACCAAGCTTGTCGCCTAGCAGCAAAACATATCATACTTATCCTAAAGGTGGAGAAATCTCCGTTTCCTTGTCCACCAATACTAATTATACAGTGGAAATTCTTGGAGATGCAAAAGAATGGATAACTCAACCACAAACAAGAGGCTTTAGAGAAGATATCTTATCTTTCTTTATATCTGAAAACAATGGTGATAAGCGGACTGGAGAAATAAAAATTATTAGTGAAAATGAAGAAACGGAATCAATTATTACAGTTGAACAAGAATCATACATTCATGAAGGAAATATTTCTATTCGGGGAAATCGGAAATTGCAAGAGATAGGGGAAAGAGGATATAAACAAATAAATGGAAATCTTGATATTCTTTGTTTTAATAATAACAAAGAAGATATGATAACCTCTTTAGAGGTTTTAAACTCAATTACACAAATTAATGGAGACTTACTACTCAATAATTGTGATATTGAGAACTTTAATGGACTGAATCAATTGAGAAAAATACAAGGGGATTTTGTGATTGAATCGCTGAATAATTTCAATAGAATAGAGTCTTTTAATGGGCTAGATAATCTTGAAGAGATTGGTGGAGATTTTATAATGAAAGACAGATTACCATATAACGGTGAAAAATCTACTGTAAATAGTAATTTTTCACAGCTAAAGGACTTTAAAGGATTAGAAAATCTTAAGAAGATAGGTGGCAATTTCCAACTCATTGGATTAGGATATTTTCGATATCAAAATTCTCCTTATTACTATACTTCGTTTAACGAATTAGAATCATTTGAAGGGTTGGAAAGATTAACTACTATTGGAGGGAACTTTAAAATTTCTTCTGAAGGAAATGATAAGTATATATCATTTAAGAAACTTTCCTCTTTAAACAATTTAACTAATCTAGCAAGCATAGGTGGTAACTTTGAAATATATGCTCCAGAGTACGAAATTGCTCAATTAAATACAATTGAATTACCTACCCTAAAGCAGATAAATGGTTATATCTATATGAGAAATGGTTTCTATATGGGAAATAGAAATCGGATGAATCTTGTTCTTGAAAATCTTGAAAAATTGGGAGGTTTTGAATGTAAATCCTATACAATCCTCAATGCCCCCAAGTTAAAAAGGATTGATGAAAAATTATATATTGGAGTAGCGGCATCAAAAGTTGGGAGTATAAATGCACAAGAAATTCTGAATGGTCTTTCTGCGATTACTTATGTTGGTAAGGATTTAAGAATCGACTGTTCTGGTATAGAATCTTTTGAACCTCTTAGAAATTTGTCATTTGTGGGAGGAGATTTGATATTTGATATTGGTGGAAGTGAAAGAAATAATTTGCAATCTTTCACAGGATTCGAAAGTTTGACTACAATTGGTGGAAGATTAATATGGGGAACAGGTGTGAGTTCTGCTGGTAGTGTTAGCACTTATACCAGTTTTAGCAATATACAATCCTTTCAAGGCTTCAACAATTTATCATCCATTGGTGGTTTTCGAATGAGTATTAACTATGGTGATTTTTCCAAGTTTACATCTTTTGCAGGATTGGAGAATTTGAGACAAATAAAAGGTGATTTCACTATTGAAATTGAAGATAGTTTTTGGGGATTATCTGATATTAGTGCGTTAACAAATTTAGAAACTGTAGAAGGTAGTGAATTCAAAATAAAAGGGTGTTACAAGTTAAAAGATTTCACTCCTTTAAAGCAAGCATTAACTTCATATCAAGGTACTTTTTTAACATATTCTAATGGCTATAATCCTACCAAAGAACAAATCCTAAATGGGGAAGGTAAACAATAACATATAATCAAAAAGAAGAAAGGCAGCATTTGAAGTAACATTCATTTGCTGCTTTTTTTTACAGAAGGGTGCAAATTAATGCCCCTCATACACGCTTTATTTTTTTATCCTATTTATTGAGTATGCTTACAATAGGAACAGTCTTATCAAAACCTGCCTTTGTTGAGTATTTGAATGTCCCAATCTGCTTTGCACATTTTCCTTCAGGAACTTTGATAACTTGGTCGTCATAATACGATTTCCCTTCATCACACAAAAATAAAACCATTAGTCCTGTTGATATTGAGAGTTCGTCAATTTCATTAGCTAAAGCGTCACCTGAATCAAGAACCTGAAAGACCTCAAAATTATTTTCACTAATGCAATCCCCTTCTTTTTCAAAGAATGTCATTCCATTATTTGAAGATTCTCCATTTGACGAATTTCCAATAAGTGCAGCAATAACAAGCATTAAAATAGCACCTGTAACAATGCCTGCAATAAATATTAATACCTTTTTCATAATCTAATTATAAATCTTCACCATTTGCCCTATTGTATTCATTATCATAGTACATTGTTATGTAATATTTTCCTTGAAAATCAGAAATCATAAACCAAACAGGTCTCTTCATTAAATACTCTATGGAAAGTTTAACCATTTCTGATTGTAATTCTTCTGTTGGATTTGCAAGCTGCTCGGTTGTATATTTAGGCGATAGAGCTGACATTAACATTTTCGCAACAGCAATAGTATCTGTTTTTTGATAAAAAATAGCTTCATAACGTTTCTTATGCACAGTCATTTCATAAGAAATATCTTCATCTTCGGATATAGTCTGATTCTCCTCCAATGAAAGATACTTAGAATTATTTTTAAACTGCTCACAAAGTTTATTGAACCTTATTTGAATAGACCTTTCATCAATGTTATTAGCATCGCAAACCATTATTCGACAAACCTTATTGTTGTTTGTGGCAATATGTATATTGACATCCGTACCATTAAACTCACCAACTAGAATATCCTTATTGTGTTGACTGCTTGTATAACCTTTAGCTTTTAATTTCTGAATCATTTCAGATTTACTCCCATCCACAGGAATACCTAGAAATTTAGTAACGTCTTCTTGCGCATAAATCACTATTGAAGATATGAGCAACATTGTAATTGATAGTAGTTTTTTCATATTATCAAAATTTTCCGTTCTTCAGTTTCTACAAGAACATCAATACAATACATCGAAGCGTGAAACTGTAATGCTATCTTTGCCCCTTTGAATAATTTCCCACATTTTGCAACAAGGTAGCATAACGCTTCTGTTTTACTAATTCAATTACAAATATAATAATTATTAATTATATGAATAATATCTTTTTATCAAAAAACTTAGATTTAATAGATGCATTAATATATGAACGAATAAAAAGGGGACAAATTAATTGCACCCTTAAAAACTGATTCAACTAATTATCTATTATACAAGAAGGCGGCATTTGAACTATCTATCATATGTCGCCTTTTTAGTTCATCTTCTTCTCTTCTTAACTAAGTTATGTTTATTCTTCTTAGCTGAATTTGAGAATAGTTGTTCTAACATTTCCCTTGTAATAGGTAGGTATGTAACCTCTGTTAATCTAGTTTCTCTAATCTCTTGTGGTAAATAATGAATTGTGTTAGTCTTCTTTGGTGCTACTTGCATATTTGTGTGGAAATAAATAGGTTGGTAATTGATTTATCTACAGCAAAGGTACTGATAAGAATCTGTCCAATCTAATGTAAAAGATACATTCTGGATTATTGAGGTATGTGTTTGTATTGGAAGAAAATGTCAAGGTGGTAGATAGCGTATAAGCAGAATAATGGATAAAGATGTACATAAACTAAAGGAAGTCCCGAAGCTAAGAATTATGCAGAGAACTTTGCCGAGTATTATGAAGATATACTAAGCAAATAAATGATTAAAAATTAAAAGCCAGTTATCGAGATGATAGCTGGCTTTTTATCTAAATATGAATTGTCACATCTAAATGCAGACTAAAATTCTAATCTCAAAATTATGCCTTATACATAATTAATCCTATCTTTGTGTCGTTCAAACAAGGCAAGATAAGTACAAATTTGAGGAACTAACTTTGTAAGTTACTGACAAACAGTACCCAATCTAAACATACGGTTTTTATTCAAAACCGCATACCTGCACGCCTATTTTTTTCGCTTTTTTAATTAGCCATTTCAGAGATGAACTTAATACGTACCAAACGAACTTCCTCTTCCGTGAAGTCATCGCCTAATTCGTCAAGCGCATCATCAATCTTATCAGTGGTAGATTCCTTGAAATAATCGTAGATATCAAGCAAATGATCTTCATCCATGATTTCTTCCAGGAAGTAATCTATATTCAGTTTGGTTCCCGAATAAACGATCGCTTCTACCTCGTCCAGCAGTTCACCAAATTCAATCCCTTTGGAAAGAGCGATATCATCTAACGCCACTTTACGGTCAATTGCCTGAATGATAGCTACCTTCATCTTTGATTTATTGGCAACCGTACGTACCCGCAAGTCTTCAGGACGTTCTATTTCATTCTCTTCACAGTGGCGTTTGATTAATTTACAGAACTCTTCACCGTAACGTTTTGCTTTTCCAGCTCCTACGCCCGGTATATTCTGCAACTCGTCCAATGTCACCGGATAAATGGTAGCCATTGCTTCCAAAGACGGGTCCTGGAAGATCACATAAGGCGGTACTTCCAGTTTCTTCGAGAGTTTCTTCCGCAAGTCCTTCAACATGGAATAAAGAGCCGGGTCTACTGCACAGGAGCCACCGCCGCGTGCCGGAACTTCTTCTTCCGTCTCTTCGAAATCGTTGTCCTCGGTAATCTTGAATGACTTCGGTCTCTTCAGGAACTTGTGTCCTTCCTCCGTCACTTTCAGGAGTCCGTAATGCTCCACATCTTTGCTCAAGTAACCTGCAATCAGCGCCTGACGAATCACTGCGTTCCATGTCTTATCCTCTTCACCCATACCGGAGCCGAAGACTTCGAGGTCTTCATGCAAATGCGCCTGTACTTCGGAAGTTTCTTTACCTTGTAGTATGTCTATAATATAATCTGCCTTAAAATTTTCTTTCACCGCGATAATCGCTTCAATCACGGCACACAATAACTCTTGAGCCTCCACTTGTTTTTTAGGGTTTAAACAGTTGTCACAATTTCCACAATTTTCTTCCGTATATTCTTCACCGAAATAATGCAGCAACGTCTTGCGTCGGCATACGGAAGATTCGGCATAAGCAGCGGTTTCCAACAGAAGCTGCTTGCCAATTTCCTGCTCTGCCACAGGTTTTCCTTGCATGAACTTTTCCAGTTTCTGCAAGTCTTTGTTTGTATAAAAGGTTATGCACTGACCTTCACCGCCATCTCTACCGGCGCGCCCGGTCTCCTGGTAATACCCTTCCAGACTCTTTGGAATATCGTAGTGAATCACGAACCTCACATCCGGTTTGTCAATTCCCATACCAAAAGCGATAGTCGCTACAATAACGTCCACTTTTTCCATCAGGAAATCATCCTGATTCTTGGTCCTGGTCAACGAATCCATTCCAGCATGATAAGGACGCGCATTGATACCGTTTGCCTGCAGGATTTCAGCAAGTTCCTCCACTTTTTTCCGGCTAAGGCAATAGATAATGCCCGATTTCTCCGGATTGTTTTTGATAAACTTGATAATATCCCTGTCAATATTAGCGGTCTTCGCACGTACCTCATAATAAAGGTTCGGACGGTTGAACGAAGATTTGAAGACTTGGGCATCTACCATTCCCAGATTTTTCTGGATATCATGCTGCACCTTCGGTGTCGCCGTTGCGGTAAGCGCAATCAACGGAGCTTTACCTATTTCATTGATAATAGGGCGAATCCGCCGGTATTCCGGTCGAAAGTCATGGCCCCATTCAGAAATACAGTGAGCTTCATCCACTGCATAGAACGAAATCTTTACCGAACGCAAAAACTCTACGTTTTCTTCTTTTGTCAGCGACTCCGGCGCTACATATAGCAATTTTGTCTTTCCGGCAAGGATGTCCGACCTCACTTGGTCTATCGCGCCTTTATTTAATGAAGAATTGATAAAATGGGCGACGCCATCTTCTTCACTGAAATTGCGCATTGCATCCACTTGATTCTTCATCAACGCAATGAGCGGAGAAATTACGATTGCCGTACCTTCCATCAAGACCGAAGGTAGCTGATAGCATAAAGATTTCCCGCCACCGGTAGGCATCAGTACAAAGGTATCTTTACCATCGAGCAAGTTATTAATGATCGCTTCCTGGTTTCCCTTGAACTTATTAAATCCGAAATACTTTTTCAGTTCATCTGTTAAATTAATCTTCCCTGCCATCTTAACTAAGGTTGTTTTATTCAGTTCATGGTTTAACTTTAAGTATGTTCTCTTCTTCAAGAGAGCCAAACAAAGTTATAAACAACTTCGTAATTACCAAGCAAAATGCGACTAATATTTTCAAGAAAATACAGTTACGATCATTTTCTGTAGCCTTACTCTTTGATTTTAAGCGGTTTGTAGTCGTGCCATATTCGCTTTTTCCAGTTGCATCTTTGCATAATCCAGCGTCACCTTATACTCTTTTTTGTTCTCTGAAGGGATTTCAAACATGACATCCATCATAATTGTTTCCACAATAGAGCGCAATCCGCGGGCACCTAGCTTATATTCTACCGCCTTGTCGACGATATATTCGAAGACATCATCTTCAAATGTCAGCTTGATACCATCCATTTCAAACAGTTTGATGTACTGTTTGATGATTGAGTTTTTCGGTTCGGTAAGGATCGCACGAAGCGCATCCCGGTCCAGCGGATTCAAATAAGTCAATACCGGAAGACGTCCGATAATTTCGGGAATCAGTCCGAATGACTTCAAATCCTGTGGAGCGATGTACTGCATCATGTTATTCTTGTCTACCGTCGCTGTTTTCTGCGATGCCGTATAACCTACGACATGGGTGTTCAACCGTTGGGCGATCTTCTTCTCGATACCGTCGAACGCACCGCCGCAGATAAAGAGAATATTCTTGGTATTTACCGGAATCATCTTCTGGTCCGGATGCTTACGGCCTCCCTGGGGAGGTACGTTCACCACAGAGCCTTCGAGCAATTTCAGTAATCCCTGCTGTACGCCTTCACCGCTCACGTCGCGAGTGATGGAAGGATTATCTCCTTTACGGGCAATTTTGTCGATCTCGTCGATAAACACGATACCCTGTTCAGCTTCAGGTACATTATAATCTGCCACCTGAAGCAAACGGGTTAAAATACTTTCGATATCTTCGCCCACATAACCGGCCTCCGTCAGCACTGTAGCGTCTACAATAGTAAACGGCACGTGCAGTAACTTAGCAATCGTGCGTGCGAGCAACGTTTTCCCGGTTCCGGTACTACCCACCATAATAATGTTCGACTTTTCAATCTCCACATCATCACCGCTGTCTTTTTGCAACAAACGTTTATAATGGTTATAGACCGATACGGAAAGGAAGCGTTTTGCATCATCCTGCCCGATCACATACTGGTCGAGGAATTTCTTGATTTCTACCGGTTTGGGCAGTTCTTTTAAGTTGAGCTTGGTAGCTCCTGCACTTTTCTTGCCTTCTCCCAATGCTTCCTGAGTGATCTCATAAGCCTGGGTAGCACAGCTGTCGCAGATGTAACCGTTCATTCCCGTAATCAGGAATCCGACTTCATTCTCCGACCGTCCACAGAAGCTACACCTTTTCTTTGTTTTTGAATCAGCCATTTTTATTTCTTAATCAATACCTCATCAATCATACCGTACTCTTTCGCTTCCTGAGCTGTCATCCAGTAGTCACGGTCAGAGTCCGCCCATACTTTATCGAAATCAGTATGCGAATGATCGGCGATAATCGTATAAAGTTCTTTCTTCAATTTCTGAATCTCACGAGCTGTGATTTCAATGTCCGATGCTTGTCCCTGCGCACCACCCATCGGCTGATGAATCATCACACGTGAGTGAGGCAATGCAGAACGTTTGCCTTCAGCACCGGCAACCAGCAATACGGCTGCCATTGAAGCTGCCATACCTGTACAGATGGTAGCAACATCGCTTGAAATAAACTGCATCGTATCATAAATGCCCAGTCCGGCATATACACTTCCGCCCGGAGAGTTGATATAGATAGAGATATCCTTACCCGGATCCACAGAATCCAGATACAACAACTGTGCCTGGAGCGTATTAGCTGTATAGTCATCAACTTGTGTACCAAGGAAAATGATGCGGTCCATCATCAAACGGGAGAAAACGTCGAGTTGAGTTACGTTCAACTGTCTTTCTTCCAGAATATAGGGATTCAAATACCCGGCCTGCGACTTAATCACATCATCCAATACCATGCCATTCATTCCTAAATGCTTGGTTGCGTATTTTCTAAAATCATCCATGTTAATTGTTCCTTTCTTATAAATTAAAAATAAACGTAAGTACAAAGAAACGAAAAAGAATACAGAGACACAAAAAAACACAGAGTTATAATTTTATAAAAACTCTGTGTTTCTGTGACTTTATATTTTATTCAACCGAATGATTACTCAAACATTTTATTGAATTCTTCGATCGAAACGTTCTTGTTTTCCAAAGTAACCTGTGCTTTCAGAGCAGCAGCAAGTTTCACTTCTACCACACGACTTACCAAATTATTGATAGTTTCTTTCTTCTTCAACATTTCCTGTGCATAGTTGTCAAGCACATCGTCAGGAATAGACAACATACCGTATTGAGCAAACTGTGCCTTTGTTGTTTCTCTAGCCATCTTCAGAACATCTTCCTGTTCTACTTTGATATCGTTTGCTTCAACCAACTGTTCCTTAATCAGGTGCCAAGTCAGTTCCTCGATGCTCTTATCATAGTTTTCAGCAACATATTCTTCTCCCTTTTCTTCGTTGTTCAGCAACATGATACGTTTCAGCAGGGCATCAGAGAATTCCAGTTTACCTACTTTTTCCATCATCACCTTGCGAATGTCGATCAGGAATTTATAATCGCTGTCAGCCACAAATCTAGCTGCGATTTCTTCTTTAATCTTAGCGCGGAATTCTTCTTCAGTCTTCACAACACCTTCGCCGAATGCCTGGTCGAATACTTCCTGAGTCAATTCACCCGGAACAAAACGAGTGATTTCTTCTACCTGGAAGCTGAAATCAGACTTCACGTCTTTTGCAATTTCCTTGTCAATCTTCAACAAAGAACCCAGTTCAGCAGCATGTCCGTCATAAGCCACATTCGGATTGAACACCAATACATCATTTACTTTTGCATTAGCAAAAATAGCTTTCTGATCGTCGTTCTTCATGTAAGCAGGCATCAATACTGCAGCTTCTACCTGGATACCACCTTCTTTTGTGTTGCCTTCTTCGTCCAACTGTGCCAGCAGACCTTTCAGCATATCATTATCTTCGTAAGCGTCTACCTTATCATACTTGCCAGTGCGTTGAGTATACATCTTCACCTGGTTGTCGATCATTTCGTCAGAAACTTCGATAGTATAATAATCTACTTTATCTTTAGCACTTACTTCTGCTTTAAATTCAGGTGCCAAAGCAATGTCGAATACGAAATCGAATTCTTCCATTGTATCGAAATCAATATTCTGTTGCTTTTCTTCGTTAGGCAACGGCTCGCCCAACATATTCACCTTATTTTCTTTAATATAATTGTAAACAGCTTCTTGCAGTGCCTTATTCACAACCTCTGCAATTACCGACTTACCATACATCTTTTTAATAAGACTTGTCGGAACCATACCTTTACGGAATCCCGGAATCTGTGCCTTCTGACGGAGTGACTTCAACTCTTTGTCTACTTTCTCCTGATAATCGGCTTTCTCAAGCTTTACAGTAAGCTCTGCGCTTACTTTGTCAATGTTTTGTAATGAAACGTTCATTCTGACAATTATTTATTTGATTTATACTTTGTTCTATACTCAAAGAGGGTGCAAAATTAGTGCTAATCTTTCAAATTTCAAAAGACATTGCAGATTTATTTCAGCAACGCCACCCATCTTTCACACATCTTTTATCGATATTTCACTGATATTCCATCTATAAACAAGATAAAATCACCATCAACACCCACCCCGCCAGGTTCCCCCGGCCTACTTTTTTTCTGATAATCCGCAAATTAACTTTCCAAAAAGATGGTTAATCCAAAAATTATTCTTTTCTTTGTTGCGGATTGATGGACCATTAGTTTCTCGATTTGATTACAAGGTTTTTACTTCCGTTACCAAAACGCATTTGTAAACTCTCTGTCGTTTTAATCTTTTTATTAGTAACCATCTATCCAGAGAGTTTTATTCATTTATTTATTTTTTATCATTTTCATTATGAACATTTATGTTGGAAACCTTAACTACCGTGTTAAGGAAGGAGATCTGCAACAAGTGATGGAAGATTACGGAGCAGTATCATCAGTTAAAGTTGTTATGGACCGTGAAACCGGTAAATCCAAAGGATTCGCTTTCATCGAAATGGAAGACGACGCTGCAGCTGCAAAAGCTATTGCTGAATTGAACGGAGCTGAATACATGGGCCGTACAATGGTAGTTAAAGAAGCTAGACCTAGAGCTTAATTGCCGACGCTAACATAGCTAAGAAAAAAAAGAAACTTCTGTCACCCGATGACAGAAGTTTTTTTATTACCCTTCCATTCCTTGCATTTCGACGTCCTTCACCTTACGGAGCAAGTCTGAAGCAAAGATAAAGTTATTCAGTCGCTCATTGGTAGAAGTAAAGATATCATCTTTCGTACCTTCCCACTCTTTATGTCCCTCATAAATATAAATCACCTTCTCACCAATTCCCAATACAGAGTTCATATCATGCGTATTGATAATGGTCGTCATGTTATATTCCTGCGTAATATCATGAATCAGATCATCAATCACCAATGACGTTTTCGGGTCCAGCCCCGAGTTCGGCTCATCGCAAAACAGATATTGCGGATTCAAGGCAATCGCACGCGCAATAGCCACACGCTTCTGCATACCACCACTGATTTCTCCCGGAAACTTATCTTTCGCTTCCCCCAGATTCACACGATCCAGACAGAACATCGCCCGTTTAATCCGGTCACGCAAGATATCGTTGCTAAACATATTCAGTGGAAACATCACATTATCAAATACGGTCATAGAGTCAAAAAGAGCCGCACTCTGGAAAATCATTCCCATTTCCTTGCGAAGCATCTTCTTCTCCTTCTTCCCCATCAGCACAAGGTTACGTCCGTCATACAAGACTTCCCCTTTCTCCGGAGTTAACAATCCTACAATACATTTCATCAACACCGTCTTACCGGAACCACTCTGACCGATAATCAAGTTTGTCTTTCCATTTGCAAAGTCAGCATTAATATCACTCAATACTGTCTTGTCATCAAATGATTTATAAAGTCCTTTAATCTCAATCATCCCATCAAAAGTTTAGTTAATATCAAGTCTGAAAACAGAATCAATACACTGCTGGATACTACGGCATCCGTAGAAGCCTTTCCTACAGCAATCGAACCTCCCTCTACCGTGTATCCGAAGAAAGCGGACACACTTGCAATTATAAACGCAAAAAAGAGGGATTTGATGATACCCGCCCAGATAAACCATTCGTTAAACATATACTGCAAACCATATTCGAGATCGACAGCATTCATAACCCCGGCAAACCAACACGTGCAAAAGGCACCGATGATTCCGGCAAAGATACTAAACGTCACTAGAATAGGAATAACAGTCACCATCGCCGTAATCTTAGGCAAAATCAGGTAGTTCGCCGAATTGATACCCATAATTTCGAGCGCATCAATCTGTTGCGTCACCCGCATCGTTCCTAATTCCGAAGCGATATTCGACCCGACTTTTCCGGCAAGAATCAAACACATGATGGAAGAAGAAAATTCCAGCAACATAATTTCACGTGTCACATATCCCACTGTCCAGCGGGGCATCCATGGACTTTCGATATTCAACTTAATCTGGATGGTAATCACTGCGCCGATGAAAAACGAAATCAACAGCACAATACCGATGGAGTTCACACCTAGCTGCTCCAACTCGTTAAGGTATTGCCGGAAGAACATACGCATACGTTCGGGGCGGGAAAAAGTCCGACCCATCAGCATGAAATATCTCCCGACGGTTCTCAATGCTTTTATCATAACTCACACTATTTGTCTGCAAATGTACATTATTTCAGCTTATTTTTACTACATTTGCCGCAAAATAACTAGAATATGGAAGAAAGCAAGATGGTGCTCCGCACGGAAGACCTGGTTAAGAAGTACGGTAAACGAACCGTTGTAAGCCACGTTTCCATCAATGTGAAGCAAGGTGAGATTGTAGGTTTGCTGGGACCGAACGGTGCCGGTAAGACGACTTCATTCTATATGACTGTAGGGCTGATTACTCCTAATGAAGGACGTATTTTCCTCGATGACCTGGAGATTACCAAATATCCGGTTTACAAACGCGCACAAACGGGAATCGGCTACCTTGCACAGGAAGCTTCCGTTTTCCGCCAGATGAGCGTGGAAGATAATATCGCCTCTGTACTGGAAATGACCAACAAGCCCAAAGAATATCAAAAAGAGAAACTCGAAAGCCTGATTGCAGAGTTCCGTCTGCAAAAGGTACGCAAAAATAAAGGTAACCAGTTGTCGGGAGGTGAGCGCCGCCGTACAGAGATTGCCCGTTGTCTTGCCATCGACCCCAAATTCATCATGCTTGACGAACCTTTTGCCGGTGTCGACCCGATTGCCGTAGAAGATATCCAGCAAATTGTATGGAAACTGAAAGACAAGAATATCGGAATCCTGATTACCGACCACAACGTACAAGAAACGCTTAGTATCACAGACCGCGCCTATCTGCTGTTCGAAGGAAAGATCCTTTTCCAGGGAACACCGGAAGAATTATCGGAAAATCAGATTGTACGTGAAAAATACTTGAGTAACAGCTTCGTGTTACGCCGAAAAGATTTCCAGTTGGAAAAATAAGTCTACTACAAAGTAATACAAGATCTCACAGAGATATATTTATAAAAAGACACGGATTGTCTCTCTATATATTCTATATAATTGAGACAATCCGTGTCTTTTTTATTTATTTCTGTCGAATATAAATATTAACCGGAGTACCTGTCAGATTCCATTTCTCACGCATCTTATTTTCGAGGAAACGTTTATATGGCTCTTTCACATACTGCGGTAAGTTGGCGAAATACACAAATGAAGGCACCTGTGTATTCGGCAACTGTGTGATATATTTAATTTTGATATACTTACCTTTATTTGAAGGAGGCGGATAAGCCTCGATCAACGGAAGCATTTCTTCATTCAAACGTGCGGTCGGGATCTTTGTCGTCCGGTTCTCATACACACTACGTGCTTCTTCAAGCACTTTCAGAATACGTTGCTTAGTCAGTGCAGAAGCAAAGATGATCGGGAAATCGACAAACGGAGCAAAACGCGAGCGAACAGCTTCCTCAAACGCTTTCTGTACTTTCACAGATTTATCTTCCACCAAATCCCACTTATTTATAACAACTACCAGACCTTTCTGATTCTTCTGAATCAGAGAGAAGATATTCAAGTCCTGCCCCTCAACACCTCTTGTAGCATCCAACATCAGAATACAAACATCCGAACCTTCGATAGAACGAATCGAACGAACGACTGAATAATATTCCAAGTCTTCATTTACCTTGTTTTTCTTACGGATACCCGCTGTATCCACCAGGTAAAAATCAAATCCGAATTTATTGTAACGAGTATAGATAGAGTCGCGGGTAGTTCCGGCAATCTCTGTTACGATATTACGTTCTTCCCCAATAAATGCATTTACAATGGAAGACTTTCCGGCGTTCGGACGCCCTACCACAGCAAAACGGGGAATATCATCATCCAGGATTTCTGATGATTCTTTCTTGAAATTGCTGACAATCAAGTCCATCAAATCACCCGTACCACTTCCTGTCATGGCAGAAACGCAATACGGATCGCCCAATCCCAGTTTATAGAATTCGGGAGCGTTATATTGCAAATCGTGATTATCCGTTTTATTGGCAACCATAATCACCGGACTATTAGCGCGACGCAGAATAGCAGCTACCTGCATATCCAAGTCAGTCACTCCATTCATCACATCCACTACAAACAGAATGACATCCGCTTCTTCCACAGCCAATAATACCTGCTTACGGATTTCCTCTTCAAAGACATCATCCGAGTTGACCACCCATCCACCGGTGTCAACCACAGAGAATTCACGGCCCAGCCACTCAGACTTGCCATATTGTCTGTCGCGGGTTGTACCCGCTTCTTCATTCACAATAGCCTGACGAGTCTTCGTCAGACGGTTAAATAAGGTAGACTTGCCCACATTCGGGCGTCCTACAATTGCAACTAAATTACCCATAGTTCAATACCTTGTTTTTTCACGACTATCACAGTCTCATGAATACTCTTAATCTAACTGATAACCAAAATTGCGGAGTTCCTTATCCGAACTACGCCAATCCTTATCCACTTTCACATACGTTTCGAGGAAAATAGTCTTTCCAAAGAAACGTTCCAGTTCACGGCGAGCCTCGGTAGCCACCTTCTTCAACGCCTTTCCCTGTTTACCGATAATGATTCCTTTCTGCGAATCACGTTCCACGTTAATCACCGCCCGAATATGAATCTTCTTCGGTTCTTCCTTAAACTCTTCCACGACAACCTCCACCGAATAGGGAATCTCTTTATCGTAGTAGAGCAGAATCTTTTCCCGGATAATCTCATTCACGAAGAAACGGGCAGGCTTATCCGTCCACTGATCCTTTCCAAAATAAGGAGGAGAATCGGGCAGCAGTTCTTTGATCCGCTTCATCACATAGTCTACATTGAACTTTGATGTAGCAGAAATCGGAATAATTTCGGCTTGGGGAAGCAACTCTTTCCATTCTTCCACCAGCTTTACCAGTTTTTCCTGATCTGTAAGATCTATCTTATTGATGAGCAAGAGAACAGGCACCGTCATCTGACGCACCTTTTCCATAAACTCATTATTCTTATCCGGCGTCTCCACCACGTCCGTTACATAAAGCAAGATATCCGCATCCGTCAATGCCGAAGTAGAAAAATTCAGCATAGACTCCTGTAGCTTATAATTGGGCTTCAACACACCCGGAGTATCAGAAAAAACAATCTGCATCTCATCCGTATTATAGATTCCCATAATCCGGTGACGAGTAGTCTGTGCTTTGAAGGTAGCGATCGAAATACGTTCGCCCACCAAGACATTCATCAATGTCGACTTTCCGACATTCGGATTTCCTACGATGTTTACAAAACCTGCTTTATGCATTTCTCTTTATTTTATTGGTTGAGACAAAAAAACGCATCGAATCGAAATAGGATGCGTTTTTGAGTGTTATAATTCAGTAACTTACGTTACGATTCCTTCTTTCCATCATAACCCCATTTCACGTACACTGCACCCCAAGTAAATCCGGCACCGAATGCAGTGAAAATGATGTTATCGCCTTTCTTGAGTTTATCTTCATAATCCCAGATACACAGAGGAAGTGTAGCGGCACTCGTGTTACCGTAATGCTCAATATTTACCAACACTTTATCCATTGGCACATCCATACGGTGAGCCACAGCCTCGATAATACGGACATTCGCCTGATGCGGAACAATCCAGTTGATACTATCTTTCGTCAGACCATTCTTTTCTGCGATTGCAGCAGAGACATCCGACATGTTGGATACAGCATATTTAAATACTGTTCTTCCTTCCTGAAACAGATAGTGCATTTTATTGTCTACTGTGAAATAAGACGGAGGACAAACCGAACCACCAGCTTTCATGTGGAGGAAAGGCAAACCTTTGCCATCTGTTCTCAGTATCGAATCCATGATTCCGTAATCTTCCGTAGTGGGCTCCACCATAAAGGCAGCAGCACCGTCACCGAAAATAGGGCATGTAGCACGATCTGTATAGTTAACCATTGACGACATCTTATCGGCACCGACAATGATAATTTTCTTATATCTTCCCGAACGGATGAAATTAGCAGCTGTCTCCATCAAATACAGGAATCCGCTACAAGCAGCCTGCAAGTCGAAGGCAAAAGCATTCTTTAGTCCGAGTTTATCACAAAGAATAGAAGCTGTAGAAGGGAAGTGATAGTCAGGAGTAGTGGTAGCAACAACAACCAAATCGATATCATCAGGATTAGCACCAGTCTTCTTCATCAACTGTTTGGCAGCTTTGCGTGCCATGTATGAACTACCTAATCCTTCCTCATTCAGAATATGTCTTTCCTTTACTCCGATACGAGTCATAATCCATTCGTCGTTGGTATCCACCATTTTTGATATCTCGTCGTTAGTCAAGATATAATCGGGTACGTACCCGCCGACTCCTGTGATTACTGCATTTATTTTTTCCATCAAACCTATTTTAAATTAGCAATACTATAATACTTAAAGCAGCCGGAGAGTTTCACCCCCAGGCTGTTTTCAGTATAACTGTACTAATTATACAGCTGCTTCTTTCTCAATAGCGAGCTTGCCTCTGTAATAGCCACAAGCACCACATACAGTGTGGTAAACGTGCCATTCACCGCAATTCGGACAAATAGCCAATGTAGGAGCTACTGCCTTATCATGAGTTCTTCTCTTCGCTTGTCTCGTACTTGATTGTCTTCTCTTAGGATGTGCCATTTTCTTAAAACTTTAATTATTATCTAATATTTTTTTTAATTCATTCCAGCGGGGATCAATTTGTTCCTCCACTTCTTCCTCAATTACGATGTCATCTCCACCTGTGTCGAAAGTATCATCGCTATCCTCATTCGCATTTGTTTTCAAATGCTTGTTCAATTTACCAGTCATCGCTTTATTGCACTTACCGGGAGCATGTACATGCTTCATGGGTACAGAGAGCGCAACAAACTCATACATGAACCATGCAACGTTGATTTCCCCTTCTTCCTCGGGAATCACAATCAGGTTGTCACCTTCTTCTGCATATTCATGTCCAAACTTTACCATCAGTTTATCAGAAGAACTGATAGGTAGCTCCATATCATCCAGACAACGGTCACATGGTACTGATACCATTCCCTCAGTCTGAAAACTCAGCTCGAAAGCACGAGAGGTTCTTTTCACGGTCAATGTAACATTCACCTTTCCTTTCTGAACTTCAGGACCATCAATGTGAGCGAAGTAAAGGTTATCCAATACAAACTCATACTTAGCAGAGTCTGTTTGCATTCCTTTCAAGTCAATTTTGTATTTATCAAACTTTCCCAAAGCTTCTCTCTTTTTTAAATCGTTAGCTTACAATTCGGGCGACAAAGATACAAATAAATATCCTCACAACATACAAATTATCAGTAAATATTCACTTTTTTAATAGGTATTATGAGGTTTGTATCTGTTAAAAACGGCGATATAAATACCAAAGTAATAAAAAACAGAAAGCCTCGCCCGTCCAATAGACAAGCGAGGCTTCTTAAAAACGGCGGCTACCTACTCTCCCACTGTTACGCAGTACCATCGGCGTGACGAGGCTTAACTTCTCTGTTCGGAATGGGAAGAGGTGGAACCCTCGTGCTATAACCACCTGAAGAAGGTTATGACATGATGAAAAGTAAAATTTCAGTGTCTAGCAAGCTAAACGTATATACCCAACCGGTACATGTCCGAAAGAAAGTGAACGGGCAATTAGTAATGCTCGGCTTTGATGTTACCACCTTTACACCTGCATCCTATCAACGTCATCGTCTTTGACGACCCTAAGAAATCTAATCTTGTGGCTGGCTTCGTACTTAGATGCTTTCAGCACTTATCCAATCCCGACTTAGATACCCAGCAATGCACCTGGCGGCACAACTGGTAAACCAGCGGTCAGTCCAACACGGTCCTCTCGTACTAGTGTCAGAGCCACGCAAATTTCATACGCCCACGATAGATAGAGACCGAACTGTCTCACGACGTTCTGAACCCAGCTCGCGTGCCACTTTAATGGGCGAACAGCCCAACCCTTGGGACCTTCTCCAGCCCCAGGATGTGACGAGCCGACATCGAGGTGCCAAACCCCTCCGTCGATATGAGCTCTTGGGAGGGATCAGCCTGTTATCCCCGGAGTACCTTTTATCCTTTGAGCGATGTCCCTTCCATACGGAAACACCGGATCACTATGCTCTAGTTTCCTACCTGATCGACTTGTCTGTCTCCCAGTCAAGCGCCCTTATGCCATTACACTCTACGGACGGTTACCAATCGTCCTGAGGGCACCTTTAGAAGCCTCCGTTACACTTTTGGAGGCGACCACCCCAGTCAAACTACCCACCAAACAGTGTCCTCGTATCTACGAGTTAGAACTCAAATAATCAAAGGGCCGTATTTCAACAGCGACTCCACAAATACTGGCGTACCTGCTTCAAAGTCTCCGGCCTATCCTACACATCAATTACCCAAATTCAATGTTAAGCTATAGTAAAGGTTCACGGGGTCTTTTCGTCCCATCGCGGGTAATCGGCATCTTCACCGATACTACAATTTCACTGAGCTCACGGTTGAGACAGTGTCCAGATCATTACACCATTCGTGCAGGTCGGAACTTACCCGACAAGGAATTTCGCTACCTTAGGACCGTTATAGTTACGGCCGCCGTTTACTGGGGCTTCAATTCAATGCTTCTCTTGCGATGACATCTCCTCTTAACCTTCCAGCACCGGGCAGGTGTCAGGCTGTATACGTAATCTTTCAATTTGGCACAGCCCTGTGTTTTTGTTAAACAGTTGCCTGGACCTATTCTCTGCGCCCAACTCTCGTTGGGACCCTTTATCCCGAAGTTACAGGGTCAATTTGCCTAGTTCCTTAACCGTGAATCACTCAAGCGCCTTAGTATATTCAACCCGACTACGTGTGTCCGTTTGCGGTACGGGTACCTTAAAGATTAAGTTTAGCGGATTTTCTTGGGAGTATGCTTACACGCACTATTACCTTATTCCGAAGAATTTGGTATACTATCAGGTTCGACTCTTATCCTGGATTTGCCTGGGATAATCAACATCTACACCCTTCAACGGACTATTCCGTCAGTCCGCGGCGCTGTCACTCCTCCGTCTCCACGTCACTCCTTAAGGTAGTACAGGAATATTAACCTGTTCTGCCATCGGCCTCACCGTTCGGCTGAGCCTTAGGACCCGACTAACCCTGATCCGATTAGCGTTGATCAGGAAACCTTAGTCTTTCGGCGAGGGGGTTTCTCACCCCCTTTATCGTTACTTATACCTACATTTGCTTTTCCACACGCTCCAGCAAAGCTCACGCTTCACCTTCGACGCAGAGTGGAATGCTCCCCTACCGATCATTACTGATCCCATAGCTTCGGTAAATTGCTTGATGCCCGATTATTATCCACGCCAAACTCCTCGACTAGTGAGCTGTTACGCACTCTTTAAATGAATGGCTGCTTCCAAGCCAACATCCTAGCTGTCTTAGCAATCTGACTTCGTTAGTTCAACTTAGCAATTATTTCGGGACCTTAGCTGATGGTCCGGATTCTTCTCCTTTAGGACATGGACCTTAGCACCCATGCCCTCACTCCTGGGATCGAACTACTGCGCATTCGGAGTTTATCAAGACTTGATAGGCGGTGAAGCCCTCGCATCTTATCAGTCGCTCTACCTCACAGTAGTAATTCCCAAGGCTGCACCTAAATGCATTTCGGGGAGTACGAGCTATCTCCAAGTTTGATTAGCCTTTCACCCCCACCCTCAGTTCATCCGGAAGCTTTTCAACGCTTATCGGTTCGGTCCTCCAGTTAGTGTTACCTAACCTTCAACCTGACCAAGGGTAGATCACTTGGTTTCGCGTCTACTCCTTCCGACTAATCGCCCTGTTAAGACTCGCTTTCGCTTCGGCTGCGGATCTCAAGATCCTTAACCTTGCCGGAAAAAGTAACTCGTAGGTTCATTATGCAAAAGGCACGCCGTCACTGCTGAAGCAGCTCCGACCGCTTGTAGGCGCACGGTTTCAGGGACTATTTCACTCTTCTATTCGAAGTGCTTTTCACCTTTCCTTCACAGTACTGGTTCGCTATCGGTCTCTCGGGAGTATTTAGCCTTACCGGATGGTCCCGGCAGATTCACGCAAGATTCCTCGTGTCCCGCGCTACTCAGGATACCACTACGCTTCATTTAGCTTCGAATACCGGACTATCACCGTCTATGGTCCCATTTTCCAAAGGGTTCTTCTCACTAAATTTCTTGCGAGAGCGTGGTCCTACAACCCCAATATTGCCGTAACAACATTGGTTTGGGCTAATCCCCGTTCGCTCGCCACTACTAGGGGAATCATTATTATTTTCTTTTCCTACAGGTACTAAGATGTTTCAGTTCCCTGTGTTAGCCTCTTGCTATGCAAGATGTCATTCCTTCAGAATGACGGGTTGTCCCATTCGGAAATCTTCGGATCAAAGGTTATTTGCACCTGCCCGAAGCTTATCGCAGCTTATCACGTCCTTCATCGCCTCCGAGAGCCAAGGCATCCGCCATGCGCCCTTGCTTACTTTCTTTCAAACGTTTTATTCTCGTACTGGTATTGGTAGTGGAATTGCTTCCTTCTATCAATATTGCATACTCGAACACGTACGGTTTGATATATACTTTTAGCTCTTACTAAAATTTTACTTTTTGTACATCATGTCAAAGATCGTTTCTCTTTTTCAGAGATCGTGGAGAATAACGGATTCGAACCGTTGACCCTCTGCGTGCAAGGCAGATGCTCTAGCCAGCTGAGCTAATCCCCCAAGAGGTTATTCAAGAATTTTGTTTTTTAGCTTTTAGCTTTCCCTGTTCCTCATTCTTGAGCTTGGTAGTCCCAGGCAGAGTTGAACTGCCGACCTCTACATTATCAGTGTAGCGCTCTAACCAACTGAGCTATAGGACTAGTTCAACCTTGTCTACCTTTCGTCTAGACTCGGCTTCTTTTTTCTCTTGTTTATCTCTATCTATACTTCTATAGATGGTTGATCTATATGTTATAAATAAACAAGTACCAGTAGTACAAAAAACAGAACCTTTAAAGTCTTTTAGTGGCTGCCACGTTTTGTGACAGTTACGGCATCGCTCCAGAAAGGAGGTGTTCCAGCCGCACCTTCCGGTACGGCTACCTTGTTACGACTTAGCCCCAATTACCAGTTTTACCCTAGGACGCTCCTTGCGGTTACGTACTTCAGGTACCCCCGGCTTTCATGGCTTGACGGGCGGTGTGTACAAGGCCCGGGAACGTATTCACCGCGCCATGGCTGATGCGCGATTACTAGCGAATCCAGCTTCACGAAGTCGGGTTGCAGACTTCGATCCGAACTGAGAGAGGTTTTTGGGATTAGCATCCTGTCACCAGGTAGCCGCCTTCTGTACCCCCCATTGTAACACGTGTGTAGCCCCGGACGTAAGGGCCGTGCTGATTTGACGTCATCCCCACCTTCCTCACATCTTACGACGGCAGTCTCTCTAGAGTCCTCAGCATAACCTGTTAGTAACTAAAGATAAGGGTTGCGCTCGTTATGGCACTTAAGCCGACACCTCACGGCACGAGCTGACGACAACCATGCAGCACCTTCACAACAGCCTTACGGCTATACTGTTTCCAATATATTCTGTTGCAATTTAAGCCCGGGTAAGGTTCCTCGCGTATCATCGAATTAAACCACATGTTCCTCCGCTTGTGCGGGCCCCCGTCAATTCCTTTGAGTTTCACCGTTGCCGGCGTACTCCCCAGGTGGAATACTTAATGCTTTCGCTTGGCCGCTTACTGTATATCGCAAACAGCGAGTATTCATCGTTTACTGTGTGGACTACCAGGGTATCTAATCCTGTTTGATACCCACACTTTCGAGCATCAGTGTCAGTGACAGTCTAGTGAGCTGCCTTCGCAATCGGAGTTCTTCGTGATATCTAAGCATTTCACCGCTACACCACGAATTCCGCCCACCTCTACTGTACTCAAGACTCCCAGTTTCAACTGCAATTTTACGGTTGAGCCGCAAACTTTCACAACTGACTTAACAATCCACCTACGCTCCCTTTAAACCCAATAAATCCGGATAACGCTCGGATCCTCCGTATTACCGCGGCTGCTGGCACGGAGTTAGCCGATCCTTATTCATATGGTACATACAAAATTCCACACGTGGAAAACTTTATTCCCATATAAAAGAAGTTTACGACCCATAGAGCCTTCATCCTTCACGCTACTTGGCTGGTTCAGGCTCTCGCCCATTGACCAATATTCCTCACTGCTGCCTCCCGTAGGAGTTTGGACCGTGTCTCAGTTCCAATGTGGGGGACCTTCCTCTCAGAACCCCTATCCATCGTAGTCTTGGTGGGCCGTTACCCCGCCAACAAACTAATGGAACGCATCCCCATCGATAACCGAAATTCTTTAATAAAAATATCATGCGATATTCGTATGCTATCCGGTATTAATCTTTCTTTCGAAAGGCTATTCCGGAGTTATCGGCAGGTTGGATACGTGTTACTCACCCGTGCGCCGGTCGCCATCTTCAGTTTGCAAGCAAACTAAAATGCTGCCCCTCGACTTGCATGTGTTAAGCCTGTAGCTAGCGTTCATCCTGAGCCAGGATCAAACTCTTCATTGTAAAAGTATTTTTTATCATCGGTTAAGATGATCTTTTTGCTCTGTTCAGGACGCCGTAAATTTATTGACCTTATTCAAATACCTATTAGTCTTAATTGTATCACTACTTCATAAGACAAGTATTGACGGTTCTATTTTTTTACTTGTACTACTTGTATTGTTTATCAATATTTCAAAGAACTAACGTGGCTTCCGCCGCGCCTGCTTTCTTTGCGAAAGCGGATGCAAAGATAAGGACTTTTTCAGATAACCTCCAAACTTTTTTCAAAGTTTTTTTGTTTTTATTTTCTGTGGCCTTCATCTTATAGCAGAATGTCAATCATTAGGCTCTGTCTCTCTAGCAAAGCGGGTGCAAAAGTAGACAACTTATCTATAACATCCAAATATATCTGACTATTTTTTCTAATTATTTTTAGATATCCGCCCTAACTTACTGAATCATAACGATGTTGTAGAACATATTTTTCTTCATATATGTTACATCTATATGAAAACAGGCCGGAAATGGTACATTATTATATTACATACGCGCGTGTAGAGCAAATAACAAAAAGATATTCGCAAAGAGAGGGTAAAAAGAGAAGTACTCTTAAAGAAACAAACTAAAAAATAGATTTCTACAGGACAAGAACACATAAAAAAGTGAGAATAGCTATCTGTTATCACTCTACTTTAGTTTATAATTCGCTCCTACTAATCAATAAATAAATTACTATCCTAATTTCAGCATACAGGTATCTTTCTTTATAAGATATGCCACTTCATAGGCTTTCTTCTTATGTTCAATATCCATTTGCTTAGTAGTTGGCAAGGGCTCACTGCAGTGAACAAATAAGCTATCAGATGTAAACAAATAAGCTAACGATAGTAAACAAATTCGTTCACTGCAGTGAGCCGTTAAAAGACATTAGGGCTTATCAGAAGAATCACGAGGGATAAACATCTATTATATAAGGCATTGACGTCTATTGTATAGGAGAGTATAAGATAAAAGCGAATAGACAAGACACTTATTATAAACTGTTTAAGATAGAATCAGGACAAGACAGGGTGAGGGTAAAAAGTTACCCTCACCCTACTACCGCACTTACCCTCACACGTTGTAACCACGATGAATAAAGGAATTGAGCGAAGGTGTGAGGATGTGAGGGTAAAAGTGATACAAAAATTTAGTTGAAATGAAATATTAAAAGCATCCATGTTCTATTAAAAAAGAAGGAGCTGCACAGTGCAATGCATTCTTTCTGTTAAAACCTCCGGGATACTCAAACAAAAAGAACCTCCGTCTGTTACATTAGCGATTTAAACATAGTAACCTAAACTTTAAAATTATGGCTAGAGAAAGTGTAAAAATCCTACAAGGTAAATTAGATGTAGAAAGTTTAATTTCACAGTTGAACGCAGCATTGGCTGAAGAGTGGTTGGCATATTACCAATATTGGGTAGGTGCATTAGTAGTGGAAGGCGCCATGCGTGCCGATGTACAAGGTGAGTTCGAGGAACATGCCGAAGAAGAACGTAGACATGCACAGCTGCTTGCCGACCGTATCATCGAGCTGGAAGGGGTTCCGGTACTTGATCCGAAACAATGGTTCGAACTGGCAAGATGCAAATATGATGCTCCGCAAGGCTTCGATTCAGTCAGTTTGCTGAAGGATAATGTTGCTTCCGAACGCTGTGCCATTCTCCGTTATCAGGAAATTGCCGACTTTACTAACGGGAAAGATTTCACCACTTGTGATATCGCCAAACATATTCTTGCCGAAGAGGAAGAACATGAACAAGATTTACAAGATTATCTGACTGACATTGCCAGAATGAAGAAATCATTTCTCGAAAAGTAAATTCTAATTTAATAATGATTAGGTGAGAGAGGGTGCATCCGAAATACAGGATATGCCCTCTTTTATGTAATAGTACGATAAAAACCAAACTATTTTCAAACAAATCAAGAAGAAATCTTTCTTTTTTCGTATTTTTGTCCCAATATGCATGTTTAATCCAAGTAGATAACAACATCAACGAAAAGGAATGAAAGTAATTGATTTAATAAATAACAGTAAAGGTACAGCTTTTTCTTTCGAAATTCTCCCTCCTTTGAAGGGAACCGGAATCGAAAAGCTCTATCAGACAATCGACACTCTTCGAGAATTTGATCCGAAATATATCAATATCACCACGCATCGCAGCGAATATGTCTACAAAGATCTCGGCAACGGGCTCTTTCAGAGAAACCGCCTGAGAAGGCGTCCGGGAACAGTCGCTGTGGCGGCAGCCATTCAGAATAAATATAATATTACTGTGGTTCCTCATATCCTGTGCAGTGGTTTCACGCGTGAGGAGACCGAATATGTATTGCTGGATTTGCAATTTCTGAATATAACAGATTTGCTGGTACTCCGTGGAGACAAGGCTAAACATGAATCGGTATTTACTCCCGAAGGAGACGGATATCATCATGCGATTGAATTGCAGAAGCAGATTAATAATTTCAATAAGGGAATCTTCGTTGACGGTTCGGAGATGAAAGTCACCGCCAGTCCTTTCTCGTATGGTGTGGCGTGTTATCCGGAAAAGCATGAAGAATCTCCTAACATAGAGACAGATCTTTACTGGCTGAAAAAGAAGGTAGAAACTGGTGCAGAGTATGCTGTGACACAATTATTCTACGATAATAAGAAATATTTCGATTTTGTGGAGCAGGCTAAGGCAGCAGGTATCAACATTCCTATCATTCCGGGAATCAAGCCTTTCAAGAAAATCTCCCAACTAAGCATGATCCCCAAAACATTCAAGGTGGATTTACCGGAAGATCTGGTGAAAGAAGCATTGAAATGCAAGAATGATGCGGAAGCCGAACAGGTGGGTGTTGAATGGTGCGTGGCTCAATGCAAGGAGTTGATGGAACACGGAGTTCCGAGCATCCATTTCTATTCTATCGGAGCAGTAGACAGTATCAAGGAAATAGCCAAAATCATTTATTGATATGTTTTTTAGAGACGTAATCGGACAAGAAGAAATCAAGCAACGACTCATTCAGGAAGTGAACGAGGGGCGTATTCCACATGCCCAACTCATTTGCGGTCCCGAGGGAGTTGGTAAAATGCCATTGGCTATCGCATACGCACGCTACATCAGTTGCACCAATCGGGGCGAGGAAGATGCTTGCGGTGTCTGTCCGTCTTGTGTGAAATTCAATAAGCTGGTACATCCGGATGTGCATTTCGTATTCCCCATCGTGAAAAGTGCGAAAGGAAAGAAAGAAGTGTGCGATGATTATATTGCCGATTGGCGGCTATTCGTTATTAACAATCCTTATTTTAACCTCAACCATTGGTTGGGTGAAATGGACGCGGAGAACTCGCAAGCGCTGATTTATGCCAAAGAGAGCGATGAGATCCTGAAGAAGCTCAGTCTGAAATCCAGTGAAGGTGGATTTAAGATTACGATTGTATGGTTGCCGGAGAAAATGCACCCGGTATGCGCCAATAAGTTGCTGAAACTGCTTGAGGAGCCACCCGAAAAGACGATTTTTCTGTTGGTATCCGAAGCTCCGGACATGATTCTGCCTACCATTTTGAGCCGTACTCAACGTATGAATGTGCGGAAAATTGACGAAGCCAGCATCGACCGGGTATTGCAGAGTAAATATCATGTTCAGCCTGCGGATAGCATTTCGATTGCCCATCTGGCAAACGGAAATTTCGTCAAGGCACTCGAAACGATTCATCTGAATGAGGAAAATCAGTTATTCTTCGAGCTCTTCGTCAACCTGATGCGCTTGTCCTATCAACGGAAAATAAAGGAGATGAAGATGTGGAGCGAACAGGTGGCCAGCATGGGACGCGAACGCCAGAAAAACTTTCTGGAATATTGCCAGCGCATGATCCGCGAAAACTTTGTCTTCAACCTGCACCAGCGCAATTTGACGTATATGACGATTAATGAACAGAATTTTGCAACCCGCTTTGCGCCTTTTGTCAACGAACGGAATGTGATGGGTATCATGGACGAACTGAGCGAAGCGCAACTACATATAGAACAGAATGTAAATGCTAAAATGGTATTCTTCGACTTCTCGCTGAAGATGATTGTACTGTTGAAGCAATAATAAATATATAAACTTATGGAATATAAACTTCATAATGGAAGCGGTGGCCTTTGCTGCAAAGGATGCTCCCGACAAGATAAAAAGCTGAACACCTACGATTGGCTGGCGGACATTCCGGGCAATGCGGAAGAGAGTGACATGGTGGAAGTGCAATTCAAAAATACCCGGAAGGGATATTTTCGGAACAGCAACAAGATTAAACTGGAAAAAGGAGATGTAGTTGCCGTTGAAGCGGCTCCCGGCCATGACATCGGCGTGGTTACATTGACCGGCCGGCTCGTTCCCCTGCAAATGAAGAAAGCAAACTTCAAAGCAGATACGGAAATCAAGCGTGTCTATCGGAAAGCTAAGCCGGTAGATATGGAAAAGTTCAACGAAGCCAAAGCCAAAGAACACGCTACGATGATTCGTGCGCGTCAGATTGCGTTGAATCTCAATCTGGATATGAAAATCGGTGATGTGGAGTATCAGGGAGATGGCAACAAAGCTATTTTCTACTATATCGCCGATGAGCGGGTAGACTTCCGGCAACTGATTAAAGTATTGGCCGAAGCATTCCGCGTACGTATCGAAATGAAACAAATCGGTGCCCGTCAGGAAGCAGGACGCATCGGCGGGATCGGTCCTTGCGGACGCGAACTTTGCTGCGCTACATGGATGACGAGCTTCGTCTCTGTTTCTACCAGTGCAGCCCGTTTTCAGGATATCTCATTGAATCCGCAGAAACTTGCCGGACAGTGCGCTAAGCTGAAATGCTGTCTGAACTACGAGGTGGACTGTTATGTGGAAGCTCAAAAACGTCTCCCTTCAAGAGAGATAGAGTTGGAAACGAAAGATGGCACTTTCTATTTCTTCAAAGCGGATATTCTAAGCAATCAGGTTTCTTATTCTACGGATAAAAACTTCCCAGCCAATCTGGTCACTATCAGCGGCAAACGTGCGTTTGAAGTAATCTCCATGAATAAGAAAGGGATGAAACCGGACAGCTTGCTCGAAGAAGAAAAGAAACCGGAACCAAGAAAACCAGTTGATTTGCTGGAACAGGAAAGTGTTACCCGTTTCGACCGCAGCCGGAATAATAAAGAGGGCGGCAATAACGCTAACCGGAATAATAAAAAGAAGAAAAAAGGAAACAATAATAACGGAAACCGCCCGCAACAGCAAGCAGAAGGCGGCAATCGTCCGCAACAACCTCAACGGGAGAATGAAAACCGCCCGCAACAGCCAGAAAACGGCAACAGAGGGGAAAGAGACAACCGCCCGAGAAATAACAATAACAACAACCGGAACAGAGGACAAAACCAGGGACGGAACAACGAAAACAGACGTCCGGAAAGAGGATCAAATCAAGAACGTCCACAAGGACAGGAACGGTCGAATCAGGAACGTCCGCAACAACAAGACCGTCAACGGGAACAGCAAGGGCAGGAACGTCAAGAACGCCGTCCCAACCACGAGCGTCCTTCCAGACCGGAAAGAAATCAGAATCAGGAGAAACAGTCAACTAATGAAAAGCCTACTCAAGAATAGTATATTGAGTCTATTCAGCGCTTGCTTACTGACAGCCTGCAATGAACATACAGTGTATCACTCTTATCAATCCCTTCCCAACAAGGGATGGGGAAAGAGTGATACACTCTCTTTTCAGATTCCCATAACTGACAGCGTTCCCACTACTCTCCGGCTTTTTGCGGAAGTCCGCAACAGTATCGAATATCCTTATCATAACCTCCATTTATTTATCAGTCAGAATCTACAGGATTCTACGGTATGGCGCACTGATACCATTGCTTTCTGCCTGGCTGACTCTACCGGAAGATGGACGGGACACGGATGGGGAAGCATTTACCAATCGGAAACTTTTATTACATCTGTTCGCCCTTTACATCCTACAAATTATACTATTAAAATTATGAGCGGAATGAAAGATGAAAAGTTACAAGGATTGAGCGATGTAGGTATCCGTATTGAGAAGCAGTAAGATTAGAGTCTTCTGCCACGTCCTGCATCAATACGCAGGAAGATAAACAGCAATATCGTAAATCCCCATAAAGAAGAACCTCCATAGCTGAAGAAAGGCAATGGAATACCGATAACCGGAGTTAACCCCAGCACCATACCGATATTAATAAATAAGTGGAAAAGGAAAATACTGACAACCGAATATCCATAAACCCGCCCAAAGTTGGAAGTCTGCCGTTCGGACAGGAAGATTAATCGTAAGATCAAAATAAGGAAAGCCAACAGGACAGCAGCCGAGCCGACAAATCCTTGCTCCTCACCCACTGTACAGAATATAAAGTCGGTATCCTGTTCGGGCACGTACTTTAATTTTGTTTGCGTACCATTCAGGAATCCTTTTCCTGTCAACCCACCGGAACCGATGGCAATCTTGGACTGATTCACGTTGTATCCGGCACCGGTCAAATCTTCTTCCAAACCGAGCACTACTTTGATACGGACTTGCTGGTGAGGTTCGAGCACATTATCAAATACATAGTTACTGGAATACAGGAAGCCGACAGAACCAATTGTAAACAGGGCAATCAGGAAATAAGTACGCTGCCGCTCACTTAATGCCAAATAAATCAGATAGCCTATCACCACAATACAAAGCGCCCATTGCACCCAAACGAGGCTAAAATGTACCCAATATTCGGATATTAAATAAGCAATCAATAATATAGCCAAACTTCCACCAATGATATTGCGGGTAGCAGACCATTTCTTGCGATATACCCACACCATACCACCGGCAAATAATAAGATCAATAGTAATACGATAAATTCTCCCAGTGGTGTAGGAGTATCGGCGATAAAGACTTCATCAAAACGGATGCCGACCACAAAGTAGATTACCGCACATACGCCCGCAAAAAGCACTACTCCCGGCATTCCTTCACGATAAAGAACCAGAAAAAAAGCAAGATAAACCAATGCAGATCCTGTCTCCCGCTGCCCGATAATCAATAACATCGGGAGAAGAATGATGAATCCCAGAATAAAGGCACACTTTTCTTTCTTGATACTGAATGAATAAGAATTCATGTATTTAGCCAACGCCAAGGCCGTAGCGAACTTGGCAAACTCGGCGGGTTGCAGGCTCACAGGCCCCATGACAAGCCAAGAGCGTGATCCTTTGGTGTCCGGTGCTATGAAGATGGTAACAATGAGCAAGAGAATCATCCCCACATATATAATGTACGCGAACATATCATACATACGGTCTTCCAGCATCAACAGCACGAATCCGAGTCCGAAGGAACAGATAATCCACACGAACTGCTTGCCGGCACGGGTTGAGAAGTCGAGGAAGTCGCGTTCGCCATAGTCATAGCTGGCTCCGCAGACGCTAAACCATCCGCCAACAATCAGGAGCAGGTAAATAAAAATCGTTACCCAGTCCAGCGTTTTCCACAAACTATCGTTCCTCGTTACCATATAATATCACTCTGTTACTAAATTCTTCCGCCCTCAACTCGTTTTCCGGCGAGAGCTTGCCTTTCAAATACTGTTCCATCATCAGTGCGCCGAAAGGAACTCCATAAGTAGCCCCCCATCCGCCGTTCTCTACATAGACGGCAATAGCTATCTTCGGTTTGTTCATCGGCGCAAAGCCCATAAATACCGAGTGGTCGTGTCCGCGATTCTGCGCAGTACCCGTTTTTCCACAGGCTTCCAAATCCGGAACCATCACTGACAGCATACGACAAGTTCCTCCGGTAGCTGCGCCACGCATCCCTTCTACGACTGATTCATAATGTCTTTTCTCAATAGTGGTATAGCGTGGTACGCGATAGATGCTGTCCAACTGATTATCTTGGATTTCCTTTACAATATGCGGTGTCACAAAGTATCCTCTGTTAGCTATGGTTGCTCCCAGATTAGCAATCTGAAGGGGAGTGGATAAAATTTCCCCCTGTCCGATAGAGATACTGATTACTGTCAGTCCGTTCCAATGTCCGCGATAGGCTTTATCGTAGAACTGCGCATTCGGAATCAAGCCCCGTTTCTCTCCCGGCAAATCTACTCCCAGTTTGTAGCCAAATCCTTGCGAAACCATGTGGTCTTTCCAGACCGTAATGGCGTTTTGCGGCGAACCGTATTTACGGTCGCCAAACATACGGAACAATCCCCAACAGAAATAGGAGTTGCACGATGTAGCAATAGCCGGAATCAATGGCAAGGGAGACCCGTGAGCATGGCAGCCTACTGTCAATCTTCCGTAATGGAACCCATGTGAACAAGGGAATGCCGGACTTTGTTCAGTGATGATTCCTTCTTGCAGGAACGTCAGTCCTTGCGCTGTCTTGAACGTAGATCCCGGAGGATACACTCCCATCAGGGCACGATTCAAAAGCGGTTTAGTCATATCACGTTGCAAAGCCAGATGGTTCTTACCACGCTGGCGGCCAATCATCAAATGCGGATCATAATTGGGAGAGGATACCAGACAAAGGATTTCTCCGGTCTCCGGTTCGATAGCCACAATACTTCCAATCTTATTCTTTAATAAACGTTCACCCAGCATCTGTAAGTCAATATCCAGACTCAATGTCAGGTTCTTGCCGGGAACGGAAGGACGGTCATATTCACCATCCATATAATGCCCTTGGATACGACCGTGTGCATCACGAAGCAGAATCTCAATTCCTTTCTCGCCACGAAGGTACTTTTCATACGATTTCTCGACTCCTAACTTGCCGACATAATCCCCACGGATGTAGTATCCTTCTTCATCCGCTTCCATTTCTTTTGCGGAGACTTCTCCTATATCTCCCAAAGCATGGGCGGCAGCATTGTACGAATATTGACGAATGGTACGCCGTTGGATATAAAAGCCACGAAACTTAAACAGCTTTTCCTGAAAGACACCACATTCTTCCGCCGAAAGTTGCGACATAAACAACTGGTTGGTATAGCGGGAATACCCCGGATTGCGGCGACGGTCTTTCATGTCGCTCATTATTTTGAGAAACTGCGCACGGGTGATATTCAGCGATTGGCATAAATCGAGTGTGTCCAGATTCTCTATTTCCTTTGGCACGATCGTTATGTCGTATGCCGGCTGGTTGAATACCAATAGTTTACCGGTCCGGTCATAAATAGCACCACGCGAGGGGTATTGGATCTTATTCAGAAAAGCGTTACTGTCAGCATTCTTCTTGTAGTCATCGGTCGTGATCTGCAATACAAAAAGACGTATCAGATAAATCAAAACAATGGAGATAGCAATGCCTCCGATTACAAATTTGCGCTTCTCTAAGATATAATCTTTTGCCATCGTTACTTCTTAATCCCTTCTATAGCTATGATACAGGTTACAGTCAGAATAGTGCAAAGAAGCACTCGCAACAGTAACAGCCAAATGCTGGTAAATGAGAAGAACTCAATGGAGAGTAATGCCAGACTGTGCACAAAAACACTTGCAGTAGTATATTTTAAGAAAGGACTGATTCCCATCGTCTTGAAAGAGGGAATAAGGCTGTCCGGATTATCACGGGGCATGAACAGACGAAGCAAAGAGGGACGGAGAAAGGCAAGCAATACGGTAGCTGCCGCATTCATTCCCGGAGTATCGGAGAATATATCAATGGTCAGCCCGAAGAAAAAAGCCCACAACATCAGTTCATTCCGGGAAGTGCCGGAGCTGAATTTCAGAATAAAATAAATATAGAGAAAAGGAGTAGCATAGCCGGCAATATGTACACTATTAAGGATTAGCACCTGAAGAAGTACCAAGCCGATAAACCATCCGATTCTATGTATATAAGTAATAATCATTCTTTCATCACCTTGTTTTCAAGTTTCTTCTGTTCTTCCTGACCTGTCCGGGCTACCACCCGAACGTCACTCAACTTACCGAAATCAGTAGCCAGCTTGATTTTCAACAGATAGGAAAGTCCGTCATTAGAGTCGGACATATCATCTACCGTCCCCACCATTATACCTTCGGGAAAGACGGTGGAGAAACCACTGGTAACGACTGTATCTCCCAAATTAAACTCTGCATGACGAGGCAAGTCTTTCAGATAAGCATAGCGCGAATCTCCATGTTCCCATTTCAGGTAGCCGAAATAATCACTGCCGATAATCTTGCAACTGATATTCGACTTGCTGTTCAGTACCGAAATCACCACCGAGTAGGAAGGAGAGGTTTCATAAACAATCCCTACAATCCCATTACCATCCACCACTCCCATTTCGGAGCGAATACCGGAAGAGGAACCTTTATCGAGCGTGATATAATTATCAACCAGATTCAAACTGTTCTTTATCACATGCGCTTTAAACAACTGATAATCCGCTTGCGGCACCTGCCGGATGCTGTTGATGGCCATAGAATCGAGCTGCTGCTCTCTCAATGCTTTTTCCAGATTAGTGATCTGTTGTTCGAGCACCATGTTGCGATCCAACAGATCTTCATTGACCGATTTCAGATGAAAATAAGAGGAAATCCCTCCCGAAACTTCATAAACCGCCCCCACAACCGTATTGGCAGAAGTGAAGAATGCACTCTGCTGATAACGGTTGAACCGAAATAACAAAACAAAACTGGCTACCTCCAATAAGATGAAGAGGAACCAGTAATTGTATTTCAGAAGGAAGTTTAATAAATTCCTCATCCCCAGTTTATCTCATTAAGAAAGAGAAACGGTCTACGTTCTTCAATGCCACTCCTGTACCTTTGGCAACTGCATGCAAAGGATCTTCCGCAATATGGAAAGGAATGTTGATCTTATCGGTCAATCTCTTATCCAGTCCGCGAAGCAATGCACCACCTCCGGAGAGATAGATACCATTGTGCACAATATCAGCATACAGTTCAGGAGGTGTATTTTCCAACGCACTCAAGATAGCAGTTTCGATCTTTGAAATTGATTTCTCCAGACAGTGAGCTACTTCCTGGTAGCATACAGGCACTTCCATCGGAAGAGCCGTGATACGGTTCGGACCGTGAACGATATAATCTTCCGGAGCATCATCACCCAGTTCGGTTAAAGCAGCACCTACATTGATTTTGATACGTTCTGCCATACGCTCGCTGACTTTCACATTGTGCTGACGGCTCATATATTCGCGAATATCCTCTGTCAGGTCATCACCGGCTGTGCGGATGGAGTTGTTGGAAACGATACCTCCCAAAGAGATAACGGCAATTTCCGTAGATCCACCACCTATATCGACAATCATGTTTCCTTCCGGAGCTTCCACATCGATGCCGATACCGATTGCCGCAGCCATCGGCTCGAAAATCAAATAAACATCACGACCGCCGGCATGTTCCGCAGAGTCACGGACAGCACGGAGTTCGACTTCCGTACTTCCCGAAGGAACGCCAATCACCATGCGAAGAGCAGGTGAAAACAAATGGTTGCGAGTATTCACCTGCTTTATCAAACCGCGCATCATCTGCTCGCAAGCATAGAAGTCGGCAATCACTCCGTCTCTCAACGGACGGATGGTACGTATGTTTTCGTGGGTTTTTTCATGCATCAACTTCGCCTTTTCCCCCACGGCAATCATCTTTTCTGTACGGCGATCCAAAGCTACAACCGAAGGCTCATCCACCACGATTTTTCCGTTCGTGATGATGATAGTATTGGCTGTGCCCAAGTCCATTGCTATCTCTTGTGTAAAAGAAAATAATCCCATTTTTTTATTTACTATTTGACAATTTACTATTTACTATTTGATACATACTTATTACTATCTGACAATCAAATCCATATTGCCGAACGGCTGAATAGTAAATTGTAAATTGTCAAATAGTAAATCGCTTTAGTGTTTAAAATGACGGATACCGGTAGTCACCATCGCCATACCGTGCTCATTGCAATAAGCAAATGATAAATCGTCTTTTACCGAACCTCCCGGTTGGATAACAGCCGTAATACCTTCCTGATCCGCAATTTCCACACAATCGGGGAACGGGAAGAAGGCATCGGAAGCCATGACTGCACCATTCAGGTCGAAACCGAATGATTTGGCTTTTTCAATTGCTTGTTTCAATGCGTCTACACGTGAAGTCTGTCCTACACCGCTTGCAAGAAGTTGTTTATCCTTTGCCAATACGATGGCGTTGGATTTGCTGTTCTTTACAATTTTGTTGGCAAACAACATATCTTCCACTTCTTCCGGAGTAGGAGCTTTGTCTGTCACGGTTTTCAGGTCGGCTACCGTTTCAATATTAGTATCTTTATCCTGCACCAATACGCCATTCAGCAAAGCACGGAATTGTTTCTTAGGCAATTTAGCTTCCTTACGAACGAGGATGATGCGGTTCTTTTTCTGTCCCAGGATTTCGAGTGCATCCACATCATAATCCGGCGCGATAATCACTTCAAAGAAAATCTTGTTGATTTCTTCCGCAGCTTCTTTGTCGATGACACCATTCGTAATCAATACACCGCCGAAAGCAGAAACCGGATCACCGGCCAATGCGTCTTTCCAAGCTTCCAAAACTGTAGTGCGGGAAGCTAATCCGCAAGCGTTGTTATGTTTCAGGATAGCGAAAGTGAGGTCATCGAATTCGTCGATCAAGTCAACGGCTGCGTTGATGTCGAGAAGATTGTTATAAGAGATTTCTTTTCCGTGAATCTGGTCGAACATTGCTTCCAGATTTCCGTAGAAATAACCTTTCTGATGCGGGTTTTCACCGTAACGAAGTTGCTTCTGGCTATTAACAGAGCAACGGAAAGCAGAACCTTCGCCGGCATCGAAATAGTTGAAAATAGCCGAATCGTAGTGAGAAGAAACGGCAAATGCTTCTTTAGCCATCCAGCGACGTTCTTCGAGTGAAGAAGTAGCGCCGTGCTCCATCAACATATCCAATAATGGTTTGTATTGAGCTTGAGAAGCTACGATGATTACATCGTTGTAGTTCTTGGCTGCAGCACGAATCAGTGAGATTCCGCCTATATCGATTTTTTCAATAATGTCTGCTTCAGATGCACCGGAAGCTACAGTAGCTTCGAACGGATACAAATCAACAATAACCAGATCTATCTCGGGAATTTCATATTTCTCAATCTGTTGCATATCCTGTTCCAGGCCGCGACGACAAAGAATACCTCCGAAAATTTTCGGATGTAATGTCTTTACTCTACCACCGAGAATAGAAGGATAAGTGGTCAAATCTTCCACTGCCTTGCAAGGATATCCCAATGATTCAATAAACTGACGAGTTCCGCCTGTTGACAAAAACTCTACTCCCTCTTCATGAAGTTTGGTAATAATTTCATCCAAACCTTCTTTATGGTATACAGATACCAATGCAGTTTTTATTCTTTTAGACTCTGACATTGAATTGCTTATTAAGTATTTGGTGTGCAAAGTTACGAAATATTGTTTATCGTACGTAATAAATAAGGTGTGAATTAATAAAAAAAAGCGTTGACTCTCCTCAACGGAAAATCAACGCCTCTTCGCATATATGCTATCTATTCAAAAACTATTACCAGATAGATACTCGTTTTTCTTTAGGTACGAACATCGAATCCTGTTCGGTGATTTTGAATGCTTCATACCAATTCTGGATATGAGGAAGAGCACCGTCCACACGCCATTTGCCTAATGAGTGAGGATCAAGTTTGGTTAATCGGAGAATCTCTTCCGGACGGATATTTCCTGCCCACACATTAGCGTAAGCCAGGAAGAAACGTTGTTCCGGAGTAAATCCGTCAACAATTTCCAGCGGTGCGGCTTCTGTTGCATTCTTGAATGCCTGGAAAGAAACTTGCAAACCTCCGTGGTCGGCGATGTTCTCTCCAAGTGTCAGGCTACCGTTTGCGTGTACGCCCGGAGCAACTTCGATACTGTCAAAGAAGTTAACCATCACCTGTGCCCGTTCTTCGAACTTTTTAGCATCTTCTTCTGTCCACCAGTCTTTCAGGTTTCCGTCTTTGTCATATTGACGTCCCTGATCGTCAAATCCATGAGTCATTTCATGGCCGATTACCACGCCGATTGCACCGTAGTTCATAGCATCGTCCGCATTCATATCGAAGAACGGAGGTTGCAGGATAGCTGCCGGGAAGCAGATTTCATTGGTAGTCGGGTTATAATAAGCGTTCACTGTTTGAGGAGTCATCAACCATTCATCCTTGTCTACCGGTTTGCCGGCTTTGGCAATCATTTCGTTGTAATCCCATTCGTTGGCACGCTCGATATTTGCCCAGTAAGAATCATCTTTGATCTCCAGTGCGGAATAATCTTTCCATTTATCAGGATAACCTATTTTTACATGGAAGGTTGCCAGTTTCTCCAACGCTTTTTCCTTGGTCGGTTCACTCATCCATTCCAAACCTTTGATACGTTCTCCCAAAGAAGTTTGCAGGTTCTTCACCAGTGTAACCATACGTTCTTTGGCAGCAGCCGGGAAGTACTTCTCTACATACATCTGTCCTACCACTTCGCCAAGTACACCATCTACGGTGCTCACGGAACGTTTCCAGCGAGGTTGCATTTCTTTCTTTCCAGACATTGTTCTGCTGTAGAAATCGAAGTTTTGTGCTTCAAAATCATCGCTTAGATAAGAAGCGGCAGCATCTATCAATCCCCATTGGAGATATAGCTTCTGATCGTCCAGTGATACGGTATTAATCACATCGGCTACTTCCTTCATGGCAGCAGGCTGACCTACGTTCACTTCTTCCAAATCTTTCAAACCGGAAACGGTGAAATAAGTATCCCAGTCAAAAGTCGGGAAGTTCTTTTTCAGCGTCGCCCTATCCATCTTGTTATAATTAGCATGAGGATCACGCAATTCCACTTGTGAACGAGCCGCTTTCGCCAGGCGAGTTTCGATGTTCATCACTGCTTTCACAGCTTTCTGTGCAGTAGCCTCATCATAACCTGCCAACTGGAACATTTTGGCGATATGTTCCTGATATTTATTACGGATATTTTTAGTCTGCTCGTCATTCTCCAGATAATAGTCACGCTGTCCCATTCCGATACCGCCTTGATAGGTCTGTACGATATTCATGGAACTGTTCATATCATCCGCACTTACAAACATGGTGAAGTAAGGACGGATGCCTTTCTTCTGGCTCTCTGCGATATATGCGTAGATTTCTCCTTTATCCTTGAGAGCGTCAATGGCTGCCAGTTCTGCTTTGATCGGAGCTACACCTTCCTGATTCAGCTTCACGCTATCCATTGCGATATTATAAAGATCGCCTACTTTCTGCGCAGCACTGCCCGGTGCGTTATCTTTCTTCGCTGCCAATTCGGCAATCAATGCTTTCAGTTGTTCACGACTGTTTTCGCGCAACATGTCGAATGTACCGAAACGTGAATACTCGTCTGTCAGCGGATGATCTTTCACCCAACCTCCACAGGCATATTGATAAAAACTTGTACCCGGCATAGCCGTGGTATCCAGATTAGCAAGGTCGATACCGGACGTCAGCACGGCCTCTTTCTTACTGTTACATCCTGTTGTCATAAGGCATACGGCAAGAATTGGTAAATACTTGGTTACTTTCATATTGTATAAATAATTAAATAGTCTCTCTAATCAACAATCATCCTACCCGCAGTCCGGCACCGAGGAAGAAGGTGACCGACACCGAGGAACGCCTCGTTCCTCAACGAGAAACACCTGTTTCGACACCGAGAAACAGATACCCGCCAGGAATACCTTCTATCGAGGTATAGCGTTTCTCTCACATAGTGCTCGGAAGTATGCGTTTTGTTCTAGTTTTTCGTTTCTTCCAGTTCCATCGAAACCCGCTCCCACTCTTCAACAATGCCATCCAACTGTTGCTTCAGTTTTTGATGCCGTTCATAGAGCTGCATATCCGAAGCTCCTTCGGGAGTTGCCATCTTCGCTTCTACGATAGCAATCGCGGATTCGGTTTCCTCTATTGAAGCTTCACAGTCCGCCACCTGGCGTTCGAGTTTCTTAATCTTCTTATTAAGTTCTTTCTGGGCTTCGTAAGAGAGCTTATTCTCCGAAGGCTGAACGGTTTCAGGTTCATTACCTTTAGCTGAAGCCGTGGGAGAAGCCGACAGTCCCGCTCCTTTCTGAAGCTCGTTCAAGCTATCTATCTTTTTCTTTTGCAAGAATTCATAGATACCTCCAAGATGTTCTTTTACAAGTCCACCACCGAACTCATATACTTTAGTCGCAAGTCCATCCAAAAAATCACGGTCGTGGCTGACAAGAATCACTGTTCCGTCAAATTCGCGGATAGCTTCCTTCAAAACATCTTTCGAACGCATATCCAAATGATTGGTCGGTTCGTCCAGAATCAGTAGATTTACGGGTTCCAGCAGAAGTTTAATCATCGCCAATCGCGTACGTTCTCCACCGGAAAGGACTTTCACCTTTTTATCCGAAGCTTCGCCTCCAAACATGAAAGCTCCCAGTATATCACGTATCTTCAGACGGATATCTCCTGTCGCTACCCGGTCAATCGTATCGAATACAGTCAGATTCTCATCCAACATTTGTGCCTGGTTCTGCGCAAAATAACCGATTTGTACATTATGTCCGATCGTTAATTTACCTTCGAAATCAATTTCGTCCATGATACATTTCACCAAGGTAGACTTACCCTCTCCGTTCTTTCCGACGAAAGCCACTTTCTCTCCCCTGTTGATAGTCAAGTTGACATCATGGAAAACGACATGGCTACCATACGCTTTGCGCACATCTTCGCAAATCACAGGATAGTTTCCGCTACGACTGGCTGGAGGGAATTTTAAACGCAAGGCGGAATTATCTTCTTCGTCCACTTCGATGCGGTCTATCTTTTCCAGTTGCTTGATACGGCTTTGCACCTGTACGGCCTTCGTTGCTTTATAGCGGAAGCGTTCGATGAATTCTTCTGTATCCTGTATTTGTTTCTGCTGATTTTCGTAAGCACGGAGTTGCTGTTCACGGCGTTCTTTACGCAGGACTACAAACTCATCGTATTTCACTTTGTAGTCGTAAATCTGACCGCAAGAAATTTCGATGGTACGGGTAGTTACGTTATTCAGGAAAGCACGGTCATGGCTGACTAATACGACTGCATTGGCACGTGTAGACAAAAAGTTTTCCAACCATTGGATACTTTCAATATCAAGGTGATTGGTCGGCTCATCGAGCAAAAGCACGTCTGGGCGACGTAAAAGCAGTTTTGCCAATTCGATACGCATACGCCATCCACCGGAAAACTCCGAAGTAGGGCGTTCAAAATCTTCCCGGCTGAATCCCAATCCGAGAAGCGTCCGTTCGATTTCCGCCTGAAAGTTCGTACCGCCCATCATCAGGAAGCGGTCGTTTTCATGCGTGAAACGATCTATCAACTGATGATATTCTTCCGAATCGTAGTCTGTCCGTTCCGCCAGTTCCTGATTCATCCGTTCCAACTTCGCCTGAAGCTCAAATATATGTTCGAATGCCAATTCTGCTTCTCCCATCACCGTCCGGTTGTCAGAAAGAATCATGACCTGTGGTAAATATCCGATGGTTACATCTTTCGGAGTAGCTACCACTCCGCGTGTCGGTGACTGCAAACCTGCCAATATCTTCAGCATGGTTGATTTGCCGGCACCATTTTTTCCGACCAATGCAATGCGGTCTTTCTTATTAATTACATAGCTGACGTCCTCAAAAAGCGGCGTCGCATTAAATTCTACTGATAATCCTTCTACTGAAATCACTTCTGCTTCTGATTTATAACATTTTGGACTGCAAAGATACTGAATATTTATTAGATACTACTTAGTATGATACGTTATGAAAAACAAAAAAAGCAGTCATTCTTATGAATGACTGCTCTTTATCTTAATCAATGGCTCTTCTTTAGAACAACTTAGCAGGATATTCACCGGCATCTACCAATGCCTGAATCTTGTCTACTACGCTCTGACGGTCTTCCGGATAAGTGACGCCGAACCACTTGCTGGTAGTATCCAGTACTTCAACAGTGGCAGTTCCGTCATTAATCAATTTATCTACCATCAATGGGATGAAGAACTCGCTCTTCAGGTTTTCCATATTCTTCGGATCGCTTAGGAAAGTCTTGAAGAATTCCTGGCTGTAAGCGAAGTAATCAGGAGTGAAGCCCCAGAAGTTCATACTTACCGGAGTCGTATCGGGAGTAGCCGTCCATTCGCCATCATCACCGATATATTTCACTTCACCGTCCAGACGTTGAATCTTCGTACGTTCTACTACAGATGTCAACAATCCTTTAGCATCTGTACTACAGATACCACGAGATACCGTACCGCTTTCGCTCAATGTATTTCCTACACGGAAACCTACCATCGAATAAACGTTCTTTGAATTTTCAGGAAGAGCAGAAAGGAATTTGCCCATTACCTGGAAAGAATCACGACCATAGAAGTCATCACAGTTGATCACTGCAAACGGTTCCTTAATCACATCAGCGCCCATCATTACTGCATGGTTAGTACCCCAAGGTTTGGTACGGTCTGCCGGGCAAGTAAAGCCTTCCGGAAGATCGTCGATTGATTGAAATACCAGTTCGCAAGGAATGTGACCTTCGTATTTGGAAATAATTTTATCACGGAAATCTTGTTCAAAATCTTTGCGGATTACAAATACAAGTTTGCCAAATCCGGCATTGATAGCATCATAGATTGAGTAATCCATAATAGTTTCGCCATTAGGACCCAGTCCGTCTAATTGCTTCAAGCCTCCATAACGGCTACCCATACCGGCTGCCAATAAGAATAAAGTTGGTTTCATAAATTGTGTAATATTAAAAGGTTAGTGATGTCAACGGCATCAGATTTCGTTGCAAAATTACAAAAATAGTTGAATCCAACAGGACAAATATCAATCATTATTTACCAAAATCGTACAAAAATCATTCATTAGAAGGGATAACCGATAGCAAAATGTATTCCCAGATTCTTCATAAAGGATCCTGTGACATTGTAATATCCGCTTCGTTCTGTATCGTAAGGCAGATGCAAAGGAATACCGAAATCAAGACGGAACACAAGAATATCCATATCATAACGAATACCGACACCGGTGCCCAAAGCGATCTGTTTCGGGAACGTTTTCAGTTCGAGTTGTGAATTGGGACGGGCCTCATCCTTGCGCATCAGCCACACGTTTCCCGCATCCAGGAAAGTGGCTCCCCAAAAACTTTTAAAGATACGGAAACGGTATTCTACATTTGCCTCAAAACGGAAAGTACCCGTCTGGTCGAGGTAAGAATAGCGGCTTTCTGCCGGATGGTATCCGCCCGGGCCGATGCTACGTACTGTGAAAGCGCGGATGCTGTTGGCACCACCCACATAGAATTGTTCGCTGTAAGGGGCTATCGTTGCATTACCGTAGGCGAAGAGAGCGCCCAAAGCTACACGGGAAGCAATCTTATTATTCTTGTCCATATTCCACAAATGGCGGAATTCCGTATTCAGTTTCACAAACTGCGCGAAAGGGACGTTCAGCAAACGTTTGTCCTCTTTGTTGAAAGACTGACCGAAAGCACGGTAAATCACCGAGGTCAGGTTACCGGCAGAGGTTACAGTCGATTGCCACCAAATCGGATTTTTAATACCGCGTGCGGAAGCATTATCATAGGTATAGGTATATTCCATAGCAGGAATAAACTGGTCTTTTAAACTGATATATAATGCAGGATTGGCATCGGCAATTTCCCTGAATTCTTCCGATTGGTGTTGCAGGACGTTGAATGTCAGTTTGAAAGGGGTGATACTATGCCGGCTTGTACGTGTCGGCTGGAAATCGTAGGTAGCATTTCCGCCGAATGACAACAGTTTATAATACCTGGCACGGTTCAACTGGTCGATGTATAGACGGAATGTAGTGGTAGCCGGGAAGTCAAACTCCCTTTTCCCCCAATGCGGGAAAACCACGCGCGGGAAAGTCAGAGAGGTGGAAACTCCCATCTCCCAGCTGTTCATCAAAGAGCTTTTTTCTCCTCCGCCGGTTTGCCATTCATAAGAGCCTTTCAGCTTCACGTTCCAGCTTTCACCACCTCCGAATACATTGTTCCGGGTGACACCGAATGATGCCCCGGGACCGGTTTGGTCGTTACTTTTGGTTACGACATTCAATTCCAGTTCGGCGTCCAGTGGCTTGGCAAATGTGGCCTGCATGGTTACGTTCAACGTATCACAAACGGCTGTCGTATCTTTCGGGGCATATTGCAAATCCAGATAACTGAAGATTCCCAACTGGCTAAGTTTCTCCTGCACCTGCTCCTGTCGATACTGACTGTAAAGACGGGTGCGATTGGAAGCCCGCATCTGTGCATTCCGCACAAACTGTTGATAGTTCAACCAACGATAAAGCATATTCGGACGTACCTGCAATTTCTTATAATAATGTATATTCAGATTCTTATACATCATGCTGTCATTGGGCGCCTCACCATTCTTGCCAAACAGGTAAACAGAAGCATCTCCTACATAGTAAGGACGTTGTGCCGCAGCGGGTAATCCCGGAACGGGAATCAGACGAAGGCTGATATGTCCACCGGGAACCAATGTCGTATCTGCCTGATAAGTCATATAATCGGGACGGAAGTAAAAATATCCCCGGTTACGCAACAGCGTACTGATACGGGTACGCTCTTCATCCAGATCGACCACGTTAAACTGCTCGCCGGGACTTATATAAGACATTCGACGTCCCCGTTCCATAATGCGCAACGTTTGAGGAGTGAAACGCTGATAATAAACCGTATCTATAAAATAAGGATTCTTCATGTCTACCGTATAAAGAATACTTGCTTTCAGGCTGTCTTTCTTATCGACCAATGTTTCATAAGTCACTTTCCCATTGAAGTAACCATAATCACGGAGTAAGTTTGTAGCCACCTTGATACGAACCTCCGGATTGACAGTAGAGATAAACACCGGAGGATTGGCAGCCAGGCGGTTGAACATCCACTTTCCAAATCCCTTTTTATATTTCACAAAGTCGTTATACATCCACATTTTAAAAGGAATAGGCAGAAGGCCTCCTAACATCTTTGTACTGGGAGTTTTGTCAAGAGCCGCATCAATCTCTGTTAAAGCCGTCTCTCCTACCGGTGTTGCCGACTTATTCTCTACCACCGTTTTTCCTCCTGTATAAAGTACCTCCCCTTCAGGCAGGTGTTTTGTCACCGAACAGCCCGAAAACAAAATGATACCAATCAGACAACTTGCTAATATGTTATTATATATCCCTTTCATGCTTACTTCTTTTTCTTAAAGATGAACAGTTCACTGAGTTTGTCCAGTTTCTTGCGAAGTACCAGACCGACTCCTGTTTCCGTAATCTCGCCTTCGAGTACACTCTCGTAGTTTTTATCGTAGAACAGACGAACATAACGGGTTCCGGTTCTATCCAAACGATATTCCAGAGAGATGTTATCGATAAAGGATTCCGCATCATTCGTCGCATTCTCACCTGTAGACACCTTACCTCCGATTACAATCTGGAAACGGTTGTTAAAGAGACGTTGTGAATAACGGAAACTGTAATCCGTACGCTTACCACCCGTATCCGACAAATCGTGATCTTCGATACCGACAGAAACACTGGCATTTTTCAAATTTCCCATCAATGAGTTGATTTGGCTGCTTAATACGGAGTTCAGTGCGGAACCCATATTCAGTTTACCCAATCCACCACCTCCGCCACCAATCGGTCCGGTGCCAAGATAGGTTTTCATAACCATAATATAGAGGGCTTGTTTACCTCTCTCTTCCGCCCCCATGGCTGTCAACTCGTTTTGTATGGTTGCATCTTCGGGAGCAGATACATCAAATGCAAAAGAAAGATTATCCAACCGGTTCTTGACAACGATGGACACATCGAAATTAACCGAACGTGTTCCGCCGTTCTCTCCCTCGGAAACAGAAGCACGGATACGATCGGTTGCTTTGAAGTTCAACATCGGATCCATGGGGTTTCCTGTCCATTCCACATAGCTACCGTTATCGATAGCAAATTCTTTGGCAGCAATGACAGGTAAAGCATATTTCATCAAACCGCCGCTCAACGTATAGCGTCCGGTCAATGTCAGATCACCTTGCGGAGTATATTTCATAGAGAGGTCACCTCCCCCTTCCAGTTCGACACGATTGTCATTGCTTGCATCCAAATCGACTTTCAAACGGACGGATGGATCGATATGTACCATCATCACCATGTCCAACCCGCCTAAAGAAACAGTCGGCACTTCTTGTTGGACAACCGTAGTGGTGTCGCTAAACGAAGTAAAGGTTACCAGACTTCCCAAACGATCCTGTACCGTCAACGGCGAGTCGGTCAAGATATAGGAAACGTCTGTATTACCCAGCAGGCTCATGTTTCCACGCATGTTCAATCCATCCAACGGCCCTTTCACTGTTGCCCGGAAATCGGCAAAGACTTTTCCGTAGACCAGACTCTCACGAGTGCGTTTGGCATCCAGAAGCGTATAGTTCTGCGCCAGCAGATTCAGATTCGCCATCGGTCGGGACATATCCCTGAAATCAACAGATCCGTCAATCGTGAATGGAGTTTTTCCTGTTGTATAGATAGCGAATTTATCAAATTCCAACCGATTATTCTTTATCTGTACCGGACGGTCGTCGAACCTGAAATTAGCACCATATTGGCGGGAAAGAACAGAAACGCTATCCAATATCAGTTCGCCATTTATCAAAGGCTGCTCGGTGCTACCCGCAATATTCAGATTACCATCCATATCACCGGCCAGCGTAGCCATTTTATCAGGAATAAATACGTTAGCTACACGTAGCGGGAAATGCTCCAGAGTAGCGTTTACTTCCAGACTGTCTTTTCCTGTCTGGGTTGGAACCAGCTTACCATCCGCCACCATCACTTCCACTTTGTCATGATTCAGATAGGCGTTCAGGTATTGTTTTCCCTGTTCGCCTGGCAGCCAGGTGGCTCCCACTGTCACGTCACCAATTCGTTGACGTTCATAAGTCAATTCATCAATAGCTGCTTCAACCGAAAGTTGAAGATCCTTTTCGGTCTGTACATAGTGCGCTTCCGCAGAGAATAAACCGGTTATTTCCGGGAAGTAAGGAAGTACACTGCTCAAATCAGCCAAACTGATTCTTCGGATTTCCACATCAATATTCTGTAGAGAAACGGTGTCTCCCCGTACAGAATGTACACGGAATCCCATTCCTTCGTCATCCCACATATCTACATTGGCGTATACACGCATATTCTTATGCACATAAATCCAATTATGATTTTCATTAAAATGAAACTTCTGGAAGGCGATTATCGGTTCTTCTGGAATCAAGGTGAGAGCCAGTCCATCGCCTTTTCCTTTGCCCTCGAACAAGGGACGTGCATTGACACCGAGTAATACTCCTGTTTCTCCTTTTCCATTCTTAAAGTCTACCAGCAATTCGGCATCCCGATCACGAATTTCTCCCGTCAGTGTGGTAGAGAAGGAGAATTGCGGATTCTTGGGACCGTTAATAACTCCGGCACGCAATTTCATGAGTGTGGTATCTTGTTTGACGGTAAAGAAGATGGTATCCAATTGCAAGGTATCTACTTTCAAGGCGTGGATAGCGGCTTTTCCATTAATTCCCCAGTTGGGAGCCGTTCCGAATTTCACTGAAGCGTCATGGTAAGCTATCTTCTTGGTAGCCAGGAAATATGCCAAAGGGTTCTCTTGTCCTGCGGAGAAAGAGAAAATAGCAGTTGGCAATGCTTTGCGTAATTCAGCGTGATTCAAGGCTTTCTCATCAATCTGCTTCATCAGTACATCCACAAAATGAGTGGACTGACGAATCAAAGGATTAACACCGGAACGTGCACTCAAATCGAGTTTCATATCTCCGGAGATTAAATGGGTAAATACGCGGTTCTGACGAGCCTCTGCCGAAAAATTGAAAGTCAGCGGACGCTTCATTGGCTCCTGCATGATTCCCAGTTCATGCAAATCCAGTTGGGTGACATCAATCGTTATTTTACCGTCGGGGTAGCTGTGTGCCAGATTGTATTCAGCATCCGTTGTCATTTTCAATAAAGCATTGTCACTTGTCAGATGTGCAGTGACCAATGCGCCTTTAAGTTCTCCCGTCAGATCAAGATTGGAAAGATGGTATTTAGCATAATGAAGCTGATCTAATGAAAGATTCAATTTGGCAAATGAATGGTAGGACATGACATCTAATCCACGACCATTAGCCGCAGCCGAAAGAGAAAGTTCATAGATAGAGTCTTTCGGGAGGAAACTATGAAGTTGCAGATTGTCTATTTTCAGATCAGCCTTATAGACTTCGGTAGTGGTATTTAAGGCTGCATTCACGTCCATAGCTCCTTGTCCTTCTTTCAAACGGAGATTTGCTTTATATTCAGGACCTTTGATATCCACTTTCGCCACCAGATTCATGCTGTCAGGAATGACAAGCGTACCATTAGGCGCTTCTCCCGACAGAGCGGTCAGGAAGTTCAGGTTTTGAGTAGTCATTTTCAGGCCGATGGTTCCGGTGCGTGTGAGGCTGTCGGTGAGGTTTTCCAAAAGGCCACCGCCCTCCAATGCAAAAGCACCCGGCAGGTCTACCGTGAAACGGGAAATCTGCATTTCTTTCAGATTGCCGTCCGTGCCGGCACGGATGACGAGCGGACGAAATGGATAGGCTTCTTTGAAGCTTTCGGGCAGACCGCCGGCAAACAGCATGACGTCTTCTTTGCCGATATAGGCATTGAGACGGGCGGATAAGCGTCCCGTAGTGGGGATATTGACCAGTTCCCAATAGGTATGGGCAGATAAATCGATTTCAGAATGGGGAGTGTTCAGTTTCAAACCAGGAACACAGATAACTGAATCATTGGAGTAGGCTCTACCCGTCAGGGAAGTGACGCTCAATCCGGAACGTTCGTTCATGGTAAACTCACGAATGACTGCGTTCATATCCCTCCCTTTATACAGCAAGGAATCCAGAGCGATGCGAATATCCCGGACGGCAATATGAGAAGCGTCGAAGCCCTCTGCCGGTTGAGCAGTTCCGGTATCATAGCTGACGGAGGTTCCCGATAATAAGAACTTCTTCAAGTCGTAGTACTGATTCTTCAAATCTGCTTGAGCATCATCGATGGCTGCTTCTCCAATATGGGCCGCCATACGCATGGAATCAGCAGGAAGTTGCATACTGAACGATACATTTTTCAATTTCAACTGATGAAGAGCTACTTTCCAGTTGATCGGAGCAGAAGCTGTGGTATCTTTGGGCGTAGTTGTGGTATCATTCATCAGTAGCTGCACGTGAGTGTCGGATAGTTCGACCTGATTGATTACCGCTAGTTCATTAGACAAATCGACGCCATGACTTTGCAGGAAGAAACGTCCCAAAACGCCTTTAATATTCATTCCCTCCATCAAATCGGCTGAATTAACGGCTACCCGGCTCAAAGTGACTTCATCCACTTCTACTTTTCCTTTTATCAACGGCCATGCCTGTACACGAACATTGAGACTTTCCAAAGACAAAAGGGTATCCGGCTGTTGAATAACCTCCACGCCACGTACCAACAGATTAAGCGGGAAACGAAGGTCTATCCGCTCCACCTGAATCTGCATGCCGGTTGCTTTAGAAGCGTATGCAGTAACCTCCCGACGCAAAAGATTCTGAACGGGAGGAACATAAAGCAATACCATTAGTATTACAAAGAGTATTATAGGAGTAAGCAATATCCAGCTTACCCAACGTATCCATTTTCGTTTCATGTAAAATGTGTCAGTGTAAATAAGGTGACACAAAGTAAACAAATTATTTTGAAAAAAGGTTTGGGTAATAGTAAGAAAGATACAGATAGTAGCCAAGGAGTAGAAGAAAACGGCTTATTGGGTATTCTTCATTACCTCCAAATAATGCTCCGCTTCACTAATTATTTTACGGACAGCTTCTAATGTATTGAATGTTGTTTCTTCTATTTTTTCCGAAAATTCTTCTCCACGACAAGCCTCCAACCATTTTAACGGGGCGATAGTTTCCTCCGCTCCGATCATTGTGAAAAGAGGGAGAAGTTTATGCGCCATGGCAGCTATCCCATCCACTTCTTTTTCATTCAATGCTTGTTGCATCCGTTCGACATTCTTGCCTGTCTCTTCAATAAAAGTGTGAATGATGGAGTATGCTGCTTCCGGATCATCTTCAGAATAAGCAGTCAGTGCAGAAAGGTTGATCCCGACAGTTCCCATATCTTCTGTTATATGCGCTTCATCGGCCGAAAGTTGACCTTCATTTACTGTTAGCAACAATTCCTTTACTGTAAACGGTTTATGCAAACAACCGGCAAAACCATGTTCATGTAAAGCGGCTTTATCCATTTCACTACGGGCAGTCACAGCAATAACAGGGATTGTTTTTGCTTGTGGTATATTAGAAGCCCGTAATAGTTTTACCAGATCAAACCCGTTAATGGCAGGCATTTGTATATCTGTCAGCAATACATCGAAGACGGAAGAGCGAAGTTGTTCAATCAGCTGTTCCAGCTGTTCACAGCACACTGCATCAATACCATGCTGTTTCAACATGGCGGCAGTCAGATTCAGCTGAATCTTATCGTCATCAATCAAAAGCACACGAATGACTTTCATGGGAGGAATGGCAGCCGACTGTTTGGGAGCGTATGGACTTTCATTCTCCGAAGATTCACTTTCCGGAGATTCGCTCTCTGCAAGGGATTTACCTACCGGATAAAGAGGTAAAGTTACAGTAAAACAGCTCCCTTTTCCTAATGTGCTTTGCACGTCAATGGTTCCTTCAAGCAAAGTTACCAATTTCTTCACAATAGAGAGTCCGAGTCCGAAACCTTCTTCCCCCTGCGCACCGGAAAGACGTGTAAATTCTTGGAAGATACGTTCACGATCTTCTGATGCCATTCCTTTTCCTGTATCGGCAATGGCGATGGTTAACTTAGAAGAATCATAACTGGCTGTCAGGCTAATTTCTCCTTTTTGAGTAAACTTTACGGCATTGGACAAAAGGTTGTTCACAATTTGCCGGAGTCGCAAAGGATCACTGATATATCTTCCATTCAGTTCCGGGACGACGTGACATTGCAAGGCTAAACCTTTGGCAGCGGTCAAAGGTTCGAAACTGACATAAATTTCGTCGAATAGCTGGGAAGGGTTAAAGGTTACGCGATTCACTTCCGCTTTATTGAGATCAAGCCGGTGGAAATCAAGCAAGTCACTGACTAACTTCAATAAATGTTCTGAAGAACTTTTCATATTGTCGAGGTAGAATCGTTGCCGTTCATCTTCTGTCAATCGGGACAGGAGTTCGGTATATCCCATAATTGAGCCTAACGGAGCTTTAAAATCATGGGTAATGGCAAGCATTAATTTTTCACGGGCGATCAGCAAATCTTCCGCCCGTTTATTCGCCACCTCCAATTGCTGGCGGTAACGGTTGCTACGGGAAATATCCCGCATAATCAATATCAGGAAAAAAGCCGATAATAGTACGGCACCAACCGCGATACCGCCGATGATACGTGCCGACCGCATCCTCACTTCCTGCTGAAGTTCGGCATCCTGACGGGCACGCAAGGTCATTTCTTCCTCATACTGTTTAATCAAGCTATCCATCCGTGCCGTCAACTGCGTATTCATCCGCTGGTACTTTGTACTGGTACGTCGGATTGTTTTCCTCCGTTGCAACCGTTTTTCTTCGGTAGCCATGCGGATTTTCTGCTGAAGAGAATCTTTAGAAGTGCTCGGTTGGAGAATGGTATCAGTGGCTACTTCCAACGATGTATTTACTAATACGGCACTGTCTTGTTTAGAAGGGGAAAACACTTCGGCGAGTCGTTTGAAGAATCCCTTCTTTTTAGGAGTAGTGATTAACGAGTCACGTTTGGTGATGACCCGATGTTGTACCCGTTGCTGGGTAATCACAGAATCCTGTTCGGATATGATTTCTTCTATTTCCGAAGCAGAGAGAAGGCTGTCGTTTGCCTCACTTAGCACCCGCAACATCTGAATCGTGTTTTGATCTTTCTCATGGAGAAGGGTCAATAAACTGTCTGTTCTTAAATTCTGTTGATCGTCGGCGGCCGACAATGCTTCCATCTCACGATGTACAAACACCAGCGAGAAAAGGAGGATCGCCAGCAACAAAGTGTAACCGGCGGTTATTTTCAACTTTGTAAAACGGAAGGAAGCCATTGGGGTTAAGTATTAAGTTTTAATTATCAAGTATTTAGCATCAGATTTTGGGGTGAGGTTCGGGGAGTTTCGTCATGTGATGAAAACGCCACCAAAGCATCAATCCTGCGCTCGTCAAACCAAAAGGAAATGCCATCCAGACACCTACTACTCCCCATCCCATGACAAAGCCGCAGAAATAACCTACAGGAAGAGAAATAATGAAATAGGCGACAAAGGCGATAATCATCATTAGTTTTACATCTGAAATTCCACGCAAAGCATTGGCGAAAGTAATCTGCAGTCCGTCGCCAAACTGGTAAACGAGGAAAGGGAAGATTAGAGAGGTCACCATAGCAGCCACTTCCTGACTGTCGGTAAACCAGCCTCCCAAGTAATTCCGGCAAAGGAAGACAATCAAAGAAAGCACAACGCCCAATGTCATCATCAGATGAAAACCTGCATAGGCAGAACGACGTACATTAATGATATCATTCTGACCTTTGAAGTTACTGACACGAACAGCCACAGCAGCACCCATACCGTAATACATCATAAATGTAAACTGCGAAATAGCCAGCATAACCTGATGAGAAGCCAGAGCGATAGTACCCAGCCAACCGATCATGATCGCACTTAGACTAAAGGAGGCTGTCTCCATTCCCATTTGAAAAGCAACCGGCCATCCGAGACCATTCAAATGCCCAAATACAGCTCGTGACCATCCCAAACGGAAAAAGCCAATCTTATAGCGGACAAAACGCGGACTACGCATAAAGATGATGATAAATATAATCACCATCACGATACGCGAGAACAGCGTGCTGACACCTGCTCCCAACAGACCTAACTCGGGCAATCCGAGCTTTCCATAAATCAGGATATAGTTTCCTATGATATTCAAGACATTTCCACCAAGCAATATCCACATAGCGGTTTTTGTATCCGTAATTCCGTCTGTAAACTGCTTGAATCCATTGAAAAGCATGACAAACACTAGTGAAGCGAGCAAAACAAGGTAATACGGTTTAATCAGGGGAATCAATTCTTCCGGCTGTCCGAGACGTTCTATATTTAGATAAAGAACAGTCATACAGACAGTCAGCAGCAATGCAACCATCAGGTTTGCCAGCAAACTGTTGCGTAAAGCCTGTCCCGCAGGGGCATACTGGCGGGTTCCATACAAACCTCCCACAATGGGAGTCAGCCCATACGAAAAACCCGTACTGAAAATAATCGCCAGATTGAACACATTATTGACGAAGGAAGCTGCTCCCAGCTCAATCGTACTATGATGCCCGATCATTAACGTATCCGCAAATCCAAGAACGATTACTCCTATTTGACCGATCACAATCGGCAGTCCGAGAAAAATTAGTGCTTTATAATGCTCTTTATATGTACTATAAATATGTCTCATTTACTTTTCCGTTACCTAAACGTATCTCCATTTTCAGGCAAAGGGACTTTTCCCTTTCACTGATAGATTAAAAAAGGGAGAATTTAATTTTGTTGTTTCTTATAATATAGTATTACTCCGTTCTCCTTACGGAAAGCAGATTGAGCTACCGCCCGCAATTGTTCAGCCGTGACAGACCGATAACGATCGACCTCTTTTTCCATGTCCTCCGCCCGGCCAAGCAATTCGTACCAAGCCAGGTTGGTTGCCACATTCAAATAATTGATGTTGCCGAATATCTGGGTGGACTCAAATTTGTTCTTCACTTTTTCCAGTTCCTGTTCGTCAACCAATTCTTGCTGCAACAGTTCCAGTTCTTCCCGCACTGCCGCTTCCGCCTGTTCCAGGGTGACACCTGCCGAAGGTTTACCACTAATATGGAATAACCCCGCATCTACACTGCCGGAAATATAAGCATCTATACTCGAAAATAATTGTTTCTGTTGTACCAAACGCTGGTTTAACCGGCTGGAACGTCCGTTGCTCAACACATCCGACAAAATATCAAATGCATAATAATCCGGATGGCAATGGGCAGGCATGTGGTATGCCATAAATAAAGAATCGAGAGGAACATTTCTCTCTACCGTCAGCCGCCGTTCTTCCGTCTGTTCCTGTTCTTGTGGCAGGTTCCGTTGAGGAACTTCCCGACGAGGAATAGAGCCGAACCATTTTTCCGTCAAAGCAACCGCCTCTTCGAAAGAGATATTACCGGTCACAGCTAATATGGCATTATTAGGAGCATAAAAACGGAAAAAGAATGCCTTCACTTCTTCCAGCGTAGCATTGGCAATATGCGACAACTCTTTTCCGATAGTAGGCCATTGATAAGGATGCGTCTGATAAGCCAGAGGACGCAAAAGATGTCCGATATCCCCATAAGGCTGATTCAAACATCGCTGTTTGAATTCTTCCATTACTACTCCCCGCTGTACCTCCAGACTCCGTTCGCTAAAATCAAGACTCAACATCCGGTCGGATTCCAACCAAAAGCCGGTTTCTACATTCTGACGAGGTACAGTGAGGTAGTAATTGGTTATATCATTATTCGTCCAGGCATTATTCTCTCCACCCGCCAATTGAAGCGGCATATCATAATCGGGAATATTCACCGACCCTCCGAACATCAGGTGTTCGAACAAATGGGCAAAACCGGTATGTTCGGGATCTTCGTCGCGAGCTCCCACATTATATAATATATTAAGGGCAACCATCTGCGTACTTTCGTCCTGCGAATGTACCAGACGTAACCCATTATCAAGAATATGCCTGTTGATTTTCATATATTTCAGTCAAGTATTGTCACCTTTGTTATTTTTACATCTTCTTCGGGACGATCGCTACGGTCGGTTTTCACCTGCTGGATTTTATCCACAATATCCAAACCTTTCACTACTTCGCCGAACACAGTATATTCGCCATCCAGATGCGGAGTTCCTCCCACCGTTGTATAGGCTTCAATCTGTTCCGGAGTGAAATGAAATTCCGGTTGTTTAGCTGCCATTTCCTGTGCCTCTGCAAACAACTTTTCCTGCAAATCATAAAGACCATTTTCGTCATTTGCTTTTCGCATCTTATAAATTTCCTTCATGTGTTTCTGTGCCAGCGTATTGAAAATAACATTAATCTTATTCTCATTCATCTGGCTTTCCATACCCAGCAAGGTAGAGTCATTGAACACCTTACCTGTCACGATATAGAACTGACAACCGGAAGATTCTTTCTTCGGGTTCACATTATCTCCCTGACGGGCAGCGGACAGGGCACCTTTCTTATGGAAATATTTAGGATATACAAATTCAGCGGGAACAGTATAACCTACATCTCCCGTACCCAGCATTTTTCCTTTCGGTGCATTCTTTGAGTCCGGGTCACCAGCCTGAATCATAAAATCTTTGATAACACGATGAAACAGTGTGCCTTCATAAACACCGTCCTTCACCAGTTTGATAAAATTATCACGATGTTTCGGTGTCTCATTATATAGTTTCACCTCGATATCTCCTACAGTTGTCTCAATCTTTACCAACGTTTCTTTATCCATGTCTCCTCCTTTTTTTGTTCCGGTTTTGCAGGCAGTAAGTCCGCAAAACGATATGGTTAATACTATCAATAGAATCTTTTTCATAACACTTTTATTTAATTTAAGTTTGCAAATATACCACTTTCGCCTAAATCCTCTTACCTTTGTGACTTAAAAGAATCAAAACCTGACATGATGAGCTCCATATTGATCGTTGAAGATGATATCACTTTTGGAATGATGCTAAAAACCTGGCTAGGCAAAAAGGGCTTTGAAGTATCATCAGTGAGTAATATTGCCCGCGCCCGAAAACATATCGAAAGCCAAAACGTCGATCTGATTTTATCAGACCTGCGACTACCCGACCACGAAGGTATCGATCTGCTGAAATGGATGAATGAACAAGGCATGGACATTCCTTTAATCATCATGACTGGCTATGCGGATATACAATCCGCCGTACAGGCAATGAAACTGGGAGCACGTGATTATATAGCCAAACCGGTAAATCCGGAAGAATTACTGAAGAAAATTTCTGAATGTCTGCAGTCTGAAAAGAGTCTTGCTACTCATAACGTTGCTAAATCTTCTTCTAAAAAAGGTGCTTCTACTTCATCTAAAGATTCAACAGAAAATCATCGTGCTTATCTGGAAGGAGAAAGTGATGCAGCCAAACAACTCTACAATTATGTAGGTCTGGTAGCTCCGACCAATATGTCCGTACTTATCAACGGTTCCAGCGGAACAGGAAAAGAGTATGTGGCGCACCGTATTCATCAACTTAGCAAACGAAACGATAAACCGTTTATTGCCGTAGATTGTGGATCTATCCCCAAAGAACTGGCTGCTTCCGAATTTTTCGGTCATGTGAAAGGTTCGTTTACAGGTGCTCTGACAGATAAAACGGGTGCTTTCGTTGCAGCCAACGGTGGTACTATCTTTCTGGATGAGATCGGAAACCTTAGTTATGAAGTGCAGATACAACTGCTTCGTGCCTTGCAAGAGAGAAAAATACGTCCGGTAGGTTCTACACAGGAGATATCGGTAGATATTCGTCTGGTATCTGCCACCAATGAGAATCTGGAACAAGCCATTGAAAAAGGTACTTTCCGTGAAGACCTTTATCATCGTATCAATGAATTTACCCTCCGTATGCCCGATCTGAAAGAACGGAAAGAAGATATTCTGCTCTTTGCCAATTTCTTCCTCGATCAGGCAAACAAGGAACTGGATAAACACCTGATTGGTTTCGATGCAAAAGCATCGCAAGCTTTAATGAATTATCATTGGCCGGGAAACTTGCGCCAAATGAAGAACATCGTCAAAAGAGCAACGTTATTGGCACAAAGCAGTTTCATTACTTTATTGGAATTGGGGACCGAGCTTTTAGAAACTCCTGCATCCAGCAATACGAGCATTGCATTACGCAATGAAGAGACTGAAAAAGAGCATATTTTGGAGGCGCTACGCCAAACAGGAAACAATAAGAGTAAAGCAGCGCAATTACTGAATATTGATCGAAAGACTTTATATAATAAATTGAAATTATACAATATTGATTTGTAACAAGTTACGTTCTTGCATTTTCTCAAGTGTTCTCATGCCTATGAGAAAATTTTCTCAATGCGATGAGAAAAAGTTCTCATTACTATGAGTATTTATTCTCATCACGGTGAGAAATGATTCCTTTTTGTAGTGCTCGAACTTATCTTTAACCGAATCTATCGCATTACCAGATATTATTAATTTTAATGCATATTCCATAGAATAAAATGACCCCCATGAATAAAAAAACATTATTACCCCTTGCATTTGTGCCACTCGCAGTAACCAATCTGCAAGCACAAAGCAATATGCAAATAGAACGCGCGGACAAACGTCCGAATATCATTCTCTTTATGGTAGACGATATGGGATGGCAGGATACTTCACTCCCATTCTGGACACAGAAGACACACTATAACGAATTGTACGAGACTCCCAATATGGAGCGGTTAGCAAAACAGGGAATGATGTTTACTCAAGCGTATGCCAACAGTATCAGTTCTCCTACCCGGTGCAGCCTCATCACCGGAACCAACGCCGCACGTCACCGAGTAACTAACTGGACGCTGCAAAAGAATACAATGACAGACCGTAAAGATAGCATTCTGGCAGTCCCTGACTGGAATTACAATGGAGTAAGTCAAGTGTCCGGCACTAATCATACTTTCGTAGGAACCTCCTTCGTGCAACTGCTAAAGAACAGCGGTTATCATACTATACATTGTGGAAAAGCCCATTTCGGAGCGATAGATACTCCAGGGGAAGATCCGCATCATTGGGGATTCGAGGTAAATATTGCCGGACATGCGGCCGGTGGACTTGCCAGTTACCTGGGAGAAGAGAACTACGGACATACCAAAGATGGGAAAGCGGTATCACTGATGTCTGTTCCCGGATTAGAGAAATATTGGGGAACGGAAACCTTTGTAACTGAAGCATTGACGTTGGAAGCCATTAAAGCACTGGATAAAGCGAAAAAGTATAATCAGCCTTTCTATTTGTATATGTCGCAATATGCCATCCACATTCCTTTGAACAAAGATATGCGCTTCTATGAGAAGTACAAGAAAAAAGGAATGACAGACCATGAAGCTGCTTATGCCACACTGATTGAAGGAATGGATAAAAGTTTAGGTGATTTAATGAACTGGCTGAAAAAGAATGGAGAAGCCAACAACACTATTATCATTTTTATGAGTGATAACGGAGGACTTGCATCCGAATCCGGATGGCGTGACGGCAAGCTGCATACACAGAATTATCCATTGAACAGTGGTAAAGGTTCTACTTATGAAGGCGGTATCCGCGAACCGATGATTGTCAGTTGGCCGGGAGTAGTAGCTCCGGGAAGCAAATGCAACAACTACTTGTTGATAGAAGACTTCTACCCTACTATTCTTGAAATGGCAGGTGTCAAGAACTACCAGACAGTTCAGCCGCTAGACGGTATCAGTTTCATCCCTCTGCTGAAACAGACAGGCAACCCAGCTAAGGGTCGGAGTCTTTTCTGGAATATGCCTAACAACTGGGGAAATGACGGTCCCGGAATCAACTTTAATTGTGCCGTTCGAAACGGTGACTGGAAATTGATTTATTACTATGGAACAGGAAAAAAAGAGTTATTCAACATACCTGATGATATAGAAGAAAGCAACGACCTTAGTGCACAGCATCCGGACATCGTGAAGAAACTTTCTAAAGAGCTGGGCAACTTTCTAAGAAAAGTAGATGCACAACGACCAACTTTCAAAGCGACAGGTAAACCTTGTCCCTGGCCGGATGAAATTAAGTAAATAGATTACCTAAATAAAAGAACTGTGGCGGGGTGTGTGGAATAATTCCACACTCCCCGCCACAGTTTCCACACACTCCACACATACTTCCCCACTATCCTAATTAGCATCATCTTCCTCATTCCCTTATTTATCAATCACTTATCATACATTATCTAATTTTGGCACGCGCTTTGATCTTTAATTAGACGTTAGCGAAAAGCAATAACCGATTCCTTAACACAAAGGTAGAGAATTGAAAACATATGTCTAATAATCATTAAAGCAAACGATTATGAAAAAATTAGTATTAGTAGTAGCAATGTTTATGTTTGTTTGTGGTGGTTCATTCCTTGTAAAGGCTCAGAGTTCTGCAGAAGCTGTGACAGCCCCGACAGAAATCAATGCAACAGTTGTCAATGATACAGTAGTAAAAGATACTGTAACTAAAGAAGACGCGCCTGCAAAGGCATCACTGGTTGCACTCGCCGCCAATGTCAATGATACAGTTGTCACAGACACTACATCAAAAGACAAACCGGCTGAGCCTGTCAAGGAATAACCTTGCCAACAACATGCAGGACATAGTCTGCCGAAGAATAGTAAGCACACTACAAAAAAAGCCATCCCTACTTTCGTCTATTCCGGGGATGGCTTTTTTATTATCCTATCTTCTTACAATTATTCTGTAGGAGTACTTGTTTCCAATATCGGATCTGTTTTCCAACTTGAAACAATATTTGCCGCCTCTGCTTCGAAGCTCTTTCCTGCCAAGGACACAAATGTCTTGGTATTACCATTTCCATTATTGAATAACCAATTAGCTACCATTCCATCCTTATCCTCACTCAACAACTTGCCGCTCTGCTCGGAGATCTGTTGATCCGACAAGGCTTTTGTCCAAATACGGGCATAACTGATAGCTCCGTTCAACCGGCGTTTACCATCAGACTGGCCGATGTAGAAATCAGAAGTAAGATTGATCTCTTTCAAATCATCCGGCGTACCGTTTGATAATTGAAGCGTTTCTCTGACACCATTTACATACAATGCAATCCGTTCGCTTCCGCTCTTACTATTATCCAATACCACAGCCACATCATACCACTTATTGGTTTCTATCTTAGTAGAGCCCTCATAGCGAATACTACCTTTATCATCTGCAGCAAGCTGAAGGAAACGTTCTTCATCATTGCTTCCTCCCTTATGCACGTCGACACGCAGCAGGAATTTCTTCTCTATACCCATCACCGTATTAATCCGGGCATTTCCATTGTCATTGCCATTCAACGACTCAATATTGAAACGAGCCTCAAATGTGATCGTACTCAAATTCTTTAGCGATTCATCTGCCGTACCATTATATTCAAACGGTACTTTAAAGTAATTACCGCTACCTAGGTTCGCTACTTTATCTGCCTGTACCACCGTAACGGTCAGACTTAATTCCTGTTCCGCTTCGTCTCTGACAAACACGGTAGTGATACCCGCTTTTTTACCTATTAAATTGAAACGAGTGTCATCCACCTGCTGAATAGCTACAATCTCTTCATCCTCTGCTGTCAGACTATAACCTCCGTTTCCTTTTTCTACCGTAATCATGATCTTATTGTTGACTCCCACTCTCGGTGTCAGATTGGAGACATCGATAGAAATCGGATTTACCGTCACCTGAACCACTGCCTGTTTTCCTTTATGGTCTGTAAAAGTCACTGTTGTATGTCCGTTCTTCAAACCTGTCAAAGTATAGAAAGGACGGAACTGATCTGTATTAACCATGCTGACAACCGTTTCATCCTCCACCTCATAAGACAATTCATCATTGCTGGAAAAGTTTCCCATGCTAACAATCAGTTGCTTTTCACCGGCAACTTCCAAGATCACCTCCGGTTCATTCACTTCCAATTCAAATACACCTACATTCACAGAAATATTGGCAACTACTCCTTCTCCATCCATTACTTCGACGGTAGTGGCCCCATTCTGTGAGCCACTTTTTACAGTTATCAATTCGCCGGAAACGGTAGCCGTTGCAATGGCAGTGTTGAAACTTCTCACGGTATAGTTTCCGTTTCCAACCACTACATTCACTTTGGCTTCCTCATTCTGCCCGATACGTATTACCGGTTTGTTCACAATCAACTCTATCAAGTCTTTAGCCACATCGTCGTCATCATCGTCATCACAACCTGTAACGGCAAACGATAATACCGACAAAAGCAACAGACACATATATGTATAGATTCGTTTCATCTGATTTTCTTTTTAAAGTTATACATTCCTACTGGTTTACCATCCGGGATTTTGCTCAATGGTCGGTGTCTTCTGCAACTCACTCTGGCGAATCGGGAACAGATAATGCTGAATAGAGAACGTACGTTCTTCCACGCAGAAACGCTCCATTCTATATTTCACACCGTCAACCGTAATGGCCCCATTCTCATCCTGCACCGGACGCATTCCGTTAATCATTCGCTGGCAACGAGGCAATGCACCGTTATTGGCAGCCCAGTATTTCTGTGTACGTTTTGAATTGTCACTCCCGCTCGATTTCCAAAGGCTTTCCTTTGCTAGCTCTTCCTTACTGGTGGGTTCCAGATACAAGCGGCAAGTCCACGGACGTTTTCCTTCATAAAAAAGTTCCACGCGACGTTCGCGCTGAATGTATTCACGCATCAACTGTTGATTAGTCTTTACTTCCGGCGGCATCGGTTTCATAAAAGAACGTTCACGAACCGTATTCACCAATTTATAAGCTTCATCGATATCCTCGCCCAATTCATTACAAGCCTCTGCATAAATATAAATAAACTCCGGAAGACGCCAGATGGCGGGCGCATTGATACTGAAGTTACCGGATTTGTTCCATGACTCCTGTTGGAATTTACGTAAATAATAACCGGTAGTAGTTGCATTGGTAGCACCAATCTTATCGGAACCACTCGCCGTATTGATCGTTTTCGACTCGTTCTTATTATTACGGTAAGGAGCTCCGTGATAAATTACATCACGATAGAAACGCGGGTCCCGAGTACCTTTCACATACGGATTAGTATCATCATAGCCACCTTTGCGGGCTTCTGCCGAATATACCGGATAGCCATAATCACCTACGATATATTCGTATTCATCCACTTGTTCCTGCACCGGTTGCTGGCGCGAACTTCCCTCACGGCTGGGCGGATAAATATCACCCTGCCATGCCTGATCCTTGCTCTTCGTCATAAAGAACACATACTCATTGGCAAAGGCATCCATATCATAAAACATATCCCACAAACGAGCATATACACGGCTGTCATTCAGATTACCGTCAGCCGGATCCTTGAAATCATTTGCATCATGTTTCGTATAGAGAGAATAACGCTTGGTTCCGCCGACTTCGAAATCCAGAACGGCTTTAGCCGCTTCTTTGGCTTTTCTCCAACGAGTAGCATCATAAGCATACTCATTTTCAAACACACGACGCAAGTTGTATCCATATTGAGAAGCACCGTTCCACAACGGAGTAGCCGCTACCCAGCGAACAAAAGAAATCAATCCCAGACAGGCTCCCTTATCCACACGCCCAAAATTCTCGGAAGTTTTCACATATTTATTAGGAACCATGCCATAAGCAGTTTGCGCATCCGTCACAATCTTTTCAACCATCGAATGAACAGATTCTTTCTTGAAGTCCATATTATCTCCGGCATTAATCACACGGTCAATATAAGGAGCTTCGCCATACATACGCAATAACAGCATGTGGAAATAACCACGCATGAAATACATCTCACCGATACGGTTGCGAAGATCACCATCCTGCTGTGGGTTGTCGGGCGTGTTATACTTCTGTACATTTTCTATAATCAGGTTCGCTTTACGGATTCCTTCATAAAGAGCTTCCCAATATTGCCCTACACTACCGGGCAAAGAATTCGGGTTCCAGGCACCGTTATTGAAGTTATTCGTAATGTTTCCCTCTACGTTGGTTCCTTCACATTCGTCCGTAATGGCACTGTTGCTGAAGTGCTCGAAGAACACCAGCGGACGGTCTGCTTTCTTTGCAGCCGCGTATACGTCGGAAACCAGTCCGTTCACTTTTTCGTAACGGGCAAAAACGTCCGCTTCCGTAATATTATCATCATCGTCCCGATCCAGGTAATCGCTACATGAAGTAAAGACCAACGGCAGGACCAATAAAGCAATTGCTGAAAATCTATATAACTTTTTCATATTTCTATCTTATTTAGAATGTTATATCAATACCAAAATTGAATACCTTTTGAATAGGATACCAGGAAGCTCCGTCTCCGGATTTCGTTTCCGGATCTATATCCACATCACCCAGTTTATCAAAAGTCAACAGATTCAGACCTTGCACATAGATACGTGCCTGTTGCACATGGAATTTACGTAATAATTTGGGTGATACATTGTAACCAATTTCCACATTCTTAAGACGCAGGTAGGAAGCATCATACAAAAACAAACTACTGTTTCCATTCTTGTTGTTATCATGTGTTCCATAATGCAATGCCGGATATTTGGCAGTAGCAGCCGTTTCCGGTGTCCAACGGTCCAGATGCATTTTCTTCACACGTCCGATCTTATCTTGTTCAAATTGCGGGAAGTCAAATACAGCAGCCCCATTCAACAGAATAGATGATTTTGTCGCACCTTGCAATAATACACTAAAATCAAAGTTCTTATACTGGAAACCGAAAGGAATACCGAACATCAGTTCCGGACTACGCGGATTTCCCATTGCTGTACGGTCTTCATCATCAATCACTCCGTTACGATCCAAATCCTTATAAACAACATCTCCCGGAATTAATTGTCCCCACGGCTGATAACCGATCTTGTTCAAACGGTCAGCCTCTTCCTGATCGGCTACAAAATGATCGAACACATAAACGAAGTTTTCGTATAAACGTTTACCGGTTTCTTTACGCCAGGAGTTCTTGCGGGCAACTTCCGCTTTATATTCCAAACGGTTGCGGGAGAAAGTCAGGTTCGGACGAATATAGTAACGGAAATCCTTTCCAATCTTATCATTCCAGCTCAATTCGATATCCACACCGCGGTTGCTTACTTCACCCAGATTCTGTAAAGCTGCATCTTTACCTACAATATCCGGATATCCCATGATACCGTCACTATTCATATCTGTAATAATGTCAAAACGATATTCATAAAATGCATCTATCGTCAATGCCAAACGTTGGTTCAGGGTAGTAAAGTCAATACCGACATTCAGTTTACGGGCTTTCTCCCAAGTCAGATTCGCATTAGCCAGATTACCTTCGGAAGTACCGCCTACATTCGTACCAAAGTTATTACCGAAATCATAACCACTGCCACCACCGTAGAAAGCCAGATATGGGAAACGGCTGCTGACATTGTCACTACCTACCAAACCATAGGAGGCTCTTACTTTCAGGAAGTCAATCCAGGAAGCCTTTTTCATAAATTCCTCTTCAGAGACTACCCAACCGATTGAACCAGCTGGGAAGAACCCGTAACGTTTGCCCGGAGCGAAGTTTTCGGAACCATTGTAACCGAAGTTAAATTCCATCAGATACTTCTGATTATAATAATAAGCAAAGCGTCCGGTGATACCCTGGCTATGATAAGCCAGTTCATTGTTAACAGTACGGTTACCACGGTTTGCCAATAACATGGCGGTCACTTCGTGGCGGTTGCTAAACAAACGGTTGTAATCCAAACGTGCCTGTATATAAGTACGTCCGTCAGAAGCGTTATGACTGAATCCGTTGCCAATAGTCTGGTCAATATCATATTTGTTACCCGTTTTGTAAGCACCCGTATAGTGTCCGCCTGCCATATAAGCATCCGAACCTTCGATCGGCATAAACGTCGCATATTTCGGATATTCACGATAACCGTCTTTGTAAGTATCCAGTTTGCGATTAATCCAGCGTCCTTCAGAAGCATCATAAGAGAACATCACTTCCGCTTTTAATCCTTTCGTCAGAAATTCCATATCCAGATTCATGGCAAAACTACCATTCAGATACGTGTTCTTTTCATTCAGATAACCGGTACGGCTCAATTCACCCAGAAGATTGTAACGGTAGATATTGTCACCATAAAGCATTCCACGAGGATTTTGCTGAATGTATTCCTCATTCTGCGGATGCGCATTTTCTTCCACCAGGATGGGCAGATATGGAGGCTGGGTAGCACAGATGGTCATCAGGCGACCGGCTGTTGTACCCGGTGCATTACGGTCGGTAATACGGGCCCCCAAATCCAAACGGGTACTCAAATAACGATTAATGTTGATATCGATGTTCGAACGGAAGTTGTAACGGGTGAACTTGGTTTGCGAGTCATATTCACCGGCATTCGAATATTTGTAGTTACCGCCTTGTGAAAAGTAATTGGCCAATACATAATAACGTACCTTGTCCGTACCTCCACGAATGGAGAGGCTGACATCTTCCTGCAAACCGGGTTTGAAGGCAAAATCATAATAATCCCAGTCATATCCCAAACCATCGGAGTTGTCTCCTTTCGCACGGCGGAAATTGTCAATCGCCTGTTGAGAGAAAAGGTTCAAACTGCTGATGTCTGCGCCCGTCATCTTGGCATCGTTCAATCTGGCTTCATTATATAAAGTTGCATAATCGGCAGAGCCTAAATATTCGGGGAAACCGATCGGCTGGTTAATACCAATAGAGGCTTTCAGGTTCACGGTTGCCTTTTCCGCTGCCTTACCACGTTTGGTAGTAATAACGATTACACCATTTGCACCACGGATACCATAAGCGGCAGTGGCGGAAGCATCTTTCAGGATAGTGAATGTTTCAATTTCATCCGGTGCGAGGTAACTCATGTCACGTTCGATTCCATCGACAATGACAATGGCACTCTGGTTACCGTAAGTTGCCTTACCACGGATAAACAATTCACTTTGATCCACACCCGGTTCACCACCCGCATACTGGTTTACAATCAACCCCGGCAGACGTCCGGCAAGCGCATTGTTGATATTGGCAGTAGGACTTTGCGTCAGATCTTTTGTCGTGATGGTAGCAACAGAACCGATCATCGTTTCTTTACGTTGTTTGGTATAACCTACCACAACCACTTCCTGCAAGGCTTTCGTATCTTCCTGTAGTAAGACAGTCAGTTCCTTCTTTGCACCGGGAACAATTTCCTGTGGCTGGTAACCCAGGTAAGAAAACACCAACGGAGCTTCCGCATAAGGCAGCTTCAATGTAAACTTACCATCCATATCTGTAATCGTACCTGCATTGGCCACCCCTTTCACGACAACAGACACACCGATCAACGGGTCATTTGTCGTCTTGTCCAATACCGTACCCGACACTGTTATTTTATGGTTTTGTGTGGCCTGCACCTTTGCCGTTCTTCCCGTTTGCGCCACACCCTGCAAAGGTATACCTGCAAGAAGAGTGCAAGAAACAGCCACCAGACAAATATTTCTTTTTATATGTATCATCTTTCTTTTCGATTTTCTATGTGTAATAAATCAATCTTATTCCTCTGCTTTCTTACCGAAATCCGGTCCGACCCAGTTGGCCTTTTCCGTTGCTTTACCTTGTACCCAGTCTTCATAACGAGCACGGATTTCAATCATTGTTGCTCCCGGGACTTCCGCATTCAAGGAGATTGTCAGGCGATCTTCCCTGTTGTCACGATTACCGAAGGTCGGTGCTTTTGCCCAGTCGTACTCCCACACATAATAGCCTTCGGGATGAGCCAACGTCCAAAGCACATCAGAACAGCTGCGCAATGCAGCGATAAACTTATTCTTGGTCTTTTCCGGATAAAGGCTGTTAGTCGGCTGTTTCACCATATCCAGGAAGTAACGGACAAATATTCCACGGAATAAAAGATTATCTCCCGAATTTCCTTCACCACTGAATACCGGATAGTTGGAATCCATCTTCTTATTCACTTGGTAAGAGCCGAAAGCAACCGCATTACGAAGATATTCATCCTCACCTGTAGCGTTGTACAGCTCCAGGGCAGCCGCCATAAATGTTCCCTGATTATAAGACAAGGCTACTTTATCAGGATCTCCCGGTGTTCCGTCATCTTTAATACTAAGATTATCATATACCTGTCCGGTGGAAATATCACACAGATAAGCCGTCATCCAGTTGTATACCTCTTTGGCGAAGTTCAGGTAATAAGCAGCCTGCTCTTCCCAGCCATCTTTAGCCTCCTTAACGGTAAGTTGATACAATTTCATAGCCAGAAGGCAACCGGGACCATTGGAACAAGACATACGTGAAGCCGGCGCATCCGTTTTCCATGCCATTCCTCCTACCCCTTTATAGTCATTCTTCGCTCCCTTGATATGGTTCCACATCTTCATCAACGCACTGTAGTAATCCTGATCGCCAGTCAATTCATAAACCCGTAGACAAGACAGTGCCATCCATTCCATATCATCATAGAAGTTATTCCAGAAGTCTTTGCCACCATAACCGCAATGTTCATTCCAGTCATCAAAAGCCGGCAGGAAAGGTTTCATGATGTTTTCATACAAATGAGCTTGATATTCGGGATTGTTTGCGTGACGGATATAAGCATCGATCACGATGTCCAATGCATGTCCCTGCGACCATCCGCCGCTACCGCCCGTGCTTGCCGGTTCTCCGGTTTCCGGTGTATTCGGTTTTTCCCAGTAAATGCTTCCACAAAAGGTATCCCGTCCGCTGGCATTCTCATAGAAATATTTGATATAAGTTCCCGTACTTTTGTCGGCTGCATCTGTCCAGTTCACATCCGACACATATTCACCGGATGAATTACCTTTGTAGATGTCTCCCAGATCGCCGTCGTCACAAGCTGTAAATATTGCCAGTGCACCGCTTAACAACAAAGCTCTTTTTGATAATGATACTATATAGTTCTTCATATTATTATTCAGTTTTAATCTTCATTCGTTTCCGAAGCTACCCAACGGTGGGTGTACGTTCCAAACTCTGCATTGAAATAGAGGGTTACATCGGTTTTCACCGTAGCATAATAGACATTTCCCTGCTTTTCGCCCCATTGCAGTAATTCGTCGCAGAAACGGAAACTGTAATCCCATGGATCTGTGCCCAATGCCAGTTGATATAAATTATAATAGCTGTTGTCGGTAGTCAGATTCGGTTGCCCTTTATCTTTCTCCTTATGTCCCCAACGGTAGGTTGTTCCGTTGATTTCCATCTTAAAGCTATGACGGGTTTCACCGCTTCCTGCCCAACTTTCCGTTTGTTTCCGGGCAGTATAATTCTTCACACCCCATTTGCCATATCCCAGATAGTTGAAATCCTGTCTATACCCACCCGAATGGTTATAAAGATATACAGCTCCTATTTCATCGTAACTGATCGTTTGTTCACCCATATTGATGGTAATCCGGTAGATGCCTGATTGAGGAACCGTAACTGTATAGTCTTCACCATCATTACGCTCACGCAACACTCCGTTGTCGTCTACATAATAATAGCATTTGCGACCTTCTACAGTAGACATAAATATAAATGGCTGGTCGGCTTTCAATTGAGTGAAAGTCTGATAGATTCCTTCATTCTGACGGAGCATTTGTTGTGCTTCCGCTTCATCACCATCATCTTCCGTGCCCACGCCAGTGATATAAACCGGCTCGTTTTCAGAAGGCATATCATCAATGCCGTCCATCATAAAAATTACGAAATAACCTTCCAGACTACTAAGAGCCTGATCCAATCCGCAATAAGCACGCACCTTCCAACGCAGTGTGCCGTTGGTATTGCAACGGAATTTAGCCAGTTTACCTATTGTGTTTGCCTGATAATGGGTTAAAGTCAACTGCGATTCCAAACCGTTATTGTCAGAAAAGATCGTTTCTACCGGTTTGGTAAAGTCTCCCCCGATCGTATCAATCAATACTTCATAACGATATACTGTATTTCCGTGTTTCTCGGTAGGCGTCCATTTCAGAACAATATCCGTCAACGAAGCACCCGAAAGTACTACTCGCTCGCCACTAGCCATTGCATCCATTGTTCTAACAGGTTCAGGCGGAACAATCGGTTCATAATCATCCGGATCAAATCCCGGATTCAGTTTATTGTCACAAGCCGTCAGTCCGATAAGAAAAAACAGCAGGGCAAATTTGATTAGTTTTTTTGTTATCATATTGTTTCTCATATTATTATATTCCTAGTTTTAGTATGAATGAGGACATTCAATTGGTTCAAAGCGGCTCTTATCTCCATTATAAGTTGCAGGAAGTTCCGCTCCCCAGGCAGGTTTATTTTCGCTTATATTCTGCAAACAAACTTGCGCATCCAATCCGCTGCCGCCATTTCCCCAATTTTCAAAAACTGTAGTACCTCCGACACCTTTCGAGAATACCCAATATCCCATCAAGTCAGAGTGTTCTTCTGCATTAAGGATTTTGCACATATTCGCTTTAATTTCACTTTCGTCCAACGCTCTCTTCCACATCCGTGCCTGATAAACTTTGCAATATCCTACCCGATATGAATCTCCGGAACGTCCAATCAACAGTGCTTTATCATTTCCACCTACATCTGTCAGATTGAGAGATGAATTAGGGGCACAATCCTCATAAGAGTTATCTGCAGGAGTCAACGTTTCTCTCACCCCGTTTATATACATTTTATAAGCCTCTTTAGTACTTGATTTCGTTCCATCATATACAATGGCTATATGATACCATTTACCCGGAGTCTTACGTCCACCTTCCGAATCATCGCAATAAATAGTTTGCTGACTACGGAAACGGGGATCACTCTTACCATTAATTTTAGTGGCTATTTCAAAACGCGGATTCACATCCTTAGCTTCTGCACGAAGCAGGAATACACTTTCCAAACCTATAAACGATTGCATAGAACGAGTATAAGTCGGATAGAACACAACCTCAAAAGTAAGCTGATTCATACTTTTCACCTCTGAATGTGATTCGGCATACTTTTTAATATCAATTTTAAAGCATACGTCATATTCCATACGATAACATACCGGATTCACATAAACTGGTAACGTCAATTTCTGACCTGCCGCATCAGACAGTTCCAGTGTGGTAGTCCCGAGCTTCTTTCCTGTTAGTTTTAACTTGGTAGCCCCGTCTTCCGTAATCAATTCTGCGGTTTTCAAATAGGTTTTATTATCATCTGTGAGTTGTGCCAACTTATAATCACCATTTCCTCTGGTAATAGCTATTTCTGTAGATGCCTCATAACCACCGATGATTAAAGAAGTTGCTTCATTTTCCAGTTTAAGGTTATATGGATTCACTTTCACCGAAATCTCCTCCACAGAACCTTTCTGATCTGTCACAATCACTTTCACATCACCTCTAGCTTTGGGTTTCAAGGTAATCAGGTTCTCTTTTTCAGTAGCTTCCACAATCGTTGCATCCGTAGTAGGCTCGCCGTCTCCCACCTGATAAGCGAAACTATATCCGCCATTACCTCTCTCAATAGAGATATATTGAGATTCGGCATCCGGTTCGGCAAAAGTGGCTTCATCACTTTTCAGTGTCAGATCCACGATGTTCACTACCACAGGAATAGTGATTGTCTTACCTTTCTTATCTGTTATCGTAATATTTACCGGATCGGCTCCAGTCTCGAACTTGGCAGTCAACGGAATAACTTGTCCGGATAGTTCACCCACTTCCAAAAACTTATCAGCACCTTCCGGTATGGAAATCTGATAATCTCCGTTACCGGTCAAAATCTTCACCAGTCTCTTTTCACCGATAAAAAGGTCAAAACCTTCTTCCGGTGCATCTACCGTCAAATCCCAGAGTTTTGCTACCCGAACCAGCACTCTAGCCACTTTCTTACGTCCATCTACTATTAATATAGTGGTTTCCGTACGGTTATTTTCTTCCAACTGGCTATTTTCGGTAGCTTTAATAGTCACCTTATTACCATTGATTGTAGCCGTCGCCACGTTTTCATCAAATGGCTTCACATAATAATCGCCATTACCGGAGGTGATACTCACCGTAATTTCGTCTCCTTGTAGTAGTGTCACCGAATTATTATCGACAACCAGATCTGTTGCCGGTTTCACTTCCTGTTCTTCTTTATCATCACTGCACGATACCATAAAAAATGGAATGGTCAATGCTGAAAGAAATAAAAAACTAAGTTTCCTTTTCATTAGATTAAAGATTAATAAATTAATACTTTTCAAGTTTATCTACTCAAAAACTTCGATGAGACAAAGATAAAATCACTAAACTCTACCAAAAGAAAATTAACTATCCTTTTTTACCTTTTGGCACGGATATTTACTATATTAACACGGATATTTACTTCTTCTTTTTCTTTAAAAATTCCCGCCACAGGCTACTGCTGAACCTCTTCCAAATGTTTCATCCGAAACTCTTTTGGCGTGCACTCATACTTTTCACGGAACACCTTAAAGAAAGTAACTTTGTTCGAGAATCCCGAATCGAATACAATTTCATCAATCGTCTTTTTAGTGGTCAGCAATAAATCTTTCGCTATGTGCAAACGACATTCCTTAATCAGATCGGTCGGGCTATCCTCTCCTATCTCTTCCATCTTCCGATAAAGACTCCGGGGACTGATTGCCAGCCGATCGGCGATATAACGTGGAGTCAAATCTTTGTTCGTTATATTATCATTGATAATCTTCAAAACCGACTGTAGGAACTTCTTCGACTCTTTATGCGTCAACTTCCCGTCCGACTTTTCAAAAGAACTGATCGGCGAACTGAAATAATTTTTCAACACCTCTTTCCGTTCTATCACCTGACAGACAGAGATACGAAGATACTCCGCACTAAACGGTTTTGTGATATACATTTCCGCACCAGCAGAAAGGGCTTCCATCTGTTGTTCCATCTCGTGTCGTCCGGAAACCACAATAATAGGAATATGCGCCGTCTCTTTCACCGATTTAATCCGCCTGGTCAGTTCAATGCCACCCATTCCCGGCATCATGACATCACAGATAATCACATTCGGATAAACCTCATTCATCACCTGATCCAGCCGTTCAGGATCTTGCAAGGTTACCACATTGAAGTCAGCCGAGAAGATTTCTCCAATAAACCATAGCATTTCGATTTCATCATCGACAACCAAAAGCGTAGGACGCATCTTATCAAACTCATACTGGGGAAGTTTCAGTATCGATTGAGTATCTATCTTAGGGATGTATTCCGCTGTGAGCCGCTTGGTTTCCACCACTCCGGTAGTCAGTTTCACGACCGGCAAGGTTAGTGTAAACATCACCCATCCGTCAGGAGTATTTTCCACTTTCAACGTACCATTCAGCAACTTTGCCATATTATAAGAGATGGCTAGCCCCAGTCCGTTCCGTGAAAAGTTCTTTTCATCCTGATTCTCGAAATTATCCAAAATGGCATACCGATTAAAAATATACTGAAAATCCTTTTCCTTGATGGTACTTCCTTCATTTGCTACACGAAGAGCCAGCATATTTTCCCGGCTCGTATCCACTTCAATCTTGATACTCTGTCCGTCGGGAGTATATTTAAAGGCATTAGAAATCAGATTAATAATGATCGTATTCAGGAATCCTTTGTCCGAGTTCCACATCACCTGCTCGGGTATCTTGCTCAAGAAAGTGATGTTTCTGGATTTAGCCATTTCTACAAACGTTTTGGCTATTCCTTTCACAATGGAAGACACATTCAATGATTCAACCCGCACTTCCCTGTTTCCCGTTTCAATCCGACGGAATTCGATCAACTCATGAATCAGGTTGTTGAGACGTTCCGCATTCGTCTGAATCATCTGTACGTAGTCCACGACAAATTTACTAAGTCCCTTCGATGAAAGGATTCGTCCGCAAGGACCATAAATCAAAGTCAGCGGAGTACAAAATTCATGTGCGATATTAGTAAAGAAACGAAGTTTGGACTCAAAGACATTCTTTTGATGGCGTTTCTCTATCTCGTTCAGCAATTCCTGCTTTTTACGTTTGGAGCGCAGGATAAAGGAACGTATCAGCAAGGCTGCCAGTAAAAGCAGACACAGGGCATAAATCAAATAAGCCCACCAGGAAGCATACCACGGATCACCTATACGAATCACCAGAGAATAGACATCACTCTCTTTATCAAAAACACTATTGTAATATTTCACCAGTAAGGTATATTCGCCGGGAGCCATATTCGTAAAAGAGACTCCGCTTTCCGAACCATTGTTTACCCATTGGTCACTCAATCCTTTTAGTTTATAGAAATAGGTACAGTTATTACCATTCAGATAATCCACAGAGGCAAATGAAACAGAAAAGAAATTCTGGTCATACTGCAAATTCAAGACTTCAGTTTCTTTTTTCCGGGTGAGAAATTCGCCCAGATTGTATTGTTCACCGAAGATAGACAGCTTATCAAAATAAACAGGAGGCATATAAAGCTGCTCCGGACGGCCATCCGCCCGGATAGCTACGACTCCATTGATTCCGCCAAAGAACAGAGTACCAGTCTGGGAATCCCGAAAAGCGGCTCCGTCACTAAACTCTACCACCTTTAAACCATCTCCAAAACCGTATGAACGAAAGACATTCCTTTTCGTATCGAAATTGATTAATCCAAGATTGGTGCTCAACCAGAAGTCGTCGGACGAGTTTCTAAGAATTGCATGAATGGTATTATTCAGGAAACCATTCTTGGCATTGAAGAGCTGATAAGAGGTTTCCGATGTGTACTTTATCAATCCGTAGCTCGTTCCGAAAAGATAGTTATTGCTGCTGTCTTTACTGATAGCGAGAATATTATTCAGGGTCATGTTTTCGTATTTGTGAGTAGACACCGGTTCCAGGCCATTCGTCGTTTCGTTATAGCGGAATACCCCATATCCTTTATTGCCAAACAACAGGTTGGCTTCATTCTCCGCATAAATAGTAAAGAAATAGTTCGATCCCAGTTCGCCGTCATTGATGATGTAACGTTGCGCATCCACAATCACCGGATTGTCCGGTGTTCCGGCAATACGAGCTTTCACCACTCCCATGCCAACACTCGCCAGCCACAGTTCGGAATCTGCTGTTTCATAAATGTCATGGATGTATTTGAAATCTTCGTTACCGATCCGTATTGGTATACTCTTGATACGTTTTTCCCGATATGAATAATAAGTTAATCCTTCTTCGTCTCCTATCCAAAGCAAATTCCGGTGGCTCTTGGCAAAACAATAAACGGCATTACTACTCAAAGCACTATTAGAGGTAGTCAACACCTCCGCCCGACAGTCGGAGATGTTTTTATCGAATTCGTAATCATAGATTTTAAGAATTCCGTTTCCTTTGGTTCCCACCCAGAAAGTACGTTCATCATCAAGATAGATGGCACGCACGGGGCGTTCTATTTTCTCGGTATAATTGCTAAGCACCATTGATTTGATAGAATAAAGCGGGTTCGAATAAAGATAAACACCCTGCCCGTCGGTACCAATCCAAACAACATCCTGAAAACGGTCTTTCTTGAGACAGAATACACCGCTGTTGATAGGTAACGACTGAATTTGATAATGATTCGTCTCCTTCTGTTTCTCCAACAGCAGAATACCATCCATCAAAAAGCCCACAAAATAGCTGTTATGATAATGAACGATGGAAGAAATTTTACCACGTTCCTGTATTTCTTTACCTAGATTGGCAATAAACTCATTCTTCTGGGTCGGAATATGGAAAGCATAGAAATTAAATTCCTTGTCTATGTAATAAAGAGATTGCTCGTCATTGAAACAATAAATCAAGGAAGTCTGATAAATCAGGTTCGTTTTCTGGGGTAACAGGGTGATATCTCCCGATGCGGCTTCCTGCTGTATATCATAACAGCGGTTATATCCTTTCATGACTACCCACATCCGGTTGTTACCGTCGATAAAGAAGTTTACGATATCGGAAATCGGGATTCCCGTGATATTGATTTTCTTGAAGACTCCTTCTTTTTTATGATAATAATAAATGCAGTTACTATCCTGGATAATGAACAGATTACCATGACTATCCTTATTCATAAAGAAGAGTTTCTGAAATTCATTATAGTGAGTGATTGTATTGGTTTTCCGGTTCAAACGGTTCAGCCCATAGTAGGTTTGAATCCAGTAAATATCTTCACCCGTATACACAATATTGTCAATCAGATTACCAGATAAGTAATCCTCCTTGTCACGAGTCTTAAATTCCTCAATCTCCTGTCCATCATAAATATTCAGTCCGTCGCAGGTCCCGATCCACATCAATCCACGCTCATCCTGGCACAGAGATGTAATCGAACTATTAGACATATACTCTTTATCTGCAACTTGCTTCAAATTATAAGCATAAGCATTATGTATCAACAGATTAAGAAAAAAGAATAGAATAAAAACCGACTGTTTTCCCATAGTGTATTATTCTTAGATTTGCTATATGACAAAGGTAAACAAAAAAACATTCCGAGCTTTTTTTTGGCCGGAATATAAGTAAAGCTCCGTGCCAGAGTAGTTAATTTCAGCGACAAGAGGCGATTTAGCCCCTCTATTACTAGAAGCACATTCCTTTTCTCCCTATTTTCGTCGTAGAAATTATTTTCAAATCTATAAATTCATTTGTTCATGAAAACACATTTTTCATTTAAACACTTGCTATTTCTTGGAGGTGCCGTGTTGTACAGCCTGCAATCTTCTGCCGTTAAGAATCCGGTAGATTATGTCAGCACACTGGTAGGCACTCAATCCAAGTTTGAACTGTCTACCGGAAACACGTATCCGGCTACGGCATTGCCGTGGGGAATGAATTTCTGGACACCGCAGACCGGTAAAATGGGAGACGGTTGGGCGTACACGTATGATGCCGACAAAATCCGGGGATTCAAACAAACACATCAGCCCAGTCCCTGGATGAACGACTACGGGCAGTTTGCCATCATGCCTATCACAGGCGGACTGGTATTCGATCAAGACCGACGTGCCAGTTGGTTCTCTCACAAAGCGGAAGTTGCCAAACCTTATTATTATAAGGTATACCTCGCCGACCATGATGTAACAACCGAGCTTGCTCCTACGGAGCGTGCCGTCATGTTCCGTTTCACGTATCCGGAGACAAAGAATGCCTACGTGATTGTAGACGCTTTCGACAAAGGTTCTTATGTGAAAGTGATTCCGGAAGAAAACAAGATTATCGGCTATTCAACCAAGAATAGCGGCGGTGTGCCGGAAAACTTCAAAAACTATTTCGTGATTCAATTCGACAAACCATTCACATTCGTTTCCACAGTTTTCGAAAACAACATTCTTCCGAATGAAACAGAAGCAAAAGGAAACCACACAGGGGCCGTGATCGGATTCGCCACAAAAAAGGGAGAAATCGTACACGCACGTGTTGCTTCCTCCTTTATCAGCCCCGAACAGGCGGAGTTGAATCTCAAAGAGCTTGGCAAAAACAGTTTCGACCAACTAGTAGCGAACGGAAGAGAGATCTGGAACCGTGAAATGAGTAAAATAGAGATAGAAGACGATAATATCGATAATTTACGTACCTTCTATTCCTGTTTATACCGTTCCATGCTTTTTCCACGCAGTTTCTACGAGATAGATGCTAAGGGACAAGTCATGCATTACAGCCCCTACAACGGCGAAGTGCGTCCCGGTTATATGTTTACCGACACCGGATTCTGGGACACGTTCCGCTGCCTGTTCCCTTTCCTCAACCTGATGTATCCGTCAATGAATCAAAAGATGCAGGAGGGACTAGTAAATACTTACAAGGAAAGCGGTTTCCTGCCGGAATGGGCCAGCCCGGGACATCGGGATTGTATGGTAGGCAACAACTCGGCTTCCGTAGTGGCCGACGCTTACATCAAAGGATTGCGAGGATATGATATCGAAACTCTTTGGGAAGCATTGAAGCATGGAGCAAATGCACATCTTCGCGGGACTGCTTCGGGGCGTCTCGGTTACGAGTCTTACAACCAACTGGGATATGTTGCCAACAATATCGGCATAGGACAAAACGTTGCACGTACACTGGAGTATGCATATAACGACTGGGCAATTTATACATTAGGCAAGAAACTCGGTAAACCGGAGAGCGAAATCGACATTTATAAGAAACACGCGCTGAACTACAAAAATGTCTATCATCCGGAACGCAAACTGATGGTTGGCAAAGACAACAAAGGCGTATTCAATCCGAATTTCGATGCAGTGGACTGGAGCGGTGAATTTTGCGAAGGGAATAGCTGGCACTGGAGCTTCTGCGTATTCCACGACCCGCAAGGACTTATCAACCTGATGGGAGGCAAGAAAGAATTCAACGCGATGATGGATTCCGTCTTTGTCATCCCGGGTAAACTGGGAATGGAAAGCCGCGGCATGATTCACGAAATGCGTGAAATGCAAGTAATGAACATGGGGCAATATGCGCACGGCAACCAGCCTATTCAGCACATGGTATATCTCTACAACTATTCGAGCGAGCCCTGGAAAGCCCAATACTGGATACGTGAGATTATGAACAAGCTATATACCGCCGGTCCCGACGGTTATTGCGGTGACGAAGACAACGGACAGACTTCCGCCTGGTATGTATTCTCCGCACTCGGTTTCTATCCGGTTTGCCCGGGAACGGATGAATATATCATAGGAACCCCGCTTTTCAAATCAGCGAAGTTACATCTGGAGAACGGAAAGACCATCACAATCAAGGCAGATAACAACCAGCTTGACAACCGCTACATCAAGGAAATGAAAGTAAACGGGAAATCACAAACCCGTAATTTCCTTACACATGACCAGCTGATTAAAGGTGCTAATATTCAATTTCAAATGAGCCCCGTACCCAATAAACAACGGGGAACCACAGAAAAAGATGTACCTTACTCTCTTTCGTTTGAATAAAATATTGTACTTTTGGAGATCAATGAATTATCTACCAAACAAACTATAAAAACATGAAACTGAAAAACCTTTTACTAATTGCCCTTGTTGCGATCGTCTTTTGCGGTTGTCAAAGTAACTATCAGCCTACTTCTATCACCGTTGCCTCCTACAATTTGAGAAACGCCAACGGTGGCGATTCAATCAACGGAAACGGTTGGGGACAACGTTATCCGGTCATTGCCCAAATAGTGCAATACCACGATTTCGATATTTTCGGCACGCAGGAGTGCTTTATTCATCAACTGAAAGATATGAAAGAAGCATTACCCGGTTATGATTATATCGGTGTAGGTCGCGACGACGGCAAAGAGAAAGGTGAACATTCTGCTATTTTCTATCGCACAGACAAGTTTGACGTGATAGAGAAAGGTGATTTTTGGTTGTCGGAAACTCCCGACGTGCCGAGCAAAGGATGGGATGCCGTGTTGCCGCGTATTTGCAGTTGGGGACACTTCAAATGCAAAGATACCGGCTTCGAATTCCTTTTCTTCAACCTGCACATGGACCATATCGGCAAGAAAGCACGCGTGGAAAGTGCGTTCCTCGTACAGGACAAGATGAAAGAACTTGGCAAAGGCAAAGAGCTTCCGGCTATCCTGACGGGAGACTTCAATGTCGACCAGACCCACCAGTCTTATGATGCTTTTGTGAGCAAAGGGGTGTTGTGCGACTCTTACGAGAAGGCCGGCTTCCGCTATGCTATCAACGGCACGTTCAACAACTTCGACCCGAACAGCTTTACGGAAAGCCGTATCGACCATATATTCGTTTCTCCGTCTTTCCAAGTGAAAAGATATGGTGTGCTGACTGATACTTACCGCAGCATCGTAGGCAAGGGAGAAAAGAAGCAGGCGAACGATTGCCCGGAAGAAATCGACATCAAGACTTATCAGGCGCGCACTCCTTCAGACCATTTCCCCGTAAAGGTGGAACTGGAGTTCGACCAGCGTCAGCAGAAATAATCTTTGTATCTAGTTATAACCTGAAAGTTTCACCACACAACCCGATATTCCTATGAGAAATATATGTTTTGTAGCCTGTATGTTATTTTGCCTTACCTCCGCAGTGGGAAAGACACCGGGAAATACCCGTTATCTTTCTATTGCCGACTCGATTCTATCTAATGTATTGAATCTCTATCAGACGAATGACGGACTACTAACAGAAACGTATCCTGTCAATCCCGACCAAAAAATTACTTATCTGGCGGGCGGAACGCAGCAGAACGGAACGCTGAAGGCTTCTTTTCTATGGCCGTATTCCGGGATGATGTCGGGTTGTGTGGCTTTATACAAAGCGACCGGAAACAAGAAGTACAAAAAGATTCTCGAGAAAAGAATTCTACCGGGAATGGAGCAGTATTGGGATAACAGTCGCTTGCCGGCCTGTTATCAGTCATACCCCACCAAGTACGGGCAGCACGGACGTTATTATGACGATAACATCTGGATTGCACTGGATTACTGCGATTATTACCAACTGACTCACAAGCCTGCATCTTTGGAAAAAGCCGTTGCATTGTATCAATATATCTACAGTGGATGGAGCGATGAGATAGGCGGTGGCATCTTTTGGTGTGAACAGCAGAAGGAAGCGAAGCATACTTGTTCCAATGCACCGTCTACTGTGCTCGGTGTCAAGTTGTACCGGCTGACGAAGGATGCCAAATACCTCGAAAAAGCAAAAGAGACGTATGCCTGGACGAAAAAGCATCTGTGCGACCCTACCGACCATCTTTACTGGGATAACATCAACCTGAAAGGGAAAGTTTCCAAAGAGAAGTACGCCTACAACAGTGGACAGATGATTCAGGCGGGTGTATTGCTCTATGAGGAAACGGGAGATGAGCAGTATTTGCACGATGCACAGCAAACAGCCGCAGGAACAGATGCCTTTTTCCGCACAAAAGCCGACAAGAAAGACCCGACTGTCAAAGTGCATAAAGACATGGCCTGGTTTAACGTGATCTTATTCAGAGGACTGAAAGCTCTGTATAAGATTGACAAGAATCCGGCGTATGTCAATGCGATGGTGGAAAATGCGCTTCACGCCTGGGAAAACTACCGGGATGAAAACGGATTATTAGGCAGGGATTGGTCGGGACACAACAAGGAACAGTATAAATGGCTGCTCGACAATGCCTGTCTTATTGAATTCTTTGCAGAGATTTAACACTTCTTCTCCGCAACACTTTCATAATCAATACTAATCAACAAAAAAAGACTATTACCATGAATATAACTAAAGCCTTTTGTTTGTCCATAGCACTCTTGGGCGCTAGCAATATGCAGGCTATAACGAACAGTGATTTTGTCATCCAACAAGATAATACCAAAATCAACAACTATCAGACGAACCGTCCGGAAACATCGAAACGTCTGTTTGTCTCACAAGCTGTGGAACAACAGATTGCGCATATCAAGCAACTGCTGACGAATGCCCGCTTAGCATGGATGTTCGAAAACTGTTTCCCGAACACACTGGATACTACTGTTCATTTTGACGGTAAAGACGATACGTTTGTTTATACAGGTGACATCCACGCCATGTGGTTGCGCGATTCGGGTGCACAAGTATGGCCTTACGTGCAACTCGCCAACAAAGACGCAGAACTGAAAAAAATGCTCGCCGGCGTTATCAAACGTCAGTTCAAGTGTATCAATATCGACCCGTATGCCAATGCTTTCAACATGAATTCCGAAGGCGGCGAATGGATGAGCGACCTTACGGACATGAAGCCCGAACTGCACGAACGCAAATGGGAAATCGACTCGCTCTGTTATCCTATCCGTCTCGCTTATCATTACTGGAAGACGACGGGAGATGCCAGTATATTCTCCGACGAATGGCTTACAGCCATCGCCAAGGTTCTGAAAACGTTTAAGGAACAGCAACGAAAAGAAGATCCGAAAGGTCCTTATCGTTTCCAACGTAAAACGGAACGTGCACTCGATACGATGACCAACGACGGCTGGGGTAATCCTGTAAAGCCGGTCGGACTGATTGCTTCTGCTTTCCGTCCTTCGGATGATGCTACAACTTTCCAGTTCCTCGTTCCATCCAACTTCTTTGCTGTAACTTCATTGCGCAAAGCTGCCGAAATTCTGAATACAGTCAACAAGAAACCTGATTTAGCTAAAGAATGTACTACACTGTCGAACGAAGTGGAAGCAGCCCTGAAAAAATATGCGGTTTACAATCATCCGAAATATGGCAAAATCTATGCTTTCGAAGTGGATGGTTTCGGCAACCAACTGTTAATGGATGATGCCAATGTGCCGAGTCTCATTGCCCTGCCTTATCTTGGAGATGTGAAAGTGAACGATCCTATTTATCAGAATACCCGTAAGTTTGTATGGAGCGAAGATAATCCTTACTTCTTCAAAGGTACTGCCGGTGAAGGAATTGGCGGTCCGCACATCGGATATGATATGATTTGGCCCATGAGTATTATGATGAAAGCATTCACCAGTCAAAACGACGCAGAAATCAAGACCTGTATCAAAATGCTGATGGATACGGATGCCGGAACAGGGTTCATGCATGAATCTTTCCACAAGAACGACCCGAAAAACTTTACTCGTTCCTGGTTTGCATGGCAAAATACGCTGTTCGGAGAACTAATCCTAAAACTCGTGAATGAAGGAAAGGTAGACTTGCTGAATAGTATCCAATAGTCTTCTATTATGTTTTTATTGTATTCCCGCTTATGAGATAACTGTTTCTAACCTTGAAGCCTACGCTTCCAAAGTAGTTTCAAGGTTGAAGAACTTTAGTTTCAGGCCTTTGAAACCATAGTTTCAAGTAAGTGAAACTAGAGTTTCTCACCGATGAAACTAAAGTTTCCCACTGACGAAACAGAAGTTTCAAGCAATAGAACTTTTAGTTTCAAGTACTGAAACTCTCTCTTCTGTAATAGTCTGATAATCCTTGAATACCGCTCCGGATAGAGAAATAAGTACCCACATAGCAGAGAAACAATAAAATCCTTGCTTTCAACAAAGTGACAGCAAAGTTGTCGTCACCTTGCCGTCACATCATGCTGTCACACTGCAGTATATTTATAATCAATCATTTATGCCCAATCAGGTGACAGATGACAGCATTTTATTTATTTTCCAATTTATATGTAGGGAGTATATGACTCCTAAAAAATAAATGACCCATATAATATGAACAATATGAAATCAACTTTTTTATTCCTACTTACTACAACCATGATGACCTGTACTGCCTACGGACAGTCTTCCAATCATAAAGAGAACAAATTACCCGATTGGGCTTTCGGTGGTTTTGAACGTCCAAAGAATGTCAATCCGGTAATATCTCCTATAGAAAACACCAAGTTTTACTGTCCATTGACCAAAGATTCTATTGCGTGGGAATCGAACGATACATTCAATCCGGCTGCTACACTCTACAATGGTGAGATTGTCGTGTTATACCGTGCAGAGGATAAATCAGGTGTCGGTATCGGACACCGGACTTCCCGCCTCGGTTATGCCACTTCTACCGACGGCACACATTTCCAACGGGAAAAGACTCCTGTATTCTATCCGGATAATGATTCACAAAAAGAGTTGGAATGGCCCGGCGGCTGCGAAGACCCACGAATTGCCGTAACCGATGACGGATTATATGTAATGATGTACACCCAATGGAATCGCCATGTACCTCGCCTGGCAGTAGCGACCTCCCGCAACCTAAAAGACTGGACAAAACACGGTCCTGCTTTTGCCAAAGCATTTGATGGAAAGTTCTTCAACCTGGGTTGTAAGTCCGGCTCTATCCTGACCGAAGTTGTTAAAGGGAAGCAGGTTATCAAGAAAATCAACGGGAAATACTTTATGTACTGGGGAGAAGAGCATGTATTCGCAGCTACTTCCGATGACTTAATCCACTGGACACCGATTGTCAACATTGATGGCTCCCTAAAAAAGCTGTTTTCTCCCCGTGACGGCTACTTCGACAGCCATCTCACCGAATGTGGGCCTCCGGCTATCTACACTCCGAAAGGAATTGTCCTTCTTTATAATGGTAAGAACCATTCAGGAAGAGGTGACAAACGCTATACCGCCAATGTCTATGCTGCCGGACAAGCACTCTTCGACGCCAATGATCCTACCCGCTTTATCACCCGTCTCGACGAACCGTTCTTCCGCCCGATGGATAGCTTTGAAAAGAGTGGGCAATATGTAGGGATATTCCTAAAATAATAAAATTTAAGGCAACTAATTCATTGCGAGTTAGTTGCCTTTTTTGTATCTTTAAGCATTCCCCCCCAAAAACGGTTTGACGGCCAAAACGGGGGGAATTAAAAATAAAAACACATGGTAAAGATACAAAAAATCTCAGAAATCGAACCTTGTTTAGGTTTTACCGAGTTCGATATGCTTAAAAAATATCGTCAAAGTTTTGCAACGAGTGAATTAGGTCGACTCCATTCTCTGTTCCCTTTCTCGGAACTGGCCCGACAAATGCATTTGAAGTCCTCTCCTTTGGGGCGTAAAAGTTATTTTTCTCCCGAAGGTAAAATAGCCTTGATGGTCTTGAAGTCCTATACCAACTTTTCCGATGCACAACTGATTGAGCATTTAAACGGTAATATTCATTACCAGTTATTTTGTGGTATTCAGATTGATCCGCTTCATCCACTGACCAATCCTAAAATCGTCAGTGCAATTCGTCAGGAACTAGCGGATCGCCTTGATATTGAGTCCCTCCAGCTCATTCTTGCCGAGCATTGGAAACCTTATCTTGAGAACCTTCATGTCTGTATGACCGATGCCACCTGTTATGAAAGTCATCTGCGCTTTCCTACTGATACCAAACTCTTATGGGAAGGTATTGTATGGCTTCATCGTCATCTGTGCAAACATTGCCAGACCTTGCACATACAACGTCCCCGTAACAAGTATCTTGATGTACGCCGTGCCTATCTTGCTTATAGCAAACTGCGTAAACGCAAGAAATCACAGACTCGTATGATTACACGAAGGTTACTTCAGTTATTGGAAAAGTTACTTGACCAGCTGGAGCAGCTTCATTCATCCTACAGGAACAGGCTTACACTATCCTCTGATTACCAAAGACGTTTCTCGGTCATACAGACAGTCCTTGAGCAAGGGAAAAATTTATTTGCAGGCAAAAAAGTGTCCAACCGTATCGTGAGTATCGACCGGCATTACCTTCGTCCCATTATCAGAGGCAAGGAAACCAAATCCGTTGAATTCGGAGCCAAAGTCAACAATATACAGATAGACGGAATCTCCTTTATAGAACATATCTCCTTTAAGGCTTTTAACGAAGGAGTACGTTTGAAAGACTGTATTCATCTGCAACAACAACTGACCGGGGTCAGGGTTAAGGCGCTTGCGGCGGATTCAATCTATGCCAATAATGCCAACCGGAAATTTTGTACAAAATATCATATAAGTACTTCCTTTAAGCGTAAGGGCAGAGCTGCCAAAGATGAGCCGCTTCGGAAAATCTTACGGTCGGAACTCAGCCGTGAAAGAGCTACCCGCCTGGAAGGAAGTTTTGGAACGCAGAAACAACATTACTCACTGGCCAGGATAAAAGCTAGAAACAGGAAAACGGAAGTACTTTGGATTTTCTTTGGGATACATACAGCCAATGCGGTATGTATGATAGAAAAGGTCGAAAAGAAAAAAAGAAAGGCAGCATAATCTGACTAAAATAACAGGAAAAACAGGAGAGGTTTTAACTTCCCCTAAAAAAGACATGTACATAATGCAAGGGTGGGAAGGAAAAAACAAGAATATGTAAACAATATTGTACAAAAAAGATAGAAGACTGGGAGAGTTGAACGAAAAAATCAAGAGAAAAGCTCACGTAAAGCAAAGCTTTTCTCTTGATTTTTTAGAAAGAGGAACATTTACTGAATATCCCTATGTAGATGGAACCGTATTTATCGAAGGAATGGTCTACTTCAAAAACAAATGGTATTTGTATTATGGTTGTGCTGACTCCAAAGTAGGAGTAGCCGTTTATGATCCGAAACGGCCGGCAAAGGCTGATCCGCTGCCATAGTTATAAAAATAGTCTTGATTACATTCTTTTTTAAAGGAAAGATGTAATCAGGACTAACTTATTTCTTAAAACTATATTCCCCAAAACGGCTGAAAACAGTAAGTTCTTGTTAAGGATTTGCTTTTCAGCCGTTTCTAGTATAAAATAAAGCTTTCCGAAGCAGAATTAAATGCTACAATCGGAAAGCCTTATAATACCTATTGAAAACTGAATTGAATATTGAGAACCAGCTTTATTCTTTCATTGTCGGAGGCTTCTTCCTCCTTTCAACAATTAGCTGTCTTTTATAAGTAAGCCATCTTTATCCATTTATCTTATTCAAAACAACCGGTCTGTTTGCCGGAGCCTTACCAAAATTCTTATTAGGCTTTTTCCCCATTACAAACTTCAATGTGCTGCCATTTATTATATCCTGATAAGTGATATAACTCTTATCATAAGGCTTGCCATTCAAATACACTTTCTGGATATAGATATTTTCTTTGCTGTTATTGGGTGCTTCTACAGTAAAAGTGTTACCACCACGTACCTTCACTTCTACTTTCTTAAAACAAGGGCTACCGAAAACAAATACACCATCCGACGGGTTCACCTGATAGAGTCCCATAGATGAAAGAAGATACCAGGCAGACATTTGGCCACAATCCTCATTACCGATGATACCGTCCGGCTGGTCTGTGTAAAAATCGCTCATGATAAAACGAACCTTTTCCGCCGTTTTCCATTGTTCACCGGCATACGCATAAAGATAAGCAACATGATGGCTCGGTTCATTTCCATGTGCATATTGTCCGATCAATCCGGTTATGTCGCTCGATGCTCCTTCCCCCATACTGTCGGTATTGGTAAAGAAACCATCAAGCCTCGTTGTAAAAGGTTTGTCACCTCCAAACAAGGCAATCAGCCCATAGGGGTCTTGTGGAGCAAAGAAAGTATATTGCCATCCGTTTCCTTCACAGAAATCTCCAACAGTATGGATGGAACGTGCCGGATCGTAAGGAGTACGCCAAGAGCCGTCTTCCAGTTTCGGACGAATGAAATGGATAGAAGAATCAAAATAGTTCTTGTAATAATGAGCACGTTTTGAGAATGTTTCAGCATCTTCTGTCTTTCCCATCTTACGTGCCATAGCGGCAATTCCCCAGTCGTCCACTGCATACTCCATGGCTATGGAAGTAGCTTCATGAACTTTGTCGGCAGGGATATAGCCTTTTTTGACTACATAAGGTACTCCTTTCTGCTTTTCATAAGTAGCTGTAGCTATCATTGCTTGCAATGCTTCTTCCGCATCGAACCCGGTAAATCCTTTCAGATATGCATCGGCAATCACCGGCACGGAGCTATACCCCGGCATCTGATCGGTCTCTCCACTCATCAAAGGCCAGATAGGGAGTTTGTCCTGCTGACGATAGATGGAAATCATCGAATTGACTACATGGTCAACCATTTCAGGTTGAGTAATAGTCATCAAAGGATTTAATGCACGGTAGGTATCCCATAAAGAAAGAGTCGTATAGTTGGCTTTCTTCGGGTCTGTGTAAATCATGTCATTCATCCCTCTATACTCTCCATTCACATCGCAAAAAAGCGTAGGGGCAATCATAGTATGATAATGGGCGGTATAGAATACACGTTTGGAAGCCTCATCATCAGTCTCTACTGTCATCTTCTCCAGTTGCTTATTCCATCGGTCGGCACTCATATCCACCACCTTATCAAAATCCCAGTGAGTAAGTTCGGATTGCAGGTTCATCGCTGCGTTGTCACAGCTGACAGAAGAAAGGGCGACTTTTATCTTCACTTCCTTCACGTTACCAAAAGTGAGGACACTCTTCACCGATGCCACTTTCAGTTGGTCCCAAGGTTGCGGGTTATTATCATCATAGGCAGTAAACTGCTCTATCTTCTTATCACTTTTCAACACAAAATAAACTTTGCGGGAAGGACTCCAGCCTCTCACATAACGATAACCCTCTACTGTATAATCATCTACCTTACGGATATAGCTGTCGTAAGCATTCGATCCGTTTCCTTCACGTAAGTCGATTAATATGGAAGCCGGTTTTCCTTCAGGATAAGTATAACGATGGAAGCCTACACGATCTGTAGCTGTCAACTCGGCTTTGATATTGTAACGGTCGAGAAGCAAAGAGTAATATTCGGGACGGGCGATTTCATTCGCATGAGAATATCTGGAAGCATACCCATCACGTATATCATCCTGATTGCCTCTGGGAGTACGGATCTCATTCAATGGCATGATGAGAATATCACATAAGTCAGTACAGCCCGTACCGCTCAAATGGGTATGTGAAAAGCCAATTAAAATACTATCGGAATAATGATAACCCGAGCACCAGTCCCAACCTTTATGGATATTGGTAGGACCCAGCTGTACCATTCCATACGGAACACTCGTCCCAACAAAGACGTGTCCATGATAACCGGATCCGATATACGGATCGACGTACTGCAATAATCCTTCACTTTTTGAATAGTTCTGTTGCGCTACTCCATTTCCTGCTGCAAGCAAGACACAAGAAGTAAGTGCAAGTAGTTTAAATGCCTTCATTCGTATTTTTCTTTGGTATGATTGAAAATTATAGTTAGCGAATGATGCAAATATACTACCTATTTAGGAATTAACTAACTGTCGCTAGAGTTTACAAGAAAAATGGCAGGCAGGTTTACTCTTTTGGCAAGTTCCAACCACAGATTTACACGGTTTTCCACAGAAAAACTGCGTACCGTCTACTAAATAACATAATAAATGAATCTGTGGAAATCCGTGTTAATCTATGGCGAATCCTTTCCATAAATTCCCTTCGGGAAGAGGAGCTTCAAGCTCTATCAGTTCTTTTGAGACAGGATGTACGAACCGTACTCTCCGGGCATGCAGACAAATGCTCCCATCCGGATTGGAGCGTGGAGAGCCATATTTCAAATCTCCCTTGATAGGGCATCCCATTTTTGCCAGCTGACAACGAATCTGATGATGACGTCCGGTTTTTAAATCGACTTCGAGCAAATAGTAATTCTCCGAATGACCGATCAACCGGTAATGCAAGATCGCTTTCTTGCTGTTCGGCACTTCTTTGTCGTATGCATAACTTTTGTTCTGCTTTTCATTACGTACAAGAAAATGTACCAGTTCACCTTCCGGTTCTTGCGGAGCATTTTTCACAACCGCCCAATAAGTCTTTTTCACCTCACTGGTGCGAAACATTTCGTTGAGCCTTGTTAATGCCTTACTCGTTTTGGCAAAAATAACAAGACCGCTTACGGGGCGGTCCAGCCGATGTGTCACACCGAGGAAAACATTTCCGGGTTTCTGATACTTCTCTTTCAGATACTGTTTCACAGTCTCCGAAAGCGGCGTATCCCCCGTCTTGTCTGCCTGGACAATCTCGGAAGCGGTCTTGTTGACTACAATGATATGGTTGTCTTCGTATACAACAGTCATTCTGTTCGATTACATATTCATACCACCATCTACCTGAATCACCTGACCTGATACATAAGAAGACATATCAGAAGCCAGGAAGGTAGCGATGTTTGCCACATCTTCAGGAGTACCACCACGACGCAAAGGTATTTTCTTTGCCCATTCAGCTCTTACTTCGTCAGAAAGAGCAGCTGTCATGTCTGTCAGGATGAATCCCGGAGCGATAGCATTGGCACGGATGCCGCGAGAGCCCAACTCTTGTGCGATAGACTTAGCCAATGCAATCATACCTGCTTTGGAAGCAGCATAGTTAGCCTGTCCTGCATTTCCGTGAACACCTACAACAGAGGCCATATTGATAATGCTACCAGCTTTTTGACGCATCATGATAGGTGTACAAGCATGGATGAAGTTAAATGCAGACTTCAGGTTCACGTTGATTACCATATCCCATTGCTGTTCGCTCATGCGCATCATCAAACCGTCACGAGTGATACCGGCATTGTTTACCAATATATCGATCCGTCCGAAGTCCTTGTGGATTTCTTCAACGACCTTTGCAGTATCTTCAAAGTTAGCCGCGTTAGAAGCGTAACCTTTGGCTTTCACGCCCATTGCTTCCAATTCTTTAGCTGTATTTTCTGCATTTTCGTCAATGACAAGGTCAGTAAATGCGATGTTTGCACCTTCGGCAGCAAACTTAAGAGCGATAGCCTTACCAATACCGCGAGCAGCACCGGTCACAATGGCTGTTTTTCCGTCTAATAATCCCATACTAAAAGTTATTTAATTAAATTTCTGTTCTATGCAGTGCGCCAAACACAATGTTGGACACATATCTATTTCTCGTATCTTCATCCAGATGTGCACCTATATGGCCACGAATGTAAGGAACTTCAATTCCTTTCACACAATAATGTATCAAGTCGGCAGTCATCTCCACATCGTCAATATGGAAAACTCCTTTTGCCTGTCCCTCCAGAAGAACGGCTTTAAAGAGCTGGACTTCTTTTGCATCAAACTTCTTACGAACTTTTTCCACCCGCCATATATCACGGAAGAAATAAGCACGCAATGTTCCGTTTCGATAGACCACCTCTTTTACCGCGTCCAACCGGGTATATATCATCTCCAACAATTTCTCGTCCGGTGAGATATTTTTCTCGGCCACCCGCTTCATCATATCCGACAGAATATCCAATTCCGATTCCACAACAGCCAAATAAATTTCATCCTTACTTTTAAAATAAGTATAGAGCGTTCGTCTACCTTTTTTAGAAGCAAGAGCGATATCATTCATAGTTGTGTTTTCTACTCCCATCTTCGCAAAAAGCTGACGGGCTACATCTACTAATTTGGCTTTTGTCTTGGATACGGTCATAGGTTACAAATTGCACATTGCTGAATATTTTGAGCAAAAGTAATTCTTTTCTTTAGACCATACAAGAAAATAGAGAGAATATTAACATTTGTATATTAATAGGTGCTAAGAAAAAGTTTCATCATTATTTCATTCATTCTCAACCAAATAAGAAAAAAGTGATGATTTATTCGAAAAATATTCAGCGAATTATTTGTTTGTTTCAAAAAAAGCCGTACCTTTGCACCCGTTAAACATCGCGGAGTGGAGCAGTTGGTAGCTCGTTGGGCTCATAACCCAAAGGTCATTCGTTCGAGTCGGATCTCCGCAACTAAAGATAAGAAGAATCGCAGAAATGCGGTTCTTCTTTTTTATGACGACTCTTCTTTACTGGTTTTATTCACAACCTAACTTCAGTTATCAACAAGGATATCAACAAAGTTATTAACAGGTTAATTTACTTATAATAAGACAATTAACTATATATACTCCTTTTCTATCAACAAGGCAGTATTTAGTTATTCACCATACAAAAGCCGGCTGATCCCTCATGAATCAGCCGGCTTTTATGTTCCTCGAAAAAGGGTATTCTATTGATGTTTATAGAACTTCAGTACCTTTTTCGCATAACGTTTTCCTAATAACAGTTGTGCTTCCGTATTAAAATGAGGGTCCTTCTCATCTTTATACCATCCCAATCCTTTCGATGATACCCAATCAGAATGGGGAATAAATGAAGAAACTTTTTTAATCATCTGATTGAAGGGAACAGTACCCGCTTCTCTCTTCGTCCAGTTCCATTGAGAAATCTGTCCGACAACAACCGGTAGCTCCGGCATATTCAAATCCTCCCGCAAGTCTTTCACCAAAGAAATCAGTTTTTGTTTATACGCTTCCGGATTGGAACAATCGGCTTCTCCCTGATGCCAAAGGATCGCTTTCAAAACGCCTCCCTGTTTCATTGCAATCCGAATCCGGGAGAGGGCTTCTTCATAATATCCATCTTTACTGCCTTTTAGCCAAGAGTTGATAGAAGAACCACCACGCGCATTTACTACCAGTCCGAGAGGACGTTTCGTTTTCCGCGTCATTTCTTTGGCAAAACCATAAGCCGGTCCCAAGCGTTGCATCGACAGGTCTTTACGGACTGTCGAATAGCGATTGAGAGGATTTACTGCCGGTTCAAAATTCCCCTTATCATTCAATAGATATACATTTTGCAGCGTATCCATGACTTCCGGAGTCAATGTTGCACGCCCCGCCATGTTGGATTGACCGATGCATACATACAAATCAAATGTGGATGGAACACCTTCCTTTACATTTCCCGCAAAAGCAAACAGGGATTGCAGGAGGAAAAAAGACAGTAAATAAATAGACCTAAGCATACGAACTGTGTTTATGATTAATAGTTTCTATAAATACGGATAGCATTCAGAATAGGTTCTCCTTCTTTTTTATGAAAGTCGACACTCACTCCTTTTCCATCCTTTACTGTTATTACAAACTTTTTGATAACAGCACGGGCATATCCGTAATCACGGGCTACGTTGAAATCATCTGAAACGGTTGTTCCATTGATTGAAATACCAAAGCTGCGATTTCCGGCAAATGTTTGTTCCGAGTCAGCTCCCAAATTATAGACCAATGCTTCTCTTTCTTTGTCCGACTCCAACTCTGCCCAGTACAAATATACGGAATATTCTCCATTCGGTACATCAGCTTTAAAAGATTTTATTCCAACACGTTGGGTCTGGAAGATTGGATTCATGTCTGTTCCGTGAATATCGATATCCGAACCAAGCATGGTGCCGAATCCTGTTTGACGACGATAGGACGTTCCGCCGATAAATCCCCAGCTACCGGGCTTATATTCCTGTTCGGGAATCCATGCTACGTTTGCCGCACGGTCTTCAAAATATCTCGGAGAACCTAACATTACATTTAATTCCGTAAATGGTACAGCTTCGTCTTTCAACTGCGAGCCTACCAACTGGAACTGAATCCGAAGCATATCACGCAACTTGTTATCACCAGTCACAGCAACAGCTTCCAGCAGATTCTCTCCACCCACAAACGGTACATCAAACAAAGCATAATTATTTTCTATCTTTTTCTTTCCCAAGCTCTTGTTATTCACAAACAGCTCTACTTCTTCCGCATTAGAGAATACAGGGACAGATTGGATACATTCTTTCTGTGCCGTATTCACCACTCCCCCACGGCTTTTCCACTCCCGATTACCAATGACAAGTATCGGACGACGTGACAAGGCTGTCTTATAGAACCAATAGACATCTTTCTTCTCCCTGTTTAACCCAACAACGCCTTTATTGTTTACATGAGGAACAGCATCTACACGGGATTCGGAATAAAAATCATTCAGATTCCACAGACTGGAACCGGCTATAAACGGACGTTTCATCATTTCATTGAGGTAATGTTTATGATATACCAGTCCATATTCCTGCGAGAAGTCAAAACGTTCCGGCTGGTACGAATGAACTCTCGGATCCACTCCCGGTCCATATTCCGTTACCATCAGCACTTTTCCTTTGTATGCTTTATGGGCACGGTCGAGCAAACGCTGGAACTCATTGATATCCGGTTCATACCAACCTTGATACAAGTTCCATCCCTGAATCATCGGGATTTCGGTGAGATGAGCATCTTCGTAGTATTGAGGCATATTGTGATAAGCCATCATCGTATATCTTGAAGGATCTTCCTCACGGATAGTCGCCTCCAAGGCACGGGCTACTTTTTCCGTGAAACGATAGTAATCTTCCAACTGTTTGCCTTCGGTATAGGGACGACGCAGGAAAATCTCATTCATATACCCCCAAATCATTACGGAAGGACGGTTGAAGTCCTGACGTACCATCTCTTTCGCCATCTCAACAGAATTATGCAGGAACTCTTCGGTTTCTGTAACAGCATTAACGACGGGAATTTCAACCGAAGTCACAATGCCCAGTTTATCACACATTTCCATGATAACAGGATCTTGGGGATAGTGTGATACACGCAGGTAGTTTCCTCCCATCTCCTTCAATAGCAATACATCCTGTACGTGCAATTCGTCACGCAAAGCATTTCCTTTCTGAAAATAATCCTGATGGCGGGCAGTTCCGATCAGTTTGCGTCCTTTGCCATTCAGGAAAAAACCTTTTTCCGAATCAAACTTGAACCAGCGCAAACCTAACGGATTCACCACTTCATCCAGCAAAGTACCCTTTCTTTTATCAAGAATACGGGTATATACCATATAGCGATAAGGATCGTCTATATCCCACAGACGAGGAGAATCTATTTTTATCTTTTTGGAGATGTCCGTCTTCGTCTCGCCGGCTGCCAGCTTTACTTCTGCCTGCGTCTTTTTCACTTCCTTGCCATCCGCATCACAGATTATATTCTCCACCCTGATTTCCGTAGCCTGGGACATATCGTTTGTCAGTAGCGTAGTGATTTCTACCGAAGCAGCGGAGTTATTCACTTCGGGAGTACGGATATAAACTCCCGACGAAGCATAATCATTCGTTGCAATGTGCACCGGATTCATAAACTGCAAATAGACATCCCGGTAGATACCGCCAAAGAAAGTAAAATCGGCAGATAAGGGGGGAATATTCGGATTATAGACATTGTTTACATAAATGGCAAACAGGTTTTCCTGTCCATAACGCAAATGGGGAGTGATGTCAAAACAGAAGCGGGTATACCCTCCTTTGTGCTCCCCAACGAACTGCCCGTTCAGGTAGAATCGTACTTCCTGATTGGCTCCTTCAAAATAGATCACTGCCTGACGTCCCTCCTGGCTTTTGTCTATAAACAACTGTTTTCGATACCAGACCGGCCCCCGATAGAATCCCGGAGTTTCATCGTCTGCATCTTTATCATTCCAAGTATGAGGTATATTGACCGTCTCCCATGAAGAGTCGTCACAGCCAGTCAGTTGTGCTTCAAACGGAGATCCTTTTGTAAATTTCCACCCGTCGTTGATGGTGTATACCACGCGTTGCTGTGCCTGCGCCCATCCCACAATAAACAATAGAATAAAGATATAGAATAACTTCTTCATAATCTATGTATGCATCTAATTAAAACTTTATTTTTACCTCTCTGCCTGTGTAGACACACTCTTTACTCTCAAGAGCAGCACCGTCAGGCAGATATAACTTCACACGCATTTTTACTTGTTCCGGCATACCGGGATAACTTCCTTCACGCAGCCCGATCGTCAATGTCCGTTCCGAATCTTTCCATTGCATCGGTACTTTGGAACATACGCCGTCTTCATAGCGGTAGGAGTCGCCTTCGTCCTCATACCATAAGAAAGAAGCATCCGCTCCTCCGTAAATACGCAGTTCCAATTCACGGTCAGGGTATTCCATTGCATATTGCTTCACTTCTGCCAAAGGCAAGATAGAACCGGCTTTTACATACAGGGGAAGGATGTCGAGGGTGTTTGCTTGCATTTGTTCTCTTCCTCCTTCAAAGGCCTTTCCGGTCCAAAAATCGTACCAATATCCGCCGTTGTGTTCCGGCAGATAGACACTGATGTTCTTTTCTTCCGATTGCGGATGAAATACCGGGCGTACCAATAAAGAGGTGCCGAACATATAGGCGTTATCAATATCAAAAGTCCGGGTATCTGTGGTGAAATCCATTGCCAAGCCTCTCAACAGGGTATAGCTGTTGGCTGTGACTTGGTGGGACATCGAGTAAATGTAAGGCAACAGACGGTAACGCAGATGGATATATTTCACCTGATTATCATAGTAAGATGTTCCCTTTTCACCGAATTGCCAAACTTCACGCGGCACATTCGTGCCGTGAGCACGGAAGATAGGAGTAAATGCACTGAACTGGAACCAACGGGAATACAACTCTTTATAATCATTGCTTTTCAACCCATCAGAATATTTTGCATCACGTTCTGTGACAAAGAATCCTCCTGTATCGGAAGTCCAATACGGAATACCGGACATGGATAAGTTTAAACCGGCAACCAGTTGTTTATGCATATTTTCCCATGAAGCCGAGACATCACCCGACCATACTGCCGTACCATAATGCTGTTGTGAGGCAAAGGCGGAACGGGTTAAGATAAATATGCGCTTCTGATCGCTTTCGGCTCGAAGACGTTGATAGAAGTCCTTCAGCATCTCCAAAGAATAGGTATTCAGATAACGGTGGAAACTGCCCAGATAAGTATTTCCGGCTGATTTCGTCCTCTCTTCCTGCTTCAACTGTGTGAATCCGTCACGGAAAGAAGGCTCTGTCGCATCCATCCACCAGGCATCCACACCCATATCATAGAGTCCTTTCTTGAGATATTGCCAAAAGATATCCCGTGCGGCAGGATTATACGCATCAAAGACTTTATAACCTGCCCATGTAGGTTCGCTAAATAAGGCACCGATAGAATCGAGCGACTGATAAACAGCTGTTTCCGGTCCGAATCCGGGCCATACGGAAAGCATAAAGTGAACATGGTCCTGCTGATGCAATTCTTCAATGACTTGCCGGGGATGATCGAAGTGCGCCGGATGGAAAGTCAGACTGTTCCAATGGGGTTTATCTCCCCAATACTCCCAGTCCTGCACAATGTTATCCAACGGAATCCCCCGTTTACGATACTCCTTTACAACGGCTTTCAACTCATTGAACGATTTATAGCGTTCTTTAGACTGCCAGAAACCATATACCCACTTCCCGAACATCGGCACGTCTCCCGTCAATTCCCGATAACCGGCAACGACTTCGTCCATATTCTTGCCATATACAAAATAATAGTCGGAAGCATCGCCTACCTCGGAAGTAAATGAGTATCCTTCTTTCGTATCTTCAAACTTTGTTGAAGAATAATTATCCCACAAGATACCATATCCGTTAGTCGAGATAAGGAACGGATTGACAATATCCATATTAGCCTGTAACAGAAGTACGGATTTTCCACGATAGTTCATGATTCCGTTCTGATACTGCCCCAAACCGTAAATAGCCTCATCGTCAGTAGGAACAAAGCGTTGGGTTACTTCAAGGCATTGCTCACCTCCGGCAACCGAACGTTTGAAGTGCCGTGCCTTTTTAGCTTCTTTCTCTTTCAGTAACAGCTTTCCTGTCGATACTTCCTGAAAAGTGAAAGCCGCATCTTCTTTATCAAAAGCAACGGAAAGCTCACGGGTAGAAAAGATCAGTTGCTGCCCTGTATCTTTCCATTTATAATCTTTGAATGCCGATTTTTGCGAATCGACAACCAATCTTTTTGTTACCAGCGTATCACCTTCAGGAAAAGACAGAATCCGCACGCATCCCTCCGATATAAACTCAACCCTGTATTGAATACTGTCGGATACGAAAGCACATCCCCTGCCGTCTTCATGAACCGACGAGGAACACCCGAAACAAGATAATACGGATAAAACTAATAACCAATTTTTCAAACTCTTCATCAATACATTTATTTGACAGTGTAGATGGTATAACCCAATGACAAATTACGGACAACGACATTTCCTTTTAAATAGAACGTAGGCATATTGAATCCATTTACGATATTATCTTTATACAGTTCCACTTTTGCACTTTTCCATTCGCCTGTATTATCGGTACGTATCCGGGATACAATTTTAAACGGTTCTTTCGGTTCGCGCTGTGTGGACGAACGTATAAAAAGAGATTCATTTCCTTTGTCCAGGTATTCAAAATAGAGATACCCTACATAGTTATTCATTTGCAGTTTGGAAACCAATTCTTTGGGCAAAGAGATAGAAAGCGTTTCTTCGGCATTGTAACCACCTGATTTTCGCTTTCCCTGAATCTTCATGTCCGACTCACGCAAACGCATCATCTCAACCGCCAAAGCGGATTTGGCTGTCTTGACATCATTTTCTATTTGTGACAACAAACCTATCGCCACCGGATAACGTCCCTGGCTAATCAACAACGCTGCCTTATCGAGCGAACGTTGACAAGCAGATACGTCCATCTTCGTCTTTTCCAGGAAACGGGCTTCTTTTCGCAAACGGAAAAGCATTAAAGGTAAGGTTAAGCCACGCTCGTCCGCCTGTTCGCCTTTGAATTCTGCCGCATACTTTAAAGTGGTACGCAGTTCGCGGTCACCGTTTTCGATGGTAGGTTCTATTTCATGCCCTTCGGTATAGTCGCTCCACGAAGCGATAAACATCATGTCCAGACTGTCTTTCTCCGCCATACAGAACTTCCACATACTTTGGTAAGTTTCTCCATTATTGCGAGGGATATAATAGAAGTGTCCGCGTCCCCAGCCTGCACAACCCCGGTTATCCATTCCCGGCATGGCAAATCCCGACTTAATGGTATAAGCAGGATTATTACTATGCCAAATCGAGTCACGGAAAGGTTTCATAAACTCAATAACATCATCCTGCGTGGCATAATTATCCCATTCAGCATGTGCCTGATCTCTTGTACGGACACGGGCGGGAAGCCATGCGGTCGGTATTTCTCCCACTTTTTTCCAGGCATCCATATCATCACTGCGGGTGACAGGAATGTATTTATCGTTTTCCAGTTTTCCCCAATCCGCCCAACGACGTAAGGCAACGGGTTGCTTCATTCCTTGCGGAAACTTCACCTGTGATAATACTTTCTCGTATTCATCGACTTTTGCTCCGGGGCCGAAATGATAAAAAACAGGCATTCCCTTCACCATAGGAGCAGTCGGACCGGTAAAGACACTATCTACTAAATATTGGTAACATTTAGCCATATATTCGGTCTTTGCCTCACGGGTGTTAACTTCCGGATAAATCTTCGTAATCCAGTCATAATACAACCAACCGTCGCACCAGTTTACACCGATTTCAAAGTCATACTTCGCTGCCACTTTCTGCATTTCACGCAGCAAGATGTCATTTTCGTGAGGCTTGAATCCCCATTCGATAAAGAATCCGTCTATCTTGGCAGCTTTTGCCGACAATATCTGATATTCGATATAATCCGGATCGAGATTGGACTGCATTCCGACTTGGGGATAGGCCACTGCCGCTATCTCATGTCGCCCTTCACTGTCTATCAGGTCGGCATTATAACACAGGGATTTCCTTCCCGTACTTGATTTCTCCGTATTGGCATACATCTCCCAACGCCCCAACTTTCCGTCATGTTGCCGGGTATAACGCACACCGTGGAAGTCAGCATACACTTTCTTTCCGTTCTGCGCCAAGGCCGGTAATGCAATAGATGCCAATAAAAAAAGAAGAAGTTTCCTCATTGTTCCAAACTTAATTATTCAACTTATGTATTTTATTACCCTTCGACGATACTTAATCAATCCTCGCCCAATACGAAATCGTGCTTTTCCGGATAACTGAAAGTATTGTCTATCATCCAACGACCTTTATAAATCTTAGCTCCGTCCATCTTGAAGAGTTCTTCTCCCTTCTCATTTACAAGTCCTTCAGCCCACCACTCTTCAGTCGGTTTCAGCATCAAGATTCCGTCAGGTCCGTTACAGATGCTTTTTATATCAGCTATATTGTAGACTTTCTCACAAGTCGGTTCGGCAGAATCATTAGTCGTAGCGTCGGTAACTCCTGTCAAATCAAACTTATAGACAGCCGAAGCAGCTGTAAGCCATAATTTATCTTCTTCACCATATACCGGAAACAAATCATGTCCGCCCGATTCATTGCTAAATGTATAAAGGGTAGTCTGATTTATTAACTTAGGATTGCTACGATTGCCATCATACTTAAAACGGAATAATGCAGTAACTCCCTCTTTTTTGGTAGCTGTAGCATAAAGATAGGACCTTTTCTTATCCCAAACTACATTATGCGCATTACCCAACTTCACCGTATTAGCCTTCGCTCCCAATACCTTAACCGTGTCAACCACAAAGGTATTGATTTCGCCGTTCTTAGATTCTGCCGTCACAATATTTCCATCGGGTAATACCTCCGCAGAGTGAGGATTCTGTCCGCAATTTGCATAGAACATTAATTTATGGTCCGACAAACGGATTAAAGCCACAGCTCCGCCGGAGGCAGTCATCAAGATATAGCGTCTATTGAAAACAGGTTTCACTTCACTCGGATTGACAAACCAACCCTGTTGGGCAGCAGGAACACAAGCCGTATAAGGGTCCCAACTCCAAATATTACGATGTGTCTCCGCATCCCTGATGACGATAGCCCGTCTGGATTGCTCCGCCAGTACATAAGCCTTTTCCGGAAGTTGAAAGATTTGATCTTTTACTACAGGAGCGGCATCATCATCGGAACATGCTCCCAAAGCTATATTAAATCCTAAGAGGATTGCGAATAAACTAAACTTCTTCATGGTCATAACTATTTTAATTCTAAATATTCAATTTGTCTTTTTAATGTTTCCGTTAATCTATTGAACCGATTTTGTATCATAATAATCGATCAATGAATGAACTGCAAGATTTACCTGTCGCATCTGCGACAGAAAAGATGTATAAGGCTCGTATTCGATGGAGACTATTCCTTTATTAGAAGCTTTTCCGTTAGAATCGTAGCCGTCATTATATTCAAAGTGTACCCACCCCACACAATTTCGGGTTTCCAGCAAACGCAGGCAGAAGTTCTGATAAAACTCACCTCTATTTTTCTGTGTATGCACCAGCCATCCACCTCCTTCGGTATTGGCATATCCAGTTCCCTGATAACTGGCATCTTCTGCTTTCGTATAGAATTCCGAAACTAAAAAAGGTTTCGTTCCACACCAAACTTTCAGGTTTGCCAAGAAATCTGCTTCCGGTTGCCAACGGGCATAATAATTGATAGAAACAAGATCACAATAACGAACACAAGCTTCCACCACTTTCTGATTGTATTTACTCCAGTCATGCAGCCGTGTTCCCAATATCAAATGCTCTTTATCATATCGTCTGACGGTAGCGGTAGCCAACTGATAATAAGATTCGGCAACCATCCCCCGAAAGTCTTCCTGATTTTTCTTGGTGATCGCTCCGGCAGAAGCTATACCGTTATCCCGCATGAACTTTTCTGCATACTCACGAGCTGCTTTATAGCGTTCGGGTAAGGACAAGAAATGTTTCAGATCAATTCCTCGCAAAGGGTCAGTATTCTGATAACTGGCAAACGGCAATTCATTGTCAAGATAGAAACCTATAAAATGCCGGTCACCGGCAAATAAAGCTGACTTCTCTTGTACGAGATGATCTATGTACGTAGCAAATGTCGGTTCGAAAAGAAGAACGAGACGATTATACTTGTCATCATCAAACGCGTAGCCCAAATTCTTGCTCATATCCCACATAAAGGTACGGAGCAGATACAGATTTTCTGCATAAGCAATCTTTTGCGTCTTAGGCGTCAACAAGTTAGCACGTACTGCAGCAGGAAATACTTCAATACGGTTCGAGCCATACGAAATATAGTTTATATGATTGTCTGCCAACAGTTTGCCTGTCTCTTCACTCCATCGCGCCTCACTACCGTATCGAGTACCGAAAGCCTTCTTATGAGCAGTAGATTCTCCCGGACGAACATGCTGAATTCCATGAATGATAACAGCTCCATTATCCGGATCGAGCAAATAAGAACGGCCTCTACAATTAGCCACTCGGAAAAAACCCTCTTTTCCAACCACAGATGAAGGTTGTAAACCAATTCGTCCTCCCCATGCAGTCCGGCTATAATCCGAAGATGGAGTATACCAATTCATATTATCAATGGTACGTGTTTCCCTTGAATCTGCCGTTGTCCATGCCTGGAAAGTTCCGTTCTGCCACTTCCGGTATTCTACGTTCAGAAAAGTATATTCATCTTTTTCCGAAGAAGTATCTCCTCCTTCCGGTTTCAAAGGTTCTATTTCGTTGGAAGAGGAGGAACAACTAAGCGTCAACTGCATCAGTCCGACCAAAGATAAAAAGAGGAAATACCTATATATTATATGTTTTCTCATATTACTTTCAGCTACTGCACATTATTACTTAACCAACGTATTTGTTATCAATCGCATCTTTCGTATACTCTATCTACTGTTCACCGGGATAGCTGTTAATAACTCTCGCGTCGGCTATTAATAGAAAAGTTATCCTCCACTAGGAGAGAACTTCCTTCCTCCTTGTTGCAAACTTCTTTTATCCTTATTATAAACTATAAACGCAAGCTTTGTTTTTATAATTGCAAGTTTTGTTTTTATAAACGCAACTTGCATTTATAAAAACGTAAGCTTCGTTTATAGTTTGTATCGGACAGAGAGCAACTTTACTCCCAATGAAAGGGAAGTTTAGTCTTAATAGAAAAGAAGTTTTCTATTAAGACTTCAGGCGGTAGGTAATACTACCCTGCTTACTTCTTCTTAGGGAATTTGATTTCAACAGTTAATACACGAGCTTGCGTATTGACGCTGTTTAAAGCTCCCTCACCGTAAGAAGGTGTTATATCCATAATTTTCATCACACCTATTCTATCTGCACCAGCGGTAGAAGCCGACGCTGTTTTAAAAGCAATGATATCTCCCACAGCTATAGGTTTTACAAATTTTGCAGTTATCATGCTACCTGGAATTTTAGATGAAATAGAAGTTACTGTTGCATTATTATAGTCAAAATCAGTAAGTTTAAGTAACAAAGTGGTATTCTTTACACTTGCCGAATTCAAATTCGCACTAGAACCTTTAAAATCACTTTGTTTCTCTCCATTTATCGGATACAACCGAGGCTCTGATTCTGTTTTCGATCCTTTTCCCATACAGAAAAAGCACAAGTCCACATTTTTGGCATTGTCCGCACTTTCCAAAGCATAGTCGACAGAATACGTTTTCATGTCATTTAATGACAACAAACCATAGACACCCGGATAGTTATTATGACCAGTATTCGCCAAAGGCTGACTAGCTATATTGAGAGTTACGACTTCCATATTTACATATACATTGACAATACCTTCCGTTTCCTTTCCAATTCGTCCGTCAGAAACAACCACTTTTATCTGTGAAGTAGCTTCCGTCAAACTTATTTCTGCCAAATAATCCAAGTTTAACTCACCATTTTTCTTTTCATTCAAAACTTGCCTTTCTTTTCCATTCTCAATAAGATAGATCGTCACTTCACGAATTCCACGCACAGACTCTGCTTTTATAGGAACTGATAATTTGACATCAGTAGTTCCCGACATTGGTTCAGACGGCAAAATCAATACAGGTTTCGGAACGGTTTTATATTCCACAGGTAAAGTTGAGATAGTCACATTATCATATATGTCTATGGCTTTTACCTTAAAGCCTTTGTCTCCCTCTTTGTAATCAACCATCTCGTCATACGTGAATTCCTTTTCACCTCCCAATTCTGCAGAACCTTTCAGTTCCTGTCCAATCTCGGAAACTAGATATGCTTCTACTTTCTTCAAACCAGCTTCCGAAACAATTTTAAAAGTGGTACGAGGCATTACCGGATTCTCATCCATCTCATCATATACAATCTCTTCCGGATCGAATGTAATGACAGGACGTGCCATTACATCGGTAACAGCAATTGGTAAAGTCCCACTCGTAACATGATTCAGTTTATCCGTAGCTTCAATGATAAAAGCTTCATAATTTGCATTGTACTCCAAGTTTTCAGACAAGCTGTAAGAGTTGGGGTTAAAAAAGTCGGTTACAGTTTTATATTCTGTCACTCCCTCTACCGTCTGCAATTTCATTGTCACGCTCTGAAGCCCTGCCTGTGATTTAATAACAGCCACTACCGGCAGATTGTCTACTTTATTCAAATCAACGTCCAGCTGCTCCATAGGAAAATTAATCACAGGAGCTGCTGCATTAGGATCCAGTCCATCATTATCGTCGCCACAGGCAGCAAAGCCCAAGCAAAGTCCTAATATTAATAAGGTATATATTTTACGAATCATAATTAGTTCTCTTTTTAATTAACTGTGGTTATTTGGAATATTTGCAATAGTTCTCAAATATATGAATCACACCGTTTGTCGGCAGAATATTGCTAGTCTTAGCTTGCCGTTGCGGAGATTTTCCGTTGCTTCCGGTCTGATTCACCAGAATCTTACCTACTGCAGCCTGCCATGGATTTTTCCATACAGACATTGTCATCAATCCAGTCTCACCTTTCAGCATAGTCAAGACGAACATCGGTTCAACCTGCAACTGCCCATAAGAACTATATTCTCCATCTACAATATGATAAAGCAACATATTCTTCACCTTTTCTTTATCACAATCTGTAATGGAAGCTACACCTGCAAATTCATTCTCCCGATAAAGCTGCATACCAGCATTATTCAAAGCCAGAAAAGTATATTTATTATCAGTCTGTGTATAATAGTCCTTCAAACCTGTATACTCGATAGCTGCTATCAACTCCGAGAACATATCTTTGTGATCCTGAAAATATTCCCATGCTGTCACTTTTACATACGGATCATCCACCGAAGGCTCATAATCATAGTTCTTTTGCAAGTCCAGGTCACAACCGGTCAATGCCAAAATTGTCCAACAAAAGAAAAGAGTCTTATATAATATTGTCTTTTTCATTGCTTCTACCTTTTTAGTTGTTAGTATTACCATAATACGTATTCTGCACAATCTTCGGATTTTCCAAGATATGTGAATAATGGATCGGGAAAAGTTCATTGCCGTCCTGCTCCATACCGTTAATAGGTTTCATCACTTCCTTCCACTTTCCGGTACGCAACAAATCAAACCAACGGCGTCCTTCACCGGCTAACTCCACCTGACGTTCACGCAAGATATAATTGACTACCTCTTCTTCTGAAGCAAAATCATTTTCAGTCAGTGTATTCAATCCGGCACGGTCACGTACAGTTTTTACTAAATCCAAAGCTTCCCCCCATTTTCCCTGATGAGCACGAGCTTCAGCTTGCAACAACATCATATCTGTGTAACGATAGATTGGATAGGCTACTTCGCATGTCTTATTCAAAGAGTTACTGATGTCACCTGCCATATATTTACGCAATTCATTTCCATTTTGGTAATTCTTCACTGTATAATCTTTACGTAAATCACCTTTCATATCCTTTTCATCAAAGATACTCATAAACTTATCAGACATGACTGCCGCACGATTCCCTGAACCGGAAAACCATTGATACATATAACTGTAACCATTCGTGCCGACTTCATCCATATTGAAATGAACAAGGAAAATAAACTCTCTGGAGTTATACTCATCATTTTCCGGTGTATCATCGGAAGGTTTATTAGTCAGCTCTTCCGTAAACATAGTATGCCAAGTAGCAATGCTAGGTTCGAAGTCTACAAAACGACCGCCTTTTTTGGAAGCAATAGTTGCCATCTTATCGATGGTCTGGTCAGCCAGATTATATTCTTTAGTCCACATATAAGCATCCGCCATGATGGCCCATACGCCACAGATAGAAATGCGTTTACGTTCGTAATTCTTGTTACGGTTTATCAGTCCTTCCGCTTTCTTCAGGTCCGGAAGAATGACATGTTCCAAAATGTAGTTTTTATCCGTACGCTCTTTGTAGATGGCCTCCGAATACTTTTCAGTAGGTTCTATAAACAAAGGTACGTCTCCCCAAACACGGATAGCATAGAAGTAGGCCAAAGCACGCAATGCATAAGCTTGTCCGAGATAGTCATTTCGGTCTGCCACATCAGGCATACTGATATTAGGAATATATTTAATAGCCAGATTTGTCTGGTTAATCATCTGATACAGAGTCGTCCACTTTGCGCATTTCTCGTCCGTAGACATCAGGTTGTTGATAACACGTGCCTGATCGGCCATTACCGGTGCTCCGGGAGCTACATTATCCGAACGGAACTCACCCCAATAGAAATAGTTCTCCCGTAAAGTGGAACGTAACAATCCATAGATTTCATTTATACCTGCCTTAGCGTCACGGGCAGTCTGCCACATGTCACCTGCCGGAATTTCACTTACCGGTTCCTCATTCAGAAAGTCTGAACAGCTATTCAATGATAGAGCCAGGCATACAGCTCCAACAAAATATTTTATATTCTTCATACGATATCTTCAATTAAAAGTTTGCAGAAAAACCAATACCATATTCTCTCTTTCTCGGATAACGGTAAGAGTCTTTACCTACCTGCAGAGGATTGTTGGTAGAGAATTCAGGATCGAATCCCGAATAGTTGGTCCATGTCAAGGCGTTGTTTACAAAAGCGTAGATATTTATATTCTTCAACATCAGCTTCTTTATCCAGTTTTCAGGAAGATCGTATGCTACACGTATGTTCTGCAAACGAATAAATGAAGCATCTTCCAGATAGAACGAGTTACCCATACGGGCATTGTTGTAATCATCATTATACGGACGCGGATAGATTGCCTGGTCACCCGGATGCAACCACATATTATGGATGACTTCCGGTGAAGGAGTAGTTCCGGTGTATTTGAACATATTACGATTATGTTCGGCTGCATTATAAATCTGTCCTCCCAATGAATAATAGAATCCTAAGTATAAACTCAAATTCTTCCAAGTCACCGTTGTATTCAAACCACCAGTTACATCAGGCATGGCATTACCGATCACCATACGGTCATTATCATCAATCACACCATCACGGGCTCCTTCCGGTTCCTCCCAGTTGTAATCTCCACCACGGAACGGTTTGCCGTTCGGCAACGTCTTCTGACGAATATTACCTGTATATTCTTTTCCATCCAACAAATATTTGTACTGAAATACACCATTCTCAAACACCGGAGTCAGTTGTTCCCATTTATCAGTGAAAGCATTCGATTCGTCGTATGCAAAGACACCGGCGCTTTTAAATCCGTAGAAGTCACCCACACGGCCACCTTCCTGCATCCACCAGATATCACCTTCCATATATGCCTTACCTTCAGACAGCTTCTCAATACGGTTGATGTTTCTGGAGATATTGAAAGAAGCATTCCACTTCCAGTCCTTCGTGCGGATAATATCACCGGTAACAGCTATTTCAAAGCCTCGGTTACTCATTTCACCGACATTGGTTTTCATATATGCAAAACCAGATTCTTTAGGCAATTGGTAGTTTGCCAGCAAACCGTCTGTATATTTATCGTAATAATCGGCAGTGACTGTCAAACGGCTATTCCAGAAATTCAAGTCCAGACCAAGGTTGAATTGTTTAGTTTCCTCCCATTTCAGATTGTCTTTACCGATACGAGTCGGAATAACGCCACCCACTCCGTCATAAATAGAATTCGGAGAATAAGAGTAGATATAGTCGTAATTGCCGATTGCTTCGTTACCCGTGATACCGAAACTTGCACGGATCTTACCATCTTCGAGAAACTTTTTCGAAAATTTCATGAATTTCTCATCCGAGAAGCGCCATCCCACAGATACGGAAGGGAAATTACCCCATTTGTTCTCTTTGGCAAAACGAGAAGAACCGTCACGACGCATAATGGCATTGAGCAAATATCTTCCTTTATAATCATAAGTCACACGGGCAAAAATGGAAGCCATAGAGTGATTGCTTAATGTGGAGCCTGTAGATGACAAATCCAGGTTTGCAGCAAAAGCATTCATTGTATAGATAAAATCTGTAGACGAGTTTATCCCCACAAATGTTTCGTTTTCATAACGCCACTGCTGTGCACTAACACCTACCATGGCCGTAAAATTATGATCTTTTATTTTGCGTGCATAAGTAAGGATGTCTTCATTCATCCAGTTCCAGTTCAGGTAATTATAAGAATAACCTTTATTCTGTTTCTGCCATTCATCGGTGATAAGACTCGGTTCGAGTTTTTTGCGTTTATCCAGATAGAAGTTGGCATTAATATTAGCTCTAAACTTCAAATACTTGTTGAATTTGATTTCAAAGAACTGGAAGAAGTTAGCCTTATAAGAATCAGTAAAGTCGGTGGTATAATTGACCTGCGCAATAGGGTTCTTCTGACCGTTAAACACTCCGACCAAAGAGCCATCCGGATAATAAGTATTGAAATAAGGACGACGAGTCAACACTGCGCTCAATAAAGTACCTTCATTCAGACCTTTCTTTTTAGAATAAGTCAAAGAAATACGGCTACCCATATTCATCCAGTCTGTCGGTGAATAATCGGAGTTGATACGAGTATTTAATCTCTGGAAACCTGTATTGGAAATAATACCTTTCTCATTATAATAACCGGTATTGATGAAATATTTCAGTTTCTTTGTACCACCACCTACACTGATATCCACCTGATCTTTTTGTGCAGTGCTTGTAATCATGTCCAGATAATCGTTATCCACATTAAAGAAAGAGTTCAACGGATCATTCAGTATATCACTACTTTCATCCGGATTACCTCCGCCGTATGTTTCAAAATACTCTTTACGATACTGGTCGTACAACAAACGTTCTTTACGGTTTGCTTGTGGAACCTTGTGAGACAATGTACCCCACGAGTGATTATACTTGATATCAATACGAGCTTTACCTTCCTGCCCACTTTTGGTAGTGATAATAATCACACCGTTCGCCGAACGGGAACCGTAGATAGCTGCAGAAGCGGCATCCTTCAAAATCTCCATAGAAGTAATATCATTGGTATTGATACCATCGATACTTTCCAAAGGAACACCATCTACAATATAAAGAGGAGTCACACCTTCGGCAGAGAACGTGGAAGTACCACGAATTTTGATAGAAGAAGATTCACCGGGCTGTCCGGAACCGGACACCACCTGTACACCGGCAGTAGTACCTTGCAGTGCTTCAAAAACATTAGTAGCCATTTTTTGCTCAATGGCCTCGCTTGAGATGGAAGTAATAGCTCCTGTTACATCACGCTTTTTCATCGTACCGTAACCCACCACCACTACTTCGTCCAATAACTTAGAGTTCTCTTCAAGCGTAATATTCATTGTTTTATCTTTCACTACCACATCTTTAGGGGTATATCCCATGAATGATACAGTCAAAGTAACTCCCTTCTTCGAAACATTCAATGAGAAATTACCATCTAAATCTGTAATTGTTCCATTAGATGTTCCCTTTTCCATCACATTGGCGCCAGGCAAAGGAAATCCTGTTTTATCCACAATAACTCCCTTCACTGCAAACCCGCCTTGAGCATAAGCCGGATTGACAAGGAAAAAGAGACTCAAGGAAATCAAAAGGAACGACTGAAGCAACCGCACTTTTGTCCTACTCTGCAAATTTTTCATAACTAGAATAAAATTAAATTGGTTAATTATCAAGGTTTTACTCACTACTTAATTAATTGGGAAAAATATATTGATTCTCTCCAATAAGATGCTATCTTTTATTTACTACATGGATATTTGTCTTTCATAATACTACACAATAATTATTATATTAGAATAAAGATTACACAGCACCCGGTCTACCAAATAAAAGTGTGTGCGGACACACCTAACCAAAGAAAACTCAAGTACAAGCTGGCATTATCCAACGCCACAAAAGTATCGCATTTGAATATATTGCACCCTATCGAATTGTTCGTTTTATCTAGTCTAAAAATTCAGATGACTTATTTTAATCACTTCACAGAGGGTTCGGAGGAGGTATTATGAGCTTTTCGGTATTGCGTAGGAGCAATATCAAAAAGTTCTTTAAAGCATTTATTGAAGTATTGAGGATTTCCAAATCCTAACCGGTAAGCAATATCCGATATATTCATTTCCGGAGAATTCTGCAGAAAATATGCCGCTTTTTTCAGACGCAGATTCATGATAAAATTATTTGGCGTACTTCCCGTGATACCTTTTATCTTCTGGAATAAGACAGTACGTCCCACCCCCATCTCACGTGAGAAGACATCTACACTGAATTCGGGATTTTCCATATTATCTTCCACTACCTGCGTCGCTTGTTCGATAAACCTCTGATCGAGTTCATTCGTTGCAATCTTCTCCGCTTTGCTATCCAGCTGATGGGCATATTTATTCTGTAAAAGTCTGCGGGTATTAATCAGATTATTGCATTGCATCACCAGCCGCCGCATATTAAACGGCTTCACCACATAAATATCCGCTCCAATTCTCAATCCTTCCAACTCACGTTCGGGCGCACTAAGGGCAGTCAGAAGAACGACAGGGATATGACAAGTTTCAATATTGTTCTTAATTTTGGCACACAATTCCGTTCCGGGCATTCCGGGCATCATAATATCCGAAATAACCAGATCAGGTTGCATCATCTTTACTTTCTCATACCCTTCCTCACCATCACTTGCAGTTTCAACCGTGTACAATGGAGAAAAGATATCTACAAGGATATTTCTGATTTCTTCATTATCATCAATAACCAACAGCTTGCAGTCAGTAGTCCCACTCTCACTTTGAGCCGTCTGTACCTCCTTAACCAATAGTTCTTTATCTTCCGAATAATAAATATATTCCTTATCCTGCTCCGGTTCAATCCGGGAAACAGAAGAATCAAAGTGAGCATCTCCTTTCTTCAGAGTGACCTTAAAGCATGAACCTTTCCCCAACTGGCTTTCTACAGTTATATCTCCCTGATGAGCTTTCACAATTCCCTGACTTAAAGCCAGCCCGATACCCGTTCCTCCATACTGTCCGATATTCTCGGCCTGATAGAACCGCTCGAATATCTTCACGTAATCTTCCTCGGATATTCCTGCCCCATTGTCTGAAACGGAAAACATACATTCATCCGCTCCATCAGCCAATTCCATACTGATACTTCCACCGTCTGAAGTATATTTAAAAGCATTCGACAGCAGGTTATTAACCACTTTCTGCAATTGCATACGATCTCCCCACACGAGGCATTGCTCACAGTCAGCATGCAAAACAAACGAAATATTCCTGTTAGCTGCCAATTCTTTGAACAATACATAATGCTCTTTGAGTAAAGAATATAAATCAAATTGAGAAACTTTCAGTTTCAAAAGTCCCTGCTCCTGTTTCCGGAAATCAAGCAACTCCGTTATCAATGATTTCAGGTTACCGGCATTTTTATGTATATTCAGTAATTTCGAATAAGCATACGTAGACAACTTACCGGAATTCAACAACAGATCAACCTGCCCCAGGATAAGGGTAATAGGGGTTCTGATTTCATGTGAGATATTAGTGAAGAAACGCAGTTTAGATTGGTTCATTTCTTCAATATATTGTTTCTCACGAAGTTCAAAATCCAATGATGTTTTCAAGAACAGTCGAATTCTATATTCTCTCACCACAAAGAATAGAATCGTCAGAATCACACATACATAAATTGTATAGGCCCACCAGGTGGCATAAAAAGGTGGTGTGATCGTTATATGAAGAGATCTGATTACTTCCGGAAAGTTCTTCAATCTGATCTCAAAAACATAATCGCCCGGAGATATATTTGTATAGGTAATGTCATTCCCCAAACGATTCTCACTCCATTCGTCATTAGAACCTATCAACCGGTATTCTACCTCACCACCGCCAATGTGCAGAAAGTTGTCTGTCGAGAAACCGATAGAAAACACATTCTGCAAATAATTCAATTTAATCCGGTCGGTATAGGCAAAGGACTTATTTAGGATGCCGGTTTGATCGCCTGTGATAATCTCTTTATTATTGACATACAAATGAGCCAACTCCAAATCATATATTTTCGGAGGATAGGACAAACTACTTTCACGAATGGCAACCAGTCCGGTAGCTCCTCCCATATAAATATCATGATTGCGGGATACATGCATGGATTTCCTATTAACAAGAGTCAGCGGAAATCCTGTTTTAGAATTGAAGTTTATCACTTTCCCGTCTTTCTGTTCTAACACAGACAATCCATGTCCGGTACCAATCAATAAATTCCCGGAAGGAGTTTCACCCAATACTCTGATATTTTCTCCCGACAATACGCTTTCAGGAGTATGCAAACGAAACAATCGATCTTTCTTATCCAACAAGAAAAGCCCGTTGCCATGTGTTCCGACCCAAATGTTTCCCCTTCGATCTTCATAGATAACATTGACCAACTCTTTTTGAGATCTGACCCGTTTCTTCAGACTTATCCTATAGGTTTCAAACCGCTTTTCATCAATCACATAGGCTACACAACCGTCGTCGGCAGCAAACCATAATCTGTTTTTCGAATCAAGCAATAGGGTGTTATAATTATGTGTAAACAGTTCCTTCTGATGAAACAACACCTCGGATTTCAAGGTCTGTTTATCCAAACTCACAATAGCGGATGTTGTCCCGACATACAATTCACGAGGAGTATCCGCCAAGGCAAACAGGGCTTCTCCTACACTTTCTTCTCCAAGCGGTTCGAGATTATAGATATCATTCCGATAGTTATTAAGATGAAAACAATTCACCTTATTGGTAAAGTCGGCTGCAATCCATAAGCAATTATTAGCCTCATCAAAAACAACATCTTTCAGGTAGTCCGTACTGAAATGATATCCCGTATGCGCATTAAAATGCTTGAACTTTCCCTGTTCCGGTTGATATAAATCTAATCCCCCTCCTTCCGTACAAATCCAGATATTTCCGACTTTATCTTCTGCCATAGCACCGACCACCGGAAAAGACAATCCGGTGTCCGAAGCATGATAATGCACAAAATGCTGATATTCCGGAGAGAAGAAGTTTACCCCTCCCCAATAAGTCCCCACCCAAACAGTTCCTTGTTTGTCGGTATAAAGAGACGTCACCGAACGATTGGACATAGCACCCACCCGGTTAGGATCAGCCTGATAATGGAATATTTTCCCGGTAGCCACTTCAATCTTACTCAATCCACTTCTGTAGCCTACCCATATATTCCCTTCCAAATCCTGACATAACGCTCTCGCCATATCGTCCCGAACCGTGTAAACACTCTTATCATTATATTCATAGTGATGTATGATCGTACCTTGAGGTGAAAAACAGAAAACGCCCTGATCCTGCGAACCAATCCAGATATTCTGGTCGTTACTTTTTATCAGTTTCATCACTTTAATTCCGGGCAAGTGAAGTGACATCGATCCGCAAGTATCTACACGCATCACCCCACCCTCTTTCAAAGCAATCCAGAGACTTCCTTCGGAACCTTCCACCATCGTCGGGCCACTATCCGGCAGCTGCAAATCGGCATACATCGGTTTCAAGAGGCGGGTATTCTTATCGTATAAGAACAGTTTCCCTCCTTCTGCAATCCACACTCCCGTCTTTCCTTTGGCAAGAGTGGAGGGAGAAGTCACCGGAAGAATATAATATTTTTCTGTTTCAAGGTCGAACTGGAAAAGTCCGGTAGAGGTCAACAGGAAAAGACTTCCCTGACCGTCTTCCACCATTTGAGTCACATATAAATTACCATAACTGATAGAGTCGTTATGAAAGTGGTTGAAGACTTTGATGTGATTGCCATCGAAACAATTCAGCCCGTCCAAAGTGGCAATCCATATACGCGATTTCTCATCCTGGCAAATATCGCTCACCGTTATTTGCGACAATCCATCTTCCACACCCAATGTTCTGAACTTGTATTCCTGTGACCGGAGTGGAAATACAAATCCAAAAAGAGATAGCAGAATAAAAAAATGGATCTTAGATAGTCTTTGTTCGCGCATATCAAGAATGATGGTTTATAGCACACATTAATCTCGTCACAAAAGTAACAGTTTTTATGATATTCCCAAAATCAGAGCAAAATAACTGATAGATATAGACTTCACCCTATTTTATTCTTCCCGTCCGAACGAACGATATTCCAACGGGGTAAGCCCTGTACGTTTCTTGAAAAAAGAGAAAAAATATTCAGTAGACTGGAAACCCAGAAAAAAAGAAATCTCTTTCACTGATTGGGAAGTTCCTACTAACATTTGTTTGGCTTTACGGAGTTTCAATTCCTGGAAATATTTGGCAGGAGCATAACCAGTATACTCCTTGAAAACACGTCGAAACCATGAATAACTGATGTTAAGCCGCATTGCTAACTCTTCCGGATCTACATTACCGGAAACATTTTCATTCATGATGATTTTCGCCTGTTCTATCTTCTGATCCACATCACTCATCTCGAAAACTTTATTCTTGGAGACAGAAAGAATCATACCTATCATGTGGAGCACAATCCCGGAAAGATATTGTTGCGCGGAAATCTTATCCGCTTCAGCTACAGCAAGAGCACGGGAGAACAAGGAAACCAACTCTTCATTAATACCGATTTCCAATATTTGCTGCTCCTGCGACAAAAAAGCATCATTAACGATGGCATCTATCATTGGCCCCTCAAAGCCGATGTAATATTCCGTCCAACCAGTCTGCCGTAACGGGCGGTAAGTATGCCATTGCCCGGGAAACAATACCATCAGCCGGCCTTTACAAACCTGCTTTTCAGAAGTGGAATCGGATGAAAACAAACCACGCCCTTTTGTGATATAGACCAACTGATATTCGCGAAGCACCCTTCCTTTTTCCGCATTAAAAAAGTAACCGGAGGGATGCTCTTTCAATGGATAAGGTGAATCAGGAGGGATAGACTGATAGCCGACGGTATTCACCCACAGCCCGAATTTACGGTCCATGTCATTTACAATCAGATATTTAAATTCCAATCCCAAACTATTATCCTCGATCATATCAGAGTGTTTTCATGTAATTGAGTTGGACAAAAATAGGAATTATTTTCAGAAAACACATGCAAGGGTATAAAAAAACATCCGGAGTGTACTTTCAAGTATCCCCGGATGTTTATATAAAAACAAACTTTACTATGACGAGATTTAGAATGCTTTATGATACAAGGCTTCAATATCCGCTACCGAAGTAGGACGAGGATTACCACCTGTACAAACATCATTGAAAGCAGCTACAGCCAATGCAGGAATGTCTTCTTCTTTCACATTGATTTCATGCAATTTCTGTGGGATATTAATGCTGATAGAAAGTGCTTTCACAGCTTCAATAGCAGCTTTAACGCCCTCCGCTTCACTCATTCCGGTAGTGTCCACTCCCATTGCTTTCGCAATATGGATATATTTCGGAGCTGCCGGAGATTCAGCATTGTATTCCATCACATACGGCAACAGCAAGGCATTAGCTACCCCGTGAGGAGTATCATAGAATGCACCCAACGGATGAGCCATTGAATGAACTATTCCCAAACCGACATTCGAGAATCCCATACCGGCAATATATTGTGCCTGCGACATTGCTTCGCGGGCTGCCACATCTTTACCATTGTCTACGGCTGCTTTCAGATTTTGTGCAATCATCTCAATAGCCTTCAATTCGAACATATCGCTCATTACCCAGGCACCGGGAGTAATATAACTTTCGATGGCATGCGTCAAAGCATCCATACCGGTAGCGGCAGTAAGCCCCTTCGGCATTGAGTACATCAGTTCGGGGTCTACGATAGCCACGGCAGGGATGTCGTTCGGGTCTACGCAAACCATCTTCTTACGGGCATCTTCATCAATAATCACATAATTGATAGTTACCTCGGCAGCCGTTCCGGCAGTAGTAGGCAGTGCAAAGGTAGGTACAGCTTTGTGTTTGGTATCAGCTACACCTTCCAGAGACTTCACATCCGCAAAATCCGGGTTATTCACAACAATACCGATTCCTTTGGCAGTATCGATAGAAGAGCCACCACCCAAAGCAACGATAAAATCGGCTCCGGAAGCTTTGTAAGCTGCCACACCGTTTTGCACATTTGCAATAGTAGGGTTAGCCTTTACATCGCTATAAAGTTCGTAAGGAATCTGGTTCTCATCAAATACTTTAATGATTTCAGCAGCCACACCAAACTTGATAAGGTCTTTATCTGTTACAAAAAAGGCTTTCTTAAAGCCACGTCTAGCTGCTTCCACAGCAATCACACTTCGGCATCCGGCACCGAAGTAAGAAGTTTCGTTTAAAATAATTCGATTCATGGTTGTGCTATTTGTTGTTTTATTTAGGCAGATTGAAAGCAACAGTCATTTCTTTCATCTGTTCCTGACTCATACCATCCGGCTCGAAGCCCATATTTTTCGCTGCGATATAGATGAGAGCCGATTTATTAAGTACATCGATCTGATCGAACGCCTGCATCGCATCGCAATCAACTGCAAATACACCATGTTTCTCCCACATCACAACATCATAATCCTGCAATTCCTTGATGGTAGCTTCCGCCAGTTCTACAGAACTAGGCAATTTATAAGGAATGATACCCAAACCACGCGGGCAGAATGCCTTTGTTTCGGGAATCATACTCCACAACAGATTGGTAGCCACATCTTTTTCCAGAAACTTCGGGCAATGTGTCATGGCAATCAGTTCAATCGGGTGTGTATGTACAGACGCTTTATAAGGAGAGTTTTTACTCAACAGGTCATTATGCACACTCAAGTGAGAAGGCAATTCCGATGTCGGAGCCACAGCCTCGTCCGCAATAATTACGTAGCTGGCACAGTCGTCCAGAATACGGATTACCGAACCATTCTCCATTGGCCAGCGAGCTAAATCACGCATGCGCTTATTCGTTCCCTTGCAATAGAAATAACATCCTCTCAGATAAGGAAGAGTCACACCGATAGATTTAACTTCACTGATCGGTTTCATCTGACGGATTTCATCGTCTACAAACTCTGTGATATTAACAGTGATATTACCACCGTTACGTTCAGCCCATCCTTTCTGCCACAAGTATCCGGCAACTTCTGCTACCTTGTTTACTTCTTTGGCAAGTCCCGGACGATTCTCTAAAATTGATTTCATTCTATATATAATTTTAATTAGGCATGGATTACACTGATTTCGTCGCAAGTTATAAAAAAACTGCGTAATCCATGTAATCCATACCTAAATTTTTTAAAACAAATTTGGGAACACTAATGAGAAGATAAGTACGATCAGACCAGCTATCAGCACAGTTATGGTCTTGTTTGACACGCCTTTCCATTCTTTCAGAATAATTCCCCAAACATTACTAAATGTGACATTCAATGCCATCAAAATACACCAGGAGAAAGCCAACAATACCGGACTCTCCGTAAGGAAACTCTTACCCATTTCCAGTCCGAAGAACTGCATGTACCATAATACGCCAGCCAACGCACAAAAAACTAAATTATTGCCCCATACTTTTCCTTTAGCATAGTCACCCATCGATTTATTAGCCACATTCTGTTGCAGGCAGTAAACTGCATTTGTCAGGAACCCGCCAAATGTAACCAGGAAAATCACCGGGAGACCGGCGTAAAGTCCTTCCACTCCACCGGCTAAGGCAGCTTCCTTGATAGGTGTTCCTGCATCCAGTCCCAAAGCGAAGCAAGCACTCATGACACCGGCCAGGAGTGCAACCAGTAACCCTTTTGTCAATGCAAAGTCTTTTACAGCAGCACGTTTTTCTTCTTCGCTCATGTTTTGCGCACGCAAACTACCGGCATACCCGATAATAGCAATACCTGCCAACGTGATGCAAACACCCAACAAAAGAATCAGCCCGTTACCTTCAAACAAGTTTGTACCTGCAAAAAGAGCCGGAAGAAGGGTTCCGAAACCGGCACAAGTCCCTAATGAGATACTCTGTCCCAGTGCAACCCCCAAATAGCGCATGGAAAGTCCGAAAGTCAAACCTCCTACTCCCCACAATATACCATAAAAGATGCTCATTCCAGCACCTCCCGCTCCCCACAAGTCGAACAAACTGCTCTCTTGGGGTACACCCAGTAGTGAACCCAGAAACGGGAACACTAACCAGGCAAATACACCTTGTATTAACCAGAAGCTTTCCCAGCTCCATTCCTTTACCTTTTTAATAGGCACATAAGAACTGGACTGGCAAAAGCTACCGATGGCTATAATCAATAAGCCGATTAAAATATCCATAACTTATCGTTTAGAAGTTACTTCGGCTTCGTACTTTTCGATTTCTGCGATGAAATCTTCACCTACAGGAACATTATTCTTCAAGCAGAACATATCCCAAACTGCATTCCAAGGCAGCGCTTTTTCTTCTTCGAGCAGAGCCAGACGCTGGAATCCCTGTCCGTTTGCTTCGTATTCACGCAACTTCGCAATCGGTTCGAGCAAAGCACGAGTCATACATTTCTGTGCTGCACGGCTACCAATCACATAAGCGCCAATACGGTTGATAGATGCGTCGAAATAGTCAAGACCATAATGTACACGGTCCAAAGCACCGCAACGAACGATTTCGCTGAACAGTTCCATAGTCGGGTCATCCATGATAGTTACGTGGTCTGAATCCCAACGAACCGGACGGCTTACGTGCAACATCAATTCAGGAACATAAAGCAATAATGAAGATACTTTATCAGCTACACTTTCTGTCGGGTGGAAGTGACCGGTATCCAAAGTAATCATCTTATTGCGAGAAGCACCGTAACCGATATAGAAGTCATTAGAACCTACCGTGTAGCTTTCCAGGCCGATACCGAACACCTTAGATTCGATACAATCTTTCATATTCTTATATTCGGTAGCGAAAATCTGATCCAAAGAATCTTTCAACAACGCACGATATTTCATTCGGTTTACAGTGATATCCTTGCTTCCGTCATGCACCCAAAGGTTCATGATACACGGATCCCCCTGTGCCTTACCCATTTCTTCCGCAACGGCACGACAGCGTTTGGTATGTTCAATCCAGAATTGACGGATACCTTCATCAGGATTAGAAAGTGACAAGTCACCAGATTTCGGATGAGAGAAAGAGGTAGAGTTGAAATCGAGCTTCATGTTATGTTCTTTACCCCATTCTATCCAACTCTTGAAATGTTCCGGTTCCACTTGGTCACGGTCTACCACCTTACCTTGGAAATCTCCATAGATTTCATGCAAGTTCAAACGATGAGTACCCGGGATATAAGAAGCAGCTTTCAAGATGTCAGCACGCAGTTCATCAATGTTACGAGCTTTGCCCGGATAATTACCGGTTGCCTGGATACCTCCGGTCAATGAACCGGCCTGTACTTCAAATCCTGCAACGTCATCAGCCTGCCAGCAGTGAAGTGACAGATGAAAATCCTGCATAGTTTTCAATACTTTTTCGGTGTCTACACCTACTGCTGCATAACGTTCCACAGCAATTTCATACGCTTTCTGAATCAGTTCTTCTTTTTTCATGATATTCTATTAGTTTTAAAAATGATTATTCTGTCGATCGTTCTATTTATTTCCGAACGCAATTTTTAAAATGGATATAAGCCGCGTCCCAAACTTCCGTATCTTGCGGCTGATAAGTTTTCAACGGGATAGAGCGGTTGATTAACTGGCGCATACCGGCAACATCCGTTGCTTCACCTGCTGCCATTGCCTGAATCATCACATTACCGATGGCTGTTGCTTCAGATGGACCGGCTACCACAGGAATTCCTATCGCATTGGCAGTAAACTGGTTCAGCAAATCATTCCGGCTACCTCCGCCAATCACGTGCAATGTTTCAATCGGACGGGGAGAAAGTGAACGCAAATTCTCCAACACCTGGCGATAACGCAAAGCCAAACTTTCAAAGATGCAACGCACTACTTGTCCGCGTTTCTCGGGAACCGACTGTCCGGTAGCCCGGCAATATTCTGTAATAGTTTTTTCCATGTCCGCAGGATTCGCGAAACAGTCATCATCCGGATTAATCAGACTACGGAACGGTTCACAAGCATCCGCCTCACTGATTAATTCAGGATAACTTGTATCTCCCCAATTCAGACGGCAACGTTCCAGCAACCACATTCCACAGATATTCTTCAATAGACGGATAGTTCCTTCCACACCACCTTCATTGGTAAAGTTCAACGCTTCCGTTTCGGCATTAATCACCGGAGCATCCGTTTCAACTCCCATCAGTGACCAGGTTCCGCTACTCAAATAAGCAAAGTTACGATCGAGTGCCGGAACGGCAGCAACAGCAGAACCGGTATCATGTCCGGCTACTGCAATTACAGGAATTGCCCCCAGTCCGGTTATCTTTTGCACTTCTTCCGTCAATACTCCCACCTTTTCGCCCGGGAACACAAAACATCCGAAATTCTTTTCACTCAAGCCGACTGCTTTCAACAGCTCCGGCTCCAAACGGCGTGTCTGTGCATTCACCAGCTGCGCTGTCGAAGCAATCGTATATTCCGTCACCATCTCTCCGGTAAGCATATAACTCAACGCATCCGGCATAAACAGAATTTTATCTGCCGCCTCCAACGCACTGTCGTGATTGCGACGTAAAGTATCTAATTGGAAAAGTGAATTAAAATTCATAATCTGAATACCCGTTTTACCATACACTTTGCTACGGGAAATACGGGAGAAAAGAGCCTCCGGTGCTCCTACTGTATGCGGGTCACGATATGCATAAGGCTGGCGAAGCAAGTTACCGTCTTTTCCGACACATACAAAATCCACTCCCCAGGTATCGATACCGATAGAAGCAATGGACTCTCCACGGTGAGCAACCAACTTCAACCCGTCAAGAATATGACGATATAATGCATAAATATCCCAATAGAAATGTCCACCTACTTCAACCAGGTGGTTAGGAAAGCGATTAATCTCTTCCAGATTTAATCCGCCTTCAATGAAAGTTCCTAAGATTGTACGGCCGCTCGTTGCGCCCAGGTCGACTGCAAAAAAGTTTTGTTTCATGGTATTCTGTCTATATATTTAAGGTATCCATTTACCTACATGGCAAAGATAGGCGATTCCCTCCTCCTTTTCCTTATGTATTTTGATTGAAAGGGTATACATTTTGACACAAAAGACAAAAGACACAATACAATTGCAAATATAAACAGATTCACATTTTCCCTACACCTCTGTATAGGTACTAATAAACGGTATAAAGCCATCTTTGCTAAATGGATTTATACCGTTTACAATATATAAAATACCTATTTTATGATGAAATGATTAAGATCTACTTTCTTTTTACTATAATATGAGTTGTTACACGACGTTGTCCATAGTGGTTAAAGACTCCATTATCAGTAGGATAATTGACAACATCTGTTTTTGCCGCTCCTTTCCCCTTCACATACATAGTAGTAGATCCACCACCATCCATATTAAGTGCATATTGAGGATTGAAATGCTTTTTGAGGAATAAGGTTACTTCTTTTGCGCTCATACCTTCCGCCTTACCAGCCCAGCGCCCATCAATAGTGACTAACAACAAATCTTTATCCTCTGTCACAGCAACCACCGTACGAGGATGACGTACTCCTTGATGTCTGCGATAATCTTCATAGTCAAAAGACTCCAATTGTTCCATAGTATAATTACCAACAAAAGTTTCACCTAACGGATTGTAATCGTCAATCAGTGTGGGGGCACTAGCTAACAAATACTTTGCAGAATGTTGTTTATATGTATCAATTGCAGCCTTTCCATTTCTGCCGCCATATATAATTCCAATATCAGATTTTCCATCCGAATAAAGCGCACCATCATGTTTCCAGTATCGTAAATGTCCCTCCGGTAGTGTCACTTCAGAGATATTAGTTCCATTGATACGAATATAAATAGCTTCCTGTTCATACCCACCATTAATACCACCAATAGCCCCACGTACTTGTGCTGTAGTTGAAAGAGAATCTCCATTATTATATGTAAATTCAACTTTGTACTTATTGGAAAGTAAATCAATTTCCAGCACATTTACAATCTGTTGAGCCTTACTCACATCGTCATACCGTTCATAGTTATAATAAATAAAACCATCATCGATAGAATCAATTTTCCATTCATCTTGGACATTCTTCTGTAGAGTCGGAACTTTTACAACGGAAGGGTTGTCCGGTTCGTCCGGTTCATTTGGTGTTACCGGCTCTGTAACATCCGGTGTTTTGGGGTCATCATTGATCCCATCACTTCCACAAGCGACAACTAGACAAAAAAATACGGATAAAAAAGCAATTGTTAACTTCGTAAACTTCATAATATAATTTTTTAAATAAACATATAGATTCCCTATTCGTATCATTACTTATCATTAAAAGATTTCAATAATGGAGTTACGCCTGAAAGATCCCATATATCTGTAGACCAACCTATTTTCTTAGCAGCATCTACACTATTTTCCGTAGTAATACCATGGCAAATTGCAGTTTTATTGTTACCCCAATCATAAGTTCCGGCAGTATTAGCATCGGCCCCCGTCATACCTTTGTTGGGTCCCCATGCGATAATCATATCTTTTTTCGCATAACAATCCGTAGCCTTCGTATAGGTATTTGACTGCCATCCAATAACACGTCCTGATACAGGTTCACCATCAATCTGTTCATTCCAAGCGATACAACCTTTTATTGTAGGATTATTGCCATTAAGTCCTCCGGCAATACCACCTGCATTTCCTGTACTATAAAGAGTTCCTGTCGCAAAACAGTTTTCAACAACTACAGCATTCCTTGGTTCAGCAACAATACCACCGGCACGAGAAGACCCGATTACTTTTACATCTGCATAACAATTCCGTACAGTACCTTTAGCAAAAATGCCACCAATACCACCCACTTGCTGTATGCCACTTACAGTACCAGACACATATACATTTTCAATCAAACACTCCAAAGCATTTGTTCCCAAATAACCGGCAACAATACCCGTACAAGAAGAACCATATCCAATAACTTCCGCATTTTCAAAGCGCACATTACGACATGAACCATTCATTACCCCAAAGAAACTGGCGTACCGAGAACTGATCTCACAATGTAAATTTCTAATCGTATGTCCCTTACCATCAAAATGAATCTTTATATCAAAACGGTCAACAGGCTCACCCGTATTCAGCGGTTTCCAGTCAATGCCAGTCATATCAACATCATTCGTCATTTCGAAATAATAAGTTTTATCAAGTTCTACAACAGACATCATGTTCCTCATATGATTCCTATTGCTAATCAAATAAGGATTATCAACCGTTCCATCACCACCGTCAAATAAAGAAGAAGCTGCAACATAGATCACAGTAGACACTGTACCTTCGCCTTCATGATCATACTGTCCATTTCCAACCGGATGATTCACTACGCCTTTACCTGATGTCCATAGCGTGGAAGAACTTCCGTCAGCCAAACAAACCGCATTCTTCATCCCCAATGTTTTGGCAATAAAAGCTGCCTCCTCAAGTGTTGCACCATCAGCATTTCCCGTTATAGCACCATCAATAGTAAGCAGCATCATTTTTCCCTGAGCAGTTATCCCAATCACAGACCGAGCCATACGTTGTGTATAAATAGCATCTTGAGGAAACGAACACACTTTCCCTTCCATAAGTAACATTGGACCTGATGCTAAAGCTGATTCATATTCATCTTCCACATCCGTATAATCTGAAAACGTACAAGACTTCACATCTACAGAACCTTCCGCATCAATAGCAATCACTCCGTTCACTTTACTGGCAGATTCGATCGTAGACGCAACCTTCACCACCTTATCCACCATAGTAAATGTAGACGGATTTCCGGAAATAGAATAACTGCCATTGATAGCAAACAATGCTTTTTTATCTTTAGCAATCATACTAGTTTTGGCAGGAGTATCACATACAGCAACTCTGGTAGAAAACATAGTCGTCGGATATACCACATAAGAAACGCTTTGGGTAGTCCCCCACATGCTCGCTTGTGCCGTACAAACAGCTGCCCCGTTACCTAAATCCGTTTTTTCCCAAGATGCTCTCATAAGAGCCAATGAATCCACATCCCATTTAATTTCTTGGTTGAAATCTTTTTTCAACATTTCGCTATAATCTGAATTATCTCCAGAGTCACTACAACTATAGACTAACGCCAATAGAAAAGACATATATAAATATTTCATTTTCATTATTTTCTCCATTTAAAATTAAAAAATAAGTCCATCATTCCAACCCGGGTTCTGCGTTAATGCTCCATCTGTTAAAACACGATCCTTTGTTGGTATCGGGTACAAGTAATCCTTGTCCTCATTCCATACTCTTTTGATACTTTGATGAATAATCAAATTACCACTTGTCTCATGATCCAAGCTAAGTTCACCACCTATCTCAAACTGATCTACACAAGAAGAGTTTCCTTTATCAGTACTCAAATACAGATAAACATCATTCGTTCCATCACCGTCCAAATCATATTCACCCGGACCGGGAAAATAAATACCAAGAAATGGTTTTTCAAATATTTTACCTTCCTTCCAACGCATGATATCATAATATCTAAAGCCTTCCATTACCAGTTCTATAGCGCGTTCACGTCTAATTTCAAGGATAATCCCCTGATTATCGTCACTTTCCACGTGCGGATACCACTCCTTCAAATAAGGGTCCGGATTAGCATTTGCTGTTGCCATTAATAAATTCGGCATATTTACACGAGCCCTTAGCTTATTAATTGTTTTATTCAAATCATCCTGAGTCAATGTCCCCAATTCTGCTTTTGCTTCCGCACAATTCAAATAAACTTCGGCTGTACGAAACAATGGCAAATCAGATTCAGAAGACATATCATATTTAACTCCACAATCGTACTTCTTCAGATGATACCCTAATTTTGCCAACTTAAAGTTTGGCAGATATTTTTTCCCGTCATCACGTACATATCCTGCTGCACGAATCGTTTGTGTCAGACGCGGATCACGGTTTTTCATCTCTTCCACAAATCCAATAGTCTCATAATTACTCTTATCTGTAAAACGAGAACCATCTTTCATCAGATAAGAATTAACAAAACGCTTTGTCACACCTGAATTTGCCTCACCAGGAGAATTGCAAAATGCCTGTACAATATTAGTCAATCCCAAAGCTGCATTGTAATCTTTCGCCAGGATTATTTCCGTGGGTTCAGCATTCAAAGAGCCAAATAAATTGAAATAAGGGGTAGAACCTGCCGTATAAACTGTATAACCACTCTCATTGATAAAGATATCCGATGCGGATGCACATTCACGAAGATACTTTTCCCAATCATTCAAACCATGATACTTTCGAAATGTACCTTCAAACAAACAAATTCTGGATTTTAAAGCCAAAGCAGTCCAACGAGTCACCCGGTATACATCTTTTTGTTTTCTCAAATTATCAATCGCGAAATCAATGTCCTCCAATACTTTCCCCATTACAAACTCACGAGAATCTCTAGGTTTACTCAAAGCTTCCGTATCAGCACTTCCAATCACATAATCATACCATGGCACATCTCCAAAACGCCTCACCTTTACAAAATAAAAATAAGCTCTAAAAAAACGTGCCAAACCTTCATAATGATTCCGTACTTCCTCATTCTGGCAACGATAAATGTTCTCCAGGCAGAAATTAATATCACGAAGGGCTCCCCAACCCCAACCATCGAAATTAGAATCTGTTTCAGGTATAGTGCGTTGCCCGCTAATCGCTTTTTCCAAGATAGGCTGAATAATTACATCACCGTAATCTTTAAACACTCCTGTACCCGAAATACAAGCGACATAGAAATTGTTTGAATACAATTCTAACTCGTTTTCTGTTGTAAAGAATGTTTCCGGTGTAATTTTATCTTCCGGAAATTTATCCAAAATACTTTCACAAGAAATCATTGCCATCAGAGGCAAGAGCATCCATATTTTATATTTTATACTACTCATATTATCCTAGTTTTTATTTTCCATTAAAAAGTCACATCAATTCCAAATGAATAGGTCTTACTCATTGGATAAGAAGTCACGTTCGTATGACCACTTTTCCAGCTCGTAGAAGCCCCAGCATGTTCCGGATCAATATAATTACTATGTAAAGGGCTGAATGTAAAAAGATTCTCTCCACTAAAATAAACCCTGACACGTTCCATATGCAAAGCCTTTAGCCAAGTACGTGGCAAAGAGTAACCGACTGTTACATTTTTAAGACGGCAATAAGCCACATTTTGCAAATAGCGAGTATTAGGTTTAGACAACTCACGTGGATTAACATCCAATGCCACATAGCCTCTCGGACGTGGGAAATAAGCATCCGGATTATCTTCTGACCAAACATCTGTCAAGAAATCCTTCGGAATAAAAGTACAATAAGGACGGGCATAGGGACCCCAGAACAGACTAGTTTCACCATTGGGATACCAATGTTGGCGACCGACGCCTTGCAACAAAGCAGAAAAATCAATTCCATTCCAATCTGCAGCTAATCTGACAGAATATGTATATCTTGGTAAAGAATTTCCAATCACTTTCTGATCCTTCACATCGTTTGCCGATAAAGTAGGAGAAATAATATTATCGCCATCCAAGTCCACATATTTCACATCCCCCGCATGGAGACCTTGAGATTTTACAGAAATATTCAATATATTATTTACGTAACTCTGATTTACCGGATAGTTTTCAGCTTCTTCATCAGTTTTGAAGAGACCATCAACAACATATCCCCAAATCTCTCCCAGTTGTTGTCCTTCATATGGAGTGCCCAATGTTTTGTTATCATTGTTATACTTTGTCACTTTAGTCGTATTATCAGCCAAGCCTAGTACGACAGAATAATGGAACGCTTTTCCCTTTAGATTAAAAGAATCATTCCAACTAATCGATGCTTCCCAACCTTTCGTACGTAAGTTAGCAGCATTTGTTTTTGGAGAAGAAGCACCATATACATTCGGAAGATCCTTGGAAGCCATCAACATATCTTTCGTATCACGTACATATATATCAGCCGTCATATTCAAACGATTATTCAATAGTCCGAGATCCAAACCGATATTTTTTGTAACAACCGTTTCCCAAGTGAAATCAGAAGCATTCGGAGCAGAGATACTAGCACCTGACGCTTTATTTTTATCACCAAAAGCATAAGAAATTGTACCACCAGAAGATATAGTCTGCAAATAGTCATAATATCCGACTTGTTGGTTTCCTAATGCTCCCAAAGAAAAGCGTAATTTCAAATTACTAATTTGTTTACGTAATGGTGCAAAGAACTTTTCTTCATTAATTCTCCACCCGGCAGAAACTGAAGGAAAAAAGCCATAGCGATGTCCCCGGGCAAACCGTGAACTACCATCATAGCGTCCGCTAAATTCAAATAAATATCTATTTTTATAGTCATAATTCAAACGATAAAAAAGACCGAAAAGAGCATATCTATTTTTACCACCCGCAATACTCATTTCATCACCATTAGCTAAATTAAAATCAGTTAAATCTTCGGACAATAAATCATTACGTTGTATTTTGATGTCTTTAAAAAATTTAGTTTCATAATTGACACCGGCAGTTGCACTTACATGGTGCACATCGGCAAATGTATTTGTATAATTTCCATAAATATTGTATGAATGAAACCAATCATGATTAGAACGTTCATAAAGAGTATTAAGGCCATAACCATCTGTTTTCCAAAGAACTTCTCCGGGTACACGTGAATATGGATAATTAGCACTACGATTCATTGCCGTATATTCATGTTGAGCAAACGAATAATTAGCCGTCACCGTTACATTCTTAACAGGTGTCATTACCGCCTCAAAGGTGGTATTAAAAAAGTAATTAGTATCCTCATTCTTGTGTTTACCGTATTCAAGAATTGCACTAAGATCATTAGCAGGGCGATATCCTCCTGTAATAACTGTTGCATTCCCCATATATGTACCATCCGGATTGATTGGAACAATAGAAGCTAAGGCATGCTTACTTATCGCATCAAAAAGATTGTTAATAGCACCTGGCCCCGGAAATGGATAAGAATCCTTTTTGTATGACGTATTATTACTTATCTTCAACCATGGAGCAATCTCAATACTTACCTTGGAACGGAAATTGTATTTAGTGAAACTATCCATATTTTTCCGAATAACTCCTTTCTGATCATAATAAGCACCGGAAAGGAAATAGTGCACTTTCTTATTGCCACCACTGACACTAATATTGTGTTCCCATGTAGGACGAGACTCATCCATGAAGTAGTTATACCAATCAAAGTTACCATAATATTTATATTCACCATCTTTGATAACCACCCACGGTCGTTCCGGATTTTCCGTTTTATCATTACGCCGGATCCACATTTCATAATAATCTTCATCATTATAATTCGTATAGTTAGAACCTTGATAGGTAGAATAAAACATATCATTGATAGCCGCCGAATAATAACCGCGAGTCTCAAAATCTCTGGAAACTGTAGGTGAGCCAAAGCTATAACGTCCGTTATAAGAAACACGTGTTTTACCATCATTACCAGATTTTGTTGTAACCAAAATTACTCCATAAGCTGCACGAGCCCCATATACAGCAGCCGAAGAAGCATCTTTCAATACACTAATAGACTCCACATCATTGGGATTCACTGCATCGATAGTACCTTCTACACCATCAACTAATATCAAAGGCGTGGCACTACTACTGATAGAATTGATACCACGAATATTTATGCTACCACCCTGTCCCGGACGACCGTTAGAAACAGTAACATTCATATTAGGAACAGCTCCTTGAAGTAGTTTAGACAAATTATCGGCCGAACGTCCGATTACTTGTTTATCGTCAACCACAGCAACAGCACCCGTCAAATTGATTTTTTTCTGTGTACCATATCCCACAACAACTACTTCTTCCAAAACCTTGGTATCCTCTTCCAATGTAATAATCAAAGTTTTACCATCCTCAACTTTTACCTGTTGGTCTTTATAACCAATATATGAGATATTCAACACATTAAGCTTTCCTTCTTCTCCGTTTAAAGAAAAATTTCCGTTTACATCACTCACCGTTCCTCTATTGCTTCCTTTCAGAGCAATTGTAACACCAATCAACGGTTCACCGTTCGTATCAACGACCTTACCTGTAATCTTCTTCAAATTTCCATCAGGCGCAAATCTTTTACTAGACAAAATTATGCTTTTATCAAGCACTGAATAAACAACGTCACTTCCCTTAAAAACCTCATCTAGAATTTTAAAAATATTCTGTTTATTGACATTAATAGAGACACGTTTATGTACATTAACCTGCTGACTGTTAAAGAAGAATACAAAGTCAGTCCGCGATTCTATTATTTTCAAGACGGTTTCAATCGTTTGATTATTGACTTTCAAGTCAAGGATCGCATTTTGCGCATAAGTATTTGTCGCACGAATGCATCCTATCGAAACACATAGCATAATAATTAATAATCTCATAGGCAATGGAATTCCTTTTAAAGTTGCTTTCAGTAGCCTTTTAATCCCAAGAATTTGGATACTACAATGTTTTTGCATAAATTTGTTGTGATTTAAATTAAAAATAAAGTTAACTACACTTGTCGGCAAACAAGTAAGGCTAAATGATTTTTTATATGGGAAGAATAGTGCTATATTTTTCCCATATTTTTTGTTTAAGGAGGGAGTGTTTTCATAGTTCTTTTTTGTTTAATAAATTTCTATTATTGTTTTCTCTTTCACAACACCGTTGTCCAATGCCGATTCAAGATATCTGTATCTCACCCCTGAAGCTATTTTGAAGTGTTCCAAGATCTTATCCAGACGTTGATTAATAAAAGTACCTGTAAAGCAATATTTCTTTAATAATGGATTAACAATACGGAACTCTACGTCAAAACGCTTGCTCAAAGTTCTTAAAGCATCTTCAAGAGGAGTATCTCGATAAATGATCCTTCCACTTTTCCAAGCAATATCAGATTCAACAAAAGTAGTTGTACACAAAAGTTTCTCATCCAATAAATTATAAATCACCTTCTGTCCGGGTTGCATACTATAAGTAACCTCCCTGCCTTTCTGCTGACAATGGAATTTTACTCTACCTGTCACCAAAGTAGCAGCTACAAACTTATCATCCGGATAAGCATCCACGTTAAATTCAGTACCTAAAACCTCTAATTCAATCCCCTTTCCTACATCGACTAAGAATTTCCGTCCATTATCCTTTTGTACTGAAAAATAAGCTTCTCCGAGCAATTCAACCTTTCGATATTCTCCTTCAAAAGACACTGGATATTTTAGATAAGAAGCAGAATTCAGCCATACCCAAGTACCATCCGGTAACTCCACTTTTGTCATCATCCCCGGATTAGACCGAATTTCGACATAACGATCATAATTTTTATCTTGATTAAATACAAAATAGAAGAAAGATAAGAATAAAGGAATAAATAACACAGCTGCTGCTCTTATCCCCCATTCCCACCAGTTTATTTTCTTCCTTTTTGACAATCTCTTATCCAGCTTCACCAATGCCTGTTTAGGATCTATCTGCTTCACGGTATCTATTATATCTGTTACGTGGTGTATGTAACAAATCTGTTTAGCTATTTTTCTGTTCTCTTCAGAGAGGGAAATCCAATTTTCTACCTCTTCTTTTTCTTTCTCTCCTAGTGTACCGGAAAAATAAAGGAGTAAAAGAGCCTCATCTATATTTTCATGTAATTCCATCATCTTTTATGTTCATTTTATTAAGAAGACGGAATACTTCAATTAGCCCCTAAACAAAAATGCAACTTTTTTAATTAAAAGCTGCATTTTTATTTTAAGACTCAAAAACGAATCGGCTATCCTTAGAGAAAATAAGGGAATATGATTGTAATCAACGGTAAATAGTCTTTTAGTTCTACACGTAAAAGTCTCAATGCTTGCTGGATACGATACTCCACTAATTTTATGGAAACGTTTAATTCTTTCGCAATCTCTTTATATGTTTTATCTTGATAACGGCTCATCTCAAAAGTTATACGATAGGAGTCCGGCAATCGCATCACGGCCTTTTCTATTTTCGCCATCAATTCCTCCACTACATAAAAATCAGGATCTTCAAAACTTGTCTGCATTTCTTTAGCAAACATATGCTCATAACAACGTCTTTTTGTCTGATTCTTACTTATTAAATCCAAGCATCTGTTTCTGACCGCCATAAACAAATAACTTCGCAAAGAAGTTTCTATGATCTGGAATTCTCTGTTTTCCCATAGCCATGTCATGATATCCAAAACAACTTCTTCAGCATCTTCTATAGGAATATAGTACTTCCCGAAGGCACATAGTATGGAATAATACTTCAAAAATAAAGTATCAAAAGCCTTTCTATCTCCTTTTCTAAAAAGAGAATAAAGCTCAATATCTTCATCTATCATACGATTTGTCTCCTTATTCACTTTACAAATTTATATATTTAAAAATCCCTAAACAAACAATTGCATCTTTTTTAATAGACAATAAAAAAAGTCAGCACAAAATGAAGCAATAAAGAAACAACTTTGTTACATATACCCACATATATCCTGATTATATCACTATCCCTTTCTAAAGTATTTTCACTTTTATGCAAAAAAACTTTGGTTTTATGCATCTTTTCTCCGAAATAATGCATACTTTTGCGCCATTCTTAGAATAATTATACAATGAAGAAGAAAGCAAATCGGTTAGACGCCATCAAAATGATAATCTCAAGCAAGGAGGTCGGTTCGCAGGAAGAACTGCTGCAAGAGCTGAACCGCGAAGGCTTCGAACTGACACAGGCCACCCTCTCCCGCGACTTGAAACAATTGAAAGTAGCCAAGGCTGCCAGTATGAACGGGAAGTACGTATATGTACTGCCGAACAACATTATGTATAAACGTTCTACCGACCAGAGTGCCGGTGAAATGTTACGTAACAACGGATTTATCTCTTTACAGTTTTCCGGTAACATTGCCGTTATCCGCACCCGTCCCGGTTATGCGAGCAGCATGGCGTATGACATCGACAACAATGAATTCAGTGAAATTCTGGGAACCATTGCCGGTGACGATACAATCATGTTGGTGTTGCGTGAAGGAGTTGCCATCAGCAAAATACGTCAGCTTCTGTCACTCATCATTCCCAATATCGAATAATTATACCTATTATTATATAATAAAGAAATGGACACTCAACAAATAGATGTTATGGTAGCCGACGCCTCACATGAGGTTTACGTTGACACTATTTTGGAAACTATCAGAAATGCTGCCGCCGTACGAGGAACAGGAATTGCGGAACGCACACACGAATACGTAGCGACAAAGATGAAAGAAGGTAAGGCGATTATTGCTCTTTGTGGCGATACTTTTGCCGGATTCACCTACATCGAATCATGGGGAAACAAGCAGTACGTGGCTACTTCCGGTCTGATCGTTCATCCCGATTTCCGTGGATTAGGACTGGCCAAACGTATCAAACAGGCTTCTTTCCAACTGGCACGTCTCCGATGGCCGAAAGCAAAAATATTCAGTCTGACCTCCGGAGCAGCTGTCATGAAGATGAACACCGAACTGGGTTATGTGCCTGTCACCTTCAACGAACTGACAGACGACGAAGCTTTCTGGAAAGGATGCGAAGGATGTATCAACCATGATATCCTGGTAGCGAAAAACCGCAAGTTCTGCATCTGTACAGCCATGCTATACGATCCGACAGAGCCGCGGAACATCAAAAAAGAACAAGAAAGAAATAACATTTAAAAGATACAGCACTATGGAAGAAAAGAAGAAAAAAGTAGTGGTGGCATTCAGCGGCGGACTGGACACATCGTTCACCGTCATGTACCTCGCCAAAGAAAAAGGTTACGAAGTATATGCAGCTTGTGCCAATACGGGTGGTTTCAGTGAAGAACAACTGAAAACAAACGAAGAAAATGCTTATAAACTGGGAGCTACGAAATATGTAACAATAGACGTTACCCAGGAATACTACGAAAAGAGCCTGAAATACATGGTTTTCGGAAATGTGCTGCGTAATGGTACTTATCCTATTTCGGTTAGTTCCGAACGTATTTTCCAGGCATTGGCTATCGCACGCTATGCTAACGAAATTGGTGCAGACGCCATTGCACATGGTTCTACCGGCGCAGGTAACGACCAGATTCGTTTCGATATGACTTTCCTCGTACTGGCTCCCAATGTGGAAATCATCACATTAACCCGTGATATGGCATTGAGCCGTCAGGAAGAAATCGACTATCTGAACAAGCATGGTTTCAGTGCAGACTTCACCAAACTAAAATACTCTTATAACGTAGGCTTATGGGGTACTTCTATCTGTGGTGGCGAAATCCTCGACTCCGCGCAAGGACTCCCGGAAACAGCTTACCTCAAGCACGTTGAAAAAGAAGGCAGCGAACAGCTCCGCCTGACTTTCGAAAAAGGGGAACTGAAAGCTGTCAACGACGAGAAGTTTGACGACCCGATCAAAGCCATCCAGAAAGTGGAAGAGATTGGCGCAGCATACGGTATCGGCCGTGATATGCACGTAGGCGATACAATTATCGGTATCAAAGGCCGTGTAGGATTCGAAGCAGCTGCCCCGATGTTGATTATCGGCGCTCACCGTTTCCTTGAGAAATATACATTAAGCAAATGGCAACAATATTGGAAGGATCAAGTAGCTAACTGGTACGGTATGTTCCTCCACGAAAGTCAATACCTGGAGCCGGTGATGCGTGACATCGAAGCCATGTTGCAGGAAAGCCAGCGCAACGTAAACGGTACAGCTATCCTCGAGCTTCGCCCTCTTTCCTTCTCTACGGTAGGTGTAGAATCGGAAGATGATCTGGTGAAGACTAAATTCGGAGAATACGGTGAAATGCAGAAAGGCTGGACAGCTGAAGACGCAAAAGGCTTTATCAAAGTAACTTCTACTCCGCTACGTGTTTACTATAATAACCACAAAGACGAAGAGATATGATTAAAGCAGGAATCATTGGTGGCGCAGGATATACTGCAGGCGAGTTAATCCGTCTGCTGCTCAACCATCCGGAAACTGAAATCGTATTTATCAACAGCAGCAGTAATGCCGGAAACAGAATTACCGACGTACACGAAGGCTTGTATGGAGAAACGGATTTAACGTTCACCGACCAGTTACCTCTGGACGAAATCGACGTTCTTTTCTTCTGTACCGCCCACGGAGATACAAAGAAATTCATGGAAAGTCACAACATACCGGAAAACCTGAAGATTATCGACCTCTCCATGGACTACCGTATCAAAAGTGACGACCACGACTTTATCTACGGTCTGCCAGAACTGAACCGTCGCGCCACTTGTACGGCGAAGCACGTAGCCAACCCCGGCTGTTTTGCAACCTGCATCCAGCTTGGTTTGCTTCCGCTTGCCAAGAATCTGATGCTGACAGATGATGTAATGGTAAATGCTATTACAGGAAGTACGGGAGCCGGAGTGAAACCGGGTGCTACCAGTCATTTCAGTTGGAGAAACAACAATATGAGTGTGTACAAAGCATTCGAGCACCAGCATGTTCCGGAAATCAAGCAATCACTGAAACAGCTGCAAAACAGTTTCGATGCGGAGATCGACTTCATTCCATACCGTGGTGATTTCGCCCGTGGTATCTTTGCAACGCTGGTAGTCAAAACCAAAGTAGCGCTGGAAGAAATCGTTCGTATGTATGAGGAATATTATGCAAAAGACTCCTTTGTACACATCGTAGACAAGAATATTGACTTGAAACAAGTCGTTAATACTAATAAATGCCTGATACATCTGGAAAAACATGGTGACAAACTATTGATTATCTCTTGTATCGACAATTTGCTGAAAGGCGCCAGCGGACAAGCGGTTCATAACATGAACCTAATGTTCAATCTGGAAGAAACCGTAGGACTACGTTTGAAGCCTTCAGCTTTTTAAAAACAAAGAATTATGAAATTATTCGACGTATATCCTTTATATAACATCAACATTGTCAAGGGCGACGGTTGCAAAGTATGGGATGAGAACGGAACGGAATATCTGGATCTCTACGGAGGTCATGCCGTTATCTCTATCGGACATGCACACCCTCACTATACAGCAATGATAAGTAACCAGGTGGCTAAACTTGGTTTCTACTCAAACTCCGTCATCAACAAGCTCCAACAAGAGGTAGCCGAACGACTGGGCAAGATTTCCGGTTATGAAGACTACAGCCTGTTTCTGATTAACAGTGGTGCCGAAGCAAACGAGAATGCTCTGAAACTTGCTTCTTTCCACAACGGACGTACTAAGATTGTATCTTTCAATAAAGCATTCCACGGACGGACGTCTCTTGCAGTAGAAGCGACTCACAATCCTTCCATTATCGCTCCTATCAACAATAACGGTCATGTCACCTATCTCCCACTCAACGATGTGGAAGCGATGAAACAGGAATTGTCTAAAGGAGACACATGCGCTGTTATCATTGAAGGAATACAAGGTGTAGGCGGTATCAAGATACCAACCACCGAATTTATGCAGGAACTCCGCAAAGCTTGCAGCGAAACAGGAACGATCCTGATTCTCGATGAAATTCAGAGCGGATACGGACGTAGCGGTAAATTCTTCGCTCATCAATATAATGACATTAAGCCGGATATCATCACTGTAGCCAAAGGAATCGGTAACGGCTTTCCGATGGCAGGTGTCTTAATCAGCCCGATGTTTAAACCGGTATATGGCCAGTTGGGAACTACTTTTGGAGGAAATCACCTGGCATGTTCGGCAGCTCTCGCTGTGATGGATGTCATTGAACAGGAAAATCTGGTAGAAAATGCTAAGGCAATAGGTGATTACTTACTGGAAGAGCTGAAAAAATTCCCGCAAATCAAAGAAGTGCGCGGACGCGGACTAATGATCGGCCTCGAATTTGAAGAACCGATTAAGGAACTACGCAGCCGTCTCATCTATGACGAGCATGTATTTACCGGAGCAAGCGGCACGAATGTACTTCGCCTGTTACCTCCTCTCTGTCTCAGCATGGAGGAAGCGAAAGAGTTCCTCGCCCGGTTCAAAAAAGTACTCTAACCGCTCATTTGATTAATAAACAGCCAACAATAAAAGCAGCCTTTATTAGAAATTTATTTCTTATTCTGGCTGCTTTTTGTTTTTTCGTAATTAACTGTTACCTTTGTCTGTAACAACTCATTAAAAACAAGCGTATATGAAAATAGCCATTATCGGTGCAGGAAACATGGGCGGTTCAATAGCCCGTGGCCTGGCAAAAGGAAGTCTGATAGACGATTCGGATATCATTGTATCCAATCCCAGTGCCGGAAAACTAGAGAAACTGAAAAAAGAATTTCCGTGTATCTCCACCACCAACAATAATCTGGAAGCAGCCACAGGAGCAGACATTGTCATCCTTGCCGTCAAACCGTGGTTTATGGAATCGGTGATGCGCGAGTTGAAATTAAAAAGCAAACAGATACTCATCTCCGTAGCTGCCGGCATCAGTTTTGAAGAACTGGCTCATTATGTCGTAGCACCGGAAATGCCCATGTTCCGTCTGATTCCGAACACCGCTATCAGCGAACTGGAAAGCATGACGCTTGTTGCCGCGCGCAACACGAATGATGAACAAGACAACTTCATCCTCCGGTTATTTAGCGAGATGGGAACAGTGATGCTTATCCCCGAAGATAAAATAGCGGCAGCCACCGCATTGGCATCCTGCGGTATCGCTTACGTACTGAAATACATTCAGGCAGCCATGCAAGCCGGAATCGAAATGGGACTCCGCCCTAAAGATGCCATGCAGATGATAGCCCAATCCTTAAAAGGAGCGGCCGCACTGATTCAGAACAACGACACCCACCCCAGCGTAGAAATCGACAAAGTAACCACTCCGGGCGGAATCACCATCAAGGGTATCAATGAATTAGAACACAACGGCTTCACCTCTGCTATTATCAAAGCCATGAAAGCTTCCAAATAACACCATAGAATTATTAATCATAAAATACTAACCATTTGTATGAATGAACAAATTAAACAGATAGCAGAACGCCTCCGCGGATTACGTGATGTATTGGAACTGACCGCAGAGGATATCGCCCGCGATAGTGACATTTCTGCTGAAGAATACCGGCTTGCGGAAACAGGAGATTACGACATCTCTGTCAGCATGTTACAAAAAATAGCCCGTACGTATAATGTAGCCCTCGACGCTCTGATGTTTGGCGAAGAACCTAAAATGAGCAGCTACTTTGTGACTCGTGCCGGCAAAGGTATCAGCATTGAACGTACCAAAGCTTATAAATACCAGTCACTGGCTTCAGGATTCATGAACCGTACCGCCGATCCGTTCATCGTTACCGTTGAACCGAAAGCAATCGACGAGCCGATCCATTATAACAAACATAATGGACAGGAATTCAACCTTGTCATCGAAGGACGTATGCTTATCAACATCGAAGGCAAAGAAATCATCCTCAATCAAGGAGACAGTATTTATTTTAACTCTAAACTTCCACATGGCATGAAAGCGCTCGATGGCAAAACGGTACGTTTTCTGGCAGTAATTATGTAACAACATCATGGTAGAAAGATTTTTATCACAGACCTCTTTCAGCTCACAAGAGGACTTCAACAAGAATTTGAAAATAAACGTCCCGGAGAACTTCAACTTCGGTTATGACGTAGTAGATGCCTGGGCAGCCGAACAACCTGACAAGAACGCTTTACTTTGGACAAATGACAAAGGCGAAAGTCGCCAATTCTCATTTGCCGACATGAAACGATCTACGGACATGACCGCTTCTTACTTCCAGAGCCTGGGTATCGGCCGTGGCGACATGGTGATGCTGATTCTGAAACGCCGTTATGAGTTCTGGTATAGCACCATCGCTCTTCACAAACTAGGAGCAACTGTCATTCCGGCTACTCACTTGCTGACCAAGAAGGATATTATCTATCGCTGCAATGCTGCCGACATCAAAATGATCGTAGCTGCCGGCGAAGGAATCATCCTGCAACATATCAAAGAGGCTCTTCCCGAATGTCCCACGGTTGAAAAGTTAGTCAGTGTCGGTCCGGAAATCCCGGAAGGCTTCGAAGATTTCCATCAGGGTATCGAAAATGCTGCTCCGTTTGTACGTCCGCGCCATGCGAATACTAATGATGACATCTCTCTGATGTATTTTACTTCCGGCACTACCGGCGAACCTAAGATGGTGGCACATGACTTTACTTATCCGTTAGGTCATATCGTTACCGGTAGTTTTTGGCACAACTTGGATGAAAATAGCCTTCACCTCACCATTGCCGATACCGGCTGGGGAAAAGCAGTATGGGGAAAACTCTACGGACAGTGGATTGCCGGAGCCAATATCTTCGTCTACGACCACGAGAAGTTTACCCCGGCAGCTATTCTGGAAAAAATCCAGGAATATCATGTCACCTCTCTCTGTGCACCTCCTACCATCTTCCGGTTCTTGATTCACGAAGACCTGACAAAGTACGACTTGTCTTCACTTAAATATTGCACCATTGCCGGAGAGGCATTGAACCCTGCCGTATTTGAAACTTTCAAGAAGCTGACGGGTATCAAACTGATGGAAGGTTTCGGACAAACAGAAACAACCCTCACCATCGCCACCATGCCTTGGATGGAACCGAAACCGGGAAGCATGGGGCTGCCGAATCCTCAATATGATGTAGACTTGATCAACCATGAAGGTCGCTCTGTTGAAGCGGGTGAACAAGGACAAATTGTAATCCGCACCAGCAAAGGTAAACCTCTCGGACTTTTCAAAGAATACTACCGGGATGCGGAACGTACTCATGAAGCTTGGCACGATGGTATTTATTACACCGGCGATGTTGCCTGGAAAGATGAAGACGGATACCTGTGGTTTGTCGGTCGTGCAGACGACGTTATCAAGAGTTCCGGTTACCGCATCGGCCCATTCGAAGTGGAAAGTGCGTTGATGACTCATCCGGCTGTTGTGGAATGTGCCATTACCGGAGTACCCGACGAGATTCGCGGTCAGGTAGTAAAAGCTACGATTGTTCTATCCAAAGACTATAAAGCACGTGCCGGAGAAGAACTGATTAAGGAATTGCAGAACCACGTGAAGAAAGTGACTGCTCCTTATAAATATCCGCGTGTGATCGAGTTTGTAGAAGAGCTTCCTAAGACAATCAGCGGTAAGATCCGCCGGGTGGAGATTCGCGAAAACGATAAGAAGTAAATTATAAACAACTCTAATCAATAGAAGAACGATATTACAGATGATGTAATATCGTTCTTCTCATATCTACCCAACAATAAAATTCAACAGAAATAATATGATAGTTCCTGTTTATTTAAAACTCTCTTTTTTCCAATAATTATGTCCTTCAATAATATGACTGTTATTAGCTTTATAAAAATCCTTCACAGGAGTCATCTGAAAACAATTATTAATAATAGCATTATCGACATCTTCAAAAGTAACAATCGGTTGTTGGTTTACAGGATACTTCGATCTAACATTATTCAGAACAATCTGCTTACACTTACTGAATTGCCACGGTGAACCAGTCTGCGAAGAGAAATCCACATTATCAAAACGAATATCCTCAGCAATATCAACTATAAATCCAACCTCTGCCTTCATATTAATATTTGAAAAGGACAAACCTTGTACAGGCATTTCTTCAATCCCTTTAATATAACCAATTTGCTTGATATCAGAACCTGTGATATTACTCAAATGAATGTTCCGGAAAACAGGAGTCCGTTCACTGACAGGTTCCACTTTTGATTCTTTATCATAGAACAAATCAAAGATGAAGGCATTCCGCTGAATATTCTTCATGACGATATTATCTACCCGAAGCTCTTCAACAACTCCTCCTCTCCCACGAGAAGATTTCAAGCGAATACCGGAATCCGTACCATCGAAAACACAATTAGAAATTGTCACTCTCCTTACACCGCCTGACATTTCACTACCAATAACTACCCCTCCATGACCGGAAAGCATAACACAATTAGTTATCGTTATATTTTCACATGCCTTTCCATATTTCCGTCCATCAGCATCACGCCCCGATTTAATTGTAATACAATCATCCCCCACACTAATAAAACAATCAGAAATACGCACATTCCGGCAAGAAGAAGGGTTTATTCCATCCGTATTGGGACCTTTTGGGTCTTTTGAAGGGTTATATATCGTCACTCCATGCACTGTTACATTATCACAAAAAGCCGGATTTATGGTCCAAAAAGGAGAATTGACAATTTTCACATTCTCTATCAACACATTGTTACATTCATAAAACTGAATAAAAGGAGGCCGAAACATACGACGCTCTAAAGAAGGTTTATAATAATCCGAAATTTCCAGATCTTCATTAGCCTCTTCCCACATTCGTTGTAGTTTATTCAAAGCAGGCAATTTTCCTCCGTTCTTTTTAATCAGCTCCCGTGTTTCTTTCTCCCAGCTCCACCATTTGAATCCATTACCGTTCAACGTTCCACGCCCGGTTATAGTCAAATTCTCCGCATCATGCGCATAAATCAGGGGAGACAAAGTATTCATCACTGTACCTTCCCAACGAATCTTCACAAAAGGAAGATAATCTTCAAAACGATCTGAAAAACGAAGAACAGCTCCGGACTCCACATACAAAGTTATATTACTTTTCATGTGGATAGTGGCTGTCAAATAAACACCTGCCGGGAAATAAATAGTTCCTCCACCTTCAGAAGATGCTTTTTCAATCGTTTGGTTTATTAACTCCGTACAAGATTCAATACCTCGGGGATCAGCTCCAAGCTCCTTCATATTAAAGGTACGAGACCATGCGGTTACGGCTATAACAAGTCCCACTACACAAATAAATAGACGTTTCATTTATAGTTTTCATTTAAAATTTTACCAGTTCTAATTGTCAAAACAAAAGTACGAGGTATCTTCTCTCCTTATAGGGTAATAATTGTGCTTGATAGAGGATAGACAGGTGGATTAAATATGCAAAAGCGTGCATTTTATGTTCAATCACGGTTTTATATTTCCTTTTTAATCCAGTTTTATCTATTTTTGCTCTACACATAATTTATAATATCATGAAGACACTCTATGTTTTCCTTTTATGCTTATACACCAGTCTGACTGTAGCAGCTCAACCTCTTTGCCAGATTAAACACTTCTCTGTCAATAGTGGCCTTTCGCAAGGAGTAGTAGTGAATATAATGCAAGACAAAAAAGGATTTCTTTGGTTCGCCACCTGGAATGGACTGAACAAATTCGACGGATACACATTTAAAAATTACAAAGCATTTCCGGGAGACGGCTGTACTTTAACGACTAACCGTTTCTCTTATATTACAGAAAGCAAAGACGGAGATATATGGTGCAAATCTTATGATAACCGTGCATATCTATTTGATATTCAGACAGAGAAGTTTATTGACATACTCCTTCCTATTGAATCATCCCTGCAACAGACCAACACAGTCAGCAATATCTATACCTTAAATAAAGGGATTACATGGATCACCTGCGAACAAGGTTATGCTTTCAGAATCAATGAGCAAACCTGCAAAGAAGGAAAAGATATCATTTTATACAGCAGTTTCAACCAAAATTTAAAAGGAAACAAGATATTCGACATTTACGAAGATTCCGACGGGGACGAATGGATCATGACAGATAAGGGAGTAACCATCATCGGGAAAAAACGAATCAACAGCGATTATCCGTTCAAAATGGTCAAAGAATATAATAAGAGAATATATCTTATCTCAACTTCCGGAAAAATCGCAATATATGATCCCAAGAACGGAAATATAAAATTCCAGGAGTTACCATGTCCTGTCACAGATATCTATTCCATATCTTCCATTTCCCCTTCTAATGACAAGATCGGCTTAGGAACTGACAACGGATTTATAACATACGATACAGAAAAGAAAAAATTCCAACATTTTAATATACAAACAGCCACCCAGCCATCCAATGAAGCTCATTTCTTTTATCAGGACAAAACCGGAGAAGTCTGGATCTTTGCCAATACCTCCGGTGTGATAAAGCTAAATCTGAAAACAGGAGATAAGCAGCACTTCACAGCTCCTATACAAAACCTAATCCAATATGAACGCGACAACCGGTACATGATCTTTGAAGACCATGAAGGCACACTATGGATGAGTCCTCAAAAAGGGCATTTGTGCTATTATGACCGCGACAGTAATCAACTGAAACTATACTTTGCAGATGAAAATAATCCCGCTTCCCTATTTGCCCCCTCTATTCGCTATTATTATACCGACCGGCAACAGAATGTATGGATTACCAATGACCGGGGCGTAGACAAAATATCTTTCTATCCCAATAAATACAGAATACGTCCCATAGACAATGGATTGGAAATACGTGCTTTTCTTGCCGACAAACAGAAACGTCTCTGGGTTGCTTCCAAAAAGGGAAACGTCAGAATTTACCGTCCGGATGGGACATTAGAAGGCTACCTTTCTCCACAGGGCATAATCACCCCTCAAGAGGTTACTTTCGGAAAAAGTGTGTACTGTTTTATGGAAGATAAACAAGGAAATATATGGATGGGAACCAAAAAAGACGGCCTCATCCTTCTAAAGAAGAAAAATGAGCACTCCTATCTTTTACAACAATTCGTCCATCAGCCACAAGATACATACAGTTTAAGCAACAATAGTGTCTATAGTATTATTCAGGATAGTCATGACAATATATGGATCGCATGTTATGGAGGTGGCCTCAACCTATTATCACACGCACCTGATGGTTCTACCAACTTTATCCATAGCGGCAACCGGCTGAAAAACTATCCTGTTTCTACTTCACTCAAAATAAGACATATCGCAGAAGCCCCCAACGGAGTGTTATTGATTGGCACAACCAATGGTTTACTTACATTCTCCAATAAGTTCGATCAGCCTGAAGAAATTAAGTTCTATCACAGCAACCGTATCCCTAATGTAGATTCCAGCCTTAGCAGTAATGATGTCATGCAGATATTTACTGACAGTCGAAAAAACACTTATGTAATAACATTCACCGGAGGAATCAGCCAGGTTATCTCTAAAAATCTGCTCACGGAAGATATACAATTCAAAAGTTATACAATCAAAGACGGATTAGCTTCTGATTTGGTACTTTCAATGCTCGAAGATACTCAAAAACAATTATGGGTAATCTCCGAAAACTCCATATCCAAATTCAATCCACAACAAGGAACATTTGAGAATTATGGAAGTAATTACTTTCAGAGAGAACTGAATCTCACTGAAGCAGTTCCCACACTAACCAGTCAAAAGAAAATCGTTCTCGGAACCAATCAAGGGATACTTGAAATCAACACAGAACAAATGAAAAAAAGTTCTTACGTACCTCCTATTGTATTTACCGGACTCAAAATACAAGGAAGTCAACTTCATGTAGCGCTTGATGACATAAAAGAACTGGAACTAAATCCTTCGGAACGTAATGTCACCTTTCAATTTGCAGCCATTGATTATGTAAATCCCGATGCCATCGAATACGCCTATCGTCTGCAAGGCCTGGAAGAAGAATGGAACGAAGCCGGTAATAACCGCTCTGCAACATACATAAATTTACCTGCCGGAGAATATCAACTGCAAATCCGTTCCAGCAATAGCGACGGAGTATGGACCGATAATATACGCACTCTCCCCATTCATGTTTTACCCACTTTTTGGGAAACATACTGGGCATGGTTATTCTATATTGTCATGTTCGTGTTATTCACTACTATCATTGTATACATTCTGTTCTATATCTACCGTTTGCGGCATCAGGTTGACTTGGAACAACATTTATCCAATATCAAATTACGCTTCTTCACTGATATTTCACATGAATTACGCACTCCTTTAACTTTAATATCCAGCCCTGTATCAGAAATTCTAGCGCATGAAGCAATCTCTCCGACAGTTCGGGAACATCTAAATTTGGTACATAAAAACACAGAACGTATGCTTCGTCTGGTTAATCAACTACTGGATTTCCGCAAAATCCAAAATAAGAAGATGAAAGTGTTGGTAGAAAAGACAGAACTCGTTTCCCAATTACAGAAGATAATGGAAAGCTTCCACCTTATAGCAAAAGAAAAGAGAATTGATTTCCAACTTCAAACTAATACAGACAAAATATACGCATGGGTAGACCGTGACAAATTTGAAAAGATATTCTTCAATCTACTTTCAAATGCCTTCAAATATACACCGAACGGGAAGAAAGTAACGGTAAATATGATAACAGGTTCGGAGCAAGTCACCATCTCCGTATCTGATGAAGGCATTGGCATTGCTCCCGAAAAGCAACAATCCCTATTTTATCGATTTGAAACACTGGCACAATACAATATCCTGCAGCCCTCATCCGGCATTGGGCTTTCACTGGTACGCGAATTAATAGAATTACATCACGGAAATATCCAAGTGAAAAGCGAGCCGGGAAGTGGAAGTGAATTCATTGTCACACTTCCTAAGGAAGAAAAAGCATTTGCAGACGATCAACAAGCCGAATTTATTTTATCCGACAGTGACAATAATTCACCGACGATACAAGCTACTGAAGAAGATTCGGATAGTACATCCTTCAAGGCAGCATACGCAAAGAATGAAAATAAAACCGACGCAGAGGATGAAAAAACTTCCATTCTTATTGTCGAAGACAACAATGAATTACGTCATTTCCTATGGAATATCCTGTCAGAGACTTACACTGTTCTCGAAGCAACAAATGGAAAAGAAGGATTAAAATATGCACAGCAGTACATTCCGGATCTGATAATCAGTGATGTTATGATGCCGGTCATGGATGGATTAGACATGGTGAAAGCAATCAAAGCCGATCATGACACCTGCCATATTCCTATTATATTACTATCAGCAAAATCTTCTTTAGATGATCGGATAGCAGGACTGGAACAAGGTATCGATGACTACATTACCAAACCATTCAGCTCTACATACTTAAAAACCAGAATCTTGTCGCTGCTCCGTCAACGTAAACAGCTACAAGATCTATATTTATCGAAACTGTCAGAGCATACTCAAGAAGAGGATCATATAAATGGGTGGGAGCCTTCACAACCTCAAGTGACTCCATACGATGAACAATTCATGCAACAAGTAATGGCGTTTATGGAGGAACAAATGGATAATACAGATATCACCATCGACGACTTCGCCAACAAACTAATGTTAAGCCGTACGGTATTCTACCGAAAATTAAAATCCATTGTTGGGCTGACTCCGGTAGATTTCGTATGTGAAATGCGCATCAAACGAGCCGCCCAGCTAATTGAAAAAAGTGAATACAGTTTCTCCCAAATTGCTTATATGACCGGTTTCAATGACCCGAAGTACTTTAGCAGGCGCTTCAAAAAAATCATGAGAGTCACTCCTACAGAATATAAAGAAAGAAAGGGAGATGCCTCATAAGCACCTCCCCTTTCCTTACCAGTTTTCTATATTCAATTACAATACACCTTTTTTACCTTGCGTTCCATATTGATTCACGGCAGATACCTTCAAAGCATAATTCACTTCCGACACCGGAAAAGAGGTATCAGTAGTCGTCCCGAGAATCTGTTCTCCATCATATACAATATATCCGATCGCATTTTTCACAGGATTCCATTTAAGAGTGCCTTGCTGATAAACCAGACTGCGCGGACTTCCTAATTTCTCCATCATAATACGCGGATTCCAGCCATCATTACCCGGAATCATATTTTCGTACGTATATTTGTCCGCCTCCTCTTTCGTTATAGTTGCCTGACAGGTACCCGATACTTCCTTACCGGTTTGGCGGTCTTTATATTGATATTCCGTTTTGCGTTTACTTAAATCCAACACATTACCCTGTGCATCACGACTATTGTATTCGGCAAAAATTCCGGGAACCGTTCCCATATTCGTCCATCCTTCATCAGCGACAGGGATAAGCATGATGGTATTGATATACACCGTCTTCGAATTATTATGCCATGGACGCCCCAACTTCAAACGTCCGTCAGCCGCTTCACTGTTTCCATCTATAGTGCAATTACGAAAAGCATAACCATATTTAGCATCTTTATGGGAAGGAGCCACTATTACTGCTCCACTCCGTACATTATAAAGCGTACAGTTTTCCAGCAACACATCACCACCACCATAAAAATAGTCTACCGCGCCTTCTATCCAGCAATCTTTCACATAGTGCCGACTGACATCATTATTGGCAGTCATCCAAGTATCTTGAAAAGAACGGAACTTACAATTATAAAAGGAAGCACAATCTGCCTGACTATTCATAGCCAAAGCCTGCGGACCATTATCTGATAAAACTCCCCAGTCATTCACATACGAAATGTTTTCCGTATAAAAGTGGTCTCCTTTTACCACCACTACCGATCCCTCGTATTTATAAACTGGAGAGGAAGGATTATGAACCGAGTGTTCCCAATAAGCTGTTTTTCCACCTATTTCTTTACCGGTCAGTTTACTACCAACATTCAAGTTTAAATGAATAATGGTCTTATCCTTATCCTGGCCTATTAAATGTACGTATGGCTTATTCTTAGGGATAATCACCTGCTCATTATACAAGCCATTCTTTATCAGAATCAACCAAGGTTTCGTCTGTCCGTCAGGTACAGCATTGATTGCTTCCTGAACCGTTTTATAATCTCCACTACCATCAACAGCTACAATAGCCTGATAAGGCGATGAGTCCGCCTGTGCATAAATCATTGCACAGGCACTCATCAATAAAATTGATAATACAATATTCTTCATGATATTCTTTATACCTAACAATTATAGGATCAATTAATACCAACGTGGATCACCAGCATTACCCGTTCCGGCGAACCCGGCTCCCGGTTTAATATGGAAATCACCGTTTAATGGATCAACGAACAAGTCATCCGAGCTTTGTTTTATTCTCGTTATTTCTTCAAACCTGTTATTGCCTTCCTGCAGGTCGGAGGTGATATAACAATTATCAGAGAAGTTCAAAATGTCATAAGCACCATTTCCACTATTCATTTTCTTTCCTTTGTTCGGACCGGAGAAAATCAAATTCCGCATTGTCGCAGATTTCGGAGAAGGCGGAGTACTTGCCGCATTATCGAAACGGAAAACTTTAGGCAATTCCTTCTTAGCATCCATAGAATTATAGAAAGTACAATTTTCCAATATCACATCACCGATTCCCCCTTTCACGTCCATCAACTGGTCACCAATATTAATCAATGTACTATTCGTTATAGAAACCCTTTCCAACTGATCGATATTTTTTCCGAAATTAATCATTCCATATCCGTCCGTACCAACTTCGGATATGACACAGTTATCGATCGTAATATCCGTCATGAACACACCACTTCCATCGCTAATACGTACAAGCGTACGTTTTATGTTCTGTATAGCACAGCCTGTGAATGAAATAGACTGGGCATAAGAACTATTTTTCCAATCCGTCATATAACTGGCCTCGCCATTTCCATTCAGGCAAACAAACTCGAATGACAGAGACTGTATCGGAGAAGCCAATGATATTTTATTAGTCACAATAAGCTGTGGACGATTATTTTCATTAGCTTCCGTACTGGTAAACAAAATATTATCCAATCCCGGAATCTTTAGTTCACTTACCTTATACACCGCCCCCGGAGTAAGTTGGACAGTTACATTGCTACATTCTTTCTCTTTCACAAAATTAGATAACAATGTACTTAAATCAATGACTCCGGTTTCCGTAGCCTCCACAAAAAGGATTTCGCTACCACCCAATCCCAGTGTCTTGAATACATACGAACCACGTAATGCATCATTATTATAAATCCGAACACGATAGGTCGCTCCATTCTCCAATTCGGAGAGTGTTTTTGAACAAGCCACTATATCTTCCGAAGTCAAATCAATCTGTTTTTCCTCACCATATTTCGTATCCACCATTTGAGCCAACGTCAGATGAGTTACTCTGTTCGTTTCTTCCCATGTCAAGGTTGCGGAATTAGCTGTAACTTCCACTCCGGTAAATAATTGCTCATCCGGAGTTTTAAATGCTACACTGACATAAGTGCTTGCCTTTCCCTGCGCATCTTCTCCTTTCATACGAACAGAATATTGCGTAGAACCGTTGAACTCCTGAAACAAAGTACGATATTCCACCCTCATAGGCGTATTACTCTCTGAAAATACAGTCAATGTATCTTTCAGAATCGTATCTGTCCTTACATAATTTTCCGCATTAAACTCCAAGCTGTCCGTATAAAACTCAAAAATATAGACTTTTGCATTCACAATCTGCGAATATCTTAATGTAACCGAAGTCGCATCGGTAGCCGACTTATCGAACGTCAACGGACGGAACAAAGCATCATAGTTCTTATTAACTGTCCAGTCATTGGCATCGTCCTCACAGGAAAACATACCCACTATCAAAGCCAATAGTACATACAGGCATGCTCCGGATAATCTATTAACTAGTCTTTTCATTTTTTCCTGCCATTAATTATTTATAACCATACGAATTAGAAACATACCCTTGCGTCTTATTGACATCCTCATAATAAATAGCGAATACATGGCGATAATTACACACTCCATTACCAACAGAATATTTACGGAACTCCGCTTCGGCTTCACCGCCCCAGTTCAGCCTGCCAAACAAATTCGAATAGTCGTAAGACGCATTCAGCCCTGTACCGCAAACCAATATTCTAGCCATTGTTTTCACATAATTAGTATTCAGGGTTGCATTTATATCACCATCCTTATTCAATGTCACCTGCATACTGATCCAGTTGCACTCATACTGTCCTTTTGATGTAGAAGCAGTACCGGTTCCCATATCCTCATTGAAGTTAACAGACGACATATCAATGTATTCCGGATTATCAGAGTCTTCATATTTATAATAGATTTTTCTCGGTATTTCATCCACTTGATAAGTCTTCCCGAAAATAGTCACCGGCTTGTAGTCATACAACATACAAAGACCTATTTTCATCTCTTCTATTTTCTCCGCCAACAATCCCCAACGTGTCAAATCCTGACGACGAATAGATTCACAACCAAACTCCCATGCCCGTTCATTGACAATAGCCGTGAAGAAATCCGCGTCATACTGCGTGATTTCGGGAGCACCAGTACCAAATGCTCTTTCACGAACCTTTTCCAAAGCCTGTCGGGGAGACATACCGGCAATCGGACTAACTGCATCCGGCCCTGTCAATACATTTTGAGCCTCCGCAAACATCAGGTAAATATCTGAATACCGCATCAAAATCCAGTTGATACCAGTAGCAATACGTGAATTAGCTTTCGGGAAACGGACTTTCATATAATTATCAGTCATCCAATACCAACGCCATTTACCACAAGCCACTCCTAATGGATTACAGCGAATAACTTCCTTATTTTTTCCATTCTCATTGATATATTCCTGGAAAACACAAGTAACATCCCGACGGGTGTCTGCCGGATCAAATGAATAAAAATAGTAAGCAGTAGTAGCCGCATATCCTGCCCCTCCCATACCTTGGGTGGTATTAAAAACCCCTCTGTTCAGGTTGTATCCCATCGTGGCCCCCACATCTCCATTCTGTCCTTCACCAAAAGCAACTTCAAACAGGTTTTCATTATACTTGTTGTATTCCAGATGATTGACAGTAGACCAAATATTCTCATAACTGGGATCAAGCTCATGAGGATTATCAGTCGCTCCCAAAATCTCCGCACACTGTTTGGCAGCCAGTTCATAATAATCTTTCCAATTCTTAGGGCGACCGACGAAATATCCGTTCATTTCCGGAATGGTCGGATGATGTTCCACATCCAAGTCCGGAAACTGATTTCCATCCCGTACAGACCATCCTCCGGCAAATAGCGCTACTTTTGCCAGCAGTCCTTTGGCAAAACCTTTATTCATGCGTTCTACCGTATATGATTCTTCTCCCATCCAAGGCAGATATTCAATTGCCTCTTTCAAATCCTCTATGATATAATTATAAACAATATCACGATCCACTTTTCCTATATAGACATTTCCCAATCCGCTTTCAGACGCATGCTCTTTATATGGCACATCTCCCCAATAACGAATCAATTCAAAATAGCCTAACGCTTTTAGTGCTAATGCCTCTCCTAAATATCTACGCATGGCAGCCTTGTCCGAAGTAGATTGCATCAACGGTGACCGACGTATACCATCTACGATAGTAGTGGCGGATTCTGCCAGATAATAAAGTTTGTCCCATCTGGTATTCCGGTTATAATTATCGTCATAAAAATTGCCAGCACCTTCATCACGAAGTGTCGAATTATAGTTTTCCGTAGAAAACGCACCCGAGCCAACCTCCACGTCAGAAGCTCCCTGCCAGTTGACACACAGTTTCTGACCATATATATAGGTGTCCGTCATTGTCGCATATACACCCATCAGGGCTGCTTCCGTCAGAGCAGTCGATTTAAACAGATTCTCATCACTTGGAATAGAAGGACTTTCGGTATCCAAAAAATTATCCATACACGAAGTGCATAACACAGAGGAGGATAAAACCGCTAAAAATAGTTTCTGTATTTTCATTTTTCAAGTATTAAAAAGTAACATTAAGACCGAATACATAAGAATGTGCTTTCGGATATGCAGAATAATCCACACCCGGAGTCAAAGGGGTAGAACGTTGTGTGCTCACTTCAGGATCCTGTCCGGAATAAGCTGTCCAGCAAAACAGGTTATTGGCCGTAGCATACACGCGCAGGTTCTTGACTCCTAGCTTACGAGTCACAGTAACCGGAAGCGTATACCCTAACGTCAGGTTACTACAACGCAAAAAAGAACCATCTTCAATCGCCCAGTCCGTCACAAGCGTACGCCCCATCATAGGCATCCAGATAGAGGCTTTGGAATTGATTTCAACAAAGCGTTCCGGATTGGCGTCATTACCATACATTACATTGGCACCCGTTTCCGGATCAATAATCGACCAACGGTTTTCCAAACTCATAAAATCTCTGATATTATTATATTTACGATTCGTATGAGTGGATGCCATAATCTTATTGGCATTATATACTTTATTGCCATATGACCAGTTGAACATTGCCGCCAAGTCAAACCCTCTCCATGCAGCATTCAGCCCGAATCCGCCAATATGCTTTGGCTGTACACTACCGATCACTTTACGGTCATTATCCGCATCGATCACACCGTCATTATTCTGATCCTTCAGTTTGATAAAGCCCGGACCAAAGTTAGGCAGGTCATTAGAGAACAAAGCCCTGTCGTCTACTACCCCTTCATTCAGTATCCATTTTTTCGTATTCTCATCAAACGTAAAGTCGTCTACAGAATAAAAGCCCTCTACTTCGAATCCATAAATCTGTCCTACCGCCTGACCTACAATAGCACGAAAATCATCAGAGCCGATATCCGGTCGCCAGTTGGATTGCGCACTCAATACGGTTGCCGTTCCATCCAGTTTATTCACTATATTTTTATTGAATGATATATTGAAGTTAGCGCCCAGATAGAAATCTTTACTATTGATAATCGTTCCGCTAAGCGTAAGTTCAACTCCCCTGTTCGTACTGCGGCCTACATTCTGATACTGATATTCATATCCCGAATTTGAAGGAAGATCCATGCGTAAGATTAAATCTTTCGTTATATCATTATAGAAGTCAACCGTCACATTCAAACGGCTATTAAAGAGGCTGGCATCTATTCCCACATTAGAGGATAACTTCGTCTCCCAAGTCAGATTCTCGTTCCGCAAGGTGTTCTGCAATTTCAGGGCACTCTGTACTGTTTCATTCAGATAATATTGCCTATTGGCAGAAGATTCCATTTTATAATCCTGTCTCCAGTATGAATTGACACGCGCATTACCAACTGACCCGTAACTCACACGAAGTTTCAGATTATCCAGCCAGTCTTCCGTCTGCTTCATAAATTTTTCCTGGGAAATGCGCCATGCCAATGCCATACCCGGGAAAAATCCCCAACGGTTTTCAGGAGCGAACACATTCGTTCCGTCGGCACGGGCTGTAAAAGTGAACATGTACCGGTCTTTGAAAGCATAGTTTAAACGACCGAAGTAAGATGCCGTACGAGAAGGTTCACCAAGAGTGGTATACGTTGGTTGGGATTCTCCATAGTTCCACATAGCCAACACTTCGCTCGCCGTAAAATCCATAGGATAATATTTGGATGAGGCAATCATCTGATTTCTGTAATTACTCACCATTTCATGTCCGGCCATCAGATCAAGACGGTGATTCTTTTTCAGAGAGAACCGGTAACTCAATATGTTCTGCAAGTTCCATCGTGCACCTTTCTCATCCGTACGTTTGGCTACGGGCTGACCGGCATTGGAGCTCGACTCTCCGGTTTTCTTTAACCAGACATTATCGGTATAATTATAAGTGTAGGCGTAACTACCTTTCAGCTGATAAGTCAATCCTTTAACAATTTCCCAGTTAAAGCCGGCATTATAAGTCATAGAAAACTGGTTTTGCTTCTTATACTCATTCACCGTATTATATACAGGATCATTCAATGATGATAACAATGCATCATCCGAATAATCAATTTCACCCCCCAAAGCATCTCCCGCATCTATACTTGCAAGGCTGTTGATTGGCGAGAAAAGAACGGCATCTCTCAATTTACCTCCATTGGTACCCGCACCGTCAATCACCATTCTAGTCAAACGGCTGGAAAACTCAAACTTCAATTTGTTACTCAACTTTTTATCCATCTTCACACTCAAGTTATCCCTCACATAATTGGAGTTGAGCATAATGTACTTCTCATCATCCCGCGTATAACTCAAATTATAACGCAATGTGGCATCCGTTCCTCCTGTTATACCAACGTTATAGCTTTGTTTGAATCCGGTGTTTCCATATACTTTATCCTGCCAGTTCGTGCCTTCTACCGAACGATAAATATTGCGGTCGTCCCAACGTCCATACATCGAATTAATGCTACTAGTCAGAGAGGTGCCCGGATCAAGTTCTTTCTGATAACAGTAGTATTCGTAAGGTGAAAGTACCCCCGTCAGATTATACACATTACTGACACCCCAGTGAGCATTGAATGAGACTTCTGTTTTTCCCGCCTTACCGCTTTTGGTAGTAACAAGAATAACGCCGTTCGCACCTTTAGCTCCATAGATGGCGGTAGAAGAAGCATCTTTCAAAACATCAATGCTTTGAATATCACCGGGAGGAATATCATTGATATTACTCACCTGAAAACCGTCAACAATATATAATGGTGAATTGTCCTGGGTAATAGAACCACCACCACGTACTGTAATCTGGATTGTTGCATCGGGCGATCCATCAGTAGCCACTACATTCACACCTGCCAGTTTTCCTGTAATAGCCGCAGCCGCAGAAGTTATCGGAATATCCTTCAAAACCTTCTCACTCACTGAAGAAATCGCACCGGTCAAATCTCCGCGGCGTGAGGTTCCGTACCCTACCACTACCACTTCGTCCAAAGTCTGATTGTCTTCTTCCAACACAACTTTCAGATGTTTGCCCGGTTTCACAGTCGCAACAACTGATTTCATTCCTACAAAACTAATTTCCAACTTTGTTGCATCTTCGGGAACAGACAAAGTGAAATTTCCATCCAAGTCGGTAATTGTACCGACGGAAGACTTTTTCAACACCTTCACACTAGCACCAATAATAGCATCGCCGTTGGTATCCACCACCGTTCCTTTCACAGATACCTTCTGTGCATATACTGTTGTCGCCGTTATAAAGCACAAGAGCAAGCAACATATATACGCAAAGCATCTTCTCAAAAATAAATGTCTTTGTACATCCATAGTATTATCTTGATTAATTTGTTTCATTTTTGATGTTACAAAAGTCACACTTTTACATCTGTTTTCCACTCATTATTTATGCAAAAGCGTGGACTTTTTATATAGAATGTCTTATTTTACTGTAACAATAATCACCTCTCCTTCGCGTGTATCCACATCATACAAATAAGTATCACGTAATGCCACTCCTTTTAAAGGCGCTTTTTCACTAATCATCGGACGTGAGATTTGCTGTACTTTAAATAATGCGTTCGGATTCGCTTCCTCTTCCTTCTTCTGTTTCAACAATGCTCCTTCAGCAGCCAATTTCCAGTAAGAGCGCAGGCGCAGATTGCCTCCGGTTTCCGAACGTAACACAGCTTTTACCAGCTTACCGTCCTTCCAGGTCAATTCATCAATCAAAAAACCTCCCCGGGCACGCAACCCTTTCACTGTCCCGCTCTTCCATTCCGAAGGCAACGAAGGCAACAGATGAATCGCACCATCATGACTTTGCACCAGCATTTCGGCAATACCAGCCGTGCAACCGAAGTTACCATCTATTTGGAAAGGTGGATGCGCGTCGAATAAATTAGGATACGTTCCGCCTCCCTGTCCTTTTTGTATTTCAGGGCTGACATAAGTCAGCTGATTCTTTATCAACTGATAAGCATGGTCCCCATCAAGCATACGGGCCCAGAAACAAACTTTCCATCCCATTGACCAACCGGTAGAAGGATCTCCCCGTTGTATCAATGTGTTTTTTGCCGCTTCAAAGAGTACCGGAGAACGATAAGGAGAAATCTGATAACCGGGATATAGCCCCCAAAGATGAGAGATGTGCCGGTGACGATCATTAGGATGATCCCAGTCTTCAAACCATTCCTGCAATTGTCCGTACTGCCCTACCTGCATCGGAGGCAACTGCCGGCGCATATTCTTCAATGTATCACAAAAATCAGTATCTGCGTTCAGCACTTTGGCAGCTTCGCATGTATTTGAAAATAAATCAAAAACCAACTGATTATCCATTGTGATTCCTGCAAAAAGATTACTTTTCTTCTTTATCCAGCGCGGAGAATTCTCGGGTGAGTTGGAAGGAGTGACAACCAGATAACCCGTGTTCGGGTCGCGTACCAGAAAGTCGACAAAGAATTCCGAAGCACTTTTCATCATCGGATATACTTCCTCCAAATACTTCTTATCACCGGAAAACAAATAACGGTCCCATAAATGCTGGCAAAGCCATGCATTAGCCACAGGCCATGTCCCACAATAAGGACGGTCCACCGCACCCGTCATACGCCACAAATCCGTATTATGATGCAACACCCAGCCACGACAACCATACATTCGACTGGCAGCTTCACGCCCATTCTCGCTCAATTCACGTACCATCTGGATGAATGGTTTATGAAGTTCGGCCAAGTTGGTGATTTCCGCCGGCCAGTAATTCATTTCAGCATTAATATTCGTTGTATAATTGCAGCTCCAGGGAGGTCCCGGGTTATGATTCCATTTGCCCTGCAAGTTGGCGGGCTGGCATCCGGGCTGTGAAGATGAAATCAATAAGTAACGTCCATACTGGAAATACAATGCTATCAATGCCGGATCATAGGATGAAGAAAATTCCTTGATACGTACATCCATCGGCTTATTGGCTTGGGAAGTTTCACCCAAATCCAAAGTTACACGATTGAATTGTTTCTGATAAGCAGCAATATGAGCGGCTTTCGCTTTACTATAATCTTTCGCTGCATTTTTCAAATAAGCTTTATTCCGTTGATACGGATCGCCCGATATATCTTTATAGTTGACAAAGTTAGTCGCCATCGAGATATACAATGTAAGTTCACTGGCTCCTTGAACGCTAAGCAACGTGTCATTGGCAGTTATCACTTTCCCACCTTTATGTTTCACATCCAAATCGGCACAATAGTGCACTTTACCCGGAAAATAACGGCTACCATGCGTAATACCTTCCAGCCGCAAACCTTTCTTTCCATAAATACTACGTTTCGGATCTCTCATCGGGGTATTAAAAAACAGTTCGCAATTGATTGTTCCCGGTTTGGATGCTTTGATATGCCTGATAACCAGTTGATCGGTAAATGATGCAAATGTTTCTTCGGTAAATTCCACTCCGTCTACTTCGTAGCGAGTCACAGCTACTGCATTGCTTATATCCAGATCACGATAGTAATTATTTACTTTTTTGTGATCTTGATAACGGATATTCAGACGACCCACTGTCTGGTAAGGCATTTCATTCCCCACTTGTGAAAGAATCTTCGTTGCCGCCATGTTCTGCGCTTCTTCGTACTTTCCTTCAAAAATCAACCGGCGCATTTCCGGCAAAGCCGTTTTTGCTTCTTCATTATAGTTCTGGTAAGGAGAGCCCGCCGACACTGTTTCTTCGTTCAACTGTATTTGTTCCAGTTGAGGGTCACCGAACACCATTGCTGCAATCCGTCCATTACCAACCGGGAGTGCTTCTTCCCAATAAGAAGCGGGTTTGTCATACCATATTCTATAGATGTTTTGTCCTTCCACATTCCCCAACAGAGAAGAAAAAGCCAACATACAACTGAATACTTTACTTATCATTTTCATATTTTAAAGTTTTAATTGTCATCACTCTTTTGAAGGTTCACTCAAAGACCCATACTCACTAACGGCCTTCACCTGATATGTCTTTCCTTCCTCAACATTACAAGACGTTTCCTTGGTTATTTGTACAGTTTCATCGTTCGCAATTACCAAATAACAAATTGCATATTTTGAAGCATCCCAACTTAATATTCCGTTTTCTCTTTTCAGATTTTCCGGTGCGGATATTTGTTCCATATATTTCTTCGGGTCCCAATTATCGCCCTCACAAACAACGTTTTCATACGTATACCGAGCTGCTTCACCTGCCGTAAGGACAGCCTGACAAATGCCTGTCACCGGATTCTCTTGTTCATCCTGATAGGTATATTGCGTTTTACGCTGGCTTAAATCTACAGTATTCCCCTCCTTATCCTTACTGTTATATTCAGCAAACATTTGAGGAATAGCTCCCATATCCGTCCATCCTTCCGGAGCTATCTTTATATTAAAAATCGTATTGAGATATACAGCTATCGGAGAATTATGCCAGGGACGCCCCAACTTGACACTTTCTGTATCAGCCAATTCATTTCCATCCACAATGCAATTATTCAACACATATCCCCAACGTGTTCCTACTTTATGAGAAGGAGCAACAATAATTGCGCCATCCCTCATATTATAAAAGGTGCAATGTTCGAGAAAGCAATTCCCGTTTCCATAGAAGTAATCAACGGCTCCTTCAATCCAGCAATTCTGTGCATACAGTCTGCCGTTATCCGACTTAGGTCCTGTCTGCCATGTATCTTGATAAGAGAGAAACTTGCAGTTATTGAATGAGTTACGATCGTTTTGGGTATACATAGCCAATGCCATAGGACCTTTCTGCAACTCCTTACCATATCCGTTTACAAAAGAAATATTCTCGGCGTAAAAATCCGTAGCTTTCACTGATACCATAGCGGCTTCCGTTTTTCCTAAGTTCTTATAAGAGTACTTCCACACATCCGGATCAGTCGCACTGGCTTCGGTTGAGCTGTTAATTCGTAACTTGACAATTGTCTTATCCACATCCTGTCCGATGAGATGAATATACGGTTTGTCTTCAGGAATAATAATTTGTTCTTCATACGTTCCGTTCGCCACGAAAATGAGCCAGGGTTCTGTTCTTTTCGAGGGGACATTATCTATTGCTTTCTGTATACTGGTATAGTTTCCTTTTCCGTTAGGACTGACCACCGCATCAAATATGCGTGCTTCCGGTTGAGGACGTTCTCTGATTGTAAACTGAATACTAACACCTTCGAATACATTTCCCTGAAAGTCTATGACTGCACCTTTGGGGAGGCTGAACTGACAGACCTGATTATAGTCCAAAGCAGTATAAGCGTAAGACGCTGTTTTACCTTTGAAAGTCAACTCCACTTCCTCGCCATTAAAATTCGCTTTCCCTTCTCCCGCTTTCACATACTCGTTAAAAGTAAGCAGAATCGTATTGTTTTCTTCGGCCGTTTCACCATTTGCAGGAGTTACAGACACCAAAGAAGGGGCTTCATGGTCGGGAACAAAAAAGTTATTGCTACTTTCCTTGCAACTTGTTGCCAGCAAAGCTGATAACAACAATAGTCCTTGGGACATCTTTGAAAATAAATGTGCTTTCATAAATTATTTGTTATATTCTTAATGATAGATTCTTATTCCATTATTATTTGGTCGTCCTGTCTTGAGCAGTTACTATTTCACGTTACAAAAGTATACGGAACAACATGAATACTTTCTCACTATTTGTTTGTTTGCGTGGACTTTTTTTAATATCATTCAAAAGTTGCGGACTTTTTGTGCAATCTGGTGCACTATCTATGCAACCAGTTGTCTATCAAATTCTATCCGCTTACATTTGTATCAGTATCACTATCATCACACTTTATAAAAAATCAGGTAAGATATGAAAAACAACAAGGTAAAATTCATTTTCGTGGCACTACTGTTTGCCACACAAGTAGAAGCGTTCTCCTCCTGTTCCACATCTTCAGTCAATGAAGAAAATAAAGAACAGGAGACTCCACCGGATTCTCCCTCCGTATCTCCACCAGTGGAAGAAACAGCATATGCCTTTCCCGGAGCTGAAGGAGGAGGAATGAACACTACAGGAGGAAGAGGTGGAAAGGTATATATTGTCAGATCCCTGGAAGACTCCAAAGCACCGGGTACCCTCCGGTATGCCATCGAACAAAAGGAGCCTCGTATAATTGTCTTCTGTATATCCGGCACCATTTATCTAAAATCGACACTGGACATTCGGAACGGTGATGTCACGATAGCCGGACAGACAGCTCCCGGAGACGGTATCTGCCTGGCTCACTTTCCAGTAAATGTATCGGCCGATAATGTAATTCTACGATACCTGCGTTTCCGAATGGGAGATACGGATTTGCTGGGCTCTTCGGCTTCCGACGGTGCAGATGCTCTGGGAGGACGCCAGAAAAACAATATCATGATTGACCATTGTTCCATCAGTTGGAGCACTGACGAATGTGCTTCATTCTATGATAATACTAACTTTACTATGCAATGGTGTATTATTTCAGAAAGTCTCCGCTTATCGGGACATACCAAAGGCCCTCATGGATATGGCGGTATTTGGGGAGGAGTCAACGCTTCCTATCATCATAATCTGATGGCACACCATGACAGTCGCACACCACGTTTCGGTTCCGGAGTAAAATATCAAGGTCAGGAACGTACTGATATGCGTAATAATGTTATTTATAACTGGAGCGGTAACGGATGTTATGGCGGCGCAGCAATGGGTATTAACATTGTGGACAACTACTACAAACCCGGACCCGCTACGGATGCCAAAGTGGCCAACCGTGTGATGGCTATCGACATCAGCTCTTCTGATGGAGATTTTGCACCGATCAAAGGGGTATTGGGACAGTATCATATCAGCCGGAATTACTTCGAGGCAGGAAACCAACTGACAGAAGCATCCGCCGCAAAAGTGAACAAAGACAACTGGACTGGTATCCGTAACAACACCGGTCACTCTCTCGATGAACTGAAACGGGATACTCCGGTAGAAGTAGATGCGGTAACTACCCACACAGCACAAAAAGCTTACGAGCTGGTGTTGAAATATGCGGGTTGCAGTCTCAAACGAGATGATATAGATACTCGTATCGTTGAAGAGACACGCACAGGAACGGCACAATTCATCGGAAAGAACGAACACAACGGATTAGGAGATGCCCCCTGCCCGAACGGTCCTTGTGAACATTGCGACAAAGGTATCATCCATTGGAAAAGTCAGAATTATCCTAAGGGCGGACTTATCGATAGTCAGAAAGACCTAAAGCCTTCCGGAGCTGGTAGCGACTGGAGCGCATGGCCAACATTAAAATCATTGCCACAAATTACTGATTCTGACAATGACGGCATGCCTGACGAATGGGAAACCGCCAACGGATTGAACCCAAACAAATATGATGCAAACGGAAGAAATCTAAGTACTGCCTATGATAATATAGAGGTTTATATCAATAGCCTTGTAGAAACAATAACAAATACGCAAAATAAGAAATGAATGATGTGAGGGAAAACAACTCTTATTAACGCAAAAAACTGGTCAATTAATACAAATCCTGATTCAATGAATCATTTGTATACTATATATGAAACAATATTGCACCTCTATGTTGCTTTTCTCTCTTATCTTTGTCGCAGTAAAAACAAAAACACACTATAAAGATCATGATTACAAGTAGAAAGATTTCTCAAGTCAAAGTTTTTGCTGGTAGTCCTTGGGAGGTAGCCAGCGTAAAGAGTTTGTTGAATGCAGCTTATATTCAAGTGTCAACGAAAGACAATGGTTTAAACAGTATTTTGATTTCTGTTCCTTGCGAATACTATACTGCGGCCATGCGTGTAATTAATAACAGAAAAGTTTCATAGGTTTTAGGTTTACATATAAATTGGAGGGTTCTTATTGTCAGCAGGAGTTTTGGCTGGATAATACGGTGACTAGCAACTCATTGCACCCTGACAATAGGCTATGACAATAGGCTGACAATAAAAAGATCGTACTTTTATTGTCAGCCTGTTATTTAATAGATAAATTCACAGCAGAATTATAGAATTCGTTTCAATCTCCTGCATATCTTTCTGATCCAGCAGTTGCTACAAATAGCGTTGTCCGACATAGAATTCTTCTCGAAGGATCGCAGTCTTTCGTATTGTTCCTCCACCATTTTCCATAAACCGTCCAGTCGCGAACTTTGTCCTCTAATTGCCATTAATTCCTGATCCCGCATATTCAAGAGTGAAGCATACAATCGGCTGGTTTTGTTTTTTTCCATGCAAAGTTGCTCTAATTCATCGATATATTCAGACGTAATTCCCAGCTTAGTCCGTTTTATGAATTGCTGGATACTATCATCATCTATGGAAACTGTATCGTTCTCATAAGACACTGTGATTTTTTTCATTTCCACCCAGAGCCAGATATACTCTTTTTCGAGTCGGTATTTCTCGGCTGCCGCTTCTATGCTAATCCATTGTGACATAGTGTTTGTTTTTAATTTGTTATACAACAAGGAATAAATAGCACTCTATTGATGTTGATTCAACAAACATTCGCGCTTTTTGTATTCCGGGCGGACAGGAGATTGGGGTTGGGGATTTTTAAGGGTTATGAAACCAACCGGATACAAAAAAAGCGTGAATGCTGTTGAATCATTATCCGTATTTGAGGCCTAGCAAACCCGTCCGAAAGATAATGATAACAACAGACATCCACGCTAATTGTGTATATATAACACATCTTTCATCGATATGTTGACATACGACCGTTCACGTGGAATATCTGTTGCCCCCCCTCTACGGACAGAAACTTGCTAGATTTCAAATACGAGGGATAATGCAATAATATTCCTATTTATAAATAAAAAACGCTTCTTACCTGTTTCATCACGCTGGTGAACAGAAAGCGTATGACAAAGATATGCTTTTTTTTCGAAACAAAGTGGAAATACGGAAATAAATACAGGAAGTTTTGTATTGAAAGAGAGGAAGTTCAATATTAGCAAAGAGCCTATAAGAAATATAAACTCGCTACGAAGCGAATGTCGCCCCGTTAAATGAGTAGTTAAATGAGTACTGCACATCCGGTATCTTTCACTAAAGAAGCAGGTATTGTTCTGCTAAAGTAACAGTATTGTTCCGTTAAAGCAGCAGCATTGTTCGGCTAAAGCAGCAGTATTGTTCTGCTAAAGTACCGGTATCTTTACCTTCCCACGGCCGTGGTTACTTCTTTCCACAGCCGTGACGAATTCCTACCACGGCCGTGGGAAGATCTCGTCACGGCCGTGGCGAACTACCAATACCGGTAAGTTAACGTAAGAATAACGGTGTCTTTATGCAACAATACACAGTGGCGAGCATATCTTTACTTGCTTGTTAATGTTTCAAGTCCGCCTTCTTGAATAGAGTATAACAAGAAAGCACATTCTTTATCGCGATAAAGCGCAAATAGTTTGCTTTACAGATACCTTATCCGTACCTTTGAAACCAATAACAAACACTTACTCTCATTAAATATCAAGAGAAGAAAAATGAAGATTACACAAATCAGGGAAAACGGAGATACGGAGGCACTAAGCGTAACAGACATCGACCTGCTGATAGAAAAAATGAAAAAAGAAACTAAGCTCCGCCCGGTAACCGGATTACGTCAGGCCCTGCATTTTGTTCTACCCGATGAGCCTTGTTCCCTCGCCAGCAAACTACCACGAGTGATTCCCGCAGCAGCCTTCGGGCGAGTGAACGGAGTGAAGCGAATGAAAACCTACAATGGCATTGTAGAACTGACCATCGGTCCGCTAGCCGGAAAGACAGAAGTGGAAATCGTGAAGCAAAAGGCTGCCGAACTTCCCCAAACAATGCTGGCTTTTATGGGAGCAAGTGGTAAAAGCGTCAAGATATGGACTTGCTTCACCCGTCCGGACGGCACTTTACCGCAAACAACGGAAGAAGCCGAAGTGTTTCAGGCACATGCTTACCGGCTTGCCATTAAATGTTATCAGCCTCAACTTCCCTTCAACATTCTATTAAAAGAGCCGAAACTGGAACAATTCTCACGTCTTAGTTATGATCCGGACTTGATTTATCGTCCCGCTCCCGTACCTTTCTATCTTTCACAGCCCATCGGTATGCCCGGCGAGATGACTTATCATGAGAAATCGAGCACTGAAGCATCTCCGCTGAATCGAGCACTGCCGGGGTATGACACGGAAGATACGGTAGCATTGCTTTATGAAGCGGCATTGCGGAAAACATTCGAAGAAATGGAAACGGACTGGCATCGAAACGATCATGATTTGCAAACATTAGTAGTCCCGCTTGCCGAAAATTGTTACTACTCCGGCATCCCGGAAGAGGAGGTAACCCGACGAACCATCACGCGTTATTACAAAAGAAAAAATCCGATGCTGGTACGCGAAATGATAAGAAACGTATATAAGGAATGTAAGGGAGTGCCCAAAAGCAGCTGCCTGACTAAAGAGCAACGTCTTAGCCTGCAAATGGATGAATTTATGAACCGTCGTTATGAGTTCCGTTATAATACGCAGATCGGGGAAGTGGAATATCGGGAGCGTTTCTCGTTTCAGTTTTATTTTCATCCTATTGACAAACGGGCACAAAACAGTATCATGCTTGATGCCCAATCCGAAGGTATTGGCGTATGGGACAGGGACATAGACCGATACTTACATTCCAACCGTGTGCCAATCTACAATCCGTTGGAAGAGTTCCTGTTTCATCTGCCTCATTGGGACGGCAAAGACCGTATTCATGCTTTGGCAAACAGGGTTCCTTGCAAAAATCCGCATTGGGAATTACTTTTCCACCGTTGGTTCCTGAATATGGTTTCACATTGGAGAGGGGTAGATAAAATGCACGCGAACAATACGTCACCCATATTAGTGGGCCGCCAGGGAACTCATAAATCAACTTTCTGTCGTGAAATGATTCCACCTGCACTTCGCGCTTACTATACAGACAGTATTGATTTCAGCCAAAAACGGGACGCAGAACTGTATCTGAATCGATTTGCGCTCATCAACATCGATGAGTTTGACCAGATTACCCTGCCACAACAGGGATTTCTGAAACATATTCTTCAAAAGCCTGTGGTCAATCTACGGAAACCGCACGGTCGCTCGGTACTTGAATTGCAGCGGTATGCTTCATTTATCGGTACAAGCAATCAGAAGGATTTGTTGACTGATCCTTCGGGAAGCCGCCGTTTCATTTGTATTGAAGTGACAGGAAACATCGACACTACACAGCCGATAGATTATGAACAGCTTTATGCACAAGCCATACACGAGATTTATCATGGTGAACGATACTGGTTTGACAGTGAAGATGAGCAGATTATGACTGAAAATAACCGTGAGTTTGAGCAAACACCAGCTATGTTGCAATTGTTTTATCAGTATTTCAAGACTGCGCAAACGAAAGAGGAAGGGGAATTTCTTACTCCAGTCGAAATCTTGAATTTTCTGAAGAAAAAAAGCGGTATTTCATTGTCCGATAACAAAGTATATCACTTCGGGAGATTGCTGCAAAAATGCGGCATTCCTTCGAAGCATACTTATAAAGGTACTGTTTATCAGGTTATAAAGGTATTATAAGAGATAAAAGTAAGGCTGACAATAAAAGTCGGGATATTTTATTATCAGCCTATTATCAATGGTTATTGTCAGGTGACAGAGTGCTGATATTCATCTACTTGAGTGTATCCCTGACAGTATGACAATAAAACAGGTACAAATCTTATATGAGTAGTAACATACGAATCATAAGAGCCCCTCTCACATTCCCTGTTTAGAATAAATCCATTGCAAAGCCTGTGACCAATGTTCCGGATAAGCATAGTGCTCGGCTTCCTCCATTATCACAATCTCTTTAGGGGAAGTAATTACGTTATATACAGAAAATGTGGAAGTAGGAGGACATACCATGTCGTTATATCCTAAATAGAAGAAGACCGGGACTTTCAGCTGCTTTGCGAAATTAGCCACATCATAATAAGAAGATACTTCCAATTTCTTCTTTCTGATTTCGACAGCATCGGTGGAATCTCTGAATAAATGCGGCCATCCACCTGCCCGTCCTTTCTCATAGCCGCTCAAATCGCTAAGTGCCGGAAAGAAGCTAACGACTCCTGTCACACGCGGATTAAGAACCGCCGTGACGATGGCCAACGCACCTCCCTGACTACCTCCCTGCACCAAGAGGTTGCTGCCATCAAATTCTTTCATAGAACAAAGATAATCTACCGCACGTACACATCCCATATAGACGCGTTTATAATAAACTTCATCACGATTGTCCCAATTCTGATATTGATATCGATAAAGTCCTCCCTGGCTCAAACTAGCATAAACGGACGGTTCTAATGTTACCGGAATACCATGGATGCCAATCTCCAACGTAATCATACCTTTTTCCGCTTCTACAATCGCACCGGCATATCCCCGTACTCCCGCTCCCGGTACCCGCAATAAAGCAGGATACTTTCCGGGCTTTACCGGCACACAAAGAATACCATATACCCGGCTGTTCAAACGGTAGTTCTGTACATTCCATTCATAAACATTCACCTTCTCGGTACAACGTTCGGGCAGTAAACGCAATTTCACATTCATAGGAATTCGAACATTCTCCTGTTTGGCACTTTCCCAGAAAGTATTGAAATCGTTTGGCAAAACAGCTGTCGGTTTTATCTTCTCAGGTTCAAAGGCAGCCGTAGCCCGTCCTTCAACAGTTCTACCGTCATATTTTGTCCAGACACGACAACGCAAAAAGCCAGGAGTTTTCATGGTTCCGGCATCCAATGTCAGCACACCATTTTCCAAGACAATGGTATCTTTGAGTAATGGATGCATCATATCCTGAGCAACTTCATACCATACAGTCACATTTTCTTGAGGTACACGATTCTTTGTCACCACAACGTTGAATTTCACCTTCTCACCCAGTTCGTACTTCCAATCGACATGATCAGGTACAACATTCACTTTAACCATTCTTTCCTGCAATTGGGCGGACAGAGCCGCCGCCATGCAGAAAGAAATGAATATAAAAAACAGTCTTTTCATAAACTACTATTCAAAACCTTCGCTACAATACAGAAAAGTCCCATACCCCAAATGAGCAATATCAGTACCGGCGTTTTCAGGACGAACCTTTGTTTCTAAGACTTCTTTCACATAAGGCATTCCCAATCCTAAACGTGTCGCATAATGATTGTACACCCGCTCATAGACAGGAGCAAATTTACCACGTCTTGATTCAGGTCTCTGACCACTGGCTACCTCTTTCTTGTCTACTTCGTCTATTTCATACCAATTATACTTCCCGGTGAGTTCCGGCATATACTTGAATGGCACATCATACCCTAAATTATATTTAGCTGTATATTCATAGCCTTTCAGCAAGCGGTTGTCTAACACACCGTAGAGATCAGTACCTTGTTTCCAGGCCGTCTCACAAAGCATGGACATCATACCTAATCCCAACTGTGCATGTGTTTGGTCACGACCACTTTCCTGACATTGTCCAGTTTCTCCATCTATATAATAACGTATAGAACCATTTTCATATCCGTAAAGATAAATATCTATAGCTTTCTTATACATTTCCATATCATCCAATACAATCGCCATGGCCATGTAACAGTTAATGGCAGATGCGCCAAAGTTACCGACTGCCTTATTCTTAGGCTCTGTGATAGAGAAGAAATCATCTAATACGGGAATAAAACACCGCTTAAACATATCACATGCTCCCTGAAAGTCCTCATTCGTCATCCCGGAACCATCAAGATATCGCATAAGTTCAACAGCATAAACTAGTTTTATGCATAAGTTACCCACCATCAATACATGATCCAAACCGGCTTGTCTCGCACTATAGACAGGCTTTTTAAGGCTGGCGGAATAGCCACGTATTATCTCCATTGACTTATCAGCATAGCCTTTTTGTTGTGTAGCAGCAAACATAATGGCATTCTGACAAGCAGCCGCAAAATCGTTTCCAAATTGATTCATGATGTTCGGATGAGAAGCATCTTCACCGGCATAAATTTCATCATAAGGACCATTCATTATATATGTACTTTGAGAGAGTTTATCCGCGCTCAATAATTCATAACCCGCATATTGTGGTTGTATCTGTTGGGTAGCAATCTTACGAAAACGCTCGATGTCTTCTACAGTAAAAACAACTCCCGGGTGTTCAAATTCCGTAGGGTAGGTCACTTCTATGCGAGGCAACGGCCAACTATCTATATCGGTCGTCCCATCTTCTATTTCACTGTTACATGAGCATAGTGAGGTGCAGGCAATCACCATGCCTGCTACCTTTATCTGATTCTTTATATAATCTATCTTCATAATCATTTAACTATAAGGTGAATATAAGTCCATATTATTTCCCAGCCTCAACCTCTGAAAACGTCATCATTTCTTCTACACTCTTAAATGTACGTATCCAGTCTGCCGAGAATGAAGGAATATCGACTTTTAATATCTTGAACATAAAGGCTCTAATCGGAACAACCCCTTCTGTATTGGTAAACTGTGCTAAGGAAGATGCGTCATAATAAACCAGTTGTGTACCATCTGACAATTTCTCAACTTTCATAGCCGGTGCGATATTTACGGTATTTCCCAAGTTAGCAAGATTAAGAGTATATTGTGCACCCGATGGTATATCTGTGCATTTCATGGCAATCACCGGATAATCTTTAAAATTCATATCCATCTGATTAGCTACCGTACTATAGACTCTTTGCATATACACGCGCTTATTATTATCAGCAGTCACGGTCATAACCAGTTTTCCGTCTTTACGCTCCATAGAGCCAATATTACTATTGATAGCCCATCCCTCAAAGTCTGTTGTGGCATCCCATACATAAAAACCTGAGGCTACAGTCAAGTCGATAGTCGATTTATTGCCAGTCTCTATACAAGTGGCAGTAACAGTGGCTGCTCCGAAGCCCATGGCTTTCACTTTTCCTCCTTCCACAGTCAATACCTTCTCATCGCTTGATGTCCATTCCACAGAATTTACAGTAGCTACTTCCGGTGTTAGCGTAAAGTCTAAATCAAGTTGCTGTTTCCAGTAGAGAACATCCGTATGAGGAACAATCTCAACATTCGTCGCAGGTTCATATTTCATCACTTTCAATGAACATTCTCCTCTTACATTACTGCCATCGTGCGTATATGCATAGATAGTCACATCTCCGGCTTTTATCCCCGTCACTACTCCATTCTTATCTACCGTCGCAATATTTTCATTGCTACTTGCCCAAGTCAAATAAGAATAAGTATGGTCAGCAGGCAATATATCATATTTCAACTGTAATTTATCAGTTTCGTAAACTCCTTCCTCAATGTTTGTAAACTGAATCCCGGTAGTCTTGATTACTTCCGGAATCACTGTTACCTCGATAGTCCGTACAGTGGATGCTGTTCCAAATCCTACCGATGGAGTTACGGTAATCATCGTTTTTCCCAACGATTTAGCAGAAATCGTTCCATCTTGTGATACTGTAGCTACCAATTCGTTAGTAGTCGTCCACTTCAACTCTGTATGATCCGCATTTTCGGGAGTAATATGATAGACAATAGTTGTATCTGTTCCCAACTGCACAGGCAGTTCACTACTCACTTCCAATGAAATAGCTGTAATCAACTTGTTCTCGGGCATGTCAGTAGTAAATTCCTTCTCTCCGCAGGAAGCTATTAACAGACATAAGCCAAGTAATACACCAGCCTCCCAATATCCTTTCTTAAACAATGAATATCTGTTTTTCATGTCACTTACAATTATTTGTTTTTATTATTATTCCCATCCGGGATTCTGTTGCAAATTAGGATTCAACTGCAACTGGTCACTCGGCAACGGGAACAGATAGTTCTTTTCTTCCCATTTACGCCCCTTTTCAATAATGATACAACCTTCAGCATTGGTCTCATAAGGACAATTCGCCCACACTTTTTCATACTCCGTACCTTTCCACTGAATTCCTACAATATCCATCGGCATTTCTGTTTCTGCTGTCTTCCAACGTTTCAGGTCATCTAAGCGGAAGCCTTCATTGAATAGTTCAATGGTACGCTCACGGCGGATTTCTGTCCGCATATCCATACCCGCATTTTGGGTAATCAGTTCATTAGTCAATGGAGTCATAGCCGGATTAACACGGAGACGCACCAAATTCAAGGAAATATTCAGGTCAGTATTCGAGATCTTGTCGTCCCGTTCATACACTGCCTCTGCATAATTCAACAAAACTTCAGCATAACGGATTATAGGAAAATCATAACCTTCTTTTTTATCTTCCACCTTACGCTCTGTTGCCCATTTCTGATTGTGATATCCGGTCCCCGTCTTCGGCACAAAATTAGATATATATGGGTTCTTATCCTTTCCATCCCAAGAAGTACGTGGTTTCTGATTGTTCCAAAAGTTATCGTGAGGACGCATCATTGTATAACGCATACGATTGTCACGATCCTGAAATTCATCATCTATTTTCATATACCCTTTGAATTGAGGGTTTGTTTTTCCTCCATAAGTGATGGGAAGTCCATTTTGACAAAGATACATATTGGCGAATTTACGACTAATCCATATTGCATTATATAATGAACTTTGTGTAATATTCCAGTTGATAGGTGCCAATATTTCATCAAAGCGCCGAGCAAATATATATTCTTTATTAGCACTTTTCTGTAATCCGGCAGGATTAGACTTCGCATCCTCCAAGATGAACATATATTTCTGTGCACTGTCACCCAATGCTTCCGGTTTGAACAAACTGAATGTTTTGCTATCGATCACGTCTTTGGCAGCTTTCGCCGCAATATCCAGCAGTTCTTTTCCACGTTCTACGTTACCACGACTTTTTTGCCAGGTACCTTCGTACAACGCCACTCGTGACAAGAATGCCTGACATCCTTCCCGACTTATGCGCCCATACTCTTGTATTTCGGAGAACTTCGGTAACAGAGGAACGGCTTCTTTCAAATCTTTAATGATGAAATCAGCCACTTCACTACGATCATTCTGCTTGACATACATTCGCGCATCAGTTACCTCCATAGGTTCCTTCACCAAAATAGCATTGCCATATAGTTGCAATAAATCGAAATAAGAATAAGCACGAAAGAATTTTGCTTCACCCACATACTGGGCTATGTCACTCGGAGTGGCATATGACTCTGCATTTTTCAATAACAAATTCGTACGGCGGATGTGCGAGTAATTGCTGGTATAGTTAGCATCCGCAGGCTGTACAGCATTGCTTCCATTGCTAAATAAATTACGTTCATCTTTATTGGTAAACAGATCTGAAGTATAATCAGAATGTACCGGTTTTGTCGACTTATATTCCATTGCTCCTGAAAAGTGACGTGTCCAGCCATAGAATTGATTGGCAAATAGCATATAGTCATCCGGTGTGTTCCAGTAGTTCGTTTCCGCCAACTGTTCTTGCGGCTCGAGATCAAGGCAAGAGTGTGTGGACAGTCCCAAGGTTAAAACGACAAACAGATTTTTTATTTTATTTAATCTCATACTATTTAATATTTAAAAGGTCAAGTTTAATCCTACCGTCAGGTTTCTCGTAAAAGGATAGCGGCCAAATGTCTCTACTTTGCGCGACGCTTCCGGATCCCATCCATCCTTGATTTTACTATTCTCCCACAAATCAGCTCCCGATACATAAATACGGGCATAGCTTATGAATTTAGTCTTCGAAAGCACATTTGCCGGAAACGTGTAGCCTAACGTAACATTCTTCAGACGAAGATAAGCACCATCTTCCACTGACCAGGAAGAACAAATATAGTTATACAGATTGATCTGTGTCTGATGTGTGTAAGTGGGATAATGGGCGTTCGGCGTTTCTGCCGACCATACATTACCAACCGACTGATTCGTTGAATTATTATACCAAGACATCATCGGTATCCGCCAATTGTCATTCTTTCCCTTTTGATTATTTTCGCCACCACGCCATACTGTGCGTTTACCGGCTCCTTGGAAAATAACCGAGACATCGAAGCCTTTCCACGATAATCCGGCATTAAAAGAGAAAGACACCTTCGGATCGTCAGTTCCCAAATATACATAGTCAGCTTCTGTCAATTTACCATCTTTATTGACATCTTCATACATATTATCTCCCAAACGCAAGTTACCAGGCATAGCAATATTGTTATCGCCATTGGCATATTGATTAATATATTTATCCAACTGATCTTGCGTTTGTATCTTACCGCAATATTTCAAACCGAACACGGAATTCAACGGATAGCCTTCACGATTTGAAACTACACCGGATTTAATCACAGCGTCACCCCCATTATCTACCAATTTGTTAGTGGTATAGGTGAAAGTCCCCCCCAGATGATAGGAAATTTCTCCTATTTTATCCGACCAGTTAATCGTGCCTTCCCAACCGTTTGCCTTAAAACTACCTCTATTAGCGGTAGGAGCTTTATCCCCCAATGTTCCAGGATAGGTGACATCAATCAACATATTGTTACACTTCTTCCAAAAAAGTTCGGCAGTACCTGTCAGTCGATTATCCAGGAAACCGAAATCCAAACCGATATTGTAGTTCTTGATGACTTCCCATGTACGGTCTGTACTCAACAGCTTACCGTTTGTATCCACATAGGAAAGTAAACCACTCCCCACTAATGCACCTCCATTCTGTTTGAAATCGTATAGCTGCACACCATCGTATCGATCAATACCTCCCTGATTACCCACTGTACCATAAGAAAGACGTAGTTTCAAATCATCGAAAACACCCAGCCCTTTCACAAACTCTTCTTCACTGATACGCCATCCTCCGGATACACCTCCAAAGAAAGCCCAACGATTCTCCGGCTGAAATTTAGAAGAACCGTCATAACGGAAATTTCCTTCAAGCAAGTATTTGGATTTATAGTTATAGTTCAAACGTGCAAAATAAGAAAGCAATGCTTCCTGATATCTGGAAGGTCCTTCATTCTTTGTGTTGCGTAATGTTATCTCTCCTATTCCGTTGATAATATTCAGTGAAGGTAAAATATTCAAAGCCTTAGTTGCAGTATAATCATATTCTTTCATGCTATATTGCGTACCAAGCATCATTCCGAGATTATGACTACCGAATGTCCGCTTCCAGTTCAAATAGAAATTTAACGTATACAGATTGGTTCGTGCAGTTGTTTTAATATAATAAGTATCCTCTTGCCTGGGTTCCACACGCGTTTCCCGTTTTGTACCAGTGTAGTCATAATAATCTACTGTTTGGTTTTTCACGTCCCGAATGGCAGTAGAGGTGTTATACCCCAAAGTGGCTACTGCATCAAAATGCTCGTCAAAACGATATTTAAATGTCTCACTGATATTGATACCGGAAGTGTTGAGTTTGTTGTCTCCTCCCAATTCACAACGCCAGTTGGGCGTAGCCCAGTTACCCCACGCATAAGGTTTCCCATCCATCGTGGAAGAAGGAAAACCCGGTTGTTGCGTTCCGGCTGTCAAAGCTTCTCCAATTTGCGTCGGTGACACTTGATCCTGACGATAATAGAAAATGATAGACTCAAGATCAAAGTTCTTTGTAAGATGGAATGTATTACTCAAACGAAAATTATAACGTTGATTCTTATTGTTACCCCATTTCAAATTACTATCATCATACATATATCGTCCGGAAAGACGGAAGACAGACCTTTCGTTACCACCCGATACGCTCAGTTCATGTGAAGTGGAAGCTGCTGTCCCCCACATGATATCTTGCCAATCGGTATCAAAAAAGACGAAGTCGTATAAACCTTGGAAAGAATCCGGGAAAGGATTACCCGACTGCTCCACATTAATATAATGTCCCTTATTCTGACGAGCCAAAGCTACGTATTGCAGCCATTGATCGTCTGCCAGCTTTTTGTTATCATTCAAACGAGCTTGTTCCATAGCATCACACCACTCATCCAATGTCATCAGTGTAGGCTGCAACCCTACGAATTTAGCAGTTACCGAACCACTATATTCCACCTTTACCTTACCTTCTTTGGCCTTTTTAGTCTGTACCAGAACAACACCTCCGGCAGCTTTACTACCATAGATAGCTGCAGAAGCGTCTTTAAGGAAATTGATGGACTCTATATCACCCGGATTTAATTGGGAAAAATCGTCAGACTCCACACCATCAATAATCACCAACGGAGCTGAATTATTCTTCGAGAATGAACCGCGTAATTTCATATTCCAGCTCTCATCTCCCGGAGCAGCCGAGTTACGGGTTATAATGACTCCCGGCACTTGTCCTTGCAAAGCCTGTGCAGGATTAGAGAGAGCTCCCTTATCCTTTAACATCTTGTCACTAACTACGGTCACCGCACCTGTTAGTGTTTCTTTCTTCTGTGCGCCATATCCTACAACTACCACTTCTTCGAGCACTTCAGTACTCTCCTTCATTGTCACATTTAGTACCGCTTTTACACCTGCATCAATTATTTGGTCTTCGTAACCGATATAACTAAATTTCAATTTAGTACCCGCAGGAACATCTAGCGAATAGTTGCCATCAATGTCGGTAATCGTACCACCCGTTTGTCCGACTACACTCACATTGACGCCGATAAGCGGCTCACCTAACACGTCAATCACTTTTCCTTTAATTTTCTTCAGGGTTTGTGCTACCGACTGCTGTTCACCGACAGCCGCTTGTATCCCAGCAACGGGATACACCACACACACCAAACAAGCAAAGATTGTTATCTTCTTCACCTGCTTTACCATACATAGCATTTTCTTTCGGAGTTTCATGAAATTAAATCTGAGGTTTTTACATTATTATTTTTATTCTCAAGACTCGGCAAGATGTGCAGACATCCCGTCATTTTACTTTTTCTGCTTTTTTTCTTCATAGGCTTCACTTCTATTTATTGATTCAGTTCATATTAAATGCAATTCTTCATATATCGGCGCATGTCACGACGTCCTAAAAATAAATGATAATCTACCGTACGCTGACTAAGATTCAACATATTGGCTATCTCTTCCGTATCTTTTTCTTCATAACGGCTCAACGCATACACCGTACGCCGTTGTACAGGAAAGGCAGCAAGTATCCGTTGTTCTGTCTTACACAAGTCATCGGCAATAATCTTCTCTTCTGTTTCATTAGTAAAAGAAGGGATCATATCATAGATATAATTATTCACTTCTTGTTTTTTGTAGTATCTGCGTAAATAATCGGTTACGATGTTACGGGCAATGGTAAACAAGAAATACTTTACAGTATCCGGACGAAGCATTTGTTTATAATCCAATAAACGTACAAATACATCTTGAGCCAAATCTTCTGCCTCACAACGATGAGTGATGCGATAGGTTATGTAATTGAGAATTATCTGGTGATACTCTTTATAAGAGCAAGTTATGATATCATCAAAAGTATTAGCCATCATTGTTATTTTAAAGTTCTCTATAATATTGAATAAAGGCAGCAAGAGGAATTCCCATTGTCGGATAATTAGGATATGGATGGGGATTTCCGGTCTGTATTCCGTCACGATTCCGGTTGTACCCTTTTTCATTATCAATGGTAATGCCTATGTCAACGACATAGTATCCTTCACTTTCCCTACCATCAAATGTATCAATGATATTTTTTCGCAGTTGCCACATGGCTGCATTCTGCCGTAACGTAAAATCTCCTCTGATATTGTTGAGCGAACCACAGGTTGTACACGGGATCAGAATTATAAATTTACCATCGGGCACAGCTTTGTAATATGACTCTTTCATCTCGGCAATCTTTTTATTCCATTCCCGATAATCGGCCGTCAAACTGTCGCGATAATCATTGAGCCCCAACATCTGTGCAAAGAACTTAGGTGCATCAAGATTCCACATATCCAGATATTTTCTATAATTGAAAGCCCATTTTCTCTCATCAACCTCAACATTCTTCCACTTCTTTTCTGTATAAACCATGTAGCTTCCACGTGCATTATCATACATTAAATCGTTTTTCTTCGGAGCTGCCAAATAACCTGTCTCCTTATCGAATTTAGTTATGCATTGATCGTATCTCCCACAGTTATAGACTATTTCAGTATCTGTCAGTTCACCATTAATCACCTTATAACAGTTTTTCCAAAACTCACAACTCCCCCAATATCTATATTCACCCACAGGTTGCATATATCCATGATATGATGTCATCTCTCCTTTAGGAATCTCGAAGTATTTCTTCACTGTCCATCCACCCCGCCCTTCATCATACTGTCCTTCTTCATTCTTTATATTCCTTAGTCCGACCAGTTTTATACCAGGAATATAATTCTTCGACAGCAACGCGTCCCTGAAAAAAGCTCCGTTGACAAAACTGTCCCCCAGTATCTGAACAGTAACTTCCTGAGTTCCTATTCCTTTTTTCCCTACGCATATAGAAATTGCTTTTTCTTTTATTATTTCAAACTCATCCGAATTGACCAATTCGATTTTCATATTCGATCCATCCACAGGAGTATCGACAGAAGCTACACGATTCAGTTTTCTCGAATAAACACAGTCACCCGAAAATCTCACAAAGTCATTGTAAGGTCTCCATCTTTTAATTAGTGCTTCGACAAAAACATCATTCCTTATATCCGAAAGCATATACAGTTTGCCCGGAATACAAATGTCATTTTTAAAGTTACTTTTCTGTCCCCAAAGCGGATGAAGTGAAAAAAGAAATAGTGGTAATACAATAAATGTTCTTTTAGATAGAATATTCTTCATGGTTCCATCATTTTGCAGTTCATAGTTATTTTTAATCACACTGCAAAAATAGACGAATCCAATCGACACCATTGAGATAATTTGTCCCGATTATTAGGTTAGTTTGTCTCATTATACCCTTTTTAGGGCATTTTCAGTATATAAATGGGAATGGAGAGACTTTTTATTTAGTCTCTCCACTACCATTCGAACGATATTGCGTCGGAGTGAATCCGAACTCTTCTTTAAAGTATTTATTGAAATATTTAATGGAATTGAATCCGACCCTGTCCGAAATCTCCGAAATATTATATGAACTGCCCCGAAGCAACTGGGCAGCTCGTTTCAATCGGACAGAACGAATAAAATCATTCGGTGTCAATCCTGTAATGGACTCAAATTTACGGTATAGCTGACTACGACTCATCCCCAAGTCATCACACAAGTTATTAACCGAGAACTCCGGATTTTCCATATTCTCTTCCACCAACCGTAAGGCTTTCTCCACAAATTCTTCATCTAAAGAAGTAATAGTGATATTCTGAGGAGAGATTTCTATTTCTTTATGAAATATTTCCTTACGCTTTTCCTGCTGTTCTAAAAGCATATTAATACGCGTCAGTAATATGTCATAATTGAAAGGTTTCGATATATAAGAATCAGCACCAGCTTTATAACTTTCTATCCGAGCTTCGTCTGAAATACGTGCCGTGAGCAAGATAATCGGGATATGTGAGGTCTGAATATTGTTTTTAATCCGGACACACATTTCCAGACCATCCACTTTCGGCATCATCATATCGGATATTATCAGGTCCGGCGACTTATGTATGGCAACTTCTTCGCCTTCGGCTCCGTCTCCAGCCTCCAGAATATTAAATTGACCTATCAATTGTTCCACCAAAAAACGACGGAATTCTACATTGTCTTCCACTATCAAAATAGTTTTCCTGTCCGAATATACCACCTTTTCTTCCACATCGGGAGACATAGCCGGAACTTTGGATTCACTGTCGTCTCCTTTCAAGTCGGATGGAATATATATCAAAAATGTTGTTCCTACTCCTATTTTGCTATGCACTTCTATCTTTCCGTTATGCAAAGAGACATATTCTTTGACCATATGCAAACCAATACCGGAACCTGTCACACCAGGAATTGGCTCCGACTGATAAAAGCGGTCAAATATCACATTCAAGTCTTTTTCACTGATTCCACATCCTGTATCGGATATTTCGATTCTTACGAATATCTTTTCATCTTTTTTCTCCGTCGCTACAATCGTTGAGATAAGCCCTCCATCAGGAGTGAATTTAAATGCATTGGAATAAATATTATTCAGAATCCGTTGCATTTTCGTATCATCAAACCAGATATTCATGCCAGGACATTCACTCTCTATCGAAAACTTTATAGATCGATTTGTCGCCAGTTCTTTAAACCCTGAACCAATGTACCGCACAAACTCTACGATGTCAGCCTGATGTAATTTCAGACTTTCACCTCCCATCTCCAGTTTCCGAAAATCAAGCAGTTGATTAATCAACTCCAACAAATTACCGGCATGGTTATAGATTGACTTCAATTTGTCCTTCATTGGATTCTCCGCTTGTTGAATAAGGATACCTAAAGGCGTCATTATCAAAGTAAGCGGAGTACGGAATTCGTGACTGATATTGGTGAAAAAGCGGAACTTCATCTGATTAAGCTCTTCTTTCTGCTGTTCACGTTTCAATGCCTCTTGTTCGAACTGCTTTTTAAGTTTTTTCTTCCTATAAGCTTTTAAAAACAAATAGATGACTCCACCTGCAATCAATATGTAAAATATGTAAGCAGGAACAGTTGCCCAAAAAGGCGGAGAAACGACAATAGTCATTTCTGCGGCCTGTTCTCCCCAACTTCTGTCATTATTGGCTGTGTATACCACTAATTTATATTTCCCCGGATGTAAACCGGTATAGGTAGCCACTCCCAGACCATTGGTCTTTATTTCATTCCAGTCCGGATCAAAATTCTCGAGTTTATACCTATAGTAGGTTTGCAAAGTATTCACATAGTTAAGCCCGGCAAATTCGAAAGTAACAAAGTTCTCATTATACTTCAAATGAATCTCACGAGTATTATTTATCGGATATTCAAGAATAACACGCCCTTTATATTCTGTGTGTTCCTTAACAGGAGAATTGAACAGACGGAATGCAGTGAATATAGGTTTATTGTGGACATGATTATAATAAATCTTTTGAGGTTGAAACGAATTAATGCCATGATGACCGCCAAAATACAGTTCTCCATCACGGGTTTTTAACGATGAATTCTCATAGAACTTTCCTCCCTGCAATCCGTCTTCTGAACTGAAGTTGACTATGAGAAAATCATATCCTTCAGAAGTCTCTTTTAATTCAATTCGTGAGATACCACTTACCGTTGATACCCAATAAATACCGCTATCATCCTCAATGATTGACGATATAGAATTGTTAGCCAATCCGGTCTCTGTAGTTATCGTATGAGCTTTCTTCTTTTGTTCGTCCCATACACGAATTCCAATATCCGTCCCAAACCATTCTAGCGAATGGCTATCTTTGTACACACAATTATAGCTTACCTGAGGCCCCATAAATTTAGGATTATCCGGATCGTCTATTTCAGGAACAAAGATTTTATCTTTATGAGTATCATAGTAGTAAATACCATTTTCCCCAAACACCGCAAAAGTAGAATTGCTGACAGGATAAAAACCATAATCGCGTTTATGAAAGCTAATCTTCGGATGTTTATCCCGCAACAATCGTATTTTTCCCGTTGAGGTGTCTAGCTCACCTACTCCTTCATTACTGACACTGACCCAGTAACGCCCATCCGGATCTTCATAAACTGCTCGGGAGATATTCTGCTCCGGGAATAACTCTGTATTAACTAATTGTTTATTGTAATATCTCACATTTTTTCCATCTATGCAGCAAAATCCATTCAAATACGTTCCAACCCACAATCTCTTTTTACTGTCTCTATAAAGAGTCAGACAAAGATCACCGGACAGAATATCTTTGAATGCCCTGCTGACTTCTCCCGTAGAAGGAGAGTAACGCATCAATCCGTATGCAGTAGTACCAATGAGTATCGTTCCGTCTTCGTCTTCCAACAAACAACGCACCGATTCGTTGGTAATCATTGTTTTATTCTGAACAGTCTGAATTAGCTTGAACTTATACATACTCGGATTATAGTAACAGATACCTTGCCACAAAGTGCCTACCCAAATTCCGTCATTATTATCGGCAAAGATGCACTGTATGTCATTACTTAACACACTGCCGTCACCTAATTTCAATCCGGGCATTGTTTCAATTCTATGTGTAGAGTTTTCAATTTTCCGCAATCCAGACCACGAAGAACCGACCCATGCGTTTCCTTGCTTGTCCAAATCCATACAGGTAAAGAAGTTGGACATACCTTTAATGGTGCTTATCTCTTGCCAACCTTTATCAGTTTTATCACGATAGCAAACAGCCTGATTATACATCAGCCATAGATTCCCATCGGAGGTAGATTGTATTTTTAACCGGTCTGTAGCTTCAGAGATACGTCCTACAAAAAAAGTATCCTGCCCGGTGTAATCTCGCAAGGTTTTGTCCCAACGACGAATCAGCCCGCTCGAATATACGATATAATAAGTATTCTTATATTGAGCTAACTCGTACGGAATACCGTGCCGATATGTAAAGTCACTGTTCCCCTTTTCGATTATCTGTAATTCTCCTGCGGATATATCAAAAAAATAGAATGTATTATCTTCGGTAAGAAACCAATAGTTCTTGCTCTCATCAATAAACAAATTCTTCAATTTTCCACTTACTCCCATCCGGCGTAATTCGGAATCAATATCATAAATAAACTGATTGGTATTCAAATCGAATAATAACAAATATCCCGGAGATTTCATCCATATCCGTCCGTAAGCATCGTGATAATCTTTAAATATTTGATTCCGGTTGAAATCCCATTTATAGATTTTCCGCCTATCGTGATAAAAATGTTCGAATGTAGCACCATTGTAGATGTTTAAAATAGAAGCTGTTCGAATGACCATACGACCATCCGGTGCCATTGTAAAATATCGTATTTGATTATCCGACATCCCATCAACCACATCCCAATGCCGAAACATATATTGTGAGTATACCTTAAAAATGCTTAGCAGGAGAACGAGTGTGATAATGCTTGTACGCTTTGTATTTTTCATAAGCCAGCCTAATTTGCCAGACAAAAATAGAGATTAAACATCAATACAACAAGGGTATACATTATAATTTTCGAAAAAACACAAATGATTAAGCGAGATAGACGTTTCATTCGTATTTCATTTAAATAAGGAACCAATTTATGCAAAATGTAATATGAAACGAATTCTTTTATGTCTTTCAGCAGCTTTATATTTACTTTTTATCCATGCAGAAAAAATAAAGCATCCAGCCTTACTTTATACCCCTCAACGAATTGAGCAGGCAAAAATAAGTGTCAGACAGGATACACGAATGTCTGAAGCTTGGAATTCAATCAGGAAAACTGCCGATAACCTATTGCAGAAAACTCAATTGAATAAGATAGACTATTTAGCACTCTCATTTCTAATGACGGATGAAAAGAAGTATGCTGATAAAATAAAAGAGATTTTGCAGGATGTCACTGAGGACGAAACTTGGGGCAATCAAGAAATGATGGCTCGTACCCCAGCCTGGAACGCCGACCTTGAGATTGCACATAAAGCTTTTTATGCAGCAATAGCTTATGACGCCATCTATCAAGAACTTTCTCAATCTGAAAGAAGAAAAATAGCTCACGGATTAAAACGTCTGGCAATGGACCCGCTATTAGGTGACTGGATCTTGGAGCCAACACGTATTCATTCACTAAACTCAATGGGGCACAACTGGTGGACTTCTTGTACGTGTATGGGTGGTCTACTTGCACTAAGCTTACAGAATGAATTGGAAGAAGCAAGAGATGCTGTAAAGATTATCAACGAAGTCCTTCCCGAATGGTTTGAGTTTGCAGGAGATGTGCTTCATCAAAAGCCAAAGACCTTTGATGAGGCCGGTGGAATGTATGAATGTCTGAACTATGCAAACTACGGGATTCAAGAGGCTTTATTATTCCGCTTAGCTTGGATGAATACTCACAAGGAAGATAAAGCAATAGAGATACCCCAACTGGAGAAGTTATCAGATTTTTTTGTACATATCTGTTATCCACGTACAGGTATGCTTTATAATATAAACTTCGGGGACAGTCATAAAAACACGGCTGCCGAAAGTAGTCTGATGTTATTATATGCAATGGGGATTCAAAATGATGATATGCTTTGGTATATGAATCAGATAGAGCAAGGGCAACACCGTGATGGATATTTTATCGACCGCCCGATAGGATTTCTCTATACTCCCAATTTGAGTAAAGCACCCAAGGTTCCTAAACTAAAGAAATCACAATTATTCAAAGACTTCGGTTGGGCAACCATGCGCAACTCTTGGGAGAAAGATGCCACAATGTTAGCCGTCAAGTCCGGATATACCTGGAATCATTCTCATGCCGATGCCAATTCATTCATAGTCTTTCATAAAGGAGAGGATATTATCAAAGATGGAGGACGATGTTGGTATGCGAATCCCGAATACCGCAACTACTTCTTTCAAAGCGAGGCACATAATGTCGTATTATTCAATGGCAAAGGGCAAAGACGAGAACAGCAATATTATGGTTCTACCTTAAGAGGATATCTGCATTATCTGTTGGATGCCGGAAATATAAAATATGTGTTGGCAAATGGTACAGGTCCTTATTCGGACCAGTTTAGCCGCAACTTCCGTCACTTTTTGTGGATAGACAACGTCATCTATATCATTGATGATTTAAAAACCTATGAAACCGGTCATTTTGAATGGTTGTGGCATCCGGGAGGAATAACTGAGAAAAAAGGGACAGATCTAAACATTACAAATGGAAATTCTTCAGTAATAGTCCGTCCATTATATCCTCGCACGTTGGCACGATCTAATTTTGTGCATGATTATCCGGACGATTTGTATTGGGAAGTAATAGAAGTACCGACTGAAGATTTGAAAAGTAAAGATAGTTATTATTCTTTTCACTTGCCTGACGAAGTCAATAGAGTGAAAGGTGTGACTGCTATTATTTTAAAAGAGACTCCCGATGAAAAAGAGCTTCCTGAGATTGAGAAACGTGAAGGTAAAAACTGGATTGGTTTACGCATCCGCAATAAGGGTAAGATTACAGATATTTATATTAATCAGTTAGCAGACGGACGATTAATGCATAGCAATTCATGGATTGAAGCCGATGGCTGGTCTACAGATGCTTATATGTTTATAGTTACATATCCGGAAAAGAGCGCTCCGGCAGATGCTAAAGAGTATTTTATTGGTTATGGCAGTTCATTAAAAAGAGGAACTACCTCTTATTTCTCCTCGCTGGCAAAACTATTTATTATTCAGAAAGAAGAAAATAGACGCATGCAGCTATGGATTGATGGCTCCACCAAAGTCAAAGCCTATATCAGAAGTTTACAATGCCCGGTATCTGTGTCTGTTAATGGGGAAAGTATTCCCATAGTCTATGATCATTCAAATCTAAAAATCGAATTATAAAGCGCGAACCAAGTGGAATGAAATGATAGCATCGAGACTATATTTCATTATCAGCCTATTATCAGAGGTTATTATCAAGAGAGCATTGATATTCATTTATTTGAATGTTATACTAACTGTTTGACAATAAAAATAGGTGCAAGCTACAAATACATTCAGTGTGTCGGAATTTCCGACACACTGAATGTATTTAGAAAACATATCAAACAGTCAAAGATGGCATCTCCTATTTTATAGCTACTTTCGTCTGTAATCTTATGTCATCGGAAGCAGCACCAATCATTATCTGAAAAGTTCCCGGCTCCACAATCCTCTTTAAATTCCGATCGACAAGCGAGAAATCCTCTTCGGACAAAATAAACTTCACTTCCCGTTCTTCACCACGCTTCAAAAACATTTAGATGGAAAAGATATAAACAGGATAAATAGTAACTTCTTCATAAAACAAACATAAATAAAAGAAACCTGCTTACCAAAAGAATATTATCTTTTCAGTAAGCAGGCTTTCACTCATATTCAAAAATGCAAAGAGCAAAAACTCTCACAAATTTGTGTGTTCCATTAATTGATAGCTATCGGAGCATCCAACGTCTTAATAGTAATTCCATTTGTAGTACCGTTTATACGCCCTGTGGCATCTTTGATAACTCCACCTTCCTGAGTCTCTGATCCGTCTAGTTTATAATAAAGTGCCAAGCCTTCTGAAGCAGGGTCAACACCCAGCATATTCTGCTTAAGTTGATTTTCCGTACGGGCTACACTCCAAACACGGACTTCACTCATTTTACCATGGAATGGACGTTCACCCCATTTAAAACCATAGATTCTACCAATATAAAAACCCATGTCCGAATTCGGATCAAAACCGTCAATACCCCAATCTGAACCAGCCCATTTCTCACCATTTACATAAATACCTGTTTTTCCTGTCGGTTGATCATAAGTCAACGCTACATGATACCAACGATTTGTTAACAACGGTTTCGTTACACGGTAGTTCTGTCCTCCGGCCACTTCCAAATAATCTTTAGGAGTAATTCCTCCTCCTGCATCACCGATACGGAGAATCATCACACCTTCGGTTCCCATAATCGTATTATTATCGAGGAAATAATCCACATTAATCAATGCTTCGTAAGTGAATGACGAGAAGAAAGTACCGACAGGGAACTTCACAGAAATATAGTGGTTACTGAAATTACCAGCTTTGGTAATTTTCAACGGTTTGGAGAAAAAGAAATATGCAATGTTTGTTCCGGAAAGAGTCGACACCGAAGACGAATGCACCCGCATAGGCAAAACATATGAGTTCCCGGCTTTCAAGGCTTCTAACCCGGAAAGTTCGACTTCTATATTATCCGCATACAATTTTCCACTCGAAATAGAAGATGTCGTACTGCTTAGCTTTACCTGCGAAACATCAAGCATCTCATAATTTGTGCCATACTTTGCATTGTATTCGTCTACTACACTTGGTTCGGCTACACTATATGATACGTCTACCTGAGAGGAAGTTGCTGACGAGAGTCTTGAAACCAGATCAAATGTCATTACATCCATTTCATCTTCCACCGAGAAATTATATTCCTTGCTTTCGAAATAAACCTTAGGCTCCAGCAGGTCATTCATGCTGTCGTTGCAAGCGCCCAACAATAACGCCATACTACCTACCATCAAATAATAGAATATATGTTTATTCATCATCTTTTTACTGTTTTAGAATTTTATAAGTCCACTTATTTCTGCGGTTTATTTTCCGCTTCGTTTTGTTTCGCTTTCCATTCATTGAAAACCCGCTGATTGATTTGAATAGCCTGACGCATCCATTTATAATTTGGCGTATTGTCATAATCATTATCGAAGCGATAAGCTCCTACTCCACCTTTATAACCTTCTTGCGGCATAGCAGCAGCCTGCTTCAGCAATTGACCTCCATTAGTGGCATACTTTTCAAAGTTCTCTGTGCAGATTATTTTTTTAGGATCAACGCCATAACCATCAAAACCGGGATTGGAACTACCATAACTTTGTATAATCCAATAATCGACATACTCATCCAATTCACGGGTAAGCCCATAAATATTTCCATCAATACAGATCATTTTATGTCCTTTACCTTCCGGATCGCTTTTCGGACCAATGTAATTGTTCATCTCTTTAACCAAATGAATCAAATGCTTATTCTGACTCAATGTGCCATCCATATCAAACACACCACTACCGATTTCCCAGTCTACATCATAACCGTCCCATTCGTTTGCATACAAAGAATCGCACAGAGCTTTGGCAAACTTCGCCAGACATGCATAATGGTTTTCACTTTCAAACTGACCTTCAAATCCCCAATATTTCCAACGGGCTTGTTTCTTCGCTGTTTCCAATTGAGCCGCCGACCAGCCTTCTTCCTCCGCTTGTTTTTCCACTTCGAGGTATACCGAATTTGGTGTCGCGCCCTTACCAAGATAAGAAAGCAGACTTACCTGCAACAGTTTCGTTCCTTTCACCTTTTGCACAAACTCTTTATCTGCCTTCTGCTCCGGAGTGATTTCATAACGTCCTGGAGCGCCACTCCACATAGAAACAAAATCCATACTATCGGGCATAGCAGAGAGATATCCTCTTCGATAAGCTCCAGCAGGCGCCCAATTGGAATACCATCCGAAAGCTACGGGACGATTGTAATTCCAAGCAGTCGCCTTATAGGCGCGCAGATTGGCATAATATGCCTCACTCTCCGCATTGTTCATTGTGGCATACCCGCCTATATGGTCTATCTCAATATTCTCCACATCCATGCAAGAAGTTACCATCATGCCTGTCAATGGAATAATATATAACAATTTTCTTAATGATTTCATATTCTTCATCTGTATTAAAATGATACATGTAGGTTATCTCTTACAATCCCACCACAAACGGGTAGAAGACTTATCTTCGCCACCTGCACCGTTATTGAACAACTTCAAGGCTGCTTCATAAATAGCCTTTCCCTCGTTAGTCTGAGAAAAACTGGTGGGATAAATCATACGGCGAATACCGCCCTCAAGAGTTGCGCCTTGCACTGCTCCTTTCAAAGTCTTAATGACATTCAACTTCGGATAACCGGTTCTTCTCCATTCCGTCCACGCTTCCTGTCCGTTAGGAAACAAAGCAATCCACTTCTGAATCATAATTTTTTCCAACTTCTGCTCAGTTGTCCCTTCAAACTTGACAGTAGTCTCACACGGAGCAGAAAGTGTTTGCCCATACTGATAATGGGAAAGAACATATGCCCGAGGTGACAAATTGGAATTCATATAATCGTCTACAGGATCAGTCACACCATTCTCCTGAAAAGACATATCAATGCCCTGTTTATACCATGAATCCGCACTGCCGAAACCTTCCCACACTAAAGCTGCTTCCGCACGCAAAAAATAAACTTCCGATGCACGCAGCCAATATGTAGGAGTTCCACTTTGAATATTGGGCTTTGAGCAAGATTTATAGATATCATTCTGCGCATTGGCATGCCCTGCCGGCACCGCTTGATATGTTTTTCCATCGAAAGCCTCAACACCATAAGAGGCATTACCATCCATCGGCAAAAAATAAACGCTTAAACGCGGGTCTTCATATCCCATCAGATAAGAAAAGATGGAAGAACCCATACGAGCTTCATTATAGTTGCCTGCCAGCCATTCAATGTTGTTGCGAAAAGTCATACCTGCCCCTTGACTCATTTGAGCCGCATCATCCTTAGCCGTCATCACGCCGATAGAATGATTTACTGCTTGAGTAGCATACTTTTTCGCCAGTTCCGCATCAGCGAAGCGGACACGCATAGCCAAACGAAGCATCAGCGAATTGCCATATTTCACCCATTTGGTAGCATCTCCGGCATATACCGCATCATAAGCGCCCATTACATTCACCCCATTTTCCGCCTTTTCTGTTAATTCTTCAATGGCTGCAGTCAATTCTTCAAACATCGCCGTATACACCTCTTTCTCCGAATCGAACGGAATGTTCATTGTAGCGTCCGCCGCATGAGAATAAGGCATCGGGCCGAAACTTTCAAGTGTCTTGTGCCAAGCGGAAATCTTCAGAATTTGAGCCAAAGCAAAGACTTCGGGCGTACCATTTTTCTCGGACGCTATTTTCAATTTCTTCCAAGGATCAAGAGCATTGGTATAAGACTGCGTATAGGTCGCTTTTATCCAATTGTCCAACAAATAATAAGTAGTATTGTTACTACCTGCGTTCCAACCGTTACTGTTGTTCTCGCCAAAAAATCCACTCCAATTATCGGCCGATAGATGATAAGCTATTTGATATTCATTGATAACATCTGTATCATCAGCCTGTGTGCCTACGGGAATCACTGTCCGTTGCATAGCTGTAATCAGCCCTCCGACTTCAAAACCATCCATCGCACCTTCTCCGTCGCTCATTTCAAATTGGTTGGTATTGATTTCTTCAAAATTGCATGAGGCAAATAGCGCCATTGCGCATATCACCGCTAATAGTTTAAAATGATTCATTTTTCTCATAATAAAGAAGGTGTATTATAATTTAAATTTAATACCGAAGCCAAAGCTACGAACACTCGGTTGCATAAAATAATCATTACCTTGTCCGTAAGTACTAGTGGAAGGAGTCAGTTCCGGATCGAACGGAGCTTCGCAATACAACATCCAAGGATTGTTGGCTATAAACGAAACCGTAACATCTTTCAACACGTTACCAAACCACTTATTAGGCATAGTATAGCTAAAGGTAAGTTCTTGCAAACGAATATTAGTGGCACTGTATACATAGTAACCGGAAGTTTCATAATTTCCCGTACCTGTCATCTGATAATAAGACTTCGCATCTACCAGACCTTGTCCCTTCAACAATACGCCTCCCGCTTCACGAGCCTCAGCCGAACGTTTGGATACACCGAAACGATCAAGCAATGCCTCTGTAGAAGAGGTCACCACGCCTCCAAAACGTCCGTTGATCTGGAATCCGAGCCCAAAGCCTTTGTATGTCAACATATTACTCCATCCCATATTGAAATCAGGAGAAGTTTTTCCCAAATAAACGGGTTCCCCCTTTTCCATTCCAAAGGTTCCGTCGCTCTTTACCTCAACATATCCCAAGTGGTCTTTCTTCAAGAAGGTGTTGGCATAAATATCGTGGATACTTCCGCCTTCTTTCAAGATGACACGACCACCATCCTTCAAAACCTCCGGAATATTAATCGGTTCATCCATCAAATCCGTATGATAGTTTTCAACCATCTCCTTAATCTCGTTTATATTACGAGAGAATGTCAATGTTGAAGAGATTCCTAATCCGAACTTAAACTGATCGGAATAGCTTAATGAAGCCTCCCAACCACGATTTTCCACATTACCGGCCTGCAAATAAATCTGCTTGTATCCGGTAAATTCCGGAAGATCACCCAAGAAAGTCTGATTGTATGTATTAGAATGATAGTAGGTTACCTCCGCACTTAATTTATTCCACAACTTCAGACTTAATCCAAATTCGTATGACTTTGTACGCTCTGCCTTGAAATCAGTAAACGGATAGATACCGGTAGGATCTAATGCACCACCCACAATAGGGGTAGTTACCGTACCCGGAGTCAGTCCCGAACGGGATACAGGCGCACCGACTTCCGTATACGAACCGCGAACTTTCAGGTAAGAGATAAATTCGGGCAATTTGACCATCTCGGAAATAATCCCGGATAGACCGATTGAGGGATAGAAGAAAGATTCTTCATCGGTATTCACCAAACGTGAATTCCAGTCATTACGTCCGGTCAGTGTCAAATAAAGCATACTCTTCCAACCAAGTTCCAAATTGGCAAAAACAGCATGATTACGTACACGACTATCACCACCCTTTTCTGAGATACGACCATTAGCCGGATCGATATTAGAAGCCGCAAATTTATTGGGCACTCCCAATAATGTCCCTTTGTATCCTCTCTCCAATGCCCAATAGTTAGAATAGTTCCAACCCGCATTGGCAGAAATACTGAAATCAGCTATATGTTTATTTACGTTCAACATAAAGTCGGCATATTCCTGACGGTCTTCATAGTTATTGTATCCATACAGTCCTTTCTTTCCTTCCGCAAATTTATCGTCGGATGAAGCGTAAATCTTGCGTTCAAACAATACATGTGTGTCATCCATTCTGAAACGGGCTGTCGCATTCAACCAATCGGTAATATTATAAGTCAACCCTACGTTAAACATATAACGACTCTTTTCATTCGTAGCTACATTGCGATAAGCAGTCCAGTAAGGGTTCTGTGAAGCATATACCGGATCTGCCACCGGCCAATACTGAACCGGAAGTTGGCGACTTTCATCGAAATGTTCGAATGACTTAATTCCATCAAAGTCTTCACCACGAGGGAACAAATAGGCGGCCATCACCGGATTCCAATATTGTCCTTGCGATACCATATTCTTGTCTTTCTGTTTCACATACGACGCACCTAAATCGAGTTGTAATTTATCATTAAGGAAAGTTGCCGTATTACGGATTGTGAAATTCAAACGTTCATATTCATTATTAGGCACAATACCTTTGGAATTGGTAGAAGAAACAGAAGCAAAAGTCTGATTCGATTTCGTACCGGTGGTCAACGTAACCGAATTAATAAAGTTTGTTCCGGTATTAAAGAAATCCTTCTTAGGATCATAACTTGTAGGAGTCAACAGTTTCTCACCCCAGCTTTCATACATATCTTTTTTGTTACCATACGTATTTTGAAACTCAGGAGTCATATAAGCTTTGCTGAACTCTGAAGAAGAAGAGAACTGCACTGAAAGTTTTCCTTCTTTTCCTTTTTTAGTGGTAATCAAAATTACACCGTTAGCGGCACTACTACCATACAACGCAGCAGCCGAAGGACCACTCAAAACAGAAAGACTTTCAATATCTTCGGGATTGAAGTCGGCGATTCCTTCTGTTCCGGCCTTACCTTCACCCATAATACCACTGTCGGTATTTCCCATATTGGTATTGAACAAAGGAATACCGTCCACCACATACAAAGCATTGTTATCACCTTCGATAGATTTTGCACCACGCATTACAACACGTGTCGCACCACCAACTCCACTAGCACTTTTGTTAATACTCACTCCGGCTATCTTACCGTTCAGCGAGTTTACGAAGTTAGCATCTTTTACCGTAGTCAGTGCATCTCCCTTGACTTGTTGTACATTGTAAGACAACGCCTTTTCTGCACGTTTGATACCCAATGCCGTTACAACAACTTCATCGAGCACTTCTGTATCCTGCTTCATTACAACCGGATAGAAATCTTTCTTGGAAACAGGAATTATCTGTGCAGCATATCCGATATAAGATACTTTGAGAATAGATTTCTCTGCTGCCTTGATCGTAAAGTTACCATCGAAATCGGTAATCGTACCTGTAGAACTACCATCCACAGATATATTTACTCCAATCAACGGTTCACCGCTCTCATCAGTAACCTTTCCTTTGATATTTTTAAGGATTTGTGCAACTACAGGCTTCTTTTCAGCTATTATAATGTAGTTACCTTGTATTTGGAATGAAAAGCCCGTCCCTTTTAAGATGGTATCAAGTGCGGTTTCGAGGGATGCGTTCTGCAAATTTAACTGGGCTATTACTTTTCCTGTCAATTCGGAATCACTATAATTTATAGACATTTTAGACTGTTTTTCCACAGTCTTTAAGGCATCAATGACAGTAATATTCTTTTGTTGGATAGTTATTTTACTATCATTTTGAGCCAAAGCGAAAGTCTGTATAAGAATAAGACTTAAAAAAGTGAGAAAGACCCGCTTATGAGCTATTTTTTCTGCTATTTTTTCGTAGATTTGTAGCATCTTTAGTATTAGTTAATTGGTTATTATTCTAGGATCATTCAGAATAGCGTCAATATTACGCTAATATTAAAAGAGATTGATTTCATATCCGGGAGGAACGGCCATTCCTTCCGGGTATTTTTTTGCATTACGTATTAAATTTAAAAGGTTCTACAATATATTTATTCTTTACTAGTTACATAACACTTATTTCCCTTGATAACATAGTTTACATTTCCAACAACTTGCGATATAATCTTCATAACTTCTTCCAAATTCGCCTGTTTGGAGAAGCGGAAACTATATGTATTCTTTTTCAAGCTATGAAGGCTATATACAAAAGCATAAGGAAATTTGCGTTCAAGACTTGTAAAAATATCCTCCAGATGCATATTACTAAAAACCAGTTCCCCACGTTGCCATGCCGTCACATCATCTATCTCAGGCATCCGCAGATTGTGCGCTTTCGTATGTTTGTCATACACCAACTGTTCATTAGGCTTTAAAATAATATTGGACAGCAAGTTATTGAATTCAACTTTCACACTACCTTCCAGCAAAGTAGCCATCAGTTCGCTATTTTCCGGATAAGCATTTACATTAAATTCAGTACCTAAAGCAGTAACTTGATAATCATTGGCCTTTACAATGAAAGGATGCTTCTTATCCGGTTTCACTTTAAAGTTGGCCTCACCAATCAAATATACACTTCTAGTCTCTCCTGTAAATTTTTCCGGATATAGTAGTATACTCTTCGAATTCAACATGACATATGTACCATCCGGTAATGTAAGTTCACGAATTTCCGCTGTCGGTATATAGCATTCAACTAAATCTTTTTCCGGCCGTTCCTTTTCCAACATCAAATAAATAGAAACAGATGAGACTGCTAACAATAAAATAGCTGCAGCTCTCCATATAAGCAACTGGTAATTTCTACGTGAAGTGATAGACTGCATTCCCAGATTCTGCCGCATTCGTTGTATTGATTGTTGCATGCCATCAGGCACTTTCTGTTCTCCTGCTTGTTTCCAAAGCTCACGAAGAGCCTCACTCTTTTCATCAACATGCTCCTCATCAGCCAACCACTGTTGCACTTTCTTATGCGTATCGGCTGAATAGTTATTATGGCCGAACAATTCTATGAGTTGTTGAATATAATCTTTCATGAATCTTTTTCTTTCTTTTTGGGCTTTATACACTAAATACAACTACTACATACATACTACTTAAAAATATCAGAGAAAAAAATAAAAAAGAGGAGTACCTTCTTTAATTCGATCAATGCCAAATAAACCTGATGCTCTATTGTTCGGATAGAAACATCGAGTTTATCAGCTATTTCTTTATGACTTAATCCCCTGAAACGACTTAGTTCGAATATCAACCGACGACGCTTCGGCATCTTCTCCAGTGTCAACTGAATAATTAAGAGCATCTCCTTATAATACACACTATTCAATATCTCTTCCTTTTCTGTCAATTCATAAAGAAAAGTTTTTTCTATAACCTCCGTCTGATATTCTTGCTCTACCTGTTGATGTTTAAAGATGTTCAGAACTATATTTCTAGTCATTATGAAAATGTAATTATCTAGTTCTTTATCATTATCCAGCCATAACTCCGGCTGCATCCAAAGCTTACAGAAAACATCTTGAGCCACATCTTCTGCATCACTTTCAGATTTAAGCAGCATTTGAGCTAAGTTCTTTACTTTCGGAAAATTCACAGTAAAAAACCTCTGAAACTTTAATTCAATCTGCTTGTCGTTATTTTCCATCTCTCTAGTATTTTTCAGCGTTAACGGTTAAATTAAATGTACCATGTATAAGGTTAAAGAAGCGGTAATATAATAATTCATTATAAACTTATAATCTGAAAGCAAAATAAAAGATTAATAACACAATAAAAAAATATTATTACTGTTTTTTGATTTTTTTTCAAGTAGCCATTACTACAAAGCTCCCTCAAACAAAACAAATGTATATTACACACCCATAAAAATAAAAAAGGCTTCATGAATCAATGATTCATAAAGCCTATAAAGAATACTCGTACTCGAAGCGGGACTTGAACCCGCACAGCCGCAATGGCCAAAGGATTTTAAGTCCTTCGTGTCTACCATTCCACCATTCGAGCATCCTTTCAAAGAAAGAGCGGAAAACGAGACTCGAACTCGCGACCCTAACCTTGGCAAGGTTATGCTCTACCAACTGAGCTATTTCCGCGTTTTTTCAACGGGTGCAAAGATAAGTAGTTTACTTGTTTCTGCCAAATCTTTTCGGAGGAAAGTTTAAAAAACTATCCTCCGAAAGTCTATTTTATCTTCCAAGCAGTGCTTTCTCCGCTTTCTCCATTCCACAAAAGTTGAATCCATCAATCACTTGCTGCATCAATGCGGAGATTTCTGCATTACAGAGGTTGCCGATACTACCTTCATGAGTATGGTGTACTTCTTTAGTATGCGAGAATTTACCTGCTTCAATATCCAAACCAACCTTCTTATATGCATCACGGAAAGGCATACCTTCACGTGCCAAACGATTTACCTCTTCCACGCTAAAAATAAGGAGGTATTTGTCATCATCAAGAATATGTTCATTTACCTTTATTTCATTCATGATATAGGTTGTCATCTGCAAACAGTCTTTCAGTTCCTGAAAAGCAGGAAGGAAAACTTCTTTGATAATCTGCAAATCACGGAAATAGCCAGAAGGCAAATTATTCGCAATCATCATGATCTGTTGGGGAAGCGATTGCAGTTTATTACATTTAGCACGTGTCAGTTCAAAGACATCGGGATTCTTCTTATGAGGCATAATGCTGGACCCCGTGGTACAGTCATCAGGCAACTTAACGAAACCGAAGTTTTGACTGTTAAACATACAGGCGTCAAAAGCTAATTTGGAAATCGTCCCGGCAATCGTAGCCAATGCAAAAGCAACATTGCGTTCCATCTTTCCACGCCCCATTTGAGCATATACAACATTGTAATTCATTGAATCAAAACCTAATAAGTCAGTCGTCATGGTACGGTTCAAAGGAAAAGACGAACCATATCCGGCTGCTGAACCTAATGGATTACGATTGCACATTTTAAATGCTGCCTGCAAAAACAGCATATCGTCCATAAGACTCTCGGCGTAGGCACCAAACCACAAGCCAAAAGAAGAAGGCATTGCAATCTGCAGGTGTGTATATCCCGGCATCAAAACGTTTTTATACCGTTCGCTCTGACGGATCAAGACATGAAATAGTTGTTCTACCGCTTCGGCAACCTCTTTTATTTGCGTACGGGTAAAAAGTTTCAAGTCCAACAGAACCTGATCATTTCTGGAACGACCACTATGTATTTTCTTTCCGATATCTCCCAAACGACGGGTCAACATCAATTCTACCTGTGAATGTACATCTTCCACCCCGTCTTCTATCACAAATTCGCCTTTTTCGGCCGAGGCATAAATACTCTTCAATTCCACCAGCAACTGGTCCAGTTCTTCTTTTGTCAACAACCCAATGCTTTCAAGCATCGTAATATGAGCCATAGAACCAAGCACATCATGCTTGGCCAAATAAAGATCCATCTCACGATCACGACCTACCGTGAAACGTTCGATATCCTTATTTACCTGTACGGACTTCTCCCAAAGTTTCTGTGCCATAAAAAAAAGTTTAATATCCAATAACTGCCAGCATATCAACCATCTTCTCCAAACCTTCCTGGAGAGGTTTCTGTACCATTGCTTTCATAAATGGATTAAGATCCATTCCGATAGTTACCTTCACTTTGCACTCTTCTTCTGCAGTTTCAACCAATTGAATCCACATATTAAAAGGAAGAGGAGAGTTAGTTGTTGCCAACTTTATACATTTACAAGGATCACGCTCTACAATTTGCAAAGTCAACTTTCCGATAGGAGAGACACTAAAACTCAACGTGTCCGAATCAAAACTCAAATCCTGCACCTTATCTTTTGGCAAACGGTCTTTGACTGCTTCCAGATTACTTAAATCTGAAAGTTTATTATATACGCGCTCCTGGCTGTAAGGTATTACCTTGACACTACTCTCAAAATTACTCATAATTTTCTATTAGTATAAAACAAAAAAAGAACAATCCGGCCAAATATTGCCCGAACAGTTCTTTTTACCAAATATGTTTGATCAAAAAATGAATCTTATTTTCCAGCATCCCAATGAGCAGGGTCTTTACGCCATTCGTTCAATGTCTGTATGTCTTCTTCTTCGATATAACCTGTACGAAGAGCAACATCAAGCACGGCTTCATAATTGGTCAACGTTACCAAAGTCACCTTCGCATTTTTGAACGCCTCTTCAGCTACCGGGAATCCGTATGTATACGCTGCAACCATACCGATCACTTCACAACCATCGCGACGAATTGCTTCAACAGCCTTCAAACTACTACCACCAGTAGAAATCAAGTCCTCTACGACTACGACTTTCATACCCGGACGAAGTTCACCTTCAATCAGGTTTTCTAATCCATGATCTTTGGGGGTAGAACGAACATACACGAACGGCAAATTCAATGCATCAGCCACCAAAGCTCCCTGCGGAATAGCGCCTGTAGCCACACCAGCAATCGCATCCACCTGTCCGAATCGTTCTAATATCAGACGTGTAATTTCAATCTTCACAAAATTACGAAGAGAAGGATAGGACAGAGTTTTACGGTTGTCACAGTAAAAGGGGGATTTCCATCCAGAAGCCCATGTAAAAGGGTTAGCGGGTTGAAGTTTAATAGCTTTAATCTTCAACAGTTTCTCCGCAAATAGTCTCTCTAAGTTTTTCATAACTAAACTAACTATTAATTATTTGCCGCAAAAGTACAGAAATTGAACGAGAATAAAAAGAAGAATCCGTTTATTTTTTCAGTCAATTTGTTCCTCTTCATCGGGAATGTCGATACAACGCTTAATATCTTTCAGTTCAAATCCACGACTCATGGCAAATCGCATCAGCTTTCCATTCAATTCATAATCGTCTGCCGCATGAATACTTTTCCGTTTGGAAGCCAGCAGGTCACGCAGAATAGAAAGGTATTCTTCTTCATCAATTTCATTCAGATAACGCCATGCCACATCAGAAGGGATCTTCTTCATGTAAAGCCCCTGGGCTATTTTCATTTTCCCCCACTTGGCAAAGCGGAACTTGTCATTCACAAAAGCCCTGCAGAAACGTTCATCATCAATGAACTTCTCTGATTCCAGTCGGTCAAGAATACGCGCAATGGTATCATAGGCAATTCCCCAACGTTGTAACTTCTCATTTATTTCTGCCCGGCAATGCTCGGCAGTGGAGCAGTAAGAGGCTACGCGATTTAAAGCCTCTTCATCAGTTAATTGTGCACTCATCGGTTAGCTGTAACTATTCTATCTTTTCCAAATATGTCTTTTATAACACGAACATCACGATATTGGTTCATTTCAAGTATGTGTGCTGTTTCCCGGCCATAAGCCTGGTTGATTTCAAAATAAAGTTTTCCGCCCGGCAATAGCAATTCACTTCCCAGACAGGCTATACGATTATAAAACCGTAAAGGATCCTCGTCAGGAACGAACAATGCCAACCCTGGTTCCCAATCAAGGACATTAGCGTCCATTTCATTCTTTTCCGTTTCAGTCACATAAGGCGGATTACTGACGATCACATCAAAAGACGGCACCTTTTCCCAGTCATCAGACAATACATCTCTTTGCAGAAATCTCACCCCGGCTTCCAAATCTTCATTGTTTTTACGGGCAATAGCCAACGCTTCTTCCGAAATATCCCATGCCTCTACGTCTACATCCGGAAGTTTTTTATCCAGAGAGATCGCAATGCATCCACTTCCTGTACCTATATCTAACAGATGACGGGCATTCGGATTCTCCTTTACTATTAGCTCTACGAGTTCTGCGGTCTCCGGTCGAGGGATTAACACGCCGGAAGCAACCTTAAAATTCCTTCCACTAAACTCTGCAAAACCGCGAATGTACTGTATCGGTTCATTTTTCTGTAAACGGAATATAATGTTTTCTAATTCACGCTGTTTGCATTCGGATAAAATTATATCTTTGCCCATGTAAATATCAAGCGCATCTAAGCCTAACATGTCGCAACAAATCAGCATTGAAAGAGCTTTTATCTCTTCCTGCGGATAGCTTTCCTGCAAAGACTGGCGAATGTAAGCGGTGATACGATTCATATTTTCACAATTTCGGAGTGCAAAAGTAAGAATAATATGGCGAAGAGCACCAAAATGGAAGAAGAAAAATACATGAGGCGTTGCATTGAGCTTGCAAAGAACGGGTTATGCAATGTGCCTCCAAACCCGACGGTAGGGGCTGTTATCGTATGTAACGGACGTATTATCGGCGAAGGTTATCACATTCGCTGCGGAGAGGCACATGCGGAAGTCAATGCAATCCGTTCTGTCAAAGATGAGTCTTTATTGAAACATTCTACGATTTATGTCAGTCTGGAACCTTGCTCCCACTACGGGAAAACACCTCCTTGTGCGGATCTGATTATAGAGAAACAGATTCCACGCATTGTTATCGGATGCCAGGACCCCTTTTCTGAAGTAGCCGGACGGGGGATTCAAAAACTACGGGATGCCGGACGAGAAGTTACAGTCGGCATATTAGAGGAAGAATGTCAATCACTGATTCGTCGTTTTATTACTTTCAATACACTTCATCGGCCTTATATTACATTAAAATGGGCAGAGTCAGCCGATCGGTTTATTGATATAGAACGTACAAGTGGAATGCCTTTGATACTCTCCTCTCCTCTCACTTCAATGCTAGTACATAAAAAAAGAGCGGAGGCGGATGCGATTATGGTAGGCAGGCGAACAGCTTTATTGGATAATCCGTCGCTAACGGTACGCAACTGGTATGGACATAATCCAATACGTGTCGTATTAGACCGCACATTATCTCTTCCGAATGATTTACAAATATTCGATGGGAATGTGCCAACATTAGTCTTTACTGAAAAGAAACAGCCAGCAAGAACCAACATCACATATATCTCCATCGACTTCAATCATAACCCACTGGAGCAGATTATGGAAGTACTGTATCAACGGAAAATACAATCCTTACTGGTAGAAGGAGGCAGTCAATTGCTGCAATCGTTCATTAATGACGAGCTATGGGATGAGGCGTATATCGAGAAGTGCCCCAGCAGACTACATTCCGGTGTTCAAGCACCCCAAATGAACGATAATTTTAGTTACTCGATAGAAGAACACTTCGAAAGACAATTTTGGCATTATGTTCATCGGATATAGCTAAGATAGTTCTATTCAGGGGGTTTTACGTCGATAAAAACAGTGTTATTATCTATAATTTTATATAAAACTTACCTGTAATGTTCATTATCGGAAAAAATGTTTCTATTTTTGCAACTTGTAAATAAACACAATCTTTCAAATGAAAATAAAGTTTTTATCATTCATTGCGAGTTTTTTCATGGTGTCATTTGTTATAACGTCATGTCTTGATGACGATAATAACATCGAATATAGCCCGGATGCAACTATCCATGCGTTTGCACTTGACACAGCAGGCCTTGGGAGTTATAAATTCACTATTGATCAATTATCACGTGAAATTTATAACGAGGACTCTCTTCCTGTTCATGCCGATACCATCATTGACAAGATTTTAATCAAAACATTAACTACGGCATCAGGCGTCGTAACAATGAAAGACAAAAGCGGTAACGATTCTGTCATAAACATCAATGATTCTATCGATCTTCGGGAGCCACTTACTATAAAGGTATGGTCGACAGAAGCCTTAGCGGGAATATCTCCTAATCAAACTAAGGAATATACTATTAAGGTAAATGTGCATCAGCATGATCCCGATTCGTTGAGATGGAATCACGTTGGTAAAATGCAGGATGAGATCATTGGAGAACAAAAAACGATTGAATTCAACAATAAAATCCTTACCTATTCCGTAGTAGAAGGAAAAAATTTGAAAGTATACCAAAACAGCAACTATTCAAATTGGACAGCGGCAGGGACCAATACTACGGGTGATCTTACCAGTACACTACCTAATTCTATACTTCCTTTGAATGGAATCATATTAGCGACCGCTAATAATAAGGTATATGAATCAACAGATGGTGTTGCTTGGACAATTTCTGATAAATTCTCCGGCAATGTAAAAACATTTATCTCAAAAATACCTGTAGATACTGATACTAAAATAACCTATATCAAAACTGAAGACGGAAAACAATATATCTATTCAATATTAGAATCAGAGCTAGGTGCAGCGGATTCAGAAAAAAAGATCGAAGAAGCGGACAAGGAATTCCCTGTGGACAATATTTCTTACACAACCTTTAGTAAAGGAAGTAGTTACTATCGTAATATCATCGTAGGAAAGCATGAACCTGCAATAGAGATCGATATTAATAATAAGAAAGTTCCTATTACTATTGCATGGGGATATGACGGTAATGTTTGGGCTAAGTTGGGAACAAAATCTACAACAGCTTACTGTCCGGCATTTGATAATCCAACCGTTATTTATTATAACGAACTTTTTTATGTGTTTGGAAACGAGTTCGAATCAATCTATGTTTCTCAAAACGAAGGAATAGCCTGGCAAAAAGCAAATAAAAAATTCTCCTTCCCCCATCAGGACTGGAATGAATCTGGTTTTACTCCGAGTATAGAAAAACCAGAATTCAGAGGAAGAAAGAACTATTCTATAGTGCAAGATACAGAGAATAAGTTTATTTATGTTTTATTCGGTAAAGAACAAAACATTACTTTCACTGAAGAAGTAGAAAAAGCTGAAGAAACTCGAGCTACCGAATCTAAAGTCAGGGGGCCTTACAGTCATGATTCAGAAGTTTGGCGTGCTCGTCTTAATCAGCTATGGTTTGATCTGAATCCGGAATATGCCGGTCAATAAAAAAACGTATACGTTTAAAATAAAAAGATGTCCTATATAGAACAAATAGACAAAACTCGGATACCACAACACGTGGCCATCATTATGGATGGGAACGGACGATGGGCAAAACAACGAGGGGAAGAACGTACTTACGGTCACCGTGCTGGCGCAGAAACGGTACAGAATATTACCGAAGATGCCGCCCGTTTGGGAATCAAGTACCTGACACTGTACACCTTTTCAACCGAGAACTGGAATCGGCCGCAAGATGAGATTGCGGCTCTGATGAATCTATTGCTAGAATCTATTGAAGAAGAGACATTGATGAAAAACAATATTCGCTTCAATGTAATCGGTGATTTCAAAAAGTTACCTGTTGAAGTCCAGAAAAGTTTGGCATCATGCATAGAACGTACATCCAAAAATAGTGGTATGTATATGGTATTAGCTCTTAGTTACTCATCCCGTTGGGAAATAACCGAAGCTGTACGGCAAATAGCAACACTGATAAAAGCAGGAGAAATGTCTCCCGAACAGATAACGGATGAATGTATCTCATCTCATCTGGATACTAAATTTATGCCCGATCCGGATCTACTGATCCGCACGGGAGGAGAAATCCGGCTAAGCAATTACCTCCTATGGCAATGCGCTTATTCGGAGCTTTATTTTTGTGACACCTTTTGGCCCGACTTCGATAAAGAAGAACTCTACAAGGCCATTTGGGAATATCAACAAAGGGAACGCCGATTCGGCAAAACCAGTGAACAGATCAGCTAATATAACTCGAAACATCAAATTATAACATAAATGCATTATCGTATTTCCTTTATATTCATAACGTTTGTCTGCCTGTGCTGCTTTGCGACAACAGGCATTGCGCAAAATGCTAACACTGATGAAGACTCGAAACCTGTCATCTTATACTCCGGAACACCCAAAAAGTATGAGATAGCAGATATTAAAGTCGAAGGCGTAAAGAATTATGAAGACTATGTATTGATTGGACTATCCGGACTATCGGTAGGACAGACAATTACTGTGCCGGGTGACGAAATTACTGGAGCAATCAAACGTTATTGGCGTCATGGCTTGTTCTCAAATGTACAAATCACAGCCGAGAAAATTGAAGGTGACAAAATCTGGTTAAAAATCAGTCTGACACAACGCCCACGTATCGCAGATGTACGCTATCATGGTGTGAAGAAGTCGGAACGTACCGATCTTGAAAGCAAGCTGGGAATGGTAAAAGGTATGCAGATTACTCCGAATACCGTAGACCGTGCCAAGACATTAATCAAACGTTACTTCGACGATAAGGGATTCAAAAATGCAGAAGTAATCATCTCGCAGAAAGACGATCCATCCAGCGAAAATCAGGTGATCGTCGACATTGATATCGACAAGAAAGAAAAAATCAAAGTACACGAAATCCAAATCGTTGGTAATCATGCGATCAAGACTTCCAAGCTGAAGAAAGTTATGAAGAAAACCAATGAGAAAGGTAAACTTCGTAACCTGTTCCGCACCAAGAAATTCGTGCCAGAGAACTTCGAGGCAGACAAGCAACTGATTATCGACAAATATAATGAGTTGGGATACCGTGATGCAATGATTGTAAAAGACAGCGTTTCACAGTATGACGAAAAGACTGTAAACGTTTATTTGAATATAGACGAGGGACAAAAATATTATCTGCGTAACGTTACATGGGTAGGTAACACTCTCTATCCGTCAGAACAGTTGAACTTCCTGCTCCGCATGAAGAAAGGTGACGTATACAACCAGAAGTTATTGAACGAACGTGTTTCTACAGATGATGACGCTATCGGTAACTTATACTACAACAACGGTTACCTGTTCTATAACCTTGACCCGGTAGAAGTAAATATCGTTGGCGACTCTATCGACCTCGAAATGAGAATCTATGAAGGCCGTCAGGCTACTATCAATAAGATCAAGATCAGTGGTAATGACCGTTTGTATGAAAACGTCGTTCGCCGTGAACTTCGTATTCGTCCGGGACAATTGTTCAGCAAAGAAGACTTGATGCGTTCTTTGCGTGAAATTCAGCAGATGGGACACTTTGACCCGGAAAAACTGCAACCAGATATTCAACCGGATCCGATGAACGGAACTGTTGACATAGGTTTGCCTTTGACTTCCAAAGCTAACGACCAGGTGGAATTCTCTGCAGGTTGGGGACAGACGGGTATTATCGGTAAGTTGAGCTTGAAGTTTACCAACTTCTCTGTAGCCAACTTGTTGCACCCGGGTGAAAACTACCGTGGTATACTTCCTCAAGGTGATGGTCAGACATTGACTATCAGCGGACAGACGAACGCTAAATACTACCAATCATACAGTATTTCATTCTTCGATCCATGGTTTGGCGGCAAACGTCCGAATTCATTCTCTGTATCGGCATTCTTTTCTGTACAGACAGATATCAGTAGCCGTTACTACAACTCCAGCTACTTCAACAACTACTACAACAGTATGTATAGTGGCTACGGTGGTTATGGTATGTACAACTATGGTAACTATAACAACTACGAAAACTATTATGACCCTGATAAGTCTATCAAGATGTGGGGACTTTCCGTAGGTTGGGGTAAACGTCTGAAATGGCCGGATGACTATTTCACTCTTTCTGCAGAATTAGCTTACCAACGTTATAACTTGAGCGACTGGCAATACTTCCCGGTCACCAACGGTAAATGTAATGACCTTAGCATTTCATTGACTTTGGCTCGTAACTCTATTGACAACCCAATCTTCCCTCGTTCGGGTTCAGATTTCTCACTGTCAGTTCAGTTCACACCGCCTTACTCGTTGATGGACGGTAAAGACTATAAGGGATATTACAGCAACCCTGAAACAGGTAGCATTACCCAGGACAACATGAATAAACTTCATAAATGGATAGAATACCACAAATGGAAATTCAAAGGCAAAACATATACTCCGCTGATGGATCCGGTTGCTCATCCTAAATGTCTGGTATTAATGACACGTACGGAATTCGGTCTGTTAGGTCACTATAACCAATACAAGAAATCTCCGTTCGGTACATTCGACGTAGGTGGTGACGGTATGACCGGTTATTCAACTTATGCAACTGAAAGTATCGCTTTGCGTGGTTACGAAAACAGCTCATTAACACCATACGGTTCTGAAGGTTATGCCTATGCACGTCTCGGTATCGAATTGAGATATCCGTTGATGCTGGAAACAAGTACTAACATTTATGTGTTAGGTTTCCTTGAAGCAGGTAACGCATGGCATGATATCAAGAAATTCAATCCATTCGAGTTGAAACGTTCTGCCGGTGTCGGTGTTCGTATCTTCCTTCCGATGATTGGTATGATGGGTATTGACTGGGGTTACGGTTTCGACAAAGTATTTGGTTCTAAACAATATGGAGGAAGCCAGTTCCACTTTATCTTAGGACAAGAATTCTAATGTATCATCAAAAACTAAACGTTATGAGAAAGTCTGTTCTATTAATCATGATGCTATTTGCTGTCAGCATGGCAGCAAATGCACAGAAATTTGCACTGATCGATACGGAATATATTATGAAGAATATTCCGGCAGCTCAAAGCGCTAACGAGCAAATGCAAGAAGCTACGAAGAAATACCAGAGTGAAGTAGAAGCTCTGGCTAAAGAAGCACAGAAGATGTTCCAGGATTACCAGGCAAAATCTTCCACTTTTTCTGCCGCACAAAAAACAAAGACAGAAGATGCAATCGTAGCGAAGGAAAAAGAAGCAGCCGAGCTGAAGCGTAACTACTTCGGTCCGGAAGGCGAATTAGCCAAGATGAGAGACAAGTTGATTACTCCGATTCAGGATGATATTTATGAAGCAGTGAAAGCTATATCACAGCAACATGGATATGATATGGTAATTGACAGAGCCTCTGCTACAGGTATAATATTTGCAAATCCACGCATAGATATTAGTGATGAAATCCTAAGAAAATTAGGATATTCAAATTAATTTCATACATTTGCAGCTGGAAATAACTAAAAATCATTCAAATAAATTATAGAACTATGCTAAAAAAAATTGCACTTGTAATGTTGCTTGCACTCCCAATGGGTGTATTTGCACAGAACCTGAAATTCGGCCACATTAATGCACAGGAAATCATCACTGTGATGCCGGAATTCACCAAAGCTCAAAATGATATTCAGACTTTAGAAAAACAACTTACTGCCGAACTACAGAGAACGCAGGAAGAATTCAACAAGAAATATCAGGAATTCCAACAAGCTATCGCTAAGGATTCTCTTCCTCCTAACATCGCTGAAAGAAGACAGAAAGAGTTGCAAGATATGATGCAGAGACAAGAGCAATTCCAACAGGATGCTCAACAACAAATGCAGAAAGCTCAAAATGATGCAATGGCTCCTATCTACCAGAAGTTGGACAATGCTATCAAAGCAGTAGGTGCTGCTGAAGGGGTGATCTATATCTTCGACCTGGCAAGAACTTCGATTCCTTATGTAAACGAATCACAGAGCATCAACTTGACTAGCAAGGTAAAAGCAAATCTTGGTATCAAATAAGAGCTGACCAAGAATAAAGAAATACCAAAAGGGAAAGAGAAAGAAGGATCATCTTCTTTCTCTTTCCCTTTTTTTGGTGTACATTTGCGTATATAAATCAAGTGTGTCATGAAGCAACATCTATCCCATACGCCCGGACCTATCGGAGTATTCGACTCCGGATACGGAGGTCTGACCATCTTAGACAAGATTAGAGAAGTATTACCGGAATATGATTATATCTATTTGGGAGATAATGCACGTGCCCCCTATGGGACACGTTCTTTCGAAGTCGTATACGAATTTACCCGGCAAGCCGTCAACAAACTGTTTGATATGGGATGTCATCTGGTTATATTAGCTTGCAATACTGCTTCCGCCAAAGCTTTGCGCAGCATTCAGATGAATGATTTACCCCAAATCGATCCTGCCCGCCGTGTGCTCGGAGTCATCCGCCCCACTGTAGAATGCATCGGAGAGATTAGCAAGAATCAGCATATCGGTGTACTGGCAACAGCAGGCACCATCAAATCCGAATCGTATCCATTAGAAATACATAAACTGTTTCCTGAAATTCAGGTTAGCGGGACAGCATGTCCGATGTGGGTATCCTTAGTTGAGAATAACGAATCACAAGACGAAGGAGCAGACTATTTTATCCGGAAGTACATCGACCAATTACTGTCAAAGGATCCTCAAATAGATACTGTCATCCTCGGATGTACCCATTTCCCCATACTCCTACCTAAAATCCGGCAATACATCCCGGATCATATCAGTGTAATTGCACAAGGAGAGTATGTTGCAGAAAGCCTGAAAGACTATCTGAAAAGACATCCCGAAATGGATGCCAAATGTACCAAGAATGGCAACTGCCAGTTTTACACGACCGAAGCGGAAGAAAAGTTTTCAGAATCGGCCTCTACTTTCCTGAAACAGCAGATTAGCGTAAAACATATCACACTCGAATAATTTTTAAGAAAATAAATAACCATTTCTCTCTCTTTTTTGTTATATTTGTAGATAACAACCCCTAATAAGTAAGATCATGAAAGAAGAAGATTATAGCAAGGCAATAGAAGTATTCTCCGGATCCCCCTGGGAAGCCGAGATCATTAAAGGGTTATTAGAAAGCAATAATATCCGTTGTGTAATCAAAGATGGAATTATGGGGACATTAGCACCCTATATCGCTCCTTCCGTATCCGTCCTCGTGACAGAGGAAGAATACGAAGCAGCCACCGAGCTAATCAGAAGCCGAGACGAGAAAGGTAGCGATTGATACGGTCCAGTCCTTCTTTGATATTCTCCAATGAGTTTGCATAGGAGAAGCGTACATATCCTTCACCTCCCGTACCAAAGTCCACCCCGGGAGTAATGCCGACATGCGCATGTTCGAGTACATCGAATGCAAAGCGATAAGAGTCGGTAGTAAATTTGCGTGCGTTGGCAAAAATGTAAAATGCTCCTTGAGGTTCTACTTTAATCTCAAACCCCATTTCCCGAAGACGAGTAATCATGTACCGGCGACGCTCATCATAAATCTGTTTCATCCGTTCCACATCCGAATCAGCCTGCCACAATGCAGCAATCCCAGCCTGTTGGGCAACGCTGGACGCACAAATAAATAGATTTTGCTGCAACTTCTGCAAAGAACGCATACAAGATTTAGGTGCAATCAAATAACCCAGCCGAAGACCTGTCATCGCAAAACGTTTAGAAAATCCGTTCAAGACAAAAGCCTGATCGGTATATTCAAGAATGCTGTGCGCACGTCCTTCATAGACAAGTCCATGATAAATCTCATCCGAAATAACAGGAACTCCCAGTGCCGCCACTTCCCTCAAGAATTTTTCATCCAGCAACATTCCGGTCGGATTCATCGGAGAATTGATAAAGATAGCCGCTGTATGTGGATTCACACATTTACGAATAGCTTCTATGTCGTATTGCAAATACTCCTTAGACAAAGGAACCAAAACGGGTTTAGCCTGGGTAGCCAATACAAAATTACGGTAACAAGCATATCCCGGATTGGAAAGAATCACTTCGCTATCCGTGTTGCAAAGCAACATCAACGCAAGAAGAATGGATGGAGAAGAGCCGGAAGTCACCACAATGCAATCCGGATCTACCGTCACTCCATATTCCCGTAGATAAAAAGCAGCAATTTCCCGCCGGAGTTCCGGGTCCCCCAAAGAATGTGTATAGTGAGTAAGATGACGATCATAAGCCGCTTTTGCTGCTTCCGACACACAAGACGGTACATCAAAATCGGGTTCACCAACCTCCAAATGAATAATATCAACACCTTGTTTCTGTAATTCGTTTGCCCTCTCCAACACATCCATTACGATGAAGGAGGTCATCTGTTCTACTTGTGGATTTGTATGTTTCATTGTTTATCTTTTCTCTATCTAGCTGCAAAGATAATTCTTTTTAGCCTGTTTAGGTAGCATATCGGCAAAAAGCTCTATATTTGTGCTTTCAAATCGTTAGTAAGGATGAAACAGGAATTTACACGAATCGCAGTAAAAGTAGGAAGCAATGTATTGACACGCCGCGACGGAACGCTGGACGTTACCCGTATGTCGGCACTTGTTGACCAGATAGCGGAATTACATAAGTCCGGGGTAGAAATCATTTTGATTTCTTCGGGAGCTGTTGCTTCCGGACGCAGTGAAGTGCATCCGCAGAAAAAACTCGATAGTGTAGATCAGCGCCAATTATTTTCTGCTGTGGGTCAGGCCAAACTAATCAACCGTTACTACGAACTTTTCCGTGAGCACAATATACCTGTCGGCCAGGTACTGACAACGAAGGAAAGTTTTGGAACTCGCCGCCATTATCTGAATCAGAAAAATTGCATGACGGTAATGCTTGAAAACAATGTCATTCCTATTGTCAACGAAAACGATACGATTTCCGTCAGTGAGCTGATGTTCACCGATAATGATGAATTGTCCGGACTCATCGCTTCGATGATGGATACGCAGGCACTCATTATCCTAAGTAATATTGATGGGATTTACAATGGTTCTCCTTCCGATCCAAACTCTTCTGTTATCCGGGAGATCGGTCACGGCAAAGACTTATCCAACTATATTCAGACAACTAAGTCCAGTTTCGGACGGGGGGGGATGTTGACGAAAACCAATATTGCCCGCAAAGTTGCTGATGAAGGAATTACAGTGATTATTGCCAACGGGAAGCGGGATAATATTCTGGTAGATTTATTACAGCATCCTGAAGAAACTCTTTGTACACGTTTTATACCATCAGACGAACCGGTATCCAGCGTCAAAAAGTGGATTGCCCATAGCGAAGGTTTTGCCAAAGGGGAAATTCACATAAATAAATGCGCTACAGAAGTTCTAAACTCTGAAAAAGCTGTCAGCATCCTCCCGATTGGAATCACTCATATTGAAGGTGAATTTGAGAAAGATGACATTGTACGTATCATGGACTTTCAAGGAAACCAGGTTGGCGTTGGAAAAGTGAACTGTGACTCCAAACAGGCACAAGAAGCGATTGGCAAGCATGGAAAGAAACCAGTAGTACATTATGACTATCTATACATTGAATAATTAATAATAAGAATTTCTGTTTTATCCGATTTTAGACTAAAATTAGCTTGTTTCTGTACGGTTTTCACCACAGAGTACACAGAGGTGAATCTTGTTCATGACTGCACGGTAATAAACTGTTTCATCCTATTCTAGCAAGGGGATATTCTCACTGCAATGAGAAAAAGTTCTCATTGTAATGAGTATTTCTTCTCATCCCTATGAGTATTTTTTCTCATAGGGATAAGTATAGTTGAGAATGTTTACGGAAGTTTTTTTGAATTATAATTGTATGAGTTTACCTCATTTCTGCACCCAAATGAAGCTCTTATTCAGGTAGAATATTAGCTTCTTTAGTGAAGATAAGCGCTTTTATTTTCAGTTATATAATGTATTATAGATAGACATCTGCAACATAAATACAGGGACTTTATTTGCAAAAAACTATTAATAGCAGTATATTTGCCCTCTAAACAAACAATATAATCCCCATGCTACTAAAACATTGGAACCTTATACTCATATTTTTAACATTCTCAATTATATCTTGTGAGAGCAGTAAGAATGAACCTGAAGTAAACAGTACACCGTCATTTCCTGTCGGCAGAGAGTTTAATGTCAGTTTAAATATAGCTCCTTTTCTTGAAGTAGCCGAACAACCTTTAAGCCGTTCCACCTCCACGGTGGCTGACGGAATATATGCAGTTAATGTTTTTTGGAAAGGAAAAGGCCTGACTTCTTTCCAGCCCTATGCTTCAGGCCTTTTCGATAATCCATATCGAGTAGAAATCGGGTTAATCGAAGGATATGTGTATCGCTTTGACTGCAGCTTCCTGGGATATAAAGACCGCCCATATTATACAATACAAAGTGACAGCATACTTTATGGACTTCCTTTTTCATCTACTCTGCAGAAAGAGGTGAACGGGTTAGTCAACAACGATTTAAAGATTTCAATCAATCCCCTGAATATCAATGGGGCATTTCACCAACATATTTACAAAGGAGAAATGCATATAAAATGCGATAGTACTAGTACTCACCCTACCGTCAAACGCTTTTTCGGCAGTGAGCAATTGGACTTTTCAAATCCCAATATGAATACCTCCGTTTCAATGACATTGAAACGTGCTTATTATTCTATACAATTCGTTACAGACGAACTTGCACCGGGTGACTCCATCAAAATTAAAGCAGCGGACGTTGCTCCATTTTATCTACTATATTCCAAAGATGGAACATCCCGGACGGAGGAACGAATTATCTCTATGTACGATATATCCGACTATTATACGGCCAAACTTAAGGAAGAAGAAACAATCGCTTTCACTATTTCCTACCGCCCGGCCAATGAAGAGAAATGGTATTCTCTATATACCAATCAAAGTATTAAAATGAAAAGAAACAAAAAGAACATAGTCAAAATAGTCAAGATAGATGAGCATATAGGGGATGCTACTATCTCTTTTGGTGAAGAAGCAGAAATGGAAGAATCAGAACAAGAAATAGGGAAATAATAATCATACTCAACAACTACTAAAAAAGATTCATATGAAAATCAAACATCTTATGATCGCAGGCTGTCTATTCACAGCTTTTACTCTACAATCATGTATTAAGGAGAAAGATCTGTATCAGGCACCTCCTACTACGTATTCCGAACTTAACTTACAACTGGACGGAGACTACCTCTCAACCGAACTGCCCATGGCACGCGCTACAACTCCAACCAAAATTAATGAAAGTGAAACATTAGTGGGAATCGCCATTACCATGACACCCAAAGAGGGACAGAATCCATCTTCAAAACCATACGCTTATGGTATTTTCCAGTTAGACAAGGCGAAAGATCCCAATAACCTAAAAATAAAAGTTATTGATGGATACACTTACCGCATCTCTTGCTCTATGATTGCAAATGCAAAGGACTCAATCATAAAAGACGAAAAAGGCTTCTTCGGAGCCCCTTTCGATTTGGAACGTAGCGGAAAAATCAAAGGGGAATGCCTGAACAAATTCCTGACTGCCGAACAAGCAGATGGAATCAAATTCTTATACAATATTGAAAACCCGAGAATACAAACGAGAAACGGATCACAAGACGCCTGCAACCGCCCGTTCATCGAACGTTATCATGGATTAAACGATAAAGTGGAAGTGACAGATGGCATGCAAAATCACATCATGCTCTATCGCCGTTTTTTCGGAGTAAAATTCAAACAAACAGGTTTAGAGAAAGGACGTCTTAGAATAAAACTTGAAGACGCACCAAGCATCTATTTGAATGCTAATGCAGATATTCATAAGACTGTTGAATCTGAATTAAAAATGGTCAGCATGAGAAATCTCACTGCCAATATACCTACTGGTGATAATCAACATTTAACAGAGAATGTAAAAGTGGAAGTATTTTGGGAAGAGACTCCAGGAGCAGAAGAAAAGACAATCATCAGTAGCAGTATCACATTCAAGAGAAACTATACCCATTCTATCGCACTAACCAATATCGAACATATAGGAACACCTAGTGACATAGGAATTGAAGTCGAATCAGGAGAAATGGGAGAAGATATTGAACAAGACATTCCATGGCAATGAGATAATGCCAAATAGGAGTTCGAATAACAAGCACTATACCAATATAGTGCATAAATGAAAAATACGAGATTCAGAATTGAGTCTCGTATTTTTTTAGTATTAATCTTGTAAAAAAACCAGTGAATAAGTAAAGAGCAACATTTATTTCTATTTTCAACAAGTTTTATTCACATCATTCACTATATTTGCATAGTTTATCTTTCCATTTAATGCAAAAAAGGAGCAAATGACTACAAATTTAAACGAGACCTTTGCCGCTGTACAAGTAGCAAGTCGGGAATTAGCCCTGCTGAATGATAATGTCATCAATCAGATTTTAAATGCAGTAGCTGACGCAGCAATTGCAGAAACACCTTTCATTCTTTCAGAGAACGAAAAAGACCTCGCACGGATGGACAAAAATGATCCGAAGTACGATCGGTTGAAACTAACGGAAGAACGTTTGAAAGGTATTGCCGCAGATACACGCAATGTAGCAACACTCCCCTCTCCTTTGGGTAAAGTGCTGAAAGAGAGTGTTCGTCCCAATGGAATGAAGTTGACGAAAGTCAGCGTTCCTTTCGGAGTCATAGGAATCATTTATGAAGCGCGCCCTAATGTTAGCTTTGATGTTTTCTCCCTTTGTCTGAAGAGCGGAAATGCCTGCATATTGAAAGGAGGAAGTGACGCCGATTGTTCCAACCGGGCCATCATCAGTGTGATTCACAAAGTATTGAAGAAGTTCAAAATCAATCCGCACATTGTAGAATTACTTCCGGCTGATAGAGAGGCTACGGCAGCGTTACTGAATGCTGTGGGCTACGTAGACTTGATTATCCCCAGAGGCAGCAGCAGTCTTATTCATTTCGTACGCGAGAATGCAAGGATTCCTGTCATTGAAACAGGAGCAGGTATCTGTCACACTTACTTCGATGAATTTGGGGATACAAACAAGGGAGCAGACATTATTCATAATGCAAAGACACGTAGAGTTAGCGTATGTAATGCATTGGACTGCACCATTATACATGAGAAGAGACTGGCCGACCTCCCTCTGATTTGCGAGAAACTAAAAGACAGCCATGTCATTATTTATGCTGATCCGCAAGCTTACCAGGCATTGGAAGGCCGCTATCCTGCCGAGCTCCTGGAACATGCAAAAGCAGAAAGCTTCGGCACGGAGTTTCTGGATTATAAAATGGCTGTCAAGACTGTAAAGAGCTTCGAAGATGCCTTAGGACATATTCAGGAAAACAGTTCTAAACATAGCGAGTGTATTGTTACCGAGAACGGGGAACGTGCAGCTTTATTCACCAGAATCGTGGACGCAGCTTGCGTATACACCAATGTGTCTACCGCTTTCACTGACGGGGCACAATTCGGATTAGGAGCCGAAATCGGAATCAGCACGCAAAAGCTACACGCACGCGGTCCGATGGGACTTGAGGAAATCACTTCTTACAAATGGGTCATTGAAGGAGATGGACAAACGAGAAGAAATTGAGACTATACCTATATGTTAAAAATCAAACAAGGTTTTGAGCGAAGCTAATTAAAAATTAAAAAATAAATGATATGAAGAAATTTACTTGTGTACAGGACATTGGCGATTTAAAATCAGCCCTTGCAGAAGCATTCGAAATTAAAAAAGAGCGCTTCAAATATGCAGAACTAGGACGAAACAAGACTTTAATGATGATCTTCTTCAACTCTAGTTTACGTACCCGCCTCAGCACACAGAAAGCTGCCATCAATTTGGGAATGAATGTAATGGTACTGGATATCAATCAAGGTGCATGGAAATTGGAAACTGAACGTGGCGTAATTATGGATGGTGATAAACCGGAACATATATTAGAAGCCATTCCGGTTATGGGATGCTATTGTGATATCATTGGAGTACGCTCTTTTGCCCGTTTTGAAGACCGTGACTTTGACTATCAGGAAACTATTATCAATCAATTCATCCAATACTCCGGACGTCCTGTCTTTTCGATGGAAGCGGCAACACGCCACCCATTGCAGAGCTTTGCCGACCTGATTACCATCGAGGAATACAAGAAAACAGTACGTCCCAAAGTAGTTATGACCTGGGCTCCTCATCCACGTCCATTGCCACAGGCTGTCCCTAATTCCTTTGCTGAATGGATGAATGCAACGGATTACGAATTTGTCATCACTCATCCCGAAGGTTATGAGCTTGATCCGCAATTTGTAGGTAATGCAAAAGTAGAATATGACCAGATGAAGGCCTTCGAAGGAGCCGACTTCATATATGCCAAGAACTGGGCTGCTTATTCTGGCGACAACTATGGACAGATATTAAGCAAAGATCGTGATTGGACTGTCAGCGACCGCCAAATGGCAGTTACCAACAATGCTTATTTCATGCATTGTCTTCCGGTTCGTAGAAATATGATTGTGACAGACGATGTCATTGAAAGTCCGCAATCTATTGTGATTCCGGAAGCTGCCAACCGTGAAATCTCGGCAACTGTCGTTCTGAAAAGGTTATTGGAAGGACTGAAATAACCCCCAAAAATAAAGTGCTGATAAATCAGCACTTTATTTCTCTATTTCTTTACCTGCTTCCTGCCAGGAATTAAATCCCTTATCAAGCTCAAAAACTTTATATCCCTTCTCGCTCAAAATTGCCGCAGCCTTCTTGCTTCGTTTTCCACTGCGACAATATACAGCCACCGGTTTGTCTTTTTGCAACAAAGAATCAGCCATTGAAGCAAAAGAGTCATCCATCACATTGATGTTGATCGTCTTCGTGATATGCCCCTCCGAATATTCCGCAAGTGTACGAACATCCAGACGTTGTATATCCTCATTCTGAATAAGAGAATCAAACTCCTCTACATTCATTGATTGAAAATCCCCTTTCTGCTGACAAGAGAAAAGGGAAGAGAGAAATAAAAATATTCCCACGATTAATTGATTCAATTTAAACATATACACTCCATTATTCAATTCTGTCCCGGAGTATAGTCAAACCCAGGATCACAGTACTTATCAGATTCTATCGGAGAACCATCCTTATCGTACGTATAATATTTAAACTTTACCTTTATCGTCCGACCCGGATTCTCTTCATCTATATATTGCGCCAAAGGAACAGAAATGTAAGCACGCCGATTATAGTATTCTCCATCACTGTTCGCATCATGGTATAACAACATATTCACAATGCCATTTGTTTTAAGTTCGGACACATCTTCCACTATACCGAAAACATGTCCCTTGCCCGTACTGACCTTGAGATTCAAAATCATATTCAGATAATCCCTTCCAAGCCAGATACTGACCATCTCTACCGGATCTAGCTTTATACCGTCCTTGTAAATCGGATCATCTTCCGGTTTAGGTACCGGCGTTATGAGCGATTGCAAAGAATATATAGTAGCAGTGTTCTCACCGGAAAGCACCTCATAGTTACTCATTACACGTCTGGAAGTGTTTGGAGAGATAGTAGAACCCGTACGGTCTTCCGAAACAGTCAAGACTTCTCCCTTATCAGGAATAAGCGTTTGTATGCGACCGTCTTCTCCGGCCTCTACAGTCACAAATTCCAGTTTCACCGAAGGATAATAATAGTCATCATCTCCACAGGCAGTCATCAGGAAAAGCAATCCCCACAACCAAACAACATGTAATTTTCTTCTTTTCATCGGCAAGCTGCTAAATAATTAACTAACGGATTGGAATACATTAATAACAACTTCTCACGCAAAAAGTCTTCATCCTTATTCGGAATCTTGATCTTTGCCAATTGTTGTTCAATATAGTTCATAAACTGCTGTTTCTCTTCTTCCGTGTAATTGGACACGAATTCCGTTGTGCCATTCAGCCAATCATACGCCACATAATTTCCCGGATATATCCGGTAATTACGATGGATGCGGCGATCAAGACAGGCAGAAATACGGGCAAACAAATCCGGTTTCGGCAACGAACGGTCCAAGCCTTGCAAGTCATCATTCAAACAAGGAGCAACCTGAAAATGTACCCTGCCTTTATATCCGAAAAGCCCTGTCTGCATATTAATCAAATCGTCTTGTGTCGTCTTTTTATATCCTTCGATGTCTCTCTTCAACTGAAACTCTTGCGCTTTCAGAAAATCACACGGATCATATTCGTATGAAATAGCAAGCGGAGCAATATTCATTTCCATCAGGCGGTCTATCAAATCGCCTTCACCTCCCATTGCCAACATTTTCAATACACTGTCTTGTGTACGGTCATTCGAATCTTTTGCACGTCCTTCACGCTGCGCAATCCAAATAGACTGATTCTTCTCTGAAATGGTGTAATGCATATAACGGGACATACGCGCTGAAGATTCCAACATTTGCCGCATGGTCAACGCCCGCTGTACAATAAATGATTTATTGACACGCACCAGTTTCTTAATCCAGGGATAAATAAGCAAATTGTCGCCAATCGCAATTTCTACCGTATCCATTCCCTGGTCAATCAACAAAATAGAGAGAAAGCCCGAATCAAGAATAATATCTCTATGATTCGATATATACGTATAAGCTTTACTTTTATCCGGTATGGCGGTATGATCCAGTGTCAGTCCGGCAGTATGATCTGCCGCTATCTTCCACAAAATGCCATAACAAAATGCCTCCTGAAAATCAAGCTTAGTCTTACAGGCACGCATTTTTTGCGCCAGAAGTTCAAATGGAACGTTCGGTATAGCACCGGTAGCAGCTTTCTGAAAAGCCGGATCGGCAATCAGTTCCTCAAAGATTTGAGGAAGTTCCTCATCATTGTAAGGACGAATTTCATTAAACTCTGTCAGATCCATAAGTCTCAAGTATTATGTGCTCAAGTATTAAGTAATAAGTATAAAGTATTAGACTGCGTACAAACCGCATGGTTAATACTTTATACTTGATACTTAATACTTAAAACTTGTTTTCAATAATATCAGTCATCACATCCTTTATATCCAGTCCGGCTGCACGCACTTGCTGGGGAATAAAACTGGTAGTAGTCATTCCCGGAGTAGTATTTACTTCGAGAAGATTCAGTTTTTCACCGGCAGTTATAATGTAATCTACACGGATAATGCCGGAACAACCTAATATATCATAGATAGCTGAAGTCAGCATCTGTACGCGTTTGGTCAATTCATCCGAGATACGCGCAGGAGTGATTTCATCTACCTGTCCATTATATTTAGCATCATAATCAAAGAACTCATTGTGCGTCACTACTTCCGTAGGTGGAAAGATGACCGACTTCTCTTTTGTCTTATAACAGCCGCAAGTCAGTTCCGTTCCGTCCATAAACGCTTCAACAATCACCTCTTCCGCTTCTCCGAAAGCTTTAACAATGGCCGGTTGTATTTGTTCTTTTGTCTTCACTTTCGTAACTCCGAAACTCGAACCTCCCAGACTAGGCTTGATAAAACAAGGCAGGCCAATCTTTTCCACTACTTCCTCGTCAGAAACCGATTGTCCTTGGCGCAACAACAATGATTCGGCAATGCGCACTCCAAAAGCCTTCAGATATTGATTGCAGGTAAACTTGTCATAAGTAATGGCAGCCGCCAACACTCCACAACAGGAATACGGAATACGCATCATATCAAAATAGCCTTGCAGCCTGCCATCCTCACCCGGCGTACCGTGGATGGTGATATAAGCAAAGTCGAACACAACCTTCTCCGTTCCGTTCGTAAAACTAAAGTCGTTTCTATCCACCGGCACTTTGTTTCCGTCCGGTAATTGTACTTCCCAGCGACGGCCTTCCATCTCCACGATATACAAATTATACTTTTCCTTATCAATAAAGGAATAAATACCCTGTGCGCTACGCAGGGAAACTACGATTTCAGAGGTATCTCCTCCTGCTACGATAGCGATGTTGCGTTTCATTCTAATTCTCTATTACTTATATAGCCTCTCCACTTCTCGATAAGCCGGGTCATGTCATCCGGAAGTTCGGAAGTAAAATACATCTCTTCACCTGTGACGGGATGCACAAACCCCAATGTCATAGCATGCAAAGCCTGTCGGGGACAAGTGTCAAAGCAATTATTTACAAACTGTTTGTATTTACTAAAATGGGTTCCTTTCAATATCTCATGACCGCCATAGCGTTCGTCATTGAACAGCACATGACCGATATGTTTCATGTGGACACGAATCTGATGAGTACGTCCTGTTTCAAGTATACATTCCACAAGGGTTACGTATCCCAGTCTTTCCAGTACGCGGTAGTGTGTAACGGCATGTTTGCCCACTGTCGGATCGGACATCACCGCCATTTGCATCCGGTCTCTCGGATTACGGGCAATATTACCGACAATCGTTCCTTCATCCTGTTCCATAACACCCCACACCAAAGCACGATATTTGCGTTTGGTAGTCTTATTAAAAAATTGAATTCCCAGATTTGTTTTGGCATCCGGTGTCTTGGCAATCACCAGTAAGCCTGAAGTATCTTTATCGATGCGATGAACAAGTCCCACGTGCGGGTCATTGGCATCATAATCCGGTATATCCTTCATGTGCCAGGCCAGCGCATTGACCAGCGTGCCGTGATAGTTTCCGTGTCCCGGATGCACGACCAATCCCGCCGGTTTATTCACAACCATCAGATAAGGGTCTTCATAAACGATAGTAAGGGGAATATTTTCAGGAATAATTTCATTTTCATAACGGGGACGGTCCATCATTACCGTAATGACATCCAGCGGTTTCACTTTGTAGCTACTCTTCACCGGTTTGCCATTAGCCATAACGAATCCGTCTTCGGCAGCCTTCTGAATACGGTTGCGCGAAGCATTGACAATACGTTCGAACAGATATTTGTCGACTCTGACCATCGCCTGTCCCTTGTCTACAACCACGCGGAAGTGTTCGTAAAGCTGGGATTCGTCACCGACAGGTTCTATATCATCCAAATCATTCTCCAGTTCATCCGGAAGTTCTTCCTCTATCATGCGAGTCCGTTTCTGTTATTTATCTATTAAAACCAACTATCATCTTGAGCAGGTGATGATTCCGACGTAACCGGTTTCTCCGTATCCACGGAAACATCAACCGAGTCCTCTTCTTCCGACATATCACCGGAGCCGTCTCCCACCATCAATGTCAAAGAAGCTCCCAAAGGAATCTTTTCTCCGGCAGCCAACTGACGTCCCTGATACTTCACGCCGTACACCCAGTCTTTCTCACCATTTACCAATTGAATCTGATTCAGTTTAAAACCGGCATTCAGTAACTTGGCCTGTGCCTGGCGGAGCGAGCTGTTGTCCGCCACATCGGGAATGGCACGTAAAGGGACATCCAGGGTATTGACTGTCAGGTATACTGTACGTCCTTCCTTCACTTTTTCACCGGCTCCCGGTTTCAGTTCAAGAATGATACCCGCTGCTTTATCTTTGACATATTTGGTATCAGAAATCACATATACCAAACCGTGATTCCGGAACATCTTCGTAGCTTCTTCCACTGTCATTCCCTTCACATCGGGAACTACCACGCTTTCACCATGATGTGTATGTATATCAAGCCATTTCAACACACCAAATATCATCACTACCATCACCACAATCATGGCGATAATATTCACCCAGAAATATTTATTGGTTTTAAAAGAAAAGAATTCTTTAATAGTCATACGCATTGCTGTTAATATGCGCCAAAGATACGACAAAATAGTTGAACTTTTAAAAAGTAGGCGATGAAAAATGTCCCTACCTATTATGCAAAGACGCTTATCATCGCCAGAATTGCTGCAACTATAATCCCCACTCCTATAGATTTCAACAACCTTATTATAATGATACGGGGTTTCATGTCCCGGATATACTCTACCATCGCGTATGTTCGTTTATGAGTTTTATTTAATCTCACAAAGAAAAGCAAAAAGTCATAAATAAGAGCAAACAATACCGCTTTTTAACATACTATCCCCTTGAAAAACAGAGAAACAAAAAAGGCGAAGATTAAATTCTCCGCCTTTTTTGTTTCCTGATGACAAGTGATTATCACTTTTGTCCGTTGTACTCATCAGAAACAGTCAGTTTCTTTCTGCCTTTCGCACGACGAGCAGCTAATACTCTACGACCATTAGCCGATGCCATTCTCTCACGGAAACCGTGTTTGTTCTTTCTCTTTCTGTTAGAGGGTTGAAATGTTCTTTTCATTACTGTATCTTGTTTTTATGTTATTATTCTACGTAATCGGGCTGCAAAAATAGGCACTTTTTTTAAATTAACCAAGAGATAACTCATTTTTGCTCAAAAGTTTTTGTGTTTTTTACCGATTTAGATTACTTTTGCAGTCGAATTCCTGCGAAAACAATTAAATAACAATAATATAATAAGAAAAATAGCAGTATGATTAATGCTCAAGACATCAAAAACGGAACTTGTATCCGTATGGACGGAAAGCTCTATTTCTGTGTAGAATTCCTGCATGTAAAACCAGGTAAAGGTAACACTTTTATGCGTACTAAACTGAAAGATGTAGTTAGCGGATACGTTCTCGAACGCCGTTTCAACATCGGTGAAAAGTTGGAAGATGTACGTGTAGAACGTCGTCCATACCAATTTTTGTATAAAGAAGGAGAAGATTATATCTTTATGAACCAGGAAACATTCGACCAACATCCTATCGCTCACGATCTGATTAATGGTGTTGACTTCCTGCTCGAAGGTTCAGTATTGGAAGTTGTTTCTGATGCTTCTACTGAAACTGTACTTTATGCAGACATGCCGATCAAGGTTCAGATGAAGGTGACTTATACAGAACCGGGCATGAAAGGTGATACAGCTACTAACACACTGAAACCTGCAACTGTGGAATCAGGTGCAACAGTACGTGTTCCTTTGTTCATCAGCGAGGGTGAAACAATCGAAATCGATACTCGTGACGGTTCTTACGTAGGACGTGTGAAAGCATAATTTGCAAAAACATATAAAAATAGCCGGGATTCCAAGGACTTCCGGCTATTTTTATATTCATACAGTTCTATTATTTATATCCTGCAGCTTTCGCAATTCTTTTAGGAATTTCTGTATTGTCAATCTTCTCACCAAACAGTTGAGAACCTGCACCAATAGCAAATACAGGAACATAACCGGCAGAGTGCCCGCCACTTACCCAACCTATCATAGCGATTTCATCCATCACTTCCTTTGCACGTGCAGCCATCGGTTCGCTCTTAGAGTACATACTTTCAGCAAATACGACTTTATTCTTCACGAATGATTTCTCAAATTCATCACGCAACGTCTTTTCCTGTTCCCAAGAAAGAGGGAATTGTTTCCAGAAGCCCATTTCTTCGCCGAGGAATGTTTTCATGTCCTCCCAAGTGACTTTATTGCCTTTTGATTTTCTCAATTCACTGATACGTTGTGAAAGTCCGTCAGCAGAATGTTTCTGATATTGCAATGCTTTCAGGTTCAACGCATATTTTCCCGTACCGAGCACGATACCACCTGTTTCATGGTCTGCGGTAATCACAATCAGCGTTTCTTTCGGATGTTTCTTATAGAATTCATAAGCTACTTTGATGGCATTATCCATGTCTTTCACTTCGTTGAACACAGTAGCGGCGTCATTAGCGTGGCATGCCCAGTCTATTTTACCTCCTTCTACCATCAGGAAAAAGCCTTTATTATTGCCTTTAGTAAGAAAGTCAATAGCACTTTCCGTAATTTGTGCTAATGTCAAATCATTCTCTTTGCGGTCAATAGCATAAGGCAGACAAGAAGGATTGGCTCCCTCTTCCTGAATCAAGATCATCTTTTCTGCTTTTGCAGCTTTTGCCTTATAGTCATTGTAACCACGTGCTACTGTATATCCTGCCTCTTCAAAAATAGGGAAAATGCTCGGAGCTTCTTTCTTGTCATAAGTGGTGGTAGGTTTCAAGAAACCACCGCCTGCATAAAAATCGAAATTGGCTTTCGGCAAATCAAGAGCAATTTCATAATTCATATTACGATCGGGTTGATGTGCATAAAATGCGGCAGGAGTAGCATGATCCACACTGACAGAAGTCGTTACGCCCACCTTTTTTCCTGCTTTCTTTGCTTTTTCTGCGACAGTCTGAATAGCATTTTTATCTTCTCCTACAGAAATAGCGCCATTATAAGTTTTCTTTCCTGTTGCCAATGCAGTACCTGCAGCTGCAGAGTCTGTTACTGAATTTTTAGCAGAGAAAGTGGTTGCTACGGTAGCAACCGGAAATTGAGTAAATAACAAAGGCTCGACTCCAATACGACCATTTTGAATTTCCGCCTGATACATCTCCGTACCATTTACTTGATTGACTCCCATTCCATCTCCGATGAAATAGAATACGTACTTTGCCTGCCCGTTGGCTACAACGGAGATAAGGACAAAGAACAGTGTGTAGACTAACTTTTTCATTTTCTAGTATATTTATTTTAGATTAGTTGTCTACAAAGGTAGAAAAAAAAGAGAGATGCACAGTGGATTATTGAACACTAAAAGTAGATATTTGCTTTATACACAAGCATTATTGGCTCGTATATTACGAAGTAATAACATATTGCTATCTGTGAATAACATTATAGGTTCATTACATTCTGCTCGAACATATCTTTATCTCCGGCAGCTTTATTACGCATCCGGCTACGATAATTATAGATAGTTGCCAAAGAATAACCGAGAAAATGAGCAATCTTGTTACTGTCTACTACTCCCAGACGGATAAGGGCAAAGATACGAAGTTCTGTTGTCAGAAGTTCATCGGATTTAGGATACACTCTTCCTTCTTCTACCAGCAAATTATTGAAAGCTGAAATAAAGTTCGGGAAAAGTTTCAGAAAAGACCTGTCGAACTCATTATAGAATTCATCCCGCTCATCCCGGATAAACTGTTCGGACTTGATAGCTTTAAACAAATCTTCGATACGCGATGCCATTGCCAATTTTGCCAATGAACGACGATAAGTTTCCAGTTTGTCGAGATAGTTGACACATCTGTCCAGATAGCGGGCGATATAGACTTCTTTTATTTTTCCGGTTTGCTCCAGTTCCGCGTTGACCGCAGACATTTGTTTGTTAGCCAGACTAAGATTCCGCCGCATAACAGACAACTTCTTCATCCAACGATATAGATAGAAAATAGCAATCAGAAGAAACAAAGACAACAAACTGACACTAATCAACATAGCGCGGGAAACGGCACGTTCTTTTTCTTCTTTTAATTTATACGCCTTGTCGATAATCGGAAAAAACTCCGTCACCTCAATAAACCGCAAACGGGCATTACACGCCACAGCATCTTCCATCGAGCAACTCAAGTATTTGTAGGCACGGTCAATATCTCCTGATTCATACATCAGATGCGCGAGTTTCTGCAATGAAGCATACTCCCTCACCGGAGTTTCCAGATCCGCAATGGCAGTCAGAATCAGATAGTAAACTTCTTTTTCGATATCTTTCTTCATACTATAAGCTTCGGAAAGAGTATAATAAATATATACTTTCTGACGTTCATCCTGAATTTCTTTCAAAGCATTGTTCAGCATATCCACAGCGACATCGGCTTTCCCGTTCATTATGCATTTTTCGGCTAAAACAATCGTTTTGTTTGCCTCTGGAGGCATCGCAGCAATAATGGAATCTCTATATAAATCGGTTTTCTTCAAATACTTTTCTTTTTCATTCTTATTGGTCGTATAATCTGCTAACCACCCGTAGCAGGCACGATACGTCTGATAATAAGATAACCGAGTCCACTCATTCAATTTTTTAGGATCAATCCTCTCCAACTGTTCAATGGCTTCTATATACATTCCCATTACTCCCATTACCGTAGCACGATTAATGATGATCTCATACTCCAATTCCGGGCGGTTCAACAATGGAAGGATTTCCATCTCACGGTTAATATAATATAAGGACGAGTCTGCCTGATAATGCAAATAAGCACCAAAAAGAGAGGCATATAATTCATATTTTCGAACAGGATCAGTAGAATGGGCAAGTTCTAATTTCAAGTTATTAATCTCTTTCTCTTTCCGAATCTGGAAAGTCTCTTTCTTGCTTATAACTTCATCCAGCTTTTTAAGAGCAGCCGCATTATCCGTATGCATTGCACACAACGAAAAAGGAAAGAGCAAAAGAAGAAATAGCATATAAAGGGTTAGATTTTTCATAAGGTTCCTTTTTAAAGATGTTACAAATATAAGAAATATAGTAATGAAAACGAAAAATATGGGTATAACTATTTTCATTTTCACTTGTATTTTTCGGCATAAGGTATTAGAATATCCAACTAATTATCAGCAACATAGTCAGATAACAGGTTTATATTTCCATTCTAATCTCACAAAGGTGCACAGCATCCCCCTACATTTGCATCATCGGTTCTCCGAGCAAACAGTTAAAAATCTAGCTACCATGAAACGAAATTTGTTATTTGCTATTTTACTATTACTTCTATCGGGTTATCATCAAGCATTCGCCGCAACCAATATAAAGAAAGTGGCTCCTACCTTTTGGTGGGCAGGAATGAAGAATCCCGAACTACAAATACTTCTATACGGCGATGGCATATCATCCGCAGAGGTAAGTATTTCTTCTAATGACATCACCCTGCAGGACGTGGTGAAACAGGAAAATCCTAATTATCTGATCTTATATTTAGATCTTTCAAAAGCTATCCCTCAGCACTTCGACATTCTCCTGAAACAAGGTAAAAAACAGACTAAAATACCATACGAACTTAAACAGCGCAAAGAGAATGCTTCAGCAGTAGAAGGCTTCAACTCCAGTGATGTACTTTATCTCATTATGCCGGACCGCTTTGCCAACGGCAACCCCTCCAATGATATAATTCCCGGAATGTTGGAAGCAAACATAGACCGCAACGAACCTTTCGCCCGTCATGGCGGTGATTTAAAAGGAATAGAGAAACATTTGGATTATATTGCAGACCTCGGAGTTACGAGTATATGGCTTAACCCGATTCAGGAAAATGACATGAAGGAAGGCTCTTATCATGGATATGCCATCACCGATTACTATCAAGTAGACCGTCGCCTCGGAAGCAATGAAGAGTTTCGCAATCTCGTAAAAGAAGCCAATGCTAAAGGGCTAAAGGTAGTCATGGACATGATCTTCAACCATTGCGGTTCGAACAATTATCTATTCAAAGACATGCCTGCCAAAGATTGGTTCAACTTTGAGGGAAACTACATGCAGACCAGTTTCAAAACTGCCACCCAAATGGACCCTTATACTTCCGATTATGATAAAAAGCTGGCCATTGACGGTTGGTTCACACTGACTATGCCGGACTTCAACCAACGAAACCGTCACGTAGCCACTTACCTGATACAGAGTAGTATCTGGTGGATAGAATATGCGGGTATCAACGGAATCCGCCAGGATACACATCCTTACGCCGACTTTGAAATGATGGCGCATTGGTGCAAAGCGGTCAATGATGAATATCCTTCATTCAACATTGTCGGTGAGACATGGCTGGGCAGCAATGTACTGATCTCCTACTGGCAGAAAGACAGTAAACTTGCTTATCCGAAAAACAGTTATCTTCCTACTGTCATGGATTTCCCACTGATGGAAGAAATAAATAAAGCTTTCGACGAAGAAACCACCGAATGGAACGGAGGACTTTTCAGACTCTACGAATACCTCTCACAGGATATTGTCTACGCCGATCCAATGAGTCTGCTGACCTTCCTCGATAATCACGATACTTCCCGTTTCTACCGTTCGGAGGAAGATACCAAGAACCTGAACCGATATAAACAAGCCTTGACATTCTTACTGACTACCCGTGGAATTCCACAAATATATTATGGAACTGAAATCCTGATGGCAGCCGACAAAGCAAATGGAGACGGATTACTCCGATGTGACTTTCCGGGAGGTTGGCAGAATGACGCCAAAAACTGTTTTGAAGCAACCAACCGTACTCCGCAACAAAATGAAGCCTTCTCTTTTATGCAAAAACTGCTCCAATGGAGAAAAGGAAATGAAGTCATCGCCAAAGGCAAACTAAAACATTTCGCACCCAATAAAGGCATTTATGTTTATGAACGCAAATACGGTAACCAATCAGTCGTTGTCTTTCTGAATGGAAACGACCGGGAACAGACTATTGACTTACATCCTTATCAGGAAATACTCTCCACCTCGTCTGCTCATGATTTGCTCACAGACAAAAAGATTGAATTAAGAAATGAATTAACACTTCCAAGCCGTGGGATATACCTTTTAGCCTTCTAAGCAAGTTCACTACGACTTATATTTATCCAATGAAATCAGATAGATAAACAATTATAAAACAAGATACTAGCATTTATACAAACTTGTATTTTTATTCTAATCAAGCAAAAAAGTGAAGGTGGTTGCTACATTTGCAATATCCGAAACAAACAGGAATAGAAATATCGGTTAGCTTACAATTTAATACCATAAATAGAATGAAAAAGAAAAAGTTTTTTTCGATCATCGCATTCCTTTGCATCTCATTCATTGCGAATGCACAACAGAAACTGACCTCACCGGATGGCAATCTGGTTCTGACCTTTCAGGTTAACAAAGAAGGCGCACCAACCTACGACTTGACTTACAAAGGCAAGGTGGTAATTAAGCCGAGCACTCTCGGACTGGAATTGAAAAAAGAAGATAATACCAGAACCGACTTTGACTGGGTAGACCGCAGAGACCTCACCAAGCTCGATTCTAAATCCAATCTTTATAATGGCTTCAAGCTGAAAGATGCGCAAACGACTACCTTTGACGAAACCTGGCAACCAGTCTGGGGAGAAGAAAAGGAAATCCGCAATCAGTATAACGAACTGGCAGTCATTCTGTTTCAGCCAATGAACGACCGTTCCATCGTTGTTCGCTTCCGCCTGTTCAATGATGGTTTGGGATTCCGTTATGAATTTCCGCAACAGAAATCACTGAACTACTTCGTTATCAAGGAAGAACATTCCCAATTTGCCATGGCAGGCAACCATATCGCATACTGGATACCGGGCGATTACGACACTCAAGAGTACGACTACACCATCTCCCGTCTATCGGAAATCAGAGGTTTGATGCAACAGGCGATCACTCCAAATTCTTCTCAAACCCCATTTTCACCGACAGGTGTACAGACGGCACTGATGATGAAAACAGATGATGGTTTATACATCAATCTGCACGAAGCCGCTTTGATTGATTATTCTTGTATGCACCTCAATCTGGACGACAAAAACATGATATTCGAATCCTGGCTGACACCGGATGCAAAAGGGGATAAAGGTTACATGCAGACTCCGTGCAACTCTCCGTGGCGTACGATCATCGTCAGTGATGATGCACGTAACATTCTCGCCTCCCGCATCACCCTCAACCTGAACGAACCTTGTAAGATTGCAGACGCCGCCTCCTGGATTAAACCGGTGAAATATATAGGCGTATGGTGGGACATGATTACCGGAAAAGGTTCCTGGGCTTATACAGATGAACTGACCAGCGTGAAACTTGGCGTTACAGACTACTCCAAAACCAAACCGAACGGCAAACATTCTGCCAATACAGCTAACGTGAAACGTTACATCGACTTTGCCGCAGCCAACGGATTTGATGCAGTGCTGGTAGAAGGTTGGAATGAAGGATGGGAAGACTGGTTCGGCAACAGCAAAGACTATGTATTTGACTTCCTGACTGCATATCCTGATTTCGACGTACAGGAAATCCATCGTTATGCTGCAAGCAAAGGAATTAAAATGATGATGCACCATGAGACTTCTGCATCTGTTCGCAACTACGAACGTCACCTGGATAAAGCTTACCAATTCATGGTAGACAATGGATATAACTCGGTTAAAAGCGGTTATGTGGGTAATATCATTCCACGCGGAGAACATCATTACGGTCAATGGATGAATAATCATTACCTGTATGCCGTGAAAAAAGCCGCCGATTATAAAATCATGGTCAATGCACACGAAGCAACCCGTCCAACCGGTATCTGCCGTACATATCCCAATCTGATCGGTAATGAATCCGCACGTGGAACAGAATATGAATCATTTGGAGGAAATAAAGTATACCACACGACGATTCTGCCTTTCACACGCCTGGTCGGTGGTCCGATGGATTACACTCCCGGCATCTTCGAGACTCACTGTAACCAGATGAATCCGGCAAACAACTCCCAGGTACGTTCAACCATTGCACGCCAACTGGCATTGTATGTCACCATGTATAGCCCTTTGCAGATGGCTGCCGATATTCCGGAAAACTACGAACGCTTTATGGATGCTTTCCAGTTTATCAAAGACGTCGCTCTCGACTGGGACAAAACAATCTATCTGGAAGCAGAACCGGGAGAATACATCACAATTGCCCGCAAAGCAAAAGGAACGGACGACTGGTACATAGGCTGCACAGCCGGTGAAAACGGCCACGACTCCCAATTAACGTTCGATTTCCTGGAACCGGGAAAACAATACGTCGCTACCGTATACGCAGATGCCAAAGATGCCGACTGGAAAGATAACCCGCAGGCATACACCATCAAAAAAGGTATCTTGAATAATAAAAGCAAACTGAATCTGCACGCTGCCAATGGCGGTGGATACGCAATCAGTATCAAAGAGGTGAAAAACAAATCAGAGGTTAAGGGATTGAAAAGACTATAAATAAAGGATAGTCTTAAAAAAAGTGTTTTCAATAGGTATTTTTAAAGAAACTTTTAAGAGAGAGAAATAATATTACTATATTGTTAACTTTAATTTTTTAAATGCATGAAGCAAGTTAAATTTAGAATCGTTCAAACGATTCTCCCCTTGTTAATAGGGATGTTTTTATCATTGGGCGCTTATGCACAGCAAATCACAGTCAAAGGACATGTGAAAGATGCTATGGGCGAACCCGTGATTGGCGCCAATGTCATTGCCAAGGGTACCACAACGGGTACCATCACTGACTTTGACGGTAACTTCACATTGAATGTTCCTCAAAATTCTATTCTGTCCATTACATTCGTCGGTTACAAAGCAGCAGAAATTAAAGCAGCTCCTTCGGTAATGGTCACACTGGAAGATGACTCTCAAGTATTGGACGCCGTAGTCGTTGTAGGTTACGGAACAGTAAAGAAAAACGACTTGACGGGATCAGTTACTGCCATCAAGCCGGATAAAATCAGCAAAGGAGTAACCACCAGCGCACAGGATATGATAACAGGTAAAATAGCCGGTGTGAATGTAATTTCCAGCGGTACTCCGGGTGGAGGAGCTACGATTCGTATTCGCGGTGGTTCATCATTGAACGCCAAAAACGATCCGTTGATCGTTATCGACGGACTGGCAATGGATAATAGCGGTGTGCAAGGTTTGACTAATCCTTTGGCAATGGTAAATCCGAATGACATCGAAACTTTCACTGTTTTGAAAGATGCTTCGGCCACCGCCATCTATGGTTCACGTGCTTCTAATGGTGTGATTATCATCACTACAAAGAAAGGGAAAGCAGGCAGCAAACCACAGGTGAACTATGAAGGTAACGTTTCCGCCGGTATACTGCAAAAGACAATAGACGTAATGGATGCCAATGAATTCAAAGGATACGTATCCAAACTTTATGGTGAAGGAAATGCTCCAAGCCCCTTCGGTGAAGCAAACACTGACTGGCAGAAAGAAATTTTCCAGACAGCCGTTAGTACAGACCATAACGTGACTGTAAGCGGTGGTTTGAAAAATATGCCTTATCGTGTTTCTTTCGGTTACACCAATCAGAATGGGATCCTGATGACATCTAATTTCGAGCGTTATACCGCCTCCGTCAATCTGACACCCTCTTTCTTTAAAGATCACCTGAAGTTCAATATCAATGCTAAAATGATGTGGGCCAACCAACGTTATGCTGACGACGGGGCTATCGGCGCAGCTTTGACCATGGACCCGACCCAACCTGTATATGACTCTTCGGACATGTACAAAAACTTCGGTGGATTCTACCAACCGACCAGTGACGGTAGTTCATATAACGATCCGGAATGGCCGCTTACACTGGAAAGTAATTCAACCGCCAACCCTGTTTCCCTACTGAAACTAAAGAAACATACTTCCAGAAACACCAGTTTTATCAGCAATGTAGAAGTAGACTATAAATTCCACTTCCTCCCTGACCTGCATATCCATGCTAACGTAGGCGGTGACTACTCGGAAGGTAAGGAAAAGAATGTAAATTCACCTTATGCCCCGGGCTCTTATTACTATGGTTGGAACGGGACTGACTACGGCTACAAATATAACCTGTCGGTGAATGCCTATGCACAATATTCCAAAGAAATCGGGGATCATTATGTCGACGTAATACTGGGTGGTGAAGAGCAACATTTCCACTATACCGGATATAAAGTCGGACAAGGAACAAATCCGTTAACAGGCGAAGCCTACAATCCGAATCTGCGCTCACAAACAGCCTGGGGACATCACAGTACATTAGTTTCTTATTTTGCCCGCGTAAATTATACATTACTTAGCCGTTATTTGCTGACAGCCACTTTCCGCCAGGACGGTTCTTCCCGTTTCTCTAAAGACAACCGTTGGAGTAGCTTCCCTTCTGTTGCTTTGGGATGGAAACTGAAAGAAGAAAATTTCCTGAAAAACGTAGAAGTATTGTCAGATCTGAAACTCCGCCTCGGATGGGGTATCACGGGTCAGCAGAACTTAGGCGACGATTATGATTTCCCTTATATGGCACTGTACCGCGTCAACGCAGCCGGAGGTTATTATCCTTTCGGGGATACCTATTATGGCACTATGCGTCCTAAAGCTTATAACGAAGACCTGAAATGGGAAGAGACAACGACTTATAACGCAGGTTTCGACTTTGCTTTCCTGAACGGACGTATCTCCGGCTCGATGGATTACTATTACCGGAAAACCGACGATTTAATCAATACCGTAAAGATTGCGGCGGGGACTAACTTTAATACCCAACTGATCAGCAACATCGGTTCATTAAAAAATACGGGGCTTGAATTCACCATCAATGCCAAACCTATTGTAACCAAAGATTTTGTCTGGGACTTGGGATATAACATCACTTGGAACAAAAATGAAATCACTAAACTGACCGGAGGAGATGATTCTAATTACTATGTAGAAACCGGAGGTGTATCTACTGGTATTAGCGGTGCAACCTGCCAGGTACAGAAAGTAGGTTATCCGATGAACTCATTCTTCGTTTACCAACAAGTGTATGATAAGGATGGAAAACCGATTGAAAACATGTTCGTAGACCGTAACGGAGATGGTGTCATCAACGCTTCGGACAAATATATCTATAAAAAACCTGCCGCTGACGTATTGATGGGACTGACTTCCAAATTCACTTATAAAAATTGGGATTTAAGCTTTGCCCTCCGTGCCAGCCTGAATAACTATGTGTACAATGACGTACTGGCCAGTAAATCCAGTGTCGGTAAGGGAGGAATCTTTAATCATGGATACTATTCCAACCGCCCGACAGCTGCCGTGAATCTGGGATTTGAAGGAAAGGGAGACTATTATCTGTCCGATCGTTTCGTTGAGAATGCTTCATTCTTGCGTTGTGATAACATAACAGTAGGTTATAGCTTCAAAAATTTACTGAAGTCCCAGGCTTATAAAGGTATCAACGGCCGTATTTACGGTACTGTACAGAATCCCTTCGTTATCACCAAGTATACAGGACTCGATCCTGAATCGGTTATCAGTTCAGGAAATGATGCCGGAGTAGCAGGTATTGACAGGAACATTTATCCTCATCCGATCACTATCCTGTTCGGGCTAAGTCTTCAGTTCTAAGATTGTAATTTATTAAAAAGTAGACTATTATGAAGTTCAAATATATAAAATCAATAGTTTCAGCAGCGTTGTTCCTTAGCCTGACCACCGGAATTACCTCCTGTATCAATGACCTGGATATATCTCCAATCGATCCTCAGATGACTGCCACCTTCGACCAAGATATGTACTTTACCAAACTATACGCTTCACTGGGACTTACCGGACAAAAATTGAGCGAAGATCCGGATATCGCAGTAAAGGACGAAGGTCAATCCTGTTTCTATCGCGCTCTTTTCACTAACAATGAATATGGCACTGATGAGATGATATGGACCTGGCAAGAAAATGCCGGTATCCCCGAACTAACTTATATGCGTTGGAACTCCTCTCATCAGCAGACAGAAATATTATATAATCGTTTAGCATATAATATCACACTCTGCAATTTCTTCCTGGATCAGATCGCCGGAAAAGAGGATGCTACCTCCGTTCAGCAACGTGCCGAAGCCCGTTTTCTCCGTTCCTTATTTTACTATTATCTGATGGACACCTTCGGAAAAGCTCCTTTCACCGAACACTTCTCCAAAGAGAATCCTCCTCAAAAGACGGCCTCCGAACTGTTCGCTTATATTGAAAGCGAACTGGAAAGCATCGAAAATGATATGAGCGAACCGCGTCAAGCTCCTTTCGGACGTGCCGACAAAGCTGCTTGCTGGTTGCTGCGTGCCCGTTTGTATCTCAATGCCGAAGTATACACCGGACAACCGCGTTGGAATGATGCTATCACCTATGCCGGCAAAGTGCTCGATCCCTCCAATGGATACGGATTGTGTGGAAATTACGAACAACTTTTTATGGCAGACAATGATGAAAATCCCGATGCTAAAAAAGAAATCATCCTTTCTATCCGTCAGGATGGTGTACAAGCAAAGAGTTACGGAGGAAGTTACTTCCTGATTGCTGCAACGCAAAAGAGCGACATGCCGAATCGCGGAACAAATGACCCTTGGGAATGTATCCGTACACGCAAAGCACTGGTTGACAAGTTCTTCGCAAACAGTGAGGATATTCCTTTCACCGAATATACCGATAATAAATGGCAGAATGTGAGAGATGTGCAGGCTGCTGCAAAAGATGAACGCGCCTTGTTCTATACAACCGGTCGCAAAGCCGAACTGGAAAGTGTAGGTAAATTCACCGACGGACTTTCATTTATGAAATGGAGTAATCTGCGCTCGGACGGACAACCCGCTCACGATGCTAAAATTCCTGATACGGACATTCCGTTCTTCCGTTTGGCGGAAGCTTATCTGATTCGCGCGGAAGCCTATTTGAGAGCAGGCGGCGCAAATGCACAACAAAATGCCTGGTTGGATATCAAAGCCCTCAGAGACCGTGCCAAAGCAACAGAAATACCCTCTGCCAATAACCTGACATTAGATTATATTCTGGATGAACGTGCCCGCGAATTGTATCTGGAAGGATTCAGACGCACAGATTTGATCCGTTATGGCTATTTCACCTCAAGCACCTACCTCTGGGATTGGAAAGGCGGTTCCTTTGAAGGAAACGGTGTGAGTTCGATCTATAATCTCTATCCGATACCGAAAACAGAAACGCTGACGAATACAAATATGACTCAGAATCCGGGATATTGATAGAACCTTTATTCACGTTTTAAAGACTGAAAACAATGAAAAACCTATATAAACTATTTACATTGACAATGGGGCTACTAGCTCTGTCCGCCTGTGAAGCAGACCGTGACAGCAACCCTGTGTTGAACGAACCGGATACGTTCGTACTGAATGTGCCAGCTTTTGCTTCCAACAACGTGTACGACCTTAAAAACTCCGAATCATTGGAATTAACCTGTACACAACCGGATTACGGGATTCCGATGGCAACCACTTATTCAGTACAAATTTCACTGGAAGAAATTTTCGTTGACGCTCATGCAGAGACAAATACGGAAGCTAATTATACAACTTTGGGTACTACCCATTCTTCTGCCAAAATGGAAGTGAAAGCTTTAGAATTTGCATTGGCACTGGGAGACTTGTGGAGTGCATCCTCCGATGAAGAATTTCCGACCACTCCCATACCCGTTTATGTACGCCTGAAAGCGGAACTGACCAATAGTGGTCGTGGCATCGCTTTTTCGAATGTAATTGAACTTCCCAAAGTATTGGGATATAAAGCTGTACCGCCTCTCGAATTACCTTCCAGTATATTTATCAATGGCTCGATGGCAGGTAGTAATTGGAGCAACTGGGTGCCTTTGGCAGCAGTAAACGGAATGTCCAAGTTCTTCGGTTTATTCTATTTCGGAGGCACTGATATGTTCAAGTTCGGTACTAAAGAAGGAGAATACATCGGATTCAACGATCCACGTCTGACAATAGCCTCGGATGCATTCACCGGATCGGATGATGGATTTGGCGGACAAAATATCAGCGTTAATGTCACAGGCTGGTATACAGTGATCATGTCTGTAAGCATCAAAGGGACTGATTATGCCTTTACGCTGGATATTGCTCCGGGCGAAGTTTGTCTGATAGGCAATGCTATAGGAGATTGGACATTCGGCGATAAAGGCAAATTCCAAGCACCAACAACGGCAGATGCAGACTTTGTTTCACCGGTATGCACCGGAGGCGGAGAATTGCGTATGTCCGTCAAAGTTCCGGGAGAAGACTGGTGGCGTACGGAGTTCGCTATACCTAATGGAAAAATCGTGTTCCGTGAAAACAAAAGTGTGATTGACAGTTGGTCGGAAATAGGTCCTGAATATGCGATAAACGTTAAGGCAGGGCAGAAAATAAATCTGAACTTTGTTCAGAAAACAGGTTCCGTTACTCAATAATCGTTAACTTTAATAACTGAATATCATGAAAAGATTATCATATATGGCGTGTCTGTTGCTTGCTTCGGCAGCTTTCACCGCTTGCGATGAAGATTTTAAGGACTGGGCTGATCCCCAGTCCAATCCCCAGGAAGAAGCTATAACTGCAATGGTAGATATAACTCCGGTTGCCAGTATGAAACTTGAAGAACAGCCGGGCGATTCTGTGGTAATCGCCTCTGTTTCTTCGATTGCAGAAAACTTCTCACTCACAGCTTGTAATATAGAATTAGTTGCCGAAGGGCAGATATTAAATCTACCGTCAAAAGTAAAAGATGGGAATATAAAAGTCAGGTTGACAGAACTTGACCAAAAAGTGGCAAGTTTGTATAAGTCACAAAAATCTTTAGAGCGCGAAGTCACTTTAAAGCTGACACCGGTAGTCATGACAACCAACGGTGAAGCAACTTCACTGACTGAATACCCGGAAATGCAATCTGCCATCACTCCGGTCGCAACTCCGGCTGTGGATACGGAATACTATATAGTAGGTGATCTAAACAGCTGGCAGATGGACAAATCGACAGCCACAAAGCTCGAAGTAGACAAAGACAATCAGTATCTCTTTTCAGTAGTCGTCGAGTCGGAAGAGAAGTTTGATTTCAAGATTGTCCCGGGAAGTGCGATAGAAGCTCCGGATGCCTGGCAAAGAGCCTTGGGTGCTTCCAAAGTAATAGAAGATCCGGATCCGGGATTATTGGCTTTCAGGGATAAAGAAGGAGCCGACCCGGATAATCTCACCTGCGCCGGCGGAAAGAAAATGAAAATTACGATTAATGTAGAAGATTATACATACACAATCAAGGAGGATCTACCCGAGCACATGTACATCAATGGATCTCCGTACAGTCTTGGGTGGGATTGGGCAGTAGCTCCTGAAATGGTTCCTGTCACACAGACTCCCGGAATGTTCTGGAGTATACAATATTATACGGCGGGAGACCAAATCAAGTTTGCTCCGGTTAGAAAATGGGAAGGAGACTTTGGTTATGACGAAGAAATCTTATCTCCGGAAGCAATTGATTTCGCCGAATTAACATCCTCAGGAGGCAATATTGGCATTGGTAAATCCGGATGGTATCTGGTAATTGTCGCAGTGACTACAGAAGGAAAAACAATTTCATTCCGTTTGCCGGAAGTTTACCTGTTGGGAGGTGTGATTAACAATTCGTGGAATTGCGATGAAACGACCTTGTTCAGGATTCCGACCGATAAAACAAGCGACTTCATATCACCGGCAGCAACCGTTACAGGCATGGCACGTATTTCTACTACGGCTGTAGATGCCGGAGGCTGGTGGAAGAGCGAATTTACACTTGATCTGGCTAATGAAGGCGATGGTACTATCGTTTACCGTGAGAATAAGAACGTATCGGATAATCTAAGCGAACTTGGCTACGAATGTAATGTAAAAGCCGGTCAGAAAGTCCATATTAACTTTACGACAGGCAAAGGTAAAGTCGAATAACTATCAGACACTCTTAAACAGCACAACGAGTAGAATCAATTACGATCATATCTCAAGTCTCCCTCTTCGGGAAAGAGGAGATTTGAGATATGATCGAAATCTGACACACTCAAAGCTAAATATAGTACCACTACATTGGAAGAAGAATTCTAAAATAAGGCTTATGAAAGACTTTAAATATATTTGGCTCCTTTTATTGCTGATACTCAACAGCTTTGGAGCTTGTTCAGATGATGATCCGTTGATGCCGGGCGAGCGTCCTTCGTCCGGAACTGATCCTGCCCCGGAAGAACAAGTTCTCCACGACGGATTTAATTTTGATCCGGCTATTCCTAAAGCGGATGAACCACTGACTATCACCTTCAAAGCACCCGAAGGAAGTAACTTCTATGGTTACGCTGACGACTTGTACTTACACTCCGGAACAGGAGCAAACTGGACAGGTGCACCTACATGGGGAGATAATCAGAATAAATACAGACTGAAAAAGACAAAGGACAATGTGTGGAGTATCACCCTTTCCTCATCTATCCGCCATTTCTATTCTGTTGCTCCATCTACTCCCTTACAGACCATTAACCTGATTGTACGTGATGCGGAAGGTAGCCAACAAACCTACGATTACGCAACTTTAGTAGAAGATAGTCAAAACGGATTTATCTGGGAAGAACCGCAAAAAGCCCCTCTCCCCATATCCGGAGAAGAAAAAGAGGGTATTCATATCCATTCGGCCACTTCGATAATGCTTGTATTATATGATAAGGACAGTCAGGGCGGTCATAAAGATTGTGTATTTGTAACAGGTAATTTCAACAACTGGAAACTGGATAGTCGCTACATGATGAAATATGACGAAACAAACCATTGCTGGTGGATCACTCTGGAGGAATTGACTGCCGGTGAAACACAGTTCCAGTACTTTGTGTACAGTGCTTCGGATGGCGGTACTTACTTGTGCGATCCTTATTGTGAGCAAGCATTGGAAAAGGGAGTGGATACCAACTTTCCCACTGGCGCACAAGCACCTTACGTATCAGTCGTAAGCACAAACCCACAACCCTATCAATGGAGTGCCGGAGAATTTGAGATGAAGAATAAAGAAAATCCGGTTATCTATGAGCTCTTGTTGCGGGATTTTACTTCCAGTGGAAATCTGGCAGGAGCAATGGAAAAGCTGCCTTACTTAAAAGAACTGGGAATAGATGCTATCGAACTGATGCCTGTACAAGAATTTGCAGGTAATGACAGTTGGGGATACAACACCGGACTATACTTTGCACTGGATGCCTCGTATGGAACTCAAAATGAATATAAAGCTTTTATTGACGCCTGCCATCAGAATGGAATCGCCGTTATTTTCGATGTAGTCTACAACCATACGAACAATGATAATCCGTTTGCCCGTATGTACTGGGATACGTTTAATAACCGCCCTTCCACTAAGAATCCATGGCTGAACGCTGTAACACCGCATCAGAAGTATGTTTTTTCACCGGATGATTTCAATCACACTTCAGAACAAACAAAAGCTTTTGTCAAACGCAACCTGAAATATCTGTTAGATACTTACCACATCGACGGTTTCCGTTTCGATTTCACCAAAGGTTTCACACAGAAACAGACAACAGGTGATGATGATTTGGCGGCAACCGACCCTGCTCGTGTATCAGTACTGAAAGAATACTACGAAGCCGTAAAAGCTGTCAAAGAAGATGCAATGGTTACCATGGAACATTTCTGTGCAAATGAAGAAACAACTTTAGCCACAGAAGGAATTCATTTTTGGAGGAATATGAACCATTCTTATTGTCAGTCGGCTATGGGCTGGAAAGATAATAGTGATTTCTCCGGATTATATGACACCACCCGTCCGAATCAATTTGTGGGCTATATGGAAAGTCATGACGAAGAGCGGTGTGCCTATAAACAGATTGAATACGGAAATGGAGCCTTAAAAACCAACCTGTCCGAACGGCTCAAACAGTTATCATCCAACGCCGCATTCTTCTTTACGGTTCCAGGTCCGAAAATGCTTTGGCAATTCGGCGAAATGGGGTATGATATTTCAATAGACGAAAATGGACGTACCGGAAAGAAACCAGTCCTTTGGGAATATCAGACAGAGCGTAAAAGCTTGGTAGATATTTATACAAAACTAATCACTCTACGGACAACACACTCCGATTTATTCAACGCTTCTTCTCAATTTACCTGGAAAGTCAGTTATAATGATTGGGATAATGGACGTACACTGACATTGAAAGCTGTGAATGGGAAACAACTTCATGTGTATGCGAATTTCACCAATGCATCTATCGATTATACTATTCCTGAAGGTACATGGTATCTATATCTGGAAAATGGGAATCCCGTGGAGGGAGAAAAAAAGATCAGTGTTCCTGCACACGAGTTCCGCTTATACACCAACTTTGCCGAATAACGAGCGGGTGTTTTGAGCAGAAAGGAAGATTTAACTAATAAGCATTGAAGATTCTCTAACGACAAAGGCACAAAGATGGCAGGTTATTTTTCTGCTACTTCTTTGTGCCCTTGTTTTATATTTTGTTCCGTATTATGCCTGACCTTTTATTTTGTTGAAACATAATTAGACCTGTGTCTCTCCCTCGATATACTCTTCCAAAAAGAGATTCTCTCCGTCAAACACGGCATAAGAGAAGAAGTTAATCCAGTCTCCCAAAATCAACACACGGGAGGTGGCGCTCAACATCAAATCCAGTTCAATGTGACGATGTCCGTAAATAAAGAAGTTGATATTGGGATGGCTTTTCAAGTAGTCTTTGGTATATAGTACCAAGTGTTCCTTGTTTTCTCCCATATAATCCGGTTCCTTTCCGTCCGCCCGTTTTTGTCGGCTGTGCTTAGCCCATGTTAAACCCAATTCAACACTCCAGCGGGGATGAATAGCAGAAAACATCGTTTGCAAAGTTTTGCTGTGGAACATCGAACGAAGTAGCTTGAACTTCTTATCCGGATCACCCAAGCCGTCACCATGAGCAAGATAAAACTCCTTTCCGTAGATTTCAGTAGTCAATGGTTCGCGATGCATGATGACACCACACTCTTTGGTGAGATAGTCTCCACACCAGATGTCATGATTACCTATAAAAAAATGCACCTCTACACCCATATCTGTTAGTTCGGAGAGCTTCCCCAAGAAACGGGTGTACCCCTTAGGAACTACCAGCCGGAATTCATACCAGAAGTCGAACATATCTCCCAGTAGATAAATGGCGGAAGCCTTATGCTTTATACTATCGAGGAAGTTCACCAAACGCCGTTCTTGAGTACGCCCGTGCTCAATAGCACGAGAACCAAGATGTGCATCGGAAAGAAAATAAATGTTCTTCATTTAATTACCAGTTACGAGATCTAATAACGAATTACAACTTATAAAATCAGAGCACTGCCTGACATAGAACGATTAAAGAAAACCTAATTCCAATTTGGCTTCTTCACTCATCATGTCTTTATCCCATTCAGGTTCGAAGACCAGATTGATGGTGGCGGAATTCACTCCTTCTACTGACTCCACTTTTTGGCGAATATCCTCCATAATAAAATCAGCAGCCGGACAATTGGGAGCTGTCAGCGTCATATCGAGTGCCGCTTCTCCACTATCGGAGACGTCAATCTTATAAATCAGTCCAAGATCGTATACATTGACCGGAATCTCCGGATCGTACACTGTCTTTAGCATAGCTACAATCTTCTCTTCTATTTCAATTTTTTCCATACGTCCTTATTTATTATGTATCGCAAAGATAGAGATAAAAAATGAAACATAAAAAATTAGGCACGGAATGCGTATCCCGTGCCTAAAGAATATATCATTTACTCTCTATCTCCGGTTACTAAAAAACACACCGGAACAGTAAATTGTTGTAATGAGTAGTCTTAATCTACTTTCTCACCGAAATCTGTCTGTTGTTGCTCCACTTCTTTCAGTTTTAATTCATTCAGTTCACGACGGCGGCGTTCCAACTCCAGTTCAGCATCACTCTTCTTGTCCATGGAGAACGATTCGGATGGCTTAGGCAACGCTTCTTCTTTCTTATCAAATATCAATGGATACATTGGAGCGGAAGATGTTAGTTCCAGTTCACCGCTTACGGGCATCTGTGATCCCTCAAACAAAACACTGGCTCTTACCTTAATCTTTCCGGGAGTCGTGGTCGACTGGATCAATACGGGAGCACTGCCCCATTTCACCGGAGCAGGATTTGCCAATACATTAGCTCCGCCCAAAATACGTCCCTCTCCTTCTACAAAGAACTTGATATAATAATTATTCAAACGCTTTACATTTCCATTCTTATCTGTGATTTCTGCCACAACAGTAACAAAATCAGATCCATCAGCACGCAGTCCGATTCCTTCGTTGTCTACTCTCAAACGAATCTGTTCTGCACGGCGGGCGGGCATTACTTTATGTGTAGCCACCACCTTGCCATCCATCAGTCCCTCTGCCAGGAAATAGACGTCCGCATCATGCTTTTCACGAGTCATCTTCTTATCAACCATAAAGTCAAATATCCCGGGGAAAGTTATTACCGGAGAAGGCATTCCTTTTCGTGTCTTGTCTTTTTTATAGGTATAAGTTTGCCCATCTTTATTCACAGTCAAACGAACTTCATCGCAGTTGGAATACACCGTTACATCTCTGCTTGAGAACGGTGTCATCTCGTGAGCGATATAAACCATCGGTCCGCTTTCTGCCAAACTCTCGGAAACGACAGCCGGACGTTGCGCCTTAAACATATAATAGGAATACTTAGGCTGACGGAATACATCCATCAATCCACCATAGAACGGGTCCGGATGGTATCCCCGCTGATGATCGAACGAATGCCACAAGCATCCGCCCACATGGCAGGGAGACTCTTTATACAAACCATCATAGCAAATGTAATTATAATAAGGAGAAGCGTAATGAGCAGCCTGTATAAGCATAGGCTGTTCTCCCCAGTTACGGGCTGTGCGACTTGGAGAATTGTGCGAACTCCAATCATCGACATTATCTCCCCACTCGCGTGTAAAATATGTAATTTTAGGATCACGTTTTGAAAGATCCATCGGATGGGCAAACTGTACCGGAAAATATTGCGAGCCCTTGGCTTGCACATCACAACCGGAATAGCAGGACGGATAAGGATATTCCTCATCAACAATCCCTTTCACACGCCCGGCAAAATCTTCCGGATACCATGTTTCATTCAAGATCGGTTCCCACAGCCATACACAAGGATGGTTACGGTCACGACGAACCATATTACGTATATCATTATAAACCCGTTTGGCAAAAATGGGTTCGTTATTCCAGAATTGCCATCCCGGAGTATTCACGATAACAAACAGACCAAGTTCATCACAAGCATCCATAAAAGCAGGATCTTGCGGACAATGTGCATTACGGATTACTTCCAGCCCCAAATCTTTCAGTTTCTTGGCGTCACGCCAGTGAATACTATTGGCAACCGCATTTCCTACAACTGCAAAATCCTGATGCCGATTAGCTCCCATCAAAGGTTTACCATAAGGTTTTCCATTCAGCCAGAAGCCATCTTTTCCCTTAAATTCGATACTACGGATACCGACACGACGACGATAACCATCTACTACATTTCCATTCTTATCATAAATACGCACACACAGATTATACAGATAAGGTGATTCAGGAGTCCATAAATGCGGCTGCTTCACTTTCATCTTTCCATTATGACTTGTCGCAGTCCCTTTACGGATATTCAGTTTCACATCTGACGATGCCACTTCTTTTCCTGCACGGTCTACTAAAGAATAGGAAATTTTTCCTGCAAAGCCCTGTTTGTCTTCATTACGTATATGCGCTTTCAAGAGAATATCTGTCGATTGCTCCGATACACGATCGGTGGCAATAAACAGTCCGCCTCCTGCTATTTCGTTCTCGTAATTCGGATCCGTGATAAACACATAATTATGTGCAATCAGCCAGCAATCCCGATAAATACCTCCCAAGTAGGCATAATCTAACACATCTTGTGGTTTTCCAGGCGCATAGGTCGGATCGTCGCTATTATCAGCCCACACCGCAATCACATTGTCCTCTCCCCACTTCAATGCATCAGTCACATCTACCGATACGGGAAGATAGCCTCCAAAGTGCTCTGCCAATAATTTACCGTTTACATAAATCTTACTTTTACCCATAATGGCTTCAAAGTGGAGAAACAGTTTCTTTCCTTTCAATGCTTCGGATGGAGTAAAGTGTTTACGATACCATACTTCCCCCTGATAATTGATGCAACCACTAGCCTCAGTAGGAAGATACTCAATACCATTAGGTAAAGACACCACCTGCCAGGCTTTGTCGTTAAATTCTTTTGCTTCGGCACCCACCGCACTTCCTTTATAAAAACGCCAGGCAGGATTCATCGAGTACACATCACGCCCGGTATCCGGCAACCGGAAGAAACCGGCTGTTGAAAATTCCGGCTCATGGGCATAGCCCATAAAAAACAGAGATAAAAGCAGTAAGCTAACAAAGATTCGTCTCATATAAAGTTTTATTTTACGATGAATGTCATGTTGTATGTCGCAATCAACCCAAAGATGTCTTCGACACACAAAGATAGTATATTCCAGATACGAATCCCCCTATTTGTCCTCTTCATATACAAAACAAGGATAAATAAGGGGATTCAAACTAATACCTGTCAGTTATTATTCATCCGGTTGAATGAGTAAAGGTACTCTGGCACTGTCGGTTCCTGTATTTTCAACATACTTGTAACCAGAGCCAGCTATCGCTTGATTCATGGATGCAATTTTATCAATCAGGGCAGCAGCATCGCTTACCTTAGTTGAAGTTGGTAAGTTTCCACCCGGATTCGAAACTCCGTCGGACATAAAATAACATTCGTTTGCTGTCACTGATCCCGTTGATATTCCACAAATGGTAACAGAAGCAGTGCCAGAAAGCACAGAAGTTGAATAACATCCTGTCAAAGTTCCACCATTTTTCACCAAACCGCCAATATTTCCGGACGCTTTGGCCACTATTTCACTAGCAGCAAACGAAGCGGTTACAGGTCCTTCGTTTCCTCCCACCAGACCACCGGCATTCACAGCTGTAAATGCAGTAATAGTCATCAAAGAATAACAGCCAGTTATGGTTCCCTGAACATTCCAACCCACAAGTCCTCCGATGGCACCTTCACCATTACCTCTATATACAAAGGATACCTCCTTGTCAATCGAAGAACCTTGTATTTGTGCCTTAGACCACCATCCGTTCACACCTGCCAATCCACCAGCATTTACTTTACCACCGGCAACAGTCAGTACCACATTACCTTTTACCTTACAATCCTTTATCATTGACGCACCAGTCTGATTATGTCCGGTAATAGCCCCCAACTTAGCATCTGTTCCATTGACAGTCAACGCTCCTCCATCAATGACGCAATTCTGAATCGTTCCGGTATTTATTGCTGCAAATGCTCCAGCTGCGCCTGACACTTGTTTCACCGTTACATCTTTAAGGGTTAAATTTTTAATGATACCATTATTAGTTATAAACAAACCGGCATCGTTTCCTGTTGCTTCAATTGTAAGACCGGAAATAGTCTTGCCATTGCCGTCCAATATACCTTTAAACTCCGTAACCGGTACCCATGCCTCTTTAGTCGACATATCAAGATCAGCATCTAATGTAATTACCGTAGCAGCATTCGTCATAACAGTCGGTTCACTTGCCAAATTTATCAACCCGTCTTCTTTCTTGACTAAATACTTACCCGCTTCAGTCTCCTCATATCCCAAGTCTGCCACCAGCATAAATGATATACCATATCGCTTTCCAGCCACATATTTATATTCATCTCCTGCTACCACCGATTCGGCATTATAAAGTTCACTGATCTTTCCTTTTTTCTCTATTGTTTCCGTAGAGGAAGAATCTCCCACTTTTTCTATCGTAGCAGTAAAAGTTAATTCTGTATCCTTTGTCATGTCTGCTATCGGAAAGAAACTCAAATAACCGTATGCAACTTCATTCTTTGCCATTTCCAAACTTGTCATAGACAAAGTCAGACTATTACTTTTATCACCATACGTTTTCTCTTCTCCCGAAACTGTCAACGTTTTTGGGAAAATAGCAGCATCAGCCGAAACAACCACCTTTGTCACTTTATAGGCATCCGGTCTTCGATTGGTGAATTTAAACTGATAAAGAGCTGTCAAATGTTCAAACTTAAGATTGGTGACGGTAGTCCCATTCACCGTGCCTTTAGCAAGCATGTGCATCGTATTCTGCAGCTCTGCTTTTTGGGCACTTTGCGTAGCATCTCCCAACGTAAAAGTGAAAACATTCCCTGAAGTCGGAACATCTTTTTTCGGATAGATTCCCCAAACAGTAGCTCCCTCTTCAAAGTTACCATTCCCTGCAAATTCCACATTTCCAGACGGTTCACTCTCATCATAATTTATGGTTGTGAAATCATAGCCATTTGTTCCATTCCAAAGTGTAACCTTATCATCGGCATTCCACATAAAGGAACTACCGTCATCTTGTACGTTGGCACGTGTAGACGATTCTTTGTCCGTATTTTCATACCCCCGGATAGAAGCAACAGCCACATAAGTCTGTGATTCTCCCCGTTGCAGTTCATCCCCACCTTCAATGAAAACATCTTCTTTACAAGAGCTTAGGGTGGCTGCACTTAGCAGCCCGATCCCTAATAAAGAATAGATTTTATTCATGATTTATTTTTTTCTGTTATCAGTTATTTAAATATCACCACCATCTCCAAAATCTGATCCACCGAAGCCAGGTTCTTTCACAGCCCCCTGTAGAATCAACGGACAGTATATATTAGTTCCGGCATCCTCATTCACTTTAAAGCTAAAACCAAATTCTGGATCCTTGGCTTCTATTGCCAGATTCATCTGACGTTTCTTATCCTTGAGTTGAGTAGCTGTTACCTTACTAATTCCATTTACAGATCCGCTTCCTACAGAATTAGTCACCGTCTCGCCTACGAAATAACACTGGTTGATTCCTGTTGAATTCGAAGCGACGAAAGCTCCCAATTTATTACTTCCAGCATTATTAGTCACATTTATCTGCGTGGTCGAGTAGCAAGCCGTCACAGTAGCATCAGCATTATTAATGGTATTCTGTGCAATGAAACCGCCAGTATTATTATAGATAGTTCCACTAATTGAACCGGCTACATAACAGGCCAGAACCGTACCGTTACTATTAGCCCCTATAAGTCCTCCTACTTGTCCGGAACAAGAAACCTCAAGTTTGGCTAATGAGTAACAACCTTTGACTTTACCGGAGTTGTTCCAGCCAACAAGTCCGCCGACACAGGATGCACCACTAGAGTTACTAGGATGCTTGATTGTTACATCTGCACCGACATACGAATTTATAATAAGAGCCGTTCCATTAAAATGCTCACCAACCAAGCCACCATAATTAGAATTACCAGCACCACTCAAATTAAGGTTAATAGTTCCACTGATAACTTGACAACCTTCTATTCTTCCTTCGGAGTTTCGACCGATCAAACCACCAAAAACTACCGGTTTTATAACGGTTACAGTCACTCCCTTGACTGTACAATTCTGAATGACACTCGTTGAACTTTCGGCAGCCAATGCTCCTGCTCCCTCTGTGATATCAGCAGAGAAACTTACATTTTCCAAAGTCAAATTCCGGATAGTTCCCGTATTGGTAGCTATAAAACCTTTATTAGCTATTTGCAAATTGCGGATGGTAACACCATTACCTTCAAATACACCTCCAAACGCACTAATAGGTTCCCAAAGTTCATTACCCATATCAATCACTTTTATTCCATCCCCTGCCGGTTCATCGATATATTCTTTTTCTAAAGTAACAGTTGCCTTACGGTATTCATCCGCAATTTTATTCCATCCGAATAATCCAGTCTTATTATAGATATGAATATTTCCATCATCATCGATCATATAGCCCTCATCAGGAATTCTGAAACGATAATCTACCTCAAAATCCATTTTATAATGCTTGCCGGCTGCAAACTGATTGGCAGTAGCATCCATATCAAGTCCGATGTTATCCTCCAAATCTTTGACTTTTACTTTTTTCAGCAGGATAATATCCTGTTCCACTTCATTATTCAAAACGCTTACTGTAATATTCAGTTCGGTCGTACTTTTCATCAACCGGGTATCACCATAGGTTGTAGGTAATATATTCAAATACCCGTTTAATGTTTCATTCTGCGCCAATGCTTGTCCACTCATGTCAAGTGTCAGTTTGTTACGCATACCTGAAAGACTCTGTAGCACTCCGTCTTCGTCGATCTTCAACTCTGCGGGAAATACATCATCATCACTCTCCAGCGTAATATAGCGAATCTTCAGTTCCCGGTCCGACGTGTTTTTCAAACCAAACTGTATCAATGCAGTCAATGGTGAAAACGTTAATGCAGGAATCTTATTATCAGTCACATCCCCGGTGGCAACCATATAGGTAGTAGCTGCCAGTTCTGCTGTTTTTCCAGTCTGAGTAAATGTCTCCGGCATAGAAAAGGTAGCCAGGTCATTAAATGTTTTTGCTTCTTTCCGTGGAAATACCGCAATCAGCTTATGGCCATTTTCTACAGCAGCTTTTCCTGTGAATTCAGCAGATTTGTCAGGTTGGTTGTCATTATACCCCGGGGTGATAGAGAAATCATAGCCGGCTCCGAAGTTGCGATTCCATAATGTAACAGCATCTCCTTTATTCCATGTATACACTCCATTCTGCAAATTGCTGCGACCCAAAGGGGCGGACTGTTTAATAGAAGCTATAAATGAATAATCAGTCAGATTCTTGTCGGTTTCGTTCCCTTCACCGTTATTTTCATTCACTATCTTGTCCTCTTCGCAAGAGGTTAGTGCCATTGCGCCCAGCAGTGCAACGCTCAATAAGTGATAAACCTTTTTCATAACTATATAAAAGTTTGTTCGATTAAATATCTTTATTTCAACAACCATTAATACATTGGTTTGTTACGCGTTGGAGTACCACTTCCAAAATAGTCGTAGGTTGGCTTCTTATAGAAACGTATCCAGTCGATTTCCATACGTGGCGTATCATTGCTAGACTTACTTTCCTGATAAGAAATATGCTTAAAGTCGTTTGCCCAACTACCATCTTTAGCAGCCTGTTCTGCCGCAGCGTCACCAAGCGCCCATTCATTACATCCGGCAAATGTCAATAGTAAATGTAACCCTTCCGTATTGTATTTGTCCGTAAACGGCCAATGTGTAGACGAGTTCCATGAAGCCGTTCCATTAGCTATTCCGGTATAGCTGCCGTCAGTCCTCATGCGTACATTCTCTTTACCATTAATACCTAAAGCAATCTCGTTATTATCTCTCCATTCCATCCAATAGATATCGAATTCATCCATATCCGATATTATCAACTGTCCTGAGGACGGTTTATACTTATCACCGGATGAAGTGGATATATCATTCCAGTGGAAAGTCTGCCAAGCGCCATTCGGATTCGCATTGGTAGCCGGATTTTCCAGAAGATCAACCTCACCATAGGTAGACCATTGCACACCTCTGATATTTCCTTGGAACCAGACTGCCGAGTTGAAAGAGTGTTTCTTTCCACGCACACGGATTCTAACTTCCACACGAGTGCCCGGCAAAATGCGTACATTGCTGGATTCCCAAGAATCAGCACCCGTAGGCACACCATCAAACTTACTTGCATAGAGGGAGGAAACTCCAAAATCTCTTGTTCCCGTAATTTCCCCTGTCACACTGATTCCCGGATCATACGCACACCACATTTTCAAATATCCATCTTGAGTCATCGTTGCATATTTCTCATTTACAACCGCTTGTACTTTCTGTGTGTTAGCCACATTCTGTGCCGCCATAAAACGTGGAGGACGATTACCATACTGATTGGGGAGTCCGGTACCTTCTGTCAAAGCATCAATCGGATGGAACTCATAAGAATTCAGGAATGTCCATCCTTCAGCAGCTAACGCTTCATTCGGATGCGGATCACCCTCCTTTATCAATAGTGCTGACGCAGCTCTGACCTCATCCCATTTTTCTACAGCCTTTTTATTGCTGGCTGATACAAATATCTGATCCGGATCTGTATAAACCCATTGCTCATTGGTTAACTCGGTGCCCGGAGTCAAACCTGCATCCGTATCAGTAACCTTAATTTCCAACTCGTCCCCATATACCGGATGAATTTCAGAATCGGTAGCAAAAGACATAGACACAGAAGTGAAAGTATTCGGTCCTTTCTCTCCTTTCACCCATATAAGTTCAGATTCAGCTGTTTTATACCCGGCTTTCACCACCAATTCGCTCGGCAGATTCTCATATTTATCCGCATCTTCACCCGCATCAATATGAACGACTACATCTTCCTTAGCTGACGCTCCTACCGTAGCGACCAGAATAAATGAGCCATACTCTTTCACCGTATTGTCCGAATTGTTCTTCAATGACAAGATGGTGTAGTGTTTATCAGATACCACAATCGGACGTTCAGCCGCATTGATCTTGTATCCTCTGACATAAGCGGTGATAGTACCCGATATAGGATATTTAGCCAGATCGTTCTTTACCTTAAATTCGGTAAATCCCTGTTTCTCACCTTTCTTCATAAAAAGATGACCGGCAAAGCCTTCAAAGACATCAGATACAGGGACATCCTTTCCTTCTACATTCTTACCTGCAAAAGTCAGAACAACGTCTATATCTTCTTCGAGTGCCAACTGATTGTCTTGCTGATCTACCTTCACAGTAAAGGTCACATTATCTCCGATAGCAGCACTTTGAGTACTGATTTCGGCCACCAGATTCCGGGCTTCTCCGATAGAGATAACCGTCTCGGTGTCATTACAGCCTGTCATTACAAGGATAAACAGGCAAATTGGTAATAATCTATAGAAATATTTCTTCATAATCTATCCTATTATATCATTATTAATGATTACCATTTCGGGTTTTGTTTCAACTTTTTGTTCAATTCCAATTCTGAAGGAGGGATCGGTAACAGATAATCCCTATCTGCATGGAATTGATATCCGCTTGGCAGAGTCCCGGCCATCGGATCCGCCCATTTGTTATCATCAAGGGTCAGACGCTCTCTGATTCTTTTCTGATTATCCGGACTGTAAGATTTGAATAAAATAGATTCATCACCTACATAAGCACCTTTACCACGCTTTCCAACAATCAGTTTATCGGCTTTCCAACGCATGAGATCATCCAGCCGGAAACCTTGCAAAGCAAGTTCAGAACGGCGTTCACGACGGATTTCCTGTAAAACAGGAGTCAATGTATAACCGAAATCGGTGAAATTAGCATCCTTTGCCGGTGCCAGATATTTCACTCCTGCACGTTCACGAAGCGCTTTCAATGTCTTATTCGCTATATCATCGCTCCACATTTCCAGTTCAGCAGCAGCTTCTGCATAAGCCAAAAGACCTTCGGCATAACGAATAATAGGTAAAGCAGTCTCACCATTACCACTTACAAAGGTGGTATCTATTCCCAAACGGATGTGATAACCCGTCAAAGAACGTGTGTTTCCATCTCCTGCCAATTTAGGAGGACTAATAGTATTCTTCTTCTCATCCGTATATTCTTCCAGATGCATTGGGGTCGCAGTAGTGGCAGAAGCAAATTTGGCACCTTCATTCATCACCGTTTGAATCAATCTAGGGTCACGGCCTTCAAATGTTTCCTTAAAATCCTTAAATTTCTCATTTGTCGGATCAATAAATGTTCCATCGGCATTCAGATAATTATCCACCAGGCTTTGAGTAATTCCGGCAGCTCCTTCCGAGTCGACAACACCTGCCTTCAGATTACCGTTGACATCATGAAAGACTCCTTCATCACTCGAATATTTCCTCCACAATAGCACTTCGCCCATTCCTGACAAATCTTTGCTATTGAACAATGCCGCAAAAGCATCTCCCGGATTTTGCCCGGTTTTATACAGATCAATGCCACAACCGAACAGTTCATTTCCCCAGTTAATAACTTCACCCAAGAAATAATTTGATTCGTTAGTGGAAGATGCAAAATCATCGCTGCTGTGATACTTTTCCCAAGTTCCTTCATACAACGCCACATTCATTGCCAAAACCATGGCAGCTTCTTTATTGATACGAATTCCGGAATATTTACCGCGCGAATGCAACAGATTCTTCGCCTCAACCAAATCACTCAAAATAAATCGGGCTACCTCATTACGTGTCTTTGCGGGAATCTGTAATCCTGCGATTGTCGCATTCTCATCCCAAAAAGCATCCATTACCGGAATAGAACCGAATTTCTTCAATAAATCGAAATGCCAATAGGCACGTAAAAAGTAAGCCTCCCCTTTCAACGACAGTACATCTTCGTTTTCCTGTGCTTCGGGTACTTTATAATTATGGAAAAAATAGTTCACTTTACGCAGGTTCTGATAACCAGTCTGCCAATCGGAAGCTCCGCTAAACTGGTTATTCTGTCCATGCAAACGGGCATCATACTTTTCTGCAATAATATTGTCACTATTCTTTTCTTCACTGCGAACTCCCAAACCGAACTTACTAAAAGACGGCAACGTCATATATAGTCCGTTAATATAGTTTTCGACCTGTATAACACCTGTCAGAAAATTACCGGCTTCCGGCTTGGTTATCGGTTCCCTATCCAGAAAATCAGAACAGGATGAAAATGGTAATATTGAAGCGGCTACAAAAGCCATTATATATATTCTTTTCATATCTTATGGTTTAAAAGGTAAATTCAATACCAAATACGTAGTTTTTATTCAACGGATATACCTTTCCGTTACCATTTTGCTTCATTGGGGAAGTCAATCCCGGAGCAGTTTCGTTACTACCCCCAGCCCATGTATTTACCTGATTCAAGGTTTCAGGATCGAATACGTCCGGCAAATTGTCAATCGTGAAGAGATTATCACAAGTGAAATACACTTTCAAGTTCTCCAATCCCATCTTCTTAACCAGTTTAGGCTGGAAGTTATAAGAAATCATCAAGTTTTTGAGTCGCATATAAGCTGCGTTCAATAAATAACGTGAAGTGTTGTAACCTACGTTCGCATTATATTCAGGACTGTCGGGTTTTGTCAGACGCGGCAGGTAAGCCCCCGGGTTGTACACATTATAATAATCCAAATGTTCTTTAAAGAAGTTGGAATCACCGCTAAACAGATAAGTACTTGCAGCCATCGGGAAATCACGTTTCATGACTCCCTGGAACAATGCGGAAACTTCAAAACCTTTATAACCGGCATGTAAGTTCAGACCGAAGGAGTAACGAGGAGTCGTATTACCGATAATCTTCAAATCACCGTGATCTTTCAATGTACCCGAACCCGGATCAATTTTACCATCACCGTTCGAATCGATATATTTCAAATCACCACGTTGCCAATCCTTATTCGGTTTGAAGAAAGACATGTCTACTCCTCTCAGATATTCATCCACTTCCTGGTTGGTGAGAAACAGATCATTTGCTTCATATCCCCAGATTTCACCTAAATCCATTCCCTGGTAATAACCTTTGTTACGAACCAGACCGGTGTGGTTGTTATAAATCAATCCTTCCGGATTATTGTATTTGGTTACCACTGCTTTGTAGTCAAAGATATTGAAACCGATTCCATAACTGAAACCATTCTTCAGCTGGTCAGACCAGTTAACCGACAATTCCCATCCACGGTTACGTAGCGTTGCATTATTTACTTTAGCACGTTGGTCAACAGCAATACCGCCAATATCAGGAATTGCTTCAGCCGGGCCAATCATGTCTTTGGTCGTACGTTGGTAAATATCCGCCGTAATCGTCAAACGATTGTTAAGCAAAGTCAGGTCGAAACCTAAGTTGGCATTATCCACTTTTTCCCATGTAATGTACGGGCTTACCATAGAAGGTGTTAAAGCGACTGTACCACGTACCGGAGTAGCCGAAGTGACACCGGAAAGCAACCATGCATTTGAATAGTCCGGTCTCAATGTCATGAAGTTCAGATAATCATATAGTCCGGCTCCATTCTGATTGCCTAAACGTCCGTAAGACAAACGCACTTTCAACTGTGAAACAGGCAAGCTCCATTGCTTGAAGTAGTCGGTACGGGCAATGTCATAACCGGCAGAGAAAGAAGGGAAAAATCCCCAACGATTGCCGGAAGCGAAACGTGACGAACCATCATAACGTCCGCTAAATTCCAGAAAATAGACATTCTGGTAGTTCCAGTTCAAACGGGTATAGAATCCCATGGTTGCCCAATGGTCACGCGCTTCACTATTATAGGCTTTTCCGTTTGCATTGTCAAAAGAGAATGTATCATCGCTCATCACTCCGTCTTTATACGCATACATGCTTGAGTTTTGCTGCACTTCCATCTGGAAACCGGCCATTGCCTTAAAGAAATGGTCACCCCATTGATTCGTATATGAAGACGACACACTGGGAGACAAATAATAGTTGAATTGATTTCCACGAGTCATTGATCCCCACAAAGAATTCGAATATTCGATACCGGGATAAGAATATCCCTGCCGGGGAGCGGTAACATTCTCTATGGTTCCGTCGGGCCGTGTGGTACGGGGCTGCTTCTGCAAGAATTCATCATTCTGCACATCAAAACGAACTTTCATCTCTCCGATAATGTCCCAGCCTTTCAGAGGCGTAACAGTAGCTGCAAAAGTCATGGCATCAGAAATGCGGTTCTGCGAATAGCCCACATTGTCCAGATACAAAGCTTCATTCCATGAAGGAAGATTATAAAGCCCGGAAATAGGAACTTCAGTCACCATATTAGGCTGCGAACGAGCTATCTGATGATAAAGAATAGACATATCGGGGAGCGGGCGGGAAATCAGATTCAACGTGATATTGTTATTGAAGTTAAACTTCAACCAGTCATTCGGCTTGATCTGAAATTTGGTATTCACGTTGTATTTATCCAGAGAGTCTTCTACACGATCCAGCAAACCACCCTGGTAAGTATAACCCAGACCGACATAATAAGTCACTTTGTCCGATCCACCGGAGATACTTAGATTGTGTGAATGACGCAAAGATTTGTTTTTATAGAAATAATCAAACCAGTCGGTATTGGCATACTGCGATTCACCGCCACGCCAACCGGTATTCTCCTGATTGGCGGTAATACCGAGCAGACCTTCACCATAGGGGTTCTGCAAAAACTGATTCATCAAATCAATAGTCTCCTGTGAGAAGTATGGAGACTCACCAATTGCCGAACGGTACGCATTTTTATAATTGGCAAACTCTACAGAGTTCATCATCTCGGGCATGTTGATAGGTGCACTCATACCCACAGAACCGCGATAAGTCACCCGGGCTTTATCCTGTTTACCGCTCTTGGTCGTTACTAACACCACACCATACGCAGCACGAGCACCATACACGGCTGCTGCAGAAGCATCTTTCAATACACTGATACTTTCTATATCGGCAGGATTTACATTCTGCAAGCTCTGTTCCACACCATCCACCAATACATAAGGCTCTCCACCATTAATAGAACCGATACCGCGAATATTAAATTTGATTTCTCCGCCAACTTCACCACCGGTACCGCTTTCAGAAGCATCCGAAGCAAAGTTCAAACCAGCCACATTACCTTGTAAGGCGCTGGTTACATCCGTCACAGGACGGGTAGCGATTGCATCCGCATTAACTGTTGCTACAGCCGCTGTAATAGTATTACGTTTCTGTGTTCCCATACCGACTACCACCACTTCATCTAAAGTTTTGGAGTCTTCCTTCATCACGAACCGATTTCCTGTTAGCTTAGTGATTTTCACTTCCAAAGGAGCATAGCCCACATAGCTGACAGTTATCGTTGTACCTACTTTACCGTTAATTTTAAAGTTTCCATCCAAATCGGTAATGGTACCATCAGTAGAACCTTTCACCATAACGGTTGCTCCGATTACGGACTCGCCACGTTCGTCTACCACCTTACCAGTGATAGTGCCCTGTTGAGCAAAGAGCTCCACAGGGAAGAACAGTAAAAGCATTGAAAAGAGACACACCAGTTGCATCCTAATCTGCATTTTCTTCATAACATTATATTAAAGTTAATACTAAAAGTTTTTTTGAGTTCCATTTGCCAATAGCCCACACTATCCGGCATTGAAATACACCACAAAAATAGATTGATTGGCAGAATGGCGAGTTCATAAAATCGCCAAAATATTTCCAAAAACATCCATATTCCGTTTTTGAACGTCTTTGTGGCGGTTTTTGGAAATATTTCTTTTGTTTTAGCGGAATTAATCATACTTTTGTTTCACTAATCTCCCCTTAATAATCTTGACTGATGAAAAAAAGTATTTGGATAAAACACTTTTTCTGCTTACTGGCTTTTCTTATCGTAGGCACATTTCCAGCAATAAGTATAGGTAACCATTACGACTTTAAACTGATTGGTTCCCAAAACGGAATGCCGTCTATCATCAGCTGTATCTATACCGAACAAAAGGGATTCATCTGGATCGGTACTCCGACAGGACTAATCAGATTTGATGGAACGGAACTCAAAAAGTACACCGCACAACCTGATAATGAAAATTCCCTGCCTAACGACAGTATCCTGCAAATTATTGAAGATAATCAGCAGACAACCTGGATACTGACCACCACAGGAATCGCCCGTTATTCTCTTATTCACGACAACTTCTTTATCCCCAAACTAAATAATCAGCCCATCATTGCCAAATCGATCTGCAAAATAGCAGACGGGCTTCTGTTCGGAGGGATCAACAAGATATATAAATATTCTTATGCCACCAACACGATTTCTCTCATACGGGAATTCAAGACCGACGAGCCGTTCATTATACGATCCATACAAATGTGGAAACCCGATACCATATTGTGTCTAAGCTGGCAACAGGGAATACTGCAAATGAACTTCAAGAATTTCGAGATAACCCCATTTCCTTTCCAATACGGGAACGACAACGTAGGAATCATCATAGACTCCCAACAAAGAATATGGCTGTCAACCTACAACAATGGCGTCAAGTGTTTCTCCGCCCAGGGAAAATTGATAGCCAGCTATACCACTCAAAACTCCCGTTTGAGCAGTGACATCGTATTGTGCATGACCGAATTCAAACAAAAAATATGGATGGGAACAGACGGGGGAGGTATCAATATCCTCGATCCCACAACCGGCAATATTACCGTACTCGAACATATCTCCGGAGATAATCATTCCCTTCCCACAAATACAATACTCTGCCTGCATAGCGACTCTGCCGGAAATATATGGGCGGGAAGTAAACGTGAAGGGGTTATCAACATTCGTGAAGTATCCATGAGAACTTACACTAATGTTGTGTTAGGGCACAACAAAGGATTAAGTCAAAGTACGGTATTACAACTATATCAGGAACCGGCTTCCGAAGAACTCTGGATCGCTATGGACGGAGGAGGTATCAATAAATTCATTCCTTCTACAGAAACATTTGTGCACTATCCCGACACTTGGGGAGACAAGATGGTCTCCATCACCGGCTTCACACCCAACGAATTGTTAGTATCTGCCTTTTCCAAAGGTATCTTCATATTCGATAAAAAGACAGGAAAGAAGCGTCCTTTCGCTATTATGAGCCCTTCATTAGAGCATCACATCCGCTATAGCGGACAGCCAATCAACTTATACCGGGATACTCCCAATTCGATCTTAATATTAAGTTCGCCTCCTTACCGCTACCATACTTCCACCCGGCAACTCACTCCTGTCCCTTGTGCCAAAGAAGTGAAAATAAAAGGCTTGTTGAGTTCCATTGGATATGATTCCACTGCCATTTACCTGAACGATCCTTATAATATATATAGACTGGATCGTAAAAAAGACACAGTGGAGATATTTGCAAGTGCTCCACAGGGATTCTTCAATGCTGTATCCAGGGATGACAAGGGCGTATTCTGGATTGCAGGCACCCGTGGCCTGTACACCTATCACCCTGATACCCGCAAATTCGAAAGAATTCCTACCACCTTATTTAATGAAGTAAATACCGTGTTATGCGACAATAAAGGAAAAGTGTGGATAGGAGCTGAACAGAAACTCTTTATATGGCTCACCGATACCAAACGTTTTGTATGGTTCGGAGAAGCGGATGGAATTTCCCCCAATGAATACTTGGCCGAGCCCCGTCTCATTTCCCCCAAAGGCAACATCTATATGGGAGGTGTAAAAGGCTTACTATGTATCAATGCAGACACTCAAATAGAAAAGAGTAGTGACTCTCCGGAAATACGCCTTGCCGAACTGACCATAAACGGAGAGAACAGGATGTATCAGCTCAATCAAGACAAGATATCCATCCCCTGGAACAGTAAAAACATTAAGATCCGTGTCATGACTTATGGTGCGGACATTCTCCGGCTCAAAGTCTATCATTTCCAAATGGGAGACCTTAAAACCGAAGGCTACAACCCTGAATTGATGATCCCATCTCTTGCTCCGGGAAGTTATCCCATCATGGTGAGCTGTAACACACAGGAAGGAAATGAAACAACTCCCCAGTTTCTTTTCACATTAAACGTACTGCCACCCTGGTACAGAAGCTGGTGGTTCGTTTCTCTCTGCATCATTGCTTGCATAGGCATTGTGGTACAAATTGTTTTCGTTCTGCTTCGACGCAAAGAAAACAAGATGAAATGGATGATGAAAGAACACGAGCAGAATGTGTATGAAGAAAAAGTTCGTTTTCTGATTAATATCAGCCATGAACTGCGAACTCCGCTCACACTCATATATGCCCCGCTAAGCCGCATATTAAAGACACTTCCTTCTACAGATGCCATTTATCCACCGTTGAAGAATATACATAAACAGGCTCAACGGATGAAAGATCTTATCAACATGGTGCTGGACGTACGTAAGATGGAAGTAGGAGAAACCAAGTTGAAACTCCAAGCCTATCCATTTAACTCATGGATAAAGGAGATTGGTGCCGATTTTACGGACGAGGGAGCTGCCCAGGAAGTGCAAATAGATTATCAGCTCGACGACAGCATAAAAGAGGTGGTATTTGACAAGGGTATGTGTACAATCGTAGTCACAAACTTATTGACGAACGCACTGAAACACAGTCCTAAAAACACAACCGTCACTATCCGTACCAGCAAAAATGACTCATACGTCCGTGTTTCCGTTTTGGATCAGGGAGAAGGTATGCAAGAGGAAGACATGGAGAAAGTATTCATCCGTTTCTATCAAGGCAAGCAGGAAATTGGCGGTAGCGGAGTCGGACTTTCATACGCCAAGATGCTGGTGGAATTGCATAAAGGTAAAATCGGAGCCATGAACAACGAAGCGGGAGGAGCCACTTTCTTCTTCGACTTACCTTTGGGATTGGAGTCGGGCGAAGTCATCTGCCAGCCGAAACCTTACATCAATGAATTGATTACACCGGACGTAGATCATGAGATCAACGCTCCCGAGACACTCGACTTCTCTACGCAGAATTACACAGTGCTATTGGTAGACGACAATCATAACCTGACAGATTTCCTCTCCAAAGAATTGAAATCCTTATTCAAAGCAATTTATATAGCACATGATGGCCGGGAAGCTTTCGAAATAGCGCAAAAGCAAGTTCCGGATATTATAGTGAGCGATGTGATGATGCCGGTTATGAATGGATACGAACTGTGCAAAGCGGTAAAAGAGAATATCGGCATCAGTCATATTCTTGTGATTCTGCTCACGGCACGCAATGATGAACAGAGCCGACTGTATGGGTATAAAATCGGGGCGGACGCTTATCTGGGAAAACCTTTTGAGATAGACACTCTTGTTAAGATTATACAGAACCGGCTATACAACCGGGAGCAAACGAAAGAGCACTATCAACATATAGGCAACTTCCCTCAACCGCTGGAGAGTACTTTCAGCCAGGCGGATGAAACGTTCTTGTTAAAGTTTAACAAGCTCATTTCCGAGAATATCAGCAATCCGTCTTTAGATATTCCTTTTATCTGCAGAGAGATCGGAATGAGTAAAACATCTCTTTACAACAAGTTGAAGGCTATCACCGATATGGGGGCAAATGACTATATCAACAAATTCAGGTTGGAGCAAGCCATTACTCTGATAAAAACCACCGATCTGACATTTACTGAAATATCAGATCAGATAGGTTTCACTACTTTACGTTATTTCAGTACTGCATTCAAACAGTACACAGGCTTGACGCCCACGCAGTATAAAAATGAATGCAGGAGTGAGAATAAATAAGATATTCTCACTTAAATAAGGTAGTATTACTAATTAGAGTAGGCCCTCATCTGCAAAGCTGAAAAATCCGTCTTCACAAACGATGACGTGATCTATCAGACGGATATTCATCGTTTCCGCCGCTTTATGGATATGCTCTGTCAAACTCCTGTCCGGTTGGCTGGGATGAATATTTCCCGAAGGATGGTTATGCACCACCGCGATTTGTGTAGCTCTTTGCAGCAATGCTTCCCGGAGAATGGTGCGCACATCGGTATAAGTTCCGTCTATGCCACCAGTACTTATACGTACCTTATCAATTAGTTTGGTTGCCTGGTTCAATAGGAGCACCCAGAATTCTTCCTGTTCCAAGTCACACATGATCGGTTGGAAAATATCATAGATATCTTTTGAGCAAGTGATTCGAAGTCTCTCTTTGGTTTCTTGCAGCTTTCTTCGTTTGCCTAATTCCAAGGCTGCCATCACTGTAATGCTCTTTGCGGGTCCCATACCTTTGAAAGAGGAATAGTCACACACTTCCCATTTTGCCAATGAATTCAGATTGTTATCACAAGACAGGAGCAGGCGTCTCATCAATTCGACAGCACTTTCTTCCGTATTTCCGGAGCCAATCAATATAGCGAGTAGTTCGGCATCACTCAATGCGGCTGCTCCCTTCTCCATCATTTTTTCCCGTGGGCGGTCTTCCAGTGCCCACTGGTTGATGGATAGTTTGTGTTTACTTTCCATTATTAATCAAATTAAGTCACAAAGATACTCCTATATAACTGAAAAAATGAATTTTGGAAGCTATAAGTCTATTTTTAGAATCCCTTTACTTCCAAATATCGTAGTTTTGCGCTATCAAGATTAATATATAAACATCTAATAAATATGAAAAAGAGAATAAGCATCTTATCCATCTTACTACTATTAGGAATGACAGTATACGCTCAAACGGATATCCCGCAGGTGATTCCCTCCTTACAACATTGGAATGGGGCAAAAGGCAAACTGACACTACCGGAAACAGGAAAGATTATAATCGCTCCGGAAGCAGAAAGCCTGTTGAAAGAAACTGCGGAAATAATGGCAAAAGACTTAAAAGATATGTTCGGCTGGAATTATCAGGTAACCTCCGGAAAACCGAAAAATCATTCTATCTATCTGTCAGTGAAAAAATCGCCTTCATCATTGGGAGAAGAAAGCTATGAACTGGATATACGCAACCATGTAACCATCGAAGCCTCCACCGTAAAAGGAGTATTCTGGGGAACTCGCACACTGTTGCAAATGATCCATAACCAGCCTTTTGGACTCATGAAAGGAAAAGCATTGGATTATCCGCAGTATGCTCACCGCGGACTGATGATTGACGTAGCCAGGAAATTTTTCACAATGGACTATTTGCAGGATTACGTAAAAATTCTCTCGTTCTATAAAATGAATGAACTGCAAATACATCTGAATGATAATGGTTTCGTTGAGTTTTTCGATAATGACTGGAACAAAACATACGCCGCCTTCAGATTGGAAAGCGAGCGTTTTCCGGGACTCACATCCAAAGATGGTTCCTACACCAAAGAAGAATTCCGCAACTTCCAGCAAATGGCCGCACGATATGGAATCAATATCATCCCAGAAATTGATGTTCCGGCACACTCACTCGCTTTCACTCATTACAATCCGATACTGGCAGCCGACAAAAAAGAATATGGTATGGATCATCTCGACCTCTATAAAAAAGAGGTATATGATTTCCTTGATACTTTGTTTGACGAATATCTCTCGGGAGATCACCCGGTATTTGTCGGACCGGACGTACATATCGGCACTGATGAGTACAACCTCAAAGAAGCGGAACAATTCCGCTATTTCACTGAATACTATCTGAAGTATATCACCAAATATGGAAAAAATCCGCGATTATGGGGAAGTCTGAAACACATGAAAGGAAATACCCCCGTAAATCTGAAAGGAAAAACGGTCAATGCATGGAATTATAGCTGGCTAGACCTAGAAACCGCACTGCAGGAAGGAGCCAAAGCGATTAATACATGCGATGCATTTCTATATATCGTACCAGCCGTGAATTACTACCATAACTTTCTGGATCATCAATGGATATATGAGAGTTGGTCACCACGAATGATGCAAGAGGGAGAAATGATAGAGCAGTCTACTAATTTATTAGGAGCCATGTTTGCTGTATGGAACGACCGTGTCGGAAATGGAATCAGCCAACAGGATGTACATATACGCACCTTTCCTGCCATGCAGGTTATGAGCGAGAAACTTTGGAAAGGAGAAAACACAAGAAACATACCGTTTGAAACCTTCGAAACGTGGTGCAGGACAACACCGGAAGCACCGGGCGTAAATCTACAGGCCAGCATAGATGACAGAAAAGACCTAACGCTTTCCGGCCAGGAAATTATCCTGCAAGGTAACGACTCGGTTCTTACCTCTATACCCGAAATCGGTTATCCATATAGTGTGGAATTTGAAATCTACGCAGATCCAAAGCCCAATATCGATGCGGTCTTATTCAAAGGTCCCCATTCTGTTTTCACCGCGAACTGGCAAAATACGGGTAAATTCGCATTCTCGCGCGACGGCTATGAATTCATCTTCCATTCCTATCGTTTGCCTGTGGAAAAATGGACAAAGGTTCGTGTAGAGGGAGATGCCAAAGGGACCTCACTTTACATAAACGGAGAGCTACAAGAACGTTTGGAAGGACGAATCGGTGTAGTTTACAATCAGAAAAGCCTGCGTAAAGACAGCATTTGGTATCAGGAAACACTTATCTTCCCATTGAAACAGATAGGCGACAAATTGCTGGGGTTTAAGGGAAGAATAAGAAATGTGATTTGCACTCCACTAAATGAAAAAAGATATAGCCTATAAAAATTTCTTCGATTGCATCCATTACTTTTTTTCCATGAAAGTATAACTTGTCTGACACCCGGGTGTCAGACGTATTGAGACCCGGGTGTCAGACAACATTCCTTTTAAACAAAAACAGGAATGGTAATAGGCAAATAAAAAATGGATTACTTATAAAAATTCTTTTGGAAAGCCTCAAACTCATCCTTCCCTCTGATACAACGCTGCCACCATGCGCGCCAAAAGCCTGTACCATAGCCGATAAGCTGTATAAATGCGGCGGCAATGGAATAAACGCCAATAGACAGACTTTTATTCTGAATAGTAGAATCAATGCATACGAGTAATGCATAGAGAATGATAGGCGTGAAACTGAAGAGGCAGAAGGGGGTTCCTAATAATAGAAGCGCCACTCCCAATGTAAATACGGCTGGAAGCAAATGCACCAGTTTCAGAGAATCCGGATATTTCTTATAAAGATTAATACGGGCAATGCCGGAGTTATGCACCTGCTTGAAGAATTTTTTCAAGTCAGTCCGACGTTTATGATATACCCAGGCATCAGGAAAAAGACGACAAGTGTACCCATTCTTAAAGATACGGATACTGAAATCAATATCCTCCCCAAAACGCATCTTTGAAAAACCTCCCAAAGCCTCGTACACTGCCCGGCGAACTCCCATATTAAAACTACGGGGATAGAATTTGTCCATCTTCTTTTTTCCGCCACGGATACCTCCGGTCGTGAAGAAAGAGGTCATGGAATAGTTAATTGCCTTCTGAATATCAGTGAAAGAATCGTGTGCACGGTCGGGGCCACCAAAAGCATCGGCAGGAGAAGTGGTGAGCTCCTTCTCTACCGCATCGAAGTAGCCTTCGGGAAGGATGACATCAGAATCCAATATAATAAGGTATTCGCCTTCGCTACGTTCTGCTCCGTAATTACGGGTTTGTCCCGGACCGGAATTGGGTTTAGAGAAATATTTTATATTCAACCGATCTGCATACCGGTCTACTACTCCTTTACAGGGAATGGAAGAACCATCTTCAACAACAACAACCTCAAAACCCTTAAAGTATTGTACAGTAAGACTTTGCAATAATTCATCCACTTCATCGGGACGATTATAAACGGGAATTATGACGGAGTAACGCATATCAAAAACGGGATATAACTATTTGATATGCAAAGTAAGACAAAAAAAAGATGGACTCGAAATCGAGTCCATCTTTTTTTTGTATATCAGCAATAAAATTATTACTTATTCAGGATATCCATTGTATCCGATGCGATCAACAGTTCTTCATCTGTTGGGATCACTACTACTTTCACTTTAGAAGCAGGAGTAGAAATGATTGCTTCTTCACCGCGAACCTTAGCATTTACTTCGTTATCAAGTTCGATACCCATGAATTCCATATCCTTACAAACTTCACGACGACATTCCATCTGGTTCTCACCTACACCACCGGTAAACAGGATAATATCTACACCGCCCAATGCAGCAGCATAAGCGCCGATATATTTCTTAATACGGTAATAGTACATCTTTTCAGCAAGGATAGCTTTCTCATTGCCAGCTGCACAAGCAGCCAAGAGTTCACGCATATCGCTTGATACACCCGAAACACCCAGTACACCACTCTTCTTATTCAACAGATTGGAAACACCGGTTGTGTTCAAGCCTTCTTTTTCCATGATAAATGTTACTGCACCGGCATCTATATCACCGCTACGAGTACCCATCATCAAGCCTTCCAATGGAGTCAAGCCCATAGTAGTATCCATACATTTACCATCTTTGATAGCAGCGATAGAACCACCGTTACCAATGTGGCAAGTGATAATTTTCTGTCCAACCGGATTTACACCCAGGAATTCACATACACGTTTTGACACATAACGATGAGAAGTTCCGTGGAAGCCATAACGACGCACACCATACTTTTCATACAGTTCGTGAGGAATAGCATACATGTAAGCATAATCCGGCATTGTCTGATGGAAAGCCGTATCGAATACACCTACCTGCGGAATGTTAGGAAGAATAGCAGAAACTGCATTTACCCCTTTCAAGTTAGCAGGATTGTGAAGCGGAGCCAAGTCATTGCAAGCAGCGAAAGCTTCCAACACTTCCTTGTTCAGCAATACAGATTCGCTGAAACGCTCGCCTCCGTGTACCATACGGTGACCTACTGCATTAATCTCATCCAAAGATTTAATAGCGCCGTATTCAGGATTAATCAGCGTGTTCAGGATAAACTCTACTCCTACTGTATGTTCAGGAATATCTTTCTCCAATATTTTCTTTTCACCATTCGGCAAAGTAAGTTTCAAGAATGATCCTTTCAGACCGATTTTTTCGATACCACCTTGTGCAATCACCTCTTTGGTGGTCATATCGAACAATTTATATTTAATAGATGAACTTCCGCAGTTCAATACCAGAATCTTCATGTCGTTGTCGATTTATACTTAATACTTTATATCTAATACTTATTTTTTCGCTTTTGCTGCAATGGCCTGATTAGCTGTGATAGCAATCATGCGATATACATCTTCGATAGAACAACCACGAGACAAGTCGTTTACCGGACAGGCAATACCCTGAAGAATCGGACCAACAGCGTCAGCATGTCCCAGACGTTGAACTAATTTATAAGAAATATTACCAACTTCCAAACTTGGAACGATCAGCACATTTGCTTCTCCGGCTACTGGAGAACCCGGCGCTTTGCTAGCACCCACTTCCGGTACAAGAGCAGCGTCAGCCTGCATTTCACCATCCAAATCAAGAGTAGGAGCCATCTCTTTTGCAATCTTAGTAGCTTCTACCACTTTATCCACTACTTCGTGTTTAGCGGAACCCTTGGTTGAAAAGCTCAACAGAGCTACTTTCGGATTTTCAATACCGGCAACGGCTTTCGCAGTCTGCGCAGTACAAATTGCTATCTGTGCCAGCTGATTAGCATCCGGAACCGGAGTTACAGCAACATCACCCATTACCAGAATGCCATTCTTTCCGTATTCAGGAGCATGAGTCAAAAGCAACATAGCACCAGACACGCAAGTGATTCCCGGCGCGGTCTTGATAATCTGCAAAGCAGGACGCAATACGTTACCAGTAGTGTTACGGGCACCAGCCAACTGACCGTCAGCATCACCGCTCTTAATCATTAAACAACCATAGAACAAAGGATCGCTCGTCAATTTGCGGGCTTCTTCGATAGTCATCCCCTTCTTTTTACGAAGTTCACACAACAACTGTGCATATTCTTCGTGTTTCGGAGAAGTTTCAGGATCAATGATAGTAGCTTTACCGATGTTTCCCAATCCCCATTTTGTAGCAAGTTCATTAATTTCATCCGGTTTACCCAGTAAAATTAGATCGGCTACTTCATCTGTCAAAATCATATTGGCAGCTTTCAATGTGCGTTCTTCAGTTCCTTCCGGAAGAACAATACGTTGGCGATTTGCTTTCGCACGCGCCACGATTTGGTTGATTAAATTGAGCATAGATATATTGAATGTTATTATAAAACCTCATTACAATTTGTAATTTGCGGTGCAAAAGTACTCAATTTTGCAATATCCACATTACAATTTCGCCTATTTTTCTCTTCCAAGTCTAAAATATTGTAATATTTAACACTGTACTCCTATTTTTCATACCTTTGCAGCGTTTTCAAACAAAATCAATAGGTTATTAGTTATGATACGTCAGTGCGCCATTTTATTTGGCTGTTTGGCTTTGGGTGAATTAATAGTTTATCTTACGGGTATCAAGCTCCCCTCCAGCATCATCGGTATGCTGCTGCTCACCCTCTTTTTAAAATTAGGTTGGATTAAGTTACACTGGGTACAGGGATTGTCCGACTTTCTGGTTGCTAACTTGGGATTCTTTTTCGTTCCACCCGGTGTGGCTCTTATGTTGTACTTTGATGTTATTGCGGCAGAATTCTGGCCAATTGTGATAGCTACCATTGTCAGTACCGCACTTGTACTTGTTGTAACGGGATGGGTACATCAGATCGTCCGCAAGTTCAGGCTGGCGCGTCAGATCAAACTGGCACGCAAACTTCATCTGTCAGATTTCCATCTGCCGGAGAAACTACACCTTAAAGATAAAATCAACTTAACGAATAAAGACAAATGAGCTTCTTAGAAAATAATTTCTTCCTGCTGGCCATTACCTTCGGGATTTTCTTCTTTGCCAAACTGCTTCAGAAGAAAACAGGACTGGTATTATTAAATCCTATATTGCTGACCATCGCACTATTAATCATCTTCCTTAAAATGACCAATATCTCTTATGAGACATATAATAAAGGAGGACATCTGATCGAATTCTGGCTACGCCCGGCCGTTGTGGCTTTAGGCGTACCCTTATATCTTCAACTGGAAATGATAAAAAAGCAGTTATTGCCTATTCTACTGTCTCAACTGGCAGGCTGCATCGTCGGAGTCATTTCAGTAGTACTGATTGCGAAATTCATGGGAGCCTCACAAGAGGTAATCCTGTCACTGGCTCCGAAATCGGTTACGACCCCGATTGCGATGGAAGTAACCAAAGCTATCGGCGGTATTCCGTCACTAACGGCGGCAGTTGTTGTAGCAGTAGGTTTATTAGGGGCTATCTGTGGCTTTAAGACAATGAAAATCATGCGCGTAGGCAGTCCGATCGCCCAAGGGCTTTCAATGGGAACAGCCGCTCATGCCGTCGGAACCTCCACTGCAATGGATATCAGCAGCAAATATGGAGCATACGCCAGCCTGGGACTGACGCTAAATGGAATATTCACTGCACTGCTAACACCTACTATCCTTCGATTATTAGGTATTTTGTAAAAACAAAATCTCTTGATTTTCCGTTATATAAAGAGTTAAACGCAAAAAGCAATCTTATGATTCCATTTAAAGATGTCACGTTAGCAGACAGAGACACAATCACCTCATTCACGATGAAAAGTGATCGCCGCAATTGCGATCTTTCATTCTCCAATCTTTGTAGTTGGAGGTTCTTATATGATACCCAATTTGCAGTGGTCGACAACTTCCTGGTGTTCAAGTTCTGGGCGGGAGATCAACTCGCTTATATGATGCCCGTAGGTACGGGAGATTTGAAAGCAATATTGGGGGAACTGATAGAGGATGCCCGCAAAGAGAACCAGCATTTCTGTATGTTGGGAGTGTGCAGTAATATGCGTGCTGATCTCGAAGCTATCCTTCCGGGACAGTTCACATTTACAGAAGACCGCGACTATGCGGATTATATCTATTTGAGAAGTGATCTTTCAACACTGAAGGGTAAGAAATTCCAAGCGAAAAGAAATCATATCAACCGGTTCCGCAACACTTATCCGGATTATGAATATACACCGATCACTCCGGACCGCATTCAGGAATGTCTGGATCTGGAAGCAGAATGGTGTAAAGTGAATCACTGCGACCAGCAGGAAGGGACGGGCAATGAACGTCGTGCTCTGATTTATGCCCTCCACAACTTCGAAGCACTCGGACTGACGGGTGGAATTCTTCATGTGAACGGTAAAATCGTAGCATTTACATTCGGTATGCCTATCAATCATGAAACGTTCGGCGTGCATGTAGAAAAAGCGGATACCAGCATTGAAGGCGCGTATGCTATGATTAATTATGAATTTGCCAACCGGATTCCCGAACAATATATCTATATCAACCGGGAAGAGGATTTAGGTCTCGAAGGTTTGCGCAAAGCCAAATTGTCTTACCAACCGGTGACGATTCTGGAAAAATACATGGCTTGTCTCAAAGAGCATCCCATGAATATGGTTAAATGGTAAACTCTTTATAAATATGATGATAAAGGAGCAAGTAAAAGCATTGTGGAAAGTCTGTTTTGACGATAGTGAAGAATTCGTCGAGATGTACTTCAGACTACGCTATAAGACAGAGGTGAACGTTGCCATCAAAAGTGGTGATGAGGTAATCTCTGCCCTTCAAATGCTTCCTTATCCGATGACTTTTGGTGGAGAGACTGTACAAACCTCCTATATTTCAGGAGCCTGTACGCATCCCGATTTTCGAAGCAAAGGAGTCATGCGCGAGCTTTTATCACAGTCTTTCGCCCGGATGTTACGGAATGGAGTACACTTCAGCACATTGATACCGGCAGAACCTTGGTTGTTTGATTATTATGCCCGTATGGGATATGCTTCGGTATTCAAGTATTCAACTAAAGAGATCGTTTTGCCCGAGTTTATTCCTTCTAAAGAGATAGCGGTCAGTGTTGTTTCAGAATTTCAGGAGGAGGTCTATTCCTATTTGAATAAGAAGCTTTCCGAACGGGCTTGCTGTATTCAGCACACACCGGAAGACTTTCAGGTTATTATGACCGATCTTGCCATTAGTGGAGGTTATTTATTTGTAGCCAGACAGGAAAACGAAATCAAAGGAATAACCATTATATATAAAGGAGACAAACATATCATTATCAATGAACTTTGCGCTGATGATAAGGATGTGGAATATAGTTTATTGTATGCGATCAGGAAGCACACCGGATGCAAGCGCATGGTTCAACTACTGCCTCCTGAAGATAAACAGCCTCAACATCTGCTAGGTATGGCACGTATCATCAATGCCAAAGAAGTGCTGCAAATCTATGCCGCGGCTTTTCCTGAAGATGAAATGCAGCTGGAATTATCGGACAAACAATTGTCTGTAAACAACGGCTATTATTACCTGTGCAAAGGAAAGTGTATGTATAATACCGAGCGACTGCCCGGTGCACATATACAAATGAATATTAGCGAATTAACCAATAGAATACTTCAGCCGTTAAAGCCATATATGAGCTTGATGATGAATTAAATTTTAGGCACGGATTACACGGATTACGCTGTTGACTTATATTAAGGCATGCCTCTAAGAGCTGTGAAACCCGTGTAATCCGTGCCTGTATTTATTTATTCAAATAACGAACCCGTTCACAGGCTGCCAATAGAAACGCACCTACTCCAAAATTCGAAGTTGAGTTTGCGTCTACCACCTGACCGGGTATCGCTTTCTCACCAATCGGTTGCACATAACCAATCTTGCCATCAGGCTGCAAAGCAACTGTTGAGAGATATTTCCATGCTTTTTCAACCACCGGCTGATATTCTGCAGCATCCAGAAAACCGTTATTGATTCCCCATTGTAAACCATAGGTAAAGAAAGCCGTTCCACTGGTTTCCGGTCCCGGTGCATGCAATGGATCGAGCATACTGCGTGTCCAGTAACCTTCCGGCTGTTGACAAGCAGCAACCGACTTAGCCAGGGTACGGAAACGATCTATATATTCCGGACGATACTTATCTGTTTCAGGAAGTTCTTTCAAGACTTTTGCCAATCCGGCCAATACCCAGCCGTCTCCACGTGCCCAAAAATCCTTTTTGCCGTTCACACTTTTGTGTTTAGGATACACGTATTTTCCATCCCGGTAATAAAGTCCGGCCTCTTCATCATACATAATACTATCAGCATAGGCGAGGTATTCATGCAGTTTCTCCAAATAGAGCGGATTCTTAGTAATGTTATACATCTTTGTCATGACCGGCATGACCATATATAAGCCATCTGCCCACCACCAATAATCATGATTGGGGGTACTCATCTGATATTCCATCACTTCGCGGGCACGGGCTATTTTCTGTGTATCCGGTTCCAGATTATAGAGATCGGCATACGTCTGGAAACAAATCTGATAGTCACCGAAAAGCACATAATCATCACTTTCACCGTAACTGTACTTCCAGTTTTCCTTATGATCTGATTTTGCCCCTTTCCATTCATTATGTTCCGCCCAGGCTTTCGAATATTCCAAATACTCCGGCTGCTTAGTCAAAAAATAAGCTTCCATATTTCCGGTGTGATAGGCGGCATTATCCCAAAAAGAACGTCCGTGTTCCGGATGATTCGTCTGCCAATAATTATTCACTTTATGAATGGTGTTTATCACTTCTTCAGCAGAAGCATCCTTCTTATCCGTACAACTTGCACAGATTGCACCGCCTAGAAAGAGTGCAGAAAAAAGAGTTGCATATAGTTTCTTCATATCTTTATTTATTTGTATCCATATTCGTTTCCAATACATATATCATTTGAGGCTCAATTTCCGCTGTGCGTTCACCGTCTCCCTGACGGGTGTGTTGTACAAAGAGATGCAGTTTCCGCTGCTTTTTCCAAAGTTCCGTATCATGAGAGGGTTCCCAGGCATCCACCGAAAAATCCGTCAGATCCGTTATCGTCCACTTACTGGTACCCACATCAGTCGCATGTGCCATCGACACACGGCTTCCCCGTTCTTCGTCACGGAAAATATAAAAGACTTCTCCACCTTCTACCACAATACGCGGACGGGCAATAGGGATCATTTTCGTACCTCCACCTTTCAAGGTAAAAGGTGTCTGGCGATCGGTTATCTGCCGTTGATGCCACATCTTCCCATCATTCCAGACGATGCGGTATTGAGGAACATCACTATTGGGTTCCCGCCAATAAGTAGCTATATACGGATTTCCTCCCGCATCGGCACTCATACTCGTCTGATTAATCAACTCACAGTTTTGAGGTAAACGACAGGCATACTCCGCATTGGACAATTTGATCGGGAGTTCATATCGTTCTCCACTCGTCTTATACCAAGTTACCCCATTATCAAAAGAACGGGCATAACAAATATCATGGTTTGTTTCCACATGCCAAGTCTCGCGCCATACCCATGAAAGATGAATCGTCCCTTTCTCATCAACATATAACTGCCAATAGGCATTCCGTTTATTTTCCCCGTCGATCAGTATATCCTGCACACGAGTCCATTTATGTTCTTTCAGCGAATAACGGTTCATTACCAGATTTCCACGACCCGAAGAACCGGAGCGGTAAACAAACAATAAATCTCCTCCGGATAAAGGATAGAACTCCGGATAGGTGACATTTCCTTCGTCAACTCCGGTCATGGGCATTTTATCCCCCAGTTCCAGAGAACCGGGAGCAATGCTCCGGCAATAATTCAATGGATGTCCGTGATGGTCAAAAGATACGTGTATATACCCTTCTCCATCTATCATCATACTAATTATATTATGAGCATCCTTCACATTTCCCTGATATTGGGTGCGATGTAATGTCCATTGTTCCGAATCCAGTTTCCGCTTTCCAAGTACCAGATAGCCATCGTTATCGTAATAACTGATATATTGTTCATCACCGTGTGTAACCAGCGAATTATTCCGAAAGACCGTCGTATTGACCGAAGTACAGCTATACCCCTTTCCCACTTCAACCAAATGCTGGGAACAGGCAATAACGGGAACGAGCATTATTCCGCAAAGTAGTAGCAGTATCCGTTTCATATTTATTTTTTATTTGTCAAAGATAGAAAGGTTCCATTTTTCATGCCAAGGGATAGTTATTTTCCCATCTTTTACCAACACAGGCAGCCATACATAACGGGAATCTTCCAAATCCTTCTTCTTCCAACGGTCGAACATGGCAATATATGCATCCTTCTTTCCGACAACAGGCTGGACATAAGTACTCTGGGCATAAAACGTTTTATCCGCATCCGGTCCCGTACAAGGGTTTCCGATTGTCTTCCATGTTCCCATAATAGAATCGGCTACTGCGATCTCGGCTATATTAGGATCCCAGCCAGTACAACCGGAGCTTAACATATAATATTTACCATTATATTTAAATACTGCCGGAGCCTCTCTCGATTCTTTTACGAAATTGCGTGTAAAACGTCCGCTCGGTTTCAGATAATCATCAGTCAGAAGGCTGATATACATCGTTTCATTATTTTCTGAAGAATAAAACTGATAAGCACGTCCGTCATCATCCACAAAAACAGTCTGATCGCGGCTCATCGCATTGTTCGGACGAAAACTTCCCTGATAAACGAACGGACCGACAGGAGAATCGGAAACTGCCACTCCGGCACAAGCCTTACTGTAATCAGCACTTTCCACATGGGCCCACATTACAAATTTGCCCGTTTTCTTATTATAAACCACTTTCGGACGTTCCAATACTTTGGAGGGATGCAGGTCATGATTCGGATCGTCTTTAACTGCCGGAAGTACAATACCCTCAAATTTCCAATTCAGCAAGTCTTTAGAAGAGTAACAACCTACTCCGGTCACATCCGTACGATAACACTCCCACGTAGCCCAGTCAGGCAAAATGGTTTTCCCTTTCTTGTATTCACCATACCAATAGTAAGTGCCGTTATGATATAGAAGTCCACCACCATGGGCATTGATCGGATTCCCATCCGTATCTTTCCAAACTTCACCGGGGATAAACTCCGTATACTTCTGTGCATGCACTGATACAGGCAGTAATGATATACAAACCACCCCTAATAATATAAACTTAATTATTCCACAATGTCTATTCATATTCATGATATTAAATAAGATTTCTTGTCTACAAAGATAGATGATACATAAAATATAAAGGTCTACTTATATGTCAAAAAAGGGCTAAAAACAATCATTCTCTATTAAATGTATGATATTATGGAGAATTTGTACTTCGAACTTAGTCCTCATTTATTATATAATACGATATAAACGAGGATTCCACTTATTAGCCCACTCCATAAAAGAGTTCGCTCGCTTTCAATCAAAGTCAATTCTCTGATCGAGCAAGTCATTTATATATACACATAAAACACCTTTCTTATATTCCATCCTCAAACGAACCTCCCCATATTTCTGCGGAGTATACCACTTGCCACCGGTTCCACGAGCCTGTGTTTTCCAACAATCCGATGTTCCCAATACATTTGTGCTGGTATATACCTTCCCTTTATATCTGATTTCAGGTTTCATCGTTTCTCCGTTTAGATAATATTCCAGATCACCGAGTTGCAACAAGCAACCTTGATAATTATCTGCGCCAAGAGTAATCGTCTGTTCCAGCACAAAAGGCTTTTCAGGATTAAATCGTATTTCTTTGCCGGATGCCGCTATCATCTTCTTCTTTTTTCTATCGGGGAATCCTTTGAAGTCGCAGGCTATTCCTGTAGAATAGCCTTGTGGATGTTGTAAACTGACAATCCAATCATAATAGTTGCCATACATCCAAGTCAGCCGCAATGGGGTACCCTCTGAAGCCGGTATCATATAAGGACGGACATTATTCAGTTGCGAGTCTTTTGTGACTGCCTCCTTAGAAATAACCTCTCCATCTTCACTCATGATAAATCTTACAATCTCATACACCTTACCATATTTTCCCTCTACCGGTAATGAGCAATATACCTCATTAACATTCGACGGATCGATAGCCATACCGGCACTATAACACTTTTCTAAATTCGGCGTCTGATGAAAATGTCCACCGGCATTAATAAGAAAAGTCTTTTTCCACTCGTGTCCGTTCCATTTTGCATAGTAATAATCATGAGATTCTTTATTATCGCTGATACGTACCATTGCTATCACCGGATTTCCGTTCCTGTCCGAAGCTATTTGCCATACCCAGTCACGTTCAGAAGGATTATCCACTACCGTAGACGGGTATTGTTTCGCATAATCACCTGTCTTGTTCACCTTAAATGTGCCGTCGGCAATAGTAGAAAGTACGGTTCCCCTGACATCAGTCAACTGCAATGTTTTGATATCGATATAATTAAAATAAAGGAAGTTGGGAAGTTCATTATCCGGATGTCCCGTGGTGTAAGTCAAATAAATCTTATCTTTCCCGTTAGACATGTATTTCGCATACGGACGGACGCCGGTAGATTGTACGATTTGATACGGTCCCCATACTACATCCACCTCATCTTTGTCGTCCGGTAACGAAAGCTTGGCAATAGTCGGATGCCAACCGATTCCACGCCAGCATAAATAAATATGTTCAGGATCATCCGACAGAATAAACGGAGAAGGATAAGTCGTATTATTTTTTGTTTCAATCCTCTTTTCTTCACCTAAAGTAGTAATATCCCCCGGGATTCGGGAGACTCTGTAATAAAAACAAGGTTCATCCGTATGTCTTGAATAGAAAATCATAATTCTTTCATCGGGCAATACAAGAAAAGTGGGATTGTTATGATCGTCCGGCTGAAAATACGAACGGATCAATACTTCTTCCTGTTCCTTCTTTTGAAAGTCATACTGCATCGCCTTTATATTACCATGAATATCGATGTAACCGATATATGTCTTATTTATAGTTCCCTCCTTGTTTTCATAATGCAAGGCTCTCGGATCGGCAAACCAACACCAAGCTCCTTCAGCTGCAACTTGATACCCACCGCCAGTAGGATTATTTTCTGCAGTTTGGGCATTCAAATGAAAGCTACATAGATATAAAACGACAAAAATCCAAACAATCTTCTCTTTCATGATAGCAATATGTTTCTTAATTAAATATCAGTTACTTGAATGGGATTCATTACTCAAACGAAATAGTTTTTATTTCACCGTTTGATAAACAAACCGTCACCTGTTTCTTATCCTCTGACACATGGACAGATTTCACCGGTGTCAGCTCTTTTGAAGTAAAACCTCTTTTCTCATTCTTCTTCCATAATTGAAGTGTCACATATATTTTTTCACCGGATAACTGATCGGAAACCATATTTAATGCACATTTCTCACTTACAGGATGCACTCCCTCCGGATATACCGTATATGTTTTCTCCCAACCTGTCAATGGTATCATTGCCAATTCATATTTTCCGTTAGAGAGTACCGGAATATTCTGTTTACCCACCTTACAACATGTTTCCTTTATATCGGAATCCAGACGAGGCAGGGAATAATGTCCCAAACAAATCTCCGCCGGTTCTGAAACAGTCACCTTATCTATCCGCAGAATTCCATCCGGTAGAGGAATATCCGCCAACTGATACTTCACAGTGCTATCCGTTTCGAGCACAGCGTCACGACGATAAATTCCATTTTCGAAACTTTTGAACGTATACAACCGCAACACTTCCCATTCCCCTTTTTTATTCCTTGTTCCATAATTCATGGAAATCTCCCCATTCTTCCCATCTGCCATCCAGGGGAACTCTGTATGGTAAGCCAGTTTATTATAATTTTCGGTACTGCGGAATTTCTGCCAATCTTTTGCCACAGTCTCATGACACCATGAACGCATTTCAGATCCGCCACAATTCGGGTAATTGGTTATCAATAGATTAGTTCCCTGCTGGAACTTATTATACACTTCCCCTTTTTTCAGTTCTTTCTCCCAAGGACCGTTATTTTCTGTAGCCGACCAATAGTTAGAGTTTTCCGGCAACAACAAACTAAGAAAAGCTTTTCCGCACCAATAAACACTACCCCGGCAACTATAAATCTGAACAGCAGGAGCAAAAGGTCCGTAGAAACCCATTGTCGGAACACCATCTTCCAGAAATTCCGGACGTTCTAAAAATTGCAACAACGTAGAAGAAGCTATCCTTCTCATCCATCCATAATTCACATTACCACTTTTGTCATATTCATACAAAGACAAAGGAGCAGTAACGGCAAAACGATAACAAATACTCCGTCCCCACATATTCATCCTGCCATCACGGCTGAACAGAAATGGATAATTATCAACCATGTCATGCTGATTTTCCATAAACTGCCTTGCATATTGAGGGTATTGTTTCTTCCCGAACATTTCCGCCCAAATAGGTCCGTAAGTCTGATAAGCCCACGCACTATAATAGTCATAAGCCGGAGCGTCATTGTACCAGCCTTCGCCCCGATAGCGTGCGAGAAGTTTTTGCAGGTTCGACTCCAGGTAGCTTTCATTCACGGCATATCCCTGATCTTTCAGAAAACTCAAGATAAAGACATTGAAAAACATCCAGTTGGAACCAATAGTCGGTCCCTCTCCATAACTCAACATGGTAGCAGCCAGTGAATCTTTCTGTTTCTTAGTGAGAGGATTCCATAACACTTCCTGTGCAGCTTTCATCGAGATTGCCAAAGAGCCCAGTTCCAACAATGTCTGACTGGGACCTCCCGTACGATGCGGAATATAGCTCCTACTTTCAGGGTTAGAGATATTTATCAGTTGATAACGATAATAGTCTGCCACTTTTATCCCGTTCATCTCCAGTTCTGGATTATCTTTCAAAAGAGGAGCAGCTACAAATAGAGTCCGTGCCAGACCTTCCAGCTTTGCTACTGGAATTTCTCCCGTATTTCTCGGATATGTTTTATCCAGCTGTTTCGGAAAATACATTTGATCGTCTAATGTATGTATATAGTTAAATGCACCTTTTAATAAATACTCGCCTGCCTGTATCCAGTGCTGACGAGTCATTCCCGTATAAGGGCTTTTCTGATAATCCGGCTGCCAGACGGTGAATATGTTTTCCTGCGCAAAGACCACAGAGAGTTTTAATGATAAAATAGCAAACAATAAAAATAATGCAAATCTTGCTTTCATGGTAATGATATGTTTATAATGTCAGATTCATCGCAAAAGTAAAGCTTTATATACAAACATTCGTCTGAATATCATTCATAAAAGCCCAAAATTAAGTCAAAATGCCACTTTTTATCAGCTGAATGATAAATAACTGCCTTTAACAGATAGAAAAGTCGTGCTTCATAAGCCGACTTTTTTTATCTTTGTAATCTTGAAACATAGCCATGACTACCAATAGTTTGAGAAACATACGGATTCTGCTCTGCTTATTTTTCTGTTTCAGGATGGCACCGTTCATATATGCCGGTGAATTCCTGTTCACCACCATCAATGCGTCGCAAGGATTGAGTGATAACCAAATACGTTATATCCTCCAGTTGCCCGACGGAAGAATGGTATTCACCACCAGCGGTAATGTAAATCTATACGACGGTGTACATTTCAGCTATCTTCACCGCACCACGGAATACGTATATCCATTAAACCAATATAACGGGCATTACCGCATTTACCAGAGTGGGGATTCTCTGTTATGGATTAAAGATACTCACAAACTGATGTGCATTGACCTGTACAGAGAGGAATACATTCCTGATTTAGATGCTTACTTTAAGAACAGAGAGATACAAGCCCCCGTAGAAGACCTTTTTGTAGACGATTCAGGACACATCTGGCTACTCATAGCTAACGAATTACTGGAATTAAACAACAAGACCCGTATAACCTTGCCCGGCAAGTATTCCGGAAAATTGCAGGACCTGAATGCCGACAGTACCTCCCTATATTTATTCTATGACACAGGCGAAGTGTCCTGTTACCACATAGCCGACCAAAAAACCGTATACAACATAGCCGCTTATCCTGCATCCGAACAGGCTGAATATCAAAATACTTCTCTCGTCGTCAAAAGTGCAGACGGCTTCTATCAACTACGCAACGGGCGTAAAGGCGGTTTATTCTATTTCAATAGCCACGAGCGCACATGGAAAAAACTCTTCGAACAGAACTATACTCTCAACACCCTTATCATTACCCCTAATGGTGAGAAAGCCTATATCAGTTGCGTTCACGGGTTTTGGATGATTGACCTCCACACAGGAACACAAAAATACATCCCCCTATTGGAAACCGGAAACGGACAGATTGTCTCTACCGAAATCAGCACTGTCTTTCAAGACCGACAAGGAGGGTTATGGCTCGGAACTTTCAATCGGGGTTTATTATATCATCACCCGTCCATGCATAAACTGACTCATATAGGTCGCAATGCATTTCCCGTCTCCCCGGAAGAAGAAATCAATATTGAATCTTTCGCCGAAGATAAAGATGGAAATATCTATCTGAAAGCTCATTCCCGAATTTATCGACTGACAGCTAATGAACAAAAATCCTATGTATTAAAGTCAGCAGCTATCCCGTCTGTCTCTCCTGAAATACTGAATCGGTTGAACCCCAACAAGAACCATCATTTCAGAAATAAAGTATACAATACATTATATACCGACACACGCGGCTGGACATGGGCAGGAACTCCTGACGGGCTGGAACTTTTTACCAGCGAAAACGACTCTATCCCACGTATCTTCTATCGTGAAAACGGATTGAGCAATAACTTTATCCAGGGCATTATTGAGGACAAATATCGAGATATCTGGGTAACGACCAGTAACGGTGTCACACGCATCCACATAAATCCGGAGAATAAGAACATCAGTTTCACCCGGTTCAATCAGTTGGACGGTGCTTTGGACGGCGAATACATAAAAGATGCCGTATTCAGTTCTTCCGACGGCACTCTCTATTTGGGTGGTATTGATGGCTTTAGCATATTCCATCCCGACAAGGACTCCATTCATCCGATGCTTCCTGATCCGCCGGTTTTCACAGCCTTACGCTTGTATGGAGAAAAAGTGAATACAGGAAAAGAATATGGCAACCGCATCATCCTGTCCAAGGCTGCTCCTTATACAACCGAAATCGAACTGGACTATAACCAAAACTTCCTGACTTTCGAATTTTCAGCATTGAATTATATCAATCATGAACGCACATACTACCGTTATCAACTGGAAGGTATCGACCCGCAATGGATGAGTACATTTGCAGGAAGACAGGGAAATGCGACTGTAGGGAAAGGTCTTCTTCAAGCTGTTTACACCAATTTACCACCGGGAGATTATACATTCAAAGTCATGGCCTCGGACAATCCTCTTCAGTGGAACGGCAAAGTGACAGCTATAAAATTAACCATCCATGCACCGTGGTGGAAAACAACCACGGCTTATATCCTGTATGCAGTCATTTTATTACTGATTGCTTTCACCGGTATCCGATTGTATATCTATTGGAGCAGAAAGGAAATGGAACGCAAGCATAAAGAAGAGATTCTATTACTCCGTATCCGCAACCTGATCGAACAAAATAATTCTCTAACCTGTGGCATAGAAGAAACGTCTCCCGACCATCAGCAACAGGATACGGAAGAGTCCGCATTTCTGGCACAAGCCATCAAACTGGTGGAACAGAATCTGCACGTCAATGGCTATTCGGTGGAGCAACTAAGCCGCGACCTCTGTATGGAGCGAACGGGATTATACCGCAAACTGGTGACTATGCTCGATCAGTCTCCCAGCCTCTTTATCCGTAACATTCGTCTGCAACGGGCAGCACAACTGATAACAGAGGGCAAGCTAAGTATTACAGAAATTGCGGAACACACAGGTTTTAGCAGTTCCAGTTATTTAAGCAAATGTTTTCAGGAAATGTATGGATGCCGCCCGTCAGAATATGCCGAAAAAGCGAAGAAATCAACGTGATTACTGTTTGTTTCAACCTGATTGTTGTCCGTTTTGCTTGCCTCTGCCCTACTTTTGCTGCATCATAAAGTACTTAAAAACCATGAAAATGAATCTTATTAGAAAAGCCGGTTTCTTGCTTGTATGTGCAACAATGGTTGCAGCAGGCAATGGTACAGCACAAAATGTACAGCGTACCTCACAAGGTATCAAGTGTGCCACACAGGGGATGGATGTCAACGTAGAGTTTTATTCACCCTCCATTGTCAGGGTTTATAAGACGCCCAGTCAGAAATCTTGCAATAAAGAAAGTCTGGTCATTGTCAAAATGCCCGAGTCGACTCCTGTTTCTTTCGGTGAAAAGGGGAAAAATGTGACATTAAGCAGCCGTCTTATCCAAGTGGAAGTGAACCCGGAGACTGGTGGTATCCATTTTTTCGATTCGTCCGGGCAACGTCTGTTGACGGACAAGGATTACGGAACACAATTCACTCCTTTCAATGATGCAGGTGTTCCGTCTTTCAATGTCCGCCAGGCCTTTTTGCTGGATAAAGACGAAGTAATCTACGGTTTGGGACAGCAGCAGACGGGTAAAGTGAACCAACGCAATCAGAAACTGTTTCTCCGCAATCAAAATATGAGTATCTGCATTCCATTCATTCATTCCGTCAAGGGATATGCCCTTTATTGGGATAATTACTCTCCTACTACTTTCCTCGACAATCCGCAAGAGATGTCGTTCGACTCGGAAGTAGGCGATTGCGCTGATTATTATTTCATTTACGGCGGCAATGCGGACGGTGTAATAGCCGGAGTGCGCGAGCTGACCGGTCAGGCCCCGCTCTATCCGCTCTGGACACTGGGATTCTGGCAATGCCGCGAACGCTATAAAAGTCCGGACGAACTCTGCGAAGTAGTAGATAAGTACCGTGAACTGAAAGTACCTTTGGACGGTATCATCCAAGACTGGCAATATTGGGGATGCAACGAAAACTGGAACTCGATGAAATTCCAAAACCCACGCTATATCAACAAAATGGGTGATCCGGAATACATGAAATTCCTCCCGAACGGAGAAGACAGAAATGCTAATTATGGAACGCCACGCATCAAAAGTCCGAAAGAAATGATCGACTATGTACATAAACAGAATGCACATATCATGATTTCAGTATGGGCCTCGTTCGGTCCGTGGACAGAGATGTACCAGAAAATGGATAGCCTGAAAGCATTGCTTCACTTCGAGACATGGCCTCCCAAAGCCGGAGTAAAACCTTACGACCCGTTCAATCCGACAGCACGCGATATGTATTGGGCAGAAATGAAAAAGAACATCTTCGATCTCGGTATGGATGGTTGGTGGCTCGACTCTACCGAGCCGGATCATCTGGAAATCAAGGACAAAGATTTCGACACCCCCACTTATCTAGGTTCATTCCGCAGAGTGCACAACGCTTTCCCTTTGATGTCCAACAAGGGTGTATACGAACATCAACGTGCTACCACTTCCGACAAGCGAGTATTCCTGCTCACACGTTCGTCTTTCCTAGGACAGCAACGTTATGCGTCACATTCATGGAGCGGCGATGTAGTCTCTACCTGGGAAGTGATGAAGAAACAACTGGCGGCAGGACTAAATTACTCACTATGCGGCATACCATACTGGAATACCGACCTAGGCGGCTTCTTCGCATGGAAATATAACAATAATGTACACAATATCGCTTATCATGAATTGCACGTGCGCTGGTATCAGTGGGGAGCATTCCAGCCGATCATGCGTTCGCACAATTCCAGTCCGGTAGCTGTGGAAATATACCAGTTCGGCAAGAAAGGAGACTGGGCTTATGACGCACTCGAAAAATATACTCACCTGCGCTATCGCCTTTTGCCCTATCTCTACAGCACTTCATGGGAAGTTACCAACAAAGCGGGCAGCATCATCCGACCACTCATGATGGATTTTCCTAAAGATAAGAAAGTACTTGAGATGGATACAGAGTATATGTTTGGCCGTAATTTCCTTGTCCGCCCCGTAACTGATTCGCTTTATACATGGCAGGACGACAAACAGAACGGCTATCAGAAGAATATGAATAAGATAGGAAAGACAGATGTTTATCTACCCGCAGGTGCCCAATGGGTTGATTTCTGGACCGGAAAAAGCCTGAAAGGCGGACAAACCATCCAGCGTGAAGTGCCTATCGATATCATGCCAGTCTATGTCCGTGCAGGTTCTATCCTACCCTGGGGACCGGCTGTACAATATTCCACCGAAAAGAAATGGGATAATCTGACACTTCGCATTTATCCGGGCGCCGACGCTGAATTTACTCTTTACGAAGATGAGTTCGACAACTACAATTACGAAAAGGGAGCATACACTACCATTGCCATGAAATGGAATGATAAAGACCGTACCCTGACGATTAACGACCGGCAAGGTAACTACAAAGGAATGCTGAAAAATCGTAAATTCAACATTATCATTGTAGAACCGGGAAAAGGTTGTGGTGACGGTGATGCTACGACATTCGATCAATCTGTTTCTTATAGGGGAAAGAGAGTAGACTTAAAATTATAAAGTTTCAACTTTATTCCCACCATCTCACACTGGGGAAATAAACAGTAACCAATCGGTAAATTTCCCTCTAACACCTGTTTTTCAATTTTACAAGTACAGCCTTCACCCTTCACAATGCCCTATTCATCGGCATTAGCGGGTGAAGACTGCTCTTTCATCCGCCTTTCACCCTCCGTTTTCTTAACCCTGTATAATTCTTCTCCACCTGTTACTTCTAAAAACATATCTAACCTGTTTCCCACTCATTACTAACTAACTTCTTTTTCATTAATAACAAACTTTCTTTTGATTACTGGTAAACTTCTTATTACCAGTATGTAAACTTGTTTTTCATTAAATGCAATCTATAATTGCAAGTTGCGTTTATAAAAACAAAAGCTTTGATTATATAAATGCAAGTTTCATTTATATAATCAAAGCTTGCATTTATAGTTTTCTTATGATGCAAAGAAAGTTTGGTTCCTATACAAAGGAAGTTTATCCCTTATAGAAAAGAAGTTTTCCTATAATAGTCTGGAAGCTATCTGCTAACACTTCTTCTGCCAACTATAGATAAAAGATTTAGCAGACTAGACAATCTGTGAAAACCAGGGTAGAAAGGTGAAAGGAAAGTGAAAGCCTGCCCTTCACCCGCTAATGCCGATGAATAGGGCATTGTGAAAGGTGAAGGGTATTTTCTTGAATTTCCATAAGATCCCGCAACGATTCAAAACGGAACTTTCCGGGAACTATCGTTTCAAATAAGTCTTCTAAAACGAATGTACTCTTCCTTCAACAATGGCAAATCTATACAGAGAGAAATTATCAATCAGCCATTATCTTCACATCAGGCGACGGAACACGGAACCAATACTCCACCCATCGTTTTTCTTTATCGGGCATTGAGAAGGATAACTTAATCAGATTGTCGTGGAGACGTTCAACACTAATTTCATTCTCTGTTCCCGGAACGAAAACAGGATCGGACGATTTTCCCAATATCTCGACATACACGCTGTCTGAAGGCAAACGATACTCTCCCTGGGAAAATATAATGGCATTCGATTTCGCATCCCTGCCACGTGTCATGATGTTTATAAATGTTTTATCGGCAGAAATTACTTTTAAGACCGGTAATAATGCAATCCGAAAATCATGTGCACCGGGCTGCACAAGACAGCTTTGCCATACTCCCTCCAGACTCTTATTAGTGACTTCCTGACCGCTAGGGACAGTAAGTTCAGGAATATTCATATTCGGAGTATTGCCATTTTGCTTTTTCGACAGGCTGAACATTACAGGAATAGTGAAACGCACTTTGACAGCCTTGCCATCCGCCATTCCGGGTGACCATTTAGGCATTGTTTTCACCACGCGCAAAGCCTCTTCATCCAACAGGGGATCAACTCCTCTCACTACCTTTCCCTGTCCCGGTGTTCCATCTTCCATCACTACGAACTGGATAATCACCCGACCGGAAACTCCTTTCTTCTGGGCTTCGACAGGGTATTTTACGTTAGTTGCCAAGTATTTCATCATGGCTTGCATGCCTCCCGGAAACTTCGGCATCTCATCGGGAATTAAATAAACTCCCTCACTATCTATTCTGGGGACTGACTCTTTCTGTGCAAACAATGGCAAACACAGAAACAACGCTATGAAAAGACTTACTAGTTTGGTATGCATGGTTTTCCGTTTTAAGGTTGAACAATAAACGAAGATAACATCTTTACGCTAAAAGACCAACAAAAAAATCGTTTATTTTCCTCATACACAGCAGTTATTTATTGCACAATAAATACTGTTGCCACCAAGCCACAAGTAAATAACAAATAAAAATGTGAATTCGGGATAAGGGTATTTATCCCGAATTCACATCCAAAAGAAATATCATCTAGTTGTTCACCAATACAACACCTCCCTGTGGAAGGATTTCCAGTTGCACTTTTCCGCTTTCTTTTACTTTCAACGTCACAAGTTGAGGTTCTCCTTTTTTATCATCCTTATACAGAGAAACGGTTTTTCCGGCAAACATATCTAAATCCAGTTTCAACTTTACGATTTCTTTCCCGGCATTCACAGCAGCCAGATACCAGGTGTCACCGTGGCGACGTGCCAAGACTACATATTTTCCCGGATATCCGTCAATGAAACGTGTTTCATCCCACGTGGTAGGAACCGTTTTCATATAGTCCACACAAACAGGGGAAACATCTTTTAGGTTGTTGGGAGCAAGCGCAAAATTCTGTACCGGATTCTGGAATAATATGGTAGTGGCTAATTGAAATATATCAGTAGTACGGCGGGTAGTTCCTCCGTCATTGTTGCGATTCAGCCGTTTGTTCAGGAAACAACCACCGAATTCCATGCAACCCACCACGTTGCGGATAAACGGATGCAGACAGGCATTGAAAGCCTCTTCATCACAGAAGTGCTGGCCGAAAACCATATTTTCGGAGGCCAGTACAGCCTCGCTGCCTACATAGTTCGGGTACATACGTTCCCATCCGCGAGGGATGGTGCAACCGTGGAAGATTACCATCAGACCGTGGTCGTCAGCATCACTCAAAATATCTTCATACAGGCGCATCGTTTCCTGCTTGTCGCCACCAAAGAAATCAACTTTGATTCCTTTCACTCCAAGACTTTGCAACCATTTCATTTCACGTTTGCGGATAATAGCATTGTCCATGTGATTCACCGGCCCCTGCTCAATATCATTCCAATAGCCGGAAGAGCTATACCATAAGAAGAGTTCAACTCCTTTGCTTCGTGCGTATTCTATCAAAGATTTCATGCGGTCACGGCCGATGTTCATATCCCACCAGTTATCGATCAAGGCATACTCATACCCCATTGCAGCTGCAAAATCAATATAGCGCACCTGATCGTCATAGTTAATACTACCATCCTGCCAGAGAATCCAGCTCCATGTGCCGCGTCCGAAACGGTAGTCATGCTTCGTTTCATAAAGAGGACGTACGACATCCCAGATAACGGTTGTTTCCACAATCGGTTTCAAGGTTTCGCCAACAGTTATGGTACGCCAGGGAGTAGCACCGGGAAGGGCAAACGCCGGAGCAGAAGTTCCGTTACCGTTATTTTCTGCTGCCATCGGGAAAGCAACCGTATACAGATTACCTTCGCTTACATCGCTCAAACGAGAACCGCAATAACGACTGTCTACACCTGTTTCGCTGACTAATACCCAACCATCGTCACCGATACGGAACAGACAAGGGAACGTGTAGCCATGCCCGTACTGCGAACGGTCACTCATGGGAGCATCTGCCTTGTACTCTTCCTCATAACTGGGTTTGGTACGCTTCCAACCTATCATAGCATCGCTTTGCGGACATAAGAAAGTAGTTGTTTGTTGCGGAAAGCGAAAGCCGGTTTCTTCGGCAGTTACCGTTACACTTCCTTTTCCATCCTGACGCGGAAGAGTATAACGGAAAGCTACATCGTGATTGCTGACACGAAAGACTACATCTATTTTCTGCCCTTTCGGATTCTCAAAATTACAAATCAGTTCGTTTGCCTGATAATGCACCTTGGAGGTTTTAATACGATCCTGATGATAGACAGTGTCAATCGGAGTAACAGCGTGTCCTGTCAGTTTCATTCCTTTTGCAAAGTCACCGATATTCGTATTCATACCCAAAGGAGATTTCTCCAACATTGGCTTTCCATTGTAGGTAATCGAATAACTTGGCTTTTCGGCTGGAGAAGCAGATACAACCAATTGCAGTTTTTCATCCGGCCCTTTCACTACCACTTCCTGTGCTATCAGAGAAGTCAGACAGCAACTAGCCAGCAGGGTACTTATTATCTTCTTCATATTATTTATGTTGTTATTATCTTCACTTTTTTCTGTTATTTCTCATTTGCCTTCTTTATGCGGATCACCGTAAAAGAATAGGCAGGTAATTGATAGTCAAACTTTTCTGCTACTTCCATCGTGTCTTCAACAGGTAGCGGGGTATCGGTCGGTTTGCCGGTCAGTACGGTTCTTTTTGCAGAAGACTGTATAGCACCGATTCCGGAAAGGTCGACATTCGTATTCACCTCTACGGGAAGTAAATTGACCAGCTTCACAATCACGTCGCCACTTGCCGAGTCACGGACAATAGAAGAAGCAATGCGTTTCCGTACTTGATCGTCTCTATTATCAAGAGTGATCTTTGACGGCAAATATTCGTTTCCGGCATTCTGTCCGTAGAGTTTCTGAACATAGTAGCCGGTGGTAGGTTTCACTTCCCGGTTATTGAAGTAAATCAAATCCGGATTCCACTGGGTATGTCCTTCTTTAGCGAGAAGAGGGGCATAGGAAGTCATGTGTACAACATCTCCATTACGTTCCAAGGCTGCAAGATAAAGAGCTTCTGTCAGTGCTGTTTCGATATTCGCCTTTCGTCCCGGTATGTGAGTTGCATATTCGCCCAAGTATACTTTTGTCTTTTTCGAACGATCGTATTTGTCGTAGAAATCCTGGTTGTTCAGGAACCATCCCGGAGTCTGGTAATAATGTTCGTCGACCATCGGAATACCCAGTTTGTCCGCCAGTTTCCATCCTTCCACGTAGTCTGTACCCTCATTGAATGGTCCCACTGTACCGACAACAATCATTTCAGGATATTTTTCTTTGATGGCATTGAAGATCATCGTGAAGCGTTCTTCGAAGATATCAGTGATAAGATCTTCATTTCCGATACCGATGTATTTCAGATTGAATGGTTTCGGATGCCCGGCTTCGGCACGTACCTTTCCCCATTTGGTCTTCTTAGCGTCACCGTTTGCCCATTCTATCAGATCAAGAATATCCTGAATATAAGCTCCCATTTCGCTCATCGGGATACCACCTTGTTGTCCTCCTCTCAAGTCGCCGTGACAGGCAGAGTTCTGGCAAGGAACACCGGCCGCCAGCACTGGAAGCGGTTCCGCGCCAATATCTTCGCAAAACCGGAAATATTCAAAATAACCCAATCCCATGCTTTGATGGTATCCCCAAAGATTACGCTGTGCTTTTCTTGCTTCCAACGGACCTACTGTATTTTTCCATTGATAAATGTTTTTCAAGCCATCACCATGAGCCACACAGCCACCGGGGAAACGGATGAAACGGGGATGAATATCAGCCAACACTTGAGCCAGATCTTTGCGAAGCCCGTTCTTACGTCCTTTAAATGTATTCTGCGGGAATAGGGAAATCATGTCCAGATTCAATTCACCAACAGATTGAGGGATGATTTCGAGATGAGTGTCCGCAGTAGCTTTAGCAGTTATCACCGCTTTATATGTTTTCCATTGACGGGAAGACACTGTTAGAGAAGTTTCTCCACACACATTTCCTTTTCCATCTACCAGACGAACTTGCAATTTATTTGATTTACCCTGCGGAACACGGGCGAAGATGGAAAAATCATATTTCTCTCCGGTGTTCAGTGCGATTCCATCAAAACCTGTATTTTCTAATGCAGCTCCCGGTTGTTCTACATTCAGCACGGCATAATGTGGGTTATTGATATGAATAGGGTCGGTAGTATCAATAGTGAAAGTCGTTTTCTCTCCTTTCAGTGCCCAGGAATGAGTGCTGTTCCAGTTCTTATCTCCTTCCCTGTCCGAAGGGTCGTACTCGAAGTCGCGGTTTTGGATAAGTTCTGCATAGAGTCCTCCGTCTGCCGAATAATTGATGTCTTCAAAAAAAGCGCCCAGCAATACATCACTAATGGCTTTTGCGCCTTCCGGTTGTACAGTGACCGTTGCTTTTACAGGCTTCAAACCGGCAAAACGTTCTCCATCCTGTACCGGACGTTCTCCATGTAATGAGTTCCGATATTGATTCCAGCCATAATTTTTATCCAATCCATCCACCAAGGTCCAAACTACCCGGTTGATATTTCCTTTCTGCTCTTCTCCGGCAACAATAGCTTTCACTCTCACTCCGTCAAAATCCGGCGTAGTACGGGGATATTTCTGACTGGTCCAGTTGATTAAATCCTTGGAAGTAGCTTGGCCGTATCCATCATGGTCATTCAGTTTCCAGGTACAAATCCATTCGCCATCGGACGATTGTTTCAAATAAGGATCGAGCATTTTCTTCTGTGATCCCCAGCGGCTATAATCGCACCGGAGATATCCGTAGTTCCGGCCAATTTCAAACCAGTTTTCTTTATCTGTACTCCAGGCAAAACGGAGTCCGCTGCGTCCGTCGTCTCCGGAAGTTGCAAAAGAAAACAGATAAACCGAATCGGGTGTACTCGTCATTTCTTTGATTGCAGCTAAAGTGAGCTGCTGGAACGACAAAAACAAGACAACTAAAAAGAGGAATAATTTTCTCATGGTATATATTGCATTAAGATTATCAATCGCAAAGTTAAGATTTTCATCATTCTAACAAGCGTGTTTCATATAATAATTGGTAATTATACACTTAAAAATATATAAGAAACAAGTAAACAAGGGTAAAATATACACTTTTCCCCATACCGTATACTGTTTTCCTGGATTACAACTAGTTGAATCCATCTTATCAGAATAACTCAAAAGAAAACAAAAGGATGGGAATACTCACTGGGAAGCGAAGATTACCCGCCTGAAAAACAATTGGTTTAACAAATCAGGGACAGGTGTTTTTCTCCTGTCCCACGAGATATTTTAGTTCAGAAACCTTCGGGTTTGCCATAGGCCTTGAAGAGGCGTTTCAACTCTTTTGGGGTAATCGGTATGACAGTGCCATGGCGCGGATGGAAATCCATACTGATAGCATGGTCAATCACTTTGAAATGTTCCAGATCGGAACTTTCGGTAAACTGGTATTTACCTTTCGTATATACATCATACATCAAAATATACTTATCGGAACCAACCAGCGGGAAAATACCCGAACCTTCTACCGGATCCTTCGTCTGCTGTTTATAGTCATCCGATTCTGTCCATTGGCCGGAGGTTAGAGAGGAGGTAGTGGCCTTTTTAATTCCATTTCCATTCCCTTCCGTTTTGTAGAACAAATGATAGAGTCCATCTTTGTAAATAATGTCGCCGTCAATACATGATTTTTTGTTTTCCGGAAGAAACAGTGGCTTCGGTTCTCCTTCTATATCGGTAAAATCTTTGTTGGCATAAGCATAATAAATGATATCGGGACCATTGCCATGTTGCATGGACCAGTAAACCATGTACTTTCCTGCTTCCCTATCATAAATAGTTTGTGGAGCCCACACACGTTTCAGATCCTCCTGATTGGGATATTTTTTCTGGATATTCACGATATTGGAAGTCCAGTGTACAAGGTCTTTTGATTTCAATAATATCATGGCACGGTTAGAACTCCATCCATTGCCGGACACCATATCTGTCACCACCATATAAAATGTCTTCCCATCTTCACAGCGCAAGATATGGGGATCACGTACTCCACCTGTTGAACTAATCACACGGGAATCAAGTACCGGCTGATTTCCATTCAAGGCTTTATAATTATATCCATCGAGGCTAACAGCCATCCGGACGGCTTCTTCACTCATGCGATTGCCGGTGAAGTAAACAAACAGGTAAGCAGATTGCTGGCAATACCCAGTCAACACTCCCACAAATAGGAATGCGAAAAGAATTATATTTTTCTTCATATTCATCATCATTTCAATGCTTTTTCATCCATTGTTTTATTCTTGTCCATTCACTGTTTAGTAGTTGAAATCAGCAGGTTTCACATATACACGATATTCCTTAATCATACCCGGATACCCTTTTTCGGCGCGGGGCAGATAGCGGAAACCGGTCACATTTTCCACTTTGCTCAAGTCAATTACCAATTGATGAGGATAAAGAACATTGTCCACTGTCATCCAGAAAGTGGATTCCTGCAAGTCGAATATTTTGTCAGCTGTACGGTTGCCACTACGTGTTTCTTCACTATCGGCATAACGAATCTTCCAATGTTCGCGGGATACCGGTTTACTATCAACTCCCAGGACATCAAACTCTGCTATAGCTGCGATGTTATCATTTGCTTGTGGAGAAAGTGCTTCCAGACAGAAATAACGTCCTTTCACCGGAGTGGCAAATCGCACTTCCTGCCAGCCGTTACCCGGAGTGAAAGCTCCTTCATGGACCACTTTCTCACCCGTCAGTTTCAGTTTTTCTCCATCCTTGCGGTGTGTTTCGGGAGCTTTTTCACGAAGCACATCGAGAATTGGTTTCTTCAAACCTTTGATGGAAGCCCGGGTAGGACCTTTCAAATCCAGAACGAGGATTTCATTCTCTCCTTCTTTCAGCCAGCACCCCGGCATAAAGAGAGTCTGCTGCGGACCGATTTCCCAGAAACGCCCCATTGCATGACCGTTCACCCAGACCATACCTTTTCCCCATGTACTCATATCCAGGAAAGTATCTCCTACTTTATCCAGTGTAAAGGTGCTCTTATAATAGGCAGGCATAGTCGGTAATATCTTTGTATCGCTATATTTCTTATCTTTTATAAAGGAATAATCTACCGGGAAGTTATATACAGTCCAGTTTTTCAATTCCTTAGTCTGGTTACCCGAAATAAGTTCCACCTTTTCAGTGATTCCTTTGCGGTCGTGGATGGATTTGTCAAAGTTAACACGTCCCATTGCTTCCACAAGAATATCCAGTTGTGTGCCTTTTTTCAGCGCGGGCAGGGTCGTTGTAAATTCTCCCTTACGACGGTCCAAGCGTGCCAGCAGTTTACCGTCGGCATATATCTGCGCCCAGTCGTGCACTTCCGTAATTTTCAAAGTGGTGCCTGCAAGAGTCGTTTCGGGCAATGTGGTGCGATACAGAATCGTTCCCCATCCCTGGTTGAATTGTTCCATCGGTTGAATATCCACCGTTTGTTTTGCCTCCGGCAGATTTGAGAAAAGCGGAGCCACTTTATGGAAGTGAAACTCGGGGATTTCAATAACAGGCAGAGCTGCGGGCACTGCGGGCAACGTCTCACCTGCCGGAAGATAGTTTTTCAACAAGTCACGAAGCAAGAAAAACTTGTCGGTCGTCCATCCGGGTTCGCTAATCGGAGCATCATAATCGTATGAGCTGCACATGGCAGAATAAGCCGGGTTGTTCGCACCTCCCCAATGTCCGAAAGTCGTTCCTCCGTGAGTCATATACAGACTGAAAGAGATGTTCCGGTCGAGCATATCCTTGATGCCCTGTACCATATCTTTTGCAGGACGTGTCTCATGTTTGCGTCCCCAGTGGTCGAACCATCCGCTCCAGAACTCGCTACACATCAACGGAGTTTCAGGACGAAGTTCTTTGAGTTTTTTAAATTGCTGGTCGATATTGGCACCTGTTCCAAAGTTCACCGTCCAAATCAGGTCATCGAGCGCGTTATTGGTGAAGTTACTGCTCCAGTCACATTGAAACAGAGGTACATCGGAAAAACCGGATTCACGAACCAGGTCGCGCACGGCAGAGACATAAGGTTTGTCGATTCCATAAGAACCGTATTCATTCTCTACCTGTACCATGATGATATTTCCCCCTTTATTCACTTGCAGCGGAGCCAGTTGCTTACCGACCTCTTTCATAAAGATGCCTACCCGTTCCATATAATAGGGATCGAGCGTACGCAAGGCTATATCTTTTTTCTTCAACAGCCACCAGGGAAGTCCCCCCATCTCCCACTCCGCACATACATACGGACCAGGACGGACAATGACATACATACCGTGTTTCTGTGCCGCACGGCAGAAAGCTGCAATATCATTCTGACCGGAAAAATCGAACTTTCCTTCTTCCTGTTCATGGATATTCCAGAAAATATAAATACAAATAGTATTCATGCCTAATGCCTTGCACATCTCAATGCGATGCTCCCAATAAGCTTGCGGGATGCGGGTGTAATGCAACTCGGCAGCCTTCACCACAAACGGTTTTCCATCCAGCAAGAATGTGTTCTTGCCTGCCTCAAACTTCCGTGCAGTAGTTTGCGCCTGTGCAGTACTAAAGAAAATAACTGTAAAAAGTACCAGTAAAGCAATCAATCTGTTTTTCATGGTTTATTCAAAAATAGAATTTTAATAGTATACGGCAAAGGTAGGCGATTCACCTAAAAAGGAGGGCATAATTATCATTCAAAAAGGGTTGGAAATAAAGCAAAATAGCGCCAAATAGCAGATAAAACAACAATGGTCGGAAGATGAGAGGCATTTTACCATGCTCATCTTCCGACCATTTGTCCGGTATGTGATTACAATAAAATCAGTTTTCTTTTGTCAATAGACTTTCCAGTTCTTCCGCATTCAGGCGGAGGTAGAATTGTCCGCGATAGGCTACGGAGATAGCGCCCGTTTCCTCTGAAACAATAATGGCATGTGCGTCCGACTGTTGAGAGATTCCCATCGCTGCGCGATGCCGCAAGCCAAGTTCCTTCGGTATATTCAAATCATGGGAAACAGGAAGGATACATCCCGCCGCCTTGATACGTTTTTTGCTGATTACCATTGCGCCATCGTGCAACGGGCTATTCTTGAAAAAGATATTCTCGATTAAACGCTGATTGATTGCCGCATCAATCAATTCGCCCGTACGAACGACCTCATCTAAAGGAGTATTATGCTCAATGACAATCAATGCGCCAACTTTTTGTTTCCCCATGCTTAAACAAGCCATTACCACGGGCATGATATCATCGTGCTTCAACGATTCTTTCTTCGATCCGCTAAAGAGACGGGCCAATGCACTGACATGCCGATGAGATCCCAAAGTCAAAAGAAAACGGCGTATCTCATCCTGAAAAAGCACAATCAACGCTATTACACCCACATTCATCAATGTGTCGAAAATAGAGCCCAACAATTTCATTTCCAGCACTTGCGTCACCACCAACCAGATCAGGATAAAAACCAGAATTCCGGTGAACACCTTGATAGAACCGGAAGCTTTCATCAATTTGTAGGTATAGTACAAAACAAAAGCTACCAGCAGAATATCGATAAAATCTTTTATGCCAAACTCAAAAAACATGCACCCTCCTCTTATTTGTCATATCCACTCTCTATTTTTAATTTCTCTGTGATCCGGACAGCTTCCACCGCCTCACGCACATCATGTACACGCAGGATATGCGCTCCTTTCATTAACGCAACAGTGTCCAATACGGTTGTCCCGTTTAATGAATCTTGCGGGGTTCCTCCCAATAATTTATAAATCATTGATTTCCGCGAAACTCCCACTAAAACGGGAAGTTCGAATATGTGGAATTCTTCCAGATGCGCCATCAGTTCATAATTATGCTCCAATGTTTTTCCGAATCCGAATCCCGGATCGAGAATGATATCTTTCACTCCCAAGTCGCGAAGTTGCTGCACTTTACGGGCGAAATACAGGAAAACATCTTTAATCAGGTTATCATAAGACGGTTCTTTCTGCATACTTTGGGGGGTTCCCTTCATATGCATCATAATATAGGGTACTCCCAAGTCGGCTACTGTCTGAAACATCCGGTGATCCATTTCACCGGCAGCTATGTCATTAATAATAGCCACTCCATATTCTTTCACACATTCTTCCGCCACATCAGCCCGGAAAGTATCAACGGAAATAATGGCTTCGGGATGATTACGGTTCAGAATCTCCAAACCGGTGCGCAGTCTTCGCATCTCTTCTTCAGCAGAAATATGTTCGGCATTCGGCCGTGAAGAATAGGCTCCTATATCAATTATTGAAGCACCTTCATCAAGTATCTGCCGGGCCCGGGCAGCAATGTCTTCTTCAGTCTGCATCCGGCTGCCGGAATAAAAAGAATCGGGAGTAACATTTAAAATTCCCATCACCTGCGGAGTAGCAAGATCGAGCAACCGCCCTTTTACATTTATATAAATAGGAGATATAGGTTTCATCATTGACAACATTCCTTTTAGATCGCCTACAAATGTAGATAAAAAAAGCAAGTATTCGTACTAAAAAGAAGAAATAAACGTATATTTGCAAACTATAGAAGAACCCGAAAAATTCATACCATGAGCCGATTAACCCTATTTCGCGTAGGATTTCTTTTCCTCATTTTGTTCTTTACCACTACTGCTAAAGCTCAAAAAGAGGCTGAAACCTTCAATGTTGACTCTACTCTCTATGAATATTATCAACGTTGTCAAGAATACTTATTAGAGCCTGTTGTACTTAATATGTCCGACACTTTATTCCGAATGGCCGGCGAACGGCAGGACGAACGAATGCAGGCAGTAGCCATAGCCACTCAACTGGATTATTATTATTTCCAGGGAACCAATGAAGACAGCGTAATCCACTATACCAACAAAGTAAAAGAATTCGCCAAGGCCACTCATCAGCCTAAATACTATTACTTCGCATGGGCGAACAGATTAATCACCTATTACCTAAAAACAAGCAGAACAAACATAGCACTTTATGAAGTGCAAAACATGTTAAAAGAAGCTCAAGAAGAGGATGATAAGACCGGCCTCTCCCGTTGCTATAACATCATGTCGCAAATCTACACCATCAAAAGATTCGATTCAATGGCGTTCGAGTGGCGATTGAAAGAAATCGAACTGACTGAAAAATACAAGATCGAAAACTACAACATCTCCCAGACCTATGCCCAGATAGCCAACTATTACATCAACCAGAAAAAGCAAAAAGAAGCATTAGCTGCTGTGGAAAAAGCCATTGCGACTGCCAATTCCTCTACGCAACAAATATCTGCCAAGTTGGAATTTGTAAACTACTACAGCAAGTTCGGCGACTTTCAAGCTGCCGAAAAATTACTGAAGGAGTGTCAGACAGCGTTTGAACAGGACAAAAGACTGGAGTCTATCAAAAAGAGACTGTATAATATAGAATGTTTATACTACCAGCAGACCAAACAATATCAGAAAGCGCTGGAAGCCGCAAAGATGCAGGAAAAAGAAGAACGTCGTTTAAGCGAAAGCATACTTAGCAGCATTCATTACCGCACACAGGGAGAAATCTACCAAAAGATGGGGAATATGAACCTGGCGGTCAAATATCTACAAATGTACATCAACGCGGATGACTCTTTGAAAATAGCCAATGAACAAGTGTCCAGCAGCGAATTCGCCACCTTATTAAATGTAGAAAAGCTCAATGCCGAAAAGAAAGAACTCATGCTTCAAGCACAAGAGAAGGAGTTGCATAATAAAACAACCTTGATTATTTCATTGATTATTTTATTAGGTATCTTATTCATATTCCTTTATAGAGAAAATTTCCTGAAACGCAAACTGAAAGTTTCGGAAGCCGAACTCAAAACAAAGAATGAGGAACTTACGGTGTCGAGGGAAGAATTACGTAAAGCCAAAGACATAGCGGAAGCGAGCAGCCGGATGAAGACAACGTTCATCCAGAGCATGACCCATGAAATCCGTACACCGCTCAACTCTATTGTAGGCTTCTCGCAGGTGTTAAGCGATCACTACAGCAATAGTCCGGAAACACAGGAGTTTGTCAATATTATCAAGAGCAACAGTAACGACTTGCTCCGACTGGTCACTGACGTGCTCGCTCTGTCGGAACTGGATCAATATGAGCAACTGCCCACAGATGATGAAACAGATATGAATACGATCTGTCAACTTGCCTCTGAAGTGGCCAAAGACAACAGGCAAAAGGATGTGGAAGTTCTGTTCGAACCTGCAAAAGAAAACCTGCTCATACGCAGTAATTCGGAACGCATATCACAGGTGTTGAACAACCTGGCACATAATGCCGCCAAATTTACAACTCATGGCAGTATCCGCATAGCTTATTCCGTACTGGAAGCTGAAAAGAAAATTGAAATCAGTGTCACCGATACAGGAACTGGTATTCCGAAAGATCAGCAGGAGGCGGTATTTGAGCGTTTCTACAAAATGAATTCTTTCACACAAGGCACCGGTCTCGGACTGCCGATATGCCGGAGCATTGCCGAGAAGTTAGGAGGCAGCCTCCGGATCGACTCTTCCTATACGGACGGATGCCGGATGATACTGACTCTTCCTTTGGTATATGCCTAAGTAAAAATCTGTCCGAACTCCCATCAAATCCGAAAGAATAGCCTATCTTTGCAACGTTTTAAATAAAAGATCAGGTTATGAAACTTTCTGCTCTTTACCAGATTTTTCTGGATTGCCAATCAGTAACTACTGATAGCCGGAACTGCCCGGACGGTTCTTTGTTTATCGCCTTGAAAGGTGAGTCATTCAACGGTAATGCATTCGCAAAACTAGCGCTAGACTCCGGATGCGCATTTGCCATTATTGATGAAGCCGAATATGCCGTAGAAGGTGATAAACGATATATACTTGTAGACAACTGCTTGCAGACAATGCAGCAACTTGCCAACTATCATCGCCGCCAACTCGGAACGCGTGTGATCGGTATTACGGGCACTAATGGGAAAACGACCACCAAAGAATTAATTTCCAGTGTTCTCTGCCAAGCCCATAACGTGCTTTATACTTTAGGTAATCTCAACAACCACATCGGTGTACCGACCACCCTATTGCGTTTGAAACCGGAGCATGACCTTGCTGTCATAGAGATGGGTGCCAATCATCCGGGAGAAATCAAGTTTCTTTGTGAAATAGCCGAACCGGATTATGGTATTATCACCAATGTAGGTAAAGCTCACTTGGAAGGATTCGGTTCTTTCGAAGGGGTGATTAAGACTAAAGGAGAGTTATATGATTTCCTCCGTAAGAAAGATGCCATCACCTTTATTCATCACGATAACGCTTATTTGATGAATATCGCGCAGGGATTGAACCTGATTTCTTATGGAACTAAAGATGATCTCTATGTCAACGGACAGATTACTGACAATTCGCCTTATCTCGCTTTCGAATGGAAAGCCGGTAAGGACGGTGAACGCCATCAGGTTCGCACACAGTTGATCGGAGAATATAATTTCCCGAATGCCCTGGCTGCCATCACTATCGGACGTTTCTTCGGAGTGGAAGCGAAGAAGATTGATGAGGCTCTGGCAAGCTATACGCCACAGAACAATCGCTCCCAACTTAAAAAGACAGAAGATAACACGCTTATCATCGACGCATATAATGCAAATCCAACCAGCATGATGGCTGCTTTGCAAAACTTCCGGAACATGACAGTCCCCCACAAGATGCTCATATTAGGAGATATGCGCGAACTGGGTGCTGAAAGCCCGGCCGAACATCAGAAAATCGTTGACTACATAAAAGAAAGTGGTTTTGAGAAAGTATGGCTCGTAGGAGAACTGTTTGCCGCAAGCGAACATTCTTTCAAAACGTACGCCAATGCGCAGGAAGTTATAAAGGACCTGCAAGCTGACAAACCCAAAGGGTATACCATTCTTATCAAAGGCTCTAACGGAATCAAACTTAGCTCAACGGTAGAGTATTTGTAAACGGAAAAATAAACTAGTGAACAGTAAATGATAAACGGTGAATATTGGATGCAACCATTATTCACCGTTTCTATTTTTCATTCACTGCTTATTCATCATTCTGGGGCGTACGACATAATAGGCTATTAAACTAGCCAGAATCGCTCCCGTAGTATTAGCTGCAAAGTCCAACCAGTCTCCACCCCGGTAAGTAGTGCAATATTCCTGCAGTAATTCCACACAACCACTAAAAAGTATAGGGCAAAGGAATGCGCCTACCCATGCATGCCACATCGGAGCATTGTCTCTGCGATGTGCACGCAAAAATTCCAGCCACAGCATTCCCGACATACCAAAATACATACAAACATGAACCAGTTTGTCGAGGTTGGGAATTTCATCTAAATCCGTCTTAGGCGGTTTAAAGAACGACAGATAAATCACTGTCAGAATGATAAAAAGCGAGATCGGATATTTCTTAATATAAGATAGCATATCTAAATAATATTACAATTTTCGTGCAAATATAAGTATCATTTTCTATATTTGCGCTCTAATACGTATATTTTATAACGATTTGTAAGATAAAACAAGATTTATGGCAAAAAATGATAGAGCAAACTTCGGCAGTAAATTAGGAGTCATACTCGCTTCTGCCGGCTCTGCAGTCGGATTGGGTAATATATGGAGGTTTCCCTATGAAACAGGAAACCATGGAGGCGCTGCTTTTATATTGATCTATTTAGGCTGCATTCTTCTTCTGGGATTGCCTATTATGATTGCCGAGTTCCTGATAGGACGCCGTTCGAGAGCTAACACAGCGAGAGCATATCAGAAATTAGCACCTGGAACACATTGGCGTTGGGTAGGACGCATGGGAGTATTGGCAGGCTTCCTGATACTTAGTTATTATGCTGTAGTAGCAGGATGGACACTCGAATATATTTTTGAAGCTGCTACTAATGGCTTTGCCGGAAAAACCTCCGGAGAGTTCATATCCTCTTTTCAACAATTCTCCAGCAGCCCATGGAGACCGGTTGTATGGTTGGTGGCATTCTTGTTGATTACTCATTTCATCATTGTGAAAGGGGTAGAAAAAGGAATCGAAAAGTCCTCCAAGATCATGATGCCTACCTTGTTTATCATTATCCTCATACTGGTTGTTTGCTCGGTCACTCTGCCGGGAGCCGGTGCAGGTATCGAATTCCTGCTCAAGCCCGACTTTAGCAAAGTGGACGGAAATGTATTTTTGAGTGCCATGGGACAGGCGTTCTTCTCATTGAGTTTGGGAATGGGATGCCTTTGCACGTACGCCTCCTATTTCAGCAAAGAAACCAACCTGACTAAAACAGCTTTCAGCGTAGGAATCATTGATACCTTTGTGGCGATACTAGCCGGATTTATCATTTTCCCGGCAGCTTTTTCCGTAGGCATACAACCTGATTCTGGTCCGAGTCTGATCTTTATCACCCTGCCTAATGTATTCCAACAGGCATTTAGCGGAGTTCCCATACTGGCATATATATTCTCTGTCATGTTCTACGCGTTGTTGGCAATGGCTGCTTTAACTTCTACTATTTCCTTGCACGAAGTAGTAACCGCTTATTTACATGAGGAGTTCAACCTCTCCCGTGGAAAAGCAGCAAGGTTAGTCACCGGCGGTTGTGTCTTCCTCGGAATATTCTGTTCATTATCACTGGGAGTCATGAAAGGATTTACCGTTTTCGGACTAGGCATGTTCGACCTCTTCGACTTTGTTACAGCTAAAATCATGTTACCACTAGGCGGATTGTGCATCTCCCTCTTTACCGGATGGTATCTGGACAAGAAGATTGTATGGTCGGAGATTACCAATGACGGTTCATTAAAGGTACCGGTATACAAACTCATTATCTTTATATTAAAATATATGGCACCAATCGCCATCTCACTGATATTTATCAATGAACTGGGATTAATCAAGCTATAATGTGGAAAGACTTCCTTTATTATACTAAAACTGAACGACAAGGCATTATCGTCCTTGTCGTTCTTATTTTAGGAGTATATGCCGCCCCTAAACTCTTCTCCTTTTTCACACACGCTGAAGATACCGACTGCAGAGAGAACGAGAAGTTCGATAAGGAATACAACGACTTTATTTCCTCCCTCCGGGAAACCCAACCTCACCAAAAGTCCGGTCATTCTTTTCAATCATCCCCTCAAAGGGAAATCAAACTTGCGGTGTTCGATCCGAACATCGCAGACTCTACTACTTTTCTTTCGCTTGGGTTACCATCCTGGATGATAAAGAATATCCTGCACTATCGCTATAAACAAGGTAAATTCCGCCACCCGGAAGATTTCCGAAAGATATATGGACTCACGGAAGAACAATACCAGACTCTTCGTCCTTATATACAAATTACAGAAGATTTCAGTTCGACAAATAAAGACACGGTACGATTGTTAACCACACCAAGCATACAACGGGACACCCTTGTGAAATATCTCCCGGGAACTATCATCAGCCTCAACTCCGCAGATACCACCGAACTGAAGAAGATTCCGGGAATCGGAAGCAGCATTGCCCGGATGATTGTGAATTACCGCGAACGGCTGGGAGGCTTTTTCCGAATAGAGCAGTTACAGGAGATTCATCTAAAGGCAGAGAAACTCCGTCCGTGGTTTTCCATTGACACCCATCAGACACGCCGCATCAATGTAAATAAAGCCGGTATGGAACGAATGATGCATCATCCATACATAAACTACTACCAAGCAAAGGTTATCATAGAATATCGGAAAAAGAAAGGATTCTTAAAAAGTCTGAAGCAATTATCTCTCTATGAGGAGTTCACTCCTATTGATCTTGAACGGCTAGAGCCCTACATTTGTTATAATTAATAAAAAAAAGATGCATTCCTATCACACCAGACAAGAATGCATCACACACAAACAAAACAAACACTCTACTATCATCTTCACAGACTTCCGTAGAGAAGCGACTATAAATATATAGCTAAAAGATAGAACACTTGCAAGGCTCTACCTTTTTGGTATACATTTTTAGAAATTAGGTTCTCTAATTAATCTTTTTTAATCATACCATCCACTATATGAACGGTCCGGTCCGTAATTTTGGCAAGCCCCTCGTCATGCGTCACAATGACAAAAGTCTGCCCCAGCCGGTCTCTCAAATCGAAGAACAGTTGATGTAAATCTTCTTTATTATGTGTATCCAGACTACCGGATGGTTCGTCTGCCAGAATAACTGCCGGATCGTTGATTAAAGCCCTCGCTACCGCCACCCGTTGTTTCTCGCCTCCCGACAATTCATTCGGTTTATGAGAAGCCCTGTCAACCAGTCCCATAAAATCCAGAATCTTCATAGCGCGTTCGTGCGCCTCCTTCGAAGATACCCCGGCGATTAAAGCGGGAATCATCACATTTTCCAATGCCGTGAACTCCGGCAGTAGTTGGTGAAACTGGAAAACAAAACCAATATTCTTATTACGAAATGCAGATAGTTCTTTCTCCTTCATCCGACTCACCACTGTTCCGTCAATCTGTACCACACCTGCGTCCGGTTCATCTAAAGTGCCCATTATCTGCAATAACGTAGTTTTACCCGCACCGCTCGGGCCTACAATACTAATAATTTCTCCTTTGTTGATTTCCAGATCAATGCCTTTCAACACCTGTAATGAGCCGAAACTCTTCGTAATCCCTTCTAGTTTTATCATAATAGCCTTATAATCGTTTAATGACATATTCAGCCAGATAACACCCAAACACGGCCGGCATATAACTAACTGTTCCACATGTCGATTTCTTATTCTGTTCATCCTCCGTCAGCAATACCGCTTTCGGATCGGCTTGCTCCGTACTGAATACCACCGGAAGTTTCCGTTTCATTCCCATCTTCTGCAAACGCTTTCGCACAGCCTTACTCAAACCGCAATGATACGTCTCCCAAAGATCGGCAAAACGAACTTGGGTGATGTCACTCTTCGCTCCTGCTCCCATACTGGAAACAATCTTTATACGACGTTTCATCGCTTCATAAATCAGAAAGCATTTCGGACTGATCGTATCAATAGCATCTACTATAAAATCATATTTATCGGCATCCAGCAGTTCCGGTATATTTTCATCCTTCAGGTAAACAGGAAGGACAGTCAGCTCAATCGCCGGATTTATATCTTTATAACGGGCTGCCAACACTTCCGCTTTCGTCCTCCCCAGCGTGGAATGCATGGCCGGCAACTGACGATTCATATTAGTAGGCTGCACTGTATCGGCATCTACAATCGTCATCCGCCCGACACCTGCACGGCAAATCATCTCGGCGGCATAAGCACCTACTCCACCCAGTCCCACGACCAATACGTGCGCGTTCCGGATGCGTTCCATCTTTTCCTCTCCTAACAGGAGTTCCGTTCTCTGTTGCCAGTCGTATCTTTCCATTAGTTTTTCTTTAACCATTTATAGAACCATTTGCCGACCTTCTCATAATGTTGAGACTCATTATGTCCACGAGGATCGGAGAATGACACAATTTCCTGCGGTTCGCCAAACTGGTCGGGATACAGGATTATCAAACTATTATTAGAGAAATATTTTCCTAATTGTGCCGGGAGACGTTCAAAAGAGGGATCATAAGAGATAGATCCGCGACGGGCAGAGATAACTGCCAATAAATGGTCATAATTCACCTGCCCTGTCAACAGCAAGAGATCCTCCCACTCCTCCAATATGGAGAATTCCGTCGGAGTACCTGCATGTCGCTTTTTCACAAGTTGCTGAACACGCATCAATGTACGCTCATTGGCAAAAAAATGCACCCGACAGCCCAGGATACTTCCCATACGGCAGAAATGTTCCACCCACTTTGAGAAACCCGATTCATATTCAGCTTTTGGCGGAACGGCAATATTAATTCGGCGCAGGGTGTTAACCGGCATCAGGAATTTGGCAATCATCACTTCACGATGCGTACCTTTCAACAGACTTTCGGCCAGATGTCCGAAGAAAGAGTCGACAATATTTGCTTTCCGGTGCAGACCGATCACAATATCCGTAGCTTCATACTCCTTGATTGTATGGATAATCCCCGAAGCAATATTCAAGTCATAGCGACTCACCATCGTAACAGGCACATCAGCGGCAGCGGCAATCATAGCCGCCTTCTCCAGATTACGTTTACCCTGCTGCTCTTTCTTCTCCGAACTATTATTGTCATTGATAACGTTCAATGCCACCAATGCATTTTTCTGCTTAGCATCCTTTATTACTAAAGCCAGATTAATCAAATCTTCAATCGTCTCCGGGTTAGCCACCGGAATCAAGATTTGTTCCGTATTTACTTTCTTAGCTTCTTCTTCCGCCTGCACATTTTCATCCAGAGCAAAACGACGTGCCGAACGTTCGGTTACCAAAGAACTGATGACACAAGTGAAAAGTATCATCACTACCGTACCGTTCAATACATCATCATTCAGCAACCGTTCTCCATTCTCCATAATGATTTCATGACCGATCAACACTGCTGCCAGTGTAGCTGCGGCCTGCGCATTACTTAAACCGAATATCATGCTCCGTTCATTCGACTGCATCCGATAGATCTTTTGTGTGATCCAGGCAGCCAGCCATTTACTAAAGGTTGCCACCACTGTCATCACAATAGCCACTTTCAATGCTTCACCTCCGGTAAACAGGCTTCTTACATCAATAATCATTCCGACACCAATCAGAAAATAGGGAATAAACAGTGCATTTCCCACAAATTCCAACCGGTTCATCAAAGGAGATACATGAGGAATCAGGCGATTCAATACCAAGCCCGCCAGGAAAGCTCCTAAGATTCCTTCCATTCCTACAAATTCCATCAATCCTCCTCCGAGGAAAACCATCGCCAGCACAAACACAAACTGCATCACGCTGTCATCGTACTTCCGGAAGAACCAGCGTCCGATACGGGGGAAAAAGAATACAATCAGGAATCCGAGGAAAGCCACTTTTGCCACAAGAAATACCCAGAACCAGCCATCGACAGTCCCCTTAAACATGCCTCCTATGACGGCAAGAATAATCAAAGCAAGGGTGACGGTGACAGCAGTACCACCAATGGTGATATTGACACTGCGCAAACGAGACAATCCGTAACGGCTAATAATAGGATAAGCAATTAAGGTATGGGAAGCATACATACTTGCCAACAGCACCGCCGTGAGAAAACCATATCCCAGCATACTCATACTACTCCATATTCCCAACGCCATAGGAATCAGAAAAGTGAGCCAGCCGAACACGAAACTTTTCGTCCGGTTCTTCTTAAAGTCCTCCATATCCATCTCAAGACCGGCAAGGAACATGATGTAATAGAGTCCTACTTTACCAAACAGTTCAAAACTACTGTCGCGGTCGAGCACATGAAAACCGTGTTCGCCAATCAGCACACCCGCCAGAATCATGCCTATAATATGAGGTATATGGAGACGCCCCAAAATCATCGGAGCAAAAAGAATGATAATTAGTACCAAAAAGAACACCCAGGTCGGATCAGAAATCGGCAGCGTTAAATTGAGATCAAACAGGTTCATAGGCTGTGTTTTTTAGGAATTTTCTGCAAAGGAACAAAAAAGTTTGCAGAATCCAATGAATGTCTAATGGTCATTTCACTCCAATAACCACGTCCAACTATACGGAAGCATGAGTAATCCGCCGAAAAACTGAAATATTTCTCTCAAAATCGATGTTTATATGCTAAATTGTTATAATTTTGCAGCCAAATCTTTTCTATTCGACAGGATAAGGAGAGAAATTCAATATTCACAATTTAACAAAAGAAAAAGATGAAAGTAGCTATTGTTGGCGTAAGCGGAGCCGTAGGACAAGAGTTCCTGCGCGTGCTCGATGAGAGAAACTTCCCGATGGACGAGTTAGTTTTGTTCGGTTCTAAACGTAGTGCCGGAACAACATATACTTTCCGCGGTAAACAGATCGAGGTGAAACTCTTACAACACAACGATGACTTTAAAGGGGTAGACATTGCTTTCACTTCTGCCGGTGCAGGAACATCTAAGGAGTTCGAGAAAACAATTACCAAGTATGGTGCTGTGATGATCGACAACTCCAGCGCTTTCCGTATGGATGCCGATGTGCCTTTGGTGGTGCCTGAAGTAAATGCAGAGGATGCATTGGAACGTCCGCGCGGCGTTATCGCCAACCCTAATTGTACGACTATCCAGATGGTAGTTGCACTGAAAGCCATCGAAAAGCTTTCTCATATAAAAACCGTGCACGTGTCTACCTATCAGGCAGCAAGTGGTGCGGGTGCCGCTGCCATGGACGAATTGTACGAACAATATCGTCAGGTATTGGCAAACGAACCTGTGACTGTAGAGAAGTTTGCCTATCAGTTGGCTTTCAACCTGATTCCGCAGATCGACGTGTTTACAGAAAACGGTTATACGAAAGAAGAGATGAAGATGTATAATGAAACACGCAAGATCATGCATTCTGACGTAAAAGTTAGCGCAACTTGCGTACGTGTTCCTGCATTACGTGCTCACTCTGAAAGTATTTGGGTAGAAACTGAACGTCCGATTTCCGTAGAAGAGGCTCGTGAAGCATTCGCTAACGGTGAAGGTCTGGTTCTGCAGGACAATCCTGCCGAAAAAGAATACCCGATGCCGCTGTTCCTGGCAGGTAAAGATCCGGTATACGTAGGCCGTATCCGCAAAGACCTGACAAACGAAAACGGATTGACTTTCTGGATTGTAGGTGACCAGATCAAGAAAGGCGCTGCACTGAATGCTGTGCAGATTGCCGAATATCTGATTAAAGTAAAAAATATCTAATACAATAGACTGGATATAATATCCGGTCAATGATAGATAAGCCAAATAAATCAACCGGTTTGCAATGTGATAGTAATCGCAATGCAAGCCGGTTTTTTATTCTCCAAGCTGCAATTAGAGGGAAAATACCTATTCGTAGGTAACGAGTCACTAGTTATAGGTATCAGGATTTGCCAAAATAACTATTTATAGCGATTGATACAAACTCGTTTTTTATCGAATTTTGCGCAAAACTTATCTATGAAGTATTGTCTTTTTAATATAGCATTCTGGGGGCTACTATTTTTCAATTTATTTGAGGCCGCAGCTAATTCAAACATCTATACAATCTCGGGACGTGTGACCGAGGCAAAAACGAATTCTCCCCTGCCTGGTACTTCTATTCTCATTAAAGGTACCTATTTGTGGGCCGTATCCAATCAGAAAGGAGAATTTACGATACAAGGAGTACAGGAAGGGAAATATAATCTGGAGGTTTCTTTTTTGGGTTATGTACCGGCAACAATTCCCGTAAATGTGCGCAGCAATATCAATAACCTTCCTATCATACTCAAAGAAAATACACTTGCACTGGATGATGTAGTCGTTACTGCACAAGCACCTAAAAATGAATTAAACACGACGCTCACCATCGGAAATCATGCATTGGAGCATCTACAGGTATCCAACGTGAGCGATATCTCCGCTCTCCTTCCGGGAGGAAAGACTAAAGTGCCGGATCTTACCGCCAATAATATCTTCTCATTACGCGACGGAGGGTCAACAGCCGGCAATGCCGCATTTGGAACAGCCGTAGAAGTGGATGGAGTTCGTATTGGAAACAATGGTTCGTTTGGCAATATGAGCGGAGTGGATACCCGGAATATCACTGTTGCAGATATTGAATCGGTGGAAGTCATCACCGGAGTGCCTTCGGCAGAATATGGAGACTTGAATAGTGGTATGGTCAAGATTCACACCCGGAAAGGGAAAACACCCTGGAACATATTGCTGTCTATCAATCCTCGCACCGAACAGGTTTCATTTGCTAAAGGATTGGATTTAGGAAACGATAAAGGAGTCATCAACATAAACGGTGAGTGGACCAAGGCTACTCAAAAGTTGGTATCTCCCTATTCTTCTTATACAAGAAGAGGATTCTCTGCCGGATATAGCAACACGTTCCGCAACGTATTAAGATTCGACATCGGTGTTACAGGCAATATCGGAGGAATGAATACCAAAGATGATCCTGATGCCTATTCGGGAGAATACAACAAAGTGAGAGATAACGTATTCCGGACAAACACTTCACTGGCCTGGCTGCTCAACAAATCGTGGATAACCAACCTTAAGTTCGACGCATCAATATACTACAATGATAACAACTCCCACGCGCATACGTTCTACTCCTATGCATCGGAGCAACCGGCTGTCCATGCCACGGAGGAAGGATATTTTATGGCAAACAAACTGCCATATACTTACTTTGCCGACCAAATCATCGACTCCAAAGAACTGGATTATGCCGCATCGTTAAAATATGAATGGAACAGACGGTTTAAGACTGTAAACAGCAACCTGAAAGCGGGTGTTCAATGGAAAGCAACAGGCAATGTGGGTGAAGGAGAATATTACAAAGACCCGTCATTGGCTCCGAACGGTTATCGTCCCCGTCCTTACACTACTTATCCATATATGCATAATGTTTCGCTTTATGCAGAAGAAAGTCTGTCATTTCCTGTGGGAAATACCATGCTTAGACTGATGGCAGGGGTGCGTTGGGAACATTTGTTTATCAAGGGAACGAAATATAAAAATCTGAATACTCTATCTCCGCGTTTCAATGCCAGATGGCAGTTGAACGAATATATCGCTATCCGTGGCGGCTGGGGAATTACCGAAAAGCTGCCCTCTTTCTACACCTTGTATCCCAAACAGGAATATCGGGACATACAGACCTTCGGCTTTTCCTATAATAAGATTGAATCATCTTATATATATTATAGTCAGCCCTACACGTTATTGCACAATGAAAACCTACGCTGGCAACGGAATCAGAACGCAGAAATCGGTCTGGACGTCAACATTGCCCGTACCAGAATTTCATTAGTCGGTTATTTCAACCGTACCAAGCTGCCGTATAAATACGCAAGTACTTATACTCCGTTCTCCTATGATGTGCTCCAATTGCCGGATGGATTCACTATGCCGACTAACCCGCAAATCAATGTAGATAACCAGACAGGGATGGTTTACATACGCGACAATGCATCCAGTTACTGGACTCCTATGGATGTCAAAGTGACCGACCAGACTTTTGTAAAGTCAACTTCTCCCGACAATGGAATGGACGTGATTCGTCGCGGAGCGGAAATGATTGTTGATTTCCCGGAAATTACTCCGATTCGCACGCAATTCCGGGTAGATGCCGCTTATACTTATACGAAATACATCGACAACTCTTTATCGTATTATTATCAGAATGGATGGTCGCACACCAGTCTTGCCAATCGTTCTTACCAATATGTAGGTATCTACGCCAACGGCGACAACTTATCGACTACTGCCAACGGCAAGCGTACCCACTCGCTGGATGCCAATATCACAGCCATCACCCGTATTCCGAAAGCCAGACTGATTATCTCGTGCCGACTGGAAGCTTCGCTTGTGAAGCGTTCGCAGAACATCTCCGAGTATCAAGGAAAAGAATATGCTTTCAATGTGAGCGAAAGCAGTAATACCCAAACCGGGGGAAGTATCTATGACGGTAACTCTTATACCGCTATCTGGCCGGTAGCATACCTCGACCTGAATAATGAGATGCATCCTTTCACATCAGCGGAAGCCGCGAATCCGGAATTCTCCTACCTGATACGCAAATCGGGCAATGCCTATACATTTGCAGCAGACGGATATGATCCTTATTTTTCTGCCAATATCAATATCACCAAAGAGATTGGAGACTATGTATCTCTTTCTCTCAATGCGATTAATTTCACCAACTCACGGCCTTATGTAAAATCTCATGCAACGGGTGTAAGCGCTCTCTTCACCCCGGATTTCTATTATGGACTTACTTGCCGTATCAAATTCTAACTATATGAAACAATTCATCTACATATTATTACTAACAGTGACTGGCATCTTTGCGGGATGCACAGATATCGATAAAGAGAATCCGTATGACAACCAGTTGCACAGCCTGCAGGTTACTGCCGTATATCCGGACGGATACACGGATCATCTCCGGGAAGGAGTGACCGTAAAGATTGAAGATGTCGACCGTGGAAATTCTTACAAGGCTAAAACCGACAAGAATGGAGTGGCGCAATTCTCTTTGACCAAAGGTATATACCGCGTACAAGTCAGCGACAAAGGCGGAAAGGATATTTTCAACGGATTAGCTGATAATGTCAAACTAACCAGCGGAGACATATCTCTTAATCTCCCACTCATTCATTCCAAGGCCGGGACGATCATTATTAAAGAGATTTACTGCGGAGGATGCACAAAGTTACCGCTGGAAGGAAATTATCAATCCGACAAGTACATTATCCTGCATAATAACGACTCGGAAGTGCAATATCTGGATAGTTTATGCTTCGGAGCACTCGACCCTTACAATTCACAAGCCACTAATGTATGGGTGACACAGGATGAAGCAACCGGAGCAACTATCTTCAAGGACTTTGCTCCCATCGTTCAGTGTATCTGGCAATTTGGCGGTACCGGTAAAACGTTCCCGCTTCAGCCGGGAGAAGATGCAGTGATTGCCATCAACGGAGCGGTTGACCATGCGGCACAATATCCGCAATCTGTCAACCTGAACAAACCCGGATATTTTGTATGCTATAATAATGTTTATTTTCCGAACACACAGTATCATCCGGCTCCGGGCGACCAGATCACACCGGATCATTACCTGAACGTAGTGTTGAAGACTGGTCAGGCGAACGCCTATTCATTCTCGATATTTTCTCCTGCCGCGGTTATTTTTAAAGCCAAGGATACCACGATACAGGACTTCGTTCTAAAAGAGGGAAGCGTCATACAAAAACCGGGAAGCACTACGGATCAGGTGATAGCGATACCACTTGACTGGGTGATTGATGGCACGGAAGTATATTATGGCGGTTCTTCCAACAATAAAAAGCGTATTTCTCCATCCATCGATGCGGGATATGTCACTCAAAGTGCCACATACAACGGACGCAGTTTATACCGTCATGTGGATGAAGAAGCGACACAGGAAGCGGGTTACGAAGTACTGGTAGATACAAACAACTCTTCTACCGATTTTTATGAACGGGAAAAACAATCTTTGCATGAGTGAGATGAAGAAAATATATATAACAGGCCTTTGGATCCTATGTCTGACATCCGGAGTTTCGGCGCAGACTTATGACATCATCGAACGGCGTAACTCCTGGAATGCCGGGACAAATGTCACAGGTATCATGATGGACAGTATTTCTGCTTCCTATGCCGAACTGTACGGAAAGAATAACCACGGTGATTTCCACAACTATTACGAAGCAAAAGAAGCATGGAGTGCCGGAGCGGTAGCAAAGTCCATCACTCATCTGAAAGGCTATTCACTGACGGGTTCATTCTCATTCGATCATACTTCAGGCAAGGATATGAGCGGTTCGATGTTTATCCACCCAGGATTTTATCCCGTAGACCTCCTGGAGTTCACACCCGGACGTAAAGACTTGCAAACTTACACTTTCATGGGTGGTATTGCAACTGATATTTCACCCAACTGGCGATTAGGAGGAAAGATAGACTTTGCCGCTTCCAACTATTCCAAACGAAAGGACTTGCGGCATACCAATTACCGACTGGATTTGAAAATAGCCCCCAGCGTCATGTATCATTCGGGAGATATGGCGATCGGCTTTTCCTATATTCTCGGTAAAAACAGTGAATCAGTGAAAGCAGAAGTCATCGGTACAGCCGAAAACTCTTACAATGCTTTTCTGGATAAAGGACTTATGTATGGAGCTTACGAGGCATGGGACGGGAGTGGAATCCATCTTAGTGAATCGGGTGTCAACGGTTTCCCCATCAAAGAATTGTCGAACGGGGGAGCCTTGCAACTTCAATGGAAAGGATTTTACGGAGATGCTGAATACACGTATTCTTCAGGTTCTGCCGGTGAAAGAGATGCTATCTGGTTTAAATTTCCAACCCACCGAATTACCTCCCATTTGAGTTATCATTTCAAACAGGAAAAGAAAGAGCATTTTCTGCGACTGAACTTGCAATGGTCACATCTGGTCAACAACGAAAATGTGATAACCAAAGAAACTGTGAACGGGATAACGACCACTCACGTACACGGTTCCAATCGTATTTTTGAGCAGGATGTTTTCTCCGTCCATCCCGAATATGAATTGATTAGTCCCCGCACGGAACTTCGCCTGGGAACGAATATATCAACATTCAGACGACTGACCACACAGATGTATCCTTATGTGGTTTCGGAAAAGATGATTTGTAGCCAGACTTATATCTCCAGCGTATTTCATCTGGGGAAACTCGACCTGAAAGCGGCTGCATCCTTTGCCATAGGAAACTTTACCGAGAAAAACAGGACTACGGCAACAGATACGGAACCGGGTGATCCGCCTTATCGGCTGACTGATTATTACAATCTGAAAAATGAATATGCAACCGCCCCACAAGCGACATTTCATCTCGGATTGCGCTATCATTTCAACTATGGAATTTATGCGGAAGTACAGGGTAGTTATACGCACGGTTTCAACCTGCAATATATAGATGGTTCGAACCGTTGGAACGAGACTATCAAATTAGGATATACTTTTTGAGAACAATGAATATAAATAAACTAAATTATTAAGCAATGAAAAAGAGTTTGACATTTATCTTCGCAGCAGCGCTTTTGGTCTCTTGTCAGCAGGAAGAGAACGAAGCTACGACTCCTGCAAACAGTCGCATTACTATCTCTCCCATTATTACACGTGCTACGGAAGTTAACTTTGAAACCGGAGATAAAATCGGTGTTACAATCACCCAAAACGGTGACTTCGTATATGCAGAGAATAAACAGATGACATACAATGACGGAGTATTTGCAGGCGATTTACTCTGGTACCCGGAAGGAAATGACAAATCGCAAATAGTAGCCTATTATCCCTATAAAGAGAGTAATACTCCGGCTTCATTTACTGTTGAAACCGATCAGACTAGTGGATATGGAGCGTCAGATTTTATGGCAGCAAAGAAATCGGATGTACTTCCGACTACCAACGTTATAAGCATGAACTTCAAACACATGTTTACTAAATTAGTGATTAATGTAACAAAGGAAGTAGAAGCTAACATCTCGTCTATCGCATTGAAAGGTTCCATCCCGACTGCAACTCTTGATTTGAGTGCTCTCACAGTGACTGCTGATGCAAACGCCTCCGCAACAAGCATTGTTGCACAAGCCGTTAAAGCGAATGAGACATACCGCGCCATTATCGTTCCCCAAACAGTAGCCTTGACGCTTGAAGTAGCAACATCTGACGGCAAGACCTTGTCACAGAAGCTCACATCTACCACTTTGGCACAAGGAGGACAATACAGTGTGAACATTCGCGTGTTACCTGACGATATAGAAGTCAAACTTAGTGGTGACATTGAAAACTGGACAGATGAGGGTGAAATTGGAGCTGATAATGAGATTCCTTTCGAGGAACATCTCGATCAGAACTATTTCCTGTATGATAATGTAAAATATAAGACTGTAACTCTCTCAAACGGTACGACATGGATGGCTGAACCGCTTATTTATTTACCGAAAGGGTATACTCCTTCAAGTGATCCAACTGCTGATAGCCATGTTTGGTATCCGTATGAAATCACAGCCGACGGTGCAACCGTAGCTACAACAAAAGAAAGTGCCATAAAAGAATTAGGTTATCTATATGATTTCCAGGCTGCACTGGGTGGTAAAGAAATTACTGATAGTAATCTGACCTCCTTTGAAGGAGCACAAGGAATCTGCCCGAAAGGATGGCACATACCGACACGTCTGGAGTACTTTAATCTGGTAGGAAAAACAACGAATGATGCCGACGGCAAGGTACCGGCTGATGGTGATAAAGCTCTTTTTTATGATACAGCTTATGATGGAGCCAAAATATCATCACTGATGGATGCAGGATTCAATTACCAATTCTCCGGTGTTCGTATGGCAACAAGTCTTACAGGCGCCGGCAGCTACCAAAAAACTGCAATAGCAGATGACGCCAAGATTCAAGCTGCGTGGCATGGAAAACCGGCAATGAATTATCTCATGACTTCGACCGCCTACAAGCCCATATACAATAGTACCAGCGGCCTACTAACCAATATACAGTTCTTTGGATTAATGAGTACAATCAATGCAACCAAGTATCCGGAAGGCAGATTATCATTATCTTATGTTAGCATTAAAGCCGGTATGCAAGTTCGTTGCATAAGGGATCAAGCCGGCAACTAAAAGACTAATATTTGTTTCATGCCTTGAAACCTTTAGTTTCTCGGTGAGAAACCAACAGTTTCAAGGTTTGAAACTACCAGTTTCACACTGGGAAACTAAAAGTTTCAAGTAAGGCTACCCCCCTCGCCCGTAAGGCGAACTACGATAAGCTATAAACAAACGAAAAACAGATTACAAACTATATAAAAACGAAGCAATAACAATGAAAACAAAAAAGCTAACAATCGCAATTGCCATCGTGGCAATGACTTTTATCGGAACTTCATGTGGTAACAAACAACAGAAAAGCGCATCAGAAGCGACTACAGAACAGTCTGCATCTTCCGCCTTGGAAATTGATTCTCTTCTTGCCAATGCCGAAAGCCTTGCAGGACAAGAAGTGACCATTGAAGGCGTCTGCACACATACCTGCAAACATGGCGCAAAGAAAATCTTCCTGATGGGTAGCGACGATACCCAAGTGATCCGTGTAGAAGCGGGCACTTTGGGAGCATTCGATCCTAAATGCGTGAACTCCATCGTTCGTGTTACCGGAACACTGAAAGAACAACGCATTGACGAAGCCTACCTCCAGAACTGGGAAGCACAACTCAAAGCACAAGCTGCCGAAAAACACGGAACCGGTGAAGCCGGATGCGATTCTGAAAAGAAAGCACGCGGCGAAACAGCCAACAGTCCCGAAGCCCGCATCGCAGACTTCCGCGCAAAAATAGCCGACCGCAAAGCAGAAACAGGAAAAGAGTATTTATCTTTCTATTTTATGGAAGCCAACTCGTATGGAGTGGAGTAGTACTGTTCGTAAATGGAGCCGGCTCATACACCGTGACCTGTCATTTTTCTTTTCCGGAATGGTATTGATATATGCCATTTCCGGAATTGTAATGAATCACCGTGATACGATTAATCCGAACTTCTCCATCACGCGGAAAGAATATAAAATAGCGGAAAAGCTACCGGACAAAGCAGGAATGAGTAAAGAGAAAGTACTTACTCTACTGGAACCTTTGGGAGAAACCGGCAACTATACCAAATTTTACTTCCCGAAAACGGACGTAATGAAAGTCTTCCTGAAAGGCGGCTCCAATCTCCTGGTAAACGTGAAGACAGGAGAAGCGGTATATGAATCCGTCACCCGCCGCCCGCTTATCGGAGCAATGTCCCGTTTACATTACAACCCGGGACAATGGTGGACTTACTTTGCTGATATTTTCGCCATCGCTCTTATTATCATTACTCTCTCCGGCATCATCATGCTGAAAGGAAATAAGGGTATTATCGGCAGAGGAGGAATTGAAGTCATTGTCGGAATCTTGATTCCCATTCTTTTCCTTTTCTTCTTTTGAATAGAATAACAGATAAAATCAAATGGAACATATTATCGAATGTAACAATCTGACGCACTATTACGGCAAACGGTTGATTTACGAAAATCTTAGTTTCACAGTACCCAAAGGACGCATCCTGGGACTGTTGGGAAAGAACGGTACGGGCAAGACCACCACTATCAATATCTTGAGCGGTTACCTGAAACCCCGTTCGGGAGAATGTCGCATCTTCGGACAGGAGATACAGACAATGGCACCGGCTCTGCGTCGCAATATCGGACTGCTCATCGAAGGTCATGTGCAATATCAATTCATGACCATCACCGAGATAGAGAAATTCTACGCAGCTTTCTACCCCGGTCAATGGAAAAAGGAAGCGTACTATGAACTGATGAATAAGTTGAAAGTCGCTCCCGGACAACGTATCTCACGTATGTCATGCGGACAGCGCTCACAAGTTGCCCTCGGACTTATCCTTGCACAAAACCCGGAACTTCTAGTATTGGACGACTTCTCACTCGGACTCGATCCCGGTTACCGCCGCTTGTTTGTCGACTATCTCCGTGACTATGCCCGCTCGGAAGGGAAAACCGTCTTCCTGACCTCACATATCATTCAGGATATGGAACGACTCGTTGATGACTGTATTATCATGGACTACGGAAAGATACTGATTCAGAAACCAATCGTCGAATTACTGGAAAAAGGACGTCGCTACACTTTCACTATTCCCGAAGGTTATGAACTTCCTGCGTCTGATGATTTCTATCATCCTTCTGTCATGCGAAACCAGTTGGAGACCTTCTCCTTCCTGCAACCGACAGAGACAGAAGCAAAACTGAAATCAATGTCAGTGCCTTACACTAATTTTCATAGTGAACAGGTAAATTTGGAGGATGCATTTATCGGCCTGACAGGCAAATACTGATTAAATTAAGAATAAAAATTGGCTACTCGTAACCCACAAATCATAATTCATAAATCATAAATCCTCAAAAATGTACGCTATATTTTATAAAGAATGGATAAAGACACGGTGGTATTTTCTGCTTGCCGTGCTCGCCACACTCGGTTTTACAGGCTATTGTATGCTTCGCATCAACCGGGTGGTAGAAATGAAAGGGGCTGCTCATGTATGGGAAGTCATGCTGCAACGCGATGTTATCTTCATTGATATGTTGCAATATATCCCCCTGATTGCCGGAATCCTGATGGCAATCGTGCAGTTTGTCCCCGAGATGCAACGCAAATGTTTGAAACTGACTCTCCATCTGCCTTATCCGGAACTAAAAATGACGGGCAATATGTTACTCTCCGGACTCATATTGATTCTTGTCTGTTTTGCTTCTAATTTCCTGTTGATGGAAGTATACCTGAACGGAATACTTGCCCATGAACTGAAGAACCACATATTGCTCACCGCTTTAACGTGGTATCTTGCCGGGATTTCCGGCTACCTGCTCGTCGCATGGATCTGCCTTGAACCGGCATGGAAACGTCGTATTCTGAATCTCATTATCGCTGTATTGTTACTCCGGATCTTCTTTCTGTCGCCCACACCGGAAGCATACAACAAGTTCCTCCCTTATTTAGTGGTTTATACTTTGTTGACAGCTTCTTTCTCGTGGCTTTCTATCGTACGATTTAAGGCCGGAAAGCAGGACTAAACAATTAAAAATTAAAGATTAAAAATTAAAAGATTGAGAAATGAGACGTTTCAGTACCATACTATTATATGTAACCATCGCTTTCCTGCTTCTTTGGCAGTTGCCTTGGTGTTACAATTTCTTTGTCGTAAAGCCGGAGAAGACTCCCTTTACCCTATATAGTTTCGTCATTGGCGATTTCGCACAGATGGGACAGGAAGAGGGAAAGGGAAGCGTGCGTCGCGACTTGGCAGGAAACATTTATTCGGAAGCTGCTTTCGACAGCATCCTGCCTATGTTTTACTTCCGCCAGTTGATGTCTGACGAGCGTTTTCCAGATACCATTCAAGGAATCGCAGTGACTCCCAAAATGGTGCAGACGGAAAACTTCAACTTCCGCAGCGTTCCTTCGGATATCAATGCGCCTTCTATCGGACTTTACCCGCTAATGGAATCCATGTCAGGACGTGTGGATTTAAAAATGCCGGATGATGTATTCCGCATCACCTCCAAAGGGATCGAATTCATCGACATGGCTACCAACAGCGTGAAGGAAGATAAAAGCCTTCAGTTTACCGAAGCTATGACTAAGAAAGATTTTCGTTTCCCGGCAACGGAGATTGTAGGAAATCCGACGGTGAAAAAGGAGTATGACGAAGGTTACCTTCTATTGGATGCCGACCGCCGTCTGTTTCATCTGAAACAGGTGAAAGGGCGTCCGTATGTCCGTGCCATCACCTTGCCTGAAGGACTGACGTTAAAGCATCTGTATCTGCCCGAGTTCAGAAACAAAAAGACGCTTGCTTTTATGACCGATGTCAACAACGCCTTCTATGTGTTGCAGAATCGGACGTATGAAATCGTAAAAACAGGAATCCCGGTATTCAATCCCGAAACGGATGCACTAACCATTATCGGTAATATGTTCGATTGGACGGTACGTGTGACTACTCCGACCTCTGATAATTATTACGCATTGAATGCCGACGATTATTCATTGATTAAAAAATTAGAGAACGCATCGTCTACTCATTCCATGCCCGGTATTACTTTCACATCTTATACTGATAAATATGTAATACCACGTTTCGAATAGTATTCCCATATTGAATGTAACAGTTGTAAGGGACTATCAAAAGTCAATCTATTAAATATGACTTAGGGTAGTCCCTTACAGTTTTCTTCCCATGCGTGTATAGGAAACAAAAAGAATTACAATCTTTTCTTCTGTAAGTATAGGCTTTTTCCGGCAAGAAAGTTTATCTTTGCCGACTCATTCAAATATTCAGACCGCAATTGCTTCTGCATTATACACAAACAAATACGGTAAAACGAAAAAACTCAAATTAAAAACCGTATGAAAGTTTACAAAGCATTTGCTTTCCTAAGTATCTTCATCATATTGTTCTATAATTGTTCGCTCCCTGCTAATGACGAAGAAAAAGGAGATTCAGAGGGAGAGGATACAGTTACCTCCGAACTTCCCTGGGAAGGAGAGATGGACAAATTCACCATCAATTCTAAAGAAGGAATCCATCTGAATGATCCATACGAAGACGCCGGAACAGCTTATGTCACCATTCCTTCCACCTCTGTAAAAAATACCCGTTGGGAATTTGGAGTTCACCTCACCTTTAATCCTTCCGCTAACAATTATGCACGATTTTATCTGACTTCTTCCTCAAACATTCTTTCCGGTAATTTAAACGGTTATTATATTCAGATAGGAGGAGCCAAAGATAATGTAACTCTTTATCGTCAAAACGGAGACCAATCTAAACTACTGGCTTCGGGAAGAGAGTTGATGAAAGGAGACTCTTCACCGAAACTATATATAAAAGTAGAACGTGACAATAATGGTTACTGGACTTTTTGGACACGACGTGAATCCGAGAATGAATACGTAAAAGAAAAACAAATAAAAGATACCGATATACAAACTTCCCGCTACTGCGGTATATACTGCATTTACACCAAAACCCGCTGTAAAGGATTTACATTTCATCACATACAGCTATCTAATAACGTAGAAACGGACACTACACCTGATGAAACACCCGATCATCCCGGAACAGACATTCCAGATAATCCGAACACCCCCGAATTACCGAAAGATGTGAGAGGTATGCTTCTTTTCAATGAAATCATGTATAATAATGCCACTGATGGTGCAGAATATATAGAAATCTACAATCCGACTGAACAGGCTATCATTTTACCGGCACTTTATCTATATAAGATGTATAAAGACGGGGCAATATACAATACTACCATCCTTCAAAATGAAAGTCCTTCTACTCCCCTAACCATTCCTGCCAAAGCATATCTTTGCTTCACGAAATACTTCAACAGAGTTGTTCAGAAACATAAAGTCGGTGGAGAAAATATAATAATTATACCGAACTTCCCGGCACTGAACAATAATGGCGGGTATCTGGCACTTTCAAGTAGTAAAGAGACTGCACCAGGACATACTTTTGACACTTGTTGTTTTAGAGATGAAATGCACACCATTGATAAAATAACCGGCGTTTCGCTTGAAAAGAAATCTCCGGAGTTGTCCTCGCTCAACAAAAACTGGCGTTCCTCCAAACATGCCACCGGAGGCACACCCGGAATAAAAAATATGTAAGAGTATGTATATCTATGATAAATTCCCTACATTTGTAGGCAAAGTAAACAAGTTCCGGATATTCATCCTCAAACGAATTTAAACAGCAGATATGAGTCCAGCCGTTATATCTATTACTACTGTGGCATACTTTATCATCCTGTTCACTATCTCTTATATAGCAGGACGCAAAGCCGACAATGAAGGATTCTTTGTAGGAAACCGTAAATCAGCCTGGTATATCGTTGCCTTTGCCATGATCGGTTCCACCATTTCCGGAGTCACCTTCGTTTCCGTTCCGGGTATGGTACAGGCAAGTAGCTTTTCTTACCTGCAGATGGTGCTGGGATTCATAGTAGGACAAATTATCATTGCATTTGTACTTGTTCCCCTCTTTTATCGCATGAATCTGGTTTCCATTTATGAATATCTGGAGAACAGGTTCGGAAGCTCTTCCTACAAGACGGGAGCCTGGTTCTTTTTTATTTCAAAGATGCTAGGGGCAGCCGTCCGGCTCTTTCTCGTATGCCTGACATTGCAGTTTCTTATCTTCGATCCTTTCCATCTCCCATTCCTGTTGAACGTGATCCTTACGGTATTTATCGTATGGCTTTACACTTTCCGCGGTGGAGTGAAATCATTGATATGGACGGATGTTCTAAAAACATTCTGCCTGGTAGTGTCGGTTGTACTTTGCATCTATTATATTGCTTCCAGCCTGCATCTGAATTTCAGCGGTCTGGTTAGTACGATTTCAGACAGTGACTTTTCCAAGACATTCTTTTTTGACGATGTCAACGACAAACGATATTTCTTCAAACAATTCCTGGCAGGTGTATTCACCGTTATTGCCATGAACGGGCTCGACCAGGATATGATGCAGCGCAATCTTAGCTGCAAGAACTTCCGGGACTCGCAGAAAAATATGATTACCAGTGGAATCTCACAGTTCTTTGTCATTCTGCTTTTTCTGATGCTGGGAGTACTGCTATATACGTTCACAGCACAGCAAGGCATTGAGAATCCGGGAAAAAGCGACGAGTTGTTTCCGATGATCGCTACCGGAAATTATTTTCCCGGCATAGTCGGAATATTATTCATTATCGGACTGATAGCCTCCGCCTATTCTGCAGCGGGTTCTGCCTTGACGGCACTGACCACTTCTTTTACTGTAGATATTTTACATGCACAGATAAAAGGAGAGGCGGCACTTAGCAAGATACGCAAACAGGTACATATCGGTATGGCAGTTGTGATGGGGGCAGTCATTTTTGTATTCAATTTGCTGAACAACACCAGTGTGATTGATGCGATTTACACATTGGCCAGTTATACGTATGGTCCTATCTTAGGGTTGTTCGCTTTCGGCATCTTCACCAAGAAACAAGTTTATGATAAATATATTCCGTTGGTAGCTATCGCTTCTCCTATTCTTTGCTATATCCTGCAACGAAATTCGGAAGCATGGTTCAACGGTTACCAAATTAGTTACGAGCTGCTATTATTTAACGCTGCATTTACTTTCATCGGGCTTTGCTTCCTCATTCGAAAGAAATCAACGATGGACAATACGACAGTTCTTTAATATTAAGATGAAGATGAAGAAGAAAATTAATTGCTTCATACCTTTCGGCACCCCGGAAGATACCATGCAGACAGTAAAGGAACTACAAGTGTCAGAGCTAGTAAATAAGATCTATTTATTAGGTTCGGAGCCCGGTAAGAAAGCTCTTCCGGGTTGTGAATATCTCTCTGTTAAAGGGTTCTATTCCACAGACACAATGAAAACAATTGCAGCCAATGCCAATACGGAATATACTCTGTTCTACTTGAAACAAACTCCATTAAAACTGGGACTGTATGCCTTGGAACGCATGGTGCAAATCATGGAGAACGATAAAAAGAATGGAATAGTTTATGCCGACCACTATCAGCTGATTAACGGAGAACTTAAACAAGCACCTGTCATTGACTACCAATTAGGAAGCGTCCGGGATGATTTCGATTTCGGTTCCATGCTTCTATTCAGTTCTTCTGCCTTCACTAAAATAGCAGATGCTTTGCGTGAAGAGTACAAATACGCAGGACTATATGCTATGCGTCTATTCATCTCTTACAAATATTCAATTGTGCACATCAATGAATATCTATACATCGAAATTGAAACAGATACCAGAAAAAGCGGAGAGAAACAATTCGACTATGTAAACCCCAAAAATCGGGAAGTACAAATTGAAATGGAAGCTGCCTGCACCGAATACCTGAAATGTATTGATGCTTATTTCATGCCTACTTCTTCACGGCCTGTAAATCTTCACAGCGAAAACTTTGAATTCGAGGCATCTGTCATCATCCCTGTACGCAATCGTGCTCATACAATCCGCGATGCTGTCAATTCGGCTTTAAACCAACGGACCACTTTCTCTTTTAACATTATTGTTATCGACAATCATTCCACCGATGGAACGACGGAAATTCTCCAGGAACTAAGTAGCGATAAAAGATTGATCCATATCATCCCCCAAGAAAATGATTTAGGTATAGGAGGGTGCTGGAACAAGGGTATATGTCACGAAAAATGCGGAAAGTTCGCTATACAGTTAGATAGCGACGATTTATATAAAGATGAATCCACTTTACAGAAAATCGTAGACACCTTTTATAAGGAAAGCTGCGCAATGGTTATAGGTACCTATCTAATGACCGACTTCCAACTGAACGAAATCCCCCCCGGTATCATTGACCACAAAGAGTGGACACCGGAAAATGGAAAGAACAACGCTCTACGTATCAATGGTTTGGGTGCTCCACGAGCTTTCTACACTCCTATTCTTCGTGATATCAAATTGCCGAATACCAGCTATGGTGAAGATTACGCCATAGGATTACGAATCTCACGGGAGTATAAGATCGGACGTATCTATGATGTAATATACCTCTGTCGCCGTTGGGAAGGTAACTCTGACGCCGCATTAAGCACAGAAAAAGTCAATCGGAACAACTTCTACAAAGACCGAATCCGCACATGGGAAATTAAGGGCAGAATCCAGATGCATACTATCGATGAAGAGTTTCAAGAACTTGTAGAGGAAATGATAGAAAACCAAAAAGAAAACTGGGAACTTGCGAAAAGGAACTATGAAGCGTTGGAAGAAAATCTGGAAAAGAAAAAAGTCTTGAAACTGAAGGAAGAAGATAGAGAGATGAAAGTTAGAATTTTCCCGAATCCTCAACGCATCCTCTCGACCATGGCAAAAACAGATAGTCGTTCTATCCAGGAAAGGCCTTGTTTCTTATGCGGGAAAAACCGCCCCGCAGAGCAAACATATCTAGCATTCGGACATTATGAGGTATGCCTCAACCCCTACCCCATTTTTCAGCGTCACTTGACAATCATCGACAAGGAACACACTCCACAAAGCATGAAAGGACGTTTTGAAGATATGCTTCACTTAGCTGAAAACCTGGACGAGTTCTATATACTCTATAACGGACCGGAGTGCGGTGCTTCCGCCCCTGACCACATGCATTTCCAGGCAGCAGGAAAAGAAGAAGAACTGACTAACCCTTTTGCGCTGAATTTCTTGAAGAGTATATTAGAAAATGAAAACGGCGTAACAACTTATGTAGACAATGTATTCACAACTTGCATAGGTATGACATCAGGTCTGAAAATTGACTTAATGCAACAATTTGAAAAGGTCTACCAAAATCTTTCCATCATTTATTCGGATAAGGAACCTTTAATCAACATGATAACCTGGTATGGTCTCGATAAAATAAGCCATTTCGGAGGTGACGAAATAGAAGTATGGAATTGCATCATTTTCCTACGCTCAAAACATCGTCCCGATTGCTATTATACCCCAAAAGAAAAAGGGCTATTAATAAGTCCGGCTGTTGCAGAAATGGGTGGCATATTCCCGATTGTCAGAGAAGAAGACATGGATAAATTAAACGCCAAAAAACTCACAGAGATTTACAAGGAGATAAGTTTATCTCCCCAACAATTAAATACTCTATGCGATCAATTATTCAAAAAGAAATAGTAATAAAGTAATATGCGAGTCCCCTTAATAAGTGTTGGTATTCTTTCCGGGAAAGAGATTGAATTTTCTTTCCCTATAAAATTTATCTCCTCCGACGGAACGGAAAGCTCCGGTATGCAAAAGGCTATTTACCGGGATGGGAAGATTCATTGGCAAGGGAAAGAATATAATGAATTATCTTTCACTCCCCAACAAGGTGCACCTGCTTTCTTTGAACTGAAAGATGTGACCATCGGAATCAACTTCCATTGGGAACGCAAAGAAGTCCAGAAATTCAAAGGGGAGTTAAAGATCATCGTCGAAGGGGAACAACTTACTGCTATCAATATTATTTCCATCGAAGAATATCTCATCAGTGTGATTTCATCAGAAATGAGTGCTACTGCTTCTTTAGAACTACTAAAGGCACATGCTGTTATTTCCCGAAGTTGGCTGTTGAATAAGTGTAAGACAGAGAGTAGAAAACAGGAAATGAAGAACGAGAAAACAGGAAAGTCTATACAGAAGGATAGCGCAACCTGTTCTCCATCTTTCGTTTCGGATTCTCAATTTATCAAATGGTATGACCACGAAGCGCACAAAAACTTTGACGTATGCGCAGACGATCACTGCCAACGGTATCAAGGAATCACACGTGCCTCAACACCACAAGCTATCGAAGCAGTCACTGCTACCCGGGGCGAAGTATTGATGTATGCAGGAACGATTTGTGATGCCCGTTTCTCTAAATGTTGCGGCGGGGCTTTTGAAGAGTTCCAGAATTGTTGGGAAAACGTAAAGCACCCCTATCTCATCGGTCAACGGGATTGTAAGATCGAAGACCAACTACCCGATTTGACAATAGAGACGGAGGCTGATAAATGGATTCGTACTTCTCCTGTCGCATTCTGCCACACGCAGGACAAAAAGATTCTAAGCCAGGTTTTAAACAACTATGACCAGGAAACGACAGACTTCTATCGTTGGAAAGTCTGCTACTCCCAACAAGAACTTTCAACCCTGATTCATCAACGTTCGGGGATTGATTTCGGGCAAATTCTGGACTTAATTCCTATAGAACGGGGAACGTCGGGACGCCTTGTCCGATTGAAGATTGTAGGAACCTTGCGGACACTTATTATCGGAAAAGAGCTGGAAATACGTCGTACCCTATCTACTTCCCATCTTTATAGTTCCGCCTTCGTAATAGACAAGGAATATGAAGAAAAGGGACATAAAAAAGATAAAATTCCTTCACGATTCATCCTTACCGGAGCCGGATGGGGACATGGAGTAGGACTTTGTCAGATTGGTGCTGCCGTAATGGGAGAGCAAGGTTATAAGTATGAAGAAATACTGTCTCACTATTACCCCGGCAGTACGCTCGAAAAACAATATCAATGAAAAAAAGAACAATGCCATGACAACACCCACTATAAAAAGAAATCCCTGGAGCTGGATACCAACCCTCTACTTCGCAGAAGGGCTGCCCTATGTAGCGGTAATGACGATTGCTGTTATCATGTACAAGCGTTTGGGATTATCCAATACGGAAATAGCCTTATACACTTCCTGGCTCTATCTTCCCTGGACTATCAAACCTCTATGGAGTCCATTCGTCGATCTGGTGAAAACAAAACGGGCTTGGATTATTGCCATGCAAGGTTTCATCGCCGCCGGATTTGCAGGGATAGCCTTCTTTATCCCAACTGCACATTATGTACAGTTGACTCTTGCTTTTTTCTGGTTGCTAGCCTTCAGCTCCGCTACACATGACATCGCTGCAGATGGTTTCTATATGCTCGGACTCAATAATAAGGAACAATCTTTCTTTGTCGGTATCCGGAATACCTTCTATCGGCTTGCCAACATCTTCGGGCAGGGAATTCTTGTCATGCTGGCAGGATGGTTGGAAACATCACAAAACAATATTCCCTTGGCATGGAGTATTACATTCTACCTTCTTGCAGGATTGTTTCTTGCTCTTACTATCTATCATCGTCTGATTCTCCCCCATCCTGATTCGGACATTAAACGTCCCGGACTCACACCGGGTAAATTGTTGGGAGATTTTCTTCTGACCTTTGTCACCTTCTTCAAGAAAAAGAACCTGGGTCTCATGTTCTTTTTCCTTCTCACTTACCGGTTGGGAGAATCACAGTTAGCCAAAATAGCTTCTCCTTTCCTGCTCGATGCTACCGATAAAGGTGGGCTAGCTTTATCTACCGCAACTGTCGGAATGATCTATGGAACTATAGGCGTCATAGCTTTATTAGTTGGCGGAATCATCAGTGGTTTCCTCGTTTCCCGCGACGGATTCAGAAAATGGATATTACCTATGGCGTTAGCTATCAACCTTCCTGATCTATTATATGTATGGATGGCTGCCGCCACTCCGGATAATCCTATATTTATAGCCATTTGCGTAGCTATCGAACAACTGGGCTATGGTTTCGGCTTTACCGCTTATATGCTATATCTGATTTATATTGCGGAAGGCGAACACAAAACGGCGCACTATGCTATCGGAACCGGGTTTATGGCACTTGGTATGATGCTTCCGGGGATGCCTGCAGGATGGATACAGGAGCATCTCGGATACACCAACTTCTTTATTTGGGTTTGTATTTGTACCCTACCCGGTATCGTCGCCTCATTAATGATCCGCAACCGACTGGAAGATTCTTTCGGAAAGAAACAATAAACTTACTTATTAACTTAACACATTAAAAAGTGACAGTCATGAATACAACAAGTAACAAACGCCTTTTGGCACTCGATGTAATGCGAGGCATTACTATCGCAGGAATGATTCTGGTTAATAATCCGGGCTCTTGGGGACATGCATACGCTCCCCTAAAACATGCCCAATGGAACGGTCTTACCCCCACAGACCTAGTTTTCCCTTTCTTCATGTTTATCATGGGAATCTCCACCTACATCTCACTTAAAAAGTATAACTTTACATTCAGTACTCCGGCTGCCCTGAAAATAATCAAAAGAACCATTGTTATTTTCCTTATCGGAATAGCCCTCAACTGGTTTGCCTTACTGTGTTACACCCACAATCCTCTCCCATTTGAGCAAATTCGCATCTTGGGAGTCATGCAGCGTCTTGCGCTCTGCTATGGTGCTTCAGCACTTATTGCCTTGCTATTGAAACACAAGTATATACCTTATCTGATTGTGGTATTATTAGTAGGTTATTTCATTATTCTCATTACCGGTAATGGTTTTGCCTACAACGAAACGAATATTCTTTCCATCGTCGACCGCAGCATCTTGGGAGACGCTCATATGTATCAAGACAACCACATTGACCCGGAAGGACTTCTTAGCACTATTCCTTCTATCGCACACGTATTGATCGGATTTTGCGTCGGCAAACTACTCATGGAAGTAAAAGATATACATGAAAAATTGGAACGGCTTTTCCTTATCGGTACTATCCTGACTTTTGCAGGTTTCCTATTTAGCTATGGTTGCCCATTCAACAAAAAGATATGGTCGCCCACCTTTGTGCTGGTCACTTGCGGATTAGGCTCCAGCCTATTAGCTTTACTCGTCTGGATTATCGATATCAAAGGATGTAAAAAATGGAGCCGTTTCTTTGAATCTTTCGGAGTGAATCCTCTCTTTATTTATGTAATGGCAGGTGTCATCGCCGTTTTGGTAGGCGCTATCACCGTCACTTATCAGGGAGAAAGTGTCCCCATCCAACAAGTCGTCTACAGATGTGCCCTCCAACCTGTTTTCGGGGATGAAGGAGGTTCTCTTGCCTATGCTATCCTCTTTGTCTTACTTAACTGGTCAATAGGCTATATATTATACAAAAAGAAAATATACATTAAGATATGATACTCATTGCAGATAGTGGTTCTACCAAAACCGACTGGTGCATCGTTTTCAACGACACCCCAATCAAACGAATTGGAACGAAAGGAATCAATCCCTTCTTCCAATCAGAAGAAGAGATTCAACAAGAGCTGACACATTCCCTTTTGCCACAACTACCGGAAGGAACGATCAACTCCGTCTTTTTTTATGGTGCAGGATGCACTCCCGAAAGAGCTCCCGTTCTCCGACGGGCCATTGCCGACAGCCTGCCCGTGATCGGAAATATCAAAACTAACTCGGATATGCTTGCCGCTGCCCGCGGACTATGCGGACATGAAGCTGGGATTGCCTGCATCCTCGGCACAGGTTCCAATTCTTGTTTCTACAACGGCGAAGAGATTGTCAACAACATCTCCCCTTTAGGCTTTATCTTGGGCGACGAGGGAAGTGGAGCTGTCCTTGGCAAATTACTGGTAGGAGACATCCTGAAGAACCAGCTTCCACCCGCCATCAAAGAAGCTTTCTTAAAACAGTTCGACCTGACGGCTCCCGAAATCATCGACCGGGTGTATCGCCAACCCTTCCCGAATCGTTTTCTGGCAAGTCTCTCCCCCTTTATAGCGCAACATCTGGAAGAGCCGGGGATACGACAATTAGTGCTTGATAGTTTTATTGCTTTCTTCCGAAGAAATGTAATGCAATATGATTACACGCAGTACCCTGTACATTTTATCGGATCAGTGGCTCACTGCTACAGGGAGATATTACAAGAAGCTGCACAAGAGACAGGAATCAGAATCGGAAAGATTCTGCAAAGTCCGATGGAGGGGCTAATTTTATATCATACCGCTTCATCTCAATCCTTGTAATTTGTATTTTTAGTCAATTGCCATTATCAATATGCAGATAACCGAACAACCGTCGCTCTACGACAATCTGGAAAAGAAGTCCGTACGGGAAATATTAGAAGACATTAACCGGGAAGACCAAAAGGTGGCGTTAGCCGTACAAAAAGCCATTCCACAAATCGAACAGCTCGTCAACCAAATTGTACCCCGCATGAAACAGGGTGGACGTATCTTTTACATGGGTGCAGGTACCAGTGGGCGCTTGGGAGTGCTGGACGCTTCTGAAATCCCTCCTACTTTCGGAATGTCTCCCAGCTGGATTATCGGACTGATAGCCGGTGGGGATACAGCCCTGCGCAATCCGGTAGAAGGTGCCGAAGACGATATGAGCCGAGGATGGGAAGAACTTACGGAATATCATATCAATCAAAAAGATACAGTGATTGGCATTGCCGCTTCGGGCACTACTCCTTATGTAATCGGTGCCTTACGGGAGGCCCGCAAGCATGGCATCCTGACAGGTTGCATCACCAGCAATCCGAATTCTCCGATGGCGGCAGAAGCAGATGTCGCCATCGAAATGATTGTCGGTCCGGAATATGTCACAGGAAGTTCGAGAATGAAATCAGGCACCGGACAGAAAATGATTCTGAACATGATTAGCACGTCGGTGATGATTCAACTCGGACGGGTAAAAGGAAATAAGATGGTAAACATGCAACTTAGTAATCATAAACTGGTAGAAAGAGGAACCAGGATGATTATGGAGGAACTGGGATTGGATCATGATCATGCACAAAAATTGTTGCTGTTACACGGTTCTGTAAAAAAAGCGATTGACGCTTACCGATATTCTCAAGATCATTAAAATCTCTACTTACTCTTGTTTAATCAAGAGTATATTATACGCATCACATACCAATCTTATTAATACGGAATATGACACATTAACCATTATTATTCATCCGACAGTCTCATAGATACAATACAAAAAGATTTTGAAACAAAATCAAAAACATTTATTGAACAAACCGGTTTGTTCACACTTCTTCATTTTATCCCCAAAGAAAAAAACTTCAAGAAATAGTAGATTGGTATCAACAGAATAAATAATTGAAACATACCCAAAGCCCGTTCTTATCAATACCAACTATCTTTGCATCGTGTCACAGTACAGACGAAAAATAAACCATTCTTGGAATTTAAGACACAAAGAAGATAATCTCACTAAATATAATATTTATGAAGAAGAACATTTGCATCATTTTGAGCCTGCTGTTATATACAATAGGAATGCAGGCAGAAGTAAGACTTCCCGGAATCTTTTCCGACAAGATGGTTTTACAACGTGACACCCCTATCCCATTATGGGGGGTTGCAGATCCTAAAGAAACTGTTGTCATTGAATTCAACGGAAAGCAATACAAAACCCGGGCTTCCCAAACAGGAGAATGGGCGGTCAACCTGCAGAAGCACAAGGCCGGAGGTCCCTACGAATTGAGAGTCAACCAGAAAATAATACAAGATGTATACGTAGGCGACGTGTATCTATGCAGCGGACAATCGAATATGGAACTTACCGTAAAGCGTGTCATGGATAAATACAGGGATGAAATCATGTCGTATGAAAACAATCTGATCCGTTATACCAAGACGTCGTACGCTTACAACTTTATCGAGCCTCAACAAGATAGCAATAATGAATGGAAAATCTGTACCCGGGAGAATACGTTGGACTTCGCAGCCCTATGTTATTTCTTTGCAAAAGAAATGCAGGCAGAAAAAGGAGTTGCAATTGGCATTATCAATAGTAGCTGGGGAGGGACAAACATAGCATCATGGTCTACCCGCCAGTCACTCGAGAAATATGCCAGATTCCGGGAAAAGCTCCAGTCCCCACAGTACTTCCATCCTGATTATCCGGATTCTGTGAAGAACGCCCAAAAAGAACAAGTGAATCAATGGCATCGACAGCAATCGGCAAATGACCTTGGGAACAAAGAAAAATGGACAAGTGACGGTTTCGACGCTTCAGATTGGAAAAAAGTGGATGTATTCAACTCCAATTGGGGAGGTAGCTGGAACACTCCTCTCAATGGAGTCCATTACTTCCGCCAGCGAATTAACATACCCGAATCATTAGCCGGACAACAAGCTGTTTTACGCGTGGGAACACTAAAAGACTCGGATGCTACCTATATAAACGGTATCTGTGTAGGAAGAACAAGTTATCAATATCCTCCGCGTATTTACCAAGTCCCGACAGACTTACTCCGTGCCGGTGAAAACGAGATTGTCATCCGCCTTGTCAGCAGTGCCGGACGTCCGGAATTTGTAAAAGGGAAGCCTTACCAATTGGAAATAGCCGGTCAGACAATTCCGCTGACCGCTATGTGGCAGCATAAAATAGGCTGTACAATGAAGCGTATTCCTTCCACTATCGGATTCCAAAATGAACCCACCGGACTATATAATAGTATGATTCATCCGCTACGTAACTACGGAATACGAGGCATAATCTGGTATCAGGGAGAGTCGGATACGGGTCCTGAAGGTAGCAAACATTATGAAAGACATCTGATTGATCTTGTAAACGACTGGCGTACCCAATGGAACAATAAAAACCTGCCTTTCGTCATTGTGCAACTTGCGAATTACCAACAAAGAAGCAAGGTGCCTGTAGAAAGCGGCAACGCACAAGTACGTGAAGCACAACGCAAGGCAAGTCTCCAGTTAAAGAATGTCGGACTGGCCACTGCCATTGATTTAGGTGAAAGTAATGATATTCATCCACTCAACAAAAAAGACTTGGCACACCGTTGTGTGCTTCAAATGAACAAACTTTCTTTCGGTGAGAAGAATATCGTAGCGGAAGGGCCTATGGCTGAAGCTGCCGAATTAAAAGAAAACGGTCGGATCGTTATCTCTTTCAGGCGAGGAACAGGCTCTTTAAAGCAAGCTAAATCATTAGAAGGCATTGCCATTGCTGCCAATGATGGAAAATATAAATTTGTAGAGGCCTATACCGAAGGGGATAAAGTAATTGCTTTATGGAACGGAGAAGGAATACCGGCAAGCATCCGCTATGCATGGGAAAACAATCCACCCTCTTCCATCTATAATACAGAAGGACTTCCTGCATCCAGTTTCCAATTACCAATTATCAACAAATAGAATATCCGGTTACAGTGAAACATAAGATCAATGATTAACAACAAATTACTAAATATTGAAACCATGAAAAAGTTATTTCTATTCTTCTACCTCTCTGTTGTGAGTATAGCGGCATTTGCCGCTGAACAATTTGTAATATTCACACCGGCCGGTAATCATTTTCCGTTGGTTGCCAACGGAGTTCCTTGTCCGATATACATAGATTCTTCCGAAGACAAAGGGGTAATGATTGCTGCCGGCAATCTTCAACAAGACATACTGCAGGTATGCGGAAAAAAGCCCGAACTCTTAACAAGCACAAGTTCGAAACGGTGTATCATTGCAGGTACTTATGGCACTCCTTTTATAAAGAAGCTGATGTCAGCAGGCAAAATAGACAAAAAGGAATTGGATGGAAAAAATGAAAAATACATCCTGCAAGTCATCGCCAATCCTTGCGAGGGAATAGATGAAGCGGTAGTTATCATCGGCAGCGACAGACGCGGCACTATTTATGGTATCTACGAGCTTTCTGAACAGATGGGAGTATCTCCCTGGTATTGGTGGGCAGATGTTCCCGTCATGAAACAAGCAAATGTATATATTAAACCCGGACAATACTCGGACGGAGAGCCGGCCGTAACCTATCGCGGTATCTTTCTGAATGATGAAGCGCCGTGTCTTACCCGATGGGTAAAACACACATACGGCACCAACTATGGCGACCATCGTTTTTATGCACGGGTGTGTGAACTGATACTACGCCTGAAAGGTAATTTCCTTTGGCCGGCCATGTGGAGCTGGGCTTTCTATGCTGACGACCCGCAGAATAGTAAAACAGCAAGTGAAATGGGAGTCATTATCGGCACGTCCCACCACGAACCAATGGCACGCAACCATCAGGAATGGTCACGCAAGCGCAAAGAATATGGTGCATGGGATTATACAACTAACCAAAAAGTGATCGATCAGTTTTTCCGTGAAGGCATCGAACGGATGCAGGGTACAGAAGATATCGTAACCATCGGTATGCGCGGAGACGGTGACGCAGCCATGAGTAAAAGCACCAATGTGAAACTTCTGGAGAATGTAGTCAAGAATCAGCGCAAGATTATTGAAGAAGTCACCAAACGTCCGGCCAAAGAGACTCCGCAAGTATGGGCGTTGTATAAAGAAGTATTGGATTATTACGATAAAGGTATGCGTGTGCCCGATGATGTAATCATGCTATTGTGTGATGACAATTGGGGCAATGTATGCCGCCTGCCAAATGCCAAAGAACGCAAGCATCCGGGCGGTTGGGGCATGTATTACCATGTAGACTACGTAGGTGCTCCGAGAAACTCCAAATGGCTGAACGTAACCCCTATACAAAATATGTGGGAGCAACTTCAACTCACATACGATTATGGAGTAGAAAAGCTGTGGATACTGAATGTAGGCGATTTGAAACCAATGGAATATCCGATCACGCTCTTCATGGATATGGCATGGAATCCCAAGCAATTCAACGTCTCCAACTTGCTGGATCATCCCCGTCGTTTCTGCGCACAGCAGTTTGGCGAAGACCAGGCGGATGAAGCCATGCGAATCTTAAACCTGTACAGCAAATACAACGGCCGCGTGACGGGAGAAATGCTCGACCGGAATACTTATAACCTGGAGACCGGCGAATGGAAACAAGTATCTGATGAATATCTGAAACTGGAAGCGGAAGCTTTGAGACAATACATATCACTGAAACCGGAATATAAAGATGCCTACAAGCAATTAATCCTCTTCCCCGTTCAAGCCATGGCAAACCTGTACGAAATGTATTATGCACAAGCCATGAACCATAAATTGTATAAAGAAAACAATCCGCAAGCTAACGAATGGGCAGATAAAGTGGAACAGGCTTTTGCACGGGATAAAGCGTTGAGTGACGATTATAACAACATTATGTCCGGCGGCAAATGGAAGAATATGATGATTCAGAAACATATCGGTTATACCTCATGGAATGATAACTTCCCCGCTGATACACTGCCTAAAATCTACCGAATCGAAAATCCGGAAAAGGCTGTCGGCGGATACGTCTTCACCGGACAAGACGGATATATAGCCATAGAAGCCGAACATTACTACAGCGCTAAAGCAGCGCCTGGTACGGAATGGACAGTGATTCCCTATATGGGGCGTACCCTTAGTGGCATGGCTTTGATGCCTTACACACAACCTACTGACGGAGCTTCTATCTCCTACAAGATAAAGTTGCCTAAAGGAATTGACAAGGTGACTGTCCATGTGATAGTAAAATCAACTCTTGCTTTCCACGATCGCAAAGGACATGAGTATAGTATCGGATTTGAAGGAGGAAAGGATCAGACGATCAATTTCAATCATAACTTAAACGAGCTTCCTGAAAATGTATACAGCATATACTATCCGACAGTCGCACGACGCATCGTTGAGAAAAAAGCAAAACTGAATGTACCGAATACATCAGACGGTATGCAAACAATCACTTTCAAACCTCTTGATCCGGGCATCGTGCTGGAAAAGTTAGTCGTAGACTACGAAGGCTATAAGAAATCTTATCTGTTTATGAACGAATCGAAAAGTAAGAGAGAAAGTAGATAAAAAAGCTCAATCCAATCAATGTAGAGATGAGTTAATAACTACATCACTGATTGTATTTACATATAAATTTTGCAGTTCTTATTGTCAGCCGTCATTCCTATTCATTAGATAAATGATTTTCAACCCTTTAGATGCTGACAATAAGCCCTGACAATAGGCTGACAATAACATTTTATAAGTTTTATTGTCAGCCTATTATTTTATGATTTTGCTCTCCCATATCTCCTATCCTTCCAGCTTTACTTACCTTTCAAGAAAAGCCGCCATTAAACATCCGTCATACAACCAGCATACTTATATCATTCAATAACTATTGTTCGATCAGGATACCGGTATACTTAATTCTTCACGGCCGTGGTAACTTCTTCCCACAGCCGTGACGAGTTCCTACCACGGCCGTGGGAAGATCTTGTCACGGCCGTGGGAAATTAATGATACCGGTACTTTAATGGAACAATACCGGTATCCCAACGCAACTATAGTGGCTTCTCTTCTTATACCTCCCTACTTAATCAGCTTGCAAACAAGCTACTTGACAAGAAAACAAAGCTGATAATAAAAAGAACACCAATCACGATGTATTACCTGAACACAAGATAGATTATACATAAAAACAGCCCTCGCACGGAGAATAACTCCGTAGCGAGGGCTGTTTCTTTCAACAAATAAATACTTAATCTATTTCATCTGTCAGCACAAACTTGACAATCTTGGTTATACCTACCTTTGATTTAGCTATGTAAATCGCCTGCACCTTATCTATATGCTCAAGTTCACAAACGGCTTTCGTTTTTCCGGCATCTATTCCCCCTATACAAGTGCTCTTTTCAACCCCTTCATAAAGTACATAGATTTCCACACGAGAGTCTGTAGCCTCTATCTCTAAAACAATATGATTATAAACGGAAAGATCCACATTTTTTGTGTTTTTCCAGCCGTACTGTCCGTAAGCATGGTCATAAGTAATCGTCTGTGTTTCGCTGTCTCCTCTGGAGAAATACCCATACGTCCGAGGGAAAAGTTGAACAGGCTCTTCTTTTGCGTTCGCCGCTATTGCGGCGAACAGACAAAAAACTAATAAAAGATTTCTCATTATTATCTCACAATTAAATGATTATTCAAAAGCCACAGGTGTAAGTGGAACCAAACGCATGTTGGCAAGCCCCATTTCAAAATTAACGATATTTACGCAAGCCCACTGAGGATCCGGTGTGTTATTCCCACTATTGCGCATAAAATTACCATTGGCAAAAGTAAACAGGGAAATATACGGACTCCAAATTCCGGTTGTAGAGTTTCGTTTCATAGCATACTCTGCCAACCAAGTTTCCAAAGTATAGGTTTCTTTCACTTCTGTACTCAAAACAAAGTCTGTGAGTTTATAAGTAAATGTATGCCATTCTCCGTCAAAATCAAAGGGATTACCGACTGTCCATGGAGCAATATTCATGATACGATTAGAATTCAGAGTTCCACCATCTTTATCCATACGCCATGCTAACATTCCACTATTCCAAGGATTTGGCATATAAACATCTACTTGCATTGCAACATTCTTAATTAAAGTTGAATTTGAAATTTCGGTATTCGTTGCCAATATTTTTTTGATATGCTCATATGTCGAAAACCTCAAATAAGCCCCATGGTTACCGGTACTTGTACTTACCGGAATAGAAGCATTTTTGAAGTAAATAAAGTAATCGGGATTCACCGGATTCATATCATTTGCCGGACGGTTTTCCGGATTATACAGTGCTGATTTATTCTGCGTCAAACTCCCCGACGAAACTCCCAGTTTCAACTCTTCATCCGTAAACTCCTTCAAAAAGACTCCCTGTTTGTAGAACATGACAATTCCTTTCACCTCAACATCAGCACCTTCGCTCTCTATACGAATATATCCTGCTTTATCTCCCACACCTTCCGGCACGAGTACATCCATAGAAGTCGCATCCGATGAGGCACTCTGAACGAGACCTTCCTTTTCACCTGTGGAAGATGGAAAGAAAACCTTCGCTCTATTATACAGATTGACACCTGTAAGCCGGATCACATTACCGGGTTTAGGCATCGTATATGAAATTTCCGTCACACTAGGGACAAAACCTAAAAGAGTAAATTCCCGGCTAACACCAATTTCATCATACGCATTGACAACAGTCAGTTCTCCGTCTCCCACTGTAAAATCTTCCGTATCTACCGGTACGGTGAAAGTGATACGATTGCTTTCTATCGTTGTCGGCTCTATTTCCTGGTTGTTAAAAGACAGTTTTTGAAAAGTGGCAAAGTATTTTCCTTCAATGACCACCACCGAGTTGCGCCCGGCTTCCGTAATGGCATTACCATTTGCGTCCGTAATTCGGTTGATTTCTACCTGCTTGCCCGCAATAACACAATCCAGCGTGCGATCATCATAAGCCGTCACAAGGCGCATTTTATTCCGGCTGTCCGGATTCTCGACAGCATTCCCGAAAGGCAAAGTTTCCGGAATAGTCACAACCAGGAAGGCATCGTTCTTTTCTTCGGCAGGAATACCGGCCAAATCAACAGAAGTACCATTAATATACAGTTCATTGGCTGTTTTCAGTCCGTTACCCTCAATACGTATCTTACCACCTACCGGCAGTTCTTGCACGGCTTCCCACGTTCTTCCTTCATTTTCAGTCAGCGAAAAACCGGTCACAGTAATTTGCCTGCCAAAGAATTGAAAATCTTCGGCCGTACAAGTAGCAGCTCCCGCCTTATTCACTACCCGGATCAAGTTGAGGTTCATCTCTTTAATCTCTCCCTCATCTACAGGAATGTCCGGAATAACAAGCTCTATCGCATTGTCTTCTGCATGAAAAGCAGAAATGAGCCCACCATTGATATAGACGGCAATCGTCTGCGCCATGTTAGTACCCTCAATACGCAAAGGGGTACCAATCCGAATTTTACTTTCTGCTCCAGGAATAATCCATTCTTCAATGTCTTCATCCCAAACACATACTTTTACAATGGTAGGAGGCAGCAAATTATCTACCGTTTCATTGTCATCGCTGCAAGAAAATAATCCCATTACAAAGGTTATTATCAGGCAAGCAATTATTCCCGATTGTATAGATTTAAAAGTTTTCATATCTAATCTGTTTCATGTTTATATTTTATTCTTCCGGAGTCACATAGGGAACCAAACGCAAGTTAGTGATGAACATACGGAAATCCGCTCCCTCTTTCATGGTCAATCCGGCCGACAGGACATCGAAGTTGAGGATAGTGAACAGTGAGTGCACACCGCTCGCACTCCAAGCATCAATCGCCTCGCCCAAGTTGGCATACTTGGTATGTATCTCGAAAGTAAGCGTCTTCCAGCTGCCGTTAAATGCGTATGGCTTATTGTTAGTCCACGAAGCCACATTCCATGCACTTTCACCATTACCCTTTCCTCCATTCTTGTTCATGCGCCAGCCTACCACGCCGGTGCTCCAATCATGATTCATATAGATGTCCGCCTGCAAAGCCGCCTTGCGAGCATCCGTTTCTCTGGCCCATTCTCCGTCGCTGTTGTCTATCAGATACTGTAATTGCATTCCTGTATTGAAACGGAAATAACCGAAAGGCGAATTATTATCGCTCACCACCGGAAGAGTGGCCGGAGCAGTTTCGGGTATACTGAAGATATATGCTCTGGCACCTGCGGGTACTTGCGGCGCATCTGCCGCGTTGATTGAGTAATAGGCGCATTTCTGCGGAGAGATGACACTTCCGGACACACCATAGTTCAAAGCTGTGGTTCCTTCATGATCGTGCGCAAACATTGCTTTGTCGTAGAACATATAATTGGGAGTGTAATAGTTCTCACCCAATTCTGCCATCTCCACCCGGAGGGAACCACTCCGTTCGCCCACTCCATCAGGCACCTTGACAGTTATCCGCGTTCCATCTTCGGACACTACCATATCTCCGGTGCCATCGATATAGGGAACCTGCACTTCATTGCCGTCATTGCCTGGAAAGTAAACGGCTGATGCACCATTGAGGTACTTCCCTATAAGGGTGATGTGATCGCCTGGATGGGGCAACGTGTATGACACGTCTGTAATGCCGGGCATCTTGTTCACATCTTTAAAGATGAAACGGTATACTCCTTCACCGTGGGAAGTCACCACCCTGAGGGTATTTTTCACTGATTCATCTTCTATCTCATGTGCCATCGGAACACTGGAGGGTACTTTAAACGTGAGATGGGAGTCACTCATGTAAGTAGAGTTGTATTCCGTCACCTGCAAACCGTTGCAATAAATAGCTTGCAAACCACTAAAGCCACTACCGTCCACCCGAATCCAGGTTCCGGTATAAACAGAGGTAATCTGTTTGGCTTCTTCACCAAGCATATTACTCCACACACTGTATATGCGGACATCATCGTCGTCGTCAGAACAAGAAAATACGCTAAACAACGAGAACAGCAATAAAGTGCTCAAACACAAATTCGTTAATATCTTATCTGTTATCTTCATAGTAGTCATCTTATTTGTTAAAATCATAAGCAACAGGTGCTGTATTTAATAACGGGTCACGGGTACTTTCCACTTCCGGATAAGAAAATGCCCATACATTATCATCAGAGGTATTCGAATGTACGTAATCTCCTTCCGCCAACGGAGTATGAGTAGCTCGTACCGCCAGTTTGGCTCCGTCGGACTGGCGGGGACTGTCAGAACTGAATGCCGCCTGAAGAGTGTTCTTGTTTATCGTATAATAGTAAGCATACCATCTGTTGCTGTCCCATTCGTCACTGCGCACCTGTTCTCCTTCATCACCTTCGGTCATAATAACCAACTCGTTATTGATAAAGTCGGTCACCCACTTTGTGTCGTAAAGCGAACGGCGTACCAGCGTAGGCCACCAAAGGCCTTCCATAAAGAACTCTACACGAAACTCTCTCAACAAATCATTACGGGTGAGATAGTTGGTGTCATAGTAGGTCAGTTCGCCACTCTCTATCTCCATCTTGTAGCCGCGTTTCCGGACATCGTCGTAATATTTCAAGGCATCCCGGTCGGTCAGCTCATCACTGGTGCCCATGCAAGCCTCCACGTACAACAAGTACACTTCTGCAAGGCGCAACATCGGTGTGCAGAAACCGGAGTTCCCGGCAATAGCGATATTATTCGTGTCTTCAGCACTACCCACTACCTGTTTCTTGAAGGCAACTTTTCTGTTCGTTTCTAATCCGGCAGCTTTCTGTCCGCCTTTATATCCGGCAGCCCAACCACCATCCACCAAATGTGTACCGATATAGTCATAGAACTCTCCCGGACAAAGCACATTACCACGCAGACGGGAACGTCCGCCGGAATTAATCAGCATACGCAAGCAGTCGTAAGATACATAAGAGGAGTTATAGGCACTCAAACCGTTCAGCAATTCTGTGTAAGAGCACAAACCGCTTCCGTTGCTGTTACCCATTCCGTAGGAGTCGACACCTTGCAGCGGTTGCAAAGCAAACAATACCTCTTTGCAATTATTGTTCTGTACCCGGAAAATTTCTTCATATTCTTCCATCAATCCATATCTGTTCTGAGCAAGAATCACTTCTCCGGCAGCCTCCTTGGCCAAATCATAAAGAATGTCAGCCAAGTCGTGAGAACCGCTGGCTTCATAATAATCCATAGTAGCCTGTGTACAGTGTCCGCCACGCGCATACGCTGCCAGCGTTACATAATAGCGTGCCAGTAGTCCCAAAGCCGAATAGCGAGTCACACGACCGTCCGCGTCGGCAAGCGGCAACCACTCCGCAGCGTACTCCAAGTCGCGGATACCGTAGCGAATCACATCCTCGAAGCGTGTGGGAGCCATATTGAAAGCTTCCGTATGAGCAATTGGATTCTCCATAATGGGCACATCGTGCCAGTAAGAAGCCAAATAGTAATAAGCCGCCGCCCGCATGAAACGTGCTTCTCCCTCGCAAGCATTCGCTTGTGCTTCACTGAAATGTTGGCGTCCCTGTGGTGCATAATCGTTAATGATGTAGTCTGCCTGCGTAACAACAATGTAAAGTGAATTCCACGCATCGGCAAGTCCGGGTGTATTGGGTTTGTCGGTAAAGAGGCAATAAGGAGCATAACCTGTCTCGTTGTTGTTGTCACCATAGATATTGTTTCCGCGTGCATCTCCCATCGCAAACAGACGGGTACTGTGAAAACCAAACCAAGGTTTCATATAAAGATAAGCTGTTGCCAAACGCAGCTCGTCATAAGTAGTAAAGGATTTGTCCATTTCTTTTTGGTTGGTGGCACTTACTTGCAAGAAGTCATTGCAGGAAGTGAGGCTTGCCATCGCGACCATTCCACAAACCACTGATAATATAATATTCTTTTTCATGGAAGTTTTCTATTTAAAAGGTTAAATCAATACCAAATGTATAAATACGGGGAGAAGGACAACGTCCCGTATCCACTCCGTACATCAGCATACTCTGACCGGAATAAGAATATTGCGCCTGTGTAGAGCCAATCTCCGGATCGTAACCGTCATAGCCTGTGAATGTATATACATTTTTAATATTCGCATAAATGCGCGCATTCTCTATCTTCAGTTTTTTCAACCAATTCTTCGGTAACGTATATCCCAAAGCAATATTCTGTATACGCAAGAAAGAAGCATCCTCCACATAACGGCTACTGATGCGGTCGTTATCATTGGCATCATTAACAGACATACGGCACAAACCGTTAGAGCCGGGCAATATATACATATTCCAGACATCGGTATTATCCGAATTTCCATCAAGGTATCCCAAACGGGCATGGTTGGCAACGGACGCGTGTACATTACCACTCGAATTGGGGTTAGTAATACGACGGGACAAATAGTTCATCGCTTTGTTTCCATACGAACCATATAAGAATATAGTCAAATCGAAATTCTTATAATTAAAGGTATTATTAATGCCATAGGTAAATTTAGGCAACGGACTTCCCAAGAATGTCTGATCTTTTTCGTCAATCACTCCGTCATTATTCAGATCCTCAAAAATATAATCGCCAATATAAATTTGTTTGATAAGGCTACCTTTATCCGTACCCGAGTTAACCACCTGTTCACCTACCCGCAATACTGGAGTAGCAATCTTTACCGTGCTAGTTCCATCACCATTATCTATCAAATAATCGGAAGCGCTATTGATGCGGCCGATTGCCTTATAGCCATAGAACTGGCTGACAGGCTTTCCGACTGCAGTGCGGGTAATCACTTCCGTCTGACCACTATTTTGATAAGTCTTGTCGATAAAGGCATTCTCTGTATTCATACTTGCTACCTTGTTACGGTTCAAACTGAATGTAACATTTGTACGCCACTGAAAATCCCTATTGGATATATTTACCGTGTTCAATGTAAATTCAAAACCTTTATTCTCCATGGAGCCTATATTCGCCCATTGAGCTGTTGCAGCACCATTGCCCGTAGTTCCCATATATCCCGGATAATCTTGTTGCAACAAGAGGTTTCTTGTCTTTTTGATATATGCATCCAGAATAAACTCGACACGGTTATTAAAAAAGTTCAGGTCGATACCTGCATTCCAGGAACGGGTACTCTCCCATGTCAAATCGGGATTAGCAATATTGGCGGTCTGCAAACTCGTCCCCCAGATAGACTGCACATACGTTCCCATCCGTTGGTAAGCAAATGCACTGACATTGGAATTACCGACTTCACCATAACTCAAACGCAACTTGAAGTTATTAACCACATCTTTCAGCGGACGCCAGAATGACTCTTCGGAAAGACGCCATGCCACAGCTACTGATGGGAATGTCCCCCACTGATTTCCTTTGGCAAAACGGGATGTCCCGTCGCGCCGTACCGTAGCCGTTAACTGGTAACGGTTGTCGTAACTATAAAACAGACGACTGAAATAAGAGAGGTACGTTGTCTTGCTTGCCCTTCCACTATTGGTGGCATACGCAGCATCACCTGCATCCAAGTCTGTCAGCAGATTATCACCATGTGTACGTTTTCCCTGAAGATAATCTGAACTTCTGGAAGTCATCTCATGTCCTAACATCAAACTCGTCTTGTGCTTACGTTTGAACGTCTTCTCCATCGTCACTACATTCTTCCATCCCCAGTAAAGCCCGTAGTTTTTGGAGTGTTCATTAGTAGGATAAGGATTCTTTGAGTATCCCAATTCATATTGGGGAAGGAAATATTGATAATTATCGATATTGCCGTCTGCCGTAAAATCAGTACGGTAAGTCAGCCATTTCCATGGATTGATTTTCATGAAAAGATTGGCACGAGCACCTCCCTTTTCATTATTACGCTGTGTTAACGCTGCCAACGCCACCGGATTACTGTAATTGCTTAAATTCTGCTGGTCGTCCTCTTCCGGTCCGGAAAAGTTACCATTCTTATCACGTACGGGAACATCCGGTGCCTGATAAAGTGCATTGGGAATGATAGACCAGCTAGCCATGCCTGTACCTTGCTTGGTATAAGAAACATTCACCGTACCTCCGAAACGAACCTTAGGAGTAACCTGTATCTCTGTTCCCATACGGAAGGTGTAACGCTCAAAATCCGAACCGATGCAAATACCATCCTGCCCCAAATATCCGCCGGACAGATTATAGCTGACCGTTTTTGTACCGCCACGAATTGACAGGTTATAGTTCTGCAACAGAGCATTGCGGAATATCTCATCCTGCCAGTTAGTACCGTCACCTAAAGTTTCAGGATGACTAAACGCATCTTTCACCCTGCTGGCATTTATAAGAGCATATAGTTCATTATAATGACGGGCATAGTCACGCAAATTCATCATGTCGATTGTTTTCGGTATTTCCTGATTTCCCACAGAGGCTTGGAAGTTAATTCGAGGCTTGCCTGTTACACCAGCTTTCATCGTAATCAATATGACCCCATTAGCCGCCTGTGCACCATAAATGGCAGTAGCCGAAGCATCTTTCAAGATCTCAATGCTTTCAATATCAGCTGGATTAATACCTGCCATAGCATTACTTGTATTCGAGCCTGTTTCACCGGAGATAATAACTCCGTCTACTACATAAATAGGTTCATTGGTACTGTTTAATGAATTCACACCACGAATCTGAATAGATGTACCTCCACCCGGAACACCGGAATTCTGCGTCATCTGCAATCCTGCCGCACGTCCTTGCAACGCCTGGTCAATGGTAGAAGCCATTGATTCTTCTATGGACTTGGCATTGATGGAAACGACCGATCCTGTCAAGTCCGAACGTTTCATGGAGCCGTATCCTACAGCTACCACCTCGTCCAACATATTCTCATCATTCTCCATCGTGATATCCAGCTTACCGCCTTTCGTCACTTTCCGTTGAATGGTCTTCATTCCGATATATGAGAATACAAGGGTAGAACCTGATGCTATATTTAGTGTATAAATACCATTCACATCAGTAGTAGCACCTTTACTAGTACCTTTCACTTGAATACTAACACCTATCAAAGGTTCTCCGGCATCATCAACCACTTTACCGGTAACAGTAATGTCTCCTTCAGAGACAGCATGTGGAAGAGGAGAAAATGCACCTCCGGTCGCATAAACAGGAGTGACTGCAAAAACCATAATAACCGAACATAATCCGGCTAGCAGCACACATCTTGAAAAATAATTGTTCTTCATATATATTACATTTATAAAATATTGCTTTATAATTTCACACCCATATTTAGCAAATGTCCGACACAAAAGTATGAACTTACATTCTATTACACTATTTGAAATGTAACATCAAGTTGCACATACGTTTATTCGCTTTTTAAATACGTTTCAATTTGTTTTGAATTTGAAATAAACAGTGGTAACACTCATTTTTGATAATACTAATTCGACAAATGGATCAGTGTTTTTCAGCTCCTGATACCAACTTTCTTTTTGAGTATCAGTCTGTATTACTTTCCTTATGGAGGATACCTCCTTACTGCCAATATTCTTCAACCTGACCGTTTTCTCCTCCTGTTCGGAGTAATTGACTAAAACGACAGCTATCTGATATTCATCAGGGTCTTGAAAAGCAACTACCTCCACCTCTTTTAGTTCATAATCCACTCCGATCCGCCGCCAACCCGGTTTGACGTACTTTGTAAAGTGCTTAAGCCCATAGAACTCACTCCTTACCACATAGCCTTTTTCCGTCGTCCAGCGGGAACTACTCCAAGGCCACTCGACAGCGATGCAACCGTCACCCCCCTTTTTTAATTCATCAGCATCTGCATATCCCCATAATAGTGCCCAGTGCAAATAAACAGTGGCATTTGCATAACGGAAGGAGTTTGATATAAAATGTGCAATATTCACAGCATCTTCGGGAACAGCAGGATGATAAGAACAGTTCTCCGTCATCATAATTGATTTGTTGCCAACTTGCCGGGCTATGTTTTGAAATTCAGTTTTAAAAGCATGGGCGGAAGAATAACGGTCGTTATCTTTATAATCGGAAGTCTTACCACCATGATAACAATGGAAAGCAGCAGCATCCAATAGGTCAGGATTCAAGTCTCTGTAATAGTTACTAAAAGTACCATAGCCAATTCCAAGCACTTCCGGGCCGATTAACCTGGGACGGTCAGACACCTCTTTGAATGCTTCATAAGTGGCTTCCAATGCTTTCCCGTAATTCGCCTTTTGGGAGTCGTCGATACCGTAGCCTAAGCGGATTTTGGTTCCTGCACTGTTATCCCCATCCGGCTCATTCATCATGCTCAAGTAATCCGGTGACATATCTGCTTCCTGATAAGCTTTTAATGTCATGCGACACCATTCACCAAATTCTTTATACATGTACTTCCCTTCATTATTTCTTTTAAGTGTCGCTCCCTTTTCTTTCGGCCTATCTATCAAATCGGGTGCTACCAGCCAATTAGACATCATTACAGAGAAATTGCTACGCCCCAGTCTTTGAGTTGCTGCATCCATTATCTCTTTTTGCTGTTTAAGAATATCGGGATTCTCACCCGATATCTTCTTTTCGTACCAGTTTCCTATACGAATCATGGAAATCTCCAAATCTTTGAAAATCAAATCAAACAAATCTTTCTTATTGGGGTGTTGACAATACCAATTCTCATAATTGGCTATCCCGCCGCCAATCCCTTCCACTGTCTGATATTGTTCGGAAAGATTTAATTGAATAACCGTTGCATTATCAGTATGATCCCCATCTTGGATCGTACCAGATTCCGTATTTTCCTCTGACGATGAACTCTCTTCCGAGCATCCAGATAAACCGATTACCAATAAAGTAATCCATAAAAGCCTGTTCATACAACTTTGTGTTTTCATGCATTCATTATTAAAATATAGGAAAAGGAGTCAAGAGTAAAATACAAGATTGTACTTTTGCATCTGTCGATTCTTTAGATTGCCCTCAACCAGCACAAAATTACAATCTTGTATTTCAAAACGTTTGGTAAAATGTAACGTAAAGTTAGTTATATGTATAACGCAGTTTTAAATTTGTATCATTCGCCTTTATTTCTGATAGACGCAGCATATTCCGAAGGAGATACTCCATAGAACTTCTTAAAAACAGTCGCAAAATTAGCCTGACTATCAAAGCCTACCGCATCCGCTATTTCTGAAATATTCAGCTTCCCTTCCTGAAGTAGTGCTGCCGCTTTCTTCATCCGTAGATTCCGGATAAAGACAGATGTTGAAACTCCTGTAATATCTTTCATTTTACGATGAAGCTGTACACGACTCAATCCGACTTCCCTGGCAAGCATTTCTACATTGAATTCCGAATCATCCAGAAACTTATTCATCACATTCATAACCCGTTCCATCAATCGTTCATCTCCGGATTTATTTTCAGCAATTTCAATCTTTCCCACCTGATCCCTGACACCAGAGAACTTTCCTTTCAATAACAATCTTGTCTCAATCAGATTCTTGATATGTACTCTCAACTCTTCAACGACAAACGGTTTTCCTAAATATGCATCCGCACCTTTACTTAATCCTTCAATACGGTCTTTATATTCCGCTTTTGAAGTCAATAGGATAAACGGTATATGACTCACATTCGGATTGTTGCGAATCGTTTTCAAAAGTGAGATACCATCCATTTCAGGCATCACGACATCAGAAATTATAAGATCCGGTTGTTGTTTCAGAATGGTTTGCAAACCCTCTTTCCCGTTACGGCAAATGTATACCTTGTATTGCGAGCTCAATTCCGCCTCCAGGAAACGAAGAATCTCGTCGTCGTCATCTACGATCACAATCCTATAATTCGCTTTATGGTTTCTTGTCTTAGCCGTTTCTTCTTCACTTTCTTGAGAAAGCCCCAAGACAGAAGGGACTCTTGAGGTAGTTTTGTTTTCCGCATCCACCCATTCGGATTTCTTCAAATGATCTTTCCCATAAGGAATATGAATAATGAAACGACTTCCTTGTGCATCTTGCCGATTACAAGCATTGATAGTGCCGTGATGCAATTTAACTATCATCCGGCACAGATTCAGTCCTATACCAAAACCGATACTTCCATTGAAACCATTGGAAGGCGCCTGATAAAAACGTTCGAATATCTTTTCCAGTTTATTGGCGTCAATGCCGGATCCGCTGTCAATCACTTCAATCTCAATAAAATGCTGCAAATCTCCAACAGTAAGTTCATTCACCTTCTCGCGCAGGCTGATTTTTATTTCACCTCCATCCGGCGTATATTTAAAAGCATTCGACAGCAGGTTTACCAATACTTTATCAAAATTATTAGGATCAATCCACGCCGGAAGCTCCTCCTGTTCATAATCAAAACACAAGTTTATGTTCCTTTTCTCCGCCTGATAAGTAAATAAAGAGATTAATTCTTTGATATAATCCACCATGTCCGTTTCAACGCAATGAATATTCAATTGCCCTTTTTCAATTTTACGCATATCAAGCAACTGATTCATCAGATTAATAATACGATTCGCATTCTTCTGCATCAGACGCAGCATCTTCATCGTATCGGCATCATAGTCTCTCTTTAACAAATTCTCCAACGGACTCACAATCAAAGTCATTGGAGAGCGAATCTCATGCGAGAGATTGATAAAAAGTTTGATTCTCTCTTCATTCATTTCTTTCTGGTGCCGGCGACGAACACTCAAATAAATCTGGAATGCAACAGCAAGCAATATCAACGCATAGCAGACATAAGCCAGAGACGAACGCCACCACGGTGCCGCAATATCAATCCGTATCACCTTCACAGGGGTATACTGCCCGTTCTCACAGGCACGTATTTCAAATGTATACTTACCGGAATTTAAATGATTGTATGTAATCTGATTGATTCCCAATTGAGTAGAGGTCCAGTTCTTTTCATACTCTCTGATACGATATTCATAGAAAATATTTCCAGAATTACGATAATCCAATGTGGAAAATTCAAGCGTAAACGTGTTGTCTTCATAAGCCAGGCTGATTTTGTCGGCACGTGTTACAAAAGTGTCCAAAATGGGTTTTCCACCGGATTTACTTTTAGCGGTCACTGCTTCTCCTCCCAAATAAAGATTGGATAATATCACAGTCGACTTCCCTTTTTGCGCAGTGACGCTATCCGGATGAAAAGTCGTTATTCCCTTCACACCTCCCAAATAGATAAGGCCATTCATTGACTGGTAGCTGGCACCAATAGTATACTCATTATCCACCAATCCACGTTCGGAATAATAGGAAGCAATCTTATTCTCTGCGACTTTTATCAGGTTAATGCCTTTCAGGGTACTACACCAGATATTCCCCCTCTCATCTTCTGCCAACCCATATACAAAATTATTAGAAAGTCCGTCTTCTTCATCATAGTAATGAAATTCTTTTGTTCCGGGATGATAGCACATAAGTCCCTTATTCGTTCCCGCCCAAATATTTCCACGTACGTCTTCCAATAATGAGTAAGTGATGAAATTACCCAACGATTGACTCAATACAGGGGTAAATTTTTCCGTTACAGGATCGAAATAATCCACTCCATTACAGTGGCCTATCCACAATCTTTCCCGGGAATCAAGAAGTAGAGTATAAATCCAATTGTTCCTTAACCCACCGGAGGAACTTTGATATTCCGTGACTGTTTGAGTGGGCAGGTGATATCGTATGAATCCGGAACCGAATAAAGAAAGATATAGGTTCCCTTTATCATCACCTGTGATCTTCTTTATATCCTTCAATTTAATTTCCGGTAACATAAAACGTACGTTCCCTTTGGCATCCTGCATATAAAGCCCGGAATAATAGCCTCCAAACCACAAATTACCACTATAATCCTTATAGATGGATGAAACCGTTTTACCTGAAAACAAATGATCGGTTATATTTCCTTCCGAAGTAATTTTAAACACTCCTTCGCCTTCCACACCGCTAACGATATGTCCATCATCATCTTTATACAAGGCAGTTATCACACCAGCCTGCGGATATTCACGGGTAGGAACACTCCAAAAATGGAAAGGTGTAGATTCTTTAGACACCATAACCATTCCTCTATGATAACATCCTATCCATAAGTTTTGGTTATGATCTTCATAAATAGCACGTATTTTAGCATTATCGACATCAATAAAAGGGAGAGTGATCACCTCGGAACGGAGTTCTTTCAAATCGGGTTGAATAACCTTCAGCCCTTTGCCAAAGGTTGCCAAATAACGTGTCCCTTTTTGACTTACGAGTATGGAACGTGCCGGCAGCCACGATTCATTATGTTCTATTTTGGTAAAGCGGTCATTCTCTCTATCATAATAATAAGCAGTAGTACCCGTGGAAAGGAGAAAATTTCCCGAATGGTCCTCGGCCATTCCGGAAATTGTAGAACCGCCATCTAAAACTGCCCGTGTGTATATCTTACTCGTTCGTGTAGAAGGATCATATCGAAGTAAACCGGTACCGTTTACTCCAATCCAGATGCTCCCATGACGGTCTTCATATATGACTCCATAATGAGCATGTTCGGATACATCAGGAATATCTGTCATTTGCTCACCTGTTCCTGTATCTTTCCGAATACGGAATATTCCTCTTCCGGAAGATCCAACCCATATTTCGCCCGAACGCAATTGAGTGATACACATGATATGGAAAGATGAGCTTTCTTCAAACTTAATTGTCCGAAATGCATTTTCTTCCGGAACATAATATTGTAATCCGCCAATACCTCCCACCCATAACGTGCCTTCATTATCGAGCATCAAGGCTTTTACAGAGTTATCGGATAACGAAGTGCTATCTTTTGGATTATTATAATAATGCGTAAATTGTATGCCATTGAATTTATTAAGGCCATAATCCGTCCCGATCCAAATAAACCCATCTTTATCCTGGCAAATGGAAGTAATCAGATCGCAAGTTAATTGTTTGGAATCATAGAACAATGTATTCTCGGCGACCACCTGTACAATTCCACCCCAAAATACAATTATCAGCAGTAATAGTCTTTTCATAGTAAACAGTCCTTTCTTTATGCAAAGAAAGTAATTCTTTTCAAAATCGGACTATTTAATTCGTTTCATTTGTTTTTAAATTTAGTCCCCTTTGCACCAAAAGAAGAATGAAACATATACAAAAACTATTGAAACACAGATTTTTTATCTCTCCGAAAAGATATCCTAACTTTGCCAATAGAAAATAAATCAGCTATTAACCTCTAAAAGAAAATAACATGAAAAAGTATTTAGTAGCAGCATTAGTTGCATGTCTGGGAATCTTAAGTGTCAATGCACAAGTAGACAAGACTATCGAAGTCAGTCAATGCGAAGCCAATAATAAACTGACAGTAGAAGGGCAGACCTTAATTTCCACCGGTTATGGAAACTTGGTATTTCCTGAAAATGATTACACTAATTACACCGGAATAAACTTTGAAGCGACCAACTTCGAAAAATTAGATGAAAATGCCACAAATGCCATCTGTTCATTAAAAATAGAATATACCCAAGACGGTGAAACGGTAAAAGTTTCTATGGGATTTTATACCCAAGGCAAGAAGAAGGTGCAATTCAGTGCTTTTAAAGATGAAAAAGCCGGTAAAATTGCAATTGATCCAAGTTCTATTACCAAAGTTTCCATTGGGATGGGAAAAAACAAAAAAGTAGATATCAATAATATAGTTTTAGTTGCTAAAAAGTAACATAGATCAGTATATCTGCTAGTTGCTTAAATAATAACTGCCGGTGCTTGTAAAAAGAAGCCGGCAGTTATTATTTTATCCTGTGGAACATACACCATATATATTAGTAACATTAATATGGAAAGAAGTTACTTCCAAGGTAGATTTCAGAAACAGTTTTTTGCCTTTTGTATTGGGAAATGAGCTACCTTTGCTACAAATCCATATAATATGAACAGAAACACTTTTTTTGTATTATTCCTATTAATAAGCAACCTTGTTTCAGGACAGGATCTGAAACTGTGGTATAGTCAACCTGCACAAAATTGGTCGGAAGCTCTCCCTATTGGTAACTCCCGTCTTGGAGCCATGGTATATGGCGGAATCGAACGCGAAGAATTACAACTCAACGAAGAAACATTTTGGGCAGGTTCTCCATACAATAATAATAACCCGAATGCCGTACATGTGCTACCGGTTGTACGCAAACTGATTTTTGAAGGGAGAAACAAGGAAGCGCAAAGACTCATTGACGCCAACTTCTTAACCCAGCAACACGGAATGAGTTATCTGACATTAGGTAGTCTTTACCTGGAATTTCCGGAACACCAAAACGCATCCGGCTTTTACCGCGATCTGAATCTGGAGAATGCAACGGCAACTACCCGTTATCAAGTGGATGACGTCACTTATACCCGCGCCACTTTTGCTTCATTTACTGATAATGTCATTATTATGCATATCAAAGCAAGTAAAGCAAACGCACTGAACTTTACTATTGCATATAACTGCCCTCTAGTACATAAGGTGAATGTTCAGAATGATAAGCTGACCGTCACCTGTCAAGGGAAAGAGCAGGAAGGTTTGAAAGCCGCACTACGGGCAGAATGTCAAATCCAGGTAAAAACGAATGGCACTCTCCGCCCGGCAGGAAATACGCTCCAAATAAATGAAGGAACAGAAGCCACCCTTTATATATCGGCAGCAACCAACTACGTAAACTACCAGAATGTCAGCGCCGATGAATCCCACCGAACCAGCGAATATCTGAAAAGAGCAATGCAAATACCTTACGAAAAAGCTCTCAAAAACCATATCGCTTATTATAAAAAACAATTTGACCGTGTACGCCTTACATTACCGGCAGGCAAAGCTTCCCAACTGGAGACTCCCAAACGAATTGAAAACTTCGGAAATGGGGAAGACATGGCAATGGCAGCTCTACTTTTCCATTATGGACGTTATCTGCTGATTTCTTCTTCACAACCGGGTGGGCAACCGGCTAATCTGCAAGGTATATGGAATAACAGTACTCATGCACCCTGGGATAGCAAATACACCATCAATATCAATACAGAAATGAACTATTGGCCGGCAGAAGTCACTAATTTAAGTGAAACACATAGTCCGTTATTCTCTATGTTGAAAGATTTATCCGTCACAGGAGCAGAAACAGCCCGAACCATGTATGATTGTCGGGGATGGGTGGCACATCATAACACTGACTTATGGAGAATCTGTGGTGTAGTCGATTTTGCAGCAGCCGGCATGTGGCCTAGCGGCGGCGCATGGTTAGCTCAACATATCTGGCAACATTACCTCTTTACAGGAAATAAAGAGTTCCTGAAAGAGTATTATCCCATCCTGAAAGGAACAGCGCAGTTCTACATGGATTTCTTGGTAGAACATCCAGTGTATAAATGGTTGGTAGTGTCGCCTTCTGTGTCGCCGGAACACGGTCCCATCACGGCCGGTTGCACAATGGACAATCAGATTGCCTTTGATGCACTGCATAATACCTTATTGGCTTCATACATCGCAGGTGAAGCCCCCTCTTTTCAAGACTCCCTCAAACAAACACTAGAGAAGTTGCCACCTATGCAAATAGGAAAGCATAACCAACTACAAGAATGGCTTGAAGATATTGACAATCCCAAGGACGAGCACCGTCATATTTCACATTTGTACGGGCTATATCCGAGTAATCAAATTTCTCCATACTCAAATCCCGAGTTATTCCAGGCAGCAAGAAACACATTGCTTCAACGCGGTGATAAGGCTACCGGTTGGAGTATCGGCTGGAAAGTCAATTTCTGGGCACGTATGCTGGATGGAAACCATGCCTTCCAAATCATTAAAAATATGATTCAACTATTGCCCAACGATCACTTGGCTAAAGAATATCCGAACGGGCGTACCTATCCCAATATGCTGGATGCCCATCCGCCTTTCCAGATTGACGGTAATTTCGGTTATACAGCCGGAGTAGCGGAAATGTTGCTCCAAAGTCATGACGGTGCCGTACATTTATTGCCGGCATTGCCTGATGCATGGGAAGAAGGAAGTGTGAAGGGGCTGGTGGCACGTGGAAACTTTACTGTCGATATGGACTGGAAAAACAATGTGTTAAATAAAGCGATCATCCGATCGAATATAGGCGGTACGCTCCGCATCCGGTCTTATGTCCCACTGAAAGGGAAAGGCTTAAAACAAGTAAACGGGAAAGAGTGCTCAAATAAATTATTCGCCACCACTCCTATCAAGCAACCTCTCGTAGCCAAAGGGGTAAGTGCGCAATCTCCCAAACTGCAGAAGGTTTATGAATATGACATCGAAACAAAGGCGGGTAAAACCTATATTGTAAATACAATCGAAGGAAAACAATAATACAGAAGAAGGGATAAATCTTTTCTCATGTTACATTATTTACAAACGATGTTACAACATCTGATTGTACTCCCGGAGCCTAATGAAAATATTCATTTTTTATTAGGTTATATTTAGGTTTTTAGTTTTCTTTGTACAACAAACAACGATCTATAACTATGAAAAATGTATTCACTTTTCTATTATTATTGTTTTCTTTGTTATGCAACGGGCAATCTCCTAAGTTATTCACTACTGACAAAGAACTCTCCAGTAGTCTGATTAATCAAATATATCAAGACCGGAACGGTTTCATTTGGATTGCAACAGAAGATGGTCTGAACCGTTATGACGGTGCTAAATTTACCATATACAAACATGAGCCCAATAATGAACATTCGTTAGCCCACAATTTTGTTCGTACTGTTTTTGAGGACAGCAAAGGTCATTTGTTTATCGGTACATATATGGGAATTCAAATGTATGATCCGGCTACAGACAATTTTACCCCACTTGCAATAAGGGAAGACAATGGAGAAATATTTGAAAGCAATATTGTTTCCTTTATCGAAAGGAGAAATGGAGAAATATGGGTATCCGGAAATATGTTGTGCAGGTTGAATATCAAAGATTACCTGTTGACTGTTCAAAAAATTGATATCCCCATGACATCAACAGGATTTATGATTGAAGACAAGAAACAGAATGTCTGGATAGCAAAAGACGAAGAAGGAGTATATCGTCTTGATTCTAATAACCAACTTACTTTATATTTATCTAAAGACAACGGATATGTCAAAAGTATATGTGAAGATTCACGTGGGAATATTTATGTAGGAAGTATGAGAAAAGGACTATTCGTCTATAACAAAAGACAAGACTCCTTTATACCTATTGATTTTAAAGAAAAGAGAGAACTTCCTATCTGTTTCCTCTATTCCGGACCGCAAAATGAATTATATATCGGAACTGATGGTAAAGGTATGAGTGTCTACAATAACCAAACTCATGAAATCTCCGAATACAATTTTGACAACAACTATTTTGATTCAAAAAATTCAAAAATACATTCTATCCTAAAAGACAATTCCGGTAACTTATGGTTGGCTGTTTATCAGAAAGGAGTCATGCAGATACCTGCCCGAACAAACAGTTTCAAGTATATAGGACATAAATCTATGGATAAAAACATGATCGGTTCCAGTTGTATAACCTCATTCTGCAAAGACAACAACGGTATGTTATGGGTTGGAACAGACAATGACGGAATTTATGCCCTGACAGAAAAGTTAGAACCGGCTAAACATTTCTCGCATACTAATCACCCTAATTCTGTGCCTTCAACAGTTATAAAACTATATGAAGATTCCGAGTACAACATTTGGGTCGGCTCCTTTATAAACGGTATGGGAAAGCTGAACAAACAGACAGGATTATGCGATTACCAGTACAAACTGGTAGATAAGAACAACAACTATATACAACGTGTATATGATTTCGCAGAAGATAAAAACAAGCGTCTTTGGATTGCGACAATGGGATTCGGTTTGTTCTACTATGACCTGAAAACGAAAGAATTTACATCCGTACAATCTCGGACATCTCTAATCAACGAATGGATAGATTGCCTGCACTATTCCGATGATAATAAGCTGTATGTCGGAACTTATGACGGTGTCAACTGTATAGACCTTGACAGTCCTGATTTTCAAAGTCATAAGATACTCTCACAAAATGTTATTTATTCAATCTTTGAAGATGCCGACGGAGTTGTCTGGTTGGGCAGTTCCGAAGGATTATCCGGTTGGAATAAAAAAACGAAAGAACTAACCACTTATACTACTGCAGACGGATTGCCCAGTAATACAATATATGCCATACAAGGAGACGGAAAAGATTTTCTTTGGATAAGCACCAATGCCGGAATTTCCCAATTCCAAAAGAAAAACAACAAATTTATCAATTATTATGTCAGCGACGGATTACAGGGAAATGAGTTCTACAAGAATGCCTCCTTCAAAGATAAACAAGGTATTATCTGGTTTGGCGGAATGAATGGTATCACCTATTTCAATCCGCAAGACATTATCAATCCGGCAAAAACATGGAATATCCGGATTACCGACTTTTTCCTGCATAACAATCCGGTTAGAAAAGGAATGAAATCCGGTATTCACAATATTATCAACTGCCCTGTATTCAACGCAAAAGAGTTTTATCTATCCCATAAAGACAATGTGTTCAGTATCGAGTTTGCCACTCTGGAATTAAATGCCCCCGAACACATCAACTACCTTTATTCTATCAACGATGAAAAATGGATTAGTTTGCCCAAAGGTGTAAACCGTATCTCATTCAGCAATCTGAAACCCGGTACCTATAACTTTAAAATCAGAGCAAAAGACAACACTGTGTATTCAAATATAAAAGAAATTACCATCTTTATATCTCCTGCATGGTATGCTTCATGGTGGGCCAAAGTTATCTACTCCTTATTATTACTGACCATTATATTTATCATTATTCTTCAGATCAGACATCGGTACAGAATGCATCAGGAAATGCTGCAACATATCCATGCCGAACAAATCAATGAAGCAAAATTGCAGTTCTTTATCAACATCTCTCATGAGATACGCACTCCGATGTCTCTAATCATCAGCCCTCTACAGAAACTGATTAAGAATGAGGAGAACAATGAACGCCTGAAAATATATCATATTATCTACAGAAATGCGGAACGTATTCTAAATCTTGTCAATCAACTAATGGATATTCGGAAAATTGATAAAGGACAAATGTTCCTGATGTTCCGGGAAACCAATATTATTCCTTTTATTGAGGATTTATGTACAACTTTCGGTCAACAGGCAAATACAAAAAATATCCGGCTACAACTTCACAGTACGCTCCGGGAACTGAATGTATGGGTAGACACAGGTAATTTTGATAAGATTATCCTGAATATTCTGTCTAATGCCTTCAAGTTTACTCCTGAAAAAGGAAACATAGATATTACCATCCGTACGGGAGAAGATAATACACTGCCCGATCCCTTGAAACAATATGCCGAAATAATTATCGCGGATACCGGAACAGGCATCGATGAACAGGAAAAAGAACATATCTTCGAACGTTTCTATCAGATCCGTAACAGCCAACAGAATCCGAAAGGAGGCACGGGAATAGGATTACATCTTACTCGTTCATTAGTGGAATTACATCATGGAATTATCTATGTAGAAAATAATAAAGAACAACCGGGTTGCCGTTTTATTATCCGATTACCGTTGGGTAACAAGCATCTACGACCTGAAGAAGTTGACAACAATGAGCAAAAGGTAACAGTAGCCGTACCAACTGTTCCTGTCATCTCTCCCATTATAGAAAATGAGGAAGAAAAGAAAGTCAGGGTAAAAACTAAATATCGCGTATTAATTGTAGAAGACGACGAAGAAATCCGAAATTATATAGCGAAGGAGTTTGGGGACAAATTTCATATCATGGAAAGCCGTAATGGTAAAGAAGCATTAGAGCAAATATTTAAAAAGGCTCCGGATTTAGTCATTAGTGACATCATGATGCCCGAAATGGACGGACTTACCTTATGCCGGAAGATCAAGCAGAATGTAAACCTCAACCATATCCCAGTCATTTTGCTTACTGCGAAAACGAGGGAAGAAGACAACCTGGAAGGTCTGAATACAGGAGCCGACGCCTATATCATGAAGCCATTCAATATCGAAATTCTGCAAAAGACGGTAGAAAATCTAATTAATACACGGCAGCAGTTACGCAAAGTATTTACAGGCCAGCAAAATCTGGAAAACAAGGTTCAGAAACTGGAAGTGAAATCACCCGATGAGAAATTGATGGAACGTATTATGAAAGTGATCAATGAAAACATCAGTAACCCTAACTTGACAATAGAGACAATCACCACCGAGGTAGGTATCAGCCGCGTACATCTTCACAGGAAACTCAAAGAGCTCACCAACCAGACAACCCGTGACTTTATACGTAATATACGTTTAAAAGAAGCCGCTCGTCTATTGTCCGAAAAACAGCATACCATATCCGAGATAGCCATGTTAACAGGATTCACTGATCCTAATAATTTCTCGACAACATTCAAAGAATTGTATGGAATGCCGCCTTCAATGTATATGAAAGAGCAGTTGAGTAAAAAAGAAGAGTAACCCAACTGCTCTCTAGCATGTTTATCTATTAAACTTGTACCAATCAAAGTTAAACAGTTTGCAGCCTTTACGTCCTTTGAATACAAAATAAATATCTTGTATTCCTGTGACCGGTTTTACAATATCAGCCTGCAATGTTTTCCAGCATTCCCAACCTCCCGTTGAAGGAATAGTCAGTTCCGCAATTAATGGTCCGCTTATACTGTCTGTACGTACTTCAAGTGTCCCGCCACGAAGGGCACTGGCAACGGTAGCAGTGAACCGTTTGGGAGATTTATTGCCGAAATCCACTTCACGTACCTTTATATAATCTCCATTATGAATGTCAGATATATATATACCGGTTTTCACATTTGGTTCGGACTTCACACCTTCAGAAAAAGCGATTGTTTCAGCTTCCACCCTTTCGTAAGGATTGAGCGTACCTACCGGTGACACCCCTTCCCGGGTAGCATTAATAATCGGGAAAGTGCCGTCAGCGTTATACTTAAATTGCTCCACCGCCGCACTTCGCCCGAAGCCTCCACCACCCGGCAGCTTACCCGTATGATAGAAGAAATAAGAATTGCCTTTATAGTCTATCACTCCACAATGGTTAGTAAACGAGCCCGTATCTTGTAAAGGCATGATTTCTCCCATATACTTCCACGGACCAAGAGGTCCGTCACTCATGGAATAGGCAATATGTTCGGGTACACCTCCGGCAGCATAAAGAAGATAGTATTTTCCTTCCCGTTTATAAAGCCATGGACCTTCTGTATAAGTATCTTTATACTTAACACCTTTGACACGCTTTTCCGGATTGGGTGCACCAAAGCTCTCAACAGTCTGTTCCAGTTTGCCCACTTCACCTTTCAAGGAAATCATGTCGTCATTCAGTTCTGCATAATAGATATTCGGATTTCCCCAATACAGATAAGCACGACCGTCATCATCTATATATACGGTAGGATCTATATAATCCCAGCTCCCGTCATGAAGCGGTTTGCCGATGGCATCTTTAAAAGGACCGACAGGCGAATCGCCTACCGCAACACCGATTGCCATCGTATTGGAAAGTTTGGAATGCAGGCAGACATACCAATAAAAGTTACCATTACGTTCGATGCACTGTGCTGCCCAGGCACGGTCGTCCGCCCAGTCGAATGATTCGATGGCAAGAGGAGAGCCGTGATCGGTCCAGTTCACCATATCTTTGGTAGAATACACGCGCCATTCCTGCATCCAGAAAAAATCAGCCTTATCTTCATCATGTCCCGTATAGACATACAATGTGCCATCATGCACCATAGGAGCAGGGTCTGACGTATAACAGGTTTGCACAAACGGATTTTGCGCTCCTGCCTCATGGGGTAGAGCACCTCCAAGCAGCAATAATGCCGCCACAAGTTTTGCTTTCAGATTCATATCATTTTCAATGTTTAAACAAGTGTGGAACAAACTCTTTCAGACAGCGTCTCCATGTGAGCCATTCGTGGCCGGTGCCTTGCGATTCATAATAAGCCACGTTGATGCCCAGTTTGCGGAGAGACTCCACCAACTGCTTCGTGCCCATCTGTTCGTCCGTGCCGCAGCCGAGGAAGAGATAATGCACTTTCTTGTTGAACTTACCTGCATCGGCAAACACACCGTCGAAGCACGTTTTCACGTCCAGCCCGAAAATCGCCCCGCTGAACCCGCCAATGTAGGAGAACATGTCGAGACGCGGCAACGCTGTTTGGAACGTCTGGTGTCCTCCCCACGACAAGCCTGCCATTGCACGGTGTTCGCGGTCGGTCTTGGTGCGGAATGTACGGTCTATCATCGGAATGAGGTCTTTCAAAATGACATCATAGAAAGAAGCGCCGTAAAGCGCACGCTCTTCGTTCACATCTTTCCCCGGACGCGGCACGAAGGGAGTCTCCACATCTCCGCTATCCATCACCACGAGCATGGGCACGCACTTGCCGGTGGCTATCAGGTTGTCCATGATGTAGTGCATATATCCCTGGGTGCTCCAGCCGGTTTCATCTTCTCCCATGCCGTGCTGCAAGTAGAGCACCGGATAGCGTTTTTTGGGGTGAGACTCATACTCTGCCGGTGTGTACACCATGCAACGACGAAACTCTTTCTTCGCTTCCGAATAATAGGTGCAGGAGCGCACTTGCCCATGCGACACTTGCTGCGGGCGATAGTAATCGCCCTCTGCCCCTTCGGGTATCTCGATGCCGCTCGCCATGCGGCAACAACCGAAGAAGGTGCACGAAGAGGGATCTACCACCCTGAATCCGTCTACCAACAGGAAATAATAGTGGAATCCCACCGGCAGCGGGTCGGTCTTCACGCTCCACCAGCCGTGCTCGTCCATGGCCATCTCATACTTCTTGCCGCAGACGTCTGCCTGCAAGCGTTTCACATCGGGAGCGTAGCAACGGAAATAAGCACGGTTGTCCTTGTCGATACGAGGGAAGTCGCTGCCGTGCATATTGGTGGGGGCTGCCACTGTGTGCTTACACACATCATCGGGCGAAGGAAGTTCAATGCCCATCAGGTGGAGTGCCTGTGCCGCATAGCGGCGTCCCAGCACCCGGTAACCGGCAGCATCGAAGTGAAGATGGTCGGGAGCACAGCTCAACCCCTTGGAGGAGACAATAGCGCAGTTCTTTATCACCTGCGGCAACATAGCAATTACCTCGTTCATGCCTGCACAAACACCACCGTGGTCGGCATTCACCACTTCACCGGCAATCAGGGGCACCTCGTCAGCCTGCAGATGAAGGTCAGCAAGCAGGTTGTCGTATACGCTCTTCACCTTTTGGGGCCACTCCTTGTCACCGGTGTTCGACTCGCCCTGATGTAGAAGTATCCCTTTTATCACACCGCTTTTCTGTGCAATGCGTGCCATCTCCACCAAACGGGTATACGGGTCGTTGTCATACTCTTTCAGCGTATTCACCATCCAGTCGGGAGCTGTTTTGATATACTCCTCGCATTTGTCTTTCTGGAAAAGCTCGATCCGGCACCCGCCTATCGCCACGTGCACCACTCCGATGCGCACATGCGGGGGCAAGTTTTCTACCAAGGTCCGTCCGAAATAATCAGCCGGTGTCAGCCCGGTGTTCGGACGGCACAGCGGAGCGCGGGCGGGATACCATTCGCCTTTCACGCGTCCCAACTCTTTATTGTCTACCGCCGCCAACACTTGGAAGCGTGCATCCACCAGCGTATCTTGTGCTTCATAGCGGGCATTGCCTTCCATGTTAGACTGCCCCAGACACAGATAAATGTAAAAGTTTGCATCCTGTGCAACCGCGCAAAGGCTTGCACACAACAAACAACTCAACAATAAAACCTTCTTCATTTACTATCTTTCTATATTATATTTATTCCAACTTCATGCTGCTTATCACAATCGGCTTGCCACCAGTCGACCAGAACCCGACAATGTAGAGGTGCGACGGGTCTACCCTATTGCCGTCAGTATCTTTCATCTGCTGCAAATCTACCACCACTCTGCGTGTCTGTCCGAAATCGTAGGTGGCGGGCTTCGTCCAGTAGTCGTTCTTGTCAAAAAGGCGGAAAGAGACACCGCACTCGTTGTCGTTGCCCAATTCCACGGTCAGCCTCCGGTAGCCCGACAAGTCAAGTCCGCCGGGGTATTTCCATCCGCCAAAGCCATATTTGCCTGTCACCAAGGTGCGGGTCGTTTCGTCAAAGGTGCCTTCTTCCCATATCGAAGGGTCAAACACGTCTTCCGTCAGCACAAAAGGCGAAACCACCGTCACCTGCAATGTCTGTTGCATGCTGTTTCCCGCTGCTGTGCGATAAGTCACCGTTACCGTAGCATTGCCTGGTGCCACTGCCACCAGTTTGCCAGTCGGCTCCACCTTCAGCACTTGTTCGTCCGAACTATTGATAGTCGCCTCGGCAGTCACCATTCGCGAGGTGCCATCTTTATACACCGCCTTCACTTTCAGGTAGTGCACTCCTCCCATCTGCAACGAGCGTGTCGCCTGCTCGCCCATCAGTTCCAGTCTCTCGGGCTCGCCATTGACGGTCACTCCTTCGGCATACTCCTTGAACCAATGATACATTGCCCACGGACAGGCTTCGGGATCGTTGAGGAACGTATAGTTGCCCTCTGTACCCGGCACGTCCTTAAACGCTGCCAGCTCGTGGCTTCTTGTAGTGAAAAAGAGCCACGACACATTTCCCGCATTGTCGGCTATATACTTGAAGTTGGCGCCGAACCCCTTGCCACCGGCTTCGCCTGTGATGCTTTTTCCCCAAGTAGCATCGTATTTCAAAGGTGCCCAATCTATTTCCGTCACCATGATGGGGGCAATCGCCGCCACCGGACCTACTTGCTTATCCCATCCGCGCTGGAAGGACTCGTAGCCGCCACCGGTAGAAGAGCCGATTCCTTCGCCACTGTCTTTTTCGGCATCGCTGCCATACCATCCGGGATAGCAGTGCACGGCAAAGCCGATGTTATCGCCCTCGATGCGGTGGGTGGCATACCCGGCATACTGCGACTGGTAGGCCAAGCCCGGCACCCAAATGATATTACGGCAATGGCTCCTTATCTTGTCTACAATGGACTGGAAGTAAATCTTTGCATTGGCAAAGCAGGCATCGGAGGTGCTGCCATAGGCTCCGTCGGTCCCTTTGATGTTGACCGGCTCATTGGCTAGTTCGAACATGATGTCCGTATTGTTCTTCACTTTGGGGTGTTGCGAAACGATGTCCCACACGTTAAGCAGAAACTGTTGATAGCTATCGCCCACCTCTATTCCCTGATAAGGAGCTTCGTTGGGGCATACCCCGGGCGGGCGCATCACCACATACATTCCCTTAGATACAAAATACTCCGCCATCGGCACAAACAGTTCGTCGAGATACTTGCGGAAACGGGTCTCGGAAAAGCGTTCGTGTCCTTCGTATCGCACAAACGGCTTTGAAGTATCATCGCTCCAATAAGGGTCGAGATGCATCCGCACGAAGTTGAACTTCCATCCGGCAGCCACAATTCCGTCTACCATACGTTTGTTATAGCTGAGACACGACTGCACATCGTAGTTAGTCCATGCGTTATCGTTAAAAAAGGGGCTGTAGGTCTGTGTAAATCCATGAAGATTGACCGTCTCGCCCTTTTCGTTTTTAAGGTAGCGTCCCTCTACGTGCAACACCGGCAACTGATGATAGTCTTTCTCCGGAGCAGGTTCGTCCTTAGGCGTTTCCGGTTCGGCAGGAATCTCCGGTTGTATAGGCAGAGAGCTTTCGTCCGAACAAGATACCAAAGCCACACCTATCCATGCCAGCAAATAAATTATCTTTTTCATATATGATGTTGATGTTACATAGTTGTTGCAAAAATATGCATTAAAACAATAAAGGCAGCGGATTCAATTCGCACCGCTGCCTTTTCTCACAAAACTCTATTATTTACCTGCCAATCCATCAGCAAAACCGGCATAAGTATGCTTACGATTGTAGTTAGAATCCCATAAACCTACAGGTTCACCGCCACGCCAGTTAGAATCACCGGGGGCACCAGGAGCATCGGTAGCACACCACTGCGTGATGCCGTATTGCTGTGCCACAGGAATAATCTCGAAGTATTTCTTCACGATAAACTTATAATATTCAGCCATCGCTTTATGTTGTTCTTCTGTCATATCCTTTGTCAACACCGTAGTGCCGCTTTCATCCACATATCCCATATCCAGCTCAGATACTTTCACGAGTTTGCCACTCTTGGCTAAGATTTCAAACATTTTCACTACATGTTCTTCTTGCTTCTGCTGGTCAGCAGCATTGGCGCGATAAGCCACGTGCATCTGTGTACCGATACCGTCAATCTTTGTCACACCGTCAGATTCCCACTTCTCTATCCAGTGTACCAAGCTCTTGGCTTTCTGATTGTTATCCCAAGTGGATTCCAGATTGTAATCGTTGATGAAAAGTTTGAGAGGTTTAACACCACCGTTTTCTGCATAATATTTACGGGCGGCAGCTACAACAATACGAACATAATCTTCACTACCCAAGTAATCTTGCCAGTAGAAATTATTGGCAGCGTCAGCACCGGCATTAGATGCAGATTGCAAGACATAGAAACCTTCACCGTCGTTGCCACCACCTGAAATAGCTTCGTTCACTACATCCCAAGTAGTCACGTAACCACCAGTAGCTTTCATCATTCCTTCAATCCAATTGTTCATTGCCCGAGTAAGCGCTTCTTTTTTCTCTTCGGGAGTAAGAGGAATAGTGTTACCTTTAGTAACTATTTGCAATTTGATATTATCAAAATAATATTTATTAGCAGGTGCATTGGGCGCGCCTACATCCAAGTTCCATGCAAAAGTCTGCATGTTTCCCTCAGGAGAAAGGGTAGTGTTAATAGTAATAGTTTTTTCAAAGTGTTGCCATTCCGTAGTGAAACTAACAGCACACCCACCATCATAATGAATATAAGCTCCAGGGGCAGCATGAGCCTGAGACTCAGAATTATTGGGTGTATCTGCACGATAATCGAAAGAGATACGTACAACATCATTTTCCACCAACGGACGGTCAGCATACAAAAAGAATTGAGTATCCCAACTGTTTGTTCCTCCACCAGCAGAAGTAACAACGAAAGCACGACTACCGTCTTTACCTACTCCATCAACAATATCGCAAGCAGCATTAGCTCCTCCCACATGAGTAGAAACAAAATTGGTAGTTTCACTGCCTTGCGCATCACCATTAGTAATGATGTCAGTTAAAATCTCTACTGCCGCATCTCCCGGTGTAGGTATAATTGAATAAGAATGCGCATGCCAACTTGGTTTAGACCAATTAGAAGGCAGATTTCCTTCTTCAAAAGTTCCGTTCTTTATCATATTTTGCTCAGAACCTTTTTCAACCAGCACCATGTCATCAAACCAAAGATCTCCTCCAAACTGTCCGAAATTGAATAACAAACGAGAACAATCACTATTAGGTGTAAATTCAATGCTTATTGTGCTCCATGTAGTTCCTGCTGAAATCTGTGGTATGCCATAATGTGTATTACCAGCATTCGGTGTTTCTATCCAAAGCGGAAATGTCACAGCTGATGAAGCCTTGGTTCTCATAGAGAATACATAAGATTTCCCTTGTAAAAGAGGAGATTCCAAATCATAGTAATTTTGCCAATCCCATGGATTCGCCTTCGCTTCAGAAGTATTGATATGCAAACAATTTCCTTCTCCTACAGAGGGCGGCAATTCTTTGTCTTTAATCAAAGAATTCAAATACTTATTATTCTGCTGTGCATGCCAAGCCAATGTATGTCCATATATAGTAATTCCGGCAGCTTGGGCGGCAGTGACAAATTTATCCACAGTTTCGAAATTCATCTCCCCTTTATCGTTCACACACGAAGCATATTTCATCGCATTGCCTGCGGTCACTTCGTCGAAGTTGGCTTCCGCTAAACGAAATACCAATCCTCCTTCGATAAATTCGTTGGCTGCCAACGCTAATCCCAATTTAAAATCGGGATTAGCTGCACGGTCTATGTACGATTTCAGCGGGGCATAATCATTCAGATACTCGTATTGCGCTATCGACTCCGGTTTTGTCACCGTGACATCGGCAATCTCGGTATCCACGCAAGAAGCCAGCAAAGCTGCTACCAGCGTGCCCCATACCATATTATTTTTTCTATTCATCTTCATGTAGTTTTCTTAAATTGTTTAGATTGCGGTTCACTTCAACTTCACGTTAAAAGTTTCAAATTTGCTCTGTCTGTCGCGTGACACCAGCGCGTCCGTGCTGCTACATTTGGCAGTGCCCGTTTCACCGGTCACAGCATTCAACACATAAGGCGCATAAGTCACTTCATAGGTCAGTTCGAACAGGTCGCGGTCTTTGTCGCCCCACGCTTTCTTGGCACCATGATAGGTCCACTTGCCCGAACCGCTTGCCTGAGCCCCCGGTGTGTCGGTAGTGATGGAGCAATTGCCGTTGTCGTCAACCGTTATCACCAAGTCCATTGTCAACGTTTGCTTGGAAGATTCGCCTTTCTCATTCACCACATCCACCGAAAGCGAAAGAGGATAACGCACTTTGTTGAGGGCAATAGTTCCCAATGTACGTTGGTCTGCTTTCTCTATATTCTGCGGGTTACGGTTGAGCGTAGAAGTGTTGCCATTGATGTCGAGCTGGTCTGTGCCACGACTCAACCAAACGCCCTCATACTTGTTTTTGTAGGTCACCCCATAAAGCGCATAGTCTTTGGGAAGCACGTCCCAGTCTGCCACATTCAAGCGATTGGGAGACTCAACTTTAGGTTTGCCCGCCAAGATAGAGTCTGAAGCCTGTGCTAACCGTACCGGAATGACATAGGTGAGTTCGGGCGTGAGAGGATCATTGAAGAAAGCATCGGTCAACTGTATGTCCATACGTCCATAAATGTCTCCTTTGGGAAATACCACCTGTTCCGAAGAATAAGTATAATATTCCTTAGGCATAGGAAGTATCGGCTTGCCATTGTCGAAATAAGCATTGGTACACAAACTTTCATCGATAACAATCTGTGCTGTGCGCTCTTTGCGGTTTGACCACACACCGCCCAATGTAGCGATGATCTGCATCCGATATTCATTGTCTTGTTCGGTAGGATATACATCTTCGCCCAATGTGATGGTGCGTATAGGAGTCTGAGTAGCAAAACTGATGGTCTGATATTCGTAATCGTCGAATTCTTTGTCTCCGTTTTCACAGCCGGCAAACAACAAGCCAAGGACCATGCATTTCATTATTGTCTTATTCATAATCATTGTATGCTTTAGCATTTTATTAAATTTACACTATCGGTTTACCAACCCTGATTCTGTTTCAGTTCGTCATACTTAAGAACTTCCGAATAAGGAATAGGACCGTAATACATATACTCACTGAACGAGCGTTTGTCTACCTCCATTGGAGTATAACGGGTTCCACTGATATTCATCCCTTTAGCGGTTTCGGTCAGATTGCTCTTCCAGCGGCGCAAATCCCAGAAACGGAAACCTTCGAAACAAAGTTCGATGCGACGTTCGTTGCGGATGAGTTCCGCCATCTTTGCCTGATCGTTCTTGATGGATTCCAAGTAAGCATCACCATTGTCGCGACCGATGCCGGCACGGTGGCGCAACTTTTTCACCACATCATAAGCAGAATAGCCGTTGCCTCCTTTATCTTGCGGACCGTACGCCTGATTTGCCGCCTCGGCATACGCCAAGAATATCTCGGTATAGCGGATGCGCGGTGTGTAATGATACTGGTCGGCTTTCGCATTCGGGTCGAGGCTGATGTCCTGACGCAACAGTTTGCGCAGATAGTATCCGGTACGGGTAGAACGTCCTACCACCTTGTTCAGTGCATCATTGGTAGTTCCGTCGGCTGCCGTAAAGATTTCCTTATTCGTATTGCCTGCCTTACAACCATTATAGAGAATGTATGCTTCCAAGCGCGGGTCACGGTTGGCATACGGAAGATTTTCATCATATTCGCCGGACAGATGAGACACCGGATAACCGTTCAGCATCGGGAATGCATCCACCAGATTTTGAGTTGGGTTGATACGTCCGTTACCGTAGAGTGTGGGCGGGAAGTTATCTTCTTCGAGCGAGAGGGATTTGGCACGTTCACCACGCCACAGAATTTCAGCAGGTGATTCGGTTGGGCTAAGTTTTTCAATATCATCTACATTGCAATACCATGTCCATCCGGTAGGATCCATACCGTCTACCCCTCCGATATGATTCAGTACCTTTGCAGCACTAGCAGCAGCCGTTTTCCAATCAACGCCTGACTGGTCACTATATGCCGGACTGGCAGCAAGCAAATCCGCTTTTGCCACAAACGCTTCCACCACCTTTCCAGACATACGGCCGATAAAGTTTGCGCCAAACACACGGGTGACTTTGCCTTGGTCTGCTCCTGCATATTTAGCAGACAAGCGTTGCATTTCCGCTGCGTCACCATATTCCCAAGGCAATCCTTCGAGTGCCCACCGGGCGTCTTCTTTCAACGCCTTCATGCAATCTACAAATGTGCTGCGGGGCACATTGAAATTGGATCCGGCTGCTTCCGGTTCGGTCAGGATGGGCACCCCCATCAACACACCGTCTTCGGTATAGCCCGCATGGGCTTCGAGGAGGTAATACATATACATGGCACGCAAGCCATAGGCTTCCGCTTTCTCACGGTCGCAGAACATCTGCGCCACCACTTCGTCTTTCGCCCATTTCACCTTGTCGGCATTGGCAAGGAAAAGATTGATATACTGTATGGCGGAACGGCAGGAAGTCCAACGGTCGGCAGGATTGTTGTTTGCCGTCCACATGCCGGAGGCTATTTTACGCCAGCTGTTTTCCGCATCATTGCTCACAGCGTCATCGGTAGCCACGTCGTTGAAAGAATAGCCTGCGCAGGGTATGCGTGTATAGGCATTTGCCAGTATTCCTTCGGCATATTGCGAATTCTCGTACATATATTCCAGTCCGAGGTTGTTCTCGATAGCCGGTTCGAACAAGTCATCGCATCCGGTCAGACAAGCGGCAAAGGCACATATTGTTATAATTTTCTTCATGACTTATTTATTCTATATTTTTATATTCTACAACGAGAGACCCATCAAAAGTCTACCTTTACACCCAGTGCGTACGAACGGCATTGGGGAGAAGTCCCTACATTCATCTCCATATATTTACGCTCCTTCGCCAAGGTCAACAGGCTTGTTCCGTTGGCATAGATTTGTAAACCTTTCACAAGTTTGCCTTTCAGCATAGCAGCCGGGAAGTCGTAAGACAATTGAACACGGTTCAAATCGAAACGTGAAGTGTCGTACAACCAGAAGTCGGAAGCCACAAAGTTCAGGTCGCCACCTTGTGTTGTGAGACGCGGGTATGTGGCGATATCTGCCGTCTCTTCCGTCCAGCGTCCGCGAACCACTTCAGAATATTTGCGATCGCCATACACGTGCATATAACTATTATTCTTCAGTCCTTTGCCACCAAACGATCCGGTGCCTGCCACAAACAATGTGAAGCCTTTGTACTTGGCAGTCAGGTTGAGACCCATCACCCAGGAAGCACCCCACTTGCCCAATACCACCTGGTCTTGCTCATTGATGACACCATCGTTGTTTTGGTCTACATACTTCAAATCACCGGGTTTGGTATTAGCATTCACCTTTGCCGAGCTTTCCACATCGGCAGCGTCTTTGAAGAATCCGATGCATTGATATCCGCGCAAAGCATCAATCGCCTCACCTTCGGCTTTCAGCCAGTCATATTTCACATTCTCGTCCCATTTGGTGTTCTTGGAGGTGTAGTACATACCCACAAGCCCCACATTCCATTCAAAGTCACCGTGCTTTTTGCCCACATTTACACTCAAGTCCACACCCGTACGACGTTGGTTGTTCATGTTAATATAAGGACGCATATCGGACTTCGGATAATAAGTCTGGAAATAAGACGGATAATTTTGGGGCTGCGCCAGCAATCCTTCGGTATTGGTTACGAAGTAATTGGCATTGAGTCTCACCAATCCCTTCCAAAGAGAAGCGTCCAATCCTACCGTAAATTCCTTACGCTTGATGTAGCCGAGGTCGGGGTTTCCACCTTGCAGGAAGTCGGTGGTCTGCATCGAGTTGTTTACCTCGCTCCATCCCCACCACGTACCTGCCTGTGTAAACTTGGTAGCATACATGTAGTAATCACTGATATCCAAATCCTGATTGAGCACACTATAGCCTGCCATCAGTTTCAGGTTATCGAGCCAATCGGCATCTTTGAGGAAACCCTCTTCGGAAAGACGCCATCCCAACGTAAACGAAGGCGAAAGCCCTATCCGGTTGCCTTCGGGCAATTTGGCGGAATGAACCGCTGCCATGCTGAAATCGGCGTAATACTTACCGGCATAGTTATAATCGAGTTGCAAACCCAAGTTGGAATTGCTAGTGCGATGGTAGGTACCCGAATAGGTCTGCTGGCTGCCTTGAGCCAACAACAATGCATTCACATGATGATTGTCGGCAAAAGTGTTCTGATAGCCGAACTGTGCAGAGAAATAAATGGTCTGATACGCCGTACTGCCCGATACGTTTTGCGTACCGGTATGCTTGTCCATATTGTACTTAGTCAATGAAGTAATACGGTCGCCTCCGAAAGCATTGTTCCAAGAGGCTTCATACACTGCATAGTCGTCGTCGATAGAAGTGATGTAAGAAGTTCCGTAGTCTACGGAGAACTGTGTACGGAATGACAATCCTTTCAGTACTTTATACAAATCGAGGTTGATTCCCGCATCAAACTGGAAACGACGTGAAGTAGCTTTCTGATAACCGGACGCATACATGGCAGCAAAAGGATTAGTCATGTTCAACTGCGTACCTCCCAATAGATATTTGCCGTCAATAAGGTAATTGCTATTATTGATCAACGTCCACGAAGCAGCATCGTTTTTATCGACAAACTCAATGGGAATGAAAGGTACAAGAGGCGCCGAACCGGGAGCAGTCGGACGTAACGTAGCCGAGTTAGCCCAGTAGTCTGCCTTATCGTGACGGGAATCGTAGAAGATAGCATTTGCATTTACCCAACCGCTGATCCAATCGTTCATACGCAAATCCACATTACCGCGGATATTCAGGCGCGAATTGCGGTTGTTCTTACTTTCACCGAAGTTGAGCAAGTCGTTGGAACTCTCGTAACCGATGTTCGTATAGAAGTTGGCGTAGCGTCCGCCGCCCGAAAACTCGGCCACTCCGTTATAGTCCTGACTTGTCTTCCGAATATAGTCATCGGAAAAGAAGTTGATGTTCGGATAACGGTAAGGGTTACTTCCGCTTGCATAGTTGTAAATCTGCTCATCCGAGAAAGCGGGATCCAACCCGTCGTTACGCAACGCCTCGTTATACAACGTCATGTATTCGGCAGAAGCCAGATATTTAGGATAGCTTTTAGGCACATTGATACCGGCATTGGCACGCGCACTCACCCGCAAGTCTTTATCGCATCCGCGCTTCGTGGTGATAAGAATGACTCCCTTCGCACCACGGCTGCCGTAAAGCACCACGGCTTGCGCTGCTTTGAGGAATGTGATTTGGGCTATTTCGGTAGGACGAATGTTGTTTGCCTCACGAGGGACTCCGTCTACCAATACCAACGCTTCGCCCATGTTCCATAATTGTCCGTTGTAACCTCCCACTAAAGATTGCATATTGTCGAGACTGTACAGCGAATAACTTTTATTAGTCAGTTCCTCTACATTGACGGACGAGACACCACCCATCAAATCCGCCCGGTCCACTGTGCGGAAAGCCACATTCACTTTCTGAGCCAATGTATCAGTCTTCTCCACATCCGTCTGAGCCATCAGCCCGGCAGAAGCAAACAATAGTCCGGCGCTAAGAATTATATTTTTATGAATTTGTTTCATGATATTCTATTTCGTTTAATAAGTCACTTGTTTACCATCCCGGATTCTGATAGAACTCCGGATACAAGGTCACGTCAGACAATTTCAGAGGCAACCAGTAATGCTTCTCCGTGAAATTACGCGTCACGATTACCCGATATGTATAGCCGCTTACAGCTGTTTCCTGAGGGTTCTCGGCAAGGTCGCCTACCCGTTGGAAATCGACAGCAGTCTTTTCGGTATAAGGTTTCTTGTCGATAAGCAACCAGCGACGCAAGTCAGTGAAACGGTGTCCTTCGTATGCAAGTTCTACCGCACGTTCGCGGCGAATCTCACTGTTGAACAGATCGATTGAACCGGTATATTTGGCATTGACACCTTCTACTCTCGCACGTTTGCGGATGGTGTTGACTGCGGCCAGTGCCGTAAGTGTACAGTTGGTTGACTTTCCTGTAGACGAGCCGGTAGCATTTGCCGCAGCTTCAGCATACATCAGATAAATGTCTGCCAGACGCATATAGCTGCAATAGATATGCATCTGCGGACTCCATCCCCAGCCATCATCCCATTTATTGGCTGTCACCGGAATAAACTTGCCAAGCAGGAATCCGGTACGGCTTCCGAACTGGTCGTCACGGGCGTTTCCGCCTGTGTAGAGGGATGCAACGGCTAAGTCACCGACCTCCTCCGAATCTTTTTTTGCATCAGATACCATAGGCGAACCGTCGAAGCGAATATCATGATAGAAACGTGGGTCGCGTCCTTTCCAAGGATGAGTCTTGTCCCACTTGGATTCCTGGTCGTCGAGCGGCAATCCATTTGCCATACCGTAATAGTGTACATAGTTGGCTGTGGGCGAGAGTTGCGGATTGTTATCTTTCTTATAGCTGGCAGGCACAAACTGAAGAGCTAAACCAAAAGTTGAGTTTTGCCAGCCATCTGCCACCAATCCTCTGAACAATGCTTCTGTAGAACCCGGCATTTGGGCATTCTTTCCGTATGTGTAGAAGAGGTCGGAATAGTCCTCAAAGTCCACCAAGCTATATTGCGTCTGTCGGTTCTCTACCAGCGTAAGCAACTCCCCGAACGCTTCGGCAGCCTTCCGGCAATATTCCTGATTGTAGGATTCACTTCCTGTGGACACCTTGTTCATCAACGGACTTCCTGCCCACAAGTAGTTTTTACCTAAATAGCCCAGTGCCATGATTTTGTTGATGCGCAGTTGGTTGTATCCTTTCGTGCTCGGGCTGATAGATGTCTTGTCCCAATCAATAGGCAGCAGATCGGCAGCCATCCGGAAATCATCGGCAGCCTTGTCGGCACATTCGTGATAGCTGAGTCGCGGCTCGTTGAATGTTTCGTTGGGAGGCAACACCTTATCTATATAAGGCAATCCGCCGAAATATTGTATCAGCATGAAATGAAACCACCCGCGGAAGAAATAAAGCTGTCCGGCAATGGCGTTCTTCTGTTCCTGCGTTGCATCGGTAAGCAGGTCCAGATTTGCTAATCCCGTATTACATTTACGGATTCCGTACCAAGAAGCGGGCCACAAGTCGCGGTTCCATCTGAATCCGTCGTTCGGAGTAGTAAAGTCCAGATTCAGAGTTCTGCAATCCATAAATCCGGCCCCCCAGCCGTCGTGTTCAGCCTGCCACCCCCAAAAGTCGCCTTGGTCCACTTTATAGCCCATGTGATAATTGCAGTCTACACCAATCACTTCGTCTTCACCCCAGTTCCAAGAGTTTGACCAGTATTGTTTGGCCATGTCGGGAATACAAGCATAAAGCTCTTCTACAAATCCCTGAAAATTGTGGAAGTCCTTAAAGGCATTTTCCGGAGTGACATCCGATTCGGGTGCCTTGTCCAGATAGTCGGTACACGAAGCAGTCGTACCCGTCAATCCGAGACTCAAACAAGCCATTACAGCATATTTTATAATGTATTTTTTCATAATTCGATGATGTTTTAAAGGTCAAATTTAATACCCAGATTGAAACGACGTACAGTAGGATAAGCACCTTGCGAAGCCAATCCCGTACCTGCAAAGTTCGATTCGCGGTCATCCGGCATACGCGACCATACCCAAAGGTTGTTTCCGTTCAGGAATATTTTAAATCTGTTCAATCCAATTTTCTTTACCCAAGGTTGTGTAAAAGTGTAAGCCACTTCAGCATTCTTCAGACGAATAAACGAACCGTCGTAATGGAAGCGAGTACCTTCATAATAACTCGGAGTAGAATTGATACGAGGCATGGGAGCATCTGCATCAAAACGATCTTTCGACCAGAATACTCCTTCGTCGAATACAGTATTCACGTTATTGTGCAAGGAAGTAAAACCCACATAACGGTTGACGTTGGTCACTCCATAGAACTGTACAAAGCAGCTGAATCCCTTGTAATCGAATCCGATAGTAGCGTTGTACGTATTTTCGGGAGTACCCGTATAGCCGTAAGGAGCGCTGTCGTTGGCATCTATCACGCCATCACCATTATAGTCCATAGTGATATACTGTCCGGGCAATTTCTGATCGTTCATCGTATTGTGTGTAGGCATGGCGAATACTTCGTCCCACGTGTTGGCAAATCCTGCCGTAAGATGAGCGTGGTCTTGTCCGATGGCAAATCCTTCCGACTTCTGGTATGCGGGACGCAACACAGGGTCATCGTATTTGAGAATCTTGTTTTCAGCATGAGTCATATTGAAGTTACCCCACAGACGAAGACCGTTGTTCAATGTTTTATTTACACGAAGTTCCAATTCGTATCCTTTCGTACGCACGCGTCCTAAGTTGGCAGCCGGGGCGGAAATTCCTAAATAACCGGGAGTGGCACGTTTGTCGCCGGCTACAAGAATGTCCGAACGCTTGTCATAGAAAAATTCCAAACTACCGGCAAGCAAACCATCGAAGAAAGCGTAATCAACACCGATATTCTGCTTCAAAGCTGTTTCCCAATGTACATCGGGATTACCTACCGTAGCTTCCTTGTACCAAGTGTAAGGAGACTCGGTTCGATTGTTCAAACCGTGGAAAGACTTACCTCCGTAAGCCCACTGTGTAGCATATAGAAAACGAATACCAAGATTATCGTCACCTACCTCACCGATAGAATAACGTACTTTCAACATATCTACCCACTTACGGAGAGGCTTGAAGAATCTTTCTTCGCTTATCATCCAGCCCAACGCACCTGAGTTAAACAACTCGAAACGATAGTCGGGACTAAACTTCTCGGAACCGTTGTATGCACCGTTGTATTCCAAGAAATAACGGTTGCCATAACTATAAGTGGCGCGGAACGCCCAGTCTTCACGATAGTGAGGGAATTCGCTACCAGTGCTTCGTTCGGTACGGTTGAACACTCCCATGGCGCTGACATCGTGGTCACCGAACTTGCCGCTCCATGACAATTGTCCTTGATAAAAAAGATTGCGTTGAGTAGACCAGTCCCGCACAGCACCACCTGCTGTAGACCACAAGATACCTTCCTGAAAATCGAGTCCGGTTTTAGAGTCGGTTTGCGCGTTGCTATAATGCACCTCGCCTGTTTCCGGATCTATCCATTTGGTCTGCGTCCCGTGATTCAAGTCATTGACACCACGACCGGCTTCCACAAACACGTTGTCCCACGAAATCATGGCACTTGCACGTAATCCTTTTACGAGGAAACTCAAATCCTGTTCCAATACAAAGTCAGTATTGACGCGGGTAGTAGTAAGCATTTCATAGCCTGCATTGGCGAGATTCAACACAGAGTTCGGCGCACCTTGCGAATTGGGCTTGTAGTATCCCCACGTACCGTCGGAATAACGGGGCAAGAAAGCGTCTGACGGAGAACTGTAGGCAGCCTGCCACAACTGCGAGGCACCAAATGAATCGTCGGCAACTCCCCACGGTGATTTCTTCACACCGTAAGAACCGAAAATATTGGCTTTCAATACGGTAGTTTTGGTAATCTTGAAGTCCAAATTACTACGTGCATTAATACGGTTGAATCCGTAACCTGCCTGATAACCACGGTTATTGTCCCATTCGCGGAACAAGTCACCTTCATGCAGAAAGTCTACCGCAGCGAAATATTTGACGTGGCGTGTACCACCCGACAGGTTGATGCTCGGATTGTATGACATGGCATAATCTTTGAAAAGCTCTTTCTGCCAGTCAACGTTCGGATAACGTTCGGCCTCTTCCAAATTAGCAGGATGGCGATATTTGTCAATCGTCTCCATCGGCAATATTTTATTCCAAGAAGCAGGATTCAAGCCTAACTCATATTCGGCAGCCTGATTACGCACATACAACGCATCCGCCGACTCCATTCTTCCCGGCAGAGCAGAAACCACTTTAGCCGTCATGTTCATACTTACGTCAATCTTGGCCCGACCTTCGTTACCGCGCTTAGTGGTTACAAGAATGACACCATTGGCACCCTTCACACCATAAACAGCAGTTGCCGACGCATCCTTCAATACAGATATAGACTGTACAGAACTCATGTCCACACTGCTCATCGGACGTTCGATACCGTCCACAAGGATAAGCGGTTCGCTATTATTCCACGAGCTAACGCTACGAATTACAATTTTCGGGTCTTCGTCACCCGGCATACCAGTAGAGGCAGAAGTCACCACACCCGGCAAATTACCCGTCAATGCCGCACCCACATTCGACACACCACCTGCACGCTGTAATGTCTCACCAGTGGTTTGTGCAATAGCACCTACCACAGACGCTTTCTTTTGTTGTCCGTAACCCACCACAACCACTTCTTCCAGTTGCTTGGTGTCATCTTCCAATGTTACTTTAATAAGACCTTTAGAAACCACTTTTACTTCCTGCGGTTTCATTCCTACATACGAAACAATAAGGACAGACTTCTCACCGGGCACAGTCAATACAAAATTGCCATCTATATCTGTGATTGTACCTATTGAACTATTACCTTTTAAAGTTACTGAGGCTCCAATGATTGTCTCACCATTACTGTCAAGAACCGTTCCCCTCACCGTTATCCCTTTCTGTGCTGATGCTGTTACAAAACTAAACAACATAAGGAGAAACAGGTAAGGAATTTTTTGAATTTTCTTCGTTACATTTTTCATTACCATTAGTTTAAGATGTTAATTAACTACATTGTTTTCTAATCATCATTCTTTTTTAATTGCATTAGCTATCATTATAAATATCACCCATAGTTGCTAGTATTAGATTTATATAAAAAAAATAATTATTTGCAAGTAGCGTATAATCCAATTGTAGTACCGGTAAATCCACCAGCCGTTGTAGTAGAGAGATAACTGGAATCTACATCTTTACAAAGCAGTTTCCAGTTTTTTTCACCATCAATAGAATAATAGAAGTCGTAACCAATTCCTTGAGATACTAATTTCAAATATACCTCATTTGTATCTGCGTCTATTTCATCTGAAGCCAATGTCTGTTCCTTTTCACCGATTTGTTTCAGAGAAATATTTTTATTCTCACCCACTTTATTCAAGCAGAAGAAATATTGATGCGCCTCATCTTTAAACAATAACATTCCGGCTGTTTCCTTATCGTTAGAAGGATTGAACAACATACGGGTAGCACATTCAAATTTATGATGTTGTAACCGACGACAGACAAATGCCGGAGTTTTCTTTTCCGTAGCGCTAATATCTGCACACTTCAAGGTCAGGTATCCGGGCGTTTCCGTCAATGAATATAAATCGGAAGCAGAAGCTCTTAAAGTCATCCATGGCATATCAAGTACAGGAGAATCAAAGTTCGCTATTAACTCGAAATTACCATAAGTAACTGTCGTATCGCGTTTCGCACCTTCACGTTTTACAATCATAGGTACTAAATCATCTCCTTGTGTCATGTACGGGAATCCGTCTTCACTCCATTTCACCGGCATCATAAATGTTTCACGTCCCAAATTCTCAAACTGATTATTAATAGGGCGACAAGCCAGAAAAACAGCCCACCAATCTCTCTCTTTTGTTTGAATCAGGTCTGCATGACCAGCACAGGTTACCGAATTAGGACGGTCAGAATTCAAATGTCTTTGCGTCAGAATCGGATTGTTTTTCCATGGAAGAAACTTACCCATCGGAGAATCACCACGGAAAATCACTTCCGAATGCCAGTTTCCCGTTCCACCTTCGGCGGACATCAAGAAGTACTTTCCATTTATCTTATATAAATGAGGACCTTCTATCCAAATTGGTTTGTCTGCCGGTTGAGCTCCTTTGTTTACAAGAATTTTACGGGGACCGATCGTCTTATCTGTTTTCACATCAAACTCTTGTATGCGTATAGTACGGTGTCCGCTATATTCAGGTTTATTATCCGGAGCCTCATCATTATTAACAATATATGCCTTACCATCTTCATCAAAAAAGAAAGAAGGATCAATACCTCCGACCTCCGGCAACATGATGGGTTCCGACCATTCACCAAACGGGTCTTGCGTCTTAACAAAGAAATTTCCGGCTCCGACATTGGTTGTTACCATATAATATGTCTTGTTATACGGATTATAAGAAATAGCCGGAGCAAAAATACCGCCACTCACTTTCTGTCCTTCCATATTCACTAATTGCGAAGCACGGTTCAACACATGCCCTATCTGTTTCCAATTCACCAAGTCTTTGCTGTGAAAAATAGGAATACCGGGGAAATAAGTGAATGTAGATGTTACCAGGAAATAATCACCTTCTCCATTTGTACAAACACTAGGATCAGAATACCATCCCGGCAAAATAGGATTATAGAAATAGTCTTCACCTGACAGAGGATTGGAAATATAAAAATCATCATTTCCCTTATAAGAAAAATAATCAAAGAGGGCCACAGATTTTCCAATAGCCGGTAATTGTTGTTCCTTCTTTGAGCTACATGACATCATTGTTATCCCCAGCATAAATATGGAGAGCCAGACGATTGACATTAATTGTATTACCTGTGTATTCTTCATAATACTTCTTATTTTCTTTATAATCAAATATGAATTACTGATCTTTTCTGCAAAGATATGCCAGTTCATAAAACTACAAACATAATTATGTTACGGGCTTCTTTTCCTAAATAACATCTTCATTTTCAATGTTACATCTATCTTTTCCCTTGTAGCACACCCAAACAATTGCACTGATTATAAACACATTACAATCTTATTTTTTTTTGAATAAAAGCTATTCAAATTCCCAATAATCCAGATTGAAAAGTTTGTTTCCTTTCTCTCCTTTAAAGCAGAAATAAAGATCATGTACACCCTTTGCATTCTTTATCCGACATGACATCTGTTTATATATATCCAGTCCTCCTGTCGGTGATATACTGACACTACCTATTACCGGCCCTTCAGTGCTATCCAGACGAATTTCTATCATTCCGCCTTTTTCAACACAAGCTGCGCTTACACTGAATTTCTTTGCTCCTTTCTTGCCAAAGTCGACACCACGCACACACAGATATTCATTATTATCGATATCGGTTATATACAAACCACCATTCTCATGATTTCCAGTTTTAAGACCATATCCCCAAGCCATCGTTTCAGCTTCCACTCTACGGTAAGGATTAAAGTTTTCAATCTGTTCCAGTTTCGTCTCCTGCCAATAAGGAACTTCCTGAATAGTTCCATCCGGATTATAATGCATTTTTGCAACAGACGTGGAACGACGTTCCTTATGATCCAATGTTTCCAAATGAAGCAAATCATAATTTAGGCCAAATACATAAGAGCTACCTTTATAATCGATAATTCCAGGATGATTTCCTCTACTCCGCTCTGTTGGACGCATAATATATCCTTTTGTACTCCATGGTCCGGTAGCTTTTTCGCTCATAGCATAGCCAATCCCTTCCGGACAACAAGTTGAAGCGAAAGCCATGTAATAATGCCCGTTCCGTTTATACACCCACGGACCTTCCTGGTAATGTTCCGGTTTATTTTCCACTTGTACAATTTCCCCCGAATATGAAATCATATCCTCATTCAGTTTCACATAATAAACATTCGGATTGCCCCAATACATATACGCTTGTCCGTCATCATCAATAAATACGGTCGGGTCAATGTCGTACCAATGCTCCTTCTGCCAAACCAACGGTTTGTTCAAAGGGTCTTTAAAAGGGCCGTAAGGAGAGTCGGATACCAATACGCCAATACCATTACCGTGAATCGGACAATACATATAAAATTTGCCATTACGTTCGATGACTTGTTCTGCCCAAGCACCGTTATCACGTTTCACCCAATCAAAACTCTTCAGAGAAGCGACAGCTCCATGATCGGTCCAATTGACCATATCGGTGGAAGTATAAAGTAACCAGTCCAACATTTTGAATCCTTCGGCATCATCCTCATCATGAGTTGTATAAAGGAAAACGGTATCATTATATACCATCGGAGCCGGATCAGCGGTATATTTTGTCTGGATAATAGGATTTTGTGCCACCCCCGAAGTGGCAGCAGTCATTGCCAACAAAAACGACACGCCTAAAAATTTTAAGTTTCTCATATTCTTTTATTTTAAATGGTTATCTGGTTATTAATACTCCACCATTACAAGGAATAGCCAACTGTAATTCTTGTTTCTTCCCTATTTCTATTTGTTTCACACCGCCCTGCAATGCCTTATCATCACTAAACAGTCTTACCTTTTCTCCATTGGAGAACATCGGCAAATTAACTTTAAGTTTCAGTGTTTCCTTCTGCGCATTTACTCCGGCAATATACCATTTGTCACCATGACGACGGGCAAGAATAACGTATTTACCAGGATAACCGTCAATGAAACGTACTTCGTCCCAAGTCGTTGGAACCTCTTTCATAAAATCAATTGCCCACGACGGAGCATCGGTCAGGTTATTCGGTGCCAAAGCGAAATGCTGTACCGGACTCTGAAATAGCACCGCCGTAGCCAGTGCGTAGACATCTGATGTCACCCGCCGGCTTCCCCGTGGGGCATTATCCGCATTATAATATTTGTTCAATGCACTACCTCCAAAATCCATGCTACCTACCGTGTTACGGATAAACGGATGTAAGGTAGCATTAAAGGCCTCATTATCACAGCTGCCTTGAGAGAAATGAAGATTTTCACTAGCCAATACAGCCTCACTCGATGCGAAGTTAGGATACATACGTTCCCAGCCACGAGGCAAAGTGCATCCATGAAAAATAACCAGAAGGCCGTACTCGTTTGCATCCGACAAGATATCCTCATACAACTGCATAGTCATTTGCTTGTCACCTCCGAAAAAGTCAACTTTTATTCCACGAATGCCAATGCTTTGCATCCATTTCATCTCCTTACGTCTGGCTATCGCATTATCCATGATACTTCTCGGAGTTTGCGGAGCATCATTCCAATACCCATTCGAATTATACCACAAATAAAGAGCTACCCCTTTGTTCTTCCCATATTTAGCCAATTCTTCAATTTTATCACGTCCTATTTGCTTATCCCACAAAGCATCCACCAACACGGACTGATAGCCCATTGCTGCCGAGAAATCAATATACCGGAGTTGCTCTTTATAATTAGTACTTCCATCCATACCGATAATCCAGCTCCATGAACCCCTGCCATACGTATACTCTCCTTTTGCCTGATAAAGCGGTTTTACAACATCAAAAGGAACGGTTGTCTCCACTATTGGAGCCAAAGTCTTGCCCACAGTAATAGTACGCCAAGGCGTCTCGCCCGGCAATGCTATCCCCGGAGAAACTGTACCATTCCCATTTGCTTCACCTTCTTGCGGAAATCCAATGGTATACACCCCTTCTTTGTGTCCCAACAGACGGCTCGCACAATATCCACCATTTACTCCCGTTTCGGAAACAAGCACCCAACCGTTATCTCCATTACGGAACAGACAGGGAAATGTGTATCCTTCTCCCCAGCCATTTTTGCCTGCGACATCATCTGCCGTATAAGACGTCTCATAACTTGGAGAAGTACGGGCAAATCCCCCCATCGGTTTACTTTGCGGACAAAGAAAAGTGATGGTTCCGTCAGGAAACGCAAATCCTGTAGCTTCTTTCTTAATCACGCAACTTAGTGTCTCACCTTGCGGATACATCCTATATTTAAAAGCAACATCGTTATTACTTATGCGGAATATAACATCATAAATTGTTTTCCCTTGTTGCGTAAACGAAAATACAGCTTCATTCGCCACATAATGTACCTTACTCTTTTTAATAGAAGCCAACTCGTATGTTTCATCTATTTTATTTGTTGAAACATTCTTCTCCAGCGACATCCCCGATGAGAAATCTCCTATATTTGCAATCATCCCCAATGGAGATGGTTTCAAAAAGAGAACATTGTCATAACTAACAGAATAAGAGGGCCTTCCATCCATATCTGCGACTGTTACTACCAGCTTTCCATCAGGACTTGTTATCTGTTTATTTTCTGCACTTGCAACGCTACTACCCAATAACATAGCCATTACTATAAAAAACTTCACCATATTTCTACTTTTTAGATTCTTCTCTATTGGCATAATCACACATTCTATTACAATCAAAACTTTACAGAAATAGCCTTTCCATTATAATCGACGTTTTTTTGAGTCCCGTCCTGGAGAGTTACAGTAAACTTACAGTTCTTCAACATTCCCTCATACGCACCTTTTCTTGCTCCTATCGTCAATTTACAAGATGTATTATTCCACGAGATTGGAATTTCCGTATAAACGCCTTTTTCGTAGTTGTAATTATCAAATTCATCTTCATATAAAATGAAGTTTCCATTCGCACCCGCATACACCTTCAGTTCAAGATGATCCCACGGTTTTTCAGTTGCATACTGAACTTGTGGACCGACAGGAATAATACTACCCGCTTTTACATACAATGGAATAACATCAAGTGTAGTCTCTTTGGTAATTTCCTTTCCGCCTTCGTGTTTCTCGTTCGTCCAGAAGTCATACCATAGCGTTCCTGCCGGTAAGTATATGTTAGTAGGTTTCGTTTCCATGAAATCCACAGCAGCGTCAGTTTTTGTTTTTTTCGCTCCATCTCTGTTCCATCCTTCTTCTTCGGAGACTTTTACCACAGCTTCCGGTGTATATTGTGCATGAGTAATCGGAGCCACAAGGATCGATTTTCCAAACATATATTCGTCATTGATATCCCACACCTTTCTGTCATCTACAAAATCCATCATCAAAGCGCGCATAAAACTCGATTGACGATTGCTTACCTCCCAAGAAGTAGAATAAATATAAGGCAACAGAGAGTAACGTAAACCTATCATCTTCTCGATAGCATCATATACAGGCTCGCCTTTCTTTCCGAACTTATAGATTTCCCTATAAACATCCGTCCCGTGCGAACGCATCATCGGATTGAACGTTCCAAACTGCAACCAACGCACATAAAGCTCCTGATACAATGGATTTTTTGAAGCACTATCATCATTCCAGCTTTTATTATAATGTCCTGCAAAAAAGCCACCAATATCACTATTCCAGTGAGGCATACCACACAAAGAAAAGTTTAATCCGGCAGGAATCTGATTTCTAAAACTCTCCCATGTGGAAGCGACATCACCACTCCATACATTTGCACCATAACGTTGCTGCCCCAAGAATCCGGAACGGGTTAAAATAAACACGCGTTTGTCCGAAGTCACTGCACGCTGATGGTCGTAAACCCCTCCGACAGTCATCAACGGATAAGCATTGCGCACCTTACGGAACGAGCCCAGATAGGTTTTGGTATCCATATCCTCCGGCTTCCAATCCAGATGATCGGGTTCGGTAGAGTCCATCCACCAGGCATCCATTCCCAGCTTGAAAATTCCATCATTCAGATATTTCCAATAAATATCACGTGCTTCGGGATTGTAAGCATCATACACCCTTACACCGGAAGGATATTCCATGTTGGGGGGCCATGACTCCAATCCCGATTGCGGCCAGGTAGTGAAGTTAAACAACATACCTTTTTTGTCCAATTCTCTATAAGGTTTGGTCATCGGTCCGAATGACGACCAGATAGATATAGCCATGTGTGCGTTCATCGCATGGACATCCTCCATCATCTTTTGAGGATTATTGAAAGTCGGATTCTGAAAATCCATCGCATTCCACAAATAGTTATGCCCCCAATATTGCCAATCCTGAATAATACCATCCAAAGGAATACCCAATTCACGATATTTACGAACAACGTCTACCACTTCCTCCTGGCTTTTATATCTTTCTTTACTTTGCCAGTAACCATAAGTCCATAAAGGAAACATCGGCGCTTGCCCGGTCAGGTTGCGTACCTGTGCTATAACACCGTCGGCATTTTTCCCATACATGAAGTAATAATCCACACAGTCACCTACTTCAGAACGGAAAGATGTTTCAACTTCGTTATCCGTAAAAAGAGTCGGCGAATAGTTATCCCAAAACACACCATATCCTTTAGTAGACTGGAAGAAAGGTGACACATCTTCAACATTTCCCTGTATCAGATTTTTAGTCATGTTCCGCTGAATCATCTTTCCATTTTGCAATTGTCCCAAACCATAAATGGCTTCCTCCTTATCTAATACAAAAGGTTGATAAACCTGATAAGTTTTTGTCCCGGCATCATCGAAATCGATAAACTGCATACCGGATTTCTCTGCCAATAACGACTTGCCATCCTTTGAGCAATAAGAAACAATTCCCGTTCCGGTGTCCACACTGACACTTAGTTCACTGGTGTTCAATACAATCTTATTATCTTGCATATCAGCCTTGAAATTCACCTTTTCGGGTTTGGCAATTACAGAAAGACTCTGTTTTTCATAGGCAACCCCTTCCGGAGACTTTATTACTCTCGCCACAGCAGGCGCAAAGAATTGTATTTCTATATCCACTGCATTTACAGTGGTTTTGATGCCGGACGATGTTTTCTGATAGTTCTGTGCGAATAAGATATTTGTGCTGAAGCATAAACATATACCCCAAAATAGATGATGTATTTTCATAATTATGGAATGATAAGGTTTCTAATTAATTACCAACAGATGTTGCATACAGTCCGATCATTGCTCCTGTAAAGCCACCAGCCACATTGGTAGAAAGAATATCACCGGAAACGGTTTCTCCTACATTTGTAAAACTTTTGCCATCAATCGAATAATTAAAACGATAATCATCTCCATTGGCTGCTACTTGCAGTGTCACAGGTTTCTCTATTTCTATTTTCACCTCAGCCAGGACACTCGCTTGTCCTTTTTCGGTTCTTTGCAGCATCAGGTAATAGTCTTTTCCCTTTTTAGTGATACCGAAAACATAGTGATATCTTTCATTTTGGTAACATGTTATACCGGCAAAATCTTTCTCATTTTTCGGTTTGTACGCCATGGTCGCTGCCGCTGTAAATTGATTATGCTGCTGACGGTAGAACAAGGTAGAAGTAGGTTTCACTTCATTGATATTTGAGGTAAAAGGGATGATCCGCAACCCTTTATCGGTCATCTCAACGAAATCTTCACGAGGACCTCTAAGACCAATCCATCTTAAGTCTAATGTTTTATCAGAGAAATCATCCTTAAAGACAAAGTTGCCACTAGGCAAATAACCGTTTTCCCCTGTCTGGTTCTCTACTCCCGAAGGCATCTTCAATGTAGGTTTCATAGGGATAAGCCCATTCTCGAAAACGGGAAATGTTCCGCTCCAGTCCACCGGAAGAATAAAAGTTTCGCGTCCGGTATTCACTCTGTTCTTCTCATTGGGGCGTATTCCTAAAAATACACCATAATATTTTCCGTCGGGTCCCTCCACTAAGTCTGCATGACCAGCCCAGTCTACTTTATCCGTCCGGTTTGCAGGAAAATAACGTTGAGTTAAAATAGGATTATTATTTGCCGGAAGATAAGGTCCTTTCGGATGATCACTTACAAAAATGACTTCGCTATGCCAACCTCCGGTTCCTCCTTCGGCACACATTAAATAATAACGTCCATCTTTTTTATAGATATGAGGAGCTTCAATCCATATCGGCTTTTCTTCTATATTGACGCCACCGTTTACTATGATCCGGTCCGTTCCCGGAACCACTTTATCATTCTCCACATCATAATCCCATATTTTTATGACACGGTGTCCTGAGTAACGTTCTTCTCCCTGAGCAGGAGCATCATTATGTACCACGTATGCCTTGCCATTATCATCAAAGAAGAGAGAAGGATCAATGCCTTCAAATTGTAGTTTGATCGGATCACTCCAGCCATTCTCCGGATTCTTTGTCTTTACCACCATATTTCCAAAGCCACCTGAAAATTGAGTGGTTATCATATAAAACGTATCATTATTGGGATTATATCTTATAGCAGGAGCATATACACCTGCACTAATACCACAATCTTCAACCTTTAATTGTGACGTTCTGTCCAGCACATGACCGATTTGTTTCCAGTTGACCAGATCATTAGAATGGAAAATAGGCACCCCGGGAAACATAGCAAAAGATGAGCACACTAAATAATAATCATTACCTTTCCGCGTTATACTCGGATCGGGATAGCAACCCTGCAAAATAGGATTATAGAACTCACCCGGCTTTAAAGGATTGTTTTGATAAATAGCATCCTCCCCCTGATAAATAAATTGCGTAAAGACAGGAGCATTTTTTGTTATTTTACCCTTACCACTCACCTCCATATTAAAAAACAGCATAAAAAATACGACAAGACCCACGGATTGCCAGCCCGACAAAATCAATTTTAATGTTCTCATATTATCACTTTTTATTTTCTATAATTTCCTGTTCCATAGTAGTGTTTGCAAATGTATCGATTCGGTTTTATCATATATGTACAATCATGATACAGGCATCTATATACAGGTTACATTTATCACAGACATGTAACATGATTCTTTTCTGATGTAACAAAAAGCCTCAAAACAGAAAAATGGTAAGATAAATAACTACATTACCTATTATTTCAGCACTTTTATTCCCCATCATGTAAAAGACTGAATATCAAATATTAGCAAATATTCATTTTCCTTTAAAGGAAAGCCCCCGTTGGTTTAAAAGAAACGGAGGCTTGGTTTAAAAGAAACGACCCGTTCCTTTTAAAGGAACAAGGTCGTTCTTTCTTTATTCATTCAATAAATAAATCCGGATTGTCTATCTGTAAAAATAAACAAAATTCCAAAGCGGTATTACTGTACGTTCATTACAATCGTTTTCAACTTATTTCTATCAGAAGTTCCTCCATACAGTAATTCATAAGTACCTTCCAACGGACGCATCGTATTCGACTCTGCATCAAACCATTCAAAGTTCTCACCGGTAAGAGGAATAGCTACTGATTCAGTTTTCCCTGCCGGAATATGAACGCGTTTGAAAGCACGCAAAGTATAACGGGGACCTTCCTTATCACCCGGACGTCTCAAATAAACCTGAACCACCTCTTCTCCATCACGTTGCCCGACATTGCTTACCGGAATAGTCAATACTACATTTTCACCTTTCGCGATTGTATTCTTGCTCAATTTAGCTTCTCCATAAGTAAACGTAGTATAACTCAACCCATGACCGAATGGGAAAAGTGGTTGCTGTTGCATATATCGATAGGTACGCCCCTTCATAGAATAGTCTTCAAAGTCCGGCAATTGATTCACATCCTTATAGAAAGTGACCGGCAGGCGTCCACCGGGATTATACTCTCCCCAAAGAGCATCAACGATAGCTGTACCACCCGCCTGTCCCGGATACCATGCCTGCAGAATCGCTTCACAAGTAGTCGTTTCGGGCACTAGTCCGATAGCTGAACCGGAATAATTGATAAAGACAACCTTTTTACCAGCCTTCTTCAAAGCTTTCAACAAATCACGTTGAACGTCCGGAAGTTCAATATCCGTACGGTCACCACCCTTAAATCCGGGAACTTCTACCGGCATTTCCTCACCTTCCAGACTTGGAGAAATTCCACCAGCAAAAAGAATCACATCAGCATCCATTACTCTCTTCACTGCGAAGTTCAAGTCGATCCCGACCTCTTTGCCCAAATCAAAATCAAGTGTAGCCCTTTCATTCCGTTGTTTGAATAAAATCTCGATATGATACTCTTTTCCAGCTTTCGCCTGTAACGTATAGAGGTTCGTCGGATTCTTAACATATATTTTCTGAGCCACTTGCTCACCATTTATAATAAGAGTCACTTCACCATCCAGTTGGAAACGGAAAGCAACATCACCCGACTGCGAAGGACGAAAGACAGATTCATAACGAGCCGAGAAATTAGTAATTTCCACACCGGGCGCAAACGTAGTAGCCCCTGTTGTCGCAAAATGGAACGGAGTGGAAATCTGATCGGTAGCAACCACTTCCCCTTCACGATCACGATTATTCCAATATTCTGCCAAGAAACCGGGTTTACCATTTATGCTACATTCATCAAACAGGCTTTGGAGTGTCTTTCCGTCCACACGGTCACAACCCGGTTCGTATATGATTTGTCCTTCCGGTAGTTTGGCACGGACAGCTTCCAATAAGGTAACCGTATGTGCCGGAATACCGTTATAATTTCCCCACTGCATCACGGAGTCATTGGCATTAGGTCCCATAACGGCTACTTTCAGATGGGTATTCAGAGGCAGGATGTTGTTTTTATTCTGCAAGAGCACCAATGATTCACGGGCCATACGCAAAGCCAGTGCCTGATGTTCCTTACTATTCAACACAGAGGTTGGAATTTCCGCCCAGGCCGGTTGTTCGTCCATTTCTCCCAGTTCAAAACGTGCTGTCAACAAACGTTTCAATGAAATATCTATTTCTTTTTCGTCAATCAAACCGGCTTTTACAGCATCCGCCAGTGAAGCATATTCACTTCCACATTCAAGGTCTGTGCCTGCCCGCACAGCATCGGCCGAAGCGTGTTCCTTATCCGGGTGAGTCTCATGCGTTCCCGGTCTATAGAAATCGGAAATCGCTCCACAGTCAGAGACTACAATGCCTTTGTATCCCCATTCATCCCGCAATATTTGCATCAACAGGCGATTACTGCCACAACAAGGCTCTCCCTCAAAACGATTATAGGCACACATCACTTCCTTTACATGCGCTTTCTGTACCAAATCTTTAAAAGCAGGCAGATAGGTTTCCCATAAATCCCGGGGATCTATATTCTCCGCATCAAAACTATGCCGGTTCCACTCCGGTCCTGAATGAACGGCAAAGTGCTTGGCACATGCGTGCAGCTTATCATACCTGGCATCTTCCGGTCCTTGCAAACCACGGACTACAGCCATTCCCATTTGTCCTGTCAGATAAGGGTCTTCACCATAAGTTTCCTGACCGCGTCCCCAACGAGGGTCACGGAATATATTGACATTCGGTGTCCAGAATGTTAATCCCTGATAGCGTTTCAGCACGCCGCTTTCACCGAAAATACGCGATTTTACGCGAGCCTCATCGGAAGTGGCATTGAACACTTCATATAATAATGAATCATTAAAAGAAGCTCCCATACCGATAGACTGGGGAAAAACAGTAGCCAATCCGGCACGTCCCACACCGTGCAACGCCTCATTCCACCACTCATATTCTTTAATTCCCAGTCGAGGGATAGCAGGTGACGCATTTTGCATTAATGATACTTTTTCTTCCAAAGTCAACCGGGGCAACAAATCCTCCGCCCGTTGTTCCGCCGTTAAAGAAGTGTCCTGGTAAGGCAGCAATTGCTTACATGCCGAAAACGATAACACCAAACAAACACCCATAATCGGTATCCAACCTCTTTTCATAATATTATACTTATTAGTTATGATTAATTTGGAAACAAAAATAGCCTATTTTCCAATAAAACAATGTTTCATTGGTTACAAATACATATTTGTGTGTTACATTGACGCATCACAGAACGAATAATCAAAAGAGTCCACATCTACATAACCGCCCACAGAACGTGTAGCATAGTTAAATATGGCAAACTTACTGCCCATAAACATACGGGTGTAGTCAAATTTCATCTTGACAGGCAGACCGACAGGTATCCATGCTTTCCCATCAAGACTATAAGAAAAACGAGCCTCATCCCGTCCATTGGTAAAGTCACCTTCCACACGCAAGTAGACAAGCTCTTTGTTAAGAGGTATACGGGCTTGTTCGGTCATATCCACACGGCTAATGGCACGCTTCGTTTTCTCAAATACACTTTTCTGTTCACTCATCACAAGAGACAGTTTATTTCCGTTCTTTTCAATCGTAAGCACACCGCTGTCACCATTAAAAGCCGATAATCCTGCACGGTCACCATCTTTCATGCCCCCCAGAGAGAGACTGACAGTGCCCATACATTTCGGTCCTACCATACGTTGAGTCAACGTATTGGGAGCAACAAACAGGTTATCTACCACACGAGAGGTTTTCAAACGCAGAAATCCGGGACGGTCGGTAAGACTCCATGCCTGATCGACGGGGTTATGATTCCACTGCCAATAGAGGGAAAGCCCGGAAGCGGAAAAATCATCCGAACCGCAGATACCATCCATTGACATATACGATAAAGTGGTATCATTCGGAATGTGCCCATCCTTGTCTCCCAGCATAGGCCAACCATCTTCCGTCCATGTACAAGGCATAAGACACGGCACACGCCCTACGCCACCACGATCCTGAAAAATCAGTCCGTACCATTCACCGTTTTTCCCGTCTACGATGCATCCCTGACCAACACCGCCATGCCCGTCAAACTCCGTTTCAAGAATGACACGCTTTTCGTAAGGTCCGGTAATCTTATCGGCACGATAGCATACTTCACGACGCAGACGGCCGGGAATACTCCAATCCATAGAAATCATCAGCAAATAATATTTCCCATTATGCTTGATGACGGAACTACCTTCCAACAGCCCTTGTTCGTCAGCATCCCGTTCAAATATTTGCTGATTGATACCACCGGGAAGTACATCGGTCAAATCGGGTTTCAACTCCGTAAGCTGTCCTGTACTGTGAAAGAGATACACCCGCCCGTCATCATCAAACAGAAGCGAACCGTCATGGAAATGCGGGGGGCGCGAAAGAAGTTTCCAGGGACCGGCCGGATCTGTCGCAGTATAGACAAACCCACGTCCGGGCGCACCATTGGCTGTAAACCATACATAGAATTTACCGTCATGATAGCGGATAGATGATGCCCATTGTCCTTGCCCGTAAGCAGTGCCTTCGAGCAGATCATAACGGGGACCATCGTCAATGCGGGGAAATACGTAGCTGATAGTTTCCCAATGTTTCATGTCCGGCGAACGCATGATAGGCGCTCCCGGCATCAGGTGCATAGTAGTGGAAACCATGTAAAAGTAATCACCTGCGCGACACACCGACATATCGGGCACGTCAGCATAAAGAATAGGATTACGGTATTGTGCTCCGGCTGATAGCGGAAAGAACAATGTAAAAAGAGTACACAGTAGAATAGTGTTGATTTTTGTTTTCAGCATAATCATCGTTTTTTATTAACTGGCTACATTATCTATTATTTGAAAGCTAATTATTTAAAATGTTTCTTGTTATCTTCCACATCACAAAAATAGAAAATGCAAACAGATATATTGCCCAAAGTATGCTACATGATTTCTTTGTGATGCTACATATCGAATGAAGAATGTTACATCTATATTTACTCATGTTACATCACCCTATCTCCCAAAGAGAGGAGACTGTATTCAGCCTCCTCTCACTTATTACATACCCGAAACAACAGGCATCAACAACTATTCTTATTACAAGAACTTATCAGAACTCAACCAGTATGCGGAACACCTTTCCCGGATTAGCCGTCCATTCCTGCATAGCTTCCAAAGCTCCTTCCGGTTTGGCAATCTTCGAAATCAGTTCTTCCACCGGACAGTTGCCTTCTTTCATATAATTAATAACCGCACGGAAATCGGCAGGTAACGCATTTCTGGAACCACGGATATCCAGTTCTTTCTGAACGAAATATTTCGTTTGGAAAGCTACTTCGCTTTTGGCATAGCCAATGCAAACGACCCGTCCTGTAAAACCGACTTCATCCACCGCCATCACATAAGTGACCGGACTGCCGACAGCTTCAATCACCACATCGGCACCGAAGCCCTCCGTTATCTGTTGCATCCGTTCGTGTACATTTTCTGTCTTGGAGTTAATCACATGAGAAGCACCTACCCTTTTCGCCAGTTCCAGTTTCTCGTCATCCAAGTCGACAGCAATGACCGTTGCCCCTCTCAAAGCAGCACGTACAATGGCACCGATACCGATCATACCGCAACCAATAACCATCACATATTCATTATCGATCACCTGCGCACGAGATACCGCATGGAATCCGACACTCATCGGCTCAATCAACGCACAATCGCGAGGAGAGATATTACCAGCCGGAATAATCTTCGTCCAAGGCAATACGGCATATTCGCACATCACTCCATTGCGCTGTACCCCTAACGTTTCATTATGCTCACAGGCATTGACACGACCATTACGACAGGAAGCACATTTACCACAATTGGTATATGGATTCAATGTCACGTTCATCCCTTTTTCGAAGCCGGCCGGAACATTCGGCCCAACCTCCTCAATCACCGCTCCTACCTCATGTCCCGGGATTACCGGTAACTTCACCATTGGGTTACGTCCTAAAAAGGTATTCAGGTCGGAGCCACAGAAACCCACATACTTGATTCTTACTAATACTTCACCGACACCAACGGTCGGTTTTTCCAGTTCAACCACCTTCATTTCGGAGGGATTGACAATTTGAACTGCTTTCATTGGATATGTTTGATAAATAAATTTATTAATCGATTACTTTATAACCTTTCCAACCATAATATGCACAGAAGACAAAGCAAATCATCGGTACACAATAGGCCATATAATAGATATGCTCATTGGCATGCATGAAATAAGCCGTCAACTGTGGCAGGCAGGCATTGCCGACAATAGCCATTACCAGAAATGCCGAACCACTCTTTGTCTGACTCCCCAGTCCTTTTAGCGCCAATGAGAACTGCGTGGGGTACATTATAGACATAAAGAAAGAGATAGCCAACATTGCGTATAACCCGATCATACCTCCCCATATCATCACTGCCCCGCACAAAAGAATATTCATCAAGGCGTAAACCAGTAGCATATCCTGTGGACGGAATTTCACCATCAATCCGGTACCGATCCAACGCCCCAAAAGAAATGCGAGCATATACAATCCGAAGAAAGTAGTCGCCGTATCTTCCGGCAATCCGGCATAAGTACAACAGTAAACCAGGAACAGACTGTTTATCGCCGTCTGTCCACCGTTATAGAAGAATTGCGCAATCACTCCCCACCGCAAGTGTGAGTGCTTCAATACACCGAAGTCTATCAATTTTTCTTTCTGGCTGCCCTCTTTCGTTTTACCCGAAGAAGTCATTTTATCGGAAGAAGCCGTTTCTCCTTCGTCCCCAATCTTCGGCAATTTTGAAAAGACGAAGACAACAGCTATGGCAATCAACAGTATAGCCAATATCAGATAAGGAAGTTTCATGGCATCCGTTTCCAATTGGATATAGGCCTGCCAGCCTCCCGGATAATCTACAGGAAGGGTCTCTCGCGTGTAATGAGTTCCGCTAAGGATGAGCTTACTCAAAAACATGGCAGCGATAAAAGCTCCGAGTCCATTGAAAGACTGCGCCAGATTCAATCGGCGGGGAGCTGTTTCGGGGGCTCCTAAAACCGTCACATACGGATTGGCAGCTGTCTCCAGAAAGCACATTCCCGTAGCGATAATAAAGAAGATACAGAGGTAAGCCCAATATTCTTTTAAAATGGCGGCGGGAAAGAAAAGCAGGCCTCCGATTGCAGCCAATACCAGTCCGAAAATAATTCCCGCCTTATAGCTGTAACGTTTCATAAACATCGCTATGGGGATGGGGAAAATAAAATAAGCCAACCAGTAGGCAGTCTCGGTAAAGGAGGCTTCAAAGGTATTCAGTTCACATGTCTTCATCAATTGCCGGATCATTGTGGGAAGCAGATTGCTGCTTATCGCCCACAGAAAGAAAAGGCAGAAAACCAACGCTAAAGGTATTGTATATGTATTCTTTTTCATGGTATAAATCTAGTTTTACGATAAGGATGTTTTCTCTATCATTCGGACATGTTCTTGATGTAAGGAAGTACGGGGAGATCCGTGAATCTATAGAAGTTCCGGGCATTTTCTCCCAAAAAGAGTCTTTTGTCCTCTTCCGTCAACTCGGAAGACTTCACCACAAAATCGTATGACATCTTGTAGGTGATTGCTGTAATGGTGCGCGGATAGTCCGATCCCCACATCAGTTTCTCCATGCCAACTAAATCCGCCGCTTCCCGAATGGCTTTCACTGCTCCTTTGAAAGGATAAAATTCATCATTGAAAAGCCAGGTGATTCCGCCGGATTCAATCATCACATTAGGATGACGTGCCAGGCGGATTTGTTCTTTCCAGCCCGGACGTGTCACCATTCCGAAGTGTCCGACAGCTATTTTTAGGCGGGGACATTCCTGAATAATCTCTTCCATTTCGGAAACCTGTGTTGCTCCGTCAGCCAAATCGATGGAAAGCATGACATTCCGTTCTTCCATAGAATGAAACATCTGCATCATTTCCTCATTATTCAGCATTACCCGTCCCTCTTTTAACAACAAGCGCTGGGCAGGGATTTTTATAGCCTTAAAACCTTTGGCTATAAGCTCTTTCGCCTGCTCCAAAAATCCAGGTTTACGAAACTCACACATTCCGCAAACAAAGAAACGGTTGGGATAATGGGAAACGACTTCCGACAAATAATCATTCTGAATACCGTCAATAAACTCTTGAGTAATGACAGCCGCAGCCACTTGCGCATAGTCCATATTCGAAAGAAAAACTTCCGCGCTATTCACACCGTCTACCATAAAGGGCGGAACCATTTGCCGGATTTCTCCCATAAATTCCGAACGGCCATTTTCCAAAGTCCGGATAGGCAATCCGTCCACAACAGTATCCTGCCGTAACCACAGATGGGCGTGCGCATCAATAATTGTATAGTCCATACGAATGACGCTGTTTTATGAGTTTGCCCAACTTACACGTTTCTGCTCTCCGATAATCTCCTGCACTTCCCGAACGAGTTCCCAGTCAATAGGTTCTTCGATGAAAGCGATGTTCTTTTTCACATTCTCCGGATTAGTTGTACTAAATAAAGTCGTTGCTATACGGGGATTGCTGACGGAGAACTGCATAGCCAGCTTCTCAATCGGATAATTCTTAGCTTTGCAATGTTCCATTGCTTTACGGCAAGCCTCTACCAAGGGTTTGGGAGCCGGATGCCAGGCAGGAACACCACGTTCACTCAACAGTCCCATTGAAAGGGGAGAAGCATTAATCACGCCGATTTCTTTGGATTCGAAGTAGTCCAGGAAGTCTGCTAATTTATCATCACACAGGCAATAATGACAGAAGCTAAGCACAGATTCAATCGTACCGCTTGGTGAATGGTCAATTACCCATTTCAGGTTTTCAAGTTGCAAGTCGGTAATTCCAACGTGTCCTACCACTCCTTTTTCACGCAGTTCGACCAAAGCAGGCAGAGTTTCATTAACTACCTGATTCAAATCGGCAAATTCCACATCGTGCACATTTATCAGGTCGATAAAATCTATATTTAAACGCTCCATGCTCTCATATACACTTTCTGTCGCACGTTTTGCAGAGTAATCCCACAGGTTCACTCCATCTTTTCCATAACGTCCCACTTTGGTAGAAAGGTAATAACGGTCGCGAGGAAGATCTTTAAGCGCCTTCCCTAAAACAGTTTCCGCTTTATAATGTCCGTAATAAGGAGACACATCTATAAAGTTCATTCCTGCTTCAACAGCAGTAAACACTGCTTGAATTCCTTCTTTTTCTTTCAAATCATGGAAAACTCCTCCCAAAGAAGAAGCTCCAAAACTAAGAGATGATACTTTCATCCCTGTCTTTCCGATTTCATGGTATTGCATACTTTTAGGTTTTAAATCATTTTGTATGCGACAAAAATAGGTCAGTAATAGTTTCAGTGCAGCAGAGAGCGGTCGAAAAACCAACGTAACGGTTTACGTAAAAAATATTGCTTCAGATGCTCTTAATTTTCCGGGAATGTGCTTTCTTTGTAAAAAGAATCTAAGTTGCAGACTTTCAAATGGAAAACCGGAAACATACTTCACTCAAAGATCTCGCCCAAGCATTGGGGGTATCAATTCCTACTGTATCCAGGGCACTAAAAGATAGTCCGGAAATCAGCCGTGAACTTTGTACTAAAGCAAAGGCACTGGCTAAAGAGATGAACTACCGTCCCAATCCTTTTGCCATGAGCCTGCGGAAAAATGCGCCACGTATCATTGGAGTGGTAGTCCCGGATATTGTCACTCATTTCTTTGCATCAATTCTGAATGGAATAGAGAATATGGCTATTGCCAACGGATATTTCGTGATTATCACGACCTCACATGAGTCTTACGAGCACGAAAAAAGAAATATTGAGAATCTGGTCAATATGCGCGTGGAAGGTATCATTGCCTGTCTGTCTCAAGAAACAACCGATTTCTCCCACATCTCCGCCTTGAAAGACATTAATATGCCACTTATCCTGTTCGACCGTGTTTGCCTGACCGACCAATTTTCATCGGTGATAGCAGACGGGGCACAATTCGCACAGATGGCTACACAACATCTCCTGGATAATGGAAGCGAGCGGGTAGCTTTTATCGGAGGAGCTAATCATCTGGATATTGTAAAGAGAAGAAAACATGGCTATCTGGAAGCCTTGCGTGAGAATCGTATTCCGATCGAAAAAGAGCTGGTAGTCTGCCGGAAGATTGATTATGAGGAAGGCAAGATTGCCACAGAAACTTTACTGTCACTTCCACAGCCTCCGGATGCTATTCTTGCCATGAATGACACATTGGCTTTCGCAGCAATGGAAGTTATCAAAAACCATGACCTCCGGATTCCGAATGATGTGGCAATCATCGGGTATACAGACGAGCAGCATGCTAATTATGTGGAACCGAAATTATCAGCAGTATCACATCAGACCTATAAAATGGGAGAAACTGCCTGCCAACTACTTATCGATCAGATAAAAGGAGATAAGACTATCAAGCAGGTGACGATTCCGACACATTTGCAGATTAGGGAGAGTAGTATAAAATACGATAAGAAAAAATAAAAAACAAGACACGATTTATACCTAAAAAGAAAAAGTTATTTGACGTTCTATAAACAATCAAATAACTTTTTCTTAAATAACAATATATTTTTTAATCTTTTGACGGCTCCGACTTCTTCTGAATACTATCTGCATCAAGCAGTTGAATATCAAAAATCAAAGCTGAATAACCAGGAATGAGAGTTGTATTACTATTTCCAGTACTGCCATAACAATATTTCCAAGGTATATATATCAACCAACGTTCACCAACTTTCATATGAGGTATCGCTTCTTTCCAGCCTTCTATTACGTTACCTGACAAATCGAATGACACTGGAGGGGTATCTGGTTGAGAGGCATTCGAATCTCCATCCACCGGATCAGCTCCCTCAAAACCATCGAAACGTTCACCCAATATATTCGTACCTTTATAGAAAGCCTTCACAACCGCTGTGGATGTCGGCTTCTCTCCGAGAACTTCCGTATGTACGCTATTCACAGTAATCGGAGTTTTCGTCTTATAATAAATATAATCATTGCCTTGTTCCACTTTAATCCGTAGTAACAGGGGGTCAGTTCCCGCTTCAAACACATTTGCCAAAGAATCAATAAATGATTCATTGCGTGAACGCCAATTATCATACTTGTCTACTGTTTCCGTTTCACTGCAAGCAGTGAACGCAAGAGCCAGCAATACTAAGGAGAATAAATAGATCTTTTTACTCATTCGTCAAAGGTTTATTGTAAAGTTTTCAATAGAGAAGTGATGCTTACTCTGTCTGCAATAATGTTATTCAGTTCAGAGATAGCTACACGCTCTTGTTGCATGGTATCGCGATTACGCAATGTCACGCAGTTATCTTCTAATGTCTGATGATCGACTGTTACACAGTACGGAGTACCAATAGCATCCTGACGGCGATAACGCTTACCGATACTATCTTTTTCGTCATATTGGCAGTGGAAGTGGAACTTCAGGCTGTCAATAACCTCACGGGCTTTTTCAGGCAGACCGTCTTTCTTTACCAACGGCATAACTGCCAGTTTCACCGGAGCCAAAGCAGCAGGCAATTTCAGAACCACACGGCTTTCACCATTCTCCAATTGCTCTTCGCAATAAGATGCGCTCATGATGCTAAGGAACATACGGTCAACACCGATAGAAGTTTCGATAACGTACGGAGTATAAGACTCGTTCAGTTCCGGATCGAAATATTTGATGCTCTTGCCGGAGAACTTCTCATGTTGAGACAAGTCGAAGTTAGTACGAGAGTGGATACCTTCCACTTCTTTGAATCCGAACGGCATCAAGAACTCGATATCAGTAGCGGCATTTGCGTAGTGAGCCAGTTTATCGTGATCGTGATAACGATAGCTTGCATCGCCGAAGCCAAGAGCTTTATGCCATTTCAGACGGATTTCTTTCCATTTCTTGAACCAGTCAAGTTCAGTTCCCGGTTTTACAAAGAACTGCATTTCCATCTGTTCGAACTCACGCATACGGAAGATGAACTGACGGGCAACGATCTCGTTACGGAAAGCCTTACCAATCTGTGCGATACCGAAAGGAACTTTCATACGACCCGTCTTCTGTACATTGAGGTAGTTTACAAAAATACCCTGTGCAGTTTCCGGACGAAGGTAAATCTTCATTGCTCCTTCAGAAGTAGAACCCATTTCAGTAGAGAACATCAGATTAAACTGACGAACTTCTGTCCAGTTCTTAGTACCGGAGATCGGGCATACGATTTCTTCATCAATAATGATCTGGCGCAATTCGTCCAAATCACCATCGTTCAGAGCTTTAGCAAAGCGAGTGTGAAGAGCGTCACGTTTTTCCTGATGCTCCAATACACGTCCGTTGGTAGAACGGAATTGAGCCTCATCAAAAGATTCGCCGAATCTCTTGGCAGCTTTCGCTACTTCTTTATTGATTTTATCGTCATACTTAGCCAGCTGATCTTCGATCAACACGTCAGCACGATAACGTTTCTTAGAGTCTTTATTGTCAATCAAAGGGTCATTGAATGCGTCTACGTGTCCGGAAGCCTTCCAGATAGTAGGATGCATAAAGATGGCAGAGTCGATACCGACAATGTTCTCGTGCAACAGCACCATGCTGTCCCACCAGTATTTCTTGATGTTATTTTTCAATTCAACGCCCATCTGACCGTAGTCATACACAGCGCCTAGTCCGTCGTAGATATCGCTCGAAGGGAATACGAAACCATACTCTTTGCAATGCGATACAAGCTTCTTAAAAACGTCTTCTTGTGCCATTTTCTTTTCTATATCTATTAATTTGAATTTGCTTTTTTCGTAAAAAGTGCCACAAAGATAGGGATTTATCTCATAAATAAGACAGGGAGGGTATTAATTTATCTTATTTACCCAACAACCACTTCCAAACCGGTATTACCTCAATCGCACATTTTTCCAACTCAATCCGTTCTTCATCGTCATACGTTATTATCAATAACTGCCGACATTCAAATACCTTATTCAATTTTACTAATGCCTGAACTTCCCGTTGGAAAGTCTCATCAGAGAGATTCATGGTATAACAGACCTGTATAGCCACTCCTGTATCAGGCAAATAAAAATCAACCTCTACATTTCTATTATAAAAGAATACAGCATCGTCCGTCCCATAACGCCGCAATAGTGTCACAGCAACCAAATTCTCAAGCAACGAGGTATCAGCATCCAAAAGAAGCAAATTGAGAATGCCATTATCCGCAAAATAATATTTCGGATTAGTTTCACGCTCCACCAATTTATCCGCAATATTTTGTATAGGAATCAGCAAGCAAGCATCTTTGGCATATTCCATGTAGTTAATGACAGTATTCTTCGATATTTTCACTCCGGTTGAAGCAACAATATTAGTTATACGAGTAAACGAAACCGGTTGCTTTATACTTTCGGCCAATTTGCGGAAAAGGATGCGTAAAGCAAAAGTATTTTCGATGGAATGTCTTGCAGCAATATCTCCTAAATATATCTTTTGGTAAACACTTGTCAGATAATCCCGTTTTGCGGCAAGCGATGCCCCTTCCGGAAAACCACCGGAACGAAAATAATCATTGAATATACGCTTTATTTCTGCCCGGCTCTCTGTTGCAAACAAAGAATTCTCTGTAACTTCAACCCCATTAGCATAAAGAAACTCTTTAAAATCATAAGGGTATACATGTACTGTAATGTATCGTCCCCCCAAAGTGGTAGCTACATCCTGACTAAGCATTTTAGCATTGCTTCCTGTCACATAAGCCCTATATTTATTATCAGCCAATCGCCGAACAAACTTGTCCCAACCATCAATATTCTGAATTTCATCCAAGAAAAGCATCGGCCTGTCTGTTGACATCTCGGCATGTACTTCCAGTATGAGATTTAAATCTGCCGCCGTCATTCCAATCAAACGTTCATCTTCAAAGTTCACATATAGCATTTCATTCCAAGTATGCCCACTATGCAAAAGTTCCTGTATCCGTTGATAAAGTAAAAATGATTTTCCTGCTCGCCGGATACCTACAAATACATAATTTCCAAACTCTTCAAACTGAAAGCTACGAGGTATAACTTGATGTTTGACCACCTCATTTCTATTATCTAATAGAACTTCTTTTAGTATTTCTCTTCTAATCATATTTCAAGATATTGTTCTAACCACTGAACAAATATAATCTAATTCTGTTCAATTAACAAGACAATATTGTTTTTTATTCAACTATTCGTCGATTTCCGGCTCTTCCACAAAAGGAATTCTTCTGTATTTGTGTTATCCCTACATCCGATATTTCTAATAGTTCATAAAACTGTCCAAAAGAGAAGCCCAAGCCTCATTAAGTAGTGGCAGATTTTGTTCGCGGGCAAGAACAATGTCGCATTGGCGACAGAAATCTTCCAAAAGTGCTTCGGTTTTAGCATCTTCCACTTGTATTCTTTGAGGTTTACCGGCATTCCGACGAAAAATTTCAGCAAGTTCCATAAGCATTAACACAGGACTTTTCTCGAAATCATCTCCACAAAAAAACAGGGAACAGATATTCAGAATTCGCATCTATACAAAGCAATATAGCCGGAAAATAAGGAACCTCATCCACTTTGCTCTCTACAGGAGCAGGTGCATGAACAATCCGCAGTTGCAAAACGCCAGATGCGGGAAGAGACTTCACCATACTTGTGAGTATATCATTTTCGAACTTCACCACAGCATACCTGTCCTGCACAAAAGCAGGCAACTTAACGGTACTCCATTCGTATGTTCCGTCAGCGGCAGGAATAAGGTAAGGAACAAGTTTTCCCCCTTTCATCGTGGGATAAGCCCCTTTGATGTCGAACCCAAGGGTTTCAAATTTATGCATTGCCAACTGCTCATCCACAGCAATTGCTGCACGAAGTGCTTCAGTAATGTCGCGAGCATCTTTCTCACATGTAATGCCATATTGCACCTTGTACGGTTGAAACCGAGTAAAATCCGGCCATCCTTTGGAACGACAAATCTTCAGACCAGCGTCAGTGGTATATCTGCGAATTATTTTCTTCGTCGCATCATCCAAAGCAGAAGCTGCCACAAAGTCACAATTAATGCAGTCAAAAGTCATCACAGCTTCAAACGTCTCGCAGCCAAAAGTTTGCTGGCTGCCCATTTTCAAAGTCTTCAAATAGGTTGAAAAACCTTTCTTGCCTCTAATAGAATCCAAGGGAGAAATGCTCACCTGCATTGCCCATTACGCTACAATAACCCGTCTCACCATCCGACAAGCGAAAAGCGAACACATCACTGTCAGTTAGTTTTTCCCATAAACAAATGCTGCGAAAACGAAACGCAGCCTCAAACATTTCATCAGTAAGTATCATATTTTTAGTCCAAATTTTATTTGATTACAAATAAACAATAAATTTATCGGTTTCCCTAACTTTACTATTTTTTTCTGCTATAGAAACCTCCAACCTGCTCTCGAGTATTAATTTATCTTATTCCTGAACTTCTTCATCGATTTCCGGTGCCACCATACGGTCATATTCTTCCCGCTCCTGCTCCCGGTCCGCTTTCTTCATTTCTTTGGTAAGCATCTCTTCGGGCATATACAGATTAAAAGGAATACGCATACATTTCATTTTTTTCACTTCCCGGCTAAATTCAGGACAAGCCACGAAATAGACACGTGAAACGGACACCTTTCCCGGAGTTACCTGTTCGGGGCGTTCAAATCCCGGACTGGTCAGTGACGTATGGAATGTGCCAAGTCCTTCGATAGTAACCGGCTGTCCGATAGACAATAAACTACGAATAGCATCAACCATTTCCGTCAATATACCATCTATCTGCCCACGATGGAATCCACTCCGTTTTTCCATGTACTCGGCAAATTCTCTATTCCGAATCGGATCTATCAGTTTTTTGGGTACACCATACCATAATTCTTTTCTTTCTCCCGATGTTAAATCGGCTTTTTTTCTCACTACATAAGGCACTGCCATCGTCTATACTCCTTTCTTTTTTCGTTTATACTCGCGTTCTATTTGACACCCGGGTGTCAACACCATTGAGACCCGGGTCTCAGACATACCAACACCCGGGTGTCAGTGCTCATGAGACCCGGGTGTCAGATAAGTGTTGGCTGCAACAAAATTAAGTCTTTATTATAGGAAAACAAAGGAATTCTTCTATATTTGTGCATCACTACATTATACTAAAGAAAAACATAGAACTATGATTAAGATTCTTCTATTGATAGACTATTCAAGCGAATTTGACAGGAAACTGCTACGGGGACTTGTCCAATACTCCAAAGAAAACGGCCCCTGGCTCTTTTACCGGCTACCTTCTTATTATAGCGCAATGCATGGTGAACAAGGCATTTTGAAATGGGCGAAAGAATGGAAAGCCGACGCCATTATCGGTCAGTGGAATAATGATACGATCGATTTGCAGAAGGAGCTGAATATTCCGGTAGTACTACAAAACTATCATCACCGGAGCGTCACTTACTCTAATTTGACAGGCGACTATAAAGGAACGGGAAGAATGGCAGCCCAGTTTTTTGCCAAAAGAATGTTTCGCAATTTTGCTTATTTCGGTGTTAAAGGGGTGGTTTGGTCTGACGAACGTTGCGAAGGGTATCGGCAGGAAGTAAAACGTATCGGAGGCGAATTTTTCAGTTTCGAATCGGATAAACAAGAAGATGAAATACGAATGGAAGTCAGCCGGTGGTTACAGGAACTTCCCAAGCCTGTTGCCTTATTCTGTTGTGATGATGCACATGCCTTGTTCATTTCCGAAACTTGCAAAATGACGAATATACCGATTCCGGAGGATATTGCCTTATTAGGTGTGGACAACGACGAACTGATGTGTAACATTTCCGACCCTCCCATTTCATCCATAGAGCTCGAAGTAGAAAAGGGAGGATATTCTATCGGCAGACTGGTCCACCGACAAATAAAGAAAGAACATGAGGGTACTTTCAATATTGTTATCAACCCTATCCGTATCGAATTGCGACAATCTACGGAAAAGCACAATATCAAAGATCCCTACATACTGGAGGTTGTGAAGTACATAGAAACCCATTACAGTTCCGACCTGACCATAGAATCTCTGCTTGCAAATATTCCATTATCCCGCAGAAACTTTGAAGTGAAATTCAAAAATGCACTGAACACTTCCATATACCAGTATATTCTGAATTGCCGGTGTAATCATCTTGCAGACTTACTACTCACAACCGACCGACCATTAGCCGATTTAGCCATAGAAGTCGGCTTTAAGGATTACAATAATATCTCACGTGTCTTTAAAAAATACAAAGGATGCCCACCACTTGAATATCGCCAAAAGAAGACTAGCCAGAGATAACCTTTCGTTTTCTGAAGATTAGTTTTCGGATTTAGATTGAATAATATTCCAGTAATTCCGCACTTTTGCCAAGTAAACATCAAATATCTTGATATTATGAAACGAATCTTTCTAGCAACCGGACTATTATTTTTTATATTCCAACTATTATCAGCTCAAAAAACAATACGTATCTATCCAACCGATGATACTTACATACATGGTGGAAACAATAAAGCGAAGTATGACCGTGTGCAGGGATTAGATGATCCCTTACAACTGAAAAGTTATTATAATAAGGCAAAAGTATATCAATACACGACTTATCTCAAATTCGACCTAAGCAAAATGTCTGCAAATCCGGAATGGATACAAAGTATCAAATTGCATATATACGGAAAAAGTCATAGTAAACGAGAACATATCTTGAACGTTTCTTTAACGAATAGTACTTCATGGGCAGAAGACGACCTTTGTTACAACACACATAAGGAAACGGGGAAAAACAAATTTATTACAAATACAAGAGAAGTGCCGGCTGACGGGAAATGGATAACTTGGGATTTAACCGGAAAACTCCAAAGAGACAGTCATCTCAAAGGCAATCTTATCACATTGGAGATCTGTGACAGCACTAATATAAAAGATGAATCGGGAAAAGGTGATATTGTTGTTTTCAAATCGAAAGAAAACAACAAGACATATAGACCTTATCTTGAAATCACTCAACTAAACAAAGATCACATTTTATTATCCGATATAAACATTAATGGTTCTACGATTGAAAACTTCTCTCCTTATCAATTGAATTATACAGTAAAATTGAAAGCAGATGCGAAAGCAATACCTTCCGTAGAAGCCTGCCCGTTCGTAAAAAGCGCAAAAGTAAATATAGAAAGTTCCAATCAACAATCACCAAACGATAGAGAACAGACAACGATTATTTCCGTAAAAAATAAGGGAGAAAGCTTAAATTACAGTATTCATTTCATAAAAGCCCCTATTACTTCAACAACTACAATAAAACAGATTTCAATAGACGGAGAAAAAATAGAATTTTTCAAACCGGGGAAAAAAGAATACCGTTACTACTTACCTTATAATTACAAGCAACAAACGCCTCTAATTTCCATTACAAAAGAAAATCCTAATCAACAAGTTAAAATTACTCCTCCTCAATCCTTGACCGGCAAAAAGGAAGAAAGAACAAGCTATATACAAATAATAAGCGGAGATAGAAAAAACAGCAACACTTATAGAATAATCTATGAAATCCTCCCGCCACTGGATATTTTCATCTGTATAGGACAATCCAATATGTGTGGAAGAGGATATATGGATGAATCAAAAGGTGATTTAAAACCTGTGGACAATACCTTCCTGCTCACTCCCGCACTCAAATGGGAAATTGCATCAAACCCTTTCAACAAATATTCTTCTGTACGTAATGATATCAGCGTACAACAAATAAGCCCTTCGTATGGATTTGCTCATTATCTAAGTCGGCACATTCATTCCAAAATCGGCATGATCGTGAACGGAAGAGGGGGGACATCTATATCCGAATGGACAAAAGGTAGCGGCATCGGACTTTATGAGGCCGCTATCGAGCGTGCGAAAGAAGCACAAAAATGGGGAAGAATAAAGGCAATATTATGGCATCAGGGAGAAGGAGACGACAGGTCAATCTCTCCTGATGAAGACTGGAGTAATCCTTCCAAATATCCATGCAGACTTCGAGAAATGATTACTAATTTCCGAAAAGATCTCAACGAGCCTAATCTTTGGTTCATTGCAGGAGAACTCGGGCACTGGAGAATAGATTCCAAGACTCAACATTCCCGTTCACAAAACTTCAACAATATGATTCGTCAGATCAATAAACATATACCATACACAGATTACGTCAAGGCTGATGAACTTGTATCCAGAGGAGATCTTTCCGATTCCCACTTCAGCAGAGAAAGCTGTATTACATTAGGAGAACGATATGCACAAAAAGTACTCCAATACATATACAATAAAGAAAAGATTGCAATATATGGTAACAAGTTCAATACTCTTACCTTTAAAAATGAATTAGCCGCTAATAACATTGAGCCTTCATTTCTGACAAGAGCCGAACTAAATACACTTTCCATAGATAAGGGGGCTTTGCTGTTATTATCCGGAGAAACTCCACTCCCACCTGAAAGCCGAATAGCCATTAATCGCTATTTATCAAACGGCGGCAATATTATCTTAGTTGGCGACAAAGGATTCGATTATACCCCACAAGCTACCGATGAAGTCCCTTTAATTAAGTTCTCCGATCGATCTTCTTATCAAATAAGTCGTGAAAAGAAGGATTTTAAGGCCGGTTCTTTGGAGAAAGCAATCATCAACATCATCACATTACCTAATGGAAAAGAAGCTTTAGAATTATCTACGACAAGAAAAGCCATGCATAGTACAATGATAAAGATACCCGTTCAAGATAAAGCCAAGCCGGAACTCTCACTTTTAACATTCAATGCGAAAGGTTCTCCATATATGGATTTACTAGCGATAGAAATAGTTGACAATGCAGAAAAAAGATGGTACAACTTTATCAAACTAACCAATACATGGGATAAATATACTATTTCATTCGCAGATTTTGTACCTGAAGATTATAACAACCCCAATGAGGCTTATAGATTATTGCGGCCTGAAAATATCAGAACAATATCCCTCGGTGTGAATTTATTAACTGTATGGCGCGAGAAAGAAATGCATTGGGCAGTCAGCAGCTTATCCTTAGCCAAAAACAAAAAAGATATTTATGCTCCTACCTCCGCCTTGAAACCCATGGAAATTCCGTTTAAAGAAAATAACATTTGTTTCCCTACCTGGCTATTCGATCCATTTTGGGGAGAACGAAATAATTTTCAACCTTATCCCGGCAGTAAGATGGGAACTGACGTCAGTTCCAAATATGATACAAAAAAGAAACGCGAAAGTCGTATTATTCCAATTCATTCCCATTTTTCCTCTCCCAAAGCTGAGCAACCGATTGCTAATCTTGAGTTATATGCCGGAGGAGAATATAAAGGTTCGGCGGTGGCAACATTCAATCTTCCGCCAGCAACAGTCCTCAAGAACCAAGAAAGCCGGAAGGCCCTTTCCAACATGGCAAACTATCTCCTGAAGAAACCTAGAATCATCGCAACCAAACTAAATACCTGTACAACAACCCAAGGTACATTTCCACAATTACGTGTTACCATCAAGAACCCCTTACACCAAACAATGACCGGTACACTACATATTGAGATTGCCGGAAAATTATTATGCAAAGAGAGTAATATCATAATTACTCCCCTGAGAACCAAAGAATACGACATCGTTCTTCCTGAAATACCGGAAGATTTTCCTTTTCAGCATTTCAATTGGCAAATAACGCTAACAACTGATGAGGGAGGAATAACAGATACTTTCTGTGATTCGGTTGACGTAGAAAAAGCAATGCTTTATGCGTTCAAACATCTGATACGCAACCAACAATTTTACCCGGACGGGCGTATCAGTCATCATTATTTCGGAGATGCTTACGGAGTAAGAGCCATGTCTGCCTATCTGCATTTCTTACAAAAAGAGAAACATTGTGGCGCACAAAGCAATAATACTTTACCAATCGTAACTTCTGAAGAAATAGAAAATTGCGTCTTTCGGTTTTATGACATGTTAGCTGACAGACAATCCGAAGACGGCAAACTCCCCATGGGATATTTGGAACATTCAGGCGGATATAATGTTGCAGATGGTGGACAAATAGCCCTTGCTATCGCACAATCCTTACGCTACATAACAGATCCTGTACGAAAAGGAAGATATCAGAGGTTGTGTTCACGCTTCTTTAATTGGGCGGAAACTTTTTATATAGACAGTATACGTTCTGCTTCATTGAGAGAAAGTCACCCCCAGGAGTTTGCAAAAGGGCATGCTAACGAAGGAATGTACGGATTGGGCAAATATGGGAAAAAGAAAATACAAACAGGACCATCCTGGGTAGGAGCAGATATTCTAGCTTTTCAACTCTGCATGGGAATCTTACAGAAAGACTCTACTCAAATGCAATACCAAGCAATTGCAAAACGCAATGCCAATTATTATGTCAAAGCAACATACCCTGCCTCGGGCTACTACCAAGCAGAAGCCTTGTTCTGGGTACGCCTTGCACTACACGATGATAACCTGAATAAAATTATAGATGACAACCTGAGGCGGACTTTCCTCCCGCCTTTATTAAAAGGACGTGAGAATGAGATGTACTTACGAGGAGGACGTTGTACTTTAAATGCCTTACCACTAATATACTATAGAGAATACATCCAAGATTCACCGGAATTACGGGCTGTTTTATTGAAATATATCTGGGCATTCGGTTCCGAAAGTTCATTCAGTTCCATGAAACGTTTATCAGAAGCTTATCCTAAGGCCGTACACGGAGAGTCTTTGGCTGTCTCCAAATATGCAGCATTAAGTGCTCTTTGGGCCATGGAGTTATTAGTGCCAGGTTCTACTATTTTGCAAGAAATGAGGAATTCCCAGAATATCTTTAGCGTAAAATGAGGATTGATTTGCGTATTTCCACTAACTAAAGAGCACTAAATCCTTTACTTTTGTTGTGAGCTTACGTAAAAGATATAAAGCACTTAAATCGTTTAATTCAAATTTACTGTATGAAAAACAAAATCCTTCTATTACTAATTGGAATCACCGCCTGTTCCATGAGCCTGTTTGCACAAGATAGAAAAGTGTCCGGCATCGTAAAAGGGAAAAGTGACCAAGAGCTGATCATCGGAGCAAATGTCCTTATTAAAGGAACAAAGCGGGGAACTGTAACCAACGTTAATGGAAAATTCGCTATTTACGTTGGACAATCCGACAAAGAACTTGAAATAAGTTATGTCGGAATGAAAAGGAAGATAGTCAAACTGGAAGCAAATAAAACCAGTTATATGATTGAATTAGAAGAAGATTATAATTCACTGGATGACGTTGTGGTCATAGGTTACGGAACTCAAGCCAAGCGAGATATTATTGGCTCGATCACGACTATCTCTTCTAAAGATTTGGACTCTAATTCCGGTGGGAATATCAATACAGCTTTACAAGGAAAGATTCCGGGCATGCAAATTGTGTCAACTTCCGGTGAACCCGGAGCCGGCTCATCGATTAAAATTCGCGGTGCGTCTTCCATTAACGGAGGTAGTGAACCACTGTATATTGTAGATGGCGTACCTATTGAAAGCGAGAATATTTCTTCCATCGACGGTGATGCGACGTTTAGTCCCATAGCCGGTATCAACCCAAGCGACATTGAATCTATCGAAGTGCTGAAAGATGCGTCTTCAGCAGCTATTTACGGTTCACGTGCCGCCAATGGCATTGTTATGATCACCACCAAAGGTGGAAACAAGTTTGAAAAGTCAAAGCCTATTGTCACTGTCAGCCATACGTCAAGCGTCGTCTCCATTTCACGCAAGCTGGATGCAATGAACGCCGAGCAATTTCGTACAGCATATAAAGAAGCACGCGCAAACAATTACCAGGTTGCCGAACAAGGTTGGATTGTCAATCCATTCCATCCCTACTACAATCGCACGACAGATTGGCAAGACGTAATATTCCGGACAGCATACCAAACCCGTAACGATGTAAGTGTACGCGGTGGTAGTGACAGTTTCTCTTATGGAGTATCAGCCGGATATCGAGATCTTAAACCAGTAGTTATTAATACGAAATACAACCAAATTAATCTGAGAGCCAATTTCCTTTACAAGGTAGGGAAACGTATCACTGCAGGAACTAAAGTTTCTTTCAGTAACATGGATTATACCCGTATCCTCTCTTCAGGAAGCAACAATTACAGTGCATTAAGAGCCGCCTTGTTCACTAATCCTTGTTTCTCTCCATACGATCCTCTAACCGGTGAAGTGGTAGACTGGCTAGGAGTAAAAGAACAACGTAACCCACTGGCTGTAGCGACCAAAGTTCCTATACACTTTAAACGCAGGTGGTTGACAATGAACCAATATATACAGATAAATCTAACGAAAGGTCTTAACCTAAGAGTCAGTGTATCCGGAGATATCAGCAAAACCAATCAAGACAGTTTCATGCCTAAGGAATTCGATTCCAATACACCAGCTCGCGATAATGGCAAGTTCCGGCAGAGCGAAAGCCAAAGTTTTTTAAACGAAAACACACTGTCATATAACGGAAAAATCAAATCTCATCATTTAAATGTAGTACTCGGACAATCATTCCAACAAGACAGAACAGAAGCAATCGTTTTAAACGGAAACGGCTATATTGACAAATCTGTTATAACCATTCAAAATGCCTCTACTTACACCAACATATCTAGAAGCGAATCAGAAAGGGCACTACTCTCTTTCTTCGGGCGTGTCAGTTATGACTGGAAAGGACGTTACCTCGCGTCAGCCACTCTTCGAAGCGACGGTTCCTCCCGTTTCGGAAAGAACAAACGATTCGGGACATTTCCATCAGCCTCTATCGGGTGGCGCTTTTCCGACGAGAAATTTATGAACTTTGCGAAAAAGATATTACGTGATGCTAAGTTCAGAGCCAGCGTCGGTGTAACAGGTAATCAGACAATTTCGAATTACGCCTCATTGGGTTCTTACACAGCCTCATCCAACAAATATGACGGAAATGTAGAAATTTTGTATAACGCAATGCCCAACGATATTATCGGATGGGAAAAAACAACTCAATATAATATTGGCTTGGATCTTTCATTCTTCAATGGACGTGTAGTATTCAACGCCGACGCGTATCTAAAGAAAACGAATGATTTATTATTTGACTTTCCCGTCCCCAATTACACAGGTTTCTCCTCCGTTCCAAGAAACTACGGAAGTGTAGAAAATAAAGGATTGGAATTTCTGCTTGAAACGGTCAACCTTACCGGTAAATTTAAATGGAAAACGTCATTCAATATTTCCATGAACCGGAATAAAATCACCGAACTTCCCAACAATGAAGATATCATCATAGGAGACTTCTCACTAGGAAGAGTTGGCGAACCAATGGGAGTATTCTATGCTCACAAAGCACTTGGTGTCTACTCCAAAGATGAAGATAACGTTTATATACTGCCCAACGGACAAAAAGACCAGGTACGAAAAGGAGCCTCTACAGGTGCCCCATTTAAAGGCGGTGACATGATTTGGGAGGATATTGATGGAAACGGAGTTATTGACGACAATGACCGCGTCATCATCGGTGATCCCAATCCTAAGTTTATTGGCGGTATGTCTAATACATTCTCCTACAAAGGAGTTTCACTCAATATCATGATGCAATGGTCATACGGAAATAAAATAATGAACGAGTTGAGACGCACCCGTAATGCCATGAGAACAACTAGCAATCTAGGACAAGACGCATTAGCACGTTGGAAAGCACAAGGCGACATTACAAACTTCCCGATGATTCGCTATCAAGACAAAATGGAAAACTTCCGTCCTTCTTCTTTTAACATGGAAGACGGCTCTTTCCTACGCATCAAAGAAATCACATTAAGCTACAATATTCCTCCTAAATGGTGCAAGAAAGTATTCTTGAAATCAGCCAATGTATACATATCCGGCACAAACCTCCTCACATGGAGCAAGTATAGCGGATACGACCCGGAGGTAAACACTTCGACATCACCATTTATCCAAGGAGTTGATAACGGTGCTTTCCCTAAGAGCCGTTCTTATAATCTTGGTGTCAATTTCACATTCTAATCATCCGTAAATACCATCAAATATGAAAATGCTATCTATTTTAATATGCTTTATAGGCACTTGCTTTTCCAGCTGTTCTCTTTTGGAGTTGGAGCCGACTACTTCCTGGACAGCAGAAAACACACCTAAAGAAGAGTCACACTTATACGGAATCTTATACGGAGGATACAATACACTCCAGTCGGATTTGAGTATCAATTTCCTAGCCTATGGCGAAATGAGGGGTGATGCATTTTACAACAACGCATTTAACGTGAATGCTGATAAAGTAGTGAACAATTCACTTGATAATAATATATTTTGGGCTTCATGGTATAATTACTATCGTGTTATCAAACAAGCAAATGCTGTCATTAAGTTTACTCCACAAGTACTTGAAGCAGGCGGCATAAGTGCAGAAAAAGCCGATGATGTAATGGGACAAGCTTATTGCCTACGAGCGTTCACCTATTTCTGGATTATCCGCATTTGGGGAGATGCTCCATTGGTAACAGCACCTTATTTAGACTCCAACGATAGTTTTGACCTCCCCAAAGCTGCTGTTGCCGACATTGTCGAACAAATTCACAGTGATTTAGAAAATGCATCTAACATGATTGATAAAAATTCGACTTCACGAACGACGTTCACCCAAACAGCAGCTTATGCCATCAATGCTCACGTATATGCATGGGAACATAAATATGAAGAAACAATCAATATGGCTGACAAAGTATTGACTAATACCAATTATACTTTAGCGAACTTATACGACGAAAAATATACCGGTACGACAGACGATGTCAAAAACAAAAATTTCAAAGCATTGGTACAAGCCAGCGAATATGCACAAATCTTTAATACCGGACGCAGTAAAGAATCGATTTTTGAATTGGCAAGCAATGTTGCCGATGGAGATGACCAAAAGAATCTAACAACTTATCTAGCCGGCTCATGGCCTATCTTACGCCCTCGCCCTAGATTCGGAAAAGCCATTGACGCTGAAGGAAGCACTTGGAGATCAGCTGCAATACAAGAAGTAGCCGGTAGTAAATACAAAGTCACCAAATTTACAATTGGCTTTGACTACACTGCTGACAGCCGTAACATTGTCATGCTTCGCTTGGCAGACATCATCCTGTTGAAAGCAGAGGCTATTGCCAATCAGGAAGATACAGATGAAAATCGTAAAGCAACAATGAAACTAGTAAACCAAATAAGGAAAAGAGCCGGAGGAAGTGATTACGAGATTCCCGAAGAACAGTTTCTCAATCGCGAAGAATATGACCAGGAAGGAATAAAAGAAATCGTTCTCAACGAACGTAAATATGAATTAGCTTACGAGGGCCATCGCTGGTTTGACCTAATCCGCACAGGCAAAGTATTTGAAGCCGTTAAAAATAGAGGAAACGATATCGGAGAAGACGAATCTCCTGTCATCGAATTGAGTCCTAAAGCACTAGTATGGCCGATTCATTTAGAGGAACTACGTCGCAGCAAGCTAATCGAGCAGAACGAGTATTACAAATAATTTTATCATTTAAAATATGAAAATATGAAATCGACTCATTACATACTATCAATTATAGTACTACTTTTCTCCGGTTGTAATTTAATAACCGATTATAAACTAGACACCAATCCCGATTATCTAAAAGAGGTATCTTTGATACAGTACCTTGAAGAAGGGAAAGAAAGTACACTGACAATGTATTTAGAAGCAATTAAATACGCAGGTCTGGAGGAACAAATTTCAACAGGAAACCGAACACGCATCATTCCTACTAATGATGCTATAAAAAGTGTATTATCAAGTGCCGGAGTAGAACAAATCAATCAACTTTCCAAGGGGGTCATCCGCAATCTATTTTCTTACCTGACTTTTGACGGTACTTATCGTTCTATCGATATGGAAACTGACCAAAGCGTAAAAGGAATAAGTGATTCCGGAGAACCTATTTTCTTAACTCGTAAAGAAGGAGCAAGTGACAAATTCCTACTCTATGTAAACGATAGTAAAGAAATCGACGGACAATCTATCGCTGTCATCCGGCAAGATTATCTTTTCAAGGATGGTGTAGCACATGTCGTAGGTCAATTGCCCCTATATATTAAAAAAGTAAAAGAGACAGACCCGATTCCGGATGATGTCGACCACTCGCAAGCTCCTACTTATAATTTACCTGTGACCGAAGATGCCAATGTATATCATGGCGCTGCCAATACTAACTACAACGGTTCTAATAGATTGAACTATCTTTGTAACCGCGCCTCTCGTTACAGATATACCTTTTTCAAGTTTGCATTATCAGAGGTGGATTTTATAGATAATCTTTTCTCCGCCAAGCTATGTTTTAATGTAAAAAGAATAGTTGGTTCATTCATTCCTTCATGCGCCGTTTATGCAACGTCAAATGAATGGACAGAAAAAACACTTACTTATAATAATCGTCCGGAGTTCGGACTAGAGGTCTCTATTTTCGATTTGTCAACGGCCTGGAATGAAACCGACATCACACAATACATTCAAAATGCATATAATAATTCTGAGACTGAAGTTTCTTTTGGATTAAAAGTGTTGAACGGCGAAGCAATCAGTACTTCTCAAGTAGAGATATATCCGCGAGAGACCTCTTCTACTAATTTGAATAATAGTCCTAATGCTGCCTATATCAAATTACAGGGTGCCATCGACAGTGAGCTCCAGCTAGATCATAATCAACAGATAAAGGGCAGCGCCGGCAGTATCATTACACTGACCAAAGTGCATCTGCAAATGTCTGCCGGCCCCAACGCACAGTATACATACAATGATAATAATATTATTTTTATTATAGAACACTTACCCGCCAATGGCACACTTGTACGCAACGGACTTCCTATGACCAAGTCGGCTCGATTCACACAAGCGGAACTGGCTGCCGGTATAGTAAAATACATCCATAACGGTCAAGGTACAACAGATACATTTATACTCAAAGTACAAGACTATACCGGTGGAGTATACACAGAACGAATACCTATGCAAATCACTATTCAATAATAAAGTAATCATTACATTTATAAAAATAGAAACAGAATGCCAAACTCTTGTAAACAAAAGCAATATTTCATATCGCTGACGATCCTAGCCGGAATGTTTTTTATATTCGGATTTGTATCATGGGTGAACTCCATCCTGATTCCTTATTTCCGTATCGCTTGCGAACTAACCCATTTCGAATCCTACTTCGTGGCTTTTGCTTTTTATATAGCCTATTTTGTCATGGCTATTCCTTCAGGAATCCTCCTGAAGAAAGTAGGTTTCAAACGAGGAATCATGTATGGTTTTATGTTGACGGCATTAGGAGCTTTTCTTTTTGTTCCGGCTGCTTTAGTTCGACAATTTGAAATATTCCTGATCGGCCTATTTTCTATTGGAACAGGCTTGGCTATTTTACAAACTGCCGCCAACCCCTATGTAACGATCATCGGTCCTATTGAGAGTGCCGCCCGACGAATCAGCATCATGGGAATATGCAACAAGTTTGCCGGGATTATTTCTCCACTCATTTTCGCAGCTTTAATTTTAAAAGCAGACGACAGTGAACTTTTCAGCCTCATAGAATCTGGTACATTGGATGCAATAACTAAAAGTGCCATGCTTGACGAGTTGATACAACGTGTCATTGTACCTTATGCCATACTAGGGGGGCTATTAGTATTAGCAGGAATCGGAATCCGCTATTCCATATTGCCGGAGATTAATACAGATGAACAAAATGCAACTGACGAAAAAGAGAACGGGCATAACTCTAAAAAAAGTATTTTCGATTTTCCTTATCTTATATTAGGAGCTTTAGCTATTTTCTTCCATGTAGGGACACAGGTAATTGCTATAGATACCATCATCAACTACGCCAATTCAATGGGAATAGACTTGCTTGAAGCAAAAGTATTCCCCTCATATACATTAGCTTGTACTATGATTGGCTATATATTAGGCATCCTTATAATTCCCAAATATGTCTCACAGACAAAGGCATTGATTATATGTACCGTATTAGGATTGTTGCTTTCATTCGGAGTTGTATTCGCTGATTTCAACGTGACTCTATTCGGACATCAAGCAAATATTTCCATCTTCCTGCTTTGTGCACTCGGCTTCCCGAATGCTTTAATCTATGCCGGGATTTGGCCTTTATCTATCCACGGGCTGGGCAAGTTCACCAAGACAGGTTCTTCACTACTAATTATGGGACTTTGCGGAAATGCCATTTTACCATTGATATACGGTTATTTTGCTGAAGTATATGATCTGCGCATTGGCTACTGGATATTAATTCCGTGTTTCCTTTATCTGATATTCTTTGCAACCAAAGGCCATAAAATCAATTCCTGGAAACGAAACTATTGATAAAAAGACATACTTCATACAATGAAAAGACTTATTATTACCAACGGAAAAATCATTTTACCTACAAGCATAGAAACTGATAAAATACTGATATGTATAAATCAGAAAATCAGGCAAATTGTAGCGAGCAATGAATTTATGCCTCAACCCGATGACCAAATAATAGATGCTGCCGGTAATTACGTAGCACCAGGATTCATCGATATGCACATTCATGGCGGTGGTGGTCACGACTTCATGGATGGCACCGTAGAGGCGTTTCTAGGCATAGCAGAAACTCATGCGAAATATGGAACTACTTCCATGGTTCCCACTACATTGACATGCTCTGACACAGAATTAATGAATACGTTTGCTACCTATCGGAAAGCTAAAGTCCTCAACACAAAAGGAGCAAAGTTCATCGGTTTACATTTAGAAGGACCTTACTTCTCCCCCAAACAAAGCGGAGCACAAGATCCTATATACTTGAAGAAGCCACAACCGGAAGAATATAACGCCATTTTAGAATCTTCGGAAGATATTATACGCTGGAGTATCGCTCCTGAATTGGAGGGAGCTATTAAAATGGGACATGTTTTACAAGAGCACCACATACTTCCTTCTATTGCCCATACCGATGCGATCTATGAAGAAGTAACACAAGCATATAAAGCCGGTTATACGCATATAACCCATTTATATTCAGCGATGTCATCTGTCACACGCAGAAATGCCTTTCGCTATGCAGGAGTAGTAGAAGCTGCATACCTAATTGATGATATGACAGTGGAAATCATAGCCGACGGTATCCATCTCCCTAAACCATTACTGCAGTTTGTTTACAAATTTAAAGGAGCTGACAAGATAGCTCTCTGTACTGATGCCATGCGGGGAGCAGGTATGCCTGACGGAGAATCCATATTAGGAAGTCTGGCTAACGGACAAAAAGTAATCATCGAAGACGGAGTAGCCAAAATGCCTGACCGTTCCGCATTTGCAGGAAGTGTAGCTACCACTAACCGTCTGGTCAGAACAATGGTACAACTGGCCGACGTCAGTCTCATCAATGCCATTCGTATGATGACACTTACTCCTGCCCGTATCCTCCATATCGACAAGTCAAAAGGTTCACTGGAGGCCGGGAAAGATGCGGACATCGTTATTTTCGACAATCAAATTAATATCATTCACACAATATCAGAAGGCCATGTTATCTATAGTAAATGAAACTGAAACTAAAGTATTTCAACAAAATCAATTAACTGTCAAAATCTACCCAACCGTCCAGCAAATGGGAAAAGCCGCCGCTCAAGAAGTAGCTGACAGAATATGCAATTTATTGGAAGGAAAAGCTGAAATCAATATGATATTTGCCGCAGCTCCTTCACAAGAAGAATTTCTACATCACTTGATCAGCGATCAGCGAATTAGCTGGAACAGAATCAATGCTTTTCACATGGACGAATATATTGGAGTGCTGCCTGATGCGCCGCAAAGTTTCGGAAACTTCCTCCGAATACGTATTTTTGATAAGGTACCTTTCAAGAATGTCTATTATTTAAACGGGCATGCTACTGATCTGGAAGAGGAATGTACACGATACACCAGTTTATTGTCACAATTCCCCACTGATATTGTCTGTTTAGGAATCGGTGAAAATGGACACATTGCTTTCAACGACCCTGATGTTGCCAATTTCAACGATCACAAACTAGTAAAGATAGTAAAACTTGATCATGTGTGCCGCCAGCAACAAGTCAATGAAAAATGTTTTGAGACACTTGAACAGGTGCCTACGGAAGCTTTAACTCTTACTATACCGGCATTATTAAAAGCCAAATGGATGTTTTGCATCGTGCCTTTCAAGAATAAGGCTCAAGCTGTCTATCGCACAATCCATGGAGATATTTCTGAAAAATGTCCGGCCAGTATATTGCGGAGAAAAGAAAAATCTTCGTTATATTTGGACACAGAAAGTGCACAGTTACTCAATTTATAACTTCTAATATTTTAATTGAAAAGAATTATGAAAAACAAACTATGTCTACTTCTTATTTTATCAAGTTTCGTTTTGAATATTCATGCACAAAAATCTATACGGATAGGAATTATCGGTCTAGATACTTCCCATTCAGTAGCCTTTACAGATTTAATTAATGGAGATAAAGACAATGCTTTTGCCAAAGGCTTTAGAATCGTTGCGGCCTATCCGTATGGTTCAAAAACTATTGAATCCAGCGCTAAACGTATTCCAGGTTATATTAAGAAAGTAGAACAACAAGGAGTAGAGATTGTATCTTCAATCAGTGAGTTATTGGATAAAGTAGATTGTGTACTTTTAGAAACAAATGATGGCAGGCTTCATCTCGAACAAGCTATCGAAGTCTTCAAATCAGGAAAAATCTGCTATATTGATAAACCGATCGGCTCAACATTAGGCGAAGCCATTGCTATCTTCGAGATGGCAGAAAAATATAAGGTCCCTATTTTTTCTTCTTCAGCATTAAGATACTCTCCACAAAATCAGAAATTAAGAAACGGAGAATTTGGAGATATTATAGGAGCCGACTGCTACTCTCCGCATAAAGTGGAACCTACACATCCGGATTTCGGTTTTTACGGAATACATGGAATAGAAACTCTATATACGATTATGGGAACCGGATGTGAATCAGTCAACCGAATGTCTTCAGAAAATGCAGACATTGTGGTCGGACGTTGGAAAGATGGACGAATCGGAACTTTCAGAGGAATAAAAAAAGGGCCTGCCATTTATGGAGGAACAGCGTTCGGCGCCAAAAAAGCTATTGAAGTAGGAGGTTATCAAGGATATAAAGTACTTCTTGAACAAATTTTGAATTTTTTCCAAACAGGAATCTCTCCTATCTCCAGAGAAGAAACAATTGAAATATTCACTTTCATGAAAGCATCCAATATGAGTAAAGAAGAGAATGGAAGAATTGTCACATTGGAAGAAGCTTACCAAAAAGGATGGAAAGACGCCCGGAAATTAATCAAAACCTATAATAAATAAGAAAATGAAATTTATATATAAAGGAATCGGGCTTATATCAATCTTATTTATAGTTGCTTCATGTTCTTTCTCCAAGAAACAGACTATGAATAAGGCGGAAGCCAATGATTCATGTAAAATAGAAGTAGTCGTTCTTGATCCAGGACATTTCCATGCCAGTCTGCTTCAGAAAGATGCATTAGCTGTTATTAATGATACCATCCGGATATACGCTCCTGAAGGAATAGGCGTCAATCAATACCTGGAAAGTATAGATTCTTACAACCATCGGCCAAAGTCTCCCACCACATGGAAGAAACAAGTATATACAGGCGAAGATTATCTCCAGAAAATGCTTTCAGATCATAAAGGTGATGTCGTAATTCTGGCTGGAAATAATCAGAAGAAGACACGATATATTATAGAATCTATCAAAGCCGGATATAATGTTCTTGCAGATAAGCCACTGGCTATTAACTCACAGGACTTCCAATTATTGACAGAGGCTTATCAGCTAGCACAACAAAAGGGACTCCTTTTATATGATTTGATGACGGAGCGATATGATATTCTCAACATCATAGAAAAAGAACTCTTACATCAAACAGAATTATTTGGAGAATTACAAAAAGGCTCACCGGACAACCCTTCTGTAATAATGGAAAGCGTACATCATTTCTTTAAAAAGGTTTCCGGTAAACCGCTGGTTCGTCCTGCATGGTACTATGATATAGCACAACAAGGAGAAGGAATTGCAGATGTAACAACACATTTGATAGATCTTATCAACTGGCAATGTTTTCCAGATGAAGCAATTCATTATCAATCGGATGTCAAAGTACTTTCGGCCAAACACTGGCCAACCCCAATCACATTGGCAGAGTTCAGCCAATCAACGCAAACAGACTCTTTCCCTATTTATCTGAATCAATACATAAAAAATGATGTATTGGAAGTTATGGCAAACGGAAGTCTCAACTACACCGTCAAAGGAATTTATATGGGAATGAAAGTCACATGGAATTATATGCCACCAGTTCATGGAGGAGATACGTTTACTTCTATCAAAAAAGGTAGCAAAGCAACTTTAAAAATTGTTCAAAATGAGAAGAATGGTTTTGTGAAAGAATTGTATATTCAGAAAAAGCCAAACATTGACAGCCATGCTTTTGAGACTCAATTACAAAAGACGATAGAACAACTTCAAGAAAGCTACCCGTTCTTATCCGTCAAAAATAAAAGTAACGGGATTTATCTTATTGATATACCACAGGAATACAGACTAGGACATGAAGAGCACTTCAGTAAAGTAGCAAAAGCTTTCCTGCATTATATACGTAACAAAAACATCCCGGAATGGGAAAACGAAAATACATTAACCAAATATTACATTACTACAACTGCTGTAGAAATGGCTAAGAAAGAAAATAAATAAGACAATAGGTGTTAGAGACAAGATGTAAATATTATAAAGATGAAGCCATGTTTCATGGCTTCATTCCTCATATCATGGGGACACGATTCGATATATTGCTTATTCATTCTGATGCAGAACGTTTAAACGGACTTTGGTACCATATCATCAACGAGCTGGAACGTTTGGATAAGATCTTGAACCGTTTTGATCCCCACAGTGAGGTCTCCGGAATTAATAAACATGCTTTGCAAAGTTATATTCAAATTAGCAAAGAACTGGAGGAAATATTGCAACTTTGCCAATATTATTACGAAAACACCTTTCATCTATTTGACATTACATTAAAAGATTTCTCCAAAATACAAATTCACGACCATCAACGCATTTCCTTTGCATCTTCCACTATTTCACTCGATTTCGGAGGCTTTGCCAAAGGGTATGCTTTGAAGAAAATCAAAAGATTCATTGAACAAGAGAACGTCAACCATGCATTTGTCAATTTCGGTAATAGCTCCATTCTGGGCATGGGACATCATCCTTATGGAGACAGTTGGAAAGTGAGTTTTCTGAATCCGTATAACCAGTCTCTTTTAAATGAGTTCAACCTTCAAAATACAGCATTATCCACTTCCGGTAATACGCTGCAATATACCGGACACATTATGAATCCACTTACGGGTTTATTTAATGAACAACGAAAAGCAAGCTCTATCATATCTACAGATCCGTTAGAGGCTGAAATTCTAAGTACCGTATGGATGATTGCGAATAAAGAACAACAGCAATTACTCACAGAGAATTTTAAAGATATACAAGCAACCCTATATGATTTATAACATGAAAGACAATAAAAAAGAAGGAGTAGACTTAGGGCTCAGACAATTTATAAAAAGTCTGGGATATGTTGCCGGAGGAACCGCTTTATTAGCTACCACTCCCTGGCTTACCTCCTGTACCCCCGAAAAATTGAAAGAGATTAAACATGAAAAAGCACGGATTGCTTTAATTGGCACAGGTTCCAGAGGGCAATACCACATCCATAACCTCAAGGAAATACCTCATGCACAAATTGTAGCCGTGTGTGACAATTATGCTCCCAATCTTCAGCAAGCATTGGAGCTTTGCCCGGATGCCAAGTCCTATACAGACTACCGTAAGCTGCTGGAATCGAAAGACATTGATGGAGTCATCATATCCACACCACTAAACTGGCACGCACCTATTGTGTTGGACGCATTAGCTGCCGGCAAACATGTCTTCTGTGAAAAAGCAATGGCACGCACCCTTGACGAGTGCAAGGCTATCTATGACACTTACAACCAGTCTGAAAAAGTACTCTACTTTTGTATGCAACGAATGTATGACGAGAAGTATATCAAAGGGATGCAAATGATTCATTCCGGACTGATCGGAGATGTGGTAGGAATGCGCTGTCATTGGTTCAGAAATGCAGACTGGCGTCGTCCTGTTCCTTCACCGGAATTGGAGCGCAAAATCAATTGGAGATTATATAAAGCCAGTTCGGGCGGACTAATGACCGAACTGGCTTGTCATCAATTGGAAGTATGTAACTGGGCAGCTAAAAGAATGCCGGTAAGTATCATGGGGATGGGTGATATTGTTTACTGGAAAGACGGTCGTGAAGTATACGATAGTGTAAATGTGACTTACCGATATTCCGATGGAACCAAGATTGCCTACGAATCATTAATCGCCAACAAGTTCAACGGAATGGAAGACCAAATTCTGGGAAGTAAAGGAACGATGGATATGGCCAAAGGTATTTATTACCTGGAAGAAGACCATTCTACTTCGGGCATCCGCCAACTGATTGACCAGGTAAAAGACAAAGCTTTTGCCGCCATCCCAACGGCAGGACCTAGTTGGCGGCCGGAAACAAAAATGGAATACACTCCACATTTTATCATTAATGGAGATATTCACGTTAACAGTGGTTTAAGTATGATCGGAGCAGACAAAGACGGATCGGATATCATTCTATCCTCTTTCTGCCAATCTTGTATCACTGGAGAGAAAGCACAGAATGTAGTAGAAGAGGCTTATTGTTCTACGGTCCTTTGCTTACTTGGGAATCAAGCAATGGATGAACAACGCCATATCCTCTTCCCCGACGAATATAAAATACCCTATATGAAATTCTAAACTATGAAAGATATTATTATCACCTCAAAAAAGTTGAAACAAGAAAGGAATATCTTTCTTCTAAGTTTCCTGCTTGCATTTATCATCAACGTAATTGCAATCATTATCTATTCCCGCCCATGGATTGAAATAATATCCCAAATCGGGTATGTCATCGTGATTAGTTTTTTCATCTATCTTATCTTATGGATTCCCCGAGGAATCCTGATATTCTTGAGTCACCTTTTCCGAAGAAAAAAATAAGAGATTTACGTTTTTTGAAGGAGAATTGACGGAAAAGCTCATTCACATATTCTAATAACAACCTAATTTTGGAGAAAAATAGATACTATGACAACAAGAAGAGATTTTATCAAAAAAACAGTAGCAGGTACAGCTGCACTTTCATTAGGAAGCATACTTCCAGGATTCGGTTCAAGCCGTTATCAAGATATTCTGGGAGCTAACGAAAAAATACGTATCGGAGTCATTGGAGTGAATTCGAGAGGTAAGGCCCTGGCGCAAGGATTTGCCAAACTTCCAGATTGTGAAGTAACTTACATTTGCGATGTAGACTCTAGAGCATTAGAAAAATGCCAGGCTGCTATCCACAAAATAACCGGACGTACTCCCAAAGGAGAAAAAGACATTCGTAAGATGTTAGAGTCGAACGATTTTGAAGCAGTGGTGATTGCTACCCCTGACCATTGGCATGCCAAAGCAGCCATTATGGCTATGCAGGCCGGAAAGCATGTTTATCTGGAAAAACCGACCAGTCATAATCCGGCAGAAAATGAAATGTTGGTTCGAGCCGCTTTGAAATATAACCGGATTGTTCAAGTGGGTAACCAACGCCGCTCCTTTCCCAATGTAATTAAAGCTATGGAAGAAATCAAATCCGGTTCTATCGGAAAAGTGAGATATGCCAAATCTTGGTATGTCAATAATCGCCCTTCCATTGGAACAGGGAAAGTTGTACCTGTACCTGATTATCTGGATTGGGATTTATGGCAAGGTCCTGCCCCACGTGTTGCAGATTTCAAAGATAATTTCATCCATTATAACTGGCATTGGTTCTGGAATTGGGGAACAGGTGAAGCGCTCAACAATGGAACCCACTTTGTTGATATACTCCGCTGGGGATTGGGCGTAGATTATCCTACAAAGGTTGATTCTATCGGAGGTCGGTATCGTTTTCAAGACGACTGGCAAACTCCTGACACACAACTCATCACCTTCCAATTTGGCGACGAAGCATCTTTTTCATGGGAAGGACGTAGTTGTAATACGATGCCGGTAGACGGATATGGAGTAGGAACCGCATTTTATGGAGAAAACGGAACTCTCTTCATTGGCGGTGGCAATGAATATAAAATTGCAGATATAAAAGGTAAAACGATTAAAGAGGTAAAAAGTGATTTAAAATTTGAGACCGGCAATCTGTTGAATCCATCCGAAAAGTTGGATGCCTTCCACTTCCGAAACTGGTTTGATGCCATTCGTAAAGGAACAAAGTTAAATTCCGGAATTGTAGATGCCTGTATCAGTACCCAGTTAGTACAATTAGGTAACATTGCCCAACGTGTCGGACATTCATTACAGATTGATCCGGGAAGCGGACGAATTCTCAACGATTTGGAAGCCAATAAACTTTGGGGAAGAGAGTACGAAAAAGGTTGGGAAATACGGGTTTAAATCAACTTCTCATTAAATTATCAGAGATATGTCATGTATACGACATATCTCTTTCTACTATAAAATCCACCCATTATCATCACACTTCCTTCTCTTCATCTAAAGAAACCACCCTACAAAAAGAGCAAAGAAGCTCCCTAATTGTTCCTTAAAAGTACGGAGAGCCAGTTCTATATGTTTCTCGACAGTACGAATGGAAATACCAAGTTTATCTGCAATCTCCTGATTAGTCAGAGATTTAAAGCGACTAAGGCAAAACACACTCCGGCGTTTAGGTGGCATCGTGTTAATCACACTTTGTACTGCCTCTCGCAATTCACGATAGTCTGTAGTCGGTTCATCTATACTTGAAGGTCGCTCCAATGTCATCATGTCTTCCGTTAACACTACATGAGTATTGTATTTGGCCCGAAGATAATTAAAGACTTCACGTTTGGAGAGTACATAAATATAGTTTTTGATTGACATTGTTTCGTCCAGCGCCTCACGGTGTATCCAGATTTTCATAAACACATTCTGAATAATATCTTCCGCTGCCCCTGCATCTTTCAGCATACCTTTGGCAAAAGCAAAAAAAGTAGGATAATAACGATGAAACAAGGTTTCATAGCTCCCCATGTCCCCTTCTCTCAACCGCTGTAACAACAGTTGCTCTTCAGTAGCAGAAGATAAATCAGTTTTATTCATCGTTTTTTCTAAAAAAGATTCTAGTCAACAAAGCTATAAATAATATAGAAGATATACCAAGCCGTATTTAAAATCACATCATATTGTAATATGTAAGGGAGAAATAAACAGGGAGTAGCATACTTCTGGTGACAAAATTATGAAATTAATATGAAAAATTCAAGTCTTATTGAAAATAGTGATGATTTTAAAAAAAAGTTCAAATCCGATTACGTACCCCCGTTAGATGATGTGTTCTTCATTATAGAAACGAATCACACATAGCGCGCTATTAACCATTGAATCAATTTATTTAAAGAACATGAGAAATTTTCTACTTTTATTCCTGCTACTCATGCCCGTGATTGGCAGTTGCACCGATGACTATGATGACTCGGCTGCCTGGAAGGACATTGATGGAATCTACAAAGATCTCGATCAACTGAAAGAGAAGCTAAACAGTTTACAACTGCAAGCGAATGCGTTGAGCCAGATTGTGAAAGGAGGAGCCATCACCTCTGTCACAGAAGCTGCTAACGGTGGTTATGTCATTTCTTATAAAGGAAGTGACAATATTGAGCATAGTTTCACCATTGCTACCACTGACCAAATGGTTTCCAGTCCGATTATCGGAATACAAGAAGAAGCCGGAACATATTATTGGACTACTACCACCAAAGGTCAAACGACTTTCCTGCTGGATGCCAACAAACAAAAAATACCGGTATCAGGTAGCGCCCCTCAAATACGAGTGGATGAGAATGGATATTGGATTATTAACGGCCAGCAAATTCTAGACAGCAACCAAAAGCCGATTAAAGCTGAAGGAAAAACAACTTCACTTATTACTAAAGTGGAAATGAACGATAACGGAACTGCTTCAATTACTCTAGGCAACGGAGAAACTCTATCGGTCAATACCTTTACACTATTTAATGTGGAGTTTAAAAATACAGATCAGACTGCCATTTCTCCTATTATTATAGAGGAAGGAACAAAAAACCTTACCTTAAATTATAATATCATTGGGAAAAAGGCAGCACAAGCATTGATGCTCATCACACGCAACGACGATGGATTAGAAGCCAGGTTAAATAGTAGTAATAAAACATTGGTCGTCACCTTCGCTGATGATTTCGAAGAAGGGGTAACAATGATTATGCTTTATGACACTGAAGATAACGTACTGATCAAACCGATGCGCTTCACTTTGCCTATCATTGAAAACGGAGGCATTGCTACTGCAACAGACTTCAAAGCATTTATAGATGCTGTGACCAGTGGAAGTAGTTTGCGTAAATTCAAAGATACGGAAGGAAACGTTATTCTGTTGAACGATATTGATATGAAAGATATCACGTTGACGAGCGGTGCAGGAAGTAATGTAACAAGCAATACGACCAACGCCAATACAAAAGTGGTTTATACAATCGGCGAGCAAACCTTTAACGATGTATTTGATGGTAAAGGACATTCAGTTATTAATCTGACTTTTACATATAATCTTGAAGACGGCAATATTGCCCATGGATTATTCAATGCACTCGGCAGTTCCGGTGTCATCAGGAATTTAGTGATTTCGGGTAATGCCACCATTACAGGTAAAGCTCCGCAAGGAGCTGCTATTGGCGGCTTAGTAGGCTATTGTGAGGGAAGCATACTGGCATGTACCAACCAAATAAATCTATCTTTTGAAGGAACAGACGCTGCTAATGTAGGTGTTCGAATGGGAGGTTTAGCAGGTGTATTATACGGAAATAAAATAGGCGACACAACACAAGCAAACGGTTGCAGCAACGAAGGTAACCTGACGTGCAGCAACATAGTCAACACTGCTTCCGGTGCCTATTCAGCTTTCAACCAAGGAGGTATTGCGGGATATATAGAAAATGATGAGGCTTATATCGGCTACGCAATTAACAAAGGAAATATCAGTGCACCTTCCGGGCGTGGTGGTGGAATTGCAGGAACTCTACAGGAAGGAATTATTGAAAACAGCACTAACGAAGGAGTCATTCAAGATGACGTGAATGGTGTTTTTGCTTCAACTTCCAAACGATATAATGTGAAACGCATCGGCGGACTTGCAGGAGGTATAAATACAGATAAATACCTCAAAAATTGTATTAACAACGGAAATGTCTATTCCCAAAACGGAAGTCGTGCAGGTGGATTTGTCGGACACAATGCCGGATTTGTTCAATCGTGTACAAACAATGGAATCATCTTGTCCGATGCAACTGCTGATGGAGCCAACAAACATGGTGCCGGATGGGCCTGTGGTTATAGTGGCACCAAAAACGGTACGAACTATATCACAGATTGTCATATCGGAGGTAAAGTTGGAGATTACAGTATTTACAAAAATAATCCGGAAGATACTCCGGGAGCAACTTACAGTAACGCTGTCCGTCACGGAGCTTTCTCCAAAGAAGCCAATAATTTCTCTAACCAGGATGAGGCATACTATGACTGGCAGGTGACCGAGGACCGTGAACTAGCATCAGGTATTGTGTACAAACACTACTCCTTTATCAATTTCAATCAAAATATCTATGCTATTGAAATTGACATGAACAACCCCAAAGTTACATTCGAGACAGTCATGGCAGACGAAATTTGCCCAAACCCGAATGGTAATAATAATTCAAATAATGGTAAAGTCCTCCGCGAAACCTTATCGGAGACTTGTACCAGACGAAGAGATGAAGGAAGAAACATTATTGTAGGTATAAATACCGGCTTCTTCAATTCACATGACGGCTTCCCCAGAGGAATGCATATTGAAGAAGGAGAACCGGTATTCATCAATAACCCGTATGTACGTTCTATCTTAACTAATCATGTCTGGGGATTCACCTTCTTTGACAACCGTACGGTTAGCTTCGAAAAAAGAGATTTCACAGGCAAACTGAAAGTTGGTACCAAGGAATATGAATATTATTCAGTCAATGATACTATTGTCCGTTTGAGTGGAAAACCATCATACGATGCAAACTTGTACACCTTCAGGTATGTAAAAGAGCCCCATCCCGGATTAACTAACCCGATAGGAACTAAAGCCCTATTTATCATCGGCAAGAACAACCAACCGCTAAAGGTTAACTCTGGTGATTTTGAAGCCACAATTACTAAAATCATTGACGGACGAGGCACTACAGTAGAAGCCCCATACGTAACAGATAAAAATGAATGGGTACTGCAAGTAACAGGAGACAAAGCTGACGAACTAGTTCAAAACCTAAAAACCGGTGATAAAGTACAAATCAGTGCCGAACTTAAAATAGGCAGTTCTACTAATCCAATCAAAGTACACAACTCCAGTATGTACCGCTATGTATATAATGGCGTATACTCTGCACCTCCTAAAAAAGAAGATGCAGAGACAATCAACCCGACCACCAATCTCGGTATGACACAGGATAAATCAAAGATTGTTATTTTCTGTGTAGACGGAAGGACAGATAGTGACAGAGGACTTGATTTCTACGAAGCTTACCGTGTTTGCAAAAAGTTGGGATTATATGATGTAATCCGTTTCGATGGGGGAGGCTCTACAGTAATGTGGACTTATGAGAATGGTATCGGAAAAGTAATCAATCACGTGTCGGATACGAAAGGTGAGAGAAGTTGTATGAACTATCTGCATGTCAGAGTACTCGAATAATGAATCAAACGAATGTTAATCACTGAATATATGAAAAAGTTTATAAGTATATCATTATTTATATCTGCCTGTTTTCTGGGAAGTTGCAGTTCTTACGACGACGAACGAATCTGGCAGGACCTCAACGAAATAGAAAAGACGATCGGAGATTATGAAGCTCAAGCCGAAACATTGACCAAGCAAATGACTTCACTGTCTAAAGTGATCGGGAGTTCGTTTATCACTTTAATCAGTCAGGATGCCGATGGCAACCACGTAATATCTTACAGTGACGGTGGTGGGGAAACCCACACCGTTACGATCGCTACTCAAGAAGATGCCATCAAACTTCCTATCATCACGGCCAAACAGGATACTGACAGTAAATTCTATTGGGCGCAGACGACTGATAAAGGGAAGACTTATACATTCATTCTCGACGGTGACGGAAAGAAATTTCCGATAGGCGGAACGATGCCTGACGTTAAAATAAACGAGAACGGTTATTGGAGTGTGAATGGCGCCAGCACCGGTGTATTAGCCAATGATTTAAGTAATCTGTTATTCAAATCGGCTTATATAGATGATAAAACAGGAGAAGCCGTATTTATTCTGGCAGACGGTCAGGAATTGCGTATGAGTTTACAAGAGGCACTCGGTATCCGGTTCAACAGTCCGGTTTACAATGCAGTAACAGACTATGCTACTCCGGTTAGTATTCCATATGAAATATATGGTACCCAATCGGAAAATGCATATGTAGACTTGTTTACTGCCTACAATATGGAAGTCAAAATAGATAAAGCCTCTTCCACCCTCATCGCTACCATGAAAGAAGGAGCGACTGAAGGAAATATTCTGTTGCTGGCAAGTGCAGGAAATAATACCGTATTGAAACCGATATACTTCACATACGGTACCGCAATTCTGGACGATCCACTATACCAAGGTCATGTAGGTCCTATCCAACTCAAAGGCACCCAAATGGACATAGAAATGCAGATATCTGCCAACATATTCTATCAGGTCAGTACAGAAAACGAGTGGATCACTTACAAAGGAACCCGTGCATTAATTACAACCACACATGCCTTCACCATTCTGGCTAATGAAACGGGTGACGAACGTTCCGGGAAAATAATATTCTCTAATTCGCTGTATAATATATCTTCAAGTATCGATGTGATACAAGAAGCTAAAGAAGTGGAAGCTAAAGGAGGAATCAGTACTGCTGCCGATCTAGTTAATTTTGCAAAAGCCGTAAATAACGGAACAAGTACCTCCCGCTGGCAGAATGACGCCGGAGAGATAGTATTGTTGAATGATATTGATATGTCATCCGTGACCAGTTGGACACCTATCGGTGATATAGATGCTTCCAACTATACTACGGCCGAGCCCTATGTTTCCATACATCCGTTTACTGGAACTTTCAACGGACAAGGCCATGCTATCAAGAACCTGAATTGTAGTGCAGATATAACAAATGGTGGATTGGCGTATGGTTTATTCGGTTCGATAGAAAATGCGACAATCAAAAATTTAGTTTTAGGAGATGCCAGTACCACTATAACTTGGATGATGAGCGGAACAGCATCTAAATATACTGTCATAGCTCCTCTTGTCTGCTTCGCCAAAAAATCGGTAATAGAGGGCTGTACCAACTATTATAATATCGACTTCACAGCCGATAATAAATCCGGAGAATTTAACGCACTTTCCGGCCTGGTAGGTACAATTGCCAACACAACCATTGGAGGAGAATCCAAAGCACAAGGTTGTTCCAACAGAGGATTTGTCCGTACAGGACGCATCAGCAATACAGCTAATGGCGGTACAGGTATGCAGACAGCCGGAATCTGCGCCTTCATGGCTAAAGCAGAAGGAGGAAAATTGAATTACTGCACCAACTATGGCGATATCAGTTGTCCGAGCGGAAGAACGGGCGGAATTGTAGCAACACTAATGTATGGTAACATTTACAACTGTGACAACAGAGGAACCATTGAAGATGACAAAGTAGGGCAACATGAAGGCAAAGAAGCGAGTGTGACCTACAATTACAAACGTATGGGTGGAATTGTAGGAGGTACAGACGACCTGAAAACCAAACCGGAATATACAGTAGAGTCCTGCACGAATTACGGAAATGTCATGACTCACCTAAGTGTCCGCACAGGAGGCATCATCGGTCACTCTAACATACAGATTATCGGTTGCGTAAACAAAGGTGCTGTTTTGGGAGATGTATTCACCGAAGGAAATGGGACCAACAGACATGGTCCGGGCTGGTTATGTGGTTATTCTGGTGCTTCCACTGCAACCTGGACCAATTGCAAGGCTTGTGTATGTGGAGGCTATGTCGGTGATTACAGCAAGTATAAGGACGATCCTACTTCTGCACCAGATGCCACTAACCAGAATGCATTTTGTCATGCAAACCAAAATTTCGATCCTAGTATTAATTTCTAAAAGACACAAGATATGAAAAGAATATATTTTGTCTGTTCGGTGCTTTTTTCCCTCCTGCTCACCAGTTGTGGGGATTATGATGACTCTTCGATTCAGAATAAGCTCAATGATTTCAAAGAGCGAATAGCCGCCCTTCAAACCAAAGCGGATAAACTCAATGAAGATATCTCAAAACTGGGATATTTGACGGAAGGAAATGTAATTACCTCTGTTTCCCGAAACTCGGACGGGCAATATGTTATTACCTATAAAGACAACAATAATGAAGAAAAAGCAGTTGTTGTAGCAACCCAGGAAGATGTAATAGAAGCCCCTATACTCGGTGTACGCCTCAACGATGACGACCAGTTGTATTACTGGACCACCACTATTGGCAATGAGACAAACTGGCTCACAGATGATACCGAAAAAAAAGTACCCGTCTGTGGCTATACCCCCGAAATGGGGGTAAATGCCGACGGTTACTGGACAGTCAATGGTGAGATACTCAAGGATAACAAGGGGACTCCTATTACAGCTACAACCGACGAGACGGCCATTTTTAAAAATATTACCAAGACTGATGAGGGATATCTCAAAATCACATTGGGTAATGGGGAAACACTCACACTGGAAGTGTTCAGTTCTCTGAATCTCAGGTTAAAAGCAAATGCTGTTACAAAAATAACCGATCTTTCCAGTCCCCTAAAAATTGAATATGAAGTAACGGGAGCATCTGCAGAAGAAGCATTAGTCACTATTGCCCAAGCGGTGAACGTAAAAGCAACAATCGACAAAGAGACTCATACCCTTACTGTAATATTCGAAAACAATTTTGATGAAGGTCATGTGATCATCACAGCTTACGATCTTCAGCATCTTGTACTTCGTCCTCTTTTATTCAAAAAAAATTAATCCTTAAAATGATATGAATATGAAAAAAAGAATCTTATTCACCGGACTTCTTCTGTTGCTGACTCTAGGCACTTTTGCAGTCACTCCTGTCGCTCCGGACAAGACACATGCGCAAAAGATAGTAGAAGCCATTCACAATCCGAAAACAGACTATGTAGTGGTAGTATCCCACCGGGGAGACTGGCGGGATTATCCGGAGAACTCCATCCCTGCCATCGAATCGATTATCCGCATGGGAGTTGATGTCATGGAACTAGACCTGAAACTAACAGCAGACAGTGTACTTGTCCTTTGTCACGACGGTACTATCGACCGGACTACCACAGGAAAAGGCAGAGTCAGCGACGTAACTTACGACTATATCAAAAGCTGTTTCCTGAAAACAGGTCATAACTGCCCCACTAAATACAAGATGCCGACCTTAAAAGAAGCATTGGCCGTCTGCAAAGACCGTATAGTGGTTAACATAGACCAAGGGTACCAATATTATGATTTGGTAATGGCTATCACAGAAGAATTGGGAGTCACAGAACAAATCTTGATTAAAGGTAAAAAGTCGGTTGATTTTGTAGATGCACAAGCTAAGAAGTATAAACACGCCATGATGTACATGCCCATTATTGATATCAACAAACCAAGCGGACAAGATTTGTTCCGTCAATATATGGACAAGAAAATCATTCCTCTAGCATATGAAGTATGCTGGCAGCAAGAAACTTCGGAAGTAAAAAAATGCATGAAGGATATACTTGCACAAGGTTCTAAAATCTGGGTAAATACTCTTTGGGCCTCACTCTGCGGAGGTGAAGAAGCAGGTATGTACGATGACTATGCTTTTGAACATGGGGCAGAAGTTTACCAAAAGGTATTAGATCTCGGCACATCCATCATACAAACCGACCGACCGGAGTTATTAATCAGCTACCTGAAGAAAATCGGACGGCACAATTAATCCCCGAAAGTAATTATTCTATTTACCAGATAAGAAAACATGAGAAATTTCAGATTGCTCCTTTTGGCTTCGCTTTTGGCACCGACTATCCTATGGGGACAAAGTATAAAAGACATCCGCTATGTAGATGCCTCCCAACTGACCCTTGTAGGAAAAGCCTTGCCTACCCCACATCTATATCACCGTATAGATACGGTAGCTTTCAAGGGATTTTCAAAATCAGAAAACCAGCAAGCCAGATGTTCAGCAGGATTAGCGGTTGTTTTCAGGACCAACTCACCCCAGATTGACCTGCTTCCCTCGTATAAATGGGAATACAGGAAAGATAATGTAACAGGAATAGCAGCTGCCGGCTTCGACCTCTATATCAGACAGAATAATGAATGGATATATGCCAATTCGCTAGCTCCTGCTAAACGGAACGAAGCATTCACACTGATGTATGGTATGGAGCCAAAGGAAAAAGAATGTCTGCTTTACCTGCCGATGTACAGCGAACTCGAATCTCTGAAGATAGGCATTCAGCCGGGATCTTCAATCGAAACGATCCCGAATCCTTTTGGGCAAAAAGTCGTATTCTTCGGTTCCAGTTTTACGCAAGGTATTGGAGCAAGTCGTCCGGGGATGAGTTATCCGCTGCAAATAGAGCGTAATACAAACTTACATGTCTGCAATTTAGGATTCAGTGGCAATGCCAAACTTCAGTCTTATTTTGCGGAAGTGATAGCAGCCACCGAAGCCGATGCTTTTGTATTTGATGTGTTTTCCAACCCCGACGCAATGCAAATCAAGGAACGTTTACAAGCATTTGTAGATATCATTGTAGCCAAACACCCTAAGACTCCTCTGATATTCGTACAAACTATTCAACGGGGCAATGAAGCATTTAACACCTTGATTCGAGCCAGGGAGAGTGACAAACTGGAAATAGTAGAAACTCTTATGAAAGAGATCATCCGGAAATATCCGAATATCTACCTGATAGGCAATCCGTTGCCATCTCCCGAAAACAGGGATACCTGTACCGACGGAACCCATCCGTCTGACCTCGGCTACTACTTTTGGGCTAAGAATTTAGAGAAAAAAATAATCGAAATACTAAATAAAAACAAGTGCTTATGAATATGAGATCAGATTAAAAATACAAATCTATCCCAAATAGAATATCTTATTCAGAAATAATCAACATAATATACTCATTGATAAAGAAAAAAAATGCATTTTTGTACTTTAAACAAATACGCTATGAAGATAACTAATGACATATTAAAAGATTATTTCTATGATAAGTGTTCTCACGAGGAAGAAATAGAAATCCAAAAGTGGTTGACAGAAAATGACAATAGCCTAGTGGACCAGAGTTTCCGTGAGATTATCTCTGAAATTCAAATGGAGAATCATGAGTTATCTCAAAAAGCTTTTGAGAAATTTCAAAAAGCAACTCAACCCCAACAGGTCCGCACACCACGCCCGGGACTTCAGCGTTCAATCCGCTGGATGCAGCGTGTGGCAGCCGTCCTTTTTATACCACTCTTATTTTTAGCCGGATATTTACTTCTTGACAAGAAGGCAAATACACACTGGAATGATATCACCGTACCACACGGTATGCATCAGACACTCACTCTTTCGGATGGAACGACGCTCCATGTCAATTCAGGCACGCGAGTAATTTACCCTTCCGATTTCACAGAAAATAAAAGAGAAATCTTTGTCAGTGGAGAACTCTTTGCCGATGTGGCAAAGGATCCAGACAAGCCTTTTATCATTTCTGCTGGTGACGTCCATGTGCAGGTGCTGGGTACAAAGTTCAATCTCCGTGCCTACGAGAATATCGAGACAGTAGAAGTCGCGCTCGTAGAAGGTTCGGTACTGTTCAAAACTCCAACTCATCCTAATGAGATTTTGAAGAAAGGAGAAATGATTCAGTATAACCGAACTTCACAGAAGATTGTCCGCGATACATTCCTTGCCAATCTGTACAAGTGTCCGGCCAAAAACGAAGGATTCTATTTCAGTAATCTTCCCCTTAATGATATTGTGAAGGAACTGGAATATTATTTCGATACCAGAATCATCATATTAGATCAAAAGCTAGGTGACAGCACTTACATTGCTTACTTCACTAACGGGGAAACTCTCGATGAGATTTTATCCAATCTCAATACAGACGGACAAATGTCCATAACCCGGAGTCAGGGAGTAATCTTGATTACTTCTGCAGCTCCATAAAATTAGCAGTAGTATAACCTGATATGAAGCAAACTAATATTTATAAAAAATATATATCAACGATCTGGTTTGCTTGTGTGATGATATTTTTCTCTCAACCCATTCTAGCACAAGACATAACCTTACAATTAAAGAATGTTACTGTAAAAGAAGCAATAGAAGCTTTACATAAGACCAAAAATTATTCTGTTGTGATCAAATCCGCAGAGATCAACATGAGTAAAAAAGTGTCAGTCAATGCCACTAATGCGCCTATTAAGGCCGTTTTGGATCAGATTTTTGTGGGACAGAATGTTAGCTACGCCATCAACGGGCATAGTATCATTATCAGTAAAAAGTCAGATACCAGTCAGCAAAAGCCCGGTGAGAAAAAGAAACAGACGATTACCGGTATTGTTTATGACGAAGAAGGTAATCCTGTTATAGGCGCTTCAGTGATGAACAAAGAAACCGCACAAGGAGCAATTACCGATCTGGATGGAAAGTTTTCTTTAGAAGCTTTCATACCCTCAACAATCGAAATTTCGTACGTAGGTTATGAAATGGCAACAGTCAATGTAAAAGACAATCAGACCAAGACCATCCGCCTGATTCCTTCCAGCCTGATGATTGACGAGGTAGTCGTAGTAGGCTACGGTAGTCAACGCAGAAGTAACCTGACAGGTGCCGTTTCCACCATCTCTAGTAAAGACCTGAACAACCGCCCGGTAGTGTCTGCTGCCAATGCATTGCAGGGAGCCGATCCATCTGTAAATCTTACTTTTGGTACAGGCTCGCCCGAGTCAGGGTATTCATTAAACATTCGTGGAGGTATCTCTGTCAACGGTGGCACGCCGTTAGTATTGTGTGATGGTGTAGAAGTACCGCTAAATCAAGTCAATGCAAATGATATCGAATCGATTTCTGTATTGAAAGATGCATCTTCATGTGCCATTTATGGAGCAAAAGCATCGGCTGGTGTGGTACTTATTACCACTAAATCGGGAAGTGCCGCAACAAAAGGAAAAGCCAAAATTTCCTATAACGGTCGTTTCGGATGGACACAGAATACGACTTCCACTGATTTTATCCGTACCGGGTATGATTATGTAACTTTCGCCAACAAGTTCTACCATGCATACAATGGTGTGAATATGTATTTGTATGAAGATGAAGAACTCCAGAAGCTCTACGACCGCAGGAATGATATGACTGAGAATCCTGAACGCCCCTGGGTAGAAATCGGAGAAGACGGGAAGTACTATTATTATGGAAATACAGATTGGTATGGACACTTCTACAATCGCACCCGCCCACAGATGGAACATAACGTTTCCATCACCGGAGGTGGCGAGAAGGTGAATTATTATATCAGTGGACGCTACTATCAGCAGTATGGTATGTTCAACATTGATAAAGACCTCTATAAAGATTACTCATTCCGTGCCAAGATGGATGCCCAACTGAATAAATGGATAAAATGGTCGACAAATATCGGATTGGACAACAACAATTACAGATATAACGGAACTTCCAATTATGCAATGACCATTGCTCGTCTGGAATCGAATATCAGTCCGTCATTCGTGCCTTTCAATCCTGACGGAACAATTGTGCAATATACAAACCAACTTTATGCCAACTCCCCTCTCGGAGCCGGCGACGGTGGCTATCTGACATCTCAAAGAGGGCATAACACCAAATCCAGAACACTCTTGTCTGTAGTCAACCAGATTGATATTACTTTACTGGAAGGATTGACTTTGACTGCCAATTACAGTTATCAGCAAAGAAAACAGCTGTATCGCTATCGCAACAACTCATTTGAATATTCACGTAGTCAGGGAGTGACACAGACATTCACTTCCGGAAGTATCTTTAACAACTATGAAGAAGACGAATCTTTCCCCGTCACTCATATGCTGAATTACTATGCTACTTTTGAACATTCATGGGCAAAGAAACATAATCTTAAAGTGGTGGCAGGTAGTCAGTATGAGACTTACCGTAATGTCAACAAAGATACTTCCATGACCAACTTGTCCAATGATAACCTCGACTCCTTTTCGGCAGTAACACCCGAAAGTGTGCTTACCGTATCACAAGATATCAGTGCCTATAAGACTCTTGGTTTCTTTGGGCGTATCAACTATGACTACATGGGCAAATACTTGCTTGAGGTATCCTGCCGTGCTGATGGTTCTTCCCGATTTGCAGAAGGAGACAGATGGGGAATATTCCCCTCGGTATCAGCAGGGTGGAGAATTTCTGAAGAAAACTTCTTCAAACCTGTAAGTGACTGGTGGAGCAGTTTAAAATTACGTGCTTCTGTCGGCAGTCTGGGTAACCAACAAGTAGATTATTACGCTTATCTGCAAACAATCACTTCCGATAACCAATTCAGTTATACCTTTGATGGAGAAGGAAAAGCATACTATGCGAAAATTTCCAATCCAATCTCTTCCGGGCTGACCTGGGAAACTGTTACAACATACAATGTCGGATTGGATATGTCATTCCTTAGAAACCGTCTAAGTATGAGTGCCGACTATTACGTCCGTAAAACAACGGATATGCTGACCACCTCATTGACTTTACCGGATGTATACGGTGCTTCTACCCCAAAAGCCAATTGCGCTGACTTACGGACAAACGGATGGGAATTATCTGTTTCATGGAACGATTCGTTCAAAGTAGCCAACAAGCCTTTCCGATATGGGATACAAGCTACCTTGGGAGATTACCAGCGCACAATCACCAAATACAACAACCCGGACAAACTGATTTCCGACCACTATGTAGGAAAGAAAATGGGAGAAATCTGGGGATACCATGTAGACGGATTGTTTAAAACAGACAAAGAAGCTGCGGAATATCAGGCAAAGATTAATGACAAAGCCGTGAACGGACGTGTTTACAGTAGTAAAGTAGACGGTTATCTACGTGCCGGTGATGTACGCTTTGCCGACTTGAATGGAGACAACGTGATCGGAGCAGGAGCAGGAACCGTAGATGACCCGGGCGACAAACGGATCATCGGAAATACGACTCCAAGATACAACTATTCTTTCCGCCTGGATGCAAGCTGGAATGGTTTTGACGTATCTGCTTTCTTTCAAGGGATCGGTAAAAGAGACTGGTATCCGTCCTCCAGTTCCAGTTCACAAGGAGCGAATTCTTTCTGGGGCCCCTACTCTTTCCCTTCTACCTCATTTATAGAAAAGTCATTCCCGGAAGACTGTTGGACAGAAGATAACAGAAATGCCTTCTTCCCACGCATCAGAGGTTATCAATCCTACTCCGGAGGTTCACTCGGAACAGTCAATGACCGATATATACAGAACATTGCTTATCTGCGTTTCAAGAACCTCTCTATCGGATATACCCTGCCCATCAACAAGCGTTTTTTCGAAAAAGTCCGTGTTTATGTTTCAGGAGAGAATCTATACTATTGGTCGCCTCTGAAGAAGCATAATAAAACCATTGATCCGGAATTGGCTATCTCTAGTAGCACTTACTCATCCAACACAGGTTCGGGATATGCTTATCCACGTGTTTATACTGTTGGAGTAGATATTACTTTTTAATTAATGATTAATCAGATATAGTATGAAAGCTATCAACAAAATAATTATCCTGGGAATGGTGACAACCCTGTTCAGTAGTTGCGACCTGACACTCCTACCGGAAAATGCAGTGACACCGGAGAATTACTTTCAAAATAAATCCGACCTGGAGTTATGGACCAATCAATTTTATACTTTGCTGGATGAACCGGACGCTTCAGCCGGTACAAATGCAGACGATATGATTGACAAAGGCATGGGACAGGTGATTGAAGGTACCCGTTCGGCTGCTAGCGAAACCGGATGGTCATGGAGCAAACTCCGTCACATCAATTATTTTCTGCAACATTCCTCCAATTGTGATGATGAAACCGCCCGCAGCCAATATAACGGTGTGGCACAGTTCTTCAGAGCTTATTTCTATTTCGTAAAGGTACGTCGTTATGGAGACGTGCCCTGGTATGATCAGGTATTAGGTTCGGAAGATCAGGAATTACTGGCTAAAGCCAGAGATTCACGCGAATTTGTGATGGATCGGGTCCTCAAAGATTTCGAAGATGCCGCCACCAGCTTACCAACTAAAAGCACAGACACTCGGAACACAAGAGTCACTAAATGGGCGGCATTGGCATTTGCCAGTCAAGCTGCACTTTATGAAGGGACTTATCGGAAATACCATGGACTGGATAATTATGAGAAATACCTGGAAATTGCAGCAAGCACTGCCCGGCAGTTTATTGACGAAAGCGGCTTCAGCCTGTATAAAGAAGGAACGGAACCTTACAGAGATATGTTCTGTGCCGACAACGCCAAAACCACAGAAGTCGTACTGGCAAGAGCTTATAACTTCGAAGGTTTGCAATTATCACACTCCGTACAATTCAGCATCGCTAACCTGCAAATGGGATTTACCCGCCGGTTTATGAATCACTACCTGATGGCGGACGGAACACGTTTCACTGATAAACAAGGATATGAAACAATGTTTTACACAGACGAGGTGAAAAACCGCGATCCACGCCTGCAACAAACCGTACTTTGTCCGAACTATATCCAAAAAGGAGAAACAACCGTGACCGCCAATGACTTAACTGCTTATTGCGGCTACAGACCTATCAAATTTGTAGGTACCAAAGATCATGACGGAGCCGCTAAAAGTACCTCCGATTGGCCTTTGATGCGAGCAGCGGAAGTCTACCTGAATTATGCCGAAGCCAAAGCCGAACTGGGAACACTCAAACAAGAAGACCTGGATATCTCTATCAATAAAATTCGAGAACGGGCTAAAATGCCGGATCTGAATCTTACGGATGCCAACAGTAACCCTGATCCTTATCTGGCAGCTTGCTATCCGAATGTTGAGCAGGGAACGAATAAGGGCGTCATTCTCGAAATCCGTCGCGAACGTACAATTGAACTAGTAATGGAAGGGTTGAGACAATGGGATTTATTCCGTTGGAAAGAAGGTAAACAAATGTTCAATCATTACGTACCTTACTACGGTATTTATGTTCCCGGAGTAGGAACATACGATATGGATGGTGACGGGAAGCCTGATCTGGAAATCTACGAAACCACAGCGACCTCCCAATGTGATAATAAAAAGAAACTGGATAAGGATATCTATCTCTCCAACGGAACATCCGGTTATATTATCGGATTCCCCAAAGTTACTTATGGCAAAGACTGGAAAGAGGAAAGAGACTACTTATGGCCTATCCCTGCTGACCAGCGCGTACTTACACAAGGCATTCTAACCCAAAATCCGGGTTGGGAAGATGGACTAAGCTACTAACTAACTCTTTATTTATTTCTTCATCAGAAGGTGTATCGGAAGATAATCGATACACCTTCCCATTACTATCGCCTTTCACTAGGCTATCAAATCCTACCACCATGTTAAAACAACTTATCAAATTTTATCACATCAGCACTCCTGCGACTCCTCTTAAAAAAGACAAGAAAAAACTTAAAAGATTGCAGTGGGCTACCTTTCTTTCCGCCACAGCCGGATATGGTATTTATTATGTCTGTCGGCTAAGCCTGAATGTAGTAAAGAAACCGATTGTTGAAGAAGGAATCTTTTCAGAAACAGAGCTCGGTATTATCGGAGCAGTGTTATTTTTCACCTATGCTATCGGAAAATTCACTAACGGATTTCTGGCAGACCGCAGCAATATCAGGCGTTTCATGTCCACCGGACTGCTAATTACAGCCCTGGCAAACTTATGCCTAGGATTCACCCACTCTTTCATTCTATTCGCCATATTATGGGGAATCAGCGGATGGTTTCAGTCAATGGGGGCTGCTTCTTGCGTAGTCGGATTATCCCGTTGGTTTGAAAATAAGAAACGGGGATCGTTCTATGGCTTCTGGTCGGCAAGCCACAACATCGGGGAAGCAATGACTTTCATTATTGTCGCCTCCATTGTCAGTGCTTTAGGATGGAGATACGGTTTCATTGGAGCCGGAAGTATCGGAATAATCGGGGCATTAATCGTCTGGAGATTCTTTCATGATTCTCCGGAAAGTGAAGGGCTGCCTGCCGTCAATCATCCACAAATGCAAAGTGAAACAGGTGATGCTGCCGATTTCAACAAGGCACAACGGCAAGCTCTAATGATGCCCGCAATTTGGATACTTGCCATTTCGAGTGCATTGATGTACGTCAGCCGCTATGCCGTAAACAGCTGGGGAGTCTTCTATCTGGAAACCCAGAAAGGATATTCTACACTGGACGCCAGTTTTATCATTTCTATCGGTTCGGTTTGTGGAATTATCGGTACAATGTTTTCCGGTGTCATCTCCGACAAGTTTTTCAGTGGGCGCAGAAATGCTCCTGCACTCATCTTCGGTCTGATGAATGTAATGGCACTTTGTCTGTTTCTATTAGTTCCGGGTGTCCACTTTTGGGTAGACGCGTTATCCATGGTACTGTTCGGTACTGCGATCGGAGTACTCCTCTGTTTCTTGGGCGGATTGATGGCAGTTGACATTGCTCCCCGGAACGCTTCAGGTGCAGCATTAGGAATCGTAGGTATTGCCAGTTACATCGGGGCAGGTATACAGGATATTATGAGCGGTATTCTCATAGGAGGGCATAAAAGCATTGTCGATGGCAAAGAAATCTATGACTTTTCTTATATCAATATTTTTTGGATCGGAGCCGCATTACTCTCCGTCTTTTTTGCTTTATTGGTATGGAATGTGAAATCAAAGGATTAACAGAACTGTCAGTATCATAAAAAACGTGAGTTCTTTTCGTCCTCATATGAATTTATTTCGTATTTTTGCGTGGACATCCCCTTTTTTGATGTTCAGGAAGATAATTTGTTGTTAAAGCAAAGCGAAGATTGATATATGAGTGACGAAATCAACGAGATAACGGAAGGACATTCAGACTACAAACCGGCGGACACGCGGGACGAAAACGTAAAGCATCAGTTAACAGGCATGTACCAGAATTGGTTTCTGGACTATGCTTCATACGTTATACTGGAACGTGCCGTGCCTCATATCAATGACGGTTTAAAGCCTGTGCAACGACGTATTTTACATTCAATGAAACGTCTGGACGACGGACGGTATAATAAAGTGGCTAACATTGTGGGACACACCATGCAGTTCCACCCTCACGGTGATGCTTCTATCGGAGATGCCCTGGTACAGTTGGGACAGAAAGACCTGTTGATCGATTGTCAGGGTAACTGGGGTAATATCCTCACCGGAGACGGCGCAGCTGCTCCCCGTTATATCGAAGCACGCTTGTCCAAGTTTGCGCTGGATGTTGTCTTCAATCCCAAAACTACCGAATGGAAACTTTCTTATGACGGACGAAACAAGGAACCGGTCACTCTTCCTGTGAAATTCCCGTTATTATTAGCACAGGGAGTGGAAGGTATCGCCGTGGGACTTTCTTCAAAAATTTTACCACACAATTTCAACGAACTTTGTGATGCCTCTATCAGCTATTTACGCGGAGAGGAATTCCAACTATATCCTGATTTCCAGACAGGAGGCTCTATCGATGTAGCCAAATACAACGACGGAGAGCGTGGCGGAGCCGTGAAAGTACGTGCCAAGATCAACAAGATTGATAATAAAACGCTTGCTATCACAGAAATTCCATACGGAAAGACGACTTCGACAGTGATCGACTCTATCCTGAAAGCTGTTGATAAAGGAAAGATCAAAATTCGTAAGGTAGACGACAATACGGCTGCCAACGTAGAAATATTAGTGCACCTCGCACCCGGCACCTCATCAGATAAAACGATTGATGCTCTGTACGCTTTCACTGACTGTGAAGTAAGTATCTCGCCCAACTGCTGTATTATCGATGACAGTAAGCCACATTTCCTCACTGTGAGCAAAGTCCTGAAAAAGTCGGCAGACAATACGATGGATTTGCTGAAGCAGGAGCTGGAAATCAAGAAAGGAGAAATTCTGGAATCCCTGCATTTCTCTTCTCTCGAAAAGATATTTATCGAAGAACGCATCTATAAGGATAAAGAGTTCGAGCAATCCAAAGACATGGATGCAGCCTGTGCACATATCGACGAACGTCTGACACCTTACTATCCGACATTTATCCGTGAAGTTACGAAAGAAGATATTCTCAAGTTGATGGAAATCAAAATGGGGCGTATCCTGAAATTCAACTCAGACAAAGCAGATGAACTGATCGCCAAGATGAAAGAGGAAATTGCCGAGATTGATAACCACCTGGCTCACATCGTGGATTATACCGTCAACTGGTATCAGATGCTGAAGAACAAATACGGCAAGAATTTCCCGCGCCACACGGAATTGCGAAACTTCGACACCATCGAAGCAGCCAAAGTAGTAGAAGCAAACGAGAAACTCTATATCAACCGTGAAGAAGGATTTATCGGAACGACCTTGAAGAAAGATGAGTTCGTAGCCTGCTGTTCGGATATCGACGATGTCATTATCTTCTTCCGTGATGGTAAATATATCGTCACCCCCGTTGCCGATAAGAAATTTGTCGGTAAGAACGTTCTTTATGTCAATGTATTCAAGAAGAACGATAAACGTACAATCTACAACGTAGCCTACCGCGACGGAAAAGAAGGAACGACCTACGTAAAACGTTTCGCCGTAACTTCCGTGGTCCGCGACCGCGAATATGATGTGACACTGGGAACTCCCGATTCACGAATTACCTATTTCAGTGCCAACCCGAACGGAGAAGCCGAAATTATCAAAGTGACATTGAAGCCGAACCCGCGTGTACGCCGCATCATCTTCGAGCATGACTTCAGCGAAGTCAGTATCAAGGGACGCCAGGCACGGGGGATAATTCTCACCCGCTTGCCGGTACACAAAATATCCTTGAAACAGAAAGGCGGCTCTACTCTCGGTGGACGTAAAGTCTGGTTCGACCGTGACATACTTCGCCTCAACTATGATGGACGCGGCGAATACCTGGGAGAATTCCAAAGTGACGACTCCATACTGGTTGTACTGAACAATGGTGATTTCTACACCACCAACTTCGATTTGAGCAATCACTACGAAGACAATGTGAGCATCGTTGAGAAATTCGATCCCCATAAGGTATGGACCGCTGCACTTTATGATGCCGATCAACAGAATTACCCGTACCTGAAACGTTTCTGCTTCGAGGCCTCCAACCGCAAACAGAACTATCTGGGAGAGAATAAGAATAACCGTCTCATCTTGCTGACCGATGAGTACTATCCGCGTCTGGAAGTTATATTTGGCGGACACGACAGCTTCCGTGATCCGTTGGATATCGATGCAGATGAATTCATAGCTGTCAAAGGGTTCAAAGCCAAAGGAAAACGCATCACGACCTATACCGTGGATACGATCAACGAACTTGAACCGACCCGCTTCCCCGAACCTGAACAAGAGCAGCAGGAAAGCCCGGAAGAGGAACCGGAAAATCTGGACCCGGACAGTGATAAGAGCGAAGGCGATATTATTGATGAGATCACCGGGCAGATGAAATTATTCTGATGAAGAAAAAACTAATATATCTGGGGCTGACAGGATGCATCCTGTTCGCCCTTTGCACCAGATTACAAGCGCAGATTGACAGTCTGCAAACCCATCGGTATGTAACACGTGCCACCATGTACGGTGTAGGATTTACCAACGTATTCGACACCTATCTTTCACCGCAGGAATACAAAGGAATTGACTTCCGTATTTCCCGCGAGACGATTCGGATGACTAAGTTATTCGATGGAAATGTGTCTGTGCAGAATTTCTTTCAGGCAGACATCGGTTATACCCATAACCGTGCCGATAACAATAACACCTTCTCCGGATTAGTCAACTGGAATTACGGATTACACTACCAGTTTCGACTGACGGAGAATTTCAAATTATTAGCCGGAGGATTGATAGATGCCAACGGAGGCTTTGTCTATAATCTCCGGAACACCAACAATCCGGCATCCGCACGGGCATACGTCAATTTGGATGCTTCCGGAATGGCTATCTGGCATTTGAAAATCAAACGGTACCCGATGGTATTACGCTATCAAGTCAATCTACCGGTGATGGGAGTAATGTTCTCACCGCACTACGGACAATCTTACTACGAGATATTCTCTCTGGGAAATTCGAGTGGAGTGATAAAGTTCACCTCCCTGCACAACCAGCCTTCACTGCGGCAGATGCTCTCGGTCGACTTACCGATAGGATATACAAAAATGCGATTCAGCTATCTGGCTGATTTGCAACAATCCAATGTAAACAATATCAAGACACATACCTACTCGCACGTATTCATGGTAGGATTTGTGAAAGACCTATACCGTATCCGAAACAAAAAAGGAACAGCTTTGCCTTCATCGGTCAGAGCCTACTAAGAGAACAAAATTTAATGTTGAAACTTCAAGTGAGATCAATTAAGAATGAGAAATAAGATTAGACAAATGCTTTGGCTGCTCTGCTGTCTTCCGGTATTGACCGGTTGCATCGGAGAAGAAGACTACGCCAATGATCCTGTAGGAAACTTCGAACAACTATGGAAGATCATCGACGAACAGTATTGTTTTCTGGAAGCAAAAGGTATTGACTGGGATGCCGTTCACGACAAATATAGCCCACTGATTATTCCGACAATGTCTAATGACGACCTGTTCGACATCCTAAGCCAGATGCTATACATTTTAAAAGACGGACATGTCAATCTATCCTCTGCCAAACGTACTTCTTTCTACGATGAATGGTATCAGGGTTACGACTGGAACTACCGGGAAGATATTCTCTATCAAACTTATCTGGGCAGTGCCAGCACAGGATACTATACATCCGCCGGTTTAAAGTATAAAATATTCGATAATAATATAGGATATATTCGTTATGAAAGTTTCAGTTCCGGAGTGGGCGATGGCAACTTGGATGAAGTTCTCCTCTACCTGGCCACCTGCAACGGATTAATCATCGATGTACGTGATAACGGAGGCGGAAACCTGACCAACTCCACCCGCATTGCCGCCCGGTTTACCAACGAGAAAACACTTACCGGATATATACAGCACAAAACCGGACCGGGACATAATGATTTCTCCAAGATGGAGCCGATCTATCTGGAACCATCCAACAGCATCCGGTGGCAGAAGAAAGTAATCATTCTGACCAATCGTCGTTGTTATAGTGCCACCAATGATTTTGTGAATGCGATGCGCAGCTTAAACAAGGACAACGAAGAGAAAAGAATCATCCAGTTAGGTGACTGGACCGGAGGTGGTTCGGGACTTCCCTTCTCATCGGAATTACCTAATGGATGGAGCGTCCGTTTCTCCGCCAGTCCGCATTTCGACAAAAACAAGCAACCCTTGGAAGAAGGTATTGAGCCGGACATTGCCATCAATATGTCTGAATCAGATCAACTTAAGCACAAAGACACTCTGATTGAAAAAGCATTCGAAATCTTAAGTGAATAACTTTATTGTCGAATTATTTGCCAAATCAGAAAATCTTCCTATCTTTGCACCGCTAAACAAAAAAGCTACACATGCGGATGTGGCGTAATTGGTAGCCGCGCCAGACTTAGGATCTGGTGCCGTGAGGCGTGTAGGTTCGAGTCCTATCATCCGCACCAAAAATAAACTATAAGCCTTCAAGATACTATCTTGGAGGCTTTTTAATTAGTTAAACATGAATAAACATCAACTTTGCTGCATCGGTCACATCACATTAGACAAAGTAGTCACTCCTCAAAACACTGTCTACATGCCGGGAGGAACAGCTTTTTATTGCTCACATGCCATCCGCCATTTTAATGATATCGATTATGCGCTGGTAACGGCAGTAGGTGCCACTGAAATGAAAGTTGTAGAGCAGCTGCGCAAAGTGGGTATTAACGTAACTGCCTTACCGAGCAAACACTCCGTATACTTCGAGAACATCTATGGAGCCAATCCGGACGACCGTACCCAACGGGTATTAGCGAAAGCCGATCCGTTCACAGCCAGTCAGTTGAAAGAGATAGATGCGCAAATCTACCATCTCGGCTCTCTGCTGGCTGACGACTTCTCATTGGAAGTAATCAAAGAACTATCTCAAAAAGGGTTGATTGCAGTAGACTCACAAGGCTATTTACGTGAAGTGCGTGACACCCACGTCTATCCGGTGGACTGGACAGATAAGAGAGAAGCCTTGCAATATATTCATTTCCTCAAAGTCAACGAGCATGAAATGGAAGTACTGACCGGTCTTTCCGACCCGCATGAAGCTGCCCGCCAATTATATGAATGGGGAGTGAAAGAAGTATTAGTCACATTAGGCGGCATGGGCTCACTTATCTTCGACGGAAAAGACTTCTATCGTATTCCGGCTTATAAGCCCAGAGAAGTGGTAGACGCAACGGGATGTGGAGACACGTATACCATCGGCTATTTATATCAACGGGTATCAGGTGCCGGCATCGAAGAAGCCGGTCGTTTTGCAGCCGCCATGTCTACATTAAAAATAGAGAAATCAGGTCCTTTCAATGGCAGCAAAGAAGACGTCATTCAATGTATGACCACTGCGGAACAAATGTTTTAAAACAGGAAAGGCATGAACCACACCGGTTCATGTCTGAACTTTTTCAACAGTCTCCTCACCCTTTTGTGTTAAAAACAAGCATCCTCTCTTTTTTCCCAAATCTTTTTTGAATTTCGTTTGTTTCCTTTGTTACTCTCGCCAAAAGACGGCAGAAAAAAGACTTCAACCTAAATAATAACAAATGGAAAAATTTAATGCAATGAGGACTAGACTTTTACAACATCTTCAGAAAAAAGCCATCAGGTCAAAGAGCATCATGACGCTTGTTTGCCTGCTACTGGCCTCTGCATCAGCCTTTGCACAGACAAAGACGGTGACAGGAACAGTGACGGACGCTGCCAATGAACCATTGATCGGCGCATCGGTACTCGTACAAGGAACTTCCACCGGAACCATCACGGACATGGACGGTAAATATTCAATCTCTGTCACTCCGGAGGACGTACTGGCATTTTCATACGTGGGGATGACTTCGCAAACCATTAAAGTGGGGACACAGAACGTCATCAATGTCACTTTAAAAGAAGATTCACAAGTACTAGCCGAAACAGTCGTTATCGGATACGGTAGTGCAAAGAAAAGAGACTTGACAGGTTCTATCACCAATATCAAAGGAGAAGAGTTAGCCAACAAACCGGCAATGAATCCGCTGTCTTCCCTTCAGGGGAAAGTGGCAGGTGTGCAGATTGTAAACTCCGGACGAGCCGGATCGGACCCGGAAATCCGTATTCGCGGAACAAACTCCATCAACGGATATAAACCGCTGTACATTGTCGACGGATTATTCAATGACAACATCAATTTCCTGAATCCGGAGGACATCGAATCCATGGAAATCCTGAAAGACCCGTCATCTCTGGCTATCTTCGGTGTTCGCGGTGCGAATGGTGTTATCATCATTACCACAAAGAAAGCCAAAGAGGGACAGACACTAGTCAATATTAATACTTCTTTCGGTTTCAAGAAAGTGGTAGATAAAGTGAAACTGGTGAATGGTTCACAATTCAAGGAACTATATAACGAACAGCTTGCCAATCAGAAAGATGACCCTTTCGATTATACCGGCTGGGATGCCAATACCGACTGGCAAGACGAAATTTTCCAGACTGCTTTCATTACAAACAATAACATCAGTATTACAGGGGCTTCGCCCAAACATAGTTTCTATCTGGGTGTAGGCTACTCTTACGAACAAGGCAACATCGAGCATGAGAAATTCAGTAAGGTAACCATCAACGCAAGTAATGATTATAAGATTACGGACTTTTTGAAAGTCGGTTTCCAATTCAACGGTGCACGTATGCTTCCTGCTGATTCCAAACAGGTATTGAATGCCCTGCGTGCAACTCCTATCGCTCCGGTGTATAACAACGAATACGGATTATATACGGCTCTGCCCGAATTCCAGAAAGCGCAGATTAGCAACCCGATGGTAGACGTCGAATTGAAAGCGAATACTACCAAAGCGGAGAACTACCGGGCATCCGGTAATATTTATGGTGAAGTAGACTTCCTGAAACATTTCACGTTCAAAGCAATGTTCTCCATGGATTATGCGTCGAACAACGGACGGACGTATACACCGATCGTAAAAGTATACGATGCCGCTGTCAACGGAGGGATCTCTACTTTGGGAACAGGCAAGACCGAGGTCAGCCAGTTTAAAGAGAATGAAACAAAAGTTCAGAGCGACTACCTGTTGACATACACCAACAGCTTTGATAATGGAAATCATAACCTGACAGCTACCGCCGGTTTTACTACCTATTATAATTCGTTGAGCCGATTGGACGGAGCACGCAAGCAGGGGGTCGGACTGGTTATTCCGGATAATCCGGACAAATGGTTTGTCAGCATCGGCGATGCGGCTACCGCTACCAATGGAAGTACTCAATGGGAACGCAGTACATTATCCGTACTTGCACGTGTGATCTACAACTATAAAGGTAAATATCTGTTCAACGGATCTTTCCGCCGGGATGGTTCTTCCGCTTTCTCCTACACAGGCAATGAATGGCAGAACTTCTTCTCACTGGGTGGAGGTTGGTTGATGTCCGAAGAAGAATTTATGAAAGACATCAAATGGCTGGATATGTTGAAAATCAAAGCATCTTACGGTACGTTAGGAAACCAGAACCTGGATAAAGCCTATCCTGCCGAACCCTTATTGACCAATGCTTATTCGGCCGTATTCGGTAAACCGTCCATCATTTATCCCGGATACCAGCTTGCCTATCTTCCTAATCCTAACCTGCGTTGGGAAAAAGTAGAAGCCTGGGAAGCCGGATTTGAAACGAACCTACTTCGCAACCGCTTGCATTTTGAGGGTGTTTACTATAAGAAGAACACCAAAGATTTGTTAGCCGAAGTTCCCGGAATTTCCGGAACTATCCCCGGTATCGGAAACTTGGGAGAGATCCAGAATAAAGGAGTGGAAATGGCTGTAACCTGGCGCGATCAGATTGGTGATTGGGGATATTCCGTCAGTGCCAACCTGACTACTATCAAGAATGAGGTAAAAAGTCTTGTTCAGGAAGGATACTCCATCATTGCCGGAGATAAGCAGCAAAGTTACACAATGGCAGGTTATCCTATCGGATATTTCTATGGTTATAAAGTGGCAGGCGTTTATCAGTCACAAGCAGATATTGACGCATCACCCCAAAATACATTGGCTACCGTTACCCCCGGTGACCTGAAATTCGCCGATGTGAACGGTGACGGAGAAATCACCCCGGAAGACCGTACCATGATAGGCAACCCGACTCCAAAGGTCACTTACGGTTTTTCTCTCGGAGTAGACTACAAGAATTGGTCGTTAGGCATCGACATGATGGGACAAGGCGGAAACAAGATTTTCCGTACATGGGATAACTACAATTTTGCCCAGTTCAACTACCTGGAACAACGTTTGGACCGCTGGCACGGAGAAGGTACGTCCAACACCCAACCGTTGCTGAACACCAAACATTCTATCAATAACTTGAATTCCGACTATTACATTGAGAACGGTAGTTTCTTCCGTATCCGCAACGTACAGTTAGCGTATACGTTCGACAAGAGCTTAATTGCCAAAATACGTCTGCAAGCCCTGAAAGTCTATGTCAACATACAGAACCTGAAGACATGGAAACATAATACCGGATATACTCCCGAACTTGGAGGAACCGCCACCGCATTCGGAGTAGATAACGGCAGTTATCCTGTACCTGCAGTCTATACCTTCGGTATCAACCTAACATTCTAGTGGCAAGGTGCCACTGCCAGTTTTCCATGCGGAACACAACTTTAATCTTTAAAACTATCATTATATGAAACTGAATAAATATATATTTGCAGCCCTTATTACTTCAACTACATTATTTCTAGGCAGCTGTAGTGACTTTCTGGATCGTAGTCCACAAGGACAGTTTACGGAAGATGATAATCCGAACGCTCTGGTCAACGGTAAGATTTATAATGTCTATACGATGATGCGTAACTATAATGTGACAGCCGGCCCTCCTGCTTTTGCCATCCACTGTTTCCGTTCGGAAGATTCGGAAAAAGGAAGTATTGCCAGCGATGGCTCTGATGTAGCCGAAATGTATGATGATTTTGTGTATACACCGACCAACGGCCTACTGGGTGCTTATTGGGGACAGAATTATGCCATCATCTACCAATGTAATGAGATTCTTGATGCCATTGCAGAAAAAGAAACAGCCGGACAAACAGAAACTGAAGACATCATCAATAAGGGAGAAGCCTCTTTCTTCCGCGCTTATTGCTACTTCAATCTGGTAAGAGCTTTCGGCGAAGTTCCTTTGGTGACTTACAAAATCAACGACGCTTCGGAAGCCAATATCCCGAAGACAACCGCTGATAAAATCTATGAGCAGATTGACAAAGACCTGAAAACAGCAGAAGAGTCATTGCCGGAAACATGGAGCAGCGAATACACCGGACGACTGACTTGGGGAGCTGCCCGTTCCTTACACGCGCGTACTTATATGATGCGCAACGACTGGAACAATATGTACACAGCCTCCACCGATGTCATCAAAAAGGGGCTCTACAACTTAAAGACTCCGTATAATGAGATTTTCACGGATGATGGTGAAAATAACGGAGGTTCTATATTCGAGTTGCAATGTACAGCTACTGCCGCTCTTCCTCAAAGTACCGTTATCGGTAGCCAGTTCTGTGAAGTACAAGGTGTACGCGGAGCAGGTCAATGGGACTTGGGATGGGGATGGCACATGGCAACAGAGTATATGGCGCAAGCATACGAACAGGGTGATCCACGCAAAAACTCTACCCTACTCTACTTCCGCCACTCGGACAGCGATCCTATCACACCGGAAAACACCAACGAACCATACGGCGAGTCTCCGGTTTCCCCGGCAATGGGTGCTTATTTCAATAAGAAAGCCTATACCGACCCGGCATTGCGTAAAGAATATACCAACAAAGGATTCTGGGTAAACATTCGTCTGATCCGCTACGCAGATGTACTGCTGATGGGAGCCGAATCAGCTAATGAAAAAGGTATTCCGGGTGAAGCAATCGACTATTTGGAACAAGTACGCGCACGCGCCAGAGGCACCAACAGCAATATATTGCCTAAAGTGACGACTACCGATCAGGGAGAATTGCGTGAGGCCATCCGCCACGAACGCCGTGTGGAATTAGGGTTGGAATTCGACCGTTTCTATGACCTCGTTCGTTGGGGCATTGCAAAAGAAGTGTTGCACGCAGCCGGTAAAACCAATTATCAGGACAAAAACGCACTGCTTCCACTGCCGCAGACAGAGATCGACAAGTCTAAGGGAGTGTTAGTACAGAACCCCGACTACCAATAAGAAAGTTCCTCGGTGCCGAACGGTTGTTTCCTCGGTGCCGAAACTACTGTTCCTCGGTGTCGAACAATGTCCTCCTCGGTGCCGAACATTCAACGCATCAGGAGGACTTTATATGAATAGAGATAAAATTAACTATAATAATATGATATACAAAAAGTTAAGTCTATCCGTCCTGTTGTTTGCCGCAGGTTTTCTAACCGCGTCGGCACAAAAGTCGCCACAGGATATGGATCGTTTCATCGACGTATTGATGAATAAAATGACGCTGGAAGAAAAAATCGGACAGTTAAACCTTCCCGTCACCGGAGAGATCACTACGGGACAAGCTAAAAGCAGCGACATTGCCGCAAAAATCAAGAAAGGCGAAGTGGGAGGATTGTTCAATCTGAAAGGAGTAGAGAAAATACGTGAAGTACAGAAACAAGCTGTGGAAGATTCACGGCTGGGCATTCCGTTATTGTTCGGGATGGACGTTATTCACGGGTACGAAACGATGTTCCCTATCCCGCTCGGTTTGTCTTGCACCTGGGACATGACAGCCATTGAAGAGTCTGCCCGCATTGCAGCCGTAGAGGCAAGTGCTGATGGAATCTCATGGACTTTCAGCCCGATGGTGGATATTTCACGTGACCCTCGTTGGGGACGCGTATCCGAAGGTAGTGGCGAAGACCCGTTTCTCGGTGCCATGATTGCCGAAGCAATGGTGCGCGGCTATCAGGGGAAAAACATGGAACGGAATGACGAAATCATGGCCTGCGTAAAACACTTTGCGTTATATGGGGCAGGCGAAGCCGGCCGCGACTATAACACCGTGGATATGAGCCGCCAACGAATGTTCAATGATTATATGCTGCCGTATGAAGCAGCCGTTGAAGCGGGTGTAGGCAGCGTGATGGCTTCTTTTAATGAAGTAGACGGTATTCCGGCCACTGCCAATAAATGGCTGATGACGGATATTCTCCGCGGACAGTGGGGATTCAACGGTTTTGTGGTAACTGATTATACGGGCATTTCAGAAATGATCGACCACGGTATCGGTGATCTTCAGACAGTATCCGCCCGTGCCATCAACGCCGGAGTGGATATGGATATGGTAAGCGAGGGTTTTGTAGGGACACTGAAGAAATCCGTTCAGGAAGGAAAAGTCTCTATGGAAACATTGAATACGGCTTGCCGTCGTATTCTGGAAGCCAAATATAAACTGGGATTGTTTGATAATCCTTATAAATATTGCGATCCGAAACGTCCGGCACGCGACATCTTTACCAAAGCCCATCGTGATGCAGCCCGCAGAATTGCAGCAGAAAGTTTCGTTCTTCTGAAGAATGACAGTCCCGACGGTAATCCGAACGGAAATCCGTTGTTGCCTTTCAACCCAAAAGGAAATATTGCAGTTATCGGTCCGTTGGCAAACAGCCGTAGCAATATGCCGGGTACATGGAGCGTAGCAGCTGTGCTCGACCGTTGCCCTTCTTTGGTAGAAGGATTGAAAGAGATGACAGCCGGAAAAGCGAATATCATGTACGCTAAAGGAAGCAACCTGATTAGTGACGCAAGTTACGAAGAACGGGCAACGATGTTCGGCCGTTCCCTGAACCGTGACAACCGCACCGACCAGCAGTTGTTGGACGAAGCATTGAACGTAGCCCGTCGGTCGGATATCATCATCGCAGCGCTAGGCGAATCTTCTGAAATGAGCGGTGAAAGCAGCAGTCGTACAGACTTGAATATTCCCGACGTACAACAGAATCTGTTGAAAGAACTTTTAAAGACAGGCAAACCGGTGGTACTGGTGTTATTCACCGGACGTCCGCTTACGCTGAACTGGGAACAGGAGCATGTGCCTGCCATTCTGAATGTATGGTTCGGAGGTAGTGAAGCCGCTTACGCCATTGGTGACGCCCTCTTCGGTTACGTCAATCCGGGTGGTAAACTGACTATGACTTTCCCGAAGAATGTCGGCCAGATACCTCTTTATTATGCGCACAAAAATACCGGACGCCCATTGAAAGATGGCAAATGGTTCGAGAAATTCCGCAGCAACTATCTCGATGTGGATAATGATCCGCTTTATCCGTTCGGTTACGGCCTTTCTTATACGACGTTCTCTTACAGCGACATCGACTTGAGTCATTCTTCCATGGACATGAACGGTTCGTTGACCGCGGCAGTGGAGGTTACCAATACCGGAACATGGCCCGGCTCGGAAGTGGTACAGCTTTATATCCGCGACGTTGTGGGTAGCAGTACCCGTCCCGTCAAAGAGCTGAAAGGTTTCCAAAAGATATTCCTGGAACCGGGAGAAATGAAGATTGTCCGTTTCAAGATTGCTCCGGAAATGCTTCGATACTATAATTATGACTTGCAACTGGTTGCCGAACCGGGCGACTTTGAAGTGATGATCGGTACGAACAGCCGTGATGTGAAAACCGCGAAGTTCACGTTAAACTAAACTTTTATCACCTTGATTATGAACGATAAATATAAAAGAATAATAGAAATGAGTGCACTTCCGCTCATGTTACTATTTCTATCCGCCGTTGCCCTGACTTTCCAGAGCTGTAAAGGGAAAAGCAAAAGCAACAACCTTTCCACAGCCACCGACTCGTTATCGGACGACGCCCTGATGGATACCGTCCAGCGACGGACTTTCCTCTATTTCTGGGAAGGTGCCGAGCCGAATAGCGGCTTAGCTCCCGAACGTTATCATGTGGACGGCGTTTATCCAGAAAACGATGCCAACGTAGTCACTTCCGGCGGCAGCGGTTTCGGCATCATGGCTATCCTTGCGGGAATCGACCGCGGTTACGTCACCCGCGAAGAGGGACTGGCACGAATGGAACGCATCGTTTCTTTCCTCGAAAAGGCAGACCGTTTCCACGGAGCCTACCCTCATTGGTGGTATGGTGATACGGGCAAAGTGAAACCATTCGGCCAGAAAGATAATGGGGGCGATCTGGTAGAGACCGCTTTCCTCATCCAAGGGCTGCTGGCCGTACACCAATATTACGTCAACGGAAACGAGAAAGAGAAAGCCCTCGCCCAACGGATCGACCAGATTTGGCGGGATGTCGACTGGAACTGGTATCGGCAAGGCGGGCAAAACGTTCTTTACTGGCATTGGAGTCCGACGTATGGCTGGGAAATGAATTTCCCTGTACACGGCTACAACGAATGTATGATTATGTATATTCTTGCCGCCGCTTCTCCTACCCATGGAGTACCTGCGGCTGTCTATCATGACGGTTGGGCACAGAACGGAGCCATCGTTTCTCCGCATAAAGTGGAAGGAATCGAGTTGCACCTCCGCTATCAGGGCACCGAAGCCGGACCGCTTTTCTGGGCTCAATACTCTTTCCTCGGACTTGACCCAGTGGGACTGAAAGATGAATACTGCCCCAGCTACTTCCACGAAATGCGCAACCTGACACTAGTCAACCGTGCTTACTGCATCCGCAACCCTAAACATTACAAAGGTTTCGGACCGGATTGTTGGGGACTGACTGCCAGCTACTCCGTCGATGGATATGCGGCTCATTCGCCCAATGAGCAGGAGGACAAAGGAGTAATCTCCCCTACCGCCGCGCTTTCATCCATTGTCTATACACCGGAATATTCCATGCAAGTGATGCGCCATCTATATAGTATGAGAGATAAAGTGTTCGGTCCTTTCGGATTCTACGATGCTTTCAGCGAAACGGACAATTGGTATCCGCAACGTTATCTGGCTATCGACCAGGGTCCTATTGCTGTCATGATCGAAAACTACCGGAGCGGATTATTGTGGAAACTCTTCATGAGCCATCCCGACGTACAAGCCGGATTAACCAAACTTGGTTTTAACACCAACAAGCAAGACGTGAGACAGAAATAAGAGGGAATCTCGGTGTGCGGAAGTGGTCTACTGGCCACCTCCACCACCGGTGTTTCCACCTCCGCCGCCGCCACCTTTCACATCGTCATTGTCGATGCTTCGTGCGGCTTTCTTCACACTGGCTTTCAACTCTCCAAGCCGATAGCTGATACTGAAACCGTAATACCGGCTCGGATATTTGCTCGAACTCTTCGAAATAAAGTTAGCTCCTTCTGTGTGATTATTGTAAGTTCTGTATTTCTCCAGAACATTGCTGCAATAAATATTCAAAGAAAGACGTTCTTCTTTCAGGAAAGAACGGCTCAATCCCAAACTATAATAACTATATCCTGAACCTTTTCCCTGCAAACTGATTCGGGGTGTGCTACCTCCGCCGTTCAGGCTCAAACGAACTTTTCCCGGTAAGGTCTGCTGAATTCCTCCATAAGCAGAAGCATTCCATCCATAATTGTGCAGCTCTTGGGCAGGACTCCGCAAATCGCTATAATTGCCACGTCCATTGACGTAAATTCTCGTTTTAGGAGAAGCATTCCAGTTCAAATAAAAGTTCAATCCTGTTTCCCGGCTCTTTCCGATATTACCGTATGTGCTATACAGTGCACCGTAGGGAGCTTTATGCCCGCCTTCAAAGATTTCTCCGTCTTTATCAGTAATCAAGCGGCTGATTCTTTCAATTCCGTTGTTATTGAAAGAATGACGCAAAGAAAGATTGATGTTGAACTTGGACGTAAAACTGCTGTAAGACAAGTCGAACGAATGACTCTTCTCACTCTTCAAGTTCGGATTTCCCTGACTGATAAACATCGGATTCTGATTATCGAAATAAGGATTCAAATTCCAGATACCCGGACGCCAGATACGCATATTATATCCACCACGCAAATTCTGCGTCTTTCCTAGTTTTATTCCCAAGGAAACGGAAGGAACCAGATCACTAAAATTCGAATCAAAGTTCTCGCCCGGACCCACCAGATACTTCACCTCTTGTATGGTTTGCTCATAACGCAATCCCGGTTTGAAAGTAAATCCCTTGTATTTCAGCGTATATCCGGCATAAGCAGAGAGAATATGATTCAAATGACGGTACTCGCTACTACGATTCTCATTATATGCATAGTTTTCACTTGCTCCCTCGGCTTCATAAAACCGATTATCACTGGAGTTACGTCGGAAAATATATTTGGCACCGGTTTCAATTGTATGCAGCTTTCCAATCGGAGTAGTATAGTCCACCTGGAAAGTCTGCTCCATCGTATTTGTCTTTCCGTCCGAATGGAAATTCTTTAATGACAATTCTTTGATGATATCCAGTTTATTCTCATCAGGCTCGATATCCAGATAAGTATTATATGAATCATTCGTTTGGGGTTGGGAATTGATTTTATAAGAAAGCGTAATCATTCGTTCTTTATTCTTTCGGGAAGTACGCTGATAGTCTATATTTCCGTTGATAGAATACCATGACCCTTTTCCATGATTGTCGGTTCTATAACGGTACGCAAAATTCTGTCGGTCAGCTCCGTGCATAATCGTATTTCCGCCACTGTTACTTTTGTCACTGCTACCGTACATTCCGAAAGCCACGGTCAGCAGCCTCAACGTATCAATCTCGTAACTGGCTTCCAAATTGCCATATTGGAAATTCCCTTTCGACTTGGAGCTACTTTCCGATTCCAGATATTTTTCATTCTCTTTATCCGGTTCGTAGTTTTCGCGATAACTGTCGGAATAGCTGCGCGGGCTATTATTATAATTGTAGTTATAGTTGGCAGAAACAGTCAGTTTACCTTGTTTCACCATTGCGTAAGTGCCGGCACCTACTCCGTTATTATTAGCATTTCCTCTGAAAGTAGCCGTGTATCCTTCAAATCCGGAACCTACTGTGACGATATTCAGAATACCTCCGATACCTTCCGCATCATATTTAGCTCCCGGTGAAGTTATCACCTCAATATATTTGATCGTGTTTGCCGGCATACTTTTCAGAACTTCCTTCGGATTATTACTCATCATATTATTGGGCTTTCCATTTACATGTATCTTGAAACTGCTACTGCCGTTCACCTGTACATTGTCTTCTCCATCCACCGTTACCAAAGGCACTTTCCGAAGCATCTCCAATATACTGTTCGATTTTGAGTCCGGGTCATCTTCAATATTATATTCAATCTTATCCACATCTACCTTTACCAAAGGTTTTTGTGCAACTACCTCCACTCCTTTCAATACGTTATTGGCCTCTGAAGAAATCATTGTGCCCAAGTCAACCTCCTTCACGGACGGTTTTAGAGTAAATTCCTTTACTATCGGCGCTTTACCAATCGAAGAAATAGTGATGATGTAATTGCCCGCAGCGACATTCAGTTTCTCCTGAAATTTACCATTCGCCCCAGTCACCGCCATCTTGACTGCTTTATCCGGAGCATTTTTCTTTGCTATTTTGATGGTAGCATACGGTTCTCCCTCTTGTGTTAAAGAATCAATAAGTACTCCTTTGACTGTATAAGAAGGAGCTGTGGATTGTGCCCACCCCGCCACGGAGATAGCAAATACGAATAGAATTAGTAGTAACAGTCTGTGTTTCATGACTAGAATATATTAGTTTATGTTTATTAGACGCAAGACATCCAAAAATGCTGCAAATTCGAGAGCCAAAAGTAGTTGGTTTATCTACACTTACGAATTTTTCGGAGTTAAGAATATAAAACGAATGGATAAAAAATCTTACTACAGTATATTTCTAGTATTTTTAAACTTCATTTACCCTCCCCTTATTTTTCCCATCATGAAAAGACTTGTTATCTATAATCTTTTGGCAACATTCCGAATTTCTCTTTAAAACATTTTGCAAAATGGGAAGAAGAAGCAAAGCCTAACCGTTCTGCAGCTTCAGCTATTCGAACACCATTTGCTATTAATTCAGCTGCTTTGTTTAAGCGGAAATTCTTAACATAGTTATTAGGAGGCATACCAAACAAACTTTTCATCTTCCGGTAAAGATTAGAATGACTCATATTCATTTGATCTGCCAATGTTTCAATTGAATAATTTTCATTAACAACCTGCTCCAATAAAATTGCATTGATCTTGTCTATAAATTCTACATCTTTTTGAGAAATGGCAAAATCCGAAAGTGAAGAGGATGAACCAATTGTGATGTCCGTCATCTGTTTATGAAACGCCAATCGCAGTTTTAATAAATTCTCGATCTGTTTATGGAGCTGCTTAATAGAAAACGGTTTCTCTAGATATACATCAGCACCACTTTCAAGTCCTTCCACTTTAGATTCCAATGTCGTTTTTGCAGTCAGCAAAACAACAGGAATATGAGAATAAGCCATATCGGATTTTACATGATTACAAAGTTCAAGTCCATCCATTTCAGGCATCATAATATCACTGACAATAACATCTACACCCTGGTGTGCAAGTATTTCCAGTGCTTCTTTTCCATTACCGGCACGTATCACCTTGAACCAAACACTTAAAGCTTCTCGAGTTAAATTTAACAATTCAATATTATCCTCCACCAATAAAACTGTGAATTTCCTATTACCGAATTCAGAAACAGAAGTCACTTCTTCTCCAACACCTACAACATCCGTTTCAGTCAATCCATCAGATGCATCTTCCGTTTCTACAACTCCCAATGGTAAAGATAACACAAATGAAGCCCCCTCCTCGGAATTATTTTCCAGAAACAAATTCCCATGATGGGCTTCTGCCAAGGATCTTGCAAATGCCAAACCAATTCCGGTACCCTTAGATGATGCCACCGGGTCGTCAGGCAATTGATAAAAAGCTTGAAATATTTTATCGTGTTGGTCCTCCGGGATGCCGGGGCCATCATCAGTAACCGCTATCCTCACCTCGTCATCTACTGATAATACTTTCAATTCCATCCTGGATTTCGCATATTTCATCGCATTTCCCATCAGATTTACGAGAATCTTACTTATCTTCTCCGAATCAATCATCGCATTAATTTCTTCACGAGGCAAGCAAAGATGTAATGTCAGTCCTCTCAACTCCGCAGAACCGCTGAATTGATTAAAAATATCACTTACCAATGCATTAACATTGCATTTCCTCAAATTCAACTGCAAAGCACTACTTTCCAACTTCTGAAAATCAAGTAACTGATTGATGATTCCCAATAGATAATCTACATTCTTTTCTATCACAGAAATATACTTGTTCTCTTTCCCTTTGATTTCCTCTTCTCTCAATTTCTCCAACGGCAAACGAATCAAACTTAGCGGAGTACGTATTTCATGTACAAGATTAATAAAAAAATTGATTTTCGATTTATACATTTCTTTTTCTTTGGTAGTCTGATACTCCTCCATCCGACGTTTATACTTACGCCTGACATACAAATTCCAACGCCAACCAAGAAATACGATGACGGCAAGTAATAACAATGCATATACGACATAAGCAATAGTAGTCCGCCACCAGGGAGGAGTAACCACAATCCATAAAGAAATTGCCTTTTCATTCCAATAATGGTCATTATTCGAACCACGAACCAAAAACTCATACTCCCCCGGAGGAAGATTGGTATAGGAAGCCGTATTATTAGAAGAGTTGTTAATCCATTCCTTATCTACTCCGTTCAAAATATACGCATAACGGTTTCTAAGAGGATCTTCATAGCTAAGTGTCGCAAAACGGATGGTAAGACTGTTATTCTTATAAGGTAATCTTATCTTATCAACTGTATAAAAAGGCTTATCCAGCTGGAGCAGCCGCCTCACTTCCCGCTCATTATTCAAATTAGGAAAACTGATATCCATAACATAAACAGGAGGAAGGTAGGTGTTATCTGCAAATTCTTTCGGTTCAAAAACATTAAAGCCGTTCACTCCTCCAAAATACAACTTCCCCGTCGATGAGGCCAATGAAGATTGCGCCGTGAACTGATTTCCCTGCAAACCGTCATTTATAGTAAAAAGCCGGTTCTCATTCTTATTTATCGGATTAAACTGATATAACCCGGAATTACAGGAAATCCAAAAATTACCTGCCTGATCCTGCTCTATCGAATAAATAACCTTATCCGGCAACCAGACATTTTCCGGATCAAAATCAACAAAAGTTTCTGTTTCTTTGGAAAAAGAGCATAATCCTCCACCATTGGTCCCAAACCACATCGTACCTTTCCTATCTTCAAATAATGTTATCACAGAGTTACTCGTAATAGTAGTCAGGTCCTCCCGGATATGTTCAAAATGCTTCCACTCTTCACCAACTGTATTATAACAGAAAACGCCACGATTTGAGGTCGCAATCCAAAGATTATTGTACATATCCTCATAGATATCAGTTACAGAAGCCATAGCACCGACATTAATCACAGTTATAAAATTATCCGATTGCGGATTATAGCGACATAATCCCCAGCTTGTTCCGATAAAGATTTCTCCTTTACGGTCTTTAAAAAGGCTTAGTACATCATTACTGCAAAGCGTATTCGGGATATTACGGGAATAAGTATAACTTTTAATATTCCCGGTTTTCAGATTCAATACATGCAATCCTTCAGCATAAGTTCCCACCCAAAGATTATCGCCCTCCAACAACAAGCTACGTACATCGTATCTTATATTCGATTTCTTCAAAGAATACTCATAAAAAGAATGAGTTTGTGAATTGAAAAACCACAATCCATTCCGGGTTCCCACCCAAACATTCTTCTCCCGATCTTCACAGAAAGGTCCTATCCCCCTATCTGCTTTTTCCATCCCCGTCAAAGACAGGGAATAAGTAGAAAAACGCTTCGACTGTTTAGACATATAATTTATTCCGCCGGAATTAGTCATTACCCAAAGCGTGCCTTCATTATCCCACATCATCGCGTGTACAGTCGGATCACTCAAAGTCCATAAACCAAACGGAGAGTCTCCCCTACGAAATGTTTTACGCTCACGGTCAAACAAATAAACGCCATTGTCCGTACCAACCAGCATTTCTTTCCCGTTATAGTCCATCAGACAAAGAATAGAACTGAAACTCTCTGCAGATGTATCATATATTTTTAATTCCCGACTTCCTTCCTGATAACACCCTAACGAATTCGTCCCCACGCCACACCAAATCTCATGTTCAATACTATGGAGACAGTTAATCCTTTGATTGCCAATACTCAATTCGGATGAAACCGGATAGTTCTGCAGAAAAGTTCCCTCTTCATCAAAGCAAAGTAACCCCTCCTGCATAGAAGAAACATAGACAAGAGAATCCGTACCCTGGCAAATATCCCAAGCAAAAAAAGTCCGAATACTATTTTGAGTCAAAACATCTTTTGCCGGATCATAAATAAAGATGCCTTGCCCCAAGGTAGCGATCCAGATCAAGCCATTTTTCGTTTTTACAATTTTCTTGACTTCGCAACTAATAAACACTCCATATTTGGTTGTCTTATCAAAATACAAGAAATGATCGTCAGAGCGATCATAAATGTATAGTCCGGAACTTGTTCCTATCCAAAGGTCTTCACCCTCTTCCATCAGAGAACTGACAAAGTTGTTCCCTAAAGAATATTTGTCATTTAAAACATTCCGATAAATCTTATTTCCGCTACCATAATAGCAGTTCAGCCCGTTACTTGTCCCTATCCATAAAAAGCCATAACTATCTTGAATTGCACACCAGGTTGTGTTATGAGACAGTCCGTTCTCTACCTGATATTTCTTAAAGGAAAACTCGGCAGATGCCATTAATGGCTCAATACAAAGAGTAATAAGACTGATAAATGCTATTATTGACTTTTTCATATTATATACTCATGTCGATTCAGTGAGCCAAATATAGCTATTTTAGTAACCTAAGCCAAATCTCAAATTTATTTTCACTTGGAGAATAGATAAAAGCAACACAGATAACGTCTGTTTATATCATCGACGTTATCTGTGTGCCAAACAATACATTTTACCTCATTGTCTTCAGACGATTAATCATGCAATCCCTTTTTTCTCAAATAATCCAGCATGAATCCCGGACGATCAGTCTGGAGAATCCGTGCCCCTAGCTCTTCAATCAGATATCCATAGTTTCCATCCGGATCTTTTAAAGCCTGATCGTCTTCATGCCCTCCCGCAAGAGAAGCCCACAACGTATTGTACCAAATCCGACTCTTTCCCAGAATAATCGATTTCACTTTTCGAGGCAAAGGACTGGAAGAATCCGAATAAACCAATTCGAAGGCAGCAGGATGCAGCTGTGTCATATAGTCCCTGACCTTCTTTTCGCCATCCTTTCCGTCAAGTCCTATCACCGGTATGTAAATCACTTTATCCAGATAATCTCCAAACTCACTTTTGACAGTTTCCACCGGCTGGCCTCCTTTCATTATCACCAAACTGGCAGTTCCGGTTTTCTCGAGCACAGCGTATACCTCGTCAAACACAGAATACGCCTTATCCAAGTTAAACATAATCTGACCTTTGCCTGCCAGCAATGCCTCTTCCAATGTTGGAACAATATGTTCTGTCAGATTTCCATCCTTATCTTTCAGTTTCAACTTCTTGATTTCTGCCAATGTATAATCCTTAATCAATCCTTTACCATTGGTTGTCCGGTCTACACGGTCATCGTGCATCAATATTAATTGTCCGTCTTTAGTCTTGTGAATATCAATCTCCACAATATCCACTCCCATTTGTATGGCACTATCAATTGCCGCTACGGAATTTTCCGGTGCACTCCGCCAGTTCCCCCGGTGTGCCACGACTAACACCTGATCGGACTTCGGATCTAAAAATGCCTTACGGATCGTTTCTCCCCGTTGTGCAAACAATATAAGAGGTTGCAAACAACAGAATATCCCTAACCATATCAGTTTGTAGTTTTTCATTGTCATTCGTTTAAATAAATTGTATCATTATTCTTGATAAGCTCCCGGCCACATCGCATTTTTATCACGCGGATTCCCCAACTGGTCAGTGGAAAAAGCATCCATCTCTTCCAACCATTTTCCAAACTCCTCACCTAAATTCTGGAAAGGACAACTATCCGGTTTAAAGCCGGTTGTGATCGCATTCTTAACAGCGTCGGAAGCAGTCCGGGTAAACTCATTCACATTCCCGTCCCAAGTATAGACAGAACGATTGGCATCCCATACGACATTTAAAGAGCTAATCGTACTGTTATACTTATCAAACTCTGATGTTGTAAACTTGTTGGTTGATGCAGGCATGATCGTACCGCCCATCAGATTATACCCTTTGGATGTCAAATGGCGAGTATCATCACCGGACATTTCAACAACCGGATTAGCTGCATTTTTATTCAGGATGATATTATTCATCAAGAATGATTGCCGGGCCGGCCAGGATTCACAACGAATAACAGCCCCGCTATTTTGAGCACCATCCTCGATAATGGTAGAGTTTACAATCAACATACTCCCCGCGCCGTTAATGGTTCCATCTCTACCACTATTATTGGTAACAGTTGTATTATTCATACATAAATGACCGTTTGACATTTGAATAGCATAACCGAACTGTCCGCCTTCATTGCCTGTAATGGAGCAATTATTCATAAAAAGAATACTCCCACTGTCATTGACGCGAATTGCGCCTCCACGCGAAGATGCCTTGTTGTTTCTCAACTGCACATGATTTAGTTTGGCTGTCCCCTTATACATGAATATACCGGAACCACCAGCCTCACCTGAACCATTTACTCCCGCATTATAGCACTTTTCAATGATACAATGATTCAACTGTAATGTTGCATTGCCACTGCTACCATTCGCAATCAGGAATCCACCGCTATAGCCATTTATTTTCTCATTGGGATGATAACCGCAAGAGAACGTACAACCTTCAAATGTAATATCTATCTGGTTTCCTAATGTAAACAAGGAATAATCACCCGCATCCGCAATGCCGTTATTATTTGCATCTCCTGTGAAAGTAGTCAGATACCGGACAGGATCACGCTTGCTTAAATCCTTCCGGGTACTTTGAGGATCATATCCACACACAACCTTTATTTCGACTTGTTTGCTATATCCGCTATACTCTATTTTCAGACCGGCTTCCTGATCTGCTATCAAATAGGTACCGCCTGCCACATAGATATTCTTACCATCCAATTTCTTAGCATTCGCAGTCGTGATCGCACTGTTAGTGTTAGTTCTCAATAGATTGCGTAACCCGTCTACTCCCATTGCATTATCCCAATCCATACCGGTAGCATTCCCTGTAGCATGCTCTTTCACATAATAAGCGTCCAATTGCAATTCCGTTGCATCTCCCCCATTGATTGTACCAGTCTCCCATGGAGTGACAATCGGTTCACTCAATCTAATGACCGAACCTTCTACTTTCAAAGTAAATTCATAACAAAATCCGGCCTTTATTGCAGGAATGCCCGGCAATACCAGATCTTCCCCTTTGTAATTTAAAGAAACGAAAGTACTATTAGGATTTGCAGCTCCCGGAGCTACGATCGCCGTATATTTACATCCGCTTTGTCCGGCTTTCCCTCCTTCAGGAATGGTGACATACGGTGAAACAAGTGCAGTTCCCGATGAAACATTTCCGTCCGTATATCCCTGATAGGAACCGATTTTAACTCCTAGAGCTTTACTTTGTGAGTCTATATCGTCCAATGTCATGATAACTTTCGCCATTCTCCGGTTCATATTCAGATGAAGGACACCTGATCCCTCATTTATAGTATCTTCTACTGTGCAAGTCATGTAGTCTGCGCTCGCCAGATTTTCCAAACTCTGCTGATTAATAGGAAGAGAGAAGTTGGCTACGCTTGTTCCTTCAGTCACCGGATAAAAGGCAGAATAAGTAACAGGTTCATTTCCCCACCTAAGATAATAGTTATCCGTAGGAGCCCATTGCCCTCCAGACAACATATAAGTCACACTACCATCTTCGCAACTCAACAGAATCTGGTCTCCATTATTAAATTGCATTTGCTGTTCATTTGTTCCTGTAGGATTACTACGGGTATATGCAGCATCAATAACAGCATTGATCTTGATTGCACCGGAGTCTTCATTGAACACGGCTATCTCTTTATCCGTATCACAAGCTGCCATACCCGTTAATATACATGCAGCCAATATATGTTTAGTAATTTTCATAACTCATCTCCTCCTTTTTATTTCTGATAGATAATCTGACCGGTTGCCCGATATTTCATTTGCATGGTAGCCAACCGTGCCGTTTCATTTACATTCAGTGTCAGCGTATGCTCTACTCCCTTTTGCAACTCAATGGGCTCTTCGGCAGTCCATATATACAATTTTCCGTCATAACTGAAATTGACAGAAAAGCCTTCTATTATTGTTTGCGGGAGAAGAATACATTCATACCCATCCGTACCCTTATAAGGGGCGATAGTTGTAGCTACAGCATCTTCCCGTGGAATGACTACCGGTTCCGGCACTGACAAATCACAAATACCACCCGCTATTGTACCATTTACAGCCATATCGCCCAGTTTACTGATCGCCGCATCTTCCATACCATTATTTACCGTCACTTTTATAATCAGCTTGCTCATGGCATGATCCAAAGTAACTTTCAATCTACCATCTGCGGTGAGATCCTGTTTCGGATCAACCATTGATTTAGTCAACAGGAAATCAGAAGCAATCACATTTTCTTCAGTAGTTTGGTTGCTTTGTATGTTGATAGCTAACGGAGTGTCTAAACTAGCTTCCGAAATGTAAGGAGCATACGCCACTACTGTTACCGGAGTTCTTGCATTATCCCAAAGCATTTGTTGCCCGTCCGCCGTATTCCAGTCATTATTAGATTTTACCATTTGCGAATTATAATCATAAGCAATGTTTTCACTGTTATGAATGATCAGTCCAAAACTCTCCAGATTACTTGCATCATATCCGGCACGCGACACAGGAGCCTTCACTTCTGTTACAACACGGATTATATGATCTTCGGGAAAGTTGCCGGTCGGCTGCGTCCCGTCTTCAATGTTTGAACAGCCTGTCAGACTAATGACCAAAGCGGTCATTATATAAAATTTGTTTTTCATATCACAATTACTTTTTAAAGATTCAGTTGGACAATACAGCATCATAAGCTCCCATTTGCATCTTATCAGGATTGCGTGTCACGCCACGCTGATCCAATCCGAAAGCATCTTCACCCATCCATTCCACGAATACCTCACCTAAATTAACCATAGGAGAAGCAGCAGGATTGAAACTTTTCACAGCATTGATTACAGCTTGTTTGGTAGCATAACCACCCACCTGTCCGATCTGGTCAATATTCCACTTATAAACACCCTCTTCCGTCAGGTTGCCATTCACAAGGGTAGGATAAGCAGTATCAGAAACGCCCATTGTGAAATTATTAACTCGCTGATACAAGTTATATCCCATGGAGTAAGCTTCTTTATTCGCTCCGTTCAAAATGAAGCTTGGAGCGGTAGAATTCTCGGAAATCAACAGGTTATTAATAAACTTAGTATCACCATCAATAGAGGTTTCACATCGAAAGGCGCCATACTCCTGATCAATATCATGCCCTACAATCGTACTATTAGCGAGCATGAAACTACCTCCCCCGTTTAAAGCAGCACCTTTTCCCGGATTTCCGACAATGGTTGTGTTATTCATACAAATATGTCCCGATGATATCTGAATACCGACCCCAAAAAGTTCTCTTACTGAATTGCCAGTTATCAGGCAATTATTCATAAACACAACAGCCTTATTGCTGTTACACCGTATTGCTCCGCCACGGCTATCCGCCGCATTATCCAGGAACTTCACATTGTTCAGTTTTGAGCTCCCGGAAGCAATAAGAATAGCTGTACCTCCCGCTACTCCTCCTTGCCCGTTGACAGCTTCCGTTTTACAATCCCTGATAATACAATCCGTTAATTCGACAGAGGTGCTATTGACGTTACCATTGATATAAATTCCGCTACCACACTCGTTAGACTTGGCATCATTATTAGAAAGGTACCCATATTGAAAAGTAACTCCTTCAATCCCAATAATCCCTCCTTTCACCAACAATAGTCCGCAATCACCGGAATCAGCCTGATTATTACCGTTTACATCTCCGCTGATCACTGTCTTATACGTATCAATACGACGATTAGTCAGATCTGTCCCTTCGCTCAACAAACTATATCCTCCTTTGATCGCTTTAATGTCTTTGCGGATAATCACCCCGAGTCCTCCGGTCTCGGACATCACATATTTTCCCTGGCTCATGTAAATAGTACTCTTGGACAGATCGATAGATCCACTCAATAATTTGCGAAAACCAGCTACATCCATTGCCTGATCCCATGAAGTACCATCCATGTCCCCTTCACCGAATTGAGTTACAAAATAACTTTCCAGTCCTTTTTGCAAGACAACTTCTTCATCCAGATCATCATCATAATCAGTAATCATCGGAGGATCAACCATCTCATAATCTTCCTGACACGCCTGGCTCACTAAAATAGTGAAGGCCAAAAGCCCAATCTTTGATATTGTGAGCAACTTATTTTTCATTTTTCTTCATTTTAAACTTGTACACTAAATTGAAATAATTACAGTTCACCGCTTAACGGGCAATATCCGGATAACCGGGATTCTGTTTCAGATATTCATTCTGCTCCAATTGGGTCTGTGAAAACGGGAACAATTCATAATGAGTATCTGCATCCCGTTTCTTGTCCCACCATGCATCCTGAAATCTTCCGAAGCGGATCAAATCCGTACGACGACGGCTCTCCGCAAGAAATTCCCGCCCCCATTCATCAAGCATTTCTTTTAGATCAAGTACCACGTTACCTTCCGGCTGATAAGCGATATCTGCAGTAAAGTTTTCATAGTTGCGTTTACGCACGCTGTTCAACAGCTTGCCGGCCTCGCCTGCCTGTCCGAGACGAAGAAGGCATTCCGCCTGCGAATAAATAATCTCCGCCAAACGGATTTCCGTATAATCCGACTCTATAAAATATCCTCCATCAAACGGATAGAAAGGATACTTCACACAGTAAAGCCCCGAGTTGAAATCTCCGTTTCCCAGTTTAGACTCCTGATAATTCGGGTTGGCAATATAACCGGATTCTGCGTTACCTTCAAAACGTCCCACTTGATCAAGTAGGTAAAGGACATATTGATTATCCGGATTCTTGGCATATCCCCCACTAATACTGGAATTAGCTATTTTCCCTTCCATGAAGAACATACCTTCCCGTGTATTATTACTCGTATTTACATATTGTTTATAACGTTTATCGCCTGCATATTTGGCGAATTTCTGCGTAACCATGCCCAATTCATAATCAAACAATGCACGTGGTTGCTGGTTATTATAACTTGGCGAAAGTGCATATTTGGGATTTCGGCTGCCATTTCCTTCAATTTTCAGGTATTTCTCACAACCATAAGGAAGGGCCCGTCCGTAAACAGTTCTCTTGTCATTTTGCAGATGCCAGCTAGTCAGTCCATAAGAACCGGGAAAACCGAGAATTACTTCATTACACATTTCATTATTCCAGTCAAAAGGTTCGTACCAGTTATTAGCGATTGCATAATAACCGAATTCTCCTCCGGTGATACGCTCACACATATCGATACATTCCTGCCATTTGGGCTGTCCAATCCACTTTTCCGCATTCAAATAAAGACGTACCAGCAATGCAGCAGCTCCCGCCTTGGTAAATTGTCCTTGTTGACCGCCATTACCAGATTGTCCGATTTTGGAAGGTAAAGCTACCAGACAGACATCTCTCAACTCACTTTCGATAAAATCAAACATAACCTGTGGAGATACCTGCTTCCGGTTTTCCGGCTGTTCATTGACCGCTTGGTCAGAAGTCGTAGTTAAGATACAATTACGGTAACTATTAAGCAGGCGAAGATAACAGTAAGCTCTCATACAACGTAGTTGCGCTTTAAAACTATCAAACTCACTGTCACTTAAATTAAATTTAGAAGGATTCAATTGAGACAAATCATCCAACACCAGATTGCATTGACCGATACCGCCATACATGCCTTCCCACTCGTTTGTCCAGTCTTCCTGATTAATGTCATCGTATTGATGATAATGATATTTTTCCCATTTACCGCCATCATACCACCAAGTTCCCCGAGTAGGCGTTATCAACTGATCCCCTGTCAGTTCTTCGTGTTCATGACGTCTGACAATGGATTCATAGATATGCTCAAACGGACGAAAAACGGCGTTGATAACATCCTGTTTGGTATTATAATAGTTTTGAGACATGACCTGATCATACACCGTTTCCGACAGATCTGTACAGGATGGCAAACTAATGACTGTACCTGCCATTATCCCTAATCCAATGATATATTTTGTTATTTTCATAATCGTCTTTTATTAGAAACTTACTTGTAATCCTAAAATAAACTGAAAAGCAGACGGATAATAGTTATATCCTCCTCCGAAAGTACCCGGTGTCAGTCCGTTCACTTCGTAGGTAGAAGGATCTACACCGGTAAACTTCGTAAACGTATAAAGATTGTTGGCCGTACCGAACAAACGTATCTTTTCAATATATTTCCTATTCAGGTTCATGGTATATCCTAAAGTGACGTTGTCTATCTTCAGATAATCACCCGGTTCAATGAAGTAGTCGGTAATCACATTCTTACCTGTCGTGATATGTGCATTCTTCGAATAAGCGGTCGTCAACTGGTTGGTAGTCATGCTCTGCAATCCGAAATAGAAATCATGCACGTTGAATATGTCAAACCCGGCAGCACCACGGAGGGCAACAGACAAATCAAAGTTCTTATAAGTGAAGTTATGCGTCATAGAGCCGGTGAATTTCGGCAAACCGTTTCCGGTCACAGACTTATCCTCTTCCGTACCTTGGGCTACAGGAATCACATTCCCCTTTTTATCATAAATCAGCCAGTCACCTTTTTTATCCACTCCTGCATAACGATATGTAAAGTAGTTACCAATACGTTCCCCCTCTTCAATCCGCTGCAAATATCCCGGATTATTCGGATTCGCCATGCTACAGGTAGAGTAATATTTTTGTCCTTTATATATATCGTTGGAAAAACTGACAAACTTATTGTTATTAGTAGCCCCCACTAATGTGAAACTATAAGTGAAATCCTTTGTCCGGACAGCATTTACTGTAACATCAAGTTCGAAACCGGTATTACGCAATGTACCTACATTGGTATAGATGGTGGAGAACAAGTTAGGTGGTACCGGTACAGAATAATCTCCGAGCAAATCACTTTGTTTACGATGGAAATAGTTAAATGAACCGGTCACTTTGTGTGAGAAGAGTGAGAAGTCCAAACCCACATTCTGATTATGTCCCTTCTCCCAGCGCAATTCCGAGTTCGTATTTTTGCTCGGTCCCCATACATGAAAACGGTTACCATTGTATTGATACCAACCGAAAGCCCGGTAAGTAGCCAGAGAATTATAATTTCCTATTTCCTGATTACCTGTCACCCCATAATCATAACGTACTTTCAAGTCATCAATCCATGAAAGTCCTTTCATAAACTTCTCATCCGAGATACGCCAACCGACAGATACAGCCGGAAAATTGCCCCATTTATGATTCTCGCCAAAGCGGGAAGACCCTTCGTGGCGTAAAGAGAAAGTAAACAGGTAGCGCTCTTTCCAATCATAATTAACACGTCCGAAGAAGCTGATTAACTTATGGTCATTCTTATAGGAGCCCATCATTGTTTTTCCATCTTTTGCCGCTTCCAGCCCGGAACCCAGATTATTATACGTCAATCCATCCGAAGAGAAATTCCAGTTTTCAGCAGACATTCCGGAATTTACACCATAATTATAGCTATACCCCACCATTGCACGGATCTGATGATTCTTGATACGTGTAGAGAAATTTGTTACCCATTCCAGATTGTTAGTCGTACTTTTGTCGAAGTCACGGCTGGCTTTTCCGGTGACACCATCATTTACGTTAGAACCATAAGTAGACGGTGTAAACCATCCGTTAAATTTATCAACTTGATATTGAGAAATAGTGACCTGCGACTTCAATACCATGTCCGGATTCTTCGGATTAAACAGAGGCAGCAGATTAACGGCAGCCGTAGCATTCCATTCCAGCAACTTAATTTCCGTACCATTCTCTTCTTCATTCAATTGCTCTACGATATTAGAACCTTCCGTTCCACTGGGAAAACGATAGTACCCATTAGCCGATTCCGAATCATAAATAGGCATTGTCGGATTGTTTTTAATAGCATTGCTATATACATTGGCTGATTTGTTCCGGTCGATAACACGAGGAGTTATATTAGCAGAAAACGTGAATAGCCCGTCTTTGGTTGTATGGTTAATATTGGCACGTGCTCCATATTCACGACGGTCGGAACGCAAATCAATACCACGGGCATTACGATAGTCGGCGGTCACCCGATAGTTGGTTCTCGCATTACCGCCGGAAAATGTCAATGTATGCATGTGAGTCACCCCCAATTGAGTAACGGCATCAAACCAGTCTGAATCAGCTCCCATATCGGAAAGCGGATTAGACACTGTGCGATAAGCACGGTATTCTTCCGCATTCATTATGTCGAGTTCTTTTTTAGCTTTATTAAAAGTAACGGAAGTACTATAGGTTGTATGAACCTGTCCATCTTTGGTCCCTTTCTTTAGATTAATCAGGATAACCCCGTTACTACCCCGCGTACCATAGATCGCAGAAGCAGCACCGTCTTTCAATACATCAATCGATTCAATATCGGCAGGGTTAATATTCGTCATATCACCTCCCGGCACTCCGTCTACCACAATTAACGGTCCTAAACCTGCATTACGGGAAGAGACACCACGAATCTGAATACTTCCTTGATTGTTCGGATCGGCCAGAGCTGTGTTAGAAACCGAAACGCTGGAAACTTTCCCCTGCAAAAGCATGGAGGCATCGAGGCTGGATATCTGATTCAGATCTTTCGCACCTATATGCGAAATAGCCGAAGTCATTTCTTTCCGTTTCATCGTACCGTAACCCACCACTACCACTTCATTCAAAGCGGTCGATTCTTCTTTCAATACGATCTTCAATAACTGGCCGTTTTTAACAGCCACTTCTTGTGTTTCATAACCGATATAAGACACTTTCAGGTGTCCATTCTTAGGTACGTTCACCAGAAATTTACCGTCTATATCTGTAATAGTACCCTGCTTCGATTCTACGACTACTACGGAAGCGCCAATAACTGGTTCGCCCTTTTCGTCCGTCACCGTACCTGACACCTTACTTTCCTGCTGAACTTCCAAAGAAGCTCCCTTTACCTGTATACCGGAAAACAGTATCAGCAGCATACCTAACAGACAGGTACACGTTTTGAAATGAATATTCTTCATAAATAAATGATTTTATGTTAGATGATAAAGTTAACGCAATCCTCTTGCTTGTAAAGCGGAGATTAATACTTCCGGTGCATCTGTCTGTATCATACGTACTTCAGGATAAATCTGAAGAAGCTCATCCAGATAAGTCGTATTTATATCATATTCAGGTATCAATCCGGATAATACATGAAGCATATTGACTGTAGGAATCATTCCCTCACTGACGGCAGTTCCTATAGGAGTACTTTGCCCGTCGGGAGCATAAGAATATTGCACGAAGTAATTGCCCGGAAGCCCAACCAGAGGTTTGTAAGCGCTTTGTGCCCATGTGTACACGTGTGCCTTTTTAGAAATAGACAACACTTCTTCTGCTTTCTGGCTACTGTTACAATAGAAAAAGACTTGTTCCATCATATCCAGTTCCTTGACAACATTCATCACTTCTTGGGTAGAGGCTGTACGTGGAGAATAATCCAGATTGAAATATATTTTTCCACGCCCTGCTTTCAGAAACTCTTCCAATGTGGGCATCTTCTCATCGGTCACCCTTCCATTCCGGTCCAACAGATTATATTGCTGAATTTCAGCATAAGTCATTTTCGTAATATCCCCTGTGCCGTTAGTCGTAGCATTGATTGTCTGGTCATGGCACACCATAACTACTCCATCGCTTGTGAGATGAGTGTCACATTCAATCACATCCGCTCCTGCATTGATGGCAGCTTCTACAGCAGATACCGAATTTTCGGGAATAGTCTTGTCTGTTGTATGAGAGCGATGCGTCATAGCCCATACCATTTTGTTATCTGCATCCCTGAATTGCTTCATGGCTTCTGTCAGCGCCAATAGGTCGTAAATACGGATCCTTTTCTGTACTACGCGCTCACCCGCTGTCACTAACATCGTGTAGTCACCACTTTGTGTATAAGCATGAGTGATAGGCGTAGCAGCTTTCCCTTCCTTGACCGTTCCGTCACCAAAGTCGACAGTAATGTCAGTATTACTATCGATATTGTTAAACACCACTTCCACTACCTCTTTCAGCATAGCACGGGTGCTCGTTTGCAGATAAGGATTCTTTTTTACGGGATCATCATCTGAACATGCCATAAAACTAATTCCGCATAAAACAATTAAACTGTATGCATATTTTATAGCCAGTAATTTTAAAATTCTTCTCTTTATAAGAAGAAAGGACAATAGATTTTCATTTCTCATTGCGCGTTTTACATTAGTTGATTTATTTAATAGATTACGTTGCAAACATAAGTAATACGCACTAAAAAAAAGGAAAAAAAACATTCAATAAAAGATGAGAATTTTTCTTTTCGTGAAAAAGAAGACCATTTGAATAAGAAAAGAAAGAAACGGGCTCTTTTTGAATAAAACGGGCGTATTGCAAAAAGTACGCCCCCTATTTTCATTTGCGTTCAGGAGTGCCTGACGGTTTGCGAAGCGGGAATCCTTCTTTCTGCGGAATTCCTAAAACAGGGATTCCTTCCTTATCCCACTCTATTTTCTGCATACGCGGCGTCCGGCTATCCAAAACAAGCATATCATACAAACTCTTGCGGGCGTGATAAAGCATATACCATTCCTTACCGTCAGGTGAAGGAATAAAACAGATACTACCGGGTCCATATACATGATTTTCCGGTGCTTGCTTAAACACAGGCTCCGGTGCCTTTTTCCAAGAAGCCGGATTCAGCAGATCGCTGTCAGTATCGGCAGTCAGCAGTCCTACACAGTAGTAAGGAGTCCAATTACCACTTGCCGAATAATAAATCAATAACTTATCTTTCTTCAAAGAATAGAAGAATTGCGGTGCTTCATTGACACGAATCGGATAGGCAGTTTTATTACCATCTATACTGATCCACTGACATTCCCATTCATATTCTGGTTCGGAAATCAAAATACGGTCAGAAGCCAGTGTCCATGGGTTCTCCATTTCGGCAATATAAATACATTGATTTTCCTGATAAACTCTACGTTTCTGCCATCCACACCAGATTAAATAACGCTTTCCTCCATGTTCAAAAGTACTGGCATGAATTGCCCAATTATTATCTTCATCAGTTGATATTCTTCCCTTCATGACAAATTCCCCTTTCATCGGGTCAGCAGACTCATTCTCAAGCACATAAATCTGACGATTATCAATATTTCCATCATCCGCACAACAATAAATATACCATTTATTATTAATGTAATGTATTTCAGGTCCCCAAAGATGAAATGCGTTTGACGAATTTTGAGGTACCCACACATCTTTCTGGGATGCTTCCGCCAACCGGGTTATATCATCTGTTGCCCATAAAGTGATGCGGTCGCTCATACTTTGGGTATAATAATATATTCCGTTATGGAATACCGCCCATGGGTCTCCTCCTCTTGACAAAAGCGGATTCGTATAAACAGGTACGGAATCGAGGTCTACCCGCTCATGTGTTTTTTTATTCTGACCGGATGAGCAACCCACTAAAAGAATAAGGAGAAAATACAATAAAATTCGCATAGTAATACTTATAATATATATAAATAATAGCCTGTTAAATGACCAATTAAGAAATTCAAGACAGATACAACGAAAATGGGACGGCAATATATAACAAAAGTGTTGAACCTGCAAACAAAGAAAGTGAAAAAACAAATCAAAACAGCCCTTTACAAGCAGCAATATATGAAATAATTATTTTTCCGGCAATTTGGTTGATTCTCGCTATTTATTGGCAAATAATCAACCTTTATTTCATTGATTTTTCATCATTTTTGTGGCATAACTTTAATATTTATAGACATGAATTCCAAAATAGTATTCTTTTTCATGATTATGTGTTGCTGTTCAGTAACCTTATTTGCTCAAACAAATACGGGCAAAAAACAGACAAGTACTAATCCGGTTTTTGACGGTTGGTATGCAGATCCCGAAGGAGTCGTTTTCGGTGATAAATACTGGATTTATCCGACTTATTCAGCTCCTTTCGAACAACAATTGTACATGGATGCCTTTTCTTCCCCAGATTTGGTACACTGGAGAAAACACCCGAAAGTCCTTTCTGTCGAAAATATCAGCTGGTTAAGGAATGCTTTATGGGCACCTGCCGTGATAGAAGCAAATGGGAAATATTATTTCTATTTTGGAGCAAACAACATATATCATGAGAGTGAAGTGGGAGGTATAGGTGTGGCTGTAGCCGATCGTCCGGAAGGTCCTTTCAAGGATGCGCTCGGAAAGCCGCTGATTGGCAAGATCGTGAACGGAGCGCAACCTATTGACCAGTTTGTTTTCAAGGACGATGACGGTCAGTATTATATGTATTACGGCGGTTGGGGACATTGCAATATGGTGAAGATGGGATCTGATCTAATCAGTATCGTACCTTTTGAAGACGGAACAACTTATAAAGAAGTGACTCCGGAAAATTATATAGAAGGACCTTTTATGCTTAAACACAATGGCAAATATTATTTCATGTGGTCAGAAGGCGACTGGACAGGCCCCGATTATTGTGTAGCGTATGCCATTGCGGATTCGCCTTTTGGTCCGTTCAAAAGAGTCGGAAAGATTCTGGAGCAGGACACTAAAATAGCTAATGGTGCCGGACATCATTCCATTATCAAAGGTCCGGGAAAGGATGAATGGTATATTGTCTATCATCGCCGCCCTTTGGGTGAAACCGATGGGAACTACCGCATTACTTGCATTGACCGAATGTATTTTAATAAAAACGGTACTATCAAACCTGTAAAAATGACCTCCGGCGGAATAAAAGCCAGCCCATTGCGCTAACCAGTTATTTATTATAGCGATGAAACTTAAAATAATATCCATGAAAAAGTCCTTATTAGTCTTAGCTTTATTGTTTTTATTGGTATCCTTTGCTCAATCTCCGGCCGATAAATCTTTTCCTCCGGAAGAGTTGTTTGCTCTAGGATCTTACTATTACCCCGAGCAATGGGATTCCTCCCAATGGGAACGTGATTTGAAGAAAATGTCGGAGATGGGGATCAAGTTCACCCATTTTGCGGAGTTTGCCTGGGCCATGATAGAACCGGAAGAAGGAAAGTATGATTTTGAGTGGCTGGATCGTGCCGTCTCTTTAGCAGATAAATATGGTCTGAAGGTAATTATGTGTACTCCTACTCCCACACCTCCCGTCTGGCTGTCAAAAAAGTACCCCGATATATTGATTCAGCGGGATAATGGCATTTCCATTCAGCATGGGAGACGTCAGCATGCTTCCTGGAGTAGCGACCGATACCGTCGTTATGTAGAAAACATTGTTTCCTGTCTGGCAATGCGTTATGGCAATCATCCTGCTGTTATCGGCTGGCAGATTGACAATGAGCCGGGACACTACGGAGTAGTGGATTACAGTGAAAATGCACAAGCCAAATTCCGTGTCTGGTTACAGAAGAAATACGGTACTATTGACAAACTGAATGATACCTGGGGTACCTCTTTCTGGAGTGAAACCTATCAGAACTTCGAGCAGGTTCGCCTTCCCAACCAGCAGGAAGTACCTGAAAAGCCCAATCCTCATGCCATGCTCGACCTGAACCGTTTCATGGCGGACGAATTGGCGGGCTTTGTTAATATGCAGGCAGACATCCTCCGGCGGCATATCCACAAAGACCAATGGATCACTACCAACCTGATTCCTGTTTTCAATCCGGTTGATCCGGTACGGATCGATCATACGGACTTCCTGACCTACACCCGCTATCTGGTGACCGGACATAATCAGGGAATAGGTAGCCAAGGTTTCCGGATGGGGATTCCCGAAGATCTCGGATTTTCAAATGACCAGTTTCGTAACCGCGTCGGCAAAACATTCGGAGTGATGGAACTACAGCCCGGTCAAGTAAACTGGGGAGTGTATAACCCTCAACCCTTACCCGGCGCTGTGCGTATGTGGGTGTATCACGTTTTTGCAGGTGGTGGGAAGTTTGTGTGCAATTACCGTTTCCGTCAACCTCTGAAAGGCAGTGAGCAATACCATTACGGCATGATAATGACCGATGGGGTGACTCTTTCTCCGGGCGGTGAAGAATATGTACGTATTACGCAGGAGATGAAAAAGCTTCGTGCCGCCTACGATAAGAAAAGCCGTATGCCCAAACAGCTGGCTTCCCGACGCATTGGACTGCTTTTCGATATGAACAACTATTGGGAAATGGAGTTCCAGCGTCAGACAGACCAGTGGTGGACGATGCCGCACATACATAAGTATTACAACCTGTTGAAGTCCTTTGCCGCTCCCGTCGATGTGATCTCGGAGAAGGAGGATTTTTCGGGTTATCCTTTCCTGATTGCGCCGGCTTATCAGTTGCTTGATAACAATTTGGTAGAACGTTGGACTGAATACGTGAAGAATGGAGGACATCTGATTCTGACCTACCGTACCGGTCAGAAAGACCGTGACGCCAAATTGTGGGAGGCTCCTTTAGCGGCTCCTATTCATCAACTGGCCGGAATAAACAGCTTGTACTATGACCATCTGCCTCACAGTCTCTACGGAAAAGTAGATTTCGGCAGTGAGGAATACGCCTGGAACAATTGGGCGGACGTACTAACCCCAGCTGCCGGAACAGATGTGTGGGCTGTGTATGCGGACCAGTTTTATAAGGGAGCTGCTTCCGTGATACACCGTAGGCTGGGTAAAGGAACGGTCACCTATATCGGAACGGATACCGATGACGGCAAATTGGAGAAAGAAGTAGTACGTCGTGTATATACGGAAGCCGGCGTACCGACTGAAGATTTACCGTACGGAGTGGTGAAGGAATGGCGTGACGGTTTTTACATCGCCTTGAATTATACGTCGGACATTCAGGAAATAGTCATTCCCGATGAGGCAGAAGTACTGATTGGCAGTGCACGCCTTGAACCTGCGGGAGTAGTGGTGTGGAAAGAAAAATCGGACAACAAGTATAAATAACCCAATAACAAGAAAAATGAAGATAAGAAATCTTATATCTTGCGCCCTTTGCGGGCTTACTCTCTTTGCCTGCTCACCATCCGGGGGAGGGAAAGATAGGGAAATGGACCGTTTCATTACCGACTTAATGGACCGGATGACTCTCCGTGAGAAACTCGGACAATTAAACCTGCCTTCGGGCGGTGATCTCGTGACAGGTTCGGTGATGAACGGTGAACTTAGCGATATGATTCGCAAACAGGAAATAGGCGGCTTCTTCAATGTCAAGGGGATCCAGAAAATTAATGCCCTGCAACACCTTGCGGTAGAAGAAAGCCGGTTGAAAATACCTCTACTTGTAGGTGCAGACGTTATCCACGGTTACGAAACTATTTTTCCAATCCCATTGGCACTATCCTGTAGTTGGGATACGCTGGCCGTCGAACGTATGGCACGCATCTCCGCCATTGAGGCCAGCGCAGACGGTATTAACTGGACATTCAGCCCGATGGTCGATATTTGTCGTGATGCCCGTTGGGGACGTATCGCAGAAGGGAACGGAGAAGATCCTTACCTGGGTTCTTTAATGGCAAAAGCGTATGTGCGTGGTTATCAGGGAAACAATATGCAAGGCAACGATGAAATTCTTGCCTGCGTGAAACATTTCGCACTTTATGGGGCGTCCGAATCGGGACGCGATTACAATACAGTGGATATGAGCCGACTACGTATGTATAACGAATATCTGGCTCCTTATAAAGCTGCCGTTGACGCTGGTGTAGGCAGCATCATGAGCTCGTTTAATATCGTTGACGGTATTCCAGCCACAGCCAACAAATGGTTACTGACCGACCTGCTCCGGAATGAATGGGGCTTCGGAGGACTATTGGTAACAGATTACAATTCGATAGCCGAAATGTCCTCCCATGGTGTCGCCCCTCTGAAGGAAGCCTCCATTCGCGCTTTACAGGCAGGAACGGATATGGATATGGTTTCATGCGGGTTCCTCAATACATTGGAGGAATCCCTGAAAGAAGCGAAGGTAACGGAAGAGCAGATTAATATGGCTTGTCGCCGTGTATTGGAAGCCAAATATAAACTGGGACTGTTCTCCAATCCGTATAAATATTGCGATGCCCTGCGTGCCAAAGAGAAACTTTATACGCCTGAACACCGTTCTGCTGCACGTGCGATTGCAGCTGAAACATTTGTTCTGTTGAAGAATGACAACAACCTGCTTCCACTTGAACAAAAAAGCAGGATTGCCCTGATCGGTCCAATGGCAGACGCACGTAATAATATGTGCGGTATGTGGAGCATGACATGTACGCCGTCTCGTCACAGAACATTGTTGGAAGGAATTCGCGCGGCAGCGGGTGACAAGGCTGAAATTCTATATGCGAAAGGCAGCAACATATATTATGATGCGGAAACAGAAAAAGCAGCTACGGGCATTCGCCCGCTGGAACGTGGAGACAACCGGGAACTGTTGGACGAGGCTTTACGCGTGGCTTCCCGTTCAGACATCATTGTTGCCGCTTTGGGTGAATGTGCGGAAATGAGCGGTGAATCGGCTTCACGCACCAGTCTTGAGATACCCGATGCACAACAGGATTTATTGAAGGCTTTAGTGAAGACGGGCAAACCTGTCGTACTTCTTCTGTTCACGGGACGTCCTTTAGTCTTAAACTGGGAGGATGCGAATGTTCATTCCATATTGAATGTCTGGTTTGGCGGTAGCGAAACAGGGGACGCGGTTGCCGATGTATTGTTTGGCAAGATCACTCCAAGTGGCAAACTGACAACTACCTTCCCGCGTTCGGTGGGACAGCTGCCGTTATTCTACAATCATTTGAATACGGGTCGTCCTGATCCCGACAGTCGTATGTTCAACCGCTATGCCAGCAATTATCTGGATGAGAGCAATGAACCTCTGTATCCGTTCGGATATGGTTTGAGTTATACGGACTTTGTTTATGGTGAGTTGCAGATTAGCTCGGAAACCTTGCCTAAAAATGGTGAGTTGACTGTGTCTGTCACTGTAACAAACAAGGGGAACTATGATGGTTATGAAACGGTACAACTGTACCTTCGTGATATTTACGCGGAGGTCGCCCGTCCAATGAAAGAGTTGAAAGGTTTTGAACGCATTTTCCTGAAAAGCGGGGAAAGTCGTGATGTTAAGTTTGTTATTACGAAAGATGACTTGAAATTCTATAATTCCGAATTACACTATGTTTACGAACCCGGAGAATTTGATGTTATGGTAGGGCCGAACTCCCGTGATGTACAAACTAAAAGTTTCCAAGCAGAATAAAGTAACACCTGATAAAAGTTGTATTGTAGGGAGTACTTATTATAATCGCACGAGCTTGCACTCATGACATAGTACAAGCCGAAGATATTGTTGCCGACACTATGATTTTGTTATGAGGAAAGTTCTGCAACTCGGAAGAAATCAGCGCGACGTTACCTTTAAATGAAATCAAGGTGTACCTTCTACTTTAATGAACAGATTAAATTATTCACTATTTAAAATAAAAAAAGATATGCATTATTTAAGAACACTGACTTATTTATGGAGTTTACTTACTCTTCTTTTAATGGTTGCTATCACAACAATCTGCTCCTGTGTCTCTACACCCCAAAGAAGCGGACAGTTGAAAGAACAAGATGAATATGATGTGGCAGCTTATATTTGGCCGTCGTGTCACAATGATCCGATGGGACGCGACACACTGTGGAGTGAAGGTACAGGCGAATGGGAAATTATCAAAAAAGGTAATCCCCGTTTCGAAGGACACTATCAGCCAAAGGTTCCTTTGTGGGGATACGAAATGGACGATGACACGCAGGTGATGGAGAAATGGATTGACGTGGCAACCGCTCACGGCATCAATACGTTTATCTTCGATTGGTACTGGTTCAACGGACAGCCTTTTTTAGAAAGCACCGTAAACAATGGATTTCTGAAAGCCAAGAATAATAAAAAAATGAAGTTTTACCTGATGTGGGCCAACCATAACGTGGCACACAACTATTGGAATGTACACCGTTACAAGGACAACAACTCGCGTCTGTGGACCGGTGTGGTAGACTGGGCCAACTTTAAAATCATTGTAGAACGAGTGATACGCCAATACTTTCACAAGCCCAACTATTACAAGATAGACAATTGTCCGGTATTTTCCATATTTGGTTTTCATGAACTGTTGGAAAGTTTCGGTAATGCAGACGGTGTGAAGAAGGCTATGGATTATTTCCGTAGCGAAGTGAAAAAGGCAGGATTCCCTGATTTGCACTTGCAACTCATCGGTGACGGGTCTCCCACCGACAAGTTTATAGAACTTGTTGTAAAGGCAGAAGTAAACAGTGTGACAAAATACAATTGGGGATGGCCATACGAAGAAGATTATCTGGCATGGGGTACAAAAGCCATGCAACGTCGCGATCAATGGACAGCGAAACTGGATTCATTGGGTGTGCCATTCTTCCCAAATGCATCAATAGGATGGGATGACACCCCGCGTTTCCCGAATAAAACAGCCAAAGAAGTGGTTCATTACAATGACTCGCCAGAAAGTTTTGCAGCTTTCTTGCAGAAGACGAAAGAATATGTAGACCAACGCCCCGACCGCCCCAAACTGATTACAATCAACTCGTGGAACGAATGGGTGGAAGGAAGTTATCTCTTGCCCGATATGAAGCATGGTTATGGTTACTTGAATGCCGTAAAACGGGTAATGAATGGTGAATATGATTACAAGCCCTAAAAATGCGAATTACTAAATAATGGAAAATTTGACACTGTATAAAAAAACATCATACATAATAGTACTTATTTCTATTTTTCTATTCCATGTTGTCACATCATTCGCTCAACAACGTGATAGTCGTGTGCGTGAGTATCTTTCTCCGACACGTATTGTTTGGCAGCAGGAGAGTCAACTGATACAGGGTGCAGAATATTTGCTTCGACCAGGGCATGGACAAGCAAATCTTGTGAATAATGAACTCTGCAAACTTTCGAGTACCGAGCAGCAGCATCCTGCTATTCTTTTTGATTTCGGAAAGGAATTGCAAGGTGGCTTGCAAATTGTCACCGGTATGCCGGATTCACATGCTCCTGTTACTATTCGTGTTCGCTTGGGAGAGTCGGTAAGCGAAGCTATGTGTGACATAGACGAGGTGAATGGAGCGACAAACGATCATGCTATGCGTGATTTTGTTATTAGTGTGCCTTGGCTTGGGGTCTTGGAGGTAGGGAATTCCGGTTTCCGGTTTGCCCGGATTGACCTTTTGGATGATTCCGCAGAATTGCACCTTAAAGAGATACGGGCTATTTCTGTTTATCAAGATATCCCTTATAAAGGTTCGTTCCGATGCAACGACGAGCGCTTGAACCGGATTTGGCAAACCGGAGCTTATACGGTGCATTTGAATATGCAAGAATATATCTGGGATGGGATAAAACGTGATCGCTTGGTTTGGATTGGAGACTTGCACCCCGAAGTGATGACTGTCAATACGGTTTTTGGGTATAATGAAGTGATTCCCAAAAGTATCGACTTGATCCGTGAATCTACACCACTTCCCAGATGGATGACAATGTGTACGTATTCTCTTTGGTGGATATTGATTCAGAGAGACTGGTATCTTTATCAAGGCAATTTGGATTATTTGAAAGAACAGAAAAACTATCTGTGTGACTTGTTGCAACTTTTAATGACGAGAATTGGAGAAGACGGGCTTGAAAAATTCAATGATGATGAAGGTCGTTTTCTTGACTGGCCTTCATGTGAGAATCCGTTGGCTATCAATGCCGGTGTGCAAGCTCTGGTGATACAGGCAATGAAGGCCGGATATGAACTTTGCAGCGTGTTGGGAGAAGACATGTTGGCAGCTAAATGTGAAGCCGTACGAAGAAAGATGGTTAATGCTGCTCCCAAAGTAATAAAACCATTTCTGAAATCAGGCATGGCTCCGGATGCTCCGGGACAGAAACAGGCGGCTTCATTATTGGCGTTGACCGGGTTGATCTCTCCTAAAGAAGCCAATCAGAAATATCTTTCGGTTAATGGTGGTCATGGATTCTCTACTTTCTATGGCTATTATATGCTTCAGGCAATGGCTGCTGCAGGGAACTATCAGGGAGCAATTGATGTAATCCGCCAATATTGGGGAGCAATGATCGACCTTGGGGCTACAACTTTCTGGGAAGATTTTAATTTGGATTGGTTGCCTGATGCTTCTCGTATTGATGAATTGGTAGCTACAGGTAAGAAAGATATTCATAGGGATTACGGAGATCATTGTTATAAAGGTTTTCGTCATAGTCTTTGCCATGGATGGTCTTCAGGTCCAACCTCTTGGTTGAGTGAGCATGTACTGGGTGTGCAGGTTGTGGAACCTGGCTGCCGTGTGGTTCGTATCACACCGCATTTGGGCGATTTGGAGTGGGTGGAAGGAACATTCCCTACGCCTTACGGACAGATTGTTATTCGCCATGAGAAAGGTGCGGATGCAAAGGTGCGAAGTAGGATTGATGCACCGTCTGAAGTAAAAGTTTTGCAATAGCCGGTTGGTGAAATAGGATAAAAGAATATTTACTCGTTCGCTTTTTAGTGGACAATAATAAAAGAATCAAATGAATAAGTTTTTAGTATTATTTTTGTTAGTATTTTCCCTAAGTATTTACGATATACATGCAGAGTGTGCAGATAGCCTGGCATTGACTCCCCCTATGGGATGGAGTAGCTGGAACTGTTTTAATAGCGATATCAGTGAACAGAAAATACGTGAAATCGCTGACTTCATGGTGTCTACAGGAATGAAAGATGCCGGATATGAATATCTGAATATTGATGACTGTTGGCAAACAGGACGTGATGAAAATGGAAATATTATTGTAGATGATAAAAAATTCCCTTCAGGAATGAAAGCTTTGGCAGATTATGTTCATTCTAAAGGCTTGAAGTTTGGAATTTATTCATGTGGCGGAACGATGACATGTGCCGGTCGGCCGGGAAGTTTCGGATATGAGTTTCAAGATGCGCGGACGTATGCTTCATGGGGTGTTGATTACTTAAAATATGATTGGTGTAACAATGAAGGGCGGAACGCACCAGCTGCTTATAAGATAATGGGTGATGCTTTGAAAAAGTCCGGGCGTCCTATCATATTATCAATTTGCGAATGGGGGCATAGCAAACCTTGGACATGGGGACATGGAATCGGGCAACTTTGGCGGACTACCCATGATATAATTAGCGTTTTCAGTGGTACTGTTCACTGGGGAGCTTTGGGCATAGTGGATATTATAGATCAAAATGCAGAACTATATAACTATTCCGGTCCCGGACATTGGAACGATCCGGATATGCTTCAAGTAGGTAATCCCGGACTGTCTATGGAGGAAAATCGTTCACATTTTACAATGTGGTGCATGCTTGCTGCACCGTTAATAGCCGGCAATGACATTTGTAAAATGGACAAGGAAGTTGCTAAAATACTAATGAATAAAGAAGTTATTGCCGTTGACCAAGATCGGTTGGGTAAGCAAGGTCGTCGCTATAAGGTATTGGGCAAAAACGAGATCTGGGTAAAACAATTATCTGGCGATGAGGTTGCCGTTTGTCTTTTCAATCGGGATGATCACTTTTCTTGGAACTTGAACATTGACTGGCAGAAAGAAGACTTTTCTTTGGTCGGCGTGAATCTTATCGAAAAGAAATATAAGGTACGTGACTTATGGAAACAGAAAGATTTAGGAACAGCCTCAGATAAGATGTCATTTGATGTTCCGGTACACGGTGTTGTTTTACTCAGACTAACTCCGGAAAACTAAGTGTAGAGTGATGTACATGATATAAAAAGTAAAAACATCTAATGAGTAAGAGCTTATATTTATTTGTTTTATTGCCCGGTTTGCTCTGCAGTTGCGGCGGACAGCGATGGACGGAATCCGTAGAAGACGGCTATCATCTGATCACCCAAAAAGGCGGTGCTACATTAGGATACAGTCCGAAGTCGGGAATCTCTATCATACAGCAAGATGGATATGTGTTCAAGGACTTGAACCGCAACGGCAAGCTGGATGTGTATGAGGATTGGCGCCAGTCGGTAGATGTGCGTGTGGCAGACTTGACAGCCCAACTCAGTATGGAAGATATTGCCGGGCTTATGTTATACAGTAGCCATCAGACTATCCCTGTGAACAGAAATGTCTATAACGGGAAAACATACACAGAGAGTGGTGTGCGCGCATGGGAACTGACTGATGAACAAAAGGTATTTCTTGAGAAAGATGGTGTGCGCCATGTGCTGATTACCGCAGTGGAGAGTCCGGAAACGGCTGCTCGTTGGAACAATGCTGCACAGAGTTATGCGGAAGGATTGGGATTCGGCATTCCATGCAATAATTCTTCTGATCCTCGCCATTCATCACGTGCAGATGCAGAATTTAATGCCGGTGGCGGTGGCAAGATTTCTATGTGGCCGGGCAGCTTGGGCATGTGTGCCACTTTTTCGCCCGAAATAATGAAACGTTTTGCAGAGATAGGCTCCGTAGAGTATCGGGCATTGGGATTTGCCACTTCTCTTTTCCCGATGGTGGACGTGGGGACTGATCCGCGATGGATGCGCTTTTGCTATACGATGGGAGAAGGTACCAAACTTGCCACTGATATGGCACGCGCCTATTGTGATGGCTTTCAGACATCAGAAGGTGATGCGGAAATTTGTGACGGATGGGGGTGGAACAGTGTGAACACGATGGTGAAGCACTGGCCGGGCACTGGGGCATGCAACGAAGGTGGCCGGGATGGTCATCAGGGATTTGGAAAGTATGCTGTATTCCCCAATGGTAACTTTGAACTGCACACGCTGCCCTTTACGGAAGGTGCTTTCAAATTGGAAGGCAAGACCAAGATGTCCGCTGCTTTGATGCCCGACTATTCTGCTTGCGTAGGAATCGAACCGGAAGGGGTAGGAAGTGGCTTCAGCAAGAAGTTCATCCAAGAAATGTTGCGTGAACAACAGAACTATGACGGAGTGATTTGTACCGACTGGATAATTACACATGATGAGGAAGGGGTGTATGCCTGTGCCGGAAAACCTTGGGGAATGGAAACCAAGAGTGTGGCGGAACGTCACTATAAAGTGTTGATGGCGGGAGTAGACCAGTTTGGCGGAAACAACGATCGGGGTCCTGTGATGGACGCTTACCGCATAGGGGTGAAAGAGCATGGTGAAGAATGGATGCGGAATCGTATGCGGACTTCTGCACGGCGTTTGCTGACTAATATCTTCCGCACCGGCTTGTTTGAGAATCCTTATCTCGATCCGGCACGAACAAGTGAAGTGGTGGGTTGCCCCGAATTTATGCAGGAGGGGTACAATGCGCAACTGAAAAGTGTTGTCATGTTGAAGAACCATGCCGGTGTGCTGCCATTGGAAGGGAGAAAGAAAGTGTATATTTCCGAGCGTTATGTACCCGCATACGTCGGTTTCTGGGGCGAGCAGATTGAGGAGCGGCATATCATCCCGCTAAGCAAGGAACTGGTGGAAAAATATTTCGAACCGGTTTCTACTCCACAAGAGGCTGACGTGGCTATTGTGTTCATAGATTCTCCTAACAGTGGTTACGGTTTTGATAAAGAAGCTGCACGGAAAGGAAAAGATACGGGCTATCGTCCGATCAGTCTGCAATATAGTGATTATACGGCAACGTATGCCCGGGCGCAGAGTTTATCGGGCGGTGATCCATACGAGGAATCCACCAACCGCAGTTATCAGGGGAGAAGCGTGAAGACTGTCAACAAAGGGGATATGGATTTGGTCATCCAAACGAAAAGGAGTATGGGGGACAAACCGGTGGTTGTAGCCATTAATGTGCTGAATCCTCCTGTGCTGAGCGAAATTGAACCTTATGCGGATGCATTGTTCCTTTTGTTTGATGTGCAACACCAGACGGTTCTGGATATGATGGCAGGGAAAGAGGAGCCTTCCGCTTTGTTACCTTTCCAAATGCCGGCAGATATGAGAACTGTAGAAGAACAGGCCGAAGACACTCCACGCGATATGCGTTGTTACCAAGACGCAGACAATCATGTTTATGATTATGCGTATGGGCTGAATTGGCAGGGAGTGATAGATGATGAACGGGTGAAGAAATACAAATAGTTTTTACGAACTAGTCCTTATAGATAAGAATAGGTCCTTATAGAAAAGATAATGAAAGAAAAATCGAAGTACTCATATATTTATGGGGTGTTAATCTTGTTGGTGTGTTGCACTAACTCTTACGCCCAATGGAAACCGGTCGGAAACAGAATTGTTTCCGACTGGGCAACGCAGATAGATATAAATAATGTATTATCCGAATATCCGCGTCCTTTGATGGAACGGACGGAGTGGATGAATTTGAACGGGCTTTGGAAATATGCCATTCTTCCATCGGGCAAGGCGATGCCACAAGTGTATGATGGTGATATCTTGGTCCCTTTTGCCGTAGAGTCTGCTCTATCCGGGGTAGGAAAGGAATTGGGAGAGAATAATGAGTTGTGGTATCAACGCCGTTTTTCCGTGCCTTCTTGTTGGAAAGGACAACGGGTGTTGTTGCATTTTGGTGCTGTAGATTGGAAAACTTCTGTATGGATAAACGGTATCAAACTTGGTGAGCATTGTGGCGGATACACTCCTTTTGCATTCGACATCACACAGGCGCTGAAGAAAGGTGATAATGAGGTTGTAGTGCGGGTATGGGATCCGACGGACAAGGGTTGCCAGCCTCGTGGAAAGCAAGTGAGTAACCCAGGGCATATCTGGTATACACCGGTGAGTGGCATCTGGCAGACTGTATGGTTGGAACCTGTGCCGGAATATGCCATTGAAAACATTCGGACGACTCCAGACATAGACGGTGGCAAACTGACGGTGGAAACGACAGTGAACTGCCATAATGCTACTGACCGGATAGAGGTGAAAGTACTTGATGGCAACAAGGTGATTGCATTCGGTAGTGCATTGAATCACGCTTCGGTGGAAATACCGATGCCTGCCGATTGCAAATTCTGGACTCCGGATTCTCCGGCTCTTTACGATTTGGAGGTTTCGTTCTACGTCAATGGAAAGCTACAGGATAAAGTGAAAAGTTATACAGCAATGCGTAAATTCTCTACTCGGAGAGATGCGAAAGGGTATATGCGCTTGCAACTGAATAATAAGGATATCTTTCATTTTGGTCCGCTTGACCAAGGATGGTGGCCTGACGGACTGTATACCGCACCGACAGACGAGGCTTTGCGCTATGACATCCAAAAGACCAAAGAACTTGGATTCAATATGATACGTAAGCATCTGAAAGTAGAACCTGCACGCTGGTATGCACATTGCGACCGTTTGGGGATAATCGTATGGCAAGACATGCCCAATGGTGACAAGAATCAAGATTGGCAATATAAACAATTTTACTATGGTCCGGAAATGTTGCGCACTTCAGAGTCGGAAGCCGTCTATCGGAAAGAGTGGAAAGAGATAATAGATTGTCTCTATTCTTATCCTTGTATTGGCGTGTGGACACCGTTTAATGAAGCAATGGGGCAATTCAAACCGGTGGAAATAGCCGGATGGACCAAGGAGTATGACCCGATGCGTCCGGTGAATCCTGCCAGTGGTGGCAACTATTTTCCTTGTGGAGACATTCTTGATCTGCATAGCTATCCGGAACCTGTCATGTTTCTTTTTGATGCCGACCGTGTGAATGTGGTCGGTGAGTTTGGCGGCATCGGCATGGCGCTGAAAGGACATTTGTGGAACGAAGACCGTAACTGGGGGTATGGCGACTTGAAAGGCAAGGAAGAGGCTACGGAACAGTATGTGAAGTATGCCAATCGCCTCAAGGAGTTGTCAGCATTGGGACTGTGTGGTGCTGTATATACTCAAACAACTGATGTGGAATCGGAAATCAATGGATTGATGACCTACGATCGCAAAATCGTGAAAATGGATGCAGATGCATTGCGGAAGGTTAACAGGGAGGTCTGTCATTGCTTGAACAATTCACTTCCGGAACAAGAGAAATAAATTGTAGACTGAAATTTGTGCAATCTGTAATGATTATGAATAAAAGAAATCTATTTGTTGGCATTTTTGCCTTGTTGTCACTATTTCTACAGGGGCAAAATATTGTTATATCCACCCCTTGTACACAGTTGCTTCTTTCTGCACCGAAGGGCGGCAGTTTGGAATATTTGTATTATGGATCACGTACTTCGGATGCAGATATCCAAGGTATTTACGAAACGACACACGGAGTAGATGCTTATCCCGTCTATGGAATGGGGTATCCATGCGAAACGGCATTGTCTGTCCGCCATGCCGACGGCAACCTGACACTTCAAATGGCAGTCATAGGCGTAAAAGAAACACGCCTTACAAAAGAAAATGCCACTTTGACGGTGATAGAACTGAAAGACAAAGTGTATCCTTTCTTCGTCAACATCTGCTACAAAGCATGGCAGGATGCAGATGTCATCGAGACATGGACTGAAATCCGTCACGAAGAGAAGAAGCCTGTCCAACTTCAGCAGTTTGCTTCTGCCTACTTGCCTGTCCGCCGCGGCAATGTCTGGCTGTCACATCTTTCCGGTGCCTGGGCAAACGAAGGACAACTCTGCCAGGAAGCGTTGCAACCGGGTATGAAAGTCATCAAAAACACGGACGGGGTACGCAACTCCCAATCGGCACATGCAGAAGTGATGTTCTCGCTCGACGGCAAACCGCAGGAGAACACGGGACGCGTCATCGGCGCAGCGCTTTGCTACAGCGGCAACTACAAACTGCGTATTGACACGCAAGAAGACGACTGGCACCATTTCCTCGCCGGCATCAACGAAGAAAACTCCTGGTACAACCTGAAAAAAGAAGAAGTGTTCCGCACCCCCGCATTGGCACTAACCTACAGCGATGAAGGGATGAGCGGATGCAGCCGGAAATTCCACCAATGGGCACGCCTGCATAAACTCGCCAACGGGAACACTCCCCGCAAAATTCTGCTGAACAGTTGGGAAGGCGTCTATTTCGACATCAACGAACAGGGCATGGACCAGATGATGGGTGATATCGCTGCCATGGGAGGCGAACTGTTTGTAATGGACGACGGTTGGTTCGGCGACAAATATCCGCGCAAAAACGACTCTTATGCCTTAGGCGACTGGACCGTAGACAAGACCAAACTCCCCGGCGGACTGCAATCATTACTTGACAACGCCCGGAAACACGGCATACGGTTCGGCATCTGGCTGGAACCGGAAATGGCTAATACCAAAAGCGAACTGTACGAAAAGCACCCCGAATGGATTATCAAGGCACCCGAACGGGAAGTGGTATGCGCCCGCGGCGGCACACAAGTCGTGCTCGACCTCTCCAACCCGCAAGTGCAGGATTTTATCGTACAGACGGTGGACGAACTGATGAATTCCTATCCCGACATTGATTATATCAAGTGGGACGCCAATATGTCCATCATCACCCAAGGTTCGCAATACCTGACCAAAGACAATCAAAGCCACCTGAACATCGAATACCACCGGGGTTTTGAGAACGTGTGCCGACGCATTCGCGCCAGCTATCCGCAACTGACGATACAAGCTTGCGCCAGCGGCGGCGGACGTGTCAACTACGGTGTACTGCCCTACTTCGACGAATTCTGGACAAGCGACAATACGGATGCACTTCAGCGTATCTACATCCAATGGGGCACTTCCTATTTCTTCCCCGCCATCGGCATGGGGGCGCATATCAGCGCAAGCCCCAACCATCAGACATCGCGTTCCGTTCCGTTGAAGTTCCGTATTGATGTAGCGATGAGCGGACGATTAGGTATGGAAATACAGCCCAAGAATATGACGGAAGAGGAAAAGGCATTGTGCAGAAACGCTATTGCCGAATACAAGACGATACGTCCCGTCGTACAGTTCGGAGATATTTACCGTTTACTTTCTCCGTATGACAAACAGGGCGCAGCTTCGCTGATGTATGTATCGCCAGAAAAGGACAAAGCCGTATTCTACTGGTGGAAAACGGAACATTTCTGCAACCGGCACTTGCCACGGGTGAAGATGGCAGGACTTGCTCCAGACAAATATTATAAGGTGCATGAGCTGAACCGCATCGACACTGAACCTTTGAAATTTGAAGGTAAAAGTTTCAGCGGTGCATATCTGAATGACAACGGACTGGAAATTCCCTCTACCCACAGAGTGGAACCTTCGAAACAAAACGAATATGCCAGCCGCGTGCTTTATCTGGAAGAAGTAACTCCCTCATTTTCCGACAACCGGATAGAACAACGCCCTCCGTTACGTGTTCTTTGCTTAGGCAACTCTATCACCCGCCACGAATATAAAGCGGACATCGAATGGTTCTCCGAATGGGGCATGGCAGCATCCAAAGAAGAAAACGACTATTGCCATCAATTGGAGAAGATGCTCTCGCAAAACCGTCCCGGCACAGTGGTTACCCCGCTGAACATCGCTTATTGGGAACGTAACCTGAATTGCAATATCGACTCGCTGATTGGCACTCATGTTACGGACAAGGATGTGATTGTTATCCGCTTGGGAGAAAACGTACAAGATAAGGAAGCATTCAAATCAGGTATCCTCCGATTGGTGGAATATTGCAAGCGGAAAGCAGACAAAGTAGTCATCACCGGTTGTTTCTGGAAGGATGAGGAAAAAGAACGTGCCATCATCAACGCTGCGCATATGCATGGACTCACTTTCATTCCGATTGACTGGATAGACCGCTTGTATGATTCACGTCCGAAAGTCGGAGACACTCTTTATGACATACACGGAAAGCCATATACTGTAACCAAGGATTTCATCATCGCACATCCCGACGACGAAGGCATGAAGAAGATAGCGGAAGCAATATATAGGGTTCTCTAATGCCCCCGGTGCTTCATTCTTCCATTATTTACAACTGTATAGTTTCCAATTAATGAGAAACTACAGTTGTATGAATAAAGAATTTCAGTTTAAACCCAAAATGGAGAGAACGCCTTGGCTTACCTCCAGAAGAGTCATGGAAAAACGTTCTGGAAAAACTCGCTCCTCTCCCCATGGAAAAAGGAGTATATGTGACTTATGAAGGAATACCTGAAATGTGGAAAAAATAGTCAGTTGCCCGTCATTGATAAACCTCACATCAATGGCGGGTTTCCTTTCAAAGAAACAGTATGCAGCGATAGCCGACAAGGAATTTGCAATAAAAAAGGAGAAAAGACTTACCAAGTCTTAGAATTCCTTTTACCAATATTCTTGAGGAGAAACAAAGATATGGAACTTTAGACAAATAAACTACACCATCAAAGAGTATAAAACACCAGTGCGACAAACAAATTTCTATTGTTTATCGCACTGATATTTAACTATTTAGCTTATCTGTGGATGTTAGTACTCCTCCTCGTTGAAGAAGAAATCCTCCTTACTAGGATAATCCGGCCAAATATCTTCGATACTCTCATAGATTTCGCCCTCATCTTCCATCTCTTGGAGGTTCTCAATAACTTCAAGAGGAGCACCCGAACGCATGGCATAATCAATCAATTCATCCTTGGTTGCCGGCCAGGGAGCATCTTCAAGTTTTGATGCTAATTCCAATGTCCAATACATAATCTTGAGTATTTAAAATGAATACTAAATTTGTCTCGTTTTCTATTTTTCGGCAAAAGTATAATAAAATCTATCATTTCCAACTATTATCCCAAAATATTTCATTATTTTGTTCATCAAAATTAATTTTTCGGGATAATACAAACAAATAATCTGATAATCTGTTGACAAAAGCTAATACTTCGGGAGAAATTGTACAAGTTTCGGACAAAGCCAGAATGCGTCTTTCAGCTCTCCGGCAAATCGTGCGGCAAACATGGCAAACGGCTGCTCCACGACTTCCGCCGGGAATGATGAAAGCACAAAGTTCGGGTAATTGCTCGTCCAGCTTATCAATCTCCCGCTCGATACTTTCCACATGTTCGGGGGTAATGATACTGGCGGGTTTCAGTTGCATTTTCTCCTGGTCGGTGGCCAGGTGTGAACCGATGGCGAATAACTTATGTTGAATACTCAAGATAAAATCCCGGTCGGACTCCTCCTGCAGATAAGTGTGCAGCCATCCCAGGTGAGAATTTAATTCATCCACCGTTCCGTAAGCTTCCAGGCGGATATGAGTCTTTGGAACGCGACTTCCGCCGACAAGACTGGTAGTTCCTTTGTCTCCGGTCTTTGTATATACAAGGCTCTTTTTCATAACTTTCTTTTTTACTATTATAGATGGTAAACGTACAAAGGTTCTTAGAAGTTGATGATATACTGCTGTTTTATCTTCGTTTTATCAAAAAATAGCAAACCGACATCATACAGGTCGAAAGTTATTCCGACCCTTTCGTCAGCCTGCCACTTTTTCCAAAGCACTTTCATCTCTTTGGAATAGCAGATACCATGGACTACAAATACACTTTTAAGGGTAGTACGGTGTACGCAAACCCGAAATACTTCTTCCAATAAGTCCGGATTTTGGTAATCGTTCAGATACAGAAAATCGACTGAAGTATCCGCATCCAGAAACAGTTCCGACAAATCGGAAGCAAAGAGATAAGAAGCCGATGGTTTAGCAGACTGTAAGTACAGGGCTGTCGAGGAAGGACGCCCAACCTCAATAATCGTATCAGGCTGCACTCTATTTACCAACCGGAACAAAAAACGGTTTACCTTTTGAGAACCTTTGGTCCACCCACACTCTCTTACCATCTTTTTTTGTTCTTCTTTCAAGGAAGAATAAGCATAGTAAGGCATCTTCTCATAAATTACATCGGTAATGAGACTGAAAGCAAATGGGGAATGGACACCATATCCGCAACGATGACGGAAGCGGGAAAGCCAGATAAAAGGTCTTTTTATACAGAGTAGAAGATTCATAAAACAATCATTCGTATTTTTATTCTCCCGACAAAGATATATTTTTTTATTGAAAAAGGGTTGGTTCTTTGCAGGAACCAACCCTTATTCATTTATTCCAAGTTACTACTGCAGTCTGAATGACACAGGCACAGTATATTTCACTCGAACTTTCTTACCATTTTGCACTCCGGGAGTCCATTTCGGCATAGAACTTATCACGCGGATAGCTTCTTTATCCAAATAAGGATCAACCCCTCGCACCACTTCAGGATTAGAAATCGTTCCGTCTCTATCTACTACAAACTGAACAATGACTTTTCCTTGTGAACCAGTTTCTTGCGAAATCGTCGGATATTTGATATTGCTACCTAAATATTTCATTAAAGCAGCTGTACCTCCAGGAAACTCCGGCATGACTTCAACACTTACGTGAATAATGTCTTCAACTACCGTTTCTGTTTCTACCACTGGTGGTATCCAAATAACGTCATGAACTGCATTCATATCCTCTGACACTGTAGAAACGTTATCCGTCACCTCCATATTGTTTTCCACTATTTCGAACAATTCTGTTACCTTAGTTTCGGGAGGAGGAGGCGGTTCCAGTTTCTCTTCAAGGAATGTGATCGGAACTAGCTCTGTTACAAAGATGGATTCATCATCTGGTGATAGTGCTGCAACTCTGACATCATGTTGTGTCCATTCGAACGAAACGAACATGAAGGCTAGCGCAACAACCAAACCCATCAACAACCAAGAACCCCGTTGATTCTCAATTGCAGCCTTTTTTGATTTCTTGGCTTCCATAAAAAATGTGTTTAAGTAATTAATAATAGAAAATATATAGTATATATACTACTTTTCGTTTTTCCTCTTAAGCATTACTTAAAGTGCTCTCTTGCTGCAATAAATATAATCTTTTTATGGATAGCTTGTTACAACGTCTCTTGTTTATTTTATTCTTTTCTCTTCTTTTGGATAAAATTAATGACTTTTTTTCTCCTCTTTTTCCTCATAGGCCTCACCAGACCAACAAAAAATCGTGTTGTCTCCGCAAATTAAATCATGAAATCCATTTGTCTTATTCTTTGTGATTCCTATTCGGGAATATCCGGTGTGATATTCTGTCTGCTTACCATTAACAGTTATATTAAAAAGTAAAGCGTCCCATCTATCCCAATAAGTACAATCAATTTGATCCATTATCCCATTTCCATCAAGGTCATAAGTCATTGAAATTGTTTCATTTTCTTTTCCATTATGAAAATCCTGTGCACTTATTTCTTCTATCGCCGTAATAGAATTCTTCTTTGAAGACTCTACTCTCACAGCTCTCCCCTGTTGCAAAACGAATCGTTCACGTAATTCGGTGTCTCTACCATTACGATCTATTATCTGAACAGATAGTTTCCCATTCCATCTTTCAATTTTGGGCGTTTCAGTTACGTTATTTCCAAACTCATTCGTTACAGTAAAGAAACCTGTACCAGCATATTTTACAAAAAAGAAAGAATTACCAATAGCGTTTCCACCACAAGCTTGTATATTCTCAATCAAAGCGTCTTTAATTCCATCCTCATCAAAATCTTCTTGTGCGACAATATCCATACACATATCAGAAGGAATATCTATTTTATACTCATACCCATCTACTTTTGCATATAAACTATTATAGAAGAAACTTTCACCAGCTTTCCCATAGAATATGATATCTACATTATTTTCAATAATTTGAGAAGTATCTTTTGATGTTTCCTCGTTATACTTCGGTTCTTCAGAAGAATTCAACATAAAGAACGATATAACAGCCATCACAATTAGTATACAGACAGCCAGTATCCATTTTCTACTAGATCTGACCGGCTTTGACTTTATAAATCGCTCTTTTAATACGTCATAGAACTCATTAAAATAATATCTATTATATTCCGGTCCATTTTTCTTCACAACTCCCGACACATCCGAAGGCAATCCCTCCGGAAACCCCTTTACTCCCGATAAAAAGACAGGAATTATATTCTTATTTTTTGCTAAAGCATACGCTAGTTCATTCCTCAACCAATCTTTCTGAGGATTAAAGTTCACATCTAATGTACGTTCAAAAGCTTTTTCATCAACAATTAAAATAAAATCTTCACACTGATCTATGCGATTTAATAACTGGACATCAAAATCCCCATTTCTAAGGGTGTCAATATCAAAACTAACCCGATAACCATCACGTACTAAAAGATCATTGAGATGCTTAGCCGTATCATAACCGCCTTGACGACGATAACTAATAAATATATCAAAAATTTTCATTTACAAACTCTTATTGTATGGCATTATTCAAAAGTTGGAATAGCAAAAGTTGTCATATTACGGTAGTAATTATATTACTTTAAAATATCACTCTCGCAACTTAATTCGTCCACATCAACATCATTCGGTACAAAGTAATCAAAACTGCATTTCGTGAATGAGCCTTGCCATATTACAGATTTACAAATATTATCAGCAGTCTCTATAGTAACGTTAATACCAGCTCCATACATCGGGCCTCTGTCTTTCACGTTCATAATCCAATACATAAGATCATCTGTCGCAGTATTTGTAGTTTCGATTTCATTCCTTTCCTCAACAAAGTAGAAAAAGCAGATTTCTGTACCAGTCAATCTGTCGATTCTTCGAGCATTGTCTACTATTTCCTTTACAATGTTCTTGTCATTATAATCAAAGCTACTTACAAAAAGAAACATAAACTTATAATTTTGCTGGTGATAAAACCAATCAAGTACTTTTTTGAATTTTAATGGTGTTATATACATAACAAAAAACTTCTTAAATGATGTTGATCTTATGATTCAGTTTTAATGAATTTAGTATGAGCAAACATTTCTGTACTGCTATTTTTTATATCCCAATATTGAATCTAAATTGTATTAGGACTCATATAATTAAATACCATAAGAGCGATGGCTTAATAAAACCATCGCTTTTAACTCCTTACAATGCCTGCCCACATTCCGAACAAAACTTTGCACCTTTGATATTCCGATATCCGCAGTTCGTACAGAATACCATACCGTTAATATCCAAATTCAGAGTTGTAAAAGAATTCCGATTTCTTAGTACCTCTTCTGCTATTTCGAGTGCCTTATCATCAAGCTTGGACTGTTGCACCATCCCCCAAATTTGCGTGATAAGTACCGGCCAGAAGAATAGCATAGAAATGATAGTAGGAATAGCTTGTTGCCCAAAAATCCCTATCCCAGCTTCAAACGCTATTGCATTGTCTTTAGGTATCAAGCTGACTTTTAATGCAGACTTCAAACCAAGTACGGCTTTAAACAAATTACCTTTGGATATAGAAATATCAACACCACCACTTAATAAATTATCTATTTGTACCTCAAACTGTTCTGCCATAAATTCTGTTCTTATCTGTTCGGCAATGGCAGGAATCAAGGAAGGATTACCCGGAAGTATTTTTTTTGTTGCAAATGTTCCCATAATTCTATTTTTTAAAAGTGTAATGACTGTAATGCATGATATTGGCTCGTTGTAAATAACACACCGGTTTCAACAAGCAATTCCTTAATCTCACGCTGTTGTTCTTCCGTATAGTTCTTTTCCATAGACTTCAATATAGAAATAATTCTTTCAGACTGTTCCTTGACCTCCTGTTCAGTAACTATACCATCTTCCATAATCTTCTTGAATGTGGGCTGGTTCATGACCGCCTCATCTAAATTCAACATTCCTTGTTCATTAAAAAACATAAGCTATTATATTTAAAGTTTATTTCCACAATGTTTGCAATAAGTCCAGCCATCCGCTATCGGTTGCTTGCAATTCAGGCATATCTTGCCTGATTTCTCTGTCGAAAGATGATCGACGATAGTCTTATATTGGGAACTTTTCCCCCATTTCAAGATCTCCTTAACCCGCACGGCCGAAAACGGATGATTCTGATTCATTATAGCTGCGACTTGCAATGTCTTATTCCATAATCCGTCATTACGGATAGCTTCATATTGGTCTGCCTGCTTAGCCCACTCCACCAGATCGATATTCTTTGTTATAGAAGACGGACCTCCAGATAGACGAGCCATCGTGCTTGCCACTATGGCTGGAGTAGTCACAATACTGGCAGCTCTGTCACAAGACAACTCACTTTTACGTTCCCAATACAAAATCGCATATTGGATGGGGACTCCCAAACTTCCCAAAACGCCAAGTGAATCCAAACCATCCATCACATAATGAGCTATGGAATGATATAAGACATGATGACAAAGAATATGCCCGCATTCATGGGCAATCACTGCATCCAGTTCCTCTTCTGTCATCATATCAACCAAGCCGGAAGTGATAGTTATAAAAATCTTTGTATCGCCAAAGGTCCATGCGTTAGGATTAGGGTCCATAGAGAGATAGAATTCCGGTTGTTCAATCCCCAACTTCTTACAAATCGGTGGCAGACGATTATACAATTTAGGCAATTGATTCGGTGATAAACGAATTGCAGATGCCATATTAACGCCATATTGCAGTTGTTCCAATCCCATTGACATCAATTTTTTCACTAGGGTCGGGAATCCGGGAATACTTTCCAGCTGCCTCAATGCAGCTGCATCCTCCGGATGAATAAAATCTGTTGCTTTAATCATGGTTATCAATATTAATATCTATTGTTTTTATGACCTTCATTACAAAACACATCAAGTTCAGTCTTTTCATATCACTGGTATACGCAACAAACTCCTCGTAAGCACCACAGGTTAAAATCCTGATATACAATAAACCGGAAACATAAAAAGAATTATGCGAATAAATTCTTCATTTATCTGACAAAATAAGAAAGCAGCACGATAATCAGTATTAGCTTTTAACAGATACAAATATCATGCTGCTAAAACGTTGTCCTTGTGCAGTCCTTTCATTGGCGATTTCAGAGACCTGGACAAACATATTCTCCATATTCTAGTTCACTGCATCATCTTTACAAGTCTCAAATATAACGAATAATATAGCAGGAAAAAATTACAAAAGTCCCAATCATGCCTAAACAACCCAAAAACAGAACTATTGATACGAAAAACATGTCTATCATGACATTTTTTATTTTGCAAATCACAACAACAAAAAGATAGCATTCATTACAAATACATTATTTATATCTTTCATCTTTCACCGAAAGTCATAAATCCTTTTGTTCATCGCACTTTCAAACCATTGACAGTTCTTTTTCAATCTATCACCTAATCTTTCATCTTTCACCACTTATCACATTCAAAGAAACAGCTATTTCTTTCCTGAACTATTAATAGATAAGTTCCTTTCCATTAAATATAAACTTCCTTTTCATTAATAGATAACTTATTCCTCACCTGATTCAAACTATAAATGCAAGTTCCGTTTTTATAAATGAAACTTGCGTTTATAAAAACGAAATTTGCATTTATATAATCAAAGCTTTCATTTATAGATTGCAAACAGCCAAAAGGAACTTCTCTATTAGACGAAAGAAACTTTGCATAGGAAAGAAAGGAAGTTTTCTATTAATAGCCAATGTAAGAGACAGTACATAAGAAGGTTCCAACAAAGAGAAGATGATATATTTGGAGAGTCCGATAATAAAGCATACCTTTACTCGCCTTTTAAAGAAAGAAACATAAACAATAAACACATCTATCATGAAACTTACTTTGATGCGGGACAACGGAGAGACGACAACCATGCGAACGTTGGACATCAACACACAAATAGAAACGATGAAGCATGAAACGAAAGCCCAGCCAGTCAGCAACCTACGCACGAGCATCCGTTACGCATCACCGGACAGCAAACTGGATGACGTCAAGAAATTGGCCAAAGTTGTCCCGGCTGCCACTTTTCGTAAAACAGTCAATGGTATACAAATGACCGGATATAACGGCATTATACAAATAGAAGTGAATCATCTCGCCAACCGGATGGAAGTAAACCGGGTGAAGCAGGAAGCGGCCGAACTTTCACATACATTCGCAGCCTTTATGGGGTCCGGAGGACATTCCGTGAAAATATGGATACGATTCACACGTCCCGACAAGTCACTTCCTCAAAAACGGGAAGAAGCGGAAATATTTCAGGCAAATGCCTACAGAAAAGCAGTCAGCCTATACCAGCCCGCCCTTTCCTATGCTATCGAGCTGAAGAATCCTGCCCTGGAACAGTTCTGCCGACAGACTTATGACCCGGAACTTTATTACAACCCTGAATCTACCGTGATTTATATGCGGCAGCCATTGGAAATGCCTTCGGAAACAACTTACAAGGAAGCTGTGCAAGCAGAAGCATCTCCATTCAAACGGTTGATTCCGGGATATGACAGTTTCGACACATTATCCGCTCTCTTCGAAGCTGCTTTATACAAGGCATATCAATCACTAAGCGAATTACAGCCAAGAATCCATATTCATTCCGATGAAGACCTGAAGCCTTTGCTGGTTCAGGTAGCGAAGAACTGTTTTCAGGCAGGAATACCGGAAGAAGAGACGATCCGTTGGTCTACCGCTCATTTCTATACCAAGAATAAAGAATTCCTGATCCGGCAAACCATACAGAATGTATATACGTGCGAAAAAGGTTTCGGAAAGAAATCTCCCTTATCAGCAGAACAGGAACTGGAATTTCGGACGGAAGAATTCATGCAACGCCGATATGAATTTCGCTACAATACAATGACGACAGTTACGGAATACCGCGAACGAAACACGTTTTGTTTCTGTTTCCGCCCCATCAGTAACCGCATACGGAACAGCATCGCAATGAACGCACGCCTGGAAGGGCTTAACTTATGGGACAGAGACGTCATCCGGTATCTGGACTCCGACCGTATCCCTATTTTTAATCCTATTGAAGATTTCCTTTTCGGGTTGGACATCCGTTGGGACGGGCGTGACCGGATTCGGGAACTGGCAACCCGGGTTCCTTGCAACAATACCCACTGGCCTGACTTGTTTTACCGCTGGTTTCTGAATATGGTAGCCCACTGGCGTCAGACAGACCGGAAATACGCTAATTGTACTGTACCGTTACTGGTCGGTCCACAGGCATACCGAAAATCCACTTTTTGCCGAAGTCTGCTTCCACCTGAATTACAGGCTTATTATACCGACCGCATTGATTTCAGCAATAAGCGGGATGCCGAACTTTCTCTAAATAGATTCGCACTCATCAATATGGATGAATTTGACCAGAACCGAGTGAGCCAGCAGGCATTTCTGAAACATATTCTTCAAAAACCGGTTGTCAACGTCCGGCGTCCGCATGGCACCGCTACTCAAGAGATGCGCCGATATGCATCTTTCATTGGGACAAGCAATCACAAGGACCTACTGACTGATACTTCCGGCAGCCGACGCTACATCGTCATTAACGTAACCGGTCCCATCGACTGCTCCCCCATTGATTATGAGCAGCTTTATGCACAAGCCATGCACGACTTATATAGAGGAGAGCGATATTGGTTCAACACGGAAGATGAGCATGTCATGACGGAGAATAATCAGGAATTTCAAGTCATGCCGGTTGCCGAACAGTTGTTTCACGAATATTTCCGAGGGGCAAAAGAAGGAGAAGAATGCGAGCAACTCCTTGCTATTGAAATACTGCAACAGTTACAACATGACAGCAAGATTCATGTATCTATCTGCAGTATTGTCCAGTTCGGAAGAATATTGCAAAAGAACAAAATACCTTCTTTGCATACGAAACGCGGTAATTTCTACAAAGTAATACGAATCAAGCCAGGAAGAGGATAAGTTTGCAATAAAAAATATCCGGTGAAAGATGACAGATCGGTGACAGATCATTTTACATCTATCACCAACGTACAACTACCATAGACAGGGAGTTTCAGTAGAAGGTGAAAGATTGAAAGATAAAAGCATGAAGAAAAGCTTTAGTGGAGGGAGTATAGATATAAGACGAAACATCATCTAACAAATTTTCGTTCTACTTAAATTGAAAAATAGACTCATTTAAATGGAGCCTGCATTCAACTTTAGTAGAACGAAAATGGTCATGTAGATTAAATAAATTATTTATGAAAGAACCGAAAATAAGCATAGCGTCATAACAGATTGTCTTTTACGATTCTCTATTTGACAGGTTTAGATTAAACGAATAGTACTTATTTTGCTTTTTTCTTTTTCTTCGCGTTATCCTTCTTACGCATATCCTGGTATTTCTTATATTGTTCATCGGTCAGAATGCTTTTTATTTTAGCATCTATTTCCTGCCTTTTCTTTTGCATTTCTTCCCGCGTAGGTCTTTCATTCGATTTATTTTTCGCAGGTCTCATTTCTTCCATGGCAGCTTTGAAATCTTTGGCCTGCTTTTCATTCAAGCCCAGATCGGCAACAATCTGTTCCATACGTTTCTCTCTATCAGCCTTTCCATTCTGACGATTTTGAGCCATACATACAGTTGAGCCAATCAATAACGCAACTGCCAAACTTAAAATTTGCTTTCTCATCATTTTAATTCTCATATTAAATAAGTTATGTATGTTAGACCTCACAAATGGGTGAAAGTTAATTCGATGATGAGGCTAAAATTGTTTTTTCACATTATTTATCAAAGGGCAACTAGTATCACATCGAAAAACGAATAAACGTTTTCTTATCCGGTAAAAAAACAGCAGCATCCAGTTTATCGGTTTAGAAATATTATTTCTATATTTGCAGGAAACAGATCAAAACTTGATATACCCTATGCAAACCTATTACAAAACCGATTAATAATTAAAACGATGAGAACACTTTTTTTTATTCTGCCATTTATCTTTATCACTACAGGATGTATTAAACAGAATACAGAAAAAAGTGATATTTTGACAACAGAGGATATAGCCAAATTTGACAGTTTATTTAATGCCTGGGAAAAAGAAATACACAACAATCCCAAAGCACAATTAAGTTCAAGTACCCGTGCTTACACCATTTTACCCCAATTCAAAGAGCTAAAAGCTATGGGTAAGAAAATTATCCCATGTATCATAGAACAGTTTGAAAAGGGCAATAACACTTTTTTTGCTTTACCTCTTTATGACGAATTACAAGATAATGACAGCCTAAAATCTCACAGAGAAACAAGCGAACAAGATAAAGTGAGCGAGATTGTGCAGAAATTCAGAGAACAGGAAAAAAGAAAGATGTGGGAAGAAGCTAATAGCTACAAGACGTCTATAACCGACACTACTTTCCTGAAGACAAGAGGGACGATGTCGTATGCTGCAATAGATTTATTCACGGGACGAGGTTTCAATAAAGATTACGCATTTAATCAGGTTGTCTATTTGAAAGCCTTACAAAGAGCCCAGAAACATCTGTCTGTCGTAAATGGTCAGTTGGCATGCGACTTAAAGTCAGGTACAGAAATATATATTTCCGAAGATTTATACCTATTTATCACCGGTCTTTTTAAGGATTGGAATACGTGGCTGGAATCGGGAAAATATGAGATAATAAAAGACGAACAAGGGCTTTATACAGTGTTACCTAAGAAAACCAACCAATCATCGCAAACGAACTCCGTCATATTGCGACCTATTCCCCGTGACATTCCGACTGGAGAGAACATAAGTCCCGCTTCGCTTTCTATAGAAACAGAACACGATCATTATCCGCTATCAACTACAGAAGTAAAAATAACCATCACCAACCACTCTCACTATGAATACGAGTGCGGAGAAAAGTACAGCCTTGCTTACTATAACAAAAGTAAACGGCAATGGGAAACATTGCCGACCGATCCTGTCGTTAATGATATACTGTGGATTTTCCCACCGGAGCACCCCAGTCACCAACAGACAATCAAACTCTATACATCAGAATCCCCCAACCATCCAGGGAAATACCGTATCTACAAATCATTCAACAGAGGCACCAAAGTGGCTTATGGAGAATTTGAATTACTACCTTAATGTGAATTTCCAACAACAAGCACACTCCAGATCAGTAACATTCGGATAACAGCTAATCATTTCAGTAACGATTCTTTCGTCTATGACGCGTGCAAATCCATCATGCCCGATAAAACCAGGCGACGCACAAGGATGAAACGGCATGCCTTTATTCTTTCGGGCAGTCTGCACCCTGCATTCATTGATACGATATATAAGAGAATCTCCTTCCTTGAAAAGGCTTACCGAAGGATTCGACAATGCAGAAAATCTGATCGCTAATGCTTTCTCCAGTCCTTCGAGTCCTGCCTGTTCAGGAAGTTCCAGAAATTTCTTGATTCTCCGGGCTTCCGTACGGGTGAATTTTCTCCATGCATTTTCATCGTGCAACATAGCTTCATCCATACCGTTTTTTCCTTCTACGGATTGAAACCATACTCCATCAAGTGCATAGATGTTTCTTGCGTATATTCTGACCAGTTCCTTTAGTTCATCTTTTGATAATAAATCCAGTTTATCAATCATCATTTCTTAATATTACATTTTACCTTATTTTTTATCCCGCTTTGATTTTATATTGATCCGAATTTCGGTATGACCAACAATTTACGAGGAGTAGAAAAGAAAAACGGAGAGAGTATTTCTACTTTCTCCGCTTCAGTACCCAGACCCGGGGTCGAACCGGGATGGAAGTGAATCCACTGGTGTTTGAGACCAGCGCGTCTACCGATTCCGCCATCTGGGCGCATACTTGATTTCTCAATTGCGGTGCAAAGATACGACATTATTTTGATTCCACAATAGTTTGGCAAAAAAAAGGAGAAAAAAATAATAAAACATATCTTAAACACTTCTCTATTCAGAGAATAAACCGTACATTAGCAGAAACTTTAAAATAGAGTCACTATCATGACAAACCAGGATAATTATTGCGTGATTATGGGTGGCGGCATTGGAAGCCGCTTCTGGCCGTTTAGCCGCAAAACATTGCCCAAACAATTCTTAGATTTCTTCGGAACGGGCCGTTCACTTTTACAACAGACTTTCGACCGGTTCCAAAAGGTTATCCCAACAGAAAATATTTTCATCGTTACCAATGCAATGTATGCGGACTTAGTGAAGGAACAATTGCCCGAAGTGAACGAAGAACAGATTCTGCTGGAACCCGCAAGACGAAATACCGCTCCGTGTATAGCATGGGCCGCTTACCACATCCGGGCACTGAACCCGAACGCCAATATCGTAGTCGCTCCTTCAGACCATTTAATTTTAAAAGAGGATGAGTTTCTTGCCGCTATCGAAAAAGGACTTGATTTTGTTTCACGCTCGGAAAAGCTACTGACATTAGGTATTAAACCCAATCGCCCGGAAACAGGGTACGGATATATACAAATAGACGAACCCGCAGGAGGAAACTTCTATAAAGTAAAAACATTCACAGAGAAACCGGAACTGGAATTAGCTAAAGTATTCGTAGAGAGCGGAGAATTTTACTGGAATTCCGGCCTATTTATGTGGAATGTAAATACAATCATCAAAGCAAGTGAAGATTTACTGCCTGAATTAGCTTCCAAACTGGCACCGGGAAAAGATATTTATGCCACCGACAAGGAGAAAGCATTCATCGAAGAAAACTTCCCAGCATGTCCTAATGTATCCATCGACTTCGGCATTATGGAGAAAGCGGATAATGTGTATGTATCATTAGGAGATTTTGGCTGGTCCGATCTTGGAACTTGGGGATCACTTTATGATTTATCGGAAAGAGACCCGGAAGGCAATGTTACGCTGAAGTGCCATTCACTTATATATAACAGTAAAGATAATATGGTAGTACTTCCGAAAGGCAAACTGGCCGTTATCGATGGACTGGAAGGATTTCTGATAGCCGAATCGGACAACGTTCTTTTGATTTGCCGCAAAGATGAAGAACATGCCATCCGTAAATATGTAAACGACGCCCAAATGCAACTGGGCGATGATTTCATTTAATAACACGCAACCTGACGCCGGAGCCAAAACCGGATAAGAGCATACAAATAGTGAACGGTGAACAAACTGCATAATTGATTGCAGAGAGTTCACCGTTCACTGTTTATAATCGAAAAACTTTGTGTGCCTTTAAATAATCATAAGTTTCTAAATAATCTCTATTCCCTGCTCCTTGCAAAGTTGCAGTCCCAAATCTTTCAATCTGAACTTCTGAATCTTTCCACTACCCGTCATCGGGAATTCATTCACAAAGAAGATATATTTCGGAATCTTATAACGGGATATCTTATTTCTGCAGAAATCACGTACATCGGCTTCCTGCATTTGTACTCCTTCCTGCAAAATAATAAATGCTCCGACTGCCTCACCATACTTTTTAGAAGGAATACCAGCCACCTGAACATCTTTCACTCCGTCAAGCTTATAAAGAAACTCTTCTATTTCGCGCGGATAAATATTCTCGCCACCACGAATAATCATATCTTTGATACGTCCGGTAATCCGGTAATTTCCATCTTCATCCTTAATACCCAAGTCGCCGGAATGCAAGAAGTTGTTTTCATCAAGCACTTCCGCCGTTGCTTCCGGATTCTTATAATATCCTTTCATGGTATTATAACCACGGTTACACATTTCACCTTGTACACCAACCGGACATTCTTCACCTGTTTCAGGATCAATCACCTTCACCTCCGTAAATTCAAAATCATGTCCTACCGTATTACAACGTACATCGAACGGATCATCAATACGAGAAGCTGTCATACCCGGAGCGGTCTCCGTCAGTCCATATACACTAGTCACCTTCATATACATTTTCTCTTCTACCTGCTTCATCAGTTCGACAGGACACAGCGAACCGGCCATAATACCTGTACGAAGACAAGACATATCAAAGAGATCGAACATCGGATGATGCAACTCGGCGATAAACATAGTCGGCACACCATAAAGAGCCGTACAACGTTCTTTATGAATAGAGGCCAGCACAACCAACGGGTCGAAACGTTCTACCATCACTTGTGTACAACCATGAGTCAGACAGTTCATGGTAGCCAATACTACCCCAAAACAATGGAACAACGGAACGCAACAACAAAGTTTGTCATCTGCCGTGAACTTCATGTGTTCCCCCGTCAGAAATCCATTATTGGCAATATTATAATGTGTCAGCATCACCCCTTTCGGGAAGCCGGTAGTGCCCGATGTATATTGCATATTTACTACATCGTGACAATCCACTTTGCTTTTTAGTTCGTTCAAACGGTCATCTTCCACATTATCTCCCAACAGCAGGATCTCCGCTGTATTATACATACCACGATGTTTTTCCTGACCTACATATACTACATTTCGCATATATGGAAAGCGTTCGCTCTTTAAATGTCCACGCTCACAAGTCTTCAATTCAGGAAGCATCGTGTATGTCATCTGCACAAAATCACTATCCTTCTCACCATTCACAATACAAAGCGTATGCATATCCGAGTTCTGACAAAGATATTCCAACTCCGATTGCTTGTAGTTCGTATTCACTGTAACATATACCGCACCAATCTTCGCGCAGGCATATAACAATGTCAACCAATCGGGAACATTAGCCGCCCAGATACCCACATGAGTACCACGTTCCACACCAATGGCAATAAGCCCTTTTGCCATATCATCCACACGACGGTTCAACTGACTCCAGGTAAAACGGAGATTTCGGTCGGAATATACGATATATTCCTTATCGGGAGTCTCTTCAGCCCAGTGTTCCAGCCACTGCCCCAAAGTACGATCAAATAATTGCATGTAATTATACTTAAGTCTTGGTTCCTACTATTTCATTAAATCGGTGTGTAAACTACTGCCAAGATTTTTGCAGCCTGTCCCTCATAAGCATGTACATGATGAGGAACAATGGAATCATAATAAATGCTATCACCCTCTTCCAGCAGATAGGTGTTCTTGCCATAACTGATTTCCATGATACCTTCCATAACCATGATAAACTCTTCTCCTTCATGAGAAGAAAGCACGAAGTCGGTATCTTGCGTCGGCATCACATCGATAATAAACGGTTCCATGTGACGGTCCGCCTTTGACTTGGACAACGAGTGATATTCCATGTGTTTGCGAGAGTGAATCGCATTATTGGAAAAACTGATCGCATCTTTGGCTTCTTTCTTACGGCATACGACCGGTCCGACTTCATCCTGATCATCAAGGAAAGTACCCAGACGTACTCCCAACACACGCGCAATCTTAATCAGCGGTGCGAGAGAAGGTATATCAATGTTATTCTCAATACGTTCAATCTGTTCGATAGCCAAACCTGAACGTTGCGCCAACTCTTCTATGCTTATTGATTTATCTTCGCGGAGGGCTTTAATTTTCTCGCCAACAATCTTACTTGTATCCATTTTGAAAGCATTTTAGTTATCAAAGGTGATAAATTATAATAATTAAGCTGCAAAAATAGCAAAATCTTTAGATGAACACAATTATAACCGAAGAAAATACGACTATCAGGAAGAAAAAGAAGAAACTAAAAAAAGCCGTTCCTCTATCATGAGGAACGGCTTTAAATCTTTTCGCGACAAGTAGATTACTTACGCAAACCGAGCTCTTTAACAATAGCACGATATCTTTCGATATCTCTTGCTTTCAGGTAGTCGAGTAAGCGACGACGCTTACCTACCAACATTGTTAACGCTCTTTCAGTACTATAATCTTTTCTGTTGAGCTTCATGTGCTCAGTCAGGTGAGAAATACGGTAGGAAAACAATGCCACTTGGGCCTCAGCTGAGCCGGTGTCAGTGTTAGACTTTCCGTACTTTCCGAAGATTTCTTGCTTTTTAGCAGCGTCTAAATACATAATTCTTAGAATTTTAATTGATAAATTATTCTTTTGAGCGTGCAAAGATAGGCATTATCTTTATATCACACAACGATTTACAAGAAAAAATTGCTATCATTGCGCATATTTCTAATCCTATTTTCGTACCTTTGCAGCCAAATAATAGGTATTATATGCAAAATATTCGAAACATTGCAATCATTGCCCATGTTGACCATGGGAAAACAACGCTGGTTGACAAGATGCTATTGGCCGGAAATTTATTCCGCAGCAACCAAAATAGTGGTGAACTTATCCTGGATAACAACGATTTGGAACGTGAACGTGGTATAACGATTCTCTCCAAAAACGTATCCATCAATTACAACGGTACAAAAATTAATATTATTGATACTCCGGGACACAGCGACTTCGGTGGTGAAGTAGAACGTGTATTGAATATGGCCGATGGCTGTATTCTGTTGGTAGATGCCTTCGAAGGTCCGATGCCACAGACTCGTTTCGTACTGCAAAAAGCGCTCGAAATCGGTTTGAAACCCATTGTGGTAGTTAATAAGGTAGATAAACCTAACTGCCGCCCGGAAGAAGTTTACGAGATGGTTTTCGACTTGATGTTCAGCTTGAACGCAACGGAAGATCAGCTGGACTTCCCCGTGATTTACGGTTCCGCCAAAAACAACTGGATGAGCACCGACTGGCAGCAACAAACTGACAGCATCACTCCGCTACTGGATTGTATCGTCGAAAACATTCCGGCACCGCAACAGTTGGAAGGTACTCCCCAGATGTTGATTACTTCTCTGGATTATTCTTCTTATACCGGTCGTATTGCCGTAGGTCGCGTACATCGTGGTACATTAAAAGAAGGCATGAATATAACGCTTGTGAAACGTAACGGCGATATGTTCAAGAGCAAAATTAAAGAGCTCCATGTTTTCGAAGGTTTAGGCCGTGTGAAAACAAATGAGGTTTCTTCCGGTGACATCTGCGCGCTGGTAGGTATTGACGGATTCGAGATTGGAGATACTGTTTGTGATTTCGAGAATCCGGAAGCATTGCCGCCAATCGCAATCGACGAACCGACCATGAGTATGTTGTTTGCTATCAACGATTCTCCTTTCTTCGGTAAGGATGGTAAGTTTGTGACTTCACGTCACATCCACGACCGTCTGATGAAGGAACTCGACAAGAACCTGGCTCTCCGCGTAAGAAAGAGTGAAGAAGACGGTAAATGGATTGTTTCCGGCCGTGGTGTACTCCACCTTTCTGTATTGATTGAAACAATGCGCCGCGAGGGATATGAATTGCAGGTAGGTCAGCCACAGGTTATCTTCAGAGAAATCGACGGTGTGAAATGCGAACCGATTGAAGAGTTGACCATCAACGTACCGGAAGAATATTCCAGCAAGATTATTGATATGGTTACCCGCCGTAAAGGTGAAATGGTAAAGATGGAAAATACAGGCGAACGCATCAATCTTGAATTCAATATGCCTTCACGCGGTATCATCGGTTTGCGTACCAATGTACTGACGGCCTCTGCCGGTGAAGCCATTATGGCGCACCGTTTCAAAGAATATCAGCCGCACAAAGGAGAAATTGAACGTCGTACCAATGGTTCTATGATTGCTATGGAAAGCGGAACAGCTTTTGCTTACGCCATCGACAAATTACAGGATCGTGGCAAGTTCTTTATTTTCCCGCAGGACGAAGTCTATGCAGGACAGGTAGTAGGCGAGCATTCTCACGACAACGACTTGGTTATCAACGTAACCAAATCGAAGAAGTTGACGAATATGCGTGCTTCCGGTTCGGATGATAAAGTACGTCTGATTCCGCCTATCCAGTTCTCACTTGAAGAAGCATTGGAATATATTAAGGAAGACGAATATGTAGAAGTTACTCCTAAAGCAATGCGTATGCGTAAAGTGATTTTGGACGAAATCGAACGTAAACGTGCAAACAAGAACTAACTATTCTTTCATAATATTATAAAAGAGCCCCCGGTTAAACGCAGTGTTCAACCGGGGGGCTCTTTTTCCCATAAGTATACTAATACAACAGTAATCCTACCACACCCGCCAGACAAATCAACAGAATAGGGTGAAGATTCCATTTCCATGTAACCAAAAAGGCGGCTGCGAAAATACCGATACTTTTATAGTCTATAAAATTCTCTCTATTCATCATAAGTAATGCAGCCGAAGCAATCAGCGCGACCGACATAGGAAGCAGTCCGGACATAGCCGCTTTAATATACTTATTATCCTTACACTTCGCAAAGAAATAAGAAATTAGCAACACCAAAATAAAAGAAGGCAAGCAAACGGCTACAGTGGCCAACACAGCGCCCCAAACACTTTGTGTTACCGCATAACCTACGTAAGTAGCACTATTTATGCCAATCGGTCCCGGAGTCATCTGCGAAATTGCGACCACATCCGTAAACTGTTGAGGAGTCAGCCAATGATGAAGATCCACTATTTCATGTTGAATCAGGGAAAGCATCGCATATCCACCCCCAAAACCGAACATACCTATTTTAAGATACACCCAAAGTAATTGCCAATATATCATACCTGTTTATTCGCTATTTTTTCTTTCAACCATAATGTATATACCAATCCCCCTATAATTCCGGCCACCACAATATAAATAGGTGATAAGCCGAACTGCCAGATCAACACGGTAGCTATGGCAGGAGCAATCAACTGAAAACACTTCAGTTTCAAAGCTCTAACAGCAGAAATGCAAGGAAACAGAATCAATGCTACCACGGCAGGACGTATTCCATTAAAGATACGAATCATCACTTCATTATCTTGAAACCGTGCAAAAAACATGGCTATCAGCATCATGATAACGAAAGAGGGAAGAATCGTAGCCAATGCACACACCAGGCTACCACCCACCTTATACAACTTATATCCTACAAAAATAGAAATATTCACTGCAAACACACCCGGAAGCGACTGCGTCAAAGCAAACATCTCCATAAATTCTTCCTTATTCATCCATTGCTTGTTAACAATCTCCCGTTCAATCAACGGAATCATGGCATAACCGCCACCAATAGTAAACATCCCAATCTTTGCAAATGTCACGAATAATTTTAAATACTCCAGTACCATCCTTTCTTTCTAATTTTCCGATATTTTGTGTTTAATTTTTAATGAGCCCTTTGGCTGCATCATATCCAATCTGATAACTGCGTCCTTTCACTGTTTTAAAGGAGATAGTCTGATCCAAATACTTTATGACACAGTTGCCTCCTGCATTAGAGCGTACAACAGCTTCTTTCAACTGATGATTCTCCCAGATCACATCCACCTCAAAATTTCCTTTTGCACAGATACCACTGATAGAACCGTCTTTCCATGCATCCGGCAAAGCCGGTAATAATTGAATAAAGCCCATGTGACTTTGGAGCAGCATTTCGGTGATTCCCGCTGTCCCACCAAAGTTCCCATCAATTTGGAAAGGCGGATGCGTATCCCACAAATTATCCATGGTTCCGTTCTTCAATAAATTGCCGAATAAAGTATAAGCATGATTACCATCCTGCAAACGCGCCCACTGATTCAACTTCCAACCCATACTCCAACCGGTAGCACCATCACCACGATGCACCAATACCACTTTAGCAGCTTTCGCCAGTTCGGGAGTAGTGACCGGAGAAACAGTATGTCCCGGATGCAGGCCGAACAGATGATTCACATGACGATGTTCATCTTTCGGATCATCAATATCCACCGACCATTCCATCAACTGACCATAACGACCTATTTGATAGGGAACGAGATTGGCAAGCACATGCTCCCATTGCTTACGTTCTTTCTTATCTACACCCAACACTTTGCTTGCTTCAATCGCATCCATCAGAATTTCACGCACTACGGCATGCACAAAAGTAGCTCCCTGATCGATAGGACCATGCTCGGGCGAAGTGGACGGAGCAGCCGTATAGGTTCCATCCGGCTTATGCCACAGGTAATCGACTGCAAAATCCGCACTACTCTTAATTAGTTCATAGCCGGTTTCTTTCAGAAATTTCAAGTCTCTTGTATAGTCGTAATACTCCCATATATGAGTAGCCAGCCAGGGACCTGCCATCGGATTGAAGTTCCACGACATATCCTGACTTTCCAACGGAGTGGTAAAGCCGAAAATATTGCCGGAGATAGATGCCGTCCATCCTCTTGCTCCGAAATAAGCTTGTGCAGTCTTCTCCCCCGGTTTCACCAGTGTACGGATAAAGTCAATCAACGGAAGCACGCACTCATTCAAGTTGGTAGAACAAGCAGGCCAATAATTCATCTGGATATTGATGTTATTATGATAATCCACACGCCACGGTCCATCGACATTATTGTGCCAAATCCCCTGTAGATTAGCAGGCATATTGCCCGGACGGGAACTGGCAATCAGAAGATAACGTCCAAATTGATAATACAACTCTCCCAGATAATAATCCGGCTGTCCTTTCCGATAATTTTTCAGACGTTGGGAAGTAGGCAGATTCACTCCTTTCACCGCTGGGTTCAGATTCAGCCGAACCCGGTTGAACAGAGTAGCATAATCATTATAATGTTGATTGAATAAAGCTGTATATCCCTGCGCCACTGCATTATTCATCCACTGCTTTGTCGTTTCTTCGGGATTAACGCCTATATATGTTTTCGGATCTTTGAAATCCGGATCAAAGTTAATCTTATAGTCAGTGTCCGCTGTGATATAAAATACAACTTCGTCTGCATCCTTCACTGTCAACTTTCCATCTGCATTAGACAGTGTTCCTCCTTTTGTTTCTGCCTGGATGCACACAACATACTTCATTCCATTATTATCCAAAGAAGCTGTGTAAACCAGTCCTTTATTTCCATCAGAAACCATGCTGCCGGTAGACAGGGGATTGGGCGCATAACTGAAAACCAGATTTTGTTTCCCCGATTGATCCGCGCTGAAACGTACCACCATTACATTGGCGGGGTAAGAGATAAAAAAATTGCGTTGATAAGCCACACGATCCTTTTTGAATTGTACGACTGCCATAGCCGAATCCAAAGAAAGAATGCGCTTATAATCGCTCATTCCTATCATATTCAGTCCGGTTTCTACATAAAACTCTCCCATTGTAGTAAAGCTACCGAAACGGAAAGGATTTTCTCCGTCAGCTTCATACGAAACTTCACTATTGAAGTTCTGTCGCGTTAGCATTTCAGCCTTTTTCTGATCTCCCTCTGTAAATGCTTTGCGTATTTCATCTAAAAGATGGGCCGATTGTTTATTGACATTCCAATAATAGTCCACACCTTTCGCTGTGTTCGGACCACCGCGCCAAAGCGTTTTTTCATTGAAAGTGATACGTTCGGCTTCTACCGATCCCATAATATTTGCGCCGAGGCTACCGTTACCAATAGGCAATGACTGTGACTCCCAACTGGCATCCAGATTATGTCCGCTTCCTGCTGTTACCGGTTTATTTTCATCTTTCCACAAATCCGGTCTTCCGCCATACCAGGCAGCATATCCCTGCAAAGTATTCGGAGTATCAAACCAGATGGAAAGTCCTTGAGTATAATCTGTTTCTCCCGCATAAAGCCCGGAGGTAAGGAATAGGGAACTAATAAGAAGGAAATAAAAATTCTTCATGGTCGTCGCGTCGTTATTTAAGATTAATAACCCATTTATAGTCTGTACAAAAGTAGTCAAAATATATATCTAATAAAAATAAAACAGAATCTCAACAACCTCTATAATGAGGTAAAATTACATCAAACCATCCGACAGTATTTTTTTCACGACCCAATACCCGACTCTGGCCTCTGAAATCCCTGACAACAACCGATGAGGACAGACAAACGCATCATCAATAATTTCTGCTTCCATATAATAAAAGCAACAGGAAGAATCCTTTTCAAAGGCTTTCGCATATTCCAAAATATGTGTCGATATCAAGAAATGACAATGAGAGAAGCTTTTCAGTAATTCATTGACGGCAACGGAGGCTTGAAACGCATCTTTAGCATTCGTCCCGCGAAACATCTCATCTAATACCACCAAACAGCGTTTTCCGGTCACAGCTTTTTGCATCACTTCTTTAATACGGAGTACTTCCGCCATAAAATGACTTCGTCCGTCCCGCAAAGAATCCGGCAGATTAATAGAGGTATAAATCCCCTCGTAAAGAGGACAAATCATTGATTTCACAGGAACAGGCAAACCGCAATGTGCCAACCAGACAGCCAAGGTCAATGCCTTTAAAGTTGTTGACTTTCCCGCCATATTAGAGCCTGTAAAAATGCATATATTTCCCCGGGACATCTGCCAACGGTTTGGCTGCGCATCTTTCACAAAAGGATGAACGACTCCCTCCACCGAGAAGTCCATTGTCGGTACCATTACCGGCATACAACAGAAGCTCTTCTCTTTTGCCACCCGGTGAGCTGTACGGCAAACATCAAGTAGATATATAACAGACAGAAGTTCCTTCAAAGATAACAACCGAGTACACCGGAACAGATAATCGAATTTGTCTATGACAAAGTTAGATAGTCGTTTTTCCTCATCAGAGGTCTGCTCCAATACTTCCTCCAATTCACTTCCATGGAGAATATTATCAATCATAGCAGCAGATTCTTTCATGAGTTGCGGGGCGTCCTGTGGTAGTTCTGTCGCCCATTCCTTCAGACAATGCAAGAGATGAACCACTAATTTCACCCCTCTGCAGATCACATAACGGGTCGAATCATATCGCACCAGACGGTCGATAACAGTAGCACATGAAAGTAAAATATGAGCTTCCCGTATCTGGTCACGATAAGCCAAGTAATACTCAATAAAATCCAGCTCTTCTTCATTCAAAAGAAGTTCGGGCAAAGCATCCCAGACAATAGCCTCCTGTCTTTTACGGATTTCCCCCAAATCACTTAGCGGATACATAATCCAGTTCAACATCAGCGCTTTTCCTTCTTTTGTCTCTGTTTTGGAAAACAAAGAGAAAAGAAATTGCTCATTATTAGCAGTCTCTGTAATGCTTAGATCCGCATAGGTCTGTTTGTCAGTAGCTAGATATACCATAACCGCCTTTAAAGGTTAGTACTCCTGTTTTGGCAAATATAGGGAAAAGTTTTAAACAAACAGCATTTATTCTCATAGAAAGGCACAGGCATAAACAAAAAAGGCGGTTCGAAATCGAACCGCCTTCCATATTATATCTGATTCTCCAATTAGAGTTTCGGACCAGCAGCAACCAAAGCCTTACCAGCTTCGTTACCAGTAAATTTAGCGAAGTTCTTGATGAAACGTCCAGCCAAATCTTTAGCTTTTTCTTCCCATTGGCAAGCACATTCGTAAGTGTCGCGTGGGTCAAGGATCTTCGGATCAACACCCGGAAGTTCTGTAGGAACAACAAAGTCGAAGAAAGGAATAACCTTAGTAGGAGCTTTGTCAATAGAACCATCAAGGATAGCATCGATGATACCACGAGTATCTTTGATAGAGATACGTTTGCCGGAACCATTCCATCCAGTGTTAACCAAGTATGCTTTAGCACCAGTCATCTCCATCTTCTTAACCAGTTCTTCTGCATATTTAGTCGGATGCAATGACAAGAAAGCAGCACCGAAGCAAGCAGAGAATGTCGGAGTCGGTTCAGTGATACCACGTTCTGTACCAGCCAATTTAGCTGTAAATCCAGACAAGAAGTAGTATTGAGCCTGTGCCGGGTTCAAGATAGATACTGGAGGCAATACACCGAATGCATCAGCAGACAAGAAGATAACTTGTTTTGCGTGAGGACCTTTAGACACCGGTTTAACGATGTTTTCGATGTGATAGATAGGATAAGAAACACGAGTGTTTTCAGTCACGCTCTTATCTGTGAAATCAATCTTACCGTTAGCATCAACAGTTACGTTTTCAAGCAAAGCGTCACGTTTGATAGCATTGTAGATATCCGGTTCACTTTCTTTATCCAGGTTGATAACCTTAGCGTAGCAACCACCTTCGTAGTTGAATACACCTTCGTTATCCCATCCGTGTTCGTCGTCACCGATCAATTTACGTTTCGGGTCAGTAGACAAAGTAGTCTTACCTGTACCAGACAGACCGAAGAAGATAGCAGAGCTAGTTCCTTCCATATCGGTGTTAGCAGAGCAGTGCATAGAAGCGATACCACGAAGCGGGTTCATGTAGTTCATGATAGAGAACATACCTTTCTTCATTTCACCACCGTACCAAGTATTCAGGATTACTTGTTCTTTAGTCTTCAGGTTGAATACTGTAGCAGTTTCAGAGTTCAAGCCCAGTTCTTTGTAGTTGTCAACTTTTGCTTTAGAAGCATTGAAACATACGAAATCAGGTTCTCCGTAGTTAGCAAGTTCTTCAGCAGTCGGGCGGATGAACATGTTAGTTACGAAGTGAGCCTGCCAAGCTACTTCCATGATGAAACGTACTTTCATACGAGTAGCTTCGTTAGCACCACAGAAAGTATCAACAACGAACAAACGTTTGCCGGAAAGTTGTTTTACAGCTTTAGCTTTCAAGTCAGCCCAAGCTTCTTCAGTACATGGTTTGTTGTCGTTTTTGTAATCTTCAGAAGTCCACCATACAGAATCAGCAGAAGCTTCATTCTTAACGAAGAATTTATCTTTAGGAGAACGACCGGTATAGATACCTGTCATCACGTTCACAGCGCCTAATTCAGTTACTTGACCTTTTTCAAAGCCTTCCAGACTCGGTTTTGTTTCTTCAGCGAACAAAACATCATAAGACGGATTGTGCAAAATCTCGGTCACACCTGTGATGCCGTACTTGCTTAAATCTAAATTTGCCATTTTCTTTGAATTAATTAAAATTGGTATTTTGTTTTCTATCTCTTTTCACCTTAACATGGGGAGCTTTGGATAGCCCCTTGTAAATCCGGCTACAAAAGTAATACTTTCTTTGGAAAGGAAGAAGGTATTAGAGAAATTTTTCCCTAATTGAAACTCTTTTATAAATTCCTAACAATATCTGCAAACTGAATATTGCAATTTGAAAGATTATCGTTTACTTTGCAAGTCAGTATGCTAGCAATGCTGTGAAAATGAGATTAAAATCTGATTAAAAAATAATATGAAAGTAATTGATTTTGGCCAAACTAATTCGATTCTAAACCAGTACATATCCGAAATTAGAAATGTAGAAGTTCAGAACGACCGCCTGCGTTTCCGCCGTAACATCGAACGGATCGGAGAAATCATGGCTTATGAAATGAGTAAAGAGTTTAAATACTCGGTAAAGAACATCCAGACACCACTGGGAATCGCTCCGGTCAGTACACCGGACAACAATTTAGTAATCAGTACGATCCTGCGTGCTGGTCTGCCTTTCCATCAAGGTTTCCTTAGCTATTTCGACGGGGCGGAGAATGCGTTTGTTTCCGCTTACCGCAAATATAAAGATACGCTAAAATTCGATATACATATAGAATATATCGCTTCTCCCCGCATTGATGACAAAACGCTGATTATCACCGACCCTATGCTGGCAACAGGAGGGAGTATGGAACTTAGTTACCAGGCAATGCTGACCAAAGGACACCCTGCCGAAATTCATGTTGCTTCGATTATCGCCAGCCAAAAGGCTATCGATCATATAAAGAATGTATTTCCTGAAGACAAGACAACAATCTGGTGCGCAGCCATCGATCCCGAACTCAACGAACATTCTTACATTGTTCCGGGACTGGGCGATGCAGGCGATCTTGCCTATGGTGAAAAAGAATAAACGTTTAAAGATTCTTCCGATATTGCTGCGGTGAAACCCCAACCTGCTTCTTAAAGAACGTACCGAAATAAGAAGCATTGGGGAAGCCGAAGGCATTTGAAATCTCCTGAATATCTTTCTGCGTATTTTTAAGCAATGAGATGCTCTTACGAATGATAGCTTTGAATACAAGTTCCTGCACGGTATATCCGCAGATACTCTTAGAAACGGCAGAAAGATATTTAGGAGACAAACACAATTTATCCGCATAAAACTCAACACCCCGTTCCTGCATATAATATTTTTCGATTAACTGGATCAAGTGAATAAAGACTTCGTTTTTGCGTCCTCCCACTTCCCGCCCGTCATTGACGAGTTTGCGATTATAAATAGAACAAATCCTGTACGTCAATGCAAGTAGAAGTAATTTCTGCTCATAAAGTTTAAATGAATTTTCTTCCGACTGTAACACATTGTCCAATAAGGACATATACTTTACGATCTCTTCTTCCTCACCAGTAGACCATACACAAGAAGGTTCTTCGGGAGTAAGGCGGGAATACATATACATGGAAACAACCAGATTCCCCATAATATCCCGGATCGGTTCTATCTGATAAATCAAAATCCGCACCTCCATGTCTTCCGACTCTTGCAAAACCTGAAACTCGCCGTCTTCGGGAATAAACAAACTTTCGCCTGCTCCTGCGAAATGCTTTTTCTGATTAAGCGAAAACTGGAAATTACCCTGGTGGCAAATAATCAGCCCCAGTCCTTTCATTTGAAAAGGTTTCTTCAGTGAGGGTGGAAAATTTACAAATATCCCTTCGGAGCTACATATATTTTTCCCACTTAACAAATCGCGTTCAAACTGCAATAAACGATCTTGTCCGCTATCCATCATACTAATATATTAACAGATCATTATCAAAAACGACGCTAAGTTAGCAATTTTCGTTTAGGATAAGGAACAACGAGCACAAATATCATACAAATTAACCCACCATAAATTGTCCATCCCGCCATCTCTTTGAGTGCAGAGAGCGTGGCCTGCACCTGAATACGCCCTTTGGTAGATATAGCAGCCATGTTACGGGCTTCCGTCTCACTCTTTCCCTGATATTTCATACCTTGTACCGTACCAAGGAAGGAAGTGGAAGCATCCGGATTAAGCAGGTCCACATTTTGCGCATAACGGGTTATATAGTGTTGTTGCCGCTCCTGCAAAACATTTGTATAAATTGCTCCGCCAATACTCGGTCCCACAACCATACGCACAGTAAGCATAATACAGATCCAGGTGGAAAGATATTTAAAAGGCATACGTTGATTGGCATAAGCAGCCGTCAGCGCATACAGAATCATCATGCCTGTAGCACGGATGATAACTGCATATTTCAGACGCTCGTAAACTCCTGCTGTCTGTACCTCGAAATACATGAAAACAGCTGATAAAGACAGGAAGAAGAATCCCATCGCAAACAGATACTTAAAATGTAATCCTTTACCTCCCAACACCATAGCAACCACGGCACCAATAGCATAACCTACCATACACCAATTACCTAATGAAGCATTTTGCAGATTATCGAGATGCATCCCCACTCCTGCAAACACATTGACAAACATAGCACTGGAGTTTATCACCATCAATAATAAATAAAGTAATGCTCCCATACGTATAGTACGCAGTTTGAACGCATCCAGCAAAACATAAGGCGACCGGCGCGTTACGTCCATATATAGAAAAATTCCCGCAAACAGAATACTTACAGCTGTCGCCCAACGGATAGATTCGTCATCATACCAGTCGAGTACTTTTCCATAAACCAGCACATACGTGAGACAAGTCAGCGAGATGCAAAATGCAGTGACATTGCCGAACTTACGGAAATTAATAGGAAACCTTCCGGGAAACTTATAATTCGGCATGGTAATAAACAAGAGCAAAATAGAGATCAGGAGAATCCCCATCATAAAGTAATACACATATTTCCACTCATATTCAAAGGACAGCCAAGCCGTCAATGCTGTGCCCGACTGTCCCAGAATCATAAAAAACAGATAAACAGCCGGCTGACTCACACATCTTTCAATGTCCAATTTATTCCAACCGACAGTATCTTTCGGCTCCAACCCCGGAGTAATATTGCGGGTAGCTTCCATTCCACCCGCATACCAAATGAGTGTGAACAGATTGACCATCATCAGTACCATACGCAAGAAACCCGTCAGAAGACTACAAAGCGCCAACAGAAAAACGCTGTCTGTCTTTGCACAGATATAACTGAATATATACATGAACGCAAACCCGACAATACACATCATCTTCTCCCGCCGTACACACACCAACTGATATAGGAAAGGAGCAAAGGCTGCCATACCAATAGAAGTAACAAAGTTGGCAAACTGGATATGCTCGGATATTATGCCAAGCCCGCTCATCATTTCGGTGCTATTCACCGAATAAACCCCGCCTACCGTAAGAATCGGCAGAAAGAAAAATAACAGAATGATAATACCCAACGGCTTGGGCATCCAACCATAGAAAGGATAATTTTTAGGATAAGAGGGCATCGGACTAATTAAAAATATAAATTAAAAATTATAAGGCACTGTATATAGACAGAAGAGGCGGAGGGATTAGAGTCTGGCTTTCACTACTACCATCATGCCTGCTGCTAACCGTTCGTTATCTTCTTTCGATAAATCGGTGAAATCGATTCGTACGGGAATACGTTGCTGAATCTTCACAAAATTACCTGCCGAATTATCCGTCGGCACTAATGAATATTTAGACCCGGTAGCTCCTGATATAGAGGTGACTTTGCCTTTAAACTCTTTATCGCTAATGGCATCTACTGTGACAAATACTTCCTGTCCGATATGCAGGTTCTCGATTTGTGTCTCCTTATAATTGGCAACGATCCATTTCTGGGTATCAGGAAGAATATAGGTGATGGTCTGCCCTGCCGAAATAAACTGTCCTTCCTCTAATGAACGACGGCCGAGTTTTCCGTCACAAGGAGCTATTACAACCGTATAGGAAAGATTCAACCGGGCCATTTCGAGCGCAGCTGTTGCTCTTTGAATAGCCGCTTCGGTATTCATGCGACGGTAGGACACTTCATCTACACCGGAAAGAGCTGCTTTTTTCTGCCTTTTCGTAGCTTCCAGCTTCTTACGCGTAGCTTCATAATCAGTGACAATCTGTTCAAGTTGGATAGGAGTAGCCGCATTTCGTTTCACGAGGTTCTCATATCGTTTCCGGTCTTTTTCCAGTTTCGCCAACCGTACTTCAATCTCGGCAATAGACGCATCGTAAACAGATGCTGTTGTCTGCGTGGTATTGAGTGTAGCATTGATGACGGTCGCACCGGCTTGCGCATCCTTCAAGGCAGCTTCAGCCTCCATTACGCGAATTTTATATTCACGATCATCCAGTACCAGCAAAGTATCTCCTTTATGTACCTCCTGATGTTCTGTAAAGTAGATTTTGTCAATGTAACCTGAAGCACGTAGATTGATAGGAGACACATATTGTTCTATTTGTGCATCGTTACTAGTCTCCGTCTGGCTATAATTCAAAAAAAGGCAGATCACTTCAATCACTCCCCAAACAATAATAGCCACTCCGAAAAGGCTGATAGCAATCTGCCAGCGACGAAGTTTCTTCATTTTTTTTGCTTTCTCCTGATGAGTAGCGGAAGGAAGGTTATTTTCCATTGTTTCCATATTTATGATTGTTATTTGCGTATTATTTGACTAATGATTCTATTTGTCCGGTTAGTTTAAGCAGCATCAGGTTAGTCACCCGATAGTTATAATGTGCGCTGATATAGTTGTTTTGAGCTTCGCTCATCTGCATTTCATCTTGCAGCACTTCCGTCATAGAAGCAATGCCTTCCCGGTAACGGTCGGAAGTGACTGCGTACACATCTTCGGCAAGCAAGTAGTTATCCTTCTGTTTCTTAAAGTTACGCTGATTGTTCATCAGGTCGTTCACAGCATTCAGATATTGAGTTTGCAGATTCTTCCGGGCATCTTCCCATGCCAGCCTTTTGTTCTCTATATCGATCATCGCCTTCTTTATTTTATAGGTTTTATCCAGTCCGTCGAAAATCGGAATACGCAAGGTTAGCCCCACTCCATAGGAACGAAACCATTGATTGGACGGACCGGAGTGGAACCAATGATAACCTTTATCCGTATATGCGGCATATCGCCAGCTGCCTGTCAGACTAAGAGAAGGGATATATCCATTAGTAATGATCTTCTTTTGTCGTTCCGCCAGTTGCACTTGCGATTGTGAGAGTTGAAGTTCATAGATATTTTCCGACAAGCCGGTCAGGGCTACCGTAGTAATGCTATCGGTATTTACCGGTGTCAGCGCGATTTCCTTTTCAGCCGGATAATCCATAATGTATTTCAGCATATTCAATTGCTGTTTCATCATTGCTTGTGCATTGTCATATTGCACCTTCAGATTTTCCAAATTGATATTGACTCTTTTCAGATCGACTTCCATAGACATTCCATTATCGAAGAAAGCCTGTGTAATATCTCTCAATTCTTCCAGACGGGTGATATTTGCTTTTATCAGCATGATTTGTTCGGCCGTGACCTGTCCGAGATAATACATCTTACTGATTTGAAGAATAACATCTTCCCTGGCTTTTCCATAAGACAGACGACTGATTTCTTCCATCACTTTAGCTATGGACATAGAAGTATAAAGAGTCTGATTGAAAAGCGGCATCTGCATTTCCAGTCCTGCATTAGCAGAATGTTGCAATGTTTTCGTTATATTATAGGGAACTCCGTAAGATGAACCGTCTGTGACTGACACCGGAGGATCAAAATTGTTATTATAACCGGCTATCGCATTAATTTGCGGCAGCAACTTCGAACGGTTTTCAGATACGCCATATTTACTTTTTTGTATTTCTTTACGTTTCCCTTCTAACGACAAGTTATTGTCAATACCAATGCGGAGGCAATCCTCTAATGTCAGAATCTCTACCTCCTGTGTTTTTCCGTTTAACACGAACAAGAAAAAAAAGGAAAAAATGAATAGTAGTCTTTTCATAATATATGCTCTATTATTGGCTACAAATTTAGCAGCTTATAGCATAATGAGACTATCCACAAACTATTTGTTTATATTCATATTTTCCTTTTTCAATGGGTAAATGAATGGACAGTCACTCTCATAGATAAAAACAAGAATCCTCTTTCAACCTATCACCTATATTATCAAACCCTTTATTCATCGTATATTCAGTATGGTAATAGGTTACTGTTGTAGTTTCAAGGCGGGGAACCTTCCTCCATCCTAAAGCATAATAGCATAAACCCATCGGACGAAGAAAAGTCAGGCATTTGATAGACAAATCTCCACCCTTAGTCGATTTTATTTTTATCTGCTCCAGTATCTACTTAGCTTTGAGATATTAAAACAAATAAAAGCAGTAAGAGAAATGAGAAAAAACATGAAATTGATAGGATTGGCAGTCAGCTTAACATGTTGTGCAGGTTTTATAAATGCACAAGAAGCCTATGAGCCGCAAGAAAGGCAGCAACAAGAAAAGCATCTTCCACGCAAAGTTCTGAATCCAGAGAAGGTAGCAATCCAGATGACAGAGCAAATGAATAAGTTGCTCCAACTGACAGATAAACAATATAAGAAAATATATAAGCTGAACCTGAAAGAGCAAAAAGCATTTTTCAAGGCTATGCAAAATTCGGATGACTATCGCCCACCAATGGGAGAAGGTCCCGGTATGCGGGGAGGACGTCCGCCAATGGGTGGAGGCCAACCGCCAATGATGGGAGAAGGTGGTTTCCCGGGCAGAATGGGAGGTGGTCCGATGATGAACAGAGATACCAATTCTGCCGACTCACAAAAGAAAGCCGCAGAAACCAAAGAAAAGAAAATAAAAAAGATTCTGACAAAAGAACAGTATGAGAAATGGCAGGCCGAACAAAATTCCGCACGTAAAAAAGCTTCTCAAAGAAGAATGCACAAAGATAATCATCCTGACAAGGGTCCGGATTTTGAACAAAAAAATCTCTAAAACATCACACTTAATATGTTTCTATGAACAGCGTTTGTTTTTCATAATTTTTTAGTGAATGTAAAGTAGCGGCTCTCTTCGTGAGGAAGAGAGCCGCCCTTATTTGATATGAGTTTGAAAAGTCCCTAAAAAGAAAATCACCTTTACTGCACAATATGTTGCAGCAAAGGTGATTTTTATAAGATCAAGGCTTTTGAACGATCTCTATTACATTTCGCTTAAGACTTCTTCGCTATCTTGCTCCGCTGCGTCCACGCAAGAACCATAACTCCGATCAGCAACAAAGCCAGTGCTGCATAAGCAATACTTTCCGTGACGTGTATGCTTTGCGGATCAAACCACATCTCGATGGTATGTTCCCCTGCCGGCATATTTATCGCACGCAAGATATAGTCTGCACGGGCAATATCCACCGGCTGGCCATCGATATTCACCTGCCATCCCGGATAATATATTTCAGAGAAAACAACAACTCCGTCTTTAGGAGTGGAGGCCTTATAAACCAAACGATTTGGCTCGTAACTGGTTAACTGGATGGTAGATAGTGAATCTTTATATCCTTCTGTCACACCTTTCAGCTGTTCTTTAAACTTCACATCCACTACGGCTGTTTCCGTTGGAAGAATATCGTTCAAAGCATCTATTTCTTCATTTGCATTATTTACATACTGCACCTTATCTACGAACCATGCATTACCGTATGCATAAGGATTCATGACAGGAACAGCCTGCCCTTGCTCTCCGGCAGGGAAAATGAAGTATTTGGTATTCAGCATATTCAGTACACGGAATTTAGAAGCATCCACACTGTCCATCTGTCCACCGGCAGTAGCCACAGCCTGATAAGTTTCTTTCATTTCGGGCACGATGTGATGGTCTATCATTTCCTGATAGCGGCGAAGTTTCGCTGCATGATAGCCACCGACACTCTTATGCCAATATGCTGTATTGTTTTCATTAAATGTATTACCGGGGAAACCGATGAAGTTCAGTACACGATAATTCGGAGTCGTATCCTGAAGAATAATCTCATCCGCCTGTGTTTTCACGAATGCTTCTGACCGCTTCGACTTCGGCACGAACTGTTCGTCATTCAAATAGCGTTTATTGACACTCCACATATCTATCAGACACAAAAGTGCAATACCCGCCAGTGTAAAAGAGGCTTTCAACTTCCGCAGTTGATACAAGAATAAGAACAGGCAACCGATCACTATAATAAAGAAGCTGCGCCATGCATCCGAAGCAATAATGGCTTCGCGCATTTCAGTCAGATTGGCCACAAACGGAGCCAAATGTTCGGCAGGAAGTGCTTGTTTCAAAGCAGTCATCTCCTGTGTCGTTATAAAGCTGGAGAAGAAAGTGCCCGGGGCGACAGCTAAAATGAGTGCCACACCGGCAGTTAGTACCAACGCAGCAATCACTCCTCTGCAGTTCTTTTCCTGTTTCAGCATATCCGGTTTACTCAAAATCTCTTTCAAGGCAAAAATCGCCAACAAAGGTATTGTAAATTCAGCTATTACCAGAATAGAAGATACAGCGCGGAACTTATTATACATCGGGACATAATCGATAAAGAAGTCCGTCAGCCCCATGAAATTCTTTCCCCATGAAAGCAGAATCGAGAAGATAGTAGCTCCCAGCAGCGCCCATTTAAGAGGACCTTTCACTATAAAGCACCCCAATACAAAGAGGAACATCACAAATGCCCCCACATATACCGGACCGGCTGTCCACGGCTGCTCACCGAAATATTGAGGTAACTGTGAGTAAATACCGTTATACATTGGATTGGCCTTTGCCATAGCAGCTTCGCTCTGTGACATCGTAGATCCTGATCCTCCCCCCTTTACATTCGGAACCAGCAACGTCAACGTTTCACCGATACCATAACTCCAGTTGGTTATATAATCACGATCCAATCCGCTACTAGTCTGACTGGCAGCAGCTCCCTCCTGCTTCAATTCGCTCTTGCCGCGCATCGTCTCCTTACTATATTCATACGTATGATACAGATTGGAAATATTGATGCAGACTCCTACCACGGCAGCCAGTGCTAAAACCCCGCTAGCCTTGAAGAAATGAGGCAATTCTTTCTTTTTGTAAGCATCTTCAAAGTAAGCTCCTACAAAAAACAGGATCACAAACATGAAATAATAGCTCATCTGAATGTGATTCGACTGAATCTGAAGGGCGATGAACAGGGCCGTAACGATTCCGCCCAACAGGTATTTCTTCCGGTAAGCCAGAACGACACCTGCAATCGTAGGTGGTATATAAGCCAATGTCACAAACTTCCAAATATGCCCTGCCGGTATCAGAATGAAGAAATAGGAAGAGAATGCCCATATCACTCCGCCTAATCCTGCCAGCCAGGCCGATATTCCAAACGCCCGCAAGAGGATATAGAATCCCAGCATCATGATAAAAGTCAGCACTACATAATCCGGGAGAAAGAGGCGATAAACCTTCTCCACCCCTTTCAGGGACGTTGTCGAGTCGTAACTCGGAGACATCTGATAAGTAGGCATACCTCCAAAAATCGAGTTTGTCCAGCGCGTACGTTCTCCGGTACGCTCGAGATACTCTTTCGATTCTTGTCCTGCACCGACTCCGGCAGCCGTGTCATGCTGAAACAAGATACGACCTTCGATATCAGCCGGAAAAAAATAGGCGAAAGAAAGAATGATAAAAGCCAGAATGGCTATTAAGTCAGGAAGAAACTTTTTCATTTACGATGACACGATTTACTATTTACGATTGAAGTTTGAATATAAAAATAAATACGACCGGACAATCTAACATTTACAATTGATAACAGTGGAATATCGATCTCCCTTATTTATCAATCGTAAATGGTAAATCGTCTAATCGTAAATCAAATTAGTATCTATAATGATCTGCTTTATAAGGTCCATCCACCGATACACCAATATAAGCGGCCTGTTCGGGAGTCAGCTTAGTCAGTTTCACACCGATCTTTTCAAGATGCAGGCGAGCCACTTCCTCGTCCAGATGCTTCGGCAAGCGATATACATTGATATCATATTTCTTGTTGAACAGTTCTATCTGCGCCAATGTCTGATTGGTAAATGAATTACTCATCACGAATGACGGGTGTCCTGTTGCACATCCCAGATTTACCAGACGACCGTCGGCCAACAAGATAATGCTATGTCCATCCGGGAAATAATAACGGTCTACTTGTGGTTTGATGTTCACACATTTGATGCCCGGATAATGTTTCAAAGCATCTACCTGAATTTCATTATCGAAATGGCCGATGTTGCAAACGATAGCCTGGTCTTTCATTTTCTCCATGTGGTCGATACGGATAATATCGATATTACCTGTCGTAGTCACAAAGATGTTACCTTCCAGACAAGCCTCTTCCATCGTCACTACTTCGAAACCTTCCATTGCAGCCTGCAGTGCACAGATCGGGTCTACCTCCGTCACGAGCACCCGCGCTCCATAAGAACGCATGGAGTGAGAACAGCCTTTACCCACATCACCATAACCGCATACCACTACTACTTTTCCGGCAATCATCACATCTGTTGCACGCTTGATTCCGTCGGCCAACGATTCGCGGCAACCGTACAGATTATCAAACTTAGATTTCGTTACCGAGTCGTTTACATTGAATGCCGGGAACAGCAATTTGCCTTCTTCCTGCATCTGATACAAACGGTGTACGCCTGTCGTAGTCTCTTCAGATACGCCACGCACTTCTTCCGCTACGCGATGCCAGCGAGTACTGTCTTCTGCCAACACTTTCTTCAAGATAGCATTCAGTTCTATTTCATCCTCCGCGTGTACTTCCTTATCCAATACGGCAGCATTATTTTCAGCATCATAACCCACGTGGATCATCATTGTCGCGTCACCACCATCATCTACAATCACATTCGGTCCCTTGCCGCCGTCAAAGCTCAATGCCTGCAACGTGCACCACCAATAATCGGCAAGAGTCTCGCCCTTCCATGCAAATACCGGTACACCGGCAGCAGCTATCGCAGCAGCAGCATGATCCTGCGTTGAATATATATTACAAGAGCACCAACGTACTTCAGCTCCTAAAGCCACTAATGTTTCAATCAGCACAGCCGTTTGAATGGTCATGTGCAACGACCCCATAATGCGGGCACCTTTTAACGGTTTGGATTCTCCATACTTTTCGCGAAGAGCCATCAGGCCGGGCATTTCTTTTTCTGCCAAATCGATTTCCTTGCGTCCGAAATCAGCAAGTGTAATATCTGCCACCTTATAGGGCAGAGTAGAGAATAATTCTGTAGACATATTGTAAATCATTTATATATAATGGATGCAAAGATAGAACATTCTGATTAGTAGGGCAAAAGCTATCCGTTTTTTTTATATTATAATAACTAGGGAGGCTGTCAGCATCTCGGAATATTGTTTTATATTTGCAACAGATAAAACAACTTCTACAACATTCTAATGAATAATAACGAATCTTCTATGAGAAATTACGAAAACAAAACAAAGGAAGATCTTTTGGAAATAATCGAACAATTAGAGAAGAAAATAGATTTTCTTTCCTCTCATTCTTCTTCTGATTCTTCCTCTCCTTCCAAAGAACGTTTTCGTGATAAATATAGTACCCGGATACTGGATGCTCTTCCTGACATGCTCACCGTCTTCGACCATGACGCCAATATCATAGAGCTTGCTTCTTCTCCGGCAACTAATCACGTAGAAGGTATCAGCCCCAACAATATCACTACCACTAACGTAAAAGACATTCTGCCCAAAGAAGCTTATGAAAGTGTCCGCAAGAATATGGATAAGGTGATTCTCACAGGAGAAAGTTCAACAGCCAGACACGATCTTATGTTGGATGGTGTTTTACATCACTACGAAAACCGTATCTTTCCTTTGGATAAAGAGTATCTGTTGTGTATGTGCCGTGATATATCCCAACAATGGGAGGCGGAACAGACGAATGCCCAGCAACAGAAAGAACTAAAGGCTGCCAGAATCAAAGCGGAAGAGTCGGACCGGCTGAAATCTGCTTTTCTGGCAAACATGAGTCATGAAATACGTACCCCACTCAATGCCATTGTAGGATTCTCCAAACTAATCACTTACGCAACATCTGCAGAAGAGAAGAATCAATATTCGGAAATCATCGAACGAAATTCGGAAATGCTGCTGAATCTATTCAATGATATTCTGGATCTAGCATCACTTGAAGCTGATTCTCTAAAATTCAATATCCGCCCGATCAAATTAATAGATATCTGCCTGCAGCTGGAACAACAATTCTGTCATAAGACGCAAAACGGTGTCAAACTTATTTTGGACGACGTAAATACGGACATGTATACTTCGGGAGACTGGAATCGCATCATACAAATTATAAGTAACTTGCTTAGTAACGCTACGAAGTTTACCCCGAAAGGAGAAATTCATTTCGGCTATCGGGAAAAGGAGGATTTTGTAGAGTTCTACGTTAAAGATAGCGGCATCGGCATTCCGGCAGCAAGAATTGCCACAATTTTCCGGCGCTTTGGAAAGGTCAACGATTTTGTTCAGGGAACAGGATTGGGATTAACTCTTTGCAGAATGTTAGTAGAGAAGATGGGTGGACGTATCTGGTTGCGCTCTCAGGAAGGCCAGGGAAGCAGATTCTATTTTACCCTGCCTTTGGTTCGTCAATAAAGATCGATTAAGGACACAAATATCAGTGTCCGGGCATGACCTTACAGGACTTTTACAATTAAATATAGATATACAGAAAACGCGGCTTGTTGGTAACAAAACCGCGTTTTCCGCATATATCTATGTTTGAAATATATTTATTTATTCCTTAGCAGCCGGAGCACTAAGCATTTCTTTATATTTCACCGGATCATTCAGAATTTTCATCGCTTCCTTCAAACCGTCATCATCCTTCAACTGCTGGATGATATTACCACGTTGGTAATAGTAACGCTTGATAATTTCAGTAGCAATCATCTTCTTTATATCAGATGAGAAATAATCCAAGTCGCGATCAAGATCATGGTTCAACTTCTTTTCAAGTGCTTTGAACTCCTCTGAAGCATCATCCATATACCCTTCAAACTCGGCAGCTTCTTTCAACGTTTTCAGAATTTTCTCGCTTTGCTGGTCATATTTGAAGTCGGCTTTCTTCACCAACGCTTTAAAATCATTATAATCGGCATCTGTCACCTCAAACTCCTCCGGAGCAACGATGGTAGGATGTTTCAAACAATACTGCGTTGCATAATCGAAAATCAGATTATCGCGTACCAGATAGAAGAGGATATTCGGTAATTTCTCCTGTTTGATAACAATATCCGGCATTACACCACCTCCGTCGCGTACTTCACGTCCGGCAGCCGTATGGAATACCTTAGTCAAACTATCAGGAATGGTTCCTACACTTCCATCTTCATTACGATGCTTGTAGTCAATAGCCTGTACACAACGGCCACTTGGAATATAATATTTAGAGGTAGTCACTTTCATCGTTCCGCCATAAGGCAAAGAGCGGGGAACCTGTACCAGTCCTTTTCCGAAGGTACGGTTACCAACTATAACGGCACGGTCGAGATCCTGCAGAGAACCTGATAAGATTTCGGAAGCAGAAGCGGTTCCACTATTTACCAATACCGCAATCGGAATATCCAAGTCCAACGGCTCGCGCAATGTCTTATAAGTGTTACTAGCTTGTTTGATTTTCCCTTTGGTCGTTACAATCACCTTTCCACGCGGCAAGAAATAATTCGCAATTTCTACTGCTTCATCCAGCAATCCACCGCCATTACTACGGAGGTCTATCACCAACGAAGTAGCTCCCTGTTTCTTCAAATCCAGAAATGCTTTCTTAAACTCTTTGGAAGGGTTGCCGGAAAAAGTGCTAAGGCTAATGTAACCTACATTATTATCCAATACGGCAGTATAAGGAATCGCCGGATTCTGAATAGACTCACGTACAATCGTGAACTCCATCGGCGTACGTCCACCTTTCTCATTCGGGCGCTCAATCTTTAGCTTAAAACTGGTACCTGCCTGTCCGCGTAACATCTGGCTGACTTCCGCATTATTCTTACCGGCAAGATCCTGTCCGTCAATCTCCATCAGTATATCTCCCGCTTTCAGACCGGCTTTTGCAGCAGGCGTTCCCTCAAAAGGTTCAGAAATCATCGAACGTTTTAGTTTCGTATTATAAGCAATGTAAGAACCCATCCCACCAAATGATCCTTTAATCATCTGCTCCAGTTCACTCTGATCTTCTTCCGGGAAATATTCCGTATAAGGATCCAGCGTATAAAGCATATTATCGATTCCTTCCCGAATCGTTTTATTCGGATCAATGGTATCTACATAGAACATATCCAGTTCTTTCACAATCGCATTAAATATATCCAGATTCTTTGCAATCTGGAAATTACGGTCGTCTCCACTCTTGAAACTAAAGAAAGCAACTGTGGCTATCACCGCTACTGCAACAATAGCTATCTGCCTGTTCAGCAATTTTTTCATACCTCTTTCAATCTAAATGAGTCGTAAAAGTAGCTCAATCCTTTGTTATTCCGCCAGAATCCTGTTAATATTTAACTTAATTTCATCCCAGCGTTCCTGTGGTATCGTTGTTCCGATTACCTGAATAACATTTCCCGAGAGAATAGAACCTATTTTTGCACATTTATCCAACGAATATCCGCAAGTCAATCCGTATAAGAATCCGGAAGCAAAATAATCACCGGCACCGGTAGTATCTACCACTTTTTGAACCGAAATGGCCGAAACCTTTATTTCTTCTGTCCCTTTGCGGATATAAGAACCCTTTGCCCCGACTTTTACGATAGCAATACTGCATTTCTTGGCAATCACTCTCAAAGCTTCCTCCGGCTCCTTGCCGGTAAAGGCTTTCGCTTCCTCTTCGTTTGCAAAGACAATGTCGACATATTTGTTTATTAACAAGGTGAAGAATTCCAGATCATTAGCCACAATGTTATAACTAGCCATATCGAGACAAATCTGCAAACCGGCTTCTTTAGCCAGTTCAATGGCGTGAAGAATCATTTCGTGGTCCTGAACAAGATAGCCTTCTATAAATAGGTACGCGTAACCTTTAAACATATCCAAGGTCAGTTCCTCTGCTCTCAAAGAAGCCGCTGCTCCCAGATAGGTTCCGAAAGTGCGCTCTCCATCCGGTGAAATAAAAGTGGATGCCACACCGGAAGGCAGTCGATCCGAGGTCAATAATTTGTCTTCAATCTTATTTTTCTGCAGATTTTCACGAAAAAATTCTCCATAATTATCATTTCCCACTTTTCCGATAAACCCTGTTCCAGCACCCAAACAAGCCAGTCCGAGGATGGCATTTCCTGCTGATCCGCCTGTTGCCAAGTGAGTTTTCATCTGTGAAAATTTTGTGTTAATCTGCTGTAACTTAGCGTCATCGATGAGCTGCATGCTTCCTTTGGGTAAACCCATTTCATCCAAAAGAGTATCATCCTTCAGGGTTGCGAGTACGTCTACCAGGGCGTTGCCCAATCCTATTATTTTGTCCATTCCTAATATTTTTTTTGCAAAGATATTGCATATTTCAAAAAAACCTAGTACTTTTGCATCGCAATTGAGAAAAACATTCTTCCTTAGCTCAGTCGGTTAGAGCATCTGACTGTTAATCAGAGGGTCCTTGGTTCAAGTCCAAGAGGAAGAGCAAAGTTGAAAATCTTGATTGCAAACATTCTTCCTTAGCTCAGTCGGTTAGAGCATCTGACTGTTAATCAGAGGGTCCTTGGTTCAAGTCCAAGAGGAAGAGCAAAAAAGAAGCCACCTAGAAGGGTGGCTTTTCTATTTATTCACCTTTCTTATCATCCAAAGGACTAATAATATATCTTGTGGGATTTGGCTCAGAACAACCATATCTCTAAAAGTAGGTACATCATATCGGTACAAAAAGGAATTAAATAGTGATTAACCGGTGTGGTATTGAATCACAACAGAATCGAATAAATTCTCTTATTGGATATTTATTTTCCATTTTTCCATGTCCCCCTTCATCTTTTCTCTGTCTCTCCGATAAACAAGGAATTTGCGGGTGAAGGGTAACAACTTCACCATCTCTTCTCCTGTAGCGATTAGTTTCAAAAATTGTTTTAAGGCTTGAAACAATCCGTTTCACACCGAGAAACATCTAGTTTCAAATAGGGTTGAAACTAATTACAAAATAGCTTTACTAATCTTGCTCAATGGTGGAATCTGAAAGTAGCAATTTGACTTGATTCACGATGAAGAGAAGGTGAAGGGGCGGCTATTCACCTGCAAACTCCTTGTTTATCGGCAATACAGAAGAAAAGTAAAGGAGCTGGAAGAATTGAACATGTTATAGAAAAGAGCATCGAATTGTTCAAAACCCATATGGAATGAGTCGAATCGTCTATTCATAGGAAATGATTTTAATTGGGCATTTCTATTTATCCGTTTGCCTATCCAGATTCGTTCCACTTGCTATTTTTATTTCGTTCCACTATAGTGTTCTTTACGGGAAACTATAGTAGAACGTAAGGGACACTATAGTTACTTTTGCGTTCCATTATAGTGGGACGAAGTAAAAGTAGCTAATTGAGATAATCTGACTAGGCAATAAAGATAATTTGTTTGGGCAATTAAAAAAGTCTTATTGGCACACCTAACGGAGATACGGTGGCGAGGCATGCATCCGTTTAGCTCAAAACTGTGCAGGAACGAACTTTTTTGGTATAGGCTGCCCTGAAGCACATTACCCAAACTTTTAAACTGTTCCCCGATTTTTCGGACTAATCTAAAATTTATCCCCGCTGATTTGCTACTACTCCAAAGACAGCGGTTCAGTTTGAAAACGGCGGCTTAGTCTGAATATTGGGGATTTGGGGATCAGTTTGAGAACAAAGACGAAAGAATAAGGGGAACCTCCCGGATAAATCCATTAGTCCCCCTCTGATACTGGTCGTACCTCATCGTTTCTTGATAAAGGCAAGTAGTTACACATAAATGTAATGTTTTCGACCTTTTAGCCGTCAGACACCACTCTGTCCCATTTGACTTGCCTTTAAAGTTTAAATAACATTAAATCTTGGCGAAAAATAGCAAACCACAACCAACTGGCTGCTATGGATTCGCCGTGACACTTCATTTGTTTAATGAAAAAATAGACGAGGCAGTCCTACCGTTTGGATATAAACCACCTCGTCTTGGGGTCTTAGCCGAACCTGTTTATTTCTCTATCTTCATTCATTTCAAATCGGTTTATATACATGAAAGAAGGAAAGAATACCATAAGAGATGTCCAGCCAGAGATTTCTTGATTGTATGGCAATGCAGCCAAGAGGGGGATTCTCAAGCAAATCACACGATTGCTTTGAGGAGAAAGCGGGCATATCTTTTTTGTTCTTTCCATTTATAACAAATGATGGTTTGCGCCCTATTACAAACCCTATATATACAAAAAAAGCGGTAGGGCATTTGCCTATCCGCAAGCGAGGGAGTCGAAGCCCTATGTGCACAAACAGGAAACACCCCCCGCATATCGCAAGGAGCATTTTACTGTTTCATGTGCACATTTGAATTTTCGACTTTTCGCTTGCACAGAAATCAGCTAAACGCTTTTTTTCTTCAAAAACATAAAAACATGTCGATCTACGACAGTGCAAATATAAGAAATTATTAATTCATTCGGTTCTCAATCTCGTTTTTTTTATAAAAAGTCATCTTTGAGAAGCCCTTTATACATTCTTGAAACAAATTTAAGCCGTTGCCAACGTCAATATACTAATCCGTATTCCTTCCACATTCACTAGGCAGGAAGCACATGCCAGAGTAGTAGAACCAGTGGTCAACACATCATCAACTATCAGTATGTGTTTCCCTGCAAGTGTTTCGGGATGCTGAAGCTCGAAGATACCTTCCACATTATCCCGACGTTCAAACACAGATTTACGCGTTTGCGTTTCCGTATTTTTCTTACGTAATATTGATTCTGTATCGATGGGGATTCCTGTTACAGCAGCAATACCACGGGCAATCCACTCACTCTGATTATAACCACGGATTTGCTGTTTTTTCTTATGAAGCGGTATGGGGATTATCACATCAATTCCCTGAAAAAAATTGGAAGACAAAAGTTCGGCAGCCATATACCGCCCCATAATTGCACCTATTTCCTTTTGTCCACCATATTTCAACCGATGAAGAATCAACCGGAAGTCGCTTCCTTTCTCATAAAAGAAAAAAGAAGTAGCCCGTTCCAAAGGGATTTGTCCCCAGAAGAGCCGTTCTACCGGATTATCTTTTCGAAGATGATAATTAGTACGGGGTAGATTGATATTACATACTGTACAGATACATTCTTCACCCTTTGCTAACGGCCGGCCGCAAACAACGCAGCAATGGGGAAATAGCAAAGATAAGAAAGAACTAAGCCAGTCTTTGATAAGAAGTGTGTGTTTCATAATAATAGCAATTTGAAGTTACAATAGCACCTACATATTCAATGGAGGGACTTCTGCCAGGAGCTTCTGAAAGAAAGGATGAAGATTCCCGTTCGTTGCGATAATATGATGTCCTTCTATGAAATGATCCTCACCATAAAAGTCAGTCACCTTTCCTCCCGCCTCCTGAACAATCAGTGCCGCTGCAGAATAATCCCATTTTCCGAGAAATGCTTCCATCCATGCATCAAAACGTCCAATAGCCACATAGCAGATTGCGGCAGCAGCCGAGCCATTCATTCGAATACCACCCACTACTCCATAAAGCTGATCGATGAGATGAAGAGCGGTCTGTTTATATTGCAGATGATTATAAGGCAATTCTGTAATGACGAATGCATCTTTGATGTTTTCAACGTTCGACACATGAATTTCTTCGCCATTCATAAACGCTTTTCCGCCTTTCCAGGCATAAAAACATTCATCCCGGCAAACCTCATAAACGACGCCTAAAAGAAGTTCGGTACGGCTACGTAAAGCGATGGACACACAATAAGGAGCCTCATCATGAATATAATTCGTGGTTCCATCCAAGGGGTCAATCACCCAACAGTAGGGTTCATCCTGATAAGTGGCAGAGCCTTCTTCTGTAATGAATCCCGCTTCAGGCAATAAAGCAGTAAGGGCTTTCACCACTCGCACTTCAGATTCTTTATCCACATAAGACACATAATCGTGTGCATGTTTTTCCACCACACGCTCACGACGGAAGTTCTTTCGTTCTTCTTTCAAAAAACATCCAACTTCGGTAGCAATCCGGCATACATCAGTTGTAAGCTGCTTCAAATCTAACATTTATTATTCAAATTAAAAAGTGCTTCGAAGTTATAGCTTTTCCGGCAAAAAGCATAAAGGAAAATAATATTTTCGTGTTTGATACGCAAATTAATGAGATAACATCAAAACTATTATAACCAATATTTAAAGAAACATCTAAAAACAAGGCCGGCTCATTTTCTTTTATGAGCCGACCTTTCTTTACTTTTACATCAAAATATAAATGTATTGTTCTTTATTCCTTAATTTATAATAACCTTACTTTTGAACCACAATTTTCAACTTACAGGTACGTCCGTAAAGTAATGCCACACCGTCATAGGTGAGTCCGGTTATGCCAGCTCCCGAGTAGGCTGGCCCCTGGCTTCCTACCACTCCTGTAGGAGTAGCTATTTTACATCCTCCGGCAACTAACGCATCGGTATCATTTGCGGCTTCAATGACATGAATGACACCATATTTGCCCGCCGCAGTAACAAAGGCAATATAAGAACCGTCTTTTATCTGCAAACTACAAGGATCATTCGGATATCCATCAGACGCATTGACTCTTTGCATTAACATATCGGCACCTCCTTTAGCTATACTTTCCAATACATTCAACGCCTCAAAAGTCTTGACGTCCGAAGCCGCGTTCGCCATCATCACATCAATACCAAGATCAGTAACCTTATCATCAGGTATAAGAGTAAACAACGTTTTGTTGGTAGCAACACCTGCCGGTTTGATCCAGTCATTCACATCATAAGCTCTCCCTATCGGCCCTCCATTAATTCTTGACGCACTGACATAAGAGAAACCTCTGTTTTTAACGGCAACAAAGCTCGGATTTCTCCATATATTGATGAAAGCAAAGTCTACGCTATTTGCCTTTGAGCCATATCCTTTAATTTCCTTCAAGCTTAATACATGTTTCTGCACACCCCGTATCATTATTCCCTCTATGGAGAAAATATAAGGTTGATCCGGTTCTGTTGAATGTTCCCATTCAGGTGCCATTTCGATATCGTTGAAAACAAGCGCAACATTATTGTCAACACCCTCAAGACCTTCGACATTGATAATCTTTTCCTCTTTCAACCCTTCTATATCTTCCACCACGATCTTGATTCCATTGGTCTCTTTATTGTCTACGACAGTTTTCAGGATAAATTCCATTTCCAACGGATTGCCTGATACCGGAATAGTCGTATATTCCTTCAGGTCACCCAGTACTTTATTACACAACGTATGTTTTATAGACTTAATGCCCACAGCTGAACGAATCACTACAGACAGAGAAACCTCTTCATCGGGTACTAAAACAGGGAAATCTGATGGTTCGGTAAATATCTGGGATGGAAGTTTGGTTATCTTTTTAATAGGTATTACCTTTTGTGCCGTTTTTGTCAAAACGTCCGTTGATGTTACCAGTATCCCGGCTGCTTCACGCGTATTGACCTTGACATTCAAGTCAAATTCAAGTGTCATATCAGTTTGCAAGGTATCTATCTTTAAACGTTGACGTTCAGTCGCGTTTATCTCTTCATATTCTCCATTTTCATCCATCTTCAACAAGGTAGCATATATACTGTGTATACCCACAGCAGAGAAACTTCTGGCAGATACAGTCACCGTCGAGTTATACTCCACCACATCTATTTCAGAAGGAGAAGTGAGCTCTACAGTAGGTGGCGGATATGCGTTGTCGTCCGAATAATCGGACTCACTATCACTACAATTTGTCAACAACAAACCCCATGGAAGGGCAAGTATCAGGATCATTATATTTTTGATATATTGCTTCATGACCGTTCATTTTTTATTTTAAAGATTCAATTTGTAATTGAAAACAATGTAAATCTCCGCTTACACTTGTTTCGGTTCCCCCCCTAAAAACCCATTTGTGTGAAGTCAGGACAAATATACAATACTCGGAGTCTCTATTTCTATTTTCCACTTCTACAAAAGAATAGGTATCAGAAGTTAAGTTAGAAGTAATTGCCGACTCAAGATTAGGCAATAACGCACGTTTAACAGTGCCTACCAGAACCGTCTGTTCGTTTACCTTTTTCTTGAAAACGTCGACAGCCGGAGCTATCAGGTCTTCACTATTTAATGATACAGAACAGAAGAGCATATCTATTCCGTTCACTGCTTCTGTTTTTGTTTCAAGATATCTGCAATCGTTTTTTACTACATATTGTGTCATCTCGGAAATAGTAGAAGGAAAAAGAACCGTACTACCGATTATCTTTTTCTCTCCGTTACTATAGCTGACAGGTACAAACACCGGCACTTTCTTGCTCTCTCTAGCAGTCTCCGTACCCGTATTTATGATTGCTGTTTGCCCATAGACAGCGTTCGTCCTGTCCAGCAATGCCACTGAATGAACAGTGTTTCTGATAGATGACGCCACCTCTTTATAACTGCAAGAGCTAAATAAATTTTGCTCTGACAAGTGCGCATAAACCAATACGTTAGTTGTTCTGAACCGGTTCCATTCCGGAATTTCTTCTCCCTTATTATCCTCATCACTACACGAAACGAACAGGCAAGAGATGACACATATAAATAGCAGATATAGATAGTTTGATTTCATATTTCATTCATTTTACAAATTCAACTTCAGCAAACAAAGCCCTATGGTCAGAAACCTCCGGATTAGATAAAACTTTAAACGATTTCACTTTCCACTTATTCTGTGGAAGTCCGAATATATAATCAATCTTGATTGTCGGCTGATCTGCCGGATAGGTGAATGTATCATCGCAGATTCTCTGCCAATTCTTCATTACCTCACAAATCACATTAGAGTCGGTCCGGGCATTAAAATCTCCCCCCAGCAGTGTCGGGGTATCTCCCGTACCAATCCGCTCATTAATCTGTTCGGCCATCGCACTCCTTATCAGGTCTGTCGAATGATCCAAGTGAGTCGTTCCTATCCTGATTACGTCTGAAGTTCCCGGCTCCTGAATATCTACATATAATAGCGTCCGGGGTTCTTTGGCTCCGTCTATACCTTCAAAAGTTTTGTTATTGATATAAACAAAAGGATATTTTGAAAGGATAGCTACTCCATATTCTCCCCCCCCAGTATCCATCGCTTTCCCGAATACGGAAAACAATCCCAACTCCGCAGCCAGTTGAGTGGTGAAATCCTGATTTTTGTTCCTTTTTGTGTTGTAATCTATCTCTTGCAACATTACAACATCCGGATTGTATTTCCTGATAAATACAGCATACTCCTTCACCGAGTAACCGGTCATTTCCCCGGACATCCGGCAATTATAGCTCATTATTTTAAGAGCCTGCGCATACGTACTTTGATACGCAAAGAAGAAAAGGCATACCCATACAATGGGCTTTAAAAGTGCTTTCATAAATTTGTTTTTGTTATTAGATTAAGTTTACTTATTCAACGGTATATGTATATTCTGATATTTTTTTAAAGCTAACCGGTGTTATGGATTGCATCACCTCCAACACATAGTTCAAATCGTTCCCTTTACAAACGAAGTCGTACGTAAACGAAGCAATCTTTTCGTTTTTAACTGTAATCTCTATATCAAAATGACGCGAGAGTGTTGTAAGCACCTCTTTCAGTGATGCATTTCTGAAAATAAGCCGGTTGCTTTTCCAACTCGAAGCATCATCGTGATATCTATCAGTTTTTATTTTTATTACATTACTCCTTTTTTCATAAACTGCAGTTTGTCCGGGAAGCATTTGCTGCATAGGCCTGCGGCTTTGCATATGCCCGATATTTATACTTCCTTCGTCGAGTGTAGTTTTGATTACCTTATCCGAAGCGTATGCTTTTACATTGAAACACGTTCCCGTCACTTGTATTTTCACATTCTCGGCAAGCACCTGAAAAGGGGATTTCTTGTTTTCTGCTATCTCAAAATAAGCCTCTCCTTCCAGCGTAACATTCCTGTTGTATTTTGCAAACTGTTCCGGATAGGTCAATTTAGAATCGGCATTTAACCACACCCGGCTACCATCAGGAAGTAATACGAGTAGCTTCTCCCCCCTTACAGCACAGACCTCCCGATAAACAAGGTTTGCCTCATTATGACTTTGATAGAAATTATATCCCACACCTATCACTAGCAAAACAATTGCACAGGCTACCGTCCACTTAAAGAACAATGGCATCCTTATTCTCCTGTTCTTTCGTTTTTCTTCCCGCATCACGGCTGCCTGAATATTCTTATAAATGCGATATTCATCAAAAGGAGGCAATTCTCTGTCGCCCAATTCGAGCTGTTTGCCTTCTATTATCCTCTGAATGTCGTCATCCATATATTTCCCGATGCCGTCAACTACTTCAAAGTCCTGATTTGTATGTTTCTTTTTTGATTTCATATTTCAATATCTATTAGTAATACACACTGTTACAAAAAAGTATTATACAGACTACGTTAAACCGTGTTAATTCAAAAGAACGTTCCATATCAGCAAAAAGTGATAAAACTACATCATACAATAAAGCAACAATAGGCTAAGCTCTCCCACTGTCGCGCGAATCTGCTTCAAAGATTGGCTATATTGAAATTTAATTGTATTGATCGAAAGATTAAGTTTATCGGCTATTTCCTGATTGGAGTATTTTCCCGAAACTTTCATTTCAAAAACCTTGCGGCGTTGTGGCGAAAGTTGCTCAAGAGCTTGCTGTATGATGTTCATTTGTTCTTGTTTAAGGTTTTCGTTTTGAGAATTGTCTTCCAATTCCAAAACCATTGAAAGGCAATCCTCAAGTAAATAGATATTTTTCTTTGAGTCTCTCAACGTATTGAGCAGATCGTTCTTCAACATTGTAAAAAGGTATCTGTTTATAGGTTTTGTCTCGTCGATTTCTTCTTTTTTCAGCCAGAGTTTTAAGAATAAGTTCTGCACAGCATCTTCAGCCAATTCTTTATTCAGCAAATATTTAAATGCCAAAGAAAAGGTCTGCGCCGCATACGTCTTGTATACAATACTAAATGCCAGCTGGTTCCCCTCTTTCAGAGCCTTAACCAAAGCTTGGGCTTCATCCTGTGAGTATTTCTGGGACATCTTAATCATTTTAAATATGAAAATAAAAAACTTATTATATTAAGTCCTTATTTTCAAATATATTAATTCTTTCTGATATAGCATGAATCGCGAGCAACAAATAAAACAGGCCTCTTATTTATTTCACCAGTCTTTGATATTTGCTGAATAAAAAGGTGGAGAATGATAATAATCCGTCAGTTGTTGAATGAACATCTTTTCGAGTATCCTTCCGATCAGTTGCATTTACCCAACCTTCTTCTATTTCTTTTAATTCATCTTCAAGTTGCTTCTGATCCACCTCTACACCTTCCCCGACCGCTTTGATGAATGTATTGATATACACCTCCCAGCGCTTTGCATAATAATCACTTATCAGTCCTGCCCACGAACGGCTGGCATAATCGTTCAGGCTTCCACCCCAAGTAGTAATCAAGTTGCGAGCATTCTTTTCATAATAGTCTTTCAACTGGGGAGAATCCCCCATCTTCCGTGCATCATCAATCCATTTATCCAACGAACAGTAAGGATGAAAGGCATTCAGCTTATCCAAATCATTCAATATCTCTTTCATTTTCTCGCCACAAGCTTTCAAAGCCTGATGGTCTTTAGCTTCAACCATCCTGTCAAACTCCACTTTCACATCAAGAAAGTAGTTTCCAAGCACCTGTCTGCCTACAGTAATCAAATCCAGGCGAAAAGCATCTCTCCGGTCAGAAGGTGCCTCATTCAATTTTCTCCAGACCTCTAGTAGTTCAACATTGCTGTACACATTACTTGTCCGTTTTTCACTGTTCCTATTCAATGCAGGGCGATACCCGGGTAAGGTACCCAATGTGCGCGGCACCTGTACATAAATGTCATTGAATAATCGTTTCCAAGCATCGCGCACAGGCTGCGACACGCATCCCACATGTCTGTCAGCCAGACATTCAATCCATTTATCATCATCTACATTCAGATTCCATGCTTTCTCAAGAATGTATTCGTAGGGAAACTGCATCACATCCAATCCTTCCAGCGTAGAGCCGATTCCTTTAAGGTTACCTCCACCGTTAATGAGAGCATTCTCAAGTCGTTCGCCACTTTCTTTGACGTTACCTGTCAAAGTCGTGTTTCCCCCGAAATTGCCCAGATAACACCAAATATAGGGCTGATCATGAAAATGCTCTGTTCTTTTCCATAATTCAACATTTTCACAATGATAATCAAGTAATATCATTTTATTCTGTGGCACTCCTGTCAGCAAAGCCTTCATTCGCTCGGAAGTCCATTTATCTTTATCAAAATAAAACATCCACGTCATTTGCATCCATTGGGCTTTGGGATCGGCAGCCGTCAATGTAGCGTACATATCCGATGCTATCTTCCGCAAATATTCGAGTTCGAAACTGGGCGGGTCAACCTCGTTGAAAGGATCTAAACCATAAATATGATCGGTTCCGAAAAGTTTTTTTTGTTCATCAAGAAATAGTTTCTGAATTTTCGCAAACAAAGCATCGTTAGGGTTCAGAAAGTTACAACGATATGCATCAGCAAAGCCGGCCCATTTGCCCAAATGTTGAATATCGGCCTCGGGATAGATCCGTTTTAAATCGGCAGGTACATGTCCGGCGAAGGCTGGTAATACGGGCTTCATATTCAATTCACGCTCACGTGCGAGTATTTTTTTTTGCAAGCTTACCTGGTGTTCCAGCCATTCCATCGGCAACGGACCGTTCCAGCGATCTATGTTAGCCATCCGATGCCAGGGCAGATACGGCGGTCCCGTGAAGTAAGAGCGTATTTCGATGTCCGACATTCCCATTTTCGACCAAACTTTATACCACACAGCTTCCTGTCCGGTAATTGCCAAAGGCATATTTATACCATTAAGGGCCATCCAGTCAATAAAACGTTCCCATTCTTTCCATTGCCACCAAGGCATCGTGTAACCATACGTGCAGTAATTCAGGAAAAAGCGAGTATCCACTCTCGCTTCCGAAACCACCTTCTCACCAACCATCGGCAATTCTTCAGGAATTTCAACGGCTATATCCGCATACCATGACACTGTAGTGAGACAGTAATATTTCAAGTAATGGTTCAGTCCCATCGCCATTGAATTGGCGTTGTTTCCACCGATTACAATTTTATCTTTTACGGACTCTATCGTAAAGCAGTCTTTCTCTCCTTTTAACTTTTGAAACTGAAAACTCTCGATGTATGACGGCAGCAAACGTTTCAATAATGCTTCCGCAACAGCTACGTCTTTGTCTTTAGCCTGAAGAGCCAACGACATAAGCAGCATAACCAGACACGTGTATACACTTTTTCTTTTCATTCTGATTTATAATTTTATATAGATTTTTCTTTTTAACAAAATATATCCCAACAGCCCATTGAACAACAGGAAAAATACACCGTACATAAATGAACCGAAATAATTTCCGAATAACGGGTTAAGCAAATTATTGAATACAGCCGTATGGATATGCCAATGCACAAGCAATCCTCCGGCTATGCAACTAAACACATAAATTACAAGCGGATTCGCTCCAAATGCTTCGAAAAACGAAAACCACTTTTTATTCTGCTTCACATCAATGATATAGAGCAACAATGCCAATGACAATGCCGCAATCCCGCAAGTAAGCAAAACGAACGAAGGAGACCACAAACGTTTATTCAAAGGACAGGCATAGCTTAACAAATAGCCGACAAACAACAGAGTGGTACCTATAAGAAATAGATTCAGCATCCGGCGGTCATTGTCTTTAATGTCAATGATTATCTTTCCGCAAACAAAACCGATCATCACTTGAGACACAGCAGGAATCGTACTAAGTATCCCTTCGGGATCGACAAACTGGCGGCCCTGAAGATACATGTGGTTAGATCCTAAAATAGCCGAATCAATCATGCCGACGATATTATCCGCACTTTTCTCAAATCCGTTTCCAAATAACTGAAAAATAAAATAAACAGCCAGCAAAATGATGGCTAATGGCATAAACCGCTTATGCGGTATTGTTACAGCTAATAAGGCTGTAATACCATAACAAATCCCAAGCCGTTGCATAACTCCCATCAACCGGAGCTGACTCAAATCAAAATAGTTACCACTATCGATTGATGTAATGAACCACTCCATAACCAGACCTATAAATATTAATAAGAGACTTCTTTTTATGATTTTCGCAATGGCCGGTCGACACTGGAAGTTATACTTACACAAGGAGATGTAGGTCGAAATACCCATCAGAAACATAAACATCGGGAATACCAAATCGGCCGGCGAAAAGCCATCCCACTTGGCATGTGCAAAAGCGGCAAAGTTATACCCGCACTTTCCTGTATTGTTGACCAAGATCATCCCGGCAACAGTAATACCCCGAAGTACATCAAGCGAAAGTAACCGTTTGTTCGGATTCATAATATTTGATTCTTTTAATTACTTATTATATATAAAATAGTCGTTCCGGCAGCTAACACTATCCCTATAAGCGATTCATAAGGTATCAGCTTCAGACGTTCCTTAAAATTGAGTTCGCATACGCCTCCTGTCGCATGAAAGAACGAACCATGTGGCAAATGGTCAAGAACTGTAGCTCCGGAATTAATCATAGCCGCTCCCCAAATTGCAGAAATGCCTATAGCCAATATCGTTTCAGCGAACGAAGAAGAAGCCAGTGTCGCTCCGGCTGTTGTCGATGCGGTAGCCGCCGACATCAACGCGCCTGATATAGGAGCAATCAATGCATCACTCATATGAGCATGATCCAATCCTGTAAGAATCCAATCTTTCAAAGAAGAGTTCTTTATGATGCCGGCAATAGTTCCGGTTCCTATCAACAGAATAGCTACCACAGACATCTTTTGCAGTCCATACGCTATACTCGGAAGAATATTTTTCCATTGTTTCATACAGATAGCACCACATAAACCACCTACCGGCAAAGCTATCAAAGGATCGATATTAATTCCTGCCACAGGACGTAATGCCAATAAAACAATCGTAACAACAGGAGCAATCAGACTTGTTCTTAACGACGGCAGATTTCTCTCTCCCTCTTTATCCTCTGTTTGCATCATCGTTTTTTTGTTTTTCACTGTTTGAGGCATCAGACGGACAATAACGAAAACAGTGAAAAACAAACCGATCACCGCCGGTAAAATATTGGCAAACATTACAGCCGATAGATCTGCATTAAAATTTCCGGCTGCTATAATGGTGTTCGGGTTAGGTGATATGATATTTCCACACTTACCTCCTCCGATCATAGCAATAAGTAACACAGATGGAGACAGGTTTAGACGCTTGCCTATCGAAAGAGCCACCGGCGCAACGGTTATCACAGCCACATCAATAAAGACGCCTACCGTACAAAGCAACATCGTTGCGAGTGCCAATGCCATAAATACCCGTTTTTCACCCATTTTGTTTATAATCGCATTGGAGATGACCGTGGTAGCCCCGGTTTGTATTAATATGCCTGACAAGACTCCGGCTGTCAGAATCCGCAATACCGCCGGGGTGACCTCTTTCACCCCTTCGGTCATCACCGTAACAGTCTCATTTAAAGATAGTCCTCCCAACAACCCTCCGACTATCGCTCCAATAATCAGACTGTATGTTGGAGAAAGCTTTCTTATGATTAACAGTATGGATAATGAAAGCCCGATTAATGCGCCTATCGCTGTCATTGAGTATTATTTAGTAAATTGTTTTATGATTCTCACCACCTGTCGCACCGTTCTCTCTATGTTTTCTTTCGTAAACTCCGGTTGCATCGCTTCTTCAAGTGTTACCGGAAAAGGTTGAATAGGCAGTACGGCAGTAAACCCCATCCTATTAAGCGCTTCGGTGGCTTCGACCGCTCCCCCCAACGCTATCACCGGAACCTGACATTTCTCACCGACACGTAAAATTCCGTCCAGCGCCTTTCCCATACCAGTCTGGCGATCCAGTTTCCCCTCTCCGGTCAGTATCAGGTCTGCCTGTCGGACGACCTCCTCGAAACGAAGCGTTTTCAATATAACTTCTATTCCGGATTGCAATTCTGCATTCAAAAACGGAAGCAAGCCGCCTCCCATTCCTCCGGCTGCTCCAGCACCGGGAAGCTGGGATATATCCATATTTGTATATTCCTTTATCACCTGTGCATAATGCCGCAACCCATTGTCCAACTCTATCACTTGCAACATAGTTGCCCCTTTTTGGGGAGCATATACATAGGCCGCACCCTCTTTTCCAAAAAATGGATTACTAACATCACAAGCGATCGTAAAACGACTTTCCTTCAATGCCGGATTTAATTGGGAAATATCTATTTGATGGACTTTTATCAGATTTTCGCCGACAGGCTCCAACTCACCGTTTCCGTTATCTAAAAAGCGTGCACCTAAAGCCTTTAGCATACCAATTCCCGCATCATTCGTAGCACTTCCGCCGATCCCGATAATGAATTCCCGACACCCGCGTTTTAATGCGTCAGCAACCATTTCTCCAACTCCATAAGTCGTAGTCTTCATGGGATTTCTTCGATTTGAATCAATCAATGGCAGACCGCAGGCCGAGGCCATTTCGATAATAGCCATCGCACCATTGTTTACGATGCCATACGATACTTCAATTGGCTTCATAAATGGATCATGCACCCGACATGACACCGTTTGAGCATGAAGGGCAGAGCATAGAGCTTCTGTAGTCCCTTCGCCGCCATCAGCTATGGGGAAACGTATAATCTGACAGTCGGGTAATTCCTCCTGAATCGCTTTTTCGGCAGCTTTCGCTATCTCGAAAGAACCGACCGAACCTTTAAACGAGTCGAATGCCAATACAATCTTTTTCATAAAAGCTATCACTTATTTGTTTTCTCTATTAAATTCAATGCAGCCTCGACCGGGTCATCAAACGGAGTCGTACTGTTGCTCCAGGGAGATGTAATCCATTGCTCCTCCCATTCTCGGATTTTATTCCGGTCTTTTGTGAAATAGAGCTGTATACGAGGGATATAGTAGTCTTTAATCAGCCCGCTCCAGAAACGGGCAGCATAATCTTCCTGAATACCACCCCAACTTGTAATCAAGCGTTTGGCATTTGCTTCATAAGCATCTTTTTCCTGAAGAGTTGTTCCGCTATTGCGCGCAAGTTCCACCCATTCTTCTAATCGATATAAAGGATGAGAAGCCAATAGCCTGTCAACGTCCATCAACAAATCAACAGTTTGTTGCAGATTACGTTGCGCTGCGAGAACACGATTCTCCGAATCATCTTTCAGGGCCTGCTTATAAAAATTTTCAGCTTTAGCCGCTACATAATACGAAACAAACTCTATGAGGTCGTTTCTGTATAATTCAGAGCCTTTCAGTTCGTCAGCGCAACTAGCATACAAACGTATAGCCTGCAAGTAATCATCACTAAGGTCGATTTTACTGATCCGCCGTTGATCGGGTACTACAGTTTGCCAGGTAAAACGGGGGTATGAATATAAAGAGCTATATGCTGTTTTCCGAAAAAGCTTCCAAGCTTCCTCCATGGCATCGGGATATCCTCCATAACGGGCCTCGCAGTATATCTTCATCCAATCGTCCAGGTCGATACTATCTGATGACCATCCCATATCGGCTAACAGTTCGTAAACAACCTCATTGTTTTCGAGTCCTTCAGGGGCAGAACCGAACCCAATCAAGTTACCTTTATTTGCGGCACGTAATGCTTTGACCGAGGAACTAGCATACATGTCCAAGTCTCCTGTCATGGTGTTTTTCCCGCCAAAGTTGGGTACATAGCTGAATATCCATTTCTTTCCGTAAAATCCATCATGTACTTTCCATGTTTGCTCGGTGTTCCACACCCATTTCGGATAATCATTGCCCAAATCAATGATAATCATTTTATCATCAGGTACATTGCTTAACAAGGCTTTAAGCGATTCTTTATCCCAGAATGAATGTTGATATCCGAATGTCCATCCCTGTGTAACCCAAACGGCATCCGGGTTTCCGGCTGTAATTGATTTATAGATCGTTTCTCCATACTCGGCCAATAACTTATATTTCGCCTCTTTATCTTCCTTATCGATAGGCAGTTCCATCTCATTAAAACTGTCCGAGAGATAATACGTATTTTCTCCAAACTCTTTTTCCCACTCTTCGACAAACAGTTTGCCTATCTCTTCGAAAAAAGGTGAATCCGGTGGCAATACATAGGCGTTGTACTCTTCATCAAAACCACCCCACCGCATGTGCCGGAATTGTGTGTCGGGATGTTTCTGGACGAATCCTTCCGGCACGAAACCTGCAAACGCGGGTGCTATGGGCTGCATACCCAACTCGCGCATACGGGTCAGGATTTGATGCTGCAAAGCGATTTGGTTCTGTTGCCAGGCATCAGATAAAGGACCGTCCCACTTGTTCAGATTGCCCATGCGATGCCAGGGAAGGTGTGCAGGGGCAGTGAAAAACTCACGGATTTCTTCTTTGTTCAATCCCATACGCAGCCATACCCGTTCCGCAATGGCTTCGCTGGCCACGGTAGCCAAGGGCATATTTACACCATAAAGAGCCATCCTGTCAATTTCCTTTTCCCAACGCTCCCAGTCCCAGTAAGGGGTAGTGTAGCCGAATGTACAAACATTAAGGAAATAGCGCAACTCATAAGGGGACACCTGTTCATACAATTCATAATCGGGCCACGGCATCACCGACGTTATATGTTCACCGCTCCATGTTTTCATACTCTTGCAGGCCTCTTTCATGTACGTATGAAAAGCGTAACAGATAGCAACGGAGCTACTTCCCCTTAGGGTAAGCCGGCCGTCGCTTGCTATCACTTCGAATATATCTTTACCGTCGGATGGTTCGATATATTCAAAGTGGATAGACTGTGCTCTTTCCCCAATCTGACGTTCTATTAACTGTTTGGCGGGGGTGATAATATCCGTCTTAGGCTTGTGGCATGAGCAGAAAAAAAGCGTTGCTGAAATCAGTAAATACTTGATTATTGTATGTATCATAGAAAATCATAAATGTTATAAGTGAGTATCAATATTTTTTCTTCGATGCTTCTTTCACATATTCCAGTTCCGTAATAATCGGTAAATGGTCTGACAAAAGCGACTGAACAGTTTGTGTACTAATCACACGCCATCCTTTTTGCGGGTAAGCAAACAAGTAATCGATCTTAATCACAGGCTTCCATGCCGGCATTCCAAAATCATCGTTGCTTGCAGCAAACCAACTATCCATACCACGTATTACCTCCGAGTAATGACGCGCGTTGAAATCACCTCCCAAAATTACAGGATATTTATAATTTTTGAAATGCCCGGTAATAAATTTTATTTGCTCCGCCCGTGTTTCTTGAGAGTTGACGTCCAGATGCGTAGAGGTAAAAACAATGGTATCATTACCCATTTCGAATAATCCCTCCAGCATGGCCCGTCTCTCATGCTCTTTGACCGGATGGGGCAGCATTATCTTTTGAACAGAAATATATGGATATTTACTTAACATCCCAATACCGTAATAACCGGTAGAATAGTCAATCGTTTTTCCGTAAAGCCCAAACATCCCTGTATGATAGGCAAGTTCGGATATAAAATCCTTCCCCTTCTGATGCGGGGTACGCTTACGGTCTGTTTTGCTATCCACTTCCTGAAGCGCCACAAAATCAGGCTTGAAGGATTTGATGTGATGAGCAAGTTCCTCTAAAGATGCCAGTTCGCCAAATCTCAAATTATAGGTCATTACCCGCACCCGTAGAGTATCTTGCGCATAGGCAACGCCCAAAGTCAGGCATAAAAACAATAATAAATATTTCTTCATTGAATACATGGTTTCTATTTTTAAATGATTACTTTTCCCAGCCCGGATTTTGTCCTAACAGAGGATTCTTCTGACGCTCGGGATTAGGCACGGGCCACAAATAATGTTTCGTTGCGTCGAAGTAGCGTGCGCCGCCTTCCGCGGTAGACTTTTCGTAGATAACATCACCAAACTCATCTACTCCGGTATCGGGATATGGGTTGGCACCCAAATCGTTCATACAAACTTTCAGGCTGGGACCGGTGATGGCACGTCCAAAGCGAAGTTCGCCTTCACGCCAGCGCATCACATCGGCGTATCTTGTTCCTTCACCTGCCAACTCAATGCGACGTTCTCTTCTCAATTCGGTTTCGAGATCCATCCCCCATGCGCTAAGTTCGTCAAGGTTCATACGATGCATATTCACACGATCTCTAAGCCTGTTGATGGAGTAATCAATCTGTGTTTGTGTCAGTTTCTTGCCTTGTAGTTCGAAAGTGGCTTCGGCATAAATCAGCAAGATTTCGGCAAAGCGGATGACATTGAGATTCCCATGTCCACCCACACTTGAGCCGGCCAAATCAATATCGTTATACTTTTTCAGATAGAAACCTGTACGGCTATTTGCCCCCACACGGTTATTATCTTGCAATGAAGCAAAACGAGGCAGATTAAATATCTCGTTGGCCTTATCCGTATCAGGATCACCGTCATCTCCTCCCGGCCATTTGTCACCCGGAGCATATAAAGTCATCTTCATTCTAGGATCTCTGTTCTGGAAATAATCCACATAATGCTCTTCAGGCGACTTGTATAACGATGAGGTCTGCACACCGGTCTTTTTATAATATTCCAATCCGGTTTTTGCCGGTTTACCGTCTGTACACAGATAAGCATCCACTAACGACTTCGTTGGATTGAGGCGTATATAGTCCGTCGGACTGCAAGTTTCATTGGGCAGACTTTGTGTACGGATTTCGGGTACAAAAAGGCTATATACGATGGCTTCGATATTTTTCGGATCATTCTCGACATCCCCTTCGTGATGAAATAGTTTTTCGTATTCATACAGGCCATAGGGACTGTTTTCGATGATATATTCACTCGTTTTTGCAGCCAGTTCCCATCTTTCGTTTTGCAAGGCAATACGTGCCAATATGGCTAAAGCGCCCCAACGGTCGAGTCTTCCCAGTTTGTCGCCTGTATACCTTTCTTCAGGCATGCGCTCTGCCGCCCATTTCAAATCCTCGACGAGCTGGTCAATGACTTTCTCTCTGGGAGTACGTTCGATATATGCATCTTCGGGCTGGATGACTTCTCCTACCCAAGGTACATCACCCCAAAACACCGTAAGGTAAAAGTACATAAGCGCCCGGATGGTTTTTACTTCTGCGGCATAAACGTCCTTCTTATTTTGAGCTACCTGCGCTTTATTATAGTTGTCCAGAAAATTATTGCAGCGATAAATATAGCTATATGCTCCTGTCCAATAGGTAGTGAAGGGGAAGCCGTCAGTATAAGAGTGCTTGCCTCCGGAAACCTTACTTAGTCCACTAGTAATATTCCCCCACATAACAGTTTCGGCCGTCGATTCACTCCAATTCACGAGATAGTCTTTTTGTAAAGCTTCGTAACAGGGAGGCAAGGCATTTTTAAGCTGATCTTCATTTACCCAGAATGTTACATTGTCCGGCTCGTTAGGGTTCGTTCTATCCAGAAAATCGCTACATGAGGTAACTATACCAAAGAAAGCAATGATTAAAAAGTATTTTGAGTATTTCATCTTTATAGTCGTTTAATAGGTTAGAATGTTATTGATAATCCAAAAACATAGGTTTTTACTTGCGGATAGACATCTCCGCTGGTGGTCCTCACTTCAGGGTCATAAGCTCCGAAGTAATCGGTTTTAGTAAACAAGTTATCTGCCGAAGCATATACTCTAAGACTATTAATGCCAAGAGGTGCCACCATCCGGGCAGGAAAACGATAACCTATCTGAATATTCTTCAGGCGCAAGTACGATGCATCCTCTTTCCAGTAGTCACTGAAGAGCCTGTTGTGCTCCTGCGACTGATAAAGTCTGGGATAAGAAGCATTTGGATTCATAGGCGTCCATCTGTCAAGATGCTCTTTTTTAGGGATTGAGTAGTCATTGATAAACGCATGCCGAGCCTCATCCTCAAGGTAACCGGCAACTTTGCCTACTCCTTGCAAATAGAAACTGAAATCAATGCCTTTCCATTCCAAACCACCCTTGATTGCATAGGTGTAATGGGGCTCTTTCTCGCCAAACACCACTTTGTCGTAGTCATCAATTACCCCGTCGGGAGCGCCGTCAGGACCACTGATGTCCCGATACTTAATATCTCCGGGCTGTACAATGCCGTTTTGTGATGCAACAAGAGGAAATTTTGGTTTCTGGTACTTACCTGTAGTTGTATTCACTGATTCAAAGTCATACACTTGCGCCAGCCCATCAGTCAGATAACCATAGAAAGCACCTATCGGATCACCGACCCGACGATACGAACCGGAAGCCGTACTGGTCAGCGACTCCGGAGTTCCACCCAAATCGGTAATCTTATTACGAGCGTCCGACAGATTGAACCCGAGATTGTAATTTACATTTCCGATCTTATCACGCCATGACAGATTAAGTTCCCATCCTTTGACATCAATCTTACCAAGATTGACATAACCTACGTTACTACTGGAAACCCCGACAATAGCCGGAACATCGGGACGAACCAATGCATCAATATTTTCTTTCTTATACCAATCAAAGTCCACATTCAGTCTATTGTTCAAAAAACTAAGGTCTACCCCGAAATTAAGCATGCGGATGGTTTCCCACTTGATGTCGGGATTACCGATTTTGTTTTGCCAAAGTCCCATAACAGGTGTATTAGAAGCTCCGATAGGATAAGACTCTTCGGTTATGATAGGTGACAAGTAGGGGTAGTAATTACCGGGAATGTTTTGATTTCCCAACTCACCCCAGGAAGCACGCAGCTTACCCGAGCTCAATACCGAAGTAGCGAACTCCATGAATTTTTCACGTGAGAAGTTCCATCCTGCCGAGAATGATGGAAAATATCCCCAACGATTGCCCTTGGCAAATCTTGAAGTTCCGTCGGCACGCAGGTTAGCTTCAAACAGGTATTTACCGTCAAAAGCATAGTTGACACGACCAAAGTAAGAACGCAAAGCCCACTCGTCTTTTGTTCCGCTATTCATAAAATTAATCATTCCGGCACTAATAACGTGAATATCCTCAACCATCACATTATCACGCGTAGCCCCCAACGTACTTCTATTTTCCCACTCTTGCGAAAATCCCAACAATGCTCCCAACTCGTGGCGTCCTATGGTCTTATTAAAGTTCAGGGTGAATTGCAACGTTTGGGTCATAACGTCAAGATGGCTTTGTGAGATATAGTCCTTGGCATCTTCATTTGCTTTCAACGGGCTACCGTCCGAGTAATAAGACAACATCTTCGGGTTAAACTCATCCACCTGGCGGGTATATATATTAGCAGAGTACTGCATACCTACGTTCAGTCCGTCTATAATTTTGAGATCTGCATTGAAAATACCATTGAGCACACGTGTTTTCCGTTCTTCCATTCCCGACTCATAGGCTACCTGCAAGGGGTTACGTACCGAACCGTACGACCAGTTCTCACTATCTACCATCCGGCCATTCTCATCAGGAATTTGCCACATGACGGGAAGTAACGGAGACATACGCTGTGACAGGCGGAATACTCCTGATGTGCCGCTATAACCTAAGTCCTTTTTATAGAAATCGACATAGCTCATCTGTCCAGTCAGTTTCAGACGATCATACACCTCCGTGTTTACACTGATACGCGCATTATGTCTTTTGGAACTATATCCGTCACCTACAACCAGTCCATCCTGATCCAGGAAACCATACGACATAAAAAATCCGGTTTTCTCGCTTCCACCCCGTGCACTTACATTATGCCCCGTTTGAAAAGCCCGGCTTTTGTATATTTCGTCAATCCAGTCTGTATTGGAATATTCGTTGGGGTACAATCCCGAATCATATTTATCGAAAGCCTCTTGTGTATAGGGCTTGGAAAATCCGGCAGCACTCATGGCTTCATTGGAGAGTTCCATGTATTCCCTTCCATTAACAAGTTCGGGCAATGCTGTGGGAGTCTGGAATCCGGCATATCCGTTATATTGGAATACTACGCGCTCTTTCTTTTCTCCCTTTTTAGTCGTTACAAGAATAACACCGTTAGCGGCACGTGCTCCATAAATAGCTGATGAGGCGGCATCTTTCAGTACTGATACGCTTTCGATGTCCGAAGGATTCAATAAGTTGATGTCTCCCCCGGCTACTCCGTCAATCAAGATCAAAGGTGCTGTACTACTATTGATGGTTCCCGTACCACGAATGTTGATGCTGGGCACAGCACCCGGCTGCCCCGAAGAGGAAACGATACTAACTCCAGGCAACAATCCTTGTAGCCCTGTAGTTACGTTAGTAATAGGTCGGTTCTCAATAGCCTCCGCTTTAACCATAGATACGGCACCTGTTACATTCACTTTCTTTTGCACGCCGTAGCCTACAACTACTACATCTTCCAGGCTGACAGCATTCTCTTTCATCACCACGTTTATTGTCGTTGCTTTCGCTATGACGCTTTCTTCACGGTAGCCGACGTATGAGTACCGAAGTGTACTTCCATAGGGTACCTTGATGGAATACTGACCATTGATATCGGTGATTGTACCTGTAGTCGATCCTTTTACCGATACGGTGGCTCCGATGATCGGTTCCGTATTCTCGTCAGTAACTTTACCTTTCACATACAGTTCCTTCTTCTCTCCTTGCGAATCAATAGGTTCAGTTTTATTTTGATATTCTTTATTATAAAATAAAATACTGTCATCCAGGAAACGGAACCCAATGTTAGTCCCTTTTAGCAAAAGAGTTAGTGCTTTGTTTACATCTGTGTCTTTTACCTCCAATGACACTTTCCTACTCGTATCCACAAATTCTTTGCTATAGGCTACATTCATCGATGCCTTCTCTGCTATCTGACTGATAGCCTCTTTAAGAGGAAGCTCTTTGATACTAATCGATATTTTTTGCTGTTGTGCATAAACAAAAGCAGTGACAAATATGCACATTAGGGTTACAATACACCTTCTGCCGGTGGATGAAAAAGGAGAATCTTTTTCCATAATATTAGTCTTTAAAGTTAATAGTTCAATATCTATTAGCTAATACACAAGAGGTATTAAAAAGTATTACGGCAAATAAGTTAATGAATATTAATTCGGGAAATATAGGAGAACTTGCCGGAAATCAATCCATACTTGATAAAAAAGAAAGAAAACACTTCAAAGGTATCGTTTTTAAAAGAAAATATAAAGGGGGGATATCGTATTTTCTCATTTAATGCATAAATTAGTGTCTTTACCTGAAAAAGAATGAGCAACATCCACCTCACATATGAGTGATTCCACCAGAACCCGGCTCAATCTGAAAATTTTGGGGATTTGATTCAGGGCAATCACACCCTTAAAAATAGATTCATTCCGGTACGGAAATGAACTAAACAGTAGCTTCCAATAGTCAGTAAGAGATAACCTGTCTTAATACTGTATTTAGTTTCCTGGCTTTTATAAATAATAATTAGATCTGCACTTCAGTTTTCGTTCTACTTAAGTCGAACGATAGAACCACTTAAGTTGAACTATCGCTCCACTTAAGTGGAACGAAAACTCATTAGGGAACGAAGAAAATAATAGTTCTAAGAAGAATTACTAAAAACTGTATTGCGTTAGATTAGTCCTTGTAACTATGAATTTAGCTCAAAATAGTACCGGAATGAATCAATTTTTAGGGATGTGATTGCCCTGAATCAAATCCCCCCAATCCCCAAGAATTACAACTGAGCCCAGAACTCTTGATACTTATAAATTCATATAGTTGGTGTCAAAAGGCAATGGTGTCAAGTACGCCTGACAATGGAAATGAAGGCAACGGAGAAGGTGGAAATGAAGGCGGTGGTGAAGCACCAGATCCGGCAGCATAAGAAACGGTATTAATATGTAAAAAATCGGGCTTGACATTGTTCAAGCCCGATTTTTTCTATTATCTAAAATACTACTTTCTATCAGTTAACACCTTTATCGAATCCCGTTTTATAATATTAGGTTTCAAAAGAATCTCCGAATGTAGTTCAGTTTCTTCCAAAATCTTCTGCATCAACATTTTTACAGCAATAATGCCAATATTCTCCAGTGATTGTGCAATACGAGTTATAGGAGGATTTAGATAGTCCAGATATAAGTTATCATCAAACGAAATGATAGACATATCTTGAGGAATTCTCACTTTATGCTCATTTAATGCTTTGACGGCTCCCAAAAGAATTGTACTACTTAACGCAAATATAGCAGTAGGTTTTGTAGTAGAGTTCAGAGCCAACTTAGTCTCAATATAACCATTCTGAATCGAGAACTCATTTCCTCTTATCATTGCGTTATCCTGATAACCAGCTTCGCGAAGCGCATCAAGATACCCGCGCACACGTTCCTTAGTTGTTATAGAAATATCCGGCCCCTGAATACAGAGAATCTTACTATGCCCCGATTCTAATAATAATTTCGTTGCCTGATAGGCTCCTACATAATTATCAGTAGCTACGTATGGCAAATTATGCTTCTCAAAATAGCGGTCAATTAGCACAATCGGAGTTTTAGTACTAATCTCCTCGAGTTTAGAAGGGTTTTCACCAGTCGGAACCAAAATAATTCCGTCTATCTTACGTGACAGAAGCGAATCAATAGCTTTATTTTCCTGAATAGGATCTTCCAGGGTATCGATAAGCATGACAGTATAATTATAACGTTGTGCTTCACGGATGACAACACTTGCTATATTGGCAAAAAAAGGATTATCTATGTGTGGTACAAGAAGGCCTATAGTATATGTCGTGTTGTTGCGCAAACTTTGCGCAACTATATCAGGCTGATAGTCCAATTCTTTAACGGACTGCAAAATAACCTCCTTAGCAGACTGGCTGATCCTATATTTCTCTGATTTCCCATTTAACACTCTGGAAATCGTAGAGATAGAGTACCCAGTTTTCTTTGATACATCAATCAGAGTTTTCTTCATTACTGGTTGTTTTTTGCAAAAATAACATTTTATTTGAGAAAAAAGCAAGAAAAATATTTTGTTTTGAAAAAAATTTCTATATTTGCGCAAACGATTGCGCATCGTTTACGATTCAATTCGCCTTAATACTTAATACTCATTATATGGACACAAAGAAGAAAATCGTAGTGATAGGTAGCAGTAATACGGATATGGTTATCAAATCAGACCGTCTACCAAAACCAGGAGAAACAATTCTGGGAGGAAACTTCTTAATGAATCATGGCGGCAAAGGAGCTAACCAAGCCGTAGCTGCTGCAAGACTAGGAGGAGATGTCACTTTCATATGTAAAATAGGAAATGACATTTTTGGAAATGAAACCTTGGAAATGTTTCACAAAGAAAAGATCGACACTACTTATGTAGGAATTACCCCGCAGGAACCATCAGGAGTAGCTCTTATCAATGTCGACAAAAAAGGGGAAAACTGTATTGTTGTTGCTTCCGGAGCCAACGGGACTTTATCTATTGATGACATACAAAATGCAGAACCTGCCATCAAACAGGCATCCATCGTCATTATGCAGTTGGAAACTCCAATCGAGAGTGTCACTTATGCAGCCAAAATGGCTAAAAAAGATGGAATTACCGTTATATTAAATCCCGCCCCTGCCCCTACCCAACAACTGCCTGACGATTTATTAGCCAATGTCGACATTCTTATTCCTAATGTCACAGAGGCTGAAATCATCTCGGGAATGCACATTACAGATGATGAATCGGCAAAAGAAGCGATTCGTTATATTAGTTCGAAAGGCATAAAAACTGTCATTATTACGATGGGAGCCAAAGGAGCTCTCGCCTATGAAAACAATGAGTTTATCCACCTTCCAGCCTTCAAGGTAGAAGCAGTAGACACAACCGCTGCCGGAGATACATTCTGCGGCGGATTGTGCGTAGCTCTGTCTGAGGGCAAAAATCTAAAAGATGCAATTATATTTGCAAGTAAAGCCTCTTCTATTTCTGTTACCAGAATGGGAGCACAAGTATCTATACCTTTGAGAAAAGAAATACAATAATCATCCTTAATTCTGTTATTATGATAAAACAATGTTCAATCCACGGTCTATTGACAAGTATGTTGTTAATAGTATTTTCTTTGATGAGCAATGATGCTATTGCCCAGAAGGCAATAAGAGGTACAGTCCTCGATGAAGCAAATGAACCCATTATCGGTGCCAGTGTCCTTGTTAAAGGTACAACAAATGGTTCTATTACAGGAGTTGATGGAACCTTCAATGTAAAAGCGAATCCTTCTGATGTATTGGTTATATCTTATGTAGGTTATGCAACTGTTGAACAACAAGTAGGAAATCAGACACAGCTTGTAATACACCTGCGCGAAGACTCGAAAGTGCTTAATGACGTTGTAGTAATCGGCTACGGCTCTACCACAAAGAAAGAGCTTACAGGATCGGTTACCAGCATGAAGAAAGATGACCTCAATCCCGGAACATTCACCAATGCTATGGGAATGTTGCAAGGAAAAGTGGCAGGATTACAAATTATCAACCCGAACGGTGCTGATCCGACAGCCAAATATGAAGTATTACTTCGCGGAACAAACACACTTTCCGCAGGCCAAGGTCCATTAATTATTATTGATGGGGTGGCAGGTGCAGATATCAGAAATATCAATTTTCAGGAAGTGGAATCAATTGACGTATTAAAAGATGGTTCGGCAGCTGCTATTTATGGAACAAGAGGTACGAATGGAGTAATCATCGTCACAACTAAACGTGCAAGAAGTGGCAAAACGGAAGTTTCTTATGATGGGCAACTCACCGTGGGAGTCGTTTCACGCAGAGCAAAACCTTTATCGGCAAGCGAATACAAATCTGTTATCAAGGAATATCGCCCAGAATTGGAAAGTTATATTTTTGACAGTGATACCGATTGGTTTAAAGAAATTACACAAACTCCGTTCAGCCATAAGCACAACTTGTCTATATCCGGAGGTTCCGAGAAGTTCTCACACCACACTTCTTTCAATTATGAAAAGAGCGATGGCTTGCAAAAGCATAATAGCTCCGAAAAGCTAATGGCACGTACCAATATTCGCCAGTCATTATTAGATAAATGGGTCGATTTGGATTATAACCTGAATATCATTCATCGCAAATACAGCCCTTCCTCTACAAGTGCTTTTATGCAGGCATTTACCCATAATCCAACAGAGCCTGTTTATGACGACAGCGATCCGGATGCCGGAGGATATAGCCGTATCAAAGCAATGGAATATTACAATCCGGTAGCGATCATTAACGAAAGGAACATGGAAAGTAAGAATGATAATTATGGTGCAAATATTCGTGCTACTCTAAACATATTGCCTATAAAAGGATTAAAATGGGAGAACTTTGTTTCATACGACAAGGAACAATATGAGACACGTGAATACTACACACATTATTATCCAAGTTTAATAGGAACAAACGGGCAAGCCTATATTGAAAACTATCAGGAAAACGAAACACAATATGAGTCTACTTTAAATTACTCGAATATTTTCGGAAAACATTCCATTCAGGCATTACTCGGATATACATACCAGTATACTTACAGCACATCTGCATCCATGACAAATTCCGGTTTCGACTTCGATGACAACCAGACTCATAACATCGGAACAGGAACGAATCTAACTGAAGGCAAAGCCAGCATGTCGTCCAATAAAGAAGATAATACATATATCGGATTCTTCGGACGTTTTATGTACAACTACGATGATAAATATCTTTTGTCTGCTTCACTACGTCGTGATGGCTCCAGCCGTTTCGGTGACAATAATAAGTGGGGATGGTTCCCGGCTGTCAGCGTAGGTTGGCGTATAAATAAAGAGAAATTCCTCTCGAATGTCAAATGGATCGATGATTTAAAATTGAGAGCCGGATACGGAGTTACCGGTAACCAGGATTTCTCAAACTACAAATCTTTGATGATGATGACTACAGCCGGTAAATTCTATTACAATGGCCAATGGATCAATACTTATCAACCTGCAAGTAATGCAAATCCGGATCTAAAATGGGAGAAAAAAGCAGAGTTCAACGTTGGTGTCGATATGACAATGTTTGACAACCACCTCTCGTTCACTTTTGATTATTACAAACGGACTACATCAAACTTGCTATATGACTACATCGTGCCAACACCTCCTTATGTATATAATACCTTGTTTACGAATGTTGGAAAAGTTACTAATGAAGGAGTTGAATTAACAATATCCGGTACACCTTTTAACACTAGGGACTTTACATGGAATACCTCACTTACCGTTTCGCACAATAAAAACAAATTGGTGAAATTCACCAATGATGAATTCACTAACGGAACATACAAAGTGGGATGGTCTACAAGTGCTGCCTGCTACACTCAACGTCTGATAGAAGGACAGTCATTGGGTACTTTCTATGGTCCTATATGGTTAGGAACTGATACAGATGGAAAAGATGTATTGCTAGGACAAAATGCAGACGGTTCCGTACCGGAAGAACAATGGGAAAAAATTGGCTGTGCTTATCCGGATGCCACTCTTAGCTGGAGTAATACCTTCAGATATAAGAAATTCGACTTGAGTTTCTCACTGCGTGCATCTATCGGCGGAGAAATTCTGAACAACTATGCGATGGAATATGAAAATCTAAGCAGCATCGGACTTAGAAATATCTCATCAAACTGGTTATCTCAAACGAATTTCACAAGTACGACCTATAAATATTCCTCCAAATATATAGAGGATGCTTCTTATTTAAAACTGGATAATGTAACCTTTGGATATACTTGGGATTTCACATCCAAAATGATAAAAAGACTAAGATTGTCTCTTACTGCACAGAATGTATTCTGTATCACCGGTTATTCTGGTGTCGACCCAGAAGTTGCTCTTTCCGGACTGGAACCCGGTATGGAAAGTTTGAGCTATTATCCGCGTACAACAGAATTTACTTTTGGAGTTAATATAGTATTCTAAAAAAATAAGATTACCATGAAAAAGACAAATATAATATTAAGTTTCGTTATCTGTATATTATTATACGGATGTACCGATCTTAGCGAAACTGTATACACAGGAGTAGCGATGAATGACTTCTTTAAAAATGAGAAAGAACTGGTAGCCAATGCAGGTAGAGCGTATACGAAATTACAAGGATACAATTCCGAACAAAGTTTATGGACATTGCTTTTACAAGCTTCTGATGAATGTGCCGTTCCCGCTTGTGGTGGTTCCTGGTACAGCAATGGACGTTATGAAGAAATCCAGACGAATAAAATTCCACCTGCAAATAAATTATTGACAAGGGGATGGAACTGGATATTTAATGGTATTGCTGCATGTAATGAAATTATTTACGAAACGGAATTATCACCTATCCAGTTTGAAGGAAAAGAGAAGATTATAGCTGAAATGAAAATATTGCGTGCTTTCTACTATTATCAAGCCATTTCTTGTTGGGGAAACGTACCTTTCACAACTGACTACACGGAAACCGGATACCCGGAACAAAAAAGTCGTGAATATATTTTCAACTATCTGGAAAAAGAAATTAATGACAATATCGAGTTCCTAGACAGGGAGCCTTCAGATACTAATTATGGACGGGCCACACAAGCTGCCGCTTATTGCATTCTTGCGAAAATGTATCTGAATGCAGAAGCATGGTTCGGTACTCCAATGTATGACAAAGCAGAGAAAGCCTGTAAAGATATTATGGATATAGGTGCTTACAGCATTGAAGACTCTTATTCTACTAATTTTGATATAAAAAATGAAGATTCTAAGGAGAATATCTTTGTAATCCTGTATGACAGAGTATATACTAGCGGTGACAGTAACTCATTTTATTTGCATACGCTGACATTGGAAGCTGCATCACAAGCAACATTTAATATTCCGGCAGCCCCATGGTCGGGTTTTCTCTGCCAACCGGACTTTTTCCAAACATACGCAGAACAAGATCTTCGCAGAAGTCAGAGCTGGTTATACGGTCCTCAAGTAGACCTAAGCGGAAAGGATCTTGGTTTCGAATATACTCCTGTCTTCCCCGAAGAAAAATATTACAATAGCAACGGAGGACGTGGCACATACGACGGTGCACGCTGCTGGAAATGGCATTACCAGACTGATGGTTCTTTAAAAGAATATACAGTTAGTATGGACAACGACTTTGCCATCTTCCGTTATGCCGATGTTGTATTAATGTATGTAGAGGCTTTGGTACGACAAAACAGAACAAGTGAGGCCATCCAACTGGCAGACTTCAAGAAGATTCGTACAAGAGCAGGGCTTGATGCATATACTACAAGCCAATTGACGGTTGATGAACTTTATGCAGAACGAGGCAGAGAACTGGCATGGGAAGGATGGCGCCATGAAGATATGATACGTTTCGGAAAATATCTGAAAAAATATTGGGCACACCCTGACCAAAGTTCAGAAACTTTTAGAAATGTATTTCCAATTCCTACGGATATTTTAAATGCAAATCCAAAATTATCTCAAAACAAAGATTATTAACCACAATTGGAAGGTTCACATAGAAAAGTGTACCTTCCAACAAATCAACCCTGATAAGTATGAAAAAACCAATCATCTTTTTACTTGTTTTAATTACCAACATCTTATTTATCTCTGCACAGAAAATTTCAAAGACAGAGTTAAAAGACAAAATAGCTGGAGCTTGGATCGGGCAAATGGTAGGAAATATATATGGACTTCCTTTTGAGAACAAGTTTGTAGATGAACCTGCCCCGGAATCCAGATTTCCATTCGGTTACACTAAAAACATAGATAAATTGCAGAAGTATAACGGTGCATTCTCTGATGACGATACTGATGTTGAGTATATCTACTTACTATTAATGGAGAAATATGGTGTAGAACCTACTTATGCCAATATGCGCGAAGGATGGATGTATCATATCCGTGACCGTGTATGGCTAGCCAATAGGGCTGCACTCGGATTAATGCATCTTGGATTCACCCCTCCGTTCACAGGTGACGAAAATCTGAATCCGCACTGGTATCAGATCGACCCTCAATTGATTAACGAGATATGGGCGTATACAGCACCGGGAATGATTTCATATGCTGCAGGAAAAAGTGATTGGGCGGCCCGTATCACAAGCGATTCGTGGGCGGTATCTCCCACTGTCCTATATGGTGCAATGTACGCTGACGCTTTTTTCTGCAAGGATATCCGCAAACTGATTACACGAGCCTTGAAAGAACTACCTGCTGATGACAGATATGCGATAGCTGTAAAAGAGATGATTGCTTTATATGACAAATATCCTAAAGATTGGGTAAAAGCACGTCAAATCATGGCTAAAAAATATTACATAGATGAACCAGCCATGACAAAAACAATCTGGAATGCTAATCTGAACGGATTATGCGGGATTTTGGCTATGTTGTATGGCGAAGGAGATTTCCAACGGACATTGGATTTAAGCTGTGCAATGGGATTTGACTGCGACAATCAGGCAGCCACTATCTCCGGACTTCTAGGAGTAATGTATGGTGCAAAGTCTCTTCCCGAAAGTTTGACTAAACCTATCGAAGGATGGGAAAAACCCTTCAACGACCGGTATATCAATATCACCAGGTTTGATATGCCCGATGCTTCCATTGAAGACATGATTGAACGTACTTACAACAAAGCAATCGAACTGGTTTGTGCCAAAGGAGGAAAAGTAAAGGGTGATATGGTATATGTTAACCCCAAAGCACAATTCATCCCCCCTATGGAATTCTGTATCGGTCCGAATCCGGACTTGGAAATCGGACAGCCTACCGATTACTCATTTGCCTGCAGAACAAACGCTGATTTCAAATGGGAACTGGTAAAAGGTAAACTTCCGGTAGGAGTTACATTCCAAAACGGTAAACTGGCAGGAACTCCTACAGAAGCCGGCAAATATCCAATTACCCTTCAATTAAGCGCAAATAACAAGAACTCAATTACTAAAGACTTTGAGTTATTGGTTAAAACCAAGAATATAGCCCCCAAGGCTGACACTATTTACGCAAATATTCGCAAACTAAACGAAGAAGTACTCGATTCTTGCTGGATTACCTTTGGAAAACCGATGTACGCAACAAATGTAGAAGTAATTAATGACGGAGTCAAAGATGGCGTAGGATCTGTATTTTATTCATTAGCGGCCAAAAGTAATCTGCCTAAAATAGACTATTTCGGATACGGTTGGAAAGAAGAGCATAACATCAATATGCTTGTTTTAGATATGGGCTGTCTGGAAGAGTTCGGAGGATGGTTTACTTCTCTAAACATTCAATATCTTGGAAATGACGGACATTGGTATGACGTAGGTAAATTCAAATCAACTCCGGCACTTCCCGAAACCGATATTGTATTTTTCCAACCTCCGTTTGCACAATATGTTTTGGAATTCCCGGCAGTAGAAACCAAGGGAATACGCGTACTAATGGATGCAAAAGTGCAGGAACACTGGCATAAATACACAAAGAATGTATCATCATTCATCTCTATCACCGAGTTGGGAGTTTATGAGAAATAAAGGAGGAGAAGAATGAGGAAAATAATTACGATATGTATTATAGGGCTTTTTGCTCTCAACGTACAAGCCCAGCCTGTAAAAACTTTAAAGTTATCTGATAAAGAACTTTTAGATAAGATTAAAGGAGGATGGGCCGGACAAACCATTGGTGTTGTTTTCGGAGCACCTACAGAGTTTAAGTTCACGGGAACTTATATTCAAGATTACCAGCCAATCCCCTGGGCGGAAGGTTACGTAAAATATTGGTGGGAAAAGAAGCCCGGATTGTTCGATGATATTTATAACGATTGCACGTTTGTTGAGGCATTTGATGAACTTGGCCTGGATTGTTCACAAGAAGAACTTGCCAAAAGATTTGCATTCGCTGATTATCATTTGGCCCATGCTAACCAAGCAGGCAGATATAATATCCGCCAAGGTATCATGCCACCGGCTTCCGGTCATTGGTTGAATAACCCACATGCAGACGATCTGGATTTCCAGATCGAAGCAGACTTCATTGGTCTGATGGCTCCGGCAATGCTGCCGGAAGCATTGGATATCGCCTCCAGAGTAGGCCACATTATGAATAGCGGTGACGGTTTTTATGGCGGTGCTTTCGTAGCAGCTCTTTATAGCTCCGCTTTCTATGAAAAAAGTCCTGAAGCGATTCTAAAAACCGCAATCTCTGCCATACCTGAAAAGAGTACATTCCATCAATGTATTCAGGATGTAATCAATTTCCATTCTTTGCACCCGGACAACTGGAAAGATTGCTGGTACTTCCTGCAAGAAAAATGGAACTGCGATGTAGGATGTCCCAAAGGCGTATTTCTAAACTTTAATATTGACGCCAAGCTCAATTCCGCTTTCGTAGCATTAGCTATGCTCTACGGTAAAGGAGACTTCACCAACTCTATCGATATTGCAACACGCTGCGGACAAGATTCTGACTGTAATCCGTCTACAGTCGGCGGTGTACTCGGCGTCATGTATGGGTATGATAAAATCCCTTCATTCTGGTTAAACCCTTTGAAAGAAGTAGAAGACTTTACATTTGAAGGAACGAATATGTCGTTGGCAAAAGCATACCAAATGAGTTTCGATCAAGCTAAACAACTCATAGTCAAAACAGGTGGAAAAGTATCTGGTGGGGAGATAGAAATTCCAATCAAAAAGGCGGATGTACTTCCTTTAGAACAAAATTTCGAAAACACCTATCCACTTTATAGAGAACGCAAAGACTGCTTCCTGACAGATACATTTGAATTTGATTTCAATGGTAACGGATTTGTTATCTGGGGCAACATTTGCTGCACAAGAAGTATTACTCCCGATTATATCAATCGTGTATCTACACGCCACATCGGTTCCGAGGTGTTCGGATTGGCAGAGCCCAATGACCCTTACGTTGCTAAAGTGGAAATATGGATTGACGGAGAACTGGACCATGTAGCAGCTTTACCCATGAGAAACACAGACCGCAAAGTAGAACCAGCCTGGAAATACCTCATGAAAGAAGGAAGACACCACGTTAAAATGAAATGGTTGAACCGCAAAAAAGACTACATTATTCGTATCAACGACATAATGTATTATTCAGAGAAAAAAGAACATGATAGATTTTACTTTAATAAATAAGTTAAGATGAAAAAAGTCCTGATTAACATCATTCTACTATTTACCTTTTCCATATCGGGAATGGCACAAATAGAATATGGAAAAACAGTTGAAATAAGTAAAGAGGTACTGCTCGACAAAATTAAAGGAGGCTGGGCCGGACAAACCATAGGATGCACCTATGGCGGTCCTACAGAATTTAAATACAGAGGAGCGATCATTCATGAGAAAACTCCAATAATCTGGTATGATGACTATTGCAAGGACATCTTTGCAGAAGATCCGGGATTGTATGATGATGTATATATGGATCTTACCTTTCTGGAAGTAATGCAAAAAGAAGGGATAAATGCCCCTGCCGAATCATTTGCCAAAGCCTTTGCAAACGCAGATTACAAATTATGGCATGCCAACCAGGCAGCCAGATATAACATATTGCACGGTATTATGCCACCAGCATCGGGACATTGGAAAAATAATCCGCACGCTGACGATATTGATTTCCAGATTGAAGCAGACTTCATTGGAATGATATGTCCGGGGATGGTAAATACCGCCTCCAATTTTTCGGACAAGATAGGGCATATCATGAACTACGGCGACGGATGGTATGGAGGTGTATACATGGGAGCAATGTATGCATTGGCTTACGTAAATAACGACATTTATACAATTGTCACGGAAGCTCTTAAAACAATACCCGAACAAAGTAAATTTCACCGTTGCATCACAGACGTTATTAAATATTGGAAACAATATCCCGATGACTGGCGTAAATGCTGGCTGGAAATAGAAAACCGGCATGCTTTTGAGATTGGCTGCCCGGAAGGGGTATTCAATGCATTTAACATTGACGCCACTATCAATGCGGCTTACTGTGTGATGGGACTTTTATATGGCAACGGCGACTTTTTCAAAACAATGGATATAGCCACTCGTTGCGGACAAGATTCCGACTGTAACCCGGCAACTGCCGCAGGAATTCTTGGAGTCATACAAGGCTACAAGGCTATCCCCGAATACTGGAAACCGGCACTCGAAAGATGTGAAAATATTAAGTTCCCTTACACAGATATCTCTTTAAGTTCTGTATACGACATTAATCTCAAACTATTGAGTGATGTATTAAAAGCAAACGGAGGAAAAATAAAAGGAGATAAATACTATACCACGATTCAGAAGCCAAAAACCGTAGCATGGGAAGTTTCTTTTGAAGGCTTATATCCTTCTGAAAGAAGAGTTATCAAATATGATCTCGGTACAGAAAAAACATTTGAGTTCAATGGCAAGGGAGTTGTTTTAATGGGGATGATCAGGCAAGATGTTAAAGATAGTAATGACAATTACATCGCCATCCTGGAGGCCTACATTGACGGCAAGAAAGTAGAAACCATAGAAATGCCTTATGACTACATAAAAAGAAAGTATGACATTTTCTATAATTATGATTTAGAGGAAGGACCTCACAAACTGGTTATTAAATGGATTAATCCGAATGAAAAATATGCCGTTCAATGTAAAGACATGGTGGTTTATTCATCCACACCGGCAGAGCCAATCAATCCTTATAAATAAAAGAGAGAAGCCATGAATAGAAAACTACTCCTATTATTAGCCTTATTATTATTTTCCTACGGATTGTCATCATGTTCGTCTGATGATAACAATCCGTCCGAAGGCGAACAGACCGATACACCGGAACTGTTTACCAAACGCTATAATCCCGATCAAAGTTTTTACAGCAAAATATTAGGACAAGAAATCAAATATTCCGTATTACTGCCTCAAGAGTATCTATCGGAAAGTACGGGTAAATATGGAGTAGTTTTCCTTCTACATGGCTGGGGAGGAAACCAAAGTTCATGGGGACCTTCAGGTCTGAATATTCAAAGCATAGCTGATGCGCAAACCAGCAATGGTAGTATTCGCCCATTGATCTACATCATGCCGGAAGGTTTCAACACTTATTTTTGCAACCGCTATGACGGAAAGTTCAACTATATGGATATGTTCATTAATGAACTCGTACCCCTGATTGATAAGCGGTTCCGAACAACAGCCAGTAAGACGGAAAGAGCTGTTGCCGGATTCTCTATGGGAGGTTTCGGGGCATTAAGTATAGCATCGCAACATCCTGAAACATTCTCGGTATCAATAGGATTAAGTCCCTCTCTAAATACAGATGAACAATACATCTCTTTGTCACAAGACGGTTGGAATCTTCAATGGGGAAACAACTTCGGAGGAAGCGGCCAGACAGGAACAGGCAGGCTGACAAGCTATTATAAAAGCCAATGTCCGCTACACTTTTTCAAGGATAAACCAAGTTCCACATTTCAAACAGTACGGTATTACATAGACTGCGGTGATGATGAAGAAAGACTATATGCAGGAAACGGTGAATTACATTCTCTATTACGGGACAAAAATATCAAGCACGAATATCGTGTACGAAACGGTGCCCATACTGACAGTTATTGGCGTGAATCCATGAAAGAGGCACTGCCTTTTATCGAACGTTCATTCAAAGGAGAAAACTATCCGCAGGAAACTCTGAAAAAATTCACAGAGGAATTACATGCTACTAATAAAAACATAAAAGTAGGTAATTCCAATATCGAACTATGGTTACCGGATGACTACAATTCCGAACTAACTTACAAAGTTCTTTATTACAGCAAAGGAGAAGGTAATGTTGATCTTACAACAAAGAAGGTAGCAGTGGCATTAGATTCTCTTATGCAAATCAAACGTATGATAATTGCAGGTTTTAATGTGAAAGAAATGATTCTAAATGAAACAAATTTTTCAGCTATTACCGATGCTGTGGAAAAGACGGTTCATACGGAAAGCAATGCAGATTTCAGATTAGGATTAACATACGGTTCAGAAGCTGATTACTTATACAATCAGTCAACAGGCAATGCCCCTGCTATCAACTTTTTCTTTGCAGAAGACGCAGATATTATCAACCTTTCTGCCGAGAATCGTGCCAAAATCTATTATTTGGACATAACAGACGAAGGCAGCAACTACAATAGCATCTTTACTCTGTTCAATGGATTGCGAGGTGCAGAAGCTCCGGTGCAATATCGTGTCAGAAACGGGCTGGATAGTGAACAGTCCGCCCAAACAGGTATTTATTCAATGAGTTATTATATTGGTGAACAGTTAATAAAGAAATAATATGAAGAAGATACTGTTATATATTATCCTATTTCTATCAGGTATAGATGGAGCTTGGGCACTTCCCATAGAAAAAGAAGGGATGAGTATTTACAGTCCGTCCCTAAAGCAAGAAGTCTCCTACTCCATTATCTTACCGGAAGGTTATGAACATTCAGAAACAGAATATCCAGTCTTATACATGTTTCATGGAATAGGAGGTGATTATACCAGTTGGCTCGAATACGGCAACGTTGCCCGTGTAATGGATAAAATGATAAAAGAAGGAAAGATTCAACCTTTCATTATGGTTATTCCTGACGGTTACCTGTCTTATTACAGTGACACTTATGATGGCAGTTCCCTTTATGAAACTTTCTTTATCAAAGAACTGGTTCCATATATAGATAACAACTATCGTACTCGCAAGGATATTAATGGACGCTCGATCATTGGTTTCTCTATGGGAGGATTCGGAGCATTATCCGTTAGTTTGCGCAACCGCCACTTATTCGGCTCTGTCGTTGCGTTATCGCCATCCATCCGTACAGAAAAACAATACATAGAAGAAGGGCCACAAAAAGGATGGGACAATCAATGGGGACGGATTTTCGGAGGAGTGGGAAAGAATGGTAAGCAGCGCCTAACCAGTTACTATAAACAACATTCACCCTACCACATTCTTTCCACCCTCCGCAATTCCGATTTAAAAGGATTTGGCATCATGCTGGATATTGGAGATAAAGAAGGTACTCTTTGCGAAAGTAATGAAGAACTGCACCGATTATTACTGGAAAGACAAATACCTCATGAATGGGAAGTACGTTCAGGAGGACATGATTTCACCTGCTGGAATACTGCACTGCCCAAAGCATTCAGATTCATAAACGAATATTTCAATGGAAAGCGGTCAGGAAATAGTGAGAGTAGTCTTCCGAATGAGACTCCGTTTATCCAAACAGCCAATGCAACGGTCTATTATCCGGAACAGGCTCAAGGAAGCACAAGAAAATATCCTATTATCTATGTACAGGGAGAAATTAACGAACAACAGCAAAAGGTTCTCGTCAGTCAGTTTCATCAAATGGTAGATGAGAATAAAACATGGCCTGCTGTTCTTTGTTTCGTAAAAGCTAACACAGACCTGTCAGAAACAATTTCTGATATAGAAAAGCAACTCTCCGGCATCAGAGGTTCCCAACGTATGCGGGCTTTAATCACTTTGGGAGATAATATCAAAGAAGGTATAGAAGCCATTCAGGGAGAAAATTTGTTTACCGGCATAGTCTGTGTAAATGCCATCGGCAACGAAAATGATGCTCAAAATCTTATAAAAGCAGTCAACTCTTACAAAAGATATCCCAGATGCTGGATAGAGATACTCCCCGAATCAAAAGAATATGGTTTTAGTAGTAATATACATATCCTTTTGAAAGAATCGGACCTGGAACATGAGTTCCGGTCAAGAAAATGTAAAGAAGCCAATGTTTTCACTTATTGGGAAGATTGGATACTATATTTAAATAACAGAATTCATGTTTAACAATTAAATACTAATAGTATGTTCACAGTAAACAGTTATTTATTGGCAGTTATATTCTGCATCGTAACCATGATTTGTTGGGGTTCCTGGGGTAATACCCAAAAACTAGTTTCCAAAAATTGGCGTTATGAACTTTTTTATTGGGATTATGTGATTGGAATGGTATTGTTCACCATCTTACTAGGCTTCACAATGGGTAGTCATGGAGATACCGGACGTTCATTCCTGGAAGATCTGGGACAAGCATCAGGAGACAGCATTGGTTGGGTTATCTTGGGGGGCGTAATATTTAATGCTTCAAACATTCTTCTTTCAGCGTCTATTTCCTTGGCTGGTATGTCTGTTGCTTTTCCTTTAGGAGTTGGCATTGCATTGGTATTAGGGGTAATCGTCAATTATCTGGGAATTCCAACTGGTAATCCTTTGCTTTTATTTGGCGGTGTAGCTCTCATTGTTATTGCTATCATTTGCAATGGAGTGGCTTCCGGAAAAATGCAAAAGGGAGAAGAAAGCAGGAAAAACAACAAAAAGGGAATTATCATTGCATTAATTGCCGGTGTACTGATGTCTTTGTTCTACAGGTTCGTAGTGAAAGGTATGGACGTAGAAAACTTCAATTCTCCTGCTATAGGAATGATGACTCCTTATTCTGCCATCTTTGTTTTTTCAATAGGCGTATTACTAAGCAATTTTGTTTTCAACACATTAGTAATGAAATGTCCTTTTGTCGGAGAAAAAGTCAGCTACTCCGAATACTTTAAAGGAAACACGAAAACTCATATATGCGGAATGCTTGGTGGAGCGATATGGGGACTTGGTTCCGCGTTCAGCTATATCGCATCAGGAGAAGCTGGTCCGGCGGTATCTTATGCACTAGGACAAGGCGCACCACTTATTGCCGCTATTTGGGGAGTATTTATCTGGAAAGAATTTAAAGGTTCAACGAAATCTGTTAATCAACTACTGGCCTTGATGTTTATCTTCTTCCTGGTTGGTTTGGGAATGATAGTAGTTGCCGGAAACTAATTATTAACCTTAAATAGAACAACATGAAAAAGTATTTTTACTTATTAGCCATGCTGGCAGTAGTACTAGGTACGACTGCTTGCAGTGATGACGACAATCATCCCAGTACAAACATTCTGGATAAACCGGAAGTTACTGTTCCTGATGTAAAAGAGAGTTCTGCTGTTATTACATGGAAAGCCATAGGAAACGCAACAGCTTATATTTATAGCTTGAACAACGGTAGTGAACAAAGTACTGACCAAAATACAATTCAACTGACAGGTTTAGAGCCGGAAAAAAGTTATACATTCAAAGTAAAAGCTCAAAAAACCGGATCAATCTATTTTGAAGATTCAGACTATGCAGAAATCACTTTTACAACAACCTCTGAAGTAACAGTTTATCGGATAGCCACTTTTGCGGACGACTGGGATAAATGGTATTACGAATATAATGACAATGGTACGGTTAAACGTGTCTACAGGCTATATGAAGGAGAGTTGGATAGAGAATGGCTCTTTGCTTATGACGGAAATAATATCACAGTGACAGGTAAGAACGCATATAACATGACTTTAAATGACCAAGGTTATGTTGCAACTTTTGTAGATGGTTCCAACACTTACGAATATACTTATGATGAGAATGGCTACATGACCAAAGTTGAAAAGAATGGCAATATTGCATCTAACATCACCATAGAAAATGGAAATATTATGCAATGGACCAGATTTTCAGATGGAGTAGAGCAGTTTAAGGTTCAGACCTATTCTGCCGTGCCTAATGTGAGCGGAGCACATTGCATCTATGCGGAAAGCAGTGGAGCTAGTCGTTGGCTGGTTGAAACTGGTCTCTTTGGAAAAGCTTCGGCTAATTGCCATACGAGCAGTGGTTGGCAACATTCATCCAGTACAGCTACTTACACATTCGAATATGACGAAAATAGTTGTATCAAAGAGGAAAGCAAAAACTATGACGGATATATAGAGAATTTCTATTATACATATTTCTCCGAATAGCACTTTATGAAATAACTAATTCATGGAGGTGTGTCTAGAAGTCTGGCGCACCTCCATGAATTATAAAGTTATTAGAGACTTTAGACTGTTATATCCAGTAAAACCTCTCCCCTTACATTCAGCACCTTAATCCTCAATTCATCGTTCTTCTTTTCCAGAATCATCACCGTAGCACTGTCCATCTTATATCCTCCACCAATAATAACTGGATAATTATTACCCAGTTCCCCTTTCGGATGGTAAGCGTATTTATGGGTATGTGCATTCAGACTGACATTAAAAGGTGCTTTTTCCAATAATTTAGTCCACAGATCTGCACAGAGATTCTTTTCATAATTACCGTAAAGCGGAATATGATGAATAAGGACACGTTTCTTTGCTTTCTTGAATTCTTTGGCAGACAGTTCTTTTTTCAGAAAATCAACCTGTTCATTACGCAATTGAGTAAAATCGTTCAAGCCATAATATACCCAATGGTCGTCCGGTTTATCTTCTCCACAATCCAACATGACGATACGGGTATCTCCCCAGTTAAAAGAGGCATAAGTTTTATCTCCCACATAATCAAAATGGTCACGCAAACCGATAGAATAGGCATTGCGGATTTCATGGTTGCCACGCATAAAGAAAGTCGGTATGCGATCGCCACACACTCCTTCGGTCAGTTCACTGATAAATGTGGTTGCCTGCTCGTGATCCACAGGATCATCCACACAGTCACCATTGAAAACAACAAAATCATACTTAACATCCTGTATTTGTTTACATAGAGTACGGAAAGTATTGGTATGTTGATGCAAATCATTAAAAACAATAGCGGTAAAAGACTCTGTATCAGCAACAGGAAGAGTAAATTCACTGAAGGTCGATTGTGCTGTATTTCCAAATACCTTTTTATATGCCTGATAAAGCAACATCTCTTGCGAACACACACGATAATAATATTTCTGTCCGGGCTGTAAGCCATCTATACGTATTTTATGCAGCTTGTTATTGCAGACCACCTGACCGTCAACAATCATACGCGCACGTTCCAGCCGGGTAGTATCTGTGCCATATTCCACCCAGCAATAAGAAGGAACGGTTGTTTCCCACATCACAGTAATGCCATTACCCACAGGATTCTGCAAATAAGGTTTAGTACGGAATATCTTGTCTGCCTTTTCAGCGGTACGCAATTCCACAAGTATGGGACGATGGTCGGAAGCCATTAGCTCATTAACTACTTTCGCAGATATGACAGCAAATCCGGTAGCGTTTTGCTTTGACACGGCAATATAATCAATGGCCTCTTTTGGATCGGGAGCAGGATAAGTATGCTTTTCCGGATTGGAGAGTATTTGAAAATCCTTTTGCAATTCTTTGATGAAATCGGATTCAGGTTCAGCATTCATATCTCCGGCTAGAAAAAGAGGCTTTTTATAGGAAGCAATCAATGACTTCACTATTTCCAGGGACTTCATGCGATCTCCTTCCGTTAATGACAGATGAGTACAACAATAAATATAATCCTCAAATTCTGCCAGAATCAAGGTGCGGGCCTCTTCTCTACCAGGTAAAGGGATAGTTTGTAAACGTAGCGGAACTTGCTTTGTCAACAGTCCGATTCCATATTTACCTCCTTCAAACTCTATAGCAGGTGCAAAACAGGCATGCATCTGTGTACGTTCAGCTATTTCACCCAGCACATATTTCTGCCCGCTCCGACGGGTCATACTGTCTACCTCTTGTATAGCCACAACATCAGGAGAAGCATTATTTATCACATTGGCTACCCGTTGAAAACTGCAAATATCATCCATGCCGTTCGCATTTTTAATATTATAAGTCATCAGTCTCAATGTATGTTGAGCCTGTACCGGAAAAATAAATAGAATGACGAAAATGAGTAAAAAGATCTTTTTCATGTTCTTCATTTTTGGGGGTTATGTTAAGTCCCCCAAAGGTAAGAAAAAAATAAAAAGCCACAAAGATACGGATTCATACCTTTGCGGCCTCTTATTGTTAAGAATAACTTTTCTCTAAATGGGGGGATGAGAATAAAGCTATATTATTTACAAGGTCGATTTATTATCTTATTATTTCTTTTGCCACTTTGCGGCAGTATCCCACATTTGCGGATCTACGCTATTAAAGTGCCAAAAACCGATTTGAGAGATTCCCAGTTCATCAGCTAGTTCAAGTAGCGCTTCCGTACTTCTGGCATCACTTGCATAAAACAGATGCCGATTACCATCAGTACCATCATACAGATACATGTTTACCTTTTCATAACATAACCAGATAGGAGAAGGCAAAATTCCATTTATACTGTCAGGCACAGATTGGTAAATCTGCCTTCCTTTGATGCCGCCAGTTACAGCATAATCATTTGCATAAGCAGGCAACGCCATCACTAATTTATCATTTGGAATATGTTTCATCCAGAAAAGCATCGCCTCTCTAGTCCATAGATAATTAGACGTAGGTCCAATGCCCATACAATCATCCCTATGTTTGAGCTCGGGCTTATCTATCCCAGGTGCAAAATACATATCGTAACACATCACTCTAACTAAGTCGCAAGTAGTATTCAAAACTGCCGGATCGTGAAACATCTTAGTTTCGTTATCCTGATACAAAGCCGGATAAAAACTAACGCAATGGCTTAATTTCTTTCCAACAGCATGGAGTTCTTTTGAAGCCAGTTTCAGGAATTCGGTATATGCATCCTGAATATCAGGGTTCAAATGTTCGAGATCAAGATCTATTCCATCATATCCGTTTGCATTGCAATCACTTACATACTTCTCAACAAGCGCCTTTCTTTTCTGTGGCGTATCAATCGTTTCTTCATTCCCACCTACAGCCTGATATACTTCGATATGATTCTGATGACATTCATCGATAAATGATTTCGGAGGATTCCCGAAAACGCTAATGGAACTAATAATCTCTTTCACTGGCTCTATATCCTTAAAAGAGCTTCCATCTATATAGACATACCAAGGAGCTACTTTCTTCTCCTGGGTGGTGGAAGAGAATGTTTCCTGCTTGCAGGAAACACTCGTCATTACCAACATTACACAGCATATAGCTGTTCCAATTATACTTAAATACCTCATTGAATGTAAAGTAAACTGTTATTCTTCATCATAATTATACTTCTTATATTCTATATAGTCATATTTGACTGTATATGTCTTTGCAGTAGGCTTATCTCCTTGCCAGCCACCTCCATCAGCAAAGGTCATCATTGAGAATCCAAATTTAAACTGTGCCGGAGTATACCAAGTAGTAAATGTTTTCGCCACTTCACCATCTATAATCCATGCCGCCCAATATGCACCATCTGCATTAAGTCTAAGGTCAATAGTCAAAGTGTGTTTACCCGGATCAATAGGTACACCGTAAACTCCCATAGCTTCCGTATAACAACGTACCAGCATCTGACCAGGAACAGGAGGAACCGTACAAGCCGCACGATCATTTTCAGTACCCGAGAAAACAAACATAGAGAATGACCTTTCTTCAGCATTAGTTGCAGCGATATTACCACCTGCCAACCATTTTTCACCTACCCCTACCAAAGGAACATCTATTTCCCATGTATATTTTCCAGCTCCTATCTCCGGACCATAAACGAAGTTATTCCCGTTAGATAGATTCAAACTTCCATCCGCAATCGTTCCTCCATTGTTAGTCCATCCAACAGGAACAAAACCAGCTTCCTCAAAGTCCCACTTCACTGTTGTTCCCTCTGGTTCGGGAGGAAGCTGACCTTCGATAATCGGCTTCATTGAATAATCATAAGGAACATATTCAAGATAATCAAATAAGGCATAATTTTCTTGAGTTGCCGCATGATCGCCCATACCATAAAGATTCTCGACACTAGATATAGCACGGAAATAAGCCTCTTCACCATAATCTAATTGTGCCCTCTTTAAAACTTTACCATCAACCGACCACTCCGCCAGATATTTCTTATTTTCTAACTTCAAATCCAATACAAACGTATGCCAAGCATCCCCCTTAATAGGCGTGAATTCAGAGAAAAAAGGATTAGCCTGACTAGTCACAAGGCACAGCATATCATCTGGTCCGGCACTATGTGCTGCACGGTCTGCAGCTGTACCGGAACAAATTTCAAAATCCAATTCATGCCCATCGTCAAAATATAAAAATGCTCCAATACTGGCCCGGTCATTCATTCCGAATTTAGGGACATATATCCTCCATTCATAACGACCTGATCCGAATTGCGTTGTTGTCTGCACCTTGAAACGGTCCCCATTAGTACCTTCATACTCTTCACCTGCCCGGGTATAGATTCTTAACGCTTTTCCATCTTCACATTCGTCATTATCTACGATAGTGATCGGATTGATCCCTGCCACAAGCCCCGTCTTTTGCAATCCAGTAAAGTCACCGTAATTATAAATGGTTCCTTTATAGCCATCCTGAATAACTGTGATGGTTCGAAGTTCAGCACCTTTCGCCGCTATGGTCAAGGTTGCACTGCGTTTTGGGCCGTTATTCTTATCAGCAGCAATTGTTAACGTACCATTACCAGTTCCTTCCAAAGGAGAAACAGTAAGCCAATTACCACCTGCCTGATCCACTGCAACTTCCCAAGCTGCTTCTGACGTAATATCTACAGTCTGAACTTCAGTAGAGGAGACTCCGAATGTTAAAGCATTTGTGGAGATTCCGCATGCAACAATCTCTGTTTTCTCTTTGAAGCTATCACCGCATGATACTAAAGAGGCATTACATAATACACCTATTGCTAAATATAAATATCTTAGTTTCATAATGATTGTTTTTATTGTTTCATTCAGTTCTTCAAATTCGGATTAATAGACGAATCTACAAAAGGACGGGGAAGATACATTTTACTGTCATTCCACGTACCAGATACGGAAACAGCTTCTTTCCTGAAGACTCCGGGAGCCACTTCAATCTCCGGATTTAATTTTCTGTATTCAAAATGATCTTTAATGCGATTCATGCGAAACATATCCCTTGCTCTAGTGGCAATATTTCCCCAATAATATCCGGCTATTTCCCAGCCATGTTCATTATAGGCAGCTTCTGCCAGATCATCATACGACATGGTTGTCTTATAGATATCCCGGTCTGCAACAACAGATCCATTGGCACGATTGCGTACCTCATTCAATAAGTTGACAGCTTCCGTGATACTGCCTGTTTTTGAACGACCTACGGCTTCGGCATACCAGCAATATACTTCTGCCAAGCGAATAATCTGATGCGTCTTTTCTCCATTCTGATTCATCGAAATCTTCGGATTCGTATAGTCGAATTCTTCTCCAGTGGTCGTTTCTACTTTCTTCATGAAACAGGGAGCAACAACCACACGTGGCGCTTCCGGATTGGGGTCTTCCCACCAATCACGCAACTTAGTTTCATTCTTCAATATGATTTTCGGGAAATAAGATGCATCTTTGCGTGAGCCTTCCGGGAAATCATACCAGAATTTAATTTCTCCGTTCGTATCTCCCCATCCACCGCCACCATAAGCATAGTCTGCCAGGAAATCAGCTAAAGGGGCATTGGTAAGTGCATCTATTCCCAAATTATAGTAAACGCCAAGCAACACTTCAGGATTATTCTTATTATACTCCATCGAATATACTTGCTTATAATCAGGTAATAATTTGTAGTAGTAAGTACCTTTCTTCGCAGCATCGATTACTTCTTTTGCCTTTGCAGCGGCCAGTTGATAATATTCTGTTCCTTTGTTCAACGGCCATCCCGCCATTGCCATATACACATAAGCCAATGTTGCTTTTACAGCTCCTTGACTAACAGCAATGTTTACCCCATTTCTTGCGTAGGGTTCTTTAGTATAATTAGCAGGGACCATTGTTTCTGCCTTTTTCAGATCAGATACAATCAGCTCGTAAATTTCAGGAACGGTTGCCAATGGCATGTTGTAATTGATTTCATCTTTCACAACCATAGGTACCTCTCCCCAAGCCATTACAAAGTAAAAATAAGAATAGGCACGCCAATAATAAGCTTGTCCAATGGCTGCATCTTTCTCTTCCTGGCTCACCTCCGGAGTTCGTCCGGCATTATCTATAATGAAATTAGCAGCTTTTACCAATCTCCAACGAGCACCCCACAATTCAGTCACCCAAGTGTTATTGTCCGAAACATTATAAGTATCTACCTCACGCAACCCCTGTTTATTAGCTGCAGGGTGTGTAGAAATATCATCACCCATCACTGATTCGAAACCTGCCCAGATATTTGCATACATATCACTCGCAACTTTGGAATACATTCCATTCAGAGCCAAGTCCAGATCACCTTTTGAATTAAAGAAATTAGTTACCGCCAACTGCCCCTTAGGATCTTCTGTCAGTAAATCCTGGCAAGACACCATCCAAAGTGCTATCAATGCTAGTCCGACAGATTTGAATATTCTATATATTGTTTTCATATCCATGTATAGTTAAAAGATTAAAAGTTAAGTTTCATACCAAAAGTGAATGTTCTTGGAACAGGATAAGATCCCATATCCACACCATTAAAGCCATAATCGGATTCACTGTACACTTCTGGGTCCATACCTGTGTATTTCGTTAATGTAAACAGGTTTTGAGCACTGACCGACAGTTGAATATCGGCTACTTTCGTTATCTTCTTAGGAATATTATACGTAAGGCTTATATTTTTCAGTCTCACAAATGATGCATCTTCAAGCCAGAAATCGGAATCAGGATAGTTTCTATTATCTGAATTTTTATGACTTGCATACACAGCATCTGCTTTATTGGCTACTTTATCCCAACTTTTGTAATAAGCATCGGATAAAGAGATGAAGCGATATACACCTGTCATAGATCCCATCGCATAGCGGCTTACATTCAGTCTATCTTGTCCTAATGCAGCATTGATAAAGAGATTGAGCGTCCAGTTTTTCCAAGTGAATGTATTATTCCATCCGAAAGTCCAATTAGGCTCGGCCTGCCCTTTAGTAACCAGATCGTCAGCACCCGGATTGGTTGTCAAACTTCCATTAGATTGATGTTTATACAAGTTGGCGCCCTGGTCATTAAAGTTTGCCCATTCATAAAGATAGAAAGAGCCAATCGGATACCCTACTTTTTTAATTTGAATGGGACCACCGCCAATACTTGTATAATTCTCCCCAACGATAAAATCACTACCTGCCAGATCGATTATCTTATTCTTTAAATAAGATGCATTCAGCGATGTTTCCCAACCAAATATATCTTTGTCTGTCAAAGGAGTAGCTGTAATGGTGAATTCAACACCAGAGTTTCTAACTTCACCTTGGTTGACCCAGAAAGAGCCACCTCCGTTATACTGAGGAGCAGGTTTGCGAAGCAACAGGTCCTTAGTATCCTTTCGGAACCATTCGGCTGTAAAACTCAAGCGACCGTCTAAAACACTGGCGTCCAAACCTATGTTATACTGATAGGTGCTTTCCCAAGTTACATCCGGTGTAGCGAGATTTCCAGTCCAATAACCGGTATGGATTGCATCGCTACCATAACCGTCATAATTTGTAGGAGCCAACATACCTAATGTTGTGTAAGCACCGATACTTTGATTACCAACAACACCAAAACTGGCTCTTAGTTTCAATTGCTGGACAATGTTTTGTTTGCTCATAAAGTTTTCTTTAGCAACATCCCAAGCAACAGCTGCTGACGGAAAATATCCCCACTTATTATTCTTCTGAAACTTAGATGAACCGTCGGCACGGAAAGTACCTGTCAGCATATACTTCCCTTTGTAATTGTACATAATTCGACCAAGCCCGGACACAATAGCTTCTGCGGAATAGCCATTCTCTCCATCGCGTGTCTTTGCATTTTTTGCATTCCAATAACCAACAAACTCATTGGCTAAATCACTTCCGGTCAATTTTAGATTTCTGCCTTCGGCACCACTTGCTTCAAATACAGCTGTTGCAGTCAGATGATGATCGCCGAAACTTGTGTTATAAGTCACATTATTGGTATTCTGCCAGAATAGATTCATCCTGCTCGCATTTTCCATACCACTAATTTGTCCGGGTTTTGCTAATGACGAGGTGAAAGAGTAACTCGGAACATGAGAGTAATTAGCAGCACCCTGTACAGACAATGTCAACCCTTTCATTATTTTGAAAGTCAAATCCATATTAGTATTCAAAGCATACACGTATGAGTCACCATAATTTGCGACACGTGCACCATAAGGGTTTCCGTTTACTGAATTATAAGGGTCCATATTATAAACGCCCGTTACCGGATCTTTCATTTCCATCGTAGGAGAATAGTTCAGAAAGTTCATAATGTCAATACCCCCATTATGACTGTGAGTACGTGAAGCATTAATTTTGGTAGAAAGTGTCAACCACTTGGTGAGTTCATTATCCAAATTTATCCGCAACTGTGCACGTTGATACTTGGTCGTGATGGTCATGGCTGTCATATTCAGTACATTGGCTGAAATAAGATACTTATTTTTAGCCGTTCCACCCGAAATACCTAATTTATAGTCCTGACTAATACCGGTCTGCAACATCAAATTCTGCCAGTCAATGCCTTTGGAGCCATTCTTATAGGCTTCCATCTCATCATCTGCAAATGAGATACCATTATACTCCTTTAATGCAGTCGCATATTCATAAGCATTCAGTAAGTCATATTTTTTAAGGATGTTCGATACGCCTATAGCCACATCTGCATAAATCTGCACTTTACCTTCCACCCCTTTTTTAGTAGTTACCAATACCACACCATTAGCGCCGCGTGAGCCATAAATAGCCGTTGCCGAAGCATCCTTCAGAACTTCAATAGATTGAATGTCAGCAGGATTTACATCTAGTCCACCAGACATAATGCCATCGATGACATACAAGGGGTCATTGCTGGTATTAAGAGAAGTAGTACCACGAACACGAACTTTAACTGTACCACCAGGTAAACCATTTACGCTCGTCACTGCCACACCTGCAGTACGTCCTTGCAGAATATCTTCCACCCGCTTTACCGGCTGATCCTTAAATTGTTTGGAAGAAACAGAAGCCACAGCACCTGTTATATCTGATTTTTTCACTGCACCATAGCCAATGACCACTACTTCACTCAATTGGTTCTGATCTTCCTGCATTGTAATCTTCAAACTGGTATTCGTTCCCAGTTTAACCTCTTTAGTCACGTATCCGATATAAGAGAATGATAGTGTAGAGCCAACAGGAGCACTAATCGAGAACTTTCCGGAAATATCCGTTACGGTACCAGTTTGTGCATCTTTAAGAGTTACGTTGACACCGATGATAGGTTCATTGCTGTCGGCATCCGTAACAGTACCCGAATACTGCTTTGCAACCTGTGCATAAGTAGATGTAACTGCTGCAAAAAGAAATAGTAGCAAGCAGCCAAGCGTTTTTCTTAGATTATCCATATACTTTTCATTTAGTTAGAATATAATAATATTAGATTTTTAGGAATTTTAGATACAAGTCAAGGCATTCAAAATGTTCCCAACATTACTCCGCCACCTCTTCATTCTACAGTTTTAGGATGTATTCATAGTAAATAGTCTTTTTTTTAAGGTTTAATACGTTTCGTATTTAGTGTTAACTGTGCAAATATAGGCGCAAAGCATGGAAATAGAGATCAAATAACATCCATAATTAGTCCGCTACTGTTCAAAAGGATCATTCTGAATATCCTTTCGAGCTATCTAATGAGCTTTGTGGACAAAAGAAGATGAAATCTATTGTACAGTTTCATAACTTCTTTTATATTTGCTCTATCAAAAGAACATAACTATGTCAAAAGCACACGTACTAAAGAGGTATTCTTTTCTAATCTGGATATTATTCTTTGTTCTTTCTACCAAGGCTGAACAACAAGACTACTACTTCAGACAAATTTCTTTGGAACAGGGATTGTCACAATCAAGAGTGCAGTGCATTTACAGAGATCATTTAGGAGTAATATGGATAGGTACCAAATGGGGGTTAAATAGTTATGACCAATCTGAACTGAAAAGTTATTTTCATGACCGGGAGCAGCCCAACTCATTGCCCGACAATTTCATTCGTTTTATTACAGAGGATCGTTTAGGCGATTTATACGTTTCTACCAATAAAGGAATTGCCATCTACAATAAAGCAGAAAATCAGTTTCAGCCATTGAAATATAACGGGAAGCCATTTAACGCTTGGTCTTATCTTCAAATAGGTGACAATTTCCTGTTTGGAGGAGAAGAAACTTTATACCAATACAATCTGACGGATAAAAGTATTACGACAATCTTCCCCGACATCGATGGAGACAAGTTAAAATGTATCAATCGCATCTTTCAGTGGAGTCCCGATGTGCTGATAACCAGCAGTAAAAAAGACGGGCTTTGGATGTACGACTTGACAAAAAAGAAAATGTATCGATGTCCATTTGTAAAAGAGCGCGAGATAAACACCATATTTGTTGACTCTCAAAACCGGCTTTGGGTATCATTCTATGGCAAAGGAATAGCCTGCTACTCGAAAGAGGGGAAAAGGCTTTTCAGTTTATCCACCAAAAATTCCGGGCTCAACAACGATATCATTTTTGATTTTCTTGAAAAAGACAACCAACTTTGGATAGCTACTGACGGAGGAGGTATCAACATACTTGACTTCCAGACTATGAAGTTCTCTCATCTTAAACATATTTCCGATGATGAACAATCCTTGCCGAATAACTCTATCTACCGGCTGTATAAAGATCAGATGGACAATATATGGATAGGCAGTATACACGGAGGATTATTCGCCATTAAGAAAGTGTTCATCAAAACCTATAAAGATGTTCCACTGAACAATCTCAATGGAATTAGCGAACGTACCGTGGTTAGCATCTTTGAAGATAAGGATACATTGCTTTGGATTGGAACAGACGGAGGAGGTATCAACTCATTTGACCAAAAAACGAATACATTTCATCATTACCCTACTACATACGGGGAGAAAGTTACCTCTATCACAAATTTTTCTGAAAATGAGCTCTTATTATCATGTTTTAATAAAGGGGTATTTACCTTTAATAAGAGAACTGCACAGATGCAACCTTTTCCCATTATCAATGACTCTATTTCGAAAAGAGAATTTTCATCCGGTGATTTGGTAAATCTATATGCTACAAAAGATAATATTTACATATTAGGAGCAAAAGTCTATATCTATAACAAGCATACCCGGCAAACATCTATTCTCTACGCACCCCAAATAGACATTCAACGCCAAATAGCTATGCAGGCAATTTATTCCGACGATACGCATCTGTATCTAATGGGAACCAATAACCTGTTTAAACTAAACTTCAAAACTAACGAACTATCTTCATTAGTCAATATGAAAGAGGGAGATGATTTCACATCGGCCTGCCGGGATGATAAAGGTAACTTTTGGATAGGAAGTAATTTCGGACTGCTCTTCTATAATAAACAGACTGGAAAAACAGAAAAAATACATACCAACTTGTTCAACAGTGTATCCAGCCTTGCCTATGATAAAAAAGGAAAAGTCTGGATAGGAGCACAGAACATGTTCTTTGCGTATATTATCAACGAAAAACGTTTTGTTATCCTGGACGAATCCGATGGAGTTCCTTCCAACGAATTGATATTTACCCCTATTCCTGCTCTTCGTACTCCCAATCTGTATATGGGAGGTACTATGGGACTGGTACGCATTAATACGGATATTATTTTCGAAAGCAATTCGTCTCCTATTCTCAAGCTACTTGAAGTAAAACTGAATGGTAAATCAACTCTGAAACAGGTTAATAATAACTGTATTTCGATTCCCTGGAATCATTCATCGTTCAACATTAAAGTGATTGCTGACGAAAAGAACTCCTTCCGAAAACACCTTTTCCGATATGTCATCACAGGAAAAGACAAAATGGTGATCGAGAGTTATCTCCAGACACTCGAATTGGGTACATTAGCATCAGGAGAATATACCATCAGCGTATCCTGCGACACCTCCAACGGTGAATGGAGCCAGCCGACAGAGATCTTAACTATTATAGTCTCACCTCCTTGGTGGAAATCTACCTGGTTTATTATACTATGCATTTTCTTTGCATTTCTAGTGGCAGGAATGGTCTTCTTTAGTTTGATAAGAAAAAAAGAAAATCGGCTGAAACGTGAGATGCGGGAACATGAGAAGAAGATATATGAAGAGAAAATACGCTTCTTAATCAATATCAGCCATGAGCTACGCACCCCTTTGACACTCATCTATGCTTCCCTGAAACGAATTCTCAATAAAGAGGTGAAGCAAGACGAGCTACCGGAATATCTACAGGGTGCATTCAAGCAGGCCAATCAGATGAAAGATATTATCAACATCGTGCTTGATGCACGCAAAATGGAGGTAGGGCAGGAAGTGCTACACATCTCTTCGCATCCTTTGCACAAGTGGATACAGGAAGTGGCAGAAACATTTCAAACTGCATCGAAGGCCAAAGAAATTGAAATTACATACGACTTTGACGACAGCATACAATATATCGCGTATGATGACACCAAATGCAAAGTTGTTCTTTCCAATCTGATTATGAATGCTTTGAAATATAGTCCCAATCAGACTCGTATCGTCATAAAAACAATCCGTACAAATGAAAGTATACAAGTACACGTACAAGACCAGGGAATCGGATTGGATAATGTAGATATAAAAAAGCTCTTTACCCGTTTCTACCAAGGCAAACATAATGAGGGAGGAAGTGGTATCGGTTTATCTTATGCTAAAATGTTGATTGACTTACATGGAGGTAGGATGGGCGCTTTCAATAATAAAGACAGAGGGGCCACATTCTTTTATGAAATACCGGCTAATCTACAAGAACAAGAAGTATCATGTCCTCAACATTCCTACCTCAACGAACTTTTAAGTTCTCCGGAGGAAGAAGAGAAAATAGAATCCGAGGCTTTCTCTCTACAAGGGTATTCACTGTTGATTGTAGAAGACAAACAGGACTTAAGGGAATTCTTAAAAAGTGCCCTTAAAGATAAATTCAAGAAGATCTATCAGGCAGAAAATGGACTGGTAGCACTGGAAGTTATTAAGCAACAGCAACCGGACATTATAGTAAGTGATGTAATGATGCCACAAATGAATGGCTATCAGCTATGCAAGGAAATTAAAGAGAATCTGAATATTAGCCATATCCCTGTCATCCTGCTTACCGCCAGAGCCGATTCTGAAAGCCAGATGTTAGGATACAAATTAGGAGCTGATGCCTATTTACCCAAACCATTTGAAATGGAAATGCTCCTTAGCGTGATCCAAAACCAGATGAGAAATCGTGAATATATTAAGTCCAGATACAGGGGCAATCAATTCATTCTGTCTCCGCAAGAGGCCACTTTCAGCAATGCGGATGAACAATTTATGATCAAATTGAATGAAATGATCGATCAGAATCTGTCTCAACCAGATTTGGATGTGAAATTCCTGACTACTCAAATGGCAATGAGCCGGACATCCTTATATAATAAGATCAAGGAACTGACCGGCATGGGAGCAAACGATTATATCAATCGTAGAAGAATCGACAAAGCAATCATTCTTTTAACTCAGTCTGGCATGAGCATTACTGAAATATCAGAGCAGGTAGGTTTCACTTATCAACGATATTTCAGTACGTTATTTAAAGAAATGAAAGGAATGACTCCTTCTCAATTCAGAGCACAACATGGTTCCACCCAACAACAATCAGAGTAGATTCAGCACTTTAGTTTATCATTTATATAGAAATTATACTCCCCGGAACAGAGCGATTAGGATTTCCAGTGCAGATTTGGACGTTTCATGATTTGAAATGACTAAAATCTGATGAGTAGAATAAAGCATTCGACTACTTTTGCAGCAAGCAATTGATAGAAAACGAATACACTTAAATTCAATTATTATGAGAAACTACTATTTAACTCTGTTACTAATATGCATTTGCGGCCTTTGCTTTGCACAGCAACAGACCAATGACATCAGTACTAAAAATCCGCCAAACAAAGAATGGAACTTCAACAATCTGGATGGATGGAAATACGGACATCAGGATAACAACCCGGATAATCAATGCATATTAGAGAATGGTTACTTACGGATCTTTACCCGGGCTAACTCGGTGGATCGGAAAAAGGTTCATACTGTAGAACGGATTTATACAACAGGAAGATATACCTGGCGTACTCATATCCCGCAAATGGGAATAGGAGATCAATGTAGCGTGGGTTCGTGGATATACCATGACGACCAACATGAATTGGATTTTGAAGTCGGATATGGTAAAGATAAAGTTCGCAAGGAGTTAAATGCAACTCCCGACGAAATGATTGCTTATATGACATCGCAGGCATATCCTTTTTCTTCCGTTCCTGTAGTAATCAAGACCGGATGGCATCTGTTCGAAATTGATCTGACATTAAAAAACGGGAACTATTACATCACCTGGTTAATAGACAACGAGCCCAAACATGAACTTCAACTGGAATTTGGGAAAGACATTGCATTCCATATTTTTTGCAGTGTAGAGAATCTTAAATTTATTGGAGACCAACCGGCACAGCAGGAAAACTCCGGATTGTTTGATTTCGTCAGATATACATATCATGACTAAATAAATAAACTTAACACACATTTCTTAAAAGCCCAAAAAATTAATGCCATGAGAACAACGTTCATTTCACTTTCTCGGATATTCATGAACATTTGTCTCCATGCGCAGGATAGAGTAGTCGATGAAGGTCATGCTCTCTAAATATAAAATAGCCCTCGCTACAAATTTGTAACGGGGGTATTTTTTAGAGGAGTTATTCCTCCTCCTGCTAATATTTTGTTTATGTGCTTTTTATATCTGAATACATCAATCAGATAATCCCTCTCACTCTATCGTCAAATGCAGAAAGCGCAGCTTTCGCTCCTTCGCCCATAGAGATAATAATTTGCTTATAAGGAACCGTAGAAACATCTCCGGCTGCATAGATACCCGTCACATTCGTACGGCAATGTGCATCAATCATGATTTCGCCCGGACGGTTGGTTTCCACTATGTCGCGGAATACACTGCTATTCGCAGAAAGCCCGATTTGTACAAATACACCATCCAACTCAACCAAACGTTCTTCTTCCGTTTTGCGGTCTTTGATGCGCAGGGCAGTCAGCTTATCACCATTTCCTATCACTTCCGTAGTCTGTGAACTTACAAACACTTCCACATTCGGCAATGATTTAAGTCGCTCTTGAAGTACACTGTCTGCTTTCAACTCATCCATAAATTCAAAAACAGTGACTTTGGAGCAGATACCAGCCAAGTCAATCGCTGCCTCAATGCCGGAATTTCCTCCACCTACTACTGCTACATGCTTTCCCTTATAAAACGGCCCATCACAATGAGGGCAGAAAGCAACACCACGACCGATATACTCCGCTTCTCCCGGAACATTCAGTTTACGCCAGCTTGCACCAGTTGCAATAATCAGTGCCGGAGCCAGGAATTTCTCCCCAACAGAGGTAGTGATCTGCTTTTGTTTTCCAACCACTTCTACTTTTTCTACTTTACGATGCTCCAGCAAATCCACCGGATAACGCAACAAGTGAGTTTTCAGATTATCGGCAAGTTCATTTCCTGTCGTTTCCGGAACAGAAATTAGATTTTCAATACCCACCGTTTCTTTTACCTGTCCGCCAACACGCTCGGCCACGATAGCTACACGGAGTCCTTTACGGGCAGAATAAATAGCTGCTGATACTCCTGCAGGTCCTCCACCGACTACAATCACATCATATTCTTTCACCTCTGCATTCGCTTTGGTTTCGTCAATACCATATTGATCTTCCAACTTGGCAAGCAATTCGCCAAATTCACCACGGCCTACATGAAGCAATTTTCCATCTGCAAAGACAGAGGGTACTCCTTGTATCTTCAGTGCATCTACTTCATCCTGATAAAGCGCACCGTCTACCATTTCATGCGTAATAGCCGGATTCAAAGTAGTCATTGCATTCAGAGCCTGCACTACGTCAGGGCAGTTCGTACAAGTCAACGAAACATAAGTGGTCAGATGTATCGGGCCTTTCAGTGCTTTCACACGGTTGCAAACGGCCTCATCGGGAAAGTTCTTTCCTTTGCCGTCCAGATTCAGGATAGCCAAAAGCAATGATGTGAACTCATGTCCGTTAGGAATACCCCGGAATGTGATTCCGGTACGATCACTATTCTTTAATAAAGTAAACTTCAATGCTTCTCCCTCATTCACCGAGCAAGTGATATGATCGGAACAATCCGCTACATCTCCCAGCAACTCCAATAATTCTGTTTTGTTTTCGTGGCTGGATGATACGGATATATCAAAAGTAAAGTTTGCCTCCAGCCCAGCAAAAATACCCTTTAGTTGTTCTTTTAATGCAGATTCTAACATATCTTTTTCCTTTCATTTTTTTAAAAGAAAGGCCGGCAGCGTCTCTCGTTACCGGCCTCCCATAATCACCATTATCAAGATCTATCAAATCTTACCTACCAGGTCAATGCTTGGTTTCAGGGTAGACTCACCCTTCTTCCATTTAGCCGGGCAAACTTCTCCGTCATGGGTAGCAACAAACTGTGCAGCTTCCACCTTACGAAGCAATTCACTTGCATCACGGCCAATATTGTTATCATTCAGTTCCACCACTTTAATCTTTCCTTCCGGATTGACAACGAATGTACCGCGATAAGCCATACCCTCTTCTTCGATATATACACCCAGTGCACGGCTCAAAGCGCCAGTCGGGTCTGCCAACATCGGATATTGAATCTTGCGAATACTTTCAGAAGCATCATGCCAAGCTTTGTGCACGAAATGAGAGTCAGTACTTACCGAATAGATCTCTACACCCATCGCCTTGAACTGATCGTACTTTTCAGCCATATCCACCAATTCAGTAGGACATACGAAAGTAAAGTCAGCAGGATAGAAGAAAAGAATCGCCCATTTACCTTTCAGGTCATTGTTGGTTACAGTCTTGAAAGCTCCGTTGTGAAAAGCCTGAACACTGAATTCAGGAAGTTGAGAATTTAAAATTGGTTCCATAATCTTTATTGCTTTTATTGTTATTAATTGATTTGACTTATAACATCAGAAACAACGTTTTGTTTTTTGTTTCTGATGCAAAGATAAAGGCAGAAACCCCGCCTTTGCAAAAAAAGCCCAATCGAATATTTCTATGCGGTGATAGATGAAATTAATAAAAGCATTTTATACCTTTGCATGCATAAACAAAAAAACTGGAAAATATATACGATTATGGAACATCCTCTTGACCAATTCTTATATTGCCCTAAATGTGGTTCCTCTCATTTTGAGATTAACAACGAGAAATCTAAAAAATGTGCAGATTGCGGCTTTGTCTATTATTTCAATCCTTCTGCCGCCACAGTAGCACTCATCTTGAATGAGAAAAATGAACTGCTTGTCTGCCGGCGTGCTAAAGAGCCAGCCAAAGGGACTCTCGATCTTCCCGGCGGATTCATCGATATGAATGAAACAGGCGAAGAAGGTGTTGCTCGCGAAGTACTGGAAGAAACAGGGCTGAAAGTTAAAAAAGCCGTTTACCAGTTCACACTTCCCAATATTTATGTTTATTCAGGTTTCCCTGTACATACTCTCGATATGTTTTTCCTCTGCACTGTAGAAGACATGAGCCATTTCTCCGCCATGGATGATGTAGCAGATTCTTTCTTCCTACCTCTCTCCGAGATTCATCCGGAAGATTTTGGGTTGGATTCTATCCGTCGCGGACTTAGCTTGTTTCTAGCTCAATGCCGCTAAGATAATCTCATCAGCCTGATAGATTGAGAGTATTTCATCTATAGTTATGTCCCATTTTTAAGATATTCCTCCAAAACATCAGATAAAAAAATAATGATCTGGAGAATAAAATGCATAAAAACATGCAACTGTATGCAAAATCACAGGCTAATACCGTATAAATTCAAGTCGAATATGCATCTTTTTCTATCAAGAAAAGATTCGTTGGTTTAAAACCAAGGAGTTCTTCCCCACCGAGGAACGCTTCCTTTCTCACCGACGAAGCAGCTTTTGCTCGGTGAGGAAGACAAATAAGGGAAAATTAAGACCGTTTTTCTTCTATTTCATCACAAATATCGAAAAGGCAACAAACAACAAAATGCCAGTTTCTAACCACATTTCAGTTTACACAACAAGTGAAAAAGAAGAAAAGCATTACAATTTAATCGACAAACATCTCCTATAACAAAAAGAAAGAATTTCGCACCTACAAATCTCTGCGTTTTTTTATATTTCTCAATCCCTCCCAGTAATTACGCCTTTTATTCTCGTTTAAATATTCCTTTTCTTAAGATGGGCCATTTTTCAGTAGCCAATTGATGTATTTGTAAAATAGAAGTTCATCTCAACCAAATAGATCAAAGTAATTTATCACATAATCTTAAACAATCATATTATATTACTATAAATGAACAAAATACAACATATTGTGTTATCTTTGTAACCACCATTAATTTAATGGCCATTAAATTAACCGCCATTAAGATAGCAATAATATGAAGTTCTACGACCGAAAGAAAGAAATGGCGATACTGTATGCAGCTAAAAAGCAATCACAAACGAGCGCTTGCTTTACTGTAATGACCGGACGCCGACGAATCGGAAAAACAGCTCTACTCTTAGAGTCTGTCAAAGACACCCGATTCGTATATATATTTGTAGCAAGAAAGAGTGAAGTCCTGCTTTGCGCACAATATCAACCTGTCATTCAGGAAACGCTTGGCATTCGTATCTATGGAGAAATCAGAGAGTTCGCACAGCTCTTTGAACTGCTGATGCAACATTCCCAAAAGGAAAATTTCACATTAATCATTGACGAATTTCAAGAATTTCTCTATATCAATCCGTCTATCGCCAGTGATATACAACGTATTTGGGACCAATATCACGCGACTTCCAAAATCAATTTCATTGTATGCGGTTCCGTTTATTCAATGATGAAAAGAATATTCGAAGACCGCAAGAAGCCACTATACGGACGCCTTACCGCCCGAATTTCTCTGCATCCATTCACCACCACCGTTATCAAAGAGATTCTAGCAGACCATGCCCCTCAATTCACATCGGAAGATTTGCTTTGCTTGTATTTGCTGACAGGTGGAGTAGCCAAATACATCACCCTATTGATGGAAGCGAAAGCATTTAATAAAACTGCCATGATAAATTATGCGCTTTCCGAAGGCTCACCATTTCTGACAGAAGGCAAAGACATGTTGATTTCCGAGTTCGGGAAAGACTATGCCAATTATTTTTCTATCCTATCTCTCATTGCAGAAGGAAAAACAACACAACGAGAGATTGATTCCATCATCAATAAAAACACCGGTTCCTATTTAGCCAACCTTGAGGATGAATATTCATTAATCAAAAAAGTGAAACCGATGTTCGCTAAACCTAATAGTCGTGCTACCCGTTATTGCCTGCAAGACAATTTTCTACGATTCTGGTTTCGCTTTATTTTCTCAAACAACGCAGTACTGGAAATGGGGAAAAACCATTTACTGATAGAATATGTAGAAAAGAACTATGAACAATACAGCGGCCTATTGTTAGAAAAATATTTCCGTGAACTTATCGCTGAAAAAGAAGAAGTTACCGACGTAGGTAACTATTGGGACAAAAACGGAGAAAATGAAATAGACCTGATCGCCCTCAACCGGTTTAACAAAACAGCACTTATCGGAGAAGTAAAAAGAAATCCGAGAAAAATAAGTATCCCGGCATTGGAAAAGAAAGGAGAAACTTTACATAAAGAATTAAATGATTATAAAATAACTTTCAAAGGATTCTCATTGAAAGATATGTAGTACTTTTGCATAAACACCCGATTATGAAAAAAGAAATTACTAGACTCATTTGTGCCGCCATCTGCTGCACGCCCATTATAGGATTTGCCCAGACAGGTGACAAGTTCACTTCGACTGACAACCTTTATAAAGAAGGGAAAGAACTTTTCCAGGAAAAGAATTATGCAGCTGCTCTGCCGGCATTGAAAGCATTTGTAAAACAAAAGCCTGCAGCCAGCCTTCTTCAGGACGCAGAGTATATGCTAGTCAGTTCGGCTTACGAACTGAAAGACAAAAACCGCATCGAACTCCTCCGCAAATACCTTGACCGTTATCCTGATACTCCATACGCTAACCGCATTTATGCGCTGTTAGCCTCCTGCTATTTCTACGAAGGAAAATATGATGAAGCACTGGCACTCTTCAACTCTGCCGACCTCGATTTGTTAGGTAATGAAGAACGGGACGACTGCACCTACCAACTGGCTACCTGTTATCTGAAAACCGATAATCTAAGAGAAGCAGCCATCTGGTTTGAAACTTTGCGTGCCAACAGCCCCAAATACGCCAAAGATTGTGATTACTATCTTTCCTACATCCGCTATACACAAAAACGTTATACTGAAGCGTTGAAAGGCTTCCTCCCCTTACAGGACGACTCAAAATACAAAACCCTCGTCCCCTATTACATAGCCGAAATTTATGTGCAGCTCAAAAACTACGATAAAGCACAGATTGTAGCTCAAAACTATCTGTCAGCCTATCCGAATAATGAATACGCAGCAGAAATGTACCGTATTCTGGGAGATGTCTATTACCATTTCGGACAATATCACCAAGCCGTAGAAGCATTCAACAATTACTTGAATAAGGATCGCTCAGCTCCCCGGCGGGATGCCCTTTATATGCTAGGACTCTCCTACTACCAAACAAAAGTATACTCCAAAGCAGCCGAAACATTAGGTAAGGTAACAACTGACAACGATGCCCTTACCCAAAATGCATATCTCCACATGGGACTCTCTTATCTGCAACTGGCAGAGAAAAACAAAGCACGCATGGCTTTTGAACAGGCAGCCGCCTCCAATGCTAATATGCAAATCAAGGAACAGGCAGCTTACAATTACGCTCTTTGCCTGCACGAGACTTCTTTCTCCGCTTTCGGTGAATCAGTTACTGCCTTCGAGAAATTCCTGAATGAATTTCCGACTTCTCCTTATGCTGAAAAAGTCAGCAGCTACCTGGTAGAAGTTTACATGAATACACGTAGCTACGATGCAGCTTTGAAATCAATCGACCGGATTGCCAAACCAAGCGCACAAATATTGGAAGCCAAACAGAAGATACTGTTCCAATTAGGAACTCAATCTTTCGCTAACGCCGACTTCGAACAAGCTCTGAAATATCTAAACCAATCCATTGCCATCGGACAATACAATCGTCAGACCAAGGCAGACGCTTACTATTGGTGTGGAGAATCCTATTACCGTCTAAGCCGAATGGTAGAAGCCGCACGTGATTTTAATGCTTATCTGCAACTCACCACCCAACCCAATAACGAAATGTATGCGCTTGCCAATTATAACTTAGGGTATATCGCTTTCCACCGGAAAGACTATACGCAAGCAAGCAATTATTTCCAAAAATACGTTCAACTGGAGAAAGGTGAAAATGCAACCGCACTTGCCGATGCATACAATCGTATTGGTGACTGCCACCTGCATGTACGTAACTTTGAAGAAGCCAAACAGTATTATTCGCAAGCCGAACAGATGAATACTTCTTCCGGAGACTATTCTTTCTATCAGCTGGCTCTTGTATCCGGTCTGCAGAAAGACTATACCGGTAAGATTACCTTGCTGAACCGTCTGGTAGGAAAGTACCCTGCTTCTCCTTATGCCGTAAACGCTATTTACGAGAAAGGGCGTTCCTATGTTTTGATGGACAACAACAATCAAGCCATTACTTCTTTCAAAGAATTACTTACTAAATATCCTGAAAGTCCGGTCAGCAGGAAAGCTGCCGCCGAAATCGGATTATTATATTACCAAAAAGGAGATTACAACCAAGCAATCGAAGCCTACAAACAGGTTATCGAAAAATATCCGGGTAGTGAAGAAGCCCGCCTTGCCATGCGTGATTTGAAATCTATTTATGTGGATCTCAACCGCATCGACGAATTTGCTGCTTTAGCAAATGCCATGCCAGGACACATCCGTTTCGATGCTAACGAACAAGACTCGCTTACGTATGCCGCCGCAGAAAAGATTTATGCACGAGGCAGAATGGAAGAAGCCAAAACAAGCCTCAACAAATACCTGCAAACTTTCCCGGAAGGAGCCTTCAGCCTGAACGCACATTATTATCTCTGCCTGATCGGAAACGAGCAGAAAAATTATGATATGATTCTTCTCCATTCCGGTAAACTGCTGGAATATCCTAACAATCCGTTTGCAGAAGAAGCACTGATCTTGCGTGCTGAAGTGCAATTCAACCAGCAAAATATGGCTGAAGCATTGGCTAGCTACAAAATGCTGAAAGAAAAAGCAACCAACGTAGAGCGCCGCCAACTTGCTGAAACGGGTATTCTGCGTTGCGCCTTCCTATTGCGAGATGACATAGAAACCATCCATGCAGCTACCGACCTGCTTGCAGAAGCCAAACTTAGTCCGGAGCTAAGAAATGAAGCTCTTTATTACCGTGCTAAAGCCTATACCAAGCAAAAGGCTGACAAGAAAGCAATGGAAGACTATCGTGAACTGGCCAAAGACACACGTAACTCTTACGGTGCCGAAGCTAAATATCAGGTTGCACAATCCCTCTACGACGCAAAAGAATATGCCGCTGCAGAGAAAGAGTTGCTCAACTATATAGAACAGAGTACGCCACATGCTTATTGGCTAGCGCGCAGTTTTATCCTTCTATCCGACGTCTATCATGCTACGGGTAAAGATCTGGACGCACGCCAATATCTGCTAAGTCTGCAACAGAATTATCAAGGGAATGACGATATTGAAAGCATGATTGAAAGCAGACTTAGTAAATTGAAAGTTGAGAATTGAGAATAAAAAAATAGAAAAGTATGAAACGATCTCATTATATAATAGGAGGACTCGCATTGGCTATGTCAATGCCATCCTGCCTTCAAGCCCAAACCACCCAACCGAAGGATACAACAATGACCCGCACGGTCGTTGTGGAACAAGAATATAACCCGGACATTATGGACGCCTCGAAAGTAAACGTCCTGCCTAAAGTAGAAGAACCGACAGTGAGCAAGAAAGAAGTAGAGTATGCTACAACATTCTTTCCGGCCACTTCCGTTCCGGCAGGCCTGATGCGCCCCTATACCGGAAAAGAAGTTCAACCCGGCACTACCCCGGGATATGTACGTGCCGGATATGGTAATTATGGCAATTTGGATATTCTTGCCAATTATCTATTCCGTCTGTCGCAGAAAGACAAATTGAATGTACGTTTCCAAATGGATGGAATGGATGGTAAGTTAACTCTTCCCTTCACAGATGGAGAAAAATGGAATGCATTTTATTATCGCACACGCGCAAATGTAGATTACACACACCAATTTAATAAACTGGACTTAAATATTGCCGGAAACTTCGGATTGAGCAACTTCAACTTCCAACCGGAAAGCGTAAACAGCAAGCAGAAATTCACATCCGGTGACTTCCATGCGGGCATTCATTTCACTGATGAGACTGCACCACTGCGTTTCAACGCAGAAACAAATCTGTTGATGTATGAACGTCAACATAACATGTTCAATGAATCTGAAGCCAATACAGGTATCAAGGAAACAATCATACGCACCAAAGGCGATGTCACGGGAGCTATCGGCGACCAACAATTAATAACTATCGCTTTGGAAATGAACAATCTTCTCTACAACGGATATACAAAGAATGTTTCCACCGGAGATGAATACTTCAAAAACTACACAACGCTTCTTTTAAATCCATATTACGAACTGGATAATGATGACTGGAAACTGCATATCGGAGCCAATGTAGATTTATCTTTCGGATTTGACAAGTCTTTCCGTATCTCACCCGATATCACTGCACAGTATATTTTTTCTGATAGCTACATTGTTTATGCAAAAGCAACCGGCGGTAAGCAATTGAATGATTTCCGCAGATTAGAAAGTATCTGTCCTTACGGTGAACTGCCGGAGGCAAATACCACTGCCACTTTGGGATACGTACAACGTCCTTATGATACTTACGAGCAAATCAACGGTAGTATCGGATTCAAAGCAAGCCCTTATCCGGGACTTTGGTTCAACGTGTTCGGTGGTTATCAGAATCTAAAGAACGACTTATCTTATTTAGGTTTTGACCCAAGTAATATTCATTCAGGTTCTTACCTTTCTTTTGCTCAAGATAATACAGAAAATCTCTACCTTGGCGGTGAAATCAGTTACGATTACAAAGATATCCTCGGAATATCAGCTAAATATACTTACCGTAATTGGGACAGCAAAACAGAGGAATATCTGTTGGCTGTGAAACCAGTCAGTGAAATGTCTTTCAATGTACGTATTCATCCGATCTCTGCTCTTAACATAAATCTAGGTTATGATTACATCAGCCGGAAAGAAGTGAAAGAATATGCAAAAATGACCGCAATTAATGATTTGCATATCGGAGCCAGCTATAATGTATTCAAAGGAGTATCCGTTTATGCTCAAGTACATAACCTGCTGAACAAGAAATATCAATATTATTTAGGTTATCCTACGGAAGGATTCAATTTCTTAGGAGGATTGAGTTTCCGATTCTAAGGAAAATAGACAGAATATAATAAAAACACAATATGCCCATCCCGTACTATTCGAGATGGGCATATTGCATTAAATATCATCTTATTTCATTTTAATATATACCACCGAACGTCCTGAATCAAATTTTAAGATTTACCATATTAGCCTTTACCTTCACAGATGTAAATTTCAAGATTTTATTAAATTCTCCTTATAATATAAGGTAGGGAGAATCTTTTTTTTTACTTTTGTCCCCGAATATTGTGGTACAAGCCATTATAAAAGAAAGAATTATGCAGAAAAACCTTGTCATTGTCGAGTCTCCGGCAAAAGCAAAAACGATTGAAAAGTTTCTGGGGAAAGATTTCAAAGTCCTTTCTAGTTACGGACACATACGCGATCTGAAGAAAAAAGATTTCAGTATCGACGTAAATAATGATTTTAAACCCAGCTACGAAATCCCGGCAGACAAAAAGGCGCTGGTTAGCACACTAAAGACAGAAGCTAAAGAGGCAGAAACCGTATGGCTCGCATCCGATGAGGACCGCGAGGGAGAGGCAATTGCCTGGCATCTGTATGAGGTCTTAAAACTAAAACCGGAAAACACAAAACGAATCGTATTTCATGAAATTACGAAAAGCGCTATTTTAAAAGCGATTGAGCAACCACGCGACATTGACCTCAACCTCGTAAATGCACAGCAAGCACGACGGATTCTGGACCGTATCGTAGGTTTCGAACTCTCTCCCGTGCTTTGGAGAAAAGTGAAACCGGCACTTTCTGCCGGACGTGTTCAGTCTGTCGCTGTCCGCCTGATCGTTGAACGTGAACGTGAAATACATGCTTTCCAAACGGAAGCCGCTTATCGCATCACTGCCGTATTCCTCGTTCCGGACACGGACGGAAAACTGGTGGAAATGAAAGCTGAACTGGCTCGCCGTATTAAAACAAAAGAAGAAGCGAAAGCTTTCCTCAACGCATGTCAGGGAGCAAGCTTTGCCATCGACGATATTACTACCCGCCCGGTCAAGAAAACGCCTCCTGCTCCATTCACAACATCTACGTTGCAACAGGAAGCCGCACGCAAACTAGGATATACCGTAGCGCAGACCATGATGCTCGCGCAACGCTTATACGAATCGGGATTCATCACTTATATGCGTACAGACTCTGTCAACCTCTCGGAATTTGCGACAGCAGGCAGTAAAGACGCTATCATCAAAATGATGGGTGACCGCTACGTACACCCCCGCCATTTCGAAACAAAGACTAAGGGTGCACAAGAAGCGCATGAGGCTATCCGCCCTACCTATATGGAAAACCAATCCATTGAAGGAACAGCACAGGAAAAGAAACTGTACGACTTGATATGGAAACGCACCATTGCCTCACAAATGGCAGATGCAGAACTGGAAAAGACAACTGCTACCATAACAATAAGTGGCAGCAGCGACGTGTTTACAGCCATCGGCGAAGTGATTAAGTTTGACGGGTTCCTGCGTGTATACCGTGAATCTTATGATGATGACAACGAACAGGAAGATGAAAGCCACCTGCTTCCTCCCCTGAAAAAAGGTCAGAAGTTGGAACACGGCCCTATCATCGCAACCGAACGTTTCACCCAACGTCCTCCACGCTATACTGAAGCAAGTCTTGTACGCAAGTTGGAAGAACTGGGTATCGGACGTCCGTCTACGTATGCACCTACTATCTCTACCATCCAACAACGCGAATATGTGGAGAAAGGTAATAAAGACGGGGAAGAACGGCAGTTTAATGTCATGACATTGAAAGATTGTCAGATTAAGGATGAAAACCATACTGAAATTACCGGTGCAGAAAAGGCGAAGTTATTCCCAACGGATACCGGCACTGTGGTAAATGATTTCCTTACCGAATATTTCCCAGACATTCTGGATTTCAACTTTACCGCCAGTGTAGAAAAGGAATTTGACGAGATTGCAGAAGGAGAAGTGAAATGGACTTCTATCATGAAGAATTTCTATGATAAGTTCCATCCGTCTGTAGAAAACACATTGGCTATCAAGACGGAACATAAAGTAGGCGAACGTATTCTGGGAGAAGAACCGGGAACAGGCAAGACTGTTTCTGTTAAGATTGGTCGCTTCGGTCCTGTTGTACAGATTGGTACTGTAGAAGATGAAGAAAAACCACGCTTCGCACAAATGAAGAAAGGTCAATCCATGGAAACCATCACTTTGGAAGAAGCACTGGAATTATTCAAATTACCTCGTACACTGGGCGAATATGAAGGAAAATCAGTCAGTGTAGGCGTAGGCCGTTTCGGTCCGTATGTCCTGCACAATAAGGTATATGTATCGCTCCCGAAAACACTTGATCCGATGGAAATTACTTTGGAAGAGGCAGAACAGCTGATTCTGGAGAAACGCCAGAAAGAAACGGAACGCCACATCAAGAAGTTTGAAGAGGAGCCGGAACTTGAGATTCTGAACGGACGTTACGGACCTTATATTACCTATAAGGGTTCCAATTATAAAATTCCTAAAGATATCGTCCCGCAGGATTTGAGTTTGGCTAGCTGTTTGGAACTCATCAAATTACAAGATGAAAAAGGACCAGCGACCACAAAAAAAGGACGATTCGCAAAAAAGAAATAAAAAAACTAGAAAAAGAGCAAATTATATAATTAAATGTATATATTTGCTCTTTATCTTTTAATACACAAACTTATGAAGCAAACAAATTTAAAGTATTTAATGATAGGAGTGCTTACCATAGCTTCCATCAGTTGTATGGACAAAGAGCGTGACTTATCTTGGGAGAGAAGGCATATGCCAAAAGAAGCATACTTCGACTTCAACATGACCCAAGCTGTCGCTTTGGATATCAATTATTGTTTCAAAAGCGAAAATTATCGTGTTCTTTTTAACATTTACGATCAAGATCCCATTGAATACTCAGCTGACGGCAGCGTGTCCCAAAAGGACATAGAGCCTATCTACCGTGCAGTTACAGACGAAAAAGGCAAATTCAGCGGAGAAATGAATATTCCGGCGGACCTCTCGGAAGTATGGTTATCATCGGATTATTTAGCCACCGTATCTCCTCTTAAACTAACGATTGACGACAGTCGTCGGCTTTCATTTAATCAAGATGCATATATCGCTACCTTACGTTCACAAACGGCATCAAAAACCAGAGGAGTGACCGTGAACCAACATACCTATCTAAAAGAATGGCATGTTCTTCCCAATGCAGACTGGGATGACAGCGGAAGACCAACCAACCTGGAACCTAAAATAAATATACCTCCGGCAGACGTACTATACAACATCAAGTATGTTTTCAGAAAGGTTACAGTCAAAGATGAGAGCGGTAAAAGCAAGGTTATGAACATCAGTCAGAATTATCCGGAGTTTTTTGATGGTTCCATCAAAATGACTTCAGATATTCCAATTGTTAACCCGACCGAAGTAAGCCTCGTATTTATAAACAGCTCTGCTGCATGGTACAATACAGTTGGATATTACACCTATCCGACCAACAATCCGCCCCAGAGCACGAGTGATATAAAACAAATAATTGCATTCCCAAACACCTCTCCTGTTTACAAGACTTTAGGGGTAGGAGCATTAGTGTGTGGCGAAGAAATAAAACTCAAATATTGGAATGAAGAGACACAGGAATACGAAGACAAATTTCCTGCAGGAGTCACAATTGGCTGGTGCCTTCAAGGTATGGGATTCAAGAGTAAACTCACCTCAGAAACAGATAAAGACAAAGTGGGCGATATCATAAAAGGTATGGGGGCACGCTACTCCACCAGGAATCTAAACACGAATAATACACAAAGAACTGTATCTCTCCGTGATTCCAAGTCCGGGCAGATTGTAGCAGTAGGATTCGAAGATAATATTGACTTCGATTATGCAGATGCCATCTTCTATATTCATACGTCAGAAAAGAATGCTATTGACCCGATATTGCCTCCATTGCCTGAAGACCCCGAAGCAATCCCCGAGCAATATAAAATTTCTTATTCCGGTACACTGGCTTTTGAAGACTTATGGGCTAAGTTAGGTGATTACGATATGAATGACGTAATGGTAAAGTACACCAGTACGATGACCCGAAATGCTCTTGACAATCGCATTTACGAAATTGAAGACAAGTTTATCTTACAGCACTGTGGCGGTTATCTGCAAAACGGATTTGGATATCAATTACACAAGCTCTCAAACAGCAATGTCAAGAGTGTAAAAATAACGGGGCCTGATGCCAGTGGTTTATCAAGTTCTATATACATGGAAGGAAAAGAAACAGAGCCTGGACAGTCTCACCCAACCATATTGTTGTATGACGACATGACAAAATTCAAAAATATCACTGATGAATCAAAGAAAGAATATACTGTAACCATCACGCTTGATGGAGCTAGTGAGAAAGAGGTGGTACCTCCTTACAACCCGTTTATCTTCATCAGTTCCAACGAGGGTAGAGGCAAAGAATTACATCTGATAAATTATCCCCCGACTGACAAAGCCGACTTATCGTTACTGGGAACCGGAAAAGACATCTACAGACCAGAAGAAGGGATGTATTATGTTTCTGCAGACTTGATGCCGTTTGCTATCAATATGCCAGTAAGTAATCTCCCGGTTCCAGAGGAAGGGAAACGAATCGATCAATCATATCCCAAGTTCTCTGGATGGGTATCATCGAATGGGAAACAAAATAAAGATTGGTACAAATAAAGATTGATACGATTTAAATAAGAGCAGCCCGGATATTGTACGGAATCGCTATCGGGACTTCGCATTGCGAACCATCGATGAAAAAGACATAATAGACATCCGTTTAGAAAGGCGCGAATTACGCAGTTCACACAACTTCTTGAATACTCACCAAGAATTCGTGTGAACTGTGTTTTTATTTTAAGCCACAATATTATAGGATATAAGTATTATCCGTTATGAATGGGCTTTCATCATTAAATCTTCGGCTCCCATTTTATCTTAAAACCTTTATTAGGGAATAGCATATCAAACACAATCACGAATATAAAAACAGATGTTACCAAGATATTCATCGTCAATAAAGAAATGTGATAAGGCCAGGGAAGCAGTAAAGCCAAAGCTATTACAGCAATAATATGTGATAAAGGAAGCATACGGCACGTGACATATTTATAGATACTATTTGCCAGAATATAAACGATTGGTCCGATAATCAGAACAAAAACAACTTCCGCTCTCATTTCTTGTTCGGGATGGGCAACAATCAGTTCGTCTCCTACCGCACAAATAATCAATGCTCCCACCAGTACGATATGAATTGCATTATAAATCAACCCCAGCTTTCCGGGATCTTTCACTTCCTGTATTTTCCGACTACCGGCTTCACTGCTCACATCAAAGTAAACCCACCACATAGCCAAACTACCAATGAAAGATATGACAGCAGAAATAATCACGAGAGGCGTCCATTCTTCTACTTCACTCAAAGAAGCTCCTGTCATCAATAGAGTTTCTCCAAAAGCAATAATCACAAACAACTGGCAACGTTCCACCAAATGATGCCCTTCAATAGTCCATTCCTTGCTACTGTCCGAACGTCCCAGACGAGGTAAAGCAAATCCGTGCATCGGGGCTGTATAATCACAGATAGCGGCTATAATCCACAGTAGAATTTGCCATTCTCCCTGCAATATGGCACCCGTAATCCAAAAGACGGCAGATATACAGAACCAGCCCATAATTCGCTTAAAATTAGCAGCCAGATGATGATCTCCTAACACCCCGATAATATAAAGTGTTCTCCCTGCCTGTATCAGAACATAGCAGACAGCAAATATCAATCCCCGGTAAGTAAAGGCATAAGGAATGGCAGCCGCCATCACCAGCCCCACCAGCATACTGATAAAAAGAAGAATACGTATCGGCCGGGTATCCGGGTTGAACCAGTTAGTCACCCAGATGGTATGTTGCCACAACATCCAGACTGCAAACCACAGGATTGTTTCTTTCAATAATCCTTCCCAAGTGAGATTATGAAGCAAATAATGTGAAAGTTGCGTGACCGAGAAAACATAAATCAGGTCAAACAGCAGTTCGGAATAAGAGACAGTAGCAGTTTCCGTTTCTCTCTTCCGAAGCAATGGATGGGGGGAGTAAAACATACGGGGTTCCTTTTATATATATATAAAAGAAACCCCGCAGAAGTCTATTTTGTTCAGAGAAAGTCTTACATTCTGGAAGGAACTTCGATACCCAGCAAATTCATTCCCAAGCGAACAACTTTAGCTACATTAGCAGACAGAGCGATACGGAATACTTTCACCGCCTCATTCTCTTCGCGCAGAATACTATAGTCATGATAGAACTGATTGTATTCTTTCACCAAGTCATAAGTATAATTAGCAATAATAGACGGGCTGTAATCTTCACCGGCTTGTTTTACAACAGCAGCAAAGTCGGCAACCATCTGAATCAGCCCTTCTTCCTTTTCACTCAATTCAATACCAGCCGGAATCTGTTCAGGAATCACGATACCTGATTCGGCAGCTTTCCGAAGTACAGACTGGATACGTGCATAAGTATATTGAATAAACGGACCTGTATTACCATTGAAGTCGATAGATTCTTTCGGATTGAATGTCATATTCTTACGGGCATCGACTTTCAGAATGAAATATTTCAATGCTCCCAGACCCACAATACGGGCAATATCATCAGCTTCTTCCTGTGTCAAACCATCCAGTTTGCCTAGTTCTTGTGAAGTTTCTTTAGCAGTGGCAATCATTTCCTCCATTAAGTCGTCAGCATCAACTACCGTACCCTCACGGGATTTCATCTTACCTTCCGGCAGTTCCACCATTCCGTAAGAGAAGTGTACCAGACTCTTACCCCATTCGAAACCAAGTTTATCGAGCAAGATAGAAAGCACCTGGAAGTGATAGTTCTGTTCGTTACCTACTACATAAATCATCTTATTAATCGGGTAATCGGCAAAACGAAGTTTAGCCGTACCGATATCCTGAGTCATGTAGACAGAAGTACCGTCACCACGGAGAAGGAGCTTATGATCCAGTCCTTCGGCAGTTAGGTCGGCCCATACGGAACCGTCTTCTTTCTTGTAGAAGAAACCTTTTTCCAGACCTTCCATTACCTTTTCTTTTCCTTCGAGGTAAGTATTGGATTCATAATAGATCTTGTCAAAGCTAACCCCCATCTTCTTGTAGGTTTCGTCGAATCCTGCATATACCCAGTTGTTCATCATTTCCCACAATCCGCGTACTTCCGGATCACCGGCTTCCCACTTCACCAACATTTCGCGGGCTTCCTGCATCAATGGAGATTCAGCTTCAGCCTTTGCTTTCGCTTCATCGCCACTCATTCCCTGCGCTGTAAATTTAGCCATCAGCTCTTTTACTTCCGCTTTATAATGCTTATCGAAAGATACATAATAATCACCTACCAGGTGGTCACCCTTCTTACCCGAAGTTTCAGGAGTTTCACCGTTTCCGTATTTCTTCCATGCCAGCATGGACTTACAGATGTGGATACCACGGTCGTTTACAATATTTGTTTTGACTACCTTATTGCCGTTTGCCGCTACAATGTTAGCCAATGCGTTGCCTAAAAGGTTATTACGCACGTGTCCCAAGTGAAGCGGTTTGTTTGTATTCGGAGAAGAATACTCAATCATCACCAATGGAGAAGCGTCAGTGACCTGCATTAAGCCGTACTGTTCATCCGCCTGAATCTCGTTCAGCAATTCAATCCATGTAGCCGATGCAATAGTCAGGTTCAAGAACCCTTTTATCACATTAAACGCTGCTACAGCCGGATCGTTTGCCTTCAGATATCCACCGATTTCCTGTGCTGTTTGCTCCGGTCCTTTTTTTGACATCTTCAGAAAAGGGAACACGACCAGTGTCAAATGTCCTTCAAATTCTTTCTTTGTTTTTTGCATTTGCACCATCTTTTCAGGGACTTCCTGACCGTAGAGTGCTTTCAGTCCACTAATAACGGACGCTACAAGTTTATCTTCTATCTTCATAATCAAGTTATTTCTTGCGCGCAAAGATACAAAAAAAGGAGACGCATCGCGTCTCCTCTCCTAATTTCTTTCAACTATCTATCTTATTCAACAGCTGCAGATAATTCAGCACCAGCTTTAAATTTAGCTACTTTCTTAGCAGGAATAGTAATAGTTGCCTTTGTAGAAGGGTTAATACCAGTTCTTTCAGCTCTTTCGCTTACTGAGAAAGTACCAAAACCTACGAGAGATACTTTGTCACCAGCTTTCATAGCATTAGTAACTGAAGTGATGAAAGCATCAAGTGCTTTTTTTGCATCGGCTTTGCTCATTTGAGCTTCAGCAGCCATTGCGCTAATAAGATCAGACTTATTCATAATACGTAAAATGATTAATTAATATATATGTTACACAAAAGATTATCCCACAATGGATTAATTCCACAAATATAGCCGAACAAAACAACATATCAAATAAAAACATAAAAAAAACGCAGCAAATTATTGAAAAAGAGCTAATAGGAAGCGTTTTTCATGCTTTAAAACAGAATTTATTCGTACTTTTGCGTCTATTATCTAAATATTCAGAAATAAAAATGATGCCAACTGTAACTAAAAACCTGATAATTATCAATGTACTAGTATTTTTCGGGACAATCGTAGCCCAACGTTACGGCCTGGATTTAACGAATTATCTGGGATTACATTTTTTCCTCGCAAGTGACTTTAATCCGGCACAGCTTATCACTTATATGTTCATGCACGGCGGATTCAGCCACATTTTCTTTAATATGTTTGCCGTTTTTATGTTCGGACCGATTCTCGAACAAACCTGGGGACCCAAACGTTTCCTCTTTTACTATATTCTCTGCGGTATCGGTGCGGGACTTATCCAGGAAGGGGTACAGTATATTCAATATGTAACGGAACTTAGCCACTACGCACAAGTGAATATAGGTACAGGTGTTATCCCAATGGAAGAGTATCTGAACATGATGACCACCGTAGGTGCTTCGGGAGCCGTTTACGCCATATTGCTGGCATTCGGTATGTTATTTCCCAATAACCGGTTGTTTATCTTCCCGCTGCCATTTCCTATCAAAGCGAAGTTCTTCGTTATAGGATACGCCGCGATTGAATTATGGTCAGGACTTGCCAATAGCGCCGGAGACAATGTCGCTCACTTTGCTCACCTGGGAGGAATGTTATTTGGATTGATCCTGATTTTGTATTGGAGAAAAAAAAGCAATAACAATGGGACATATTATAGCTGATTTAAAGGAGACATTCAGAAGAGGAAATATTTTCATCCAACTGATTTATATCAACGTAGGCATCTTTCTGATCGGCACGTTGATTAACGTTTTCTTGCGACTGTTTGAAGTAAGTACCCCCGATATATTCGGTATATTTGCCCTGCCGGCATCCTTTATCGGATTTATTCATCAGCCGTGGTCGTTATTTACTTATATGTTTATGCATGCCGGTATCCTGCATATTCTATTCAATATGCTTTGGCTGTATTGGTTCGGAAGTTTGTTTCTCTACTTTTTCTCGGCCAAGCATTTAAGAGGACTATATGTATTAGGAGGTATCTGTGGAGGTTTACTGTATATGGTTGCCTACAATGTATTTCCTTTATTCAGTTCGCAAGTGGCGGGTGCAACATTGGTAGGAGCATCAGCTTCCGTATTAGCCATCGTAGCTGCTACGGCTTATCGTGAACCAAATTACAGGGTGCAACTTTTTCTTTTCGGTGCTATCCGTCTCAAATATCTGGCACTGGTTGTTATCGGAATCGATGTATTATCCATCACCTCAAGTAATGCCGGAGGACATATCGCCCACCTGGGCGGTGCTCTTGCAGGACTTTGGTTTGCCGCCAGCCTAAGTAAAGGAACTGATTTGACTTCCTGGATCAACTGGATTCTGGATGGTTTCACCTCCTTGTTTCAAAAGAAAACATGGAAACGGAAACCGAAAATGAAGGTACACTATGGAAACAGTGCCACCGGTCGCGAGAAGGATTATGATTACAATGCTCACAAAAAAGCACAGTCTGATGAAGTGGACCGTATTTTGGAAAAACTAAAGAAATCCGGTTACGACAGTCTGACAACTGAAGAAAAGAAAAGCTTGTTCGACGCAAGCAAAAGATAAAGGAATGGAACATATTGGCAAATTTGTCGCATATCTGATACTTGCTGTCAACGCTCTCTTCGTGGGAACGTTGATATTAAGCGCTTATAGCCCTTACCTTAACCCGAAAATAAATCCACTTGCTTCCAGCTTGGGACTTGCATTTCCGATATTCCTGACGATTAATCTGATTTTTATCGGCTTCTGGGCATTTGTCAATTACCGCTATGCGCTCTTGCCTGCCATCGGTTTTCTAATTTGTATTCCGCAGATACGGACTTATATTCCTTTTAACTCCACCACTAAAACCATACCGGAAGGAAGCATCAAAATCCTATCCTACAACGTAATGAGTTTCAACAATTTGGAGAAGAAAGATGGAAAAAACCCGGTATTGTCTTATCTTGTAGATAGTAACGCCGATATTATCTGTCTGCAAGAATATAACACCGCTACCAACAAGAAATACCTGACGGAACAGGACATTAAAAAAGCATTGAAAGCCTATCCTTACCAATCCGTCCACCAACAAGGGAAAGGAGATGTGCAACTTGCCTGTTTCTCCAAGTTCCCCATACTCTCGATACATCCCATCGAATATGAAAGTAATTATAACGGCTCCATGAAATATGTACTGAATGTGAATAACGACACTCTTACATTAATCAACAACCACCTGGAATCCAACAAGCTCACCAAAGAAGACAGAGGGATGTATGAGGATATGATTAAAGACCCGAATGCCAAGAAAGTAAAAACCGGACTTAGGCAATTAATAAGAAAACTGGCGGAAGCATCGGCTATCCGGGCTACACAAGCAGATTCTGTGGCTAAAACCATTGCAGAAAGTAAATATCCGACAACCATAGTATGCGGCGATTTCAACGACGGTTCTATCTCATATACCCATCGCATCCTGACTCAAAAACTAGACGATGCATTCACACAGTCCGGTAAAGGATTGGGTATTTCCTACAATCAGAACAAGTTCTATTTCCGCATAGACAATATCTTGATCAGCCCCAACCTGAAAGCCTACAATTGCACGGTAGACCGGTCTATCAAGGCATCAGACCATTACCCGATCTGGTGCTATATCAGTAAACGATAAGAACTGAAAACTCTAATAAAAAACACTTATGATGATTAAAAAGACACTAACCATTTTAGCAGTAAGTTGTATGATGTACTCCTGTGCTACGAAAACAGAAAGCAATCCTTTCTTTACAGAGTTTCAAACCGAGTATGGTGTTCCTTCTTTCGACAAGATTAAATTAGAGCACTATGAACCTGCCTTTCTAAAAGGTATAGAAGAACAGAATCAAAATATCGAAGCCATCATCGAAAGCCCGGAAATTCCGACATTCGAAAATACGATTGTGGCTTTGGATAACAGCGCACCCATCTTAGACCGGGTAAGCATCATTTTCTTCAATATGACAGATGCGGAAACGACTGATTCGCTGACCGCACTTTCCATCAAACTGGCACCGGTTCTTTCGGAACATAATGACAATATCTCCCTGAATGGGAAACTATTCAAACGGGTGAACGATGTCTACCAAAAGAAAGATTCATTGAACCTGACGTCGGAACAAGAACGTCTGCTGGACAAGACTTATAAAAGATTTATCCGTTCCGGAGCGAACCTTGGCGAAAAGGACCAAGCTCGCCTCCGCGAAATCAACAAGGAGCTTTCTACACTTGGCATCACTTTCAGCAACAATGTGCTGAATGAGAATAATGCCTTCCAACTTTTCGTTGACAAGGAAGAAGATCTGGCAGGATTGCCTGAATGGTTCCGCCAAAGTGCGGCCGAAGAAGCGAAAGCAGCCGGACAACCGGGAAAATGGTTGTTCACCCTGCACAATGCCAGCCGTCTGCCTTTCCTGCAATATTCTGAAAATCGCCCGCTCCGGGAGCAAATATACAAAGCTTATATCAACCGCGGCAACAACAACGACGGGAACGATAACAAGGAAAACATCCGCAAGATCGTTTCTCTCCGCCTGGAAAAAGCGAACTTATTAGGTTTCGACTGTTATGCAAACTTCGTCCTGGATGAAACCATGGCAAAGAACGCCAACAACGTAATGAGCCTTTTAAATAACCTCTGGAGCTACGCACTGCCAAAAGCAAAAGCAGAAGCTACCAAACTTCAGAAATTAATGGATAAGGAAGGAAAAGGAGAAAAACTGGAAGCATGGGACTGGTGGTATTATACCGAAAAACTGCGGAAAGAAAAATACAACCTGTCTGAAGAGGATACAAAACCTTACTTCAAACTGGAGAATGTACGCGATGGTGCTTTCGCCGTAGCCAACAAATTATATGGCATCACCCTAAGCAAACTGGAAGGCATACCAACTTATCACCCTGATGTAGAAGTCTTTGAAGTGAAAGACGCAGACGGTTCCCAGCTCGGTATCTTCTATGTAGACTATTTCCCACGTCCCGGGAAAAGCGGTGGTGCATGGATGAGCAACTATCGTGAGCAACACGGAACAACCCGTCCATTGGTATGCAACGTTTGCAGCTTTACCAAGCCGGTAGGCGACACCCCCTCTTTATTGACCATGGATGAAGTGGAAACCCTGTTTCACGAATTTGGTCACGCCCTGCACGGACTGCTGACAAAATGCGAATACAAAGGAACATCGGGAACCAACGTGGTACGCGACTTTGTAGAGCTTCCTTCTCAAATCAACGAACACTGGGCGACTGAACCCGAAGTGCTGAAAATGTATGCCAAACATTATCAGACAGGAGAAGTGATACCCGACGAAATCATCGAGAAGATACTGCAACAGAAAACTTTCAACCAGGGCTTCATGACCACCGAATTACTGGCCGCCGCCATCCTCGACATGAACCTGCACACGATAACAGATGTAAAGAATCTGGATATGCTTGCATTCGAAAAAGAAGCGATGGACAAGCTTAACTTGATTCCCGAAATAGCACCGCGTTATCGCGTGACTTACTTTAATCATATCATTGGCGGATACGCAGCCGGATACTATAGTTACCTATGGGCCAACGTATTGGACAATGATGCTTTCGAAGCTTTCAAAGAACATGGTATTTTTGATAAAAACACCGCCGACCTGTTCCGCCATAACGTATTGGAGAAGGGAGACAGCGAAGACCCGATGGTGCTTTATAAGAATTTCCGTGGAGCGGAACCAAGCCTGGAACCACTACTGAAAAACAGAGGAATGAAATAATTCAGCAAAAAAGCCCTTAAACATCAAATATTTGAGGGCTTATTACACATGAATGTGAAAAAAAAACTATATTTGCAGCCTTGTATGCGGCAAAAAGAACTTGTGTACGACAGAATTTAACTGAAAATTAAATTAAAAAAGTAATCATCATAAATTAAAAGTAAAATGCAAAACAAAGGATTTGTAAAGGTTTTTGCGGTATTACTCACACTGGTATGTGTGTTCTATCTCTCCTTCTCCTTCGTAACACGCCATTATACCAACAAGGCGAAAGAAATTGCGAACGGCGACCCGAAAGTGGAACAAGACTACCTCGACTCTCTCTCCAATGAGAAAGTGTGGTTGGGTAACTGGACGCTGAAACAATGTCGTGAGATGGAGATTAGTTTAGGTTTGGACCTAAAAGGTGGTATGAACGTTATCCTTGAAGTTTCTGTACCTGATGTTATCAAAGCACTGGCTGACAACAAGCCGGATGAAGCTTTCAACAATGCATTGGCAGAAGCTGCAAAACAGGCTGTAAACAGCCAGGATGATATCATCACGCTATTTGTCAGAGAATACCACAAAGCTGCTCCTAACGCAAAACTTTCCGAACTCTTCGCAACACAACAGTTGAAAGACAAAGTTAACCAGAAATCATCGGATGCAGAAGTTGAAAAAGTATTGAGAGCAGAAGTAAAAGCTGCTGTTGAAAACTCATATAACGTACTTCGTACACGTATCGACCGTTTCGGTGTTGTTCAGCCGAATATCCAGAGCCTGGAAGACAAAATGGGTCGTATCATGGTGGAATTGCCGGGTATCAAAGAGCCGGAACGTGTGAGAAAACTTCTCCAAGGTTCTGCTAACCTAGAATTCTGGGAAACTTATACAGCTAAAGAAGTTCTTCCTGCCATGCAATCTGCTGATGCTAAATTGCGTGCTGTATTAGCGCAGGAGACAGATGCAGACTCTACCGCTGTAGATTCCACCAAAGAAGCTCCGCTTGCAGAAGCTACTCCGGCCAAGAAAAGCGTAAGTGCTGCCGACAGTCTTGCTGCTGCCCTGAAAGGAGATGCTACAACTACTGAAGATAATTCAACAGCTAACCTGGCAGAAATTAAAAAGCAATACCCTCTGTTGGCTATCCTGCAGTTGAACTCTAGCGGACAAGGTCCTGTGATCGGTTACGCTAACTACAAAGACACTGCTGATATCAACAAATATCTGGCTATGCCGGAAGTTAAAGCAGAACTCCCGAAAGACCTTCGTTTGAAATGGGGTGTTTCTCCTTCTGAATTTGACAAGAAAGGACAGACGTTCGAATTATATGCTATCAAGTCTACCGAACGCAACGGTAAAGCTCCGTTGGAAGGTGATGTAGTAACAGACGCGAAAGATGAATTTGACCAATACAGCAAACCGGCTGTCAGCATGACAATGAACTCTGACGGTGCACGTCGTTGGGCACAGCTGACCAAACAGAACATCGGTCGTTCTATCGCTATCGTTCTTGACAACTATGTATATTCTGCACCAAACGTAAACTCTGAAATCACAGGTGGACGTTCACAGATTACAGGTCATTTCACTCCTGAACAGGCAAAGGACTTAGCAAACGTATTGAAATCAGGTAAGATGCCGGCTCCGGCTCACATCGTACAGGAAGATATCGTTGGTCCGTCATTGGGTCAGGAATCTATCAATGCAGGTGTATTCTCATTCGTAGTGGCTCTGATTCTGTTGATGATCTATATGTGTATGATGTACGGCTTCATACCGGGTATGATTGCCAATGGTGCATTGTTCCTGAACTTCTTCTTCGTATTAGGTGTCCTCTCCTCCTTCCAGGCAGCATTGACAATGTCCGGTATTGCCGGTATGGTGTTGTCACTAGGTATGGCAGTGGATGCGAACGTACTTATCTACGAACGTACAAAAGAAGAACTTCGTGCCGGTAAAGGTGTGAAGAAAGCACTTGCTGACGGTTATTCCAACGCATTCTCCGCTATCTTCGACTCGAACCTGACATCCATCATCACAGGTATCATTCTGTTTAACTTCGGTACCGGTCCGATCCGTGGTTTTGCTACGACATTGATTATCGGTATTCTAGTATCCTTCTTCACCGCTGTGTTCATGACCCGTATAGTTTACGAACACTTCATGAACAAGGACAAACTATTGAACCTTACATTCACAACCCCTGTTTCAAGAAACTTGATGACCAACACACGTTTTGATTTTATGGGAACAAACAAAAAATCCCTTATCATCACTGTAGCCATCATCCTCGTTTGTATCGGTTCATTTGCCATGCGCGGTTTAAGCCAGAGTATCGACTTTACCGGTGGACGTAACTTCAAGGTACAGTTCGAGAATCCGGTAGAACCCGAACAGATTCGTGAATTGATCTCCAGCAAGTTCGGTGATGCTAACGTTAGTGTTATCGCTATCGGTACAGATAAGAAAACTGTACGTATCAGCACCAACTACCGTATTGAAGATGCAGGAAACGATGTTGACTCTCAAATCGAAGCATATTTATATGAGACTTTGAAACCTGTGCTGACTCAAAACATCACTCTAGCTACCTTTATCGACCGTGACAATCACACTGGTGGTAGTATTGTAAGTTCTCAAAAAGTGGGTCCGAGTATCGCAGACGATATCAAAACAGGTGCCATCTATTCCGTAGTACTGGCTTTGATCGCTATCGGTCTGTATATCTTAATCCGTTTCCGTAACATCGCATATAGTATTGGCTCTATTGTAGCTCTATCATGCGATACCATCATGATTATCGGTGCTTACTCATTGTTATGGGGTATCGTTCCATTCTCACTGGAAATTGACCAAACGTTTATCGGTGCTATCCTGACAGCTATCGGTTACTCTATCAATGACAAGGTGGTAATCTTCGACCGTGTACGTGAATTCTTCGGCCTGTATCCAAAACGTGACAAACGTCAGTTGTTCAATGATTCATTGAATACTACACTTGCACGTACTATCAATACATCATTAAGTACATTGATCGTATTGCTGTGTATCTTCATCCTTGGCGGTGATTCAATCCGCAGCTTTGCATTCGCAATGATCTTGGGTGTTGTTATCGGTACATTGTCATCACTGTTCATTGCATCTCCGATTGCATACAACATGATGAAGAACAAAAAAGTCGTAGTACCAGCTACGGAAGAATAATAAACTCCACAAATAGAAAAGCCTCTTCCGAACATTCGGTAGAGGCTTTTTCTATTGATTATTAAAACAAATAGAAGCTATAAGACGTTCATCTTAAAAGAAGCTATTGTTACACTTAAAACTTGATACAATATGAAAGCAAAACAACACCACTCTCATAGATTCTTCTGTAGTAGCCCCGAGGGGAATCGAACCCCTATCTAAAGTTTAGGAAACTTCTATTCTATCCGTTGAACTACAAGGCCGCTTCAAATTTGTTTGCAAAGATAACGGTTTCTGTCGATTTAACAAGAATAAAAATGCAGGTTCCTTTCAGATATTTCAAATAATTGGCGTCAATAGGACAATAAAGTAGGATTTATTTTGATAATTCGATTAACTTTCCGACCTTTGCGCTCACAAATTGAAAGTAAAATCAGTTTTTAAATTAAATATAGTAATTAAAGTTATGGCAGACGAAATGATGGTTAAAGAATTGGAGGAAGTAGTAGTACGTTTCTCCGGCGACTCCGGCGATGGTATGCAGCTGGCCGGCAACATCTTCTCGAACGTGTCGGCTACAGTGGGAAATGACATCTGTACATTCCCTGACTATCCGGCAGACATCCGCGCCCCGCAAGGTTCGCTAACCGGTGTTTCCGGTTTCCAGGTCCACATCGGCGCCGGACAAGTTTACACTCCCGGAGACCGTTGCCACGTATTGGTGGCTATGAACCCTTCCGCACTGAAAACACAAATCAAATTCTGTAAACCGCAAGGACTTATCATCACCGACTCCGACTCATTCGAAGCCAGAGATTTGGAAAAGGCACAATTTAAAACCAACAATCCCTTTGAAGAATTAGGAATAAAACAGGAAGTATTGGAAGTTCCTATCTCTTCCATGTGCAAAGAGAGCCTGAAAGACTCCGGATTGGATAACAAATCGATTCTCCGTTGCAAAAATATGTTTGCACTCGGATTGGTTTGCTGGTTGTTCAACCGTAACCTTGCTGCTGCTGAAAAAATGCTGCGCGAGAAATTCGCCAAGAAACCCGAAATAGCAGAAGCTAATATTAAGGTATTGAACGATGGCTTCAACTACGGAGCAAACACTCATGCTTCTGTCTCTACTTATAAGATTGAAAGCAAAGCTCCGAAATCAAAAGGACTTTATACAGATATCAACGGTAATAAAGCAACCGCTTACGGACTGATTGCCGCAGCTGAAAAAGCAGGTCTGGGGCTCTACCTGGGTTCTTATCCTATCACTCCGGCTACTGATATTCTGCACGAATTAGCTAAACATAAATCATTGGGAGTCAAAACCGTACAGTGCGAAGATGAAATAGCCGGTTGTGCTTCTGCAGTTGGTGCCGCTTTTGCCGGTGCTTTGGCAGTGACTACGACTTCCGGCCCCGGTGTTTGCCTGAAGAGTGAGGCGATGAACCTTGCTGTAATCGGTGAACTTCCATTGGTGATTGTCAATGTACAGCGTGGCGGTCCGTCTACCGGTCTTCCTACTAAATCAGAACAGACCGACTTATTACAAGCCCTTTACGGACGCAACGGCGAAAGCCCGATGCCTGTAATCGCTGCAACATCGCCGACCAACTGTTTCGACGCCGCTTATATGGCATGCAAGATTGCCTTGGAACACATGACTCCGGTTGTATTGCTGACTGATGCTTTCGTAGCTAACGGTTCTGCCGCATGGAAACTTCCTAACCTGGATGAATATCCTGCCATCAATCCTCCGTATGTGACCCCGGATATGGCCGGCAACTGGACTCCTTACCAACGTAATCCGGAAACAGGCGTACGCTACTGGGCTACTCCGGGAACTGAAGGATTCATGCACCGCATCGGTGGTCTTGAAAAGAGCAACGAAACAGGCGTTATCTCTACCGAACCGGAAAACCACAATAAGATGGTTCATCTGCGTCAGGCCAAAGTGGATAAGATTGCAGACTATATCCCCGAACTCGAAGTATTGGGTGACGAGGACGCAGACTTGCTGATTGTTGGCTGGGGCGGTACTTACGGACATCTCCGTCTGGCTATGGACTATATGCGCGAACATGGAAAGAAAGTGGCTTTCGCTCACTTCCAATACATCAATCCGCTGCCGAAGAACACTGCCGATGTGTTGCGTAAATATAAGAAAATCGTGGTAGCTGAACAGAATCTGGGACAATTTGCAGGTTACTTGCGCATGAAAGTGCCCGGATTGAACATCAGCCAGTTCAACCAGGTGAAAGGACAGCCTTTCGTCACGAGAGAATTGATAGATGCATTCACTAAATTATTGGAGGAATAAAAGATGAGCGATAAAGTATATACCGTACAAGATTATAAATCAGGTCAGCCACGCTGGTGTCCGGGATGCGGTGACCACGCTTTCCTGAATTCACTGCACAAAGCCATGGCCGAACTGGGAACAGCTCCGCACGATATTGCCGTAATTTCGGGTATCGGTTGTTCTTCCCGTCTGCCTTATTATGTAAATACCTATGGTTTCCACACCATCCACGGACGTGCAGCCGCTATTGCAACAGGAGCTAAAGTAGCCAATCCAAATTTGACTATCTGGCAGATTTCCGGCGACGGTGACGGTCTGGCAATCGGTGGTAACCACTTCATCCACGCTTTACGCCGTAATATCGACCTGAATATGATTCTGTTGAACAACCGTATCTATGGTCTGACAAAAGGACAATATTCACCGACTTCGGAACGCGGACTTGTAACCAAGTCTTCTCCTTACGGAACCGTGGAAGATCCTTTCCGTCCCGCTGAACTGGCATTCGGCGCCCGCGGACGCTTCTTCGCACGCTGTATTGCAGTAGATGGTGCCGCTTCGGTAGAAGTATTGAAAGCAGCAGCCAACCATAAAGGTGCTTCTGTTGTAGAAGTTCTGCAAAACTGCGTGATCTTCAACGACGGAACTCACGCCAGCGTTGCCACCAAAGAAGGACGTGCCAAGAATGCTATCTATCTGGAGCATGGCAAACCGATGTTGTTCGGCGAAAACAAGGAATTCGGATTGATGCAGGAAGGCTTCGGGCTGAAAGTAGTGAAACTGGGTGAGAACGGTATCACAGAAAAAGATATCCTTATCCACGACGCACACTGTCAGGACAATACACTGCAACTGAAACTGGCTTTGATGGAAGGTCCCGACTTCCCGATTGCGCTCGGTGTAATCCGTGATGTAGACGCTCCGACTTACAATGATGCTGTCGTTGAACAAATCGAAGAAATCAAAGGCAAGAAGAAATATCACAATTTCCAGGAGCTGTTGATGACTAATGAGACTTGGGAAGTGAAGTAATTCACTGCTCATCAATAATATAAAAGCTGGAGGAAAGATAAAACAATCCCTTTCTCCAGCTTTCATTATAAATACACCTCAAGTTTGCTTAAAGGTCATCTTCAGTCATCCCACAGCATACTGGGCGTCACCCCACAAGCCGTGATTTGTTTCATGCCATGAAACCATTTGTTTCTCACCGAGAAACGAAATGTTTCAAGCAGGGAAACAAAGTGTTTCACGCCGAGAAACAAACAGTTCCAAACAGGGTTGGAACTAAACGGTTGCAATGAAATCAAAAGCGCTCCATTATCTCCATACACATACGCCCGTTATGGTAAGGACATTTCCAAAATCCGGCTTTATCATCCTCACGGTTGACAGTCCCATCAGCCGAAAGGCTCCAGTACCATTCTCCATTTGCATAATCAATTAAATACTTTTTGATGAACTCCCAACACCGGACAGCACGTGACAAAGATAGCTTGTCACCGAAATGTTGATATAGATTCATGAATCCTACCACTGTTTCAGCTTGTACCCACCAATGCCGGTCGGCATCAATAGACGAACTGTCAGTCCGTAATTCGTAAATCATTCCTCCGTCGGAAAGAAAGCCCTCCGCAGCAGCTTCAGCCATCTCAACGATATACATTTCTATTTCGGTCAATAGTTGGCGGTCAGCAAGTACGAGTGCCGCCTCATGAATAAGCCACGACGCTTCAATATCATGACCGTAAGATATAATATGGTAATTGCTTCGCCAGTTGTCGTCAAAGAAAAGTTGCAGATGCCTTGTGTCCATATCCATAATCTCATCAATGAACAAACGGATAAGATTATGCAACCGGCTTTTCAGCATTTCATCCTTCCATATCCGGAAAAGATTGGTATAAGGCTCAAGAATATGCAAATGAGTATTCATCGTTTTGCGTTCATTAGCATCCTTGTCACTGAGACGCATATCTGCTATTTCTCCCCATTCTCTGGAAAACGCTTCATAATACCCATTTTTTCCTTTGTCAAAACAATGCAATTCGATGTCATGAAAAAGGCGGACAGCATATTCCAAAGCCTCGTCGTCCGCCGTTGCCCGATGATACTCACTCAGTCCATAAATAGCAAATCCGATAGCATAGACCTGCTTCTTTGTATCCAAAGGCTGCCCATGAGCATCTATGCTCCAATAAACTCCTCCAAATTGTGTATCATAAAAGCGGTCGATTATTTCACGTTTGGCGCGAGTGGCAATTTCCAGATATTCGGTCTTATGCAACAGGCGGTAAGCAGCAGAGAACGTCCACAGGATGCGTGCATTCATGACAGCTCCCTTCTCCGCTTCAGCAACCAAACATTCCTGCCCTGTGATGCGACCGTAAAATCCTCCATTCCCTCTATCCTGCATTTTTTCTATCCAGTAAGGGAGAATATTAGTGGTAAGCACTTGTTGCACCTCCTCTTTCAGGCGTTCAATAGTAGTTTCCATAATCCTAAATGTTTAATGTTGGTTTCTCTTCTGTTCCAGTTCCCCGATGATTTCTTTCATTCTTCTTTCGGATAGCGGATACATGCTGATAAATAAAATACTCAATAAGGTACCTATGGCAGGCAAAAAGCTGAGAAACATCCTGATACCATTAATAGCCTGGTCATTTTGCACCACATTCGCCTGGAAACCGAAGTACCCCAACAACCAGCCAGTGACAGCGCTGCCGATTGCCCACCCGAACTTCTGGCTCATGGATGAAGAAGAAAATATCAGTCCGGTAGCCCTGTTACCCGTTTTAAGTTCGGAATAGTCTACACAATCGGCATACATGCTCCATAAAAGAGGAAAAATACTGCCGGCACAAATACTGATAAGTATCTGGAAAATAAAAATGAGTACGAGATTCTCTTTATCGAACCAGTAGAAAACGATACTGAGCACCGTTGCAACTACCATAGCCCACATATAAGTTCTTTTCTTCCCGATACGGTTACTGACCGGAGCGGCCAAAACCACTCCGATAATATTAGCCGCCTGTCCAATAGCCAGGTACAGTCCGCTTAATACAAATGGGATACCTAGAAAAGTAACCGGCTCATTACTGTTTTCTACAATAAAGTACTTGAAATAATACACAGTGGCACCGTCACGAATGGAATTGAAAATCAAGGCAGCAATACCCGCTCCCAACAAAATCCACCAGGGACGGTTGTGCAACAAATCTTTCAAATCATCTTTCAGCGGGGCTTGCTTCTCCCTTATAGGTTTCACACGCTCACGGGTCAAAGCAAAACAACCGATAAAAAAGACAGTACACATGACAGCAATCACAGTTACAGCCATTTCCCAACCATATTGCTCACCATGTCCCTCGCTAAAAGCATTCACCATAGGCATGAACAGCAGCAATGCGATGAAACTGCCCAAATAGGCAAATACCATGCGGTAGACAGACAGTACATTGCGATCGTGCGGTTCGGCACTCATTACACCTAACAGAGAAGCATAAGGCACATTGATAGCAGAATAAACCATCATCATCAGTGAGTAAGTAATATAAGCATATACAATCTTCGCCGTCATGCTCCATTCGGGAGTAGTAAAAGTAAGGATTCCGATGAAGGCAAACGGAAAAGCAAGAAATAGCAGATAAGGGCGGAACTTCCCCCACCGTGAATGAGTGCGGTCGGCAATGATTCCGACAATAGGATCGAATGCCGAATCCCATACACGAGTGACGAGGAACATAGTCCCCACAACGGCTGCAGACATCCCGAATACATCCGTATAGAATATCATAAGATAAGAGCCGAACAACTTCCAGAACATAGAGGAAGCCATGTCTCCCAAACCGTAGCCAATCTTTTCTTTTAGTTTTATCATGGTAGACCGTTATTTAAGGATGCTGTGCATCAACTCATCAATTTCAGGTTTTTCGCAATCTGGCGTTTCAGTATTTCCACAGAAGCAGATGAAGAATAACCGTCTTGCGGAGTATTCAGACAATAATCCACCAATCGGTCTATGGTAGAAGTTGCCACATGCATACGTGTATCACTCGAAGCGTAATAAATGAATACTTTTCCGTCTTCATCTGCAATCCAGCCATTGGAAAACAGTACATTCGAAACATCTCCCACACGCTCCCCGCCTTCGGGAACCATGATTGCCCCGGCAGGAGAAGCTATCACACGCGTCGGGTCTTCAAGAGAAGTCATATACATATAAAGAACATACCTTAACCCGGCGGCACATCCGCGAACCCCATGTGCCAGATGCAGCCACCCTTTAGGAGTCTTGATAGGATGCGGTCCTTCTCCGTTCTTCACCTCTTTGATGGTATGATAATAGCGCCGGTCAATAATCGTTTCCTCTCTTACCTCCGCATGAGTCATATCGTCCACCAATGCCCAGCCGATTCCCCCTCCGCTTCCGGCATCGATGAATCCGTCCTGCGGACGGGTGTAAAGTGCATATTTCCCATTGACGAATTCGGGATGAAGCACGACATTGCGTTGCTGGCTTCCGGTCTTCAAATCAGGCAGCCGCTCCCAGTTCACAAAATCTTTGGTACGAGCTATGGCAGCAGTGGCAGTTGCCGACGACAAGTCGCCCGCCGGCGCTGCCGGGTCATGTCTTTCCGCGCAGAAAATGCCGTACACCCAGCCGTCTTCATGCGCCGTAAGGCGCATATCATAAATATTGGTAGCCGGAATCACATCTTCGGGCATCGTAATAGGATAATCCCAAAAACGGAAATTGTCAATGCCATTAGGACTCTCGGCCACCGCAAAAAACGATTTACGGTCGGCACCTTCCACACGTACTACCAACAGGTACTTGCCGTTCCATTTAATAGCGCCGGAATTCAATGTAGCGTTCATGCCGATACGCTCCATCAGATAAGGGTTGGATTCAGAATCCAAATCATAACGCCAGAAGACAGGAGTATGGGCAGCCGTCAGTATCGGATACTTATAACGGGTGAGAATACCGTTACCGTCTTCCAAAGGCACATTCTTGCTGGTAATCAGTTTATTGTAATCATCAAACAGAGTATTCAACTTCTCTTTAAATGTAATCATATCAATCGTCAAATTAAATGTCGTTATTCTCTTATATATATTCACTTAACCTCTTCCAGATAAAGTACCCGACTGGAATAATCACTCAACTTATGGTAATCCACTTTGTGATTATAAGGCATTTCCAGCCCGTTCGCCATCAGATACGCGCCGCTGAAAGCTTTTCCTTCGTAATCCAGAGGCTGGTTGTCTATCCTGTTCAGCTCGGTCACCTTATAAATCTTATCCGGATGAAGCCCCGCCATCCTGGTACGCGGCAAATGCTGATTGCAAAAATGCTCGGTCTTCCACCAATAGAACACAGCCTTCTCTTTTTCCGGTGCAACATACATCAGCGAAGCTGCCCCCAGCCTGTCATACGGAGAAAGCAACCGGTAAATATCTCCCAACTGTACCACAGGACGAATCATTTTATAATCAGCAATAGCTTTACGGCATAGCTCTTTCTCTTCGCCTGTCATATTCTTGGGCTGTATTTCCATTCCCAAACGACCGCTCATAGCCACATCGATACGGTATTTCAAAGGAATGGTGCGGAAAGTCTGATGATTGGGCGCAGCACTGATATGTGAAGCCATAGCTATAGCCGGAAAGAAATAAGAGGCTCCCCATTGCATATAAATTCGTTGCAACGCATCCGTATTGTCACTCACCCAAAACTCATCAAAGTAAGGAAGCACTCCATAATTGGCACGCCCGCCTCCACTGGCACACGCCTGTATGGTGAGTTCCGGATATTTGGCACGTATCCGGCGGCAAACATTCTCAAATCCCCGATGATAGGCAATATACAGATGACTTTGTTCATCCTTCGGCAGATAGTCCGACCCATGATTCATAATAGCCATGTTCGCATCCCATTTGATGTAATCTATTTCCGGATAATTGGTCATCAAAGTGTCTACAAGATTGAATATGAAATCCTGCACCTGCGGATTACCCAAGTCAAGCACCACCTGCGTCCCTCCACGCCCCAATACCGGTTCGCGCAAGGGAGCTTTCAATATCCATTCCGGATGTTTTTCGTAAAGTTCACTAGTGGTATTGGCCATTTCCGGTTCAATCCATATACCGAACTTCACCTTATATTGGCGGGCATCGTCCACCAATTTACGGATACCACCGGGCAGCTTCCCGGTATCCACCTTCCAGTCGCCCAATGAAGAATTGTCAGAGTTACGTTTGTATTTATCGCCAAACCACCCGTCATCCATCACAAACAGTTCACCGCCCATAGATGCGATATCTCCCATCATCTGGTTCATACCGTTCTCGTTGATATCAAAATACACTCCTTCCCAACTGTTCAGCAATATTTTACGGAGAGAATTTCCATGCGCCAGTTTGTATTTGCGCGCCCAACGATGAAAGTTACGGCTGCATCCGCTCAACCCTTCAGCACTGTAAGTCAATGCTAAAGCCGGAGTTATGAAAAGTTCTCCTTTCTTCAAGTTATAAACTGAATTTTCTTCATTTATGCCGGCATAAAACTGGTGATATTCACTATCGTCCGTATCAATGCGCAGTTTGTAGTTTCCGCCATAACAAAGAGCTGCACCAATGACATTGCCATAGTTCTCCTGAGGTTTCCCGTCAAGCGAGAACATCACCTCGGCATGTGCCGTATGTGAATTTCTCACACCGTCCCGGTTCTTTATCACTTTCATGCCCGGTTCAAGAGGTTCCTGCACAAGCCTTCCCTCGTTGGCCCATGAGCCATACAGACTTGATAACCATACATCTCCCCTTCTCACAGGCAGAAAAGCCGAATCAAACTTACGTAACATAACGTTCTTTTTCTCCGCATGGGCTATCTCCGTCCAAGTCTCTATGATATCGACATCGGAGTAGGCCTTGTAGCACACATTCACAGAAAACGGATAGACCTTGTCTTTCAGTTTAATGACAGCAGTAACTGCTCCGTCAGTGTTCTTTATTTCCGTACCAGCCACTTCCATTTGCAAAGTCATATTTCCGTCGGCATGAGTCACTGCCAGCGCCGACTCACCCGGGCAGTTCATACCATATACCGGATAAGCCCCATGTTGCATGGTAGGTGCATTATAAACTTCGCGACAGTCATTTTCAGTAAGCTTACTGCCATAATATACATACTTCAACTCTCCTCCCGCCGGAGCCGAGAGCACCAGTGAGGTACGAGGGGTTGACAAATGTATATTTTGGGCAGCCAGGTCTCCTGTTACAAACAAAAGCATAGTAAACAGGCAGATTCTAATCAGGTTCTTCATCATGTTTCCTTATTTATAGAGTTCAAAATTGTCTCCGACAAACAATATTTTCGGAGACCGACTGAATTTCACAAAATCATCGGCAGATACTTGTCCGGGATAGGGAGCATAATAATGAGTGGACTTTTCACGCGCATTACGCCAAACCAGTACATAACTGAGGGGATATTTCTCAATGACAGGCAACAGAGTCCCTGTCCACCATAAAGAATCGGGAATGCCTTCCAATCCTGTTTCGGTCAGGGCAATAGGCTTATCGTGCTTCTTGCCCGCCTCGGTCAGAATCGTCAGCATCTTGTTCAATTGCTTGATATACTGGGAACGTTCAAACTGATATACATCCGTACCGAGAACATCTATAATATCATCCCCCGGATAGCGTTCAAGATATTCCTCAACCGTATCAGATTCCATTCCCGGAGAGTAAGCTAACAGCACATTATTCACTCCCTTCAGACGCAAACGGTCATTAGTCATCCGCCAAAGGGTCTTGTACTGTTCCGAAGAGCACAAATCCTTTCCCCACCAAAACCAGCTTCCGGTATGTTCATGCCAAGGGCGGAACACCACAGGAATGAGTACACCCTCCTTTGTCTTCAGCGAAAGCAGGAAATCGGCCACACGGTCTATCCATTCGAGCATTTTCACATGGTTCTCTCCCCCTTGCATGACAGAAGCCACTACGGTGCTATCGGTCACATCCCATGAGTCACCGCCCGTTTTCGGATTACGTACATGCCAACTGAGCGAAATCATGCCGCCACGGGCATACTGCTCGATAATATATTCACGAAGATGCGCAAAGGATACTTTGTCAAGATTATGTGTTCCTCCGAGTTCAATCTCGCCCAAATCGAAAGACATCACCCCCGGATAGGCACCGCAGACACTTTTAACATCGCTACGACCCTTATCTCCTTCCCAACCTATTCCGTAAGCAGTATCATCATGATGACCGAAAAGGATGCCTTTCCGTTCCGCCTGTTTCAAGTTTTGCAACAAGGCAACTGTTTCCGGAGTTTTTTCACCGGTTTCTCCACTTCCGCTACATGCAGTCGGCAAGAGGAGGCAAAATATCGCATTAATAGTCAGAATAATATATTTCATCATAAAAGTTGAATAGTCTGTTATTTAAACGAAGGCAAATCACTACGGCAAATCACACCAGGCTGGCCGAAAGCGTTGTTCCACCAAGCCTTGTCGGCATGTTCGTGCTGTCCGGAATTAAAAACAGGCGCAGTAGTGTCCTTTGTCACTTCATAATCATACCAAGTCATGAACCATGCCCATTGGGCTCCGGCTGCCAGTTGCTTGTCTATGGTTGCCACATCACCACATTCGCTAAGTGCAATCAGCTTGTCCGGGAAAGCTTTTTTTAGTGCATCAAAATCCGTTGCCAGTCCGGCAGCGCTGGTCTTGTGGTACACGTCCCGTCCGATAATATCCACGTATGCATCACCAGGATACCAGTCCCTGTCGTTCGTTTCACTAGTCCATACCCAGATAAGATTGTTCAGCCCTTTCTGCTTGAAAGTCTCATATACGAGTTTCCAGAGCCGTTTGTATGAAGCTGCATCTTTCCCCCACCAGAACCATTTGCCTGCAGCTTCGTGCAACGGTCTCCAAATTACAGGAATATTCTTCTGCTTCAAAAGCAGTAAGTAACCCGCCAATTCTTCCAAATCGGCTTTAATGATTTCATTTTCCCGGGTTCCCTCCTGCAATGCCTTGGTGATGTCAAAATCCGTTTCACTAATCATACATTTATACTCACTGCTATTTTCCGTGACCGGCACATTCCAATGCCAGCAAGCAGCAACCAATCCTCCGGCATTCCACCAGTCTTCAACAACCGATATCTTATTATAATCAATCCAGTCGGCCGGTGAAGCGGGAAGGTTCATGTAATCAAAGCAGGCAATGGCAGGATACTTCCCGGTCTGACGGTTTACCCATATTGCTTCATTGACGTTCCATGTCACGTTCGCCATTGTACTGCTCAAAGTTTTTCTCCCCCAGCAGTTTCTCAGATATGTATACACTTTCTTAGCCTCAACGGATGCACCTTCGGTGCAAAGTTCTTTCTTTATCAATGAATTGTCCACCGGTTCCGACTCCGGAGCCGGAAAGTCTTCCCCGGACGAGGAAGAGCATCCTGCTCCTATGCCGCAAAAGATGAAATAAATCAAAAAGTTATATATATTCTTCATACCTATTTTCTATAATCATTTACCGGATTTTCTTCTCAATACGGATATTGGCGAAACTGTGGTCTACGTTCCAATCCGAATTAGGTTGGAGAATGAATGACAACCCTGTCCATCCTTCCGAGAAAGCATTACCCGACACGGTCTGCAAATCAATCGAAACAGTACACCACTTCCCGTAAGTATTGAAACTGCCATTCGCAGAAGGATTCCACGGATAATTGCCATTATTAAGCTGAATCAGATAGCCATATCCAGCCGAATCGTAGAACGGATGTCCCGTAGGAGAGTAAACCTCAAACTTAAAATTGTAATCGGCAGGAGCTGCCGCCACATCAGCCGGACAGTTGAATCCTCCGCAAACAAGATTCGTCCAATTCCAGGCACCATAACTGCCGGTTACCCTAAAATAAGGTCCATAGAGAATTTCGGGCTCATTGTCGCCTGCTTCATTGATGATAAGTTCTTTGCCTGCCCAGAGTCCGTAATCATCAGGATGAGAAAGGTTCCAGATAATCGCATCCGTCATACGATAAGGGATTTTTTCGGTATGTGCAACAGAACCCGCTCCCATATAACTCACTTCGATGACAGAGTTATCCTGAGCATCTTCAGGAATGACAACTGACATATATTTGTCCGAGATGGAATCTACCTCAAGCTCGACACCATTCATTTTGACAGTAGAAGTGGAATTCGCGCCTCCGAACCCATAGAGGTCGAAGTATTTACCTTTCAGCTGTACAGATGTGCCGGGAAGAGCAAACTCATTATATAGACCGTCCACCTGAACCAAGGGTACAGACACCGTGAAATCATAAGTGGTACTTCCCAACTCCGTTTCATAATAGAGCTTATTATTCACTTCCAACGGAATCTGACGGGGAATGGGAAGATAGGCACTGCTGGCAGTCGCATATACCTCACCGACAGGAAGTTCAACATCATTGAACATCACTTTCCTCACACGGCTTAAATTGGAACCGTCGAGTACAATCATCTGCTCCAGATTTCCGTCAGTGATTGGCAACAATTTATCCCTGTCTTTGGAGTCATACACAGCGTCAATAACGGGGGCACCGCTTGACGCCATTTCGTCATCATAATTATCATTATAGGTCACTATGTCCTGACAAGCACCAAAGCTCAACGCCATACAGCACATAAGAGTTATGGATTTGAAAGATAATCTTTTCATGAAATATTGATTTTAAATTTCTGACTTTATTCTAGAATAGGGAAGGCACTTTAACTCCAACCCGGATTATTGCTGTCAATCGCTTCATTAGTAGAAACCTCATCAGAAGGCAATGGAAAGAGCAAATGACGCTGTTCACGATGTTTGTTCACACCGGCTTCATCGTAGTGGGTTTGAGAACCGTCCTTGTTGATTCCGCCGATAGAGTTCATCACTTCCACATAGATTCCCCAACGAATCAAATCCCATCGCCTGTCTCCTTCCAGCGCAAGTTCTTTGGCACGTTCTTCAAAAATGGCGGAACGCAGGGCTTGTTTGGAAGCAATGGCTCCATCACCGGAACTTGATGCAAGAGTGGCATTCGAACGGATACGTACCCTATTCAATGCACTGATAGCCTCCGAAGATACTCCATTATCCAATTCACATTTCGCTTCTGCGTAAATCAGCACGATGTCAGCCAGACGAAGGAAAGGCCAGTAGGCATCCGATTTTTTCTGTGTGGCGTCTGTAACGTCTGCATATTTGTTGGTGAATGCCAGACACTCGTTCGATACGTTAAAGTAATAGTTACGTCCGTCGTTGTAGGGAGCTTCCGGTTCTGCCACATAATTTCCGTTAGCATCATAGCCTGTGGCCTTCAGCACGTACTCCGGCGTATTCGGATAGAAAAAGCCGCTCTTCGGTTTTCCCTCTTCGTCCTGATAGCTTACTATAAAACGATGTTTCACTCCTTGTGTGACACGGTAATCCTGAGAGGTGAACAGAGTATACCAGTGATAACGGTTGCCGATATACAGACCGCTGGCCACTACACCGCGTCCATTGTCAATCCCATTGTACCATTCAAAGATACTGTTTCCATAAAGTTCATCACCGTTGGCACCTTGCAAGGCAAACAGGTGTTCGGTACTTTGCCCCAGTCCGGAACGCTTCCACAGTTGGTCATAAGGAAGCAGGTCATGGCTGCCGTAGTTGTTGTCCGGAGTAGGATAGAGCAGATATCCCGCCCATTTGGCAGCTTTTTCATAGCAATCCCTCCAATCGAAACTCTCGTAACCTTTCACCTGAGTCTTTACAAACTCCCGCCTTACAGGCATATCCAAGACTTTATCGTCACCATTGTATGAATAAGACGAACCGGTCATCACTGTCATTTTCTCACCTGCAGGAAGTGCACCGGAAGCCATGGTTGCATATACTTTAGCGAGCAGTCCGACAGCTGTTCCTGCACATACATGTCCTGTCTGATACTCCGCATCCGTATTCTTATAAAGACGGGGAATGGCTTCCTCTTCCAAAAGACGAACTATTTCAGCATAGACATCGGCTATCGGACGGCGAGGATTGTTGTATCCCGTCCCGTCCGTGACAGCCCTGTCAAACAACGGGATCTCACCATACGCCTTTACCAGCATAAAATAGGCAAAAGCCTTTTGGAAATACACCTCACCCAGACCGTTCGTCTTTACCCGTTCATCGGCACCCGTGATTGCATTGATATATTTAATAGCCACATTAGCGCGATTAATCAAGTTATAGCAACCCTTCCAAATGGTATTGGTCACATCATCTCCCTGATAATTGCCGGCACCTGCATTGCTGAATGCCCAGTCAGGGCCGGAAGCATAGTCACAGTCCATATCAAGCACGCGGGGGAAATTCCCCCAACGGAACATATCGTCCGCCCATTTACTGTACACGCCGGTCACCCATTGGCTGACTGCAGCATCATCGTTGCCCACCTCTTCCGGGCCCACAAAAGAATATGGCTTTTCGCTCAAGAAATCCTGGCAAGCGGAGAAAGTTGTCATGCCTGCTAAAGAAAGAGATAACAGGATATATATTTTTTTCAGTTTCATGGAGTTACATTTAATTGTTTATCATCTTAAAAATCTACTTTTATGCCCAATGAGAATGTGCGGCTGCTGGGATAGGAATACACATCAACACCACGCCGGGAGGCATCCGAACCGAAAGCATTCACTTCGGGGTCGAACCAGCTATAGCCGGTAATGGTGAAGAGATTGGTTGCGCTGGCATACACATTGACATTGCTGATACCTTTGAAATTAGGTTTCCAGACATACCCGATATTCAAGCTTTTCAGCTTCAAGTAAGAGCCGTCTTCTACATAACGGTTAGAGATAAGCATATTACGTTCGTAGCCCGAAACGGCTTTCGGCCACTTTGCCTGGGCGGCATTGGCTTCTGTCCAGCGGGTATTATAGGCTTCATGGGTGATATTACCCACATTCCCCATCTTCATATCCATCAGGTTGCCATTGAAAATGTCGTTTCCCTGACTTCCTTGCAGGAAAAAGCTCAATGTAACGCCCTTCCACTCGAAGTTGCTGGTAAGTCCATAAACAAAATCAGGATTCGTATCTCCGATAATCACCCGGTCGGCCGAAGTAATATCGGGATTATCATCAAAGTTCCTGTATTTTATTTCACCAATCATACCGGCGCCTTTTGCGCGGATATCTGCACTGGGCGAAGCCATCACCTCTGCCAGATTATCATAGAATCCATCTTCTACATAACCATATATAGCCCCGATAGGACAACCGTTGCGCTGTATGAACACCTCATCAGCCGAACTCCATAATTTCTGCGCAAACTGGTCTGCTTTCAGTCCGCCAATCCTGTTGCGGTTGAACGAGATATTCGCATCGATATTCCATTTCAGCGGTGTATTCTGCAACACATAGAACTTACCGGTCAGTTCAAGCCCTTCATTAGTGATGTGTCCGCTATTGACCATCATGCTACCGAAGCCGGTACTTGAAGGGATTTTCACATCCTGAAGCAAATCGCGTGTTTTCTTATGATAATAATCCACCGTCAGGTTAATACGGTTATTCAAGAATCCCATATCAATTCCCACATTATATTGGGCAGTCGTCTCCCAGCGCAAGTCATCGGAAACCGGGCCTCTCCAGTCCACTTCGGCAAAGCCGCTGTTGATAGCCCCGCCAAAAGGATAGTTTGCCATATTAAGCATTGGCAGCGTACGATAACTTCCGATACCTTGGTTACCCGTTTCACCATAACTCAGGCGCAACTTCAAGTTACTGAATATCCCCAAATCTTTGATAAACTTCTCTTCCGACATACGCCATGCAACAGCTCCAGAAAGGAAACTAGCCCACTTGTTCTTATCGGTAAACTTACTCGAACCGTCAGCACGACAGGATGCAGTAAGGATATATTTATCCATGAGAGTGTAATTGACACGTGCCAGGAATGAAGCTAAAGCTGCATCTCCCCTGTCAGACCTCAATTTGCCCGGATTAGCTCCCAAACTCATATCGAAATCCTGAGTGATGTCGTTGGGAAATCCCGTGGCCGACATTGCTTTGCTTCCCCAACTGGATTTCTCTGCCGTAAAACCTGCCACCGCATTAACGCTATGGATACCGAACGTCTTATCGAACGTCAGCAGTGATTCGGCGGTGATTCCCAACCACCAGTTGCTTGACTGTTCGGCCTTGCCATTGATATTAGTAGTGGACGAACCTTCCTGCGTTTCGCGGCCATAGTACATGCCACGGTCATTGTTAGTATAACTGATACCCAAATTCTGTCTGAACTTCAGAAAAGACAAAAGTTTAACCTCCATATAGCTTGAATTGAACACATTTATGCTGCGCAAATTATCTTTTGTGTTGGTTATATAAGCCAACGGATTAGATGCAAGCCAGCTCAATTCACCAGTTTCCGCCTTATTCTTCTGCGGATCATACGTCGAGGGAAACACCAATGCAGAACGGATAACACCACAATCAGAAGAGTTGGTCTTCGAGAAATCCGTATCAGTATGTGTGAAACTGGTATTCATGCCCATTTCCAACCATTTGGTTATATACCTGCCTATATTGGAACGTAATGAATAACGGGTAAAACCGGAATTCTTGATGATACCGTCCTGTTTGAGGAAATTACCGGAGAATGAGTGCCAACCCTTGTCCGAACCGCCCGATACACTGATATTATATTCCTGCGAAAAGCCGTTCTGATAAATCAAATCCTGCCAGTCGGCCACCCCCACATAGGAAATGTTACCATATTCATCTACATAATCACCCGGTCGGAGGAAGTCTTCCGGTGCCGGCAGGTATTTGCCAGCAGAAGTATCGTTTCCGCCACCCGGCAAGGCCGGATATTCCCAAGCCCCGGGATACGGCAGCTTGCCATAAGGTTTATTACTATATTTATAATCATTAAGCACTTGTTCGTTTTGATAATTGGCATAAGTGAATGCGTCGAGCACATCCATACGTTTCGCTATCTTCGAGAATGTAAAGTTGGCACTGAATTCCACCTTTTCATTTCCCTTCTCACCTCGTTTGGTGGTTATGATAACAACCCCGTTCGCCCCACGGGAACCATATATGGCAGTCGCGGAAGCATCTTTCAAGACATCAATACTCTGAATGTCGTGCGGATTGATAAATGCCAATGGGTTTGATTTATTCTGACTGTTATTTGTGTCACTGGCTGGGGTATCTCCCATATCAAACGGCACGCCGTCTACAATATAAAGAGGTTGTGAGTTGGTAGAGAAAGAGTTCGTACCGCGAATCTGAATACTGATGCCGCCCCCCGGAGCGCCGTCACTCTGATTCACCTGCACACCGGCAATCTTGCCCGCCAACCCCTTACTCAAATCAGTAGGATTGCCTTTCATCAGGTCGTCACTTTTTATCTGCGAAACGGCACCGCTCAAATCACGTTTCTTCATTGTACCATAACCCACTACGACAACCTCGTCCAGCAGTTCCGCATCATCCTTAAGAACAACAGTCACCTGGGCCTGTCCGTTCTTTAAGGATACTTCCTGCTGCTTATAGCCAATAAAGCTGACCTGTAAAACCGCCCCTTGCGAAACGGTTAATGTAAAATCACCGTTCAAATCAGTGATAGTTCCGTTTGTCGTACCTTTCTGTACTACATTTGCACCAATCACCGGTTCTCCCGAAGCATCCGTCACCCGTCCTTTTATTTTAACGGATTGCTGTTGTATCATTGCTGTCGTGTCGGCAGACGCATTAGCGGGAAGAGGAACACCACTAACCAGAGATGCCAAGCAGAGCCCTGTGATAAATACTGTTTTTCTGGATTTTAGATTCATAATATAAATATTTGATAGGTTTTTATTCTGTCGATTTAAGGACTTCCTTTTGACTGTGGCAAATGTACGAATAAAAAAGTACCGCCTATTTCTCATTTGATTTTCAAACTATCCGAATTGTATCCCGACCGGAGAATAATCGATTCGGGATAGAAAAAGATACAAAAGACACATATCTTCCCCTAAAATGATACATTCGGGATAAGGGATTTATGAACGGAATTCTTAACTTAGCAACGTGAAAAGATACAATTATGAAAAGACACTTACGAATTCCTTTGTTTCTTCTTATCTCCTTGCTGAATAGCCTGGCATCATACGCTTCAAACGAAATGAGTTTTCACCAGCTGGGAGTAAAAACAGGCATGTCCGACAATTATATTCAGGCGATAGAACGGGATAAATATGGGTTCATGTGGTTTGCTACCCGTGATGGCCTGAACCGCTATGACGGGTATCATTTCAAGACTTATACCACCCTCCGGCAAGGAGCTTACAACAATAGCGTAGAATGGGTAGCAGAAGATGCAGCAGGCAATATATGGATAAAAACTCCGGTTAACTATTGTTTTTATGACCGTGAAATGGACGAACTGGATAACAGAACGGAGCTTCTTCTGCACAAGATAGGTATCTTTGAAAGCCCCAGGCAATTATTCATAGATGACGACAAGAACCTGTGGTGTGTTGCAGACAACACATTGTATTACTACATCTTCTCCGATGAAACGCTGTACAAACAGTCACTTCCGGGCAGCGTAAACATTGCCGACATGGCATGCCGCAACAAAAGATGTTACATTCTCATGACCGATGGAAATGTAATTAACATAGACTGGATGCATAAATCCATAACCAAACTGTTTCATACGGAAATACATACCACTTATGTGCCTCACATTTATCTGGACTTTTCTTCCCAGCTTTGGGTGTACGCCCCGCACAGCGCGGATGTCAAATGTTATTCTCTGACAGAAAACAACTGGATTGACTTTGCCGCCCGAACGGAACTCAGTAGAGAACGAACCATGATTACCACAATAACCGACGACGGCAAAGGGAATATCTGGATAGGAACCGATGGCAGAGGAATATTCATATGCCCGTATGATAAAGAAAAGGGCAAGGTGACGCGTCTATTCAAGGATGTCGACAAATTATATTCCCTGCCGGACAATCACGTGACCTATATCTATAAGGACAACCGCGACGTGATATGGATAGGAACCGGCAAACAGGGCGTAGCCTATTCAGGTTTGAACAATCTGATATTCGAAAACCATTATTGTCCCCAACTGGAGGATGTCAGTTGTTTCTACGAAGACGGAGAGGGCAAACTATGGCTGGGATTTGACGGTGAAGGCATAGCCAGTTACGACAAGGATAAAAACACCTATACTTATTATAAATCAAAGAACAAAGAAATTCCTTCCGACTTGATTGTTTGTTCTTTCCATGACAACAAAGGCAGAGTGTGGTGGGGAAGTTTCGGCGGTGGAGCGTTTTATTATCAGAACGGCCAGTTCACTCCGCTCAAAGCGGCGGAAAATAATCCGGTGGAACTGCCTCAATACATACGTCGTATCACACAGGATAATGCCGGTAACTTATGGTTTGCCACTTACTCGCAAGGACTCTACTGCCTGGAACCTTCCGGAATGCTCAAAGATTATACAATGAGTAATTCAACTTTACTGACCAATTACATTGCCGACCTGGCATATGTTGATGGTCATTCTCTTTATGTGGCTACCAGTTCCGGAGTGTACCACATGAATACTTCCACCCGGGAAATGACGATATTGGAACAAACTGCCGACGGTGAAGAAGTGATACAAGATAAGTTCGCCAATTGCATCTATCAAGATTCACGCGGACTACTATGGATAGGCGGACGGAAAGGGGTCAATGTGTATAGCCCGAAGCAAAATAAGTTAATCAATTTGAATACCGCAAACGGTGTTTCCCATTCATATATACGTGCCATTATCGAAGATGCATCTCACAATATGTGGCTCACTACAGACCATGGCATCACCCACGTGGAAGTAGTGGAATCCGATGCTACCAGTATGCCCGACTTCCGTTGCCACCCTTATTATGAAGAGGATGGAATCGGTAACCTTACTTTCAATAATTTTTCAATCTTCTGCAATCACAGGAATGAAGTAATTGCCGGAGGCGGAGGAGGATACGTAAAAATTATCCCACGCGGCAATGACTTGTTTTACTTCGACCGCCAAGTAATATTCACCGACTTATATATTGATAATGAGTGTGTCAATGCAAACAGGCCCGCACACAACGGACGTATCATTCTCACAAAGAACATCCAGTTGCTTAACAACCTCAACCTGAACTATTCAGACAACAGTTTTGCTGTGGAAGTCTCGGCTATGGACTATGGCAATCTGCACAAGCTACAATACGAATACAGACTCAATAAAAACGAAGAATGGACAAAGCTGGAGGGAAACCGGATTTATTTCAATAAACTGGCTCCCGGAACTTATCAACTTCAAGTACGGGTAATGAAGGTTCATGATTATGAAAACGATGCAAGTGCTACACTTTCCATCAATGTGTATCCGCCATTCTGGCTTTCTAATATAGCTTATAGCATCTATGCATTACTGTTGGTGAGTGCCATATCACTTATCTTTATCCACATGAAACGGAAACACCGTCGATTATTGCTTCAACAAAAACGTGATATGGAAACGGTGCAGCAGCATGAAATTGACGAAGCCAAATTACGCTTTTTCACTAATGTAAGCCATGACCTGCGCACTCCTTTGTCACTTATCATCACTCCTCTTGAGCAAATATTGGCTACTAATACGGCACAAGACATAAAAAAGGAATTGAAGTTGATTCATCGCAATGCATTGGCACTCCTGGACGTTATCAACCAACTGCTTGATTTACGTCGGCTGGATAATGGTAAAGCCCAACTCAATCCTTCCCACGGTGATTTGGCAGATTTCATCAAAGAAGTATGTGATTCTTTCTATTCGTACGGCGACAAAAAGAATATTGCCTTCAGCCTTTCATTGAAAACCGATAATCTGGAAACAGACTTTGATAAGAATAAAATGCAGCGCATAATGCTTAATCTATTATCGAACGCATTCAAATACAACGTGAATCACGGAAGCGTGAACGTAGTGCTGGATCGTATCATAAAAGATGAAAGAGAATATGCCTGCATCCAAGTGGCGGATACCGGAATCGGGATACGTGAAGAAAACAAAGCTAAAATATTCGACCGTTTCTATCAAGAAGAGCACTCATCCACTGATTATATCGGCAGTGGCATAGGCATGCATATAGTCAAAGAATATGTTACTCTCCATAATGGCGACATTCAAATTCGCGATAATCATCCCCAAGGTACTATCTTTGAATTTATGTTCCCCATACGACATGAATGCAAGAACATAAATCCCACGGCAACGCCAACTGAAAGACCAGACATACAGGAAGAACCGGAGCAAGCAAAAACGCCAACAGGTCGTTCATTACTTATTGTGGAGGACAACGAAGATTTCCGACAATTCATTGTTGACTGCCTGAAAGACCGATTTACTGTTTATGAGGCCGAACAAGGTGAAAAAGCAATGGAGATATTGGCCCTGCATGATATCAGCCTTGTGATAAGCGATGTCCGTATGCCGATAATGAACGGACTGGAGCTATGTAATAAGATAAAGGGAGACTTCCGTTACTCACATATCCCTGTTATTTTACTAACTGCACGAACCGCCCAGGAACATATGCTGGAAGGATTGCGTGAAGGTGCCGATGACTATATAACCAAGCCTTTCAATCTGGATATTCTTCTACTCCGTATCCAAAAGCTGTTAGAATGGAGTAGCCGCAACCATCAACGATTCGGAAAAGTTGAAGTGTCTCCTGCCGAGATTACCATCAGCACTATTGATGAAAGGCTTATTGAGCGAGCCATACAAGCAGTGGAAGAGAATATGGACAATACAGATTTCTCTGTCGAAGACCTAAGCATGACTGTCGGAATGAGTCGTGGTCACTTATACAAAAAACTAATGACGATAACAGGCAAGTCCCCTCTTGAATTTATCCGTGTCTTGCGCATAAAAAGAGGAAAGCAATTATTAGAACAGAGTCAGGAAAGCATTTCTCAAATAGCTTATCAAGTGGGACTGTCACCCAAACAATTCGCTAAATATTTCAAAGAAGAGTTCGGATGCCTGCCTTCAGAATTCAACTGTAAAAAGGACTGATTCCCTATAAGAAAGCATGCTTTTGTTGCAATGAAAAATAAAAGATGGAGAAAGAAACTTGATTCCCTTTCTTGTTACAGTCAAATTCCTTACTAACTATTAGAATAAAAACCGCCTTCAGCCTTCAGTTCTTTAAAAAAGCCCCTTTTCATCGGTGATTTTTGCTGAAAGCACTCCTGAAAGCAAAAGTGTTTAACTCCAGTTCCTTTTGCCATATTTACTTTCAACAGAGGCTCTGTTGTAACAAAACGGAGCCTGCATTTCATTGTAACAGAGCCTCTGTTTTACCCAAATACAGGCTCTGTTTTGTTCAGCCCACGTGCTGGCGTGTTCGAGCCCACGCGCAAGCAGCCATAAGCCCACATTTCACCTCACTTTTGCCCACGTGGTGGATCTATAGATCCCGCTTGGTGGACATGTATATTCAGCATGGTGAGTATATATACCCATCACGCTGAATATATAGCTCTACTAGTAAGCCTGAAAAGCTGAATGCGCTGAAAGCACTCCCCCTTGCCTACAGTACCTTCCTGCAAGGGATGATATTTTCCGGTTTCAGCCGCTATCTCCTTCCAGCAAAGCGTTTACAGATAAAGCAGAAACGGCTGAAAGCGGATTATAGCATGAAAGTTCAATAAGAGGGTTTTGATTAAAACATTCCATTAAATCTCCGAAAGTTTAAGGTATAATTAAAACTTTCAGGCCCATGAACTTTCCTCGAATCCTCAAAAAAAGAAAAGGTTATATTGACCGAATAAAACCTTTTATGCAAAAATCAGTAGCCAAGGTGTTAACAGGGCAACGCCGTGTAGGCAAAAGTTTCCTCCTTTACCAACTTATTGAAGAAATTTTAGCAGAAGAACCGGATGCGAATATTATCTATGTCAATCTTGAAGATTTTACATTCAGTTCTCTACAAACAGCAGAAGATTTACACTCGTACATCATTTCTCATAGCAAAGAAAAAGTTAAGAATTATATCTTTATCGATGAAATACAAGATATTCCCGGGTTTGAAAAAGTCATCCGTTCGCTCCTACTCAATGAAGATAATGATATATACATTACAGGTAGTAACGCCAAGATGCTTTCAGGAGAACTCGCCACTTATTTAAGTGGCAGATATATCGAATTCAAAATATATAGTCTCTCCTATTCTGAGTTTCTTGAATTCCACGGATTAACTGAAAGTGAAACGAGTTACGAATTATATAGCCGTTATGGCGGACTTCCCTATTTATTAAATCTACCTCTCGAAGATGAAACAGTCAATGAATATTTGAAGAGTGTATATTCCACGATTGTATTTCGTGATGTTGTCAGTAGATACAAGTTACGCAATACTTTGTTCCTTGAGAAACTGATTCAATTTTTATCCGAAAACATAGGCAATCTCTTCTCGGCAAAGAATATCAGTGATTATTTAAAATCACAACATACCGCCATATCAGTAAACCAAATACAAAGCTATACAGAATATTTAAACAATGCTTTCCTTATCCACCGAGTAGAGCGGTATGATTTAATTGGGAAACGCGTATTTGAGATAGGAGAGAAATATTATTTCGAAAATATGGGAATCCGGAACATTGTCATCGGATATCGCATTACAGACAAAGCCAAAATATTGGAAAATCTAGTGTATAACCACCTTTTATACAAAAGTTACGATATTAAGGTTGGCTATTACGGAGATAAGGAAATTGACTTTGTCGGAGAAAAGAATGGAGAAAAACTATATATACAGGTCGCTTTAAAAATAGATAGCGACAAGACAGCAGAAAGAGAATTTGGAAACCTGCTAAAGATACAGGACAACTATCCCAAAATAGTGGTAACAGAAGATACATTCAGCGGAAATAGCTACGAGGGTATACGCCATTGTTCTATACGCCAGTTCTTAATGGAGTAAACCATACAATATACGAAAAATAAATGCAGTACACCATCGGGTTGCCACGAGCAATCAAATCGCCTTTGGTGTGCTGCATTTACATTTGAATCAAGTCATCTATAATACCATGGATTCTGCTGCAAGACGGGCGGCAATGTCCATTGTTAGTTAGTAATAGACAGATCGGTTACCTTATACGGATGCTTTACTGCTGCATGGGCAGCTTTCTGAGCAACAGCTTTTCGTGCCTCATCCAGCCCTTCCGGGGTATAAGGATTCCCGACTACATTGTGTTTGAAGATGCGTTCGAACCAGGTACAGGCAGCGGTATAACGTCCAATCTTCACATCCAGATGATAGCCGTCCCGATTCAGGTGGTCGCCGATGAAAGAGGTGCGCGCATTTTGTATGGCAGTGCCCGAAGGGATGACAATCTTTATCTTATTCGCCTTAGCCGCTTTCTTCACTGCATCGGCAATAGCCTGATACATGGTGAGTTGATTGCAGTTGTAGTTTTTAAATCCACTATGCCTGGAAGTAGATGCATACGCCCAGGTTTGGTGCAGCATCAGCTTTGTTTTCTTTGGAAGGCGTGCTTTTACATATTCTATGAGCTCGGGAAGAGAAGCTTCATACGTCTCATACATTCCCGAAAAAGGACTTGCCTGTTGCAGGCTGACGTAATCCCAGTCTTCATCTGCAAGCACCGTTTCCAAAGACATCTTACCCTTTTCCCGTTTTTTTCCATCTGTACCGATTTTCCGGTAGGCATAGGCAGGAGCATTGTCACGGGCATTTTTCACATGACGTTCCAGGGAACAGCCGCCAATAAACATATTGCCGATTATGGTTGAAATGCCTTCGGCTTCGGCAAGTTCATGCAGATATTGCTCCACGGCATCTTGGGAGAAGCTGTTGCCGATGGCAAGTATCCTGACCGTTTTTTGCTGCGCATACACTCCTCCGGCAAGAAGGAGCAGTATGCACATACAAATCACTACAATCTTATATTGCTTCATCACATTCAAATATAACTAAACTTATCGGTTATTTCTCTTTTTCATGTAATAATCTCTCATCAGATACCACGCTTTCTTACGCATACCTTGGTCGGATATGAGCCCTTTGCGGTTCCAGCCATCCTGATTGGTGGGGTGGAAACGGAATGGGGAACGGAAGTCGAACAGAATCCAGGGAGATACGCCACGCAGGTTCGGGATATTGTCGAACATACGGATATTGTCTCTGTACAAGCGTGCCTGGTATTCTTCACTCCAAGAGCTGACTACGTTCTCATCACCGGACTGACCGTACAATGCTTCGCCGCCAAATTCCGAGATAATCAACGGTTTGTCCGTCACTACTTCCCATATAGCGTCTTTCGGTTCCACAGGCCACGGATGATACCAGCCCATATATTTATTGATAGCTACGACGTCCAGTTGGGAAGTAAAAGAATCTTCCATTACAAAACGCTGTTTTTCGCTATTGAAGTGCACAAGGTCGAAAGCGGCAACATACAGGCGGGTAGTGTCCAGTTGCTTTCCCGTTTCGAGCAGGGAAGTAAGGAATTCATTCCGTTCTTTGGAAGGCTGTGTTTCATTGGCGACACCCCAATAACCTACCGCGCAGCGGTTCTGATCACGCTTAATCATTTCAGAAAGCATCCTCTGCGCTTTCTTACGGGTATCATTGTCTGTAAAGTCAATGCCTTGCCAAATGGGAATCTCCTGCCAGAGAAGGAAGCCCATCTTTTCCGCCAGGCGTACCGTGTACTCATTCTGCGGATAATGAGCCAGGCGAATCATGTTCACGCCAAGCGCTTTCGCTTCATTCAGCAACATGGCCGCATCGGCTTCCGAGAAAGCACGTCCCATACGTTGCGGGATTTCTTCGTGAAAAGAGATACAGCACATAAATGTCGGCTTCCCGTTCAGGTAAATATCAGTTCCTTTCACGGTGATATTGCGGAAGCCGATTTGCTCTTCCACACGGTCGGCACTTGAAGATACAGTCACGCCATAGAGTTTCGGTTCTTCCGGCGACCAGCGTTGCAGCCTCTTCGCATTCAATACGGTTTCCGCCTTTCCTTCTGCGTCGGTGGTGAGCTCCGCGTTGATTTTGAGTTCGGGGATGGCAACTGTTACTTTCTCACCAGCCTTTTTATCAGAAAGACGCACGCGGGCGATGATGCGGTCTGGAGTGTTTTTATCCAATTGGATGAAATAATCTTTTATAAATGTCCGGGGAGTTTTCACCAGCAATACATCTCTTGTGATGCCGCCATAGTTCCACCAGTCGAATGCCATAGCGGGAATGGCGTCTTTGGTACGGCGGTTGTTCACTTCTACCGCCAAGAAGTTGTCACCGTCTTTCAACAGGTCTGTCACTTCCACTTGGAAAGGAGTAAAACCGCCTTCGTGCTCTGCTATCTCTTTTCCGTTCAGGTAGACTTTGCTACGATAGCTGACAGCACCGAAATAAAGGAACTGGCGTTTGTCTGCCAAGCGTTTGGCATCAAAGTGACGGGCATACCATACAGTGCCTTCGTAATACTTCAATTCGGGTGATTGAGAGTTCCAGTCTCCCGGAACATTAAGACGCAACCCGCCTTCAAACGCATATTCGTAGAAATCAATATTTCCTTCCGGTTGCCGGTTTTCATAGATTTTCATCCGTTGTCCCTGGTCGTACAGGTCGATGATGGCATTCCATTTACCATTCAGCGAATGGATGTTGCGACCATATACATTCGTTATCAGCTCCTGTGCCGCAACGCTTCCGGCAAAAGCGATTAGCAACAATAGACATAGACTTAATTTCTCACCTGTTTTCATTTAAGTATGTTGTTATAATTAGTGTATATAATAAGTTCAGGCACGGATTACACGGCTTTTAGAATAGAATAGGTAAAACAACAGTGTTAATCCGTGTAATCCGTGCCTATTTCGATTTATTTTTTAGGAAATTCATTACCCAGTTCCAGGCTGCGCTCCACTGTTCGGCATAGGCATAGTGAGCGGTCGTTTCAGCTACAAACAGTTCTTTTGGAGCATTAATCACGTTATAAGTGGAGTAAGTGGTGGTAGGCGGACAAACTCTGTCATTATATCCGAAGATATAAAATCCCGGCACTTTAACCTGACGGGCAAAGTTGACTACATCAAAATACTGAATGGTTTTAATCTTTTCCGGTGTCCGGTTCTTCTCATCCTTAAACAGATGCGGCCAACCGCCTGCACGACCGTGGGCATAACCCGCCATATCACACAAAGCAGGATAGAAAGAAACCAATCCCTTGACACGAGCATCCAGTCCGGCAATTACAATGGAAAGCGCACCGCCCTGGCTTCCTCCAAAAGTCGCCAGATTACCGTTAAATTCGGGAAGTGTGTAAATGAAATCAATGGCTCTCACACAGCCTGTATAAACCCGTTTGTAATAGTACTTGTCCCGATTGTCCATATTGAACGAGTGGTAATTCTTCAAAGCACCGTTATAAAGCCGGTGATACACATCTCCCGTCAGGTTGACCGGAATGCCGTGGATACCGATTTCCAGAATAATAAAACCTTTTCCGGCACGTTCGGCTTCTCCGTTATAGGCACGGATGCCTGCGCCCGGCACTTTCAGAATCGCCGGATATTCCCCGGAAGCCTTCGGAACACAAAGGATGCCGTACATACGGGACGCATAGTCATTGTTCGCAAAGGAGACATGATATACGTTCACCTTATCCGTGCACCTTTCTGGCAGTAAAGTCATTATCGGTTCCAGTGCCCACTTTTCAGCGGCTTCTTTGGTACTTTTCCAAAATTCCAGAAAGTCGACGGGCAACGGAGTGGTCGGTTGCAATTTTTCAGGAGAAAAGCCGACGGTAGCCACGCCTTCATACTCACGCCCTTGGCAAGTGACAAAAGCACGGCAACGCAGGAACCCTTCTTTTTTCATAGTCCCTGCGTTAATTTCAAGCTTTTCATTCTTCAAAGGCTGTTTGCCTGTCTGATGAGGTTTCATCATGTCTTCCGAAATCTCATAACGTACTTCCAGATTATCCTGTGGGATATTGCATTTCAATACCACTACTTTGAATTTCACTTTTTCTCCCGGTTTATACAGCCAATTGGTGTGGTCTGGAGTGACCTGCACTTGAACCAGTCTTTCCTGCGGCTGTCCCCATGCAACTATCTGCATGGAGACAAATGCTATCAGGAGAAGAAGAAAACGTACACTTTTTACCATAGTTCCCTATTTTATTTCATTTGTCGTTGTTATATTAATATCCCATTTATCAGCTATTAATACTCATTGTCTCAAACTATTAATACCCATTATCTCAACTATTAATACCTATCCGCTCAGCTATTAATACCTGACAACTCAACTATTAACATCCAACAGCAGAGGTATTAATGCTTCTCTCCACCTACCATACTACTCTGCGAATCAGAAGTTAACACATCACTCGTTATTAGCGTAGAATGCAGATAGCCGCCTTTTTATGGTTTTACTTCGTATTGATAGAGTGCGAAAGAGTTCTTGTCATTTAGCTCGAAACTTACTCTACCCTGTGCGCCGACTTTTGCAGCAAACTTCTTGCCACTTCCCATCACAGGGATAAAATCCACTTTCTTGCCTTCAGGAAGCCAGGTGTCAATAGTCCCCCTAGCTTGCTCGTTGTCTTCACGGTAAACAACAAGATAACCTTGCGTGCCGGAGACGGTCGATTGGAATCCGGTCCACGAGCGTCCCGAGGGTTCTTCACCAATAGGCAGTATGACGCCTTGATGAAACCGGAGTTGCAAGGGTTGGTATTTCTTGAGCAGAGATGCCGTAATATAAGCCTCTTCGGGCAAGTTCGAAGCCTCCATCCAAGCCAACGGCTGTGCCGCCAAGGTGATAGCAAAGAGGTAATCGAAACTGTAACGGGCGGGGGCAAAAGGATCGGCAGCGTCATACTTGTCGGCATTACGCCATTTATTAAGAAACTCTATCTGCATCTTCTCCGCCGGTACATAGCGAGACAGCATCCAGAGGTTGCGCAAGGTGCGATAAGGGTAATAGTTGCCCCAATCGGTATAGCGGTTTTCCAGGAAGATGTTGCCGTACTCGTTCATATAGTGATACCCGCCGCGACGACCGGCAGTGGCATCGAGGTTGAAAATCACTTCATAGTTGGTTTGCTCCAACACGGTATCAAACAGTCGGCGCAGATTCTGTTCGGCTGTCTTGGTAGGTATCTGCAGGCCGTCTATCTTGAAACAGCAGATGCCGTACTTCTTATAAAGTCCGATAATGGCTTGCGCATCTTTTTGCCAATCGGCAAAATCATTCTGTATGCTGGGGTTGAACCATAATCCGATGCGAATACCCAATTTCTTGCCTTTCTCTACAATAGGTTTCAGACCATGAGGGAATTTCGTGGGGTTGGGCGTCCAGTAACCGGTATTCTTCCAAATATCCTTAAAACTACCTCCGGCGGTCTTTGAGTTAGGGCTTTTTCCGCTCTGCCAGCCATCATCCAGTTGAAAGAGGGTGATGCCCATGCGTGCGGCACGGTCTAGTTCTGCCAGACAGAAAGCCTCATCTATTTTGGCATCCTGGCTACGGTCGCCCCAGGTATTGAGCATAATCATCTCATCCTGTGCGGCGGTATGATGACGCAGTTGTTTCTGATAGAGGCGCAAGGCAGTAAGCGCTTCTTGCTCGCCGCCGGTATAGATGCCGGTAACGCATCCATAAACGCGGGTCCAGCTATCCGGCTTTACATCATGAGACGCAATGCCCAGCCCCACTACCATAAAATCGCTAAAGTCCGCCACGAAGTCAGAACCCGGATAATGTAATTGGGTACTGCTGCTAGGAGCCTCTTTCAAAAAAAAGAAGCCTTGACGCGTAACTACGTCATGAGCAAAAAGCAAATTACCACGATACGTATTGCGACGGTAAGGAAGCCAGGTACGCCCGGTCACCAGATTGTCGTTCCAATCGGTGTAGTCGAAAAACTCTATTGTGCGGGCACTCCAATGATTGCCGGATAGTTGCAGCCTGTCGAGCGTGGGAGTTTTCACCCCCGTAGCCATATCGGCCGTGTGCTCTATATTTTTGCGGTCAGCGTTAGAGCGGTTATCCTCCTTATTCTGATAAAGTTCCACTTGTCCTTTCAGATAGGTGTCGCAAGCAATGGCGGGACAGTCTGCATAAATGCGATAGCGACGCTCTATATTCAGCGAACCGATAGTGCAAGCCACGGTAGCCTGCAGATAACTGGCGTGGATGCCGTTCGTCGGTATCTCGTTCACGGTGAGCGTGGCATCCGTAGGGATACCTTTCACAATCGAGAAATCGGGTTGTTTGCCCTGTACCGGAATGTTTTTTCCGTGTTGCTTGTCAGTAAGGCTGATGGTAACGGGTGCACCGTTATTCCACAGCATGGCGCGTTCCATATAGTTATTGCCTATACGTAGCGTGTCACCTTTCAGAAAAGCGTAATACTGTTGTCCTCCCCAAAGCGGCAAGGTACATATTGCCGATAGAAATATCGTAATAATATTTTTTTTGCTCATAGTTTGTCTACGGTTTGATGTAAGCTCCCGGAACTTCCAACAATTTGTTGGGTTCGTTGAAGCGTTGGTTATCGGGCACATCGCGTTTGCCCAGACCCGCTTGCATAAGTTGCTTCAGTTCGGGCAGGTGATGATGATAGATATCGCGCGGCTCTACACTACGTTTGTGGCAGAGTCCGGCTGCCATACCTACTACTTCACCCATCATGCCGGTAGTACGCATCACACGTACCGTACCCAAAGCTACATGGGTGCAACTCATATTACGACCTGCCATAAAGAGATTGTCCACATTGCGCGAATAGAGGCAGCGATAGGGAACGGCATAAGGATGAATCCAACGATGCACCGTAGCCGACTTGAATTCATTGCCGGGAAAGCGGACACTGTTCACGCTGTCGGGGAAGTGAAGGTCGATGCTCCAGGTCGTGGTAAACGAAGCATCCTCATGCGCCACATTCTTGTCTATATCGTCCTGTGACAGTACGTAGTCGCCCAAGAGACGGCGTGATTCACGTTTGCCTGAAACATACGCCACCCAGTCGAGGGAACGGTTGGCATACTTCTTATGGTCTTTATAGTGATTCTTCAGATAGCTCCAGTTGGAATATATCACCAAAAGTCCATAGTCGCGTACACGTTCAGCTTCGCTGACTTGATTGCGGTTCATACCCGTTTCCCATTTCCACTCGCCCATAGTTACAGGCTCACAGTTTTCAGCGTCAAAGCGCACGCCATATTCAAAATGAGGGAATGAGGTTTTCTTCTTCATATCCTTACTATACCATTGTATAGAAGCCCCCATCACCAATGAGTCGGGTTGCTCGGGAGCAAGGCTCTCGCCATATTCATCGCGACCTTCACGCCCCATAGCCCAATCGGCACCGGCTAAATAGCCTATGGTAGCATCACCTGTGCAGTCGCTAAAGAGAGGAGCGGTAAGTTCGGTTTGTTTGCCTGTCTCGATGTGCTGGATAGTGACTGACGCAATGCGGTCTCCTTGCATCTTCACGGCTACCGCACGTTGAGAAGCATAAAGGGTAATGTTCTTTTCGGCCTCTATAAAGTCTTCCTTCTTCTGGTCTTCATAGTAGTCGCCCGGTTGGGCATTGCCGGAACGTTCATGACCGAATTCACGTATCATACGCCCCAATCCCTGATTAGGTCCCATTTCGATGATACCGCCGAGGTGTACACGAATCTCCGACGAGTTATTACCGCCCAATACAGGACGGTCGTTCACTAATGCCACCTTACAACCTAATCGGGCAGCAGATGCGGCAGCACACATTCCAGCTATTCCCCCTCCTACTACCACAAAGTCGTATTGATGAGCGGGCACCGGCTGTTGTTGTCGCAGGCGGGTACGAAGTGCGGCTGTCTCTGCCGCATCCCAGGTAGCGGGCTGCGTATTCGCATCGGTCGTAAGGTAAATGGCATCGCAACGACCGTCGAAACCGGTGAGGTCTTTCAGGGCAAGGGTGGTAGTCCCTGCTTTCAATACTGTCTTTCCGGCAAATTGCCATTGCCAGGAATTACCGGTATGTCCTAATGTAGCTTTCAGCAATTTGCCGCCTAAAGCCAGGCGGAACTTTCCGGGGCCCTCGGCATCGGTCCAAGGTGAAGTCCAGTTGTAAGTACGGGCATATACGTAGTAAGTGCCCGCCTGGGGAATGTTGATTTCTGCCGTAGCATCCACCACAGGGATGCCCATGCCATGTGCCATGAGATAGGGCGAACCCATTTGATCCATGAACTGCTGGTCGAGCACCCAGCCGCCTCGCTGGCTGAAGCTTTCTGCTTCGATGAGCAGTTCTTCGGCTACAGCCACAAGGCTACAGGCTACGGCTATGCATGTCAATAAGATTTTTTTCATCACAGTACAGCGTTTTTATGATTATTGTCTACTATCTTCACAGAGGGAACAGATTATCTCGCCATTTTGTAAATTTCATTGCCTGCCATCAAAAAAGCACCAACTCCATAAACCTCCGTCATGTCACGAGTCACTTTCTTCGGGTCGGCACCGATTTGCTGCACATAACCCAGTTTCCCATTCGGTTCCACAGCCGAGACTAATGCATTCCAGCCTTTTATCATTACAGGAAGATAAATTTCCTTATCCAATAAACCTTCGTTTATTCCATAAGCAATGGAATAGACAATGAAAGTAGTGCAACTTGTTTCCGGTGATGGATAAGAGGCAGGATCCAAAAGACTGGCATGCCAGAAACCGTCCGGATGCTGTAATCCGGCAACACGGGTAGCCAGTTTTACAAATAATTCCTCATAGAATTTGCGGTTCTTATCTTTCTTGGGCAGTTCCTTTAATATTTCAACCAGACCACCAAGCACCCAACCGTTGCCACGTCCCCAAAAGACTTTCTTGCCATTGGCTTCGCACTTATCAAAATAACGCCAGTCACGGTAGAACAAGTTTTCTTCTTTATCGAACAGGTAATCATAAGTCGCTTTATACTCACGATTCATAAATTTGATATATTTTTTCTCTCCGGTCAGCATATACAGTTTGGCATATACAGGGGGAGCCATAAAGAGAGCATCACACCAAGTCCAACGTTCCAAGGTCTTTAAGTCTCCCTCCACCAGCTTGAAACTACCTTCGGATGGATGATTGACAATCCATTCCGTACGGGCGAGCGTAGGGATAATCATTGCTTCGTCTTTGTACTTGCGGTATAAATCCAAAAAGGACTGTGATACAGCGATGTCATCAGCATGATAAAACCGTTTGTCCGGCTGCCAGCAATTCCGTCGGCCTATACGGGTAAGCCACTTATAATATGTATCATCATTGTCTTCTTTTTCAGCCAATTCCGCCCAATCCACCATGCCGACATAAAGAGCACCTTGCGGCCAGTTCAAGTCGTCATGTTCAGGAGCGGGGTGTGGATTGGCAATCTGCCAATCCGCCACCTTTCGCATGATAGACTTTATTTCTGCTTTTTGAAAAGGAATCTCTGTTGCCATTATAAAAACGGAACATAACAGAGACGCTCCCAATAAAAGTGTTTTTTTCATTCTATATTTATTTGTTTATCATTCGGTCATTACAGTTCAACCATAGCCTTTAAAGGCAATTGACTGGAAGCAGGACCGACTAAGATCTCAAAGTCTCCTTTTTCCACTACAAAGCGGTGTTGATTCATATCGTAAAAAGAGAATGCATCCTCATCCAGCACAACAGAAACCCGCTTCTTCTCCCCTTTCTTCAAGAATACCTTTTCATATCCTTTCAGTTCTTTCAACGGACGGGGAACAGAAGACTGTACATCATGCACATACACTTGTGCCACCTCCGAAGCATCCATCTTACCTGTATTCTCTATATCAAAGCTAACGGTAACCTGATGCTCACCCGTTTTCTCCGCAGCCATATTACTATAAGCGAAAGTAGTATAGGACAAACCGTAGCCAAACGGATAGAAAGGTTCTTTTCCCGAACGGTCGTATCCACGATAACCGACAAAGACACCTTCGGAATAGTCTACACGCTTAATCTCCGCCTTTAAGTTCTCGTAATAACTGCCGTGCACTGGATTATCTTCCCATTTCCGCTCGATAGAAATCGGTAGCTTTCCGCTTGGAGAAATCTTACCGGTCAGGATTTCAGCAATTGCCTGACCGCCTTCCTGCCCCGGATACCAGGCCATAAGAATCGCTTTTGCAGCATCATACCAGTTGGTGAAATCCACACCGCCACCGGCGTTCAGTACAACCACAACATTGGGATGCATAGACGCAATCTTCTTGATAAACAATTCCTGATAGCGAAGCAAGGCAAACGGACGGTCAAAGCCTTCGCCTTCGGTATTACTATTGAAACCTGTGCAGAACACAACATTATCCACCTTTGCCAATCCTTGACGAAGTTTCGCCTCATTAAGGCTATAAGCATTAAAACGAATGATGGCCGAAGAAATATTATCAAAGAATTCAATCCGGAAACGGTATTCCTTACCACCCTCAACCGGCAGTTCAACTTCACGGCTAGAGTATGAATGATTTCCCCAATCTCCTGTAATATGCTTGTCATTCACAAACAGACGATAACCGTCATCACCACCGATATGAAGTTTCAACTGCCCGTCAGTTTGTGACATGTAGCAGGCTGTCCAACGGACAGAGAATCCATCTGTCGGAAAGCCGTCCAAAGGTGCTCCATATCCCCAGTCATAATCAACAGAGGATTCCGTGCGTATTACTTCAGGCTGGCCCGAAAGGGTCTTGTTTTTAAAGTATTCAGCTTTGAAGCCTTTCATCTGACGATTAGCATCAGTATAAAACTCATGGACAATATCTTCATAAATCACATCATCCGTCAATAGTAACAGATTCTTTTTCTTCAATTCTTTCAAGCCTTGAGCCACTGAGACGGTAGAAAAAGGAGTGACAAAACCACTGCCGCCACCGGTAGGAATCAAATTTGCATTAGGCCCCATTACGGCTGTCTTTCCTTTCAGTGGGAGCAAGTTTCCTTCATTCTTCAACAGGACTACACCCTCGCGCGCCAGTTCTAAAGCTGTCTGGCGGGAGAAAGGATTATCCTCTGCGATGTTGCTGTCTTTCTGTTCCTTATCCAGCATACCATAAGCAATCAGAGTTTGCAGGATGTGTTGTACTTTCAGGTTGATGGTTTCTTCTGTCACTGTGCCGGCTTTGATAGCAGGCAACAGATTCTCCAAATTCATAAAACGTCCTTTCGGCATTTCGAGGTCAAGTCCGGCGTTAGCAGCGCCTACGGCGGAATATACAGAAGTCCAGTCCGACATCAGAATACCTTTGAAGCCCCAAAGATTGCGCAAGACATCAATATTCAACCATTTATGTTCGGTGGCATGGACACCGTTCAACAGATTGTAGCTGTTCATTACGGCGCCGACATTGGCTTCCTGTACTGCTTTCCGGAAAGCCGGGAAATAGATTTCCTGCAAAGTACGTTCGTCTATGTCAGAGCTGGCATGGTGGCGGCTCCATTCCTGGTTGTTGGCAGCAAAGTGTTTGATTGTAGCAATGACTCCTTCCGATTGTACTCCCAGGATATACTGTTTCGCCGTTTCACCTGTCAAGTAAGGGTCTTCACCGAAGTATTCAAAGTTACGGCCGCACAATGGAGCACGATAGATATTCACGCCCGGGCCAAGCAGAATATTAACTCCTCTTGCCTTGGCATCCTGTCCCAAGCCTTGCCCTAACTTATAAAGTAATTCCCGGTTCCAAGTAGAAGCGGAAAGTATTCCGGAAGGATATAAAGTGCTCTTGGGAGCATGATTACGAATTCCCTGCGGCCCGTCAGCCAACTTAATTTCAGGTATTCCCAAACGGGGAATGGCACGCAGAGAAAAACTGGTATATCCGGAAATATACTCTATTTTCTCTTGCAAAGTCATTTTTGATACAATGTCCTTCGCACGTTGTTCGGCTTGGGGAGTGATTGTCTGTGCACAGGTTAATATGCTCCATGCAAGCATACATAAACCTATGCCTCCTATTTTCTTTTTCATGGTGATTCTGTGTTAATATAATATGTGTAAAAACCAACTTAGCTATCAGCTCTTCACACACTTTTGTTCTTTACATTTTTAGTCTATCAGTTCTATTTTAACGGTCTGTCCTTGTACCAGAATATGATATTCGCCGGCTTCAAGGAAGCGTTTACCATCCTCATTGACAAAACCGAAATCACGTTCCAGGTCGATGTCGAAACGGAAAGTCTTCGTTTCTCCGGCTTTGATAAATTGTTTCTCAAAGTGTTTCAGTTCTTTCACCGGACGGGTGATAGAGCAATAAGGATCGGAAATAAACCAATGAACAGTCTCTGCTCCATCGCGGGCACCGGTGTTGGTGACGGTCACTTCTGCCGACAGTTTATCGCCGCGCTTCACCTTAGTAGCAGAAGGGGTAACAGTGCCATACTTAAATTCGGTATAACTTAATCCATGCCCGAACGGATATAACGGATCGCTTGTTATATCTTTATAAAATCCCTGATGTCCGCGTCCGCTCTTGCGGCGATTATAATAAATAGGAATTTGTCCTGTGGAATAAGGGAACGTCATGGCTAGTTTACCGGAAGGGTTGATACGTCCGGATAAAATTCCTGCCATTGAACGTGCACCATTTATTCCCGGTTGCCATATCTCCAATATAGCATCACAAAGAGGTTCCATGCGATTTAATTCCAAGGGACGTCCATTAGAAAGCACCAATATAATAGGTTTACCAGCCTCCTTTAGTTCTTTCACCAATTCTTCCTGAATCTGTGGCAAAGCAATCGTAGAACGGGAAGCATTCTCACCACTCCAGGTAAGCATCTCACCCAAACAAACAATGACTACATCAGACCAACGAGCAACGTCCAATGCGCCAGCAAAACCTGAACGGTCATTGCCCTGCGGTTTGCATCCCATTGCATAACGTAATTCGGCATCTCCTCCAAACTCGGCAGTCAACCCATCATAAAGCATTTCCACATCCGTATCTTTTCCATGTCCGCACCAGGAACCCAATAAGTCCCAACCATTTTTTGCCATTGGACCTACTACGGCAATCTTTTTTTTGTTTGTAAGTGGTAATATCTGATTGTCATTTTTCAACAGCACCATTGATTCTGCTGCCAGTTGAGCGGCCACAGCCATACTTTGCGGACGGAAAAAACGATCCTTCTCATTAGTAACCGGAGTATAAGGACGTTCGAACAAACCCAGACGGAATTTTACACGCAATACTCGACGGACTGATTCGTCAACTTGTGCCATTGTTACCTTACCTTCCTCTACAAGCTCTTTCAGATAACGATCGTAGGCATGAGACATCATATCCATTTCAAGCCCCGCATTAAAAGCATACCGAGCAGCATCTTTCTTTGTAGCGGCTAATCCCTGATTCTTTAACTGTTCCACAGCCCCCCAGTCAGACACAATGAACCCGTCATGTTTCCAGCGTTTCTTTAATATCTCGGTCATGATATAAGGATTAGCTGACCCAGGTACTCCACTGATGTCATTGAAAGAACTCATCAAAGTGGCCGCACCAGCTTTCACCCCCATCTCATAGGGCAGTAGATAAGTATCCCAAAGAGTTTGAGCTGAAATTTCGGTATAAACATAATCTCGCCCAGCCTCCGAAGCACCATAACCTACATAGTGTTTCAGACAAGCAGCCATACGGTTCTCTGCTGACATATCATCTCCCTGATACCCACGCACCGAAGCAGCGGCAAACACTCCATTTGTATAAGGATCTTCACCATATCCTTCGGCTACACGTCCCCATCGAGGATCACGTGCCACGTCGATCATGGGAGAAAAAGTCCAATCAACCCCAGACATGCGGGCTTCTTGTGCAGATACCGCACATGCCTGTTCTACCAATCCCGGATTCCATGAACAGGCCTGCCCCAACGAAATAGGATATATGGTGCGAAATCCATGAATAGCATCGTAGCCAAAAATGATGGGAATGCCCAAACGAGATTCTTCCATCGCTTTTTTCTGCATACTATTACGCAACTCTGGATTTATATCAAAGTAAATCAAAGAACCAATCTCTGACGGTACTTTTTTCACTTCTTCGCCAACATTATTCACATTGTTATTTCGTCCCAATGTATATTGGTTTAGCTGCAAAATCTTTTCCTCCAATGTCATACGCGATATTAAATCATCAATACGTTTTTCAATTGGAGCTTTGGCATCCTTATACAAAGGAATACTCTTTTTATCTTTTGACGAAAGAGAATGTGTGACTCCCAATAGGCACAATCCCAAAATCAAAACTTTTTTTCTCATCTGTTTTTTCGTCGGTTAGTTATCATTTCTATTTTTCAATTGATTATGACTTACCGAGCTGTCACTTCAAATAATTTCAACCATCCGGCAGATGTCACATTGTTCTTCACAGCAAGGTGAATTCCAATCTCATTCTGCTTTGTCGTATCAACAATACCAACAGCCCACATGTATTTACCTGCCTCCACGCCTTCAACCCGGGTTGTAAACGTATATGATTTAGCCGCACCTTTCACCCAATCACAAGCTTCCGGTTCTCCATCAACAAATACATACTTCGGTTTATCATTCTTGGTGTCCAATAAAGCAAAAGCTACTTTATATTTATTCTTCCACTGGGGAATATTTGTCGGACAATATCCCCAACCAAAATTATTCCAACGGTGCGCTATTTCAATCTGTTTACCATTAGAGATAGTTGTAGGCAAAGAAATTCTGTCCGGAAATAAACGGTAGCTTCCTTCTGTACAGAATTGTTTAACTAATTGGAAAGCTTCATTAAACCATGAATAAGCTTCTCCATTATGAAAGTCTGAATTATAGCGTAAATCCATCATATTGACGCAAGCTGTTTTAGCCTCATCAAACTCACCTTGACGTACTTCTGCATAATTGGCATATCCATCTCCCAGAATCGAGTTTCCATGAGAATTTTTCACCCAGCCACCTTCCATTACTACAGGAACGAGATACTTCCACTTGGCTATAAAATTGCGTTCCCAAGTAGAATAGTAAGTTTTCATACCAAACGCATCGTGACGTAATGAATATCCTTTAGCTACTGCTTTTCCTATTAATCTTTCAGTATCTTTATCATAATTATTGCCGTCCCATTCCTTACTTGTACCTATCCAACGATGATAATTTACAAACACAGGAACTTTATCAAATACTTGAGAATATAAATCTGTCACCCAATCGAAAACAGCCTCACGAGTCGGCAGCTCCGGTTTTCCCAACTCACGCACCTGATAGTACCATACACTATGATACTCTCCCCATTTTCCAAATCCTGAACCACTTACAAACTGTACTTTGTCGGGATCATTAAAATCCTTAGCCAAAGCCCTGATAAATTTCTCATAATATTTCTGGAAAATAGGATCATCCGGATAGGGAGACCATACTTTTACTGAACCTGTTTGTGTTTCATATCCTTTCGCGCCAGCCTCTTTTACAAAATTCGGAGTAAAATTATAGTGCTTATCACGGCTATCCACCACAAAAGTAAAGGCCAATTTCATATTTCTTTGCTTAGCTCCCTCTATCAACATCTTCAGTCGCTTAGCCGAAGGGGTATCACAATCGGAATTCCATGCGTATTTTCCTTCTTCAGGATTAAAATCAGCCCAGGCACCACGAAGGTATAAGGTATTTGCATAATCAGAGACCTTTACAGTGCCTTCTGATGACGGGAAATTATCATAATCCTGCCAGAATGTGGAAGATAAACCATCACCAATACCCGCATATAATACCCATCCGGAAAGAGGATTATGCAAAATGATATTTCGATTCTGCTTTACCGTGACAATGCTGTTCCCAGGAATAGAAGTATCTTCTACCAAACCATCATCACCATTATCACCTCCTTCTTCATCATTATCACTGCCGCAAGCGACTAATGATATAGCCATAGAAAAAATAAGCCCGCAACTTATTTTTCTCAAACTGCACATATTTTGAAAATTAATCTTCATACCTATAGCTCTTATTTTTTTATGCTTACTTTCGACAATTTTAACCAGCCCGAATCCAATATATCCCCTTTGGCGGCAATATCCAGCCCTACGAGATCTTTATTACTCCGGTCAACCAAGCCCACAGCCCAAACATAAGTACCCGTTTCAACTTTGGACATATCCGGCTCAAATACATATTCAGCGGGACTTCCTTTTATCCACTTGGATAAATCTGTATCCGTATCCACAAATGTATATCGCACCTCATTCGTTTCAGAATCAAGCAAAGCGAAAGCTACTTTATATTTTTGATTCCATTGCGGAATATTAGTAGGACAGTACCCCCATCCCAGATTGTTCCAGCAATGTTTAATAGTCGGCGGTGTTTTTTTAGAGACTTCTAACGGCAAAGAGATTTCACTGGGATAGAGCCTATACCCGCCTTCCCGAAGGAATCGGCGTACTAAATCAAAAGCATCTTTAAACCAGGACTTTGTATCACCAAAACGAAAATCCATCATATTGACATGTGCCTCTTTGCTGTCATCAAACTCACCGCGTCTTACGTCCTCGTGTGAATCCTTGCGATATCCTCTAGGATCCTGCCAATAATTATGTGATTTGACAATCCAGCCACCTTCCATAATAATGGGGCATATATTACGATATTTTTCTGCAAACCTACGTTCCCAACTACCATAATAGGTTGTCATACCAAATGCATCATGACGTAATGAATATCCTTTCTTGATTGCTTCTTCCAGCATTTCTTCACTGTCAGCAGCAAAATGTTCATCATCTACCCAATCTTTTCCCGCACCAATCCATCTATGGTAGTTAATTACTACCGGAACTTTATCAAAAGCTTGAGAATATATATCTGTCACCCAATTGAAAACTGCTTTCTTTGGAGTATCATCACCTGTTGAATAAATCATTGTATGATATTCTCCCCATTTCCCAAGTCCGAATCCATCTATAAATTCAACTTTCGAAGGATCGTTGAAATCTTTAGCCAGGGCCTTCACAAATTTAGTATAGTACTTCTGAAAAACAGGATCGTCAGAATAAGGTGACCATTTACCTTTATTCATAAATCCTTTTGCACCGGCATCTTTTACAAATTGAGGAGTAAATTCTGTTCTCTTATCACGACTGTCAACTACAACACGAAATGCCAAACGCATATTCCGCTGATAAGCTCCTTCAATATATGCTCTCAAATTAGAATCAATCTTCCAACCATATACATCTTCCTGTGGATTAAAATCTGTCCAACTAGCGCGAATATAAAGCGTATGAGCATAATCTGTCACACTAACATTGTGTCCCAGTTCAGGAATATACATATGGTCATACTGTGCCCAAAAATCTGCAGCATCCACTCCCATACTTGCATAGAGCACCCATCCTGTAAGCGGGTTATGAAGAATACGCAAAGAATCAGGCTGAATCGTAACTATGTTATTCTCTGATAGTTCCTTATCAAATGAAACGGCTGAATTCTCGTCTCCGAAAACAGGAGATAAAAGGAACATAAACAGACAAAGAGACACAATTACTCTATAATAACTAATCTTTCTTATAACCATACTACTAATTGTTTTTTTAAAGAGTGCTATATCATTGTTCTCTTTATTCATATAAAAATCACGAGATTGATATAGCACTCTTAATTTTATCCTGCTTGATTATCTCTTATCAAAGAATACTGTCAGTTCTTTAATATCTAATTCTATGTAATTAACTCCTACAGGTACACTAAAGAAAGCATAGCGGTTGTTAGCTTGGCCACCGACTACAGTCTGTTTCTGATTGTAGTCACTCTCTGCAATATCAAGGCAACCGTCATAAGATCCTCTGATGGCATCTGCTGTTGAACCAAAGGTATAGCAACCGGCACTTTGCGGTCCGACTTTAAAGTTCAATCCACCCGGATGTGCATTTCCATCTTTGTCTTTAATGGAATTCTTTCTGGGTAACTCCGCTCCTTTGTATATAAACAAATAAGGATTTGCCAAACTAGGTGTCATAGAATGAGCCATAGTGAATCCTGTATCACCAGTGCCATCTTTAGCCCATCCATCGTATGGTCCCCAAATAAAGACTCTTTCAATAGTGGTAGTCACCGTATTATTATTCCATGTCCACGAAACAACCATTGGTTTAGGATCTGTTTCGGGGGAGTAAATCGTAACCTTTTTAGTATTTATATTAATCACAACACGATAGACACCTGCAGTCTTAATATTCCAATGATAAGCAAGTGCAGCTGCTTCCGGGCTCATTGTCGAGATATTCATTGCTGTACCATCTGTAAAATCGCCCGATTCTTCGGGAGCAATAGCCATATCTTTCTGTCCATTAAACAAGATCGGGAAATAAATAGTACCAGGTTGCAGTTCTGCATGGAACGCATATTGATTTTCATCTTCTATCGTGCGAGTCATCTCTACATCTGCGCTAACACAAGTTCCGGCAATATAGATTTTATCAGCTTCTATAAAATTACTAGCCAAACCTATAGTAACGGTACGTGTTTCAAAATCTACCACTACACGATACTGCCCATCTTCAGGAATCACCCAATATCCAGCATTATCTGTTCCCTTAATTTTAGCTTCCATTGCTCCATCAGTAATCTGTTGTTCTGCAGTAACTGGTGAAATGGCATTAATCTTATTTTCATCTTTCCAAACAATCGGGAAGTGAAGGTTACCTGCCTTCAAGTCACAAATGGAAACATAACGCTTCGGCTGACTTTCCATTGGCAAGATTTCAATATCTTCACCATTAACAGCTGTGCCTGACATATAAAGATGGTCTGCAACAAAGGTCTTTTCAGAATACATCTTTACTTTTATAGTAACTGTAGAAACTTCCGGTTTTACAAACTTTGGGCCTTCTATAGAACCGATAATACGGGCTTGTAACTTTACTAAATCACCAGGATGCTGCTTCCACTTTGACACCAATAAACTTTGCAATTCTTTATGAGTATAACTTTTAGAAAAATCATCATCAATATACTCTCTTATCATTGTGTTTGTTCCAAAACTGTTATTTTCCAGATCCATTTTATAAAGATAGGAGATATAATAGTCAGAGCCTATTGGATCAGCTTCCGTCCAGTTTAACGTCAATGCAACCTCATCCGGGGTATCTTCCTTGAGTTCTATTTCATAATCAGAAGGAGTCAGGACTAAACTTGTACGATTATCGAGCAAATCAGTAGTATCGTCATCATCATTACATGCTACCATGAAACACGAAGCAAGTGTCAGGAAGAAGAACCGTAAAAGGTTCTTCTTAAATATATATCCGTTTTTCATATCTATATTCAATATATTAATATTATAACTATTTATTGGTTTCCGACGGTCCAGTCAGGAGTTTGTACCAAATTCCAATTCTTATCAATATCGTCCTGTGGAATAGGCCACCAATAGCTTATAAATTTACGTGTCTGATATACTGTACGAGTATAATATTTATTTCTATAGTCCGCATCGGATACTTTAATATAAGCATTCATGCCATAAAAATCACCATCCAATACTTTCTCGGCTAATTTCCAGCGACGCAGATCATTAAAACGAAGTCCAGATTCACAATTCAATTCCACACGCCTTTCTTGACGAATTAACTCGCGCATTTCTACAGGATCTGATGGGGCTGTTATCTTGCCTTCTTCAGCTGAAACACTATATTCGGGAATACCCGCACGCTCACGAATCAAATTGACATATTTCAGAATCTCTTTTTGATTAGCAGTATAAGTGCCCTTCTCAATGCTATATTCATTTAACGCCTCAGCATAACTTAAATAGATCTCTGCCAAACGACATAATGCACCATGACGGTTTTTATAATCTCCACTGCCTTCTTTGGGATTTGCAGATGGGTCTACTCTCTTACGTACCAGATAGCCGCTCCATGGAGCGTCGTGAGAGGGACCACCGTCTTTACCATCCATATAAAAGTCAGTATTTCTCTTACCACCAATATGCCATTGTTCGTTATGCAGTACTGAAATATAAAAACGAGGCTCGCGATCACAATACATTTTATATGTATTGGCGTCTACAACTACATTTTCATCTTTATTACGATCTCCTTCTGAAGACCCATACTGCCACTTTGTAGAATAAGTCTCTTTTTGCGTACTAAAGCCTGTCTCTGAATAATTAGCATCTGGATTAACTTTAGGAGAGCCATCCGAATTATAGCCTATAATAGGTCTTTGACCGTTTCTCATGAAAAAAGCATCAACCAAAGATTGAGTTATTCCGATCGCTCCCACGCCATTAATACCCAAACCACGTGGGATACAGTTTTTATCATACCATCCACCGGAATCCATTGTACGAACAAACAGTAATTCTCTGTTGGCTTCATTCCATCTCTTCATCACTGCATTTTGATAAGAAAGAAAAGGATCAATATCACCGTTATCCAAATATTCATAATGCAAATGATAGCCAGATGCTTCCGCCTCATCTATAACCAGTTTACAAGCATCCACTGCCCTTTTCCATCGTTCCGGATCATGTGTAGAATTAAAGATAGGGGTTCCATCAATGTTTTTTATATTCGCCAATGCAGGATTACCATTCACCAAGTCACTTGCAGCAAATAATAAGATACGCGCACGCATTGCCAAGCACCCGACAGAAGTTACACGACCATATTTCTTATCTTCAGTTTGAGTGGCAGGTAATTGTTTTGAGGCTTCCAACATTTCTTGATCCGCCCAATCAATTACATTATAAAACGGCTCTTGTTTCAACATCAAATCATCAGCCGAAGTACTTTCACTAGCCTCGCGAATAATGGGAACTGAACCATAAGCTATAGCCATCATAGAATTATAATAAGCTATAAAGAAACGACATTCAGCTTTCATAAAGTCCACTTCTTCAGCCGGTACAGCCTCCAGCGGGTGAGCATGTTTGATAAACAAATAAGCGGAACGGATATATTTAGGATAAGTATTCCAATAAGTAATTACTCCGGGATTGTCTGCTGTCCAGTTACCTTTTTGATATTGAATGGCTTTAAATCCTTGCGCTTCCCAACCAACCGAAGGAATCAGTTCATCAGCTATGGCATCCGGACCATCATAAGTATAATATTCAGGCAGGCCGCGATAAACATATGCCAGCCAACGTTCCATATTCTTTTTATTCTCAAATACTGATTCTAAGTCCAACTGGTCATCCGGTTGCTTATCCAGATAATCAGAACAAGAAGAAAAAGCAAATGTCGTAATAATACTTAATACTATAAATTTTAATATGCTATTTTTCATATGCCCTATTATTAGAATTTAATTTCAAAACCTGCAGATAACGATTTCATAATTGGGTACGCAGCCCCTGTAGTATTCTCGACTTCCGGATCCCACAAATCAAATTTTGAGAATGTTAAAAGATTTGTTCCTCTCACGAAAAGACGAATGCCTGATATAACTGTAGTATTTCTCCACAAATTCTTTGGTAAAGAATAACCAAGTTCAATGTTTTTTAAACGTAAAAAACTCATATTCCGCAGCCACCACGTAGAGGATTGGTTATTATTACTATTTATACCATCATCCAAACGCGGATAAAATACGTTCTGACTTGGGTTGTCTACAGTCCAACGATCATTTGCATTAGTAAACATATTGCCTGTCACTCCTCTATTGGCACCCGGAATAATACTTGATCCTAATATATTCCAACTACGACCTATGCCTTGGAAGAGAGCTCCAAAATCTAAATTCTTATATTTCATATTCAGTCCAAAGCCATATACTATCTCCGGATCTTTTGTTCCTCCGATTGGAGATTTATCAAATACGTCCACTTTACCATCACCATTGACATCTCTGTATCTGATATCCCCCGGACGTAATTTACCTACAAAACTTTGAGTCGGAATTCCTTCTTTCAGTTTACCTGTACTTACGTCTTCAAAGTCGTCTGCCGTAAACAAACCTTCTGCTATATAGCCAGTTAATTGCCCTACCGGATGCCCTGTTTCAGCACGGTTAGTACCAACTACTGCACTAGGTTCATCCTTTTCTGTTATTTCATTATGAGCATAGGTAAATGTTCCCATTAAGCTGACAAATAAATCCTTGCCAAACTGTTTATTAACATTTAAAGAAACTTCTACACCCTGATTAGTCACTTTTCCAAAATTCTTCCAAGGCTGCTTCATAAATCCAGCTGTCATTGGAACAGACTCACGTGGCATAAATATATCTTTACGGCGTTCATCGAAATAGTCTAATTGCAAATCAATCATACCATTCAGGAAACCTAGCTCAACCCCCAAATTCATCTTATTAACAATCTCCCATGTCAAATCTTGTACTGCAAACTCGCCTTCTGCCATACCAGTTAAGCCATAACTGCTATCCAATCCCCATTTATACATGTTTAATGTCTCATAGTCATCGGTAATTGTAGAGAGGTATGCAAAACGGCGTCCACCTAAATTAGCATTACCTACCTGACCATAGGATGCACGCAATTTCAATTTAGATATGACTTTACGCAATGGTTGCATAAATGCCTCTTCCGATACAATCCAACCAATGGCTCCTGAAGGGAAAAAGCCATAACGCTTGCCTTTGGCAAAATTTTCAGAACCATTATAGCCAAAATTAAATTCACCTACATACTTACCCGAATAGGTATAAGATGCACGTCCTGCCAATCCCTGATTACGGTAAGGCAACTTGCTTCCATCATCATAATTACGACGATTAAACAATAACATTGCAGCAACGGAATGTTTCTCGGCGAATGTACGGTCATAAGACAAAGTAGCTTCCATATATACGCTCTTATTTCCATAATCACCGCTTTTTGAGTAATCCAGGAAATTAGTACCATTGGATTTTGATGCTATAATCAAATTACCTTCATCATCACGTCCTGTAGCAGGCACATAATAATCCGGTGTCTTTCCACGAGAAACAGTACCCGAAGAAAACCTGTCAAATGAGAATGTTCCTTTTACTTTCAATCCCGGAAGCAGGAATTTCAAATCTTGTTCTACAGAAAACAGTGTTTCAATCTTACTGTCGCTTTTTCTTTTATATCCACTTTGAGTAGCCCATGACCAAACGTTTGGCTCCTCTGTTGTCGGTATCTGCCCACTGGAATATTGTGCAGGGAAAGCATGAGGAACAGCAACGAACGCTTTCTGGAAAATTTGAGATATATCTTTCGTTGTAGAATTTCTATCTTGCAAATATCCACCAATATTAAAACGTAATTGCGTAGTAGGACTTAATTTCAAATCCACATTAGAACGCACGTTATAACGTTGTAATTTAATAGTAGGATCCCAATCATAGCTTTTATCACGTTTCAAAATACCACGTTCATTATACGCAGCAGCAACAAAAGAATAACGTAATGTCTCTGTACCACCGGAAATATCTACTGTTACACGCTGATTCGAAGCATAATCATTTGCAATTGCATCCATCCAATTCACGTCCGGATATAAATCAGGATCATACCCTGCACGAGTTTTTGCAATACGATCTGTATATTTAGGTTGTTGTCCTGTATCCATCAAGATATCATCCAAAACCTGCATATAATCCGCTGCACCCAAATACTCAGGAAGTTTAACCGGCTGTGTAGCTGCAAATTCAGCCTTTACAGTCACACGAGGTTTACCAACTTGTCCGCGTTTCGTATTAATTAAAATAACACCATTAGCTCCCCGCACTCCATAAACAGCACTTGCAGCAGCATCTTTCAACACAGAAAAAGATTCTATCTCTTCAGGATCAATATTATTCAAATCGCGTTCTATACCATCAATCAAAACCAATGGGTTTTGTCCGGCATCCTGGAACGTACTAATACCACGAATCCAGAAAGAAGAGTTATCATATCCCGGTTCACCAGAACGTTGCACAGCTAATACACCGGCAACCGTACCAGCCAGATTATTACTTATTGAACGAGTAGTAGAAACCTTTAACTTAGCAGGTTCAATCGTTGTGATAGAACCAACAACAGACTCTTTCTTTTGTGCGCCATAGGCAACTACTACAACCTCATCTAATTGACCAACATCTTCTACCATTTGTACATTAACAACCTTCCGGTTATTAACAACCTCTTCTTTAGGAACAAAACCAATATAACGAAAAGAAAGTACAGATTTTCTTTCAGGAACAATAATACTATAATTACCATTCATGTCTGTCAACGCATGTACTGTAGAATCATTTTTCAAAATGATTGTTACACCAATCAAAGGCTCACCTTTTTCATCTGAAACGTTACCTGTTACCTTAATACCCTTTTGTTGTGCAGTTTGTTGTACTTTAGGAGCTTCTGGCACCGAAATAGTAATTTGTCTCCCCGACATCTTATAATTCAGTCCTGTCTCTGAGAACAACTCTTTTAATACAGCATCTATTTTCTTATTGGAAACTGAAATGGAGACTTTGTTATTCAGATTTTTCTGAACATTAGCAGAGTAAATAAAAATATACTTACTATGTTTTTCGATATAATCTAAAATATCTTTAACTGTAACATTCTCATACTGTACTGAGAATAAATCTTCTTCGGAATTCCAACTAATAGAATTAGTACCGAATGAAGAGAATGGAATCATAAAAAAGACGTTTATAATGCAAAAAAGCTTAAGTCTTTTCTTTAAGTGTAGAAAAATAGTTTTCTTTACCATAAAAATTTCTTTTTAGGTTAACAATTTTGGATTTATTGATTTAACTAGGGAATTACTATCGGGTAAATACGGCAATATTTATCCGATTTTTTTTGTCATAATAGCAGTCTGTTCTTCATAGGCAAACATATTAAAAGATTAATTAAAAAAATTATTTATTTAAATATATACTAGTATCACTTTTTTCGATTGTGAATGGCAGGGTTTGCTGAATACATTCAATCACCTCGTCTATATCATCTTTCAAATCTAATTTCCCATACACTTTTTCTTTACCAATAATTGGATCACATTGAATAGATATACCATAATAGATGCTTAGTCTTTGAATGATCTGCGACAAATCATTACCATTCAATAGCATGATCCCCTCTACCCAACTAATATACTCTGCTACATCAACTTGCTTCTGATAAGCAATTGTACCATTTGCTATATTCAACAGATCATTAGGATTCAAGCGTGCTTTCTTTTCATTCTTATCAGTAACTTCTACCGCACCTTCCACCAATACAATATTAGTTGCCCCCCCTTTATAATTCGAGATATTGAACTTCGTTCCTAACACTTGCAGTTTAAAATCATCAGACTCCACTATAAAAGGATGTTTCTTATCATGCGCAACTTCCAGAAAAACTTCTCCTTGGGCATAGATTTTACGAATGTCTCCTTTAAAACAACGAGGATAAATCACTTTTGACTGAGAGTTAACGACCAGCCGAGTCCCATCAGACAATTCTACTCTAGCCCTTTTCCCCGCAGGAACAAGTAGCTGATTATATTCTTGTTCCTCTTTGGTTTTCTCTTCATTCTCTTTTATCACTTGTGAATTGACAGCAACTTTCCCCTCTTTCGAATACTTAATGAAAGCATCTTCATCCAAATTAAGCTGTTCCTTGGAAGTAATAAGAGTCACTTCCTCAACAGATTGGCTATCCATTTCTTCAGCAATAGCCTGGAAGTCTAAATTACCACTTCCATTCTGATTCAAAAAATAAATAGTTGAAATGCAAATCAAAAAGGAAGCAGCAATAGAAGCTGAAGCAACTAAGAAATATTTCTTTCTGCGCTTCATAGCATCTTTTCGCATCTTTCGTTGAGTCTTCTCTATGATAGAAGATGGATCAATCTTTTCCTGCGCACAATTTTGCCAAAAGAATTTCAATTTCTCTGCATCAGGCATAGAAGTAAAATCATCCTCAATATTTTCTTGAGAATTCAATTTACTAAATAAATCTGCGAGACGATGGTATTCTTTCAAGCTCATAATCCTTTTTTAATGTTGTTCTATAGATAAAGACGCAACTAAAAAAAAAATCTCCCAGTCAAAAATGATTTTTTTTCATTTTTCTTAGAAAACAAATAAAAGTAGGATTAGCTATGTGAAAAAATAAGGCATTAATAAGCAGGAGAGTAAAAACTTAGCTCTTGCGAGATTTCAGATTCAATCTTTTAGCAATTTCATCTAACGCAAAAGCAATATGGTTATTGATAGTCTTCACTGATATGTTCAACATATCTGCGATATCTTTATAAGGAAGTCCATCTATTTTTGCTAAGAAAAAGACATGTTTACACTTGGGAGGAAGTTGTTGAATGGCGTCATTAATTTTAGCCATTTCTTCCTTACTAATCATCTCCTCGGCTGGAGATTGAACCGGCTCAAAAATAAAATCTTCGATATCATCAAATGACAATTCATACTTTCCAGTTTCCTTCCGCAAAAAAGAAATCGCTTTTCGATAGGTGATTGTCTGGATCCAAGCATTCATATTGCCAATTTCAGCCAGACTTTTTCTATTTTTCCAAACTTCAAAAAAAACATCACTCACAATCTCTTCAGCTGACTCCTTCTGGCCAAGTAGCGCAAATGTATAGTGATATAAACGCGAAGAATAATGCTCCATAAAACGATTGAAAGCAATTTCATCGCCGTCTACTATTCTACATATTTCATTATTCTCAAGTTTCACAGAAGTATTTATAGATTATTTCCAATTAACAAAATTGAGCCAAATATAGCAGTATCGTATCAATTACGAAAATAAAACACCATAAAAAGGAATTAAAAGTTATCAATTATAGAAAAATGGCTATAATAAAAACATTACCATTTAGCTATAAAAGTCTCTTACTTAAATAACGTACAGGATACCATACAGAAAGGAATCCGACTGCCAAAACGGTGATAAAAATAAGTACCATATCCCAAGCATGAACACTGACAGGATAGGCGTCTACAACAAAAGTTCCGCCACCGCCCCCCAATGAAATTATACCGAATTTCTGTTGGATAAAACATAGGATTAAGCCGAGGACAATACCGGAAATAGCGCCAAAAAGAGAAATGAGACGTCCTTCAAAGAGGAATATTCGGGAGATGAGTTTATCACTAGCTCCAAGACTCCGCAAAGTTACTACATCATCCTTCTTATCCAAAATCAACATGGAAAGAGAACCAATTACATTGAAACAGGCAATCATTAAGATAAAGGTCAGAAATAAATAGGAAATAAGTTTCTCTATCTCCATAATACGGAAAACATCTGCCTGCTGCTGATAACGATTCTGAACAACAAAATCATCACCTAATATGTTTTCTATTTTAGATTGTACCGATGAAGTATTTACATTAGGCTTTAATTTCAATTCCATCGCAGAGACTTCTGTTGTATAATCCAGAAGCTGGCGAAGAAAATCGAGAGAAGTCAGAATATATTTCCCGTCATATTCTTGCTGATTCACAACAAATACGACACCCGGAGAATACAGGTAATCACGATTAAAAGAAGCTCCGGGATTTGCCATGTTCACTTTGGCATTCCGCTTGGGTAGATAAACCTGAAGAGGATCAACAAATTCCAAACCTGTACCCAAAGTCGCAACCAGTTCCACTCCCATGACCCCGTAGTTCACAATAGAGTCATGAAGAACAAATTCACCTGCGCCATAGAGTATACTGTCTATAGCAGTCAGTTCTTCAAAGTTATCCTCCACACCTTTCAATACAACCATAGCTTGCCGATCCTTGTATTGCACCATTGCATTTTCTTCAAGTGTTTCTGTAAACACCTCCACTTCAGGAAGTGCACAAACAGCGCGAATCCGTTTATCCTGCGCATCAAAGACTTTTCCTTCACGAACTGTTATTTTCAATTGCGGGTCAAAAGCCGTAAAAAAGCTAGCGACCATATCCTGAAAACCATTAAAAACGGAAAGAGTGCAAACCAAAGCAAGTGTAGCAAGGGCTACCCCACATACGGAAATACCGGATATGATATTAATAGCGTTATGCTTTTTTTTTGAGAAAAGATAACGCCTGGCTATATAAAAAGGAAAGTTCACCTCTGCAATGAATTATTTCACTTCAGCAATGAATCTATTTTCTCAATATAATCCAATGAATCATCCACAAAGAATTTCAGCTCGGGAATGATGCGCAACTGGTGACGCACACGAGTTCCAAGTTCATAGCGAATGGATTTCATATTGTTATTGATATTCTTCACCATCTCTTCCGCTTTCTCCGAAGGAAAAACACTGAGATAAACACGGGCAATACTCATATCAGGACTGATACGAACTGCACTAACAGAGACCAATGTGCCCGGCATGGACTTTGTTTGAAGCAGGAATATCTCACTTAGCTCTTTCTGCAACAGGCGAGATATCTTATTCTGTCTGGTTGTTTCCATAAATCTACTCTTTTATCTTACTTTTTTCTTATAATCGTTAATCCGTCACGTAAAGGCAATATCACTTTTTCCACTCGCACATCTTCCGCCACCAAATCATTGAAGGCTTTAATACCAATCGTCTGTGCATCCGTGTTGCGAGGCTGTTCGAGAACATGCCCGTCCCACAAAGTATTATCAGCAATGATATATCCGCCTGCAGATAAATGCGCCAACGTCATCTCGTAATATTCAATATACTTACGCTTATCACCATCAATAAAAGCCATATCAAAGGTAACACCTAAACACGGAACAAGTTCTAAAGCATCACCTATATAAAAACGAATTTTATCGGCAAATGGTGATTTTTCCAACCATGGACGGGTAAAATCCTCTTGTTCATCATTGATCTCAAACGTATGCAACATTCCACCTTCGGCCAGACCTTCTGCCAGACAAAGGGCAGAATAGCCACTATACGTTCCTATTTCCAATATCTGACGGGGCCGAATCATTTCTACAAACATTTTCAGCATCCGTCCCTGCAAATGCCCGGAAGCCATACGAGGACGGAGCAGTTTTACATGTGTGTCCCGGTAGAGCGACTTTAAATAATCGCTCTCGGGATCAATATGCTGCAAAATATATTCGTCTATTGATTCGGTTTCCTGCATAAAACAAATCTTTACGAATTACAGATAGCGGTTATTGTTAGGTAATACAGTCTCCTCTGCATGCTTCAAAGCATCTTCCACTACATTAATTTCGAGGAATGATGTTTTCGTTCCCGCCTTACCACTACTCAAATAACCAACCATATCAGAAGGCTGTAAACGACCTTCTTTCAACAAACGGCGCAATGCTGCAAAGTAATACTCCTGTCCGTTAGCTAATTCCGGCATATAGATAGCTTCCACACCATAAGACAAAGCCAAATGACGCATCGTCTTTTCTTTATAACAGATAGCCAACACCGGATACTTTCCACGGAAAGCTGCCAGATTGCGGGCAGTACGTCCGCTATAGCTATCAGTAATAATGGCACGTATTTTTAGTTTAGAGGTAGCCTTCACTGCCTGTTTAGCAAGGAATGCCGTAACATCATTACTATTCTCATCCAATGGAATACGGATATCATTTTCCTCCAATTTATCTTTTTCAGCCTGGGCAGCAATCTTAGTCATTGTTCTCACTGCCTCTACCGGATACTTACCATAAGCAGTTTCCCCACTCAACATCAATGCATCTGTACGATAGTAGATTGCATTAGCAATATCAGTCACTTCCGCACGAGTCGGACGAGGGTTATTTATCATCGTATGGAGCATCTGAGTAGCCACGATTACCGGCTTCTTTGCCAAAATACATTTGCGAATCAATACACGCTGGATTCCCGGGATACGTTCCTGTGGAACTTCAATACCCAAGTCACCACGGGCCACCATTACACCATCTGCCACTTCCAGAATTTCATCAATATTATCTACCCCTTCCTGATTCTCAATCTTAGCAATAATCTTAATATCACTATTATGAGCATCCAGAATTTCACGTATATCAAGCACATCCTGACGATTGCGTACAAAAGAATGAGCGATAAAATCAATATCCTTTTCAATAGCATAAAGAATATTGTTACGGTCTTTTTCCGTTAATGACGGAAGATTAATGCGAACACCCGGAACATTTACGCTCTTACGGCTTCCCAAAGTAGCATCGTTCTTGACTTCACACAACAAATAATCGTTAGTCTTATCAATAACTTCCAGTTCCAGATCACCATCATCAATCAGGATCATACCACCGATATTCAGATCGGACACAAAGTTCGGGTATGAAACAGCAATACATTCACGGGTTGTCTCCAAATCCGGATTACCTACAATCTTTACTTTATCACCTGTCTTATATGGAATTGGTTCTGCATTAGCCGTCGTACGAACTTCCGGACCTTTTGTATCCATCAAGATCGCAATACGGTTGGACACAGCACGTACATTTGCAATCAAAGCTTCAAAACCTTCACGGCTAGCGTGCGCTGTATTCATACGCACCACATTCATCCCAGCTTCAAACAACTGTTTTATAAAATCCACATCGCAACGTCTATCCGAGATGGAAGCCACAATTTTAGTCTGTTTCAATAACATAGTCTTTCTACCTATTATATATTATATTACCTTATTTATTATCTATCTAACAAAGCTTCCAAGGCCAAACGGTACGAATTCAACCCAAAGCCACAAATCACTCCCTTGCAGGCACAAGCAATCATCGATACGTGTCGGAAAGACTCCCGATTATGCACATTGGAAATATGTACCTCAATCACCGGAGACGTCACAGAGCGAATAGCATCCTGCAAGGCTATGGAAGTATGTGTATACGCACCTGCATTCAGAATGATGCCATCCACATCAAATCCTACCCGCTGTATGCAGTCTATCATTTCACCCTCAATATTCGATTGAAAATAGCCGATCTCCACGTCAACGTATCTTTTGCGAAGATCAACCAAGTAATCTTCAAATGTAACGCTTCCGTAAATGGAAGGTTCACGCTTACCCAACAGATTAATATTCGGGCCATTAATAATTTGTATCTTCATCGCGCAATCCTGTTTTTTATATACCTTTGTATCCAAAGAACAATATTTCAAGGTGCAAAGGTAGAAAAAAGAAATGGAAATCAACGAAAAAAAGAAGAAGAAGGAACAACAAGAGGTGATAATCAGGAAGTATCAGCAGTATCTCAAACTGGAAAAGTCTTTATCTCCTAATACGCTGGATGCCTATCTTACGGATCTGTACAAACTGATAAACTTTTTGGAGCAGGAAAAGGTAGGGATACTAGACGTATGTTTATCTGATCTTCAACATTTTGCAGCCGGATTACACGATATTGGCATTCACCCCCGTTCACAGGCCCGCATCTTATCAGGAATCAAATCATTCTTCCGTTTTCTCATTATTGAAGACTACCTGGAAGCAGACCCCAGTGAGTTATTAGAAGGACCTAAAATAGGCTTTAAACTTCCTGAAGTACTGACCGTGGAGGAAATTGACCGGATCATCTCCGCCGTCGACCGCAGCAAAGCCGAAGGACAGCGAAATAGAGCTATTTTAGAGACATTATACAGTTGCGGACTTCGCGTATCGGAGCTTGTCACCCTCAAGCTGTCCGACCTTTATTTTGATGAAGGTTTTATCAAAGTAGAAGGAAAAGGAAGCAAACAGCGCCTCGTCCCCATCTCTCCACGAGCCATTAATGAAATAAAACTTTACATACCAGACCGTAATCAAATTGAAGTAAAAAAAGGGCATGAAGATTTCGTTTTCGTCAGCCAGCGGAGAGGTAAAGGACTTTCCCGGATTATGATCTTTCACATGATAAAAGAATTAGCGGAAAAAGCAGGCATTACCAAAAACATCAGTCCGCACACTTTCCGGCATTCCTTCGCCACTCATTTACTGGAAGGTGGAGCCAATTTGCGAGCCATTCAATGCATGCTCGGACATGAATCTATTGCGACAACGGAAATCTATACACACATTGACCGCAACATGCTTCGTAGTGAGATTATTGAGCATCACCCGCGAAATATCAAGTACCGGAAAGAAAAAGAGGAGTTATTTCATTAAATTATGATAAAATCGCCCCCTTATCTATATAATTATATTAAGAATTAATATCTTTGCGTTACTTTTTCTGTGTGAGCAGAAGGAGGTTGGCAAATAGACGATATTTCAATTACAAACATTTAATTTATACCTAAAATGACTAAGAAGTTGTACTTGCCTTTACTCATGGCAATGGTTGTTGCATTATTCTCTTCTTGCAGCAAAAAAATGGGTGAATTATCAGCTGATTACTTCACTGTTACTCCGCAAGTGCTGGAGGCAGTAGGTGGTAAAGTTCCTGCGACCATCAATGGTAAATTTCCTGAAAAGTATTTCAACAAGAAAGCGGTTGTAGAAGTTACTCCGGTTTTGAAATGGAATGGCGGCGAAGCTAAAGGCCAACCAGCTACTTTCCAAGGTGAAAAAGTGGAAGGTAACGACCAGACTATCTCTTACAAGATGGGCGGTAGCTACACTATGAAAACGTCTTTCGACTATGTTCCGGAAATGGCTAAGTCTGAATTGTACCTGGAATTCAAAGCTACTATCGGTAAGAAAGTAGTTACTATTCCTGCTGTGAAAATTGCTGATGGTGTAATCTCTACTTCTGAATTAGTAAACAATACATTAGGTAACGCTAACCCTGCATTGGGCGAAGACGCTTTCCAACGTATCATCAAAGAAAAACACGATGCTAACATCATGTTCTTGATCCAACAAGCTAACATTCGTTCCAGCGAGTTGAAGACTGCTAAAGAATTCAACAAAGAAGTAGCTAACGTAAACGAAGCTGCTAACAAGAAGATCAGCAACATCGAAGTTTCTGCATACGCTTCTCCTGATGGTGGTGTAAGCTTGAATACTACTCTTGCTGAAAACCGCGAAGACAACACAACTAAGATGTTGAGCAAAGACCTGAAGAAAGCAAAAATCGACGCTCCGATCGATGCTAAATATACTGCACAGGACTGGGAAGGTTTCCAAGAACTGGTTTCTAAATCTAACATCCAAGACAAAGAGTTGATCCTCCGCGTTATTGCAATGTACCAAGATCCTGCTCAAAGAGAAAGCGAAATCAAAAACATCTCCGCTGTATACAAAGAATTGGCTAACACTATTCTTCCTCAGTTGCGTCGTTCTCGTTTGACTTTGAACTATGAAATCATCGGTAAGTCTGACGAAGAAATCACTAAACTGGCTTCTTCTAATCCTTCTGAACTGAATGTAGAAGAATTGCTGTATGCTGCTACACTGACTAGCGATCCTGCTAAACAAGAAGCTATCTATACTCAAGCTACCAAACAATTCCCGAACGATTACCGTGGTTACAACAACTTGGGTAAATTAGCTTACCAGGCTGGTAACATTGACAAAGCTGAATCTTACTTCAAGAAAGCTGCCAGTGTTAATGCTACTCCTGAAGTTAACATGAACTTAGGTTTGATCTCTTTGATGAAGGGTGACAAAGCTGCTGCAGAAGCATACTTCGGTAAAGCTGCCGGCACAAAAGAACTTGGCGAATCTATGGGTAACCTGTACATCGCTCAAGGGCAATATGAAAGAGCAGTAAACTCATTCGGTGACTCTAAGACTAACAGTGCTGCTTTGGCTCAAATCCTTGCTAAGGACTACAACAAAGCTAAAAATACATTGGCTAACGTAGAAAGACCTGATGCTTACACTGACTACCTGATGGCAGTTTTAGGTGCTAGAACTAATAATTCTTCTATGGTAACAAGCAGCTTGAAGAGCGCAGTTGCTAAAGATTCTTCATTAGCTAAGAAGGCAGCTACTGACCTGGAATTTGCTAAATTCTTCACAAATGCAGATTTCATGAACATCATTAAATAAGAGAATTACCACTCTATTTTAAATATTAAGAATTGCCTGTCATTATAAATGACGGGCAATTCTTTTTTTTTATCTGTAAAAACCGTACTTTCGCAGAAAAGAAATCAAAGCAATGAAAAAGAGTAGCATTTTAATCCTCATAATCATTTGTCTATGCAGTTGTGGTAAATCTTCAAAGAAGGTTAGCATAACCGGGGAAATCAAAGGCCTGGGCACAGATACGCTTTATCTGTATGGAATGGACGAATCATTCGACCGGATAGATACCATTTTCGCGAAGAACGATAAATTCTCTTATACAGCTTCAATAGACACCATTACTTCTGCCTTTTTACTTATTGACAATCAGACAGAATATCCAATCTTCCTTGACAAAGGAAATCAGATCAAAATAAAAGGAGATATCAATCACCCGGAATATCTGGATATCAATGGTAATATATATAATGAAGAGTTTACAAACTTTCAGAAAGAACTAAATAGCCTGCCTACCCCATCCGAGAAAGATTTAGAGCAAAAAGCAGAAGAATTCATCATGAAGCATCATTCTTCTTTTGTCAGCCTCTACTTGTTGGATAAATACTTTGTTCAGAAAGATTCGCCCGATTTCAACAAAATAAAGAAGCTAATTGAAGTCATGACAGGAATATTGCAAGACAAGCTGTATATTGAACAGCTCAACGAAGCCATCTCACTGTCAGAGAAAACAGAAACAGGCAAATATGCTCCCTTCTTCAGTCTATCTAACATAAAAGGAGAGAAAATTACCCGGTCATCAGAAGATTTCAAGAAAAAGAACTTGTTAATCAACTTTTGGGCTTCATGGGGAGATAGCATTTCCAATCACCAAAGCAATACCGAGTTAAAAGAGATCTATCAGAAATATAAGAAGAACAAACATATAGCCATGCTCGGTATCTCCCTTGATATGGATAAACAAGAATGGCAGGATGCTATAAAACGTGATACGCTCAATTGGGAGCAAGTCTGTGATTTTGGCGGACTAAATTCCGAAGTAGCCAAACAATACGCCATCAAGCAAGTTCCCAGCAACATTCTTCTGTCGGCAGACGGTAAGATTCTCGCGAAAAACCTCAAAGGAGAACAATTGAAGAAGAAAATTGAGGAAGTAGTCACTGCTGCTGAAGAAAAGGAAAAACAAGACAATAAGAAGAAAAAATAATCAATAATCAAACGTGTTAATTAAAGTATTCGGAGCGGCTGTTCAAGGGATTGATGCAACACTCATCACAATCGAAGTTAACAGCTCGCGCGGCTGTATGTTCTATCTCGTCGGCCTTCCGGATTCTGCGGTCAAAGAAAGCCATCAACGTATTATCTCCGCACTGCTGGTGAATGGTTATAAAATGCCCACTAGCAATATAGTAGTCAATATGGCACCAGCCGACATCCGTAAAGAGGGTTCAGCTTATGACTTGCCTCTTGCCATCGGATTATTAGGAGCTAGCGAAACAATCTCTTCCGAGAAGTTTTCCCACTATTTGCTAATGGGCGAACTAAGTCTGGACGGAAGCATCCAACCTATCAAAGGTGCGCTTCCCATTGCTATCAAAGCTCGCGAGGATGGTTTCGAAGGACTAATCATTCCCCAACAAAACGCACGGGAAGCTGCTGTTGTCAATCAATTAAAAGTATATGGAGTCAGTAATATCAAGGAGGTCGTCGAGTTCTTCAATAATGAACGCGAATTAGAGCCGACTGTTGTCAATACACGGGAAGAATTCTATCAACAGCAGACCAACTGTGACCTGGATTTTGCAGACGTAAAAGGACAAGAGAATGTAAAAAGGGCACTAGAAGTTGCGGCAGCCGGAGGACATAATTTAATAATGGTAGGCGCTCCGGGCAGCGGTAAATCAATGATGGCCAAACGCCTTCCTTCCATTCTTCCTCCTCTTTCACTGGGTGAAAGTTTAGAAACCACCAAGATACATTCAGTTGCCGGACAACTGAAACGCGGGTCCTCATTGATTTCCCAACGTCCATTCCGCGACCCACACCACACAATTTCCCAAGTGGCGATGGTTGGTGGAGGTAGTTTTCCACAACCGGGAGAAATCAGTCTGGCACATAATGGAGTACTTTTTTTAGATGAGTTACCGGAATTCAACCGAGGAGTGCTAGAAGTATTGCGCCAACCATTGGAGGACCGTCAAATCACCATTTCCCGCATCAAAAGCACTATCAGTTATCCGGCCAATCTGATGCTGATCGCATCCATGAATCCATGTCCCTGCGGATATTATAACCATCCGACAAAAGCGTGTGTATGCAGTCCCGGGCAAGTCCAAAAGTACTTGAATAAGATATCCGGTCCATTATTAGACCGGATTGATATTCAAATAGAGATCGTTCCTGTACCTTTTGATAAGATTTCCGATCAAAGGCAGGGAGAACCGAGCAATATCATCCGGCAACGAGTGATAAAAGCCCGTCAACTGCAGGAAAGACGATACACCGAATATGCCGGAATTTATTGCAATGCACAAATGAACAGCAAATTGCTTGCAATGTATGCTCAACCGAATGAGAAAGGACTCGCATTGCTAAAAAACGCAATGGAACGATTCAATTTGTCTGCCCGAGCCTATGACCGGATTTTAAAAGTTGCCCGTACAATCGCTGATTTGGAAGGAGTAGAACAAATACTTCCTAGTCATTTGGCAGAAGCCATCAGCTATCGGAATCTCGACAGAGAGAACTGGGCAGGATAATAATAATGAATAGAAACAGAATAGAATTATTTCATCGATAACACTATCTTTTTTCATATATTTGTTTTACATTTGTGACAAACAAATATGCAATAAATATGAAAACGTCGATAACAAGTCTTTTAATGATATTTTGTTTGAGCATAATGGCTTATGCGCAAACTCCCCAAGACAGAGCCACAGAACTAAAAAAACAAGCACAAAGCAGTCTTAATCAAAAAGATTACATCAAAGCACGTTACTTATTCAAAAAAGCATACGAAGCATTTGCAAGCCGCGAAAACTATCCACAAGCAATAGAATGTGGCGTTCAGGCTAATGCTTTATACGTCAGAGAGAACTTTTACAAAGAGGGATTCGAGCTTTGCCGTGACATGGAGCAGCTTCTATGGACCGGAGAACAGAATAAAAAGAAAGTCTTTTATGACCTGCGTTTCCTTATAAACAAGGAACGATTGCAGATGTACACCGCACTGAAAAATCCCGCACAAGCAAAGACTCAGTTGGATAAACTGGAAGAAATGGCTAATCTTGCAAAGAATGACTCCCTAACGGAGGTACTGTTGTATACAAAAGCCAATTATTACTATACTTTCAACCAAAGTACACAAGGCGATGCCTGTTTCCGCAAACTTATCAACCAATATAAGGAAAAGAAGGACTACGCCAAAGTGAGCGATTGCTACAAGAATCTTATCAATATTGCACGAAAAGGCAATAATGCTCCACTGATGGAACGCACTTACGAAAGTTTCATTGTCTGGACAGACTCGGTAAAAGCATTAACCGCACAAGACGAACTAAATGTACTGAAGAGAAAATATGACGAAAGCCAACTGACCATACAGGAAAAGGACGACTCACTATCTGCCAAGCAATATATAATCATAGGTCTCTGTGTGCTGGCAGTCATATTGGTAGCCGGCCTGGCAATACTGGCTGTGATATTGCTACGATTCATCGCCAACAATCGTAAATTAAAGAAAAGTGTAAAAATTGCCAATGAACATAATGAACTAAAAACCAAATTCATACAGAATATATCTTCGCAAATGGAGCCTACCCTGAATACGCTGGCTACTTCAGCCGAAGAACTGTCACAAAAGGTTCCTCAAGAAGCGGCCCAAATGCAGGGACAAGTCGCAGCTTTGAAGAAATTCAGTGATGACATTCAAGAACTGTCATCTTTGGAAAACTCATTAACCGAGTTTTATGAACTAAGTGAAATCAACGTGGGAACTTTCTGTGAGAATGTGATGGATAAAGTTAAAGAATACATAAAACAGGATGTCACATCTTCAGTCAATGCACCAAAACTTCAGGTAAAGACAAACAAGGAACAATTGGAACGCATTCTTCTCTATTTACTGAAAAATGCCGCTTTCTACACCGACCAGGGTCGTATCAGTCTCGAATTCAAGAAACGGGGAGCGCACACGCACCAATTCATCGTTACGGATACAGGAACTGGAATTCCGGCAGAGCAACAGGAAAATCTCTTCAAACCTTTCACAGAAGTGAAAGACCTGACTACAGGAGATGGACTAGGATTACCGATCTGTTCACTAATTGCTGCCAAGATGAACGGAAGCCTGACACTGGATACGAATTATACGAAAGGAACACGGTTCGTTCTGGAACTTCATGTATAAATTTAGCCAACAGGAAAGCTGTTGTTTCGTTTGATTACTTTTCAAATTGTAAAGTATAGTTATCTTCAACAAAGAATGTTCTAAACGCCAATTTAAGATTTTATAAAAAAACAAACAAATTTCCACATAAACAAATAGTACGTTTTTAATAAACTTTTGAGTAGTTTATTAAGAACGGTATCTGAGTTTATTAAAAACTCTGCCATTGGATTTCCGAGTTTATAAATCCATCTTTTACAACAAAAAGGCTGCAAATTTCATAAAATTTGCAGCCTTTTTGCCTATATCCGGTATATCCTTCCCAATATTTATTAGGGAACACGTCCAGATTTGTTATAATATTATACCATTCAAGTCATCAATTTCATATTCTTTTATCTGTTATTTACAAGGTTTAAGCTCTTTTCCAGACTATAAAGATACAACATTTAAAAGGATTTGTCAAGAGGAACATCCCATAAAATTCATCCCTAATGTATTTATAAGAAATATTGCCCCTCTTCTTTTAATCTTTTGCGTAGAAAACCTACATCAATCTTATGAACATCATTCTTTGTTTGTTTGATAGCATGTACCGCAGCCATTCCGGCAGCTTCACCAGTCACCAGACAAGGTGGCATCACTCGTAAGCTTCCAAAAGCTTCTTCATCAGTAGAAATACAGCGTCCGGCGGTCAATAGATTCTTCATACCTTTAGGAGTCAAGCAACGATAAGGAATTCCATGAGATTCGCCTTTTTTGTAACGCGTCTCTTTATGCCCCGGTTTATGAACATCAATATAGTAACAATTACGTCCGATCTCATCTTCAAATGTTTTACGCTCCAGCCAATCTTGGAAAGTAAACGTATAATCCCCTTCAATCCGACGACTATCTCTAACCCCCAACAAGGAGGCAGTCTTTACAACAAAAGCACTACCAAAAGTTTTAGGCTGAAGTTCTTTCAGTGCCTCCAAGTATTGTTCAGCGATTTGCCTACCGGTAGCCATCGCCCGCGTAGTAGCCCATGGGTCGGTCGAATCAACATTATCAATGTGTCCTGCATTAAATTGTACCACATCCGGACCGATCAGATTACTATTGAAATGTCTGCCTATCAATGGATATTTTCCGGACTTAATCGCGTCAAAGATAGGGCTATTTTTGTTACTCGTATGCAATGAAGGACCTATGAGATTGTAGTTATAGCTATCGACATTAGCAAACGAGAAACACAAAGTAGAACTTTGCAGTATACCATCCTCACCTCCCTTTTTAAATGAAGCACCTGCCCAGGTAGCCACATCTCCATCTCCCGTCGCATCAATAAAGACTTTTGCTTTGAATGCAACAAGCCCGGATTTATTTGCTACGATGATAGCATCTACCGTATCATCAGCTGACATCTCAACAGCAGCAACCCTCGAAAAGAAAAGGACTTTTGCCCCCGATTCAGCGACCATCCGATCGTAAACCTGCATCAAATATTCAGGATTTATATTCACCCAATTCAGTTTTTGCTTTCTCTCATGAGGCACTCCTTTTCTTGATGCCTCGAATATCTTTTCCGCCAAGCCTCGATAAATAATCTTTTCGCCGTCAGAAAACGGACACCATGCCGGAACCATACCTGCTGTTCCCATACCGCCAAGTTGTCCCATTGCCTCAATCAGCAAAGTTTTAGCTCCCTCCCGGGCCGCAGAAATCGCAGCAGTACATCCAGCAGGTCCTCCACCAATTACAATAACATCCCACCGATCATCCACTGCAATCTTGGTATTCTTTAAACGTATCTTGGATTGTGTGGTATTTCCATTCACATTAAGAGCGGGAACTGCAAAAGCAGCAGAAATCAACCCAGCTTTTTTAAGAAAATCTCTTCTTGATGTCATTACAAATTAATTTATTATATTACCTTTCCATAAAAATCTCGGCACGCCCAGGAGTAAATAATTCCCATAAAGAAGCAACAGTCCATCCGGGTGCGAAAATGTCATTATAATATCCTTTGCCATTCTTCCCGTAATCCCAACTGGTATGTTGAACAACTTCCGGATAGTAACCCACTTTGGCAATGCCACACATGTGTCCTTCATAAGGCAATAACTGCCGCATAGAGGTTGAAATCACTTCTGCGAAGTTCGAGAAACGGGATTCTTTATATTCGTTCGATAACCAACGAAGTACATCGGCAAATTCAAATACAAACACATCAATATGATTATTTTCTACCGAAACATTTCCCCAGCCACGTGTTTTCAAACCAATATCACCCAGCATCTGTCCGGGAGCAAAAGGAACATCCCACAAATAATACCACGATAATGCAAAATAAGCGGCTTGCTTCGTCAGATCAGCATAATGCTTATGTTCCTCCCCTTTAGTAACTAATGAAAGATAATAGGTAGCAGTTGCAGCATAAAGTGACGCTTCTTTATCTTCGCAATTCGCATCAAGAGTAGACGAGAAATAATCGGCCTTAGAAATCAGTTCTTTCTCCAAATAATCCGCAGTCCGCTTAGCACTATCCAAGTAACGTTTATCCTTAAAGTATTTATATCCCATGACTAAAGGTAATGTAGCCGAAGGAGTACTTCCTCCGCTTTTATCTACAATCGAAAAGTCATCACGAAACTTTCGTGGAAAACTACCATCAGCATTTTGCAATTGCAGAAACATGTTCAACATGTTTTTCAATCGCTGTTCCCATTCCGGATGCTTACGACCTTTTTCTTTTTCATAAGCCAGGAAATGAAAGATTGCATAAAGCCCTTCTGACTGACGACGGATGCTATGAACAGGATCCTCAAAGTTCTTGTCATAATTTACCGATTCCTTGAGAAAACCTGCTTCCGTGAAACCATTCTTCAAATAACTGTCGAATATTTGGGCGCTGTTAGCCTTCAAATCTTCCCGGTTACATTCCCAACCATATTCCCAGGCATTGAATGCATTCAGAAGAACACGCCCTATAAAACCGACCTCTGCCTGCCCATTACTTGTACACGCATCTGTTCTAAGATGTATGCCCGAATTATATACCAACGGATATTTATCTACAAAACTACTTACAAAGAATTGGCTAAGAGTCTGCTTCATATATTCAACTGAATAGGGAGTATCTACAGGCTTAGGCAAATATGTATCATAACAATATTCCCAAGTATGGCGCACAAAATCAGAGTAATCCTTAGCTTCACCTTCAGTAATTTGCCAAGTCAACAAAATCGTCTCTCCTTTTTTAAGATGCTGATAAGCCGTTACAGCCGGAGCTAATGTCAATTTACGGATATAACTTTTAGGAGCCTCCCGATAAGGAAAACCGAAAGAAAGAGTAGCAACCCCATCCTTATTTTCAAATCCGGTATATCCCAAAGAAGTTTTATCCGAGAGAATAATCTCACCTTCACGATGGGTAGCCAACGTGCTATTTACAAATTTATCCAGTCTGTTGACAGTCATAAAACGTTGTTTCTTCTCACAGAAAATCCCGGTGAGAGGCGCGCTTAACCTGTCTTCACTTACAATCCAACTGTCTGAAGTATGAAATGAAGGGGCTTCCTTGGGCGAACGCAGATTACGCCGATACCAGAACCCCGGCATATAGAATAGGCAATCGTTATGACGGAAATCTGTTGCCACCTGCTGACTGTAATTAAAGTAAATATCTTCCAATGCGGTAATAGACACACTAATACGTAACCCATCATCACCATCTACTATGTTTTGAGACACAGTCAACGGCATCTTTTCCGAATTCTCCAAATAATAAGTGCCGTTATTATTTTGAGACTTCTGAAAAGTCAATGGATAACGCTTCGCGTCATTCCCTGGAACTTTCAAGAAAATAGATGCAGAAATCGATTCCGGCACATTATTAAAAGCTCTAGCAATAGTAGCACATGCTACAAAAGCCATCCCACAAAGTAAATATTTCAAACTCATATAAAACATTAATGTGAATCAGCCCGCCTGATTCTATTTGTACTAAATTGTTAAGGCAAAGTTAAAGAACATCCTCCACATTGAATAAAACAAATTGGGCTATAAATAAAAAAAATTATCCAATTTGGCAAAAATCCCCTCCAAAGCCTCAACTAGAGCTCCATACAGAAACGATTATTTTTCCATAAGGGCAGCAGCACACCACAAATAAGGTCCCTGTCCATGAAAATCACCAGTGCGACACGGACGGTCATAATAGTATTGTTTGCTATTCTTTTTATTCGTTCCTACACAGACATTGCCCACCTGATTTTTTTCATTGAGATATGGCACTAAAGCCATCCACGCCTTTCGGGTAGCCGGAGCATAAGCTTCTGCATCTAACCATCCATTTTGAACCCCCTTAATAAAGGCAAAAGTGAACATTGCTGAACCAGAAGTTTCAGTCCAACAATCAGACTTGTCAATCAATTGATTCCAAAGTCCTTCCGGATTCTGATACTTTTTAAGGCTCTCCATCATTTTGAGATAGCCTTCCATAATGCGTGCACGATCTTTATGTTTTTTAGGCAGGCACTGAAGCAACTCCGCCATACCGGCAGCCATCCAGCCATTTCCACGCCCCCAATAATAAGGCACATCCGGGGCATGATAGAAAAGGCCATTCGGACGTTGTAACTCATCCAAGTACATCACCATCTCCTTAGCAGCACGGTCAATATATTTCTTATCCTTCGTTACTTTATAGGCACGTGTCTGTACAATGGTAATCATATACATATCATCAATCCATAAACGTGTTTGCCAAGAATAACCTTTTTCCGCCCATTCCTTTTCATGCGGTTTCACATTTCTCGGAAGCTCCCACTGCGAATCGGCATAAGGCAAACCTAAATAACGATATTTCAGATCCTTCGTCACCAAATAGAATTCGAGAGGAAGACTACCGAACATATTCAAATCAACATGATTCATAATAGGTTGTAAAATCTTCTCTTCGGTAAACAAGAAATCAAACTTTTCTTGTAAACGTTGAATAAGCTCCTTGTCTTTCGCTCCATCAGCATATCGCAAGGCGCCACTCCAATAGAAGGTTTCTGGATAGCCAATCCATTTACCAACATGAAGCGCGTGTTTTTCTGTTAAAAAGCGATATGCTATTCGTTTGCCTATCTCTTCTGGGGTATATCCTTCAGGAAAGTCCTTCAGTAAACTTTTCTGAGCAAACATCAATTGAAAAGGAATCAAAAATAACAAAATCAAGAATTTCTTACTCATAATATTTTTCTTTATCTATTCAACAATATATCTTTCAGTTCAACATTATATCCATCTACCCGCAAAAGCAGTTTATCAACTCCCTCCTTACAATCTACCTGAAAACAAACTTCTTTAGATTCTCCTGGCATCAGATAAAAGTATCCATCATCAAAATAAGCCGGACGAACAGCCGCATCAGTTTTTGCATCCCTTAATGTCAATGCTATTGCAGCGGCCAAGTATTGTCCCGGATTTTTCACAATAAGCCTGCCTTCATAATGATTAGTCTTTTTCGTGAAGTTCTTCACCGAAACATTTACCGAAGAAACTGGTAAATTAGCCAAGACCTTTCCGTCCCATTCCTTCTGATTGAGCCAATAAACATTATCATCCAGCAACTTTCCGTTATTAGTTGTCAACACCAACTTTACCCAGCAGAAATCAGGAAGTCCTTTTATATCATCCAACTGTGTTACAGAAGTCAGCGCATTGGCTGTCACTTGTCCTACCTTATGTTGTAAAGAGCGTATTTTTTTGCCTACTTTATCATAAACAGTAACTCCTACCTTCAAATCTCGATATTCTTTCAGTGTAGTATTAATAATATCCACTTTATGTTGACTATTAAGGCTCATCTGAATATGAAGAGGACGACATGCTTTTTGCGCGCCATAATAAGCACCAGCTGTTTCCCCATTCGAACTGTAGTTCTGCCAAACCATACTGGGCCATGCAGGATGGCTCATCCACAATAATACCCCGGAAGCATCATTCCACATCTTACTGTTCCATGCTTCAAAAATGGCCCGATGGCTTTCGTAATTAATCAATTGTGCTTTCTTGCAGAAATCATCCAAGTTATCAGAACGTCCTAGTTTACGATCCACCCCTTCCTTATAAAGCTCACTAAAAGTCTTACTACCATATCTATGATTATGCCAGTCATGGTAATACCAAACATCACTAATGGGCCATGTATCCTCTTCCGCCATAAACTCACGAACAGTTTCAGCCGTAGGCAGAGAAGGAGTACCCACTTCCGAACGAAATCCTCCAGCTAAAGAACGGTAGTACCAGCCTGCATCAAACTGATAACGCCAAGGTCCGCTTCCTGAACTATTCAATGAACGGGAATTTCCTGTATAATGCCTGCTGCCATCTTCTTTAGCTAAAGTAGCGGCCAACATGTACTCAAGTTCATTCGGAGCAAAACCCTCATTACGTGCACACCATAAAGCGATGGAAGGGTGATTACGGAAACGACGTACCGTTTCAGTCACATTCTTTATGAACAGGCAATTATCTAATGGATTAAGATTAAATCCGTCTGTTGAAAGCCAAAAATCATTCATCACTAACATTCCGTATTCATCGCAAAGCTCATAAAATACTTCTTCCGTACTCTCACCCGTCCAGTTACGAATCATATTATAATTCATATTCTTATGCAACTTCAAGGCAGGTTCCAATCGTTCCCGGGAAACACGCTTCATACCGTCATCCATGCCCCAGTTACCTCCTTTACAATAGATTCGTTGTCCGTTCACCTTTATAACCATGTATTCTTTCATCAGTGAATCCTTTATCAACTCTATTCCCTGTGAAGAAACCGGTTTCAATAAATTGGGGACAAACTCTCCATCATAATTCGTATAGCGGACCTTACTATCCGTTTTTTTACGTTTCACAGCATCAAAAACGGGTTTTCCATCCTGCAAAGCAGCAGTTGGATTATAGTTCAACCGCACCACAGGAGAGTTATCCTCATACGCAGACAATTCATATTCCAACTCACGGATACCGATACGCATTTTTTTGACATCAAGAGTATCTTTATTGGGTGATATCAGGCTCAAAGATGCTTTATATAAATATTGTTCTCCATATCCATTCGGCCACCAAAGACGTGGATTCTTCATTTGCAGTTCCTTACATTCGTGAGGAGTAAGTTTAATCATCCTTTTTTCATTTGCATTCAAAGAAACCGGATAAACAGCAGACACATCTCCTATATTAAAATGTAAATTGGCAGTACAAGTCGTTTTAGAAGAATTATAAATCTCCGTCTGAACGATAAAATTGACTGATGTAGTGTCAGGTAAAGGCAGATCCGTAATTACATGCGTATCAACAATTTCCAGTTCATTTCCAAATTTGATTCTGACATCCTGCCAAATACCCATGTTCCGGTCGCGTATGCCGGGAATCCAATCCCAGCCTTCTGAAGAGATAAAAGTAGGACCGTCTAAGCACAATGCTCCACCATTGGGGCCGATTCCTTCTTTCTTATTTGCTTCGTGAGGAATACCGGGATTGTTAGGCGGAAGAATACGGATGGCCAACAGGTTCTTCTTATCATAATCCACCCAAGGAGTTATATCAAAAATACCTCGCTCAAAAGCACCAACCATTGTTCCTAATAGTTGATGATTGAACCAGATCTCCGCTTTATAATTGATTCCATTCAGAATCAACTTCACTTTTTCTCCCTTCTTACTACGAGGAATACTAAAAGAATTGCGATACCACCAGTCCATCCGGCAAAGCGTATCAGGAATCAATAAATTGTTAAGCCCCCAATAGGGATCAGGGTATACGCCCTGATCCACCAACGTAGTTAATACTGTACCGGGAACTGTTGCCGAATACCATTCGCTTGTACCTAAATCTTGTGCAAATACCGTTTTTTCAGCTGCTCTAGCTTTATATCCTTCTATCATTTCCCAGCCTTTGGAGAGTTGGTACTCCCAATCGGAAAGCGGACTCAATTCTTCGGGCTCTACCACTTTTTTTTTAGGCTTAGCTGTCTGAAATGAATGTTTTGAATGAGGTATCACTTCGGAACTCTGTTTACGAGATAAACCAAAATTCCATTTTAGTTTTTGTGGATAAATGCATTCTGTAGAAGCACACAGAAAAACAATTACACAAGCAAGATATGTATTCAGCCTTATTCTCATCGTCTTATAATCTACTATTTTGTTTTCAATTTCTTCACATCATCACATACCGCTACCGCCACCTGTGAATCCGCACAACCATAATAGAGGTATAGTTTCTTCTTGTGATAAACAAGTCCCTCGATAAATACTGTTCCGTCCTTGTACTGTCCGCTCTTCTCAAAAGGAGCTTCGGGAGCAAAGAAAGGCTTATCCAAACGGTCTAATACTTTATAGGGATCGTTACCATCCAATAAAAGCTGTCCGGCACAATAAGCATTGCCAGGATAGTTAGCATCTCCAGTTTTACCGCTATTCTTACCATTATACACGAGAACAATGCCATGCTTAGTACGAATAGCCGGAGGGCCACATTCTGTCAACAAACTATCAAAATGTCCTTTACGAGGTTGTATGATTTTCATCAGTTCATTCTTCTCATCCAAAACCGGATACCAGTCAATCAGGTTATCAGAAGTAGCAGCATATATAGCATGTTCTCCCCAATACATGAAATACTTGCCATTAACTTTGTCTATGACCAATTGATTTCCTTTCAATTTTGTTAAAATAGACCCCGATTTACAGAAAAGGTTATTAAATCGACCATTATAGGCTTTATCAAAGGCAAGCCCGTGTTTTGTCCAGTTCTTCAGGTCTCGGGAAGTAGCTACTGCAAGGCGTGCTTTTTTCCGATTCCATGCTGTGTAGAGCATCACATACAGTCCGTCTTCGGTCATAGCCACACGAGGATCTTCACAACCACCCGGCCAATCTTGATCTTTAAAATTATCTTCAGCAGGAAAAAGAACAGGATTATCAAGCCTTTTCATCTCAATCCCATCCTTGCTTTCAGCATAACCAACACGTGAGGTTCTTTTACCTATACCTTGGGCCGAATTATCTTCTGCACGATAAAGCACGACAATCTTCCCATCTTTTACAGTAGCAGCAGGGTTAAAAGTGTCACTTTCCTCCCACTTAACTTGCTGCTTACGCATCGGGCAATAAAACTCTGTAGGCTGCGGTGATATGACAGGATTAACTCCTTCAGGACGCAAGAATGGCCCGATCACCCAATTATTATCCTGTTTCTCCTGATTAGTATCTAAAGAAGGCGCATTGGTAAATCCACATGCAGATAATATACCAACTATGCCAATGATAAGTTTCAGTTTCATCTTAGTTCTCTTTTATAGTTAAAAATGTTTTTTATCACGTAATTGATTCTACACTCCTGATATAAAGAATGTAGAACCAATTCACAACCTTACTCTTATTACTTTAGTTTATATTCTTGCTTATTTATATTCCAACCTTTCAGTGCCAATACAGCGCCGTCTTTCAGCTTTCCTTTTGCAGTCTCAATAGTCACCGTTTTCTTTTCACCCGGCATCAGGGAGAAAAAATTATCTGTATAGAATGACGGACGTATCGGACTCATCTTTGAATTCAGGAATTGCAGCTGATTAAAGAAAGCAATCTGCCCGGAGGTATTTCTCAAAGTAATATCTACAAAGTAGTTGTTATTATCTTCTCTTACTTTATAGGCAAGTTTCACTTTTGCCTGTTTTAGTTTACTCAAATCTTCAAAACCTGAAGCAGCCGGACCGGTCAAAGTCTTGCTTCCTTCATATTTGTCATTAGAACGCCAATAGAAATTAGAAGAAACATCTTTTCCCTTTTCATCTTTCAGAATCAGTTTAATAAAGTGAACTTGAGATATATTTTCCGGGAAACGAATAGTCAACGCATCGTTTACCACTCCATCCGAGGGTAGATTAACCACTGCTGATTCCTCAAAAACTTTCTTGCTGTTAATATCGTAAACCTGTGCTATCACTTTATAATCCTTAAATTCACGATAATAATCATTCACTACAGACACTGTATTTTTCAGATAGTCAAACTGTGCATGTAATGGTTCTAAAGAGTTAGCAGTATGATAAAGGGATGCTGTCGGTTCCAAAGACCAGTCCCACATACGGGAAGCTACTTGAGGCATAGAGCAGTTATGATACCAGAACAGGAGACCGGAACAGAAACGATCACCATAATCCAGTTTATTATAGTTCCATACTTCCCAAATACTCTTCGAATTAATTGCTCCCAGCAGTTGTCCTTTCTGCGCAAACTCATCGATTGATGATGATTTTCCGTAGTTATTCACCAAGTCTGTATACATAGTACTCATCAAATGGAAACCATTTCCATCCAGATAATCCCATACTTCCTTATTGATAGGCCAAAGGTCTTTTTCATCCATCATTTCCCGAAGGATTTCCACAGTCGGAAGAGTAGGCGCACCATATTCCGGGTTAAATCCATCTACACGACTTCCTCTGGGAGATGCCGTATTTTCATAATGTTGCATCGGATTTACTTGTTTGTAAGGACTGCCATCGTGAACTCCTTCACATTCGGACTGCATCTGGAATCCACGTGTGCCATCCAATTTATTCAGTAATTCAGGAGTACCTGTGACTTCCGTACTTTCATTGGAAGCAACGTAATAAGCCAAAGAAGGATGATTGCGAATGCGCTTTACTGTAGATTCTACATTGCTCATATAGACAGCCTTGTCATGTGGATGACGAGTGTCACCAGTCATCCAGAATTCTTGCCATACCAACAGTCCCAGTTCATCACACAACTGGAAGAAATAATCAGATTCTGCAATACCACCTCCCCACATTCTTAAAAGGTTGACACCGGACTGACGGGAGTAGCGCAATTCAGCATAGGTACGCTCATCCGAAGTTCTCAACATGGCTTCCGGTATCCAGTTGGTACCACGAATAAACAATCGTTTACCATTCACATAAAAGACACGTGATTTATCTGGAGTCTTTCTATCCGAAACAATTTCTCGAATACCAAATCTTGTTTTCACTGAATCACATTCTTTACCATCAACTGACACTGTCAGCTTTAGGTCATATAAGTTTTGTGGCCCTTTATTGACAGGCCACCAAAGTTTTGGAGAGTTGATGATAAGCTGCGGAAACTCTTCAGGAGAAAAGGTAGCTATCTTTTCTTCTCCACGCATCAGTCGGAAAGTCTTTTCGAAAGTGATATTCTCACCCACAATTTCACCCTTTACCTTGCAACTGATTACCCGGTTACTGGTTGATGGATTGATAATTTCAACTGATACAGTCTCACGAGCCTGATCATAATCGGGTTTTCGCAATTCAGATTTAACAAAAGGATGACGCAATGCTACTCTACCTGTAGCATAGAGAGAAATATTTTTCCATATACCTGTGTTACGGTCACGGATACCGTCCATAAAGGTAAAGTCCCAACCTACTGTCATCAACATGGTAGTATTCAAACCAATATTGCCATTTCCACCATTATGGAACTCACCAGCTGCCCCCCAAGATTTAGGCTTCGCACTTCCGGGGACATCTACCGGATAAACTTTAATAGCCAATCCATTGCTTTCCCCAATTTTCACAAAATCCGTAACATCAATATAATCCTGAATGAACATGCCGTTTATCGTGCTCAACAAGTTACCATTCACCCATACTTCTGCCCGGTAGTTGATACCATCCAACTGTAACCAGACAGTTTTTCCTTTGAATGATTGAGGAACTGTAAAATCTGTACGGAACCAGTAGGTATAAAAATCACGTCCGGTTTCAGAGATATCCGGTATCAATTTAGATTCAATCTTATTATTGATTCCATAATAAGGCTCCGGGTATTTTTGGTTATACACCAAAGAATTTAGAACTGTTCCGGGAACGATAGCCGGCATCCAATTTGCCGTTGCATAATTGGATAATGAAATCTTTTCTCCGGGGTCTGTTGCATCTCCAGCTTTAATCATTTTCCACTGGTAATCACCCTGATGACCAATTTCAGAATCAAGCCAGATGCGTTGTGCATTTCCGACATTGTTCTTCTCATTTTGTGCTGTCACTACTGCAGCAAAAAGTAATAATAAAATCGGAAAAAAGGTTTTAGCAATGTTGTGCATATTCGTACGTTACAATTTATTGGTTTATATAATCTTAAAAGTCTAAAACGGATGAGGACAAAAATAGTGTTTTCTACCTGTCCGATATGCTAAAAACAAGTCAATAAATGAAATTTCAGTCCCAAACTACTTTATACAGCCTATTTGAAGGTTGTTTAGCAACAGGCGAAAAGACTTTGGTTAATCATTGGTCTATCCATTACAAATAGTTGGCATGTCAGCTATTTATAGTTGAATTCTCGGGTATTAATACCCTACGCGACAGGTACTAATACCCGAGACCTCAACAATTAGCAGTCTGGAGACTACTAATTCCGATACATCGTTCTGTCATTTCGTAAAGACAAATTCTGTCCGTAATCCCCGGTGGTCAAACACTTCTTCAAAAGGTCCCCAATTAGGAAGAACAATATCCGACGTTTCTGTATTCTCTCCTATTACCTGGCAACTTTTCACATCCGTGTTGGGAGACAAAGTATAAAGAGTGAGATCCAAACGATCCTTGGTGTCCTTCTCACTCGGGCGCGGCGTCCACGTGAATCCCGGATGTGTCACAGGATCTGGATGTATCGTCCGGTAGGCATCACCTTTTATACCGCCTTCCCACAGAGAACGAGTAGTAGGCCACTGAACAACGTAAGAAGCAAGACCTGCCGACAGGGCACCTTCCGTCCAGTCAAGCCATGACGGTTCATTGAAGTCACCCGAAAGGCAAACAAAAGGAGTGGTAGACGAATTGAAGTCCTCCAGCAGCTTGTCCACCATGCCCTGACGGGCTTCTTTATTGACTTTTACTACATAGTCGACATCGTCCGTAGCTTCATATCCTTTATACTCGATACCGTTCAACTGATAAGGACCGTAAGGATAGAAAGCACCGTGACAGTTCATCACTAACACGATAATACCTTCACCCAAATCGATATAGACACCGTATTTGTTCGGTGTAATCCCCGAGAAAGGATAGCGCGATATAATGCTGCATTTCCCCTGTCCATTGTTGGAGTGAGTATGCACGTAAAGCCCCTGTGCTTGTATATCAGATTCGGAAAGTTTGCTGCATTCCTGTGCGCAAAGCACATCCACATCAATTTTATTGAAGTAATCCAATACAACGGAAGTGTTTTTTCCCCATAAGTTTTGCGTAGCAAGTTTCAGTGTCTTGGGTGCTACACGTGTTGCCCAAGTAGCAACAACTTTTCCGTTTGCATTAGCAGACATTTCAATATAGTAAGTCTTTCCACTACCTACATTCAGCGCAAGCCCCACTGGTACCGTTACCCGCACATCCTGTTCTCCAGAAATTGGATGAGTGATATGCAACGTAGCATTCACTCCAAAGGTTCCGGCACACATATCTGGAAGCATATAGCATACATCCTCTTGGGGCACATACTGATAGGTCTTTCGAATTACTACCGGAAGATTCTCATATTCACTGTAATACTGAGGTTCGATATGGGCATAAGGAACAGAAGAGGCGGCATCCGCAAAAGTCACGGAATTCACCGTAATATCCGAAGCAGTTTGCGAATCCTTTTGCAAAACGATCTTAGATGCACGCGGAGCAAGAGTAACCTGCACCGATGCAGACGCAGCAGCTACACGAAGTGTACCATCTTTTTCATTACCTCTACTGACAAGCATCGCCATCGGATCAGCTAACGGCAATTGAGGAACATATGCATCTAAATCCCAATAAGTCTTACCAGAAGTCAACTCTGGAAATTTATCGGCTGTAGTACACAAAAACAAGAATCGATAAACGATGCCTTTAGTTACAGAAACCTTTATTTCATTTGCTGCATCCCCTATACTTCCTGTCCTGTCAAACAGATAGTTATATTGGTCATCAAAACAGAATATTTTCCATTTCATTCCGTCCAAAGACACAGAAGACCTAGTGGGGAACATCGTTAACCCTCCCTCCATGTTCAGACTGAAACGTATTTCTTTTGTGTCATCCTCCTTCTGTACATCACTTACATATCCTTCAGCACAAGCCGTGAATAAGCTAGAAATCATTAGAAGAATCACAAATAAAGTATTCTTTAGCATTATCTTACAATTTAATCATTGAATATATATCCTTTCGAGAGCCCACACAGTTATTCCCAGCCAGCTTTATCACGAATACATCTGTAGGGGATTCCGTAATCCTTCTTCACATCCCAATTATTATAATCATAGAATGTCTTGTCTTTTATAGAGAGATCTTTCTCATTGATATTCAACCAAGCCACGCTTGGCCAAGTGCCATAACAAGCTAAATCTTTCACATTAGGAGTAGCTTTATTGTATGGATATCCCGCCAATATACGCAAATCGGTAGCCTCACCGTCTGCCTCGGACCAACAGTAAGTATATATAGACTCCATTACTTGTGACTTGAGATGCTCTCCTACCCACAAAATATACTCTTTGGCCTCTACATTGTTCAATGCTGTCCAGCCCTCGGGACAAAGATTCTTCGCCCCTTCATTACCCGTCTTACCTTTCATAGGAGTATCAAACGTAAACCCTTCATTTCCACAGAAATACGCCTTATCCACAGTGTTATGCACAAGATACGTAGACTGACGACAATGTACCGGTGAATAAAGTTTCTCCCCTCTTGACAAACAAGGCAGCGGAGTGCCCGGATACGGATCGACAAACCCGATGGCCAGCAGATTCTCGTCTGTAACAGCTCCGCTAAGATGTGTGATAGCAAACTGGCTTGTCTTCACAGGATGTGCAGTCACCGTATAAACAATCTCATGACGATAAAGACCACTACCTGCATTTTTAGTAGATGAAGAAATAGTAAGCCATGCAGGCAAACTTCCGTCATACGCAGCGTCCAATGCTGCTGAGCTATAATCTGTAACAACACGTTTTATAGTATATGGCATTGTAGCATCAGCTGCAATCTTTACATAAGTCCCTTTAATCTCTGTACCAGCAATGATAGTAGCTTTGTCATCCATTACGGAGATTCCGTCCTCAATCGTTACCCAATCAATTGAAGTTCCGTCTTTCCATTCTTCTACTGAAATATCAAAGCCTGTAGAACCAGCTATCTTTTTCGTATTAAGCTGATAGAGATAGTTAGCCTCCACATTAATATCAGCAGTAAGATTAAGATAAAGAGTCGGACCTTCTGTATTGGTATTGGCAAGTTTAGTGGTAGCCCATACTACTGTTTTTTCATTCTGCTCAAGAGTTGAAGTCAACTGAGTCGGATAAAGATAGAAACTTTTCCCATCATTAGCTAAATCAGCTACCGGTATTTCCAGAACATCAGCTGATATATTGCCTGCACTACCACTTACATCACCTATGAATCCTTGAGTGTATCTATTCTTAATATATACTTTATCGATCACTAATCCCGATTCTGTTGGATCATTCAGCAAATCAAATCTAGCTACACGTCTTTTAAGTTTTACATCAACCTGATTGTCGGAAGATTCTACATCGGTAACTGTTACATACTCCTTACCATCTGTTTTGACATTAGACATAACAAATGGAGGATTCAATTTACCACTCTCCGCAACAGTCTTACTATTTAGCAGTTCATCGATTGTATTTGCTCCACTCATATTAGGAAAGTTGTTCTCATCCTCACTCTCCACAATGATAAATCTCTTTTCTCCTCCAGTCGAAGAAGTTAATTCTACAGTATATGACCTTGTATCACCGTTTGCACCCACAGAAGCAGCTTCATAATTTAAGACATACCTTTGTTCATACTTACCTTCTTTGCTAAATTGATAAAAAGCTATTTTGTCATTAGTGCCTCCATTTTCGTCACCTACACCTACTGCCTTGGTAAGGAATGCAACCGGAGTATGCAAGTTAAATGTGATTTTTCCTTTGCCAGAAGGCTGGGGATCATCAGAGATCGGGGTTTCATCACTTTTCGAGCAACCGACTAATAAAACGGTTGAGAATAAAGCTAGACATATATAAATATTCTTTAGAATCGTTCGTTTTTTCATGATAATGCCATTTCAATCTAGTTCCAAATCTTTAAATTAATAGTTATAAAGAGGTTGATTCAAAGCACAATTTGAGCCAACCTCTTTATCATTTGTCAAGTATCACTTAATCCCATTGAATTTGTTGATCTTCATCCGGAATCAACGTATTCAGGTCACGTTGCATATTCAGGGTACCTTCCACTGTATATTTCAACCTATTGCCTGGGCTGAGTGTATAATCTTCAAATGTATAAGCTAAATAAAGTGTAATATAAATATGCTTTAAATACGGTTTTACAGCATCATATTCCTCTACTACAGTATAATAAGGCTGTTCATATTCAACATTTCCGATTTTACCATTTAATTCCTTAAAATTATTCCCCTCCGTTCCTCCATTATCTGTCCAAAGTCTCAATTTATATTTCAAAGGAGTAATTTTTTCCTTTGTAAACTCCATATACAATTTATAGCATTTGCGATCTATATAATCCACATCTCTAAGTCCCATATAGACAAATACCGTATTATCATCATGTACATAGGCCTTGTGATTAGTCACCGTAAAAGGGTCCTTTTGCCCTTCCAAAGTAATCTTAAATTGACTCCCATCATACGTGCCTGAATAATCATTGAATGGAATAACATTTAACAAAGCTTTCCGATAATGTAAGCGGTCATTCGATTGATAATCATATGAAGGATCATCTACTATTGTCAATGGCAAAATATATTTATCTGACATATCCAACGAATTAGCGTTATTTTCACCTCCTAAAGTGAAATTAATAGGTAAAGTAGCTACATACTCACCAGCAGGAATATCCACAGTTTCCGGCATCGTATAATACTGTTGATCTAACATCTGGTAATAAAGTTCCGAACGACGTTCACCAAAACGTTCCAGATTCAAGGTTTTCAGAGTATCCGGATCTAGAGCTACATGTACAGTTCTAACATTTGTATTCATTGTAGATCCACTAAGGAGTAATGGAAGATTATATGTAACCATACCATCTGGCTTATAACGTACATACGTAGAACTTACTCCCTCACCATTTATCGTAGCTTTAAAAGAGACCAGCTGCTTAAACTGTTCATCTTCCCATTCATTGTTGCACGAAGTACAGCATATCGCTAGCATTGCAACCAAAAATAAATTATATATCTTTTTCATTTTATACATATAAATAAGTTATGAGATTTATTCTGGGTCTCTCCATCCTGGATTCTGAGTCATCAACAGGTTCCGTTTCATTATATAATGATGAATCGGCCAGAACCACATTTTAGTAGAGAACATCGTTGGCATTGAAGTCGTTTCTACTGGAGTATGGAACCCTGCAGGATCTTCTTTACTGATATAAATATTACATCCATACATAGGAACTGATTCCTCTACCGGCGCATCACACCAACGACGAATATCAAAGAAACGATGCCCCTCCGCAAACAATTCAATCTGACGTTCCCGCTTAATCTTAATACGAAATTTATCAGGACTATCATACACATTATAATCTGGTAACCCTGCACGGATACGGATTGGTTGAACCCCTTTCTTCAATTCTTCTGTTGTACGTGTTATAGTATGCATTTTTTCTCCATTCCATGAAGGGATCTCATATGTACCTTGCACCTCATTCAGTGCTTCCGCATAATTCAGCAAAATCTCTGCATAACGGATATCCGGAGCATATTTAGCCTCAATGCGACTTGCATCGTATGCTTTATCTGCATCTGACAAGTCGTTTGGATGCACAAACTTTTTAATCCCAATACCAGTATTAAGCCAGTTAGTTCCTATTTTATAACCATCTGATTCGCCTCTGTAATAGAAAATCTGTACATCTTTTTCCTCCTTTTGGTTTATGTCGGCATTTAACATATGCCAAACACTTCCATTATAAGCTACCGATGCATAGAAACGAGGTTCGCGACCTGCATATTGTTTAGAAACGCCAACTCCTTTTGCCCCTAATTCTGGATACTTACTCAATTCGTCTTTCGTTACTACCTCAGTTGGTCGAGGATCATTGTTATAACGACTGGGGTCTGTATATCCTTCCATTCCTGCATACATTGAGTTCATACCTGGACAATCACTACCATCTTTCATATAATAGGCATCACATTGCTTCTGAGTCATGCCGTGACAATTGTATCCTCCCCCCTGTGAACGAGGTAATTGGTGGATAACCATCACTTTTATATTTTCCGCTCCCTGATTAGTCCCCCTAGTAAATATGATCTCAGAGTTTCCATAGGCAGAGACTTCTCCGTCAAACAATGCACGGTAGGATTTAAATGGGTCAATATTTTGCCAACCTTTAGGCCAAGGGTTAGAATGGAAAGTTCCTTCATCGTCCGGAGGAGTAATAGTTGCAGGGTCAGATAAACTTGAACCTCCTTCACTTTTATAAGCAACATACAGTTGATATTTGCCTAACTCTATTACATCTTTTGCAGCAGCTGCCGCTATAGCCCATTTCCGTTCATCATAAGTATCAGACAACAGTTTTTTTCCACTCTTGTCCACCAATGCAGCAATCACCTCTGCAGGAGCTTTTCCATTAAATAGGGGACTAGCAGCGTATAACAACACTCTGGAACGGAGACTCAAAGCTGCTCCACGAGTAGGACGTACTATATCTTGTGGACCTCGTGCCTCCTCTAGCAACATAGCAGCTTTTACTAATTCATTAGAAATGTAATCAACACATTCATCATATGAATTCCTCGGATAGGCAATCTCGTCATATTCTTTCGTATAGTCAATACCCTCATCTGGCAAAATAGGGACAGGACCAAACGAACGAATCAACATCCAATAACAATATGCCCGCAAAAAATGCGCTTGTCCTTTCATATCGGCAATTTCTGGTTCGGAAAACTCCTTATTCATGTCTATGTTATTAAGGAAAACAGACAAATGACGAATTCCTTGATAAGCAGGTTGCCAAATATATAGACTATTCCCAGTCCCCAATCCTTTTTCTGTATAATTACCACTCTTCCAATCTACATAATTCAAATCACCATAATACATGTCGTCTGCAAAATTGAAAGACGTATTTTTCTTACTATTCACCTGCTGGAGATAATCATGTTTCAAGTAAGTATAGCCACGCGCCAACCATTCATTTGTATAATCTTTACTCTGAAACACTTGTTCTATAGACATACGTTCATCAAAAATGTAGTCCGAATCCAAATAATCACGACATCCGACAATAGTGGTACCCAGCCCTACTACCAAACACAAAGTTATAATATATTTTTTCATATTTACATTGTTTATAAGTTAACAGATACACCCAATGAGAACGTTCTACTCAAAGGGTATTTCTTTCCATCAGAAACTCCTAATTCTGGATCCCAAAGTTTAAAATCAGAGAAAGTCAACAAATTAGTTCCGACAAAGAAAACACGTACTCTATTTAAGTGAATCTTATTCACCAAAGCTGTCGGAAGAGAATAACCGATATCTAAGGTTTTTAAACGTAGATAAGATCCATCTCTCAGCCAATAATCAGATTTCTGATAATTATTAGGATTCTGACCATAGGTTAAACGAGGAAATTCAGCATTAGGATCTTCATTTACTCCTAAGATCCAACGATTACCATTAGCCATCTCCTTCAATACATTTCCCCATCCATCACCACCACTAAACATCTGCACGGTAGTTCCATCAATAAAGAAAGTAGATTTACCTGATCCCTGAAAATGAACATTCACATCTAATCCTTTCCATTTAGCTGACATACCAAATCCATAAATCAAATTTGGTTTAGTCGTTGCTCCAATAGCGACTTTATCATTACCATCAATTATACCATCACCATTAATATCTTTATATTTAATATCTCCTGGCATGATTTCGTATATCTCACCTTCTGTATACCCATTCTGGGTTTTTGTATATTTGAATTCTTGTTTCGGACTATTTCTAATTTCTTCATAGTCCTTGAATAATCCCAAGGCAATAAACCCAGTTGCTTGATTCACACGATGCCCTTGATCAAGTTTATACTCATAAATAGTATTTTCTTCATCTCGTTCTATAATTTTATTCTTGCTATAAGTCATATTACCTCGCAAAGTGAAATCTACTTTTCCTATCTTTTGCTTCCAAGCAAAGTGTCCATCAAATCCTTTCGCCTCTACAATACCCACATTTGCCTTAGGATTACTTTCCAATCCGACTTCATAAGGAACAGATTTGCGTTCCATATAAATTCCCTCGCGTCGTTCATAGAAATAATCAATAGCACCTGACAATCGATCACTCAAAAAAGAAAAATCAATACCTAAATCTTGTTTCGTTGAAACTTCCCATGAAACATTGGGAGAAGCAATACTAGAATAATACTTTCCAGTCCAACTTTTGTCTCCCACAGATATATCAGCAAAGTTAAAAGTCCCTCCATCACCAATACTATACAAATAAGGGAAACGGACATTTTTACCTAGATTGTCATTACCTGTCTTTCCATAAGAGTAACGGATTTTAAGCATATTAACCCATTTTCCCGCCAGTTTCTTCATGAAAGGTTCTTCTGCCAAATTCCATGCACCAGAAATAGCCGGAAAAAAGCCAAAGCGATAGTCTTTGTGGAAATTTTCAGACCCAGTATATCCAAAATTAAAATCTACGAAATAACGATAATTCCAGTTGTAATTTACCCGACCAGCTAATCCCTGATTACGTTGAGCCATACCGGTCTTCAAGTCAGTTCCTAAATTTTGTGTAAAGACCTTGGACGATTGAGTGTACTTTAAAACACCCCCTACATGATGTTCCTTAAATCCACGATTATAATGCAATTCCCACTCAAAGAATTCTCTTCTATCACCCTCCGAGTTAGATGTCTGCGTCATAGGAACAGCTTCCCTTACCCGAGTAAAATTAAGCGTTCCATCTGGTTGACGATAACGATCGGCTCTATAAACTTCTGGACACTTATAGCGTTTAACCCAATTTGAATTATAAGTATCATATCCAAATCTGCCAATAAATCGTAATCCTTTTGTTATAAAATCCAACTTTTGTTCTAATGTTACATTGGTCTGAATATTATTCTTCCAACTCTCATTAAAACCTGTTTGAGTGGCTTGTACCCAAGGATTCATATTATCATCCTTATCAGACCAAGCAGGAAATTTTCCATCCGAATAAACTACAGGCATCATAATAGGGTTATATCCCATAAGCACCGACCAAAGATTATCCGTTCCACTTCCTGGATCATTCTGTTTACGTAATGAACCGGATAATCCCACTTTCAACAAAGTAGTCTTTGTAATATCAATATCCAGATTCATACGATATGTCCATTTTCTATAATTTGTATTGGTATTATAATCCTTTAGCGCTTTATCTACCTTATACATACCTTGTTGATTTTGATAACTACCAGACACAAAATAACGAGCTGTTCGACCACCACCACGCATATTCAGAGTAGCACGCGAACTCCAAGCACCATCACGCATCATCACATCCATCCAGTCTACATTAGGAAATCGATCTGGATCAAGCCCTGAACGGAATAATTCTAGTTCCGTTGGAGAATAAAGTGCCTCTTGATTTCGTGTCAATCTAGCCTCATTAGCCATAGAAGCATATGTATATCCATCTACAAACTCCGGTGCCTGAGTAAAAGTGCTATAAAATCCTTCTACTTTCGCATCAATATTAATCTTACTCTCTTTTCCTCGTTTTGTATTAATTAAAACGACACCATTTGCACCCTTACTTCCATAAATAGCAGTAGCAGAAGCATCTTTCAGTACAGTAAAAGATTCTATATCTTCTACATTTACTTCATCAATATCACGTTCAAATCCATCAACTAATACTAATGCAGCAGTATTAGCACCAAAGGTAGAAATACTACGAATCCAGAACTCTGACACACTACCCGGGCGACCAGAAGTCTGCATTGCCATTACTCCCGGAACCACACCAGCCAACCCATCTGCCACTGATGTAGAAGGAACAGATTTCAAAGCATCCACATCCACGTTAGTAATAGCACCTGTAACAGCTATTTTCTTCTGTGCACCTGTACCCGTAATCACAACTTCATCAATGACAGTAGCAGAAGCTTCTTTCATGACTACATTTATTACACGTTGTTCTTTCACCAATATATTCACTGTTTCATATCCGATGTATGAAAATACCAGTTTATTATAAGTAGAAGTCTTAATTTTATATCTACCATTTAGATCAGTAATCACACCTAATCCGGGCATATTCTCTATAGCAATATTCACACCAATCAGGGGTTCCTTATTCTGGTCAGTTACAATACCTGTTACTGTTACACTTTCTTGTGTCCATGCACTTATTGAGAAAAGTAACAACAATATACATATAAATATATTTTTTCTCATCATAAAATATGTGTTTATCATTTATTATTCTTCCTGGGCTATTTTACGAATGACAGCCTGTTTTGTTCCATCATGCTTTTCTCCTCTTTCACCCACATAAAAACATTTTCTTTTTTCATCATAAGCAATAGCCCATGGATGAAAGAAACGCGCCTCTGTACGTAATGCCCCATCCGCATATCCTCCTTCTGTACTTCCATTTCCACGTCCAGCAAATGTTGTTACCCTACCTGTAGGAGTTAATATTCGTATACAATGGTTATATTCATCGGTGAAATAGAAGTCATATTCATCCTCTGCACCTGTATAATCTTCATTTTTTACAAAAACGCCTTGTCCAGGCCCATTCACACGAGCATTTCCTCCTACTCCATCTACATATCCAGCTTTACTAGCATGACCGGCAATTATATAGGGCTCGGAAAATTTATCCAATACTTCATTATAATCCATTCGTGCAATATAGCTATTTTGCTGAGAAGAATACAAACGTAATAAATACGCATATTTCCCCGTAGGATGTACCACCATTCGTAAAGTTTCTTTAGTTCTCATATGACTGGCAAAAGTTGTAAATTCTTTTGTTGCAAAATCATATCGCCACATCGGTTGAGTTTCATATAATGTATAATAAAGAGTTCCAGTCTTGGGGTGTACAAAAGCACCGGTCACTCCTTTTTGTTTATGTTGACTGTCCTCTAACAAAGTTTTCGTTTTAAAACCTGAAGCACGAGAAAGAACGATATTTACAGCTCCATTATTAGATAAATCTCTAGACACAATCATATCTTGATTTTCATCCACTGTCCAATTTATAATAGTGGGTCGTTCTGTTTTATTCCCTAAATCAGGAAGCATGGTTACTGTCTTTTGCTCCAAATCAATCAAACGACACGAACCTACACCAGAGGCAGTCATATATAAATGATCAAAATTAGATTTTGGATCAAAGGAAAACCAAGTTGCCCCTTTAATACACCCACAGTCGTCAAAAGAGCCATCTTGTTCATATGCATCATTTTCATTTTGAAACCGTTGACCAGCCAATCTTGATACTAGCCATTGCTTTACATATGTAAACTTCTCTTCGGCTTCCGCATAGGCTATTTCTTCTCCCTCACCATCATAAACACTGATTTCTACATCTCCATCCACAGCCATTCGTGGAACGACACAATACAGTATTTGATTCTTAACATTAATGATATTAGCCTCTTTACCCCCAATAATAACCTTTAACTTGGTTGGATCATTACCGAAGTTATCACCATATAAAATCAAGTTATTACCAACACCTCCTTCTTTAGGCTCAAAATCAGTAATCACAATCGGCTTACTCGGATCAAAAGCCGCTTCTTCCGACTCATCGTCCTTACAACCTAGTACACAAAGGACTATCAACGGCATCATGATAGTAAACAATCTGATGTACCGGTCCTTCCAAAAACTTTTCTTTTTCATACATTAAATTTTAGTTCGCTATTTTTTTAATCTCAAAACTATATCCAACTAACATTTCAACCCTAATTATTAAATACGGGAAGAAAATCTGAAGTTGAAGGCACACAATTTTTTATATAGGGCCAACCATCTTCTGTCCACAATACCCGATCTAACATACCCAAACGTCCTCCAACCTCACCATTTTCTTTCACATAGCTATGGTATATCATCCAATCAGTACCGGCATCGTCTTGTACAATAATGGAGTTATGACCAGGACCAAAGAATTTCTGGCCATCTCCTTCCAATACCAACTCCCAAGCATTGTTAATCATATCTTTACCACTCTTATCAAGGTATGGTCCAAGTAAATCCTGTGAGCGGCCCACTACTACTTTATATCTACTTCTCTCGCCATCACAACAATTGTTTATAGATGCAAACAGATAATAATAGCCGTTCTTCTTATAAATATTGGTACCCTCAAAGGCTTTACCACAGACTTGCTTTTTAAGAGTTGGGGTACCATTCTCATTACGTTTCACAGAAAGTCCATCATCAGTAAGTTCAGTTACATAAATACCATTAAAACTACCGACAAACATATATTTTTTATTATCCTCCTCATAATAGAACTGATCAATACAATTGGACCCAAAATCTTCTTTCGTCAGCAACTCTTTACTATTCACAAAATCACCTAAAGGACTATCTGAAGTAGCAACTGCAGTGTAGCTAGCATCTCCATCTCCCCATTTTGCCCATGAAAAATAAAGTACATATTTACCATTAATATGACGGATTTCCGGAGCCCAAAATGCACCTCCACCAGGAATTTGCGGCTTTGTCGCATTTCGAAAAGCAGTTCTCTTAAATTCCCAATTCACTAAATCCTTAGAAAAATAAATAGGAACCCAATATTTATCTGTTTGAGTAGCATATAAATAGAAACCATCCTCTGTGCGAATAACAGTAGGATCGGCTGCACTTGAGAAGGTAATTACCGGGTTCGTGTAAGTTATACCTATTTTGAAGTAACAAATTTCATCACGAAGAGCAACACTTTCATGAGAACACTCCCCTAGCCGTACAGGCAACAAATATTTTACGGTCTCCATTCCTTCACGCTTAACTATAAACTCTCCAGCAGCCTCATTCTCCCCAGCTTTGAAAAATATCCCCGTTCCTAAATCATAGTTAGCCGCTGGAAGAAGCTGATAAGAAGTTTTATAGTTCTTATTATATTCAGCAACCAGTTCTTTCGCATTAGAGGGTACTTCCAATTTACACGAAAAGTTCCAAGGATTATTTTTTATTTCTCCATCTACCTTATAATTAAAAGTAGTATTAACAGAAATGGGCATCAACACTTTACTAATGCTAACCTCTTCTGAAGTAGTAGCCAAACTAACTATTGGATAATCAAACGAAATATGTAGTAGAAAATCACTCTGACTTTTACGAACCTTTACGGTAGTTGAGGTTAGTCTCAATGCTATCACATATTCAGCCCCATTTTTCTTGAATTCAGCAAATATTTTAGCTGGGTCAAATTTAACTTCTATTTCCTTTGAAGTAACTCCTTGTTCAAAAGCAAGCTGTGAGGTACTTATCGAATACAACGACGATGGCAATAATTTATAAGCAGTTTCTTCCTCCTTATTATATGCCTTCAAATCCTCCTCCTTCCACTCATCCAGTTCTGCTATAAAAGCTGTACTCGCACTGCCCCCCTTCAACTCCACAGAGAAAGGGTACACAACTTGTGTCACATCACTACTGGAAACCTTAATTACATTTAGTCCATTAGGCTGTACTTGTAAATACTGATTCGAATTTACATCCCCATCTTCACCAGAAACATCCTTAGTATCATCAGAACCACATGACAAAAAAAGCAGAAGTCCCGCACTAAGAAACATTAGCCCAATTTTTCGAATATTTTTTTTAATTGATTTGTAATTCATTACATATAGATTTAAGTAATACCCTGTGTTTTATCAAAAAACGTTATCCCTTGAACTATCTTTTTAACTGCATCTAAAACTAAATTCCGTATTATATAATAATGATCATTATCTCTCTATAAAGGTACTAGCACCCCTATCATCTGATACAAAAGTAGAAAATTGGAACTATTTAAGATATTAAATATAGGTCAATAAATGAAAAATTAGTCCCAAACTAATCTAAAGTATTCAAAGATTATACAGAGGAGTTTTTATTAGCAACCATCTGAACAATATCTTTCTTTTATTGGATAATTTCTTCTTCAACAATCCACTACTACTCAAACATTATTTGAAAACTAGAATATTTATGGTGTTGCTATATTTTAAACTAATAGCAACACCATTTCATCTAATTGCTTTCTTTATAACCGGACAAACTAAATCAGCATATCTCATCATACCTAAGTCTGTAAAATGAATGCCATCTACAGTAGCTTCTCCATCCTCTCCCAGCATATTCTTTGATGAAATAAGAATGATATTTTTCTCATTTCTTTTCTTTAAATGATTGAATATCTCTTTCAACGTATCATTCTTTCGTCGCACTTCTTTAGCAACTCTTTCATCATAAAATGTATGAGGAAAAATAGGATCCTCTATAAAAATAATTGGTGTATCCGGATGTTTACCACGAATGATACGATAGAATGTTTCCATCCGTTCTTTCATCTTTGCAACAGAAGCATTAGGCACAAAGTCCAAAACGAAAACACTAGCTTCTACTTCAGCTATTACTTTAGCTACTTCCAAATCTAGAAATGCATTTCCACTGAATCCTAAATTGATACATTCACGGTTTAATCTTCTTGATATGATATTGGTATGTGCCATCCCCGGACGTGAAGCACAACCTCCTTGAAGAATACTGGTTCCATAAAAAACAACAGGATTCTTACGAATTGGATACTCCACTAACGGCTGACTAATAGTAGCCAAAGAATCAACTCCGATAGACAAAGAAATAAGACCATCATACAATGGCAAATAAAGCATGTATTCTCTTTCTTCAGGATGCATATTTTTTATAATGGTGACCTGATTTGTTTTTCCTTTCGGACGGGCACTATTGACAAAACGCCAGTCACCATTCTTCTGAAGACAGTAAAGATCTAAACCTTTTGCACCAGTATCAGTCATATGATTCATGTGGGTATTAAAAAGAGCCACCCATTTAGCTGCTATCGTAGTGGAATTACTACGGAAACGTATTGCCATTCCTGCAGAATTACGGCTCAAATTCCATAATGGAGCACGAGAAATATTCTTTAATGAATCCGGGAACCTTTCATATCGTGCCCCAGCACTCTCTGTCGCCCTTCCTAATAGTGGAAAATTCGAAGCATCGTGGTATACTAATTGAGCATGTATATGAAACACTAAAAAAAGTACAATAAAAATACAAAATTCTCTTTTCATATTCAAGTATTATAATTTCAGACCCTTCAAAAATAAATATATGTTATGTTAAAAGCAACAATACACTATGAATAAAAAAACTCCTAGATCTGTATCCGATCTTTTATTGTTTTATTTATTCAATAATGCATAAGCACACCATATTATCGGTGCCTGTCCATGATAATCACCGGCGATGCGGGGACGATCCATATAATATTGTTTACTGTTTTTCTTTCCGGTTCCAACACAAACCTCAGTAAGATCATTCTTGTCATTAATATAATTACATAAGCCAAGCCATGCACGGCGTGCCACTGGAGCATATTCCTCTTTATTCAACCAGCCGTTATTGACCCCCACAATCATGGCATAAGCAAACATTGCCGAACCAGATGTCTCTGTCCAAAAGTCCGGTTCGGTAATCAGCTGATTCCAAAGACCGTCCTTGTTCACATATTTTTTCAAGTTATCCATCATCAACAAGTAACCTTTCATAATACGTGCACGATTAGGATCCTTTTCCGGTAAGTTATAAAGCAACTCCGTCATACCGACAGCCATCCAACCGTCACCACGTCCCCAATAATAAGGCACATCCGGTGCATGATAGAAAAGACCGTTGGGATGTTGCAATTCGTCCAAATACAGAACCATTTCTTTGGCAGCCCTATTTATGTACTTAGGATCACCAGTAGCTTTATAAGCCTCAGATTGCACAATAGTAATCATATACATATCATCAATCCAAAGACGAGTTTGCCAAGAATATCCCTTTTTATCCCATTTACGCTCCTCTTCATTCGCATTGGCAGGAAGCTCCCATTGAGTGTCAGCATAGGGCAGTCCCAGATCTAAATAACGCTTATCTTTCGTTATATTATAAAATCTTAGAGGTAAGCAACCAAACATATTTTGGTCTACGTGAATCGGTGGAGGTAGAAGTTCTTTTTCCAGATGAAACAATAATTCGAAACGGTTTCTTAACAGCTTTATCAATTCTTTATTATTTGTCAATTCTGCAAAACGAAGAGCTCCATACCATGTACACACCTCTGCATAATGTATTCCTCTATCAAAATACAGTTGATGTTTAGTTTCCATTAAACGTCTGCTCAATTTATTTCCAACCGTCTTTGGATCTGCCTTCACAGGAAAATCTCCAAAATAATTTTGAGCAGAAATCACATTTGAGCTCAAAAAAACAGTCATCAATAAGGCATAAATCAAATAATTCCTTTTCATAATCGTAGTGTTCTATATAATTAATTATTCAATATTAAATTCTCCGAATCATAACCCAGTCACCGGTATCCAACGTGCCGTACTTGTAGATGCAACATCACAAATGGCATCTAAAGAATTTCGCTTTGTAATAGAAAAATTGACAAGTACTTGCCCGGAAGTGATAGTCAATTTTGAACGTGGAATAGCAATTTCAGCAATATATCCATAATCATCTATAAGCCTCTCATTTGTTTCATTGCAAACATAAGTTTTGACCTGGGCATCTAATTGAGCTTCTTTCCATGATGCATCATATATTTCACAATTCTTCAGTCCATTCATTGTTACTTGTATGCAGCAAGCCCCTTTTGACAGCTTATTATTACTCACAGGAGATACGTATAAGGAAGCGTAATCAGAGGCTAACAAGTTTCGATCAAGTACTTCTAACAGGAAATAAATATTATCATCATCATACGAACAACGTAACGTTCCTTGTGCTTGTGACTTACTGCCCACAAAGAGTGCATGATCTGTATTTGCCCACTCTTTATTGTTACCATCTATTGTTACCTTTCTTTTCACGGCATCAATACGATGATTAAGTACAAACTGTGCCATCTGAACCGGTCCTTCTTTCGCTTTAATATTAGTTCCAACCAAAGTATGTGAATCAATAATACAAAATGATCCCCAATAACCACCAGAAAAAGGTTGATAAGCGCTACCGAAATTACGAGCAGTAGCATCTCCTATTTTAAGAGTATATTTACTTGACGATTCATACGAAAGGACGGTTTCTCCCGAAGGGAGCTGTCCCAAATATGGTCCCATACCGGAGAAAACACAATTATTACTATCGACAGGTCCTTCCTGGTCGGCAGCCAAATATTCCCATTTGTCTTTATCTGAATAACAAAGCGAAATATGATATCCTGAATTATTGGTTTCCACAGCAGCAGCTAATCCCTTATTATCATTGAGTCTCACAACAGAAGGCATCTGATGATTATAGCCGACAATTCCGTTTTTCTCCCACCTCATTCGCAATACATAATAAGGAGAAGAACTAAAGTCCGGTTTCCATGTCTTTCCTCCATCAGTAGAAACAACCATTGCCGTACCTGTATCTGTGCCATGTCCTTCCAAGCCAGTACGACTGCTATCTGTAAAGTAACAGTGTAATTCACCTGTAGGCAACTCCAACAAGAAAGGTTCCCAATTAACTCCCTGATAGATCTTGATAGGTTCACTCCAAGTAACACCATTATCCGTACTGCGCTTTAATTCAATTCCTGCATCTTCCGGCAAATCCCGATAACCGGAATTAGCTCTGCAAGATGCAACTGCCAATATATCTCCATTAGAGAGCACCAGCCCATCGCAATTAGCATAGCAATGTATATTCTTATTGCCTTTGCTATCGATAATGTCATAACTGTTAAATATTTCTCCTTTATTGCTCCAAGTTTTCAGATCCTTACTAAGCGCATAAACACAACGCCGACCAATATTATTATTAGCACTACCATTGTGATAGAACAAAATATAGTCACCATTCTTCATCTTTTTTATACGAGGATAGCGAGGATACGAAGATTCCATAGTCACAAGCATCCGATAGTTCATCATCAATGAAGAGCGTTTCGTAACATCTGCGTGGGAATTTATAATAGGTGTCCCCTGATTCAATTCCCCAATAGGTGTGATGCTACAAACCACAGGCTCCTGGGATTCGTCCTCCTTTGGTTTCTCCGTATTCCCGTTACCAGCTAGTAAATTCTCATCATTTTCACCACTGCCCCCGCACGCTATAAATGAGATAGCTATGGAGAAAAATAACATAAAAAAAGTGTTTTTCATAGCTCTAGTATATTTTATTCAACTTGCTATTTTCCCTGTCTCGTCGGTTGCGGACCTAAATATGAGCGCTTCATTCCTCCGAAATCCAAGACAATCTTTTGCAATACAGTTCCGGCATCGCCACATATAATTTTCACTGTGTGTTTACCCGGTTTGTCGATATGCAAAGTGGTTTTGTTGATTCTACAGTTCTTCAACACACTTTCGTACCAGATTTGTGCATACTCAAAAGAAGAAGTAGAAGGATTCATCACAGGACCTTCGTCAATACATACTCCATATTTCGTTTCCACATTCGTTGCTTCATGTCCGGCATACCCACGGTCCTTACTTAATGTAAATGTAGGCAATACGTATGTGTAGACATCAACCGAACCTTGTTCGAATGTATAGAAATCATATTCCAGGCGAGGGGTACTGCGACCTGCTGTCCGCTGCGGGGCGGCTGTCGGGTCACCTAGTTGAATAGCTGTATTTTCTATTCCCAAGTTAGGAATCGTTCTCATTTGAATAGCTTTGTTCTCTACCTTCCGGTGAAAACCGGCAGCGTCAATAGAAACATATCCATTGTGCTCTACAAATAAAGTGTCCATTTCGGCTAATGAAGGAGAAGAAGGGTTGAAGACTGAAATATAAACATTCTCCTTCTCGCCACGATCAGATGCGATTTCCAACGTTCCGAATACTTTCTCACCAGTCGGGACCTTAGCCCAGTCGATTGAGACTTCTATACGATTTTCCGTGGTAGTTTCTCCGGCTTTCTGACTTAACAGAATCCAGTTATCTGAAACCGATGCTTTCCATTTCAGAGGAGTCGCTCCTTTATTGAAAACGTCTACGTAATAGGATTGGCGGAAGTATGTGTTGAAACATGGCAGGGAATGGAAACTCTTCTGCCCTTTCAAAATATCCTCTCCTTCGGCCAATATGCCCAAAGAGGCTGCAGATGCCAGATTTACCTTCCGCAGAGCCGGGAGTTCAAAGTAGGCTGCGGCAAATCCCTGTTTCATGGTCATTACATGATCCCATTTACCTCCAAGTAATGAGTTATATCCTTTTGTTATTACTTCCAGACTATCATAACAAGCCTTAGTCATTTTTTCCAGTTCTGCGGTAGTTGCCCTCTGTTGAATAGAGTACCAACGGTTTCTCTGTCCGTTGAGAATCATACGGTTCAATAGTTCACATCCTTTCACCGGATAGTATAATGATTGATAATAGCATGCTTTCTTATCTTCTGGCAAAGCTTTCAGGATTTTCTCTACCATATTCCCTATCCGTTGATATTCAGCCAAACGAGTATCCACTTCACGATAATTGGCAAGCGAAAAATCAGTATCTGTATTCCGTTCTCTTCCGTGTTTGTCGGTAGCCCACTGATAACCCCATCCCATAAACTCCGGCTTACGCGCAAAGGCCAATTTATAGAAAGAATTTATCACATCCTGATATTCAACCCGATAGTCATCTCCCAACATGCCACACAACCATTCGGTACGATAGTTTGCCGCTCTTTCAAAACTGAATGAATCAATATCGAAAGCCATCGTCAGGAAATAATCAACAGCAAATTCACATGATTTGATGTCTCCGGCATTGAGCAGCCAGATACGATCAGCTGTCATGTCATAAGCTTTACGGAGTTCTTCATACATTAATGTGGGTGAAGTTGTGTTCATCCAAAGATGATCGTGAGGTTTACCCAGATAAGAAGAATGATAATATACTCCCGAACGTCCGGAACGTTTCTGTTCTTTCGGACTGCTCAAACGTTTCATATATCCATAATTATCATCCGGCCAGATAATAGTCACATCATCCGGAAGTTCCAATCCCTGATCGTATACATCCAGCACTTCCTTATAAGGAGTAAAGGCTTGAGGAATGTCTTCCGCACGCTTACCGATGGCATCTACCAGCATTTGCCTTTGTGCCATCAAAGCTTCCTGAAGCATTTCCTTTCTATCATTCATATTATTGCTTGCATTCATTGCCCGGTCGTGCAATCCACGCAAAGCCAAAGTATATACATTTTCAAACGGAGCACATTCATCTACACGTGATTTCAACACTTTGTTGACTCCATCCTTATTATTGATATAGTCCCATTCACCCATTTTATCACGCTTCCACTCACTTGCCGTGTTAAACAATAACGGTTCACAATGAGAGGATCCCATGACAATAGCAAAGCTATCCGCTACCAGGCGATTTTCAGGAATACGGTGGAATGCCATGGATGCGTCATGCATAGCCGGACAAAGATAATTAGCCTGAAGACGCAACAGCAGTTCACACACCTTTGCATACGTTCTCGGTCCGAAGTTTCCACGTTCTTTTTCAAAATTGCGTTTTGACCAACGATAGAGTCCCCAGTCCTCATCATTGATAAATATCCCTCTGAACTTGACAGACGGTGTTTTAGAAATGAACTTATCAACTTTTACACTAACTTGTTTTTGCTGTTTGATTGGAGCATCCGCCCACCAGTACCAAGGAGATACTCCTATTGCTTTTGATATGGAAAGAAGTCCGTAAGCAGTACCACGCCTGTCACTTCCAGCTACGACAATTGCTTTCTTTATGCCCGGAATAGGATTATTGACCACTTCTATCATATAACGCTCCCAACTTCCGGCAATGGCAGCTGTATCTATTTTGTGTCTCGATACCAAAGCGTCAATCCACTCGCTTTTTCCTATAGTACCGGCAATAATCGCATACCGCGCAGATACTTTCCCGGGCTTGCTTTCATCTATTCTCAACTCTTGTCCCGTCACACGACGAACATCATCCACAAAAAGAGAAGCGCTTTTACGTACTACAGTTGCATCTTTTCCATCAAAACAGATAACTGCATTCGTTGATGAAGAAACAATAGGAAAACTATTCTTTCCGGTTCCTTTGTCGAGTAAAACTTGTGCTTTTGCCGAAATCAGGCTACAACAAAATAAGCCCAGCAATAAAATTTTATTTTTCATATATACATTAGATTGACTATTGATAACGCAAAGTAAGGCAAAAAGCAATAAAACGAATAAAAGAAACCGACCTATAAATAGCAGAATATGTTCAAAAAACAACCACCGCAACTCGAGATTCGAAGTTACGGTGGCTAATTTATTATCTATTATTGAAAGCTTTCCTCATCTATCAGAATCTGTCTTCATCAGCCACAGCCTCTTCCCAAGTTTCCCATATCTGCACATTCGGATCATAACCATCATAACCGTAGTTCTGATACAAAGGAGCCTTTCCGTTAGAAACGATTGCTTTTTCAGGAATAGGCCAATAAATGTTATGTTTACCCATGATATAATTGATATCTGTTTTAGTAGCATTTACGTTAATAGTAACGCCTTTGTTGTACATACCTTTCTTTATGCAACGTTGATACCAATAGCTACCACCTTCAGAATCGGTGCCAGATTGCTTATCGAATGTTTCCACTTTATATGTATTCCCGAACTCGTCCGCTCTGCCGCTGATAGCCAAACAGAGTGACACACGGGTTAACTCTACATTACGCCATTCTTCAAAGAAAAGTTCACGCGCACGTTCATCCATGATATCACCGATAGTAACCTTACCTACATAAAATTCAGTACAATGAGCACGTTCTCTGATGATGTTTATATCATCCTTGATTGTTGGATCATCCGGATTGATATAGAATTTTACTTCTGCACGCAGCAGGTAGGCTTCCGCCAAACGATACAAATACCAATCAGCAATACTGCCATCCGTAGCTCCTTCCAGACCATTATTGGTTTCCTTAGCTTGATTGATGACATCATTCAGGCAGAAAATGTAATGAGGGACGTCATACCAACGACGAATAGTGTCAGAACACATCAAATCTCCCTTACGGGTAACAAGTTCATTTTTCTCATTGTAATAATCATCTTCTGCGTAAAGCTTAATATTTTGCCCAAAAAATTCAGAATCCGGATTATTACATTTCAGTTTCTCCATGTGCATCCAGTTTCCCGTCTCTGCACTATGCCGCAAATCGGTTTGATCCATTTTATCATTAACAGCCCACAAATCGTCTTGATAGAAAGTGGTAGTACGGAATGTAGATATACCACGTCCCAGTCCACGCATATAATCATATTCTTTACGATATTTACCATCTTTACGAGTATAGTTGAATAGAGCTTGCTTTCCATCAGGCATTTTGATTCTATTATCAAAGAAGAAAGGATACATAATACGCATAGTCAACATCGGGATGAATGATTCTTTAGCTGCTCCCCGGTTAGGCATACCCATAATCACTTCTTTGTTGGCAGCAATCAACTTGTTCTCCGGACGATGTAAATCCCAGATAACATTGCGGGTAATGGGCCATGATACAGATTCGCCGCCTTCAAAAAAGGTTCCGAAAGATTCTTTCATCAAAGAATAGCCTGATTTATCAATTAAGATATCCAACTGTTCCTTTGCCTTCCCGAATTCGCCAATAGACATATAGAGTTTAGAAAGCAACATACGGCAAGCGCCTTTATTTACCATACCAACATAATCCATATCTTTCTGTTCAGGAACCCATTGTACAGCAAATTCCATATCTGCTACCATTTTTTTCAGAATAGCGTCACGGTGAGTAGATCGATAGTTCTGCTTAGGAACTTCCGGAAGTTTTGTCAACAAAGGTACATGTCCAAATTGAAAAACTAATGAATAATAGCGATAAGCCCGATGGAAATAGGCACGGCCAATGTATTCGTTTTTCAATGTTTCGTCCATTGGTACATTACCAATAAACGAAAGTATTGTATTAGCATTTCTAACACCTTCAAAATTTTGTCTCCAGAAGAAGTATATACTGTTTGTGCGTCCTAGATTTTTTTCGTTAGTTTGGTCGCTGTTCGGCCTCAACAGATTGTCAACATTATCCAACAACCCGCTTTTATCAGTCGCAGACGGTACCATCAAATCTGAAAAAGTATATTCTGTGGGCAGTGCTATCATCTCTCTGGAATCTTCACTCACATAATTACGTTTAAGCTGACGGTCACAAATAGCCAATACAGATTTTATACCATTTTCCGTAGAAAATACAGTTTCCGGTTCAAACATTGTTTGAGGATCCGGATCCAAAAAACTTTCTGAACATCCGGTCAACATTAATGAAGTGCCTACAAATAAAGCTACACTTTTACAAATATATTTTTGAATATAATTTTTCATATACGTTTCTGTTTAAAAGATTAGAATGTTAAATTAAGTCCAAGCGTCCAAATACGAGATGCAAAATTTCCGGTTTCAGGGTCGCCATATCCTTCCCAATCTTTAGCCCATACAGCTGCGTTACGAACAGAGCCATACACTTTCACACGATCGATTTGTATTTTTTCCGTCCAAGCCCTAGGCAATGTATAGCCGACAGATATATTTTCTAAACGAATGAAAGAACGATTATATAATCTACGTGCACCTTTTGCACCTTCCGGGCCTTGCGCCTCGATACGTGCATATTTATTAGTAGGATTGTCTACAGTCCAATATTCCTTCGCATTCTTGTTCACCAATCTGTAAGTCATGCCGCCACCGTCGTCATCATTGTTCAAATACATACTTTCCAGACTCTTATGCCCCATACGAGAGTAAATATTCACAGAAAGGGTTAAATCTTTCCACAAGGTGAAATCATTACGCAATGCCCATGTAACCGGAGCGGCGGTTTGTCCTTGGAATACTTTATCATCATTATTATAGACAACCTTTACTAAATTACCATCAGCATCGTATTGGTCGTTAGCCGGATTGTTCCATACTTTCGGGTCTCCAGGAACCTGCCCGTATTTTTTAGCTTCTTCAACCTCATCTTTCTGCCAGATTCCCGTCACTTTATAATCCCAAATCGCACTAATAGGCTTATCGATAAACCAGCCGGCTGCCACATAGTCCGCTTCTCTTGAACCTACCACACTTCCAGTGGCATCCACTATATCTTGACGATCACCAAACAAATGTTTGATTCTGTTTTTATTATATGAGAGACTGAATGATGAGCTCCATTGGAAATTTTTCTTATCAATATTCAAAGTATTCAATGCCACCTCAAAACCACTATTATCCACCTGTCCTAAATTGGTAGTAATATTCTCAAATCCAGTAAAGTTAGACAAAGGTTGTCTCATAATCATATCTTTGGTACTCATTCGATAATATTCCAATGTACCTGTAATACGGTCATTTAAAAATCCAAAGTCCAATGCAAAGTTCCACGATTGTGTTTTTTCCCATTGCAGATTCGGATTCTTCATACGTTGAGCCATCAAATAACGCATTAAATATAAGTCACCTGAAGAAGTGATATAACCTTGCATTTTACCACCCCCCGGATAAAGATTGGCAAGTGCTTCGTAAGGATTTTCCAATGAACGATTACCATTTTTACCGTATGAAACACGCAGTTTACCACTATTCATGATATGAGCATATTTTTGGAAAAAATCCTCATTAGTGAATGACCATGCTATACCTCCGGAAGGAAACCATGCATAAGGATTATTTGCCCCAAAAGCCGAATAGCCGTCACGTCTGATGGTACCAGTAACCATATAACGATCATCGTAAGAATAGAATGCGCGTGCCATCAATGCATCAGCCGTTTGATGATTATCATCAGTTCTGAATGTACTGACAGACTTATCTCCATTCTGGGTGTTATGGAACCCAAGCGCGTCAGATGGCAAAATATTACGGGCTTCAATTCGGTCTGACCAATATTGGCGTTCTTCCGCTTCTTGCACAAATGTCAAAATAACATGGTGCTTGTTAGCAAAAGTCTGATCCCAAGTAATAGTATTGTTCAGAGACCAATTAAAACGTTTGGCCTGTTCCCGATTTGTTCCACGGTCATTAGGATTGGAATTAGGTCTTTCTGCAGACGTAAAATAACGGTCATAGAAAAATTGAAAACGGGGCGCAATATTAAACTGATAAGTGATGTTGAAAGGCAATTTTACTTTAGCATTGAAGATAGTATTCAATGTAGTATACCCTTTTTCCAATTGAATATATTGCTTCTCAAAATACCAGTTTGTTTCATTAGCACGGTCATATTGATACATCAAGGGGTCTTGTGTATAGTTTCCATTTTCGTCTTTCAACATGGCGTATGGACTGTTTTCCATAAAACCACCTTTATCCATGCCGATTTCACCATCCGAACGATCTTGAAAGTTTATATTTGCACCCACTTCAAACCAATTGGTTACTTTTGCATTTAGTTTCAAGTTTGCACGGATAGCTCGATAAGTATCGTCGACAAACGCTCCTTCATTGCGCAGATAACCTAAAGACATGTAATAATCCACCTTATCGCCGGCACCGCTAATGCTTACATTATAGTCTTGATTGAAACCTAATCGAAACGCTTCATCTTGCCAATCAACGGTCTTTCCCGACAAAAGATTGTCAAGTAAAGCCGTATCATATCTAAATCCTAAACGCCTTGCCCAAATACTAAGATCAGATTCTCCTTCCCGATTGGTTGAATAATTACGCCACTGTTCCAAAGACACTGCATCCGACAAATTATTAGGATTTCGGAAATACTCTGGCTTTGAAGTATATTCATTACCAGGTCTTGAATAAGCTGCATATTCTCCTGTTTCAGCATTCACACCATAAGTGTTTTTTTCTTTCCAGTCTACATAGTGTTGCAGATATTCGTCCGTAGTTTGCCATCTATCACGATAGGCAGCCTTTTGAGTTAAACCTACACTAGCTGTGAAATTAACCACAGGCTTACCTTTTTTACCTTTTTTCGTTGTGATGATGATTACACCGTTTGCAGCTTGTGCTCCATAAACAGCAGCTGCCGACGCGTCTTTCAAAACATCTATTTGCCCAATATCATCCGGATTAATTTCCGAGAGTTCTCCTTGAAAGAACATACCGTCGAGGATAATCAATGGATTATTATGACCACCATCTGTATAAACGGAACGTTGTCCACGGATCTTCATCTCACCGCCGCCTTTTGCGCCTGCATCACCTTCACCATAACCTACCACTAATCCCGGTGTTCCACGTAAAATGTCTTGAACTGTTTTAGGATTTTCATTGGCAATCTTATCAGGACGAACTTGAACGACCGAACCTGTTAAATCCTTTTTACGCATCGTACCATAACCCACTACAACTACTTCATCTAGCGTCTCTGAATCATCTTTCATTGTGACGTCAATCAGTTTTTTACCTGCTACCGAGATTTCTTGATTCTTATAACCAATATAACTGAAATTCAACACAGCATTTGAAGCCTTTACCACAATGCTATAGAACCCATTTAGATCGGTTACTGTTCCATTAGTGGTCCCTTTTTCCATCACATTTACTCCAATCAGCGGTTCACCCGATTGATCTTTCACATATCCCGTAATTTTAGAACTTTGAGCCTGTACTGTACCAAGACAAAAAGTCACCAATAGTAAGAACAATCCTACCCGAAACGTGAAACCTTCTTTTTTGTTTTTCATACTAAATAAATTTGAGTTAATATTATAAAGCTTATATTGAATCTATCTACTTTTATCCACGTTATATTTCAATAGTTACATCAATTTTATAATACAAAGTTACAAATGCAAATTTATCTCAAATAGTATTTTTGTCTCAAAAAACAAAAAAATCAGGTCATAACTAACTTTAGAGCATTTGTCTGTAGTTAACAATTAATTATGCTCCTATCTATACCCTAGCAATTGATTAGATAGTATCATTGGATATATATGGCCAATATAGTATGGTGGATATATATGACCAGCACGGTGAGTATATATATTCAGCACGGTGGATATATATATACACGACATTGTGCATATATACCCATCAAAGCTCTACGCTGTTCGCCGTCAGCAGCAAACAAAGCGGTAGACAATATTTCTCCTATCGCTCCATCGGGTGTAACCACAGCTATCTGTTGAACGCCTTCCACCAATTTCCCGTTTCGAGGAGAAACAATATGCCGACGTTCAGGAGAGTCATTACCGGAGGTTGTAAGACACTCATTATGAAGAAGTATATTATTGACTTTCCATCCCGATCCTACCGGATGATTACCTAAAGCAAGGACGGAACTGTTTCCTATATTTATCAATGCATTCTCTATCAAAAACTCATTCAGTATGCTTTTAATTGTATCCAAAGCATACCCTTTAAGAAAGCCGGATAAGTTGACAGTAACTCCCGGTTGTGAGAAATAGATGCTATGATCTTCGACTGATAAATGAACCGATTGTATCGTGTTCTGATTGTAATTTTCCGAATGGACTGTAATATCAAAACACCCCAGAGTCTTCCCGTTATATTTCAGGCATAAATCAATCATTGAATAGAGTTCTTCGCTAAGAACAACTGGTGAAGTCGGAGCAGTTCGGTTGACAAAAGACAATTCGCTGGCCGGATCATAAAAGTTCGCCATCTTTTCCAACCGGCACAATGCGTCATAAATACGATTAACCACAAGCAACAATTCTCTTTCCGTTTTCTGGCTATACAGGATAATATCCACCCGTGTATGCATGGAAAGAAACCAGGCATAAAGCAGTCCATTACCTTCATGGGATGGTTTATACATATGTTGAATAGGGACTTGCATCGTATAGTAGGACAAATTAGGCACAGATTACACGGATTTTACGGTTGTTCCAATGAAATAGCAACCGCGTAATCCGCGTAATCCATGCCTGAGTAAAAATCATAAGGAATTTTGACGTATCTCCCACAATAACATGGAATACACCTTATTTCAGTTCTTTAATCTTCACGTTCTTGAACCACACTTCGTCTCCGTGGTCCTGAAGAAGTATATTTCCTTCCTCCGGATTTCCGAAATTAGGCCAGTTTTTATATTTACTGTATGCTACCAATGCATTCCACATATCATTGTTACGATCATATTCAATCAATTTAACGCCGTTCAACCAATGTTCTACATGGTTACCTTTTACGATAATGGTAGCTGTATTAAATTCTTTCTTGTTGAAAGGTTTATTCTTAGGAGCCGGAATCAAATCATACAACGACCCTAGCTTTCTATTACCTTTCACACCCAGTTTTGCATCAGGATGTTTGTCATCATCAAGAATCTGGAATTCACAACCGATAGCAGAACCTGCACCTTTATTCATATCCGGGTTTACGAAATATTTAATTCCGCTATTTGCACCTTCAGTAATCTTAAAATCTACTTTCAGAATAAAGTTCTTGTATTTACGGGTAGTCACAATATCACCGCCATTAGCTGATTCAGCACCACCACTCTTCATTACTTTCAGAATACCATCTTCTATCTTCCAGCCTTTTGCGGGGAAAGTAGAAAGTTTAGCTCCTCTCCATCCATCAGTAGTCTTGCCATCCCATAATAGAGTCCATCCTTCTTTTGCTTCGTTCGGAGAAATCGTATTGGCAATCAGGTTCACTTCCGGTGCAGCTTGCGCTTCCGGTGTCTGATAGCGTTCTACGTCCGTCGTACAAATGCGGATATCTTTCCAACTAACTGTTTTACCTTCATCTGCCGCATTTCCAATGGCGTGCACTTGCAAAGCAATGAAGCCCACAGGAGTCATATCATCCCAGATATTAGCACAAGGTACTCCGTTTATCCAAGTACGAATTGAGTTACCTACAGCCTCAATACGGGCTTTATTCCATGCGTTATTCTTAAAAGCGGTTTTTGCCGACGGATTCAGCGTCAAAGGATAAAGCCAGTTTCTACGTGCCTCATCATAGATACCACCTGACCAAGCGCGTTTGGAAGGATCGATCTCAAACTGATAACCGTGTACACGACCCTTCTTATAATCTTTCTTGCTTTCACTACGAAGCTGTACTCCGGAATTTAAACCGTCATCGACCTTGAAGTCAAACTCAAGGATAAAGTCACCATAATTCTTTGTCGTTGCCAAAAAAGTATTGGGTGTTCCCATTTTAGATACACCGACAATGGCACCATCTACAATTTTATACTCGGCTTTGCCATTCAATTTCTTCCATCCTTTCAGGTTCTTTCCATTGAAAAGAGGTTCCCAATTCTGTGCACCTAAAGAAGCGGCACAGAATAAAAGTAAAGTTAATACGATATTCTTCTTCATAATCATTGATTAGTCTTTCCCACTCCCTTATATTCGAAGAAGGAATGGAAAAGGCTATTTTCTATTTATAATTTATAAAATTCATCCCAACCTTTACGCGGTGGAAGTCCCGCCAGCATTGCATTAGCAAATTCATTATTTGTAATCTGCTTCGTACGAGGGTCAAAGAACAACTGTGTATTAAGTCGTTGAGCCATCACACCCAGTGAGAATACCTGGCTCAACACACCATTGATTTCGAACGGCGAGCGTGTCTTTTCAATACCTTGACATGCCAGCAAGAAATTCTCGAAGTGATTGGAAGGACTTTTAGGAACCTCCGGCAACTTGTCTGCCATCTCTTTGGCTTTCTCTTCCGGAATAATAGACAAAGTGCTTCCATGACTACCACCCTTGAAGATCAAATCCTTAGTATAAATGATTTTTCCAGGATTCAACTTAGATTTCGGAGTATCTCCCTGATTAGTTACCGGGATGTTCGGATCTAATCCCGAAACTCCATAACCAGCAGGAATAGGAGGAAGATTATCCAGACCATCATACCAGGTAATATCTACCGGTGGCATTCCTTTACGTTGCGGGAAACGGAAGAGAATCGTGGAAGAATACGGGAAGAAGTAATCATTATGCCCTTTTGCATATTGCATAGTGACTTCGTATGGCAATCCCAGTTCCAGAAATTCGTGAGCCGTGTCGAGGATATGTGCTCCCCAGTCGCCCAATGCTCCCATACCAAAATCATACCAACAACGCCATTGTCCCAAATGATAATCTTTATTATACTCGTGATAAGGAGTAACTCCAAGCCAAGTGTCCCAGTCCAGATCTTTCGGCAGTTGCTGACCGGAAGGAAGTTTATAAATATTAGTGTCCCATTTATGCCAACGGCGCGGGTTATTCATGTGGGCAGTGATAGCAGTAACATCCTTGATAATTCCCGCATCCATCCAAGCTTTAAACTGGAAATAGTTTGCTTCAGAATGTCCCTGATTTCCTACTTGAGTAACCAGATTCGGACGTTTAAGTGCAGCTTGCATCAACAGTTCCGCTTCATAGAAAGTACGTGCCAACGGTTTCTCTACATATACATGCTTTCCGGAAGCCAAAGCCAGCATGCTAATCGGGAAATGCGAATGGTCAGGAGTAGCAATTGCCACGGCATCAAATTCGTTACCGGCCTTATCAAACATTTGGCGGAAATCCCTAAACTGTTTTGCTTTTGGGTATTTAGCCATTATCTTTTGTGTGTGTTTGGCACCCATGTCTACATCACATAAAGCCACCACTTCCACCAAACCAGTCCGTGCAAAGTCTTCAATAATCTGCTCTCCACGGTTACCAATGCCGATATAAGCAATCTTCACTTTGTCACCTCTTCCTTTTTTAGGTGAAGCGGTTTGCGCATGTAATAAATCACCGGTTCCTAATGCCAATCCGGCTGAAGCCATCGACATCGTTTTCAAAAAATCCCTTCGTGTTACCATAAATTATTCATTTTCATTGATATTGATTAAGTTCTTCTTTTAAAATTATATAGGAAAACTATCAACTCCTGCCCTTCTTTTTAAATAGTGCTTGCATTCCATAAAATAAAAGGCGCAAAATCCCCCAACAAGCATAAAGCACAAAAGTAAATATAATTATATAAAAAATAGACGTTATCATCTCCGTAAATGGCGCATGATAAGCAATAATTGCATAAAGATGTATCAAATTAGATACTACGAAACAAACGAGTAAAGTGATTAACTCAATTTTCTTACGTCGTGCGGTTACAATCGTGTCTTTCATATTGCTTCGGGTGTTTTTACAGATTGATGGTTCAGATAGTCTATTTTATACTCATCAGGGAAATAGAGCGTCCGTTCTTCTTCCAATGCCTGATGTCCCAACAAACAGAGCATACTTGCATAATATCCTTCTTCCGCGATGTTTTTAGGTTGTTTTTGTGTTATGACGGCCTCAACAAAAGCTTCCAACAACAATGATGTACCATCGCTCTTGGGACGTTCTCCGATAATGAATTCTCCTTTGTTTTCGTTTGCAGTTTCCGGTGCCCAGCTTGTTCCGGCAAAAGGCAGAGAATCGAATACCTTGTTCTCCCAGTCATTCACCATCTGCAGGAAGGCCGGTGCAGGAGCTACACTCTCAAAGTAATATTTTCCCTTTTCCGGTTCTACCGTTCCGAGATTACCCATGATCTGTTCTTCCAGTCCATAGAATTTATTGGAAATGACAGAATCGAATGTCATCTTTACCCCATCATCAAACACATATACACAACTCACATTGTCATACACATCCCTGCCATCTTTCCAATAAGTGATGGCACCGTGTCCCATCACCTTTTCGGGTATCTTACGCAAAGCCCAGCTTCCGATCTGAAGCTGATGGCAAGCGAGTTCCGTCATCAATCCTTTTGAGAACTCCTTGTAAAGACGCCAGTTTATCAGACGTTCCAGATTGGGTGAAGGTACCGAACGTCTCCAATCCCCATTCCGGTTCCAGAAGGTACGGATTGCATTTATTTCACCGAAGGTACCCGCATGAATCATCTCCATTGCTTTAATGTAACGAGGATCGAACAGACGCTGTTGCCCTGTGAAGAATATTTTTCCCGTGCTACGGTGTTTCTGATACATACGATAACATTCCTCCATCGTGAAACCTATCGACTTTTCGCAAAAAACGTGCTTTCCTGCGTCAAAAGCATCCAGCACTATCTTACAATGCGAACTAAGAGGAGTAGCCACGAGTATGGCATCTATCGACTTATCTTCCAACACTTCTCGATAGTCACCGTACACCTTGGCATTAGGAACGAGCTTCAGTGCTTTTTCAATAGACGGTTTATAAATGTCGCACAATGCAACAATATCGACTTTAGGATTTTTAGTCAGAAATCCCATTAAAAACTGTCCCCGGGAACCGGGACCGATAATTGCCAAACGACACTTTTCGTTTGAGGTGTTCATCACCTCCGAAAAAGCAGAAAGCCAAGGGCTTGCTGCAAGAAGAGTGCCAGCCCCGGCTATGCCTAAATTCTTTAGAAAATCCCGCCTGCTAATAGGGGTATGTTTCATGCTTGTGGTATTTAAGATTATAATTGGTTTATTTGAAAATCAGTTATTAAATACAGGTGCTTTTTGTGTTTCGTAAGAAGGAGATCCTCCCTCTACGTAAGGCCAACCTTCTTGGTCCCACTTGATCTGGTCCAACAACAGAATACGTCCGTTCTCCGGAGTTGATCTTAAAAATCCATGATACAGAAGCCAGTCTTGTCCGGCATCATCCCGGATAATCTGCGAACCGTGCCCATTGCCTACAAAATGATCATTCGCACCTATCACCAAAGAATAACCATTCTTCAACATCGGTTTACCGGTCTTGTCTTTGTACGGGCCCCATACTTTCTTGGAACGTCCCACTACGACTTTATATGTACTTTTCACTCCTTGACAACAACTTCCTATGGAGGCAAACATATAATAATAATCGTCGTGCTTATGGATATAAACAGCTTCAAAAGCAGTTCCCGCTATTCTCTTTTTTTTCGCTCCCGGCATGATCGACAGCCCATCCGCAGTCAGTTCAATAACATATATTCCCCGGAAGCTGCCCCATACCAAATAGTTTCTCCCCTCATACTGCAGGAGACTGGGATCGATCGAGTTCTGTACACCAATCTCATTGCTACGGAACATCTTACCATGATCCGTAAAAGGTCCCTGCGGAGAGTCGGCCGTAGCTACCCCTATTCCACACGTTTGTTCTCCTCCCCACACTGACATTGCATAATAAAGCACATATTTACCGTTAATATAATTAATGTCAGGTGCCCAGATTCCAGCTTTAGGTTCAAACCTGGGACGAGTTTTATTCGTGAATGCAGTGTTGCAATACGTCCATTCCACCAAATCTTTCGACTTCATGATCGGAACGTTTCTGGTAGATTCGGTAGCATACACATAAAAATAACCATCTGCAGCTTTAATCACCGTAGGGTCGGGCATGGCAATATCTACAACCGGATTCTTATAACTCACTGCAGACTTTGTCTGTGCTCTCCCCTGCGAAAGACAAGCACCTATCATGAATACGAAAACGAACAAATTTACATACTTTTTCATCAAATCATTCTTTTAAAAGCTCCTTTTTACCTTATCTTTATAGCTATAAATTAATATTAACTTACAAAATCTTTGGGTAACACTCCAAATTGCTTCTGGAAACACTTGGCAAAATAAGACGGAGAATTAAACCCTACCATATAGCAAATCTCATTTACCCGGTTTTCTCCTTCTTTCAATAATTGAGCAGCCTTCTTCAAACGTTCCAGTCGAAGATATTCATTCGGACTCAAATCCAAGACTCCCTTTATCTTCCGATAGAAATTAGAACGGCTCATATTCAGGCTATCCGCCATATCATCCATGCTAAATTCCGGATTACTATAATTCACCTGGATAACCTCATTCAACTTCTTTATAAAATCTTCGTCAGCTTTTGTCAACGCCATCGTATTGGCTGCCACAAAAGGAGACTGTGCAAAAGCCTTGCGCAGTTTCTCCCTATTCTGAATAAGGCTGGAAGCACAAGCCTGTAAATATTCCACAGAAAAAGGTTTCTCCAGATAAGCATCTGCTCCCAGTTCCATTCCCTCTATCTTAGACTGGATATTCGTCTTCGCAGTCAACAAAATAACGGGAATATGGCTATAATTCAAATCTGACTTGATCGTCTTACACAATTCAAAACCATCCATCACAGGCATCACAACATCACTAACCACCAAGTTCACATAATTACCATCCAACACTTGCAACGCTTCCGCACCATTAGTGGCAGTCAATACAGTATATTCTTTCGATAGCTGACGCACTACAAAGGCAAGCATATCCGGATTATCTTCTACAACCAGCACTGTAGGCCGGTTATCTTTCTTTTCCGTCTCTCCAACAGGAATTTCATTCATCCTGTCTATTTCAACTTCCGGTTCCGGGGTTAAGGTTATTGTCATGTCCTGAACAATCGGCAAAATCAAACAGAAGGTATTATTTTCTTCCCCTTCTCCCATAGCTAAAGTCCCTTGATGCAGTTCAGCCAATGAACGGGAAAGAGCCAAGCCGATTCCTGTTCCGGTAGTCACCTTGCCGTCTTCTTTTTCATTGAAACGAACGAAAGGCTTGAATATTTCCTCCTTCATCTCATTGGGAATAATCACTCCATCATTCTCCGTACGAATACAGAATGAATTGTTGTCATCCGTTTCCGGCACTTCCAAAGATATGTGTACGTAGCTTTCAGCATACTTCACCCCATTATTCAACAGATTACTGATAATCTTCGTAAACGCCTCCCGGTTCACATGCGCATAGAAATCCTCCTCGGGCACTTGCAAAGTAAACTCCAAACCTTTCTGTTTGGCAAGGGAAGTAAAACGCACATGAGTCTCTTTCAGCACCTCCGTTACATTACATTTCGCAAAATTCAGGCGGAATCCCTGACTTTCCGTTTTACGGAAATCAAGCAACTGGTTAGTCAGGTTCAACAACCGTTCCGTATTCTGCTTCATTACATTCAAGTCTTCCCTCGTTTCCGCATCGACCTGTTTCTTCAATATGATGTTTTCCAAAGGACCTTTAATCAGCGTCAACGGTGTACGTATCTCGTGGGCCACATTCGTAAAGAAATCAATCTTTGCATGATAAACTTCACGTTCCTTCTCCTGCTCGAATTTCTCCATCTGCCTGCGGTGTTTGCTGTTACTGCGTCTCTTGAAATACATAACCGTATACAGGGAGCAGCCGATAATCAGCAGAGCATACACACAATACGCCCATATAGAGAGGTAAAAAGGAGGAAGAATATGTACCCCTAATGACACTTCGTCGTCACTCCATACACCGTCGCTATTAGCAACCTTTACCCGGAAGGTATAATCACCGTAACGAAGATTGGAATAAGTAGGGATATTCAGTAAATGTTCCTCTTTCTAAAAAATCAAGAGAAAAGCTTTGCTTTACGTGAGCTTTTCTCTTGATTTTTTCGTTCAACTCTCCCAGTCTTCTATCTTTTTTGTACAATATTGTTTACATATTCTTGTTTTTTCCTTCCCACCCTTGCATTATGTACATGTCTTTTTTAGGGGAAGTTAAAACCTCTCCTGTTTTTCCTGTTATTTTAGTCAGATTATGCTGCCTTTCTTTTTTTCTTTTCGACCTTTTCTATCATACATACCGCATTGGCTGTATGTATCCCAAAGAAAATCCAAAGTACTTCCGTTTTCCTGTTTCTAGCTTTTATCCTGGCCAGTGAGTAATGTTGTTTCTGCGTTCCAAAACTTCCTTCCAGGCGGGTAGCTCTTTCACGGCTGAGTTCCGACCGTAAGATTTTCCGAAGCGGCTCATCTTTGGCAGCTCTGCCCTTACGCTTAAAGGAAGTACTTATATGATATTTTGTACAAAATTTCCGGTTGGCATTATTGGCATAGATTGAATCCGCCGCAAGCGCCTTAACCCTGACCCCGGTCAGTTGTTGTTGCAGATGAATACAGTCTTTCAAACGTACTCCTTCGTTAAAAGCCTTAAAGGAGATATGTTCTATAAAGGAGATTCCGTCTATCTGTATATTGTTGACTTTGGCTCCGAATTCAACGGATTTGGTTTCCTTGCCTCTGATAATGGGACGAAGGTAATGCCGGTCGATACTCACGATACGGTTGGACACTTTTTTGCCTGCAAATAAATTTTTCCCTTGCTCAAGGACTGTCTGTATGACCGAGAAACGTCTTTGGTAATCAGAGGATAGTGTAAGCCTGTTCCTGTAGGATGAATGAAGCTGCTCCAGCTGGTCAAGTAACTTTTCCAATAACTGAAGTAACCTTCGTGTAATCATACGAGTCTGTGATTTCTTGCGTTTACGCAGTTTGCTATAAGCAAGATAGGCACGGCGTACATCAAGATACTTGTTACGGGGACGTTGTATGTGCAAGGTCTGGCAATGTTTGCACAGATGACGATGAAGCCATACAATACCTTCCCATAAGAGTTTGGTATCAGTAGGAAAGCGCAGATGACTTTCATAACAGGTGGCATCGGTCATACAGACATGAAGGTTCTCAAGATAAGGTTTCCAATGCTCGGCAAGAATGAGCTGGAGGGACTCAATATCAAGGCGATCCGCTAGTTCCTGACGAATTGCACTGACGATTTTAGGATTGGTCAGTGGATGAAGCGGATCAATCTGAATACCACAAAATAACTGGTAATGAATATTACCGTTTAAATGCTCAATCAGTTGTGCATCGGAAAAGTTGGTATAGGACTTCAAGACCATCAAGGCTATTTTACCTTCGGGAGAAAAATAACTTTTACGCCCCAAAGGAGAGGACTTCAAATGCATTTGTCGGGCCAGTTCCGAGAAAGGGAACAGAGAATGGAGTCGACCTAATTCACTCGTTGCAAAACTTTGACGATATTTTTTAAGCATATCGAACTCGGTAAAACCTAAACAAGGTTCGATTTCTGAGATTTTTTGTATCTTTACCATGTGTTTTTATTTTTAATTCCCCCCGTTTTGGCCGTCAAACCGTTTTTGGGGGGGAATGCTTAAAGATACAAAAAAGGCAACTAACTCGCAATGAATTAGTTGCCTTAAATTTTATTATTTTAGGAATATCCCTAAGTAACGATAGGGCTTTCGCCAACCGTCAGCCAATCCGTATCAAAGCCCTCCAGTTTATACATAATCCGGCTCGTTTTCGGAGCCTGGAAATCCAACGCTGCTACACGGAAAGAAAAAGAATTCTGATTGGACTGGAGCACAAGCTGGTCGGAGAAAGTTATACTCTTCTCTAACGGAGATCCCGGTTCGCCGGCATACACCTCCTTACCAAACAGAAAGAAATCAGTAATGGCAACAGACGGAATGAACTTATTCTCCGAGAAATTCTTGGGATTAAAAGCGATAAAACCATCGATGCTACCCAGATAGATCGTACCATCTTCGGTTTCAAAGCTTGAACGATAATTAAACTGGTCGCCCAACAAGCCATTAGAGGTGGTATATACTTTCATCACTCCGGTGGTAGGTTGGAAGCAAACCAGACCGTTGTTGGTTGTCAACCACAAAAATCCTTCTTTGTCCTCCACAATCTGATATACAACATCGTTCGGCAATCCGGCCGACAAATTATAATTGGCAAAAGTCTCCGTATCCGGCTGAAAACGACAGAATCCCCCTCCTTGGGTAGTCAGCCAGATTTGCCGGTGAGAGTCTTCAAAGATGCTCAATACCTTGTCATACGGAAGGCTCTTCGGATTATTTTCATCGTGCAAATAGTTCTTCCATTTCTTTTCGCTCACATTGTAGCAATAAGCTCCATTTGCATAAGTTGCCAGCCATAGATTTCCTCCGGAATCTTCCTTTATATCATATACAAACCTGCCGTTCAGTTCCGGTATCCGGTCAAAATCATCAGATTGTCTGTTGTATCGCAGCAAACCGAATAAAGTACCCAGATAAATATCACCCGTCGTTGTGCGGCAAATAGAGAACACGCTATTGTCTATCAATGAACGGGGAGAGTCTGTTTTCTGATAGGTTTTCACGATAGCTCCCGTACGCGTATCTACTACTTTCACTCCTTTTGCAAAGGTTCCTACCCAAAGATGGTTATCAATCAAACACAGACCATGCACATTGGTAAAAGCACTGCTAGGGGTAAAAAAGGAAAAAGTCTTGGTCTTCGGGTTGAAACGGTTCAAACCGCCGTCTTCCGTACCAATCCACAGAATACCCTGATTATCCTGGCAAAACTCACGTACCCGTTTTCCATGCAAACCATTATCTGTTCCTTTGGGATAATATTTTTCAAAATACGTATAAAAACGCGGATAGTAGTTCACACCTCCAAAATAAGATCCAATCCAGATACCACCCTCTCGATCCTTACACAAGGAATAAATAGCATTATCGGACAAAGAATAAGGGTCGTTGATCGAACTGCGCAAATGAACATATTTACCCATTCGAAGATTATAAATATAGAGTCCCGATTCTGCACCAATCCACAATTCATTATCAGAAGCGACCAGCAGTTCGCGACAAAAAACAGACTCTCCATTTTCATCCTCTGAAAGTAAGTCATGTAGTTTGTTAGAGGTCAGGTTCAGTTCTTTCACTCCTCCTTTTAAAGAGCCTATATATAGACAATTATATGCTCCTTTCACCAGGCCTATCACGACATCATTCTCATAAGTTTTTTGATCGTCTACAGGTGATACATAAGGATGAAGGGTTTGCAAACGGTCTTTCGAATAGAAAAGTCCATCACCATAGCAGCCAATCCAAAGGGTTCCGCTATTATCGAAAACAAAAGACTGGACATTGGTGGAGATAAAAGAAAAGTTCTTCAATGTGTGGTTCTGGAGTATTCCTTCCTCCAGATCATAACAAAATAGCCCCTGCGACTCTACCGCTATCCAGACACATCCTTTGTTGTCTCCGGAGATTGCAGTTACGGTATGCTCTATTTTCGTGTTTTCTGCGCTCAATTCAGCAAAATGCCGGAAAGAATCTTTTTCCGGATTATAGATATAAAGTCCTACATCCGTACCTACCCAGATATTTCCTTTTGCATCCTCATAAAGAGCTGTGATAAAATTATTACCAATGCTCCGCCGTGTGCGGTCATCATGTTTGAATTTGCGGAATGACAAACCGTCATATCTATTCAAACCATCTTTTGTGCCGAACCACATAAAGCCCTGCTTATCCTGCAAAATCGCATTGACCGTATTTTGAGATAACCCGTTCTGTACACTAAGATTTTTGAAATAATAATGCTCGTCCGCCATTTGCGCATGGCAGCCGATCTGATAGCCGATTAAACAGATTAAAAATATGAGAACTTTCTTCATAAACATACGTGTTTTCTATCCTTCCGTTTGAGTTACCAAATGTAGGCAAAATCACAGCGGAAAGATAGTAAATATGTCTCAATGAATGAAAGAATAGTCCTATTTTTCTATTCTGATACGCGCGTCAACTGCTACAACGGCCTTTTGCGTTGCCAAGAGCGGATTTATATCCATTTCTTTGATCTCTGTAGCGAAACGTAGCAAAGTGGACAAACGGACAATAATTTCAGCAAATTTATCTTCGTTGACTCCCTTTTGCCCACGTGTTCCCTGAATGATTTTATAAGCACGCAAAGAATGAATCATTGAATAAGCTTCTTCGTAAGAAAGCGGAGCCAAACCGGAAGATACATCTTTCAGCACCTCCACAAAAATACCTCCCAAACCACAAAGTACCACGTGACCGAACTTCTCTTCATATTTTGCGCCAACAAACAGTTCCGTACCTTTCAGCATCGGCTGTACCATAATTGCTCTTGCATCAGGTATCTGCATCATACGATCAAATTCCAGTGCCAGATGTTGCTCACTTTTAATGTTCAGAACGACACCGCCGACATCTGATTTGTGCACAGGGCCAACCACTTTGGCAACTACCGGAAATCCGCACCGACGGGCAAAAGCTACTATCTCCTCTTTATCATCGGAAACAAATTCATCTACCAACGGAATACCGGCAGCGTGCAACAATGCCTGTACATAATTGGGAGCGATATAACCATCCTCCGGAATAGAATCAATAATACGACGAATCCTCGGAACGTCCACTCCGAACAATTCTATTTCAGGAACTGCCGGTTTAGGAGCATTGACGATACGTGAAAGGGCAGTACCCAAGGTCACTTCGTCTGCAAAATTCACATGCCCTTTTGCCAGGAAGGCGGAAACCTCCGCTCCGGCTGTATTAATGGAAGGAAGAATGGGAAAAATCGGTTTCTTGCAAGTCTGCATCTTTTCATGAAGCACATCATACATTTCAAACATAGTAACCAATCCCGGAGTTCCGAAGATGGCCATCATGGCGTCTATATTGTCGAGTTTCTCCTCGCAGTAGTCGATGCAAAGACGCAGATGCTCCGGTGTTCCGGTAGCCAGAATATCAATAGGATTCCCAACGGCAGCACCGGGGAACAGTCGGGCTTTTAGTTCTTCGGCTATTTCTCCTTCCAGTTTAGGAACATTCAGTCCGCCTTTACTCAAGGCGTCTGTCAGCATCACTCCCGGACCTCCGGCATGGGTGATAATAGCAAAATTCTTCCCTTTCAATTCGGGCAGAGTAAACACACAACCTACAGTAGTCAATTCTTCACGAGAGAAACAACGTACAATCCCCGCTTTACGGAACAATGCTTCCACTGCCGAATCGGAACTGGCGATTGCGCCTGTATGGGAAGACGCCGCCCGGCTTCCGCTCTCCGAACTTCCGGCTTTGATTGCCGCAATCTTACATCCTTTTCTAATCAAAGACGAAGCATGGAATAACAACCTGTCCGGATTCTGAATACTTTCAATATAAAGCAGTTTTAGATGAGAGTCTTTTTCGGGATCGAAGTTCTCATCCATAAATTGCAACACATCTTCTACGCCAATCTGCTTGGCATTTCCCACCGACCAGACTGAATTGAACTGCAAACCTTTTGTAACGGCACTTTCGAGAATAAATACCGCCGTAGCACCGGAGCTGGAAATCAAGTCCACCCCTTTCAGATTTAAATTGGGAATTGGCTGGCTGAACACGCTATGATGCCATGTGTTCATCAATCCGATGCAATTAGGACCAATCAATGAGGCTCCGTATTTATTGACTGTTTCCAGAATACGCTCTTCCAACAGTGCTCCTTCGTGGGTTTCTTCACCAAAACCTGCAGAAAGTATGATAAATGCCCTGGTTTGCTTCTTGCTGGCCAATGTTTCCACAATATCGGGACACATTACAGCAGGTATAGCCAACACTGCCAGATCTGTGTCCGGCAGATCATTCACATCCGCAAAGGCGGGAACTCCCTGCACTTCCTTTTCCTTCGGATTCACCGCCCGAAGTTCTCCCTGATAACCTCCGTTTATCAAATTCTTTAATATTGCGCCACCCGGCTTATGCACATTATTCGATGCCCCTACTACGACAATGCTTTCAGGACGAAGCAACTGGGTTGTTATCATATCATGCTTTGGTTTTCGTTTAACTTAGGTACAAATATATTCTTTCTTACGAGAAAAAAGAAAGAAAAAGGGGAGAAATATAGATGGAAATAGATGATAAAAGAGGAAATGAGCAAGAAATTATATAGATTATACTGACTTATTGAAATGCAAAGCTATAATCTTACCATGTAATTCTTATCATTAGAACAGAATATTACTTTATGCAGAAAAAATGGACATAAAACTCATACAGAATCAAAAATATACAAGATGAGTCCGGAGTATATTGGAAAACTTGAAGGATAAGCAAGTTGCATAATCCATATTCACACAAAACAGACTTTAAATCATTCGATTCAACATCAAAAAGGCAAAATTCCTAATTTCAGGAGCAGATTATTGCAAATATAAGTTCAAATAGAAACAACTCACATGTTACCTATTCGACAGCAACCAGCACAAAACAAGTATTCTAAATACCCTTTTGTCCTTTCGTTTAAAAGCAAGGAAGCACTTCTCACTGACCAATAAACCGTTTCTTTAAAAGGAACGAAGTCTTCCTTTAAAAGAAATGATTCATGATTCTATCAACAATCATGAATATTCACTCATTTGTATTCAAGAAAGATGACTTATTCCGCATATTCATACAGTATTTTATACGTCACTTCTTTTATTAGAATACAGTTTAGATACTCCTAATCTGTTTCAATCTTAAAAATAGAACATAATAGAAAATATAAAAATACCCCGATACAAATTGGCTATTTTCTAGCCAACTTATATCAGGGTAAAACACTTTCTTTTTACCTGTTTTTTTATTACGAAACGTTCCTGTTTCATTCTGTGACCACTTTTCAATGAAATAATCTGTGTTAATCCGTGTAATCTGTGGTGAAAAGTCATTATCTTTGCACATTACAAAGTTGAAAACAACAAAAATCACACTATATAATGGAAAAGAAATTCAAAAGAACCACCGTCACATCGGCACTGCCGTATGCGAACGGTCCTGTCCATATCGGTCACTTGGCTGGTGTATACGTACCGGCAGACATTTATGTGCGTTATCTGCGTCTGAAAAAAGAAGATGTATTATTCATCGGAGGTTCGGACGAGCACGGGGTACCTATCACGATTCGTGCCAAGAAAGAAGGAATTACTCCGCAGGATGTAGTAGACCGTTATCATTCGCTGATAAAAAAATCATTCGAAGAATTCGGTATCTCATTCGACGTGTATAGCCGCACCACTTCACCGACGCATCACCAATTGGCTTCGGATTTCTTCAAAACATTATACGATAAAGGCGAATTCATCGAGAAAACGTCTGAACAATATTACGACGAGGAAGCAAAAACATTCCTTGCCGACCGTTATATCACTGGAGAATGTCCCCACTGCCATTCCGAAGGCGCTTACGGCGACCAATGCGAAAAATGCGGAACCTCACTTTCTCCTACGGATCTTATCAACCCGAAAAGTGCTATCAGCGGCAGCAAACCGGTGATGAAAGAAACCAAACACTGGTATCTTCCTCTCGACAAGCACGAAGGATGGCTGCGCAAATGGATTCTGGAAGATCACAAAGAATGGCGTCCGAACGTATACGGCCAATGCAAAAGCTGGCTCGACATGGGACTGCAACCACGTGCCGTGAGCCGTGACCTCGACTGGGGTATCCCTGTTCCCGTAGAAGGAGCAGAAGGAAAAGTGCTTTATGTATGGTTTGACGCACCTATCGGCTACATATCCAACACCAAAGAACTTCTCCCCGACAGCTGGGAAACCTGGTGGAAAGATCCTGAAACCCGCCTGATCCATTTCATCGGAAAAGACAACATCGTGTTCCACTGCATCGTATTCCCCGCCATGCTGAAAGCAGAAGGCAGCTATATCCTGCCGGACAACGTGCCGAGCAACGAATTCCTTAACCTCGAAGGAGACAAAATCTCCACTTCCCGCAACTGGGCTGTATGGTTGCACGAATACCTGGCGGACTTCCCCGGCAAACAGGACGTACTCCGCTACGTACTGACCGCCAACGCACCGGAAACAAAAGACAACGACTTCACCTGGAAAGACTTCCAGGCACGCAATAACAACGAACTGGTAGCCGTATACGGCAACTTCGTGAACCGTGCAATGGTATTGACTCAAAAATACTTCGACGGGCGCGTACCTGCACAAGGTGAACTGACCGACTACGACAAGGAAACACTGAAAGAATTTGCAGACGTAAAAGCAGAAGTGGAAAAACTGCTCGACGTATTCAAATTCCGCGACGCACAGAAAGAAGCCATGAACCTGGCACGTATCGGCAACAAATACCTGGCCGACACCGAACCGTGGAAACTGGCAAAAACAGATATGGAGCGTGTAGGTACCATCCTCAACATCTCCCTGCAACTGGTTGCCAACCTTGCCATCGCTTTCGACCCGTTCCTGCCGTTCAGCTCGGAAAAACTCCGCAAAATGCTGAACATGGATACTTTCGAATGGTCTGAATTGGGACGTGACAACCTTCTCCCTGTAGGTCACCAGTTGAACAAACCGGAATTATTGTTCGAAAAGATTGAAGACGCTACTATCGAAGCACAAGTACAAAAATTGCTCGATACAAAGAAAGCAAACGAAGAAGCCAATTACAAGGCTAATCCAATCCGTCCGAACATCGAATTCGACGACTTCACGAAACTGGATATCCGTGTAGGTACCATTCTTGAATGTCAGAAAGTGCCGAAAGCGGATAAATTGCTGCAATTCAAAATCGACGACGGACTGGAAACACGTACCATCGTATCGGGCATTGCCAAGCATTATCAACCGGAAGAACTGGTAGGCAAACAGGTTTGCTTCATCGCCAACCTTGCTCCGCGCAAACTGAAAGGCATCATCAGCGAAGGCATGATTCTAAGTGCCGAAAACAACGACGGCAGTCTGGCAGTTATCATGCCGGGACGTGAGGTGAAGCCGGGTAGCGAAGTAAAATAATAAAACTTAAATAGGGAATACATGAAAAGCTATCATTGCGCATAGCCTTTTCATGTATTCTTTGCAAATAACATGAGCGAGAATCAGTCACTAAAAGAAAAAACAGCCAAAGGACTATTTTGGGGAGGATTCAGCAACGGCATACAGCAGTTGTTAAACCTGCTTTTCGGAATATTCCTCGCACGGTTGCTCACTCCGGCAGACTACGGAATGGTGGGAATGTTGGCTATCTTCTCCCTCATTGCCAGTTCGATACAGGAGAGCGGTTTCACAGCCGCCCTTGTCAACAAGAAGGAAGTGACACACAACGATTACAATGCTGTCTTCTGGTTCAATGCGGCCATCAGCTTGTCCTTGTATCTGCTGTTATTCCTGTGCGCACCGCTCATTGCCGATTTTTACCATACTCCCGAACTGACACCACTGGCACGTTATTCCTTCATCGGATTCTTCATAGCCAGCCTGGGAATATCCCACAGTGCCTATCTTCTGCGAAACCTGATGGTGAAACAGCGGGCCCTGTCTTCCGTTATCGGACTTACCGTATCCGGAATCACCGGAGTCATTCTTGCCTACTTCGGTTTCTCTTATTGGGGTATTGCCACGCAAAGCATCGTTTATGTAGCCGTCAACACAGCCTGTTATTGGCATTTCACCCGTTGGCGACCGAGCTTGCAATTCAATTTCACCCCGATTAAGGAAATGTTCGGATTCAGCGGAAAGCTATTGGTAACCAATGTATTCAATCACATCAACAACAACCTGTTCTCTGTGATACTGGGTAAGTTCTACACCGAAAAGGAAGTAGGATATTACAACCAGGCCAATAAATGGTGCGGCATGGGACAGCTCTTTATATCCGGCATGATAAACGGAGTGGCGCAACCGGTACTCACCAAAGTGTCGGACGACCTTGAACGGCAAAAACGGGTATTCCGCAAAATGCTGCGTTTCACCGCTTTCGTCTCGTTTCCCGCCATGCTCGGACTGGGAATCGTATCAGAAGAACTGATTACCATCACCATCACCGACAAGTGGTATTCCAGCATACCCATCATGCAGATTCTGTGTATCAGCGGAGCCTTCACTCCCATTGCATACCTCTATCAGCAACTCATCATCAGCAAAGGAAAATCCCGCATCTATATGTGGAACACCATAGCGCTCGGCATTATTCTACTGTCAGGCGTTCTGTTAGTCCATTCACACGGGATCTATGCCATGCTCGCCGTCTATGTATCCACCAATATACTGTGGCTACTGACGTGGCACTACTTCGTATGGCAAGAAATCGGACTAAAGCTACGCCATGCACTGATAGACATACTTCCATACGCTGTCATTGCCACCACCGTCATGGTAATCACCTATTACTCCACCCGTTCCATCGAGAATATTTATCTCCGCCTGGCAAGCAAGATAGTGCTCGCAGCAGCACTCTACGTAGCCGCCATGTGGGGCAGCCGTTCGGTCACCTTTAAAGAAAGCATCCAGTATTTCATCAAAAAGAAGCCACATGAACCCTAATGATCTTGCCACTAAATACCGCCTTCTGAACAGTTCTTTCAAAAAGACGATGATCTATCACATAGGTATAGACGCCGGATTCTTTACCGAATACACCTATATGCTCCATGCAATGCTCTATTGCCTGCAACACAAAATACAGTTCAAGCTTTACTCCGACGACGCCAACTTCGGATGGGAAAAGGGCTGGGAAGACTGTTTCGCACCTTTCTGCGAGCAAGTGCACGAACCGTTTCACCACACCTACAACACCCATCGCCTGCCTTCATGGCAAGCATTGATGCAAGACAAAAAACTATCTAAAACGAAGTTACTGAAATGGAAACTGAAAGTAACCTGCAAGAACATCATCGGAAAAGCCCTTGCTTTCTTCACGTATGGTAAACCGATCCGACTCAACTTCCAAGTGACGTTCAACCCCAACCAGCATTTCCATATCCCCGAACTGGGAATAGACGGTGACTACCTCCACACCTTCCAAAAGCTGACGGAAATCACCTGGAAACTCAACGACACCACCGCACAGGAATGTCGCCAATTTGCCACCACCCTGCAACTTCCGCCTCAATACGCAGGATGCCAGATACGCGGAGGAGACAAGATAACCGAAACCAACCTGCTGCCACCGGAACACTACATACGCCTCATCAAAGAAAAAACAGCCATCCGCGACGTCTTTGTACTGACCGACGACTACCGTCTCTTCGAGCAAGTGCAAACCCTTGCCCCGGACATACACTGGTACACCCTTTGCAGCCCCAACGAGCAAGGATACGTCAACAGTGCCTTCACGCAGACCGCCAAAGAGCTGAAACAGAAACAAATGGCACGTTTCCTCTGTTCGATACAGCTATTGATGGATGCTTCCGTCTTTATAGGAAGTATCACCACCGGTCCCAGCCTGTTCCTGTTGAAGAAGTTCTATCCGGAGATCAATCCGGCAGACTGTCTGCTCAAGGACTTTCCGCAAGCATCCGTTCTCCCCATTCCGGGACGCGGGCGAGTGGCCACCGAATTTATGCAAGGAAACTTAAAGTTATAGTAACTTAGCAATATAATTACTACATTTGCAATACAACGTGCATTAACCATTTCCGATGAACAAGAAATATACAGCCGAAGAGCTTGATTTATTACATACCGAACTCTACGACATATTGGGAGAAACCATCCGGGTGTGTCAGAAGCACAACATTCCCTATTTTGTGATTGGCGGCACGGCAATCGGTGCACTCTACGACCAGGCGATTCTCCCCTGGGATGATGATATTGACATAGGCATGACGCGGGAGAACTACAACAAATTTCTGAAAGTAGCTCCCGGGGAACTGGGTCCTTCCTACTTCCTTTCATGGATAGAGACAGACCCTCATACCCCGTATTATTTTGCCAAAGTCAAGAAAAACGACACCCTTTTTGTAGAAGAAATGTTCAAGAATGTCCCGATGCATCCGGGCATTTTTGTCGATATATTCCCATTCGACAAGATTCCCGACAACAAGCTGCTGCGAAGAATACAATCCGAAGCACTCGGCTTCCTCAAATGCTGCCTGATGGGAAAAGAGATATGGATGTGGAAACACTTCGGTACATGTGAAATAGAGAACCCCACGAACCGGGGAGCCTTCTCCTGTTTCCTGAACAGGGTAGTCGACCTACTTTTCTCTAAAAAAGCAATCTACCGCATGCTGGTGTCAGTTCAAAGCTGTTTCAACTCACGAAACACCCGTTACTATAACAACGTAATGGCCACTGCCGACCACGTAACCGTAGAAAGCATCCGCCACCTGCAACCCGTGAAATTCGGCCCTCTCACAGTGACCGCCCCCGACGACCTGGAAGGATTTTTGCGTTACAACTATCCAACCCTGCATCGATTTACAGAAGAAGAGCAGGAAAAAGTGAACAACCACTATCCTGCCGCCCTGTCATTCAGTACAACCCCAAAACAAGAACTATGAATATGAAATCCGCTTTAGTAGACGTCCCGGTACTTATCCTGTTCTTCAACCGCCCGCAACAGTTGTCGCAAGTGTTCGAGCAAGTGAAGAAAGCGCGTCCGTCCCGCCTCTTCCTCTATCAGGACGGAGCACGAAACGAACGTGACCTGCCCGGAATAAAAGCCTGCCGTGAAATCGTATCACAGATAGACTGGGAATGTGAAGTAGAACGGCTTTATCAGGAAAAGAATTTCGGCTGCGACCCTTCGGAGTACATTTCGCAGAAATGGGCCTTTTCGAAAGTCGACAAGTGCATCGTATTGGAAGACGACGATGTGCCCGCCGTCTCCTTTTTCCAATTCTGCAAGGAGATGCTGGATAAATACGAATATGACACCCGCATCAGCATGATTGCCGGATTTAACCCCGAAGAAATCACCCAAGATATGCCCTACGACTATTTCTTTACCACCACCTTCTCTATCTGGGGATGGGCAAGCTGGAAACGGGTAGTCGACCAATGGGATGAGTTCTACAACTTCCTGGACGACTCCTTCAATATGCAACAACTGGAACAGCTTATCAAGGAACGCAAATTCCGGAGCGACTTTATCTACATGTGCCAGCGTCACCGGGAACAGCAGAAAGCCTTTTATGAAACGATCTTCCACGCCTCCATACTGTTCAACTCCGGGCTAAGCATCGTGCCTACCCGCAACATGATTAATAACTTGGGAGCAACGGCAGATTCCACCCATTTCGCCGGCTCGATTCATACCCTGCCCAAAGGTTACCGCCGCATCTTCACGATGAAGCGCTATGAGGTGGATTTTCCACTGAAACATCCCCGCTACGTCATCGAAAACGTTGCCTACAAAGAGAGCGTTTACCGCATCATGGGCTGGGATCATCCGTGGATCAAGATCGGACGTTCGTTCGAAGAACTGTTCCTCAACCTGAAATACGGCAATTTCTCCATCATTACGAAAGCTGTCAAAAACCGAATCAACAAATGGCTGAAAAGAAACAAGCACCACTAAATAAGTTGCTTACTATTTATTTTTACCATACCCGCCTCACACGGGAAAGCTACGAGGAATGGAAAGAATATAAATTCCCCGGACACATCTTATACGGACTTCCTTTACTGGAGAATTACGGAATACACTCCGTGATGCACAAATGCAAATATTTCTCCGGCCGTCTGAAACTCATGCTTTACGCCACCAAAGAGATTCTCTTCTGCAAGGAGAAATACGACGTCCTCTACGCCACCTCTTTCCGGGGTATAGAGCCCGTCATCTTCCTCCGTGCACTGGGACTGTACCGCAAGCCCATCGTGATCTGGCATCATACGGCTGTCGTCACCAATCCCAAACCGTGGCGCGAACAAATCTCCCGCCTTTTCTACAAAGGTATAGACCAAATGTTCCTGTTCAGTCGGAAACTGATTCAGGACTCGCAGAAAACCCGGAAAGCACCGTCCCACAAACTGAAACTCATCCATTGGGGACCGGATCTTCCTTTCTACGACCACCTGCTTGCAGAAATGCCCGACCGGAAGCCCGAAGGATTTATCTCCACCGGCAAAGAAAACCGGGACGTAGACACCTTGCTCCAGGCATTTGCCGCAACGAACGAGAAACTGGATTTGTACATTGCCGTCTCATGCGGTAACATCAACTATAAAAAGATCATCGACCCGTATGCATTGCCCGACTCCATTCGCATCCATTATACCGACGGAGTGATTCCCTACGAACTGGGGAAACTGGTGGCACGCAAAAGTTGTATCGTGATCTGCTGCCTGGACTTCCCCTATACCGTAGGACTGACCACGCTCGTGGAAGCATTCGCCCTCGGCATCCCCGTCATCTGTTCGCGCAACCCCAACTTCGAAATAGACATCGACAAGGAAGGAATAGGCATCACCGTAGAATATAACGACGTACAAGGCTGGATAGACGCTATCCGCTACATCGCCGACCACCCCGAAGAGGCACGGCGCATGGGAGAGAATGCCCGCAAACTGGCGGAAGAACGTTTCAACCTCGAAATCTTTTCACGCGAAATAGCAGAAAGCTTGCTGGAAATATCAAACATTTCCTCTAAAAACCGTACATTTGCATAAACTTTTGCCCATGAGAGTCCTGATTATAAATACATCTGAACGAATAGGAGGAGCAGCCATCGCAGCAAGCCGGTTGATGGAGTCACTGAAAAACAACGGCATCAAAGCCAAAATGCTGGTACGTGACAAACAGACCGACCAAATCAGTGTTGTCCGCTTAAAAAGTAACTGGTTGCAAGTGTGGAAGTTCATGTGGGAACGGATTGTGATCTGGAGTGCCAACCGTTTCCGGCGTTACCATTTGTTTGACGTAGACATCGCCAACACAGGTACAGACATCACCTCACTCCCGGAATTCCGCCAGGCCGACGTGATCCATCTGCATTGGATCAACCAGGGAATGCTCTCACTGAACGATATACGAAAGATACTGACCTCCGGCAAACCCGTAGTCTGGACCATGCACGATATGTGGCCATGCACCGGCATCTGCCATTACGCACGGGAGTGCAACAACTATCAGCAGGAATGTCACGACTGTCCGTACATCTACAAAGGCGGGGGACGAAAGGATTTATCCTATCGCACGTTCCGCAAAAAACAAAAGTTATACAGCTACGCTCCCATTCATTTCGTCACGTGCAGCCATTGGCTGAAGGAACAAGCCCAGACCAGTGCATTATTTGAAGGGAAAAGCGTGACCAATATTCCGAACGCTATTAATACCAACTTGTTCAAACCCATGAACAAGAAGGAAGCGCGTGCCAAATTCATGTTGCCGGAAGGTAAGAAACTAGTTTTGTTCGGCTCATTAAAGATCACCGATAAACGAAAAGGGGTCGACTATCTGATTGGGGCATGCAAACTGTTAGCAGAAAAGCATCCGGAATGGAAAGACTCACTGGGTGTAGTCGTATTCGGCAACCAGTCGCAGCAGTTACAGGAACAACTTCCTTTCCATGTATACCCGCTCCCTTATATCAAAAATGAGCATGAAGTAGTGAATATCTACAATGCCGTAGACCTCTTCGCCATCCCGTCTCTGGAAGAGAATCTTCCCAATATGATTATGGAAGCAATGGCCTGTGGAGTGCCTTGTGTCGGTTTTAATGTGGGAGGTATCCCCGAAATGATCGATCATCTGCACAACGGCTACGTGGCACAATACAAATCCTCGGAAGATTTTGCCAACGGCATACATTGGATATTGACGGAACCGGAATACAACGAACTCTCTGCACAGGCCTGCCGCAAGGTTCTGGGTAATTATTCGGAGAGTATCGTTGCAAAGAAATATACAGATGTCTACAATAAAATAACGGGGAAATATGCATAGTGTCCATCCTACTCCCAAGTTCTCTATCATTACGGTGACATACAATGCTGAAAAGGTATTGGAAGACACGATTCAAAGTGTTATTTCACAAACCTATCATCATATAGAATATATTATCGTGGATGGAGCTTCCAAGGATGGAACCCTCTCTATTATCAACCGCTACCGGTCACGCATACACACCGTCGTCAGCGAACCCGACAAAGGACTGTATGACGCTATGAATAAGGGCATCGCCCTTGCCAGCGGTGATTATCTCTGTTTCCTGAATGCAGGCGACTGTTTTCATGAGGATGATACGCTGCAACAAATGGTGCACACCATCAACGGCAATGAACTGCCCGATATACTTTACGGAGAAACCGCTATCGTAGACAAGGACAGGCATTTCCTGCGGATGCGCAGATTGTCCGCCCCTGAAACGCTCACCTGGAAAAGTTTCAAACAGGGAATGTTAGTCTGCCACCAGGCATTCTTCCCCCGCCACACGCTCGTAGAGCCATATAATCTGCAATATCGCTTTTCTGCAGATTTCGACTGGTGCATCCGCATCATGAAGAAAGCACGTACTTTGCACAATACCCACCTGACAATCATCGACTATCTGGAGGAGGGAATGACTACCCGGAATCAGAAAGCATCCCTCAAAGAAAGATTTCGGATCATGGCAAAGCATTACGGGCTGATTGGAACCGTGGCGCATCATGCATGGTTCGTGATCCGTGCAGTTACTCACCAGTAGGCGAAGGCATATAAAGCATCACCTGGTCTAATATCACTCCTTCGTCCAATGCCTTGATTACCAATTTGTGGGACTTCTTTCCGGATACCGGAAGTCGAACCGTTCGGATGGCTTGATTGCGCAGCACGTTCTCTTTCCATTCTTCACTCCGTCCTTTCGTTTCATAAGAGATCACTTCAGGCGCTGCATCGTCCAACGATATTGAGAAACGTAATTGATCTCCTCTCACAGGATGATTAGGCAACAAGCGGATGTCAACCTCTACCGAGTCTGTTTTCCAGTTGTCAAAAGAGAACATCAGTGCATCTCCCTTGTCAATGCCTGTCGCTTTGCTTTCATATCCCAGGCCCTCACAAATAGCAGAAGTTCCTTTCCGCGCATTCAAGGTCTTACTATTCGGGATATTCTTCCCATCCAAGCCGTTCCATTTATAGATAGCTACACGCTCTTTCATCATCGGAGAAGTAGCCGTTTTTCTTTCCACGCGATTGAATACGGGGAGTTTTCGGGGTTGGAAATCCATCATGCGGTTCCACTTTCCATCTTCCAGTGAGTTATACTGTTTTGTCAATACTACAATGCTGTCATAGGCAAGATCACTTTTCTCCCAGTCCGCTTTTCCGTGGCGGGCTAATTGGGCATATAGCAATTTCCGGTTCATCTGTGTAGCAGCTTGCACCGGGTATTTCACCAATTCAAAATAGGCACTTTGTCTGCCGGATGGGATTTTCAAAGCTGCCCGTTCCACTGTCTCCGACAATTTATCATAAGCCTGCAAACGTCCGTTGATTTCTTTTTCACTCCATGGGAGATCTTTGACAACACGATAAACAGGATCTTTCTCCTCTTCCCTCGTATTTCCCATAAATTCAGGTTTACGAATATGGGCCAGACGATAGTGTTCCTGCATCACAGGTAATACTGCCTTTGCGCACGAAGCTCCCAATTCCCGTTCCAGCCAGTGTTTCAGATGAGAGGTCACTCCTTCCGAGGCCACAGCTTCTATATTCCAGGCCATATCCATAAACAACTCTATCTGATACTCGGCAGGCTTGATATCTCCGACGTTCAGTATCCACATCTTCTGTATGCCTCGATCGTAAGCCAGCTTCATTTGTTGGAAAATCAGATACGGGCTCATCGTACTCAACCAGAGATGGTCGTGCGGACGTCCCCAATAAGAAACATGATAATAGACTCCATTCCCTCCTTTACGTGGGCATTCTTCGGCCGTAGGAAAATGGCGGATATAGCCATAGTTATCGTCACACCACATCAATGTTACATCATCGGGCACCTGTAATCCGGCATGATAAATGTCGAGTACCTCTTTATAAGGGATAAAAACCTGCGGGACTTTAGTTACATCCTTATCAACATATTTTTCAATCAACCCGCGTTGATCTGCAAACACACGATCTATTACGGCCTTCTGTTCTTCCACCGTCTTCGCTCCCTGCATCTTGCCATCGTGTACACCACGCATACCCAACGTATAGAGTATTTCCTGATCTGCCACCTCTTTTACACGGTCTTCCCAGAATTTGTAAACAGCCGGAGCATTATTCACATAATCATAAGCCCCTTCCCCTCTTCGTTTCCACTCGCCGGCAGCGCTGCAAGCCATCGGTTCGCAATGGGAAGCACCGATGAAGATTCCATATTTCTTGGCAGCTTCCCGATTGCCTTTGGTCAGGAAGAAAGGAAGTGTACATTCGTGCATTGCAGGCCAATAGGTGTTGGCACGCAGACGAAGTAAGAGTTCAAAAATACGCTCGTTGGTACGCGGGCCTATCTCACCTTTCACTTTTGAAGGTTCATAGGTCCGACTGCTCCATGGCATCAAGCCCCAGTCTTCATCATTAATAAATATACCCCGATATTCCACCGAAGGAGCCTGAAGACTTTGGAATTTGGAAGATAGCTTAAAAAGTTTCTTCTTTTCCGGAGTTACGTCCGCCCACCATTCCCAGGGAGAGACACCTAACAAACGGGATATTTCGAGTATTCCATAAGCCGTACCATGTTTGTCACTGCCGGCTACGATCAATTTACCCTCCGGAGAAACAGATAATAGAAAAGCCTGCTTCTTGCCTTTTAGCGCAGAAACATCTATGCCGGTCCGGCTGATAAGCTCACTCTGCCCCACCGTTCCTATCACAATTTCACCTGTTTTCTCATTCGCTTGGGTAGTCGACGACAATACTGTCTGAATATCACGCCCCAGCATTTCCAATGCGGTTCGTACAACCAGTTCTTCAGAAGGGCTGCAAGCGATGACAACTGTTTGACCGGAAGTCAAAACAAAATCCTTACTACGAATCGGTAAAGCAACTATCAAAAAGATGAAAAAAGAAAACAGAAGTTTATGTCTCATAGGTTCTATTATTTATAGAAGACAAAAGTACGAATAAAAAGTGATAAACAGAAAAATGTAGCAAAGTTATTGGCAGATAGGCGTTTTAGGAAGATGGCTTGAAAAAATGAAAGACAGAAAAAGCAATGAAAAAGCCAAGTTAGGACATCGCAACGTTACCAATTCGTGACCATGCCCAAAACAGGTTATGATGAGGTTGGAAGAATATAGAAAACACTAACTTCCAGTGAGTTACTAACAACTCACGCAAGAAAATGCGGCGTGAACGAGAATTGCAGTATTCCTCAATGATTTGCGTAGCGACGAAGGATTCTTCACGAACTAAATTTGAAACCAAAAAAATTTTAGAACGATGAAGAGTACATTTTCAGTTATCTTCTACCTCAAAAGAGCTTGACACCAAATTATATGCTGACGTTGAGTGATTTACATTAATGTTACGCTCTGTCGGGTTACGATTTGCCAACTTGCAGATTTCATCGGATTTCTCAGTTTTGCTTTTTTCAGATAACGCTTTAACTGTGCAAAAATACAAAATGTAATCAAAAAATTCTTTCAGTCAGCTAAACTTTGACTGTATTTAACTGTTTCGAATTCCCTATTATTTGTTTCTCACTATTTGCTGGATGGATTTTGTTATCCAATAATTAACTGTTTTTTTATAATTGGATATATCATTCAATTGGCACGATGATTCTTTTATCAGATTCTTGAGACCATTGCACTTGGTATGTTTTTCCATTAATTTGGTCAAGCATGATGAAATTATAATTATTGGTTGTTGGATATAAAATAAAGCGTCCATTGACTTCTTCGTCTTTCCATACAACTGAATATAAAGATAGTGCTGTTTCAAAACGTTTGTCATCTTCAAACGACCATTGCACTTGCCAAATACGACCATTCCTTGTATCAAGTTTCAGAAATGTCCACATATTAGTTGTCGGATATAGTTTATATCTTGCAACTTCATCAACACTTCTAACAACTGTTGCAGAGTCTGTAACAGTTTGTGCGTATAATGTGTAAAACATCATCAAGAAAGCACTTATGATAAATAGTCTTTTCATATCATGTCTATTAACAATAATCATCTATTCCGTCTTCACCTTCCCATTTAAGTCCCTGAGCCAAAGTAAGAGCCTTTTGCGCACCTTGTTCCTCAAAGAACGTTGTTCCTTCATGCACGTATTTCCCGTCCTCAAATGTTATAGTAATCATTGAGAACTTCTTTATTCCATCATCTGCATGTGTGATTATCACAAGGCGATTATCATTACATGATGCAAAATCATCTATAAAATGTGTGGCATATTGATTTTTAGTTATGACAGCACCTTTTTTCAAATTGTTCAGATAAGTGGTCAGTGGCCTATCTCCAACTTCAGAAGGACAGAGTGGGAATTCTGTTGGTGTACGCCAATATCTTTGCATGGCATTAGGTGTTAATGATTCGGTCAGGCTATCTGCTGTGTGCGAATCAATACTAATCATATTGCCAATTTGTTCCGAAGTTACATTTATATTATGTTGTTCTCTCTCAAAAGGAGATTTCTTCTCTTCCCTTCCATAAGGAGTATAAATCCATTCTCCAATAGCTCCGCCTAAAGATTTCTCATTATTTTTTGTTTCTGCCCAGGCGCACAATCTTTCGTAAGAGGCTTTTGCTTCTTCCGGTGTTACGGTTCTCATCCATTCATAATTTGGATTGTCATCGACAAACTCCTGTATTATTGAAGGGTCATTCACAAAAGCCTCAATGCTCCCACAAAGATATTCTATTTTCTTTCTTGTTATCGGATTGTTCAACGCATTTTCTAACTTTGTCAGCCATCTGAGGTTTTGAGGTCTGTTGTTCCTGCGGTTGGTATCAATGTGATCAACGATGTGCTGAGGTGTGGGAGGTTCGCCAAGAAAAGCGAAAGCCACAATTCGATGTACCCGTTCTGTCCCAATTTCCATATATCCAGTATTCTCATTTGGCTTTCCGAAAGTCCACGTATTATCATCTTTCCTTATACGCTTTCCTTCTCGTGCATGGCGTAATACAGCTCCGTTATCACGAACGGAATAATGTTCTCCTTTATAAGAACATTCTTTTATTTCCGTATAATCATTCAGAATAGAATGTATATTCATTGTTTATTTCCTCCCAAATCTTGTATAAGTTTCAAATGCAAAAGCTAAAAATTTGTACCATTCATCGGCTGTTTTATAATCCAATTTTACATTTACACATACTGACCTATAAACAACATTAGTGCATACTTCTACCATACAGCCATCATCGCTAAAGGCAGGAGCTATCGGAAGTGCAGCGCAATTACCTATACGCTCTTTTAGGGTTTCACCTATAGTGAAAGTAATAAAATAGTCAGACAATCCAAAATCAGGTGTAGGGCAATCCTCATATCCAGGTTCATCTAATTTACTGAAAACTATAGCTGAAGACTTTCCTAATTTGCGCAGTATATCTGGTACGACATTTAAGAACTGCGATACAGCTTTTTGCTTCATTACCTCTTCTTCAGATTCTTTGCTGTCGTTTATCAGTTCCACATCCTCGGCAAGTTCCTTAAAGAAATTGCGGTTCAGTACTTTTGAAATTTGCTTCAACTGAGCAATATCCATTTTGCTGCGTTTAAAAATGTCATAAACATTATTTCTTTGGCAGCAAATCATCTTAGCAAATTCAGTAATCGGAATTTGTTGTTTGCGAACTTCATTTTCTATGAGTTCTCCTATAGTTCTTTTGTTTGTCATATTAACAGTTTTGATTTTACAATGCAAAGTTATATGACATCCGACAAAACATCGTAAAACGTGTGTATCATCTTATTGTACAACTTTTATTCTTCCAATACTTCGTCATCATCGAAATTTTCGCCCTCAATCTGAACATCTTCGCCAAGCATCTGCTTATAAACAATTTGCACGGTCTTATATTCATCATCATCCATGTCGTATGATGCTACAATCTTGTTCATGTCCTTGTCAAACAGATACTTCATTTCCCCGAAAACGATTTGCCCAGCATTGTTGTTGGCACGAAAACGATGTCGAGCTTTAAAACCTATAAACAACTGTTCTTTATCCAGCATGGTTTTCAGTTCGTCTGCAAGTTTCTTTGCTTTTTTCTCCGCATTTTTTTTATTCTGTGCGTTCTCGTCATATTCATCTTTTGCTTCTTGATATTCATTCTTGCTATAAGCAGATTGGTATGGTCCGCTCCAAATAGACATTGAAGATTTTGCACTCTTCATCTTTCTGTCATATTCATCAATAGACATCCCTATTTTGCATAATTGTATTGTTTTTTCATAAAATACAGGATCATCAAAAGGAGTAAATGCGCTATCAACCTGAGTTTCCGCCGGGTCGTACGTTTCAGGATGATACAATGTTTTCTTTATATCCTCTTCTATCAATGTGTTCGCCTTATCTTCCAGCGATTTGCTGCATGATGCAAACAATGTAACGAGCAAAGCTCCTAATAATATTCTTCTCATATTCTTTGTTTTTTAGTTACAAAAAAGCGCAGACATACGCCATACGCTTCACGGTTCACCACAAACCATCATCAAATATGGGATGCCTGCGCCCGTATGGGTGCAGTCCCAATATTGATGATTTGCTCTTTTACTTGCGGTGGTGATTGTGAAGCTATTGAGCAATATGTCTTGGAAAGAGTCACCTCAATCCAAGTGCAAAAGTACAAAAAATCCGTGATATGGCATTCAACTATCACGGACTTTATTTGATTTACAACTGAATACCCCTGTTTTGTTTCCTTGTCGGCAATCCCAACGCTTCCATAAACTCATCTTTCCTGCGTCTGAACCAACTTACATGCGAAACTCCGTCTATCTTGAAATCGAAATTACCTTCCGTATTCTGTTTGAGAGAGCAAACCGCACCGTCAGCCTTAAAGTGCTGCCTGAACTCGGGAGAATAAAGGTCGCCTTTAATTGAAACGTCCTTGAATGCACACAGTTTCCTGATAAGCCCATCGCCAAAATTCAGAGTGTCACGCAAGAACTTTATTGTCGGCATCAGCTTTTCAACATACGGGAAATAGCGTTTGACGAAATTCACGAACTCTGACAGCTTGCGATGCCGCTGTTCATATGCATCCGTTATCTCCTGTATGCGCTTTGCCTGTTGCTGTTCCCTTTGTCGGGCTTCTTCTTCAAGCTCAAATATACGCTCATGCAGATTCCTGTTCCCCCTCTCCAATGTCCTGACTTTATTGCTGCCGAAAAGAGAGCCGACACTCTCGGCGATGTTGGCAGCTGCGGTTGTTGCCGCACCTTTCAGCTTTTCAGTCTGTATCTCCCTTTTCGCCCGTCTGAGTTCCTCCTGTGCCGTTTCCCTGCGGTCTTGAAGTTGCTCTATATCTGTCTGTAACTGCTCTGTCTGTTGCACCAAATCACGATAATACTGCCGTGTGGAAATGTGCTTCGCTTCAGAACCGTCTATGCCACGTTGCAATCCGTATCTGCTCATGGCTTGGGCGTATGTGTCCTGATAGGATTTGAGTTTGGTACGTGTCATTATATCATCGGCACACAATCGGACTGTGTCTGTCGGTTTCTTGCGGTATCGCTTCTTCACCTGTTCCTCCTTCTTCTTGCGTTTGCGTTCTCCTCTGACAATGGGAACAAGTGTAGCATGTATGTGCGGTGTCTGCTCGTCCATGTGCAGGACTGCCGACACGATATTCTCCTTGCCGAATGTGTCAGCGAGGTATTTCAGATTGTCGCTGCACCATTCATCAAGCCTCCCATCATTGGTGATACGTTCCATATCCTCGTGGGTTCCCGTAAGCAGGATACGGATTGCCCTCACTTGATTGTTGCCGATTTTGCGTGTCAGTCCTGCGGTGTCCAACCGGTGCTGTATAGCCTGTGTCCTGTTTTCAATACCGTCAGGAAAACTTATCAATTCCCGATTGAGATGCGTCCTGCCTGCATCCGCATTCTTCGGTCGGATGGTGCGCTCTATGTGCGCTGACATGGCGGCATCCGTTCCGCTTGTTTTCTCCATGTGTAATACTGCGTAGCCCATATATGACTTCTTTTTTAGTTTGTGAAACAATGATTGATGATTGCTTTTGTACGGCTTCTGCCGTTGGTCGGGAGAGTCCAGAGAGGTGCAACCTCTTTGGCTTATTGGGGAATTTTCAGCGTTGCTTGCAATGCGGTTCGGAAAATTCCCTAATAAGCTATGGTATTTTCCGCCGGTAAATATCCGTGCGGCTGCTGAGTCCCTCTCCCTACATTTTCAGCCCTCGCTTCTTCGGTGGCTGCATTATCCGCCTTGCGGATTGGACTTGCGGCTCCTGCTTCATCGGCTCTGCCGATTGGGACAAAGGCTTACCGCACAGGTAATCGTTCAAATCCTTGTAGCCCCTGTAATTGTCGGAGAAGTCACGGAGGCGTCCGGAAAACTCTTTTCTCAGTTCCTGATATGCCCTTATCCCTGCCTCGTCATTGTCGAGCAGGCAGTGGATGCGCTCATATCCGTGCAGCGTATCTATGGCTTTGGAAACATTGGAAACCGAATTGAGGACAACGTAATCCTGCCTGTCAAGGTCAGGCATGGTCGGGCAGTTCTTCATCCGTAACGTGAGAAATGAAAGATAGTCCGTTATGCCCTCGAACACGAGGCATTTTTCTCGCCGCTCTCCCCGCTGCCGGATATGGCTGATGTCCTTCGGTGCTATGCAGCCTTTGAAGAATCGGTTGCGCACCTCGTAGCCTCCTGCCACATTAGGGAAGCCGATAGCGAAATAAGGCTTGCCGTTGTTGATAAAATGCAGTTCCTTGCACTCCGGCTTTGCAAGAGCTGTGTTTATCCCACGTTCCTGCAAGTAGCGCAGTAATGCCGGATGCGAAAGTTCCCGTACCTCCAAATGTTGGAAACTCGGCTCGTATGGTTGCCGGCGAAAAGAGAAAGATACAGGTCGGATGTGCGGTACCTGTTCCGCAATCCTGTCGAGCAAATAGGGAACATAATCCGAGCCATATAGTTCCTGTGCCAAAGTGATGATGTTGCCGCCTCTACCCAGCCCGTAATCGAACCACAGGTTACGGTCGGTGTTCACCTTGAACGATGCTTCCGTTTCCCGGCGGAACGGGGATTTATACCACAGGCTGCCGCTTTGCTGTTTCACGGGCGAGTAGCCCAGACTTTGCAGGTAGTCTGCAATCTTGATTTGTTTTGCATCTTGGATGTTCATATTTCAGTCTTTTAATTGGTTTAGTATTATAGTGGGGTTGATGATGGTTGGAAAAACGTTGATTTGATGAATGGATAGTTTAATATCCTTATATACAGTATTATACTTCCTCAACGGCTTCTCAACAAACCACTCGCCAAAAGAGAAATCAACAGTCGGACGGTGTGTTATCCTCAACTCCTCTTTTGGAGTGTTGAGATTTTGTTGAGAGTGTATATCACTTGTTATCAGCATAGTTATATTCCTATTCATCAATTCAACAAAAAAATAATAGAATTACAGGGATTCAAGCTGTTCCCTTGTGATGGTGTAATAGCGTCCCACCCTCCTTATCGGCTCATACCGACATTCCCGATTGTAGTTCAACTGGTAGGTGGTATATGTCAGACCGTTGGGCGCAGGCGTCAGTTTCCAGCACTCCTGCAATACCTTTCTCACTTGGTGCTTTTCCGCTTTGACCTGCGTGTTTACCAACAGCACAAGAATATCATTCGGGCAGAAGGAAAATGTGTCTGTGCCGACACTTTCCATGATGTCAAGGATAAGTTCGTGTATCTCTATCTCCAACCGATTGCGGTTGCTGCGGATAATCTTACGCAAGGCTTCGGTATGCAGAAGCGATGGAGCAAACCACATACGGCTCTCTTTTTCGGTGGATAGGTTTCTGCGTTGCAGGAAATGGAGAAAGGCGGGTATCTCCGCTTTCAGCTTTTGCAGGAAGTCGGTATCATCGGACTGCAGGCGGTCTATCTTACGCACCCAATAACGTGTTTCCCCTGCGTCGATGATGACTGGCAGATACTCATTGTTGGAACACAACACGAATTTAGCAAAGAAAGCTATCTCGTCACGGTCTTTGCCTTTGGCTTCCATCTTGTAGGAGAGCGTGGTGCTGAGATTCTTCAACCGCTCGCTGTCTTCCCTGCGGTTGAGCAGCACCTCGTCCACGAGGATAAGCAGCTTGCCTGCCCAGTCTGAATTGAACTGGCTGCGGAAATCCTCGTTGGTGTTGAATGTGACATTGTTTTGAAACAGGGCTTTCAGAAAGTTAAGGAACGTGCTTTTGCCGGTGTTGCGCTCCTCCGATACCAACAGCAGGATGGGCAACTTCTGGACGGGATGCAGATAGAGCAGCTGCAAGTAGTCCATGCCCAATTCGTACTGTTCCCCGAAGATGTGCCGTACCAAAGATTGGATATGCGTGAAATCGCCCTCTTCCGGTCTGTGGTCTATCGGCTCATAGAGGTTCAGGAACTTGCCGATTACAGGCTGATACCTGGCGTGTTCGGGTACGGTGCAGAAGCCGTCATACTTCGGCACCGTAGCGAGATAGTCCCTGCCATAGTCCTGCCGCAGCGTCTCGTTGTTCCATACGATACGCTTCTTCACATAGCCTCCGTTCAGTCGGGGCTGGTTCACTAACTTGTAGAGGGTCGTACCCACACGGATAAACTCCTCCTTTGCCATGACGCTGTCCGATGGCGGTCGCTGGCTGTCTTTTTCTTCTTTGGCTGTCATATTATTCGATTTTAGTTTGATAAAATGTCAGCCACAAAAGTATAATCAATTATCGGACAGCCTGTTAAGCAAAACGCAGCAGAACGCAGAAAAAAGCGAATCGAGACAGGAAAATCAATGGTTCGTGGTTGAAAACAGATGTAAAAACAAAAAATCCCGAAGAAGCAGGTCTGAAACAGTTGATTCTTCGGGACTGAATATAAATACATTAATACGAATGAATGGCAACACACCTATGTGGTTATCCGTATAAATACATTATTGACAATGGGAATACACATAGATTTAACTACTTCATGTCGCCATCTTAATAGGCTTTACGCCTGATAATTAAATGAATCCATATTGTTGGATACCAGCGAAAAGAAGATGCTTGTTTTCTCTTTTCGCAAGTACAGCCTTTCAAATATGGCTTTGCGCACCTGTTCCGCACCTAAGCTGTTGATACGGAAAGCGAGTGCCGCTATCATCGGAAAGCCGAACACATCGGCATAACAACCGTTTTCCAAGCAAACATATTTCTGCACCTCGTATTCTTTCAGGACACCGCTTTTATACACGGCTCTGACAGCGGCACGGAGTGTCGGGGCGATTACCCCGAACAGCTCCACCAATTCCGGTTCAGACATCCAAACATTTTCATTCGGTATATCAGGCAGTATTACCTTACCATATTCTGTTGTGGTTATGATAACCCTTTCCATACTCATGCTTTCAAGTTCATACAAGTTTCATCTTGTCGCTAATTTTGCTTTCCAGCATGGAAAAATCCTTGTCCAGCTTTTCCGTGGTTATCTTGGCGTAATGCTGTGTGGTGGTAATCTTCGTATGCCCCAGCACCTTGCTCACGCTCTCTATCGGCATACCGTTCGAAATAGCCATCACCGCATACGAGTGGCGGCTCATGTGGAAGGTCAGATGCTTGTTTATCCCACATTCCGCTGCAATCTGTTTCAGCAGAACATTCGTCCAGCCGTTCCGATAGAAATTGAACAGGCGTTTTCCTCTGCGGAACGGTTCGTAACGGTCTATGATTTTACATGCACTCTCCATCAGCTTCACACGGAAGGGGATATTCGTCTTTTGCCGTACCGATGAAATCCACAGGCTGCCGTTTATAGTGACAAGGTTGTCGGTAGTGAGGTTCTTGATGTCGATGAACGATATTCCCGTCAGGCATCCGAAGATGAAAATATCCCTGACAACCGTCATTGCAGGGTCATCGAAACGGTGCGACATGAGCGTCTGCACTTCTTTCTCCGTTAGAAATTCTCGCTCCTTTGTGCCGCCGCTGACATAACAGTTGGCAAACGGGTCTCTCGGTATCAGACCATTCTTGTGTGCATGGGTCACGATAGACCTCAGCGGAGCACAATACAGTCTGATTGTGGATTGTTGCACACCCACTTCATTGCGGAGATAGATGCAGTACTGGTTCAGAAAATCCTCTGTGAGTTCGTTCATGCCGATGTCGTTCCGCTTGTAGTAATACTTGATGAAGTTAGCCACATGGGTGCGGGATATGGTATGCTTGTATAAGGTTTCCTTTGTCCTGTCCTTGCCCACACGTCTGGCGAAGTCTGCATTATGCTTGTCGAAGGCACGGAGCAGCGTTTCATACTCCGTACCGATGCCCTGATAAGCATTGCGTACCATTTCCGCCGTCACGAAAGCCTCACGGTCGGAAATGCGTTGGTAGTGCTTGATGATTTGCGCCTTGATGTTGTCAAGGGCAAAGTTGATGTCCCGAGCCTCCTTGCTTTTTCCTTTCACCTTGTTGGCTTTGGTGTCCCATAACTCCACCGCTACGGAATACTTGCAGCTGAACTGCGCCTGCGTCCCGTTGATTGTCACCCGTCCCATGATGGGAACAATACCGTTTTTCTCCTTGCTCCTGTTCACGAAGAACAGCACTTTGAATGTCGCTCTCATACTGTCTGCTTTTTTGGTTGCAAAATTAGTTTCACATACGCCAAATGGCTGAAAGCAAACCTCTGCAGAACAGCGCAAAATCAGTATTGGGTTGTTAAAAATGCAGGTTTGTCGGGGTTACGATTTGGAAACCTAACTATTTCTACAATCCGCGTAATTTTGCTTTTTTGCCTATTCTGCAAAGCTATGAGAAATACCGCATAAATCACTATCTGTTAAATAGTTGTCCTCCGTTGGCTTCGTGTGGCTTCTATCGAGGATTTTTCTACCTGAAAAGACAGGCAGTGAAGAAGGACGGTACAGTACCGGTTATGGGACGTATCACAGTGGACGGAACACAGACGCAGTTCAGCAGCAAACTTTCGGTCGATCCCAAATTGTGGGACACGAAAGGCGGACGTGTCACGGGAAGAAGTTCAGCCGCGCTTGAAACAAACCGCCTGCTTGACAAGATGCGTGTGAGCATCAACAGGCATTATCAGGAAATTATGGAGCGTGACAATTTTGTGACGGCTGAAAAAGTGAAGAATGCCTTTCTCGGACTGGAACACCGCTGCCATACACTGATGCAGGTGTTCCGCCAGCACAACGAGGATTATGCAAAACAGGTGGAAGCCGGCATGAAAGCCAAAGCCACGCTTTCAAAATATCTGGTTGTTTACAAGCACCTGCAAGAGTTCCTGAATATCCGATACCATGTGAAGGATATTGCCCTGAAGGAACTTACTCCGGCATTTATCTCCGATTTTGAAATGTTTCTCCGCACGGACAAGCACTGCTGTACCAATACGGTCTGGCTTTATGTGTGTCCGTTACGGACAATGGTGTTCATTGCCATTAACAATGAATGGCTGACACGCGACCCGTTCCGTGAATATGAAATCAAGAAAGAGGAAACGACAAGAGGGTTTCTCACGAAAGAGGAAATCCGTATGCTGATGGACGGCAAACTGAAAAACGCCAAACAGGAGCTTTACCGTGACCTGTATCTGTTCTGTGCGTTCACGGGGTTGTCATTCTCCGATATGCGCAATCTGCGTGAGGAAAATATCCGTACATACTTCGACAACCATGAGTGGATAAACATCAACCGCCAGAAGACGGGCGTGGAATCGAATATCCGCCTACTGGACCTGCCCCGAAGAATCATAGAAAAATACCGCGGACTGTGTGAGGACGGAAGGATATTCCCTGTCCCACATTACATGACTTGCCTCTGTGGAATACGTGCCGTAGCCAAACGGTGCGGTATCACGAAACACCTTACATGGCACCAGAGCCGCCACACGGCGGCGACAACGGTATTCCTGTCAAACGGCGTACCTATTGAAACGGTGAGTTCGATGCTCGGACACAAGAGCATCAAGACGACGCAAATCTATGCGAAGATTACAAAAGAAAAGCTCAATCAGGATATGGAAAATCTTGTCGCACGTCTTGGCAGCATAGAAGAGTTCAAAGGATGCAACATCTAAAAAAGAAGAATCATGAAACGAAATATCATTACCATAGAAGGAAAATCGGTAACCGTAACCGGTAACGATGTATGGATGACGGCATGGGAAATCGGAGAACTGTTCAATGTGACAACAACAGCGGTGAATGCGGCTATCCGGGCAATCCTGAAAACGGACGTGCTGAATGACTTTGAGGTGTGCCGGTATGTCCGGCTGGAAAACGGTCTGAATGCCGATGTCTATTCCCTTGAAATCATTATACCGATAGCGTTCCGCCTGAATACCTATTATACCCATGTGTTCCGTTCGTGGCTTTTACGGAAAGCGTACGCCAAAGAGCAGAAGGATACCTATATGCTGTTTGTGCCGATAGCCAAAGGAGGCCATTGCTGAGAACGGAACAAACGCAAGCAAGAACGGACAACCGGATGACGGCTGTCCGTTCTTGCTTTTGGTCGGAGGCTATCTGAAAGGCTTCCGATAGTTCGCTTCCAGTACCTCACGCAGTCCCGATTCGGGATACAGTGCCTTTCCGCCTAAAATGATATAAGGCAGCAGCCGTTCGTTACGGTATTCCTGAAGAGTACGGCGGCTTACCCGTAAAAGGTCTGCCACTTCCTTGTCCGTCAGGTACACCTCACCGTCAAGCGGCGGGCGGTAACTCTCCAGAAACCCACTGAGCCATCTGGAGCTTTTTTTCATTTTCTGCAACATGGAAGCGACCTTTTCGTCTTCCATCGTGATGATTTCATTGTTCTCGTTCATGTTACTTCGGATTTAGTGGTGAATATTCGGTTATTTGCCGCCGGGGTGGATTATGCCGACAAGCGGAATCAGCCGCTTGACCTCTTCCGGCTTGTAAAAGAACTTGTGCCCGATCTGTGAATAGCCGATGAATCCCTTGTCACGCAGTTTCTGCAAGGTGCGCTGGCTTATCCGTAACCGGTTACACACATCGTCGCCCGTGAGCCAACGGGCAAGGCGTTTCCCGTCCCCCTTGCGCTGCAAGGCGGTCACTTTTTCCACAAAGGCGTCCCACTGCGCCATCAGTTCCTCGAAGGTCTTTTTCTCAATAGATACCGTTTCCATAAGAATTTGATTTTAGTTCCGTGCAAAGGTAACGGCGCAGGCGGAAAAAGATTCCATATTCCGCTAACTGGCAACTTGTTGCGCCGTTTGTCCGGGTAACGGAGCCATTTCTCAAAAAAATCTCACGTGAGCCACGTAGTGAGTTGTTAAAGCCCCTTTTGTTTATTGCTGAACTTTGCCGCAGGAACAAGAAAAAAAGACAGAACATGAAAGTGATAACGATGGAAAGTTCCGCATACAAGGCAATGATGGAACAGATAGCAGAAGTGGCCGGCTATGTCCGTGAAATCAGGGAGGCGATGAAACGTGAAAATACGGACAGGCTTCTCGACACGAATGAAGCCGCCAGAGAACTGGGCGTAAGCAAGCGGACCTTGCAGCGCATGAGGGATGATCACCGTATCAGATACGTGGTCCTGCGGCGCAAATGCCAGTACAGGCTCTCGGAAATCCGGAGGATTCTTGACTCCCATACCATCCGGGAGGACGGCAGGACACTCGAAGAACTGCACCATAACAGCAGACTGCCCACCGGAAACGGCAGGCAGCCGAAAGGAAGGAGGACATGAACATGGAACTGCTGACAAAGAAACTGTTCGAGCAGTGGATGGAAACCATCCTTGAAAGGCTTGAACGTCAGGACGAGATGCTGCTTGCCCTGAAAGCACCGGAAAAACGGGAACACATGCCGGACAGGATACGGCTCTTTGACAACCAGGACCTGTGCCTGCTGCTCCAGATAAGCAAACGGTCACTGCAACGCTACCGCAGCACAGGAGCCCTGCCCTACAAGATACTGGGCAAGAAGACCTATTACAGCGAAGATGACGTGCTGAAATTCCTGTCGGAACACGTAAAGGACTTCCAGAAGGACGATGTCGAGTTCTACAAGGCTCGTATCCATAATTTCTTTAATAAATAACAATTAAAAATTATTCAAATGGCAAAGAAAAGCGACGAAAAGGACGTGCTGATAGTCCGTGACGAAAAGACGGGCGAAATCAGCGTGGTAGCCGGCCTTAATGCGGACGGCTCGCCCAAGCGGACTCCGGCAAGGCTGGACAACGCAAAGGATTTTCTACTGTTCGACAAGCATGGCGACATGCTCGACAACTTTTTCAAAAACTTCTTCCGGCAATGCAAGGAACCCAGCCGCTTCGGTTTCTACCGCATAGCGGCGGATCAGGTGGATTCGCTCCTGGGAGTGATGAAGGACCTGCTGCAGCATCCCTATCAGAACAAGGACATCCTTGCCCCGCACAAGGTGGACACATTCCCCTATCAGATGCAGGCGGAAGAAGAGAAAAAAGAGAAGAAAGAGGAACAGGGTGAAACCCAAAAACAGGAAAACATGGAACAGAAACAGGAAAAAACGCAGGAAAAGCCTCAGACCCGACAAGGCTACCAGCCCATTGACGAGAGTTCAATCAACTGGCAGGAACTGAAAGAGAAATGGGGCATCGACCGTGAGGAGCTTGAAAAGTCCGGTGACCTGCAGAAGATGCTCAACTACGGCAAGTCGGATCTGGTGAAAGTGTCCCCAAAGTTCGGGGAGGAAACCTTTGAACTGGACGCCCGCCTGTCATTCAGGAAAAACGAGGACGGCAGCATCGGTCTTGTACCGCATTTCATCCGCAAGGAACAGAAACTTGACGAATACAAAGGACACAAGTTCTCGGAATACGACAAAAGGAACCTGAAGGCTACCGGCAACATGGGGCGTGTGATTGACCTTGTGGACAAGGAAACCGGAGAGATTATCCCCTCGTACATCAGCATTGACCGCAAGACGAACGAAATCACCGATGTCCCTGCCAGCAAGGTACGCATACCGGAAAGAATCGGAAAGACGGAAATCACCAAACAGGAGCAGGAAATGCTCCGTGCGGGGCTGCCGGTAAAAGACAAGCTGGTGGAACGCAATGACGGAAGGAAGTTCGTAACGACCCTGCAGGTGAATGTGGAACAGCGCGGAGTCGAGTTCGTGCCGGGCACCGGAAAGTCCCCGCGTACCGTACAGAAACAGGACAACACGGAACTGCCGGAACTGGAACCGGACATGAACGACGCTGAAAAGCAGGATGCGAAGCAGCAGAAAAGGAACACATGGACGAACGAGGACGGCAGTATCCGCGGCATCACCAAATGGTGCGGCAAGCCCCTGACGGAACAGCAGCAGGCGGACTACAAGGCAGGCAAGACCATCAGACTGGAGAACGTGACGGACAAGCAGGGGCAGCACGCCATCATGTATGTCAAGTTCAATCCGGAAAAGGGACGCCCGTACCGCTACGATGAAAATCCGGACAATGCCCAGAAAGTCGCCCCGTCGAACGAAAGCCGGACACAGGTAGCCGTAAACAGCGAGGGCAAGACGAACGAAGCGACCAAGAACATCAAAGAGCCGCTGCAGCAGGGACAGTCAGCCCCGAAGGATGACGCACAGAAGCAGCAGCAGGAAAAGCCCAAGAAAAACAAAGGCATGAAGGTATAGTCCCCGCACACCACTAAATCCAAAAACATAAAAAACAGAATCAAAACAAATCAGTATGAAAACAATCATAGCAGAAAAGCCCAGTGTGGCACGTGAAATCGCCCGCATCGTGGGTGCCGGCAAGCGAGAGGAAGGTTATCTGACCGGAAACGGTTATAATGTGACATGGGCATTCGGACATCTTGTCCAGCCCGCCATGCCGGAAGAATACAACCTGCACGGCTTTGTACGCAGCAATCTGCCCATCATTCCCGAAACCTTCACGCTTGTTCCCCGACAGGTAAGGACGGAAAAAGGATACAAGGCGGACAGCAGCGTGGTCGCCCAGATAAAAATCATCACCAGACTGTTCAAGGACAGCGAGCAGATTATTGTGGCGACCGATGCCGGCCGTGAAGGTGAGCTGATATTCCGATACCTCTATCATTATATCGGCTGTACGGTCCCGTTCGTGCGTCTGTGGATAAGCAGCCTGACGGACAAGGCTATCCGTGAGGGACTGAAAAAACTTGAAGACGGAAGCAAGTATGACAACCTTTACCATGCCGCCAAAGCCCGAAGTGAAGCCGACTGGCTGGTGGGGATAAACGGAACGCAGGCACTGTCCATCGCAGCCGGACGCGGAACCTACTCGGTGGGACGTGTCCAGACGCCGACACTGGCGATGATCTGTGAACGCTATTGGGAAAACCGCCGTTTCACCCCCGAAGCCTTCTGGCAGCTGCATATCTCGGCAAAAGTACAGGACAGTGACGAAGTCGTGAAAATGCCGTCGGTGGAGAAATGGAAGGACAAGGCACCCGCAACAGCCCTATATAATAATGTAAAGGAGAGCAACACGGCTACTGTCGTGAAAGTCGAACGAAAGGAGAAAATCGAAGAAACACCGCTTCTGTATGACCTGACCACACTCCAGAAGGATGCGAACACGAAGTACGGGTTCACGGCAGAGCAGACACTCGACATCACGCAGAAACTTTATGAGAAGAAACTCGTCACCTATCCCCGAACCGGCAGCCGATACATCCCGGAAGATGTCTTTGCGGAAATACCGAAACTGCTGGCTTTCATCGGCAGACTCTCACAATGGAGCGACAAAATCCCGCAAAAGCCGGAGCCTACCCGAAGAAGTGTTGATGACAGCAAGGTGACAGATCATCACGCACTGCTGGTTACGGGAGAAAAGCCCCTGTTCCTTTCCGAAGATGAAAGCAAGGTGTACCATCTGATAGCGGGACGCATGATAGAAGCCTTTTCGGAAAAATGCGTGAAGGACGTGACAGCCGTCACGGTGGAATGTTCCGGTGTGGTATTCTCAGCCAAAGGTGATGTAGTGAAACAGGCCGGATGGCGTGCCGTCTGCAAGGAAGAACAGGAAGAGACGATACTTCCGGACTGGAAAGAAGGGGAACTGCTGCACCTCAGCGGCTGTTCCATGACCGAAGGAAAGACCAAGCCCAAGCCTCTCCATACGGAAGCCACCCTGCTCTCGGCGATGGAAACGGCCGGCAGGGAAATCGAGGACGAGGAACTGCGTCAGGCACTGAAGGACTGCGGTATCGGAACCCCCGCCACCCGTGCCTCCGTCATTGAAACGCTCTTTGCCCGCGAATATGTGACAAGGCAGAAGAAATGCCTTGTGCCCACAGAAAAAGGGCTTGCCCTCTATTCCATTGTCAAGACCATGCGCATTGCCGACGTAGCCATGACCGGCGAATGGGAAAAGGAACTGGCGTGCATCGAACGCGGAGAGGTACCTGCCGGAAAGTTCCGCAAGGAGATTGAGGAATATGCGACATCCATCACCTCCGAACTGCTGTCGTGCGAAAAGCTGTTCGGGAAAAAGGATTCCGGCTGCATGTGTCCCAAGTGCGGAACGGGCAGGATGCAGTTCTTCGGCAAGGTGGTACGATGCGACAACACGGAATGCGGCCTGCCCATATTCAGGCTGAAAGCCAACAGGATGCTTACCGACGATGAAATCAGGGAACTGCTGACAAAGGGAAAGACGGGTGTCCTGAAGGGATTCAAGAACAAGCAGGGCAAGCGTTTCGATGCCGCCCTGGTCTTTGATGCCGACTTCAACACCGGTTTTGTCTTTCCGGAGAGAAAGGACGGTGCGGCATCCGCAAAAAAGAGAAAGTGAGGAATGGGAAGTAAGGGATAATCCGCCTTTCGGATGAATTATCAGCGGAATTTATTTCGTATTTCATCCGGATTGGACTACCTTTGCCACTGATTCAAGGTTCATAAATCATCATACTGATCAAGACTTTGGATTTAGTGGTGGCACTCGGAGGGATACCGGGTGCCTTTTTCTTCCCCTTCCCCGTATATCCGGACATTTGTCAAATCACTAAATCCATTGTAAAAATGAACAAAAAGAATCTTGAACAGACCGAACTTTCCTATTACGGTCTGTATCTGCTGAACTATCTCAAGGAAAACAAGTTTGAACAGTCTTCCGATGCCGCCTTCGTGAAGGCGCGTGCCGATGAAGCCGCAGAAGCCTATGAGCGTGCAAGGCTTGAGGGGTACACTCCCGACGGTGCGCAGGAGATTGCCATGTCCGCACTCGTCCACGGCCTGCACTATTCCCGATACGCCATCCTGCGTGAAGTCGTGGAAAGCGAGTTTCATGAAGAAATTCCGGAAGACGCGCGTGAGGGCTTCGTAGAGAAACTGCTGCCGCTTGTGGGCAACGTATTCTCCATTTACGACCTGTCAGACGACCAGTTCGCCCTGTCGTCCGACTATGACCTGCTCTATACGGAGCTGACGGGAGCCGTCGTCCTTTACCTGAGGGAGTATGGCATTTAACCGCAAGCAGAAACTGCGCGACAACATCGAGGCGATACGGACGGCATTCACACTGGAGAAGGAACAGCGCACGCCCACCGCGCGTGAACGTGTGCTGCTGGAAAGGTATTGCGGCTTCGGGGGACTGAAGTGCATACTGAATCCCGCCAGAGAACTGACGGATGCCGTCCATTGGGCGAAATCTGACCTCGACCTGTTTGCCCCGACCATCGAACTGCACCGGCTGATCCGTGAGAACAGCCGGGATGAAAGGGAATACAAAAGTTATGTGGACTCGCTGAAATCATCGGTACTGACGGCATTCTACACGCCGGCGGAAATTACGGGTGCAATAACGGAAGCCCTGTATGACCGTAAGGTGCGTCCCGACCGCGTACTGGAACCGTCCGCCGGGATGGGTGCTTTTGTGGATGCGGTGCTGCAATACCAGCCGCAGGCGGATGTGATGGCTTTCGAGAAGGACCTGCTGACGGGCAAGCTGCTGGGCTGCCTTTACCCGGAACAGAAAATCCGCACGATGGGTTTCGAGAAAATTGAAAAGCCGTTTCTGAACCATTTTGACCTTGCCATCTCCAATATCCCTTTCGGGGATTTCGGAGTGTTCGATGCGGAGTTCAGCCGCAGCGCATCCTTTGGCAGACGTTCGGCACAGAAAGCCATCCATGACTATTTCTTCCTGAAAGGTCTGGATGCGGTGCGTGACGGCGGCATCGTGGCGTTCATCACCTCGCAGGGGGTATTGAACAGCTCGAAGGTATCCGTCAGGAACGAGATGTTCAGCAAGGCGAATCTGGTATCGGCAATCCGCCTGCCCAACAACCTGTTCACCGACAATGCGGGTACGGAAGCCGGCAGCGACCTGATCATCCTGCAAAAAGACCTGCAAAAGAAAGAACTGACACAGGAAGAGAGGGTACTGACCATCATACAGACGGAACATAACGGCGGACTGACGGAGAACGCCTATTTTGCCTACCACACGGAACGCATCGTACATACCGATGCGAAGAGGGGTACCGACCCGTACGGAAAACCCGCCATGATATATACGCACAGCGGAGGTGTGGAAGGTATCGCGACAGACCTGGGCAGGATGCTTGCGGAGGACTTGCGCAAACGTCTGGACATGGAACTTTATCAGGGACGCAGGACAGCGGCGGAACAGACCGTACAATCCGCCATGAGCATCTCCATACCGGAAACTGAAACAGTGAAGGCGGAAAGGTCAGTTCCCGAACCTGAACCCGTCCGGCAGCAACCGGAGAACAGGGATGCAGCGACAGAAGAAAAGGCACAACCGGTTACGGAAAGACAGGAGACCGGGACGCATGAGCCGGAACAGGCTCCAACCGTGCAGCTGACACTCTTTGACCTGTGGGAATATACGGAAGAGGAACGCAATCAGGCCCTTTCGGGCAAAAAGAAAAAGTCCGCAGCCAAGTCAAAGGACAAGAACGGCAAGAAGCAGGCACAGGTTACGCCGAAGGTTATGGATGAACCGGCGGCTGCACCTGCCGTTTCCCCGCAAAAGGAGACTGAAGGCGAAAAGGCGGAAGATGTGAAAACGGAAGATGCAGAATCCAAAGAAACGGCAGCCCAGGCCCATCCGGACGACATATATGCGGATATAGACTGGGAGGAAAACCCGCCCATCAACGGTTTTTACGAAACCATGATGCACCTTACCCCCGAAGTGCGTATTCAGCTCAGGCATGAGGCGGAGAAACACAGACAGGAACTGCTTGCAAAGTCCGGCATGAAGGACACCCTCGACCCGGCGTTTGTGCCATCGTCGGATTCCCGGCCGGTGCAGCAGGCTGATATGACACACGGGTCAGAACAGGCACCGGAAGATGAAAGCCCATTGCCGGAAGGTATGACCGCTACGGCTGAGAATCCGTCCGTACAATCCGGACAGACGGGAACGACTTCCGCTTCGCTGTTCCCGGAATATGATACGGAACCTGCCAAGGAGGAAACTGCCGACCTGACACCGCACCCGTACAGCGGGACGGTGGAAGCCTATCACCGTGACGGCTCAATGGTGGCGGAAGGGACCGTCGTCGGGTATCTGAGGGACATCACCCCCTATGGAGCCACCTTCCACCCGCTTGACCTGAAAGGCTACCAGAAGGAAAAGGCCCTGCTGTATATATCCATCCGTGACGCCTATGAACGCCTGTATCGGAATGAGGCGGAAAACCGGACGGAGGACAGCCGTCAGCGTGAATACCTGAACGTGTCCTATGACGAGTTCGTGATGCGTTACGGCAACCTGAACGCCAGACAGAATGCAAAACTTCTGATGATGGATGCCTCCGGGCGTGACGTCCTTGCACTGGAACGTGCCGAAGAGGGGAAATTCGTGAAGGCGGACATTTTCGAGCGTCCCGTTTCCTTTTCGGTGGAAACATACGTCAATGCCGGGTCGCCCGAAGAAGCCCTGTCCGCCTCGCTCAACAGATATGGCGGCATAGACCTCGACTTCATGCGTGCCATTACCGACAGCACGGAAGAGGAACTGCTCGGAGCCCTGCAGGGACGTATCTATTACAACCCGCTTGTTTCGGGCTATGAGATAAAGGACCGATTCATTGCCGGAAACGTGATAGACAAGGCGGAGCGTGTGGAAGAATGGATAAACGACCATCCCGGACATGAGCGGCTTGCGGATGCGAAACAGTCTCTTGAAGCCCTGAAAGCCGCCACGCCGCAGCGTATCGGTTTTGAGGAACTGGACTTCAATTTCGGCGAGCGATGGATTCCGACAGGCATCTATGCCGCCTACATGAGCCATCTGTTTGACACGGAAGTGAAAATCTCCTATTCACCGAGCCTTGACGAGTTTTCGGTGGCATGTGCCTACAAGAACATGAAAATATGGGAGGAGTTCTGTGTAAAGGGCTATTACCGGAACTATGACGGCATGAGTCTGCTGAAACACGCTCTGCACAACACCTGCCCCGACATGATGAAGAAGGTCGGCGAGGACGAGAACGGAAACGACATCAAGGCACGCGACAGCGAGGGCATCCAACTCGCCAACGCAAAGATTGACGAAATCCGCAACGGCTTTACTGAGTGGCTGGAGGAACAGTCGCCACAGTTCAAGGAGCGTCTGACAACCATGTATAACCGGAAGTTCAACTGCTTCGTTCGACCGAAATATGACGGCTCGCACCAGACATTTCCCGACCTGAACATGAAGGGGCTGGAAAGCCGGGGTGTGAAAAGCATCTACCCATCGCAGAAGGATTGTGTCTGGATGCTGAAACAGAACGGAGGCGGGATCTGCGACCATGAGGTTCTGCGCCCATAAGGGCATATAGTAAATGTAGGCTTAGCAACCTACCCGGCAAGGGTTTTCAACGCCGGTCATTAGCCAACTTATCCACTTAGCCGAAAGGCGGTGGGGAGTGTCGCATGTTGGAAACGGCATAAGTCAGCTAACTATCATGCTGCTACTGAATGTCTAAATGAAATGATAGATATGAGGATGAAGACTATACTGTTTGAACGACAGTCCGAGTTGTTAGTTGGTAAACCCCGACGGAAGATAGTTACAAACGTCGGGCTGCAATACTTCTACTTTCCTACCTCAAGTACGAGAGCCGAAAACCGATTGCAGAACAGCCGCAATAAGCGGAAAAGGACGAAAATCGCATCCGACAATCTATTGAGCTATGTTACTATATGTCTAAATGGGGATTGTCTAAGTAGGAATGCCGAAAGGCTATGGGGTTTGCCCCCTGAATATCCTATATGACAACAGAGTCTCCGTAGTAGTCCGAGCAAGGGAAAGCCTTGTACATGGCGAAGGGAGACAGTGAGTTATTATTTAATATGTTTAACGAATGATGTGTGAGACATTATGAGAGATTCAGCAAATGTATTAAACAGTCTGGCTGGGCACAGCCAAGACCCTAATTACAAGTTTGAACGGCTTTACCGACTGCTGTTCAATGAAAATCTGTACGCACTTGCCTATCAAAAGTTGTCGCAGAATGCGGGCAACTATACGAAAGGCACAGACGGGCAGACCATAGACGGAATGAGCATAAAGCACATTCACTCTATCATTGGACAGTTGAAAGACGAAAGTTACCGTCCGTGCCCTGCACGGAGAATTTACATTCCCAAAAAGAATGGCAAGCAACGTCCTTTAGGCATACCAGCCTTTAAGGACAAACTTGTACAGGAAGTTGTAAGGATGATTCTTGAATCCATCTACGAAGGTCATTTTGAAGACTGCTCGCATGGATTCAGACCACACCGTGGCTGTCATACGGCTATGGCTTCCTTACAAAAGGGAGGTACGGGAGCACGTTGGTTCATCGAGGGAGACATCAAGGGTTTCTTTGACAACATCAACCATGATGTTTTAATCGGAATCCTTGCTGAAAGAATCAATGACGAGCGTTTCCTGCGACTGATACGTAAATTCCTCAAAGCAGGCTACATGGAACAATGGGAGTACAAAAATTCCTATATCGGAACACCGCAGGGAGGCATAATAAGTCCGATTTTGGCGAATATTTATCTTGACAAACTCGATAAATTTATGCGGAACTACATAAACGTCTTCAATAAAGGTAAAGCACGTGTACGCAACCCCGAATATAAAAGGGTTGCAAATCGTAAGGACAAACGTGTAAAGAAACTGAAGAATGAAACAGACGAGCAGAAGAAAGAAGCATTGCGCAGGGAGATAGCCATTCTCCACCGTGAGATGCAACAACTTCCTGCAACTCTTGACATGGACGAAAACTTCAAACGCATGAGGTATGTACGCTATGCCGATGATTTTCTGATTTGCGTAATCGGAAGTAAAGAGGACTGTGTAAAAGCAAAGGGGGACATTAAGACCTTTCTGCAAGATACGTTGAAACTCGAACTTTCGGATGAAAAGACGTTAATCACCAACTCACACGACGCAGCCAAATTTCTCGGCTTTGATGTTACAGTCCGCAGTACGGACAAGACGAGAAAGGATTTCAGAGGAATCCCCATACGCTCACTTGACCATAAAGTGGTTCTTCTCCTGCCTTATGAGGTTATGAGAAAGAAACTGCTTGACTATAATGCGATGCGCATAATAATCAAGAATGGCAAGGAAGCATGGGAATCGACCTCACGCCCGTATCTCCGTAGTAATGATGACCTTGAAATACTCAACCGATACAATTCGGAAATTCGGGGAATCTATAACTACTACTGTATTGCAAACAATGTCAACATTCTCAATAGTTTCTATTACTACATGAAAGAGAGTATGTATAAAACATTATCATCCAAGTATGAATCAACCGTAAGGAAAATAATCCGTAAATATTGCCGGAATAAAGTCTTTACAGTAAGGTATGAAAACAACAAGGGCGAAATGTTGGAACGTACTATTTATCATGGAGGGTTCAAGCAGAGAAAAGACGCGCGTATTGACAATGCGCATATCATGCCCAGTTATCGCGGGACTGAAAGTACCAGCCTTATGGCTCGGTTGAAAGCCCGTGAATGTGAATATTGCGGAGCGGAGGACAACCTTAGAATGGTGCATGTCCGCAAGCTAAAAGACCTGAAAGGCAAACAGGAGTGGGAACGCTTCATGATTGCCAGACAGAGAAAAACAATAGCAGTATGTGAAAATTGTTATCGTAAGATTCATGAAAAGAAATAGACTGAAAATAACCATGGAGAGCCGTATACATGGAGACGTGTACGTACGGTTCGGTGGCGAGCGTTTAGAAACCTACCGTCCGAAAGGACGGCAAGGCGCTTTGCGCTTAGCCTGTGGAACCGGCAAGACGCTGATAATGTGCATCGCAGCACATGAAATGAAACGTCTCCGGCTTGCCCACAAACCAATGATTATCGGGCTGAAGGCGAATGTCTCCGAAATTGCGGCGACCTATCAGACAGCCTATCCGAACGCACGTATCCTGTATGCCTCGGAAAAGGACTTTTCAGCCGCTAACCGCGTGCGGTTCTTCAACAACATCAAGAACAATGACTATGACTGCATCATCATGTCGCACGACCAGTTCGGAAAAATCCCGCAGTCGCCGGAACTGCAACAACGCATCCTGCAGGCAGAGCTGGATACGGTGGAGGAAAATCTGGAAGTGCTGCGCTCGCAGGGCAAGGACGTGTCGCGTGCGATGCTGAGAGGACTGGAGAAACGCAAGTTCAACCTGCAAGCCAAGCTGGACAAGGTAGAACACGCGATAAAGTCGAGGACGGACGATGTGGTGGACTTCAGGCAGATGGGCATCGACCATATTTTCATAGACGAGTCGCACCAGTTCAAGAACCTGACGTTTAACACAAGGCATGACCGTGTGGCGGGTCTGGGCAACTCGGAAGGAAGCCAGAAGGCACTGAATCTGCTGTTTGCCATCCGCACCATCCAGGAGCGGACGGGAAAGGATCTGGGGGCGACGTTCCTGTCGGGCACGACCATCAGCAACTCGCTGACGGAGCTGTACCTGCTTTTCAAGTACCTGCGCCCGAAGGAGCTGGAAAGGCAGGACATCCGATGCTTTGACGCATGGGCGGCAATCTTCGCCAAGAAGACGACGGATTTCGAGTTCAATGTGACGAACAACATCGTGCAGAAGGAACGCTTCCGCTACTTCATCAAGGTGCCGGAGCTGGCGGCGTTCTACAACGAGATAACGGACTACCGCACGGCGGAGGATGTAGGCGTGGACCGTCCGCACAAGAACGAGATACTGCACAACATACCGCCCACACCCGACCAGGAGTATTTCATCAAACAGCTTATGGAATTTGCCAAGACGGGCGACGCCTCACTGCTGGGACGCGGAAAACTGTCGGAAACGGAGGAAAAGGCGAAGATGCTCATCGCCACGGACTACGCAAGGAAGATGGCACTGGACATGCGTATGATAGACCCGGCGTATGAAGACCACCCGGACAACAAGGCGAGCCACTGCGCAAGGATGATAGCGGAATACTACCGCAGGTATGAAGCACAGAAAGGAACACAGTTCGTGTTTTCGGATCTGGGAACATACCAGACGGGAGAAGGCTGGAACGTGTACAGCGAAATCAAGCGCAAGCTGGTGGAGGACCACGGCATACCGGCACAGGAAATCCGGTTCATACAGGAGTGCAAGACGGAAAAGGCACGCAAGGCGGTGATTGCCGCCATGAATGAAGGTTCGGTACGTGTGCTGTTCGGCTCGACGAGTATGCTGGGTACGGGTGTGAACGCACAGAAACGATGTGTGGCCATCCATCATCTTGACACACCGTGGCGCCCGTCCGACCTTGCACAGCGTGACGGGCGTGGTGTGCGTGCGGGAAACGAGATCGCCAAGCATTTTGCCGGCAATAATGTGGATGTCATCATCTATGCGGTGGAAAAGTCACTGGACTCGTACAAGTTCAACCTGCTGCACTGCAAGCAGACGTTCATCAGTCAGCTGAAGAGCGGCGCGATGGGTGCGAGAACCATAGACGAGGGAGCGATGGACGAGAAATCCGGCATGAATTTTTCGGAATACATGGCGATACTGTCGGGAAACACCGACCTGCTGGACAAGGCGAAGCTGGAGAAAAAGATAGCCTCGCTGGAGGGTGAACGCAAATCGTTCAACAAGGGCAGACGCGAAACCGAACGGAAACTTGAATCCAAAACCGCCACATTGTCCGACTCGATAGAGAAAGCCAGGGGTATGACGGAAGACTGGGAAAAGTTTACGGCAGCGGTACAGACCGACATGGACGGCAACCGCCTGAATCCGATACGGGTGGACGGACTGGAACAGACGGATGAAAAATCCATCGGCAAACGCCTGCAGGAGATAGCGAAGAACGCCACGACCGGCGGACAGTACAAGCGTGTGGGCGAACTGTACGGCTTCCCCATCAAGGTGGTCAGCGAAAGGACGCTCAAAGAAGGTCTGGAGTTTATCGACAACCGCTTTGTCATAGAAGGCAATTACAAGTACACCTACAACAACGGGCATCTGGCAATGGCTGACACACATGCCGCCGCCACGAATTTCCTGAACGCACTGGAAAGGATACCGGGCATCATCGACCAGTACAAGGAAAAGATCGCCACGCTGGAGCGTGAAATCCCACAGTTGCAGGAGATTGCCGGAAAGACATGGAAGAAGGAGGACGAGCTGAAACAGCTTAAATCAGAACTCGCCGCACTGGACCGCAAGATACAGCTGGAGTTGGCTCCGCCGACACCGGAAGGCACGGAAGAGAACCGGCAAGGCAGCGAGAAGAAACAGACGGAACAGCAGCCAGAAAATTCCGTATGTAATCATTTTTTAATTGAAAATTTTGGATTAACAAGCCCCAAAATTAATAAAGGACTAAAAATGTGATTGTATTAAAAGGAGTTTCAACATGGGTTGTATAACTCCTTTTAATATATGTTCATTGTTTTGATAATGAAATATTTTATTCTGCATTATGATGAAAGTCTATATGCCTTAGGAGTCATACCCATGTGATGCTTAAAGTATTTTGAAAAGAACGAATGATTAGGGAAATTCAGCTCATTGGATATTTCCTGTATTGTCTTATTGGTTGACCGTAACAAAATCTTAGCTTCCAGAATGGTATATCTGTCTATCCAGTCATGAGCCGTCAGTCCGCTGGTCTTCTTTATAATATCTGACATATATTTTGTTGAAATAAACAGTTTTTCTGCATAGAAATCCAGTGTCCTGTTTTCCTTGTAGTGTTTTATTATCAACTGAATAAATTTACTCAGTAATTCTTCTTTTCTCTCCTTTTTTTCCCGTTTATCAGAGTTTATCAATAATCCGGCGATATAATAAATCAGAGCCTGCAGTATAGAACTTATCATTTTATCCCTATATACTGACTGGTCTTTAAGTCTTTGGATAAAGAAATCATAAAACTGCTGTATATTGAAACATTGATTTGCTGTCAATTCAATTTTAGGGTATTTTTGGATATAAAGAAAAATTGGAAGTATTTCTCCTATTTTCGGAAAAGCTTCTTCAATAAAACGCTGTGAAACAATAAAGAAAATTCCTCTGATATCAGACGAAACATCCTTGTGTTCTATTATATCTTTAGGAAGTGTTATTACCATATCTCCCGGCTGTACGTCGTACCTTATCATGTTGATATCAGTAGTTATATGTCCGTTAAGACACAAACTTATTGTAAATGCACCAAGTCTGATGGGTGAATCATTGGGAATATTTAATTTAGAGAGATCATCCAGTACAATAAAATCGTTATCTACATAATCTATATCGCCTATAAGATTCTTTGCTATTCTTATATCCAGGTTCTTAAATTGGTTCATATTTTTTTTATTACAAATATAATTGTATCCATATTTCCATCAAAGAATTTCTTACTAATAGAACATTTTTAATGGAAAAATGAATATAATATTCCCTTATCCAGCAACTACTATTCTAAATCACATAGTAAAAAAAGGGTTTTAGAACATTCCGCATGTGCAAATGGAAACGTGTTTCTCATTGGGTTTGATGAAATTTGCAAAAGCTAAAGTTTAAGACAATGAAAAGATTATTTATGTATTTGAGTGCGGGAATTATTATTCTTGCATCAGCCTCCTGTAAAACAGATTCAGGAAGAAAAGAAAGCTCTTCTGTACTGGTTAAAACATTAACAGTAGGAAATAAAGACAGCGTTGAGTATGTCAAATACTCTGGAGTTATAAATTCGGAGAAAGAAGTGACCATAGCTTTTAAGGTCAATGGCCAGATTGCATTCTTACCTGAAAATGAAGGAATGAGTTTCCGTAAAGGCAGTATTATAGCAACATTGGACAAGCATGATTTTGAAGTCCAGTATAATGCTGCAAAAGCTGTATTCGAACAATCGGAAAAAGAGACGAAACGCATACAAGCCTTGTTTGAGAATAACACAGTTTCTCCAAACGATTATGAGAAAGTCATTGCCGCAAACAAAGTGGCAGAGGCCAAGTTCAATGCTGCTGAAGATGCTTTGAGATACACGGAAATAAAAGCTCCATTTGACTGCTTTATATCAGATATTTTCAAAAACAGCGGAGAGATAGTTTCTGCCGGAATGCCCGTTTTGCTTCTGAAACAGGAAGGTGGGTACAAGGCGGACATAAGTATGGCATTAAAAGATTATAGCAGATTGAAAAATCTTATATATGCAGAACTTGTGTGCGGTAATCTATCTACCGCAATAACATTAAAAGCCCAAAACCGCAATGCATCAAACGGACAACTATACAATGTTTCCTTTGACATACCATCAGAATTTTCCAAAGTCCTGTCAGTCGGTATGAATGTAGATATAAGATTAGCATATTCAAGCACAACCCCATCATTATCATTGCCTGCATCAGCTTTATTTCAGGATAAAGGGAACACATGCGTATGGAAGATCAATAATGGGAAGGCTGCTTGTACACCCGTTAAATTAATACGGATAGAAAGAGAAACGGCATTTGTAAGAGGGTTGGAACCTCACGACAGAATAGCCATAACCGGAATCCATAGTTTGTCTGAAGGGCAGACCGTGGAAGAAATGAAAAAAGTGTCATCAACCAATATAGGAGGAATGCTATGAAAAGTATGGCGGAATATGCCTTGGAAAACAAGGCCCTGATCAAGCTGTTTATAGCTTTCCTCGTTATCGGCGGTCTATGGTCTTTCTACTCCATGAGCAAAATGGAAGATCCGGAAATAACGGTCAAACAGGCTTTGGTCATGACTGTGTATCCTGGTGCAACTGCGCATCAGGTTGAACTTGAAGTGTCTGACAAGCTGGAAAAGGCAATACGTCAGATGGGAGATATAGACTATATTGAATCAAAATCACTGAACGACCTGTCTCTTATAAAGGTAGTTCTGAAAACAACTGTACCCAATGGCGAATTGGAACAAAAATGGGATATATTGAGAAAAAAGATTGTCGATGTTCATACCCAATTGCCTACCGGTGCCTCAGTACCAATGGTACTTGATGACTTCAGTGCTGTCTATGGAATGTTCTATACGTTAACGGCTGATGGTTTTTCAGACAGTGATATGATACGATACACAAATTTCATTCAGCGTGAACTTATTAACATAGAAGGTATAAGAAATGTCCAGATATATGGAACTGCAACACCTTGTATAAATATCAATATAGATAGTAAAGAAATGGCCCGTCTGGGAATTTCTCCAATTGAAATACTGATGACGCTGCAAGATCAGAACAGGACAGTATATAGTGGCTTCTTTAATAGTGGCGATGAGCGTATGAAGGTTATGGTACCCGGAAACTTTCGAGATCTGGAAGATATTAGAAATCTGGTTCTGAAAGGTCATGACGGTAATACGTTCACTCTTGGAAATATAGCTGATATCGAGGAGGACTATGAGAAACCGCAGCGTAACAAAATGAAATATGACGGTAAAAGGGCTTATGGTATTGCAATAGCCATGGAATCAGGCTATGATATTCTAAAAATCGGAAATACTGTAACCGAAAAGATTGAAGAGCTGGAAAACGGACTTCCGTCAGGGTTCAAGTTCAACAAGGTTTTTTACCAGCCTGAGCGTGTAAGTGATGCCATTGATACATTTATTGTAAATCTTATAGAATCAGTACTTATCGTTATAGTTATTCTTATGCTTACCATGGGATTCAGAAGTGGTGTCATCATAGGAACAGGACTGGTAATTACAGTTTTGGGATCTTTTGTAGTCCTATATTTCTTTGATGGAACTCTTCAGAGAGTGTCTTTAGGGGCATTTATAGTTGCCATGGGTATGCTTGTGGATAACGCAATAGTGGTTGTGGATGGTATTTTGGTTGACAGTGCGCGTGGTATGAAAAAGCCTCAGTCACTTGTTCACACGGCTAATATCACGGCACGTCCGCTTTTGGGAGCTACCCTTATTGCTATCATAGCTTTTATGCCGGTTTCGCTGTCCCCGGATATGGCCGGAGAATATGCCCGCGACTTATTTATCGTATTGGCCGTATCTCTGCTTCTCAGCTGGATTCTGGCACTGGTACATGTCCCGATTCATTCAGAACATTATTTGAAGATTAAGACGGCAGATGACAATACAAATATTTTCAATACACCATTATACAGAAAATTTCGCGGTATGCTTACTTTCCTGCTGCATCATAAAGCCGGGACTATTATCGGAATTGTACTGCTGTTAATTGTCAGTGTTTGCTGTTTCAGTTTTTTACCACAGACATTTTTCCCGGATCTGACATACAACCAGATTTATATGGAATATAAGATGCCGGAGGGAACACGTATCGAGAAGGTTGAAAAAGATCTGGAAGAAATAGAGAGGTATCTCAAGACAAATCCGGCCATAACGCACGTAACCACATCTCTCGGAGGCACGCCGGCGAGATACAACCTTGTACGTTCAGTAGCTGATCCAAGTCTTCGATACGGAGAATTGATTATCGATTTCAAAAGCCATAAGGACATAGACAACTGTATGCAGGATTTACAGGAATATATGAACCGTCATTATCCTGATGCCTTTATCCGGCTAAAGAAATATAACACTATGTATATGGAATTTCCTATAGAAATTCTGGTCTCCGGCCCAGATCCGGGAGTTCTGAAGGAATTGAGAAACAAAATTCAGGATATTATGCGGGAGGAACCTTCTGCAATGCTTATTACAGATAATTGGGATGATCCAGTCATCAACATGGACATTAACTTCAACCAGCATAATGCCCGAAGAGCAGGACTTGGAAAAACAGATATTGGATTGTCATTGCTCTCAGTAACAGAGGGTATTCCTGTAGGTTCTTTATATGATGGCAGTATATTAAAAAATATTTACCTGAAGAACATAGGATATAACAGTCTCGAAGATGTTACTGTCAATTCTATGCTGCCTAATATTACTGCTGTGACAGAAGAGGAAAGTATCCAGCGAATGCTTATGAACCCTGAACGGAAACAGTTGTTGATAGACAGGTTGACATCCGGAAGGCCTGTTAAAGAAATATCGGACAGTATCAGCTTTGAATGGAAAGATCCAGTCGCCTACCGTTATAACGGACAGCGTGCTGTCATAGTCCAGTGTAATAATGCCTACGGATTTACCGCTGAAGATACACGCCTTGCTCTTGAAAAGAAAATTAATGAACGAATTGACTTCCCTGACGGCTATTCCATGAAATGGCTGGGTGAGTATAAGGCAAGTACAGATTCTAACAAGTATCTTTTCAGAAGTCTGCCCATAGCGGTCATATTCATGTTTGCGGTTTTGGTATTTCTATTCAGGGATTTCAAGAAACCGTTAATTATTTTTCTGTGTCTTCCGCTTGCATACATAGGTATTGTAATGGGCATTTTCGTCAGTGGAAAGCCTTTCAGTTTTGTTGCTGTTGTAGGAGCTTTGGGATTGATAGGTATGATGATAAAAAATGGAGTTGTACTTATAGATGAGATAACTGCTCAGATCAAGACTGGCGTTGAGCCTGTTGAAGCCCTGTTGTCAGCTTCTTCATCCAGATTAAGACCGGTAATGATGGCTTCAGGAACTACTATCCTTGGTATGATACCTCTGATTTCAGATGCTATGTTTGGTCCTATGGCTGTAGCCATTATGGGAGGCCTTCTTGTTGGTACAATCATTACATTAATGATTATTCCTGTATTCTATGCTTTATTCTTCAATATTAAATGTGATTAAAATGAAAAGACTTTTATCAGGCATATTTATAATCCTGCTATCATCGTTCAGTTATGCTCAAAGAGTATTCACTCTTGATGACTGTTGCAGGATTGCGGTAGAGAACAATAAAAAGATGAAACTGTCAGATTTTTCGATAAAGCAGGCAGAACTTCAAGAAAAGAATGTGGTAGCAGGTTTTCTTCCTAAACTGTCCGCATCGGGAGGCTATCTTTATGCCAATAAGGATTTTTCGATGGAACTTGCCCCTTCTTTATCTGCGGCCCTTGATATAAGCAATACTTATTTTGCAGGTGTACAGCTTGAACAGCCAGTTTATATGGGTGGCAAAATTATTGCGGCAAGGAATATGTCGGAAATTGGCACAAACATGGCTGTACTGAACCGGAAAAAGAACGATTCCGAAATCCGTATAGAAACGGAAGAAGCATACTGGAATGTAATTAAGGCCAAGGAACTATATGAGGTTTCAATCAAATACAAGAACCTTGTGGAAGAGCTCTTTAATAATATTGAAAAGATGAGTAAAACTGGTATGTCACCCAGAAATGAATTGCTCAAAGTACAGGTGAAACTGAACGAAGCTAATCTTTCCATGAAAAGAAGCGAAAATGCAATCAGACTGTCGAAAATGGCTTTATGTCATATAATGGGAATTCCTCTGACTGATGATATTGAAATCTCAGGAACCATAGAATTTGAACCGGCAGTATTCCGAAATGATGAATTCATAATAGAAAACCGTTCTGAATATAAGTTGTTGTCTGAAAATATCAATCTGAAGAGAGAGCAGATAAAGTATGTAAGAAGTGATTATTTGCCAAGAATAGGACTTGTTGCCGGATATAATTATATAGATGGAGTTAGAATGAATGGACATAAGTTTCTGAAAGATGACATATTTTCTGTAATGTTGGCTGTAAAGATTCCTCTTTTCCATTGGGGAGAAGGACACAGAAAAATAAAATCTGCAAAAATTGAATTGCAGAAAGCAGAGGTCATGCGGGATGAAATGATTGAAAAGATGCAATTGGAAGTTACAAGAAACTATAATATTCTGAATGAAGCTGAACTGGAGGTCGAACTTACTGAAAATGCTTTCAGTTATGCAGAGGAGAATTTGCAGGAAAGCAGCAAAAGCTTTGAAACAGGTATGGAAACATTGGCTAATTTTCTGGAAGCACAAGCCAGTTGGCAGAAAGCATATTTTGAGGTTATATCTGCAAAAACCAATTACCATATTGCAAAATCTAAATACTTAAATTCTATTGGTGGCTTATGAAATCAGATTCAATTGAAACAATAACAGCTGAAATAAAAAGGCTTCTATATAAAGAAAACAGGATAAGTATTAATGATATAATGAAAACAATTCATTATCCGCATGACATGGTACTTATCGCAATAGGTTATATTTTACGTGAGGATAGTATATACTTTAATGAGCAGAATATGATACTTGAGTATAAAACATTTTATTTCTGACTACCATATTTTTATTCATTATGTAATTTGAAACTATAAAAACAAGTATGAGGAAACAAATATCCCTACATCTTAAAATTCTGTCGGGCTATCTCATACTGGGACTGCTCGTACTGGGTATCATCACGGCCGTATGGTACGAAAAGCAGGTATTTGAGCAGGCAGAGGCAGAGGAACGCAGCCTGCTCATGCAGCGTGCTGCCGCCAGCGAAGCATACCGGGGACTGATCACACTGTTTCTGGACAATGACCGCGCAATGCTGTGGGACGACTCGGACATGGATACATACGACCGGCGGGAATCGCACACAATGGAGGTGATAGACCGGCTGAAAGGCTACTACGGAGAACCGGCACAGACGGCAAGGATAGACACGGTAGTAAGGCTGCTGCACGAGAAACGCAGGCTGATCGAGCGGATGGTGGATATGCCGACCACGGTGTACCGCATGGACAGCCTGCTGGAACGCCACCTGCCCGGACTGGAGCAGACGGCATCGGTACGGACAACGACAGTGACGGAACGCACCGAATCGGAAGAGGAAAAGAAACGGGGCGGGCTGTTCGGCCTGTTCCGCAAGAAAAAGAAAGAAGAACCGGCACGCACCGGGTATCCGCCCTTGCAGGCCGAAAGGCAGGAGAATGGGCTTCTGAACCGGAGCAAATAACAAAGAAAACAACAGTAACATCAAAAAAAAGAAAAAGTATGGACATTCAGATTACAAAATCCCAGCTCAGACTGCTTTGCGGCGGTCTGATAGGACTTGCATCACTGGTGATGCAGGCATGTGACATGGAACAGGACAAGGACGTGCGCGAAAGCATCTGCGGTAACTGGGAAAGCGTGGAAAGCAAACCCGACCTGCTCATCTACAAGGAAGGAAATGCGTACAAGGTGACCGTATTCAAACGCAGCGGCATAAGCCGCAAGCTGAAGCCGGAAACCTATCTGCTGCAGATGGAAGACAACGGAAACCTGTTTATGAATACCGGATTCCGCATAGATGTGGCGTACAATGAGGAAACGGACATCCTGACCTTCTCGCCGAACGGGGACTATATAAGGGCCACTCCCGCAGCAGACAACGCGGAAGACAGACAATGAAACCGATAATGACCACTAAATCCAAAGAAAGAAAATGAGAATAAAAATTCTGACAATCTTCTGCCTGTGCCTGCTTTATGCAGGCAGGGCAAGCGCACAATGGGCGGTCATAGACCCGTCCAACATTGCGCAAAGCATCATAAACACCTCGAAGAATGTGGCGCATACCTCGACCACCGCAACGAATATGGTCAAGAACTTTCAGGAGACCGTCAAGATCTACGAGCAGGGAAAGAAGTATTATGACGCGCTGAAATCGGTGAACAATCTTGTAAAAGACGCCAGAAAGGTGCAGCAGACCATTCTGATGGTGGGCGACATCACGGACATCTATGTGAACAGTTTCCAGAAGATGATGCGTGACGAGAACTTCACCGTGGAGGAACTCGGAGCCATCGCGTTCGGATATACCAAGCTGCTTGAGGAAAGCAATGACGTGCTGACGGAACTGAAGAACGTGGTGAACATCACCACACTCTCGATGACGGACAAGGAACGCATGGACGTGGTGGAACGCTGCTACTCGAAAATGAGAAGATACAGGAACCTTGTCGGCTATTATACCAACAAGAACATTTCGGTAAGCTATCTGCGTGCGAAAAAGAAAAACGACCTTGACCGCGTGCTGGGTCTTTACGGCAGTATGAACGAAAGATACTGGTAGCCTATGGAGTTCGACAACCTTCACCAGATTCTCCGCTCGCTCTACGAGCAGATGATGCCGCTGTGCGCCGACATGGCGGGCGTGGCGAAAGGCATCGCCGGGCTGGGCGCGCTCTTCTATGTCGCCTACCGGGTATGGCAGTCGCTGGCGAGAGCCGAACCGATAGACGTCTTCCCGATGCTCCGTCCCTTTGCCGTCGGTCTGTGCATCATGTTCTTCCCTACGGTGGTGCTTGGCACGATAAACAGCGTCCTCTCGCCCGTCGTGCAGGGTACGGCGAAACTGCTCGAAACGCAGACTTTGGACATGAACAAGTACCGTGAGCAGAAGGACAGGCTGGAATACGAGGCGATGGTGCGCAATCCCGAAACCGCCTACCTCGTGTCCAACGAGGAGTTTGACAAGCAACTGGAGGAATTGGGCTGGTCGCCCTCCGACATGGTGACGATGGCGGGGATGTATATCGACCGGGGGATGTACAAGATGAAGAAGGGCATCCGCGACTTCTTCCGCGAGATACTGGAACTGATGTTCCAAGCCGCCGCCCTCGTGATAGACACCATCCGCACGTTCTTCCTCGTGGTGCTGGCGATACTCGGTCCGATAGCCTTCGCCATATCGGTGTGGGACGGCTTCCAAAGCACGCTCACGCAGTGGATATGCCGCTACATTCAGGTCTATCTGTGGCTGCCCGTGTCGGACATATTCAGCACCATACTCGCCAAGATTCAGGTGTTGATGCTCCAGAGCGACATCGAGCGCATGCAGACCGACCCCAACTTCTCGCTGGATTCCAGCGACGGGGTGTATATCGTGTTCATGATAATCGGCATCATCGGCTACTTCACCATTCCGACGGTGGCGGGCTGGATCATTCAAGCCGGGGGCATGGGCGGCTACGGGCGCAACGTGAACCAGATGGCGGGACGCGCCGGAAGCATGGCGGGCAGCGTGGCGGGTGCTACCGCAGGCAACATGGTCGGACGTGCCGGGAAACTGCTGAAATAATCAATGTGCAATTATAAACGGAAAAAGTAAAATGGAATTCAAGTCACTCAAAAACATCGAATCATCGTTCAGGCAGATACGCCTGTTCGGTATCGTCTTCCTCTCGCTGTGCGCCGTGATAACGGTATGGAGCGTGTGGAGTTCCTACCGCTTCGCGGAGCGGCAGCGTGAAAAGATCTATGTGCTGGATAACGGCAAGTCGCTGATGCTGGCACTCTCGCAGGACCTCTCGCAGAACCGTCCGGCGGAAGCGAGGGAGCATGTGCGCCGCTTCCACGAGCTGTTTTTCACGCTCTCGCCCGAAAAGAGCGCGATAGAACACAACGTGAAGCGTGCGTTGCTGCTGGCGGACAAGAGCGTGTACAACTACTATTCGGACTTCGCCGAGAAAGGGTACTACAACCGCATCATCGCCGGTAACATCAACCAAGTGCTGAAAGTGGACAGTGTGGTGTGCGACTTCAACGGCTATCCCTACCGTGCCGTGACCTACGCCACGCAGAAGATCATCCGGCAGAGCAACGTCACAGAGCGCAGCCTCGTGACCACTTGTCGCCTCTTGAACTCGTCTCGTTCGGACGACAACCCCAACGGGTTCACCATCGAGGGATTCACCATCATCGAGAACAAGGATTTACAAACCATCAAAAGGTAAACGGATATGAAGAAAATCAAGAAATCATTTTGGGGCGCATATTGGAAACTCCATGACAAAAAGAAAATGCTGGTGGCAAGGCTCAGGGGCTATCTGGACGGTTTGCCGCCGAAGACACGCAGGCGCATCGTGCTGGCAATGCTCGCCGCATTCGCCACGCTTGCCCTCTACACTTTCGGTAAAGCCGTCTATGACATCGGCAGGAATGACGGTAGCCGGATGGTGACAGACCATGCCGGACAGGTGGAACTGTCCGTACAGCAAAAAACGGAAAATCACTTAATACCTTATTTATATGGAACAGACAAAGAACGAAACGAAGATTGAGAACAAGACGGAGAGCAAGCCCGAAAACAAGACGGCTCCCGGCAACGACAAGCCGAAGAAGGAGCGCAAGCCGCTGACCGAAGCCCAACGGCTGAAACGTCAGAAAATGATAGTGCTTCCCGCTATGGTGCTGGTATTCATCGGGGCGATGTGGCTGATATTCGCCCCGTCCTCCGGCAAGGAGCAGGAACCGGGAACAAGCGGCTACAACATCGAGATGCCCGACGCGGACAAGGAGAACCGCCGGATTATCGGTGACAAGGCGAAAGCCTACGAGCAGGGGGCAATGGAGGAACGGCAGGAGAACCGCAGCCGCGCCATGCAGCAGTTGGGCGACCTGTTCGACCGCGAAACGGCGGCAGCGGATGGGGACAGCGACTTCGACCTTGCCAATCCCGGCGGAACGGAAGAGGCGGTGAAGCCCGCGCCGAAAACCATCCAGTCCTCGGCAGCTGCCTACCGTGACCTCAATGCCACACTCGGCAACTTCTACGAGCAGCCGAAGAACGACAATGCGGAGATGGACGAACTGCTGGAACGCATCGCCACGCTCGAATCCGAACTGGAAAGCGGAAAAGAGAGAAGCTCCACGATGGACGAGCAGGTGGCACTCATGGAAAAATCCTACGAGCTGGCGGCGAAGTACATGGGCGGTCAGAACGGCACGCAGGCGGCGGGACAGACCACAGAGCCGTCCCCCGTGCAGAAAGCCGGAAAGAATACGGCAAAACCCGTCAGGCAGGTGACGCATCAGGTGGTGTCCTCGCTCGGACAGCCCGTGAGCAATGCCGAATTTGTCGCTTCCTTCTCGCAGGAACGCAACCGCAGTTTCAACACGGCGGTGGGCATTACAACCGTATCGGACAGGAACACCATACCGGCATGTGTCTATGGGGCGCAGAGCGTGACGGACGGGCAGGCGGTCAGGTTGCGCTTGCTGGAGCCGATGGCGGTAGCAGACCGGATCATTCCCCGTAATGCGGTGGTGGTCGGCGCAGCCAAGATTCAGGGCGAACGGCTCGCTATCGAAATCACCTCGCTGGAACACGACGGTACGGTTATCCCGGTGGAGTTGGAGGTCTATGACACGGACGGACAGCCCGGCATATTCATCCCCAACTCGATGGAGATGAACGCTGTCCGGGAGGTTGCCGCCAACATGGGCGGCTCGCTGGGGAGCAGCATCAACATCTCCACCAATGCCGGGGCGCAGCTCGCCTCCGACTTGGGCAAGGGGCTGATACAAGGCACGAGCCAGTATATAGCCAAGAAGATGCGCACCGTCAAAGTGCATCTGAAAGCCGGGTACAGGGTCATGCTCTATCAAGGAGTGAATTAAGGAAATAATCAAATTTTTATTTACCACTAAAAATCCAAAGTAAAATGAAAAAAGTAATCATGATGTTTGCCCTCGCTATGGGCATCGCAACTGCCAACGCGCAGGAAAACGTAACCGTTGGGCAAAGCAACGGAAGTGACCAACCGACCTTGACAAAGGAGGTCTATCCGCAGAAGGAGGCGGACGGCGACCTGTATCACGGTCTGACGAGAAAGCTGGGCTTTGACCGCATGGTTCCCCCGCACGGCTTGGAAGTGACCTACGACAAGACCGTGCATGTCATCTTCCCGGCGGAGGTGCGCTATGTCGATTTAGGCTCGCCCGACCTGATCGCGGGCAAAGCCGACGGAGCGGAGAACGTCATCCGTGTGAAGGCAACCGTGAGGAACTTCCCGAACGAAACCAACATGTCTGTCATCACGGAGGACGGGAGTTTCTACACCTTCAACGTGAAGTACGCCGCCGAGCCGCTGCTGCTCAATGTGGAGATGTGCGACTTCATCCATGACGGCGAGGCGGTGAACCGCCCGAACAACGCGCAGGAAATCTACCTGAAAGAGCTGGGCAGCGAAAGCCCGATGCTGGTGCGCCTTATCATGAAGTCCATCCACAAGCAGAACAAACGTGAGGTGAAGCATATCGGCTGCAAGCGTTTCGGCATCCAGTACCTTCTGAAAGGCATATACACGCACAACGGGCTTCTGTATTTCCACACGGAAATCAGGAACCAGAGCAACGTGCCTTTCGATGTGGACTACATCACATGGAAAATCGTGGACAAGAAGGTGGCGAAGCGTACCGCCGTGCAGGAGCGTGTCATCCTGCCGCTCCGCGCACAGAACTACGCCACGTTCGTGCCGGGCAAAAAAAGCGAGCGCACGGTCTTCACGATGGCGAAGTTCACCATCCCCGACGGCAAGTGCCTCGTGGTGGAGCTGAACGAGAAGAACGGAGGTCGCCACCAGTCTTTCGTGATCGAAAATGAGGATTTGGTACGTGCAAACACGATTAACGAACTCCAAGTGCGCTGACCATGAGAAAGCACATCGCAATAATCATCGCGTCGCTTGCACTCTTCACGGGGCAGGCGCACGCCCAGCGATGCCTGCCGAAGATGCAGGGTATCGAGGTCAGGGCGAATCTGGCAGACGGCTTCAAACCCGGCGGTAACGACGGCGGGTACAGTTTCGGGGCGGCTCTCTCCACCTACACGAAGAAGGGTAATAAATGGGTGTTCGGAGGTGAGTATATTCTGAAGAACAACCCCTACAAGGACACTTCCATACCTGTGGCGCAGTTCACGGCGGAAGGCGGCTACTATTTCAAGATACTTTCCGATGCCCGTAAAATCGTGTTCGTCTATGCGGGGGCTTCGGCTCTCGCCGGGTATGAATCGGTGAATTGGGGCGAAAAGGTGCTGCATGACGGCTCGACACTGCATGACCGGGACGCCTTCGTCTATGGCGGTGCGCTGACGCTGGACGTGGAGTTTTACGTGGCTGACCGTATCGCCCTGCTCGCCAACCTCCGGGAGCGTTGCCTGTGGGGTGGCGACACGAAGAAATTTCATACGCAGTGGGGCATGGGTATAAAGTTCATCATCAACTGATGCGCCGCATGGAACGGACGGATATAGACACTATGAGGCAAATATCCCTCGCGGACTTTCTCGCACGGTTGGGACATGAGCCTGTCCGAAGGAGCGGAAACGAGCTGTGGTATCATGCGCCATACCGCAATGAGCGCACGCCCTCTTTCCGCGTGAACGTGGCGAAACGGCTCTGGTACGACTTCGGCTTGGGCAAGGGCGGTGACATCTTCAATCTTGCCGGAGAGTTTATCCACAGCCGTGATTTTCTCGCACAGGCAAGGTTCATATCGGAAAGTGCCGGTGTGCCTATGGTGCAGCCGGATGCTTCCACCTTCAGGAAAAAGACTCCCGAACCGTCCTTTGAGGACGTGGAGGTCTTGCCCCTGCGGTATCAGGCTTTGAAGAAATATCTGGTGGAACGTGGCATATCTCCCGATACAGCGTCCTTTTACTGCTGCCAGTTGAACTACTACGTCCACAAGAAGAAATATTTCGCCGTCGGCTTCTCCAATGTGTCCGGCGGTTATGAACTCCGGAACCGGCTTTTCAAAGGGTGCATACCGCCCAAAGACGTATCCCTGATAAAGCGGAAGGACGGGCAGGCTGAAAGTTGCAGCCTTTATGAGGGCTTCATGGACTTCCTGTCCGCCGTGACGCTCGGCATGGCGGAGGACGGCGACAGCCTTGTCCTGAACTCGGTCGCCAATGTGGACAGGAGTTTCCGTTATCTGGACGGTTACGAAAGGATACGGTGCTACCTCGACAACGATGAAGCCGGACACCGGACGGTGGAAAAACTGCGGATGCGGTACGGTGAGAAAGTGTCGGACTGCCGTGGGTTATACAAAGGCTGCAAGGACCTGAACGAGTATTTGCAGCAACGGATAAACAAACAGAATAACAACAAACTTAAAATCAGATAAGATGATGAAGATTATGAACAATAACAGCAACAGAGGCAAATCAATTTTCAAGGCAGTGGCAGTCTGCATGGCTGTCCTGGCTGCGGGACTTTTTGCGTCCTGCGATGACGATATGGACATACAGCAGAGCTACCCGTTTACGGTGGAAACCATGCCGGTCCCTCACGATGTGGCAAAGGGGCAGACCGTGGAAATCCGCTGTGAGATGAAGAAGGAGGGCAATTTTGCCAATACACTCTATACGATACGTTACTTCCAGTATGAAGGTAAAGGGACACTGAAGATGGACAACGGTACGGTATTCCTGCCGAACGACCGTTACCTGCTGGAGAACGAGAAGTTCCGTCTGTACTACACCTCGCAATGCGATGAAACACAGAATTTCATAGTGGTCGTGGAGGATAACTTCGGCAACTCCCATGAAATGGAGTTTGATTTCAACAACTCCAACACTTCAGAAACGGAAAGCGACAGTGTGCCAGCCGTCAGTCCGTCCACTTCCAAACAAATCCGTGAATGAGGTACAGGATGTTGTTACTGCTCTGTTTCCTTTCGTTGGGCTGCACTTTGTCGGCACAGGAACCTGAAAGGGAAACAGCCAAGGAAGCAAGGATTTTCAGGTTGCCGGAATTTGAGAGGGCATTTTTGTGTGTGCGCTATTTTGAGGGTTGGCACTCGGAAAAGAACCATCCTTATGTCGGCTGGGGGCATTGCCTCCAGCCGGGCGAGAAATACTCGGCACGCACCATGACAAGACAGCAGGCTGACGAGCTGCTGCGGAAAGACCTTCGGAAGTTTTGCGCCATGTTCCGGCATCTGGGAAAGGATTCGCTGCTCCTGGGTACATTAGCTTATAATGTGGGACCGTTCCGGCTCTTGGGCAGCGGAAAGATACCCAAAAGCAAGCTGATCCGAAAACTGGAAGCCGGTGACAGGGACATCTATGAGGAGTATATATCCTACTGCCACTACAAGGGACGGAAAATCCGCTCGATAGAACGGCGACGGAAAATGGAATTTCTGCTGCTGTTCAAGAGGTAGCAGTAAGGGAGAGCTTCACCCAAATGGTGGGGTTCTCCCTTGTCATTTTCCGGAAAGGTTTTGCTTTGCTCCGGGAAAAGACCTAATTTTGTATCACTTTTTTTGAAACAGAAAAACAATCATGGAAAATTGTATGGCAAAAGCGGCGGATGCCTTTCTGACAGGGCGTCCGTATGGCATACGTCTTGACTTCAAACACAAGGGTTTCGCTCTTTTCAACTACAACATGAACGAGCTTGGCAACCATCTTCCCGGCAGACTGGAAACGCTTCCGCTGGAGGATTTTGACGTGGAGGATATTCCGCTGTGCGGGGAGCGTATTGTCCGAAAGGAAAACATAACGGACATCTTCTTCTATGACGAGAAGAGCAACCCGTATTCGGACAACCGTGTGGATATGAAGAAACTGAAAGCATACAACAAATATATCTATCCGCTTTCACTTATTCTGAATAGAAATCTGTAAGATGGAAACAAAAAAGACTTCCGTTAGTGGAAGTCTTTGGAACAGCGGTTTCTTTGCTACTTTCTTTGTCCGCCTTCTGCTCACCGAAAGAAAGTAGGGCGGCTCTCGCCGCCTCTGCCTAAAGTCGGGTGTAAAGTCCCGTTACATCCGTGAAAATCTGCTGGAGCATATCAAAGTACACTCCCTCGTATTTGGCTATCTCCTTGACCTTGATGTCCGCATACTTCGTCAGTGTCTGACGATAGAAATACATGGTGTATGTATCCGTGTCTTCATCCAATATGATTTTCAGTCTGTTGGCTGACGTCTTGTTCCTTGCAAGGCTCATTTGTAGTCCGTTGCCCAAATTGATATAGTTACGGCTTCCCGTCATGACGGTAAATCCATGACCGCCCAACTGCTGTAAGATTGTATTCGCTATCATCTGTATATGAATTTAAGTTATTGTCAATGGGTGGCTTTTGCCACCCGATTTTTTTATACGTTCATGCTCTGCCTTATATGCTCCAATGTGCGCTCGGCAATGGGGCGTGTTTCCTCCGTCCAAAGGTCATAGTCATGTACGGATATTCCCACACTCTGCAAGTCACGGATATAGCCGGACACATAATCTCCTGTAGGGAGGTAAACGAACTGCATCCATGCGTCCCTGCTGTCTGTCAATATAAAATAGTATTTCATGCTCTTTCTGTTTTATGGGTTATCTGTTTCGGGTGCGGGCGGTATTGTGTACCGCCACACCTTTAGTATTCTTTCATTTCGGCAATGGGGGTATATTTTCTGAGCCATTCCACCACATGCACCATGTTGTATTCTGAAGTGATGACTGCCGTATGTTCGCTTATCGGGGTCATTCTTGTACTTTCGTAGCTCTCTATCCACTCCTTTAGTGTTGCCACATCACAAGTATCGGTACACATCATATCCAAAATTCTGATAGGGTCGCTGAATGTCACAATCAAAGTATCATAGTATGCTGTCATAATCTGTCCTCCTTTCCTTTTATCCATTCGTCACGCAGGTGTCTGCACTCCTCCAGTGTCGGTCTCACGCAAGAGAAAAGTTCTCCGTCCGTGTGTCGGTAATCATATTGGAAAAGGGTTGTTCTTTTCCGTCTGATAGTCGTTTGGTACTTTTCGTACTTCTCAGTACCTGCCGTCTGGCAGGTACTCACTCCGTTGATGGTCATTCTTGTTGTCATGGTAGTCATTTATTAAAATTCAACAATCAGCAGTCGGTTCTCCATTACCTTTTCGGGGTCGGTTATCATCCTTTGGGCTACCCAAAGGTGATGTGCTCCGAAGCCGTAGGCGAACAGCCTTCCGAAGTTCTCGTTTTCTGAAAGTTTCGCCATTGAATTGCGGATTTCCTTTTCGCTAAAACTCAAGGACAAGGTGTTTATCAGACTGACAAAGATGTCGGTTACTTTCTCGTCCCATAATATCAGTATGTTTTCTATCTTTATTTCCATATCATGTATATTTTGAAGTCTATAAATCAAGCCCTCATCCGCTTGCGGATAAGTTCGGCATTGCTCTCTACAAGGCTGATGATGCGGTCATGGTATTCGGTATTGGAATTACATACACCTCTGCTCTGTACCACCTTGAATGTTGTCAGTGAAACCTCTACCGTTTCAATACGTTTGCCGTCAATGGTTGCGGATAGGATAAGAGAGTCTGTCCTCTTGTGATAGCTTCCCACACAATGGTGCATCAGTTTTCCTTCAAGTTGCATTTCCGCCACACTCTCAATGACCTTTACAAGAATAAGGTTGTCGGTAAACACAAGTCCGAAGAACTTGCCTTTGGACTTCAGATAATTCTTTTCGTCCTTGACCAACTGCTCCCTGCGTTGCTCCGCTCTTTCCCTTTCAATCTGTTCTTCACGTTTTCTGACAAGTCGGTCATGTACCTTTTTCAAGTCTGTCGGACAAACATATTTTGGGCAGTGGGTGTCTTTCCCGAAATGTCGGAGCAGTCTTACAAGGTCACACCACATGGAGGCATCCGCAATATGATAGCCGTTTCGGATACAGATTTTTATGGAGTTCCAATATTCATGTAAATTGATATTTGAAATGACGGCATATCTGAACATTTCTGTCTGTCCCGCTTTAAGCAGTGTTTCTTTTTTGCTGTCGGTCAGAATGGCGGTAAAAAATTCGTATGGGGTCAGTTCGTGGAATGCTCCCTTGAAGCCGTTCCGCCTTAATTCGGGAATGATGCGCATTGCCGGATAAGTCTTGTATGCGTCTATGTTGTATGCTTTCAGCATCTTGTTGCTGCGCAAATCCATATCGCTCCATTCAGTCCAAAGGTCATAGTACATCGTGTGCATGGCTCTCAGTCGGGCAATAACTTCGGTCTTTCCGTTTGGGGCAATCCACCATTGCACCACCTCCCGAATGGAATACTCTGCCTTCTGTCCCACCTTGTATGTTGCTCCTACCATAAAGTAGCGCAACACTTGATAGCCTTTTCGGGTCGTAATGATTTCATAATATGCGCTGTCCCTGAAAACTCTCTTTCGGGTATCAAGTATTTCAAGTTCCTTTCCGCAATGGGGACAGCTACAGCCACATATAGTTTCCGCAAGAGTGTGTCCGCCTTTCCAGCGGTGTCCACATTCTGAACAAGTGATAGTTCCGCCTTTTGTGCGGTAGGCATGATGCTTGAAGCAATGTTCAAAAGCGTATGCTTTCTGCTTGTCTGTCAGTTCGGGCAGTCCGCTTGACAAACGGACTACCTCTTTCTGTATGCGTGTTCTCGGTTTCATATCAAAAATCAAATAATGAGGGTTGGACTTGTGTTTCTTTTTTCGCTGTCGGCTTGTTGCGGTTCTGTAGCTTTTGGAGTTCCATCTGCTGATATTGGGCAACAGCCTTTCTTCTTGCTTCCTGCTTTTCCTCTTCTGTCAGTTCCACCACATGGTTTACAACTACTTGACATTGTATAGGCTTGCCTACTTCAATCTCGTTTTCATCGTAATAGTGAATGGCTTGTCCGTAAATCTCTCCGTCTGAAAAGCCGTTGCAACCGCTTTTCTGCACATAGTTCAGAATGTATGTGACACAATCGTCTATGTTCTTGGCAGGGTTGCGGTAGCTTTTGGCGAATAGTTCATCTTCCGCTGCTCTCTGCTCCAAAAACATCTGTATGGTTCGTTTGAAATGGTCTGTTCCTTTCATCATAATCTCAAATTTTAGTCGGGTTGTCGTTCAAATAAAGTATCTCGCAATCTTCCACTTCTGTGGGAAGTCCGAAAAGGGGGTAATGGGTGAAATAAGGCTGTGCGTTCCCTTCTTCATCTGTGAGGGGTGAAACATCTTGTACTTGCCATCGCTTCATCCATCTGTCTATTGTCTGAACTTCATCGTCTGTGAGTGCGGTTGCATCGCCATTGATGATGTAGGCTAAACTCCATGTGGGTATCTTTTCCGTTGTCCTGTTCATATCCGTTCCTTTATGTGGTCAGACAATCTCTTGTAAAATCTCCGTGTGGTATTGTGGGGGGCATTCCACCAAAAGAAAACCGATAAAATCCTTTCTCGCTTCCTTGTTGAGTTCGTGGTATAGCCTTCTTAGGGTTGAATGGTTGCCGTTGATGTAGGTTTCCACCATATACTCAAAGATGTTGTCCACCTCGTAAAATCTGCATTGCTGCGCTGCTGTCTTGCTGTATCGTTTCATAATGTTATGCTTTGGGGAGTTAATTCAAAGTGTCAGTAGCCATAGGAAAAAGCCGAAAATGGCAATGAGAAATATGATGAATACCATTACATTGATAACCATTCGGAATACTCCACAGACTATTTCTCTGATGATGTACCAAAGGATATTGACTATCCAAAGGAAACAGCGCAACAGAAATGCGAATACTGCAAGTCCAATGGATTGCGCTGTCTGTCTTATGTTCATTGCTGCTGTCATTTTGGGTGTCGTTTGTCAAGTTCTACAATTCTGTCAATTCTTCCGTACAATATCTTGCGGAGTGCCGTCTTGTCCATAGCCTTGTATTCTCTCCATTGTCCGTACTGGCTTACAAGGAATGTCCTCAGTATGTCGGAGAAGTCAAACCGCCATCCTTGCAATGGTATCGCACTTTTGAAATAGGTATTGCCGTTTACCTTTTCGGTTATCCAATTCTTTTCCTCTCTGTTCAGCACCTCGCCATTATTCACTTTCATACGAAGTCTGTAAACCTTGCACTCATGTAGGCTTTCCAATGTCGGAACTTCCCACTTCACGAATTTTGTTGCTACTGCTGCTTCCATATCCATTTATTTTTATTTTTAATGCGGATTCGAGAGCTGAGGGAGTTGAGTTTCCAACCTTATATGCCTCCCGTTTATCCGACATTTTTTTTAATGCGTCTTTCTGTCGCTTCGGTCGTTTTCGTTTCGGGTGCTTCAAAAAAGGTAGGGAGTGGGTAGAGCAAGGGTTTTCAAAGAAAAAATACTACCCGCAGGGCTGGAGATTTTTTCTAAAAACCATTGAGCATCCCAATCCCGGATTTACCTTTGCACCCAGAACGGGAACGATCCACCTGATGCGACTGCCTGAAAGACCATCAAAATGGAGGTAAACGGATGTGGAGGCATATTGGATATGAAATGTTCCGGGAAAAGAAAGAAAGGAAATGTCAAAAAAGGGATACGGCGAAAACGTGAAACCGGCAAACATTCCAAGAAAGTATGTTGCAACCGTGTGGCTAAACCTGTTTAGTTATGCGGTTGCAATTTTCTTTCCGGTTTGCCGTCATGGGTAATGGCACTTTTCATTTATGGAAGGTGTGGTTACCCATGACTTCCGTTTTCGATTAGAGGAACCGACAAAAAAAGAAAATCAACAGGTGACAGCCGTAAAAGCACCGCTTGTGGCATAAGCAAAAAAAGAAAGGGGCCTTGCATCATCAGTCTGAACATGGTTCAGGCGTGACGCAAAGCCCTTTTCTATGCTTATGCAATAGTAGGAACATGGTCGTCAATTTATTGATGATGATGTTCCTACGAATAAATTCGCTTTTACGGAAAAACTTGTCTGTGGAGCTTAAAAAGCTGGATTTTTATTTCAATATATGCCATTAAAGTGCTACTTTTGCATACGAAGAGTTCTTTGAAGGTTACGCAATGCGCAGAAGAATAAAACAGCAGATAACTAACTAATTCGTAACCTATTACTACTATGAGTTGGTAACTGCAACTCATTTTCAATCACTTAGACCTTTTTCGTAATTTCGGTTTACAAAATTACAGGTTTGCAGAAAATGTACTATAGAATAGTGTACAATTTCATAGAATTCTGTCCGACCTATTTAAAATGTAGCAGGCAACGCAAGCAACTGATACATCAGCGTTCGTGCCATGCGTATCTGTCCTTTCGTGCTGGGATGCAAACGGTCATATCCCGCATCGTAGAAATAAATCAGTTGTTCTTCCACCATCGGATTCAATCCGGTTACCGCATTAAAATCAATCACGGGAACTCCCCACACATTGCCGGCTTCTTTAACAGCCTGCACGTAGGCATCCACATATTCGCCACAACTGTTCTGGTAGTTTTCATCCGGTTGCACATTCGTTTCTCCAAAATTGGCCAGTGAACGGTGCAACGGGGTCAGCAACACAATCTGCTTGTCCGGGAAGAGTTGTTTCAGTCTATTGATTCCTATGTTGATACGTCCCTTATACGTGCTTCCATCCATTATAGGAGTGCGTTTCTTACGGGTTTCCAGCTTTTGGGTTTGCCCACGGGCTGCCATCACTTGTTCTTCTGTTTCCGTAAACCATTCTCCAATAGGTACACCGTCATTAAAATCATTCGTACCCATCAAAATCACGATAGCATCTACTTCTTCGCCGTGTTCTTTCTTCAGTTGCTCGGCTTGCCGGGGCACATCATTCCATTGCCTGCCACTGATACCATATACATAAGGAGTGATTCCCAGCCATTCCTGCAGAAAATCCCAGTATTTCTTTATCTTGTCACCATAACAGTTGGGATCTGTAATAGAGTCTCCCAAATATCCCACTCTTTTTCCTTGCCACGGGTGCCGGATGCATCCATTATTCGTTTCAACAGAGTTTGCCACTTTAGAAGATTGATTCTGTCCGCACAGAAAAGAGGAACAGAAAAACAGGATGGTACATGTGAGTAATAATTTGCTTTTCATCGGTATCATACATTAAATGAGAGATTTGTATTTAATATTCGACAAAAATAACTCAAAAAAATGTAGTTTCAATCAATTTGGCCGATCAATCTCATCCATGCAACCGGATATATAAACATATTCCTATTTGACTATTCTTGCTAAAATACAGGTTTACAGTCTTTTTTCAATCAAGTTATCATTGAGTTTTGCAGCTAAAACCCTATCTTTGTCACAAACTAAAAGAAATAATTGGATGTTTAACTCATTTTCATTCCATAAGGATTCCGTTCTGTAAATAATCTGTAAGCCTTCCTCTCATTACAGATTATCCCTTATGTTTTCTGACATACTCTTGTCAGAGTTATTTTCTATATCTAAATTTTCAAACTATTTGTATGGTCAAATGGTTGCAAGCATCATTATATGCCTCCATTCGCCGTACAACTAAAATATTAAAACAATGAGTAACGATTTTAAATCAATCCACGAATTCGATTTTACACTGATATGTAATTACTTCAAGGCATTAAAACGTCAAGGTCCCGGAAGTCCTGAAGTCACACAAAAAGCCGTAAGCTTCATCAACGAACTGTCCGACAAGGCACGAATAGCCGACATTGGCTGTGGCACAGGCGGTCAGACAATGGCATTAGCCAACTATACGAAAGGACAAATTACAGGTATCGACCTTTTCCCCGACTTTATCGAGCTATTCAACAAAAATGCAATAGAAGCCCATTGTGAAGACAGAGTAAAGGGTATCGTCGGTTCCATGGACGCTCTGCCATTTCAAGAGGAAGAACTCGATCTGATCTGGTCCGAAGGCGCTATCTATAACATAGGATTCGAACGCGGCATGAACGAATGGAACAAATTCCTGAAAAAGAACGGATTTATCGCTGTAACGGAAGCCTCCTGGTTCACCCCGGAACGTCCCTCCGAAATAGAAGACTTCTGGATGGCCAATTACCCGGAAATCGATACGATTCCAAGAAAGATAATGCAAATGGAAAAAGCAGGATATATCCCGACAGCCCATTTCATTTTACCGGAAAATTGCTGGCTTGAGCATTTTTACGCTCCCCAGTTCCCTGTTCAGGAAGCTTTTTTGAAGGAATATGCAGGAAATGACGCAGCCGCAGACCTCATCACCGGGCAACGGTATGAAGAGAGCCTATATAATAAGTATAAAGAATACTACGGCTACGTATTCTATATAGGACAAAAAAAAGATTGATTATCTGCCGGAGAAGTTAGCAAGATAGGACAACTCTCCGGCATTTATTATCCTTTACTTTGCAGAAAACATGGAGACGAAAGATATCAATAAACAGGAATATCAGTTACGGATCAATAAAGTGACCGACTATATTCACAATCACATAGACCAGCCGTTATCATTACAGAAAATGGCAGGTATCGCCTGCTTTTCTCCTTTCCACTTCCATCGCGTATTTACAATCCTGACGGGCGAAACGCCTACGGATTATATCAAACGCACCCGGATTGAAAAAGCAGCCCTATTATTAAAACGAAACAAGGAACTTTCCGCCACCGAAATCGCCCGTCTTTGCGGCTTTAGCAGCCTTTCACTTTTAAGTCGCAATTTCAGGTTGCATTTCAGTATGACGATCCGGGAGTTCCGTTCATTAAAATAAAACCCTAAAGAATATGGAAAAAGAAAATAAGATTCTGATTTTTCGAACTTCTATCACCCAAAGGCGTGACATCAAGCGCATAGGAGAGCTTTTGGCAGAGTTCCCCCAAATAGACAAATGGAATGTGGACTTTGAGGACTGGGAGAAAATATTAAGAATCGAGTGCAGGGATATCTCTGCACTCGAAATATCGGAAGTACTCCGGAACAATCATATTTTTGCCACCGAACTGGAATAAAACCGGGAAAAGAAAACCTCTCAAACTCCCAACAACTGTTTCAATTCAGCCACTCCTTCAGAAGCTCCCTTCTGAATTACATGTATCGAACGGGAAGTATGCGTATCTACCGGTTTCGGATCAATCAGATACACCTCTGCTCCTCTCGGTACATAATGAAGCAGCCCCGCCGCAGGATATACGTTAAGCGACGTACCGATAATGACGAAAATATCCGCTTTCTCCACATATTGGATGGCGGTTTCAATTTCCGGCACAGCTTCTCCAAACCATACGATAAAAGGTCGCAATTGAGTGCCGTCGCCGGCCTTGTCTCCCATCTTCACTTCATATTCTTCCGGTTTCAGTTCTTTTATGTAGTGGGGATTATGAGGATCTCTGCTGGAACACACTTTCGTCAGTTCGCCATGCAGATGAATGATGTGGCTACTCCCGGCACGTTCGTGCAGGTTATCAATATTCTGTGTCACCACCGTCACATGGAAGTTTTTCTCCAGTTCCGCCAACAATTCATGTCCACGGTTCGGTTTCACCTCCAACAACTGTTTCCGGCGCTCATTATAGAAATTAATCACCAAAGCCGGGTCACGCTGATAACCTTCAGGAGTGGCCACCTGCTCCACTGGATATCTATCCCACAAACCGCCTGCATCGCGAAATGTACTAATCCCACTCTCGGCACTCATACCCGCACCCGTCAAAACTACCAGATTCTTCATTACTATTCCTCCTTCTTTTTTAATAGCCACACAAATGTAATCAGAATCATCGAATAAAAAAACACTTTCTCACGCTTAATATAATCCAATTTATGCAGAACTTTAAGATGAAAGATGCAGATAGTTAGCATCATTTATGGCAACAACTATTCGTCTGACTACTGTTACTCTTTCGTCTGACAGTTGTCAGACGAAAAAACAACAATTGTCAGACGCAAGTTCAACAGCTGTCAGACGATTAATTATCTACATAAACCAACCTAAATAATAAGAATAAGCCGATTAAATCCTACGAACAAAAAAACTAATTCTTTAAAGAAAAGCGATTAACTTTCACAGATATAAGAATTTTTAAATAGCAAATGCTAAATCATTCAAATAAAACACGTACTTTTGCGATTCATAAATTTGCAATTGATTGAAAGCTAAAACCATGATGGTGATACATTTCAATCGCCAACAAAAAACATTATATGGATAAATTCAGTTACTCTATTGGCCTCGGAATTGGTCAAAACTTATCAAGCATGGGAATCGGAAACCTTGCGGTAGATGATTTCGCACAAGCAATCAAAGACGTATTGGAAGGCAATCAGACGGCTATCAGCCACAATGAAGCCCGCGAAATAGTAAACAAGTATTTCGAAGAACTGGAAGCTAAAATGGGTGCCGTTGCTATCGAGCAAGGACAAGCTTTCCTCGAAGAAAACAAAAAAGGACCGGGCGTAGTTGTTCTTCCCAGCGGACTACAATATGAAATCATCAAAGAAGGTACAGGCAAAAAGCCGAAAGCTACCGACCAGGTAAGATGCCACTATGAAGGAACATTGATTGACGGCACACTGTTCGACAGCTCTATCCAACGCGGAGAACCGGCTGTATTCGGTGTCAACCAAGTAATACCGGGATGGGTGGAAGCTTTGCAGCTGATGCCGGAAGGTTCTAAATGGAAACTGTATATTCCGTCAGAACTTGGTTATGGCGCAAGAGGTGCCGGAGAAATGATCCCTCCTCATAGCACACTCATTTTTGAAGTAGAATTACTCGAAGTATTATAAATAAAAAATTTCAAAGCAAAATGAAAAAAGTTAGTATTTTTATGGCAATCGCCGCTGCTGCAAGCCTTGCTTCTTGTACAGCTCAAGCTCCTAAAGCAAATCTGAAATCAGACATCGACTCACTGTCTTATTCTATCGGTATGGCGCAGACTCAAGGTCTGAAAGGCTATCTGACAGGTCGTCTGGACGTTGATACTGCTTATATGGCAGACTTCATCAAAGGTTTGAATGAAGGCGCAAACAAGACTAGCAAAAAAGACATCGCTTACATGGCAGGTCTGCAAATCGGTCAGCAAATCAGCAACCAGATGATGAAAGGTATCAACCAGGAATTGTTTGGCACAGACTCTACTAAAACTATCAGCAAAGAAAACTTCATGGCAGGTTTCATCGCAGGTACTTTGGAAAAAGGTGGCGTGATGACTATGGAAGCAGCTCAAGAATATACTCGTACAGCTATGGAAACTATCAAAGCAAAAGCTTTGGAAGAAAAATATGCTGACTATAAAGCTGAAAACGAAAAATTCCTTGCTGAAAACAAGACTAAAGACGGCGTAAAAACAACTGCAAGCGGTCTGCAATACAAAGTAATCACTGAAGGTAAAGGTGAAATTCCTGCTGACACTTGTAAAGTGAAAGTGAACTACAAAGGTACTTTGATCGACGGAACAGAATTCGACAGCTCTTACAAACGTAACGAACCGTCTACTTTCCGTGCCAACCAAGTAATCAAAGGTTGGACAGAAGCATTGACTATGATGCCTGTAGGTTCTAAATGGGAACTTTACATCCCGCAAGAACTTGCTTACGGTGCAAGAGAATCTGGCAACCAAATCAAACCGTTCTCTACTTTGATTTTCGAAGTTGAACTGTTGAGCATCGAAAAAGATAAGAAATAAGAAAGTTCTTTTCTAAATAGAAAAAGGAAAGAGGCGCAAAACGTTTGTGCCTCTTTTTTTTGCTTTTTCCTATTTTTTTTCTCCGAAAAGAAGAATAATTAAAATAAATCTCTATATTTGCTTACTATTTGATAACAACAGGAAATTACAATTTATTATTATGGAAAGAATAGACAACCTCGACAGGCAGATCCTAGAGATTATCTCCCAGAATGCCCGCATCCCTTTTAAAGACGTAGCAGCCGAATGTGGAGTGTCACGCGCAGCTATCCATCAGCGTGTGCAAAGACTGATTGACCTAGGTGTCATTGTAGGCTCTGGTTACCATGTGAACCCGAAATCATTGGGATACAGAACTTGTACCTACGTGGGTATCAAACTGGAAAAAGGCTCCATGTACAAATCTGTCGTAGCGGAACTACAAAAGATTCCCGAAATTGTGGAATGTCATTTCACTACAGGTCCGTACACAATGCTGACAAAGCTTTATGCATGCGACAACGAACATCTGATGGATTTGCTGAATAACAAAATGCAAGAAATACCGGGTGTGGTAGCTACCGAGACATTGATTTCTCTGGAACAGAGTATCAAGAAAGAAATCCCCATCCGCGTTGAAAAATAATTGTGATGGAATTTCTAAATGAATATCACCTTGCGGGGTTATTCATCGGAATATGTACCTTTTTGATTATCGGCCTTTTTCACCCCGTCGTGGTAAAGGCCGAATACTATTGGGGTACAAAATGCTGGTGGATATTCCTGGTACTCGGCATAGCCGGTGTGGTCGCCTCATTAAGCATCGATAATGTGATTTTATCTTCTTTGCTTGGCGTGTTTGCGTTTTCTTCCTTCTGGACGATTAAAGAGGTCTTCGAACAGGAAGAACGGGTACAAAAAGGATGGTTCCCCAAGAACCCGAAGCGCAAATATAAGTTCTAAAAATAAAGTATCGTAGTTTTTTATCAAAAGGATTTGCATAATTCGAGGGAAAATACTACTTTTGTCACCGCATCCAACAAAGGATACATCGGACTTGTAGCTCAGTTGGTTAGAGCAACAGACTCATAATCTGGAGGTCCCTGGTTCAAGCCCAGGCTGGTCCACAAACTAAGAGGCTCATTCCTAAGGGAATAGAGCCTCTTTTAGTTTGTAGAACCTCACAGATATAAGTCTGTTGCTTGGGTAATATTAGCCTTAATTTAGGTAGTTGTTGACCTATTGTTGACCCCAAATTAATAGGTTAAAATGCTAACAATTAAAGCAGAAGTCCAACAGGACAAACAGAGGAGTGATAAGACATACAATGTCAAGGTAAGGTTTACAATGAATAGAAAGGTAAGAAGATTATCTACAAACCTATTCATAACACCTAAAGAACTTACTAAAGACTTCAAATTCAAGGAAGGTACTCCTATTAAGAAGGAGATTGATAATCTGGTAGTATACTACAAAGAACGGTGTAACAAACTTCAAATAGACCAGAATAATTACACATTAGAGGACATATTGGAGTTATTAAACCATGAACATGAGAAGAACCAAGTAATAGATTTCATTAAATTCAGTCATGAATGGATAGCCTCAACTACAATCAAAGGTGCACCCAATTATACAACTGCCATTAATGCTTTAGTGCGTTTCATAGGTAAGGAGGAGTTGGATATTAATCTAATTACTCTTGACTTCTTAGAAGACTTCAAATCATTCTTGAATAAAGAACGTGAGATACGGACTAAAAGATTAATGCAGCAAGGCAAACGTGTACCTTCTAATCGTTCACTCTCCCTTTATTTGATAAGTATCAAGAAGTTGTTCAATGAAGCCAAGAAGAGGTATAATAAGAAGGATAAGAATTTAATCTTAATTCCCAACTCCCCCTTCATAGAACTTGAAATACCCAAACAAGAAGCTACCCGTAAAAGAGCCATATCCGCAGATATTATAAAGAAGGTATGGAAACTACCATATAAGGACATGAAGAAGGGTTACAAAGCTACGTGCCGTTATAATTTGGCTAAGGATTGCTTCATTCTCTCATTCTGCCTTATGGGTATGAACTCAGCAGATTTATACAATGCCACTGAAATGAAAGGCAATACAATTACATATAATCGTACAAAGACTAAAGACCGCAGACTGGATAAAGCTCAAATGAAGGTTGATATACCTAAATTAGCCCAACCGCTCATTGAGAAGTATAAGGATAAAACAAGTAAACGCCTCTTCAATTTCTATCAATATTACGTTGACGAGAAAGGTTTTAATAAAGCCATAAACTATGGTTTAAAGGAGATTGGAAGATTATTGGAGATTGATGACTTGGAATATTATGCAGCCCGCCACTCATGGGCTACCATAGCACTCAATAAGGTAGGAATTGACAAATATACAGTCCATGCAGCGTTAAATCATGTTGATGAAACAATGAAGGTTACTGACATCTACATTGAACGGGACTTTGTCAACGAGAACAAAGCTAATGCGAAGGTCGTGAAGTACGTATTTGGAAGAATGTAATTACATTCTGTAGTAATTTGTAATGCTGTTCTATTGTGTAATGGGACAGCATTATTTATCTTTACAGCACTAATATTAAGAAGCGATATGAGAGATTACATACTACCAATTCCAGAATTAAAGAAGATAGAACCCATACTCACGGAATACTTTGGCTATAAGCGTGCCATGTTTGAGAATGAACTGTCAGCTACTTACTACCATGAATATCCCAACGGAATCAGTGAAGACATTTGTAAGAACTACATGACAGACTATTCATTTCTAAATACTATCGCAGTAGATAACGGAGTATTTGATTATAAACGGTATGCTCCCAAATCTACTTCTCTCAGTAAGGCGTTTAATCCAAGTAGCTTCATTATGGATTCAGAACACAATATACTTATCACTCTGCCAAGTGATAATTTATTGGAACGGCTGACTGATTTATTACAGAAGCATGGTGAAACTGATAATGACGGAGTAATTGGAATAAGTATGCTTGTTGTAGCTGCCATATATGAGAAGTATAAGAATGGTGAACTTTACACAGAAGTTGTCATATCAGAGAACACACTGCCTTATCTGGAACAAGTCCGTCCAGAAATGCTAAAGCTATATGAGTTGCTGAATACCAAGAGATACTCACCTTCCAAGAAGAAGGAGCTAAGGGTATTCAGCCCTATAACCATTGATAACGGAGTTAAGAAGATTACTCTTGATAACTCTTGCTATTGGCTGACTGATTTATTGGATAACTACCTTCACATCTATTTAGGAGTAAACAGTTTGGAAGAAGCCCAACAGGAATTGAAGGAAGTATATTCACAGAAGAAGGGCAGGAAAGCCAATAATGCAGCCCATAATCTAATCATGTACGGTACATTCCACCTGTTGCAAAGATATTCCTCAATAAAGACCAAGAGTGAACAGATACGCATGACTTTAGACTACATGGAATTATTATTTGAAGCAGGCAGTTTCAATAATGATGAGAACTACACCAATGCAGCAATAGCCTATTTGGTGAAACAAGGCTATAAACCGCAATGGAAGACCAAACAGACAGAAGACTACAATTTCTCACCCAATAATCAATCTACAGAACATCTTTGGTAATTAATAAATCCACCAATCCTTACAGACTACCATGTAATCGCGTGGTAGTTATTTTTATGTCTTTAAATAAGCTAATTTATTGATATTCTTATATCTAAAGAATGCACACAAAATCGCCTTCTATTCTTTATAACACACCTTCCGACTATTCCTCACCTTTGCAATGTAATCAGAAACGATAAGGCGCCAAGTTGAAGATTACACCAACTTAATTATTAATTTAAATTTAAACAATTATGAAGAAGATTTATTTGACAATTAAAATTGTAACTAATAATGAAGTAAGAAATGTAGCTTTTGCTAAAGGTATTAACCGTGCCATCAACTTGGGTAATGTAGAGAAGATATTAGCCATGATGAAGGTCAAGGGTTATAGAAAGGCAGAAATGGTACAGGTCGTTAAGGCAGAAGATGTAATCACAACAGGTGACATTCGTCTGGTTGACATAAACGGACAGGATATAAATCCAGAGGATGCAGCCAAATACTTCCTTGTATTGGACGGTCAGCACAGAACCATTGCCGCATCCCTCTATAATGAATGGGCAGCGGAGAACGGAGAGGAAGCAATAAATGTACCCGCCATTGAAGTTGAACTGCAAGAGAATGAAACCATTGCAGAATACATCAACGAGATTAATATTACCAAGAAGGAATGGACTACCCCAGACTATGTGCGTGGTGCAGCCAATATTAACCCAGACAATGAATTTCTGCAACGGTACAACGAATTAATAAAGAGCGAGAAGAACCCAGACGGTTATCCAATCTCAACACTGAACCTTATCTTTTGTGGCAATAATAACGCCATATCAAAGTCTGACTTCTCTTTATTATGCTCTGGTAAGGATGAGAAGGGGAAGAAGGTGAAGAAGCCTATCATTCCAGCCTATAACATGGAGATAGGTAACAAGTTCATCCAAATCTGCAAGGATAAAGGCTTTGATGACAAGGATATTGCCAAGAGATACTTAAGTAACCAATTCAATAATATCAAGACAATTACAGGGGACGTCAAGGAAGCTGTCAAGATATTCCAGTCCATTACACAGAATGACAAGGCGGCAATGTTCAATACACACGGAAATCTGGACGAGAATTTAGTAATGGAACAGTTTGAGAAGATAAGAGAACGGTACAATCGCCCTACTACTGTCATCTCAATTAAAGACAGCAAGGAAGTGACCGCCAATGATGACACAGAGGACATTCCTTATCTGGAAGCGGAAGAAGTCTAACCATGTAAAGAGCCTATGTGACAGGTAGGCTCTTCTACTCCAGATTCTTCCAGAGTGGTGAATTTCCATTATATAATAATACGGGTTACCCTAATAAATGAAGCTAAGAGTAACTTAAAGTCTGATTATTGAGGTGACAGGTAGCTGTTTTCCAATCACCAAGCAGAAGTGGAGATAAAGTTGGAATCTCCAAAGAGTGGTGAATTATCCCTATATAAAACGGTCAGTTACCCCAATATTCAGAGTTTAGGATTATTTAAAGTCCAATAATTAGGGGCACAGGTAACATATTTAAAATCACAAAAGATAACTTATGGTAAAGTTAGAAATTCAAGAGCGGAACGGCTTCCTCATTATGGAGGACTTCCCAAAGAACTGTATCTTCAACAAGGTGAAGACAGGATGTGGTGCTACTACGATAGCACTTACCAATGACGAGAATTACATTATAGCCGTACCTACGACAGAGTTAGTAATTAATAAGTGTTATCCACCTAAGGATAAGAATGGTAAGGACATTACTTGGAAGAGGTCACAGATTCAAGCAGGCGTAAGTCCTACTAATGACAAACTGTTCGGCTTGTATGGCAGTTTCAATAAAACAGTGCAAGCCAAGTTAAGGAAGTTTCTTGATAAGGACGGAGTGAAGAAGATAATCTGCACTTATGACAAGGTTGACAAGTTGATTCCTGTTATCAATCCACTGGAATTTAAAATACTTGTGGATGAATACCACAACCTGTTAAAACAGTACGGGTTTAGGACAATGGTGATAAATCAAATCATAGAGAACTTCAAATGTTTCAAATCCCATTGCTTCCTGACCGCAACCCCTATCCCAGAACTGTTCAAGCCCAAAGTCTTTGCTGAAATGACAGAGTACGTGGCTGACTGGAAGACAGTGGATAAGATTACAGTCTACCCCTATCCATGTAAAAGCGCAAGCAGTACGGCTGCCAAGATTATAAGGCATTATAAAGACAACGGTCATTTTGTACTGGACGGGATTAAGAGTGAGGAAGCTTACTTCTTTGTTAATAGCGTAAGAGAGATTAAGGAGATACTTGAAGAAGCCAGACTGACTAATGATGATTGCAGAATTATATGTGCGGATGACGAGAAGAACCATTACAAACTGGAAGGCTTTGAAATCTCCAGTTCAACAGCTCCCGCCAAACGGTTTACATTTGTAACCTGTAAGGCGTTTGAAGGAGTGGATTATTATTCTGAAACGGCAATATGCTTCATTGTCAGCAACGGTTACAACAAGCATACCCTAATCAGCATTGATATGGATATTCCCCAGATTGCAGGACGTATCAGAACCAAGTCCAATCCGTTCAGAAACAAGATAGTCCATATCTTTAATCCAAAGGTTATGAACTACTACCTTCCATTTGCTGAAATGAAACGGAAGACAGACGAAGAGCTTGCAGCGGCAGAGGAACGGATACAGGTATTGAATGAGAGCAAGTTAGGGGAAGTTGCAAGGAAACAGCAGGACGATGAACTTAAGAAATTGGGGGCTGATACATATATCATCAAGAAGGGTGACAGGTATGAAGTCAATGACATGGTTGCCCAGTTAAAACTCTACCAACACTGGACTACACGTATAGTGTACAGGTCGGCAGAAGCATTGCAGGAAGGCTACAGACAGTTGGGCATGGCAATAGTCCAGACGTATGAATGGAACATTGCAGACGAGAATATTATCAAAGGCATACTTACCACTCCCCAATTCAGAGACAGGCTCAAACGCTTCTGTGACTTGAAGGAGAAATCCGCTCTGACTGATAACGAGCGGCAGGAGTTGGAAAGCCTTATGAAGAGAGACCCAATATTAGAACAGGGATATCAGCAGCTTGGATTAAGCCAACTAAGGAGAACAAGAACCAAGAAGGCTATCAAGGCTTTGATTGAATAAGAATAAAACTCCAGACCACTAATACGGTTTGGAGTTTCTTATTATATACCCCAACCCAAGAATAGGGTACTCTAAATTCATACCCCCGCTCTTAAGATTTAGGTCGTGTTTCTATTTAGACTTTATGCAGCTATAGAGTGAAATATTTGATTTGTCAGTGAGCAGGCTGACATATATCAGATGTATATCATGCGCTAAGCTTTATTGTTACCCTAAAACACCCCCTTACCCATTATTGGAAAAATGAGAGGATAACATGAATCGCTATTCAGCCCACAAACGCTTTGAACTTCTGAAATGTGCGGACTTATCAATGATTTGTATATGTCTACATATAAAGATGCACAAAAAGAAGTGGAATGAATAGTACTTCATGTTAAGCCCTCATTTTGTCCTCAAATGCAGTATTTACTAATCATATTAACTTAATAATTTATCAGATTATGGAATCAACATTACAGATTATGCCAGTGCAGAGAATTAGTAGAAACTTTGGTGAATATGCAGAAGAAGCGGTAATAATTGAAGAGCCAATTATTAAGCAGAAACGACCGTTATTTATTGAAGCTAATACGATTGAAGCCAGTTTGGAACATCTAAGGAATGATTGCATTATCCCTGTATTTGCCAAGGATAACGAAGCTACATTATCTCATGTGGCTTTTATCGAAGCGGTACAGGATGCAACCAATACATTCTTTAGCGGTGAACAAATTGAATCGCCAGACATTCGTGTAAGCCATGTTATTAAGGGTCGCATTCCGGAAGCAATTCATAAGCCCGCCAATCAGTTATTAGAGAGTGACAAGACTATCTACTACGAGAGGTGCGCTTTTGTTATTGAAGTTCCTACTATCTATGAGACAGTACACGGTAACAGGCTAACACTTACTATTGGCGGTGTCAGAGCTTATAACCATACCAATCTTTATTCAAAGAAGGGTGCGGAACGCTTTAAAGTGTTTATTGGCTTTACTTGTAAGGTTTGCACAAATCTATGTGTATCTACAGACGGTTATCTTAGTTGCTTGGAAGTTACCAATACAAGGGATTTATATCAAGCGGTATTGGAGATGTTCCATAAATACGATGCAGCCAAACACATACATTTGATGCAGTCTTTAGGCAATACCAGTATGACGGAGCATCAGTTCTGCCAACTATTAGGCAGAATGAGACTTTATCAGTCATTACCGCAAGGCTATCAAAAGGATATACCTAAAATGTTGCTTACTGATACACAGGTTAACAATGTGGCTAAAGCGTATATCAATGACGAGAACTTTGGCAGCTTGGGAAATGACTTGTCTATGTGGAAGTTCTACAACTTGCTCACAGGTGCAAATAAGAGTAGCTATATAGATTCATTCTTGGATAGAGCCTATAATGCTACAGAACTTGCAACGGGTATTTGTTCCGCTTTACACGGTGATGACAAATACCAATGGTTTCTTAGTTAGTGGTATTATACAGTATTTAATAGGGGACATCCATATAATAAGGGTGTCCCTTAATTTATTCATTACTTAATTAATAATTAAAGATTTATGTTAGTAGCATTATTCGCTGTTATATTTTGGACTATTATGTTCTTTATTGCATGTGCGGTTTCACCTATTGTATTCTTCTTCATGATTATTTGGACTATATATCAATATTTCAAATTATTATGTTGAGGTAGTACATGAAGTACTAATAAGGGTATCTATATACTATATATAGGTACTCTTTATTAGCTATAGCCAGTAGTATAATATTCACTTTGTTAATTAGTGAATGTTTAGCTAATAATCAGTAAGTTAGATATTCCAGTTTAAAATTAATATTCACTTATATTAGTTTCACTATAAATCAGAACATTATGTCACTTAAATATTCAAGTACAACAGCAGATTATCTGCAATGGAGCGAAGCAATGAACCTAATAAGAAAATTGGCAAGGGATAGTAATTATAAGATGTCACTTCTTATTGCTTTAGGTTGCTTCACAGGTCTAAGAATTTCTGATATTCTTGCCTTAAGGTGGAATCAGATATTAGATGCAGAAGAATTTACCATTACAGAGATTAAAACAGGGAAGCAAAGGACAATTAGGATTAACATGCAGCTACAGCAACATATCAGAGATTGTTATGAGCATATAAATCCAGTTGGCATAAATGCGCCTGTATTGATAAGTCAGAAGGGGACAGTGTACACAGTTCAGAGAATCAATGTCATGTTGAAGGAGATTAAGAAGAAGTACAGGTTACATATAGGCAATTTCAGTTGCCATTCTCTTAGGAAGACCTTTGGCAGACAGGTTTATAACATGAATAACGATAATTCAGAGCTTGCACTTGTCAAGCTCATGGAGCTATTCAATCATTCCAGTGTATCAATTACTAAGAGATACTTGGGATTAAGGCAAGAGGAATTACTTAATACTTATGATTGTCTTAGCTTCTGATAATTGGGTTGGTATGGAAGTTCAGAATTTCTACTTATATGGGGATTTGGCAAGTTTCATACCAACCTTGAATTATTGAGTAGAGACAGCTCTCAACATTTAATAAACAATAGTTCTTGCTAATCAAACGTAAATTCGTAACTTTGTAGCAATTTCAGATACCTAATGTGTTAGGGCTGAAGGGACATAGTTAACGAAGAGCGTTTAAGATATTATCCTATCGTGGAATCTCGACAATTTCAATGAATGGGGATAGTAGGCAAGAACGCTCACGTCAGTGTTATATATTCATCTTAAGGGATGAACTATATATTCTTCTGGCGTGGGCTATTGTTTATTACCCATTCAAGGCAGTCGAGAGCCTCACGATAGTAATATTCAGTAGTTCCCACGTATTCTATGCTAATATCCTAATCTCTTATTCCGTTTAACAATAAATTAACTTCTCGTTCTTTTTCCTTTCTATAACTTCTCGTTCTTCATAATATTTGTATGTATTTTGATCATATGGTACTTTCTTCCTGACTAATGCCACTATGATTCTTATGAGTTTGTTCTTGACATTATTTAAAGCCACTTGAGGCTTCTTTCCCTTACTAATCAGTCTTTGATAGTAATCTCTAATTTCGGGATTATATATTTTGGCTATATGAGCTGCTTGTCCTAATAATGATTTAATAAGTTTATTGGCGAAATGGCTTGTATGAGCAGGTGTATTTACACTCGTTCCGGATTGTTTACCAAAGGGGGCAACTCCATAATAGCATGCAATCTTTCTTGGGTCATATCCGAATTTTTTGAAGTTGTTTGTGTAGACCAACATACAGGTTGCGTTTTGCCTGGCTACGCCTTTTATTGAGGTTATAATAGCATAATTTTCTTTCAGTTCCTCATCCGCCTCTATTATGCTATCAATGGCCTTATCGCATTCGGCAATTGTTTTGTTTATCTCCGCAATAAGGTGTTTGCTCTTGCGGTTGATGAAGGATATTGCTTTTGACTTGTTTGATTGTGATTTGTCCTCTTTTCGTAATTCCATTGCCACTCTTTGCCCAACTAGCTTATGCCTATAGAGGAAAATCTCCCTTAGTTGCGCAAGGGATTCATTCAATGGTTCAAAGGGTACAACCTTGTCCTGTTGCCTCCATGCGTATTCAGCAATGATTGCTGAGTCCGCCTTATCGTTTTTCACACGCTGGATACCACTGCTATGTTTTATGGCGTAAGCGTTCTCAATCCATATGTCATAGCCTTTTCCGTAAAGCCATTTGCTCAGTCCTATACTACATGAACCTGTGTCTTCTCCACAGAATAGCCATTCCTCAGCAATTGTATTCCAAGCGTTTGTTTTAACCCAATTACATAACTTGCGGTAGCCCGTAGTGTTATTTGGGAAACACCCATACTCACGGGAGCCTATTTCGTTCATTCCACATGCGAGAATTATCGTCGCGTCAAGTTTCTCCTTTGAAAAATCAATTCCAATAAATAATTTTTTCATATTTTTGCTGTACTTTTCTAAGACTGGTAAAAGCTGTTTGAACTCTAAACTCTAAATAGGCTCGCAACCTTGATATTCTATCGGAGCTTTGCAGCTTGGCGGAGAGAGGCCGTTACGTGGGCTAGCCTCAAGTGCTTTCTCTTTTATGGTGTCCTCTTCCCGCCTATCAGTCTTTATCTTAATACAACAAAGATAATAAGACTGATATTTTCCTGATAAGATGCGGAGGTAATTATTCGTCTCGCTTGACTTTTTTAAAATAAATTTCCGACCTCTTATCTATTAACTGCAAACTTAGAGCTTCTTGTATGTAGTAGCCAACTATAGGGAACAGGTTGGCATAAATACAGGTATCTAAGAAACAGACAGTCTATCTACTAATCAATTGCAGTTCTATTAAATGAAGTGTGCAACCTTCGTGTTGCGTTCCTCACACTTGTATCTCAATTACTAACGCCTCTAATGGGAACGTAGAGACACAAACAGATTTATATAACGATGAAGATATTAAGATTACTAATGGTATCAGTTGCCTTGATTACCGTATCAGTGTGCAGTGCACAACGTGGATACAGAGGAATGATAGAGGGCGGACGGACGTTTCACCTTGAAGAAACAACCTTGCACTCTACGGAGTTCTCAACTACGCATGGTTATCAATTTAATCCTTATTTATTCATTGGAGCAGGAGTAGGATTTCACTTCACATCTTCGGAAACTGATATGACGTACATGCCATTGTACTTAGATTTAAGAGCCAACCTTATGAGAACTAAAGTATCTCCATTTATTGATGTTAAAACTGGATATACCGTATTAGATGCTAAAGGCGTGTATCTGAATTCAAGTGTGGGAGTTAATTATAACTTCTACAGGCTTCTCTCCGTTTATTTAAAAGTGGGCTATACTTATCAGAAGGTGGATTCTCCCATCTATGCTAATAGTGATAAGGAATACGATAACATAGGGGGTATCACAGCTAAAATCGGATTTGAGTTTTAACTATATTACTAACTTAATCAGTTAATTGAAATGAGAACATTAAGATTTATAGGTATGGCTTTAATAGCCATTATTATGAGTGTAAATTTCGTTGCTTGTAGCGATGACGATGATGACAAGAGTGGTGATGCTGCCAATTTCATAGGCAAGTGGAAGATTGAAAAGACAAATTACGAAGGTGAAACAGAAGAATGGGATGGTTATCCATACCTTGTGGTAACAGCTTCTAACTTCTATTTTACAGATGAAGCAGGAGCAACTAAATCTGACCATTCGACTTATACCTATGACGTAAAGAATAAGGTTATTAATGCCAAGTATGTAAATGGTGGAGAATCTTATACTATCAAGGTCGTTAAACTGACTGATACAGAATTCCAATGGCAATGGGACGAAGATGATAATAACCAATGGACTACCTTCTACTGTAAGAAGGTATAACAAGAATCTTCAATAAAGACGGAAGGCAGCATTTGAAGTAACATCCACTTGCTGCCTTATTAATTACCTCCTTCTCTTCTTAACTAATTTATGCTTATTCTTCTTAGCTGAATTTGAGAATAGTTGTTCTAACATTTCCCTTGTAATAGGTAGGTATGTTACTTCTGTGAGTTTGGTTTCTTTAATCTCTTGTGGTAAATAGTGAATTGTGTTATTCCTCTTTGGTGTTACTTGCATATTTGTGTAGCAATAAATAGGTTGGTAATTGATTTATCTACAGTAAAGATACTAAGAAGCAGTGGAAGAACATAATACAAGGATCGAAGTTTTAAATATAGCATAGCAGGTACACATATAAATAAAATTCTGCATTGGGGTATAATAAGAAACAGTGATTTAATTCTTGATATGAGGAATTATTATTAACTTTGCAGAGTAAGTTCAATGTTGACCTATTGTTGACCTCTGAACTTACATAGAGATAATTAATGTGTTGACAATCTGCCTTATACAAGGTTAGTATTAGAGCCTCATAATCTGGAGGTCCCTGGTTCAAGCCCAGGCTGGTCCACTGAAAAATTCCTGCAAGTGAAGCACTTGCAGGAATTTTTCCTTTTTATAGCCATCCTCCAACTAGAATAAAAGATAACTAATTGTTCCCAAACAGGTAAAAACAACAGCAACGGACAAAGCAGAAATGGCGAAGAATAAGCAATAGGGGAATAACACCTATAATATTAAGCTATAGAGTACCCAATATTAAATAATTCCAAAATGTTTCAGCGCTTTACAAAGCCCGTCATTCTCCACCGTATCAGTAACAAAATTGGCTGAAGCCTTGACTATCTCCGATGCATTTCCCATAGCCACTCCGATTCCGGCAACTTTCAACATAGGAATATCATTACCACCATCGCCGCAAGCCATTATTTCCGTCATTCCGATCCCATAATAATCAGCAAATACCGAAAGGCCGGTTGCTTTACTTATTCCTGCCACATTTACGTCAGCAAATAAAGGATGCCAGCGCGACAAGGAAAGATTAGGCAGAAACGACATCACTTTTTGTTCCATCTCATCATCGATATAAAAACAAAGCTGACAACACTCTTTCTTTTCAAACAGGTTTTCAATGTCTACAACGGTCGGGATAGGGTGTTCCACGATTTTAGCAATCTGTTCGACAGTCGGAGTCAGACGATTAACAAACACACCTTCATCCAATTCAATAGCGACTGCAAAATCAAAGGTCTTTGCTATTTCCATGGCTTTCTTAAAATCATCTTTCGGAATAAGGTGCTTTCTTATCACAGTGCCATCCCGCAAAACACAGTCGGCACCATTCAATGCAATAATTCCGTCATACGGAACATCAGCTATTTCATGAAGGTCGCCTGCCGCTCTACCGGTAGCAATGACTATTCGAATTCCACCGTCATGAATCTTCCTAAGGGCATCAACAGAGGATGGCAACACTTTATGAGTTTCAAAACTCACCAATGTTCCATCCACATCGAGCATGATCGCTTTTATCATAACACTTATATCTTTATTCATTCTTCGACAATTTAGAGAAGCAAATCGACTATCCTTGACTGATAAGTCAGAGCAGTCAATTAAACAGTGACAAAGTTACTGAAAAAATTCCCATAACAAATACAAACCTCCAACACATAAAATAAAAAAGGCAAAAGGAAACGAGATCCTTTTGCCCTATACCTATTGATACCAACTGAAAATTGATAGTAAACGTTTAGCGGAAGTCCTTTAATTCTTCCTGCAATTTCTGACGGGTAAAGAATATGCGGCTCTTTACAGTACCTAACGGAAGATTCAGCTTTTCTGCAATCTCACGGTACTTGAATCCTGAAACGTGCATAGCAAACGGAACTCTGTATTCTTTCGGCAGAGCATTGACTACACGGTGCATTTCTTTTAAATCGTAAGCTCTTTCCGTACTTTCAAAACCTGAATCTTGCGGCAGGTTTAAGTGATAGAGGTTTTCAGTCTGATCGACAAATGTCTGATCGCGCACTACTTTGCGGTAATTATTAATAAAGATGTTCCGCATTATAGTATACATCCATCCTTTGAAATTTGTGTCGGGGGTATATTTGTCTTCGTTATCCAATGCTTTTAATGAGGTTTCCTGTAACAAATCGTTTGCTTCTTCACGATCGGTTGTCAGTTTATATGCAAAACGGAGTAATTCATCCTGTACTCCTATCAGATCTTTCCTGAAGCTTAAACTTTTCATATACGTTATTTTTAAATTGTGAGTATTCGTTATCATCATTTTGATGTTGCAAGTTTACGGGTTTTCAACAAATGTGGCAGGTGAAGAACAGACATTGTTTAGGGGAAAATCTATCCACTGATAGAATTTAGGTCATTTTTGATAGTATTCAGGTGGTTTTGAGACTGTCTTTATAGCGAAAATCCCATTTTGAAGTCACACCTGACTCAAAATGGGATAACACAAACAAAACAAACAATATTAGCGATTTTCACAAACAGCTGTCTTTTTCATCTTTAAAAATTCATAAGACTTAATTTAGAATCTGTTACTAAAACATTCTAATTATGGGAACAAAAGTATTATTTTCCGGCAAAAAGGAACGTAGAAATTAAGAATAGTTATAAATAATAGTTGTTTTATGTATAAAAAATTGTGCCTGACTATAAAGAATTGTATTTAATATTTGCTGCCAAAAGAGGCATAAATGCTTCATTTGACGATATTTTATAATATCAGTATTCCAAAGCGATGTAAATTCTCCTACTTCTTTTTTTCACTAAGAATTAATTTCTATATTTGGAGAATATACAACCAAATTCAGATTTACTATCTATGACTGATACCATCTCTTACCAATATGCAGCTCCTTCCGCACTGCAACGGTCAGCCGATCAGGACGAACTGTTTCTTGCCAAATACAGCGAAATAGAAAAGAAAGAAACACCCTGTTTCTTTTGGGGAAAGTTGACACAACCCTACATGACAGCACGCTGCCTCATCGCATTATCCAATGTTGTGCAGTCCAGTTTTAATCTGACACCGTCACAGCTTTCCATGCTGAAAGATCCGATTGTAACCGCAGGAAATGACCGCCTGCGTTTTGAAGGATTCTCTAATTGTGCAGGTGTATATGCCAGAGTCGACGTGCTTCCTGACGGACACGACGGAGAATTTCTGGAAAACGGGACAACAAACGTAGATTTTAATCCCGGAATGATTTCTGCCTTAGGAGGAATAGGCAGACAGGAGAATATGGTAATGTCGGTCGGTCCCAAAGAGGTGGGACTTTATCATAAAGGTGAGAAAGTGATAGAACGAAAAGTACCTCTTCCCGTGAAATGGATAAAAGGGCTGACTACGGTACAGATTTATCAATCCGTTGCGGAACAGCTCTACTCTTTCAATCGCATACAAACCTTACAACTCTTCCAGACTCTTCCGAAAAGTAGTGTGAAATGCGACTATTATTTAGTGATGCGCGGTCAAAAACCCGCCTTTTCACCGGTGAAAAGCATGAATGCCGTCTGCATTGGAGGACTTCATCGCTTACGTCTGCTCGAGCCCTTGCTTCCATTTGCCGATGAGCTGAAAGTCTTTGCGCATCCCACCATGCAATCTACCATTTGGCAACTTTATTTCGGTCCGGTACGCTTCAGCCTTTCTCTTTCCCGCGAATGTTGGAGAGGATTTTCCGGAGAAGGCGCCGCACTGGAATCTCTGCTCGAAGATGTCCCCGAAAGATGGATAGAAGCAATGGATAAATACAGTTATGCCAACCAACAGTTCAACCCCACTCTTTTTGCCATAGAGGAACATATTGACCTGGAGAAGGTAGATTCCCTCGCGGCACGGCTGGCAGCCATGGGGTTATTAGGATTCGATTTGGATGAAAACAGCTTCTTCTACCGTCGCCTGCCTTTCAAAACCGAACGTATTTTAAGTCTCAATCCTCGAATGATAGCTGCAGAAAAATTACTGGAAGAAGAAAAAGTAGAAATCATATCGAATGACGAGAAACGGACAGAAGCACGCGTGGCAGGAAGCGGAGGTGTCAGACATACGGTCATTCTCGACAGAGAAAGCGAGAAGGAGCGTTGCACTTGCACCTGGTTCAGCAGCAATCAAGGAGAACGGGGAGCTTGCAAACATATTCTGGCAGTAAAGAAACTAGTACAATGGAAGAACTAAAAAAAGAACTCGAGAAATTATCCAAGGCTTATGTGGATATTCCGGAGAATGAAGAGAAGATATTAATCCCTTTTGTCAAGAGATTACTGGAGTTACCAATGAAAGAAAGACGGAAGCTGCTGCCGGTTATCCGGGATTTACAATGGATAAAAAGTAAGTTTGCCGGTTTCAGTAGTGAGACAACCTGCAGTGCGGCACGGGCACATTTTCTATCTGCTGTCCAGTTTGTCTGCGCCAACAAACGGGAGATGGATATGGCATATCATGTAAAGTTTGATATGCTTTGCAAACTACTCCCGCTCTACTACCCCACCTGGCTGACTGATTTTATCAATGATGACAAAACTTGGTTTAATTTCGATCTCAATTACGAACAGCTGATGCAGCTCATGGATATGGGATACCTCAAAGAAATCGCTCCAAGCCGCATTGCACATGTACTCCCCTGGATTACCCGTATCAGAAATAAAGAACCTAAAGGAAACGATACTTTCAACAGTGAGTTATTACTCAAGCGGGACATCACCCTGAAAGAACATATCTGGACGATTTTCGAATACGAATCGTCCATCGGCTATCAAGATGATTGCGCCAAAGAGGCTTATAAAAAAGGAGTTACCGCACGGGATGAAAGTATCAGTGCCGCTCTCTACCGCTTTTCGCTGGACGGCCATCTGGATAGAGAACGCCTATTAAAAGCCACACTCGCCACCTTCCACCGGAGTTTCAAAAAAGATATGGCAGGATGGTTTGCCGGATTCTTCGAAACTCTGCAACCAACTACCGGAGAACTGTTATCCTTGCAAGAAGAGATGATGCAAATATTCACCTCTTCCTATACCAAACCGGTGAACGTGATGTTGCAACAGTTGAAAAATATTGCATCCGAAGAAGGATTCCGTTATCAGGAATTCATCGAACGTGCAACCACCCTTTTCTTCTCCAGCCCCAAAAACTCGCTGCTTACCATTTACGCCCTCTTTGAAAAGATCGTCGCACAACATCCCGAGATGAAAGAGCCCTGCTGCATCACTCTCTGCCAACTCTTCTTGAAGAAAGACGAAAGCCTTCAAAAGAAAGCCGCTAATTTTATATCAAAACATGGAGACGCCTCTTCATCCAATCTCCAGGAAACACTGCAATCTTATCAACCGGAGATGTTTCAAAGCGTGCATGCGATACTCTCATCTTTCAAACCGCAGCCTGCGGAAGATACCCTTGAACCCGATGCAAGTGTAGGAGAAACGGTACGCATCTGCAGGGAAGACAACTTTATTCCCTTCCCCGCCAACAAAGAAGATTTCCTGTTCCAGCTTAGTCGTTTGTTCGATATGGAGGAAAGTTGGGAGATAGAAACAACCATTGCCGCCATCATTGCCTTCCATCCCCAATTGGACAAAGAAGATCTCAACCGGATGGAACCTGTTTTCCAACGGGCTGCCACTATCGTTGCCAATAGCTGGGAGCCATACGAAGATCTTCTCGCTACCTTCCTACTGGAATATCAACGCTTATGGGCACAGAAAGATACCTCCAACACAGGATTTTTGAGAAATATGTTCACCCGACTGGAAGAAAGGCTGAAAGGAATAGATGAAAACAGAGGAGCTTATGACGAGCGCTCTTTCAAACGACTTGCCGACTGGAAACCCGGCTACAGCAACGCAACCTGTTTCACGCCCATCAAACATTTATGGCTAAATGTGATCCGTAAAATAAAAGGAGGCAATGCCTTCCCCCTACTTTCTACTCCCACCCATACCCCGGCATACGTACAGGCTACCGAACTGGTACGCCGGCTTGCCGTATATCAGAAAGCAGAAACGAAACCCTGTCCATGGGATTTCCAGCTAGCTATTGCCCGATGTGCCATGGAAGACAAAGAAGAAGCCATCGCCACCGCCCGGCAACTGTTGCAAGATGAATACCTGCATCTCTCTCTGTTCCTGTTGGATGAAAACACGCTACCCGAACCGCCCTACAATCATCCGACTGCCTGGGTGGCCGCCGGACTGGTAAAAGCACCGGAGACGGAATTCGAAGCATTCAAATCTTTCGCCTGTAACACATTACCGCACAACTATCTGACAGGAGACTACGAGTGGAAAGAGGTAAAACCCAAAGAGAAATCATACGAAACAGACAGGCGTCTGCTCCAACTCGAGTTCTACAAATGGCATACATATACTGAATACAACAGCCACCAGTTATGGCAGGAACATCTGATTATCAACAGTAAATATAACATGGATGATTCCCGTTACATGGAACCTTTGTTATGCTGCTTTCCCAACCGCCCGGAACCATTAATAGCCCAAATTATCACTTGCTACATGACTTTCGGCACTCCGCAGGAAGACAGCAAACGCACCCTCGCCTGTGCCTTGCGCATGTTGTTGTCTTTCCACTGCCCGCTCAAAGAGATGAGTTTGCTCCTACTAAGTGGTTCGCTGCTTTTTGTAGACAAAACAGTCCGTTCCTATGCAGCCGAATTATGGGTAGAAGGAATATCCACAGGAAGAATAAACAATCACCGGGTAGGAGAAATCCTGGCCCGCCTCATCCAGATGGAACTTGCTCCGCTAAAACGCTTCACCACACAAGTGTACGAAAGCATGTACAAACGAAGTACTTTCCACAACCAGCAACTGGAAGCACTGCTCACAGAATTTATAGGCGGATTGCCAGACAAACCCGTTACCGGACTCAAACAACTGCTCGAACTTTATCTGGAGCTATTGACCATCAACCACAGTAAGGTTACAGACGAACAAATCCTGCAACGCCTACAAGAATGGGGCACAAACAGCAACCTGAAAAAAGTGACGACTTCACTCAACAACCTATAACAAATTCATGATTATGACCATAGAAGAACGCCTCAACGAGATAGTAGAAAAAGGACAAGGCGATGCCATCATCCCTTTTCTGCAAGGATTAACGCAGGAAGAACGAAAAACGCTTGTTCCCTGCCTTAACAAATTGGAAGAACACTACAATAAATTCGTGCAACTTAACGAGAACACATACGGTACACGCGGAACTCCCGAACAGCATCGTATCATCAATCTTACCGCTCTCGTCATCTATTCGCTAAAAGAATTCCGCAAACACGAATGGGGAATCTATACGGAACAACTGAATGAATTGATCCCATGGTACATTCCTTCCTGGATCGACAGTTTCTTCAAAGAGGGTGAAAGCAGGGAATTCGGCGGTTTCTATGGAATGAATTACGAAACTCTGATGGATTGGATAGAACAGGGAGTACTCACCCTAACACCCTCTCCACAAACCATCGCCGGTTATCTGGTGAACTACATGAACAATACCGATTTCCTGCAAAAGCGGGCAATCACACTCAAAGAACATATCTGGTATCTGTTCCAATACGATTGCGGACAAAACTGGACGGATAATCGTACAAGCGGACAGCCTTATTTCTCTTTCAGATACTTCGTAGAACACGGTCAACTAGATCGTATGCGTGTATTAAAAGAATCTCTGCTTGCCGTCAACCGGAATCTGAACAAAAACCTAAGTAGTTGGTTTGCAGGCATGTTTACCGCACTTAACCCCAGCACAGAAGAACAACTGACACTACAACCGGAAATATTTGCCGTTCTGTCCGCCCCTCACAGCCGTCCGGTAAATATCATACTCGGACTGCTGAAGAACTTATGCACTCACCCACAATTCCAGGTTGAAGAGTTTCTAAGTCAGACTTCCGTGCTTTTTGCTTCGGACGTGAAAGCGATTCACCAAAACACACTGGCAATACTCCATAAGCTGGCAAAAGAAAGAAAAGAACATCGCGACACTATCTGTTGTGCAGCCGCACAAGGACTGACGAGCCAGGAAGAATCCACCCAAAGTAAGATAGTCAAACTTATTCAGACGTATGGAGAGACGGCATCTACTACATTAAAAGAGATACTTTCCATATATACGGAAACCATGTTGGCTAATACTAAAAAGGAGCTGAAAGCGTATTTGGAGAATAATGAGCCGGAAGATTCCGCCTCTTTCACGTATGAGCCAATACTCCCTATCATCCGTGAAGACAACCGGATACAGGAAATCACTTCCACTGAAGACCTGATATTTCTAGCCAGCCAAGTGCTCGACGTGAACGAGATCTATCACTTCGACCTGTTACTCGGAGCCTTAGTGAAATGGGACCGGCAACAGGAAGCAAAACAAATCTCTCAATGGACCCCTATTCTCCAACGTGCCTACAAATTGCTGATGAGCGGAGGAAGTTCCCGAAATGGTATATTAGACCAGTTAATGGCCACCTTCCTCCTTGACTATGCCAAACTGCTGATTAAACGTTTCCCTGAAGAAGCCCAAGAGTTAAACAACTTACATCTGAAAATGGTACAAAAAGACGAACTTCAAAAAGGCAAATGGGGGTATCGTAATCTGCAAAAACTCACCATTCGTGAAAAGACGAACAAAAAAATAAAGTTCCCCGTTCATAAGCAACTGTTATGCCGGACATTAGACCTTCTGGAAAGCAAGGAGAAACCTTTGCCCCTATTGTCCACTCCCACTCATACACCGATGTTTATCGCTCCGGAAACCCTGATAGAAAGGTTAAAACAATATCAGCAGGCAAATGCCGAACCGGACGATATGGATATGCAAACAGCACTTTCACGAGTGGCACTGGAAAGTTCGTCGCAAGAGCTTCCTCTGCTCCTCCGAAGTTTGAAAGGAGAATACCGGCACCTGCTCACTTTTTTGCTGGGAGAAAAAGATGTACTCCCCCAACCACCTTTCAATCATCCTTCCTGGTGGATGATGGCAGGATTAATGAAATCACCGGAAACAATCTATTCTGAATTTAAAGACTTCTCTTACAATAAAAGTCCACGTGAATTTCTGACTGGAAACTTTAAATGGAGAACCTATCAGTATACTGACTCGTACACGGATTATAACAAGAAAACGGTAGAATGGATTTGTTCAACTCTTACTTTCGATATTCCGGAAAGCGAGAACTCTCATGTCATCAATAAAGACAAATATAATGAAAGAGTCAGTTACTATTCATACGATCCGCATCCGTTACTGGTTGAAATGTACCCACAGATAGAACGTTTTGACGACATACAGAACGACTTACCACGTTTGGCATGGTTAACTCCCAATATACCGGAGCCACTATTGGTATGGTGCATCCGCAGTGCCATATACGCCCCGACGTTAAATGAGGTAAGGGAAGCAGGTATCACCCAAGCTGCTATTGAAGCGCTTCATCAGTTAAGGCATACATGGCACGAAGTGTCTTACCTGCTGGAAGCCACTTGCATGCTGGTAGCCGATAAAACTTCCCGTTCCTATGCAGCCGAAATCTGGATAGAGCGTGTAGGTCAAGGCTCCATAGACAGTGGACGCATAGGCAGTATCTTAGGTTCGCATCAACATACCGGCTGGGGACCGCTGAAAAGACTCACTGACCTGATACAGCAACAAATGATAAACGTCAGTCCGCTGCATAACCGGGAATTAGAGAAACTAATCGTGGCAATGTTGACCGGACTTCCAGAAAAGCCTGTCAAAGACTTAAAGAAATTACTAGAAATATATGCAGAGCTGTTATCCATCAACCACAGCAAAGCCGAAGACGAACACGTTTTGCACCTGCTTGACGCATGGAAAGGAGTGGCCAATCTGAAGAAAGCAGTAGCTAATATCCAACGGTAAGAGAGGTAGCTTATTGGAGCTAAAGCCAAAAAGAAGTATCTTTGGCACACTAAATACAAAAGGTTGAATGATTATTCTAAAATATAGTTTAGCTATTTTCTGTTTACTGCTGACAGGATGCTCCTTCTTTTCCAGCCATAAGGAAAAGGAGAGCACTCCCCTCATGGAATACGAACAAACGACGGAGGATATACAACCATGCGAAGAATGTTCCATCATCTCACCACCGGAACGAAGCGAAATGGCTCTCTACATGGACTCATTAGGACTCGTCAATATAGCTGACCTGGATAGCAGTCTCGTTGTAAAACTGATGTATACACAGGCTGATAATTTCACAGGCGAAGTGCTTTACGACAACTTAACGGAAGCCTACCTGCATCCGGATGCGGCATACGCTCTGATAGAAGCACAAAAAGCCTTAAAGAAACTACACCCGTCTTATAGTCTTATCATTTACGATGCGGCACGTCCCATGTCGGTACAGAAAAAGATGTGGAACGTAGTGGAAGGAACGTCCAAATATAAATATGTCTCCAACCCCAACCGTGGAGGCGGGTTACACAACTACGGACTGGCAGTAGACGTCAGTATCCAAGACTCTCTGGGACAGCCCCTACCGATGGGAACCAAAGTAGACCACTTAGGCATGGAAGCACACATCACAGACGAGATCGGATTGGTACATAATGGAAAAATGAGTGAAACAGAGCGTCAGAACCGATTACTGCTACGAAAAGTGATGAAAGAGACCGGATTCCGTGCATTACCCAGCGAATGGTGGCATTTCAATTTTTGCAGCCGGGACGTAGCCAAACAGAAGTATAAGTTAATACCATAACCGACACTCAACAACCCCATAATCAGAGCTCGACGATTCATTGTAATATCCTATAACACAATAACACCATGATGCAAATCTCTCCTGAAACCCAACTTTTTATTCGCGAACATTCATCGGACGATGTACGTGTGCTGGCTTTACAAGCTAAAAAGTACCCGGATATAGATATGCCAACTGCCATCACCCAAATTGCAGGAAGGAAGGTAGCAGCCGAAAAGATTCCCTCATGGTGGGAGATCGAAAAGATATGGTATCCGAAACATCTGTCGCTGGAACAATGCTCTTCAGAAATCACCGCCCGCTACAAAGCACGTCTTTTGCAGGGAGATTCTCTGACCGACCTCACCGGCGGATTCGGCATTGACTGTTCTTTTCTTGCCACTGGATTCAAATCCGCCACTTACGTAGAACGTCAGGAGGAACTCTGCGAAATAGCAGCACATAACTTTCCCGTACTGAATCTAAACCATATAAACATAAAAAACGAAGATGGAGTAACCTACCTGCAAGCAATGTCCCCCGTAGACTGCCTTTTCCTCGACCCTGCGCGCCGCAATGAGCACGGCGGAAAAACGGTTGCCATCTCCGACTGCGAACCAAACGTAGCCGAACTGGAAGAGCTTTTACTTCAAAAGGCCAACCGGGTAATGATAAAACTCTCCCCCATGCTCGATCTTTCATTGGCACTGAAAGAACTGAAACAGACACAGGAAGTTCACATTCTGTCCGTCAACAACGAATGCAAGGAACTACTAATTCTACTCGGACAAACATCACCGGCAGAAATCTCCATTCATTGTGTGAACCTTTTCACAAAAGGAACTCAAAAAGAACAACACTTTGTATTCACCCGCGAACAGGAACAATGCAGCGAATGCACATATACGGATTCTTTAGAAACCTATCTTTACGAACCGAATGCCTCCCTTCTGAAAGCCGGTGCTTTCCGAAGCATTGCAGCAGCCTATCCTGTCCGCAAACTGCATCCCAATAGCCATCTTTATACTTCCGATACTTTCATTGAAAACTTCCCCGGAAGAATATTCCGTATTGTCAACCAGTGCAGTTTCAATAAAAAAGAAGTAAAGGAGAATCTGGCAGACCTGAAAAAAGCAAATGTAACTGTCCGTAACTTCCCCGCCACAGTAGCCGAACTCCGCAAACGAATCCATTTGGCTGAAGGAGGAGATACCTACTTATTTGCCAGTACATTAAATAATGGGCAAAAAGTTCTGATTCGCTGTGAGAAAGTCTGAACTATTTTCTATTTTTGCAAAAAAGAAACACAATCTAAACTAATCCAGATGAATCAAACACTCATAAAAGCCATTCTATTACTAATCGCATTCACCTTGTCCTGTCACACTCTACTTTTCTCACAGAGAGATTTTGAGCGACACGAGTTCTCTTTTCACGCGGGCTACGGTGTTATGTTCCATCACCCTCCTACACTCACGTTAAGTACCCATAGTTACCAACGTACACTCGCACAAGGCGTAAGCTGGGATGGACAATATAATTTCCGCCCTCTCAAACGTTTTGTCTTTGGAGGAATCTACTCCGGATTTTCTTCCAAAGGAAGTCATCCTGAAGGGAAGGACCATTTATGGGTTCATTTCATTGGTACTCAAATCGGAATGTGTAATGCCAACACCAAACATTGGCAAATCCGCGTAACAACTGGTCCCGGTGGAGTCATTCTACGGAACAACAGTGAGGTGTTCGGCAAAACACGGAAAGTGAAAGCCTTCACTATTGGTCTCCTGACCAATGCCAATCTTACCTATAAACTGAATCCCAATCTGGGAGTCAGTCTAGGAGTACAATATATGTATAGTGAACTGCTTAGAATTAGAACCCACTATCACGGAGAAAGGGTTATTGTAAAACTCGATGGCAATAATGATACCAACCTCACACGAATAAATTTCACTACGGGATTATCCTATTATTTCTAACATTCACTCAAAAAAAGCACTATGAAGAAATATATACTCATTCTTTTTTCCATTATCAGCTTTTGGAGCTGTACGGAAGATGAATCGATTGACATTACAGTTTTACCTTCTGTCACCACTACAGGTGCCAACACCTTTGGCTGTCTGATGGACGGATGGATTTATGTGGGAGGACGATACCTGAATTGGGGGCACTCGTATGTCTGGACGTATGATTCATTCCACTACTATCCGGAGGAGGACAAACTATCCGTCAATGTTTCCGTCAAACCTGACATCAACATACACTTCATCATTTTATCTCCCCAGGAAGGCAAAGAAGCAACTCTCACCGATATACGGTTCAGAGGAGAAGAACTGGAAGACGGAACAGCTTTTATAAGCCATTTTGACCCAGAATTGAATATTATCAGTGCAACCTTCGGCAATGGCAAACGCCTGACTAACGGACGTTTTGATATTCATTATACAACACAACAGCAATAATGGCGGCGACAGTAATAACTATTCAGATTTACTTTCTTCTCCCGCCTTATTGGAAGGATTGTTACTTTTCTGATACTCTTTGGGAGTGGTTGTCTCATTTCCATCCCGTACAGCCATATAGTGCGGCGACATAATTTCAATGCCGGCTTCATTAAATTTATCCTGAATATTCTGATGCAAATCCGAATAAATCTGTGCCATTTTATCTGCCTGTTTGATATAAGCATTAATTTGATAGACCGGATACCAGTCGCTCAAAGAAGTCTCTAACACAAACGGACGCGGATCATCCACCACTCCGGGAGTATTCAACGCAGCATCAATCAGTATCTGATTAACCTGTCGCCAGGGAATATCATAACCGATAGATACTTCCGAGTGAATAATCAGTCCATATTCACGTGCCGAAGTACTGTAGTTTACCGTATGAGACGACATGATAAATGAATTGGGAACAGTCACAACCTCATTTTTAGGAGTCCGAATACGTGTCACTAGAGGAGTCTTTTCAATGATATCTCCGGTGGTATCATTCAATTTGATCCGGTCACCCATCTTAAACGGACGCATATAAGTGATAACCAATCCAGCGATGATATTACCAATAACCGTACTTGATCCGAGCGAAACAATCAATCCGACAAATACCGAAATACCTTGGAACACTCCGGAATCGGAACCCGGGAGATAAGGATAAATCATCGCAATCATAAATGCATAGAGCAGGAAACGAGCGATATGGAAAGTCGGCATCGCCCAGTCCGGGTAGAAGCCGTTGATTTTGAGCCGTCCTGCTTCCACCTCACGTGCCAGATACAAGACGAGACGTACCAAGTATTTCACGGCATACCAGATAACGATGATAGTAAACAATTTGGGCACATAGTCGATAATACCCACAAAGATACCGCGAATCGGATTCCATATATATCCTAACAGTTGGTATGCCAGTCCTTCCGTCTGGGGAAAGATGATGAAAATCAACGGTACGGTAAACAGTAGTTGCAATCCCATCAATATATACCGCCCGATACTGGACAGGAATACCAACAGGTTCGCCTGTTTCTGCGCATCCAGCAATTCATACCCCTGGATGGATACCGGTTTTATCTTCGTATCTTTCAGGCGCAGGATACGCGCTTTCAGTTTACGGAACAACCAATTGGTCAAGCGGAACAGGAAATACTGTCCCACAATTACCAACACAAAATAGAGCACACGCTTTGCCATCCGCCAAAGTCCGTGCTCCGCTTTCATCTCATGCAGTTTGGTAATGACGTTCTGCTGTCTTTCCTTAGCTAACGAATCACGGGAAACTCCTTCCCACAAAGCATCCTGATCGGTAAGAGAAAGCAGGACTTTACTGCCGTACATCAAATCGGAAACAATGTCCGAATGGTCGATAGCCACAGAATCGGGTTGTAGATTAAAGCGTCTTCCTATCTCTTCAATCGCTGCACCGGTCATTTGGGCACGTTGCTGAGGAGTATATCCGCCTCGTTTGGTGAAAAGGTAGAATAAGGTATCACCGTCCGCCACTACCGGTATTCCCTTAGTGAACTGACGCAGAGAGTCAATACGCTGTCGCTGCTGTACATACTTGACGGAGTCGGCAGTAGCCATCTGGAGCTTCATCTGCTCCATTTCCATCCGCATATTCGCTTCATTGAGCCGGGCTTCTTCCAACGATTTCCGCATATCCGCCAGATGGATAGAGTCCGAATCCCGTTTCAAAGGAACATGTCCGTTCGTTACTGTATCTCCGGCAAATATCTTCTTAACCGCCTGTTCCAACTGTGCCTGCGCCCCGATTGCCAGAAAAGAAAGGAACAACACCAGTAACGACCGTTTTATTTTATTTATTTCCATACCTTATATCCCTTGATTATAATTAAGGTTAATCTAACTTTTCATAAAAAACAGAGCAAACATACGGATTGTTTTTGACATTACCATTTCCAAATTGATTATCTTTGCCACTAAAAGAGAAAAAGCATGAATATATTATTACTTATCGGGGGATTAATCCTCATTCTTCTAGGAGCTAACGGATTAACAGACGGTGCCGCCTCGGTAGCCAAGCGTTTCCGCATCCCTCCCATCGTGATCGGACTTACCATCGTTGCATTCGGTACTTCTGCCCCGGAACTGACGGTCAGTGTATCTTCTGCTCTCAAAGGAAGCGCGGATATTGCCATAGGCAACGTGGTGGGAAGTAACATTTTCAATACATTGATGATTGTAGGCTGCACGGCATTATTCGCCCCGATTGTCATCACCCGCAATACACTTAGAAAAGAGATTCCGCTCTGCATACTTTCTTCTATTGTCTTGCTGATTTGTGCCAATGATGTATTTTTGGATAAAGCTCCGGAGAATATCCTGAACAGAGTAGACAGCTTGTTGTTGCTTTGCTTCTTTGTCATTTTCATGGGCTACACTTTTGCCATCGCTTCCAAGCCGGTTACAATGGAACAACAAGCAGAACATCCGGTCATAGAAGAGGAAACAGAAATCAAATCACTGCCTTGGTGGCAATCCATTCTTTATATCATCGGAGGCTTGGCCGCCCTTATTTATGGAGGGCAGTTGTTTGTCGACGGTGCCACGGGCATCGCCCGCAACCTGGGTGTCAGCGAATCAATTATCGGACTGACACTGGTTGCAGGAGGGACTTCTCTTCCGGAACTGGCTACGTCTATCGTTGCCGCATTAAAGAAAAATCCGGAAATTGCCATTGGAAATGTGATTGGTAGTAACCTCTTCAATATATTCTTTGTACTGGGATGCAGCGCGAGCATCACTCCTCTCCATCTTAGTGGAATCACCAATTTTGACCTGTTTACATTAGTAGGTTCCGGTATTCTGCTTTGGTTATTCGGACTGTTTTTTGCCAAGAGAACAATTACAAGAATCGAAGGAGCGATTATGATACTTTGTTATGTGGCGTACACGGTAGTATTAATTTATAATACCTAAATAATATAACAAAACACCTGATATTCAGCTTCATTCCAAGTAAAATTTCCTTCTTCAAACATAGAAACTGGTACAATACGAATGTTTAATGATTTCTTCCCCTTAGTATACCTGACTGGAATTTCAAAATCATCTTCCAGCCAACGTTTATAAGGGTTACTATCAGCTACATACCATAAACGTTCTGTAACTTCTTCGCCATCAACAAAAACACGGGCTGCTTGTCGAGCATCGTTTTGATCGCTCAACCTACGCAAACGCACTCCTTCATTTTGAGAAGATATGTTCACTCTAAAATTACTAAAATTTTCAAACCGGACAATTTCTCCTACATATAAAATACTATCCTCATTTCCTTCAAAGAAACTTTCCAATTTTGTTCTTCGTACATTACCCATAGCTTTATAAGAGTGTTGCTTAATGGAATGCGAAGAACTTAAATCCAAGCTATCAGTCTTCACCAGTACATTTTTATCTTGACCATAATAAAATATAGTACCCGAATGTTCCAAATACTGATTATTATATTCTCCCGACTCTATACCAAACTTCAACTCTGAATAGAAAGGATAACTGTCGCCTATACAAAAACGAGTCATTGACCATGGGTTATCCGAAAGACCGTCATACCCTCCCATTGGATGCACTTCGGGCGGAGTCGGAAATCCCCAGCCATAACAAACATAACTTTCAGAACCGTCGCTCTCAACTTGTGGAGTCCGTTTGCCATCAATATATATACGAACATCCCCTTCACAAGAAATAATATGTGAGCGTTCGGCGTGACATGTAATATGAGCAGCAACCATCTTCCCTCTTCCTTGAATAGCAGCTATCGGACTATCTGTTCCTGCCACATATTTTCTCGTATAATATGGTGTATTACGAAAATACCCGGTATTAAATGTAGGATAAACCGACCGGGAAACTGCTATTTCAGAAAATCCCAAAGAAACAGGAACACCACTACGATTTTCAATTATTATCTTCGCATGCTTCCAATATGGCATTGGAAAATAATTATAAAACCAACCGTATGTGTTATATCCTGACAGCAGATAGTTGGTATCGTGAAAGCCCAAAGAATTACCTCCCAAACACGCCAAAGGACAAGAAATATCGGGTTGTTGATGAGCATCCCAAAACATATGAATCCATACATTCTGCAAGTGCTGCTCATTAATCTCCGGAAGATAAAATTTTAAAGAACCAATAGCTCCCTCTCCTTTTTCATCCAATAAAGTAATGGACTCGCCAGCATTGATCTTTTGTTCCGACTTACGATGATATGCCAATTGATCTTTACACAAAAGATTGCTTCCTTGTTTCTTCCATAATTGTATCAAAGTATCATAATTCTCCTTCCCGGTAAAGGTCTTGATACCATTGTCCGCATAAGTGTGGTATACAACATGTCCCCAACCTCCTTCACCTTTGGTTCTTTCATAACCTTCCAGTTTCACATCGGTAGTTACACGGCATCCCTTGTTAAACGGCATTGGAACAAAACTCCGTGCAACACGTATGGGCCCTCTTCCGTTATCAAACGGACCAATATAACTTTCAGCCAAAGGTTTTATAAAAGGTTCTTTTTCTCCGAATTCAGATAAACGCAAGCTAAAACGAGGTGTTTCTTCTCCATCAAAATAAAAACGGAAGAGCGGATCACTTGAACTCATATAGCGATGTTGTACAAGGTTATAAATGCATCCCGGACCATCAACATCAAATATTACCCACTCTCCACGTTGGTCCTGATAAAGACTCCAATCCCAGTCGGCATTCTTTCCTCTTTTATCAATGCTGCCTTCATAATGGACCGAAATTCCACGATCTAACAAGGGCAAAGATGCAATATCAACCATTCGTGATATACCATAAGATATACTATCGGTTTGCCAACCCAACCGTGATACAGAGACTATCGGACCAATTGCCGACAATGACACAACCCCGAAAACTACCAAACAAACTAAAAAAATACTTTTTTTCATAAGGTGATAAATATAAAATAAAACATTAATCTATCTATAAAATTTAATTCATAAAAGTACGGCAACTTATATAAGCATACAACCACTTTATTATCAAATCAATATACTATTTCGACCTTCAAACCATCTGTTATCATATTTATTTCCCGGCTTAATCCCTTTTTGTATATATAATAAGGTAATATACTCTTGTTTGAAATAAATAGTAAGAAAAGTATCAGTATATGATAACAAAGCACTTTTTTACATATTTTTTTTGTGCTTACTTTGCAACGTCCATCTTATATGTTATACCTAATTTATTATGAAAATGAAGAAAGTCATTTTGTTTATCACCTTATTCTCCATGATATCATTATTCAGTTACAGTAAAAATCCTGTAAAACAATGGGGACAACTACAAGTGAAAGGCAATCAATTATGCGATCAAACCGGAGACCCTATTGTTTTAAGAGGGGTTAGTTATGGCTGGCACAATCTATGGCCTAGATTTTACAATAAACAATCTGTAAAATGGTTGAAAAAAGATTGGAAATGCACCGTTTTACGTGCAGCAATGGGGACAGTTATTGAAGACAATTACATTGAAAATCCCGAATTTGCATTAAAATGCATGAATAAAGTGATTAAAGCAGCGATAAAAAATGACCTCTATATAATAATCGACTGGCATACTTATTATCCGCAAAAAGAAGAAGCGAAAGCATTTTTCTCGATGATGGCACAGAAATACGGAAAATATCCTCATATTATTTATGAAATATATAACGAACCCATGGAAGACAGTTGGGAAAGCGTGAAAGAATATGCAACTGATATTATCTCTGAAATACGCAAATATGATCCTGATAATATTATTCTTGTAGGCAGTCCACACTGGGATCAAGATTTACACCTGGTAGCAGAAAGTCCTTTAAAAGGATTCAATAATATAATGTATACCCTCCATTTCTATGCCGCCACTCATAAACAAGAGTTACGGGATAGAGCTGAAGCGGCATGGGAAAAAGGAATTCCCATTTTTGTTTCAGAATGTGCAGGAATGGAGTGTACTGGCGATGGGCCATTAGATATACCGGAATGGACCCGTTGGGTAGAATGGATGGAAAGTAAAAAGATCAGCTGGGTTAACTGGTCCATTTCAGACAAGAACGAAACTTGCTCTATGATTCTCCCGCGAGCAAGCAAAAACGGAGGATGGGATGAGTCTTTAATAAAACCAGCAGGACGCCAAAGTCGTAAGTTTATCCGACAATACAACTCATATATTTATAAAAATAAAGAATGATAAAATAATATCAGTTTTAGGTAAATAACGTCAATTATTTACTTTCCTTATTTACTAGCTTTGCATCAACAATAAACCTACGAAATTTTATAATAAAGTTAATTTTAAATTTGAGAAAAATGAAAAAGAATCTCTTTTCTTTTCCCCGCTCAAAAGTGCGGATGTTAAAAGGATCAAAAGGAGTCTGGCTCTTCTTGATTATGTTCTGGATGATAAATACAGCTGCCTCAGCAGCAGGTATTGAGATTAAAGGTACTGTAACAGACAGCAAAGGTGAACCTCTTCCGGGAGTTAATATTGTTGAGTTAGGAGTTAAAAAGAATAATGGTACCATCACTGATTTAAATGGTAAATATACTATAACAGTAGAAAGCCAAAAATCTGTTCTTCAGTACACTTTTATCGGTTATAAAACAACAGAAGTCACTGTAGGAAACCGTAAAACAATCAATGTTTCACTCAAAGATGATACTCAATCTCTGGATGAAGTAGTAGTTATCGGCTATGGTACAATGAGGAAAAAAGATTTATCCGGAGCTGTTTCTTCTATTAAAAGTGATGACTTGATGCTTGGTAATCCTACCAGTATTTCCCAAGCTTTACAAGGCAAATTAGCCGGTGTACAAGTAAACCAGAGTGACGGTGCTCCCGGTTCAGGCGTAAGTATCACCATCCGTGGTGCCAACTCATTTTCTACAAATTCACAACCACTTTACATTGTCGACGGCATTCCGTTTGAAGTAGGAGACACTCCAAGTAGTAAAGCAAATGAAGGCAATAACTCAACAACCAATCCTCTTTCATTAATCAATCCTAATGACATCGAATCAATCGATATTTTGAAGGATGCTTCTGCAACAGCCATTTACGGTTCTCGCGGAGCTAATGGTGTCGTATTAATTACCACTAAAAGAGGTCGTGCCGGAGATGCCAAAGTTGAGTTCTCGGCCAACTTCGGACTTTCCAAAATAGCCAAAATGGTCAAAATGCTGGATGCTTACACTTATGCTAATTATGTAAATGAAGGTGTAATCAACGGAGCTGCTTATGACAATCTTCCCTATTCATACCTGCCTTATCGTGGAAAATGGAACTACCGTCGCGACGAAAACGATAAAATCGTTCCTAACTCCGGTAAATACTATGCTTCACCAGAAGATTATCTCAATCCGGGTTATCGTGAAGACGAATATGGCAATAAAGAATGGGTAGAAGGCACCAACTGGATGGACGAGATCTTACAAGATGCATTAACACAGGAATACAATCTTAGTGTATCAGGAGGAAATGAAAAGAGCAACTATGCATTTTCAGGCAACTATACAGACCAGAGTGGTATCATCAAGAATTCAGGTTATGAACGTTTTGCTGTTCGTGCCAACATTGGAAGCCATGTGAAACCCTGGTTAAATACGGGACTAAATATCAACTTTACCCGTTCGTTAACTAAGTTTGCCAAGTCAAATTCCTATGATTATAGTATCATCCGCTCTGCTATGCTTTATTTACCAACATTATATGTAGGGGACAAGACAGAAGATGATTCTTATGCATGGTTATCAGCCAATCCACGTACATACGTTAATACAGCTAAAGATGAACTGAAATCAATTAATGTGTTTACTTCTGCATTTGCCGAAATTACAATCCTTGATTGTTTGAAATTCCGTCAGAATCTAGGTATCAGTTATTCTGTAAACGATCGTGCAAGTTACTACAATCGTGAAACAGGAGAAGGTAAAGCTTCCAACGGACGAGCTGGTAAAAGCGACAATTTCTGGCAGAACTTAACAGCAGAATCATTGGTTACTTTCGATAAGACATTCAACAAACTACATCATCTCAATGTAGTAGCCGGTTTCACTTACGAAAAATCAGACTGGGGTGGCAAAACAATGAATGCGTCCAACTTCCCGACTGACATCACACAGGACTTCGATATGAGCCAGGCGTTAAATATTGAGACACCAGCCAGCTATCGAGGACAAGCAGTTCTAGTCTCCTTATTAGGACGCGCCAACTATACACTCAAGGATCGCTATATTTTCACAGCATCGTTCCGTCGTGATGGTTCAAGCCGTTTCGCTCCCGGAAATAAATTCGCGAACTTCGCTTCAGGAGCAGTAGCATGGACTATATCTGAAGAAGAATTCATCAAAAACCTAAATATATTCAGTAACTTAAAGTTGCGATTCAGCTACGGTCAAACCGGTAATCAAGCGATCAGCAGTTACCAGACCATCGCTTCACTTGCACCATCCAATTACCCTCTCGACGGAACATTGAGCAGTGGATTTGCAGGACAAACTTACAAAGGTCCTTTGAATGACAAACTCAAATGGGAAACAACCGACCAATATAATGTCGGACTCGACATGGGATTCTGGAATAACAGGATTAGTTTATCCGCTAACTATTATTATAAAAAAACTAATGACCTGCTACAAAATGTATCTATACCGAATAGTACCGGTTATACTACCATGTGGACGAATTTCGGTCATGTAAAAAACAAAGGACTTGAGCTAACCGGTAAAATCATTGCATTAGATAAAAAAGACTGGACCTTAGACTTCGACGGTAACATCTCTTTTAATAAAAATGAAATCGGAGGTTTAACGGCCGATCAATATGCTAACCAATTATGGTATAGTGCCAAAGAAGTCTTTCTGCAAAGAAATGGATTACCTATCGGAACACTCTTCGGCTATATAGAAGACGGCTTCTATGATAATATAGCAGAAGTCCGTGCAGATCCAATATATGCCAAAGCATCTGATGATGAGGCTCGCAGAATGATCGGTGAAATCAAATACCTGGACAAAAACAATGACGGAAAAATAACGTCAGAAGACCGAGCTATCATCGGTGATACTAATCCAGACTTTATTTACGGGCTGAACGCCAATTTACGATGGAAAAATCTGACTCTGGGATTGTTCTTCCAAGGTACTCATGGTAATGATATTTTTAATGGTAACTTGACAAATATCGGAATGAGCAGTATTGCAAACATCACTCAAGATGCTTATGATTCCCGCTGGACACCAGAGAATGCAGCTAACGCCAAATGGCCTCGCGTCACTACTGCAATGACCCGTGACATGAAACTCTCCGACCGTTATGTAGAAGATGGTTCTTACTTCAGACTAAAAACGATCAACTTAAACTACAATTTCGGTTCAGTCATAAAAAGAATTAGCAACTTGTCTGTTTTCGGTACAGTAACAAACGTATTCACGATTACAGGTTATAGTTGGTTTGATCCGGATGTAAACGCCTTTGGTTCTGACGCTTCCAGAAGAGGAGTTGATATTTTCTCATATCCAAGCAGCAGAACATATTCAATAGGTTTTAAATTAACGTTATAATCTCAAGAAATAATGAAAAAGAAAAATATATTCATATATCTGATGGCATCCAGCCTCCTATTATCCGGAGCAGTAATGACATCATGCGAAAGTATGATCGAAGAAAAGCCTTTTGACTTCATTGTCCCTGAAGATGTTGAGGATTCTGATAACGGTGCCGACATGTGGGTAACAGGAGTATATAACACATTACACGAAGCCATGTTCAGATACGGTAGTTTCCCACGTCCGCTGGATTATGACTGTGACTATATTTCCGGTGCAGTATGGCAGTTCAGCCAATTTGGAAGTGGTAACTTCCAGGGAGGTGACGGACAAGCCGATGTACTTTGGACCGGAATGTACTCTTTGATTAACCGAGCAAATATAGCGGTTTCTGAAATCAACAAGATGCAAAATGTATCAGAAGTATTTAAAAAGAATGCATTAGGAGAATGCTATTTTCTTAAAGCATGGGCATATTTCTATCTGGTACGTGCTTATGGAGCTATCCCTATTTATTCCGTCAGTGTAAACGAATCCGGGCAATATACTAATAATCCGCGCATTCCAATTGCACAAGTATACACGGAAACAATCATACCTTTGCTTAAAGACGCCAAAGATATGATTTATAAAAATTCGGACAATGGATTTAAACCCGGAAGAGTCTGTGCTGCAACTGCGGCAGGTTTGTTAGCCAAAGTATATGCGACTATCGGCTCTGCGTCCATGGCTACCGGAGAACAAATAACAGTAAAAACCGGCGCACCGTTTGTCATGCAGAATGTAAACGGCACTATGACCAAAGTATATACAGAACCTGTTCCGACAACATTCTCCAAGGATCAAGTTGCCGGTTACGAAAGCTTTTCCTCTCAAGAATATTATAGACTGGCCTACGAAATTGCAGGAGATATAATAGGAGGAGAATATGGAATACACAAACTTGAGGACTATGATTTGGTTTGGTCTCCTTCCGGCAAGACTTGTAGCGAACATTTATTCAGCTTACAAACTAAGTCCGGTGATGAATTATACGGTACATTATTCAGCTCGCACTACTGTGGCAGACTCAATGCAGCAGGAAATATAGACAATAGCTTAACGGTAGGATGTAGAAAACACTGGTATCTATTATTTGAAGAAAAAGACTACCGCGTGAACAAGGGAGTGTTGCATTGTTGGATACGTCAGAACTCTGATACAAGTTGGGGGGGTGGTTCATACTATCCGAACTTTGGGAAATGGCAACGTATGGTTGAAGCCAAAGAACCTCCGTTCGATAATCCTAAAGTAACCTCCGGATGGAGATGTGATGAAGGAGGATCAGAACAGTTCTTCGCTTTCACGACCAAATATTCACAACAAATAGCCGATCAGACTCAACCTCGTACAGATGCCAATTACCCATTTTTACGTTATGCTGATATTGTTCTAATTTTTGCAGAAGCAGCTAATGAATTAAATGGCCCGACAAAAGAATCGGTAGATGCTTTAAATGATGTTCGCACCCGTAGTAATGCAACAGGCAAAGAACTGGCAAACTTTACAGATAAAACCAGCCTGCGTTCTGCAATCCTTGAAGAACGTGCAATGGAATTAGCCTTGGAAGGCGATCGTCGTTGGGATTTAATACGTTGGGGAATTTATTTGCAGGCAATGAATGCTCTAGGCGGAATGGATGAAGCTAACAACGTAAAACAACGTTCCAGCAAACATCTGCTATTCCCGATTCCGACTCTTGAAATCCTGACAAACCAAGGAATTAATGAGAATAATCCTGGCTGGGATTAATCACTTATAACCATGTAAAAAACAGATTATGAAGAAAATAAAATATTTTGCAATAATCGCAGCATCCATATTTACTTTAACATCCTGTACGGATATTGTTGAAGTCGACGATCTGAAAGCCAAAGAAAACAAACCGTCAACAGGTGCTCCGACTGTAGACAAAGTCGTTTTGGCAACAGATGCTGAATTTCCCATTGAGGGAGCAAATTTCGAACAAGTAGTACGAATCGAGGGAACAAACCTTGGAGATATCACTTCCCTAAAATTCAATGATATCGAGGTGGACAGTAAGGAGATATATTCGACATACGATATGCTTCTCGCACCTATTCCCCGTGCACTTCCTAAAGAAGTGACAAACACAATTTATATTACAACCAAACACGGAGAACTAAGTATTCCTTTTGTCGTTTCCATCCCTGATTTAACAATCAATGGACTCAAGAATGAATTTACCCAGCCGGGAGATACGACGGTTATTACAGGTGATAATTTTGACCTCTACGGTATTACAATTGAGGAAGCAATTGTTAATCTAGGCAATTTACCAGTAAATGTAATCGATGCTACTCGTACAGAGCTGACAATAGAAATTCCTGCAAATGCCGCTCCGAAATCTACTCTTACTATAAAAGGGGCAAACATGGATGAAGCATACAAGCTCACATACATGGATCCGGGAGTATCTCAACTTTTCGATTTCAATAATTGGCCGGGAAGCGGTGCCTTTACACATTCCAGCCAATTCCCTGATGCCCCGAAAGATTTCTTATGTGACGGCACATTAGAAGGACAACCGGAACCATTAGTAGAAGGAGGAAAATATATTCGCTTCAATAATTCCGTGAAAGCTTGGGGATGGATGGTTATGTGGGCCGGATATATTACTGTACCGGCAGAAGTAGCCGCAGACCCTTCATCTTACGATTTAAGATTTGAAATCTGTACTGGAGCTAAATTTCCGATATCAGCCCAGGCGCGTATCATTTTAGGAGATTATGGATGGTATCCTTCCAAAGGAGGAATTCCTGTTAATACTTATGGTGGATGGCAAACTGTACGGATCAGTGCCGATACAGAAGCATTGTTGCCTAATCCTATCGATCCTAGTACCAACACAGCTTTCAAAATCATATTTTCTCCCGAATCTGCTCAAGATTTTGATTTAAGTATGTGTAATTTCAGGTTTGTTCATAAGTAAAAATAAAAAGGGAACGCTCGTACTAAAGCGTTCCCTCATAAACAAAAACAATTCGATTTATGCTAAAAGACTTATTTTCATTATTAACGATTATAGCACTTCTATTTTCATCTTGTTCCAAATCAGACGAAGAAGAAAATGGTGATGAACCTCAACCAACCAAACAAACAGCTTATTTCGGAGTTAACCTGTCAGGAGCTGAATTTGGGAATGTATATCCGGGGGTAGATGGTACTCACTATGGTTATCCCACAGAAAAAGACTTGGATTACTTTAAAGCCAAAGGTCTTTATCTGGTACGTTTTCCATTTCGTTGGGAACGCATACAACCCACAATGAATGGAGAATTAAATGCAACAGAACTGGCAAAAATGAAGAAATTCGTCAAAGCTGCCGAAGATAGAAACATACAGATACTATTGGATATGCATAACTTTGGAAGATATTGTGTATATTGCGACGGGCAAAGTTCACAAAATAATCAATATGCAATCATTGGTAATGCACGATGCACTGTTGACAATTTCTGTGACGTATGGAAAAAACTGGCAAAGGAGTTTAAAGACTATAAAAATATCTGGGGTTACGACATTATGAATGAACCCTACGAAATGCTGGCATCGACACCGTGGGTTAACATAGCCCAAGCTTGCATTAATGCCATCCGCACTATAGATACTAAAACAACCATCATAGTTAGCGGAGACGAATTCAGTTCTGCCAGACGATGGAAAGAATGCAGTGACAATCTGAAAACTCTTACAGATCCAAGTAATAACCTGATATTCCAGGCACATATATATTTCGATTCGGATTCTTCCGGAAACTATAATAAAGGATATGATGAAGATGGTGCAACCGTTCAAACAGGGGTGGCTCGTTTGAAACCTTTTGTTGACTGGCTGAAAGAGAATAATAAACGTGGATTCGTCGGTGAATATGGAATACCTGATACTGACGGTCGTTGGCTGGATATTCTTGATGCAGCACTTAAATATCTACAAGAAAATGGAATAAACGGAACTTATTGGTCTGCCGGTCCACGATGGGGTGACTATCCCTTATCTGTCCAACCGACCAATAATTACACACAGGATCGTCCGCAATTAAGCACGCTCCTGAAATATAAAAGTACACAACAATAATCAGAATAAATACTGTCCATGAGAACTCGAATCATCACCATTATCACTTTACTGCTATCTACTCCAATGATTATTGCACAAAAATCAATGGATGAGATAGACAGGGAAAGCTTTGCAGCAAAGCTATCTCCAATAGAAGTAAAAGGTATACAGATGACTGAAGCAGGAAATATTCCTCTTGTCAGGGATACTCCTGCGAAAATCTCTTTGGACGGAACTTGGCAACTGGCAGAAGGAGGAAGTGAAAAAGAACGTTTACATACCATCTGGACAGATCAAATACCCGCCCGTGTGCCTGGTAGTATTCACACCGCATTAGTAGAAAATGAAATCATACCTGATCCATACATCGGACAGAATGACTCTATTGCAGAAAAACAATCTTACAAAACATGGTGGATGAAGCGGGAGTTCGAACTAGACTCCCCCTCATCGCACTGTATATTATCTTTTGGCGGAATCGCTAACAAATGTACAATATGGCTCAATGGAAAACTTTTGGGAACACACGAAGGTATGTTCGGAGGCCCCGATTTTTCAATAGGTAAATATTTAAAGAATAAAAATACTCTCATAGTAAAACTAGAAGCCATTCCCCAAATGTTTCTGGGAAACTGGCCTCCCAACGCAAATGAAAGTTGGAAATATACTGTTGTATTCAATTGCGTTTATGGATGGCATTATGCACAAATCCCATCATTAGGAATCTGGCGTAGCGTTCAATTAAAAGAACAAGCCGCAGTAGAAATAGAATCGCCATTCATCGCCACTCGTTCGCTCAATGGTCAAATGCGCTTAACTCTCGATTTGCATAAAGAATCATCTCCATTAAAAGGAGTATTATATGCAGAAGTATCTCCTAAAAACTTTAAAGGAGTAAAACAATATTATCATTTCGACATAAATAGTCAGAAGAAACAGGAAACTCTATCTTTAGACCTTCAAATCAAAGATCCGCATCTTTGGTGGCCCAATGACAGAGGAGAACAATCACTATACGACCTCAACCTATTCTTCATTCCACAAAAAGGGAAGACAGCCCATACAAAAACGTCGTTCGGTATACGGACTATTGAAATGAGACCATTAATTGATGGTGCTAAAGAAGATTATTATAACTGGACATTCGTCATCAATGGCAAGCCGATGTTCATAAAAGGAACAGGCTGGTGCACTATGGATGCATTAATGGACTTCTCAAGAAATAAATACGAGCATTTGCTCCAGATAGCCCAAAGCCAGCACATACAAATGTTAAGAGCCTGGGGAGGAGGAATGCCCGAAACCGATGATTTTTACGAATTATGCGATAAATATGGTATTTTAGTCATGCAAGAATGGCCAACGGCCTGGAATAGCCATAACACGCAACCGTACACTATCCTGCAAGAAACAGTGGAAAGAAATACCAAACGATTAAGAAATCACCCTTCTCTTATTATGTGGGGAGCAGGGAATGAATCAGATAAACCATTCGGACCTGCAATTGACATGATGGGACGACTTAGTATAGAACTTGACGGAACACGTCCCTTCCATCGTGGGGAAGCCTGGGGAGGCAGCCTGCACAATTACAACTGCTGGTGGGACGATGCTCATCTTAATCACAATTTGAATATGACCGCTCCTTTTTGGGGAGAATTTGGGATAGCATCATTGCCTCACATCGAGACAGTGCGTAGATATTTGGACGAGGAAAAAGAAGTGTGGCCTCCCCAAAGGAGCGGTAATTTCACGCACCATACTCCTATCTTCGGAACGATGAGAGAAATGGAGAAACTCACTCAATATTCCGGTTATTTTATGCCGAAGGATTCGCTGGCTTCTTTCATCCTCGGGTCACAGTTAGCACAAGTAGTAGGAGTGCGCCATACATTAGAACGGGCACGCACATTATGGCCTCATACTACCGGAGCACTTTATTATAAGATGAACGATAACTATCCTGGTGTATCATGGTCATGTGTAGACTATTATGGTATCATCAAACCCGTTCACTATTTTGTGCAAAAGTCTTTTGCCCCGTTAGCAGCAGTCATGCTATTTGACCGCAGCAACCTTGCCAGTCAAGAAGTCAGTCTTCCTGTCTATCTACTTGATGACTGCCAAACATTAGAGAAAGAACCTTATCAAGTCAAAGTGTCTATATACAATGCATTACTAGATACTGTTGCCACCCATACTTTCAACGGTACCGGCGATGATAATGTCGTCAAAAAACTAGGAGAAATAAATCTGAATAGAGAACAAACCAAATCGACCATGCTATTCTTTGTTCTGGACATAATCAAAGATAACAAAAACATATATCGGAATTATTACTTTACCAATTACGAAGTACGTCCGGGCTCCATCGTATCAATGCCCCAAACAGAAATTAAAATGGAACGCACAGGCAATATGGTGACTTTAACAAATACAGGAAAGCACCCTGCTATCGGAGTACACGTAGAAGTACCAGAAAAAATGGACCAACTTATCGTTTCGGAGAACTATATATGGCTTAACCCACAGGAATCAAAAATATTAAAAATAAATTTGGAATCTCCAGTTATTGTAAAAGGCTGGAATCTTCAATCACCCTATTAAACAGAACATTATGAAAAAAGTTTTTATTTCGGCTTTTCTACTACTTAGCCTTCTTACTCTAAATGGATGTAAAAGTAATCAACCTCCGGTAAAAGAGACAGGTGAACCTTACGGAGTAAACTTGGCATGCGCGGACTTCGGTTCATCTTTCCCCGGTGAGTATAATAAAGACTATACCTACCCGACAGATCAAGACCTCGAATATTGGCAAAAGAAAGGGCTGAAACTTATCCGGTTACCATTCAAATGGGAACGGCTACAACTTGACTTAAAAGGACCGCTAAACCAGCATGACCTCAATAAAATGAAAGAATTGGTCAGAGCAGCAGAGAAACGCGATATGGTGGTTATTCTTGACTTACATAATTACTGTCGCCGCTTCATGAACAACGAACATACCCTCATTGGAAACAACGGATTAACAATCGAAGACCTGGCTTCTTTCTGGCAAGCTATCGCTAAAGAATTCTCCACTTTTAAAAACATATATGGTTACGGGCTAATGAACGAACCACATGATCTGGCCCCGGAAACCAAGTGGTTCGACATGGCGCAAGCGTCCATCAATGCCATACGAGAAGTCGACACAAATACGCTTATTATGGTAGGCGGCAACGACTGGTCATCAGCAGAGCGTTGGATCGAGCAGAGTGATACACTCAAATTCTTAAAAGACCCGGCTAATAACCTTGCCTTTGAAGCTCATGTATATTTTGACAAGGATGCATCCGGTACGTACAAATATTCATACGAAGAGGAAGAATGTTATCCGGAGAAAGGAATCGACCGGGTAAAACCATTTGTAGAATGGATTAAACAGAATAAATTCCATGGTTTTATCGGAGAATATGGAATCCCCGACAATGATCCCCGTTGGAATGAAACCCTCGACTTATTCTTGGGATATTTACAAGAAAACGGAATCAATGGTACATATTGGGCTGCGGGTCCGTGGTGGGATACCTATTTCATGGCAATTACCCCCAAAGACGGGAAAGACAGACCGCAAATGCCTATCATTGAGAAATATACAAGTACCTTAAAAAAATAGAATTATGTTCAAACGATTCTCCATCTGCTATATTTTACTCATGTTTTGTATAACTGGAACTTCCGCCCAAGAAGATCGGTGGACAGGAAACGCCACGAATCTATCCAAAGGAAACTTAAGGGTAAATTCTTCAGGACGTTACCTAGAATACAGTGACGGAACTCCTTTTCTCTACATAGGAGATACAGCATGGGAACTCATCAGCCGCTTAAATGACAAAGAGACTGAACTATATTTGGAGAATCGCAGAGAAAAAGGATTTACCGTCATACAAACGGTAATCCTGGATGAATTAGATGATATGGATGTTTCATCTAACGGAGAACCTAAGTTAATTGACGGCAATATTGACAAGCCCGCTCCCGGCTATTTCACTCATGTAGACAAAGTTATTTCTCTGGCAGCAGCCAAAGGTTTATACATAGCTCTATTACCAACTTGGGGAGATAAGGTAGACAAACAATGGGGAAAAGGACCGGAGATTTTTACACCGGAAAATGCATATAGATACGGCAAATGGTTAGGAGAACGCTATATGAACGCATCCAATCTGATATGGATAATAGGAGGTGATCGAAGTGGAGACGGAAAAAACTTTGCCATTTGGAATGCATTAGCAACCGGTATTAAAAGTGTAGACAAAAACCATTTGATGACCTATCATCCTCATGGAGAGCACTCATCCTCATTTTGGTTTCACAATGCTTCGTGGCTGGATTTTAATATGTGTCAATCCGGACACGCACAACAAGATTTCGCAATCTATCAACGTCTGCTTTTGCCCGATTTAAAAAAGGAACCACACAAGCCATGCATGGACGGAGAACCCCGATATGAAAATATTCCGATCAATTTCAAAAAAGAAAATGGAAGATTTGGAGATGATGATATCCGCCATACACTTTACCAAAGTATGTTCAGCGGAGCTTGTGGATATACATACGGCTGTAATGATATATGGCAGATGTTTGATACCGGACGTGAGCCTAAATGTGACGCCGACACTCCATGGTACCAATCAATGGATAAACAAGGAGCCTGGGATTTAATTCACTTTCGCAGATTATGGGAGAAATTTGATTTTACTCAAGGAAAAAACCTACAAACCATCTTTGGCGATGTACCTTTAGAAAATAAAAACTATCCCGTAGCATTCGGCAACAAAGACTACTTATTAGTATATTTTCCACAAGGTGGAGAGAGAACGATTTATTTGCCTTCAATGAAGGCATCCAAACGGTCTTTAAAGTGGATGAATCCTCGCAATGGAAGAATCACATTCTATCAAAATACAACAGCAGATACCATTCCCGTATCCTCTCCCACAAAGGGAAAAGGAAATGACTGGGTTTTAATTATAGAATAATTAACCGAGAAAAATAACTATAGAATATGAAAAGTAATAGATTAGAAGAGCTAACACAAAATTATGAAGCTCTTATCAACCGAAAAAATGAGATATGTAACAATAGCAACGGTATATATAAACGTTACTACCACCCTGTATTAACAGCAGAACATGCACCACTCATCTGGAAGTATGATTTTGATGAAAAACAAAACCCATTCATGGAAGAAAGAATTGGCATCAACGCTGTAATGAATACGGGAGCCATCAAGATCAATCATAAATACTATCTTGTGGCGCGTGTCGAAGGAGCAGACCGAAAATCATTCTTTGCAGTAGCAGAAAGTAATAGTCCCGTAGACGGATTTCGTTTTTGGGATTATCCGATAGAAATGCCGGAGACAGACATTCCTGATACCAATATGTACGATATGCGCCTGACCGCACATGAAGATGGATGGATTTATGGCATTTTTTGTGCGGAACGCAAAGATACAAACGCTCCAGCCGGTGATTTATCTTCCGCAGTAGCCGTTGCAGGTATTGCACGAACAAAAGACCTGAAAACATGGCAACGCTTGCCGGATCTGAAATCTCCGAGCCAGCAACGTAACGTAGTGCTTCATCCGGAATTTGTGAATGGGAAGTATGCCCTGTATACCCGCCCTCAAGATGGTTTTATTGACGCCGGCAATGGAGGAGGTATCGGATGGGCACTCATAGATGACATCTGTCATGCCGAAATAAAAGAGGAAAAAATCATCAATAAACGGTTTTATCATACGATCAAGGAGGTAAAAAATGGAGAAGGGCCACACCCCATTAAAACTCCACAAGGATGGTTACATTTAGCACATGGTGTAAGAGGATGCGCAGCCGGATTACGCTATGTATTATACTTATATATGACTTCTTTAGAAGATCCGACAGAAATTATAGCTGAACCTGCAGGTTATTTCATGGCCCCTATAGGAGAAGAAAGAATCGGTGATGTATCGAATGTATTATTCTCAAATGGATGGATTGAAGATGATAACGGAAAAATTTATATCTATTATGCGTCTTCGGACACCCGTCTTCATGTAGCCGAATCAACAGTAAACCAGCTTGTAGATTATTGTCTGCACACACCAACCGACGGTTTCCGTTCTATAGAATCTGTGAAGCGGATCATTACTATGGTAAACCACAATAAACAATACCTGAAACAATAAATACATCACCATGGAAAACATAAAACTAAGAGAAAAAATCGGGTATGGATTAGGAGATGCTGCTTCTTCCATGTTTTGGAAGTTATTCACAATGTATCTGCTATTCTTCTACACAGACGTGGTAGGTATCCCTTCGGCAGTGGTAGGAACAATGTTCCTTATCACACGCATTTGGGACACTTTCCTCGATCCGTTTGTCGGAATATTAGGCGACCGGACAAGCTCACGCTGGGGTAAATTTCGCCCCTACCTACTATGGGTAGCCATACCATTCGGCATCTGTGGTATACTGACCTTCTCATCTTTTGGAGATAACATGACTACCAAAATAATATTTGCCTATGCCACATATACCCTTATGATGATGGTATATTCATTAATCAATGTTCCGTACGCATCTCTATTAGGAGTAATGTCCGCCAATCCACAAGTACGCACAGAGTTCTCCTCCTACCGCATGACATTTGCTTTTGGAGGAAGTATTCTGGTACTATTCCTCATTGAGCCACTGGTTGATATATTCAGTAAAATGAAGATAACGGAAAATATACCTGACATCGCTTTCGGCTGGCAGATGGCTGCAGTCGTATTTGCGATTATGGCTAGTGGAATGTTCTTATTAACTTTTCTATGGACAAAAGAAAGAGTGCAGCCCATAAAAGAAGAAAAAGGATCACTGAAAGAAGATCTGAAAGATCTGGGCAGAAACAAACCCTGGTGGATTCTTTTATGCGCAGGAATCATGGCATTAGTGTTCAATTCTCTTCGTGACGGTTCTGCTGTATTCTATTTCAAATATTATGTAGACAGCTCCGATACATTCTCTTTCTCATTCATGAATAGTGCCATTACTCTAATCACGATCTACTTGGTATTAGGACAAGCCGCCAATATCCTCGGAATCATGTTTGTGCCATCACTCACCAAAAGAATCGGTAAAAAGAAAACTTATTTTGTAGCAATGGTTGGCGCTACCATTCTAAGTGTTTTATTCTACTTCCTTCCTAAAGATTTTATCTGGGGAATTCTTTGTTTACAGGTCTTAATAAGTATCTGTGCGGGTATTATTTCTCCTTTATTATGGTCTATGTATGCAGATATATCAGACTATTCCGAATGGAAAACCGGAAGACGGGCAACCGGCCTGATATTCTCTTCTTCGTCCATGTCTCAAAAGTTCGGTTGGACAATCGGAGGTGCTTTGACCGGATGGCTACTGGCCTATTTCGGTTTCAAAGCAAATGTAATCCAATCCGACTTTGCTCAAACCGGCATTTGTATGATGATGAGTATCTTCCCGGCAATTGCCACCATGCTATCAGCATTCTTCATTTCACGTTATCCGTTAAATGAAAAAAGATTATATGAAATATCAACAGAACTCGAAGAGAGAAGAAAAAAGTAAATTCATCACTAACCAACTAACCAATATGGCTCATATTTCAATTCGGTCCTATTTGTATTTACTATTGGGTACAACCCTATTCTCATGTGCACCTCAAGAGCTAAAAACGCCATTTGAATTAAAATGTGAGAATATACCCGTTCCTGTAGGAGTAGATACTCAAACTCCCAGACTCTCCTGGAAACTTCCGCTGCTAGAGGAAGATAGTATCAACAGAGTTGAAATATGGCTATCAACAGACAGTACTCAATTATCAGGCAGACAGTCCGGTTATTGGAACAAATCCATCATAGGAGCTCCCATAAGAGTCTCCTATGATGGACAACCATTAGATTCATATACAACGTATTATTGGAAAATAGGCTATCAAACCTCTTCCAAACAGAAAACTACATTTTCCCCTATATCCTCCTTCACAACAGGATGTTTATCATCCGACAACTGGAAAGGGAAATGGATTACTGACAAACATGACATCACATACCGTCCGGCACCCTATTATAGAAAGAGCTTCCAATTAGACAAAACAATCGAGCAAGCCTTACTCACTATTGCATCGGCAGGCCTGCATGAGCTCTCTGTCAACGGGCAACGGGCAGGAAATCATTTCCTAGACCCTATGTATACACATTTCAACAAACGTATACTATCAGTCACTCATGATGTTACGTCATTACTATCTATGGGTGAAAATGTAATAGGAGTACAACTGGGGAACGGCTGGTATAATCATCAATCCACAGCAGTATGGTTTTTCGACAAGGCTTCATGGAGAAACCGCCCTAAATTCACAGCACAACTCCATCTGCGTTACACAGATGGAACAACAGAATATCTGGGTACTGACTCAGCCTGGCAAACAACTGACAGCCCGGTTATTTTCAACAGCATCTATACAGCCGAGCATTATGATGCACAGAAAGAATTAGCAGGCTGGGACTCCCCCGGATTCAACGCTACCGGATGGTATCATGCACAAGAAACCGAATCGCCTACGGAAACGATCAAATCACAAGTTATGCATCCGATTCGTGAAACGGCCCGCTATACAGCAACTCAATGCAAAAAAATAAATGACAGCTGCTACGTCTATCATTTCCCCAAAAACATTGCAGGTGTTACCGAGCTAAAAGTGAAAGGGAAAAAAGGAACAAAACTGCGCCTGAAACATGGGGAACTTTTAGACAAAAACGGTATAGTAAACATGGCAAATATAGATTATCACTACCGGCCGACAGACGACAGCGATCCTTTTCAAACAGACATCGTCATACTTAGCGGAAAGCAAGATAGATTCATGCCCAAATTCAACTACAAAGGTTTTCAGTTTGTAGAAGTCTCATCATCTGCCCCTATTCAATTATCCGACGAAAATCTTATTGCAGTAGAAATGCACAGTGATGTTCCGGCCATCGGCTACTGGTCTTCGTCATCCGATCTGCTAAACAAAATATGGAAAGCCACTAACAGTTCCTATTTAGCCAACTTGTTCGGTTACCCGACTGACTGCCCTCAACGGGAAAAAAATGGCTGGACAGGAGACGCACATATTGCCATAGAAACAGGATTATACAATTTCGATGGTATCTCTATATATGAGAAATGGATGAACGACTTTTGTGATGAACAAAAAGACAACGGAATCCTCCCATGTATCATCCCAACTTCTGTATGGGGCTATGATTGGGCCAACGGGGTCGACTGGACGAGTGCTGTCGCCATTATCCCTTGGGAAATTTATCGATTTTACGGAGATACCACATTACTCCGCCGCATGTACGGACCAATCAAAAAATATGTCTCCTATATAGAATCCATATCAACCAATCATCTTACAGACTGGGGACTGGGCGACTGGGTACCTGTACGCTCAAAAAGCAATATAACCTTGACTTCCTCTATCTATTATTATACGGACGTCTGTATTCTAGCCAAAGCAGCCAGACTTTTCGGATATGCCGAAGATGCCTCCTATTATAACACGCTGGCACAAAAAATAAAAGAAGCTATCAACACCAGTTTTCTCAATAAGGAAACAGGAATATATGCAGGGGGAACACAGACAGAACTTGCCATGCCATTATACTGGGGAATCGTTCCGGAAGAAGATAAAAAGAAAGTTGCTGCCAGACTACATGAATTGGTAGAAAAAGACGATTATCATCTGGACGTCGGTTTATTAGGAAGCAAGGCCCTACTTTCCGCCCTGTCAGATAACGGATATGCGGAAACAGCTTACAAAGTCGCATCACAAGACACCTATCCTTCCTGGGGGTACTGGATCAAACAAGGTGCTACAACTCTACATGAAAATTGGCGGACAGATGTCGTTATCGACAACTCATATAACCATATTATGTTCGGAGAAATAGGAGCATGGCTATACAAAGGACTGGGAGGAATTCAGATAGATGAAAAACATCCCGGATTCAAGCATATTTTGCTAAAACCTTTCTTTCCGGCAGACATGAATGAACTTACCATACGCTATAATACTCCCTATGGCTGGTTAAATATCAACTGGGTTCGTCAAACTAATGACTGCATCCGTTATACAATCGATATTCCGGCAGGCACTTCTGCAACATTTGTTCCTTTTACAATGCCAGAACCCCAAAAATCTATAACTTTACAAGCCGGAAAACATTCACTTGAACTTGATTTTATTCACCAATTAATCAATCAACGATAACTATGTACAAAAGAATCACCTTATTCACATTCATTTGCCTGCTCGCTTTAGCAGGAATAGCCCAAAATAAAGACACTTATACCATTTTATTATCCGGAGCATCTTTTGCCGAACCTAACAATAAGTGGTTTGAAATGGGATGTCGTGCCCTTCACGCCATCCCCATCAATCGGGCTGTAAGTGCAGAATCTATTGCTCACACTGCAAATAAAATGCTGGACGGTACTCTCTATACCCCGGAAGAGTTCGATAACATTGATGTATTTGTCTTGATGCAAGTACATGAAAAAGACGTATATAACGAAGCAAACTTAAAAGAGAACTACAAGGATTATAAAACTCCTTTTGATGCTTCCGACTATGCCGTTTGCTATGATTATGTCATCAAGCGCTACATATCAGACTGTTATAACCAGAAATTCAATCCAAAATCTAGATATTACAACACTCCTTATGGGAAACCTGCTTCTATTGTCTTATGTACTCATTGGCATGACAGTCGTCCGATATTCAACACTTCGGTCCGAAAACTGGCAGAAAAATGGGGATTCCCGGTAGTAGAATTCGACAGATACATCGGATTCTCCAAAAACCAGAAACATCCGGTTACAGGAAAACAATATAGCCTAATTTACACTGGGGATTCACAAGAGACTCATGGAGAAATATTTGGATGGCATCCGCCACATGGAGAACATTCATTTATTCAACAGCGCATGGCTGCAATCTTTGCCGATACGCTTCGTAAGATATTGCTTCCCAAAGAATATATTAATGAATAATCACCAAATACTCATCGGATGAAAAAACTTCTATCATTAACAGTTTGCTTGTTATTTGTCCTATCACAAATAATGGCACAGCTTTCCGTACCTTCTTTCTTTTCAGACCACATGGTGCTGCAACGTGAGAAGCCAATCAATATATGGGGAACTGCCAGTGCCGGTGAGCGAATTAGCGTAACATTAGGAAATGCTCAAAAGAGTACCCGAACCGATAAAAATGGGAAATGGTCAGTCAGCCTGCCCCCTATGCAAGCCGGTGGACCGTATACTCTAAATGTAAAAAGCCTCAAGCAGACTTTATCATTTACAGATATTTTAATCGGTGAAGTATGGATTTGTAGCGGACAGTCAAATATGGAGTTTCGTCTGCGTAGCGCTAATCATGCTACCGAAGAAGTCGCAGCTGCCAATTACCCTCAAATCCGTTCATTCAACGTAATTCAAGAAATGGGGCACACTCCTAAAACCGACTTAAAAGGTAAATGGGAAGTATGTTCACCCGCCTCCGCTTCTGATTTTTCAGCTGTCGGCTATTTCTTTGCACGTGAATTATACCAAAAACTCAATATTCCTATCGGATTCATCAACTCCTCATGGGGTGGTACGGACATCGAAACCTGGATGAGCATGGAAGTGATAGAGCATTTTCCGAAATATGAAAAATCATTAGCCCGTATGCGCTCTTCTGAATTCGAAGAATACATCAAACACAGTGACAAAGTCAAAAAGGAATTCGAACAAGCCATCATAAACGAACCGGGAGAAAAAGAGAAATGGTATTTAGAAAACACCTCTACAGAAAACTGGAAGGAACATATTGTTCCGTCATTATGGTCAAATGAGGAATTATCCGGTATAGATGGAGTTGTATGGTTTACTTATCAGTTTTCCATACCGGTCAACTGTTTAGGACAGGATGCAGAATTGAGTCTCGGTACTATCGATGACGATGACATTACCTGGGTTAACGGACATGAAGTAGGACGAACGGTAGGATATGACCTGAAACGTCTATACAAGATCCCGGCAGAAGTATTAAAGGAACAGAATACCATCACTATTAAAATATCCGACTATCGTGGAGGAGGCGGTCTATATGGTCCTAAAGATGAAGTATACCTGAAAGTCAACAACCGAATTTTCCCTTTGTGTGATAATTGGAAGTATAAAGTTGCAGTATCGAGTGCACAATATGATTATGTAGAATATGGTCCTAACGCTTTTCCTTCTTTGCTGTTCAACGCAATGATTCATCCACTGGTAGGTTTGGGGATGAAAGGGGTAATCTGGTATCAGGGAGAAAACAATGCCGCCCGCGCCAACGAATACATTGATTTATTTCCGGCTTTAATTACAGACTGGAGAAGTAGATGGAATAACGAATTCCCATTTTATTGGGTTCAATTAGCAAACTTCATGTCTCCGGCCAAGCAGCCCTCTGAAAGTCATTGGGCAAACCTGCGGGATACACAGTCGAAGACACTGGCCTTACCACATACAGGACAGGCCGTCATTATAGACATCGGTGAAGAAAATGACATACATCCCCGCAACAAACAAGATGTAGGTAAACGACTTGCTTTGCATGCTCTCCACAATGATTACGGATATAACTCTATTGTTTGCACCGGCCCGATATTCCAGTCGGTAAAAAGAATCGGAGATGCACTGGAGGTCACCTTTAACGCTTGTGACGAGCAACTAGTAGCTCGTAATAAATATGGCTATTTATCAGGATTCGCCATTGCCGGCGCAGATGGAAAATACCAATGGGCACAGGCTAAAATCGAAAACAATAAAGTAATAGTATGGAATAAGGAAATACAGCAACCGGTCTCTGTACGATATGCTTGGGGAGATAATCCCGATGATGCTAACTTATACAACGCAGCCGGTTTGCCTGCCTCGCCTTTCGAAGGACACATCAGCCAATAAACGGCCTACAAAAACAGAAAAAGAATACCGGCAATGAATGTATGATCATCATTTCCGGTATTTTTCATATTTACAGTCCACTCCCTAATCGTCCAGAGACTATATTTTCTCTTTCCGGCGCGTTGTAATTTAAAGATTATCACGTATCTTTGCTTCCTCAAATCATAAATACGAGATATGGCTATTACAATCAAGAAAGTCTCCACAAAGAGAGAACTTAAGAAATTTATCCGTTTCAATTACAGAATGTACAAGGGCAACCCTTACTCTGTGCCTGACCTCTATGACGACATGCTCAACACCTTCAACAAGAAGAAAAATGCAGCATTCGAATTCTGTGAAGCTGATTATTTCCTCGCATATCGGGACGATAAAATAGTAGGACGTGTAGCTGCAATTATCAATAACCAGGCGAACAAGAAGTGGGAATGTAAAAACGTTCGTTTCGGATGGATAGACTTCATCGACGATCCCGAAGTATCATCCGCACTTATCAAAACAGTGGAAGAATGGGGAAAAGAACGGGGTATGACTCATATTGCCGGTCCTCTCGGATTTACTGATTTCGATGCGGAAGGAATGCTGATCGAAGGATTCGACCAGCTTAGCACCATGGCCACTATCTACAACTACCCGTACTATCCGGTACACATGGAAAAACTAGGCTTCGAGAAAGATGCCGACTGGGTGGAATACAAAATCTACATACCGGATGCTATTCCCGACAAACATAAGCGTATCTCCGAACTGATCCAACGAAAATACAACCTTAAGATAAAGAAATATACTTCCGGAAGAAAGATAGCCAAAGACTATGGACAGAAGATTTTCGAACTGATGAACGAAGCATATAGTCCACTTTATGGTTATTCTCCGCTGACACAGCGGCAAATCGACCAATACGTGAAAATGTATCTGCCGATCCTTGACTTACGGATGGTTACACTGATTACTGATGCCAATGATGAACTAGTCTGTGTAGGTATCTCTATGCCATCTCTCGCTGAAGCTTTACAGAAATCAAACGGACGTCTGTTGCCGCTCGGATGGTTCTATCTGTTAAAGGCATTATTCATGAAACGTCGTGCCAAAATGCTTGATCTGCTACTCGTTGCAGTGAAACCGGAATATCAAAATAAAGGTGTTAACGCTTTGTTATTTTCCGATTTAATTCCAGTTTATCAAAAATTAGGTTTTATCTTTGCGGAAAGCAACCCCGAACTGGAACTGAATGGAAAAGTTCAGGCACAATGGGATTACTTTGAGACTCAACAACATAAGCGCCGCCGTGCGTTCATCAAAGAGATAAAATAAAAAAACAGCTATGGAAGAGAACGAATTGATACCTGTAGACAACAACAATGCAGTAGAGTACACTGACGACAACATCCGCCACTTGAGTGACATGGAACATGTACGCACACGCCCCGGTATGTATATCGGAAGGCTGGGCGACGGTGCACATGCCGAAGATGGAATCTATGTCCTCCTGAAAGAAGTAATTGACAACAGTATTGACGAGTTCAAAATGCAAGCCGGTAAGAAAATCGAGATTACCGTTGAAGAAAACCTTCGTGTCAGTGTACGCGACTACGGACGAGGCATCCCACAGGGAAAACTCATCGAGGCTGTCAGCATGCTGAATACCGGTGGTAAATACGACAGCAAGGCATTTAAGAAAAGTGTCGGACTGAATGGTGTCGGTGTGAAAGCCGTCAACGCTTTAAGCTCCCGTTTCGAGGTACGCAGTTACCGCGACGGCAAAGTGCGTATCGCCACTTTCTCAAAAGGAAACTTACTGACCGATGAGACAAAGAATACCGAAGAAGAAAACGGAACTTACATCTTCTTTGAACCGGATAATACACTATTTCTGAATTACTGTTTCAAGCCCGAATTTATTGAGACAATGCTACGTAACTACACGTATCTCAATACGGGGCTTGCTATCATCTATAACGGACACCGTATCTTGTCGCGCAACGGTCTGGTAGACCTTTTGAACGACAACATGACGGCAACCGGGCTTTACCCGATCATCCACCTGAAAGGGGAAGACATCGAAATCGCCTTCACGCATACCGGACAATACGGAGAAGAATATTATTCTTTCGTCAACGGTCAGCATACTACCCAAGGTGGTACGCATCAAAGTGCCTTCAAAGAACACATTGCCCGTACCATCAAAGAGTTCTTCAACAAGAACATGGACTACACCGATATCCGTAACGGATTGGTTGCCGCCATTGCCGTCAATGTGGAAGAACCGATCTTCGAAAGTCAGACGAAAACTAAACTGGGTTCTACCAATATGGTTCCCGGTGGCGTAACGGTCAATAAGTATGTAGGCGACTTTATCAAACAGGAAGTGGACAACTTCCTGCACAAGAATGCGGACATAGCCGAAGTAATTCAACAAAAGATACAAGAATCTGAAAAGGAGCGTAAAGCCATTGCAGGGGTAACGAAACTTGCCCGTGAACGTGCCAAGAAAGCCAACCTGCACAACCGCAAATTGCGTGACTGCCGCATACACCTCAACGACCCGAAAGGCAAAGGACTGGAGGAAGACTCCTGCATCTTTATCACCGAGGGAGACTCTGCAAGCGGTTCCATCACCAAAAGTCGTGATGTCAACACCCAAGCTGTATTCAGTCTCCGTGGTAAACCATTGAACTCTTTCGGACTGACCAAAAAAGTGGTTTACGAGAACGAGGAATTCAACCTGCTTCAAGCAGCCCTGAATATAGAAGATGGTATTGAAGGATTACGCTACAACAAAGTAATCGTAGCAACCGATGCCGATGTGGACGGTATGCACATCCGCCTGTTGCTGATTACTTTCTTCCTGCAATTCTTCCCTGATCTCATCAAGAAAGGACATGTATATATCCTGCAGACGCCTTTGTTCCGTGTACGCAACAAGAAAAAGACAAATTACTGCTACAGCGAGGAAGAACGCATCAATGCTATCAATGAACTAGGACCGAATCCAGAGATCACCCGATTTAAAGGTTTGGGAGAAATCTCACCGGATGAGTTCAAACATTTCATTGGTAAAGATATGCGTCTGGAGCAGGTGACACTGCGCAAAACGGATGCGGTAAAAGAACTACTCGAATTCTACATGGGCAAAAATACCATGGAACGACAGAACTTTATTATAGACAATCTGGTTATAGAAGAAGACTTGGCATCATGAGAAAAGCAATATTCCCGGGTACTTTCGACCCTTTCACCATCGGACATTACTCGGTAGTGGAACGTGCACTTACCTTTATGGACGAAATCGTGATAGGAATCGGTATCAATGAGAACAAGAATACCTACTTCCCCATTGAGAAAAGAGAAGAAATGATTCGGGAACTTTATAAAGACGAACCTCGCATCCAGGTGATGTCCTATGACTGTCTGACAATTGATTTTGCGCAGGAAGTAGAGGCCAGGTTCATTGTCCGCGGTATCCGTACGGTGAAGGATTTCGAGTATGAAGAGACCATTGCAGACATTAACCGCAAACTGGCAGGGATTGAAACCATCCTGCTCTTCACAGAACCGGAACTGACTTGCGTCAGCTCTACAATTGTACGCGAGTTATTAACCTATAATAAAGATATCAGCCAGTTTATTCCCAAAGGAATGAAAATGAGTGAATAACACTCGTTAGGGAATAGGCGATGAGTCAGAAAAGATGATGAAGAAACTAACGATTATACTATCCGTTTGCTTGTGGGCAGTTGCCATACAAGCCCAGAACTTCGGTTCCGAAGCCATGCGAAAGTTACAAATGGCAGAGTTTGCAATCTCCAATTTCTATGTGGACAAAGTAGATGAAGACAAGTTGGTAGAAGAAGCCATCATCAAAATGCTGGCACAACTTGATCCGCACTCTACTTATTCGGATGCAGAGGAAGTGAAGAAGATGAACGAACCACTTCAAGGTAACTTCGAGGGTATCGGAGTGCAATTCCAGATGATAGAAGACACCCTGTTGGTGGTGCAACCTGTCAGCAACGGACCTTCCGAGAAAGTCGGCATCCTTGCCGGTGACCGTATCGTTGCGGTCAATGACAGCGCCATTGCCGGAGTGAAAATGAGTACGGAAGATATTATGAAGCGCCTTCGTGGTCCGAAAGGTTCGAAAGTCAATCTAACAATCGTTCGTCGTGGCGTGCAAGACCCTTTATTGTTTACAGTGAAAAGAGACAAGATACCTATCCTTAGCCTCGATGCCTCCTATATGATTCAACCTAAAACGGGTTATATCCGCATCAACCGTTTTGGAGCAACCACTGCCGAAGAATTCAAAAAAGCAATGACAAGTCTTCAGAAGCAAGGTATGAAGGATATGATTCTCGACCTGCAAGGAAACGGAGGTGGTTATCTCAATGCAGCCATTGACCTTGCTAACGAATTCCTGGGACAAAAGGAGCTAATCGTATATACCGAAGGCCGGACTGCCAAACGCAGTGATTTCTATGCCAAAGGGAATGGAGATTTCCGTAATGGACGTCTTATCATTCTGGTGGATGAGTACACAGCCTCTGCCAGTGAAATCGTCAGTGGCGCAGTACAGGATTGGGACAGAGGAATTATTGTAGGACGCCGCTCTTTCGGCAAAGGATTGGTGCAACGTCCTATCGACCTGCCGGACGGTTCCATGATTCGTTTGACTATTGCACGCTATTATACTCCATCGGGTCGTTCCATCCAAAAACCGTACGACAGTACTGTTGATTACAACAAGGATTTGATAGAACGTTTCAACCACGGTGAACTGATGAATGCTGACAGTATTCATTTCCCGGATTCGCTGAAAGTACAAACCAAGAAACTCGGACGTACCGTCTATGGTGGAGGTGGTATCATGCCGGATTATTTCGTACCTATCGACACTACTCTTTATACGAATTATCACCGTAATCTGGTAGCCAAAGGAGCCGTGATTAAATTCACCATGCAGTTTATCGAAGGACACCGGAAAGAGTTGGCAAACAAATACAAGAAGTTCGAATCGTTTGATGAGAAATTCGTAGTCGATGATGACATGCTCGCCAATCTAAAAGAAATCGGAGAGAAAGAAGGAGTGAAGTTCAATGAAGAGCAATATCAGAAATCGCTCCCTCTTATCAAGACCCAGCTCAAAGCATTGATAGCCCGTGACCTTTGGGATATGAACGAATATTTCCGGGTAATGAATACCACGAATGAGAGTATACAAAAAGCACTGGAAATATTGAATTCGGATGAATATCAGAAGAAACTGAAATAGGGTATTCAATAAACAATCATAAAACATCGTCTTTCAGTTTGGTGGACATACATACTCATCATAGTGGACATATAGATACATGATGGTGAGTATATATATCCACCACTCTGTATCTATATGTCCACTAAGCGTTGTGTATCAACCCGTTAACTTTATTATTGAATATATTCGAATGTCACCGTACCGCGAATATCAGAAGAAGAGGCGGCAATGTATGCCTTGAATTTTCCAGGTTCTGCCACCCAAGTACGCTGTTTATCATCAAAGAATTGCAATGCTTCCGGTTTGATTGTAAACTTCACCTCTTTTTCTTCATTCGGAAGAAGTTGTACCTTCCGAAAATCTTTCAATTCCTTAACCGGACGCAGGACACTACACTCCTCATCACCAATGTATAGTTGGATAATCTCTTTCCCTGCTACTTTTCCTGTATTCTTAACCTTTACAGAAACATCTATACTGCCATCAGTATTCATTGTTTGAGCCGATATTACAGGTTTACTATACTCAAAGGTAGTATAACTCATGCCATAACCAAAAGGAAAAAGTGGCTGCACCTTCTTCGTATCATACCAACGATAGCCAACCAGAATATCTTCTTTATATTCTTGACGGATGCTATCGCCCGGATAACTGATTTCCCCAAAGAAATGAGCCGGACAATCCTCCAGTTTCACCGGATAAGAGAAAGGAAGTTTACCACTGGGAGTCACCTCTCCACTCAACACATCAGCCAGCGCCTCCCCACCAACAGAGCCTAAATACCACGACTGGACAATAGAAGGAATCTCCTTTACCCAAGGCATTTCCACCGCATTTCCGCTGACAATCACTGCTACCAGATTTTTATTTACCTTCAACAAGGCTTCTATCAACTCATTCTGCGCAAAAGGAAGTTCGTATGATAAACGGTCTCCACCCTCACAGTCCTGAAAATGATTCTTATTTAGTCCGCCTACAAAAATCACCAAATCCGAATTCATCGCCTTTTCCACCGCATCATTACGCAAAGAATCCACAGTAACCTGCGGAATAACATCCGCCCGTCCATACATCGGGCGACCGCTTGTGTAACCTTGTGCATAAACCACACCGTCACCAAATTTGGCCTTTATACCGTCCAGTGATGAAATCACTTTCTGAACTTTCAACTCTGAAGAGCCACCACCTAACATCAAATTACGGGTAGCATTATCTCCCACCACTAAAATACGTTTGTATTTTCCTTGAGGTACAGGCAATAAGGCAGGTTGTTTCTTACCGGTTCCATTTTTCAACAGGACAATACCCTCTGTTGCAATCTCATAAGCCGTACGATAGTGCTCTTCACTAGTCAGTGCCCCGAACGGTTTCCTGCGATTCATGGCTGTACGGAAAATCAGACGCAACACACGGGCAGCCTTATCATTCACTACTTCCATCGGAATCTTACCTTCCCGAACCATTTTCAGATAAGACTTACCCAAGTAATAATCGTCATAACCGAATTCCGATTCTGAAGTCAAACCATTCGTATAAGATCCCATTTCAATATCCAAGCCATACATGGCAGCTTCATAGGTATCATGCGCAGCTCCCCAATCTGTTATGACACAACCGTCGAAATTCCATTCTCCCTTCAATATATCATTATTCAGCAGTTTATGATGAGTAGCATGAGTTCCGCGCACCTTATTGTACGCTCCCATAATAGACCAAGCCTTCCCTCTTTCCACAGCAGCCTTAAAGGCAGGCAGATATATCTCATACAATGCACGGTCACTTAGCTGCACATCGATATGTCCCCGCCATAATTCCTGATTGTTCAGTGCGTAATGTTTTACGCAGGCGGCTACTCCATTCTTCTGCACTCCCTGAATATAAGGTACACAAAGCTCCGAGGCTAAATAAGGGTCTTCCCCCATATATTCAAAGTTACGCCCGTTGAGCGGAGTACGATAGATATTCACACCCGGTCCCAACAAAACATCCTTTTCACGATAACGGGCTTCTTCACCGATAGCATATCCATATTTCGCTGCTAATAGCGGATTCCAGCTAGCTGCCAGACAGGTCAGTGCAGGAAAGGCTGTGCAACTATCGTTCGTCCATCCGGCATATCCCCAATCATTCCAATTAATTTCGGCACGTACGCCGTGAGGTCCGTCACTCATCCAAAGTTCAGGAATACCCAAACGGGGACAGCCAGGGGAGCTAAACTTCCCTTGTGCATAACTAAGACGAGTTTTCTCCTCCACAGTCATACGGTTCAACGCATCCTGTACCCTAACCTCTATCGGTTGTGTATCATCCAGATACACCGGTGTTTGTTCTTTGTCTTGAGCAATCGCCACCATACCTGTCTGAACAGACAGGAAACATATAGTCAATAAAAATGTCTTCATTATTCCAATAATCATTTACAGTTTACAATTCCTCTGCCGAAATCTTTAGTACAGCTTGCCGAAGTCCCTCTGAAGTAGCCGTCAGCTTTGCTTTTCCCGGTTTTCCATCGTTCTGAATGACAACAAGGCATTTTCCATAAAATGCTTTCCTCTTTTCATCCTTAAAGCGTTCCATCGATACCGGGTTTCCGTTGTCTACCCCTGCGATAAAGCCATTACCTTGTACTGTGAAATTCACTAGATTGTCAGCATCAGGGCAAAGATTTCCTTTCTCATCCAACACCTCCACAGTGACAAAACACAAATCTTTTCCATCAGCAGTCAGAATAGAACGATCAGGAGTCAGACGAATCTCTGCGGGTTTTCCGGCTGTGCAGATTTCCTTTTCCGCCACTACCTTACCACTCTCTCGTGCAATGACCTTCACCGTTCCCGGTTCAAACTTCACACGCCAAGCTACATGCAGATTATCAAGGTCTTTACGCTTCACTCCTTGCGACTTTCCATTCACAAACAGTTCCACTTCATCAGCCTGATTATAGTAGCACCACATATCAATCTCCTGTCCCGGAGTCCAGTTCCAGTGCGGGAAAAGGTGCAACACCTGCTTATCCGTCCATTCCGACTGATACAAATAGTAGACATCTTTCGGGAAACCAGCCAGATCTACAATACCAAAGTACGAACTACGCGCAGGCCATCCGTAAGGAGTCGGTTCCCCGATATAATCAAATCCCGTCCATACATATTGCCCGCTGATAAAGTCGTTGTCCCTGACTAATTTCAAGCTTTCCTCATGAGTGTTTCCCCAAGGCACATGACAGTTTTCATAAGATGAACAGGCAAATGTGGAATCGGCAAAGGATTTGTCCCAACGCTTGGGCCAGATAAACATCCGGTCGCTGGGCATACGGTAATATCCGCGAGTCATCAACGCTGAATTGCTTTCAGTAATGATAAACGGCTTGTCCGGGAAATTAGCCGGAACATTGGGAATATCCTTGTTATGATAATTATAGCCAATCACATCCAGTACGCCGGAACGGAATAAATGATTGCCGGAATTCGGTTCATTGCATCCGGCAGTGACAGGACGGGTAGGATCAAGCCCTTTTACAAAGCTTACCAATTTTTTCGTCAGCAAAGAGTTGACACTCTCCTCTCCTTCTTTGGCTAACATTTCAGAAGAATGTCCGAAATTTAAGATCAGATTGGCCTCTTCCAGACTCAACGTATCCGCTTTGGCATCACTCCATTGTTCGAGGACTTCATTACCGATACTCCACATAAAGACAGAAGGATGATTACGGTCACGCAAAATAAAGTCATTCAAATCGCGCTCGTGCCATTCATTGAAGTAACGGGCATAATCATGTGCCGTTTTTTTCTTCCGCCACATATCAAAAGCCTCATCCATCACGATAAATCCCATACGGTCACAAAGATCAAGCAGTTCGGGTGCGGGAGGATTATGGGAACAACGTATGCCGTTACACCCCATTTCTTTCAGAATTTGCAAGTGCCGTTCAATGGCACGTGTGTTGACTGCCGCTCCCAAACAGCCCAGGTCATGATGCATACACACACCATTAATTTTTGTCTGCCTGCCATTCAACGTGAATCCTTTCCGGGCATCCAAACTAAATGTGCGAATACCGACAGGAGTAGTATACCTATCCATACATTCTTCGTTTCGCATCACTTTGGTAACCAGTGTATACAGATAAGGAGTATCAATATCCCACAGTTGAGGTTGCTTTACAGTCAGTTGCTGGGTAAAAACAACTTCCTTACCGGCTTCCGCTTCCCCACTCGACCGGGTTTCAGCAACTTCTCTGCCTTCAGCATCCTGCAAGGAAGAACAGACAGTAACATTTTCGTTCGTATCACTTTCATTCACAAGGGTAGTAGCGAGATTCAGTACAGCCTGTTTTTCGTCAACTGACGAGGTTGTTACATACGTTCCCCATCCACCCACATGTATTGGGCCGGTCTTGCTTAGCCACACATTCCGGTAAATGCCACAACCTGAATACCACCGTGAATTAGGTTGCTCCGCATTATCCACACGTACAGCCAGCACATTCGGTTCATCCCATTTCAGATAAGGAGTCAGGTCATAGCTGAAACTAATATATCCATAAGGACGTACTCCCAATGAAACACCATTGATAAATACCTCCGAGTTCATATATACTCCGTCAAACTCAATGCGAAATATCTTTCCTGCATCCGCTTTGTCTACACTAAAAGTTTTGCGATACCAACCGACTCCTCCCGGAAGTGCCCCTCCTCCTGTACCGGAAGGATTTTCCTGACTGAAGTCTCCTTCAATCGCCCAGTCGTGGGGCAAATCCAGTACACGCCAGTCATTGTCGGCAAAACCAGGTTGTGCCGCTTGCAGCCCGTCTCCCAAATGAAAACGCCAGTCTGCATTAAAGTCGGATCGCTCCCGCGGAGATACAAGGGAAGAACTGCTACATGCTCCTAATAACATCAGACAGCCTCCCAATGCCAGGCAGCTCCCCAGTATAAGGCAGCCCCCCAGCATCAAATATTTTAGTTTACCAATCATCATCAACGGATTATCATTCAGCTTACAGTTTCAATGTCTGCTCGCTGCCATTATACTTCACAGTCACCCCTTTCGCGTTCAAATCAAACGGTTGGGCTTTCTCCTTATTCACCGTAACTACCGTGAAAGTACGCTCCTTCAGCATACCCGGGAACTCCCCCTGACGCTCACCAATCACTAAAGTCTTGGTAGCCTCATCATACTTCATCGGTATCATGGCATACATCCCTTGTTCATAGTTATAATTCACACCTTCATCTTCGTATAACGTAAACTCCCCATCCGCTCCCTGATAAATATACAAACGGATGTGCTCCGCCGGTTTTTCATCCGTATACTGAATATCATCTCCGAACGGAATGATAGCGCCTGCACGCACATACAACGGAATACGCTCATAAGGAGCTTCTATTACTTTTCTCTCTCCTCCAGCCTGGAATTTGCCGGAATAGAAATCATACCAGCCCTCTGCTTGAGGGAAATAAATTTCACGACTGCGGTCACCATAGCGATAAACCGGAGATACCATAAACGAAGGACCGAACATAAACTGGTCACCAATATCATTCACTTCAGCATCCGCTGTGAAATCCATTACCAAGGGACGCATGATTGTATAATCATCAAACCAAGTCATACCTGCCAGCGAATAAATATACGGCATCATATTATAACGTAACTTAGTATAATATACAACCGACTGATAAGCAGGATGCCCTTCCGGCGCAATCTCCCATATTTCACGGAAAGGGTATTGTCCGTGTGCACGATATAAAGGAACAAACGCACCGAATTGATACCAGCGGGTATTCAGCTCACGCCATTCTTTATAATCAGCATTTTCCGTCTTTGTCGCGTTCCATTGTTTCTGTCCGGCCACATAACGATTCTCTACACAAAAACCGCCAATATCCATTGTCCAGTAAGGTATTCCACTCATGGCAAAATTCAATCCGGCAGAAATCTGTGCCTTCATGTCCTCCCAACGTGTACCGATATCCCCACTCCATGTAGCCGTGGAATAACGCTGTAATCCGGCAAATCCCGAACGGGTTAATAAGAACACCCGTTTGTTATTATCTACTCCGCGCTGACCGTCATAAATGGCTTCTGCATTCATCAGTGCATACGCATTGAAAAATTCCGTAGAGGAACCCAACGCTGTAGGTCCGCACAAAGCTTTCCGATATTCCAAGTCGGTACAGTCACGTACATTCGGTTCGCTGGCATCCATCCACCAAGCATCGATACCCAACGGATAATAGTGCTCATACATCTGTTTCCAGAACAGTTTCCGTGCATCGGGATCATACGCATCATAAAAACCATAATGGTAACCGGGACCTACCCAATCTTTCAAACTATCTTTAACAGACTGCTGATACATCCACCCATTCTCGTCGAACTCCTTGAAATGTTCGGTAGTAACATAAAACTTAGGCCATACCGAGATCATCATACGGGCATGCATAGCATGGATGGAATCAACCATTGCTTTCGGGTCCGGAAAACGAGCTTTATCAAACTCATGACTTCCCCAGGCATTCTCCGGCCAATGATTCCAATCCAGTACGATATTATCCAATGGGATTTTACGATCACGGAAACCTTTCAGTGCTCCCAACATTTCCTCCTGTGTATTATACTTCTCACGACTTTGCCAGAAACCCATTGCCCATTTCGGCATAACGGGAGACTTTCCGGTCAGCGAACGATAACCGCTAATCACGTCGTCCATATTCTCACCAGCCATAAAATAATAATCGAGCTGCTTGGTCATTTCACTCCACCACGACTGCTTCCCCTGTTCTTCCGGATTAACAGGTGTCAATGCACGCAGTCCGCAATAAGACTGTCCGCCATCAGGCTGCCACTCGATTTTCAACGGCACACGCTTTCCTGCTTCCAAATGAGCTGCAAACTTATAACTATTAGGATTCCATGCAGTCCGCCAACGTTCCGGCACTACCGGCTCATTGTTCAAATAGACCTTAACATATCCCGCATAATAAAGAATAAACTTGAACTCTCCCGTTTGAGCAGGTTCTATCTCTCCTTCATAAGTGACTTTAGCCCCCATTAACGGCAGTTTCTTCGGAAGATTCTCAATCGTTTTCAGATTCTCGAAATAGATGGAGTCTTCCCGGCGGACCAGAGTTTCTCCTTTTTTCGGCACATAAGTACCGGTTAGCGCCCCTTCCTGGCCTGTCTTATCATAAAGTTTAAAGATACGATTCAACTGGGAGTAATCATTCGGATTACCGAAACGACAGAAGGAATAACTATCCAGCAGTATACCATAGTTTTTATTCGAAACAACAAACGGAACAGAAACTTTCGTATTATACTGGAACAGTTCTTCGTTCTTACCCTTATAATTAAATTCATCCGCCTGATGCTGGCCTAATCCGTAAAACGCTTCATCTTCGGGAGATTCAAAAACCTGACAGACCGTATATCCTTTCGTTCCTTCCACTTCTATCGGAGTAAATGTCTTTCCTCCTCCCTTATTCTCCTGCAGGATTAACTCTCCGTTTTTATCCGTAAACCACACCTCTCCGGTACTAGCCAATACAGATGCTTTCACTTCTTCAGTAGACACTGTAATCGTATCGCCATTCTGCACGACGGCAAAAGATGTTTGTTTTTTCTGCGGAACAACAATCAGACTTTGCGGATCGGCAAACTTGCTGTCGGCAGTGGCAGAAACGTGAATTAACTTATCTCCCATCACCTGAAGGCGAACCAAACGGGGACCTCCTGTTTCTTTGTGTTGTACTTTGACTATCACACTATCACCTGTCTTCTCGTAGACCTTATTGGAACATGCTCCCAAAAGAAGTCCCGGCAACAGGCAATAGAAAATGTTTTTCATATTCATAATCATACCTACCTTTAGGGTTCAACAATATATTTTCTCATATCGCAAAAGTAAGTACTATAAATGAAAAGCTCCCCTTCTAATGTTTTATAGAAGGGGAACTTTTAAACAGTGACCGGACGATATGTTTTTTTCAGAGGTATCATTTGTTATTTCCCTTCTTTTTCCTGGTAAACGGAGGGTAAAACACCAAATTCATCCTTGAAATAACGGCTGAAATATTTAGGATTATTGAAGCCTACTTCGAAAGCTACTTCGGACACATGAAGCTGGCTTTCACGCAATAATTGCGCCGCCCGTTTCAAGCGAATCACGCGGATAAACTCAATAGGTGTCTTTCCTGTGATCTGAAGCAATTTCTTATACAGATGCACGCGGCTCATACCCAGTTCCCGGCTAAGTTCCTCTACCGAAAGTTCAGTACGTGACATATTATCCTCCACATATTTGATTGCTTTCTCTATCAACTTTTCATCCAGTGAAGTAATCACAATCTCGCTAGGTGCAGGATCAATCATTCCCTGGGTGACACGATGATAACGGCTTAGTTCTATCAGTTTACGGATACGCAACACAAGGATAGTCATATTGAACGGCTTCGTTACATAGTCGTCCGCTCCTGTCTGCAATCCCTCCAACTTCGCTTCGGTATTCTGCCGCGCTGTCAGCAAAATCACAGGGATATGCGCAGTACGCTTGTCCTGCTTAATCAGGCGACACAGCTCATTGCCGTCCATTTGGGGCATCATTACATCACTGATAACCAGATCGGGTAATTCTTCCTGCATCATCTCCCATGCTTCGTTACCATTCACAGCCAGTTTGACACGATACTGTAATTCCAGACTATAACGCATAAAGATACGGAAGTCTTCATTATCATCTACCACCAGCAGCAAAGGGGAATCCTTGCGTCCGGTCTCTTCCCTGACTTCCTCTTTCATTTCCCTATCTTCTTCATCCCCAACCGACATGCCCGTTTCTTCCGGTAACTGTACTTGTGTCTCCACATGTTTTACCGGGAACTGAATAACGAAAACAGACCCCGTCCCTATATTATCGAATACCTTCACTTCTCCTTCATGCAAAGTGACAAAGTCACGTACCAGGCTCAATCCGATACCATTTCCGGTAGTTTCCTCTACTCCTTTATGATCCGCCTGATAGAAACGGTCGAAGATATGTTCCTTGTCCACATCGCTAATTCCTATTCCGGTATCGGCAATCTTGATTTCCAGTGTATCAGGAGTTCCTGTCACATGCTCTATCATCACCGTCACACGTCCTCCTTCAGGAGTAAACTTAAAAGCATTGGAAAGCAGATTCATCACAATCTTCCCTACCTTGTCAGCATCAAAAGCCATCGAGAATGTATCTATACCCGAAAAGAAAGAGAATTGAATATGTTTCTTATCCGCCATCAACAGGAAAGAGTTGCAAACACTATGCACATACGAAATGATATCTCCTTCCGACAGAGACAACTGATGAGTACTCATCTCTCCTTTACGGAAATCGAGCAGTTGATTGACCAGATGTAACAACCGTTGCGCATTACGATACATCAATTGCAAACGTGTACTCTGCAATTCATCGGTCGTTTCTTTCAACATTCCCTCCAAAGGAGAAATAATCAAGGTAAGCGGTGTACGCAATTCATGGCTGACGTTCGTGAAGAAACGGAATTTCATATTATTGATTTCTTCATTCTTCGCCACCTCATTTTCTATCTGCTGAAGATGAAACTTCTCACGTTCACGTTTCAGCATCCGGTAGCGCGCCAGGAAAAGCACGACCACCAAACCGGCAGCATACAACAAATAAGCCCACCACGACATCCAGAAAGGAGGATTGACTACAATACCCAGCGTGGCTTCCTTTATGCCGACATAACCGTCGCTATTGATCGCTTTCACTCTCAAAACATACTTTCCTGGGGCAAGATTCGTAAAAGTCACATTGTGTACTCCTACTGGCAGGGTTAACCAGTCATTATTGAACCCTTCCAACTTATACATATATTGAGTTTTCTCCGGCAAATTATAGTTGTCCGAAGCAAAAGACACACTGAAAATATTCTGCTTATAATCGAACTCTACATTTTCTACATCGTTCAACTCTTTTTCTATCAACACTCTTCCGCCATACGACTGCCCCACTTTCACTGCCTCATCAAACAACGAAAGACCTGTAAACATCACATTAGGCAGCATTTTATTATAGCGTATATGATCCGGAGCAAAAATATTGACTCCATACAGGCCACCAATCGCAATGATTCCATTGTGTAACGTTTTGATTGAACGCTGGTTAAAATCACAGTTCTGCAATCCGTCCTCACTATTGTAAGCCCTGGAATCAAAAAGGTAACTCCCTTTTCCATCGGAAGCCACTGTTACCCGAATCACCTTCCTGCTGGTCGATACCCACATATTACGCTCCTGATCTTCCGTAATTGCCGCAATAAAATTTCCTTTGGCCTCTACAACAGGAAACAGATCCAGAAACATATGACGCCTCGTATCATACACATTCAATCCCTCACGGGTAGCAATCCATACCAATCCCCGGCTATCTTTATATACATGATTCACCGCATCGTTCGACAATTTCATACTATCGCTCTGGCCTTGAATCTTTTTTATTTCTCGAGTGCGCATATCCATCGTGCCTACTCCCTGACTGGCAGTTCCGAAAAACAATGTATTATCATCTACCCAACACAAAGAGGTTACATTATTCTCCAGCAGAGCCGAGTTGTTACTGGTATAAGTTTCAAAAGTACCGGATAACGGTTCCAAACATTGCAAACCGCCTCCCAAGGAAGCAATCCAGATTCTTCCCTTATCATCCTCCACCAATGCCCAGACATTATTACTCGCCAAAGCGTTTCCGGTACCTTCCTTATAAGAACGTACCTGGGAACCATTCATACAATACAATCCCCCATTGAATGTCCCTACCCATAATTTGCCGTCTTTCGATTTCAACATAGACACGACGGGATTCGGCAATTGTCCTTCGGCGTCTCTCCAGAAAGGTTCCGCCTTTCCTGTAGAGCGATTCCACAAAAGAATCCCATGGTCGTTCGTTCCGAGCCACAGTCTATCTTCATCCGCCTGTTCTATGCAAGTTATATCTCCCCATTCATACATATTGAACTTAAAGATGCTTTCACTATAATAAGATACCCCCTTCTTATAAGTACCTACCCACATGACACCATCCCTGTCAGCATATAAGTCATAAATTGTATTATGAGGCAAGCTCCGTCCATTGTCATCGTGGGCAACAAGAGAAGTCACTTTCCCCGTTTCTTTCTCAAGCACGTCTATGCCGTCATAATCCTTTCCAACCCAAATCCTGCCTTCTATATCCTGTGCCACCGCATGAATAATTACGTCCGGACGTGACGACCAGATACCGGTCAAATCTGTCCGCCAACTTTTTGTTCCGCAATCATACGCCCAGATTCCCATAAGACTGTATGCCCAGATGCAATTGTCTCTATCTACAAAAAGCGAAAGTTCTATCGTCTTTCCTCCCGGAATATATTTCTTAATTTCATCAGACTGCCATTTAATCGCCAATGTGGCACGATCCAGACAGACAAGCAGTCCCGTATTATAAATCAACAAGATTCCGTCACTACATTCCGCCATTTGTGTCACTCCATACTCCGGCAACGAATGTTCCGTATACGAAAAGAAGAGTCTCTTTCCACCCTCCTTGTAACGGTAACATCCTTCACCTGCCACACTAAGCCACGTATTCCCTTCCCGGTCTACAAAAACCTGTTCCGGAACTCCCCATGACTCCAGATTTTTCATAAATCCGGTAACATCAGTGATAAAGTAATCCCGCTCCTTATCAAATAATACATACCCCCGGGCGGTATTTATCCAAAACCGTCCGTCAGGCATTTCCACAATATCGGTAATGTAATTATCCGGTAAAGATCCCGGCTCATTCTCGGCATGCTGGTAGATCTTGAAAGTATATCCGTCATAGCGGTTCAGTCCGGTAGTCGTACCGAACCACATGAACCCATCACGATCTTTATAAATAGTATTCACAGAATTATTAGACAATCCGTCCGACACTTCCAGATGCTTGAACAAGTATGATTGTGCAGACACAATCCACGAAGCGAGAAGTAAAGCTAACAATAAAAGGCTCTTTCTTATCATGTTTTTCAGATTTGTACAAAGGAAATAAAATATTATCAAACAGCCAAGAAAAAGAGCCTACGGATTATTTGACAGAATAAACAGCAAGCGCATCCAACGAAGAAGCTAATGCAACCAAAGCAGCGTTCCAGTTAATGGCTACTTCATTGGAAGCATACGAATCTTCCGTATCTACATACGACTCATCCGGACTGGCAGTAGGATAAAAAGCCCCGTCCTGCTGTCCTGGGTTAGGTCCTCCAACAAGAAATCCGGGAATAGGGTCTTCTATGTCGTCCGAAGCCGAAAGGCGGTGATGAGGATGCTTCGGACTCTTCGTTCCAAGCCCTGTCACATAACAGAAACCCGTTGCATTTCGCCCCAATATATAATCCATGTTTCTATAGGCATTAGTCAAATAAACGTCTTTGCCAGTCTGGAGATAAGCGTACATCAACGATACACCCTGATTCATACATTTCTCCGCAAGGCATCCCCAAAAGAAATCTTTAGCATCATTACCATAAGGAGCGTGAAATGGGGTCTGTTCGGCTCCTTCTATGACTTTATCCGCATATTTCAAAAGTTCCGTTTTCAATGAATCGGCAAAACGACGGTCGGCTTCATTTAACTCTCTGCCTGGTTGAAGCCATGCAAATATACCTAATGCGAACGTGTTGCCCCATCCCGGAGCTGTGTATATTTGGGGAGCCTTTTTTATTGCTTCTTCCCGGTATATCTCTTTTCCGGTTGAGAAATAGAGTTCGCTAGCCGCCCAGAAAAATTCATCGTCTGCATGTGTGTCACCATATTCTCCGGTAGCTATTGCCGGTTGATACTTCTGATTGAGCAGATTCTGATTATAATAGGCTTCCGGATGCTTTTCCGCCCAGGCATAAGCCTTCTCCGCTGCCAGTAGAGCACGTTTGGAGAATCCCGGATAATCTTCTTCATAAGAGGCAAACAGACGGGAGGACTGTGCCATGACTGCTGCAAAATCTAAAGCGGCAGTGACTGATTTCTGCACGACATAACGTTGTTGTTTACAGTCCACAGGTTTCACAAAACCTTCAAAAAAGGGGGTGGTCAGTTTATGATATACTCCTCCATCTTCGGGATCTTGCATTGTTAACATCCAATCCAAGTTAAATTGCATTTCGTCCAGTAAGTCGGGGGTATGGTTATTGCTCTCCGGGATATTTATCTTTTGCCGGGAGAAGTAATCCAGAAACAGCTGATAAATAGACTGCATCAAACCTATTGAATAACCGGAATTCACAATATACTTATTATAATCGCCGGCATCATACCAACCTTTGGAAGAAGAGACAATTGTTCCCGCAGGACGATCGGGGGAAGCAGCGCTGGGATGTATCAATACATGATTATCCGGATGCCCGGCCATTCTGTGCCACTGCCCTGCATATTGTTCTTCAATCGGCATTGCGGTACGCTGATAATAAAAAGACTTCAAAGCCGCGTCAGCCAGAGGAGATAATACACTGTCTTTTATTAGGAAAGTAACCGATGCTCCGTTCACCTTCAGTATATATTTTCCCGGAGTTGTTACAGCACTAAAATCCAGTGTTGTTCTTGTTTTATCCGACCATGCTGACTTTGCTGTATATAAAGATTTCCCGACAAACACTTGTTCACCGGAAACAGCATCCCATATTACAAACTCTTCAACTTTTCCGCTGTCTACTACAGCTATTTTCTCTTGATTGGGATAATAACCCAGTTGATTCAATCGGATAGCATCGTTTGGTATCACACTTGTTGAAGGAGTGCACGCAACCGCCAACCCACTCAATATCCCAAACAGAGCAATGTATCTTACTATTTTCATACAGTTACTAAAAAAGTAGGAGAAGGTAAACGGTTCGTTCTACCCTCTCCTATTTCATTCAAATCATTATTTTCTCACGATGCGGAAGTTATCGAAATAAACTTCAATAGTAGCTTGACTACTACCAGGGTTCGTTGCATATACGCCTATATGAGTAGAGTTCCTATTTAAAAAGTCTTGATATGTAGCATCTGCAACAACAGAAGATAAAGATACGGAACATTGCATCCACTTTCCAGTCTCTGTCTTTCCTGTAAAAGAACTCACTGGGACATACCCATTTAATGCAGCATCAAAGTTTTCACACATTGCGATTTGGAAAACAGGTCCGGTAAATACTTCTTTCACAAAACATTCAAACTGTAATTTCAAATCATCAATCGGTATATTTCCTGGAATGATGCTTGTATTTACCCATTGAGCGTTGGAATAACTTTGTTTCCACCAATAATTGGATGCACTCACTGTTCCGGTAATGCCTAGACAAGTTCCATTAGAAACATAAGGAGCTGACGAGCCATCTGCTACTACAAAACTGCAATCACCCCAAACATGACTACCGATTCCATCGTAATTCAATATCACATTTTCTAGAGGATAGAATATTTCTGCAGATTCTACCGTTCCTCCAATCGCAGTCACAGAAATATGGCCGGACTGGGTAGGAGCCTGTGGCAATACAAAACTAATCTCATCAAAAGTGTTTGAGGTTGTGATGTCCCCCACTGGAATGTCGAACTCACCGTTAATATTCACACGTGATACCTCAATAAAATTCTGTCCAGTAATAGTAACCGTGCTTCCTACGACTGGCATTGTCGAACTGACAGCAGTAACAACCGGTTTTGGACCATTCTTCTTAAACTCTGTAACCGCACTGCTCGTATAGCACTCTACCACAAGATATCCCTCTTCAAGCAGATTTGCCGGAGCTGTTAGCGTAATTTGACTATATTTGTTATTTACTTCATAATTTGTTATCTCCTGAACATCAACAGGGCGTGTCCCATCCTTTGCCGGTTGTTCAGTAGAAAGATAAACAGCCTGTACCTCATAGAAGTTACCACCGATCACAGTCATCTGGTCTCCCGGCTTTATAGGATAGGTTGCGGAAATACGGGTGATGTAAGGTGCAGGCGAAAGCACGTGCATATTGTAAGCTGCTACTCCATGCTCTGTTTCTATGCGAATTTCACCTTTCAACTCAGGATTTTGTCCTGTCAGTTCCAATTCATTAGGAACCGTTAATATGATACTTGTAGAAGTTACATAATTCCTGTTGAAACTAACCTCCTGATCATTGATATACACCTTTTGTGTTCCACCCAAATGTTCTCCGACTACAACAATCATTGTTCCCGGATTTACATCAGTAAAAGTACTATCAGCTTTAGCCGGATCTGTTACTCTTATATAATGAATTACCGGTATAGCATCATCGTCGTCATTCTGGCAAGAGACAACAGCCAAAAAGGGCAGGACTAACAACCCTATCAAGAACAATCTCGTATCTAAATATTTATATATTGATTTCATAAATTCTTCTGATTTATTCGTTAAATGTATAAGGAACCGGTGGTTCGTTCAATAACGGATTCTGGATGACATCAGATTCCGGATAAGGCAAGAAAATATCCTCTGCTTCAATATTGATAGTAAACTCCGGAGCTGTGTAATACTCAGGACCTTCAAGGAACGTAGTTCCATCCGTGTCATACTTCCCAAAATGCAATTTTCCGTCCTCATCTTTGATGATAGCATCCGTCCGGTACCCCCGCCACTGATTATTAAAGTAGTTAAGCATCTTGTCCGGTAAATAACGGAACCAAGTTACCATATCATACCAGTTTGAATATTCCATACCGAACTCAACACGGCGTTCGCGGATAATGTCATCCAACGTGATGGAAGACTTTTTATTAATCTTTGCACGCTCACGTACACGGTTGAAGAAGTAAAGACCACGACCGTCACTCAACGTAGAATTGTTACCCAGACAAGCTTCCGCATACGTCAAGTAGACATCTGCTAAACGCAAAATATAAGTATTAAGTGGCGAATTCATTTGTTTCACCTTACCGTCGTTATCGTCATCCGGCCCTCCCGGAACACCTTTTTTAATAGGAGAAGCAGTACCCTTATAAGTATAGCCACCATCTTTAATGCAAATATAAGAGTAATAAGAACCCTTGGTAAAAAAGGTAGCGTTCCTACGCAACGTATCTGCCAACTCGTATTGCTGAAGCATATCAATACTTCCATTATAGCTACTCCAACAATTGACACCACCCGTCACCTCGGTCGAGAATGCCAAATCAGACAAGAGGGTATTACATTCATACCACTCCCCCAACGGCACCCACTGCATAGCGAGCAGGGATTCCTGATTGTTATTGTTCTTATACTTGAAGAGATCTTCGTAGTTTGTCATCAAGTCCAACCCACTATTCTCACACACATCACTGGCATATTGACGGGCAAGTTCTAAATCACCTTCATCACGCGTACCACCATTGTTCCAGCCCGAACGTGCCAGATAAACCTTTGCCAATATCCCTTTTGCCGCCCACGATGTAGCCCGTCCTTTATCACTCTGCTCCGACAAATTATCGACGGCGTAATTCAAATCATTAATAATAAACTGAAATACATCTTCTTCACGATTGAGCGGACGAACGGGATTGTCAACCAACTTCTGGTTATCTTCAATGAGAATCACCGGGCCCCAAATGCGCAACATATAGAAGTATGCACATGCACGCATCAACCGGGCTTCTGCAATTGCCTTTGTCTTGGCAGCTTCGCTCACACTACCCTGTGTCTGCGTCTCTACCGCATTGATTACAGAGTTCGCCATCGTTACTACCGAGTAGAATCCACTCCATGCACCCGACAGATTTTCATCCAAAGCTGTCACTTGGAAAGTAACAAACTGCGGATAATTCCAGGGACTGTACATATCATTGGCACGCCCGCTACCGATAGGAACGATGGAACGTTGATTGTAATCAAACCATGCCCGATTGTAAAGCGGAGCGGTGGCTGCTTCTAACGCTTCGTCAGAAGTATAAAATGTAGCGTCTACATAGTTTCCTTCCGGTGCTCTATCCAGAAAACTGTCACTGCATGCTGCAAACAGCAGGGCGGTAGTTGCTATTACTAATAATTTACTTTTCATAAATATTCTCATTATTTGTCAGGTTAGAAACTAAGGTTAAGTCCGAAAGTATAAATCCGTTGTGAAGGATAACGGGCATTATCGATACCACGCGTCAGCACATCATAATTGTAAGCACCCACTTCAGGATCATATCCTTTGTACTTTGTAAAAGTGAATGCATTCTGGATATTCATATACACCCGTAGATTGTCAATATTGAGCTTACTTATCCACTTTTTAGGGAAAGTATAACCTAACGAGATATTCTTGATACGAAGATATGAACCGTCTTCTACAAAGCGGCTGCTCATACGGTTATTATCGTTAGCATTGGCAGCAGTGATGCGCTGTACTTGTGCCGAACCGGCATTCGAGACATAGACATTGGAAAGCGTAGTCGGTTGTGATGGATCGATCAGTTCCACACGGGCGATATTAACAGCTTCTTTCAACATTCCACTGTTGTTCATCGGATTGGTAAATTCTTTACGTAGCATATTCACCACTTTATTACCGTATACACCATTGATGAAAATATTCAGATCAAAGCCTTTATAAGAAAACGAGTTGTTAAAACCGTAAGAGAACTTCGGTTCGGGATTACCTAAATAGGTACGGTCTTTCTCATCAATAACGCCATTGTCGTCAATATCCTCATAAATATAGTCTCCTACCCATATCTCACTTTCAGAGATATTCTTTCCTTTTGGAATAGCCACTTTCACACGCTCACCATTTTTATCGAGAATATAATTACCGTAAGAATCCCGCTTGTAAAAGTCATCCTCCTTCGTAAACATGCCTATCACGTTATATCCGTAAAACTGTCCTATTGGCTGTCCCACCTCCGAGTAGGTGTAAGTCTCACTGTTGATAGTACCGGAAAGTCCTGCTGTCTCTGTGTAAAGCTTTGTAATCTCATTCCTATTAAATGAAATAGTCAGTCCTGATCTCCACATGAAATCATTTTTATTGATATTAACCGTATTCAACGTGAATTCCAGACCTTTATTGGTCATAGCACCCGCATTTACCCACGGTGAGGAAATAACACCGTTAACATAAGAAGGAAGAGATGCTTTCATTAACAGATTATCTGTGTTTTTGTAATATCCGTCAATAATCAGTTCTACCCGGTTACCAAAAAGATTAATGTCTAGTCCGGCATTCCATGCTTCAGTCTCTTCCCATTTCAAGTTTTCGTTTCCATAGTTCTCCGCATAATATCCGCTTCCCCAAATAGTTGCCACAGTTCTCATCTTTACACCATAAGCATAGTTTTCTGCCGCTTGATTACCAACCAATCCCCAACCCAGACGTAACTTCAAATTATCCAACCAAGAGACGTTCTTCAGGAATTTCTCATTCTTCAACTTCCATGCAAGAGCTGCCGATGGAAATATTCCCCAACGATTGTTCGGAGCAAACGTAGAAGAACCGTCACCACGTACAGTAAGTGTCAACAAATAACGGTCATCAAATCCGTAGTTAACACGACCGAAGTAAGATTCGATAGCAGAAGAACCTTTGGAACTACTATTCTTTGCGGTAAGTGAGCTACCCGCGTCCAGTTCGTGAACAGAGTTGAGAAAATAGTCACTCCGGGTGCCGGAAAGTGATTCCCAATTATTCTCCTGCGCTTCATGTCCCGCCATGGCAGTAATTTGATGTCGACCGAAAGTATTAGTATAAGTTAGATAAGTCTTTAATGTCCAGTTACTACCATTGCTGGCACTACGACTACCTAATGACTCTTGGGTATAAAGACCATAGTCATAAGACGGAGTATACTGATAATTGTTGTTATAATAATAATTGCCTGCATACTCAGCTCTGAACACTAATCCCTTGTAAAGTGTAATATCAGCAAAGAAATCCACATAGAGTTGTAATCCCTTTTCGTAGTTCTCACGCATCAGCGCTTCTGCTACCGGATTCGTAAAGTAAGTACCATACATGTTTTCTGACTGCATTCCCCATGAACCGTCAGGATTCTTCGCCGGTACTTCGGGCAACTGCTGTATCGCCGTGCGGATGATATTACCATTGTCGATCGTATTGTTCTGCTGCGTCTTGGCAACAGAAGCACGCAACCCGGTAGAGAGCCAGTTCGTTATCTTATTATCCATATTGACACGGGCAGAGAAACGTTCGAAGCTAGAACCGATACCGATACCATCCTGACTCAAATAACCACCCGAAAGTGAATAAGTAGTTCCCTCATTTCCTCCGGAGATATTGATCTGATGATTGTGCATAGATGCATTGCGGAAAATCTCATCCTGCCAGTTCGTCCCTTCTCCCAGTAAGCTGGGATCTTTAAACTCCTCACGGTCACCAAAGCCCAGTACTTGAGCGCGTAGATTTTGATATTCCGCATATTCGCGCAGATTTAAAACATCCAACTTCTTTGGTAATTGCTGCAAGCCATAATATCCTTCGTAAGAAACTTTTGTCTTACTGGCTTTACCCTGATTAGTGGTAATCAGTACCACACCATTGGAAGCTCTCGAACCATAAATAGCTGTAGCCGAAGCATCTTTCAGAATTTCCATAGAAACGATGTCCGAAGGGTTAATGGAAGACAGTACACTGGAGTTACCGTCCGTATTACCGGAAATCGCTACACCATCAATCACATACAGAGGTTCGTTACCATTCAAGGAATTGATACCACGAATACTCACAGAGATACCTCCACCCGGGGCTCCCGAATTTTGTGTAACGGAAACACCCGCTGCACGCCCCTGCAAAGCTTGGTCTAAAGAAGTAACAACAGACTTTTTCAGTTCATCTCCGGTCACGGAAACAACTGAACCTGTCAAGTCACTTCGTTTCATGGTTCCATAGCCGACAACTACCACCTCATCCAACGTTTTAGTATCTTCTTTCAGAACTACGTTAATGACAGGTTTTGTTGCAACAACCTGCTGTTCCATAAAGCCGATGTAGGAGAAGACCAGCGTCTGTCCGGTAGATACATTCAGCGTATACTTACCGTTCAAGTCTGTAATAGTTCCTGTCGACGTACCTTTCACTTGTACGCTTACCCCAATCAACGGTTCTCCGTCAGTCGCGGAAGTTACTATTCCGGACACCTTTAAGTTCTGTGAAGGAGCAGCCTCCAATATCGTTATTGGCAACCAAAGTAATATTGCCAACGCAAGACAGTACCAATGTACAAATGTACATTTTCCAAGAAAGTGTTTATTCATTGTACCTTATTTAAATGGTTAATATTCAATTTAATCCTTTCATAATCGCTGCTATGGATGCTGCATTATGCGGTTGTCCTGTAGTACGGTCAAACAGTTTTTCGGTATAGCCGGCATCCCAGTACAAGGGAACGAGCTTATTCTTCACACAGGTTTTCACTACATATTCGATATAGTCATTACGCGATTTCAAATGATTCTCCAAAGCCTCTCCGGTCAACTGGTCTCTTAATGTCGGACCATATTCGCCGATGATTACAGGAACATTATTATTGATAAATACATTCAGCGAACTTAAAGTAGCCTCTATGTCCCCCTCCTGTCCGGTAGCAGATACATCTCCACCTGCAAACGCAGCTCCCCATTGACTCTTGAAATTCTCATCGTTAGGCATGATTGTGAAATCATAAGGATCATAGTAATGACATTCCAGGAAAATACGATTTTGAACAATATCGAGCGGCATTGTGAAATGCGCGACCGCTTTCGCCACATCGGTATTATATGCCTGCACAATCAGATGACGGTAATGATTACGTCCTCCGGTAGCTCTAACCGTATTGACAAACACCTGATTGAAACCATTCTGTACCCGGTAATTCTCCTCTGTAGGCTGCGCACCGTTAGCGTCGTCATTATTCACCTCATTGGTTCCGGCAAAGAGCAGACGGTCGTCATAGTCTCTGAATCTTAAGGCGATCTGTTTCCACATCGCTTCCAGTCTTTCATCCAGAGCTTCTTTATTGGCATCTACCGGATGGTTCAGCCAGCCACCTTCCCAGTGGATATTGATAATAACATAGAGACCGGCATCAAGCGCAGCTTTCACGGCAGCCTCCACCTTATCCATCCATGCACTCTTAATCTTATACGTTGCCGCATCTTCAAACTGATGAGAATAAGCTACCGGTATACGCACGACATCAAAGCCCGCTGCTTTGATACCCTCGAAAAGAACCTTGTTCGGTGTAGGATTTCCCCAACACGTTTCATCGCCGGAAAGACTTCCGTCATTTCCCACAATCACCGCCTCAAATGTATTCCCTACATTCACTCCGGCTTTCATCAATGCCGACAGTTGCATGGAAGTCAAATCACGCATCCCTGTATTATCAGGTGCAATGTATTCATCGTATGCAGGTACGCTATATAGGGACTGCTTTACATTGATAATAATATCAGGAGCGCCACTCGCCGAAACGGTGACGGTAGCCGTCCTCTCTTTCTGCGTATCATTGGCCTCTACTGTGATATTTACATATTGTTTTCCTTCACCGATAGTATGTGAACTTTTACACCAACTTTCCGAAGTACTGATATGCCATTCGGCCGGACCGTCTATCTGAATAGTCTGCCTGCTTCCACGAGCGTCAAACTCCAGATTACGATATTCCTGTGCCACTTCCAGACTTCCTCCTTTTTCATCACTGTTGCTACATGATATAAAAGAGGTGGTGAGCAACACCAGCATAAATATGACTCGTTTAATACCCAATGGACTAAATAATCCATCACTAAATGACTGTTTTTCCATATTCTTCTATACTATTAGATTAAATTTAAAACCGTTAACCTTGCCTCATCAAAACACATTTGTTTTCTACACCACAAAATTATGTATTCGACATGTAACTTCACTTCTGTAATGTTATTCATATAGGGAGCGTTTTGGAAACGATGGGGTGAATTTGTTTTATAAAAGGGATTCATTTGTTTTCTCCCGGTTTCCCTTTATACTTAAAGTACTCAAAATCAGCATACGCCTTCGAATCTTTAGAAGCTGATGTAATGTAAAGCCCCAATACGACTCCGGTAAATCCGCCTGCTGTTTCAGTGCTTAGATAACGCGTGTTCATCTTACCCAGATCATGATATATTCCATTCACTTTATAACCAAAATAATAGTAATTGATATCCGACTTCACCACCAGTTCCACCTCACCATCCGTCGGTAGGGAAACTTCTTTGGCATAATGGGTAATCTCTCCCAGTTTATATCGCAAGCCAACAGAACGTTTCCGATCCTTATCCTGACGGACAAATAAATCGTAGTGAGAATGAAACTCCATAAAGACGGAAATTCCCGCTTCATCATTCACTCCCGCTTTCTGCAAGACTACCGGAGCGGATGCTTCCATATCAAAATGTTCCTGCCGCAAGGCGACAAAGGTAGGGCTTTTCCAATCGCTTAACGTAACGGGAGTCGCTATCAAACGAAGTTTTCCATCTTTGGTAAAAATATAATTCTTCGCTTCGGGATTCTGCAGATGAATCCATTCGGGAGAAAGCTTTCCTTCTTTAAAGTCTATTCGTTCCGGTCTGCCTTTCATTTCCTGTTGAGGCAGAGTAGGGACGTCCATCTTCAAAGAAATGGTTCCATTGCTATTGACTACAGGCCAGGCGTCCTTATCCCACCGCACCGGAGCCAGATACGTTTCACGTCCCAATGTATGATGAGTTCCCGGCATAATTCTGTATGCCAGACAAACCATCCACCAAGAACCATCGGTGCCTTCCACCAGATCAGCATGCCCTGTTCCCTGAATCGGACTGGATTGTCCCGATTCATTGGCATGGGTCAGAATAGGATTTGCCGGATTTCCCTGATAAGGCCCGTCAATGTAACGGCTGCGGGCAATGGTTACTTTATGTCCCAATTCCGTACCGCCCTCCGAAATCAGCAGATAGTACCAGCCGTCTTTCTTATAAATGTGCGGACCCTCGGCATATCTGCCTCCAGTGCCGTTCCATATTCGTTTGGAAGAAGAAAGCTGTTTGCCTGTCATGGGGTCAATCTCACACAGGTTGATGTATCCATCCGGATTACTGACCATAAAACATTTGCCATCCTCAAAATAAAGCGAAGGATCGATGCCTCCTTGCTCGAGCCAGACTGGTTCCGACCATTCACTACGGGGATCAGTAGTATGTACCAGGAAATTCCCCTTACCGGAGACATTAGTCGTAATCATGTAAAACACTCCATCATTGTAACGAATGGTAGGAGCGAAAATACCGCTTCCCGAATTAGCATTAGTCAGATCAAGCTGGGACGGACGGGTCAGACAGTTTCCTATCTGCTCCCAATGCACAAGGTCTTTACTGTGAAACAAAGGCACTCCGGGGAAATATTGAAAGCTGCTGTTGACTAAATAATAATCATCCCCTGCCTTGCAAACACTCGGATCGGGATGGAAACCGGGGATTACAGGATTACTGTAACCTTGAGCTGATGACTTGCATACGGAACAAAGCGAAATAAAAATAAGGAATAAAGCGTTTCGCATATTATATAATTTAAGAGTTAAACATCTTTTGCCAGCCGACGATACAAAAGTAGATGTTTTTCCCAAAGGAAATATGGTATTTCGTTCACACCCGGTCTGCCAAATGTTTTACCCATACGCACAGAATGTTTCCCTTTTGCGTATGATTTGTTTTCAACCCTCTTCAGCTTAGTCCAAGCAGCGAAAATCGAACCAGTCAAAGTCGGCCGGATTTGTATTTGCCTGCCCATTACCGGATGCATACATACCTATAAATACACCGGTAAATCCACCTACCACTTCATTGGAGACATCACGCGTGGAAGCTGTTCCCAATATAGCAGAAACGTGGGCTGCCTTTATCTCAAACGTATAGGTCGTCTCGGTGGCGGTGATGGATAAGATCACCTCTCCGGTAGCAGGAAGTTCTTTGCAGGTGGTATCGACCACTTTATCCTTCAAAGTTTTACGGATCATGGCAACCCGCTGTCCGTTCCGCTCCGTTATCAGCAGGTCATAATGATTCTTATCATCCGCTCTTACTACCAGTCCCGCCTCTTCATTTTCCACTTTCGGAATAAAGTTGACTTTTGCAGATGCAGTCAGATTGAAAGCAGCCTGCCGGCGGCCGATAAAAGAAGGAGAATCATTCGTTGTGAAGTTGATTGCTGTTCCTTTCAGACGCAGCGAACCCGGCTTCTCCGTCAATGACCAGAACGAATGAGCAGGATTGCGGATAAAAGTCCAGTCCAACCCCAGCGTTTCCGCATCGAAATCATCACGAACCGGTTGTTCCATCCAAACGTGTGACGGCAGGTTGGGGAAGAGATATGTTTCCTGTACAACACCATCTTTACCCACCTTAGGCCAGCCGTCGGCATTCCACGTCACAGGTGCTAGGAAAGTTTCACGCCCTAAATGCTGGTACTTGCCGTTCACTGGTCTTATTCCCAGACAAATTGCCCACCAGCTTCCATCTTTCAGTTGGACGAGGTCGGCATGACCTATCGCCTGGAAAGGATGATCGGGACAGTTCATATTCGACAGGACAGGATTTACAGGACTGGGCTCATACGGTCCCCAAGGGGATTTACTCCGTTGTATGACTTCCCGGTGCTCGTAGCCCGTTCCTCCTTCGGCAGACATGATATAGTAATAATCACCTATTTTATAGAAATGAGGTCCTTCCGGTGAAGAGCCTCCCAGACCGAAAGCTACTTTTCTCAAAGGTTCCACAAACGTTCCGGTTTCGGGGTCCATCACTCCCAACAGGAAGCTGCCTTGATTATCCGGACTCAAAAAGTACATCTTTCCGTCGATAAACTCAATAGACGGATCTACATACCAGTTCCCCACCCATACCGGATCAGACCAGGGACCTGCAGGATTCTTCGCCGTCACATAGAATACTCCTTGCGAACCTTTTCCTCCATAGTTCGTGCCAATCACATAGAATGTACCGTCATGGTATCGTAACGTCGGAGCATACTGTCCGCCGGTGGAGGCATTGCATCCCATCAACGGATTATTTTCCGGGCGGGACAGGGCATGACCGATCAGTTTCCAATGAACAAGGTCTTTACTATGATAAACCGGCAGACCGGGAAAATATTCAAAGGTAGAAGTAACCAGGTAAAAATCATCTCCCACCCTGCAAATGCTCGGGTCGGGATTCATTCCTGTGATAATGGGGTTCCTGAATGTCTTTTGTGCGAGGGAGACATTAGCCATCCATAATCCGATTAAGATTAATAAAAGTCTGCAACTGTTCTTCATCATTCTTATTTTTAAAGTTTGTACTGATGGCAAAGTTCACCATAATCCGGCAGAAACAAGGTTCGTTATGTTTCAAGGTGCGGAACGTTTTCTTTCAGGATAGCGTTTTTCGTTTCAAATATAAGGCAATAATGTTACATTCGGAAAGTCTCGCAAGGCATAGAAGAGAATAGAATGTATTTTATTGGGGCATGATTTGTATTCAATTGCATTTCGCCCTTTCGGGTGACTGCAATTCTTCCTACATTTGTAATAGAATTAAAGTCTCACTCTAAAAATATCAACTCATGAAAAACATTAAGAAAATGGTATTAGTATCAGCCTTTGCCGGTACTTGTCTTACGCCTCATGCACAGACTGCCTCTCCTGTCATCCCGACCGATCCGGCTATTGAAACTCATATCCGGGAATGGCTTCAGAAAATGACTCTCGAACAAAAGATCGGTCAGATGTGTGAAATCACGATTGATGTGGTATCCGATCTTGAAACCAGTCGTAAGAAAGGATTCTGCCTTAGCGAGGCAATGCTCGACACGGTTATCGGTAAATATAAAGTAGGTTCACTGTTGAATGTTCCTTTAGGGGTAGCACAGAAAAAGGAAAAGTGGGCGGAAGCCATCAAACAGATACAGGAGAAATCGATGAAGGAGATCGGTATTCCCTGCATCTATGGGGTAGATCAGATTCATGGAACGACTTACACATTGGACGGAACGATGTTTCCGCAAGGCATCAACATGGGAGCCACCTTCAACCGCGAGCTAACGAGAAGAGGTGCCAAAATCTCCGCTTATGAAACGAAAGCAGGCTGCATCCCCTGGACGTTCGCCCCGGTAGTCGACTTAGGCCGCGACCCGCGCTGGGCACGTATGTGGGAGAACTATGGTGAAGATTGTTATGTAAACGCAGAAATGGGTGTATCGGCCGTGAAAGGTTTTCAGGGAGAAGACCCGAACCGTATCGGAGAATACAATGTAGCTGCGTGCATGAAGCATTATATGGGTTACGGTGTACCTGTTTCCGGTAAAGACCGTACTCCATCTTCCATCTCACGCAGTGATATGCGTGAAAAACATTTCGCTCCTTTCCTTGCCGCTGTACGTCAGGGTGCATTGAGCGTAATGGTAAACTCCGGCGTTGACAACGGACTGCCTTTTCACGCCAACCGTGAGTTGCTGACCGAATGGCTGAAAGAAGACTTGAACTGGGACGGACTGATTGTTACAGACTGGGCGGACATTAACAATCTCTGTACCCGGGATCACATCGCTGCCACCAAGAAAGAGGCTGTCAAGATTGCCATCAATGCTGGTATCGACATGTCGATGGTTCCTTATGAAGTGAGTTTCTGCGATTATCTGAAAGAGTTGGTTGAAGAAGGAGAGGTATCTATGGAGCGTATCGATGATGCAGTAGCCCGTGTGTTGCGTCTGAAATATCGTCTGGGATTATTTGACCATCCATATTGGGACATTAAGAAGTATGACAAGTTCGGTTCTAAGGAATTTGCAGCTGTTGCCCTGCAGGCTGCCGAGGAATCGGAAGTGTTGCTAAAGAATGACGGAAATATCCTGCCGATAGCGAAAGGCAAAAAGATTCTGCTGACCGGTCCGAACGCAAACTCGATGCGTTGTCTGAACGGCGGATGGTCGTATAGCTGGCAGGGACACGTTGCTGATGAGTATGCGCAGGCATATCATACCATCTACGAGGCTTTGTGTGAGAAATACGGAAAAGAGAATATTATCTATGAACCGGGAGTGACCTATGCTTCTTACAAAAACGATAATTGGTGGGAAGAAAACAAACCGGAAATTGAAAAACCTGTGGCAGCGGCAGCACAAGCGGATATTATCATCACCTGCATCGGTGAAAACTCTTATTGCGAAACTCCGGGCAACCTGACGGATCTTACCTTATCAGAAAACCAGCGCAATCTGGTAAAAGCTCTGGCCGCTACGGGCAAACCTATTGTCCTGGTTCTGAATCAGGGACGTCCACGTATTATCAACGATATAGTGCCTTTAGCTAAAGCGGTTGTCAACATCATGTTGCCAAGCAATTACGGTGGTGATGCACTTGCTAACTTATTGGCCGGTGATGCCAACTTCAGTGGAAAAATGCCGTTCACCTATCCCCGACTTATCAACGCTTTGGCAACTTATGACTACAAGCCTTGCGAAAACATGGGGCAAATGGGAGGTAACTACAATTATGATTCGGTGATGGATATTCAATGGCCGTTCGGTTTCGGATTAAGCTATACGAATTATAAGTACAGCAATTTAAAAGTAAATAAACCGACTTTTAATGCTGACGACGAACTGATATTCACGGTTGACGTAACCAACACGGGCAAAGTTGCCGGAAAAGAGAGTGTGTTATTGTTCTCTAAGGACTTAGTGGCAAGCAGCACACCGGACAATATCCGTTTACGAAACTTCGAAAAGGTTTCTCTGGAACCGGGAGAAACAAAGACGGTTACGCTGAAACTGAAAGGAAGCGACTTGGCATTTGTGGGATATGACGGTAAGTGGAGACTGGAAAAAGGAGATTTCAAGATTAAATGCGGTGACCAATGGATGGATATTGTATGCGATCAGACAAAAGTATGGAATACTCCGAATAAGAATACGCTCCACAAATAAACCTCTTTTTATATATTTCTATATAAACATCTTCATATAGGATCTTCTTCTCATATAAAAATACACATTCCTCTATCACCTATCATTTTGCTGACATCAGCAAAATGGTATTCCTGACAATAAATGAGAGATACCCTGCGACGAGGTATCTCTCATTGCCTATATCATCCATCAATAAGACCTAAATTCAATTATTCTTATTAATCAAATTGATTACTACCTTCACCATCACGTCCTTTTCTTCCGTCCGGCTTTCGGCAATCATTAACGTAAGTGCTACAAACGTATTGTTGGTCATTATCGCTACCCACATGTGCGAATTTTGCACACGTGATATCACGCTCCAACTCTCCTTCCCGATATACATTATTTATATGTCTACCGATGACAGTTCTATCCTTCTGGAATAAGTCTGCCATTTGCGCCTGCGTCAGCCACACCGTCTCATTCTCCAACTTTACATCAATGGAAGTTTTCCCATCCTTTGTCTGATAAATGACAATATTTCCTCTATTGTCCATAAAAGACCTCCTTGTTTATGCATTGCGTCCGTCCATTACCTTCGTAGTAATGGACGGACACACAAATGTACAACTTTCAAAAAGAAATAAAAATACAAAGCCGTTTTTAATTATTTGCTCTGAAGCGTTATAATAGAACGTGCCGGAATCTGAACAATCTTTCCACTTTTCACTGTCCCCACCGGAAGCAAATCTTCCCCTTCTTTATCTGAAGTACAATAAATCTGCCATTGTGCATTTCCTACTTTTCTTTTATGAATAGAAAACTCTTTTTCTTCATTGGCATAATTAATCACTACCATCACATACGTTCCGTCTACATTCTTATAAGCAGAACACATCAATCCCTGCTGATCGGTGTCGCCATCAGGAATCAAAGCGTCTGTTTGATCGAAAGCCGAAACGGACAACCGGACTGCCCCCGGACGAATAAAACGACTATAATTACCTAAAGCCCACATCAGTTTGGAGTCTTCCACTCTGCCATCCAGGAAGTTATCATCCGTAGTATATTCGCGAATCAATCCATCCTTATAATCACCACCAATAGCACGCCACCATTGCCAGCTTTCAGCTTTGGCATACACAATATCGTGATGAATGATACGTGCCACATAGAGTGCTGTTTTCATCGTATGGTCGAAACCATTTCCACCACCAATTTCTTCATCATTGCCCATGATGCAGGTTTCTGTTTGCCAGAAACCAACTTGATGTTTATCTAATGTATCCCGTAGCTGGCAGCGGATATTACGTAATTCACTTAACGGAGTCGTTGTCCAATAACTATGACCGAGCATCAGGCGGGGAACATTCGGAGTATCTCCCAAATACGTATCCACACTATCCGGACAGAAGAAAGCCTGAATCTGATACCCCCGTTGCCAATCCGTTTCGTGAGTGCGGAACATACAACGATAATCGGAAGACTCATTGACCATAATCTGTGTATCCATGTTCCGGTCTACAAACTCTTTGCTCAACAGACGAACGGTGCGGGCTATTTCCCTGTTCGTTGCCGGACAGCCTTCCTGCTTCGGACCGACCCAGTTCCAGTGTCCGTCCGGCTCATTGAAAGGACAGATATAGTTGAACTTGATGCCATCGTGTTGTTCTACTCCCTGCACTACATCAGCCAGAAAACGAGCGTACTTTTCATAACAATCCGGTTTCAGGTTCGCCGTACCTCCACGGCCGGTGTTGGTAGCCAATCCGTTCTGTGTGTAATATACGGGAGGAGAGTTCAGGAAAGCCAGAAATTTGCTGACTCCCCGTTCTTTAGCCAGTTTCAGAAAGTTGCGTTGACCTTGTTGCTTGTTCCAGTCGTATGTTCCGTCGGGATTCAGGAAACATTCGGCACGCATCCAGGGGGAAGCAATTTGACTGTCCTCTCCTTGCTCCGTGCTACCTGCTCCGACATTGAAACGCCAGAGTGACAGTCCGATACCTTTCGGTTGTCCGTTGGCGTCATTCTCCGTGCTGAACAGCCAGTCGGCTATTTGGTTTTGTTTCTCCTGCGGCCAAAGCCCGATGAATTGCATACTCCAGGCATCGGAAGCACTAAAGTATGCCATCGTCTGACAGGGTTGGTCTGTTTCTATCTGATAACGTATATTGGGGGCAGGTTGGGAACATCCACCTGCCGCACCGGCTATTGAGAAGAAGCCTAAAGCGGCTAAAATCTTTTTACCTTTCATCCTATTCATCTAAAATCTTTAATTATTCAAATCACACAATACGGTTCTAAAAACATACAAACAATCTATTGAAATCCGAAAAGATATAACTAACGGGTGGGTATTACTTGTTTAATGCTCCCATCTTCATTAAATTCCATGCGATCTATGCATACTTCACGATGAACACCGGGATCACTCTTCAGATAATTCTTATTAATGCGATGATAAACAATATACCACTTATCAGTACCGGGAACTTGCAAGATGGAATTATGAGCAGGGCCATATATTTCCTTTTCCGGGTTTTGGATCAATACGACAGGGTTCTTAGCTACTTTAATCGGTCCCAAAGGTGATGTCGAAGTGCCATAAGCTACATGATAATTAGGAGAGCCGGTATCGTCTACCGACCACATGAAATAGTAAAGCCCGTTACGATAAAACACATAAGCAGCCTCACGGTAAGCATAATCCTGTAGCGTTCCTCCTTCGGGAGTCATCACCGTGATAGTCTCTTTCTTAATTGAAATCATATCATCATTAAGCTCTGCACCTGCCATATAACCGTTTCCCCAATACAAATATGACTTCCCCGAAGCCGGATCGGTGAACACGTCCACATCAATCTGTTGCCCGTGTCCTGTAGGTGAATCTGTTATAATAGGATGTCCCAAGTCAACAAACGGTCCGGCAGGCGAATCACTTATAGCCACTCCGATCTGCTTTCCTCCTCCTGCTTTAGGATTTCCACTGTAATAAAAGAAATATTTATATTGATCTCCTACTAACTTTTCCTCTATACATGGCGCCCACGCATTACCATCCGCCCAAGGTACCTGATCTGATTTTAAATCCAGCATCACTCCTTCGTCCTTCCAGTTCTTCAGATCGACAGACGAAAAAACAGTAAAATACCAACCACCCCATCCAGGCTGACCGTCTGTGGTAGAATAAATGTAGTACTTCTTTGTCTTATTGGAATACAAAATTTCAGGATCGGCATGAAAACCCGGCAATATAGGATTATTGGATTGTGAAAAAGCAGGGAACGTTACTGCTAACATCAGACCGAACGCAATTAGAGTTTGTTTAATCGTTACTATCATTATTTTCATTCATTAGATAAAGGGGGAAATATCAGGTTGCGATACTTCCCCCTCAAGTATTATATTCTTGATACTATTTATTTCAATGCTACCTTAATAGACTGACTATAGCAATATTCTGATGATTTGTCCGATTTGACTCCCACACGGGCGTAAAGATACGATTCGTTTACCAAACCACTCGGGATTTCAATTTCAGCTGTGTTTTCTTGATCGAGTGAAACAGTATTACCCAACTTCAACTCTGCTTCTTTCTGCTTCTCATCCGTCAGGATACCTGTACCCAGATAAATACCTACATTTTCCATATTGGCATTGGCAACCACTTTGTTAATGGTGAAACGTGCTGTAATCTTATTACCGTTTTTGGCAAATGACACGTTTCTGACAAAGAAATACGGCGTCACAGGAATATCCTGCACTGTGTTTCCTCTTACGGTAATATAGATCGTATCATTAGAAGGTCTTTCCCAAGGTGCATTGCCCATACGCACCAATTTGTAATCACCATTGAAAAGGGACACGGAATAACTTCCATCTTGGGCAATATACACCGGAATAGAACCTTTCAGAGCATAACCATCCTGAAACAAAGCAAATTCGGAACTTCCGCTTCTAACCCCTACTGCCTCACCGTCATAAATAGCTTTTCCGGTTAATGTGGCTTTAGGTTCCTCAAAGTTGTCGTAGCTGCAACTGCTTACTGCCAACAAACAACATATCATAATAAAGAAAGGTATAATCTTTTTCATAATCTCTTATTTTTTATTGGAATGGATTTTTAACAATCGTCGGATTGTTATTAATTACATCATCAGCAATGAATGAATAATAGTTGGACTGCTGGAAGGTTCTTGCCACCTTGAAACGTTCGGATCTGGTCTTTACGAAAATGTACTTGTCCTGATCCTGTGTTCCCGGTTTTGCCACTGCAATACGATAAGGATATAAACCATATACGATAGCTTTATCATTATCAGTATTTCCGTTCCAGGTAATATCAGCTATTCTCCATCGTTTCATATCAAAATAACGGTGATCTTCGAAAGCCAGTTCCACACGACGTTCGTTCTGAATCTTTTCTATTGTCAGGCTTGTTAAGCTGTTGGCCGGGAAACCGGCACGCTGACGCAAACGGTTGATGTAGGGTAAAGCTGTCGGTTCGTCATTCAATTCGAAAGCAGCTTCGGCGGCATTCAAATAGATTTCACCCAAACGGAACCAAGGCCACCAGTTTTCAGCGTAGTTACGGAGAGTGTAACCGGATGCCTCACTGATAAACTTACGGATGTAGAATCCGGTGTTGCTCACATTAGGACTGTTGGTTTGAGGTCCGTCCTGCCCGACAAAAGTTTTATTATCTTCATAAAAACTTCCCAATTTCGAGTCTGTCAGTAAATCATAAGAACCGGTCTTATCGTTCCAAACTGCTACTCCTGCCTGAATATCCACATCTTGATTTCTGAACTTGGAACCCGGATAGATAATCGTACCATACAAACGTGCATCCTTATTAGCAAAAATATCGCTTGGAGTGTCATATACTACATAATCATTACCATTTTTATAATGTAACGTTCCCGGAGTTCCATCCAGATAATCGAAAGCCTCTACCAATCCTAGTGACGGGTCGATGCAAGAAGAGTTGTCGTTATCCTCTCTTAAATGATGAACTACATTATCATAACCGAAGCTATGCACCTTCAGAGGATTCTTATAATCTTTCACCCAAATTGCTTCCTTATTCAGGGTCTTGTCCATAAGCATCTTGTAGAAGTTCACCCCTTTATCTGACTCCTTCTCATAAAGTTCATATCCACCTTTTGTGATAATCTCTTGCGAAGCTGTCAATGATTTGCGATAGTAATCATCTGCCATATCGGACGGAATGCCCACTTCTCCACCGGAAGTCACAATATTAGGAGTTTTCAGCGCGTTGTACTTAGCGATAGAACCGGCATACAACATAGCGCGACTTTCCAACGCTAACGCTGTGTAATAGTTGGCACGAGTCTGACTGCCTTTATTACCCAATTGCGACTTAATCGCTTCACATTCACTATATACAAAATCATATATTTCGTGTTCCTTTGCACGCGGATTGCGTAAATAAGAAGGATCTCCGCTAAAGTCATACTCCAAAGTCGTTGTAATCAATGGTACACCACCCATACGTCTTACAAGCTCAAAATAAACGTAGGCGCGGATAAAACGGAACTCTGCTTTGAACTGAAGTTTCTCATCTGCCGAAATATCGGTCCCATACTTATCGATATTCTCAATAGACATATTGATGTCACGTATCAGTCCGTAATCCCACCAGCGTCCGTAGTCGTTTCCATAACGCAGTTCGTTACGATAATTCTGATCTAATGTACCACAATACATCGCATCGTCTGTTTCACACATACCACCGGTATTGAAATCACCGTGCAACTGCGGAATACGATTATAAAGATTGGCCAACTGCGATTTAATCATGTTCGGATCATTCCATACCAACTCATTAGTAAGAATGTTTTTGGGTTCTCTTTCGAACCAACTGTCACCACAACTCGACAACATGGAGGTGATGGCAGCTCCCATCAGAAGTATTTTTATAGATTTGCTTTTCATGATCACTTTCGTTTTTAGTATGTAATATTAAATCCAAGGAGGAATGTACGTTGTTGCGGATATACCACTGCAGCTGCGGCAGTAATTTCAGGATCGACTCCAAACTTACCCACATTGTCGAACGAACACAAGTTAGAAACATTCGCATAAACACGTACCTTCTGTGCACGGATCGGTCTCAACAGTTGAGCCGGCAAGCTGTAACCCACTTCCAAGTTCTTGATACGCAGATAGCGTACATTGTGCAACCAAAAGTCACTATTCTTATTGTTATAGCTGAATTCACCTTTACGGATGGCCGGATAACGTCCCGGTATCCATTCACTATCCGGATCATACAAGTCGGCACGATGCCAACGGTCTTCCAACAAATAAACCGGAGAGTTTCCGTTGCCATGATATGCATTGGCCAACTCATAGTTCTGTCTCCATCCTTGCATAGCACCACCGGAAAGGTCGATATTCAAGTCAATGCCCTTCCACTGCAAACCGATATTACCACCAAATGACATGATAGGTGCCCAGCCTTCAGGATAACCGATAGGACGCTCATCCATACCATTGATGATGCCATCACCATTCACATCTTTATAGATAAAGTCACCAGGAAGCAGGGTGCGGTTATTATTTCCATCCAGGTTTACCGGATAATTACGAATTTCTTCTTCCGACTGGAACTGGCCGATTACCTGATATCCCCAATAAATACCTCCCCAACGACCTTCTGCAGAATTGCGATATTCATCCCAGGAGTTATTAAAACGTGGTTTGTAAGTCTCAATACTTTTGTAACGTGAGAAAGTAAAATTACCGCTTACGGTATAATTCAAATCACCGATATGGTCGGTCCATGTAACCATACCCTCCGCACCGATATAAGCTTGTTTATTCAAGTTTTCATTAGGTAACGAATAGCCTACTTCGCTCGGAAGCAATACATCATAGCGGGCAGCCGGCACACCAGTAATATCCTTACGGAAAGCATCGGCTGTGATCTTCAAACGATTATTGAACATGGTCAGGTCAAAACCGATATTCGATGTCGTATTCTTAGTCCAGGATAAGTTTGTAATAGGTAATCCTCTTTGGTTCAATCCGGTAACCAGCTCGCCATCCAATACAGCATTACCATTATTCCAAGTATAACCACTCAAGTAATCGAACAACTTTACATCTTTTTCTGTACCTGTCTGACCGATAGAAGCACGAATCTTTAAATCATCTACAACTGGTCTCAACTTTTCAAAGAATTTCTCTTCCGAGATTCTCCAACCGATAGATACACCCGGGAAGAATCCCCAACGATTATTCGCTGCATAAAGATAAGAGCCATCATAGCGAGCCAATAATTCAATCAGATATTTGTGAGCAAAATCGTAATTGATACGACCAATCCATCCGGCACGTGCCTCGTAACTCCATTCATCACCGAAACTGTTAAGTTCATCGAACTGCAATAGCGGCAAATAGTCGGTAGAAGGTTCTGTTCCATAAGTCTTCTTAGTCCAATCGTAATCGGAGGCTTCATAACCCAAAACAGCCGAAATATTGTGGTTCTTAATCTGTTTGGCATAATTCAATTGTAACTGCATATAACGCGCAGGAACGCTACGGTCAATTTGACTTCTCCAACGTCCTACGGCAGGAGTTCCATTATAAGTATCTTTCTCTTTATCGTAGGTATAAATCTGATAAGCATATTGATAACCGTCAAAACGACTGTTAGTATAATTGTACGAGAAAGTAGCCTTTGCAGTCAAACCAAATGAGAAATCATACTGCGCATAAGCATTGATATTGGCATTACGAGTCAGATTATCTTTATAGCCGGCAATATCACGGCTGAAAGCTGCCGGATTGTAACCATTCTCATGTACATTATTGATATACTCCGGATTATCATTAGCATAAGGACTTTCAATCGGTTGCATTTTGAACATAGACAAAATAGCCGAATAATATCCATCACCGCCAGGCAAACCTACATCTTCGGTCTTTTCGTATTTACCGCTGATCTGTGCACCGATCGTAAAACGATCTGTAATCTTTGTATCAATATTCAACTGAAGGTTGGTACGTTCGTATTTGAAGTCGCGCATCATGGCATCCTGTCCGGTATGGGCTACAGAAAGGTAGTAATTGGTCCTTTCAGAACCACCCGTCACGTTAGCGTTAATGTGGTACTGTGGCACATTTTTTCTCATCACCATATCATAATAGTCATAACTCTTATATCCCGGTTCCGTACCGGCTTCCCATTTCGCCAGTTCTTCGGGGCTATATAGCTTGCTTGGATCTTCGCCTCTGTTCTGCGCTGCTTCAGCCAACCCTCTTACATATTGTCCTGCATTTGCCAGTTTCGGGAAACGGGTCAGGTTTTGCCAGCCATAATATCCATTTACATTGATACTTACCTTATCATTCTTTTTACCTTTCTTGGTGGTTACCAAAACCACACCATTTGATGCACGCAAACCGTAGATAGCAGCAGAAGCATCCTTCAAAACTGTGATACTTTCAATATCTTCAATGTTTAGAGCATTAAAGACATCACTACCGGAAACATCCGATGCCTGCAACCAGTCACGACTATTCATACCTCCGTAAGGAATACCGTCAATTACAAACAACGGACTACCCATATTACGAATTTCGAGATTAATTCCCCTACCCGGACGGGCATCCACAGCACGTGTAGACACACCTGCTATTTTACCGGACAACGCTCCGGCAGTGGTGGTAGAAACAGAACGTGTCAACGCATCAGACTTGACATCACTGATTGCTCCGGTCAAACTTTTCTTGGTTTGTGTACCATAACCTACCACTACAACTTCATCCAAAGTTTCGGTATCTTCTTCAAGAACAATCTGAAGACGTGCCTTTTCGCCAATCTTCACTTCTTTAGTCTTATAACCAATAAATGAGACTGCCAGTGTTCCATTCTTATCATCTACATTGATTGTAAAATTACCATCGATGTCTGTAATTGTCCCATTAGAAGTTCCCTTTACAGTTACATTGGCACCAATGATATCCTCTCCCCTTACATCAGCTACATGTCCTGTAACTTGTGTTTGTGCAAATGCAACAGCAGACAGAAACAGCTGTATGATACATATGCATAAGATTCTTAAATACCTCATAAATTAGAATTTAAAGATTAAACATTTTTTGTTGTTTTTTCGAACACAAATATACGTCATTGATATAGACTGAATAAACAAAAATCATGCAGAAGAGCTACACAAATCATGCAATGAACGATTTACATACTCTAAATAAAATATTTATTCCTATTTTTGGACTTGTAATTGAAACAAATAAGCACAAGTTATGAAAAAACACATTGCTTCTATTCTATTTTTATTCTTGTTATCAACTTTTCAATTGATAGCCCAGTCTCATTCTGTAAAAAGATTGGGGATAGAGCAAGGATTATCAAATAATTATGTAGTCAGCATTACACAAGATAAACAAGGATTCTTATGGTTTGCCACAGAAGAAGGACTTAATAAGTTTGACGGTACCCGCTTTACTACTTACTATAAAAATGATTTAGCACAGAATAATCAGGGAATTACCGGCAACGAGCTTAACCGGGTGTATGCAGACACCAAACGTCCTATTATTTGGATAGCCACTCAACGAGACGGACTAAATGCATACAATTATAATGAGCAAACATTTACCGCTTATCAACATAACCCGGAAAATCCACATAGTCTGATTACGAATGACGTAACAGACATTTCTCCTTCCACTCAACATGATGATGGTTTATGGATTAGTACCTATTATAGAGGTATAGAATACCTTGATATCACCAGCGGACAATTCACTCATTATAATAAAAGTACAGTTCCCGGTCTACCTTGCGACCAGACATGGACAGTATTGGACGGAGGTGATGGAAATTTGTATATCGGGCATGTCGGAAGCGGGTTCAGTATTTTTTCTCCAAAAGACAAGAGCGTAAAAAACTTCCGGAACGAAGCCGGAAACCCAATGAGTTTGCCCGGTAATGATGTGTTTTGTATTATAAAAGATGTAAATGGAAATATCTGGTTAGGTACAAATAACGGATTGGCTCTATATGATGCTGCTAATGAAAACTTCATAACGTTCAAAAACAACAAGAATGACAAGTATGCTACTTTATGCAGCCGTATATTATCCATCCGCCAACTGAAAGATAATAGGCTTTGGATTGCTTCAGAACTCAATGGCATTGCCATATTAAACCTTAAACAAAGTATGTTCCTTTCGCCAGAGGAGATTTCTCTTGAATATATACAGGAGGGTGCTGATAGCCGAAGTCTTTCTAATGCAAGTGCCCGATGCATATTCCAGGATTCTTTTGATAATATCTGGATAGGGACATGGGGAGGAGGAATCAACTTTATCAGCAGTAAACCACCTTTGTTCACCACATTGAGCTATTCCCCTATTCCAAACAATGAGAACGGTTTGAACAACAAAGTAGCCAGTAGCCTCTGTATGGACAGACAAGGACGGGTTTGGATCGGAACAGATGGTGGAGGAATCAATGTATTTGAAGGAGAGAAACGTATCGCTATCTATAAAAAAGAGAGTGGAAATATTCCTTCGAATTTTATATTAGCCTCTTTGCAGGATTCAAAAGGTAATTTATGGTTTGGTTCCTACCAAGGGGGAATCAGCTATTATGATAACCGGAATAAAAAATTCCGTTCCATCTCTCTTATGGGGCAATCTAATCTGGATGTCCGTACGATCTATGAAGACACCCAGCACAACATTTGGGTAGGATACAGTGGAGGGATTGTTATATTGAACCCTCTTACAATGGAGATTATCCGACATTACAATACAGAAAACAGCGAACTACAAAGTGACTTTATACGCTCCATAGCTCAAGATGAGAAAGGGCGTTTCTGGATTGGGACTTTCGGAGACGGACTTGGTATATACACCCCGGACTTACAAAAAATCAAAACGTTCACTCAAAGGGATGGTTTCTGTTCCAATACTGTCAACCAGATCATACAAGATAAACAAAAAAGAATGTGGATAGGAACAGGAGAGGGATTGGTTTGTTTCCTGTCTACCGATGAACTGAATTATAAGACTTATCAACGGAAAGACGGCCTGATCAATACAAATATCTGCGCTATAGCAGAAGACAAAAAAGGAAATATCTGGTTTAGTAACAACAAAGGTATCAGCTGTTATGTTACAAGCAAAGACTGTTTTTACAATTATAGTCACTCTGATGATGTACCGGCAGGAAGTTTCTCAAGCAGTTGTGTTACACAAAACAAGAACGGATGGATTTATTTCGGTTCTATCAATGGAGTATGCTGTTTCAATCCCGATATCACCATGAACGAACAACCAGCTCCGGCAGCAGTTATTACGGAAATGAAAATACTCGGACGATTGAGCAACCTGGAAAACAATGACATGATTATCAATTTATCCAAAGGACAGAATGTAGAACTAAGTCATGCGCAAAATAGCTTTGGACTTACATTTAACGTACAAAACTACTCACTAGTCAACCAAGTGGAATATGTTTATATGCTGAAAGGGCTTGAAAACTCATGGTACACCGTCAATGAGAACAACAGCGTCACTTTCCGAAACATTCCTCCGGGAAAATATGAATTCCTCATCAAAGCAAGGGTACATAATCAGGAATGGCCCGAAGAAGCTACTTCACTTACCATCCGTGTCAATCCCCCTCTTTGGTTGACATGGTGGGCAAAGCTTATCTATATTTTGGTATCTATCAGCATCATTTACCTTATCCTGCATGCATATAAAAAGAAGCTGGATTTGGAAAGCCTCTATACGCTGGAAAAGAAAAACCATGAGCAAGAACAGGAATTGAATCAGGAACGTCTGCGATTCTATACCAATATTACCCATGAGCTACGTACACCGTTGACCTTAATCCTCGGTCCTCTGGAAGATATGCAAAAAGAGACCTCACTTCCGGCAAAACAAGCCCAGAAGTTATCTGTCATCCATCAGAGTGCACTACGGTTGCTCAACTTGATTAATCAAATACTGGAATTCCGGAAGACAGAGACACAAAACAAGAAATTGTGTGTCAGCAAAGGCAATATCGCTCCTCTGATCTATGAGATAGGGCTTAAATACAAAGAACTAAATCAAAAGACCAAGATTGATTTCCAGATTCAGATAGAGAAAGAAGAGATGCTCCTTTTCTTTGATAAGGAAATCATTACCATCGTTTTGGACAACCTGATTTCCAATGCGATCAAATATACGGAACAGGGACGCGTCACTCTAAGTTTGTATCAGACAATGCGCAATGAAGTTGCTTATACGGAGATAAAAGTCAGTGACACGGGATATGGAATTTCTGCTGAAGCCCTGCCACATATTTTTGACCGTTATTATCAGGAAAGCGGCAAACATCAGGCATCCGGTACAGGCATTGGCTTGGCTTTGGTGAAGAATCTAGTCACCCTGCATGAAGGAGAAATCCGGGCAGAAAGTATGCAAAACGAAGGAAGTACTTTCTATATCAGCCTATTGACGGATAATATCTATCCCAATGCCTTACACGCAGATTCTACAGAACCGATTCAAGAAGATACGAATCAGGAAGCAAGCCTTGAATATCCACAAGAAACCACACTGGATACCGGCAAACCGATCCTGTTGATTGTAGAAGACAATGAAGAGATACAGAAATATATCGCCGAGTCCTTCGCAGATTCGTTCGAAGTACTCACAGCCTACAATGGAGAAGAAGGGAAGCAACAAGCTCTTAGTCGTATCCCGGATATTGTAGTCAGCGATATTATGATGCCTGTCATGGACGGTATCACTCTCTGCCGGAAATTGAAAGAGGACGTACGGACCAGTCATATCCCTGTCATCCTATTGACAGCCAAAGATTCTCTGCAAGATAAAGAAGAAGGATACGAGGTAGGAGCCGATTCTTATCTGACAAAGCCTTTCAGTGCTTCTCTGCTACGCAGCCGTATCAATAATCTGCTGGAATCAAGAAAGAAACTGATAGCTCAATTCCAGGCACAATCCGTTCCGGGCAATCAGGCGGATTTAAAAGAAAAACGTATCGTAATCGCCGAAGCTCTAAGCAAGCTGGATAATGAATTTATTGAAAAAATCACCCTTTTAATCGAAGAAAACCTCTCTTCGGAGAAGATTGATATTACCTATCTTTCAGACAAGATGTGTATGAGCGGTTCCACCCTCTACCGGAAAATGAAAGCACTGACAGGATTATCGACCAACGAATATATCCGGAAAGTGAAAATGCAGAATGCAGAACGTTTATTGCTTGAAGGGAAGTTCAACATCTCTGAAATCGCCTATAAAGTAGGAATGAACAGTACGGGGTATTTCCGTCAATGCTTTAAAGAGGAATTTGGCGTCTCGCCTTCGGATTACCTGAAGCAGATTATACAATCTTGAGAAAGGAAGATGTATCAGAAGTAGAATTTACTTTCATGTTGCTCTATCATTCAGAACAATAATGAAAAATCCCTTCTGATACCTCCCAATAGGAAACTCTGCGACCTGTAGGGGAGGTCATTTTCTTAATTCCTCAACCATCGCTTTGAGCAATGATTTAGAATCATCCAGCGGCAAATCTGTGGCTAAATCCCAACTCATCATGCCTTTCAGTCCTTGCTCCATCGCATAACGGGTCTTAGTGCGGATATTGTCCTGTCCGTCAAACACATATTTCTCTCCCTTATATATTACTTCATTTTGTGCAGGTTCCGTAATCAGTCCCTCTTGTACAAAACTGAAATAAGCCTCTGTCTTCTTCGAATTATCCTTTGTCACACCATAGAAAGGAACTCCTGCCACCAGTTTTTCCTTCGGAATGCCATACTCCAATACCATCTGTATATCCGAACAATATTTCTCTATCGGAAAGCGAACCGGTGAAGGACCATAGCACTGAAGTGAAATAAAATCAACTGCTTCAATAGCTTCCTTACTAATCTTATAACAAACAGGATGCAGAGATACACTGAAAAGATACTTGTTTCCCAACACTTCCCGCATCTTCAGAATAGCCAAACTATAATCTTTATATTCTTTCTCATTTTCTGCCCACTCAAAATCAAGATCAATGCCATCCAGTTTATTCTTTTCCAGTACAGTCTTTATGTTCTTTGCAAACGTCGTACGAGCGGCCTCATCGGCCACCATCGCTTTCCATTCGCCACTGGAAGCTCCCAAACGTATTTTCACTTTTGTACCTTTTACTTTTGCACGAACCGATTTAATCAAACCTTCCCAAGTGGTCACCCCTTTTCCCTGAAATACACGTGGATTCTCAAATGACAATGATCCGTCTTTATTAGGATGAACATTCAAGAAAATAAGGTCGTCACTTGCCCGCAAGCTTTCTGTAGAAATACGACCACGGTTGTAAAAATTACCCCGCACATAAGAACTGACCATATAGTCTTGTTGTGCAAACAATGATAATCCAACAAACACAAAAAGGAAGAATACAATTTTTCTTAGCATTAGCATAATGATTGATAATTAAAACGTTTAGATCGCAAAAATACGCATATCAAAAGCAAACAGATGTTCAAAAACAACTATAATACTTCCAAAAATCAACATAAAGTTTTCTATTCAGAAATTTAAAACAGATAAATATTGAATTCTCTAACATCATCCAAAGGGATAAGAATAATATTTGCAGGTTTCTACTAAAACATAAATAAAAGAAAGAGTTCCATTTTCCGCAAAAAAAGCCTATCTTTGTTCCGTTAAGATAATAAATCACGCATAAAACTCATGCCAGGAGATTCATTTTGCATACAATATACCAACTGTACGGGATGTCCAAAAAATGTTGAGAATATCCTTGTATATAGAAACTTACCTAAAGGAGAGCATATCCCCAAGGATAAGTGTACACAGAATTGTATGCTTTTTATGATAAAGGGCGAATTACTTATCAATAGCGAAGAGCATCCCGGAATAACGTTACGCGAGAGACAAATTGTTTTGCAGGCTATTGGCTCCAAGGTCGAAATACTGGCACTGACAGATGTTGAATACGTTGTCTACTGGTTCAACGAACTGCCTTTGCTCTGCGAAGACCGATATAAGGAAATGATGGAACAGGCGGAAGCTCCTTTGACCTACACTCCACTGATTATGAGCGAAAGGCTTTACCACCTTGTCACCAGTATGCCCGAATTCCTCGCTGAAGAAAACCCTTGCAGCAAGTATATCGACTTAAAATGCAAAGAACTGGTTTTCTTGATTACCAACTTCTATCCGCTGCCCCAACTGGGTTCATTCTTCTATCCGATCAGCACTTATACGGAAAGTTTCCACTATTTCGTCATGCAGAATTACAGCAACGTGAAGAACGTGGAAGAATTTGCGCATCTGGGAGGATATACGACCACTACTTTCCGCCGACTTTTCAAAAACCTCTATGGTGTGCCCGTATACGAATGGATACTGGAAAAGAAACGGGAAGGAATCCTGGAAGACCTGCAGCACACCAAAATGCGAATCACTGAAATCTGTAACAGATACGGATTCGACTCCCTGTCGCATTTCGCACACTTCTGTAAAGACTCTTTTGGCGATACCCCACGCGCTTTACGCAAAAAAGCAGCCGGCGGTGAGAAAATCGGGAAAGTACAATAAACAGCCTCATCCTACGAATGTGCCAATCAGTTGCACCATGCGTACATACTGGCTGGCATATTGATACATTAGCGCATTGATTCATTATTAAAGAATTATTTCTTTAATTCCTTGCTCAATCAATCTATTTCCCCTATTTTTGCAGTCTGTAAGAGGTGTAAAACGTCGAAATTTTAGTTCTAACAATTAAATAATTTAAATTCAATCATTTATGTGGTTAAGTAATTCATCTGTAGGAAGGAAAGTGGTGATGAGCGTTACCGGTATCGCCCTTGTCCTGTTTCTAACATTTCACATGGCGATGAACTTGGTTGCAATCATCTCGGCTGATGGTTACAACATGATTTGTGAGTTCCTGGGAGCAAACTGGTATGCGTTAGTGGCTACCGCAGGACTAGCCGCTCTTTTTGTGATTCACATCATCTACGCATTCTGGCTGACAATGCAGAATCGCAAAGCGCGTGGTAGCGAACGCTATGCAGTGGTTGACAAACCAAAAACTGTAGAATGGGCATCTCAAAACATGTTGGTGCTGGGTCTGATCGTTATCGTAGGTCTTGGTTTGCACCTCTTCAACTTCTGGGCAAAAATGCAGTTGCCGGAACTGATGCACAACATGGGCATGCACGCTGATACACTGACGCTGGCTTATGCCGCTAACGGTGCTTATCACATCCAGCAGACTTTCTCTAGCCCGGTTTACGTAGTTCTTTACCTCGTTTGGCTGTTTGCTTTGTGGTTCCACCTGACTCACGGTTTCTGGAGCTCTATGCAATCACTGGGATGGAACAACAAAGTATGGATCAATCGTTGGAAATGCATTTCTAACATCTATTCTACGATTGTTGTACTCGGTTTCGCACTGGTAGTAGTGGTATTCTTCGTGAAAACACTGATTTGTGGCGGTGCTTGCTAAATAGTAAATTGTAAATGATTAAATTGTAAATAATATTATGATCAAGATAGATTCAAAAATTCCAGAAGGCCCGGTGGCTGAGAAATGGACCAACTATAAAGCTCACCAGAAATTGGTGAACCCCGCTAATAAACGTCGTTTGGACATCATCGTTGTGGGTACGGGTCTGGCAGGTGCTTCTGCCGCTGCTTCACTTGGTGAAATGGGTTTCAGAGTATTCAATTTCTGTATTCAGGATTCTCCCCGTCGTGCACACTCTATCGCTGCACAGGGTGGTATCAACGCTGCAAAGAACTATCAAAATGATGGTGACTCGGTTTACCGTCTGTTCTACGATACTGTAAAAGGTGGCGACTATCGTGCCCGTGAAGCAAACGTATATCGTTTGGCTGAAGTGTCTAACGCTATCATCGACCAATGTGTAGCACAAGGTGTTCCTTTCGCTCGCGAATACGGTGGTACACTGGACAACCGTTCTTTCGGTGGCGCACAGGTATCCCGTACTTTCTACGCTAAAGGCCAGACTGGTCAGCAGTTGCTGCTGGGTGCTTACTCTGCATTGAGCCGTCAGGTAAACGTAGGTACTGTTAAACTGTATACCCGCTATGAAATGCAGGATGTTGTCATCGTTGACGGACGTGCCCGCGGTATCATCGCAAAAAATCTTGTAACAGGCGAATTGGAACGTTTCGCTGCTCACGCTGTAGTAATCGCTACTGGTGGCTATGGTAACGCTTACTTCCTGTCTACTAACGCTATGGGTTGTAACTGTACAGCTGCTATCTCTTGCTACCGCAAGGGTGCTGTATTCGCTAACCCTGCTTACGTTCAGATTCACCCGACTTGTATTCCGGTACATGGCGACAAGCAGTCTAAGCTGACTTTGATGTCTGAATCTCTCCGTAACGACGGTCGTATCTGGGTTCCGAAGAAAAAAGAAGATGCTGTGAAACTTCAGAAAGGCGAAATCAAAGGAAGTGATATTCCTGAAGAAGACCGCGACTATTACTTGGAACGCCGCTATCCGGCATTCGGTAACCTGGTTCCGCGTGACGTTGCCAGCCGTGCCGCTAAAGAACGTTGCGACGCTGGTTTCGGTGTAAACAACACAGGTTTGGCCGTATTCCTCGACTTCTCTGAAGCTATCAACCGTTTGGGTATCGACGTTGTTCTTCAACGTTATGGTAACCTCTTCGATATGTACGAAGAAATCACTGACGTTAATCCGGGCGAACTGGCTAAAGAAATCAGTGGTGTGAAATATTATAACCCGATGATGATTTATCCGGCTATCCACTATACAATGGGTGGTATCTGGGTAGACTACGAACTGCAAACCACTATCAAGGGTCTGTTCGCTATCGGTGAATGTAACTTCTCCGACCACGGTGCAAACCGCCTCGGTGCTTCTGCATTGATGCAAGGTTTGGCTGACGGTTACTTCGTATTGCCTTACACTATCCAAAACTATCTGGCAGACCAGATCACTGTTCCTCGTTTCTCTACCGATCTTCCTGAATTTGCTGAAGCTGAAAAAGCAGTTCAAGCTAAGATCGACAAGTTCATGAGCATCCAGGGTAAAGAATCTGTTGATTCTATCCACAAGAAACTGGGTCATGTCATGTGGGAATATGTAGGTATGGGACGTACGGCAGAAGGCCTGAAGAAAGGTATCGCCGAACTGAAAGAAATCCGCAAGGAATTCGAAACGAACTTGTTTATCCCCGGTTCTAAGGAAGGTATGAACGTAGAGCTTGACAAAGCAATCCGTCTGTACGACTTCATCACTATGGGTGAGCTTGTTGCTTACGATGCATTGAACCGTAACGAAAGTTGTGGTGGTCACTTCCGTGAAGAATACCAGACTGAAGAAGGAGAAGCAAAACGTGATGACGAAAACTTCTTCTATGTAGCATGCTGGGAATATCAAGGTGATGATGAAAAGGCTCCGGTATTGCACAAAGAACCGCTGGTATACGAAGCTATCAAGGTTCAGACTCGTAACTACAAGAGCTAATCGGTGAAGTTAAACATTTAAAAGAATTAGAAGAAAATGGATAAAAATATATCATTTACACTGAAGGTATGGCGCCAAGCTGGTCCGAAAGCTAAAGGTGCTTTTGAAACCTACCAAATGAAAGATATCCCCGGTGATACTTCCTTCCTCGAAATGCTGGATATTCTGAACGAACAGCTCATCAGCGAAAGAAAAGAACCGGTAGTATTCGATCATGACTGCCGCGAAGGTATCTGCGGTATGTGTTCTCTTTACATCAACGGACACCCGCACGGTCCTGCAACAGGTGCTACTACTTGCCAGATCTATATGCGTCGTTTCAACGACGGTGATACCATCACTGTTGAACCTTGGCGTTCGGCTGGTTTCCCTGTCATCAAAGACTTGATGGTAGACCGTACTGCATACGACAAGATTATGCAAGCTGGTGGTTATGTAAGCGTACGCACAGGTGCTCCGCAGGATGCTAACGCTATCCTGATCGCGAAACCTATCGCTGACGAAGCTATGGATGCTGCTTCTTGTATCGGTTGCGGTGCTTGTGTAGCTGCATGTAAGAATGGTTCTGCTATGTTGTTCGTTTCTGCAAAAGTCAGCCAGTTGAACTTGCTGCCGCAAGGTAAACCGGAAGCTTTGCGTCGTGCAAAAGCTATGTTGTCAAAGATGGATGAACTGGGATTCGGTAACTGTACAAACACTCGTGCTTGTGAAGCTGAATGTCCGAAAAATATTTCTATCAGCAACATCGCTCGCTTGAACCGCGACTTCATCATCGCAAAATTAAAAGACTAGAAATTGCTAGATTTCAATAGCGAGAGCTTAATTTGATTAATGACAGAATCCCCTGCCGGCTAGTCCGACAGGGGATTTCTTTATGTATGAGTAGATCACAATTATTATTAATACGGATCAGTAACATGAACTTTTAATTCATAAGTTTCACCGATTTCACCTTATAGCCAGAACTGTTATGAATGAGAGAATTACGGGTGAAAGCGAGGATTGAAATAAGGTAAAATCATTCGTTACCGCTTTCACCTGTCTTATTAAAATATCCCTTGAGCTAAAACAATTATCATTATAGCTAATCCGGATATGCTTATAGCAAATCCGCTTTCAGGTGTTAATGAGTGAACTGTGCGGATGTAATACTTTGGCCGACAGGTCTTAACACCTTAGTTCTCATGTGTTAATACTTGAGTTGTTGCATCTATATATCCAGCATCTTGGAGCTATATATCCAACACCTTGAAGCTATATATCCAACACTTTGGATCTATATGTCCAACAGTCGGTATGAATAAACTCAATAGGTGAAACCGGGAAGGTTCAGTTTCACCTGAATTTCTCCCTTGCTTTCACCCGCTGTTACCTTATTCATCGGCATTTAGAGAATTGGATGAAACCGGTGAACCGCAGTTATCTTACATAGTTGCATTTATGAAATGTCTTGCCTACGTAAATTACGTGGAGAGGCACCAAAAGATTTCTTGCAGAAATTAGAAAAATGGGGTAAAGATTCAAAACCATATTTATAGCATATCTCCGAGATGCTATATTCAGAGTTGTTCAAGTCGTCCAGAATGCCCTCTTTACGTCTCGCCAGCATCCATTCATAAACAGGTTCATGAAAGACGTTATTGAAGATACGACGGAATGTACTAAGAGTATATCCACCCAATTGTGCCAGTTCTTCCACTGTCTTTACTTTCTTATAGTTTTGAATAACGAAGTATTGGAAACTGTTTACATATTTAGAGAGTGGATGCACCAAGCTCGAAAGATCATAATCGGAATAATAGTATCCCAATACAAACGCCAATTCTTTTCGTTTCAGAGATAGCAAATCCCGACAGACTTTATCTCCTTTCAAATAAGTAATAGACCCATTGAGGAAATATTGCAGTTCAGGTATTATTTTAAGTGGAGTATAAATAAGTGGAGGAGATACCTCCTTCATGATATGATTGAAACGGAAATCACAAAACAGTTCGGGCTGGATAAAACGATAATAAATACACTCACATTCAGTCATAGCAAGCATCTCAAACATAGAACCAATAGCCTGAAGGATAAATTCACCTTCCTTAAGCATTGTCCCCGCATATTCCTTACTATTGACCAGTATTTCTCCCTTCATCAAAAAAAGGATAAGATTTTCTTCACACTTTTGAGCCGGTTTATGAAAACCACGCTGATAAATCACATGAGTAATGGCATTACTCACCGCTTTTGGACATATTTGACAATCCCAGGTTCCTTGACAAATAGATGACATACGTTTGCTGTGTTTGCACTTATTTTACGTTAGCAACAAAAGTATATGAAAGTTTTCATATTGCCATAAAAAAAGAGAGAAAAGTGAAAAAGAGGTTAGGTAAGAGAAAAAAGGTATCCACTACAAAAATGTAAGTAACATATAGAATTAAAATTCCCAGTCTTTTTCTGGAGAAACTAGGCTATATTTTCTATCATAATTCCAAAACACAAGAAGAACCGATGTAACATACAAATTACATCGGTTCCATAGATTTAATCTTGTGTTAGTCAACAGTTGGAGTTACAGGATCTTCAGCATCCCAACTAGTAACAGTTGCAGTGATACCAACTTCTTGAGCACCAATAGGCAATGTTAGTTTATATAGTATTTTCTTTCCAAACGCCCATGCAGCAGTACTTGTCAAAGATACTTCCTTACTATTTTCAGCAATCTTACTTCCATCTTTCTCTACGGTATATTCTATAGATATTTTTGCATCAGTAAGAGCTTGCGGTATTAACATCAACGCATTACCTGCTTTTACAGTTGTCTTATCATCTGAAAAAGCCCCAAGTTCATATGCATAAGAGACACTTGTCTCTGTACCTGCAGTCCAAGTCCCTGCGTTAACACCTGTATATGTAAATGTTCCACTTCCCTTAATTCCAGTCAATTCCACTTTAGATATAGTATAGGTATAACCAGCCTCTTTTGTCACCTCGATATTTACTTGAGTCAATGCATGTTTAAAAGTTAAAGAAACATCTGTTGCTGCTTCATTTTTCTTCTTTTGAGCATTTGCCACAGATGCAATCACTAAGTCCTTTTGAAGGGCAGCTGTATTTCCCACTGTATAAGTAAACTTAGGATATCCTTTATCAGTAGTACCATTCGGAGCTGTATATGTAACTCCGTCTTTTGGAGAGTATGCAAAGAATTGCAGATTTTCTGCAAGAGGCCAATAATATGGACCTCCAGATACCGTCCATTTAGAATCCGAACAAGTAGCAGAACCATTTATCCATGGTGTCGAAAGAGTCACCGTAGCACTCATCTCCTCTGCCTTCGTATTATACGCATAAACCTGAAAGCCAGAATTCTCTAAACCGTCTGTATCCAGTTCAGTAGCTCTAGTTACCGCCGTATTAAAATTAATTTCGGCCTTCTGTGAAGGGGCTTCAAACTCTTCATTCTGTGAGCAACCCGTAATTGCCAAAGCAGCTGTTACTGCCAATAAAATCTTCTTCATAACTGTATTTTTTTAAGTTTATAATATTGTTATATTTTGTTTATAGCATCTATTTCATTTCACGGGTAACTCAACATTATCTTCGGGTCCCCATCCATCAACATTGCCCCCCATTCCTCCACCTCCATCAGGATTCGGTGGTGTTTCCGGCTTATCAACTTCAATCTTATCATCAGGCGGTAACTCAATTTCCGGTGGTGGAGTTGGTTTTCCATCTTCCCCTGTTCCAGCATTTTCAAGTGTACCTATTATTTCAGTAACATCAATTGTTGCTTCCTGAACTGTATTATCTGTTTTGATAAATTTCAATATTAATATTATAGCATCTTTCTCACTAGAAGTTTCCCTCTCTGATATTGACATTCGCGTCGGCATTGTCATTTCCTTTACTTGTTTGAAAGCGGTGAAAGATGCCGTTACCTTATTGTCTCCCTTCTTTACCTCAAAGTAGATAGGTTGTGAGCTACACACTCCACGACCTTTGCCTATACAGTAACAATCGGATAATCCATCAATGCTCCCTACCACTGTTGCAACATACTCCAAACCTTTAGCCTCTACTGCAAAAGAATATTTCTTCACCACAGATTCCATCTTCCAGTCTAAATGAAGCACTTCTTCACTCTTCTCTATTTTCAGCTCATCTATATTCAATACATACAACGAATCGGGTGACCAAACCATCTTTTCCATTCCTGCAATCCCCAAATCATTGCAATATTCTGTATAAGCTTCTATAGATTCATAGGACTCTTCTCCTCTAATTCGTATACGATCCGAGTTAAAGTTATAACCCATAGTTACTACTGAATACCGTCCCGGAGGAACTTTCATTTCTCCGCCTCGCACCGAAAGGTATTTATCTACTTTCCTGCCATCTCCGTTCTTCGGATAAAAAATCACCCGAACTCCCTCCGGCAGTTGATCTGTCACTCCATCCCAATCCAGCTTTATATCTACCCCACTTACGGGATAATCATCCAATATATCGCGACGGCTACATCCAGTTAGCATCAGTAGCGAGGACAAAAGCACAAGAAACCTGTATCTTGTATTCCGCATTGCGCCCTCCTATCTCTTTGTTGTTATCAGCCATACCAAAGAAACTTTCGCCTTGGTAGGACCAATAAAGTTATAACGCCCACTATTTATCCATATAATATCTCCCTCATAAGGAGTATATTTTTTATATTCTGTTGTCAAATACCCTATGCCAAGACTGAATTCAAGGGAAAAATGCCGTGCCAACTGCCGTACATATCCATAAGTCACTCCCGCAGCTCCGTAATACTTACCTTGATAGCCGTCGCCACGTAACTGAAAATCATATATCCCGCCTTCAGCATAAAGTCCGATAAACTGTCCGGTCAATCGGTCACGTCTCTGACGGTTTCCCAGCCAACAACGTCCTTCCATCCCTCCCGAAAGAAGCTGATAGCAGAAATCATGTTTGCTATTCAGCCACCACGGACATTTATATTCAGTATTCAAAGACCACCTCTTGCCTATCGGAATTTCCACTTCTATATTTGGCGCCAATGCCAAATCATATAACAGATTATTCTTCACTGCAAGTACAGTTTGGCTTTTCACCGGCCCTTCTGCCTCCGATATATCGACCTCACAGGCCTGTTTTTCTTCACTTTCTCCCACAGACTTATCAGGTTGATCTTTCGGAAGCGCCTCTTCCTGATTTGAAACAAACAACCCGGAGACAGAAGATACCGGTTCAAAAGCCTCTTTACTTAATTTCGGAGTTTCTCCAACAATCGTAATAACCGATCGCCGCAGCTCCGGAAAGATATTGTGAACAATGTATCGGTAAGCAATTCCCCGATTCAATTTCCGCAACAGTTGCTTCCGTTTATTGACATCATTCTTATGATAATCAATTAATATCAGCACTTCTTCCCGATCCGGCAAGTTGGAGTCGGATGCCACCAACTTACGAAACTCCGACCAATCCTCTCCCTCTGAAAAAAAATGAATCTTATCAACACTAACATCCGAATTATACCGTTGCAAGAATTCCTTTATCGAATCATTTCTCCGGGCAACCAAACTTTTATTATCAGACTCGTTGCCATCAGGAGAAACAAAAGTTTCCACATTTAGCGCAGTTATATATTTCGTATTCAAATTCCCGGGAAACAAAGAATCCAAAGCTGCAATCACTTGATTATTACCTTTATAACAAGGATTCACTCCCGCATCATTCGCATCAAAATATATCACTACCCGCCGGATTGTATCATTCGCAACAGCGAAAAATGGAATCGAAGCATACCCACTTTCTGGAAGGCTTAATAAAGCCATAAGAATAGTCAATATATAGATACCATGTTTCATTGTCGTTCGTTTCTGATGACAAATATAGAAGTTAGAAAACAAACCGAATCATACTTTTAGAACAAAAATCAAGACATGAAAGATTCTGTGAAACGATTGAAACGATTTTGCAAGTTTTGAGAGTTTAAGCTCAATAATAAACAGAAAAAATGTCCTTGGTAACTCATCTGCGTGATAACACCGTACTTCTGTTCCGCCTGCAAACAGTTCACATTCATAGGAAGTTCTGACAAGCGGCTTTTCCACATACACATGGATACCAAGCTTCATCGCCTCTATACAAATCGGAAAATAACTATGATCGGGAGTCGCCAGGAATTTTCTACGAGATATTTTATCCCCACCCAAAAATTTCATTAAAGAAATCATGTATCAAAGTAGGTTTATGAATAGATCACATTTCTATAAGGAGTTTACAAAGCGGATGGGAGTGGTACCTAAAGACTACCGTTTGGCATAATAAAAATTAGATATAGATTGCATCTTTCTCTATATGATTGCGAAATAAACTACGCATAATTGCGGTTAAAGACACGACATCCACTTTTGCATTAAAACGCTCTTCTAATGACTCTTTTATTTCCATTCGAATAAAATAATCCGGATCTTGAAGCTTTACACAAATATCAATATCACTATCCTCTTTCTGCTCACCACGAGCCACAGAACCAAAAAGTCCCAACTTTTCAATTCCATATCTCTCCCCAAATTCTTCCTTAAAATTCCGGAGAATAGCGATTATTTCATCTTTTGTTTTCAATTGACACTATTGTTATAATGCAAATATTAAAATTTATATTGGAATTAGCAAGTTCTTAATCATATTTTGTAGTATCACTAATTAAAAAAAGATGCACAGGTCATCGAATTTTCATCGATCCCCTGTACACCTACTACTCTAAATTCTACTTCAAAACATAAATAGCCTAATTATGCTGCCGAATCCATTATTAACAACCATGTTAGTTTTATCCATCAAAAGTACAGAACATAATTACGTAAATAGTTCAGAAGTGCCCAGAACGCCATCATCATTGCCAATACAAACAAAACGACAAGTCCGATTGCCAAAGCAATCCAATGTTGTGAATGATCATCAGAATATTCTTTATGACCATCATTAAACTTGTATATTGTCCGCACTGTCTGCGCTCCTGCCAATAACCCGAACACTCCGGCAAAAATACCATTATGAATGTTTCCACCGCCACGAAGTGCCCGCTTATCAATTAAGAATTGAGGCGTCCTGCTCGCTACCACATACAAACCGGTAGCTATTAAAGTAGAAAACATCATACCGACTCCCATCATCCAATACATCAAGATACCCACAATGACACCTAACCAGATTAATTTCTTGGAACCATCAAAATGACGTTCTTCACCACTATTAATCACATCAGTCAATGAGTTTAAGCGTTCTATGACATCAGCATCAGTAGGACACATACCGATAACCTGATCAATCAAAAGAACAGATTTCTTAATTTGCTTCATCTTTGTCGGCTTTCTGAATTCATCATCATCTGTTTTTTCAATCACCGTCCAAGTAGCGAATGCCTCATCCATCAGCTTCCATGCCTCCGTTATCTCGTCATCCGTCATTTTCTCCGGCATTCCGGCTGCAAGGCGTTTATTCAACATTCCTTCTACCGTAAAAACCTCTTTATAACGTGCGCCCTTATACCATACAAAAAACATATGCCCCACAATAAATAAAACAACGGCAATAGACAAAACCAGTTGGACAACAGCCAATATCTTTACTCCCAAAGGAACTCCGTCATCCGCCGCAGCATCAGCTATTGCATCAGCTCCACTACCGCTTTTTACAAGTGTCAATCCATTAAAGGCAGCATCTTTTCCGCCTTTATCAAGTCCGGTAAACGACAACTTATCATCCTTATAAACGACTTTGCATTGACCGGAAATCCCGGCATCAACCTCCGGACGTCCGCCTACAAAAGAAAGAGTCAGTTCATTCCCGTTCATACTCTCGACGTAAAACTCATAAGTTGCCATCAAAGATTCCCTTCCACCGGGTTCCAGCATATTCACTTCCATAAATCCATTGCATCTGGCATTCTCATTATAAGGATTCAATTGCCAATTACCATCACAATTCAATGTGAACGCAACCTTTAAATCGCCTTCTTTATTTGCTCCTAGCCAGTCACCGCTAAAAACATCTTCCTGCGCAAATGCAGTCATCGAAATAACCATCATTACAATGGCACACAAATACTTTTTAATATTCTTCATAATATAATAAAATTAATATTTCAACACCTTGGCTGCCACGTTCTTAAATTGCGACATGGCAAGCCCGATAGAAGCTCCGATATAAGTAGGATCACAAATAATGTACTTCTTTCCGCTTACAGTTATATAATCTCCGTCAATGTTTTCATCAAAACAGACCGCTGTTGCCATGTGATTGGGATATTCCAACAATACAACATCAAGCCCCATAAGAGTACGTACCAAATAAGAGTATAACACAGCACGGTCTTCGCAATCGGAATAAGGATAGTAGAACAGCTCATCCACAAAGAAAGGCTTTTCATAACCAAACTGGTCACCATCTGTCTTATAATCAAAAGCTGTCTGCACGAAATTAATCAGTATATTAGCAGCTTCCGATTGTTTTTTCCCTTGTATGGCAGCTTGCAATGATGGAAGCACCGTCTGTTGTACTTCCTGACTGACAGGAGCTCCCACATAGACAGAAAAGTCACATTGCGGATAATCCTTATAGAAAGAAATAAGTCCCGAATTTACTTTCGAGCAGACTTTGACGGATGGATAAGCTTTCGCTTGCAACGTTTTCTCCACGTAAGTTCCTGAAAAGGGTTGAGGAGTAGTGATATTCATATTTACCGGGTTCTTCGCATTGGCGAAATCACGGTTGTAAGTGTAAATAGAATTAGTTTTATTCGGGGTAGTATCAAACCTGTAATAGTTTACTCCATTCAAAGTAATAAAACAGGTAGCATAAATCATGTTACCCGAAGCATAGAATAAAGTAAGGCGGTTATCCATACGCGCCACCTTAACCCTATATCCCGATTGAGAAAGGAGAAACATTTGCATAAGAGCTATTTCATCGGAATGAGTACTTCCACATAGTTCAGCAGCCACTTTCCTCGTCAACAGCAGATAACCATAGTCATTCAGGGCATTATCCTTTTTAAAAGCCAGACAGTCGTCTATCAAAGGCTGATAGTTGCTACGCGATAACGTCTCCCATCCGGCAGAAATATCTTTCTCTGCAATCCCTTTTAAAGTGAGCCGGTTCTTCAATGAAGCATTGACAACACAATCTTTACTGTAGAACGAAAACTCTACACCGGAAAGCGAGCGTTTGGCCGGAACAGTTTCTTCAGGCTTCACTTCCGGTTTTATTTCAGGGAGCACCGCAGAATCCTTTTCCGGTTCTACAGCCACATCTTTACCTCCCGGTATAACCGGAACCGGTGTTTTCCCTTTTGAAGGAGAAAATGTCGCACTTGGAGTCACTGTCGGAATGGGGAGTCGGGTCACCTCCCCTACTTTAACCTCTTGCGGTTTTGTTGCCGGCTTCTTACGGTCAAAGCTAACCGGTTTTACAGGCTCTGGTCTTTGAGGACGTACCACCGGCTTCTGCAAGTCATACTCTTTCCAGGTTTCTTTCAGAAATTCGGCAAATTCCTTATTCTGTTCGCTCACAAAATCATCAAACTCTTTGTGCTGCTGCTTCACAAAATCGTCAAACTCCTTCATGTCTTTATCTATTTGCGCAAAAAGACTAAACGGCAAACACAATGAAAAAACTACCATAGATAGTATTCGTATCCTATTTTTCCTCATTTCCTTATTATATTTTGTTGTTCTGTTATCTGCCAATCCACACACAGCTTATTATTCCGTATATCTTTGATAAAGGGGGAAATAGACAAGACAGCGACAACCTTCTCCCGATACAAACCACAACCGGAATCAGTGCCGCCATTGAAACGATCGTCTACCTGCTTGACATTTACATCAGAAAACGGATATAACAACAACGCCTTCACTAAAGAAGACATATAGGCATTCCAAAAGGCATTCCTCATATCCATCTTCTCCAGTCCGCCCTGACCTCCGAAACCAGCATCTTCATACCAACAGTCTTCTTGTAAAGAACAAATTTCAACTCCGTTCATATATGAAATTATTTGAGGAGACGACTGTGTTCCCTTAAGCTGAAACCATGACTGGTCTGATTGCTCCCTACAACTATCCGATTCCAACAATAAATTGAATTTCACCTCTTCTTCCTCAACCCTTTCTTTCGTAAACAAAAGCATCAACTCACTAATGGAATGATAAGAAAAATCGCAACTATCATTCGATGGAGTAAAAGATACCTCCAGAAATTTCTCTCCAAATATAGAAGTATATTCATGCTCAATCCGGTAGGAAACATGTTGAACGGGATGTTCGATCACTCCCAATACAAGCATTTTGTTTCTTTGGTCTTCGTATGTATTACTGGCAGTCTCCATGGTGGAAAAAACGTCCGAGAGAAGTCTCAATTGTACCCCTTGCTGCAATGAATACAGATAAGCCGCTCTTTGCAAAGCAAGCATCCTTGCAGCTTCGGATTTCATACAAGGATCAGATATACCAATTACCCGGCCTTTCCGTTGAGAAGCAAACACCCATTCCGGCAAAGTCTCCCGCTGTCCCGATCTCCAGTCATAAGATTGGTTATAAACTGTATCAACAGACATTGCCTGTGAAAACACATCAATACCGGGAGACAAAAGCAACTGGATAATAAAAATAACTACCCAATTATATCTTATATCCGACAAATTAAGTTTCATCATTCAATCTTCAAATAGTTGGGTAGTTATTAAAGAGATCATTACTATCCTCTGTGTTCTAAACAAGCTGATTATTGGGCGTTTTTACTCATTTCTTCTTCAAATACCTTTTTGAACTTTTCATATTCAAAGTCAATGCGCAATTTGTCATCATTCTTAATACGATTTGCCATAGCATTCATGATTTCCTCTCCTGCCAGTTCAAGAGAGACATATACTTTGTATTTACCATCAGGAGTCTTCATGGTTTTTTCACAAATTACACGCGTACCGCTCAATTCCTGTTCCACTACCGTACGGGTCAATGATTGATAACGACTTTTGCTTTCATCATTTTCACCTTGCTGATAAGAGGAAACATAACTATCGGTTACCGATTTCACTTTTGCATTGATAGCAGTAGCAATTTCAGCCCGGGCCTCCGTCATCGCTTTTTTCTTTGCAATAGACATATCCGTAGAAAGTCCCATCGAACTAGCTCTAAAATACTCTTTGTTCGTTTGAAATTCCGGTCCCGAACAAGGAACATTAATTTCTACGTCCTGTTGCACTGTCGGTTGCTGCACTGTTTGTGTTACAGGTTTTGAACTACCGCAACTTGTCATAACAGCAATGGTTAGCAATGCTGTTCCCAATAAATTAATTCTTTTCATTTCAAGTCTTTTTTAATGTTAATATATGATTCATTTCAAGCCTCTCAACTTCACTATATTATTTTTGAAATCCTTCAATTGCAGCAGTGCCACAGATTGCAACTTACTTACCTCAATAACCATCTCCGTAGGCAGATCAGGCACAATGAGCGCAGTGACTCTGCGGTCATTGAACTTAGAACCCAGTTTGACACTGACAATCGGAGATTCTTCACCTTTTTCGTTTATAACCGTCAGATTTCCACTATATAAGTCCACTTCGCAATCGTCAGCATTTGTATTCACAATCTTAAGATGTATCCTCGATTTGTCTCCTAAAGTTGCAAGTTTGTCAAATTCAACAAAGACACCATCCAACCATTCAACCCGAATTGCCTTTTGATTCTCTGGTTTGGCGGACTTAACCGGAACCAAAGGAGCAGGAATAACTTCCGGCACCACAACAGGGACAGATATAACCGGATCAGCTTCTTTTTCCGGTACGGAAGCACCGACTACCGGAACAGGAACATCCGGCAACATCTTCTGTCTTTCCGGAATCTTTCCGGTTCTGTCGAATGTTATTTTCTTCAATTCATGCGCAAACTCCCGATTCAACCGTTTTATCAATTCACGCGCCGCCATATTCTTGCCTTGAGAAGCGGACTTATTTTCTGGTACTAATGTCCGTTCATCATTAATAGAATAATTCAATAGGATTTGCCCCGTCCGGTTATTTTCTATTTTAATCCCCAACGTAGAAAAGAATTCGATGAAGTTGTACAGTTCACCCGGAACGGTATTGCCTTTACGACACTTATTATCCAATGTAACGATAATGTCGGCTTCAGAAGGAGATGCAACTACGTTAAAGAAATGATTGTTCAGCAAACTCTTCACAGTTCGTTCCACCGTCTCTATATCGCTCTGCGCACTTCTAACATAAGCAGAAGTCTGTGTCTGCGCCGTGTTGACAGTCAACGTTGCTCCGGGAAGAGAAGAAAGCATTTGTTTGAATAAAGCTGCATAACTTCCCTTCCGGAACAAGCTGAACACATCATCAATTAATGAAATTCCAATTTCCTGCTGTGCCTGTTTAGAAGTAATATTGCGCACATAAAGAGCGGCAACTCCCGATTCGTCGGTGGGAGACATGGAAGACAAATCTCCCGACCCGGAAACAAACTCGGCTTTCAACCGGATATTCCTTAACGGATTTCCATTACGGTAAACACCTATAGCAATAGGCTCCCTTATACCTTGAAACGGCGTGGCTGAAACGGTTGCCGGATTCAGAACAATCGTTATTCCATCAAATACTCCGGCCAAAGCCGCATATAGTTCAGTCGCCAGATTAATCGTCTTTCCTTCGTAAGAGCAGAACAATTCCTGATTAAGTACCGGGCGTATAGCCTCCATTCCATTCGAGAATAATTCAATGGCAGTCATTAAATCTCCCTGTTGTAAGGTAATGTGTCCCTTATACCAGAAATCGAAGCCGTTACGGATTGCCTTCTGACGACGTGCTGCCACCAAAGCCGCATAATCATCCTTATTCAGTTCATAATAAACCCAATACTCATTGTCACCTTGCCAGGAATCCACCAGACGAAAGTTCTCTATTTCCGCCCGGGCTTCTGTACGAATACTTTCTGCGAAGGTTTGTTTCACATTACCATCGTCCTCCAACGTATTCAACAAAGAATTGGCGGCAATCACCACTTGAATTTCAGATACAAGATCAGACAAAGCGTTTTGCTTTGCCTTTTGCTGATAATCTCCTTCCGATATTTCAGCCATTCCTATTCCGATGTAACTTAAACCACTAACAGGATGCTGTTTCACCCAGTCAGGACGGTTCGTTTGTTGACCGGAAAGCGGAAAGCAAAACCATGAAATCACAAGAATAAATAAAAACCAATGTTTCATACGTCCTTGATTTATTGAATAGTCAAATAGATGGTACTTCCATCCACTCTATGTTCACTATCTATTCCCGAATCATTCAGATAATTAACCAGATTATCCGCAAACGTGATGCAATCCATCGGCAAGCCGTCGCTGTCCTTTGCAGGAATCTGTATCGAATCAAATATCAGACTATCGTCCACAGCACCTTGAATATGGTAGCGTCCTCCCTGGGCATTTTTTCGTACCCAATTGCGTATATGCGCCGAAAGAGTAGTACTACCGTTTATCCGACTATTCATCGTATTGATAGCATTATCTGCGAGACTAACCCGAAGAACAACCGTATTCCCCTGTTGAACTTTCCGGGCAAACTCTTTCGAGATATCTTTCAGAAAACCATCCAGAACATCTTGTGCCGCATATGCGCATAACTTATCCACGTCCGTCGTCCTAAAGCGGTTCGTCCAGCTTTTCCGGCTAGCCAAATCTACTCCGGTAGCCGTTTCACGAGCAGTCATAATCAATGAGACTCTACTTCCCGAAGCTGCAGATATGTCTTTTTGTAAATCAACAATCACATAAACGTCCGCTCCCGAATTCATCAACAACTGCTTATCATTGGAATCAGCATTCTTACTTTCCCATTCGGAAGCACGCAAAGTTCCTGACTGTTTTCCCTCGGCAGCCACTGTCTTCACGCCAAGCTTAACAAATCCCTCCTTTACCGTACTTACGGCTATACGAAGATCAAAATCATTCTTCAGAATATCAGCGTATGAGCTTCGGTCATTGCTTTTATAGGGGACTACCATGATTGTCGGCAAAGCAATTGGTTGCCGGGTTTCCTCCATCGACATTTCTTCCTGGGGTCTCGTCATCAATTTGTTCCGTATCAAGTCTTTTTTAAGCGCACCTAATAAGATTTGAGCCGTTACTGTACCATTGTATAGCTTGGAAGATTGCCGTACCGGATCTCCTACCGTTTCATAGTTCTTCACAAAGAGCATATAACGTGAACTGAAAAACTGATTCATATAGTAAGAATCTTCTTTCCCGACGAGCGGCTGTCCGTTTTCCACTCCGTCAATGCCGTTGAGAAATATAGCATTAAAGATCGACTTCAATGCCATATTATATACATCTTTCTTTTTTTCGGCTGTTCCGGAAGCGGTGATAACGGCTATGTTATCATCTGCCTTCACACAAGTTACGTCATTGGAGTATGACTCCTGTGCCATGAAATGAATAGTGTATACAACTAGCAGGTTCAAAAGCAGTATTCGTAACTTCATCATAGTCCAAGTCCGCCTAAAAAGGTATTTTTTCGAGAAAGAATAATCAATTTCTTTTCTTCTTTCGATGCTTTCATTATCTCCTCACCGCCTTTGCTCACGGTACATAAAGAACGCGTTCCGCTCAATACTTCTTTCACATTCAAGCGTCCGACTTCTTTCAATGACAGTTCTCCGGCAATATCCATCTCTATGTAAACGATAAATTTCTGGCCTTTTTGTACCCCTCTCTTAGTTCCAAGATCGATATATACAGTTTGTGCTTTATCTTTTTTGGTACTCTCAATCTGTACAATCGTTCCTTTCATTTTGAAATACTCGTCAACAAAATCGTCCATGCTTATTACTACATAATCCAAAGTCTTAATGATTGCTTCATCAGGAGTATCGCCAATATTCCCGGTCAGCCCCTCGTGAGTGAATGTCTGGGTTCCTTTGAGTGTACCGTTAGAAGGGTCTACTATTTTCAACGTGTAAGAAACACTCCCCTGATAATAGGTCTTCCCTTTACTATCTGTTTTTTTAACTCCCTGCATACTGGTAATATTTCCCTGAATAAGATATTGGGCGCCTAACGTTGTCATGACCTCGCTTCTGCAAACGGCATCTCCCATAGCAGAAGCCTCTTGGCGTCTTTTCGCTTCAGTCTTCAATGCTTCATTAGAATCAACATCAATAAGTTCTACACGATCCATCTTCTGGATACCTTCTATTACTTTATTACGCAATGCTTCCGCCAAAATATTACTGATAGTACCGGGACGCGAGAAATAATCAATATAGACTCTTTCTTTACCGTTTTCATCGGTTTGTGCATAGCCTAACATTGGAATTAGGCAAATAGAGAACAATAGTAAAATCTTCTTCATGTCTGTTTATTATTTATTATTAATGCTATGTTTGTTTTTTAGTGCAATATTTCGCTCTTTTAATACAATATAGAATGTTCTTTTTTCAATAATGATTTACTGTTATGAATGATTGTGTTTTCTCTGACTGCAAAGTTAAGCACACATTAAGGTGTATTGTATACACAATATTTACTACAACCATCCGTTAAACGAATAGTTATCTCCAAATATCAACGAGAAAAGGGAAAAGAGTGGTATGTTCAATAAAACGAGGTCGTTTTCCCGTCTCCAAGCTATTTGCACTATCGCATTTTCCACAGTTCTCTCGAATAAGTATAAAATAGCATTTGTTATATCCACTAAAATTGTTACATTTGTCCAATAATAAATTGCTTCCCAATAACAAGATACATGGAAACAGATTTAAAGAAGATAGTAGGACATCGGCTGCAAATGCTTCGTATGGAAAAGAATCTTACACAAGAACAAATGGGAGAAAAGTTGAACTTATCAACAAGTGCCTATTGTAAGATTGAATATGGTGAAACTGACCTCACGTTAACCAGGCTGAATAAAATAGCAGAAGTACTGAATATGTCTGCATTGGAGCTATTTAATAAAATAGATGGAAATGTGTATGTCAATAATTCCGGTACTATCGGAACTAATATTGGAGTCGCTAAAGACTGTAGTAGCGTGCATATCGAAGCGGCAGATGATCTTCGTGAGCTAATAAAAGCAAACAGTCGGCTCCTTGACATGTTATATAAACGTATAGAGCTTTTAGAAAATAAAGTGCTCTTATAGTGATTATACGCCTAGAGAAATCTCTAAGACGATGTATCGCCTATCCTTCCGTCTTCCAGAATCAGGAGAGGAAAGGCATATCATTTTAGGAATGACACCGGAACAGGAATAGATATAGTTAACTATCAATAAAATACAAATAGAATATATGTCAATGCCAATACGATCAAATATAATCCGACTTCATCTTTTCAGTTAATCTTAGCATATACACTTTTTGTTGTTTATAACCATCAGGAGAACTATAATTTGACTATTTATAAATGATCAGTTTAGGTTTATGGCAAGAGTTGTAGTTGTCATCAAGTATTGCCCCATTTGAGAAAATGATGTGCTCATCCTTGAATGTACCATATCCTTCATGAGCATGACCGAACAAATGATAATGTGGCTTTACCTCGTAAATCTTGTTTCGAAGTAATGCATTTCCCCAGTGAATTCCTGCTGATTCATCAAGTATCATGATAGGAGGTTCATGAGTAATGAGCACGTCAACATCATTTGGTATCAAAGTCTCAGGATGGTTATATGCCAAACCAAAGAACTTAATACCATCAATCTCACATTCACAATCTTGAAGGAAGTATACATTGTTAGGCAAATCTTCAATGCCTTCAGCCTCCCAAAGGCAAAGGTCATGATTACCAGTTATGAAGATTTTGTGAGGATAGGGTAATTCGATGAACCAGTTGAGAAAGTTAAGCACTTCTTCCTCTGTGCCATTGTCTGTAAAATCGCCACAGTGTACAATGACATCAGCAGCTGGAAGATCGGTCAACTGCCGATGCTGATTATGCGTATCAGAAATTTGAAGTATTTTCATTTTACAGAAATATGAATGTCATGTATGTCAACATCACCTTCGTCGAATATAAAGTATGAAGAAATTCCACTAATGCTATCATATCGTGAGTTCTCATCTTTATGTATAGGTATGACTCCAATACGAGGATGAACAGTTTGACAGACTTCTTTTAATGTTTCAACATCAGCGTGTCCACTTGTGTGAACACCATCCATTGTTCCATCTAATATTCTATCGCCAAACAGATTACGGATATTTATAACATCGCTGTTTGTGTAGTCTTTACCCTCTTTTGCATAGCCACCCCACATAGAATATATCAACCACGGTTTTTCATCATTATATATATCGAGCATTCCCTTAAGCAAATAGCCACTGCTCATTCGAATTGGCATTAAGAACCCTTCCTTCTGTAGCTTGTTTCTAACATTGACAGTTCTATAATTGATTAGCTTGAAAGCATTAAACTGGAATAAATCAGATTTGCATCCTGCATATTTCGTGAATACATTAAGGACCCTATTTTGATACTCATCAACTAAGAATATACGTCCAGTCTTTTTACACGCCGCATGGAATGTTGCAAGCCGGTCAAGGTCAGTTGACGAACACAAGGCAAAGACATACTTGTGTTCACGCAATGCCTTTATAATATTCTTCTGTATTTCGCTCTCTGAAATCACACATTCTTGACTTCTTCCTAACATTGTTCCTTCTGTTATAAGTATGTCAACTTCTCCCACATTCTTCTTCAAAGTAGGAAAAAGACCTTTGCCAATATAGCCATGTCTGCGAAAATCTCCTGTGTGTAGTATCTTCTTTCCCTCACATTCTATCAAGAACATATATGCATCAAAAGCAGAATGACTAACAAAATAAGGAGTAACGAAAATCTTCCCTTTCTTACTGACATCAATACGTTTTGCCGCACAATAGGTTTCCATACGCTCTATTGCTTCAATCTGTTTGGAGTAATCTCCGTGCCCCCTCAAAGCGTCATATTTGCAGAGCATAACTTCTTTTGCTCCTACTCCTATATATTGAAGGACATTTGTTGGTATCAGATGGTGCAAACCAACATGATCACTATGATAATGTGTATAGAATACGGCATCAGCATTTCCTATGATTGATTTTACTTGTTCTTCTGTCAGTTCTTCTTTTTTGTAACCAGGAAGATTGCTACCGAAGTCTATAAGAATTTTACAATTCTCAGTCGATATTTCTGTAATACAACCACCTATCTGGTCAGCCCCACGATGAATAATAAGATTCATTCTGTTTCTAAGTCTTCTGATGCAAAGAGAGTACCCTCGGATGTGCATGTGTATGCTTTCATTTCCGGCAAAAATAAATCACGAATAAATCTATATCTTTCGCAGATTGTTTCAGATAGTCTATTGTCTTCTCCTACAATTACACACGGTATTATTCTTCCGGAAAGCTTTAATGGTATTTTATTTTTGTAATTGGAACCGATAAGTCCATAATCTATTTTTTGCTCGATCATTGCTTTTATTCGTTGGTACAACTTATCATCTTCTCTAGCTAATTTTTGAAACTGTAGATAGTAATATGAAGTTTGAATGGGCGACAATGCAGTCTTAGTAGGATCATTTTGTTTAAGTTCCATTATCAATATATCTCCATTAGTATTTAGACCAAGGAAGTCAAATTCACCATACTCAGGTTTTATTTCTTCAGGGAGTGTTCCATTGTACGTCTTTCTTAATTGTTCAATTTTCAATGTTTGTTGGTCTACGATTTCCTTATTCCATTCATCTTTTATGTCTTTTGTTTTAAAACCGATAACTAGTTCCTTGTCAAAAAGAATAAAATCATCAGTATCTTTAACTTCGAACGTATAACGACGTCCTATTAATGTCTGATAATATCCTTCATTGCAAACCTTTGTATCTTTATAGTATCTTTTGAATTTTTCCGTGGAAGCGATTTTCGCTAAATATGTGTCAAACTGATCCGGTGTTGGATTTCTAAAAAAATCTGGTTGCATTAATTCTTTGTAAGCCTCGGCTACATCACATATTTCATTAACTTTACCCGAATGACTACGAAAGGTTAGTATACGTCCAGTACCTCTATATATAGAAAACCAAGAACGATTAGTTTTAGGATCATTTCCAGTCTGGAAATCTAAACAATTATGTGATTTAACATAACTGATGATCCAAGGAAACCGCTCGTTTATTTGGGTTAGCAACTTTTCATCCATTTTCCTATCGTAATAGGTTGTTTTTATTGTGTAATTATTAACCATTTCCAATTTCTTCATTTAGAGTTTATAACTGTGTATATTGATCTCTGCTAAGACTCTGCACGCCATTATTTTCCTATTTATATCTATTTATGGCAGCAAAAAGTCTTTTTCTAATTTCTTCACGCAGCCCTATTGGCTCCATAACTTCGATCTTTTCACCCATAGCAAGTAACTGACTTGTTAGCTCTGGAGTTAAGCAAAGTTGGTATTCAAAGTCGCTGTACTCTTTGTGTTCTGTTTTTATCTCTTGTTGAGAGAAATGCAGTGGCAGAGAACGCATATACTCTACATGAACACCGAATACCCGAACAACTACTTTCTGTGGCTTCAATTTGTCATTGACAAATATGCCAACTGTATGAGCATAATATTCTTCTGCATCAAAATCATTGGGGAGTATAAATGAGTCATCTGTCAATTCCATTTCCAAAATACGATCAAGGGCAATATTCCTTATTCCCTCCTGCTCTTTGAGATAGCCGACTACATACCAACGCTGATGGTAAACCTTCATAGCGTATGGCTGCAAGTGAAATATTGACTGATGACCATTGAAAGGTTTATAATCAATCTTCAGTTCCTTTTTTCGTTGCATTGCATCTATGACTGTTTGGAGATATTCAGTTCCTTCAGGAATTTCCTCAAACAAAATTCGATCTTTCATGTTGCGCCCTGCTTCTATCATATTAGACACAGTGAAGGAGTTAAGCAACCACTGACGAGTCTTGTCATTTTTCAGTTGACTGGAAGAAGAAATATAATACTCATAGCTGGATGTATCACATTCGACCTCTACACCAAAAAGTTCTGCAATAGCTTCTCTATGCATGTGGAATGTACGTAATGCAAGCGGTCTACCATCACCGAGACAACTATCTTTCCATCGACAGCTTATCTCCTCAAAAATTAATCTGCGATGCTGAAGCAGCGTGTTGAGCAACCAGATATAGCGGTTAAAGGTTTTACTTATCATTTTCTAAACTTCCGTGATTTTCAAAATATTATTACTATTTTCTATTATTCAATTGCTTAACCCCTTTTTGTATATCTCATCTAATTGTTTTTCCTACTTTAGATATCTTGATAGCATGTTTTATAGGGTAGAATTCATAATCTTATTTAGTACAAAGTTAACTTTTTTGTATGCAAAAAAACTGCATACCACCTAAATATATTAATTTATAGCAATTTTTTTTATGTGTGCAACGTTTCTGCATACTTCACCATTATTTTTGCACACTCATTTTAACATTCTATTCGTCATGGCATACAAAAAAAATCCAAAGAAAAAAGATGCTCTCAGTATAAAGAGAGCTGTAGAATCTCTGCGTTTCCAAATTGATTGGGGTTTAAAACTACTTGGCGCAGAGAAAGGAGATCTATTTCATCAATTAGCAAAAGTAGAGGTTGATTTCATCTCAGAGCTCAACCTCACCCAAGATATTCTTGCTATCAAGAGCCTCGTGGATGGAGTGAAACAGAATTTACAGATAGAGCCCACACCTGAAAGTGGAGACTTCACCCATAGTGTCGTTGCTCTCGCTCTTGGCATTGCCTCAATTAGCCACCTTAGCAACATAAGTTTACCAGAGTCATGGAGAGACCAGATAGAGAAAAAACTACTTACAATCTACTATCCGGAAAAGCTGCGTAACAAAGTCGTAGATTGGGCAAAAGCGAACGGTTACAGCACCTCCAGCTACCTTGGCCGTCCAATCGTGAAATTCAAGCAGTTGTACTTAATTATAGAAAGAACAAAATAAGTCCGCTTTTTTTGCTCTGACCATCGCATTTTTTACAAAATACGCTCATTCCATATTAAACATTCCATTCTACTACCGATAAATATCCATTCAATTACAACACATAAGAATTTTCATGATCGTCTTTACATTGAATTTATACGCAAAAGAAAGGGGCTGTCTAAAAAGGGACTTGTTAGACACTCCCCTAAAATTCTTTATTGAGTTACCTATACCCTAACTCTTATAAGAGTCTACGCAAAAATATCGCTTCGTAGAATATAACCGATTACATCTCCCTTATGTACAGTCGCACCTTGCTGTGCACATATCTCCACCACACGTCCGGTAAATCCGGTTAGAATCTTTTCATATTCCCCCCACGGAGTGGAAAGATAACAAAAGACTTCGTCATGCTGATATTTACGCCCGATGAATGGAGCAATGGATGGTCCCTCTACGGAAACTTCCCAAAGTACCTGTCCGTTATCAGGGGCAATAACCGGATCTGCCTTGGCACGTTTCAACTTCTTAATTTCCTCTTCCGAATACCCGTTCTTTGCCATTGCCGCATCCTTAGCATGTTGCAACTCTTCCTCAAAACGCTTTTTGGCAACCCCGGACTTATAATCACGATACTGGCGATCGTGCATAGCCAGTTCAAAAAGTTCTTCGTCATCCTCTCCATATTCCCAGCCATTTTCATCCATTTCCTTTCGATATTCATCCAAAGCATCCGGATAATTCAATTGCGGGTCGGTATCGACAAATTCATATCCTTTAGATTTCGCCAACTCTATAATCTCCGGTGCAAGCGTACCCGGCAGACGTCCACTTTTACCCAGAATCATATCCCAAGTATGGTTATCTATCATTGTCCAACGTTCTTCCCCTTTTACCTGCTGCATAAGATTCATTAATGCAACATTTTTCACATACTGGCTGAAAGGAGTCACCAAAGGAGGATAACCCAGCTTGGGCCATACATATTCCACTTCATCAAAAAGCATCACAAGCAGATCATCCAGACTAAGTTCCGGCTCATTCTTACTCCTTAATATCATATTGATGCCGGAATGCACTCCTTTCAGGTCTGCCATCATGGAACCCATCATGCCACCCGGCAAACCACATTTCAGTAGAAGCGAAGACATATATTTGTTAGTAGGATCCATAAAATAACCCAGAAAATCATCAATGAATTCTTGCGTCATCGCACGAGCTTTCATATATGCTTTCATATTTATGTCGGGAACCTGGAAGCCTAAATCTTTCAACATAGCTTGCACAGAGATTACGTCCGGATGCACTTTGCCCCAAGACATCGGTTCCATAGCCACATCAATGATGTCCGCACCATTTTCGCAAACCTCAAGGATAGAAGCCATAGACAATCCCGGTCCGCTATGACCATGATATTGAATCAATATATCCGGATGTTTCTCCTTGATGGTCCTGACCAATTCTCCTAACATACCCGGACGACCGATACCTGCCATATCTTTCAAACATATTTCAGGTGCACCGGCCTCAATCAGCTGATCGGCAATTCGGGCATAATACTCAACGGTATGCACCGGAGAATACGTGATACAAAGAGTTGCCTGCGGAATCATACCTGCTTCCAGAGCATATTTAATGGAGGGAATAATGTTTCTCGTCTCATTCAGTCCACAGAAGATACGGGTGATATCCACCCCTTGTGCATGCTTGACTTTATACATTAATTTACGCACATCCGCCGGAACCGGATACATACGTAATGCATTCAAACCACGATCGAGCATATGTGTTTGAATGCCCGCTTCTCTAAAAGGTGCAGTAAAAGCACGGACAGCTTTATTAGGATTTTCGCCGTACAATAGATTCACTTGCTCAAAAGCACCTCCATTCGTTTCAACTCTTGTAAAACAGCCCATCTCAACAATCAATGGAGCTATACGTACAAGCTGGTCAACCCGAGGTTGATACTTACCGGAAGATTGCCACATATCCCGATAAACAAGACTGAATTTGATTTCCTTTTTCATCATAGTCAATAATAAGTGATTTTTTCGGTTAACTTCACATATACAAATATAAAGGTTTGTTTTGACATATAGTCAAAAACAACCTTTAAAAAATGGGTGAACAGAGATATTTTACATCATAATGAAAGCAAACAACGTCTACATTCTTCCAACTATAATAAATAACAAATCAAATTGTCTAATGTTCAGATATATCCCCTTAAGAATCCAAAGGCTTCACGAAGTTTATTCATACTAAGGTTTGCACGAATGCAAATCGCTTTTCAAAGTCATCATTCGGTATAAAAAGGGTAAGATAACCATCAGGCATAATCCATCTATCACGAAGTTTATCATATTCAAAAGTACTATTGCAATAATTAATATAAGATGTTACATTAGTGGAGTCATTAAGATAAAGAATAGATTTATTACAGATATCATTTTCTAAAACACAAACTAAGACAGCATTGTCCACTACAATTTCAATGCCTTTACTTGCTTCCTCCTTAAACAAGTATTCATATATACACATCTCTTTTTTAAAAAATAATCTTTGAATGCGGCTACTTGTATTAGTGAGCACGCTTCTTCCCACATACAGTAAATTTTCAAAGTGTGAATGCAATTTAAGAGTATCCATTTCATCATTTTTTTATTGTTATTACTCTGCTAAATATTTTATGACTGATCTCTCTCATTTAAGACCCTTGACTTGCCAGGTATAAATTATTCTCCAAAGTAACATATTCACATTCATATACTCACAATCATATATGATTGTATGATAAGTTTCAATTAAAATAAAGAATTACAAGAAAAAACATCTACCCATTCAAGATTACACAAATAAAGATGAAATGAGACTGTCTTTAATAATGTAGTGATTATTAACCAGACACACAAAGATTTCGTATATTTCTCATTTCAACACACCGAAAAAAGTTTATCTTTTCTGCATAAACGACTTTTGAGTTTCTAATAAACTCTCAACAAGTTTATTAAAAACCCGAATGTAGCTTTCAGAAGGATTTACGTTGAATTTATGCAACAAAAAAGGCTACAAACCCTATAAAAGGTTGCAGCCTCAAGCTTTTAATCGGGTCGTCTATACCCTAATACTCATAAGGATCTCCTAGATGTTTTGTTATAATCTTATACTGTTTCATCGTCAAATAACGATGATTATACGGCATATAACCAGTCGGTACAAGCTCTTTGGTCAACGGGTTACAGTCTTTAATCCATCGGCTCAGACAACGCACTGCATTTTTACTGGTCGTACATCCGGGGAAGTACAATGCAGCTAATACAGCAAAAGATAAGATTCGTCTCATTTCGTTTTTAAAGTTTTAATTTGTCGTTTCATTGTTTCTTTCGTTCTACAAATATACAACATCAAAAAGCGTTTGTCAAGTCATTTGGGATTTTATCGTTAATATAAAGGAATACCCACCTTTATTAACCCAATTACTAAGCAATTGAAACAGATTGAGCATTCTCAATATTTAACGCTAGAATTAAGTCTAATGCTCACAAAAAGAAACTTAAAAATACTTATACGAAAATGACAATCTTTAAATCACAAGAAATAACATGTTTATATTAAAAAGAGATACATGAATGGATTGTGATTTACTTTTAAATTAGTAACTTTGAACCATTGGAAACAATAGAAATTAAAAAAAAGTCAGCCAGCAGAGTTGTGATTTGCTTTCAAATTAGTATCTTTGAACCATTGGGAACAATACGAACATGTAACACATTTGGAAGATTAGAGTTGTGATTTGCTTTCAAATTAGTATCTTTGAACCATTGGGAACAATATAAAATTAGGGTCATAACACATTGACGTGTTGTGATTTGCTTTCAAATTAGTATCTTTGAACCATTGGGAACAATATTACAAAAAAGTACATCTTCACAAAACAGTTGTGATTTGCTTTCAAATTAGTATCTTTGAACCATTGGGAACAATCGATGTGGTTATGTACGAGGCGGCAGCGCGTTGTGATTTGCTTTCAAATTAGTATCTTTGAACCATTGGGAACAATATTCTAAGGTGGTTATAAATTCGCATGCAGTTGTGATTTGCTTTCAAATTAGTATCTTTGAACCATTGGGAACAATCGACCATTGCTGGGCTTTCTTTTCATTGCGTTGTGATTTGCTTTCAAATTAGTATCTTTGAACCATTGGGAACAATAGCAAACCAATAATATAAGATTCCTCATCAGTTGTGATTTGCTTTCAAATTAGTATCTTTGAACCATTGGGAACAATAGCAAACCAATAATATAAGATTCCTCATCAGTTGTGATTTGCTTTCAAATTAGTATCTTTGAACCATTGGGAACAATAGCAAACCAATAATATAAGATTCCTCATCAGTTGTGATTTGCTTTCAAATTAGTATCTTTGAACCATTGGGAACAATTTTACTACAATAACCCTTGACGCAATCCGGGTTGTGATTTGCTTTCAAATTAGTATCTTTGAACCATTGGGAACAATGATTGTCATATAATTTTCTTAGTCCATCCGGTTGTGATTTGCTTTCAAATTAGTATCTTTGAACCATTGGGAACAATAGTATACTCGCTTACCCCTGAAAACTTTATGTTGTGATTTGCTTTCAAATTAGTATCTTTGAACCATTGGGAACAATCATTTGCGTTAACACAGTATTAGCCTTATTGTTGTGATTTGCTTTCAAATTAGTATCTTTGAACCATTGGGAACAATCTAATTTACAGGAACGAGTAAGAGAATATAGTTGTGATTTGCTTTCAAATTAGTATCTTTGAACCATTGGGAACAATTACATTAATCCCGCCTACATCTAAGCGGTGTTGTGATTTGCTTTCAAATTAGTATCTTTGAACCATTGGGAACAATACATATGGCTGTAAAATTTCCAGATAGGCTGTTGTGATTTGCTTTCAAATTAGTATCTTTGAACCATTGGGAACAATCGCGTATTCGATAACTGGGATCGCGAGAACGTTGTGATTTGCTTTCAAATTAGTATCTTTGAACCATTGGGAACAATCACCTTCCTCTAAAGCGCCTGCACTTTCCTGTTGTGATTTGCTTTCAAATTAGTATCTTTGAACCATTGGGAACAATTAAGGAAGTTGTATACTTTTTGTGATAGGTGTTGTGATTTGCTTTCAAATTAGTATCTTTGAACCATTGGGAACAATCACAGCGGGATAACCCCGCTGTCTTTTAAAGTTGTGATTTGCTTTCAAATTAGTATCTTTGAACCATTGGGAACAATTAGTCTTCCCACATAGAACGAAGAGTTACCGTTGTGATTTGCTTTCAAATTAGTATCTTTGAACCATTGGGAACAATTAAATCTCAATTCTTTTCTAGACCAGTAGTGTTGTGATTTGCTTTCAAATTAGTATCTTTGAACCATTGGGAACAATACAAACCATAATACGACAAGGAAGCTTTTGTTGTGATTTGCTTTCAAATTAGTATCTTTGAACCATTGGGAACAATACATTTCATATAATAAGATGTAATTCAATTAGTTACAAAGAAGATTAGAAAAGAAAAAAGAAGACTGTTCCCAACACAAAATCTCGCATTAATGCGAGATTTTGTGTTCTAAAACAATTCCAATTGCTGCCCTGGTGTATTGACACTCTGCGCCTTCTTTCCATAGAAAAGTTCTATGTCCCCAAATTGTTTATCCGTAATACACATGACTCCGACATGCCCTAGTTCCGGAAGGAAAGATTTAACTCTTTTTATATGTACTGCTGCATTCTCGCTACTAGCACAGTGACGTACATAAATGGAAAACTGAAACATCGTAAAACCATCTTTTTGCAGATTCTTTCTGAAATCCGCATAAGCCTTCTTTTCCTTCTTCGTTTCAGTTGGCAAATCAAAAAGAACGAGCACCCACATTATACGATATTCACTAAGACGATCCATTACCGTTCGGGATAGGCAACTCGGCGAAGCTCTCCATTGAAACATTTATAAAGTGAGGCAGTAGTTTGCCCCACAGCAATCATCAACGGACTGCGTTTACCTCCAATTATTACTTCCAATGTCGGAATAATAAGCAATCGCGTTTTCACCTCTTTCGTTAGCTCCACACCCATTCCATACTCCTGTATCAAGCTAAATACTAATTCATCCACATAAGGACGATAAGGTTCCATAATATCATCCGCCAAGCAATAAGCATTGTATCGATTATGATGATGGATACCCAAAGTAGGAAGTAATCCACTTATTACCAACCCACGTGCTACCACTGCACGAAGAATTGCATATCCGTAGTTTAATAGGTTATTTGGAGGAATACCTTCACGATCTCGCGTAAAACCGTCAACATCTGCAAATAAAGATTTCCAATAATATGCAGCAGCACGTGCTTCCAAATTATCAGGGTCGCCACTACGTACATCAGCTGCCCACACGCGCATACACTTTACCTCTTCATTCATACAATCTTTGAGCACAGATGCTTGGTTGTTAATCTTCGCCTGAATAGTTTGTTGCCAAAGTTGTTTCTTCAACGGCAACGAAGCGTCTAATTGTTCACGAAAACGCTCATTCTGCGTTGTATTTCCATAAAGAGGAAGCATCAGTCCAACTGGCATACTCTTACTATCGCAAGTGATTACAGAGCAAGTGTTTTCAAGCAAAGCCTCCAACACACCGGAAGTGATGGTGATTTGCTTGTTATCCAAAACTACAATGCCAATGTCTTCTATAGGTTTTGTCACTTCCGCCTGCTTTTTCAATACTTCCGGTAAGGCCGTTGCTTTTTCCACATCAGGCAATTTAATAACTAACTGCGCATTGCGCAACGACAGATAAACCGGATTTCCGAAATAAAGTGTTTTCTTAATCATGATTCATTCCTTTCAAAAGTTTATCAAAGTCCGATTCGTAATTCCGAAGTTGCCTAGTATGAAACTTGTCATATTCTTGTTCCGCCAATGCTTTGGCGACCTCATGGCTCACCTGCCCACTATGTTGCAATACCGCTTCTTCGTTAAATTGCAAGAATGCATCTAGCTTCTTCACCCAATCTTTCATATACATCACCTGTCCTTTTTTCGCTTGACGTTCTGCATAATCCAAATACATCGAAACAATACGATTCAAATCATCCATTTCAGTTTCATTGAGATAGTTCTTTGCGATGGATACATCCGGTTTACGAATCATCCCGTTAGGCGCATTTTTCCAAGTAGTCAATCCCATATTAGGTTTCTCTGCATCCACACGGGCAACAATTATCTCCGCTGCCGTCTGTCCGGAAATTGCCCAATGCAACTTATTCTGAACAGTTGCAAAAAACGTCTTTGTCACCTCGCTACCAGCTTCGTAATCAGCACTACATTGCGAATAAATATCAGTTATCTTCTGATAAAAACGACGTTCACTGCTACGAATATCACGAATACGAGCCAATTGCTCCTCGAAATAATCTTTGCCGAATAGCATTTGTGGATTTTTTAATCGCTCGTCGTTCATGGCAAAACCCTTAATCAAATATTCTTTCAGTACGCTGTTTGCCCAGATTCTAAAATGTGTGGCCTGAATGCTGTTGACACGGTAGCCTACGGATAAGATAGCATCAAGATTGTATAGCTTCGTTTGATACTTTTTACCATCAGCAGCAGTTAGTGCAATTTTTGCACTAACTGAATCCTCCTGCAATTCAGCCGTTTGAAAGATATTCTTCAAATGTTTTGTCACTACGCTTCTATCTACTCCAAACAATTGCGCAATCTTATCCTGTGTCAGCCAAACTGTTTCATTAAAAATATAGATTTCGACTTTCACTTCTCCATTACTGTCTTTGTAAAGAAAGAAATCAGAGGGAATTGGGGTGTTATTGTTTTTATTCATAAGCCAGATATTCCTTTAATATTTCCTAATCGATCAACTTTTAGTTTTATACAAACGTCTTTAATCATCTCGCCAGTCAGACTCCTTCCAATCTTATTCAATGACGAATATTCAACTTTGTTTACTATAGGACTTGCTACATAATAAGGAACAAAATGGCACTCTGAACCTGTACAACTTACCATTTTATAAATTCTCTTCCGTTGTTCATTATTAAGTTGGTCCAAATTAACAGCGTGAATGTTTTCTCGTTCATCCTCTATAGGCACATATACCAAATCATTAGGAGATAAATAAAATAATAGACTATGTTCCTTTCTATTTTTTTCCGGAACCACACTTAATCCTTGTTTTAAACGTTCTATTACGATATTTAAAGGTATAGTTTCATAAGAACGAATACCATTTTCATCTACATATATAGCAAAGAACAAATTGGTTCCCTTTGCCGCTTCCACATATTTGTCTTTCTTGTTTCCTTTTACTCCAACAGAGAATTTATTACCAATTGTTTCATAAACACGAACTTTAAATATTGGAAGATGCAACTTCCCTTCATTAAGCTGAATGATATTCTTGTTCATCTCCTCAATACCTTCAGGAGAGAACGCAATTTCAACCTTATTCCCTTTTGCCTCTAAATGATTAAGCAAGATTTTTTGTATGCCAGTGTCTGTTACAGATCCTTGAATAAACTTTTCTGTAAAAGATGTATCTACATTTTTTCGCACCGCCGCATTTTCTTCATCAAAATAATACATTTTTACTTTTGATACATCTACTTCTCCAAACTGGTACTTCCGATCTTTAAAATATCGCAAGATTGTATCCACATCAAATTTACCATATTGACAGGTAAGCCGTTTTATTTCTTGTTTTAGCTTTTTATCGACTATCTTTTTCCAATCTTTTAAAGCCTCACTCAAACGCACGGTTTTTCTTTTACGAAGTGATACTTTTGCAAATACAGTTTCTTTGTGTAGAGGTTTACGAATTGCCCAATTAAGACCTTTCTGGCCTACCTTTATCTTTTTACCGTTTTCATATTTCGTATATATATTGGTTGCCTTATTAATTATACGCAGGTTTTGTTTAAAGCTAACAATAATTTTTTCCAATTCATTACGGGCATCAACAGTGAAATTATCCCATGGCTTTTTAAATTCTTTCGGAATATCTTTTGTTACATTGTTCTTTGTTTGCGGGTCAATATATGTCACTCGCTCAAACAATCGTAATTTTCGTTGTAAATCATATCGAATTGTATCTGTATTTGCATGTTTATTGTTTAACAGATTGACATGGTCACGAGTTGCACAGGCTATTACCAAAGCATCCATTGCATGATGCCGATGATCAATACGCTTCTTTTGAAACCCTTTTGATAGTTCTAATGGAACAGTAGGCAAATATTTTTGATGTTGTTCATTCCAACTGGTGAATGCGATAGTCTTTGCCAACTCATTCATCCGCACAAAACGAGGAAGAATCAAATCATTCCAAACATCATTCAACCCCCAATCTTGTTTCAACATAGTTGTAATCTTGCCATTTACAGGAAGTACATTTTTTGAGTTTACTCCATTGTCATTTTCTTTTGCACGTACAAGATTTGACAAAAGAGGGAGAACAAATTTGCTGATGTAACGTGTATCATTCATTTGGCGTTCTATCATCTTTTCAGGTATTTCTTCCAATAGAAGCTTTGTCCTCTTGGAATGATTATAAGCATAATGCTGCTTTACAAAATTCTGATACGCCTCCTCATCAAAGATAGTTACTTTTTGTCCAAAGCCTGTTTCCACAATCTGCCCATGGTAGTTTTTTATAAACTCCAACCCTAAACATTTATCCTTCAATTTATTTACAGCGGCCTCACAAATTACTTTATTACTGAAACTATCATCATAGTAACGAGATTTTGGAATGATATGCTCAATCTGATATTCTTCGGTAAAGAGCTTCCCTAACGGGATGACCTTACCCGTATATGGAGAACAATATTTTTGCTCCAACCATAGTTTGTAGCGTTGTAGTTCTGTCGTTGTGGGTTGTGCAACCCTGCTTATTTTCTTTATATCTTCCTTTACCTTTTCATCCTTTTCGTTATCAAGCCCAGTGCTAATTGCATACTCTTCATATATTTTCAGAATATCCTGTTGCGTGGGTGAATAAGGACGGACATTTTCAACCTCCAATTTGCCATCAGAATTATTCTTTAATTCCATTAATAATGCTTTGATTCGCAAATTGGTATTCTCATTTTCTGTTACAACATTAACTATTTTTTTCCTTTCGTCAGCAGTGTTCTTCATATCACGTCCAAGCTCAACATGGATTTCACTAAAAAAGTTTTCTGCTCCTTGTCCGTATTTTCGCCAAATATCTCTCACTACCCGTAAAGTTTCCGTAATTATTTGTTCTACAATCGGATTACGTAAGGAATGCTGTTTAAACTCATTCAAATACTTTTCTAAATCAGCAACCGAATGCCATTTTCCTGCAATATCTGCTTCTGAATGTCGCCCATAAACAAGATATTGAGCCAACCATAACTGTAAACCTTGAAAATCGTTTTCATTAGTTAAAGCAATAGACTTTTCACGAACTATATCCTTAATTTCCTCATCATACTCGCCTGTGATTATTTTGGATATTCTATTTTGGGTATTATTATCAATATCATTCCATTTCCAGTATTTCCCCAAACGCATCAAAGGTAACAGTTTCTTTATTGCTTTTTCGGAGAATGATCCATATTCATTTTTAAAAGGAGGAATTTTCTTGAAATTATCTACAAAAGAAGCAATATCTAAATCATACTTTTTTGCAAAAGTTCTCAACGCTTTCTCAAACTCATTTTTATCTGTAACAGAATAAATGATATGCCAAAGTTTTTGTTCTATTTCTTTTGTAAAGAAATTATCTGGAATATTTTCTACTTTAGCCAAACGTGTAGAAATCATCGTTTTTGTTTCACTGCAAGGATATATCTTATCTTCAACATAATTCCATCGATATGCCTCTGTCTTTACCTGTTTTTTCAGACCTTTTGCCTTTATCAAATATTCAAGCAAAGGTTTCTGTTCTATACTTTTCCTATTACTTAAGAAATCAAATAGCTGTTCTTTATCTTCAATGTTTGCAATAAATTGCAAAGTAACATCTTCGTCATCTTCCTTCCGATATATCTTCAAATTGTACAGCCATTGCCATATACGGAATTCCTGATAAAGAGGATTGGATTTTGAAATGACCTTCAGATACTCTTTAATATTATTTCCATCTTTATCTTTGTATGTTTTAAATTCAAGTATGCAATCACCTATCGCAGACTTCTGACTCCGTAATGGTCTCTGATAAAATAAAATATCGTCCAAGAATAAATGAACAAAATCTCTTTTACTTAAAATAAATTGGTACGTCTCATTACTCCGATATAACTCTCTTACACAGTCGTTGTATAAATCTTCATCTCTCAATTCGGGATGAAACTCTCTTTGTTTCTCAAGAATTTGTTTCAGTTCATCCTTGTAGAACTTACGTTCGATTGTCCGTACAAGCTTTCCACGAACTTTTTGCATAGGATTTTGCAGTAATGTCTCATAGACATACGCACCAACTGTTTTATGAGACTTTTCTATATCACTCTCCGTCTTCTTTTTCAACAATACCCAATCATTTTCGCTTGGCGCACGAAAAGACCGCTTTTCTATTCCTTCCTTATCTTTTTTAACCGTCCCGTCGTCGTTCAAATCTGTAGTAACAATAAAATCACGTGTTTTATCTTTCCATCCAAATAACGGAATCTTACTGGAGCGACGATAAATCCAGCCGTTTTCTAAATGTAAAGAATACCATATATCACCTTTACTATTCGGTTTTTCATCGGCTATGACATCCACTATTTTCAATGAATAATATTCTACTAATTTATTAGGGTTCTCTTCCTCTTCTTCCCCTCTTAATTGATAATATCCCCGTTTCTGATTGAAATTTAATAAAATCCAAGCTAGTTCTTCCTTCTCTATCTCTTGAGAAAGAGCTTTCTTACGCAAATAATAGATAGTCCAATCATATGGGATTTTTTTATCTTCTCTAACCACCCCCTTATTCTTAAATTCTTCTATCATTTCATTAAAAGACTGTTGAAAAATAAACTCGAACCTCCCTTCATCATTTTGTTTCCAAGCTAGTTTGGGCTCCTTTTCATCAAAAAATTGTCCTAATCGCTTCTCAAAATCTATTTGAGAAGCATAATGTTCGGGTAAAAACTTCATCATATTCAAAACACGAATCAGACGCTCACGACGTAATAATGCTCTTTCGCGCAATCGGCGTGTGCCACGATAGACCGTTCGCGCAGCTGTTTGAGTCTCTACCGGATTCCCCCCACTGAAAGTATCCAACACACCCTGATCCATAGGAATAATCCGACTACCCATTCCTAAAATTCTCTGCTCTTCGCTGTCAACCAATGCCCAACCAATACTGTTGGTTCCCAAATCCAGTCCTAATATTCTTTTCATATTTGCCCTATCTTATTATAACTCATCAAATATATTAATATTTTTCCACAAATTAGACATTAAAACAAAATAAATTACTATCTTTGTCACACTAATTAAAAGCAAATCACAATAAGGATTATTCCGTTGTGAAAACATTCAAGGTGGGGCATTTGCCTCGCCTTTTTTGTACTACTACAAACAAAACATCCCATATCAGCAGATAGGTTATATCATCCTTCAACACCAAATTCTTCGAATGAATCACATAATCTCCTTCTATACATTTATGAGAACTTTTTGTTGATTTTCCCCAATAGTCCTCGTAACACTTTTCTTTATTATATAAAATTTATGCTCCGTAGTGACAAGCATTAGTGTTATAGCATTCTCATAAAAGCATTCATTGGTAGTCATTGAATTTGACAGCAAAAAAATCCACCATGGCTATTATGAAAAGATAATTCTATATATTACACAGCAACATACAAGTACACATTTTCCTTTAAAAGGAACACCTCGTTGGTTTTAAAGGAACGATGCCTTGGTTTTAAACCAACGGGGCGTTCCTTTTAAACCAACAAAGCACTTATTTTAAGCCTTATTTCACGAACCCTTCGAATGACCATGAAAACATATTCAAGAAAGCTTGCATTTCTTTCCATTACTTACCATGAAAGTGCCAAACTTTATCCATTAGAAGTGCGTCGTGTCCGATAACAGTGAAAATCAGTGAAAGAATTTAAAAGAGAAACAAATACAACAGAATTATTTGGAAAGAATAAGTTGAACGCTTACATTTGTCATGTGATTTTTTTCATAGTATTAGATTTAAGGTTAACAAAGGTTGGAGCAAGGCGTTGCTCCTTTTTTTATATCCATATATGAGGTTAGTCTATACGAGTTAATTCAATAACTGATACATTCCTCCTGCCAATACACGAACTACTCCTTTCATTTCCAGTTCAAAAAGAATAGCATTTATCTTATGTACGGGAATATCTGCTTCTACTACCAGAGAATTAATCTGTAAATTCCCCTGTTTCTCCAGAATAGAGACAATCTTCTGTTCTTCTTCGGACAAGTCGAGAAAAAGACTACGTTGCACATTTACTTTTTCGGAAGAAGTTGTTGGTATATTCCATCCCATTGCCTGTACAAGATCTTCAGCCGATAATAGTAAGGAAGCCTTATTATCTCTAATCAACCGATTACACCCCTTTGAATATTCATCATTTATCCGGCCGGGAAAAGCAAAACAATCGCGATGATAGCCTTCAGCAAGTTCAGCAGTGATTAATGAGCCTCCTTTTTCTGCCGATTCAATGACAACCGTAGCATCACACATACCTGCGACAATGCGGTTACGACTGACGAAATTATGTTTGTCGGGATTCGTACCGGACAGAAATTCGGTCAATAGTCCTCCTTTTTCGAGCATATCAATGGCTGTTTTCCGATGGACATAAGGATAAATACGATCCAGACCGTGGGCAAGGACACCTACCGTAGGCAGATCATTGACCAGCGCTTCACGATGCGCATGAATATCGATTCCGTAAGCAAGTCCACTGACCACCAACACATCAGGACAAAGTGTTTTCAGATCGCGTAAGAAAGAGGCGCAAATCCGGGTACCATAATCAGTGGCATTACGGGTTCCTACCATATTCAGGATATGAAGGGAATTCAAATCGGTATTTCCTTTAAAGAAAAGGACAATAGGAGCATCTTCACATTCCCGCAAACGAGAAGGATAAGCCTCGTCATGGAAAGTCAGGCAGGAGATCCGGTTCTTCCGGATAAATTCATATTCCTGTTCGGCACGGATCACAGCTTGTGGACAATCCAACGCATCTACCACCCGTTGACTCACTTCAGGAATACGTTCCGGTATTTCTTTACGCAGACGGAAGACATCAACAGCATTATTCATTCCGTCTATCAGATGTTTCGCCCCTATGTGCCCGATACCGGGCACCATTGTCAGGGCGATACTATAAATCTGTTCTTCCTCGGAACTGCTCATTTCAGGTAAGGGGCAAAGACGCTATCGAATAATTCGCTGTCACTCAAACGTCCGTTTACCACACATACCGTTTCAACAGTGGATTTCACTACTACTTTATTATCACTCTTACGGAAAATATCCTGATAGAATACATATTTGATACCTTCCTTCTTCATATAGAGTTTAGAGACAAACTCGTCTCCGCTTTTCAACGGCGTTTTGAATGCCATATTAATGCGTGCCACTACCGGATCGACTCCCTGTTCGTGGAGTGCAGCAAAACTGATGCCTACCGACGTCAGAAACTCATGGCGGGTATGTTCCAAATAATGCTGATAGTTCGCATTATTAACAATCCCTTGAAGGTCGCACTCGTAATCACGCACCTTCATTTCCAATTCATAGATATAGTTCATCAATTAAAAATTGAAGATTAAAAATTAAAAGTTGAGAAATAGCAGTTAGCCTCTTTTTTGCTCAATATCGAGTCCTTTGAACTTCTTCAGTTCTTCGGTTGATACCAGTTTATACAGCTTGTCACTGGGGCGTATCTTATCTGATTTCATGGAGAAGTGCTGGCCTTTCTTCACAGTCTGCACGGATTCCAAGTCAACACGGGCTTCTTCCAAAGTCATGAATAGAGCACCTGTGGTCGGTCCGGTAATGAGAAGTTTATCGCCTACGCTAACTTCCGCAGCCTCTACCAGAAATTCGGAAACTCCAATGTTAGAGAAGTATTTGATACCTTTACCTACATATATCTTACGTTCCGTAGCTGCCGAGCCATAGTTTCTGGTCCATTCGCCTAAACGTTGTCCCAAATAATAGCCATCCCAAAAGCCGCGGTTGAATACTGTTTTCAGACGTTCGTCCCAAGCTGCAATCTTTTCATCGGTAAATGTTCCTTCCAGATAAGCTTTGATAGCCTCTTTGTAACATTCTACCACTGTACGTACATATTCAGGTCCACGGGCACGGCCTTCAATTTTGAATACACGCACACCGGCATCCAACATCTTATTCATAAAGTGGATGGTCTTCAAATCTTTCGGTGACATGATATATTCGTTATCAATATCCAGTTCCACATCCGTCTCTTTGTCACGGACTGTATAGGAACGGCGACACACCTGCATACAAGCGCCGCGATTGGCAGAATGGTTCATCTCATGCAAAGAGAGGTAACATTTACCCGATACAGCCATACAAAGCGCACCGTGACAGAACATCTCAATGCGAATCTGTTCACCGCTCGGACCACAAATATGTTCTTCCTGAATCTGGCGATAGATTTCGGCTACCTGCTCCAGATTCAACTCACGGGCCAATACTACCACATCTGCAAATTGTGCGTAGAATTTTAAAGCCTCTGCATTGGAGATGTTCAGTTGAGTGGAAAGGTGTACCTCCTGCCCTATCTGACGGGCATAGTTCATCACCGCCACATCGGCTGCAATCACCGCAGAGATTCCGGCTTCCTTGGCTGCATCGACAATGGTATGCATCAATGGAATATCTTTATCATAGATAATCGTGTTGACCGTCAAGTAACTTTTCATCCCGTGTTCATCACACGTACGGGCGATCTCCCGCAAATCATCAATCGTAAACGTATTGGCCGAACGGGCACGCATGTTCAGGTTTTCTATACCGAAATAGATAGAATCAGCACCTGCCTGAATAGCCGCAGCAAGAGATTCGCGCGAACCGACAGGAGCCATTATTTCAAAATCTTTCAAACTAAGACTCATAGAATATATACTTATTTGTATCAGTTAAGCAAATGAATGCGTACAAAGGTAGGCTTTTTTCCGTATTTTTGCAGCGAAAACAAGAAGTTACTTCAATCATAAACAGTAAATATCAGATTCATATATGAAGATAGGCCAAATAGATTTGGGTAAATATCCCATCTTACTTGCTCCGATGGAGGATGTGACTGATCCGGCTTTCCGCCTGATGTGCAAGAGGTTCGGAGCAGATATGGTATACACCGAATTTGTGTCGAGCGATGCGCTGATTCGCGCTGTCAGCAAGACTGCGCAGAAACTAAGTATCAGTGATGCCGAACGTCCCGTTGCCATCCAGATATACGGGAAAGATACGGAAACGATGGTGGAAGCTGCCAAGATTGTGGAACAGGCACAACCTGATATTCTGGATATCAATTTCGGATGCCCGGTAAAAAGAGTAGCCGGAAAAGGAGCAGGAGCAGGTATGTTACAGAATATCCCCAAGATGCTGGAGATCACCCGTGCGGTAGTAGATGCGGTGAAAATCCCCGTAACGGTCAAGACCCGCCTGGGATGGGATGCTAACAACAAAGTAATTGTAGAGCTAGCAGAACAGCTACAGGATTGTGGTATTGCTGCACTGACTATACATGGCCGCACCCGTGCACAAATGTATACCGGAGAAGCAGACTGGACATTAATAGGCGAAGTGAAGAATAATCCACGGATGCATATTCCTATTATCGGTAATGGTGACGTGACGACGCCTGAACGCAGCAAAGAGTGTTTTGACCGTTATGGAGTAGATGCTGTCATGATTGGTCGTGCCAGCTTTGGTCGTCCATGGATATTCAAAGAAGTGAAACACTATCTGGAGACTGGTGAAGAATTACCACCGCTAAGTTTCGACTGGTGCATGGAAGTGCTTCGCCAGGAAGTGGTCGACAGCGTAAATCTACTTGATGAGCGCAGAGGTATTCTGCACGTACGTCGTCATCTGGCTGCGAGCCCATTATTCAAAGGAATCCCTAATTTCCGTAATACGCGTATTGCCATGTTACGGGCAGAAACAAAGGAAGAGCTTTTCCGCATATTTGAAGAAATCACTTCCCAACGTAAAGAGAATCCGGAAGTTTAATCTACTATAGATCATAATCTTCATCCGCAAACTCTGATTCCTGCGGATGGAGATTACCTGTTTCAAAATACAGAAGTATATTCCAATTTTCTACTTAAACATCGGTTGTGCAAACCACTTCTTAAACATCCAGGTCACAACCACATACAATAGGAATGCAGAGAAAAACCCTACAATGGCATCAATCACATAATGTGCCTGAATATATACGGTAGCCCCGCAAAGCAACATATAGAAAGGTATCAGACAAGCAAACAATTTCTTGCTGCCACGCCATGCCATAATCATCAAAATAGTAGAAATACCGACGTGTGAACTGGGGAATGCTGCCGTAGGACGTTCGCCTACCTGCTGTGAGCCTTCCACTAAGCTATAAAAGAATCCATGCTGATAACCCGGTCCGGGAAGTAATTCCTGATTATGATTGAAATAGTCACCGATAGCAGGGAAAATACCTTTAGATACATTATCAATCCCGATGGCAGGGAAATAGAATTGAGGCCCCGCGACAGGAACGAATATATAAATCAGATAATAGATAAAGAAGGAAGTGACGAGAACAAAAGACATCTTTTCGAACCACTCAAACTTATAAATGAAATAAAACAATGCCACAATCAGCATCATCGGATAATAAAAGAAATATCCCATATTAAATGCTTCACTGACGATAAGGTACGGAAACGTATGGCAAAACCAGATAGCAGGCTGACCATTGAAAATAAACTCCTCGGCAGTTGCAAATACATGGTCTAAATTCGGAAAGAAACGATTGAACTCGAAAGTATCCGGATACCAGTAAGACAATAGACTCATCTGGATAACAATGCGCACAAACGCTGAAAACTTACAGGGGGCAAGACGATAAAGATACATCAACAAAAAGGTCATCGCCGCGATCATAGCCCTATCCAGCAACATGTGCCATGGATGATCCATTCGCTGAAACAGGAATAGAATCAATATGGAAGTCAACAGATTATAAATCAGTGTAATCTTTTCCACAGCAAACAACCCTTTCCGGGTTTCTATGCGCTTAAATAAGTCTAAAGCCATCCTTCATTTTTATACCAGGCAATGGTTTCACGAACTCCCTTTTCCAAATCATATTCGGGTACATACCCAAGTTCTTTCATTACCGGGGATATGTCGCATTGCCAGTTGCGTTGTTTCATTATCTTATATTTATCCGAATTCAGGGTACTGCTCCTCCCGGAACGTGTAGCAATGAATTCAGCGAACAAAGATATAACTTTTAGCACAATTAATGGACATTTCAAGTGAAGAACAAACGGATTGCCCAATTCTTTTTGTATCAGATCCGAAAAGGCACGACTTTTATAGATTTTCCCATCTGTCAGGAAATACGCCTTTTGAACCACTTTTTTCTCCATTCCCTGAAAAATCGCCTGCACAATGTCCTTCACATAAACAAAAGTCAAGTCCTGGCGTCGAAAACCGACCGAAAAGTCTACATGCTTCTGAATGGACTTGGCCATCAGGAAATAGTCTGACTCACGGGGACCATAGACTCCCGTAGGACGATAAATGACATAAGGAAAACCGGGAATACTCTGAATATATAATTCCGCTTTCAATTTACTCAATCCATAAGCCGTATTAGGCATCGGAGTATCTTCTCCGCTTATCGGAGTATAATCCTTCTCACGTACAGGTCCGAATACACTCAACGTGCTAATATATATAAACTGCTTCGGAACCATATTCAATTCCTTCAGCGTGTCTATAAAATATTTAGTCTGAAGATAATTCACATAATCAAAGGTCTTTTTATCAGAACACTTTGTCACACCGGCGCAATGGATGATATAATCAAATTTGCTGTAAGTACCTTTATGCCCGGAGAGTTGGGCGCGAAGCTCATTGGGATGTGCAAAGTCCAGTTCCAGAAAGTGAATTTTCCGGTTCTTTAAATACCGCTTGCTACTCGTGGGGCGAATTCCGGCCCACACACCAAACTTTCGTTTCAACGCTTCCTCCACGATGAAACTTCCTATAAAACCACTTGCACCTGTAATTAAAACACTCTCCATTATTACTTCCCTGGTTCTACATGAATATTGATTCAAAAAATATGATGCCACAAAGATACGATAAATATAAAATAAAAGCCATTTTGCTTTTCTCAATTATTATTTGTTTATTTGCAATGCGATTTATTTACTATTCAACACTTTTAAAGCACGTGGAAGATAAGGCCGATTTTGATTTTCTTTTTAAAGAGTACTATCCTCAACTTTATTATTACGCATTTCATTTGATTAATAATATGGAGGCTAGTAAGGATATTGTCAGCGACGCCTTCGAATTTATTTGGGCCAATTATGCTAAAATAGATAAAGCCACAGCTAAATCTTATCTATATGTCTACGTTCGCAACAAAAGCATTGATTTCCTGCGGCATCAGAATACACACGAACAATACGTACAAATCTATTCCGAACTGACCAAAAGTTATGTTGAGACGGAGTATCAGGAGCAGGATGAAAGAATGATGCATATCAGTAAGGCGATGGAAAAACTGACTCCACATACCAGGCATATTTTAGAAGAATGTTATATTCAACGCAAAAAATATCAGGAAGTGGCAGAGGAATTAAATATTAGTGTCAGTGCAGTCAGGAAGCATATTGTGAAAGCATTACAGGTGATACGTGAAGAATGTGCAAAAAAATCATAAAGCAGGTGTCTTTATTTTATGATTAAACGTAATATAAATAAGTATGATACAGTCGAACAGTGATGAATAAAGATATTGACAATATAGATAGTACAGATAAATCTGTAGAGAAGGCACTCGACATTATGGAGAGCTCTTCAGAAATAAACGTCGAACAACTGCAGGAAATGCTTAAAGATGAAGAAACCCTGCAGGCTTGTCGCGACATCATGGATAGCAGCCTCTTCCTACAACAAAAAAGTGGAATGGAACTACCCAATATAGAGATGGAGCTAGAACGATTCAAGAAAAAACAATACACGGCAAGAATGCGTTCCAACTTCTGGAAAGTAAGTATGGGAATAGCCGCCATGATTGCCGTTCTATTTGGAACTTACTATCTTATCAATACCCTGACGACCCCTGCCCTGGAACCAATCACAGTATTTACTGCTGATGCTGCCCCTCAACATATCACTCTGCAAAAAGATAACGGAGAAAAGATTGTATTAGACGAACCGCAATCAAACAATCAAACCTTACCACAGAAAATGATCTCAAAGTCCGAAAAGAAAGAATTGGATTACAGGCAAGTCATTTCAACGACCACTCAAACACATGTACTCACTGTTCCACGCGGTGAAAGTTTCAAGGTAGTGTTATGTGACGGCACGGAGGTCTGGCTCAATGCCAATAGTAACTTTGTCTATCCAACGGCCTTTATTGGCGACGAACGTATCGTCACTTTAGAAGGTGAGGCTTATTTTAAAGTGGCCAAAGATCCGGAGCGACCTTTTATCGTAAAAACCAAAACTGTACAAACCCGCGTTCTCGGTACTGAATTTAATATACGCAGCTATACTCCTGAAGATACTCATGTAGTGCTTATTAATGGAAAAGTAGAAGTCAGCAATACCAAAGGAGGATCATATACCAGACTATATCCGGGAGAAGATGCACATCTGCAATCTGATGGCAACTTTATCCTGGCAGAAGTAGATCTAGACTCCTATGTTTATTGGAAAGACGGCTATTTCTACTTTGACAATGTCACATTGAAAGATATTATGCAAAATTTGGGACGTTGGTACAATGTAAACATAGAGTTCAGAAACAAAGAAGCGATGGAGTATAAAATGCACTTTATATCCGATCGTACCAAAGACCTGGAACATACGATCTCATTACTTAATAGAATGAAAAAAGTGACAGTCACCTTGCAAGGCAATACGCTTACTGTAGACTAGATTTTTATTGCATAAGTATAACTAATCTATGCAAAATACAACAAAATATCACTTTTATTAAAAAATAAATCGCAAAAGGGGTATCCATTTTTTCTTCTCATACGCACTAGTTATATAAACATGTTCAAATAGTGTTATTAAAGACAAACGTATGAGAAATAATTGGAACCTACTTATTGTGTGTTTTCTATGCGTATTATGTTTCCGACCCTACCAAGTAAATGCTCAGGTGCAATCGCAAAAGAAAATCACGATTGAAATTAGCAACGAACGGTTGCCGTCCGTACTAAAACGTTTAGAAAAACTATCCGGATATAAGATCCTGTTTACGTATGACGATGTCAAGAAATTCACCGTTTCTGGCTCCGTCAAGGATAAGAGTATAGAGCAGACTCTCGATATAATCTTAGCCAATAAGCCACTGGAATATCATATTGAAGACCAATTTATCACAATTACTATCAAAGGTCCTTCCAAACAGGCGAAAGTATTCAATGTGAAAGGAGTGGTTATTTCCGGTGATGACGGACAGCCGCTCATTGGTGCAACCGTTGTCATCAAAGGAAGTAAGTCCGGTGTATTAACGGATATAGATGGAAAATTCTCGATAGAAAATGTATCCAATAAATCCCTGTTACAATTTTCCTATATAGGAATGAAACCGCAGGACCTGACTCCTGCTCCAAATATGAATGTTACATTAATGCCTGATGTACAAACATTATCTGAAGTAGTAGTAACAGGTATGCAGAAAATGGACAAACGTCTGTTTACAGGAGCAACCAAACAATTGTCCGCAGATGAGGTCAAACTAGATGGTTTGCCTGATATCAGCCGGGGACTTGAAGGACGTGCTGCAGGCGTATCTGTACAAAATGTTTCCGGCACATTTGGTACCGCCCCAAAAATCCGGGTACGTGGTGCTACATCTATTTTCGGTAGTTCAAAGCCACTATGGGTGGTAGATGGAGTCATCATGGAAGATGCTATCGACGTAGGTCCGGATGACTTATCCTCAGGAGATGCCGAAACATTGATTAGTTCAGCTATTGCCGGATTGAATTCAGATGATATTGAAAGCTTTCAAATATTGAAAGACGGATCAGCAACCTCTATCTACGGTGCGCGAGCCATGGCAGGGGTTATTGTAGTAACCACCAAAAAGGGAAAAGCCGGTGTCAGCAAAATCAGCTATACCGGTGAATTTACAACTCGTATGATTCCCAGTTATAAAGAATTCAATATCATGAATTCACAGGAACAAATGGGAATCTATAAAGAAATGGAACAAAAAGGATGGCTCAACAATAGCGATACTTACCGTGCAAAAGATAGCGGAGTGTATGGACGTATGTATCAGTTAATCAATCAATACAATCCGGTTACAGGACAATTCGGACTTGCCAACACTCCGGAAGCACGTAACGCTTACCTGCGTGAAGCGGAAATGAGAAATACCGACTGGTTTGATACTTTATTTTCCAACAATATCACACAAAATCATTCTGTCAGTATCACTTCCGGAACAGAAAAATCTTCATTCTATGCTTCATTAAGTGCCATGTCAGACCCGGGGTGGTACAAGCAAAGTGAAGTAAAACGCTATACAGCTAATTTAAATACAACATATAATATATATAAGAATTTATCTATAAATTTAATATCCAGTGCTTCCTACCGTAAGCAGAAAGCGCCCGGAACACTAAGTTCTGAAGTGAATGCAGCTAGTGGAGAAGTCACCCGTCAATTTGACATCAATCCATATTCGTATGCACTAAACACATCACGCGCATTGGATCCGGCAGTCAACTATACAGCTAACTACGCACCATTCAATATCCTTCATGAATTGGATAACAATTATATGGACTTAAACGTAGTTGACGTTAAATTCCAAGGAGAAGTAAAATGGAAAGCACTTCCAGAATTAGAGCTTAGCGCATTAGGAGCAGTCAGATATCAAGCTTCTTCGCAAGAACATAATATTAAAGACCACTCGAATCAGGCAACAGCATATCGCACAGGAATGGATGACGCCACTATTCGTGACAACAATAATTTACTCTACACCAACCCCGACAATCCTTATGCTTTACCCATCAGCATACTGCCGGAAGGCGGTATTTACCAGCGTAAGGACTATCGCATGCTGGGAGTAGACTTTCGTGCCACAGCATCCTGGAATCATTTATTTGCAGAAAAGCATATAACCAATCTTTTCGCTGGTATGGAGGTGAATGATTTAAAACGCATGCAGAATTATTTTCAAGGATGGGGAATGCAATATACAATGGGCGAAATTCCATCGTACGTATATGAATTTTTCAAGAAAGGTATTGAGTCCGGTGAAAATTATTATGGATTAAACCATACCACAACAAGGAGTGTAGCAGGTTTTGCCAATGCAACCTATTCGTATGATGGCCGTTATACAGTAAACGGAACATTCCGCTATGAAGGCACCAACCGCATGGGAAAAAGCCGTTCTTCCCGCTGGTTACCTACATGGAATATTTCAGGAGCATGGAATGTACATGAAGAAAATTTCTTCGAAACACTCAGCTCCGTGCTGTCACATTTGACATTCAAAGCATCCTACTCTTTAACTGCCGACAGAGGTCCGGAATATGTAACAAATTCACATGCCATAATCACCAGCTATTCACCATTTCGCCCTTTCACCAGCGGACAGGAAACCGGACTTTATGTATCCGACCCCGAAAATAGCGAATTGACTTACGAAAAGAAGCATGAATTAAACATCGGTGCTGATATGGGATTCTTAGACAACCGGATCAATTTCTCAATCGACTGGTATAAACGCAACAACTATGACCTGATTGGTATAACTCCGACACAAGGAGTAGGTGGTTCTATTTATAAATATGCCAATATAGCCTCCATGAAGTCACATGGTATTGAATTCACCATCTCAAGCAAGAATATCCAATCGAAAGACTTCTCATGGAATACAGATTTCATCTTTTCCAAAGCAAAAAATGAAGTGACCGAGCTTAACGCCCGTTCCAGCGTGATGGATCTGGTTTCAGGCTACGGTTTTGCGCGTCAGGGCTACCCGGTGCGTGGTTTGTTCTCTATCCCATTTGTCGGCCTAAGTTCAAATGGTATCCCAATGTATAATATCAATGGAAAAATAACCAGTACTGATATTGATTTCCAAACACGTGACAATATAGACTATCTAAAATATGAAGGTCCCACTGATCCTACTATAACAGGTAGCTTTGGTAATATCTTCACCTATAAAGCATTCAAACTAAATGTATTTATCACCTATTCATTTGGTAATGTAGTACGTTTAAATCCGTGCTTCAATTATCAATACAGTGACTTATCCTCTATGCCCCGTGAATTCAAAAATCGCTGGACAGTTCCGGGTGATGAGAAGCATACCAATATCCCTGCCATCATTTCCAAACGTCAATATGAAGATAATAAAGATTTGATGTATGCATATAATGCCTATAATTACTCTACAGAACGAATTGCCAAAGGAGACTTTATTCGTATGAAAGAAATTTCCTTGTCCTATGATTTTCCAAAATCATGGATTACATCAGCAAAGATATCCAATTTATCTTTGAAACTTCAGGCTACTAATTTATTCCTAATCTACGCAGATAAAAAGCTAAACGGACAGGACCCGGAATTCTTCAATACCGGTGGAGTTGCCTCCCCTGTACCCCGTCAGTTCACATTAACTCTTAGATTAGGATTTTAACCATTCAGATAATTATAAAAATGATGAAATATAAAAACGTATTATATACAGCAGTCATTTCAACCTTATGCCTGGGAATAACCTCCTGTAGTGATTTTTTGGATGAAATGCCGGACAACCGAACTGAACTAACTACCGAAGAGAGCATTACCAAAGTATTGGTATCTGCATACCCAATGACCACCAACTGTCACATAGGCGAATTCTACAGTGACAACATTGATGAAAATAGTAAAGCATACAGCTATCTTTTCCGGTTAAACGAGCACTTGTATCGCTGGCAGCAAACCACTGAAGAGAATCAAGACTCACCTCATGCCTTATGGAATGATTGTTATAACTCGATTGCATCGGCCAACCAAGCCCTGGCAGCCATCAAGCAAATGGGAAACCCTCAATCATTGTCAGCCCAAAGAGGTGAAGCTCTAATATGTCGCGCATATAATCATTTCGTACTAGCTACCACATTCTGCAAAGCGTATGGTACAAATGCAGATAAAGACCTAGGTATACCTTACATAAAGGAACCGGAAACATCTGTAAATCCACAATACTCACGCGGAACTGTTGCTGAAGTCTATCAAAATATCGCAGCCGATTTAGAAGAAGGATTGCCTCTAATCGACGACAATATTTACTCACGAGTGAAATATCATTTTAATAAAAAGGCTGCCTATGCATTTGCTGCCCGCTTTTATCTATATTACACACAGCCGGATTTTTCTAACTGCCAGAAGGTTATCAATTATGCCAATATAGTACTCGGCACGAATGCTTCCCAATATTTACGTGACTGGGCTGCATTAGGAGCTTTATCTCCCAACAAGAACATACAGCCGAACGCTTATGTAGATGCAGATAATCGGGCAAATCTACTGGTAATATCAGCAGCTTCATATTGGCCATTGGTTTCCGATCCGGGTTATGCCAACTGTGAAAGATACTGCATGAATAATATTACTGCCTCGGAAAGTTGTAAATCCGAAGGTCCATGGGGAGACCAGTCAAGCTACCACCAAATCCCATTTGCGCCTGGTGGCTCTATCAAGAACGGATTCCGCCGTTTAGTCATCTATCAGCAGTTCACATCAGGCAACAGCTGGGTCGGTTATATGCTGTATCCTGCTTTCACTACCGATGAAGCATTACTTTGCCGGGCTGAAGCTTACACATTACTAAAACGTTACGACGAAGCTGCAGCCGATATAGACGCCTGGCAGAAAGCCTTTACGAAAAATACACAAACCTTGTCCAAAGAGACAATCAATGATTTTTATGCTCAATTAAAATATTACACACCGGAAGCCCCGACGGTAAAAAAGGAATTGCATCCGGATTTTATAATAGAAAAAGGAATGCAAGAGAATCTGATACACTGTATTCTACATGCGAGACGCCTGTTAACTTTAGAAGAGGGACTTAGATGGCAAGATATAAAGCGCTATGGCATTGTAATCTACCGCCGCTATTATGAAGGTTATACCTTGGTGAATATCACCGACAAGATGGACACGAATGACCCCAGACGTGCAATTCAGCTACCGGCCAGTGTCATTACGGCAGGTATGCAACCAAATCCAAGAAATGACTAACTAACTTAAGGAGGGAAAAATATGAAGAAATACATCATATATAGTTTAATCATAACATTAACCTGCGGACTGGGAGCTTGCAACAACGACGAGGGCGTGGACAAAGCAAACAGCATCTTCTCTACAGAAGAAGTAGAACGCAGCCCATTCGACAACTGGATATTGGGTAATTACACCCATCCGTACAACATTGCATTGAAATATCGCATGGAAGATAACGAGAGCGATATGACACATGTATTAGCTCCTGCCGACTATAAAAAATCCGTAGTACTGGCTAAAATTATCAAACATGTATGGCTGGAAGCATACGATGAAGCGACCGGTAATCCGGACTTCTTACGTCAATACATCCCCAAGACCATTCACTTTATCGGCTCTCCTGCCTATGAAGACAATGGCACCATGGTATTGGGAACGGCAGAAGGTGGTATGAAAATTACATTATACAATGTAAATGACATCAATCCTGATAAAATAGATATCAATCTGCTAAACGAATACTATTTCCAGACAATGCATCATGAGTTCGCCCACATCCTGCATCAAACCAAAAACTATGATCCGGCATTTGATCGTATCACAGAAAATGCCTATATCGGCAGCGACTGGTATATGGTGGGAGCTAACCGCAATGCATGGCAACAAGGATTTGTCACTTCCTACGCAATGAGTGAATCACGTGAAGATTTTGTGGAAAACATCGCAGTGTATGTCACAAATACCAAAGACTACTGGAATAACATGCTGCAGAATGCCGGTGAAAACGGCCGTGCACTCATAAAGCAAAAATTCGAAATAGTCTATAGTTACATGGAACAAACCTGGGGAATCAATCTGGACGAATTACGCGACATCGTTCTACGCCGCCAAGATGATATAGCAAACGGCAATGTAGACTTAAGTATTATTGAATAAACTATGAAAATTATGAAGAAATATCTATCAATATACACACTTCTGGCATTGACTTGCATTGTATTACAATCTTGTCTTTTCTCTGAAGAAGAAATATTCGACGAATCATCCGCCAACAGAGCTACAGCCGATGTAATAAAATGTCAGGAGATTCTTAAAGATGTTCCGAACGGATGGAAACTGGAATATTACATAGGAAGCAACTATTCTGCAGGTGCAGTCACCCTACTAATGAAATTTGATGGAAAACAGGTAGAAATGGCGTCGGAAGCAGGAGCAGAAGGTTACAAGCCGGGTACCATAATAACCTCCCTGTATCAAGTTAAATCGGAACAAAGCACTATGCTCACTTTCGACTCATACAACCAGCTGATCCACATGTTTTCAGGTCCTTTAGGCCTGAACATGAACGTGGGAGGAGATTATGAGTTTATTATCATGAGCGCAACTCCCGACAAGGTTATTCTACAAGGAAAAAAATATAAAAATATAATGGAAATGACGCCTATGCCCAAAGATATACCATGGCGTATCCAGCTTGAGGATATCATTAACATCGAGAAAGATGCTTTTCTGAATACATATCGCATGGAGAAAGGGGGCCAAGTACTGAACTACTTTATACGTGACAATGGCACAATGTCTACATTCTCCGTTTACAGTACCGATTATAGCAGTGCAGAAAGTTTACCATATATTTATACAGAAAAAGGGCTGAAGTTACAGTCTCCATATAATGTCAACGGAGTTGAAGTCCAGCACTTCAAATGGGATAAAAAGTTCAGGCTATTTGTTTGTACCGATGCAGATGCAACGGATATTGTATTAAAAGAGTATTATCCCGAAAACTATCTGCAATATGAAGACTATATCGGTACCTACACTGCAACGGTTGACGATTACGATGAAGGTCCAACTTCACAATCTGTAACCATCACTCCTAAAGTCAGAGGAGAAAGTTATACTCTGAAAAGTATTGGCGGATTCAACTTCACTCTTCTGTATGACAAAGCCAGCGGAAAACTGATCTTAGATTCACAAAGTATAAGTCCGGTTTCTTCATCGTCTTACTACTTTGCGTGTGCGGCAGGTGTAGAAGGATATGCTCACACAGAATTAAGTTTGCCTTCACGCTTACGCAGCGGATTAGTAAATGTTACGGTGAAAATCAATCCTTTCACTTTCTACTTCGCGGATAAAGCAAGCCAAGAAAATACGTCATTGATAATCTGGGCTTATTCATCCGATGAATATTCAACTTCAGGACTAATGGGTTACTGGAGTTGGTATAACTCAATCTTAATGGAAAAAGAAAACGAAGGTAATTAATACAATTATGAGAAAGCTTTTTAATATATTCTTATTTGTACTTTGCACCATAGCAATAGCGGGATGCAATGATACGGAAAGCAGCGAATCCAGGTTAGAGATCAAAGCTGTAAATACTAATTTCCAAGCGACTGGAGGAAAAGGCTACATACAACTTCAGGCAACAGGCAATATAACAGCAGATGTTAATGCCGACTGGTGTGTGCTGAAAGAAGTAAACCCCAATGAAGTAGTATTCGAAGTAAAAGAAAACACCGGATACTCTGGTAGAAATGCTTTATTGACAATCAGTAACGGAGTAGAAAAAAAGGCGTTCAATATCAATCAATCCGGAGCTGTTTTCATCTTCGGTAAAGACGAGTGGATGCTCCGCACCGACAATAAAGCAGCTACGCTACCTATAAAATTACAAAGTTCTTTCGATTATACAATAGACATACCCGCAGAAGCTCAAGAATGGTTGTCATTTGAACAGAATGCGAAGGGAATAAATTTCAAGGTAAAAGAAAATACCTCCGGAAAAATGAGAGGAGCTATTGTCAATGTGGCAGCAAAAGACAGATCGGCTTCTTATCAGGTAATACAATATGATGTTGACGAACTTACCGGAACATGGCAAGGCATGTTTTCAGACGGGCAAATGAATTACGGCTTGAAAGATGTCATCATTGAAAAACAGGAAGACGGAACATACCTGCTTTCAAACATTCTAACCGGATTGCCTTACAAACTGAAAGCAAAAGCCATAGACAATTGCCTGGCTTTTGGGGCCGGTCAAAACCTAGGAGTCTTCGAGGACAATTTATATCTCTCATTCGAAATTCTTAGCTCTGACCTATATTATGTAAAAGATCCTTCTGTAACAATCTCATTAGGCCCCGTAATGTTAACAGACGGAACATTCGTTTTCGCTTTTTCCGGAATAAAAGAGAGTGATCCTTTCGGTTTTGTTTTCCGGGTATATGAAGATGCAAAACTACAGAAGGTTATAGACAATCTGTCCATTTTTATTAATTGTATTCTATTTAAAGAAGACATAATCCAATAACATATGAAAAAGATACTATTAACTAGCTTTATCGTGGCATTAGGATTACTTGGTGCAAGCTGTAAAGATGACAACAGCACCGCAGGCGGAGGAGGAGAAATACTTCCAGACCAACAGGTAAGCTGTGAGATATTTATGCCGACTAACGGAGAAACCGTTATAATATCAGACAAACTGATTATCAGAGGAGAAGGAACGACTAACTATGGTAAAATTATCTCCGCTGAACTTAAAGTAGGAGGAGAAGTTATTACCGACATAAGTTCGGTTCCATTCTATTATGAATATACTTTCCCCAAGGAAGCTGAACCAGGAGAGTTGAAAATTGAATTAGCAGTCAAAGGAGATCATGAAGGCAGTGCTTTGGCAACTATTACTGTCACAACAGAACTCGGTGACAGGCCTGCACCACCTCAATATGGAGAAGACCTCACAGATACACGTGATGGAAATGTATACAAGACGATACAACTTGCAGAACAAATCTGGATGGCAGAGAATTTACGTTATTTACCGGAACAGAATTTTGATATATCTTCAACAGCGCCCAAATATTATGTTATGTTCGACAGTGATATCAAAACAGACTTGGGAAAAGCTTATTTAAAAGCTTATGGAGCCTACTATAACTTACCTGCAGCACTTCAAGGTGAAACAGCATTAGGAGAAGATGAAACACGGAATATAAAAGGTGTTTGTCCTGACGGATGGCATATTCCTTCACAAAAAGAATGGCAGACATTATCTAAATATGTTTTAGACTCCGGCATGGCCGCTATCATGAATGATGGTCAGGTAGACGAAACAGCAATAGCAAAAGCTTTAGCTTCAACAACAATGTGGATGCTGCCGGAATATACAGAAATAGAACCTCAACCAACTTGGGTTGGCGTAGAAATGGAAAAGAATAATGCAACCTTATTCAACGGTCTACCCATCGGATTCCGTGCATGTGCAGGTGACGAAGACTGGATGCATTCCTGCTACAGTGCCGGCTGGTGGAGTTCGACAGCTGGAGTACAAATGGGACCTGAATTCGGTATCACCGTACGTTTATGGTCAGACCTCCACACATTTGTAACCAATGCAGAATTCAATCCGGGAGTAGGTCTTCCTGTCCGTTGCATCAAAGATTAACGATTATATTATTACTCACTAAATATAAATACATTTATGAAAAAATTTGGATTCTTTTTATTCGCAGTCTTAGGACTAATTGCTTGTGGTGACGACAACAATGATCCCGCTCCAGAACAACATGTAACATGCTCCATATCTGCACCTGCTGAAGGAGCTACGGTAAACATTGCAGAAAAAATGACAATCAAAGGAGAAGCTACGATTGACTTTGGTGAAATCTCAAACGTCACATTAAAAGTAGGAGGCAAAGCTATATCAGAAGTTACCGCAGTGCCTTTTAGCTATGATTATACATTTGAAGCTAACCAAACCGAAGGAGCATTAAAAATTGAATTAACTGTCAAAGGTGATCAAGGAACAATGGCTACAAGCGAAGTTAACATCACTCTGACAAAGCCGGAACCCACTCCTGAACCAGGTGAAGGAGAAATGGTTGATTCACGTGACAACCATGTATACAAAACCGTAGAAATCGGTGAGCAGACATGGATGGCTGAAAATCTAGCTTATTTACCTAAAGTAAATAAACCTGCTGCTGCCGCTACTTGCGAAGGAGAACCTCTTTATTTCGTTTATGACTACGATGGTGAAGATGTAAATGCCGCAAAAAATACTGAAACATACAAAACATATGGAGTTCTATATAATTGGTATGCTGCAATGAATAAAGAAAATGAAGAAGGGAAGGACGCAGATGCTGTACCAAGTGGAGTACAAGGAATCTGTCCAAGTGGATGGCACCTACCTAGTAAAGCAGAGTGGAAAATATTAGAAAATTTTGTAGCTGAACAATTACCCCCTGTTGAAGGAGATGTATGGGAAGATGATTTTGGAGACAAACACTCTGATCCAAATTGCAAGAATGTTTGGTCAGCATTAGCAGGTCTTGAAGGATGGAGTGCTTCCGGAAACTCCGACATGAACCCTGACTTGGCAAATGGACCTCGTAATACTTACGGACTTACAATTATTCCTTCCGGGCAATGCTATCAAACAGGAAGCTTTGGCTGGTCAGAAAGTGGTGCTGACTTCTGGACCACAGAAATGCAAAGCCAAGGAGCAGGAAATATTACTTTTAGTAATAATAGCTATGGAATAACTTATTCTAAATATGGAATAACCCCCAAACGTGGTTTTCCTATACGCTGTATAAAAGACTAATTTAATAATATAAATCTCTCTTAAGTATACATAGAGGTGTGTCGGGATGACATGCCTCTTTTTCTGTTTATAAATAATCAAGCAATATTTCTCTATCGACTTAATACTTCACAGAAAAGCAAATCAAAAAATAAATAGACCTTGACAACAAACTAACCAAAAATTTGTTTACTTTGTATCCTATCAATGATTGAACTACTAATAAATTCCATATAATATGGCAAAAAAGAAAGAAAAGAAAGAGAAAAAGGCCGGCAAAAGAATGAGTAAGAAAGAGCTGGCAGCATTATTAATAGACTTTTTCCATGCCAAATCCAGCGAGACCTTGAGTATGAAATATATATTTTCGGAATTGCGTCTCACTACCCATCCGCAAAAAATGTTATGCGTCGATATATTACATGACCTTTTAGCTGACGATTATATTTCTGAAATAGAAAAAGGAAAATTCCGTCTCACCAATCATGGAACAGAGATGGTAGGCACTTTCCAACGGAAAAGCAATGGCAAGAATTCCTTTATTCCTGAAGGAGGAGGCGAGCCGATATTTGTGGCCGAACGCAATTCGGCACATGCCATGAACAATGACAAAGTAAAGATCACCTTCTATGCCAAACGGAAAAACAGAGAGGCAGAAGGAGAAGTGATAGAAATACTGGAGCGTGCAAACGATACTTTCGTCGGCACACTGGAAGTAGCTAAGTCATACGCATTTCTGGTGACAGAGAATCGTACATTAGCCAATGATATCTTCATCCCGAAAGATAAGCTGAAAGGCGGAAAGACCGGAGATAAAGCCATTGTGAAAGTAACCGAATGGCCGGACAAGGCAAAGAATCCTATCGGACAAGTAATAGATATATTAGGTCAGGCTGGCGACAATACCACAGAGATGCACGCAATTCTTGCGGAGTTCGGTCTGCCGTATGTATATCCGAAAGCAGTAGAGACAGCAGCGGATAAGATTCCTGCCGAAATTTCAGCAGAAGAGATTGCCAAACGCGAAGATTTTCGTAAAGTAACAACTTTCACCATCGACCCGAAAGACGCCAAAGATTTTGACGACGCACTTTCCATCCGCAAGCTAAAGGACGGATTGTGGGAAGTAGGTGTACACATTGCCGACGTGACACATTACGTAAAAGAAGGCAGCATCATCGACAAGGAAGCAGAAAAGCGGGCAACTTCCGTTTATCTGGTAGACCGTACCATCCCGATGCTTCCCGAACGGCTGTGTAACTTCATTTGTTCACTCCGCCCGAACGAAGAAAAACTAGCTTTCTCCGTTATCTTCGATATTACGGAAAAAGGAGAAGTCAGAGACTCACGCATCGTACATACGGTTATCAACTCCGACCGTCGCTTCACCTACGAGGAGGCACAACAAATCATAGAAACAAAAGAAGGAGACTTCAAAGAAGAAGTACTCACGTTAGATACGATTGCCAAAGCACTGCGCGAAAAACGCTTCTCTGCAGGAGCCATCAACTTCGACCGCTACGAAGTGAAGTTCGAAATTGACGAAAAAGGAAAACCAATCAGCGTTTACTTCAAAGAGTCAAAAGATGCCAATAAACTGGTGGAAGAATTCATGTTGCTCGCTAACAAGACCGTAGCAGAAAAGATAGGATGTGTGCCGAAGAACAAGAAAGCCAAAGTGCTTCCTTACCGTATCCACGACCTGCCCGATCCGGAGAAGTTGGAGAACTTGTCACAGTTCATCGCCCGCTTCGGCTACAAAGTGCGTACAAGCGGAACGAAGACTGATATTTCAAAATCCATCAACCATTTATTGGACGACATACACGGAAAGAAAGAAGAGAACCTGATAGAAACCGTATCCATCCGCGCCATGCAAAAAGCACGTTACTCAACCCATAACATCGGTCACTACGGACTAGCTTTCGAATATTACACTCACTTTACTTCTCCCATCCGCCGTTTCCCGGACATGATGGTACACCGTTTGGTGACGAAGTATATGGACGGAGGACGCAGCGTATCCGAAGCTAAGTACGAAGACCTCTGCGACCACAGCTCGAACATGGAACAAATTGCAGCCAATGCCGAGCGTGCTTCCATCAAATATAAACAGGTGGAATTTATGAGTGAACGTCTGGGGCAGATTTACGACGGTGTAATCTCCGGCGTAACCGAGTGGGGACTTTATGTAGAACTGAACGAAAACAAATGTGAAGGTCTGGTCCCTGTTCGTGATCTGGATGATGACTACTACGAATTCGACGAGAAGAACTATTGTCTTCGCGGACGCCGCAAAAACAAAATATACAGTTTGGGAGACGCTATTACTGTTCGGGTAGCTCGTGCCAATCTGGAAAAGAAACAATTGGATTTTGAATTAATAGAAAAGTAAATTCACCACAGAGTACGCTAAGAAATCAGGAAGTAAAAAGACTTCGTGTACTCCGTGTCCTCTGTGGTAAGCCAAACAGCCATTATGAAAACTGTCATTATTGAAGATAAACAACGAATCGAATCCATTATTCTCCACTGCGATGCCTGTTTTGTAGGCATTACTGATTTGGAAGGTAATCCCTACGTAGTTCCGATGAACTTCGGTTATGAGAATGGCATCATATATCTTCATTCGGGTCCTGAAGGCAGCAAGTTGGAGATGCTGGAACATAATAATAATGTATGCATCACTTTCAGCGTTGGACATAAACTTGTCTACCAACACGAAAAGGTAGCCTGCAGTTACAGTATGCGTTCGGAAAGCGCGATGTGTCGAGGGCAAGTAGAATTCATCGAAGAGATAGACGAGAAACGCCGTGCATTGGATATTATCATGCGTCATTACACGGATAGTGAGTTCAACTATTCCGATCCTGCGGTACGTAATGTCAAAGTATGGCAAGTACGTATCAATCAGATGACAGGAAAAGTTTTCGGTCTGCGGGCCAACGAAAAGCCATGAAGCGGTTTTCCGGCTTTCGACAATACTTGAGTAGAGTATTCAACAAGCATTGTAGAGTATTTCCAAACTAATTTCTCTAAACAAAAGTTTAGATCACTTTTACCCTCACACCCCCACCATTGCCTGTATCTCTTTATCCATCGACATTACAGGTGTGAGAGTAAAGGTGATTATAAAGACTATTCTATCCTCTCATATCAAATTCTTTTTGTATACTTGCAACATAAATAAAATAGATAAGTACTCTTGCAAAAAAATAGATTATGAAGAAACTGCTATGTCTCGCCCTGTTAGTATCTGCCGGAAGTATCTACTCCGGAAGTATCTCGGCAAACAACAAACCTACTGATAACAAATCCGGCAACAACTCAAAGGACATATACAAAAAGACCTGGATCGACTTCAATAAAAACGGTATAAAGGATGTATACGAAGATCCCTCCGCTCCTATCGAAGCCCGCATCGCGGATTTGCTTTCGCAAATGACGCTGGAAGAGAAAACCTGTCAGATGGCTACTCTCTACGGTTCGGGACGGGTATTGAAAGATGCATGGCCTACTGCCGGATGGTCAGCGGAAATTTGGAAGGACGGTATAGGAAATATTGATGAGCAGGCGAACGGACTGGGTAAATTCGGTTCTGAAATCTCCTATCCGTATGCCAACAGCGTAAAGAACCGACACACCATTCAACGCTGGTTTGTAGAACAGACACGACTGGGTATTCCGGTAGACTTCACCAATGAAGGAATACGCGGATTATGTCACGACCGGGCTACCATGTTTCCCGCTCAATGCGGGCAAGGTGCCACGTGGAACAAAAAACTGATCCGGGAAATTGCGAAAGTCACTGCAAATGAGGCAAAAGCATTGGGATATACCAATATTTATTCTCCTATTCTGGATATTGCACAAGATCCTCGCTGGGGACGTGTGGTAGAAAGTTACGGAGAAGATCCGTATCTGGCGGGCGAATTGGGAAAACAGATGATCCTCGGTCTGCAAAGCGAAGGTATTGTTGCTACTCCCAAGCATTTCGCCGTGTATAGCATCCCGGTCGGTGGACGCGACGGAGGTACGCGTACGGATCCGCACGTGGCCCCGCGTGAGATGAAGACTCTTTATCTGGAACCTTTCCGCAAAGGTATTCAGGAAGCGGGTGCTCTAGGAGTGATGAGTTCGTATAATGATTATGACGGGGAGCCAGTTTCCGGAAGTTATCATTTCCTCACGGAGATTTTGCGTCAACAATGGGGATTCAAGGGATATGTAGTATCGGATAGTGAGGCGGTAGAGTTTCTGCACACCAAACATCGTATCACCCCGACTGAAGAAGAGATGGCAGCACAAGTGGTCAATGCAGGATTGAATATCCGTACTAACTTTACTCCGCCACAAGATTTTATTCTCCCGTTGCGCCGTGCTATCAACGAAGGCAAAGTTTCTTTGCACACGCTCGATCAACGTGTCGGTGAAATTCTCCGTGTCAAGTTTATGATGGGACTTTTTGATAATCCGTATCCCGGTGATGACCGTCGTCCGGAGACAGTGGTACACAACGACGCTCATAAAGCAGTATCTATGAAAGCCGCTTTAGAGTCCATCGTTCTTTTGAAGAATGAGAATCAGATGCTTCCGTTATCCAAGAACTTCAGCAAAATAGCTGTGATTGGTCCAAATGGGGAAGAAGTGAAGGAGTTGACTTGCAGATATGGTCCCGCCAATGCGTCTATTAAGACTGTATATCAGGGAATCAAAGAATATCTGCCTAACTCGGAAGTTCGCTATGCTAAAGGCTGTGACATTATTGATAAATATTTCCCGGAGAGCGAACTGTACAATGTTCCATTAGATACACAAGAGCAGGCGATGATTCAGGAAGCGGTAGAATTAGCAAAGGCTTCGGATGTCGCTATCCTTGTACTGGGTGGAAATGAGAAAACGGTTCGGGAAGAGTTTTCACGTACCAATCTTGACCTCTGCGGACGGCAACAACAATTATTGGAAGCGGTTTATGCAACAGGTAAACCTGTCGTTCTAGTGATGGTGGACGGAAGGGCAGCAACCATCAACTGGGCAAACAAATACGTTCCTGCCATTATCCATGCCTGGTTCCCCGGAGAATTTATGGGGGATGCCATCGCTAAAGTTCTTTTCGGAGACTATAATCCGGGAGGACGTCTGGCTGTCACTTTCCCGAAATCAGTGGGACAGATTCCTTTTGCATTCCCATTCAAGCCGGGCTCTGACTCCAAAGGAAAAGTCCGTGTAGACGGTGTACTTTATCCTTTCGGATATGGTTTAAGCTATACGACCTTCGGATATTCAGACTTGAAAATATCTAAACCTGTGATCGGTCCGCAGGAAAATATCACTCTTTCATGTACTGTAAAGAATACAGGAAAGAAAGCAGGGGATGAAGTAGTCCAGCTTTATATCCGGGATGATTTCAGCAGCGTTACCACCTACGATAAAGTATTGCGTGGTTTTGAACGTATTCACTTACAACCGGGAGAAGAACAAACGGTCAACTTTACCCTTACGCCTCAAGACTTGGGATTATGGGACAAGAATAATCAGTTTACAGTAGAGCCGGGAAGTTTCTCGGTTATGGTGGGAGCTTCTTCACAGGACATACGGCTGAAGGGGAGTTTTGAGGTCCAATAAATAAATCCAAGACAGTCACTAAAAGCAATGTGAGGCAGCCTCTTACTATTTAGGCCACCTCACATTCTTTTTATTTCTCTTTCGTCAACTAGGATAGAGTTATAAGTTATACTTAATAACACAAATAAAACTGGCATCTTTATAAGTTATGCTTAATAAAACTGCCATATCTGTTTTGTATATCAACTATAACTATAAAAAGATGAAACTTATCAATAGCCCTATTTATACAGAGCGTATTCGTCGGTTCACTGTAAAAGGGGAGGATGTCAACCAAAGATATTGCGCAATTCACCAATCTTACTATTCGTGGAGTAGAAACAGCCCGTTACCGAATAAGAAAGAAACTTGCCATTCCCGGAAATATAAATCTTGTTGATTTCCTGATTGACTTTACATAGGAACATTTACTGAATATTCCTTCTAATTTCACACCCCTATTCTGTTGGGATTTTCTAAAGAAACTTTATCTTTGTAATGTCAACAATTAAAAGAATATGGTTCGTTTTAATCTTGTTATCACCTTACTACTAATGATAAGCATAGCTGTCAAAGCCGAACTGACCAACCGGATGTTCGATGTCAGGCATGTAGGCTATGCAGAAGGCCTTAGTAGTCAACGTGTCTTTTCGATTGTCGAGGATGGAGACGGTGCTATGTGGATTGCTACAAAAACCGGAATAGACAGATACAACGGTCATACGGTAAAGAACTATGATTTGCCGGGCAGTTTCTATTATGGCGATCTTGCCGGACGCAGGCTTTACTTATTGTACGACGCACAACAAGGACTGTTCGCCTACGACCACACCGGACGAATCTACCGATATTCCACCATCCTGGATCATTTTGAACAAGTCCTCCACCTGGGACAATTGATTCAGGAAGAAGTCATCTTGAACAAACTCTGTTTGGATAGTGACGGAACCTGGTGGATGGGGGCGGATAAAGGACTATACAAGCAAGAAGCGGACCATCGTATAGTTGCCGTGTTGAAAGGACAATATGTCAACGACATTGCATTTGCCGGCGAGTCGCTTTTTGTGGGCACTTCTAACGGAGTCTGGCAACTGTCACACGCCCTGCCGGATAAGAAACGCCAGCTGCTGGAAGGGTGGAATGTACAAACATTGTTCTGCGACAAACCGAAAAAAGAACTCTGGATAGGCACATTTGGCAGCGGTTTGTCTGTGATGAACCTCGACACTTCCAAAGTGCTTGCGCTGGAGGGACAAGGGAGCACGTTCCTTCATCCGATACGGGCAATTACAGACTATGATGTGCATACCATACTCATAGGCGTGGACGGTGGCGGTGTGTATGCGATAGACAAAGACACCAAGAAAGCCCATTTACTGATGAATACCAAAGATGACACAGATACTTATCTGCGCGGAAACGGCGTATATGCCGTAACCAGAGACGACCAAGGCAACATCTGGATAGGTAGTTATACGGGAGGCGTATCCGTGGCTATCCTGCTGAAACATCCCATTTCGATATTAGCACACGAAAAGGGAAATACCCATTCTCTCATCAGCAACAACGTAAATGATATCGAAGAAAACCCGGATGGCAACCAATGGTTCGCTACCGATGATGGAATCAGCATCCGAAACACCCTGTCAGGCACTTGGAAACACGTGCTGAAAGAAATCGTAACCATTTCTCTTTGCACATCCGGAAATGGGAACGTATGGGTAGGAACGTACGGAGACGGAGTGTATCTACTGGATAACAACGGACGCGTGTTACGCCATCTCACCAAGCAACAAGGGCAATTGACCACCAATTATATTTTCTCCGTCAGACAAGACATGGAGGGAGACTTATGGATAGGAGGTCTGGACGGATGCCTGATCATGTTTGAAAAAGAAAAAGGCAGCAGACGGTCTTTCGACGTGAATTGGGTACAGTCCATCGAACCTATCGACCGAAACCGGGTAGCGGTGGCTACGGTCAACGGTTTTTTCCTAGTGGACAAACATACAGGGAATATACAGCACTATGCCAATTCCCAAGAATTTCACAATCAGAATGTCAGTGCCTATATCATCTCTATGCTGTTCAATGACGACGGAACCGTGTGGCTGGGAACCGAAGGGGGAGGATTGAATCTATATGACATGAAAAACCGGACGGTAAAGACTTTCACTGTTCAAGAGGGATTGCCGTCCAACGATATATATAGTTTGCAGCGGGACGACAAGAAACGCTTGTGGGTCAGCACCGGAAAAGGAATTGCCTTGATAGACAGCCTGCGCGTGTCAAACCTCAACTATGCAGGCAATATAGACAAGGAATATAACAAATCCTCATTTGCCCGGTTGATGAACGGCGAGTTCGTGTATGGCAGCACGGATGGCGCTGTCTTTATCATGCCACTCGACATCTCAACCGTAGACTACTGGACGCTCCTGCGTTTCACTGGGCTGACAGTTGATTATCAAAACGCCCAGGAAGAAGAATCGTTGAGACCCGCCATCCATGATATGCTTGCCGACCGTGCGGTACGGCTCGGCTATAAATACAACTCGTTTACCGTTTCTTTTGAATCTATCAACTATCGTTTCCAGCGCGATATTGTCTATCAGCATATTTTAGAGGGGTATGACAATGACTGGAGCAAACCGTCTGCCGAGGGCAAGGCATCCTACACCAAGGTATCGCCGGGCACTTATCTTTTTAAGGTGCGCAGCCTGCGGCGCAGCGACGGAAAGACTATCTCCGAAAGCACCTTAGAAGTGAAAGTGAGCCAGCCATGGTGGAACTCGTGGTGGGCTTGGACTATTTACCTATTTATAATAGGCTTCGTTTTCTATTTCATCCTGCGCTATAAGAGCAACCAGCTCCAAAAGAAATACGACGAAGACAAAATACGTTTCTTCATCGACACGGCGCACGACATTCGCACGCCGGTAACGCTTATCATGGCGCCACTGGAGGATTTGAACCGGGAACAGGATCTCTCGGACAAAGCCCGTTATTACCTGAATCTGGCCCATGAAAGTACCCGGAAACTCCATTCGCTCATCACACAGTTGCTCGAATTTGAAAAGGTAGACGCCCACAAGCCATCCTCTTCATCGGTTCCGCTTTGTCTGAATGAAGTTTTGCTGAAAGAAGTCTCCGTCTTCCGGTCTTTTTGCGAGAAGAAGCAGTTGACACTGAATCTGACCCAACCCGACGAATCCGTTTTCGTTTCGGCCGACAAACACCTGATAGAGATGTTACTCGACAATCTTCTTTCCAATGCCTGCAAATACACCACGCCCCAGGGAGAAATCAGTCTGGATTTGAAAGCCACGAAACGCAAAGCCATCCTTTCGTTGAAAGATAACGGAATAGGCATACCGAAGAAAGCGAAAAAGCATATCTTCTCCGATATTTACAGAGCCGAAAATGCCCGGCAGTCACAGGAAGAAGGAACCGGATTCGGACTGTTGCAGGTGCAACGCATTGTAAAGATGCTGCATGGAAAAATCACTTTCTGTTCCGAGGAGGGCAAGGGAACTACTTTCATCGTAACATTGCCGCGAACCACCACCGTAGCCGAACCCGTGTCGCACGAATCATCCCTCGAACACCTTGCCGGCACATCGGATAATAACAGCCCCGAAACGGATAAAATGAAAGATCCGGACGACCGGAATACATTGCTCATTGTAGAAGACCACGAAACTCTCCGTCACTACCTCCGCCAGACCTTTGAACACCTCTATCGGGTGATTGATGTTGCCGACGGACACGAAGCTATCGCCTGTCTCGCCAATGAATATCCGGACATCATTCTCTCCGACGTCATGATGCCCGGCATACGGGGTGACGAGCTTTGCAGAATGGTCAAGGAAAATCCTGACACATCGGGTATTCCAGTCGTTCTGCTGACGGCAAAGGCTAACCACGAAGCAATAGTGGAAGGATTGAAGAAAGGCGCGGATGATTATATCCCCAAACCATTCAGTACAGAGATACTGAAATTGAAAGTACAAGGATTGATTGACAATCGAAACAGGCAACGGCAGTTTTTCATGCGGCAAGCCATCGCTCAAGTAGAAGCGGGCGGCAAACGTGACGACAATGAAAGCAATGAAAACAATGAAAGTATCGACAACAAAAACGTAACGACAGCAAGCGAAACAATGGCCGAGGGCGACCGCCGGTTTATCATGCAAGCTACCCGGTTTGTTCTTGAACATTTGGATGAACCCGATTTCAACATCAATCTCTTATGCCATGAAATGGCAATGAGCCGAACACTATTCTACAGTCGCCTTAAATCACTGACGGGAAAAGGGCCGCAAGAGTTTATTCGTATCATCCGGCTACAAAAAGCTGCCGAACTGCTGAAAGAAGGTAAAAGCGTAACCGATGTCGCCACCGAAACCGGATTTGTCAACACGAAGTATTTCAGTTCATTGTTCAAGAAACAATTCGGGATGCAACCGAGTAAATATAGTGGTAAATAGACAAGTATTAAAGGTATAGAAATGAGCTAAACGATCATTTGTTTTTAGACATAAGAACAAAAGAACATAAATGCTGCGCTTTGAAAATTATTTCTGTTGCTTATTGAACGGCTATTTTATTTTTTGTTCTTATGTTCTTATGTCTGAATTAAATTCCTAACTAAAAACCGCATGGTTTGGAATCAATTGCCACTAATGATTTTATTAGTTATTTTTAAGCAATCGTTTACCTATTGATAGTTATTTCATTGCCTAAGGAGTTTTCGTTTGACTATAGTCAAGCGATAGTTCAACATATGTCAAGCGTTCGTTCAACAACTGTCAAACGAAAACTCCTTAGGCAATTGAAAAAATAATATAAGCAAGAGAAAGAAATAAAAACTGCATATTGACGAGTTATTGTCAGCAATAGTATCTTGGGATCATTCCGTACAGCAACAATCTTCGAAAAAGAATGGGTAAGATAACGTCCGTTCGATAAAAATCAGCAGATTTGTCAGCAATCAAACCTAATATGTCAGCAATCTGACCATCGTTTCAGCCGGATATTAGCATCTTTGCACCAAGCTTTACAAGTATAAAGCACATATTACGTTTAACCTTTAAAATGCTAAAACGATGAAAAAAGTAGCACTATTCCTATTTTTATCCGTTTGCTTCGCGCAACAATCCTGTTCGTCGGATTCTGTTGGAACGGAACCGGAAGAAAATCCACAAGACATTCTTTTTAAAGACGATTTCAACTTTTTCGACGAAAAAGTATGGACGAAAGAAACTCATGAACCCGGTTGGACCAACCAAGAGCTACAGGCATACGATGCCGCTCATGTATCGGTAGGAAAAGACGGGGATAAATCGGTTCTGATTCTTACCGCCGAACGCAAAGGGAATAAAATCTATTCAGGCAGGATCAATTCAAAAGGAAAAAAGAGTTTCAAGTATCGCAAGATAGAAGCAAGCATCAAGCTTCCCAAGACTAACGGCGGACTATGGCCTGCTTTCTGGATGATGGGAGACAACGACAAACAGTGGCCGGCATGCGGGGAGATTGATATTATGGAAATGGGAGAACAGAGCGGAATGGCTGCGGGCGATTCGGAAAAACAAGTGAACACCGCCATTCACTATGGCCCCAGCGCAGCGGCTCACGAACAGCAATACTACAAAGCCAATGTTGCCAACAGCCTACAAGACGGCAATTATCACACCTACTCCCTGGATTGGGATGAAAACAACCTGACAATATCCATTGACAACGTCAAGTTTCATACGTTCGACATTAGCTCGAACACATACTTTCATGACAACTTCTACATCCTGTTCAACCTCGCCGTGGGAGGTGCGTTTACAGGAATTACCGATATTAATAAACTGACGGGCCTGAAAGACGGTCAGAAAGTGAATATGTACATCGACTGGGTGAAAATATTATAGGAATCTTAAATATACATGCTATGAATATGGAAAAATGTAAGTATCTACTGTTTTGCGGAACACTCGCCCTTTGGATGGCGGGAAGTTTCCAGCAAGTGTATGCAGCAACGGAACCAAGTTCCCAAGCTATTCAACAACAAAGCAACAAGGTAACCGGAAAAGTGAGCGATGCCACAGGTCCCATCATTGGGGCTTCCGTAGTGGAGAAAGGAACTGCCAACGGAACGATTACCGATCTGGATGGAAATTTCAGTTTGAATGTAAAAGCGGGAGCTACGCTCGTTGTCAGCTACGTGGGTTATAAATCCGAAGAAGTAAAAGCGGGAAGAGGTCCTTTGAACATCACCTTGAAAGAGGATGCCAAAGCATTGGATGAAGTGGTAGTTACCGCCCTTGGCATCAAGAGAGAGCGCAAAGCGTTGGGCTACGGCATTGATGAAGTGAAAGGTGAAGCCTTGACCAAAGCGAAAGAGACGAATCTCATCAACTCCATGGCAGGACGTGTGCCAGGCTTGGTAGTCAGCCAGACCGCCGGTGGTCCTTCCGGTTCTACGCGCGTTATTCTGCGAGGCAGTACCGAAATGACCGGCAATAACCAGCCTCTTTATGTAGTGGACGGTGTACCTTTGGACAACACTAATTTCGGCAGTGCCGGCACAAACGGAGGCTTCGACTTGGGCGACGGTATTTCGAGCATCAATGCCGATGACGTAGAAAACATGTCGGTATTGAAAGGCCCTGCGGCATCTGCACTTTATGGTAGCCGTGCCAGCCACGGTGTTATCTTGATTACAACCAAGCGAGCCAACAAGGATAAAATCAGCGTGGAATATAACGGAACGCTGACTTTCGACACCCAACTTGCCAAATGGGATGAAGTGCAACAGATATATGGTATGGGAAGCAACGGTACTTATAGCTATGATGCCATATCCAACACAAACAAAAGTTGGGGCCCCAAAGCGGACGGTTCAAACATGTTGAAGTATTTCGACGGCGTAGAACGCCCTTTCCTCATTGTCCCCGACAATACGTCCAACTTCTTCCGCACAGGTATCACCGCCACCAACTCCGCCATCATAGGTGTGAACAGCGGAAAAACCGGAATTCGCTTTACCTATACGGATATGCGCAATAAAGACATTGTTCCCCAGACGCACATGAGCCGTGACATTTTCAACCTGCGCGCCAATACGTCTGCAGGAAAGGTAGACTTGGATTTCAGTGTCAACTATACACGGGAAGACGTGAAGAACCGTCCGGCTCTGGGCGACAGCAAGTCCAATATCGGTAAAAACCTGATGACCCTTGCCACCACCTACGACCAGGAATGGTTGCAAACCTATCAGACTGCCGACGGCGAATATTCCAACTGGAACGGCATGGATCCCTACAACGTGAATCCGTACTGGGATATCTATAAGAACTTCAACAAATCCAAGAAAGACTTGTTCCGCATGAACGGCAAGGCCGTATGGAACATCGACCCACATCTGAAACTTCAGGCAACGCTGGGTGCCGAACTCAACTGGTTCACGTTCGATGATTACAAAGCACCTACCACTCCCGGATTCGAAGCCGGAAGACTTCAAAACAGTGCTTTCCGCAACCGCATGTACAACTTTGAAGCGTTGGCTCTCTACAACAACCATTGGGGTGATTTCGATTTCAATGCTACATTAGGCGGCAATGTATATAAGGTGAACAACCAGACCACCGTTACCACCGCTCAAGACATGAAGATACGCGATGTCCCTTCATTGACGAGCTTCAACGAGATCAGTGTAGTGCCCGGCAGTTACCGCAAGCAGATTAATTCGGTTTACGGAGCAGTGAACGTGGGATGGAAACACATGCTTTACCTCGATGCTACGTTGCGTGGCGACCAATCGTCTACCCTTCCCACTGGCAACAACATGTATGTGTATCCTTCTTTCTCCGGTAGCTTTGTATTCTCCGAGCTGACAAAACTGGGCGACCTCCTGCCTTACGGAAAGGTGCGTATGTCATGGGCCCAAGTAGGTAGCGATACCGATCCTTATCAATTGGGACTCGTCTATACGAAATCCAAATATGCTTATCCCGGATATACCATCGGATATATCGATAACGGAACCATCCCCAACAAAGACTTGAAACCAACCAAAACAAACTCCGTGGAAATGGGATTGGAATTGAAATTCCTGAAGAACCGTATCGGACTGGATTTCACCTACTATTCTCAAATCAGTAAAAACCAGATTATGGGAATGGCAAGTTCCTGGACAACCGGTTACAACTATCGCTTGATTAATGCCGGCAAGATAGAAAACAAAGGTATTGAGATTGCCCTTAGCACACGACCGATTCAAACACGCGATTTTTCCTGGGACATTAATCTGAACTTCTCCAAAAACAGCAACAAAGTAAAAGAACTGGATGGCGAATCAGATATGTTTGAACTGGAAAAGGCGTCTTGGCTCGACGTTCAGGTGGCCGCTAAGGTAGGCGAGAACTTTGGTTCTATTGTAGGCCCGGACTTCCAACGGAACGAAAAGGGAGATATTCTGATTGACCCGCAAACCGGTCTGCCGCAATATGACAAGAGCAACCATGTATTAGGTAATGCCTCTTGGGACTGGACAGGTGGATTACTCACCAACTTTACCTACAAGAATCTCTCGCTGGTAGCAGTATTCGATGTGAAAGTAGGCGCCGACCTCTATTCTATGTCTGCCCGTGCTGCTTACGAATCGGGTAAAAGTCCGGAAACATTGGCAGGACGCGACGCCTGGTATCGCTCGGAAGAAGAAAGATTGGCAGCCGGCATTGCAAAAGGAGCCGATAACTGGAAGCCGACAGGCGGATTCGTTGCTCCGGGTGTCATCGACAACGGTGATGGAACATATCGTCCCAACGACATCTACATCAATCCGGAAGACTACTGGATGAGCGTTTGCCGTAATGCACCTTCTATGTTTATTTACGACAACTCATACGTGAAATGCCGTGAGCTGACGTTGAGTTACAATGTACCCAAATCCTGGCTGAAGAATGTAGTAAGCGGACTGACCGTTTCGTTCGTTGCCCGCAATCCGTTCATCGTATGGAAGAATATCCCGAATATCGACCCGGATTCCAACTACAACAATACCACCGGTATGGGACTTGAATACGGTTCGTTGCCTTCACGCAGAAGCTATGGTTTTAATGTAAATGTGAAATTCTAAAAAGATATATCATGAGACAATCTAAATACATCACAATCATCACGATGGCATGTGCCCTGTTTTTCGCTTCTTGCAGCGATGAATACATGGAAAACATGAATACCGACCCTTCCAAGGCCGCTACCATCGACCCGAATGCGCAGCTCACCACTGCCCAACTGCAAACGTACGGAGACCTTAGTATGATGGAAATCTACCGTAACTACCATTATGCATTCACCCAACAACTGATGGGATGTTGGAACACCACCAACTACGGCGGACGCCATACGCTAGACAATAATGAAATGAGCCGTATCTGGACATCGTTCTACACTCAATCCCTGAAGAATATCATTGATGCTCAATATCGCACAGCCGAAGATGCAGAGAAAGTGAATATCAACTCTGTACTCCGCATTTATCGGGTTTATCTTATGTCTATCATCACCGACACTTACGGAGACGCTCCTTTCAGTGAAGCCGGCCTGGGATTCCTCGAAGGAAAGTTCAATCCGAAGTATGACAAACAGGAAGATATTTACAACGCTTTCTTTCTGGAGCTGGAAGATGCCGTCAATAAAATCGATCCGACCAAAGATAAAGTGACAGGTGACCTCATCTATGCCGGTGATGTAACTAAATGGCAACAACTGGCAAACTCGCTTCGCCTACGTTTTGCCATGCGAATATCCAGTGTCAATCCTACAAAGGCACAAACGGAATTTGAAAACGCTTTGGCTGCCAATGGGGGTGTGATAACGGACGCCTCAAGCGATGCGCTCATCAAATACATGACAATCGCATTTAGTTTCGGACAAGAAGCTTACTCTGATTATCGCGGAAATTCATTGTCACAGTTGTTGTTCGGCAACGACCCCGCTAATAATCCAAGTTACCTCTGTTCCACTTTCTTTAATCAGTTATACAATTCCGGTGACCCCCGTACATTCAAAATTTCCCGTTGTTATTATGACGGGCTGATGAGTGCCACCAGTCCCGACAATCGTGTCGACATCACCCAAGAGATGATTGAAAAAGGGATTGCTTTCAGTCCGCGCGACCCAGGTGCCTACTCGTGGGAACCATGGCCTACAGGGTACGACAGCGATATTTGTGCGGAATTAGCCGTTAACAACCCTTCCGTTACAGCAACCATGGCTCGTGAAGTGGAACCCAAACTTGCCAATAATTTCCTAAAAAGCGACAATCCGGGCGTAGTGATGACCTCTGCAGAAGTGAAGTTCCTGATGGCGGAAGCTACCGTGAAAAAATGGAATGTCGGCAGTGTGTCAGCAGAAGATCTTTACAAGCAAGGAGTACGTGCTGCTATTGATTTCCTGACAGACAACTACGGTTGCACGGCTACTACTGATGCAGAGTTTGATGCATTCATTCAAGATAAAGGGGCGTTCGGACATACGGACAATCAGAAACTTGAAGCTATCAATACACAGGCCTGGATTCTTCACTTCACCAATCCTGCCGAATGTTGGGCAAACGTACGTCGTTCCGGTTATCCGAAGTTGAAATCACCGGCAGAATATGGGTTCGGACAATACCTCACCGGTGGAACGGAAATTCCGGTACGTCTCTGCTATCCTGTATTGGAATCTTCCTATAATAAAAAGAGCTACAATGAAGCCATCGAGCGCATGGGAGGAACAGACAATTGGCACAGCCTTCTGTGGTGGGATACTGAAAACTAACTATTAAACAATCATCCATTATGAAAAAGATATATATTGCACTATTTGCCCTACTCGCTGTAGGCTCCACATTTACTGCATGCACCGAGGAAGAACCGTTCGCTACGGTGACAGAAAATGATGATCCGCATATCCTTGCCCCGGTATTTCCTGACAGAACGAACGGTCAATTGGCTACATTCGCCAACATCAGCCGGGATGCGAACTTATCCATCGCGCTGACCGTGACTCCGAAAGATTACACCACAGTAACCTGGTTCATTGATGGGCAAGAAGTAAAATCGGGTACCGACTCCGACAAAGAAATCAACCGTAGTCTGAAAGCCGGTACGTATAATTTGAAAATAGAAGTGGAAACTGTGAAAGGGAAGAAGACTTCCCGTGAAGGATTGGTGGTGGTCAATCCGTTGGCTGATGACCCTCAATCTAAAGAAGTAGCCTTTGAGAGAATTGTATCTCCCGGTAAGACTGCCCGTTTATATGGCAGTAATTTACAGAACGTAACAGCCATCCTCTTGGGAGGAAACACGATCACCGATCCTACTTATGTTGAATCGGCAGACGAGAATTATCTGGAATACATCGTTCCGACAGGCGTAAGCGAAGGCGATTACCGTATCGTTCTGCAAGATGCCGACGGCAATCAATATGGAGCCGACATGGTGAAAGTGACTAATGCTTCCCTTGTCATTTCGGGTGCTAACCGGGCTACTGCCAACGTGGACTGGACCATTTCCGGTATCAATCTTGAAAACATCGCTTCTCTAACTATCGGCGGACAGACGGTGTCTCAATTCAGCAATCAATCTTCTACGGAAGTTACGCTGACTTGTCCGGATTTGTCTGATGGAAGCTATACGCTGACAGGCAAAACCCGTAGCGGAGAGGCTGTGCAGTTCTTGAACGATAATATTACGACTACCGAACAGACTGTGACCGTATCTACCGAAATAACACTTTGGTCAGGACACCATTACGTTTCGTGGGATAAGCCGGACGGTGATCCCAACAAAACTTTTGGTTTGATTCCAATGGATGTATTTGCCGGTATCACAGCCGGGTCGACATTGAAAGTAGTCTACTCCATAGAACCTACTGCCGAATATCATAAGATGCAGCTTGCCACAGGCTATTGGACAGGCTTGGCAGGTGAGATGGAATTTACGGAAAACGGTGAATATACACTGATACTGACACAAGACATGTTGAATAAGATTCAAGCTGAAGCCGGATTCTTATGTGTAGGACATGGCTATTATGTAGACCTGGTAACCGTGAAATAATGTTCCTAAGTAAGTTTAAAAATCATTCATACCATAAGTATCTGTCATTCTTCGGGTTAAAGTCCTCTGAATGACAGATTACATAAACGATGCTACTTAAAAACAAATCATAATGAAACTAAGAAATATTATATTAATGACCGCATCTGTCGCAATGACTGCCTGTTCCAAACAGGCAGTTCCCACTGCCATTCCTGAAGACGCAAAAATAGAACAACAAGTGGAAGAGCTTCTATCAAAGATGGACCTCGATGCCAAGATTGGGCAGATGACCGAGCTTGCCATTGATGTATTAGGAGAGACGATAAATGGTGAATTTCAATTGGACGAGGCAAAACTCCACAAAGCGATTGCTGAATACAAGGTAGGTTCGTTTCTAAATGCTCCCGGCCCGGTAGCACAAAGCCCTGAAAAGTGGAACGAGATTATCGGTCGAATACAAGAACTGTCGATGGCGGAGATTGGTATTCCATGTATCTACGGTCTGGATCAGAATCATGGTACTACCTATACATTGGGCGGCACGCTCTTTCCTCAAAATATCAATATGGGTGCTGCCTTCAATCCGGATTTGACCTACGAAGCGGCACGTGTAACGGCTTATGAAACAAGGGCTAGCAATTGTCCCTGGACATACTCCCCCACTGTCGATATGGCACGTGATCCCCGTTGGCCGCGTGTATGGGAAAATTATGGAGAAGACTGTTTAGTCAATGCCATTATGGGCAGCACTGCTGTCCGAGGCTTCCAAGGAGATGATCCTAACCATATTCCCGCCGACCGAATCGCCACCTCCGTGAAACATTACATGGGATACAGCATGCCACGTACCGGCAAGGACCGCACACCGGCTTATATATCTGTTTCCGAACTGCGTGAAAAATGTTTTGCACCGTTCAAGGCTTGTGTGGAAGCAGGTGCACTGACTATAATGGTCAACAGTGGTTCCATCAACGGAAAGCCTGTGCACGCCGACCGCGAACTCCTTACACAATGGCTGAAAGAAGACTTAGGATGGGACGGAATGTTAATCACCGACTGGGCGGACATCAACAATCTTTATACCCGCGAACATGTGGCAGCAAACAAGAAAGAAGCCATCGAAATGGCAATCAATGCAGGTATAGACATGGCTATGGAACCGTATGATCTCAATTATTGTACACTACTAAAAGAGTTAGTGCAAGAGAAGAAAATACCCATGAGCCGTATTGACGATGCCGTCCGCCGGGTGCTTAGACTTAAATTCCGTTTGGGTCTGTTCGATCATCCGAACACTTTATTGAAAGATTATCCTCTCTTCGGCAGCAAGGAGCATGCACTTATCGCACTTCATGCAGCCGAAGAATCGGAAGTATTGCTAAAAAATAAAGATAATATTCTTCCGCTTCCTCAAGGGAAAAAGCTACTGGTAACCGGTCCGAACGCCAACTCTATGCGTTGCTTGAACGGTGGTTGGAGCTATTCATGGCAAGGACATCTGACCGATAGATTTGCTGACAAATATAACACCATTTACGAAGCAATCTGCAACAAATTCGGAGCCGATCATGTCCGTCTGGAACAGGGCGTAACCTACAAACCCGAAGGTGCTTACATGGAAGAAAATGAACCGGAAATTGAGAAAGCTGTGGCCGCTGCCCGCAACGTGGATATTATTATCGCCTGCATCGGTGAGAATTCATATTGCGAAACACCCGGTAATCTTTCCGAACTTGCCATCTCTGCCAACCAAAGCAAACTGGTAAAGGCACTTGCCGCTACGAGAAAACCGATCATCCTGATACTCAATGAGGGTCGTCCCCGCATTATCAACGAGTTGGAGCCATTGGCTGATGCTGTTATTGACATTCTATTACCCGGAAACTATGGTGGCGATGCATTAGCGAACATTCTGGCAGGAGACGTGAACCCCAGTGCCAAGATGCCTTACACATATCCGCGACACGAAGCAGCACTGACTACCTACGACTATCGGGTGAGTGAAGAGATGGACAAAATGGAAGGAGCTTACGACTACAATGCGGTAGTCTCCGTTCAATGGCCTTTCGGATACGGATTGAGCTACACCACTTTCGAATACAGCAACTTCCAAACGGACAAATCTTCGTTTACCACAGGAGATGATTTGCACTTTTCCATAGACGTAACCAATACCGGTAAATATGCCGGAAAAGAAGTTGTCATGCTATTCAGCAGTGATCTTGTGGCTTCGCTTACTCCCGAGAACCGCCGGTTACGAGCCTTCAAAAAGGTGGAACTGCAACCGGGCGAAACCCAAACTGTCACTCTATCCATCAAAGGCAGCGACTTGGCTTTTGTCAATTCCGACGGGCAATGGGTACTGGAACAAGGAGATTTCCGTATGCAATGCGGAAATCAAACACTGAATATTATATGCAAGTAAACAGAATACACGAATTAATATCCTCCACTTAAAAAGCAGAAACGATATGGACAAGCGGACAAGTATATTCGTTTGAATGGGCAATAAAGAGACTGTTCCGTCATAGAACTAATTTCTGCATTTTAGAAGGTTTCCTCACAGTGCTACTTGGTGAAAATCATCGAGATACTCAAAAGTAAAAGTAATCAGCAAGTAGCCGATGATAAATTCAACCATGTAGATATCAAAGCTAAAAACGATAAGGATGAAATAATCATCATCGAGGTTCAGAACACTCGTGAACTTTACTATCTGGAACGTATTCTCTATGGAGTAGCAAAAGCCATCAGAGAACTGAAATAAAATGAAGGGGATATTTTTTATGTATGGTGGAAAGTTACAGAGATATGAAGTGGTAGAATTAGCCATGCACCGTGAAGATTTCACCCTCACCCCCAAGACTTGGGATTATGAGACAAGAATAATCAGTTTACCGTAGAAACGGGAGTTTCTTAGGCGTGATGGGTGAGAGTTTCTTCGCAGAATATTCGGCTGAAGGGAAGTTTTGAGGTTCAGTGACCTCCTTACATGTTATATCCCTACCGAATACAAAAGATATTCTACCAATCGTCCGTTCTGAATGAAGAAGCAGGCAAGCCACACTCACTAAAAAGAGAAGCCTCTACATAATTTCTATAAGCGTACCTTACTGCAACAGGTACGCTGACTTTCTCGCTATGAACTATAACGGACGAAGATTTTGAATCCACTACAGCTTTGCCCGGATAAAACTTCCGGTCACTGCCCGCAACTTCAAAACCATTCAATTCTTGTCCGACAGGTCCTACTCCATACGCCAAGGGTGTACTAAATTTCAAGATGGCTCTATTCTCCCGGACTGTCATCGAACGATATTCAGGTCCCGTATAGCAAGTATACTTATAACCGTAAGTTTTGGCCAATGCATAATAAGCCAAACGTTCTCCCACTTCTTTCTTTTTAGCCGGATGAATGCAGCCTTGTTCCCCAATATCAAGAGTCACCACCATGCCTGAATGAGGTATTTGGGAGGCACACTTTAGCTGTACCTCTCTTAAAGAAGCCCCTTCAATACCTTCCGGCGAACTATATGCAAAAGGGGCTATTTGTACATAATAGAAAGGCAATTCAGGTTTCCGAAATGTATCACGGATATCCTGTACAAAAGCAGGAAACAATCTGGCATATTCTTCAGGCTTATTACGATTTGCCTCTCCCTGATACCAAATCATACCTTTCACCGCCAGATTGCGAATAGGATAAATCATTGCATTATATAAAAGAGAAGGCGTTTGATGAACAGGACGTTTGGCAACAGAAAGTATATCCAATGCCCGGAAACTTTCCCGACTCATCCATGTTTCAATATTCGAACCATTCCAGGCAGAAATCACAATACCCACCGGGATTCCCAACACTTCTTGCAAATATTTACCAAAAAAATAGGCTGTAGCACTGCAATTGGCCACAGCACCTGAGTCATGACATTTCCACTGGCCTCCGCTATGTTCCAAAGGCACTGCACTGGAATGATTGCTTACTGTATATATTCGAAGCGGCACTTCTTTCTTGGCCCGGGTTATGTAATCATTCGCATAGGCAACAGGCTGTCCCGGAAATCCTTTCATCGGCATTCCCATATTAGACTGCCCCGAGCATAACCACACCTCCCCTATTAAAACATCTTCTAGAATTATTTTGTCACCATCATCGAACACTATATTATATGGTCCACCGGCAGAAGGAGTATAGACCGCCACTTGCCACTCCCCTTTTTCATTTACAACTGTTTTATATGTTTTCTGTCCCCATGAAGGAGTAATTTTAATGACTGTCCCTGAAGAGCCATGTCCCCACAATTTTATCGAGTCGCATTGCTGCAATACCATATGACTGGCTATAATATCCGGCAATACAACTTTAGCCGATAGGGAAGTTATAGAAACTGCCATTAAAAACAATACTAAGAGTTTTCTCATCTATTTAATTGATTTATTCCGAAAAATAAAAAGAAGGAGGGCTACCAGAGTTAAAAAATGCGCCCTCCCCGTTATTATCATCTACCTATCTTATAACTGTAATTCCAAAATCGCAGCATGAAAGTCATCTATCACTTCCTCGCCAGGCTTATACCAAGTACAATATGTCACTTCCCGGGAAAGGTCAATACCTACAATTTTTGTCGCACTTCCCAATTCTTCCGTAGGCATACGAACTGATGCTTGCTTTCCGGACAAATCCGTATAAAACACTTCAACGCCGATCTCTTGGTCACTATTACTTCCTCCCCACTCGATAGTCAATTCATTATCTCCTTTCGTAAGTTTCTTTACAATACGATTGTTAAGCGTCAGCTCATATTGAGCTCCATATACTTTCAACAACTGTTCATATCTGATAGAGCGGTGTTCTTTATCGTCATGAGTATAAAACGTAAATGTATAATCTCCTTCCGCTATAGAAGACCCATTTTCGCCAATCATTATATCCAATCCCTCTAAAGGGTCATGTGCCGGAATATCGAATACGGCCGACTCTTTACCGTGATTCCACAATACCTCCAGATGCTTGGCTCTGGGATCGGTCACCCAATAACGAATCTTTACCCTTTCTCTACCACTGAAGACATGAATAGAATCTACTCTTCCGATATAGACAGTCTCCCCATTTTTCAGATATATATCATGTACATCGTTCATATCCGAACAGGCTGCCAGCCAGATCATGCACACACAAGCAACAATAAAATATAATTGTTTCATACTGTTTTTTTTCTTTATTTAGTACTACCCCATAATGATATCTCGTTGATAAATGCACCATCCGTATCTCCCCAAGTGGTGTGTACCTGGAATTTCAGATAGCGCACTTTCGGCACATCCACAGGAAATTCCCATTCTTCTCCCGCAAGCATATGTTCCTTTTCCTCAGCATTCGGTTCTCCTCCTATTATCTGCCCGGATGGACGGAACGATTCACAATCCATCAATTTTATCCATCCTTCCCAGTTATCGGGATCTTTTGTTACTGCCGCATCATTCGTACCATACACGGTAAAGGTACGCAAATGATGCAATCTATACATATACTGCAAACGAGTCCACAATCTAAACCGCGACAGCTTACTTTCCACACCCATATCAAAAGAGAAGTAAGGCTTCATTCCTGTACCGGCAGAAATATAGAACAAATCCTTTTCTACATTATACACATTGTTCCACATCCCCGTCATTGACTTGCTACCGAAGTTGTTATGAGTAAAATACTTACCCAACGGGAATTCCATAAACTTCGACTTATCCATTTCTTCCTCAAAAAGAGGAGTCATTTCTTTATAGAGGGTATCGGTATGATTATCATAAATATCGCGAAAATAAAAAGCAAAATCCGCTGGTTTCGCATCCAATCCGCGAATAGCCTTATCTGCCACCGCTTCCGATGAATAGATAGTCTCGACGTGTTTCCAAGTTCCATCACTTTCCTTCATCATTGCCCCCAAAACGACATTCTCTTTTAATGGATTTTCCCAATGTAATTTTACGCCTCCGAATGCATCAAAAAGTTGCAATGTGTGAAAAACATCATAAATCGGAGAGTCTTCAGGCTCCACCTCTACTACATAAGGAGCCGACTCATTATAGCTCTTATCTATTGAATAAAGTTCAACCTGATACTTGCGTCCCTTTCCGAAACCTTTTAATTCGATTTTGTTCGAATAAGCCGAACTGGACATCTCTCGCTTCACCCCATTTTGCAACACATACCGTGCCGTAACACACAACAAATCATCTTCTTCCGGCAAAGTGTAAGTCAAAACAACCCGCCCTTTCATATTTTGCACCTGCACATTTGATACTTGTTTCGGGGCCACGCTATCCACCGGATATTGGCCGATATATTCCTCCTTACAACCACTAAACACAGTGAGAAGAAGCAATACAAATAATGCATTATATACTGTTTTCATATTTTGCCATATTAATTAGTCCCAATACGGATTTTGTATTAGATTTGAATTTTTCATCAATTCTGCTTCACGGATAGGCCACAAATACTGCTTGGTAGTGAACTGTAAAGGCTGAACCGTAATCACATTATAATATTCCTGTTCTGTGCTCTGATGTACATTCCATCCTCTCTCTACTTGATTATAGTAGATATGAGCCAGTTTCCATCTCCTTACATCCCAGAAGCGCTTGCTTTCGAAAGATAATTCAATCATTCTCTCCTGACGGATAATGTCTCGCATACCTATCTTTGTAAGAGGCTTATCCGGATTCCTGGAGTAGTTGCTCCAACTCTCTTTCACTCCCTTCAAGCCGGCACGCTTACGTACCTCATCAATATAATAGTATACTTCATCATTCGGTTCATTCAACGACTCATTCAATGCCTCCGCATAAAGCAGATATAAATCGGCAAGCCGCATAAGCGGATAAGTAGTACGTGCATAAGTAGCTTTTCCGTTCGCATCAGTAGCCGCCTCGAAATGCACCATCTTCTTACAAAAGTATCCCGAACGGGAATAGGTAGTTTCTTTGGTCTTTCCGGACATTTGTCCTTTTTTTGCCGCTACAATCCACGGAGTCTCGGAAGCCGTCCCTTTTCCCACATCTTTTGTCCTACCATTGCCAAACCAGTAACCACGATCAAATCCCAAGTCTGCATAGAAACGAGGTTCACGATAAAGGTTCAAATAAGCAGTTCTCTCACCTTTTTTGATATAGTAAGTATGGTCGTCTCCAACAGTCACTACCTGATAACGATGCGGATGATCATAATTCACATCTTCCTCGATAGGTACTCCGTTCTGCGAATAAAACAACTCTGCCATGCGGAATGTCGGATACACCTCCGGTATGGGACCTGAAGTATGGCTCCAGTCCTTATCCTTAAAACAGGGAAGTATGCGTTGCTGCAACTGCGCGGATGTGTTTACCGGATTACCCCAAATCAATTCTTCATTCCATTTCTCGGTGGATGCACCGCGAATACTCATGCCTCGCCGCGTTTCCTCCGACAAATCATAGCGCGAATCATTAAACTCATATAATTGACTGATTCCTGCCTCTTTGCATATCTCTACAGCCTCCTTGCAGGCTACAGCAGCTACATTCCATTTATTAGGGTCTTCTTCCGAAAACAGCTTCATACCCCTGTTATCTGTCAGATCCTGAAAATCAGGATTTCCATTAAACAACGGACTGGCACCGGTCACTCTCGCTTCCGCCAATAAGGTAGCGGCAATTGGACGTGTAATACGTCCCATTTCATTTATCACATCGGTGATGCTCAAAGGAAGATCCGGAATCGCTTCCTCACAAAGCTGACAGATATAATCAACACAATCATCAAATGTATCCCTATATACCCTTACTTCTTCCGAAGAACTACCTATCGGCAAATTCTCTTTTACCAGAGGAATAGGACCATACATCCTGAGCAGATAAAAATGATAGAATGCTTTCAAGAACTTTACTTCCGCTATCCAACGTGCCCTGTCCTCATCGTTCAAGTCGGGCCCCACCTTACCGATATTCTCAAGAAAGATATTACAATCTCTCAAAGCGATATAAAGATTACGTGCGTCATTTCGTCCCTCCCAATAATTCATAATAGGATCGTTCGTGTTTTGCTCACCGAGTTTCATCCTGTCTCCCCAATAATGAAAGAGATTGAGATGATAATCATTCTGGTTCGTTCCATATTCGTCACTTCCCAATAGTGCCGGGTCATACATCGGATGCCCTATTTGTGGCATATATTGATAGATTGTGGCAAGAAAACGTTCCGCACTTACCCGGTCTTTAAACGCATGTTCCATAGTCGGTACATTATCCGGCACAATATCCAGATAATCAGCACATGCTGATAAGACCGCCATCGTCATTGATAATAATATAACTTGAATTTTTCTCATAATTGCATGTTTTTAGAAGGATAGTTGAATACCGAGGTTATATACTCTTTGCACCGGATATCTCATTCCATCACCGGCCATTTCCGGGTCCCAAAGTTTGAACTTGCTAAACGTCAGCAGATTAGTTCCGCTAGCATAGATTCTCAAATTGGTTATGTGAGCCCGTCTCGTATATTTATCAGGAACCTTATATCCCAGTTCCACCGACTTAAGGCGCAAAAAAGAACCATCTCTCATGAACCAAGTGCTGCGTTGAATATTGTTCTCCACTAATGTGCCGGACAATCTAGGCCATAATGCTTTTACATTACGGTTATCTTCCGACCAATGGTCATCTGCATACACTTTAAGCAGGGCATTCTTCGAAACAATGGAAGAATTGTCGTCCGTATCGACAAAAGGAGAAGTTTTCTTAGCGTCAATCCAGAAAGATTCGCGTCCTAATCCCTGAAAGAAGAACGAAAAGTCAAAACCTTTATAACCTGTACTCAAACCAAAACCATAGACAATCTCCGGGGTGGTAGGATAACCAATAGGCACCATATCCGCTTCTGTAATTTTATCATCACCATTAATGTCTTTATACTTAATATCACCACCCATATAAGTTCCGAAAGATTGCACCGGCGAACTTGCCACATCTTGCTCATCTACAAACAAACGCTCTGCCACATATCCCCATTGTTGAGAAATGGGTCTCCCCACTTTTGAACGCCAAGGAGTAGACGAATAATCAGGTTCCTCATATACTTTATACTTTGATTTAGAATAGGTAAAATTGGCACGCCCTGTAATCCAGAAGTCTTTAGTAAACGAATGATTCAAGTCTATAGACATATCAAAACCATGTCCTTCAGCCTTCCCGATATTTGCCTGCGGAGTTTGTTGCAGCCCCATCGTTGCAGGAATATCCGCCCTGCTCATCAATATGTTCGAACGTCTTTCTGTATAATAATCAGCCTGTATTTCCACTTTATCGAATAAACCCAGCTCGATACCTACATTCATCTTCTTCGATATTTCCCAACCGATAGATTCATTAGCATAACGCTTGATGCTGACTCCATTCACTGTATATCCGAAATCTTGTCCCCATATATATTTCCTACCGGAATCGTTCACATTCACATCCGACTGGTAGAAAAAACGGTCTTCATCTTTACCTATCTGGTCGTTACCAACAAGTCCATACGTAGCTTTCAGTTTCAATTTTGAAATCGCATGTTTCCACCCATCTGTTCTATTCAACCAAAATGGTTCATTGGTCAGAATCCAACCGAAACCGATAGAAGGGAAAAAGCCCCAACGATTATTTTTAGCAAAACGCTCCGAACCATTATATCCAAAGTTACCTTCCAAGAAATAACGACTATCATAATTATAAGTAAAACGACCGGATACCCCCATATTCCTGTGAGGCAACGAAAGAAGCAAACTTCCCGCATTTCCCGACAAATAATTGCGCATATTATAAACCAACAAACCACTCACGCCATGATTCCCAAACACACGATCATAATTAATAGCTGCTTCAAAATAAGTGGTAGCATTTACTTGTTTGCTTCCTTCCGTATAGCTCAGCCACTCAGACCCCTTATCGGGATTCAAGCAATTCAGCACATAAGTATCATTGATTTTATCATACATACTCACCGCATAATAGTAAGGTGTATATTCGCGGGTCTGTACAAAATAAGCATATCTGTTTGTACTGAATAAGGCACGCGCATTCAAGCCCTTGGTTATAAAATCCAATTTTTGCTTTACTTCAAACTGCGCCATCATTGTAGAGCGGGAATAATTTTTAAACCCTTTCACCATGTCTGCATACGGATTGATATACTGCCCTTGGTCTGTATTACCAAAAAGAATATGCTCTTTATAGGCATTTGCAGCATCCGGTGCATAATAAGCGGGAAATGCTACCGGATCACTACGCATTACTCTGGAATATAAATCATTACCACTCACAATCGGACCATTATAATCTTCAAAAGCACCATGCAAACGAACTACAGCCTCTGTAGTTTTTGTCAAGTTAATATTTATATTGGAACGAAGCAGATACTTTTTCAAATCAATGGCATTGTCACTGTTTTTTGTAGATCGGATAACTCCCTGGTCTTGCGTAAAAGAACCCGCAATGTAATATCTCGCCACTTTTCCCCCGCCACTCACATTAAAATTCGCCCGATGATTGACGGCAAAGTTCTTAAACATAATCTCGTTCCAATCGTTAGCCGGATAAATCAGAGGATTAGCCCCTCTTTGTGTCATCTCAATCTTCTCCATAGAATAAGGCACCGCCTGCATCGGATTACGCGTAAGAATAGCCTCATTATTTAGTTTCATATAGGTGATAGGATCTGCCAATTCTATCTTGGAAGTCGGTGCAGAAAGAGAAGACTCATAACGGAAAGAAATGCTGGCCTTTCCCTCTTTACCTTCTTTCGTCGTAACAAGTATAACGCCATTTGCTCCGCGCGCACCATATAAAGCAGTTGCTGCCGCATCCTTCATAATAGAAAAACTGGCAATATCGTCTACCTGCAGCCGTGCTAAATCCGAAGATGACATTTCTACCCCGTCAATCAGAATCAGCGGTCCTCTGGCATATGTGAACGAAGTAACTCCACGTACAAAGAAACTGGCATCGTCCGAACCGGGTTCACCACTACGTTGGTAAGCAATGAGTCCTGCCACCCTTCCGGCCAAAGCAGTAGTAAGATTGGAACTAGGGACTTTAAGCTCTGCGGGTTTTACAGTAGAAACCGATGCAATAACGCTTTCTTTTTTCTGCTTGGCAAATGCAACCACCGTTACCTCATCAAGCTCATCCGGTTTTGTACGCATAGTAATTATCAACTCAGTCCTTCCTTTAATCGCCACAGTCATGTCTTCCATTCCCAAATAAGAGACTTGTAGTGCGTCTGTGGGCAATACAGCTATGGTGAACGAACCGTCAAGGTCGGTCGCAACTCCACGGGTTCCCCCCGCTACAACAATATTTACCCCCGGCAAAGGTTCACCTTGTTCATCAACCACTTTTCCTTTCACCATAATAGACTTTTTCGTTTGAGCCTGTTTCTGTTGGCTCGATTCGTAATTATGCATTCCGTAATCTTCTGCAAATACGGGAATGCTAAAACTCATTCCAAAGAAACATGCCACAAACAGTTTCTTTAAAAATACGTAGGTTATACGACAACTGTGTATTTCAATCATAATATCGATAAATGTTAATTAATTATTGTAACTTCACAATGCAGAAAAAATCTGCTTTTCATAGATAATCATTCAACTGTTTCTCATAGGCTACACATTATAATTTAGGGTTTTACAAATTTTACTTTTACTGATTGTACATCTTTCGAATTAGGTCCTGTCATAAGAATAAATTCTCCGGATTCAATAACAGGCTCCATATCCTGACTAAGAAAAGACAAATCCTCCGCACGCAATTCGAATCCAACAGTACGGGTCTCTCCCTTTCTTAAGAATATTTTCTTAAATCCTTTCAACTCTTTCACCGGGCGAGTCACACTTGCAATGACATCACGAATATAAAGTTGAATCGTTTCCTCTCCGTCATATTGACCGGTATTAGTTACATCGACACTCACTTTGAGTATCTCATTGGTCGAGAACTCTTTTTGGCTAACCCGAGGAGCAGAATAGGAGAAAGTAGTATAACTTAACCCATATCCGAAAGGATACAATGGAGATACAGGAGAATCAATAAAACGATTCGTCCACTTTGTCAGTTTATCGGTTCCCGGACGACCGGACTGCCTGTAATTATAGAAAACGGGAATTTGCCCCACATTACGAGGGAAACTCATCGTGAGTTTGCCGGAGGGATTATATTTACCCAAGAGCACATCGGCAATTGCATTTCCGGTTTCCGTACCTAAGAACCAGCCTTCTACTATAGCGGGAACCTGCTCTGTCAACTTTGAAATTGTCAATGGACGTCCATTCATCAGAACTACCACTACAGGCTTTCCCGTATCCAACAGAGCTTGTACCAATTCTTCTTGCACCCCTGGAATAGATATATCCGCCCGACTTGCGTCTTCTCCGCTCATAGAGGCCCTCTCCCCGATAGCTGCAATGACCAGTTCCGATTGCTTAGCTGCTTCTACTGCTTCGGAAAAGAAAGAACAGTCTGTTCCGGTAACGTCACATCCTTTTGCATAATTGATTTTTATATGCGAAGGCAAGTTGTTTTTCAATCCTTCCAACAAGGTTACATAATCATTTACTTCTCCTTTCCCAGCCCAGTAATCTCTCAGATACTGCTTATTATCAGCCAATGGTCCGACCACAGCGATACTTTTTATATCTTTAGCCAGAGGCAGAAGATGATTCTCATTCTTCAACAGTACAATAGATTTTTGCGCCGCCTTACGTGCCTCAGCTATAAAGTCACAATTTCTAATAACCCTTTTTTCCCGCTTCACATCACAAAAACGGAAAGGGTCATCAAATAAACCCAACTTGAATTTCATGCGAAGAATCCTGCGTACCATTTCATCAATTTGCCCAACAGTCACTTTCCCTTCATTGATTAGAGCTAAAGCGTGCCTGTTATATTCCCCGTCTGCCATATCCATATCTACTCCTGCATTGACTGATAGTTCTACGGCTTGCTTGGAACCGTGAGCCATTCCATGTGGCACCAACTGCCATATAGCTCCCCAATCGCTCACTACAACCCCTTTAAACTTCCAACGATTCCGCAAGACCTCTGTCAATAACCATTTATTCGCAGTGCATGGTACACCTGCAATATCATTAAATGCCGGCATAAAAGTTGCTACCCCTGCCTCTACCGCCGCTTTGAACGGAGGCAGATAAATCTCTTCCAACGTGCGTTCACTAATATCTACCGTCCCATAATCTTTTCCCGCCTGCGGCAATCCATAAGCCGCAAAATGTTTGGCACATGCCAGCACCGACTCATTGCTACCCAAATTCCACTGATATCCACGAACCTTAGCTTCCGCCACCCGGGAAGTCAGCCAAGTATCCTCTCCTGCTCCTTCCAATACACGTCCCCAACGAGGATCTCTGGAAACATCAATCATTGGTGCAAAAGTCCAGTGTAGTCCTGCTGCAGCAGCCTCTTTAGCTGCAATTCTTGCAGACTTTTCCATTAATTCCAAATCCCAGCTACATGATTCGGCCAGAGGTATCGGAAATATCGTTTTATATCCATGAATCACGTCATACCCGAACAGCAAGGGAATCTTCAAACGAGATCTTGTTACCGCTATTTCCTGGTACTTTCTGATTTCTTCTACACCCGCTATATTCAATATCGACCCTATACGCCCGGCTTCCAATTGCTTGTAAAAGTCATCCTGTGCTTTCTGCGGCCCCGTTGCCACTCCATTCGCATTACTCTGATTGAGCTGACCGATCTTCTCAGCTAGTGTCATTTGCTGTAGCAACTTTTCTACCTTTTCTTCTATTTCAGGAGAAGCCTCCATAAACAAGCTCTGAGAATTACCTCTTTCAAAAGATAAAAAAGCAATCCATAAGATTAATAGTGTTTTCGTTTTCATAGTTGATAATATTTCTTATTCAAATTGGGGAACTAACAATACCGCATCGGCCGGCACAGTTCCTATGGCATTCTCACTGGAGATCTCTACATACCCTTGCTCAGAAGGTTCAAAATGACATTCATCCAGCAAATACCATTCTCCGGTGGTTTGGCCTTCTATCTTCAAAGCGTTAGGAGTCACTATAATGTGCCGTGTACCCCTACCATTTCCAATCCTGACAGTATACGTATCCGCCTGCTTCATCTTGGGAGAATAAATATAGACTTTATACAATCCTTCCTTCTTTATCGGAAGCTGATATCTCACTTTGGCTATATTCCTGCCATCCGACTCATGCGTACGGAATGTAAGTCCATATCCGGGTTTCTGTTTCGTTTTCCAGTCTCCGGTCATCTGAACATACGCTGCCTGGTCATCATCCACCAGTATATCTCCCGGTCGGCCGTCGGAATAAGGATTTTCGTCCAGCAACCGTTTAATGTCAGACACACAAACTTCTTGCACATCACATTTGTTATCTATGGCGAGACTGGCCGCTACTGCCGATGACTGTGCCAGTACCATAAAAACCGGTTCCATACGAATAGAGCCATAAGCTATATGAGAAGCGGAAAGACAAACCGGTACCAGAAGATTCCTGACTTCTTCCCGACGGGGAACTATGCAGCGATAGGAAATCGGATAAGGTTTGAAACCACCGACTTCGACATTTCCCTCATTCTTTACAAAGCCATTGATAACGTGTCTGTCACAATTATGCGAATCCATAGTATAAGCAGCCCAACCAATGCCATCGTCACATGTCTTCTTTCCGACACAATGCTGCTGAGTCATCACCACTTCTCCAAGCATTCTGCGCGCCTCACGAACATACAACTGATGTGACCAATGCCCATTGCCTACAAATTCATCTTTCGGATAACCCCATTTCCTCATTTCGCGCCTGATCTCCTTTGGAATCCTTCTATCATGCCCGACAAAATAAAGCAATCCCTTCGTATAATCCACATGTTCTTGCCAAATACTGTCTCTTTTTTCATAAGAGGCTTCCGGATATTCCCAATTAGCACCAATCATATCCGTAGAAAAAGCACCTTTATTATTGATATCAGTCTTATCGCCGGGCATCAAACTCCAGATAAAAACATCTTGTAACCCTTTCCAAGGCTCCACTTCTTTCAAGCGAACCAATAATTCATATTTCTTCGAATCATAGTTTTCCGGCCGGGTAATGGGTATTCTATTTCTCGGATTGTTGGTCAAAGTAATCCTGAAATTATAAGCTTGTATCTTCTTATCACCGCTGCCCGTAGGTTGAGGAACAGTATGATGTATTCCCCACAACAAACCGCTTGTCGGATCACCCTTAATCTTATAAGGATCAACTTTTCGGTTAAATTGATGACCTTTATGTATTTGAACTCCGTTTAGAGTCTCACCATAAGTAGCATTAGACTCACGTCCGGTCATATATGACACACCCGCCCGTGCCATCAAATCTCCCTCATATGAACAGTCTATAAACACTTTAGCCCGAACACTCCTGTTTGTTGCCGGCTGCGGATTATATGTATTCTCCAGCATTATTTCATTTATCTTCCTTTCAGCCACTGTAGAAGATACGATACGATATTCATACCAAGTTTCTATCTCTGCCTTATTTATATAATCGACAAAAATAGATTCTGCTACTTTAGGTTCAAAAATCCACTGCTCAAGCTTACCATAGTGCGTTCCCAGTTTACGATAAAAATCCAGGGCCAATCCTTTTACCACATATTTATTGCCGATATCCGTATATCCCAATCCTCCGGAAGTCATCCCACCCAGATTACGGCGAGGTTCGATAAGAATGACACTCTTCCCCATATTCTTAGCCGTATATGCCGCAATGACACCCGCGGATGTACCACCATATATACATATATCTACTTCACGAACCGACTGGGCCTTTATGCCATCGAACACCCAAAAGAGTAAGGATATTAAAACCGTATACTTCATATATTTTTCTATTATATTAATTCATGCACCTCTTCATTATTCATCATTTCTTCTGATTGACCATGCAAACATAGTATTTCATGAGGTTATGCACTCATTCTAAAGTCTCAAACACTTTCTATTTTATCTCAACCTGGCTTTGCGATTGAACTATCACGTATTTATACACCACATAATCATTCATTGAAGGTAAAAAAACCTCAATTGTTCCTTTTTCATCCACTATTGTCTTTATCGCTTTACCGTGTCCCAACAGAGGTACACATTCTATTTCCGTTCCCGGAGCCAACCAAGTTTTTACATGATAAGATTGCAAAGGATGATACTCTCGAAAAAAAATAAAGTATCCTTGGTGCTCCCGTATAGATTGGAAACCTGTCCATGACCTGCCGTCGGGCATATCACCTACCGGCAAAATGATTCCCTGATGAAAATCATGTTGAAAACCACGATATTTTTCTACCTGTTCACGCAACAGCAAAGCCTCTTGCGGCAGATTAGTTCCCTCCATCCAAGCCAATGGCTGCCCTGCCATAGTAATGGCAAAAAGATATTCAAATGAATAATTAGCCGGCCCGAAAGGATCATTGGCATACTTCTTCTCATTACGCCATTTATTTAAAAATTCAATTTGTAGCTTTTCAGCAGGTACATATTTGGAAAGCTGCCACAAGTTACGTAAAGTCCAATAAGGATAATAATTCTGCCAATCTGTATACCGATTTTCCAAGAATATATTTCCATACCGATTAAATGTATGGTATCCCCCACGGCGACCGGCCGTCGCATCCAAATTAAAAACCACTTGATTGTCGGTTTCAGCCAAAACGTAGTCAAACAACCTATGCAAATTCATTTCCGCTTCTTTAGTCGGGATAGACAGTCCATCAATCTTAAATATACAGATGCCATATTCTTTATATAATCTGATAATAGCTTCCGCATCCTTTTTCCAATCTGCAAAATTATCTTGTATGCTGGGATTAAACCACAATGCTATGTCAATGCCCAGTTCTTTGCCTCTTTTTATGATAGGAGACAATCCGCGAGGATACTTGCTTTTATCCGGTGTCCAATAATCCGGATTACTCCATATATCCTTAAAAGAGCCTTTCGCTACTGCCGAATTAGGACTCTTCCCGGTTTGCCAGCCATCGTCAATCTGAAAATGAGTAATTCCCAGTTGAACCGCCCGCTCTAATTCCCGCAAGCAAAATGCCTCGTTTACTTTCGAATCTTGACTGCGGTCTCCCCATGTATTCATCATTATCATTTCATCCCGTTGAGGAAGCAGCCGGCGTATTTGTTTCTGATAAGTACGTAACGCCACCAACTTGTCAACCGCTTCCGGACCATAAACCCCGATAACGCATCCATAAGCAGGAGTCCATTTGTCCGGAGTAATATCTTTCTCTGAAACCCCTAGGCCCGTAACAGTAAAGCTCCCAAACTCAGCCATAAAATCATATCCTTGATAGGCTAGCTGTACATTTGAGCAAGGAGCCTCTTTTAGAAAAAAGAAACCGTTCTTACTGATATTTTCACGAACTTGTAATAGATTTCCCCGATAATGATTTTTACGATAAGACAGGAAGTTTCTCTCCACCACTAAATTATTATTCCAGTCTGTCGCATCAAAGAATTCAATACAATCGACATTCCAGTGTTGCCCTTTGAAATTCAATTTATCAAGCGTAGATGCAGTTTGGTTAATTTGCATATCTTCAAGGAACTCAATATTCTTTCGATCGGCATTATTCAACTCCTCACTTTTCCCCAGAATGGACACATTCCCTTTTAAATAGGTGTTGCAGGCGATAGCCGGACAATCATTATATACTTTATAAACACGTTTAACTTGCAACTGCCGTAAAGCAAACTTTACTTCTATCTGCAAATATGCCGGGTGAATAGTTGTTTGCGCCACCCGTACTATATCTACAGAAGCTTTCTCCGCCTCCACAAGTTCTTTATTTAATTGAAAATCAGGAGTACGTGAAGTATTCCTCCAGGAATACCGATTTGTTTTATCAGTCAGTGTATGAGTTATCAGATTTCCATTATTCCAAAGAAAAGTACGTTCAATCCGATTATTCCCCATAATCAATGTATCCTTCTTTAAATAACCATAAAAAGTGTCTTGAGCCACCACCGTCTTTCCTAAAAGAAATAACAACCCCAACAGAAAAAAAGACTTCTTCTTTCTTCCCCTATTCAAGTGTTTTTCAAACAATAGCTGTACTTTCATCACATTTGTATTTTTAAATTCTGCCGTAAAAGTAGAAATGCTTCTTCACAGATACAGAATTATATATCTCAAAAACATTCTTTTCTGTCTCATAGAAAAGAAACAAAAGAAAAAAATAATATATTTGCAGCATGTATCGTTTGTGGTTTACATTCATTATAACTTTGTTTTCCTGCTTTCATTCTATGACAGCAACAACACATGACAAGCCTTTCTTCTTTCAACATCTGACTATGGAAGACGGGCTTTCCAACAATCATGTATCAGCTATTTTCCAAAGTAAGGACGGAATTTTGTGGCTAGGAACACAAAAAGGACTGAACTGCTATGACGGTCATAATTTCAGGCTCTATAAAAAAAGAGATTCATCCACCGCCAACAGTATTAGAGGAAATGGCATTAAAAAGATTCTTCAAGACCGCGACAATAATATCTGGGTACAACACGAAAAAGGAACGGACGAAATCAATTACATTACCCGAAATGTCCGACATGGATGGGCGCACGACTCTATCGGAAAATCAGTTATCGATATCTGCACTGACTATAATCAACAACTGCTCATCCTCTGCGATCAGGAAGTATGGCAATACATAAAACCGTCACGGTCTTACAAACGGTTGTTCACTGCCCCTGAAAACTACTCCCTATTCTCTCTAATAAAAGATAAACAAGGAGGATATTACATTGGTACCCGACAATATGAGGTGCTAAGATGCGACAGCAACTGGAATATCACATCACGAATCCAGTCTGCACTAAAACAAAAAGGTCCGGCAAACAAAGGATTGGTTTTTCCTTTGTGTATAGACTCGGAAAACAGACTTTGGTATGGCATAAAAAACCAAAGTATCGAACGGTATACCCCTCAAACAAAGAGTATCACCAAATATAGCTTATCGAATACATCATTTATCAATCCTGACGTACGCGACATGATTGAAATGGATAAAGATTATATGCTTATCGCAACTTTTAACGGTCTTTTCAGATTGGATAAAGAAACCTTGAATCCTTCTCACGTTCTTTCTCCACAAACAGAGGAAGAGGGCACTTTAAACCATTTCTCGATTTATAGTCTCTACAAAGACAAGCAGAACATTTTGTGGGTAGGTACTAATGCAGGAGGCGTGAATTTTTGTCATCCTTACAATCAACGTTTCAAAACGATCCATCCCAATCTGTTTTTAGGACGCATGGGGATGATACGCAAGGACCAAGAAAACAATATATGGGTAGCTACAGAAGGCGGAGGATTGTTCTCTTACAACCAGCAAACCGGTTATCAGGAAAATTATCTAGTACACGGCAAAGAGAAATCAACCTATTATGCCAATATCCTCAAATCTCTGTTTATTGACGGAGATTCTATCTGGTGCGGCAATCAAAAGGGAGAGATTTTTATTTTCTCCATAAAAAAGAAAAAGTTCTCATTCTACACACGTCTAGGTGACAGTAATATCCTTGCTATTTTTAAAGACTCCAAACAACATATCTGGATTGGCACCAAACAAGAAATTATACAGTTAGCAAAAAATGCCGACGAAAAGTATGTCAAACAGTCAACCAGCAATCTTATGCCCATAGAAGACGTATGTGTCATAGAAGAACTTCCAAACGAAATCATACTGTTCGGTTCTAAAACGAAAGGTATCTATATATACCATACGTCAACCAACCAATGGCAGCATCTTGATAATCGTTTCTTTAAACTTCCGGAAGATACCAACATCAGCATAACTTCTTTCTGCAAAACTAAAGACAACCAGATATGGGTGACAACAGAAAATCAAGGGTTGTTCTTATTGGATACGGACTTTCAGATAAGGGAGCATTTATTCCATTCGGGAAACAATTATCTGGAAGACTTGTATCACGTAGCAGAAGGAAAAGAGAACCAGCTATGGCTGATGACCAACAAAAGCATTCTTTTGTATGATACCAATACGCGCCTCATTCATTCATTTGACAGCCATAACGGACTTAATCTGAAGGACTTCAGCGCCTATTCTTGCTGGATGGATGTCGATCGGCAACTGTGGTTTTCGGGCAACCGGGGAATTGCAATGCTGGATACAGAAAATTTCCCACTAAATACATCACGTTCTCCAATCATCTTCACTGATTTATTGGTAAACAACCGTGCGCAACACCCTCTGGCACTCGAATCCGTATTGGAACAGAATTTTAATGAGACTCGGACACTGATCCTTAATTACAATCAGACTAATATCGCTATCAGTTATACTTGTTCCAATTTCATCTATCCGGACAACAATACCTTCTTTTACAAAATGGATGGTGTAGATGAAGAGTGGATTGATGCCGACAACCGGAAAACGGTATATTACAGTAACTTGCGCCCGGGACATTACCGGTTTCATATCAAAGCCTTCAACAACGACAATATGTTCTGCGGAGAAAAAGAGATAGAAATCATCGTTCTCTCTCCTTTCTGGATGCGCTGGTGGGCATTCCTTATATACGCAGTCATTATATATTTATTGATACACAGATACATAATATACCGGCAGAGAAAACAAAGACTAGAGCATGAATTGCATCTAAAACAGATTGAACAACAAAAAGCGGAAGAGTTGAATCATGAGCTGCAGTTGTTTTTCACCCAAGTGGCACACGAATTTCGTACTCCTTTATCCTTAATATTAAATCCTCTGGACGAAATACAGGATAAAATTATGCACATAGCAGGCGTGCAAGAAGCATTGGAACTTATCCGCAGAAATGCGCAACGGTTACTGGCATTGGTCAACGACCTGATGGATTTACGGAAAATAGAATCCGGAACGGATAAGCTAAATCTTTCTAATTTTGATTTCAACGATTTCACCAAAGAAATTTATTATACTTTTCAAGGAATTGCCGGGCAACGTCATCTAAAATTTCTGTTAAACTTGCCAAACACCCCCATCATGGCTACTTTTGACAGAGAAGCCATGGAGAAGGTGTTCTTCAATTTGCTTTCCAATGCTTTCAAATTTACTCCTGAAGGCGGAGAGGTACACCTGTCCGTCACCACAGAAGAAACTGCCGAATCCAAAAGCATCTTGATTGAGATAAAAGATACGGGTATCGGCATCTCGCCCGAAGACATCGAGAAGATTTTCCTTCCCTTTGCCCTATCACGTAAAGACTTGCATGGGAATATCAGCGGCAGTGGAGTAGGATTGAGTATCACCCGAACAATTATAGAACATCACAAAGGAACCATACGAATTCAAAACAACCCTCCACACGGGACTTGCATCCATATAGAACTTCCTTGGGTATTCAATCCCCAATACACCATCTCGCCCACTATCATCGATGAAGAAGAAGACGTGAGAAGGGAAGACATCGGACAATTCCCGCTAAAGGTAAATCTACTCGAAGAAACCATCTTGCTGGTAGACGACAATTCTGAGATACTAAACTACCTGGAAAAAGAACTTGGAAAATCTTTCAATATACTCACTGCCACCAACGGAAAGGAAGCATTGGACATATTGCAACAACAGAATATCTCATTAGTGGTGAGCGATGTCATGATGCCCGAAATAGACGGTATCGAATTGTGCAAACGAATAAAAACAGACCATAACCTATCTCATCTCCCCATCATCTTACTCACGGCAAAAGCCATGAATCTGTATATAGAAGAAGGCTTCCAGGCCGGAGCAGACGATTACATCGTCAAGCCCTTCAAAGTGTCTACGCTGAAAATACGTGTCAAGAACATCCTGAATCGACAAGAGAAAATGAAAGAGATTTACGGCAAGCAATTATCATTGAAGAGTGCCGGCATAGAAGTAGAATCTATAGACAAAGCCTTTGTTGACAAATACATTGCCATTGTCAAAGAAAACATCTCTAATCCGGATTTCAACATCGACCAACTTTGTAAAGAACTGGCTATAAGCCGGGCCAATTTATATAGGAAAGTCAAAGCAATCACTACCTTATCACCAGCGGAAATGATAAGAAATATACGTTTGGAATGTGCTTCCGAATTATTACGCAACTCACAACTGACTGCCACCGAAATCGCAATACAAGTCGGATTCGGCAGTTACAGCCATTTCAGCGATTTCTTCAAAAGTATATACGGGATATCTCCTAAAAAATACAAAGAACAATACGGAAAATCCTGATTTAACGCAGTTAAGCTGTAAGCGTCTCCGCGTTGCCGTTACTTTCTCCATTTGTCCGGTAACAGTTCCCTTAGCACCTTTTTGTCAGTGTTTGGTTTAATCCCAATAAATCTGTTAAGTATGTCTTTGAAGTAGTCGAATGTGTTTATCCCGTTAAGTCTGCATGAGCACGCCAATGAATATATCAGCGCCGCTCTCTTTGCCCCTTGATGACTTCCGCAGAATAGCGAGTTCTTTCTACTTAAACTGATATACCTGTTTAACCTTTCTATCTCGTTATCCAGCTTGTAGTCCGGTTTGAGCACATAATTGCACAATGCCGGATATTCATTCAGGGTATAATTGACCGCCTTGCTCAAATTACTTTTGGGCAGGGTTGTCTTTTTCGTCTGTATTTGCAACAGTTCATCTTTTAATTCGCTTAATATAGGGAGCATATGCTTCTTTCTGTATTCCATGACTTGTCCGGGTGGGTATTCAGGTGGCATTTTCAAGGTATTTCTTATAGTCGAATACTATCTTCTCCCTTTTTCTGGTGGAAGACAAGCAAGTTCCGATTGTCCCACATATTGTGGGAAAGTATTCTCTAATATTATGGGAAAAGATTCTCTTATTTTGTGGGAACAAATTCCCATAATATCAGAGAATACTTTCCCATAATATATGGGACAAAGAGAATATGTACTTCTCTGATAATGGTTGACTAGTTGTTTCTTTATTCTTGTTATAGGTTGGCAGGAAAGACACTATGAGAAATGAATCCAACAAGTATGAGAAACAGGGTAAAATCGGGGGTATTTGACGGAAAAACTATGAGAAATGCTGTTTTAGAAATCATTTCTCATAGTCTATTCTATTAGCTTTCTGCTACTTATGATTGATGAATGAGAATATGAGAAATGAAAATGAAAAATCGTTTGCAGGGAGCGGTAAAACAAGACGGCAGCGCGGAGACGCTTACCGGTACAATGTGAAGGAGGTGAAGAGCGATTTATCTCATCTTTTACGTTTCCAATCACCATAAAACACCGATTCACAATCATCCGGGCTAATGTGAAACCTATGAACCTTCGAAATGCCTCTTTATAGTAGAAACTTCAAAAGACCTCAAAGAAAGAATCAATCAACAGTGTAAAGGTTGAGTCTTGCGGTATCTATTCCATATACGATGACAGGTGCCCCGGTCAATGATATGGTTGCCTTATGATCAGGAGCTCTCAACCGTATTTTCTGTCCAATGACGTTCACCAACTTCAGACTTTCTCCGGCAGCAGGGAGTTCCAACTCCGTGTGCACACGCCATGTATCCACCCAAGGTTCTGGAGACAGGGCATTGTGTTTCTGGATAAACCCTTCCGCTCTATTCCAAAGGACGGCCATCGCCCCGCTGGGAGTGTCGAACAGCAATCCTCTATGATGGCTGTTCTCATCTGGGAATTTAATCCATCCCTTGCATGTTGCCCCGTCCAGTGCTTCGGCAATCGTGCAATAAGCCATCAGTGAAGGCTTAAAGCTAAGATCTCTGTTGATAAGACCGAAGAAATACTCCCGGTTGCCGGCATTCACTCCCAGTTGGTCGAACCAAACTGAATTAAACAATTGGTAATAAAGAGCATTCTTCACTCCTTCCGCCGCTGCCAATACATACGACAAGACTACATTCTCGGCAGAACCACGAGGAGTGTCGTTCCATGAATGATTGGGATAATCCAACGCATAAACCTCCGTCAAATACAGTTCCTTATTTCCGCCATGCTTCTTTATAAAATCATTTGCCAATCGAATGGAAGCGTAATAATTCCAATAAGGATATCCTTTAACCGGTTTCTGATATTTTTTCCACGGAGTAACTACAGGATAATCAGGAGTATAATTTCCTCTACCCGGATGCAATGCAATGCCATCCAACAAGTCCCAACCACCAACCTCTACCAACTTATTCATAAATATTTCATCCCAACCTGCCATGCCAAATGAAATCAGTTTAATTGCCTGCCATTCCGGTTTTTCCTGCTGCACCCGGCGAATTGTTTTCAGCCACGCCACATAAGGTTCAAGCAACACAGCGCCTCCGATGCCATCTTTGCTTACGGCAATACCTGCATTATCCATGTTGATTTCATTGCCAAACTCCCATATCCTATTGCCATTGCAAACCATTTTTTCAAGACAAGCACGAACCGTTCTTTTACGCATCTGTTCGTCCCATTCCTTTTTCCAATTAACATTATTATGGAACATCGCCCATATAGAAGGAAAATTTGCCGTATCTCCATTCCGCAACCATTTTACTCCCATTCTCTGCAACAAGCGGCTCAAATTATCCAAATCAGGAATCTCCCAATAGGCAGAAAGCCCCATAATGCTTTTCTCAGGAGAAGAAAAAAACTTATGAGGAGGCAATACGCAAATATTAGTTCTGGAAAAAACTTGCTCACGCCCCTCATTGTCGACCAGAGAGGCTTCTACAAAAAACAAATCCCGTTCTTGCTCCGACCTGAACCGGACAGGCCGAACAACACACTCTCCGCTAGCTAATACCAAAGCTTCGCTCTGTCTGACAACTACATTGCCCTTAAAATCACGTACCCAATAATTTAACCTAAAGTTCTTTTTTTCTTGAGCTGTATTGGTTACGTTAACATTCACTTCCAAAGTCTCCAAGGCGTCTTCCCACCAGTTGTAGGTTTTATCTGTAGTCAGAGTCAGTGCAAACGGACGCCCGTGCCATCGTGAGCTGATGACCTCGTAAGATTCGTCTGCCGAAGCAATCACAACAGAAAAGCGAGTATCCAGAACCTTTTCTCCCTGTAGACTTTTCTCAGTAAATACTGTATGTCTGAATCCCTCGTCTTTCCAATTAAGATTAGCAGAATTACCTTTGTTATACGCCAAACATATCTTATAATTGCCGTTCCGAAAAGGAACAAATTTTGCATCAAACTCTTCAATGGGAAGCCCACCTTCAGAATGACGTTGCCAAAGACCAGTTTTCGCTACAGGCAGTTCCAAGCTCCGCTCCCCTAATAAAACGAAACGGAATTGGGAACCGCCCCATTTCTTTTCTACATATCCTTCGGGCATCCCACTAACAGTATAATGGACATCTACCGCAGAAGGACGTGCTATATAAGTACCCGTAAGAACCAGCGTCTCCGGAATTTTCCTTCCACTGTCATCTCTTTCAGGAAACGTAAAATGAGCACGAATAGCCTGACAACCATCCTCCTTCACCATTTCATAAGTACACGCTTCCGGAACAATCGCCGGTGACCATCCCAACCTCATACTTCCCAACCGGACAAGCTTTTCCGATTGTTTATTCATAACAAATATTTCGTCAAAACCGGATGCTTGAAGAATATAACTTGCAGTTTCAATCCTACAAGTCTCCTTAGCATATATGGAATGGTTGCCTAAGCAAAATAGCATACCGATATATATAAACGGCCACAAAAGGACCTTTAAAAGAATATTATTCCGTCTTTCCATTGATAACTACGGTTTTTTATAGATTTTCATTGCGCAACCTCCACCTGGCGCCATAGATATCTTCAGTTTCCTGTCTGCAGGAATATCAATCACTTCTTTTACATAGTCGGATGCTACTCTGTGAGCATTTGCTCCATCACGATAGACTTCCGCCGCAAACGCACCTTCACCGACAAACGACAAGTCAAGTGTCAACGTGCGTTCATCCCAATTAGTCATTGCTCCCACATACCAGTCTTTTCCTTTCTTACGGGCAATTGCCACATATTTCCCGATAGCCCCATCCAAAGATATTGTATGATCCCATACAGTGGGGATCGAAGTTATAAAACTCGTACATTCCGCTTCGCGCTCATACATAGAAGGACTGTCACACAGCATATTCAAAGGAGATTCAAAAACTACATACTCCGCCAACTGACGACAACGAGTGCCTTGACTCATCGGCTCCTCAGTAATATAGCGGAAATTCTTTTTATTTGCGTTACGCATGGCACCTTGCGTATAATCCATAGGTCCGGCAAGCATACGGATAAACGGAATAGTCACATCATAAGTCACCTGATCTATATTATTACTAGTAAACTTTAATTGTTCAAGCCCATGCACTCCCTCAAAATTAAGCACATTCGGATAAGTGCGGTTTAGTCCTGTCGGCTTATAAGCTCCATGAAAATCCAGCAATAACCGATGTTTTGCAGCAATCTCCGCCGCTTTATAGTAAAATTCAACCATCGGCTGGTCATCCCTGTCCATAAAATCAACCTTAAAACCTTTTATTCCTAACTCGGAATAATGCTTGCAGACTTTCTCCAAATCACGATTAAAGGCATAATATCCCGCCCATAAAATTAACCCGACATTACGGGAAGCGGCATAATTTATCAGTTTCTTCAAATCAACTTCCGGTACTACCTGAAAAAGGTCTGCCTTCAAATTCACAGCCCATCCTTCATCCAGAATTACATATTCAACGCCATGACGAGAAGCAAAATCAATATATGCCATATAAGTTTCATTATTCACTCCGGTCTTAAAATCAACTCCTTTCAAATTCCAGGCATTCCACCATTCCCAGGCAACTTTTCCCGGACGTATCCATGATATATCCTTCACGCGCGAAGGAGCAGCAAGCTTATAGACCATATCATTATCTGCCAACTCTTTATCATTCTCGGAAACGACAACAATACGCCAGGGAAATACAGCATTAGCCTGACAACTAGCGATATAAGGTTCGCGCACTTGTATCACTTCCTGCAAGGAATTATATCCTCCTTGCTTTTTCTCCTTGGGATAAGGAGCATATACTCCCTCCAATGCGTTCCGATCTTTCGTTTTAACCAGAAACATACCGGGATATTGTTCCAAATCAGCCTCAGCAATACATAATTTACGATTATCACCCGTCTCAACAACCATAGGAGAAAATAACAGTTTATGAGGATTCATCCGGCTAATGGCCTCATAAGTATATATATTTTCAAATGAATTAAAGAACTGCTTCTCACGGTCTTCGCTTTTAGTACGGACATACGGTATGTAAGCATTCCGGTCTGTCTGGAAATGAAAACGCGCTTCTTCCGACACTACCGTAAAAGGCTTATCCCCGCTCGATACAAAACGATAGGCCATACCTTCATTATACATCCTGAAAATAAGGTTAAAACCATTCTTAAAAACCAGTGTCATCTCATTGAAATGGTCAGTAACGGCAGCACGTTTATAAAAAGGAGAAGCTATCGTCTTATTCACCGTATTATTACGCACAGACCGTACTTTTGAGTTTGGTCCCCACACCTCTCCGTCTCCCAATATCATAGAAATAGAAGAAGGATAAATCAAAGTATCGCCTTTATGTAACAATGCATAAGAAAGAACATTCCCCGTTTTTACAGACACCTTCAGTTGTTTGTCAGGAGAGAATACTTCATAGCGTTTCTGGCTCCATCCCAAAGTAGCCGAAAACAGAAATAGAGAAATTAATGTAATGTTTTTCATATTTATTCTTATAACTTGGTTTTAAATGATTGAGAGCAAAACTATACATTTCATTCCTTGCTAACAAGCGTTGCAAGGCTAAATTTCGGGTATGAGACGATTCCGCAAGTTTTTGAGACGCACGCCTTTCTTACCTATGTTTATAAGCCCTACTTTTGTAAGCATCATTACGGAAAATCATAATCACCATTCAATCAAAAAATAAAATGAGAAAGTATATTGTTTATATCCTACTACTTATTAATTACAGCATATTGCTGAATGACTTATCGGCACAACCTATAAAAAAAGATTATAGCCGGAAAGTAGATTCTCTTCTTCAACAAATGACGTTGGAAGAGAAAGTCGGACAGATGATCCAATACTCCAATGACAAACTCCAGACAGGTCCTACCATCAAAAACCAAAATCATGTAGAAGAAATAAAAAAGGGAATGGTCGGTTCGATGTTCAACATCATTACGGTAGAACGTGCCAGACAGTATCAGGATTTGGCTATGCAATCACGCCTCAAGATTCCTTTGATATTTGGTTTGGATGTTGTGCATGGGATGAGGACTATCTTCCCTATTCCATTAGGAGAAGCTGCCAGTTTTGACCTGAAAATGATAAAGAAGACCGCCCGGATAGCCGCTTCCGAAACGTCAGCATACGGTATTCACTGGACCTTTGCGCCAATGGTAGATATAGCCAGAGATGCCCGTTGGGGAAGAGGTATGGAAGGTGCAGGCGAAGATACATGGTACGGAAGCCAGGTAGCCAAAGCGCGCATAGAAGGCTTTCAGGGAACAGACTATTCCCGACAGAATACTGTTCTTGCCTGTGCCAAACATTTAGCTGCATACGGTGCTGCCCTCGCCGGAAAAGACTACGCGGAAGCCGATATTTCGGATGCTACACTCCATCAAGTATATCTCCCTCCCTTTCATAGTGCTGTAAAAGCCGGTGTAGCTACGTTAATGACAGGATTCAATGAAATAAACGGTATTCCGGCTACTGCCCACAAATATCTTCAAAGTGAGCTATTAAAAGAAAAATGGGGATTTAAAGGTTTTACCGTAAGCGATTGGGGTTCCATTGGAGAAATTGCCCGACACGGAATGGGCAAAGACAACAAAGATGCTACCAGAATTGCCGTCATAGCAGGATGTGATATGGATATGCACTCCATGTCTTATAAAAGAAATCTGGTCGACCTTGTAAACGAAGGCCAAGTAGATGTAAACCTGATAGATAATGCCGTAAGACGAATACTGACATTGAAATACGAATTAGGGCTGTTTGACGACCCTTATTGTTACAACAACAGATATCAGGAACTAAGTGATAAAAAGATAATCAACGAACATCGAAAATCAGCACGCCTGATGGGAAGCAAGTCAATCGTCCTTCTCAAAAACAATCAAGTCCTTCCTATCCAGCCGCATATATCCAACATCGCACTAATCGGTCCTCTCAACAAAGCCTCCAAAGATATGTTAGGCAATTGGAAAGCAGTAGGAGACGAAAAAGAGGTTGTTACAGTCGATGAGGGTTTACGTAATGCTATCCCACACGCACAAATAAGTTATATCGAAGGATATGATTTGGAAAATAATGAACTCAAACCATTACCGGCATTAGACCGCTTCGACATGATTATTGTAGCGGTAGGAGAAAGAGCAATGGAATCAGGAGAAGCAAGGTCAAAAGTGGATATCAATATCCACAGAAATCAACAGTTGCTAGTAAAACAATTAAAAGAAAAAAGCAACAAACCGGTTGTAGCACTCATAATGGGAGGACGACCATTGATTTTCTCAGATATGGAACCTTATGCCGATGCCATACTAATGACTTGGTGGTTGGGATCCGAAGCAGGGAACTCTGTTGCAGATATACTCACCGGAAAATATAATCCTTCCGGAAAGCTACCGGTTACTTTTCCCAAACAAGTAGGTCAATGTCCTATTTATTATAACCAGAAGCGAACCGGAAGACCTTGGGTTCCCAATAATCTATATGTCAGCGGATACTGTGACGAAACAGCTTTGCCTGCCTACCCCTTTGGTTTCGGACTAAGCTACACACAATTTGAAATAGACACCCCAGTACTTGAGAAAGAGAAATATTTTTTTAACGAACCTATTAAGGTAAAAGTAAAAGTCAGAAATAACGGAAAATATAAAGGAATAGAAACCGTACAACTCTATTTACAAGACGTCGTAAGTTCCATTACACGTCCTCTCATAGAGCTTTGCGGCATCCGACAAGTAGAATTAGCACCTAAAGAAGAAAAGATTGTCGAATTCATTCTGTTTACGGAAGATCTTTCATTTTACAGCCATGAAAAAGTATTCATTACTGAACCCGGCGAGTTTAAACTATTTGCAGGTAATAGTTCCGACAACCTACGGGCTACCTCTTTTGAATTACTGGAGACACGAATATCTTCCAACAAATAGCCTGACTTCATTCAGATATACAACATAATAACTGAAATAAATAACATTTATGAGAACTAAAAAACACATCATCCTGACGTTATTGTCACTCATCCTGGTAAGTCAAAACTGTCGGTCTCAGGAGCTTATCGCAAATGTCTATGGACGCAACTACCAACTACTGAATGGCAAATGGAATGCAATCATAGACCCTTATGACCAAGGCATCCGAATGGGTATGTTTAAGAATAAAAAGCCTGTGGGTAAAACTGATTTTTATGAATACTCATTTGAGGAAGGTTTAATTTTGAACGTTCCTTCCGACTGGAACTCTCAGATTCCCGAACTTAAATTTTATGAAGGAACAGTTTGGTATGCTCGCCATTTGGACATCAAGAAAAAGGAAAACGAAAGATTGTTATTATACTTCAATGCAGTCAGTTATCGTTGTAAAGTGTACCTGAACGGGAATGAAATAGGTCAGCACGAAGGAGGGTTCACACCTTTTCAAATAGATATAACTGATAAAGTTAAAGAGAATGATAATTTTCTGGCTGTAGCAGTGAATAACACCCGAACCAAAGATGCAATACCTGCCATGTCTTTCGACTGGTGGAATTATGGAGGAATTACAAGAGATGTCATGCTTGTAACAGTTCCTCAAAAGTATATTAAAAATTATTTTATCCAGCTAGATAAATTCAAATCTGATAAAATCAATGCGCATATTTCTTTGTCAGACAGAAAAGAAGGGCAGAAAATTATGCTTGAAATACCGGAACTGAAAGTAAAAAAAGAATTAGTAACAGATCTTTCAGGTAGCGCACAACTCTCTTTCACAACCCGAAAGTTACAACGCTGGTCACCCGAATCTCCCAAACTATATAGAGTCGTTATTTCATCTGGCTCTGATAGAATAGAAGAAAAGATTGGATTTCGTAACATCTATGTGAAAGGAGAAGATATTTATCTAAACGACAAGCCCATCTTTATGCGAAGCATAAGCTTTCATGAAGAAATTCCACAACGCAAAGGGCGCGCTTTTTCAGAAAGCGATGCAATCATGCTATTATCGGAAGCAAAAGCGTTAGGTGCTAACATGGTTCGCCTGGCTCATTATCCCCAAAACGAGTATATCGTAAGAACCGCTGAGAAAATGGGTTTTCTCTTATGGGAGGAGATTCCTATCTGGCAAGGGATAGACTTTAACAATGAACAAACCAAAAATAAAGCAGGCAAAATGATTAAAGAGATGATTATGCGTGATATAAACCGATGTGCTCTTACATTTTGGGGAGTTGCCAATGAAACAGCCACTTCCGAACCACGCAACCAGTTCCTCAGATATTTAATTAATTGTTGCCATGAATTGGATACTACCAGACTCATTACTGCCGCATTTGATCTGGCAAGATACAATCAAGAAACAAAAGCCTTCGAGATGAAAGATTCATTCATAAAAGAACTGGATGTGGTTGCGATCAATAAATATATGGGATGGTACCACAATTGGCCTGCTGAACCCGGACAAGTAAAATGGAATATAGCATCCGGACAACCTCTCATTATATCAGAATTCGGAGGGGAGGCATTGTATGGGGAAAAAGGCAAGGTTGATATCAAAAGTTCATGGAGTGAAGACTATCAGAAACAATTATATCTTGATAACTTGAAAATGTTCAGCCATATCCCAAATCTGCGTGGAATATCTCCATGGATTTTATTCGATTTCCGTTCTCCTTTCCGCTTTCATCCCAATCAAGGAGGTGAATGGAATCGCAAAGGCTTAGTGTCCGATCAAGGATATCGTAAAAAAGCTTGGTATATTGTACGTGATTATTACAGTAGTTTTAATAAGAATTAGCGAACGTATTATAAAATAATGGAACGAAAATACATGAGGATGAATTATATATCAAATATAAGTTTTGACACATCCATCCTCATACCACAAAATTTGTTCATCTTTACAAAGGATATTCTTCAAAAGCATACAAAATGGTAGACAAATAACGTTCGCCCGTATCAGGTAACAACGCAACAATCATCTTTCCTGCGTTTTCCGGGCGCTTCGCCAGTTCCGTAGCAGCATATACCGCTGCTCCTGAAGATATGCCAACCAATAGACCTTCTTGTTTGGCTAATTCACGACTCGTACGAATGGCATCGTCATTCTGCACCTGAATAATTTCATCTACGATAGAAGCCTTGTACGTTTTAGGAACAAACCCTGCACCGATTCCCTGAATCTTATGCGGGCCTGGCTTTCCTCCCGAGAGTACCGGAGAATCAGAGGGTTCTACTGCCACAATCTTTATACTCGGATCACGCATCTTCAGCGCTTCACCTACACCGCTCACTGTGCCGCCAGTACCTACTCCGGCCACAAAGATATCAACCTTCCCCTCGGTATCTCTCCATATTTCCAGACCGGTAGTCCGTAAATGCATGGCGGGGTTAGCAGGATTCTCAAATTGTTGTAAGATGACCGCTCCAGGAGTGACAGCCTTCAGTTCTTCAGCTTTGGCGATGGCTCCTTTCATGCCATCCGCACCGGGGGTTAATACTAATTCCGCTCCCAAGGCTTTTAGAAGATTACGCCGTTCAATACTCATGGTATCGGGCATCGTCAGAATCAGTTTATAACCTTTAGCTGCTGAAACAAAAGCCAATCCCACGCCGGTATTCCCACTGGTCGGTTCAATGATAGTTGCTCCGGGTTGCAAAACGCCTTTCGCTTCAGCATCCTCAATCATAGCCAATGCGATACGGTCTTTCACACTTCCTGCCGGATTGAAAGATTCAATCTTTACAATCAGACGGGCTTTCAGATCGTTACTCTTATTATAGTTACTAAGTTCCAATAACGGAGTATTACCTACCAAATCCGTCAGTTTTCTTGCTATCTTTTCCATATATACCTGTTTTAAATTTCTCTTGTTTTAATATATGGCAAAGATAGTGCGGATTCTGTTCAGAGTAAATACCATATATATGGTAAATTCATACCATATATGTCTGACTTCCCGCCAGATATTATGATTCCGCCAAATATTATGATAAAAAATCAGCTCTCATAGGACTGAATGTATCAATCAATACACCCGCTTCCAGACAAACACATCCATGAGGCTGGTCAGGTTCCACATAATAACCGTCACCTGTAGAGAGAATTTCTTTCCGGTCGCCAATGGTCAATTCGAACTTACCGCTTGCAACATAAGTAGCCTGACTATGATAATGTTGATGCATAGAACCGACAGCGCCCTTCTCAAATTCCACCTTCACCATCATCAGCTGTCCGTCATACCCCATCATCTGACGGCGGATTCCCGGAGCCGGTTTTTCCCAATCCAGTTCTTTCTCAAACTGAAAAGCATCACTGCGTGTTTTCATCTTCCAATCTATTCTTATTTATAACTATACTATTTAAATCTCTTCACATAATCTGTAATCAGATAACATGCCGGACCAAGTACCTGACCATGATCAAATCCTTGCATCTCATACAAAGTCACTTTCTTGTTACCTATACTTTTCAAGACAGCTTCCAACAACGCATTTTCTTCATATCTTGCCGCCATCTCCAGATGCTTGTCCCCCGTAATCAACACGAGAGGAGCTGTTTCCTTACGAGCCTTATTTACCGGAGCATACTCATCAACCACCGGAATACCGTCAGGCAAACCGCGTTCCTTACGAATAGTGAAATGTGTCACCGTCTGACCACTCACCGGAAGATAAGCAGCTACACTATCGGCATCTGCTCCATATGCTGCCATGTACTTTTTATCCATTGCCAGAATCAACGAAAGATAGCCTCCCGCTGAATGACCGGAAACAAAAATGTGATCCTTACGACCACCATACTTCTCAATATTCTTGAAAACCCATGCCACAGCTTCAGCCGCATCTTCGATGTAAGCCGGATTCTTTGCTTTCGGACTCAAACGGTAATTCACCGCCACTACTGCAAACCCTTGTTCTCTCAATTCTTTGGGAATAAATTTATTTCCACCTTCCATACCACCACCGTGAAACCAGACGATAGTTGAGAAATCCTTCTTGTTTTCAGGATAATAAATATCCAGTTTACAACGTTCCAGACGATAGGTATCCGTTTCGGAGCCAGAGACATAAGATATATCTTTGTTTGTGCGATAAGCATTTTGTGCTTGAGCAATGCAAGCACAAAGCAAAAAGAGAAGAAGGCAAATCTTTTTCATGGTTTCATTTATTTTATATTCATCTATTAGTACTATTCTTAAAAATTACTTTAGAGTTAATAATGTCATGTTCATCAATATATAATTCAGGATTCTCACCTGAGCTTTCCACCAAAGCTTCGATTGTGATACACTCATCCGGCAGCCACTGTTTAAAATGTAGCATATTATCTCTCAGTTCTACCATGTTATTTTCCGTGGCTGATAATTGAATCATCTTTTTTATATTTCTCGTATATAATGGAAGGCCACCCCCTTTAACTACTAAAGAAGATTGGGCACCTTCCCCAATAATATTCTTATTTCCCGTATTCTCTAACGTATAACATATTCTCCAAAGATTTTCAACCAGTATCGTATCTTCATACTGTACAAAGACAGTAATCCCCGGTATTTTAGGTTTTTGCGTCAGCAATGTACTCTCTGTACAGCAAACCGTCACTCTGACTTTTTCTTTCGAGAAATATGAAAGCAAAGTAACCACTCCCGCTAGAATTGTGACTGTTGTAACTACAATTTCTATCATATGTCTGTGTCTTTTTTTCATAATTACTATTCTTTAGTCAGTTCCCTCAATCGCCATGCACAATCTTTGAATTGCTTATCAATATACGTTAGCCGCTCTTCCAATTCATCAATTTTTCGTAAAGCATCTTTTACATCAATCTCCTTTCTTTCAATCTTATCCTCCACATATTTAATTACTTTCAAGTCATATTTGTTATGCCGTATCTCATCCTGCGTAGCAACATAGACCGGACAACCGTTTTTTTCTCCCCCCACCTCTTCTCCGATAAGAAACTTCTTATATATATTCGGAAGTTGTTCCAATACTTTATCAGAAAGTTTATAAAGACCTTTATTCGAAATATACCCCTTCCGTGCGTCAACGAATAAAGTTTGCGTCCTCATTCTTTCTTTTCTGAATACGAGAATTGCCGTAGAAATAGCCGTTCCATGAAATAGATTCGACGGCAATTCAATAACCGCCTCAAGTAGATTGTATTCAATAATCTGCTCTCGTATCTTGCTTTCAGTATTTCGGAACAGAACACCTACCGGCACTACTACAACAGCTTGTCCATCATTCCGCAAACTTGCCAAAATATGACTTATATATGCCCATGTAACTTGACTTTTAGGAGGAATACCATATTTAAAGCGTCTGTAAAAATCATCATAAGCTTCCTCAGATGCCCACTTATCTGCAAATGGAGGTACAGAAACAACAATATCAAACTTTTTCAACCCTCCATGATCCAATAATTTAGGACTACGAAGACTATCTCCCCAAAGAAAAGTCGCACCCTTGAAGCCATTCAGCATCAGATTCATTTTTGTCAATGCATACAAATTCCAATTCACTTCCTGCCCATAGATATCAGTACCCCTGATCCCCATTTTTTTACCGACCTCAATCAACAGAGTACCACTACCAGAAGCCGGATCGCACAAACAAGCATTTTTTCTATTGCCATCTATTAGTTTCGTGATCAAACTAACTACCTCTGTAGGAGCAAGTACATTATTTATCTTTTTCCCCGCCTCTTCAGCAAAAATATATAATAACTGATTATATAAATCACCAACATCTATCAACTGCCCGATAGCATCAGTCAACCTGACTTCTTGAAAAAGTTGAAGGAGTCCACGCAATTTACTCGATCGCGTGTTTGCTTCTCCTAATATATTACTTTCAAAATCAATAGCTTTATTGATTTCATAACCTTCAGTTACGAACCCATTTGCCTGCTCCAATTCATAAAGAGCCATATTTATCAATCTACCAAGATCCGGTGAATCAAGCGCTTTACATAGATAATCAAAAGAACTACGCTCGGACACCAATAAGTGTAGAGTAAGTTTGTTATCGTCTTGTTGAAAAGAATCATTAGACTTATAATATTCACTTGCAGACTTCAGAAATAGCAAAGCCAATACATAATCCCTACACTGATTGGCAGAAAGCGTTCCACCCAAGATTTGGCGCGCTTTATTTGCAATATAATACGCTTTTTCTTTCATAGTACAATCATTTTAAAGAATCCATCAGCAACTGATCCTGCAAACTTTGTTTAAGTTCATTTATTTCACTACGAATACATTCACTTTCTCTTCTCAACTGATCCATTTCTACAACAAGCTTCTGTACTTCTATAGATGGTATATCAAGCTGTATTTCTCCTATTACCGATTGGGGAATCACTTGAATGCCCGTACCTACCGCTGCGCTCTTCAACATACCAAGAATAGACGGCGTATTTAAAAAACAACAAAGAAATTCCGGTAATACATCACTAGTAATGGGACGTATAATAATAAAGGATGAAGATGCTATAGTACTTCGTTCTGCCCCCTCATACAATATGCAATAATTAGAGCCTCCTTTAGCCGCAAATAGCAAATCACCTTTTTTCAACCAATGCTTATCATTAATTCCTGTATTTATTACCGTAGCTACTTGAGTATAATCAAGTCGACTCTCCGGATCAACATCCTTCACCTGCAAATATCTGACCTCACCCTGCGAATCAGTTTTCATATATATACCGGATTGCATCATGGTTATATCCTTTAAAGTTACTTTCTTATTCATTATTTCTTTTATAATACAGACTCTACTTAATATAATTAATTCAACTATTAAAATAACTATCTCCCGGTTATCAACATGCTCACAACGGATAGATACCACAAATATATAGCTTTTTTCATTATTTACAAGTAATATGAAGGAAAAAAACAGGTAAATAAGCAAAATATCTCTTTTTATTCACTCTCTTCGAATTTAGTCAAGTAGAGTTTCTACTATATTAAAGACATGAAGCGAGATATGTATAAATTGAAAAGAATTTCATCGTCGAGAAAAAGAAGAACATTGCAACCTATCCATGGACGTCAGCAGATGTTCCCATAACTATTCGGAGCAAAGCATACCGACTACCCGGCTGAACAGAAAACCGTAATTCTACCGGTTCTATTGCTTATCTTGTACAACATCATGATAGTCCGGAACCCAAAGAATACGACATCGAATTAATCCCTTATGGATGTAGTACCCTACGGATAACGCTGTTTCCCGTAAGATAAGTTCAATAAGTATTAGAGATTTTGTTTGCGTAACATATAATAAAAACTATAAATTGAAACCTAAACATGAAAGAAAGAAATCCATATAAGCACCTGTGTCCTACTCTAACGAAGTATAATATCATAACAATATACATAGCCGGTTCTTATGAAAGCTAGAACATAAAGCATCTCCTGAAGGCTTAAGGCTACAAACTCTTATGGGGTTTGCAGCCTTTTTTGTTGCAAAAAATCAAGTAGAAACTACTAAAACGGCAGATGAGAGTCTATAATAAACTCCAGACCCGTTTATAATAAACGATGACGGTTTTTATTATAAACTAAAAAAGAGTTTGTGCATAAATGGTAAACTATTTTCAATAGACTATAAAAACAAGAAAACGAATGAATGGTTTTAGCTAGGATTAATAGTAAATATTAACCACAAAACTATCGTTCATAAATCCGGAATGTCAATAGCCTGCCTTGCTATCTGCATCCACACGACACGTACTTTATATAATACGCGCCTGACAATTATCAACTATCCGGATGGGTTATAACTCCAACCGGGAAGCTTCACGTAAAGAACGATCCCGCATTATGGCAAATCACTATGACCCGCCTCATAAAGCATTATCTGATCCAGTATCACCCCCTCGTCCAATGCTTTAATGACAAGTTGATGTGATTTTTTGCCGGAAACGGGGAGTACGATTTTCCGGATTGCCTGATTACGAAGCACATTCTCTTTCCATTCTTCGCTACGTCCCTCCGTTTCATAAGCTATCACTTCAGGCTCGGCACCATCCAAAGAAACCGAGATACGCAGCTTATCACCCTGTACCGGATGATTGGGAAGCAACCGGATATCTACTTCTAATAAATCCGTTTTCAAATTACCGAAATAGAAAGTCAGCGCATCACCTTTTCTTATTTCTGCGGCTTTACCTTCATATCCCAAGCCTTCGCAGACAACAGCATTTCCTTTTTTAGCATCCGCCCCGTTCCATTGACAGGCTGCCTTACGGTCAGCTATCATTGGAGCTGCAGCTGCTTTTCGTTCCACACGATTGAATACAGGAAGCTTGCGGGGCTTGAAATCCATCATACGGTTCCATTTTCCATTCTCCAGAGAATTGTAGTGTTGAGTGAGCGCGGCAATGCTATCATAAGCGGCATCACTCTTTTCCCAGTCTACCTTATCATGGCGTGCCAACTGGGCATATAACAATTTGCGATTCATTTGTGCCGCAGCCTGTACCGGATATTTCACCAGTTCGAAGTAGGCGCTCTGTCTGTCGACAGGCACTTTAGAGGCCGCCTTCTCCACCGTTTCCGAAAGTTCGTCGTAAGCATTCAGACGTTCGTTTATCTCTCTTTCGCTCCACGGCAGGTCTTTGACCACCCGATAAATCGGATTATTTTCCTCCTCCCGTGTATTTCCCATAAATTCGGGTTTGCGGATATGCGCCAAGCGATAATGTTCCTGCATAACGGGAAGTACAGCCTTTGCACAGGAAGTTCCCAGTTCCCGTTCCAGCCAATGTTTCAGATGCACGGTCACTCCTTCGGAAGACACCTTATCCAGATTCCATGCCATATCCATGAACAGTTCGATCTGATATTCGGCCGGCTTGATGTCTCCGACGTTCAGTATCCACATTTTCTGTATTCCCTGGTCATAGGCCAGTTTCATCTGCTGATAGATCAGTGAAGGACTCATGGTGCCCAGCCATAAATAATCGTGCGGACGTCCCCAGTAAGAGACATGATAGTAAACTCCATTACCTCCTTTACGTGCCCGCTCAACGGCAGTGGGGAAATGGCGGATATAACCATAGTTATCATCACACCACATCAGTGTCACATCTTCGGGCACTTGCAATCCCGCATGATAAATATCGAGTACCTCTTTATAAGGAATAAAGACCTGTGGCACTTGAGTAACCTCTTTATTTACATACTTTTCAAGCAACCCGCGCTGATCTGCAGGTACACGGTCCAAGACCGCTTTCTGCTCTTCTACCGTTTTGGCACCCTGCATCTTTCCATCGTGCACGCCACGCATACCTAATGTGTAAAGTATCTCTTGTCCGGCAACTTCCTTCACACGATCTTCCCAAAATTTATAAACAGCCGGACTGTTATTCACGTAATCGTATACGCCTTTTCCCCTTCTCGACCATTCACCGGCAGCATTACATGCCATCGGTTCGCAATGGGAAGCCCCCACAAAAATGCCGTATTTCTTCGCCATTTCCCGATTCCCTTTCGTCAGAAAGAAAGGAAGGGTGCACTCGTGCATAGCAGGCCAGTAAGTATTAGCCCGCAAACGGAGCAGCAGCTCAAAAATACGTTCGTTGGTACGCGGACCGATTTCTCCTTTCACATCCGACGGTTCGTAAGTTTGGTTGCCCCAAGGCATCAGTCCCCAGTCTTCATCATTAATGAAGATGCCCCGATACTCTACAGAAGGCGATTGCAACTCTCTGAACTTTGAAGAAAGACGGAAGGTTTCTCTCTTTTCAGGAGTCACGTCCGCCCACCATTCCCAAGGGGAGACACCCAACAAACGGGATATTTCGAGTATGCCGTAAGCTGTACCATGACTGTCACTACCGGCTACAACCAGCTTTCCATCTTGTGAGACAGTCAGCAGGAAAGCCTGTTTTTTATTTTTTAATGCGGAAAGATCAATACCTGTTTCGTTGATTAGATTACTCTGCCCTACAGTTCCTACCACAATAGCCCCTACCTTATCATTCAGTTCGGTGGTTGCAGACAATACAGTCCGAATATCGCGACCGAGCATTTCCAGCGAAGTGCGTACCACTAGCTTTTCCGAGTTACAGCATGCTATCGTAACCGTCTGACCGGATTGCAGAATAAACTCTTTTTGCTTGCCCTGAACCGACAAGACTGTCATTAAGAAAAGAAATAAGGGAAGTAAGGTTTTACATCTCATAAGTTTCATGTTTTTAGATTGTACAAAAATACGACATCAAGTTCTAAAACAAGATAGAATCATGTACAATTTGATAGAATTTCGTTCAAGCATCCAGTTTACCAGATCATCCGACAAGTAGCAACTGAATCCCGGGAAAGCATTGCTCTCCTCCGATTTCCATTCTCTAAACAATATGCTTTCAATGTTCTATTTTTAATATTCTGCAGGGAAATAGCTAATTAGAAAGTAACGAACTAGAAAATAAACTGCATAAATAATTGCATGAGCATACAAAAAACAGCCTAATATTGCATAAAAGCAAACAGGATATGTATCTTTCTCTATTCGGAAACCGTTCATTGCTTTAAAACCAACGAAGTGTTCCTCGGTGTGCATCGACTTGTTCCTCACCGGGGAAGCTATCGTTTCCCGGTGAGGAAGATAAAAATGGACTATTAAGAAGCATTTTTTCTCCAGTTTATCAGAATATGTCGGAAAGAAAAAAATAACAAAATGATTAGTTATTCGGGCATCCACTATCCGAATAACAAAAATAATCAAAAATCTACCGCAGTTCGATTGGTATATTTTCGAAACAGCAGAAATATAAAAATCGCGTAATTACAAATGCAGGACATTTCCCTGCTTTTCTTTACCAAACTGCAATTCACGTCCTTCTTCCAATGATTAAATATTCCTTTTTTAAGAATCATCGTTTTTTAAGAAGGTTATTTCAACTTTTATCCTTCAATAGCTCTTTTGTCTTATCCGCCAAAAATAGGGGAATATTAATCAAATTACCATCTTGTTTCAAATTCAGTATTGAATACCGGATCCGGCAAGCAGGCTGGAAAAGCTTCTCATCATAAATCACATTTTTGATATCAGAAATGTAATAATTTACACATTTTCGATACGAGTTTCGTGCGAATACACACATTATCCATATAAAACGAAAGAAAAATTCAGGATAAATGCATTGTATTCAAATCGAAGAAAGTATCTTCGGTAAACTACCCAAATAATAAAAAGGAAGATTTATCAATCGGAAACTCTTTCCGGCAACCGTCTTCACATCATCAATAGAATATGGACCACTCCAAATACGGACAGCTAAATCACCGCCAGACAAATCCATGAAAGAATGTAACGAACGGAGATGCGCATTCTTTCCGCATTTCACTTCAACCGGAATAATTTGTGTTCCTTTTTGCCATACAAAATCTGTTTCGGCATTGGAGCCTTGTTTGTCACGTACCCAAAAATGCAAGTCGGAAATATACTGTTCATCAAGTAATACCTGCAATTGTTGTGCTACAATATGTTCGGCGATAGCTCCTTGCCACGTATCCATCAACGTACGGTCATGCAGAACTTCAGTTTGGATATTTGCAGCAAAATTAACTAGTCCTGTATCCAGCCACATCAATTTAGGAGCACGTTTTAGAGCAGGCAGCGCCGGTGCGTGCATAGCTGTAACAGGATAAACTAAATGTAGTATAAAAGCTTTTTCCAAAATATTGAAAGCTTCACGCACTTCCTTTGAGTTATAGGTTGACTCTCCAAAATTTCCCAGTTTAATAGTCTGTCCTGCCTTGTTCCAGCCCGTCCGCAATATATGCCGGATGACATACGTCTGCAACTGGGTCGGTGCATACTTTTCAACATCCTCGTTATAACCTTTCAATAAAGAATTATAAATAGACTTCAAACGCACCAAGTCTCCATTCTCCGCATAATCGGCTACTACTTCGGGCATACCACCAATCAATGTATATCTATGAAAACGAGACATTGCCTCTTCATGCAACGCAGATGGCAAACTTATTTCATCTATAGCAGTACGATAATGCCCCTCGCCCATAGCAGTCAGATATTCTCCGAAAGTACAAGGGGAAAGTTGCATATATTCTACTCTACCCACCGGAAAAGAGATACGTTCTTTCAACAATGACTGTAAACGTGAACCGGCAGCGATAACATACAAATCAGGCATATCTTCATAAAAATACCGCAACAATGCTACCGCCTTAGGCACATTCTGTATCTCATCTATAAATAGCAACGTCCGCCCCTCACGCAGAAGAATATTCTTTTGAAAACAAGCTATCTTCATTATTTCCTGTACTTTATCCGTACTCTGAAACAGGCGCGCATCTTCTTCACGCTCCAGATTCAAATGAAGATAATTCTCAAAGTTCCGGGCAAACTCATTAACTAACGTCGTTTTTCCTACCTGACGCGCACCACGCAACACCAAGGGTTTACGCCCTGTACGTTCGGCCCACTTTTGCAACTGATTATAAATATCTCTTTCAAACATAAAAATCATTGTTAATCAGCTACAAATATACCATTTTATTCTAAGAACATAGGCAATTTAACGAAATAACCGCCTAAAAACATAGGCAAAATGAAGAAAATATAAGCAAAAAACATAGGCAAAGTAACCCATGATTTCTGCAATTACTACTTAAAGATAATCATAATCTTTTCACCAACACCTTTATCAGGTATTCTCACACTACAGACACCTGTTCCTTTATCCCAACTCCACACCACAGTTTCAGTGTCATTCTCCAGATTTTCTTCCAAACGTTCCGGTTTAGTTTTCTTTATCTTCTTTCCTTTGACAGTTACCTCTTTCGGGGCTTTCGCAGAATAAATACGGAACAACAGATTTCTCGGACCGGGGACAGTGTATCCTTTTCCTTCACGGGCAGAGACAGTCAATTCATATCCATTTGCCAAAGTACTGCAAATAATCGGTGTTTTGACAAATTCATCACGCTGGTACCCTAAGTTTTCTCCTTCATCTTCGTAAAGAGTAAAGGCTGCCTGTGCATCTTCCTGTGCGGGGAAGATTTCAAAAGTAAGTGGATATACCGGTTTCTCGTGGGTGTAGTTCATCACCGGCATCGTAGGGATGATAGAACCTTGCTTCACAAACATAGGAACAGAAGACAAGGGAGCATCAACGGTAGTCCATTGCTCTCCGGTGTAGACCGTCTGCTTGTTGTTGTAGTCTATCCATGTACCTTCGGGAAGGTACACGTTCTTTGTGCGGGCACCTTTCTTCACCACGGGGGCTACCAACAATTCACGACCGAACAAGAATTGGGCATCCGTAGAAAACGTTTCCATATCCATTGGATATTCGAGAAATAGAGGCCGCATGATAGGCAATCCTGTATCATACGCTTCGCGGGCGTAAGTGTAGATATACGGCAACAAACGATATTTCAGTTCGATAGCCGCTTTCGCGTTCTTTTCCGCTTCCGGTCCGAAAAGCCACGGTTCCACCGGATTATCTCCCTCGTGGTGAATACGGCTCAAAGGATTAAATGCTCCGAATTGAATCCAACGGGTATAGAGTTCCGCCATAGCCGGATAATCCTCAACATCTCCACAGTAACCGGTAATATCACAGGAAGAAAATGGGATTAATCCCAATCCGGCGGAAAGCATTACAGGAATCTGATTGGCTAATTGTCCCCACCCTTGCAGTACATCGTCTCCGTTTCCGCTATCACCCGTCCAACCGAACGTATAACGTTGCAATCCGGCATAAGCAGCACGAGTCATTTGGAAAACACGACGGTCCGGATTCCTCTTTTCAAATTGCTCTTTTACCACTTTGTCCCAAGTCAGGCCATAGACGTTATGGATTTCATCGTGCATACCGAGATGGTGCTTCATCACCAGGCGTTCCGTCTGCTCCTCGTTACTCCAGGCAGGTTCGCCCATGTCTGTCCAGAAGCCGGAGACACCATCGTCAATAGGTTTCTGCTGATAAGTTCCCCACCAGTCGGCTACGGCAGGCAGGGTGAAGTCTACCACTCCGCAGTTTCCACCCCACGGCCAGGGCATATCGTAGCTTTTACCGTTCGTACTGTCCTTTACAAAATAGCCCAGGCGGTCTGCTTCTTCCCATTGTTTTTTGTTGGCTTGTGCAATTACCGGGTCTTGAGATACGACTACCTTAAAACCCATCTCTTTCAAATCCGAAAGCATCTTCCTAGGGTTTTCATAGTTTCCTTTGCGCCATTCGAAATCCTGCAAATATTCTGTCCAGCCGATATCCTGATAGATAATATCACAAGGTATTCTCCGTTTCCGGTAACCTTCGGCTATTTCACGACTTAGCTTTTCACTTGTCAACAGACCGCGGCATTGAGCAAAACCCAACGCCCATTTCGGCGGCATGATAGGTTTTCCGGTCAGTCCGACGTATTGGCTGATGATTTCTTTATAGTCTTTACCGAAAATAAAGTAATATATCATTTCCCCGTTCGGCGCTTCAAAGCTGTAATAATCACGGCTTTCCGTTCCGAATTTGAATTCCGTCTTATAGGTATTATCAAGGAAAATACCATACCGGTAATTGCTCATAAAGAAAGGAATACTCTTGTAAAGAGGATCTTCTACCACACTATAACAAGGTTTGTCACTATTCCACATCTTATAAGACTCGCCACGACGGTCCATCTTTCCCGCTTTCTCACCAAGTCCGAAGAAGTGCTCGTCACGACGAAGCACTTTATATTCCACCTTCTTCGTTCCTTCACTGACATGGCCTTTATCGGCATAATCACTAAACAGGAGTTTCTGATATTTATCGAATATCTGAAGACTCATCGGAGATTTATTCACCCGGATACGCAACTTCGGAGTAAATATCTCGTAACAGGCCGCCTGTTCATCCACATGAATAGTTCCTACCTCTTCCAGTTCTTCATTAATCACTGCAAACGAAGCATTTCTTCGTTGCAATTGCCCGTCGGGTGAGAACCAGATTTTCACGACGGAAGAGCTGCAAAGTTGCAATTGTAAGGCGGCACTGTCCGCCAGGTGAAAAGTCACCTGACGTCCCTGCTGTGTAAAAGAAGTGCATGTACGTGTCGTATTTTCCGCCCAAACCCATGTTGGAAATATCAGGCACAACACCCATACCCATAATCTATATCTAATCATCATACCTATCATTTTAGTTATTCTGTAGCAGCCGCTTTATTCAACCACAATCATCGTCCAATATTTCAGGGAAGGCAATGTGAATGAGACAACCCCGTTCTCCTGTGTAAAGGCCAACTCCTGCAAAGCCCCTCCGTGTGCATCCGGCGACGCTACCCACAACTTATTCACTTTTGCCGACAGATTCATTTGCAAAGCTGCTTTTGTAATCAGAGCCGGTTCCGGCATCGTACCGTCCACATCTCTCCAGCTAAGGCTGTTCGCTTGCGAAAAGTTAAGAAGATGTATCACTTGCTTGCCACCTACCTGCTTGGCATAAGTAGTAACTGATCCCTGTTGAGGAGGCCAGCTATTCAATCTCATTTCGCCATTGGTACAATTCATGGAAACACTATTCTCCGTACCACCGTCACGAAGCAGATTTTGATAAGAAGTCAGGAAGTCATAGTAACGAACCATCGCTGTTTTCAATTCCTCGCTCATTGTCAGGTTCTCATTCGGAAAGTACTCTTTGCACAACATGTGATCGCCTCCCAACTCCAGGTGCGAACCACCCAAAGCAAACATGACAGCATCTGTCAATAAGATACCCGGCGTATTAAATTCTCCCCGGTTATCCGCTTTATTATAATTCATATAAGCTGCAAAAACCGTATTCAACTGATAATTGCCATAGACTCCATTTTCATAAAGAATGGCTTTCAGATTGGTAAAATCAGCCTCATCCGCCCACACCTCATTATAGAAGAAATCAACTTTACCTGTCTCCCCTATCTGACGGGCACCGTAACGGCTGACCGCATTCATCACCAAACTCTTGTCCGGATGAGCCTGCTTCGTCGCTTCAATAAAAGAAGCATATCCCTCACGCAGATTGACCGGAATACCATTGTAATTGTAAAGCGTGCTACGTCGTCCCAACTGGTCTATCTGATAGCCGTCGAAGGCAAAGTTCGCGTATACATCATCATTCCTTTCGTTCAAATATTTCTGCCATTCCTTATTAGAAGGGTCGACCAGATAAATATTACTTTTCCATCCGCCCGGCAAATCATGACTGTCTTTAGTAGTGTGAGAAGCATCCTTAAACAAATACCATTCCTCCTTCACCCCGTCCGTAGCAGCATCCTTCAACGCCCCGAAACAAAGATTGTAAAACATAGACTTCATACCGAAACGATGCTGCGCTTCAATGTAATTTTTCACCGAACTTGTATAAACCTCCCGGTTAGCGATGTCCATATATACTTCGTCCAACTGTGTGCGTGTACCGCCCAACGGCCAGTGATGTTTATTATGCCAGTCCTGAAACTGTACCCAATTGATGTGATGACGATTCAGATACGCCATCTCTTCCTGTGTCTTTTCAGCCGTCTTCTCCTGACTGAAATCAGCGACAAAACCATAACGCGGAAAACGTGACGGATCACTGGATACATCTACCGCAATCGTACCGACAATCACATCCGTACCATTCTCCTGACGGTACAGTTCCGCCATATATCCTTTGAAATCAGTAGTAGGCGGTTGCCATATCCAGCTCGTACCATTTACCGACTCTTCTCCGACAACCTCCCCTAAAAGACGATAGCGAACTTTAGTTCCGGCAGGCAACGCATCTTCTGCTGTAAATACCACTTTCTCCCCCGGTTTATAGAAAGCCTTATCCGTAGACAGGTCCACACTTAAATCCGATGTTACCGGAGTCACTTCGGTAACACTGCCCGAAGCTCCTCCATTCTCCTGGTTCGCCCCATGATCGTCACTGCAAGCCATACACAGAAAAGCAGCCACCCAATATATTATTTTCTTCATCTTGAATTCTTGTTTTATTGTTTCACAATCGAAATCGTCTCTTTCAACTGGTCAATCGTAATCCGATAAGAACCGGCTTCCTGAATATTCCACTTATTATCCAAACTACCCAAATCTGCATCCGGATACATACTGCTCAACTCCGCATCCGACTTAACAACAAACAATGCCGTCTCTACTTCTCCCGTCGGAGCCTTGTTGCTCTTATCCGCCATAAACCAATCCCCGTTCCAGTCTGATTGCTTGTCGCAGGAAATCTTCATCTCACCTGTTTTCAGTGTGCCGCTCCAGGTAAAGATGTAAGGACTGTCGGCACTCTTCGTCATCGGAGTAGCATTGCCTAAATCCCATCCGTTTGGAGTTGCCTCACCCACCAGATACAGCCCTTCGTAAGGAGTGAACGGACGCATCAGCATCTTTTCTTTTCCTTTGCCTGTATAGAACCATACTTTATAAGGTTTGCCACATTCGGCTTCCTTCATCTGCCATTTATTATCGTCACCTCCAAGCACTACTGATGTCGAAGTGTACGGAGCATTAGCCACAGTAGGATGGAAGAAAGCATCCGCCTGACCGAAATCTGTCACAGAAGCGAATTTAAATTCTCCGTCCGCCTTCCAGGGAATCACGGCTCCATAATGGAACAGGTTCATCTGAACAGCATCTTTAGACAGTGCTTCAAATCCCCAACCATTGTTACCCGTAAACGAACCGACAATGAAAAATTCTTCATATCTCCAGCCAATATCTTCTGTTTCAGTAAGTGTCAACGTCAAGTCGAGCAGGTTTGCTTTTACGATATAAGTTGCTTCTTTACTGATTGTGAACTGTTCGTCCGGTTGGTCACCCGATGTACGATAGGTCAGTTTGAGTCCTTCTCCGGCAGTAGCATCACGGTTGTACGACGGCAGGAATTCTCCTAAGGTCGTTATAAACTTAAACGATCCGGTATTCAGCTTTCCTGTCCATGTAAACTGTCCGTTATCCGTGCGCTCCATTGCCGTTGCGTTATCGGCACTCCATCCGTTCGGAGTAGCATCACCAATCAGGTAAAGCGTCGTAGTAACCGGCTGGTAAGTAGTCAACGTAAAGGCAGTCGTCGCAATCTGCTTCTGATCTTCCATTCCGGCAACGACGGCTGTGATACGTGCTTCCAGCTCTGCCTTCACGTCATAACCGATACCGAACTGCGTATGCAGAAATTGGTTAAGTTCTTCCACTTTCTTAGTCCATTGATACGTTCCCGTACCCAAATCCACCGAATAAGCATTCGCAAAGTCCGTTCCGGCTTTCGCCAGTTCAAGCGTATAAGAGATACGGTTACCGCTTCCATAATTCGTTCCGGTAGTCCATGAAAGCGCCAGCGCCTCCTGACTATGGTTCTTTTCGTTCAACACCAACTCCTGCTGATTCACCGAAAGGGTGAGGGTATCATGTCCTTTATCTGTCTCCATATAATCCTCGGTACAAGCAACCATCGTTGCGCCGATGAAAAGAGAGCATAACAACTGATATATATATTTTTTCATCATATTATTTGTCTAAATGAATGATTATAAAACGGATTAATAACCGGGATTTTGAGTCATCAGGTGATTGGAGTCCATCTCCGTTTGCGGAATAGGCAACAAGAGACGTTCTTTGGTCACATTATTCTTACCGATAGATTTCAGGAATGTCAATGCATAATTTCCATTATCAACCCGGATCATATCGAACCAGCGATGTCCCTCAAAAGCAAGTTCCATCCGACGTTCGTGAATAATCTTTTCTCTCATTTCGGTCTGCGTCAGAGTGGTCGGCAACCCTGTCAGTCCGGCACGCTTACGAACGATATTCAATGGTTCGGCAGCCTGATCCGGATGTCCCTGCTCATTCAAGGCTTCCGCTTTCTTCAGTAAGACATCCGCATAACGATATACTACAAAGTTGTTGGGGTTGGTATTATACTCCGGAGAGACGGTTTTCGACACAAGGAACTTACGTACGTTATAACCCGTATTCGACCAGGAACGTCTGTATTCCATACCGTCAAAAGCAGGACAACCCTGATACAACACAGTGATGTCTTTCCGCAAATCACCGTCCTCGTATTGCTTGACAAACTCTTCCGTAGGCAAGTTCCATCCATAAGCACCGGCTACCATACCCGAATTACGAGGCCCCATGAAAGTAGACAGCCAGGATGCTTGATTATCGCCGCCCCAGAAGTCATATTCCGTACTACCGGAGTATTGCACTTCGAAGAGAGATTCTGCACCATTATTGATCGTCGCATTAAAGTTATCAGCATAATTGCATTGAGTCAGATCATATCCCATTGCAGCAATGTTATTGCACAAGGTCACTACTTCATTATAATAGTCGCGATGGTTGGGAGCCAGTGTCAGGTAAATATCCGCCAGCATCGCCATTGCAGCCTCTTTGCAGGCACGTCCCCTGTCAGCATCTCCATAACTGCTTTTCGGAGGAAGCATATTCACTGCATTTTTGCAGTCGGAAAGAATTTGAGCATATACCTCATCTACCGTATTACGGGCAATATCCGCAGATTCTCCCGGTTCAAACGGCTCCAAGCGCAAAGGCACCCCTCCGTACAAACGAACCAGAATATAATAATAATGTGCACGCAGAAAATAAGCCTCACCCATGCAACGGGTCTTTATCTCATTGGAGACAGATGCTGAAGGCAAATTGGAAAGCACGATGTTGCAACGTCCGATCCCTACCCACGGAGAACGCCATACATACAAGGCAAAGCCGTTATCGCTCTGGGCAATGAAATTGGAAGCCTGAACAGTCTCCAAACCGTCAGTACCTCCTCCGGCTCCTACTTCACTGTTACCTGCGATGATGTCGAGGCTCCAAATACGCTGGTTATACATATTAGATGACTGAAGAGTCTTGTAGCAGGCAGTAGTCAGTGCCACAGCAATCTCATTCGTCACTTCCGACTCGGGATCGACGCCATATTTGGGATATTTATCTAAGAAATCGTTGCACGATGTCAATGCCAGCACGGCAGACATAAATACCAAAGTTATTATCTTTTTCATATTCTTTCTCCTGATTTAAAAGTTAAAGTTCAAGCCCATACTGAAGGTACGTGAAATCGGGTAACGGCTGCTGTCGATGCCATTAATATCAACTTCCGGGTCAAAGCCGGAATATCCGGTAATAGTTGCCACATTCTCGCAAGAGAAAGAGATGCGGGCATTTTCCAGTTGAATCTTTTGCATCCACTTTTTAGGCAGTGTATACGAAAGCGTGATATTCTTCAGACGGAGATAGGAACCGTTTTCCACAAATCTGTCGGATACACGGCAGTTCTGGTTCGGGTCTCCCCAAATGGCGCGGGGCATAGAGTTGCTGGTTCCTTCACCCGTCCAGCGGTTCAATACGGCTGTGGTCTGGTTGTAAGCGGCTGCCATTCCTTCGTTGTCAACATTGTTGGCATTATAAATCTTGTTTCCCGATACGCCTTGCAGGAAAACGGAGAGTTCCCATCCCTTATAAGAGAAATTATTGCTTAAAGAGAAGAACCAGTTCGGATTCGGGTTACCGATAACGGTACGGTCTTCATCGTTGATGACTCCATCGTTATTCAAATCCCGGAAACGGATATCCCCCGGAGCTGCTCCCGGTTGGGTGGCATGGCGGTTTACTTCCTCCCAGTTTTGGAAAAGTCCGTCGGTCACGTATCCGTAGAATACATTGATCGGATAACCGGCTCTAAGCATAGTCACGTATGAGTTACCCATCTGATTGATAAACATCGGAGTTTCGCTGTTCAGGTCCAGAATTTCATTCTTGTTATAGGTAGCCGTTAAAGCAGATTCCCAAGAGAAAAGACCTTTCAGGTTGATGGTGCGCAGGGTCATTTCCACTCCTTTGTTGCGCATCTTGCCGGCATTGGTAAAGGTTTCAGTAGTATCTTCAAAACCGGAGGTGATAGGGATGGAAGCTTTCACCAACATGTCTGCCGTCTTTTTGATGTAGGCATCCAGCGAAAGGTTGACACGTGAATTGAACAGGCTCATATCCACACCGAAGTTGGTTTGGCGTACCTCTTCCCAATGAATATTCGGATTGGAAAGGGTGGTAGATACCAAAGCGGTGGAGTTGTTGTTGCCGAAAGGATAGACTCCTGTATTATAGGAAGCCACAAAGCCGTAGTTACCGATTTCCTGATTACCGGTCACACCGTATCCAATACGCAGTTTGAGGTCATTCACCGGAGAGTTGTCTTTCGGAAACCATTCTTCCTGCGAAATACGCCATGCCAGAGAAACGGAAGGGAATGTTCCCCAACGGTTGTTCTTACCGAAGCGGGAGGAACCGTCACGGCGCACAGTGGCTGTAAGCAGGTATTTATCTTCGTAAGAATAGTTGAGACGTGCCATCAGAGAAAGCAGTGCCCAGTCGCTCTGGCTGCCACCGATACTGTACATCTTCTCGCCGTTGTCCATTTCATGGATATTATCAAACATGAAGATATTCTTTTGAGCATTCAGGTAATCATAGTTGTTCCACTGGGCGGAAGAACCTGCCATCACACCTACACGATGTTTTTGGGCGAAAGTATGGTCGAATACAAAATAATTATCCCACAGGTAGGTAAATGATTTGTTGTCACTCTTATAGCGGGAAGATTCTTCTACCGGATTCGGTTTCCAGTCGTAAGCCGGAGTAAAGTTGTCGACAAACCAGAATTTGGCATCATAACCAAAGGTACTTTTCAACTTCAACCATTTGGTAAAGGCAATCTCTCCGGTGATGTTTGCCAGAAAGTTATATCCTTTTGTCTCGTTCGTCATCATATACAACGTACCGATCGGATTGCGGACACTTCCATACCATTGCGCTTCCTGTCCGGGACCGCTCCAGCCACCGTCTTCATTCTTCACCGGCTGGGTGGGAAGTGCTTTCATCGCATCTCCGATGCTATAGCTTCCTCCCTCTTTCACGTCCGTACTGAATGTCAGATTGGTAGTGAACTTCAACCATTTATTGACCTGGGCATCACTATTTGCCTGGAAATTGAAACGACGGTAATTAACGCTTTCCACGATACCGGACTGGTCGAGGAAACCGCCGGATACATAGTAATGTGCCTTTTCCGTACCGCCGGAATAGCTAACCGAATAGCTTTGTTTCACTCCCGTACGTAGCATCTCATCCAGCCAGTTCGTTCCTGTTCCCAATAAAGAAGGATCTGCCCAATAAGGGTTTGTATTATCATCATTATTAGACAGCATATCATTGCTCAAAGCGGCATATTGCGCAGCATTCAGCATATCGGGCACTTTAGTAGCGTTCTGAATAGCCCAGTTTGCGTTTACCGTTACTTTTCCGGCACCCTCGGCACCACGTTTGCTGGTAATCATCACCACACCGTTGGCACCACGGGAACCATAGATAGCTGTTGCCGAAGCATCCTTCAATACGTCTACCCGTTCCACATCAGCCATATTCAAAGAAGACAATCCCAAGTCGGTAGGAATTCCGTCAATGACAATCAGCGGGTTACTGTTGTTGATCGTACCCAAACCGCGAATTTTAATAGTGACATTATCACCCGGCTTACCGGCATCGATTATCTGCACGCCGGATACTTTTCCCTGCATTGCCTGACCGATATTAGCTACCGGAGAGTCTTTGATGTCCTTCACTCCGACAGAAGATACGGCACCAGTCAAATCGCTCTTTTTCATTGTTCCGTAACCTACCACTACTACTTCGTCCAATACTTCCGTATCTTCCTGCAAGGTTACTTTCAACGAGTTTTTCCCGTTCACCGGAACTGTCTGCGTTTTATAGCCGACAAAAGAGATAGTCAGCGTGCTGTTAGCCGGAACGCTTAATGAGAAATTACCGTCTACATCGGTTATCGTACCATTCGTTGTACGTCCTTCCACCACACTGGCACCGATCACCGGTTCACCCGTGGCATCTACTACATGTCCTTTTATTGAAATCTGTTGTGCGAATGCACTAAGAGATAGGAACAAGCCCCACATTATTAATAAGAGGCGGCGTTCAAAGCCTTTCGACTTCATACTCTGTTTCATGTACATTAATTTAAAGTTAATATTAGGGTTACTTTTGTTTTCGTTCTCTGTGTCATTGCTGAATGACCGTGAAACAAAAGTATCCACATTTCATACTGCTTCTTAAAGCAGATAGCAAAAATATAGTGATTTATACAGTATCTCACAGCATAAACCACTAAATATAAGAACGTTATAAAATAGAAGTCAGACTAAAAAAGTAGTGATTTTCTTATTCTTCCACCTTCCCTATTTGCATTACTTTAGTCTCAAATTCATCTCTTTCTCCCAAAGCTTTGTTACGGACACGGGTCCGGTAATTATAAATGGTAGTCACGGAATAACGGAGGAATTGCGCTATCTTGGTACTGTCCGTAATCCCCAGCCGGATAAGGGCAAATATACGGAGTTCGGTGTTCAACAGTTCTCCCGGTTTGGGTTGCATGGGTTCGGTAAGCAGCGCATTAAATTCTTCCACAAAATTGGGGAAGAGTTGCAGGAAAGTCATGTCGAAATTTGCATAAAACTCTTTCAGTTCTTCGTCAAGGAATTGAGAAGATTTAATGGCTTTATATAGTTCTTCCACTCTTCCGGCAGCGGCAATTTTATTTAGGGAACGACGGTATAAATCCATCTTGTCGAGATAAGTGGAGCATTGGTCCATATATCGGCCGATATATTCCTCCTTGATATAGTTGGCTTCCGAAAGCGTATGGTTCATCTCTTTCAGTTGCGAATTGGAGTCGTGAAGTTCTTCGTTCAGTTCTTGCAACAACGTATTAGTATCAACCACTTCGCGACGTGCGGCAGCAACCTTTTTCATCTGCTTGTAAACGAAGAAAATGGCAACCAACAAAAATACGGAAAGCAAACTGATACAAATCAATGATACTTTCATCTCCTGTTGCTGCCGTTTGGTTTTCAATTGGTAAGCCTGGTCAATGATAGGAAAGACTTGCGAGATTTCTAACGTACGAAGGCGGGCATTACAAAGAGTGGCATCCTCTAAGGAGCATTTCAGGTAATTGTAGGCACGGTCAATATCCCCTTCATCGTAGACAAGAGAAGCGAGTTTGCGCAAAGATACATATTCCTTTACTGCCGATTTCAGGTCGGCAATGGCCGAAAGAGCCAGGTAATGTTTTTGCCCCTGTTTGTCGCCTTTCAACCGGTAACCCTCGGAGAGAGTATAAGTAAGCATTGCTTTTGAATGGTCATCCAAAGAAGGTTTGTTGTAATATTCCATCAGCATACGGATGGCTTCATCGTATTGAGCATGTACGATACACTTATCCGCCATCACCAACACGTGCCCCAAAGAGTCGGAAGCGTTGACCTGCAGAAGAGAGTCACGATACAGATCCGTCATTCGATAATACTCTTTCTTGACTTTCTCCGTAACGGCATAATCTCCCATCAATCCGTAAATAGTGCGATACAGATGATAATAGTAACCATAGAGATAATCGGGCAACGTTTTCTTATCAATCTGCCCCAATAGTTCCAACGCTTCTTTATACATTCCGGTAGTTCCCATCACTTCCGCCATATTCATGGCAGCATCATCCAGGTAATCCAGTTTATCCATGCGATGCGCCAGTTCCTCTTTCCGTTGAGCATAGACAAAAGACGAATCCAGATTATAAGCCCGGTATTCATCGAAAAGACGTCCGCAAAAACCATATCGTTGTTCATCGGAAGTAGCCTCCGCCAACAATTTCTTCAGGTCAGCGATACGCGCCTCCTTTTCTGCTCCATAGGTCTGACGGTTTTTAATGATACCATCAATCTCACGAAGTAACGCATCGGTACTCTTATTATCTTTTGCATAAAGCAGACCGGAAAGGACGATTGTCACAAAAATCAGAATCACTTTTTTCATAGTGCCGTATGTATTATAGTTGCAAAGATAAAAGTCTTTCAGAAACTTCCGGCTTTCAGGAGAAAATTATTGCAGGCAGAAAAACAATGTTTATTAAAAAGAGGAGGTAAATCGGATTTATTATAAACATAATTATTATATTTGTAATAATTGTATTTATAATAATCAGTATGGCAATCGTTAATAACCCTTTTATCGTAGGCGGATACCTATCTCCCCATTACTTTTGTGACCGCGAAGTGGAAACAGAACAGTTGATACGTAACATAACCAATGGAAGAAATGTCGTTATCATTTCTGTGCGTCGCATGGGAAAGACAGGTCTGATTCGTCATTGCTTTTATCAGGATGAGATTAAAGAGCATTACTATACATTCTTCATTGATATTTATGCGACAGCCAGCCTTAGGGAATTTGTATTCGCTTTGGGAAAAGAGATTTTCGAGAAGCTCAAACCCAAAGGAATAAAGTTCATCGAACGTTTCTTCTCCGTCATTTCCTCACTGCGCGCAGGTTTTAAACTGGATTCTGTTACGGGAGAACCCACCTTCGATATTGGATTAGGAGACATTCATACTGCAGAAACAACACTGGATGAAATCTTCGCTTATTTAGAACAGGCTGATAAACCTTGTATCGTAGCCATCGACGAATTTCAGCAAATAGGCAATTACACAGAGAAGAATGTAGAAGCCATATTGAGAACTAAAGTCCAGCATTGCCAAAATGCTCGTTTCATCTTTGCCGGAAGCCAGAAACACATTATGATGAATATGTTCAACAGCCCGGCCCGACCTTTTTATCAAAGTGTCAATATGATGCAACTAAAGAGCATTCCGCTTACGGCATACAGGGCATTTGTTGAAAGGCTTTTCCTTGAAAATAAGAAACGTATTGAAGAAGAACTGATAGACGAAGTATATAATTTCTTTGAAGGACATACCTGGTATGTACAACTCATGTTTAATGAATTATATATACTGACCGGAAAAGGGGAAGTGTGTGATCGTTCCCTCCAAAGTATTGCCCTGACCAATATCCTGCAGATGCAGGACTTCACATATCAGGAGATTTTCTCCCGCCTTCCGGAAAAACAGAAAGAAGTACTGATTGCTATCGGAAAAGAACAAAAAGCAACCGGAGTCACTTCAGGAAAATTTATAAAAAAATACAAGCTAAGTACTCCGAGTTCCGTACAAGCTGCACTCAAGGGATTACTGGAAAAGAATCTAGTCTCGCAGGAACAAAATCAGTATGAAATAGCTGATAAACTGTTGGGAGTCTGGTTACAAAAGAATTATTAGACTATAAATCCTAGAAATGAATAGTTAAGAATAAGGTTTCATTCATTTTTGGTACGGTTATTAGCAAAGCATCTCCATTATCAACATTATTTGGCTAATGACATAAAAACGCAAGAGGGTTTATATTCATCACTCTGGTGCGTCAACATCCCCAACTTTCTTTCCCTTTCTTTGTTCTTTCTGCGGGAATATGCTACTTTTGCATTATCTCATAAATATGAGAACTAAAGAAAGGAACAAATTATGGAAGAAGTAAAAAGAATCCCTTACGGAGTTTCCAACTTTGTGGAAGTGGTGGAACAGAATCAATATTACGTGGATAAGACTATGTATCTGCCGTTGTTGGAAAAACAACCTAGTAATTTGTTCTTTATCCGCCCCCGCCGTTTCGGCAAGAGCATCTTTCTGAGTATGCTCCGAACTTATTATGACATCGCTCAAAAAGAAAAGTTCGAAAAACGTTTCAGCAATTTATGGATAGGCAGTCGTCCTACACAGTTGCAAGGGACTTTCCAAATACTCTTTCTTGATTTCTCCAGAGTGGGAGGGCTTGACAGAACGCTTGCCGAAAACTTTGATGATTACTGTTGCGGCGGACTGGATGATTTTGCTTCTATCTATGAACCCTATTATTATCCCGGCTTTGAAGAGGAAATGAAAGCCCAATACGGCACTACCAACAAACTGAATTTCCTCGATCGCAAGGCACGCAACAACGGCTCCAAGCTTTATCTGATAGTGGATGAATATGATAATTTCACGAATGTGGTGCTAAACGAGCAAGGCGACAAAGTCTATCACGCCCTAACCCACGCCAGTGGTTTCTACCGCGAAATCTTCAAGAAGTTCAAAGGCATGTTCGAACGCATCTTCATGACCGGAGTCAGCCCCGTAACGCTGGACGACCTGACTAGCGGATTCAATATCGGCTGGAATATCAGCACCGATCATCAGTTTAATATGATGTTGGGATTCAGCGAGACCGATGTACGCGAGATGATCCAATACTATAAGGATGCCGGACAGTTGCCGGGCAATACGAACATAGATGCGATGATAGAGGAAATGCGACCGTGGTATGACAATTATTGTTTTGCCGAAGAAAGCTTGGAGCGTGACCCGAAGATGTTCAACTGTGACATGGTGTTTTATTATCTGCGTCATTATATGACTTTGGGCAAATCCCCCAAAGAAATGATAGACCCCAATACCCGCACGGACTATAATAAGATGAAAAAACTTATCCGGCTGGACAAATTGGACGGTAACCGCAAAGGAGTGTTACGTAAAATCACCGAAGATGGGCAGATTGTCACCACGTTGACAACTACCTTTCCCGCTACCGATATTACCAAACCTGAGATTTTCCCCAGTCTGCTTTTTTATTATGGTATGCTTACCATTACTGCCACTCGCGGCAACTATCTGGTGTTAAGTATTCCCAATAATAACGTGCGTAAACAGTATTACGAATTCTTGTTGGAAGAATATCAGGACAATCGACATATTAATCTGAACGACCTTGGCCTGATGTATTACGAAATGGCTTACGACGGCCATTGGCGTGAAACGCTGGAATTTATCGCCCATGCCTACAAGGAAAACTCTTCCGTGCGCAACGCTATTGAGGGAGAGCGCAACCTGCAAGGCTTCTTTACTGCTTACCTGAGTACGAATGCATATTACCTGATAGCCCCGGAAGTAGAATTGAACCACGGTTATTGTGATCTGTTCCTAATGCCCGACCTGATACGCTATGACGTGAAGCACAGTTATATCATCGAACTAAAATATCTCTCTGTCAAAGACTCGGAAGCGAAAGCCGAAGCCCAATGGAAAGAAGCTGTAGAGCAGATAAAAGGTTATGCTGCCGGTCCCAAGGTACGCAGGATGATATACGACACCGAGTTGCATTGCATCGTCATGCAGTTTCGCGGATGGGAGTTGGAACGGATGGAAGAAGTCAGATAGAAACTCTGCCTGATATAATTATTCTGAATACACAAATTTTCATTTCTCATAGTGTCTTTCCAGTCAACCTATAACAAGAATAAAAAAACAACTAGTCAACCATTATCAGGGAAGTACATATTCTTTTTGTCCCATATATTGTGGGAAAGTATTCCCTACTAACTGGGAAAAGATTCCCTCATTTTGTGGGAACAAATTCCCATAATATGAGGAAATACTTTCCCACAATATATGGGACGATCGGAACTAGTTTATCTCCAACTAGAAAAAGGAAGAAGACAGTATCTTGACTATGAGAAATACCTTGAAATACTATGAGAACAAGGTGAATTTTAAGCTAAAATAGAGGGTACGTTATGAGAAATACCATATTAGAAAGTATTTCTCATAAGCTACTTATTTGATTCTTTGTTGTTTATCAGTCATCAATGAGAATATGAGAAATAAAAATGAAAAATCGTGGTTCTTAATCAAATTCCGTGCTAGTAAAGCTCATTGAAAGGCCGATGGATAAAGGGATATCGGCATATTAGAAATAACAAATAAATTATCCAAACTATATGCATCTTAAAGTACTCCAGAATAGCCATGAATAAGGTAATTGAACATAAATAAGTAGCACGGAATTTGATTAAGAACCAAATCGTTTGCAGAGCTTGCTGAATTTTTAATTGATGTACTCATGACTGCACCGTTCTTAGTTAAATGGAAATTTAGGGGCGCTATGCCCCTAAATTTCCATGTTTGAGTTGACATTTACCTCATTTCCAGACCTTTGTAAACCAATTCAATTTTATTCTTTTGATTCTCATACACCACTTTTTTAACCGGCATTTATAACAGTTGAACTGTCCTAATTCAAGTTCTATTTCTAAATCCCGTACCCGTTCGTTTTGTTCCATCCACATGCCCCGTAACGCATCTCGCTGTGATTTGGCTTCCCTATACATTTCAAGCTCTTTGTCGCGTGCCCCTAAGAGGAAAGCATATATCAAGCACGTCTCGGATTTACTGATACAGAATTGTTCCAATGCTTTCACATATTCCGGATCAATGCCTTTCTCCCTGGTTTTCAGGAATCCACGGAGACTTTCATCGTTTACAACCGTTTTGTAATCCTTGAAATATGACATGATTACCCGCATATCCACCCAAAGTTGGATATATTCTTTTTTAAGATTGTATTTCTTAGCCGCTTCTTCTACGCTAATCCATTCTGACATAATGTTCGTTTTTTTATGTGTGATACAATGAAAGAGGGATACTCTTTTTATTATATTAGTGCAACGGGCATCTACGCTTCCTGCAGTCCGGTGGGCGGGGATTGGTTAGGTTATATTGGGGTATTATGAATAAACCGACCGGATACAAGAAAGGCGCAGATGCTGTTGCACCATTATCCGCTCATGAGGCTTAGCAAGACCTTTCCAAAGGATAATGATAACAACAGACACCCACGCCAATCGTTTATATATAACACATTCCTGACGGATATGTTGATATACACCGTTCGCGTGGAGTATCTGCTGAATCATCTCTCTTTGGTCGAAAGTTGCTAATTTTCATGAGCGAGAGATAATACGCTTTTACTCCAATAAGAGATAAAACCACTTTCCACCAGTTCCATCACGCTGATGGGCAGAAAGCGTGTGACAAAGATAAATGATTTATTTGGAATATATTGGAAATAAGGTAATAAATAATAAAAGGTACATACCTTACAATAGAAACAGACAAAAGAAAAACAATTCTGTTAATAAGCCCTCAACCCATAATCGAATCTCATCTTCTTGCTATCTTTCACTTCAATTTTCAACAAATTACTTCCTTTTCGCAAGTAACGGCTGTAATCGCTGATATTATATTGATTATATTGCCTGGTCTGCTTTGCCTCCTGCGCAAAGACTTCCACTCCATTCAGCCAAACTTTGGCTTCTCCGGCAACATTCAGCCATAAAGACAGATGATTGAAATCCTTATCCACCTTAAAAGTAGCTTCTGATACTACCGTAGAACGAGGGGGACAGTCGAAAGGCAAAGAAGTCATTTTCAGCTCCTGACCGTTCAGACTGACAAGGCGGGTATTCTTGCTTCCATTCTGACCGTCTGCAATCAAAGTAACAGCTTTCGCAGGGGTGATTTCATACAAACGGTTGTGCATCAGGTGCAACAAGCCTTCCGGTATTTTAGTTACTTTCCGGTCGTAAGTAATCAGGCCGTTCACTTCTCCTTCCACATCAGTGGTTTGTGTATAAACAGCCGCACTCAACCCTTGGGCAATCAGCGTTTCCAAATCATATACCAGACGGCCGTAACTATCAATCAGAGCCATTGCTCCGTCTATATTCTTATACCCCCAGTTCCTCATATTCGGATTCCAGATATGCTCTTTGATCGCCCAGCCATAGCCGCCGAATTCTCCCAGTACGGAAATGCGGTTGCCGTTGTTCTCCGGCAGAATCATGGAAGTGACAGGATAATTATGTACGTCGTACATATCGCCTACGCCTCTGTCCGTCCAGCCGGTCACTCCGTTTATCAGGCGTGTATCGTCGTATTTTATCACTTTATTTACGATTTCCACCGTGTTATGCTGTCCCCATCCTTCATTGAAAACCACCCAGGTAGTGATACAGGGATAGAAACGGAGACGGTCGATCATCTCGAACATTTCTTTTTGCCATTGGCGGGTGTGTTCTTCGGGAGCATTCCAATCGGTAGTAGCCAACGGATTGACGTGTTCCTCCTTCTTCCTCGACGTAGCAAAACCGGAAACCATGTCTTGCCACATCATCAATCCCAGGGAATCGGCGTAATAATAATATTGCTCCGGTTCTACTTTGATATGTTTACGGATCATATTGAATCCCATCTTCTTCAACTGCACCATGTCCCACAACATCGCTTCCTCGGAAGGAGGAGTCAACAATCCGTCGGGCCACCAGCCTTGATCCAGCGGACCGTATTGGAAGATGGGTTGGTTATTCAGGCAAATACGGTTATATCCGCACTCATCTTTACGGACATCTACTTTTCTCAAGGCAAAGTAACTCTTTACCCGGTCTAAAACACGTCCTCCATTGGATAAGACAATATTCAAATGATACAGTTTCGGAGATTCGGGAGACCATAAGACAGCGTTCGGAACGTCTATCTCCATCGCATTAGTCAACTTCTGTTCCACCGTCTTGATTACTTTGCCATCATCCAACACTTCTATTTTCACTTCTTCATTGCCTTTGGCTCCGGCTATATCGAAAGCCAGCTTCACGGATTTTCTCTCAATATCAGTGGAAGGAAGTACCTGACGGATATAGGTTTTATTCACCGCTTCCAGCCACACAGTTTGCCAAATACCCGATACAGGTGTGTACCAGATACCTTCCTGGTTAAGTTGCTGTTTCCCTCGGGAGATAGATTCCGTGTCCGTCGGGTCGGTGACAGCTACTTCAATGCTTTGAGAGCCACTCTTCTTCAGGTATTTAGTAATATCGAACGAGAACGGGTTGTTTCCTCCTTTATGCGTACCGACCAACCGGTTATTCACCCATACTTGACATTCATAATCCACTGCTCCGAAATGCAGGATAGTAGATTTGTTCTTCCAGGAAGGATCCAAGGTGAACTCACGTTGATACCATAATTTATCCGTAGGAAGAAATGTTTTCTGCACTCCGGACAGAGATGATTCAATCGCAAACGGGACCAGGATTTCCCCTTCAAAGGAAACATTCTTCCGGGACGTGTTCTGATCCGTTACGGCATACTTCCACAATCCATTCAGATTGATCCATTCGGCCCGTTGCAACTGCGGTCTGGGATAACTTTGCCACACATTTTCCGGCGTCACCTGTTCAGCCCATACTGTTTTGATTTTATCACCTTTAGGCTCCCATGCATGGGCAAACACCTGCGACATGGCTCCTAAAGCCAGAGTTAGTAAGATTCTCTTATCCATAAGCATTAGCGGGTTTTATATTCTTTAAAATCTTTCCGTCGATTCTTATTGTAGGTATTCCACATTTTCTGGAAATACAGTACATCACTCTTGTCCGCCCATTCGAAATAGGCTGTTTCCAATTCTTTTGCCATTTCAGGATATTTACCGATCAGGTTGTGCTGTTCGGTACGGTCTTCCTTGATGTTGTACAATTCCCATTCATCTCCTTTGAAGTTGGCGGAAACCAGCTTCCAATCGCCTTTACGCACCATGCGGTTGCCTTCATGTTCCGCATAGATGTATCTTTCGGGCATCTTCTTTCCTTTCACAATCGGAAGGATAGACTGACCTGCCGTAGGCAGAATCGCTCTTCCCTGATATTCTTTCGGATAAGTGGCTCCTGCCAGTTCCACACAAGTAGACATGATATCGGAAAATTGTGCAGGCTGATGATTCAGTCCGCCTTTGTTCTTCACATGATTACCCCAGGAAATAATACACGGCGTGGAAATACCTCCTTCATGTGCATAATGTTTATAGAGCGTGAACGGCGTGCAGCAGACATTTGCCCAGCCTGTACCGTAATGATGATAGGTTCCGGGCAAACCCATCTGGTCGAGTTCTTCTCCGGTATGGGTATGGTATTCGACTCCGGTCTGTTTGTCGAAGCCAAATTCGTGCCATTCGGCACAAGCTCCGTTATCGGACATAAACATGATAAACGTATTGTCCAACTCACCGTTTTTCTTCAATTCATCCACTACCCGGCCGATGTTCGCGTCCATCACATCTACCATAGCGGCAAAAATGGACATACGGCGTGCGAGGTCGGTCTGCTGATCTTTCGTCAATGAATCCCATGCCGGTAGCGGATGCGTTTCATCTTCAAACAGACTTTCGGGAACCACGCCGCGCGGACTAAGTGCCGGTTTGCCTTGCATGAGTTTCAGGTCAACAATCCGTTTCCAGCGAGCGTCACGAATCTTGTCCCATCCCTGCATATAGAGAGACATATATTTATCGGTCACTTCTTTCGATGCGTGCAAAGGGAAATGGGGAGCGTTATAAGCCAGATACAGGAACAACGGTTTCTTCTCCTGATGTGCCTGGTCGATGAAGTCAATCGCATAATCCGTTATCACATTGGTAGCGTAGAAAGTTCCTTCCTCATAGTGTCTGGGCGTACGGTCTTTCGGCAAACGGGTATATACCGCCGGATTCCAGAAAGAGTTGAATCCGCCCAACAAACCGTAATACTCTTGAAACCCACGAAGAATAGGATTCGACTTATTCCCCAAATGCCACTTTCCTGACATAGCCGTAAAATATCCGGCATCTTTCAGGACTTCTGCAATCGTGACGTTGTCCGAATTGGAACGGAAACCGGAATATCCTTTCGGCCAGGCAGGATGACTGCCGTCCATGTGTCCCAATCCCGTCTGATGGGGATAAAGTCCCGTCAACAGGTTGGCACGCGACGGGCAACTGCGTGCACTGTTATACATCTGCGTCATACGGACGCCATTCTTTGCCAGCTTATCCAACACCGGTGTATGAATCTCACCACCGAAACAGCCGAGATCGGAGAAGCCCAAATCGTCTGCCAGTATGATAATAATATTCGGTTTGTCCTGCGCATACGTCATCGGAACCAGAGCCTGGCTGCCTGCTATCAATAAAGAAGTTTTCATTTGGTATTATAATTAAAGTTGGGTTTGAATTTACCATTCTCATAGATCATCGGAATTAATCCGGGACGGCACGTCACTTTATACTCCGCCGCCTGTGCCCCACGCGGATTGAAGAACATGGTAGCCCACCAGTTTCCATCCTTATCCTGGAAAAGATTGTTGTGTCCTCCTCCCGTGATGGCATTGTAGCGTTCGCTATAGGGACCATACACATTATCGGCTGTCGAGATGATGCAGTCGTAACTATAACGTGTCTTCGGTGAGGTTACTCCCTTTTTCTCAATATAGGTATCTCCCTCCGACGTACGGTGCGACCATATAGCTTGTACGAGGTGATATTTGTTATCGTATTTGAAGATAAACGCTCCTTCAATATACGGTTCCGGATTATATTTTTTCTCTTTCAATGTTTTCAGTTCCTCGGCAAATCCGCTCATATCCGGTTTCATACGGGCGATATAATGGTTGTGCCCGACAAAGTAGACAGTGCCGTCCGTATCTTCGAACAAACTTCCGTCGATGTTCGGGAAGATGGCTTTGTCTTTATTACCTCCGATATTCTCGTACGGTCCTTCCGGCTTTCCGGTCTTGCTCCGCAAAATGAAAGAACCTCTCCCACCTGCCGACTCATTCATGCAGGCAACGATAAACCAGTTCTTCACACTTTTGATATAATGCATTTCCGGAGCCCATACAGCATGGAAACGGTTGTCCATCGGATCACCGTTGATGGATTTCTTCTGATATTTCTCTCCTGCTTTATATACTTTCGGTTTCTTTTGCCAGGTTCCGTCTTTTTCCATCGACCATATTTGTCCTCTGGCTTCCCAGGACTTCATATCTTTGGAACGCCACAGGTACAAACCGTCGTTCCAGTCCCAGCAATGCCTCTGTCCCGGAAAGTAACGATCGGGAGTAGAGGTGGTTCCTGTGATATAATAATAACCGTCGGGACCCAGTGTAGCCCAAGTGTCCCTCATCCAATAATCAAATGCCGGCTTTACAGATGTCGGAACACGTAGTTCCGGAGCGTTTGTATCTGCCGTTCCATATAACTGTGCTGATGCTGTAGAGATGGAAATAAATCCTGTAAACAAGATCAATCCTAATCGCAAAATCAATTTCATATATTTCTGTTTTATGTTTACGGATACAAAAATAGGCCGTTGCGGGGCAGACTTCATGGAATCATGTTTTTAATATCCGTAGGTATGTACAATCTTCTTATTTTTTAGTATTCCGGATGGAGATAATTAAATGGATTCTGTTTAAAATGGTAACGTCTTTGCGGGAGAGGCAGCGGGTCCTGCAAACGCAACTCCCATGCCAGTAAACGGGTCAGAAGTTCTGTTTGAATTTCGCTGTATTTCTTCTCGCCAAACAGATTATGAACTTCCGAAGGATCTTTCTTTAAATTATAGAGTTCTCCGTTGCCATAATGATTCATGACCAGTTTCCAGTCATCCTTTCTTATCATGCGTGAGGTACCGCTTTGCGTCCAGGTGTTCAGTTCGTCGAAGTGGGCTATTTTGCCGGGAGTCAATGCTCCTTCCTGTTCAAAAGTCAGGGAGGCATCCAGTCCGACATCGGCTCCTCCGAAGCCTTGTTGTACGACCATGCTGGAGAATTCTTCTTTAGGGTAAGCTTTTCCGGTCAGCATCGGCCACAAGCTACGACCCTGAACTCCTGCCGGTATTTCGGCACCGATGGCAGAGCAGAAGGTGGGGAAAAGGTCGGCTATCGATACGTGGCTATCCATAGGGGCAGGCTGGTTTTTAATGTGATATCCTGCCCATACCATCGGGATACGTGCGAGGCTTTCGGAAAGTCCGGCTCCTTTACGGATCAATCCGTATTCCCCCCAGTAGTCACCGTGGTCGGAAAGTACGACAAAGAGGGTGTTTTCATATTGTCCGCTGGCTTTCAATGATTCGATCAGTCTCTTGATCTGATCGTCTATCAACCGGATCATTCCGATATAGTTGGCACGGATTCGAGGCAAGTCTTGTTCCAGGTTCGGGCAGGACGCGTCTTCCAGTTGCGCCAAAATACGGTATTTCTCTCCTTTCTTTGCCAAATCTTTGCGGGAGGTCTTTAAGACAGGGAGCTTATCGGGGGAGAACATGGAGTAATAGGGTTCACATACCTGATAAGGGTTGTGAGGTTCCGGAAAAGAGACCCATACGAAGAAAGGATTTTCTTTCTGCTGTTTAATCCATGCCAGCGCTTCGTTCACGATTTTGGTGGGATGCTGTTCTTCCAGCGAGATGGGAGATGGCTCCAGCCATTGCCCCCTGGCTTGCTGATTCAGGAAACGGGCAGTCTCTTTCTCTGCGGGAGTCGTCTTTTTGTGCTTTCCCCAGTGTCCGTATTCAGACCAGAAATCCAAGTCGGCAGGTTTCAGGTAAGCGTGATTCTTGCCAACCAATGCTGTTTTATATCCGTTTTCTTTCAATACGCCCACTAAGTCCTGTTGATAGGAGATGTCGGGGATATTGTGATTCGTGCGTACGTGAGTGGCGGAAGGAAAACGCCCGGTGAACATGGAACAACGTGCCGGAGAGCTGGCCGGCATCACAGTGTATGCCTTATTGAACCATACATTCTCCTGCGCCAAACGGTCGACAAAGGGAGTCACTTCCAGCGGAAAACCTTCCCTGCCGCACAAATCGGCACGCTGCTGATCGGTCATAATAACCACAATATTCGGTTTGCCGGTTTGCGCCTGAACTGACATAGCCAAACCTTGTATGGCAAGTCCTGTGATACAAAAGATTGTTTTCATTTTATTTTTATTTGCTATTTGACAATTTAGAGTTCACCACGGAGGACACAGAGGACACGGAGGCTTAATCATTTTATTCATTACAGAGTAACACAGAGTCTCACGCTTTTTTTACAGCTAACTGCATCTATCACTCTGTTCCTTGCAGAAAGAGAGAAAAAATGCTGTGTCCTCTGTGCTCTCTGTGTCCTCTGTGGTGAACTAAAAACGATATACAACCATGGAAGCTGCCTCCAGTTCGAACGGTTGATTCAGGTCCAGCCCGACTTCCGTCTCTACCGGTTGGACTTCATTCGGAGCAAACGGTGTGTTTTCTTTTCCCGGAACCAGTACCAGACTTGTTTTATGTGCCTTGATGGGACGTTTGAAGCCGGAAACTTCCGGTTGTAGAGTGACTTTTTTATCCTGCAGGTTTATCAGTTTCAGGATATATTGTTTGCTGGCCGTATCATATCCCATCGTAACAAAGATGTTCTGCAAACCTTCTATATCCTTGATCGCTGCATCCAGACACACGTCAAACGTGTTATCCCTGAACATCTTTGCCAGGTAGAAGAAGGAAGTCTTTACGCTACTGTCTACTCCATTAATCAACATCGGCAGGAAGATACGGTGTTCCAGAAAGTCCCAATGCCTCATCACCGGACGTTCAGCAAACAAGGGATTCAGATCGCCGTTGCGTTCTATTGACATACGGATGGCTCCGGTAGCCAGCAGGTTATAAGGATATTTTCCGTTGATTCCCAATTCGCCGATAAATAGATCGGCAACACCCCGTTTGTAGTTATCAAAACGATAATGCTGTTCGCAAGCCCATTCGATTGAGTTATAATAATGTTCGTCGAACACTTTTACATTCTTCGGGTTGACAAAATTGGGAATATCCTTCCGTTTGTCATCATTCTCTCTTCCGACTACACGGATGACACTATTGGCTATATAAATCAAGTCAGGATATTTGGCGGACAACGCCTGATAGATTTTCTCATAACGCTCCCAATACACAGGTCCGAAATCTTCATTTCCAATCTCGATATATTTTAGCGGGAAAGGAGCGGGATGACCGTTCTTTGCCCGTTCAGCTCCCCATTTCGTAGTTGTATCACCAATGGCATACTCGATGGCATCCAACGCATCCTGGATATAAGCGTCCAGATCGACATCAATGTGTCTGAAATTCCACTGTGGACTTTGCTTCACCCAACCACTGCAAATCATACCCGTAGGCATCACATACATCGCATCAGCTCCCACATATTCGCACAATTCATAAAACTCATGATAGCCGATTCCGTCGGTACGGTAATAAGGCGCCCATTTGCTCCACTGTCCCGGACGATTTTCAATCGGTCCGAGCGTCTTTTTCCAGTGATACATCGTTTCTTCATTGACTCCGTGCACGATGCATCCGCCCGGAAAACGGATAAAGCTGGGAGAAAACTCTTTCAGGTTCTGAACAATGTCTTTACGGAATACGGATTTTCCATCGTTCCAGGTATCGGACGGGAACAGGGAAACGACATCCATCTGAAATTGTCCTTTCGACATCGGTTGTATGGCAAACATTCCACGCCGGACGTTCTTTTCCGGTTTCAGTTCACCGGTATATTTTGTCCAGTCCCGATTCCCTACATTCACTTCGATCACATTGCTCACCCGTTGTCCCCATTCGTCAACCAGAAATACACGTAACGGAGCGGAATAATTTCTGTTCTTCAGAAACAAGGAAAGGCGGTAAGACGTATCCGTCTTCAAGTTCATTCCATAATATCCACGGTTGAGAATCAGAGCATCCGAATGGTTCGCAATATCTTCCGTGACATTAACCAGCATCGAATACTTATTTTCCCCGCTCATCGGATTTTCATCCGTGCGACTGATAAATACAGGAGTATATGATAACGGATAAGTCGTCCATCCAATCAGCGGATCGGCCTGAAACACTTTTTTCTCTTTAACGCGGGGAGCCGGAACATTTTCATAAAGACCGTTCTTCACAGATAATCCGGCAGGAGGTGTAGCTTCTTCAAACGAACGGTTACGTATCAGTTCGGCATGCAAGGCACCCTCGCCCATCATTCCTATTTCTTCATAATGGAAACCATACTTTACGGGAGCCACTTTGTGGGTTTTCGATTTATTGATATACAACGTTCCATCGGAGGAAGACGGAGAGGAACTATTCCCATATACCAGAGGTAATGTGAAAAACAGACCGATACCAAACGTAAAGGATTTGAATGTCGAATGATTCATAGCATTTGTTTTTAGAGTTTCACATTGCAAATGTGGTCTTTTCTATCCAAGAAAAACAGAAAAATAATGCTTAATACCTGCAATCATGTATAAAAATCTGTAGCGAAGCGGCAAACTGAACATGAGTGCTGCCCGTTTGAACAATTCTACGACTGTTCAAAACAAAAAAAGACGTATCTTTAGGTCGTGAAAATCAATCAGAAAAGCCATGAGAACCACCTTACTTAAATTCGTACTCTTATTTAGTCTCGTGCTCTTAAATACAAGCTTGTCGACGGGACAGATTCAATATAATAACATACGCTTCAAACAGCTAAGTATAGCTGAAGGACTCCCGCATAATACGATCAATGCAATCACCCAGGACAACCACGGGTTCATCTGGTTTGGTACACGCAACGGATTGTGCCGATATGACGGTTATAATATCAACCTGTTCGCACATAATGAAGCCGACAGCACCTCACTCCGCCACAATTTCATCACACGCTTATATAACGATTCGCTCCGTAACATTCTATGGATCTCTACCGATCAGGGCATCTGCAGCTATAACTACGAGACAGAAGATTTCAGCCGTTACCAGATTAAAGGGAACACTAAGGATGATGTTTGTTTCCTGAACACCAGCGATGGTATGCTTCTGGCAGCTTGTAGCAACGGACTCTATCGCTACAATGAACAAGACAGCTTGTTCGTCCCTTTTCTTCTCGATAAAGAAAAACCTCATGTGAGATACTTTGCGGAGGACGGAGACAAAACCTTATGGATAGACACCAACAAAGGACTGATGCGATACAGTCTGGAAAAGAAACAGTTCGTTTCCCTCCCGACTCTCATCCAGCCTTTTACACTGCAATGCAACAATGCCGTCCTGATCTCGTCCAACCAGCTTTTATTTAATACTAACAACGATTTTTTCGTCTATCATATACAAAGCAATACCCTGTGTAATCTTTCGAAAGACCTTGAAGTGAAAGACTTCCGGTGTGCGGCAACCGACCATACGGGGAATATATGGGTAGGCACGGAGTATGGCATCTTTGTCTTCAACAAACTCTATCAACTGATTGCACATTACGAACAATCGGAACGAGATTTAAGTGCGCTGAACGATTCTCCCATTTACAGCCTTTATCAGGACAAGGCTCATAATATGTGGGTGGGAACCTATTTCGGAGGAGTCAACTATTATATATTCGGTTCCGACCAGTTCCAGATATATCCATACGGAGCCAGTTTCAATCATTTGAGCGGAAAGGCTGTCCGCCAGATTATCAATGCTCCGGACAACGGTCTGTACATCGCCACCGAAGATGGCGGATTGAACTACCTGAACAATAAGAAAGAAATCACCCGTGCCGAACGGCTGCACAAGCAAATGCAAATTTACGCCAAGAACATACATTCTTTATGGCTCGACAAAGATAACAGCCTGTGGCTCGGACTGTTCCTGAAAGGAGCTCTTCACTATATACCGCATCTAAACCGCACGGTGGACTATAATCTACTGTCGGATGAGGTTTCTTCCGGCTTCTGTATCATCGAAGACAAGAACGATCATATCTGGTACGGAGGCCCTTCCGGCTTATTCCTGATCGACAAGAAGAAAGCAAACTCCCGCCCGGAAAAGATTTCATCTCTCCGTGTCTTTAACCTGGTACAGTTTAATGACAGTATACTTTGGGCAGGAACCCGAAAAGGCAGTATATTTCAGATCAATACCCATACACTGAAAGTAACCTCGCTCCCCATCCTGCCGCATACCGATCTCTACATCACCTATATCTACCCCGATTCACATCAACGGATATGGATAGGTACAGACAACAACGGGCTTTATGTATCGGACCGCAACGGTAGCATTATCGCCTTTTACAGTAAAGAACAGTTGGGATCCAACGCCATCAAAGGTATCATTGAAGATGAGATGAGCAATGTTTGGGTAGGTACCGGAAACGGACTTTGTTGTATCAATTCCCAAACAGGAAGCATTGACCGATATACCACGGCCGACGGATTGCCCATCAACCAGTTCAACTACTCCTCCGCCTGCAAGAAGCCTGACGGAGAATTGTATTTCGGAACTATCAACGGTATGATTTCTTTCTACCCGGAACAGGTACGCTCCGTCAATCCCCGTTTCAACATTGCACTGACTGCCATTTGGAGCAACAGCGAATATATGTCGCCCAACAATGAGAAAGCATTCATCCCTTCCTCTATCTCCGAACTGACAGAGATCACCCTGACGCACGAACAAGCCCAATCCCTGCGTCTCGAATATTCCGGCCTGAATTATCAATATACCGACAACACTCAATATGCGATGAAAATGGAAGGTATCGACAAGGACTGGCAGTTTGTAGGCAACCAGCATCAGGTACGCTTCTCCAATCTGCCTTCAGGAAGATATATCTTAAAGATCAAAGCCAGCAAAGATGGTATCCACTGGGACGAAACGGGCCAAAAGGACCTTGCCATCAGAGTCCTTCCTCCTTGGTGGCTCTCACCGGGAGCATATTTAGTTTATGCACTACTCTTCCTATTAATCATTTACGCCGCATACAGATATACCAAAACGCGTATCATCCTGCTCATGCGACTGAAAACGGAGCATGAACAACGCGTCAACATAGAGAATATGAATCAACAGAAGATCAATTTCTTCACTTACATCTCCCATGACCTGAAAACACCGCTGACCCTGATTCTATCGCCTCTGCAACGATTGATCCAGCAGCCACAAATCAGCAACAACGATAAAGAGAAACTGGAAGTCATCTACCGAAACGCCAACCGGATGAATTATCTGATTAATGAACTATTGACATTCAGTAAAATCGAGATGAAACAGATGCGTATCAGCGTCCGGAAGGGAGACATCATGCACTTTCTGGAAGAACTGTCGCACATCTTTGACATTGTAGCCGGGGAACGGGAAATTGACTTCATCGTCAATCTGGAAGACACCGAAGAGGAAGTCTGGTTCTCGCCTTCCAAGCTGGAACGGATTCTTTATAACTTGCTCTCAAACGCATTTAAATATACCCAACCCGGCGGATACGTCAAGTTGAGTGCCAAACTAATAAAAGAAGAGAAAGGAACATTTGTGCAAATCTCCGTCAAAGACAATGGCAGGGGGATTCCTAAAGAAGCTCAAGAACAAATATTTGAAAGTTACTACCAAGTTGAGAAGCGCGACCATCGCGAAGGATTCGGACTGGGATTATCGCTTACGCGTTCGCTCATACACATGCACAAAGGGGAAATCCGGGTAGAAAGCGAAATCAACAAAGGTTCGGACTTTATCGTTACCCTGAATGTATCCGAGGATGCTTACAACCCCGATGAACGCTCGTCCGAGAACATCACGACCGAAGAAATACAGAAATATAACCAGCGAATCAAGGAAACCATCGAACTCATTCCTGAAAAGCTGACCAACAAAGAAAAAGATCCTGCCCGGGAATCTATTATGATTGTAGAGGACAATAAAGAAATGAATGATTATCTTGCCAGCATATTCAGCGAGAAATATGATATTATACGGGCGTATAACGGTGCGGAAGCCTGCAAGAAGATAGCCAAACAGCTGCCCAACCTCATTATATCGGATTTAATGATGCCGGTGATGGACGGCCTGGAATTCACGGAACGTGTCAAACAGGACGTAACGACCAGCCATATCCCCGTTATCCTCCTGACTGCAAAGACCGATGAAAACGACCATACGGAAGGTTATCTGCGGGGAGCCGATGCGTATATCACCAAACCTTTCAACGCCAAGAATCTGGAACTGCTGGTACAGAATATCCAAAAGAGCCGGAAACAGAGCATTGAACACTTCAAACAGGCAGAAGAACTGAACATCAAGCAAATAACCAACAACCCGCGGGATGAAATATTCATGAAAGAACTGATGGAACTGATTATGGCGAACCTCACCAAGGAAGACTTCGGAGTAACGGAAATCACAGCCCATCTCCGCATCAGCCGCAGCCTGTTGCACATGAAGCTGAAATCACTCACCGGATGCTCCATCACTCAATTCATACGGACCATTAAGATGAAAGAGGCTAAAACTCATTTACTGAATGGTATGAATGTCTCCGAAGCATCATTTGCCGTCGGTATATCAGATCCAAACTACTTTACAAAGTGTTTCAAGAAAGAATTTAATATCACTCCGACAGAGTTTCTCAAACAGTTGAAATAGAAAGCAAAAGTAACTGCTTCAGAAATTCAACCTACCCTTAGACAACGTGTCAACTATTAATAGAAAAGTTCTTTTGCTCCCTTTGCAAAGATCTCTTCCCTTCATAGTAAAGTTGTCTTTGCCCTATTTCAAACTATAAACGCAAGTTCCGTTTATATAATTGCAAGCTTTGTTTTTATAAACGGAACTTGCATTTATAAAAACAAAGCTTGCAATTATAGTTTGGAATGAAGAAAAAGGAAGTTATCCAACCGGCAAAAAGAAGTTTGGTCTATATCAAAAGGAAGTTAGCTATTAATAGCCAACAGGGCAAGTAGGTATATCTTGTAAATCAACTACGCCCAACAGAAAAAGATATCGCCGGTAATTAATCTGCAACATTCACTGATGCAGCTAATTACCGGCGAGCAATAGAAATCTATAATCAACTAATACCTATTCTACCATTCTTGGAAGCGTAAATCAGCTTCCGGATTCTGACGACGAATCAGTTCCTCGTCAACTTGATAAGTGACGCCACCTTTCGTGTACTTATAAGAAAGGGTAAACTTAGGCTGTTTCCCTACAAATTCCAATGATTCGGCTGCAGGATCTAATGTGGCGGATGCATCCGTGATAGCGACGCTTCCTCCGGCTTCAATATTGACGCTTCCATCCGGATTGACTGTCAGATTCACCGACTCATTGTTTTCCAATGTGTTTCCGAAACCCGGTCTGCGTACTTTGTTTCTACCTAACGAAACAAAGTCGCGGGTCATATTCTGACTCAAATCCTTGTTACTGTATTCAGTAACCTGCTGAGTAGACAAATTGGTAACTTTTCCTTTCACAAAGTAGGTACCGTGATACTGGCTGACAAATTTGACAACTACAATACTGTAATCCTTCAAATTACCATTCACATCAGTACTAATTTCATCCTGATTATGATCGACCAACCGGAAAGGGATTGCATAGTGCTTGTTCAAAGCAGCATTGTCTTCATAGAAAGCATCGGAGAAAGTCACTTTCACATCTGCTATTGCCAGATTCGGATTGCTAATTGTCATCTTATTCGGATTAGCCAACTGATAATAGTTTTCCGGCATTAGTGTCAAGCCCGTACCATCCAATAAAGACGGATCGATCTCGAACGTAGCCCAATCATCGGTATGCACCTCTCTTTTACCGCCAATAGCCACTCCCACCTTTATCGACATATCTGTATCGGCTACCAGTGTCCGCAGAGGTTTTTGCGAAGCAAAGTACACAGAACTCTTATCGTAGTCCTTTTCATAATCGTCATAACAAGCAGTCATCAGAACGCTTATCAGCCCTATCCATAATATATTTAGTCTTTTCATTGTAAATAAGTATTTATATCAACAGCACGTTATTCCCAACCCTGATTATTCATTAGATTCTTATTCTTTTCCAGCTCTGCATACGGTAGCGGCATGAAATAGTTTTTCACTTCATATTTCCGTTGTTCCACTTTCTGTACTTTGAAGCTGAATGTACCATCTTCCTTACGGGTAACGGTAACACCCTCCACCTCTTCGTTCAACGGCAATACCCAACGACGCATATCAAAATAACGATGATTCTCGAAAGTAAATTCCAAGCGACGTTCGTTCTGAATCAACTTTCTGAACGAGTCCTTACTTTGAGCCATTTCATCCAGATAAAGATCAAAATTGATACCCCCGGCTTGCGAACGGATTGTTTTCAATATTTCGTATGCAGAATACAGGCATCCTTCGGCTTTCACCGTCGGGTTGCCCCAAGCCTCATTAGCAGCTTCGGCAAAGTTAAGAAGAACTTCCGATTTTCGTAACAAAGGATTGTAATGAACCGAGTTTAAGGTCTGAATCGGATTCAGCATAGCCGATTTCTTGGAAACGAATTTAGCCAAATAATAACCCGTACGTGTAGCATTCTCACTAAACGAAGGAGAATCTTTTCCACCCTCGGACATATCCAACGGCTGGCCGGAATCGCCAAATATAGCACTATGATAGTAGACATTCAGCGCAAAGCGATTATCAAGTACGGCATAAAGCTGCGTCAGATCGAAATCAGGATCAGACAGATCGACACCGGAACGAACATCGGTTGCCGGATAACCATTCTTCGCATAAAAAGCCTTTACCAGATTATGAGAAGGAGTGGTACGAGCACTTCCATAATAGAATGGCGGGAAATGAAGGCCTTCCAGTAGATTACTATTAAAATATTTGCGGAAAGCATAATCGGAACTTTCGGTCTGCACATCGGCAATGGAGGAAGCCGCAACAGGAACATAAGTTCCGAAACCTTCCATGCCCAGAATCTTATTGATCTCTTTGGCTACCGCTTCCCATTTTGCCTGGTAAACCGTAGGATTCAGAATTTCGAATTGTCCCATGCCGGTGATCTTCGTCACGTCATCATCCTGCATGGCAGGGCTTGCGCTATATAAAAGCGCACGACTTTTCAGAACAGCTGCCGCCGCTTTCGTGGCACGGCCGATTTGTGTATTACCAAACTCCAGGTCATCTCCCTGATACACATTCGGTAATAACTCGATGGCATTATCCAAATCGTTGACGATAAAATCGACTGTTGCCTGATAAGTAGGACGAAGAAATTCACCGTTCTGCGCGGCCTCATCCTGCGAAATAAAATGATCTGCCAACGGAATACCCAACGCTTTTCCATTCTTCGCCTTTCCGCCGTACATCTTCAATAGCTCAAAATGCCACCATGCACGCAGGAAATACGATTCACCTTCCAGACGCAGCTTGATTTGCTTGTCCACTTCCGGATCGGTGCGGTTGTACTGCACCTGGTCGGTCAAGCCGTTTTCGAGGAAAGAGTTTACATAGTTCACCATGTTATACGCATTACTCCAGTTTCCGATCGGGTTGTTAAACGCTGTCATCCCACCCATATTTAATTTATAGACAGAAGAGCTGCGCAGATTAGTCACTGCATTATCGGTAGCACAATCCAGAAAGTTATCTTCAAAACAATCCGGGCGGTTGGCTATGCCATTATAAGCTTTATATAGTACGCCTTGAGCAAGTTCCGGCACTCTCCAGGTATCAGAGTCTCCGATCTGCCACGTCACCTTTGTATCCAATGTGTCGTCACAAGCACAAAAGAGAAACAGACCTGCTAAAACGCAACTTCCTAATATATGTTTCATATTGCCATCTATTAATTGTTCAAAATTAAAATACAAAAGAGACTCCGCCTGTAAAAGTACGCGTCACCGGGTAGTTTGTCACACCGGCATTCAGCAATTCAGGATCCAAATCTTTCACGGAAGAAAGCACAAACAAGTTTGCACCACGAGCGAAAACCTTCATCTTCTTCACTACCGAACTTGGGGAGAACTGATTGAACGTGTAGCTCAATTCAACATTCTTCATACGGAAGAAGCTTGTATTCTTCAACCAGAAAGAAGAATTGCGGAAGTTGTTCTCACCAGCAGTGGTTGTCAGGCGCGGATAATTTCCGGTCGGATTGTTTGCCGGATGATAACGGTCTAATGCCAGTTTGGAGTATTTACCTTCTCCATTATTCCAGTAATAAGCATTCGTTGCCCAAGTGTGAACGCCCAGTTCGGAATATCCCTGAAGATACAACCCCCAGCCTTTATAACTTACATTGAAATCGATGCCCAATGTAGTACGTGGGAATGAGTTTCCGAGTTCCTTTACGTCACGACCGTCAATGATTTTATCACCGTTCAGGTCTTTGTAGGCGATGTCGCCTTCCTGATAATCGGCAAACGTCTGGGTTGCATGTCCGTTGATGACTACATCTTTGCCAAATAATCCTTCGGCAACCAGTCCCATCATAGCATCGGTAGAACGCCCCACTGTGTAGCGGTATTCTTCACCATGTTTCACCTGGTTCCATTTCAATACTTTATTCTTTGACCATACGAAATTGGCTCCTACCGAATAAGCCCAGTCGTTGATGCGGTCGCTCCAAGTGAACATTCCTTCTATACCATGATTCAAGACGGAGCCCATGTTATCCTGGTAGGTAAAGTTGCCAGTATAATCCCCGTAAGAGGCATCAACAGAACCGATGATGTCCGTATGTTTCTCACGGAAATAGTTCATTTCGGTATATAAGCGGTTGTTCAGGAACAAGCCTTCCACACCGATGTTCCATTCTGCTGCCTTTTCCCATTTCAGGTTCGGATTGCCCGCACGGACAAAAGTGGAATAGTAAGCCGTAGCGCCATTGTTCGTTGTTCCGAACCGGAAGCTGCCGTCTTGCGACCAGGCACGTTCATACAATAAATGTTCAGTGCTTCTGTCATAGCCCAATATACCGGCGCTGGTTTTCAGTTTCAGGAAGTTCACGTATTCATTGTCTTTCAGGAAATCTTCATTGCTTAGAATCCAGGCAAGGCCACCCGCAGTCGAGAAGAAGTATTTATTTCCCGATTTGAAACGGTTGCTTCCCATCAATGCCATGTCGGCTTCCACAGCATAACGGCGGTCATACATATAGTTTAAGCGCAATGCGTAGTTTGCATTGATGATGTCCTGGGTCACTCCCTGATTCGTTGTTTTCGAGTACATGTAAGTCAGCCGTGCCGATACATCATGCTTTTGGTTGAATGTATTCTCGTATGCGGCAAAGGCATTCCAACCCAATGTCTGCTGCAAGGTAGTCGACTTCCGACTCTGTGAAGTGGCTACATCTGTTTTCTTCATCTGGGTGTACATGATCTGTTCCTCACCGGCAAAGTTACGATATGTTTTGATGGCATACGTCGGATAGACTTTGCTCAAAGAGAGTTGCAGGTAATCATAGTTGTCGAAAGAAAGGAAAGCACCGGCTTTCAACCCTTTTGTCAGCATATCAAGATCGAATTTCAAACCGATATTGGTCTGGCTGCGTGTATAACGCTCATCCGTATATCCTCCGTACATTGTTTCCGCGTATGCATTCATCGGACGCAGCAGACTTGCGCCAAACAAAGGAATTCCGTCCGAGCTGGCTAGTCCGGTTTCTTCCGGTGACATAGTCAGCGGGTATTCATTCGGACGATGCGTAGACAGGGCCGTAAATACCTGACCACAGTCCAATTGCCCCCATTTACGCATTTCCATACGTCCGGCAACGTCTGCGGATATAGTCAGGAAATCCGTTACATTGAAGTCGAGGTTTCCGCGAAGAGTCAGACGGTGCAGTTGCGGAGTATAGGTAACGTCTTCAAATCCGCTACCTCCTACATATCCGGCAATCAGGGCATAACGCACTCTGTCGGTACCTCCCGTCATATCGAACGATACTTTCCGATAGTTGGCATTTTTGTTCAATAACTGATCGTACAGATCAACGTTCGGATACAATAGGTCATTGGCTCCTTTGGAGTTTTTATATCCTTCCAGTTGTTTCTGATTATAATAAGGAGTCAGTCCGTCGTTTGCACGCGCTTCATTATACAGATTAGCATATTGATAAGAATTCAGGAAATCAGGAGTACGCGTCATCTGTACCACACCTGCTTCGGCGGTTGCGTTATAAATGCGGCGGTTGGCCTTTCCTCTGCGGGTAGTCACCCAAAGTACGCCATTCGCAGCACGTGCCCCATAAAGAATCTTGGCGGTGGCATCTTTCAGCAACTCGATGCGTTCGATTTCTTCAGGAATCAAATCCGCTGCCGGACGTTCCACACCATCGATGATAACGATAGCTGTATTTTCCGACATGCCATGCTGGCCACGGATAAATAAATCAGGCGTATTGTTCCCCAATCCGCTGACTGTGGAGCGAACTTGCAGACCTAACATTTTACCTTGCAGCATATTAGTCAGCGTCAAATCAGGGAAGGTTCCGAACTGTCCGTTCTCCAGTACGCTCGTTGCGCCTACTTCATTCCCTTTATACGTCTTGCCACCATCGGCTCTATTCACCAGCGATTCTTCGGTCAGAAACAGAGGCTCTTTCTTCAATACAATCTTTTCAGGAACGATATTGCTGCCTGTCAGCTTATACACTTTATCTTCATATCCCAAAGCCTCCACCATAACGGTTGCGTCATTCTCGACCTTCGTCTGAAAACGTCCCTTTGCATCTGTATATAGAACGACTGCGCCTTCTCCACAAATGATAGAAACATTCTTCAACGGGCTACCTTTCTCGTCGGTAACAATAGAAATTACTTCCACCAAAGGCTTCTTCGCCGACTTTCTCTTTGATTTATTTTGTGCGAAAGTCAGGCTAGAGCCAACGATAAGGACAAATATGAGCCCTATCAGTCTTATATATCTAATCTTGTTTCTCATATACTTTTCTTTATTTATAGGTATCACCATCCGGGGTTCTGTTGAAGATTATCCAAAGCCGCCACTTCATCCATCGGCAGCGGATACCAATAATTACGCTTGTTAAACGTCCGCACGGCTGTCCTCACCGGAACATACTCGTAAGTAAAGTCGGTCAACTTATAAGTGCAGGCTTTTTCCACTTTCAACTGGTCGGCCGTATAAGAATGGTTGATCGGAGTTGCTTTGACACCCATGATCGGATATTCACCCTTAAACAGTTCTTCAGCAATCATCCAACGACGGATATCATACCAGCGGTGTCCTTCGAACATTAATTCCACACCACGTTCCCGACGATAAGCTTCTCTAAAGTCAACTCCATCCGGCAGTTCACCGATTCCGGCTCTTACACGGATTTTATTCAAAGCCTGACGGGCCGACATCGTACAACCCGTAACGACTGCATCCGGATCACCTGTCGCTTCGTATGAAGCCTCTGCCATATCCAGATAAACTTGCGAAACACGAATGTACACAGCCACCAAACGATATAATTGGAAACCAGCTTCGCCAAACAAAGGCACACTTGCTTCCGGCCAAATGAACTTCTTACACATATATCCGGTCTGTTGAGAGCCTCTCGTAAACTGATTGGTAGAAATGAAGTTCTCGGAGTAACCGCCCGAATAAGTAGTCAGATAATAGGGAACACCCTGTAAATTCTTTCCCCATTGCTCACCGGGCACGAGGATATTATTAGTGAAGCGAGGGTCTCTATCCGAATAAGGATTGGTAGTCTTTACCGCATCATAACCGGAACGCGGATCAGTAATCGGATAGTAGTTGCCGTCGGCTCCCTTACGTTCGTACATATCTACCGCATTTTGTGTCGGAGCATTATAAGGAGTACCTTCGGCACCGGTTTTATTATCGTATGGTTGTGTCAGCCATTGCGCTCTGACGAAAGCAGACCAGTTGCCATGATGCCAACGCAGGAACCATAAATATTCCGGCTGTGCGAATTGATTGGAATTAGGCATTAGCTGAATACTACGATATTCGTCATGATTCATCAGGCGATAATATTCGTGACTTTCAATAGCATTGATCGCCTTTTGCGCACTACGGGCAGCTTCAGCAGCCATCTCTTTTCCATATCCTTTGTTTTCAATAGAATTCAGGTCATTCTGCATCAAAGGGCTGGCAGCATACAGCTGTGTCATCGCTTTTAATGCCATGGCGCTTACTCTGTCAGGCCGTCCATGTTCCTCGTCAGGCCAGCTTATAGGTAAATATTCAATGGCTTTATCCAAGTCAGTCTGCATCCAAGCATTGGATTCCTGATAAGTTTTACGGGGAAAGTCAAAGTCGTCCGATGCTCCCCAAAGCTGGTCAAAGATGGGCATTCCGCCATATCGTTTGATAATCTCAAAATAGAAGTAGGCACGCAGGAAATGAGCCTGTCCCAACAGTTTTCTCCTTTGGTCGTCTGTGATGGATTTCACTTGATCTACTCCACTAATTACACGGTTCACGATACGAAGTCCGGTATAAGCACGAGAAATAGCACTTTTGAGATTCTTCCCATCACTTTTACTTCCTATTTCGAAACGTGTACCGGCATTCTCCAGCCAGTTACCTGCATTGACAAACTTCGACGGATCATTATCGCGAACGGATGCATATTCATCCGATAAATTACCTACCGTTACGTATGTATTCGAATAAGAGTTGATACCATGTGTAAAGATTAATATATCATCATTTTGAAAGATGCGGTCCATGAACCCTAACAAACTGCTATAATCTTTATAAACATCATCTTCGGAAAGTCCGTCATCGGGAGAGCGGTCCAGATAGTCCTCACAACTTCCTACAAACAACCCCAATAGAATGATCCATATCCAATTCAACTTATGTCTTCTCATATCAGTAAATTTAAAGTGTCTCATAATCCTAATCTAAAACCAATGTTATAACGTCTCACCACCGGATAAACATTCTGTCCCGAATGTTCGGGGTCACGGCGGGAATCACCTTTCGAGAACGTCAACAAATTGGTACCGTTGACATATACTTGCAGTTTTGTCAGACGTAAAGGCTGCAACCAACGCTTCGGAATCTGATAATTCACTTCCAGGTTCTTCAAGCGAAGATAAGCATGGTTGGTATATGTGTATGTACTAGCCACCGAATTATAACTTCTCTGAACATGAATACTGGGGCGAATCGGACCGCCTTGAATCGGAGCATCGGCTGTCCATGTATTCAACGTATTTGGTTGAGCCTTGATATTACCTTCCGGGAAATCCCATAAATAGGAAGGAATCGCTTCTTTATAAACGTCCATAGCACTGTACCACAACATATTGAATCCGATTCCTTTGTAAGAACCTCCCAATGTAAATCCGAGGGTAGTAGTCGGATAGTTCAGGTTTTTCATCGGAACCATATCCTTAGCATCAATCATGCCGTCACCATTATAATCGATGTAATACAAGTCTCCCGGAATCAATGTATTATGTGTACCATTGGCAATAGTGGACTGCGCCGAGTTATAAATATCATCCAATGACTGGAAGTTTCCTGTTGCCAGGTATTTATTCACATATCCGATTGACTTTCCGGCTTTTTTCAAATATTCGCTCTGATTCTTCGGGTCATCAATAAAGACAACACGGTTCTCACTGGTTGCAAAATTAAACTTCGCGTAATAATTAAACTTTCCGATATGGTCGTTCCAAGCAATATCCAGTTCAAGACCGTGATTTTTAGTCTTACCCAGATTCACCTGCGGAAAAGCAATACCACTATCGGCCCATGACGGAATCGTATTACGTGTCATCAGAATGTTATTACGCTTTTCATCGAACAAATCCACAGTAAAGTTTAGTTTACCCCACAAACCTATTTCGATACCGATATTCTGCTTGATAGATTCTTCCCAAGTAGCATCGGGGTCGGCCAGTTTTCCTTCTTTGTACAAAGGTCCCCAGTTACTGGTCTGATATTTACCAAACTGCGCATTGGCAGATAGTTGCTCAAACTTCTGAATATAGTTGAAACGGGTAGCACCTTTATCATTACCAACTACTCCATACGAATAGCGCACTTTCAGGTTGGTCAGTACACCTTTGGTCAATTTCTTTACCCATGGTTCTTCACTGATACGCCAACCAATAGAGGCAGAGGGGAAGAATCCGAAACGGCGTCCCGGAGCAAATTTTTCCGAACCAGTGTAGGCACCGTTAAATTCAGCAAGATAACGCTCTTTGAAGTTGTAAGTGACACGGCCTACCCAGTCTTCTTCGTAAGCCGGGAAGTTCATCACACCCGAATTAGCAGTATTGGTTGATTCGTTCATCTTACGGTTAAATACAAATAAGGCACTTACATCGTGATCGCCAAACTGGCGACTATAATTCAATGCTAATTCGTAATAAAGTTTACGTCCGTAAGCCTTGAAACCGTCATAAACACCACCAACAGGCAAATCTCCGGGAGCATTTTCATCCGGATAGCGTTTCTCGGTATAATTATAAGTAATTGTTCCGTCAGCATTATAAATAGGATTGGCGTAATCATACACACGATTCATACGAATATGTGTACGTTGGGCAACCAAATCGTCTTTACCTAAAATCTTACCCGGCATGATCTGGGTAGTCCATGAAGAAGAAGTAGTGTAAGACAATGATGCTTTCAATGACAGTCCCTTTGTAATAAAGTCCAGCTTCTGATTCAAGATTACATCGTAAAAACCTTGATGTTGCTTAATATTACGACTACCTCCTTCGTTCATCAGACAGGCTATATTTTGATCGGAGCTTAACCCGTCTCCCCATATTCCATTACTATATTTAATCGGAAATTCATTACTTGGAGCCGTAAAGAACGTTTTAAAAAAACGTTCATCCGGAGAATCGACATTCTCATAATAAGACGGTTGGTTCTGATAACCCATCTTACCGGCCACATTGAACGAAAGTTTAGTAGTACTTGTGATATTGAAGTCGAAATTACTACGCCAGTTATAACGACGGTAAGAGAAGGAAGGATCGAAATCCTCTTGTTTGGTAGTATTAAAAATATCTCCGTCATGCAAATAACCCAAAGATACGAAATAACTCATTTTCTTCGTACCACCACGTACATTAAGATTATAAGCCTGTTCATAACCTACATTCTTTACCAGTTCTTTCCACCAGTCCACTTCGGGAAAGACATCGTTATATGGACCGTAATTTCCGGTAGCATACGCATTTTCCCATGCGGTAATGGTAGATTCGGGAACCATTGCTCCCCAGTTACCATCATTAGCCTGTGCCCTGTTATACTGTTTCATAGAGGTCACATAGTCAGACCATTCAGGAGCAGCAGAAGGTTGTTTAAAACCGAAGTTAGCTGTGAATGAGATTTCCGGTTTCTGTTCGAGTCCGCGTTTGGTTGTCAACAAGATAACGCCGTTCGCACCTTTCACACCGTAAACCGCAGTTGCCGAAGCGTCTTTCAGTACGGAAATAGATTCGATTTCGTTCACATCGACATCGTTGAAGTCACGTTCGATACCATCCACTAATACCAGTGGCTCCGCTTCTCCCCAGGTAGACTTACCACGAATCAATAAAGAAGCCTTATCGGCTCCCGGCTTTGAAGTGGAATTGATGGCAACCACACCCGGCATCTGACCTTGCAAGGCTTCGGAAACGGAGTTCACGCTACCTATCTTTAATAAATCATCTCCTTTTGCAGTAGCAATGGAACCGACACTGGACACCTTTTTCTGTACACCGTATCCAACCACTACCACTTCTTCCAGGGTCTCCGTATCTTCTCCTAAAGAGATTACGCCTAAAGTCGTTTTATTCTTTAAATCCAGTTCCAGAGTTTTATAACCCACATAAGAAATGACAAGTATGTCTCCTTTTGATGCCTTCACAGTAAAATTACCGTCAAAATCAGTAATCGTACCGCTTCCCGTACCTTTCACGCGAACACTGACGCCAATCATCGGTTCACCGGATACTGCATCCTTCACTTGTCCCTTCCAATAGTCTTGTTGTGCCTGCACGTCCAGCGCACAAAACAAAAAGCAACAAAGACATAAGAAAGAAAAATAAAGTCTGTCTCTTTTCATAAACATTATTTTTAACTGTTAACAAATTCTTTATCTCAAGACACAAATTAAGCGGGAAAATCTTCAAATGAAAGGGAAGAATCTCCTTAAAACCCGTACAAATGTGCAAAATAGATTTCTCTACTACATTTCTGAACAAATCATTTCCACATTGGCTTTATGACGTGCTCTTTGTCTACGGTGATATTGTATATGCCATCGTTTCCTTTCTTCAGGATGAGCGGAACAATACGTGTTTTACGAGGAGACACGGTGGAATCCGAACGATGAACATGGTAAACATAGTAATATTTTCCATCCAGCCCTTTAAATACATCTCCATGTCCTGATCCGTTTTCTCCTACGAGGCTGCGATGAATGATCGGACTGTTCGGGTGCTTCTTCCACGGACCGAAAGGGGAAGAAGCAGTAGCATAGCCTACCGAATAGTCGATATTCATAAAATGATTGGCAGAATAGAAAAGATAATATACCCCGTCCCACTTCATAACAGTCGGCCCTTCCATCACCGGTGCAGACTTATAGTTCGGAGTCTTTTCCCAAGGCTCCGTACAGTCCATACATTGTTTCAATGTTTCCGGTTTGATACTTCCTTTCTTTATGTCAAACTCGGCTACCCAAAGATAATTGCCTTTATTAAAGCGGACATGATACAGGTAGTATTTTCCATCATCATCCTTAAATAGGAAAGAGTCTATATTCTTAGCGGAAGCGTCTATCGGTTTGACTTCCTTCTGACGAAAAGGTCCGAATACCGATTTTGAGGAAGCAATTACTGTTTGCTCATTAGCGGTATAAGTGAAATAATAAGTTCTTTTATCCTTAAAGTATTGAGGTGCCCAGAAGCCTTTTTCACCGAAAGCTTGGTCTCCCTTTCTCAATATAAGTTGCAAATCTTTTCCATTAGGCACAGTCCAATGCTTCAAGTCGGTCGATTCGAGGATAGCAAAGCCCTGCGGTTCCTGATTGCGTGTACCTGTGAGATAATACTTTCCGTTCTCCACAAAGATAGTGGGATCGGCAAAGGATATTTCTTTCCATGAATCCGCCCATGATTGGGTGATAGATACACATATCACCGCTAATATGAAAATTACTTTTTGGATAGTCTTACATTCTTTCATAAACATATTTCTTACGATTTATTTTATAAAACCATTTATTGAGCCAATTCCCAAACCAAACGAGGCTTCTCTCCTGAAAGATCCCAAATAGACTCATCCCATTGAAGAGCCTTTACTGCTGCCATAAGAGTAGGTATGGTAGAAAGTCCGTTATAACGGTCAGCACCATTAACAGTTGCCGAATAATTGGGAACTGCCTCATCTACTATTGCAGGTGTATTAACTGAAAAACGGCACTCCATATTCGGATTGGCATAACAATTATTTGCCTCATTTTTATCGAAGCGTCCGCATACTCTTCCTGATTTAGGTGCACCATTCGAATATAAGGAAGAATTCCAAGCCACACAACGTGTCACTGTTACTCCTGTTCCTTTATTGGCAAGTCCCAAAATGCCTCCTACTTGATTTTGAGCTGCAATTTCACATTCAGAGTAACAATGTGAGATGAGCGCTGTTGGGCTCGGCTCTACAAGTCCTGCAATACCAGCTCCGGGATTCGGAGGTGTAACATTAGGATAGGACTTAGCCACTCCTGATGAATAACAATGAGTAACAGTACCCTGAAACATCCTGCTTACAATACCACCAACACATGACTTTGTGATAATATCTCCTACAAAATAACATTGAGTAATAGTAGCGCCTCCTTTTGCTTCTCCACAAATACCACCAGCAGACCATGTAGCATTAATACTCACCTCTGAAGAACATTGATAGATTTTACTTTCCGCTCCTTGAATCCTTCCGCATATACCACCGGCTTGTCCATTCTCCCAAGCAGCCGGCCCTGTTCCCGAAGTCAGATTTATCGTACCAGATACTCGTACATTCTCAACAACTCCTGCCGCTGAAGCATTTCCAACATGTCCGGCAAGAACTCCTGTCAATTTTTGATTGGCTGTAATCTGCGCATTTTCAAAGTTTATATTAGAACACTTACCAACCAACAATCCAAAGAATCCCTGATTAACAGAAGAGGAAGTATTTACTTTCAGATTACGAATCGTATGTCCGCCTCCATCCAATACAAGTTGTTTGGAAACCGAGGTCTCTATCGGTTGCCAGTCTACACCTTGCAAATCAATATCATTCTCTATCTTGGCATAGATCGTCTTACCATCTTTGAGTTTCTCTCCGAGAGTTATCAAGTCGCTCGTTGTCGCCACGGTATAAGGGTTGTCGATTTCTCCCTGTTTCTGTTGCAGGAAGAAAGTCATTGTACTTTTCTCTTGATTGACTGCAAGATCGTCGGAAACCAGTTTCAAACCGAGAACGTATTTCTTTGATCCGTCAAGCGTACCTAAATCATGGAAGCGCAAATTTACCATACGCAGGACATCGTCCCCCTTAAAATTAAAATTACTTCCATCCAGATCATAATATTCCACAGGCAAGAGGTGATATTCTTCACCAAACTCTTTGGCATCGACAACAGCCAATTCCGCCTTTGCTTCTTTTTCGCAATGGCTTTTCTCCACCATAATGTTATATTGGTATTCCGGCTCATCCAGATATAAATCATATTTGCCTGTCTGATAAAGCGACAAGGTAATATTGGAATAGGTAACTTCAGCCTTTTCCGGCTGTGTCAGATCCATGACTTCACCACATGATATCAACGAAAACACCATTAATGACGCTACAATAGGAATGTATCTTTTCATAATATCTTTCTTTTAATTATTAAAAACAGGGATTACTATACCGACGTTATCTCCTGACAACCAAACTTTATCTCCGTCTATACGAACTACTTCCATCTCCATCCCTTCTTTGAGGAAAGAAACTCCTTGGAATGAGAATTCAGTCTTTATCTTTTGACCAACAGCCGTGGGCTTCCCGTCAAACTTCACATGAATGTATTTGCTTTGATCCGAATTTTGCAGGCGATAAGTCAACCGTTTAGGATTAATTGCAGCCTGAAGTTGTTCCTGCTCTGTAAAAGTACAAATTCCATCCAAACTATAAAACCCAACTTCGGTATATCCTGTTATATTCTTCTTATCAACCCCATTTTCGGCATATTCCGTCTCCGCACAAGAGGTGAAAGCCAACAAACATACCAACACTACATATATTACTTTCATAAGCGAATAAATTTAAGATAATTACTTTCTAATAGTTGTCGACAATATTTCCACCGATCCATCCTTATAAGTCACTTCGGCGGTAAGTATTTGTCCGTTCAGGTTCTTATTCACTATATTGATTTCCTGTCCATCCAGCTTTACTTTATAAGATGAGACATCATCCGGCAAATTTAATAGTTGTACCAACATATATTCATCCACTTGTTGATATTTCAACAAAGGAAACTTTCCTGTTACAAACTTAGTCTTAACATCATCCTTCCACAACACAGCATCATCCGATTTCAGCAATGCTACATGGTAGGCAGTTCCGGGAACAAGATTTTCAACCAATGTATAATCATTCTCCGAATCAAGCGACCGACGTGCTACCTCTGTTCCATTTTCATCTGTTACTGACAATATGCCTGTTTTATCGGCTCCATTCCCCCAACGAATGAACAATTCCCGCTGTCCTCCGATAAGACTGGAAACTGCCAATCCATCCCGGGCAACGATGAAATCGGGATACAACAATGGATTGGGATTGTAGAATCCGTCTGTATCCAGTCCTAAATAACGGGAAAAGTAAATTCCTCCAAGTTCCCACATTTCAGTCTTCGCATCGTAAACAGCTCTCGCCCCACCGGGAACCACGCTGAAACGTCCGGTAATGGCATACGTATCGTATTTCTTGAACACCTCATAAAAAGTCTTATACCAGTTCTTCGGATACCAGGCATAACTCTCAAAAAGGCTCTTGAACTCGGTAGCACTAACTGGTGTACCGGCGTTAGCTTTTTCGGCTATCAGATTAAGGTATTCGTAAATTTTCATCCCGGCCGTATAACCATGCTTGGTGCCCCATTCTCCCAGCGCATCGGCTACATGAGGATTTAAAGCACGCACCATAGAGAATTCCGTACAAATCAGTTTCTTTGTTACACCATATTTATCGCGGATAATACGGAAATCATCTTCCGCCTGGTTGATTTTCAATGCGTGAACGTGTAAGTCGAGCCCTGCAACATTAGGATTGTTATTAACCACAGAGACTACCGCAGGTACCGTTTCGCTCTTCGGCAATTCGGATACACGGTTCAATGCTCCGGCATAAATATCAAATGTCCATCCATTAGCCTGTTTCCAGGCAGTCAGCCGATTGGCAAACTCATTCAGAAATGCCCGATAATCCTCACCGTCCGCATGACAAAGATCGGTATCCAATGCATTCTCCCATTCCGGTTCGTTACCCATGACAAGTATTTCAATATTCTTCGCCATATCATAGGTTTTCAGTAATACTTCAGTTGCCTGAAATATGTACTCCATCTCCTTAGTTCCTACTTTGGGAACCGTGTCGGTATATAATTCAAAAGGTATTTTCAGGCTCAATATAAATTTCACACGGTCGCCCAAGGCTTTCTTGGCCTGAATAAATTTCAGTGTAGGAATATGTGTCCTGATGGCATTTTCTTTCACACCAACAATCTTCCCGTTTTCATTCTGAAGAAACAGATTGGGGATATTGACAAATCCTCTCACCCAAGTCACTTTCGACTGTTTCAACATCTCTATTTCCGTAATCGGGTAATCTATATTTTCATTATAGTTCGCCCCCAAATCCTGCGCCTTTGTTCCCATCGAACATAAGAACAGCAATACAAACATTAAAAAAGCTTTCATTTTCATATACATACTTCAAGGTTAATTGTCCGACATCGAACAGAACAAAGGTAGAGAAATAAACTCCGGTAGAATAGAACGATTGTTTTATCAACGGGATTTATGTTCAGAATAAACATTTGACCTTATTTTAATGGTTCTTCTTCTACTTCGCTGCGATAATAACCATCCACTTCAGCAAAGAAATTCTGCTTCAGGGAGTCCAGAAGTTCGGGCTGTTGTGCCGCCATATTCTGGTATTGAGTTCGGTCGGCTTTTACATTGAATAAACCGTATTCACCCAAGTTGCCTAATTCATTTCCGGTCAGGTTTCGTTCGGAACCTTTATAAGGAGGCATCATAATCCAGTCGCCTGAACGATAAGCCATACGTCCCTGCGCTTCCAACACTACATCCTTGCGGGCAGTCTGCTCTTTTCCGAAGAAAGCATCCAGATAGTTCCGACTATCCAAACCTTCCGGCAAATCGGCATGTATCATCGACCCCAGAGAAGCAAGAATATCTACCTGGCAAACCAGTGCATCGGACACAACCGGCTGAATCTTTCCTTTCCAATAAACAAACAAAGGAATATGCGTACCACCGTCGAACAAACTATATTTACCTCCGCGCAGACCTCCTGCAGGAAGGTGATCGCCTGCCAGTTCGGGAGCTCCGTCTTTGTAACCGTCATTCAGAACCGGCCCGTTATCACTGGAGAAGATAATCAGTGTCTTTTCCAACAATCCTTCTTTCTTCAAGTGGGCAAGCAGTTCGCCGACACACCAGTCTGCCTCAACGATGGCATCGCCACGAGGCCCCATCGTTGTTTTGCCCACAAAGCGCTGGTGGGGAGCACGAGGTACGTGAGGTTCGTGCAAGCCATAATACAAGAAGAAAGGAGTATTTTTGTGTTCAGTCACAAAGTTCTTTACCTTATCTACAAAATAGTCGGCCATATCCTCGTCTTTCCAACGGGCTTTCTGACCGCCTTTCATATATCCGATACGGGGAATTCCGTTTACTATAGAGTTATTGTGTCCGTGTGCCCACTGCATTTTCAACATCTCCGGATGAGAAATGGCAGTCGGTTCGCCTTCAAAATTATGCTCGTAACTCACTTCGATGGGATCGGCCGGATCGAGTCCTACTACATCGCCGTTTTCCACATAAACTGTCGGGACACGATCGTTGGTTGCTGCAATCAGGCAAGAGTAGTCGAAACCGATTTCTTTGGCACCCGGTTTGACGGTTTCGTTCCAGTTGACATTGCCGTCTCCCATCCCCAAATGCCACTTTCCGATAGCTCCGGTCACATAACCGCATTGCTGCATCATCTTCGGCAAAGTAAACTGATTTTCATTAATGATAAGAGGAGCATCTCCCGGCAGGATTTTTGCATCCTTATTTTTCCACGGATACATTCCGGTCATCAAAGCGTAACGACTGGGAGTGGAAGTTGCCGAAGTGGCATATCCGTTCATGAAACAAACTCCGCCATGAGCCAGACTGTCGATATTCGGAGTATGAATCGTAGTAGAGCCGTAAGCGCTGACATCACCAAATCCCAGATCATCGGCAAGAATCACAATCACATTCGGCTTTTCTTCTACGTGCTGTGAGGTACAACCTACTAAAGACAACGTAGGAACTAGATAGATTATCTTTTTCATAATATTATGTAGTTAATAACGATGCAAATTTAGCCACCACTTATTTATTTATGTAGAACAAATGTTTAATAATGGGGAGAAATGTCCATCCTGCAACTATTCCAGAGAAATAAGGTATGAAAATGCGTGTGATGAATTAACTCGAAATGATAGCATAGGCCTGTCAATGTTCTACTTTTAATATTCTACAGGAAAATAGCCAGTTAGAAAGTAGCAAACTAGAAAATAAACTGTATAAATAAACGCATGAGCATACAAAAAACAGTCTAATATTGCATAAAGCCAAACAAGATATACATCTTTCTCTATTCGGGAACCGTTCATTGCCTTAAAACCAACGAAGTGTTCCTCGGTGTGCATCGACTTGTTCCTCACCGAGGAAGCTATCGCTCTCCGGTGAAGAAGATAAAAATGGACTATTAAGAAATATTTTCTCCCTAGTTTATCATAATATATTGGAAAGGAGAAAATAATAAAATGATTGGTTATTCAGGTATCTACTCTCCAAATAACAAAAAGAATCAAGAATCTATCGCAATTCGATTAGTATATTCTCAAAACAGCGAAAATAGAGAATCACGTAATTACAAATGCATGGCATTTTCCGGCTTTTCTTTACCAAACTGCGATTTATGTCCTTCTCCGATGATTAAATATTCCTTTTTTAAGAATCATCGTTTTTTAAGGGAGGCTATATAGTTTGGAATAGAGGTTGTGCTTAACAATAAAAACTGTAATAGTATACACAATAGTTCGTTAAGTTTTGAATTAACAAATAAAAAGTAGGTCAAGTCCTACCGATTCATTATATTAAGGTTTTCGACATCTTTAATAATCATGAATCTGAACGAACTTGACCAATATTTGGAGCTAATAAATAGTGTGCTGCTTAAATCGGCGGTAAAGATAAACAAATGGCGTGAGAAGTTTATGCTTGAAGTGTTACTTTTACATTTGATTATCCCGGGTCGGATTAATTTCCTTCAACTGGGTCGTTATGGTCGCTTTGGTGAACAACGCTATCGTCAGCAGTTTGGTCGCAGGTTCGACTGGCTGTCCTTTAATGCCAACTTGGCAGGATCTCAGATAGGTAATCGTGTTGCGATTGCTTTCGATCCGAGCTATATCAGCAAATCGGGTAAATGTACTCCCTACCTTGGGCGTTTTTGGTCGGGTTGTGCCAGGATGGCTAAACGTTGTTTGGAAATCTCCGGCATTGGTCTCATTGATATGGACCTTCATACCTGCTTCCATTTGGAGGCTGTTCAAACACCACCGGCAAAAACACTGGAGCAAGTCAAATACACATTAATAGACTGGTATTTACATGTGCTACGTACCCGCAAAGAAAGACTTCTGCGACTGACAAACTATGTGGTTGCGGATGCCTACTTCTCCAAATCCACATTTGTAGATGGTGTACTTGAAATGGGATTTCATGTAATCAGTCGATTTAGAGATGATGCCTATTTCCGGTATCTCACCACAGAACAGCCTACAGGTAAAAGAGGGAGACTGCCATCGGCCCAATCAAAGCAATCCTACCTTTCTTCTTCAAAGGAAGAAGATTATCCGTATTTTTCAGTAGAACAAACGTTTCGACAGCAATCTCTCGTGCCACAGCACGATGAGCGGTCGTATACAGCTCGTTTTCACCACGCAACGTATCACAATATTTATATGGGTCGACAAACAAGCCCAATTTATACTTTGTTTCCAGCACACGCCTACACGCAGCATTAATCTGTTCTTCTGCCACTTTTCCTTCCGCTATAGACTCTTCCAACGTATTCAGGAAACCACAGGAAACCATATCCATATCCGTACCCGCCAGCAAAGCACGCGCAGCGGCTTCTTTCAAAGGAGCAACTCCGTGGGCATCCATCTTGCCCAACGCATAATAATCTGTCATCAATAATCCTCGAAATCCCACTCATTTCGAAGCAAATCAGTCAGCAACCATCTGTTGGCAGTAGCCGGGATAGCATCCACAACATTAAAGGAACTCATAATACTGCCTGCACCTGCATCAACAGCGGCACGATAGGGAGCAAGGTATTCATTATACATACGCAAACGGCTCATATCAACCGTATTATAATCACGCCCTGATTCACTTGCACCATAAAGAGCAAAATGTTTCGGTTCTTCTTCAAATTTGGTGGTAGTTTTTTCTTCGTTCATTTGGCAAATTCAGTTAGTGCCTATATTTTCTTATGGAAGTGAGTCGAGGAGCAAAATGATCATCAATATCGCCCATATATTTGCCATTTATCCCGAATGTGCCTCGAAGTGCATACCGATTCAAATGGGGGGGGTACTAAAGTATAATGCTCTTGGATACCATCGTCAAAAGTAAGGCTCACTGCGGCTTGGAGATCACCCCAAAAATCGGCTACACTTACAGTTTGTGACTTGATAGAAAAAGAAAAAAGATTGTCATGCAGAGAAACTGCTTATTTCTTGTTACCAAGTACTCCGTTCTACAATCTGACATAACACTGATAGTTTTTGTTTTTTATGATTAGATACGAATCAGTAGTTAAAAGTTAGGTTTCGATTTACATTTAACTACCAATTCACATTAATGATTTACTTTAAATAATATTCTTTAGTTAGGACATTACCAGACTCGTCAATCCATGAAATAACATAATTTCCTCTGAAACCACGAAATTTTATTTGTCTACAGCTGTCAACTTTTATCACTCCTTTAGTCTTCCACTCGTGATTGATCAATTCATTCAAAGCATGATACGCTTGTTTGGGTATCATGTCTTTGGTGAATAGCCCGGAAACACCGGTCTCATCCACTGCTCCACATCCGTCGACTACGTTCCACCATGTGATGCCCATCATTGGCTTAAGGCTAAACCACAGTCGATACAAATTCCGGGTAATTACAGCCTGTATTTTCTGTCCACGTTTATTGTTGTTAGGAGAAGTGATGGTTATTTCACTCAAATGAACAGGCAGTCCTGTCGCTGCCAAACGATTTATGACACTTCTCACTTGTTGAGGAGACTGAATATGTTTACCCGCAGCAATATCCAAGCATTGTTGTGGGTCGAACAAATGCATTTGAGAACCAATTACATCAATTTTGGCTCCCCGTTTTATTAAATCCCTAACTTGGGAAGCATATTCCGGTCCTGTCCAATAATCATTTATATTTAGTTGCACCCCATCCGGGAAAAGTGATGAAGCTTGTTTGAAACTGTTATAAGTATAGTCCCCCGGCATAATGCCATAACGGGAACTCAAACAAAGCTTACTATTTGGATGCATCTTACCTTTAGCATAATCTACCGCACTCTCATTCACGACATCCCAACTGCCGATACGCCCGCCATAATGTCTGGCAATTTCCTGCATACGTTTCTTAAACAGTTCTTCTAATTTTCTGGAGAACCGCGGTAATTTGGTTTGTAATTCATCTGGAGATATTTTTTGATAATTATCATTGTATTTCTCCTCTCCAAAATAATAATCATCAGATTCGACGTATGCAGTCACGAGCTTGTTAAATTCTTCACGTTCCTTTCCTGTTAAATATTTTTTAAGTATCCAATTGGGGAAATGTGCTTTCCGAAGTCCCCAGACTAACGGATGTCCATGGATTGCTATCCCTTTGGCGATACAAAAATCGACAATAGGATCTGTAGCCGGACGTCGCCAATGTGGTTTTGATTTAGGGTCACCCTGTTGGTTCCAATATATTTCTGTATCCCAATACTCTTCTTTGAACCGCAATCGATCCGGCTCTGTTTCAAACGCTTTCCAATAAAAAGGAATAGTAGCTCGATTAAACAAAATACCAAACAAATCTTTGTATTTCTGATTATGCTCTTCCGTTCCTAACTGATTGAAGTTAAATATACTGGCTCCGAATATGAAATCATGTGACACTTGTTCGATTTTCACTTCTGTTCCCTCGTTTACTTCCGGCAATTCAATTGTGGCGTTCGCTTTTCGATATTCTTCTATATCTCTATCTATACACGCTTGAACACTGTCATTCCAGATTTCCCAATATAAATCACTCATTATTTTCTCTTTATCTTCGCTGGCATTTTTAGGAAAATCACTTTGTGCATATATACCTGGCAGGAAGAATAAAAAGAAGACAAACAAAATAAAATTTTTCATTATTGCTTACATATTATGTTAATTAAGAGCATAGGCTCGGCTGCCTTTATGCTCTTAAAATAGTATTGATTATCATTAATTATATTGTCCGTTCATCCTAAAAGGCATTATCCACAGGAGTAAGAACAAATGAGAATTCATAATCCATATATTTTACATGATATTGTGACAACGGCCACCCACCCCAGCTGTTTACACATCCTAATCCCATTTGTATTTTATCAATACAAAGATTAGTCAGGTCGGCCTTTCTCACCTCGGGGAAATGCCTTTGGTCTTTACTCCATCCATCATCTAAAGACTCTATCGTATAATGAAGGGCAGAGGCCGAGAACGGAGCCCCGGCTACAATTTGCAAACCTCGTCCTGCTACATTTAGTTGCTTCCACCAACGAATGTCTGTTTTTGTCCCGGTTTCTTGCGGACGAATATAAGGATAAGGCTGCTCTGTAACACATTGATGATAGATTCCCAAGTCACTACTATGATTCCGGTCACAATAATTTTCAATAGGACCACGGCCATAATATTCAATCATTTCAAAATCTTCCGGCATTTGCATTTGCATACCAAAACGAAATAATGGTGGAGTCTTACTTTGCGGATTGACCGACATCCTTTGTGATACCTTTAAAGCTCCCTGATTATTGATGACATAAGTAAGATTTAGTCGGGCAGAGACATTCTTCATCTCGTAATCGGCATATATCATTACCTGCTCATTTCTTGTTTCCCATTTCAAAGAATCAAGCTTTATACCAGGGTTCTTCCATACTGAAAGTTTGCGATGTAGATTAGCTCCCATATCGTTGTCAGTAGGGGCACGCCAAAAGTTAGGGGTTAATGCAGCACCCTCATCCATCAATTCCAGACCTGCTACTTCATAACGAGTCAGATACCCTGTATGTTTGCTGAACTCCAAATGAAAGTTGTCACCGTTTATATGCAGATAATTCCTGTCGTTATCCCGGATTTGTGGAACTTCAATTATTGTATTGACAGTCTCTACATTTTTCAATTCCAGAGCAGGAGCCTTATATGCATTCAGTACAAGCTGATCTTTAGCGACAATATGTCCGGCCGGAAGCAGACCTTCCCGTTTCTTCAAACGATAAGCCACATTGAGTAACCGTTCTCCACATTTACTATCGCCTAAGTCCAATGTGACTTTTGCTTTCTGTCCGGGAGCGACATTCAATGTTTCTACAAATCCTGTACGCACAGTTTCGCCATCCGCCAATACAGCCCATTCCATATAATAGGCAGAGAGGTCTCGAAAGAAGTTTTCGTTATGAATGTTGATTTCACCTTTGGTTACATTGCTTAGAGTAGTCCATATGTTTTGATAAAAATACCCGACTTCATGCATGTGAGGATTAGGCGCACGATCAGGGCTGACCAAGCCATTGTCACAGAAATTATTATCTGAAGCATCGTATTTGCTAAAGTCACCCCCATAGCCATAAATACCCTCTCCTTCTTTGTTTTTCCAATGGCAGGACTGATCTGCAAAATCCCATATAAATCCACCTTGTAAATGAGGGTGTTTACGGATAAGTTCCCAATATTCTTTAAACCCTCCCATTGAATTACCCATGGCATGAGCATATTCACACTGAATCATCGGTTTTAGCAAACCACTACGTTTAGCGTATTTTTCCATTTGAGCATAATCTGCATACATCGGGCAATACACATCTGTAAATTCATTTCCGTCTGCTTGTTCGTATTGCACGGGACGACTTGTGTCTTCCGCCTTTATCCAACGATACGCAGCTTCAAAATTCGGTCCGAAACCCGCTTCGTTTCCTAATGACCAGAAGATGATACAAGGATGATTAAATCCACGTTGTACATTGCGTTGGTTTCTTTCTAAATGAGCCTTCTTATAGTCCGCACGTTTGGCTAATGTTCCATTTCCTCTATAATCCATCCCATGGGACTCTATATTAGCCTCAGCCACTACATAAAGCCCGTATTTATCACACAAATCGTACCATAAATTTGCATCCGGATAATGACAGGTACGTACAGCATTAATATTAAATTTCTTCATTATCTGTATATCCTGTATCATTCGTTCCTGTGACACCACAGCCCCGTCGTCCGGGTCTAATTCGTGACGATTGACCCCCTTGAATAATACCGGCTTGCCATTGATCAAAATCTGCCCGTTCTTCTGTTCTATTTTGCGGAAACCGACTTTCACGGGGATCACTTCATTATTCTCTTGCAAAGTCGCAAGCAACGTATAGAGATAAGGCGTTTCTGCTGTCCATTTCCGAGGATTCTCTACATTCATTACAACAGTATTGCTTCCTTTTACTATTCCCTTTGCTACAGTCCGTCCGGCTATATCTTGTAAATCCAGATTAACGGTACCATTGCCCTTCAGGCTGATTGACACATGCAAAGCGCCGTCCTCATAGTTACTATCCAAATCCGGAGTCACACGAATGTCATTAATACGTTTCTTGTTGCGGGCGTACAGATAGCAATCGCGCCCTACACCGCTATAGCGGAAAAAATCCTGGTCTTCCAGATACGATCCGTCACACCAGCGGAATACTTGAAAGGCAATCAGATTCTTTTGTCCAGGTTTGAGGAAAGGAGTAAGGTCGAATTCCGCTTCCAGCTTACTGTCTTCACTATATCCTACATACTTTCCATTTACCCATAAATACATATTAGAAGTGACAGAACCGAAATGAGCGATGATGTCTTTTCCTTTCCAAGAAGTTGGAATAATGAATTCACGGCGATAGGAACCTATATGATTATTCTCAACAGGCAATTGCGGAGGGTTGTTTTGAAACTGGTTCCGCCAGGCATAACCGTGATTAACATAAATCGGGACTCCGTAGCCGTTCAGTTCCCATACTCCAGGTACTTTTAACTCCTGCCAGCCCTTGTCGTTAAAGTCCGTTTTCCAAAAGTCGACAGGACGAGAAGTTGCATCTTTTACCCAGTTGAATTTCCAAAGTCCATTCAAACTCATATAATTAACAGACTTCTCTTTATGACCTAGTAAAGCTGTTTCCTCTGATTCGTATGCAAAATAATTGGTATGCATAAACGTTCGGTTAACAGCGTTTACTTCCGGATTCTGCCATTCGTCAAATGTTTGGGCGTTAGCATTAATTATTCCCAATGTAAATAGACCTATAATATAATTTTTATTCATTACTGTATTTCCATTTTATTTATATTCGAGCCATGTCGTTGCAACACATTTACTATCTGTCCTGAATCTAATCCAGCGTGCCTGGACAGCTGGAGGGAAATGGTGTATGAATGACTCACCGGGCGCAATATCAAAATGCTTGTACTCCATCCAATGACCATCCCCTGTCGGGTCCATTTCTACGTAAAATCTGACCGGTTGGAAAGATTTGTGAGAAATATTCAGAATACGCTCATCATAAAATCCTATCAAGTAGGGATCGGAATACTCGTCTGCCTCAATTTGTGCATCTACCCATGGTCCACCGCTTCCCACCGGTTTTCCCAGCTCCCACAGGTCGTCAATGGTTCCAGCCCAAAGCGTGAGTTTTTTATCGTCAGACACCACCATGCGTTTATTGCCGCAATCATTGGCATTCATACCTGACAGAATCAATAAGCCACGATAAGAAGCATAGTCGTTAATTCGTAATTTGTGGGAAGATATCGGTCGGATTTTTGCAAAGCCGTCCGCATTTTCAGCTGGTAATTCATAAAATGTGCCATGGCAATTGAACAAGTCACGTTCTGTTGCCACTTCCCGACAAATTCTCAATTTGTTTTGCTTTGTCAGAGTGGTAAACTCATTCTTGCCCAACGGCAATCTCCAGCGACGTTCCTTGTCATCTATAATCAGGACGGATCCGTCTGATACAACCATTTCTCCGGCATTTATTTCAAAATTTCTTCGGATATATTCTACAGTCTTTATGTCATTTTTATTTTCCAGTTTCATGTCTCCAGAAAGTTCATAGTATTTTTCCCCTTCTGACGTTCTCGCTAAAATGCCCAGGCAACGACGATTATCACCCAGGCAATATAACGTCCCTTCCGAAACGGGCTTTTCGTTCACTCGGGTGATGCCCTCAAAAATGGCAGCGGAAGATATAGTTCTTTTCTCGTTCATCGCAAAAACAAAAGTGGCGCTTATAACAGACGTCTTATCTGTAGATATACGAATCCACTCTCCTTTATCTTTCGGAGTAAAAGTTACTAAAGAAGAGCTATTCGGGTCTATACTCTTAGAGCATAACACAGTCCACTGTCCATTTCCTTGCACATCTACCTCAAAAGTCAGGCAAACTTTATCTTTGCTATCATTACGAACCCATACACATCTGTTATCCCAACCATTAAACAAAAACGGATCACTCGTTTGTCCGGCAACTACAGTGTCGTTCATCCAAACAGAACCGGATGCATTTGTAGGCCCCAATTGATCAATACGTTCCGGTGAGACAAACCACAAATTGGAATTAGACTGACCGGGACCACCAATATTTCCTTTTATCTTTCGCTTGTTCAAAAAATCTTTCTGTGCCGTATCGTCACATCCGAACACAATACGGTCATGCCAACGAGTAAAATCACCGACTACTTTCAAGTAAGATGAACGCGGGAATATCCCGGACGTATTATTTATACAAAATGTTTCGGGAAAATGCCAAAACATACCATGCATTGTCATCAAATAATCCGGATTATCCTTTGTTCCTATATTCCGGATACGTGGCCATTCTGTGTTCCAGCCGTGTGCACCGTCATAAGAATTGCTTGCTTTAGGAAGCCGAAAGAATCTCCATTCTCCTTTTTCCCGTAGAGCAAGAAGTAATGATTTATAATCCCAGCCTGTAGCCCAAACCGGATCTGTTTCCGGATGTGGATTACCGTAAATTCCACCTGGGCCTGTTACTTCTGTAAACTGATTACGGCGTATTACTTTCCAGTCTTTTCCGTTCCATTCCGCCAAACATCCTGCAGGTATGTTAAATTTCTCCAGTGCTTCGTGGGTTGCTTCTCCGTTGTTAGAGAAAACCAATACTCCTTGTCCACTATACAACCCCTTACCATGTGCGCCGGGGAGCAAGTCATTAGTCGGATTAATATCTGTGTCATCATGCATTCCTCCGTTCACATCCGGATAAAGGGTATTCGCCTTTAGTGTATTTACATCTATTTCATAGAATCCTTCCTCCATAGTAGCGATATACACTTTCTCCGCCGGATTAGATAAATGACGTGCAACGCCGGTGTAACGGCCTTGCGCTTCTTTATATGAGATAACACGTACATTACGGTTACTGTCTATAGCGTAAGGACCTATAAAAAGTTGGTTGCTTTCGCTATGAATTAATCGGTTGGCAGAGGTCCCTCCCACACTTTCTGCACGTGCGCGAACTCCAAGTGTGTCTGTGATTTCATAAAGTTTGTCACTGGACCCCCATGGTAAATGAGGCCCGTAAGTAACAACCCATAACCTGTTTTGCCATGGAACGATTGCTCCTGTGCCACACTCTCCTTCATTATTATAATATGCAAGGTGCGGGTAAATCCCGCTATAACAGGGTTTGTGGGAGTCTGTCACGGAGTTCTGCGGACGGCAGGAAACAAGAACGACAAACAGCAACAACAGGTTGCCTTTGATAAGATATTTATTCATTACTATATTATTACATATTACAAAATCAAATGGTGGACATGTATATCCAGTGTGCTGAAACTATACATAACAATATACTGGACACATACATCCACCAAATCAAAAATAAAACCTATTAAAAACTATGATTGACCTATTCTTCTACCCAGAAATCAATACTCCACGGTTTCACCTTGGCCGAAAGGATAGAACTATCTGTTTGTCTTCCCAAATCCAAATTTACCCCTTCTTTATTATATCGGTGCCCATTAAAAGAACGTTCTTTATCCAAGGTAATTTTAAATTCAAACCATTCGTCAGAACGGTTGGTAACGGCTATTACATATTTACCATCCGGTTTTTTCCATGCCATAACGCGGTTATTACTCCGCTCCTCATCCTCCTTTATATTATATCGCCTTGAATCCCAAGGCATATATTTCAGGAAACCGGCAATAGCATTGTAGTTAGACCATTCATAAGTGAAATGCCCGTGCTTTAAATTGGGATAATCAAGTCCTCTGTTTTCAGCACTCGGACGGTAAACGCCCAAACCAAATCCTTCCCTGTCTATCTCACTTATCGGTTTCAACGCATGCAGCCAATACCATTTCGGCGACTGGATAAAAGTCATCCAATTCATAATGGATTGTGCTGTGTTTACCATTCGCCACTCACGTGTATAATCTTTAACTTGTTCTCTAAAGTATTCAAATTCATTCTGATAAATAGGCTTGCCCTGATTGTTTGCCAGATAATTCTCACGACGCTTCATCACATTGTCCGAGTTATCCCCTATACGGTGGTATACCCAAGCATCTACATATTGCAATAATTGTGGATTTTCCTTCCACAATTTCTCACCATACGTTCCCGCATTTCCACTATTGGTGTCATAGATTATCTCTATTGTATTATCTAATGCGCGAATCTTTGGAGCGGCCATTCCAAATACCTTCACCAATTGATCTTCGGTATAGTGGCAGTGTGGATAAGTGGGGTTAGAGTATTGTGATTCATTTTGCAACCCCCATGAAGAGATCTTAAATCCCTGTTCTTTCATGTATTTCGCGTCTTTAACCAAAGCATCGGTAAATTCCTCCAGAAAATTATCATCGTTGTAGTCCTTTAAGGTACCGTTATTCAGACTGTTGTTATTTTTCCAATAAGGAGCTGGAGACCAATACTCCATAGAGATTCCTTCCACACCGGCATCATTCATCAGTTGCAACAAGCTGTTTACTTGTCCGGGAAAACGTTCCTGAAAGTTTTTCCGGTCATCACTGATTCCTCTGAACCAAATTCCCATAGCTACACGCATGTAACGAAATCCGGACAGCATTTCCTTTGCCAAACGCGTACGTTCGGCCGGTGCTAAATCCCAAGGAACTCCGAATTCAGGGTCATCATTTTCATATCGTTCACTATAATTATCGGATTGAATTTCAAATCCCAATCCTTCAATTACCTGTCCGGGCTGGCTGGTTAGTAATTGATAGTTACCACTGGACATCTTTGAAGGAATTTCATCTTTCTTGTCCGGGTCGTCATTTTCATCAGAAGGCTGCTTCTCATGGTGATGGTAAGTTTTGTATTCCTCCTTGCTACAACTTGTCATTGCGTTAGGAAACAAGAATAGCCCTATTAGAAATACTAAGCGTGCAATCATTTGTCTTTTTTTCATGTCTCTTTGGCTGTTAATAGTTATCATTTTGTCCCAAATTCGGGTTTGTAATAATCTCCTGTGAGGGTATTGGCCAAAGATAATTCTTCGCTGTGTCAAAATTACGTTGAACAATTATCTTGATAAGCCCTTCATTGTACATAGGGGTGAAATCTGCAATTCCGTCTTCATCGATTTCTGGTGTATATGGGAAAAACCATTTATTTTTGTTGACAACTTTATTTATCAGTTCATCCTTGTCAAGCAACCCATAGTTTGGTAAATTCAAGACTTTCTCTGCCAGCTTCCATCGGATAATGTCCATATACCTTATACTACCTTCAAAAGCCAGCTCCATACGTCGCTCAATTCGTACTATTTGGCGCAACTTGTCCCGATCTTGGGTAGTGACTTTGGGGTATCCTGTTGCAGCCGCGTAGTCTTTTTTGTAAGCCCGAGCTCTAACCTGATTGATGGCATCCAACACAGACTGGTCAATGTCATTGGCCTCAATCTTCGCTTCGGCATAGGTCAGCAGCACTTCTCCATAACGAATAAACACAAAATCGGGGTCTACCTTGAATGTTCCGTCATTAATCCATAGTTCATCCACTCCTTTTTTCCTGAGCAAACCGTTGTAAGAAGCATATTGGCTTCCGGTTTTGCAATCAAGATTGGTAATTTCTTTTCCGGCAATAGCACTCCAGACCCTGCTGATGTTAGGATTAGGATTATATATTACACCTACATGTTCAGTTCCAAATTCTACGATTGTGGCAGTGCAGCGCGGATCGCGATTCTTGAAAGGATTTTGTGGGTCAAACAATGGTGATTCATCAATGGGAAGCCCGTCTGTACAAAGAAAAGAGCAGAATAGTTCCCAAGAGGGATATTCGGAAGCATATCCGCCACGGTTTCTAGGGCAATACGACATGGCTGCACCTACGTCCAAGTAGTTTTTTAGTTCTACCGAACGAGGCCAAGAAAGAATATTCTCCTTCGCATGGTGTGTAGAAGCTATAAACAACTCCTCGAAGTCCGGATGAAGTTCATATATCTGTAAATCCATACATTTTTTTGCTGCTTGTGCCGCAAGTTCCCAATCTTCATTATACAATGCGTAACGGGCTTTAATGGCATAAGCGGCTCCTTTGGTTGCAAATTCCCGTTGAGTGCCGTAAGTCTCGGGCAGATAATGCGCTGCTTCATCCAAATCTTTGTACACGTTTTCCATTACCTCTTCCCGATCAGTTCGCCCCATTTCAAACGCTTCATCAATACTGATCTCTTTGTCTATATAAACTACATCTCCGAAGAGAGAAGTAAGTATGGCATATTGGGTGGCACGGACAAAAAGAGTTTGTGCCCTGTACAATTGCTTTTTTTCTTCCGAGATGCCTACACTGTTTGCATCCTCAAGTTTTTCTAACAGAATATTGGCGCGTGCGATAGCCTTGTATCCATTCTGCCAACGTTTCTTTACCTGATCTGATTCTCCATTAATTGTTCCACCTGTTATAAAATTCAAACTGGCTCTAGACTGGTTATCATCACTCCACGGTGAATAATCTATTGTACTTTCATTTCCATTTAACGTGAAGAACACAGTACGATATAGCCCGCCGATAGAACGTTGGATTTCATCTTCCGAACTATACCAGGAATCTCTTGATCCTGTGTCCAACGGATCTAAATCTAAATTGGCACAACTGCTCCATAGACAGACTGTTGTAAAGATAAAAAGAATATGATAAACCTTTTTCATATTATTCAGTTTTAAAATTTAATGTTAATACCTCCAAGTATGGATCTGGTAATAGGATAGAAATCTTTATTATCCGTACCACCGATTACATCCGAACTGTTCTCCGGATCCCATCCTTTCGGATATTTGCTGAAGCACAGAATATCGTTGGCACTAAGATAGATGCGCAGACTCTTAATACTCAATTTCTCTGTCAAATGCTTGGGGACGGTATAACCGACAGTGATATTTTTCAAGCGGAAATAGGCGCCATTGAACAGCCAAAAATCGGACATTGCATAGTTGTGGCCTGATTGAGTGGATGTAAGGCGGGGGTACTTTGCTTCTGCATTTTGTTCGGGAGTATTGTAATTGCTCCAATATTTGCCATCAATCAGTCGGGGAATAGCACCGAAATTGTTACGCAACGGCTGAACCATTTCCGTTTTTTTGCGTTGCAATTGTTTTCCTACTCCTTGCATGCTAATATTCAAATCAAAACCCTTGTAATCGGCATTTAAAGTGGCGCCATATAAAAAACGGGGTTGTGAATTACCCAATAATACTCTGTCTCTGTCCGGAGAGATCGGTGAATTATCGGTTGGATCGGCTTTCAGATACTTGATATCACCCGGTTTCACATTATTATTCATCACTGGAGTATTCGCAATTTCTTCCGATGTTTGGAAAATACCATCTGTACGATATCCGTACCATTCGTTGAAATAGCTACCCATTCTCTTTATTCGGTCTCCTAAAAATTGATTTCCCCCAAGGTAACCCATTTTAGAACGATAATCGCTTAGATTGGCAGATATTCCGTAATGAAAGTCATTGATATGATCATTCCAGCTCATTTCAATTTCAAAACCAGTTGTTTTCATCTTGCCGGTATTCTGTTGAGGGTTGTCATATCCTACATAATCCGGTATGTCTACATCCAAAATCATATCCTTAGTTATCTTGTAGTAATAGTCTGCAGTCAACCGCAAACGTCCGTCCAATAAGGCTACATCAAGTCCTAGCCCAAATGTTTTTGTTGTTTCCCATGATATATTGCGGATGGCGTATTGCCACTGTGCGGCAGTAAGATAGGAAGTAACATTATTACCTTCATAAAATAATTGGTCACTATAAGCCAGTAAAGGCAAATAAGGGTATTCTCCGACACGGTCATTACCCAACAAGCCATAAGACGCACGGAATTTCAGAAAAGACAGCGGTTTGATATGGAGATCCTTAAAGAATGGTTCTTCGCTGATGACCCACCCGCCGGATATGGAAGGAAAATATCCGATACGATGTTTCTTGTCGAAGCGGGAGGAACTGTCACTACGCAGGTTAGCCTGAAGCAAATACCGATTGTTATAATTATACATAATTCTACCGAAAGCAGATCGGTAAGCAGTGTGCTTGGCATTGCCATTATTGAACTGATAGTCACTTGAACCTCTGTCAAGATAGGGGTATTGTGTCAATTCAAAATGATCGCGGGAAGCCTTGAGGTCTTCCGTTTTATAGGTATTGTCTTCATACCCCAGAAGTAAAGTTAATGTGTGATTACCAAGCGTACAGTCATAATTGGCGAACAACTGTTTGGTAATGCTTTGCTTATTGCCTCTTGATTCACTTAGCTGTGTAGAACCATAGTCTGTAATGGCGCCAATCAGTTCATCCGGATTCTCTGCACTAAAGTATTCGATACGCTTTCTGAACTCCTTTGTACGTGAATCGTTATAAATGGGAGATAACACGGCTGATAATTTCAATCCCTTGACCGGAGTCAGATACAAAGCTATTTTCCCACTGACCTGATTGTAATACTCTTTTTTGTTACCGCCATAATGTAACTTTGCATAGGGATTATCTCCTGATTTTCCATCGGCTATACGTCCGTCGCTCCAAGTAGCGGCATAAACCTGAGGGAACAAGTTACTGGCATCCATAGGATCGTATGTTGGCTTGGTATAGCTGGACCTCTTTACACTGATATCAAATGCCGCAGAAATATATTTGTTGATTTTTATATCATTATTCATACGAACAGTGAAACGCTCATAATCACGGTTGTTGTACAAACCGTCAGCATAGTCATATCCGAAAGTGGCTTTGGTTCGTATATGTTCCGTTCCTCCTGCGATGCTGAAAGAGTGTGTCTGTTTGGTAGCTTTGTTCTTTAGCAAGACGTTTCTCCAATTCGTATTGGGATATTTGTCTGGATTTTCGCGGTTATACTCCATGTAATTATCTATCGTTGTAGCAGCGTATGTAGGATACTCGTCGCTTCCATTACCAGCATCGTTCCAACGTAGCTCATTAGTCATTTCCATGAAGCGTTGTACATCTACAAAATCCGGTCTGGCGGTAGGTTTGTCTATCCCGAATTCATAAGAATATTCCAAAGAGAGTTGGTTAGTCTTGGCTCGTTTGGTTGTTACAATAATAACGCCTGCTGCAGCTCTGGAGCCATAAATAGCAGCTGAAGCAGCATCTTTCAGTGCAGTGATACTTTCCACGTCGTTGGGATTGATATCATTAATGTTATCGGCAGGCACACCATCCACTATCACCAATGGGCTGCTTTCGCCAATCGTAGTGATACCACGAATGCGTATCGCACTTTGTGCTCCAGGAGCATTGTTGGTACGAGTAACAGTGACTCCCGACATGGCACCTTGCAGTGCTGTAGACAACTGTGCAACCTTTCGATCGGTGATCCTGCTACCCATGACAGAACTTACAGAACCGGTCAAGTCCTTTTTCTGTGCTGTGCCGTACCCGATAACGACCACCTCGTCTAATCCTTGGGCTGCCTCTATCAAAATGACATCAATAACATTCTTATAATCATCCACTTTAACTTCCGTCGTCTCATATCCGATGAACTGATAAGATAGAACACTTCCGGCCGAAACTGTTATCATATAGTTTCCGTCCATGTCGGAGATCACTCCAGTCTTTCCGTCTTTATCGGTTATGGTTGCTCCAGCCATGGGTTCACCGTGTTTATCAGTGATACGTCCTTTGACAGTCTTTCTACTAACGGTCTTTTTGACTTTTTTCAAAATAACATAGTTTCGGTCAAACTCATACGTAATGTTGCTATGGGCAAAGAGCTTATTTAAAGTTTCTTTCATCGAAGCTTTCTTTAATGAGAGAGTAACAGTCTTGCTTACGTCAACTTCATTCTTGTTGTACAAGAAGCTATATTGGCTTTGCTTTTCAACCATGTTCAATACTTCCGAAATGGATGTGTCTTTCACTTGTAATGTGATTGTTTGCTTCTCCTGTGCCAATGCCGGCAGAGAAAAGCAGAGCAACATGATAACTGGAAAACAAAAAGTCGCCCACCACTGCTGAGCAGTTTTCTTCAGTTTATTCCAGTTTTTGCTGTTTAATAATTCTTTTGACATGTTTCTTTAAAGATTTAATTGTTAGCAAATTCTAATAATAAGATTAGTTTATTTTATACAGTTTGCCAATGTATTTATAAGGCGATTCCAAATTGTAATCACACACGTTGATAATCATATTTTTTTTAAATCTAAAAAACAATATAAGAATGATGTGGAATTTTCTTTTTAAATCGCCCTTTAAACAAGAATAGTTTATTTTATGCCTTAAGAGCCTTTGCATATTACTTAAAAAAACAATGTATGAAAAAAATTTGCTATTATTGTATAGGAATTCTTTCCTTGTTTTCCTGTCAGCAGGAAACAGAACTCGCAGAGACCTCTCCTTCAGGCGGGGAGCAGATACAATTTGTTTTGGCTGTAGACAATGACAAAAACACACGTGTGACTACTGACGACAGCTTTAAGACCTTTTTTAATGAAGGAGATGCGGTTGGTGTCTTTGCGGTATCGCATTTACCGGGTAATTCAACAGCGCTTCAATCTCAAGGTAATTACATAGACAATCGAAAATTAACACTTAAAGACGGAGAATGGATAATGGAAGGAACTCCTGTCTATTTTCCGAAGAATGGAGAAGTTCTCGATTTTTATGCTTATTATCCTTACTCCAAAAACATTAATCCTACAGCAATCAACTATGATGCTTCCAAATCCATGTATGACTTGATGCTGGCAAAAACAGTAGACTTGGCCTCATCTTCCGGAACAGTGCAATTATTATTTAAACATCAACTGACGTTGGTGGACGTCAAGCTGACTTCGGGCGGTGGGAAAAATATAGAGATGAAAAATGTAATACCCGCCTGTACGTTTAATCTCGCTCAAATTGGTACACCTGATAAAATGAAGCTTGCAGATGAAGAGACATCTATGGGAAATATAGATTTCGATGAAGAACGGAAAAAGAATTTCAGAGCTTACATACCTTCTCAGCCTCTACAGGAACTGTCTTTTATTATAAAAGCCGGAAATTCGGAACATGAATATTCTCCCGCTAATAAACAGTTTGAACCTGGTAAAGCTTACAGTTATCAGATTGCTTCAAAACTTGTAGATTTGCCTTCATTGCCCAACTGCTATATGGTGAAGCCTGGTGGAGAAATTACTTTTCCCGTATTGAAAGCGTACGAAGTCTGGCGGCAGGAATCCTACTGCGGGAATCCGGATTTGTCCGGGACTTTGAGCGTATCATTGTTGTGGATGGACACAGAAGACCTTATTCCTGAGCAAGGTGTAATCTTAAGTAAAGACGGACAACAGGCAGATAAAAGTACGATTACTGTGAGAACATCTGCCGGCAAGCAAGGAAATGCTGTCATTGCAGTAAAAATCGGTAATGATACCCGTTGGGTATGGCATATTTGGGTAACAGATTACAATCCGGATGAACACACTTATGCCTATGACAACAATGGAGACGGGGTGACAGATTACTACTTTATGGACCGCAATTTAGGCGCCTTGACTGATGATGCAAACAATCCTAATTCCGTCGGTTGCTTTTATCAGGGAGGTAGAAATACCCCATTTCCCACTAGTTCTGTCACATTTCCCGGAGAAGGAGCATCCGTCGCGGATATCCAGTTGTTCGGACACAACGGAAATAAGCCGAAGATTAAAGTAGAAGCTATTTGGGGAGACGACCAAGGACAGTCTATTCGTCGTGTATTGAAAGATCCTCTGCTATTTATCTCTGCTAAAGGCGAGCCCTATAGTTGGGTGACTACTAATCCAAATGCCTCTAACGACCTTGCCGCTGACTTTTGGCCTAACAGTAAGACAAAGGAAAAGACTATTTATGACCCGTCGCCTGCGGGCTGGATGCTTCCCATCTACAAAAACGGGAAATCGCCTTGGGAGAATCTGCCGACTACGTATACTGAATATCTAGCTTCGGCAGGAACTGCATTCGGTAACTATCCTTTGGCAGGAAGATTAAAATTCGATGGCACTTTCCAATGGGCAACAAAGTCGGCAATGATTTATTGCGGAGAGTCTTCCTCCAATCTAAAGACTTATATGGTAATGCTTGCAAAAGACCAAAACAAAATAGATAATAATTATTATAGTCGTGCCAACGCTATGCCGGTACGCTGTGTGAAAATTGCAAAATAAACCGAATTAATTATATGGAATTATGAAAATAAAACAATTGATAATATTGTCATTTTGCCTGTGCGGCTTGGCAGCTTGTGAAGACATCTATAAAGGCGGTGAAAACCATCAGCAAACAGAAGTTGCCGTTTTGTTCAAGCCATCTATCACTTCTTATGACAAAGATGAAGTCGAAAAGTGGAAAGAAGGTGAAACGGTAGGTGTTTATATGATACGGAATAAAGCCGATTTTTCATTAGAGAATTCGATCAACCAAATTTTCAATAAAAAAATGCAAGTTCAGGCGGATGGCATGTTAAAGGTCTCCGGAGAAGAGCCTGCTTTTTTGTATCCGACAGATGCGACAAAGGTGGATTTTATTCTCTATGCACCATGGAATCCAAGTCTGGAAGAGAATGTACTACAACTTGACGTCCGGAATCAAGCAAAATCAGATTTTTGCGATTATCTTTACAGCAATAATGCTAAAAACAAGTATCGTACAACCACACCGGTAAAAGTGGTATTCAAACATGTTTTTGCGAAAATGATCTTTCATATTAGAAACGGTGAAGGTATTAGTGCGGAAGACCTGAAAGTGTTGAGACTGACTTGTTCTGATTTGCCGGCAATAGGGAAATTTTCTTTGGGAACTGCCGAAATGACAGAAATGGAAGCGGGAGATATCCCTGTTTCTGTTTCATCAGAAGGTTCTTATGGAGAATGTGTCTTACTTCCAAGTACGGGAAACGGGCTTCTACTATTTGATGTTGCCGGAAATCAGTATAGAAAAAAAATAGGGAACATGACATTTGAAATGGGAAAACAATATACCTTTGACATTGTGGTTTCTCTGCCCGGCATTGAAGTTAATTTAAAAGAGATTGAAGATTGGGATGTAGAAACTTTTTTATGATTAAAGAATATTTCTGAAAAACATTTTCGGGGGATAATACTTGTTAATAAATTATCCCCCAATGACCATGGCAATAAGGACAGTATATATAATACCTTAAATAACAAATGAAAGAAAAACATGTCATAGATGATTTTGAATTAGTCAATCGGATGCGGAAAAACGATCAACATGCCTTTTCCACTCTTTTTATTAAGTACCATTCTGACCTGTTGTTATACTGTGGGACCTTTATTGCAGACAGAAACGAATGCGAAGATATTATTCAAAGCATATTTTTGGAACTTTGGGAGAAAAGAACAGAATTGAGTATTGATACTTCTTTGAGAAGTTTTTTACTGAGAGCTGTACGGCATGACTGCTATGATGCAATCAAGCATCGTAGAATAGTTGAAAGTCATATAGCTTATGTACTTGAATGTTCTACTGCAACCAATTGGGATGTAGATCATTATGTAAGCTATTCTGAGCTAGAGACACAAATAAATACATTGTTGGAACAATTTGATAAAAAGTCTGTCGATGTGTTTCGTATGAGTCGTTTCCAATCTATTAAATATGATGATATCGCAAGAGAAATGAACGTATCAAGAAGAACCGTTGAGGTACGCGTTGGAAATGTATTGAAATACCTTAGAGATAACCTGAAAGACTTATGGCCTTTGTGACTTATTTTATTAATTATCTAACAATATAATAGATTAAATAATGGATCAACAAGAATACATAGATGAACTGATTATAAAGTGTTTGTCAGGCGAAGCGGGAGTTGATGAATCTAAAGAGTTGTCTCGTTGGATGGATGCGGACAAGGAGCATTTGGCTTATTTCCTGAAGATGAAGAATATCTGGGATATCTCTCATCCTGCTTTTGATATTGAAAGCATTCAACCTCAGTACCGGCTGGAACAACTCTTAGAGAAAATAAAAGGAAGGCAAAGAAGAAATCGGCTTGAAATTTTCGTCAGAACTTGGCAACGGATAGCTGCTTTCATAGCTGTTCCATTGCTTCTTTCGACTTTCTATTTGGGATATCTTCAGAAGAAAGAATCGACAAATCACGTCTGGCAAGAACTGAATGCCTTATATGGCACACGAACTAAAGCAGTGTTACCTGATGGTAGTGTAGTTTGGATGAACGGTGGTAGTACATTGCGTTATCCGCTTCCTTTCGAAGGTAAAAAGCGCGATGTCGAGTTGAAAGGTGAGGGCTATTTTCAAATAGCTCCTGATAAAAAACGTCCATTCATTGTACATACGCCTCGTCTTGATATTGAAGCTTTGGGAACGGAATTTAATGTCTATAGTTATGATAGTGACAGTTTGACGCAAGTTACATTGGTCACAGGCAGTGTATGTGTTTCGTCCAAAGAACGTCGAATTCTTATGAATCCGAATGAACGTATCGTTTACAATCACCGCAACAAAGATTATCAATTATATTTGGGTAATCCTGAAAAATGGTGTTCATGGAAGCAGGGAGAATTAGTTTTCCGCAATGAACCGTTGCAGGATATTTTTAAACGGTTAAGTCAAATGTATAACATCAGTTTCCAATTGGATGAAATGAGTAAAAATCTGATCTGTCATGCAACTTTTAAAGATGAATCATTGGATAGGATTTTGCACTTATTGGAAAAAACTATGTCAATAGAGTGTCAATATCTTAAGAATGGAAGTAGCGATCATACTGAAAAACAATATGTTAAAATCAGCTGTAAAAAAAGAAATTAATAAATTATGAAGAAATATTATCTGTTGTGCGTCATGACATTTACTGCGATAAGTTCAATTTTCGCTCAGAAACAATACACTCTTACATCTCCTGACGAAAATCTGCAGACAAATGTGTATGTAGGAGAAAAAATTGAGTACCAAATTCAAAATAAAGGAAAAATTTTATTGGAAAATTCTCCGATAGCACTGACACTCGTTAATGGAAACACATGGGGAGAACAACCCAAAGTCATTAAAGCGAATCATTATGAGAAAAAAGGCAATATTGTTTCTCCTTTTTACCGTGCAGATTCAATAACCGAAAACTATAAGTCGCTTGTGCTTCGCTTTAAAGGAGATTTCAGTATCGAGTTTAGAGCCTACAACGATGGAATAGCGTATCGCTTCATTAATCACTCCAAACAACCTTTCTGCATCAAAAATGAGACGGTAGAGTACCATTTTCCTGATAATTATCAAGTCACAGTTCCTTATGTTAGGGAAAATGAAGGAAATATAGAAGCACAATTCTTTAATTCATTTGAAAATGTGTATGAAACCACATCGCTTACAGGCTATAACCCTAAACGTCTGAGTTTTCTGCCACTATTGGTCGATACGGGCACCGGAGTAAAAATGTGCATTACTGAGACCAATCTGGAGAATTATCCGGGACTCTATATGAATATTTCCCAAATACATCCACATACAATGGTGGGAGTCTTTGCCCGTTATCCAAAGTACGTAAAGCAAGGTGGTCATAATAATCTGCAATTACTCGTTACGGAACGTGAACAGTATATAGCAGAGGTGAATGGAGCGCGAACCTTTCCTTGGCGAATTATTGCTATAGCTCAAAAGGATACAGATTTAGCTGCATCAGACTTGAGTTTCTTATTGGCAGAGCCGTCCCGTATTTCAGATATCTCATGGATAAAACCGGGAAAGGTGGCTTGGGAGTGGTGGAATGCGCTTAATTTGGCTGATGTAGAATTTCGTGCTTGGAAAAATACGGATACGTACAAATACTATATTGATTTTGCCGCATCAAAAAATATAGAATATATAATATTAGATGAAGGATGGGCCGAAAACGGTAAAGCGAATTTAATGTGCGTTGTTCCTGAAATTGATTTGAAAGCTTTAATAGATTATGCAGCTACAAAGAAAGTTGGCATTATACTCTGGGCGGGTTATTATGCTTTTCATCGGGATATGGAACAAGTGTGCAAGTACTATTCCAAGTTGGGAGTAAAGGGCTTTAAAGTGGACTTTATGGACCGGGATGACCAAAAAATGACAGCCTTTAATTATCAGGCAGCTCAAGTAACTGCCAAATACAAACTATTACTTGATTTACATGGGACACATAAACCTGCGGGGCTAAACCGAACCTACCCTAATGTACTGAATTTTGAAGGTGTACATGGATTGGAGCAGATGAAATGGAACGATATCAGTAAGGACCAGATGAAATATGATGTTACCATTCCTTTCATTCGCCAGTTAGCCGGTCCCATGGACTACACGCAGGGAGCTATGCTGAATGCAACCAAAAAAGATTTTTACCCTTGCTATTTCAAACCTATGAGTCAAGGAACCAGATGCCACCAGTTGGCTCTTTATATGATTTTAGACTCACCGTTGAACATGCTTTGCGATTCTCCTACTCATTACAACAAAGAAATAGAATGTACAGAATTTATCGCTTCCATTCCTACAGTATGGAATGAAACAAGAATTATTGACGGAGAAGTAGGTGAATGGATTATAACTGCCCGGCGTAATAATTCCATATGGTATGTAGGAGGAATCACAAACTGGACATCGCGTGATGTAAAATTAGATCTCTCTTTTTTACCGCAAGGAAAATATAAAATAGAAATCTTCAAAGATGGAATCAATGCAGACCGCAATGCAACGGACTATAAGAAAGATTTTTTTGTAACAGAGGATATTACAAAAATACATAAGCTTCATTTAGCACCAGGAGGTGGATTTGCGATGAAGATAGAGGGCTACTTACCTTAATTTGATATAGATAACTCAAGCAATTATAATTCCACTTTTTAATGACAATAGTTCGTTAAGTTTTGAATTAACAATAAAATATTAAGTCAAGTCGAACCGATTCATTATATTAAGGGTTCCTACATCCTGAAAAAAATGAATCTGAACGAACTTGACCAATATAGTGAGATAATCATCGGCTTGCTGAATAAATCGGCGGTAAAGATAAACAATAGTTCGTTAAATTTTAAATTAACATTTAACGAACTATTGTATACAGGAACAGCCAAATAAGATATTACCGGATTCTGACAAGATTAGGTAATGTCTTATTTTATAATGAGGAAAATTGTTACCTTTGTATATATCTTATATTTACAATTAAGATTAAACCTAATTTTTCGCTTATGAAAATAGTTAAGGCTACCTACATCGTTATATTCATTACCGGACTATTAGCCGGAGTGTTCTTCTCATCCTCTGTTTCCGCCCAAGATATTTCGGGAACCTGGCACGGAAAACTTTCCATTCCCACCGGTTCGCTGACTATTGTATTCCACATCAGTCAAACGGAACAAGGCGCTTATGTGACCACACTGGACAGTCCCGACCAAGGAGCCAACGGTATCAAGACACAGACTACTTCTTTCAATGATTCTACTTTAATTATCCAGATACCTGTGATTCATGCTTCGTACAAAGGAAAACTGAACAGTGATAACACAATCAACGGAACATTTACGCAAGGGATGCCCCTTCCGTTGAATTTGAAAAAGGGAGAAGCCAGCCGCCCCAAGCGTCCGCAGGAGCCTCAACCGCCTTTCCCTTACAGAAGTGAAGAAGTCACCGTGAGGAATGAACGCGATGGTATTAACCTTGCCGGAACATTGACTCTTCCCGAAAAAGGAACTAAATTTCCGGCAGTGGTAATGGTGACGGGAAGCGGTGCGCAGAACCGGGATGAGGAAATCATGGGACACAAACCTTTCTTTGTCATCGCCGATTATCTGACCCGGAACGGAATTGCTGTGCTTAGATGTGATGACAGGGGCACTGCTGCTTCACAAGGTACTCACGCAACAGCTACCAATGAGGATTTTGCCACAGATACGGAAGCAATGGTGAATTATCTGCGCAGCAGAAAAGAAATAAATGCAAAGAAAATCGGAATTATCGGACATAGCGCAGGCGGAATCATTGCATTCATCGTTGCCAAAAAGGACCCATCCATTGCATTTGTCGTTTCATTGGCAGGAGCCGGCGTGAGAGGCGACAGTCTGATGCTGAAGCAGGTAGAGTTAATCTCTAAATCCCAGGGAATGCCGGATGCCGTCTGGCAAGGGATGAAGCCTTCGATACGGAACAGATATGCCATACTGCAACAAACAGACAAAACTCCCGAAGAGTTGCAGAAAGAACTGTATGCAGACGTTACAAAAACAATGTCTCCCGAACAATTGAAAGACCTGAATACCATCCAGCAACTATCCGCGCAAATCAGTTCGATGACTTCTCCGTGGTATCTTCATTTTATAAGATATGACCCGGCCCAGGATTTGAAGAAACTAAAATGTCCGGTTCTGGCTCTGAACGGAGAAAAGGATATTCAAGTGGATGCCGCCATGAATCTTGCTGCCATCCAGGAAAGAATCACCGGAAATGGAAACAAAAATGTAACAGTCAAAGCCTATCCGAACTTAAATCATCTGTTTCAGACTTGCGAAAAAGGAACATTGGCTGAATACGGGCAGTTGGAAGAAACAATCAATCCGGAAGTCTTGAAAGATATCATTGAATGGATAAGGAAACAATAAGTCTGTTAATGATATTACTTAGCAAGTACACATTTCTCAATATCACATTCTTTTCTTGCTAATTCTTGCAAATTCTTCAAATATTTGCAAGAATTGGAAAGAAAGTAAATGGCTACAATTTACATATACTACATAAATCTCCCGTCATCAGCTTCCACCAACATTGTCTAATTTGATTTAAATCAAAATCTATCTCATCGAACTCACCCTGAAAGATTTTGTTTTACCTTTGCAGCCGAAATAAATAAGCGGCAAATAATAGTAAGGTAAAAAGGTAACAGGTATTAAGGTTAAGTTTTGTATGAAGAAGAGTCTTATTGCATTGGCGTTCGGCACACTAGGATTAGGTATTGCCGAATTTGTAATGATGGGAATTTTGCCCGATGTGGCAAAAGATTTAGGTATTAGTATTCCTACCGCAGGGCATTTCATTTCTGCTTATGCATTAGGCGTCTGTGTCGGTGCACCTGTATTAACATTGGCTCGCAAATATCCGCTAAAACATATTCTGTTAGTATTAGTTACCTTAATTATGATAGGTAATATCTGTGCGGCTATGGCTCCCAATTACTGGGTGTTGCTCGCTGCCCGTTTTATCTCCGGCTTGCCTCATGGTGCATACTTCGGAGTAGGCTCTATTGTTGCAGAGAAACTGGCCGACAAGGGTAAAGGTTCGGAAGCCGTCTCCATCATGATTGCAGGAATGACCATTGCCAACCTGTTTGGTGTACCTTTGGGCACTTCCCTAAGTACCATGCTTTCCTGGCGTGCCACTTTCTTGCTGGTCGGTATCTGGGGAATTGTTATCCTATATTATATCTGGCGATGGGTTCCGCATGTAGAAGGCTTAAAGGATACCGGCTTTAAAGGACAATTCCGCTTTCTTAGAACTCCGGCTCCGTGGCTGATTCTCGGTGCTACGGCACTAGGTAATGGCGGTGTATTCTGCTGGTATAGCTACATCAATCCGATGCTTACCAATGTGTCCGGCTTCTCCGCGGAAAGCATTACGCCTTTAATGATCCTTGCCGGCTTCGGTATGGTAGTGGGAAACCTGATTAGCGGACGTCTCTCCGACCGCTACACCCCCGGAAAAATAGGGACTGCCGCTCAAGCACTTATCTGTATTATGTTATTGCTCATTTTCTTCCTTTCTCCCTATAAATGGGCAGCAGCCCTGTTGATGTGCCTTTGTACGGCAGGACTGTTCGCTGTATCCAGTCCGGAGCAGATATTAATTATCCGCGTATCAAAAGGAGGAGAAATGCTGGGAGCAGCCTGCGTGCAGGTTGCATTCAATCTCGGAAATGCCATCGGTGCTTATGCAGGCGGACTGGCTGTTAGTGGTGGATACCGTTATCCGTCCCTGGCGGGTGTACCATTCGCCCTAATTGGATTTACTTTATTCCTGATTTTCTATAAGAAATATCAGGCAAAATATTAAAACTCTGCCAAAATGCCTATCTTTGCAGTCAGATTATCGATAACTAAATAAAAACGAAATAGATAAATGGCATTGCAATGTGGTATTGTAGGACTACCGAACGTGGGTAAGTCGACACTTTTCAACTGTTTGTCGAATGCGAAAGCACAGGCGGCAAATTTCCCTTTCTGTACAATTGAACCCAATGTAGGTGTAATCACTGTTCCTGACGAACGTCTGAACGCACTCGCTGAATTGGTGCACCCCCAACGAATTGTTCCTACAACTGTAGAAATCGTAGATATCGCCGGACTGGTGAAAGGCGCAAGCAAAGGTGAAGGACTAGGAAACAAGTTCCTTGCCAATATCCGTGAAACAGACGCAATTATCCACGTACTCCGTTGCTTCGATGACGACAATGTGACACACGTAGACGGAAGCGTAAATCCCGTCCGCGACAAAGAAATCATTGACTACGAACTTCAATTGAAAGACCTGGAAACCATCGAAAGCCGTATCCAGAAAGTACAGAAACAAGCACAGACGGGCGGAGACAAAGCTGCAAAGTTAGCTTACGATGTACTCGTTCAATATAAAGACGCACTGGAACAAGGAAAATCTGCACGTACAGTGACTTTTGAAACAAAAGACGAACAAAAGATTGCTCACGAACTGTTCTTATTGACCAGCAAGCCGGTAATGTATGTCTGCAATGTTGATGAAGCAAGCGCAGTAAACGGAAATAAATACGTAGATATGGTACGCGAAGCCGTAAAAGACGAGAATGCTCAAATCCTGATTGTCGCAGCCAAAACAGAAGCGGACATCGCCGAACTGGAAACGTACGAAGACCGTCAAATGTTCCTTGCCGAAGTAGGCTTGGAAGAATCGGGCGTAGCACGTCTTATCAAATCTGCTTATAAACTCCTGAATCTCGAAACATATTTCACTGCCGGTGTACAAGAAGTACGTGCCTGGACATACGAAAAAGGATGGAAAGCTCCTCAATGTGCCGGAGTGATCCACACCGATTTTGAAAAAGGCTTTATCCGTGCCGAAGTTATCAAATACGATGATTATATCAAATACGGCTCGGAAGCAGCTGTGAAAGAAGCCGGAAAACTGGGTGTAGAAGGAAAAGAATATGTGGTGCAGGATGGCGACATCATGCATTTCCGTTTCAACGTGTGATTATCGGTTACCACCGACGACTTATTAATTACTAATTCGCTAACAATATGAAATATCTCATTGCAGGAACGGGAGGTGTAGGCGGCAGTATCGCAGGATTCTTGTCGCTGGCAGGCAAAGATGTAACTTGTATTGCCCGTGGAGCTCACTTGCAGTCGATTCAAACGAACGGTTTGAAACTGAAATCGGATTTGAAGGGCGAACATACGCTCCGGATTCCGGCTACTACCGCTGAAGAATTCAATGGAAAAGCAGATGTGATATTTGTATGCGTGAAAGGTTATTCGGTCGATTCCATCGTAGGACTGATTAAAAGGGCAGCACACAAAGACACGGTTGTCATCCCTATTCTAAATGTGTACGGCACAGGACCACGCATACAAAAGTTGGTACCGGAAGTCACTGTCCTCGACGGCTGCATCTATATCGTAGGTTTCGTATCCGGCACAGGAGAAATCACCCAAATGGGAAAGATATTCCGGTTGGTATACGGCGCTCATTGCGGCACAGTTGTAAAACCCGGATTACTGGAAGCTATCCAACAAGACTTGCAGGAAGCAGGCATAAAGGTAGACCTCTCACCGGACATCAACCGGGATACGTTTATCAAATGGTCGTTTATCTCCGCAATGGCTGTGACGGGTGCTTACTACGACGTTCCGATGGGAGAAGTGCAGAAACCGGGAAAGATACGGGATACATTTATCGGACTTTCTACGGAAAGCGCTGCCTTAGGAAAGAAACTGGGCGTCGAATTTCCCGAAGACCCAGTCAGCTACAACCTAAAAGTGATTGACAAGCTCGACCCCGAAAGTACCGCTTCTATGCAAAAAGACCTGGCACGCGGACACGACTCGGAAATACAAGGATTGCTCTTCGACATGATTGCAGCAGCCGAAGAACAGGGAATAGATATACCGACCTACCGGATGGTTGCGGAGAAATTCAAAGAATCTAATCATTAACATTAATCCAATATAGAATGAATACCATGCTATTATCCATCAACTGGAACCCGAATCCCGAACTATTCAACCTGTTCGGCATTTCTATCCGTTATTACGGATTACTGTGGGCAGTAGGAATATTCTTTGCTTATGTGGTTGTTCACTACCAGTACCGGGATAAAAAGATAGAGGAAAAGAAGTTTGACCCTCTTTTCTTTTATTGTTTCTTTGGTATTCTGATTGGTGCCCGCCTAGGACACTGTCTGTTCTATGATCCGGGATACTACTTGTCTCATTTTTGGGAAATGATTCTTCCTATCAAATTCATGCCGGACGGAAACTGGAAATTTACCGGATATGAAGGACTTGCCAGCCACGGCGGTACATTAGGATTGATAATCGCCCTTTGGCTATATTGCCGCAAGACGAAACTCCATTATATGGACGTGCTGGATATGATTGCCGTAGCTACTCCAATCACCGCCTGCTTCATCCGCCTTGCCAACCTGATGAACTCCGAAATCATAGGCAAACCGTCTGATGTACCTTGGGCATTCGTTTTCGAGCGTGTAGATATGCAACCCCGTCATCCGGGACAGCTCTACGAAGCCATTGCTTATCTTATCCTGTTCTTCATCATGCTTTACTTATATAAGAATTACAGCAAGAAACTGCATCGCGGCTTCTTCTTCGGCCTTTGTCTGACTTATATCTTCACCTTCCGCTTTTTCATCGAATTCCTAAAAGAAAATCAGGAAGATTTTGAAAACAGCATGATGTTCAATATGGGGCAATGGCTAAGCGTTCCGTTTATCATAATAGGCGTCTATTTCATGTTCTTCTATGACAAGAAGAAAAATAAAATAGCCTAAATCAAAAAAAGAGGGATTAGCGGTTCAAACATCACTAATCCCTCTTTTTTATCAATAAAACAAATGCCATTTCCCTAATGTCAGGACAACAATCGAAAACATATCCTAAGACATTATATACATTTTCAGCTTATTTCCCCCTGACTATCTTCTTAATATCATTCAGTTTATTCAGCGCTTCAATAGGAGTAAGATTATTCACATCAAGATTCAATATCTCATCGCGAATCTGACAGAGAATCGGATCGTCCAACTGGAAGAAGCTTAACTGCATACCTCCACGATTCTCGCTCACTTCTGCCAGCGGTTTACCTGCTATGCCCTGTTGACGATTATCAGATTCAAGCTGTTTCAATATCTCATTTGCACGTTTCACAATGCTTTTCGGCATACCGGCCATCTTTGCCACATGAATACCGAAAGAGTGCTCACTACCGCCACGTTCCAGTTTACGAAGGAAGATTACCTTGTTATCCACTTCTTTCACCGATACATTATAGTTCTTGATACGCTTGAAGGATTTCTCCATCTCATTCAATTCATGATAATGCGTAGCAAATAATGTACGTGCTTTTGCTTTCGGATGTTCATGGATATACTCTACAATTGCCCAGGCAATGGAAATACCATCATAAGTAGAAGTACCACGACCCAATTCGTCAAATAATACCAGACTCCGGGAAGAAACATTATTCAGGATATCAGCCGCTTCATTCATCTCTACCATGAATGTAGATTCGCCAACTGATATATTATCACTCGCTCCAACACGGGTAAATATCTTATCTACCAAACCGATGTGTGCACTCTCCGCAGGAACAAACGAGCCGATTTGAGCCAATAACGTAATCAACGCCGTCTGACGCAAAAGTGCAGACTTACCGGCCATGTTCGGACCTGTAATAATAATAATCTGTTGCGTGTTGCTGTCCAACATTACATCATTGGCAATATACTTCTCGCCTATCGGAAGTTGCTTTTCAATCACCGGGTGACGTCCCTGGCGAATATCCAGCACGTCATTATCCTCAATAATCGGACGGATATAACGATTCTCACGGGCCACATTGGCAAATGACAACAAGCAGTCCAGACGTGCAATCTGATTCGCATTAATCTGTATCTGTGGAATAAATTCCATCAATGCCTGTACTAAGTCCGTATATAGCTGCGTTTCCAGAACCAGAATCTTATCTTCCGCTCCCAAAATCTTTTCTTCGTATTCTTTCAGTTCCTGCGTGATATAACGCTCTGCGTTGACCAACGTCTGTTTGCGAATCCATTCGGGTGGAACCTTATCCTTATGCACATTACGGACTTCGATATAATAACCGAATACGTTATTATAAGCTACTTTCAAACTCGGAATACCCGTCTCTTCGCTCTCCCGCTGCTGTATCTTTAGCAGATAGTCTTTTCCTGAATAGGAGATTTGCCGCAATTCATCCAAATCTGCGTTCACACCGTCCTGAATCACTCCACCTTTATTTATCAGTAAAGGAGGATCATTTTTAATCTCTTTGGCAATCCGGTCACGAATAGAAATACAAAGATTCAACTGTTCGCCAATGCGATTCAAGCTCGCATTATCAGCTTCCATACATGCCTGTTTTATCGGCTCAATTGCTTGCAAGGCAACCTTCAACTGAACGACTTCACGAGGCGACACACGCCCTACAGCCACTTTGGAAATAATACGCTCCAGGTCACCTATCAGATGCAACTGTTCTTCAATCAATTCCTTAAAATCTGGTTGGCGGAAGAAATATTCCACTACGTTCAAGCGTTCATTAATCGGCTTCTCATCCTTCAACGGAAAAACCATCCAACGTTTCAACAGACGCGCTCCCATCGGGCTGATCGTTCTGTCGATCACATTGATTAGACTACTGCCTCCATCATTCATATTGCCAATCAGCTCAAGGCTACGCACCGTGAACTTATCCAGACGGACGTATTTATCTTCTTCAATACGTGCCAATGAAGTGATGTGACCAATCTGCGTATGCTGCGTCATTGTCAGATACTGCAGGATAGCACCGGAAGCAATGATACCGTTTTTCAAGTGCTCCACTCCGAAACCTTTCAGATTCTTCGTTTCAAAGTGTTTCAGCAGTTTCTCACGGGCAGTCGTTTCTGTAAATACCCAGTCGTCCAGCTCGAATGTAAAGAACTTGTTACCGAAATTACCTTCAAACATCAGGCGTTTGCCACGTTCAAAAAGAATTTCCTTAGGGGCAAAGTTATTCAACAGTTTGTCTATATAATCAAAAGGTCCTTCTGCAGTAAGGAATTCACCGGTAGAAATATCGAGAAAAGCAACTCCACAGGAAGCCTTTCCGAAATGAACGGCAGCCAGGAAGTTATTCTCTTTATAGTTCAGAACATTATCATTGATAGAAACACCAGGAGTAACCAATTCGGTAATACCACGCTTCACCAGCTTCTTCGTCATTTTGGGGTCTTCGAGCTGGTCGCAGATAGCGACACGTTTTCCAGCGCGAACCAATTTCGGAAGGTAGGTATCAAGGGCATGATGAGGAAAACCTGCCATCTCGATAGTTTTTCCTTTCCCATTGGCACGTTTTGTCAGTGTGATCCCTAAAATTTCGGCTGCAACGATGGCATCCGTAGAATATGTTTCATAAAAGTCACCGCAACGAAACAGCATCACTGCATCCGGATGTTTTGCCTTCAAATCCAGAAACTGTTTCATCATCGGGGTGAGGACGATCTCTTCTTCGTTCACGGGTGTCTCCTTTTCTTTTTTATTGAGTGCATAATGTGATTATCCTTGCAAAGATAACGGTTTTTCGGCAGAGAATCAACGGTATGCTCCGATTCAATTTTCAAAATTAATGTTACATACCTTGAAATAAGGAGGACTGATTTCTTAACAAGTAGGGAAAAACTATTAAAACGTGTTATAAAACATGCTATTTTTCTTGGATAATTTGCTAATTTCCCAAGAGTCCGTATCTTTGCAATGTGTTTTTCATAGTATTAGATTTAAGGTTAACAAAGGTTGGAGCAAGGCGTTGCTCCTTTTTTTATGCCTATACGCTTCGTCCCTATTTGATATAAACCAGCAGAACTCTCTCTTTTCAATCATCAGATTATTTTGGCGCAATCTGAAATCCTAGAGATTCGGTTCAGAGCAACCCCACCTTTAAAAATAGATTCATTCCGGTGCTCTAATGAACTAAACTAAACAGTAGCTTTCAATAGCCAGTAAGAGATAACCTGTTTTAATACTGTATTTAGTTTCCTGGCTTTTATAAATAATAATTAGATCTGCACTTCAGTTTTCGTTCTACTTAAGTAGAACGATAGAACCACTTAAGTTGAACTATCGCTCCACTTAAGTGGAACGAAAACTCATTAGGGAACGAAGAAAATAATAGTTCCAAGAAGAATTACTAAAAACTGCATTGCGTTAGATTAGTCCTTGTAACTATGAATTTAGCTCAAAATTGCATGATTTGGAATCAATTGCCACTAATGATTTTATTAGTTATTTTTAGGCAACCGTTTACCTATTGATAGTTATTTCATTGCCTAAGGAGTTATCGTTTGACAGTTGTTGAACGAACGCTTGACATATGTTGAACTATCGCTTAACAATTGTCAAACGAAAACTCCTTAGGCAATTGAAAGAATAATATAAGCAAGAGAAAGAAATAAAAGCTGTATATTGACAAGTTATTGTCAGCGGTAGTATCTTGGGATCATTTCCGTATAAAAACGAACTGTTTGGAGTATAGTTGTTCTACCTCCAAACTCTCAAACTGAGCCATTCTTTTCTTACCTTCTACTACTTACCAAACCAAACTCCCCAATATATACTATAATGCAAAAAGCTAGCCGTAATATACCATAAATCAAATTTCTATACTTTTATAAAAATATAATAAACACCGGTTGATATCCGCTCAAACAAAAGCACACATTTTAAACACAAATATTATCATTTTTCTTGTTTATATCAGCTAATAATAATACATTTGCATTTATTCAAACCAAATTATTACAATTATGAATAAAATTCCCATTTTTTCATTGACACTACTTTTTGCTTTAATTTTACCATTATTTGCAAATGCACAGGTAACAGTAAAGGGTATTGTAACTGACGAAAGTGGGGTACCATTAGTTGGCGTCTCCGTCCGCTATAAGGAAGTCCCCCAAGTTGGTGTTACTACAGATATTGATGGTAAGTTTTCCATCAAGGAAGTAAATGAAGGGAAAACGCTTGTTTTTTCCTATATCGGTATGAAAAATGCAGAGCGTTTACTAAAAGGGACAACCTCTTTCATCAAAATACAGATGGAGGCAGAAACAAGTGAACTCGATCAGGTTGTTATCACTGGTTATACTCAAACTACATTTAAAAAGATGACAGGTTCAGTAGGCATCATTACTGCCGACCAGCTAAAAGATCAAGCCCAACCGACTGTCGATGCCTTAATGCAAGGTAAAATTGCGGGTGTAGCTGTATCAGCTGTAACCGGACAGCCCGGTAGTACACAAAAAATACGAATCAGAGGTACCAACACGATCACTGGAGACGGACAACCTTTATGGGTTATTGACGGAGTACCCGTACAAGAAAGTATAGCTGATATGCCAAGTAGTTCGGAAATTAAATCAGGACAGTTCGATGATATGTTTATGAATGGTATTGCAGGTATTAATCCAAGCGATATCGAGAGCATCACGATCCTAAAAGATGCTTCCGCTACAGCTATTTATGGATCTCGTGCAGCAGGAGGTGTTATTGTAGTAACCACTAAAAAAGGGAAACAAGGGAAAACAAGAATCAATTATTCCGGTAACGTTTCTGTCACACTATCGCCACAAAGGGATTATTCTTTAATGAATTCCCAAGAAAAAATTGCTTTTGAACAAGGATTATGGGATGAATTCTCTGCCCCTTACTTTGGAGAAGGTAAAACAGATTATCCAGTGGTAGGTATAGTTGGTATTGTACGTTCCGGTAAAGGACGTTTTAGCGGCTGGAATAAAGAACAACAAGACGCCTATCTCAACGAATTAAGTCAGAACAACACTAACTGGTACGACGAACTGTTCCGGAATGGAGTATCAACAACACACAACTTATCCATCAGTGGAGGAGGTGAGAAATACACCTATTATACATCATTAGCATACACACGCAATGCAGGTTTATTAAAAAACAATAATTACGACCGTTATAACATAACGGCTAACCTCACCATGACTCCCAACCAAAAAGTAAGATTAGATTTTGGTGCATCAATGTCTTATCAAGATTCCAAGTCGCCGGCATTAAGTACTTTCGACCCATTCCAATACGCATATTTTGCCAATCCATACGAAAAACCATATAATACAGACGGCAGTTATTGCACAGATGAAACCTACTATACATTAGGTAAATATAACTATGAAACTACGAGCAGAAAGAAAGTGCCCGACAGCGGTTTCAATATTATGCGAGAAATGAATGAAACCTCTTCACGTACTAAAAATATAAATACAACTGTACGTGCCGGCATTGATTATAGCATTATCAGCAAATTACGCTTTGTGGGACTCGCTTCATATACTTATTCCACCAACCGTCTGAAAGAAATATATGGCGATGGAACCAAAGCCGCATTAGATAACCGCATGTCAGTTGACTACTTGTCACAAAAAGAATATGCTTCAGTTTTACAACGTAATATAGATAATGACAGCTATATGATACGCGGACACTTTGCTTATGATGACCAATTCGGCAGCGACCATGCAATTTCCTTAATAGCAGGCGCCGAACTCCGCGGGAACAAGTCGAACGGACTTTTCAGTAAACGATATGGTTATGATTCTCTAACAGGAAACACAATTACCCCTTTACCTTCTACTCCCGAAGGAGTTAACTATGACAAGCTGAAAGAATATCTGACTGCTTTGGATGCTTCTTCCGGTGAAACTTGGAATGAGCAGAAGTTCGCTTCCTTCTATGCTTCCGCCGATTATTATTATAAAACAAAGTATATATTGAATGCTTCTTTCCGTACAGACGGCAGCTCCAACTTCGGTAGCGACCAACAATTCAATCCGAACTGGGCCGCAGGTGCTGCCTGGAACATCAGCGAAGAGAACTTTATGCAATCTATCAAACCAGTATTGAACAGATTGACTCTTCGGCTGGCAACCGGATTCACTGGTAATATCAGCCGTGCTGTAAGTCCGCAACTTATCATTAATCTCCTTGATGATTATCGCAATGTGGCAAATAATGTTTATCATATTGGAAGTATCAGTTCTCCTCCAAACCCCAATTTGCGCTGGGAAAAAACGAAAGATATGAAAGTTGCATTGGACTTTGGGCTTTTCAATGACCGCTTAACCGGTATTATTGAAGGATATTACCGTAAAACCACTGATATGGTAACTAGTGTACGGGTACTAACCACAACTGGATATTCAAAACAACAATATAATACGGCAAATGTAGAAAACAAAGGTATTGAAGCCACACTAAATGGAACTCCTGTAAAAACTAAAGACTTTACTTTATCCTTATCTGGCAATATTGCCTATAATATGAATAGGATAACTAGATATAAGGACCCACTAAATAAACTTTCTTATGCAGGATACTGGGAAGGATATCCAATGGAGGCTATCTATAGCGGCAGACTTACCGGTATTGACCCGGATACAGGTCTTTACTCTTTCCAATTACGCCCGGATGCAGAAATCAATACTGCAACTGATTTAAATAAATTTGACAACTATCAATTTTATCTGGGAACAGGGGAAGCCCCTATTACCGGTGGCTTCAACATTACCGCAGAATATAAAGGTGTCAGATTAAGTGTGAACGGAACCTATGCAACAGGATCTAAAGTACTTGAATATATTAAACCTCCCGTTTCTTATCAAAATACAGGTTATGGAACTCAAAGTGAATCAACACAGGTATTCGAGAATGACCTATTTACAAAACAACTGAATGTACCGAAAATTGCCGGTGACCGTTGGACACCCAACAATACTGACGGTACCTATCCGCGTGTATGGAACGTTTTCAAGGATTCGTATAACTTTGGTTATTATAACCCAATGGATCCAAATATTACACGCGGGGCATATCTCACCAATTTATCATATGTACGTATTAAAAGTATTATTGTAGGATACTCACTCCCGAAGAAATTATTAAATCAGACAGCACTTTCAAATGTGGATTTCTCAATGGCACTTAATAATTTCTTCACTTTTACGAGCTATAAAGGTATGGATCCGGAAACTCCCGGAGCAACGTATCCTGTCAGCAGATCTGTGATGTTTAGCGTAAATGTAGGATTCTAAAAAAGCATAACTATGAAAATAAAACAACTTATACTCACCTGTTGCAGTTTGCTATTCATACTTACCTCATGCAACAATTATCTGGATGTAAAACCCAAAGGAAAAATTATACCTAAAACAGCCGAGGAATATTCCACAATTCTTCATTATTGGCTGGACGAGATAGAAAAGGGTGCCAATGCTACAATTATACCTGAACCCGACTATACAAGTCTTTTGGAATTCTTTGCAGAAGATTTGGATGGAACATTAGCCAGTTCCCTTGTTAATACACAATTATATGTCGGTAGTCGTATCAATACAAATCAAAAACGTTATCCTGAACTGTATTCCGTTATCAAAGACTGCAATGTTATCATCAGCAATATGGAAGATACAGAATCAGAAATGGCAAAAAACATACTAGGAACAGCATGGAGTCTTCGTTCTATCTGCTATTATAATCTGCTACAAAGTTTTTGTGAGCCCTATCAACCGGAAACTGCTACTGAAACGTTAGGATTACCACTTGTAGATGAATTCGACATGGAAGCCAAACCTGAACGTTCGAACCAAAAAGAAACAGCAGAATTTATATTAAAAGGATTTCGCAATGCACTCTTATACAATGTAACCGATAAAGACTACCTCTTTACGGCTCAGGTAACCAAAGCTTTTATGGCACGTTTTTTCTTTTGGACACAAGACTGGGAAAATGCCATCATATACGCTAAAGAAGTGCTTGAACAATATCCTATGTTAGAAGATGAAGAATATGCGGATAATATAAATCAGAAACTTTCAAAAGGGAAAAATGTTATCATCGCCTCTTACACTAATGAAAATGATATAGGAAGCTTAAGTTATGTTGTTGCCCAAAGCAATGTTATTCAGCGTCCTGTATCTAAAGAGCTAGTACAATTATTCAATAGTAGCCCAAATGACATACGCAAAGCAAATTCATTCAACGCACAACGAATACCTATCAAAAAGGTTACAACTAAATTCCGCAGTGAAGAACTATGTCTCATTATTGCTGAATCATATGCGCACTTGAATAATACAACAGAAGCTCTAAAATATCTTAATCTCCTTCGTTCCAAAAGAATTACCCAAGATTATATAGCTTATACAATGGATAATCTACCTGAAGTAGCTAAACAAAACATCACTGTAGATGCCACTGGCGCTCCTCTCAGTAAGCTAATTTCCGCCATTCTTTGCGAACGTAGAATGGAACTCTTTCTCGAAGGTGATCGTTGGTTTGAGTTGAAACGCAATGGAAGACCAGAATTTTGGATTGCTGCAAATGGGAAAAAATATGTTACAGAAAAGTACCTTTACACATATCCTATTCCGAGGGCTGATGTAGAACTATTTCCAGACCTTCTCATACAAAATCCCGGGTATATAAATTAAGTATTAACTTTAATAAAACAAAAAATGAAATATACTATATATATTACAGCAATAATAGTTACAAACTGCATATTTATATGCTCGTCCTGTAGTGAACCAGAAGAACTAACTCCGAAAACAGCATCTGTAACAACAGACTATCTTGTTCCCACTGGAACAATCCTAACTGCCGAAGACCGTGCAGAAGTACAAGCACGATGGGATGAATATAACGAAGCAATTAACCAATAAAATCGATTGAGTAAAATGAAAACAATGCTTAGAAACATAAACATTCTGCTTATATTGGTAATGGCATTTCCCATAATAGCCATTTCATGCAGTGATGATGATTCTTCGGCTGCTAATCTTTCGTTCAGTCGATCCATTTATATTCTTCCTTCTTCGGGAAGTTTGGAAGTAGAACTTAGGGCATCTGTACCACCAGAAACAGACCTTATAGTTCCTGTCAATATTGAGGGGACCGCAGAACTGAATGAAGATTATGAGATTTCTGCTAAAGAATTCACGATAAAGGCAGGTGAAACAAGTGGAAAATTGATACTAATACCTAAAAACAATTTAACTAGTGGACGTGAAATCCGTCTCTCTATTAATCCGGTGAACGGTTATGTATTGGGAGATAAAAAGATAGCTATCATTCCTATAGAAACCAAGGAACGTATTATGTATTCATTTACGTCATCTTACTCTCGAGTATTAAGTACTGTTGAGATATGGGTAGAAGTTCAAGGTGAAATTAGTGGAAAAAGTTTTAAGGCTCTTTCTGATATTACATTTCCTTTGGAGATTGGTTCATCAAGTAGTGCGATAATAGGTACTGATTTCACTGCCCCAACTTCTATAACTATACCTAAAAATGGGCGACAAGCTCATTTCACAGTTGCAATTCAAGAGGATGCTGAAGACTATGCAGGTAAAACAGCTACTATCAATTTAAAAGCACCTAGTGAAGGCGACTCTGACCTTTATTATCCAGGATCTTTTATTTCCTATTCTTTAAAACTTGACCAAGTGAAATTTATAGATATGCTAGGAAAATGGAAACCTGTAGAGATCACAAATGAAATTAATTTTGAATTGTATGAAATTCCTGCTGAAGATATGGTAAACTTACCCGTAAAAAACAGTGAAAATGATTATCTGGAATTCATCCACACAGACGGAAATGACATAATCATACCGCATCTTACCGGAAGCTTAAAAAACTTCTTTTGTAATCCTAGTGGACATAAAGTCACTTTTGATCATATTGAAAAAGGTCTTCTTGATTGGGAAAAAGATGAAGAATATGATGCTCCATATTATATTATTTCCGGAGCAAACAAATTTTTCTCATCTCAAAAGTCTGAACCAGCCGATGTAATAATGGGAATTGATAAGCTAGATGATAACAATATCATCATTTACTTTCATGAGTATATTCCTACAGATTTCTTTGTCAGTACTTATAATGACTATGATGAAGAATTTGATGTAGATATGTTTGGCATCAATTATAAATTCACCCGCGTAGCTGAATAAGATAATATAAGTTCAAATAATAAAAGTCCCTCATCCATAATTCCTAAATGGATGAGAGACTTTTGTTCAATCTTACTTTCTCAACGCCTTCTCAATTATAAACAACCGATAATCATAATCCTCTCTTAACTTTTTCGTCGGTGCCATTGCCTTGGCTTTGACATATTCCTGTTTCAAATCCATCAGACATCCATACCAAAAATGAGCTCTTGCCGGAACAGACAGATATGAAATGCTTTCAATTGGCTCCATTCCCCAATGAGAATTAGTTTCTCCAATCGCAAAGCTAGAAGAACCGGATGATGAACCTTTTTCTTTCACCGGACTTACATCCGACCATGAAATAACAGCATTCACGAATTGTCCTTGCATAAAACGCTTAAAATCAGCAGAACTCTTACCCATCCTGGCTTCCTTGAATAAGAAACTTATCAGATCTGAAATAGCTTGCTGTTGCGTGTAAGGATCATTCGATTTACTTTCACTAAGCCAGATATTACTCAACTGCACTAATACCAAGTTTCCCAGGAATTTTTGAGAATAATCGGCAACACTCCCTGTTAAGGCACAATGATTCAGCAATTCCTTATCATCCATCCATGTCATCTTTTCAATCGCATCCAGCATCCATAAAAAAGATTGGCGTTGAACCTCTTTGGGCACTGATTGAAAAGAAGGATAAACATCTCCATAGTAACTATCATTCAAATAAATACCACCCACTTGTTGCAGTACATGCTTCATATATTCATTCACCTGCTTGATGATATGACCATATAAAACAGCACGCAGCTCATAGTCCACATCCTCCTTGTCCAACCACTGGTTGGCATTCTTTATTACTTTCGCTATATTCTCACAAGCTATTGTTGCCGAACGGATAGCATCATTCCCTAAATCCCTTTCCATTCCACGAGGGTCATAATACGCTTTCCTGTTTTGCGGCCCTTTAAACAACAATAACGGATTGTGGTTACGTTCAGATATCAACGATTGCAAACCGGGTAATTCCTCCTGCGGCGTATTCTTTTTCATAGGTTGATACAAATAACGAATTACCCAATCATCATATACCCCTAACACCGATTGCACCAGAGGCATTCCTTCACTATAACTATCATCAGAAAGCAAATAGTTCATGGGGAGCTTGTCCATAACGGAAGCAGATAGCCCATGCTGCTTAACAAACTCCTTCGACCGAAGCGAATCAACAGGATAAGCAATAGATCCTGCCATATTATCACTCAACCCCAAACAATGTCCCCAATGCCTCAACAATAAAGACGTTAACGCTTCCTCAACCAAGCCTTCATCGGGCAGCAACGTACGAGCCTTCTCATTAAAAGAAGATGTTTGCAGGAAATAATCCAACTGTATTTTCGATGCCAAGTTGTGCGGAATGTAAATATTGGCACTTATAATCTCTCCTGTCAACGGATCACTCCAACAGTTGTCTGTAATCTGGTTAGACGGTGAAATGATATAACGAATACAGGATTTAGTAATATTATTGGCATCAAACACCGTACCGTCTTTAGGATAAGGCTTCACTACCAACGCATTGGGAAAACCAATCTTCTGGAAAGACTTGTTCCATATATCAGCACTACGATATACACAGCGCTGCCAGCTTTCGGGCAACAGAGTATCTACATAAAAGACAATAGAGTTTTCCTCTGTCAAATTCCAACGATTCACCCAATACTGCACTTCACTTCCTTGCGCTTTATCCGAAAAGCTAACTTTGTCACTCCATAGAGTACCAACACGAGGATCTGCCAAACGGGGAAGATAATCTTCATCCTCCGGTAATAACATAAATGTACGCTTCACAACCGCACTGAAAGGAATATCGTCTGCTATCGGGAAAAGCCCGAACAACGACATGGAAAGACTATAACTCATATTGCATGAAATAGATACATTATCCGAGTAAGAGGCAATCCCGGATATCATCGACCGGTCTTGTTTAAAAGTAGCCTTCCTTTTCACCCAGCCATCCATTGTATTATATGCCTTCGGATCTATCGGATTCATGTATTCGTCATCTTTAAACACATAAGAAGTGACATCAATCACCAAAGCACTATCAGGAGAATAAGCCTTGATTGGAAACTGCTCCAGAACAATATCACTAAAGCTCTTTTTCAATGCATCGCCGATACGAGAGCCATCACCGGTAGTCGGACGATTGGCAACCCGATAAAGTCTGACCAACGAATCAGATTGGCAAAATCTCACCTGTAAAGAAGTGGCAGGGCGAAATCCCACGGACGATTCCTGTGGATTACTGACTTTATCAACCACCCCTCCCATCAACAGACGTTTACCTAAAACAGCCTTAGGTATTTCCATATATATCTTATTCTCAATCCAATAAAGATTCATTAATCCCTTGGACTCCATGCTATTGGATTTACCTTTCAATAGCTTTTCATAATCACTCTTCGATTTTACCTGCTCTGTTTTTTTCTTTTTCTTAGCTGCCCCTTCCAAAGGATAAGAAACGGACAGACCAAAGACCGACAAAAAAAGTAAAAGGATATATTTATTCTTCATAATCATCTGTTTAACGCATTATTCATTTGATGAAGCAATAATTGATAGTGAAGTCGAGTATCTTTATCGGCATGTTGCTTTTGATTATTCAATAAGTCGCGCACCCGCAAGAAATAACCATAACACATACTCTCCTGATTTCTGGGGACAAAGTACTCGGCCATTGGTTCTTCAAATCCGGCTACAGGATTAAACATACGTTCCAAGTCCGACACACAACATCCTTTGTGTCCTTCCCCTATCTTATGATGAAGCGTGGTTAACGATTCCCAAACATCCTCATCTGCCAATGATTTCGAATCTTTATTCCAATTAATCTTTGCCGTTGAAGCTAACTGTTTAATAAATAAATTCTGCAACTTCATTTGAGTAGAGGTTAGTTTACGCCCTTTCAAAGTAGGACTCCAGATGTATTCATAAATGTCATTCATACATTCGTCAACATCATATTTATCGCCTTCAGCTTTCAGTGCCGAAAATTCCACACGGGCAGGAGCCGCCATCAATAATTTCATCAGCACATTACGCAAAGCATCAGAAGGTTTACCAACCATAGGCAACTTATCCAATACATCGCTGTTATCTAACCAATCCATCGTTTCCAGCTGTTCCAGAAAATAACTCATTGCCTCTTTTTGCTTCTCCTTCGGTTCACTTTCCAGAGCTTCCACTTTATCACCGACCAGTTTTTCATGCAGATAAATGCCACCGATATTATGATAAACATGCAACATATAAGTCAAATACTGCATTATAATACCATCATAAATAGCAGATCGGTGTTTATAATCATTATCTTCCTTATCCAGCCATTGGTTCAGATTAGCCAAGATATACTTCAGGTTTTTCACACCATATTGAGTTGCTTTTACCGCATCATCTCCCAAATCTTCCGTTTGAGAACGAGGGTCAAGTATATCCGACTGTTGTTTTCCATACCGATATATAGGATCACCGGATAAATCCGTAATCCACTTTGAAGTAATCGCATACTCTTCTTCCTCTGTTTTAGCTTCCGGTACTGGTGTATAATTCCAACGGATCAAATAATCATCATACAGCCCAAAGCGGGGAGGCATCATACGAACCCCACGCTCCATATCACCGGGTTGTGCCACATAATTAAAACGTGCATAATCCATTATAGAAGTAGTAGTACCATGTTTCTGTGTAAACGAAGGAGAACGCAGAGAGTCGACCGGAATGACGGAAGAAGCACTCATATTGTGCATAAATCCGAGACAATGTCCTACTTCGTGTGAAACGACATAACGTAAAGCATCATCCATCACTTCCCTTGGAATAATTTTATGACGGACACGTTTGTCAGCTTGAGCAGTCTGAATAAAAATCCAGTTATTCAACAACTTTATAACATCATGATACAGATATACAGAAGCATTCAGTATTTCTCCACTGCGCGGATCTACCCAAGAGGGACCCATTGCATTTTCAATAGCAATCGGTGCATAACGAATACAAGAGTATTTCAAATTATCCGCATCAAATTCCGGATCATCTTTCGGAAATTCTTTAGCCTGGATAGCTTGTATAAAACCTATTTTTTCAAATGGCTCATTCCATTGGTTGACAGCTTCAAATATAGATGCTTTCCAACTATCAGGGAAACAACTATCTACATAAAAAACAATCGGCTTCACAGGTGTCACCTTTTTACCCTCTACATAACTTTTTAAATCAGAAGGCTCCAAACGCCAGCGATTTGCATAATAGATTGCCCGCATCGTCTGTTTGGTTGCCGAATATTCTTTTTTTATAGTCGGGAAAATACCAATCCGGCTATCCATCAATCGGGGACGGTAAGGAACAGAATCCAATAACAGGATAGAACGTGTCACCTTTGCAGTCAGAGGTTCGTCCTTAATGTCTTTTCCACTACCTCCGGTCAACGAATAAGTATAACTTAGGCAACTCCGGACAGATATATTGTCCTTAAAAGCCTTAAAACCATCAACAAACGACTTGCTACTTTGGAAAGAAGTGGAACGCTTACGTCCTCTCGACATATTTGCACTATATTTATCAAAAGGATCCATTAGCTTATTGTCACCCACAAAAAAACCGGTAACATCAAACACAACAGCCGTACTATCATTATTATAAGCAGAAATATCAAAAGCTTGCAATATGGCATCCATGTTACTTAATGCAATAGCCGTCTTCAATCGATTGTCATTATCACCACTCACATTATCTGTTTGAATAGCAGACAGACAGATTTTGTTATTCAGTTTTTCAAAACGAAAATGAATAGGTTCGGTAGGTTTTGATCCTATAATGGCATTTCTATTATCACTGATTTCTGTAACTGCAGAGCCCAACAACATATCACGTTTCAACAACGATAATGGAAGTTCAAAATAAACTTTTTCTTTCACTTTGTGTACAGTGATGAAACCTTCTGCTTTCGAATGATTAGATGAGAACAGTTTATCATAAGCAGTTTTTTCTTTCTCAACAGATTCTTTCTTTTTTGTCTTTTTACGTTTAAAAGAAATAGCATTTGCTGATACAGCTCCTCCCAACATAGAAAATACTAAAAGAGCCACCCAAATTCTTTTCATTTTGATAATAGTGTTAATTCATACTCTAGTAATAGAATACAAATCTAAGAATTATAAAGAATTATCTCCAATAAAATCTACTTTTTTCTGTCTTCAAATAAAGCGATTATGACTGCTTTTAGAACAGGATAAAAGATTATCAAGGCTTTCGCACTCCAAATGGTTAAAAGTATACCATATAAGATTGGCATTATTTGAATCTTATATGGGTCCTTGAACAATCCTAAAACGCATAAACTTATCCCACCTAAAAAAATCACTAAAAAGAACACTGCAGATATAAAAATGGGAAACGGACCGTCATATTCAGTAAAATCGGCTAATCCAAGCCATTTCTTCCATTTTCTCCACCGTTCTCTCCTCCTTTCTTCCAGTTCCCTTTCCTTCCTCATTCTCTCCGACTCTATCACACGCCGACGGAATTCCTCTTGGGGACGCTGTAAACTGAGATTGTATCTCCGCATCTTTTCACTAATGCGTTTCTTTTTCCTTTTTGTCACTCTTATATTTGTTATTTCTTGTGTGGTTTTACCTATTTATTTCTTTTCTGCCTGATAGACTCCAAATATAATGCAACCTGCTCCCAATAATGTAATCCACGTGATTTGTTCGTGAAGAATGATTACGGATGCCACCATTGTCACCAACGGATTGAGATAGATATAACTGGAAGCTCTAACAGTTCCCAACTGTTTTAAGACCACATTCCAGAGGACATAACATATCAAGGAAGCCAGAACAGCTAGAAACAAAAGATTGGATAATACAATCGGTTTTAAAAGTACATCAAGATTCGGTTGCAGCGGATGAAGAAGAAAGGCGGGAAGTATGGTCAATACTCCATAAAAAAATATCTTGCGAGTGATAAATACAGTGGGGTAACGCCCCGTCATTTTCTTTATCACTAAACTATAAAATGCCCACGACAGGGCAGCAAGTAAAGTAAGCAAATCCCCTACCGGAGATAATTTAAGTACAAAACTGCCGTTAAAGACCACCAGTCCCACTCCGATTAAAGCTAATATGGAACCATAAATCAAACCTTTGGTGGCTTTTTCACTCTTATAAAAGAGAAGGGAAAGAATGGTGGTAAGCAAAGGAGCTGTGCAAATGATGAAAGCTACATTGGATGCTTGCGTGATTCCTAAAGCTGTATTCTCGGTAAAGAAATAGAGTGAGCCACCAAAAAGACCTCCTGCCATCAACCAAAGTTCGTCTTTCCAATTACCCGCAAACAGACGTTTGGGAGAAATCACCCAAATACCCAGATAAGCAATGAGAAAACGATAAAGGAATATCTCCTGTGGGGTCAGTCCGTGATTAATCAGTACTTTGGTTGATATAAAGGTCAGTCCCCAAATAGCAACTACAAGTATCGCAATCAGATGGTAATATCCATGCTTCAATTCCATAGTGATGTTTTAATAGAATGCAAAGATACGAGGAATTGAGAATATATGTGCAAAAAACTTCCACATAGAGAAAAAAGATGAAAAATGCATAGACAGATATTTTGCCAAAACAAAAGAGAAGGCTGTATCCCGAAGAGGAATACAGCCTTACTATCAAATCCCTACATGAAAAACTATCGCAACTATATACTTTATTTGGTCACCTTGTAAGTTCCACTTCCATAATCTTTTGACTTCATCTCTCCGGGAAGGGTTACGGTAGCGGTAACACCCTTAGGAATGGTGAATTCCCAAATCCAAGTGTCACCCTCGTATTTCCATGCGCTCTTAATGAGTCCGGCGGCAGAACGGTATTCGGCAGTTACGTGTCCCAATCGCTTGTCTGGAATGGGCTTCATAATGATGTGCTTGAAGCCGGGAGTAGCAGGATCGGCTGCAATGCCGGCAACGGTTTCCCAAATCCATTCACATACGCATCCGTAGGCATAATGATTGAAGCTGTTCATGCCGCGTGGTCCCATTCCTTTGTCTATCATATAGCTGTTCCACCGTTCCCAAATGGTGGTGGCTCCATTGTCCACAGAGTATAGCCAGCTTGGGTTCTTACGTTGGAAGAGGAGTTCATAGGCAATGTCTTCCATGCCATTCTCCGTGAGGGTGGCCATGAGGATGGATGTGCCCAGGAATCCGGTCTGCAAACAAAGGTCGTGCTGTGCGAAGTTTTCGCGCAGGCGGTCTATCATCTTCGCTTTGGCTTCGCCTTCCACAAGCTGGTTCTTTAGGGCGAACAAGGCAGGAGTTTGCATGGTATTAAGGATGGCGGTTTTGAAGGTGCCGTCTTCGTTGAGGAAGTTCTCTTTGATGTATGCCTTTGCTGAATCAGCCATTTGCTGGTACTTGGTAGCATCGCGACCGGTGGCGGCAGCCATATCTCGCATCATGAAAGCATCTATCACCCAGTAGGAAGCGCTCAAATAGTTCCAATAGCTGACGGCATCAGGAAGCGGACCTTGGGGAGAGAAAGCCAGTCCGCTACAACTTTCCAGCGGTTCGTAGCTCAACCAGTCAGCCCATTGGTAGTTGCCGTTCTCGCCACAGAGGGTCTCATGGTTATACTTGGTGTCGTTGATGTGGTTCATAAACAGGTTCATGGCGTTCCAGTTCTCCTCAATAATTTGCGTGTCACCGAATTGCTTCCATACCGTCCAGGGCACGATGATTCCGGCATCGGCCCAACCCAAACGCATTTTCTCATCACCGTATTGTGCCAAGGGAGCCACTCCGGGGAATCCACCCAACCTGTTTTGGGTGTCGCGCATGTCACGCATCCACTTATGGAAAAACTTCATGGTGTTAGCAAAGAACGTACCGGTTTCTGCAAACACTTGTGTGTCTGCTGTCCAGCCCAGACGCTCGTCGCGCTGCGGACAGTCGGTAGGTATGGAGAGGTAGTTGGATAGCTGTCCCCAATAAGTGTTGGAGATGAGCTTGTTCACAAGGTCGTTGCCTGTGGTGATAGTGCCGGTTTCCAGTTCCTTTGTGATAGAAGTAACGGGGATGGACTTCAACGACTTGATAGAGACATTTCCGGTGGCAGTTATGGAGACGTAGCGGTAGCCGAAGAAGGTGCAATGAGGGTAGTAGGTCACATAATTATCTCCGGCAGCAAAGGTGTAATCCAGGCGGATACCAGTGTGGGGAATGCGCAGGTTTTCACGGTGGCAACTTCCTTCCGGACCGTCCATGCCACGAATCTTAGCACCGTTGCCGTCATTGAGCAACTCTGCGGGAAGGCAGGTCAACACTGTTCCCTCGGCAGCTTTGAATACGAAAGAGGGTACACCGGCACAGTTTTGCCCGAAGTCCACCACTAACGTCTCTCCCGGACTTACGGTCATCTCCTTGCCCGATGCGAACTCACGGGCGATAATCACCTTACCGAACTCGTTCTCTTTCGCTCCTTCTATATTCTTCCAAATATATGCTCTGATAGGAGCAAGAGCAAGATCTGTACGCAGATAGACTTCCGCTCCGTCCGAAGGCAGAATGTCGCCAGAAAATTCGGTGTTCTCTTCGGGTATGGAGAGTTTGTCCACACATTCGAAGCCCATCGGTTCGCGTGCATCGTACTCTTCTCCGTCAAAGATACCGGCATGTTTCACCGGACCGGCAATTCCGGCTTTCCAGTTTTCGAGATCGGTACCGTAGCGCTTCTTGGTTCCGTCAGAAAAAGTTAGTTCCAGTACACCACGGAAGGCACATTTCTTGCCTATCATGCCGTCATATCCTCCGGGAGTTATGATTTTGTCACCCCACCATCCCGGCGTCACCTGTACGGAAAGCATGTTCTCGGCGTTTGGCTTGGTACGGATGATGTCTGTAATATCATAGGTGAAAGAACGTTTGGTCTTGGCATAGTGTGTGAAGCCCGGTTTCAGAAATTCCCCGCCTACGGGTTTCCCATTCACATACAACTCGTAAACTCCCAGTCCAGCGGTCATCCACTTGGCAGAGACAATTTTCTGTTCGTTTTTCACGGTGGACACGAACCAACTCGCGCCATCGGCTGCGCGACCGTTGTTATGTCCTTTCACTACAGGGGCGTCTACTGCGGAAATCCATTGAGAGTCGTTCCAGGCTGATGCTTCCAATGCGTCAGTACGTTTTCCGACTTCGGTTGCGTTTATCAGTCCGCTATTCGAGAAAAGCGCGAGAATCATTATCGGGATAAGATTCGCAAAACAATGAAGATTCATTTTCATACTTATATGTATTTTTTAGTATTAAAAGATTAACTTGGAAATGCTGTTTTAGTTTTACAGGGCTTGCACAACAAAATTACAGAATTATATGATATGACAGACGATTTCTGCATTTTTTTTGACTCAATGCTGGTTTCTATTCAATCCGGAACTGACTCATAAGTCCGATCTGATTGAACAGACGACAGGAACTTTGTACATTGAATGATCGATTATCAAGCAAAACAATGATATATTGTAAAATAATATAATCAATACAATCATTCAGCCTATTGTACCTATTATTTACCAAATAAGAAAAGAAGATGCCAGTGATTCATTGCAATCATTCTTTCTTCTTTACACAAAAACCTCGAAATCGAATAAACTCTATTCAAGTTTTTAATAAATAACGAAGGGGTTTATTATAAACGGTATCCAAGTTTATTATAAACTCTTTTTTGACACTTTCAATACCTAAAATAGAATTATTGCAACAAAAATGGGCAAGAACCTTCACAGCTTCTTGCCCATTCGTTATCCTCGTTATGCAATTCGCATATTAACCTATTGAACTTTATGTAATAAAATTTATATATTTCATTATTATTTCTTTATTATTATTGACCTCAAATATACAAAATAAAAAGAAGAAAGTCAATAGGGAAAGCGTGGTTATCTGAAAATAAACACGTAAATTTGTGCCTCGAATTAGAAATAACAGTATAAATCACTATAAATAAAAACTTTATCACTATGGAGTACAATTTCAGAGAAATTGAAAAGAAGTGGCAGAAAAGGTGGGTAGAAGAGAAAACCTACCAAGTTACGGAAGATGATTCGAAGCAAAAATTTTATGTACTAAACATGTTTCCTTATCCATCAGGAGCCGGCCTACACGTAGGTCATCCGCTGGGATACATTGCTTCGGATATTTACGCCCGTTACAAACGACTGCAGGGCTTCAATGTACTCAACCCGATGGGATATGACGCTTACGGTCTGCCGGCAGAACAGTATGCCATCCAAACCGGACAGCATCCTGCCATCACTACCGTCAACAATATCAACCGCTATCGCGAGCAGTTGGACAAAATAGGTTTCTCTTTCGACTGGAACCGTGAAATCCGTACTTGCGACCCGGAATATTATCACTGGACGCAATGGGCCTTCCAAAAAATGTTCAACAGCTATTATTGTAACGATGAACAGCAAGCCCGTCCTATCGAAGAACTGGAAAAAGCCTTCGCCATCTACGGAAACAAAGGACTGAACGCCGCTTGCAGCGAAGAAATCAGTTTCACTGCCGAAGAGTGGAACGCCAAAAGCGAAAAAGAAAAGCAAGAAATCCTGATGAACTACCGCATCGCTTATCTGGGCGAAACGATGGTAAACTGGTGTGCCGAGTTAGGAACTGTACTGGCTAACGACGAGGTAGTAGACGGAGTCAGCGAACGTGGCGGTTTTCCTGTTATCCAGAAGAAAATGCGCCAATGGTGTTTGCGTGTATCTGCGTATGCACAACGCTTACTTGATGGATTGGACACGATCGAATGGACAGATTCTCTGAAAGAAACCCAAAGAAACTGGATCGGACGTTCGGAAGGTGCTGAAGTGCAATTCAAAGTAAAAGACAGTGATCTCGAATTCACAATTTTCACCACTCGTGCAGATACCATGTTCGGTGTTACCTTTATGGTATTAGCTCCGGAAAGTGAATTGGTGGCACAATTAACGACTCCTGAACAAAAAGCAGAAGTAGACGCTTACCTCGACCGTACCAAAAAACGTACGGAACGTGAACGCATCGCCGACCGTAGTGTTACCGGTGTATTCAGTGGTTCGTATGCTATCAATCCGTTCACAGGTGAAGCAGTGCCCGTATGGATCAGCGATTACGTACTGGCCGGATACGGAACAGGAGCTATTATGGCTGTACCTGCTCATGATAGCCGCGACTATGCATTTGCCAAACATTTCGGATTAGAAATCCGTCCGTTGGTAGAAGGTTGTGATGTAAGCGAAGAAAGTTTCGATGCAAAAGAAGGTATCGTGTGTAACTCTCCGCGTCCGGATGTCACTCCTTACTGTGATCTTTCTCTGAACGGACTGACTATCAAAGAAGCGATAGAAACAACCAAGAAATATGTAAAAGAGCACAATCTGGGTCGTGTGAAAGTGAACTACCGTCTGCGTGACGCTATTTTCTCTCGCCAACGTTACTGGGGTGAGCCGTTCCCTGTTTACTACAAAGACGGAATGCCCTATATGATTGACGAAGCCAGCCTGCCGCTGGAACTTCCGGAAGTCGCTAAATTCCTGCCTACCGAAACAGGTGAACCTCCATTGGGACACGCAACGAAATGGGCTTGGGATACAGTAAACAAATGTGTAGTAGAAAATGAGAAGATTGACCATGTAACTGTCTTCCCGCTGGAGCTAAACACCATGCCGGGATTCGCCGGTTCTTCGGCTTACTATCTCCGCTACATGGACCCACGCAATCATAAAGCACTGGTTGATCCGAAAATCGATCAGTACTGGAAGAATGTAGACCTTTACGTAGGTGGTACGGAACATGCTACCGGACACTTGATCTACTCTCGTTTCTGGAATAAATTCCTGCACGATGTAGGTGTATCTATCATGGAAGAACCGTTCCAAAAGTTAGTAAACCAGGGAATGATTCAAGGTCGCAGCAACTTTGTATACCGTATCAAAGATACCAATACTTTCGTTTCACTGAACCTGAAAGATCAATACGAAGTTACTCCTATCCATGTAGACGTAAATATCGTATCCAATGATGTTTTGGATTTGGAAGCATTCAAAGCATGGCGTCCTGAATATAAAACAGCCGAGTTTATCCTCGAAGACGGAAAATACGTTTGCGGATGGGCAGTTGAAAAGATGAGTAAATCAATGTTCAATGTAGTCAATCCGGACATGATTGTTGAGAAATACGGTGCAGATACACTTCGTATGTACGAAATGTTCCTCGGCCCGGTAGAACAGTCTAAACCGTGGGATACCAACGGAATCGACGGTGTACACCGTTTTATCCGCAAATTCTGGTCGCTGTTCTACAGCCGCACGGACGAATATCTGGTGACAGACGAACCTGCAACGAAAGAAGAATTGAAGAGCCTTCATAAATTGATTAAGAAGGTGACAGGTGATATTGAACAGTTCTCTTATAATACATCTATCAGCGCATTCATGATTTGCGTAAACGAACTCTTCAACCTTAAATGCAGCAAGAAAGAGATTCTGGAACAGCTCGTTATCACGCTCGCTCCTTTCGCTCCGCATGTCTGCGAAGAGTTGTGGGACGTATTGGGACACGAGACTTCCGTATGCGACGCCCAATGGCCTGCATACAATGAAGAATATCTGAAAGAAGATACCATCAACTATACCATCTCTTTCAACGGAAAGGCACGTTTCAATATGGAATTTGCCGCAGATGAAGCTTCGGACGCTATTCAGGCGGCGGTATTGGCCGACGAACGTTCGCAGAAGTGGATTGACGGCAAGACTCCAAAGAAAATCATTGTCGTTCCGAAGAAGATTGTAAACGTTGTAATTTAAAGTATTAAGTAATAAGCATTAAGTATTATCCGTAGCCGCTATCCCAATATATCCGCCAGGTTAATACTTAATACTTTATACCTAATACTTTATAAAATCCTATTACTTAAAATCCTATGCATAAACTATCAAAAGCAGAAGTAATGAGAGAAGTGAAAGATTATATCTACATCACTCTCGGATTGATAAGCTATTCTTTGGGATGGGCTGCATTCCTGTTACCTTATCAGATAACTACCGGAGGAACTACCGGTATCGGAGCTATTATCTATTATGCAACGGGATTTCCAATCCAATGGTCATACTTCATTATTAATGCAGTTCTGATGACCTTTGCCATCCGGGTATTAGGTCCAAGATTTAGTATAAAAACCACTTATGCTATTTTTACACTGACTTTTCTGCTTTGGTTATTCCAGTTGGTGGTGAACAATTATGTAGAAGCGCCGGATATGACGCCGGACGGTAAACCGTTGTTACTCGGTACAGGGCAGGATTTCATGGCCTGCATTATCGGTGCAGCCATGTGCGGTGTAGGTCTGGGTATCACTTTCAACTACAATGGAAGTACGGGTGGAACAGATATTATCGCCGCTATCGTCAATAAATACAAAGATGTATCACTCGGACGAATGATTATGATTTGTGATGTATTCATTATCAGTTCCTGTTACTTTATATTTCATGACTGGCGCCGGGTTATTTTCGGTTTTGTCACTCTGTTTATCATCGGCGTTGTGCTCGACTGGATTATCAACAGTGCCCGTCAATCGGTTCAATTCTTCATCTTCTCCAAGAAATATGATGAAATAGCCGACCGGATTATTAAAGATGCCGACCGGGGAGTAACAGTACTCGACGGTACGGGATGGTACAGTAAAAACAATGTGAAAGTATTGGTAGTACTTGCCAAGAAACGTCAGTCACTCGACATCTTCCGTTTGGTAAAACGCATTGATCCGAATGCTTTTATCTCTCAAAGTTCTGTTATCGGCGTGTATGGCGAAGGATTCGATAAGCTAAAAGTGAAATAATAACTGGCTGAAAAGTATTGAACAACCTTGTTAAAACAAAAAATAAGATGATGAAACGCAAACTTGTATTTGCTACCAATAACGCTCATAAACTGGAAGAAGTAGCCGCTATCTTAGGAGATCAAGTGGAATTACTAAGTCTCAATGATATCAGTTGCCAAACAGATATTCCCGAAACAGCTGAAACACTGGAAGGAAATGCGCTATTAAAATCTTCCTATATCTATAAAAACTATCATCTGGATTGTTTTGCCGATGATACAGGATTGGAAGTGGAAGCCTTGAACGGAGCTCCCGGAGTCTATTCCGCCCGCTATGCAGGAGGTGAAGGACATGACGCCCAGGCTAATATGCTCAAACTTCTTCACGAACTGGAAGGAAAGGAAAACCGTAAAGCGCAATTCCGCACCGCTATTTCGTTGATATTGGACGGAAAGGAGTATCTCTTTGAAGGAGTGATAAAAGGCGAAATTATCAAAGAAAAACGCGGTGATTCCGGATTTGGCTACGATCCTATATTTAAGCCTGAAGGCTACGACCGGACTTTTGCCGAATTGGGAAATGATATAAAAAACCAAATCAGCCATCGTGCACTGGCTGTACAGAAACTTTGTGAGTTTCTGCAAAGCTAATTATACATACCCACTTAAAATATAAAACACAATGAAGAAAATTACTTTATTTACTTTACTTACGTTACTGTTATGTACTTCATGTGTAACAAAAAAGAAGTTCATGCAGGCAGAAATGGCAGCTACTATAAGCAAAGATAGCTTGCAAGGATTATTGACCGACTGCCGCAATACAAACGCGCAAATGTCGGCACAAATCAAGAATCTTTTGCGTGATACCACCAAAATGGGAAACAGTATCCGTCAGTATCAAAGTATGCTGAACGTGAATATGACCGAACAGGAAAAGCTGAATGCCCTGTTGAGCCAGAAGAAAAACGAGCTTAACGAAAGAGAACGGACCATCAATGAGTTGCAGGATATGATTAAAGCGCAAAACGATAAAGTACAGAATCTTTTGAGCAATGTAAAAGATGCCTTACTTGGTTTCAGTACCGACGAGCTGACCGTTCGTGAGAAAGATGGAAAAGTATATGTAGCTATGTCCGATAAACTATTATTCCAATCAGGAAGTGCCCGCCTGGATAAACGCGGAGAGGAAGCTCTCGGCAAACTGGCGGAAGTACTAAACAAGCAGACGGACATTGATGTATTTATCGAAGGTCATACGGATAACAAACCGATCAATACTGTACAATTCAAAGATAACTGGGATTTAAGTGTGATCCGTGCCACTTCCGTAGTTCGTATCCTCATCAAGAATTACAATGTAAATCCTTTGCAGATTCAGCCTAGTGGTCGCGGTGAATATATGCCTGTGGATGATAATGAAACAGCCGAAGGCAGAAGTAAGAACCGCCGTACGGAGATTATCATGGCTCCGAAACTGGATAAGTTGTTCCAGATGCTTCAAAGTTCGGAAGAGTCTAAGTAAAAACATATATGGGCTGCTTATTAAAGCAGCCCATATATGTAAAAAGCAACAAAACAAATGTTGGAAGTCTGTTATAAATCAACGCATAATATTAATTTATTCAGCAGTGATTTCTACAATCCGGCTGTTCAGTTGTTGGGTAGTAAACACTTCCAGTCCCACATTCATCAGATACTCTCCTGAATATAGTTGATTGTTACCTTGAAACGAAGAATTGCTACCCGGCATCAAATTGATTTCTTTCACACGATACATTCTGTCAGCATCCAATCCCTGCAAACGTACCGGTAATAATTTTTCTGCATAACGCGGATGAATATCAAATGCATACAATACAGCTTTACTCTTATCTTTATTTGCATACATAGAAGAGGTATGGTTACTGCCATAAGGAGAAACCAAACGAAACAGATCGCCATCAAGGATAACAGGTTTCAAACGATTATAATTTTCTACCGCCTGATTGCAATAGATATGGTCATTCTCGTTCATATCATCCAGTTTGATGTCAAAGCCCAGTTTACACATCATAGCTACATCAGTACGGAACTTAATGCTGGTTCCCCGATTCCAAGTCGTAACATGTGCACACATCGTCTTACTAGGAAATATTTGTGAGAATCCCCATTGAATAAATAAACGTTCGATAGGGTCGGTATTGTCACTAGGCCAAAATTCCGTAAAATATTTCAATGCTTCAAAGTCAGAGCGTCCGCCACCACCGGCACAAAGCATCATCGGTAAATCCGGATATTTATTTTTCACACGCTCCAACACTTTATACAGCCCACGCACATATTCGATATACAGATGCGACTGTTTATCCTTCAGATAAGAAGAATAGATATTGGTGATAGGACTGTTACAATCCCACTTAAAGAAAGCAATGCCCGGATAGTTTGTCATCAATTTGTCTACCACACCGAATACATGATCCTGCACTGCCGGGTTACTCAAGTCAAGTACCAACTGATTTCTGAAATAATATTCATCCCGATTAGGCAGATGAATCACCCAGTCTTTATGCTTTTCATACAGTTCACTTTTCGGATTCACCATTTCAGGCTCTATCCATATTCCAAATTTAATGCCTTTCTTTTGCGCCTCCTCTACCAAACGTCCTACACCATTCGGCAGTTTATCCGCCGTTTCTTTCCAATCACCCAACCCTTGATGATCGCCGCTACGCGGATATTTATTACCAAACCATCCATCGTCGAGTAGAAACATATCCACTCCCAGTTTGACAGCCTCATCCATCAATCCAACCAACTTATTCTCATCAAAATCAAAATAAGTAGCTTCCCAATTATTGAGCAGTGTCATACGAGTCTGGTCACCCTTCTTAATCTGATACTTACGCGCCCAATCATGAAAGTTGCGGCTGGCCTCTCCCTTACCGTTCAAGCTATAAGTGAAATAAAAGTCCGGGGTGCGAAAGGTTTCTTTAGCAGGAAGGTTGTATTCCGAAGCGTACGGATTAATACCGGAAATGACACGAAGTTCATTCTTGTTATCCACTTCAAAGGTAAAACGGAAGTTACCTGTCCACCCCAAAGTACCGACTAATACCTCTCCTGAATTTTCCTCCGACGGAGCACCCAGAGACAACTGGAAAAATGGAGAAACAAACATATTGGCACGCGCACCCAACTTGGTATCAATCGTTTTTTTACCAAATGCCAGTTCACGCTCGGCTATGTTGACCTCATGTGCCCAGTCACCGGAAAACTCCGTGAGAAAATACTTATCACGGTTAAAGTGAAGCATAGAAGAAGCATATTTGCTCAATACAATAGGTTTCTTTTCCTGATGATTGATTTCAGTGAATGTCTTGATGATATTTTCCGCAGCATACGTTATATAGTGCAATTTCACAGTCACAGGATATTTGTCATCTTTTAAGGTAATCACCGTTTCTACACTTCCGTCATTTTGTCGGCTACTGCTATGTTCTACGTATTTCAACAATAAAGATGGATTTCCATCATTATGAAGCACTTGAATAGCCGGTTCGAAATAATCCTCTGCCCCATGTGTAATATAAACTTCGGTTCCCTGCGGCAAGTAGACAAAGTCCGATTCATGATTCAGTTTTTTACCCAGATAACGCTGGTATAGACGACCGTTGTCTCCCACCTGGAAAATCAGGCTTGTGCAATCTGTTTCAATCTTAATAATAGGTTTGTCAGCTGCCTTCAACATACAGGAGATGCCCAAAAGACAGAATAAAAAAAGAACTTTTACTTTCACGGTATATTTATTTAATGTTATTACAATCATTTCTTATTTATCAGTACGGAACGGAGCAACCGGAAGTCCAGCAGTTCCATAAAGGTTACACTCCGGATTATCCGCCCATCCGTAACGTGCCGCAATAGGTATTTCCACTTCCGGCGATTCAAGGATAACCTCTTTTCCCTGGATAGTGGCAGTTGCCTGATAGAACACCTGATCTGGTCCGGCAATAATGAATCCTTTGGGTTCGCCTGTCGCAGTCTTCACCTCACAATCGAAGCTAAGTATCAGTTTATTTCCCGAAATACGGTATTCCAGAAAAGCCGGTACATCATACGTGCCCCTCTGATAAGTATTTGCCAACGACAGGAGAGCCAGCCGTCTTCCCACTTCCTGTTTGTTTTTTGGGTGAATATCATGCGCTACACCAAGATCAATAGCCGATACCATACCCGTGCCTTCCATAGAAAGTGCATCAGACTGTGCTTCACGCAATGCAGCCCATTTCGAATCGGGTTGTATCTCCTGACTACGCAAGTAATTTGCCAACTGCACAAAATAGAAAGGCAACTCCTGTTTCCATTGTTTCCGCCAGTCGGCTATCAGCGACTGAAAAAGAAGGGAATACTGACGGGCACGGCCTACATTAGCTTCGCCCTGATACCATATAACACCCTTAACTGGAAAAATCGTAAAAGGATGAACCATTCCGTTATACAATACAGACAGATAACTGGAACCCTCCGGTGACATGGGCGCAGATGGTAATTCATCCAAAGTTAATCCGATGCGATGGTTCCAGATTCCGGCCAATGATATTTTCTGTCCACCCATTTCCGCATACAAAGTTTCCGTTTTTCCATGAATACCACCTTCTCCCCCGAAATCAGATACACGAACTGTGATAATTCCTTTACCGGGTTTAACTTCCCCAGCCGGAATCGTATACTTCCGGAGGGTGGCAAACCCCGATCCTCTAGCTATTTCCTTACCATTATAATAAGTAATATCTTCATCATCTATCATTCCCAGACTAAGAGTTACCTCCTTTCCTGCCCATTCGGCAGGAATATCTATCTCCTTTTGAAACCAGACAATACCGTCAAGCCCATCCAGTCCTTTTTCTTCCCAATAACCGGGTAACTCCATAGGCTTCCACTCTTTCCCAGTCTGCAAAGCCGAAATCCATTGCGGAGTCCCTTGAGTAAAACCAGCATCCCGGATAATAAATTGTTCACGCCAGTCCTTCATCTCCTGTTGATAAACAGCAGAAAGAGCTTCTTTATTAAAATCCAGTCTCTTCATTTTAGCTGTTTCTTCCTGGAAACCCATCACCTGTTGCAAGGTACCGAAGCTTGTCCACGCTTCGGCCGGAGTGCCGCCCCAGGTACAATCTATCACACCAACAGGTACATTTAATTCTTTCCACAATTGGCGGGCATAGAAATAAGCGACAGATGAAAACTCCGGAACAGAGGAAGGGCTACATTCCTGCCAACCCCCTCCGTTCATTTCTACGTTATCCTGCGGAGTTAAAGATACAGTCTTTTTTACCTGTAATAGACGAATAAACGGATAATTGGCTTCTGCCACCTCCCGCTCATAATTCATAACCTTGCCCCATCCAGCAACTGGCATTTCCATATTGGATTGTCCGGAACAAAACCAGACTTCTCCCACCATTATATTCCGCAAAGTCAGCATTTCGCCGTCTGAAAGCGTAATCTGGTAAGGACCTCCGGCAGCAGGAGTAGGTAACTGCAAAGTAAAATTTCCATCCACTCCCGCTTTAACTGTATATTTTCGGTTATCCCAACTCGTTTTTACTGTGACTTGCTTGCCGGCTTTTGCTTTTCCGGGCAATATCAACGTACTCTTTTGTTGTATCACCATATTATCGGTGAAAAACGATGGTAAAGTTACCTTAGCCTGTGTACAAATAGCTATGCACAGGGCCATAAGAGTAATTCTATATTTATTCATTTTTCGGTTAGTTTATTGATTATCGGCTATTAGTTGAATTCCAGCACTTTCACATCCTTGGCAGGTATAGTAACCTCTATCTTATTTTTGGCAGTAGTCCGGCTGCCACTCCATAATTCTTTCACCTGATAACTGCGTGTTTGCTCCAGCCCTATTCTATCCAACGAAAGTGTCACTGTCTGTTCCTGTTCCGAATAATTGAAAAGTGCGCAATGAAAAGTTCCATCTTTCTCCTTTCTTACAAAGATCTGTTCCGATTGAGCTCCATTCCCTTCTACCGGACGGAATACTTCACCTGTAGCAAGAGCATTGATGTCAGGATTCGTCAGATATTTCAACGCTTTGTCTTTTCCATCTTTTCCTCCGGCAGCACTGAAATCATCTCCACCAATATAGATACCTGTAATAACTCCGGAAGTGATACGCGCCCGATTTTCACCATCTGTAGCATCTCTCAACACAATATGGTCTGCATCATTGAATTGATAGATATACTTCTGCCACCATCCATAAGACAATGCATTCAGTGTGTATTCGGTATCCTTGATTTTATTCCATGCATCGCAGGCAATTCTACGCGACTGCGCATATTGTGCCGGAAATACCGGAGAAATAGAAAGATTGATATACATATCCCCAAAGTATTTATCCAGCAACTGCATCCCATAATTATATCCCTGGATACCCGTTGTCACTTCAGGAAGATACCATTTATCAGCCTCCATCGCTCCATGGGTCATAAAATCCATTTTCACATACTCGAATCCTGTTCGGTGAAACAAGCTAGACGTCTTTTTCATCATTGCCTCTACAGCAGGATGAGTAGGGTCAATGGCATAAGCACCGTCCAGTTCCTGTGGTTTTCCGTTAGCATAAAGGTAGATATCCTTGTATTTATATTCAGGAGCAGCATCCACCGTTCTTTCGGGGTCACGCGCCCAGTCGGTAAACGGAGTCCAGTAAATCCCTCCAATCTGGCCGTTCGATTTACATTTTGTAATGAATAACTTCAATTGTTCTTCATTCATACAGTCCCAACCGGAATCCAATCCGACATAAACCGTGTGATCCGGATTGACAAAATGATTATTTTGAAGATTTTGTTTGATAAAGTCCGAAACCTCCATCGCTTTTTCATAAGTCAGATTAAATTGCAAAGCTCCCCAGCTGTTCCAACCAAATGGAACCGCTTTTCCCCACTCTTTCGGAGGTGATATGATTGCATTAACTTTTGCATAAGTTTCCAGTCCGTCGCACCAGTTTTCAAAGAATCCCAGTAATATTTTGGGCGACTTGATCTTCTTGCCTTTCAATGCTCCGTGAGGTTTCACATCCCGCGTCAATTCATCAGCTACTCCACCGTAACAAGTCAAAGAGCCGATGTTTCTATGTTCTACTTTACCTAACATTACAGCCGTTTTCCAATTGTCATGCTCCACAGAACCTACAACAAGTCCGCTACGCCCTTCATTATTAAAAACAGCCGTTACCTCATAACTGGTCAATGTGTCGAAATTAAGTGCATGAGACTGGTATCTGATCCATTTATCATTATCAAAAGGCATAAATAAAGCACGATTGTCACCTGCCGGAAGTAATTCAGCCATGCGGTCTACATTCACAGGTGCCATCCGATTGGAAGCGACATTATTCTTTCCTTCTATACTAAACTCCGTCAATATATACTCTTTATCCGGATAAAGATAAAAGTACTGTGTCAACTTAGGCAAAGATTTATCTGTATGTTCAATCTTATAAAGAGTTCCTTTACCGAAAGCATCTGATATTTTTCGAATACTAACCTTATGGCGTGCATAGTCACGCGTAGTAACCGTCTGCTCTCCCCATAGGTAAGAAGCATATAGTCCTTCACAAATATTTTTTGACTTTTTATAAAGTGAAACTCCCCCTTTCTGATCATCGAAGCGGATTTGCCAGCCGCCCGTCGTCAGACCTTTATATCCGGCAGCATATCCGGATAAAGTGAATAACAGGAACATAGTTCCGAAAATGATTTTAAACTGTCGAAGTCTGTTTTTCATATGGCACAATGAATATGGTTTTAAATAGAATAAAAGTGTTCCCCAAAGATAGGCATTGCCGGAAGTATGGCTTGGCGTAAACAAGTCAAAAAATGAAAGATTTACGGCAATATGCTTCACAATCTCTCTGAATCCGCAAATTTTCTATTTATCCGCATCATTTATAGTATCCGTATTCCTTATATCCTGTGGAATGATTGTTTGTTTTCCACTTTGATACTGTTTCTCGAAATCTTTCGGAGTCATACCAAACTGTTTCAAGAATAACTTGCTGAAATAAGACGGAGAATTAATGCCCACCATATAACAGATATCTCCAATCCGGTATTTGCCTTCCTGAATATATTCCGCCGCTTTCTTCAGGCGAATCAGGCGAATGAAGTCGAGTGGGGAGAGATTAAATATCGTTTTGATTTTTCTCAACAAACTAGAGCGGCTCATACAGAGAATATCCGCCATTTTCTCTACTCCGAAATTATCATCGGTTATATTGTCTTCAATAATCCGGATCACTTTATTCATAAATTCCTCGTCCGCTTTGTTCATCTGCATATTGTCCACCGAGAAGAACGGACGTTTCGAGAATGCCTCTCTCTCCCGTCGACGGTTATTGAGTAATGATAATATCTGTTCTTTGAGATAACCGAACGAGAAAGGCTTCTCCACATAGGCTTCCGCCCCATACTTCAAGCCATTGATTTTACTGTCAATATCATTCTTGGCAGTCAGGAAGATAACAGGGATATGAGAAAGCTCAAGATCTGATTTGATTTCCTTACACAACTGATATCCATTCATCACCGGCATCATAATATCACTAATGATCAAATCGACATGACTGCTTCTCAATATTTCGATTGCTTCCGCACCATTCTTCGCAGTTTCTACCGTGAAACTTTCACGCAGTCTTTCTGAAATGAATGCCAACATACTTTCATTATCTTCTACCAACAACAGAGTGTATCCATGCATATCTGTTTCAACGGAAGTCTCTTCATCCAACTCCACAATATCTTTCTGTACGACTTTACTGTTTTGCAGGCTAATGCCTTCTTTGTTCAAAGGAACGGTCAGTACAAAAACATTATCCTTTTCGTAGGTAGTGTCAAGAGAAAGCGTCCCTTTATGTAAGGATGCCAATGAACGTGCCAATGATAATCCGATACCTACCCCATTCTTGGGCATTTCTCCTTTTTCCATTTGGTAGAAAGGTTCAAAAATATATTGGCTCACCTCCTCCGGAATCTTGTTTCCGTCGCTGATTACCCGAATGGTAAAATAAGATTCATCCTTTTCCAGTTCCACCTCTATGTGTCTTGTGGCATACTTCAAAGCATTGTTGAGCAGATTACTCACAATCTTAGTTATCGCTTCTTTATCTACGGCCGCCCATACCTCTTCTTCCAACAGTTTTAATATAAATTCTTTATTGTTCAAATTGAAAGTTACTTCAAAACGAGACACAATTCCTTTCAGAAGGGCTGTTATATCCACACTCTCAAATTTCATGGACAGTTTATTAGCACCTATCTTCTGGAAGTCGAGAAGTTGTCCGGTAAGTTCGAGCAACCGCTTCGTGTTCTCTACGATGACACTGATATATTTCTTCTTCTTTGCTTCTGGAATATCCTCTTCCTGAATAGCCTCAAGCGGACCGTTAATCAGTGTCAGGGGAGTACGCACTTCATGCGCTATCTCTGTGAAAAAATCTACTTTCGATTCATATAATTCTTTCTCTTTTTCTATCTCAAAAAGTTTCTGACGTTCTTCCATCTGACGCTCCTTACGCCGCTTGTACCATAAGAACCAACAGAATACAACTAAAATGACAGCCAGTGTATAAATAATATAAGCCCATACAGACAACCACCAGGGAGGCAGGATAACTATAGTCAACGAGCGGGTAGAAGGTTCGGACTTACTAGCATGATGAGTTGCTTTTACCTGAAAAGTATATTTTCCCGGCGGGAGTTTGGCATATGATATATTCTTGTTACTGGCAGCACGAATCCATTCTTTATCCAGCGGGAGCATACGATAATAGTATTGATTGGTTTCCGCTGTAGAATAGCTTAACATAGCAATGTCAAAACTGATATTCGACTGGTCATAAGGAAGTACTATTTCATTGGTATGTACAATGCACTGTTTCAAAGGCGAATTCGGAGTATGCACAGTGATTTCATTATTATAAATGCTGAATTTAGAGATATAAACCGGAGGTAATGAACTATCTTGATCGGAAGAGTCAGGATCGAAAGCAATCAGTCCATCCACTCCTCCAAAATAGAATTTGCCATCACTTGCTTTCAGTGCCGAACGGTAATTGAACTGATTACCCAGTAGTCCGTCTTTATTCGTAAATACACTCATATCTCCGCTTTCCGGATTGAACCGTACCAGTCCTTTATTAGTTCCAAACCATAAATTAGAATGTTCATCCTCTAAAATATCATAACATACATCGTCTGGTAATCCCTCATTGATACCGAAAGATGTAAAGTTATCCTGTGCCTCATTGTAACGACAGATACCGCCACGATCAGTGGAAAACCATATATTTCCTTTCCTGTCTTGCATAATGGAACTAACGGAATTGGAACTTAGTGTATTCTTTTTTCCTGCTTCATATACATAATTCTGAAAAATTCCCGACTCGGGTTTACACTTCCATACACCATTCCCCATAGATGCCACCCAAATGGTACCATCCTTTGCTTCCATGATACAAAAGGCCCAATTATAACCAATAGCATCCACCCTATGATATTCCCTTTCATTCGGTTCAGCCATATAAAGTCCCCATCCGGTTCCTATCCATTTGCGTCCTTTGCTATCTATCATAAAATCATATACACTACCCTCATCAATACCCAACTCCTCTTCAGACAAACACCGGATTCGTTCATCAGGCAAACTAGTTTCATTCATTCCCTGCTTGAATAATCCACTGTAAATACGATTGTTATAATGTCTGACACACAAGGTTATAAGATGACCAGGTACATTATCATATACTTGGTGCACTTTGCCGGAGTGGGGATTCAGCACATTGATTCCATTATCTTCCGTGCCAATCCAAATACAGCCGTTATCATCTTCCGCCAATCCGCGGATACGCTTGGTATTCAAGGAATATCCGTCACTTCCGGGGACGTATTTATCAAACGAAAGACGATGATTCGGCAAATAATTGACCCCACCGAACATTGTTCCGATCCAAATACCTCCTTGAGTATCCTTATAAATTGAATAAATGATATTATCCGACAGGCTGAACGAGCGCATCAAGTCTTCTTTGAGATGCAGCATACTGTTCTTTTTCTCATTAATGATAAATAATCCGTGGTGAGAACCTACCCAAAGCTCATCTCCAAAGCAGACTACATCACGCAAGAATGTTTTTCGTTCACCGGGAAAAGGGATAGTCGTGAGTACATTGGTACGTGTATCATATTTAAACAGTTCTCCTTCATGGATAGCAAGTACAATGGCGTCATCCTGAAAACATATACTCATAATATTTTTATTAGCCAATGATTTCCCGTTACGATCTGTAAGATACTGTTCAAAAGAATCTTTATCCTGATTATATTTAAATAATCCTACTCCGGAAGTACCTACCCAAACTTCTCCATCTTGGTTGACAGCAATACATTCAGGACTTTCATTTTTAAAATTACTTTTATCTGTAATTGGATAATGGCTCACCTTATCTGTGCCGCTAAATCGAAACAATCCCTGATCGGGAATAAGTACCCATACATTTCCCACAGAATCTGCGAGTATTTCCGCCACCCAATTACCAGGTGTGACTTTATCCGGTGACTCGGGCTTCAGACGGGTAAAAATATCCATTGTGGGATCATATATGTAAATTCCCCGGTCAGTTCCCACCCAAAGTCTACGTTCCTTGTCTTCGTAAAGGGCACTGATATTATGATTCCCGATTCCTGCTTTCAGGTCGTCACAGTTAAATTGAAGAATAGATGTACCATCATAACGGTTCAATCCGTTCTTAGTACCAAACCACATAAATCCATAGCTATCTTGTAATATTACCTTAACATTACTCGCCGACAATCCATTTTCACCATTAATATGGGTAAAGTAAAATTGAGAATATGCCTGTGCTCTGACAAATGTTGTGGAAAGTATCAAACTACACACTACCGACAATATGAGTATAGGTCTTTTCATAGCATAAATAATATTATTCGTTTTGGCACAAATATACAGGATTTTTTTATCCTGCTTATCATCCTATAACAAAAAACCGCCAAGCACATTGATATGCTTGGCGGAAATTTATATCCTGAAACAAAACTAATGTTACCAGCCTGTGGGCTGACTTATATTAGGATTAGAAGTATCTTCCTTCTGCGGAATCGGCCATGAATCGAATTTCGGGAATGTACAGCGACGTTCCTCTAATTTTATAAATGCTTGGGTATCGGGATTCCATGCACCATAAATCGGACCATTCATCACATCATTACCAATTCCCCAACGTCGGATATCGTCATAACGCTTACCTTCAAAACAAAGTTCCACACGACGTTCGCGACGATATAGCTCACGCACCTTTTCTTCCGAGTTATAAACAGTTTCATCCATTCGAGGCATTCCTCCACGAACGCGGATAGCATCAATGTATTCTTTCACTTTCGGATCGTTCCAGTGTCCTGTTTCAATGAGACATTCAACGTAATCCAACAATACTTCCGCATAACGATAAATAACAAAGTCAAGGCTACCATTACCATTATTTCCACGATCATCTTCAGTCATAAACTTTTTCATCATATAACCACTGCGTATACCGTCATTTCTGCCGATATAATCACCACAATCAGGATTGAAAGGATTGAATGTATAATTAGAAAAACCAGTGTTATCCCCCGGTGTAAAAATACTCACATTCATACGCGGATCCCTCGCTCCATGGTATGGATCCTTTTCATAAGCTTCTCTTTCAGAAACAGATAAAGATTGAATGGTCCGTCCATCCGCCGTTTCATAAGTATCGACAAAAGATTTCAAAACACTCATTACACCTTGTCCGCCGAAACTACCCGACATACAACGGAAGAATACACCACTTGAACCTCCTCCTTTAAACAAAATACGCTCTTTATTCTGCTTTCCTGTATAAGTAAACAAATCACGATAATTCTTACCCGGATGGTTATCGGAAGCGGTAGAATAATATAGTTCAAATTCGTCGCTCTTTATCAGTTCCCAAGCAGCCGCTTTAGCAATATCATATCGTTTGAACTGGAGATTGACATCCATCTTCAAAGTCAGGGCGATAGACCGGGACATACGGTCACGTCTTCCTTCATCCCAGATAAATGGAAGAGCGTCCGAATTAATCACTTCATCCAGTTCAGCATTGATCTTATTCAAACATTCGTCAACCGGAGTACGTGCCATATATATTTCAGTCGGTAATAAAGCCTTGTCTACATACGGAATACCATCATTTCTTCCATACCAGTTCAATAAACGGATATGATACCATGCTCTCCATACTTTCGCTTCCGCTTTCATGCGGTTACGCTCAGACTCATTTGTGAAATATGCCTTATCAATATGATCAAGCAAACGACAGCAGTTACGGATTTTCCGGTAACATTGATTCCAGGTATAGAACTGATATTCCCATGGACCCGGGTTATTATTGTCGTCAGGAGGCACTAAAGAACCGTTTCCCAACTGTTGGATACGCACATCAAAGTTACCAGTAAAATAAACATTATCCGTTGCTCCATCCTGAAAAATCATACCGATTTCATCTCCACCCCAGTCACCTTTCACCCACAATTTACAAGTACCAAGCGCCGATTCACATTCCTGTTGTGTCTGCCAGAAATCATCATCCGTCGAAGCATTCGGTTTATCTCTCGTCAAGAAGTCTTCACAACTACTGAATATGCCTATAAGTCCGGCAAGGAACAACCCTTTAAAAATTATTTTATTATATCGTTTCATAATATGTCTATATTTTAATGATTAGAAGTTCAAACTAAGACCTACAGAATAAGTTTTCACCAATGGATAAGAACCCATCTGACCACGATTCTCAGGATCAACCATACTTTCTTTGGCAAAAGTAAACGGATTCTGGGCATTCAAATATACGCGGATACTTGAGATACCTATTTTCTTCAATGACATCTGGTCGAATGTATATCCCACCTGAATGTATTTCACACGACAATAGCCTGCGTCAAAATGCCAGTAATCGGATGCATGATGATTATTACCATAATCAGGCGATGGTGTCAATCTCGGATAACGTGCGCCCGGATTCTCCGGCGTCCAATAATCTAATTGTGCTTTCATAGGTGTTAAACCGTCTCCTGTCAAATTCAACCCGTTGGAAAAAGGTGCATTATAATAAGCATCTACACCTGTCACTCCCTGAAATAAAACTTCAAAACTCCATTTCTTATAATCAAAAGAAATATTTGCAAAATAGTTTAAGTCAGGCTGGTCATTTCCACGTATTACACGGTCATCAGTAGTAATCCTATTATCAGGTTTTCCATCCGGCCCTGATACATCCAAATACTTGATGTCACCCGGTTGCTGTCCATCAAAAACAACTACACCTTCTTTGGGTATCCATTTACCTGAAGCATCTTTCGTAAAGTCACTTTCCTGTAACAAACCATCAGTAGGATAAACATAATAACTATTTAATGCATAACCTATTTGATTAATTGTAGATCCATTATCATAAGGTGCTCCAAACAAATCTATTATTTTATTTTTGTTTTGAGACAGACCACCATGGATGCTAAAACCGAAATTTTTAAATTGCTTGTCATAATTTACACTAAATTCCCAACCCCTGTTGCGTACTTTCCCTGAATTGATGGCACTTGCCCAAATACCGCCGATAGAAGAAATTGGAGGGGTAATTAGCATACCAGAAGTCGTCTTTTCATACCAATCGAAAGTAAGACTTAAATCCTTGAATAAACGAAGGTCTGCACCGACATTCAGCATTTTTACCTTTTCCCAAGTAATTTCAGGGTTACCATATTCCTTTTCTTCACCATTACTCATATCAATAAAAGTCTGATACTTATATAATCCGATATTTTCATTTCCAAGCAAACCATATGAACCTCTTAACTTCAACTCATTGATTTCGTTCTTCAAAGACTTCATAAATTTTTCTTCATGTACATTCCAACCTACGGCAATCGAAGGAAATACACCGAACTTTTCACCGTCCCCAAAACGTGAAGATCCGTCGCGACGTACAGTACCTTCAATAAGATAGCGGCGATCATACGTATAGTTAGCTTTAGCAAACATAGAAACCATTGAATAACTGTCCCAACTATTCTGGTGAGTCAACTCCTGATTATAACCTCCAATGAGAAACAGACGATGATCGCCTTTATCATACGTATATTCAGCAGTACCACCCAGATAATAATAAGTATCATGATCTCTATAATCAGAAAAATCTGCTCCCCAAGTATGCAATAAAGCATCTGTATCATAATCAAAGAAATTATATGATTCTCGTTTGCTCTTACCTCCACGACTACTGATACGATAAGAATACTGACCTTTCAGTACCAAATTTGGCAATACTTCCCAACGAGGTGAAATATTCACACTGATATTATCTTCATAATCTTCACGTATTCCCGCACGATCAATATAAGCTGCCGGATTGGTCATATTAGGTCTGTTACCATAATAAGTAAAATTACTACCTTCCTTTTTCGGATAACGAGTTACAGTATTAGGCGGCGTCTTATACATCCATTCAAACAATGATTTATCAGCACCGTCTGTTTTCGGTTGCTTCCGGTTGGTACGGTAAGCATTGAAGTCCATGTTTACAGACAGGTTATCCCGCAAACTGACAGTTGTATTGGCACGGATATTCAATCGATCAGAGCTTGTATGTTCCGTTAATCCTTCATTCTGCATATAATTTACGCTCAAGGCAAAACGCGCCAAGCTACCACCACCCGAAACAGATACAGAGTGGTTTTGAACATACCCAGTACCAAACAGGAAATCCGCCCAGTCCGTATCAGGATATTTATAAGGATCAGTACCAGCCATTGTATTTTTAATTATTTCTTCGCTATACAATTCATCACCGCCTATATTTTTTTGAGCAACATTAGCCATTGTCATATATTCAGCTGCATTCACGAAATCAGGAAGATAAGTTGCTTTCTGAACACCAAAGTAACCGTCATAAGAAACATTAATCTTCCCTACCGTACCTCGTTTAGTTTTTACTACAATCACACCATTGGCTGCACGTGCACCATAAATAGCGGCAGCAGCGGCATCTTTCAGAATAGTCACACTTTCAATTGTATTCGGATCCAGTTGGTTCATATCCATCGGAATACCGTCAACCAATACCAACGGATCATTATTAGTATGTAAAGAGGAAATACCACGAATTTTAATGGAAGCTCCATCTCCACCTGGCATACCGGAACCCTGCGTAACAGTCAGACCTGTGACACCTCCCTGCAAAGATTGCGAAATAGAAGTGACAGGTTTGGATTTCAGATTCTTTGTGATATCTAATGTAGAAACAGAAGAAATTGAATTCAACTTTTTCTCTTCCGAATATCCGGTAACTACCACTTCATCCAATGCTTCAGAATCTTCGGATAAAGAGACACTCAAGTTACTGATAGCACGGGATACTACATATTCATAAGGTCGGAACCCAAGATAAGTGAACACAATAACATCTCCTTTTTGAGCTTTAATGGAGAAATATCCGTTCGTGTCACTTATAGTACCAATCGTAGTAGTACCTTTAATAAGAACATTAACACCTGCAATAGGAAGAGGCTGTACCGAGTTTTCAAGTATTTGTCCCTGGATAGTCCAGTTTCGCTCCTTCGTGTCATTAGCAACAGCAAATGTTGGTTCCAAAGCTAAAGACTTTGTTGGAGTTCCCAACAATAAACAGGCAAATAATAAAGAGATTACCGCCTTCGAGCTTCTTTTCATGTAGTTTGAATTTATAGGTAAAACAAAATTGTATTTAATGAATCTCATGTTTTTTATTAGATCTAATATTTATCTTTAAACGCAATGCAAATATACCCGATATATAATAAGTAATTGAGTTATAAACGCTGCAAAAAATAGAATATTTGCTTCAAACACCACCGAGAACTCTTGTAGGGCGCATTCTTATCATTTTATGAATCATTTGTATAGAGTGGAAAAATCACGATGGACTAATTTTGTCCTATAATAAAAAAGTAACTCCTATTCATATATTAATCATTTAATTATATTTGAGCCATGAAAATTAAAACCATTAGTTTTTCTCTAGCCATTATGATGATATCCCTTTCCGGATGTACGAATCTGGAAGCAAAGGATAAAGTTGAACTATGGTACGAACAACCCGCAAAAGAATGGATGAGTTCTGTACCAATAGGCAACGGACGTATCGGAGCAATGGTATTCGGAGGTATCGAAGAAGAAACCATCGCATTGAATGAATCAAGCATGTGGTCAGGACAATATGACGAGAATCAGGAAATTCCTTTCGGAAAAGAAAGAATGAATGAATTAAGAAAACTCTTTTTCGAAGGAAAAATACAAGAAGGAAATCAAATTGCTGGAGAATTTCTACATGGTAATGGACATTCTTTTGGTACACACCTTCCTATCGGTGACTTGAAACTCACTTTCAGTTATCCGGAAAATACAGTCAGTAACTACCGTCGTTCTCTCGACTTAGGTACAGCTATCAGTACAACCAATTATACAATAGGTGACGTTAATTACGTGCGCGAATGTTTTGCAACCAATCCGGACGACGTACTTGTATTACGAATGTCCGCCAGTAAAAAGAAAGCCATTAATGCAAAACTATCATTAAGTATGCTGCGGGAATCTGAAATTTCAACCGATGGTAATCAATTGATTTTTGAAGGAACAGTTAATTTTCCCAAGCAAGGTCCCGGTGGTGTCAGCTTTCAAGGTCGTATTGCAATATCCGCGCCTAATGGAACACTACAAGCTGAAGATTCTTCCATATCAGTGAATGATGCTGATATGCTGACTATTGTAATAGATGTACGCACGAATTATAAGAACGACGCTTATAAATCTCTTTGCAAAGAAACTGTTGTAAAAGCAGAAAAGAAGACTTATGAAAAACTGAAGAAAACTCACCTCAACGATTATACTCCTCTGTTCGACCGTGTTTCCCTACAACTGGGAACAGGAGAATATGCCGGTCTGCCAACTGACAAAAGATGGGAACAAGTAAAAAAAGGCGGATATGATCCCGGCCTTGATGTATTGCTTTTCCAATACGGACGCTATTTATTACTAGCCTCATCGCGAGAAAATTCACCTCTTCCAGCCGCCCTGCAAGGTTTCTTTAATGATAATTTAGCATGTAACATGGGGTGGACAAATGATTATCACCTGGACATCAATACACAACAAAACTACTGGATTGCAAACGTAGGCAACCTGGCAGAGTGCCATCTTCCCCTTTTCAAATATATCGAAGATTTATCTGTTCATGGAGCGAAAACTGCTCAAAAGATATATGGATGCAAAGGATGGACAGCTCACACCACAGCCAATATATGGGGATACACAGCTCCTTCGGGAAGCATCCTGTGGGGATTATTTCCCACAGCAAGCAGTTGGATTGCCTCGCATCTCTGGACTCAATACGAATACACACGTGACAAAGATTATCTAGCGAAAACCGCCTACCCTCTGTTAAAAGGAAATGCGGAATTCCTTCTCGATTATATGGTTGAAGATCCCAATACAGGTTATATGGTAACAGGACCAAGCATTTCACCGGAAAATTCTTTCCTTTACGAAGGTAATAATTTATGTGCATCAATGATGCCCACCTGTGACCGTGTATTAGCTTATGAAATATTCAATGCTTGTATTCAATCAGCTCAAATCCTGAACATTGATAAGGAGTTCAGTGATAGTTTACAACAAGCCATCAAGAAATTCCCTCCCATCCGTCTGCGTGCTAACGGAGGTATACGAGAATGGTTGGAAGATTATGACGAAGCACACCCTAATCATCGCCATACTTCACATTTACTGGCTTTTTATCCTTACGAACAGATTACCCTTGACAAAACTCCGGAACTCGCCGCAGGTGCACGCAAAACAATCGAAGACCGTCTGGCTGCGGAAGGTTGGGAAGACACGGAATGGAGTCGCGCCAATATGATTTGTTTCTATGCCCGACTGAAAGATACCAAACAAGCTTATCAAAGTGTCCTTACTCTTGAGAGTATATTCACACGTGAGAACCTGTTGAGCATTTCTCCTGCCGGTATTGCAGGAGCACCCTATGATATTTTTATTCTTGACGGAAATACAGCCGGAGCGGCCGGAATAGCAGAAATGCTGGTACAAGGACACGAAGGATATATTGAATTCCTGCCCTGTCTGCCCGAACAATGGAGCGTAGGAACTTATAAAGGCCTGTGTGTGAAAGGAGGAGCGGAAGTTTCAGCAGCCTGGAATCAGTCGTTGATTAACGAAGCAACTTTAAAAGCTACTGCTGACAATACATTTACAGTAAAAGTTCCACAAGGGAAAAATTACACTATCATGCTGAATAATAAACGAATCAACCCAGTGATAAACAACGGACTGATTACCGTATCCATGAAAGCTAAAGATATATTAAAATTTAAATAAGTAAACTTATGTACAGAATCATTATTTTCTTCCTTTTCCAAGTAAGTGTATTCAGCATATTATCGGCACAAGAAACTATTTATGTGAAAACGCAACCCGGTGATGCAACTCCACGCCTACAAAATGCCATAGAACAAGCACGTCATTTCAAAGGGAAGAAAGTAGTGATTCAACTTGAACAAGGAAACTATGATCTATACCGCAACAGTAGTTCCAAGCAAGTTTATTTTATATCCAACACTGCCTCTAAAGAAGAAAATCCCGATCCTACCAAACACATTGGCCTTTGGATAAAGGATATGAAAAACTTAATTATTGATGGTGGTGGTGCACATCTGATTACACACGGAGAAATGACTTCTTTTGTTATAGACAAAAGCGAAAATATAACACTCCGCAATTTTACTTTGAAAGCTGCCGATCCTTCGGTTACGGAAATGAAAGTTATTGATACAACAGCTTATACAGCAACTTTCAGAGTTCACCCCAAAGACCGGTATGAAATTGCAGATAAACAGATAAAATGGATAGGAACAGAATGGAGTTTTACCGGTGGCATTGCCCAAACTTTTAATCTACATACCAATATAACAAACCGTTGTAATCTGCCTACCGACCATGTCGTTTCTCTTACCGACATCGGAAATCATCAGATACACGCAACATACGACAAGAAAGTAACTTTATATCCGGGAGAAATATTTCAGATGCGGGATGCCATCCGAGATGAAGCATGTGGATTTATTCATTTGAGCAAAAACATTACACTCGAATATTTAAACCTGCATTTTCTAGGAAACTTTGGAATTGTCGGCCAATATTCCGAAAATCTGACTTACAAATATTTAAATTGTGAACCGGAGTATGGCAGTGGTCGTACCTGTGCCGGTTTTGCTGACTTTGTGCAAATGTCTGGATGCAAAGGAAAAATCCGTATCATCAACTCTCGTTTTGAAGGAGCACAAGATGATCCGATCAATGTACACGGAACTCATCTGAAAGTTATTGCTTACGAACCGGGAAATAAAATAGTAGTTCGTTTCATGCATCCTCAATCTTACGGATTTGAAGCTTTCTTTCCTGGAGATGAAGTTGAATTTACAGAAATACATTCATTACAATGTCTGCATAAAGCATCAGTACTCAAAGTGGAGAGAGTAAACGACTACGATTGTAAACTTACACTGAATGGTTCCGTTCCTTCTATCCTACCACAACAGGAAGTAGTAATAGAAAATATCACTTGGACACCGGAAGTAGAAATCCGCAATAACTATTTTGCCCGGACACCGACAAGAGGAATACTTGTTACGACACGCCGGAAAGTTATAATCGAAAATAACGTATTTTATCGTACACCAATGAGTGCTATTGCTGTCTCAAATGATGCTCGCAGTTGGTATGAGTCAGGCCCCGTACATGACCTTACCATCCGAAACAACCATTTCATAGAATGTGGAAGTCCGGTTATCAATATTGCTCCCGAAAATAACCGTCCGAACGGAACTGTTCATAAAGGGATCCGTATCGAAAATAATCGTTTTACACTGAAAGATAAACAGGCAATCTATGCCCGTTGGACAGATAATATCCGAATTTCAGGAAATTATTTTGATGGAATTTTACCTGTCTCCAAAAAAGAATCTGTTTTATTGGAACATTGTACAAATGTAGATTCTGAATGAATTTTACCTTTTATTTTCCTCAAGGATTATTGTCATAACAATTACTTCCTTATTGTTATGACAATAATAAAGTGAAACAAAAAATAAGGCTGTTTTTTTAATTTGGAACAGCCTTATTCATCACATATCCTTTATATTCTATAATCCCAACTTAGCTGAAATCTCCAGCATCCGTTGAATCGGCTTCACTGCCTTCTTTGCCACCTCCGGATCTACTGTAATCTCCGGTGACTCATTCTTCAGACACTCATAGAGCTTCTCTAACGTATTCAACCGCATGAAGCTACACTCGTTACATCCGCACGTACTATCGTTCGGTGGAGCAGGGATAAACGTCGTCTGCGGACACTTCTTCTGCATCTCATGCAAGATACCCGATTCGGTAGCCACAATATAGGTGTTTTCCGGATGATTCACTGCATACTTCAACAATGCTGCCGTAGACCCTACCACATCCGCCAGTTTCAAAACCGTACTCTTACATTCGGGATGTGCCAGCACCAATGCTTCGGGATGCTGCGTCTTCAATTCCACAATCTTTTCAACAGAGAACTGTTCATGCACATGACAGGCACCGTCCCAAAGCAACATATTCCGGTTCGTAACTGAGTTGATATAATTCCCCAGATTCCGGTCCGGACCAAAGATTATTTTCTCATCTTTGGGGAAGCTTTCCACGATCTGCTTCGCATTGGTGGAAGTCACTACCACATCCGTTACTGCTTTCACCGCAGCTGTCGTATTGACGTAAGAAATAACGGTGTATCCCGGGTGCTCTTTGACAAACTGTGCAAACTGATCCGCCGGACAACTGTCCGCCAACGAACAACCTGCCGCCATGTCGGGCACCAGCACTTTCTTGTCCGGACAAAGCACCTTTGCCGTTTCCCCCATAAAGTGAACGCCACACATCACAATAATGTCCGCTTCCGTTTTGGCTGCCCATTGAGCCAATGCCAAACTGTCGCCAACATAATCGGCGATGTCTTGTATTTCCCCCTTCTGGTAGTAGTGTCCCAGAATGATTGCATTCTTTTCTTTCTTTAGCTCGTTAATAGCCTTTATGAGTTCATTCATAATAATATTCTTATTTCTTTCCTTTTAAAAAAAATCCTTTGTTGGTGATAATAGCCTGTTAATAATGTTAGCAAATAAATACGATTTTTCTTGCCGGATAAGTTATTAGTCCATACTTCTGTTTTATGAGTTGGTTATGAACTGATGTAAAGGACAAGATATTCTATTCTACTTGCTTTATTATCAATGAAAGCATCGTTAAATGCCGTCAAATAGGAGTTTGCTATTAACTCCCTGTTGATAAAGTGCAAAGTTAAAAACTTTATGGATATAAACAGGCAGATAAGTGCTGAAAAATATGTTTATGTCTGTGTAGAAAGTTTTGGGTTAATTTTTTGGAATGTTCATAACGAAGGCCTCTTATACCTTCTTTTGAATAATGCAAGAATTATTTTTCAAAATCTTTGCCGATAGTTTTGACAGGTTTTAAACCGTTATCAACATCTTGTTAACTGAAAAGAATTACCTTTGTGGACAAGAACATAATAAAAGAAAAGACGTATGCGTAAACTGAAAATAACAGAACTGAACCGTATCAGTGCCGAAGAGTTTAAACAAGTTGCAAAACTGCCTCTGGTAGTAGTGCTGGACGATATTCGTAGTTTGCACAATATAGGTTCTGTGTTCCGTACTTCGGATGCTTTCCGTATTGAATGTATCTATCTGTGTGGTATAACAGCTACCCCGCCACACCCTGAAATGCATAAGACTGCATTGGGTGCGGAGTTCACTGTCGATTGGAAGTATGTTAATAACGCTGTTGATGCTGTTGATAACCTCAAAAACGAAGGGTATATCGTTTATTCTGTAGAACAGGCGGAAGGAAGCATCATGCTTGATGAACTTCAGCTGGATAAAACCAAGAAGTACGCTATCGTAATGGGAAACGAAGTGAAAGGGGTACAGCAGGAGGTTATTAACCATTCGGATGGCTGTATAGAGATTCCTCAATACGGAACGAAACACTCTTTGAATGTTTCCGTAACTACCGGTATTGTGATTTGGGATTTGTTCAAAAAGTTACGTTAATAGCTATAATACAGGATTGGTTAATAAGTTGTTTATAACGAGTTAATAGCTTAGTTAATTCATTTATAATCAATAACTATGTATTGTTTATAACTATATGGAACCATGTTGATTCTATGGATGTTGGGAAGTTATTATTATAGTTGTTGATAGTTTGTTTTCAGGCTGTTAATACTTGAGTTGTCAGGTATTAACAGCCTATATGATACGTATTAATAGCTGGGAACTCAAGTATTAACTTCTGAGAAACCGGAAATTAATACCTTACAGGAAGCTTATTAATTCTTGAAATGATAACTAGTATGGTTGAGTAGTGATCAATTAGTTTATAAAGTTGATAAACTTATAAGCCGATTGATTTTAGATCTGCCCGTTCTCCACCATCAACACTACACGTTCCGTTAGTTTGTCTTCACCTTGCGGATCATATTCTTTTTTTAAACTGGCTCCGAACAATGCAGCAAAAGTCTGATAGAATCCCGCTTTGAAAGGTCCCATAAATGCTTTCACCAGTTCATAGCTGGTAGAATTGCTTTGGCGGTCTATTAGTTTAATCAACAGTTTCCCTTGTGCAAAAGAGAGTTTTTTCATTCGGGGAGTATATTGCTCTTTCAATCCTTTTTCAACCCGTTTGATATGTTTTTGACGGGCTTTCTCATTGGGTAATGTCTGAAGATATTCGTAAGTTTCGATGATGGCTTGGTTAATTTCTCTGGAGATAGGATATACCTTTTTCACATTGCGGATCAGGCGATAATATTCCTGGCGTTCTTTTTCATTCTTGAATTTCAACGGACGGAAAATATACACAGTTCTTAACTGGACACATGGAATGGTATCTCCATTGTAGATACACATCGGAACCAAATATCCATTGATGCTTTGTTTTTCTTGAGCTTGCAGGCGCAACGAACAACAAACAATAGCAAACAGCGTCATTACTACTATGTTAAGCCTCCTTTTCACGATACAAAAATAGAATTAAAATTTTATTATTCAGACATTTCTCTTCGATGTTAACCTATTTAAAGTATCTTTGCGGCCTTATCTGTTAAAAAGCAGGAAGAATAAACCATTTTATTGATGAAAACTATTCAACTTTTACGGTTGATAAGTATTATAAACAGCCTGTTAATAATTCCTGCTTGTAGTGCTCAAAACCCTTCTGAAAGTCTTTTAGAAGATGTTCTTGAAGATTTATCTGTTAATAACGATATTAATAACTCTGTTAATACTCTTAATTGGGAAAATGAATTGGAAGAACTTTCCAATCGTATGCAAGAACCAGTTAATTTGAATGTTGCTACCCGTGAACAACTCGAACAGTTTCCTTTCCTTAGTGATATTCAGATTGAACATCTGTTGGCCTACATCTATATACATGGACAGATGAAAACCATCTATGAACTTCAACTGGTAGAAGAGATGGATAAGCAAACAATCCAATATTTACTGCCTTTCGTCTGTATAAAAGCTATTAACAATGAATCTGCTTTCCGGTGGAAAAGCCTGTTGAAAAACGCAGCGAAGTATGGAAAGAATGAACTGTTAACCCGCTTTGATATACCATTTTATAAACGAAAAGGTTATGAACATACCTATTTAGGACCTTCTGTTTATAACTCTGTGAAATACAGTTTTCGGTATAGTGACCGGCTCTATGCAGGAGTCGTTGCTGAAAAAGATGCCGGAGAACCTTTTGGAGCTTTACACAATCGCTACGGCTATGATTATTATTCCTTTTATCTGTTATTAAAAGATTGTGGACGATTAAAAGCATTAGCTGTTGGTAACTATCGGCTTAGTTTCGGACAAGGTCTGGTGATTAGTACTGATTATTTGATGGGAAAAACAGTTTACGCTTCTTCTTTCAATAACCGTAATAGCGGGATAAAGAAACATTCTTCTGCTGACGAATACAACTATTTTCGAGGAGTAGCTGCCACTGTTTCTTTGACAAAAGATTGGGATATTTCTGGTTTCTATTCACACCGTTCTCTGGATGGAGTAATCACTGATGGAACAATCACTTCTATCTACAAAACCGGGCTGCATCGAAGTCAAAAGGAAGCGGATAAAAAGAACCTGTTCACCATGCAATTAACAGGTGGACACGTGAGTTATCAACACAACCGTATCCGATTGGGTATCACCGGTATTTACTACCTTTTCAACCGACCATACGAACCGGAATTAACAGGTTATTCCAAATACAATCTTCATGGAAATAACTTCTATAATCTGGGAATAGATTATGCTTACCGATGGCATCGTTTTTCTTTTCAGGGAGAGACGGCAATCGGAAAACAAGGTTGGGCTTCTTTGAATCGTTTGCAATATTCACCGGTTCAAAACACTCAAATCATGTTGATACATCGGTTTTATTCTTATAACTATTGGGCTATGTTTGCCCATTCATTCGGTGAAGGAAGTACGACACAAAATGAACAGGGATATTATATCGGCTTGGAAACTTCTCCTTTTGCTTATTGGAAGTTTTTCGCCTCATTCGATTTATTTTCCTTTCCGTGGAAAAAATACAGAGTGAATAAACCCTCCCGCGGAACAGATGCTCTGTTCCAAACCACTTTTACTCCATACAGCAATTTATCCATGTATCTAAGGTATCGTTATAAACAAAAAGAGCGTGACTGGACAGGTAGTAAAGGAACACTAACACTTCCTATTTTTCACCATCAACTTCGCTATCGTTTGAACTATTCTTTGGGAGATGTGTTAAGCAGTCGTACAACTTTAGATTATAATCATTTTCATTCTCAGGACAGAGCTGCTAATAAAGGATATCAGGTTACACAAATGATATCCTCCCAACTGCCTTGGGCCAGGCTGTTTGCTGACGTTCAGGGCAGTTACTTTTTTACAGACGATTATGACTCGCGTGTATATGCTTCGGAAAGCGGATTGCTTTATACGTTTTATACTCCGTCTTTTCAAGGTCGTGGATTCCGGTGTAGTATCCGTTTGAGATATGAACTGAACAGACACTTTCTATTGATAACCAAGTTTGGAGAAACCATTTATTTAGACCGGAATGAGATTGGTTCCGGCAATGATTTAATCTATGGAAATAAAAAAGCAGATGTACAAATGCAACTACGTATTAAGTTTTAATGTATATTTGTCTGCCAGAAATAACAGAAGAATACGATATTAAATGGATGACAGGGCTACTTTTGACAAAATGTTTAATGAATGGTATGCACAGTTTGTATATTTTGCATACTATTTCATAAATGATGCTGAAGTATGCAGGGATATCGTAAGTGATGCTTTTGAGTATTTGTGGCGTAATTATGAAAAGATAGAAGAAGCAACGGCGAAAACTTATCTTTATACAATCATCCGTACACGTTGCATAGATTACCTTCGCAAGCAAAATATTCATGAAGAATATGTAGAGTTTACTGCGCAATTGACTGATAAAATGATAGAAGGCGATTCGCAAAATTCTGATTCTCGTGTTTTGCGTATTCGTGAAGCTATGAAGAAGTTGACTCCTTATAATTATCATATTTTGGAAGCATGCTATATTCATAATAAGAAATATAAGGAAGTGGCCGAAGAATTAAATGTAAGTGTCGCGGCCGTTCATAAGAATATAGTGAAGGCTTTACGCATTCTTCGCGAAGAATTAGGCCAAAAGGGTAACCGGAATTGACTTTAAAACGTAAATATATATATTGAATACACTATTTATGGATGAAAAGAATATAAATATAAGCAAGTCGGAAGAAGAACTCCTGGAAATTATGGAGAATCGTTCGCATATAACTGCTGGTCAATTGCATAATTTGGAAGAAGATGAGGAATGTTTGCAAGCATGTTCTGATTTGGCAGAAATTGTGATAGAGATGCAGAAAGAGCAAAATTTACTGGCAATTGATGTCCGGAAAGAACTGGCAGATTTTCGTAATAAACATTCTAAGAATGATCGAAGAAAAAATACACGCATACTGTGGGCTAGTGTCACAGGTGTAGCGGCGGCTGTTGCCATCATTTTAGTTTTGCGTGCAATGATGATTTCCTCACAACCGGAAATTATTAAAGTGTTTCAAGCCAATCATATTGCCCAGGAAGTCACTTTACAAGTGAATGATGAGAAAGAAATAAAGCCATTGAAAGAAGTGGTAGAATCTCTTTCGTCTTACTCTACTGCGCAGTTGTCTTCTAAGGAAATAGATTATAGTCGTGCTCTCCTTCAGACAGAAACCAAGGAAGTAGGAAAACAGAAAGTACAGATACATAGATTAAGTATTCCTAGAGGAGAGACATTTAAAGTTGTTTTATCCGAGGGGACTGAAGTATTTTTGAATTCAGACAGTCGTTTGGCTTATCCTACGGTTTTCAAAGGAAAAGAACGAGTCGTCTCTTTGGAAGGTGAAGCCTATTTTAAAGTTGCTAAAGATGCAGCACATCCTTTTATCGTGAAAAGTGGAAATCTGCAGATTCGTGTATTGGGAACGGAATTTAATGTACGTAGCTACTCTCCTACTGATGTCCGTGTTACGCTCATTACAGGAAAAGTGGCTGTGAGCGATACTTGTGGAGTCCATAGTGTTGAAATGGTGCCAGGACAAAGCGTACAACTTTCTTCTGACGGAACATTTGCCGTGAATGAGGTGGATATTGAATCATTTTTGTATTGGAAGGAAGGATTTTTCTATTTTGACGATGTTGCTCTGGTTGACATGATGAAAGAAATAGGACGTTGGTATAATATAGATATTGAGTTCCGCAATAGCAAAATCATGGATCTTCGTATGCATTTCTTTGCAAATCGTCATCAGGACATCTTTCACTTGATTGAATTATTGAATCGAATGGAGAGAATACATGCTTATTTTGAAGCAGGAAAACTAATTATCGAATAAAAAGCAAGCAAAAAGATATAAATCTGAATAGAAAAATATATTTCTGAAAAAAAACTATTTTAAGGGTAACCATTCTTTTTTAAACTTCGTATACAATTAAAAGAATGAAATATTATTTAACTATTCAGGCTTATGAAAAGAAATCAGGCACAGAAGTTCATTGTTTTATTCTTGCTTTTCCTTTTTGCCTATTCATGGCGTGTAGAAGCACAGACAGGTAAAGAAAAGCAAATAACAATGGAGTTTAAAAATGAAGGGTTACCCTCTATTTTTAAACGTTTTGAAAAAGTATCGGGGTATAAAGTTCTTTTTATCTATGATGAAATTAGCTCTTATACTTCTACCGGAAAAGTAGAAAAAGCTACAGTTGATGAAGCGTTGAAGGTGATTATTGGAAAAAATCCGTTGAAATATCACATTGACGGACAATTCATCAATATCACACAAAAGGATTCTAAAAAGTTTTTCTCACAAGTAAAAGGAAAAGTGCTTTCCGAAGAAGACGGGCTTCCGGTGGTTGGTGCCACTATTATAGTGGAAGATCCTAGTAATATCCGTACTATCACAGACAATAATGGTAATTTTCAGCTTTCTGATGTTCCGAAAGATAGCCGTGTCAGAATATCGTATGTAGGTTTGGAAACCCAGTTTTTGCATCCTTCATCTTATATGTCGGTAGTGATGAAATCTGATACAAGGGCGCTGGATGAAGTAGTGGTGACAGGTATGTTTAACAGAAAGAAAGAAGGATTTACCGGTTCAGCTGTTACTATCAAAGGTGAGGATCTGAAGAAATATAGTACGAACAATGTGGCTAAAGCGATAGCCGCTGTCGCTCCCGGACTTCGTATTGTGGATAATATCAATATGGGATCTAATCCGAATGGTTTGCCTGATATGCGTATGCGTGGTAGTGCAAATATGGATATGGGCACACAATCTGTAGATTTTAATTCTACCAGTAATGATGTGCTGGCAGTTCAGGGCGAGTATGAGACGTATGCCAACCAACCGTTGCTTATCATGGACGGATTTGAAATCAGTATACAGACACTTGCCGATATGGATCCCGATCGTGTTGCTTCTATCGTTTTGTTGAAAGATGCGGCAGCTACGGCTATCTACGGTTCACGTGCGGCAAATGGAGTAATTGTTATCGAAAGCAAGACGCCCAAACCGGGACGGATCTGGGTGACATACGGTGGGGAACTTCGTATTGAAGCTCCGGATATGACCGGATATAACTTGATGAATGCAAGAGAGAAGATAGATGCAGAGTTAAAAAGCGGACTTTATACATACGGTGGCGAGACTGTTGAAAAATGGCAGCTCTATCAGTCTAAATTGCGTGAAGTATTGGCGGGAGTAAATACGTACTGGTTGGACAAACCTTTGCAAACAGCTTTCCAACAACGGCATACCGTTACATTGGAAGGTGGTGATGAAGCCTTGCGTTATCGGATGTATGTAGGATACAATAGTTCTCCGGGTGTGATGAAAGACAGTAAGCGTGATGTATTGACCGGATCGCTTGATTTTCAGTATCGTCTGAAAAAAGTGTTATTAAAGAATAGCATTACGTTGGATAATTCGGTAGCTAATGAGTCTCCGTGGGGAAGTTTCAGTGAATATACCCGCTTGAATCCTTATTTGCGTCCGTATGGAGAGAACGGGGAGATACAGAAACGGCTTGATAATTTTGAAGGAGTAGGCGGTGAATCGAGTTATCTGAATCCGATGTACAATACGACATTCAACAGCAAAGATCAGAGTAAGAACTTCACAGTACGTGAACTTTTCAGGGTAGAATATAATCCTACTAATGATTTACGTTTTGAAGGAGCTTTCAATTTGTCTAAAAGTGTAGGACATCGTGATATTTTCCGTCCTGCACAACATACGCTTTTTGATAATGTGACCGATCCTACCTTAAGAGGTGATTACCGCAGAAGCCAGAGTGAAGCTGTCAGCTGGGGAATCGATTTGACAGGAAGCTGGAACAAGCAATTGAAAGACCATTATCTGACTGCTAATGCACGCATGAGTGTATTGGAGAATAATTCGGAGACTTATGGAAACTATGTGACCGGTTTCCCGAATGATAATATGGATAACTTGTTGTTTGGTAAGAAATATAACGAGAAAGTGACGGGTGATGAGAGGACAACACGCTCTATCGGTTGGGTGGCTGCCGGAGGTTATTCTTATAAATATAAGTATTCGTTCGACTTTAATATACGTTTGGACGGTTCTTCACAGTTTGGAAAAAATAACCGTTGGGCTCCTTTCTGGTCAACAGGATTACGCTGGGATTTGAAAAAAGAGAACTTCATGAAAGATGTATCTTTTATTTCCGATTTCATTTTGAGGGGTACATACGGTACGACCGGTTCGCAAGGTTTTGATCCTTATCAGGCACATGGTTATTATACATACTCTAATTTGCTGCTTCCTTATTACTCATCGGATGCAACAGGTTCGGAAATCCTGGCTATGCATAATGAGAGTTTAAAATGGCAGACAACGAAAAGCACTAACCTTGCTTTGGAACTCGGTTTCTTAGACCAGCGTCTTACCGCCCGTGTGGAGTATTACCGGAAAATAACAGATAATATGGTTACTTCGGTAAGTCTTGCCCCTTCTCTTGGCTTCAGCAGTTATCCTGAAAACCTGGGAAAGATAGAGAATAAGGGTTGGGAAATCTCGCTCTCGGCTATTCCTTATAAGAATACTGCCAAGCAGGCTTATTGGACCATTACGGTGAATGGTTCTCGCAATACAGACAAACTGTTGGAGATATCGGAAGCAATGAAACATAGGAATGACCTGAATGCATCAAATCTGAAAGATACACCATTGCCACGTTATGAAGAAGGCGAATCTCTTTCCCGTATTTGGGTAGTACGTTCATTAGGTATTGATCCCGCTTCCGGAGATGAAATATTATTAAAGCGTAACGGAGAAATGACCAGTGCCGTTAACTGGAGTGCGAATGATGTAGTACCTATCGGCAATACGGAACCTACATGGCAAGGATATATTAATTCTTCCTTTACATATAAAGGTTGGGGAGCAGATGTCAGTTTCAGATACCAGTTTGGCGGTCAGGTATATAATCAGACTTTGCTTGACAAGGTGGAAAATGCCAATCTGAAATATAATGTAGATCGGCGGGTAAGTCAGTTGCGTTGGGCTAAACCGGGTGACAAGGCACAATTCCGTACTCTTACCCCCAGTGGTTGGGAAACGAAAGCTACTTCTCGGTTTATCATGGATGAAAATATATTCCAGGGAAGTTCGTTGTCTGTCTACTATCGCATGGATCGTACTAATACAAAATTTATCAGCCATTGGGGATTGAGCTCCGCCAAAGTGACGTTTAATATGGAAGACTTTTTCTATTGGTCTACAGTGAAACGCGAAAGAGGTCTGTACTATCCCTATTCCCGTCAGTTTACTTTTGCTTTGAATGTTGCTTTCTAATTAAAAACATATTTGTATGAAACAGATAATATATATACTATTAGCAACAACCATGCTGGGACTTATGTCTTGCAGCGACTGGTTGGATGTATCTCCGAAGACTTCTATTCCTACCGACAAGCAATTTGAGTCGGAATCCGGATTTAAGGATGCGCTTACAGGTATTTATTTGAAGTTGGGAACCCAGACATTGTATGCCGGAGACTTGACTTATGCTTATTTGGATGAACTGGCAGGATTATATTCTGATTATCCGGGATATAATACAAATGTCGTTTTCGACCAGAGTATTGTATTTGATTATGAGAACATGTTTTTGAGTAAGAAGAATGGGATTTACTCAACGATGTATAATATCATAGCCAATATTAATAACTTCCTGGAGTATGTAGACAAAAATAAAGATGTCCTAGTTACCGAACGCTATTATGAAACCATGAAGGGAGAAGCACTTGGGCTTCGCGCTTTTCTTCATTTTGATTTGTTGCGTATGTTCGGTCCTGTTTATAAGGAACATCCTGCATCCAAAGCTATACCCTACCGTACTACTTTTGATAAAGATGCTACTCCTGTTTTACCAGCCAGCGAAGTGGTAGACGCTATTCTCAAAGATTTGAATGACGCAGAAAAATTACTGAAAGAGAACGATCCTCTTGATTTCTTTACCGGCCGGACGGATGAAGATTTTACAGAGAAAAATCATTTTCTTGTCAATCGTGAATTTCGTATGAATCTATATGCGGTTAAAGCTATGCTGGCCCGTGTATATTGTTACAAAGGTGATGCGGAAAGCAAAGGATTGGCCACGGAGTATGCTAAACAAGTAATTGCCGCTTCTAAGTATTTTACATTGTACAAGTCGCAGACTGCTTCTAATTACAACTCCATACGCTATGCAGAGCAAATATTTGGAATAACAGTGAATGAATTCTCCAACTTGCTTATTGGCAACTATATGGATATGGAGAATACCAATACTCAGCAACGTTTCTATCTGGATGGAGATAAATTCAAATTCTTCTATGAAACAGCCGACGCAGGGAATACCGACTGGAGAAAAAATACGGAAATGTTTGAAGTTGTTAATAGTGGGGCAAGTCGTGATATAAATGTCTTTTGTAGAAAATATAATCAGAAGCCTCTGAATATCGGATACGTTTATTCCGGTGCTAATGCAGTTCCTTTGATACGCTTGCCCGAAATGTATTATATTGTAGCGGAATGTGCGTCTTCTGCATCAGAAAGTGCTGATGCATTGAATACCGTACGTTTTGCACGTGGTATCTCTTACAGTGACGAGATTATAACTACCGGATATGATGATCTTGATGTAGCTTCAAAAGAAAATAAGAATCAGACTAAACGTATCAATGAAATTATGAAAGAATATAGGAAAGAATACTTTGCGGAAGGTCAACTTTTCTATTTCTTGAAAGCGCATAATTATAGTACTTATTACGGTTGTGGGATTGAAACGATGACTGAAGCCCATTATCAAATGACATTACCGGATGATGAGTATATTTTTGGAAACAACTCTAAATGATGAAGTATTATGAAACGTATTATATATTTTGTTTTAGTTATTCTTGTTTGCGGCATTTATGTGGGATGCAGTGAAAACGAGATAGACTTATATGACCAGACACCACGTATCAATTTCTATGTCAACACACATGTCCGTACTTTGGTTGATACGGATTATGTGAAAAAAGAACCTTATGCTATAGACAGTTTTACGGTAAGGATACAAGGAGATCTTTTGAAAGAGAATCGTGATTTTTGTGTGAAAGTAACTCCGAATCGTGACTATCAGAATTCGATAGATGTACTATTGGAGAGCAAGTATACATATACTGAACTTGATACGGTTTGCCAGGTATTTTACTATAAGATTAATCGTCCGAAAGTAGAGTCCGGTAGAAATGTGTATGGTTGTTACTTGGAATTTGATTTGGACAACCCTCTTCATCAGTTTGACAAAGGATTGGTAGAAAAGAATCAGGAAGTGTTAAATGTCAGGTGGGAACTGAAGCCGGATGAGTGGGAAGATTGGGTATTTGGCAGTTATAGTGATAATAAATATATGTTTATTATGAATGTATGCCAACGCGTGTGGGATGATCTGGAAGATGAGGATGTTGACAAGGTCAAACAAGCTTACAAAGAATACATTGAAGCAGGAAATCCTCCTATTCCAGGCGAAGACGGTGATGAAATTGATTATGAATAAGACTAAAAGAAATGTTATGAGAAAATATATCATCTATATAGCAAGTTTTGTCGGATCGGCTTTATTGCAAACAGGCTGTTACGATGACAAGGGAGATTACGATTATCATGATGTAAATACAATGGAAATTGTAATACCTGAAACCAAGTTACGTATGCCAAAGGAAGAAGCGGTGGAAGTTTCTATCATGCCACAGATTTCTCAGACATTGGAACAGAATGAGGAAGAGCTTCTATTTCAGTGGAAACGTCTTAATCCGGATGCTAGGTTGGGTTCGGACCGATTGGCTGATTATACGGATTACTCTGTAGGAAAAGAATGTAAGATAACAGTTGAACCCAATGAATCTAACAATATAGGTTTGATGTTGGTTGTTTCGGATAAGAGGAATGGAACTGCATGGTATCAGCAAGGGCAGGTGACAATTATCAAGCCGTTTAACCCTTGTTGGTTTGTCCTTCAGGAGAAAGAAAATAAAGGAGTGCTTGGGGCTATTGAAGGAACATCGGAAGGGTATTATGTATATCCGGATGTGTTCCGTTCGGAAACCGGAACAATGTTTCCTTTAGATGGGAAACCATTGGCAGTGACTGCCCGGCGTGAATATGGAGGGGATCGGACGTCTATATCTATTATGCCTCCTTTTTTTGGATTGAAGATTGTTCCTATTTTGACACTGGTGACAGATAAGGATGCAGCTTTGTTTACTCCAAGTACATTAGAAATGATGTATCAATCGGATAAAATATTATTTGAGCCGGTTCAACAAGGCAAAGCAATAAAGATTGATGCTTATAAAATGGATAAAAACGGTGAATTATTTGTGAATGACGGAAAGTCCTATTTCGCCTATATGGATGGTTTATGCGTACCTTATACCATTCAGAATGAAGCTGGTGATTATCTTTCTGTCGCTACTTATGGTTCTTTTGGAACAGAATTGGTCTTTTTTGATTCTTCTACACATTCATTCCTGAATGGTTGGGCTTTATCAGGGTTCGGTGATTATATGAATTCATATTATATTACCAAGCCTATTCGTTCAGGTTCTTCAAAGTGGAATGATCAACGTTCGATAGAAGCATCCACTATTAACCCTGATGATGAAGAAGGAAGTGCCTTCAATCCAAATAATATTGACCCTTCTTTACAAGTGAAAGCAATAGTTACAGGAGGAAATAGTGGTAATTATGCTTATGCCATTGCTTCTTCTCAGAGCGGGAAAGATTTGACGGTATTTAAATTTAGTGCTGATTGGGAGAATGAGGATCCTACTTGTGCAGGTTTATATACTGTTTCTTTACCGTCGGAAATAGATGTAGAAACTGCCAAGTTTGCTGCTTCTTATGCTTATACGGCAGATCTTCTGTTTGTAGCTTCCGGTAATAAGTTATATCGGATAGACTTGAATCGTGGTCTGGTGACAGAACTTTATCAATATGAAGCGGATCCGTCAGCGCAAATTACATGTTTGAAGTTTAAAGATGCTGAAAATGAAGAAGAACTCGGCATGTCTCTCGGATTAGGTATCAATACAGCTGATAAAGGTGTAGTTGTAGAATTGCAACTGACAGTGGCAGGTGATGTGGCCCGCGAAGAAAACAGTATTTGTGTTTACGAAGATCCCGAGCAACCCATTGGGAAGATTGTTGATATTAGCTATAATTATGAATAGTATAAATCGCTCTTTATGCTAAAAGGAATTATCAGTGCAGTATTTCTTGCTGTTGCCTGTACTTTTTTGTACGGGCAACAGCCAAGTATTACTACTTTTCTAAAAGAAGGAGCACCAGTGGAAGTTATTCCTGGTATGTTTACTACTTATCGAAGTGATAAACATATATATTGGGAAATCCCGGATTCATTGATTGGACGTGAATTTGCCGTAACAACTACTATTCTGACTGCTCCCGCCCGTCCGGACCGGGATATGGAAAAGACATTCGGATATTCGGGTGATATGATAGGTCCGGTATTCTTCAGTTTCAGGAAACAGGGTGATGAATTGTGGATGATAGATCCACAACATGAAAGGATCATAGAAGATCCTGAAGGAGTATATGCGAAGATTGCTGCCCAACGTGGGAATAACAGACTTTATAAGAGATTGCCGGTCAAAGCAAAGACTCAAGGAAGTAGTTTGATAGAAATTGGCGAAGTATTAAAAGATTTTCCTTTGTTTAATCTTGATATTGTATCTTTTGATTTATCAATAGGTACGCGTTTAAGAGAGAAAGATTGCATCAAGGAAATCAAGGGATATGATAATCGCTTGTTGGTTTACGTATCACGGGCTTATCGAAGTTCATCGATAGGAATACCCGGTAGACCGGTTTCGGCTCCTTATGTCGGTGATTGGGATACGGGTGTTTGCATTAAGCTATTATCAAAAAATCCATTGGAAGCAGTTCCTGCAAATAACGGAGCCTACTTCTCTATCGGCAAGGAGTGTTTTCAGGGCGATCAGCCCGCTGTCCGGAAAGCTGTTGTCAAACGGTGGCGTTTGGAGATAAAGCCGGAAGATAAGGAGAAATACATAAAAGGTGAATTGGTGGAGCCAATACAGCCTATTATCTTTTATATAGATCGTAATACGCCGGAAAAGTATATCGGTTGCATCATTGAGGCAGTACGTGACTGGCGTCCTGCTTTCGAGCAAGCCGGATTTAAGAATGCCATTGATGCACGATTGGCTCCCACTGCCGAAGAAGATCCGGATTTTAGTATTTATGACAGTACTTATCCGTTTATTTCATGGAAGATATCAGGACGAAATAATGCTTATGGCCCGTCTCCTTGCGAATCGCGGTCGGGTGAGATTATTGCTTGCCACATCGGTATTTTCAGTAGCGTGTTGAATTTGGAACAGAAATGGTATTTCGCCCAATGTGGAGCCAATGATCCGCAGGCATGGAACATAGAATTGCCGGACTCTTTGCTATTTGAACAGATAAAACAAGTCTTGACACATGAAGTCGGTCATACGTTGGGATTGGAACATAATTTTCTAGGTAGCTCTCATTATTCCATCGATCAATTACGTGATAATGATTTTTTAAGTCAACATAGTATAGGTAGTTCTATTATGGACTATGTACGGTTTAATTATGCTTTGCGTCCTCAAGATAAGGTCGATTTGGAAAACAGACGGATACGTGTCGGTGAATATGATAAGTGGGCTATTGAATGGGGTTACCGCATATTTCCGGGTAAGGATGCTTCTGAAAGAGAAAAGAACAGGAATCGATGGAATCAGGAAAAACAGAAAGATCCTTCATTGCATTTCTTAGGTGGGATGGATGTACGGGCACAGGCGGAAGACTTAGGTAACGACCATGTTATTGTCAATACACAAGGAATAGAGAACTTGAAATATTTGTGTGAACATCCGGATGTCTGGAATGTAACGGATAAAACGTCTTTATATGTATTACAGGGGCGTTATGAAGCCGTATTAAATCATTATAAACAGTGGGTGCAGCATGTTTTGTCGCATTTGGGTGGAAAACGTCTTGCTGAAGCCGATAATAAGAATATTTATATACCGGAAAAGGCTGATTACAATAAGAAAGTGATGAACTTTATACAGACTTATGTATTACAGCCTCCTGTATGGATGTTTAATACAACGTTTACCAATAAATTAGAAATAGATACCAGTCAGGAATTCGATCGTTTTTATGAGGAGCTTATGTCGGAAATAATCCGTTCTCTTCGGAAGGTAGAAAAAGCGGAGGATGCTTGCGAGGGGATGTTATCTGTAAATGAGTTTCTGGAAAGTATGCATGAAGGATTATTCGTCGAATGGGCTAATAAGGGTCTTGTAAGTGAAGCGAAGCATAAGGTACAGATACTTTATGTAAATAAACTCTGTGATTTACTGAATCGGTCGGGAAAGACAACCTCGTCGAAATTATTAGTTTCTGTCAGGCAAGCTTTGAATAGAATTAAGAAAGAGGGGCTTGAATATAGTCATAGGGTATCAGAACCGGTTGCTAGAAAGCGTGCTATGTTTCTTGTAGATAGTATTATATTTTAAGGATGAAAAGCAAAATAAAAAGACTCATGAATAAGAGAAAATATGTGATTTTTATATTGCTGTGTATGACTACATGGCTTCAGGCACAAGATTCCGTCAAGACGTTTGATGAATTCTTTGTCACCGGAATGAAAAAAATAGAGGGAGTATTTCCTGTATATGTAGCGGAGAAAGAGGTTTATCTGGAAATACCCGGTGAATATATCGGGCGGGAGATTGAAGTGCGAGGACAGATAGATAGAGGCTTCGATTTACTGAATCGTCCTGTTACCGGTTTGGGGGTAGTACGCATCATGTCTCCTGATAAAGCTACGATTTGTTTCCAAAAACCGTTTTATACAGAACGTATTCTGGATGAAAAGAGTGTATATCAGCAGTCATTTTCATTGTCGAATATACAACCTGCCGGCGATAGCTATCCGGTAGTGGCTTATTCGAAAGAACAAGGAGCCATTATCAGGATCACAGAATATCTGGTAAACGGCAATGACTGGTTCAGTTATAATCATACTTTTATCCGTTCGTTGGTTCCGGAACTGTCGGAGTTAACAAAAATACATCCTTTTGAAGAAGGGGTGTCCTTTACGGTCAGGCGTTATCACGGGGTTGAGGCGGAAAGATATATGTTTTCCAGCTCTGCCATTATATTACCTGAAGGTAGCATACCTTTGGAGGTTACTTGTGTAGTACGTTTGCTCCCTCAAAAGAAAGATCAGATCCGCCTGGCAGATCACAGGATACCCTATCAGACATTGACTTTTAAAGATTATTCCCAAGATCCTTATTGTATGGTAGAAGATTCATTAATTCTTCGTTGGGATATGTCGAAACCGCTTACTTTTTATGTAGATACGCTTTTTCCGAAGGAATATTTTCAAGCTGTGAAAGAAGGAATATTGGTATGGAATACTGCATTCCGCAAGGCAGGTATCCGGGATGCTTTACAAGTGAAGTATGCAGACAGCAAAATTATTCCGGCCGAACAGCGTGCTTTCGTTTCTTATGATTTGATGATGCCGGGGATAAAGAGTGACTTTACCTGTCATCCTCGTACCGGAGAAATGCTGTCATGTCGGGTGAATATCGGACATGGATTTCAAAAAGGAAAATTGGATGACTATTTGTTGAGTTGTGGTGCTTCGGATCCACGTATAATAGCCGACCGTTATTCTAAGGAGGTGGAAAAAGAGTTGTTGCAAAATGAAATAACAGGGGAAATCGGGCATCTGTTAGGTTTACGTGGAAATCTGTCAAAAAGCTCGTGCGGAACGACTGTAAAAGTAGCGGACGATGCTTGCCGGGCTATTTATTTTGGTTATAATCGTCTCAAAGGAAGTAGGAATTGCTATGATGAACGGGAGCAACTCCGCCGATGGATAGATAAAAACCTGCCGGATGGGACTTTTTCTCTTCCGTCATCCGATTATGCAGCAAAAATGTCAAATCTGCAGATTGTACTAAATCAATTGGACAAGATTGTGTATAAAGGAGGAAAAAGGGACAAGGGCAGTTCACTCATTGATATATACAGGAAGGCTATTCGTCTGTATGGAAGTTATCTGATGGAAATAGCTGAAACAGTGGGAAGTTCCCAACCGGCAGACGCACAACATCAAGCAATGCTTGAACTGGACAACTATTTATTTCATCCTGCAGAAAAGATGGAATGTACGTATGTAAAAGAGAATTTACTGGAAGCAAGAAATAACATTCTATATCCGGAATTGGTAAAGATGTTCAAGCACTTACTAAGTATAGAAACCATATCGGCTCTTAGATTGCAAGCATTACATAGTAATCAAAAAGGATATAGTGATGACGATTTCTTCCGGGATTTGTATAAAGGGCTGTTTAATGATTTTGATCCGTCGGTTGCTGTAAGCTATGAACAAATGGATATCCAGTTGATATGTCTGGACGCATGGTTGGATATCATACAGGAAAATGCAAAACATAATAGTATAACGAAGCGTTTAAAGGACGAATTGCATAGTCTGTACAACAGATTGGAGAAGCTTAGCACGATACATTCCCAGGCAGAGGTGCGTGATATGTACACTTTACTTATGGGAAGAATAAAGTGATATCTCTGTTATTTCCTGCATATTGTTCAAGAAGATAATTTGTTTGGGATGATGAAAAAATGGTCGTACAGATAGGATAACCTATAAGTTTTGGGTTATCTTTGCTATGATTTATGAATAAATAATTAGAATAAGATGACTATTATTTTTCCTTCACCCATCTTCGGCCCTATTCATTCCCGCCGTTTGGGCGTTTCTTTGGGAATCAATTTATTGCCGGATGACGGTAAGGTTTGTTCGTTCGACTGCATTTACTGTGAGTGTGGCTTCAATGCCGAACATCGTACGAAAAAACTTCTTCCTACCCGTGAAGAAGTCCGCATGGCTCTCGAAGAGAAACTGAAAGACATGCAGGCAAACGGTCCCGCTCCCGATGTATTGACCTTTGCCGGAAATGGTGAACCGACTGCGCATCCCCACTTCCCGGAAATCATAGAAGATACTCTTGCGCTTCGCGACAGGTATTTCCCAAAAGCGAAAGTAAGTGTATTGAGTAACTCTACATTTATCGACCGTCCTGTCGTATTCGAAGCACTGAACAAGATAGATAATAATATCCTGAAACTGGATACGGTGGATGAAGAATACATTCATCTGTTGGATCGTCCTAACGGAAAATACTCTGTTAAGAAGATCATCGAAAAAATGAAAGAGTTTAAAGGAAACTGCATCGTACAAACGATGTTCCTGAAAGGAAGTTATCAGGGAAAAGATGTAGATAATACATCTGATAAGTATGTGCTCCCCTGGATAGAAGCAGTGAAAGAAATCGCTCCCCGTCAAGTGATGATTTATACGATTGACCGGGAAACTCCCGACCACGATTTACAGAAAGCTACGCATGAAGAGTTAAATCATATTGTAACTTTATTGGAGAAAGAAGGCATTTCGGCAACAGCCTCTTATTAAAAATTACTTTTTAAGGATGTGTTTTTAATAAAATCACCATCGTAAATGAAGTGCACCCCAAAAGTTAGACACAGAACTTTTGGGGTGCACTTCATTTTTAATTTATAAGGACTTTGAGACACTCTCAAGCAAAAACTCAGATAATTGGATTCAAATTCTTTGGTTTCTGAATGATTATAGCATGACATTCTTATGAAACGAAGGCTTACTTATTCAACAATTCATTTCGATAATTTGCAACTCATTCTGTAAATAAGACTGTTTATCTCATAGGTTATATACGTCAGTAACTATCTCGGTAATTTTGCATCAGAATAAACTAATTTATTATTTCTGATGAGAACAGTTTTAATCTTGCTATTTGTACTTATCCCATTGGTAGGGAAAGCACAGGAATACTCTCTGGAGCAATATCTGGAGAAAGTGGAACGGGAGAATATGAGTATTAAGAAAGCTCAAAATGACACGAAGCAAAGTGGGGAGGACGTGAAAATGGCTCGTTCGGAATATCTGCCAAGTATTAGAGCCAATCTGGGCTACCGGCGTGATTTTAATGGAAGTTATATGTATGTCAATGGTGGTGACCAGGAAGGAACAGAAGGTTTACCTAATAAATTTCCTGTGAATTTCAAAAATACACTAAACGGTGCGCTTACTTTGGAGCAATCTATTTATAATGCTCCTGCTCTTGCTAATCAGAAAATAGCCAAATTGGCAAATGCTTACATGAAGTTATCACAGTTGGACCAAACCAATGAGGTGATGAAGCAAGGCACTCTTCTTTTTTATCAAACGCTCTATATAAAAGAATCTCTTATTGTTTTTGAAGAGAATAGTGCTTTGGCATGGAACCAGTTTCAACAAGTCCGCGAGATGTTTGCCAATGGACTTACCAGCGAATTTGCTATGAAACAGTCCGAACTCTATTACCAGCAGACATTGCCCGATATTGAAAATACCCGTAAAACACTTGGGAATCTGCTGCGGGAACTTCGCCTGCTTGCCAGTATGAAGGAAGAAGAACCGTTTGAGATAAAAGGCGAAATTGCTTTGGCAGATGATACTCTTAAAATGGTTAATGAAGAAATCTTTCCCGTTGGAACTCTAAAAATGGAACAGAGTATCAAACGAATGGATTTGGCAAAACAGGAAATCGCCTTGTCTAAAGCGGCATTTCTTCCCAAACTTACTTTCAACCTGGGTTATACATTGGATGCTTTTGATGATAAATTCCGGTTCAAAGACAGAAACGGAGTCGGTTATGGAACCATTAACTTAAGTATCCCGATTTTCTCCGGTGGATTTAATCTGTCCAAAGTACGCAAATCACGCCTTGCTTACGAAAAGAGCAAAATGGAATATATTGACCTTGGCAACCAATTGGAGAAAGATTACCTGAATTTACTGACAGATAAAAACGTAGCCTTTACCCAAATTCGCACTCACCGGAAAATGGTAGAACTGGCGGACAAGGAAATACAGGCTTCGGAAGAGAAACTTCGTCTGGGGTTGATTACCAACCTCGAACTCCGAGAGACTCGCATTTCCTATATCCAGGCAAAACTACAGCTTCTTAACGCCACTCTGGACTATCGGGCGGCAGTTGTGAATATTAAGAACTTACTGAAATAATCATTAAAAACAGACGATAACATGAGAAAGATTAAAATGATGGTGGGAATGGTAATTCCCTTACTGGGATTGGCTTCCTGTGGCGGAAACCCGACATCACAGACTCCTGTGGAGAACTTAAAAGATGCGGCAATTATTGTTAACACTGCCCGAATAGCGTATGACGATAGCAGTGAGGAAAAACTCTATCATGCGGATTTAGCGTATGCACGTTCCTTTAAGTTCGCACCGCAGGCAGACGGCATTGCTACCAAAGTGATGATTCGCCCCGGACAAAAGGTATCTGAAGGGCAGGCACTTATTGCTTATCCGATACAGAACTATCAGCTCCAAGTGGAACAACAACATACTATTTACAAAGATATGCTGAGTAAACTTGAGAAACAGAAAGTGCTTCTAGCCAAAGGATTCGTAGCCCGACAGGCAGTGGAAGACCTTGAACTGGAAGTGAAGAACAAAGCCAAAGAAATACATATACTGGAAGAACAATACGTGGTGAAAGCTCCGTTCGCGGGCACTATCACAGATGTGTCTATCAAAGAAGGAGACCACGTTGTATCTGGTACACAACTTTTTATTCTGTCTGAAACGGACAAACTTGCCGCAGAATACTTTGCTTCCATGGAAGAGGCTTTTCAAATAAAGGAAGGAGACAGTGTGACGCTTGAATTAGGTTCGTCACTACCCGAATTGCAAGGTAGAGTGACACAGAAAAGTACTATCATGGACGATACCCGTAAGGCTTTTCGAATCAAAGCAGAATTTAGTAATCAGCAAGCCATAGCTGCCGGAGGAATTACCGCCAACATCCGAATGAAATTGGCGGGAAGCGGTAATTCCATTCGCATACCTCTCACAGCTATCGCTTCTGTAGGAGGGAAGGATCTTATTTATAAAGCCGCACATGGACGAGCTGTTGCCACTCCGGTACGTATTGTCCGCATTGTAGGCCAACAGGCGATTATAGAAGGTAATGTAAAGCCGGAAGACGAATATGTTACCGTGGGAGTAGAAAAAATATCAGATAAATCGGCTATTAAAACAATGAATTCCGACTTATGAAACTAACGAAATTTGCAATAGAACGTCCCGTTACCACTACAATGCTCTTCATCGCATTGGCATTCTTCGGAATAATGGCTTATATGAATGTAGGTGTCAATATGATGCCGAAAGTAAACAGCCCTTCCATTATGGTGACAACCGTTCTTCCCGGAGCAACACCCGAAGAACTGGAAAAGAATGTGACTGAGAAAATAGAGAAAGAGGTCTCCGGATTGAGTAACTTGAAACGGGTGATTTCCTATTCGATGGAGAATGTATCTACCGTACAGGCCGAGTTCCGATCAAGCAAGAATGAGAACGAAGCGATGAACGAAGTGAAAGAGAAAGTAGAGTTGGCTATGGCGGAGATGCCTCAAAGCATAGAACGTCCGTTGATACAGAAAACAAATATTGCCGATGCTCCTGTACTCTCTATCGTAATGAGTGGTAACAGGTCCGGCAAAGAGCTATATGACCTTGCCGACAATAAATTGCGGAATCTCTTTACCCGCATCAACGGTGTCACCAAAGTGAATATTATTGGCGGCGAGAAGCGTGAAATCAAGATACTCGCAGATATGCGGCGTGCTGCCGAATTGGGCTTAGATCTCACTCAGGCGGGAGAAGCCATTCGGGCTGCCAATACGAAACTGCCCGGCGGCACCTACGACTATGACGGAATGAACTTCTCTATCGAAACCGGGCAGGAAGTATCTTCTCCGCAAGCTATCAACCAGCTAATGATTCCACATCAGGGCTATCCATTGTCCGTGCGGGAGTTTGCCGTGGTGAGCGACAGCATCAAGCGTCCCACCAACAAATCGACTTTCCATGATTTAAAGAACGACAAGTATTACAGCAGTGTTGTTACACTCAACATCCTCAAAGAACCCAATGCCAATGAAGTGAAGTTGGCAAGAGCCATCAAGGAGAAACTGCCCGAGTTTGAGAAAGAACTGCCCGAAGGAGTGACACTAAGTATCCCGTTCGATAACTCGGCTTATACGGAAAGTGCTGTAGACGATGCTTTGGTGAACGTCATTCTCGGTATTATTCTCACGGGAGCTATCCTGTATCTCTTCATCGGCGACCACCGTACGGTGATTATCGTCAGTATTTCCATACCGATATCCCTCATAGCCAGTTTCATCGTATTGAAACAGTTGAACGCCACGTTGAACATGATGACACTCATGAGCTTTGCCGTTTCCATCGGTGCCCTGATATCAAACTCCATTGTGGTGATTGAAAACATTGTTCGTCTGAAAAAAGGAGGAATACCCATCAAGCAGGCGGCCATAGAAGGAACCTCCGAAGTAACAATGGCGGTGATCGCGTCAACGGGAACCAACTTGGTGGTTTTCCTGCCAATGGCAATGATGTCTTCTATGATAGGTGTGTACTTTGTAGAATATGCGCTGACTATTTCCGTAGCCACTGTCTTCTCTCTGCTTGTGTCGTTCACCTTGACACCCATGCTTGCCAGTGTTCTGTTAAAGAAGGATTTGAAAGCCACTAAGTTCAACCAATTCCTCGACCGTTTCTTCGATCGCCTCTCCGAGCGTTACGGGCGTTCGCTGGAAAAGCTGTTGGCTAAGAACCGCCGGGGTGTCATACTCTTTGTCTCTATGATGGGAGTCTTCATTGCTTCGTTTGGATTGCTGAACTTCATTGATTTCAATTTCATGCCCAAAGAAGATATGAATCGTGTATTTGTGGAGGTCGATCTTCCGGCAGGTTCCTCTTTGGAGACTTCGGGTGAGTATGCCAAGAAACTGGAGAAGCTGATTATGCAGCATCCAGAAGTAACTGCCATTCAAACAGTGATTGGTGAGAAAGGTATCATGCCCAAAGGTCCGAATTTGCTCAAAATCATAACACACCTTTCGCCGGCTGCTGAGCGGGAGAGAAGCAACGTACAATTAGCTGAAATACTGAAGACACAGCCCGACAGCATCCCGGCGGTCAAAGCATTGGTATCTGCCAACGGTATCGAAGGCGGTCTGCCGATTTCCTTCCTGTTGCAGTCGGAAAATGTGGAAGATCTGAAAGCAACGAGTGCCAAGGTAGAAGCTGCTTTACTTGATATGGAAGGAGTCTCCGGCTACGAGGCGAACAGCCGTAACGGGAATCGACTGGTTCGTGTCATCCCACGACAGGAAATCGTTTCGAAACTGAATCTTAGTGTATTTGATGTGGCAACTGCCATCAATAGCGCCATAACCGGCATTAAAGTCGGTGTATATAAAGAGAATGGAAAAGAATATGACATCCGTATCAGCTATAATGAACAGGACATTAGTGATATAGCCCGCATCAAGAACATTCCTGTACTGGTGGACGGAGAACATTACACAGTAGAGCGGTTGGCAGATATTTCATACGATATCTCGCAGGCTCAAATCTATCACGTGAATAAGCTCCCGACGGTGGAATTTGGTATCATGCCCAAAGACAATGTTTCGGATATGGAGATGCAAGGTAAAGTTACTCAGTTGATGGATAATCTTCAGGCACCCAAATCCGTGACCGTGAAATGGGCGGGTATGGCAGACGATATGGATGAGTCGTTGCAAGAACTTTCGTTCACGTTAATTCTGTCTATTATATTGCTATACATGCTAATGGCGTCGCTGCTGGAAAACTTCTGGCATCCGTTTCTGTTGCTCACCACATTGCCGATGGCTATGATTGGGGTACTGGCGCTTGTTTTCCTGAGCGGATCGTCCATGAATATGCTTTCGCTGATTGCCGTTATCACTTTGTTGGGGCTGGCGGTGAACGATAGTATTCTGATATACGATTATAATCGGCAATTGCTTGACCGGGGAGAATCGTTACATCAGGCAACCATTCAGTCGGCAAAGACAAAATTGAAAACGGTGATCATGACCAGTGTGGCTATCGCTATCGGCACACTACCTAATGCACTTGAATTCGGCGGAGGGGCAGGTGCGGCTTTCCGTACCCCGATGGCGTTGGTAACCATCGGAGGTATCGTCACCTCTACTATTTTGACGCTGTATGTGGTTCCTTCATTGTTTTATATGGTGAAGAAGCGTAAACAATAGTTTCATTCAGCCAGTCTGTTTTTGTCAGAAGCAATTCATTTGTAAAAAATAGCAGTTTATTGCCGAACCGATGTATGGTTGTAAATCCTTTCGTATCTTTGTATTATAGGAAAATAAGAAGATGTAAAAACAGTGTATATGAACCATTTTAAAGATAACCTTATGCAGCAAAAAAGCTATATGAACTGGCAGGTGGCTTTCTGCCTTGCAGTCTTTATCACATTGATGTGTGTATTGCCGTTATTTTCTCCCTTGTATCTCAAAATGATGGGTGGAGAGACATTTGGCTTCGTAGACACTGTTCCTAAATATGTATCTTTGTTTTATAGTTCAGGAAACTATTTTATACTTACATTTTTACTCTTCATTTTTAGCTTCCAAATATTGAAGGGGATATATACAACCGCAAGGCGAAATGGGTATCTTATTGTGGGAGTGTTTTTAATTACACTGTTATTTAGCTTCTTACAGTTGTTATTGTATGCTTGTCTGTTCATTCCGGAGAATGTTTGGTCTTTTTCTTCGAACATATTCGGAGCAATTATTTTAAATAATTTGTCGCTGGCTTTAATTACAGTATCCGTCTCGTATATCATTTACTTATCCGAGCGGCGTCAGCACTTGGCTCTTCAATACGAATCTCTTAGAGTGGAAAATATGCAGATACGTTATCAAGCACTTAAGAACCAGGTTGATCCACACTTCTTATTTAATACAATGAGTATCCTTGATTCGCTGGTGGATGAAGACAAGCAGAAAACTCATGAATATATCCAGCGCTTTTCGTCTGTCTATCGTTACATTCTGCAAACCAAGGAAACAGTGACTTTGGATGAAGAACTCCGTTTTGTAGATGATTATTTCGGACTGCTTCAAGTCCGCTATGGCGAGTGCCTTCAGTTAAAAACAGAGATCAATTTTGCATTCAGAAACTATTCTGTTGTTCCGCTCAGTTTACAAATACTGATAGAGAATGCTGTAAAGCACAATATCGTCTCCCGACAGTATCCACTTTGCATCACGATTGAGACTACCATCGATCGCGAATTAATAGTCAGCAATAATTATCAGCCTAAACCGATGTCAAGTGCTGGAGCTGGCATTGGTTTGGCAAACTTATCCGAACGATATATGTTGAAATGGCAGAAGAACATTACTATCGAACAGACAGATAAGCTATTCAGAGTGACTTTACCTTTAGTATTCGAAGCTCCTAAAACTGTATAGACCATGAGAGTAATTATCATAGAAGACGAACAACTGACTGCTAAAAAGCTGGTTGGCTTGTTAAATGAACTAATGCCTGACGCTGTTGTCATGGGTGTATTGCAATCCGTCAGTGAAAGTATTGAATGGTTCAATAATAATCTGATGCCGGACTTGGTTTTTATGGATATACACTTGGCAGATAATCTTTCTTTTTCGATATTCGACAGTGTGAAAATAACATGTCCCATCATTTTTACTACTGCCTATGATGAGTATGCTTTGAAAGCGTTTGAGGTAAATAGTATTGATTATTTGCTTAAACCGGTCAGTCGCGCTTCTTTGCAACGGGCACTGGACAAGTTGAAACGTTTTTCCGGCTTTTATCAACCACAAGAGAACGCTGATTTAATTAAAAAAGTGGCCGATACGATCCTACGGGGAACTACTTCTTATAAGACATCTCTGTTAGTATCTGTCCGTGATAAACTGATCCCTGTTAAAGTCAGTAATATTGCATATATTTATTTGGAAGATAAAAATGCTATTGCTGTGCAATATGATGGCACCAAAAGTCGCATTGGTGGTTTGCTCGATGATTTAATGAAACAGCTCGATCCTGCCATGTTTTATAGGGCAAATCGGCAGTTTATTGTATCCAAGGCAGCTGTGACTGACATAACGACCTGGTTTGGTAATCGCGTGGTGGTTAATCTTTGTGTCTCTGTTCCGGAACGCATCATTGTGAGTAGAACCAATGTACAGGAACTCAAGAAATGGCTGACAGAATAAATACTCTCTAAATGGAAAGTATATAAGACGTCAGACTGCTATCCTGATCGAGATTGAGTTTCCGTTTGAGCCTGTATTTCTTCAACTCCACAGACCGGAGCGCAATCCCCATAATAATGGAAATCTCTTTGGTAGATAAGTTGGCACGTATCAGACAGCAGAATTTCAGTTCCGAAGGCGACAAGTCCGGATATACTTTTTGCATGCGTAGCATAAATTCATAGTGCACTTCTACGAAGTAGTTTTCAAAGGATAATAGCTTATCTTTTTCCGTAGCGCCCTGCTGAATAATTTTCATTAACCGGAGGTAGAGCTTGTTGGGATACCGCTCGCCCAGTTCATTCTTTTGTGTTTCCACTTCTGTAGAAATAGCGTCCAGTAATTCCTGTTTTTGGGTTAAGAAACGCATCCGGTTTTTAAGTTCGCTTTCCTGGTTCCTTACTTTCTCCTGCAATTGTTCGTAGGCTTGATGTTGTAGTTCTTCTGCATGTTTTCTCTGTTCCTCTTCGTATTGTTTGAGTAATCTCTTTCGTTTTCGTTCGCTGAAGAGAGTCACCACTCCGACGGTGATTATCACCAGGAACAACACATATAGCGAAATCATCCATGTCCGTTTGTAGAGAGGCGGAGATACGAGTATCGGGACTATCAATGTATTTTGATTGCTATCCTTTATTTCGAGTTGATAGGTGCCGGACGGCAGGTTGGTGAAGTGGATAGTGCCCGACGTTTGCCACGGACTCCATTCATTCGTTACTCCGGGAAGGCGGTAAGAGATAGAAGTGACATGAGTCCCCAGTCCGGTAGTGACTTGAATAGTGATATTGGTAGCGGTATTAGGCAATTCTATTTCCTGCTGATGGAAATCTGCATAAAAAGTATTGTTATCATAATCGTTGAAACAGAAAGTCTCTATCTGTAACGGGCGTGGATTGGAGACATGGCGGTTTACCATTTTGCTGTTGATAACGACAGTTCCTTCACAGGTAGAAACAAACGTGATTGAATCATTAATTGATTTCAGATTATAATGTTTGTCGTAAAGCATAAGTTCATTATCAACAAACGGCCAGTGCATTATTAATTCGGCAGATAAATCCGCAATGTGATAGAGGAATAACTCTTCATCCGTAGCTACCCAGATATCGTTCTTATAGGCTGGTTTTATAGATTGCAACTTGTTCAGATAGAGAATTTCTCTACTTATTTGTTCTTGTTTTCTAAAACTCTTCCCGGTAATATCGAACATGTATATTCCTTTAGGCGTCGCAAACAGAATCTTATCTTCCACTTTTACCAGACTGATTCTGTTATAATTGGCGTATCCGTCTATTTCGGAGAAGTTCTCGAAATCCGTTATCTCATTCAGGTCTTTGTTGATGCGCAGTCGGAAGATTCCTTTTTCCGGATGGATAGCCCATACCGTATGAAGATTTTCCGGCATGATGTTGGCATAATCTTCCGTATTTATAAGTAAAGACTTATATTTCCAGGTGTTGTCTTTATATTCGAGCAGGGCAATTCCGGAATAAGAACGTAAGAAGATGTATTCATCGCCACGGTCGGCTATATATTCAAACTGTCTGACGCCGTTTATGTTGTAGAACGGTTCGAAATTGGTTTGTCCGGCTTTCATTTTAAACAGTTGGGTGGTAGTGCCGCACAACAATTCATTTTTCAGGTTGCAGAACTGAAGAGGGTACATCGAAGTCTGCATCTTCCTGCCGTCTTCTTCATAAAGATAAATACCTTGGTTGGAGCCGATATAAGTCTTTCCGTCGAAAGATGCCGCATCGAAGAAAGTGCCTATGTCAGTATTTGTTTTCCATAGATAAGTGGCCGGTTCGAGGATAACCGATGATATCCCGTTGTCAAGCGAGAGCCAAAGGAAGTTCTCGGCAGCGAAACACAAACCATGAATATTGAGGTCTTGCAGTTGCGAAGAATGATAATGCGTCTGTTGCCCGCTTTTCAGGTTAATCAGGAACAAGCCGTCGCCTATGGTTCCGACAGCAAGTAGTTCGTCTTTCCAAATACTTCCGCAGTCTATCCGGACGGGGATATGATTGGCATTTTCCAACTGGAGTAGCGGGACTATGGTATTACCTTTCAGTGTATATATCTTCCCGCTGGCTTGCCCTATGATATATTCATCATCGGCAATCCGAAACATGAATTTAGTTTCTCCATTCATGAAGATTGTATCCTCGCAGAAGTTTTCCAGCTTATTACTGCGAATTTGCATGAGAGCACCACCGCACTTCTGCGTAAATAGCTTGTCACCTGCCGGATAGAGAGAAACACAACAGTCGTTTTTCACCAGATAACCCATATCCTTGCTGTCATACCAGATAATATTGCCGAAGGAATGGAAATATACTTTGCCTTCCGTTTCGGCTATACTCCAAAAAGTCTCTCCTTTGATTCCAAGCTTATTTACCAGCGGTAGAAGAGACGTATAGTTGATTTTTCCGTTTACATCATATTGCCAGTAGCCGATGTTGTTGTCGCCTGCTGTGTAAATCCGGTCACCGATGCAGCGAACTGTGCGTACGGTACTGCGTTCACCCGGTTCGAGAAGAGTCCAGTCGTTGCCGTTGTATCTTAATAGTCCGTTGTTATTGCTGCTGTAAAGAATCTGTCCGGGAGAAACCGTAATGCCCCAGTTCTGAATCCCGCCTTTGTAGTTTTTATAGTTATAGTTGGTGATTTGCACAGGTGTCTGTGCTGTGCCCGGCGAGAGACAGGCAAAAGATAGTAGGGTGTATAGCCAGAAAATCCAATTGTATCTCATCAGTATTATATTAGCAAGGAATGTACTTACTACAAAGATAAAGAGAAAAATCGAAGATGCAATAATCGGATTTAATTTGGCGGCTGTCGGTGTGGGTACCGATTATTATGTGGGCAAGGGATTGCCACTGAATGATATATATGCCGGACTATAAAGAACCAGCCCGGCATATATGCTAATACACAACTACATTGTTACCTGAAAAGTTTTATAGGTGCTGCTTGTACCATTCCAAAGCCCGTCTGTTCCTGCATAGGCATAAGTTCCTTCGTCTATTCTGAAACGGAAAGTATAATAATATGTTCCTGCAGTCGAGATTTCGGGAGTTTTGCCTTGATAATAGTGATTGTTTCCCCATTGCCCGTTCCAATGGCAAGATTGCCATGTCCAATCGGTTCCCGACGGGTCAGAGTTTGTTGTGGAGTAACCGATTTCACAAGTCACATGTTTGTTGGCAGTGCCTGTTCCCAAGTCGGTTAATCCTTCGATGAATACCTGTGCGCCCGTTTCAAACTGTTCTCCTTGTTGGATAGGATTCTTGGCTGTCCAGTCACCAAGTATTGCCCAATTGATGGATAGTTGGCTGTAATCTTCGATGCTTGCGTATTCTTCTTGTTCTTCCTCTTCTTCTTCTTCTTTCACTTCAAACTTTCCGTTGACGTTTACTTCTCCATCCCATAATCCGCCTGTTCCTGCATATTTGTAAGGTCCCGAACCATTACGGAAACGGAATGTATAAAAGTAAGTGCCGGCAGTGAGGTTTTGAATACGCCCCTGATAATAGAAGTTGTTGCCCCAGTCGCCATTAAACGGACAGGAAGTCCATATCCAATCTTCTCCGGACGGGTCAGTATCGGTAAACGAATAACCGATATCGCAGGTAATCTCTTCTCCTGTTTCGCTGTCGACAGAATTGGTGATGCCGTCGGCAAACACACATGAACCGGCTTCAAAATTGTCTCCCTCATTGAGTACGTTAGAGGCACACCATTGCAGATTGGCCCATGTGATAGGAAACTCTTCATCCGGTCTTTCTCCTTCATCCTGAATACTTTGCTTAACGGTCAGGGTAATAACCTCTTCATCTTGCAGGAAAAAGGTGACATGTCCTTCGCGGGGCTGACCTGTTGCATTGTCGGAGACAGTGACAGCTACATTCGCTATAAAACTCTCATTTACTCCGGGATAGTTGTCCGGGCTTATGGTGATCCAGTATTCGGAAGCAACGGCACTCCAGCGACGGGTGGCGTCTACTTTGACGGCGAGGGTACTTTTATATCCGGTGAATGACAATTCATTCTTGTTGATAGTCAGAGATGCCGGAGCTATCTCTTCGGAATCTTTGCAACTCCAGATGAATAGAGTCGTGCAAAGAGAGATAAATATACAATATATGTGTTTCATACTGTTTAATTATTGGTTATTAGTTTTATACTTATTCATAGATGAATAGGCCTGATCTATTTTATATCTGATTTCTACCCTATTCATATATGAATAAGCTGGTTTTACCGTAAATAGGTTGTCACGCGATATATGCCCGGACTCCAGACTGCCTGATAGGAAGTAGGTGAGTAAACAAATATCTCGTCGCTGTGGTCGGCATTGTAGTTGTTACTCTTTTCCGATGTAAACGTACGACGTCCTTTGGCAATCAGTACAGCGTTGTGGTAAGTCTCGTCACCGTTGAGCAAACGGGTGGCTTTCCACTCACCGTCTGTATCGTAACCGCCTTCCCATACTTGCTTGATATAACCCGTTTTCTTTTTGTCGGTAGAAGTGAAATAAACTTTGAAATTGATTCCGGCAACAACAAATTCATTCTTTCCGGTCCGGATAATCAATCCGTAAGCATCTTCGGCATCGTATTTAATACATAGTTGATAATCGCCCATCGTTACTGTACGTTCCGATTCACCCGGCATTTTCATTACGCCAATCATGCGGTTGCTGCCTTGGTGTTCGGAAATGAGCGGCATCAATTCATTCAGCACTTTATAAGACTGGGCAAAGACGAAATTATCCGCCCCATCTTCGATACCGAAAGGTGAATAACAAAGTGCGCTGTGTTCGCCGAATGACCAAAAAGCATTGGCCGGTTTCATCACTGCTTCGGGAATCAATAACGGATTATCCGCCCGGTGATAGTCTGCTACAATATTCTTAAAGTCGGACAGGTAAATATCCGGAGCAAGCACATCGATATGCGGTGCGGCTGCTTTCCAGATATCCATTACACGGGATACCGGTCCGCCGTTGGGATAAACTCCCGGCATGTCATCGGGCTTTTGCACCAGCCAACAGTTGCAGAAGGTGGGTAGCGGATAAATTTCTTTCGCACCGGCAGAGATAAAATCGATGTAAGTGGCATACTGCCAAGTGGTGTAGAAACTCTTGCTCCAGGCATTATCTCCGAATACCGTTTTCCATGTGCCGGAAGTCTTGGCCCCGTTCTCCTCCCATGCGGAAAGCAGCTCTTTACGCAGGTTCTTGCGGTTCTTCTTCATATACTGAATAAGTGCCTGCGGAATCTCCTGCTCGTATGCCGCAAGTGAGGCTTTCGAGTAGTCCATATCCTGAAAGATACCCACTTCGTTTTCCGGTTGCAGGGCGATGACTGTTCCCGTTGCCTGATCCACCTTTTTGATGTGTTCCACCAATGTTTTGAATGCTTTGGCGTCCGCTTTCATGGCGTTTTCGCAGAAAGGGGAAAGCGTTTCGATTTCTTTGCCTTCCACGTTCTTCACGCGGAAAAAACGCTTGGTATCCTCTTTCACCCAAGTAGGCGCATAGCTCGATTCTCCGTTCTTCCAACTTCCGAACCACAGGATAGACAGTTTGAATCCATTCTTTCGGGCTCCATCTATCATATTGTTTATCAATGTATAATCAAATATACCCTCCTGCGGTTCAAACTGTTCCCAAGCGATGGGGGCGAGCACCGTGTTCAGGTTCAGTGTTTTTAAGGGAGTCCACAGACTGTTCAAATATTCGGTGGTTGAGGCCGAAGAGTTGTGCAGTTCGCCTGCCAGCATGATGAAAGGTTTTCCGTTCACTATCAGTTGCCAGCTTCCGTGTTCGTTTTTTACGAGTTTGGAGGGAACTTCGGTATTCGTTGAAGTATACATGGGGGGACGGGCATTCATCATTGATGTTCCCATTAGTAAAATCAGGCACACTATAGTAGTCAATAATTTCTTCATCGTTGTTTTTTATCTTAAAGTTACAGGAATAGAATAAGACTGGTTTGCACCGTCGGTCACTGTGAGCGTGTATTTCTTTCCTCTTAGGATGGAGTTGTCGAAGAAAGAAATGATATTAGTGCCTGCTGACAGCTCGATATTGGTGCGGTAAATCTCTTCGTTTTTCATATTAGTCAGTATGAGCAGTCCGTTGCCCGAAGCCTTCGTATAGAAATCTATTTCATACTTTTCACGGTCGGGGTGACGCATCATGTCATACACGTGGGTTGCGGTGTTGACTGTTGCCAGATAAAATCCCGGGGTATATTCGGGAGTCGTTTTGATTTCTGCCAGTTGGAGGCCTTTCTGTACATACTCGTTTTTCATCAGCAGTTTCCAGATAAGTCCCGTGCGGTAGTTTTCCATCATGATAGCCATCGGTGCGTGCTCCATGGCCAGGTATTCCGTTCCTACGGATTTGTCGGAAGGGCAGTAGGATATGTTAAGTCCGTAGGTGCCGTTCAGTTTCGGGTAGTTTCTTATCAGGTTCATCAATACTTGTGTAGAATAGAACGGGGTATATGGAAAAGCGCTGATTGCTGCCGTAGGTGCAATGATACCGTCGTCTTTGAATGGTTCGCGCGATTTGTATTCGGGGTTTTTGCCACAACCTCCACAGGCGGTTAGTCCCCAGTCGGATTCCGAATATTTATATTCTTCCGGAGCTTCGTATATGCAGTAATGGCGGTTGACCATTGTATGGCTTACGTTCTGTGTCCAATAGTAGGTATATTTGTCTTCCATGGCTCTGGGGTCCAGTCCGAGGAAAGAATATTGGGACAGGAAAAGTGCGTTGCCATATTCAGTGCCCAATGGCATCAGGTAACCATACGTTTTTCTGCCGGGCGTGGCAAAGTTGCGGCCTTGCCAGCAATTCTTGTAGATATCTGTCGATACTTTATGGTTGTCCGGTGCGGCCATCGCCAATATGTATACCAACAGAGTTTCGTTCCAGCCTATCAAAGGCAGTTCGTAGGTATTGGTATCTTTGTGCCATATCCAGTATAAGCGGCCGTTGTTTACGAAATGGTTCCATTCGATGGTTTCCCAAAAATAGTGTGTCGTTTCGCGGATTTCCTTTTCGGCTTCGCTGTTACCGGTGAAATATTCGCAGGCAGTCAATAAGCCGCCCATCATGAAAGCTGTTTCCACAATTTCTCCGGCCTCATTCTGGTTTCCGAAGGGGAGAGTTTTGCCGTCGGGTCTGTACCAATGTGCCCAGGCTCCGGCAAAGCGGTCGGCTGTTTTCAGGAAGCGGACTATCTTTACGATATGGTTGGCAGCATCTTCACGGCTGATCCAGCCGCGCTCCACTCCTATCACAAGATTCATGATCCCCATTCCTGTGGCACCTGTGGTAAGGGTTGTTTTACTTGTAGATCCGTTGTAAGCCATTCCGGTTGCCTGATTGGCACCTTCATAGAAATAACTGATAACCTTCTGCTGCTGGTCGTTCATGGCAGCTTTCACGGTAAGCGGCGAATAGGTGTTGTCGTTGTTCACGGTAGATTCGCCCAATGTCGATTCATCTTCCACGCAGTTGCACAATATGAGTGCCGAGAACAGGGCAGCGGTTATATTTAATATCATCTTTGACATATTTATAGTTGTTATTTGATTTCGATTAATACTTAGGATTTTGTTGCAACTTACCGTTTGATTTGTCGATTTCCGTTTGCGGGAGAGGGAATACCTCGTGTTTGCCGACAACGAAGTTGGCTACCTTGTCTTCGGCAATTCCCCAGCGTACCAGGTCGAAATAACGTTCAAATTCCAGCGCCAGTTCGATGCGGCGTTCGTGACGGATTTTCTCTCTTAGTTCGTCTTTGTCGGTAGTCTTTATTTCGGGCAATACCGACTGACCGTTACGGGCGCGGGCTCTAACCATTTCCAGCTTTCTCTTTGCCTCATCGAGGTCATTGGTTTCGCAGGCTGCTTCGGCGTGCATCAGTACGATGTCGGCATAACGGATGATGCGAAGATTGCTCCAGTAACCGTAACACCAGTCGGCACGTCCGTAGAGTGAGCGTTCGCTTTTCCGGCAATAGGCTTTCCTGTTGAAGTACTGGTAGTTGCTTGCCACCACTTCTTCGCCATCCACCTTTTCACCGTGTTCCAGTACGGTAGCACCGAAACGTGGGTCGTTACTTTCGTAATCGTTCATCAAATTCTCACTGGGTGCATTATGTCCCCAGCCTAAGTTCGGGAATCCGCGGACACCGTTCATCAGGCACCATTGGTTGTTTTCGCCGATGATAGAGATGTTTTGGTCCGGCTTGTAGTCGGCGTTGATTTCCCAGACAGATTCAGGACCGAATTCGTTCTCTTCCCAAAACATTTCCGCGTAAGGAGTAGAGAGGTCATTATCTTCGGAACTGATGATTTGTCCCGTGTAGGTCAGACAGTTGTTGTAATCCTTTTCATAGAGGTAAGTTTTGGCGATGATGGCACGGGCGGCGTTTTGGGTGGCACGTCCGATGTTTCCCGAGCTGACTGCTTCTTTGCGGGTAGGCAGGTCGTTTATCACTCCGATCAGTTCGGGCAGATACTTGTTGCGGATAACCGTTGCACTAAGCTGGTCGGCCATTGCTTCGTCCTTTCCCATTACTCTGTCTACGTAGGGAACCGCACCGAATGCCTGTGTCAGGCGGAAGTATGCTGCCGCACGGATAAAATAGGCTTCGGCTTTGTACTGTCTGGTTTCTGCTGTTTCTCCGTTGGCTTCTTCTAGGTCTTTCAACATCTGCAGAGCTTCGTTGGCTTTGGTGATGGCGGTGAATTGAAGTGAGTAATAGGTGTTAAACATACTGTTGGCCGGTGTGAATGACATGGTAGGAAACTGGCTGAAGTCTACACCGCCGTCGCCCGAAGGTCCTCCGGGGTGACTGTTGTCCGTTGTATGGCATTGCATGGCTGTTACAGGCCAGGTCTGTTGGGCAAATACGTTGTATCCGTCCATTAGCGTGGCGAGGACGAGAAGCTCCTGTGCGGTACCCATATCATAATTGCCTTCGTGATATTTACCTTTCGGCGCATTGTCGAGGAAGGTGTCGCTGCAAGAGGTACAGGCGAACAATATTGCTATTATATAAGTAATTCGTTTCATAATTCGTTGATATTTCTAATGACTTAATTTTTAATTCAACAGTTGATTGAGTGAGCCACTTACTCAACTGATATTTCTTTTTAGTTCAACAGCGGATGGGATGAATCATTTCGCTCAACCGATGTTGGCTTAGAAATTAATGGATAAACCTACGGTATACACCGATGGTAATGGATAAGTATCTCCCTGGTCCATACCTCCTTGCAGAGCACTTCCTCCTATTTCGGGTGTGTATCCAGTGTTATGTTTGAAAGTCAGCAGATTTTGTCCGCTTACGTAGACACGCAAACCGGATATTCCCAATTTGCTGATGGCCGATGATGGCAGTGTATATCCCAGTTGCACATTGCGCAGACGAAGATAGGAACCATTTTCCAGCAGATTGGTCGAAGAAAGGTAGTTGTGCCCACGTGATTTATCTAAAATCGGTTCTTTGTTGGACGTTCCTTCGCCGTGCCATCTTTGCAGACTTTTCTCATAAAAGTTGGTTGTCGTCCACGATACGGTTTTCTTTAAATCCAAAATCTTATTGCCGCTTACACCATTGAAGTCCACATTCAAATCAAAATTCTTATAGCCCAGCATAAAGCCGAATCCATAGGTAAAAGTTGGCATCGGACTGCCGAGGTAAGTACGGTCGGCATCCGTGATCTTTTCGTCACCGTTTAAATCCTTGTAGCGGATATCTCCCGGTTTCGCTGTCCATGTCATCGGGTAATAATTGTCGACCTCTTCTTGCGTTTGGAAGATTCCATCCTGTACGTAGCCGTAATAAGAGCCGATGGGATGACCTACGGAAGTACGGTGATAATCTCCTGAAATAATGTCCGAATTGTTATCGCCAAGTTTGGTCACTTTATTCTTTAAGGTAGCGCCGTTTACATTGATGCCATAGTCCACATCCCCTATCCGGTCTTTCCATGAAAGGCTGAATTCGAACCCTTTGTTGTTGATAGAGCCGGCGTTGGTAATGGCATAACCTGCGCCTATCGAAGAAGAAGGTGATACATAAGCCAATAGGTCATCGGTCGTTTTGCTATAATAACCGAGTTCCATGCCCAAGCGGTTGTTGAAAAGCTGCGCCGAGATACCTACATCAATACCTGTCATGACTTCCCAATGGATGTTTTTATCGATATCATAGCTAAGAGTAGGAATAAACTGCGTCACTCCGTTGATGATGACTTGTTTCCCTTTCGGGTTGATGGTCGGGTAGTAGAGATAGTTTCCTATCTTGTCATTTCCCAGTTTACCCCAGCTGACTCTTAACTTGGCAAAGTCCACCACTTTTTTCAGCGGCTCCATGAAGGCTTCTTCACTGATTACCCAGCCCAATCCCACAGACGGGAAGTATCCCCAACGATGAGACGGTGAAAACTTGGAAGAACCGTCGGCACGGAAAGTAGCGGTGAGTAAATAACGATCTTTGTATGCATAGTTCACACGTGCAAGGTAAGAGATAAAAGACTCCTCGTTCCACCAGTCGCCTGCGGAAACACGGTTGACGGACCCCATGCTAAGCATCCAAAGGTCATTAGGTACTATATTCATACCATTAGCCAGACTGTCTACTTTGGCGTTGAAGCCTTCACTAATGGCTTTGCGTGCCGTATATCCCACTGTTGCGTCGATGCGATGATTGGTTATCATCTTTTTATAACTCAAAAGGAAGTCTGCCTGAAAGGTGCGAGCCTCATCACTTTTGCGATAGAAATTGGTAATATCGTTCTTATGTGCCGAATGGCTGGTAGAGTTATTCACGTCATAGCGCGGTGTATACTGTTCGCCCCGATAGAGTCCGATATCCATATATCCGGTTGCTTTCAACGTAAAATCCTTCAGAAAGTTCCACTCACCATAAATGTTACCGATGATGCGGTAATCACGATACTTCTCCGTATCCTTGTAAAGCTCCATTTGAGCTACCGGATTGTTTACGTTGGATTGTATATCGGCAGACGGATGATAGAGCGAACCCAGGTTTTCCGGGTCGTAATCTTCTTCCGGAGCGTATGGTACATAAGTAGGGAGCGCCATGACCGCATTTTGGATTTTGGCAGAAGCAGGTTTGCTATCCATCTGCGAGAGGTTGATATTTCCTCCTGCTTTCAGATTCTTGGTAATATCATAATCCTGTGAGAAACGTACGTTGAAACGTTGGTAAGTATTATATTTCAGTACACCGTCCTGCTTGTAATAGCCGACAGATAATAGAGACTTGCTGTTTTTCCCGGATTTGGATACTGTCAGGTTATGATTGGTAATCATCGCTCTTTCTCTTAATACTTTGCTTTGCCAGTCAGTGCCCGTACCCAGCATGTCGGGGACCCATGAAGCAGCGTTTGGGTCCTGGTTCTGCAACATCTCATTGTAGAGCATGGTGAAATCCGTTGCGTTAGTCAGCTTTACCCGGTCGCGTTTCCAAACGGTTTGTGCACCGAAATAGCCGTCGTAGGTAACCGATGTCTTATCTCCTTCGGCACGTTTCGTTGTGATGATAATTACTCCGTTCGCTCCCTGCACTCCGAAGATAGCAAGAGAGGAAGGGTCTTTCAGAATTTCCATACTGGCAATGTCGCTGTTACTCAAGAACTTGATGTCCGACATCAACATACCGTCCACTACATACAAAGGATTACTGCTGGCATTCAACGTACCGATACCGCGAATTTTAATATCCGGTTCCGCACCTGCCGATCCGGAATTGGTTACCATCAGTCCCGGTATTTTCCCTTGCAGGGAAGACATTACATTATTAGTAGGCGCATTTTTAAGTTCCTCACCGGATACAGAGACAATCACTCCGGTTAAATCCCTTTTGCGGGCCGTACCGTAACCGGTCACTACTACTTGTTCCAATTGGTAATTATCATTCTTCAAGCGGACGATGATTTCGCTTGAACGGTTTTGGTTAGTGATAGGAATAATTTCCGTTTTCATACCGATAAAACTAACGACGAGTTTATCTCCGGCTTTTACGCCCGTGAGAGAGAAAGAACCACTCATATCCGTTTGAGCTCCGTTGGTCGTTCCTTCAATCAATACTGCGGCTCCCATTAATCCCATTCCGGTTTCTTCTTCGAAAACCGTCCCTCGGATATTGAAATCCTGCGCCTGTACCAGGCAGGTACAAGATAAAAGGAATAGATACAATACTACATGTTTTATCATTCTCATAAGATTTTAAAGTTAATGAATCTGCTATCGTCAACAAAAATAGATTCAGATAACGGGAGTTCCTAAAATTCTTCCCCTACAAAGCTTTCAATAGTTTCATCTGCTGTTTGATAGCGGCACATCAAATATACATCATATTTCGAATTTGAAATATAATGGTTTGTATATTAACAATTTACATTCTGCGGTAATCTACAAATCCGTCATATACTTTTTAGCGGTAACGATTAATCAACATGTTCTTTATGAATATTTTTCTACCATATTTATCGTTCAAGTTATAGTATATTTTTATTTATCCATAAGGTAGTATAATGGAAGTTGCACATGTGTAAGCAGATACTGCTTTGGAAGGAAAGTTTTGGAGAAAGAAAGATCAAAATGTGGCAGATAATTTCAAGGTTACAGTTGCTCGATGATAGTAGCGGGAAGATCGGTACACTCGGCGATGACGGCGGTGTCTATTCCTTTCTGTTTGAGTTTACGTGCTATCTCTATCGTGCGGTCATGTTCTTCGAGGGACTGGAATACAACATGAGACAGGTAATCCAGTGCTTTGTACAGGCGTTCCCGGCTCTCTTTCTTCTGATAGTCCACCCCTACGAATGTGGAACGTTTGCGGCGCAGAATCAGACAATACGTTCCGGCTACGAGTAGTCCGGCTATCGTGTCGATAGGAATGTCTGTATTGGCAAACATCCGGTTGTATTCTTCTATGGCAGCCTTGTAATACATCTCACGGCTACGAGCCATGCGGCGGGTGATTTCGTTATCGGCGGACAGCTCCCATGTGAGCAAACGCTGCATATCCGGATTGTCATAAAGGTGTCCGGCTAATGCCTGTAGGGTATTCTTTAGAATATCTTTACCGGCTTGGTCTGTGGGGTGCTGGCTGTTGAACAGGTCGTGCAGCCAATAATCACAAGTATAAGCGTACTTGTCAAGCAGCTTTTCCATTGTTTCGTAATTACGGTTCAATACGATTGGCTGAACATCGGCATATTGGCAAATATCGGCAAAGTTGATATTGGATAATCCTTTCGTGTCCGCCAACTGACGGATAGCATCGAATACTTTGGCTTCTATTTCGGCACGTGTACGACGTGGACGTTTGGGCTTGTTTTCTTCCATTTTTCGGTTCATATTTCCTTCTGGCAAACAAAGGTATGAAAAAATATGCAAAGTGCTTATATCATGTTAGAAAACACAATTTTAGGGAATGGCAGAAAAAAATGATCTGTTCTTTTGTTTGTAATACGGTAAAATTGTATTTTTATGGCTTATAAAAATACAATATATTATCTAAATTAAATACTATATTGATATACAGATTGTTATATTATTATTTTATAAATATATATAGTACTTGATTTGTACACACAAAATAAAGATACACATGCAAACAAAGAACCTGTTCGGAATCTTTTTGCTATCCTTTTGGGCGTTCAGCTTTATGGAATGTAGTAAAGACGATAAAATAGAAGATGAGATGGAAGCTATTAAAATGTATATTTCTGCTGAAACAAGCACCACTTATCACCCCGTGGGGCAACGCAGTCTGTGGAAACTCCATTCCCCTATAAAGAATTGATATTCAAAAAATAAATCAACTTAAAAACTTTCAAGTATGACAACCAAAAGAACATTTCAATCATTAGTAGCCATCTTTTCGCTGGCATTAATTCTTGTATCCTGTGGATTAGCAAAGAGCACCGCTCCCCGGCCCACTGATACGGTAGGCACCAATCCCGATGAACTAGAAGCAAAGTTGGCAGAGATTATGGAGAATGCAGGCGGAACACTGGAAACGGCGGAGTTTGCCAGCATTAATTCCAGTTGTAGCCATTCAGGCAAAACGAGTTATTCTGTTGATCTGGAAATTGTAAAACCGCAGAATAAAAATAGATTAGCCGAGGCTAAGTGGTATAGTTCAGAATCGTCTCCTAACGATTTTAGTGTAACGGATATCGTACTGTCGGATTCGGAAAACAATGTGATTAAGGAGTATGACCAGTTCAAAGACATACTTTTTACTTATGCCGACATCGAACAGTATATCAACCATTCATCTACTTGCTTTAAAGAAGCACTGGAAGCATCCGGATATGGTGCGGACGGTTACGTTGAACGCATCACCATTTCCCGGGAGCAATACAATAACAATAAACTAAAAGCAAGCATTAAGGTAACACACAAGAGCGATAGAACGTTAAAAAAATACTATCAGATCCAGGAAGACGGAATGCACATTGTTAAGAAATAATGCAAAGGTAAAATCGAAACACTTTTCTAAAGAAAAGTGTCCTTACCACACATTGAACTGCACCCCAAAAGTTAGATACAAAACTTTAGGAGTGCAGTTTTTTTGTGCGACATTCATTTGAAGAAAAACTCAATATTGTGAGCAAAGTTAAGAGCGGTCAGCCCATTAATACCTCTTTGGCTGTTCGGTTTCTTATATGAAAGGCTAGCTTCCTTTCTTCACATAATCTTTCGGCAATATCCCGAACTGCTTTTGAAAGCAACGGGCAAAGTACGAAGGATTATTGAATCCTACAATGAAACAAACCTCATTGATTCGGTATTTACGCCAAGTGTTATCTGCAAAACGTTCTTTATAAAGAACACTCCTTTCAGATTAAAGGGCTTGTTTACCTAACTATGTTTCGGTAAAATGATTATTTACAGGAAACATAATTAGGTAAACAAAATAAAGTTCTTATATTTGCATGAATTGAAGGTTATTAAAAAACTGATTTTGGTATGGAAAAGACCCTGATACGCCAGAATGCCCAATGGAATGGCAAAATGTTTGATCACTTGTGTCCGAGAGACATCATGGACAATCTTTTGAAAAAGAAAACGATGCGTCATGTTCAGATACTGACCGGTGTACGTCGTTGTGGCAAATCTACTGTCTTCAAACTATTAATTAATGACCTGTTGCAATCAGGAGTGAGCGGTAAGTCGATTCTTGTACTTAATTTGGATGATCCGCAGTTCATTCCATTTTGGGATGATTCCTCCAAATTATTCGGCGTGATTGAAAATGCAGAACGTCTGACGGGAGAGAAAGTGAAATACCTGTTTTTGGATGAAGTACAACATTTATGTGATTGGGAGATATTCATAAAGAGTGCTTATGACACTGAGATATTTGAAAAGATATATATTACGGGGTCTAACTCGCAATTGTTACAGAACCGTTTTTCCGCCTTGTTGTCCGGTCGTTATTTCGAGAATGAAGTGCGTCCGTTTTCTGTTCGGGAAGTTTTTCGTTCGCAAGGAATAACGACTTTGCTTGATTGTTATACCCAAACACCGAAAGTTCTGCGTATCATGGACAATGTCCTTTCTACAGGTTGTTTTCCTGAAATCGTATTGGGTGATGCTGATGAGGACATCAAACAGGAATTATTAAAAAGCTATTTCGAATCCATTGTGCAGAAGGATTGCATCGTTTATAGTGGCATACGTGACACCCATTTGTTCTTTCGTCTGGTCAGTTACTTGATGCAGAATATGGGGAGCCGTTTTTCTATACCGGCTGTGGGTAAGGCACTGAAAAGCAATGAAAATACAGTTGCGTCCTATCTCAACTTTTTGTGTGACAGTTATATTTGCGTCGATGTACGTAACTTTTCTTATTCTTTGAAAGAGACTTCCCGTTCCCAGCATAAGTGTTATTTCATTGACAATGGCTTGGTTTCAGCCAATGTCTTTCGTTATTCTCCGCAAAGTGGTAGTGCCTTGGAGAATCTTGTTTATAATGAGCTGAGAAATAAAGGGTATATGAATATTTCATTCGACAATAGTAAGACGGAATGTGATTTTTTGGCATATAAAAACGGGAAAGCTTATGGCTTTCAGGTTTGCTATGAACTGAATGACATGAACCTGAAACGTGAACTGTACGGATTCGAACTGGAAAATGTGATGCTCGAAAAGAAGACCCTGCTTACTTACAACCAGAAGGAAACTTATGGGGATATTGAAGTTGTTCCCTTTTGGGAATGGGTTATGTCACCACCTTTCACATAATCTTTCGGCAATATCCCGAACTGCTTTTGAAAGCAACGGGCAAAGTACGAAGGATTATTGAATCCTACAATGAAACAAACCTCATTGATCCGGTATTCTCCTTCACGCAGCAGTTCTCCGGCTGTTTTGAGCCGTATCAACCGGATATAATCATTGGGCGGCATTCCGGTCAGCCCTTTCAATTTGCGCTGTAAGTTGGAACGGCTGATAGCCATCTCCTCTGCCATCTTATCGATGGTAAATTCTTCATTGGTGAAATTGCGGGTAATGATTTCATTGATTGTGTTCAGCCATTTCACGTCTGTTTTGTTCATTAATGTCTGGTCGTATGACATATTCGGAACAGTTGTAAAGTGGTTGAACAGCATGCGCCGGTTTTCCAGCAGATTATTGATGGTGGCTTTCATGTGACTTAGCGAGAAAGGCTTTTCTATATAAGCGTCCGCGCCATAGTCAAGACCCGCAATTTTTGAATCGATGCTGTCGAGTGCCGAAAGCAGGATAAACGGGATATGGCAAAGCATATTGTCGGAACGGATGGATTTTAATAATTCGAATCCGTCCATATGAGGCATGACGATGTCACTGATAATAAGATCTACTGTCGTTGTCTCCAGACATTCCAAGGCTTCCTTGCCATTGGCGGCTGTATGGATGGTGTAGCTATTTCCCAGATTCTTAGCCAGAAACTCCAGCATGTCCGTCGTGTCTTCCACTACTAAAAGAGAGTAACCGGCGGGTTCGCCTTCTTCCTCCAAAGCGGGAACCTTGTCGGGCATGGAAGTAATGGAGGGGCTGACAGAGATGCTTTTCTCCAAATACGGAATTTCCACACAGACTTCGCATCCTTCCGTATAGCCGGGATTGATATAAACCTTTCCCTTATGCTTCTCCACCAACAATTTGACGAGACTCAATCCGATGCCTACTCCCGATCCGTTATTTCCTGTATTTCCCACCTGATAAAACGGTTCGAAAACTTTGCTGCATTCCTCTTGCGGAATACCCGGACCGTCGTCACGCACACACAGGGAGAGCGTGCGCCCTTCAGAAGACAGATGTTCGTCCATAATTACCATAATGCGGGTACGGGCATATTTCATGGCATTTGTCAACAGGTTGCTGACAATTTTAGTCAGCGCCTCTTGGTCTACATTATATTGCAGGTGCTCTTTCGGCAGAGAGACGCTGAAAGATATTCCGGTCAGGGAGATGGCACGGAAACGGTCAATGATGTCCTCTATCATCCGGTTGATGTCCACCTCATTGAATGAAAGCGTATAACCTTCCTTGTCCACTTTTCGGAAGTCGAGCAATTGTTTGATAAGCTCCATCAGCCGGTTGGTATTCTTTTGTATCACAGACAGGTTGCTTTCCACTTCACTGTTCCATTCATGTGTTTCCAAAATCGCTTCCAGCGGAGCTTTGATAAGACTAACCGGAGTCTTGATTTCATGTGCCACTTGGGTGAAGAATGTAATTTTCGACTGGAACAATTCCTGATTCTTGATTTGTTCCATCTCTTTCATCTTTCTTGCTTTCACAGCCTGCTGTTTACGCAAATAAAGCTGTATCAGGAAATATGCGAGGCCACACGCTATTAGTAAATAGAAAATCTTGGCATAAATGGTCTTCCAGGGTGGAGGAAGAATTTCAATATGCAGGCAACAGTCGTCATTGCTCCAATATTCATCGTTGTTACTGGCTTTCACACGGAAAGTATATTCACCCGGAGGCAGGTTGAGAAAAGATACGTTATGTTTATCCGTATATATCCATTCTTTGTGAATACCGTCCAGTTTGTAGGCATATAAATTCTTGCTGGGAGCCACATAACTAAGACTTTCGAATGCGATGTCGAACGATACCACCTGATAAGGAATCGTTACTTGTCCGCTAAGAGCAGGTATACGCTTGCTAAGGCTTACTTTGTCGTCGGGGCTGTGCATATATACCGCCGAGATAGACGCCGTAGGTCTTACCTTATTAATCGATAATTTGAACGGATAGAAACAATTAAACCCGTTCACCCCACCGAAATAGAATTTCCCGTCACTGGCTTGCAGGGAAGAGCGGAAATTGAATTGGTTGCTTTGCAATCCATCCTCGATGGTATAGAGTTGTGCCCGTTTGTTCTGCGGCTCATACCGGATCAGTCCCCTGTTGGAAGAAAGCCAATAGTTACCCGATTGGTCGTCCAGTATGCCATAGATGATATTGTTCGGCAGATTCTCTTTGGTAGAGAAGTTTTCAAAACGGTCCTCCTGATAGTGATAACGGCAGATACCACCGCCTTCGGTACAGAACCATAGATGCTGTTTATGATCAATATACACACGGATTACCCAGTTGCTGCAAGGAGAATCAGGATTTGCCGGGTCGTTGCGATAGTTGTGCAATTTGCCGGTTTGGCGGTTGTAACGCCAGATACCGTCCCTTTTGCTTGCCAGCCATAGGTCTCCGTATGGGTCTTCAACCATGTCGTAGATAAAGATATGGCTTAAAGGTTCCAATGTCCGGAAAGAATCACTTTCCGGGTCATACTGACAGAATCCGGAGAGCGTTCCCAAATAAATGCTGCCATCTTTCGTTTGATAGATGGAGTAGATATGATCGTTAGGAATTGAATGTGGGTTTGCGCGGTTATGGCGATAGTTTTTCATTTTTCCCGTTTGAATATCCAGGATATATAATCCACGGGAGAAACTGCCAATCCACAATTTTCCTTCATTGTACAACAGTGCATGGATATTGTGATAACCGATATTAGGGTTACTGTTTCTCAACAGATGTTTTTTAAACTTCTTCGTGCGGGGATCAAAGAGATTCAGTCCCCCGTCTTCGGTAGCAATCCAGATGTTACCGTCGGGATCTTCGCAGAATTGGCTGATTACATTTCCCGAAAGAGAATTTTCCGTACCATTGGGATAATACCACTCGATATCCTTATGCTTGGGAGACAGGTAACTCACTCCACTGAAATAAGTCCCGATCCAGATTCCCCCTTCCCTATCCTGATAACAGGCATAGATACTTTCTTTATTTTGTCCGTCGTCGGTAGGCAGACATTCTCCTGTCGTGGTGTTGAATGTATAAAGTCCGTCGTCGGAGCCGAGATAGAAAGAGTTGGCCGTCCGTTGAAACAAGGTGCGGATGCGCGGAATGGTAAGCGTGTCCCCTTCTCCGAAGTAATAGCGGAATTGCCCTGTCTCTTTATTGAAACGTGCCAGTCCCCCGTACCATGTACCCGCCCATAATACTCCCTGCGAACTTTCCATCAAAGAGATAATCTCGTTGCAGGCAGGACGTCCGAAAGAAGTGCCCTCGGATATATACCCTGTGAAGTTGTCCGTGCGTTGGTTGTATTTCGCCAGCCCATTCCGGGTACCTATCCAGATAGTCCCGAACGAGTCGTTGTAAATCACCCACACGTGATTGTCCGGCAATGAATGGGGATCGGAAAGAGAATGTAGATAGTGCCTCAACGTACCTTTTTTCTCGTTGTAGACAAACAGTCCGTTGGTTGTTCCGATCCATAACTGCCCGTCATTGTCGTATGCCATTCCGAAGACACTGTTGACTGTCACTCCGTCTTCCGTCTGTGTATCGAATACGGAGAATTTCTCCTCCCGCGAATCGAATAAATACAGTTTTTCCGTACTGGCCACCCAAATCTGATTGTTATCCTGATGGCGGCAGATCGTTACTATATTCATATAACTGTTTCCACCGTTTTCTGACGAATGTCCGTAGTTGGTGAACTCGATACCGTTGAAACGATTCAATCCGTCCTGTGTTGCAAACCACATATATCCGATGCTATCCTGAAGGATGCTTCGGACACAATTGCCCGATAACCCCGATCTAACGTCATATTTCTTGTAGATATTGGCGAAGACCAGAGAAACGGATGCAAGCAGTATACCTATGAATAAGATGAATCGTTTCATAATTTCCTTTCTTTGTTATTAGGTTCGGTTTAATTCAATTCAATTCTGTCCAGCTTAATTCTGTTCCGTTCTGTTTTTCAGCTTAATTCTGTTCCGTTCTGTTTTTCAGTTTAATTTTGTTCCGTTCAGTTTAGTTCTATTCATTCCGGTTTACTACCGTTTAGTTTTCGTTGGCAGTTATCCGCTCCACAAGCTATGAGAGCCTGTTTTATGGGGGATATATTTCTTGTTTACAAGAGCTATATGTGCTGCGTATTGGATCTATATACCCAACACGCAGCACATATATACCCAACAGATTGGATCTATAGCTCCTGTAAACAGGGTAATTACCCCCTTTGTAGAAGCCTTTATTTCACGTCGTCCCACGTATCTGTGCGGAACGGGAAAGCACTCAATCCGAAAGTATTCCGCAGCGTGATATTTCCCACATAATTACGGAAAGCATAGCGCACGGCAACCGGTTGGGTTACCTCTTCACTCCACACTTCTACTGTGTTGGTACGTCCTACAATCTTTGCTTTCGCCGGATAGAACTTCTTGTCCGCTCCCGCAATCTCGAATCCTTCCAGTTCGGAAAAAGTAGGAAACAACCCCTCAGGTGCATTATCAAATGTCACTATAGCCTTTTTGTCCGCATAGTCCACTTTGGTCATCGTCGGACCGTTGGATGGCAACCGGCGGATACCGTATGTTTTAGTCAATGCAAGTGTAGCTAACCGAAGCCCTACTACATCCTTCTGTGGCGGATGGATGCAGAATTCATCACCGATATCCGTAGTGGGGACCATGCCCGAATTAGGAATCGTTTTCAGTGCTTCCATCTGTGCTTCACGCAATAAAGCAGCCCCCGTATTGCTGCTGTTTTCATATTTGTAAGGAGCAATCTGCACATAATAGAAAGGCATATCGGGAGCCTCCCATACATTTCTCCATAGCTGCACCATGGCAGTCATCATCGGAGCATAGAATTGATAGTTGGATATGTTCGATTCTCCCTGATACCAGAGGAAACCCTTTGCCGTGAAGTTCTTAACAGGCCATAACATCGAATTGTACAGACATTCCAGACGTTGGTGCACTCCTCTTTTAGGATTTTTGGCAGCTTCAATATTCATACCTTCAACGGTTTTCAATGTCGGTTCATCCATCCATGCCTCGATCGCCGAACCTCCCCAACTGTTGATAACCAGCCCTACCGGGAGATGGAGACTTTCAGTCAGTTGGCGGGCAAAGAAATAGGCGGCGGCACTGCAATCAATGGTCGTTTCGGGTGACGATACTTCCCATTTTCTTTTCTCGAAATCCGTGCGGCGCTCTGTATCATTGGTTCTCGGTACGGTAATAAAACGGATACGGTCACGATAATTTCCCGAGTTCAGTAACGTTTCAAGCGAGTTGTCAATGGGTTGCGCTGCATTTCCCATCATGCGCATTTCCATGTTCGACTGTCCGGAGCAGATCCACACCTCCCCTATCAGTATATCCGAGAGAGTGACCGGAGTGCCGTCACTGATAGTAATAGAATAAGGTGTATAACCCCCTTCGGGAGTGTCTACTTTTACCAGCCAGGCCCCGTCTTTATCCGTAGATGCCTGATAAGTCCGGTTGTTCCACGAAGTGGTGACGGTTACTTTTTTGCCGTCCGCCCACCCCCATAACTTAACGGAGCTGTTCTGTTGAAGTACCATGTGATCTCCCATCATTGCAGGGAGTTTTACTTTGCCTTGTGCAATCGGCAGGAATAAAAGTGATAAAATAAGAAGTAGAAAATGTTTTTTCATACTGTTTTTATTAGATATTCGACGAATAATTATATAGGTATCAGGCAAAAATACAACCTATTTTTAAATATGGAATAAAACTAGCTAGTCATTTTCTGATAAAAGCTGGTCGAAATCTTAAAAGCTTGTTTTTCCTTTCCATTCTCCGCCGAATTATCTTAATTAGTGGCATCAATCGCCTAAACAGTATTATTAGATTGGCTAAATATCCCATTTCTTTGCACTGTGAGTATTTAACAACCTAATTGTTTCATTAAATCTAATCAAATGAAAAAGAAGCATTATTTATTATTTTTATTGGCTTCGCTCTTTTTACTGACAGATGTGGTGTGGGCACAAACATCTGCCACAGTAAGTGGAGTAGTGATCGATGAGAATGGAGAAACCCTGCCGGGTGTTTCCGTCGTCGAAGTAGGTACAACAAACGGTGTCCTGACAGACCTGAACGGACACTACACCTTAAAAACAACTTCTGCCAAACCTTCCGTTTCTTTCAGTTACATTGGTTATCAGACCACCACGCTTCTCCTGAACGGGCGTACGAAACTTGATGTACAGATGAAAGTGGAAACGAAAGTGCTGGATGAAGTAGTGGTAGTGGGCTACGGTGTACAGAAGAAAGTGAACCTGACCGGTTCTGTGACTTCCATCAACTTTGCCGACCAGACGGAAGGACGACCCATCATGAGTGTTTCTTCCGTCCTTTCGGGACTTGCCGCCGGTATGAACGTCACGCAGGCTTCGGGACAACCCGGTTCGGACGGTGCCACCATCCGCGTCCGCGGTAACGGTACGTTCAATACCAACTCCCCATTGGTCCTGGTGGACGGTATCGAATGGAGCATGGACAATGTGAACCCCAACGACATCGAAAGCATCTCCGTACTGAAAGACGCTGCCTCCACAGCTATTTATGGTACGCGAGCCGCCAACGGAGTCATCCTTATCACCACCAAAAGCGGGAAAGGCAAACCGCAAATCTCCTATTCTTATTCGGGAGTCGTGCAGATGCCCTACAATAACCTCTCTTTCGTAAGCGACTATGCCCGTTATATGGGACTGGTGAACGAGGCTTGCGACAATGTGAATACCAAAGGTATCTTCTCGCAGGAAAGCATCGACCGCTGGAGGGCTGCTTCTGCCGATCCGAACGGGTTGAACGAGTACGGAGTACCCAATTACGTAGCTTATCCCAACACCGATTGGTTCGACGAAGTATTCGACACCGGATATTCGCAAGAGCACAATCTGTCTGTCTCCGGCAGTTCGGAGAAAGTGAAATACATGCTTTCTTTGGGCTATCTTGACAATCAGGGAGTCATGAACCGCTGGAACCTCGACTCAAGTACGCAGAAAATCAATTTCCGTACCAACCTGGAAGCCAAGATAGTGAAATGGATGACCGTCGGCACCCGTCTCTACGGACAAAAGCAAGATTACGGGATGGCTAATATCAGCAACGGATTCAAGTATCTCTATCAGACCACTCCGGGTGTATACCCCGGCGAACCTAACTACTGGGGACGTGCCGCACTGGCCAGCGAAGAATCTTCCAATGCCAATAATATCTTCGGTCAGATGGCAGGAGCCACCGGTTTCAATACCGTCTGGCGTCTCAACGCATCAGTCTACGGAATTATCACTCCCTATAAAGGGCTCAACATTGAAGGTACATTCAACTATTCGCCGACATTCACCGACAAGTCTTCTTATAGCCGCCAAAATGGTTATTGGGACTACGTCACCGACCAGCGTGTCAGCGAAAGCGCGTTGGAGAACGCTTCCATCACCAATACGAGCGCACGCACCTGGCGTCAGAGTGCCGAAATACTGGTACGCTACAATACAACCATCAAGAAAGACCACGACCTGGGCGCACTGCTCGGATATTCCGCACAGGAATATTACAGCAAGAGCTTTGCTGTTTCCCGTAAAGGCGCTACGGACTGGACGCTGAACGAACTAAGCACTTATGAGACGCTCGTCAGCTCTTCCAGCTCATCGCCTGCCAAATGGGGATTGCTCTCTTATTTCGGCCGTGTCAACTACGGATATAAAGGACGTTATCTCTTCGAAGCCAACCTTCGTGCCGACGCCTCCTCCCGTTTCGGTGTGAACCAGCGTTGGGGATATTTCCCCTCGTTTTCCGGCGGATGGCGTATCTCGGAAGAATCATTCATGCAGGGCGCATCGGACTATCTCTCTAACCTGAAACTCCGTGTTTCCTGGGGAAAGACAGGTAACAACTCTACGGGCAACTACGACTGGCAGGCAAACTACGCCACAGGCAATGTCGTTATCGACGGTGAAGGAACCAAAGGACTGGTACGCAAGAAACTAAGCAACGACAAGCTGCACTGGGAAAGTACCGCCACCACCGACATCGGACTTGATTTCGGCTTCTTCAACCACCGCCTGACGGGTGAGATAGACTATTATAATAAGTATACTTCGGACATTCTCTACCATCCCGAACTCTATCTTTCGATGGGTGTTGTAGGCTCTGCTCCCGAGAATTTGGGTGAAGTGCGCAACCGTGGTGTTGAATTTACCCTCAACTGGAACGACCGTATCGGAAAAGATTTCGAATACCGAGTGGGTATGAACTTCTCTTTCAACGCCAACAAAGTGATGAAGTTCAAAGGCGAACTCCAGAAATACTGGACGTATGATGCACAGGGAAACAAAGTGAGCTATGTCAACAACTTCAGTGATGTGTCTGAATCTGGTTTCGGAGGCTACATCTGCGAAGGCCGCCAACTGGGAGAAACCTATATGTATAAGGTGTACAGAGGTTCCGGCGAAGGCTATACCGGAGGTGCGGTGGATATCCATGCGGGACCGAAGGACGGAATGATACGTACGAAAGAAGATATGGTATGGGTGCAGGCCATGATTGACTCCGGTTATTCGTTCGGAGGAATGAAGACGGTTGCCAAAGACCAGCTTTGGTATGGTGACATACTCTATGCCGACAGCAACGGTGATATGAACTACGGTGATACGAACGACCGGGATTTCTCCGGACACACCAGTGTCCCGAAATTCAATCTGGGCTTCAACTGTGCCTTCTCTTACAAGAACATTGATTTCTCCATGTTATGGTCGGGAGCTTTCGGGCATTACCTCAACTGGAATACGGATTACTACAACTCGACACTGGTCAGCCACGGATATGGCATTATCGAGCATATCGCCGATAACCATTACTTCTTCGATCCTTCCAACCCGGACGATCCGCGCACCAACCAGTGGGGCAAATATCCCCGCCTGACATACGGTACTACCTATAATAACAGAATCCAGAGCGACTGGAACGAATATAAGGGCGACTACTTCAAGTTGAAGAATATCCAAATCGGCTATACGTTGCCGCAACGGATTTCCAGCAAGTTCTTTGTTAATAAACTCCGTGCTTTCGTGTCGATGGACAATATCCTGACGATTACCAGTTATCCGGGACTCGATCCGGAAATAGGAACTGCCATCGGTTATCCGTTGATGCGTCAGATCTCTTTTGGCGGACAGATTACCTTTTAATGATGTAGAACTAAAAAAACAGAATCTGATATGAAAAAGATATTAATGATTTTAACGATGGCGCTGGCGGCTACCTCCTGCATGGATATTCTCGATGTGGCTCCGGAAGACCAGATTGCAAGTGAAAACATGTGGACCACGGAGGAGCTTGCCGACAAGGGAATGGCAGGACTCTACTTCCCGTTCTATGCCACCCAACTCTCCTCTACCCAGCTTCGCCGTGCCGACGGACTGAACCGTCAGGGAATCGAAGCTATGAGCTTTGCAACCGATTATTATTCCAATAACTATCCGGTGGAACTGCTTTCGCTGGCTACCAAGCCTGCCAATGACTTTCAGGTGTGGTATGAATGGAAGTTCTGTTACACCATCATCCATGCGTGTAACGATGCGATTGCCAATCTGCATAAAGCAGATATGAGCGCTAATAAACTGGCGCGTTACCAATGCGAAGCCCGTTTCCTCCGTGCCTGGGCGTACAATCGTCTGAATATGCTTTATCAGGGCGTCCCCGTTTATCTGGAACCCATCAATAACGAAGACTGTACCCGTGGTCAATCTTCGGTAGATGAGGTATGGCAAGTCATTCTGGATGATTTGACGTATTGCATCAACAATCCCGACTTCCCCAATAACACGCTGAATGAAAACTACGGTCGTCCCTCTAAAGGAGCCGCTTATGCCCTGCGTGGTATGGTATATATGTGGAAGAAGCAATACAAGGAAGCAGGCAACGATTTCAAAGAAGTGGAAGCGTGCGGTTATGGCTTGTGGACAGGCGAATATGCCGACTTCTTCAAATATGAAAACGAAAAGGATAAAGAAATGATCTTCTCGCTCCAGTTCAGCGAAGAAACCGGTTATTGTGATAACATTCAGCAAATGACCGGTGCCCGCGATACGTATGATGGCTGGACGGAAATAAAACCTTCCGCAGACTTTGTGGACTACTATAAGAACGCGGACGGATCGGACTTCAAATGGTCGGAAGTAGACGGCTTGGAAGATTGGGACTTACTGACTCCGCAACAACGTGAAATCTTTTTCTGCCGTGACGGATTGGAATCCATGTCCTCACAAAAAAATGCCCTTATCAAACGGGTAGGCGAAGATATCTATCAGAAATATTACCTCAACAGTGGTAATGAAGCCCGTATCAAAAAGGCGTATGACAACCGTGACCCGCGTCTGCAACAGACCGTCGTCACTCCTTATGTGCCGGTGGACTGCTACAAGCCTAATTATGCAGGAGATGCCAACCAGATCGGTAAACAACTCCGTTGGCCGTTGAAGGAACAGGGAACGAATGGCGGAGACTTCTGGCTCGATAAACGTACTTCTGCTTTCTACTGCTATCGCAAGTACAATGAGTTTGAGAAAGGCCGTTTGATTAGCCGGAGCCGTTGCCATACCGACTGGCCGTTGATTCGCTATACCGATGTACTGTTGCAGTATGCCGAAGCATTGGCACAGACCGATCAGCTGGGAGAAGCCATCCGCCTGGTGAATAAAGTACGTACCCGTGCCCACATGCCCGCACTGACAGAGGGCGGAAGTGGTCCGTGCGCAGTGAACGGAAAAGAAGACATGCTCGAAAGGATACGTTACGAACGTCGCGTGGAATTCTGCCTGGAGGGAATTAACTTCTTCGACGAAGTACGTTGGGGAACCTACAAAGAAACCAAATTCCAGGGAAAAGACGTGAATGGCGGCAAGTCCTGGTGGGGCGATATGGTAGAGTATAACTGGTATTATGCCGATTATATATGGCCGTGGACTGCTCCTATCGTTGAAACGCAAAAGAACCCGAACCTGACTAAACGAAGCGGTTGGGCGTATTAATCATAAAGATTTGAATAAGGATGAAGAAAATACTTTTACTATTACTCATTTTTGTATCCGGTTGCACGGGTGTAGTTGCGCAACAGTTTGATTATGGCAAGATAGCGCCTCATCCCCGGTTGTTATTGCCGGCGGGAGGAGAAGAAGCCATCAGGAAAGCCATTGCGGAGTATCCCCCGTTGGCCACTGTTCACCAGCGGATCATGGAACTTTGCGACCGGACACTTACGGAACCACCTGTGGAACGTATCAAGGAGGGCAAACGCCTGCTGGCGATTTCGCGCATCGCATTGAAGCGTATCTATTACCTCTCATACGCTTACCGTATGACGGGAGATAAGAAATATGCTCACCGTGCGGAACAGGAGATGCTGGCCGTCAGTCGTTTCACCGACTGGAACCCCACTCATTTCCTGGATGTGGGTGAGATGGTAATGGCATTGGCTATCGGTTATGACTGGCTGTACGATTCTTTGCAGCCCGACACCCGCCGGGTAGTGCGCGAAGCAATCATCGCGAAAGGCTTCGACGCGGCAAAGAACACCCGTCATGCCTGGTTCTATACAGCTAAGAACAACTGGAATTCCGTATGTAATAGTGGATTGGCGTATGGCGCGCTGGCTCTTTTTGAAGAGGTTCCGGAAGTATCGAAAGGCATCATTGAGAAATGCATGGAGACAAATCCGAAAGCGATGGTAGGTTATGGCCCCGACGGAGGTTATCCCGAAGGGTTCGGATATTGGGGGTACGGAACAAGTTTTCAGGTAATGCTCATTGCTGCGCTCGAAAGTGCTTTCGGCACAGACAATGGGCTCTCCCAAGCCCCCGGCTTCATGGAGTCTGCCCGTTTCATGCAGTATATGACGGCTCCGGGTGGAGACTGTTTCTGTTTCTCGGATTCTCCGGTAGAGGCGGAGTGCAACATGATGATGTTTTGGTTTGCAGGCAAAGCGAAAGACCTTTCCCTGTTGTGGATCGAACGTCAGTATCTCGACCGGCCGGATATGCCGTTTGCCGAAGACCGTTTACTGCCCAGCCTGATGGTGTTCTGTTCGCAGCTCGATTTGAAGAATATCGGCAAGCCGAAGAAAAACTTCTGGTTCAGTCGCGGAGATACACCTGTGTTTATCTACCGTGGCGGATGGGACAGCAAGGAAGATACCTATCTGGGAGTGAAAGGCGGTTCGCCCTCTACCTCTCATGCGCACATGGATGCCGGTTCATTTATCTTCGAGAGAGACGGGGTGCGTTGGGCGATGGACTTGGGTATGCAGAGTTACATCACGCTCGAAAGTAAGGGAGTAGACCTGTGGAATATGTCGCAGAACGGACAACGCTGGGAAGTATTCCGGCTAAGCAATATCGCTCACAACACCCTGACGATTAACGGCGAACGCCATTTGGTAAAGAGTAATGCTCCGATCACCCGTACTTTCGAGTCGAAGAAACAGAAAGGGGCGGAAGTAGACCTGTCGAGTGTGTTTGCCAACAGCGTAAAGAAAGTCGTCCGCACCGTGATATTGGATCAGAAAGACCATCTGGAAGTAACCGACCGGTTGGAGACGGGGGACAAGGAAGCTGCCGTATCCTGGATAATGGTCACTCCGGCGGAAGCCAAAATAACGGGCAAGAACCGGATGGAATTAACCAAAGACGGACAACGGATGCTATTGACGGTAGATGCCGATACGGAAGTAGAAATGAAAACCTGGTCGAACGTGCCCCCGCATGAATATGATTTCCGCAATCCGGGAACCATCCGCGTGGGCTTTGAGACGGTGATTCCTGCCAATCGTGCCTCGCAACTGAAAGTACGACTTATTCCTTTGAAGTAGTAATACAAATAAATTCATTGAACCATGAAAACGATTCTTTTTAAAACAATCATCATAGCTTTCTTTGTAGGAACAGCCGTTAGTTGTTCCGATGAAGATGAGAACAGATTCCGTCCGGGATCTACCCATGAGAAACCGAATCCCACGGAGCCGGAGGGCGGACTGGATTATTCCAAACTGACTGCGGACAATCATCCCCGCCTGTTGATGAACGCCGAGGCCTTCACTGCGTTGAAAGCCAAAGTGGATGCCAATTCGAGTGCCAATCTGACCTTGCTCCATAATACCATTATGGGAGTGTGCAACAGCAAAGGGATGAACGCCACGGCACTGACTTATAAATTGGATGCCAGCAACAAACGTATTCTCGATGTATCCCGCGATGCGTTACTGCGTATTTTCACCTGTGCTTATGCCTACCGGATGACCGGCGATACCAAATACCTGACTAAAGCGGAAACGGATATGAACGCTGTCTGCAACTTTCCCGACTGGAATTCGAAACGTCACTTTCTCGATGTGGGCGAAATGGCTACGGCTGTTGCGTTCGGCTACGACTGGCTCTACAACGAACTAAGTGCAGCCACCCGTACGAAAGCGGCCAACGCACTGTTGAAGTTTGCCTTCCAACAGGCGCAGAACAAGAACTGGAACCTCAACTTCTACGAAGCCACCAACAACTGGAACCAGGTTTGTAATGGCGGACTGGTCTGTGCGGCACTGGCTTCTTATGAAAACAATCCTTCCGAAGCAAAGGACATGATTGAAAAGGCATTGGAATCCAACAAACCTGCATTGGAAGTGATGTATTCTCCCGACGGCAACTATCCGGAGGGCAGCGGTTACTGGTGTTACGGCACGCTCTATCAGGTATTGATGCTTGCCGCCCTCAACAGTACGCTCGGTACGGATAACGGGCTTTCCGATACACCGGGATTCTCCAAGACGGCAGAATATATGCTGTATATGACAGGCTTGAACAGCAAGTTCTTTAATTATTCCGACTGTGCTCCCTCCTCTACTGCGGCATTGGCTTCGTGGTGGTTTGCCGATAAATACAGTAATCCATCCTTATTATATAATGAACTGAAAATGCTGAAGAACGGTGAATACGCTTCCTGTGCCGAAAACCGCCTGTTGCCGATGATTATGGCGTTTGCCAATAATCTGAATCTGGACGCAATCTCCGCTCCTTCCAATAAACTATGGAGTGGAAAAGGGGAAACGCCCGTGGTGATGGTACATACCGACTGGACATACACCGATACGGACAAATACCTCGGAATCAAAGGCGGCAAGGCAGGTTCGAGCCACGGACACATGGATGCCGGTTCGTTTGTATACGACGCGTATGGAGTGCGCTGGTCGATGGATTTCGGTCTGCAAAGTTATACAACGCTTGAGTCGGTATTAGCCGGCTTAGGTGGTAATCTTTGGGATATGGGACAGAACTCGATGCGTTGGGATGTATTTCGTTTGAATAACTTGAATCATAGCACGATTTCAATCAATGACGCCCGTCACCGGGTAAATGGGGCGGCTACGCTGATTACTACTATCAATACCGCTACGGAATTGGGAGCCACTTTCGATCTGACAGAAGTTGTGTCCGATCAGGCTGCGTCCGCTACCCGTACCGTGAAAATCGTGAACGATAAAGATTTAGTGGTTATGGATGAGGTCAAGGCGAGAACGGATAAATCCGCCAAAGTGCGTTGGTGTATGGTGACGCCTGCCGTTCCGACGGTGGAAAGTAACCGCATCGTACTAACGAACGGAAGCAAAGTGATGTATCTCACAGCCAGCGGAAGCGTGAAGCCTACCTACAAGCAATGGAGTACCACCAGTGAGAACTCTTATGATCAGGCTAATCCGGGCACCTATATGGTCGGCTTTGAAGCAACGGTCACCGCCAATCAGACCGCCACATTTACCACAACCCTGTCCCCTAAATAAAAAAGAATGGAACGTATGAGAATCCTATTAATATCTATACTCGGACTTTTGACATTGGCCTCCTGCACGAAGCAGGAGCCGATGGAGGCGTTGATTGACCGTGTATTTACCGTTGCGGAGCAACAATACACGGCTATGGACACCCGCCTGACAGAAAAGACACTTCCCCGCACGCTCTCTGCCGACGGTGAGTTTGTTCCCTCGAATATCTATTGGTGGTGTAGCGGCTTCTATCCCGGTTCCCTCTGGTATATCTACGAATATACCCGGAAGGATGCAGTGAAAACACTGGCCGAGAAGAACACGCTGAAACTCGACTCTATACAATACGTGACCAGGGATCACGATGTCGGTTTCCAGTTGAATTGCAGTTACGGCAATGCTTTCCGGCTGACAGGTAATGAGGCTTATAAACAAGTGCTCTATCAGGGTGCCAAATCCTTGTCAACCCGCTTCAATCCTGCTGCCGGTGTGATCCGTAGCTGGGACTTTGTACGCAAAGGCTGCGACTGGAAGTTTCCGGTGATTATTGACAATATGATGAACCTTGAATTGCTGTTGTCCATGTCGAAAGCCTACGCCGACGACTCTTTGCAGAACATTGCCTGTACGCATGCCAATACCACTATCCAGCATCACTTCCGGGATGATTATTCCACCTATCATCTGGTGGATTATGATCCTGAAACGGGTGCGGTGCGCGGCAAGCAAACGGTGCAGGGCTTCTCGGACGACTCCTCCTGGAGCCGCGGACAAGCATGGGCTTTGTATAGTTATACGATGATGTTCCGTCTGACGGGATATCAGAATTATCTGTTGCAAGCTGGGCATATCGCTGATATGCTGCTTCGCCGTTTGCCGGCCGATGGTATTCCTTACTGGGATTTCGACGCTCCGGTAGAAGAGCAGACCTATCGGGATGCTTCCGCTGCGGCTATCATGGCCTCCGCCTTTATCGAACTAAGCCGTTATATCCCCGGCACGGAAGCCAAGGAATCTTATCTTGCCATGGCAGAAAAGCAACTCCGTACGCTTGCCTCGAAAGAGTATCTGGCAGAACCGGGTACAAACGAATGTTTTATCCTGAAGCACAGCGTGGGTGCACTTCCTGATAAAAGCGAAGTAGATGTCCCCCTGACGTATGCCGATTATTACTTTTTAGAAGCATTGCTACGGTATAAGAATCTACAAAAATAAAACTAATACAATATGATTATGAAGAACTTACATATAAGCATGGCATTTATCTTCGTATTACTGCTGATAACTGCCTCCTGTTCGGACAAGGATGATTCGGCTCCACGTGTCATCCCCACCATGAACCTAACAGTTTCGGAGATTGCAGACAATACGGCTCTGATTACTTCCGAACAGCAAACAGGTACTACATTCGGAGCGAAAGTCATTGAATTCTATCCGGTGGCCGATATCGGTTTTGATTATAACATTGAAGTGAAGCTGGTGAAATTCGTAGAAGAGAACGGAGAACCCGTATCTCTGCCCTATACGCGCAAAATCACCGAAGGATTGCGTCCGGGAGTGAATTACATCAGTGCGATCATCGCCTATAATGCCGAAGGACGTGCCGTGTGTTCCGCTTTCCAGACCTGGAAAGCTTCAGGAACGGAAGGAGCATGGAGTGACGGCGGTTCTGCCGGTGATCTGGAAGAGAATGAATGGTAAAAATGGTGTAACTCAAAAGAATGAATGGTATGAAAAATAGATTATTTGCAATAGGTGCAATGATTCTTATGATGACAAGTTGCACGCAGGACGAACTTATTTCGTCCGATAAGGGCAAAGAACCGGCAACGGCAGGTTCATGTCTGACATTGGTTGGACTCTCGTCTCCGCAGACGCGTGTTTCTATCGGTGACAAAACAGGGGACGTTTATCCGGTGCTCTGGAGCGAAGGGGATGCCTTGGGTGTGTTCTCTCGTACGGCAGGGACCGACATCAATAATGTGCAGTCTTTATTAAGTGATGAGTCGATCGGGCAAAACTCCGGTGTCTTTACTTCGGACGACGTGAAGATGGCGGAAGAAGGAGCTACGGAACTTCTTATTTACTATCCTTACCGGGCAAGTACGGAACTGGCCGAAAATGGCAACAAGATAACTTCTACCCTGTCTGTTGAGCAGGAACAAAGCCGTCCCGGCGATAGCCGTCATATTGGAAAGTATGGTTTTGCGTTTGCCAAGGCTACGGTCAGCAGTCCGGATATGCTTGCTAAGTTTACGTTGAACCATGCGATGGCGTATGTGAAGTTCAGTATCTCGTCCCAGGAGCTTTCTACGTACAAACTCAAGAGTGTCTCTTTATATGACAAGGAGACAAAAACTCCTCTTTCCGGTGTATTCACAGCAGATTTGGATACGGACGAACTGACCTACGGTACGGATGTGAAACCGTATGCCACTGTTTCACTGACTACTCCCGAACTGCTCGCTTCCGCACAGGATATATACCTGACTACGTATCCTGCTGATTTGAGCGGCAAAGAAGTGTACATTGTCATCACTCTGGAGAATGACCAGCAGACTGTTACAATTCCTATTCTCAAAGAAGGAAAGCAACTGAAAGCCAATGCTGTCAATACGATTGCTGTCAACAACCTGAAACTTTCGGATAATTCCTGCGAATGGTACGAGCCGGTAGAGACACGTCTGCTGGCAGGAGGATGGGCTTATGGCGAGTCCAACTGTCTGTTGACGAATATTTCTACCAGTGGCGTGAGCAATACGATGAGTGTGAAAGCACGTGGTAACTTTATGGAAGTGGAAGAACCCAAGTATGCCAAAACTATTCTGGGTTGCGATTTGAACGTTAATCATAAGATGATTGCCGTGAATGGCTCTACTACGGACATCTCTCCTATTGGCAGTGATTACAATATTACGATCAACACCTATAAAGTAAGTGGAGGCTATGACGGCGGTTGCGGTCAGGTGGCTATCTATGGAGCGGATCAGACTACCGTCATCTGGAGTTTTATTATCTGGATGACCCCTACTCCGGCAGAACACCCTTATGGTAATACGGGATATGTAGTGTTGGATCGTAATCTGGGTACTTATATGACGTGCGAAGGAGACAACTGGAAGCAAAACGGTGTTTACTTCCAATGGGGACGTCCTACGCCGGTCGGCTGGTCGGGAACCGTGGGTACTAATATACCTACCGAAGCCACCAACGTCCGATTCTCTATAGAAAATCCCCGTGCATTGCTTTATACCAATAATGTAGAGAATACAAAATCCGACTGGTATCTGGGCGCATGGACCGGTGCACGTACCGATCGTAAAGATGACTTCTGGGGTAACCCGAATGAATCGAGCACTTATCTCAATCCTTCTGACGGTCATAAATCTATTTATGATCCTTGTCCGAAAGGTTACCGGGTTGTATCTCCCCGCGTATTGGATGAGATAGAACAGAAAGGTGAATTTGTGAAACAGAGCGCAACTGCGGTATTTAAATATTGCTATGACGGTACGAATTACGCATATTGGCCGTTGGCAGGTTGTAAGTGGGGTTCCAACGGCGGTAATAATGGCAACAATACAGGATTGGATACCGCTAAGGGGGCCGCTTGTTATTGGTCTAACTCATCGGCAAGCAGTTATGGAAATGACAAGGATCAGGGAGCTACTTCTCTGTATTATAAAGTCTCCGATAAGACTTGGACACATTCCTCCGGTCGTTCCCATGCGTTCTCCGTGCGTTGTATGAAGGATGCCGAGAATCGTTGATTCTCTTCGTTGATTCTCTTCATTGAGAATATGAAATAGAATTCCCCGCTATATGAAAGTTTCTGCCTGTCTCCGGATACAAGGAACTTTCATATAACGGGGAATCTGTTCTGTTTTTAAGATATTCACGAAAAAAGGAAAGAAAGAAAAGAGCCAAACAGAAAATAAACTGCATGAACAATTGCAAGAATATACATTATATCTCTCTATTTTGTATTTATTTCCTTGAAATATGCACGATATGGTGTAATTAAACGCTCTGTTTGCCGTAATCAAACCCTCTGTTTGGTTTAAACAAACCGTCCGTTTGCTATAATCAAACCCTTCGTTTCTTTTAAAGGAAGCTAAACTTGGTTTTTGAAGAGGATATATTGAGCTACTTTGTCTTTTTCTATTGTTTCTTTATAAATAGCAATCTGATGCATCTCTTGTGAAATGATAGCTGTTTGTGCTTTTGAATGGCTACTTTTATTGCAACTTGTTTGCTAATAGTACCTATCTGGTGTTATTTGCGAAATCTGTAACTCTAAATGGAGGGCGTTTTTCATGAAGTGCAAGGAAACGGCTCGAATGATGAAGAGCAGGACAGATAAAATATACAATTCTTCATGTTGGCACTTTTTTCAGCGATCAATGTCTTTCCTCTATAAGTATGTATCTCTCTTAAATCACCATATATGGTGAAAAGCATGATAGTATGCTTTTATACTATGCTATTTATGCGTAAATTCACTGTATATGGTGAATTAGCTTGTTTTTCTACTAAAAAGATTCTATCTTTGTGAGAAAGTCACTATATATGGTGAATTATGGATTTAATAGAGATAGGAAAACATATTCGCGAAAGGCGTAAAGAGTTGGGCTTGGATCAGGCTACGTTGGCAACTCTTGCAGGAATAGGGATTAACGCTTTGGTCCGCTTGGAACGTGGAAGTGGTAATCCCCGCTTCGATGTCCTTTTTAATGTCCTGAAAACTTTAGGACTTAGTATTCATATTCAATAATAGACACGCATATGAGTCGATCTGCCAAAGTCTATATAAAAGGTATTTATGCCGGTCTGTTAACAGAAATAGATCGTGAACACTATTCATTCTGTTATGATACGGACTATTATAATAATCCACAACTCCCAGCTGTCTCACTGACCATGCCCAAGACACAGCAGGAATATACCTCTTCCTATCTTTTCCCTGTCTTTTTTAATATGACATCTGAAGGGGATAATCGTATTATTCAAGCTAGAAACCTGCATATTGATGAAGAGGATGATTTTGGTATTCTTCTGGCTACTGCCCATACAGATACAATCGGAGCAATAACAGTTAAAAGAATATGATAATGGAAACAGATACTCATATTTGTCCCTCACTTTTACGGGAGACTGGCGGAGAAAGCGGATACTCACCCAAAGCCTTGAAACAGCTTTTTGACGGAGAAAATATATCTTGTGAATTGCCTTATAAGCATTTTGATGATAATGTCGGCATTGATATCTTCAATAACAATAGCAAACGCATATCTGTTTCAGGAGTCCAGATTAAGTATTCTTTAGTTGCCGATGACGGGATATTGCGATTAACCAAAGAGGGAGAACAGGGCGAATTCATATTAAAGCCTGTCCCTAATAATCTTCGTAACAAGGAGTTTTGCCCTGCCAACGAACATTTGACAATGCAGATAGCTGCGCAAGTATATGGGATTCCGACAGCTCCTAATGGATTATGCTTTTTTCAGGACGGAACCCCTGCTTATTTTGTACGACGTTTTGATTTGTCGGAGAAAGGAAAGTTACAAAAGGAGGATTTTGCTTCTTTAGCCGGGCTTACCAGGAAAAATGGAGGTTCCGATTATAAATATGATAATCTGGCTTATGAAGAGTTCGCAGGAATTATAGATAAATACAGTTCTGTGCCACAAGTAGATAAACTACGTTTCTTTGAACTTGTTTTATTCAATTTTGTCTATTCTAACGGCGACGCTCATTTAAAGAACTTTTCTTTATTGGAAGAGAAAAAAGGAAGATTCCGCCTATCTCCTGCATACGATTTATTGAATACTCATCTCCATATAAACGATGGTATCTTTGCCATGAGCAAAGGTCTGTTTGTTAATCCTGAATCGGATTATTTCGGTGCTGCATCGGCGGTTACAGGAAAAACATTCTATTATTTTGGTTTGAAAATAGGCCTACCCGAACGTTTGGTAAACTCTTGTCTGGAGAAATATACTAAGGTATATGAATTAACAGATAAACTGATTGAACATTCTTTCCTTTCTAAAGAACTGAAACAGCAATATAGACTTATGTATAAGTCAAGAATCGGGAGTTATCTTAGTGTTATTGAGTAATAATGTGCACATTATTACTCATTTTTTATAGTAAGATGAGCAAGACTCCCAAAAAGATTTTTCTAACATAAGAATCTATTCTTTTTGTCATTCTTCTTTTCTGTTCCGATAATTGGCCGGTGATGTTCCCAAATGCGCTTTTACGTATTTCCCGAAAAAGGACTGATTGGGGAAGTTGAACTCTTCCGCAATTTCCTTGATAGACTTTTCCGAACGTTTTAATCGGTATTTGATATGCTCCACGGCAGTTTCATTAATCAAATCCAACGGAGTCCTGCCACACGCCTGTTTGATGACTTTCGAGAAATGCTTCGGAGTGTAGCAAAGCTCGTTGGCAAAATAGCTCACCGAACGGTGCATGCCCTTGTCCTTCGATAACAGTTCCATGAACTTCCGCAAAATGTAATTCACCTGTTTGATACCTTCTTTCGAACCTTCCGTGTTGCCGGCAGCTTCCATTTCCTTGTGAAGCTGTCCCAGCATTTCGCAAAAGATAGCGGAAAAGAGATATTGCATCACTTCTTTGTGGTAGCAATGAGGCTCATCGTTTATCTTGGCTATAATTAAGTCCCGGTAGAATCCGAAGAAAGTTTTATCCTCCCCGTTGCCAACCGACTTCACCGGATTGTTATGGATATGAATGGCAGTATTCCACGTTTCCTTTTCCATTTTAATAATACGTTGCAGGAAACGGGTAGAGAATCCGGCAAGCCTGACCTTATATTTAGGACTAAGCATCGTATGGCTGATAATCGTATTGGGCAGACCGAGCAGCAGCTCGCCCGCCTGCAACTTGTAGGTCCGGTAGTTGACGTCCAGCTGGATGCACCCTTCTATGCAAACCGCGATGAGAAAACAATTCAGTTTGATTGTATCATTACTATAAGGAGTCCCCTCCAGACTGTTGACTATCGCAAAGTCATCATCTATATAATCAAGGACGTGCTGACTGTCCTTAAAATCCTCTATATCCACCGTAATAATGTTCTCTTTTTCCATGTTCTTTCCTTTCTTACTTTTTGCAAAGTTGGTGAATAATCGGGAAAACAGAATGTCCCATACTTCTTCAGATTTGTTTGATATGTCGTTTATTGCCAAATAGTTAGATGTAATAAACGTAAATGGCGAGAATGGGACATTTATGGAGGGAAATTGGTCACTGTTGCCTTGTTCTTTTCTCCTACTTTTGTCCAGGATTTAACAAAAGACCAAAAGAGAAAGTATGATTACAGTAAGCAAAAAATGGATACGGCTGATAGGGATTGTCGGTTGTACAGTGTGGATGGCATCTTGCAAGCAGGCATCGGATGCGGGAGTGAAATCTTCTTCTTATGCAGTAATGCAGATAGAAGCGGTGGATAAGGAATTTTCTTCTTCCTATTCGGCGAGCATACGTGGGCGACAGGATATTGATATTTATCCGCAGGTGTCGGGAACGATTGAGAAACTCTGTGTGACCGAAGGGCAAAAAGTACGCCGCGGGCAATCGCTTTTCATTATCGACCAAGTGCCTTACAAGGCCGCACTGAAAACCGCCACTGCCAATGTGGAAGCAGCACGTGCCGCGCTGGGTACTGCCGAACTGACCTACAAAAGCAACAAAGAACTGTATGCGCAGAAAGTAGTTTCGGAATTCAGTCTGAAAACGGCCGAGAATTCTTATCTCACCGCCAAAGCTCAACTGTCGCAGGCCGAAGCCCAGGAGATCAGTGCCCGCAACAATCTCTCTTATACCGAAGTGAAAAGTCCCAGTGACGGAGTCGTAGGTGCATTGCCTTATCGTGCAGGCGCATTGGTAAGTGCCAATATGCCCTATCCGCTTACTACGGTCAGCGACAATTCAGATATGTATGTCTATTTCTCCATGACCGAGAATCAGTTGCTTGCCCTCACCCGCCAGTATGGTGACATGGACGAAGCCTTGAAGAACATGCCGGAAGTGGAATTGCGCCTCAATGATAATTCGGTTTATGATAAGAAAGGTGTCATCGAATCCATCAGCGGCGTCATCGACCGGCAAACGGGTACTGTGGTGGCGCGCGTGGTGTTTCCCAACGAATCGCGGTTGCTTCATAGCGGAGCCTCGGGCACGGTGGTAGTGCCGAGCATTTATAAAGACTGTATCGCCATCCCGCAGACGGCCACCGTGAAGATGCAGGATAAGACGATTGTATATAAGGTAGTGGACGGGAAGGCTGTCTCTACCCTGATAACAGTGGCCGAAAACAATGACGGGCGCGAATATGTGGTGCTGGACGGACTGAAAGCAGGTGATGAAATCGTATCGGAAGGCGCCGGACTGGTGCGCGAAGGCACGCAAGTTAAATAAGAAGGAGATTGATTATGAAAGGAAATGTGTTTATAAAACGGCCGGTGATGGCTATCTCCATCTCTGTCCTGATTCTGGCCATAGGGCTTATTTCGCTCTTCACGCTGCCGGTGGAGCAATATCCTGACATTGCGCCTCCAACGGTATATGTAACTGCCAGTTATACGGGTGCCGATGCCGAGGCAGTGATGAACAGTGTCATCATGCCACTGGAGGAGAGTATCAACGGTGTGGAAGACATGATGTATATCAGTTCCAGTGCTTCCAATGCAGGTTTGGCTATTATACAAGTTTATTTCAAGCAGGGCACAGACCCCGATATGGCGGCAGTCAACGTGCAAAACCGTGTGGCGAAAGCACAGGGATTGCTTCCGGCTGAAGTAACGAAAGTCGGCGTCAGCACGATGAAGCGGCAGACCAGCTTCTTGCAGATTGGTGCTTTGGTCTGCACGGACGGTCGATACGATCAGACGTTCCTCGCCAATTATCTGGACATCAATGTCATTCCCCAGATTAAACGTATCGAGGGAGTGGGAGACGTGATGGAGCTGGGCGATACGTACAGTATGCGTATCTGGCTGAAACCGGAACGGATGGCGCAATACGGACTGGTTCCGTCGGACATTACCGCCATATTGGGTGAACAGAACATCGAAGCTCCCACCGGTTCACTGGGCGAGAGTTCGAAGAATGTTTTCCAGTTTACAATGAAATATCGCGGACGCCTCAAAAGCGTGGAAGAATTCCGGAACACGGTTGTCCGTTCGCGGGAAGACGGTTCCATACTTCGCCTGCAAGATGTGGCAGAGGTGGAGTTGGGTACGATGACGTATAGTTTCCGCAGTGAAATGGACAGTCAGCCGGCCGTTCTTTATATGATATTCCAGACAGCCGGTTCCAATGCTACCGCTGTCAACAAAGAAATCACTGCGCAGATAGAGCGGATGGAGAAGAATCTGCCGGCAGGAACGGAGTTCGTCACGATGATGAGTTCCAATGACTTCCTTTTCGCTTCCATACACAACGTGGTGGAGACGCTGATTATCGCCATCATTCTGGTCATCCTCGTGGTCTATTTCTTCTTGCAGGATCTGAAGAGTACGCTGATTCCCTCCATCTCTATCATTGTGTCGTTGGTGGGTACGTTTGCCTGTCTGGTAGCTGCGGGCTTCAGTCTGAACATCCTGACACTGTTTGCGCTGGTGCTTGCCATCGGTACGGTGGTGGATGATGCCATTGTGGTGGTGGAGGCCGTGCAATCCAAGTTCGATGCCGGGTATAAGTCTCCTTACCTTGCCACGAAAGATGCAATGGGCGACGTGACGATGGCTATTGTCTCCTGTACCTGTGTATTTATGGCTGTGTTTATTCCTGTAACCTTCATGGGAGGTACTTCGGGCGTGTTTTATACGCAATTCGGTATCACGATGGCAACTGCCGTAGGTATTTCGATGATTTCGGCTTTGACGCTCTGTCCCGCTTTGTGCGCCATCATGATGCGTCCGTCGGACGGAACCAAGAGTGCCAAGAGCATCAACGGACGGGTACGTGCAGCTTACAATGCTTCGTTCAATGCCGTATTGGGTAAATATAAGAGAGGTGTGATGTTCTTCATCCGCCATCGCTGGATGGTGTGGACTTCACTGGCTGTTGCCGTTGCCTTGCTGGTTTACCTGATGAGTACCACTAAAACGGGACTTGTGCCGCAGGAAGACTAGGGTGTCATTATGGTGAATGTCAGCATTTCACCGGGAAGCACGCTCGAAGAAACCACGAAAGTGATGGACCGCCTGGAAAATATCCTGAAAGATACGCCCGAAATAGAACACTATGCCCGCGTAGCAGGATACGGACTGATATCCGGTCAGGGAACTTCGTACGGTACGATGATTATCCGCCTGAAAGACTGGAGCGAACGAAAGGGCAAGGAGCATAGCTCGGATGCTGTGGTGTCCCGCCTCAACGGACAATTCCAGTCTATAAAGGAAGCACAGATATTCAGCTTCCAGCCTGCCATGATTCCGGGTTACGGTATGGGTAACTCCCTCGAACTGAACCTTCAGGACATGACGGGTGGAGAACTGGCTACGTTCTATGAAGCGGCTATACAGTTCCTCGGTGCTTTGAACGAGCGTCCGGAGGTAGCGATGGCTTATACATCGTATGCTATCAACTTCCCGCAGATATCGGTGGAAGTGGACGCTGCCAAATGCAAGCGTGCGGGAATTTCGCCGAGTGCGGTGCTCGATGCGGTGGGCAGTTATTGCGGTGGCGCGTATATCTCCAACTATAACCAGTATGGTAAAGTATATCGTGTGATGATGCAGGCTTCGCCTGAATATCGTCTCGACGAGCAGGCGCTGAATAATATGTTTGTACGCAATGGTACGCAGATGGCTCCGGTGAGCCAGTTCGTGACGCTGAAGCAAGTGCTGGGACCGGAAACGGCCAACCGTTTCAATCTTTACAGCACCATCACCGCCAATGTGAATCCTGCCGACGGTTACTCCTCCGGCGAGGTGCAGAAAGTGATTGAAGAAGTGGCTGCACAGTCTTTGCCGGCAGGCTACGGCTATGAATATGGTGGTATGGCGCGCGAAGAAGCAAGTAGCGGCGGTGCGCAGACGGTTTTCATTTACGCCATCTGTATCTTCCTTATCTATCTGATTCTGGCCTGTCTTTACGAGAGTTTCCTCATACCGTTTGCCGTTATCTTCTCCGTGCCGTTCGGGCTGATGGGGTCGTTCCTTTTCGCCAAAATACTCGGGTTGGAGAATAATATCTATCTGCAGACGGGTGTGATTATGTTGATCGGTTTGCTGGCTAAGACGGCCATTCTGATTACGGAGTACGCCATAGAACGTCGCCGCAAGGGAATGGGTATCGTGGAGTCTGCCTACTCTGCCGCACAAGTCCGCTTGCGTCCTATCCTGATGACGGTGTTGACGATGATCTTCGGTATGCTTCCGCTGATGTTCTCCTCCGGTGCAGGTGCCAATGGTAACAGTTCGCTGGGTACGGGCGTCGTGGGCGGTATGGCAGTCGGGACACTGGCATTGCTCTTTGTCGTTCCGGTTTTCTACATCATCTTTGAGTTTTTGCAGGAGAAAATCCGTAAACCGATGGAAGAGGAACCAGATGTGCAGGTGCTTTTAGAGAAAGAAAAGAGTGAAGTTGAACGCGAACGTAAATAAATGAAAGAAAGAATGAAGAAGAATATCATCACATTAGTTGCCATCAGTCTGTCGTTGAGCGGTTGTGGCATCTATACCAAATATGAACCCGCCACTGTCGTTCCCGACGATCTGTACGGCGGGGAAGTGGTGACCGAAGACACTGCCGGTCTGGGTAATATGGACTGGCGGGAACTCTTCACCGACCCTTATCTGCAATCCCTCATCGAAGTGGGATTGCAGACCAATACCGATTATCAGTCCGCCCAGCTCCGTGTGGAAGAAGCACAGGCCGTACTTATGTCCGCCAAACTTGCTTTTCTGCCCGCTTTTGCTCTTGCTCCGCAGGGAACAGTGAGCAGTTTCGATACGCAGAAGGCTACGCAGGCTTATTCGTTGCCCGTTACTGCCAGTTGGGAGCTGGACGTTTTCGGGCGTATGCGCAACTCCAAGAAACAGGCGAAAGCACTTTATGCTCAAAGCGAAGATTACCGTCAGGCAGTCCGTACACAGTTGATAGCAGGTATAGCCAATACCTATTATACCCTATTGATGCTGGACGAACAACTCGACATCTCCCGTCAGACGGAAGAGGCATGGAAAGAAACCGTTGCGTCTACCCGTGCATTGATGAATGCGGGACTGGCAAACGAATCGGCTGTATCGCAGATGGAGGCTGCCTATTATCAGGTGCAGGGTTCGGTCCTCGATTTGCAGCAGCAGATCAGTCAGGTGGAGAATAGTCTTGCCTTATTATTGGCGGAGACGCCACGCAACTATGAGCGCGGTATATTGGCAAAGCAACAGTTTCCTGCTGACTTCTCGATAGGGATTCCTGTCCGGATGCTTTCTTCCCGTCCGGACGTCCGCTCGGCAGAGCGGACGCTGGAAGCGGCGTTCTATGGCACCAATGCGGCACGTTCGGCTTTCTATCCTTCCATCACTTTGAGCGGGAGTGCCGGATGGACAAACTCCGCCGGGGCGATGATTATCAATCCGGGCAAGTTTCTCGCGTCGGCGGTAGGTTCGCTTACGCAGCCGCTCTTTAACAGAGGACAGGTGGTGGCACAATACCGCATTGCCCGTGCGCAACAGGAAGAAGCGGCGCTCGGTTTTCAGCAAACGTTGCTCAATGCCGGTAGTGAGGTGAATGATGCGTTGATTGCCTATCAAACCAGTCAGGGAAAAAGAATCTTGCTGGATAAACAGATCACTTCCCTGCAAACGGCTCTGCGAAGCACTACTCTGTTGATGGAGCATGGTAATACAACCTATCTGGAAGTGCTTACCTCCCGGCAGTCGTTGCTTAGTGCGCAACTGTCGCAGACGGCCAATCATTTTACTGAAATACAAAGTTTAATTAACCTATACCGTGCTTTAGGAGGAGGTCAGGAATAAACTGTATCATACTCTCTGTTTTCTAATTTAATGAAAGAAGGGCTGCCGGAGAAGTGATTCTGTGGCAGCCCGTTTGTTGGTCATATATGCCCAACACATTGAATCTATATGTCCAATACACACGGTATATATAGCTTGCAAGTAGCTGATAAACAGCGTTATTCTACCAGACTTTTCGCTCTTTCCAATGCTACGTTGATATTCGGGCAGATATTCTCTTTTCCCAGCAACTCGTAGAATCCGGCTTTTTCCAGTACATTATGCACGTTCTCGTTGACTCCCGAAAGAATAATGGTAGTCTTTTCCTTCTGCGACATTTCGCAGAGAGCAGTCAGGTTATGAATACCTGTGGAGTCGATAAACGGAACTTTGCGCATACGGATGATACGTACTTTCGGGCGGTCTCCCAGTTGTGTCATTGTTTCTTCAAACTTGGTAGCGATGCCGAAGAAATAAGGGCCGTTGATTTCGTATACCTCTATACCTTTGGGAATCATCAGGTTTTCTTCGTGTACGGTAATATCCGATTCTTTGTTCGGGTCAATCTCATCGGTAATCACCGAGATTTCGGTAGTCTCCATGACACGTTTCATAAAGAGGACGCAGGCAATCACCAATCCTACCTCGATAGCGACAGTCAGGTCGAAGATAACGGTCAGGAAGAACGTGATAAGCAGTACGGTAACGTCCGATTTCGGATTCTTCAGTAAAGCTCTGAATACACGCCATCCGCTCATGTTGTAAGATACGATGACCAGTACTCCGGCAAGGCATGCCATCGGGATATATTGTGCGAGTGGCATCAGGAAGAGCAGAATCAACAGTAATACTACTGCATGAATGATTCCGGCTATCGGTGTCTTACCTCCGTTGTTGATATTCGTCATGGTACGGGCGATAGCTCCGGTGGCAGGAATACCTCCGAACAGAGGAGCTATGATATTGGCAGCTCCCTGTGCAATCAGTTCTGTATTGGAATCGTGGCGGTCGCCTATCACACCGTCGGCTACCGTGGCAGACAGCAGCGACTCGATAGCTCCCAATACGGCAATGGTGATAGCCACCGGAAACAGTTCCCTGATAGCTTCCCAATCCAACGCAGGCACAACGGCATCGGGCAACTCCGATTTGATGGTGAAGCGGTCGCCGATTGTCTGGATGCAGTCGATCCCTCCGAAAGTTTTCATCAGGTAAACGGCTACCGTGACTACGATGATGGCAATCAGCGAGCCGGGAATTTTCTTTGAGAACTTCGGAGTGATGGCGATAATAATAATGCTGACAATACTAACGATGGTATTCCACCAGTTGATCGTGTCGAAGTGTCGGAAATAAATCAGCCACTTCCCGACGAAGTCTCCCGGCACTTTCTCGTCTCCGAAAGATAAACCGAAAATATCGGCAATCTGGGTCGTGAAAATAGTGACGGCGATACCGCTGGTAAATCCGACGATGATAGGATAAGGAATGAATTTGATGACAGCTCCCAGCTTGAACACTCCTAATAATACAAGGAGTACGCCCGCCATTAGCGTGGCTACAATCAGTCCGGCCTCGCCGTATTGTTGTATGATGCCATAGATAATGACGATAAATGCTCCCGTAGGACCGCCGATCTGGACTTTGCTGCCTCCCAACAGGGAAATGATGAATCCCGCAATGATAGCGGTGATAATACCTTTTTCGGGCGAAACTCCCGAAGCGATACCGAAAGCGATAGCCAGTGGAAGCGCTACGATACCTACGATGATGCCGGCCATCAGGTCCGCCATAAACGTTTCTTTCGAATAATTCTTTAGACAAGAAACCAGTTTGGGTTTAAATTCAAATAGCTTCATTTTTAGATGTTATTATACGTGTACTCTGTACTTTTTTGCAAAGTAGAGGTTGCAAAATTAGATAAAATAATCGAAATAAGTATGTTTTTGAACATACTATTTGTCTGTTGATAGATTTCATCAATGAGGTGATAGTTTTTATTCATTAAGAAAAGGTGGTTTATTGTGAACAAATCGTTTATATTTGCGTTATAAATAGTACGACAAGTTACGTTTGGTAATCAACCAATTTAAAATATATATAGAATTATGGCTAAGAGTATTAAAGGAACTCAAACAGAGAAAAATCTGTTGACTTCATTCGCAGGAGAATCACAGGCTAGAATGCGTTACACTTATTTCGCAAGTGCAGCTAAAAAAGAAGGCTACGAACAAATTGCGGCTATTTTCACTGAAACTGCCGATCAGGAAAAAGAACATGCAAAACGTATGTTTAAGTTCCTCGAAGGCGGTATGGTAGAAATCACTGCCAGCTATCCGGCCGGTGTAATTGGTAATACACTTGAAAATCTTCGCGCTGCCGCAGCGGGTGAACATGAAGAATGGTCACTGGATTATCCTCACTTTGCCGACGTGGCAGAACAGGAAGGTTTCCCGATGATTGCTGCTATGTACCGCAATATCTCCATCGCAGAAAAAGGTCACGAAGAAAGATATCTTGCCTTCGTAAATAACATCGAAAATATGACTGTATTCGCTAAAGAAGGCGAAGTGGTATGGCAATGCCGTAACTGCGGTTACATTGAAATCGGTAAGGAAGCTCCTGAAGTTTGCCCGGCATGTCTGCATCCACAGGCTTATTTCGAGGTGAAGAAGGAAAACTATTAATCTACGGATGAATTAGATAGAGGGGATATATCCATTAGGTATATCCTCTTTATATGTTACTATGGAAATCATATTATACGATTCAGAAATAAAAAGATTAAAACTCTCCAAGTTTCAAATGGATTATCTATCTTTGCTACAAATTGCAGTTGTATGTCATCAAGAAGAACTAATAAACTTGTAGTTCCCTTTGTAAAGTGGGTTGGAGGAAAGAGGCAGATACTTTCAGAAATTGAAAAGTATTTGCCTTCAAAATTTGCAACTTACTACGAGCCTTTTATTGGTGGAGGAGCGTTACTTTTTCATATACAGCCAAAAAATGCCATTATCAATGATTTTAATGCTGAATTAATAAACCTTTATACTGTAATAAAAGAAAATCCATTAGAACTGATAGCGGATTTGAAAAAACATAAAAATGAAGCAGACTATTTTTATGAGATTCGGAGTCTGGATAGAGATAGAGAGAAATTTTCGGCATTAACAAACATAGAAAGAGCTTCGCGAATTATATTTCTAAATAAAACTTGTTATAATGGTTTATTTCGAGTGAATAGCTCTGGGGAATTTAATACTCCTTTTGGTAGATATAAGAATCCTAATATAGTCAATGAGATAACTATAAAAGCTGTCTCCTTATATTTGAATAATTCCAATGTCTTAATAATGAATGGTGATTTCGAGGAGGCTTTACATAACGTTTCTAAAGGTGATTTCGTTTATCTCGATCCTCCTTATGATCCGTTATCAAACAGTTCTTCATTTACGGGATATACTCAGGGAGGATTTGATCGTACAGAACAAGAACGGTTGAGAAATGTTTGTGATTGGCTGCATGCAAAGAAGGCAAAGTTTCTCTTATCAAACTCATGTACTGATTTGATTCTTGATTTATATAAGAACTATAACATAACTGAAATAAAGGCCATTCGATCCATCAATTCAGATGCTGAAAAGAGGGGACAGGTCTCTGAAGTATTAATAAGAAATTATGAATAATGCAAGTAAGATAGACACTAATTGGACGAAAATTTTTAATAAATATCCTATTCTGCAAACTATAAAAGATGAAGGAAAGTATATTATAACAGCACAACAAATTAAAGAATTTTGGGAGCCTCGTTTGATGACTAAACACGATCATAGTGTCAATAGACCCCAGATATTTATAGATAATTCTTTGTCTATTTTGCCAATTACACGAGGAAGCTATATTATTGGTGCAATGGACTTGTATCATGATTTTGCATTATCTGATAGAGAGAAAGTCTTTGATAGTACAGATAGTATGCCTGTTTCTTCACCTGCATTTATTGAGTCTATTGATTTTAATAATATCACAAGTGAGGCTACGGCTATTAATAGCATATATGTTTCGGATATTCTCAGGGATTTCTTGAATGAACCGACCTTGTTGCCTACGGTAAATGGGCGAATGGGAGCTGGAAGTTTCTCATTTAGTGTCAATTGTTTGTCAGGTGAAGATACTTCTCTTTTAGTGGATGTAAGTAACTCACAGATAGAGATTGATGGAGGTTATGAAGGAACAAATTCTTTGTGTTTGATTGAAGCTAAAAGTTCTCTTTCTACAGATTTTTTGGTACGCCAACTTTACTATCCTTTTAGATTATGGACTAATAAGATAACTAAGCCTATCAGACCTGTATTTTTATTGTATAGTAATGGTACATATTATTTATTTGAATATGCTTTTGAAGAAATAGGTAATTATAATTCCTTAAAGAGAGTGCAATATAAAAAATATCGTATTGAGAACGATGTGATAACCTTACAGGATATACTTGAGATACCAAAGCGTATTCCAGTTGTCAAGGAACCGCAAATTCAATTCCCACAAGCAGATTCGTTGGAACGCATTATCAACCTTTGTGAAATTATGAATTCGGATAATAAAGCGTTTAATAAATATGGTATAGCAAAAATATATAGTTTTGATGAGCGCCAGTCAGATTATTATGCGAATGCAGGTGTTTATTTGGGTTTAATTCAGCGGTATAAAAAAGGGAGTATCTACAATTATAAACTATCGAATTTAGGGAAACAAATTTTTAAATTGCCATTGCGAAGCCGACATCTTCGGGTGGCAGAATTGATTCTTAGCCATAGTCCTTTTAGACAGACATTGAAGAGTTATATTGATAATGCTAATATCCCATCTAAAGAGGAGGTAATAGATATCATGAGGCATTGCGAACTTTACCGCATGTCTGAAAATTTATATTATCGCCGTTCCAGTACAGTGATTAGTTGGATAAATTGGGTACTTAATTTACGTACTGAATAAATTCGTATAATGCCCTTAAAATCATATTATAAATCATCGGATGGAGCATTTACTCTTTTACTTGGCGATTGTCGACAACTTTTGTCACAGTTTGATTTTCAATTTGATATGATTTTTGCTGATCCTCCTTATTTTCTTTCGAATGGAGGGATTTCTGTACAATCTGGTAAAATTGTTTGTGTAGATAAAGGAGATTGGGATCGTAGTTTTGGCAAAGAATCCATTGATAATTTTAATTATAAATGGATTGCTGATTGTCGTGACAAACTTAAAGATAATGGTACAATTTGGATATCAGGGACTTATCATAATATTTTTTCTGTAGCTAATCAGTTAACTGAACTTGGGTTTAAAATTCTTAACTGCATTACGTGGGTGAAAACTAACCCTCCTCCTAATATCTCGTGTCGTTATTTTACATACTCGGCAGAATACATTATTTGGGCTCGTAAAAATAATAATGTTTCTCATTATTATAATTATGATTTTATGAAAATGAGTAATGCTAATCATCAGATGACAGATGTTTGGAATTTGTCTGCTATTGAGGGATGGGAAAAGATACACGGTAAACATCCTACTCAAAAACCGATAAATTTATTAGCTAGGGTTATTGCAGCTAGTACTAGGCCTGGGGCATGGATATTAGATCCTTTTGCCGGTAGTAGTACTACTGGTGTCACGGCTAATCTTTTGAAACGTCGATTTCTTGGTATTGATATTGAACAAAAGTACCTTGAACTTAGTATTCTACGGAGAAAAGACTTGGATTTTCCTAAGGTTCGTGCAGATTTTCTTTCTAGGATTTACAGCATTAATGTTCATGCTATCTCTTTAGAAGATAAATAAAATTGAAGTAAAATACTTGAATTTACAATATTAGAAAAATAAATAGGATGGATAGTTCTTATATGGAAAAGGTACATTTACTGAATATCCCTGCTTAAAGATACAAAAAAGGCAACTGACTTGCAATGAGTTAGTTGCCTTAAATTTTCTTATTTTAGGAATATCCCTACCTATTTTTCGGATAGCCTTTTTTGTATTATCTATTGATTCCGGTAATCTTTGGGAGATACACCGTATTGCTTTAAAAACTCCCGATAGAAATAAGATTTATTAGAGAATCCACATTTAAACATAATCTCGGATACGGTCAACTTGGTTGTCCTTAATAACTTGGCTGCATATTCCAGTCTGATGCCTCGTACAAATTCACTCGGAGTCTTATCTATTATTTCTTTGAACTTCCGATATAAGGTAGCTTTGCTCACTCCTACAAATTCGGCAATAGAAGAAGGGCTTAATAACTCATCATCTATATTATTCTTTATGAAGTCTGTTACATTCTGTATTAACTCTTCGTCTTCCGGATGAAGAACAATCCCGTCTTTCACTTTCACAGAAGACATGCTGGAATTGAAATAGTCCTTTAAAAGCATTTGTCTCGACAGCAGATTCTCTATGGTGGATATCACCTGCCTCGGGTGAAATGGTTTGACGATATAAGCATCCGCACCATGGTTAAAGGCATTAATCTGGTCTTCTACAGAAGCCTTTGCCGATATTCCTATGATCGGAATATAACTTGTTTTCAAATCGGATTTCAATTTATTAATCAAGCTCAAGCCGTCCATATTGGGCATGACAATATCACTTATAATAATATCAGGATGATTATGTTCTATCTCTTTCAAAGCCTCCACGCCGTCTTTTGCTTCGTGTATCACATAATCAAAGAGGACATCTTTCAGCAGGTCTCTGATATTCTTTTCATCTTCCACTATCAGTATGACAGTATCTTTGCGAGGGGATAAGTGATCCTGCCCGTTCTTTTCTTTCTGCAACGAATCTTTTTCATCCGTTACAACAAGTGAATGATCGGATGGTAGAGAAGGAATCACGACTGAAAATTCAACACTTTTTCCCAGTTCACTATTTACACTTATCTGCCCGCCTAATAATTCAACCAGACTCTTGGTTAGATTTAAACCTATGCCATTGCTTACAGAGTTACCCAATTTGGGAGTATCAAATATCTTATACTTATCAAATATCTCTGCCATCTGTTGCTCGGTTAACCCCTTGCCGGAATTTCTTACGAGCAAGTATAAGGTTTTATCAGGCTCATTTTGTGATATTTCAACATGAATATATCCATAACGAGGAGTATATTTGAACGCATTCGACAGTAAATTGAATATAATTTTTTCCAAAGCATTGCGGTCGGAATAGATCTCTGACGTATCATGAGTCTCTACCTTGAAGTCTATTTTATTCTCTTTCAGGATATCCACATAATTGTTGGAAGCATATTCCATCAATGATTTTACGTTCACATTTTCAGGATGCAAATCCATATTGCTCGATTTAGTTTTACGAAACTCCATCAACTCACTAATCAGCTTCTGCATCCTTTCGGCATTATTCTTTATTATTTGGAGATATTTCTTTGTACTACCATCTACACCGTCCTGTTCCAACAAGTGCTGTGCAGGTGTATAAATCAAAGTTAGGGGGGTAAAGAATTCATGTGCCACATTGGTGAAGAAATTGAGCCGGGATTCATAAATCTTCTGTTCATGCCGTTTCTCTACCTGGGCTATAAGAACCTGGCGGCTTAACCGTATGCGATTTTTGATAACAGACTTTGTGATGTAGAAGATAATAATGCACAATATGGCATAGATAATCAATGCAGGAACACTAAGCCACCACGGATAACCTACTTTTATAGTTAAGCGATAAATGTTATTTCCCCATACTTTGTCGCCATTCGTGCTCTTCACTTCAAGCTGGTACTCACCCGGAGGAAGTTGGGTAAAGATAATATTCGGGTTATTACCCATCCCCACCCAATCATCCGAGTGGTTTTTCAAGCGATAAGCATATTCACAGTTTTCATTATTAATAAAGTCTTTGGCTATGAAATTGAAAGTCATGAATCTTTCTTCATAGCTAAGTTTTAACACTCCTTTTCTGATACGTTCATTAATGTCCTGTACCGTATTATATATCTTCAAACTACTTAATATAAGTGGAGGATTAAACTTGCGCAAATGTATATTTCGAGGATTGAAATAACTAAACCCGCTTACTCCTCCAAAGTACAAGAAATCACGATGATCCTTGAAGAAAGCTCCATCCGAGAATTCATCATTCTGCAATCCGTCATTCAAGGTATAATTATCTATTTTATTGTTTTTTACATTCAGGCTAGACAATCCCTGGTTGGTACTGATCCATATCTTTTCTTCGTGGTCTTTTAATATTCCATGAATTGTTTTATTATTCAATTTCTCGTCGGCATATTGTATCAGGCGAAAATCATTCTCCTCCTTTTTCAATTCGTTCAGTCCATAACTTGTTCCTATCCATATATTGGCATCATCACGCAGTAAGCACAATACATCATTATTGGTCAGTAAAATCCGACTGTCCATATCCTCCAATGATTTTATGCTGTTATCTTTCATGTTGATACAGTTCAAGCCTCCGCCACGTGTGCCAAACCATAACATATTGTTTTCCGGATCGGATGTAATGGCATAAACAACATCGTTATTCAATGAGATATTCTTATCCGACGAATTATATTGCCTGAATCCTTTAACGTGATAACGACCTTGCTCTCTGGAAATATTTATTTTGATTAAACCATATCCTGATGTTCCCACCCATAAAAGAGAATCATTGTTCGTAAAATAAATGTTGTACACAGCCTTGAAAGGCGGGTATTTGTCAGGTATCTCTAGCTTTTCCAATCGTCCCGTAGCAGCATTCAATATATTGATTCCGGTTCCTTCCGTTCCGATAAAAATGTCATTCGCTTTATTTCTCCTCAAGGCATAGACAGAATTGGAAATCAATCCTTTACTCTCATTCAGATAATCTGTCAATTCTTTCGTTGCAGGATTCAACAGTTTTATTCCGCTTCCTTTTGTTCCTATCAGAATATTACCATCTTCATCTTCACAAAAACATCTCACAGGGTGACTGGTGTGAACGGTTTCAAATAAAGAGTCGTAATGATAAAGTTGAATTAATCCTTGTCCGTCCGTTCCTATCCACAATATGTTCTGACTACCGGAATAAAGAGTGAAGACTGATAACTGACTGGATAGTTCGTTCAGGTAGGTAAAAGTATTCTTTTTTAAATCATAATGAATACATCCCCCTTCTATAAAGCTGACGTACATCTTGTTCTCTGCTAAAATAACCTGCGATACAGGTTTGCTACTATCCAGCTCAATGCATTGGGAAACTGTAAAGTCGGGATTTAAAAGGAAAAGTTTGTTGTCTTTGTTTAAGATAAATCTGTCTTTCGACAGAAATATCTTATCTACAGGCGTCTGTATGTCGACTGTGCGTAAATCACTCTGTTTTCCTCCGTTAACGAGTAGATTGTAAGTCAGATGCACGGTATTTCCATTATTTAAAAGGAAAAGCATACGATCGGAATCACTCACGGAATAATCCTTTATATGACTTGCAAAGTCTGTGTTAATCGGATTAAACTCATCTTCAGAATCATTGTAGACAAAGAACCCCAGCCCCTTTATGAGGCAGATAATATCTCCTGCCGCACTCTTTCCTAAAATAAAAGACTTTTCCTGATTGGGTACTTTATTATCTGTTCTTAAATAATACCTTGTTATCTGACGGGTTCGTTTATCTAACCGATTGATTCCATTATCTGTTGCTATCCATAAACTGCCCTTACATTCGATAATCTGGCGGATAACGTTATTACTTATAGAATTCGGATTGTTTTTGCTATATCTGAATGTCGTAATTTCTCTTCCATTATATGCATTCAGTCCATCCCATGTCCCAATCCAGATTGTATGTTCTGCATCTTCCAAAATACAGTTTACTGAATTATTTGTCAGTCCGTTAACATTTGATATGTGTTTTGCCACATTAAAAGCATAAGACTTTGTGGAAGTGACAAATGCAATAATCAGAATAAAAAATAATTGTGCGTATAAGATGTTTCTCATGTAAATGAATGTTATTTATACGGTTAGGATAATAGCAAATATAAGGAATTTATTTTATTCCGCGCATATTTTCATCGGTAACGGAGGACTTATACAATTGTGGAATAGTCAAAATTACAAACGATAATCTACGATTTCACCGTCAACAATCAATTTACCATGTTTCTTTGTTTTTTTAGCGGAAGCAGGAATACAAACAATAGTTACGGCATTGTCCGGGTTCAGGATAATGCTTGTTTCGCCGGTACAATTTTTCTTTATGTATTTTTTGGATACCAGATCGTACAAGTCCGTAGGTTCCGTAAAGTGTTGATTCAAGGTTACCTCTTTGGCTTCAAAGTAAGGATTGAATAAAAGGTAAGTAGGATATTTTCTTGTGGAATAAAAATCTGTGGCATTACAATCCAGTTGAAGAATACATTCCACATTAGTAGTATCTACAATAGAGGCTAGCATACCCACCCAGGCCGAGCCATACAAGCAAATATCTGTAGCTGAAGACATGGTTTTTACTTGATCCCCAATAGCATAGGGACCCTCATCGGACAATAATCCCTGGAACGGTTCAAAGTGATTGCCATGATACAAATCCTTCCTCAATCCTTCATAACAAATGACGTGTTGAGGATCACCTTCCCAGATAGAACTTGACTGACGGTTGCGGGGGTGCTCGTCTGCATAAAATAAGCGGCAGGCGTTTGCCAGGTTCAGCATCCACTTGCCTATTGTGGAAGCATAAGCCGGGTTGTATTTTACAATTGGGACAAGTGCGGCAGCTTGTGAAAAGGTGTTCATGGCAAAAGCATATTGTTCATCCTTTTTTTGTCCTACCAATCCGTGTACGTCGTATTTGTTCCAACGCTCACACATCACTCCCCATCCGTCACGGTCTGAATTATTACCGTCGAAGCACCAGTTCAGCATTTTCAGCTCATCATAAGCAGTTCCAAGTTCTGCATTCATGCGCACTGCCAGATAAGCCCCATAGGGCATCATTATCTCATAGAAAGTACCTTCTTTCTGGGGACGGTTTTGCAAGAATGCCATGCATTGGCGTGTAGCATTCAGATACTTTTTATCTCCGTATTTAATCCAGGAGATGTATTGCAACCAAGCAAGTCCTGCGGCTGCATCCGGTTCACGCCATACTTTATTATAGTACCCTTTACGGTTCTTAAAGTTGAAGGCGGTGAAGTTGAAGTCCGGATATTCTCTACCTTCACTCAAGTCTTGAATAGCAGCATACCAATTGTCGACAGTGATCTTCATCGGCTCCTGCATCTCTGTTTTTTGAGGATATAAATCTACCAGCATCGAATAAGCCATTGCCGGCCATATCTCATACCAGAAACTTTCTCCGGCTTTCCTGTCGAGTCCGTTCAATATAAGATTGGTTCCATTCTTCTTGTTGAAGAATTGCCGTATCATTGATACATAATCTTTTCCGTCATCATTGCTTTTGTCTACTCCTATCAGACTTGCACTAATGAGTGAGCCCATAGTGGGAAGAGATTCATAAGAATTTCCTCCTAACCGTCTTTTATCTACGTAGCTTGGAAGTCCGAAAGTGCGGAATGGAAAGTTTACTTGCGAATCGTCCCACCAGATAAGAGGTAAGTTCTGTCCTTTGGCGTTGAAATCGTAAAATAGTCTGTCCTGTTTCGTGGCTATATCTTTCCAGTTTTTCATTTTATAGGGGAAAGGTACATTGGGCATATACTGTACTAAGCGGATCTCTTTTTGTTCTATCGGCTTTTGTGCCGGCAGGTTGTTGAGAAAGAAAAAACCTGCTACGAGAAATAATAATGTCTTTTTCATGGTCAGTTGGTTGTTAAAAAAGGGCGGATTATAAAATCCGCCCCCTCATTTTATTCATATTAAAAACCCGGATTTTGGGAAAGAATATTGTTGCTCTTATCCCTTTCACCTTGCGGTATCGGAAACAGATAATCTCTGTCGTCCCTAAAATTGGCACCTTTCGATGTATTATATTTGGTTGCATAAGCACGCATAACGGTTCCGAAACGTTTTTGTCTCATCAGGTCATCCCGTCTCCATCCTTCCATTGCCAATTCACAACGACGTTCCTTCCAGATGATTTCTTTCAGGCGCTCTTGGTCGGTTTCTGTTATGTCGGGCAGTGTATTAGTTGTTGTAGCAGGAATATACGCCTGTTGATCTCTTCTCGGATCTATCGGATTAGTTTTGCGGGCTCTTTCTCTTACATCATTCAGGTAAGGAAGTGCAAGCCCTGGTTTTCCATTTTCGTTTAATACTTCGGCATACATCAAGAGAACATCGGAATAACGGATTAAACGAATGTTGTAACTAATCATCCAGACGTCGAAACCTGTTTTTTCTACTGCTGGCACAGTCATCTTGTAATCATGATAACCGCTTGGAGATTCAGCATTGTCCTGCGCTTCAGTATCACCTTTATATCTATCACCAGTTTGTGTGAATACATAAGTAATACGTGGGTCATCTGCGTCAAAGGCATCATGGAGATCTTGGGTTGGTACGTGAAATCCATATCCTTGATAACCGGAGATGCGTCTGCTTGTGAAGAAGTGAGGGACATTGGTACCTGTGGCTATGTTTTTGTCATATACTTTGTTGGCAATCTCAAATACTGATTCCGAACTGTTTTCATATTCAGTGCGCCAGTTCATGCCGTAATCACTCAACAATGTATAGTCTTTGTCCACTTCAATAATATCATGAAGTACCGTTTCGGCAGAGGTAAAATCACCTTTGAACATGTATGTTTTAGCAAGCATTGTTTTAGCAAAGCCACGTGTTGCACGATAAGCATCACCTTCAGAGTAATCTCCTTTTGCAGGAAGTGCGGAGGCATCGGTTAAATCATTCACAATACATTCATATACCTTCTCCAATGGGGAGCGGGGTATTTGCAGTATTTCAGCGGGTTGCATCGGCGTAGTGATTAGAGGCACTTCTCCGAATGTAGTGACCAGACAATAGTACCCGAATGCTCTCAATGCTTTAGCCTCGTTTGCATAACGTTTCAATAGTTCTTCGTTTCCTATTGCATCAGGAGCATAATAAATCACATCGTTACAGCGATTGATTAATCTGTACAGAATCTCCCAACGACGTCCTACTTCACCATTGGTTGTGTAGATCGTAAAGTCGGACAAGTCGCGTACTTCGGCACGGTCACCGTCATTTCCTCCTCCTTTTAGAGCATCATCGGTGCTGCAATCACCCACAAAATAATGATTTAATGCATATTCATTCCAAGTTGTACGTAATTGAAGATAAGCTCCAGTCAAGGCTTGTTCAATATCGCTTTCCTTCTGATAATAATTATCGCTTGTGGTTTTACCATAACTTGGTTCGTCGAGAGAGCAGCTATACAACCCCACTCCGGCAAGAGCCCAGCATATTATAAATAATATTTTTCTCATAATGTAATGTCTTTTTAGCTAGATTTAAAATTGCAAATTAACTCCAAAAGTGAATGTACGTGAAGACGGATAACGTGTAGTATCCACTCCCATATCCAATGGGTTATTGATACCCAGTTCCGGATCAAGTCCGGAATAACCGGTTAAAGTAAATATATTCTGACCGCTCACATAGAATCTACAACTTGAAAACAGTTTGCTCTTCTGGCAAATGTGACTCGGCAGTGTATAACCTATTTGCATATTCTGCAAACGCAGGTAAGAACCGTTCTCCACATAGAAAGAAGAACCTCTCATATTATTGTTAGAGTCAGAGTTGGTTATGCGTGGATATACAGCATCCAAATCCCCGTCTTTTGTCCATGCTTTTGTGTAAGCATCCGCCAACGCATTCTGGCGTCCTGCTGAAGCAAGGCTTCCTTTAGCAACGTTCCAGATGTCATTTCCAATAGTTCCCTGGAATGCCATACTTACATCAAAGTTCTTATAACTGAATCCTAAGTTGAAACCATAAATGAGGTCCGGATTAGGATCACCGATAAAAGTACGGTCATCATCATCATTCAATTCGCCTGATTCTCCTAATTTGGCAAACTTAAAATCACCCGGTTGTGCATTAGGCTGAATCTTGGTACCATTCTTATCCACATAATTGTCTATCTCTTCCTGATTCTGGAATATTCCTATTTGTTTGTACCCCCAGAAACGTCCGATAGGACCTCCTACATACGTACGGCTAGTATTTCCACTCAAATATTCCGATGTAAGTTTGGTTACCTCTGTCTTATAAGTAGACATGTTCAGCCCTACATTGTAATTAAAGTCTTTTCCTATCTGGTTACGGTAGTTGACTACTATTTCGAAACCGGTATTCTTCAAGTCTCCTGCATTGAAGAAGGGGCTGTTAGGGAAGGCGCCAAAAGAAGGAATAGGCATATTCAGCAACATGTCACTTGTTTTCTTTACATAAAAGTCCATACTTACATCAAGGCTGTTTTTAAAGAAAGACATATCTAAACCGACATTGGTTTGCTGGCTGGTTTCCCATTTAATATCTGCATTTCCCACATAAGTCGGGACGTAACCTTGTGAGTATCCGTTTCCAAAGTACCATTGATTTTCATTATTGGTACCAATCAACGTAAGAGGTGCGTCTCTGTCGATTCGTTGGTTACCATTCTGTCCCCAACCTACACGCAGTTTTAAATTGGAAATTGTATTTTCAATGTTCAGGTTCTTAAAGAATTCTTCATTGCTCACTCTCCAACCTAATGAAACTGATGGGAAATAGCCCCAACGGTTACGTTTGGCAAATCTTGAAGAACCATCGGCACGGAAATTGACTGTAGCAAGGTATCTGTCATCATATACATAGTTGATACGTCCCAGGTACGACAACATAGAAGATGTTTCTTTACCTCCCGAGGTGTTATCTCCGGCTGTTTGTGCATCAAGTATCTGATAGATTTCATCGTTACCTAAAGCCTTTCTCTTAAATGCATTAATGCCTTCGCTGCTGTTCTTCTCATAAGTCATGGCAACCATTGCATCCAATTTATGCCTGCCTATTGTCGTGTTGTAATTAAGGCGTTGTTCCACCTGATAATTAGAAGTAACAGCGCTATTATTATTCAATTGAGTTTCTTTATTATATTTACTTTCCTGATTCGCTAAGTTATCTTCCGAAAAAGTAGACGAATAGACAGGACGGAAGTCTTTGAAAGTATCATGGTATCTTTCGAAACTATACTGTACCCGATAGCTCAATCCTTTATACAATTTGATTTGGGCAAACACATTACCAAATACATTGAATATGTCATTGTATCTATTAGGAAGTTCGAGCATGGCTACCGGATTAGGGTCGTAAGACCACTCGGTAGGCGCATATTTGTTATATTCGTAATTTTCAGAAGACGGATCTACCAACGGGCTGATAACAGGGGTAAAAGGATCAGCTTTTTGAATGAAATCGAATGAAGGAATTGCTCCTGCGTCACGTTTTCTTATCTTTGCCAGATTGACATTGGCGCCAACAGTGATAAATTTGTTAATATCATATTCAAGATTCGCTTTAAGTGAAAGTCTTTTGAATTCAGTAGTGATGATTGCACCCTGATCGTCTACATATCCTAAACTTAAAGAAGATCTCGAATTATCTGTCCCCTTACGGATGCTTAGATTATAGTTCTGGTTGAAAGCTGTACGGGTTACTTCATTCCACCAGTTGGTATTATAACCTTTCTGATACTGATTGGTAAACTTATCCTTCATTGAGTTTTGAAAGCTTGCATCATTTTCATACGCTTTCATGATGAAGTTGTAGTATTGGTCGCTGTTCATCATGTTCAATGCTTTATAACTGTTTTTTACACCTACATAAGCATCCAATGTTACAGTCGTTTCACCTTTCACCCCTCCCTTGGTAGTAATGAGGATTACTCCATTAGAACCTCTCGAACCATAGATAGCGCAGGCTGAAGCATCTTTTAATACTTCCATACGTTCAATATCAGATGGATTCAGGCTGCTGATGTTATCCATGAACTGTCCATCAACTACATACAATGGATTGTTGTCATTGACGGTCCCTAAACCTCTCACGCGGATCACTGCATCCGATCCCGGCTGGCCGGAACTGGCGGCAACAAATACGCCGGCTGCCTTACCTGTTAGTAGTTCGGATGCATTGGACACTGCATAGTTCTTAATATCCTTACTACTTATAGAAGCCAAAGCACCGGTAAGGTCACTCTTTCTTTGAGTACCGTAACCAATAACTACAACCTCATCCAATTTATTATCAGACACTAGATTTACATTGTACGTTCCGCTATTTGTTACGTTTACAATTTCAGTTTTAAAACCGACATACGAGAATGAAACTTTATTTGACGATACTTTTAATGTATATTTACCGTCAAAATCAGTGATAGTACCATTGGTCGTTCCCACTTCAAGAACAGAAACTCCAATTAAAGCCTCTCCGGTATTACTGTCGTATACCACACCCGAAATACTCTTGGTTTGCTGTGCAAAGACATTTGTGCAAACAGCAAGAATAAGAATGAATAATAAATGCTTACTCATAGTTTATACACTTAGATTTAATTATATGAAATGATATTTTGTTTATTCGCAATAATCTTACCATCTTTCAGTTCTAATTCTGTTCCGGCGGGAAGTTCCACAATTACTCTTGCGTCGTTGGCCGGGATCTCAACGGAGCCATTTGTCTTTATATTTTTTGCTATATATTCTTTGGCAACAATATCAAACAAATCGCATGGTTGGGTAGCTTGATAAGTAATGGTTTTGGTCTCTTTATGAGGGTTATAATAGAGATAGACCGGATAAGGTTTCTCTGTATAGAAGTCTGTGACATTACAATCCAGCCGGAGGATACCCTCCACATTCGTTTGACAAACAATGGCCCCTAAAATACCAACAGGAGAAGAACTGTAAACGCTGAACATGCTCTCCGTCGGATTACCTTTTATCCATTTGGGACCATCGCCGATTGCAACCGGATTAACCCCTTTTAATGATGCTTTTCCATAGTCATCCGTTTTTCGTAAACCTTCATAAGAAACATTATCATAAGTAATGTCCTTCAATTCAGGAGCCCATTGATGTGTTTCATCTATTTCCCCCGGATAGAACAAACGACATGCACTTGCATTGTTCAACATCCACTTGCCGATAGCTTTTGCATATTGAGGCTGATATTTCACCATCGGAATGAAAGGCCAGGCAGGTTTGATACTGTTCATGAGGAATGCATATCCTCCGCCGTCTGTGATACTTCCTTGCAGACCACTTACATCATAGTCACCCCATTTTCCTACAATAATTCCCCAACCGGTTCTTCCTGTAGGGCTTTTACATCCGTCAAATACCCAATCAAGAAGTTTGGCTACATCATAGTTGGCTCCTTCTACTGCATTCAAATAGGCTGCCGTATAAACTCCGAGTGGTAAAAGGGCCTCGTAAAAACGGCTTTCTTTTTGGGCAAGCAGGGCTTCGATGGCACTTTTACTATGTTGCAGATAACGTGGATCACCAAACTTATGATAAGCACACAACAATACATAAGCATGCCCACCGGCGGCGTCTTGTTGCAATGGAATATTATTAACCATTCCTTTCATTTGTGCATAGTCAAAATAAGAATAGTCGTAATTTCCATTCAATACAGAATCTGCTTTAACAAACTGCTCCGCAATACTTTTTTGTATCTTCTCTGCCCCGTCTACATTGGGGAAAACATCGCAAATAGCATAATATAAGGCATTGGGTAATACATCATACCACCAGTCGCGGCCATAGCCTCCTCCTAAAAGGGCTACTGACGGAGTCGTATTGTTCATGACTATATTCCAGCCGTTATCAGAGTTGAAATAATTCTGCACCATTTTTACATAGTTATATCCGTCTTGATTCGTCTTGTCAATCCCTACAAGGCCGGCACCAAGAATAGCTGCCAATGAGTTCAGACTTTCATGGAACTCTCCGTTATTGGCATTTTTTCCCTGACGAATATCTTTAATGGCAGTATATAAGCCAAATGTAGTCTGGTCCATATTTCTGCGGGCGTCATCTAACCAGATTAATGGTCCGACTTCGCTTTTATTATTCCAGTCAAAGATAAACTGGTCATACTTTTGGGCTTTTTGCTTCCAGTCCAGCATTTTATAAGTTTCAGGCATATCAGGCATAGAGTCTACCCTATGGATGGAAACCTGCTTTACCTTTTCACCAAAGTTATTTTCGTTGCCCGAGCAAGATGCCAGGAGACAAACGGTCATAAGTACAAAAACACCTTTACTTGTCATTTTCATGTTCAATAGTATCAGTTTGATTAGTAATATTCTTAGCTAAAGGATATGCCGCTAATTGTAATCCGGCAACAATCACCAGCGCATATTTCAATGCAAAATCCTGCGATACACAATAAGCAAGGAAGATAAACAGTAGTAAACCGAAAGCTCTTCCAAGGAAAAGGCCGAACTCATGGCTTAGGATATATGCATATTCGTTTCTATTCTCAATCTTTGCAACTGCATCAATTGTTCTCATCATAATGGGGAAGTAAGCCAGGTCGAACAAAGGCTGGAATATCACTTTGCAAAGGACGAAAAGGATCACTCCTGTAGCAGAGAAGAGAATACCGTTGAATAGTGTACCGACAAAGAATACGATTAGTCCTCCTACAAATATTTTCAAACGGTCTTGCGGGCGGGCCATACGTCCTAATACATACACCAGGACAGCAGTCAGTGCCCCGCTAACTCCCTGAATCAATCCTAACGCTCCTTCATCTCCTACCAGCTTCAATACTAATATAGCCGGTGCCGTTACTAAAAAACCTTGAACCATTCCTTTCAATCCGGCTAGCCAAAGCATCTTTTTCCAAAGTATGTTGAAGCGGAAATAGAGGAAGTTCGTTTCTTTGGGGTTCTCGAATTTACCTTTCCACAGTGTCATGCAGGCGATAACGGTAATGACTACTGCTGCCATCGTAACTACACAGTAAGAGGTATTGATATTGAAGAGGAATCCGAAAACTTCTTTTCCATCTATCTGGCTGATAAATGCGCCTATAATTAAAGGAACACCGATGGAGGTAATAGAAAAGAAGAAAGACTCTAGTCCGAAGAAATAGTTACGGCTGTTGTCGTTGGTATTATAGAGAGCCAGTAGGTATCGGTTGGTCCAGAAGAAACCAGAAGCTGCTCCCATTAAAAAGCCGGCCAGACCAAGTTCGACGAAGCCAAGTGACTTGATAGTCATCATACCGAACATGGAAATGCCACTTACCAGGATTCCTACCGAATAAAGTGTCTTCACACTGTATTTCTTTAGCAGATAACCGTTAACAAGAGAGGTAGTAATGATGCCTATATACATTGCCAGCTGATAAAAAGCAACCATCACGGGGTCACTCGTGTTTCTCATGATATAGGCTCCCACAAAGATTTCTACTATCGGTAGTACCAATGCATAAAGCATATTGGTAACCAACAGTGTTCTCATGTTAGGTTCCTGTTGCTTAAAGAACAGATATTCTTTTTTCAGTTTATTCATTACTTCTCTTGTGTCTGTTTTAATACGTTTAATATCTCTGAAATGGAAAGCTCTGCCTTACAAATCACTTCATCGCTTGCTCCATAATACATGGTTATCGTATCGCCGTCCACTAAATGCCCATTAGTGAAAACTACATTTCCGAAGAAACCTGTTTGCTCATAAGCGGCGATAGGTTCCATGATAGGTTCTTCGCTTCTTGCAATGACTTTCGACGGGTCATTTAAATCGAGTAATAAAGCCCCCAAGCAATAACGGTGATTAAAATCGGCTCCATGATAAATCTCCAGCCAGCCTTCTTCTGTCTTTATTGGAGCTGCCCCTGCCCCTACACGTGCGCAATTCCACATTCCGTCACGAGTGGTTGCCACACATTTGTGGTTTCCCCAATGCAAGCGGTCGGGCGATTCTGCCAACCATATATAATTGCCGCCAAGTTCGGGACTGCTCGGGCGATGAAGAGCGAAATACTTGTCACCTATCTTCTGTTCGAACAATGCACAATCTTTATTATGCGGTGGGAATATCATTCCATGCCGTGTATAGTTTTTCCAATCATTGGTGTGAATCAGTCCAACCCCTACAGCTACCGACGATACTTCTGTGAAAGTAAGGTAAAAACCATCTTCGGTTGTTGCAACACGGCAATCCTCAATGCCGAATGCTTCCAGCTCTCCTTTTCCGAAAATAGGTGGAAATTCCGGTTCATCTTTGAAGTGAATACCGTCGGTACTTGAAACCAATCGTAAGTAAGACATCGTAGTCAGATAATTCTTTCCTTTGTAACCGATAACGCGTGGGTCTGAAGCATCTAAATCGGGATCATTCTTTAAAAACGAAACCACTTCTATTTTTCCTTTTTCATTATATATAGGAAAACTGATAATTCCTTCTTTCTGTATAGGTCTCTCTGCGACGCGCAAAAGTAACCAAATTTTGCCTTGATATTTGAAAACTCCGGGATTTAACAAACATGTAATTTCCATTCCGTTGATTCCCGCTTTTAAATCTTTTGGAGCCAGTAGGGGGTTCTGCTCACATCTTTTAGCTATATCCATAATATTTCGATTAGTGATTATTTCTGTGAACAAAAGTATGAGATGAAAGACAGGAAAGCGTTTACTATATTCTCAAAGAGGTGTACACATGCTCAAGAACATGTTTTTAAGAGGATGATATTAGGGAATGATTTTAGAAGAGGCAGAGATATTCGTATTTATATGCTGTACTATTTAAAAGCTTGATTTATAGATGGATGTGCACTTCGTTGAAGTGTATTATATTCTCATAAGTGTATAGTATAGTTTCTTTGAGGAGTGCAAAAGAAACATATAAAGATAAAAAAATAAGAGGCCAAACTCAAAAATATAATTTGAGGAAGCCTCTTGTTTTTTCTTTTTAATAAGAATAATACTGTAAATCCTATTTCTTCACGTGCGGATAATCTATCGTATAATGTAATCCGCGGCTTTCCTTACGCTCCATTGCTTGGCGCATAATCAGATAACCCACATTCACCATATTACGCAATTCGCAGATTTCTCTGGACGCTACGCTACGTTTGAACAGGCTTTCAGTCTCTTCGTAGATAATATCGAGTCTGTCCCAAGCACGTTTCAGACGGAGGTCGCTGCGGACAATACCTACATACGTACTCATAATCTGGTTCACTTCCTTCATACTTTGCGTAATGAGCACCATTTCTTCCGGCGAACGGGTTCCTTCGTCATTCCATTCGGGAATATCTTCATTATAAGAATACTGATCGACCACTTGTAGACTGTGCTTGGCGGCAGCGTCGGCATATACGACTGCTTCTATCAGTGAGTTGGAAGCCAGACGATTGCCTCCATGCAATCCTGTGCAGGAACATTCTCCCACGGCATAAAGACGTTCGATGGAAGATTGTCCGTCCAGGTCGACAAGGATACCTCCGCAGAGATAATGGGCGGCCGGGGCTACCGGGATATAATCTTTCGTGATGTCGATGCCCAGGCTAAGACATTTCTCGTAGATATTGGGGAAGTGTTTCTTTGTTTCTTCGGGATCTTTGTGGGTGACGTCCAGATATACATGGTCGTCTCCACGGTTCTTCATCTCGTTGTCGATGGCGCGTGCCACGATGTCACGGGGAGCGAGTGAAAGACGGGGATCATATTTCTGCATGAACTCTTTGCCGTCCATTGTACGCAGTACGCCTCCGTAGCCGCGCATCGCTTCTGTTATCAGGAAAGAAGGGCGGTCTCCCGGATGATACAGGGCGGTAGGGTGGAATTGTACAAACTCCATATCCTTCACCGTACCTTTGGCACGGTAAACCATGGCGATACCGTCTCCGGTAGCGACTAGCGGGTTAGTGGTTGTTTTATAAACGGCTCCTACTCCACCGGTAGCCATTAGCGTCACTTTAGCAAGATAGGTATCTACTTTTCCCGTTTTCGGATCGAGGATATAAGCACCATAACATTTGATGTCCGGTGTCTGGCGGGTTACGGTTACACCCAAATGATGCTGTGTCAGGATTTCAATGGCAAACTGGTTTTCGATGACCGTGATATTCGGATGGCGTTGTACGGCTTTAATCAGACTGTCCTGAATTTCCGCTCCCGTATTATCTTTATGGTGAAGAATACGGAACTCCGAGTGTCCGCCTTCGCGGTGCAAGTCAAATTCGCCTTTCTCGTTCTTGTCAAAATCCACTCCCCACTTAATCAGTTCTTCAATTTGTGCGGGAGCTTCGCGCACTACTTTTTCTACTGCGGCACGGTTACTGATCCAGTCGCCGGCAATCATTGTGTCTTCAATGTGCTTGTCGAAATTATCCACCAGAAGGTTGGTGACGGAGGCTACACCTCCCTGGGCGAAGTACGTATTGGCTTCTTCCAGCCCGCTTTTACAGATAAGAGCAACTTTACCTTTGTGCGCCACTTTCAGCGCAAAACTCATACCGGCAATTCCGGAACCGATAACGAGGAAATCGAATTTTCTTACCATAATCTTGTTATTTCTCACCGCAAAGCTACAAAATAAGTTACTTCGTTGTACTTTTCGTTGTCACTAATTCATAAAATTGCTACCTTGCAGGCAAAAATCTGACAAAATGAATCGAATTTTTCATGCCCGCATCGCCTGGTACCAATATTTCCTGTTGGTGGTGCTTACTGTAAATGCTGTTGGCGCATTGTGGTGCAAATATATCTTGGTAGCGGTACTGTTTATGCTGATGCTGATTGTAGTGATCGAACAGATTATACATACTACTTATACGTTGACTACAGACGGTAACCTGGAGGTTTCACGCGGCCGTTTTATTCGTAAGAAGGTTATTCCGCTTTCCGAAATCACCACAGTCAGGAAATACCATTCCATGAAGTTCGGTAGTTTCTCGGTGACGGATTATATCTTGATAGAATACGGAAAAGGGAAGTTTGTTTCGGTGATGCCTGTCAAGGAACAGGAATTTGCAGAACTACTCGAAAAGAGAATGTTTGAAAAGAAGATAAAAGAGTAACTGATTATATACTATGAAATATCAAGTGATTATCATCGGTGGCGGTCCTGCGGGATATACGGCTGCCGAAGCTGCTGGTAAAGGCGGTTTGAGCGTATTGCTTATCGAAAAGAATAGTCTGGGTGGCGTCTGCCTGAATGAAGGCTGTATTCCTACGAAAACGTTGCTGTATTCGGCAAAGACTTATGACAGTGCAAAACATGCATCAAAGTATGCAGTCAATATCCCGGAAGTCTCTTTCGATTTGCCTAAGATAATAGCTCGTAAGAGTAAGGTAGTGCGTAAACTGGTGCTGGGAGTGAAAGCGAAGCTGACTGCCAACAATGTTACAATCGTATCGGGAGAAGCGCAGATCATTGATAAAAATACGGTTCGCTGCGGGGAGGAAATTTACGAAGGGGAGAACCTGATACTTTGTACAGGCTCGGAAACTTTCATTCCCCCTATTCCGGGAGTGGATGCGGTGAACTACTGGACGCACAGGGATGCTTTGGACAGTAAAGAATTGCCGGCCTCTCTGGCTATTGTAGGTGGCGGAGTGATCGGGATGGAGTTTGCATCGTTCTTCAACAGTTTGGGAGTACAAGTGGCGGTGGTTGAGATGATGGACGAAATCCTGGGTGGAATGGATAAAGAGCTTTCCGCTTTGCTCCGTGCGGAATATGCAAAACGAGGTATTAAATTCCTGCTTGGTACGAAAGTGGTCGACTTGTCGCAAACGGGAGAAGGGGCTGTTGTTTCTTATGAGAACGCGGAGGGAAACGGCAGTGTCATTGCAGAAAAGCTGTTGATGAGCGTCGGTCGCCGTCCTGTGACGAAAGGTTTCGGGCTCGAAAACCTGAATTTGGAGCAGACGGAGCGTGGTGCTATCAGAGTTAATGAAAAGATGCAGACTTCTGTGCCGGACGTGTATGTTTGTGGTGACCTGACAGGATTCTCTTTGCTCGCCCATACGGCTGTTCGTGAAGCGGAAGTTGCCGTACATTCCATCTTGGGAAAGGAAGATGCCATGAGTTATCGGGCTATTCCGGGCGTAGTCTATACCAATCCGGAGATTGCCGGAGTGGGTGAAACGGAGGAGTCGGCCTCAACGAAAGGAATCAATTATCAGGTTATCAAACTTCCGATGGCTTACTCCGGCCGTTTTGTGGCGGAGAATGAAGGCGTGAACGGAGTCTGCAAAGTATTGCTGGATGAACAGCAGCGGGTGATTGGCGCTCATGTATTGGGCAATCCGGCTTCGGAGATTATCACTCTTGCGGGCACTGCCATTGAGCTCGGATTGACGGCAGCGCAATGGAAAAAGATTGTTTTCCCACATCCTACGGTAGGAGAGATTTTCCGGGAAGTGTTATAAACGGATTCTGATATCTGCGATCGTTCATTGATGTGGGTATCTTACTGATAAAATCAAATATATGATGAGAAAATATATAATCACTCCGGTCTTATTGGCAATAGTTTGTATGGTGATGTGTCATTGTACATTTAATCGTAAAGCGTCAGTTGCCGCCAATGAATATTTGATTCAGGGCGAATTGGCCAATCTTCCCGACAGCATTGTGATCGGCCTGTATGAAGAAGACGGAAATATTCTTAACTGTGTCTTGAGAGATACGCTTATGAATGGACAGTTCTCTTTTCGCGACACGGTTTCTACCACACGGAAAATGCTGATAATGTCTGATAATCGGGGCTTCCCGGGTACATGGCTGGAAGTGTGGATCGCACCGGGAGAATACATCGAAATCAAGGGACAGGACAAACTAGTGAAAACATGGGAAGTAGTAAGCGATGTGCCGGAACAGCAGGAAGAAAACCGCTTTACGGCTTGTACGATGGCTCAACAGAAAGAACTGATGCAATACATGGCAGCGGAATATGACTGGCAACGGATGATGTTCATAGACCATCCGGGCGACCGGGAGTTTGAAAGTCAGGCCTGGGCCAAAATAGATTCTATCCGGAAACTGTCAATGCCGTTGCAGCAGGAAATCTGGAAAAAGGAAATGGAATACATGGAAGAAGCTCCCGTCTCCCCGGTGTGGATGGATAGATTATTGTTTTTTGCTTCCATGATGAAATATAAAACCATCATGCCTTATAAAGAAGAGGTGAAAAACCTCTATGCTCGAATGTCCGAATCCGATAAACAAACAGATGACGGACAGGAGATTACAGCCTATGTTTATCCTCCCACTACCGTAGGAGTTGGAGATATGATGGTGGATGGAGACTTGTATGATGCGAATGATTCTCTCCGTCATATTTCCGAATTCAAAGGAAAATTCATCTTACTCGATTTCTGGAGTAGCGGGTGTGGTCCTTGCGTGGAGTCGATACCCGAAATGGAGAAGGTGATGGATCTGTATAAGGATAAAATGACTGTAATTAGTATTAGTGAGGACCCGAAAGCACGTTGGAAAGAGTATATCAAGACGAAAGGAATGGGCGGTAACCAGTGGAACGAACTTCGTAAAGGACGCACCGGTCTTGCCCTAAACTATCAGGTACGGGGTATCCCTCATTATGTATTGATTGCCCCTGATGGAAAAATTCAGGATGTATGGTCCGGCTATGGCTCCGGTTCGCTTTTTGGACAGGTAGAGAAAAACTTGAAATAGATATAGAGGTAAGATACTATCATTTGTTGATGTCATAAACTGTATTGTATGAAAAAAAGTCTTTTGTTGGTCGCCCTTTCAGTTTGTTTGTTGCCACTTTGGGGACAACAAAATTTCTCCCGGATAGATTCGCTTATCAAGAAGATGCTCCCCGAAGCATCCGAGGTCGGCATATCCGTCTACGATCTGACGGCTAAGAAATCGCTTTATAACTATCGTGCGGAGAAACTTTCCCGTCCTGCCTCTACCATGAAGCTGCTGACGGCTATTACCGCACTCTCCCGCCCCGAAGCCAACGAGCCTTTCCGCACGGAAGTATGGCACGATGGCGTGATAGAGCATGATACCTTGCAAGGCAACCTGTATGTAGTGGGCGGATTCGATCCTGAATTTAACAGCCAGTCGATGGATTCATTGATAGAAGAGGTAATCACTTTCCCTTTTTCGGTGATTAACGGACAGGTATATGGTGACGTTTCGATGAAAGACTCCCTTTATTGGGGTAGTGGATGGGCATGGGACGATACTCCTGCGGGCTATCAGCCCTATTTGTCTCCACTGATGTTTTGCAAGGGGACTGTACAGGTTTCTGTTGTTCCCTCTACGGTGCAGGGAGATACCGCGAGTGTTTCCTGTCAACCTGTATCCTCCTATTATACAGTGACGAATCAGACGAAAACACGTACCTCTTCTGCCGGAAGATTCTCTTTCACGAGAGACTGGCTGACGAATGGCAATAATCTCCTCGTTTCGGGCAATGTCACTTCGATCAGAAAGGACGATGTAAACATCTATGACTCTCCCCGTTTCTTTATGCATACTTTCCTGGAGCGTCTTCGTGGGAAAGGAATCACGACTCCCCAGTCGTATGGCTTTGCCGAATTGCCTCGTGATAGTGTGACTGTAGAACGGATGGCTTGCTGGAATACTCCCGTGCAGAAAGCGCTGAACCAGTTGATGAAAGAGAGTGATAATCTCAATGCGGAAGCATTGCTCTGTCGCTTAGGGGCGCAGGCTACGGGAAAGAAGCAGGTAGCTGCCGAAGATGGTATTGTCGAGATTATGAAATTGATCCGTCGCCTGGGGCATGACCCGAAAGACTATAAGATTGCCGACGGTTGCGGACTGTCCAATTATAATTACCTCTCTCCTGCCCTGCTGGTGGACTTTCTGAAATATGCGTACTCGCAAACAGAGGTGTTTCAGATGTTATATAAATCTCTTCCCGTTGGCGGGGTGGACGGAACATTGAAATTCCGGATGAAAGGTACTCCTGCCTTCCGGAATGTTCATGCCAAAACAGGCTCGTTTACGGCAATAAATGCGCTCGCGGGCTATCTGAAGATGAAAAACGGACATGAAGTAGCCTTTGCCATTATGAACCAGAATGTGCTTTCGGCAGCTAAGGCACGGGCGTTTCAGGATAAGGTGTGTGAGGTGATTATCGGGAAATAGATGGTGTCATAATACCCAAATTGAAAGACTTACCCCTGCTACAGCTATGTACAGCAGAAGCACTTTCCTAAAGAAAAGAGTTTTGACACCCCCAAAAACAACCCAAGTGGAATTTCGTTGTTGAATCCGATTTCTATGTTGTCATAGGTTAAGTTTCTACTCTTTATGGAGGGCTTATTGATTCTTCTATAACTTATTGATTTTTCTATAAAAAGATAATTGTATTCTCTAATAAGCAAAAATCGTTGGATTTTGTTTACCAGAGAATACAATTATACTTGTTTAGAATCGAATATTGTAAATCCTATATTCTATTTACTTGGCGTATTCAGCCCAATTGGTATTCTTCATATCGCCGCTTTTAGCCAACTCTGCGTGCATACCAAGTGCAGCCTGAATAGCGTGTGGAGTCTGCGCGCGGTTGCCGGCCAGTTTGAGGTAATCCCAAAGAAGCTCTTTGTAGTCAGGATGAGCACAGTTTTCGATGATGGCTTGTGCACGTTCTTTCGGACTCTTGCCACGAAGATCGGCAACACCTTGCTCGGTGATAACGATGTTAACATCGTGCTCCGTGTGGTCGTGGTGGGATACCATCGGTACGATTGCACTGATCTTACCTTCCTTAGCCACAGACGGACAAGTGAAGATAGAAATGTAAGCGTTGCGGGTAAAGTCTCCCGAACCACCGATACCGTTCATCATTTTTGTTCCGCCGATATGGGTAGAGTTTACGTTGCCGTACAGGTCGACTTCGATGGCTGTATTGATAGAAATGATACCGAGACGACGTACTATTTCCGGGCTGTTTGAGATTTCCGACGGACGGAGAACCAATTTATCGCGGAAGAAATCCATATCGTTGTAAATGCCTTCCAGACAGTCGTTTGTTACAGTCAGTGAGCAGGCACTACCAAATTTGATACGTCCTTCGCGAATCAGTCCGATCACGGAGTTCTGTATTACCTCTGTGTACATTTCGAATGGAGGAATCGTTTTATCACGTCCCAATGCACCGAGTACGGCGTTGGCGATGTTTCCTACACCCGATTGCAAGGGTAAGAAAGTAGACGGAATGATGCCGCGTTTCATGTCGGCAGCGAGGAAGTCGGCAACATTCTGTCCGATTTTGTCGGTCAACGGATCGGCAGCGGCGAAAGAACGGGCTTCGTCCGGCCAGTTGGTTTCTACTACGCCAATAATCTTTTTCGGGTCTACCTGAACGTAAGGCAGTCCGATGCGGTCACTCGGTTTATAGATAGGGATCTCGCGGCGGTAAGGCGGGTCGAGCGGTTCGTACACGTCATGCAGACCCATACAGGATTTGCTGTGTGCGCTGTTCAACTCTACGATGATCTGGTCGGCCAGACGGCAGATGGTCGGAGCGATACCACCGGCAGCAGTCAGATAAATCTTTCCGTCCGGAGTCACTTCACAGGCTTCGATGATGGCTACGTTCACTTTGCCCATGAATCCGTAGCGTACTTCCTGTGCCATTTGTGAGAGGTGTATGTCGTTGTAGGCAATCTCTCCGTTGTTCACAGCTTTGCGGAAATCAGAGTTGGTAGTATAAGGGGCGCGGTAGCGGATCGCTTTGGCACGTGACAGTACGCCGTCGCAGGACTCTCCTGTCGATGCTCCTGTAAAAATTCCTACTTGAAACGGGTTTCCTTTCGCATGTTCTGCTTCAGCAATTTTTGCGAGTTCGGCTGTTACAGCCTTGGCCGTTCCGGCGGGAGTAAATCCGCTTAGGCCGATGTTGTAGCCATGTTTAATCAGGCTTGCAGCTTCCGCTGCCGAAATACGATTGAGTGACATAAATAGTAAATTTCGTGTTAAATACAGTTGATATCTAATTAGTTGAAAATTCGCTCAAAATGTATGTATACAGGTTGACACCTGATACTCCATGTTTAATACTTAATACTTAAAAGAAGTCTCCTCCGACTGTCGGTCAGTATTTCCGTTGAAGTATTTCTCCCCAGATAATGGCTCGGCGTGCTTCTTCTGCCGAATGAATCGTAAAGTCTTCTTTATTGTCGGGTGAATCGTGAGGAGTATTATAGTGAGCACCTTGCCGACTGTTTTGTTCATCCTGTGCGACACTGTTCGCGAGGGATGCAGCCACGGATACTTCTTCTTTTTTCTTTTTCTGTTTCGAAGTTTGCTGTTTGGAAGGTTGTTTGGCGACCGGTTGCTCGCGAAGAATCGGCTGGAACAGTTCTTCCAGGGATTTGGGCCTGCCCCAAGCTTCGGGCATAGGAGCGGTATCGGGGTTTACTTCAACCGGAGATGGCATTGGGGGAACGGGGTGCTTGGCTTTAGCCTTTTTTGCCTTGCTGTTTTTATTCACCTCTTTGAATATTCCCACAAGAATGACGCCTGCTATCAAGAGAAATTTCAAAAAATCTTCCATTGTGCTTCACATCTAAATAGTTATCCGCCAAAGGTAGGCATTTTATCTGGTTTGAACTAACATTTGGGCATGAAAAAAGGGCAGCTTCACAGCTCCCCTTAATTTTTTTAACCTAAACCTTAACTATGAAAAAATCTAATGTTTCTTTCATTGCACAAATGTGAAAAATAAATTTAAATTTGCCAAGTATATGGATGGAAAATGTTTATCCTCTTAACATAAATTACAAATTTGCTTGCCAAATCATCAATTTTTGCGTTATTTCTGTGTCAATTAACTACTTATTGAAAGTGAAGCCGTATCTTTGCATCCGAATTTTTAAACTAAGATTTGAGTATGAACGAATTAACGGGAGCGGACTTTAAATCCGCAACTGAAATGACTGATGACAACAAGAAGTTGTTTATCGAAACATACGGCTGCCAGATGAATGTGGCCGACAGTGAGGTGATTGCATCGGTGATGCAAATGGCGGGATATTCCGTAGCTGAAACGCTGGAAGAGGCTGACGCTGTGTTTATGAACACTTGTTCTATCCGCGACAATGCGGAGCAGAAGATCCTGAACCGCCTGGAGTTTTTCCACTCGCTGAAGAAAAAGAAAAAGCGCCTGATTGTGGGTGTACTGGGCTGTATGGCCGAACGGGTAAAGGATGATCTGATAACGAATCATCATGTCGATCTGGTAGTCGGTCCGGATGCTTACCTGACGTTGCCCGATTTGATTGCTGCCGTAGAGACTGGCGAGAAAGCAATCAATGTGGAGCTTTCTACTACCGAAACTTATCGGGATGTGATTCCGTCGCGTATCTGTGGCAATCATATTTCCGGCTTTGTGTCCATTATGCGTGGTTGCAACAATTTCTGCACTTATTGCATCGTTCCCTATACTCGCGGACGTGAGCGTAGCCGTGACGTGGAAAGCATCCTCAATGAAGTGGCGGACTTGGTGGCAAAAGGTTATAAAGAAGTCACCCTGTTGGGGCAAAATGTCAACTCATACCGTTTTGAGAGACCGACAGGAGAAGTGGTTACCTTCCCGATGTTGCTCCGAACAGTGGCCGAAGCCGCTCCGGGGGTACGTATTCGTTTCACGACTTCCCATCCGAAGGATATGAGTGACGAAACGTTGGAGGTGATTGCGCAAGTGCCGAATGTATGTAAACATATTCATCTGCCTGTGCAGAGCGGTAGTTCCCGCATCCTGAAACTGATGAACCGTAAGTATACCCGTGAATGGTATCTGGACCGGGTGGCAGCTATCAAACGCATCATCCCCGATTGCGGACTGACTACCGATATTTTCTCCGGTTTTCATTCTGAAACGGAAGAAGATCATGCCATGTCGCTTTCGCTGATGGAAGCGTGTGGGTACGATGCTGCTTTCATGTTTAAATATTCCGAGCGTCCGGGAACGTATGCTTCCAAACATCTTGAAGATAATGTGCCCGAAGAGGTGAAAGTCCGCCGCCTGAATGAGATTATCGCTTTACAGAACCGTCTGTCTGCCGAATCCAACCAGCGTTGCATCGGAAAGACGTATGAAGTGCTTGTGGAAGGTGTTTCCAAGCGTTCGCGCGATCAACTGTTCGGCCGTACGGAACAAAACCGTGTGGTGGTGTTCGACAGAGGTACGCATCGTGTCGGTGATTTCGTCAATGTGCGTGTCACGGAGGCTAGTTCGGCTACGCTGAAAGGGGAAGAAATCTGATTCACCACAGAGGACGCAGAGGTCTTATTCTCATAGTCGTGGCTGTCTTGTAGTTGTGACTGCCTGTACGGTATGTGGCAACTGCGCTTATACAACACATCCTGTGGGGGCTTTGAGGATTAATATAAAAAAACAGTGTTCCTCTGTGTCCTCTGCGTCCTCGGTGGTGAAACTTACATCATCATGTGTCTCCTGATGGAGAACTTCACAATCGCCATTGCGTTGATGGACGCGAATGGAATATCCATCGGTTCGTGGTGTGTGTTGTAACTCACCAGTTTGAGATGACCTTCTTGCTCCGAACGGTTTACGTATTTTACTGCCAGATACTCGTCTCCGTCAATCATAAACGACACCAGGTATATTTCCCCGTAAATGACGTTGTCGAAACTGCTGATTTCTTTATATCCGATAATGTCTCCCGATTTCAATATAGGGTACATGCTGTCTCCGTTGACGTAGACCGCCCCGTCGCAGACGGATATATTGGGAATCAATATCTTCCCCAGTGCATACTGCTGTTTGTTGGTGAATAATGTTTTCAGATTGGCTGCCGCTGTGATATCGTACAACATGACGCTGCGGTCATCTGTCGGTTCCGCTGTTTTCGGATTGTGTATAATCTCCACTTCTCCTTTTACCAGTTCGCTTTCGCAATGTCTCGGCTGATGTTTCGGATTCCCTTTTCCTAATAATAGCCAGTTGTAGTCCACCTTGTCCCCGAATTTGTCGAGTAACAGGCGGAAATCAATGCTGTTTCGTGCACCCCAGTTGGATACTGTGGCACGTGAGACTCCTAAATATTCAGCTAATTCGCTGTCGTTCTTGAAGTTTAGCACCTGTTTGGCACGCTTCACGATTCCTGTGACATCTAAAAATGTATCCATTCTATGATCGTTTATTTTTGATGTAAAAATTCATAAACTCGTTAATTGCTCATTGATAATCTGTTATCTACTTTTTGAAAGTTAATTTCCAAAATCTTTTGTTTTCTTTATGAAAACTGTTTTATATTTGTAGCAACGAAATCACAAATATGTTTCAAAAATATAAATATTAAATAGGAAAACCATGAGAAACAGCAAAAAGTTTACGAAAGGTTGCAAAATACCTCATTCACCGCCTTTTTAAGGAAACCGTGCCGGACGCGCGAAAGTAATAGTAAGTCTGCTTGCAGCGTCTATATATCTTGCATATAAGATCTATATATCCTGCGTGTAGCATCTATATACCCAATGTGCAGCCGATATATCTCCAATATACAGCAACTATATGTCCTGCGCGCCAGCGATATATCTTCAATATACAAACAAATATTTAAATATGAAAACTATAAAAATGGAAAAGCAATATGGAAACCATTATGAACAAATCTCTATGCATCTGCGGATGTTGCAAGCGGGAGCTTCCACAGGAAGCCTTTTATATGAATCAGCGTACCCGTACTACGGATAGTTACTGCAAAGAATGTCGTAAGGCAAACGCACGCAGACATCGCAATCAGGATAAAAGTACATTATTTGAAAACAAATCTGTTTCCTATCCGGTGATAACCGAGGTGAAGGACTACGCTTTGCGAATGTTCCTTATCCGCCATGCCCGGCAAGTGGTGTCGGACAGTATCCGCCGGAAGCAGGAAAAGGAAAAACTACGCGCACTATGGGAAGAATAAAACAGGGGTTGGATTATTTCCCCATGAGCACCAGTTTCATGCACGACCGTATAGTGCGTCGTGTCATGAAACGGGAAGGTGATGCCGCTTTTGCCACATTGGTAGAAACGCTGTCGTACATCTATGCCGGAAAAGGATATTATATCCCTGCCAGTGATGAGTTTTACGACGAACTGACGGACAGCCTTTACAATACGGATCTTGATGACGTGAAACGTATCATCGCCCTGGCCGTGGAGTGTGGACTGTTTGATGCCGGACTTTTCCGGCAATACGGCATCTTGACTTCCGCCGATATCCAACGGCAGTATCTTTTTATCACCAAGCGGCGCAGCAGCTCGTTGATAGACCCCGCCTACTGCCTGTTGGAAGCGGAAGAGCTTGCATCGTACCACACTTCTCCAAACAGCAAAAACAGTGCGGAGGATGCTGATAACAAAACAGGCTGTGATGTAACACCAACTGCTGATACTGTAACATCAACCACCGATTCTGCAACATCGGAAGCCGGAATGTCGACATTGGGTACACAAAACAAAGAAAAACAAATTAAAACAAACCAAAACAAAATAAACCACCTCTCTGACTCTCCTCAAGGAGAGAACGGAGGAGGAAAAATTTTGAAAAGCAGGAAGGTGATGACACAGGAGGATATCAACAATCTGCAACCACCGCCCGACGGCATGCAGCGTAACTTCGAAGGGTTGCTGGAGAACCTTCACTCTTACAAGATTCCGCCTTCCGAGCAATACGCCATTATCCTGAAAAGCAACTTCGGAGCTATCGGACACCCGGTGTGGAAGGGATTCAGCAGCATCCGCGGGAGCAATGGGAAGATCAAATTGCCGGGACATTATCTTTTGAGCGTAATTAATTAATTGATGAACGCACTTTGAAAAAATGGTTGGGTCAGTCTGAATAATACCCGTATCTTTACAGTGTCATTAAGCTTAAGGACAAAACTAAACTAATTTATTAACACGTAAAAACTATTACAATTATGCCAGTATTGTACAAACCCTTCCAGTCCATTCTGGAAGACAAAAACAAAAAGGAATTATTTCATCCCCGTGTGATTTACACGGCCAATGTGTCAACCACCCAACTCGCCAAAGAGATAGCCGCTTACTCGTCTCTCTCCACGGGTGACGTAAAGAACACGCTTGATAACCTGGTGACAGTGGCTGCCCAGCATCTGCAAGCATCGGAAAGTGTAACGCTCGACGGCTTCGGTACTTTCCGCATGGTGATGAAGTCCAACGGTAAAGGTGTGGAACTGCCGGAGAAAGTATCGGCTGCCCAGGCTTCCCTTACCGTCCGCTTCCTGCCCAACTACACCAAGAATCCCGACCGTACCACCGCCACCCGTTCTTTGGTGACAGGCGCCAAGTGTGTCCGTTTCGACCTTGCCGATACTTCGGCTTCCGGTGGCGGAGATAGTGGTAAACCTGATGGTGGTGGCTCCGGCAGCGGTGGTTCCGGCGATGGCGGTGGAGAAGCACCGGATCCGGCAGCATAGCCTGCACGTAGGTCGCAACACAAACACAAATGGCTGACTAAACGGAGTTTTTTAACTAGACTAGTAAACTAAAACTAATTATCCACTAACATGCGAATTATTAACTTAATCGTGGTGCACTGCAGTGCCACGCGGGGGGATTGTACACTCTCTCCGGAAGATTTGGACCGGTTGCACCGACGACGTGGATTCAACGGAACAGGTTATCACTACTACATCCGCAAGGATGGAACAGTGCACCTCACCCGCTCCATCGAACGCATCGGAGCACATGCAAAAGGTTTCAACGCTCACTCAATAGGTATCTGCTATGAAGGTGGTCTGGACTGCCGGGGACGCCCGGCAGATACCCGGACTCCGGCACAGCGAGCTACACTTCGACAACTCGTCGGGCAGCTACAAGAGAAATTCCCCGGCTGTCGGGTATGCGGACATCGGGATCTTTCGCCCGATCTCAATGGAAACGGTGAGATAGAACCGGAAGAGTGGATTAAACAGTGCCCGTGTTTTGAGGTGAGGGCTGAAAATTTCATCAGTGAGGACACTGGGAATTTATAAGATAATTAGTACATAAATAACCATAGAGTATTTAGAAATAAGCTTTTGAGAGAGTAGATATAAGAGGAAGAAGATCCTTTCTCTTATGCCCTCTGCATCCTCTGTGGTGAAATTAAAGAAACGGAAAGGAGGTAAATTATGGCAATGAAGAAATCAGTATGGGATATGATCCTGAAAGTGGTTATCGCAGTGGCTTCGGCTTTGGCTGGCGTTTTGGGCGCTAATGCGATGAATCTGTAAGAGAGCATTAAATACCCTCGCGCGATGTGTCGACAATCTCGTGAGGGTTAGAATTTAACTTCGGTTTCTATAGAAGAACCGGATGAATACTATTATCGTTTGCCTGATAAACAGGGCATGTTTATGTATGCTATGGAGCCGGTTGACAAAAGCCGGAATTTTTTGCCTATACCTTACGAAAATATTCGTATTGATTGGACGGGGGATTATTTTCAGATTACGGATGACGATGGCGCAGTTTATAAATTCGCTGGAGGTAGAGAAACAGGAGAGGGAAATTCAAACCCTATTGGCTGGAAAGCATCGGCTATTGTTGCGTCCAATAAAAGAGACTCTATTTCATTTGTATATGATAATAGGAAAGTAGCTTATCGAGTGAATGTGCACGATGACTATATTATAGTGAGAGATGGGTTTAGTATAAAAAAAGAGATTTATACGAATCGAAAAGCCATGCTGCAACTGATGGATTATACGCCTGATGAATGTATGCAAGACCCGATTATAATTAGTAGGCAAAATAATGTGACATACGGTTTCCAAAGTAACGCTGATGGGGAACTATTTTCAGATGGGACAGAACCCGACAGATCTACTTCCGGTCGTCACATAAGCACTCAAAGCCAATTATTGAGCGAGATCTGTTTTGATCAGGGGAAAGTGATATTCACAAAAGATTCTAAGTTTCCGAGAATTCAAAAGATTACAGTTTACGACTGTAATGGAAATTTCGTCAAAGACATCCGCTTCAACTATTACACACCCAATGATCGTGTTATTCAGCGTTATTTTCTAGAAAGTCTTGTCATGGTAGACAAGAATGGAGAAGTGAAGGAAACGTATCTTTTCGGGTATGAACATCCTAATCGTTTGCCTGATCCGGGAAATCGTTCTATTGACTATTGGGGGTACTTCAATGGGGTATACCGCCCGGACAGTGTGACTTTGGTACCACGTCAAACGATTGAAGTGACACGTTGGAAATATAGGTATGTGAACGGTTATATATATCCTCTTGGTATTGAATCTGCTGGTGGTCTGAATGTGACTTTTGGCTCCGAACTTTCTCGGGAGCCTGATGAAGAATATATGAAATATGGAACATTGAGTAGTATCACCTATCCGGCCGGTTCTACTGATGAGTTCATTTATGAAGCACATCGTTATAGAGATGAAGAAGGAAATATAAAACAAGCCGGTGGTTTACGTATTAAGCAAATCCAAACTAGGAGTGCAGAAGGCAGAAATACAAAAGTACGAACATTTACTTATAGCTGGAGAGAAGACGGGTGTGGGACACCATTGACTGCTTCTGTTTTGGATTATTTTCGGCTGGTTCAAGGGGTGTACCTTTGTGAACTATTTAACGAACAAGGCGGACGCTATGCTCCTATTGCTAATGAATACGGTACTGCCAGGCATCGTACTTTCTTCAGCAATCCGACACGCCCCATTACTAACCTGTCATATCCTCAAGATTATGGTGATATATTCCCATATACGGAAATGGTCGAACGTAATATCTTAAGCCCTGTTGTGAAAAAGGAGCATATCCGTAATGGACAATATTTGGAAGTTGAGACACCCTATTCCGTCCCTTTCATCAATGTCTATAAACCGGAGAACGTGGTTATTCGTCGTTCTGCTTCAGAAAAAGGTGACACTCGCTTTACTTACATCTATGATGACTACGGACGTAAATGTCAGGAGACAAAGGGTGGTAAAGAAAATGTGGTCTATCTATATGGATATAGTAATCAGTACGTCATTGCTTTAATTGAAAATGCGACTTATGAAGAAGTTGTCGCGAAATTGGGTGGAAAAGAGGTTGTGAAAAATATTGCTGCTGCTAAGTCACCGTCAATGTACAATATTGATAAATTACGTCAGTCCCTGCCTTCAGCGCATGTGACGACTTATGCATACAAGCCGTTGGTAGGCGTGGCGTCAGTAACCAATCCTATGGGGTTGACCACCTGTTATGAGTATGATGATTTGGGACGATTAATTAAGACGTATATCATAAATGGTAACAGGCATGAATTAATTGAGAGAAGTGAATACAATTATGCGAACCAATAAATGCAGAATAAATATGAAAAAAAGGATATTACTTTTATTTGCTCTTTGTTTTATGACCATCGGTAATACATTTGGGCAGACATCGGATGATATTGAAAATCTGGGTAGCTTTTCAGCTCCCTTCTCTACCAAGTGGGGACTTTATCCGCCGAACTATACAGATATTTCTACTCGTTACTCCTTTACGCTGACTCGTCCGCTGGACATAGTCGTCTCACATTGTGAATCTACATTGGAGGGTGGTACTGGTATCTTTTTGCTAGATAAAGATTATATGGTACTTGCTGCGAACGTTGGTGATTATGAGCATTGTGTAGATGGACATGCTTATGTTGTCGCTCCTTGCCTTCTTCCCGGAACCTATATGATAGAAATGGACTGGAGTCCTAATGTAAGGGGAAGTGTATACACTCAATTGCAAGGCTTGTCACCTAATGTTATCAGATCTGCTAAAAACATTGGCGAGTACAACAGTTATTTCAATTACATAGACACTAAAGACACCAGCGACCCATATATCGGCTATCGAAGTGATGATATTTATAGAAATAGCGTCTGTTATGGTTTCTATTTGTTGTGCAATATGGATATTACCGTTTCGCATTGTGGTTCGGAAATGGATGAGACTTCTCTTTATCTGTTGGATGAAAACGGTAACGATATACGCAGTACGGTAGGAGTTGCGGTAGAAGGAGCGTGTGACAATCTGGGTCAAGCATACTCGAAAAGACTGAATATGCCACCCGGTATGTATTATGTGGTGTCCAAAGGAGCAACAAGAAATGGAAGAATTACAACCCGTATCATGGGGACAAAAACGGTAGAAATACCTTTTGTCACAGAATTTGCGGAAAGCATTGGAAATATTGGTCTTTATGACCCTCTTTTTATCTATGAGAACACAAAAGACACCAATAATCCTGAAGTCGGATATCAGGGATATGATGACTACAGAAGTGGAGTTTGCTACCGTTTCACACTTCCTCGCGTAATGGATGCGGAAATTTTCCATTGCGGTTCGGAAGTGGAGGATACTGAAGTGTACTTGTTAGATAAAAATGGAAATCGATTGGCTTATAACGATAATTATTCAGGAACTAATGCTTGCGATTTCCTAAGTGCTCATTTAGAGATGCCTTCACTTGCGGCCGGAACTAAAAGGAAAAGCCGTTGAAACAATATATCAGTTGACGAATGTGGTGGGAAATGATTCGCTTAATTGTATCCGTTATCAAATAAAGGATGTGACGGAAAATGCTGATACTTTAGTCGCCATCTCTCCGGCAGGTAATTATCCGACAGGTAGTCTTCACGTAACCCGTCGGACGGATGAAGAAGGAAACGCTGTTCTTGAGTTCAAAAACCGTTTTGGGCAAATAGTTTTAAACAGACAAATAGTCCGTGCTCCCTATCATGAGTTCTATGATACAAACTACATCTATGATGAATGGGGAAATTTACATGTAGTATTGCCACCTAGAGCATCGGATTATATAAAATCTGGAAATCTGTGGAACAATGCCTCTTCGTTCATTCTTCGCGATTACGCCTATCTCTATAAGTATGACAAGCGCTTCCGAATAACAGCAAAACGACTTCCGGGACAGGATTGGATACGTTATGTGTATGACAAAGCAGATTATCCTGTATTTACCCAGGATGGAGAACAGCGTAAACGGGGTGAGTGGAGTTTTTCCATTACTGACGGTTTGGGAAGAGTGTGTCTTACAGGAGTTTGTAAGAATACTTTTGAGCTTTCTCAAAGTGCCCTTGATACAGTGGTGAATGTTGTCTGCAATGATTATACGGGGCTTTACAAAGGTTATTCTTTATCCGGAACATCGTTGATAGATGCGGAAATACTAACCGTGAACTATTACGATAACTATGCTTTCATGGGAATGAATGGCTTTCTTTCCTTCGCGAATTCGGACTACGAATACACGCCGCTTTCCGGTTATGGAGAACGATCTGAAGATAGTGCTCAATCTTTGTTGACCGGAACACTAACAGCCTATCGTGACAGTGCTAATCTGAATATTCTTGGATATATTCCATCAGTAATGTACTATGATTATCGTGGACGGATGATACAGAGTAAAAGTGGTAATCATTTAACTGAAGGCTTTGAAAAAGAATATATAGCTTATGACTTTACCAGTAATCCTTTGAAGCGGAAGCATGTCCATTCCGCCGCAGGAAAAGGTACACAGACAGAAGAATATACTTATACGTACGATCATGCAGGACGCCAGCTACTTGCGAAGCACAGTTTGAATGGAGGAAACCCTGTTATTTTAACGGATAAATATTACGATGCTCTCGGGCGCTTGTCGGATGTATGCCGCCATGGCAACTGTGGACGTCTTGAAAGCTGGTATGATTATAATGTACGTTCTTGGATAACAGCCATTAACGGTCCCCTGTTTAGCCAGAAGTTGTATTATAATGACAAACGTTCGAACGGGACTAACAGTGTTTGTTATAGTGGTAATATTTCCGGTATGGATTGGAAAGTGACTTCAGACAATATCCAAAGAGGGTATGATTTTACGTATGATGCCTTGTCGCGGTTGAAGACGGCAAATTATCTGGAGAGTAATAATAGAAAAATGAACTGTTTTGATACTTCTTATCGTTATGACAAACACGGGAATATAACTTTTTTAGGACGTTATGGACAGACAGGGATTGATACTTATGAAATTATTGATAGTCTGTATATGGTTTACAATGGCAATCAATTGGAGGCTGTTGAAGATATGGCTACTGCATCAGTTTACAATAACGGTTTTGAGTTTAGAAATGGTGTTTCCAGTGAAGTTGAGTACTTTTATGACGCGAATGGTAATTTGACGAAAGATTTGAATAAGAATATTCTTGATATTCAATATAATTTCTTAAATTTACCTCGCCGGATAACTTTTGGTGATGGTAGTAATATTTCATATAGTTATGATGCAACAGGGAAAAAACTTCGGACAGTTCATCAGGCAGGTGATACGAATACTACCACTGACTATTGCGGCAATGTGATCTATGAAAATGGTATAGCTAAAACGTTGCTTGTGGAAGGCGGCTATGTTTCTTTTTCGGACAACAAGTATCATTATTATATTCAGGACCATCAAGGAAATAATCGTGTGGTTGCTGATGAAAATGGAAACATAGAGGAGGTGAATCATTATTATCCTTTCGGTGGTACGTTTGCTTCGTCTTCTTCCTCTGTTCAGGCTTATAAGTATAATGGTAAGGAGTTGGATAGGAAGAATGGTTTGGATTGGTACGATTACGGGGCAAGGCACTATAATGCTGCGTTAGGTAGATGGCATGTGGTGGATCCTATGGCGGAGAAGTATTATTCATTAAGTTCTTATGGGTATTGCAATAACAATCCTATAAGATATATTGATCCAACAGGTATGCTTTATACGGGTTATGCAGTTGATACGAATGGATATATTTCAAAAGTAAATAATGAAGGGGGCAATAGTTATGATGTATTGTATAGTAAAGAAAAGTATTCATCTAATACTGTAAAAGACTATGATAAAACTGGCAATAAGACAGGGATACAGATAAGTAAAGGAATACTTTCGGGTACAGAAATGAAGAATATGAGTTCTAAACAAATTACAGGTGTTATGCAGAGTCAAGAGGGAAGAGCTACTGGAAAAACAATAAAAAGCCACGCGTATGAAGTGAAAAGTGATAATGAATCATTGAGTATCATGAACTTTTTAGATAAAAATACTGACGTGGAATGGAGTAATACTTTATGAATGATAATCAGGGGAATAGTGTTAACCTGATAACTACAAGTCATGAAAATAGTACAATAGGATTAGGAAGTTACCAGATTGGGAAATATACTCGGTTAGGTTTTCAAGTTATCAGAGCGGATCATATTCATCCAGGAATTGGACGTACTACGCCATCAAAAGATAATGCTGACATAGGAAACGCTAAAAATATATTAGAAGATTCTCCTAAAGCTGTTTTTAGAATATTAAACAATGGAAAATATTATGACTATACAAATAAAGTACGTAAATAATGAAATAAAAAAGTTATGAAAGTATTAGTTTATTTCTCATTTGTCATGTTGTTAATTCTGCTATTTGTTAGATGCAGGTCTAGCGAAGAAATTGTTAAGTTTAAACCTTACAAAGCAAAAGATTATATAACTAAGGAAATAAAAGTGTATGAAGTAAAGGAATGTTTATATCCAATATTAGATTCTATTATAACGAAAACAGAAGGCTGTCCTATGTATCAAGGATTAAAAAATAAAATAGCTTTTTCTTTTGACATATTGTCCGATTCGACAGAATTCTCAATTGGAGTTGAATATTTGCCTAGGTTTAAAAATCATGCAAGGTACACGGATGCTATATTCTATTACAAAGGATATGATTTCTATTGCGGAGAGACTTTTCTTGACTATTTTTTTAAGAAGACGGATCGAACTATATTCATCAATTGCATTGATTCTAAAAAGTTTCAGTTTGAGATGCATTTTAGGGGTGATATGGATATGTTTTGGTGGTATAACTATATTAATGGGCAAATAATTAATACGACATATGGATATTGTAGTGAAGAGCCTGGAGGGTTAATACTTAATAAATAAAAAATCTTATCCGTATAGCTACTGTAAGAATAATCCAGTGTTGAGAGTAGATATTGATGGAAAAACTGATTATACAGTAAACAGTGCAGGTAGGCTTTTCAAAACTGTTGTAGAGGGTTCTACTGATGATAGATTGATGAGCACTAGATCAGGTGTTGAATCGATAACTGTGAATGATAAAAAAATACTTTCTGGAATGTATAATATGCAAGATGGTAAATCAGGAGGTCTTGAAACTTATAATTCAACATCAAGCCTTGAGGATGCAGCCGAAGTTTTCAAATTTGGAGCTGATAACACTTCTGTTGAATGGAAGTTGGATATATATAATGATAAGGGAGATAAAACGGCTATTATCGGAACTTCGGGTAGAGAAGATAGTGTATTCTCTGATAAACAGAGTGAATTGAATGTAAAAGGAGATAAAGTGATAGATATGCATTCACATCCATATAATGCCCAAGCTTCTGACCAAGACATGAAAAATTTGAAAATAAAGACAGGTGCTGTCTATCACAGGGATAGTAAAGTATTATTCTTCTACAATAGTGAAGATTCACGTATTGGTAATAATGCATATAAAATAGATACGGGTAAAACGTTGTTAGATAAGTTAAATGATAAATTTATGAAGTAATGAGAACTACGTTTCTAAATTTGATATTATTATTTGTTATAGTAGGCTGTAAACAGCCTACTATAAACAAAGTTCAGCAAGCGGTGGAAGCGCAAACCAAATTGCTTGTGGATAGTGGCTTGATTGCTAATGAATATGTAGTATTATATGAGTTGGCTATTAATGATTCCAATCATATATACAGTATTCAAGCAGCTGATTGTCCGGCAGATTTAAAATTTGAATATCCTTCAAAGATCATTAAGTACAAGGATAAGTATCTCTGTTTTATAGAATTGGATGAGGCACCAATGTCTGTAAAGGAAATGATAGAGGCGTCTGGTTATTCGGGCAATTTTGTGGTAGAAGGAGGCGGGGGAAAGAGTTGGCTTTTGGTTGTTTCCAAACTTGGAGAGAAGAAAATATTAATAGATACTTCATTGCTTAGGGAATGGGACACATATTTTAATATTACGGAATTGTGGCCCTATTTTTCGGGATATGTGAAAGGATGCCCAGTACAGATGGGGATTATGTCTCATGATGTTGAGTTGAGCGATTCCTATTTAAGTTGTAATGTGGATAGTATAAAACGGAATTTGCTTTGGAATGAAAACCAGAATACTACAATGATAAAGAACGTATATGGACAAATGTATCTGAAAAACAATACAGATTCCATTGTTTACTTGTCGTCAAGTACTAAAAAACATTATGCTGTTGTAGATGGTCAGGATAGCCTTTATTTGTCACTTGGTGATTCTTTGTCCATTATTTTGGGACCGAATGAAAAAAAAATTTTAGAATATAAAAGCCTGCCTCATCAAGATGAGTTCTTTAGAAATCTGACGTTGAAAGAAGATCCTTGGGAGTATTTCTATAATCTATTTTGCAGATCAACATACAGCCTTATAAATGTAAATGGGAAAGATTCTCAAACAAAAGTGATGTTTCATGATATTGATAATTATGGATTTAATGTTTCTATGACGTCTCCTAGTATTCAATTTCAGATATTAAACCACGGTATATATGATAAGAAGGATGGGGAAATGTCGAGATTCAGATTTTGGTCTGATAAATGGGATGCTATGAGTAATACTGACAAGCAGAGACTATCAGATGATGCAGATGAGAGATTTCAAAGAAACGTGAATCTAGTAAAGGATAATAGTAAGTAAACGAATCTACTTGCCTATGTGTCTTACCCTGGCATAAGCTGACTAGAAAATATTCAATTTGTATCAGGGTATTATGTATTCTCTGTTGTCGGTACTCTTCACCAGAATAGCCAAGCACCTAGTTTCTCTGTTTTAGGGAAGATTACAAACTTGAAAATCAAGTATACGATGCTCATAGCCATACAGGTACGAATCCTAATGTGGACTTTGTTCCATCAACACCTGATATTAATGCTGCAAGAAGTTTAATAATGGCGTCACCAAATGCTAAAGTTTATATATATGCACCTTGGAAGTCTGGTAACCAATGGATAAATTTAAATAGTTATGCGAAATAGAAAAGTAGCTTGTTTATTAATCCTGTTGTTTTTTTCAATTATATATGGAATTAAACTAATAGTTGATGCAAAATCTCATCCTAAAATAGTTTTTACTGATTTACCTGGACTAATTCGTACTGGCTATGATTTTGTGGACGACAGTCATGCTTTCCCTAAATTATGTACATTATTAAATGATTCTTTGTTGCTTAAAAAAGGTGGCGTGAAAATGGCGGTATTTACTAATATTAATTTGTCAGATAGTATAATCGACTGGTGTTTGTCGTGCTATAACGATGAAACTGAACTGTTAAGAGCAACTGATAGGTGTTTTTTTAATATTGATCTGTATGAAGGGGGACATATAAAAGTACAAAACACCCCTACTCAATTATCTGATATCCGCGGTTTAGCTGTAGATTATATTTTTTATCTTGATAGTGCAAGTAGAAGATGTATTTTTACTAGGCGTAATATCAATCAGGAAGAAGAATTAGAAATATCAGGTGCCGGAGTGTATATGAAAGTACATATAGAAGATAATAATGGTTTCTCGATTTCTGATTGGCGGGTCTTTTATAATTGCTTGTATGACTTAATAAAGTTATTCGAAGATGAAAGAAATAAAATATCGTTGAAAATATGGGATAAGGACTATGATTCGCTTTCGTTTCAGGAAAAGGAAAAAATTGTAGATTTAGCTGGTTATCGTATTAATATAGAATTTAAATAGTTTCTGTTAACCTGACTTTTTGATCTTTCTTCAAAAAGATATCTTGTCCCGATATGAGCTGTAAAAACTACTCCCACTTCATACCGGGACAACTCTTCTATTAAAAGTCCTTAACAAAACCCCAATCCATCACTTTTTATTTGTTTCTTTGCACCAAATTCGGGTATAGTGTTGTCTTGTCATTCGAGGCAGCACTTAATTTTGCTTAGATAGTTAATGGAGAAACTCAGTATAAATGCTTGTCCGGTGTGTGGCGGTGCGCACTTGAAACGCGTCATGACTTGTACGGATTTTTATGCTTCGGGCGAACAGTTTGAACTGTATTCGTGTGAGGACTGTGGATTTACATTCACACAAGGAGTCCCCGTGGAAGCAGAGATAGGCAAGTATTATGAGACTCCCGACTATATCTCTCACACTGATACGCGCAAAGGCGCGATGAATAATATCTACCATTATGTACGTTCCTATATGCTGGGCCGCAAAGCGCGCCTGGTAGCCAAGGAAGCGCATCGTAAAACAGGGCGTTTGCTTGATATAGGTACGGGAACCGGTTACTTTTCCGATACGATGGTTCGCCGGGGCTGGAAAGTGGAGGCGGTGGAGAAAAGTCCGCAGGCACGTGAGTTTGCGAAGCTGCATTTCGATTTGGACGTAAAGCCCGAATCGGCTCTGAAAGAGTTTGCTCCCGGCAGTTTTGATGTCATCACCCTTTGGCATGTGATGGAACATCTGGAACACCTTGGTGAAGTGTGGCAGCGACTTCATGAGTTGCTGACAGAAAAAGGAGTATTGATTGTAGCCGTACCCAACTGCTCTTCTTATGATGCTCAACGTTATGGCGAGTATTGGGCGGCATACGACGTTCCCCGTCATCTCTGGCATTTTACTCCGGGCACTATACAACAATTGGCTTCCCGTCATGGCTTTATTATGGCGGCGCGTCATCCGATGCCGTTCGATGCGTTCTACGTATCCATGTTGAGCGAAAAACATCGTGGCAGTTCATGCAGTTTCCTGAAAGGGATGTTTGCCGGAACGTTAGCGTGGTTTAATGCTTTAGGACGGAAAGAACGCAGTAGTTCCATGATTTATGTATTCCGAAAAAAGAGATAACGCATGGGAAATCAAAACAAATATAAGTCAGGTTCAATCTTCGACATGCAGTTCATCACGTCGAGTATCAGTACGACACTGGTGTTGCTGTTGTTAGGACTGGTTGTCTTTTTCGTATTGACGGCGCACAATCTTTCCGTATATGTCCGCGAGAATATCAGTTTCTCCGTTCTTATCAGTGACGATATGAAAGAAGCGGATATACTGAAACTTCAGAAAAAACTGAATCAGGAACCTTTCGTGAAACAATCCGAATACATCTCTAAAAAACAAGCATTGAAAGAGCAGACGGAGGCAATGGGAACTGACCCGGAAGAATTCCTGGGCTATAACCCCTTTACCGCTTCCATCGAAATCAAGCTTCATTCCGACTATGCCAATTCCGACAGCATCGCAAAGATAGAGAAAATGATTAAAAAGAACACCAATATTCAAGACGTGCTCTATCGAAAGGAACTGATTGACGCTGTGAATGATAACATACGAAATATCAGCCTGGTGCTGCTCGCTCTGGCAGTGGTGCTCACTTTTATTTCTTTTGCTCTGATAAACAATACGATAAGACTGGCTATCTACTCGAAACGCTTCCTCATTCATACGATGAAACTGGTAGGGGCGAGTTGGGGATTCATCCGAGGGCCATTCCTTCGAAAGAATGTATGGAGCGGAATACTGGCAGCCATCGTTGCCGATTCCATATTGATGGGGACCGCTTATTGGGCCGTGACGTACGAACAGGAATTGCTTCAGGTCATCACGCCTGAAGTCATGTTGATAGTCTGTGCAAGCGTATTGGCGTTTGGAATTGTAATAACGTGGCTATGCGCCTATTTCTCCATGAATAAATACTTGAGAATGAAAGCAAACAGCCTGTACTATATTTAGCGGATGGCGAATGGCTGACGGCAAACCTGTGTTTGCGTGTGATTAGCATCCGTAACAACCGACTGATAGATTAAGGGAATGATTGAAATTAGTAATTTGTAATTAAATAAACTATGTCTGACAAGCAGAAATTTGCCTTTGATAAAGTGAACTTTATCTTGCTCGCGATAGGGATGGCGATTGTTATTATCGGCTTTCTATTGATGACGGGACCTACATCGTCCGAAACCTCTTTTGAACCCGATATTTTCAGTGTACGCAGAATCAAGGTAGCGCCAGTCGTTTGCCTGTTTGGCTTCTTGTCTATGATTTACGCTGTATTACGCAAACCTAAAACACAAAAAACAGAAGAATAAAGATGGGGGATTTAACAACATTTGAGACGATTATTATTGCTATTGTAGAAGGGTTGACAGAGTTTCTACCGGTTTCTTCTACAGGACACATGATTATTACACAAAACATATTAGGAGTAGAAAGTACAGAATTTGTAAAAGCATTTACTGTAATTATTCAGTTTGGCGCGATTCTTTCAGTGGTTTGTCTTTATTGGAAGCGTTTTTTCCGGTTGAACCATACGCCGGCTCCTGCGGGAGCTTCCGCTTTGAAGTGTTTTCTGCATAAATTTGATTTCTACTGGAAATTACTGGTAGCTTTTATTCCTGCCGCCATTTTGGGATTCCTGTTCAGCGATAAGATAGACGAGATGCTGGAGAGTGTAGCAATAGTGGCAGTGATGTTGGTGATCGGTGGTATATTCATGTTGTTCTGCGATAAGATCTTTTCGAAAGGAAGCGAAGATACGGTGCTGACTGAAAAAAAGGCATTCAATATCGGTTTGTTTCAGTGTATTGCTATGATACCGGGAGTATCCCGTTCGATGGCTACCATTGTCGGAGGTATGGCCCAGAAGCTGACTCGTAAGGATGCTGCCGAATTTTCATTCTTTCTTGCCGTGCCAACTATGTTTGCGGCAACCGGTTACAAGGTGTTGAAACTCTTCCTGGATGGTGGCACCGAGATTCTTGTCAACAACATGCCGGCACTTATTATCGGTAATGTGGTGGCTTTTGTCGTTGCTTTGCTGGCTATCAAGTTCTTTATTAGCTTTGTTACGAAATATGGCTTTAAGGCGTTTGGCTGGTATAGAATTATTGTTGGCGGAACCATTCTGGTAATGCTGCTGCTTGGATACAACTTAGAAATTGGCTGATGAATTTTAAAAAGGGAGAAGTACTGTTTTTCAATAAACCTTTCGGATGGACTTCATTTAAAGTAGTAGGGCACGCCCGCTATCATATTTGCCGTCGGATCGGAGTGAAAAAACTAAAAGTCGGGCATGCCGGAACACTGGACCCTCTTGCAACAGGGGTGATGATTGTATGTACAGGCAAGGCAACCAAACGAATAGAAGAGTTTCAATATCATACGAAGGAGTACGTAGCAACGTTGCGCTTGGGCGCTACTACCCCGTCATACGATTTGGAACATGAAATAGATGCCACCTACCCTACCGAGCATATCACAAGGGAACTGGTGGAAGAAGTGCTGACGCACTTTATCGGTGCCATCGATCAGGTCCCCCCTGCCTTCTCTGCCTGTATGGTAGACGGCAAGCGTGCTTATGAACTGGCCCGGAAAGGAGAAGAAGTCGAACTAAAAGCAAAACAGCTTGTTATCGACGAGATTGAATTGCTGGAATGTCGCCTGGATGATCCGGAACCGATGATTCAAATCCGTGTCGTATGCAGCAAAGGGACTTATATCCGCGCCTTGGCCCGCGACATCGGCGAAGCACTCCATAGCGGAGCTCACCTGACAGGATTGATCCGTACCCGTGTAGGTGATGTCCGGTTGGAAGACTGTCTGAATCCCGAACACTTTAAAGAGTGGATCGACGGACAGGAGATAGAAAATGAGGAAGAAAATAATTAACGTAATAAGGAATAGATATGAAATTATCACAATTCAAATTTAAGTTACCCGAGGATAAGATCGCTCTACATCCTATGAAATATAGGGATGAGTCTCGTTTGATGGTATTGCATCGTAATACAGGTAAGATTGAGCACAAGATGTTCAAAGATGTGTTGGACTACTTTGATGATAAAGATGTGTTTATATTCAACGATACAAAGGTATTCCCTGCCCGCTTGTATGGTAACAAGGAAAAGACAGGTGCTCGTATCGAAGTATTCTTGTTGCGTGAGTTGAATGAAGAGCTTCGTTTGTGGGACGTATTGGTCGATCCGGCACGTAAGATACGTATCGGTAACAAGCTGTATTTCGGGCCGGACGATTCAATGGTGGCTGAAGTGATTGATAACACCACTTCTCGCGGACGTACGCTCCGTTTTCTTTATGACGGACCTCATGACGAGTTCAAAAAGGCACTGTATTCTCTGGGTGAAACTCCACTCCCCCATTCTATTATCAACCGTCCCGTAGAACCGGAAGATGCTGAACGCTTCCAGTCTATTTTTGCAAAGAACGAGGGTGCGGTGACTGCTCCGACTGCTAGTTTGCACTTCAGCCGTGAGTTGATGAAACGTCTGGAAATCAAAGGTGTGGACTTTGCATATATCACTTTGCACGCTGGTCTGGGTAACTTCCGCGACATCGACGTAGAGGACTTGACGAAGCATAAGATGGATTCGGAACAAATGTTTGTAAACGAAATGGCGGTGAAAACCGTGAATCGTGCCAAAGATAACGGTAGAAATGTATGTGCGGTAGGTACGACAGTGATGCGTGCTATTGAAAGCGCAGTCAGCACTGACGGACATCTCAAGGAATTTGAAGGATGGACTAACAAGTTTATCTTCCCTCCGTATGAATTTACCGTAGCCAATTCAATGATTTCCAATTTCCACATGCCGCTTTCTACCTTACTGATGATTGTAGCTGCTTTTGGTGGTTATGACCAGGTGATGGATGCTTATCATGTAGCATTGAAAGAAGGTTACCGTTTCGGCACGTATGGAGATGCAATGCTGATTTTGGACAAATAATGGCAAAAGTTTATCTGGGACTCGGCACTAACCTTGGGGATAAAGAACAAAATCTTCGGGATGCCGTGCAGAAAATAGAAGAGCAGGTAGGGAAAATCGTTTCCCTGTCTGCTTTTTACATAACTGCCCCTTGGGGATTTTCTTCCGATAACAGTTTCCTGAATGCAGCGGTTTGTGTAGATACCGAATTGGCTCCCATAGACGTTTTACAGAGAACGCAGGCGATTGAACAGAAATTGGGACGTACGAAGAAATCCGTTAACGGCATATATAGCGACCGCCTGATTGATATTGACTTGTTGCTTTATGATGATTTGATACTTTCCACCACTTCTCCTTCAGGAGCAAAGTTGATCCTCCCACATCCGTTGATGGCAGAACGTGACTTCGTCATGAAACCACTGGCGGAAATTGCTCCCGGATTAGTGCATCCGGTACTTGGAAAAACGATAAAGGAGCTTACTTCTTCTTTTTCTCCGCAATAAAGACCGGTAAATAGGCAATGCATCCTATCAATACTGCATACAGCAAATGAATCTCCTGAAACGGCTTGTCGATGAAATGGCAAACAATGGCGTAGATAGCAATCGTGAAGCCTATATAAAGAGCCAGCACCAAAAGCGTTTTTAATTTCTTATTTAGAATCATTATAAATCTATTTATGTGTTAAATACAGGGCAAAGATACTCATTATCTCCGAAATCTCTTTATCTTTGCAACCGAAATGAAAGTGTGGACAGATTTGAGTAGCTTGCAACCACGGAAAAAAATGCTAAAACACGTCTGATTGACGCCTTTCGGTTTATCCTTTGCAGCACTCGCCTCTCCTACTCTCTCTCATTTTTTAATTTTCAATTTTTAATTCTTAATTTAAAAAGATGGGATACTTATTTACATCCGAATCGGTGTCAGAAGGACACCCCGACAAGGTAGCCGATCAAATATCGGATGCTGTGCTTGACAAACTGTTGGCTTACGACCCCAGTTCGAAAGTAGCTTGCGAAACACTAGTGACTACCGGACAAGTGGTGCTAGCGGGTGAAGTGAAAACAAAAGCGTACGTTGACCTCCAGCTCATCGCGCGCGAAGTGATTAAGAAAATCGGTTATACCAAAGGAGAGTACATGTTCGAAAGTAACTCTTGTGGCGTACTTTCCGCTATTCATGAGCAAAGTCCCGATATCAACCGTGGTGTAGAGCGTCAGGACCCGATGGAACAGGGTGCAGGCGACCAGGGTATGATGTTTGGCTACGCTACCAATGAAACGGAAAACTATATGCCGCTTTCTCTTGATCTGGCACACCGCATTCTGCAAGTGCTGGCCGACATTCGTCGTGAAGGAAAGGTGATGACTTACCTCCGCCCCGATGCCAAAAGCCAGGTTACTATCGAATATGATGACAACGGAACTCCTGTTCGCATCGATACAATCGTTGTTTCTACGCAACATGATGACTTTATCCAACCGGAAGATGATTCTCAAGCCGCCCAGCTGAAAGCTGACGAAGAAATGCTGTCTATCATCCGCCGTGATGTGATTGAAATTCTGATGCCTCGTGTCATTGCTTCTATCCATCACGATAAAGTGTTGGCACTGTTTAATGATAAAATCATTTATCATGTGAATCCTACGGGCAAGTTCGTAATTGGTGGTCCTCACGGAGATACCGGTTTGACAGGTCGTAAGATTATCGTTGATACTTATGGTGGTAAAGGTGCTCACGGTGGTGGTGCTTTCTCCGGAAAAGATCCTAGCAAGGTAGACCGTAGTGCAGCTTATGCAGCACGCCATATCGCAAAGAATATGGTTGCGGCAGGTGTAGCAGATGAAATGCTTGTACAGGTGAGCTATGCTATCGGTGTGGCTCGTCCGATCAATATTTTTGTAGATACTTATGGCCGTTCCCACGTTAACATGACGGATGGTGAGATTGCCCGCGTTATCGATCAGTTGTTCGATCTTCGCCCGAAAGCAATCGAAGAACGTCTGAAACTTCGTAATCCTATTTATCAGGAAACAGCCGCTTATGGTCACATGGGACGTGAACCGCAAGTGATAACGAAGAAGTTTTCTTCTCGTTACGAAGGAGATAAAACAGTGGAAGTGGAACTCTTTACATGGGAGAAACTCGACTACGTAGATAAAATTAAAGCTGCTTTTGGTCTGTAAAACAGTCTGAAAGCGAGCTTAGCTCATTCGATAAGAGCCACAATCTCAACTCCTTCTAGTAGGATATGAGGTTGTGGCTCTTGATTTTAAATAAGTTATATTTAAATAAATATCTTTTGGATATTAAACTTCTTTTGCCGGAATTTGCTACTTTTGACCTGTAAATAAACGGACTGCCTAATGAAAACAAGATGTTGTTATCCTAAACGCTATTTATTGTTGTTCTTTAGTTTACTTGTCAGCGTAGGTAGCATTCTGATGTCTGTCTCTCTATCTTCCTGCTCTTCTTCGGTGAAGAGTCCATTGCTACTATCTGCTGACTCATTGATGGAAATATATCCTGATAGTGCATTATCCATTTTGGAATCAATTTCCTCCCCACAGAAATTACCACGTGCTGACAGAGCACTTTATGCGCTATTGCTTACGCAAGCAAGGCATAAAAATTATATTGCTTTAGGAGATGACTCGCTGATAAAAATGGCTGTTGAATACTATGGTGATAAGAAGAAAAGTGTACGTGCTGCAAAAGCTCATTATTATTGGGGAGCTACTTATTTAGAGAAAGGGTATACTTCATTTGCTGTAGACGAGTATTTGACGGCAATTCGGTTGATGCCTGTTAGGGATGAGTTCTTGGCAATGATATATGATAATCTTGCGGACTGTTATGAAAAAGATGATTTGTATGATATAGCGATTGAGGCTTATCGCCAAGCTTATCAGATATTAGAGGGGGGGAAGTCAGCAGACATATCCATTGAGAGGTATTGCACGTATCTGTTTATTACAAAATAAAAAGGATAGCGCATTGTTGTATTATCAAAAAGCTCTTGATTATGCATTAGCAGAGCAAGACTCTAGTTTGATAGGAGCTCTTTATCATGACCTCGCTATGGTTTACAATGAAAAAAAAGATTATGTTCAAGCCGATAAATATGTATCGAAAGCAATGATTATGCAAGGGGATGATGCTGTTAATGTCTGTTTGTCAAAAGCTCAAATTATGTTGAATTTGAATAAACTTGATTCTGCCAGTTATTTCTTTAGTAAGAATATAGACCAACTTAATATTTATGGAAAGGCTGTTTGCTATGATGGAATGCATCAAATAGCAAAGAAAAGAGGTGAATGGAAGATTGCGACAGAAAATATGGATGCATATAGAGTGCTTTATGATTCTATGCAGATTATGAATGACAATGAAGAACTCAATCGACTTATGGATAAACATCAATTAGAAGAACATAAGAGGCTATTGTCAGAACATACTAAAATGCTGGTTTTTACTTTGGTTTCTGTATTCTTTTTCTTAATGATTATTTGTGTCTTTTGTTTTATGTGGAATGATAGGAAAAGGAAAAAGCGTTATATAGCATTACAACGTGAATTGACCCAAAATCGGGTAGATACTATGCTGCTCAAAGAGGAAGAGATTTCGGAAACTAATAAAGAAGATCTAGATAAGAAAAGGTCGAAGTTAACAGAGCAGCAAATTCAATTATGTATATCTGTACTTAAAACAACTAATTGTTACGATCAATTGGAAGCATTAGAGAAAGCGACTCCTAAACAACTATTGGTGATGCGTAGTTTGAGAAAAGAGATACGTTCTGAAATTTCTAGTGCATTTGTTGATGTGATGATGAATTTGAAGGAGCGTTATCCGGCTTTAACTGGTGATGATATATTTTATTGTGTTCTTTCATTGCTTTGTTGCTCGAAAACTGTCATGATGGAGTTGATGGATGCTACATCAGATGCTCTTAAAACCCGTAAAAATCGTATAAAGAACAAAATGGATGCTCAAATTTTCGATCGCGTGTTTGGTGTTGATATTCAGTGAGATATGCTGATTTCTCTAGGCTTGTTTTGCTTCTAAATGAAAGGCTGTTACCATTGTTACCGCATAAAAATCGTTTCTTTTGCTTCATCTGTGTATTTTTGGAGCGAAATTTTAAACCCATTTATTATGAAAGCTAAATTTTTACCTTTTTTGTTGTTGACTGTCTTACTTCAAGTAAGTATGTTTTCTTTTGCACATGAAATGATATCTGCACGTCAAATCAGGCTAAAGAATAAAACTGAGGTACAACATCGGTCTATCCCTGTTACTCCTGATGCTTTTATTGAAAACTCATTGTTATCTATTGACCTTCTTTCTACTGTTCCCACTGTAACTGTTACCATCAAGGATGCAGAGACGGGAGAAGTGGTTTATACATCTACTGATTTAAATGTAGATAAGGTTTATATTGATCTTGCAGGTGAGGAAAAAGGTAAATATACTTTGGAGATACAACTTCCGAAGGAAGCCTTTATCGGAGATTTTGAATTAGATTAAATCTTTGGAATATATATTATTTGCAACTAACATAAGATGATATACCTAAATCATTAACTGTTGAAGCCCCGCTGCTGAAATATATGGCGCATTGCTGAAATGACGATTTAGATGACCGAAAGGGGAAAGAGTCGGTTAACTTTTATTCGTGGGCTTAATAAGCCTTGTGAAAGGCTCATTAAGGTATATTGAAACGTAAAATTAAAATCACTTTTTAATTGTGTGCTGGATTACTACTGGTAGGGTATTTGAACAATTTTATGGTTCAGATAATGAAGTTTATTCAGCAACAATGTGATACACCTGTTAGTAGATGAGAAATCTGTGATAGATGTATTCTCTGTGAGAAAAGCTCTTGGACTTCTAAAAAGTAAGAAGTCCAAGATTTTTTTATGAAGATAGATAAATGCGGAGATAAAAATGATCTCTGATTAAGTTGAATATGAATAACGGAATTTTTTCGTAATTTTGCCTTCTCGATATAATAATGGATAGTGATGAAGATGAACCAGATAAATTCCGTATGCGTATATAGCGCTTCCAGTACCAAGATAGATGCTGTTTACTTTCAAGCAGCCGAGACTCTCGGCCGTCTGCTTGCCGAACACCATATCCGTTTGATAAACGGAGCTGGAAGTATCGGTCTGATGTGCTCTGTGGCAGATGCTGTGTTGAAAAATGGCGGTGAAGTGACCGGAGTGATTCCCCGCTTCATGGTGGAACAAAACTGGCATCATACTGGACTGACAGAGCTGATCGAGGTAGAATCCATGCACGAACGCAAACAGAAGATGGCCAATTTGAGTGATGGTATCATCGCTTTGCCGGGTGGATGCGGTACCCTTGAAGAATTGCTGGAAATTATCACTTGGAAACAATTGGGGTTGTATCTCAATCCGATTATAATTCTCAATACAAACAGATTTTTCGATCCATTGCTCGAAATGCTTGAAAAAGCAATCGATGAAAACTTTATGCGACGCCAACACGGTGATATATGGAAAGTGGCGCAGACACCGGAAGAAGCTGTTCAGCTGCTTTATGAGACTCCTGTATGGGATATTTCCATTCGTAAATTTGCAGCGATATGATAGGTGATACACTAAGTTCCCAGAACACGGATACCTTGTCTCTTCTCCAGCAGAAACAGATTAGTCCGGCAAAGGCAGACAGTGATAGCCTGCAGTTGGCCGATCTTCATGCTGTACAAGAGGTTGATTCTGGCTTTGAAGGAACCCCTATCTCCTACTCTCCCCGTACGGATGATGCTATTGCGCTGACATTGCTGGCTTGCTTCTTTCTCTCCTCCATTGCCTTGGCACGTGGAAAGAAATTTCTCTCCCAACAGGTGAAAGACTTTGTATTGCATCGCGAACGGACGAGCATTTTTGATAGCTCTACGGCGGCTGATGTGCGTTATCTCCTTGTGCTTGTATTGCAGACCTGTGTCTTGTCGGGCATCACATTTCTCAATTATTTTCATGATACATGTCCCGCTCTGATGGACCATGTATCCTCTCTCCTTTTGCTGGGTATTTACGTTGGTTTTTGCCTCGCTTATTTCTTACTAAAATGGTTGCTTTATATGTTTCTGGGGTGGACGTTTTTTGATAAAAATAAGACAAATATATGGCTGGAATCGTATTCTGCGCTCATATATTATGTCGGATTTGCCCTTTTTCCGTTCGTTCTTTTCCTGGTTTATTTTGATTTGAGTCTAACGAATTTGGTTATAATTGGGTCTATTATTTTAATTTTCACTAAAATATTGATGTTTTATAAGTGGATAAAGCTTTTTTTTCATCAATTTAGCGGGCTTTTCCTATTAATTTTGTACTTTTGCGCTCTTGAAATAGTACCTTGTCTTTTACTGTATCAGGGTATGATTCAAATGAACAATATTTTGCTAATAAAATTTTAGGACGTTGAAAATTAGAAAAGTACTAGTGTCGCAGCCTAAGCCTGCGTCAGAGAAATCTCCCTATTACGACATAGCTGAAAAGTATGGCGTTAAAATAGATTTCCGGCCCTTTATTAAGGTTGAAAGTCTTTCGGCGAAAGAATTTCGGCAACAGAAAATTTCGATTCTCGACCACACTGCCGTAATATTCACTTCGCGCCATGCTATTGACCATTTTTTCACTTTGTGTACTGAATTGCGCGTGACAATTCCCGAAACTATGAAGTATTTCTGTGTGACGGAAGCTGTTGCATTGTATATTCAAAAATATGTGCAATATCGTAAGCGTAAGATCTTCTTTGGAGCTACTGGAAAGATTGAAGACCTGATTCCTTCCATCGTAAAGCATAAAACGGAGAAGTATCTCGTTCCGATGTCAGACGTACATAATGACGATGTGAAAAACCTGCTCGACAAGAACAGCATTCAGCATACGGAAGCTGTGATGTATCGCACGGTGAGCAACGACTTTACACCGGACGAGGAGTTTGATTATGATATGTTAGTGTTCTTCAGCCCTGCCGGAGTGACTTCTTTGAAGAAGAACTTCCCGGATTTTAATCAGAAAGAGATTAAGATCGGAACGTTCGGATCTACTACCGCACAGGCTGTACGTGACGCAGGTCTCCGTCTGGACCTTGAGGCTCCTACGGTGCAGGCTCCGTCAATGACTGCCGCACTTGACATGTTTATCAAGGAAAACAATAAATAAACAGAGTGGGTATATATACTTTGTGTAAAGCCGAAAGGCTGAATAGTAAAATTTTGATCGGAAAGATGTTTGAAGGCGGTGTTTCTAAATCGTTTTCCATCTTTCCGATACGCGTTGTATATATGCCTGTCGAGCAGGGCGAGGCTCCTGCTTCCATATTAATCAGTGTATCGAAACGTCGTTTTAAACGGGCGGTGAAACGCAACCGGGTGAAACGCCAGATACGTGAAGCCTACCGGAAGAACAAGTCTCTTCTGGTGGATGAACTGCAACGCCGGGAGCAACGGTTAGCCGTTGCCTTTATCTATCTGTCGGACGAGCTTGTTGCTACTGCCGAGCTGGAAGAGAAAATGAAAATAGCGCTTGCGCGCATCTCCGAAAAACTATTCTCATGAAACCTCATAACTCCCGGATATCTACCGCGTGGGTATTCGTTACGGGAATTTTGAGAAAGGTATTTTCCTTCTTCCTGCTTGTTCCCATCTATTTTTACCGGATTTGTATTTCACCCCTTACTCCTCCCTCTTGTCGGTTCACGCCTACTTGTTCAGCGTATGCGCTCGAAGCAATTAAGAAACATGGTCCTATAAAGGGGCTTTATCTTGCTGTGCGGCGTATTCTGCGATGCCATCCCTGGGGTGGTTCCGGTTATGATCCCGTGCCTTGAGACAACTGAAACGAGAAATAGAAAATGAAAAAGAATGTGACTGATATTTTAGATATCCATACTCATAAACAGGAAATTGATACCCAAGGAAAATCCATCATCAATTATCCGTTATTGGCAGACCCTCCATTGTATATGCCTCTGGCAGAGAATGTGGAAGTGGCTGTGGGTAGAGGATCTTATTATTCTATTGGTATTCATCCTTGGGAGGTGAGAGAGAGTAATGTCAGTCAGCAATTGAGCTTTCTTCAACAGCAGCTACAGAGAAAGCAGTTTGTAGCTGTAGGAGAGGCGGGGCTGGATAAATTGGCAAAAGCTCCGATGGAGCTTCAGTTAGCGGTGTTTAAGGAACAGGTAAAGTTGTCGGAAAAGCTCGGTTTGCCGTTGATTATTCACTGCGTGAAAGCAATGGAAGAACTGCTGGGTGTGAAAAAAGAATCTCGCCCCCAACAACCTTGGATATGGCATGGCTTTCGTGGAAAACCGGAGCAGGCGGTACAGTTGTTGAAGAAAGGGTTTTATCTTTCTTTTGGGGAATATTATCCCGATGAAACGATGCAGATAGTCCCCGATGAACGCCTATTTTTGGAAACGGATGACAGCTTGCTTGATATTGAAGATATCCTGTGTCAGGCAGCCAGGGTGCGTGGGGTAGAAGTGGAAGCGTTGTGTGAGGTGATTCGCCGGAATATCCAAAATGTCTTTTTTAAGGCGTAAGAGTTGTATCTTCCGAGAAAGAGTCGTACTTTTGTCGCACATGGAATTGAAATACAATAAAAACCAAATAATTAAAGAGTAATACGATGAATTTTGTAGAAGAATTGAGATGGCGTGGCATGTTGCAGGACATCATGCCGGGAACAGAAGAGTTGTTAAGCAAAGAGCAGGTGACTGCCTACTTGGGTATCGACCCGACTGCCGATTCGCTACACATTGGTCACCTTTGTGGAGTGATGATCCTTCGTCATTTCCAACGCTGCGGTCATAAGCCGTTGGCACTGATCGGTGGCGCTACAGGTATGATTGGTGACCCTTCCGGTAAATCGGCAGAACGTAACCTGCTGGACGAAGAAACATTGCGTCACAATCAGGCATGTATCAAGAATCAGCTTGCCAAGTTCCTCGACTTCGAGTCGGATGTACCTAACCGTGCCGAGCTGGTGAACAATTACGACTGGATGAAAGACTTCACTTTCCTCGATTTTGTTCGCGAAGTAGGTAAGCACATCACTGTAAACTATATGATGGCGAAAGACTCTGTGAAACGTCGTCTGAATGGTGAAGCACGTGATGGATTGTCATTTACTGAGTTCACTTACCAATTGCTTCAAGGATATGATTTTCTTCATTTGTATGAAACAAAGGGGTGTAAGCTCCAAATGGGTGGTTCTGACCAGTGGGGAAACATCACTACCGGTGCCGAATTGATCCGCCGTACCAATGGGGGAGAGGTGTTCGCATTGACTTGCCCGCTGATTACAAAGGCTGATGGTGGTAAGTTTGGTAAAACAGAATCCGGAAATATCTGGCTGGACCCTCGCTATACTTCACCATACAAGTTCTATCAGTTCTGGTTGAACGTAAGCGACTCCGATGCCGAACGTTATATTAAAATCTTCACCTCCATCGAGAAAGAAGAAATTGAAGCATTGATTGCCGAACATCAGAAAGCTCCGCATTTGCGTCTTCTCCAGAAACGTCTGGCTAAGGAAGTGACTGTGATGGTTCATTCTGAAGATGATTATAACGCAGCAGTAGACGCATCGAACATTTTATTCGGTAATGCGACTTCGGAAGCTTTGCGCAAACTGGATGAAGATACGCTGCTTGCTGTATTCGAAGGAGTGCCTCAATTTGAGATTTCCCGTGATGTATTGGCAGAAGGAGTAAAGGCTGTTGATCTATTCGTTGATAATGCGGCCGTATTTGCGTCGAAAGGTGAAATGCGTAAATTGGTTCAGGGCGGTGGCGTTTCGCTGAATAAGGAGAAGCTGGCAGCCTTTGATCAGGTAGTTACGACTGCTGACCTGCTCGACGAGAAATATCTGCTTGTTCAGCGCGGCAAAAAGAACTATTATCTGCTGATTGCAAAGTAATAATGCATGATTCATTCGATAGAATATAAAAAAGTGAACGAAATATTTGGAGGTTTGCTTGCAAACCTCTATCTTTGCACCGCTTTTTAAGAGAAAGCACATAAGTTTGGACTATGGTGTAATGGTAGCACAACAGGTTTTGGTTCTGTTTGTCCAAGTTCGAATCTTGGTAGTCCAACGAAGAAAAGCCCTGAAAGAGATATCTTTCGGGGCTTTTTCTTTTTTTGTGGATGCAAAGTCACTTCTTAAGTCATTAGAACGTTCACATACGGAACAACAACATGATGATTTCTATAGTTTGGTTGCAAAAGCGGAGGAAGATGCCTTGAAGAAGTATCTCTCTATTAGGATGTAAGAAATTTGTTATAGCTTATTTGTACGTAATATTGACTGTTTCGATGTTTGCCTTACTCATCTTTGAATAGACTTCTATATTGTTAGCAACAATATATTTACATTTCTATAATAAATCCAAATACCGTTTTTAATAAATAGTGAGAGAGTTTATTAAGAACGGTATCTGAGTTTATTAGAAACTATTTTCAGAGAATTATTGGAATATGTGGGATTTATATATACAAAATGGGAGAAAATCAATACTGATTTTCTCCCATTCGGTTCTTCCATATATGGAAATATATGTTTTGATAATGTGTTATTATGTCTTGATTTTTATATAACTCATATTGCTTTTTTCTTTTTCTGTTCCTCAAAGATACAAAATAAAAAGAGGAAAGTCAATAGCTAATCTTATTTTAATGGAAGTATAAGCAGAAAACGTGCGCCATTGGTGTAGCTCTTGTCTACTTTGACTTCTCCATGTAATCGTTCGGCTATGGTGCGGCATATATTCAGTCCCAGTCCTGATCCCTGTTTGAACTCATCCAACTTCTTGAAGCGTTCGAATACACTATCCATCTTGTCGGCAGGGATGCCCGGCCCGGTGTCGCTGACAGAGAACGTGATTCTGTCGGGATACTCGGTCAGTGAACAATGCAGATGGATTTCCCCTTTTTCTGTGTGCTTCTCTGCGTTGGTAAGGAAGTTGATAAGCACTTGTTGCAGGCGTTGTTCATCTGTGGTGATCTGGAAATCGTCTGCCACTTCGGAGGTATAATAAAGCTTCACTCCTTCCGCTTTTCGATCCATTACGGTAGAGAGTATGAGCCTGCACATTTCGTTGCAATGGCAGGAAGTCAGGTTCATGGTGTATTTGCCGCTTTCCAGTGCGGAAAGGTCAAGAATATCGTTGACAAGCGTGGTGAGCAGTTCGGAGTTGTGTTGGACGAGCGAGCTGAATTCTAGCTTTTCCTCATCTTCCAATGGCAGATCCGGGTTGGATAATAATTGTGAGAATCCTACGATGGCATTGAGCGGGGTACGGATTTCGTGGCTCATGTTCTGCATGAAATGAGTCTTCATCTTGTCTGCCTGTTCGGCACGGTCGCGGGCAATCGTCAGTTCTTCGTTCTTCTCTTGCAGTTGTCTGATTGATTTTCTGCGTAGATAAAGGTAGAGCGTGAGGGCTATGGCAAAGAAACAGAAGAATATCAGGATGAATTTCAATATCATCAGCTGGCGTTCGGATTCTGCCTGTTTAGCTACCATAAGACTCTGTGTACGTTCGGTTTCCGCTTTGAATTGTGCGAGCTCCAGGTTACGGTTTTTTAGTAGTAGCTCGTTATTTTCGGCGTTCATCTTCTCGATTTCCACTTGCGATTTCGTTTGCTGCAGTTCGAGCGTTGTCTTTTGCAGGTTTAATTGTGTGTTTTCCAGCTGCAAGGCTTGCGCTTTTCTTTTCAGTTGTTCGTTGCCGATACGCACATTCAGTTCCGACAGGTCGGCAGTCTGTATGAGTTGGTTCAGAGAATCCTGTAAACTCTGGAGCTTCTGAAGCGCTTGGTAAGCGTCTTTGTACTTCTGCTCTTTTGCGTAAATATTTGCCTGAAAAGCTATTCTCTCATGTAAGATAGAGGTGGAGTCGGCGAGAGCATGCGCTTTATCATATTGTTGGTTGAGTATATAATTGTATATCTTCAACTTATTCAGTTCATTCCTTCTGGTTTCACCATGTTTTTCGGTCGCTTTTAAACATTCCTGATAATAGCTTTTGAATTCCTCCTCCCTGTCGAGCGCGTATAAAAGTGTGCATTTACGCAGCATACAGGCATATTTGTTGGTTGAAGTCTTGGCACACTTGATTCCTTTCTCGGCATTTTCGTAGGCTGCTTCATATTGTTTCAGGTTTTGTTGGAGCATGGATATGTTCCAGTATATATAAGATATATCCTGCTCAGGGAGCTTCTCCTGTGTGTATACCAGCGATTGTTGGTAGTAATCCAGTGCCGTCCGGTTTTCCCTGCGCGCAAAGTAAATGTTTCCCATCATTCGCAGGCAAGTGGAGATACCGTAGGGATAGTCGTCGGCAAATGCCTGTTCTTTAGTCAATTCAGCCTCCTGGAGCGCACGCAGGGTATTACCTGTGTTCATCAGGTAATTAACTTTGTAGATGCTGCCAAAGTAGTAATATTGCAGGTAGTTGTTCTTTCGGGATATCTCCTGAAGCCTGCTGATTGCTTTCTCCAGTAATTCCGTTTTCCCATTATTGAAATAGTAGATTACCGGAATGGTAAGAGCGAGGCATTGTGCCTTTTTATCGTTGATCCGGATGGCTTTGGTATAGATAGTATCAGCTATTTCCAGTCCGGTTGCGTTGTTACGGTGTTTAGTTGCCTCCTCATAAAGTAGATAAAGAGAGTGGTCTATCTTGTACGGATTGTCCTGCGCCTTGGTTGGAAGGAGAGATCCGATAAAGGTGAACAACAAACATATACTGATATACCTGACTATTTTCATCTTGATTACTATGGATTTACAGTGTTCTTATTGTTTATTTATGGCATTGTTATATTCGTATTCTTTGGCGGGAATCACCCACATCCAGTTGTTGGCGTCTTCCGGGTTGATAGTTACGGCTGCGTTGGTCATGTAGTTTCCTCCGTCTTCGAAGGTGTGGCGTACGATGGTGTCTTTGCGCCGTTTGAAGTCAAACCAGCTGAATCCTTCGCCCCATAGTTCGATGCGGCGGTAGAACTTTATTTCGTCGAGCAGTGCCTGACCGCTCTTGTCGCAAGTATATTGAGGGTCGCGTCCGCTGTCGCGGATCAGTTCTTTCAGTAATTGCCTTGCTTCCGCTTCTTTTGAAGGCGTCAGGTGGCAGTTGGCTTCTGCTTCGATGAGATACATCTCCGAACTGCGGAAAAGATTGAAAGGCATGGCACCTACTTTGTCGATACACTTAAATTTGAACGACATATAAGCGTATATTTTTGCCGAAGTATTCAGGTCGGGATGCAACCCTTGGGCGTAACTGGTGAGTGCACTTCCGCCCAGACCATTGTTTGTTATACCACCCGTGTTATAAGTATATTCGAGCGGATCGAGAAAAAGTCCCCTGCGGATATCACTTTCCGGTAATGCATCGTACAGTTCACGGTTGATACAGGCCGGATAAGTGCATACAAGAGTAGAGGAGGAGTTGTATGCAAGGCGTGCGGCGAGGGATGAGTTTCCCAGCGATTCTTCTTCACTGTCATAGATACTCCATATCCATTCGCGGTTGACGGTACTGAATCCGTCGAAATATTCATCGGCATTCATAAGCGGATAACCGGCACGTGCTAGTGCAGCGTAATGGGCGGCAGTACTCCAATCCTCACGGGTGAGTGCGGCACGGGCATAGGTGGCGTAAGCGGCATTCACATTGATTTTGTGATTCTCGTCTTCTTTGCGGGCAATTCCGGATGCCTGATAATAGGTGATGGCCTGGTTAAGGTCGTTGTAAATCTGTTCGTAACAGGCCAGCATAGAAGAAAGAGGACAGTCGCCGGTAGAAGATGTATTGAGCCGGAGAACCACCCCTTCAGCACTGCCGTTTTGCGAATCGCACCAGCGTGGCGAGTAGAACTGCAGCAGTTGCAGGTAACAATAGGCACGGTAGGTTAGTGCCTGCGCATAAATATATTTGAATTTATGACTACCTTCGGGGTCGACATAATTTATAATAGCGTTGGCATTACTGATTACTTTGTAGTAATAATGCCACATATACTCCGTGTAACTACTGGTAGGTATGGCATGAGAAGCCCCGTTGAATATCGTATAGAAATTGTTGCGGGGACAATACATGTCAGCCCCCTGATACTCGGCATACATCAGTTTGACAGATCCTTCACCGTTGAATGACACGCCATCGAGTTTATTAGTGGGGTAAGTGGTTTTCATCAACTTCTCCAATCCGCTGACAGCATAGGCAGCGTACGCTTCATCCTTGAATAAATCGGCAGGAGATACCTGATTGGTAGGGGCGGTATCCAGATAGTCGCTGGCGCAGGAGTAACACAACAGCGTCAGGAGCAGGCAGAATCCTATGGAGTGATTCAGGAATTTCATGTGTATGGCTTTTTTCTTCATAAGGCTATAAGTTAATGTTGACTCCGAACGAGAAAACACGGGCGATACTCGTATAATTGTTGACGATTCCGTCAAAAGTCTGTACCGGGTTCAGCCCTTTGCGTTTGCTGAACAGGGCGACATTCTCTATGGCAGCATGCAAACGGATGCCGCCGAGTGTCAATCGTTTGCTCCATGTGGCGGGCAGGCGATAGGAGAGGGTGATGTTCTTGATGCTTAGATAGTCACCGCTTACAATATAGCGTGTAGATGCTTTCTGGCTGTTATATCCATTGATCGTTGCATCCAGATTCACTTGCGGAATACCCGATGGATCGAGACGGTTGGGCGATGTGGGCGTCATGCCTTCGGGGATTGCTGTCCATGCATTCAGTAAATCGGGAGTCAATGAATGTACGCCTACCGATGTCAGAGTCTGATAAGGCTGGTCGAAGACTTTGGAACCGCAACTGAAAATCATCAGGGCGGACAGAGTCAGGTCTTTCCAGCGGAGAGAGGTGGTGACCGAGCCGTTTATCTTCGGTAATGAACTGCCCGACCAGTCTTTGCGTGCATATCTCGGGTCGCCTGTATAATATTGTCCGTTGATGTCTACCCAACTGTCTGTCGGAATCGGATTTTTACCTTCGGTGCTCTCTTCTCCGTTTACGGGTGTTTTTCCATCCTCTCCGGCAATGTAATAAGCGTTGAAGTCCGGCAGATATACACTGCGACCTGTCATCTGGTCTACGCCAGCATACTGGTACAGCCAGAATTCATAAATGCTGTGTCCCTCTTTGAACTTCTGGAAATCTCCGTTCGTAATTCCCTCTTCCCGATCTTTATCCGGCAGTTTTCCGATCTTGTTTTTCACTTTGGAAAGGTTCAAACCTACATTCCATTCCCATTCCCGGTTGCGGATGATATCCCCGTCGGCAGAGAATTCCCATCCTTTATTGGAAACGTCTCCAATGTTTCGCCAGACGGTGGAAAGGCCTGTCGATGAGTCAGTGGCACCGGCAGATAGTGGTTGGATAAACTTGAACAGCAAGTCGTCCGAATGCTTGTTATAGTATTCGAAACTTAGGTTCACACGGTTGAAAAGACGAGTTTCCAGACCGATATTCAGCGAAGAATTCGTTTCCCATTTTAGTTCCGGGTTTTCGTTCTGCACTTTGTAGTAAGCGGCTTCTCCACCGTTGACGGCAGAGCCGTAGAGAGACATCCACTGGTACAGGCCATTACTGCTTCCGAAGTTATCGTTTCCCACTTGCCCGTAAGAAACCCGTAACTTGAGGCGGTTCAGCCACGACACGTTTTTCAGGAACGCTTCGTTGGAAAGCATCCAGCCGATACCTACGCTCCAAAAGTTACCCCAGCGATGGTCTGTATGGAAGATGGAGGAACCGTCGCGCCGGAAAGAAGCTTCGGCAAAATAAGTTTCGTTGTAGTCATACCGGGCCCGTGTGAAGTGACCCTCTGTACGATAGGTGTCTTTATATCCCTCACTGTAAGTTGTGGTGGTGAAATTTGAAAGTTCGTCTATTCCGGGAAAGCTCTCATTCTTTTTCTGTATGGCGTCGAAATTAAGCTTGTAATCATAGTTCTCGTGCCCCACCATCCATTCTACGAAATGCCTGCCGAACTGGTGTTTCCATGCCAGTAGCTGTTGCAGGGTGTATTCCTTATATTCCTGATCGATCTTGCTGATAAAACCAGTGTCCTTGTAAGCGCCTATTTCCGCATTTCCGTATTGGCTGTCCTCGATATTGCGCAGGCTGATATTGCCTTTCAATGAGAATGTAAAATCGCGTAGGAAAGAAACGTCCACATAGGCATTTCCTTGCAAGGTATTGGCAGCGTTCCACAACTTGTTCTTTTCGCTTTCCCACAGTAGATGGCGTCCATTGCTGGCGGCATCCGATTCCGAACGGCTTTCCGAACCGTCATCATATTGTTTTCCGCCTTCTTCGTTCAGGATATAATCTCCTTTGGAATGAAGCAATGAGCCGTCGCTGGCAAATACATCCTCTGTATAGTGGAGGTGCACCGGATAGATAGGTGCTATTCTCCGTGCAAAGTAAAATGCATTCGACAGGTTATTGGATTGCGCACTTCCGGCGGCTCCTATATCCCAGTTCGTTTTCTGGTGAGTGCCTCCGAGCGACAAGCCCGTTTTTAGCCATGGGCGTGGGGTGAAGTCAGCGTTGAGTGAGCCGCTAAGACGATTGAAATCACTTTTCCTGGTATATCCGTCTTCATTAAGATAGCCTAGCGAGAAACGGATCCGGTTCTTTTCATTGCCGGATTCTCCGCTTAGGTTGTATTCCTGGCGGTGACCGTTACGTGTGTAGGGAGAATACCAGTCGAGATCGTCCTTATATCCGTCCAGTATCCGGGCGTCGGATGCCAGATGACCGTTTGCATCGAAAAGGGCATTATCGGCTTTGTTATAGATGTTGATTCCTACTTTGCTGATAATGTCATTGTTGGTGGCGATGGTCGCTTCTTCGGGACTACTGCCGTTGCTGATAAGCTGGTTGCGATACCCCTGCCACATCGTTTCCATGAATTGATTGGCATTCATACGTTCGTAATCACCCTGTCCACGCGCGCTGAAGCCGTGGCGAATGTCCAGTTGAAGAGAAACTCCCTGTTTCTTCGCCTTTTTGGTGGTAATTAAAATCACACCATTCGAAGCCCGGCTACCGTACAATGCGCATGAAGCAGCATCTTTCAGTACGCTGACGCTTTCTATGTCTGCCGGATTAAGATCGGTGATCCATCCCGTATAGGGCATACCGTCTACCACGTAAAGCGGCTTATTGCTTCCGTTCACCGAACTGTATCCCCGGATCCGGACTTCCGCTTCGATACCAGGCTGCCCCACTCCGTCAATTGTCTGTAGCCCCGGTACTGCTCCGTTGAGCACGGAGATAACAGAACTGACCGGACGCATTTCGATTTGCTTACTGTCCACTACGGAAACAGCCCCGGTAATTGATCTTTTGAGGACAGTGCCATACGCTACCTGCACTACTACTTCATCCAGTTCGTTCACGTTCGGACGCAACCGGATTTCCATCATATTATGCCGGGCAGGCACTTCGATAGTTTGGTATCCTATGTAAGAAATAACCAGCATTTGCTGTCCGGGGAGGGTTGGTTGAAGACTAAACTTTCCATCCAGATCTGAAATACAGCCTTGCCGACTGCCTTTCACTGTGACAGAAGCACCTGTCAATGGTTCCCGGCTTTCCTCATCAATGATGATTCCTGTTATATTTTTTATTTGGGCATAAGTTAGGTTAATGGATAGAAGCATGTAAATGCATATCACTCCTATCTTTATTAAAGTATCTTCTGTCCGTCTTTTAATAATTGTCATAAGTTGTATATCTTGACGTATTTGTTGATTTTGCTTGCTATTTAAACATTTACAAAACTAATATATTATAATTAGTGTTATAATACATTGCCTCCTATTTATGCAATTTTAACGGTGTAGACTGCTAATTATTAGCTGAATTGGCAAATTAGATACTTTTTCTTGTTCTATATTTTATATTATTTGTTCTTGCGGCTCGAGAGATAGAGGCTTCTTTCTTTTTTTCATTGCATTAAGTAGAAATCTCTCCCAAAACGTATTATAGTTCGTTAAAAAAGTATACATTGCACGGATTCTGGACATTTTTGGTGGATAATTGGAACAAAATTGCAAGGTAAACCCGTTTTCTTTTGCTATTTTTGCATCGTGTACGTAAACGAAGTGCACGTAGAATAGAGAACTTATTCAATAACTATAAATAAATAAGGTATGAAAACGAACTATGAAATTCGCTATGCTGCGCATCCGGAAGATGCAAAAAGTTATGATACAACAAGAATTCGCAGAGATTTCTTAATCGAAAAGATATTTGTCCCCAATGAAGTAAATATGGTATATTCCATGTACGACCGTATGGTGGTAGGTGGTGCGCTTCCGGTAGGAGAGGTGCTGACGCTCGAAGCGATTGATCCGCTGAAAGCTCCGTTCTTCCTCACCCGTCGCGAAATGGGTATCTACAATGTTGGCGGTCCCGGTATTGTGAAAGCAGGCGACGCAGAGTTCGAACTGGACTATAAAGAAGCTCTTTATCTGGGTTCGGGCGACCGCGTAGTGACTTTCGAAAGCAAAGACGCTACTCATCCTGCTAAATTCTACTTCAACTCACTGACTGCACATCGCAATTATCCCGACCGTAAGGTGACGAAAGCCGATGCCGTAGTAGCTGAAATGGGTTCTTTGGAAGGTTCCAATCACCGCAACATCAATAAGATGCTGGTGAATCAGGTGTTGCCTACCTGCCAGTTGCAGATGGGTATGACGGAACTCGCTCCGGGAAGTGTGTGGAACACGATGCCGGCACACGTACACAGCCGTCGTATGGAAGCCTACTTCTATTTCGAAATTCCCGAAGATCATGCTATCTGCCACTTCATGGGTGAGGTAGGCGAGACGCGTCACGTATGGATGAAAGGCGATCAGGCCGTTCTTTCACCCGAATGGTCAATCCACTCGGCTGCTGCTACCCACAACTATACCTTTATCTGGGGAATGGGTGGCGAGAACCTCGACTACGGCGATCAGGACTTCTCGTTGATTACAGATTTGAAATAACAACTACAATAGTTTTCCTAATTTAATAACAAAAAGAATTATGAATCAGTTTTTGAATTTTTCTTTGGAAGGTAAAGTAGCTCTCGTTACAGGTGCTTCTTATGGTATCGGATTTGCTATTGCTTCTGCATTTGCAGAACAAGGCGCTAAAGTTTGTTTTAACGACATCAATCAAGAGTTGGTAGACAAAGGTATGGCTGCTTATGCTGCAAAAGGTATCAAAGCTCACGGTTATGTATGCGACGTGACAGACGAACCGGCTGTTCAGGCGATGGTTGCTACGATTGCAAAAGAAGTAGGTACAATTGATATCCTTGTAAATAACGCAGGTATTATCCGTCGTGTTCCTATGCACGAGATGGATGCTGCTGATTTCCGTCGTGTAATTGACATCGACTTGAATGCTCCATTCATCGTTGCTAAGGCTGTTTTGCCGGCTATGATGGAAAAACGTGCAGGTAAGATCATCAACATCTGTTCTATGATGTCTGAATTGGGTCGTGAAACTGTATCTGCTTACGCTGCCGCTAAGGGTGGTTTGAAGATGCTGACTCGCAATATCTGTTCTGAATATGGTGAATACAACATCCAGTGTAATGGTATCGGCCCGGGTTACATCGCTACTCCGCAAACTGCTCCTCTTCGTGAGCCGCAGGCAGACGGAAGCCGTCACCCATTCGATTCATTCATCTGCGCTAAGACTCCTGCCGGTCGTTGGTTGGATCCGGAAGAACTGACAGGTCCTGCCGTGTTCCTTGCTTCTGAAGCTTCTAACGCTGTTAACGGTCACATTCTCTACGTAGATGGTGGTATTCTTGCTTATATCGGAAAACAACCGAAATAATAGCTGATAGAAGAAATTCCGGTAAGGTGATAGAATGGCAAAGAGCATCCTCTTTTCATCTGTCACCTTATTTTTTATTATTCCCTTTGCAGGAGCTATATGGCCGATTTATTGGACATATATGCCCAACGTGTTGAACATATAGCTCCAACACGTTGGATATATATAGCTGACGCGTTGGAGCTATACATCCAACATGCCGGATATAATAGCCTCTGATTTGCAAAGTATATGTTATTCATTCAATGTAGACTAATTATGAGAAAGATATTAATTCTGTTTGTTGTAGCCTTGATTGGTTTTGCTTCTTGTGCCGACAGCAAGCAGTCAATGACAGTCACAGTGACCAATTCTTTGGCTCTTGAACGGGCAGGGGAGATGGTTGAAGTGCCGATGAGCGATGTGGTCGCTAAATTGAAACTGGCGGATACGGCACAGATTGTGGTGCTTGACGTCGACGGTCAGCAAGTGCCTTATCAGGTGACGTATGATGAGAAGGTGGTCTTCCCCGTTACGGTAGGGGGAAACAGTGTGGTTACTTATACCATTCAACCGGGCACACCGGCACCTTTTGATGTCATTGCTTGCGGTAAATACTACCCCGAACGTCTGGACGACGTAGCCTGGGAGAATGATCTTGGCGGATTCCGTGCTTATGGTCCTGCTTTGCAGGCTCGTGGAGAACGTGGTTTTGGCTATGATCTTTTTACGAAGTATAATACTACGGAGCCGATTTTGGAATCTCTGTATGCTGAAGAACTTAATCCTGAAAAGCGTGCCAAGATAGCCGAACTGAAAAAGACAGATCCGAAAGCCGCTTCCGAATTGCAGAATGCCATCTCTTACCATATCGATCATGGATACGGTATGGATTGCTATGCCGTAGGTCCCACGTTGGGCGCCGGCGTTGCCGCTTTGATGGCAGGTGACACTATTATCTATCCTTACTGCTATCGCACACAGGAAATCCTTGATAATGGTCCGCTGCGTTTCACGGTGAAGCTGGAGTTTTATCCGCTGGTGGTCCGTGGAGATTCTAACGTGGTGGAAACACGCGTCATCTCCTTGGATGCAGGTTCTTATCTAAATAAAACAGTTGTTTCATATACCAATTTGAAAGAAGCAATGCCGGTAACTACAGGACTTGTATTGCGTGAACCGGACGGTGCGGTTGTGGCAGATGCTGCAAATGGCTATATCACTTACGTAGATCCTACAACTGACCGTAGCGGTGCAAACGGTAAGATATTTGTGGGTGCTGCATTCCCTGCACAGGTAAAAGAGGCGAAAGTGGTTCTTCTTTCCGAAAAGGAAAAGAAAGATCGTGGTGGAGCCGACGGTCATGTGCTGGCTATCAGCGAATATGAGCCTGGTTCTGAATATACTTATTACTGGGGATCTGCCTGGGATAAGGCGGCTATCAAGACTCCGGATGCCTGGAATAAATATATGACTGAATATGCGCAGAAATTGCGTACTCCGTTGGCGGTGGCATATTAATTAATGTGCTGAATTGCTTATACAGTCAAAAAAGAAGGATTGTCGAGGTGTGACGAAACGCCCTCTTTAATTTCTTTTACTCACTGAATACGCGATTCATTATTGAATATCATGCGTCTTTTCTAATAGATGAAGCAAAGGTTTCTTTTTATCAAAGGAACCTTTGCTTATTTTTATCTTTCTGAAAAAGAAAGAGAATTAAGAATGTGTCTTTCTGGAAAAGAAAGATAATGTCCTTAAGCTATCTTGTAAAAGCGTGTTGTTCGTAATATTCGTATGTCGTTCCGTCTTCTTTCTCTTTCTCACGAAGTTCATAGACTAATTCATTCTCTGTCATTGTGGTCACTGTCCACACTTCTGTGTAATTATCCTCTTCAGTGTCGATGAGAGTCAGCTTATTACCGGAGTAGCTCCATGTACCGTGATAATAATTAGTACTTCCGGAGGAGTTGTAGACATCTTTTTCTACATACGTACCATCTTCCTTGAACTCTATGGAATAACGGTTGGTTCCATTTACAAAATCTTCTTTAGAGTCACTTACCTTTTCACCATCTTCCCATTCTTGTGAAAGATAATACACTCCATTCCATGTTCCTAACAATAAATCGCGTGAACCGACAGCGTCATCGTCGTCATCGCCACAGGAATAAATGCTGAACGACAGTAATACTGCAACTATGCAAACGGTTGCTTTCCAGATTGTTTTCATAATAAATTGTTTTAATTGTTTGATTTTGAGATGATTTGTTTTTATGGGATTATTTGATAATCGTTTCCACATGTCCATTCTTGAAGAATAGGTAGAACGAGCTGGAATACATCCATTGCACTTCTCCATTTGATTCTTGAATAGTCTGCGGTTTGCCGAAGGCCAGCAGACATTCATCTTCCGTCATGCCTTTCACCGGCTTGTTGATACTGATTTCATTCCAGTGAGTGATTGGTGAAAGTTGGTTCGTTACGATGAAGTCGAACATTTTATTCAATACTTGCGATTCCACCTGTACGAAGTCATCCATGATTTCTTTGTGAGATGCTTTCTTGTCCGGTTGCAGCTTCTCCATGGGAGTTATTTTTTTCATTATCACTGCTGATGATTCTATCCGTATATTGGAAAGATAGTAGACCAGCTTGCCGTCTTTTACTTGAAACAGGGCTTTGCAATAGTAAGTATTCTTCTGATTTGAATCTGCTTGCGAGGCAAGTATCAGATCGCAACTGAAGTTTTTAGCCGGTACGTTTACCTCTGTGATCCCTTCCCGTAGCTGCGGACAGACATTTTTGACGGTCCATAACAGTGCATTAGCGTAGATGTTCTCGTCATGCATGCTGCTGAAAGGGGTAAATCCGCTGACCACATATTTATTGCCGTCTGCACTGACGGGATAGCTCTTTTTCTGTTCGGTGAAAGTCTGTGCTATCAGCGGGATAACTCCCGTCAGCAGATACATGATTGCCAGAAATTGTCGTTTGGTCATCATATTCCGTTATTTTTAAGAAAACAGCATCCACGGCCCTTTTTGCGAAGAGAAAAGATCGTGGACGCTGAATAAATAATATGGTTTATTGAGGTTTGGTTGTCCTTAGAAGGCAATACCTAGACGAATCATAAAGTTACTGGTCTTGAATCCGTCGGCATCGCTGAATGTATCTATGAATCCGCGCTGATAGGTGAGATCCAGGTTGAAACGGTCGTACCAGACTCCTACACCGATATTCATACCGGCATCGAAATGATTGTAGTCAACTTCCATGTAATCTGCGTAATCTCCCCAACTGATGCTCTCTCCGTCTGCTTTCATTTTGCTCGTGTAATCGTAGCTGGCAAAGACTCCTACATGCGGGTCGATATGAACATTGTCCGCCACTGCAAATTTCCATCCGAATGTGAACGGAGAGTATTGTATATTATGAGCCATGCACTTCGTGTCTTCCACTTTGAAACCACGGGAGCCGAGTCCAAATTCCATTCCCCAGTATCCTCCTGTGCTGCCTAAAGGCTTCTGGTAGCCAAATGTTGCGTTATATCCGATGTTTGAGTCAGCTCCTTCGGCTCCGTCACCGGAGAAGTTCATGATATTCAAACCTGCACGCAAGAACCATTGTGTGCTGCTGGCTTGCTTCTCTGTTTTGACGATTGCACTTCTGGATGATACGATTTGCGCTTGAGTTCCTACGCACAATAAGAGTGCGGCAATCATTGATAGTACTTTTTTCATTGTTATTTATGTTTTAGTGATTAATTCTTATTCTTAACGACAGGTGCTATCTGGCTTTTTCCATCCGTGGGTGATAACTTCTGCAGACGTATCCATTCATAATCGTCCTGGGTGGCAGGATGCCAGTTGACAAAGATGCCGGGATAACCTACTACTGTAACCGTGTATCCCCCTGTTTTTTCATTATCTTCCACTTTGAAAGTGGCTCCCATGATGACATCGCAGTTGTATTTGATGGTGGACAGATACGTCCCCCATGCACGGATGTTGTCAAGTTCTCCTTTCATGGCGATCTCCACTTCCTCTTTGCTTAGTGTCCATTCATCCTTGATTCGTCCCTTATCTTCCAGTATTTTCACCTCGACAACTGTGGGTTTGACACAAACTTCAGTAACTGCATCGCCTGCACGTGCCTGTGCATCACGAAACTTGAAGACCGTCTTTTGCGCATGGGCTCCGACGGCACAACTGACAACCAGAGCAATAATCAGAAATAGTTTTTTCGTTTTCATGTCCTTTTGTGATTATATGTTAATATGCCTGCAAAGGTATGCGAAAGGAGTATACTACCGGGTGAAAGCATAGTTCCAAGAACGATACGGAATTGTATCCTATTTGGATACACTGGGGAAGTTTCCGGTATTGATGCTGTCGGAAAGATCGCGGAAAAAATCATGGCCGAGGATGCAGGAGATGCGCCAGAGCAGGTGGATGTCGATATTCTCTTTCCGGAATATCTTGTAAACATTGGGGCGTGTGCAGCATAATTGGGTAGCGAACCAGGTGACGGTGCGTCCCTGTTCGTGAAGCGTGCGTTCAATAAGTTGTCCCGCATGAATCATGTGCCTATTCTGCTTATGTGTGTCCCCCAGACTCCTGTTGGGCGGACAATTCAATCTATTGTTGACAGGAATATATAGAAAAGGCGTGGGAATCTCTCACCTTCGTCCGTTCCGTGTTCAAGGCCTTCGCAATGCCAACTATCGGGAACGAACAACGCAGAAAGCCCACGCCGATATGTACAACACCCGTAGCCTCCCTTTGTTTTCCAAAGTGAGGCACGGATGTATATAAATACACATCAGGAGGACGTCTTTGTTGCTGTTAGTCATTCCGATAGGTCAAAGTTTGCGAAGTTCTGAACACAAATGACAAACGCTTGTAAACGTCTTCTCAATATAAACGTCTCTCCCTCGCCACCCGGAGGCTTTCTGCGGAAGAGACCGTTGCAAATGTATAAAAAAATACGGTTGGAAATGGTAATGTGAATCAGAAACTTTTTGAATGCAGGTTGTTTTGCCCTCTTTTTGCCCTTTACCAGGCGAAATGCGGTTGCGCTGGCATCTTATAAGAAAGAGGAGGGATCTTTCAATTTTGGACACGAAACGGGCTTTAAACTACAAAAGCCGGGGCATAATACCTCGGCTTATATTTTTTTTCTTATCAGGGAGCTTTTTTATTCATCAGAAACCTTTTCTTTCTTATCAGGAAGCTCTGCTCTTTTCGAAGTTTCTGTTTTTTCAAAGATTATAACACCTTGAATTCATAACCTTCCTCTTTCAGGAACTCGATGGCACGGGGAAGTGCGTATTGCAGGTTACCGTTATTCCATGACTTCAGCGAATCGTGGAAAGTGATGATAGAACCGTTTCGCGCATAGCGTTTCACGTTGTTCAGCACTTGTTCCGGGCGCATCCGCTTACTGTAATCGCGGGTCACGAGATCCCACATAATGATGCGGTAATGATAGCGCAACGTATAATACTGCCTGAATCCCATGTGTCCGTGTGGTGGACGGAAGAGATCGGAATGAATAATATCATCTACCTTTCTGGCATTTGCCAGGTAATCCGGATTGGAATATTCAAATCCACGGATGTGGTTGAAAGTATGGTTACCGATGCGGTGTCCGTGCTCTACCACCATCCGGTATTCATCCGGGTGTTTGCGTATATTGTCGCCTACCATGAAAAAGGTAGCTTTAATATGATGCTTTTCCAGTATTTCCAGTACCCAGGGAGTTACTTCGGGGATGGGGCCGTCGTCGAAAGTCAGATAGACTGCCCGCTCATTCGGGTCCATCCGGAAGATAGCTTGTGGATACAACGCCCGGAAAAGCCAAGGTGGTTGTTCTATAAACATGAGAGTCTGTGTTTTGAAGTATTAGGAAATAAGTATTAAGTATTATACCTTACGGAAAACATGCCGGAAGCTACGTTAATACTTAATACTTATTACTTCATACCTAAATTATTTCCCTTTCATTCTCGTCACGTACTCGTTGTATAGCTGATCGAGTTGCGTAGAGTAATGTTTTGCGAGTTCTTCTGATTTGTATTTTTCCATTAGGCGGACTTCGGCGTCAAGCAAACTGGCGTTGTACACGAAGTTTTCGCTGGCAATGGCAAGCTGGTTATCGTTCAGGCTAAGATACCAGATCATGTATTCGAGCGACTTGTTGGCAAGCTCGTCGATAATCTTGTTGGCTTTCTCGTTCTGTCCCAGTTGATAATAAGACTCTGCCATTTGGAAGGCGCCATTTGCCCAGTCATACGGTACGTTGATTGCCGGAATCATCTTTTCGGCGTAATCGAGTGCAGCGAGTGCCTTGTCCTTCTTACCTTCTTTGATAAGCTGTCCTACGAGCTGCGTGAAGATACGGCGGTGCGTGTAGCACATACGCATCACGTTCTCGTCGATGTAGATACCCGGCTTGTCGATACCGCCGAACTTGAACTTGTTCATCAGGTTGTCGTACATCTTTTCACTGTCGATCTTGCTGTCCAGTTTGTCCGTATCGAACGGAGTGAAGCGGTAGGCGAGACCCTCCTGTGTGAAGTGGTTGCCCATGCCCAGATGGTTTTCGCTTCCTACGGTGATTGCCATATAGATAGGACGTTCCCAGTTAGCGTTGGCAAGCATTTCGAGCATCATCAGCTCACTCTTGTAGAGGGCGCGTTTCGGGTTGCCGTTGGCGTCTCTAAGGGTGATTGTCATGTATTCGGGGATAGAGTCGCCCAGAGCTTCCGGTATTTTCATGCCGGAGCGGCGTACGGCTTCCTTATCTATCTTCATGACGATGCTGTCCGTAGGGATGAGCGGAAGCTGTATCTCTTTTCCTGTCTTCTTGAGAAGTTCTTTCAATTGGTCGTTCTTGCCAAGCATCCAGCGGTTGATGATTTCCTTCAGTTCATAAGGATTCTCACCGAAGATGGAGTGAACGAGCGACAATATGGTAGTGTCTCCCTGTGCAGCCAGTTCGTTTGCCTGTTTGAAATAGCTGTCGATAAGAGCTTTCATTTCCGGACGGATAGAGATATATTCGTTTTGTCCTTCCACGTATTCCACACGGTCCCAAGTGATAGGGAGTGACGGAGAATCGTAGGCCGGACGTTTCATCTGGTCTATATACCAGTCTGTTTGCAGGTAACTTAAGTTACAGGTGCGGGCATCCGTACGGAAACCTTCCGTTTCCTGATTGTACCACAATGGGAAGGTATCGTTATCACCATTGGTGTAGATAATCGGGTTGCCTTCTTCCTGCAAAGTCATCAGGTAGTTCTGTCCGAAGTCGCGGGCAACGAAGCGTCCGCTGCGGTCGTGGTCATCCCATGTCTGTCCCGCCATCTGGATGGGGACGAACAAACAGAGCACTGAAGCCAGAACGGCTGCCGGAAGTTCCTGCATCTTGGCATAATCTCGCAACATGCGGATGATACCTGCCACTCCCATACCTACCCAGATGGCAAAGGCATAGAACGAACCGGCATACGCATAGTCTCGTTCACGGGGTTGTGCAGGAGTTTGGTTGAGGTAGAGCACGATAGCGATACCTGTCATAAAGAACAGGAAGAATACCACCCAGAATTGCTGGATACCTCGCTGGCTATGGTAAGCCTGCCAGAAGAGTCCGATTAAGCCGAGAATCAGCGGCAGACAGTAGAATACGTTGTGTCCTTTATTGTTTTTGAGATCTTGCGGAAGCAATTCCTGGTTACCTACCAGTAGGTTGTCGATAAACGGAATACCGGTGATCCAGTTGCCGTGCTCAATTTCTCCGCTACCCTGTATGTCATTCTGCCGTCCGGCAAAGTTCCACATGAAGTAACGCCAGTACATGAAGTTTAGCTGGTAGGAGAAGAAGAATTTGATATTTTCCCATTGGGTAGGCATGTTTACCATCACCATCTCTCCACACTGGTCGTAAGGAACGTCATATCCCTTGATGTCTACCCATTGTTTGTAGAGCGGTGCGTGTGACGAACTGTACATACGCGGGAAAAGCATATTCTGTGCATATTCGTATTCCACACGTCCGGGAAGTTCGATATAAGAGTCTTTTTCGTCGGGCGAAGTCTTTTCCTTGCGGACAAACTTACTTCCTGCTTCCGATTGGCGCGGAATACAATAGCCGTCTTTTACGTCAAGTGCCACTTTCGAAGAGAAAGCAGGGCCGTAGAAGAGCGGACGGGTTCCGTATTGTTCACGACCGAGGTATTCGCCCAGGGTGAATATATCCTCCGGTGAGTTTTGATCCATCGGAGTGTTGGCAGTAGAACGGATAACGATCAGTGCGTAAGAAGAATACCCGATTACGATCATCATGGTGCACAGTAATGCTGTGTTCATGGTGCGGGCGGTGATACGCCATCTCTCTTTGATTTTAGCCTGTACACTCGGAGCAAGATAAAGTCCCAGTGCGGCAATAACCAAAATACCGATGATGATACTGCTGGCTCCGTGTCCGTAGAATGGGATACCCAGCAAAGCGATCGTCAGGATAAAGGAGATAGCCATGCGTGTTTTGTTCTTTTCGGTATAGCTTTCGTATACGCCCCAGATCAGAGCCGCTGCAAGCAGAATAATATAAACCACTACACCTGAATTGAACGACATTCCGAGTCCGTTGACAAACAACAACTCGAACCAGCCGCCTACTTTCACAATACCCGGTACGATGCCGTAAAGCACGGCTGCAACAAGTACCATTGAGCCGAATAACGCAATTAACGAACCTTTGGCGGTAGCGTTTGGAGTTTTCTTGTAATAGTATACCAGTACGATGGCGGGCAGACAAAGCAAGTTCAGCAAGTGAACACCGATACTCAATCCCGTCAGATAGGCGATGAGGATAATCCAACGGTCGCTGTGCGGCTGGTCGGCTACGTCTTCCCATTTCAGAATCAACCAGAAAACAACAGCGGTAAACAGGGAGGAGAAGGCATATACTTCACCTTCCACGGCCGAGAACCAGAATGTGTCACTGAATGTATAAACCAGTGCACCGATCAGTCCGCTACCCATCACTGTGATAAGCTGTCCTTTGGTGATATTGTTTTCGTCAGTGATAATCAGTTTGCGTACCAGGTGGGTGATGCTCCAGAAAAGGAACAGGATACAGGCGCTACTCATGAGGGCACTCATGTAATTCACCATTTTAGCAACAGTTGTTACGTCGGAAGCAAATTGAGAAAACAGATTCGCCACTAGCATGAAGAAAGGCGCGCCGGGCGGGTGTCCGACTTCCAGTTTATAGCCGGTGGTTATGAACTCCGGGCAATCCCAGAAACTTGCGGTCGGTTCTATTGTCAGGCAGTAGACGGTTGCCGCAATGATGAATGTAAGCCAACCCATAAGGTTGTTTACGGTTCTGTACTGTTTCATTAGCACTATCGTAGTTTATTCGTTAAAAACAAATTATGAGGTCGCAAAGATAGTGATTTGTAAGGATAATGAGGAAGAAAGTAAGAAATATTAAGTAACAAAGGGGTGATTTACTATCTCTTTCACTCTTCCGGAAGGCGGGAACTTGTGTGTTGGCAAGTAAGGAATTTGTTTTTTCTTCTGTAAGACTGACCTAAAGTCTTGATTTATTTTTCTACTTTTGCTTACTGACAACAAATGCTTGTGAAGTAATGGACAAAGACATAACACTGGAACAAGAATTCGATCTGGTCTTCAAGGCACATTATTCGCTGGTGAAGAATTTCGCATTGATGCTCCTTAAATCGGGGCAGGACGCGGATGATATAGCACAGGACGTTTTCACGCGACTATGGGCCAAACCGCAGATTTGGCAGGATAACCCCGGGATAGATAAATATATCTATGCTATGACCAAACATGCCATTTTTGATTTTCTTAAGCATAAGCGCATAGAACGGTCTTACCAACAGGCACAGATGGAAGAAAGTCTTTTCAAGGATTTGTCTCCGTCGGGTGATACACTGGACGCTATCTATTATAAAGAAATACAATTAGCTCTGCAAATGGCTGTCGAACAGTTCCCCGAGCGTCGCCGATTGATTTTTGAAATGAGCCGCATCCAAGGAATGAGTCATCTGGAAATAGCGGAAAAGCTTGATATTTCAGTGCGTACCGTAGAGCGTCAAATCTATCTTTCCCTAGTTGAATTAAAAAAAATCGTATTTATTTTATTTTTTCTTCATTTCATTTGAGTAGTCTTCGCATTTGTGTCGTGCTATATATGTATTCACCACTAATAGCACAACTATATGAAGAATTATTTTCGGCAGATACTGACCTCGTTCACTAAGAATCATTATTCGGAAATGATCCGGCAGAATTTCTACGGATGGCTGACGGATAAGGAACATGCCGTAGAAAAAGACAAAGCTCTAAAAGAAATCTGGACGACAGCCCGCGCTATGGGCGAAGTGCCCCATGTGGAGAAGGAACTCGAACGGTGGAAACGGAACAACGGTCTTCACACGGCTTCTTCAGTCCCTGTAACCCCTAATCGCAAAATTCGTATATTGCGTCTTTGGCAATCCGTTGCGGCTGTGTTACTGGTGGTAGCCGTATCTCTTGGTTATCTGGTGATGCAGGCGGAGAGAACGCAGAATGACCTTATACAGGAATTCATTCCAGTGGCGGGGATGCGGCATCTTTCTCTTCCGGATGGCAGCCAGGTTCAGTTGAATTCAAAAAGTACTTTGTTATATCCGAAACAGTTTACCGGAAAAGAACGGTGCGTTTACTTGGTTGGTGAAGCCAATTTTAAAGTAAAGCCTGACAAGAAGCATCCTTTCATTGTGAAGTCGGATGATTTTCAGGTAACTGCTTTGGGAACGGAATTCAATGTCAGTGCCTATCCGGAGAATCAGGAAATCAGTACAGCATTGCTGTCGGGCAGTGTATTGGTAGAGTGGGGAAATCTGACCCAGCGGACCGTATTGCAGCCTGACGAACAGTTGACGTATGACAAAGAGAACCGTCAGTTTCGGGTAGTGCATCCCGATATGGCAGATGTCACCGCTTGGCAGCGGGGCGAACTGGTTTTCAACGAAATGACCGTAGAAGATATTATACGTGTATTGGAACGGAAATACAATTATACGTTTGTCTACAGCTTGAACCAGCTGAAAAAAGATCGTTTGAGTTTCCGGTTCAAGGATAAGGCACCTTTAGCAGAAGTCATGGATATCATTGTTGATGTGGCGGGCAATTTGAAATTCAAGATAGAAGGAGATAAGTGCTATATTACACGGAAAGGGAATAAGAAGTAAAGACCGGCGTGAAACCGGAATTGAAAATAGCCGAAGTGAATCATTCAATAAATCAATAACTTAAAAACACAATTACTGCCCATGAGAAAAAAGTATCCGGAACAGAGCGCCACTCCATCCCGGATATGAAATAATCAACTTTTCTGCATCAGAGTGTTATACTCTGTTGATCTGATCTACGTGAATAACAACCTAGTTAACAAACTAATACTTAAAAGTTAATGCTACAAAATTACACATTTATAGCGGATAAGCGAGGCGTAAGAAGAAGTTTTCTACTCTTTTTCAGCTTATTTTTGCTACAAGTAACAGCTTTTGCTCAAAATGACGTGCGGATTACCATCCGTGAGAACAATATTACCGTCATTGAAGCATTGAAGAAAGTGGAAAAGCAGTCGGGATTATCCATTGGGTACAATAACTCGCTGCTGCGTGACAAACCTGCCCTCAATCTCAATCTGGATAAAGCCGGATTGGATTATTCTCTCTCTACCATTCTGAAAGGTACAGGCTGCACCTACGAATTGAAAGGTAAATACATCAAGATTATTCCTCAACCGGCACAGGAAAAGCCATCTTCCGATAAACAAATCAAAGGAAAAGTGACAGACGAAACGGGTGAGCCGCTTATCGGTGTCAATATTCAGGTGCAGGGTTCTGCCAGTGGAGTTATTACGGACATTGAAGGACGTTATTCTATCGAAGCTCCGGTGGGTAGCACGCTCAATTTTACCTATATAGGCTATACTCCTCAAAATGTGAAAGTCACAGATAGAAGCGTGTATAATGTGACGCTTGCCACTGCCGTGGAGCAACTCAACGAAGTAGTCGTGACTGCCCTTGGTATCAAGCGTGAACAGAAAGCATTGAGCTACAATGTGCAACAGGTGAAAGCGGACGAAATCTCCGGCATTAAAGATGCTAATTTCATCAACAGCCTGAATGGTAAGGTGGCAGGTGTTACTATCAACAGCAGTTCCTCCGGTGTAGGTGGAGCCAGCAAGGTAGTGATGCGTGGTGCGAAATCTATCGAACAAAGCAGTAATGCGCTTTACGTCATCGACGGTATACCAATGTATAACTTCGGTGGCGGTGGTGGAATGGAATTCGACTCACGGGGTGCTACGGAGAGCATTGCCGACATTAATCCGGACGACATTGAAAGTATCTCCGTATTGACGGGTGCCGCAGCAGCTGCACTCTACGGTAGTAATGCTGCCAATGGTGCGATTGTTATTACTACCAGGCGCGGACAAGTAGGCAAGTTGCAAGTGACGGTGAACAGCAATACCGAGTTTGCCCGTCCTTTCGTGCTTCCTGAATTCCAAAACCGCTACGGGACGGGAAGCCGTGGGAAAGACGGAGGTTCTACCATCCTAAGCTGGGGAGCGAAGTTGAATGACGCTTCCCGCACCAATTATGAACCGAAAGATTTCTTTGATACAGGACTGATCTTCACCAATTCTGTCACCCTTTCTACCGGTACGGAGAAGAACCAGACCTTCTTTTCGGTGGCGTCGGTCAACTCCGAGGGCATTGTTCCCAACAATCGTTATAACCGTTTTAATTTTACTTTCCGCAATACGACGAATTTCCTGAACGATCGAATGAAACTTGACATAGGAGCCAGCTACATCATTCAGAACGACCGCAACATGACGAATCAGGGGATTTATTCCAATCCCATTGTGCCCGTTTATCTGTTCCCGCGTGGCGATGACTTCGGACTTGTCAAGGTGTTCGAACGTTGGGATCCGGCACGCAAAATCAATACGATGTTCTGGCCGCAAGGAGAAGGTGACTACCGTATGCAGAATCCTTATTGGATTGCTTACCGTAATCTGCGTCTGAATCAGAAGAAGCGTTATATGCTGTCTGCTCAATTGAGTTATGACATTACCGACTGGTTGAATATATCGGGACGTGTACGTGTGGATAACACACACACCAAGTATGAACAGAAGCTCTATGCCAGCTCTAACCTTACGATTACGGAAGAGAGTACGCAGGGACACTATACCATCTCCAAGCCCGACGAAACACAAACGTATGCCGACGTGCTTGCCAACATCAACAAGCGTTTTAATGACTTCTCACTGGTAGCAAACGTGGGTGCCAGCATTGTGAACAACCGGTACGAAGATTTGAGCTATCGTGGCCCGATTCGTGAAAAGGGAATACCGAACGTGTTTAATGTGTTCGACCTCGACAACACAAAGAAGAAAGCCCGTCAGGACGAATGGCAGGAACAGACGCAATCAGTCTTCGCCAGTGTGGAAGTGGGATGGAAGAGTATGCTCTATCTTACACTGACCGGGCGAAACGACTGGGCTTCGCAACTTGCCAATTCTTCTACACCTTGTTTCTTCTATCCGTCTGTAGGACTTTCGGGGGTTATCTCCGAAATGCTGACTTTGCCGGAATTTATCGACTATATGAAGGTTCGTGGCTCTTTCAGTTCCGTTGGTATGCCTTATCCCCGTAATCTGACATCGCCCACTTACGAATACGATGAGGCTAACCAGCAATGGAAGCCCAAGACACACTATCCTATCAAGGACTTGAAGCCCGAGCGTACCAACTCGTGGGAATTGGGACTGGATATGCGTCTTTTCAAGGATTTCAGCCTCGGCTTTTCATGGTACTTGGCAAATACTTTCAACCAAACCTTCGACCCGAAAGTTTCCGTATCTTCCGGTTATAGCAAGATTTATTTGCAGACAGGATATGTGCGTAATTCCGGTGTGGAACTCTCATTGGGTTATGGACATACCTGGAACAACCATTTGCACTGGGAAAGTAATTTCACTCTCTCTCACAACAAGAATACGATAAAAGACTTGGTGACCAGCTATATTCATCCCGAAACGGGATTGCCTATCACACAGAATCGCTTGGATGTAGGCGGACTGGGTAAAGCACGATTCATCCTGAAGAAAGGGGGTACGTTGGGTGATCTTTACACACAGAGTGACTTGAAACGGGACAATAGTGGCATGGTGGAGATTGATCCTTCCGGTGCGCTGACTACTGAAGACAACCTGCCGGACATTAAGCTGGGTAGTGTATTCCCGAAAGCTAATCTGGCATGGAATAACCGCTTCGAATGGCGTGGTATCAGTCTAAGCGCACTCTTTACAGCACGTATCGGAGGTATTGCTTATTCTGCCACACAGGCGGCAATGGATCAGTATGGAGTGTCCGAACGTTCGGCACAAGCCCGTGACAACGGTGGTGTACTGCTCAACGGACGTACTCTTGTGGATGCGCAAACGTATTACAGCCTCATCGGAAACAGTAGCGGATTGCCGCAGTATTACACTTACAGTGCTACGAACGTGCGTCTTCAAGAAGCCAGTGTGGGTTATACCATTCCCCGCAAATGGCTGGGAGGTGTGTGTGATATCAATGTCTCTGTGGTAGGTCGTAATCTTTGGATGATTTACTGTCGTGCACCTTTCGACCCTGAAGCGGTGGCGAATACCGGTAATTATTATCAAGGCATTGATAACTTCATGTTGCCGAGTACCCGTAATATCGGCGTGAATGTGAAAATAAACTTTTAACCCGTTAAATCAGATCGTATGAAACAAGTGAAATCTTTCTTAAAGATATTCTCCCTGGGACTTCTGCTGGTGGGCGGAGCAGCCTGTACGGGCAACTTCGATGAAATCAACCGCAAGGAATACGAAGTGACCAAGGATGAGCAGGGACGCGAAAACTACAATATAGGCTCTACCCTGCGAGGTTTGCAAGGGTTGGTGGTACCTACTAAAGAGCATCTTTATCAGTTTATCGAGGCTTTGGCGGCAGGTCCGTTTGCCGGGTATTATGGGACTACGCTCGTGCGTACCGATAAATTTGAAACTTATAACCCGTCTGTTGACTGGCAGGATAAGACGTATGGTGATATTTTTACCGAATCTTATCCGCTTTACCGCGATTTGCAGGATCAGAGCGATGATCCTGTAGCACTGGCTCTTGCCAAATTGCTGCGGGTAGCTATTATGCACCGTATGACGGATATGTATGGCCCCATTCCTTATAGCAAGGTGATAGACGAGCAGGGTAGTGTTTCGCTTAATGTGCCCTATGATTCGCAGGAAGCTGTTTACAAACAAATGCTGAAGGAACTTGATGAAGTGAGTTCCGTGTTGAAGGAAAATCTTACGATAGGTTCTGAAGCATTCCGTAAGTTTGACGATGTTTATTACGGTGACGTCAGCAAGTGGTATAAATTTGCCAATTCCCTGAAGTTGCGTATGGCTATCCGCATGGTGTATGTTGATCCTACTACGGCACAACAAGTGGGACAGGATGCCGTAGCAGCAGGGGTTATCACGGACAATGCCGATAATGCCGAAATGAAGGTGGAGGAAAACCGTGCCGCTATGGTTTTCAACGGCTGGTCCGACCATCGGATAGGTGCCGACTTGCTTTGTTACATGAACGGTTATCAGGATCCTCGGAGGGAGAAGATGTTCACTCAAGTGGAAATCACGGAAACAGTTGGTGGTAAGCCGATGAAAGTGTCCGGCTTTGCCGGTATTCGTATCGGTATTGATGTGGTGAACAAGGAAAGCGTGATAGACCGTTATAGCAAACCGATTATATCTACTGCCAGTCCTTATCCGTGGATGAATGCGGCAGAAGTCACTTTCCTGCGTGCCGAAGGTGCATTGCGTGGCTGGGCGATGGGAGGCGATGCCAAGAGCCTATATGAAGAAGCAATTGCTCTTTCTTTTGAACAGTACGGACTTCCTGCCACGGATGCTCTTTCTTATGCTGCCAATGCTTCCAACACACCGCAGGCTTACACTGACCCTGTGGATGGAACTTATTCAGCCGGAGCCGTTAGCAGCATTACTGTTGCCTGGCAAGAGGGTGATGAATATACCGAGAAGAATCTGGAGCGTATCATTACCCAGAAATGGATTGCTATGTTTCCTTCTACGGTAGAGGCATGGAGTGAATATCGTCGTACGGATTATCCTCACTTATTGCCTGTGGTAGTGAACAACAGTGGTGGTACTATTGACGATACGAAAGCTAAAATACGTCGCTTGTGGTATCCGCCCAGCGAATATTCCGGTAACCGGCAGTATATTCTGGAGGCCGTCGGTATGTTGGGTGGCCCTGATAACGGCGCTACTTCTCTTTGGTGGGACAAGAAACCGAGACCGTAGGGACATGAAACTGGAAATGTGAGAACTAGAAAACAAGAAGATATAGAAACTAAAACAAGAAGATATGAATATGAGAATTTCCATTGCTAACATCTTCACTCATCTGTTCCTGCTGCTGGCATTGCTTGCTACCGCTTCGTGCAGCGACTGGACGGATCAGAAAACTGTTGATATTGATCCGCAGCATGCCAAAGAACAGAATCCTGAACTTTGGGCTCGTTACATGGAGGCACTGCGTACGTATAGGCAAAGCAAACACTTTGTCACTTACGGTAGTTTCGACAATAGTGCCGAAAAGTCGAAGAATGAAGGTGATTACCTCCGTTCATTGCCCGACTCATTGGACATCGTAACTCCGGCGCATCCCGAAAGCCTGACCTCTTATGACTGTGAGGATATTCTCCTGTTACAGGAAAAGAGTATTAAGGTACTCTATTTTGTGGATTATACCGCTCAAATGCCTACCTTGACCGATGCTGGCAAACTGGGTGCTTGGTTGGATAAGGTCGTTGCTGCCGCTTCCCAGTTGGGTATGAATGGGTTTGCCATTAAAGGTACTCCTCTTTATGGAGGAACGGAGGCTGAACAGACTGCCCGTCGTGAAGCGGCCAAATTAATCGTTTCCAAGCTTTCTACTGCTGTAGGAGATGGCAAACTGTTGGTATTTGAAGGTGATCCTGCCTTTATGGATGCCGCAGATCTGAATAAGCTGGATTATGTAGTCTTGAACACTGCTACGATTACCTCTGCCGTAGATTTGAAACTCTATGTGGCAGGCGTGATAGAAAACTTCTCAATCCCTAAAGAGAAACTATTGCTCTCCGCCAAGATTAATGAAAAGCTAGTGGATGAAGAAGGTGAAAAACTGGACGCTGTTACCGAGATGACAAACCGTGTTGTTTCTTTGGGTCCTGTAGGCGGACTTGCTATCTATGCTTTGGGTGATGATTACTATCATACGAAGATGAATTATGAGACTAGTCGGCTAGCTATCCAAATAATGAACCCGTCCAAATAAGGGGCATAACTAAGAGATTATTTATTGTGAAACCTGTAAAACACTATAATGATATGAAAAATAACCCATTTAAATACTTCGTCTTTCTGATGCTGTCACTGCTGATGGTAGCAACGACGGGGTGTACTGAAGATGATATTTCCATGCCTGCCGGGCAGTTGCCGGACGAAACGCCGATGAATAGCGTCGGAGGGCAGTTATGCAGTGGAAAAACTTTTTCTAATAAGATTACTGTCAGTATGTACGAAGGTGATGGAGCTGTAACCGAAGAGATATGTTATGCACTGACAAAGCCTGCTATAACGGCTGTTACGGTAAAAGCCATTCCGTCTCCGGAGCTTGTGGCTCAATATAACAGTGATAACGAAACTGATATGAAGGAATTTCCTGTTGCTAACGTAACTTTGGGAAATGGCGGTTCGCTTACTGTGGCTGCTGGAAAGAAAGAATCCGGAACTATCAGCATAACTCTTTCTCCTGATGGATTGAAGCCTGAAACACTTTATTTGTTAGCGATTGCTTTGACACAAAATCCTGTAGGAGTAGATGCACAAGGGAATAAACAAGTAATTTATTACAGAGTGAATTTCAGGGAGAGGACTACTATGTGTGAGCCTGATGGAGAGGGGCAAACACAAGAAATCCCGCCACTAATGTCTGGTGTAACTACAGTGTTTTATGTGAATACAGAAACGTATAGTCCTTTAATAGCTGGCGTATTGGCAATTAGAGATGAGGGAGTACCCCCTTTTCCTCCCTATAGTCGCTTGGGCCATATAGTAAATCTGAAAAGAGCAACGATAGGTTACGATGCTGTTAGCCAGCGTGCTTTGCTTGCGCCAGGAAATGACCTGTCTTACGTATTGGAGCATAGAGATAAATACATTCGGCACCTTCAGGAAATTGGCAGCAAAGTTTGTATTTGTATTGAGAATGGTGGTAAAGGTGTCGGCTTCTGTAATATGAATGATGTGCAGATAGCAGATTTTGTCTATCAAGTGAAAAGTATAATAGAACGTTACTATTTGGACGGCGTAAATTTATGGGATGATGATAGTAAATATGGTAAGGCAGGGATGCCTGCAATGAATACTACTTCATACCCCAAACTGATAAAAGCTCTTCGCGAGGCTTTACCGGACAAGTTGTTAACGTTGGTTGATAAAGGAGAGGCTACGGAATATTTCTACGATGTAAACAAATGTGGGGGAATCGAAGCTGGTAGATATCTTGATTATGCATGGCATGGTTACTTTTCGCCAACAGAAGTGGTAGAAGCCATTACCCCTAATCCGGAGGGTACCCAAGTTTATAGCAAATATTCGCGTAAACCTATTGCCGGACTGGATCCTGCTTGTTATGGAAGTGTAAATATACCTTGTTATTCTGACAATAATCCCACTATAAGACCGCTTGCTGCAGAGAATATAGCAAAATGGAAGGCTGCAGGATATAAAAAGAGCAACATCATTGTTTATGGAGGTGACCTTATCGGTACTGAATATGGGGGCTATGAACAAGCTGTTAAGGTTATGTTGGCTGAGTATAGTTTTCAGTCATTTATGGATGAGGGTGATAGCTGGGATTTTGTAAATAATGAGCTTCTATGGGGAGATGCTCTTTATGGGGCAAATTTTCTGGACTATCAATTAAAGCTTGGTCCTGATAAGAATCCATATAGAAAAGACTGGTAAATCTTCCTTTGAATATTATCAATAAATACTTTTCCATAGATAAAGGAAAAATTCGTTCTTTGACATATTGAAATTACCGTTGATAGTTGTCATTTGCAGTGGATTCTTTTCGTAAAAATGTAACCGCAATCTAAACTTATTGATTACTTTTGACCCCGATATATAATATGAATAGTTCGAGGCTATTTATAACAGACATACAAGATGGATCAATTGCAGATAATTCAAAATAGAATATATGAGTTTAGAGGTCAGAAGGTGATGCTTGACCGTGATTTGGCAGAGATGTATGGAGTTCAGACAAAAGTGCTTAATCAGGCTGTCAAACGAAATATAGAACGTTTTCCTTCTGACGTTATGTTTCAGATTTCGAGTGAAGAAATCCAAGATTGGAGGTCACAATTTGTGACCTCCAATGCTATAAAAATGGAGTAAGACGTAATCCGTATGTATTCACAGAGTTGGGTGTAGCCATGCTTAGCAGTGTATTGTATAGTAAAAGCTTTAATGGTGTGTCAGACGGTAATTTCGATATGTAAATTTGCCGTCTTTTTTGTGTTCGGACGGCTATATAAATAGGGCACATAAGTGATTTATGTTTTTGATTAAACTTAATATACGAACTGGTATGAAAACAAAAAAAATACTTCGAGGTATGCTTACTATCATTTCACCGGCTATCATAACTACGGCCCTGTTGTTATGTGCCACCGGCTGTGATAATAAAGACTATAGCAATGCCTCCCCTTTCGATAATGTCGTCTATTTGGATGCAGCCAAGCTAAAGGACGTGTCCAACTTTACTTTTAACCGTACCATAGAGACGGGACAAAAGGAAATTTCCGCTTTGTTGGCACGTCCTGCAGGCGAGGATATCAATGTCGGTATTAAAGTAGACGCCTCGCTGGTGAATACTTATAACGCCCGCCTTGGTGCTAACTATACCATGCTTGATGCCAAGCATTACAAACTGTCGGCAGGTCAGACTGTTATCCCGCAAGGTGAAGTCAGCTCCAAACCTGTCACTATCGACTTCTCCGGTCTTACTGACCTTGAAATTGATGCAGGCTATTTGCTCCCCATCACTATCGACCAGGTGTCGGGTGGTATGGGTACACTAGGCGGTTCAAAGACTATTTGTTATGTGGTACGTCGTTCCAGTGCCATCACTACGGCTGTCAGTTTGAAAAATAATTTCTTTGAAGTGCCGGGCTTTGATAAAGGAAGTTCCACGGCTGATGTGGTAAACAACATGAAGCAGCTTACCTACGAGGCTATTATACGTGTGAATAACTTTAAGAATGGTGTAACTGCAAGAGAAATATCTACGATTATGGGTATCGAGCAATATTGCCTGTTCCGCTTGGGTGATGCAGGTTTTCCGGCGCAACAGTTGCAATTCTCGTGCAATGAGATTAAATTTCCGAACGCTGATAACAGCAAGCTTTTGCAAGAAGGCGAATGGTATCATGTAGCGGTGACGTTTGATACAGAAAAGAAAGTGGCGGTTATCTACGTAGACGGTCGTGAACAGAGCCGTATTGAGGATTATGGTAAAGGAGAACCTATTAATCTGGGTATGCAGAACCGTGGTAAGGATTTCATGTTCAAAATCGGCCATTCCTATGGCGAACCTACCGATTTCTCCCGCCAACTTGATGGTGAAATCTGTGAAGTACGTGTTTGGAACGTGATGCGAACCCAGCAGGAGATTTTCGATAATATGTATAACGTAGATCCTGCTACTACCGGACTTTGTGCTTACTGGAAGTTTAACGAAGGGCATGGCGACATTGCCGAGGATTACACCGGACATGGAAATGATGCTCATGTACATATATCGCCTGCTGTATGGCCGCAAGGCATTGAGGTGACGCAGAAGAACAAAGAATAGTTTTGGAATATAGAGAATAAAATGATAAAATGCCCCGTCAAGCAGAAATGTGAATTGCATTTCTATGACTTGACGGGGCATTTCTTTTCGGGCCTTAATAAATAAGCCCTGATGTATTAGAGATAAACTTCCTTTATCCTGTTAGTGAACTTCTTTTGCCTTAATAGCAAACTTCCTTTTCATTAGTCATAAACTATAATTGCAAGTTTTGTTTTTATAAACGCAACTTGCAATTATAAAAACAAAGCTTGCAATTTTATAAACGTAACTTGCGTTTATAGATTATCCTTAGTCAAGCATAACTTTGCTATTGGAGAAGCGGAAGTTTGCTATTAAGGCAGTGGAAGTTTGCTATTAATAGCTTGGCCGTTAGGTTTAACACTTGAGACATCAGCTGAAGTTAGAGATTGCTTGGTATTAGATAGGGAATGAACTAAAATACATGGGTTCTTGTTTCCAAAATAGGAACGTTTTTTGTATCTTTGCTATGTAAACACAAAGTCATGGAAGAGAAAGCAAGGTTTAATGTAAAATATATGGAGGAAATGAAACTTTATACTCATGAAGAAATGCTGGATAGAGTGATAGGTACAAAAGGTACTCCAGCACGCGAAAAATATGAGACTGATATTAATAACTTTCTTATAGGTGAGGCTATTAAACGGGCGAGAGAGGCCAAGAATCTTACCCAAGAACAATTAGGTGAGCTTATGGGGGTTAAAAGGGCACAAATCTCGAAAATAGAAAGTGGGAAAAGTATATCCTTTTCTACTATTGTAAGAGCATTCAAGGCAATGGGCGTGAAAACGGCAAGCTTGGAACTTGCTTCTTTGGGCAAAGTGGCTCTTTGGTAAATACTATTTTTGTCTTACCTAATAAACAGTAACCTATGTCTGTTGATGTTATAAAGCAGGAACTATTGTCGAAATTGAAGCAGGAACATTGCTTCTGGTCGTACAATGAAGATTCAATCAAAGATATTCCGGATGATATGCTGATTGAAAAAACGTTGTTGCATCTTGATTTAGAGGAAATTAATCAGCTTTTTTTGGTTTATCCTTTCAAGAAAATCAAGCAGGTATGGCTGGATTATCTCATTCCACAAGAGGAATATCTCTATACGTTGAACCGTTTTTTTGCATGGTACTATTTTAAAGCAAAGAAACCGGACGCTTATATAAAATCTATGGCTACTCGTCGCTTAAACAAAATACTTCTATGAAAGGATTAGCTCCACACACACTGCAGATTTTTGAAGCGGTTTCCCAATTGGATTGCATAAAACCTTATCTTCTGGTCGGTGGAACTGCCTTGTCTTTACAAATCGGAACTCGTCAGAGTGAGGATTTGGATTTTATGAAGTGGCGCACTTCCAAGATAGAGAAGATGGAGGTAGCTTGGTATCAGATAGAGAAAGAACTAGCTACGATTGGAGAGATTCAGCATAAAGATATTCTGGATATAGATCATGTGGAATATCTTGTGTCAGGAGTGAAATTTTCGTTTTATGCTTGCCCTAAATATTCTCCGGTAAGTGAGCCGGTAAGCTACCTGAATAATCTGAAACTGGCTGATGTGAAATCTATCGGAGCAATGAAGATGGAAGTGTTGTTGCGTAGAAGCAACTTTCGTGATTACTACGATATTTACTCCATTTTAAAATCCGGTGTGCCTGTCAATGATTTAATATCTTTGGCTTTAAGCTATTCCGGACACAGGCTGAAGTCTAAGAACCTTTTGGCAATGCTTACTAATAGCAACCGCTTTACGAGGGATTCCCATTTTGAGCAGCTTGAACCTGTTTATGATGTGACTGCACAAGAAATAGAGGGCTATATAAAGAATTGTTTGCTCTAATTTGTTTGCACGAATCTACCAATGAACTTTTTTGCACAAATAGATTCATGTAGGTCGTCTTTTGCAGATATCTTTAATGATGGTGATGATGCTCTCCTAAAACCCGGTGAGGCAATGTACCGTGTCCCAATAGCTCGATAGGGCAGTTGAAGTTCCTTTCCAGCCATTCGGTAGTAACGCCTGTATCCGGATGGTAATCCAGCGTTTCGTTGACGCAAGCGATAGATTTTACCTGTTGCAATACAGTGCCGATGTCGTGACTGACAAGGATAATGGCACATTCTTTATTGATTTCAGCCAATAACTCATAAAGGCGTGCTTCGAAACGCTTGTCGATATACGTGCTGGGTTCATCGAGAATCAATACCGCAGGGTCGGAGATGATGGCACGTCCCAACAGGGCACGTTGCAGCTGCCCGCCGCTTAATTGCCCGATAGAACGGTGTTCGAATCCTTCAAGCCCCATGCGGGAAATAATCTGTTTACCTTTCTCTTTCTGTTCGGGGGTAAATCGTGAAGTGAGCGATTTTTGTATGCTTAATCCGGATAGGATCACTTCTTCCACGGAAATAGGGAACTTCCGGTCTATACTGTTGTATTGAGGCAGATAACCCAGGAAAGTAGAAGTGGTTTTAGTAGATGCTTTTTCAGGAGTATGGAATATAATTTCCCCTCCGGTTGGCTTCAACAGACCGAGGATGCACTTTATAAGCGTCGTTTTGCCGCCTCCGTTCGGACCTATAATACCTAGAAAATCCCGTTCGTAGATGCTTAGATTAACATCGTGGAGAACAGTGCGACCGTCATATCCGGCGGAAAGATTCTTTATTTCGATTATTGGTTTCATCGTTGGAAATGGCTTGATGGGTTCTTTCTTTATACGTTTATTTTGTTGCAGCCTGTGGCGCGAGGGCTTTGGCTACATTCAGCATTTCTTCTTCCCAGTCGTAACTTAGCGGATTGATAGGGATCACTTTCGTTCCGGTTTGCTGCGCGATGGTTTCCGCATTGCGTTTGTCAAATTCCGGTTGAACAAAGATTACACGTACATCTTCTGCCTGACACAGGTCTATCAAGGCTTTCAGATGGGCGGGAGAAGGTTCTTTGCCCCCTTCTTCGATGGAAATCTGATGCAATCCGTAGTCGCGGGCGAAGTAGGAGAGAGCCGGATGATAAATCATGAAGGCTTTGGCTGCTTCGGGAGCGGAGAGTTGACGGCGAATCAGGCTGTCGGTGTGCTGGATACGCTGGCAGAGCGAATCGTAGCGGTTTCTATAGTATACCTCATTTGCCTTATCCAGTTGGCTAAGGGCTTTGTAGGTGTTTCCTGCAATGATTAAAGCATTACCGGTAGAATTCCATACGTGCGGCTCTACGGCGTGGATATGCCCGTCGTTACTGTTATGTCCGTGGGCATGGTCGTGGTCATCATTGTTGAGTATGAGGTCGATTCCTTTGGAGGTGTCGAACACTTGGATATGGGGGGTATTGTTCATCAAACGATCCATCCAGGTCTGTTCGAAGCCGATGTATCCGATGCGGAAATAGGCTTTGCTGTCTCCCAGAGACACAAGTTGTTGGGGGACAGGATCATAGGTTTCCGGGCTGGAACCTTTTGGGACCATGCTGACTACTTTAAATTTATCTCCGGCAATAGCTTCCGTGAAATAACGTTGCGGTTCCAGGGTGACGGTAATCACCGGTTTTGCTTCGTCATCGTTGCTTGCTTGGGAAGAGCGTCCTGTGCAGGCTGCCATTAGGAGGCAGGCACTAAGGAGGAAAAGGGTTCTCATATCTTTTAGTTGTTTTTTCATGACTTCTTCTATTTCGGGGTTTCTTTCTTATCTTGTTTCTATTCTTATTTTCGGGCCCGTAATATTTCCCGTTTACCACCCGGAGGTCCGGGCAGGCGTTCTACTGTGAATCCGGCTGTCTGTAACATCCGGCGGACGACACCTTTGGCGCAGTAAGTGGTCAGGATGCCGTCTCTATCTAATAAAACGTAGAGGCGGTTGAATAGTTCTTGCGACCACATTTCCGGTTGCTTTTCCGGTGCAAAGGCATCGAAGTAAATGAGGTTAAATGAAAGATTCAGGGCAGGTGATTCGGCGTTGGTTACGCTATCATTGATATTGCTCATTGTTCGTTCTCTGTTCTCAACCCATTTGTTTACGTCTGTCTCTACTTTCCGTAGGGTGAAGTGTGGAGTGAGTTGCACGTCTTTCTCCCAAGGTGATGTATGAAGTTGCTTAAACAATTCGATAGCCGGTTGCTGCCGGGCGGTCGTCGTTAATTGCTCATCATTGGAGATATATCCTAATTGCTCTATCGTCTGCCATTCCAGTGGATAGAGTTCCAATCCTGTATAGAGTATATTCCGTCTGCTTCTTTCTGCTTCTTCAAGGGTGAGCCAGGCGTTTAGCCCTGTCCCGAAGCCGATCTCAAGAATACGCGGAGTAGTGGCGGAAGAGGCTTTAAGTCCCATATCGATGAAAATATGTTGAGACTCCGTGCGTGCCCCTTTCGTTGAATGATAATGTTCATTCAATTCCGGAACAAACAGGGTAGCGCTCCCGTCGTCGGTTTTCTCAATAATCCTTTCCATCATACAATCTCTAATGCTTACTGTCTAACGTCTAATACTTTTTACCTGATATTTAAAATCCTTACCCTGCTATAGCGTCCCAGGCACTTTCGAGTGCATACAGGAGAAGAATATAACGTATCAGTTTGCCGACAAACATGGAAACTATGGTGAGCCATGTGTTGCTTCGCATAAATCCCAGTGCAATGGCTATCACTTCCCCAATAGCGGGAAGAAAGGTGAAGAAGGCCATCAATGCTCCTTTTCCTTGCAGGAATTTCACCATTTTGTCTACTTTCTCTTTCTTTACCTTGAAATATTTCTCGATCCAACTGATTTTGCCCAAACGCCCCATGTAGTAGCAAGTCATTCCGCCTACTGTGTTGCCCAGAGTGGCGGAGATCAGACAGGCTATCGGGGGCAGACCGAGTTTCACCAGTGCCACCAGTACCAGTTCGGAACTGAAAGGCACGATGCTCCCAGCCAGTAAAGCCGAGATGAATAATCCCGGGAGTCCCCATTCTATGAGGAGTTGTATCGTTGAATCTATAAAAGCGTCCATATATTAAAAGCGAATAAGAGGATGAGACCGACCAATGAAATGATGAAAAACACATTCGAACTTTTACTATTGGTCAGTACAAAGAAATGTCCGATCAGGATGCTGTTGCTTATGATAAGCAAAGGCAATAGGGCACTGCAATATATCGGTTGCAGGGCAATCAGCAGGAACAGGAAAATCGTCAGGTCTATCAGGAATTGGAGATAGGCGCGTGTGCGTATCTTATCCTCAAATCCGGCGGCGATGCAATGGACGGTACTGACGATGAACATCACCAACAGATAGCCGAGTATTGCCAGTTCCCAAGGCTGGAGGATTTGCAGGTTGAAGAATTCCCCGATAGTTAGTAGCTGATTGAAAGGGCGATAGAACAACTCCATCTCGTTGTAGAAGAAGGCGTGTCCGAACAGCATCCAGTATGGCAGCATCCATCCGAGCAGCGCACCGCAGAAACTACGCGGAGTGAGCGACTGGAAACGGTAGGCTTCGAGCAACCAAAGCACTGAGAGGATGGTGAACTGTGGGAACAGAATACTTCCCGCTCCGATAAAGAAGAAGGAGTAGAATAAATAACCCGCAGCTTGAGTTTGCTGATAGCTTTTAAACAGAAAATAAATGGAAATGAGAAAGCCCAGGGCAACAATATCTCCTGTATATAGGTAATGCATTTTCGGGCAGACGGTGACCAGCAGGAAATAGATAGCCGTCTGCATGGAAGCCCTCATACGGATAATGCTGAACTGATTGTTCAGCTCTATCAGAAAGTAACCGATGGTTGCATAAATCAGGAAGCTGACAATCCGGTCTGCCCACCCCGGAAGCAGAAAATCGCGGGCGGGTTGCCAGGCAGAAGGGCTGCCTTCGAGTACGGTTGAGGCTATGGAACCGGGAAATAAAAAGTAAGTCAACACCCAGCACAGGGCGCAGATAAAGATAACGGCAGGCAGGGTCCACCGTCCTGCCGTCACTTGACTTTGTAGTCTTTTATTTCTCATGAGTTTATTACTTGTTATCTCTTGATACTATAGGTACATTCGGTTGATATTCCGGATATTAATATCCTGCATGCTTGATGTTAACAACCATCCTGTCAGCTGTTAATACCTGATTCCTCAAGTATTAACAATTGTCGTCTAAACTATTAATACTTGATAACTCAACTATTAATGCTTGACAAGTCATGGTGTTCAACGCTATGCGGAATAGGGCTACTTGCGTGCGAAACTTGAATTACAAATCGAATCCGATATCGCGGCGGAAATACTTCTTGTCGAAGTCGATCATGTCTGCCACTTTGTAGCTCTGTGCCAGTGCCTCTTCTTTCGTTGCACCGTAAGAGCAAACGGCAATCACACGTCCTCCGTTCGTCACTACTTGTCCGTCTTTCATGGCTGTTCCGGCATGGAAAATGATGCTGTCGGTAGCGGCAGCCTGTTCCAGTCCGCTGATAGGGAATCCTTTTTCGTAGGCTTCGGGATAACCGCCGCTGACAAGGATGACACAGCCGGCTGAACGTGGGTCCATCACCAGTGTTTTTTCGTTCAGGTTGCCTGCGGCAGTACCTTCAAGCAGTTCTACGAAGTCGCTCTGGATACGGAGCATCACGCTTTCTGTTTCCGGGTCGCCCATGCGGACGTTGTATTCGATCACCATCGGTTCACCTTTCACCTTGATAAGACCGAGGAAGATGAAGCCTTTGTAAGTGATGTTTTCTTCTTTCAGGCCGTTGATGGTCGGTTCGATGATGCGTGTGCGTACTTTCTCCATAAATACTTCATCGGCAAACGGAACGGGGGTTACGCTACCCATACCGCCTGTATTTAGTCCTTTATCGCCTTCACCGATGCGTTTGTAGTCTTTGGCTACGGGGAGGACTTTATAGTGTTCTCCGTCTGTCAGTACGAATACAGAGCACTCGATACCGCTTAGGAACTCTTCGATTACAACGGTTGCCGATGCAGAGCCGAACATGCCACCCAGCATTTCTTTCAGTTCTACTTTAGCTTCGTCCAGTGTAGGGAGGATAAGTACTCCTTTTCCGGCACAAAGACCATCAGCCTTCAATACGTATGGAGCTTCCAGCGTTTCGAGGAAAGCGAGACCTTCTTCGAGGTTTGCGGAAGTGATGCTTTTGTAGCGGGCTGTCGGGATGTTGTGGCGCATCATGAAGCCTTTGGCAAACTCCTTGCTTCCTTCCAGTTCTGCTCCTTGAGCCGAAGGACCGATAACGGCAATATGCTTTAGCTCCGGACGGTTCTGGAAGTAGTCGTAAATTCCTTCTACCAACGGATCTTCGGGGCCTACTACTACCATTTGAATGTTCTCTTTCAGAGCGAAAGCGCTGATGGCTTCAAAATCGGTTGCTTTGATGTTGACATTCTCGCCTACGGCAGTTGTTCCGGCATTTCCCGGAGCAATGTACAGTTTTTCAACTTTCGGACTTTGGGCAATTTTCCATGCCAGTGCATGTTCGCGGCCGCCCGAGCCAAGTAATAATATCTTCATCTTTGTGCTATTATAAGTTATACTGTTATATATGATTCGTATAGATGCGGTGGACTTCACAGGTTTTATAAGTTCTGCTCAAAGTACCGGGTGATTTTCTCGTGCAGATGTACACGGTCGCGGCCTGCTACGTTGTGCTTGTGGCACGGGTAGATAAACAGGTCGGGATAAGTGCGGGCATCTACACAGGCTTTCATAAACGACAGGGTGTGCTGTGGCACGCAGGTATCGTCATGATCGTCGTGAATAATCAACAGGTGACCTTCCAGTTGACCGGCAAGATTCTTCAGGTTACATTCTTTGTAGCCTTCCGGATTGCTTTTCGGTGTATCCATATAGCGTTCGCCGTACATCACTTCATAATACCCCCAGTCGATTACCGGACCTCCGGCAACGCCTACTTTGAATATCTCCGGGTAACGGAGCATCAGGGCGGTAGTCATGTGACCTCCAAAACTCCATCCGTGTACGCCGATGCGCTCGCTGTCTACGTAGGGGAGGGATTTCAGGAATTCAACGCCTTTCACCTGATCTTTGCCTTCTTCGATACCGAGATGGCGGAAGGTGGCATTTTCAAATGTTAGTCCGCGGTTGCTGCTACCGCGATTGTCGATGGTGAACATGATATAGCCTTTGCTTGCCATGTATGTGTCCCATCCGCGTGCGCCGTTCTGCCATCCTCCGGTGACGCATTGTGCGTGAGGGCCTCCGTAGACATATACGATTACGGGATATTTCTTAGCCGGATCGAAGTTTGTCGGCTTCATCAGGCGGTAATGCAGGTCGGTAGTGCCGTCTGCCGCTTTGATTGTTCCGGTTTCGATGCTTGGCATCTGGTATCCGTCGTAAGGATTTTCGGCTGTCAGCAAGTTGGCTGTTTCTTTGAAGTTTTTGGTGTCTACCAGGTTGATGACGCGGGGTTGGTCTTTGGTGGAATAACGGTCGATAAGGTATGTACCAGAGGCGCTAAGTGTTCCGCTATGTTCGCTTTCCTTGCAGTTCTCGAACGGCTGGCTTATCTTTCCATTACTTACGTTTACTGCAAAATGGCCGCTTCTCAAGCCTTCTACGGCAGTGAAGATGACCTCTTTACGCTTTGTGTTGAATCCCAGGATTTCGCTGACCAGCCAGTTGCCTTTGGTTAGCTGTTTTACTTTACCGGCCTGGAAATAACTACCGCCGTTGGCACTATTATAGGTTTCACCTTTCATGTTTGCTGCATTTGTCTCAAAGAGATAAAGGTGATTGTAGCCGTCACGCTGACTTTGATAGATGAACTTGGTAGGGTCCCACGGCAAAAATACGATGGGGTTTTGCGGTTCAACGTATTTAGGGTGCATTTCTTCATAGAGAACTCCCATGGGTTCTCCTGTCTCTGCGTTGTACTGGCAGAGTTTGGCATGATTCTGGTCGCGGTTTACTTCGATCAGGTAGAGGCTCTTTTCATCCGGTGCCCAGCTGATGTTAGTGAAATAACGGTCTGTCGGATCGCCTGCATTCAGATAAATGCTTTTACCGGTAGCAGGGTTGTAAATGCCTACTTTTACCTGATGGCTCGTCATTCCTGCCATCGGATAGCGTACGTTGTTCACTTCGCCTACACGTGCAGTGATGTCTACAAGCGGGTATTGTGTCACCATGCTTTCATCCATACGGTAGAAAGCGAGCAGGTTGCCTTTCGGACTCCAGAAAGTTCCTTTGTTGATACCGAATTCATTGCGGTGCACTGTTTGTCCACAAACGATGCCTTCGGGTTCATTGGTTACTGCTTTCTCATTCACATATAGATTGTTATCTATCGTGTAAGCCACATTTCCACTGGCTGCGCAATAGTCTTCATTATTTGCCCCGTCCTTTGGTTTGAAAGTGCTGATAACCTGATTGTTCTTGAAATCATATACAATGAACTTTCCTGCTATCGTGAATAGCATTTGTGCCTTGTCTGTCCATGGAAAACGGACGGAATACAGGTGTGATAATTTTCCTGCCTTGTTTTCTTCAAGCACTTTGTTGATTTGCTCGCGAGTGATAACCATTGTTTCTTTCCCGGTTTTGGGTTGAATTGAATAAAGGGTATCTACTCCTGGCTTGATACATTCGTCGCCCCACCATTGCAGCCCGTACAGGTTTTCTGCATAGCGGTAACTCTCGCCGCCCGGAATCAGTTCTTCCAGCGTCGGTTTTTTGGTTTCTTGTGCCATAACATTGAATCCGATTGGTAGTGCCAACAATAACAGAATGGCTCTTTTTCCAATTTTACTCATTGCTCTTTTCTTTATTATTTGTTTTTAAATCCTTCTATTTTTACTCTGTCCAAAGGAGTCTGTCTTGATTGGATAATTGCACTTATTTTAGCAAAGGCATTAAATAGGTCGTCAAATTGTTTTTCGTAACTTTCCCTATCAGAAGTAATATCTTCTTCGAGATATTCGATGCGTTGTTTTAATTCTTCCAACTCCTTTTTAGGTATATTGGATAGAAGATATTGGCGCATACGTACAAAAGCACGGATAATATTGATATTTACTTCCACAGCGGTCTTGGACTTGAGGACGCTGGATAACATAACTATACCATATTCAGTAAATGCAAACGGAAGATATTTGATGTTATATCCTTGTCCTGTTTTCAAGGTCGCAATTTGCGACCTTGAAATTGCAACTTCTTCTTTTGTTAGCTCGAACATGAATTCAGCAGGAAAGCGTTCAATATTACGACGTACTTGTTCCTTGAGGCGTTTAGTTTCAACTCCATACATTTCTGCCAAATCAAAGTCAAGCATAACTTTTTGCCCTCTGATTTCGTATATTTTGTTTTCTATAATAGCTATATCATCCATTTTTTTGTTTAGACAGGTTCCAATTTGTGACTGAACATTAGAACTATGATGTAAACTTGAAGTTCCAATTTGGAACTTCAAGTTTTTAATTAATTATTAACTAGTGAATTACAGGGTGAATAAGTTGTTGGGATTATAACCGTTTATTCCTCTTCCTTCTTCGGAATCCTCGGCTCCCGGTTTCCCCTAAATTCTCTTGGCCCTCTTGAATCTCTTCCTCCGCGGAATTCTCCCCGTGGTTTTCTATCTCTTTCATCGCCACCTTTGAAGTCGCCACCTTCTCTGCGTGGCTTGTATTCTCCCTCTCTGCGAGGTCTGGATTCGCCGTCCCGACGCGGCTTGAACTCACCTTCGCGGCGTGGCTTAAATTCTTTTCTTTCTCTGAATCTTGGAGCTTGTTCTCCTTCACCCTCTTTCTTCTCTTCGCCCTCTTCCTGGCTCTTGAACTCTTTATATTTTCCGTCAAAAATCTCATATTTGCGGAATTCACACTCCAACGGTCCATTGAACAAAGGAACCTTCTGGCTTGCCTTCAAGCCAATCTGGTCGAAACACTCTTCCCGATAAGAAAGCACCCATGCTTCGTTTCCTACAAATGCATGTTTCAGACGTTCGCCGATCATCTGGTAAAGACCGAGCAAATCATTCGTAGAGATACGTTCCCCATAAGGAGGATTGGTGATGATGATTGATTTCTCTTTCGGCTGTTCGAACTGCTGGAACGGTTGCAATTTTAGCACGATATCTTTCGATACACCGGCAGCTTTTATATTGTGAGTTGCAATCTCATTCGCTTTCGGATTGTTGTCATACCCATAAATCTTATGAGTAAACTCACGCTCCTGACTGTCGTCATTGTAAATCTCATCAAACATATCCGCATCGAAATCCACCCATTTCTCGAAAGCAAACCCTTTACGGAATACTCCCGGAGCGATATTCTTAGCAATCAGTGCGGCTTCTACAGGGATAGTACCCGAACCACACATCGGATCGATCAGATCACATTCTCCACGCCATCCGGTCATTAAAATCATGCCGGCAGCCAATACCTCATTCAACGGAGCTTCTACCGCTTCCTGGCGATAACCGCGACGGTGAAGTGATTCTCCGGACGAGTCCAACGACAAGGTACAGGTAGTCTGTGCAATATGAATGTTCAGAAGTACATCCGGGTTGTTGATGCGTACCGACGGACGTTTACCCGTTTTCTCGCGGAAGTAGTCCACAATCGCATCTTTCACCTTGTACGAAACGAATTTCGAATGGCGGAACTCCTCACTGAATACTACTGCATCGATAGCAAATGTCTTGTTCACATCGAGATATTCTTCCCATGGAATAGCCTGTATTTGATTGTAAACCTCGTCAGCATCTTTGGCCGTAAAGTTCTTGATGGGTTTCAGGATACGGATGGCGGTACGTAGACAGAAATTAGCCTTGTACATCATACGTTTATCTCCTGTAAATGAAACCATACGACGTCCTATTTGAATGTCGTTGGCTCCTAATGCTGTCAGTTCTTCTGCAAGTATCTCTTCCAGTCCCTGGAAAGTCTTGGCTATCATCTCGAATTGTTCGCTCATATAGATTCTTTTGATTTTATTTTTTTGCTTTAGTTTGTACGATTCTTGCTCCTGCGGGCACGTTTTCCGTTACCCAGATATTACCGCCTACGGTTGCATCACGCCCGATGGTGATTCTTCCCAGAATAGTGGCGTTGGAATAAACAATTACATTGTCTTCCAGGATCGGATGGCGGGGGATTCCCTTGATAGGTTTTCCGTCGGCATCCAGCGGGAAACTCTTGGCTCCCAGCGTGACACCCTGATATAGTTTGACGTTGTTTCCGATGATACTCGTGGCGCCGATTACGACACCCGTACCATGGTCGATGGTGAAGTGAGTGCCAATCTTTGCGGCCGGATGGATATCAATTCCCGTTTCGCTATGCGCCATCTCCGTGATGATACGGGGAATCAGAGGAACACCCAGTTCCAGCAATTCATGCGCGATACGGTAATTGCTGATCGCTTTAATGGCCGGATAACAGAATATGACCTCTCCATAGCTTTCGGCAGCCGGGTCACCGTTGTAGGCGGCTTCCACATCCGTTGCCAGTATCCTCCTCATGGCGGGTAACTTACTGATGAATTTAGCAGCAAGACGTGCAGCTTCTTCTCGTTTGGAGTCGGAGCAGACGTTGCATTTCCCCTCTATGGAAGTGCTAAAACATAATCCGGCCAAGATTTGCTCACAAAGTAAATCAAACAATTTTTCAATGTTGACACCGATGTGATAATTGATAGTCCGGCTGTTAATAGTAGAATTTCCGTAATATCCGGGGAAAAGAATGGAGCGTGAAAGCTCAATAATTTCATACAAGACTTTTGCAGAGGGCAGTGGCTCGCCATCTTTGTGCTGATGAAACAGTCCTTTATAAGATTCGCTTTCCGATAGCTCATCGACTGCCTGTGTCAAAATGTGGGTGAAGTTCAGTGGACTCATTAGGTCAGTTGCTCATATTTATATGGGCACAAAGGTATTAAAAAAATAATAAAATTCGCTGGGATTCAGGATAAATAATGTATTTTTGTCACATTCAAAACATGACATGAATAAGGGGACTGATGAATCAGAAGACTGCTATGAAACTATTTGGACTGTTGGGGTTGTTGATGTTGTTGAGTTGCGGATATGCTGATAGACACCGCAATAGCTCTTCATGCGAACAGGCGTTGGTTGATTCTCTGGAAGTTCGTGTACAGGATTCTTTGTTTTCCAATGTGCATTATTCCCGCTCACAACTGCTTGAGGCACTGACGCAGACGCAAGATTCCCTGGTTTATTATCGTCTGCTCGCCCTTTACGGGAAAACATTTTTTGTCTCTTCCGATTTTGATTCTATACTCTATTACAACCGCCGGGTAAAAGAATTTTCCCGCAATGCTTCCCAATCTTCTGAATCTCTCCAGTCTCCACGATGGAATGATGTATTGTCCGATGTCTATAATATCGAAGGCAACGTATGGATGCAACTGAACCGCCCTGATTCTGCAATTATCGACTATAAGAAAGCCTATGGATATCGCCTGGAAGGAAAAAAACTACACCTGCTTCCGGATATTTGTATCAATATAGCTGATGCCTACCTGCATCGCAGTGACTTGGCGCACACTGCTTCGTATTACCGGCGCGCCCTGTTTCTCTGTGATTCTTTGAACTTGTCCGAGCACACGAAATTTCCTGTCTACTACGGATTGGGGCAGACTTATATGGAACTGCGCGATTTCGATTTATCCAATCATTACTATGAATTGGCCGGGCAGTTCTTCGATGAAATGAACGTGAGCGAGCAATGGACCTATCTCAACAATCGCGGCAACCATTATTATTACCGGAAAAACTATCAGGAGGCTTTGAAATATATGCGCAGAGCCAATGCACTCGTATCTTCTTATCCGCAGATGGTGTTTGAACAGAACTTTATCAAAGTAAACCTGGGAGAATTGTACTTGCTGACTGACAAACTGGACTCCGCACAGATCTGCCTGGACGAAAGTTATCGTTTCTTCTCCGATATACAGCATAACTCGGCTGTTCATTACATTGAAACCCAGATGATTGAACTGGCATTGAAGAAAGGTAATATAGCCCAAGCGAAGACTATGATCGCCCGGACTGCTCCTGTGGGGCATCTTGACGCCAATATGTTGACTATACGCAATCAGTATCTGCAACATTATTTTGAGCATACCGGTGATTATCGCCGTGCCTATGAATACCTGAAACGTGATTGCCATCTGGACGATTCCATCCGGAGCGAACGGATACAGATGCGTGTTGCCGAATTGGATATGCGTTACCGGCAGGATACGATAGTGCTTCGTAAGGAAATGAAGATTCAGCGACAGGCGGCAGAGATGAGAGTGCTCAAGTTGAGCGTATCTATCTGGGTACTTGTCTGCGTGTTGCTTGTGGCAGGGGTAGTGATAGTTGTCTGGTATATGCGTAAAAAGAGGGAGTTTCTTCGCCAGCGTTTCTTCCAGCAAATCAACCGTGTCCGCATGGAGAATTTGAGAAGCCGGATTTCTCCTCATTTTACTTTTAATGTACTGGGACGTGAGATCAATCAGTTTAACGGCTCGGAAGAGGTGAAACATAATCTGATGGAACTGGTGAAATATCTCCGTCGTAGCCTCGAACTTACCGAGAAATTGAGCGTATCTTTGCAAGACGAACTGGATTTCGTCCGTACATACATCGAACTGGAACGTGGACGTGTCGGAGAAGATTTTGTCGCAACAATCACGGTGGAGGACGGTTTAGATGCAACCCGCATCATGATTCCATCTATGATTGTGCAAATTCCGGTGGAGAATGCTATTAAACATGGACTGGCGGGAAAGGACGGAAAAAAGGAGCTAATGGTATATGTTTCCCGTGAAACAAATGGGATTCGCATAACGGTTACCGACAACGGACGCGGGTATCTCCCGCAGGTAGTTTCCGCCACACGGGGTACTGGTACAGGATTGAAAGTGTTGTATCAGACCATTCAATTACTGAATACAAAGAACAAGAGTGATAAAATACGTTTTAATATAACCAACAGAAGCGATGGACAAACCGGTACGGAAGTGTCGGTATATATCCCGTTTCGTTTTTCTTATGATTTATGATGGAGACAGAAGAAAAGTATAAGGTAGTCATCGTTGACGATGAACGTACAGCGATTGATGCTTTGCGCCGAGAGTTGGAGCCCTATCGTGAATTTGAAGTAAAAGGAATCGCAGGGAATGGTGCAAAAGGTAAAAAGATGATTATGGAGTTGCATCCGGACTTATTGTTTCTTGATGTGGAACTTCCGGATACGTTGGGACTCAATCTATTAAGTGAAATCAGGGAGGATATTTTGTGGGATATGAAGGTTGTGTTTTACACCTCTTATGACAAATACTTGCTTCAGGCGTTGCGTGAGTCGGCTTTCGACTTCCTGCTGAAGCCTTTTGAAGCAGAAGACCTGAAAGTAATTATGGACCGTTACCGGAAGGCTATGAGCTCTACTTCGCTTCCTCTTTTGCCTTCTTTTGCTTCTTCTATTAGTGCATTGATGCCCCAGCAAGGCATGTTTATGATTAGTACAGTGACAGGCTTCAAACTCTTGCGACTGGAAGAAATCGGCTTTTTTGAATATCTGAAAGACAAACGTCAATGGCAGGTGGTCTTGTTTAATCAAACTTGTCTGAATTTGAAGCGAAATACAAAAGCAGAAGATATTATCAGTTATTCACAAGCTTTTGTACAGATTAGCCAATCTGCTATTGTAAATGTTAATTATCTGGCAATGATTGATGGTAAATGCTGTCAACTTTATCCGCCTTTTCACGATAAGAACGATTTGATTATTTCCCGAAGTTATCTAAAAGAACTGCAAGAGCGTTTCTTTGTTTTGTAATGTAGACCTCATATTATGAAATACGCCACTTCTTCAGCAGAAGCGGCGTATCCTTTTGTTAGAATATTAGAATGAGAGAGAGTTTATGTTACATATTTGTATTATCCATCGTAACGGTCATTTCGGGTACCAGTACGTAGGCTTGTTTTTTAGCGTTCCATTTATAATAATTCGTAGTAACGGTCTTGCCTTCATAAGTGTAATTGATGCGTAGGTCTTTTTCCCATGCGTCTTTGCTATTGTTCCATTTCAAGGCCTCGCTTTCAATCATACGTTTGTTGTCATCGTACTTGTAGTTGTACTTCATGTAGTTGGCAAGTGTATTTCCGTCCATTTTGTAAACGGTTTGTCCCACTGTCATGCCATTCTCTTCGATTGGATTATAAATCAATTGATTATCGTAGCTACGTGCAGAAGTAGCAAGCGATACAACAAGAAGAGCTGCAGATAAAACGAACATTTTTAAAGATACTTTTGCTTTCATGGCTATTTAAGTTTTTGGGTTATACTTTCATTTGTCTACCAAATACATTGGTTTTATGCTGCAAATCTACATATTAATTTGGTATTTATGCATTTTAGAAGATAAAAGATTGTCAAAATGTCAAGAGTGGAGGTGGGTGATAACTAGCTTTTTGCCAATATTGGTGACAAAAAAATATCCGGCAGTCAATCTGCCGGATATAGAATGAATCACTTCGTCGAAAAAGGAATCTTTTTTCTAGCTTTCTGGATACAGAGTTAAATAATGTTATTACCCAGACTTGCCTCCATTTTGTAAGCGGAGGTCCCTGATAAGGTGGAGTCTCCTTGTGTAATTAGTGTCTAAAAGATAGCAATTCCTTATTGAGGTGGCCTTTATTCACTTGATGGTTTAATGTGCCTCAAGCCAGTTTTTGCCCCATCCGCAATCTGCTTTCAAGGGGACGTGCATGCGGTATGCTTTCTCCATTTCTTCGATGACGATTTCTTCTACACGCTCTTTTTCATTGACAGGAACGCTGAAATTTAATTCGTCATGTACTTGCAGGATCATTTTGGCTTGTATTCCTTCGGTCTGGAACCGTTGATAGATACGTGCCATTGCTACTTTTATAATATCTGCCGCACTTCCCTGGATAGGGGCGTTGATGGCATTTCGTTCCGCATATCCGCGTACAACGGCATTCCGCGAATTGATGTCCGGTAAGAAGCGCTTCCGATGGAAGATTGTTTCCACATAGCCTTTTTCCTGGGCCACCTGAATGCTTTTATCCATATATGCTTTCACTCCCGGATAAGTTTCAAAGTAACCGTCGATTAACTCTTTGGCTTCTTTACGATCTACATTCATTCGTTCGGCAAGACCAAATACGGATATGCCATAGATGATACCGAAATTGGCAGTCTTGGCTTTACGGCGCATGTCGGAACCTACGTCTTTCAGGTCGATCTTATAAACTTTGGCAGCAGTGGCCGCATGAATATCGTGATTGCTAAGGAAAGCATCAATCATATTCTTATCCTCGCTAAGGTGTGCCATGATGCGCAATTCAATTTGCGAATAGTCGGCAGAGAAGAAGAGGCAGCCTTCATCGGGGATGAAAGCCTTGCGGATTTCTTTTCCATTCTCGTCGCGGATAGGGATATTTTGTAAGTTCGGATTGCTTGAACTAAGGCGTCCCGTAGCGGTTACAGTCTGGTTGAAAGAGGTGTGCACCCTTCCTGTACGTGGATTGATAAGCTGAGGGAGTGCGTCGATATACGTGCCCAATAGCTTTTTCAGTCCGCGATGTTCCAGAATCTTTTCTACTACCGGATGTTTGTGCCGGAGGCTTTCGAGCACTTCTTCTGAGGTGACGTACTGGCCGGTCTTAGTCTTTTTTGCCTTCTCTACGATTTTCAGTTTGTCAAACAGTACCTCACCGACTTGTTTGGGCGAAGCGATATTGAAAGTCTCACCGGCCAATTCGTAAATCTCTTTTTCGATTTGCTCCATCTGGGCGGTGAAATGGGCGGACGACTGCTTCAATGCTTCCGTATCCAGCAATACCCCGTTCCGTTCTATATTAACCAATACGGGAACTAGCGGCATTTCTATATCATAGAACAAACGTTCTGCGTCATTTTCTTTCAGTTCTTTCTCCAATACATTTTTCAGTTTCAGAGTTACGTCTGCATCTTCGCAGGCATATAGATATACATCTTTCGGGTCGAGATCGCGCATGTTCTTCTGATTCTTTCCTTTGGGATCTATCAGTTCGTCAATGTGGATAGTCTGATAGTGCAGGTAAATTTCCGCAAGATAATCCATGCCATGACGAAGTTCCGGTTGAAGAACATAATGAGCGATCATCGTATCGAAAAGTGGACCTTTTACTGTTGCGCCATAATTTTGAAGAACAATCATGTCGTACTTGATATTTTGTCCGACTTTTAACGAATTCTCATTTTCGAAGACCGGACGGAACTCATTTACGATTTTTAACGCTTCGTCTTGGTCCGATGGTACGGGAACATAAAAAGCTTCATTCTCTGCAATCGAAAAGCTCATTCCGACTAATTCGGCATCCATTGGTTCGGTTCCGGTGGTTTCCGTATCTAACGAGAGAATTTTCGATGTAAGTAACTTTTGAATAATTTCCTGCCTTTTCTCCTCTGTATCAATAAGTTGATAACTATAAGTGAGCGATTCTAACGTCTCTAGGTTCGATTTTTTTGCTTCACCCGGTTCATCGGGCGTGAAATTCGCAAATAAATCGCCTTGCATTCCGCCTCCTTCTTCGGGAAAAAGTGGAAGAGGAGAGGGGGCACTTTTTCCAGTAGCAACTTTGCTTCCGGTGGCAGAGGTTATTCCGTTTCCGGAAATATCTTTTTTGAGCACCCGGTCGATGAGTGTTCTAAATTCCAATTCCTCGAAAATGCTGCGGAGTGAATTCTCGTCTGCTTCTTCGCGGACAAGAGCATCCATCTCAAGTTGGATAGGGACATCGATTTTAATGGTGGCGAGAAATTTCGAGAACGTAATCATTTCCCGATTGGTTTCCACTTTTGTTTTCAATGCTCCTTTCAGTTGGTCGGTATGTTCCAATAGGTTCTCGATGCTTCCGAATTCGGAGACCAGTTTTTGAGCAGTCTTTTCTCCTACTCCCGGACATCCGGGAATGTTATCTGAAGAGTCGCCCATCAGTCCGAGCATATCGATCACCTGTGTCGGAGACTGAATGTCAAACTTGGCTTTCACTTCCTCCACTCCCATCACTTCGAAACCTCCTGTGTGTTTGGGGCGATACATAAATACTTTGTCACTTACCAGCTGCCCGTAATCTTTGTCGGGAGTCATCATATAGGTAGTGATACCCTGGCGACCGGCTTCGGTAGCGAGCGTACCTATCACATCATCGGCTTCGTAGCCTGCCACTTCCAGAATGGGGATGCGGTAGGCGCGTATGATATCCTTTATAATAGGTACGGAAAGACGAATTGCTTCCGGAGTTTCTTCGCGTTGTGCTTTATATTGTTCAAAAGCCTCGTGGCGGAAGGTGGGACCTGCGGGGTCGAAGGCTACTCCTATATGAGTGGGATTCTCTTTTTTCAATACTTCTTCGAGGGTGTTCACAAAACCCAGTATGGCTGAAGTGTTGAATCCTTTGGAATTGATTCTTGGGTTCTTAATAAAGGCGTAATACGCCCGATATATCAATGCATAAGCGTCTAAAAGAAATAATTTATTACCTGAATCCATAGATTTAATTAATTTTTCATGGTAAAAGTACAAAAAAATACGGTATTAAGCGTTTTATTATTACTTTTGTGCTCAAATTGTGTAATAAATGGACAGTATCTCACTTATCAGAACTCCGATTGAAGCGGAACTGGGCGACTTCAAAGAACTTTTTGATAGTTCTCTCTCCAGTTCAAATGCATTGCTCGATAGCGTCGTATCTCACATACGGCAGAGGAATGGTAAGATGATGCGGCCTATTCTTGTTTTACTCGTGGCACGTCTTTATGGAGCTATATGTCCTTCCACTCTTCATGCGGCTGTTTCACTGGAACTCCTTCATACGGCCAGCCTGGTACATGATGACGTAGTGGATGAAAGTTCCGAACGTCGTGGACAGCTCTCGGTAAATGCTATCTTTAATAATAAAGTAGCGGTGCTGACGGGTGACTATTTATTGGCAACCAGCCTCGTACACGCCGAACTGACAAACAGTCATCGTATTATTCAGCTGGTGTCCACTCTTGGACAGGATCTTGCTGACGGTGAGTTGCTTCAGCTTTCAAATGTAAGTAATCACAGTTTTTCCGAGGAAGTCTATTTTGATGTAATCCGCAAGAAAACTGCTGCTCTTTTTGCTGCCTGCACAAAGGCTGCCGCTTTCTCGGTAGGTGTGGGTGAGGGGGAAGCTGAACTTGCCCGTTTGCTGGGCGAATATATTGGTATCTGTTTCCAGATAAAAGATGATATTTTCGATTACTTTGATAATAAGGAGATTGGTAAACCTACGGGTAATGATATGCTTGAAGGTAAACTGACATTACCCGCTTTGTATGTGCTGAATACGACGAAAAACGAGGAAGCGCAAGAAATTGCAATCAAAGTAAAGGAGGGTACGGCTACTCTCGATGAAATAGCTCATTTGATTTCGTTTATTAAAGAAAACGGAGGTATTGAATATGCGGTTCAGACTATGAATGTCTATAAGCAAAAAGCCTTCAATCTATTGGCTTCTTTGCCGGATTCCGATATCTGTGCAGCTCTCCGGGCTTATCTGGATTACGTAGTAGACCGCGAAAAATAGTTACTTCCGGTATTTTGCCAGAAGTGAATAGCACAATAATAACCGGTCCCAATCTTCTATCTTTTCCGATTTCATCGCTTTTCCTAAAAGGAAACTCTTGTCTATTTCTTCCGCTGTATGAAGATCTAAAGAGCATAATTTGGCGGCTTGCTCTATGTAGTCCCAGGCTTTCTCTTTGGTGATGTGACCACATGCTTGGGAGGCGCGCGCCAGGCTCACAAGCAGTCCCATATCCCATCCGATAATGCCTTTTTCCAAGTCATTTATCCATATAATAGGGTCCCTTCTTTCCTCTGTATATTTCACAAATTTGTATAGATTCTTTCCTTGACGGATAAAGCGTTCCACTCCGAAAAAACGCTTTTGAATGATGTTTTCGAACTCGTTGATGTTCTCTGTAGAGAGTAAATAGGGGAGCATAATCTGGTAGGAGACTCTGTCGCCTTCGTTGATAAGGAACTGGAATAGTCCGGTGGCGGACTCATTATCGGTGCAGTGAAACTCCTCTGTTAGCAGTTTGGATAGCTTTTGCGGATGGATTCCGGTCTCTATGGAGTTGAGATAGAAGCCTTGCAGTCCGGCTTCCATATAACCGATGCGTAGCCCCTTCTTTTTCTCTGCTCCGAGGATGAGGTTCAGAGGGTTGTGATTGAATCTTAAGGTTCTTGTATATGCGTCCATCCTAATACCTCCAAAGGTTCATGAAAAGCGTGAGAACTGTTGCCATGTATTTTCCTGAGGCTTCGGCAAGCCGTTATGAGTATACAAGCAACAGTCCCACGCTCCATTCGATATATAACAAAAGTATATACATGAAGGTGCGTGAGACCCGTTTGCTTATTACCATTCATAACTTTGAATTTTGCCGAATTCCAGGAATTGGTAATAAATGAAACGTTCTCTAATATAACTAATTAGCTATATTTTCATCGCTAAACCTTTTACAAAGATAAGTATTTTTCTGAATTCTCCTGTAACTATCTTTAGATTTTCTTAAATAAAAAATACCGCGTCGGTTCCCGGAGTACGGGAATCGCGCGGTAAGGCGTATTTGATTGCTAATGTAGCCTTTAGCTTAGAAGAACTTGATTTCTTCCCCTTTGATGTCAGAAAGAAGGAGGTTGGCTAAGCGGCTGGTTCCCAGGCGGAACAGTTGATTATCCAGCCATTCTTCACCCAATAGCTCTTTTACAATTGTGTAGTAAATAATCGCATCATTAACGGTATTGATGCCACCTGCCGGTTTGAATCCAATCTTGATTCCGGTCTTCTGGTGGTATTCTTTGATGGCTTCACACATCACGTAAGCGGCTTCCGGAGTAGCGGCAGGCTGTTGCTTACCAGTGGAAGTCTTGATGAAATCTGCGCCCGAATACATGGATAGGATAGAGGCTTTCTTGATGTTGGAAGCGCTCTTTAGTGCACCAGTTTCGAGGATCACTTTGAGGTGGCGTTCCTTGCAAACTTCCTTTAATTCCTGTATTTCTTCACACATTCCTTCGTAGTCTCCGCTTAGGAATTTGCCGATGGAAATGACAATATCTATTTCATCTGCACCTTCTGCGATTGCTAATGCTGTTTCTGCCACTTTTACTTCAATGAATGTCTGTGAAGAGGGAAAACCTCCTGATACACAGGCTATATTGACTCCGTCTACCTCCAGCGTATTCTTAACGATGGCTGCAAAATTGGGGTATACACAGATTGCTGCAACATTTTTAAGATCAGGATATTCGTCGTCAAACTGATTGACTTTTTCGGTAAAGTGCATCACACTTTTGTCACTGTCTGTACTATTCAAAGTAGTCAGATCAATACAGTTGAACAGGAACTTCTTAACGTCTTCCGTGTTGTTTGCCGGCACTTTTTTCTCAATCAATTCAGCTACGCGAGCTTGAATATCTGCATCGCTCAGATTGGTATTATACTTTGCCAATGCGGCATTGTACTTGTTGGGCTGTGAGTTATTCTCTTCCATGATCTTTCAGTTTTGGGTTGTTGATATGTCTTTTATTATCTCGTTTCGTTTTCTTATCCATGCTTTTCTGGAAAGCAGTGGTTATGTCTACACCTGTCTGGTTGGCAATGCAGAGAAGCACCCATAAAACGTCTGCTATCTCTTCATCTATATTATCTTTCTCTCCCTCTTTAAAGGATTGATCTCCATATTTGCGGGCCATGACACGCGCCAGTTCTCCTACTTCTTCCGTCAGAACTGCCATATTGGTCAACTCGCTGAAGTAACGGACGCCGTATGTTTTCACCCATTGGTCCACTTGTTTCTGTGCTTCTTCCAGAGTCATAATTGTTGATGGTTGGTTATTATTCTTTGTTTTTTGTATCCATGCATATAGTAACGGGACCGTCGTTTAAAAGTTCAACTTTCATGTCCGCTCCAAAGATGCCTGTACCTATTTCTTTTCCCAATGCACCGCTTAAATCTTTGCAGAATTGTTCGTAGAGTGGGATAGAGACATCTGGCTTGGCAGCTTTGATATAGGAGGGGCGATTTCCCTTCTTGGTAGAAGCGTGTAACGTGAACTGGCTGATAACCAGAATCTCACCTCCATCTTCTAAGATAGATTTGTTCATTACACCATTCTCATCATCAAAGATACGTAGATTTACAATCTTCTTGCAGAGCCAGTCGATATCTTCCTGCCCGTCTGCTTCTTCAATACCGACTAATATCAGCATCCCTTTCCCAATGGACGACTTACAGTGTCCTTCAATGGTTACTGACGCATGGCTTACCCGTTGTATGACTATTCTCATTATTATTTATTCTATTTCATGATTAGGAAAGGCAAATTTACAAAATTCAGAAGAGAAAACGGTGTGTTGGTGGGAAAATATTGTGAATTCGCTCCGTAGTCAATAGGACCATTCGTTATTATTTGTTGTCAATTCGCTATCTTGATAGTGATAATCAACTTATTGATTGTTATGGTTTGAAATTTAGAGCGGCACTGCTCGAACTTTCGAACAGTGCCGCCTTGGCTGACGTATTTCCTTATTGTTGTTCGTTACCTAAACCTTCTTTTACAGTCTTGGCTTTCGCTTCTCCAATCACAGCGGAAATCTCCTCAAAAGAGGCTTCTTTGATCCGTTTTACGCTCTTAAATTCTTTCAGAAGCGCTGTTTTTGTCTTTTCTCCAATCCCTTTGATATTGTCTAATGCCGATGCTACCTGCCGTTTGCTGCGTTTATCACGATGGAAACTGATGGCAAAGCGGTGCACCTCATCCTGAATCTGTGTCAGCAAACGGAATAACGGGCTTTGCTGTTTGATACCGATAGTCTGCGGAGGAAATCCAAAAAGCAGTTCCGATGTGCGATGGCGATTGTCCTTTGCCAGTCCGGCAATCGGGATTGTTAAGTTCAGCTCATCTTCAATCACCTCTCTAACGACCTCCATTTGGCCTTTTCCACCATCGGTGATAATCAGGTCGGGCAGAGGGGTGTTCTCTTCAATAGCGCGCTGATAACGTCTTCTGACGACCTCTTTCATGGATGCATAGTCGTCAGGTCCTACAACCGTCTTTATATTGTATTTCCGATAATCCTTCTTTGAGGGTTTAGCCTTTTTAAAGACAACGCAAGCGGCCACGGCATCAGAACCCTGTATGTTTGAGTTGTCAAAGCATTCAATTTGCAAAGGCGGTCTGTCCAGATGCAACTCTTGCTGTATCTCTTTCATTAATCGCATACTTCTTTGCTCCGGATTCAGCTTTTCCGCCTGTTTTAGACGGTCGGCTTTGTATTGCTTCACGTTTAGAATCGAAAGATCCAGCAATTTCTTTTTATCTCCCCGCTGTGGAACGGTAAATACGATGTTGTTTAGCTCCAAATCAAGTTCAAAAGGCACTATAATCTCTCTGGATTGACTCTTATAGCGTTCCCGCATTTCGATAATACCCAGTGTCAAAAGTTCTTCTTTTGATTCATTCAGCTTCTTTTTATATTCGAATGTAAACGCCTGGTTAATGGCGCCGTTTGTAATATGCAGATAGTTGATGAAAGCGGAATTGGACTCGTCCTCTTCAATAGAAAATACATCTATGTTGTGCAATACAGCGCTTACTACCTCCGATTTGGAACGGTAGTTTTCTATCAGAAGATATTTCTCTTTCACCTTCTGTGCTTCTTCAAACTTCATCTCACCGGCTAATGTCTGCATCCTTTCCAGTAGCATACGGCTGATTTCTTGTGTATTTCCTTTCAGGATCTCTTTGATTTCATCAATGTTTTTGAGATAATCCTCCTGTGATTGTAGCCCGATGCATGGTCCTGCGCAGTTCTTTATATGATATTCCAGGCATACGTTAAACTTACCAGCCCGTATATTCTCCGGAGTTAGGTTTAAACTGCAAGTTCGCAAAGGATATAAATGCTTTATCAGATCCAGTACCGCATACATGGATGGTATGTGACTATACGGTCCATAATACGAAGAACCGTTCCTGATAATCTTCCTTGTTCTGAAAACTCTGGGAAAATACTCGTTTTGTACGCAAATAGAAGGGTATGTCTTGTCATCCTTTAATAGAACGTTGTAGCGCGGCTTATATTTCTTTATCAGATTATTCTCCAGCAATAACGCATCTTCTTCCGTGTTGACTACAATATAACGAATATCGGCGATTTTGCTGACCAGCACTCGTGTCTTTCCCGGTTCATGCTCTTTGCTGAAGTAGGAGTAGACTCTTTTCTTTAGATTTTTAGCCTTTCCAACGTATATAATTGTGCCCTCCGTGTTCAAGTATTGGTAAATACCCGGTTTCTCGGGAAGGTTGGCTACAATCCCTTTCAAATATTCATTGGCTCTGCTTTCTGGTTCTGTATTCATAATTGTTAGGTACGAAAGATCGCTAGCTGCTTACTTTTGACACATTCTCTGCAAATAGAGGCAAGTCCTTTATAAAGACAATACCGATTCTACTTCTACGTCATCTCCGAACAAAGATTTTCCATTCAGTTCTTTCAATTCGATGATGAAGTTTACATATACCTTTTTAGGCTTTAGTCTTTTCACCAATTCGCAAGCTGCTTTCATGGTGCCTCCTGTTGCCAGCAAATCATCATGTAGTAGAATTACGTCGTTTTCGTCCAGTGCATCTTTGTGAATTTGCACCGTGTCTTTGCCATACTCCTTATCGTAGCTTTCTTCAATCGTTTCTGCAGGGAGCTTGCCGGGCTTGCGGATAGGAATGAAACCGGCGTTCAGACGGGTTGCCAGAATCGGTCCCATAATAAAGCCTCTTGATTCTATACCCACCACTTTGGTGATTCCTTTATCCTTATACATATCGAACATGATATTGGATAATTCCTGCAAGCACCATGGATCTTTGAATAGAGTAGTGACGTCGTAGAACAGGATTCCGGGAATCGGAAAATCGGGTACTTCCCGAATGCTTTTGATTAGTGTTTCTTTGCTCATAATCATTGAATTATATCGTTTCTTTAAATGCTTTGTTTCACGTGAAACGTTGCCGCTTATCGTCCCGAAAGCACCAGCAGCACGTTGATGTCGCTAGGAGAGACTCCCGGGATTCTGCTCGCTTGCGCGATTGTTTCCGGATCTATCTTTACCAACTTTTGCCGAGCTTCGGTGGAAAGGGACTGAATGGTAGAATAGTCAAATTTTCCTTTAATCTTGATACTCTCCAATCGTGCTAGTTTTTCAGCTATCATTCTCTCTCTATCAATATATCCTTGATACTTGATTAGGATTTCGGCAGCTTCGAGAATCTCTTCTTTCCGGTCTTGATCCGAACTCGTCGCTTTTTCCAGTTCGCGTTGAAACGCCGGAACATATTCTGCTATATTTTCTATTGTCACTTGCGGGCGGTTCAGAATCTCTATCAACTTACAACCTTGACGTAGGGGCGTTGTCCCTATCCTTTCGAGAGCATCGTTGATTAGTGCCGGTTTCATCGAATAGTTGCGCGCGAAAGAAATGATTTGTTCCACGGCTTCTTTCTTGCCTCTTACTAACTGATATCGATCTTCTTTTGCCAACCCAAGCTTAAATGCTTTCTCTGTTAAGCGCATATCGGCATCATCCATGCGAAGCAGAATGCGGTATTCCGCACGCGAGGTAAACATACGGTAAGGTTCATCCACACCTTTGGTAACCAAATCGTCGATTAATACGCCAATATATGCTTCATCGCGAGCCAAAGTAAATGCTTCTCCGCCGTGGCAGTTAATGTGTGCATTGATACCGGCTATCAATCCTTGTCCTCCTGCTTCCTCGTATCCGGTGGTTCCGTTTACTTGTCCGGCAAAGAACAAATTTTTGATAATCTTCGATTCCAACGTATGTTTTAATTGAGTCGGATCGAAATAGTCATATTCGATAGCGTATCCCGGGCGGTAGATAACCAGATCTTTGAAAGCCGGGATTTGTTTTAATGCTGCAATTTGTATTTCCATCGGAAGCGAAGAAGAGAATCCGTTAAGATATAACTCTTGTGTCGTTTCTCCTTCCGGTTCGAGAAATAACTGGTGCTGATCTTTATCCGGGAAAGTGACAATCTTGGTTTCGATGCTCGGACAATAGCGTGGCCCGATACTTTGAATCTGTCCGTTGAACAGGGGAGAATCCGGCAAACCTTCACGCAGAATCCGGTGTACTTCTTCATTAGTGTAGCATGTCCAGCATTGAAGTTGCTTTAAGTGGCGCGTGCTAGTATTCATGAATGAGAACTTGTGGAAGTCCGATTCGCCGTCTTGTGTTTCCATCTGGTCAAAATGAACACTACGTGCGTCAATTCGTACCGGAGTACCGGTTTTCATTCTTCCGTAGGTGATACCGTGGCGGGCGATGGATTCGGTCAACTGATAGGAAGCCGGTTCGGCCATTCTTCCTCCCGGTAATTTATGACGTCCTACATGCATCAGTCCGTTGAGGAAAGTTCCTGCGGTGAGCACAATGCATTTCGCTTTGAAGGTGACGCCCCATGCGGTGACCAATCCAGTGACCTCACCGTTTTCTACGAGCAGTTCACATACGGTATCTTGCCAGATATGAAGGTTGGGTGTATTTTCCAGTTTCTCTCGCCAGGACCAAATGAACTTAGCCCGGTCGCATTGGGCGCGGGGGCTCCACATGGCTGGACCTTTCGAGCGGTTTAGAATCCGGAATTGAATGGCAGTCTCATCTGTCACTAATCCCATCTGTCCACCCAATGCATCTATTTCACGTACAATTTGTCCTTTGGCGATTCCTCCTACAGCCGGATTGCAACTCATCTGTCCAATCTTGTTCATGTCCATAGTGATGAGACAAGTTTTGGAACCTAAATTAGCAGCGGCTGCCGCTGCTTCACAACCAGCATGTCCGGCACCAATTACAATTACGTCGTACTTAAAATCCATTCCTATCTTATTTATTATCAAACGCTGCAAAGTTACAGAAAAGTTGTGAGACTTGTATCTTCAAGCTGTTTTTGCTTCTGAAAATCCGAGGAGGAATCCGGCTTAACTGAAAAAAACGTCGTAATTTCGGGTTAGAAATATGCAGATTGTTCGAAAATAGACCGCTTATTGGCTTTTGTGATTGTATATTTTGGGATGGAATGGCAATAGTTTGTCTTTTCAATCCCTTGTTTTGCTTTCTTTTTGTTAGTTGTGTGCTTGCTCAATTATGAGTGCAACTAGAGAGTAAAAGGAAAGATTTGTTGAAAATGCGGATTGTTGTGAAAATAAACGTGAGGTTTACACTCAAAATCTACCCTACGTCTTGACATAAGTCAAAAAAATAAGTCTGAATGTAATTTTTTGTATGATGGCTTTTGCTGTTTTCGCAAACAGCTATACCTTTGCAGTGTAGTTGTGAAACTACTTATATTTTAGGTATTAGAAAAAGGTAATAATTAAAAGGTATTAGTTTATAAAACTAAGGTATTAGATTTTAAGATTAGTTTTTAGGAAAAAGATTGTTTTGATTAGGTATTAGGAAAAAGACGTTTTCAGGTAAAGAGTAAATGAAAGATGAAGAAAAAGAAGAATCCCATTTATGGGGATTCTTTAAAGGTGGGGCGGAATGATTCGCTCTTTTTTTGTGCCCTTTGTTCATTCTCTTCACATTGAGATAAGTCTCAATTTATCAGTCTTTTTACGTGATTCGTTGAGTGAAAATACCTCTTTCACATCCTTCACAGTCGTAAGCGTCTCCGCGATTCTATATAGTGTATTAAAATAAAAAGGCTAATGATCCCTTTTTAGTCATTAGCCTTTTCCCATCTGTCAGGAAGCAGTTCCCTGTATTTTTCAATTGGTGTGTTCGGTTGCCATTCGGCTGTTCTGTTTATCACATCCGTGAGATACTCAAATAGATTCACTTTATGCATCCTACAAGTGAGTGCTATCGTATAGAGTATGGCGCCTCGTTCGGCCCCCTTATGGCTGCCGAAGAACAATGAGTTTTTTCTAGATAAGGATATGTACCGGTTCATCCGTTCAACCATATTGTTGTCCAGATAAGTGTCACCATAATTAAAGATGTCCACCACTGCATTCCACTCATTGCGAAGATAGGTAATGGCTTCCTGCAGTTCGCTCTTAGGTAATAAATCCCCCCGTTCTTCTATTTCATCAAGCACATCTTTTATTTCTCCGAGTATGTCCGGCGCATACTTTTTTCGATGCATAAGATTCTGTTCTACCGTCCATCCCTCAACCCCAACTTTATGCTTATGCTCGTTTTGATAAAGTGCGTTTATCAGCTCCACGATTCTTTTTGCATCCGGCTCCTTCTCACCGCAATCTATAAATTTCCGTTTTATATGTTGCAAGCACGGGATGCGTGTGATATTGGGATAAGCATCGCTTTCGAGCTTCCGGTAAGGTGAGTAACCATCGCTTTGTATGATACCTTTGCAACTGCCTAATTCGTTAAGAATAACTCTTTCAGACCGGGAGCCGTCATCATAGAGCAAGTATATCATCCTGGTGTTTATGCCGACAACCACCCAAAGGTATCCCTTCCTGACTCCTTTTCCCTTGCTGTTCTTTTCTGGGACGAGTATTTTGTAATAGGTTTCATCGGCTGCCTTATAAGGATCACTCAAAGCTGTCTGCCGGATGCACTTATAAAGATTTTCGAAGAGGTTTGAGGCTTTCTCTATCAACTTATGAGCCGTAGGTTTCTTCAGCGTAAAGCCATGACTCTCGAAGTAGTTGATGATTCTTTCAACAGGTAGCGATTGTATATAACGTAATTCCATCAATCCGGCAATAAATGAACCGTCATAGCTGGAATTCAAGAAGGCCGAAGCCGGTGTTTTTCCCTCAAACAGGCGACCTTCTTGCGTATAGGTGTGTATCTTGTAGACATGCTTGATGAAGCGCATGGGTACACATTCATAGCGGACGCATATTCTGGGAACAGTGGTAAACAACCGGGCCTTATTGATGTCAAAATCGGGATCATCGGGATAAACGACATGTTCTTCTTCCTCCATCTCATAATGCATGTCACGTTTGGCCCCATTGTTCTTTCTTGCTTTACGCTTATCTGCTTTTTCCGCTTCTATCTTCTGTCGCTCCTCTTCGGATATGGCAGATTGGGGAGCCTGTTGCTGTTCGGATGTGTTGGATACAAGTTTGGCGAGTCCCTTAGTAAGGCGCTGTTGCTTGCTAAGAGATTCGCCTTTTTGAAGGAGTGCCTCTTTAAGGGAAGAAACCTCCTTTATCAAAGCATCTATTTGGTCCAAGAGTCTGTTGTTGTCATCTCGTAATCCCTTGATTTGTTCCTTCAATAACTCTATGATCTCATCCTTTTTCATGGCATAAAGATATAAAAAATCAACGAATTGGCCAAATAAACCGGATGATATCTTTAGCGCAAATATCTAATAATCAGAATGTTGAATTAGATCCTAAAACGCTTTCTCAACCGTACAGACTTTAATGACACTCCATTTAAGATAAAAGACAAAACCTGATAAGAAATCTCGTAATTACCTGTATTGGGGTTAAATGTCGGTAACTCAAAACTTCCACCTTCGAGGCGCTTGTAGTACAGAAGAAAGCCATCGCCATCCCAACGCAGTATTTTTACACTTTGTCGGTTTTTACCAAAGAATAAAAAGATATCTCCGGAAACGGGAGACAAGTCCTTCATTTCCGATCGTATAATTTTGAATAAACCGTCAATGCCAAGGTTCATACGAACAAAGCCCTGGTACAGATAGTATCGATTGGCTGATGTTAGAGAATACATGGATCTCCCTCCGTTCTTTCGTAATCGCGCAACATTTTAATAACACCACCGGGTGTGGCCCGTTTGACCGAAATGGTGGTTCCACTGTTAAAGGTGATTGTGATCCCGGCAAGACTAAACTCTTCTTCCGACAACATGGCGGGTGCTATTTGAGTGAATGAAGGAGAGGAAGTTGTCGGTTGGGAGGGTTCAACGCCGCCATAATAATCACGGACCACATCTGCCTTGGCTTGTTTAACGCTATAGCCCCGTCTGGACATCCAGGAACTCATACCACCAAAAGTGGTATGCTGATCGCGGCAAACATCGGCTAAAGAACAATTGTAGTCTACTTTCAATGCTTCAAGGAAATGTTTCCAAGTTTTTCCAAATCGATTTTCTGCTAAATCCATAATGCTTCATTTTTATACATAGCAAAAATATAAGAATGAAAAAAGGGCGACAAGATAGAATCGCGGAGACGCTTACTCACAGTCACTACCGTGAAGGATGTGCCGCATCTCTGGATACGCCATAATAACCGGGAGCAGGCACATACATCGGCTGATTGCGCAAACCGATATTCACCAGCTTTCCTTCTCCACGCAAACGTACCAAATGCGTTTTGGCCGTAGTACGTGCCAAACCACACACTTCCTGAAAATCACGGCGGGTCATCATCTGATGTTCGGCAAAATATTCTTTCAACAGCATATCAATCTCCACCTCTGACACCTTCTCCGAATGACGGACATACTTGGACTGATTGGCGCGGACACCCACAAAATGTCCTTTCAGATTACTGTCAGGGCGAAATCGGACAGTTTTGAAAGCCACCTTATTAGTCTTATGCGGAGTGCTACGAGTCACTTTCCCCGTAGCAGCCAAAGTGGGATAAAAATAGCCGATCCCCTCGATATGTACTTCTTTTCCCTCTCGCAACGACTCGCCGAGAATCTTCGATAAGTTATCAAGCACATTCTTTACATCGCCCACAGTCAACGAACTGTAGTCATGAATCTTGTAACAAAGAGTATCCGTATCCACTTTTCCATTCATAAAGATACGCGGATGCAACGCCGCTTCTTCTTCCGAAGAAGCATTAGGATTTTCATACCAATCAAACACAATAGCCATTACTTCTTATCAATTTAAATGTGTAACTTCATCATAGGACAACTTTAATCGGCTATTCGGACGATTGGAATCGGCTGTTCAGTCAACTATTGTCAGCCAACCGGACAACTCCAGTCGGCTTTTCCTAAACAAGCACTAAAGATACGACAAAGTAACGATATATCAGCATAGAAAAGCTTGTTTTTCGTTTCAGAAGAAAATAAATATTTTCTTAGTTAAATACTTGCAAACCCCATATTTCATGTTATACCTTAGCGGCATCAACCGGTCGAAAAAACAACATTTATTCATTTAAAAAACAAGAAAAATATGAAGACATTAGAATATAACTCGAAACGTTTGGCAAAAAGAATACAAGCATTGATGAAAGAATCGTCAAACGTCATCGTTTCACCGAACACTTCAAAGAACGTACCGAAAATGCAAGAAATAGATGAACAGGAAGCATATAAACAAGAAGTACATAAACACCCCGTCCTTCTAACACGACAAGTGATTGACTTTTTGAAAGTACGATATGACTTCCGCTACAACTTACTCACCGAAGAAACCGAATTTCGCCCCTCCGGGCAACGAGAAATTCCTTTCTGCCGCATAGACAAGCGAGAACTGAATACTTTCTGCCTGGAAGCCCACAAAGAAGGAATCAACTGCTGGGACAAGGACCTTCAAAGATACATTTACTCTACCCTAGTGGAAAGCTACCACCCTTTCCGGCTTTATATGAACGAACTACCTGCCTGGGACGGAACGGATCGGTTGAAGCCCTTGGCGAAGCGAGTATCCGACACTCCTATATGGATAAAAAGCTTTCACACCTGGATGCTCGGACTTGCCGCCCAATGGCTGGGAGTGAATCAAACACAAGCAAACAGCGTAGCCCCGATACTTATCAGCGAAGAACAGGGACGCCATAAATCCACTTTCTGCCGTATGCTGATGCCGCCACAACTAGCCCGTTATTATTCGGATAATCTGAAACTAACCGCACAAGGCAATCCCGAACGTCTCCTAGCCGAGATGGGGTTACTAAACATGGATGAATTTGATAAATTCGGAGCACAAAAGATGCCGTTACTTAAAAATCTGATGCAAATGTCCAGCCTCAACATCTGCAAAGCCTATCAGAAAAATTTCCGGTCGCTGCCTCGTATCGCCTCTTTCATCGGAACAAGTAACCGGACTGACTTACTGTGCGATCCGACAGGCAGCCGCAGATTCATCTGCATTGAAGCGGAGCATGATATTGACTGTACCGGAATTGAACATTCACAAATCTACGCCCAACTGAAAGAGGAATTGCTTGCAGGTGCCCGTCACTGGTTCAACAAGGAGGAAGAACATGCTTTGCAACGTCATAATAGCGCATACTATCATGTCAACCCCATAGAAGACATTGTGTGCAACATATACGCGCCTGCCATGTTGGATGAACCGGATTGTCTGTCACTCTCCGCCGCTATCATTCATCAAGAATTGAAAAAGAGGTTTCCGGCTGTACTTCGTAATTGTACTCCTATCCAATTGGCGCAGATTCTGACTGCAACGGGTATCAGTCGACAGCATACGAGATTGGGCAATGTGTATTTGGTGAAGAAAGTGAAGGGCTGTGAAGAGTGAGAATGATACTACCTGTTCACATAAGATATCTGTGAATAAGATGGTTACGCCTCTGTGACGACTGTGAATGACAGCATATATCATAGCAATCAGAAAGTAGTAAACAATCAAGTCCCGAACATATTTTGATTGGTAATGATTTTATTGCAAATAATGTTATTACTAATCGAAGTATTTCTTATTTTTATATTCCTCTTTAAAGCTTGCGCCTTTTGTGCCCTGTTGCATTTTATTTTTTATTTTGTAAGTCGGCAAGGTCTGCGTTTCTGAAAAAAACAATATATTTGCATTCATAAATATCGCAAAAGTAAGTAGTTACGGTGATTTTTATAAATTTTGTTCTCTTTTTTCGCAGGAAAAGTGACAGTATGAACGATAAAATTGACATCATAGTAGCGGGAGTAAACCGGAAGGATAAAAAGATGTGGGGCGATTTCTACGATCGTTTTTATACTGCTTTATGTGTTTATGTTTCCAAGATATTGCCAGTCCCCGATGCGGTGGAAGATTTGGTACAGGAAGTTTTTATTTCTGTATGGGAGGGGAAGCGTACCTTTTCTGATATTAAAGAACTTACCAATTATCTTTATCGTGCCTGCTATAATAATGCCTTATTATATATACGTAATAATCAAATTCATGATACTATTTTAAGTTCTTTGGCGGAAGAAGAAAGTATGGTGGACGAAGATACGATTTATGCACTGACAGTAAAAGAAGAAATTATCCGGCAACTCTATTGCTATATCGAAGAACTTCCTGCCGAACAACGTCGGATTATTTTAATGAGAATTGAGGGACATACATGGGAAGAGATAGCGGAACGTCTGGAGATAAGTATCAATACTGTCAAAACCCAAAAGACTCGCAGCTATAAATTCCTCCGTGAAAGGTTGGGGGATTCCATTCATTCCATAATTCTTTTTTTATTTTTCTAAAAATAAAAAAACATTCTGATACTTCTTTGTCTTTTTATTGATTGATTAAAATTTATTCTATTTGTTAAAATCAAATCTTTTTCTTCTATATAATGACATTATGATATATTTCTACCTCTAAATTCTGATTCATTATTCTTTTATCTCAAAAAAATGTCATCTTTTTGTCACCCGTTTTTATGAGTTGTGTATATCTATAATAAAGATGAATTAAACAATTGTTTAATTAAAAAAACGCAATAAGATGAAGAAGTTCGAAAATGTATATCAAGACGCTGCTTTAATGAGAAAGGTTCTTTTGGGGGAGGCTGATGAAGTGGAACAAAAAGATCTTGAGAAACGGTTGGCAGAATGTCCGGACTTACGAAATGTATACGAGCAGTTACAGAGCGGGGAGACTTTGAAAGTCGCCTTTGGAGAATATCAAAAATATTCGTCAAAGAAAGCTTATCAGTCTTTTCTTCAGAGTATCGGGCAGATGGAATCGAAAGGCCGGAAGAGTCGTTCTCGTCGGGTGGGGTGGTACGCTGCTGCGGCTGTCGTTACTTTAGCCGTTGCTCTTTCTTTCTATATGTCGAATTATATCTCATCGGAAAAAGAAGGGAAAACTTTGATTCAGCCGGGAACGCAGCAGGCACAATTGACTTTGTCCGATGGCAGCGTGATTGATGTGCATAGAAAAGAAGTAAGCGTAGTAGTAGATGGCGTTCAAGTAAAATATAAGAAAGGAGTGCTGTCTTATCAGCCTACCGTCACGACACAACATGAGGAGAAAAACATTGAAGAACAATCTGGCAAATCAAATGAACTGGTAATACCGCGTGGAGGTGAAAATACTGTAATCCTTGCAGATGGAACGACAGTACATTTGAATGCCGGTTCTAAATTGACCTATCCGGTACGTTTTGCCGGTAAACGTCGAATTGTGCGTTTGGAGGGTGAAGCTTATTTTGATGTAGCAGGAGATGAGAATCATCCATTTGTGGTACAAACTCATCTCGGGGAAATAACTGTACTTGGTACTGAATTCAACGTGAATGCTTATGCCGATACCCCTGTTTGTTATACAACCCTAGTACATGGAAAAGTGAAATTCTCTACATTAAATGCGGAAACGGTTACTCTCTCACCGGGTGAACAAGCTGTTGTATTTGCCAATAGTTCAACGAAACGCAAGGTGGATTTGGAAGAATATGTTGGTTGGGTAGATGGTATGTACATCTTTAATGACCGTCCCTTGGGCGATATAATGAAGACATTCGAACGCTGGTACGACATACAGGTTTATTACGAAACCCCTAACCTGCGCGACATTACCTATAGTGGTAACTTGAAACGCTACGGAACAATAAATTCATTCCTGGATGCACTGGAACTGACAGGAGACCTTACTTATAAAATCAGTGGCAGGAATATATTGATATATGACAAAGTGGAAGAACAGGAATGGAAAAGATAGAATATTAGAATAGTTAGAATATTAGGTACACAAAAGTTTAATTATTAATTTATGAGAGAAAAACGATGGCTGCTATGTTTTCTAGTGGCAATGTGCTGTACGTTTAGTGCATGGGCATTACCGTCACAAGACAAGACGGTGACTTTGAAACTGCACAATGTCTCTATAGAGACTGTCCTGGATGCAGTGAAAAAACAGACAGGTGTGAATATGTTATATAATTCACAAATGTTCAAGGGTGTTCCTTCGGTATCACTTGATGTGAAGAACGAGAGATGGGATACAACTCTTAAATTAGTGTTGAATCCTCAAGGGTTTGACTATGTGATGAAAGACGGTATTGTTGTCATTCGAAAACAAAAGCGTGAAAACCGTGTCCGTGGTATGGTGACAGACTCACATGGAGAGCCGATTCCCGGAGCTAGTATTATTGTTAAAGGTACTCGTACAGGTACTTCTACCAATATTGAAGGTGAATTTACTTTGGACGTAAAAAGTGATAAGGTGGTGTTGGAAGTTTCTTTTATAGGTATGAAGAAGCAAACTGTCCAAGTGGATGCTACTCGTCGGAAAACGGTTGAAATTACATTGGTGGATGATGTCAAAACATTGGAAGATGTGGTTGTGACCGGATATAGCAATGTACGTAAATCCAGTTTTACGGGTAGTTCGACTCAGATTTCGGGTGATGACTTGCGTAAGGTGTCACAGACAAATATAATTGGGGCGATCCAGTCATTCGATCCCTCTTTCCGTTTGGTAGATAACGTACAATTTGGTTCTGACCCGAATGCTTTACCAGAAATGTATATTCGTGGACGTTCCGGTTTTGGCGTTAAAGAACTGGATAAAGATCAGCTTTCAAAATCAAATTTGGAGAATAATCCTAATTTACCAACTTTTATCATGGACGGTTTTGAAGTAAGCATTGAGAAGGTATATGACTTGGATCCTACCCGTATTGAGAGTTTGACGGTTTTGAAAGATGCTGCTGCTACTGCTATGTATGGTTCACGTGCTGCTAATGGAGTGGTGGTAATTACTACTGTTGCTCCGAAAGCAGGAGAGGTTCGTGTCTCTTATAACTTTACAGGAACGTTGGAAATGCCCGATTTACGGGATTATAATTTGGCAAATGCATCGGAGAAGCTGGAAATAGAGCGTCTCGCAGGATTATTTGATAAAGGACAAGCTAACATTCCATCGACTGCGGTAGGGATGAACAACTATTATAAGAAATACGCTTTAATTCAAAAAGGAGTAGATACGGATTGGATGTCTATTCCACTTCAAAATTCTTTCAATCATAAGCACAGTATTTACTTAGAGGGAGGAACACCTAATTTGCGTTATGGTGTGGACGGTTCATTTAATATAGCAGATGGTGTGATGAAGGGTACAGAACGTAATCGCTATAGTGCAGGCTTCTCTTTGGATTATCGCATCAAGAATTTGCAAGTAAGAAACTATGTATCTTTCGGGCATACGAAATCGAAAGAATCTCCGTATGGTTCGTTTAGTGATTTTAGCGGACTACAGCCTTATGACTCTCCTTATAAAGATGATGGAACACTCCGGGAGAAACTCACATATTCGAAAATTAGCGGACGTGACAATAATAATCCGCTATATGAAGCAACTTTGGGTAATTATAATTGGAACTCTTATGATGAGGTTATTGATAATTTGAGCTTTAACTGGTACCTGAATGATTACTGGACGGTTAAAGGGCAGTTCAGTGTAACGAAGAAATATTCCAAATCAGAAAAGTTTATTGATCCGCTTTCAAGTAAGACTAGTGTTACAGGTTCAAAAGATAATAATCTTGCCGGTGATTTGTATACGACGAATGGAGAAAGTTTGGATTGGAATTCCAATGCTTTTTTATACTATACACGTAGCTTTAACAAGCAGCACAATTTGAATGTTTCAGCAGGTTGGGAAGCAGCTTCAGGTACCACTGAGAGTACCAATGCTCATTATCGTGGATTTCCGTCGGGTGAGTTTCACTCTCTGAATTATGCGGCGGAAGTATATAAGAAACCTACTCGTACTGAGAATACCACACGAAGGGTTAGCGTATTAGCTTCTGCCAATTATACGTGGAATGATATTTATTTGGTAGACGCTTCTGTACGTTTCGACGGTTCGTCAGAGTTTGGGGCGAATCAGAAGTGGGCTCCTTTCTTCTCTGGAGGTTTGGGTGTTAATATTCATAACTATGATTTCTTCAAAAGTAACGGATATATCAATAAGTTAAAATTACGTGCTTCTTATGGGCGTACCGGTAAAGTTAATTTCCCGGCTTATGCTGCAACGACGATGTATGAAACTTTATTTGATGAATGGTATATAACAGGTTATGGGGCTGTATTGAAAGCTTTAGGTAATAAAGATTTGACTTGGGAAAAGACGGATAAGCTGAGTGTTGGTATCGAAACAAAAACGTTCCATGATCGCCTGACTGTTGATTTCGAGTATTACTATAATAAGACAATTGACTTGGTGAATGATGTCACTCTTTCCCAAACTTCCGGTTTCTCTACTTACAAAGATAATATGGGACAAGTTGCCAACAAAGGCGTAGAATTAAAACTTCGTGCGGATATTTATCGTGACAGAAACTGGAATGTGGCGTTATGGGGAAATATGGCGCACAATAAGAATGAGATTCTGAAGATTTCCGACTCTCAGAAAGCATATAATGAGAGAGTGGCCGCTTATTATAAAAATGAAGCACTTTATCAAGAAACATTAGGGCTGTCTCATGGTGCGGAATATTCGGTACCACTGCCACAGTATGAGGAAGGAGCTTCTCTGACTTCAATTTGGGCTGTACGTTCATTGGGCATTGATCCTACTACGGGTAAAGAGATCTTTTTGAACCGTGATGGCTCTATAGCTGATAAGTGGAATGCTGCGCAGGAGGTTGTAGTTGGAAATACAGAACCTAAATGTAGTGGTGCTTTCGGGTTGAACCTGTCGTATAAGAATTGGACTCTGTTTGCTTCATTTCTTTATGAGTGGGGTGGACAGGAATACAATCAAACATTGGTCAACAATGTGGAAAATGCGGACTTAGTGAACAAGAATGTCGATTTACGCGTATTGACGGACAGATGGAAAAAACCGGGTGACATAGCTCAGTTTAAAGATATTAAAGACCGGGGGATGACTACTTTGCCAACATCACGTTTCGTGCAGGATAAAGCATTGGTTCGATTGAATTCATTGAATGTCAGCTATGATTTTAACCGTGACTGGATAAAAAAACATCTCCGCATGAATCTGCTTCGTCTGGAAGCTTCTACGAGTGACTTGATAAACTGGTCCTCTATTAAACAGGAACGCGGATTGAGCTATCCGAGATCTTGGAAAGTGGAATTCTCATTAAAAGCACAGTTCTAAAAAAAGAAGAAAAAATGAAAAAGATATATACAATAATATTTGTGTCATGTCTAGCAGCTATCTCGTTCAGTTCTTGTAGTGACTGGCTGGACGTGAGACCTGCGGATGAGATAAAGGAAGAATATTTGTTTGAGACAGGAAATGGTTATCGTACAGCTCTGAACGGTATATACCGGAAGTTGGCGACTTTCGATTTGTACGGTAGTAATCTGAGCTGGGGGTTGATAGATGGCTGGGGACAGGTATATGACTTGGACAAAGCCCCCGACAGCGGTGGTGGTAAAGCTATGAAGAAATTATCGAAGTTTTTGTATAAGAACTCTGAACTTACTCCTACAACAGATGCTATGTGGAGCGCAGCGTGGAATATCATAGCCAATTGTAATAACCTTGCACAGCAGGTGGCAGAGGAAGATACAATGCTGTTCTACAAACGTACGCAGGAGAAAAATATGATTTTAGGAGAAGCTATTGCCTTACGGGCGTATATGCATTTTGATTTGTTACGTATATATGCGCCGTCTTTGGCTATGAATCCGGGAGATAGGCTTTTTATTCCTTATGTGGACAAATATCCATCTTATTTATCCGATCGACAAACAGTCGGTTACTGTTTGGAACGCATCATCGCTGATTTAGTAGAAGCGCAAAAGATTTTGAAGGATGTGGATAAGTCATCAGAGTTTACTTCGGGTAATCGTTTTACTAAGTCTCCTTCCGGAGAAGAACGTTTTGTGTGGTACAGAGGATTCCATCTTAATTATCATGCCGTAACTGCGGAGTTGGCTCGTGTTTACTTATATGCAGGACAATCGGAAAAGGCCTATGAAACAGCGAAGTTACTAATAGATATTAATGCTGATAAAGGTTATTATAAGGCAGTAACAAGTAGTTATAGTGGACCTATGAATATAGAGAATGGGAATATAAAGATGTATGAAGACATTATATTTGCATTATATTCTACAGATCAGACTGATTGGGATTTGGAGATTAATCATGCAAGTGATAATGCTACCAAACCGGATGATGAAAAGTATCTGGCTTTGAGTGATGCTGTGATAACGAAATTCTTCGGTACCGAAAGCGATAAAGACTGGCGTCTTAAGTATCAGTTAGGACCGAATACTTCTTCTTTTTATCGTTCATTGAAGTATAAAAAACAAGATGAAGGTTCTGGTTTTGGTAAAGTGAATAGTACAATGGTGCCTATGATTCGTATGTCTGAAGTATATTATATAGCTGCAGAGGCTATTTATGATACAGATAAGGAATTGGCCAAGACATATCTTAAAACTGTGAAACAAGGGAGAGGTATTAGTTCTCCTGACCTTAGCAAATCGGGTACGAAGCAAGACTTTATTAATCTGATTGTTGATGACGCCCGTCGCGAGTTTATTGGCGAAGGACAGACTTTCTTTTTATACAAGCGTTTGAAACGGAACTTGGAAGGGTCGGATGAAAAGCAGTCCGTAGAATATCCGGCGATTGAAGATAATTTGGTGATGCCATTGCCTGATTCGGAAAGCAATATTTAAATTTTGAAAGATTGAAGATATATGAAAAGAATAAGTTTTTATATAGTCATTGTATTGTTGGGAGTCTCCTTCTTTACTTCTTGTGAGGAGCAAGGATTACTGACCCATACAAATGATGTGTCATATATTGCATTTGAGAAAAATATGACAACAGATACAACAGGTGTATCTTTTAAGTTTTACAATGAAGGTGAAAATGCTAAGATATTATTAGGAGTTACCATTTCTGGAAAAGTACAGGATAAGGATTTGGAGTTTACGGTCAGTGTAGATCCGGAACGAACGACTTTGCCTGCTACCCAATATGAATTGCCAGAGAAGTGCGTAATTAAAGCAGGAGAACTAACCGGAGAAATATTGGTGGTTCTGAAGTATTACGAAAAATTGGATACGAAAGCTGAACTGCTGACGTTGCAAGTGAATGACGGTGGTGAGGTTCGTCAAGGTCCGAGTGTCTATTCACGTGCTATTATTTCCGTATCTAATTTGTTGTTTGCACCTGAGTGGTGGACTAGAAACGACGGTGATGTGAATAATCCCTACAACATTGTTGAAGAATGGTATTTGGGGAGGTATTCGGAAAAGAAATATTTAATGTTTTTGGAAGAATTGAAAAAAGACGGGGTGGTATTTGACGGAAAAGATATGTTTATATTGCGTAAATATGCACTGCGTCTGAAAAATAGAATTAAAGATTATAATACTCAACATCCGGATGAACCCATGAGTGATGAGTATGGTAAAATGGAAATTCCTGTTGCCGGATAATTAAAAAACGGAAGAAGTATGAAAAAGATAACAGTTTATATTTTATTACTACTTTTATTGAGTAGCATTTGCAGTTGCCTGGATGATAAAAACAATTATGATTATACACCGATTAATGAACTGAAAGGCACTATTAGTAATATTGAAAAAAACTATAGTGTTGGGATAGATGAAGACTTAGTTATAACACCTACGTTTGAGTTTACAATTGATAAAACAGATCCGGATGTGAGTTACGAATGGAGACTAGACGGAGAATTGTTGAATGTAAAAGCACCTTCGTATACTTTCAATTCTCATAAGATCGGATTGTTTGAACTCACATTTTCCGTCATCGACAATAAAACAGGGGTTAAGTACTCTGCTTCAACAGACATTTTGGTTCGTTCTCCTTATCAGAGAGGATGGGTGGTTTTGTCTGACGTAGATGGAAAGTCAACACTTTCATTTATCAAGATTAAGACCTTGTATGGTGTGTCAGAAACTGTGAATATCTGGGGTGAGAAAGTGGTACGTGATTCTATCGCATATCATTCTGTCGAAAAGTATTTAGTCAAAGATTTAGGAACCAACCCCAAAGGTGTTTTTGAACATTTGGGTTATCCTAGTACTTTCGGACAGGTAGAGACTGTATATGATGAACTGGTAGTGATGCAAGATCGTTGGGTGGAGCTGAACGGTAATACTTTGGAGCGTGAAGTATATACAGAGGATGAGTTCTATGGGGATTTGCCGGTGGGGGGCTTCAAACCTGTAGAAGCTGCCATGTCTTACTCTGCAAAATTTATTCGTGATGAAAATGGATATATTTATATGCACACGAAGCCGGTTGCAAATGATTTTCATGCTGGAGCCTATATGTCTATTCCACTGTGGAATTATACTAGATTCAGTGCTTTATATCCTGTACAGAAGTTTAAGGACAGAAATATGGATGCGGTTCTGGCTCTCCGTGAAGAGGATAACTCATTGGTAATTATTCGAAATGGAGGTGGGGTGAAGAATAGTTCCAATGATCCGACATTTTATGATAATACGGTGAAGGATACCGGAGAAATAGTTGAATTTGAAGGAGAGGATGCTAAGAACTTTCAGAATATGCGTGATGAAAGTATTGTAACAATGAAAACTGCGTCAGTTAATGTGAATGGCGACATGATGCAAGCATGGGTTGCCTTGATGAAGGGTAACGATATGTCTTATCAATTGCGCTATTTCAGAATGAAGAATAAAAAATGGGATATATATGATTATTATGAAAATGACTTGACGTCATTGAAAAATAAAGAGTATACAGATATGGCTGTATTTGAACAAAAGCAGTATGTTGTTATTGCAATGGGGAATGAATTGTGGTATTGCCAATATGTGAAAGGTATGGCATCTGCTCCAAAATTGATTCATACATTTGACAAGAAGGTGATTGCTCTTTCATCTAATGATATATATTTGTATCCAAAATATGGAGTTTACAACGGTCAGTTAGGGGTTGCCTTGGAAGACGGAAGTTTCTTTATATATGGGGTGGAAGAGAAGGACAAGCAAGAATCAGAATTGGTTAATGATGTAAAAATAAAACAATTATACCCGAATGAGGAAAGTGAGAAGGAGGGAGATAATAATTTTGGAAAAATAGTGGATGTACTATATAAAATAGGAAATGCTAACCAGATTGTTCAGTATGACCTTTAAAATAACTTGATCTATATAGATTATGCGGGGAATCGCATTGAGTCTTGAATACTTTATGTGATTCTCCTTTGTTTATTTGAATATGAGAAAAAGAATATTATTTATAGTTTTATTTGCTTGGTCAGGCATTCTGCATGCTTTTTCCCAACAGCAGGCCAACTATGAATTGGCAAATGAATTTCAGGCTTTCGGTTTAGGGGGTAATTTTACTGCTAATAGTCTAAATCTCTGGCCGAATGAAATTAATGGAACAGATAAGTTTTGGTTTGAATTTCATACGACTGTCGGGAAGGATTACTATTTTGTAGATCCTGAACGTCGGTTAAAAGAACCATTGTTTGATAAAGGGAAACTGGCATCGGGAATTGCACAGATTACTAGGGGTGTAGTGGACAGGAATAAACTGGAGTTGAGTGATATCAAATTTTCTGAAAACCTGGCTTCTTTTTCTTTTTCTTATAAAGGTAGGAACTATGAATATAATCGCCTGACACACCAGATTGTAGAGAAAAAGAAAGAAAAGAGTCGGTCATTATTTGATCGTTACTCATGGATGAAATATTCGCCAGACAGAAAATATCTTGTGTATGTGAAGAAACACAATCTGTATGTGAAAGGTAATGGGGAGATGGGAATGGATACGACGGAAGTGCAGTTGACCACTGATGGAGTTCGGTATTATTCTTATGCGCATGATGGAGGAACGGACGAAGAAGGAGAAGTCATGTCTGATATCTGTTGGTGCCCCGATTCAAGGCATCTTTATTTAGTACGCGAAGATGAACGTCTGCTTAGAGATTTTTGGGTGATAAATTCGTTGGATGACAGGCCTTCCCTGACTACTTATCGTTATGAATTCCCTGGTGATAAGAATGTAACCCAAAATGAACTGGTTATAGTTGACGTGATTGGGCGTACCGTAAAAAAAACAGACATAAGTAAGTGGCCGGATCAATACATAAATCCTTTGTGTGTGACAAAGGATAGTAAATACCTCTTTTTTGAACGTACGAAACGTACATGGGACGAAGTGGATTTGTGTTCTGTCAACCTCTCTACAATGGAGGTGAAAGAAATAATTCATGAAGTTGACAAACCGTATCGTGATCCGCATGCTCGTAGTGTCGCTATTTTGAATGATGGTAAAGATATTCTTTTTCGTTCGGAGCGTACGGGATGGGGGCATTACTATCATTATGATGGTAATGGAAAGTTGAAGAATGTGATGACTTCCGGTGAGTGGGTGGCAGGTCAGATAGCTTCTATTGATACTTTGGGGCGAACAGTATATCTATATGGATATGGCAGGGAAAAAGATATTGACCCATCTTATTACATGCTCTATAAAGTGCATATTGATAGGGAAGGAGTAACTCCATTAAGTACGGAAGACGGTCAGCATCAGGTTAAATTCCTGAAGTCTAATAGATACTATATTGACACTTATTCAAGAGTGGATATGGAACCTAAAATCATGTTGAAAGATAACAAGGGACAAGGGATTCTTGAATTGGCAAAGCCGGATATTGAATTAGCCTACAAAGCCGGATGGAAAAAACCGGAACGTTTTGTTGTGAAGGCTGCTGATAATATAACCGATTTACATGGAGTAATGTGGAAACCGGCAGACTTTGATTCTACTAAGGTATATCCGATTATTTCTGTGGTATATCCGGGGCCTTACTTTGGTCAAGTTCCTACTTCATTTACCTTAGAAGACAGATGTTGTACCCGTTTGGCGCAGTTAGGTTTTATCGTAATTGCTGTGTCTCACAGAGGAGATACTCCTATGCGTGGAAAGGCATACCATCGGTTTGGTTATGGTAATATGCGTGATTATCCATTAGCTGATGACAAATATGCTATTGAGCAGTTAGCTCGGAGGTATTCATTTATTAATGGTAAAAAAGTCGGTATCTACGGTCATTCCGGTGGAGGATTTATGGCTGCTGCAGCCATCTGTACTTATCCGGACTTTTATAAAGCTGCTGTCTCCTGTTCCGGAAATCATGATAACAATATCTATAATCGTGGGTGGGGAGAATGCTATAACGGTGTGAAGGAAGTGGAAAAAGTAGTAAAAGATAGTTTGGGTAATGAGACAAAAGAGTATGGATACAAGTTCAATGTGAAGCCGAATACGGAGATTGCCAAGAATTTGAAAGGACATTTAATGCTCGTCACCGGTGATATGGACAAGAACGTGAACCCTGCTCATACTTATCGCATGGCGCAGGCATTGATTGAAGCCGGCAAGGATTTTGATATGCTGGTGATTCCGGGTGCCGGCCATGGATATGGTTCTGCTGATAAGTATTTTGAGAAGAAGATGTACCGTTTCTTTGCCAAGCATTTGCTGGGTGATACTCGTGCAGACTATTGGGGAGATATTAACCGTAACAAATAAGACAATAGATAAGATTTTATGAAAAACTCTCTCTTTAGATATGTGTGCCTGGTGGTTGCATTGTTGATATGTAGCTTTGCCGATGCACAGCAGAAAGCGAATTATAAGTTAGCGGAAAAGTTCCGTCTGTTAGAACAGAATCCTATAATAAAGTATTCAACAGAAGTCAAGCCAACGTTTATTAATGGTACGGACTGTTTTTATTATTCGTTTACTACACGTGAAGGAAAGAAGTATTATTATGTAAATCCGAAGAAAAAGGAAAAACGTCTTCTGTTTGATACGGCTGAATTATTGAGTAAAATTGCAGTATATACCAAGAAAGCCTATTCTTCGGCAGATCCATATTTGTCTTTCACTTTCATGAAGGATAACGAAACGATTCGTATTGATTTTGACCGTGGACTTTATACGTACAATATTCATACGAAAGCACTGAAGCAGCTTAATGAGAAACCATCTTATGGAAATAGTGATCCGTATTGGATGAAGTATTCTCCAGATAGTCTTTATTTTCTTTATGCCAGCAAGGATAATTTGTATTTTGTTGGGAATCAAAAGAAAGGGCAAGATACCATTCCTGTACAACTGACAACGGACGGTGAGCCGAATTATACATTTAACCGTGAAGATGAGGGTAAGCTGGAAGGACGCTTCGGAGCCGAATCTACTCATTGGATTCCAGGTAGCCATCGTTTTTATGCTGTTCGTGAGGATAACAGGAAAGTGCGTGATTTATGGTTAATCAATTCGTTGTCTACTCCATATCCGACACTGAAAACTTATAAAGCCGAACTGGCAGGCGATAAACATGTCACCCAATATGAATTGTTGATTGGAGATGTCGATACCCGTGAAGTGAAGAAAATCGATATTAATCGCTGGCCTGATCAGTATATTGACATATTGTATATTTCAAAGGACGGGAAGCGTTTGTATTTCCAACGTTATAACCGTCCATGGAACCAGTCGGATATTTGCGAGGTAGACGTAGAAACCGGAAAAGTGCGCGTAGTGATTCATGAAGAAAACAAACCATATCTCGATTATCAGATGCGTAATGTTTCTTTCCTGAATGACGGGAAAGAAATCCTTTTCCGTTCCGAACGTAATGGTTGGGGACACTATTACCTGTATGACACAGCAACGGGAAACTTAAAGAACCAACTGACCGATGGAATATGGGTAGCTGGTCCGGTTACCAAGATTGATACTATCGGGCGTAAGATGTATTTCTATGGTTATGGTCGTGAGAAAGGCATTGACCCTTATTATTACATTCTTTATGAAGCTCAACTGGATCGTCCGAATGCTGTTCGTCTGTTAACTCCGGAGAATGCGTCACATGATGTCAGTATCTCTCCGTCTTACCGATATATGGTAGATTCTTATTCTACTGTTTCGCAGGAACCGGTGAATGTGGTTCGTAACCGGAATGGAAAGGTGATTATGACGTTGGAAAAGCCCGATTTGCAGCCTGTCTATGAGATGGGATGGAAAGCACCGGAACGCTTTAAGGTAAAAGCTGCCGATGGAGTGACCGATTTGTATGGCGTGATGTGGAAGCCTGCCGACTTTGACTCGACAAAGGTTTATCCTATCATTTCGAATGTTTATCCGGGATCGTTCTTCGAATATGTGCCGACACGTTTCACGATTAATGATGTTTATAATACTCGTTTGGCTCAACTGGGGTTCATTGTAATCACTGTGGGGCACAGAGGTGGCACTCCGATGCGCGGAAAGGCTTATCATACCTATGGATACAACAATATGCGTGATTATCCGTTGGCGGATGATAAATATGCTATTGAGCAACTGGCTGCCCGTTATCCGTTTATTGATGCCACCAAAGTCGGTATTTACGGCCATTCCGGTGGAGGGTTTATGTCGGCGGCTGCCATTTGTACTTATCCTGATTTCTATTCGGCTGCTGTTTCATCGGCAGGTAATCATGACAATCGTATTTATAATAAAGGCTTTGTTGAGATTCATTTCGGTGTAGATGAGAAGGTGAAAACGACTAAAGATAGTTTGGGAGTAGAAAGTACGATGTATGATTATAGTGTCCGTGTACGTCCGAATCAAGAGTTGGTAAAGAATTACAAGCACGGCTTGTTGCTGTTTACCGGTGCGATGGATAAAACTGTGAATCCTGCTAACACATTGCGTCTGGTGGATGCATTGATTAAGGCTGATAAGGATTTCGAAATGTTTGTATTGCCGAAATGTACACATGGATTCTTCGGTGAGTCTGAGGATTTCTTCGAGCATAAGATGTGGCGTCACTTTGCCCGCTTGTTATTGCATGACAACTCGGCTGATTCTGATGTCGATTTGAATAAGGATATGATTAAAGATGACAGGAGAAGATAAGATGAACCGGATATTTGTATATATAGGGATTATAGCAGGATTGTTGCTGGGGGGAAGCTTGTCTGTTGAGGCTCAAAAGAAACCGTTGGATATAGAAGCATGTACATCTTGGAAACGTATTGATGCACCGGATATTTCACCGACAGGCAGATGGGTGACTTACCGTATATCGTTGATGGAATATAATCCGGCTAGCAAGGAAGAAAAAAAACTGCATTTATTCGATTCCCGTACGCGGAAGGAAATATTGCTGAATGGCGATATAGAGCGTCTGGAGTTTTATAATAACGACCAGGGAGCTTTTTATCGGTTGGCAGACTCGGCAGGAGTAATGAAAACATTTTTGTTGTCATTGCCTTCGGGAGTAAAGACCGAATGGAAACATAAAGAGGCTTTTCGTCCTGTGGAAGGGACCCCTTACTCAATCTCTGTAACTAATGTGTCGAAAGATACGGTAAATCATGTTCCGGCTTTTAACAGGCTGGTGGTACGTCATCTGAAGACAGAAGTTGCTTTTCATATTGACAGTATCGGCTATCATACATTATATGACGGAGGACGTTCTATTCTTTTCATTCGTAAAAAGTCAGACAGGAACGAGCTATGCTATGGCCCTTTAGCTGGTCCATATAAGACTCTTTATCAGAGTTCTGTAAAGAGTGAACCCTCTTCTTATAGTTTTAATGAAAAAGAGATGATCGGGGAGTTTAGCGTAAATGATTCTTTGTGGTATGCTTTTTCATTAAAGAAGCCGGGTTGTAACTTGCTTTTTGACCGGAAAGAAATTGTTTTGCCTGATGGTATGTCTGTCGGACGTATTGACTTGTCTAAAAGCCATAATTTTTTGATACTTGAACTTCGGGACTCACAGCAGATTTCCCGTAGAAGGGAAGAATCGGAGAAGAAACCGGACAAGAGTTTTGAATTAGAGTTGTGGACGTGGAACGAAATGGAAGTTCCGACTTTACAAAGGGGCGGACGTTATAGGCAGGATAAGTCGGTGACGTATATTTATGATATTTTTTCTAAGAAGCTCACAGAAGTTGCTCCATTTACCGTAGATTTACTCTTACCATCGGGAGCAGAGAATTTGAACTATGTGCTTTACACAGATGAATCTCCTTATAAGATGCAGCGTGAGTGGTTGGATCGGTTGCCGTTCGATATATATTCAGTGAATGTGCATACAGGTGCAAAACGGTTGATCGGACGTAGTTATCGTACAGCTCCCAAATGGTCGGTAAATGGCAAGTGGGCAGTAATGTATGATCCGATTGCTCAAGTCTGGAATAAGTTTGATGGTGCTACCGGTAAGGTTGTTAATATATCTGATGCTATCGGTTATCCAATGTTCATGGAAAGTTATGATAAACCGGCTCCTGCTCCCGCTTATGGAATAGCAGGGTGGACGGCTGACGGGAATAATGTGTTTCTGTACGATGCATATGACTGGTGGAAGATTGATTTGACAGGAGAACGTCAGCCGGAGTGCCTGACTAAAGGATATGGTCGCAAGCATGGCAAATCTATTCGTAAAATGACGAGTAATATAGATAAGGATGTTTTTCAGAAAGACGAAAAAGTCATAGTTAGCCTTTGGGATAAAGACACGATGGATGAGGGTGTCTATCAGCTTGATATGAAAGGCCGTCTGAGAAAATTGATGGAGGGGAATTATGTATATACTATACATCGTTTTTCTGACAATCATGAGTATTGCGTTTGGAATCGTCAGAATGTATCGGAATTTAGGGATTTGTGGTGGAGTAAGTCCGATTTCTCCAATCCCGTTAAAGTGACGAATGCGAATCCTCAACAAGCAGATTATAAATGGGGTACAGTTAAACTGATAAAGTGGACTAATTATGAGAATAAGGAAAATAAGGGGTTGCTTTATCTTCCGGAAGATTATGATCCTCAAAAAGAATATCCGGCGTTGGTGCAGTTTTATGAAACTCATTCCGGTGAGTTGAATATTTATCATGCACCTTTGTTGAGTAGTGCGTTAGGGGATCCTATGTATTTTGCCAGCAATGGTTATATTGTGTTTATGCCGGATGTGCATTTCACGGTTGGGACTCCCGGTCAGAGTTGTTATGATGCTGTTGTGAGTGGAACGAAGTATCTGATAGAGCAGGGGATAGCACATCCCGGGAAAATAGGCTTACAGGGACATAGCTGGTCTGGCTATCAAACATCATATTTGGTGACAAAGACAGATCTTTTCACTTGTGCCAATATAGCGGCTCCAATTACGGATATGGTGACCGGATATTTGGGAATTCGTAATGGAAGCGGTCTGCCACGATATTTTATGTACGAGGAAACACAAAGTCGTATGGGAAAGACTTTATGGGAGGCAAAAGATAAGTATCTGGCAAGTTCAGCAATTTTGGAGGCTGATAAGATACATACACCTTTGTTGATATTACATAATGATGAGGATGAGGCTGTTGCATATGAACAAGGACGTGCTCTTTATTTGGCTATGCGTCGCTTACAACGTCCTGCATGGTTGTTGAATTACAAAGGTGAAGGACATTTCGTACTGGGAAGAGGTGCACAGAAAGACTGGACAATCCGGATGATGCAGTTCTTTGACTATTACCTGAAAGGAACAAAAGAACCACGTTGGATGAAGGAAGGTATTCATCTGCGAGAGCGTGGAATTGATCAGAAATACGATTTACTAAAAAAATAAATATTGATTTAAGATGAAAAAATTATTGATTACGGCTATGGCTCTGTCTTGTTTCGCTTTAAGCTACGGACAGAAGAAAGTAGAAAAACAGATTATCGGAAAATGGTGCAATCCTTATACATACAAGTCTACGGGTGAGTTGAAAGGATTTGAGTTCAAGAAAGGTGGTAAGTGTTCTGCTATCAATATTCCGTCTTTAGATTTGAAAACGTGGAAAGTGGATAATGGTTATCTGATTGTGGAAGGATTCAGCAAGGAAGATGATGGAAAGGTTGAGGTGTACAAAACTCGTGAGCGTATCGGCTACCTGACATCGGATTCATTGCAGTTGATAGTGAACGAAGGAACTCCTCGTTTGGCTTTCCTGTACCTAAATACAAAATCAATTAAGGAACTGGTTACTCCTGAAGTGAAGTAACTCCAAACTATTAATAAATTGACTAAATCTCTCTCTTAATAATTTAGTGTTAATTAGCATAAGCTAATGGAGTGCCTCGGCGTAGTGATTACGCCGGGGTTTCTTTTTTATGAAAGGCGAATTGAAAAGCAGTGTACGAATTGAAAGCAATGAGCGCTTATCGCAACATCCCCAATGCCTTATTCTCAGCTGCTTCCATAACTTCCCGTTCTCCGGGACCTTTATCATTAATGCCGCACAAATGAAGAATTCCGTGGATAATCACACGATGTAGTTCGTCTTCGTATGAAGCACCAAACTGTTCCGCATTGGTGCGTATCGTATCCAGGCTGATGAATAAGTCACCTGATAGACGATCGCCTTCACAATAATCGAAAGTAATAATGTCCGTGTAGTAGTCATGTTGCAGATACTGACGGTTTACCTCCAGAATTTTTTCGTCCGAGCAGAAGATATAAGCGATTTCACCGAGTCTTTTTCCGTAAGAAGCAGCTACGGTCTTTATCCATTCCGTAGTCTCACGTTTCTTGATATCAGGCATTTTTACGCCTTCTGTTTGATAAGTTACAGCCATAGTTGAATGTTATGATTTAAAAGAAAAATAAATAACTGATTAAGATAGCGGCTATGATACCCGAAAAGTCAGCTATCAGACCGCAAGTCACTGCATTACGAGTTTTGGTAATTCCTACACTGCCGAAATAAACGGCCAGAATGTAGAATGTGGTATCTGAAGCTCCGCGTACTACGCAACTCATACGCCCTACAAACGAATCCGGTCCCAGTTCTTTCATCGTATCAATCATCAATCCGTTGGCACCGCTACCGCTAAGCGATTTCATCAATGCAGTAGGCAGTGCCCCTACAAAGCTTGTATCAACTCCGCATGAGCCTACTATGTAGCCAATGCCTCCCACTAGAAAATCCATAGCTCCCGAAGTGCGGAACACGGCGATTCCTACAAGGAAAGCAACCAGATAGGGTATGATACGTACAGCTGTCGTAAATCCTTCTTTAGCTCCCTCTACAAACGAATCGTATACATTGATTTTTTTCCTGACTCCCGTCAGAATAAACAGGATAATGACACTGAACAGCAGAATATTCGCTATCAATGTAGAATAAGTACCCATATCCTCTCGTGAAACGCTTAGAAACAGATAAATCAATCCCGAAAAGAAAAGACAGATAACACCCATTAAAATGAGAATAGGCTTATTGATTAAGTTTATCTTTTGAGCGATACTGACTGCTATGACTCCTACTAAAGTTGAAATGAAAGTACTTAGCAGGATAGGGATAAATACATCCGTAGGCTGTGCAGCCCCCATTTGTGCACGATACACCATGATACTGATTGGAATGATGATAAGGCCGGATGTATTAATCACCAAAAACATAATCATCGGATTGGAAGCCGTATCCTTATTCGGATTCAGTTCTTGCAGTTCTTTCATCGCTTTCAGTCCCAGCGGGGTGGCGGCATTGTCCAAACCGAGCATGTTGGCAGACATATTCATAAAGATGGAGCCTAACACCGGATGCCCTTTAGGAATGTCCGGAAACAGGCGGCAAAGCACCGGACTAAGAAAGTGGGCCAGCGCATTAATCAATCCGCTGTTCTCGCCGATTTTCATGATGCCCAACCAAAGGGCCAGTACACCCGTAAGTCCTAGCGATATCTCGAATGCCGTTTTGGAGGAGTCGAATGTAGAGTTCATGATAGCCGTAAATATCCCCGTATCTCCCAAAACAATCACTTTTATAAGAGCGATGATAAAGGCTATGACGAAAAATCCTATCCAAATGTAATTTAGAACCATAGTTGATAACGTGTATATAGATAGTGCAAAAGTAGTTATTACGTTTCAAATAAACTAAATCTTCGTCTTTCTTATACTGAAAATGAATGTAAATCTCTATCTTTGTCTCCTACTTTCAAGAAATAAATGGAACAGGAAGATTTTAACATACGCGAACATCAGCTTACTTCAAAAGAACGGGATTTCGAGAATGCACTCCGTCCGTTAAGCTTTGAAGACTTTAGCGGGCAGGACAAGGTGGTGGAAAACCTTCGCATTTTTGTGAAGGCGGCACGTCTGCGTGGCGAAGCACTCGACCATGTGCTGTTGCACGGCCCTCCCGGATTAGGAAAAACAACTCTTTCGAATATTATCGCTAACGAATTAGGAGTTGGCTTTAAAGTAACTTCCGGTCCGGTACTTGATAAACCGGGTGACCTGGCAGGTGTATTGACCAGCCTCGAACCGAACGACGTGCTTTTTATTGATGAAATTCATCGGCTGTCGCCTGTGGTGGAGGAATATCTTTATTCGGCGATGGAAGATTACCGCATCGATATTATGATCGATAAGGGACCTTCGGCACGCAGCATCCAGATAGATTTGAATCCTTTCACGCTGGTTGGTGCAACCACACGTAGCGGTCTGCTGACGGCCCCGCTTCGTGCACGTTTCGGTATTAATCTTCATTTGGAGTACTATGATGATGATATTTTGAGCAATATCATTCGTCGTTCTGCGTCCATACTGGATGTGCCTTGTTCGGTACGTGCAGCATCGGAGATCGCTTCCCGTAGCCGCGGAACGCCCCGTATTGCCAATGCCTTGCTCCGTCGGGTACGTGATTTTGCGCAGGTGAAAGGCTCCGGTTCTATCGATACGGAGATCGCCCAGTTTGCATTGGAAGCACTGAATATTGATAAGTACGGCCTGGATGAGATAGACAACAAGATACTTTGCACCATTATAGACAAATTTAAAGGTGGTCCGGTAGGTATCACTACCATTGCCACGGCTTTGGGAGAAGATGCGGGAACCATTGAGGAAGTTTACGAACCTTTCCTGATAAAAGAAGGATTTATGAAGCGTACTCCCCGTGGACGTGAGGTGACCGAACTTGCCTATAAACATTTGGGAAGAAGTCTTTATAACAGTCAAAAAACGCTGTTTAATGACTAACATAAAGCGTCATGTGACAAGTGGTATTAACGGTATAAAAGAACTTTATAAAGCATAGTTGGATGATGAAGCAATGGACTACTTTACTTGTTTTTCTCTTTTTGAGCTTGTCTTTATCGGCTCAACAGGAATATGGGAGGGATATTTTTGTCTCTTCTAAAGGAGACTCTTTACCTTATCGGATGATTCATCCCGAATCGGTGAAGCCAGGTGAAAAGTATCCGCTCGTACTGTTTCTGCATGGAGCCGGCGAACGGGGAAATGATAATGAGAAACAGTTGACTCATGGTGGACAGATGTTTCTTAATCCGGTCAATCAAGAGAAGTATCCCGCTTTCGTTCTAATTCCACAGTGTCCGACAGACGGTTACTGGGCTTATACAGGACGTCCGAAGTCGCTTATCCCTACAGAAATGCCAGTGGGACAAGAGATCAGTCCTATATTGCAAACGCTTAAACAGTTGCTCGACTCTTATCTGGTAATGCCCGAAGTGGACACACAACGGGTTTATATTATCGGTCTTTCAATGGGAGCGATGGGAACGTATGATTTAGTCGTGCGTTATCCGGAGATTTTTGCAGCTGCAGTTCCTATTTGCGGTACAGTCAATCCAAGTCGGCTATCGGTTGCCAAGGATGTGAAATTTCGTATCTTTCACGGAGATGCGGACGATGTAGTTCCGGTGAAAGGTTCTCGCGAAGCGTATAAAGCACTGAAAGCTGCCGGTGCAGATGTGGAATATATTGAATTCCCCGGTTGTAATCATGGGAGCTGGAATCCGGCTTTCAATTATCCCGGATTTATGGATTGGTTGTTCAAACAAAAGAAGAAACGTTGAACCAATCTGAATGATAATCACTAATAAAACATGGCTGGACTAAAATCATTAGCTAAAGATACGGCAATTTATGGGTTGAGTAGTATTGTCGGACGATTCCTTAACTACATGCTGGTGCCTTTGTACACAGCGGTATTGCCAGCTTCCACCGGAGGTTATGGAGTTGTTTCAAACGTATATGCGTTTACAGCCCTGATGCTTGTACTGCTTACGTTCGGTATGGAAACGGGATTCTTCCGTTTTGCCAACAAATCGGGAGAAGACCCGATGAAAGTATATGCCAACTCCTTGTTATCGGTAGGAGGGGTATCTTTGATTTTTGTTTTCCTTTGCCTGTTATTCCTGCAACCCATTTCCAATTTACTGGATTATGGCGATCATCCGGAGTTTATAGCGATGATGGCTGTTGTGGTAGCTTTAGACTCTTTCCAATGCATTCCTTTTGCCTATTTACGGTATAAAAAGCGGCCTATTAAGTTTGCTGCTATCAAACTGCTCTCTATCGTTGGTGGCATCGGTTTGAATCTATTTTTCCTACTGGTGTGCCCGTGGCTGAATGTACATTGTCCGTCAACTATCTCCTGGTTTTATGATCCGGATTATTTAGTGGGATATATTTTTATTAGCAACCTGATTATCTCGGTTGTTCAGATGTTCTTTTTTATCCCGGAACTGACGGGGTTTGCTTATAAGTTGGACCGGGTATTGCTGAAACGAATGGTCGTATATTCTTTCCCGGTATTAATCTTAGGTTTGGTAGGTATTCTAAATCAGACTGTGGATAAGATGATCTATCCGTTTCTTTTTGAAGACCGGCAGGAAGGGTTGGTGCAATTGGGTATCTATGCAGCAACCAGTAAGATTGCGATGGTGATGGCAATGTTTACGCAAGCTTTCCGTTATGCTTACGAACCGTTTGTTTTTGGCAAAGACCGAGAAGGAGACAACCGGAAGATGTATGCCGCTGCGATGAAGTATTTTCTTATATTTTCCTTGCTGGCTTTCCTTGCTGTCATGTTCTACCTCGACTTGCTGCGTTATCTGGTGGCAAGGGGTTACTGGGAAGGCCTGGGGGTAGTAGCTATTGTAATGCTTGCAGAGATCTGTAAAGGGATCTATTTCAACCTTTCCTTTTGGTATAAACTGACGGATAAGACCTATTGGGGAGCCTACTTCTCGGTGATTGGTTGTGTTATTATTGTCGTATTGAACATCCTGTTTGTGCCGGTTTACGGTTATCTTGCTTCGGCATGGGCTTCTGTTGCAGGCTATGCAGTCATCTTGCTGCTATCCTACTGGATAGGACAGAAAGAATACCCGATTCATTATGACTTGAAGAGCCTGGGACTTTATGTTCTGCTGGCAGCGGTACTTTACGTTATTGGAGAGCAGGTTCCTATCCCTAATATAGTGCTCCGTCTCGCTTTCCGTACCGTACTCTTATTGCTATTTATAGCTTATATTATCAAGAAGGATTTACCATTGAGTCAGATTCCTGTTATTAATCGATTTATAAAGAAGAAATAACTATGAAGACAGATGAACGTAATAAGTTTGCTATCAAGTCCTTTCTGGGAGAATATCTGGACTTGAGGAAAGATAAGGATAACGAACTGGCCACAGTGGATTCTATCCGTAAGGGGGTAGAGTTCAAAGGTGCCAATTTATGGATTCTGATCTTTGCCATATTCATGGCATCACTCGGATTGAATGTGAACTCCACTGCCGTTATTATCGGTGCCATGTTGATTTCTCCATTGATGGGACCTATTATGGGAGTAGGACTGTCTGTCGGACTGAATGACTTTGAATTAATGAAACGCTCTTTGAAGAGCTTTCTCATAACGACTGCTTTCAGTGTGACTACGGCAACAATCTTTTTCCTTCTTGCCCCTATTGCCGGTTCACAGTCAGAGTTGCTGGCACGTACATCGCCCACTATTTATGATGTATTCATCGCGCTTTTTGGTGGTTTGGCAGGTGTCGTGGCTCTCTCTACCAAGGAAAAAGGGAATGTGATTCCGGGTGTTGCCATTGCTACTGCATTGATGCCGCCGCTTTGTACGGCAGGTTACGGGCTGGCTTCCGGTAATCTCATTTATTTCCTGGGTGCTTTTTATCTTTACTTTATCAACTCTGTTTTTATCAGCCTGGCTACTTTCCTCGGTGTTCGTGTGATGCATTTCCAACGGAAAGAGTTTGTGGATAAAACCCGTGAGAAGACCGTACGTAAATACATCGTTCTGATTGTAGTGCTTACCATGTGCCCTGCAGTTTATCTGACATTTGGAATTATAAAGAGCACTTTCTATGAAGCAGCAGCCAATCGTTTTATAAACGATCAGTTGAGCTTTGAGAATACGCAGGTACTTGATAAGAAAATTAGCTATGACCATAAAGAAGTACGGGTTGTTTTGATTGGTCCTGAAGTGCCTGACGCTTCGATATCTATTGCTCGTAGCAAGTTGAAAGAGTATAAGCTGGAAGATACGAAACTGATTGTATTACAGGGGATGAACAATGAGGCGGTAGATGTATCTTCTATCCGTGCCATGGTCATGGAAGACTTCTATAAAAACAGTGAGCAACGGCTTCAACAACAGGCGGTGAAAATTTCCCAACTGGAGACAACACTGGAGCAATACAGAACGTACGATGCTATGAGTCGTACATTAGTACCCGAATTGAAGGTACTTTATCCTTCCATCACAACTCTTTCCATCGCTCACTCGCTCGAAGTGCGGGTCGATTCGATGAAGACGGATACGGTAACATTGGCTGTCCTTAAATTCGCCAGACATCCGTCTGTTGCTGAAAAAGAGAAAATCAGCGAATGGCTGAAAGCCCGCGTAGGAACGAAGAAGTTGAGGCTGATTACAGAATAATGAATCTAAAAATAATAATATGAAGTTCAGACTAACCGTCTTGATAGTCTTTTCTCTCTGTCTGTCGAATGTATTTGCCGATGAGGGAATGTGGTTGTTGGGAAATCTCCGAAAGAATAAACAGACTGACCGGGTAATGAAAGAACTTGGTTTGCAGATGCCTGTGAATAAAATATATGATCCGAAGAAACCATGTCTGGCAGATGCTGTTGTCAGTTTTGGAGGCTTCTGTTCAGGAGTGGTGGTTTCTGAAGACGGTCTGGTGTTTACTAATCATCATTGTGGCTTTAGCAGTATTCAGCAACATTCTTCAGTGGAACATGATTATCTGAAAGATGGCTTCTTTGCACGTAGTCTTGAGGAAGAACTGCCGAATCCGGAATTGTATGTTCGTTTCCTGCTTCGTACGGAAGATGTTACTAAACGCGTATTGTCTGCCGCCCGGCATGCTAAAACGGAAACAGAACGCCGTGTGGCTGTTGATTCGATTATGAATGTAATCAGTATGGAAGTCTCCGAAAAGGATTCTACATTGACTGGTATTGTAGATGCTTATTATGCAGGGAATGAATTCTGGCTATCTGTTTATCGTGATTATAATGATGTCCGCCTGGTTTTTGCACCTCCTTCTTCTGTCGGGAAGTTCGGATGGGATACGGATAATTGGATGTGGCCGCGTCATACGGGCGATTTCAGCGTATTTCGTATCTATGCTAATACCAAGAATGGTCCGGCGGATTATTCTCCTGAAAACGTCCCTTATCATCCCGAATATGTAGCACCCATTTCTTTGGATGGATACAAAGAAGGTTCTTTCTGCATGACGCTTGGCTATCCGGGCAGTACGGAACGTTACCTTTCCTCGTATGGTATCGAAGAGATGATGAATGGAATCAATCAGGCAATGATTGATGTACGGGGAGTGAAACAAACCATCTGGAAACGGGAGATGGACCGTCGTCCGGATATTCGCATTAAGTATGCTTCAAAATACGATGAAAGCTCCAATTATTGGAAGAATAGCATCGGAACGAATAAAGCCATCAAGCATTTGAAAGTGTTGGAAAAGAAGCGGGTGGCTGAAGCAGAGCTTCGTAACTGGATTCAGTCTCATCCGGAAGAGAGAGAGAAACTGATTCGTTTATTTTCTTCTTTAGAGTTGAGTTATAGTAATCGCCGTGAAACCAATCGTGCGTTGGCTTATTTCGGTGAATCGTTTATAAATGGTCCCGAGTTAGTGCAGCTCGCTCTTGAAATTCTCAATTTCGACTTTGAGGCGGAAGAGAAGTTGGTGATAACCCGCATGAAAAAGTTACTGGAGAAGTATGATAATCTCGATCTTTCCATTGATAAGGAGGTTTTTGCTGCCATGCTCAAAGAGTATCAGTCGAAAGTGGATAAAAAGTTTCTGCCTGCTATGTATGAGAAGATAGATACGCTCTACAACGGGAATATTCAGACCTATGTAGACTCTTTGTATGCAACTTCCAATATAACGTCTCCTAAAGGCTTAAAACGCTTTCTGGAGCGAGATACTACTTATAATCTCATAGAGGATCCGGCTGTTTCCTTAAGTCTGGATTTGATTGTGAAGTATTATGAGATGAATCAAAGCATTTCCGAGGCTTCCGAGCAGATAGAGGAGGGGGAGCGTTTGTTCAATGCAGCCATGCGCCGGATGTATGCTGATCGTAATTTTTATCCGGATGCCAACTCTACCATGCGGCTTAGTTTCGGAACGGTTGGAGGATATACTCCTTTTGATGGAGCCACTTATGATTACTACACAACCGTGAAAGGCATTTTTGAGAAAGTGAAGGAACATGCGGGTGATATTGACTTTGCCGTTCAGCCGGAGTTGTTGAGTTTGCTTTCTTCCGGTGATTTCGGAAGATATGCCAATGCGCAGGGAGATATGAATGTTTGTTTTATCTCCAACAATGACATTACAGGCGGTAATTCCGGCAGTGCCATGTTTAATGCCAAAGGAGAATTACTAGGCTTGGCTTTTGATGGCAACTGGGAAGCAATGAGCAGTGATATCGTATTCGAACCAGATTTGCAGCGTTGCATCGGGGTAGATGTGCGGTATATGCTCTTTATCATAGAGAAATACGGTAAGGCAGCCCATCTTATTCAGGAATTAAAAATGGGTCGATGAAGTAAATATTCCGATGAAACCGCATTTTTTATCGTTTTAATATAATAACGATTACGGCAGCGATAATCAGTGCAATACCTACACCAATGCTTGTGGTGAAGGCTTCCCCGAAAAGAAAGATACCTACACATACAGCAGTTACCGGCTCCATAGCTCCCAACACAGAGGTGAGTGTGGAGCCGATGCTTTTTACGGCTCTTACTAGAGCAAGATTAGAAACTACGGTAGGGATTAAAGCTAATAGAATCAAGTTGCCGGCAGTATGCCATTTGCTGATGGGTTGAAGCTGGCTGATGGTTTCCGTTCCGATAAAAAGGAGAATACCTCCGAAAAGGAATACGTAGAAAGTAAGCAGTAGCCCCTTCATCTGTCCAATTTTTAGTTGGCTCATTGTGACGAGATAAAGCGCATATCCGAGTGCCGACAGAAGAACAATGAAAAGTCCCAGGAAAGAAAAGCTTCCCGTTTTTGTATCTCCGCCGGATAAGAAATAAACTCCTGCCACTGCGGATGCAATGGCAGCGATCCGCCAGCCGGACTTCTTTTCTTTAAAGAAGAGCATCATGATTAACGTGGTAAGCACCGGATACATGAAATGAATAGTGGTGGCAACTCCGCTAGCCATAAACTTATATCCCCAGAACAGGAATACGGCAGACATTAAATAAAGAAGCGCAAGAAGAAACAGGGAAGGAATGTCCTGCCTCTTGATGCGAAATGATTGACCATTCACCAATAAGATTCCGCCTAACGCCAGACAGGCAAACAGGAAACGATAGAAAAGTATAGATTCAAATTGCATCCCTGCTTGCATGGCAGGAATGGTAAATAGAGGGATAAGTCCAAAAGAAGCCGATGAAAGCAGCCCATATAGTAAACCATTAACTTTATTCATAGTCAAGTATATATTCGGGCCGCAAAGATATAGCTTTTTTGAGGCAAGTAGATAAAGCGTCCATACAATATTTTTCGTAAATTAGCACGCGATGTAAATATGGCATCCGATTGAAAGAAAATACAAACTAATTTTTGGATAAAATGAAACGATTGACACTATTACCGGGATTACTATTTTTAATGCTGCAAGCAGCATTTTCACAAGAGTCAGGCAGCTGTAAACCAGTGAATCTGGTTTGTGATTATTTGGTGAATCCCTTGGGAATAGATAATCCTGCTCCCCGGTTATCATGGATGCTGAATGATGCTCGAAAAGGAGCACGGCAAACAGCCTGTCAAGTCATCGTAGACAAAGACTCTCTTGAATTGATTGCAGGGAAAGGAACTATCTGGGATTCGGGCAAAAAGGACTCCGAACAGATTCTGATTACCTATTCCGGACAGGAACTTCGTCCTTTTACCAAGTATTATTGGAGAGTGAATGTATGGGATAAGGATGGAGTGAAATCTTCTTCGGCTATTAATAGTTTCGAAACGGGCATGATGGGGATGGAACACTGGCAAGGGGCTTGGATTAGCGATAACAAAGATATTAATTACCGTCCTGCTCCCTATTTCCGGAAAGTGTTTGATGCACGAAAGAAGATACGGTCGGCAAGGGCATATATTGCCGTAGCAGGTTTGTATGAACTGTATATCAATGGTGAGAAGATTGGAAACCACCGGCTGGACCCGCTATATACCCGGTTTGACAGGCGTAATTTCTACGTCACTTATGATATTACTTCCCAAATACAGAAAGGGAAAAATGCGATTGGTGTGTTGCTGGGCAATGGATGGTATAATCATCAGTCAATGGCCGTGTGGGACTTTCATCGTGCACCTTGGCGTAACCGTCCTGCTTTTTGTATGGATGTGCGGATTACTTATGAGGATGGTTCCGTTGAAGTCGTTTCTACGGAGCGGGACTGGAAAACTTCATCCGGCGCATTGATCTTTAATAGCATTTATACAGCCGAGCATTACGACGCTCGTTTGGAACAGAAAGGCTGGAATACCGTGAACTTTGACGATTCTAAATGGAATGGAGTAGGATATAGGGCTGTTCCTTCACAGAATGTGGTGTCACAACAAGTGCAGCCGATTCGTGCAGTAGAAACAATCCCCGTAAAAATCTGGAAGAAACTTAATGATACAACGTATGTATTCGATTTTGCCCGCAATATGGCAGGAGTCACCCGCATTAAAGTGTCCGGGGAAGAGGGAACTGTAGTGAGACTGAAACATGGTGAGCGGTTGTATGACAACGGACGAGTGAATACGTCAAATATTGATGTGTATCACCGCCCGGTAGACAACTCCGATCCTTTTCAAACGGACATCCTCGTTTTGAGTGGAAAGGGAGAGGATGAATTTATGGCACGATTCAATTATAAAGGTTTCAGATACGTGGAAGTAACAAGCACTAACCCCCTTGTATTGAATGAGAATAATCTGACAGCTTACTTTGTGCATAGTGATGTTCCGCAGAAAGGGATGATTCATACTTCGAACGCACTTATCAACCGTCTTTGGTGGGCTACAAATAATGCCTATTTGTCCAACTTGATGGGGTATCCCACCGACTGTCCCCAGCGTGAGAAGAACGGATGGACAGGCGACGGTCATTTTGCTATTGAAACGGCATTATACAATTATGACGGTATCACTGTTTATGAGAAATGGCTTGCCGACCATAGAGATGAGCAACAGCCTAATGGTGTACTTCCCGATATTATTCCTACAGGAGGCTGGGGATATGGTACGGATAATGGACTGGATTGGACAAGCACTATTGCCCTTATTCCATGGAATATTTATATGTTTTATGGCGATCATAAACTGTTGGCAGACTGTTATGAAAATATAAAGCGATATGTAGACTATGTGGATCGCACCAGTCCGACCGGATTGACCTCATGGGGAAGAGGAGACTGGGTGCCTGTTAAATCACATTCTTCCAAGGAACTGACCTCTTCTGTCTATTTCTATGTGGACACCAAAATACTTGCCAATGCCGCAAAGATGTTTAATAAAACGGAAGACTATAAATATTATTCTGCTCTTGCCAATAAGATAAAGAACGCGATTAATGACAAGTTTCTGAATAGAGAAACGGGCATTTATGGTAGCGGCGTTCAGACGGAACAGAGCGTTCCTTTGCAATGGGGCATTGTTCCCGAAGAGTTGAAGAGAAAAGTAGCCCGGAATCTGGCAAAACAGGTGGAAGCAGCCGGCTTTCATTTGGATGTAGGTGTGTTGGGAGCAAAAGCTATATTGAATGCGTTAAGTGAGAACGGTGAAGCCGAAACGGCTTATAAATTAGCTGCACAAGACACTTATCCATCATGGGGTTGCTGGATTGCCAATGGTGCTACCACATTACTGGAGAACTGGGATTTGAATGCCACACGTGACATATCAGACAATCACATGATGTTCGGAGAAATTGGAGGGTGGTTTTATAAAGGATTGGGTGGAATCTTCCCTGACCCCGAAAATCCCGGATTCAAACATATTCTCCTTCGGCCTAATTTCCCCAGTGGATTAAATGAGCTCGAAGCCAGATATCAATCACCTTATGGGGAAATCTGCTCTAAATGGGAACGTAAAAAGAACCGTATTGTCTATCATGTAACTGTTCCGGCAAATAGCACTGCTACCTTTTATGCACCCGACAATGTGAAAGGAGAGCGTGCAGTAAAATTGGAAGCAGGAAAACATATCTTGGAATTACCTATAAAGAGAGCTGTTTATTGAATGTCTTTCGATTGGTAATCCCGGTTGCTGTTTATCCAGATGTAAAAAACAGCTTCTACACCATTGAAACGGATGAATATATCTCTCCCCTTCCATGAATCGGGCAGAGTGAAATCCCTCCGATAGCTACCTACCGGATTGGGCATGGAAGCGAAAGTGTAATCTGCCGGACGAGGCTGGATGACATTGGGCCACTGCACTCCTTTGCTATAATCTCAGAATGGATAGATCACGTTACAATAGAGAGGTTTGTCCCAATTTCGTGCTTTTGTATAGCTGCTTTATAACTAATAGATGGAGTGTTTTGAAATAAGAACTTGACAAACGACTTTTTATTTTGTATCTTTGTGATCAGAAAAGAAACTTATTGATTGGAAATTATGTGTATGAATAGTATAATATTAGAACAGAGTTGCCGACGATTTACCTCTCTTTAGAAGAAGAGGAAATTTATTATATACTAAAGGTTGCAGACTTTTGATGAGTTTGCAACCTTTTTTGTTGTATAAAATTGAATTGTTTGCAGTAGATAGACTTCTTATCGTTTTTAATAAATAGGAATATCGTTTATTAAAAACGATAAGAAAGTTTATTAGAAACACAAAAGTAGATTCTGTATGAACAGTTGTCTTTTTTCAATAAGATAGAATAGGGATAATGTTGTTCCTTCTCATTAGAATGTCAAGATGGTAATTAGTTGTAACATAAAGATCTCTGACTAATAATGTACAAATCTACGGATTATGCTTGCTTCATATTTATTTCTTCTTAGGTTTTCTACGTGCCCATCCTTCTTCGCTGAAGTCAGGTTCTTTATCTTTAAAAAACTCTTGCCAGTCATCTTTCTTCTTCGGACCGCGAGCATCAGAGTATCCCCGATCAGCAGCACGACTAGGTTTATCTTTTTTTGTTGACTTTGAGTCTTTTGCAGAAGCATCTTTCGGTTTTCTATCCTTATTCTCATAGCGCGGTGCACGTTCGTCGCTTTTGCCGCCGAATCGTTTATTTCCCTTGCGCTCATTTGAACCGTTTCCACGTCCTTTTCCGCTTTCTTCACCGGCGCCGGCAATCTCAACAACTACCTTGCGTCCGTTCCATTTAGCCCTATTCAGCGCCTTGATTACATTTGTCGCTTCCTTTTCCGGTACCTCAAAGAAAGAATAGTTCTGCATTAGGTCAATGCGTCCCAACTCGATACGTCCCCGTGTGTTGCTGTTCAATAAGCCGATAAGGTCGCTGGGGAAGAAACTGTCTGTTTTACCCAAATTGATAAACAGGCGGTTAAAGCCCGGTGCAGCTTGGCGGCTTCTTTTTTCGAAACCACCTTCTTTGCGGTCACCCCGTCCGGTACGTTCTCCTCTGATGTCAGTCGGTACTTCTATTTCTGCACGGTTGCGATAATACTCGGCGAAACGGTTGAATTCGTGAGAAACCATTCGTTTAATCAGGTCCTCTTTGCTCAACCATTCCAGTTTACGGTAGATTTCCGGCATAAAGTCAGCAATCTCTTCCTCGTTTACTTTTACTTTTTCGAGATCATCAATAACCTTAATCAGCTGCTTCTGACAGATTCCTGCTGCTGTTGGCATTTCTCCGACAATGAATTTTTTGCTGATAATCCGTTCGATATCTCTCATCTTTCCTTTTTCACGAAGATTGATGATGGCTATGGAAGTTCCTGTCTTTCCGGCACGTCCTGTACGTCCGCTGCGATGTGTATAACTCTCTGTATCGTCTGGTAATCCGTAATTGATAACATGTGTCAGATCGTCTACATCAAGTCCGCGGGCAGCCACGTCAGTTGCCACGAGCAGTTGCAAATTGCGGATGCGGAATTTCTGCATAACAGCATCCCGTTGTGCTTGAGAAAGTTCACCATGCAAAGAATCGGCATTGTAGCCTTCTTGCATTAATTTGTCGGCAATTTCTTGAGTTTCTTTACGGGTACGGCAGAAAATAATACCGTATATTTGTGGGTAGTAATCGACGATACGCTTTAAAGCTTCGTATTTGTCCTTAGCCTGTACGGTATAAACAACGTGTTTAACGTTGTTGGTGCTTTCATTCTTGCGGCCAATAGTGATTTCTTTCGCATTGCGTAGGTAATTTTTGGAAATGCGTGCGATTTCCGGACTCATTGTTGCGGAAAACAATAGGGTGTTGCGCTCCTGCGGTACATCAGCCAGAATGGCGTTGATGCTTTCTGTGAATCCCATATTAAGCATTTCGTCGGCTTCATCCATTACCACATTGTGGATGGTAGATAGAGATACGGTTTTGCGCTCCATCAGGTCCAGCAGGCGTCCGGGGGTAGCTACAATGATGTGTACCCCTCGTTTGAGGCTGCGTATCTGGCTGTCAATGGAAGAACCACCATATACAGGTAATACTTTTAGTCCGTCAATGTATTTGGAATAGTCATTCAAATCTCCTGCTATCTGGAGACAAAGCTCGCGGGTAGGGCAGAGGATAAGCGATTGTGGAATTCTGTTTTTTACGTCAATCTGTTGGAGCAAGGGCAAACCGAATGCGGCTGTTTTACCTGTTCCTGTCTGTGCAAGAGCTACTACATCATTATTTTCTCCTAAAAGGTACGGAATCACTTCTTCTTGTACCGGCATGGGATTCTCGTATCCCATTTCTTCAATTGCTCTACGTATCTCCGGAGAAACGCCAAGCTCTTCAAATGTCTTCATTAAATCTCTGTATATCTTTTATTTCGGCTGCAAAGATAGTTAATTTAGTTGATAATGAATGATTGATAGTAGATAATTATTATAGACGCCACCCTATTTTATCACTTATCAACTATTAATTATCAGTTAATAAGATGCTGCGTAACTGTTCAATTTCTTCTGCAGAAAGTCCGATTCCCTTTTTCAGATAGGTCTGTACGCTCCCGTATTCAGCCTCAATCTGTTCTTTGGCAGCGTTCAGGAAATCTTCTTTTGCAGAGTAGATGGTTGTAATGGCTTCTTGCGAATTGACCGATAACTTATATGCATATTGAGAAGCTTTGGGAATATTAAAATAGTCATTACTCAAACGATAGTCTTCCATAATGACGTCTTCGTTGACTCCAAGAGCGGCAAGCAATAAGGCGGAAACGACCCCTGTACGCCCTTTCCCGGATGTACAATGAATCACAACCGGATAATGAGTACGGTCGAGAAGGACGGTGAACAGCTTTTTGAATTCCTTTTGGTAGTTTATAACTAATTCCCGATTCATTTGTTCTACCAAACGATAAATAGTGTCACTTTTTATCTTCTCTTCCTGAATTCCTTGCAGAATTTCTTCCATGTTCCCTGTGAGAATAGGGATATGTATGATATTAAATTCATCATCATGCAATTGCGGGTAGTTGTGGCGTTCATTTTCAGAACGTAAGTCTATGATTGTCCGTATCCCCATATTCTTAAGTTCCTGGCGTGAGCAGGGAGGAATGCTGTCTATTTGTGCGGAACGGTATATCATTCCCCAGCGAAGAGATTTGCCAGTACCGGCAGATTCATATCCTCCTAAATCACGGAAATTCTGTATGCCGGGGATATTAATGTTGCGGGTAGCCACTTTGATTCGGTATTTGTTATTAAATACCATCAAGTAGTAATAGCGTTGGGACGGATCATTGGTTACGATGGTCATTTTACCACTGGAAATGTTGGTTATTGCAATGGGAGAATTTTCCGGAATAGTTTCAGGAGAAGTGGAAGTGTATACTTTTACCTGCCCTTTTAATATTGGTGCTGTTTCCCATTTGATAATACAGTTTCCTACGTTGTTTTCTTCACATACCACAGATATAGCAGGTGATGTGCCGGAACATGATGGGAGCACTAATAAAACAGTAAGCCAGCTTAACAGGTTTTTATACATAGTTTCTTTGCCTTGAATCGTATACTGCAAAGATAAGAATTACCCGAAGATGTGGTAATTCCTTTGCGATAATTAGCCAAAGTTAATAGTAATTTACGTGTTAAAAAAGGGCACATCTTCTGATGGAAGAGTGCCCTGAATGAAAAATTGTATAAATCAGCTTTATTAGATGCTGTTCAATAAATCAGTTTTTCCTTCATTTATTAACTTTAAAATTAGTTCGCCGAACAAGGTATTTTGCCATGCAAACCAAGCACGGGTGAAGTTATTGGGATCATCTTTGTGAAAAGATTCATGCATAAAGCCTGTCCCTGCGTCTGTGTTGATTAGCATTTTTACACACTCCTTGATCTCCTGGTCGTCCTGACTGGTAAATGCTTTCATCATGATACTCATAGGCCATACCATGTCATAGCCGATGTGAGGACCACCAATTCCTTCTCCTGCTTTTCCTTTGAAGAAATAAGGATTATCCTTGCTCCATACAAAACGGCGTGTATTCTGATAGATAGGATCGTTAATATCTACATCGCCAAGATAAGGCATTGCCAATAAACTTGGTACATTAGCATCATCCATTAAAAAATGATTTCCGAAACCATCTACCTCAAAAGTATAAATTGTACCATATTTAGGGTGATTGTAAGTTGCATATTTTTTTAGTGCAGTCTCTACTTCTTTTGCCAGATCTGTACATTGTTTTGCCATTTCTGCATTTTGATTTACAGTATTCAGAATTTCAGCAGCTTTCTTTAACGAAGAAACAGCAAAGAAATTAGACGGCACGAGAAATTGCAAGGTTGTAGCATCGTCAGATGGACGGAAGGCTGAAACAATTAGTCCGACAGGATTCACAGGAGCACCTAAACCGTTGTTGTTTAATGTATCGAGTGCACGTTCCGTTTTGCGTTGAAATTTATAAGGTCCTACTCCCTCCTTACGTTGTTGCTCCTTAAAAGTAGACAGGATGTTGGTGATGGCTTGTATCCATTCACTATCAAAAATACTGGCATCACCGGTCTCTTTCCAATATTGGTAGGCCAGACGTAGTGGGTAACATAGAGAATCTATTTCCCATTTTCTTTCATGTAATTCCGGTTTCATATCGGTCAGGTCGGACATCCAATCTCCTCCCACAGCCCCATCATTGAAAGCATTGGCGTATGGATCGATATTTATACATTTAAATTGTCTGCGTATCACTCCTTCGAGCATTTTCTTCAATTCCGGGTCTTTATTCGCTAATTGTATATAAGGCCAAACCTGTGCTCCTGAGTCACGTAACCACATGGCATGGATATCTCCTGTGTAGACGAAAGTATCAGGCTTACCGTCTGTTGTACGGTAATGAACTGTTGTCTCAAGGGTATTTGGAAAACAATTCTCGAACATCCATGCCAATTTTTGATTAGTAAGTAGCTTTTTCACCCTGATGATTTCTGCTTCCACGGCTTTTGATTTAAAAAGCCGCTTGTTTACGGGTGGACGATTACTTTTATAAGCGGCAATTTCAGCTGCTTGATTGACCACATTGGTATGATCCTTAGCCAGGATAAGTTCTGTAGCTTTGGCAGGACCTCCCATTAATAGGGTGGTCGTGATGATACATATTCCGATATTTCTTTTCTTCATATCTCTATTGTTTTTAAGAGGGTTATTAAAAGTGATTATTGTAAATCGATTCCGCCTAGTCTTCCATACATTTCTATGAAAGCAGCTTGTGTCAAGAGCCATTTTTTCTCGTTTTTATCTGTGCCGCTCCAATCTGTCTGGAACAAGCCTCGTTCATCTCTGGCATGATGCCATGCGTAATCAAGACTTCTCTGGAAATCGGTTAGATAAGTCTTGTTATGGTCTATCTGATAAAGTTCAATAAAGCCTCTAAGCATAACGGCTGTGAACCAAATATTTCCTTTTTTCAGTAATTGGAATGTTTGTCCGTCTGGAGAGGTGAACTGAGTGAAGAAGTGCTTGTGACACGCTTCTGCTATATTTTGTGCATCTTCCAGATAACTTTTCTGTTTGGTAATTTGATAGAGTAGGGCAGCTGCCTGCATCATTTGTCCACTGTTATAGGCAAATTTGGCACGACCGGTTTTCTTGTTGAGTGAGATGTTGTCAAAGTATAGATGATCTTTTGAGTCTTCCAGGTTCTTTTTAGTCCATTCGTATAACTCTTTTCCTTCTTTTAAATAGGCATCATCTTGAGTAGCTTGAAATAGTTTGAGAGCGAATACGGCTCCCGGTGCATTAGAACAAGTATTTTTAGATTCCTTCTTTTGTTCGCACCAGTAGACTCCTCCGCCGAGTACGTCATCTTTACCACTAAGGATAAACTTCCATATTAGTTTAGCTTTCTCCAGATAAGCTTGTTTTCCTGTCATTCGATAAAAATCGGTAAAATCGATACCTAACCAGACGTTATCATCATAAAAACGATCGGAGAGAGGTTGGCTGCTGATATAAGATGAGTAAGCGAATGGTTCTCTTCGTGTGTCGAAGTATTCTTCCAATCCTGGTAGTACTTTGTTTTCCAGAAGCTTTTTATACTTCTTATTTCCAGTGCTCTCCAGTAATGCATTTACTGCAGAGAATGTACCCGAATACGGCCAAAGGTAGGAATATTCATTGCGTCTTTTTGCTTGTTCTTCTGATGCTAGATAAGTTGCCTTACTGTCTTGGTCAAAAGGATAATTCTCACGTAAAAGACAGGTGTTGGGTGCTGCATAGTTTTGGTAAAGAGCATCCAAAGTTTGCTGTGCTTTTTCTATGTTAGGATTTGTGTTTGCAATGGTGAAAGCACAAATAACATTAAGTAATAGGCCGTTCATAATTTTTTATTTAAGTGGTGTTTATATAAATAGTAATTTGAATTAGTTCGCAGGTTTTATTGTGACCCTACAAAAATACCTTATTTCGGTTACTTTTTAAAAGGGGAGTGAGCAGATTGTAAATGATTGTTTAGGGTATGTTGTTGATAATCAGGGAATATTTGGTCAGGGAATCTCTGATAAATGTAAATGATGCTGTATGATTAATGCACTGTTATTCCCGGATTTGTTGTCCGATTCGAGCTACTTTTTCTTCAAATTCATTCCGGTCTCCATTTGCTTTGATCCGCATTTTTGAGCGGTAATTATAGATGGTCGATAATGAGTACTGTAAGAAATGAGCTATTTTCACACTGTCTGTAATTCCCAGTCGGATAAGTGCGAAGATCCGTAATTCGGGTGTTAAGAGTTTGCCGGGTCCTGGAATGATTGCATTTTCCGGTAAAAGCAATGCGTTAAAATCTTCGACGAAATTCGGAAAGAGATTCAGGATTGCTTTGTCGAAGTTATTATAAAATTCAGCCAGATCTTCTTCTGTATTGAGAGAGGAGTGGAGGAAAGAGGTTACTTTCTTTATATCTTCACTTTTGGCTATTTTGAGTGCTCTTTTCTTAAAATTGGCAATTTTACTGATATAACTGGTATATTGTTCCATATACAGCCCTACATATTCTTCTTTGATTTTATTGTTATCTGCCAATATTGAGTTCATTTGTTGTATTTCGTAAAGATGATAAGACAAACTCTCATTAGCTTGTTCCACTTTACCTTTTTGTTTTTTCAGTTGTACGGACAGGATGAATAGCAGAATGCAGACAATGCATAATGCAATGAGCAATGCCGTTATGATGATAAATTTATGTTTCTCCTTTTCTTGAAATGCCTTATCTATGAAAAGATACATATCTGAGGCTTCGATGGTGTTAATTCTCGCATTACATAGGATAGCGTCCTCCATTGCATTTTTCATATATTTAGATGCCCGGTCTATGTCCCCACTCTCAAAGATTAGTTTGGCTAATATTTTTAAAGAGAGGTTTTCTCTAGCTCCATTTAATACATCAGAAATGGCGGATATTGCGAAATACTTAATCGTATTCTCATGATCATTTTTACCTTGATAGGCAGATGCCAGAGAATATGCTATGATTCCGGCATTTCTTGAATAGGGTGTATAACTTTGATAAGTGCTGTCCAGTATATGAATAGCATCATCATACTTTTTATGGAAAAGAAGAGTTGGTGCGGTTATAAAAGCTCGTACGTTTGATGGGACTTCTTTGCATTGGAGCAGCGAATCGCGATATATTTGTGCTATCAGATCATTTTCTTGTGAATCGTCCTCGTTGGAAGCAAAAGCTTTCTGGTGATTGTAGATCGTGACTTGTCCGAGAAAATATTCAGCTTTGAGTTTAGGAGATAGTTGCTTTTGTTGCATCGAATTGGTAATTGCCAAAGCTTCTTTGAAAAAGCCCATCGAAGATAATATTCTTGAATAATCCAGTTTAGCTTCAATTAAAAGTTCTTTGTCATTACTTTCTTGAGCGAACCTGTTCATGTGGATGGCATAGGCTAAAGCGGAATCTTTTTGGAAAGATGAATACTCAAAACAAAGAGACTGTGCTGTCCCAACTTTCTTTCGAATATCCCTGGATTGTCTTAATATTATTTTCAGGCTGTCTATCTGTCTTTGCTTTTGTTGGGTATAACTAGCTTTGTTTTGTAGAGATTTATCTAATACTTTTAACAATGTTTTTACTTCATCGTTTGCTTTTGCTGGTAAACTGATGAAGATAAAGATTATCAATAGAGGTAAAATAAATCTTTTCATATATTAAGTAAGATTGCTTATTGAATATGGTTGTTTGCAAAGATAAGGAAATCCATATTAAGTTAAGGTTGACAGATTAACTTAATATGGATTTTATGAAAATAGGGATTTCGCTGGATGAATTACTTATATCCAAATCCTTATTTGTAATATCACTTGTATTTTTGTGCAAACTCCACCGAAACCGAATTGCTGAAACTTCGGCAAACTTCAGCTGCGAAGTCTTTCCCGCATTGGATTATTTTATCCCAGATCTCTTCATTCAAGTTATTTAGATCGCGGTATCGGACATCGTATTTGAGTAATCCGTAGATCAGCCCTGCATTGAAGTTATCACCAGCTCCAATAGTACTGACTGCTTGTAATGGTTCTATCGGATAATCTTTATTGACCAGATTAGTGCGTAACGCTACCTTTTCCGCACCTGCAGTACAGATGAACCGGGGACAGTAGAATTTGATTTTATCCTTGTAAATCTTGTCTATATCCTGCATGTTATACATATATAGAAAATCCTCTAAAGAACCGCGTACAATATCCGCATATTCCAGATTTTCAATAATGGTCGGAGCCAGTTTCATGGCTTCATTCTTGTGTGAAGAACGGAAATTCGGGTCATAATAGATGATGGCTTTCTTTTCACGTGCCTGATCTAGTAATTCGAGAATCTTCTCCCTCAGAACCGGATTCAGTGCGTAATAAGAACCCACCATGACAATGTCGTCTTCCTCTAGTTTCGGAAACAAAACATCCAGACGTTGCTTCGGGTAGTCTTTGTAGAAGATATATTCGGCATCACTCTGCTCGTTCAGGAAGGCTAAAGATACGGGTGATTTTCCATCCGGGAATACATTTACATGATCGGTTGGAATATGATTCTCACGCATGAACTGCAGGATAATATTGCCTACACGATCATTTCCGGTTTCACTGATGAAGCCGACGTTTATTCCCATTCGTCCCAATGAGACAATACCGTTGAATACAGAACCTCCCGGTACGGCTGCGGAAGGCTGGTCACCTCGAAAGATGATATCGAGGATGGTCTCTCCGATACCGATTACTTTTCGCATAGTGATCTTGATTTTTCTCCCAGATAACCGCCATGGTGACGTTTTGAATATTCAGCGATAGTAAATCCTGTTTCCTTCATGGTTTGTACTACCAATATATCTCCGATCACTGTCATGGCAGTAGTGGATGTAGTAGGAGTCATCCCTAACACACAGACTTCTGCAGGCTTGCCGGTACTTAGACAGACATCCGATTCTTTTGCCAGCGGACTATCCGGATTTCCGGTGATAACGATAAACTTCAGATCCGGGTCCAGATTATGGGCTAAGCGGGTTAATTCCACAATCTCACGTGTCTTGCCAGAGTTAGAGATCAGCAGGAGTAGATCGTTTTTTTGTAAGATACCCAAATCCCCGTGTTGCGCCTCGCTGGGATGCAGAAAGACGGATGGAATACCGGTGGAACAGAAAGTCGTAGCAATGTTCATAGCAATCTGCCCGGCTTTTCCCATACCGGAAGTTACCAGTTTTCCCTTTTTCTGATGTATTTGTTCTACAATCAGTTTCACCGCTTTTTCATAAGCGTCTGTTACGGGGATGTTGAGCACAGCTTGTGCTTCCTGTTGCAAAAGTTGTTTGATGGAGTCTATCATATAGGATCAGTTTATTTTTTCTTTTAATTCATTTAATGTGTTTGCTACTTCGTAATAGGTTGAGAAAGGCTGTCGTGCAAAACCTTTGTTCTCCAGGGTGTGGAGTGCTTTTAATAGCTCGTCGTAAAAACCATATTCATTGTAGAAAATGACCTTCTTCCGGTGATATCCGATAGAGGCAGCGGCTATTACGTGGAAAATCTCATCAAGAGTACCGACGCCTCCGGGGAGTGCAACCAATACCTCCGACTTCTCCGTTATGATATCTTTGCGGTCACTCAAGTTACGGGTATGAATTTCTTCATCTAACAGACTGCTTACCTTGCCATTCTCTTCCAGTTTGGCAGGAACTACTCCAATGACCTTACCGCCATTTTCTTTCACGGCACGAGCTATGCATTCCATTAATCCGAGGCTGGCTCCTCCATATATCAAGGTTTTGCCTGTCTGCCCCATCCATTTGCCTATTTGGCTGGCGCTTTCGAAGTACATTTTGTCAATGTTATCGGAGGCGGAACAGAATATTCCTATCTTTTCCATATACGTTGTTGCTGTTATAGTCCACAAATATCTGCAATTTTCTATAAACAGCAATAAGTTTTATTGTATTTTTGTGGCATTAATTCAATAAGGAAGTATAAAACGATGCAAGGTAACGAATATACATTGCCAAATGGCCTGCGTATTATCCATGAACCAACCCTCTCAAAAGTAGCTTATTGTGGTTTTGCGATTGATGCCGGAACCCGTGATGAGGCAGAGAATGAGCAGGGAATGGCCCATTTTGTAGAACATCTGATTTTTAAGGGAACGGAGAAGCGGAAAGCCTGGCATATCCTCAACCGGATGGAGAATGTAGGTGGTGACCTGAATGCTTATACAAATAAGGAAGAAACTGTCGTCTATGCCGCTTTCCTGAAAGAACATCTGGAACGTGCGCTTGAGTTGTTGGGGGATATTGTATTTCATTCAACCTTTCCGCAGCATGAGATAGAAAAAGAAACAGAGGTCATTATCGATGAAATCCAGTCGTATGAAGATACTCCGTCGGAACTGATATTTGACGATTTTGAAGACATGATCTTCCGCAATCATCCATTGGGAAGAAACATTCTTGGTAAGCCGGAACTTCTGCGAAGTTTTCGCACGGAAGATGTTCTATCGTTTACCCGCCGTTTTTACCAACCGGGAAATATGGTGTTTTTTGTTCAGGGGCAGTACGAGTTCAAGAGAATCATCCGCCTGGTAGAAAAATACCTGTTGGATATTCCTGATGTGAAGGTAGAGAATCGGCGTACACCTCCGCCTCTGTATGTGCCGGAACATTTGACGGTGGCTAGAGATACGCACCAGGCACATGTCATGATCGGTAGCCGTGGCTATAATGCGTATGATGACAAGCGTACTGCACTCTATCTGCTGAATAATGTCCTTGGAGGTCCCGGAATGAATAGTAAACTGAATGTGTCCCTTCGCGAACGCAGAGGACTGGTCTATAATGTCGAATCCAATCTGACTTCCTATACGGATACGGGAGCTTTCTGTATTTATTTCGGGACGGATGTGGATGACATGGATACTTGCCTGAAATTGACCTATAAGGAATTGAAGCGGATGCGCGATACAAAGATGACTTCTTCCCAGTTGGCGGCAGCGAAAAAGCAGTTGATCGGGCAAATCGGAGTAGCGTCCGATAACTTTGAGAATAATGCGTTAGGGATGGCGAAAACATTCCTTCATTATCATAAGTATGAATCATCCGAGCTTGTTTTTAAGCGTATAGAAGAGCTAACAGCAGAGATGTTGTTGGAAGTTGCCAATGAGATGTTTGCAGAGGAATACTTATCTACGTTGATTTACAAATAATTGATTGACAGATTTGCTTTCATTGCCAGAATTCGTATTTTTGTAGCAGATACGTATGTGATAACAATCTAATAGTAGAAATTGTATGTTGGTGACGGGCAGAAAACTCCCTATCGGGATTCAGACTTTCGAAGATATCCGCAATGACGGATACTTGTATGTAGATAAGACCGCATTGATGTGGACTATAGCAAACATCGGTAAACCTTTTTTTTTAAGCCGTCCGCGCCGATTCGGAAAGAGTTTGTTAATTTCTACGTTTGAAGCCTATTTCAAGGGACGGCGTGACCTTTTCACGGGACTTGCCGTGGAACAATTAGAAAAGAAGTGGGAAGAATATCCCGTACTGCATCTGGATTTGAATGCCGAGAAATATGATTCACCGGACAGATTGGATGCTATTTTAAGTAACCAGTTAACTCAATGGGAAGCTATATATGGCAGGGGAGAAGATGAAACCACTTTGTCTTCCCGCTTCTTGGGTGTCATTCGTCGTGCCTCCGAACAAGCAGGCAGGGGTGTTGTAGTCCTGGTGGATGAGTATGATAAGCCCTTACTACAGGCTATTCAGAATGAACCGCTTCTCGATTCTTACCGTTCTACTTTGAAAGCTTTCTACGGTGTGTTGAAGAGTGCAGACCGCTATCTTCGTTTTGCTTTTCTGACAGGTGTCACCAAATTCTCGCAAGTAAGTGTGTTTAGTGATCTGAACCAATTGAATGACATCAGTCTGAATTATGACTTCTCTACTCTTTGTGGAATCACCCGCGAAGAACTTCTTGCTAATTTTGAACCGGAGATTGCGGCTTTATCACAAGCGAATGATATGAGTACGGAAGAAGTTGTAGAAACAATGACCCGACAGTATGACGGCTATCATTTTCATCCTAATGGAGAAGGAGTGTTCAATCCGTTCAGTGTGCTGAATGCGTTTTTTAGTAAAGAGTTCGGCAATTACTGGTTTCAGACCGGAACTCCTACTTTCCTTGTGAAGTTATTGAAAGAGAGCGATTATGATCTTCGCTTGCTGATGGATGGTATAGAGACAGCTGCTTCCGCTTTCACTGAATATCGTGCTGATAGGAAAAATCCTATTCCATTGATTTATCAGAGTGGTTATCTGACTATTAAAGATTATGACAGAGAGTTTAGACTTTATCGTTTAGGCTTTCCTAACGACGAAGTACGTTATGGCTTTCTTAACTTTTTACTCCCATTTTATACGGCAGTCACGGATGAAGAACGAAGCTTTTATATAGGTAAGTTTGTTCAAGAACTACGTACAGGCAATGTTGACGCTTTCATGCACCGCTTTGAAGCTTTCTTTGCAGATTTTCCTTACGAGTTGAATGACCAGACTGAACGTCATTATCAAGTCATCATATATTTAATATTCAAACTGATGGGACAATTCACGCAGGCAGAAGTACATAGCTCACGGGGACGTGCAGATGCGGTTGTACGAACCCCGAAGTTCATCTATATTTTCGAATTCAAGCTGAATGGGACTGTTGAGCAGGCCATGGAGCAGATTGAAGAAAAAGGTTATGCTTTTCCTTATACGGCAGAGGATCAACAAGTGATAAAAGTTGGTGTAGAGTTTAGCGCAGAGAAACGAAATGTAGAGCGCTGGATGGTAGCGAAAGAAATTTAATATAAAATTGATTATGAAAAACTTAATACGAAATGTCTGGGTTTGCTTGGGGCTGATGGTGCTTCCCTTCACAGCCTCCGGACAACAAAAGGATAACATTACCTATGTGCCGGCTCAAGAGCTTTTACTGGTAGGCAAAGCAACTACCGAAGGCGAATACTTCCATCGGGTAGATACAGCCAAGTATCGTACAATGCCTCCCACAGTGAAGAAACTATTCACAAACTCTGCCGGTCTGGCTATCTCTTTTACAACGAATAGCCCCGTCATAAAAGCCAAATGGATGGTTCCTGATAATTACCAGTTACCCAATCTGACCAGAGTTGCTCAGAAAGGTCTGGATTTATATATCAAACGGGATGGAAAATGGCAATTTGCCGGAGTAGGGATACCGGGTGGTGTGACTACGGAAAAAGTGCTTGTTGATAATATGGGTACGGAAGAGAAAGAATGTTTGTTATATCTGCCTTTATATGATGAACTGAAAAGTCTGGAAATAGGTGTTTCTTCTGATGCACACATACGTAAAGGAGAAAATCCGTTCAAAGAAAAGATAGTGGTATACGGGTCCAGTATTTTGCAGGGAGCATCTGCCAGTCGTCCCGGGATGGCTTATCCGGCTCGTTTGTCCCGTAGCAGCGGATATAATTTTATCAATTTAGGATTGAGCGGAAACGGCAAGATGGAGAAAGAAGTTGCCGAGATGTTGGCGGATATTGATGCGGATGCTTTCATTCTCGATTGTATTCCTAATCCTTCTCCCAAAGAGATAACCGACCGGACTGTTGATTTTGTAATGACGTTGCGCCAGAAGCATCCGGATACGCCTATTATTGTGATACAGACATTGATACGTGAAACAGGTAATTTCAACCAGAAAGCTCGTGAGAATGTAAAACGACAGAACGAGGCCATCGCTGAACAGGTAGAAGTATTGCGAAAGAAGAATGTCAAGAACCTGTATTTCATAAAAGAAGATCAATTCTTGGGAACAGACCATGAGGGGACTGTAGATGGGACCCATCCGAATGACTTGGGATTCGACCGAATGTTGAAGAAATATAAACCGGCTATCAGTAAGATTCTGAAGATCAAATTCAAGGCTGAATAACAGGAATGAAAGATTATAACAGAGACAGATAGAAAAAATAAAGGTCAATTCATGGGGGTGAATTGGCCTTTTTCTTTTGCAAATGTGTTAAGTTGCTGTTGGTATTTTATAGTTTCCTTAAACCTTTATCTTCTAAGTATTTGATTAATTCTTGGGGACGATCAGTTTGTATCATAGTTGCCTTATGTTCCAGTATCCATCCCCAATGCTTATCTTTACCTTCTAATAGGGCGTTTTCGTCATCATGTCCACCGCATAGACTATCCCATAGAGTATTCATCCATACCCGGCTACCAGATTGTACAATTTTATCAATAACCTTTAAATTTGAAGTCTGTTCGTCTTTGAAGCAGAGTTCATAGGCTATTGGCGTAAAGTCTTTAATAAAACTTTCGGTCGCTTTTATATCTTCTTCTTTCCATAAATGAATGATAGGCATATAGAGCATACTGGTATTGGTTCCATATTCCTCTTGAACTTTCTCGACAGGATACCTTCCTTTTATAATCACTTGTTTTTCCATTCCACATTTTCGAATGATGGGAAGAATCTCCTTTATATATGTTCCGCCTTTATCTATATTGACCAGAATACGATCTTTACATGTCATTAACGCTTCTTCTAAAGTGGGTATGGATCGGCGGGTCTTTATACCGTTTCCACTTTTCAGCACAAATTGTTTTAGTTCTGTTGTCGTATAGTTTTTAATGGCGCCTTTTCCTGTTGAAGTGCGGTCTAGCGTTGCGTCATGCATACAAATAAAGTTGTTGTCTTTGGTTTGCTGAATGTCAAGTTCAACCATGTCTGCTCCCATAGCGATGGCATTCTCTATACATTGTATGGAGTTCTCCGGAGCATTCCTCCAGTCGCCACGGTGAGCTATAACAAATACATATTGAGAATTCTTGTCGTGAAGATTCCTCAATAGTTTATCAATTCTGGATTCTGCTTCAGCAGATAATGAAACCAGAAGAACTGATAATAGAAATATAATTTTCCTTGTCATACGTGCTTTTCTTAAATAAAATGTTTTGATCTATATTGGGTACCTATGAAAAACTATCCTATAAAGTTATCTTAATCCTTTTTCTTTTAAATAAGAGTTGACAAGATCAGAGTAATCAGTTTGCACAACTTCTATTTTGTTATCTATAAAAGTTTGAAGGTGCGAATATTTACTATTCAGTAGATCGCTATCCCAATCTAAATGATTGGCATAACCTACTAACTTGGCATCTTTAATAGCTCCCATTAGTTCAGTGAGAGATGCATTGTCTATTCCGAATTGTACCATTTGTACTTTACTGTAATATTTGGCGAGGACTTTTACTTCTGCCGCAGTGGATACCCATGGAAAAGGAATGGCTCCAGGGTTAATAGTATTCATTTCTTCAATATATGATGTACTGGAACCAGTATAATAGCAAACCTGGTCGATCATCCCTTTTTCTGCAACCGTTTTAATGATTTTACCTAAAAGACCCTTCTCTTTTACATCGACACAAACATAGATTTTGCCTTTCGCAGCATCCAATACTTCCTCAAGTGTAGGCACTTTGTATTCAGTGATACCTTTAGAACCTTTTAAAAAATATTGATAAAGAGTTTGATAAGTCATATTGGCTACAGCACCAGTTCCGTTTGTTGTAGCATTAATGGTTGTATTGTGCATATTTACGATTACTCCGTCAGAAGTTGCTCTAGGGTCTATTTCAATCATATCGGCACCGACTTCTATTGCATATTGGATAGCGGGAATAGAATTTTCAGGAATTCCGTCACGTATTCCCTTATAGGTGTTGCTACGATGAGCGCAAGTCCACATTTTCAGACTTGTGTTGCTGGAAAGATTCTTTAAGTCGGTTGTTAAACTTTTAGTGTCAGGTTCTTCACCTGGGTCCTCCGGGTCTTCATTATCATCCGGAGGAGTCGGCTGATTTTTGTTTTCATATTCATCATTGGAAGAGCCGCAACTGGTACACATTACTTGCCCGGATACAAGTAAGATGATTGCCAAAAGAAAAAATACTTTCTTCATAGTCTTTTTATTTTATTTATTAGATAATGTAGGATAGGCTATCGAAATAACCTATCCTGTTTGATTTGAATTATTTTACTGTAGCAGTGTGTTGAGCGTCTTTTGCACGCATCGGCCAGCCTGTTGTTGGTAATCCTTTCACATATTTGGATGACAGGGCCACTAATAAACTTTTCGATTCATCTTGGGTGTTAGTAATGGCCACATAGATAGTCCCGTCTGCATCCACTACCGGTGAACTCCAGAATTTGCCTTGTGTTGCAGCCCATTCGGATGCATAAGCACTTTCACTGTTAGCAATTGCTCCGGCCACATCAAGTACGGCAATAGCGTCAGTACCATTTGCGTCAAGGATATAGAAATTACCACGTTCCGTACCGAACAAGATATGTCCATCCTTATCAATAACAGGAGTACTGCTAACACTTTCTGATATCTCATATTGCCATTTGATAGTTCCACCTGCTGACAATGCAACAATTCCGCCAGGCATATCTCCCTGACTTTTCAATGAGGCATATACAGTGCCATCTGTGCCGATAACGACTCCTCCCTGATCTTGTTTGCCGGTATTCTCAATAGGGGTAGTCCAACGTACACTACCGTCACTGGCAACGGAATAGATGGTAGTAGTCAGATCAGATGTATAAATCATGCCATATACATTTCCTTCATTGTCTATGGCCATTGATGCATGACAGCCGCTGTTCAAACCACTGTCAAATGCTCTCCATGCCCATGGGCTGAAAGTATTGTCATCTTTAGCCATAGTAGCTTTTGCTACACCAAACATTCCGTAGTTGGTACACATGATATACATCATTCCTTGTTTGGAGATAACAGGACCTGCATAAACACCTCCGGCAGGACCGCTGGTACCATCTGCGTTAGTTAAATAGCTAACACGGTTTCCTGTTGTTTTGTCTACCGCAATCATTGAACCGGTGCTTCCCCCATTACCACAGTATACATATTTATCATCAAATGCTGGTGACACACTACGCATTTTGGCATTGGCGGCGTTACCTTTATTCCAAAAACCGGTAGTCGGATCATTGAAAGTAATCCATTTCTTATTTCCATCAGGATTGATAGCAAATAGTTTACCATTGCTTCCGTCACCTGTGCCAATGTAGATTGTACCATCCGTATCTACAGACGGTGTCATGTTTGAGCCTCCTGTTGCCTGCGCTCCCCAAGATGGATCAGTCATGTCGAATGACCATTTTTCAATACCTGAAGTTACATCATAACTATGTAATATGTGGTCATTACTATTGATGTAAACCGTTTTTTCATCAGGAGAAAGAGCGGCGGAATTGGAAACTAACTTGGCTAAATGAGTGGAGGAGGTCCATAGTAATGTGAGGTCTCCTTTTTCTACTACTTTATCGGTAATTTCAATTGTTTTCCGGTAGAGGTTCGATCTTCCACTGCTGTCGGTTATGGTCAAACTAACAACAAATATACCTTTCTCATTGTACACGTGCTTCGGGCTTTCTTCGGTAGAAGTCGTTCCGTCCCCGAAATCCCATACATAAGTAAAGTTGCCACTACCTCCATAAGATGCGTTAGTGAATTGTATTTCACCTTCTATTTGCCCTCTTTCGGGAGCGATTGAGAAAGTTGCGGAAGGAATATCTTTCCCGGCATTGTCTTCGTTGCTGCATGCGGCAAATAATAAAAGACAAACAATATATATGAACGGACATATCCGTACTTTATTTTTAATAGTTGTCATACACATAATAATCATTTAAGGTTTTGTTATTAATTTCCTGTATATCCCGCATATCCGGGATTTTGTGGGTAGGCTACCGTACCGGCCATGTCAATCTCATCTTGAGGGATCGGATAATACATCAGATAAGTACGACCATCAAGTGTTTCTAGCAATTCTAAGCGATTTGTACGTTTGATGTCCTGCCAGCGCATACCTTCAGCATAAAATTCACGACGGCGTTCGTCCAAGATCAATGTCTGATATTCTTTGTCCGATAGAGCTTTGATTGCTGCTTCACTTGGAGCGGTAGTATATCTTTTTTTCATATATTCCACTAATGCGGCGGCTCCGTTCGTTTTTCCGAGAGCTTCGGCTTTTACCAGATACATTTCTGAAATACGGGAGATTACTACCGGTGTGCAGGTATAATCTGACGTTTCCGCCAATTGATAAGTCCCATTCGGATATTTGATTACGCGGTTGGCATCTTGGCTGGTGAATGTGGCTTTTAACCGTACGTCTCCTTTGCGTGAAAGAGTATTATCATCAGCAAAAAGACTACTATAACACCAATCAGATGGAGCATAATTCCATGAACCGTCCGTGTCATTAACGTATAATGTGAAGTTTAGAGGACTGGATGCTCTTGAATTATTAACATAGGCAAATATAATTTCCGGACTTGAACTTCCTGCAACCCAATTTTTAGAGAAATCCATAGCGGTGGATGCGAGCGAGAAACTGGAATTAGCTAATACTGCTTCTGCATAGTTTGCAGCATCCGTCATCTTGTTCTGGAAAAGAGCTACACGTGCAGCAAGTGCATTTGCTGCGTCAGAAGATACGTACCATTTGGAATCTGCTTTTGACAGTAAGCGGATAGCTTTACCCAAATCTTCTTCGATGAATGTCCATACTTCAGCTTCCGGAGAGATAGGAACCACCTCTTTTGAACGTTTACGCAGGATGGGGACATTTCCATAATGAGAGGCCAGACGATAATAAATAAATGCACGGAAATAGTAAGAGACACCACCTACTTTTTTCATAAGAGCACTTTCTTTATTTTCGGAAGCTTCATAAGTTTCTACGAGAAAATTGACCTGATGCAATGTTGTAAATGAGTTTCTCCAAAAGGAGAGAATGTTAATTGCCTGATTGGTATACGAGGGAGACATTTCGCATGGGTCTGTAATTTGACCTCCTCCGGGACCTGCTTTGAAATTTTCCCCTTGTATATCATCCAACCACCAGAAAGTGAATGTATAATTTTCCATAGTGGCGTATACTCCATTTAATAGCTTTTCGAGATCATCATCCGTCAAGGCTGATTGAGGAATTGCATGTCGGGGGCTGATGTCGTCCAGCCAGTCAGAACAGCTCGTGCCGAGTATAGTTATGGTCATTAAAACCAGAGTGAATAATAGTTTTATATTTTTCATATCGTTAGTTTTAGAAGTTAATGCTTGCACCTATGATAAAACTCTTTAATGTGGCTTGTTCTCCGAAATCTGCTCCGTAGCTGTTGCCTGTCGGATTACTTTCGTATGAGAATTCCGGATCATATCCGGAATATTTGGTCAGTGTAAAAAAGTTGTCGAGAGAAACAAAGATGCGAGCTCCCGTTACATGTATTTTTGACAACAGAGAATGAGGAAGGCTATATCCCAATGTGATGGTTTTGAATTTGAAATAAGAAGCATCTTCCAGATAACGGGTAGAAACAAGATTGTTTCCGAAACCGCCGGTGAACGTGCCTGCCAAAGTAGGGCGTGGAACAGTGTTGCTAGTTCCTTCTCCCCTCCAGTAATGGTTGGCGGCATATTTTGATATGTTATAGAATTGTTCCGAATCGACCAGTGTGCCATTTTTGTAACCTTTGATACTGCTGGACGCCAAGCCGAGATGTTCCGTACCTTCTGTTCCCCCGCAGCCTTTCCATGCTGACAGGATTTTACCTCCGGCTGCAAATTGGCAGAAAATGGATAAGTCGAAGTTTTTCCAGTTCATAGTCGAAGTGATACCACCATAAATGTCAGGTGTAACCTTTCCTACATACATGCGGTCATCGTCTGTGATGTCTCCGTCATTGTTGTAGTCAAAGTACTTACAATCACCAGCACGTACTCCTTTTGCGTAGAGTTTGCTTGGTACTTCCTGGTCGGTTTGATAAATACCATCCTGACGCAACATATAGAAAGCACTAACCGGTTTACCTACCATTAAAGCATGCATTACTTTACCGGTATTGGCACCACCACCGTTGATTTTCATATCAAGTACTCCATCCAATGACAACAGTTTGTTTTTTGTATAGGAGAGGTTAGTAGCAAGCTCCCATTTAAAAGGACCATCGAATATTTTACCGCTCACCATCACTTCCAATCCTTTGTTCTCCAGCGAGCCGATATTGGCTGTCCGGGTAGTATATCCTGTTGTAGCAAGAGTACTGATATTATAAAGTAATCCGCTTGTCTTTTGATAGTATCCGTCTACAGATAGCGCCAGTCGTCCGTTGAATAGCTCTGCGTTGATTCCGACATTCACCTGATTAGCTTTCTCCCAGATAAGATCCGCAGCATCTGCTCCGATTTTAAAACCGGATGAACCATTATAGGAATTTCCTCCCGAAGTTACTAATGACATAGCTGCCCAGTTACTGATACCATCCATACTGCCAGTCTTACCCCAACTGGCTCGTAGCTTTAAGTCATTCAGTGGCGTGCCTTTAGGGAAAAAAGGTTCGTTGATAATCCGCCACGCGAAAGAAGCAGAAGGAAATGTTCCATAACGTTTATCTTTTGAGAAACGTGAAGAACCGTCACGACGCATCGTTACATTTAAGATATAGCGATTATCCCAATTCAGGGCGGCACGTCCGAAATAAGATTCGAGTGCATATGCATTATATCCGATACTACCTGCGTAGATGTTAGAACCGGAATTTATCAGACCGAAGCTGGAAGAAGGATAAGCACCGTTTGCGTAATTATCACTGTAAGCTCCAAAAGTTTCATAGTTATACTCTTCGTATGAGTGACCAAGCATGGCTGAATAAGTCAGTTTATCCCAACTATTTTCATACGAAATTACGTTGTCTATAACATATCGGTAACTTACATTTTTCTGTTCGCTAAGTGCACCCCATCCTGCATTTTTGGAACGTGCGTCATGTTTCTCTGAAATTGTTTTCTTTTCTTCATCAAGAATACCGTATATGCTGAATGAGGGAGTGTATTTGAGTCCTTTGATAGGAGTAATATCAAAACTAAGGGCAGCTACTCCTTGTTTCTTATGTACAGTCCAGTCTTCTTCATTAATCAGCATAACGGGATTATGACGACATAATTCTGTTGACATCACTGTATAGCCTCCATCTTCCCGATAAGCTCCAATCCATGGTTGTTCTTCACGGGCAGTACGAATCACTTTCAAACTGGTAGATGACTCTTCCACTTTATCGAAACGGCTGTAAGATCCTGTGAGATTCAGATTCAGTTTAAACCATTTGTTCAGCTGATGAGTAAATTTTGCCCTTAGGTTGGTTTGCTGGAATCCGCTGGTACGGATGATACCTTGTTGGTCGTTAAATCCCACAGAGGTGAAAAAGGTAGTTTTCTCATTACCTCCCGAGAGATTGATAGATGCCATAGTAGAGTGTGCTATATCACGTTGAATGAGTCCGAGCCAGTCTGTTTCGGTAATCCGGTCGGGGATAAAGAATGATTTTGTGTCCTTCTTCTGCACATTCCAATTATCTACGGCTGCTTGCATAGTACGAGTATATTCTGCTACATTTGCCATTGGTATATCGTTGGCAATCCATCCAAGGCTGTGGCGTACACTGGCATTTACGCGTGTTTTACTGTTGGTGTTTCCCGATTTTGTGGTGATGATGACAACACCGTTGTTAGCTCGCGAACCATAGATGGCAGCAGCTGAAGCATCTTTCAATACGTCCATGCGTTCGATGTCGTTGGGGTTTAGCATAGGCATTGATTCACTGGGAACTCCATCGACCACATACAATGGGGTGCTGTTACCTGTGATGGATGCAATACCGCGTACCCGTACACTCGGTTGTTCACCGGGGGTACCGCTGGCAGAGGCTACATTTACACCAGGAGTACGACCTTGCAGCATTTTAGCTACATTGTAGTCACTGCCTTGGTCCAGATCATCCACTTTCAGGCTACTGATAGAAGTAGTTACTAGTTTTTCGGACTGGGAGCCATAGCCGACTACAACTATCTCATTTAATGCAATGCTACTTTCTTTCAAATATATTTTCAGATTGTTTTTATTGCCGGCTTTCACTTGTTGTGAGTCAAATCCAATATAAGATACTGTTAGTGGTTGGTTAGGATCTGCTACAATGGTAAAGTTTCCGTTAATATCTGTAATGACTCCGGTTCCTTTTCCTTGCATGACATTGGCGCCAATAATAGGAATTCCACTTTCATCTAGTACGGTTCCTTTAATCGCTCTCTTTTCATTACTTCTTTGTTCTGTCTCCTGCTTTACCAATACGATGGTGTTGTTGGTAAATGAATAAGATATATTCAAAGGAGTAAATACCTGTGAGAGCGCTTCGCTGATAGGTTTCTTTGTGCAGCTAATTGTCACTTTAGTCTGATCGTTAAGAACATGATTCCGGTATACAAAAGTATATCTCGTTTGCTGTTCTACTTGTTTCATGAAAGTTTTTACCGTGCCATTTTTGATATGAATGGACACATTTCCTTCTTGGGCAAACACTCCCGAAGGGAATAAAATTATAGCAGCGGATAAAATGGTAAAGTTTCTAAAAATAAGGCTGTTCCGCAGTTTCCTTCTCAATAAAAATGTTAACTTTGTGATATTCATAGTTGATAATGTTTTGATGTATAAAATTTTATCGACTTCCATACAACCAAAGGATTGGGCGATTCTTTGGTTGTTCTTTTTTGATTTTAACTACTATGTGTTTTCCATAAGCTCCTTTCTTTTAAATTAGTAAATAGTTATTATATCTTTATGTATCTCGTACTTAAATCCGTATTGTATGCTTAAGGATCTTATGACATTCTGTATACTTTCGTTTCGGAAAGATCCCGATAGTAAATCTTGTGCGATTTGCTTATGATGCAATCTGATTTCCACCCCATACCATCGTTCTATCTGGGCTATTACATCAATTAATGGTGTGGATTCAAAGATGAGGTAATTATCTCTCCATCCGGCTTCAACATGGGCATCCGCTTTGCTTATTCGTAGTGTTCTGTCCATAGCGGAATAGGTCGCCTTTTGTCCAGGTGAAAGCGTATATTCATGGGGAAGTGAACCACCTGATATTCTGATTCGTCCGCTAAGTAAAGACGTTTCTACAATGTCTTTTTTATAGGTCTTTACATTGAATGAAGTTCCTACTACTTCAATTTGCAGATCGTTGATTATTACCTTGAATGGGCAATCGGGATTCTTGGCAACATCGAAAAAGGCTTCTCCTGATAGTTTGACGAGGCGTTGCTTGGAGTTGTTTACATCATATTCCAGGTTTGTAGCCGCATTTAGATGTACAAATGTACCATCAGGGAGAGCCATTTCTGCTTTACTGCCAGCTCTAACTGTTACAGCAACCATTTGACTTTCCGGGTTATTCATCCATGTATAAAGTCCAAAAGAGGATGATAGGATGATAGCGATAATGGCAGCATATTTCATATATTGCAGCCAACGGCGTCTCCAAATGATTTGTTGTAGTTCCTTTCGAATTTGCTTTTTCATCATAGGAGGCATCTTTATCTCTACTGTGTTGTCTTCCATATCTATCATGGTATTCCATAACTCTTCGTCAGGTATGTTGTTGAGTTCATTTCTGAACTTTCCAATATCGAAAGAGGTGATTCCTTTTTCGATGTACTGGCAATATAACTTTTTAAATTGTGGACTCATATTATTGGTGTTTCTATAGGTTATACGTAAATACATAAAGGGAGTACTAGACTTTTTTTATGTTGTAGAGCATAGAAAAAGTTAGGAATAGTAGGTGTTTGTAGAGTTTTGTGGAGTTTTAATTATTCCTACTGAAAGTGTTATTCTTGTTACAGGAAGAAAATAAAGAGAATATTATATTTCATCATTTCGCTGCGAAGAATCTTCAGGGCGGAAGTCAGATAGTTTTTCACCGTTTGTTCGGAGAGATCCAGTTGTTCGGCTATTTGCTTGATGGGGATATGTTTCTCCCTGCTTAATTCATAAATCTCGTGTTCCCGTTGTGACAGAACTTTCTTCGATTGTTGAAGTTGTTGCAGGAATTCGTCGTACAATAAGATATCTTCCGGCGATACGTCAGTTGCCTGGTTCTCGCAATACTCCATAAAGTCTTCGAATTGCAGTTCGTTGACTTGTTTGCGGAAATAATCGATTACCTGATGTTTGGCAATAGTGAAAATAAAGGCTTGCAGATTGCCGAAGCTATTCAACTGGTTACGGTTGTCCCATAGGCGTAAAAAGGTATCCTGAACAATATCCTGTGTCAGGGAACGATTTTTTAGTTGTTTAAGAACAAAGCTGTAAAGTCGGTCGGCATAGGCTTCATAAATCTGTGTAAAAGCCTGGTAGGAGCCGTTGCGTAGTTCTTTTATGCACTGTATTTCGTCTATTTTCATCCTTTCTGCAATAGAAGTAGGTCGGGCAAATGTACTGAAATAATTTAGAAATCAACAAATCTATGTGAATAAATAAAGAGAAACCGATGTCCGGTAGTTGGCAGATGAATTTTATTTTGCAATCATATTACAATCATATATTGAGCTTTATTGTGCCGTCTCTTGCTTTCCGCTAATTAATTTTGTATCTTTACTGTTTTTTACCCTTGTAAAGACAGGTGGTCACCTTATGCAGTGATAAATATCACCTTATAAGGTGACATTAGGCTGTTTACAAAGTGACTATTGTCCCGTTACAACCGGACAACTACCCGAGTGCATAAACAATGATAAATCTCTGCACTGAAAATCTTTATTTTCTGCACTGAAAAGTCTTAAATATAACAATAAGATTATGGCCTTTTACAATTTAAAGAAGAAGCCTGCCTTGACTACTAAGGAAGGAGAAACGGAAACAATGTATGCCGACATTGTTTACAGTGGAACGATTCCGGCAGAACGATTGATCCGTGGTGTTGCTAAAAGAACTGGATTTAAGGAAGGAGTGATAGAAGGTATCCTGATGGAACTGAAAGACGATGTATTGCAATATCTGGGTGAAGGATACCGCGTCGAATTGGGAGAGTTCGGTTTCTTTTCAGCCAAAGTGAAAGCTTCCCGATTGGTAGCAAATAAGAATGATATTCGTTCTGAATCCGTAGCTTTCAACGGGGTGAATTTCCGTGCTTCCAAGAGTATGCGTGTAGGTATTCGCGGAGATTTGGAGCGTAGAAAGTGTGTCGATTTCAACACTTCGCGTAAGTGGGACAGAGACAATCTGAAGAAACTCGTCCTGCAATATATCGGAGAGCATGGCTTCATCACAAGAGCCACTTATACGCAACTTACAGGACGCCTGAAGAATACTGCATTGGACGATCTTAAATCTTTTGCAGCCGAAGGCATTATCAAGCGAGAGGGACGGGGTAATCAGATGCATTTCATTGCACCGCCACGAAAGGAACCGGATGGCGAGTAGTGAAATCTAACGGAATATCGATGGAAACCTTTGTCGTACAAGATTGGAGATTGGGAACAGAACAGAGAAATGAAGAGGTAGTATCTACCCGAATGGATTGAATCAGTGCAAAATGTGGTATAAGTATGATGTATGGCTAAAAAAATACAGTACCTTTGGCTGTGAATACAGGTAAAACGGTGATGAGGTGTATATGAAACAGCCTTACAGTGGATTTCTCGTCCGAATGTTGTTTGACCGATAACACAAACTATAATATGTTGGATATCATATACTACTTCAATATCTTCGGTTGTCTGACGATGGGGATGGCTCTACTGTTGATTCAAACAGCCCCACAGCTGATAAACCCGCACTACCGCAATGCCAAACGATTCCTGGGTATTGCATCGATTATCGTGGCTCTGTGCAATGCGCTTATCCTTTACAACAGGGTGCAGGAGAGTGTTGCCGAGATATTTGCAATGCCTGTGCTCGTTGCGGCACAGTTGCAGGCGGCGCTTTTTACTTTTATCGTACTGATACTTTTTCATTCACCATACGTTTGCCGGCGAAATATTTTGCGACACCTCTGCCCGACATTGTTTTTTGTGGGACTCTATCTATTAACGATACTTCTATTTCCTGATGTGAGGATCTATTCGGTGGATGAGTATATAGCGAATATCACGAATCCGGTTCTTTTGTTAAGAACTGTATTTGCGGCTACTTATCTGACGCAGATCGTGATTTACGTCCGTTTATTCCGGCGTGAGCAACGGAATTATATGGCCAAGATTGAGAACTATTTCTCCGACACCGGCAAATATGAATTCCGGTGGGCTTCGAGACTGTTCTACGAGGCTGCCTGTATCGGCATTGCCGTTCTGGTGTTCAGTATATTCCCTGCCCCGTTATTCGACGGAATAATTACGGTGGTGGTTACAGTGTACTACTTTAACTTTGGAGTGAGGTATATCAACTACCAATACAAACTTTACTATGAGGCTTTGCCCGCGATAGAGGAGAAGGAAGAATCGCAGCCGACAAAGGAGAGTGAAGGAGACAGGGAACTGGAAGATGAAATGGCAAAACTATTATTGTATCTCCAGCAGGGTGTTGTGCTGGGCGACTATGCCGAGGCTCTGCATATCCCGGAACGGAAACTATCTGTATTCATCAATTCGACTTACGGGGTGAGTTTCAAACGTTGGGTGAACAATAAACGGGTAGAATACGCCACAGAGCAAATGGCGAAACATCCGGATTATACAATGGAGAGAATTGCCGAGCTTTCGGGTTTTGCCCACAAAAGCCATTTCTGTAAAATCTTCCGGGAGATAACAGGGGGATCTTTTACCGAGTACAAAAATAGATAACACCTCCAAGCTGTTGTATATTGGGTGATACAGCTTGTTTAAACATATAATAAACCCACAAAAAAACACTTGTGTTGCACGTTTCGACGTCAGATATGCGTAAACATGCACCAATCATCCAAAATTTTCATTATATTTTTGCTGCGTAGGGCATAAACCGCTCTGCGCTTTTTTGTTTTCCCATGAATATTAATCAAATATAAAACAACATGAAAAAGATTTTTTCTTTGTTAGTGCTATGTGCAACAGTAGTCTTTGCTTCGTGCAGCAAGGACGATCCGGTAACGGATCCCGTGCCGGAAGGTATCGTCGTCACCACCTACGACGCCCTGCTCAACGCCCTGCAGACGGGCGGCACCTCGGCCGATGCCCCGACACTCATTACGCTGGGCGGCAACATCACGATACCTGCGGGAGGTGACTACGACACCCCTCCCATGAACGGCAGCGGCCACTTCAAGATAGACGGCGGGCACCACACCCTCACTTGGGATAACACCGCCAGCAACCGCCACCTCCTCGGCAATTTCAGCCCCGACGCCGGTGCCGTTTATATCGAACTCACCAATATCAATCTGGACCGACAAGATATGAACGCCGCAGTATGTGTTTACAACGGCAAGATTACGCTGGGCAAAGACGTGGCATTGAGTGGGCAAGATGACAACATGATTCTGGCTAACGGCGAGAAAGCGGAATTGGAACTGGGTGACGGCTGCGAATTGTCTTACGAGACAGGCAGCAGTCCGTGCTGTGTAAGCGTCTGGTATGGTGCCACCCTCGTGCTGAACGGGGGAAAGACCGCTGCCGGGGCTTACATAGGCCTGGACTGCAATTTTTACCCGGCCGTCTCCTATCCCCTTATCTCCGTTCCGAAAGCCCTCACGGGTGATGTGCACCTCCTTCTCAAAATGATCGGTACAACCCCCGTCGCCCAAGGCATTGGCAATTACCAACTGACGCAGGCGGACTGCGACCGCCTGATAGTGAATCCGGAGTCAACGGTCGGCGTCTATGCGGGATGGGGTGGGAAGTACGACGGCAACTTTGAACTTCACCTCGACCCTGCGGCGGATTATCAAATCAAGCTGCGCCTGAAAAATTTCACACCCCCTACCTCCGGCACTATCGACGTGACCGGCATGACCGACGTCGTGGCGCGGGCAACCATCTGTGCAGCCCTCGAAGCAGGCCACACCGAAATCGAGCTGAAGGGCGAACTTTCCAAGATAGGAATGGGCGGGCAGTGGGGTGTATTTGCCGATAATACGCAAATCACGAAATGCGACCTCACCGAAGTGACGGGCTGGGGTGCAACGCCAACTTTGCCCGAACTCGCCTTTAAGGATTGCACCGCCTTGCAGGAGGTGACGCTGCCCGATGGCGTGCAGGTAATTGGAGAGTATGCCTTTATCCGTTGCGCCGCGTTGACTACGGTGAATCTTTCGCAGGTCACCCAGATTGATGAAAGCGCATTTCGGGGATGCACTTCATTGAAGACGCTCACTTTGGATAATGTGGCAGCGATAGGCCTGGATGCTTTCTACGGATGCACGGGCCTCGAAACGCTCAAAATACCGAAGTGTACTCGGTTCGGCAATTATATCGTAACGGGCTGCAAAGCTCTCACCCGGATAGAAGCCATCGCAGCCGGAGATTTCGTTCACATAAGTGATGGTAGCAGCATAGAGCGCACCGCCGTTTTTCACAACAGAACCGCTCATTCCGGAGATAACGTATTCAATCCCGCCAAGTGCGACCTCGTGCTGAACGCCGACAAGCAAGAGGGTGGCGGGGCCGTCCCCACAGTCTCCGCCAACAATGAATGGACTGTGGCGCAGTACGGCGGCCTCATGAGATGGAAGAGTATCACGCCACCGTAATCCGCGCCTTTCCTGAAGTTGAACTTCAAGGCGGTCTGATTTATTTTTTGAAATCCAATTTTATGCCTGATGCGGTTGACGACATATGTTGTCGTAAAAAGATTATATCTTAATTAGTAGTCGATTAAAAACGCTCTGTCATCGGCAGATTACAAAATAGATCTCCGCCCAACTTACAAAAAGGGTCCCCACTGTCAAATTGCAGGGATCCTTTTGCTTTATACAATTTACTCCGCATGACTTAGGAAAGCTGTCCTCTGTCAAAAGGAAGATCATCGAATAACGGAGTTTTTTTATTGTCGAATTGTATAAAAACCGGTCGTGAGTTTGTTTCCTGAGAGAATTTTGTTACTTTTGTATTCGAAAGAGTTACTTGAAGATACAACTCTGCAAATCGCTAAAATGCGCACAGTTACCAAATTGTTATCTCTCAATTCCCCAAATTATGCAAAGTGTTTATTCTTCAATTGGTTATCTTAACCGCGAATAATCTAAAATAAAAAAACGATGTTTCAGAAACTTGTAGCTATAGAGCCGGTCAGTCTGGTTCCGTCGGCCGAAAAAGCGTTGTATTCATTTGCCGGTCAGGTGGTGATGTATCCTGATATACCCGCGAATGATGATGAAATCATTGCCCGTATCGGAGATGCTGATGCGGTGCTTTTGAGTTATACCTCCCGTATCAACCGGTATGTACTCGAGTGTTGTCCGAATGTGAAATACATTGGAATGTGTTGCTCACTCTATTCTCCCGAAAGTGCCAATGTCGATATTCGCTATGCTAATGAACGGGGTATCACGGTGACAGGTATCCGGGATTATGGTGACGAGGGAGTAGTGGAATATGTAGTCAGTGAGTTGGTGCGCTGTTTGCACGGCTTTGGACAGGAATCGTGGGAGCAGTTGCCTCGTGAGATTACCGGATTGAAAGTCGGAATAGTCGGACTGGGTAAGTCTGGCGGCATGATAGCGGATGCCTTGAAATTCTTTGGTGCTGAAATTTCATATTATGCCCGCAGTGAGAAAGAAGCGGCTACTGCCAAAGGATATCGCTTTTTGCCATTGAGGGAACTCCTGGCAGAGAGTGAAGTCATTTGTTGTTGCCTGAATAAAAATACGATTCTGTTGCACGAAGAGGAATTTAAGCAGATGGGTAACCGGAAGATCTTATTCAATACCGGTTTGTCGCCGGCATGGGATGAGGCTGCTTTTACTGAATGGCTGGAAGGTGATAACCTTTGCTTTTGTGACACGATAGGCGCATTGGGGGGTGAGCAACTTCTCAATCATCCGCATGTACGTTGTATGCAGGTGTCTACTGGCCGCACGCGTCAGGCGTTTGACCGCCTGAGCGCAAAAGTACTGGCCAATCTGTCAGAATACAATGGGTGAAGCGATATTAATCAGGGTGCTCACTACTGACCACCCTGCAATATCCGATGTGGCACTATAAATGTCTACTACGGCATGCACCTGGTCGTTCTTGATTTCTACTCTTTGCGTATCTCCCACAAATCCGGGAGTAGACTGTATGGATACCTGCATGTTCTCCGGACCGACAGAAGCCCGTGAGGCGGCAACTGTAACATTCACTTTGGTTGGAAAGAGGCGAATAGCTTCCGCAGCACTACCGGAGAAAACAGTACGTTGTTCCGTTTGCAAAGAATCATCATAAACGGGAGTTCCTTTGAGTCCATTAGGACCTTTTTCATTGAAGAAGCGGGCCGTCGTATTTCCCATCAGAGAGGCAGTTCTTAAAACGTCGAATCCACCGGTAGCTCCGGATGCGATATAGACCCGTGTACCATTTGCTCTGGCGGTTTCTGTCACTTCTCGATAGAAAACTTCATCTGCCAAAGCACCGATAGACAAGGTAATGACAGACGTTCCGTTTTTCAATGCCGGCAAAGCCAATTCCCGCATAGCGGCAGGAGAGGCCGATTCTACCAGATAATCTGGTTTTAATGCCAATAACTCTTCCAATTTGGCACAAGCAATGCAAGGTTTGCCATGTTGCTGCATTTTATTTACGATGTGCGCTGCTTTTGATGCCGTACGCGAATAGACACCTACCAGATCATAATCTGGTAATGAGCCTTTGACAACTGCATCCGCAACGATTTCTGCAAGTCGTCCACATCCTACAATGACTAACTTTTTCATGCAACAAAGATAATACTTTTATTGGTAAGAGCTTCGGTTGGTAATATGGTATTTATTTTCATCAGGTATGTATCCGGGAATGGATTTGTCTGATAGAGTAAGACTCATTTTTATTAATGATAATGTAACATATACTCTGTTTGGCTCCTGTTTTTTCTTTATAATAGATTACTTGTTCCTTTAATTTATGAGCCATTTATAGTTAGGTTACGAAGATTTTCTATACATTTGTCCGGTTAATCTCTATCATCTCATACTCACTAAAGTCTATCCGCCCAATGAAAAAGAACTGTCTACTCTGCTTTTTGCTCTTCTTTTCCTGCCATTCAGCTTTAGCTGGTGAAAGCTTGGACTCATTGTTAAATGTGCTTGATAAAACGATTAAGGAAGCCGATACTTATGTGCAAATTAAAGAGAATAAACTCCATGAACTGAAAAAAGAAGCACGAAAGACACCTCCCTTTTCTGTCGAACGCTATAATCTGAATAACGATATTTATCTTGAATATAAAGCATACAGTTCCGATTCTGCACTCCACTATCTGAATGAAAATATGCTGTTGGCACGCCAGTTGAATGACAAAGAGCGGGAACTTAAAATTCAATTGGAGCTATCCTATCTGTTATCCTCCATCGGAATGTATATGGAAGCAGCGGATATACTTAACTCGATTGATCGTCAGACATTGCCATCGTCTCTTTTGGGACATTACTATACTTGTTACGAGCATGTATATTTCGAAGCAGGAGCGGCACAACCCCGATATAAGATGTTTGCTTCCCGCTATGTGAAATTGAGCCATGCATACCGTGATTCCATGCAGATCACTTTAGATCCGTCCTCGGCTACATACCTGTGGTTGCGTGAGACTCAACTAAGAGAAGCCGGAAAATACGATGAGGCTCTTGAATTCAGTGACCGCCGGCTCGCAGAATCTTCTTTCGGAACACCTCAATATGCACTGGTAGCCTATCAGCGTTTCCGTCTTTTTGAGAGCATGGGCAAGAAAGACGAGCATTTGTATTATCTGGTACTTTCAGCCATATCAGATGTTCGTTCCGCCATTAAGGAGCAATCTTCTTTGATGGTATTGGCACAGGAACTGAATAGTAAAGGAGATTTGAAACGTGCCTATGACTATATCAATTTCTCATGGGAAATATCACAATTCTATAAAACGCGGTTGCGGAGCTGGATGAATATCACCCCGCTTTCTATGATAAACGGGAATTATCAGGATATTATCAAGCAACAAAACCGGGAATTACTGATCTATATTGTGTGCGTAGCCTTGTTGGCATTACTGTTGGTGATTGCATTAATCTATATCTACCGACAGATGAAAGCCCTTTCCATCGCCAAAAAAGGATTGCAGGAAGTAAACGAACGGCTCTTCTCGTTAAATGAAGAACTCGAAGAAGTGAACCGTCATCTTCGTTCCACCAATCTGGAACTTTCCGAGTCCAATCTTATTAAAGAAGCCTATATTGCCCGTTTCTTCAAACTGTGCTCTGTATATGTAGACCGTTTGCAAGCGTACAGAAAGCTGGTAAACAAGAAACTGCAACGCGGACAAGTGGCAGAATTGCTCAAAATGACACACCTTAGCAATGACATTGTAACCGTTGAGGTGCAAGAATTATATGCGAACTTTGATTCCGCTTTCCTGCATCTCTTTCCTAATTTTGTGGAATCTCTCAATGCCTTATTATTACCTGACGAACAAATCGTTTTGAAACCGGATGAATTACTGAATACCGAACTGCGTATTTTTGCTTTGATACGGTTGGGAATAAAAGACAGTTCGCAGATTGCGGAACTTCTGCATTATTCGGTGAATACAATCTATAATTATCGTTCGAGAGTAAAAACAAAAGCACGTGTTTCACGAGACGATTTTGAAGATTTGGTGGCAAAAATCCGTTAATAAAATCTGTGCCCAATCTACCTTTTAATGTGAGCTTGTTTAGAAATAAAATATTAATAATCAGGTGGTTATTTCTTTGAGAGAATTGTAGATTTCCACTTATATTCCCTTTGCTATTTTTTATCGGGGCATTTCCCTCTATTTTTGTCATAACCGAACGGAACGAACAGGTTCCGCCTTCGGGAGTTCCTTTTTTATTAACCTTTATAGAAATACAAATGAAAAATGAATTACTGCATTTTTTTGTTCCGGAAAAAGGAAGAAGAACAAAACGCCAGCCGATAAGCTGGTTATGCTGTTGGGCTATTCTATTGGGAATAGTTTGCAACGCTTGCTCTGACGATGATCCTGTGAAAAAGAATCCTTACCTGCAAGTAAGTACCCGTGCCCTGCTGAAAGAAGTGGTGGAGGTCAAATTCAACAACATTGATGGAAATACCGATATTACTGTCGATTTTGGTGACGGGACGGTCAAGGAGGGAAAGGCTGCTAATCCCATCACTTATGCCTATACCCAAAGTGGTGACTACACACTGCATGTTACGGCAGGTCAGTATGAGGTGCAGAAGAGAATCCGCATCTATAATCTGTTGGCGTTGACGGAGGCAATGAAGCAATTCAGAGAGCCGGACAACAAAAAAGTGTGGGTCATGACGCACCGTGCGCACACGTCGGACAGGACTGTTCCCGAAAATTCAGTCTCTTCCGTAGAAGATGCCATTGATTCGGGCGCTGAAGTGATCGAGTGTGATACTCACGTGACAAGCGACGGAGTGGTAGTGGTATGCCATGACCAGACCATCAATGCCACTACGAATGGCACAGGCGACATCACGAAAATGACCTATGCGGAATTACAGAAGTACAACCTGAAAGACCGGAATGGCCGGGTGACTGATGAAAAAATGCCTACTCTGGAAGAGTTTCTGAAAGCAGGCCGAGGTAGAATCTATTACAATCTTGACTACTCTCCGCGCACGGCGACCTCGCAGCAAGTGGTGGATATTGTAATGAAACTGGATATGATGGAATCGGTATTCTTCTACTGTAACAGTGCGCAGAAAGCGGAAGAAGTATTGGGCATTACTCCTAAAGCGCATGTATATACATGGACAGGAAGTCATAAACCGATGATGGGGCTACCGGGCAATTACTTTGTGCAATACAGCTACCTGACAAACGGGAAAAGTACTCCTTTGGGAAGTTCAATCAATGACGGAATGTTGGCTACGGTAAATATGCTTCCGGCAAGTGGCAGTAACGTATCAGAATGGACACTGAACGAGGGCTATCTGGATGAACTCTTGCAAATCTATCCGATGGTATGTATGATACAGACCGATTTACCGGACTTGTTGATTCCGGCCTTACAGGCAAGAGGGCTTCGTTAACTTTATCATCTAATATAAAAATCATCTATTTATGAGAAATATTCATTTCAAAACGTGTACCTGTCTGTTAGGTATATTGCTGATGCTGTTTTCCGGCATCCAGGCAAGAGGAGCTTCTTTAGAAGTGCAGCAGGAACGCAAGATATCCGGTACGGTGGTCGATGAAAAGGGTGAACCTGTCATCGGAGCTTCGGTGGTAGTTATAGAGACAAAACAAGGTACCATTACCAATATCGATGGTAAATTCCAGGTGAATACCCCGCAGAACGGACATTTAAAAGTCTCTTATATCGGTTATGAAACACAAGAAGTGGCTGTCAAAGACCGGCAATTACTGAAAATCGTGTTGAAAGAAGAATCCACTGCTTTGAATGAAGTGGTAGTGGTGGGTTATGGTACGATGAAACGGAAAGAAATGACCTCGGCTATTTCGCATGTCGGTGCGAAAGACCTGAATCAAATCTCCAGTCTCGATGCTTCCATGCTGTTGCAGGGAAAAGTATCCAGTGTGTCTGTTTCCAATACGGCTTTGGCCGATCCGAACAGTACGGGAAGTATCCAGATTCGTGGTATATCTTCGCGTAATGCCGGGCTAGGTCCGTTGATTGTTGTAGACGGAGTGCCGGGAGGGGATATGACAAATATCAATCCTGCCGATATTGAATCGATCGATGTGTTGAAAGACGGTGCCGCTTCCGCTATTTATGGTACACGCGGTAGCAATGGTGTAATCCTTGTGAATCTGAAAAAAGGAACCCGTGACGGGGAAGTGCATACTACTTATAGTGCTGCCGTCACCTTCAATAAAGCAAAGAAAGAGCTGGACATTATGAATGCGGAAGAATATCGTGCTTACCGCACGGTTTCCAATCCACTTTCCGATATGGGAGCAAGTACGGACTGGTTTGATGCCGTTACCCGTTTGGGAGTGACACACATGCACACGTTGACCTTTTCCGGAGGTAATGCGAGAACCAATTATCGTGTAACAGCCGATTATCGTAAAGCGCAGGGAATTGACTTGCGTTCCGACCGTAGGGAATATGGTGCGCGTGCTACCATCAGCCACACAACGAAAGACGGCCTGTTTACCTTTGCGGCTAACATGACTCCCCGTGTCATCGACCGGAACAAGTCAGCCAGTGTCTATGGCAGTGTCATCAAGAATAATCCGACAATGCCGGTTTATGATCCTGAATCAGCTAACGGATACTATCGTTTTCCGTCCGGAGGTGACAGCTCGAATATTGTCGAACAATTGAATGAGGAAGAGAATGGCACAGAGATTAAATTGCTGGAATGGAATGCTACTGCTGCCGTTAATTTGCTGCCGTTGTTCAATCCTAATAATCCGAACATGGTCTTGAAATCACAGGTTACTGTTTCACAGTATCAGGTAGATAAGTTCAATGGATGGTTCATCCCGTCTACCTATGGTCCTAATGTCAATTCGGGGGTTGCCGGAAAAGCGAGCCGTGACTTTGATAAAAACACCAACAACAATCTTGAATGGGTGACCAACTTCTCTACACGCATCAAGGATCATCAAATCCGTGCAATGGTGGGGTATAGCTATAATTATGGGGTAAGTTCGGGTATGGGAGCCGAAAACTGGGACTTCTCTTCCGACGGATTGACGTATAATAATCTGGGTTCCGGTCTGGAAGCAGCCAAAGAAGGAAAAACCATGATGAGTTCTTATAAAAATGACCATAAATTAATCAGCTTCTTCGGACGTGTCAATTATGATTGGAAAGAGCGCTATTTGTTCACTTTCTCTTTACGTCACGAAGGTTCCTCCCGTTTCGGTGAGAATCATAAATGGGGTAATTTTCCGGCTGTATCTGTCGGCTGGCGTATCTCGGATGAGAAGTTTATGAAAGGACTCTCATGGATTGACGATTTGAAGATACGTTATGACTATGGGGTGACAGGTAATCAGGAAATAGGTAATTACCAGTCTTTGGCTACTTATAAAGCTTATGGCTGGTATCAGTATGGCGGCAACAACTTCCATGTATGGGGACCGAGTAAGAATGTCAATTCGGAACTTCGTTGGGAGAAGGGACACAATCAGAATATCGGTTTGGACTTCTCGCTCTTCAAACACAAAGTGACCGGTTCATTTAACTATTTCCACCGTAAACAAAGCGATTTGCTCGGTAGCTATTCCGTATCGGTTCCGCCCAATTTGTTCTCTACCATCTATGCCAATGTGGGTACATTGCGCAATACCGGTTTCGAGCTTGATATAACTGTAAATGCTGTCCGGACAAAGGATTTCACTTATAGTTTTACTTTAGTGGGAGCCACTAATAACAATAAGTTTGTCAGCTTCTCTAATGATGTATACAAAGGGCAGAAATATTACTCCACCTGTAACATGGCGAATCCTAACAATCCGGGATATTTGCAACGGATTGAAGAGGGAGAACGTATCGGTAACTACTTCACCTACCGTTATGCAGGAGTCGATAAAAAGGGTGACTGGCTGATTTATGACAAGAAAGGAAATGTGATTCCTGTAGCGCAGGGTACGGAAGAAGACAAGGCGGTGACCGGAAACGGTTTGCCGAAATTCACCGGTTCTATGACGCATAACTTCACTTACAAGAACTTCGACTTGACTGTTGCCCTCCGCGGTGCTGCCGGGTTTGATATATTCAATGTGCACGACTTTTATTTCGGCTTGCAGAGTATGAGTACCAACCAGCTAACGACTGCCTATTCGAAGAATTCGCATATCACGACGGGTAAGAATGTGATTACCGACTATTTCATTGAATCGGGTGATTACCTGAAGATAGACAACATCACTTTAGGATATACCATGAACCTGAATAAGAAGTATATTGAGAAGATACGTTTGTTCGGTACGGCCAACAATCTTTATACATTCACGAAGTTCACAGGTGTAGATCCTTCTACATACGAAGTGAATGGACTGACACCGGGTACTTTCGGAGGAGGATACAACTATTATCCGTCTGCCTTCCAGTTTATTTTAGGTTTACAAGTTAGTTTTTAAAAAAAGAACCATTATGAAAATAACAAAATATATCATAGGATTGAGTATGATGGCGGGCACAGTGTTAGGCTTACCGTCTTGTACGGATCTGTCGGAAACGGTGTATGACCAGGTGATGTCCAAAAACTATTATAACACGAAACAGGATGTTATCAACGCTGTTTTCCGTCCCTTTGAGCACATGTATTGCTGTATCTGGATACGCCATGAGAACGAGGAACTTCCGGCAGATCAGTTGATTACTCCCACTCGTGGCACTTGGTGGTACGATGGAGGTTTGTGGGAAATGTATCACCGTCATCAATATGATGATATCAATCAAGGCGACTGGTTGAGCGAATGGGAAAACTTTTATGTAGGTATCGGCCAATGCAATATGGTATTGGATGACTTGAACCAATTGAATCCGTCCAATTTTGGTTTGAGTGACAGTGAATTTGAAAGTTTTAAAGCGCAGTTGCGCTGTATGCGTGCCTGGGGCTATCTCCGTCTGTTGAATACCCATCGCAACTGTATTCTGACTACTACATCAGACCAGGCTGTGAACGAATTGCCGGAAAACCGGAAACAAGTCTCTCCGCAAGTAATGTTCGATTTCATCGAGAGTGAATTGAAAGACTACTGTCTGGCAGCTTTGCCCTCCAAGAGTGGACAATCCGGAAACGGTAGCCAACAGGGACAGTTTACGAAAGCTGCTGCGGCATCCTTATTGGTGCGTCTCTATCTGAATGCGGAGGTATGGATCGGTCAGGCGAAATGGCAGGAATGTATCGATATGTGTAAACGTATCACGGGAGGAGAGTTCGGATATTATGCGATTGCGGATAACTGGTATGAACCTTTCGACTGGAACAATGAAATGTGCAATGAGGTGATCTTCGGTTTTCCCGGTTCTTACGGGCTGACCAGCTGGCATCTGCAAAATGACAGAAGAACGGTTTACGGACGTGGTTTGCCTTATGGTAGTGCGTATTATCTGAAAATAGAGGGAAATGGCGAACGGAATCCGAAATACGCGCTTTCACCGAGCTATGACAATCAGCAGCCACGAGAACTGTTCGACTATGGATTGGGAATGGTTACCCGGAAGTTTGCTAAGTATCAGGGAGACATACGTTATAAGCAATATGTAAACACTGGTAACAATACCCGTGAAGGTATGTTCTTTCTCGAAGGTAAGATTGCCAACTCCGCTGTCAGCGGAGGATATGCTAAGAATCCGGACAATCAATATGTGATTTATTTGCGTGACCAGGTCGGACGATTCGAAGGGAATGCAGAGTCAGGCTATATCTCCAATCCGGCTTATAAGGAATCTAAATTGGGTAATGGTGACTTCAACTCCGGACTTTACTGTGTGAAGTATCCTTTCTATCCGTTTACCGGAGGTTATTATATTGAGTCCGACTATACAGAGATTCGTTTGGCAGAGATTATTTATTCTCAAGCTGAAGCTCTTCTCCGTCTCGGACAGGCGGGTGAGGCTGGTAAATTGTTGAACAGCGTGCGTAAGCGTAACTACGAAAACTTTACAGCAAATATCGCTTACCAGCCGGAAGGCAACGTGGTACTCGATCGGAAAGAAATGCTGGATGAGTGGGGACGGGAATTTCTGGCGGAAAGCCGTCGTCGTACAGACTTGATTCGTTTCGGCAGGTATCAGGAAGCATGGTGGGACAAACCACGGGATGCGGACAATCATTATGAGCTGTTCCCCTTGTCGCAGACACAACTGGAACAGAATGAATACCTGAAACAGAATCCCGGTTATCCGGATATTGCCCGGTGAAATCGGTGAATTTGCGATTATTCTTATCTAATGTACAAGTTAAAAAAGAAAGAAAATGAAAAATAGTTTATTCATAATATCGAAGCTATGTATGCTGGCTTTCATTCTCCTGTTGGCACAGGGATGCCAGGAAGACTATGAGATGATAGACCCGCCGCTGATGACCGACTACGACGATGATCTGGACGAAGAAGTGATTATGCAGAAAGGGCTGGAGAGTTACTTTGTGACTCAATTCGGTGAAGGTGAGATGGATGGTAGTTCCTGGGAACAGGCGTTGGATGTGGCTGGTTTCCGTAAGCTGTTGAGCGGTTCTGTCGATCTGTCCAAGAGTACGATTTACATGAGTCAGGGGAAATATGTCATGTCCGAAGAAAGTGGACTTGGTGTAATCGTTCGTAAGAATGTAAAGGCGATTAAGGGCGGATATAGTCAGTTTAGCGAAGGGACCGATGTTTCGGCACGTGATATAGATACATATGTGACTGTTATCAGCGGCGATGTGAACGGAAATAAACAGGCGGATGCCGGTGATTGTGGTTTGTTATTGGTGAAGAAAGGGCATATTACCATTGAGGGAGTTACTTTCCAATATGGATATGTTTCTGAAGCGGATGCCAGTACAACCGAATGTGGTAGTGGAATTTATGTGAGCGGCGGTGCCGGTGATACTTCCATCGAGTTGACCGACTGCGTGATTAGAGATTGTACATCAGGAGTAACGACTTCTGCCAAGCAGGGTGGTCCGGCAGTCTTTGTCTTGTCGGGACAGGTACGGCTGAATAATGTGAACTTGCTGGATAACACGGCTGTCGGTCGTGGAGGAGCTGTTCGTTGTAATAGCAAGACAGCGGTGGTGTTTATGAATGGTTGTCTGCTGAAAGGTAATTCTCATAACGGTTCGTGGGGAAATGGTATTCAGATGTCGGAAGGACATATCTGTATTAACAATACCACGTTGATAGATAATATGGGGACAGGTGCCGCTTTGAACGGAGGAGGAAGTATCCTGCTGACCAATAATACAATCATTGGAAATACGAGCGATAGTCATGGAGCAGTACGTTGTGAGACAGGTGTCGGCGGTGATACGAAGTTTATTAATAACCTATTGCTCTCTGAAAATCCTTCGGCTCCGAGCTTTAATCTGAACGGCAGCAATTTTGAAGCCTTTTCGAAGGGATATAATGTGTATCAGCGCGTGACGGGAATAACGATGAGTGCGTCCGATACGGCTTATCCCAATCCGGTGAATGGTACGCTGGATGAAAAGGGAGTGTATGTGTGGGATCTTAATCAGATTGGTTCGGTAAAAGGATATGCTACCAAACAGGCGGTGATAGAAGTTGCGAAAAGTTTTAATCCGGTGGCTTCGCCTATTGCTAATTTGGGAGAAGTGTTTGTGGAATGGGTCGGTGAAGATGCTTTCGGTATAGACCAACGCGAAGTGACTCGTAATGCGAACAAGATGCAAGCCGGTGCTTATGATGCGGTTCTGACAAATTAAATTCTAAAACGACTGTAACATGAAGAAGATATTTTATATGATAGCTTTGGGTATCGGACTAGCCGGATGCTCAAACAACGAGGATGAGTTACTATCAATGGGCAGTTTCCCCGAAGATCATGTCATCCGCGTCATTACCGAAGTGAATGAACCTCTGTCACGTGCAGGGTATGACGCCATGAATCTGGAACGTTTCGGATTAATGATCCGTAACAGCGAAAATGCTGCTTATAACTATCATAAACAAATGATTGGTTCCGGCAGTTCCTGGAGTACATCCGACGGTCAACAGATGCTTTGGGATGCAGAAAGAACACCTGTGACGATGATAGCGTATGCGCCATTTATGAGTGAAGCTACTCCGGATGCTTCGTTGACGGTCAATGCGTTAACCAACCAGTCTACCGAAGAAAATGTGAAATCCTCCGATTTCCTGTTGATGAAAGCAACAGTTGACCCGGAGCAGGATTTGACGGCGGATGGGAAACTGAAAATCTCTTTGAATCATGCCATGAGCAAGCTGATTATAAAAATCACGGTCAATGGTACGACGGATGCTTCCATGAGTAAGTTAGGAGATATGGCCATCAATGGGGCTGTTGTCAATGCCACTTGTGATTTGTCGGCAGCGGCTCCGGTAGTTGTTCCTGCTGCGGATGCGGTAGTGGCAACTGTGGCTCCCTATAAAGGGACGGAATCCTGCGAATGTATCCTGCCTCCGCAAAAAATAGCAGAGGGTTTCTCTGTCAATTTCAGCTATGACGGGAAACTGTATATCTGGACTGCAAAAGAGGCCATTGAACTGGAGAAGGGCGTGGAACATACCTTAACTCTCAATGTAAACACAACAGTCCGACTGGCTGCTAAGGTGGCCAGAAATTGGGCAACCGGGCAACTTATCGACCGGAATTAAAGAAGGAGGAGATAAACTATGAAGATTACAAAACTGATATTGGCTGCGTATCTACTAATGAGTATGGCGGCTTGTGATACGGATAAAAATATAGCTGTATACGGTGAAGATTCCGGTGCTATTCAGATTGAAGCCGCTATTAATACTGCCTTTACCCGCAGTAATCCCGGTGCGGCGGGAGATCAGCAGAAACAATTTAATGAGGGTGATGAAATTCAGTTAAGTTGTGAGGATGGGTATCTGAATTATGTACTTGCCGGAGGAAAATGGGTGCCGACCGATAACTATTATTTGAGATGGGGTGCAGAGCCGGTGACTTATTCGGCTTTCTATCCAGTGGTAAGTGGAGCCAGTACGACTAATTTTACGCTTCCCACGAATCAGCAACGTCTCGAAAATCTGGCTAAAGCAGATTATATGACGTGTACTGTGGAGAATGCAACAGACGATGGTTCCCGTATTCTTCGTTTGGGCATGAACCGGAAAATGGCAAAAGTAATCATGACGCTTGCAGATGTAGGCGGACAAGGTAAGGTGCAGGGGGTAAAGATCGGTTCTTATCAGGGATATACGAATGGCGAAGTGGTATCGGGTACTTCTTTGATATCGCCGTTCATTACAGTTCCCGAAGGTGGTAAGGCAGGACAGAACGGTTGCACTTATACTGCCATCGTAGCCCCCGGAAAAGCCGGGACAACCGATACGTTTGTCTCCTTGAATTATTTGGGAGAAGATTTGGTATTACCCGGTATCCCGGAATTGAAGCCCGCAAAGTGTTATGAATTCACGCTGAAAGTGGAAGGTTCGATTATAACCATTAGTGAACCCATTGTTTCTCCGTGGGATAGCGGTACTTTGCCGGGAGGAGATGCGGAAGAATTGCAGCTTGCGGCTTACTACGTAAAAGAACAGCCTGCCGGAAACGCAACCGGTATGGATTGGGATAATGCAATGGGAGTGGATGCGCTGCGCAACTTATTACAGACGAATGGTAACAGCGACATTTCCAACGCTAATGCAGTCAAACTGGATGGCAAGAAGATTTATGTAGCTGCAGGCTCTTATGAGATGGCGAAAGAAAATTCCGGCGTGAAGATAGAATATAGCGGTTATAGCAAGCAAGTGGAAATAACGATTGAAGGCGGATATGATCCTTCAAGTACGGGAACGGACTTGACTAAGCGTGACGTTCGTAAATATACGACTGCTTTTGTCAGAAATAGCGGCAGTGGAGCGTCAGCAACATCCAACTCTTTATTAGTGCTGGGTAATCAGACAAATATTATTTTCGACGGTTGTACTTTCAACGGACAATATGGATTGAGCGATGCAGGAAGTGTCCGTGCCGTATTTGTTGCGGCAGGTGGAGGTGATGCAACCCTGCAACTGAATAATTGTGTCATCAAGAACTTCAATCGCGGAAGCGATGGTGGAACAGATGGTGGAGCAGCCGTTAAAGTATCAAAGGGAAGAGTCCTGCTAAATGATGTAGAGATGGTGAATAACAAGGCGACAGGGCGGGGAGGAGCCATCACTACCACCGCAGCAAACAGCTTCCTGTTTATGAATAATTGCTTGTTACATGAGAATTATGCACCGACCGCTTGGGGAACTGCCATTCATGCCGGAAATGGATATGTCTGTATGAATAATGTAACCGTACTTGGTACCACCGCTACCGGAGGAAATAGTATCACAGTCAATGGAGATGCCTATTTTATGCTTGCCAATACTACCATTGTTGGAAATTCAGGTAATCCGAACGGTGTCTTCCGTGCAGGGAAGAATGCTTCCCTGGTGGTCAACTCTTTATTTGCCAAAGGAGCCGGAAACAGGACGATTTATGCAGGTAATATCACTTCCGGAGGATACAATGTCTATCAGGCGGCGGATGCAGGTTGGGGAGCTGTTGCTACAGACACAGACTATTCATCCCAAACTCTTCCCGCTGCAACTTTGACCGATGGTGTTTACCAATGGACGGTAACCGGTACTATTGATGAATTTGCGACGAAGCAGGCTGTGATTGATGCGGTGAAATCTTTCGATGCAACTGTGGGACAGCAATTTATCAATTGGGTGGGCGAGAACGGCTTTGGAGTAGACCAACGAGGAGTTGCCCGTAATGTCAACAAGATGCAGGCTGGTGCTTATGATGCCGGGTTGTAGCAATAAAGTAATAGGTCGTTGAACAAAATTGAGTAGAAAGATTAAATAATGATAGATATGAAGAAAAGCAAGTTTATAGTGCTTTTGTTACTTTTCTGTTTGCAGCCAGGTTTCCTGGCTGCACAACGGGCGGAGGCCATCCGCAAGGATGTATTGAATCCGCACCTGGATAAAGTATTGGTGGTGGCGCACCGTGGAAATTGGAGTATTGCCCCCGAAAACTCCCTGGCGGCTATTGATAGTGCTATTCGGATGAAAGTGGACATTGTAGAGATTGATATCCGTAAGACGAAAGACGGTCAGCTGGTGCTGATGCATGATGATACGGTAGATCGCACCACCAATGGTACAGGAAAAGTGAAAGATAAGACATTGGCTGAAATAAAGCAACTTCGGTTGAAAGATAAAGACGGCCGTCTGACGGAACATACGGTTCCTACTTTGGAAGAAGCTTTGCTGGCTGCCAAAGGCCAGATAATGGTTAACCTGGATAAGGCTTACAGTATTTTTGATGATGTGTATGTTATATTGAAGAAAACCGATACTGCCGATTTAGTGATAATGAAAGGTGCTCAACCGGTGGAGACCGTGAAGCGGGAGTTCGGCTCTTATCTGGATAAGGTAATCTATATGCCCGTCGTAACGATTGATGAGGAGAAATCGATGAAGGTAGTCGAGGACTATATGGAACAGTTGCATCCGGTTGCTTTTGAGTTGTGTTACCGGAATGTATCAAGTCCGGTACCTGCCCGGATGGAACGCAGGCTGGCAGGGAAAAGCCTGATCTGGTATAACACTTTGTGGGCTTCTCTGGCAGGAGGGCATGATGATGAGGCTGCCAGGAAAGACCCGGATGCAAGCTATGGGTATCTGATAAACAAGTTGGGAGCAAGAATCCTCCAAACAGATAGTCCGGCTTTTATGCTCGATTATTTGAGAAGTAAAGGATGGCATGACTAATCACTAAGACTAAATTTATGAACGATATAAAGTTTTCTTTATGGGCAGCGGGATGGTTGCTCATCCTGCTCCTTGCAGGCAGTTGTAAGTCAGCAAATGAATCGAGAGCTCCGGTTGCTTTAACCTGGGAAATGGGAAGCTACGATGGGAATGGTAAATATTATGAGAATTCTTTTGTATTGAAGAATGTTTCGGATGCTCCTATAGGAAAGGATTGGGAGATTTATTATTCGCAGTTTCCCCGTTCGATCCGGCAGGATGCTTCGTCACCGGTTAGGGTAGAGGAAGTAAATGCGACCCTTTTTAAAATATATCCGGGAGAAGGATTTATTTCACTGGCTCCGGGAGATTCATTGAAAGTGATATTCCAGTGTGACGGAGAAGTGCCGAAGAATTCACATGCACCCGAAGGGAGTTATTGGGTCAGTCAGTCGGGGGCGTTGAAAGGTAAGCCGCTGCCTGTGACGTTGCATACCATTCCATTGCCTGTTACGGAATGGCAAAAGACGGCCGCACGGAAGACGTACGAAACCAACCTTCGTTTACTGAATGTGGAAACTCCGGAGTTCCGGACGACGGATATCATACCTTCCGTAAAGAAGGTGCTTGCTACCGGAGGAGAAACGGTGTTGGAGAAACAACTATCTTTGACTTTCCATGAAGATTTTGCCAATGAAGGAAAACTGTTGAAAGAGAAGCTCACCGCATGGTATGGATTGGAAGTTGTGTCGGAAGCACCGGTTACCATTGTCATGGATTATCTCTCTGACAGGAAAAAGGCAGTCAATGAGGAATATTATGAACTGTGCATTGACGGTCAGCAGATCAGGATTAGTGCCGCTACTCCACATGGAGTTTTTAATGGTACACAGACTTTGTTAGGATTGCTGAAAGGGCAGGAAAGCCCGTTCCGGTTGGAAGCAATGTCTATACAGGATTATCCGGACTTATTATATCGGGGACAGATGCTCGATATTGCCCGAAATTATACAACGGTGGATAACTTAAAGAAGCTGATTGATATGCTCTCTTCTTACAAACTGAATGTGCTCCAGTTCCATTTCTCAGATGATGAAGGCTGGCGGTTGGAAATTCCGGGATTGGAGGAGTTGACTGCAATCGGATCGCGGCGGGGACATACAACCGATGAAAAAGACTGGCTGTATCCGGCTTATGATGGTGGATATGATCCGTATGCCGCAACATCAGGAAATGGTTATTATACCCGGGAGGAATTTATTGATTTATTACGATATGCGGCGGAAAGACATGTGCAGGTAATCCCGGAAATAGAATCCCCCGGTCATGCACGTGCGGCGATTGTGGCAATGAATGTACGTTATAAGAAATACATCGATACCGATCCGGAGAAAGCGAAAGAATATCTTTTGAGTGACTTGCAGGATACTTCCCGATATGTTTCGGCACAAGCCTATACGGATAACGTTATGAATGTAGCCTTGCCCTCCACTTATCGTTTTATGGAAAAGGTGATTCAGGAAATAGTGGCTATGTATAAGGAAGCCGGTGCACCGTTGACTACCATTCATTTGGGAGGTGATGAAGTGGCTAAGGGTGCATGGATGGGATCTCCTTTATGCAGGGCGTTAATGGAAGAGCAAGGCATGGAAAAGGCGCATGACCTGGCCGAATATTTCATTACCCGGGTAGTTGATTGCCTGCAACAGCATCATTTGTCTTTTAATGGCTGGCAGGAAGTAGCTTTGGGGCATCAGAAAGACACTCATGCTTATTTATCCCAACGGGCAGCCGGTATCAATTCATGGAAGACTGTTCCGGAATGGAAAGAGGATGAGATTCCTTATCAGATAGCCAATAACGGTTATCCGGTCATTCTCTGCAATGTGAATAATTTCTATCTGGATTTGGCTTATGATGCTCATCCCGATGAACCGGGACATTTCTGGGGAGGATATGTGGATGAATCCAAAGCATTCTCCATGCTTCCGTTCGATGTCTATCGTTCCTCACGTACGGATATGGCAGGCAATCCGGTGGAAATCAGTTCCGTGGGAAAAGGAAAAACGACATTGACCGCATCCGGCAGGAAACAAATAAAAGGGGTACAGGCACAATTGTTTGCCGAAACAATTCGAGGATTTCAATGGGTAGAATATTATACATTCCCTAAAGTGATGGGATTGGTAGAACGTGGCTGGAATGCGCATCCGGAATGGGAAACCCTTTCCGGTGCAATGGAGCAGCAAGCCTTTGACCGCGATCTGGCACTGTTCTATGAAAAAATCAGTGTAAAGGAAATGCCTTGCTGGAGCCGGATGGGGATAAACTTCCGTTTGCCTCATCCCGGACTCTCCATTCAGGATGGACTTCTGTACGCGAATACTTCTATCGAAGGAGCACAGATACGCTATACGACGGATGGGACTGAACCGACGGTTGATTCGGAATTATGGGAGACTCCTGTAGCCTGTCAGTCTGCGGTTGTAAAAGCAAAACTGTTTTATAGGGATAAGCAAAGTGTGACTAGCTGTTATTGGCAGTAATTAGTGGAATAGTATAATAGATTTACTTTTAATTTCTAGCCGTTTTATTCTTTAAAATACGAAGATTTTCTCTACATTTGTCTTTATTAGTCTTGTAATCTTCTATTAAAGTTTAATACTCCGATGAAAAAAAAGTACCTGATATTTCTTTTGCTTCTCTCTTTTCCACTATATACCTGGGCTGATAAGACTCTGGACTCACTGTTGAATGTGCTTGATTTGACAATTCAGGAACATGAGACTTATGTAGCTCAACGTGAATCACGTATCAGACACCTTAAAGAGTTGACACACGAGATAGAAGCAAGTTCTGCGGAGCATTACAATCTGAACAGTCAGATATACAAAGAATATAAAGCCTTTATCTGCGACTCTGCAATCCACTATTTGAATGAAAATATCCGGATTGCAGAGCGCTTGCATGATACAGACCGGAAGATAGAAAGTCAGTTGCAGCTTTCATTATTATTATCTTCAACGGGAATGTACACGGAGTCTATTGATGTTTTAGAATCAGTAGACCGACAGAAAGTTGTCTCCCGTTTAATTGCTGATTATTATACTTGCTTTGACCATGTGTATGGTGAATTGAGCGTTTATACCCAGGATAAAACCCTTTCGGGACGTTACTGGAGTATCTCGCAGGCATATAGAGATTCTTTATATGCTATATTGCCCCCAGAATCGGAAGAGTACCTGATGATGCGTGAAGCATCACTTCGCGATCAACACCAGTATGAGGAAGCCTTAAAAGTGAATGATCTCCGGCTGGCAGAAATAGAAGTAAATACTCCACAGTATGCATTGGTCACTTACCATCGCTCTTTGATTTACAAATACAGTAATGATAGTCTGGGAGAGAAACGAAATCTATGTCTTTCTGCTATATCGGATATCCGTTCTGCTATTAAAGATCATGCTTCGTTGTGGATGCTTGCCCAACTACTTTATGAAGATGGTGATATGGAACGTGCGTACCAATATATGCGCTTTTCCTGGAATGCGACAAAGTTCTATAATGCCCGTTTGCGTAGCTGGCAGAGTGCTGACGTGCTTTCATTGATTGATAAAACCTATCAGGCAATGATTGAAAAGCAGAACGACCGTCTTCAACAGAACCTGCTGCTTATCACTGCACTGTTGGTGTTGTTGATTGTAGCCTTAGGATATATCTACCGTCAGATGAAAAAGCTGGCGGATGCAAGAAATCATCTTCAGGTAGCCAATGGACAGTTAAACGGATTGAATGAGGAGTTGAGGCAAATGAATAGTTGCCTGTCTTCCACCAATATTGAACTTTCGGAGTCCAATCAGATCAAGGAAGAGTATATTGCCCGTTTCATCAAGCTGTGTTCTACTTATATCAACCGTTTGGACGCTTACCGGAGGATGGTGAATAAGAAAGTATCTGCCGGACAGATTGCGGAATTATTAAAGATAACGCGTTCGCAGGATGCTCTTGATGAAGAACTGGAAGAATTATATGCTAACTTTGATACAGCTTTTTTGCATCTCTTCCCTAATTTTGTGGGGAAATTCAATGATTTATTGCAGGACAATGAACATATCCTGCCGAAAAAAGATGAGTTATTGAACACTGAACTACGAATCTTCGCTTTAATACGTCTGGGTATTGAAGACAGTTCGCAAATTGCGGAATTTCTTCGTTATTCAGTGAATACAATCTATAATTACCGGGCGAAAGTAAGGAATAAGGCCCGTGGATCGAGAGACGATTTTGAGATTTTAGTACGAAAAATTCGCTGATTAAGACTGTAAACTAACCACTTTTTTGGATATGTTATATGTGTGTAAATGGTTGATAATCATTTTGATGATGTTTTGTGTCATCCACTTATTGACCCCTCCCTGTTAGCTCACTTTAATTTCTTTATACTTTTGATCTGTGCTTCGAAGGTAATGAGAACAGCTATTACGGACGAGCATCTATTATTAACTTTAAAATTTTAGTACGCATGAAAAAGAACAAGCGAAAAATCCTTTCGGGGAGTCGCAAGATTTTCTTTGCTATCTTGGCAATGTTTTTATCTTTGAGTGCATCTGCACAGCAATTTACCGCGTCCGGTCAGGTCCTGGATGCTCAAAAAGAACCACTAATTGGTGTTAGTGTACAAGAAAAAGGTACATCTAACGGGGCAATTACCGATTTGGATGGTAACTTCACATTAAACGTTAAACAAAATGCCATTTTGATATTCTCTTACGTGGGCTACAAATCACAGGAGATAAAGGCAGCCCGCCAGATGAAGATCACACTTCAAGAAGATAATGAAGTGCTCGATGAAGTAGTGGTGATCGGTTATGGTTCGGTGAAGCGGAAAGATGTGACTACCGCTATCTCTTCCGTATCTACCAAAGATTTGGATATGCGACCTATTGTGTCGGCAGGACAGGCCATTCAAGGTAAGGCAGCCGGTGTTTCGGTGATTCAGCCTAACGGTACGCCGGGAGGTGAAATGTCTATCCGCGTACGTGGTACTACCTCTATGAATGGTAGTAATGATCCGCTGTATGTGGTGGACGGAGTGCCTGTAGACAATATCAAATTCCTTTCTCCGAACGATATTGAAAGTATGCAGATTTTGAAAGATGCTTCTTCAGCATCTATTTACGGTTCGCGTGCTGCCAACGGAGTCATTCTTATTACTACGAAAGCCGGTGCTTCCGGAAATGCAAAAGTTTCTCTGACAGCCCAATTCGGATTGAACAAAGTGGCTGATAAAGTGGAGTCCTTGAATTCGGCACAATATAAAGAACTGCAGGATGAAATCGGACTGGTATCTTTGCCGGATGGATTGCCTGACCGCACCGACTGGTTTGACGAAACGTATACGACCGGAAAGACTCAGAATTATCAGGTAGCTGTATCCAATGGTAACGAGAAGATGAAATACTATCTTTCTGCAGGCTATCTGAAAGAACAGGGAGTGTTGGACATCTCTTATTACAAGCGTTACAACTTCCGTGTAAACCTTGAAAATCAGGTCCGTAAATGGTTAACGATTAGTGCCAATATCTCTTACTCAGACTATACAAGTAATGGAGGTGGAGCAATGGGAACAGGTGCGAATCGTGGTGGTGTTATTCTGGCTGTTATCAATACACCAACTTATGCACCGGTATGGGATGCTTTGAACCCAAATCAGTATTACAATAATTTCTATGGAGTCGGTAATATTACAAATCCATTGGAAAATATGGCACGTGCGAAAAATAACAAGGATAAGGAAAACCGCTTACTGGCATCGGGTAATATATTGTTGACTCCATTCCCGGAGCTGAAGTTCAAGTCTACTCTTACTCTTGACCGTCGCAATGCCGTTAATACCACTTTTCTTGATCCGATTTCTACTGCCTGGGGACGCAATCAGTATGGTGAGGGCTCGGATAATCGGAATATGAACACAGTTTTGACATTTGATAATGTGCTGACTTATAATAAAAATTTCAAGAAACATGGCTTGGAAGTAATGGCTGGTTCGTCATGGACGGATTCAGACTATTCAAATAGTTGGATCAATGGCTCTCACTATCGTAGCGACCTGATTCAGACATTGAATGCTGCCAATAAAATATCCTGGGATAATACAGGTACGGGTGCGTCTCAATGGGGGATTATGTCATTTTTCGGACGTGTAGCTTATAACTTCGATAGTAAATATCTGCTAACAGCTAATCTTCGTGCCGATGGCTCTTCTAAATTACATCCCGATCATCGTTGGGGCGTATTTCCCTCATTTTCTGCTGCCTGGCGTATTTCTTCGGAGAAGTTCATGGAGAACCTGACATGGATTGACGATTTAAAGTTGCGCGGTGGCTGGGGACAAACAGGTAACCAGTCGGGTATTGGTGACTATGCATATTTGCAGCGTTACAATATTGGTCGTATCGAATGGTTCAAGAAAGGCGGTGAAGGTGATTCGACTGATTACGCAAATGCTGTTCCTACCATTAGTCAGGCAAATTTACGTACATCTGATTTGACATGGGAAACCACGACACAGACCAATATAGGTCTGGATCTGACCATATTGAATGGACGGTTGACGTTTAATGCAGACTATTATTATAAGAAGACCAAAAACATGTTGATGAATGTATCATTACCTGCTGGTGCCGCGGCAGCTACGTCTATTGCCCGTAACGAGGGTGAAATGGTAAATAAGGGTTTTGAGCTTTCTATTAGTTCGAAGAATCTTCGTGGAGGAGCATTTACATGGGATACAGACTTCAATATTTCTTTTAACCGGAATAAATTGACAAAACTGGAATTACAGAAAGTTTATTACGATGCTAAAACAGCAGATGTGGTGAATGATTATGTGGTACGTAATGAACCGGGACGTGCTTTAGGAGGTTTCTACGGTTATATAAGTGATGGGGTAGACCCTGAAACTGGTGAATTGATGTATCGTGATTTGAATAATGATGGCAAAATATCATCTTCTGACCGTACTTATATCGGTGATCCGAATCCAGACTTCACTTATGGTATGACTAATACGTTTTCATGGAAAGGCTTTAATTTAAGTATCTTTATCCAAGGTTCTTATGGTAACGATATTTATAACGCTTCGCGTATTGAAACGGAAGGAATGTATGATGGCAAAAATCAGTCAACCCGTGTCTTGAACCGATGGAAGATTCCGGGTCAAATTACAGACATGCCTAAGGCTAATTTCAAATTACTCAATTCTACCTATTTTGTAGAAGATGGTAGTTATCTAAGATTAAAGGATGTTTCCTTGTCATACAACTTTAAAGGTAAACTGTTGAAGAAATGGGGAATTACCCGCCTACAACCTTACTTCACGGCTACTAACCTGCTGACATGGACCAGCTATTCGGGAATGGACCCGGAAGTAAACCAATGGGGAAACAGCGGTACGGTACAAGGTATCGATTGGGGTACTTACCCCCATTGCAGATCATACGTGTTTGGTATTAATGTTGAATTCTAATGAAAGGAAAGATTATGAAACTAAGAACTATATTTTATGGATTAACCTCTGGTTTGCTATTGGGGCTTTCTTCCTGTTCGCTGAATTATGAGCCATTAGACACCTATTCGGATGTGACGGAAGGAGTGACAAGTGATGGTACGAAAATTGTATTCAAGGATAAAGCGGCAGTTGAAAGCCATTTGACAACGCTTTATAATCAAATGCGTGACCGTCAGGAACACTGGTATGTGGATTTACTTCTTATTGCAGAATCACATGCCGACAATGCCTATGCAGGAACTACAGGAGCAGAAGTTGTTCCGTTTGAGAATAACTCTATTGAAGGTTCAAACTCTGTATTGGAACGGGACTGGAACCGGTATATGGAAGACGTTGCCCGCGCTAATATCTTGATTTGTAATATTGACGCAGTGACAGATAATTCGTTGACTACTGCCGAACGTGCTCAATACAAGGCAGAAGCAAAGATATTCCGTGCCATGATAATGTTCGACATGGTACGTCTGTGGGGGGATTTTCCAGTGATTACCACCGTAGCAGAAGATATTACCTCTGATAATATTGAGGATGTATATCCGCAATATTTCCCAGAACAGAATACGGAACTTGAAGCTTATCAGCAGATTGAAAGAGATTTATTGGACGCTGTGCAGTATGCTCCGGATAACACACCGGGGAATAAAACTTTGTTTACCAAATCTGTAGCCCGTACCTTATTGGCTAAGATTTACGCCGAGAAACCTTTACGTGATTATACGAAAGTTATCCAATATTGTGATGAGGTGAAAGCTGACGGTTTTGATCTGGTGGATGATTTCAGTGATTTGTTTGGGATGAATGCTGCGGGAACAGATGCGAAGATGCGTAATACGAAAGAATCGATTCTTGAAGCACAATTTACTCCCGGAGCAGGTAACTGGTGCACATGGATGTTCGGTCGTGATTTGGTAAATTGGAATAACAATTTCACATGGGCGAAATGGGTGACTCCATCACGTGACTTGATTAGTACTTTCAAACAGGAAGGGGATGAAGTTCGTTTCAAAGAATCTGTTGTTTATTATGATTGTGGTTGGAGCAACTATTATCCGTCTGATAATTATCCGTTCATGTATAAATGCCGTTCGGCGAATAGCAGCATCATTAAATATCGCTATGCCGATGTACTGTTGCTGAAAGCAGAAGCCCTGATCATGCAGGATACACCTGATTTGGAAGGAGCAGCCGATATTATAGATGAAGTTCGCGATCGTGCCAAATTGGGAGCACTTTCTTCTTCTACCCGTTCAAATAAAGATGCATTGCTGAATGCTTTGCTTAAAGAACGCCGGTTGGAACTGGCTTTTGAGGGACAACGCTGGTTCGATTTAGTCCGTCTGGACAAGGTAGAAGAGGTGATGAATGCTGTGCATGCGAAAGATTCAGGACGCAAAGCGCAAGTTTACACTTATGATAAGAATTCCTACCGTTTGCCTATTCCACAATCGGTAATCGACGCGAATGATAAGATTCATCAGAATCCGGGTTATTAATTCAACTAAAAAACATAGAAAACTTAAGATTATGATAGACATGAGAAATATAGCATTGACTTTTTTAGGATGTTTCACCATATTAGCTGCATGCAGCAACAGTGACGATGCGGAAAAACCTGTGGCACCCATTCCCACCGGAGATGTGACTATTTATTCCACCACCAATAGTCTGACTCGCGATTTGACTCGTGATGCCGTTAATTTCAGTTTGAAAGATAACTTGGCGCCTACTTCCATTACATTGAACCCGACTGAACAATATCAGACAATGGACGGCTTTGGCGTAGCTATCACAGGTGCTACCTGTTTTAATCTTCTGCAAATGAAACCGGAAGACCGCCATGCTTTCCTGACGGAAACGTTCTCTGATGACAAAGGCTTCGGATTTAGCTATATCCGTATCTCTATTGGTTGCTCGGACTTCTCATTGAGTGAATATACTTGTTGTGATAAGAAAGGTATTGAAAATTTTGCTCTACAGAGTGAAGAAAAAGAGTATATTCTGCCTATTCTGAAAGAGATTCTGGACATCAATCCTTCTATAAAAATTATTGCCGCACCTTGGACATGTCCAACATGGATGAAGGTGAAAAGCCTCACAGACCTTACTCCATTTGAGTCATGGACAAACGGTCAGCTCAATCCTGCCTATTATCAGGATTATGCCACTTATTTTGTAAAATGGGTGCAAGCCTTCAACGCTGAGGGTATTGATATCTATGCCGTAACTCCACAGAACGAACCGTTGAATCGTGGTAATTCCGCTTCACTTTATATGAGTTGGGAAGAACAGAGAGACTTCGTAAAAACAGCACTTGGTCCTAAATTCAAAACAGCCGGATTAGCTACGAAGATTTATGCATACGATCATAATTATGATTATAGCGATATTGAAACAGAAAAGAACTACCCCGGTAAGATGTATGAAGACCCGGCTGCTTCCCAATATCTGGCCGGAGCTGCTTATCACAACTATGGCGGCAACCGCGAAGAACTTTTGAATATGCACAAAGCTTATCCTGAAAAAGAACTTCTTTTCACGGAGACTTCTATCGGAACCTGGAACAGCGGACGCGACTTGTCGAAACGATTGCTGGAAGATATGAAGGAAGTTGCATTGGGTACAATCAATAACTGGTGTAAAGGTGTTATCGTATGGAACCTGATGCTTGATAATGACCGTGCTCCTAACCGTGAAGGCGGTTGCCAGACTTGCTACGGAGCAGTGGATATCAGTAATAGCGACTATAAGACAATTATCCGTAACTCACATTATTATATCATCGCTCATCTTTCAAGTGTAGTGAAACCAGGAGCCCTACGTATCGGTGCCACAGGTTATGCCGACAGCAATATCATGTATTCTGCTTTCGAGAATCCGGACGGAACATACGCTTTTGTCCTGATGAATAACAATGAAAAGACCAAGAGAATAACCTTTAGTGACGGCAAGCGCCATTTTGCTTATGATGTTCCTGGCAAATCTGTGACTTCCTATCGTTGGGCAAAGTCGGAATAAGAACCTTAAAACGATCAAAACAATGAAAAAAAATATTTATATCATATTAGCTATGGCAGGAATATTATCCATGAATTCCTGCAGTGATGACGAATTCTTGCCCGGTAGTCCGAGTATGGAAATCAAAGCGGAGAATGCAGATGCTCTTTTTGGTGACAGTCTTCCGTTTACGATTAAAGCTTCGGACGTGGATGTACCTCTTTCTACCTTGAAAGCACAGCTTTTTTATGGAGAAGAACAAGTGTCCGAAACGGTCATCCGTACAAAGACAAGCGGAAACGATTATACTGGTAAAATCTTCATTCCTTATTATGCTAATATTCCTAATGGAAAGGCAACCTTGAAATATATTCTTCAGAATATTCACTTTACTACAACAGAAATGACGAAAGAGCTCGCTCTGGCACGACCGGACTTTCCCTATCTGACATTAGTGGATGAAGAGGGAAAAGAGTACCGGATGGAACGGCAATCCATGTACCAGTATAGCGTGACAGGAGATTTTTCTCAAAAGATGAAGGCATATATCAAAACTCCGAAAGTGGGAGAGAATGGCAACGAATTGACTTTCGGTTGGGACAATGGGACGATTGAAACCGGTTCAACTAACTCTATCTCTTTTTCTAATACGGAACCGGGGAGCTATGCTATTAAATTTAATACGTTGACTTATGAAGCAGAGCCATTTGCTAAATTGAAGGTGAACGGTGAAGACATGGAGCTGGTAGAGAATGATATTTATGCAATCAAACTCGCTTTGAAGAAGAATGATATTCTAACGTTTGAAGGGGTACCTGATTATGATAATTGGTGGATAGATCAGGATTATTTTGAGAAGCAGGAAGATGGAACATTGAAATTCCTTCCGATTGATGGAAGTTACCAAATAACGGCAAATGGTAAACTGAAATATTTCTCTGTCATTGCTTTGAAGAATGGTGAGGCTGCCAAGTTGCAGGAAGATGGAACAGGTGCTATCTGGGCTATTGGAACAGGAATCGGCAAGCCATCGGTTGCACTTTCTGAAGTAGGATGGACTCCGGAAAACGGTCTGTGCATGCCGCAGCTTACTGCGAAAAAGTATCAACTGACATTCATAGCCGGAGTAACAATGAAAGTGGATGATATCAACTTTAAATTCTTCTATATCAATAAATGGGACAATGGCGAGTTTAAAGGAGATGCTATTTCTACAACGAGCGAATTGGTTAAAATCTCTTCAGACGGTAACCTGGGACTGCAAGAAGGACAGAAGTTCGAAAGAGGAGGCATTTACAGATTTACAGTTGATGTAACAAAAGGCAATACCAAGGCTGTGTTGACAGTGGAGAAAGTAGGGAAGGTAGATTTACCCGCACCGGATATCTTCTTTGGTAATAGTAAGATGGAGGTGACAGATACTGATATATATAAGTCGGATCAGGTGTTTACACGTGGTCAAATGATAACTGTCACTGGCATTGATAATTTGAATGAGTGGTGGATTGATCCTGACTTCTTTGAGAAACAAAGTGATGGGACATTGAAGTTTCTTCCTATTAATGGAGATTATCGGGTGACAGCTAATGGTATCTTGAAATATTTCTCTGTAATAGCTTTGAAAGATGGTAAACCGGCCAAATTACAAGATGACGGAACAGGTGCAATTTGGGCTATCGGGAAAGGAATCGGTAAACCTTCTGTTACATCTTCCGAAGTGGGCTGGGAGACAGGTAAGGCTCTCTGTCTGGCACAAGTTGCTCCTAAAAAGTATCAGCTAACCTTGAAAGCCGGGGAAACACTGAAGACTAGTGGTGACTGGGAGGCGATTAGTTTTAAGTTCTTCTATCAAAATGATTGGGGAGGAGAATTCAGTAATTATGCAAGTAATACTTTAGTGGAACAGCTTAAACTTACAGGCTCCGGAAACTTGGAAATGCAGGATAATAAAGCATTTGAAGAAGGAGGTGTTTATCGATTTACCATTGATGTCACGAATGGTAATGCTAATGCTATTCTGAAGGTTGAGAAAATAAATTGATCTGAAGATTGATATCGGATTTTTATTGAAACTATCCTGAAAGGGTGTAATAGTACCCTTTCAGGATTCATCTTAGACTGAATAACGTAAAAAACATTAATAAACTCATCCGCAACTAGGAAATATTCCCCATTTGAGAGTCTATATAAATAAAGTATGAACTTATTTCTTATATCATAAATGAACATGAAATTCAAAGCAATGTTACTTGGCTTGTCTGTGATAACTGCGCTGCCTGCCTTTGCGCAGAAGCCGGTGTATCTGGATACTGGTAAGCCTATTGAAGAGAGAGTGAAAGATGCATTGAACCGGATGACCCTTGAAGAAAAGGTGAAGATGATTCATGCACAGTCTAAATTTAGTTCGGCAGGCGTTCCCCGCCTCGGAATTCCCGAAGTATGGGCTACCGACGGTCCTCACGGTATCCGTCCGGAAGTGTTGTGGGATGAATGGGATCAGGCTGGATGGACAAACGATTCCTGTATTGCCTATCCGGCACTGACGTGTCTTTCTGCTACATGGAATCCCGAAATGTCGCATCTTTATGGAAAAAGTATCGGTGAAGAGGCACGTTACCGCAAGAAAGACATCTTGTTGGGTCCCGGTGTGAATATCTACCGTACTCCCTTGAACGGACGTAACTTCGAGTATATGGGAGAAGACCCGTATCTGTCCGCCACTATGGTGGTGCCTTACATCAAAGGTGTACAAGAGAACGGGGTAGCTGCCTGTGTGAAGCATTATGCCTTGAACAATCAGGAGTTCAACCGTCATACCACCAATGTGCAATTGAGTGATCGTGCTCTTTATGAAATATACCTGCCTGCTTTTAAAGCGGCTGTCCAGGAAGGTGGAACATGGTCGATTATGGGCTCTTATAATCTCTATCAGGGAGAGCACGCCTGTCACAACAAGCGCCTGCTTCGAGATATTCTTCGCGATGAATGGGGCTTTGATGGCGTCGTAGTGTCCGACTGGGGAGGTGTGCACAACACCGAACAGGCTATTCATAACGGCATGGACTTGGAGTTTGGTTCTTGGACGAACGGACTGTCTGCCGGAACGAGAAATGCGTATGATAATTATTACCTTGCTTTTCCTTACCTGAAACTGATAAAAGAGGGTAAAGTAGGAACAAAGGAACTGGACGAAAAGGTTAGCAATGTCCTTCGTCTGATTTTCCGTACTTCAATGGACCCGCACAAACCATTCGGCTCTTTAGGTTCTCCCGAGCACGGGCAGGCCGGACGTGAGATAGCTGAAGAAGGAATTGTGCTGTTGCAGAACAACGGTAACGTATTGCCTATCGATTTGAATAAAGCGAAGAAAATCGCAGTGGTCGGTGAAAATGCGATAAAGATGATGACTGTGGGCGGTGGTAGTTCTTCTTTGAAAGTGAAATATGAGATTTCTCCATTGGATGGACTGAAAAGCCGTGTGGGTTCAAAAGCGGAAGTGGTGTATGCCCGTGGATATGTCGGCGATCCGACAGGAGAGTATAACGGTGTGAAAACCGGTCAGGACTTGAAAGACAACCGTTCGGAAGATGAACTGCTCGCTGAGGCTTTGCAAGTGGCTAAAGATGCCGACTATGTTATCTTCTTCGGTGGCTTGAACAAGAGTAATCATCAGGATTGTGAAGATTCGGACCGTGCTTCTTTAGGTTTGCCTTACGCGCAGGATAGAGTGATAAGCGAACTGGCAAAGGTGAATAAAAACCTGATTGTTGTCAATATCTCCGGCAATGCAGTGGCTATGCCTTGGGTGAATGAAGTGCCTGCTATTGTTCAGGGTTGGTTCTTGGGTTCGGAAGCCGGAACAGCTCTTGCTTCTGTATTGGTGGGAGACGCTAACCCTTCAGGGAAACTTCCTTTCACCTTCCCTGCAAAACTGGAAGATGTAGGTGCTCATAAACTGGGCGAATATCCCGGTAATAAAGAAGAGCTGGCACAGTCTAAACATAGAGGGGACACCATTAATGAAATCTATCGGGAAGATATTTTCGTAGGTTATCGCTGGGCGGATAAAGAGAAAATCAAACCGCTGTTCCCGTTCGGACACGGATTGAGCTACACTACTTTCGCCTATGGAAAACCCTCGGCCGACAAGAAGACAATGACAGCAGATGATACCATCTCTTTCACGGTCAATGTGAAGAATACAGGCACTCGTGAAGGTCAGGAAGTTGTTCAGCTTTATATCAGTGATAAGAAATCCTCTCTCCCTCGTCCGGTAAAAGAGTTGAAAGGTTTCCAAAAAGTGAAACTGGCTCCGGGCGAAGAGAAAGCGGTAACGCTGACGATTGATAAGAAAGCATTGAGCTTCTTCGATGATGCCAAGCACGAATGGGTGGCCGAACCGGGCAAATTTGAGGCAATCATCGGTAGTTCATCCAGAGATATTAAAGGTATTGTACCATTTGAGTTGAAATAGGTAGATGTTTGGTTAGAGATCTTTTTTTAGGAGATGAAGGCGGTTCCGGGTACAGGAGCCGCCTTCTTTGTTTATAGTCGGGATAGAACTTACTACCATTCACCCTTAATTTGTATTATCTTCCCATATAGGAAAAAGTAGCTTTAAGTTTGATGAGAAAAGGATAAAATCCAATTTGTCCACAAACTGTGGACGATTTGCCAGTTCCGTACAGAATCGAATAATTTTTCCCACTGGATATTTATTTCCCACCTTTTCAACTCCCCTTTCACCTTTTCTCTGTTTCCTCGATGAATAAGGAGTTTACGGGTGAAGGGCAACAACTTCACTATCTCTTCACCAGGTAAGCGTCTCCGCGATTCTATCTTGTCGCCCTTTTTTCATTCTTATATTTTTGCTATGTATAAAAATGAAGCATTATGGATTTAGCAGAAAATCGATTTGGAAAAACTTGGAAACATTTCCTTGAAGTATTGAAAGTAGACTACAATTGTTCTTTAGCCGATGTTTGCCGCGATCAGCATACCACTTTTGGTGGTATGAGTTCCTGGATGTCCAGACGGGGCTATAGCGTTAAACAAGCCAAGGCAGATGTGGTCCGTGATTATTATGGCGGCGTTGAACCCTCCCAACCGACAACTTCCTCTCCTTCATTCACTCAAATAGCACCCGCCATGTTGTCGGAAGAAGAGTTTAGTCTTGCCGGGATCACAATCACCTTTAACAGTGGAACCACCATTTCGGTCAAACGGGCCACACCCGGTGGTGTTATTAAAATGTTGCGCGATTACGAAAGAACGGAGGGAGATCCATGTATTCTCTAACATCAGCCAATCGATACTATCTGTACCAGGGCTTTGTTCGTATGAACCTTGGCATTGACGGTTTATTCAAAATTATACGATCGGAAATGAAGGACTTGTCTCCCGTTTCCGGAGATATCTTTTTATTCTTTGGTAAAAACCGACAAAGTGTAAAAATACTGCGTTGGGATGGCGATGGCTTTCTTCTGTACTACAAGCGCCTCGAAGGTGGAAGTTTTGAGTTACCGACATTTAACCCCAATACAGGTAATTACGAGATTTCTTATCAGGTTTTGTCTTTTATCTTAAATGGAGTGTCATTAAAGTCTGTACGGTTGAGAAAGCGTTTTAGGATCTAATTCAACATTCTGATTATTAGATATTTGCGCTAAAGATATCATCCGGTTTATTTGGCCAATTCGTTGATTTTTTATATCTTTATGCCATGAAAAAGGATGAGATCATAGAGTTATTGAAGGAACAAATCAAGGGATTACGAGATGACAACAACAGACTCTTGGACCAAATAGATGCTTTGATAAAGGAGGTTTCTTCCCTTAAAGAGGCACTCCTTCAAAAAGGCGAATCTCTTAGCAAGCAACAGCGCCTTACTAAGGGACTCGCCAAACTTGTATCCAACACATCCGAACAGCAACAGGCTCCCCAATCTGCCATATCCGAAGAGGAGCGGCAGAAGATAGAAGCGGAAAAAGCAGATAAGCGTAAAGCAAGAAAGAACAATGGGGCCAAACGTGACATGCATTATGAGATGGAGGAAGAAGAACATGTCGTTTATCCCGATGATCCCGATTTTGACATCAATAAGGCCCGGTTGTTTACCACTGTTCCCAGAATATGCGTCCGCTATGAATGTGTACCCATGCGCTTCATCAAGCATGTCTACAAGATACACACCTATACGCAAGAAGGTCGCCTGTTTGAGGGAAAAACACCGGCTTCGGCCTTCTTGAATTCCAGCTATGACGGTTCATTTATTGCCGGATTGATGGAATTACGTTATATACAATCGCTACCTGTTGAAAGAATCATCAACTACTTCGAGAGTCATGGCTTTACGCTGAAGAAACCTACGGCTCATAAGTTGATAGAGAAAGCCTCAAACCTCTTCGAAAATCTTTATAAGTGCATCCGGCAGACAGCTTTGAGTGATCCTTATAAGGCAGCCGATGAAACCTATTACAAAATACTCGTCCCAGAAAAGAACAGCAAGGGAAAAGGAGTCAGGAAGGGATACCTTTGGGTGGTTGTCGGCATAAACACCAGGATGATATACTTGCTCTATGATGACGGCTCCCGGTCTGAAAGAGTTATTCTTAACGAATTAGGCAGTTGCAAAGGTATCATACAAAGCGATGGTTACTCACCTTACCGGAAGCTCGAAAGCGATGCTTATCCCAATATCACACGCATCCCGTGCTTGCAACATATAAAACGGAAATTTATAGATTGCGGTGAGAAGGAGCCGGATGCAAAAAGAATCGTGGAGCTGATAAACGCACTTTATCAAAACGAGCATAAGCATAAAGTTGGGGTTGAGGGATGGACGGTAGAACAGAATCTTATGCATCGAAAAAAGTATGCGCCGGACATACTCGGAGAAATAAAAGATGTGCTTGATGAAATAGAAGAACGGGGGGATTTATTACCTAAGAGCGAACTGCAGGAAGCCATTACCTATCTTCGCAATGAGTGGAATGCAGTGGTGGACATCTTTAATTATGGTGACACTTATCTGGACAACAATATGGTTGAACGGATGAACCGGTACATATCCTTATCTAGAAAAAACTCATTGTTCTTCGGCAGCCATAAGGGGGCCGAACGAGGCGCCATACTCTATACGATAGCACTCACTTGTAGGATGCATAAAGTGAATCTATTTGAGTATCTCACGGATGTGATAAACAGAACAGCCGAATGGCAACCGAACACACCAATTGAAAAATACAGGGAACTGCTTCCTGACAGATGGGAAAAGGCTAATGACTAAAAAGGGATCATTAGCCTTTTTATTTTAATACACTATATAGAATCGCGGAGACGCTTACTTCACCAGTAGCGATTAGTTTCAAGAATTGTTTCAAGGCTTGAAACAATCCGTTTCTCGGTGTGAAACACTTCGTTTCCCTGCTTGAAACACTTTGTTTCAAGGCTTGAAACTAATTGCGAAATAGCTTTATTAATCTTGCTCAATGGTGTACGAGTTTGAGGCAGTCATCGGTAGTGCATCCAGAGATGTGAAAGGTACTGTGCCGTTGTTTTAAGTATTAATATTTGAGTTATAGGCTATTAATACTTTGTATCTAGGTTATTAATACTTGAGTTGTTGGATATATATACCCAAGACGTAGGATATATATATCCAACGTGCAGGATATATATGCCCAATACATTGGATATATATACCCAACAAATTGGATGTATACACTCATTTATATGATGTAAGCATCTCCACAGTGCTATCTTGTCATTTATCCCTCGGCTTTTTATCTTTGTGAAGGAGGTGAAAGATGGTTCTTTCTGTATTTTACATCCTCTTTCACCATAAGATTTTGATTTATAGTCATTCAGCTAAAGGTGAAACCGGTGAACCTTCAAAATGAATCTTATAGTTGCAAGTAGGCTTTAGAAAGTTCTGTCTTAAGCTTATTGCTGTAAACTTCAATTAATACTGATTTTCTTTTCTCTTTTCTGATTTTATATTCTATCTTTGCAATGCTCTTTATCAAAATCCACAGCAGGGAAACTGCTGTATCTAGTGTGGCAAGCTTTTTTTATGCTTGTCCCATTTTCCTATATGGCGGTTTCGCACCCCCATGTAGGATGTTAATGCACCTACTGCCTGTTGTGGATGGTGAAGAGCAATGGGACAGGCGGAACCGCTTCTTTTATTCCTTAAAACTACCTTTCTGTATCGCCCCATTAAACTTAATTTATTCACCATTTAATTAAAATTCTTATGGAAGAAGTTTTAAGCAATCAGCAGGCCCGTCCGGGGGACGCGACGCAACTCATGCACGTTATCTTTTCATCCGATGATGAAATGATGGCTTTTTATCTGACTCTCAATCGTTTTATGAATCCTGAAAGCTATCTGGTGGAACGAACAGACCGAAAGAGACTGGAGGATTTAGCTAATACGCTTTATAGTAATGTGGCGGCCTTTGAAGCCATCCGTACTTATAAGTCGATAAGTGTGAAAGAGGTGATTAGAGGATTCGGCGCGCACATGATGAATACGCAAATCTCCAATACCAATCGTTTCCAGAGTGCTGATGCAGTGGGAACGTTAATGAATTGTATACTGAATACCACTAAAAACAGTTGGCAATTTAAAAAAATGGATCGGAATAACAATATACATCTTCAGAATGTACGATACTTATTGAATCGGTTGGATGCGGCAGAATCTAATGAAGAGAAGAATCGTGAAGAAGTAGCGGTATAAACAGCTTTATAGAGCTCATTTAGTGATTATGGTTTAGTTGAGAGTATGATACGGGATTATAGTATTATGATGTATGATGCTATCGCTAAACCTTAATCACCTTTTAAGAAGATAAAGGTGGTTTCATTTTTCAATATACCTATTGTGTGAACTGTCTTGGTAGGGAAGTAACTTGTTTCTATGCTACTATCTTACAAAAAAAAGAGTACTTTTGTGAATCAATAATATATGGTATGAAAATAGATAATCTTGAAGATATAAAAAACCTGATTGTTCAGACTGAAAATGAACAACTGGAATTTAAAGAAACCACCGGACAGTTGGAGCGAGGAATGGAAACACTTTGCGCTTTCCTTAATGGAGAAGGTGGAACGGTTTTATTCGGTGTTACTGACAAAGGGAAAATAATCGGACAAGAAGTTGCTGATGTAACTAAAAGGTGTATTGCGGAAGCTATTAACAGATTGGAACCAACAGCCACAGTGCAAGTTTCTTATATACCTGTTTCAGATAGCAATAAAAAGATAATAGCCCTTTATGTCGATGATTCAAGGTTAAATCGTCCGTTTTGCTATAAAGGTCGTCCTTATTATCGTGTAGAAAGCGTGACGTCAATTATGCCGCAAGCGGTGTACAACCGATTGCTGATGCTTCGTGACGAAGCGAAATACCGTTGGGAATTGTTTGAAAACACCAAACTCTCTATACAGGATATGGATGAGAATGAGATTTTAAAAACGGTGAGGCTTGGAATAGAATGTGGTCGTCTACCAGAGAACACGGGGAACAATGTTGCCGTTATTTTAGAGAGATTCGGGTTGCTGGCAAATGGTGTATTAAACAATGCCGCAGCCATACTGTTTGCTAATCGGGAACTGATAGAATATCCACAATGCCTCTTGAGATTGGCACGTTTCAAAGGAACGGATAAAATGATCTTTATGGATAATCAGCGCGTGCAAGGTAATCTGTTCAAATTGCTTGATGCAGCAATGGCCTTTATATTTAAGCATCTTTCTCTGTCGGGTACAACCGAAGGGTTGGAACGAGAAGAGCATTTGACGATTCCTTATAAAGCTATACGGGAAGGGGTTGTCAATTCGCTTTGTCATAGACAACTTCGAACTCCTGGCGGCTCTGTAGGAATAGCTATCTATGATGATCGTGTGGAAATCGAAAATCCGGGTACATTCCCTCGTGATTGGGATATGGAAAAGATGAAATCCGAACATTGTTCAGAACCACAGAATCCTTTAATTGCCAATGTGCTTTACAGACGTAAATTATTAGAGAGTTGGGGGCGTGGTATAAGTTTAATGACGAAAGAATGTCAAAAAGCAAACTTGCCAGAACCGGAATTTGAGTTATCTAATGGTTTTGTGAAACTTATTTTCCGATATGGGGAGGATAACCGCATAAGTACCGTACAAGTACCACATAAGTACCACATAAGTACCATACAAGTTCAGACTCTATTAAATGTTATTGAGTATAGCACATATTCCGTTAAGGAAATGATGGAACTTTTAGGCTTGAAAAATCGTAGTTACTTTTCAAAAGAATACTTAAGACCCGCTATTGAAATAGGAGTGCTAGAACCTATTTTCCCGGAGCAACTGAGAAGTCCAAAGCAGAAGTATCGCCTGACTGAAAAAGGAAAGTCTTTAATAAAGAAAGGATAACAAATGACAAGAAATGCAGTAATGGCATTACTGTGAGATATTCGGTAATTATAAAGACTTATGTAACTTTACATTCCGATAGAAAAGTGAGGTCATTGTTTGCCCAGTACCAACAGACTTTCCGGTCCCATATTGAACAACAGGTCTATGATACTCAAATTAGGCAGGAAACCCAGTTTGGACTCAAAAACCTGATAGTAAGGTTGTGGGACAAATTCTGTATCTACTTCCCTGAAATCCTTTTTCGGATGAATTACTTCCCGAAAATCGGATTCTCCGGGAGCAAACTCCATCTTATATTCGGAAGTGCGCTCAATGGTGGGGTGAATATCAATCAACTCACAGACCATCCGGCAGAGTTCTTCGTTGAAATCGATTAAAAACTCGTATTTCTTTTCATAGAAGGGGCGGAAGTCGTCCTTGTAGTACTCAAAGAAAGGAGTATTGTTGTAGGCCGATTCGATGGCGTTCCAATGTAGATGTCTCCAGTTGCCGTGGTCGGAGATGCGGATATCTTTCATCGGACACTTCAATGTGTCGGGTTTTACGGTTGGGATAGAAAGGGCTAACTCACCCGATGGGCCGGCAATGGTGCACCGGTTGCGGTAGGTTTGTTTTATATAGTGGTCGTATTGTTCTACAAATACCTTGTCATAAGCCAGTAGTTTGGTATAATATTCAACGGGAGCGAGATAGGCTGAAGATAAATAAGCGATGTTCATTTCTTTCATTTTAATTCGTTTAGGAGGCTCTGTTATTAAGGATATTATGAGATATTATGAAGGGGGTGTTTCTTTTATGATCCGGAAGATCATTTCACTGTTCTGAAGAAACGCCTCCATCGATATCCGTCAAACAACCCTGTTTCTTTTTCTTTGGAGAACCAAATAATGGAGGCTTTTCCGATGATATGGTCTTGCGGGACAAATCCGAAGAGCCGTGAATCGGAGAAGTTGACGGTATTGTTAGACCCCATCCAATAGTAATCTTTGGTGAAATAACAGTGTTGTGTGGGTTTTCCGTCCACGTAGAGAGTGTCGTTCTTTATTTCTGCCTGTTTGCCTTCGTGCATCACGAGGGTATTCCGCAGCAAGGTCATGTTCCAGGGATAGACCCGGATAAATTTCCCTTTTCCGGGGACAATCAGCGGATTTGGTTCGGCATCTTCTTTGTTTGACAAAGGTTGGACGAAACTCTCTTTCCCATTCATGGCCTGTTCTAACAGATAATATTCGTAACGGCTGAAACTGCGCACATGGGTGCTGTCATTACTTCCCATCAATCCGTCGTTGGTGATGGAAAGGGTATGCATGAGTGACGTAATCAGATTTTCTTTTGAAGCGGGATACGAATAAAGTCTTTTCTTATCCGGATTGAATCGTGCCTCCGGAGAAATAACGGAGAAAAGAGAATCGACCAATAATGTATCGCCCGGCACTCCGAGGCAACGGCTGATATAGATTTCCCGACGGTCGATGACAGGTTGCCGTATTCCGGCAGGATTATTGAATACTACGATGTCTTGCCGATGCACGGGACTCTCGCACCAGCGGTGATAAGAGAAAAGCGACATGAAAGGAACCCGCAGCCCGTAACTCCATTTGTTGACCAGGATACGTTCACCCTGAAAAATGGAATTCTCCATGCCGGTGGAAGGGATAAGGCAGGACGTGAAAGCAAATCCCCGGAGCAGAAGCACTACGGCTACTGCTCCGGCAAATGCTAGTATCCATTTGAATTTACGAATGTTCATCAACTTTTATCACCTTATCACTCTATTCTATCCGTACACTTATCAGTCTACCCACTTGAAGAGGCGGTTCCAGCGAATCTTGCCGTCGAACCATCCACGGTCTTTGTCAAGCGATAGCCATACAACAATCGGTTTGCCCACTACGTGATCTTCGGGTACAAAACCCCAATAACGGGAGTCGGCGGAGTTGTGACGGTTGTCACCCATCATCCAGTAATAATCCATTTTGAAGGTATACTCGTTGGTCTTTTCACCATTGATGTAGATACCGTCCGGTTTCACTTCCAGCTTATTGCCTTCGTAGGCTACGATGCAACGCTCATAGATAGGCAGGTTGTCTTCTGTGAGGGTAATGGTAGCTCCTTTGGCAGGAATCCAGATCGGACCGTAATTGTTGCGGTTCCATTTGGTATAAAGATTGAGCGGATACATCTGTCCGGCATAATCTTCGGGTTCCATTACTATTTTGCTGATTAGCTTTTTGTTGCCCAAAAGCGTTTCATACATCTTCTTGGTTAGCGGGAAATGATATACCGGGTTTAGTTTGCCTTGTGCATTCCGGCTGTCCAGTCCCATTTCCAGCAGTCCGCTTTCCCAGCCGGAGTCTTCTATCAGCATGGTGTCGTCCTTGCTGATACCCAGTTCACGAAGCATATCTTCGGGAATGTACGGACCAGTGGTCTGTACGAAATAGTTGAATTGCAGGTTTTCGGGGTTCTCAATCGCTTTACCGTCAATCATCACCTGTCCGTCTACAATCTGAAGGGTGTCACCGGGCAGGCCGACACAACGCTTCACATAATTCTCGCGACGGTCTACCGGACGCCAGAGGACTTCTCCGTAAGTGCGCGGGTTGTTCATTATCTGTTTACGTCCGGCAGCATAGTACAAATCATAGATGGCACGTTGCTGGGCGCGTGTCAGACTATCCATTTCAATCTGTTTGGAATAGATACGTTGTCCTTCGCCGTAAGCCAGCGTATAGAAGTCCGTTGTCTGTTGGTAGTTCACTGCTACCGTATCTCCTGCGGGGAAGTTGAAGACAACAATGTCATTCAGTTTCACTTTGCCGAAGCCCGGTACCCGTTTGTACTTCCATTGTGGCCACTCGATATATGATTTAGTATTGAAGACAGGTAGTGTATGTTGTGCCAACGGCATGGAAAGGGGAGTGTTTGGTACGCGGGGACCGTAACTCATCTTGCTCACATACAGGAAGTCGCCCACCAGCAATGATTTTTCCAATGAAGAAGAAGGAATCTGATAATTCTGGAAGATGTAGATATTGACGAAGTAGACAGCAACCAACGCAAACACGATGGCGTCTACCCAGCTCATGATACTGCGGACAGCTGGATTCTTCGACTTCTTCCAAAAAGACCAGGGAATTTTCTTTGTGATATAAATATCGAAAATGAAAGGAACAACAATCAATCCCCACCAACTCCGTACCCAGATAAGGAAGATGAGGTAAAGTAGAATAGCAGTGGCACATTTGATCCATTGTGCGCGTGTGGCTTGTCTCATAATGTTATATTTGTTTAGAACTAGCTTCTGATATTTTAGTCATTCAAGAACGGGAATAAATCACTCATACCCAAAAAACCTTCGTGTGTGGCAGTATATTCGGCTGCCAATACGGCTCCCAATACAAACCCGCCGCGGCTCTTGGCATCGTGGGTGATAGAAATGGTGTCTACATCGGACTCATAACGGATGGTATGAAGTCCGAAAACTTCACCCTCACGGATGGAACTGATAGGAAGTTCGTTAGGAGCACAATCGTTGGTTCCGCTAATGGTTCCGTCCGGCGCAAGGAAAGTTCCTTTCACCCATTTGTCTTTACGGTCTATCTTTTCCAGAATACCTTCCGCCAGTGTAATGGCTGTTCCGCTGGGGGCATCCAGCTTGTGGATATGATGTGTCTCGCTCATGGTGACATCATAAGCAGGGAACTGATTCATGATTTTAGCCAGATACTTGTTGAGAGCGGAGAAGATGCTGACTCCCAGGCTGAAGTTGGACGACCAGAAGAGTGTTTTGCCCTCTTCCGTGCAGAGCTTCTTGATTTCTTCGCCGTGCTCGGTCATCCATCCGGTACTGCCCGATACCAGTTTCACACCGGCTTTGAACGCTTTCATATAATTGCTGTAAGCTACCATCGGATTGGTAAACTCAATGGCCACATCGGCCGATTTGAATGCTTCCGATTCGAAGTCATCCTGATTATTGATGTCAATGATGCAGACGATTTCATGTCCGCGACTACGGGCAACCTTTTCTATCTCTTTGCCCATCTTTCCGTAACCGATCAGTGCTATTTTCATTGTTTTCTGACTTATATTCAAAATAATAGTCGCAAAGATAAGATTTTTATTACATTTGCAGCGCACATTAACGTCTTGTTAACATGGAACATCTTCTCCACTACGTGTGGAAACATAAATTATTTCCCCTGAAAGTACTGCAAACCACCAACGGCTTACCGGTAGAAGTGATTGACCCCGGTCTGCAAAACCCCAACGCCGGTCCCGACTTTTTCAACGCGAAACTAAAGATTGACGGCGCCTTATGGGTGGGAAACATCGAAATACATACACATTCTTCCGACTGGTTTCGCCACGGACATCATTCTGACAAAGCATACGACTCTGTGATTCTCCATGTAGTGAGTGAAGCAGATACGGAAATAACCCGTACCAACGGTGAACAGATACCGCAACTGTTACTGACTTGCCCGGAAAATGTGCGATTGCATTACCATGAACTTTGTGTAGCCGATCAGTATCCGGCTTGCCATCCCATCCTTGCCTCTCTTCCCAAACTTACCATTCATTCCTGGCTGACCGCTTTGCAAACAGAACGTTTGGAGCAGAAAGCCCGATTAATCACACAGCGTCTCGCGCTTTGTAACCGTAATTGGGAAGATGCATTCTTTATCACCCTTGCCCGTAATTTCGGTTTTGGCTTGAATGGGGATGCTTTCGAAACGTGGGCGGGATTACTGCCGTTTCGTGCGCTGGATAAGCACCGGAATGATTTGTTTCAGATAGAGGCTTTTTTCTATGGTTTGGCGGGATTGTTGGAAGAAACGTTTCTGAAAAAGGAACAGGAAGACGAGTATAGTCTCCGTCTTTGCAAGGAGTTCCGTTATTTGCAGCGGAAGTTTGAAATCGGGCAGGGGATGGACGCTACGTTATGGCGTTTTCTACGGCTTCGTCCGGAAAACTTTCCGCATATTCGCTTGGCGCAATTAGCTTATCTCTATCAGAAAGGGGATAAGTTGTTTTCACGTTTGTTGGAAGCGGAAACTCTGGCGGATGTGAGAACCTTGCTGGATGCCCGTACGTCTCCCTATTGGGAAAATCATTATTTATTCGGGCGACCGTCTTCACAAAAGGAGAAGACGATGGGAGAGCGTTCCAAGGATTTGATTATCATTAATACAGTGGTTCCTTTTCTTTATACATACGGTCTGCATAAGACAGATGAACGAATGTGTGAACGTGCCGGACGTTTTCTGGAAGAATTGAAGGCGGAGAGTAATCATATTATCCGCTCGTGGAGCGATGCCGGGCTTCCGGTTGTCAGTGCGGCGGATAGTCAGGCATTGATACAGTTGCAAAAAGAGTATTGTGATAAGCGAAAGTGTCTGTACTGTCGCTTCGGTTATGAATATCTGAAACATACATAGATTCGGGAAATTGATTATATAGACGCAAATATTTAGTTCTTAAAATAACCAAGATGCCAAACTTGTCATTATCTTTGCGCCGTCAATTAAACTCTTAATTTGTATAGTGTTATGAGAGCTAAAAAGTTTGTATGCTGCTTGCTGGCTATGCTGCTGTTCGCCGGTGTTTCGTTTATCTCCTGCGGTAATAGTTCCAAGGCAAAAGCCGATAGTGAACTGACTACGCAAGACGGTGAAGATTTCAAATCATTTCTGGATAAATTTACTTCCAGTGCAGCCTTCCAGTATACTCGTGTCAAGTTCCCATTAAAGACCCCGATTACTTTATTGGCAGATGACGGCGAAACCGAAAAGACGTTCCCTTTCACTAAGGAAAAATGGCCGTTGCTGGATAGCGAAACCATGAAGGAAGAACGTATCACCCAGGAAGAAGGGGGAATCTATGTCTCCAAGTTTACGCTGAATGAACCGAAACACAAAATCTTTGAAGCGGGCTATGAAGAGTCCGAAGTGGATTTGCGTGTCGAGTTCGAATTGCAGGCTGACGGGAAATGGTATGTGGTGGATTGCTATACAGGCTGGTATGGATATGACTTGCCGATTGGGGAGTTAAAACAGACTATTCAGAATGTGAAAGAAGAAAATGCCGCATTCAAAGAAATACATCCGTAGAGATAAGTATCAATATCAAGTATTAAGTATCAAGTATTAGCCAGTCATTTAATACTTAATACTTGATACTTAATACTTATTATTAGGGTTCTCCTACATAATATCCTAGTTCGGATTCTTTTCCGTCTACCATTTCCCTGACAATGCCGTTTTTAGTGTTGAAATCCTGATAGAGTTCTTCATAATCACGTGTATAATCTGCGTCGGGGACTACGTTAACATCAAATTTTAGTTCTGCTTTTCCATTTGGGAGCATATTGCCGAAAATCCGGATGCGGTGAACAACTTCGCCTACATTCTTGATGCTGTTGTAGGTTGCTTTGAATTGCCTGATACCGTCTTCGGGAATGATGATATGCGAACTTTTATCCAGAATGATACAGCCACAGGAAGGTTGCATTTCTGAAATGATTAACGGAGCGTCTCCCGTGTTGGTGATGGTAAACATGATATCGAGTTGCTGACCTTGCTTGATAGGGTAATAGTGTCTGACGGAATCTTTTATCGTCATGCTGGTGGGACGTACTTCCTTTCTGCACCCTGTAAAGTAGAGCGGAAGTGCCGTCAGTAGTAAAATATAGAATATAGATTTATTCATTGTTGCCATTTATTTTTGTTATATCACTTTTTCAGCATTTAAGGGATGAATGCAATTTCATCGATACCCATTTGCGTTCCCGGCTTCTTTAAACAACTGATTTTTATGCTTAATTGTTCTGTTCCGTTCAAGTCTGCCGGAACGGTGGCTTTCATCATTTCTCCTTTTTCTGGGGAGTCTTCCGGTTTTAAGTCTATTGTTTTATAGGCTACTCCGTCTTTCAACAGTTGAACTTGCTGTGGAGCATAGATGCGATGGCGGGGAAGATTCAAAAAACTGATATAGAATGTTCCTGATGCATTGAGTCCTTTAACCGGCAGGTTGATGGTACATTCTTCTCCCGGAATGATAACCCAACCGCAATGATAGTCTCCGGGTAAACCGTGAGTGCCATCGGTCAGTTTCTTTGAATCATTTTTATTTAGTTTAGGGGTTGCGGAAGGATGCATTCCCAGAAACAAACTTTTCTTTATGTCGGAAGCAAGTATATATTGTTCCCATTCCTTTATATAATAGTCAATCTCATAAGCTGACTCATTATAATATCCCATTCCGGCAAATGCTTGATGCTCTTTGAGCTGGGTGACCCATTTACGAGCTTGGGGAAGCGGTTGAATATCCTTTCCATTCCGCTTGGCATATCCGTAAGCGTCGAAACTGTGGTCACGTGCTAATTCCATGCGCGTGAAAGACAAGGCGGTCTGGAGCTCGTGCAGCTTTTTGCGCTCTTTCCCTTTTGCTTCGGATACAAAATCTCCCATTTCATCATAGAATTTGATAAACTTCTCCGGATAGAGGAATCCTTTTTCCGATTCTCTGATACCGGCGTAAAGTCCGAGCCGCTTTCCGGATTGGGCGTTGTTTTCTAGCTCTGTGTAGTAATCGTACAGCCATTTTTTGGATACCGGGTATTCCTGATTGAAATAGCTTTTAATTAACTCATCAACCGGAAGCTCCGGGTTGATAAGAAGGGCTGATAATACAAAAGTCCTCATTTCATCGAAGGAAGAATAGCTGTAACCGCTTCCGTTGAAAAATATGCCGCTGGCTCCGTGTTGTTTGAAAAGTTGGAGTCTTTGCTGGGCTATCTTTAATATGGGGAAAGGAGTGAGGTAGTCGTCGAAGTTGTTGATATAGTCCCATATATAGATGTTGTTCGTTACTTTCTTCCAGTTGTCGAGTTGTTCCGCAAATTTCTTGTCTTGCTCGTCCTTGCCGTCTGTCCGGCGGAGCGGGTAGTCGATAGCGCTGACAATTACCCCGACGTTAGGCGGGAGCTGCTTGTCTGTGACTTGTTGCGTAGTCAGGTAGGAAGTCGTAAAGAACGTGTGTTTGGGAAAACGCTGCGACAGGCGGAGGATCAGTTCCGTAACGGCGGGAGTTGCGTTCTTCTCTGTATTTCCCAATGCGGTGCAGGTGGCACACGTACAGGCGTACGGAGTATCATCCGGTGCGATTACAAAACGGAAATTCCCCTTTTCACCGAAGTTATCTACGATGTAACTTTCTATCTGGCGATACATATCCTCGGAAGAGAAACACAGTTGTGAGTCATCTGTCTTCCCGTGAATGGTGGCATATACTTTCTCTGCATCTTTTCCCAAGACTTTTCGCAGGTTGTGTCCCCATATTCCCCAGCTGTCATCAAAGTTGTTCAGGCCGATAACGCCTGTATGATCGGCGTTCAGGCCGTATGGAGAATAAATACTTTGATAGTCAAATGCAAAAGCTCCGCAAGTATCGTTGAGATTGATAAGGGCGGGAGGAAGATCCGAACCGTCTATACGCGGGTCTTCTTTGCTGATCTTCTTTATCAGTTGGTATTGCAGCCATAACATTTGTTTGTCGTCACTTGCGGTCAGTCTGATATCAGAGCCTTTGCAGGCTACTTTGAATCCTCTCTGCAATGTTGGGTCTATCTGTATGATGATGCGCCACATGTCCATTTCGGAAACGCCAAAAGCTACTATTTCATCGTCGTTTGCACGCTTCTTGAGATGTTCGTACAGGTATTTCGCCCACCGGGTGTCTCTGTCGGTCGGATCCTCACCAATGGTGACGAGATACCCTTCTTTAGATGGGAACATCTCCGTGCGTGCCTGCATACGGCAGCCGGATAAAAGGCAGCAAATACATATCATTCCTGCCAATACAGGGCCAAGCGTATCAGAATGAAATATAAACTTGTGCATAGATGTTATATAAGTTTTTATAGCGTGTCGATATGGATTCTATCTGGTTGGACGGACTTGTCCCTCGCACCGTATTGGTTTGGTTATAATAGGTGTTCCAAGTGCCCATCAAGCCTATGGTAATGTTGGGACTGACCATATACTGACCTCCCAATCCCACCATGGTATTGGTGTGAGAGAAAGAGCCGGGCAGCGCATAGTCCAGTACGGCCGTTTCCGGTGCCGATCCGATGCTTGCCATGGCGTTGATATTTGTCTTTGTATCGCTCGCCGGGAAGTATTTGGCGCCAATCTGCGCATTGTAATAGAAGTTAGAGTTGAAGAAGTGCATATCGATCTTCGTGTTGAGACGAACCACTTCAATGGTCTTGGCTAATTCTCCGCCTACAGTGAGTAGGTTAGTCTTTGACTCATTCCAACCCGTAAACAGATAGCCATTGTCTCCGGTGCCACCTGCAAAGAATTCATCGTTCCATTCATAACGCTTTGTGTAGGCGGCTACCCGTCTATAACCCACATGCGCACCTATTTCCCAATCATTCTTGAGATAATGCCGTAAAGCGACATCAGCCGTTATGTCCGGGAAGTATTTGGTCGCAAAGGCTGCATTGGCCGTGAGGCTCCACTTCGGTGAGAAGTGATGCGTCCACTCACCTTGTACCTGAATGCCGACTCCTCCCGGTGTCTGCTCTTCCGCTTCCATGCTGTCGCTTGCCGAGCCACTTCGCCCTGCATAGTTGAGACGTCCTGTATAGCTGTTCTTCTGGCCTTTTCGGGTATATTCGGCTGTTGCAACAGAGGTAATGATATCTTCTTCTCCGTAGCGTGCACGGAGATAGGTCAAAGCAATCTCATTCTTGAGCATCATGCTTCTAAGGCCCGATAAATGTCGTTGGAAAGAGCGATATTCCATGATGGATGGCTCGTAGTACTTTTGGTAATAATAGGCTGAATCCGCTTGACGGTTGGCTTCATATACCACTCCCTTAGTGTACTTCAATGATTTGTTCTGACTGTCATAAAGCAAAGCTGTATCAAGAACAGCGAGAGCCTTTTCCGGTTCTTTGGCCTTTGTCAGTTGCAGGGCACGGTATTCACTGCTCTGTGAGAATGCGCCTATAATCTCTTTGTTGCTCGGGTATTTGTTGAGTATCGGCTTCAGGAATTCCAAAGAAGCTTCGTATCTCTTGTCACGTTCAAGCACGGTAGCTCTTTTAGCCTGATAGAATGGTTCTTCAGGATAATAATTGATTCCTTGTGCTGTATATTTCTCGAATTCATCGTATTTTCCGAGTAAACCGGACGAATTGATGGCATACCGTAATCCGAGATCGCTTGATGGATTCAGGCTAATTAGCTTAACAGATTCCTCGTATGCTTTCTTCGTAGCTCCGGCTTCCATACATTTCTTGATGTACGGCACTGCTAGTTCCTCGTACCCGATAACATAGAAAATGCGCATATCTTCATCACTCTGCTCGATGGCAGATAGATACAGTTGCAAAGCCTCTTCGGTTTTATCCATTTTATCGAGAATAAATGCCCTTTTCAACGTGCCGTTTTCGTAATCAGGGAAGTGAAGAGTGATGGTGTCCAATGTTGCAAGTGCTTCATTGTAACGTTTCATATTGATATAGCAACTCAAGGCTTTTTCCCATGCGGCACCGTTCACTTCATTGTCGTCTACATGTTTTTGAGAAACGAACAATACGTGCGGCAATGCTTCTGCGTACAGACCAAGTTCCATCAGTTTTTCAGCTTTCTTCATGTGTTGTGCGCTCATGGCAAGCGTAATATCATAATCATCAGGATACATCTCATACATCTTTTTCAGCGTTGAATAGGCAAGATCATCCTCATTCATCTGGCGATAAAGCATATATTCTTTATAAAGAATTCCTTTATCATTGTTGCCATATTGTTTTTTAGCTTCTCTGATATAGAAGAGTGCGTCATCGGTATATCCCCGGGTGACGGAAGTGTTCAGCAGGTAGTCTAATGCTTCCTTGTTCTTATTACCTCCTTCGTAGGCCATGCCATATAATACATAAGGATCCCGCTGCTTCTCTGCTCGGGCAGCCTCCATTAACAGGTCGTTATACATACGCCGTATGGCAGGGCTGTTGTTTCTTCGCATTTGCTCGCGTATAAACACCAGAGCTTCCGGATAACGTGCCAATTCACTAAGGATACTCGCCCTTTTGACGATAAGCGCACCGCTTCCCGGTATGGCAGCCAAACCGTTGGATGACCAGCCTAGAGCAGCTTCCCGGTTTCCTTCCTGTAAATGCAGGTTAATGATGTCCAGATAATATTCTTCGTTTTGAGGAGATACTTTGATGAGCTCCGTCAGCTTTTCGATAGCCTCTTTTCGGTTACCACCTTTTTTCATTTGCTGGTAGCCTACCTCCATGCTGTAGATATAATCCTTCCTTAGAATCGTATCGTTCGGGTAAATCTGATTGATTCGTTTCAACAGACGATCTGCTTCCACATCGTTGTTCTGCTTGCGGTACAGTTCAATCTTTCTTCGCCATAAACCTCTCCAATACGGATTCACTTCCAGCAACTCATTAACGTAACAAATAGCACTGGAATAATTCTCGGTGATATCTTCTACATCTACCAGCAGATGTTTGGCATTGACGTTGTTGTAATTGTCATCTATCGCTTTGACAAGATGATAACGCGACTGGTCATAGTTCTTTTCGTGGAACCAGTATTTTCCCATGAGCCATTCAAGGTCAGAAACATTCGGGTATTTCTGAAGGCCCTCCTCCAACAGCTCTTTCCCTGCTTCCCATTCCTCGTTCGCAAAATGCTCCTGTACAATCTGGGCATATTGCTCCGGTGTCTGGAATCCGTTGTCGGTCCCGGAGGAAGAGGTTATCAGTAAAAACAGACAACCTAATATGGTGATCTTATGGAGAAATTCTCTGTTCATTCTATCTTGTCTTTAATCTTTCTTTCTTGTTTAAATCGTAGCAGGTTCGGGCTTCATTGCCGTTATATCAGTACCGTCTGCACTTTCTTCTTTCTGCTTGAATCCCTTACGTTCCATGTTCTTCCACTTGAAGTCTCTATTGGTCAGATAACTGAGGTATCCTCTCAATGAACAGAAAGTGATGATGGGATGATAGAAGATAGGCTCTAATATGGACGCAATGATAATCCACAGGTATTCATATCCTCTTTTATATAGCATCCCGACATAGTAGTCGTAGGTAATAACAACGATGGAAAGGAACTGGCAGAACGTATAGATCGTCAGGTAAATCATCCATGCCGTGTTCCAGTTGACTGCTCCTGTAAAGGCCAGATAGATAAATACTATCAAACCGACGAGCTCGATGATCGGCGCCAGAAACTCAAAAACGAACATATAAGGCAGAGTTAACAGTCCCATCTGTTTATACGTCTTTTTGAAAATCATCTTACGATGGATATTAAGTGTCTGGAACAATCCCCGTGCCCAACGGGTACGTTGCCGGTAAAGCATTGCCAGGTTGGGAGGTCCTTCCGTCCAACAACAAGTATCAGGAATCTGTACGATCTTATAAGGACGGGAGAAGTCGCACATATATCCTACCATGCGGGTGATGAGGTCCATGTCTTCGGCAAAAGAGGGGGCATCGTATCCTCCGGCTGCAATCGCTACCGAACGGTCGAAAAGACCGAATCCACCGGAAACATTCGGCATACCATTGATTGCGGACCATCCCATCTTACCAATCAGATAGGAACGCATGTATTCCAGATTCTGGAAAAGTGGAATCGGTGTACGGGGAGTTCTAACGTCTATGATTTGTCCGTCTTTCACGACGCATCCGTTAGCCATCAACATCGTTCCGCTGACTGCAATTACTTGTTTTTCTGAAGATATAATGGGCGAGATACAACGATAAAGAGCATACTTTTCCAAAATGCAATCCACATCCGTGCAGATAAAATAAGGATGAGAAGCAACGTTGATACCCGCATTGGATGCATCCGCTTTAGTTCCTCCATTTTCTTTGTCTACAACGATGAGTCGGCTGTATTTCGGGTTGGAGGATTTGAGGAGTCTTCGGAACGGTCTGGTTTTGATTCGCTCGATATAAGCATAGGGCACTTCTACCAGTTCATAATATTCGGTCATCTTTTCCAATGTACTGTCCGTACTTCCATCATTTACAATAACCACCTCGAAAAGCGGATATTCCAATGCAAGCATGGAGTTCACATTATCAATGATTGTCTTTTCTTCATTGAAGGCAGGAGCAATTACCGAAATGCCCGGTGTATAGGGGGATTCCTTGATTGTTTTCCGCATATAGCTTTCCACATAGTAATCCTTTCTCCGTTTTAGAGAAATGAAAGAGAGGAAGGCGAATGTGACGAAGAATATCGCCAGCATGCTCGTATAAAAGAATACGAAATAATTGAAGAATGTAAATATTATATCTCTCATGTTCTCTAGTTTAACTGGTTGATTAACGGATGCTTGGTGTGGGCAAACAATATAGCTGTGTGGGAATCTGCTTTTCTTTCCAATTGATCGAATGTTTTCCTTCCCATTGCACTATACTCATAGAGGGCTTTGAGTATGACTCTCTTGGTTCCCCAGTTATCTGCTTCATCATAAGCATTGTAAAGAAATCCTAAAGCCTTATCGGTCTTTAGATCCGCAATAGCCGAAATGATTTGTCGTTTGACTTCTTCCGGTTGTACATTATACATTTCAATCAGCTTAGGTTCAACCTCTTTGTATTTTAGTTTACCTAAAGTCTTGATCGCTTCACCTCGTATTTCCACAGAACGGGCATTGAGTTGCTTCGCGAGAATTGGGGCACTTTCGGTTTCATTATATAGCCGGATTTCGTTGATAAAGAATATCTTAACGTTTTCTTCAGCTGAAGTATTCACCCATTTAATAAAGGTGGGTGTGTTATATCCCACTTTCTTACGGTGCTCCAAGATAGCGTGTAACTCCATCATGTCCCATTGCCTTAACTTCATGCCGATGTCTTCGTCGAAGAAGCGGAACGGGTCACCCTGGCTTAACCACATATAAGTATAGCGTGCCGAGTTTCTTAGTTCTAGTTCACGATGATAGAGGAAACGCACCAATACCGCTTCAGAGGCATAGCCATTGATGGACTGAATAAGTTTCAGAGCTTGTATCTTTGATCTTTTGGAACCGAATTGAAGTTCGCGTTCAAGGAAACGTGTGATTTGGAATACGGTTTGAATCGTTTGATAGTTTAGTTCATTGATCTCATCTTCATGCACACTCTTGATTTCTGTTAATAGTTGAGTGATAATGCGTAACTCGTTAGGTTTCGGGCGCTTTTTCGTATCATATTCTAATCTGTCAGCTATCTCTTCTTCACTCAATGTGTTGGAATCTAGTGAGATAGATTTCATTTCTTCATAATACTTATCAAATGCTTTATTGTATTTCCGCTTCTCTTTTCGCCTTTTAAATATACCATATATAATATGGAATAGGAGAAATAAGTACGCAATAATACAAAACATTACAGCAATTGAGCATATTCTTATGATTAAAGGATAGCCAATAAACTTGTAATATATCCAATAGAAATAATATTCTATGTAATCTATACCATACAGTACTTGATCCATTTCCCTTGATATATTTATATATAGAACTTGTATATTCGGAATAAAAGTTCTATATTTGTTGTATTGAATGTTCTGTCTAATGCAAATATACGAAATAACTTGTATATATTATCCATTGTTCATGAACAGGCTTTTTGAGCCCTATTTTAGCTCTTGTGATTATTCTCGATGGAAAGGATTGAAATTACAAATAAAGGCAAGCAAAAAGCTATTAGGCGTTAAATATATTTTTGATAAGTTAACAAATGGAGCCTGAAAATAAGTGTGATAAGCCAGGTTCTCATGCGAAACAAAAACAAACAATAAATTTAAAAATTAAATTAAGATGAAAATTAAAAGTTTGATGTATGTCCTTATGGGGACAATGTTGGTTACTACTTCCTGCTCTGATAATGAGTTGGAAAAAGGTAACGATGGTTCGGGAACTGTTGACCCGGTAAATGCTTCTACACTTGTGAATGTATATTCCGATAAAAGTGGTTCTGAAGCGAGTCTGCTTGTGGGAGATGTATTAGTGAAAGATTCCCGTACTCTTACGTTGAATGTTCCTGCTGCTTGCGAGAAAGTGTATATGAAATACAATACAGTTTCGGGAACAGAGGCTACAAAAGAATTTGCTTTGTCTCCTGTTAGTCGTGGTGTAGATCAGAGTACTGGTTTCAATTTTGAAACAAACCGTCTGGCATCGGTAACTCTTGCGCTTCCTGAAGATGCAGTGCAGCCGACAAATGAAACGGACCAAGGCTATCTTTTCTATCATAACACAGGTGTGGTGATGTTCGAAGATGGTTGGCCTATTCAACTGGATTCATGGTATGATGAAGATTTCAACGATGTTGTATTCGAGTATGACTTGAAGGTGACTGAATGTCATAGTCAACAGATGATGGAGACTGTAGGAGGTAAAGAAGAATTGTTGTTGACTTTGGATGTTCGTGCTGTAGGTGGTATATACCCGACTGTGTTAGGTGTTGTACTGGATGGTTTGAAAAGCGAGTATGTTGATCGGATTACTGCAAGCCTTATACTAAAAGGTGGTCAGGGAACAATGACAGACTTAGCTAAAGAGGAACTTTCTACAAAAAATATAGTGAAAGTTGAAAATAAAAATTGGAGTTGGAGTAATGATACTCGCAAAGAACCGCGTTTCGCAATATTGACAGTGGATAAAGCACAAGCGGAAGGAACTGTTATTACACTGGATGGTTTAACTTCTTTGATGGATAATAATCAGGATATGTTTCAGGTAACACAAGGAAAAGTAAGAGAAGGACTACCTATGTTGCGTGCTGAAGTTAGACTGATTGGTAAAGAAGGATTAACTGGAGCTGAAAGAGATGCTCAGCTTGCAGCATTTAGAGAGTTGATTTTAGATACTAATAGACAGAATTTCTTTATTAAGGTGAACGGTGGTAAAGAAATACACATGAGGGGTTATGCACCGACTTCTGCTTACAAAGCAGAATATGAAGCATTGGTTGCGGGTGACACTACACTGGATGCAAATGTTTATTATTCAAATACCAAAGGTTCCACTTGGGGAGTTAAACTTCCGGTTGGCACACGTCATGCTTATGAACGTGTACCATTTAGAGAAGCATATCCTGATTTTACTAAATGGGTAGATAGTAAGGGTGTTTCAAACCAGAAATGGTATGAGAACTTTGTTGATGAAAAAACTATAAGATATTGGTAATGCAAATTATCAGTCAATACGTTATTTGAGTTATTTTGTACAATTTGAACCCCTCTTTTTTCGAAAAGAGGGGTTTCTTTGTATTCGGAAGAATAATCTTTAAACTAATACCGTAATGACGAAGCGATTTTTTATAGGCTACAGTTTGATTACTTTTTTTCTCTTAAATAGTGTGGTGCTTTTGGCACAGCACAAAGCTTCTTTTGTGCAGCAATGGAAAATAGAAGATGCATCCCATGCTTTGCAAATAATAGAAAGTGCAGATACATTAGAATTGATAGTTCCGGACGGACTGACTATGTGGTATCGGCAACGATTGACGGGCGATTATGAAATAAGTTATCGTATTTGTATGGTGATGCAAGGTGGAAAGTATGACCGCTTGAGTGATCTGAACTGCTTCTGGGCTGCCAATGATCCTAAATACCCTGATGATCTTTTTGCCCGTAGTCAGTGGCGTGACGGCATCTTTAAAAACTATAACACATTAAACCTTTTCTACGTTGGATACGGAGGAAATGATAACTCAACGACCCGTTTCCGTCGATACAAAGGAGAATATTATGGAGTGGCAGATGACAAGGTGAAACCTTTATTGAAAGAATATACCGATGCCTCTCATTTACTCGTCCCCAATCAATGGTATGAGATTCGGATTCGAGTGGAAAAGGGAATCACAACTTATTCTGTGAATGATGAAGAGTTGTTCCGCTATACCCTTGCGGGTAGTGAAGGTGACGGATACTTCGGTTTACGTCTTTTGCAGAATCACGTACTCTTTACAGATTTTAAAGCGACTATACTTTGACTTATATACTGAAAACCTAATAAGACTATATTTCCATGATGAAACAACCTTTTACTAAATTTGGAGTGACAACTCTGTTTTCTCTTTTGTGTTCAGCATTCCTTCATGCACAAGTTGTAACAGATGAACGGATGTTTTCTTTTGAAGAACCGCAAATACCGGATTGTATCACCGCTACCCATTCCCGCCTGTCGGTATCTGATCTGCATTATAAAGATGGAAAACATTCGTTGGAATGGACATTTGAACCGGGTGGTATATTGGAACTCAAGAAAGACCTGAAGTTTGAGAAGAAAGATCCGACCGGCAAGGATTTATATCTTTCGGCTTTTATTGTGTGGGTTTATAATGAAGTTCCCCAAGATGCGACCATTGAGTTTCAGTTTCTGAAAGACGGCAAACGATGCACATCTTTCCCTTTTGGTATTAATTTCAGTGGTTGGCGTGCCGCATGGGTTTGCTATGAACGTGATATGCAAGGCACACCGGAAGAAGGCATGAATGAACTCCGGATTATTGCTCCAAATTCAAAAGGAAGCCTTTTCATCGATCATTTGATTACGGCTACTAAAGTTGATGCACGTCAACAGACGGCCGATCTGCAAGTTCCTTTTGTCAATGCCGGGACCACCAACCATTGGCTGGTTGTCTATCAACACTCGCTTTTGAAACCGGATATTGAATTGACTCCTGTAGACGATAAGCAAAGAGCAGAAATGCAACTGTTGGAAAAGCGTTTTCGTGATATGATCTACACGAAAGGAAAAACGACTGATAAAGAAGTAGAAACCATCCGCAAGAAATATGATTTCTATCAGATAACTTACAAGAACGGCCAAGTATCGGGAGTACCTATTTACATGGTACGTGCTTCAGAAGCTTATGAACGGATCATACCAAACTGGGATAAAGATATGCTGACTAAAATGGGAGTGGAAATGCGTGCTTATTTCGACCTGATGAAAAGAATTGCCGTTGCATATAATAATGCGGCAAATCCGGTGATTCGGGAAGAAATGAAGAAGAAGTTCTTAGCAATGTACGATCACATAACCGATCAGGGGGTAGCTTATGGTAGTTGTTGGGGAAATATCCATCATTATGGCTATAGTGTTCGCGGTCTGTACCTGGCATATTTTCTGATGAAAGATGTGCTTAGGGAAACCGGGAAACTTCAGGAAGCCGAACGTACGTTACGTTGGTATGCGATTACTAACGAAGTATACCCTAAACCGGAAGTTAATGGAATTGATATGGACTCTTTCAATACACAGACCACAGGACGCATTGCCAGCATTTTAATGATGGAAGATACACCGGAAAAACTACAATATCTCCGGTCTTTCTCCCGTTGGATTGATTTTGGTTGCCGTCCTGCATTGGGATTATCCGGTTCGTTTAAAGTAGACGGAGGTGCTTTCCATCATCGAAATAACTATCCGGCTTATGCTGTGGGCGGACTCGATGGAGCAACCAATATGATTTATCTTTTCAGCCGGACGGAATTTGCTGTTTCCGAGTTAGCTCATGAAACAGTGAAAAATGTACTGTTGACCATGCGTTTCTATTGCAATAAGCTGAACTTCCCTCTTTCCATGTCCGGTCGTCATCCGGATGGAAAAGGTAAACTGGTTCCTATGCATTTTGCTATGATGGCTCTAGCTGGTTCTCCCGATGGAAAGGAGGAATATGATAGTGAAATGGCTTCTTCTTACCTCCGTCTGATTTCAGACCCAAGTATTGAAAATGACTCTCCCGAATATATGCCTAAGGTTTCAAATGCTGAAGAACGTAAGGTGGCAAAACGTCTTGTGGAGAAAGGTTTCCGTCCGGAACCGGATCCGCAGGGAAATATAGCGATGGGATATGGTTGCGTCTCTGTCCAACGTCGTAGCAATTGGTCGGCTGTGGCACGCGGACATTCCCGTTATCTATGGGCGGCAGAGCATTATCTGGGAGCAAATCTATACGGTCGCTACCTGGCACACGGCAGTTTGCAAATATTGACTGCTGCACCGGGACAGACAGTAACTCCCGCCACTAGCGGCTGGCAGCAGGAAGGTTTTGACTGGAACCGTATTCCGGGAGTGACATCTATTCATTTGCCATTGGAGCAATTGCAGGCTAAGGTGCTCAATGTGGATAGTTACTCTGGAATGGAAGAGATGCTTTACTCCGACGAGGCTTTTGCCGGTGGTTTGTCTCAACAGAAGATGAATGGTAATTTCGGAATGAAGTTACATGAGCATGATAAGTACAACGGATCACATCGGGCACGTAAATCTTACCATTTCATCGATGGAATGATTGTCTGTCTTGGTTCGGATATTGAAAATACAAATACGGAGTTCCCGACAGAAACGACTATCTTCCAATTGGCAGTTACTGATAAAGCAGGGCATGATTATTGGAAAAATTATCAAGGAGATAAGAAAGTATGGGTGGACCATTTGGGAACGGGTTATTATGTTCCAACTCCCATCCGGTTTGAGAAGAACTTTCCTCAATACTCGCGAATGCAAAATACAGGAAAGGAAACAAAGGGTGATTGGGTTTCTTTGGTTGTAGATCATGGAAAGGCACCGAAAAACGGAAGTTATGAATACGCTGTTCTGCCTCAGACGAATGAAACTCTGATGAAGAAATTTGCAAAGAAGCCCACTTATAAGGTATTACAGCAAGACCGGAATGCACATATTGTAGAGTCCGTTTCCGAACAGATCATTTCTTATGTGTTGTTTGAAACTCCTGAAACGACATTGCCGGGTGGTTTATTACAACGTGTGGATACTTCCTGTCTGGTTATGATTCATAAAGGATCTGCTGATAAGATTAAGTTGACGGTGGCACAACCGGATTTAGCTTTGTATCGCGGTCCAAGCGATGAAGCGTTTGATAAAGATGGGAAACGCATCGAACGTAGTATCTATTCACGACCATGGATTGAAAATGCCAGTAGTGAAATACCTGTGACTGTAACGATAAAAGGGCAATGGAATGTAGAAGAAACTCCGTTTTGCAAGGTGATTTCTTCTGATAAGAAGCAAACAGTTTTGCAGTTCAGTTGTAAAGATGGTGCTAGCTTTGAAGTGGAGTTAAGGAGATAAAAGTCAGACAATAGGAGATCATTTGCTTTTCCTGATAGGGGAACACTAGTTTCTCTTGGAGAAACCATAGTTTCCATGCCGTTGAAACTATTGTTTCTCGGTGCTGAAACTACAGTTTCCCAATGCTGAAACTTTAGTTTCCCGGTACGAAATGTACTGTACTGGATTTAGTTGACAACTTCGCTTGTTATACCTAAGTTAGTTTACTCAATATTTTTTAAAACCTAAATAAGTTTACTTGTCCCTTTGTAATTCCTGTATAAGTTGTCATTTTAGATATTTTGCAAAATTATGTATCTTCTCTTATAAGTGCAAGACTTCGGGCTGTAAACTTTCATTAAATAACAAAAACTCTTCGCTCGGGGATCGCCCTAGCGGCAACCTTAGATTTGCAGCATCAAAATATTTATCTTTGAATTGATATTGAAAGGAAAGCAAAAGGAAAACCATCAGCGGCAATAGAAGTCAAGTCTAAGTCCCTATTCGGTCCTTTTGCTCCTTCCTTGAACTCAAACCCATATAAGAATTTCAGTAAACCTGTTTAAGGTTATTAGGTCAAGTTCAGGTCCTTTCTTTTTTGTTTAATGTTCAAAAACAAAAGTATGAAAGTTTTTTATTTAGGAGTTGATGTGAGTAAGAAAAAATTGGATTTATGTTTAAGGAGTAACGGTAAGGACATCCTTTATGATGTTATTCCTAATGATCTATCCTCTATTAAATCTTGGTTAACAAGAACGTTTGAGAAATTTTTCCTCTCTGAGGACAGTTTGGTTGTCTGTGCGGAACATACAGGGCAATATACCTATCCTTTGGTCTGTGCAACAAAAAGTATAGGAGTCTACTTATGTTTGGAAGATGCAGCTAAAATAAAATATTGTCATGGAATACCTCGTGGCAAAAATGATAAAATAGATGCCTGCCGAATAGCAATGTATGCAGAAAGATATAATGATTGCCTACAACCGTATACCGCATCAGAGCTTATAATACAAAAACTCAAAAACTTATCAACAGAACGCAGTATGCTTGTTGCAGATAGGGCTAAATATCAATCCCAGCTAAAAGATCAGGTAGACTATATGGAACACTCAATATATATTGCTAAATGCAATAGAGTTGAAGGGATTATCAATACATTTACGGATTACATAGCACAAATAGACCTTGAAATAAAAGAACTTATAAATCAGGCACCTGTCATTGCTCATCAAATGGATTTACTCATGTCTGTGGATGGAGTTGGGGAACGTGTTGCACTGAAGATGATCATGGAAACAGATGCTTTCACTTCTTTTACTGATCCCAGGAAGTTTTGCTGTCATGCAGGAGTTGTTCCGTTCGTCTATGTGTCAGGAAGTAGCCAACGTTCTAAAAATAGAGTATCTAATAGGGCTGACAAGAGCATCAAGCATTTGCTACATATGGCGGCACTATCTGTTTCACAAGTGAAAAATAGTCCATTGAAGAAATATTATGACAGAAAGGTCGAAGAGGGAAAAAATAAGATGTCGGTTCTGAATGCAGTTAGAGCGAAATTAGTTACGATTATGTTCGCTGTAATTAGGACGGATGCTTTTTTTTCGAGAAATTATCAAAATTCGCTTGCGTAATCCATAAGAATAGGGGCGGGAGCACCCGTCCCGACGAGCGGGACTTCAACTACCTTTCCCCTGCCGTTACGAATATATTCCATCGGTGTTTTCATTTGTATGCCTTGATGGGGTCGAAGATAATTGTATGCATATATGGCATCGGCTATACGTTTATCCAACTGTTCAAAGCTATCATCTTCGCAGTCAAACAGCCACCCATTCTTGATCGTGTTATTCATCCGTTCAGCCAGGGCATTATGTAGCGGATCTCCACACTGAGTCATACTAATATTGATATGATGTTTCTTGAGCATGCCCACATACAGTTTTGAGCAGTATTGCACTCCCCGGTCAGAATGGTGTATGAGACTACTCAAATCAACATTGTATCTGTTGTAAAAGTCCATAGCCATCCTAAGTGCCTTTAAGGGACCTTCCGCTTCAAGTGTTTTGCACAGTGCATATCCGACTATGGCCCGACTGCCCGCATCGGTAAGAAGAGACAGGTAAGCCCATCCCTGGCACGTGGCAACATAGGTTATGTCCGCTACAACCATTGAACCGAATGTGTCAGCTACAAATTTAGGAGTGACATTCAGCAAGTCCGGATAAATGTAATAATTATGATTGGAATTTGTTGTCTTTGGTCTCACATGCCTGACACGTTGACACAGGCCATTAGCACGAAAAATATTATAGCATTGATCACGCCCAATGACCATCCTGACACCAAACTTGCGGAGGCAGCATGCATAGAGTTCACGCATACCAGCCTTAGGCATAAGTTTACGTAACTCATTACAATACAGCACAATGCTTGATGTGAGGATGTCTATTTCCTTTTTTCTGTTGACATGCTTATAATAACCTTGTCTGGTTATGCCGAAGTAATCACAGAGGAACTGCAGACTGCCGCGCATATGACGGGCAGAGTTCCCCTGTGACAAGGTGTCGATTACTTGGCATCGGAGTTTTTTCGAACCTTGATGTGATAGGTGGACTCCGCAAGATTAATCAATTCCTCACAAGCTTCATGACGAAGACTTTCCTCCTGAAGGGCACGCTGAAGTTTGCGGTTTTCGGCACGCAATGCAGCGAGTTCTTTTTCCAGTTCATTGAGAGACTCATCAGAGGCTTTGCTTAAAGAGGGCTGTTCTGTATTCATAACTTTATCATTTATATGATACTTTTCGAGCCAAAGAATCAGCAGACGTCGGCAAATACCGGTACGCTTAGCAAACTGATACTTCGTTTCGGAAGTCGATAAATACTCACGAATATAAGACATTCGTTCAGATTCTGTGTAAGGAGTGTACTTCTTTTTTAATTCTTCCATGTGAATTTCGAATTTGAGAAGTGTCAACTTATTCAGTACACTACAAAACCTTTGGTTTCAAGCCTTGAAACTAAAAGTTTCCCCACGAGAAACAAAGGTAATGCATTCATGAAATAAATAGGATTGCCTGGAGCTTCCAGAGTGAATACCTCCGCGTTGTGAAATGTAGTTTATCTGTTTCTGGTGACAGCATTATTGTTGTCACACTGCTGTCACCTATTGCTGTCACGGTGTTAATTGTTAATAATCAAACCGTTAAGCAGCAATCGGTGACAGGTGACAGATATATAATTAAAATAATTGTATAGAGAGGTTAGAACATAAACATGGCAACGGCAACAATACGGTTGTTACATACGGCATGGGTATCTTGAATTTTCCCATTGGACGTATTGAGCGAACCATACCATGCAGAGCTTAATGTATATTCCAACCCGAATTTCCAGTGGGGGACATTGTAGGTCAGTTCTGCTCCTGCCGTAACTAATTGGTTAAGGTCTGTTCCTGTTCCATAAAGTTTTGCATCATTTCCTTTGGGAGCATATAGTGCATCACTTGTTCCCAGATTCTTGGCATAGCCTACGAAGATTCCCGGCTTCCATTTCTGTCCGTAGACAACGTTGAACCAAGAGCTGGAGAAACGTATCGGAGTATATTCTTGTTCTCCCGTTTGTTCGTTGACAGACTTGATCCCGAATCCACCCAAACCGGAAGCTTGTGTCAGATTGGATCCTAATACACTCTTCGCAGCGATGAACCAGTCTTTGTTGGTGTATTTCACATGAGCTTCGTATGAAAGAGTTGTGATGCGTTCGTCTACCTTGTATTTATCTGTATTTACTATAGACTCCGTACGTGGTTTCAATGATAACAACTCAATGCCTACGCCGGCCAGCAAACCGCCATTCTTATAATCAGCTCCGACATAAAATTCGGGAATACAGCTTTGCTTCAGATACTTATGTGTTTTCCCTTCCGGTCCTTGTGAAGTATATTGTGATTGCCACACTGCGGCTCCGGTAAGTTGGAAATTCTTGTTTGTATAGCGATAACGAATTTGTGGCGCACGGCTGAAGGGCTGAAACGGTGCTCCTACGGAGAGATTAAGAATCTGCGGAGACACATCTCCGAATAAGGGATGCCAGTTCTGTCCGAGTAATAAAGTTGATTTTCCCCAATCCAGATTCAAATAAGCATGACGAAGGCGAATGACCGAATAAGAAGTGCCTGTGCCGCGGAAGTCGACTTCTACTTTGGCAGATGTCTTGGCTGTTCCCAGTTTTGGACCGGCAACGTCTACTCCAAGGCGCGAATATAAAGTATAGAAGTTACTGTTGGGTGTTGAGTTCAAATCGTTCCCCTCCGGATCACGCACTTTGTCTTTTGGATACATATAAAACAATCCGTCTACGGTTTCTTCGTTAGCACGACTATTATAATAGAAGTCAGTACGAATCTGTCCATAGAATTTGAACTTGAAATCCTGCATTTGTGCGAAACTGCCTGATACGGTTATCAGACAAAGAAAGATTAGAATGTATTTTTTCATAATGTGCATGTTTGTAAACGGGCGCAAAATTACGTAAAATTACTGGTTATCAGTTCATCGTTGATTAAAAAAGACAAGGATTGCCTGATTATATTTGTTGAGACTTGTGCTTTTATGAATTGCTTTCAGTAATTTTCTGTCTGCTTGCGGCATTAAATATTCCCAGAAAGTTTTCATTTTGTTCAGAAGTTGTTCGTCTCCTCCTTCCAACTGTTCTGCATATTGATTGTATACGCATTTGTGCATAGATTGCAATTTTTCTCTCATTTCATCGAACTCGAGTGCACGGTTTTGTCTATACTCCAAAGCTAATGCCGGGTTGGCAAGTAATCCCCGTCCTATCATCATTCCGGCTAGTCCGGGAAACTGTTCCTGAATGCGGTGAATATCTTCTACACTATTGATATCTCCATTATAGATGAGCGGATGCTTGCAGGCATTCTGAAAAGCCTCAAACGCTTTAAGGTCAACTTCTCCTTTGTATTGCTGTTTTCCCAAGCGGGGGTGCATAACCACTTGTCGCAAGGGTAGCTCATTGATAATCGGAGCCAGTTTCAGACATTCTTCCGGATCTTCCCAGCCCAACCTCATTTTGATGGAGAAACTTATTTGCGGATATTCTGTAATCAGGCTAAGTAACGCCTGAACTTCTTCGGGATAAGGAAGAATGCCGGAACCATTGTGGCGTTTAGCCAGCATGGGAAAAGGACATCCCATATTGATGTCGACTTCCTTATATCCCTTTTCAATGAATAGGGATAAGATTTTTTCTGCTTTTTCAAAAGAAGGGGCTATCAGTTGGGGAATCAGATGGGCTACCTGATTATTCCCGGGTTCGATTCCTCGCACATCTCTATGGCGGAATCCGCCTTTTTCGAGTCGTACAAATGGGGTATAATAAGTATCTATACCTCCGAAGCAGGCAGCATGAGCATTACGGTAAAACACTTCGGTGTAACCTTGTAATGGGGCAAAATGAATAGGAAGAGTCTTTGGCATTATTTTTATTTTTGTGCAAAGATACAGAAAAAGTAAAAGAGAGGAACCTCGCGGTCCCTCTCTTTCTGATGTTAAATTGATTAAAGTCTGATTTTTATAAACGTTTTCTATGATTGAAGGTTAGAAAAATTGGGGGATATATTTTTATTCTACAACGTTTATAGTCAGTTCACGTACTACTTGACCACCTTGATGGACGTAGTTTGCATTGTTGGCTACGAAAGTAGCGGTATATGTACCGGCCTCTTCATAGGTATGTGAGTATATCTCCAACGATTGCGAGATATTCTTGATAGCTACACCAGCGTCAGGATCGCAGGAACCGTTAAGGAGGATGGAATTGGAGATAAGCCAAGTATCTCCTTTTGTATACCCTGCTGCTCCGCCACTGGTTACGAAATCGCTTGGCTGGCTAATTCTCCAGAAATAAGGAATATTACCGTCTACAGTAGCATATGCTATTTTATCTGCATATTCTGCGCTTTTCATCTCTTCAAGTGTGAGGTTTTTATTTCCTAATGCTTCCTTCAATTTGGTAAGATGAGTGTTGTTTTTTGAAAGATCATCTAAATTGTAGGTTACATTTAAAGCCGAGAATTCGAAGTTCTTTGCATTAATTGTGGTTGATTTTCCATTGTTGAACTCCAGATTAAGCTGTAAGCCTTTAATATGTATTACAGGCATTGTGCTGCTATTATCAAGAGGGTTGAGGCGGAAAGCAATGCTGATTTCTTTACCCAAGTAAGATATTAAAGGACAAGAATAGTCTTTAGTATCTTTGGTTGCTTTAGGAAGCTCATCTTGGCTGACAAGTTCTGTCCATTCGCAATTAGTAACTGCTTCTTTGTCTTTTTCCACATTGTTGCCACTAATTCCTTCGAATTGATCGGATATTAATATGTGAGTAGAACCTTCGATGGTTTTCGCACTACCATAGTCATATACTACGGAGAAGTTGATTTCACATTTTTCTACGTCTTCCGGTTGCATTTCAATTCTGTTCCGGTGTTTGTATTCGTGCCCTATCTCACCGCTGAAGAAACTGATAAAATCAGGGTCACCATCGAAGCTGAACGTTACAGGGTTTCCTTTCTTTACAGTCACAGTTTTGCCATCGAAGCTGACATTGCTGTCTGTCACCACACCCACTTCCATTGCTGTTTCTTCTTTTAATTCCTTGTCGCATGAAGCCAGGGATAGTCCGGCAAAAGCGATAGTCATCAAACTTTTATATATTATTTTCATGTCCTTTTCTTTTTAAAGTTATTAAGAGAATTACCAACCCGGATTATTCGTCTTGATAGCACCGTTTGATCCTATTTCATTGGCAGGAATCGGGAAATAATTGTAAGACTTCGGAATATTGAAGTAAGTATATACATTGATTCCGAATTTCCAGGATTCGTCAGCCTGTGCCTTGTCCACTTGTTCCTGCATCAGTTTGTAATAGTCTCCCCAACGGATCAGGTCGAAACGACGTGTGTACTCGAAACAGAGTTCCATTGCACGTTCGTCTTTGATCGCTTTGCGGAAGCTCTCTTCATCCAGATTTGCTGCAAGTTTTTTGATTCCTGCACGTTCTCTTACTGCATTGATACATTCATACGCCAAATCATTGGGACCATGGTTGACTTCATTTTCTGCCTCTGCAATCATTAGCAGAATGTCAGAGTAACGGAGAAGAGGGAAGTTGATGGAAGTATCGTTTTTACTCTTCTTGTCTGCTTCATATTCTCTACGATATTTGGCGGCAGCCCTGTTGCGGTTCTTATTGGCATCGTTCTTCGATTCACGATCACCGTAAGTAGACCCCGGCTCTGTTTTACCATAGCTGAAGGATTTATCCCAGTATTGTTGTTCCACTTCATCTCTTTTTCCCTTTACAAATTCACGACCGTCCACCGGAGTACCTTCTCCTGCTGACTGGGTGTAAGTGAATGGAGCAATATTCCAGTTGCAACGGTCAATGTCATCGTTTGCTTCATATAATTCCAGCAGTTTAGGAGTATTCCAGATAAAAGCGTATGCATAGCCCGGATCACCTTTACCAGTGATGGATGCTTTGGAAGAAAGGTCCTTACCCTGAATGCCGATAATATTACCGATTCGACCTTCTGCACGTACATCCGTCGAACGGTTACCTGCAAATTCTACTTCCCAAATACTTTCATTAGCCTTGGCACCATCCTTATTGAGAGCAGTGTTATACTTATCAGAACAAATGTCGATAAAGAAGTCCCAATATTTGGCAGTTAGTGAATGACCCTCATTCTTGACTAACTGTGCATAGTAACTTGCTTTTTTGAAATATTCTGTAATCTCGGCACTAGTCGTGTTGTTAGCCAAACCCACTTCCTTGTCACGTTTAGGTTCACCGGCCCGGAACATATATACACGCGCCAACATTCCCCAAGCAGCCGATTTGGAAACACGTCCCGGTAAATAGTTCAAATCTTGAGCAGATTTGAGATCCTCGGCAGAACCATACATCTCTTTGATGATAAAATCATAAATCGTCTGTTTGTCCGTACGTGGAATGGAGAGGTTATAGGCATCTTCTGTAGAAGTAGTCTTGAAAGGTACATCTCCCCAACATTCTACTAAAGTAAAATAATAGAATGCGCGTAAGAAACGGGCTTCGGCTTTGTACTGCTTGCGGGTGTCGTCGTTCATATCGGGCACTGCATCAATATTTTCCAGAAAAATATTGGCTCTGTTGATGCCGGAGTATAGTGTGTACCATAATGCTGCAACGGCCGGATCACTTGTATTGGCATTGTTACAGATCAACCCACTTTTGTTAGGTCCGCGGTTGGCACCACCATAGTGTCCCAGATCGTCACCTCCTACAAGGTATAAGAATTCATTTCCGTAGAAGGAACTTTGTCCCAGAATGGCATAGGTTCCTGTCAGCCAAGAGGTAGCGTCCGCTTCATTTTTGAAGAAGTTTTCAGGAGTGGTGTATGTCGGGTCTTTTTCCAAGAAATCGCAGGAAGTCAGGTTAAGTCCGACAAGAAGTGATATGATGATTATTTTTATTGTTTTCATATACGTAATTGTTTGAAGGATGATTGATTAGAAACCTAAGTTTATACCAAAACTGATAGAGTAGGCTCTCGGATAAGCGGAGAAGTCCAGTCCCGGAGTCAGTGCGCCTTCACGGATAGATACTTCCGGGTCGTAACCGGAATACCCTGTACATGTCCATAGATTCTGACCGGCAACGAATACGCGTGCATTGTCTATCTTCCATTTTTTGGTCAGTTGTTTCGGCAGTGTATATCCTAAAGATACGGTCTTCAGACGAAGGAACGAACCATCTTCGATAATACGTGTAGAGAACACTTTGTTAGAACCGGAGTCGGTAGCTCTCGGAATATTACTTTCCGGATTTTCCGGTGTCCAGCGGTCTGCGTAACTTGCGTATTGGTTCAAGTCACGTGTTTTATTGCTGTTCTCGAAGAACAGGCGGTTGGCATTCAATACATCGTTTCCATACGACCATTGGAAGAAGATGCTCAAGTCAAATCCTTTGTATTCGAAATTGTTGGTAAATCCACCCGTATGTTTCGGCATACCGTTACCGATCATAGTGCGGTCGTTATCGTCGATGATACCGTCACCATTCAGGTCTGCGTATTTCGGCATACCCGGTTGTGTATTACTTTCGGAAGAGAAATACGGAACATTGCGTTTCAGTGTATATGTATCACCCACTTTGTCGAAATCTTCGTATTTGTATGTACCTTCGTAGATGAATCCGTACATCATTCCCATCGGATAACCCACTTTGGCAATGTAGCTGTATTGAGAGTTATAGTTCTGGTCAAATTTGGCTGCACTCAATAGAGAAGATTGGTTTTCGGCCAATTCTAATACTTTGTTCTTGTTGAATGCGATATTAAAGTTAGTAGTCCATGAGAAATGACGGTTCTTGATATTGGTCGTGTTCAATGTGAACTCGATACCTTGATTGCGTACCTTTCCTACATTCTTCATGGCACTGAAATAACCGGAAGAGGTGGGAAGTGCAGTATTCAGCAACAAATCACGAGTCGTTTTACGATACCAGTCTACGGTTAATCCGATACGTTCGTCCAGGAAGCCCAAGTCCAGACCCAGGTTCCACTGTTCAGTAGTCTCCCATTTCAGTTTTCTGTTTCTTAAGGAAGTAGGCACTGTACCTACACTTGTCAGACTGTTCTCGAACGGATATACACCACTCGGTAGGCTACCAATCGAAATAAAATCCCCAACTTTATCTTTTAATATCTGATATAAAGCGTACGTATCATACTCGCCTACGCGATTGTTACCGGTCAATCCCCAGCTTACTCTTAATTTACCGGAAGAAACAACAGATTTCAATGGTTTCATGAAATCTTCTTCCATGAATCCCCAAGCCAATGAACCGGAAGGGAAATAGCCGAAACGGTTATCACCACGGAACTTGGAAGAACCGTCGGAACGGAAAGAAACCGTTGCATAATACAATGATTTATAGTTGTAGTTCAAACGTCCCAGGAAAGAAAGCATAGACCAGGAACTCTTTAATGATTTGGTCGTACTGGGAGTTCCTTCACTCATTCCTGCCATCCCGAGTGCTTCGTTTGGAATTTGCACTGTCTTGTATGAATAGTATTCATAGTCGGAATTTTGCAGAGTTACACCTACCATACTATTAAAGAAATGCTTCCGTTTGATATTGGTCTGATAGGTTAGAATATTTTCGTTCAACCACGTTGCACGTTGAGAATGGTAGATTTCTGCATTCACCTTATCGGATGATTTCGGATTACCATAACGAGTTTTCGAGTTGTTGAATGTTTCCCCTTTGCGGGTATCGAACGTGTAACCGCCGGAAACTTTCAACTTCAATCCTTTGATAAATTCATATTCTGCGAATCCGTTGAACTGGATATAGTTCGCATACGTCTTGCGATATTCGTTTTTCAAAGACATGATAGGGTTGAAACGATAGTCGTTGGTATTGTTTATCGCGTCGTCCATAATATTGTCCATCAACGAGTTTAATGGTCTGTCCGGTTCTGTCACAGGGCGATATCCCCATACACTATAGAACAGGTTATTCATACCACTGTATGAGTTCTGGGAAGGAGAACCACCGGTAGTTGTAGTACTGGAATAGTTGGTCGTCAGATAGATTTTCAGTTTTTTCTTTTGGATGGTAGTACCCATACGGCCTTGTACGCGCTTGTAGTTTGATTCCAACAAGATACCGTCCTGGTCATAATAAGATAAAGAAGCGTTGTAACGAACTCCTTCCGAACCACCGGTCAGGCTGACATTGTGGCTTTGCATCCATGCGCTGCGGAAGATTTCATCCTGCCAATTATATTGCGGAATATTCCTATAATCTTCCAGTCCCCATTTCTTGCCGTCATAATTCATGAAGTAGGTAGTTTCCATATCTTTGGGACTACGTTCTGCCTGTAGTTTGACGAATTCATAGGCATCCATCATCGGGATCGTTTTGGTGATATGCTGAATACCGAAACTTCCGTCGTATTTAATTTTAGGTTGGCCGATTGTTCCTTTCTTGGTTGTAATCATCACGACACCGTTGGCACCACGAGCACCGTAGATAGCGGTAGCAGAGGCATCCTTCAGGAAGTCGAGTGACTCGATATCGTTCTGATTAATGGCTGCGGCTATGGAGGGGTCTTCCACCGGGAAACCGTCAATGACATAAAGAGGAGAGTTGTCCTGTGTCAAAGAGTTGTTACCACGGATGACGATGTTCATCTGTCCGCCCGGCATACCTTCGCCCGAACTTACGTTGACACCGGCAATACGTCCGCCCAATGTCTCGCCGAAAGAAGCAGTCGGAGTGCTAAGCAGTTCCGCCATACTGGCTTTGGCAACAGAGCCAGTCAGATCCTTCTTGCGTATCTCCTGATAGCCGACTACTACCACTTCGTCCAATGTCTTTGTGTCTTCCTTTAATGTGATAACCATTGGCTTTTGAGTGTCCACCTTCATTTCTACTGTGACATAACCAATGAAAGAAATAACCAATATCGAATTTTTATTGGGCACGTTAAAAGCAAATTTACCGTCAAGGTCAGTGATTGTTCCTTGCGAAGTACCTTTTACCTGGACACTGGCTCCCGGCACTCCTTCTCCTAAGTTATCCTTCACTGTACCTTTAACAAGTACCTGTGCAAGTACAAAAGAAACAGAAAACAGGATCAGTCCGATGGAGGAGAGCATCCTTTTTCTAGTTTGAGTGGATAAATGTTTTTTCATATATTAAAAATTAAGTGATTTTATTGAATCTACGCTTGCAAAGATAGATGGATTGAATATTCTAATATGGATAGAATTATTCAAGATTGGTGCAAAATCATACAATTTTCCTGTTCTCATAAACTATTTTTCTTTTACGGATTCTAGTAATTCAGATAATTCTTTCACTATGTCGGGGTATTGTTTTGATACATTCGTTTTCTCCGATGGATCGGAGGATAAATCGTAAAGTTGAGGCTGTTTGTCGTTGCCTAACTCCATTTTCGTCCAATACTCGATAGCGGGGCCGTCGCTCGGTTCGATGTATTTCCATTGACCTTTTATGATGGCAAGTGTGTTATTGAGATTCTGTTGAACGACATACTCACGGTTTGTATTATTTTTGCCGAGGAGTACGTTCAGATGTTCTTGACTATCGGGAGCAGCTCCTTTACGTAAAGGTTGGTCCAAAAGGGAGGCGAGCGATGCATACACATCTATTTGAGAGAAAAGAGCTTGTTGCTTGTTCGGCTTTACTCGGGCAGGCCAGCGGACGATAAATGGAACGCGTGTCCCCGCTTCGTAAGCACTGTATTTCCCACCACGGTAGATCCCCATCGGAGTATGCCCGTTGAGAAGTTCGTAAGCTTGGTCTTGATAGCCGTCGTCGATAACAGGACCGTTATCGCTGGTAAAGATCAGGATGGTGTTGTCTGCGATGTGGAGGCTGTCCAGTGTGTGCATGATTTCACCGATGGTCCAGTCCAGTTGCAGGATGACGTCGCCACGAGTGCCGAGTCCGCTTTTGCCTGCGAAACGTGGGTGGGGGATGCGCGGTACATGTACGTCTTGCGTACCCATATATAAAAAGAAGGGTTCTTCCTGATGGGATGCAATGAAATTCTTAGCCTTATGGGTGATGATATCGGCTATGTCTTCATCTTTCCAAAGGGCGGATTTTCCTCCGGTCATCCAGCCGATACGGGGAATGCCGTTGATAATTGTATTGTTGTGTCCCTGACTGGGCTTTAAAGTGACGAGCTCCGGATTCTCTTCTCCCGTAGGCCAGTCGCCTACTTTGTGGTCGTAGCTTACGGTGATAGGATCATTGGGGTCAAGTCCTACGACATGTCCGTTTTCTACAAATACACAAGGTACACGGTCTACGGTAGCCGGAATAATAAATTCGTAGTCAAAACCAATGCTTTGTGCGTTAGGGGTAATCCGGTTGTTAAAGTCGGTTCCACCTTTCGGACCGAGTCCCAGATGCCATTTGCCTACTGCACCGGTTGCGTATCCTGCATCTTTCAGCATATCTGCCATGGTGATGCAGGTAGTGTCGATAATGAGTTCAGAGTTGCCGGGAGCGATTCCTGTGTTTTCCTGTCTCCAAGGATACATACCTGTCAGGAGTCCGAAACGGGAAGGGGTGCTGGTGGCAGAAGTTGCATAAGCATTGGTGAATTGTACTCCTTGTCCTGCCAACCGGTCGATGTTGGGAGTGCTCACTTTTGTTGCTCCATAACAACTTAAATCACCAATGCCGAGATCATCTGCAAATATATAAATAATGTTAGGCTTTTGGCTATTCTGCCCATTGTTCTTTTGGGGTGCATGATTGCATCCTGACAGCGTGACGATGCCGGACAATAGGGGAATTAGACGCGAAACGTTTTTCATAATGCTGAATGTTTTAGGAAATAATGTAATGAACACAAAGATAAGCGAATGGAACAAAAAGAATGAGTAGGAATGTACAAGTGAAGTACAAAATAGTACACTTAAGAAGTTACCTTCTTTATTCGGGCGAAGATGTCCGGACTAAAAAACCGTTTATATCATAAATTTAGGCACGGATTACACGGATTAACGCTGTTGTTTTCATACTCATCGTTTTTTAATCCGTGAAATCCGTGTGATCCGTGCCTAATAATATAAGATTATTTTGCAAGAGTGCTTGTATAGTTGCCTGCTAATCTGTTTCTTCTCCGTCCCCTTCTTCTTCGCTCTCTTCTCCTTTACGATAAGCCAGCGGACTGACGTGATAAATCTCCTTGAAACATTTACTGAAATAGCGGGAGGAGGAGAACCCAATCCGGTCAGAGATCTCCGTGATATTCAGCTCCGGGTTATTCCTTAACATGACAGCGCCTTTTTTGAGACGTATGCTTAGGATGAAATCATTCGGGGTCTGGCCTGTAACTGCTTTCAGTTTAGTGAATAGGTTCGTACGTGCCATACCCATTTCGCGGGCGAAGATATTAACGTTGAAATCCGTATTGTCCAGATGACGTTCGATAATGGCCATCGCGCGGTCGAGCATCTCCTTATCCATCGGGTTGGTAGCCAACATTTGGGCAAAAGCCTGTGGTTGTTTGCTGAACTTCTCTTGCAATAGCCGGCGGGAATTAACCAGGTTATTGCAGCGGGAAATCAGAAGATTGGTATTAAACGGTTTCGTGATATAATCATCCGCACCAATCTTCAAACCTTCGATATTGTGCTCTATAGCAGTACGTGCGGTTAATAATACCACCGGAATATGGCAAGTGTTAAAGTCCGTCTTGATCTGTTTGCAAAGTTCCGTACCCGACATGCGTGGCATTACGACATCACTTAAAATGATGCTCGGCATATCCTTCTGTATCATCTCTAATGCTTCTACTCCGTCGGAAGCCGTACTGACTTGATAGAATGTTTCGAAAATACCGACTAACATCTGTTTGATAGATTCATTGTCTTCCACTATCAGCATTTTGGCGTCTTCGATGCGCTTGTTATCTTCTTCTTTCCATTCCGAATCAGGGATTATTTCTACTGAAGGAACAATAGTCTCTGTTTGCTGGATGGTTTCCGTATCATCTTTCGCTATTTGCTCTTCTGTGAAGTGTTCCTTGCCTAGTTTGAGGGTGATAATGAAACTGCTTCCTTTGCCCGGTTCGCTTTCTACCCGGATTGTGCCGTGATGAAGTTCCACAATACCTTTTGTCAGTGCCAGTCCGATGCCTGTACCGGCTCCGGTATTCAGCGAGTTGAGATGTTCGGTCTGATAGAAACGGTCGAATATCTTATCAATTTCGGCAGCGGCGATACCTGTCCCGGTATCTTTTATTTCAATGATGACATGGTCTTTCTCCTGCGATACATTAATCGAAATTGTATCTTCGGCCTTGGTATGCTTCACTGCATTAGACAGCAGGTTGTTTATTACTTTCTGCATCTGCTTTTGGTCATACCATACTTCAATGTCATCCTTCTGTTTGTTGAACTTGAAGTTGATTTGTTTACTGCTCGCATATTCGAGGAAGAGCAGATAATTCTCATACAGGAAGTTAACCAGATTGTGCTGGCTAACTTTGATCTTCATGTGACCCTGTTCCTGTTTACGGAAATCAAGTAGTTCCGTAATCAGTTCCCGTAATTGGAGACTGTTCTTGTAGATTCCCAATACCTTATTATATATGTTAGGCGTAAATGTCTGCACCTGCAACAAAGTTTCCACTTGTCCCACGATCAGCGTTAACGGTGTGCGGAATTCGTGCGAGATGTTAGTGAAGAAACGGAGTTTCGACTGGTTCAATGCTTCGAGGTCTTCAATATGCTTCTTTTCGTACTTCAAAGACTCACGGAGTTTGATGCGCGAATTATAGTTCTGAATAAGATACCATAACAGGCTGATAGTGACAATGGTATAAATCAGGTAAGCCCACCATGTCTCATACCATGAAGGGAGTACGATAATCAGCAGTCTGGCCTCTTTTATTCCTTCCCTCTGTGATTTGATGACAAGGGTATATTTACCCGGATTCAGGTTTGTATAAGTAATCAGCGTTTGCTTCCGGTAAGTATGGTTCCATTCGTCTGAGAAACCCTCCAGGCGATAGAGAATTTCATCTCTGTTGGCAGGGATGAAGTTGGAAGTGGCATATTCGATGCTAAACATCGATTGATTCGCTTTCAGACTGATTTCCGGAGTATGACAGATCGACTGTTCCAGGATGCCGCTTTCATCTCCCGGAACTACTTCTTTTCCGTTGACAAACAGGCGGGAAAGAATGATATTATATGATTTGGGAGTGAAATGTAATTTTTTCTCCCAGAAAGAAATCATTCCCTGAATACCGCCAAGGAATACTTCTCCGTCATGTGTCACAAATAGTGCGTTTTCATTGACGGCAGTCAACGGGAATCCATTCTCCGTACCGTAATTATAGAATTTCTTGCTTGGATAGTTGAACTGTGAGAATCCCTGATTGGTAATCAGCAATAAGTCTCCTTTCTGTATGGACGATTCGCATACTTCGTAGATACAGTCGCTGGATAAACCATCTGTCTGTACATCGAAGTTTTCAAAGTCATCACTTGCCTTACGGTAACGGTCGAGACCGCTTCCGGAGGTGCAGAACCACAGATTACCGTTACTGTCCTGCATGATACTGTTGATATTATTGTTGCTAAGACTGTTCGGATTAGCGGGATTGTGTGGATAATTAGTAAGTTTACCGCTGTCGAACCGGTAAGAATAAACACCCTCCCCGGTAGCCGCAATCCACAATGTACCGTCTTTATCAATGCAAAGACTGGCTATCATGCCAATACCTCTTCCTTCTTTAGTCTCTTTGAAGAGCTGTTGGCAAGCGCCTGTTGCCGGATTGAAAAGACAAACACCGTTTTGTGTGGCGACAACCAGCTTGTCCTTATAAGGTACAATGTCTCGGACGATATCCGAAGGTAGTGAGGTTGGGTCTCCGGCTTTCATTCGGTAGACTGTGAAACGGTTAGTACGCAGGTCGAGTTTGTTCAATCCTCCCAAGTGTGTACCTATCCACATGATTTCATTAGTCCGGTCGTAGTAGATTGCTTTGACATTGTTATGGGAAATGCTATTTTTGCCCTCTTCGTGGCGATACCACCGATAGGTGTTATCCTTCCGGTTATACACATTCACGCCGCCGCCTTCGGTACAAATCCACAGGTTTCCGTCCTTATCTTCAGTCATTCTACCGACGATCGGACTACTTAGACCTTCTTTCTCTGTATCTCCGGTTTTGTAACGGGTATAGATTTCATATTCTGGATTGAAATAGTTGACACCTCCGAAATAAGTACCCAGCCAAATTGTTCCTTGTTCATCTTTGACGATGCACCAGATGGAGGAGTGGGTAAGTCCGTCGGGTTTGTTCGCGTTGGCAGTGTAAAGTTGGAATTTACCTGTGCTCTTTTCATAGCGATTTAACCCGTGAAAGGTTCCTATCCACAGATTTCCTGCATTATCTTCACAGCAACTCCTTACGAAGTCGGCACAAATACTGTTTGGATTTTTAGGATCATGACGGAAGTTCTCAATGGTACTATCTGTTTTTATCCGGTAGAGTCCTTCTTCCCAGGTACAGATCCATAATTCTTTAGACGAATCTTCGTAAATACTCGCGATATTACCTCTTGTGACAGGTTGGGAAATCTTTTTGTCTCCCGATAAACAGTAAAGTCCGTTACTGGTAGTTCCCATCCACAGATTTTTCTTTTCGTCCAGGTGGAGGCAGGAGAGGGTGATATCTTTTCCGGCAAGATGATAGTAGAGATCGAAGTTTCCGGTACTTTCATTATATACAAACACTTCTTCTCTTTTCCCGATATATAATTTCTCGTTGAAATAAATAGCATCCACATTGCCTTGCAGCAACGTTTTGAATCTTTGTGTGGTCAGATCGAACTCTGCTACCCCGTCCGTACAGAGCAGGTATACCTTCCCGTTTTTGTTTCCGGTGATACGCAGCACTGTATTGCTGAACAAACTGTTCGGATCGTTTTTATTAAGTTTGAAACTTTTGATATCGTTACCGTTATACCGGTTCAGTCCTTCACGCGTGCCAATCCATATAATCCCCCGTTCATCAATATAAAGGCTATTGACAGAAAATTGGGAGAGTCCGTCGTCCGTGGTCAAGTGGCTAAAAGTGATGTTTTGACCTTGTGTGCGGACTCCAGCTACGCTTAAAAATAGCAGAAATAAAAGAATTACTTTTCTCACTAATTTATTTTTTAAGGTGTTTACATCTATGCAAATATATTGTTTTTATTCGATTTCAGTGAACCTTATTAGAAGAAAGTAACTATATTTGTATCATTCAAACGAAAGATATATGAAAGTAAAGAAAATTAGTGCGGCTAACGTGGAGGCTTGTTCGCTTCCTAAACTATTCGATGAAGAAAAAATAGATTTTCAGCCGATCCAGTGTGTCAATTGGGCTGAATATCCTTACAAACCTAAAGTGAGTTTTCGAATTGCTCACACGCAGAACTCAATCTTGCTACATTTTAAAGTGAAAGAGGAGAGTGTACGTGCCAAGTATGGAGAAGATAACGGTTCTGTATGGACTGACTCTTGTGTGGAATTCTTTTCTATACCTGCAGGCGACGGGATCTATTATAATATAGAATGTAATTGCATCGGAACTATCCTGATAGGTGCCGGCCCAGTTCGTAACAACCGGGAACATGCACCGAAAGAAGTGACTGCTCTCGTACAACGTTGGTCTAGTCTGGGTAATCAGCCTTTTGCAGAACGTGTCGAGGAGACAGACTGGGAAGTTGCTCTCATCATTCCGTATGCTGTATTCTTTAAGCATCAGATTGAATCACTCGATGGAAAGGAGATAAAAGCTAATTTCTATAAGTGTGGTGATGAGTTGCAGACTCCTCATTTTCTTTCATGGAATCCGATAGAGATTGACCAACCGGATTTCCATCGCCCCGATTTTTTCGGTACTTTGGAATTTGAATGATGAATTGAATTTCTGGATTTGAAGATGAATCACTAGTGTTGCTGAATCACTGAAGTATCCTCCATTTGTAAAAATATTATCTATTGCGTCATCCATCTATAAAAAAGAAGGGTGACGCTTTTTTTGAGCATCACCCTTTCTTTTTATAGATGTTATATTGTTTATTTCACAATCCCTCTTTCCGAGTTCTTCACGAAATTTACAATATTCTCGATTTCTTCACTCATAGGAACCTGGTCGATAATCTTCTGTACGGCATCCTGAACGCTGAAATTACCCTGATAAATCAAACGGTATGCGTTAGCGATGTGACGAAGGATTCTTTCCGATGTATTGTGATGTTGAGAAAGAACTACAGCGTTTACACCATGATATGTTACCGGATTTCCTGACATGATAACGTATGGAGGTACATCTTTAGATATACGGCAGCCGCTTTGTACCAGTGTCCAGCTTCCGATGTGACAATATTGATGTAAAGTGACATTTCCACTTAGGATAGCGCAATCATCCAACGTACATTCTCCTGCAATAGTGGTGCCGATACCTACCACACAGTTATTGTTGATTTGTACGTCATGGCAAAGATGTACTTTATCCATCAGGTAGTTTCCGTTTCCGATTTTGGTAGCATTGCCGGCAAATGTAGCGCGGCTGATTACTACATTCTCACGAATATCGTTATTATCTCCGATAATCAGGCTGCTTTCTTCTCCAGTATAGTGGAAATCTTGTGGTTCCGCTCCGAGGACAGCATTCTGATGTACCTTGTTTCCTTTTCCCATTTTAGTACCTTGCAGGATACTAGCGTAAGACATGATGACGCAGTCATCCCCGATCTCTACATTCTTTTCAATGTAGGCAAAAGGCAGAACGGTTACATTCTTGCCCAGCTTTGCTTCGGGATCTACGTAAGCTAACGGACTAATCATAATAGTATATGTTTAAAGTTATTCTTCTCTTCCACCACCCAGTGCCTGGTAAAGGCTTACTACAGCCTGCATCCGATCAAAGCAATCGGAAACCTGTGAGATTTGTGCGCTCAAGTAAGCCTGCTGTGCAGACAATACTTCCAGGTAGGTTGAAGTCCCTAAGTTAAACAATTCTTTTGTATCTTCCGAAGCTTTTTTGGCAGATTCTACTTGCATTTGACGAGATTCTACCTTTTCACTCGTCTTTTGGTATAAACTTAGCGCATTGCTGACTTCACTACCGGCATTCAACAGCGTTTGCTGGAAGGAGAGTTTCGCCTGTTCTTCCTGCGCTTTGGCCATTTTCAGTTTAGCGATATTTGCTCCGTGATAAAAGAGAGGCTGTGTCAGTGAGCCGATGGCAGTAGCCAGGAATTTTCCCGGATTAATGATAGCAGAGCCTGCGCTGTTTGTCCATCCGGCAGATCCACTAAGTGTAATTTGTGGATAGAAAGCGGAACGTGCGGAGTTCGTGTTATAATAAGCAGAAGCTAGTGACATTTCAGCCGCTTTTACATCCGGACGGTTGGATAATAATTGGATAGGTATGCCTACTGAAAATTCGGATGGTAGAATTTGCTTTTCGATGGTACCGCGTTGGATATGGCGGGGAGCTTCTCCAAGAAGAGTTGATAGAGAATTTTCCACTTCGCGGATGCTCTGTTCTATTTCCGGAATAGAGGCCATCACTTGTGCATAAGCCGCTTTACTCTGTTCGACACCTGCCGAATTGATATTATACATAGCAGCATTTTTCATTGCTTCCATTGTTTCGGCATTACGCTTTAATATTTCTGCTGTCTCTCTGGTGATTTCCAGTTGGCGGTCAAGCATTAATAAAGTGTAATACAGATTAGCAACATTGGCAATAATCTGCGTTTGTACAGCTTGTTTGTAAGCTTTGGCCTGCTTAACGGCAACATCTGCACCTCGTTTGGCATTTAGCAAGCCTCCAAAGAGACTAATCTCCCAACTGGCGGTTACCGGAAGTGAATAAGTCTTACTTGCTTTACTATTATCAAAACTGCTGATAGTACCTTGTGGGGACAAGGCCAGAGCTGGAACATAGGCTAGTTTGGCTGCCAACAACGGAGCCTGGGCTGCTTTGATTGATAGTATTGCACTCTGCAGGTCAGTATTTTGTTTCAGTCCCGTTTCGATGAGTGACTGGAGTTGCGGGTCGGTGAAGACTTCTCTCCACGGCAGATTACCGAAGTTGGCTGTATCCGAAACCAGTGTATCATTATCCGCTACCGGATCGCGATACAGGCCGGAAGTAGTGATATCTTCGGGTCTGTCATACGACTTATAGATGTGGCAGCTGCTCAAGAGAGCAGTTGCGCACAACATATATAGAATCTGTTTCTTCATATCGAATTTCATTATTTAGCGTATTGTTCAATCTCTGTTACGGCATCTGCATTGTCAATATCTTCCCATTCCATCGGTTTAACTTTCTCTTGCAGATACTGGAAGATAACAAACAAGGCAGGAACGATGAAAATTTGGCAAATCATACCGATTAACATACCACCGATAGAGGCAGTACCTAGTGTACGGTTACCGTGGGCACCTACACCGAAGGCAAACATCAACGGAAGCAAACCGACTACCATCGCCAATGATGTCATCAGAATCGGGCGGAGACGAGCACCGGCACCCAATACAGCTGCCCAAGTGATACTCATACCCATCTTGCGACGATCTAGGGCGAACTCTACGATCAAGATGGCATTCTTCGCCAACAGACCCATCAACATGATTAACGCGATCTGCATATAGATATTGTTTGACATCGTACCCAGAATCATCTTCAATGCTGAAATATTACCGATAGCACTTACACCATTCACAAACAGGAAACTGCCTAACAGACCGAACGGAATGGATAATAATACGGCCAATGGAAGAATGTAACTTTCGTACTGTGCACTCAACAATAAGTAAACGAATACAAAACAGAGTACAAAAATCAGTCCGGTAGCACTTCCGCTACTTTGAGCCTCTTCACGCGCCATACCTCCTAGTTCATACGTATAACCGGTAGGCAGGTTTTCTTGAGCAACTTCGGCAAGAGCCGTCAATGCCTGACCGGATGTATAACCACTTGCCGGAGCTACCATTACTTTCATAGAGGTATAAAGGTTGAAACGACTAATAATATCCGGACCATATACTTTCTCCACAGAAATGAACTGGGCAATCGGGGCCATCTCGCCTGCACTATTACGCACCTTGATATTTTTTAAAGATTCCAGGTTTTTGCGTGATAACGGATCTGACTGAATCATAACACGATACATCTTACCGAAACGATTGAAGTTGGATGCGTACAAACCTCCGTAATATCCTTGCATAGTAGTGAGGATATCGCTCGGGCTGATGCCAGCTTTTTTACAAGCTGCCGCATCAATGTCAATCATGTATTGCGGGAAATTCGGGTTGAAGGAAGTCTTTGCTGAATTAATTTCCGGACGTGCTTCCAATGCTGCCGTATAATCATTAACCACATCGAAGAATTTGTTCAGATCACCACCGGTCTTATCTTGCATATTGACCTCAATATCCGTAGATGCCGAGTAACCCGGGATCATAGGAGGAGCGAAGAACAATACCTGTGCTTCTTTGATAATCTTTTGTGCACGCATATATAAGGAACCGACTACAACGTCTGAATTCTGTATCATGGAACGTTCGTCCCAGTCTTTCAGTTTGATGATGAAAGAACCGTATGATGGTCCCTGGCCACCGATAAAGCTGAATCCGGAAATCATGGTACGTGACAATACCGCAGGATCGGAAGCGATCAGACTGTCTACACGTGCCAGGATTTTTTCAGAACGGTCTTGGGAAGTACCCGGAGGTAATGTCACTGCTCCCATCAGCGTTCCGGTATCTTCATTAGGCACCATACCTGTCGGAGTGGTGTTCATGAAGAATACAAGTATCGCAATGGAAGCGACAACTAATCCCATAGACAACCATTTCTTCTGGATAAAGAACAGTACTCGTTTCTTATAACGTTTCAGGATTGATTCGTATGTATCGTTGAATCTGTTTTTAAACTTCTTCGTACTCATTCCGATCAGTGCCAGAATACTAAGCACTACGAAAATTGCAGTGACTATCGGATTGATACTGAACAAACCAAAGATCATGCCGAGAATGGCAATAAGCGTCAAAGTAAGTGTAATTCCCGGATGCAACATCTTTCCGATAGCTTCGGTATATCTGTTGATCATAGTTGTATGGGCTGCCGTATAGGCTACTTTCATACGTTCTTTCAATGTGGAGTCTTCCGTTGTTCCATCTTCTTTTTTGTGAGGTTTCAGAAGAACGGCGCACAAAGCCGGACTCAAAGTCAATGCGTTCAATGCGGACAGACCGATAGCGATAGCCATAGTCATACCGAACTGACGATAGAATGTTCCTGCTGTACCTCCCATGAAACTTACCGGAACGAATACGGCCATCATAACCAGCGTAATAGATACGATAGCACCACCCAATTCATTCATGGCATCGATAGAAGCCAGACGGGCAGATGTATAACCTTGGTCAAGCTTGGCATGCACACCCTCGACGACCACAATCGCATCATCGACCACAATCGCAATAGCAAGCACGAGCGCACATAACGTCAACAAGTTCAGACTGAATCCTACCAGGGACAGGATGAAGAAAGTACCGATCAGAGCTACCGGAATGGCGATAGTCGGAATCAATGTGGAACGTAAATCCTGCAAGAAGATATACACTACGATAAACACCAGGATAAATGCTTCGATCAACGTCTTCACCACTTCATGGATAGAAGCGAAAAGGAAGTCATTGGCATTCATGGAGATGTTCAGTTTCAATCCGGTAGGCAACGTTTTTGATGCTTCATCCAACAATGCCTCAATATCACTGATGGTTTGTGTCGCATTGGTTCCTGCCATCTGGTATACGATACAAGTCACAGATTTGTGACCGTCTACCCGGTTGGTAAAGTTATATCCCAAACGGTCCAGCTGAATTTCTGCTATATCTTTCAGACGGAGTACTTCACCGTCAGGAAGAGATTTGATAACGATATTTTCAAACTCTTCAGGCTGTTGCAAGCGTCCTTTATAACGGATGGTATATTGGAAAGTCTGGTCACTGCGTTCACCGAACTGTCCTGGAGCAGCTTCGACATTCTGTTCTGCCAGAGCAGCGGAAACATCACCGGGAACGAGCTTGTATTGTGCCATGACATCCGGTCGTAACCAGATACGCATAGAATAATCCTGACCTAAAACGTTGGCATCACCTACACCCTGTACACGTTGAACTTGAGGAATCAGGTTGATCTTAGCATAGTTTTCAATAAACGATTCGCTATAGGTATCCGTCTCGTCATAAAGAGAGAATACTACCAACATGGAAGTCTGGCGTTTTTGAGTGGTTACACCGACTTTAGTTACTTCGGCAGGCAGCAGACCTTGTGCCATAGAGACACGGTTTTGTACATTGACGGCGGCCATGTCCGGATCTGTTCCTTGTTTGAAATATATGGATATATCACCGGAACCCGTGTTTGACGCAGTTGAGGTCATATACATCATGTTTTCTACACCGTTGATTTGTTCCTCCAACGGAGCAATCACGGAATTCAATACGGTCGATGCACTGGCTCCCGTATAGGTGGCTCTTACCGAAACGGTAGGAGGCGCGATGTCCGGATACTGCGTGATAGGCAGTGTCGCCAATCCGATAGCCCCCAGGATGACTATCAGGATAGAAATAACGGTTGATAGTACCGGACGGTTAATAAATCTATCTAATTTCATAATGATTATCTGATTATTAGTTGAAGGCTGTGGCTAAATTACCGTCGTGTTGGTCTTTCAAATGTTGTTGATAGTTTGCTTCTTTTTGCGCCGGTGTGATAGGCTGAACCTTCTGGCCATCTTTCAGGTTTTGTACTCCTTCGATTACGATTTTATCTCCTGAATTCAGACCGGAAGTAACCAAGTAGTCTTTTCCGTTATCCAGATTGAAGATTTTGATTTCTGTATATTTTACCGTGTTGTCCGGTTGCAGAACATAAACGAACTTCTTATCCTGGATTTCTACTGTTGCAGACTGCGGTATAGTGATTACATTCTCCATAGCATAAGGAATCAGAACGTTTGCAGTACCTCCGCTACGCAATACATGTTCCTTATTCGGGAAGATGGCACGGATGCTTACCGAACCGGTAGATTGGTCGATAACGCCTGTGATAGCATCCACTTTACCCTCTATATCGTATGTGGAACCATCGATTAATTGTAGTTTGATAGTCGGTATTTTGCTGATTTCTTCTTTGATAGTGCTACCGGACTTGGTCATTGCCAGCAATTCCTTTTCTGTCATTGAGAAGTATACATATACTTCGTCAATCTCGGAAACAGTAGTCATCGGTGTAGCGATAGAAGGGCTTACCAATGCTCCTACACGATAAGGGATATTGTTGATAACGCCATCTGACGGACTTTTAACCTGTGTGAATGACAAGTTCTGTTGAGCAGTGGTCAGTTGTGCTTTTGCTTGTGCCAGCTGGGCTTTGGTCTGTGCCAGGGAGTTTTCTGCCATTGCCAGGTCATAGTCACTGATGATTTGCTTTTTGTTCAACTCTTTCTTATTGTCATACGTCATCTGTTGAGTGCTCACTGCTGCTTCTGCTGTAGCCACTGCTGCTTTGGCAGTGCGTACAGCTGCTTCGTATTGAGTCGGATCAACAATGAACAACACTTGTCCTTTACGTACAGCTGCTCCTTCGTCTACACAGAGTTTTGTGATGAAGCCTGATACTTGGGGGCGGATTTCTACATCTTGTTTACCTTTGATGGTAGCCGGATAGGCAGTTGTTAAATTAGCGGTCGTCTTTTGTAACTCTTGTACTGCATATTCAGGAACCTTTCCTGTGTCATTGCCCTTATTGCCACAACTTGACAAGAGGGCTACGCAAAATGCAAATAAAACAATTCTACTTTTCATACTTATAAATATCTGTTTTTTAATTTAATGCATTTGTTGCCAGTGTGCTGTTCGTCCATATAGATTAAGGAGGTTAAGGAAGAAAAAGCCGGAAACTAATTCGGTTAAATTAGTTTCCGGCTGCAAAAGTACTTTAAATTCGGTATTCTTGTTCTCTGATACCGTGTTTTTTAACTATGTTTTTTACTTTATTTTATGATATACAGGAGTCATAATAAAACTTAACTCATAATCTTGGTAAGGAAGACGGTATTTTTCCAGTGGAATGGCTCCCCAACTGTTCACACAAGCAAGTCCCGCTTGTGCCTTATCGATACAGAAATTGGTGAAGTCTGCCTTTTCTACTTCCGGTGAGTGACGTTGATCTTTACCGTCACCGTCATCCAATGACTCGATGGTATAATTCAGGGCAGAAGCAGAGAAAGGAGCATCCGATATGAATTGCAATCCGTTACCACTAATGTTCAGAAGTCTCCACCAGCGGATATCCGTTTTGGTTCCGGTTTCCTGCGGGCGGATGTAAGGATAGAATTGTTCTTCCACCGTCTGGCGGTATTTGCCTAACATGGCTCCGTGGTTACGGTCAGCATAGTTCTCTCCCGGACCACGACCGTAGTACTCTACCTCGTTGAAGTTGACAGGCATTCGCATTTGCATACCGAAGCGGAACATGTCAGAAACCTTCTTACTCTTGTCTGCCATCATCTTTTGGGTAACTTTCACTGCTCCCTTGTTGTTAATGGTGTAAGTCAGCGATAATGTTCCGCCAATCGACTTCATGTCATATTCTGCACGAACCACTGCCTGATCGTTTTCAATAGCATGTTTCAGAGAAGTCAGTTTCAGTTCAGGATTCTTCCAGGCAGCGTATTTATGTTGCAGTCCGGCTCCGAAATCATTGTCGGTCGGTGCACGCCAGAAGTTAGGAGTCAGTGCGCTGCCGTCTTCCATCAGTTGCATGCCGTTGACGTCGTAGCGACAAAGGTAACCATTGTGCTTATTGAAGTCCATAGAGAAGTTTTCACCTTTCACAATCAGGTAATTGCGGTCGTTGTCCAAAATACTGGGCACGATAACCGGAATGTTGGAAGCCTGTTGATTTTCCAGTTTCAGTTCCGGTGCTTTGTAGTCGCGGATGCTTAACTGGTCGTAAGCGATAGTCGTTCCTGCCGGCAGCAACGTTTCGGCGGCTTTCAGTTTATAGCTCACATTCAGCAACAATTCCTTGCAAGGACAGATATTCTTCACGTCCAACGGAATTTGCACTTTCACAGTTTGCTGGGGTGCAACTTTCAGGTCGGACACGATGCCTGTTTGCACTACTTCCCCGTTTGCCAGTAATTGCCATTCCATATAATATGCAGAGAGGTCGCGGAAGAAATATTCGTTGAAGATATTGATCTCACCTTTGGCAAGATCTGCAGGAGTAGTCCATATATCCTGATAGAAATAAGCCACTTCGTATGCATGCGGATTAGGCACGCGGTCGGGGCTGATTAAACCGTTGTCGTTGAAATTGTTGTCCGAAGCGTCGTATTTGTTGAAATCACCGCCATAACCATAGATATTTACTCCGTCTTTGTTTTTCCAGTGGCAGGATTGATCTACAAAGTCCCAGATAAATCCGCCCTGATATTTCGGATATTTGCGGATGATGTCCCAGTATTCTTTGAATCCTCCCTGTGAATTACCCATAGCGTGTGCGTATTCGCATTGGATTAACGGCTTTTGGATGTCGCCTTCGCTATATTTGATACAAGCGTCGTAGTCATAATACATCGGGCAGAAAATATCGGTGAATTCGCTGGTTCCTGCTTGTTCATACTGTACGGCACGTGTCTTGTCTTCGTTCTTAATCCAAGTGTAGCATTCCTCAAAGTTCGGTCCCATGCCGGCTTCGTTGCCCAGTGACCAGAAGATGATGGACGGATGGTTGTATCCGCGTTGTACATTGCGTTGGTTACGCTCCATGTGAGCTTTAGCGTAACTCGGGTTCTTTGCCAGTGTCTGATCGCCGTAACCCATTCCGTGAGATTCTACGTTGGCTTCGGCCACTACATACAGACCATATTGGTCACAAAGGTCATACCAACGGTTGTCGTCCGGATAATGACAAGTACGTACAGCGTTGATATTCAATTCTTTCATCACTTTGATATCCTGCAACATACGTTCGAGAGAAACGACATAACCGCCGTCCGGGTCCATTTCGTGACGGTCGGCTCCTTTGAAGAGTACCGGTTGCCCGTTGACGAGTATCTGTCCGCCTTTCAGCTCAATCTTGCGGAATCCTACTTTAACGGGGATTACTTCTACTACGTTGTTGCCGTTTTTCAGTGTAGCGGTCAGCGTGTAGAGATTAGGCGTTTCGGCAGTCCATTTGGCCGGGTTGGAGATGGATAGGGTAGTGTTTAATTTGCCAGAGCCTTTCAGGTCGGCAGTTGCTACACTGTTACCTTGAGTATCTGTCAAGTCCAAGGCAACTGTGCCGCTTCCTTTCAGATCAACGGCTATGTTCAGCGTACCGTCTTTATATTGGCTATCCAAATCTGGAGTGAGGCGAATATCCTGGATGTATTTCTTGTCACGTGCGTAAAGATAGCAGTCACGTCCTACGCCAGAGTAGCGGAAGAAGTCCTGATCTTCCAGATAACTGCCGTCGCACCAGCGGAATACCTGGAAAGCAATCACGTTTTTACCCGGTTTCAGGTAGTTGGTCAGGTTGAACTCGGCTTCCAGTTTGCTGTCCTCGCTATATCCTACGTAACGTCCGTTCACCCAAAGGTACATGTTGGAAGTTACCGAGCCGAAATGTGCAAAAATCTCTTTGCCTTTCCAGTCAGCAGGAAGGATGATTTCTTTCCGGTAAGAGCCTACATGATTGTTTTCTGTCGGTACTTGCGGGGGATTGTTTTTGAATTGGCTTCTCCAGGCATATCCTACGTTGACATAGATAGGATCACCGTAACCGTTCAACTCCCAAACGCCAGGCACCTGAAGGTCATCCCAACCTTTGTCGTTGAAATTAGTTTGATAAAAATCGGTCGGTCGTGCATCTGCATGTCTTACCCAGTTGAATTTCCACGGACCGTTCAGGGTCATGAAATTCGTTGAATTTTCTTTAATGCCGGCTTTAGCTTCATCAGCCGATGCGTAAGCAAAGTAATTAGTGTGCATAGCGGAGCGGTTTACGGAATTCACTTCCGGGTCTTTCCACTCATTGAAGCTTTGTGCTTGAATTGCTGTCAGTCCCAATGCAGCCAAGCAGCAAGAGAGTAGTTGTTTCTTCATGGGTTTTTGTATTAGGTTTGAATTTCGGGAGTCAAAGATAGGGAATAATTTGATTAATAAAGGAGAATAATAAGTCTAATAGGTATGTCAATAGTTCAATTTTAATTTATTTATGAACTATTCAATGGAGTCTGGTAATGGTATGTGGAGTTGGCATAGATTTACGGTGAAAGAAGAACTTGGTAAATTAACTTTTTGAGTATCACCTCTCGAGTATGGTAAAGTCAAGAAGAAACGATGAATAGGCTGTATTTTTCTAGCGTGACATCCTGATACTATGAGTAATACAGCTAATTTTAATGCTTTTTATTTCTTATTTTGTACTATTTTGTCCCTTTTTAGTATGATAATTGTATCTTAAAAACTATTACAATCACTTAATTTGTGGCGAGTGTTTTTAACAAACCTATTTCAAATTCTTAAATTTATTATTATGAACAAACTGACGAGACTAAAAAGATGCAAGAGGTGCATCAGTACGTTAATGCTTATGTGTTGTTCGCTCTTGGCATGGGCGCAAAATACAGTAACGGGAACTGTATTGGATGAATCTAACTTAGAGGTGATTGGTGCCAATGTAAAGGAAAAAGGCACGGCCAACGGTGCTATTACTGACATGAATGGTGTTTTCCATTTAAAAGTAAGCAATCTTCAAAAAGCAGTTCTGCAAATTTCGTTCATGGGATATGAACCTCAAGAAGTGCCATTAAATGGACGCAAACAACTGAAAATTATTTTAAAAGAAACGGCCAATGAACTTCAGGAAGTTACAGTTGTGGCCTATGGTACACAAAAGAAAGAAACTCTGACAGGAGCTATTTCTGCTGTAAACAATGAAGCGTTGATACGTTCGCCGAATGCAAGTGTGGCCAATTCCCTGGCGGGTCAGATTACAGGACTCTCATCCGTCCAGACTAGCGGTCAGCCGGGACAGGAAGACCCTAAGGTGTTTATTCGCGGAGTGGGGTCCTTGACAGAAAGTGCTTCCTCTCCTTTGATTTTGGTGGATGGTATAGAACGTTCGTTTTATCAAATGGACCCGAATGAAATAGAGAGCGTGACGGTTCTGAAAGACGCTTCTGCTACTGCCGTGTTCGGTGTGCGTGGTGCAAATGGCGTAATTTTGGTGACTACACGTCGTGGTAAGGAAGGCAAAGCGAAAATTTCCGTAAATTCTTCAGTTGGTATCCAGATGCCCACCCGTATGCTTGAAATGGCAGACAGCTATACGTATGCTACTTTAAGAAACGAGATTATAACAAATGACAAACCAAATGCTACCGAGAACGATTTGGTGTTCAATAATTATGCAGTTGAACGGTTCAGATTGAATGATGAACCTATTATGTATCCCAGTATCGACTGGAGAAAGTATCTGCTTAATAAAACATCTATGCAGACACAGCATAACCTGAATATTTCCGGAGGAACAAAGGATATACGTTACTTCATATCTTTAGGTTTCTTATATCAGAATGGTCTGTTGAAACAGTTTGAAGGAGTGGGGTATGATAATAATTATAAATACAAAAGATACAATTATCGTGCGAATTTAGACTTTAATGTAACTAAGACTACCACGCTGAAGATTGGTATCGGCGGCATTGTAGGTAACCGGAATGAGCCGATGATTAATGATGCGACTAATTCGATCTGGACACTGATTAATCAGACAACTCCGTTCAGTAGTCCGGGTGTAATTGACGGACAACTCATAGTTACCCCCGAGGAACGTTTTGATAATAAAATAAATCTGGGCAACAGTGCTTTGCCTAAATGTTATGGAACGGGTTACTCAACTGCTATTAATAATACGATGAATCTGGACCTTCTGTTAAATCAGAAGTTGGACTTCATAACCAAAGGATTGTCGGCGGAAATAAAAGGTGCTTATAATACGAGTTATGGTTTTACCAAAAAGCGTAAAGGGCAAGTGGAACAATTTATGCCTTTCTATCAATCTTCTTTGGAAGATCCGTCACTTGGTTATGATTCGCCAGATTTCAACAAGAATATTGTTTATAAGATCAAAGGAGAAAATAAGAGCTTGCAATATGAGGAAACTTCCTCGCGGGCACGAGACTGGTATCTGGAAGCAAGCTTGAGATATAACCGTAAGTTTGGTTTTCATAATGTCGGGGGATTGTTCTTGTACAATCAGAGTAAGAAATACTATCCCGCTCAATGGGTGGGAGTACCGTCTGCTTACATCGGTTTTGTAGGCCGTCTGACGTATGATTACAAATCCCGCTATATGGCAGAAGTTAACTTCGGTTATAATGGTTCTGAGAATTTTGCTCCGGGTAAGAGATTCGGTGCGTTTCCTGCCGGTTCCATCGGTTATATCCTGTCGGAAGAGGCCTTCATGAAAAAACAGAAGGTGGTTGATTATCTGAAATTCCGTGCTTCTGTCGGCTTGGTCGGAAATGACAATCTTGGAAATAACCGCTTCTTATTCCTGCCGGATTCTTATGATGTGAATCTGAGCGGAGTAGACGGGTGGAATAACAATAAGTATGGATTCAACTTTGGTTATAACAGCAAGGCGTTAATTCTGGGTGCATTGGAGAAGCGTCTGGGCAATCCGAACGTGACTTGGGAAACTGCGCTGAAACAGAACTATGGATTGGACGTTCATTTCTTGAAGAGCCGTCTGAAAATCTCTTTGGACTATTTCCTCGAAGAACGTAAGGATATTCTCATCAATCGTAAGACAGTACCTTTATTAACGGGGTTGACTTCATCAATTCTACCTGCTGTAAATATGGGTAAAGTGAAAAACCGTGGATATGAGGTAGAAGTGAGGTGGAATGACAAGATCGGGCAGGTTCAGTATAATGTTCAGGCAAACGTTTCCTATTCAAAGAATAAGATTATTTTCCAAGACGAAGTTGAGCCTAATGAACCTTATATGTGGCGGACAGGAAATCCGGTCGGGACACTCTTCGGGTATGTGGCGGACGGTTTCTATACAGAAGCGGACTTCGGAGAGAACGGCAAACTGGTGGCAGGTCTGCCCGATCCGGGTGTGTCCGTGAAGCCGGGTGATGTGAAATACCGGGATTTGAACGGTGATGAGGAAATTACTTCCGACGACCAGACTATCATTGGAAACCCGACTCGTCCGGCTTATACATTCGGATTGAATTATGGTATCAATTACAAAGGCTTTTTCCTGACGATGAACTGGACTGGTGCTGCACAACGCTCTTTGTTGCTGGACGGAGCTTTCAGAGAACCTTTTGGTAATGGTAAAATCCGTGGTTTGATGCAGTTCCATGCAGATACGCGCTGGACACCGGAAACGGCTAATACAGCTACTACACCGCGGTTTACAGAGACAAATGCAGTCTATAATATGCGTTCCTCCTCTTTGTGGGTGCGAGACGGTTCTTATTTGAAGCTGAAGAATGTGACAATAGGATATAACTTCACAGATAAGAAGATGTTGAAGAAACTGGGTATCCAGCAGTTAGGTATAAAACTGACAGGCTATAATCTGCTGACTTTTGATAAGTTTGACATCATGGACCCTGAATGTAATCCGAATAATGCGGATTCTTACCCTATCATTAAAATATATAATTTAGGTATTAATCTAACCTTTTAATAGTGCTGACAATGAAAAACTATAAAAAATATATAGGCTGTCTTTCTCTCTCTGTATTGACACTGATAGGGTGCGAAGACCTTAAATTTGGAGAGAAATTTCTGGATAAGCCGATAAGTAACGAACAGAATATCGATTCTGTTTTTAACAAAAAGGTATATGCTGAGCAGGCACTGGCGGAAACTTATCATTCCCTGCCGGATTATCTGCCGATGCAAGGACGTCTGGGATATGGCGTTCTGGAAATGCTAACCGATCTGGGTGACTGGACGAAAAAGGGAGCGCCTAAATTCTATACAGGAACAGTGGACGGAACAAATACATATCTGGAACATCTTCCATATCGGTTGGATGTCGCCAGTGCTACGATAGGAGTAGGGCCGGTTTATGGTATTCGAAGAGCCTACATTTACATTGAGAATGTGGATAGAGTGCCGGATATGACTGCGGATGAGAAAGCGATAGGAAAAGCGGAAGCGCAAGTAATCATTGCCTATCATTATTCTCAAATGCTCCGTTATTATGGTGGTATGCCGTGGATAGACCATGCATATACGGCAGAAGATGCGATGAAATTTCCTCGTATGACAGTGGAAGAAACCGTACAGAAGATTGTTGGATTACTGGATGCGGCAGCCTCTGTACTGCCTTGGCAAGTGAATGCAGATAATGACGGACGAATGACGGCTGCTTCTGCTTTAGCGTTAAAGTCCAGGGTGCTTCAGTTTGTGGCGAGTCCTTTATTTAATGCTGAAAAACCCTATCTGGAAGGAGATGCTTCGTCTCAATTCCTTACCTGGTATGGTAACTATTCACCGGACAGGTGGCAGAAGGCGTTGGATGCCGGATTAGAATTTATGCGGGCTAATAAAAAGAACTCGGACGCTTATCAACTGGTGAATACAGGTAATCCCCGCGATGATTTTGCAGCAGGATATTTCAATCGCCATAACGGTGAAGTTTTGATTTCTTCCAGAAGATTCACCACTTATGCTACGGGAAAGCTTCCGTTTGCCCAGGTGCGTTATGGAGTTGCTTCTCCTACATTGACTTATGTCGATATGTTTCAGATGAAAGACGGAACAGAATTCGACTGGAACAATCCGGACCATAATAAATTCCCTTTCTTTGATAAGGACGGAAACCCCAGAAGAGACATCCGCTTATATGAAACGGTTGCTGTGAATGGAGATAAGTTTAAGGGCGCCCAGAAAGTGCAGATTTATGAAGGAGCCACCCAGGCGCCTTATAAAGACGGACGAATGAGTTACAATGGGGTTGCCATGAGAAAATTTATACGAAACTTCAATGACGAAGTGAATGGCAAATTTTATTCTTGTCCGTTGATCCGCCTTCCGGAGGTTTATTTGAATATGGCCGAAGCGATGAATGAATTGAATAAGGCGGAAGTCCGTGATGAGTTTGGCAATACGGCTTATGATTATCTGAATAAAACCAGACTGCGTGCAGGTATGCCTGCGATTTCGGCAACAGATGTTCCGGCTGGCAAACCGTTGCGTGAAGCGATATTACGCGAAAGAGCCATTGAATTCGGCTATGAAGAAGTACGCTATTTCGATCTGGTACGTTGGAAACGCGCAGATATATTTACCGGACAATTATCACGTCTGATTATTAAAAAAGCGGCCGGTGAGCCAAGCGGCTTTTCTTATGCCGTATCTCATGCAATGGCGGAAACGCGTCAGTATGCAAAACCTGAAAAGTGGAACGACAAGTATTTCCTGTTGCCTCTGCCTATAGATGAGATAAACAAGAAATATGGATTGATTCAGAATCCGGGTTGGTAATAATCAAATCGTTGAACAATAAGAAGAATGATTATGAATAAATCACTTTATATCGTAGCTTTCTCGTTGGCATTTGCCACTACGGGTATAGCGCAAAATAATGAAGGACAAGATAAGGTAATCGATCTGGGCACACAGACGACCACCGAATTACGGAAGACACAGGCTGTCTCTACCATTTATTCGGATGAATTAGATAAAAATGCTACCACTAGTCCTTACAATGCCATTTATGGCCTGTTGCCGGGATTGAGTGTGATGCAGAACACTAGTTGGGGCACAGATAAATCTCGTCTCAATGTGCGGGGACGCGGTTCTTTGAATGGAGATACACCTTTATTTGTAGTAGATGGTTTTGCACGCCCTCTCGAATATATCAACCTTTCGGAAATAGAATCAATATCCGTTTTGAAAGACGGTGCTGCTACTGCTCTTTGGGGAGGCAGAGGCGCCAACGGAGTGGTATTGATAACTACCAAACGCGGTATATATAACCAGAAGGATATAAAAGTAGACTACAAGTTCGGTTTAGGCTTACCTGTTAATCAGCCGGAATTTGCCGATGCTTATACCTATGCCAAAGCCCGTAATGAAGCATTGAGATATGATGGCTTGCAACCGGACATGGATGAGGCTTCTTTCCTGTCCGGAGGCAATAGCGATCTTTATCCGAATGTGGACTGGCAGAAAGAAGCGTTACGCAATCATACAACCAGTCATCAACTGGACATCACTTTCCGCGGAGGTGGCAAGCGGCTTCGTTATTTCAGTGTCCTCAATTACAAAAACGATATGGGACTGCTGAATAGCAAGTACACTGATTATACAGATCGCTATAACTCCCAGATGAAGAAATACTTCCTCAATCTTCGCATGAATCTGGATGTGGATATTACGGACGCGACAAAATTGAAATTGAGTATGCTCGGTATGCTGCGAGAGACCAAGCGTCCCACCACATCGGAAGCTACTTTGTTTGAACAGATTTTCAACACCCCGTCCGCTGCATTTCCCGTGCAGACACAGAATGGATTCTGGGGCAGTAACAATGTGCTGAAAACAAACCCGATAGCCAATCTGGCGGACGTAGGTTATTATAAACTGAATCAGCGTATGTTGCAGGCGGATTTGCGGTTGGTGCAGGATTTGTCTGTATTGACTCGCGGGTTGAGTGCGGAACTCGCTATTGCTTATGATAATAATGCAACCTATCAGGAAACAGCCAAGAAAAGTTTTATGTACCAGACCATTGAAAAAGGCACAGACGGAGAACCGATTTACACGAATTACGGAAATCCTAACGATGAACTGGAAATCAGCAACAAAGGATTGGCCAATCAATACATACATGCCAATTTTGAAGCGAAGGTCAATTATCACCGGACATGGGATAAACATGATTTTACGGCCAGTGCTATGTTTCGTCAAGAATCAATGACGTTGACAGGGGCTAATAACAGTCGTTACCGTCAATACATCATCGGAACCGCAGGTTATAATTTTGACAACCGTTATATGGTGGATATCGTAGCCAACTGTTTTGGCAGCAGCGTATTGGGGAAGAACGACAAGTATCGTGCATATCCCGCCATTTCTGCCGCCTGGATACTTTCGAACGAGAATTTCATGAAAGAAATTTCCGCTTTTGATTATCTGAAACTTCGTGCTTCTTACGGACGCTCCGGATATGATATTTATGATTATGACATGGATAAGCAATATTGGATAGGAAGCGGTGCTTACTATTTTCAGGCCGGAAATACTTCTGCCGGAAGTAGCCTGAAGGAAGGAGTGTTGGCAATGGAACAACTGGATCTGGAAGTTGCGGATAAATATAATATCGGTTTGGATATGAGCCTGTTCAAGGGACTGACTTTTTCTATTGACGGTTTTTATGACAAGCGCACTAATATCCTGATTGACGGAAGTGGGCTGATCTCATCGGCAATCGGGGTTACTATTCCGCAGATGAATGCAGGAAAAGTGGAAACAAAAGGAACGGAACTCTCTGCCATGTGGAAAAAGGAATACAAGGACTTCAACTATTATATCGGAGCCAACTTCTCCTATGCCAAAAGTAAAGTCGTAGAAAATGGTGAGGGATATCAGCCGTATGGCTATTTGTCTAAAAAAGGTTACCCTGTCGGGCAGTGTTTTGGCTGGGAGGCTATCGGTTATTTCAGAGATGAGGCGGACATAAAGAGCAGTCCTGTGCAGAAATTCTCGGAAGTACGTCCGGGTGATGTCAAGTACAGAGATCTGAATGGCGATAACGTGATTGACAACAATGACCAGAAGGCGATAGGATATTCCACTGCCATACCGGAGATTTATTATGGCATTAATTTGGGATTTGAATATAAAGGTTTCGGCGTGGATGCTCTGTTTCAAGGAGTAGCCCATTATAGTGTGATGTTGAACACTGCCAGCGTATACTGGCCGTTGAGAAACAACACGAATATTTCCAGCTGGTATCTGAACGACAGAATCCGCTGGACGGAAGAAACGAAAGATATCGCAAATGTCCCCCGCCTGACTACGCTGGATAATGCCAATAACTTCAGAAACAGTACACAGTGGTTGGAGAACGGTAGCTATTTCAAACTTCGTAACCTGAATGTCTACTATAACCTTCCTTCCTCTTGGGCGAAGAAAGTGAAAATGGAAAAGATTCAGGTATATGCGAGAGCTAACAATCTTTTTTCGCTCGATCATGTGAAGTATATGAACAGTGAAGATCTGAAAATCAATTATCCGGATATGACTTCCGTTTATTTCGGGTTGAATATTAACTTCTAAAATGTGAAATGACCATGAGAAAATATATCCTTTTATATACAGGTTTGCTATTATCCGTATCGGGGTGTAGCTTGCTCGAATTGGACGAATCGACAGGCTTGGACAGGGAAGAGGCCTATTCCTACTTTAGCAATGTGAAAGGTTTGGCTACCTACGTTTATAGCCAGTTGCCCGGAGATCTCGGAGTGCTCGACGGGGCTTTGAGGGAGTCTGCAACGGATAATTCTGTTTATGTCTGGAGTGATAATAGTGTTCACGACTTTTATAACAATGCCTGGAGTCCCAACAATGCAGTCGATAATATGTGGTCGAAGTGCTATGGAGCTATCCGTTCCGTCAATTCATTTCTTGAAAACTATTCACAGGAAAAACTGGAGCGTTTCCGCTGGAACGACACGTATGAAGAAGACATTGCCAAAGCTACCATGTATCGTGAAGAATTACGGGTGTTGCGAGCTTTTTATCTGTTCGAACTGGCTAAACGATACGGTGATATTCCACTTTTGACACGTACGTATGCTTTGGATGAAATCAACGGCGTGGAAAAGACTTCTTTCAATGAAGTGATAAAATATATCTGTGACGAATGTAGTGACGCGGCCAAAACTCTGCCTGTCAGTCATCAGGACTTTTGGGCGGAGACGGGACGTGTGACCAAAGGTACAGCGTTGGCATTGAAATCCCGTGCTCTTCTTTATGCGGCGAGTTTGTTGCATAATCCCGCACAGGATGCCGATAAATGGAAAGCGGCTGCCGATGCGGCTTATGCTATCATAAAAGAGAACTGGTACAGTTTGCCGAAGACGAATGTAGATCCTTTGTATGACAAGAATGGTGGAAACGATGTATTGAAATCTCCGCAATTAATTTTTGAACGTAGAAATGGGGAAAGCTTTGATTTTGAAGCTAACAATTTGCCTATCAGTTATGAAAAGGGGAAAACAGGCAACGTGCCCACCCAGAACCTGGTGGATGCCTTCCAGATGACTAATGGAAAAGACTTTGACTGGGAACAGATTACACCGGGGCAGAATCCGTATGAAGGCAGAGACCCGAGATTCTATAAAACGGTGCTTTGCAATGGCGATACATGGATGAACTCGACCATCCAGTCTTATGAAGGAGGAAAAGACGGTGCCGGAACAACCGGAGCGACTACTACAGGTTATTATTTGAAGAAGTATATGAATGAGACTGTTTCTCTAGCTCCTTCCAATGAGAAAAAGAAACCGCACCATTTCATCATATTCCGTTATGCGGAAATTCTCCTGAACTATGCGGAAGCAATGGATGCCTGGAAAGACGCTGATTATACGGATAATGATCATCCGTTGTCTGCACGTGCGGCACTGAATCAGGTGCGTGCTGCTGCTGATATGCCCGCCATTACAACAAGCGGCAATGCGTTTACTGAAAGCGTCCGTCGTGAAAGACGAGTGGAACTTGCGTTCGAAGACCATAGGTTCTGGGATATCCGCCGTTGGAAAATCGGTGATAAAACCAAAGCTATTTATTGCATCAAGATCACTATGGAAAACGGCTTGCCTGTTTATAAGAAAGAATTGCTTGAAACACGTAACTGGGATGATAAGATGTACTTATATCCTATACCACAGACTGAATATTATAAGAATCCTAATTTAGGTCAAAATACAGGCTGGTAACTATGACTAAGCGAACCCTAAAAGTTTTTGTCTAACTTTTAGGGTTCATTTTTATGGGAAGAAGTCCTTTTCTATGTGTGGTCCCTTGTTCCAGTTTTATGCTGCAGGATCCGGGGCCTCACCGCTACCGCCTTCGTCCGGATTTTCCGGTTTATTTCCCCCTCCATTTCCGGAAGAGGTGCCGCCGTTTCCTTCCGTCTTGTAAATACTTACATTATCCAGCATATCCTTAAATTTATATCCCGGCGTAAATACAATTTTCACCCGACGAACGGTATCGGCATCTACATCTTTTTCCTCTTTCTGGCTTTTGCAACTCATGCCCGGACGGAAACATCCGAAGTCACCTAATTGCACAGACAATCCTTTGTTGAGGTTCGTGTTCAACGCATCAATCAGTGCGTCAATCACGTGTTTCACTGCGCCTTCGGGAATCATACCGAACATGGATACTTCCTTGCATAAATCTCTGAAATTTACCGTATTGGTAATTACATTCTGTGCTACATACTTTTCAGTCTTTGTTTTGTCAAAGCCGAAAACTCTTTTCTTGACAACATACTTTAATGCCATAGTCTTTCTTCTTTTAATAGTTAGTCAATCTGTTTTATTGTTGTTTTGTGATCACGACGCAAAGATATGGTTTCCGAAATTCATGACCAAGCTGAAAAAGAATTGTGCGTTAATAAATTAGTTAATAAGTAGAATACTGCTGTATTGGGGAATTTTATGTAAAAAAGATTTGGCAGAAAGATAGAAGAAGAGGATGCCGATCAAGATATTGGGGTATCAAGTGTGGGGAAGGCATCCTCTTCGAAGATAGAACGAAAGGACTACTTGCACAAGCAATCTTTTTCGCTTTGTTGTCTATCTTCTATATATACTGGTAAGGAGTATGATTCTGAATTATTCCGTATCTTCTTTGGTTCGCAGGCTGACTAACTCTGTCCACTTGCTTATACTTAAGTCGAACCCTCCTTTCTCCAGATGTTGGAGGGCGGTTCTAAAATGTCGTATTACTTTTTCTGTATCATTGGTTGTTTTATACTCAAGCTCTCCAAGTGCATATTCAAGACGTGCCATTTGGATGTAATCTAACAAGGTATAGTTTTCGTCAACGGATAAAGTTGAAAGATAGTTCAACAAGTCGAATGCTTTTTCTCGTTCTTCATCTGATAAGTTGGAGATGGGGCGGCGCGCGATAGGGTGCTGCATTAATAGAATAATGTTTTCTTTCAAGTCATCGTACATATCTTTGTTATGTTTGTCGCATCATTTCCCTGTGGTGCGCGGTTTAAAAAAGAGAGCGTGGGAAACTACCAACTGTACGCCAACCATAGGCTCGGCAAAGACCCTCCGCGACATAAGTGATAGTCCCACGCCCATTGGGTATATAAACAAATTATATACAGAAGTGTGCACGAGACCTGACATCACTTATTGCCATTCGCGGTAAATTTTTGCCGAATTTATGGTTGAATGCAATAAATAATCGTTCTCTGTAAAAAAATAAAATGTTCCTCTCTACGTATGAAAGGAAACCGCTACAAAAGTAGCAATAAATATTGATAAAGCAAGTAATCTTGTTTTATAATTTCATAGATAGTTCTGATTTACTAAAAGTCAGTATAAATATGATTAATATAAAAAGAACCCTACACTGAATTATTGTTTTTTTGTTCAGTTCAGAATTGGAATTCTAGGTAATTCTGCTAGATGATTTTAACTTAACTTTCTGTTTCCTTTGCATAAACCACCTGTTTGCCTGTTCTATAACGGATTAAGAGTCCACGTTCGATAAAAGCATTCAGTTCTTTCAAAGCACGTTTTTTGTCGTGTCCTGTCAATCGGCTATAGTCGGTGCGGGTCAGGCAGGGATATTTGTTCAGATGCTGGTTGATTATTGTCAAACATTCTTCTTCACTGTGCCCTTTCCCATGGTGACGAGTCATCGATTCTCCACGTTCTAGTCTCATTTGCTGGCCTACTTCTTTCTTAAACTGGCTGCCTACCCGGAAATTGACATTCTTCAGCTCAATAGATTGTGCGTGCACATCTTTTTTCTTCATTACACGAGGTCCCTTTAAAGACACTGAAAAATATCCGATATCTCCCAGTTCCACAATCCATCCGTTGGCAATCAGATCTCTCAACTCGTTTTGGAAAGACTGCATAGCACCTGCCAGTAAACTGCGACTTATTCCTGTGAATTTGTGTACACGGTCTAGAAATTCTTCCTGATCGACGGTTCCTTTGAATACTACGCGGGGATGAAGCGGTTGTGCGTCGCCTGTTTGTTGAATGTCAGGCGTGTCGTAAAGGTCATATTGTATACTCATATTCGTTTTTATTTAGTGTAGGCACATTGATAAATCCGTTTGCCTATCCGGATTTACTTCACTTGCTACTTTTATTTCGTTCCACTATAGTTTCTCTTTCGTCCCACTATAGTGCTCCGCAAGGGAAACTATAGTGTTCTTTGCGGAACACTATAGTGGAACGAAAAAAGATTAGGCAACAAAGGTAATCTCTTTAGGCAATAAAACTAATTATATTAGCAGGAAAGAAATAAAAACGTCGCAAATATTGTTTATTACCTTAAGTCACCCTTTCCTTTTTTAATAAATTAGCTAGAAAGTGTGGTGTTTATTGAATAAGAACCCTTATTTTTGCAGCATGTTACAATTTGAGAATCAAAAGATAAAGCAAATAGTTCGCAAGGTGCTTCCGGTAGTAACGCTGGGAGCTATGTTATATTCCTGCGCCAGTATTGGACGGCCGGACGGAGGCCCTTATGATGAGACGCCGCCCCGTTTCATCGGTAGTACTCCTGCTGCGGGCGCTCTGAATAATGAAAGGACTAAAATTTCTTTGATGTTTGATGAGTTTATTAAGCTGGAGAAAGCAACCGAAAAAGTCGTTGTTTCTCCTCCCCAGATACAGCAACCGGAAATCAAGGCTTCCGGCAAGAGAATACAAGTCAACCTACTCGACTCTTTGAAGCCTAACACGACCTATACGATTGACTTCTCGGATGCAATTGTCGACAATAATGAAGGTAACCCGCTAGGGAATTTTGCATTTACGTTTTCTACCGGTACGGAAATCGATACGATGGAAGTAGCAGGAACAATGCTCGACGCCTCTAACCTGGAACCTATTAAAGGTATGCTTGTCGGACTACATTCCAACCTGAATGATTCGGCTTTCAACAAATTGCCTTTCGACCGTGTGGCACGTACAGACAGCCGTGGACGTTTCTCCATCCGTGGTGTAGCTCCCGGCAAATATCGCATCTATGGATTGATGGATGCCGACCAAAACTTTACTTTTAATCAGAAGAGCGAGATGATCGCTTTCCATGATTCGTTGATTATCCCCCGCATGGAAGAACGTATCCGCATGGATACTGCTTGGGTGGACTCATTGACCTACGACACGATTGTTGAGAAGAAATATATGCATTATTTGCCGGATGATGTCATCCTCCGTGCCTTTAAAGAGCTTAATTATTCGCAATATCTTATCAAGTCGGAAAGACTGGTTCCTCATAAGTTCACTTTTTATTTTGCCGGTAAGGCGGACACTTTGCCAGTCTTGAAAGGCTTAAACTTCGATGAAAAGGATGCTTTTGTCATCGAAAAGAATCAGCGGAACGATACAATCCATTATTGGGTGAAAGATTCTTTGCTCTTCAAACAGGATACTCTTGCCATGAGTCTGACTTATCTTTATACAGATACTTTAAACCAATTAGTACCCCGTACAGATACGCTGAATCTTGTTTCGAAGCAGAAATATAAGAAAGAGGAGTCGGATAAGGACAAAAAGAAAAAGAAGAAAAAGAAAGGGGAAGAGGATGAACCCGAACCGACGAAATTCTTGCCGGTGAATGTTAGTGCCCCTTCGTCAATGGATGTATATGGATATATTTCTTTGAATTTTGAAGAACCGATAGCCAGCTACGACACTGCCGCCATACATCTGCGGCAAAAGGTGGATACGCTCTGGAAGGATATACCGTTTGAATTTGAGCAGGATTCCGTAAATCTGAAGAAGTTTAATGTGTATTATGATTGGGAACCGACGCTGGAATATGAATTTTCGGTGGATTCGACCGCATTTCATGGTATATACGGATTGTTTACAGACAAAATAAAACAAGGGTTCAAGGTGCGTAGTTTGGAAGAATATGCCAAAATCACGTTTGTGGTGACGGGAGCGGAACCTAATGCTTTCGTTGAACTGTTGGATGCGCAGGATAAAGTGGTACGCCGAAGAAGAGTAGAGGAAGGAGGTTATGCCGACTTTTATTACTTAAATCCCGGTAAGTACTCCGCCCGGTTGATTAACGACCGGAATGGAAACGGTGAATGGGATACCGGCAATTTTGAAAAAGGGGTGCAGCCCGAAGAGGTGTATTATTATAATCAGATTTTAGAGCCGAAAGCCAACTGGGATCTAGAACAAAGTTGGGATATTCATGCAGTTCCGCTGGATAAGCAAAAGCTGGATGAACTTAAAAAACAAAAACCAGATGAAGACAAGAAGAAAAAGGATCGGGAACGAAATAGTCAGAACCGCCGTCGTTAGCGTTCGACGCAATTTTATTATCGGATTAGTGGCCTTACTGATGGGAGCTTTCGCCCTCCCAGCCAGTGCTCAATGTGAAGCGAAGAATGATGCGTTTCAATCCGGCGAACACGTAATGTATGATTTATATTTTAACTGGAAGTTTGTCTGGGTGAAAGCCGGACTTGCCAGTCTGACGACGAATGCTACTACTTATCATTCACAACCTGCCTACCGGATCAATCTGCTTGCTTTGGGCAGTAAACGGGCAGACTTCTTTTTCAAGATGCGCGATACGCTGACTTGTGTGATCGGTGAAAAACTGGAACCGCGCTATTTCCGCAAAGGTGCTGAAGAGGGAAAACGTTACACGGTTGATGAGGCTTGGTTTTCTTATAAGGACGGTCTTTGCCTCGTAAACCAGAAACGTACTTATCGGGATGGAGCGTTTGATGAATCTGAAGCTAGCGATAGCCGTTGTATATACGATATGTTAAGCATCTTGGCGCAGGCACGTTCTTACGACCCTGCAGATTATAAGGTGGGAGACAAAATCAAGTTCCCGATGGCTACGGGCCGTAAAGTGGAAGAGCAAACGCTTATCTACCGTGGAAAAGAAAATGTGAAAGCGGAGAATGGAGTTACTTACCGTTGCCTGATCTTCTCATTGGTAGAATATGATAAGAAAGGAAAAGAAAAGGAGGTGATTACTTTCTTCGTGACGGACGACTTGAACCATCTTCCTGTCCGTCTGGATTTATTCCTGAACTTCGGTTCGGCAAAAGCATTCCTGAATAATGTGACGGGTAACCGGCATCCGCTGACTTCTATCGTTAAATAGATATAGAGAAAAAACGAAGGCATATCAGAAGTAAATGGCCCTGCCAACCTGTTATTTTTTAGACGCGGATAACGCGGATGACACGGATTTATTATCTTTTTATCCGTATCATTCGCGTTATCTGTTTCTAAAAGGTATACTTTTAAAAGTGTTGATGCGCTTTCCTGTTTTATTCCTGAACTTCGAAAGGCACTTTCTGATCCTTTCGGAATACGCTAGATTCAAAAGTTGCAATCAACTCTCCGTCTTGGTTTGTTATATCTACCTGATAGCAACCTGTACTTCGACCGATATAGCGTTCGCGTGCTTCGGCAAAGAGAGTATCTCCGGGGCCGCTGGCACGCAGAAAAGTAATAGTGGACGAGAGAGAGAAAGCTAGTGTGCCGTGCGAGTTGGCAGCTGCGGCAAGCGCAAGGTCTGCCAGCGTAAAGATCGCTCCTCCTTGTGTGCGGGCACCTGCGTTAAGATGTTCGGGTTTTATTTCTAATTTGGCTTTACTGTAACCTTTGCGTACTTCCAGCAGTACTACTCCTGCATTTTCGGCAAACAGATCGTTCTTAAAAAACTCTTGTGCGGTCATGATATTATTTTTGAAGATTCTTTAATCGTTTCTTATTTTTTCAATGAATGGATATATACCTTATCTTTTTCAATTGAGTAGCTAAATTTATTTGTTTCAGACATAATATCCAATATTTTCTCTAAATTATTTGTTTCTATAATAAAACTTCCATGGAAAATCAAATTCTTGAGTTGCTCTGACTCAAATGCGAATGTCACATCAAACTGGCGCTCCAACTCTTTAGAAATGATCGACATAGGAACTTCATCCCAGAATACTTTGCAGTTGATCCACTGTTCAGCATAGTCAGCACTCTCGGTCAGCTTATAAGTTTGGTCAAGCTTATTAACTGTCATCGTTTGATTAGGCTTCATTATAAACTCTTGGTTGATGCACAATAAGACAATGGAACCTTCTAGGAGTGATACCTTTATATAATTCTCATCACCATAATTTTTAACGTTAAACTTAGTACCCAGTACCTTGATCTGTGCGGAGTCTGTTTGTATAACAAATGGATGCTCTCCATGCTCTACCTCAAAATACCCTTCGCCTTCCAGCCGGACATTGCGATTCTTTCGACTAAAACTCTCGGAGTAAGAAAGCTTGGAATCTGCGTTTAACCACACTATAGAACCGTCAGGAAGCTTCATTTTTAATTTCGATTTTCTTGGAGCGTATACTTCGGAAATCAAAGAATCATCAGGTGTTGTAAAATTATAAATTATAAAAGGAGTGGTAAACAGTAATATAATGATTGCCGCTGCGTAACCTGCATACTTCACAAATAAGGCTCTTCTCATCTTTCCTGCCGGAGCACTCTTATGTTTGCGGATTCGTTTCGCAAATCTGTTATAGGCTTGTTCTTCGTGTACAGATACATTTTTATACTCGGCAGACAGAAGCCAGATTCGTTTCTGCTGTTCAAAATATTTCTGATTCTCCGGATCGGAGTATATCCATTCGTTCAACTTATGCAAGTCCTCTTTGGTGATACTTCCCGAGAGGAAATCATATATCAGTTTATCAAATTCTTCTTTCATACCATCTTAAACTTAATATCTATTGAAAATCATATACCTGCGCTATCATCAGGACAGTTTGTCAATAGAAGAAGTATAGTGAATTACTTTGCTTTTTAATATTAATTAAATATATTCGTAATAAACATTACAATCAGGGCAAGATAAGATCTTGCTGCTTCCTTCAGTTTATCCAGTGCACTTCGCATGTGATATTTCACTGTATGAATAGTGATTCCCATGATTTCGGCAATTTCTTCTTGTCTTTTGTTCTCAAAACGACTCAATAAAAATACCTTCCGGGTTTCCGGAGATAAGCCGTCAATCGTCTTCTGGATAATAGAATGTAGCTCTTTACCCTCTAAATGCTCAACCGGATTTTCGCCCAAGGACCATAAATCGCTGTAAATGACCAGGTCTTCTGACGAGCAGGCCGTTTCCCTTCTCACATATTCAAGCTGAAGATAATTGATACACTTATTGGCTACACTTCTGAAAAGGTAGTTCTTCAATGAGGTGTTAATTGTTATTTTAGAGCGGTTTTCCCATAGACTATACACCAAATCTTCTACTATAGATTCTGATAGATAAGAGTCTGTCAAATACCCTCTCGCTATCCGGCAAAGATCTGTATAGTAAGTTTTATAGATGTATCGGAATGCCTCCTCTTTACCCGATTTCAGGGCCTCGATAATCTCTGTTTCCAGGTTTTTTTCCATTATGTCTTTCAGAAATCGTATATTTGATTTATTAGTTAATATATTAAGGTGAATACTCACAGGTTCTGTTTCTCCGATGGATAATTCGGGGGCAAGGTATTGAAAAAATGTAAGATGACCAAACTCACTAATAAAAAGATGAGTTGAAGGGCTGAACGAATAAAAAAATCATTTCTCACTATACTTTTTATTAATCTGGCTGTCATATTAATGAATAGGCCAATAAAGCATATTTTAACCTGAATCTCTATGAATGGTAAAAAGAAGGATTGTAAAAGAGCATAGCGCGACACTCTTTTTTAAGTTATAAGGTATACAAACAGCTGTTTTAGTTTAGTCATGCAGGATAAAGATTGTTTTCAGGAATAACAGAAAATAAGCTATTTCTTATTTAAATAATATTGTATGAAGAAACTACATTTTCTATTAAGCACATTCCTTGTGTTTATATTCACGTCATGCGGAGAAGATGAACTGAAAGGTGTTGTCTTATCCGAAGATCCGGGGTACGTAAAAGAACCATTGGTAGCCATACAGGCAGAAGATGGCACAGGGAACTGGATAAATGGTCTTATTGACCAGAACAGTAGGGTCATAGCCTTAGATTTTCGCATTTTGGACGACCAAAGTGCGGTGAATGTGAAACTCAAACTGGCGGATGAATGGGCAAAGCCCATTGATCCGCTTACTACTGATGCTGTACTGGACTTGAGCAGCGGTATCACCCGTATTAAAGTGAATGATGGAGCAGATGATATCGAATATACCATTTTCAGCACTTCTACTCAGCTACTTCGAGGCGTAACGGCTACTTGTAACACAGAGCAGGTTAGTGCTAACTTTATTAATGGCATCGCTTCGTTACGTTTCAAACAAAACACTGCATTTGCAAACGTTGTGTTGATGCCGACTTTGGCAGATAACGCAGAAATCATCTCTACGGATCCCGTCAGTCAAAAGGATGAAAACGGAAACCTGATTGTTGACCTAAGTAGCACACTTACTATTACTGTAAAAGACAATACGAACAACATGACTAAAAAATATCAGTTGAGTGCTGTAAATGGAATTATTGACGCAGGGGTAAACTGGAAAAATATTACTGCTGATCTAAAAAGCCAACACAGTAGTATTTGTATTCCTGATTTCATGATTGTCTATGAAAATAAAAACTTGCATGGAAGGAGCGGTAATACGGGATGGTTGATAACTATTCCTGCCGGTAGAATAAATATGAAGGTTAGCTGGGATATGAATAAAGACAATGTAACATGGGCTGAACCCACTGCTCAACATCGTACAACAGCTATCATGAATGATAATATGGATTATTCATTGTTTGTTCCGGGATTGTCCGGGCAATTCTGGGTACCGATATTTTATAGCCTCGGGTGGAATGATAGTGGGCTGCTATCCGCACCGCGTCTCGGATATAACCTATCTACTTCTTTGAAGTATTGTCCGGGAACTCTGGGAATTACAGCTGATGGAAAAGCGGAGATTTCGTATGCAGAAGTGATAGATAATAACTTGTATAAGTTTACCAGCGGCGGAGCCGGCAAACAAGCTGCCAATGGAGTACAGTGGTCCCCAACCAGTGCTGTCAGTGGATATTCCTATCCGTTGCAAAAAGGGCAGATCATGATTGCCGGAGAAAATGCAGAACTTTACAAGGCATTTGCCACTAATGAAGGAAGAAATACTTCGACCCGTAACAGAGGAATGGATGGAGCATTGTCAGGAAGTAATTCATGGGCTGCTAATCCGGTAAGCATTTGGACTTTTGATGGCAAGCCTGTAGGACGCCGGGCTGTCGGTATCACGGAAGAAGGAGACTTGGTCATTTTTGTAAGTAATCGTTTTACGAATTCTTATAACTCGGTAAAAGCAGCTTGGAATGTCTTTAGTGATGGCTCTTCTTTACGGGAAGTTGCTGTGGCATTGCAGGAAGTGGGTTGTACGGATGCCATTGTGTTTGGTGAGAACTATCATAGTCCTGTTGTTATTCGGGATGATAGTAGAGGGGTGCCTTTAGGAAAGGTAGCCGGTAGATACGACTGGGAAACGAACGGCAATGTTAAAAATGCGGATAATGAGGCTAGTTCGCAATCCTGGATAATGTTTAAATAAGAATATTGTAAAACAATGAGTTAGTAACAAAAGATATACACATAAAAACTTAAATCAATGAGTAAAATCATCAAATGCATGTTCTTCGTGCTATTAGCTGCAGTTCTTCCACTGTCGGTTCATGCACAACAGGTGACCTTACATTTGCAGGACGTAACGGTGCGCAAAGCGTTCCGGGAGTTGGAGGTCAAAGGAAATGTATCCTTAGTATATGAGAAAAATGATGTGGACCTGACCCGTAAGGTAACTGTAAAGGTAGATAATCAACCGATAAGCAAGGCACTGGATCAGATTCTGAAAGGGCAGGAGTTGATTTATAAAATAAAAGATAATCATATTATTATCACCCGCCCTGTCGTTCAGAAATCGGATAAGAAACGGCGTATCAATGGTGTCATCAGCGATGTCAATGATGAATTGTTAATTGGAGTATCGGTATCAATTCCCGGTACTAATATTGGCGCGGTGAGTAATATGGAAGGGAAATTTGAACTGGAAATACCGGAGGACGCTAAGAAATTGCAAGTGTCTTATATCGGTTTTGACACGCAGGAAATTTCATTGTCGCCCGGCAAGACGACATTCAACATTGTAATGGGAGAGAATGTGAAAATGCTTTCAGAAGTAGTAGTGGTTGGTTATGGCACGCAAAAGAAGGTGAACCTGACCGGTTCGGTTGCTACGGTAAATTTGGAAAAGGAATCACTTTCCCGTCCTTTGGTCAGTGCTTCGCAGGCGTTGAGCGGTATGACAGCCGGTTTGCAGGTGATGCAAAGCTCCGGGACTCCATATAATGAAGGCTTTTCTTTCAATATTCGGGGAGTAGGTACCCTGAACAGTTCTTCACCACTCGTGTTGGTGGATGGGATGGAACAAAGTCTGAATAATGTAGATCCCAACGATATTGCTTCTATTTCCATCCTGAAAGATGCGGCCTCGTGTGCTATTTATGGTAACCGAGGGGCAAATGGGGTTATTCTGGTTACTACCAAAACCGGACAAACAGGAAAGGTCAGCGTGTCCTACAATGCTACTTTTTCACTGAATCAACCTACCAAACTGATAAAAACGGTATCTAACTACGCCAAGTATATGGAATTGATGAACGAAGCTGCTACTAATATAGGAGAATCTGCTCCTTTCAGCGACATTACCATCAATCAATGGCGTGAGGCGGAAAAAGATCCGAATGGCATTTCGGCTTCCGGCTATCCTAATTATGTAGCTTATCCTAATACAGATTGGTACGATGAGATATATAGTAACGACTGGATGATGAAACATTCGCTTTCCGTCACTGGACAGGAGGGACGTACCGGATATAATCTTTCTATATCTTATACTGACAATCCGGGATTAATCAAGGATACCGGATACCAACGCTATTTTTTGCGTGCCAATGTTTATTCGGATATTACTAAGTGGTTACGTATTGGTACTCGCGTATGGGGGTATCACACTGACCAGAAGAAAAGCGATACCGGTTCACTCACCAATATTAATACTCAAAAGATGATACCGGGCGTATATCCATATTATGACGGAAAATATGGTGCGCCGGAAGCGAACGAGGAAGATCCGCAATCTCACAATCCTCTGTGGGACATGGCACAATCGGAAGGGCATATCAAAAACACGCAGTTCTTTACTACTTTCTATGCCAACGTGAAGTTTCTGAAACACTTTTCATACGATGTTAATCTGAACTATAAAGATTACCGTTATGAATCGATGTCCGTAAATACGGATTATGGGAAATATAGTTTTAGTACAGATCAGTGGATAGCTGCCCCCAAAGATCCTGCCGATTTGTATACCCGTATGGCGTATGTCCGTGAGAACCACTGGAAATTAACGCACTTGCTCAATTATAACCAGACTTTCCACAAACATGATATTGGTATGTTGCTGGGTTTTGAAGAAGAACGTTTTGCCAAACGGACTACCGACACTGCAAAACTTGGATTAATAGATTCGTCTGTGGGTGATCCAAGTTCAGCTACTACTCCTTCTTCCATAAGTGGTACAGGTGAAGAATTTACATCCCGTTCTTACTTCGGTCGTATTAACTATGCTTTCGACAGCCGTTATTTATTCGAGGTTAATATGCGTTATGACGGTTCCTCCCGTTTTGCTCCGGATAATCGCTGGGGACTTTTTCCATCTTTCTCTGCCGGATGGAGAATCAGTGAAGAGAAATTTATGAAAGGACTTCCTATCGACAACCTGAAATTACGTGCTTCGTGGGGTAAGTTAGGGAACAATGCGATTGGTAACTATGAATGGCAGGCTGTGTACAACTCGGCAAAGTACGCGTTTGGAGGTAGCCTTAATAATGGTTTGGCAATTACTTCTATTTCCAACAACCTGTTGGAGTGGGAAAGTACTGCCATTACGAATATTGGTATCGACTTTGCAACTTTAAGAAACCGTCTGACGTTTGAGGCTGAATTTTATAATAAAGTAACGGATGGAATCTTATATCGCCCTGATATGTATATGTCTCTCGGGACAGCCAGTGGCCCTCGTCAGAACATTGCGGAAGTGACTAACCGCGGTATTGAAATGACCCTGAATTGGCAAGACCGTATCGGTAAAGTAGAATATCGTGTATCCGGTAACTTTGCCTATAACCAGAACAAGGTCAGTAAATACAAAGGAGAGTTGCAGCGTGGCTGGGTGACAGATGAAAACGGGAACCGTGTTTATCAAACCAATATCGGCGATGTCTCTACCGGAGGATCTACCCGTGTAATAGAGGGTAAAATGATTAATGAATACTATATGTTGCAACCATATAAAGGCAGTGGAAACGGTTTTAACGCAGATGGAACAGTCAATATCAACGGTGGTCCGAGAGACGGAATGATCCGTACAGTAGACGACATGAAATGGCTGAATGCTATGGTAGGGGCAGGGTATAAGTTCTATCCGCGTCAGAACGTCAGTAAGAGTGGCATTTGGTATGGTGATTACATCTATGCTGACTTAAATGGCGACGGTGTATATGGTAATGACGCTGATAATGAGTTTCAGGGATGCTCCAATGTGCCCAAGTATAACTTCGGTCTGCAGGCAAGCGCTAATTGGAAAGGCTTCGATTTCTCCATGAACTGGTCCGGTGCGGCAGGTTTCAAGATTTACTACTATCGTTTGGCATTGAACAGCAGTGCTACCATCAAAGGATATGCTATCGGGGAAGCAATAGCAAACGATCACTATTTCTTTGATCCCAAAAATCCCAATGATCCGCGCACGAACTTGAGTTCAAAGAATCCTCGTTTGACAAATAACTCCGGTAACGACCAAAGTGGTATGACACAGTCATCAGTACATTTGCAAAAAGGGGATTATATTAAACTGAAGAACCTGACTATCGGATATACATTGCCTGCTGTCCTGTCGAAAAAAGTATATGCACAGAATATCCGTTTCTTTGCTTCCGGTGAAAATTTATTTACCATTACCGGGTATGAAGGAATGGATCCGGAAATGCGTACCGCAGTGGGATATTCTACTATGAGACAATATGCATTCGGTGTAAATATCACTTTCTAAACTTACTCTAAAACGATTTTATGATGAAAAACAAAATAAAAATATTTCGGAAATTAGTAAGATGTGCATCTATTGCCTTGCTGTCTTTCTTTATGGCTGGATGCGGTGCGGACTTTTTAGATACTACTCCTACCAATAACATAAGCGGTAGTAGTATCTGGACGAAAGCAACTTTGGCCGAACAGGCTGTTATCGGCGTATATAATGTCTTTCTGGATCAATATTGTCCTAACTCCGGCATTTTGGATTCGCACCGGATTCCATGGGATGCTTATTCTTCTGTGATGGATACAGACAAGAACTGGATTAAGCGAATGCCTAATTGTACAGGAGCAGCTACTCCCTCAAGTGGCCTGTTCAGTGATATTTATAAACGTTTTTATACTTTTATCTATCGTGCTAATGATGTGATAGATAATATTGGTCAGGTTCCTGATATGTCGACCGGAGAGAAGCAACGGGCTATCGCCGAATGTAAATTCTTGCGTGCATTTGCTTATATGCGCTTGAATATCTTGTATAAAGGAGTGCCGTTATATATGAATGCAATCACGAGTCCTGAAAACGGTAACAAAGCCCGTTCTTCAGAAGCGGATGTTTGGGCGGCTATACTCCAGGATCTGACAGATTGTGTGAATGAACCCAATCTACCGGGTAAATATAATTCGGGTGACTCTAACTATGGACGGGTAACCAAAGGAGCTGCTTATGCATTACGCGGACAAGTATATATGTGGCAGAAGAATTGGGAGGCGGCGGTTGATGATTTTAATTCTGTGGCTGACTGTGGCTTCGGGTTATATACTAAGGCCGGTGCTACCAGTTATAAGCAGTTGTTGAAAATAGCAAATGAACAATGTGAAGAAATGATATTCTCTGTGCAATGCATCAAGCAATACGGCTACTCCAATACAAGGAACATCACTTACGGCAACCGTTGTACAGCAGGTTCTATGTGGAATAACTATTTGCCTAATCCGCATTTTGTAGAATCCTTTGAAACGGCGACCGGAGAAAAATTTAATTGGGATAACTACTTGCCGGGCTATAGTACGATGAAAGAAAAAGAACGTGTGGTATTTTTTCTACGTGACGGACTGTCCGCGGCAGAAAAGGAACGTATGACTGCCTATGGGGCCGATATGAGCAAATATCTGGATAGTGGCAATGAAGCACGTATCAAAAAAGCTTACGAGAGCCGTGATCCACGTCTGCAAATGGCTGTCATTACCCCTTACGCACAATACAATGGTGCTTCTTCTGGAATAGCTCATACTTATACATTGCGTTGGCCTTATCGTGGCTCCGACAGTGCAGAGCCTTTTGATATCCGTACTGATACAAACGATAAGTTTTACTATCTATGGAGAAAGTTTGTACCTGAAGGTCTGGAACAGACAGAACGTGATACTTATGGATTGGATATTCCATTAATACGCTATGCGGAAGTATTGCTCCTGAAAGCAGAAGCGCTAAATGAATGGGGAAGTACCCATGAAAGCGAAGCAATCAGATGTGTTAATGAAGTAAGACGTCGTGCAGGGCATGTCGAATTGAATAATGCAACTTATCCTGCTACGAAAGTTAACGGGCAGAGTGATTTGCGTGAACGTATCCGGAATGAGTATTACTGGGAAATCGGTGGCGAAGATTCCATGTATTTCCATGAATTGCGTTGGGGAACGTGGAAAGATAAGAAGTTTGATAATAATCGTAACGGTCTGATGCAGATGTGGGGTGAAACGACTTATACCTGGTACTGGTTGGGAGATCAGTGCTGGAGCTGGCCTATTCCTGCTAAAGAAATGGAAATGAACTCGAATTTGGAACAGAATGAAGGTTGGATAAATTAATCTTAGTTTTAACTAATAAAGTATATATGAAAAAATTATCTTTTTTAATTGCGACAGCATTGTGTATCATGGCATGTTCCGGTGGCTCTGACGAACAACCGGATGGGCCGGGTAACGGTAATGGAAATGGGGGTGGGGGGAGTACACCTAACCCTGTTTCATTCTCCAATCCTATAGTCGGCAAACAGTTGCCTGATCCGACTATAATTCATGCGGCAGACGGGAACTTTTATTTGTATGTTACCCAACAGGATAATATCTATATTCCGATTTACAAATCTACTAATATGACACAGTGGACTTATGCTGGGGCAGCCTTTCTGCAAAAACCGAACTGGCAGCCGGACACTCGCTTATGGGCTCCGGACATTAACTATATCAATGGCAAATATGTGCTCTATTATACTCTCGGGCACTGGGACTTGCCTAAGAATAGTTGTATCGGGGTGGCGGTCAGCGACTCTCCTGTAGGACCTTTTACGGATCACGGAAAACTTCTTGACTACAATTCTGGTACTATGCAGTGCATCGACCCTTGTTATTTTGAAGATAATGGTAAGAAGTATCTTTTCTGGGGAAGTTATAATAGTACTTCTAAAGGCTATGAAGGAGGTATCCGTTATGTAGAGTTAAGTGCTGACGGTCTATCCATTAAAGGGGCTGTTTCCGAAAAGATAGCGGGTCCTTCAATAGAAGGCATCATGGTTCATAAACGCGGGAATTATTATTATCTATTTGGCTCTACGGGTAGTTGTTGTGAAGAGGAAAGAAGTACGTACCGTGTAGTGGTGGGGCGTTCTAAAAATATCGAAGGTCCTTATGTGGGTAAAAACGGTACTGTGATGAAAGAAAATAGTAGTTATAATGAAGTAATTCTACAGGGTAATAACCTGTTTGCCGGAACCGGACACAATTCCGAAATTATCACGGATGACGAGGGTAATGACTGGTTCTTCTATCATGCCTGGCAGAAAGCGAAAATAGATAATGGTCGTCAATTGATGTGTGACCGCATACAATGGAGCAGTGATGGCTGGCCTTATATTACTAATGGCACACCGGCATCCGTATCTCGTGCACCTGTATTTAAAAACGAAGAAGAAAAAGAGTAATCTATGAAACTATTCAACTATTTATTGGCCGGGATATTGTGTGCTTCTGTCACTTGTCTCCCGGCGCAGCATCGGGCTGATCCCCAGAAATTGGTCAATCCGGAATCCTTTTCTATGATTTTGCTCGGTGATCCACAGGGATATACCAAGTATGATATTAACCAGCCGCTTTTTGATCTTTGTACCGCATGGATTGCGGACAATATAGAGTCGCTTAAAATTAAAGCTGTCCTTTGTACAGGCGATTTGGTGGAGCAGAATGATAATAATGTATTAAACCGTAAGATGCTGAACCAGACCAGTCGTGAAATGTGGGAGGCAGCATCGCAGGCTTTGAAAAGACTGGATAACAAAGTACCTTATATTATTGCCGCAGGCAATCATGATTATGGATACAAAGCCGCAGAAAACGGTCGTACTTATTTTCCTGATTATATTCCTTTTGAACGAAATTCTACCTGGCGGAATATCTGTGTCAGTGAATTTCCTAATCGTGAAGGCAGGGCGTCTTTAGAGAATTCGGCTTTTGAGTTTGATGAGCCGGGATGGGGAAAGATTTTGGTTATAGCAGTAGAGTTTGTGCCTCGTGATGAAGTTTTGCAATGGGCGAAAGATTTGGTAAACAAGCCGAAATACAAGAATCATAAGGTGATTTTTATCACTCATTCTTATCTTGATATAGGTAATAAGCGTGTTACGAAAGATGGGTATAAGATTTCTCCACAAAACTCGGGGCAGGCTATTTGGGAGAAACTTATTTATCCTTCTTCCAATATCCGTCTCGTACTTTGCGGACATGTGGGAAGAGGCACCGGTGAATATGAGAATAATGTGGCTTATCGGGTGGATAAGAACAGTGCCGGGAAAGATGTATCACAAATGACGTTTAATGTACAATATGTAGGAGGCGGTCCGGAAGGGAACGGAGGGGATGGTTGGCTTCGCATTCTGGAATTTATGCCGGATGGTAAAACGATCAAAGTACGTACTTATTCTCCCTTGTTTGGGATTTCAAAATTGACTAAGCATTTGGCGCATCGTACGGCACCGTACGATCAGTTTGATATTATATTGGAATAACTTGACCTAGTAAAAATACTCTTAATAGAAATAATGTAGATGAGAAAAATTGTATGTTCTTTAGTGATACTTATTAATAGTGTTTATCTATTTGCACAGTGGAAACCGGTTGGCGGTCGAATTATGACGGAATGGGCGGCGAAAATAGATGTTGAAAACGTGTTGCCCGAATATCCCCGCCCAATTATGGAACGTGCTGACTGGATAAATCTGAACGGATTGTGGAATTATGCTATTTCTCCGGTAGGTCAAGCTATGCCACAAAGTTATGATGGTCGGATTTTAGTTCCTTTTGCTGTAGAATCAAGCTTGTCCGGAGTGGGGAAAAGTCTTGGGGAGAAGAATGAACTTTGGTATCAGCGTCAATTCTCGGTTCCCTCCAAATGGAAAGGACATAGGATCTTATTGCATTTTGGGGCTGTTGACTGGAAAGCGGATGTTTGGGTAAATAAGGTAAAGGTGGGACAACATACAGGAGGATTTACTCCTTTTTCTTTTGATATCACGCCTGCCTTGCTGAATGGGGAAAATGAATTGATCGTGAAAGTGTGGGACCCGACTGATAAAGGTCCTCAACCTAGAGGAAAACAGGTTAGTAAGCCGGGAGGTATCTGGTATACTCCTGTCAGTGGTATTTGGCAAACAGTTTGGCTAGAACCTGTGCCAATCCGGTCGATTGGCAATATCAAAACGACTCCTGATATTGACAGGAATAAGTTGACAGTAGAGGTTATGACAGATCATCAGATGCTTTCAGATAAATTGGAGGTGAAGGTATTAGAAGGAAAGCAGTTGGTGGCTGTAGGAAGTTCCGTAAATGGTATTCCGGTTGAAATTGCTATGCCGTCTGATGTAAAGTGGTGGTCACCGGATTCTCCGTTTTTATATGATATGGAAATTTGTCTGTATTCAGAAAATAAGTTGATCGATAAGGTTAAGAGCTATACTGCCATGCGTAAATATTCAACGAAACGCGATAAAAATGGAATTGTACGTCTACAATTGAATAATAAGGACTTGTTTCAATTTGGTCTTTTAGATCAGGGCTGGTGGCCGGATGGCTTGTATACGGCACCTTCGGATGAGGCCTTAGTATATGATATTCAAAAGACAAAAGATTTTGGATATAATATGATTCGCAAACATATAAAAGTAGAGCCTGCCCGTTGGTATACGTATTGTGATCGTTTAGGGGTTATTGTGTGGCAGGACATGCCGAGTGGTGATAAGAATCCCGAGTGGCAGAATCGGAAGTATTTTGAGGGAACAGAATTTAAACGGTCTGCTGAATCAGAGGCTATTTATCGTAAAGAATGGAAAGAAATTATCGACTGCCTTTACTCTTATCCTTGTATTGGCACATGGGTACCTTTCAATGAGGCTTGGGGGCAGTTTAAAACCCCTGAAATAGCAGAATGGACAAAGCAATATGATCCTTCCCGTTTAGTGAATCCTGCCAGTGGAGGTAATCATTATACCTGTGGTGATATGCTCGATTTGCATAATTATCCCGGTCCGGAGATGTATTTATATGACGCACAGCGTGCAACTGTACTCGGAGAGTATGGAGGAATTGGTTTAGTGCTGAAGGAGCATCTTTGGGAGCCGAATCGTAATTGGGGGTATGTTCAGTTTAGTACTTCCAAAGAAGCTACTGATGAGTATCTGAAGTATGCTAATATGCTGAAGGATATGATTGCACGCGGATTCTCGGCTGCTGTTTATACACAGACTACAGATGTTGAGATCGAAGTGAACGGATTGATGACATACGACCGCAAAGTAATAAAACTGGATGAACAGAAATTGAAGAGGGCAAATACGGAAATTTGTGAAAGTTTAAAGTAAGAAGCCGGATTAGCTATTTGGCTGAACAAAAAACTCATCTGTAGCCATTCGAATTATAGATATAGTTTGCAATATTATATAATTGAGAAAACAGAATTCAGATACTTTCTTTGTATCTGGACTCTGTTTTTTTTGAATATATAATTCTATCCATTCCTTCATTTTTCAGTGAAATGTACCAAAATTGTCCTTCATTTGGATTATTTAGGTCGGTCAATTCTATTTAAATGCACTACTTTTGCCATCAGGAAAATTAATCACTTAACAAATAATCCCTGTATTATGAAAACAATTCTTAGCGCATTAGGACTTTCCCTATTGATCTTTACGAGTTGCGGTGGACAAAAAAAGGTTGAAGTAGACTTTATTCAGGACAACATCGACAACGCTGTGGCACAGAACACAATCCAGACGGACATTATTGAGAAGTCCGGTAAAATCTTGAATCCGAGAACAATCAACGAAGATGGGAGTATCTCTTACATACCGATGGAAGACTGGTGCTCCGGTTTCTTTCCCGGTAGTATATGGTTGACTTATAATCTGACGGGTGATAAGAAATGGTTGCCGCTGGCTGAGAAATATACAGAAGCTCTTGATTCTGTGAAATATCTGAAATGGCATCATGATGTAGGTTTCATGATCGGTTGCAGTTATTTGAACGGCTATCGCATGGCAGATAAGAAAGAGTACAAAGACGTCATTATAGAAGCTGCCAAATCATTGTCCACTCGTTTTCGTCCGAATGCAGGCGTTATCCAGTCATGGGATGCCGATAAAGGTTGGCAGGGAACACGGGGATGGAAATGTCCGGTGATTATTGATAATATGATGAATCTCGAACTCTTATTTGAAGCAACAGCTCTTTCCGGAGATTCTACTTTCTACAATATTGCAGTGAAACATGCTGATACAACAATGGCTCACCACTTCCGTCCGGACAACAGCTGCTACCATGTGGTAGATTACGATCCGGAGACAGGAGAAGTGCGTAAGAGACAAACTGCACAAGGATATGCCGACGAATCGGCTTGGGCTCGCGGACAAGCATGGGCTCTGTATGGATATACTACCTGCTATCGCTATACCAAAGATAAGAAATATCTCGACCAGGCACAAAAAGTCTATAACTTCATCTTTAATAATAAGAACCTGCCGGAAGACCTCGTACCATACTGGGATTATGATGCTCCGAATATTCCGAACGAACCGCGTGATGCTTCTGCAGCAGCTTGTACAGCCTCTGCCCTTTACGAACTGGATGGCTATCTGCCGGGCAACCACTACAAGGAAACGGCTGATAAGATAATGGAAAGTTTGGGCTCACCTGCTTATCGCGCAGAAGTTGGAACAAATGGAAACTTTATCCTGATGCATTCGGTTGGCAGTATTCCTCACGGTCAGGAAATTGACGTTCCTCTGAACTATGCTGACTATTACTTCCTGGAAGGACTGATGCGTAAAAGAGATTTGGAAAAGAAATAAGAAATAGACAATGAACGGTAAACAGTGAACGGTGAATGCTTAGCGGATTCTGACGGAACATGTTTACCGTTTATCATTCGCTACTTATTATCTATAACTTTCTATTGACCGTTTGTCATTTACCTGTTTTAATTATTTATCATAAACTATCATGAATAAACCTATAAACCTTCTTGTAGGAGGCTTGACGCTCTTTGCCGCACAAGGTTGCAAGGCTCCGAAACAAGCGTCCCAACAAGCGGAGCATCCTAATATAATCTATGTATTTCCCGATCAATACCGTAACCAGGCGATGGGCTTCTGGAGGCAGGACGGATTCCGGGATAAAGTAAACTTTGAAGGAGACCCCGTGCATACTCCTAATCTGGATGCCTTTGCACGTGAATCTATGGTCTTGTCGTCTGCACAGAGTAACTGCCCGTTGAGCAGCCCTCATCGTGGAATGTTACTGACCGGTATGTACCCGAACAAAAGTGGTGTACCATTGAATTGCAACTCTACACGTCCGATCAGCTCCTTGCGCGAGGATGCGGAATGTATCGGCGATGTGTTCAGCAAAGCAGGTTATGACTGTGCTTATTTTGGTAAACTTCACGCTGACTTCCCGACTCCGAACGATCCCGAACATCCGGGACAGTATGTGGAAGAAAAACGTCCGGCATGGGATGCCTATACACCGAAAGAACGCCGGCACGGCTTTAACTACTGGTATTCTTACGGAACATTTGACGAACACAAGAACCCGCATTATTGGGATACGGATGGTAAGAGACACGATCCGAAGGAATGGTCACCTTTGCACGAATCAGGCAAAGTCATTTCTTATCTGAAAAATGACGGTAACGTACGTGATACCAAGAAACCTTTCTTCATAATGGTGGGCATGAATCCTCCTCACAGCCCGTATCGCTCCTTGAATGACTGTGAAGAGCAGGATTTTAATCTTTATAAAGATCAGCCTCTGGATAGTCTGTTGATTCGTCCGAATGTCGATTTGAAGATGAAGAAAGCGGAGTCTGCACGTTATTATTTCGCTTCCGTTACCGGAGTAGACCGTGCTTTCGGACAGATTTTGACGACATTGAAAGAATTGGGATTGGATAAGAATACAGTCGTAATCTTTGCTTCCGATCATGGTGAGACGATGTGTAGCCAGCGCACTGATGATCCGAAGAATTCCCCTTATTCTGAATCCATGAATATTCCGTTCCTGGTTCGTTTTCCCGGTAAGATTCAGCCGAGGGTAGATGATTTATTGCTCTCCGCTCCTGATATTATGCCTACGGTGCTTGGCTTGTGCGGATTGGGTGATTCTATTCCGGCGGAAGTGCAGGGACGTAATTTCGCTCCTCTTTTCTTCGATGAAAAGGCTGAAATTGTTCGTCCTACAGGTGCACTGTATATTCAGAATGTAGATGGTGATAAAGATGAAAATGGATTGGTGCAGACTTACTTCCCTTCTTCAAGAGGTATCAAGACGGCTCAATATACATTGGCGTTATATATCGACCGTGATACGAAGCAATTGAAGAAAAGCCTCTTATTCGATGATGTAAAAGATCCATATCAACTGCATAACCTGCCTTTGGAAGAAAATAAGGAGATTGTGGCACAACTTTGCGGTGAAATGGGAGCTATGTTGAAGGAGATTAACGATCCTTGGTATACGGAAAAGATTCTGTCGGATCGGATTCCTTATTAGCGATTAGTAATTTATAAAACGCTGATTAACGCAAATAAGTGCCAATTTTAGGAGTAAATCTCTGCGACAATAATAGGTGTTAATCCGCATCCGCGTTTAAATTGAAAATAGTAATGAAAAACAGTTGTTTTATAGTATTATTCCTTTTGGGAATCATTCCTTCAGCTTTCGCTCAACTCATCGGATTTGAAGAAGAAGTGCCCGAAGCATTTACAGTTTCCGGAAAGGGAGAAGTGAAAATCTCTTCTCTTTTTTACAAGGAGGGTGAAAGTAGTCTGGAATGGGACTTTCAGCTTGGTTCTACGCTGGACATTCAAATTGCTCCTTTATCGTTGAATGCGAGAAATGAGAAGCAATTCGGCATTACCTTGTGGATTTATAATGAGAAACCGCAGCAGGATTCTATTCGTTTTGAGTTTCTGAATAAGGCAGGAGAAGTCTCTTATTGGTTCTCTTATCGTTTACAGGCAGCAGGTTGGCGGGCTTGTTGGATCTCTTTTGAGTATATGCAAGGAGATAAGAAAGATAAGAAAATCGTAGCCTATCGACTGGTTGCCCCGCAACGGAAAGGACGTATCTTTCTTGATCGTTTGACTTTCCCCGAAAAGAAAATGAATCTTCGTACTACTCCCGACCAGCAGTTGCCTGCCAATAATGGATTGTCTAATCGTGACCTATGGCATTGGTGTCTCGTGTGGAAATGGGAACAACAGTCGTATGATATCCCTCTGCCTTCTAAATTGTCAAGCGAACAAAAGAAAGAATTGAAGACTATCGAACAACGTTTGACTGACTTTCTGGAAGTGAAAAAGGCTCCGCAAGGACCGATTAATGCTGGCTATAAAACATTTGAGAAAGCGGCTATCAGTCCATCCATCGCCGGAACGGGATTTATAGGAACTCCTATTGTTGCTCCTGATGAACAGGACAAGAAGAAAGGAGAAATGTCATGGAACGATATTGAAACGATGCTTTCCGGCTTTGCCTATGATGCTTATTATAACCAGAACGAAACATCAAAGAAAAACTACTTTACTGTATTCGACTATGCTATCGATCAGGGATTTGCATACGGTAGCGGTATGGGTACCAATCATCATTATGGTTATCAGGTACGTAAGATATATACAACTGCCTGGCTGATGCGTGATGCTATCTATAAACATCCTCATCGGGATGCTTATCTCTCCACATTGCGTTTTTGGGCGGCTCTGCAAGAAACTCGTCAGCCATGCTCTCCAACACGTGACGAATTGTTGGATTCCTGGCACACGTTATTGATGGCGAAATTTATTTCCGCTATGATGTTTCCCGATGCAAGAGAACAGGCGCAAGCGTTGAGTGGTTTGTCACGTTGGCTATCTTCTTCTTTGCGTTATACTCCGGGAACGATCGGTGGTATAAAGGTAGACGGTACGACTTTCCATCATGGCGGTTTCTATCCGGGATATACCACTGGAGTACTTGCGACTGTAGGAGAATATATTGCATTTACCAATGGTACAAGCTTTGAACTGACAGAAGATGCGCGCAAACACATGAAATCAGCCTTTATTGCTATGCGCAATTATTGCAATTTCTATGAATGGGGCATCGGAATCAGTGGCCGTCATCCTTTTGGAGGGAAGATGGGAAGCGATGATATCGAAGCATTTGCCAATATCGCTTTATCCGGCGATTTGTCCGGTCAGGGAAATACGTTTGATCGTGGTCTGGCTGCTGACTATTTACGTCTGATACGCAATAGTGATACTCCGAATGCGCGTTTCTTCAAGAAGGAAGGTATTCAACCGGCACAGGCTCCACAGGGATTCTTCGTTTACAACTATGGTTCGGCAGGCATTTTCCGTCGTGCAGATTGGATGGTGACATTGAAAGGATATACCACTGACGTATGGGGTTCTGAAATTTATACGAAAGATAACCGTTACGGACGTTATCAGAGTTATGGCTCCGTGCAGATTATGGGGAAAGGAAATCCCGTGTCACGTGCCGGAAGCGGTTTTGTGCAGGAGGGATGGGACTGGAACCGTTTGCCGGGTACAACTACCATTCATTTGCCTTTCGATTTGCTTGATAGCCCATTGAAAGGAACGACTATGGCACGCTCCAAAGAGAATTTCTCCGGAAGCAGTTCTTTAGATGGTAAAAATGGAATGTTCGCTATGAAATTGGCAGAACGGGATTATGAGAATTTCACACCAGACTTTGTGGCCCGTAAATCCGTATTCTGTTTTGATAACCGGATGGTTTGCCTGGGAACAGGTATTTCGAACTCCAATGCGGATTATCCTACGGAAACGACTCTTTTCCAGACAAAATATAATGGTAAGGAGCCCAAAGTAGGAGAGGATAACTATTGGCTTCATGATGGTTATGACAATTATTATCATGTAGTGGACGGAACCGTTCGCGCACAGGTGGCAGAACAGGAATCACGGCACGAAAAGACGCGTGAAGTTACTAAGGGAAAATTTTCTTCTGCCTGGATAGAACATGGCAAGGCGCCGAAAGAGGGGACTTATGAATATATGGTATTGATACAGCCTTCTGCTTCCGATCTCGACGAACTGCGCAAAACTCCTGCATACGAGGTGTTGCAACGGGATCAGACAGCTCACGTTGTTTATGATAAAAAGACTGGTATCACGGCGTATGCTGCTTTTGAAGCTTATCAGCCTGCCACTGATAAAGTGTTCGTGGCTATTCCTGCGGAAACAATGGTGATGTATGCAAAAGAATCTGATAAGGGGATCCGTTTAAGCGTCTGTGATCCGAATCTGAATATAGAAGAGAAGACGTATACAACGAAAGAACCCAGTCGTCCTATTACTAAGGAGATACGGCTTAAAGGGCATTGGACATTGACAAGTCCGATGGAAAATGTCCGGTTGGAACAGCAGGGAGATCAGACCGTACTGACGGTAACTTGTCAGCATGGACAGCCGGTTGAAATGCTCATGGAAAATAAATAATTAGGGATATTCCTAAAATAATAAAATTTAAGGCAACTAATTCATTGCGAGTTAGTTGCCTTTTTTGTATCTTTAAGCATTCCCCCCCAAAAACGGTTTGACGGCCAAAACGGGGGGAATTAAAAATAAAAACACATGGTAAAGATACAAAAAATCTCAGAAATCGAACCTTGTTTAGGTTTTACCGAGTTCGATATGCTTAAAAAATATCGTCAAAGTTTTGCAACGAGTGAATTAGGTCGACTCCATTCTCTGTTCCCTTTCTCGGAACTGGCCCGACAAATGCATTTGAAGTCCTCTCCTTTGGGGCGTAAAAGTTATTTTTCTCCCGAAGGTAAAATAGCCTTGATGGTCTTGAAGTCCTATACCAACTTTTCCGATGCACAACTGATTGAGCATTTAAACGGTAATATTCATTACCAGTTATTTTGTGGTATTCAGATTGATCCGCTTCATCCACTGACCAATCCTAAAATCGTCAGTGCAATTCGTCAGGAACTAGCGGATCGCCTTGATATTGAGTCCCTCCAGCTCATTCTTGCCGAGCATTGGAAACCTTATCTTGAGAACCTTCATGTCTGTATGACCGATGCCACCTGTTATGAAAGTCATCTGCGCTTTCCTACTGATACCAAACTCTTATGGGAAGGTATTGTATGGCTTCATCGTCATCTGTGCAAACATTGCCAGACCTTGCACATACAACGTCCCCGTAACAAGTATCTTGATGTACGCCGTGCCTATCTTGCTTATAGCAAACTGCGTAAACGCAAGAAATCACAGACTCGTATGATTACACGAAGGTTACTTCAGTTATTGGAAAAGTTACTTGACCAGCTGGAGCAGCTTCATTCATCCTACAGGAACAGGCTTACACTATCCTCTGATTACCAAAGACGTTTCTCGGTCATACAGACAGTCCTTGAGCAAGGGAAAAATTTATTTGCAGGCAAAAAAGTGTCCAACCGTATCGTGAGTATCGACCGGCATTACCTTCGTCCCATTATCAGAGGCAAGGAAACCAAATCCGTTGAATTCGGAGCCAAAGTCAACAATATACAGATAGACGGAATCTCCTTTATAGAACATATCTCCTTTAAGGCTTTTAACGAAGGAGTACGTTTGAAAGACTGTATTCATCTGCAACAACAACTGACCGGGGTCAGGGTTAAGGCGCTTGCGGCGGATTCAATCTATGCCAATAATGCCAACCGGAAATTTTGTACAAAATATCATATAAGTACTTCCTTTAAGCGTAAGGGCAGAGCTGCCAAAGATGAGCCGCTTCGGAAAATCTTACGGTCGGAACTCAGCCGTGAAAGAGCTACCCGCCTGGAAGGAAGTTTTGGAACGCAGAAACAACATTACTCACTGGCCAGGATAAAAGCTAGAAACAGGAAAACGGAAGTACTTTGGATTTTCTTTGGGATACATACAGCCAATGCGGTATGTATGATAGAAAAGGTCGAAAAGAAAAAAAGAAAGGCAGCATAATCTGACTAAAATAACAGGAAAAACAGGAGAGGTTTTAACTTCCCCTAAAAAAGACATGTACATAATGCAAGGGTGGGAAGGAAAAAACAAGAATATGTAAACAATATTGTACAAAAAAGATAGAAGACTGGGAGAGTTGAACGAAAAAATCAAGAGAAAAGCTCACGTAAAGCAAAGCTTTTCTCTTGATTTTTTAGAAAGAGGAACATTTACTGAATATCCCTAATTAGTGAATAAGATAAGAGAAAATAAGAATTTAAAGAGAGGGTATTAGTTATCATGTTTCTATGAAAAAAGAGAAGACCGGTTCGTGTTGAGCCGGTCTTCTCTGCAGTTATACGGTGCGTTGGGCACTTTCTTTTCTTGTTATTTATTCAGTCTCCATTCGAAACCGTCTTTGGTATCTTTGATTTCAAATCCGAGTGCTGTCAGTGTGTTGCGGATTTCGTCGGAAGTAGCCCAGTCTTTGTTGGCTTTCGCTTTCATACGTTGTTCCAGTAACATATCTACTACCTTGCCGTAAGCTGCTTCACGACCATCTGAAGAGCCTTTTTCTTCTTTCAATCCCATGATGTCGAAACTGAACAGATGAAATGTTTCTTTCAGGTCTTTCAGGTCTTCGGCGGAGATGGTGGCATTACCGGCAATGATATTGTTTATAATGCGGGCGCCTTCGAAAAGCTGTGCGATGACAATCGGTGTATTCAAGTCGTCATTCATTGCTTCGTAGCATTTAGCGCGCAGTTCTTTCACGTTGATTCCCTCTGAAGTTGTCGATGAGGGAGTTATCTTATCCAATGCGTCAATGGCTTCCATCAGACGCTGCAGGCCTTTTTCGGATGCTTGCAGTGCTTCATTGCTAAAGTCTACCGTGCTGCGGTAATGAGCTTGCAGGATGAAGAAACGGATTGTCATTGGTGTATAGGCTTGCGCCAGCAGCTTATGAGTACCGGTGAAGAATTCGTCCAGAGTGATGAAGTTGCCAAGTGATTTACCCATCTTGGTTCCGTTGATGGTAATCATGTTGTTGTGCATCCAGTAGTGAACCATGTCATCGCCTTGTGAAGCTACCGATTGTGCGATTTCACATTCGTGGTGAGGGAAAATCAAGTCCATTCCTCCTCCGTGAATATCGAAGTGTTCACCCAGGTATTTACGTCCCATAGCGGTACATTCGGCGTGCCATCCGGGGAAACCGTCGCTCCATGGAGACGGCCAGCGCATGATATGTTCAGGTTGTGCCTTTTTCCAAAGGGCGAAGTCGGCGGGATTGCGTTTTTCGCTTTGTCCGTCGAGGTCACGGGTGGTATTTAATACGTCGTCCAGATTACGTCCGGAAAGTTTTCCGTAGTGGTAATCTTTATTGTATTTGGCTACATCGAAGTAGACGGAGCCTTCGCTTTCATAGGCATATCCGGCATCCAAAATCTTCTGTACCAGTTGGATTTGTTCAATGATATGTCCTGAAGCATGTGGCTCAATGCTTGGAGAAAGTACATTCAACGCTTCCATTGCTTTATGATAGCGGTTCAGGAAATATTGAACAACCTCCATTGGTTCCAACTCTTCCAGACGTGCTTTCTTGGCAATCTTGTCTTCTCCGTCATCGGCATCGTGTTCCAGATGACCTACGTCGGTAATATTTCGTACGTAGCGTACTTTATATCCTAGGTGGGTGAGATAGCGGAATAACACATCGAAGGTTATAGCCGGACGGGCGTGTCCTAAATGGGCATCTCCGTAAACAGTCGGTCCGCACACATACATGCCTACATGAGGTGCATGAAGCGGTACAAACAACTCTTTCTTTCTATCTAAGGTGTTGTAAATGGTAAGTTGATGTTCCATAACATTTTATATTTGTTTTATTGGAACCGCAAAGTTAGTATAAAATCTGAATATGCGCCCTATCTTTAATCGGTTGATTTTAAGTGTCGGATCGTTTTTACCGGTAATTTGATTTGTTTCCCGGTATGAAACTAACAGTTTCACACCGAGGAACCAATAGTTTCATTCCTTGAAACCAAAGGTTTCTCACCGAGAAACTAAAACTCTGCCGGCATGTCAGTAGATGTTTGGCTATTGTTGATTGCAAAACTTATTGATTGCTTCTGCTACACCGTCCTCTTCGTTACTCAGGGTGATGTAATCTGCTGCTTTTTTTATAGGTTCTTGAGCATTTCCCATGGCAATCCCCAATCCTGCAAACTTAATCATGGATAGGTCATTATAGCCATCACCTATGGCTATAACTTCTTCACGTGCTACTCCTATTTCTTTTAACAGGACGGCCAAAGAAAGAGCCTTGTCGATACCTTGCGGGACTAATTCGAGAAAATAGGGTTCTGAACGGAAAACATTAATGCGACCTTGCAGCCGGAGACAAAGTTCGGCTTCAAGTGGAATCAGTTTATCGGAATCTCCTACGATGAGGCATTTGGCTACGGGAAGCGTGATGTCTGTCAGGAAGTCATTTGTCTCCCGAACTGCCATTTTATTGAGAAAGGCCTCTTTTAATACGTATGGATCTTGAGAGTTTTCGGTTATTATCTCTGCTCCGTCATAGGTTAATATACTTAGTTGATGGGTACGGGCACATTCGTAGAGCACTGGAACAACTTCATTAGGCAACACATTTTCATATACCATCTCTTGTGTTTCCCAATTAATGATTTCTCCTCCGTTATAGGACAGGATGAATCCACCGAATTCATTCATACGTAACTCATTAGCTAATGGCACAATACCATAAGTAGGTCGACCGGAAGCTAATACCAGTCGTATTCCTTGCTCTTGCATACGTATCAGAGTTTCCCTGTTGCGGGGAGTGATTTCCTTTTTAGAGTTGGTGAGTGTGCCGTCAAGATCGAGCACGATAAGTTTGTATTTCATGTAGGGTTGTTTTGGATGCAAAGATAAATTAAAAAAGTTTTTCTGCAAGGTGGTGGGGGAAAAGATGTGGTTTTAGCTGAAATTGCACTGTGAAAGTGCAATTTGTTTTGTTATTTGCACTATTATAGTGCAAATAATCGTATCTAAGCCTGCCATCGTTTGTTCGACTTGGCAGATGCTTTTGTAAAGATGGGAGGCAAGTACTTGTTTATTGATGAAATTTATAAAAATAAAGATTGGTCGAAAGAGCTTAATTTGATTTACGATTATCATTCAAAGTTGGATATTGTTTTTACAGGTTCATCTGTATTAGATATATTCGAGTCCTCGCGCTGTCATGTATCAGATGCAGGGGCTTTCTTTTTGAACCAGACCCGTATTTTTTAGGATGTAGTAGCTTCTCCTGTTTCTGATTTCTTGATTGATGATATGACATTTAGATAGATAAAAGCCGCATAACTTTCGTTATGCGGCTTTTATTATTAAACTGGTAAAAGAGTTTTATTCAATTGTTGCTCCATAACCGGCTACATCGCTAGCTAATGTAAATATTCCATTTACATAATCATATTGAGTAATAGGAGCTGTTGCGTGCTTGGTTATGTTATTACTGCTTGCTGGTTCTTTAACTTGAGAACCTGTATGATAATAATTCCAATTTTTGGTTAAGCCATATACGATATTATCGGTTACATCTATTTGAGGCGTGCAACTTTCTAAGAAAGAATAATAGTAGGAGCCGAATTCTGCTTCTGGACTTACGTCAAAGATATTCTTGCTTATAGTCAATGATGTTCCTTTTTGGTATCTGAAGAATATATTGCTACCTACCATGTTGACAAAAGTATTATTTAGAATTTCGGCAGAAAGTACACCATCTGATTGAGGAGTATTGCCTGCAGCCCAATTTAATATTTGTACGCCTTCTTGAGGTGTCTGGCTATACACAATATTGTTCTTGAAGTTGAAAGTTTTATAATCTCCTAAATTGAAACCTTTATATATATTTATCAAGGCAATTTTTATAGCATTAACTTCAATACGAGTGTCTTGAACAGAAATGTTATTTATACCAAAATATCCCTTTTGTGCTGCATCGTAATAAATTGGTTTCAAGACATTCGCAATCAGACAGTTGTCAAAGCATATGTCAGTGAAGTCTCCACTGTTGGTAATACCTGCATTGTTTATGAAGTAACCTGCATTGCTACCTCCATTGAGATCACTTAAATCTATTTTTATATTCTTAAAAAGTAGCTTTCCTTTGCATGATTTCCAGCAATTAGCAGGACGAAGTGTTACTTGCTCGTCATCATATTGACCGATGATAATAACATCATTACTGATTGATTTTACTCCGGCTGTGGTAAAATTGTGTGCTGTACCTGTGAGGAACAGTATAACTGGTTTACTCATTGTGGCACTAAAGTAAGTATCAAGTGCTACATCGGCATCTGTTGCATCCAATATTTGTATGTCAGCATCTGAATAAATTTGGTTGTTGATGGTGATGCCGCCGATAGTAATGTCTTTACCATTATCAAAATCAGCCTTATAATCCGTACGATTCTTGATACTAACCTGAATCTTTGCAATCATAGCATACTTTCCACTTGTTGCCAATACCGCAATATCAGTACTGTTATCAGCTGTTGCACGAGTCATCATCTTTGCGCTTGATGCAGGAGCAGTAACAACCAATACATTTTCTTTTCCAGCTTCCTTAGAGAATTTAGCACTCCAGCCTTCGGGAGCAGTAATCATTGTATTTTCTACTCCTCTCACGGTCATGGTAAACTCTTTCACTTCACCTGCCGAAAACTCCTGTACTTGTTTTAAATCTTCGGCTGCAAAACTACATTCGAAATCACGAACGATAGGGATACGTATGGTTGGAGCATCTTCACCTGCAAGTACTAAGACCAGTTCGTTGTTTTCTACTGTTACACTCTTGAAGTTTTTGTCTTCTGTCGGAGCAGAACCGTCACCGGTTGCGCTGACTTTGTCGTTAGTTCCTTCTTTGTATATATAACTATAATTCTTTCCTCCGTCATAGCTAACCTGCCAGTAACCTTCACTATCTACATTGAATGTAGGAGTCTTGCCACTCTCTCCATTAGCTTTCACAGGTTGTCCGTTTACAGTCAGACGCTCCGGAGTTTCATTTTTGTTGTAAAGAACAGTCCAGTAGCCTTCTGAATCAATACCGATAATAGGGCATAACAGGTTATTATCGTTTTTCATATATAGATTTACTGTCTTTCCATTGCTCAAAGTGAGTGTGTAGGAATCAGACTTTTCCTCTATATTAGTAATAAATGTTCCTTCATTATAAAGTTCGCGAAGAGCTTCAGTATTACTATTTATATCACGTACTTGTGTTTCGAGTGCGGTAACGCGCTTTTTCAGTGCGTCTACATCATCTTCCAAATCGTCAATGTTGGTACATGCTACCAGGCATACAGCCAATAACATGAACATACTCCATACTTTTTTCATGATTATATTGTTTTAAAGTTATTATTTTAAAGAGGATAGCCAGGAAGGAACATATCCCAAACGTTTACGTAATTGAGCCTCATAGAGTGAATATGGTTCCACAGCAGTTCCGTTACTTTCGAGCCGCTTCATTTGAGTATCATCAAAATCTAAAGGACTTCCGTGGAAACCGACAATGATAGGAGGCATAAATTTCCACCAAAAGCCGTTACCATCCCACCAGGTAAATTTACCTCCTGTATCGATGTCCTGGTCTGTTTGTGCATTTGTTGCGTAGAAATTCCATATTGTCAGATTCTCCATGTGATTAGGCATTTGAGCAGAGTCTCCTCCTTGTCTCCAATGCATGAAACCACCGGAACAGCAGTCGATTAGTGTTGCACGTGGCTGTGTGGCATGTGATTCAAAGCAAGAATCATCTCCCCATCTAACATTCCATATTACAGCACCCATACTTTGCTTTGAAACGCCGCAAGCGTGATATTGGCCAACGTTCGTTTTATATTCCATCAATGTGCTTTCACCTTCTCCTTTTCTAAGTGTGTAGCCATTGCTGTTTTCAGTTACTTTTCCAATAAAGATACGGGAAGAAGCCTGTGAACGGATAGAGGCGTGTCCACGATTACCGCCAATAGTGATGTCATAAGCAGAACAGTTGGCAGAATTTGTGATTGACATGGCTTCACTAACACTCTCAAAATTAACCCGGCGCATCCACGAATTGGTCAGACGCACAAAATCGATGAGCTTAAAACCACCATCGTCAATGTCAGAGCCGTGATGGATGAATTTTTCTTTGGCATGTCCTTTGAATGTAAGGTCTTCTACACCCACATTGGCATAATTGGCGAATTTATGTACATTCCATCCCCAATCTTTATTGATGGCGTGCATGATCGGCTCTTTGAAGGTGACACTATTACCACTGATTTTCTCAATCTGATGATATTCGTATATCTGAATCCCTTTTGTCTTGATATTGGGAGTACCGCCTTGCTGTATCTTAATATCTTCCCATTTGTGTGGATATAATTCGGAGTTAATTACATTGTCATCCGTATTTTCCAATACAAGGCATACCCAACTGCCTGCGCTTACTCCGGTTAAACTGGCTGTTATGGTTCTGCTGCCTATGGGAGCATCTTCAGTGATAACACCTATTGATTCTTTTAATCCTGTATTGTGTTTGAACTCCATCATGACAGGAGCATTCCACATTTCTTCTGTTGGTTTCGGAGAATTATTTGCAGCAGTCATTTCGAGTGTTGTTTTGTTTCTTCCGGCTCCTTTTAAAACAATATCACTCATTGATATACGAATTCTGCGATCTTTAGAATCCTCATCTTGCAGGATATAATTTCCTTCGGGGAAGTAGATAATAGCTTTAGCATTTTCCTTGATATATCGGTCGGTCATATTGAGGTCTTCTTGCTTTGTTTCACTTGCTATTTCTTCCAATACCTTCATGAAAGCTGCTCTGTCAGATTTGCCGTCGTTTGGGATAGCTCCGTATTTGGGATCTGTAACATCATATACTTTATATCCTTGTGCTATTAATGTTTCTGTTTCAGGAGGTGCTATTTCACCATGTTTATATCCGGCGTATGAAAAGTCTAATAACACATTCTGTTGGTCAGCGTTAACAAACTGCTGCCAGGCTTCTGCTCCGGCTTCGCTGGAAAGTTGTTTAACTTCAATAGATACAATACGGATATAATTCTTTGATGAAGTCAGTACAATTTTAATAGTTTCTTCCATATCCTTTGTCGCAGTTGCTTGTGGTGTGATAGTTAACAAGTTCTCGGATAAAAGAACATTCCATCCTTTGGGAGCTTGTACTACGGCTTGTTGTACGTCATTCTGTTCTACTTTATATTCCTTATGATTCTCATTGGGGGCGAAAACCTGCACAGTTTGTTCGCTGTCGGCATCATTGAGACCATAAATTATCAGTCCAAAGGTGTCATCTACCGGAAAGGTATATGTTTTTCCTCCATCGGATAATGTGAATGAGAAAGTATGGTTTGCTTCATTATATTCTACCTTACTGAATATACTGGTTCCTCCCTGACTTCCACCTTCGGCCTTAGTTCCTAAGCTTGTATACGTTTGTCCATTATCGTAGCTCACTTGCCAATATCCACTGGAAGATACGCTGATTAATGGAGTTGCCACCACATTGCCTTCTTCATCACGGGGCCATGCTGATACTTTCTCTCCATCGGCTCCTGGCAGATATTTGAAATTAGTATTATTACTTGTTTTATATATCCAGTAGCCTTCTTCGTCTACGGAAAATTCAGGGACAGACGCCTGTACTGCTTCACTTTCCATGACTTTAATGCTTGTTCCGTCACTAAGTTCCAGCAAATATCCCAGACCATCTTTAGTCGGAGTAATTCCGATAATGACTTTGTTTTTTTGCATAAGGGCTTGCAGACTGGCAAATGAAGTATTCAGTCCTTCCGTTGCTTTTTCCAAAGCAGCGACACGGTCTTTCAGAGAATTGATGTCTGCTTCCAGGTCATCTGTTTTCTGGCACGATTGCATGATTGCCAACATGCTGCAAATACCAAATAGTAATAGGTAGGTAATGCTCCTGTTTTTCATACGTTTATTATTTCGGGTTATTTATAATTTTCACAATGGCAAAGATAACCGGATAAAATAAGAGTATATGGATAAAAAAATTCAGGAATACGATGAAATAATACATTTTACACGTCTCTGTGATAGATTGCGACTTTATGTATTATTAGAGCAGGTCTACCCATTGCTCGTTGCTTAATATAGGTAATGGCTCACTATCAGTAACAAATGTTTCTGCCAGTTTCCGTTTCTCATCTTGTAGGTGAAGAATCTTTTCTTCGATACTGTTTTGGGTAATGAAGCGGTAAGCAATTACTTGCTTGTCCTGCCCGATACGATGGGCGCGGGCGATCGCCTGCGATTCGGCGGCAGGATTCCACCAGGGGTCTATGATAAATACATAGTCGGCTTGAGTCAGATTAAGTCCCACGCCTCCTGCTTTTAGTGAAATCAGGAATGCCTGGACGTCTTTTTGATCGGTGAAATGGGTGATTTCGGAAGGACGGTTGTTGGTCGATCCTGTTAATAAGGCATATTTCCAACCCCGTTCGTGGAAAGCTTCGGCGAGCACCTCCAGATGTCTGACGAATGAGGAGAAAATTAAAACTTTGTGGCCTTCGCTCTGTAGCGTATCGAATGTTTCGATTATCTGTGCCGTTTTTCCGGATGTTCCGGTATAGTCGGGAAGGATAAGTTGCGGGTGGCAAGATAGTTGTCGTAAACGTAAGATGCCATTTAATACACTAAACGAATGAAGCCTGTCGGTACTTTGAGGATGCTGAAGAAGGATGTTGCGCAGGCTGTTTTTCTCCTGTTCGTAACAAGTATTCTGCTCTTCAGTCATGTCGCAGTAGATGGTCTCTTCGGTAAGTGCCGGAAGTTCCGGAGCTACCTCTTTCTTGCTTCTACGGAGGATAAATGGGGCTGTCAGTTGTTGCAATAATACTTTTGCACGGGCATTCCCCTGACGAATCGGCATTATAAACTGCTTTTGGAAAGCATTTTCCGTACCCAGTAAGTCTGGTTGTATAAAGTGAAATTGAGCCCACAGGTCCTTTAATGAGTTTTCGATGGGAGTGCCAGTAAGTACAAGCCGGTGTTTACTTTGTAGTCGAATGGCTGACCGGAAGGTGAGCGATTCGCTATTTTTGATATTCTGGCTTTCATCGAGCACGATGTATTCGAAACGGTATGAACAGAGTATATCAATGTTATTCCTCATCATGCCATACGTCGTAAAGATCAAGTGAAAATGACCGAAGAATTTTTCCGGTTGTTCCTTGTCTATAGCCATGGTGTTGTTGTATTCCGCCATCGAGAGTGCTGTAAAGCGTTTGGCTTCCCGTCGCCAGTTATGAAGTAGCGATGTGGGGACAACGATCAGGGTAGCCGGTTGTCTGGGGGTAGATGGTTTATATATATACTGTAATAGAGTAAGAGTTTGGAGTGTCTTCCCAAGCCCCATGTCATCTGCCAGGCATCCGCCAAATCCTTGTTTATGCAAATGTACCATCCATGAGAATCCTTTCTGCTGATAGGGACGTAACGTTGCTTTGAGGTTTTTGGGTACGGCAATATTTTGTATCTGTTGCTTCACCGGAAATTTCTTTAATTCCTCTTCACCTAAGGCGGTCTGTGCGGCACCTACAAATGTATGTTTCAAGCGGATTCCTTTTTCCGTTTGAATTCCCATCTCTAGTAAATTCGCATATTTGCTGAACCATTCCTCTGGCAGGAGAATCATGCGGCCATCAGGTAACAGATATTCTCTCTTTTCCTCCAGGATATGTTTGCGGAAGCGTGAAAAAGGAATACGTAGATTGCCGATAACAACGGTGATGTGCAATTCAAACCAGTCGACCTCATCGTCACAACTTTGCTCGATGCGTATCTCGTCCAGGCAATAAGGTGTGTTTCCCATATTGCTGGTGAGATGGAAGGACTGCTGCAACATCTCCCGATGGCTGTTGATCCATTCGACGATCGTTTTCTCCGGAGCTTCAGGGGATAGGCTGAAATGTGTATTATTGAGTTGTTGCAGGCCTGCATCCGTTAAGAGCTGAACGACTTGTTCTTCAGCAGTAATGTTCCGGCGAAAAAAGAAGATTTCACCGGATGTTTTCCGATAAATGATTTTTTTCATTTCAAGGGCACTATCCGATGTAAATGTCTGATCTCCATAACGGAAACCAAGCTGCAATGCTTGTCCGTTGTACGTGGTATCTTCGAATGAGAGAATTGCTTCACAGGGGCATTTCTCTTCCATTATACTCAAACCGTGAGTCTCGATTTCATGATAACGAGCAATCGGGATAACAATGTTATCTATGTATTTTTCAATTTGGGAAGCGTCTACGCTGATCGATCTTTTCTTTGTAAAAGGTAAGATGCGTGCGCTTTCAATGTGCGGAAAGAAGTATAGCTCCATTCCCAATAATAGCGTGGCTGGTGCGGATGTCAGTACAACCACAGGTTTCAACTCACTTAAAGAGAATGGCTGTCCTTCATAATAGCACTGCAACTGATAACGAAACGTTTTATTGTCAACATGAAACGTTACACGAATTTCTGCATTATGAGGATTTATGTGATAGGCATGATGGGCGTATAGTATTTTACTGCCGGCTTGTTTCTGATAAAAAGGCAGTCCGTTGTCCCGTATCAGTATCAGCATTTCCAACAGTTTCTTTTCGATAGATGGACGGATATCATTCTTTATTCGTTCCGGATCTTCGGATAATTTATGTAAAAAACGCGATACTGTTTTTTCGCGGGAGTAGACTCTCATTAGATGCTTCTCTGTATAATAAGAGGCGATATGAATAGCTTGTCTTTCTGACTCACTCATCTTGCTCATAGCTTCGGGAGAGGCGTGAAATGCTTGTTCTACCAATTGCAAGGTACCATCGTCCAGCTTTTCCGCAATATAGGGAATCAGCAATATGCCGAGTATCGGATGGTTTGTGAAAACGATTATAACTTGTCCGTTAGTTGGTCTCTCTTTCATTCTCTTTTAGACTTTAACAAACAAAGATACGGGAAAATACTTAATTTTGCAGCATGATGGAGGAAAACAAACGAGTATTGCTTGGAATGAGTGGCGGTACAGATAGTTCTGTTGCTGCTATGCGATTGCTGGAAGCCGGTTATGAAGTGATCGGAGTAACCTTCCGTTTTTATGAATTGAATGGCTCGACAGAGTATCTGGAAGATGCCCGTAATCTGGCAGAACGTTTAGGAATACGGCATATAACATACGATGCCCGTGAAATATTCAGTAAACAGATTATTGAATATTTTGTGCAGGAGTATCTGGCAGGACGGACTCCGGTCCCTTGTACATTGTGCAATAATTACCTGAAATGGCCTCTGCTTGCTAAAATTGCCGATGAAATGGGTGTTTTCTATATCGCTACCGGGCATTATGCACAGAATATACAACTAAATAATACCTTTTATATAACATACGCTGCCGACTCGGATAAGGATCAAACCTTCTTTCTATGGGGATTGAAACAAGATATTCTTTGCAGGATGTTGTTGCCGATGGGGGATATTACGAAAGTGGAAGCTCGTGTCTGGGCTGCGGAACATGGGTTCCAGAAGGTGGCAACTAAAAAGGATAGTATAGGCGTTTGTTTTTGCCCAATGGACTATCGAACTTTTCTGAAAAACTGGTTGGCTCAAAATAATGAGGCATTGGCAGAAGAAGAGCAGATGATGGGGGAGAATCAAGCATTGGTTGGAAGTAATCAGGCAGGACTCAATAAAGTGAAACGAGGAAGGTTTGTCGATGAAAAGGGAGATTTTATTGCCTGGCATGAGGGTTATCCTTTTTATACCATTGGACAGAGACGTGGCTTGGGCATTCATTTGAACCGTCCCGTATTTGTGAAAGAGATTAATCCTGAAAAGAACGAAGTAGTATTAGCTTCTCTTTCAGCTCTGGAGAAAACAGAAATGTGGTTGAAAGACTGGAATCTTGTCAATCAGGAGCGTACTTTAGGGCATTCTGACATCATTGTGAAAATACGGTATCGCAAACAGGAAAACCATGCTACGATTACCATTACACCAGATCATCTACTGCATGTGCAACTTCATGAGCCTTTAACCGCCATTGCTCCGGGACAAGCTGCTGCATTCTATAAAGATGGCTTATTATTGGGAGGAGGGATAATAGTCAACGCCCGGTAATTAGCCGACATAATTTAGGCACGGATTACACGGATAAACACGGAAAGAGAATAAACTTTATCCATGTAATTCGCATAATCCGTGCCTGGAAGAAATTGGAGAGGTGCTTCGAAACGCTCTCCTTGTACAAGTAATCTCTGTAATAAAGAAAACTAGTGTCGGTTATGTCTTGGTTTTTGGTTATTCTTCCGAAAGAATGCTGTCATTCAGCGCTAACATTGTTTCTATATATTCGCGCGTATTACTTAATCTGGGGACTTTGTGTTGTCCTCCCAACTTTCCTCTCTGTGCCAGCCAATCATGGAATAATCCCTCACGGGCAACGATTACTTCCAATGGTTGCAGAGCTATATCTTTCCATCGTTTCGCCTCATAATCGGAGTTGACCTCCTTCAGTGTGGCATCAAGTATCGCTGCAAATTTTTCTACTGAATCCGGCATCTTAGCGAACTCTATTAACCACTGGTGCCGGCATTTGGCATTCTCATCCATAAATACAGGTGCCGCGGTGTATTCACTAACTTGTGCTCCGGTTTCGGCACAAGCCTTTGCCAATCCTTTTTCAGCGTTATCGACAATCAGCTCTTCGCCAAATGCGTTGATGAAATGCTTTGTTCTTCCTGTGATGACAAACTTATAGGGATTCTTGCTGGTAAACTTCACTGTATCCCCAATCATGTATCTCCATAAGCCGCAAGAAGTAGAAATAACCATTGCATAGTTCTTGTTGAGCTCGACTTCTTCAAGGCAATAAGCTCGTGGACTCTCTTTTCCTACTTCCTCTAGCGGAACAAATTCGTAGAAGATTCCGTAGTCGATCATTAATAACATGGCAGGATCAGAGAGGTCGTTTTGAGTTCCAAAATATCCTTCCGAAGCATTATAAGTCTCTACATAATGCATTTTCGGTGTTTGAATTACCTGCTTGTATTGCTCACGATAAGGAGTGAAAGCCACTCCACCGTGGAAGAAAACTTCCAGGTTGGGCCATACTTCTTCCAAAGCCTGTTTTCCTGTCTTTTCAAGAACACGTTTGATAAGTACCAGCATCCACGACGGTACGCCGGACAAGCTTGTCACATTTACCGGAATAGTGCTGTTGGCGATTGCTTCTATTTTGGTCTCCCATTCGCTCATCAATGCAATTTTCTTGCTAGGTACACGAATGAAATTGATAAGCGGATTCACATTTTGAATCAGAATAGCGGATAAATCTCCTACTAAACTATGGTTGGAGTTGAGGTTCGGACTATGGCTACCCCCGAGAATCAGTCCCTTGCCGGAGAAAAAATGGCTATCCGGATTGATGCGGAAATAAAGAGCTGCCGCGTCTTTTCCTCCTCTGTAATGAATGTCTTCCAGTGCCTCTTTGCTGACGGGAAGGAATTTACTTTTATCATTAGTCGTTCCGGAGGATTTTGCAAACCAGCGTATCTCCGATGGCCAAAGCAGATTCTGTTCCCCGGCTCGCAAACGTTCTACATAAGGTTTGATTTCTTCGTATGTTTGGATAGGAACACGTTTTCGGAAATCTTCATAGTTACGGATAGAGGAATAATCGTACTTTCTTCCCCATTCAGTCTGAGCGGCCTGGCGTGTTAAGCGGCTTAACACACGATGCTGTATCTCACTAGCCTGACTAGCATATAGGTCTATCTGTTTTAAACGGGAATCGAAAGTCTTACTAATAATTTTTGTAATATTCATTTCTGCTTTAACATAATAATGTTTAGTCGTGCAAAAGTAACTTATTTATCTTTTTTTTCTATCTTTACGACGGAAATAATCGTTAAAAATTGACGACTTTCATATAAATCCCGAGTTTTAGACTAAAAAATGCGACAATGAGAATTGGAATCTTAACATCCGGCGGGGACTGTCCCGGTATTAATGCCACGATTCGTGGCGTGTGCAAAACTGCCATCAATTATTACGGAATGGAAGTGGTAGGTATTCACAGCGGTTTTCAGGGCTTGCTGACTAAAGATGTCGAATCTATTACAGACAAGTCGCTCTCCGGTTTGCTCAATCTGGGTGGAACGATGTTAGGAACTTCTCGTGAGAAGCCTTTCAAAAAAGGAGGCGTTGTCTCTGATGTTGACAAACCGTCTTTAATTCTTCAGAATATCCATGAAATTGGGCTGGATTGTGTCGTTTGTATCGGTGGAAATGGAACGCAGAAGACTGCAGCCAAGTTTGTTGCAATGGGAGTTAACATCGTATCTGTTCCTAAAACCATTGATAATGATATTTGGGGCACGGACATCTCTTTTGGTTTCGACTCGGCGGTAAGTATTGCTACTGATGCCATCGACCGTCTACATTCCACCGCAAGCTCTCATAAAAGGGTGATGGTGATTGAAGTGATGGGGCATAAGGCTGGCTGGATTGCTTTGTATTCCGGTATGGCAGGAGGAGGGGATGTGATTCTCGTTCCTGAAATCGCTTATAACATTAAAAATATTGGCAATACGATTCTGGAAAGACTAAAGAAAGGCAAACCCTATTCTATTGTAGTGGTAGCGGAAGGAATTCAGACTGACGGGCGTAAACGTGCTGCTGAATATATCGCGCAGGAAATTGAATATGAAACTGGTATAGAAACTCGCGAAACAGTTCTGGGGTATATTCAGCGTGGTGGTTCGCCTACTCCTTTCGACCGCAATCTTTCTACCCGCATGGGCGGGCATGCAACAGAATTGATAGCCAATGGCCAATTCGGGCGTATGGTGACTTTAAAAGGAGACGATATAGCATCTATTCCTCTTGAAGAAGTTGCAGGAAAACTGAAATTGGTTACTGAAGATCACGATTTGGTGATTCAGGGTCGTCGCATGGGGATTTGTTTTGGTTAGTTGCCGGAGCTTCTGTGTCCTGTACTGTGGAAATCTCATCGACGAGGATGTTTTCTTCTGAAACATTCTCTGGTTTTATCTCGGGATTTGCATTCAGTTCGGTTTCGAGTTCATTCTCAAGCTCGGTTGCCAATTCAGTATCAGAACCTGTCGCAAGTTCAACTTCCATTTCTGTTTCCGTTTCAGTTGCCGAATGTTGTATTTTAATCTCCTCGATGGTTGACATAAATGTCGGTTCCTTTACTTTCTTTATAGCCATCTGGGCGGCATTCTGTTGAGATTCCTTCTTGGAATACCCCGTACCTGTTCCTGCCGGAAGTCCTTCAATACGTACTTCAGTTTGGAATACAGGGTTACTGTCATGATCGAGAAACTGCTCGATTAATTCAAAGGAAACCTCCATTTTGTTCTTTTGGCTCCATTCGATAAGCTTGGATTTGAAGTTAACCTCTTTTCGGGATATTTTATCCAGATCGATATAACGGTTAATGATCCGTTGTTCCATAAACAGTTTGCAGCGTTCATATCCCTGATCCAGATAAATAGCTCCGATGAACGCCTCAAAAGCATTTCCATACATGTAGCTGTTGTGAGAAGAGGAGCGGGTAGAATACTTGATGAGCTTATCCAGGCCGATTTCAACGGCCAACTTGTTCAACGTCTCTCGTTGTACGATCTTGGAACGTGTATTGGTCAGGAAACCTTCCCGTTTCCCTTCGAAACGTTTGTAGACAATATCTCCCACGATGGCGTCGAGGATGGCGTCACCTAAAAACTCCAGCCGTTCATTGTTGAGAGGACGTCCCTTGTCGGAGCGGACAGAAGTCGATTTGTGCAGGAGAGCCTGCTCATAAAGCTGGATATTGCGCGGGTAGAACCCGAGTATCCGGTAAAAACAAAGATAAGACTCTCTATCCTTGCGGAACAAGAGCCTTATCTTATCTATTTCGTTACGTAACACGATATTACTCTGCGTATTTCTTGAAGATAACGCACGCATTGTGACCACCAAATCCAAATGTATTGGACAAGGCAACATTAACTTCGCGTTTCTGTGCTTTATTGAACGTGAAATTAAGGTTGTAGTCGATGTTCTCGTCGTCGTCACCTTCTTCGTGGTTGATAGTCGGAGGAACAATGCCGTTCTTAATGGCAAGGATGCTTGCAATAGATTCTACCGCACCGGCAGCTCCCAGCAAGTGACCTGTCATTGATTTGGTTGAACTGATGTTCAACTCGAACGCATGATCACCGAATACTTCCTTGATTGCTTTTGCTTCTGAAATATCACCAACCGGAGTAGATGTACCGTGTACATTGATATAGTCTACTTCTTTCGGATCCATTTCCGCATCTTCCAGTGCATTTATCATCACCAGTTTCGCTCCCAGACCTTCCGGATGAGAAGCAGTCAAGTGATGTGCATCTGCAGACATACCTACACCGGCAACTTCTGCATAGATTTTTGCACCACGAGCTTTAGCGTGTTCCAGTTCTTCCAGAATCAAGCAACCGCCACCTTCGCCCATAACGAAACCATCGCGGCTTGCGCTAAACGGACGTGAAGCTTTAGAAGCTTCGTCGTTGCGTGTTGACAAGGCGTGCATAGCGTTGAAACCGCCTACACCTGCCGGGAAGATTGCTGCTTCCGAACCACCGGATACAATTACATTTGCTTTACCCAAACGAATCAGGTTGAAGGCATCTGCAATAGCGTTGGTTGAAGTCGCACATGCTGAACAGGTCGCGTAGTTAGGACCATGGAAACCATACATGATAGAAATCTGTCCGGCTGCAATATCCGAAATCATCTTTGGAATGAAGAACGGATTAAACTTCGGACCCATTTCCTGACGAGTGTAGTAGTTGCCTACCTCTTCTTCAAATGTATGTATACCACCAATACCGGCGCCGAAAATAACACCGATTTTGTTCAAGTCTTCTTTCTCGACGTCAAGACCGGAATCACTCACCGCTTCTTTAGCAACAGCGATGGCATATTGAGTATACAAGTCCATCTTTCTTGCTTCTTTGCGGTCTATGTATTTCGTTGCATCGAAGTCTTTCACTTCGCATGCGAATTGGGTCTTGAATAACGACGCATCAAAATGAGTAATAGGCCCTGCTCCACTAACCCCGTTCACAATGTTTTCCCAAAATTCGGGAACGCTGTTGCCAACGGGAGTAATGGCGCCAAGGCCTGTTACTACCACTCTTTTTAATTCCATATTGATGAAATCGAATTACTTAGCGTGTTCTTCGATATAAGATACAGCATCACCTACAGTACCAATCTTTTCTGCTTGGTCATCAGGAATAGAGATACCGAATTCTTTTTCGAATTCCATGATAAGTTCTACAGTGTCAAGAGAATCTGCTCCCAGGTCGTTAGTGAAGCTTGCTTCGTTAGTAACTTCTGATTCTTCTACGCCTAATTTATCAACGATAATCGCTTTTACTCTTGATGCAATTTCAGACATAACTTTAAGTTTTTAATTAATAATTAGTTTTATTTCTTTAAATTTGCGGTGCAAAGGAATGAATATTTATCGTTTTGCGCAAATATTTGACTAAATAAATGCAATGTTTTGCACATTTTTCACTGTTTTGTGCATCGAATTTGAGAGTTATGAAGAAAAACATCGCAATTTTCGCTTCCGGTTCCGGTTCAAATGCCGAGAATATTATTCGGTATTTCCAAAAAAACGATTCCGTTCAGGTTTCGTTGGTGCTTTCTAATAAAAGTGACGCCTATGTTTTGGAACGTGCGCATCGCCTGGGAGTGCCTTCTAACGTGTTTCCAAAGGAGGATTGGATAGCCGGAGATGAAATTTTGGCTATTTTGCAGGAGTACCGCATTGATTTTGTCGTGCTGGCTGGCTTTCTGGTTCGTGTGCCTGATTTACTTTTGCATGCTTATCCCGATAAAATTATAAATATACATCCTGCTCTTCTGCCGAAGTTTGGAGGCAAGGGGATGTATGGTGACCGGGTTCATGAAGCGGTAGTGGCTGCCGGTGAGAAAGAAAGCGGCATTACTATACATTATATAAATGAGCATTACGACGAAGGAAATACGATTTTTCAAGCTACTTGCCCTGTTCTTTCGACTGATTCTCCGGATGATGTAGCTAAGAAGGTGCATGCTTTGGAATATGAACACTTCCCGCAAATCATAGAACAGGTATTAAATAATAAGAATTAAGTATCAGGTATTAAGTATTACGTCGTACAGATAATCCTTTGACAGAATTTTATTAAATTTTTCAGTCGATGCGATTAATGTCTGATACTTACTTGAAACTTAATACCTAATACTTAATAATGTATGCTTTCTCTTCTCTCCGCAAAGGATAATCTCCGCGTAGGGTTTCGAATAGCTCCGGTTGATTTTTTAGCCGGTTGCTGTCTTCGGTTGGATTATACATTTGGAGGACTGCTTCTTCGTGGTTTTTTGCATGAATAATGGGGGAGACAAGTGCGGGTGCGTTAATTTCATAATCCCCTTTTATTTGGAAAAAATTGCAGATGGCATCCAATGACATACGTGTGGCGTTTGCTTTTCCATCTGCAGAGTAACCTGCAATGTGAGGAGTTCCGATAAATGTCTTTTCCAGTAGATCACGGTTGATTTCCGGTTCATGCTCCCATACGTCAATGATGGCATCCGAAATCATCCGGCTGTTCAAGGCTTTTAAAAGAGCATCAGTCTGGATGACTTCTCCCCGTGAGGTATTGATGATAACAGGTTTCCGTTTGAGTGACTGAAAGAAAACTTCATCCGCCAAGTGGAACGTTTTATACTTTCCTTCCTTATATAAAGGTACGTGAAAAGTGATGATGTCACACTCTTCCGCTATTTTCTCCAGTGAAGAGAATCGTTCTGCACCTTCTTTTTCTTCCCGTGGCAAATCATTCAATAAAACACGCATGCCAAAATCCTGGGCAACTTTAGCTACTTTACTTCCGACATTTCCTACTCCTATGATTCCAATCGTCAGTTCATTCAGTCTTTTATTCCTGACGGACTTCCATACAAGAAGCGATGACTGTATATATTGGGCGACAGAAGCCGAATTACATCCCGGTGCATTCGTCCATTCGATACCGGCCTGTTTGCAATACTCCGTATCAATATGGTCGAAACCTATGGTTGCCGTCGCTATGAATTTCACTCGACTACCTTCCAATAAATCCCGGTTGCAATGTGTGCGGGTACGGACAATAAGTGCATCCGCATCCCGTACGAGCTCCGGAGTGAAATCTTTCCCCGGTGCATAAACTACCTCATCGGCTATTCTCTGTACCGCTTCTTTTATATAAGGTATTTTATTGTCGATAATAATTTTCATATACAATTCATCTTTTATACCCACAAAGGTAACAAATAAAAAAGTAAGAAACGGTTGCTTGTCTGAAAAATATTACATAGATTTGCCCTATTATATATCTATTAGCTAGTTAAGATTATGACATTTAGTAACCTTTGCAACGAGATTTTTTGGAAATCGACAACAGATTACCATGTAACGGATAGTGTGGATGCTCCGATGAACAATCCTTACGGGTTGAAAACTATTGAGTATTATTTATATCTAAAGAACTGGATTGATGCTGTGCAATGGCATTTTGAGGATATTATCCGTGACCCGCAGATTGATCCGGTAGAAGCATTGGCCTTGAAAAGAAGAATTGATAAATCAAATCAGGACCGTACAGACCTGGTGGAATTAATTGATAGCTACTTTTTAGACAAATACAAAGAGGTGAAACCTCTCTCTGACGCAACGATCAATACGGAAAGCCCTGCATGGGCAATTGACCGCTTGTCAATTCTTGCATTGAAAATTTACCACATGCAGCAGGAGGTGGAACGTACGGACACTACCGAGGAACACCGTGCTCAATGCCAGACTAAGTTGAATATCCTGCTGGAACAACGCAAAGACCTTTCTACGGCTATTGAACAGTTGTTGGCTGATATCGAAGCCGGAAGAAAATATATGAAAGTATATAAACAGATGAAGATGTATAATGACCCGGCATTAAATCCGGTGCTTTATGCGAAAAAATAACGAATGGCGCGTATTCTCATTATTCGTTTTTCAGCTCTTGGCGATGTAGCCATGACAATCCCGGTAATACATTCGCTGGCTGTGCAATACCCGCAGCATGAAATAACAGTGTTAAGTCGTGCTGTATGGCAGCCACTCTTTCAGGGGTTGCCTGCCAATGTGGGTTTTGTCGGAGCTGATTTAACAGGCAAGCACAAGGGGCTTTGGGGCTTGAATAGCCTTTATTCGGAATTGAAAGCAATGCATTTTGATTACATTGCTGATTTTCATCATGTACTTCGTTCTAAGTATTTATGTTTGCGATTCCGTCTTGCCAATAAACCGGTAGCTTCCATTTGTAAAGGAAGGGCAGGCAAAAAGAAGCTGGTTCGCCGTCATGATAAGGTGATGGAAAATCAGAAGAGTTCTTTTCGTCGTTATGCCGATGTACTTGAGAAGCTAGGTTTACCGGTACTATTAAATTTCTCTTCTATTTATGGCGAAGGAAAAGGAAACTTTGCGGAAATAGAACCAGTCACAGGGCCTAAAGAAGATCAAAAGTGGATTGGTATAGCTCCTTTTGCCAAACATGCAGGTAAGATTTATCCGTTAGAACTGCAGGAGCAAGTTATAGCACATTTTGCTGCCAATCCCAAAGTAAAGGTTTTCCTCTTTGGAGGCGGTAAAAGCGAGCAGGACGTATTTGATGCATGGATTGCTAAATATCCTTCTGTCGTTTCAATGATCGGTAAACTGAATATACGTACCGAACTGAATCTGATGAGCCATCTGGACGTGATGCTTTCAATGGATTCTGCCAATATGCATTTGGCATCCCTGGTCAATATTCCGGTTGTCTCTATTTGGGGAGCCACCCATCCTTATGCCGGTTTTATGGGTTGGAAACAATTGCCGGTCAATACCGTGCAACTCGATTTGTCATGCCGTCCCTGTTCTGTATATGGTCAGAAGCCTTGCTGGCGAGGTGATTATGCCTGTTTGAGGGATATAAAGCCGGAGCAGGTCATTGCGAAAATAGAAGGGCTTGTAGATTAATCCTTGCTGAAGTTCAAATTAGCTGTTTATTGAGCTGAAAGAGCGTAGAATCAAATAATGATGAAAGAGATACAACGAAAGAAAAAGGTACTGATAGATCTTACGAATTATGGTAGTCTCACAGCCGGCTTCGGGCAGATTGCGGCCAACTATGCAACCGCCTTTTCGTCTATGCCGGTAGATGATCTTCATTTTGTATATTTATTGCGGCAGAAATATATGCAGGAATTTGGTCCGAATGTGACCTCTGTTCCGGTACGTCGTATCAATAAGTTTTTTCCTTTTACCCTTCCCAAGGTAGATGTATGGCATGCGGTGAATCAACAGCGCAAGCTGTTGCGTATTGCCGGTGGTACAAAGTTTATCTTTACTATACACGACTTTAATTTCTTAACAGAGAAAAAGCCCTGGAAGGCGAAAATGTATCTTCGCCGGATGCAGAATAAGGTCAATAAAGCAGCGGTCGTGACTACGATCTCTCATTATGTGGCAGATGTCATTCGGCAGCATGTAGATTTGAAAGGGAAGGAGATCCGGGTCATCTATAATGGAGTGGAGAGAATCGATACATTGGAAGGAATAAAGCCGTCGTTTGCTACAGGGCGTCCTTTCTTTTTTACGATTGGACAAATCCGTAGAAAAAAGAACTTCCATCTCTTGGTTGACGTAATGCGTCATTTCCCGGAATATGATCTATATATTTGTGGCGATGCTCATTTTGCTTATGCTGAAGAAGTGCGCAATCTGATCCGTGAGAATCAGCTCACTAATGTCTTTTTGACGGATGTTATTTCTCAAAGCGAGAAGATCTGGTTATATCGGAACTGTGAGGCATTCCTGTTTCCTAGTGAGGGAGAAGGCTTTGGATTGCCGGTGGTGGAAGCTATGCAATTTGGGAAGGCTGTATTTGCTGCTAATCGCACTAGTTTGCCGGAAGTTTGTAATGGACACGCTATCATGTGGGAACATTTGGATACAGAATCTATGGTGGAAAGTATCCGGGAGCATCTACCTGATTTTTATAAAGATAAGGAACGCTTGGAGAAAATCAAGGAACATGCCGCTTCATTCAGTTACGAGAAGCATATACAAGCCTACCTTGATTTATATCGGGAGTTAGCTCAATTGCCTTAGTATTGGAATCAATTGCTCGTATACCTTTTCGGGAGTAATTAATGCAAAACGCTCCTCATAGGGTAATGTCGCCTGTTGTTCCGGTGGAAGAATGTCGTCAGGACTAATTCCTTCGGCGAGTACGGAATTGGCGGGTAACCACATTGACTTTGACGCACTTGGTGAATAAATGGCAAATGAAGGAACTCCAAGAGCTTGGGCGATGTGTCTGGCTCCTCCTTCGTTCCCGAAGTAAAATGAACAGTTGGCACAAAGTGCTGCCAGTTGTCGTAATGAAGAAGCTTGTATATCGATCTTGATACGTTCCGGACATCCTAATTCCTTGTAGATATTTCTGGCATCTTCTTCTTCGTACCCCGGCGCGTAGTTGAAGATCATTTGTATGTCCTTGTATTCCTCTAATATTCTTTTCAGTGTGGCTACCATGAACTCCGTATTCCATTTTTTATGGATGAGTTTGGTTGTGACTCCTATTAATAACACAGGGCGTGCAAAATCAATCCCTTCCTTTTCCATATAATATCGGAAATCTTCTTTTTCCCGGTCAGTCAGATATAACTTGAATTCTTTTGTGTATTGAATAGGTCTGATCTTTTCTAATGGTGCTGCAAGCAATAGATTGCGTTGTACCATGTCAGTTGTCAGATTCTTACTGTAAGTGTCTGTCCGGTAGTTCAGTAGAAAATGTGTATATCCTTTAATGCGTCCTATCCGGAAAGGGGTTCTTAATGAAAAAAGAGAGAAAAAAAGAGTCCGGATAGTAGAGCGCATATCGATGATTACATCGTATCTGTTTTTATGCATTACCTGCCATACTTTTTTTATATAAGCAGTGAATGGTTTATTCTCATTCTTGTCAAATGTAATGACTTTATCTATATCCGGATGCCCCTCATAGAGTGGAGCAATATTTTTATTAAGCACGAAGTGTATCTCTGCATCGGGAAAACTTTTTTTCAGCGTGCTGCACAATGCAACAGCCAGAATTGAGTCGCCTATTTGTCTAAATCGAATAATTAGAATTCTTTTGATTGGTTTCATGCTTAAACTTCCTTATGCTTTTTATCGTGCAAACATAACTAAAAAAAAGCATTTATGTCTAAATATAAATGAAAAGAAAAAAGAAAAAATGACTAAAGCGGTTCGTAACAGGACTTATATGTAGAGAGAGTTAGCCAATCTTTGTGAGAAAAGAGAAAAATATAGTCGGAATATGGCCTAATTTCTTTATCTTTGCTCAATCTTTGTAATTAGTATTATATAGGAGAGTGTAATGAGAGTGATTGTAAATCCCAAGTACGCACATTTGCAGAAGGAGATAGAAGAAATTCCAAGGTCCTTCCAGAAAGAAAGAGATGTGGTGTATGATGGTCGTAATGTTTTAAAACGAATTGGCTTGGGCAGTATTGATGTTGTGGTGAAGAGCTTTAAGAAGCCTCACATCATCAACCGCGTTGTATATTCGTTTTTCCGGCAATCAAAAGCAGAACGTTCCTATATTTATTCTATGGAGATCCAACAGCATGGTTTTGACACTCCGGAGCCAGTGGCTATGATTGAACAATTTCAGAATGGTCTTCTTTCACATAGCTATTATATTTGTTGTTATGATGGTGGCGAAACTGTCCGTTCCCTGATGGATGGGAAAGTAGAGGGAAATGAAGATAAACTTTCTGCTTTTGCGCGCTACACTGCTGCTTTGCATCAGGCAGGTATTCTCCATTTGGACTATTCTCCCGGTAATATACTGATTCATCAGAATGAAACGAATGAATACAGTTTCTCTCTGGTCGACGTGAATCGCATGCAGTTGCTATCGGATATTGATTGTGATATGGTATGCCGTAATATGTGCCGTTTGTGTATTTCGCGTGAGGTACTGACTTACATCATGACAGAATATGCTTCTTTGCGTGGATGGGACGTCGAATCTACGGTCAGTCTGGCCCTTCGTTACAGCGATCAGTTTTTTACTCATTATATTTATCGTCGTGCGGCACGGAAAGAGAAAGAAAAGCATATTGTATCCCTGATTTTATTCTTCCGTTTATACCGTTCCGTACGTAAATTCTTTTCTTGGGAACCGCATATCTCACGTTTCTTATTGAAAAAGGAAAAGCATATCTATGATACATACCTGTGCAAGTATGATTATTGTGAATTGCTTTCTGCTGATTATCAATGATTACTTCTTACTTCCGCGCATCACTACACTGCGGATTTTATGCCTGAAAAACCCTTTTTGATTAATATATGTGCAGTTATGTTTGTCCAGAAATGCAGAGATAACTTCTTCGTCATCACGCAAATGGTATGTGCAAATGGCAAAATCCAGCTTCTGGCAATTTTGGAATAAGTTATTGCATCCGGCCAATGCGTGCCGTTCGGCTCCTTCTATATCCATTTTAAGAAATAGATGTTCATTCGTCTGGTTGTTAAAGAAATCATCTAGTGTTTGCTCTCTCGAAGAATTATGATCGCTCACATACTTCTGGACAATCGTCACTTTGTCCTGCCATGGTTCGAAGGTAGCTCTGATGGCCTCTAACCATTGCTCGTCCTGCTCAAACAAATAAACATGTTTGGCTTCTTCGATAATTTCCAATGATGAATATCCTTCGGCACAACCGACATCCACAAATACTTTCCCTGTCACTTCTTTAACGCTGTTGAAGTAATGGTGCGGTGAGCGCCTGTCTTGTTCCATACTCAAAGCCCTATAATATTTTTGAATTTTCTTGGCTGGAGTGCTTTTTCTGAAATAGAGTCGCTTCTTTTCTTTTTGAACATAGTATAAGCCTTTTTCCTCATCTTTCTGTACATCAACAGGCATATTGGCGTATTCATCCTTGAATTCATACAGGTGTCTTGAATATCCATGTTCTTTAATATATTCATAGTATTTCAGATAAGGAGAGCCAGGCTTATATCCTTTCATGAAATAATATGGGAGAGTGCCATATATAAATTTCTTTATTGTATGTTTAAGTACGTTCATTTCATTAGTTTCTTGTAGATGTTTAAGATTTCTTCCGCTTGCTTTTCTTCAGAGAATCTTTTGGCAAATTTTTGCCCCTTTTCAATCATCTCCTTTTTTCTTTCAGTATCGGAGTATATCTGTTTGAAAGCATTGGCCATTCCTTTGATATCGTCAGGATGTACATAGATAGAGTCGGGACCTCCGGCTTCTTCCAGGCAAGATCCAGTCGCGGCCACTACCGGAATATCGGAGTATAGAGCTTCTATAATGGGAATACCAAAACCTTCGAAACGGGAAGGGTATACAAAAATTTCTGCTAACTGATAAAAAGCCGGTAGATCATCAAAAGGAACATTGCTGATGATATGTACCCTTTCTTCCAGCTTATTCTCCTTAATGAAACGTTCAATTTTATCAGTATATTCCGTGTGGCGTCCTACAATGACGAGATGAATCTGTTCAGGAAGCATCGTTAGTGCCTGCACCGCTGAAAGGGCGTTTTTGCGTTCTTCAATACTTCCTACGTTAAGGATATAGTGATCCGGTAGCTGATATTTAGCCCGGATTTCTCTTTTCTTCTCTGCTGCTACAGGATGCATGAATGAAGGATCACATCCCTGATAAACAACTTCTATCTTATCGGCGGGAATCCTGAAATACTCAATAATATCACGCTTGGTACATTCGCTGATAGCAATGATTTTATCGGCATTTTCGCAAGCTTTACGGAATTTGTATGTGTATATTTTCCTGTCGATCGAATGGTAATACTGCGGATAGCGCAGAAAGATCAGATCGTGAATCGTTACAATACTTTTTACCTCGCTTTGATGTATATTCAGGGGCAACTCATTACTAAGTCCGTGGAATATATCGATTTTTTCTTTTTCCAGTTGTTGGGTAACGCCCCATACTCGCCACAATGAACTTAACTTTTTCCAGGAAGAAGTAGTGGGATAAGAAAGCTGTAGTTGCTGATACTGCTTCGTTAATTTGTCCAGTCTCTTGTTTTCCCGTTTCTTGGGGGCATACAGCACATATTCATTCTCCGGATAGAATTGGCATAGGATATTCACTATATAGCGGCTATAATTACCCAGACCGGTGAAATTCTGTACTGCACGTTTTCCGTCAAAACCTATTCTCATTTCTTCTTCTTACCTTTATGTGATTATAATTAGACTTCAAAATTCCGATAAGGTTTATTCAAGTCTAAATAATGGAAATTATGTTGTCTTTGTCCACTTTGTTTAGGTATGGTCATGTAATCTCCATATTTCTGTGACAGATAAGCGTCGTATTTCTGTACTCCCCATACTTCTTCATCTTCAAACCGGATAGGAGTGGGAGTGCCCAGGATATCCTTCGACATGATTCCTTTCATTCCATCATCATAATCGCAGACTAATGCGCATTGGTCGAAATCGTATTTCTTCATCACCTTCCTGATGCTTTCCTGTGCTCCGGTAAGGGTAAAAAACTTTCTGCATAATAGCGGTATCCATGAACTGGGACCTTTCCCATGTTTGTATGGATCGCGATGAATAAGATAAAGTACTCGTTTGTAGAACTCATACTTCGCAAAATGCATTCTTTGCGCCATACGGCTTTCCGGAACTCCATCTAGTGGAAATATATCAATATATACACCTCCCAGATATTTGAGATGCATACGCTCGATTAAGGTTGTGTTGGCATCCTGCACCTTTGCGAACGGAAGAGGATATTCCTTATCATTCTCAGCGCATACCGCTTCGTAAGGTTCCGGTAACCATTCTTTGGCATTAGCCATTAGTAAGTCATAATCAGCTCTTGGCATTCCGATATCCAAATCATCATCCCAGGGGATGAATCCTTTGTGGCGCACAGCTCCCAGCATGGTGCCTGCCATGATGTAATATCGCAGATTATGTTCTTTGCAAACTTTGTCAACAGCTAATAAGTTCTTTAATATGCGAAGCTGTAGAGGGCGGATGTCGTAATTAGCCATTCTATCTGATTTTAATTAATAAAGACTGGCTGGAATCAGCTTCTGTGCCTGTTGAAAGTCTTCTACTGTGTCCAGCTCGGCCGAGAAGAACTCGGTGGTGTCCATAACGTAAAAACTATATCCTTGCGGAATCAGTCTCTCAAAAGCCCGTTCGTAGAATATATTATCCAGCCCTTCGGTAGTAATCATAATTTCCAGTTCCCGGAATAGCGCTTTGGTATATTCAGCTGACATCTTTTCAATGCCGATAGATTCTCCGATAGCATCGGATATCGAGCAGACTTTGCTGATTTCAACGACCTTTTGTGCGTCGTCCACGATGACTTTTATTTCTTCTGCTCCGAGCTCATGACGATTCAGTGCCAATATGTCGTCCTTATCCGAATGAAGCAGTTTCTCTACAATCTGCGGATCAAATACAATGTCGCTGTCTAATAATAAAATCTCCTGCCCATCTGTATAGGAACGGGTGAGCCATAATGAATAGATATTGTTGGTTGATTCATACCTGTCATTATAGATGAAAGTAATATCTTGGGTTGGATAATGTGCCTGTAGAAAATCTACGATTTGCTGCTGGCGATACCCGGTGACAATGATGAATTCATCAAATCCGTTTTGTATCAGAGCATCAAAAGCTCTTTCCAAAAGGCATCGTTCTCCTATTTTGAGAAGACATTTGGGCGTCGTATCGGTCAGCGGGCGTAAGCGTGAAGCTATTCCTGCGGCTAATATTACTGCTTTCATTTGGATGCTATTTCTTTGATTGTATCTATAACGATCCGGTTCTGCTCTGGGCGTCCCAATGTGATACGCAAATGAGTATTGATATCCGGTTCATTCATAAACTTCACTTTATAACTCTGTTCAGCAAAAGCCTTTTGTAAAGCCTCTTTCAGTTCTATCGGGTATTTGATTAAAATAAAATTGGCAACCGATTCATATACTTTGAATCCGGGTAATACGCCGATTTCCTTTTCGTAACGCTCACGGTCTTCATTCATCAGTTTGGCGATGTTTCGGTAGTGTGCGTCCGATTTGAGAGCCGCAATGGCGATATCTTCGGATATCCGGTTGTATCCCAGATATTTATTGCTGTATCTGCTGAATTTTTCCAGCTCCTTACTCATGAATCCGAATCCCATACGTAAACCGGGCAATCCATAAAACTTGGATAAAGTACGGGAAATAATCAAATTCGGATATTTATTAACCAGCTTTTTGATATAACTAGTATCAGTTGAAACAAAAGAAGCGTATGCTTCATCTATCAGTACCACTGTTTGGCTGGGTACTTCTGCGAGCAGTTCATCCAATTCTTTTGGAGTTAAACCATTGCCGGTAGGGTTATTGGGAGAAGCTAGTAAAAGAATCTTCGGATTCTCTTTCTGAATCATATCTTTTAGCGTCTCAAAGTCATATTTAAAAGTATTTCCGTCTTCGTAGAGAGGATATTGCAAAGTATGGCCATTCACCTCATCTGCAATTGATTTATAATACCACCATGAGAACTTGGGAATCAACATCGTTTTATTTCCATCTTCTTGAGTCAGGAAGTAGTGTACAGCTTGCTTCAGAATATCTTCTCCGCCGTATCCTAATAAGACTTGTGTTTCATCTATATCATAAAGTTCGGATAAGAAAACAGATAATATACTTTTCTTTCCTTCATCATAAATGCGGGTATAAAAACAAAGTTTATTTATATCGAAGTTTTTTAAAGCTTCTACTACTTCTTTTGATGGACTGTAGTTAAATTCGTTTCGATCTAAAAAGTTCAAATTCTTTTCCATATTAGTTTTGTATGATTCCTTTATCGCACCAGGTTAGTTTCCTGACTTTCGTTTCGTTCAAAATACTGCGGTTGTTGCTCAAATTATCCGTTCCATGTAGTTCGTGATGAAGGTGGAACACAATTCCCGCAAATTTGATGGTACGCTTGCGTACACCGCTATTGATGAGGCGGCACACTAATTCATGATCTTCGCTTCCCCATCCGGTAATAGCTTCATTGTACCCATTGACTTTTAATAAATCCTCTTTCCAGAAAGCCATATTGCATCCTCTGGAATATGAAATATCCCATTGGCGATAATGCTGAAGTAGTGGGCTTAGCCAAGGCAAATGTACTCCGTTGATTGTGTTTTTAGTACCTTTGTCGTGAATAGAGATCATGCAGTTTCTTTCTGCTAGCATCTTTTGGGTTAAACCTTCCCGGATTAATACACGGCTACCGGTTACGAAACTGCCTTTTTTAGCAAAACGTACATGATCTTTGACGAAATCTTTGTGTAAGACGATATCCCCGTCAATTTGTATAATATATTCTTTAGATGCTTTCGCAATAGCTTTGTTACGGATGGAAGCCAGCCTGAAGCCTAGATCTTCATGCCAAACATGAATAATAGGGACTTCGGAGGAGGCTGCTAATTGATGAATTAGTTCTCTTGTATCTTCTTTAGAACCATCATCGGCAATGATAATTTCATCTGGAAGGAGAGATTGACGTAGCACGCTTTTAACGCATAATTCTAATGCGTCGCTTCTATTATAGGTGGATATAATTAGCGATGTACTTATGTTGCTCGCCATTGGTTTATTCATATAATTATTACTAAGTTAGTTAAATAGTTAAGGGGGCTTGCATTAAAATTCTACAAATGTATACATTTTATTTGGTTGTGACAAGCGTTAAAGGCTTTTTCAGGATAGCTACATCAAATTTTATGATTCTTTTTTTGTTCTGGAATTAATAAGTCTACATGCAAGTTCGTTGTCTTTGCGGCTCTAGTAAGTCATCTCTTCATTATAACTATTGGCTTTGTATAAATCTTCTTTCCAAAAGACTATATTCATCCTCTTACATACAAAATATCATTATGATGAAACTTCTCTTGTAAATGACTAAGAATGAAGAGATGCTTTTCCATGTTTTTAAGAAGTATAAGACTGTAAATTTTGTAAATGAAAATAATATTTTCTATGAACCTTCTTATAGTATATTATTTGTTGATAGTTTTTCCGCCTAAGTTTTGTCCTTTTTGTATTTATGACTTTTAATTAGATACTGAATGCTAAAAGGAAGTTTTAGGAATAAAAAACGTTTTATAGATTTGAATGTTAGTCGGGTTTCCAAAATAGGAGGGATACAGTTTTGAGAGAGCCTTGCTAATCCTTTTATTAAATCAACCCTTTTAATATTTGAGTACATCGCTGGTAGGTATCGATGATAAATTTCAAATAAATAATATAAGTTTATTTCTTTTTGAAGATGTTTGCTAAGGTTGTTGTCTGCTTGCATCAATCTCCTGATCTCACTAAAAACTATGGTAAGATCATTTAGATGCTTCAAGGTGTAGCCTTGTTCTATATTTGTAATAGAGTCTTCTCTCTTGCAATTATAAAGATAAGTTGTCCGGTTGGTTAGGCTAAATGATCTGGTATTTAGAGCGAGCATGGCATGCATTACTATGTCTTCGTGGTACACGTGTTCCAAAAAATGAATATGAAATTCTTTTAAAAAAGAAAGATTATATAATTTATTCCATGTAGTTACCCATATCTCATTTTTTTCTTCATAAAAGTATTGAGCCATACATAATTTACCTTTTCGTGTAATATTAGGATAGTTAGTAATTTTGAGTGAATTTTCATTCTCATCAATTTGATTGATTCCGGCTGCTACAAAGTCTACTTTCTCGTGTGAAATAATATTATATAAAGTTTCAATGCAATCAGGAACAATAGCATCGTCGCTATCCATAAAGTATAGATATTTCCCTTGAGCAGATTCAATTGCTGTGTTTCTTGTTCCTCCCAAACCAAGATTTTTTTTATGTGTAATTATACGGATGCAGTTACCTCTAGGATGTGTGCTTTTAAGTTGGTAGACTATATCCATGCTGTTATCATGCCCTAAATCGTCTACTATCAAAATCTCTAAGTTTTGATAGGTTTGGTTTAATGCAGATAATAAGGCACGTTCAATGTACTTTTCTACATTATAAATAGGCATTGAGAGAGTTATTAAGCACATACTTTTCTTCAATCATTAATAACAAAATAATATTAGGTGATTACAAAGTTACTTTAATATTTGTAATGATGAAAGTTATTTCGTTTTTTATTGATTTCTTATCCCGAGCTTGCCCTATATATAGAAAGAATAATTTCATTAGAATAAAACTTTGGATTATTTTCATTACCTTTGTTCAGAATATTGTGTTTGTCTAAATAATGGGACTGATGTAAATTCTGCAATTCCTCTATTGTTTAAGACTATTGTTCTTTAATTTAAATTTTAATAATATGATATATATTATTTGTTATGATTGGCCTTCAACATCTGGTAATCATACAGGAATGAGGTATCTTTATGAATATATTCAAAAAAGAAATCCTGAATTGTATAAAATGTATACTTTCAATATGGGTAGGCGTTTTTTGGATAAGGGAAAAAAGGGGAAGAAAATCTCTGTGCTTTTTACGGCACTTAAATTAGCAATGACATATAAATCAGGAGATAAGTTTGTTCTTACTGAATATTTACATAGAGATTCATATCAAATATTGTTTGCAAAAATAATACGCTTTATATGTCCTAAAGCACCTATATATGCTATGGTGCATCTTGTTCCTGAAAAATTGGAAAGGCGATATTCGAAAGCACAAATAAAGAAGAGTTCGCGATTTGTTACAGAAATTGTAACATTGGGAAGTAGTTTGACATGCTATCTCAATAATTTAGGAATAGAGAATGTTTATACTTCCTTTCATTATGTCGATAATAATTATTATACTCCTTCTGCAAATCTTTATAACAGAGGTGGTGATGTCAAGGTAATAGTAATGGGTGCTTTGGCACGTGACTTTGAACAGATTGCTTATATTGTTTCAAGACTTCCGCAAATTCATTTTTATATATGCAAAGGGCGGGAGAATATTGATTATTTGTTTTCAGGTTTAAAGAATGCAACATTGGTGGGGTATGTTCCGGAGGCGGAATTAAAGCATTATATGAATGATTCTGATATTTCATTAAATGTGATGAAGGATACTATTGGAAGTAATGTAATTTGTACTTCAATGGCAACAGGATTGGCGATGGTGGTTAGTGATGTTGGATCTATACGGGACTATTGCGATGAGACTAATGCATGTTTCTGTTCTTCTCCCGATGATTTTATAAAGAATATTATGATCTTAGCAAATGATCGAGAGTTGCTCAATTCGTTAAAAAAAATGTCTTTGAAAAAAGCACAGCAGTTTTCTATCGATAATTATTGTGTTAGCTTGTCATCTCTATTGAAGTAATTGAAGAGTATGGCCGTTTACAGTTATTATAGTAAAATTCTTAAAGGATATTGTTAGCAAGGGTATTCCTTAAATTCAAAAATATAAGGCAATTTATTTATTGCGAGTTAATTGCCTTTTTATTTTCTTCCCAACATGATGAACTAAAACTAGCAAAGATACATTTAGTGTGAGTTTTCTTAGAGCGTTGCATAAAAGTAAAAGGTCGTGTAAGCTAAAGTCGTTTTTTAGCGAATGCTGTAGGAATTTATATATATAACGTTTGATTGCTTTTTTGAATTTTCTTTCGTGAAGATGGGAATGGTAGTTTATACTAATCCATTCCATGAAAAGTATTGTTGCTCTAATCTTTTCTTTATTGAAATGAGTGGAGTTTGATATATTCTCTCCTTCAGCATTTCTCCAGCTGACAGGATTGCCTGGTAAAGATATGATTCCTCCTGTAAATTCTGCAAATTTAGCCCATGTTGCATCATCGGTGCACCAAGCCAAAGGGAATTTAATAAATCCTCCCGTTTGCTCCCATACTGTTCGGCTAAATACATACTCACAGGCGGCAGAACTAATTTTCCCAGATAATTTATCTAATAGGAATTCATATCCAGAAGTTAAATCGGTTTTAAAAGGAGGGTTTTTATACTTTAGTTTACCATACTCGTCAACGACTTCTAAAGGAAAACGGAATATATATTTTCCTTCAGAATGTTTTTGTGAGGCTCGAATTATACGTGCTACTCCGTCAAAGGGCATTAAGTCGTCATCTGAAAAAAGCCATATAAGTTCTTCTGCTGACAATAATATACATCGTTCCCAATGACCGGGTAGGTCTTTTTTGCCCATGTTTTGTTCAAAACGATGATATATAATGTCAAACTTGTTCTTGTAACGATCTACTATGGTCTCTAATGGGTAGGGACTTGCATCATCACCAATATATACGGTAAATTCGTGATTGTTTTGTTTAGCGATAGAATCAAGTGTTTCTTGCAAAAAACGTGGTTTATAAGCTGGTATAATAATTGCTAATTTTTTCATTTTTATTGCTATCAATTAGGTTTTGCAAATATACACATTCAGTTTGTTTAAATATTGTATTTGCAAACTTTTGTGATGGAAAACTATACTAGCAAGTTGCTGAATGCAAAATACCCCATAGAATTTTTTCTTTTGGCTTTTCAGTTATATATACGTATTGTTAATAATGGTTAATTGTAAGCGTGAAATTCTGCTCTATTTGTAAACAATCTCTTTTTAGATACTTCCTATGGATATTATTCCTTATTTTTGCAAGTAGAAAATGAATATTCAAATATGGAATCTCAATACTCGGTAAGCGTTATCATCCCTGTTCATAATACAGCTCCGTATTTGCGACGTTGTATAGAGTCTGTACGTAATCAGACGTTGAAAGATATAGAAATCATATTAGTGGATAATTTGTCGACCGATGATTCCCCTTCTATTTGTGATGAATATGCTAATATTGATTCTAGAGTAAAAGTGTTGCATCTTGATGAGGCAGGTTTATCTATAGCTCGTAATGCAGGAATTGAAATAGCGACTGCTCCATATATTGGGTTTATAGATAGCGATGATTATATTGAACCGACAATGTATGAAAACATGTTGTCAGTCATGGTACAGAACAAAGTTTATATGGTATATTGCAACTTTTGCTTTGAGTATGAAGATGGCCGTATAGAACAAATGTATCCTAATACAGCTAATGTGTATGTACGTACTAGTCAAGATGTTCAGCGAGATATTATTTTTGAGAGAGTAAGTAGTTCAGCTTGTACTAAACTTTTTGATAAGATTTTTTTTGATTCTTATCGCTTTCCTGTAGGTATGTTTTTTGAGGATCATGCGACTATTTATCGCTGGATAAGTATTTGCGATAAAATAGTTTGGATTGATGCTGCTTATTATCATTATATACAGAGAGGTGATAGTATTTGCCATACAATCAATCCTATAAAACGTTATCATTATTTCTTGGCTGAATATTCAAGATTGGAGTTTGCAAAGGAGCGGCGGTTGTTTGAAGGTAGAGATTGGTTTGATGCCGTCAATGTGATTGTGGAAAATTGCTTTAATCATTTTCAAGGGTTTATGACGGATCCTAATCATCAGTCGTATCCTGTTGAAATTAAAGATATGAGGAACAAGTTGAGTAGATGGCGTTTTTTGTCAAGAAAAGAATTGTCTTCTAAATATTATAAACGATTACGTAAGATAACTTATTTTTGGCCAATTTATTATTGGACTCACTTTGCCAAGAAAAAGAATTAAAAAATGATATAATGGAAAAAGAATACCCTTTAGTTTCGGTTATTATTCCTGTTTATAATGCGCACAATTCGATAACTAAAACGTTGCAGAGTGTTATTAATCAAACGTATACTAATCTTGAAATTGTTGTAGTGAATGATGGAAGTACAGATGATAGTTTAGATATAATAAAGACGTATGCGGCTGAAGATCCCCGGATTGTTGTATTTAATAAACAAAACGAAGGATTAGTGCAGGCGCGTAAATCGGGTATAGATATTGCTACTGGCAAATATATCCAATATTTAGATAGTGATGATATTATGCATGAGGATGCAATAACTAGGCTGGTTGCTAAAGCAGAGGAAACGCAAGCGGATATGGTAGTGGCCCCTTTTATGTTTTGCTATGATGGAGAGTTTCATAAATCAACTTTTTTTGATTTTGTAGAGTTGTCAGGCGTGGAGTTTTTGAAAAATATTCTTTTAAAAAAGGCTTATTGGTGTGTATGGTCAAAATTTCATCTTCGATCATTATATCAGAATGAAATAGAAAGGCCAGATATATCATTTGGTGAAGATGTCGTTCTTTCCACACAATTATTGTTATACTTACAAAAAGTCGTTTCAGTTGATTATATAATTATTGACTATAATTTTACCAATACGTCAATGTCACATCCAGCAACTTTTGATGATAAAAAGTATGGAGACTTTGTGAATTATACAATATGGATTGAAAATTATATTGATAAAAAAGGGTTGAGGGAAGAGATGAAGGAAGCACTTGCTCATTTCCATCTTGAAAATGCCTTTAGAAGAATTTATTGGAAACGTTTTGCTGATATTAGGAAGGAAATGAAACGGCTTGTTAATGAAATGGAATCCTATCCTTGTTTAATAAACAACTTGTCAAAAAGAGAACGTAAGATTGTGAATGCTTATAGAGTATCAGGTTTCTGGGGAGATTTGAAACTTAGATATTATAATATGCGCCATAAACTGTAATGTGCTCAGATAAATTAAGGCGTTGAGAAATGAAGCATATATTGTTTATCGCTTATAATCTAGCTGGTTGGAGGATTTGAATCTGTTGCAGTATAGTTGGTAAAATAAGATATAAAGAAATGAGTATTATTAGAAGGTGGCAAAGAAGTTGTTATAAAAGAATGTTGAAGGCTCGCTTAGTTACTCCTAAGGTTGTAGTGTTGATGGATGGTGGTATTTGTTCTCAAATGCTCCAATATTTGTTGGGAGAATTTTTTAGAAAGCGTGGATGTAAGGTTGTGTATGATCTATCCTTTTATAAGGAATGGGGAAGTGACATGGATTATAAATTTGCCCGCAATTTTGATTTGTTGAAAGTGTTTCCTTATTTGGGGCTGACAATTGCAACAGAGTTCGAAATCTCCTATTATAAGAGACATTTTTATTATGTTGGGAATAATACATCGGAATGGATAGATGATTTTTCATTTTTGGAAAAAAATCCCCCTATTTATTTAGGTGGATATTATCATTTGCCGATAAATATTTGGGTACCCGCATTTATGTCTACTTATAGAATCTCATCTGAAATATTTGATGAGGGTAGCAAAATGTTAATGTCAGAAATAAAACAGAATATCAATCCTGTAGCAGTGCATGTTCGACGGGGTGATTTAAGTGTTGAAGTTCGAGCGTATGGGAAGCCTGCTTCTTTGAGCTATTTTAAAAGGGCTGTTGATTATATGGAAAAAGAGACTGTTATGCCTTTTTTTTACTTTTTCTCAGATGAGCCGGAATGGGTGGCATCAGAACTTATTCCCTATCTTGAATTTGCAAATGAGAATTACAAGGTGGTGGATATAAATGGTTCAGATAAGGGGTATATGGATTTGTTTTTGATAGCTTATTGCAAACATCAGATAACAAGTAAAGGTACTTTGGGAAAGTATGGTGCTTTATTGAGAGATAGTGCAGATAAAATAGTGATTCTTTGTGATGATAAAGTTGAATATCAGTGGAAAGGAGTTTTCCATAATTCTGTATTTTTATAATAGAGAAAAATTGGATAACTAATCAGCCGATTTAAATTTTTGGCAGATTAGCTTAATCCTTTCCCATAAAGAGTTTTTTCTTCGCAATAATTCATGCCCGCCATATTGGGGTTTATTTTTGTCTCGAATGAGGATTATTGGTTCAAAAGGAAGGAGCCAACCTTCTGGGTATAGATATGCAGGGGACAATGTAATAGCTGGTGGATTATCTAAAAAGTATTTATTGATTAGAGATTCGTCGTGCCAAATTGGTATTATATGGTTTGTGGCATCTCTGTCAACCCATGAGCAAATTGTTGTGCAGAGTTTCAAGTAGGCCTTTGTACATCCACCTGAAAGCCCTCCAGCGTAATAATATCGACCTTCTCCCTCTGGGATATAGGCAGTAGAAGCATCTCTTCGCTCGTATGTAAATTCGGAGTTCGGTTTATTGTAGAATCCAGGGTGCATAGTTCCTAGTAATCCGTTACTATCTGATGGTGGTAGAATTTCTTTGCCAATAGGACTGGTGAATAAGAGATTGGCATTGAAGAAAAATAGATAGTCGGTTTCTCGCTCTAACTGTTCCTTGATACGAAGGAATATATGGAAACGTTTTAATGTGTTGTCAGGCCATCCTAAATTCTTTTGTTTGATCCGGTGAATATGTTTGTTGTTTTCTTCGTCATATAGTTTAGGACTATCAGTAAATACATAATACTCGATAATGAAAGATTGGTCTTGCATAAAATAACGTTCTGCGCTTAGATAAAAGTCTTTCCAAAAAATGTCATATTTGCCAGTACAGATATATAATATACCAATTCTCATTTTATTTATTGCTTTGATTCATATTATTGGCAAATATATAAAGATTTATTTTATATTATTTGTTTGAGGTGTTTTTATTTTCTGTGAATTACCGGTAGCAGGAGCTTTTTAAAAGTAAATTCTATTTATTTCTGGTCATGAGTGTCTTGCAAATGGGTAGTAAGCATTCGGTGAACCCCGTTTTTTCTATAGTTCTTACTCTGTATCTTTGCAAGTTTTTTCCAGTGCAAACATATAATATACCAATTCTCATGTTTATTGTTTTAATTTTAGACCTTCGGTTTTGTCCATTTGAGAGTGTTATTTATATTGATTATACTAAAAATAAAGCAGTAAGTAGTAGAATTGCTAATAGTATAGAGATACTTACGAATATTGAGTATAGACGTTTGTATTTTCTGTATTTTGGTTTATAGTCTGTTTTTTGTGCAAGGGCTATTAAAGGTTTTTTATATAGGTCAAGGATGTATTGTAAATGATAGCATAACCATTGGTCTTGTTTTTGACCTAGGTAATTAAAAAAGAGAATAAAATAGTATATATACCCTGCATAGCCTTGACTGTTATTGTCAAATATAGTCCGAAAGAATGATTCTCTGGTGTCAAATCCTGCTTCTTCGAGGTTGCTGCATGGTTTCATTCCATGAAAATGGATAAGCTTAGCATTCCCATTAATTCCCCAGTACGGTTTCCAGTTATATTCAATAGGTAAAATTTCCATGTCCTTGAAACACAGCTCGTTTAAGTACCCTTGATCAAAAAGTCCTGAAGTAGATCTTTGCCTTTTTTTCATCATCTCTACAAATTGCTGATATTTGATTCTCATTCCTTGGATGTTCATGACTAATATTCCAGCATTGAAATAACTCATTCTTTTTGTATCGCGTTCAAATTCGGGAGCAGCAGCTAAATAAGCAGGATGAGGTAGATCTTTCAGTAATATATCATCATTAAAGATTATGTCCATATCGGTGTATAATACATATTCGTCTTCTTTTTCTATTATAGGAATCTCCATTCTCATGAATGTGCCGAATATTCGACTATATTCTATATCTTTTCCTAGTTCTGTTTCCATCCATTCGTGAGAATATATTTCCATTAGTTCCTTTTTATATGGTAATTCATGGATGATGATCTCAACTTTAAAATCTTTTAGTAAGTTGTAAACAGGATCGCCAATTTTACCATCATATAGGCAAATTAATCGAAGAGATGTGTTTTTACGAGCACTAATTAAGGTTACCTTTAACATGTTAAAGTAATCTTTTCTGTTGACAATAGAGTCTGTCAAACAAATATAACATTTCATAATTTATAGAATATATAAAATAAATTATACTAATATGTTTCTCAAAGCTATCATAACTGTAAGTTATACAATAGTCCTTGCCAAACTGTTAGAATTGTATTGTATCTTACAAAAATAAGCAAAAAAAACTTTTACTAAGACGTTTTGATAAATAATTGTGATATGTTAGGATTTTCTTTCCTGAAGAATTGAATTCGAAGAGTTAAGGATGGATGATCTACATTCTATATTTATCTGTTAGCTTTGGAAGTCTGGAGTTTTTTATTTTTTTAAATCTAAGTTTGTCCTTACAGGATTTTATCCTTAGTTTTGTGAACTATTTTTTTATGAATTAGAGATATTCGTATAAAAGTATCTTAATATATAAAATTGATTTGAATAAATATGATTTCTATTATAATATGCAGTAGGTTTCAATCCATCTCTAAGGAATTGAAGGATAATATTGAGAATACGGTTGGGGTTGTTCATGAGATTATATGTATTGATAACAGTAAAAGTCAATATGATATATTTAGTGCTTATAACGAAGGGGTCAAAAGGAGCCAATATCCACTTCTATGTTTTATGCATGAAGATATTTTACATTACACTAGTGATTGGGGAAAGCTTCTGATAAATCATTTCAGAGATTTGAAAGTAGGGCTTATTGGAATTTCTGGACCACGTTTTATTAGTCAAATACCGGGTATTTGGTGGGGACCTGGAAGTACAGATGCAGGAAAGGATGCAATTTGCCAGTATTCTATTGACACTAATAGAGCTGATCCAACCATTACTTATAATACTTGCTTTAAACCCATTGCAGATGCGAATGCCATAGAAGTGGTAGCAGTGGATGGATGTTTTTTTTGCATGAGGAAATCTGTTTTTGATAAAATAAGATTTGATGAAATAAATTACAAAGGATTTCATTTTTATGATCTTGATATCTCATTGCAGGTTTATATGCTGGGACTGAAATCATTATGTGTATATGATATTCTAATAGAGCACATTAGTAATTCAAAGCTAGATAATGAATGGCTGACTAATGCACGAATATTTTTCACAAAATGGAAAAACTGTCTGCCGATAGTAAGTTATCCAGTGTCAGCAAAAGAAAGAAGAGTTTTAGAGAAGAACAATCTTCAAACTATGAATTATATTATTAATGAGAATAATCGAAAGCCTAGTCATTATTATAAATTCTCAGAGAAGCTATATTTATTGCGATACTGCTGTGATAAAAAAATGCTTCAGTCACTAATCTATTAGGTAAAATGTGTCACTTTATGTTGAGTGGAGCACGGCTTTTCATTTAAGAAATATTGTTTATCGCTTGTTATTGTAATAAAAATCCTTATATTCGTGTGCAGCGATGCGGAAGCATCGCCTTAGGCATTTCTTCTTATCGTTCATTTTTAATTTCTTTCTACTTTGTGAGTTGTACGTCCGGTAACTACATCAGAGGTCTCTGATTTTACAATAGGTGGTTATACCTTTGAAGTAGGTGGGAAGAATAAATCGCAGAAGCAGGTGCATGATGTGGAGAATGCGTATATCGTGAAAGATGATATTGAGTACGGGATGCGGAATGTGATTCCTCTTTGGACATTTGGTTTTTTATATTGAGATAATATGTATATTTGTACGATGTGAACTTAAACAGATTGAAATATGGGTGGCAAGATTTACCCTATTGGTATACAGAATTTTGAGAAACTCCGTAGAGGTGGCTATTTTTATATTGATAAAACGGCATTGATTTATCAATTGGTGAAAACCGGGAGTTACTATATCTTAAGTCGGCCGCGCCGTTTTGGCAAAAGTCTGCTTATTTCTACGCTTGAAGCTTACTTTCAAGGAAAGCAGGAACTCTTTGAAGGGCTGGCTATGGAGAAGCTGGAAAAAGATTGGGTAAAATATCCTATATTACATCTTGATCTTAATACGGAAAAATACGATACTCCGGAAAGTTTGGAGAATAAACTGAATGGGGCGTTGGTGGAATGGGAGAAGATATATGGCGAAGAGCCCTCGGATAAATCTTTAGCGATGCGTTTTGAGGGGATTATTAGGCGTGCCTGTCAGCAAGAGGGGCAAAGTGTGGTGATCCTAGTGGATGAGTATGATAAGCCGATGTTACAGGCTATTGGTGATGATGTTTTGCAAAAGAGTTTCCGCAATACATTGAAAGCCTTCTACGGCGCATTGAAAAGTCAGGATGGGTGTATCAAGTTTGCTTTGTTGACGGGAGTTACCAAGTTCGGTAAAGTCAGTGTGTTCAGTGATTTGAATAACCTGAATGACATTTCAATGTGGAATAAGTATATAGATATTTGTGGTGTGAGCGAACAGGAGCTATACGATAATCTGGATGCCGAACTTCATGAATTTGCCAATGTGCAGGGAGTGACGTATGAAGAGATATGTGCCAGGTTGAAAGAAATGTATGATGGCTATCATTTCACGCACAATTCCAAAGGAATGTACAATCCTTTCAGTCTGCTTTTAGCTTTTGATAGGAATGAGTTTAAAAGCTACTGGTTTGAAACAGGTACTCCCACTTATTTGGTGGAATTGCTGAAGAAACACCATTACGACCTTCATCGGATGGCCCATGAAGAAACCGATGAACAGGTACTGAACAGTATGGATTCTGAATCTACCAATCCTATTCCGGTGATTTATCAGAGCGGATATCTCACCATTAAGGGATATGATGAAGAATTTGGTATTTACCGTTTAGGTTTTCCTAATCGTGAAGTGGAGGAAGGATTTATCCGTTTTCTGCTTCCTTATTATGCGAACGTCAATAAAGTGGAATCTCCCTTTGAAATCCAAAAATTTGTTCGTGAGGTACGTGCTGGTGATTACGAATCTTTTTTCCGCCGTCTGCAAAGTTTCTTTTCGGATATTCCTTATGAACTAGCACGCGAATTGGAATTACATTATCAGAATGTACTATATATCGTGTGTAAACTGGTAGGCTTCTATGTAAAAGCGGAATATCATACGAGTGAGGGCCGTGTGGATATGGTATTGCAGACCGATAAATTTATCTACATCATGGAATTTAAATTGAATGGTACGGCGGAAGAAGCTTTGCGGCAGATAGAGGATAAACATTATGCTCGTCCGTTTGCAACGGATTCGCGGAAACTTTTCAAGATTGGCGTTAACTTTAGTGTTGAAACAAGAAATATAGAAAAGTGGTTGGTGGAGAATTGATGCGCCTCTGAAATGGATATAAAATATTCATTTCTCATGTTCTCATAAATATGACCTAAGTGTCAGATTGTTAATGGTGTAAGCTATGAGAAATGATTTTAAATTTAGTGTTTCTCATAGCTTTATTCACAAATAGACCTTAATTTGGCTTATTTCTCATACCCGTTGAAATCATTTCTCATAATGCCCCGGAGTTGGTACATAAATAGGCTGTGTGGGTTTGCCTATATTCTGTAAGTTTCCTTGTGCCTTTAGACGACGAATCTGTCTGCTGGCCATGCTTTGGGTAAAACAACAGAGTGACTGCATATTACTACGGGTCAATACAGGATGGGTTGCAAAATAGGCAGTGAGTTTCTTGTCGATCTCTTCTTCTGAAAGAGAAGCCGAATGTGGCTTGTATTTCGAACGTCGTAAGTGACTACTCATACACAAACTCTTTAAATTCCTGTCAGCCTGGAAGTTAATGGATTTTAGTTTCACTTTATCTGCACGGGTGGTAAGCGAGTGCACGGGTTCGGTCGCTTGCAATGTAATCTGGAAATAGCCGATCCCATCCAGATGTACTCGTTCTCCTTCGCATAGGTGGTTGCCCATGCATCTGCTCAATTCCATTAGCATGGCTTCTACTTCCGCTTTTCCGAAAGTGGTTGCCATGTGGATTTCTCTTGCCAATTTTTGAGTAGTCACATGTTGAAAGTTGACTACCCGTGGATGATAACTAGGTTCTTCTCCTTCTTTCTCCGGTTGGGGATTCTTATAAAACTCGAATTGTATTGCCATCTTTGTTCTAATTTAATGGTTGTTTATATATTATGTAATTGATGCGCTTAGTGTATCTTGCCTTTATTCTTTTATTATTTAACTACCAGCTAGTTCGTTCCACTAGAGTGAACGGTTCTTTTCACTCTAGTAGACAGATCTTTCTACTCTAGTGAACAGAACCGTTCACTGTAGTGAAACGATTGAGATCCTCTTTCAAAGATACGACATTATTAACTGAAAAACAAATAATTACACGGTTGTTTACATGTAAATAATAGATGAGGGCTGTGTAAAATAAGGTTGGCCAATGAGCGAAATGAATGGTTGGTATTTGACTATGAGAAATGATCCGGAATACTATGATAAATAGACAATTTTTGAGTAAAAATGAAAGACAAAGTATGAGAAATACCGGATTTAAAAACGTTTCTCATGGTGTACTATGCTGATTTTGTGTGTTTTATCTGAAACTTATGAGAATATGAGAATAAGAATTGCAAATCATTACTAGTGGACGTGCGTTTGGGAGGTGTCAAATTTGTTTATACGGGATATTAACCGTACATTTGTCTGTGGTAATAATCGCCCTACAAACACATGCAGGACAAATAAATTAATTAAGCAATGAGAATAACATTGGTAAGAGACGATGGCAAGGTGAACACTATGCGTACGTTAAGAATCGAACAGCTCGTAGAGCAAATGAAAGTGGAAACCAAAGCACAGTCTGTTTCAAAAATGAGAGAAGTCCTGCCTTTTATGCTTCCGGGTGATAAAAATGACTATGTGCAGAAAGTGCAGAAGGTGATACCTGCAGCGGCCTTTTTCCGCAAAGACGGAATAACGACCATGAGTGAATACAACGGAATTGTGATGATTCAGGTGAATAACTTATCCGGGAATATGGAAGCGGATGAAGTGAAAGAGCGGGTGAGGGAGCTGCCGCAAACTTATTTAGCTTTCACCGGTTCTTCCGGAAAGTCAGTGAAGATATGGGTCCGTTTTACTTATCCCAATGACCTTTTACCGGAAACCCGTGAACAGGCAGAGCTTTTTCATGCACACGCCTATCGGTTGGCTGTGAAATTCTATCAGCCCCAACTTCCTTTTGATATCGAACTGAAAGAACCTTCATTGGAACAATATTGTCGCTGGACTTTTGATCCGGATTTGTATTTTAATCCCGAAGCGATGCCTATTTATATGAAACAACCTGTGGCTATGCCGGGCGAAACCACTTATCGTGAACGGGTGCAAACGGAAACTTCACCATTGCAACGGCTTGCACCGGGGTATGAAAGATGTGATGCGCTTTCTGTTCTTTTTGAAGCAGCCTTCGCACGTGCACTGGATGAGGAGGATGGTTATCAACCGGAAGAAGGTGATAAACAGTCTTTGTTGATAAATCTGGCCGGGTATTGTTTTCGCGCCGGTATTCCTGAAGAAGATACGGTGCGATGGTGTCGGGCGCATTATCGTTTGCCAAAAGATGATACATTGGTTCGGGGGACTGTACGGAATGTATATCGGACTTCAGAGGGATTTGCGAGTAAGAGCAGCCTGTTGCCGGAACAATTATTTGTCATGCAGATGGATGAGTTTATGAAACGGCGTTATGATTTCCGTTTCAACCAACTAACGTCACAAGTGGAATGTCGCGAACGGAATAGCTTTAATTTTTATTTTCTTCCGGTGGATAAACGGTTGATGGCAAGCATTACAATGAATGCACAATATGAGGGGCTTAAACTTTGGGATAAAGATGTCGTGCGTTTCCTGAATTCGGATCATGTACCGGTTTATCAACCTATTGAAGAGTTTCTTTATGACCTTCCTCGTTGGAACGGTAAGGATTATATTGGCAATTTAGCCAAACGGGTTCCTTGTGACCATCCTTATTGGACTCAATTGTTTCGTCGTTGGTTTCTTAGTATGGTCGCACATTGGCGTGGGATGGGTAAGAATCATGCGAATAGCACTTCGCCTATATTGATAGGCCCGCAAGCTTATCGTAAGTCTACATTTTGCCGCTTGATCTTACCACCATGTTTACAGGCATATTATACGGACAGTATCGATTTCAGTCGGAAACGGGATGCTGAACTGTATTTGAATCGCTTTTTATTGATTAATATGGATGAGTTCGATCAGATTGGCATCAGTCAGCAGTCTTTTCTCAAGCATATTCTGCAAAAGCCTGTTGTCAATACGCGACGTCCGAATGCTTCGGCAGTGGAGGAACTCCGCCGGTACGCTTCTTTTATAGGCACAAGTAATCATAAGGATCTGTTGACGGATACTTCCGGCAGTCGCCGTTTTATCGGTGTCGAGGTGACGGGAGTGATAGATGTGGTCCGCCCTATTGATTATGAGCAGTTATATGCACAGGCAATGGCTGCATTGCGGAGTAATGAGCGCTATTGGTTTGATGAAAAAGAGGAGGCGATTATGACGGAGGCTAACCGGGAGTTTGAACAGTCGCCGGTGATTGAACAATTGTTTCAGGTATATTACCGGGCAGCGGAAGAGGAAGAAGAGGGAGAATGGTTACTTGCTGCGGATATCCTTCAACGGATACAAAAAGCAAGTAAAATGAAGTTTTCTTCCGGGCAAGTTAATTATTTCGGACGTCTCTTGCAGAGATTGGGTGTAAAGTCGTTCAGGAAAACGCGTGGGGTTTATTATCATGTGGTGCCTGTTGAGTAGGGATGATGATGAAATAATGTATAGTAGATGGCTTTTATTATTTTATAATAATTATCTTTGCGTAATAACGTGAGATGTATGAAGACTATGATAAGAAATCCTTTTATAACAAGCGGATATGTCTCTGCTGATTATTTTTGCGATCGCCGTTTTGAGAGCGAACAGTTGGTGCGCGAGGTGATGAATGGGAATAATTTGGCTCTTGTCTCTACCCGGCGAATGGGAAAAACAGGGCTGATCCGTCATTGCTTTCAGTTTCCTGAAATTAAACAGGGTTACTATACCTTTTTTATTGATATATATGATAGCCGTTCATTGCGTGATTTGGTCTTTGCACTTAGTAAGGAGATTTTGGAAGTACTGAAACCTATGGGGAAGAAAGCTTTGCATGGCTTTTGGGAATGTGTAAAATCTTTGCAGGCTAGTATCTCTTTTGATGTGAATGGTATGCCTTCTTTGAATCTGGGATTAGGAGATATACAAGCTCCGGCTACTACGCTTGATGAAATCTTCCGGTATTTAGAGCAAGCGGATAAGCCTTGTTTGATTGCTATTGATGAATTTCAGCAGATTACTGGATATGTGGAGAAAAATGTAGAGGCTACTCTCCGGACTTATGTGCAGCATTGTAATAATGCGCGTTTCATTTTTGCCGGGAGCCAGCGACATGTGATGGGGAATATGTTTTTGACGCCTTCCAGACCTTTTTATCAAAGTGTGTCAATGATGCATTTGGAAAGTATTCCTTTAGAAGAATATATTCGTTTTGCAAGTATGCATTTCAAACGTGCAGGCAAAGAAATAGAGGAAAGTGCTGTTACCACAGTTTATCAACAGTTTGAAGGAATCACATGGTATATACAAAAAGTATTGAATACACTTTATGATATGACCCCGGAGTACGGAGTTTGTAAAGTGGGAATGGTGTCAGGGGCTATTCGGCAGATTATTGATTCATTCAGATATACTTATTCGGAAATTCTTTTTCGTTTGCCGGAGAAACAAAAGGAACTGCTAATTGCTATCACTAAAGAAGGAAGGGCTAAAGCTCTCACTTCCGGCACTTTTATTAAAAAATACAAACTGGCTTCTGCTAGTTCAGTTCAGGCAGCACTAAAAGGGTTGCTGGAAAAGGATTTTGTGACTCAGGAAATGGGTATTTGTCAAATATATGATCGTTTCTTGGGTATTTGGCTGAAAGAGAATTATTAAGTCATATTTCATTTATTGAAGAGGGCTTTTCGATAAATCGCGTTAATAATTAATAGAAACTGCTGCCTGTTAATCTGTTTTATTGTATCTTTGCGGTCTTAACTTTTTTAATGGTAAATAATGAAGGAATTTCTACAACTAATGCGACGTTTTGTGTCGCCTTATAAGAAGTATATCGGCTGGGCTATTTTGCTGAATATTTTGTCTGCTGTATTCAATGTGTTCTCATTTACTTTTTTGATTCCTATCTTGAGTATTCTGTTTAAAACAGAAGGAGCAGATAAGGTGTACCATTTTATGGAATGGGGTAGTGGCGATTTAGCAGATGTTGCCAAGAATAACTTCTATTATTACATCTCTCAGATGATTGTGGATAATGGTCCCACTGTAGCTCTTATTTTCTTGGGACTATTCCTGATGGTGATGACATTGTTTAAAACCGGTTGTTACTTTGCTTCTTCAGCCGTGATGATTCCATTACGTACAGGAGTGGTACGTGATATTCGTATTATGGTGTATGCTAAGGTAATGCGTCTGCCGATGTCTTTCTTCTCGGAAGAAAGAAAGGGAGATATTATAGCTCGTATGAGTGGTGATGTGGGGGAAGTGGAAAATTCCATTACCAGTTCATTGGATATGTTGATGAAAAGCCCGATTCTGATTATTATATATTTTGTGACATTGGTTACGGTTAGTTGGCAGTTGACTCTTTTTACTATCATTGTATTACCGGGAATGGGTTGGTTGATGGGAGTCGTCGGAAGAAAACTGAAACGTCAATCACTGGAAGCACAGGCTAAGTGGAGTGATACGATGTCACAATTAGAAGAAACACTGGGAGGCTTGCGCATCATCAAGGCTTTTATTGCGGAAGATAAAATGATTAACCGCTTCACCAAATGTAGCAACGAGCTCCGGGATGCGACAAACAAGGTTGCTATACGTCAGGCTATGGCTCATCCGATGAGTGAGTTCTTAGGAACGATTCTGATTGTAGCTGTATTGTGGTTTGGAGGTACATTGATTTTAGGAAAGAATGCAACCATCGATGCTCCTACATTCATCTTCTATATGGTTATCTTATATAGTGTAATCAATCCATTGAAAGACTTTGCTAAAGCGGGATACAACATTCCGAAAGGGTTGGCTTCCATGGAACGTGTGGACAAAATCCTGAAGGCAGAGAATAAGATTAAGGAAATTCCGAATCCGAAACCGTTGAAAGGTTTGAATGATAGAATCGAATTTAAAGATATCTCTTTCAGCTATGATGGTAAAAGAGAGGTGTTGAAGCATGTAAACCTGACAGTTCCCAAAGGAAAAACAATCGCACTGGTTGGCCAATCGGGATCCGGTAAATCTACATTAGTCGATTTGTTGCCGCGTTACCACGATGTGCAGGAAGGTGATATTACCATTGACGGAACAAGTATTCGTGATGTACGTATTGCAGATTTGCGCAGTTTGATTGGTAATGTAAACCAGGAGGCTATTCTGTTTAATGATACATTCTTCAATAACATTGCTTTTGGTGTGGAGAATGCGACAATGGAACAAGTAGTAGAGGCGGCGAAGATTGCCAATGCGCATGATTTCATTATGGAGAAACCGGAAGGATATAATATGAATATCGGTGACCGTGGCGGAAAATTGTCCGGTGGTCAGCGTCAGCGTATCAGTATTGCGCGTGCTATTTTGAAGAATCCTCCGATTCTGATTCTTGATGAGGCTACTTCTGCTTTGGATACCGAATCAGAACGTCTTGTACAGGAAGCGTTGGAACGTTTGATGAAAACACGTACGACGATTGCTATTGCCCACCGTCTTTCTACGATTAAGAATGCAGATGAAATCTGTGTACTGTATGAGGGTGAGATTGTGGAACGTGGTAAGCATGAAGAACTCATAGAGTTAAACGGTTACTATAAACGTCTGCATGATATGCAGCAGTTGTAATTCTTGATATTGCAATGATATTATTAAGTTTTGATACAGAAGAATTTGATGTACCTCGTGAGCATGGTGTAGACTTTCCGTTGGATGAAGCAATGAAAGTGTCAGTCTATGGTACAAATCGGATACTGGACTGCCTGAAAAACAACGGGGTGAAAGCTACTTTCTTTTGTACAAGCAATTTTGCAGAAAATGCGCCGGAAGTGATGCGGCGCATTATGGACGAAGGACATGAAGTTGCTGCGCATGGATGTGACCATTGGCAGCCACAGGCTTCGGATGTCAGTCGTTCAAAAGAAATTCTGGAACGTCTTACCGGCAGGACGATACAAGGTTATCGCCAGCCGCGTATGTTCCCCGTATCAGATACGGAACTTGAACGGATGGGGTATGTATATAACTCCTCATTGAATCCCGCATTTATCCCCGGAAGATATATGCATTTGTCGGAGCCCCGTACCTGCTTTATGACGGGTAAGTTACTTCAAATCCCGGCTTCTGTAACTCCGTGGATTCGCTTCCCGCTATTCTGGTTGTCTTGTCATAATCTGCCGATGTGGCTGTATCAACTCCTGGTAAACCGGGTATTGAAGCATGACGGATATTTTGTGACTTATTTCCACCCGTGGGAATTCTACCCGTTGGGTGAACATCCTGAATTTAAGATGCCTTTTATTATCCGCAATCATTCCGGTAAAGGAATGGAGGAACGTTTGGATGTGCTTATCCGCAAACTGAAAGAAAAAGGATATGCTTTTATGACTTACTCGGAATTTGCACAGATAAAACTGGCTGAACTAAATAAACCGGACGAAAAATGATAAAATTGGCTATTGTATCCCCCTGCTATAATGAGGAGGAAGTGTTGGAAGATTCGGCCGCCCGTTTGACAGCCTTGTTTGATGAGTTGGTGGCGAAAGAAAAGATCAGTGCCGACAGCTTTGTGCTCTTTGTGAATGATGGCAGCAAAGATCGTACATGGAGCATCATTAAGAAACTGCACGGGACGAATCCTTATATAAAAGGAATGAATCTGGCACGGAACGTGGGACATCAGTATGCGATCATGGCCGGTATGATGACCGCTAAAGACTGGAGTGATGCCGTTATTACCATTGATGCCGATTTGCAGGATGATCTGAATGCGATTGAGGAGATGGTCGATGCCTATATGCAAGGATATGATGTTGTATATGGAGTGAAAGTATCCCGTCAGGCAGACCCCGTGTTGAAACGTCTTTCTGCAACAGCCTTTTATAAATTACAGCACAGGATGGGAGTGGAGACTATCTACAATCATGCGGATTTTCGTTTTCTAAGCCGGAGAGTGCTGGAAAAGTTGTCTCATTATCAGGAACGCAATGTCTATCTGCGTGGTATTATCCCGTTGCTGGGTTTCCCTTCTACTACGGTAGATGATGTGATCCGGGAACGGACAGCCGGAACTTCCAAATATACAGTGAGAAAGATGTTCAGTCTGGCTTTGGACGGGATAACCTCTTTCTCGGTAAAGCCCATTTACGGAATTGTTTATCTGGGAGGTATCTTTGTTTTTATCAGTATTTTGATTGGAATCTATGTTCTTTACGCATTGATTTCGGGTACTGCGGAACATGGCTGGGCCTCTTTGATGTTGTCTATCTGGTTTGTTGGCGGGGTTGTTTTATTATCCATAGGAGCTGTCGGACTGTATATTGGCAAGATTTATAAAGAGGTAAAACGTCGTCCGCTCTATAATGTGGAAGAAGTGTTGTACGATGATCAGAATAAGTAAGGCTATACTTGAGAAGCACCCGGATTGGCGGGATAAGTTCTGGCAATTTGTTCGTTTTGGAGTTGTCGGCACTATATCTTCAGCCATTCATTACGGCGTATATTGCCTGGTCTTGTTGGTTGCGAATGCCAATATCTCCTTTACGGCTGGTTATGCTGTAGGATTTGTCTGCAACTACTTCCTGACTACTTTCTTCACCTTTCGTTCCAAACCATCCTCGCATAATGCGATCGGCTTTGGTTTTAGTCATCTGATTAATTACCTGCTTGAGATCGGCTTACTGAATCTCTTCCTCTGGATAGGGGCGGGTGAACTGCTTGCACCGATACTGGTAATGATTATCGTGGTGCCTATCAATTTCCTGATTCTTCATTTCGTTTATATCTATAAAGGGAGGAAATAACACTATTCAATCCCTTTCATTTAATTCATAAAAAGAAAAGGCTATTATGAAACGTTTTCTAAATCTTATTGTATATATACTTACCATACATGTTTCGGCTTTACTGATCGCAGGACTGTTTCGCCTGGTACTTTTTATCTCATCTTATCATCAGTTGACCTCTGAAGCCTTGTCGGATAAGACACTTCCGATGCTTGCTTTTGTGCATGGTGTCTGGTTTGACAATGTGATAGGCTGTTACATACTTCTGTTGCCTCTGGTAGTTGCGGTGGTATGTGGAGTTTGCAACTATTATGGGAAAGCGTTGTTCCGTTTCTTTACGATCTTTTTCAGTGTCTTTTATGGATTGGTTTATTTAATCAGTGCGTCGGACATTCCTTATTTTGCCTATTTCTTTAAACATATCAACTCTTCCATATTCGAATGGTTCGGTTATGCGGGAACTACCGCCGGAATGATATTGGGGGAAAGTGCCTATTATCTGTCCATCGGATTATTCCTTCTCTTTCTGGCCGGATTCGTAGTTTGGCTTATCTATCTGGCACGTTATTTCCATCATCGTAGCCTTACCATTTCCGCTCCGTTTCCTTATTGGAAGCGAGGAGGGGCGGTTCTGATCGGTGCTTGCTTAATCGGACTCTGCATCTTTGGAATCCGGGGGCGTACAGGCTATAACCCGATCAAAGTAAGTGCGGCATATTTCTGTCAGGATGCTTTTCTCAATCAACTGGGAGTAAGTCCTACTTTTAACCTGCTGACGAGTGTGATGGATGATATGAGACCTGAAAATAAATACTTGCATCTGATGGATGAACAGGAAGCCATCACCAAGGCGCAAGCTCTGCTCAACCGTCCGGGAGATGCGAATGTTTCCCCGTTGGCTGTTTATAGGCATGCTGCAAAAGCGGATAGCGTGCAACAACGCCGTCCTAATGTCGTCTTGATTATGATGGAGTCTATGTCCGCCAAGTTTATGAAGCATTTCGGGCAATCGGAGACTTTGACTCCTTTCCTGGATAGCCTGTATACCCGTTCTATCAGTTTCCGCAATTTCTATTCGGCAGGAATCCATACGAACCATGGTTTGTATGCCACCTTGTATTCTTTTCCGGCTATGATGAAACGGAACCTGATGAAAGGCTCTGTCATTCCCCGCTATTCGGGACTGCCTACCGTACTGAAAGAAAACGGCTATTACAACCTTTTCTTTATGACGCATGAAGGACAGTATGATAATATGAACGCTTTCTTCCGGACGAACGGCTATGATGAAGTGTTTTCACAAGAAGACTATCCGGTTGATAAGGTTGTGAATAGCTTTGGAGTGCAGGATGATTTCTTGTATGACTATGCAATTCCGGTATTGAATCAGCGGGCTGCCACCGGACAACCGTTTTTTGCTACTTTACTGTCCATCAGTAATCATCCGCCGTATGTGATACCTCCTTTCTTCCATCCGAAAACAAGTGAACCGGAGATGCAGATCGTTGAGTATGCGGATTGGGCTTTGCGTCAGTTCTTTGAAGAGGCGCGTAAACAACCCTGGTTTGATAATACGATATTCGTATTGGAAGGAGATCATGGCAAACTGGTGGGAGACGCCGAATGTGAACTACCGGAATCTTATAATCATATTCCACTGATGATTTACTCCAGCCGTATTCAGCCGGAAGAGAAAACTGCATTTGGCGGTCAGGTAGATATACAGCCAACAATATTAGGGCTGTTGAATATTGATTATCTACAGAATAATTTTGGAGTGGACTTGCTGAAGGAAGAACGTCCCTGTATGTTCTATACTGCTGACAATATGGTGGTGGGACGCAATGACACGTTACTCTACCTTTATAATTACGAGACTCAGCAGGAACTTACTTATGATATCGGTAACGGCAAATTGAATGCTGTTCCGATGGATGATAGCTTTTTTCCTTTGAAAGAATATAGTTTTTCCATGCTCCAATCGGCGGAGTTCCTTGTGAAGCATGGAAAAACGCTTAATTCTATACCTTTTACTCAACAATAGGAGTCGTTTCGTTATTTTCAGGCTGTTGGTTTTTAACGAACTTGTATATCTTGGCTATTTGCCGGAGTACTCGTTTAGGGGATTCATATACCTCCTCAAACTGATACCCTTCTTTCTCGAATTCGGGAAGATATTTCTCTGCATCATTCGTGCCGATTAACAAGAAACCTTCCGAAGGACGTTTCTCATAGAAGTTGTCGAGACGATTGTGCAGATAGAAATTGAGTTCGAAATAATGTACGGGGTCACCTGCTGCATGCAGACTTTCTTCAATGAATTCGTACATCGTTCCTTCGCTTTCCGGCGCAACCTTTTCTATTTCTGTAGCGATGAATTTGACCGACTTCGAATTTAATGCTGCCGGCTGATAAGCACCGTCCAATGCAAGGTATAATCCCATTGTAAGCACAACGAGAGCGTATAGGAAACGGTTGTTCAATGCATTTTTCCGTTGATAGAACCACCAGTAGATACCGAGAATGGTAGGAATGGCAATCAGGAATAAGGCCCCTGCTCCGCTGATATTCTGTATTGCACGCATGAAATTAATATTGTCCTGCGCGTGACGACCCTGGAAAATAGTTTCAGGGATGAGTCCGCATTTTAATACGATGAAGCAGGTGAACAGTAGCAGGCTGATTACTGCAAGAATACTTCCGTATACCTTGATGACTTTAGATTGCTTCTTGACCAGATAGAATAGATATTTGGCAAGGAAATAAGCAATGAAAGGATAGATCGGCATCAGATATACACTACGTTTGCTCTGCGGAATACAGTAGAAGACGAAGATTACAACGATACTGGTGAAAGAGAATAAATCCACCGGGTCCATATTCTTTATCCATGTGGTGAAGCGTTTCCACCAGGCTGCCGGTTGGATGCTGAATTTATGGTAAGTCAGGCTGAACAGGGAGAGCACGACTAACAGTGTCCAGGGAACGTATCCGGCAAATAGGGTCACAAAATTATAATGCCAGGGGTTCACGCATGAATTGTAACTCATGGTATTAGTCATACGACCGAAGTTTTCTTCCATAACTAATGCCAGGAACTCTTCTCCACCTTGTTGGTAAGCAGCGACATACCAGCAGAAAGGCAGGATGAGTGAAAGAATGGCCCAGGCGGAAAGTAACAAGAATGCTTTGAAGAAGTTGACACCCCGGAGTAACAAGAAGATGCCTACCACTAAACATGGAATGATAGTACCTACCGGTCCTTTAGTCAGTGTTCCGCAACTCATCAGGAGAATGGCCAGCCAGGGAATACCTTTGAGTCCCTTCTCATACCATTTGTAGAGACAATACAGAGCGCCAACGGTGAGCGCTGTCAATACCATATCCACCCGGCAGTTTGCTCCGGCCCGGTGCAGCTCAAAATTAGTCAGGGTAATAAAGGCGGCCAACAACGCCAGTTCCACTCCTTTTCTTTTGGCAAAGAACAGAAAGCCGCAGAGGGTCATGGCGATCAGGGCGATGGCAGACGGCAAGCGGGAGGTCATTTCTGTGACTTGCCCTCCATTCACTGCTGCCGAAACAGCAGCAATGCTCCAGTGGAAGAAAGGCGGTTTGTAAGCCATTTCTCCTCCGTTGTTTCTGGGTAAAATCCAGTTTCCGCTATCCAGCATGGAGTAGGAGACAATAGATTCGCGAGGCTCCCCTTTGGTGTGGTACTCCGATAAACCGAGGAAAGGCAGGATAGTAACTACGCAAATGACTAGTAACAGCCAGAAAGCTTTGTTTGAAGTCAATGTTTTCATCTTTATCTTATATTGAAATTTATGTTCTTTTATTTTCTGCCGAAGTCGGCCGGAATTTCTCCCCATTCTTTCGTTTCCCATTTCAGAATACGGGTGGTATAGGTGTTTCCCTGCAACCATTTTTCTGCCCGTTCAATCAACAGAAAGAGTTCTTCTGTTTCCGGGGTTCGGGGGAGTTTGGTCTTGCACTTTTTCTGTCGCACCCAGCTGATGGCATTCGCGCTGTCACTGTAAATGGGCATATCGAAACCTTTCTTTTTCAGCAACGCCAAACCGTGTACGATGGCTAGAAACTCACCGATATTATTCGTGCCTTTCATCGGGCCGAAATGAAAAATCTCCTGACGGCTGGCAATGTGTACGCCGCGATATTCCATCGGTCCCGGATTACCGCTACAGGCTGCATCGACAGCCAGGCTATTGTCGATCACACAAGAAGGTAAAGTATCTGAAGAAGGTTTAGGACCTCCTGATTTAGCCTTTGCATTCTTGCCGATATAAGCATAGGGAGACATTGTCAACGCGCGTTCCGCTTCTTCGCGCGTATCAAATGATTTGTATTTGGCAGCTTCATATCCTTTGATTTGAAGTTGGCAGTCTGTCCAGGAAGTATAAACTCCGGGGGTGACACCTTCCCATACTACATAAAATTTCTGTTTAGCCATTTTTTCTGACGATAATTTTAGATAGTCAATGAATTGACGCTGCGAAGGTACAAATATATTCTCTAACTGAACAAGTTAGGGGGGCTACTTGTTATAAAAAAAAGAGAGTTTTAAGAATATAAAATAAGAAAGGAACTATTATGGAAAGATCTTTTAGTGAAGCTTTGAAACAACGTCGAACTTACTATTCAATTACTAATCAGTCACCTATATCCGATCAGGAGATCGAATGTATCGTTAATATGACCGTGCGCCACGTACCGTCGGCATTCAATTCGCAATCTACCCGTGTGGTACTTCTATTGGGAGAATCGCATAAGAAATTGTGGCAGATTGTGAAGGACGCATTAAAGAAGATTGTACCGGCTGAAGCGTTTGTCAAGACAGAGGAGAAGATAGATCATTCGTTTGCCTGTGGGTATGGCACTGTATTGTTTTTTGAGGATCAGAAGGTTGTGAAAGGGCTTCAGGAGGCTTTCCCGGCTTATCAGGAGAATTTCCCGGGATGGTCATTGCAGACTTCTGCCATGCACCAGTTAGCTATCTGGGTAATGCTCGAAGATGTAGGTTTCGGAGCATCGCTGCAACACTATAACCCGTTGATTGATGAAGAAGTGCGCCGTGCATGGGATTTGCCGGAACATTGGCATTTGATTGCGGAAATGCCGTTCGGACTTCCTCTCGGCAAACCGGGTGAAAAAGAATTCCAGCCGCTTGAAGAACGGGTGAGAATCTTTAAATAAATCGGGAATGAAGAATGAATAATGAAGAATTGGATGGCATAATGGCTAAAATTCTTTATTCTTCATTCTTCATTCTTCATTAAATGATTAATTTTGTGAGCAAAATTAATCATTTATGGTTCGTATCTTCCTTACCGGCTATATGGGTGCCGGAAAAACGACGTTGGGTAAGGCTTTTGCCCGATATATGAATATACCGTTCATCGATCTGGACTGGTATATTGAAGAGCGTTTTCACAAAACCGTTGGAGAATTATTCATTGAACGAGGCGAAACAGGATTCAGGGAGCTGGAGAGAAATATGCTCCATGAAGTAGCTGAGTTTGAGAATGTGGTAATTTCGACGGGGGGTGGAGCGCCTTGTTTTTATGATAATATGGATTTTATGAACCGGACCGGAAAGACTGTTTTTCTGGAGGTGCATCCGGATGTGTTGTTCAGGCGCTTGCGTGTGGCTAAACAACAACGTCCTATTCTTCAGGGTAAAGAGGATGAAGAACTGAAAGCGTTCATTGTTCAGGCACTCGAGAAGCGTGCTCCTTTTTATCATCAGGCACAATATATCTTTAATGCAGACGAATTGGAAGATCGTTGGCAGATTGAAACATCGGTGCAATGTTTGCGACAACTTTTGGGATTGTAGAAGTAACAGTCGTTATATTTTGTGTAATCGTCATTTGGAAAGCTGTGGAATGTGTGTAATTTGTGCCTGATAATGAATGATTATTGGGAGGAATTTTACTGTATTCAGAAATCAGGTAGTTGTAATGTTCTCTTTTTGTTGGAACTTCGTTTTTTTTGAGACTCTTGTTTGTGCATTCGGTCAATATTTGTACCTTGCACTCGTTATGAGATTTTTTATTGACTAGTAACACAAAATTAAGGTAAAGTTCTATATCATGAAAACTTTAAAAGAGAAATTTGGGGAGTTATCCGCTAAAATTAAAGCATCCGGACAGCCTGCAAGGGTATGGTTTCCGCAGTATACACCGGCTTCATTGTTAAGTGCGGAAAACTGGTGGGAAGCATTGGCTGTATGTGAATATGCTTTGGACACAAAAGAAGACGAGAAATTAACAGAAGATTTTTTTGAACTGATATTCAGTGCTTTTGACTGTAACGTAGAGGTGGAACTCAACGCGGAAGAATATGAATTCTGGTGGGAAAAGGTGATGCAGGTATGCGACCGTGTGGCAGAGTTTAGCGGTGCGGGATGGGCGCAGAAGGGTGCACAATATTCCGAAGCCCGTTATGGAAAGCGGGACATGAGTTATTTGTTTCCATACTACGAGAAGGCCGCCGATATGGGTTGGGCTGAAGCGGAAGCAACTGTTGCCTATTGGCGATACATGGGATTCTATTGCGAACAAGATAAAGAAGAGGGTGAACGGCGTTTTGCAGCTCTCACTTCTCCCGAAGCTATTTTATGGGGAAAGCATTATCGTGCTTTTGCCGAAGAATTTGCAGGGGATAAAGCAAAGGCATTACAGATACGGAATGAACTGCTTGCCGAACTGCCTGAAGGTGAACGTTTGCGTGCTCATGTATATGCATCGTTAGGAGATGCGCTCGACAGAGCGGAAGGTAACGTGGCAGAGGAAGCTGCTTACTACGAAAAAGCCCTGGAAATAGTTCCCAATCTTTATAGTCTTAAAAATCTGGCTACGCTTTATTTCCGTTACCCGGAACTGAATAAACCGAAAGAATTGAGCTTTGAACTTTGGGAAAAGGCTTGGCATGCCGGTGTGTGGTCTGCCGCCAATTTCCTGGGATATAACTATCAGGAGGAGGAATGGCTGGATATGCCTAAGGCGATTGAATGGCTGGAAAAGGGCATGCTTTATTGTGAACCCTACAGTGCGTATGAACTGGCATTGATCTACCTGTATAATGATGAATATAAGAACGTGGAACGTGGACTGATGTGTCTGAACCGTTGCGTGGAGGATGATTATATACAAGGTATCGAAGGACTGGCCAATATTTATTTCAACGGTGATTTGGTGCCGGAAGACATGAATCGCGCGAAAGAGTTGTTGGAGAAAGCCATTGAGTTGGGTTCGGGAAGTGCAGCTTATCGTTTGGGCTGGATGTATGAACGTGGCTTCTTGTCTGAAGAACCGGATTATGTGAAGGCTTTAGAGTTTTATGAAAAAGCGGCTTCACTGAATAATGCCGATGGGTATTGCCGTGTGGCTCTTTATCTGGCTAATGGATATAGCGGTGTGAAGGACCCTGTAAAATCAAGGGAATATTATGAAAAAGCGGCCGAACTGGGTGCTTGCTTTGCCCTTGTGGAACTGGCATTCTTATATGAGAATGGCGATGGAGTGGAGAAGAATTATGAAAAGTCATTTGAACTGATTAGCAAGGCTGCCGAACAGGGTTATCCTTATGCAATGTTCCGTGTAGGTCTTTATATGGAAAAGGGTGTTCTTGGTGAAGTGAAACCGGAAGAGGCCTTTGCCTGGTATACAAAGGCAGCTGAAGCGGACGATAATGATGCGATCTTTGCTTTGGGACGTTGCTATAGAGAAGGTATCGGAACGGAAGAAAATTGGGATAGGGCACTCGAATGGTTTAGTAAAGGGGCGGAAAAGAATGAAGCCCGTTGTCTGACGGAACTGGGGATGGCTTATGAGAATGGTAATGGCGTGGAAGAGAATCCACAGAAGGCAGTGGAATATATGATGAAGGCTGCTGAACAGGATTATGGCTATGCTCAGTTTAAGATGGGAGATTATTATTTCTTCGGTTGCGGTCCCTGTCTGGAAGATAATAAAACGGCAGTGGAATGGTATGAAAAGGCAGTGGCTAATGAGATTCCGATGGCTATGCTGCGTGTGGGTGAGTATTATCTGTATGACTATGATAGCCTGAATGAGTCGGAAAAGGCTTTTGCTTATTTCAAGAAAGCTGCCGAATATGAATGGTATAGTGAAGGACTGGGTATCTGTTATGAAATGGGTATCGGAGTGGAAGAGAATGAAACGGAAGCCTTTAAATATTATACACTGGCTGCGGATAATGGAAATACGACAAGTATGTATCGTACCGGACTTTGCTATTATAACGGAGTAGGTGTGAAACAGAATTATGCTGAGGCCTATCGCTGGTTCACGGATGCGGCGGGGAATGAGAATGTCGCTGCAATTTATTATCTGGGCAAGATGATGATGTATGGCGAAGGTTGTAACCCTGATCCGGAAGCTGCAGTGCAATGGTTGCTGAAAGCTGCCGAGAAAAATAACGATAAAGCACAATTTGAACTTGGAAATGCCTATCTGACAGGAAATGGCGTGGAAGAAAACGATGAAATTGCAATGGAGTGGTTCGAAAAGGCCGCAGAGAATGGCAATGAGAAAGCTCTTAAAATCACCGGAAGGAGGAGGAAGTAAAAGAGGAACATGGAAAAAGAAGGGAATAATCTGTTTCAGGTCAATCTTAAAGGTATGATTGCCCTGTTATCAGAGCACATTTATAGTAACCCGAATACTTTTGTTCGCGAACTGTTGCAGAATTGCGTAGATGCCATCACGGCTCTACGCAATATTGACGAGAATTATAAAGGTCGCATCGATGTCTTTCTGAATGAGGACAAGACAGTGGTATTTCGGGATAATGGTATCGGACTGAAAGAGGAGGAAGTTTATCGCTTTCTGACTGTTATCGGGGAGAGCTCAAAGCGGGATACTCCCGATGCGGACGATTTTATCGGAAGGTTCGGTATCGGATTGTTATCTTGTTTTGTGGTGACCAATGAAATCACCGTAGAGAGTCGTTCTGCAATGGGCGGACAGCCTGTTTGCTGGTGTGGAAAAGTGGATGGGACGTATCAGCTGACTTTATCAGACGAAGAACGGCCCATCGGCTCACAAGTGGTATTGCACCCGAAAGGAGACTGGATGCATCTTTTTGAATATGAAACATTTAAGAAGATACTGGTCGGTTACGGAGAAGTGCTGCCGTATCCTATCTATCTGCATTATCAGGGGGAAGAGGAGTTGGTAAATACGCCTTCGCCTGTATGGCTTGACCCGAAGGCGACTCGTAAGGAGTTGCTGGATTATGGAGCGAAAGTGTTTCAATCGTCTGCTCTCGATGCTTTCCGGATCTATACTGAAAGCGGCAAGGTGGAAGGGGTGCTTTATGTCCTGCCTTTCCGTACACAATTTTCAGTGCGCAACTCTCATAAGGTCTATCTCAAACGTATGCTGTTGAGTGAGGATGATTGCAATCTGTTGCCGTCGTGGGCTTTCTTTATCCGTTGTCTGGTGAATGCGGACGGGTTGCTGTCTACCGCTTCCCGGGAGTCTTTGGTGAGTAATGACCAACTGAAAGATGCCCGGAAAGAGATCGGGGTGGCTATCAAGGATTATCTGCGGGGATTGGTGCAGAATGACCGTGCCATGTTCAATCGGATTCTGGATGTTCATCACTTTCATATCAAGGCGATTGCTTCGGAGGATAATGAATTGCTTCGTTTGTTTATGGATTATCTTCCTTTTGAAACCAATAAGGGTTTGCGTAGCTTTGGAAGTATTCGTTCGGCAAGCAATGTGATATGTTATACCAAGAATCTGGAGGATTTCCGGCAAGTGCGGCGTATAGCCGGAGCACAGGGTTGGCTGGTCGTGAATGCTGCTTATACGTTTGATGAAACGTTGTTGAAAAAGTATGTCCGCCTGAATCCGGAACTTACTTTGGATGAAATATCTCCTTCACGGTTGCTGGAGCAGTTTGGTGAAGTGGAGGCGAACCAGGAGTTTCAGGCTTTTGAGGTGAAAGCGAACGAGTTGTTGAAGCGATTTGGCTGTATCTGTCGTCTGAAGCATTTTACTCCGGTGGATATTCCGGTTATTTTTGTGGCGGAGGAAAAGGAGAATGCCGCTAAAAGTGCTAATAATCCGTTGGCGGCTGTACTGGGAGCTGTGAATACTACAAAGCAGATTCCGCCGACACTCACTTTCAATGCGGATAATGAAATGGTGCAGACCTTATTGCAAATACAAGGAGACAATAAACTGTTTCAGCATGTGGTGCATATATTGTATGTACAATCGCTTCTGCAAGGTAAATATCCGGTAAACAGCGAAGAAATGGAGCTTTTCAACCATTCGCTAAGTGAACTGATGACTTCGAAAATGAATGATTTTATAAATTTCCTGAATTAAAAAAGAGTATGAGATACACACTTGAAATACAAAAATTGCTGTTGCAGACACAGAATGACAACCTGCATCCCCGCGAAAAAGCCAATCTATTGAAAGAAGCTATCCGCATCGCCGATGAGAACGAAGATGTGGAATGGGCTACGGAGTTGAGACTGGATCTTATTTATGAACTGAATCTTCTTTCGGCGGATGCTGAAGAGATTACCGTGTTCTCTAAAATTCTGGATGATTACGAGAACCACAAGGATGTGATTAAGGAAGATGACTTGTTGTGGAAATATAAGTGGATATGGGCTTGTACGTTCGATCTTCCGGAGATCCCGATGGAGCAGGTACAGGCAATTGGGGAGGATTATAAAACCCGTATCCTCCGGAACGGGTATTCTTTGCGGAGTTATTATCACCGCTGGTCTGTGGAATGTGTCTGGATGCGGCAGTATGACAAGGCGAAAGAATACATTGATAAAATGTTGAATGAGAAGATAGACGATCAGTCGTGTGAGGCTTGTGAATTGAACTTTATGCTGGATTATTATCTGGAAACGGGACAGTTTGATGAGGCTTACAGCCGCGCGCAACCGTTGATTAATAAGCAGGTCACTTGTTATGAAGCCAATTTGCGGGCCTATTTGAAGCTTGCTTATTATGCGCAGAAAGCAGGTAAACCGGAGATTGCCGCCGATATGTGTGCACGTGCCGAAGAAGCATTGGTGGGAAGAGAGAAGGATGAATATCTTTTGCTCTATCTGGGATTGTTTATTGCCTATAATATGATGACGAAGCCGGAAAGAGCTTGGGAATATGCCGAACGCTGTATCGGTTGGAGTTTGCGTACTAATACGCTGAAGAGTTATCGTTTCTCCTGTGATATGGTAGAGGCTCTGAAATATGAAACCCGTCCGGAAGTCTCGTTGTCTTTGCCGGAAGAGTTCCCGCTTTATCGTCCGGATGGGATTTATCAGGTAAACGAACTTCGCAATTATTTCTATCAACAGGCAGAAGAGCTGGCACGTCGCTATGACGCCCGTAACGGAAATAGTGGTTATATGGACCGTTTGAAAGATTTAATGTCTAATTAATTGCCAACATGTAGATTAATCCGTATTTTTGCCGTCCAATTATTTACTAAAAACACTGAATAACAGAAAATGAGAAAGTGGCGTATTGAAGATTCTGAGGAACTCTACAACATCACAGGTTGGGGTACCTCGTACTTTGGTATTAATGACAAAGGTCATGTAGTTGTTACACCTCGTAGAGACGGAGTGACTGTCGATCTGAAAGAACTGGTCGATGAGTTGCAATTGCGTGATGTGGCTTCTCCCATGTTGATACGTTTTCCGGATATTTTGGACAACCGTATTGAAAAGATGTCTTCCTGCTTTAAACAAGCGGCCGAAGAGTATGGTTATAAAGCCGAGAACTTTATAATTTATCCGATTAAGGTCAACCAAATGCGCCCGGTGGTGGAAGAGATTATCAGCCACGGAAAGAAGTTCAATCTCGGACTGGAAGCCGGTTCCAAACCGGAACTCCATGCAGTGATTGCGGTCAATACGGATTCTGACTCATTGATTGTCTGTAACGGATATAAAGACGAAAGTTACATCGAACTGGCTTTGCTTGCCCAGAAAATGGGTAAACGTATCTTCCTCGTTGTAGAGAAGATGAACGAACTGAAGCTGATTGCAAAGATGGCAAAACAGCTGAATGTGCAGCCTAACATCGGTATACGTATCAAACTCGCTTCTTCCGGTAGCGGAAAGTGGGAAGAGTCTGGAGGTGATGCCAGCAAATTCGGCTTGACTTCCAGTGAACTTCTCGAAGCGCTCGACTTCCTGGAGAGCAAAGGGATGAAGGATTGTTTGAAACTGATTCATTTCCATATCGGTAGTCAGGTGACAAAGATACGTCGTATTAAAACGGCTTTGCGTGAGGCTTCACAGTTCTACGTGCAGCTACATTCGATGGGATTCAATGTGGAGTTTGTAGATATTGGCGGTGGACTCGGAGTGGATTATGACGGAACCCGTTCGTCCAATAGCGAAGGCAGCGTGAATTATTCCATCCAGGAATATGTAAACGACTCTATTTCTACTTTGGTGGACGTGAGCGATAAAAATGGTATCCCACACCCGAATATCATAACGGAGAGTGGACGCGCATTGACGGCACATCATTCTGTTCTTATCTTTGAGGTACTTGAAACCGCTACATTGCCCGAATGGGATGACGAGGAGGAAATTGCTCCGGATGCACACGAATTGGTGCAGGAGTTATATGGAATCTGGGATTCGCTGAATCAGAATAAGATGTTGGAAGCATGGCACGATGCGCAGCAGATCAGAGAGGAAGCGCTGGACTTGTTCAGTCATGGAATCGTAGATCTGAAAACCCGTGCACAAATCGAGCGTCTGTATTGGTCTATTACACGTGAGATTAATCAGATTGCCGGCGGTTTGAAGCATGCGCCTGATGAATTCCGCGGACTGTCTAAGTTGCTTGCCGATAAATATTTCTGTAATTTCTCGCTCTTCCAGTCGCTTCCCGACTCTTGGGCGATTGACCAGATATTCCCGATCATGCCTATCCAGCGATTGGATGAGAAACCGGAACGTTCGGCTACCTTGCAAGATATAACCTGCGACTCGGACGGCAAAATTGCCAACTTTATCTCTACCCGTAACGTGGCTCATTATCTGCCTGTACATGCACTGAAGAAAACAGAACCTTATTATGTGGCTGTGTTCCTGGTGGGAGCTTATCAGGAGATTTTGGGAGATATGCATAATTTGTTTGGTGATACGAATGCCGTGCATGTTTCGGTGAACGAGAAAGGATATAATATCGAACAGATTATCGACGGAGAAACGGTAGCGGAGGTGTTGGACTATGTGCAGTACAATCCGAAGAAACTGGTACGTACGCTCGAAACTTGGGTGACGAAATCAGTGAAAGAAGGAAAGATTTCTTTGGAAGAAGGAAAAGAATTCCTTTCCAACTATCGTTCGGGGCTTTACGGATATACTTATTTGGAATAACCGGCAGGGTGCCGGAGCCGGATTCTCCATTCGGTGAACTTATTAGAAATCAAGAAATGAGAGAAAAACTAACAGTTATTAAGGTGGGTGGCAAAATCGTAGAAGAGGAAGCCACCCTTCGTCAGTTGTTAAATGACTTTGCCGCTATCGACGGACATAAAGTGTTGGTTCATGGTGGCGGTCGTTCGGCAACAAAGATTGCCGCACAACTGGGTATTGAAAGCAAGATGGTAAATGGTCGTCGGATTACCGATGCCGAAACATTGAAAGTCGTAACGATGGTGTATGGCGGATTGGTGAATAAAAATATTGTGGCAGGTCTGCAAGCACGCGGAGTCAATGCACTCGGATTGACCGGTGCGGATATGAATGTAATCCGTTCGGTGAAACGTCCGGTGAAAGAAGTAGACTACGGGTTTGTGGGAGATGTGGAACAGGTGGACGCTACTTTATTGTCGGATTTGATACATAAAGGCGTTGTTCCTGTGATGGCTCCATTGACGCACGACGGCCACGGCAATATGCTGAATACGAATGCAGATACCATTGCCGGAGAAACGGCGAAAGCGTTGTCGGCCCTGTTTGATGTGACATTGGTATATTGTTTTGAGAAGAAAGGCGTGTTGCGTGACGAGAATGATGACGACAGTGTGATTCCCCAAATCACCCGTGCCGAATTTGAACAATATGTAGCTGATGGCGTTATTCAGGGAGGTATGATTCCCAAGTTGGAGAATTCTTTTGAAGCAATAAATGCAGGAGTATCTGAAGTGGTAATCACCTTAGCATCAGCGATTAATAACTCTGGTGGAACAAGAATAAAAAAATAATTCAAAAAAAAGTAGTGGGCGACTGTAACTTTTCATATCCTAGCCCGTCATTATTATAGAGATGCAAGAAATCAGCTTCCGAAACGATATTTTGCCGTTGAAGGATAAACTCTTTCGATTGGCTCTCAGAATCACCCTGGATAGGGCCGAAGCCGAGGATGTCGTTCAGGACACCATGATAAGAGTGTGGAATAAGCGTGATGAGTGGTCTCAATTTGAATCGGTCGAAGCCTATTGCCTGACAGTGGCAAAGAATCTGGCGATAGATAGAAGTCAAAAGAAAGAAGCTCAAAACGTGGAACTCACCCCCGAGATGGAGGAAGAACCTGATGCAAACAGTCCGTATGACCAGATGATTCATGATGAAAGAATGAACATTATTAATAGACTGGTAAACGAACTTCCCGAAAAACAGCGGCTTATCATGCAACTGAGGGACATTGAAGGTGAAAGCTATAAGAAAATTGCAGGGTTGCTGAATCTGACAGAGGAACAAGTTAAAGTGAACCTCTTCAGAGCCAGACAAAAAGTAAAACAAAGGTATTTAGAAATTGACGAATATGGATTATAAGGATATAGAACAGCTCCTGGAGCGATACTGGCAATGCGAAACTTCCGTTGAGGAGGAAGCAACATTGCGCGACTTCTTCGCAAAGGAGGAAGTTCCTGCTCATTTGCTTCGCTATAAAAACCTGTTTGTTTATCAACAGGTTCAGCAGGAAGTAGGACTGGGCGAAGACTTTGATACACGTATTCTGGCAGAGGTGGAGCCTACGGTCGTAAAAGCGAAACGCTTGACACTGACCGGTCGTTTTATTCCTCTGTTCAAAGCCGCTGCCGTGATTGCAATCATCCTTTCTTTGGGGAATGTGGCACAACATTCTTTCTCCGGAGATGACGGAAGTGTATTGGCAACGGATACCATTGGTAAACAAGTAACAGCACCATCGGTCGCTATTTCAAATGATGTGAAAGCGGAACAGGTTCTAGCCGATAGTTTGGCGAGGGTTAACCACAAGGTGCAAGTTATAAACGAATAGACATTTTCATTTGCTTTAAACATATAATATAGTTAGTGTGCTTAATTAAAACAACAACGAAGGCGAAACTGTGAAGTTTTCAATTCTCTCAAATTTTTATAATAAAACTAACTAAATAAATGGGCTACCGCGCGATGCAGTAGCCCTTTTATGCTTTTAGACTGTATTTGTTCAAATTGTCTTTATTTGATCTGCCGTATGTTTTTCCGTGGAGCATCCACTTCTTGTGGATTGCCTTTATAGGCAATATCGCCACTTCCTTTCACGCGGGCAACCAGTTTTTGACTTGCATAACAACTGATGTTTCCGGATCCACTGATACTTGCATCCGTATTCTCTGCTTCTAAATCTGCAGCCTGAATGTTTCCCGATCCGGCAATAGCATATTTTGCTTGAATGGCTTTACCTTTAAGATTAATATTACCCGAACCTGAAATTCCTGCCTGACATTCCTGGCTCTCTATTTGTTGCAGTCTAACATCTCCCGATCCGTTAATTGAAACAGCCATTCTTCGGCAATTAAGCCCTTCTCCCTGAATGTTCCCCGAACCATTTATATGGAACTCGATATCTTTAGAGGTTTGTATTCCATTGATTAATTTTATATTTCCCGATCCGTTGATTGACAGCTTATTCAGTTCCGGAGCAAAAACTTTTATTTCCAGTTTTCCTTTCCATATACTGACATTCTTCTTGAATTTTATCATTAATGTATTACCGTCTACATACGTTTCTACAAGTGGTATAATGTTGTCGGAACCATGTATCTCCACGTGACTGCGTGTGTCTTGGTGATAACTGATATTGGCACTTCCCAATAGTTTGATTTCATTGAAATGATCGGCTTTTACTTCTTGGGAGATGTAGTTTTTGCTGCCTACTACGTGTTTTCCCTGCAAGCAAGAGCCGGCAGTAAGTACTAGAGACAATCCGGTGACTAATACGAGCAATAAACTTGTTTTCATAATTATGTTTTTCTATGATTGATATGACAGTTAGACGGAAGAAACTGATATAAAGTTGCATCTTCCGCGAAGTTTTTCATTGGAATCTTCTTTTTTATTACTTTTGTGGCTGTTGATAGGAGGATTATAATGGATAAGATCGTAGAAGATGACGAATTAGGACGTCTGATAGTGCGTGTCAATTCACGTGCGAGGAGTCTTGTGTTTCGTACAAAGAGTGATGCTGTTTATGTTTCAGTTCCTCCCGGCACTACATTGAAAGAAGTGAAGCAGGCAATCGAGAATCTGCGTGGTAAACTTCTGGCCTCCCGTCAAAAATTAGCCCGGCCATTGATTGATTTGGACTATAAAATTGATGCGGAACACTTTAAGTTGTCCTTGGTGTCCGGTGAAAAGGATCAGTTTCTGGCTAATTCCCGGTTGGGGGTTATGGAAATTGTTTGTCCGCCTCATGCGGATTTTACGGACGAGAAACTGCAAAGCTGGTTGCATAAGGTGATTGAAGAATCGTTGAGGCGGAATGCGAAAAGTATCCTTCCTTCACGTTTGGCTTCCTTGTCCAAGCAATGCGGACTTCCTTATTCGAGTGTGAAAATAAACTCCAGTCAGGGCAGATGGGGCAGTTGCTCGGCTCGAAAGGATATTAATTTGTCCTATTACCTGGTTCTGTTACCTTCTCATTTGATAGACTACGTGTTGCTGCACGAATTATGTCATACGCGCGAGATGAATCATAGCGAACGATTTTGGGTATTGCTCAATCAATTTACAGAAGGAAAAGCATTGGCTTTGCGGGGGGAATTGAGAAAGTATCGTACGGAGATTTAGAATACTTTATTGCCAGGATAGTGCTATCGTGTTGGCACACTTGTGTCAACACGCTGGCACAGTCGTGACAATGCGATGGCATGGTTGTGCCAATATGGTGGCACAGACTTAGTTAATACCTTTATTACTTGGCTAATTGTTTAATCCCGTCTGATTCTTTTTCGAACTGATAAGTTCCTCCTTTTTCACTAAGATCAAACGTAGACACTAATTCTGTGTTATTATCTACAATCAACAAGGCGCTCTGTTCGGCAAAACGTCCTATTTCTACAGTGTAAGGTTCTTCCGACATGGTTTTGTTGGAGATCAGACTGTCGTTGACAAATAATGAGATAGAATCTCCGGCAAAACCTTTTACCAGACTGATCGTATAGCTTTCGATGAAATGACGTTCTTCCTGCTTTTCCCGTTGTAGCCGCATGCTCATATAGACAAAAATAACCACGACAAAAATGACGGCAAAAGCAAGAATTCCGTTACCTACCATAAACTGTTTATTTGTGTTGAGACGATGTGCCATAGTCGTTATTTTTTGAATTACGGCGTAAAGATACGAATATAGCACTGTTAATTCATACTTTTTTTCTTTAATGTTTTGTAGTCGAACAGATTATTTATATCTTTGCAACCGAAAACGGATGAAAGGTGGAGGGGCAATTAAGCTCCTTTTTTTGTTCTTATATAGCTAATAAATGATAGAAAAGAAAACTGTTTGTCAGATTGTAGAAGAGTGGCTGGAAGGAAAAGACTACTTTTTAGTAGAGGTAACCGTGAGCCCGGATGACAAGATTGTGGTTGAAATAGACCATGCAGAAGGTGTTTGGATTGAAGATTGCGTGGAGCTTAGCCGCTTCATAGAGTCGAAACTGAACCGCGAAGAGGAAGATTATGAACTGGAAGTAGGGTCGGCTGGGATCGGACAACCCTTTAAAGTTCTGCAACAGTATTATATCCACATCGGACAAGAGGTGGAAGTGCTGACCGGAGACGGACGGAAGCTGGCCGGTATACTGAAAGATGCCGATGAAGAGAAGTTTACGGTAGGCGTACAAAAGAAAGTAAAAACCGAAGGATCAAAGCGCCCGAAATTGGTAGAAGAGGACGAAACCTTCACTTATGAGCAAATAAAATATACTAAATACTTAATTAGCTTTAAATAGTTATGGCCAAAAAAGAAGAAACAATCAGCTTGATTGATACATTTTCGGAATTTAAGGAACTGAAGAATATCGATAGAACGACGATGGTTAGCGTACTCGAAGAGTCGTTCCGTAGCGTAATCGCGAAAATGTTTGGCACCGATGAAAATTACGACGTAATCGTGAACCCGGACAAGGGTGACTTCGAGATATGGCGTAACCGTGAAGTTGTGGCCGATGAAGATTTGACTAACCCGAATATGCAGATTTCGTTGAGCGAAGCACAGAAAATTGATGCTTCTTACGAAGAAGGTGAAGAGGTGACTGACGAGGTTATCTTTGCCAAGTTCGGACGTCGTGCGATCCTGAATCTTCGCCAGACACTGGCTTCCAAGATTCTGGAACTCGAAAAAGACAGTATTTATAATAAATATATAGATAAGGTAGGTACTATCATCAATGCAGAAGTATATCAGATCTGGAAAAAAGAGATGTTGCTTTTAGACGATGAAGGAAACGAATTGCTGTTACCTAAGACCGAACAAATTCCGAGCGACTTTTATCGTAAAGGTGAAACGGCCCGTGCAGTAGTTGCCCGCGTGGATAACAAGAATAATAATCCTAAGATTATCTTGTCACGTACTTCTCCCGTTTTCCTGCAACGCCTGTTCGAGATGGAAGTACCCGAAATTAATGATGGTTTGATTACCATCAAGAAGATTGCCCGTATCCCCGGCGAACGTGCCAAGATCGCGGTGGAATCTTACGATGACAGAATCGACCCTGTAGGAGCCTGTGTAGGTGTAAAGGGAAGTCGTATTCATGGCATTGTTCGTGAACTTCGCAATGAGAACATCGACGTAATCAATTATACATCGAACATCTCATTGTTTATACAGCGCGCTTTAAGCCCGGCTAAGATTTCTTCTATTCGTCTGAACGAGGAAGAGAAGAAAGCAGAGGTATTCCTCAAACCGGAAGAAGTTTCGCTGGCTATCGGTAAAGGCGGTTTGAATATCAAACTGGCCAGTATGTTAACTGAGTACACTATCGACGTGTTCCGTGAGTTGGATGAGAATGTAGCTGACGAAGATATCTATCTCGACGAGTTTAGAGACGAAATCGACGGATGGGTGATCGACGCTATCAAAGCTATCGGCATCGATACAGCGAAGGCTGTGTTGAATGCTCCTCGTGAGATGTTGATTGAAAAGACGGACTTGGAAGAAGAGACAGTGGACGAGGTAATACGCATTTTGAAATCGGAGTTTGAAGAAGAAGATCCTTCAATTGAAAATAAAGATGAAATTAAAGATTAAAAGTTGCGATACAATATAATGCAGCAGACTTTTATTTCTTAATTCTCAATTTTCAATTAAACAAGCTCCATTTATTCATTAATTTTAAAATATGACGATAAGGTTAAACAAAGTTACAAGAGATTTGAACGTAGGAATCGCGACGGTAGTTGAGTTCCTGCAAAAGAAAGGGCATACCGTTGAGGCTAATCCTAATACTAAAATTAGCGAGGAGCAATACGCTATACTCGTAAAGGAGTTTAGTACAGATAAGAACCTTAGACTTGAATCGGAGCGTTTCATACAGGAACGTCAGAATAAGGAACGTAATAAGGCGTCGGTATCGATTGAAGGCTTCGAAAAGCAGCCCGAAAAACCGAAGTCGGAAGATGTGATTAAGACAGTCGTACCTGAGGATGCACGTCCGAAGTTTAAACCTGTCGGAAAAATAGATTTGGATAAATTGAACGGTCGTAAACCTGAAAAGGTAGAGAAAGAACCGGAACAGAAACAGGAAGAACCGGTTGTGGAACGGCCTGTCGTTAAACCCGAAGTGAAAAAGGAGCCCGAGAAGAGAGAACCCGAGGTGAAGAAGGAAGAGGTGGTGACACCTCCTGTTTCTGTAGTAGAGCCTACTCCAGTGGTGGTTGAACCCGTAGTAGTGCCGGAACCTGTAGTGGAGACGAAGCCGGTAGAAGTTGAAAAAGTAGTAGAAGAAGTGAAAAAAGAAGAGCCGAAGGTAGTAGTAGCTGCACCTGTGAAGGCGGAAGAACATAAAGAAGAAGAAAAGGTGGAAACTGCACAGGCTGAAGTAACCCCGGTAGCGGAAAAGGCTCCGGAGGATGATGGTGTTTTCAAAATCCGTCAACCGGAATTGGGCGCAAAGATTAATGTGATCGGTCAGATCGACTTGGCTGCATTGAATCAGTCTACTCGTCCCAAGAAGAAATCGAAGGAAGAGAAACGTCGCGAACGTGAAGAAAAGGAAAAAATCCGTCAGGATCAGAAGAAGTTGATGAAGGAAGCTATCATCAAGGAAATCCGTAAGGATGATTCTAAATTGGCGAAGAGCGGACCTAAGGACAGTGCGGAAGCGGCTGCTAACAAGAAGAAACGTAACCGTATCAATAAAGAGAAGGTGGACGTTAACAATGTTGCAACTTCCAACTTTGCTGCTCCAAGACCTAATGTACAGGGTAAAGGCGGCAATAGTAACGGTCAGGGTGGCCAGGCCAACGGACAGGGAAATAACAACAGAAGAAATAACAACAATAAAGATCGCTTCAAGAAACCGGTTATCAAACAGGAAGTGAGCGAGGAAGACGTAGCAAAACAGGTAAAAGAAACCCTTGCACGTCTGACAACCAAAGGTAAGAATAAAACGTCCAAATACCGTAAAGAGAAACGTGAAATGGCTTCCAACCGTATGCAGGAACTGGAAGATCAGGAAATGGCAGACAGCAAGGTATTGAAGTTGACCGAGTTCGTTACGGCTAACGAATTGGCAACGATGATGGATGTTTCTGTTAACCAGGTTATCGCTACTTGTATGAGTATTGGTATCATGGTTTCCATCAACCAGCGTTTGGATGCTGAAACCATCAATCTGGTGGCTGAAGAATTCGGATTCAAGACTGAATATGTAAGTGCGGAAGTGGCACAAGCTATCGTTGAAGAAGAAGATGCTCCGGAAGATTTGCAACCGCGCGCTCCGATTGTAACGGTGATGGGACACGTTGACCACGGTAAGACTTCTTTGCTTGACTATATCCGTAAGGCGAATGTAATTGCCGGTGAGGCCGGAGGTATTACCCAGCATATCGGTGCTTATAACGTGCAATTGGAAGACGGTCGTCGTATTACATTCCTCGATACTCCGGGTCACGAAGCGTTTACCGCTATGCGTGCACGTGGTGCCAAAGTAACGGATATTGCTATCATTATTGTGGCTGCCGATGATAACGTGATGCCACAGACGAAAGAAGCGATCAATCACGCGATGGCTGCCGGTGTACCTATTGTATTTGCAATCAATAAGGTAGATAAACCGACTGCAAATCCGGATAAGATTAAAGAAGAACTGGCTGCAATGAATTACCTTGTTGAAGAATGGGGTGGTAAATATCAGTCACAAGATATCTCTGCCAAGAAAGGTATGGGTGTGGAAGACTTGCTGGAAAAAGTATTGCTCGAAGCGGAAATGCTCGACCTGAAGGCAAATCCGAACCGTAATGCTACGGGTTCCATCATCGAATCTTCACTGGATAAGGGACGCGGATATGTAGCTACTGTATTGGTATCTAACGGTACTTTGAAAGTAGGAGACATCGTATTGGCGGGAACCAGCTACGGACGTGTGAAGGCTATGTTCAACGAACGTAACCAACGCGTCAAGGAAGCAGGACCTTCCGAACCGGCATTGATTCTGGGATTGAATGGTGCTCCTGCCGCAGGTGACACATTCCATGTAGTCGAAAGCGATCAGGAAGCTCGTGAGATCACTAATAAACGTGAGCAGCTGGCTCGTGAACAAGGTTTGCGTACGCAGAAGATCCTTACATTGGATGAATTGGGTCGTCGTATTGCTTTGGGTAACTTCCAGGAATTGAACATCATCGTTAAGGGTGACGTGGATGGTTCTGTTGAGGCATTGAGCGACTCGTTGATTAAGTTGTCTACGGAACAAATCCAGGTAAATGTTATCCATAAGGGTGTGGGAGCAATTTCCGAATCTGATGTTTCTCTGGCTGCTGCTTCGGATGCGATTATTGTCGGATTCCAGGTACGTCCTTCGGGTGCTGCCGGTAAGATGGCCGACCAAGAGGGTGTTGACATCCGTAAGTATTCTGTCATCTACGATGCAATCGAAGAGGTAAAGGCTGCTATGGAAGGTATGTTGGCTCCGGAAGTAAAGGAACAGATTACTGCAACCATCGAAATCCGCGAAGTATTCAATATTACGAAAGTCGGTCTTGTAGCCGGAGCAATGGTGAAGACCGGAAAGGTGAAACGCAGCGACAAGGCTCGTTTGATCCGCGATGGTATTGTGATCTTTACCGGAAACATCAACGCATTGAAACGTTTCAAGGACGATGTGAAGGAAGTAGGTACAAACTTCGAGTGTGGTATCAGTCTGGTGAACTGCAACGACATGAAGGTAGGCGATATGATTGAGACATTCGAAGAAATAGAAGTGAAACAGACGCTGTAAATATAGTAAGGTTATAAGTGTATTATAATGTTATAATATAGCAGAGGTCATGATATGATAAAGAGGTGGTAATGTGGTACTGTTTGCAGAACACCACCTTACCACCTTATTTTTTATCATTCGGCACCTTCTCATTATAATCAGCTTATATACGACTTATTGGTTTATAGCTTATAACATAATAAACGTGGCAACGATTGATATAATTATCCTTATTGTAATAGGCGCCGGAGCGATTGTAGGTTTTGTAAAAGGCTTCATTCGTCAGTTGGCTTCTATTTTGGGGTTAATAGTCGGTCTGTTGGCAGCGAAAGCTCTGTATGCTTCTTTGGCGGAAAAGCTTTGCCCGACGGTGACGGATTCAATGACAGTTGCGCAAGTGTTGGCTTTTATCATGATCTGGATTGCCGTACCATTGATCTTTGTATTGATTGCCTCGCTATTGACAAAAGCAATGCAGGCTATTTCGTTGAACTGGTTGAATCGCTGGTTAGGAAGTGGGCTGGGAGCACTTAAGTTTCTGTTGTTAACGAGTGTAGTGATTGGTGCGATAGAGTTTGTGGACAGCGATAATAAGTTAATTAGTGCAACAAAAAAGGAAGAATCTTTGTTATATTATCCGATGGAAACGTTTGCGGGGATCTTTTTCCCTGCTGCGAAGAATATGACGCAACAATATATATTAGAGAATAAAGATAAAGATGCAACAAGAACCCAATAAAATGAAACCCAATCAGAAAGACGAACTTGAAAAGAAGACTGATAATGAGTTTGTCCGGAAATTTGCGGAGGAGAAATATAAATACGGTTTCACCACAGAGGTGCATACGGACATCATTGAGCGTGGACTTAATGAAGATGTCATTCGTCTGATTTCATCGAAAAAGGACGAACCGGAGTGGTTGCTGGAGTTTCGACTGAAAGCGTATCGCCATTGGCTGACGCTGGAAATGCCTACCTGGGCACATCTCCGTATCCCTGAAATTGATTATCAGGCGATTTCTTATTATGCCGATCCGACAAAGAAGAAAGAAGGACCGAAGAGCATGGAGGAAGTCGATCCTGAACTGATAAAGACGTTTAATAAACTGGGAATTCCTTTGGAAGAGCAAATGGCTCTTAGTGGAATGGCAGTGGATGCCGTTATGGACTCTGTTTCCGTAAAGACTACCTTCAAGGAAACGCTGATGGAGAAAGGAATTATATTCTGCTCGTTCAGTGAAGCCGTGCGGGAGCATCCGGATCTGGTGAAGAAATATATGGGCTCGGTAGTAGGTTATCGGGACAATTTCTTTGCAGCGTTGAATTCCGCAGTGTTCTCTGACGGCTCTTTCGTGTATATTCCGAAAGGAGTACGTTGCCCGATGGAGCTTTCCACTTATTTCCGTATCAATGCCCGTAACACGGGACAGTTTGAGCGTACGCTGATTGTAGCGGATGATGATTCGTATGTTTCTTATCTGGAAGGATGTACGGCTCCGATGCGGGATGAAAATCAGCTGCATGCCGCTATCGTTGAGATCATTGTGCATGACCGTGCAGAGGTAAAATACAGTACCGTTCAGAACTGGTATCCGGGAGATGCAGAAGGCAAGGGCGGTGTATACAACTTTGTGACTAAACGCGGTAACTGTAAAGGAGTGGACAGTAAATTATCCTGGACACAAGTGGAAACCGGTTCGGCAATCACCTGGAAATATCCTTCCTGTATCCTGACGGGCGATAACTCGACCGCTGAATTCTATTCCGTAGCTGTAACGAACAACTATCAGCAGGCAGATACCGGAACGAAGATGATTCATCTGGGTAAGAACACTCGTAGTACGATTGTAAGTAAAGGCATTTCTGCCGGACATAGTGAGAACTCCTATCGTGGGTTGGTACGCGTGGCCGAGAAAGCGGATAATGCCCGTAATTATAGCCAGTGTGACTCTCTGTTGCTGGGAGATAAGTGTGGTGCACATACCTTCCCGTATATGGATATTCACAATGAGACGGCAGTGGTAGAACATGAAGCTACGACAAGCAAGATTAGTGAAGACCAGATATTTTATTGCAACCAGCGCGGTATTCCGACAGAAGATGCTATCGGACTTATTGTGAACGGATATGCAAAGGAAGTGTTGAATAAACTTCCGATGGAGTTTGCGGTAGAAGCACAGAAGCTGCTTACCATCTCATTGGAAGGAAGCGTGGGGTGATGTTGACTTTTTAATAGTAAATCGTAAAATCGTAAATATAATCATGTTAGAAATAAAAGACCTGCATGCCAGCATTAATGGCAAAGAGATATTGAAAGGTATTAACCTGACGGTGAATCCCGGTGAGGTGCACGCTATTATGGGACCGAATGGTTCCGGTAAAAGTACGCTTTCCTCCGTATTGGTGGGTAATCCGGCTTTTGAGGTAACAAAAGGTTCGGTCACTTTTTATGGAAAGGATCTGTTGGAGTTGAGCCCCGAAGATCGTAGCCATGAAGGAATCTTCCTTAGTTTCCAGTATCCGGTGGAAATCCCGGGTGTGAGCATGGTGAACTTTATGCGTGCTGCTGTGAATGAGCAACGTAAATATAAAGGTCTGCCTGCACTGACCGCCAGTGAGTTTCTGAAGCTGATGCGTGAGAAACGTGCGGTGGTGGAGTTGGATAATAAACTGGCTAACCGTTCGGTGAATGAAGGCTTTTCCGGTGGTGAGAAGAAACGGAACGAGATTTTCCAGATGGCTATGCTGGAACCGCGTTTGAGCATCCTCGACGAGACAGACTCCGGTTTGGATATTGATGCGCTCCGTATTGTTGCGGAAGGAGTGAACAAGCTGAAAACTCCTGAAACAAGTACAATCGTTATTACCCACTACCAACGTTTGCTCGATTATATCAAGCCTGATATTGTGCATGTCCTTTATAAAGGTCGTATCGTAAAAACTGCCGGACCGGAACTTGCTCTGGAACTGGAAGAAAAAGGATACGATTGGATCAAGAAAGAAGTAGGAGAATGACAAATATAAAACGATGATGGTTGAACAACAATATATAGAACTTTTCTCACAGACGGAAGCGATGATCTGTAAGCATAGTGCCGAAGTGCTGAATGCACCTCGTGCGTCAGCATTTGCCGATTTTGAGCGACTCGGATTTCCGACCCGTAAGATGGAGAAGTACAAATATACGGATGTGAGCAAGTACTTTGAACCGGATTTCGGTTTGAACTTGAATCGTTTGGCTATTCCGGTCAATCCGTATGAAGTGTTTAAGTGTGATGTGCCGAATATGAGTACCTCCTTGTATTTTGTGGTAAATGACACATTTTATAATAGAGCGCTTCCCACAGGAAATCTGCCGGAAGGTGTGATTTTCGGTAGCCTGAAAGAAGTGGCCGAGCAACACCCGGAATTGGTGAAGAAATATTACGGTCAACTGGCAGATACCTCTAAAGATGGTGTGACTGCTTTCAATACCGCTTTTGCACAAGATGGCGTTGTCTTTTATGTGCCGAAGAATGTGGTGGTGGAAAAAACAATCCAGTTGGTAAATATCCTGCGTGCAGATGTTAACTTTATGGTGAACCGTCGCGTACTGATTATCCTGGAGGATGGCGCGCAAGCCCGTTTGCTGATTTGTGACCATGCAATGGATAATGTGAACTTCCTGGCGACACAAGTTATTGAAGTATTTGCTGGTGAGAATGCGGTATTCGATATGTATGAACTGGAAGAAACACATACAAGCACAGTTCGTATCAGTAACCTGTATGTAAAGCAAGAGGCCAACAGCAATGTATTGCTCAACGGAATGACTTTGCATAATGGTACTACCCGCAACACGACCGAAGTGTTGCTGGCAGGAGAAGGAGCCGAAATAAACCTTTGTGGTATGGCGATTGCCGATAAAAACCAGCACGTAGACAATCATACAAGTATTGACCATGCCGTACCGAACTGTACCAGCAATGAGCTGTTCAAGTATGTGCTCGACGACCAGTCGGTAGGTGCGTTTGCCGGATTGGTACTCGTGCGTCCCGATGCACAACATACGAATTCCCAACAGACTAACCGGAATCTTTGTGCTACGCGTGATGCAAGAATGTATACACAACCTCAATTGGAGATTTATGCGGATGATGTGAAATGTTCGCATGGAGCAACAGTAGGCCAGTTGGATGAAGGCGCATTATTCTACATGCGTTCGCGCGGTATTGCAGAGAAAGAAGCCCGTCTGCTGTTGATGTTCGCATTTGTCAACGAAGTGATCGATACCATTCGTTTGGAAGCGCTGAAAGATCGTTTGCATCTATTAGTAGAGAAACGTTTCCGTGGCGAGTTGAATAGATGTCAGGGTTGTGCCATTTGTAAGTAACCACTAAAAAATAATGAACGTGGATATTCAAAAGATACGTGAAGATTTTCCGATATTGAGCCGTACGGTTTACGGTAAACCTTTGGTTTATTTCGACAACGGTGCGACAACACAGAAACCCCGTCTGGTGGTTGATGCGTTGGTGGATGAATATTATTCCGTCAATGCCAATGTGCATCGCGGCGTACATTATCTTTCCCAGCAAGCTACGGAACTGCATGAAGCTTCCCGTGAAACGGTACGTGAGTTTATCAATGCCCATAGCACGAATGAAGTTGTCTTTACACGCGGAACAACAGAAAGTATCAACCTGCTTGTTTCCAGCTTCGGCGACGAGTTTATGGAAGAAGGGGATGAAGTGATTGTTTCCGTGATGGAACATCATAGCAACATCGTTCCCTGGCAACTGTTGGCTGCCCGTAAAGGAATTGCCATAAAAGTCATCCCGATGAATGATAAAGGCGAACTTCTGCTGGATGAATATGAAAAACTATTTTCCGAACGCACGAAAATAGTCAGCGTAGTTCATGTATCGAACGTACTGGGTACAGTGAATCCGGTGAAGGAGATGATCGCAACAGCTCATGCGCATGGTGTACCTTGCCTGATAGATGCTGCACAGTCTATTCCTCACATGAAAGTGGATGTACAGGAGTTGGATGCCGATTTTCTGGTATTCTCCGCCCATAAGATATATGGTCCGACAGGTGTCGGAGTACTTTATGGAAAAGAAGAATGGTTAGATCGCCTTCCACCTTATCAGGGAGGAGGAGAGATGATTCAGCATGTCTCTTTCGAGAAGACCACTTTTAATGAACTTCCTTTCAAGTTTGAAGCCGGTACGCCCGACTATATCGGAACTACCGGACTGGCAAAAGCCCTTGATTATGTGAACGGACATGGCATTGAACAGATAGCCGCCCATGAGCATGAACTGACAACTTACGCTTTGCAACGTCTGAAAGAAATCCCCCATATACGTATATTTGGTGAAGCAGCCGAACGGGGAGCGGTCATTTCTTTCCTGGTGGGAGATATCCATCATTTCGACCTCGGCACGTTGCTGGATCGTCTAGGTATTGCCGTGAGAACAGGGCATCATTGTGCACAACCTCTCATGCAACGTCTTGGCATAGAAGGAACTGTACGTGCTTCGTTTGCCATGTACAATACCAAATCGGAAATAGACACTTTGGTGGCAGGAATTGAACGTGTCAGCAAGATGTTTTAAAGATATGAGCTGCTATTCCTGTGGAGTAGCGGCTTTTTTTATTCTTTAACTAAAAAAAGAGGGCCTCGAGTGCAGTGATTTGAGCTTTCGTGCGTCTAATAGGTAAAGAAACAAAATGTTCATTGAATATCAGGAGGGTCGTGAGACCATGCTTATATTATATAAATTCTCTCTCTTTAACATTAATGCAGCTATATCGTAAAAAGTTACGGTGTAGCTGCAACTTTTTTAGAGACTTCCTCCGTCTAATAGAATAGTTGTAACCATTGAAACAGCTGTTGCGATTGAAGATGAATTGAATATTATTGTATGTAAAAAGAAAGGGGAAACGCTGATAACAGCGAATCCCCCTTTTTTATCGATTATTTCCTTCCTTTTTATTCAGCAGTCAGCTCAATTACGCGGCTGAAAGCCTGATTTGTTGTGAAAGCATTGATTCCCACTTTCATCAGATAATCTCCTGAATAAGTTTTCTCATTGGCAGCCAGATTCGATTTGGAATTCGGCATCAGGTTGATTTCTTTCACCTTATACATTTTCTTCGCATCCAGTCCCTGAAGTTTTACCGGGAGCAGTTTCTCACCGAAACGTGGGTGGATATCGTAGGTATAAAGCACAGCTTTGTTCTTATCCGGTGAGGCATACATGAGAGACATGTGATTGCCATCGTAGGGAGAAACCAATCTGTATTGATCGCCGTCCAGAATCACTTTTTTCAGACGCGTCCAGTTGGCAACTGCATTCTGGCAGTAAGTCTGTTCGTCTGCATTCAGTTCCTTCAGTCCAAGGTCAAAGCCCAGTTTGCACATACTTGCCACATCCGTACGGAACTTCACGCTTGTGTTCTTGTTCCAGCTGGTTACGTGTGCACACATGGCTTTTGCCGGGAAGATTTGTGAGAATCCCCACTGGATAAACAGACGTTCTATCGGGTCTGTGTTGTCGCTGCACCAGAATTCTGTGTAATATTTCAGAGCTTCGTAGTCGCAACGGGCGCCACCGCCGGAGCAGAGCATCATTGGCACGTTTGGATATTTGTCTTTGATACGTTTCAATACATTGTATATACCACGTACATGGTCGATATAAAGCTGTCCCTGTTTATTTTTTAAATATGGAGAATAAACATTTGTAATTGGAGAGTTACAGTCCCATTTAAAGAAAGCCACTTCCGGATTCTCTGTCAGGATCTTATCCACTACACCATATACAAAGTCCTGTACTTTCGGATTGCTAAGATCGAGTACCAGCTGATTACGGTAATAATATGTTTCGCGGTTAGGCAGTTGGATAGCCCAGTCGGGATGTTTTTCGAACAACTCACTTTTAGGGTTAACCATTTCCGGTTCAATCCAGATACCAAATTTCACTCCGGCTTCTTTGGCAGACTGTACAAGGGCAGGAATACCGCCCGGCAGTTTGGATCTCATCACTTCCCAGTCACCCAGTCCGGCATTGTCACTGTTGCGTGGGTGCTTGTTGCCAAACCAGCCGTCATCCAGCAGGAACATATCTACACCAAGATGTTTAGCTTCCTTCATCAGTTCGGCAAGCAGTTCCTCATTGAATTTGAAGTAAGTATTTTCCCAGTTGTTTAATAAAGTCATACGGTCGCCTTGTCCGTCTTTCAGCTGATAGTTGCGTGCCCATGCGTGAAGGTTGCGGCTGGCTTCGCCCGTACCGTTGTTGCTGAAAGTAAAGATGAATTCAGGAGTTGTAAACACTTCATTCGGCTTCAGTTCATAATCAGATGCATAAGGATTGATGGCGGGGATTACACGGAGGTTACCTACGTTGTCCACTTCGAAAGTGAACTGGAAGTTTCCTGTCCATCCGATAGTACCTAGCATGGCACGTCCCTGCGCTTCCTGTGCCGGTTGTTCAAAACCAAGCTCAAAGAACGGGTGGGTGTGCATGGCAGCACGGCTTCCCAGTTTGGTGTCGATCACCTTTTTACCGAACAACAGAGGTTGTGTGCTCATTTGTGCTTCTTTTGCCCAATCGCTACTGAATTCTGTCAGGTAATATTCGTTTCCGGAGAAATAAAGCATGGTGGAAGCATAACGCCATAAGGTCACAGGCTTCTTTTCAGCATGTTTGATTTCGCTCCACGTCTTGATGACGTTTTCTTTCGGATAAGCGATGTAATGTAGTGTGACTTCTACCGGATACTGATTATCTTTTAGTTGAATGATCGTTTCCGTTCCGCCCGCCACTGCCTTCTGCTCGGAGGATATATAGCGGAGAATCGTACTTGGGTTTCCATCATTGTGCGTGATAGCTACAGCCGGTTCAAAATAATCTTCGGCGCCGGAGCCCGGATATACTTCCCATCCTCGGGTGGATACGCTACCGTCACTTCCTCCTTTTACGTAAGGAGAAAAGTTGTTGATGTCTTTCTCGTTCAGTAACTTATCGCCCAGATAAGCCTGATAGAGTCGTCCGTTAGGAGCTACTTGGAGAATTAAGTCTGTGTTGTCCGTTGCGATGCGGATAACGTTCTTTTCCTGGGCGTCCACTTGCGCCAGGGTAAACAATGCCATAAGTAATACGAGAAGTTTCTTCATGGTTTTTTAATAATTAATTAGGTATTAGTTAGTTTGTGGGCATAGAATGCCGCAAAGATAATTATAATTCGTCAGGAATGAACTAGAATTTAATGCTTGCGCTAAATTCTACGGTAAATGGGCGTAAATAATTTCCACTCATATAGTTGCCTGCATACTGGGCAGCTTCTTCTTTGGTAATCAGTTCCGAACCGTTGATGGTTCCGCTGGCCCCCTTCTGATTCAGGAAGTTGATGACTGTTGCCCCTAAAGAAAGATGCTTGTTTACATTCCAGTTGATCCCCCCGAAAGTTTCCCAGCGACCGTTGAAATAGAGGGCTTCCTGGAGATTGGCGTAAGTCTTGCCGAAATAGCGGAAACTAAGCCAAAGGCGTAAGTCCTTCGTGATATTATAGCTTGGGTCGAGTTCGACAAGAATCTGCGGAATCTCTTTTACAATCATCCCATTGGCGTTGACAGACATTTCCGAACCATCGTTGAATGTGACGCTTGCGTTATAGTTCTTGTAAACAGGTTTCTGATACGTGAACAGAGCGTGCAGGTGAAAACCTTTGAACGGGTCGATTTCGGCAGATGTGGTCCATCCCAGTGTTTTGATATTATAAATAAGCAATACGGTCTTTCCTTCTTCCGTTCCCGGTTTCGTCAGGTTTTGCTGGTCAATATTATTAGATTTAGAGATATAGGTAACCATAGAGGTGAGGTTGATCCACTTGTTCTTGTAGAACAAACCGCCACGGATTAACGGTATGGTGACACGTTTGTATTGCTCTTCCGTAGGACCTGTTCCGGCATATTCGTTGATACGTGGGAAGCGGGTGGCTACTGTTCCGTCGGCAGTCAGGCCGAATTGCCCGGTTACGTTGTAAGTGGCGCGGAGCGTGGCGGCATAGTTCAGTTTATCCTTTACCACTTTGGCGGGATGAATGCTGCGTTGTGTGGCAATGATATTTCCTGTTTCTTCCTCTTTGCTATAAGTGGTAAAGTCGCCGATGCGGAAACCCGGGAAACGGGAAGCGGATATTTGATCGGCACTCATCCGGTAATATTCCAGGCGTCCGCCATAATAGATATTGAATTGGGGAGTTACTTGCCAGTTGTCTGTAAAGTAAAGGGCGAGTTTGTTCTCATATCCCTTTGTATATTCGGGACTAAGTTCGTTGTACCCGTATGTCTGTACGCGCTGACCGGTCAGAGTAGGGTCCAGGGAACTTGTAGTTGTGGAAGTCAGCAACTGTGGATAGTTCTGTACGGTGGCCATCCATTGCAGAGAAGAGGAATAATAATCAAGATGGTAATACCATTCGTTCACTCCCAGACGCAGATCATGGTTGCCAAAGGTCTTGTTTAGCTCGGAAGTGATTAGGAAGTTTTTCACTTTGCCTACGTGCAACCAGGTGCGGCGACCTTCTGCCAGTCCCTCATACGGATCACCGTTTGATAGCGTAAAACCATCGTTGGCGGTTACTTCGCTGATGGTGCTGCCTCCGAAGTCGACATAGTTGGCACGTGGAGCATCCATATATTTCAGATTGAATTTCCATAGCAGATCGTTCCTGAAACGATAATCGGAGATCAATGCAATCTCATTGGCACGGTTTTCAGAACCATCGCCCAAATTCCATGTTTTCATCTTTCCGTCTCTTACGTCCATGTATGGAAAAGAACCGTTCTGCGGAACATAAGAATTTGTTCCCAGTTTGAAACCGTCTATCTCTTTGACCGAGCCGTCGCCGACATAGATAAAAGGAGCTGCATTGGCATAGCTGGCCGGATTTTCACTGCGGGAGTGTTTGTAGAGCAAAGATATTTTGCCGCGTCCGTTGTTGAAGAGACGGGTCAGGCCGGCATGATAAATCTCTGTGCGGTCTGCATAGTTCGTAAATTCCAGGTCGAAACTTCCCGGGTCGAAGTTCTGGTAAATGCTTGCCGTGTAAAGCCATTGGTTATTGATGGCTCCTGAAACATTGAAGTCGAAGTTCTGCATACCGAAATGATTGGTGCGGTAGTTTAATATACCTTGGAAATCCTTTTGTCCCAGTTTGCTGAATGAGTTGACGGAGTAAGCAATATTACCGGTCGTGATGGCCGATTCGGAAGGAGATAAAAGTCCTACTTCTCCCAGGCTGCTGTCGCTACGCCAATGAGCGGCAAGTTTGTGAACGGTAGAGGAATATACGGCAGGAAGTCCATTCTCATAGACATTAACGTCCTCGCTGGGAAGGCCGATTTGAATTTCGCGGGGTTTGTTGGCGTCAGAAGCATTCAGCATCACATTGCGTTCGCCTTCTTCTGATTCTTTTTTAGTAGAGTTGGCAGGAATCGTATCCTGCTTCATTTCGGTTCGGTTCGTCTTTTTCTTGTTCACCTGAATGTTCGCTGCATTCCCGTTGGAAGGAATCAGTTGCAACAGGGTTGCTAGAGTAAGGCAACTAAAGGTTACTTTTTTCATCACTTGTATTCATTTAAAGATTTGGAAGTTCACATCGGTTGTGTCATTTTGACGAAGGCAAAGATAGGAGGAGGAGAAACAAGTGGCTATACTCTTTTTTGTCAAGATGTGCAAGAGATGTTTCAAGTGTGCGATAGCCCTTTGCAGTGCGACATTTATTGCCATCCGTGCAACAAATGTTTCATCCTTCCTATGCATTTAGCGTAAAAAAAACTATATTTGTCGCTATCTAATATCTGTGTATGAAAAGGAAATTGCTGCTTTTTCTCCTTTCTATTTGTTTTTTCCTTCCGGATTTTGCCGCGACGGGACAGTATAACTTTATCCGTGTAGATGGAGGAAGCGGTCTTTCGAACAGTCATGTCAAGTCCATTATTCAAGATAGTTACGGTTTTATCTGGCTGGGTACGCGCAACGGTCTTAATCGTTATGACGGCGTGTCGATGAAGCTTTATAACTGCTATGACGAAACTTTGCAGCATGGCAATCAGGTCATATCCGCTCTTTTTGAGGATAATCACCGTCAATTATGGGTAGGTACGGATGATGGTGTTTATATTCAAGAGCTTGCTACCGGGAAGTTTTCGTTCTTTGATGCCCGCACAGAGAGCGGAGAGCAAATCAGATACAACTGGATTGAAGATATTCTGGCAGATCATTCAGGAAATATCTGGGTGAATGCACCGAATCAGGGAGTTTTCCGCTATCAGGTGGAGACGGGTAAACTGTTCCGCTATATTCCCTGTCCCAGTAAGGATAAAAGCAAGGACTTTCCGCAGTCTATCTGTGTAGATAAAGAAGGTACGGTCTGGGTGGGTACGTATGGAGCGGGAATTTACCGTTACAGTCCGGAGCAGGATAAGTTTGTGCCCTATGCAACAGAAGCCCTTAAAGGGGATTTCATCTTTACTCTGTGCGATTATGGCGATGAACTGATTGTCGGAGTGCATGAAGAGGAACTGAAACGGTTCAATAAAAAGACTGGAGAAGTGAGTATATTCCCTGCGCCCGAAGTACATCGAAAAATTATTCGCTACGCTGTTTGCTTCGGAGACGAGCTGTGGGTGGGTACGCAGAATGGCGTTTATGTGATTAATGAGAAACACAACAGTGTGCAACATATTCCTGCCGATGCCGGAGGGAAGTATGGGCTTGGAGATGCTATCGTCGATAAGATTTATCGTGATCGTGAAGGGGGAACCTGGATCTGTACGCAATTTGGAGGAGCCAGCTATCTGCCTGTACGTACGCTCGATTTTTCGGTTTATCTTCCGGGAGCGCCCGGTACAGTCAGCGGACGACGCATCAGTGAATTGGCGGAAGGAAAAGACGGAGTGGTGTGGGTTAGTACACAGGATGGCGGTGTTTGCTACTGGAATCCGGGAACACAGACTTTCACTAAAATTCCCCAGTCGCCTGACCGTCAGAATGTATTAAGCCTGTTCGCTTCGGATGATTTGGTTGGCGCAGGTTACTTTAAAGGGGGCATTGACCTGATTGTTCCTCAAGATCAGGTTCAGACGTTCTATCCCGCACAACTTGGTATCAGTGAAGGTTCCGTGTTTGCCCTTTACCGCGATCGTGGGGGAGCAATCTGGTTGGGTGATGGCTGGAACATCTTCCGTTCGGCCGACAAAGGACAGACTTTTGAGAAAATGGAGCAATTCGGGTATGCTTATATGCGTGATATTCTCGAAGATAAATCCGGCAATATATGGGTGGCAACGATGGGCAGTGGAATATTCCGGTATCATCCGCAGACAGATCAGATGGTCAGCTATAAATGTATACCGGAGGATAGCACTTCTATCGGAACAAATGAAGTGACAGGTATTTCGGAGGATAGTAAAGGCTTTATCTGGTTTTCTACAGACCGGGGTGGATTGTTGCGTTTTAACCCCGAAACCGGAAGATTCCGGACATACACCAAAGCGGACGGGCTTCCGGACAACGTAACATATAAAGTCGTGGAAGACCGGCAACATCGTATCTGGTTCGGAACAGACCGTGGGCTGGTTTGTCTTCATCCGGAAACAGACAGCCTGCAAGTTTTCAACCGAAATGACGGGTTACCTGATAACCAGTTTAACTATAAGTCGGCCTTGGCTGCCTCTGATGGTACTATTTGGATGGGAACTATCAATGGATTGGTCTCTTTTAATCCACAAATTGTCCACCCGAATACTTTTGTGCCTCCAGTCTATATCACCGGAATGTACGTGCAGGGACGTGAAACTCCTTTCACGGCGGATGGTGTGCAACTGCCTTACCGTTCTAACGTCAGCTTTGATTTTGTTGCTTTAAGTTATACCTCACCGGGTGCAAATCGCTATGCCTACAAAATGGAAGGGATAGATAATGACTGGAATTATACATCTGATGTGCATACAGCGTCTTATGCCCAGCTCCCGCCGGGAGACTACCTGTTCCGTGTGCGGGGCAGTAATAATAATGGTGTCTGGAATCAGGAAGAAGCTACTTTATCAGTGCGTATTCTTCCACCTTGGTGGCGTACAGTGTGGGCTTACCTTATCTATATCATTGTAGTGTCCGGCAGCTTTGTCTTGACTCTTCGCGCCTATCGCCGCCGGGAAGTACAAAAGATCCGTGAGCAGCAATTATTGGCAGAACTGGCGCGTGAGCGTGAATCCCATCGTACGCATGAGATGTTTATTAATCAGATCACTTACGGAGCTTGTACTCCGCAAGGGGGTGCGATGTCACGGGCTGATGAACAACTGATGTCCCAACTGATAGCCAAAGTGCGTGAGAATCTTTCCGACGCCAATTATAATGTGGAAGCATTGGCTGCAGCCATGAATATGTCCCGCTCCAGCCTGCATCGTAAGATTAAGGCGCTGACCGATCTTTCTTCACTCGACTTTATCCGTATCATCCGATTAAAACGTGCGGCAGAACTATTGCAGGAGGGAGAATTGCGCATCAACGAAATCTCTGACAGAGTAGGTTTCCAGTCGCCTTCTTACTTCGCAAAGATATTTCAGAAGCAATTCGGAGTTACTCCTACAGAGTTTGCCCAACAAAATAAGCAGAGAATGGCAGAGGATTAGTAACTATGGGCTATTATTCGTTATTTTATCATGGGGTGGTGAACAGGTTTTAGCTCCTTTCGGTACTGGAATGAACTAATCTTAGTTCTTCTAAGATTTAATTGGTAATATGCGATGATTTAATATTCATCATATATAGATTTATTCGTCTGACAGTTGTTGAACTTTCGTCTGGCAATTGTTGTTCTTTCGTCTGACAATTGTCAGACGAAAAAGAAACAGCTGTCAGACGAATAAATTCATGTATCATTAGCCATAACCCCATTAGGTATCAAAAATAAATCTGCACAAGCTCGAAATTAGTTCATTTCCGTATAGAAATGAGGGAATGAAGTAAATAACTACAGTGTGCCCATTTTGTTTAAAGAGATTAAAAGATAGAATAATTCAGCTTTATAAATTCTTTCTTTTTTACTTGCTTATTTCATTTGATTTCCATACTTTTAGCCTCCGTAAACCCTTTAAAAATTGCTCCTATGGACAACATTCTTTTCTGGCTGGTTCCAGTCGCTTCCGTGTTAGCCCTCTGCTTTGCTTATTACTTTCATAAGCAAATGATGAAAGAGAGCGAAGGTACACCCCAAATGATAAAGATAGCTGCTGCTGTGCGCAAAGGAGCTATGTCTTATCTGAAACAGCAATACAAAATAGTAGGCTGGGTATTCTTGGGATTGGTTATTTTGTTTTCAATTATGGCCTATGGCTTTCATGTACAGAACGCATGGGTTCCCGTTGCTTTTCTTACAGGCGGATTTTTCTCCGGGCTTTCCGGATTTTTAGGGATGAAGACGGCGACTTATGCGTCGGCTCGTACCGCTAATGCCGCCCGTAATTCTCTGAATGCAGGGTTGAGGATTGCTTTCCGAAGCGGCGCGGTGATGGGATTAGTTGTAGTTGGCCTGGGATTGCTCGATATATCTTTCTGGTATCTGTTGTTGAATGCAGTGATTCCTGCTGATGCGCTGACACCTACTCATAAACTCTGTGTGATTACTACTACCATGCTGACTTTCGGTATGGGTGCTTCTACGCAAGCACTCTTTGCCCGTGTAGGTGGTGGTATCTATACGAAGGCAGCCGATGTTGGAGCCGACTTGGTAGGTAAAGTAGAAGCCGGAATTCCGGAAGATGACCCTCGTAATCCTGCTACTATTGCCGATAATGTAGGTGACAATGTAGGTGACGTGGCCGGTATGGGAGCCGATTTATATGAATCTTACTGTGGCTCGATTCTGGCAACAGCTGCACTGGGTGCTGCTGCTTTTATCCATTCGGCAGATACAGTGATGCAATTCAAGGCAGTTATTGCTCCGATGTTGATTGCAGCTGTTGGTATTATCCTTTCTATTATAGGGATATTCGCTGTCCGTACTAAAGAGAATGCGACCATGAAAGACTTGCTCGGTTCATTGGCTTTCGGTACGAACCTTAGTTCCGTGCTTATTGTTGCAGCTACATTCTTAATCCTGTGGCTCTTGCAACTAGATAACTGGATTTGGATTTCTTGTGCCGTAGTAGTCGGACTGGTAGTAGGTATTATCATCGGACGTTCTACGGAATATTATACTTCTCAATCTTATCGTCCTACCCAGAAACTAAGTGAAAGCGGTAAGACTGGTCCTGCTACCGTCATTATTTCCGGTATTGGTTTGGGTATGCTTTCTACAGCTATTCCTGTAGTTGCAGTAGTGATTGGTATCATTGCCTCCTATCTGTTGGCTTCCGCAGGTGATTTCGGTAATGTAGGCATGGGATTGTATGGCATCGGTATTGCAGCTGTTGGTATGCTTTCTACCTTAGGTATCACATTGGCAACGGATGCTTACGGTCCGATTGCGGATAATGCGGGAGGTAATGCGGAAATGTCCGGTCTGGGTGCTGAAGTTCGCAAACGTACTGATGCGCTCGATTCATTGGGTAACACAACTGCCGCCACGGGAAAAGGTTTTGCAATCGGTTCCGCTGCGCTGACAGGTCTGGCTTTGCTGGCTTCTTATATTGAAGAAATCCGAATCGGTCTGACACGTCTTGGTAATGTAGACCTGACTTTTGCAGATGGAAGTTCTATCAGCATAGCAAATGCCACTTTTATCGACTTCATGGATTATTACGAAGTACACTTGATGAATCCAAAAGTACTTTCGGGCATGTTCCTCGGTTCAATGATGGCTTTCCTGTTTTGTGGTTTGACAATGAATGCAGTAGGACGTGCGGCAGGTCACATGGTTGACGAAGTGCGTCGCCAGTTCCGTGACATAAAGGGTATTCTGACTGGAGAAGCCGAGCCGGATTACGAACGTTGTGTTGAAATATCGACAAAGGGTGCGCAGCGTGAGATGGTTATTCCTTCCTTGATTGCTATTATTGCTCCGATTCTTACAGGATTTATCTTTGGCGTTCCCGGCGTACTCGGCCTACTGATTGGTGGTTTGAGCAGTGGTTTCGTATTAGCTATCTTTATGGCTAACGCCGGAGGTGCATGGGATAACGCAAAGAAATATGTGGAAGAAGGTAACTTTGGTGGAAAAGGCGGTGAAGTGCATAAAGCAACCGTAGTAGGAGATACAGTAGGTGATCCGTTTAAAGATACCTCCGGTCCGAGTTTGAATATTTTGATAAAACTTATGAGTATGGTGGCCATTGTGATGGCAGGACTTACTGTGGCCTGGAGTTTATTCTAAAAAAAGCAGAAGGGAAAGTAAGAAAAAGGAGACAATACAAGTCTCCTTTTTTAATTTGAATTACCTTTGTATCAAAATAGAAGCGATAAATATGTTATTACCTTATTTGAACGAGAATCTGATTGAAGCCGGATGTGATGAGGCCGGTCGTGGATGTTTGGCGGGAGCGGTATATGCTGCTGCGGTTATTCTTCCGAAGGATTTTAAGAATGAACTGTTGAATGACTCCAAACAACTGACCGAAAAGCAACGTTATGCATTGCGTGAGGTAATAGAGAAAGAAGCGATAGCTTGGGCAGTTGGCATTGTGTCACCGGAAGAAATTGATGAAATAAATATCCTGCGGGCTTCTTTTCTGGCGATGCATCGTGCAGTGGATCAGTTGACCACCCGTCCCCAACATTTACTGATCGACGGTAATCGTTTCACTAAATACCCCGGTGTTCCCCATACTACAGTAGTGAAAGGAGACGGGAAATATCTTTCGATAGCAGCAGCTTCAATTTTAGCTAAAACATATCGAGACGATTATATGAACCGTCTTCACGAAGAATTTCCATATTATGACTGGGACCACAATAAAGGTTATCCAACTAAAAAACATCGTGCCGCCATTGCCGAACGTGGCACTACTCCTTACCATCGCATGACGTTCAATCTGTTGGGAGATGGCCAGTTGACTTTGAGCTTCTAAAGTCGCTTTGTTTCATTTTACACACATTTTCTACATTTTTTTGCAGAATAAGCACGATTTTGTTACGGATAACCGTGAAATTGTTCCGTTTAGGCTAAAAAAGTGTTGCTTAGTGCTTTTATTTGTTATTAAAATGCTATATCTTTGCGAACAATAATAAGAATTAAAAAGTTTAAAATCATGGCAACGAACAAGCTATTATGGTCTTCTAAGCTCATTGGGGTATTTTTTATTATGTTGGTTTGCACTCTTTCTGCAAATGCACAGTTTTTACGTACTTCCTATTTCATGGAAGGTACTCACTATCGTCAACAACTGAATCCGGCTTTAACACCGACTAAAGGTTACTTCAATCTTCCGGTGATCGGTGCTGTTAATGCAACGGTTGGTTCTACTTCGTTAGGCTATCAGGATATCATTGATATTATTGATGATGGCGATGATTTCTACACCAAACCGGATTTCATGAATCGTCTGAAAGATAATAATAAATTGAATGTGAACTTCAGTACAGAAATTCTTTCTGCAGGATGGTATAAAGGAAAAAACTTTTGGTCATTCAATATCGGTCTTCGTACAGATATCGGTGCTAACCTGACAAAGAATATGTTTACCTTCTTGAATGAGATGGAAACAGTTGAAGAAAACTGGAGAAATAGTAACTATGATATTAGTGGTCAGCAATTGAACATTAATGCTTATACTGAAATTGGTTTAGGACTTTCACGTCAGATTAATAGCCGTTTGACAGTTGGTGCTAGAGTGAAAGCTTTATTGGGTATTGGTAACATGGAGTTGAAACTTAATAGAGTTGCAATGAGCGCTAATTTACCTAGTGATCAACAAATAAATCAGTGGTCAAGTGAGAGCTATTGGAATTCTATGACCCCTTCACAGGCAGCACAGGCAGCACAAGAATTAAAGGATAAGTTTAATAACTATCATGCAAACTTGACTGTTGGTGCCGAACTGAAAAGTTCTTTCAAAGGCTTGGAATTGCAAGAAGAAGAGGGTAAAGATTATGTAACTGACTTTGATTTCGATAGCGGTAAATTGGGTATAGCTGGGTACGGTTTTGGTATCGATTTAGGAGCTTCTTATAAAATATTGGATAATCTGACTGTATCTGCTTCTGTTCTTGACTTAGGTTTTATCTCTTGGTCAAAATCAAGTACAAAGATTGCATCTGCTAATCCGGATCCGATTGATATTAAAGGAAGTACCTATGCAAATATGGTTGATCCGAATAATCCGAATACTGTTATGAACGCTGTAAATCAGTTGCAGAATGACGCTCAAGGATATATGGACCGTGTAACAAATGGTGATGTACTTGACTATGACATGTTGCAACTCGAAGTAAGCGATGCTAAAGAATCTCGTAAATCTCGTCTTGCTTCTATCCTAGTATTAGGTGCAGAATATGGATTCTTCAATAACAAATTAGCAGTGGGTGTATTGTCAACCACTCGTTTTGTACAGCCTGATGCTCTTACAGAATTAACATTCTCTGCAAACTACCGTCCGAAAAGCTGGTTCAATGTAGCACTTAGTTACTCAGCTATCCAGTCAGCCGGTAAATCTTTCGGTCTGGGTCTGAAATTAGGTCCTCTGTTTGTCGGAACTGACTATATGTTCTTAGGCAAGAACTCTAACTCTGTGAATGGATTCGTTGGAGTTTCTATTCCGTTGGGCGGAAGAAAAGCAAGTAAAGAAGGATAAGATATTTTAATTTCTCTCTCTAAACATTCTCTTTTAATTAATTCTCTATAGAATAAAAAACGTATAATTTACAGCTTACCGTCTTAGAATCCTCTAAAGGATCACAGATGGTAAGCTGTTTTTTGTATTAGAACCATTTTATCTTCCGGAATATCACAAACGCAAGAGTTGACAATCCGATGGAAAATAGTACGATCAAAGAGAAAGCAAAGGGTACCTCTTCCAGATGAATATCCACATTCATACCATAGAAACTGGCAATCAATGTCGGGAGCATCAGGACGATGGACAGACTTGTCATGCGTTTCATGATTGTATTCACGTTATTGGAGATAATGGAGGCAAAAGCATCCATCGTTCCCGTGAGAATGTCACTGTAAATATTCACCGTGTTAAGTGCCTGTTTCAATTCGATAATCACATCTTCCACTAGTTCAGTGTCCAGATAATCCGTATCCTGGAAAATAGTCCTTAATTTTCCTATCATTACTTCATTTCCACGGATGGAAGTATTGAAGTAGACCAATGTTTTCTGCAGTCTCATCAGCCGGAGCAGGTCCTCGTTGCGGATGCTTCGTTCCAGTTCCTTTTCTGCGGCGCTGATGTCTATGTTTATCTGCTTTAGGTATTTCAGGAACCATACGGCAGAAGAATAGATGATCCGAAAAATCAGATCCAGCTTGTTGCGTACAACAATCCCTTTTCGACGGGTATGCTCTATGAAATCCGGTAGCAAATCGGTGTTGTGATAACAGACGGACACAATAATCTCGTTATTGGTGATTATTCCAATCGGTACAGTGTCGAAGGGCAGGCTGCCGTTCTGCTTGTTCTGCACAGGGATACGAAGAATGGTCAATAACCAGTTACCTTCCGTATCCGTACGCGGACGTTCGTCCGTATCGGCTATGTCATTAAGAAATGATTCGGGTACGTTGAGAGTTTGAGTTAGAAATTCAAAGTCATCATTATTTGGGCATACTACATTTACCCAGCTGTTAGGAAGCCATTGAGCTTTTTCCACAAAGCCGGCTTCACAATAAAGATACGTTCTCATCTTATTGCCTCCTTTCGTTTGTTTTACACGAGCAGAGGCATCAGGTTTCAATGACTCTGTTCGCTTTAATTAATACTAGTTGTGCACGTTCGCGGGTTTGAATCGTCCATATTTCTATGATTTTAATTTAAAAGCGATGCAAAGGTACGGAAAAATGAAGAGGGTTCCGCCCTTTGTATCGCTTTTTTTGATATTCTTTTATTTGTGCCCTTTATTTAGAGGCTCCGATCCTATTCTGCTTTTCCTTCGAAATGATTATCCAGATATTTCCTGATATTGTAACTGCTTAAACGCTCTTTGGATATGCTGCCATCTTTTTCAACAAGTTCATAGTGTGGAATACCATTGAACTGGAATAGTTGACGCAGATAATTGAACTCTGCCTCCGAAACATAATAACAGGCTTCTCCTTTTAGATTCTTCCCTATATATTTTTTGTAGTCTTTCTCGGGCGAATCTTTCTGACTTGTGATATAGATGAATTGAAACTCCGGATGATCTTTATATTTTTTGCGTAAATCGGCAGTTGCCTCTATTCCTGCACGACAAGGGCCACAAGTCGTTGCCCAGAAATCGACAAACAGAACCTTACCTGAATGATTCTTTATGATGTTGCGGAATACTTCAGTCGCTTTTCCATCAGGCAACTGATAAGATCTTGCCCTATCTTTCGGGTGTGTCTTTTCCAGCACTCGTTCAGCTTCTGATGCGAGAAACGGTTCGGTGAATATTTGTTTGATGCTATCCACATATTCATGAGCTATTTGGCTGTCTTTGATATTTCCTAAATTAAAATTAAGGCTCCGCACTTTGGCTATTTGCCAGAGCAAAGGGTTGGGAGTAGGATATAATTGTGCAATGATGGAATCTTTCTTGAAATCATATTTCTGGTTCATTTTTATAAAGATTCTATCCTTATCCTGCTGGGATTCTTCCTTTTTCTCGGAATATAATGCCACATATTCTTGTATGAGTTTTTGTTCTTTTTCATAGAGCGATGCCATCTTCTCGTTCTCTGCAATTAGCTGCCTCATTATAATTTTGGCAGTAGTTCCGGCCAACTTCTCCTGTCTAAGTCTTATTGCTTCCTGCTCCTTATTTAGTTTCACACCTTTTTCTTTAAGGAAAGTCAATAGAGGTTTCTTCGGATAAGTATAATCAATGCTGTCTGATGGAGAAAAAGACTGGTCGGAATATGCTTTCCGGAACAGGTCCATATATTCGAAACGGTTGATAAATGTACTTGCGTTTGTGTTTGCAAGTACGGTTACATCATTGAGTGGCATATTTTTCAAGAAACTGTAATAGGAATCGTCTTCCTTTACTTTCAGCGCCTGATTGGTGCTATCTTGCTTTGCGTAATAATCTCTGCTCATCAAGAAATCAAAAAGCATACTTCCGGCTTGCAAATCTACCTTGTTCTTTATCAGATGAACTGCCTTGAGAGAGGGCTGATAGATTTGGCTTACAGAGTCTGCAACCTGTTTCCATTGTGCAATGATAGGCTTCATGTGCTCCTTGTATTGGTCGGGAGTTAATGTCTTTTGTGATTTCGATAAGTCCTCATAGCGATAGGTTATCAGGTTATCAAAGTCTTTCAGCAGGTAGGAGAGAGAGGCGGATGGACCCATATATGCTGTGTTCCTGATAGGGAAGTAATGATCGCGTGCACGGCTGCGTGCCATTACAGCTTCCCAGTCGATATACATGGTGAGAGTTTGTCCGGGTTCAATATAGAATGGAATCCAGTTGTGTCCTAGTACTACCGATGATTCTATCGGATGATTAATGATAAATCGACAGCTAAAACTACCGTTCGGGGCTATCTGGATGACGGTCGGATAATCTTCACGGGTCAGTTCATTTGACAGATAAATAAGACCGGTGTCAAATCCTAAACGAGGATCGTATCCGTTTATATACCCTTGCAGATAAGTTGAATCCTGGCGGAAGAATTGCTTAAAATCAGGTTCTGCAGCAACCTGTGTAATCGGAGTTCTCTCCTTGCTGTACACTAATTCTTCCGCTCCTTTCTGCTGAATCTTACACGTGCCGTCTTTTTGCGGGGTGAATGATAAAGTCATTTCCTCCTGACTCTCTCTATCTTTTAAAGTCATTTCAATCCGCTTTCCCTTTTTTCGGATATTTGCATTGGTGTATATCCGGTTATTCAGAATGCTGATGGAGTCGTAAACTCCATATTCCCATGAACCGGAACCGTCTGTCTTGAACCAATTGCCTTTGATGGTGGCTAGTGGAGAAGAATCTTTCCTCTTTTGCGGGACCAGCGATATGTCATAAATATTGCCTTCGGGGTCAGTAGGATTGAGAAAATGAATGGTCTGTGTTTCTGACGGTAACGGCTCGAAAACCAGCACATAATCCATCGTTCCTGAATCCGGCATATAGACTTCTTTTTTGAGTTCGATACCTTCAGCACTTTTGAACAGATATTTCTTGCCGGTTGCGGCATCTTCCAGATAGGTATCTCCATCCTCCATGATCCACCAGTGCGGGCGGAAGATAGCATGAATATATACTCTTGTGTTCTCGGGAGTGCGCTCTATGCGGGTGATGTTAGAAATACTTCCTGATCGGGCTTTGAAAGGAGGATGGTCGATTGTTTGTGCGGATACTATACCCGATAACAAAAGTAAGATACAAAATAAAGTTGTTTTCATAATAATAGTTTTTCGATCAACATATTGAAAGTAATTTTACAAAGTAAGAAAAATATCCATAGCCTGGTGCACTTCTGCCCTGTAACTTAACATAGATTAAACGTTTACGTAACCATCTTTTTTGTACCTTTGCGCCCGAAAATCAGAGTGATAATTTAAATATTGAAATATTATGAGTAAGAAAGCCCTTTTAATGATCCTCGATGGTTGGGGATTAGGTGACCAAAAGAAAGATGACGTAATCTTCAACACTCCCACTCCTTACTGGGATTATCTGATGACTACTTATCCTCACTCTCAACTTCAGGCAAGCGGTGAAAACGTAGGTTTGCCCGACGGGCAGATGGGTAACTCGGAAGTAGGTCACTTGAATATCGGTGCCGGACGCGTAGTTTATCAGGATTTGGTAAAAATCAATCGTGCATGTGCTGACAATAGCATCCTGAAAAATCCTGAAGTCGTTTCAGCTTTCTCTTATGCAAAAGAAAACGGGAAGAGTGTTCACTTTATGGGGCTGACTTCTAACGGTGGCGTACACAGCTCACTCGTTCATCTCTTCAAACTTTGCGATATCGCTAAAGAATATAACATCGACAATACATTTATCCACTGCTTCATGGATGGTCGTGACACTGACCCGAAGAGCGGTAAAGGCTTTATCGAAGAACTTTCTGCACACTGTGAGAAATCAGCAGGAAAGATTGCTTCTATCATTGGCCGTTATTACGCTATGGACCGTGACAAACGTTGGGAACGTGTAAAAGAAGCTTATGACCTGCTTGTAAACGGTGTAGGTAAGAAAGCTACTGATATGGTTCAGGCAATGCAGGAATCTTACGACGAAGGTGTTACAGATGAATTCATCAAACCGATTGTGAATGCCAACTGCGACGGAACAATCAAAGAAGGTGATGTAGTTATCTTCTTCAACTACCGTAACGACCGTGCCAAAGAGTTGACTGTTGTATTGACTCAACAAGATATGCCGGAAGCTGGCATGCATACCATTCCGGGGCTGCAATATTACTGTATGACTCCGTATGATGCATCTTTCAAGGGCGTTCATATCCTGTTCGACAAAGAAAACGTATCCAACACATTGGGCGAATATCTTGCTTCCAAAGGCTTGAGCCAACTTCATATCGCCGAAACAGAAAAATATGCGCACGTAACATTCTTCTTCAACGGTGGACGTGAAACTCCGTTCGACAAAGAAGATCGTATCCTTGTTCCTTCTCCCAAAGTGGCTACTTACGACTTGAAGCCGGAAATGAGTGCTTTCGAAGTAAAAGACAAATTGGTGGCTGCCATCAATGAGAACAAATATGATTTCATCGTAGTGAACTTTGCTAATGGTGACATGGTAGGTCATACCGGTATTTATGAAGCAATCGAGAAAGCTGTTATTGCTGTAGATGCTTGCGTGAAAGATGTAATCGAAGCTGCCAAAGCACAGGATTACGAAGCAATTATCATTGCCGATCATGGTAATGCTGACCACGCTCTGAACGAAGACGGTACTCCGAACACTGCTCACTCTTTGAACCCTGTTCCTTGTGTTTATGTAACAGAGAACAAAGCTGCGAAAGTAGAAAACGGTCGTCTGGCAGATGTTGCTCCGACTATTCTCAAGATTATGGGTCTGGCTGCTCCGGCTGAAATGGACGGAAACGTTTTGATTAAGTAATTTAAATTTCTATAATTGGGAGGGCGGAGTAGAACTCCGCCCTTTTTGTCTCACATAAGGTTTAAAATGATACAAATAGGTGATGTAGTAGTGTCTCTTGATGTATTTCAGGAGAAGTTTCTTTGCGATCTGGGTGCCTGCAAGGGCGCTTGTTGCATTGAAGGTGATGCCGGTGCTCCGGTAGAGCTGGATGAGGTGATGGAGCTGGAAGAGGTTTTGCCGGTTATCTGGGACGAACTGGCTTCGGAAGCACGTGCGGTGATTGAAAAGCAAGGGGTGGTATATACGGATCAGGAAGGTGATTTGGTGACTTCTATTGTCAATAATAAGGACTGTGTGTTTACTTGTTATGATGAGAATGGTTGCTGCTATTGCGCGATCGAAAAGGCCTATCGAGAGGGAAAGACTGCCTTCTATAAACCGGTGTCCTGCCATCTTTATCCTATCCGGATTGGAGATTACGGACCTTATAAAGCGGTGAATTATAATCGTTGGGACGTATGCAAAGCAGCGGTTTTGCTGGGAAAAAAAGAGAATCTTCCCGTATATCAGTTTTTGAAAGAGCCTTTAATCCGTAAGTTCGGTGAAGAATGGTACAAAGAATTGGTTACTGTTGCCGAAGAACTGAAAAAGCAACAGTACATTTAAATTCTCTTCCGGTTCTTGCGTATGCAATATACCTGATATAGTAAAATACACAATGCGATAATAATTCCGCATGCCGGTATCATCCATACTTCCGGATGAATAATAATCAAGAAAATACAAGTGGCGATTACGCAGGAAGTCAATACAATAAGAAACAACCTGATCTTTGCAAATAACGGATTAGGAGCAGTAGTTTTCATTTTCATAGTTATGTTTTCTTTGCTTTTTATGCAAGATAGTGATTTTGTATGGAAAACGTTTCTGCTGTTAGGTTTTATTAAGAGATGGATGGTTGATCGATTTGAATATGAAAGCCCCTTTGGGCAAAAGAAAAACGCCGATCGAAGGATGTTCCTTCGCCATCGGCGTTTCCTCGTTGTAAGATGTGAGGTTGGTTTATAAAACGTAATTATTTAATTATGTATCGATATTTGCATACGTTGCATTCTCTTCAATAAACTCGCGGCGTGGCCCTACATCTTCACCCATCAACATAGAGAAGATATAATCAGCTTCTGCGGCGTTGTCAATATTTACTTGTTTCAGCATACGGTTTTCGGGGTCCATGGTTGTTTCCCACAATTGCTGGGCGTTCATTTCACCCAAACCTTTGTAGCGCTGTGTATGAATTGCATTTTCCGAACCGCCACCGTAAGTGTCAATAAACTTCTGGCGCTGTGCATCTGTCCAGCAATACTCTTCTACTTTACCTTTTTTGCAGAGGTAGAGCGGGGGAGTAGCGATGTACAAATAGCCATTCTGGATAATCTGTGGCATATAGCGGAAGAAGAATGTCATAATCAGTGTGTCGATGTGAGAACCATCGACGTCGGCATCGGTCATGATGATAATCTTATGATAGCGCAGCTTCTGTATGTTGGCTTCCTTGCTGTCTTCGTCAGTTCCGATAGTTACACCGAGAGCTGTGTAGATATTGCGGATTTCATCACTTTCCAAAGCCTTGTGATACATGGCTTTTTCCACATTCAGAATCTTACCGCGTAATGGGAGGATAGCCTGGAACATACGGTTACGTCCCTGCTTGGCAGTACCACCTGCCGAATCTCCCTCGACAAGGAATAATTCACATTTTGAAGGATCCTTATCCGAACAGTCGGCTAATTTACCCGGCAGACCACCACCCGACATCGGCGATTTGCGTTGTACCATTTCACGGGCTTTTCTTGCTGCGTGACGTGCGGTAGCCGCGAGAATCACCTTGTCTACAATCGTTTTTGCTTCCTTCGGATGTTCTTCCAGATAATATGCCAATACTTCACCCACTGCTTGGTCAACAGCACCCATCACTTCGTTGTTACCCAACTTCGTTTTAGTCTGTCCTTCAAACTGTGGTTCAGCTACTTTTACAGAAATAACGGCAGTCAAACCTTCACGGAAGTCATCTCCCGAGATTTCAACCTTCACCTTTTCCAGCATCTTGCTGTCTTCGGCGTATTTCTTCAACGTACGGGTCAGCGCACGGCGGAAACCTGCCAAGTGTGTACCACCTTCGATAGTGTTGATATTGTTAACGTATGAGTGAACGTTTTCGGAGAATCCGGTATTGTACATGATAGCCACTTCAATAGGAATTCCCTGTTTTTCCGAGTTCAGATAGATAACGTCGTTAATCAAGTGCTCGCGTGAAGACTCGATAAAACGTACAAACTCTCTCAAACCTTCTTCTGAATAAAACTGCTCACCCTTGAAGCTTCCGTCCTCGTTCACAACCCGACGGTCCGTCAGGGTGATGCGGAGACCAGCGTTCAGATAAGCCAATTCGCGCAGACGTGAAGCCAGAATCTTGTAATCGTATACCGTTTCTGTAAAGATGGTATTATCCGGCCAGAATTGTTGGCGGGTTCCAGTGATGTCGGCTGTACCGACTTCTTTTACAGAGTAAAGCGGTTTACCGATCTCATACTCCTGCTGATAGATTTTACCATCGCGGAATACTTGCGTAGTCATGTGGGTAGACAGCGCGTTTACGCAAGACATACCTACACCGTGCAAACCTCCGGATACCTTGTAAGAACCCTTGTCGAATTTACCTCCGGCATGCAGTACGGTCATGGCAACTTCCAGTGCCGACTTCTTTTCTTTCTCGTGATAGTCCACCGGAATACCGCGTCCGTTGTCCTGTACTGTGATTGAATTGTCTTCGTTGATTGTTACTTCGATATGGTCGCAATAACCGGCCAATGCTTCGTCGATAGAGTTGTCAACGATTTCGTATACCAAATGGTGAAGTCCCTTGACGCTGATGTCACCAATGTACATCGCAGGGCGTTTTCTTACTGCTTCAAGACCTTCCAATACCTGGATGCTATCCGCAGAATAAGACCCGTTATTGGGAGTGATTTGTTCTTCGCTCATAATTGCCTTTCTAACTTTAATAACAGAGCAAATATAGTGAAAATTGTCGACTTGGCGAAGAATAATCAGTGAAAAATAAAGAATGCGGGTTGATTCTCCGCTTTCTTGATAAGTTTGATATTCAGTTGGTTATAAACAAGAAAGGCCGAACTTAAAAGTTCAGCCTGGATGCTATATAGAATTGTTAAATTCTTATTATTAAGCGAGCTTGTTGATGTAAAGAGCCAACTTAGATTTCAGATTGCTAGCTTTGTTTTTGTGAATGATGTTCACTTTAGCCAACTTATCCAACATCTTTGTAATGCCTGGGTACATTGCAACTGCTTCTGCTTTATCAGTAGTTGCACGAAGCTTTCTAACAGCATTTCTCATGGTTTTGCCATAATATCTGTTGTGAAGTCTTCTTGTCTCTTCTTGTCTGATTCTTTTCAGTGATGATTTATGATTTGCCATCTCGACTAATCTATTTTTTTAGTTCTTTATTCTTTTAACTTGTAGCCCGTGGGGGAATCGAACCCCCCTTTCAAGAATGAAAATCTTGCGTCCTAACCGATAGACGAACGGGCCATCCTTTGTTGCATTTCTGCATTTTGCTTTCTCGAATCTGTGTTTGTTTCTCGATTGCGGATGCAAAGGTAGGAACTTTTTTGAAACTGGCAAATGATTTATAGGAATTTTTTCATTGAATATGTGTTTTTTTTCAAAGTGACCATTCTTTTATGTTGATATTCAATAAAATAGACGGTTTCAGTTTTTATAAAAAAATCTTATCAGTGAAAAAAAACTGGAAGGTGTTCTCTTCCATATACCTTATTATATTGTAGTGGAATAAAAAGGCTGCTTATTTTTGTGATTTCTCTTGTAACAAAAAAAGTGCATTCTCTCCTCGCTTGGACAGAATGCACTAAACACAAACAAAACAAACAATTTTAATAAAACGATATTTTCTTTGAAAAACCGTTTTATTAAGACGCTACATGTAGTGGGAAACATTACATGAGCAGAGGGCAAAAGAGCCCACTAGGGTACTTCGCAGTAGCCTTTGTAAATACATCTCACCTAAATATTGTTCACATACTATTTCGTCACACGTTTTTAAGACTCCAGTTCGGAGTTGTTCAGGCGTATAATCCATCCGTTAACTTGCATTCTTGGGCATATATGCGGAATTCCGGTATCTGATGGCTGGATAAAGAACAAAAGCGTATATGAGTCCTGACGGTCGAGATACTCCTGGTCACTCATTTCACCTATATCATTGTAGATCTTGGATAACAACAGATATTGAGTGAGTGGGAGACGAAGAATGTTCTGGCCGCTTGGTATATGTTTGATCGATAAGGTTGTCTGATCTCCTTTCATGATACGTAATGTATTTAATCTCGCATGGATGACCGGAGTTTGCTCGGACATTACAGCCACTTCCTTCTGGTATGGAAGATAGTAGACTGGAGTTGTACCGACCGGTGTGTTTGTGTAGTCTATTATTCCGTTGGCAGATTCCAGAGTAAAGGAAAAGTCCTCTTGGCTTAGAGGGGCATTTGCTTCATCTTGAAGAATGCATGAGAAATAATTAGTATCTTTCACTAAATTGGCGGTAATAACCTGATATTTTTGACTAATAGTAATATTTTCAAGGCTACTGTAAAAGAGTGCATTCAGTTTCTTGTTCGACTGATTCTTATTATCGCATGCCAATGATATATTCAGGGACCTTCGTTCCGTTTGTCCAGCTTTGAGATTAGGGAGCTGGTACATGTGGTTGGATGTCCCTCCCCATATAAGCAAACGATAAGTTCCTTCGGGAAACGGTACTCTTACCATACAGTAGCCTTGATGTAATGTAATGCTGTCTACGTCCACTCGATCCACATATTTATCATCCTTGTCGAAAGCAAGGATGGTAATGTCGCTTACTTGTGTGGAGGCAGCGTCCACATCTAGTATATTATAGGTATACGAGATTTTCAGCCAAGTCCCGGAAGGGCAGTCTGACAAGTCGTCGTTCACCCAGTTGCAGGATGAGAACAAGGCGATGGCACTGATAATATAGAGTAAAAATGGACGCATTTATAATAAATTTAGTTCGGGTGGCCAATACTTATTCAAGTTCTACATCTTGATTACGTACGGCCCACGGAAAAACATTGAAATTGATGTCTAGTTCGGCTTTATATTCATCCGGCTGATCCGGGTCGATGAAAGGTTCGCCGCTACCGAGTCCTGCAATTTTGTTGACTGACAATCTGTATATATTGTTGCGTACGATACCGAATTCCATGACACCCATTTCCGGAGAATTATTATCAAGGTGTTTGATCCAGTAATTGTAATAACAAGAGTAGTTTTCCGTTTTCTTGAAACGTTTGATACTATATCGAGCTAGCTCTTCTGTTGTCGAGTTGTCAGTGACATCGTCCGGCAAATTATTAAGGACTAGTTTACGGATTGCATCTACGCTGGTATAAAAGTTGTAATTGAAGTAGAACATATTAGTCGGCCAGTTGGACTGATTGCTAACTACATCGCCATTTTCATTGAAAACGCGGTCGGGGGCAATATCCATGTTGGCTTTGAACATAACTCCCGTGCTGTATGCATTCAGTTGGGCGTCAAGGAACATACAGTTTTCCAGGCAGTAGATATGTGACCAGCTGTTAGCTTGAGCCATGCCTGCCCAGTTGCCGTCGTTGATATCCAACTGTACTAGAGCTTGTGCAAAGAAACCGTCGGCGTTTGTAAAGTCCCCGGCGTTCTCCACTGTTTTCTTGAAGAAATAAGGATCGATAACATAACCATTGTTGTCGTTGATATCACCGAAGTTTTCATCAGTATATGAGTCTGGTTCCTGAAAACTGTTCAGTACTGCTGTATGGCGGAAAGTATAAAACTGGGTTGCCAAGTTCAACATTCTAAAATTGTTCAGTTTGATTGTACAGTAGGTCTTTCCGGATGGGTCTGTTAGTGGGAAAGTTTCTTGTGTTTGAGTCAGTTCAACTTTGGCAACCACGCGTTCAAGACCGATGGATACACTAGTCACTTTATCGGAGTCTGTAGGTTTTTTCACTTCAACGTTCAGATTGGCAGCTCCACGATTGGTCATAACGAAACCGTTTTCGGGTACGCTTGGAATTTTTCCTGCACTGTAAGTTACGGCATCAACTGCATTCAGAAAAGCCTCTTGTGTGCTGATATTTCCTGTGATTGCTTTTCCGTTAGCTATGGCAAAGATGTTATAAGTTCCCGGATTTACAGTGATTTTGTCGGCGGTGTACTGTATGTTTTGACCGCTCGTAACTGTCCGGTTGATGTTCTTCAGTTCCTGCTGATCTTTGAGCGTTTTTGTGGTCGAGTCAAATAGATAAACAGTGAGACTCTTTACTGCATATTCTTCTTTAGAACCTTCGGTGGTAACGCCGGACGATTCGGCACTTCGACTGGTAGCAACGTTTGGAATCTCGAAGAACAAGGCGAGATTGCCATTTGACTCTGAATGAGTATCATCGGCGATGACAACATCTGCATCATTGATGCAACTGTACTGTGTGACTGCTGCGAATAAAAGCAGTGACATTAATTTACTGAATCTTTTCATTTTACATTTGGTTTTAATGAGTGTTTATTTTAGTGCACGGACTAATTGCAGATTATTATCCGCTTGTGATAGTCCTGCTTTTTGAGCTTGTCTGAATAAGTACTCTGCTTCTTCATAGTTGTTTTTAAGAAAGCATAGAACTCCTTTTGCTAATATTGTTTCCGGTACTTTCGGAGCTTTTTCCAAATAAGTGGCAGCTGTTTGGACGTCTCTTTGCATCAAGGCTATGCAGGCGGCATTCAGGTTGGCTGTGGGATTATCGGGAAATAGTTGTGCGGCAGTCATGAAAATCTGATTATAAGTTTCGCTTCCAGATGTACTGGCAAGTGCGAGACGAAACATTTCTTCAAGACTCAAATTTTTAGGGTTTGTAGTAAAGACTTTCCGGGATTCTGCAAGAGTAAACGGGCGTACACGATACTCAATAGTGTAGTCGGAATGTCTAAGTAGAGTAAACCAATGCTTCAGGACAAAATCGTAGAATGCAGGGAAGTGCTTTTTTAGCTTTCTCTCCTTGCTATCGGGGTGAATGTCGCTTGTTATGGTTTTTATTATCGCTTCTTTCTCTTGAAAAGTCGTATCACAGAGAAGAGCTTCAAATCCTTCCCAATCTTCAGGAGTATAGTCTGTCTGGATATGCGCTCCGTCGAATGCATATAGCTGATTTACATACTCTTTCACAGATTGAGTACGTTCACGGGCCAACTTCTCATTGAGTCGGTAAGGTCCGTCGGGTGAAGCGTAGCCGTGAATGCTGATGTGTGTGATGGTAACGTTGGTGTCATTTTTAATGGTGTTGATTGTTTCAATAATTTTATTCAGTTCTACTGTATTGTTGCTGTACGTTTCGTATATAGCAGTCACATTGACAGGAAAATCAATAAACGCGCACCCTTTTTCTTCTCTGATTTTCGAGGTTTCCACTTGGGGAGTCAAGAATACGAGTTGTGGAATAGGGGTTGGCTGTGGGTGTAAACGGGCGATACAAGTGAGATTTTCTTCACCCGGAATCCCACAGCCACAGCTTTTCTCAACGAGTGAGAGAGTGGCATGATTCATCCAACTTTCGAAAAGTACAGATTGCAGATAATGCATTGTCTGCCGACTTCCGTTTTTTCTTTGCAATGCTTCGGCTTCTTTTTCCTTCTTGCCGGCTTCGCGCAAAAATATGATGTGTTGTTTTCGGCTGTTGATATAGATAGCTGGTAATTCCAACCGGTGTTCCAAACTGTCACTGACAACAGGTACCAATGTCATTGATTCATTGGGCAGGAAGTCACGGGTGATTTCTATTTCAATAGAAACCAGTAATTCTTTCCCGGCCTTGTGCAGGCTGGAGGAAGTGGCTCGAACAGTGCCATCATCTCCTGTTACAGGTGTCTGTGCCTGAAGAGAAAGAAATAAGATGGCTGCAATGATAAAAGTTCCTCCTGTTTTCATAATTTTATAACTAAATGACTTCTTATCTGTAACAAAAGCAATCATAACTCACCATGGATAAATTCGTGAGATGATTCCTTGCTGTTGCAATGCTTTCAATATCTTTATGTCCTTTATTGATCTGCTGATGCCTCCATGCCCTAGATAATATACTCTCCATGGGGTAGAATGGCATTGACGTGCTATTCGTATGTAGATACTTCTTCTTCTGGAGAACCAGACTTTCCATAAACTTTTCATCCTGTTTTATTTTAGAATAGATAAACTAAACTTATTGAAGCCTTACTAGGCCCTATGTAATGATAATCACCTTTGTCTCGTAATCCGGCGCATTCCTTGACGCAGTTGTACTGCTTGTAGCGGATAAAATCGTATCCTACTCCCAGACTTGTTTCTATATTCCAATGATTATCCAGCATCCAGTGATATCCGGCACTGATACCTCCACCTGCCAGCCATCCTTCATATCTGTATTTTTTCAACCCGGCGAATATACCGAAAGGCAGTTTTTTCCCTCCGATATTGAATTGTGCCCCATTGAGGTAAGCACCCCAGAAAAAGCCGTTAAACTTCTGGCAAGTCCAATATTTATATTCTGGCTGTATCAGCCAATAGCGGTTCACATATTTCTCTTCCCGTTTCCATGGTCGCAGACTGCCGGTCAGTTCAACTGTACTTTTATTTCTTATGGCATAGGAGACTCCGGCTTCGAAAGCCCCATCTATTGCCGGAAGCGCATTCACGCTGACTGCTACTCTCTGTGAGCGACAGTGGAGCCAACCAACTGATAAGAATAGGAATAAGAGTAAGAAATATTTCATTGTGTCTGTTTGTTAAGGACGTTTATTATTTTCAAAAAATACATTCAGATTGTAAGAAGCTTCTTCGGAACCTTCTGTCTTAGCAGCCTTTAACATGCGAATACCTTCGTATGTGTTTCCAGTCATCAGCTCATATACACCCCGACAATTCTTGTAAGCAAGGCTGTCATGAGGAGCCATCGATAAAAACTTGCTTATTGATTGAGTGTCTCCTTGTTCGATGGCAGCAGCGGCAGCGTTTAGGTTGGCGATGGGGTGTACAGGATACAGTTTGACACTGATGTTAATAATTTGGTAAAACTTAGCTTTGTTATCTGCATACGACAGAGCTACGGTATAGAGTTCGCGGAGCGACAACATTTGTGGATTGACATCAGCCATAATCTTAGCTTCTTCAAGATTAAAATTCAACTCTTTCTGGTTTCGTATATCTACATCATCCGTAGCCGGGGAAACATACGAACCTTTATATTTCATTTTTGTGGTTGTCATATCAGCTGGAGACGTGTTTTCTGCTGTTGACGTAACCTCGTCCGGATTCTTTTGGGAGGATGGGAGTGCAGCAGGTTGAGATGTAATGAGTAAAGTATCTTTCAACGCTTGTTCACCTTCAGGACGGATGATTGTTCTCCGAAGGAGGAGAGTTGCGTGGTTCATCCAATCTTCTGCGGGCAACGAAGTTCGGTAAGCGATGGTGCGGGAATGACTTTCGTCGATACCGGCAACGAGGTAGGTTGCGTTCTCTTCCTTATGCTCGCTTTTTTTTCGTAATATCTGGTTACGCAGATATAATTTTTGTTTTTGTTTGCCGTTTAATAAGATGGAAGGTAGTAAGATTTTTCTTTCCTGTCCGGTTAAGACGGGCGTTAGTCTGACGGCATTTTTAGACTCCATATTTTCTATCTCTACCGATACATCCATGGAGAGAAGTAATCTGCCTGTTCTCAATACCCAGCATTTTCCCATTGTTGAATCCCCAGGGGAGCATTCCTCCAAAATTGAACAAAGCATAGTGTAGCTGAAAGCCGATAAAACTTCCTGTGAATACTTCATTAAACCATTTACGGTATTCTGGCTGCAACAGGAAATGCTTCATCTTTTTGTTCCCTCCGAAGTTCCAGGGGTTGTAATTGAGGGAAAGGCTGATGGTATGCGTATCGTCACATCGCACTTCTCCTCCCATATTGAGAGTAGTGGTTAGATCGTAAAGCAGATTGCTTTTAATGGCTATATTTTGTCCGCAAAGGTTCGAAGCAGGCAGAATACATGCAACAAAGGCAATGATGGCTAGCCCATGTTTAATGTTTGCTGCATGTCTCCACCTGTTGCTGGCAGCAGACCTTTCATTTTTGCTGATATTGGGTTTGTGTGTCATAATTATTTGTTTATGTGTATCTGTTACTTTTTAGGTAACGGAACTCCTGTTTAATGACAGGAACACATGGGGGAAAAGTAAAAAAGACGGTGGTCTTTTATTGATATATGTCTCTGGAAGCTTTCGGACAGAAAAAAGTGGTCCGATGATTGGCAATAGATAGTTGGAACATGAACTAAAAGTGATTCGTGTTCTCATATCTTATTTTATTCTTCGAAAGAAGTTGAATAAAATAATGTATAATTAATTTGGAATGTAATACTCTTTTTATATATCTTTGTGCAGTATTTATATCCGTTACCTAAGAAGTAATGGATAAGGCAGATTGCTGATAGATAGTTGTTTATGTGTTATTGATGACTTGTGTTGTAAGATTCTACGTAAAAACAATTCAATTGATTGGCTTCTGTTCTTTTCTTCAAACCAAAACCTTTCAGATAAGTTTGTGTGGTTTTTATAGATTTATGTCCTAGTGATTCGCTGATCATTTCAATAGGGATTCCCTGGTATTTGGCATTTGTTGCCCAAGAATGCCGGATGGTATATGAACTGACAGGTGATTTTAGGTTTAGTTCTCTTGACAGGCTTTTTAATTGATTGTTGAATCGGCGGAGGGCTGACTGATATTCCTTATATATGCCTTCTTCTTTTCGTCTCTTATCTCCTCTCATTATATTAAATAGGTAGTCTGGGCAATCTTCTCTCGGTGGATTGCTGTTACGCAGCTTGTTTATCTCTTTCTTGGAGGTGTCCAGGATTTCAAGACTTATTGGTGTGCCTGTTTTTATACGATTGTATCTAAGGATTCCGTCTTCCAATGCCGATTTCTCTAAATGTGCGAAATCAGAGAACGGCATACCGCAGAATTGGAACATCAACCGTGCGATAGCTTGCGTACGGATTAAGTGTTGGGATTGAGGGGTTTTGTAGAGAAGTGTATGCAGTTCGCTGACCGGGAGCACCTTTTTCTGTCGTACATCTACGCCAGTGTATACGTCACGAAACAGCCGGGGGATAAAGCGGGCTACCCCTGCTTCTACACCACGATTATAGATGCTGCGCAACATACGCATATAGGTTGAAACTGTGTTTGGCTTCAACCCATGTTCGTGTAGGTGCTGCCCGTATCGTCTCAAACTATCGCGAGTGATCTGCCCGAAAGTTATGCTGGGAGTACCACAGAACCTTGTGAATGACAGAATTGCATTCTTATACACATGTGCTGTCGAATAACGACCTTCTTCCTGTAAATTCCGGATGTATGCTTTGGCGCATCCGGTAAATCCGTTTTTATTACTTTTTCGTTTCATAAGCTTGTTTATCTTTACTTGTTATTCAGGGACTATAACAAAAGTAGTTATCTTTTTTGTTGTTAATGCCTTTAAAATCTCTCCGATTACCTTGTATTTTTTGTAGCTTTGCTTCGGATTTGGAAATGAGGTTATTCAGTTATGCTGCAGAAAACGAAAGGAATAGTTCTTCATACGTTGAAATACAATGATACTTCTATCATTGTAGATATGTATACGGAGTTGTCCGGCAGAGCTTCTTTCCTTGTAACAGTGCCTCGTTCGCGAAAAGCGGCTGTGAAATCCGTACTTTTCCAACCGTTATCTTTTATTGAGTTCGAGGCTGACTATCGGCCTAATGCAACACTTTATCGTGTGAAGGAAGCGAAATCTTTTTATCCATTTTCTTCCATACCTTATGATCCGTATAAGTCTTCGATGGCACTTTTCCTGTCGGAGTTTCTTTACAGGGCTATCCGGGAGGAGGCAGAGAACCGTCCGTTGTTTGCCTATCTGCAACATTCTATCATTTGGCTGGACGAGTGTGGAGAGGGATTTGCCAATTTTCATCTGGTTTTTCTGATGCGTCTTTCGCGTTTTCTGGGGCTTTACCCGAACCTGGAAGATTATCATACCGGCGATTACTTCGATTTATTGAATGCCTGTTTCACTTCCATTCGTCCCCAATTACATTCTTCTTATATCAATCCTGAAGAGGCCGTCCGTCTCCGTCAGTTGATGCGCATGAACTATGAGACCATGCATCTTTTTGGTATGAGCCGTGCGGAGCGTACTCGTTGCCTGACGATTATGAATGATTATTATCGTTTGCATCTGCCTGACTTCCCGGCATTGAAATCACTGGAGGTATTGAAAGAACTGTTTGATTAATTAGTAACTTTTCTCCATTCAACTGTTCTAGCTAGTTTTCATTCTTGAAACACGAGTGCGGTGCTTTTCAATTCTGTCGTTCCCTTGTCGTGTCGAGTCCATTTACTTGCCATATATTGTTTTAGCAGTGTTTTAGCGTCCGCCACTGTATGCGGCAATTAATCAGGTGATAATAACACTTCTTAATGCGGGTTTGTATGCTGTTCCTGAAAATATATGTTACTTTTGTCCGTAGAGAACAAAAGAGAATGAACAAGAGAGAAAACAATATGAAAAGATTCCTATACCTGACGGTCTGTCTTCTCATCCTGGGGGAGTTTTATGGTTGTAACGGAGACGTATTTGTCGACGACTTCCGTCCTTCCGATTCCGAACTGGCGCTGGACGGGAACGGGGATGTTGCCACTATTCAATTTGCAGCTGCCAATTGGGATTGGTTAGCAATGTATACAGCTTCTAGTCTTCCCGTTCAATATAAAGTATATGATGCGGACAATCGCTTGGTAACAAATGACCAAGGTCCATCGCTGAACGGATTGGGAAAGATTGTGTGCACCGGAGAGATGATTGATTTCACCATCGAACGTGTTCATCCCGAAGAAGTGAAGATAACGGTGGGCGAGAATGCCCTTTCCGCTCCTTTTCAATTCCTGCTCACGGCAAGCAACGAATATGAGTGGCAGGAGATACACGTCGAGATTTCTCCGGGAGACAGATATGTGATGGATAGTATCATTTATTCTTTGAATGCATATTCTTACGATCCGGAAAACAAGATAGAGAAAAAAGAAGGCGTCTCCTTTCATAACTTAACAGATGTTTCGTCTACATACACGTTTTTTCCTTTCGAGTCTTTTTACCATTTTATGAGGTTCAAAAGCGATGTGCCCGAAGCTTTTCAATTACTGGGCGAAGCCGGTCTGACAGTGGAAATACCAAGTATGAAAGACGGATATTTAGTGATGAACGGCAAACGGGCGCCATTCATTTCTGAGCAACAAATGTTGCCTTGCCCTAGTACGGAACAGAACAAAGACATAATTCCTCCTCGGACTTCTCGATACTACACCTTATCGATGATGTATGATTGGTTGGAAACGAGATATACCCTCTATGTTTCTCACTCCAAAACCAAGAAACAACGAATCGTAACCGGCACGTTGCATAGCGAAATGCCTGTAAAATATTATATAACACACAAGGATATACCTTTCAACAACTAGCATATCAATGATTAGAAATAGGAACGCCATACGGTTGCTGTGCCTCTTTTGCCTTCTGGTATATCCGGCAATCAACGCAAATCTGGAAGCCCAGACAATCATCGGACAACGGAACGACAGCGTCAGCCATTCCCTGATCCGCCATCAGCTTGGCTTTGACATTCGTCCGGGCTATATCGTCTCCACCCATAGTTTTCTGCAAGGAGACAATATGCAGCAAAAGAAAATCGACCAATCGCTTTCTTTCCATCTCAAGTACGCTTTCAGATTTAGCAAAGAATCCAATCTCGGCAGGCTCTTTCCTCATACCTATCAGGGCATTGGCGTTTCCTACCAGACCTTCTTTAGTCCCGTTGAATTGGGAAATCCGGTGTCGGTATACGCTTTTCAAGGGTCACGTATCGCGCAACTGTCGCCCCGTCTGTCGCTCGATTACGAATGGAACTTCGGAGCTTCTTTTGGCTGGAGGAAATATGACGAACTATCCAATCCGCAAAACGTGTTGATTGGCTCCAAGATCAATGCGTACATCAATCTCGGCTTTTTGCTGAACTGGCAAGTTCACAAGTACTGGAAATTGGCGGCAGGTGTAGATCTCACCCATTTTTCCAATGGAAACACGCATTATCCTAATGGCGGTCTTAATGTTATTGGAGGAAGAATCGGCATCGTACGCACTTTGGACGCGGATGAGGCACCCGGTTCCATCACTCCTAGACGGCTCTTTATAAAGCCTCACGTCAGCTATGACTTGGTGATCTACGGAGCCACCCGCAAAAGAGGACTGATTGGAGACGATGTGTCGAGTATGATTCCTGGTTCGTTCGGTGTGGCGGGCATCAATTTCGCCCCGATGTATAATTTCAACAACTATTTTCGGGCAGGGCTTTCTGCGGATGCGCAATATGATGAGAGTGCCAATCTTAAGGAGTATAGAGTGGGCGAGTTTTACTCAAGCGATTTGAAGTTTCATCGTCCTCCTTTCCGTAAGCAATTTGCCATGGGGTTATCTCTTCGGGCAGAACTGGTGATGCCTGTTTTTTCTATCAATGTCGGTGTCGGTCGGAACCTGATATACAGCGGTGGTGATATGAAAGGGTTCTACCAAATTCTGGCTCTCAAGACTTACATTACACGCCATTTGTTTCTGCATGTAGGGTATCAGTTGAGCAAGTTTAAAGACCCCAACAATTTGATGCTGGGGCTTGGATATAGATTTCATGATAAACGATGAAAGGGTAATCTGTATTTGTATACATTTGTTTCTTATCTATTTGTTTCTTATGTTGGCGATTATCCCAAGATTTACATCTTTATATTTTAATCCATTAAGTTCAAATGTAATTCCTCCGTCATTATTAACTAAGAAATATCCATCAAAATTTGTATTTTTACTAAAGTTGCAATGGAGGTAAGTTGAATTATCTTCATTAATTGCATAACCGTCTACTAGAAAAGCCAGTCTATTTCGATCTCCTACTAAAACAGGATATAGAGAAAGTAACGACTTTTTTACTATATCTAAATTCCAACTCTGATCTTTATCACAAACCAGCCCACATTGAGAAGAATTCAAGGCTGCAGATATTTTATCTGTTGGAGTTTCCATGGCAACAACGGCATTTACAATAGAAGATTGTGGCCATTTGTCATCATAGGCTTTGCCCCATACTGGATATGTTCCAATAGTGTCATATATGTATTTGGATAAAATTCCTGCTAACTCCCACCATTCGGGTACTGTGTCGTTTTTCTCCATAATTAATGTTTCCCAATTAATATACACTCCGTTAATGCTTATATATGGTTGTAGGTAAGCCATTGCTTGAGCAATGCTTATAACCGCTTCTCCTGTATAATAGTTATCATACCATGCTGATCCCGGTCTACTTCCGACTCCTTCAGCATATTGTACCCATGCTTTGGGTAATAAACGATTGTGTGGTGCACTTTGTGACCATTGGGTGCTACAGAAAGGCACAATCATCACACTTACTTCTCCTGGTATAGGGTCAACAGGGTAAGAACGTGTAGACAATGCGTTTTTATAGTTTTGGATTTTATCCAATAAAGTATTCTTCGCCATTTGCATCATAATATTCGGCCCTAAGGAGACTTGATAAAGCGAATCATTGAATGAAGGCATATATGCGAGTACTTCTTGAAATCTTTTATCTCCAGAAACAATAATTCTTCCATTTTCCAGACCATTATTTATCTCTATTTCATAAACCAAGGGGAGTTCTTCACTTGATAAAGCTCTTGTTTTTTCAGAAGCGTGTAGTCTGTATGTGCTTTTTACACCAAATGCGGTATTATTATCCCTAGTTTGTGGTTCGGATGTTACAGATTCGTGAAATGTTTTGGCAATTGTAAGTGCCTCACTTTCTGACAAATCATAAAGACTACTATTAGTTTCTATATTAATCTCTTTGTCTAGTTCCTCTGTACATGCTGAAATTGATACAGCAAAAATGATACATATAAATATGTTTTTTCTCATAATGTTTTTGTTTACTTAATTATTCAATTGCTGATAGAAAACATTGGATTTTTGCACCTCTTACAGATGCATTCGGATATTTTGATTTATACTTTTCAGTAAAGTCTAATACAATGATAATTGCATGGTCGTTCACTACGGCAAATCCGTGTTTAGATATGCTGTTGTTAAAGTTTAAGGTAAGGCTGTCTTTATCCCACTCGTAGGTTCCGGCCTTTTTATTATTGTCATAGTCGGATGAAGAATAATCAATTTCCACAGCTTTAGTATCTTTATCAAAAGAGTATAGTATTCCCGTTTGGTTCTTGGCAATTTCTTTTAATTCGCTCTCTATTATTTCTTGAATGTGCAGGTCACCACCATTTATCCAAGTGCTGGAGGAATCTCCTTTTTCTATGAACTTTCCGGAAAGGTAGTCGGAAACAACTTCAATCTCTACAAAATTATCAGGATTTCTTAAATCACGCAGATATATGGAGGTGTTTCCTACACTGTTTCCTGTGATTAGGATTGCCTTCCTGTCATTTTGCGGTTCAACTGTTGCTATTCGGGGATTCTCTGACTGTAATCCAAACCCCATTGGGAATTTTTCTAAATCAGACAATATATATACAATTCTTTTTTCTCCTGCTAAAATATGTATGGAGTTGCTACTTAATTCAATGGATTCACAATTTAGTTTGTCTTCGTTTGAGCAGCTAATTATAAATACACAGAATATCAGAAATAACAGTTTCACTTGTCTATCTACTTTTTTATCGATCAAAATGTAAGCCCTCCTAATTGAATTATTCCATTATCCTTCCAGATATAATTAACTTTTACTTCTGTGATACCAGCATCAGGATATCGTTGCTGATATTCTGATGTTTTGTCACTCTGTAGGATATATCCGTATCCCACCAATGATATTCCTGTAGCAAATTTAAAACCGAATTTCTCTGTTTTATCGTCATACATTAGGGTTAAAGAGGTAATATTCCATTCGTATGTTCCTTCTCTGAATATTCCCGAATCAGTTTCCATTGTAAACTTTTTGGTTTCCTGATTGAATGTATAAGTAGCACCAATGAATGGTTTCTCTTTTTCTCGTAACTCAACTTCTATCTCTGGGGGAATTCTTAGATCCACTGCTTTTATTATTACTCCCGGATAATCAGGGTTACCTTTTAGCGGAATTCCCCAATTGACAATTTCCGGACTGTTGAAGTATTTGACATATACGGAGATTTCACATGCTATCTTATTATTGTCAGTATCGATAAGTCGTATCATGGTGCTTCCACTTTTGTAGGTAGTGATGCATACGCTCATTTCGTCAAGAATAGCAGTCGCAATTTCTTGATTTTCTGATTCTAACCTATAGTTGTGCTCTGTTAAGTCTGTTTCTATAATGACATGCCATGTGTCTCCTTCCCATATAGAAACTGATTTCTTTTCAACTTCGTATGGTTCCTCTTCAGAGCAACCATACGAAGATGCCAGTAATAATACAATTAGTAAAACTCTACTGATTCTCATAGTCCGGTTATTTTCTAGTTATATTATATAGCATAGTCATTTCCTGCGTGTAATATGCAATATTATTATTATCGTCGTCTGGAAATACAACATCGCAATCCTGCAGGTCATTACTTGTTCTAAAGTAAACTCTAGATCTTTTCCCCCATCCCATATTTACTGACCAGTAATGGTCATATCCGGCTTGGTGCTGACGCTTCGTAATAACAACCCCATCGATTAGCCATGCGTGTCCTCCCCCATTACCTAGAATCTTACCATTGTCGTCTACAATATGTCCGGGACCACAAAGAAAAACAGGTTTTCTTTCAAATAAAGATTGTTTTGCTAGATTGCCATTAAACTTGTTATTTTGGTTCCCGTAGAAATTAACCATACTCTTTAAATAATTTATGGTATTGATTGTAGGAGTTTCTGTTTGAGTAATCACTGATTTTTTATATGTTTTTCCTGTATTGACATCTAATAAGTCCTTTTCTTCATAAGAGGGGTGTGAATCTGTTGCTGTGGCAATCTGTGCAAATAATCCTGTAATCATATTTACCAGATCTTCAGGTGAACTAGCTTCTGGATATCCTTGGGTAAATTTGATGAATTCGACTGATGTTGCATAATCCCAGTCAACCTTTTGACTATTAGCTAAATACATGTCTGGTTTCACTATGCTGAACAATATTCCGATTGCTACATTGGCACATCCTACAGCAAGATGCCCTTCACGCTCACCTCCATATCCGTCGTAGATCATCATTATAGGCCTGCCGTAGTTGTATGGATCATTCTGAGTCCATGAAACTTTAGATAAAGGATTGACAAAACCTACTACATTGGATTGAGGTCTGCTTACGCCTCCAGACTGATTTCCAGGATTATTATTTCTAGTTGATATCTCATCCGTTGTTATAATTCGGTCTTTAAAGTCAGAATAGGAAACATTTTTCTGCGGGATGTTTAATTGTTGGGCTATTTTATGTAAAGTGGAATCCCTTTTTGTAGATCTCATACATTCTATTTGCTGGATATCTAAAAAGACATTTTTTTTAGATAGTTCCAATAGATAACGTGCTTCCGTGGCAATTTCGGAATGCGAAGTATAATTGTCCACATAGTAAAGAACTTCCGGCACTCTCTCGTCTCCACATATGACAGCTAGACTTTTATTTCCCTCATTATTGGATAATTCAACCTCGAATATTGGAACTGTGGGCCCTTTGGATGTTGTCGAGCGGGTATCGGCTATATTTTTAATGATGTTGTTTTCCTCGGCAACATAATACTTCTTTCTTATAGATATTTTTGTTGTTTCAGAGTTTCGTGTAGCTATTTTATCTCCAACTTCTATATTATTTTGGAAATTAGCAACAATATTGCTGATTTCTTCTATAGTCAGTTCTTGCGGATTGTCATACGCAATGCTAGCGAACTCTTCTGGAGTTAAAACTATCTGGTCATTTTCAGCTTTTTCATTATCAAACTTATTGGCAATGTTGCTATCTGTACATGATGAAAAAAGAAAGGAAATGATGAATAGATATATTAAGTATCTGTTATTTAGCATATTGTGTCTATTTAGCATAAATATTATTTAAGTAATCCATCTTATGAGCCCATTCTTGAACGGCATTTGCCTGAAAATATGTGTTGGCATTGCTGTCCAATTGGTAGAATCCAGTACATTCATCTGCCCATCCTAAATTAGCGTGCCAATAAACATCGTTTCTTTTCACTAGTTCGCGAGTCGAAATGGCTTTTTCTGTAACCAGTATACCGGATATGATGAAGGCGTGATCAGAAGTTAACATTAGAACCAAATGCTTATCTCGTAATGCTGCCCACGCCATGTCACCATTAAAAGCTGCCTTAGCTTGGTATTTAAAGTATTTGTTCATTGTCTTTAGCATATTCTGTTCTGAAACTTCACTCGAGATAACAGCATTATCCCAGTCTTTTTTAGATGTGGTTTTGTTTTCGATATAGAGGTCTAGAATTAGGCGCTGGGCATCAATTATGCCTCCTGCGCCTGGGTCATCTAATTTAGGGGTCTTTGTCATTTGATCCCAATTGGGAATGAAAGTCATACCTGTTTGTACTTCATACTTTCCTGTAGGGATTAGAAATGCAACTGGAGGCCTTTTATTACAGTGAGTATATGTCATCATCTGCGCCATAGCAATATTCACACATCCAGCAGGAACTGATGTGAAATTCTTTCCTCCATCTTGTGTTCTTACCCAGTCTCGTAAACCATCTCTATCTATATTAGAGAACCATCCATTATAAGGATCCTCTTGTCCCCAATTTGTTTTTACTAGAGGAAATATAGATTTGTCATGATAGATTTGCATTTCTATATCTCCTATTTGTACAGCAGTTGATCTGGTTGTAGGTTCTGCATCAGTAATAGTTATATAGTTTTTGACTGCCTCATAAGAAACCTCATTTATAGGTATTTCCAGTTCTTTACTAATCTTTTCAAGTGTTGGAAGTCGTAAAGAGTCTACAGCTTCTTTCATCTTTATTGTATTATAGAGATAGCTTGCTTTTGAAGCATGTAATAGTTTACTAGCTCCTGTTTGCTCCATCATTTTTTCACTACTACATTTAGGAATGAAGGCAATGAGGGCAGGAAAATTTGCATTCGCTGAAACTATAGCACGACCGATAGAAGAGCCATTACTAAATTCGATTTCGCAAATTTTCGATGTGATATCGTCATTGTTAATGGCTCTTGTTGCTTGCTCTTGTTTTTTGAATTCTCCCTCTTTATTAATAAAACTCTCTTTTACAATCTTAAAGGAAGTTGCATTGCTTCTTGTCGTTGTTCCGTTTTGCAGATTAGCAAAGGCACTTACCATGTTGAAAAGAGTTTTCTCTTCCAAATCTTTTGTTTCATCATAGGAGATGCTAAAGACTTCATCTTGTGTTAGTTTGACTTTCTTTTGAGAGATAAAATCTTCTGAAACATCATTCGTACACGAATAGATGGTGAATAGGCTGGCTATTGCACATAAAAAATAGAAATGTTTTTTCATATTTTTAATTATTAAGTTGCGTAATGATTGTATGTTTGTTACTTTTATGGCATTGAGTGTTCAATTTCAAACTCTCCAACTAAAGTCATGTCTTCTTCTATATAAAGAAGCTCATAATGACCGGTTTTGTAGCCTGTTAAATTAATTTTATAAGTCTCTTGCCCATTAGGGGGGATTATCACACCTTGGAACATGATGTTTCCTTGCTGATCTTTTACTTGGAAGATGACTTGTTTGTCTACGTTTTCTAAAAAACGAACTTCAATAGTATTTTCGTAGAGAATAGCTTCTATAGGAATAGGAACTGGTACTCCTCTGTGCTGATGCCATCTTTTGATAACTAAACGCTTAGCTCTATGCTCTGATAGAGTATTGGCTTCTATCGTTATAAATGAAATGCCAATTAATAATAGTACAATACTTAGCTTTCTCATATTTTTAATTGTTTTCTGCAAAGTTATAGAGAAATGAAGGGGTGCACAAGCAAAAGATGTTTTTCGGCGTGGACAAAAGACTGTTGATAATCAGTGGCTTATGCAATTTTGCGTGGACAACTTCTTAAACTGTAGTTTATTTCCTACTAAAATGAAGGTATTAGTGCATATTCTCAATCAAGTACTCATATAATGTAGTATTGTCATTCAGCAATGCAATGTTCAGTTTTTCTCTAAGTCTAAACCGTTTCTTTCTTACTGAATCACTTGCAATATTTAGCAACTTTGCTTCTGTGTTAGTATCAAATCCGCACATACATAAACAACAATACAAAAAATCTTGTTCTGGTAAGTTGGGACATAGACTATATAAGTATTTAGATAAATTTGGATAGATATATGTTATTTCATCTGCAATGAGTTCCCATTGCTTATCTGTTATTAATGGCTTATCATTTCTTGGCTTATTTTGTTTGGCTAACCGTACCAACTCTTTAAATGTTGGTGAATTTTCTAGAGACTTATGTTGTAGTTCCTTATAATTGCTAGTTAAAAGAGCTATTTCTTTCTCTATTTTATTATAGTTGTCATCTTTTTCTTTAAATGTGTCTAATAACTTTTTTTTCTCTTCCAATTCTAATGAAACATAGGTTAAATCTGTTTTTATCCGGTTTAATTCATCTTGTTGTCTGTGTATTTTTTCTTTTGCTTGTTTTCTATATAGTAAATACACTATCATTATTAATAATAAGCATGAAATGCAGATAACTGAAAATATAATGTAGCTTTGTTGTTTAATCTTTAATCTATCTACTTCTTGACTGATTTTTAAATGATTATATTTAGATTCTATGTTTAATATCTTAGATTGGCTGTCAGCGTATACGATAGAATCTACCATGTCAACATATTCTTCCAGGTAGGCAAGCGCTTCTTTATAGTCTCTCTCTGCATTATGGATTTGATAATATAAATAATTGATGCTACACGTATATTGGGGGTCATCTTGTGGAATTTTAGATAATAGTTCTTTAGCTTTATCTATAGAATCAGTTGTGGTATATAAGTCAATCAGTGCTACATAATCAGGCATTTTTTCTTTTCCCGTCGATAATGCTTTAAGAAAGTACTTTTCGGCTTTATCATATTCTTCTCGCATTACATAGATATTTCCTAAAGCATTATTTATTGAAGCGGTAACTTCTATATCTTTAGTATTAGCTGCTACGGAATCGGCAATAGTCAGTATTTCTATAGCACATGATAATGAGTCTATACATGCATATTCACGTCCTATGTTTTTTAATGCGCAGGCATAACTATCGGTGTTATTTTCTTTTTTAAAGCATTCGGCAGCAGTCTCGTATTTTTTGATAGCTTCTGTGAACATGAATTTTTCTCGATATAGATCGCCTATATAGTCATAGGTATATCCAATGAGGTTATTGAGCTTGTTTTTTCCTGCAATGTCCAGCGCATTAGTATAAATAGACATTGCTTTATCATAATCTCCATCAGCAAAATAGGAACGACCTAAATAAATCAAAATTTGCACTTGCTCGTCAGGGCTACCATGTGAGGAATACCAGTCATAAGCTCTTTCTAATTGGTAAGTTGGTAGGATACTATTAAAAATTTCGTCTGTAATCTTACCTGATAACATACACCAGCGTGCAAAAGCTTTGTCGTCTAGTTTTTCAGGAGATGATATACTTTTTAGTAGGTTGGATGCGCTGTCAGGATTTATGGCAATGGCTTTTTCTACTTCATTTAGCAGTCTGTCAGATACGGATTGTTGTTTGTTGCATCCTGATAGCACTAATATAGATGTTATAATTATAGCAATACTCTTTCTCATTTGTCTGTCGTGGTTTAGTTTCGTTGTAAAAGTAATCTTTATTTTCTATATTATGCTCTTTTATAGGGAGATTCTTTTAGTTCGGGAAATAATATTAGTACTGTCTATATCATACATCATATTAATTTCAAATGTGCTTTTATTTTATTAAGTTCATGTGATCTAATTTGATTATTTCCCAGCTATTAATAGACTCTTTCTTATTTATAGTGAGAAAAGTTCCTTTCTATTAATACCTAAATTACTTTACTATAATTCTAAACTTGTTTTTCATTAATCGTAATCTATAATTGCAAGTTGTAATTATATAAATGAAGCTTTTGATTTTATAAATGAAAGCTTTGTTTATAAAAACAAAAGCTTCATTTATAGATTACCTTTAATGTAAGTAATCTTTTCTATTAGTGAAAAGGAAGTTTGGCATTAATAGAGAATAAGTTTATATCTAATAGATTGGAATCAGTCTATTAATCAAAATTCGGCAGAAAGGTATAGTGAATCGGGTGAAACCTATGTGAAAGGCAGCTCTTCACCCGAAATCCCTTTATTCATCGATGTTTCAGAGTGGTGAAGGAGGTGAACGTCATGTTTAAAGAAAAGTTGCAGATGTGTGTAAGATAAAACATCTTGCACGCATCTGCAACGGTATCTTGCACAGGTTTATACTGCTATTAATCAAATAGATAAACTCTGGTTAGTGTAGGGTGCAAGATAAAATCAAAATAATAAAATCTTCTGTGGAAGTCGCAGAGGTTATCCCAAAAGCTCTTTCACTTTTGCAGAAATGGCACGTCCTTCTGCAAGACCTGCTAGCTTCTTGGAGGCAACTCCCATTACTTTACCCATATCTTTACCGCTTGTAGCACCTGTTTCAGCGATAATTTCCTTCAATGCAGCTTCCAGTTCTTCGGCAGTCATTTGTTTCGGCAGGTATTTCTCCATAACGGCTACCTGGCCTAATTCTACGTCAGCCAAATCCTGACGACCCTGTCCGATATAGATTTCAGCAGAATCTTTTCCTTGTTTCACAAGTTTCTGGATAATCTTCAGAGCAGCATCATCTGTCAATATATCGTTAGCTCCCGGGGCAGTCTTAGCTTCCAGGAAGAACTTCTTTATATTTCTCAAAGTTTCAAGGGCTACTTTGTCTTTCGCCTTCATTGCGGTTTTAATGTCTTCGCTGACTTGATCGAATAAATCCATACTATTATAATTAAAAATTAAAGATTAAAAATTAGATCTGAAGCCTGATTTTGCGAGTTTATAATTTTCGTTCTTAGTTCTTTGTTTAGAACGTAATCACACAGTTGTCATCTGTAGCTTCTTCCGTGGCTACTTCCTCTTCCAGAGCGGCTTTCGTCCGGATTTTGGTAAGAGTAGTCTTATCACGCATATAAGTGGGAGAATCTTCTACCATGGCGATGATGTCGTCGTTGTCCAGATCTTCCGTATTGAAAAGATAGATGTGTCGGCGTTTGCGGAGGCTCTTGCTTCCGATGTTGCTGGCACTTTCGCCGTATGCCTTGCGGATACGTTCTTTGTTCTTCTCTTTCTCTTCTTCCAGTTGCAGTTGACGTTCTTCCTCTTCCTGGCTGCGTGCAGCATGCAAGCTGTCCATTCCGGGAACGTCTTCCACACCGAATCCGGTTGCCAATACGGTGATTTTTACTCTTGTTTCCAGTGAGTTGTCGATGGCAACACCCCAAATCACTTCCACCCCTTCGCGGAATTTGCTCATGAACTCGTGTATCTCGTTCATTTCCTCCATCATCAGTTCCGACGACGGGCAGAAAGATACGTTCAACATTACTTTCTTGGCATTGAAGATATCATTGTTGTTGAGCAACGGAGAATGCAGGGCATCGTCGATTGCTTTCGTCACACGATTTTCTCCTTCGCCGAATCCGGTACTCATGATTGCTACTCCACCATCTTTCAGGATGGTTTTCACATCGGCAAAGTCAAGATTGACTGTACCCCGCATGGTAATAATCTCGGCAATGCTCTTGGCAGCAATGGAAAGAGTATCATCGGCTTTGCCGAAGGCGTTCATAAAAGTAAGGTCGGCGTATATTTCGCGCAGGCGTTCGTTGTTGATAACCAGCAAGGCATCAACATGCTGGGCGATACGCTCTACGCCGTCCAGTGCCTGGATAATTTTCTTTTCTCCTTCGAAGATAAAGGGGATGGTGACGATACCGACAGTCAGAATATCCATTTCCTTCGCAATGCGGGCGATGACCGGTGCAGCTCCTGTTCCGGTTCCTCCTCCCATTCCGGCGGTGATGAATACCATCTTGGTGCCGTCGTTCAGCTGGTTTCTGATATCTTCTATACTTTCTTCGGCGGCGTCGCGTGCCCGTTCGGGACGGTTGCCGGCTCCAAGCCCTTGCGTGATGCTACGGCCCAGTTGCAGTTTCACCGGGACAGGTGATTCGGCTAATGCCTGGTTGTCCGTGTTACAAAGAACGAACGTTACATCATGGATGCCTTCCCGGTACATGTGGTTTACAGCGTTACCACCACCACCACCTACACCAATCACTTTGATGATCTTCGGTGAATCTGTCGGGAAATCGAATTGTACTATCTCGTCCATATCTTGATTGAATTATGAATTACGAATTATGAATATTGATTAACAAGCTGCTGAAGGTTACTTCATATCGTCGTCGGAAAAGATTTCTTTCGTCAACGAATCGATCTTGCGTTGAATCCAACTCGGACCTGCTTCTCTTTTCCGTCTTTCTTTCTCTTCCTTTTCCTTTTGCTTGCGAAGTTTTTCCGCTTCTTTGGCGGCTAGCTTGGCTTCCCGCTCTTCTTCTTCTTTCTTGAGACGGGCGATGCGGGCCTGTTCTTTCAGTTCCTGATCGTCCTCAAACATATCCACTGTCTTATGCACTTCCGGCTCCGGTTTGGAGACTGATGGTGCAGGAGCAGCTTGCGGAGCAGTTTCCGTCAGGCAGCAGTTCTGGTTACCTTCAAACAGGAGCCCGAACAAAGTGTTCTGCGAACCGTCTTTCTTCAGTATGTTGTTGGGCGCATGAACCGTATTGCGTGGGAGTTTCGCCATCCGTATCTTTTCTATCTTGCTGCGTTTGCGCAAGGTTTCGTCCAGATTCTTCAGGTTGGCGGCCCCTCCTGTCAAGATGATTCCTGCCAGCAATTTGTCCTCGTAGCTCGATAGTTGTATCTGGTTCCATACGTTGGCAACGATTTCCTCGGCACGGGCTTCGATGATATTGTTAAGATCCGCCACTTTGATGATACGGTTGTCATCATCCAGTTTGCAGGTTGCTTCTTCCTGTTCGGGGTCCTCTTCATAGAGGGCGTCACCGTAGGCTTTTTTCAGGCGTTCGGCTTCTTCCTCCTCCATTTGCAGGGTGGTGATGTCATGCGTGATGCTGTTGCCTCCCAAAGGCAATACAGTCAGGAAACGGAGAATGTTATTCTTATATACAGAGATGGTAGTTGTGTCTGCTCCGAAGTCGATCAGTGCACAACCCGAACGGCGTTCGCTTTCTGTCAGTACGGCATTTGCGGTTACTAACGGAGCGATCAGTTGGTCGGCAATATCAATTTTAGCCTGTTGGAAACAGTGCTCCAAGTTCTTACGTACGGAAGCACGGGCAACGATATTGAGGAAACGTCCTTCGATGTGGCTTCCTACCAGACCTACCGGATTGGCTTGCAGGTTATTACCTACCTTATATTCTTGTGGAGCTACGTCCAATATATCCATATCGACCACCGGGATGGCAATGTTCTCATCACCGATAGCGCTTACAAGCTCTTCGGATATGATAGCTTCTTCCTCCAGGTCGCGGCTTACTACATTGCGGACGGTGCGGAGTGATTGTCCGCCGATGCCTACATATACCTTGGCAATTGAGTTTTTCAACTCACCTTCCAGTCTGTTGATGATTGAAGTCAGGCTTTGCGCTGTCTTGTCCAGGTTAAAGATCACTCCTTTACGAATGAACGTAGAAGAGTCTTCCTGGGCATACGCTAATACCTGCATGCTTCCGTCACTGTTCTTTTTTCCGGCCACACCGGTTATCTTCGATGAACCAAGTTCAATAGCGGCGATAAATTCTGTTGTTGCCATAGGGTTATTTTATTTACTATTTTACTATTTACAATTTACTATATAGAGAGACTGTTTACTTATCATCTATCACTTATCAACTACTCTCGTTTTGTACAGATAATCTGGTTGCTGAATTCGAGATTGATACGTGAATATTTGTTCCAGCCTACCCGGTTGAGTCCTTTTTTGTAGAACTCCTTCAAACGTGCCAGTTTATCTTCAAAGTTCTCCAGTTTTCCGAGATAGACCAGATGGTCTCCCACACGCGGCACCAATTCGATGTTCTGGTCGGGCAGCACATGGATCTGCTCTATCTGGGCGTCCCAGAATTTATTATTATGCAAAAATACACCAAACTTATATAAATCCTTCATTGCAAACGACTTTTCTACGTTTCCGGTGACAATTACCCGGTGAGCGACGCATTTTGCTTCCGGTGGCATGATAGTTCCTTTGTTGTCAAGGTAGTAGTTTTGGCCGTTGGCGCTCATGACCCGGAGGATAGGAATACGTTGTGTCACTTCCACGCACACTTTGCCGCTGGGTGTTTTGTAGCATTCGGCTTCGTCAATCAACGGATGTTTGCTTAGTTCCCGTTCCAGTGACTTGGTGGAGATGCGTTCCATTTTCTTCCCGATGGGGTAGATCCCTTTCTGCTGAAGGATACCTTTCAGCTCTTCTTTGGTGATGAAGCCGGCGTATGCGGTATCCTTGATAACCAATTCCATGTCACGGCAGGTCTGGTCGGCAGGCTTGCGGTTGAAAGCGGTGATAGCTACGGCAAGGTAAGCTATGAGCACCAGCATGACGATGGATAGAAGGATTCTTTTAATCATAATCAAAAATTAAAGATTAAAAATTAAAATGCTTGCGCTGTTTCGGACAGGCTGCCGGATGATTATTCATTTATCTTTTTTCTAATAGTTCCTTTATTTCGGGGACATAGTTATCGATGTCTCCGGCTCCTAAAGTAATTAATACTTCAATGTTTTTATCTTTCAGAATGTTCAGTATCTCTTCCTTTTTGCACATACTTTTTTCGATACCCGGACGGAGATTATCATAAATCAGTTTGCTGGTGACGCCCGGAATTGGTGCTTCACGTGCCGGGTAGATGTCTACCAGAATCACTTCGTCGAGTAGCGACAGGCTATCGGCAAAATCCTGATAGAAGTCGCGGGTGCGGGTATAGAGATGAGGCTGGAAGATGGCTGTGATCTTCTTGTCTTTGTAAAGTTCGCGCATAGACAACACGCTCTGTTTGATTTCAGAGGGGTGGTGTGCGTAGTCACTTAGAAAGACAATCCGGTCGTTCTTGAGTTTGAAGTCGAACCGGCGGTCTACTCCTCGGAAACTTGCCATACCTCTTTTAATTTCTTCATCGGTCACCCCGTTGAGGTGTGCCAAGGCCATGGCGGCTACGCCGTTCTCTATGTTGATGCTTACCGGAATTCCCAGTTGGATGTCGTTGATACGGGTGCCCGGAGCAACAAAGTCGATGAATATCTCTCCGTTTCCGATACGGATGTTTTCTGCATGGAAGTCGCCTTCGTCACGTGAGTAAGTGTAGACACGAACGCCCGGCTGCACTTTGGGTTGCAGAGAGATGCCTTTGCGGATAATCAGTGCGCCACCCGGTTGGATTAGCGTGGTGTAATGTTCGAAACTTTCCAGGTAGGCTTGCTCTGTTCCGTAGATGTCCAGATGATCGGGGTCGGTAGACGTGATTACGGTCATATAGGGTGACAGCCAGTGGAAAGAACGGTCAAATTCATCCGCTTCAATCACTGTGTAAGGGCTTGCTTGAGAAAGCAGCAGGTTGGTGCCGTAATTCTTTGAGATTCCTCCGAGAAAAGCGGTACATTCCACGTGCGACTGGTGGAACAGATGAGCTGTCATAGTCGATGTGGTTGTTTTCCCGTGGGTACCTGCCACACACAGACCTTTGCTTGAGTGGGTAATCGTTCCCAATACTTGGGCGCGTTTCTGTATTTCGAATCCGTTGTTATGGAAATAAACGAGTTCTTCGTGTTCCTGCGGAACGGCCGGAGTGTATATGACTAACGTACTTTCCTTGTCTTTGCAGGCTGCGGGAATCAGGTCGACGTTTTCTTCATAATGTATTTGTGCGCCTTCGGAGATTAGCGTTTCAGTCAATGGAGTAGGAGTACGGTCATATCCTGCCACTACCTTTCCTTTGAAAAGGAAGTAGCGTACAAGTGCGCTCATACCGATGCCGCCGGCACCTACGAAATAGACTGATTTTATCGTTTCTATATTCATTTCTTCTGTCTTTTTATTTTAGTGCAGATTACGTTGTTTGATACGGGCATTGTGCCGTTACTTCAATCTGCGTAATCCGATCGTCCATTTATCTGTTCTTTGCTTCCGCCAGCTTAATGACCTCTTGTGCGATGATTCTCGCTGAATCGGGTAAAGCCAGTTTGGCGATATTCTCTGTTAGTTCTTTCAGTTTCTGCTCGTCGTTGACAGTGGACAGGGCTACGTCCATCAAAGTGGTTTCCGCTTCACTGTCTTTGACGTAGATAGCTGCCTGTTTGTTCACCAACGCTAAGGCGTTCTTCGTCTGGTGATCTTCTGCCACGTTGGGCGAGGGCACTAAGATAACAGGTTTGTGCAGCAGGCAGAATTCAGAAATGGAACCTGCTCCCGCACGGGAGATAACCAGATCGGCTGCTGCATAAGCGGCTGCCATATCTTTGATGAAATCCGTTACATATAAATTCGGAAGTGCTCCTGCCGCTTTTACGGCTTCTGTTACTTGCGGGTAATAGTATTTGCCCGTTTGCCAGATAAACTGCACGTCCGTGTTTTCCTTGATGGTTGTCAGACTGGCTGTCAGCGTGTTGTTGATGGTGCGTGCACCCAAGCTGCCACCTACAATCAGGATTGTCTTTTTGCCGGGCTGTAAGTGGAAAGAACCTAGCGCTTCTTCTTTTGACGGCATATCCTTTGTCAGGTTCTGGCGGACGGGATTACCCGTCATGATGATCTTGTCGGCGGGGAAGAACTTTTCCATTCCGTCATAAGCTACACAAATCTTACGAGCTTTCTGTGCCAGGAGTTTATTGGTAACTCCGGCATACGAGTTTTGTTCCTGGATTAATGTGGGGACTCCCATCATTCCGGCAGTCTTTAGTGTCGGCCCGCTTGCATATCCGCCTACACCTACCGCCACTTGCGGGCGGAAGTTTTTGATTACTTTGCGCGCTTTCCATTGGCTGCGCATCAGTTTAATCAATACGGATACATTTTTCCATAAATGTTTGCGGTCGAATCCGGCTATCGGAAGTCCGATAATCCGGTAGCCTGCATCGGGAACCCGTTGCATTTCCATACGTCCTTCAGCGCCTACAAAGAGAATTTCTGCGTCGGGGCGTAGCTCTATTATAGCGTTTGCGATAGAGACGGCAGGAAAGATATGTCCTCCTGTTCCTCCACCGCTGATGATAATTCTAAGTTCTTTTTCCATCATTCTGTTTTCTTCTGTCCTTTCTCAACATTTACCGTTCATTGTTTCTGCTATCATGCTCATCTTCAAATTTGGCGTCGCTGTTCAGAATCTGCGCTGTCGGTTCGGCTGCGGCCTGTGCTTCCGAATTGGCTGCGGCATCCGCCTCTATTTGCAGTTGGATCTGTGCATCGTGCGCTTTCTGTTCTTCCAGATGAGCGGTATATCGGCTTACGCTTAATATCATTCCGATATAAGCGCAGTTGATTAACGTACTTGTACCTCCTTTGCTGACCAGAGGCAGGGGTTGTCCGGTGACGGGGAATAACCCGACGGCAACCATCATATTCAGTATTGCCTGTGATACCAACAACAGCGCAATACCCATGACGAGAAAGGCGGGGAAGGTTCGCTCGCACTTTTGGGCGATTCGTCCGGCTCGCATCAGCAACCATAAATAGAGGAACACCACAAATATTCCTCCTACCAGTCCCATTTCTTCAATCACAATCGCGAAGATAAAATCGGAGAATGCCTGGCTAAGGAAGTCGCGTTGTATCGAGTTTCCCGGACCTTTGCCTACTACATGGCTGGTAGCAATAGCGATTCGCGCGTGTGCAATCTGTGCGTCTTTGTCAATATCAAATTTGGCTGCCGGCACTTCTTCTTTCTCAAAGAAACCGGAAACACGATTCTGCCACGTTTCGAAACGGTGAAGTCCCGGAGTGTTGTGCAGTGTTTTGGCGGGAATAGCCATCAGTATGCCTACGGCAACACCGCCTACAAGCCCCAATATCCCCAACATCCCGAACAGTTTCTTGGAAGATACCCGTCCGATGAACATCATCATACATACCACTCCGAACAGCAGCATTGCTGTCGAAAGGTTTTCCGGTGCGATGAGCAGGAATACCAGTCCGGTGAGGATCATGATATATTTAAAGGCATTCGGATTGGCCCCATATTCGTCCTGCCTTTTGGACAGGATGAATGAGACGGCAATGATTACCGCCATCTTTGCCAATTCCGATGGCTGGAATTGCAATCCCATAAAGGTCATCCAACGGGCGGCCCCGTTGACACGGTCGCCTGTGATGATGCCCATCAGCGTGACAAATGCCAGTAGAACCAGAGATACCGGATATAGAAAGACCGGAAATACCTGGAACCATTTGTAGGGAACATTATGCAGAAATACGACTACCACAGCTCCCACCATCAGGATGATGGAGTGTTGCGTAATCGGCCCCCAATGGTCGCCACTTTTGTAAGTCAGCGTCGACGCTGCCGAAAACACCTCGATGATCGAGATGAGGCAGAGACAGAGGAAGATAATCCAGATTACCTTGTCACCTTTGAATATGTTCTTTAATAAATCCAATCTTGCAGAATTTAAAAATTAATAATTAGAAATTAAAGGGCACGGACACATTCTTTAAATTGGTCGCCACGGTCTTCGTAACTCTTGAAGAGGTCGAAAGAAGCGCAGCAAGGACTTAATAATACCGTTTCACCTTTCTTTGCCAGTTTATAGGCTGCTTCTACGGCATCTTTCATGCCGGTTTGCACATCGGCTACCGGCAGACCGAAACGGTCGAAGAATTCGTGAAGCTTTTCGTTATGAAGTCCCAGATATACCAGTGCTGAACACTTTTCGCGTACCAGGTCTTCAATTTCAGTATAGTCGTTTCCTTTATCTTTACCACCGAGAATCAATACCGTTTTGGTAGTCATGCTTTGCAGGGCATACCAGCAGGAGTTGACATTCGTGGCTTTAGAGTCGTTAATAAAATCAATTCCGCGCACACGTGCCACCTTTTCCAACCGATGTTCCACTCCCTTGAAATCGGAGAGGGCTTTCCGGATGTTTTCTTTGGCGATGCCGGCAAGGTTTGCCGAGATACCGGCGGCTAAAGAGTTGTACAGGTTGTGTTGTCCTGTCAGGGCCAGTTCCTCTTGCTCCATGTTGAAGGCAATCGGTTCGGTGATTTTCACTTCGTGATCTTCTACGTATGCAATCGCTCCATCCTCTTTTACAGCGGCAAAAGGATACAAGTGAGCTTTCAGACCATGTTTTGCCAGTTCCTGTCTGATGATAGGGTCATCGTTCCAGAAGATGAAAGCATCGTCCGGTGTTTGGTTTTGGGTGATGCGGAATTTAGCGTCGATGTAATTCTGCATACAATGGTCGTAGCGATCAAGATGGTCCGGAGTGATGTTCATCAATACGGCGATGTTCGCACGGAAGTTATACATATTATCCAGCTGGAAAGAGCTAAGTTCGATAATATAGTAATCGTGGTAATCTTCGGCTACCTGCAAAGCAAGGCTTTTGCCGATGTTGCCTGCCAAACCTACGTTCAGACCTGCGCTTTTGAAAATATGGTAGATCAGGGAAGTCGTTGTGGTCTTCCCGTTAGAACCTGTAATACAGATCATTTTGGCATCAGTATAGCGTCCGGCAAACTCTATCTCGGAGATCACCGGTGTGCCTTGAGCTTTCAGTTTCAGGATGATCGGGGCATCATTCGGGATACCGGGGCTTTTGATTACCTCGTCGGCATTCAGAATGAGTTCTTCGGTATGGTGTCCTTCTTCCCAGGCAATCTGATGGCTGTCGAGAAGTTCCTTATACTTGTCCTTGATAGCGGACATGTCCGAAACAAACGTCTCAAATCCTTTGACTTTAGCGAGTACGGCTGCACCTGCGCCGCTTTCGCCAGCTCCTAAAATTACTATTCTTTTCATCTACAATAATGTGCCCTTATTTTCTAATTGATTGATTTATCTATTAGCTGTGCACATCTTTAAAAGTTAATAATCGGGTTAATACTCTCTATCTATAAAACTTGTTTCCCGTATGGAAACTTGGCTCCGGCACCTTGCCGGTTATCTTATTTTAAGCGTTATAATCGTTATTGCTGCCAATACAATCGTTACAATCCAGAACCGGACGGTAATCTTTGATTCATGAAACAGTTGGTCGGGTTTGGTGAATTTCACCGTGCATCCCGGTTCAATCAGGCTCATCGAAGTGCGGAAGTGATCGTGAATCGGTGTACGCTTGAACAATCGCTGTTTCACACCTTTTCGTTTTCCCGCCTTATAATAAGCCCGTTGCAGGATTACCGACAGGTTTTCTACCAGGAATACACCGCAAAGAATCGGTATCAGCAACTCTTTGTGGATGATGATGGCAAACACTGCGATAATACCGCCAATAGTAAGACTGCCTGTATCTCCCATAAATACTTGTGCCGGATAGGCGTTGTACCATAAGAAACCTATCAGTGCACCGATAAAGGCGCAGATATAGATTACGAGTTCTTCCGAGCCCGGAATATACATGATGTTCAGGTAGCCTGCAAATTCGATATGCGATGATACATAGGCCAGTACCCCCAACGTTGCACCGATAATTGCCGAGTTCCCGGCTGCCATTCCGTCCATACCGTCATTCAGATTGGCGCCGTTTGATACGGCGGTAACCACAATGATTGTGACAATGACGAACAATATCCATCCGGCTGTTTGCGCATGTTCTCCCATGAACGAAACCAGATCAGCATAATCAAGGTTGTTGCTCTTGAAAAAAGGAATCGTTGTCTGGGTAGATTTCAGATCATTCGTTCCGTGTATCACTTCCATCTCCCGTCCCGGATTATGAACTTCGATATTCTCACGGATCACTACGTCCGGACTTAAATACAAGGTCATTCCGACAATTAAACCTAAACCGACCTGACCGATAATCTTGAACTTGCCATGCAAACCCTCTTTGTCTCTTTTGAAGATTTTGATATAGTCGTCTGCGAATCCGAGCGATCCCAACCATACGGTAGTGATCAGCATCAGTATCATGTATATGTTATGCAGTTTACCTAACAATAAACAAGGGATCAGGATGGCTACAATGATGATGACACCTCCCATGCTCGGCACGCCTACTTTATTGACGCCAAACGGGTCGGTTTTAGCATCACGCTGCGTTTCTGTGATTTGTTTCCTTTTGAGTAGGTTGATGAACTTATCTCCCCAGATACTTGAAATAAGTAATGCGAGGATAACCGCCATCAAAGCACGGAATGAAGTATATCCGAACATTCCCGCTCCTGGAAAATTGAGCTTATGTAGCCATTCAAATAGATAGTATAACATAAATAATTTGCCAATTTATTGATGTGTTGTTATGCCGGTTGCTGTCGGATAGATAACGAAGCCGGTCGGCATATTAGCACAGTCTATTCGTTATTTAAAAATTTCTTTGAGTACTTCTTTGTCATCAAAATGATGTTTCACTCCTTTTATCTCCTGGTAATTCTCATGTCCTTTTCCGGCAACGAGAATTACATCTCCTTTCTCCGCCAGCATGCAAGCCGTGCGAATCGCTTCTTTACGGTCGGCAATGCTTAGTGTTTTCTTCATATCTTCCGCATCCAGTCCGGCAAGCATGTCATTGATGATGTCTTGCGGCTCTTCAAAGCGCGGATTGTCGGAAGTGATGATGACGCGGTCACTCGCTTTGGCAGCTTCCTTTGCCATGATGGGGCGTTTGCCCTTGTCGCGGTTACCGCCGGCGCCTACCACGGTAATCACTTTTCCTTTTCCTTCAAGCACTCCATGAATAGCGTTCAGTACATTAATGAGAGCATCCGGGGTATGTGCATAATCAACAATCGCCGTAATTCCCTGCGGTGAGCGGACCGCATCGAAGCGTCCGGCTACCGGATGAAGTGTGCTAAGAGCTACAAGCACCTCTTCCTCTTTCTTGCCTAACAGAACTGCCGCCCCGAATACCGCCAACAAATTGGAAGCATTGAACTTTCCGATAAACTGAACTGCCAGTTCATGATTGTTGAAGTCGAGCAGCATCCCTTCGAAATGAGACTCTAATACCCGTCCTTTAAAGTCGCTAAGACTTCTCAATGAATAAGTATAGACCTTCGAACGTGTATTCTGCGTCATTACCAGTCCGTTTTTATCGTCCAGATTGGTCAGGCTGAATGCATTTTTCGGCAGATCGTCAAAGAATTTCTTCTTCGCTTTCAGATAGTTCTCTACTGTTTTATGATAGTCGAGATGGTCGCGGGTCAAATTGGTAAAGATCCCTCCTGCAAACTTTAATCCACTGATACGTTTCTGTGCAATCGAGTGGGAGCTGACTTCCATGAACACATATTTGCATCCTTCATCTGCCATCCGTCCCAACAAACAGTTCAACGTGATTGGATCAGGAGTAGTATGTTCTGTCGGAATCGGTTCATCATCGATGTAATTGCAAACGGTAGAAATCAATCCCACCTTATAGCCGAAATAACGGAATGTATTATATAATAAGGTAGCGATCGTTGTTTTTCCGTTCGTTCCGGTAACGCCGACCAGTTCCAACTTGGAAGTCGGGTCTCCGTAGAAGGTAGTGGCAATTTTTCCTACCGCATCTTCGCTGTCTTTTACTCGTACATAGGTGATCCCCGCTACAGGTTCTTCCGGCATATCCTCGCAAAGGATGGCGATTGCTCCTTTTGCGATGGCAGCAGGTATATAAGCATGGCCGTCGGCTTGTGTGCCACGCATTGCCATGAATAGCTGTCCGGCTTCCACTAGACGGGAGTCTATGTTGACACCGGTGATTTCTATGTTTGAATCTCCGGCTACCTCTACCGGTTGGATTGCTTTCAGTAACTCATTTAATAACATCACTCTATTCAATTTTTAATCTTTAATTTTTAATTAAGCGTAAGCGTCACTGTCTGTCCCTTCTTAACAATCGTTCCGTTGGCTATCGACTGGCTTTTTACTTTGCCTACGCCGACCAGATTGACTTTCAATCCTTTGCTTTCCAACAAGTACACAGCGTCTTTCGCTCCCATACCTATCACACTCGGTACAAAATTCTGCATATTGCTCCGGCTCTCAAGAACCACAGCTTGTGGGGCAGAATGGGTATTTCCCCAAACCTCTTTGCCCGAATCAGCGATTTTGCCTTGTACGTTAATCTGCAGCTCTTCCAATACTCGTTGCGCTTCGCGCATCTCTCCGGCTTTTACATTCGGAATGACTACGGAATTAGTATCAATCGCATTGGTCAGCGGTAACCGCAAGTCTTTGGCATACACCCTTTCTGCAATCTTGCTGAACACACTACCTGCCATTAAACCTCCCGAAGCCGGTAATCCCGGTTTCTGGATAGAGACAATCATGCTATATTTAGGTGCTTCTGACGGGAAATACCCGCAGAAACTAACCAGATAATTTGTTCTTCCCGTTTTGTATCCGGCTGCTCCCTGTGAAATCTGCGCCGTTCCTGTTTTTCCTGAAACGTGGAACTGCTTGCTTCCCGCAGGTTTGGCAAGTCCTTCACCAACCACTTTTCGGAGAATCTCACGGATCTGTGCCAAAGTCTTATCCGAACAAATCTTGGGATTGATTACCTCTGTCGGATATTCTTTCACTACTTCCCCGTCCTTCATGGCAGCTTTGACAAACTTCGGACGCACGGTGACTCCGTTGTTGGCTATCCCATTATAGAATGTGAGAATATTGATCGGTGGAACCTGTGTCTCGTAGCCGATACTCATCCACGGCAATGTTGTCTTTGCAAAATAACGTTCTTTCGGGCCGCGTATATTCGGTTTTCCTTCTCCCGCAATCTGCAGGTGTAACGGCTGGTCGATGCTCATCCGTTTCAACCCGTCTACAAATTTCTGCGGGTTGCTGCCGTAGAAATGGTCTATAATATAAGAGGTACCCACATTGGACGAAACCCCTAGAATTTCCGTAACAGTCAGCTTTCCATATCCTCCGCGATGCCAGTTATGGTCTTTCATGACACGTCCATACATCGGCATCTGGCCGTTGCCGGTATCTACCACATAGTCCGGCGTGATCTTTCCGTCTTCAAGAGCTACCATGATAGAGGCCGTTTTGAAAGTAGACCCCGGCTCGAGCATATCACTAATAGCATTGTTGCGCATTTCGTAGTACTCACCGTCTTTGCCTTGCATCATGTTGACGATGGCTTTCACTTCTCCGGTACTTACCTCCATCAATACCACCACACCCACGCTCGCATTCAGCTCTTTCAGCTTATCCACCAACGCCTTCTCGCAAATATCCTGCATACCTACATCGATAGTACTAATCAGATCGCAACCATCAACTGGTGGCACATCGACAATGTTCAGGTATTTGTTCATCACCTTCTGACGGTGTGTCAATCCGTCCCGCCCTTTCAGGATGGTGTCGAAAGCAAGTTCGATACCATTTCTCGCTCCTTTGGCTGTGTCTGCATACACATCTCCCAGTGTACGGGCAGCCAGTGAACCGAACGGTTTCTTACGCTGATTGTAAGCTTGTTCCTTGAATCCGCCTTTATACCGGTTCAAGCAGAATACAGGCAGTCTCTTTACCTCTTTATATTGTATATAGGAGATACGTTTCGGATAAATCAGATAATTGCGGCTTTTTGCCTGGCGTCCTTTCTTGAGGTGTGCCTTGAATTGAGCCGCACTCTTGTCCGGGAATATCTTGTGAAGTCCGATACAGATTGAATCCATATTGGCATTGAGGATGGAATCCCGGCGTGCCTGATCTTTCTGCCTGCGTTTTTCATCCTTTTCACCGGACATAAAGTCCATATATATTCTGTACTCGGGCAGAGAGCTGGCCATCAGTTTACCGTCAGAAGAAATAATGTTTCCACGATTAGGTTTTACCGTCACATTCTCTTTTACGAAACGGTCAGCCACATCCTGCCAGTATTGTCGTTCGGCAAACATGGTGATGCCTGCTTTTACAACAATAGCTACTCCTATCAACGCCATCAACAGGATGACGAAGAAGTAACGGGTCATTATGTTCTTTTTATTAACTGCCACAGTATTTGTCTTTTAAACGCTTAACTATCATTTATCAACTATCCACTATCATCTATTTAATAAGGTAAGGAGGATTGGTTGATGTTTGCAAATCGCTTTCCTTACTCGATATATAATCTTCAATGCGTGACTGGCGGCTCTTTTCCATCAGCTCTGAGCTGCGAGTCAGTGCATCGTATTTAATGTCTGTCAATTCCTTTTTCAGCCGGTCTATTTCGATCTGTTGCTGTTGACTGGCATAACGATTGTGAATGTAGAAGATGATGAATACCATGATAAGTACCAGCAACTTCGTTTGACGGCGGAAAAAATCGGTAGCCAGAATGTCTCCACCCAGAATACTCTTCAGAGAGGTGCGTTTTTTCTTCTTGTCCTCTTCTGCTTTCTTGTTTACTACTTCTTCTTCCATATCTTTTTATTTCTTTTCTGCAATTCGTAATTTGGCGCTTCTCGACCGCGGGTTTCGTTCTATTTCTGCCTCGTCGGGAACGATTACCTTATTGTTGACAAGGCGGAAAGGCGTTTGCAGATTGCCGAAGAAGTCGGTTTCCGCTTTTCCTTCTACATTGCCTGTCTTCATGATGTTTTTCACCATTCGGTCTTCCAGCGAATGATAGGTGATAACTACCAGTCTGCCGCCCGGCTTTAATGCCTCCGTAGCAGCCAGCAACATCTCCTTCAACGCCTCCATCTCTTGGTTTACTTCAATTCGTAGTGCCTGGAACACCTTTGCCAGCTCTTTCTTTTCGCGTTCACGACCGAAAAGCGGTTTGATGACTTCCAAAAACTCACCGATGGTCCGGATATTCTGTCCGCTTCTGGCTTTAACGATGACAGAAGCCAGTTTGCGGCTATTCTTTAGTTCCCCGTACAGGTAGAGGATGTTTGCAAGACGTTCTTCATCATAAGTATTCACGATATCTGCTGCTGTCATACCGGCACGCTTGTTCATACGCATATCCAGTGCCCCGTCAAAACGGAAGGAGAAGCCACGTTCGCTATCATCGAAATGATGGGAAGATACGCCGAGGTCGGCCAGGATCGCGTCTACCTGTTCGATGTTGTGATAACGCAGGAAGTTGTGCAGATAGCGGAAGTTACTGCGCACGAAGATGAAATGAGTATCGTTGACAATGTTCCGTTCAGCATCCTCGTCTTGGTCGAATCCCAGCAGACGTCCGCCTTCTCCGAGCCGTGAAAGGATCTCGCGCGAATGTCCCGCTCCTCCGAATGTAACGTCTACATACGTTCCATCCGGTTGGATATTCATACCGTCAACGCTTTCTTTCAGCAATACAGGTACGTGATATGTCAATTCATCTTTCTCCATCTTGTCTATTATCATCGTTCATAATTTCTTCTAATGCTGCACCGAACTCTTCGGGTGACATGAAAGGCTGTTCTGCCCGTTCTTTCGCCCAGATCTCTATCTTGTTATCGATGCCGATAAAGCGAATATCCCCATGGATACTGCAAATCTGTAAATACCGTTTCGGAATTAATATGCGCCCGTTGCTATCAGGTGTCACTATTTCAACGTCGCTCACGAATTGCCTGAAAATAAGTTGGTGTTTGCTATTCCATTTGTTAAGTCTACTACGTAGCTCGTTCAACTCCTCGTTCCACACGCTCTCGGGGTACAGGGTTAAACAGTCCTGAAATACGTCTTTACGCATAATAAGCCTCTCTTCGGAAGCGGCTTGTAATTGCTTCCTGAAGGTGGCGGGTATGAACACCCTTCCTTTGGCGTCCGCCCTGGCTTCAATATTTCCTAAAAAACGTATCATTACCTTATTATAATAAGCGACCGTAAAAGTATGAAATTCCCCACAATTCCCCACAACTTTCCATAAAAAACTTTCAGAGAAGTTTTCAACAGAATGTTAAATGTCTATTTGCTTGAAAATGATGTGCCTTCGAGAATGCTTTACTGGTGGGGAGCCCGTGGGCGTAGAACGGAAAAAATGTCTGTATAGGTAAAATTTAAATAATGTGGTGGGGGAGATTCTTTTTCATGCAATAGAGGTTTATCTGACACCTGGGTCTCAGTGCACCCGACACCCGGGTGTCGGACAACTAATCTTCGCAATAAAAGAAAAGGCAGAATATACCGGAGTATTTCTGCCTTTTAATCATTATCAAAACTAAAAATCTGCATTAAAGAAATATGTGATTCAAAATCACTAAGTTTTATATAGTTAAGGTTTAGCGGAAGTCTTTCAACTCTTCCTGTAATTTCTGGCGCGTGAAGAAAATACGGCTTTTCACTGTACCCAACGGGAGGTTCAGTTTTTCCGCAATTTCACGGTATTTGAATCCTGAAACGTGCATCGCAAACGGAACTCTGTATTCTTTGGGGAGTTTGTTAACTACACGGTGCATCTCTTTCAGGTCGTATGCTCTTTCTGTATTTTCAGAACTTCCATCCTGTGGCAAATTCAGATGATAAAGATTATCAGTCTGGTCGATGAATGTCTGGTCGCGGACTACCTTGCGGTAGTTGTTTATGAATATATTGCGCATGATGGTATACATCCATCCTTTGAAATTTGTATCAGGGGTATATTTATCTTCATTATCTAATGCTTTTAATGATGTCTCCTGCAACAAATCGTTTGCTTCTTCACGGTCAGTTGTCAGTTTATAAGCGAAGCGTAGTAATTCATCTTGTACTCCTACTAAGTCTTTTCTGAAGCTTAAACTTTTCATAATGTGTTGCTTTTTAAAGGTGAATATTCGTTTGTTATTTTCGATGTTGCAAGTTTACATGAATTTTTGAAACCCGGTAGGGGAAAAACTGACGTTTTTTTATCCGAAAACTATCCGCGGATAGTTTTTAGGTCATTTTTGATAGTTTTTGGGTGGTGTTTTTTTGTGTTCTGAACTTAAATCCTGCATTTTCTACCAAATTATTGCGATTAATAAAAAAGAACCGTTAATTTTGTGCCATCATTTTTATTTGAAAAGAATGACTGATGACTCTTTATTTTTGATCGATGTCGATAAGATACTTCGGACGAAGGCTCCGAAGCATTACAAGTACATCCCTAAGTTCGTGATTTCTTATCTGAAGAAAATTGTTCATCAGGATGAAATTAATGTATTCCTGAATGAGTCGAAGGATAAACTGGGAGTGGACTTTCTGGAGGCATGTATGGGCTTTTTGGATGCGAAAGTGGACGTAAAAGGCATTGAGAATTTGCCAAAGGATGGTCTGTACACTTTTGTTTCCAATCATCCGTTAGGCGGACAGGATGGTGTTGCGCTTGGTTATGTGTTAGGAAAGCACTATGAGGGGAAGGTGAAATACCTGGTGAATGATCTATTGATGAATCTACGCGGGTTGGCTCCCCTTTGCATACCTATTAATAAAACCGGCAAGCAGGCAAAGGACTTTCCGAAGATGGTGGAAGCCGGATTCCAGTCCGACGATCAGCTGATTATGTTTCCTGCCGGACTGTGCTCGCGCCGTCAGAATGGAGTGATTCGCGACCTGGAATGGAAAAAGACATTTGTAGTAAAGAGCATACAAGCAAAACGTGATGTAATACCCGTGCATTTTGGGGGCAGGAATTCTGATTTCTTTTACAACCTGGCAAATATTTGCAAGGCATTGGGTATCAAGTTTAACATTGCTATGTTGTATCTTGCGGATGAAATGTTTAAGAATCGCCACAAAACTTTTACTGTCACTTTTGGCAAACCCATACCCTGGCAGACTTTTGATAAATCGAAAACCCCTGCGCAGTGGGCTGAATACGTAAAGGATATTGTTTATAAACTGTAACTGATAGAACAACTATAACAAGGAATATGGAAGAGATTATTAAACCGGTAAGCAAAGAACTGCTGAAGGCAGAATTGACGGAAGACAAACGCTTACGAATGACGAATAAGAGTAATAATCAGATTTATATTATTACTCATCAGAATGCTCCTAATGTAATGAGAGAGATTGGTCGTTTGCGTGAAATAGCTTTCCGTGCTGCTGGTGGAGGTACAGGCCTGTCAATGGATATTGATGAATACGACACGATGGAACACCCCTACAAGCAGTTGATCGTATGGAATCCGGAAGCGGAAGAAATTCTGGGTGGTTACCGGTATCTGCTTGGTACGGACGTGCGTTTTGATGAAAAAGGCGCGCCAATTCTGGCTACTTCCCACATGTTTCATTTTTCTGATGCTTTTATTAGAGAATACCTGCCGCAGACAATTGAACTGGGGCGTTCGTTTGTTACGCTTGAATATCAGTCTACCCGTGCCGGAAGCAAAGGATTGTTCGCTTTGGATAATCTGTGGGACGGGTTGGGAGCGTTGACCGTGGTTATGCCGAATGTGAAGTATTTCTTTGGCAAGGTGACCATGTATCCTAGCTACCATCGTCGTGGCCGTGATATGATTCTTCATTTCCTCAAGAAACATTTTTATGATAAAGAGAAACTTGTTACTCCGATTGAGCCTCTGCAACTTGAGACTTCCGAAGAAGAGTTGAACGCATTGTTCTGCAAGAGTACTTTTAAAGAGGACTATAAGATATTGAATTGTGAAATCCGTAAATTGGGCTATAATATTCCTCCGTTGGTAAATGCGTATATGAGCTTAAGCCCTACGATGCGTATGTTCGGAACAGCTGTCAATTACGAGTTCGGTGATGTGGAAGAAACCGGTATCCTGATTGCTGTAGACGAAATTCTTGAAGATAAACGAATTCGACACATCCAGACGTTTATTGAAAGCCATCCGGATGCGTTGAGATTGTCTTCTTGTGAAGGGGAAGAGGTTTTTACTCCTAAAGTGGTTACACCGCAGGCAGACTGTTCCCGTTAATTTTACGATAAAGATCAAGAGCAAAGACATCGGTCATTCCCGATATATAGTCAAGTACCGCCTGTATTCTTTCATAGAGTACGGGCGAATTTATATTGTATTGGCTGGATACCCGGTCGATCAGGAGTTTGGAATAAGCCTTCTCGGGTGAGGTTACGGCGTCTATCATCAATTCGAGTAAGGTACTGATGATGCGGAATCCCGCTAGCTCGATATCCAGCACGTCCCGTGAACGGTAGATTTTATTGATAGATACTTCGACGCTGTGTTTGTAGGCTGCTGCCGGACGTTCGGCTATGCGCTTGATTAGTGATCCTTCGAACGTGCCGGACAGTATTTCTTGTTCATGATCTAAAAAGACACGGGTACACTCCCGGATCAATAAACCGATGACGGAAGAGCGCAGGTAGGCGATTTGCTCGTTGACATCATTGACAATCAGGAATGTTTTCCGGAGATGTTCCTGCCGCTCTTCGCTGAAATAGGTCATTAATAGTTCTTTGGTTTCTTCAGTGGTGAGAATCTTCAGTTTATATGCATCCTCAATATCCATCATTTGATAGCAAATATCGTCTGCCGCTTCCACTAAATAGACTAGTGGGTGGCGTGCATACTTCAAAGGATGCTCGTTGAGCAAGGTCAGTCCTAATTCAGTTGCTATTTTTTGGAAACTTTCTTCTTCGCTGATGAAGAATCCAAACTTCGATTTGGTTCCTGCAAGGCTTGATGAAAAGGGATATTTCACGATAGAAGCCAGAGTGGTATATGTCAGGACAAATCCGCCTTTGCGACGTCCTTCAAACTGATGTGTCAGTATTCGGAACGCATTTGCATTTCCTTCAAAATGTGTCAAATCTTCCCATTCCATCGGAGAAAGTTGCTCGCCGTTCGGCTGCTTTTCTTTCAGGCGAACTCCTTTTCCTTCAGAGAAAAAAGTAGAAATAGCCTTTTCACCTGAATGACCGAAGGGCGGATTCCCCAAATCGTGTGCCAGGCAAGCGGCCGAGACGATAGAACCAATCTCCGGCAGGAAAGAATCCTGAAGTTCCGGATGACGTTCCAGAAGTGCTTTGGCAACATCGTCCCCGAGTGAACGGCCAACGCTGGCGACTTCGAGACTGTGCGTAAGTCGGTTGTGTACAAAAACGCTGCCCGGTAGAGGGAATACTTGCGTTTTGTTCTGTAATCTGCGGAAAGGAGCCGAAAAAATAAGACGGTCATAGTCCCGTTGGAATTCGGATCGGTTTTCCTGTCGTTCCTCATGGAATTCTTCCATTCCGAAACGTTTCGCTGATATTAATTGGTTCCAATTCATCATTTTATCTATAATTTTAGTGTTTACCATTCGCAAATTGGCTACAGGTACATTATTTAACTGCAAACTTAACTATTTTTCAGTTCAAAATGTGTATTTTCGCCCGTTAAATAGTAAACATGCATTTATGAATATTCAAGTTATCAATAAATCGAAGCATCCGCTTCCGGCTTATGCCACTGAATTGTCCGCAGGAATGGATATCCGTGCTAATCTTTCTGAACCTATCACATTGGAACCGTTGCAACGTTGTCTGGTGCCGACAGGACTGTATATCGCCTTGCCGAAGGGATTTGAGGCACAGGTTCGTCCACGTAGCGGACTGGCGATCAAGAAAGGGATTACGGTGCTCAATTCTCCGGGTACGATTGATGCGGATTATCGTGGGGAAGTTTGTATCATTTTAGTCAATCTCTCCTCTGAAACGTTTGTGATTGAAGACGGTGAACGTATCGCGCAGATGGTGATAGCGAAGCACGAACAGCCTGCATGGCAGGAAGTAGAGGTGCTGGATGAAACAGAACGGGGAGCCGGTGGTTTCGGACATACCGGAGTATGATGAATGCTTAATGGAGAAAATAGAATGAAGATAAAAATAGGATGGCTGTTCGTGACGGTATTGATGCTCACTTCATGTGGGGGAATCCGGTCTGTGCGTACAGCAAAAACAACAGCGAAAGCAGATGGAGCTTCTTTGATGAAGGAAACATTGCTTTCTGCTGAACAACAGCGTAAATATGACTACTTCTTTTTAGAAGCCATGCGGATGAAAGGAAAGAATGAGTATGATGCGGCATTTGGATTGCTACAGCATTGTCTGGATATCAACCCCACTGCTTCTTCTGCGCTTTATGAAATATCGCAATATTATATGTTCCTTCGCCAGGTGCCGCAAGGTCAGGTTGCTTTGGAGCAGGCAGTGGCTTTTGCGCCTGATAACTATTGGTATAGTCAGGGATTGGTCAGTTTGTACCAGCAACAAAATGAATTGGATAAGGCTGCGGCTTTGCTTGAGAAGATGGTGACCCGTTTCCCGTCGAAACAGGACCCTTTGTTCAGCCTTCTTGATATTTACAGTCGCCAGGAGAAGTATAATGATGTCATTTCTACATTGAATCGTTTAGAGAAACGCTTGGGTAAGAATGAGCAGCTTTCTATGGAGAAATTCCGTATTTATCTTCAGATGAAAGATGATAAGAAGGCATTTCAGGAAATAGAAAGTCTGGTACAGGAATATCCGATGGATATGCGTTATCAGGTGATACTGGGAGATGTATATCTTCAGAACGGGAAAAAGCAGGAAGCTTATGATGCATACCAGAAGGTACTGGCTGTAGAGCCTGATAATCCGATGGCTCTCTTCTCGATGGCTTCTTACTATGAACAGACCGGGCAGAAAGAATTGTATCAACAGCAACTGGATACGTTGTTATTGAACAAAAAGGTGACTTCTGATACTAAAATCAGTGTCATGAGACAGGTGATTGTGGAAAATGAACAGTCGTCTGCCAAAGATAGCACTCAAGTGATTGCCTTGTTCGACCGGATGATGAAGCAGGATATGGATGATCCGCAGATTCCGATGCTTTATTCTCAATACCTGTTGTCGAAGAATATGGAACAAGAGGCTGTGCCGGTATTGGAGCAGGTGGTTGATCTGGATCCTACCAATAAAGCGGCCCGTTTGATGCTGGTTAGTGCGGCGGTGAAGAAGGAAGATTACAAGCAAATTATCAAGGTCTGTGAACCGGGTATTGAAGCCACTCCCGATGCGTTGGAACTTTATTATTATCTGGCTATTGCTTATCATCAGGCAGAACAGACGGATAGTGTATTGAGTGTTTGCAGCAGAGCATTGGAACATGTAACTGCCGATACCAGAAAAGAAGTCATTTCGGATTTCTATTCAATTATGGGAGACATTTATCATACCAAGAAACAGATGGCGGAGGCTTACGCTGCTTACGATTCGTCTTTGGTGTACAATCCTTCCAATATTGGCGCATTGAACAATTATGCTTATTATCTGTCTGTGGAACGTCGTGACTTGGACAAGGCGGAGGAGATGAGTTATAAAACGGTGAAAGCCGAACCTAATAATTCGACCTATCTCGATACTTATGCATGGATTCTTTTTGAAAAGGGAAACTATGCCGAAGCCCGTATCTATATTGACAATGCAATGAAGAACGACGGCGAGAAGAGCGATGTGATTGTGGAGCATTGCGGAGATATTTATTTTATGACCGGTGATGTGGAAGGTGCGTTGAAATATTGGAAGAAGGCACTGGAAATGGGTAGCGAGTCGAAAACGTTGAAACAGAAAATAGAGAAGAAGAAATATATTGCGGAATGAAAAGAATCATTTATCTACTGTTGTTGGTGGTAGTGGTGTTGGCCGGCTGTAAGAGTTCGAAGCACTTGGCAACTTCGGAAACTAAGACTTCAACAAAGGCTCCGACATCCAGTTACCTGGCTTCCAGGCTTCAGTTGACCATTCCCGGCAAGAAGGGAAGTATGTCTGTAGGGGGAACCATGAAGATGAAAACTCATGAGCGGGTACAAATCTCCTTATTGATGCCTATTCTGCGTACGGAAGTGGCACGTATAGAAGTTACTCCCGACGAAGTTTTATTGGTAGACAGGATGAATAAACGCTTTGTTCGTGCCACTAAAGCTGAATTGAAAAATGTATTGTCGAAGAATGTGGAGTTTTCCCGTTTGGAAAAGATATTGATGGATGCCTCTCTTCCTGGTGGAAAGACAGAGCTGACAGGAAAAGATATAGGAATTCCTTCATTAGAAAAGGCTAAAGTCCAACTTTATGAGTTTTCTACACAAGAGTTTTCGATGACTCCGACGGAACTGACGTCCAAATACAACCAGATTCCCTTGGAAGAATTAGTAAAAATGCTGGTAGCTTTATTATGATGAAACGTTTCTTTGTTATTCTAATCAGTTGCCTGTGGTTGGCAGTTCCTCTTTTCGCTCAATCGAACAAGTTGATTCGTGAGCTGGAAAGTAAACGCGGTGCGCTGCAAAAACAGATTGCCGAATCGGAATCTATATTGAAGGATACAAAGAAAGATGTGGGAAGCCAGTTGAATAGTCTGGCTGTGTTGACCGGACAGATTGAAGAGCGGAAACGCTATATCATGGCTATCAACAATGATGTGGAGGCTATCCAGCGTGAGTTGGCTTCATTGGAGCGCCAGTTGCACGGGTTGGAGAAGGATTTGAAAGATAAAAAGAAGAAATATGAAGCTTCTGTCCAGTACTTGTATAAGAATAAGTCGATAGAGGAGAAGCTCATGTTTATTTTTTCGGCAAAGAATCTGGGGCAGACTTATCGGCGTATGCGATATGTCCGTGAATATGCCACTTATCAACGTCTGCAAGGGGAAGAAATCCTAAAGAAACAGGAACAGATACGCAAGAAGAAAGCGGAACGTCAGCAAGTGAAAGCCGCCAAAGAGAACCTGCTGCAAGAACGTGAGAGCGAAAAGGTGAAGTTGGAAGAGCAGGAAAAAGAGAAGCGTACGTTGGTGACTAATCTGCAAAAGAAGCAGAAAGGATTGCAGAATGAGATAAATAAAAAACGCAGGGAAGCCAATCAGCTGAATGCCCGCATCGATAAATTAATTGCGGAAGAAATAGAGCGTGCCCGTAAGCGTGCGCAGGAAGAGGCTCGTCGTGAAGCGGCTGCCCGTAAGAAAGAAGAAAGCAAGGAGGGAAAATCTGTTGCAACGGAAACGACCGCTAAATCGAAACCTCTTGAGGCTTATACCATGAGTAAGGCGGATCGGGAATTGTCGGGTAACTTTGCCGCGAATCGCGGGAAATTGCCAATGCCTATATCCGGCGCTTATATTATCACCAGCCGTTACGGACAATATGCCGTAGAGGGTTTGCGCAACGTGAAATTGGATAACAAGGGTATTGATATTCAGGGAAAACCGGGTGCACAGGCGCGTGCTATTTTTGATGGGAAGGTGGCGGCTGTGTTCCAATTGAACGGATTATTTAATGTCCTCATTCGTCATGGCAATTATATTTCTGTTTATTGCAATCTTTCTTCTGCATCCGTCAAAGCCGGTGATACGGTGAAGACGAAGCAATCCATCGGTCAGGTCTTTTCTGACGGTACGGATAATGGACGGACGGTATTGCACTTCCAGTTGCGTAGGGAGAAAGAAAAGTTGAATCCTGAACCTTGGCTGAACCGATAATTGAATAAAAAACACGTAGAATGAAGTTAACTAAAATACTAATATGCTTGCTGGTCTTCTGGACCGGAACACTATCCGCGTCTCCTTATTTTTCGTTCAAGAAATATCAGGTAGAAGATGGATTGTCTCATAATACCGTGTGGTGCGCCCTTCAAGATAGTTATGGCTTTATCTGGTTGGGTACCAGTGACGGACTGAATCGTTATGACGGGCGGGGCAATAAAGTGTATCGGAATGTTCTCAACGAAAAGTTCTCATTAGAAAACAATTTTGTAGAAGCCTTGATAGAGGTGGACAAGAATCTCTGGGTTGGAACAAACTCCGGACTTTATATTTATGACCGGGATACCGATCGTTTCTCTTACTTTGATAAAACGACACAGTATAATGTGTATATCAGCAGTGAGATTAAAAAGATTATCAAGACGGAAAATGGTCTTATCTGGATTGCGACTTTGGGACAGGGATTTTTTATTTATGATCCGAAAACAGAGGTGTTGACTCAAAATAGTGTTCAGACATCTTTTGTATGGGACCTCTGTCAGAGTGCTGATCGGAAGAGGGTCTATATATCTTCCTTACAGGAAGGACTTTTGTGCTTTGACGAAAACGGCAAGTTTCTCCGGACGTATGAAATCTCATTAGATATAAATGCTTCCGATAGTTATAAAGTGAACTGTATTCAGAATATCGATGGAGATATTTGGATTGGTGCGGGAAGTAATCTATTGAGCCGTTTGGATGAACGAACCGAAGCTATAGACAATTACAGTGGTTCGGCGTTTAATTTCGGAGCTGTTCATTGTTTGTTGAAGTATACGGATAAAGAGCTGTTGGTAGGAACGGATAACGGGCTTTATCTGTTCGATCAAAATACAAACACATTTCAGCGGGCGGATAATCCCGCCGATCCGAGAAGTTTGAGCGACCAGACTATCAATGGAATGATGTGGGATGCCGAAGGGGCTCTTTGGGTGTTGACCAATTTGGGTGGGATTAACTATATGTCCAAGCAGACTAAACGTTTTGATTATTATTCGCCTGCCTATCTGTCCGGAGTGCCGGGAGCGGGGGAGGTCGTTGCTCCTTTCTGTGAGGATAAGGATGGGAATATCTGGATTGGAACTCAAAGCGGTTTGTATTTTTTCAATGCTGCTACTCGGGAGCTTTCTCCTTATGCAATAGGAGGAACTAAAAATCAAAAGTATGACATTCGTTCTCTAATGCTGGATGGCGACTATTTGTGGATCGGTACTTATGCCGGAGGAATACGGGTTATCAATTTACGCACAGGGGCAGTGAAAGCCTATACTCATTCTCGTGGAATCCCCAATACGATTTGTAGCAACGATGTGTTGTGTATTTATAAAGGACGAAAAGGAGAAATTTATGTAGGAACGAGTTGGGGATTGTGTCGTTATGACGCTGCTCGAGATAACTTTATGACCATCACAAGTGTCGGTTCAATGGTTTCTGTTGTCGATATCTATGAGGATATGTACAATCATCTCTGGATTGCGACTTCCAATAGTGGTGTGTTTTCTTACAATACAATGAATGCTCATTGGAAACATTATCAGCATGAACGGGAAGATTCGACTACGATCACCAGTAATTCGGTCATTACTTTATTTGAAGATACGAAAGGAACCATGTGGTTTGGAACGAATGGGGGAGGACTGTGTTCTTTTGATGCTAAAGAGAAAAGATTCATTGAGTTTGACCCGCATAATACTTTATTACCTAACAAGGTTATTTATGCGATTGAGCAAGATCAGGGAGGTGATTTCTGGGTATCCAGCAATGCCGGAATTTTTAAGATTAATCCTGTTACCAAAGATCATTTCCGCCAGTTCACGATTAATGACGGCTTGCAAGGGAATCAATTTATAGCCCGGTCTTCATTGAAATCATCCGAAGGAAAATTGTATTTTGGTGGGATCAATGGCTTTAATGTATTCCAGCCGGAACAGTTTGTAGATAACAAATATATTCCTCCGGTTTATGTGACCGATATTCGGTTACCTTATCAAACCGATGAGCAGGAGGTGAAGAAACTGCTTCAGTTGGATAAACCGCTTTATATGGCTGATAAGGTGACTTTATCTTATGAAAACAATAGCTTCTCTATTCGTTTTGTCGCTCTTAGTTTTGAAGACCCGGGGAAGAACCGGTATTCTTACATACTTCGGGGAGTGGACAAGGAGTGGATTCTGAATACCGATAACAATATGGCTTCTTACACCAATTTGCCTCCCGGTGAGTATTTGTTCGAAGTCAGAGGCTCTAATAATGATCGTCAGTGGAACGAGAATACTACCACTTTAAAGGTGGTGATTACTCCTCCCTGGTGGCGTAGTACCTTTGCTTACTTCGTTTATGTGCTCATGCTGTTGGGATGGATCGGCTGGATGGCTTGGCGATGGAACCTCCGTGTTAAACGCAAATATAAACGGCGGATGGAAAAATACCAGACTGCCAAGGAACAGGAAGTTTATAAGTCGAAGATTAGCTTTTTCATCAATCTGGTACATGAGATACGTACTCCGCTTAGTTTGATACGGCTTCCTTTGGAGAAATTATTAGAGAAAGAGCATGAAGGAAAAGATCTCAAGTATTTGTCTGTGATAGATAAGAATGTAAATTATCTGTTGGGGATTACTAATGAATTGCTTGATTTTCAGAAAATGGAGAGTGGTACGCTACATCTGAATCTGAAAAAGAGTGATATTAAAGAACTTGTCAGTGACGTTTATAATCAGTTTACAAGCCCTGCTGAATTAAAAGGTATTGATTTGCAACTGATCGTGCCCGAACAAGAGCTGGTGTCTACGGTGGATAAGGACAAATTAAGTAAGATTCTTGTCAATCTGATGGGAAATGCCATCAAATACGCGCATGCGCGTATTGACTTGAAGCTGCTTGTCACTGATGGGGGATATGAGATACAAGTGAACGATGATGGTCCCGGAATACCAAATGAACAGAAACAAAAGATATTTGAGGCTTTCTATCAACTGCCTGACGATAAGGTGGCCACAGCAGTAGGCACTGGCATCGGATTGGCTTTTGCGAAATCTTTGGCAGAAGCTCATCAGGGAGATTTGCGTCTGGAAGATAATGTTGGAGGTGGTTCTTCGTTTATACTGTCTCTTCCGTTCAAAGAGTGGGAGACGGAAAAAATGGGCGATATTGTAGAAATATCCCCGGAGCATGCAGATGCTTCTGAAACGATCTCTTCGGAGTATGCTGGAAAGAAGTTCACAGTTCTGTTGGTTGAGGATAATGTTGATTTGCTGAATCTGACTCGTGAGTCATTGGCGGCATGGTTCCGTGTGTTGAGGGCTTCCAACGGTCGTGAAGCACTTGAAGTGCTTGCGAAGGAAAATGTGGATGTGATAGTGAGTGACGTAATGATGCCGGAGATGGATGGGCTGGAACTTTGCAGCAAGGTGAAGTCTGAAATCTCTTATTCACATATTCCGGTTATTTTGTTGACGGCGAAAACCACTTTGGAGTCTAAAGTCGAAGGACTTGAATGTGGAGCGGATGTATATGTTGAGAAACCATTCTCTGTTAAACAGCTCCATATGCAGATCGAGAATCTGTTGAAGTTGAGGCAGTCTTTCCATAAATTGATGGTGAGCTTGGCAGGAGATACGGTTGCTGTTTCGACAACGGATTTTGCGATGTCTCAAAAGGATTGTGAGTTTATAGCTAAGATACAGGGAGTAATAGCCGAACAGTTGGCGGATGAGAACTTCTCGATAGATACTTTGGCGGAACAAATGAATATGAGCCGTTCTAATTTCTATCGGAAGATAAAGGCTTTGTCCGGAATGTCTCCTAATGATTATTTGAAGACACTTCGTATGAATAGAGCTGCTGAACTGATTGTGAGCGGTACCCGGATTTCTGAAGTGGCAGCGCAGGTAGGATTTACTTCTTCTTCTTATTTTGCGAAATGTTTTAAAGCGCAATATGGTGTACTGCCTAAGGAATATACAGGTCAGCCTCCGATTTCAGGTGAGGCCTGATAAAGAATGGATAAAAGCATATAAAAAAACTCCTGTCGTGCAATATCATTGGATATTTTCCGATAGGAGTCAAATATAAAATAATTAATCGAGTGCTCTTTCTAATTAATTGAGTAGGCTTTATTTCTTTTTTTGTCCCGGGTAAGGTTCTACCATGCAACGTTTAGCCCATGCTTCGTAAGCCTTTGTCATTTCAGCTACTTTTTCAGGGTATTGTGCTGCCAGATTATGCATTTCGCTCCGGTCCTCATTCAGGTTGTATAATTCCCATTTAGCGTTTTCTCCCGGACGAACCAGTTTCCAACCGTCATTAGAGAGGAATGCACGTTCATTGTAATGTTCGAATCCAAGGTAGTCATGTCCTTCACGATGTCCGGTCTTGAAGATAGGAACCAGACTCTTGCCTTCCAATGGAATGATGTCATTTCCTTTGTATTTGGTAGGATAAGTGGCGCCTGCCATATCGATACAGGTAGCCATGATGTCCATCACATGTCCGATTTCAGGAGTCGTTTTGCCGACATTCTTCTTGATACCTTTCGGCCAGTGAGCAATCATCGGAGTACAGATACCTCCTTCATAAGATTTGGCTTTCCAAAAACGGAACGGTGTGTTGGCTACGTTTGCCCAGCGTGCTCCCAGTGAAGCATAAGTTGTTTCCGGTCCAGGCAGCACTTCTTTGTTATGAGGATAAACCATTTTCTCCCCTTTACGTGTCATATCAGGACGGTCATTTTCTCCTGGAGAGTAGTTCTGACAATCTTCATTGCTGCATCCATTGTCGGAAAGGAATAAAATCAGTGTATTTTCAAGTTGTCCTGTCTTTTCCAAAGCATCGATTACTTGTCCTATTCCCTGGTCCATACGGTCGATCATGGCAGCATGAACAGCCATGGCACGAGCATCCCATTCAGCATGTGGGTTATCTTCCCATTTATCTTTGAACTGTCTATCAGACAGGAAATTATCCATGTTAGGGAATATACCAAGCTGTTTCTGACGTTCGTAACGTGCATTACGAATGGCTTCCCAACCTACTTTATAGGTATCCTTGTATTTTTCAATATCTTCCGGCAGTGCATGCAACGGCCAGTGTGGTGCTGTGTAAGCCAGGTACATAAAGAATGGTTTATCGTCTTTGGCATACTCTTTCACTTCTTTCACTGCACGGTCTGAAAGCGCCTGTGTGATGTAATATCCGTCGGGTACTTCTTTCACGGGTACTTCACCTTCTACCAGACTGAATGGGTCAAAATAGTCTACTACTCCGTAGATAGTACCATAGTGGGTATCAAATCCGCGATTCACCGGATAATGACAAAGATCAGAATAGGTTTCGTGGTATACGTGATGTGCGAGCCATTCGCGTTGGTCTTTGCGTAGTGGAGTTTCTGCGATGTGCCATTTACCTACCATGCTGGTAGCATATCCTGATTCTTTCAATACCTCTGCGATGGTAACGGCATTGCGTGAGAGTGTTCCCCGGTAACCCGGCAGGTGGTCATCGAAGGTCATACGTCCGATTCCTGCCTGATGTTGATAAAGTCCTGTCAACAGGGAAGCACGCGTCGGACAACTCCGGCCGGTGTTATAGAAATGATTGAAACGTACTCCTTGTTTTGCCAGTTTGTCCAGATTAGGTGTGTGGATTTCACTACCGTAGCATCCCAGGTCGGAATAGCCTAGGTCATCTGCAAGAATTACCAGGATATTGGGTCTTTGATCGGACTTTTTTCCTTTGGCCTCTGCTGCAGAATGTCCAGCAACCATCAAGGCGGTTGGTAATAGTAAAAATTTAGAATTCATAAGTTTAATGTTGGTTTATAATTTGTTTTTCACTGTATTACTCTTTTCCTTTGTCTTTGTTTTCCTCATACCATTTACATACTTTCTTGCTCAACTTGGCAACCAAATCAGGATGCTCATTTGCGATATTATTCTTTTCGAACTTATCCTTTTCCATATCATATAATTGCGCATCGCTTCCGTCACCGTTCACTAATAATTTCCATTTTCCACTGCGTATAGCTAAATGGGGGCTTCTGTCATAAGGGTTCCCTGGAAAGCCAAAATGTTTGTTTCGTCCGAAGTCCCACATTAAATCGGTTTTGCGTTTGGCTTCCGATTTACCGAGAAGAACTTTTGAATAGTTCTGTCCATCGCCTTTGTAACCTTTTTCTGTTTTGATTCCGGCTATAGAACACAAAGTCGGATATAAATCTACTGCGCATAATACAGACTCGTTATTTACCTGTCCGGCTTTAATTTTCTTTGGATATCTAACGATGAACGGCATACGGATCCCACCTTCATAAAGACTATTTTTAGTTCCTCTCAAATAAGCGGAACGTACAGATTTAAAGCTGGGTGCAGGACCATTGTCGCTAGTGAAAATAATGATTGTATTTTCTCCCACTCCCAACTCATCCAGGGTTTTGATGAAACGTCCGAGTTGTTTGTCCATCTCCGCTAGTACAGGAGCAAATGCTTCTTGTGTTTCCCAGCTTTTTCTTTCCTTTTGTTTGAATTCCGGTACCCAAGGGGTATGCATATCATCCGGCCATAGATTCAGGAAAAAAGGTTCGCCTTTATGCTTTTTTACAAACTCAATACTTTTATCTACAAAGTATTCGGTACGTCTCCAGCGTTTCACGCTGTCTTTATCCGACCAGATCCATTTGGTAGCAGTGATTGCTGGTTCCGGATCCGGACTTTCGTAGGTTGATATATATTCGTCAAAACCGTAATTTTTAATAGAAGGAGCGTTATGTACGTCACGTCCGCCTCCCATGTGCCATTTTCCGATGTGTCCTGTTGAGTAACCTGCATTTTGGAAAGCACGCGCCATTGAAGGCAACTTATCATCCAGGAAATTACGTTGTTCGCATCTCTTATTAGCAGCTTTGTCGTTCAGGAAAGTGTTGATTCCCACTTCAAGAGGAAAGAGACCTGTGGTTAATCCACAGCGGGATGGAGAGCTAACCGGCGCAGAAGAGTAATATTGGTTGAATAATAGTCCGTCCTGTGCTAACTTGTCAATATTAGGAGTAGGAACGAATTTACCTCCATAACAACCTATGTCACCGATACCCATATCATCGATATAGATAATTACTACATTAGGTTTGGTTTCTGCTTGTGTGTTAGCAATGGGGAGTAGGGCTCCCAGCCAGGGTAAATGTTTTTTCAGATTCATAATTATTGTGATTTAATTAACTTCAGTTTTTCATGATGACTTTTCGCAAAAGTAGGGAAGATATCAGAGAAGGAAGGAAAAATACTAATCAATAAAGGAAAAAAAATGGTAGAATGATAGATTTCTTCTTTCTTCTAATTGAGAAAACAGGAATAGAGAAGCTCGTAGAAACCAAGAACTTCTCTATTCTTCTAATTATTCTATGATACGATCATTGGAGAAAGTATCTTGAATGGGAGCTTTACTTCGCCACGGTTTTAGTCAGTAATTGTACCCATGAGTATTTAGTGTTTTCTACCCAATTATCCGGTGAGACTTCGATAGTACCAGTTTTTGCTGTTATTTTTTGTATGCAAATCAATCCTTTCTTTCCATTGGCTGTTTTGAACAGGTAAACTTTATTTGCCTGAATAGCTAAGACTTCGGAGGTTGGATCTGCCAGATTTTCTATCGGAGTTGCATCTACTTGGGAGATTGCATTAAATTCTGATTGTGATAAAGAGGTTTCAGCAAATAATGTGTGTTGTAAACCATTAATTGTCATCAAGCCATAATCACTTCTTTTAGCAGGTGAAACAAGAACTGGTACATTTTCGCTTCCTGAAGGCAAGATAATATCTCCGAGTGAGAAATCGACTTCGTTTGTATATTTCATGGCATCAGCGGCCATATAGGTGCGTTCAAGAAGCCATTTTATTGGTATATTTATAGACAAGATCAGAGATTTTTCTTTTCATTTCTTATATACCTTTTTACTTATATTGTTATCATTTTGAGACATGAGAAACCAATATAGTTCCCCATGTCTCAAGTTTTTAGATTACTTCCATGATTCTACTCGTAAATCATTCACAGGATCGCGACGTAACACTAATTGTTCTTTCACTTTATAGCGTTTGCCTGCCAATTCATAGGTGTAATTCAGGTTGACTTCCGGACAAGGTTTGTCTCCACTGTTGAAGGTGTAAGTCGGACTTTGGGCAATGTAGCTGCCATTTCCTTCAATGATTGTAACTCCTCCTTCTATACCTTCTATTTGAACATTGTAGTCTGAACCAGATTCGCCGTTGTTGTCGATTGTCAACTGGAAACGATTGATGTTGCTTTTTGCTAAGTTTGCTACTCCGGGTCTTAACAATTTATTTTTTGCGAGAGTACTTAGTTCCAATGTATTATTATTTATCAAGTCTTTTTCTTTATACACCACAGTGGTACCTTCTATTATATTCCCATTATCATCTACTTCGCTTACTTCACCTTGAAGGTAGTAAACTCCGGAAAAGGAACTGACATACTTTATTGCTACAATAGAATAATCCGCTCCCTCGCGAATAGTGTTCATGGAACTTTCTGTGACTTTGAAAGGGAGGGCATAATGCGTAGTCAGACTTAGTGGATCTCTATAAAAAGCATCTGTAAACTTGATTTCAACATCTGCTACAGGTAAATTAGATTTCCGTACTTTAAATATCTCCGGATCTTCCAATATGTAATATTCTTCGGGGAGAAGTGTAAGAGGAGTACCCTCTAATAAAGAAGCATCCAAGGTGAATTTAGCCCAATCATTCATGTCAACTTCTCGTTTACCTCCTAATGATACTCCTACATATATAGGCATATCACGGTCTGATATTACTGTACGCAATGGGTTTTGTAAAGCAAAACCAACATTTGTTGTTTCATAATCATGCGTATAATCTTCATAGCAAGACGTTAAACAAGTCGTCAAAGCGAGCAATATTATTTTTGCAATTTTCATAATCGTATTTAATATTAGTTATTATTCCACCCCATATTATTTTTGAGGTTTGGGTTCTTTAATAATTCGTCGTTAGGTAACGGCAAATAGTAATAGCGAAGTGCATCCAACGGACGTTGTTCTATTTCTTTTATTTCATAAGAAAGACCGTTATCTGTTCTTGTCACTTGTATTCCTTCAATAGTGGTATCTAGGCGAAGTAAACAGCGGCGTAAATCCCAAAAACGCTGATCTTCGAAAGCAAATTCTATACGACGTTCATTTTGGATTAATTTCCGGAATGCGTCTTTACCTTCAGAAGCTATTTCTGACAAATAGGTAGCATCTGTGATACCACCTGATTTTTCACGTATGATTTTTAAGACATCAAAAGCACTATATTTACAGTCGTCACCTTTACCTTCAGGTCCCCATGCTTCATTAGCGGCTTCTGCATAATTCAGCCAAACTTCTGTTTTACGTAATAATGGGTTAAAGTGCCGAGAATTCAATGTTTGAATCGGATCCAGCATATTTTTTTGTGTAGTAGACAAGAACTTAGATAAATAATATCCCGAACGACTGGCATAAATGTGAAAGCTCTCTGAATCTTTTCCACCTTCGGATACATCAATGTTTGAGTTATAAGCTCCAAATTTTTTTCCTTGATAATATAGATTCATATTGAATCGGTTATCTCTAGCTATTAGATACGGATCTTGCTCGTCATATAATGAACGTGAATCTGTTATTGGATAACCATTTTTGGCAGGAAAGGCGGCAGCTAAATTATGGGAAGGAATTGTTTGTGCATTTCCCAAATAAAAAGGAGGATAGTGTCGGCTTTCCATACCATGTACAAGTCCCATGTAGGTGCGGAAAATAAAATCGGCCGGGGTATCACTGCCAGCGTCAGCCAAATCTTTAGCAGCCATCGCTGTAAAGGTATAGTTTATCCCTGCGTCTTTGAGCACTTCATTGGCAAAAAGAGCAGCACGTTCCCAACCAGCTTGATAAGTAGCTTCATTCAATACAGTAAAATTACCCATGCCATTTATTTGAATTACATCCTTGTCTTGATAAGCTGGACTTGCTGCATAGAGCAAAGTTCTTGCTTTAAGAGCATTTGCCGCTAATCCGCAAGCTCTACCAATTTTAGATTTTCCGACAACTACATCATCTCCTGTGTAAGTTACAGGCAAACGTCTGGCAGCTTCTTCACAGTCGGAAACAATCTGGCTGACGCAATCTTTATACGAGTTACGTTTAAACAGGCTCGGCTTCGCAGATTCCTTATCACCAATGAAATGGTTGGTGATCGTATATCCCAATGCTTCTCCTTCGTCTGTTCGTCCTCCATAAGTTTGTAACAATTTGAAGCTGCACCATGCTCTTAAAAAATAGGCTTCGCCAAGTAAACGAGTCTTTATTGCCTGATCAGTTTCTTTACTTACACGATTGTATATTACATCATCTGTAACTCCTTTTTCCATGAATAGATTGATGCTTTGTATCTTATCATACATATTGTCCCAATTTCCAAGTGGATTTGTTGATCGGCTGAATGCTCCCATGCTAGCCCGGTATACACTCGAACCATAATTTCGGGTTAGTGCATTGTCTGTTGCAGCATCTAAGAAATTATCATCATAATGATCCGGAACAACCATTAAATCTGCATATACTTGCGTCAAAACGGCTTGTGCCATATCGGGATTAGTCCATACGGTCTCACTGGACCATTCATTTGTCAATTTAGGGTCAAGCAGATCTTCACAAGAAACAATACTTCCCCAAACACAGGCTAACAGTATTAATTTGCTTATTTTCATATTTGCATATTTTTTAAGTTTAGAAAGAGACGGATAAACCGCCGGTTACAGTCATATAGGCCGGATAATTTGTGATTCCGGCATTTAATCTTTCCGGGTCCAGATCCTTTATTTTAGAGAAGGTAAGCAAATTTGTACCACGTACGAATAGTTTACATTTGTTTGCAAAGAATCTACCTGCCTTATTTTCAAATGTATAACTAAGTTCTACATTTTTCAAACGGAAAAATGAGCCATTCTCTGTCCAGAAACTGGAATCACGAAAGTTATTGCTTTCTGTCGTTGTTGTTAATCGGGGCATTGTACCTGAAGGATTATTAACCTCATGGTAGCGATTTAATGCTAATTCAGAGTATCCATTCAGACCATTATTCCAATAATAAGCGTTTGTACATAATTGAGTAATACCTGTATGAAGAGTTCCTAACATATAAAGTCCAAACCCTTTGTATTTGAGGTCTACATTGATTCCCCAAGTGGTTACAGGAAAACTTTGCCCTAGGCTCATACGGTCATTATCATCTACAATCCCATTGTTGTTTAAGTCAGCGTATGCAATATCGCCGTTTTGATATATACCGTATGATTGTAATGAGTGACCTTCTAATGGAATGTCTTTTCCAAATAATCCTAGTGCCTGTAAGCCAAAAATAGTACTAGTAGGCCGTCCAATGGCTTTACGATAGCTTTCCACTCCTTCTATTTCGTTCCATTTATCTAATTTATTTTTTGAATAAGTCATATTGGCTCCGACTGTGTATAAAAAGTCCCGTCCGATATTCCCTTTCCAGTTGATTGCAATATCTATACCTTGATTAGTCACCTGACCGATATTTTCATACATGGTATAATTCCCTGCTGTAGCAGCATATTGGGCGTTATTCACTCCGATGATGTCTTTTCTACATTCATGGAAATAATTGAGTTCTGTGCTTAGGCGATTATTAAAGAATAATCCTTCGATACCAATATTAAACTCTTGAGAGTATTCCCATGTTAAATCAGGATTTCCCCAGCGAGCTAAACTAACTTTATGATCTGTTTGATCCTGGAAGAAATTATAGTTGCCATTATTATTCCAACCAGTTTGATACAAGAAGAATCCAGTATTACCTGTATAGCCTAATACACCGAAACTTGCTTTTAGCTTCAGAAAGTTAACAGCCTTTGCTTCTTTCATGAAACTTTCGTTAGAAATTATCCATGAAGCTCCTACAGCCGGAGAAAAGAAAAAACGATCGTTTTTATCAAATTTGTTGGACCCCATAACAGCCAGAGTCAGCTCGGCTAGATAGCGTTTGTCATAACTATAGTTTAAACGCAGAGAGATGTTGGCATCTTTAAAATCTTGTGTCATTCCTGTCATCTCATTCTTTGTATACCGGAATGCGCCAATTGCTGAAAAGTCATGCACTCCTAATGTGCGTTCATATCCTATATCTGCACGCATACCAAAATAGCGGTAGGTATTATTGGAGGCTATCTTTTGCGTTTTGGGCAAATCCAGCTTTTTCATCTGTGTATATCGGGTGATAGTTTCACCGTCTAAATCACTGTAAGTGTCAATGGCATAAGTTGGATAAGTATTCCTTAATTCTTGACGTAAATAACTATAATTGTCAAAAGTTACATAAGCATTAAATGTCAATCCCTTAACGTATTTATTGAAGTCAAAATTTGCTCCAAGGTTTGTCTGGCTATTTACATACCTTTCGGAAGTGTCACCTCCATAAACCATATCTGCATATAAATTGTCTACTATCCGTGTGCTGGCTCCGAAGAATGGCGTGCCATCTTCATTGGGGGTAAACTGTCCCGATAATGTTTCATTAGGAATAATGAAAGGGTACTCATTGGGACGATTAGAAGATAATGTACTGAATATGCCTGCACCATCTTTTGCTCCCCAGTTTTTCAGTTCCACACGAGCTGCAACATCTGCTGTTACTGTAAGAAAATCGGTGATTTTAATATCCAGATTACCACGTGCATTCATACGGTGTAAAGCCGAACGTTCTCCTACTTTTTCTAATCCGGAACCGCCAGTATATCCACCAACTAATGCGTATTTCACACCTTCATTACCTCCATTAAACTCAATTGTACCTTTTCGGTAGATATTTTGGTTCAATAAGAACTCATTGTAATAATCAATATTTGGATACAATACATCATTGACTCCACTACTATTTCTGTATCCTTCTAATTGTTTGTTAGTATAATAAGGATTCATCCCATCGTTTATACGAGCTTCATTAAACAATTTTGAATAGTTGTAGGAATCCAGATATTTAGGTACACGTGTAGAGGGCTGTACACCGTATTCTACCCCGACACGAACAATTCGTTTATGAGCTTCTCCTCTTTTAGTACGTACCAAGACCACTCCGTTTGTGGCAGCTGCTCCATACAGGATTTTGGCTGTAGCATCTTTTAAAACTTCGATGGATTCTATTTCTTCCGGTAGGATATCATCTATCGGACGTTCTATTCCGTCAATAATAACCAAGGCCGTATTTGTTCCATTATTGTGTTGTCCGCGTACATATAATGTTGATGTGTTATAGCCCAAGCCGCCATCACCGGAAATAGCAATTAGTCCGGCAGCCTGTCCTTGTAAGGCATTGGATAATTGTAAATCAGGGTATTTTAATACATTTTCCATAGATAACTTGGATACTGTACCTACCAGGTCCCGCTGATACGTTTTTCCACCGTCTGCACGTTCGTGTATGTTTCTTTCTGAAGCATATAGATCTTCATTTTGTAATTTGATGACAGTGGGCTGTTCTTTTGCGAGGTTTATTACAACATCTTTATAACCGAACGCTTCAATTAATAAGGTTCCATCAGCTTTTGTTTTGAGTGCAAATTTTCCATTTGCATCTGTATAGTTTATAATAGAACCTTCACCGCTCAATACTGTTACTCCGCTTAGCGGTTTACCTGTGTTGTCTGTCACCAGCCCTTTCACTTCAATAAGGGCTGTTTTTTTCTTTTTAGGTTTATTCTGTGCTTCTAGCGAAGTGGCTATGCCGGATAATATAGCAGTGACAAACAGAATAAATATGAATTTATTATATCTTTTCATTTGATTAAGCCATTTTAATTACCAATATGGGTTTTGTTGCAAATTATTCAATGCGTCTACGTCATGTTGAGGCAAAGGATACCAGTAATTCTTCTTTGTAAAAGAACGCACTTCCGGAGTTATATCAATTTGTTCATAATCATAAGTCAATGTAGATTTGTCCGTGATACTTCCATGGTTAGATTCTCGTGGTGTGAATAATGCTCCCTTAATAGGATAAGTATCCTTGAATGTTTCTTCCAAGATCATCCAACGGCGGATATCCCACCAACGATGATTTTCAAACATTAATTCTACGGCACGCTCACGGCGATAAGCTGCACGGAATTTATCAGGATCGGCTACAATATCTGATGGCAGATCTGTTAAGCCAATTCGTCTGCGAAGAATATTAATAGCTTCTGCAGCTGATATAGGACATCCCTCAATAGTTGCCGTAGCACTTCCACAACCCTCAAATAGGGCTTCTGCATAATCTAAATAAATTTGCGAAGCACGGATATATATGGTGAGGAAGCGATAGTCCCACCAACAGTTTGGATTGTTCTTTTCAAGATACTGATTGCATTCCGGCCACATGAACTTTTTACACATAAATCCTGTGAACATTCGTTTATTGCAGTCTTTTTGAGTTAACATGTGCTGATAGGCTGCTCCTCCTTTGTAGGTTGTAATGTAATAGGTACGTCCATCAGCGTAATGTCCCCAAGTTGTTCCAGGTAAAAGGATGTTGTTATAGAAACGGGGATCACGATCCTCAAATGGCTTATGGGCATAGTCAAGTGCATAGCCGCTTCGTGGGTCATCAATCGGGTAATAAATACCGTCTGCTCCCTTCTTGTCAAACATGTTGACGATATTCAAACTTGGGCAGCACATGGAATTTCCATCTGGTCCCGAACCGAATGCAAGATCCTCATATTGCCAGAATGTGCGGATAGTGCGTTTTTGGTTTTGATTAGCAGCATTAGGAAATTGCCGCTTGACCCAAATGTACTCCGGTTGATGTACAGGTGGATATTTAAAATAGAAAACATTCGTATATTCTTCTTTACTAGCCAAACCATAGGGATAAGGGGCAGACTTACTTCCATCCATATAACGTATTACTTCATAAGCGGATTTTGCTGCGGATTTTGCGCGTTCCGTGTCATAGCCTTTGTTTTCTGTAGAATTTAAATCATTCTGCATCAATGGACTTGCATCAAACAACTGTGCCCATTCTTTAAGTGCCATTGCTGCAATTTTTGTGGGTCTTCCATAGTTTGGATCATCCCAACTATCAGGTAACATATAGATTGCTTTTTGTATATCTTCCATCATCCAGTCGTGTGATTCATGGTAGGTCACACGGGGAATATCATCATCCCCACCTTCAAAGACTTTGTCAATAATAGGCATCCCCCCATATCTTTTAATTATCTGAAAGTAGAACCAAGAACGATAGAAATAAGCTTGTCCCAAGATTTCATTTTTTTGTTCAGGTGTCAGGAGCCTTGTCGATATCATTAATTATGCGATTATTGATGCGTAATGCCTTATATGAACGAGATATGGCTGTACTTCCGCCGTTACCAATCTCAAAGGTTGTATTTGACTTGGCATTACTTAACCAGTTTCCGGAATGTAAAGTAAAAACGGCAGATGAATTATCTGTAGTTGCCATTTCGTCTGCAAAGAGACCGACAAATGCGCGTCCATTTTCCCAATTATCCATCACCATAACATTTTCCAATTGGTTGAAAGATTGATCTAAGAAACCTCGTAAGGAATAGTAATCCCTAAAGATATCATCTTCTGTCAATCCTACATCTTCCCTTTTATCTAAGAAGTCTTCACAGCTTGTCATCCCGCCAAGAATGAAAACTGAACAGATATATAATAATACTTTTCTCATCTTTATTTCTTTTGAATATGATTAAAATGAAACTCTTAGTCCTAAAGTGTAAGTACGGACAATCGGATAGCTGCCTACACCTCCTGTTTCAGGGTCCACGCGTTTGTCCCCTTTCCAGAAGGTTAGTAAATTATTCCCGTTCATGTAAACCTGAAGATTAGAGATATGTGCTTCACTCAACCATTTTTTAGGGAATGTATATCCTATCTCCATGTTCTTTAATCGTATATACGAATAGTCGGAATAGCGATAAGTACTTTCCACTTTGTTGTATGTATTGTTCAAGTGTGTAGCAGGTCGCATAACACCCGATGAATTAGCTGTTTCCGGCGTCCATCGTTCCATGGATTTTGGTTGAACACGTATGTTTGAAGCTGGAAAATCCCACAGATATTGATCGAACTGTAACTTATATATATTGCGTGGCGAATAGAGCATTGCACTGAAGTTAAGTCCTTTCCAATTGAACCCGAAAGAAAATCCGATGGTAGTCAATGGGTAATTCAATTCGTCTACAACTACCTTGTCGTTTGAGTTGATTATTCCGTCTCCATTGAAGTCTATATAGATAAGGTCTCCAGGAATTACTTGCGATGCTGTAGTACCATTTATAGCTGTTTGTGCGTAATTGAACACATCGTCTATCGAACCATAATTACCGATCGCAATAAAACGGTTTTGATAATCAATCGGTTTACCTGCAGCTTTCAAGTGCTCATCCGCATTTCTAGGATCATCTTTATAGACAATCCGGTTTTCGCTGGCTGCAAAAGTTAAAGCTCCCCAGTAATTAAAATTACGTCCGATTTTGTCATTCCAGCGTAACTCTAATTCTAAACCATGATTTTTCGTTTCTCCTCGGTTGATAGCGTTAAAAGTAGCTCCTACAATAGAAGACGTAGTTTGTGGGGTCATTAGAATATCTTTACGATTCTCTTTAAATAAATCCAAAGTTAAATCTAACTTATTCCATAAGCCAATTTCTATTCCAAAGTTATGTTTAGTCGCTTTTTCCCATGTTGAAGTCAAGTTAGCAATATCTCCTTCTGTATAGAGCGGGCTATGTGTGACTCCTTGTGTATTTCCTAATTCAATACTTCCTAAAGAATTAAATAATTGGATGTAATTCCAACGTGCAGCAGCTGCATCACTACCGACTTTTCCGTATGAATATCTAAATTTTAGGTTAGTCAGCACATCTCCAACATGTTTTTTTATAAAAGGTTCTTCTGAAGCACGCCATCCCAAAGAATAGGAAGGGAACAGGCCGAAGCGTTGTCCTCGGGCAAATTTTTCCGAACCTGTATAAGAGATATTCATCTCTGCCAAATAACGTTCTTTCCAGTTATAAGTAACACGTCCCACCCATTCTTCACGATAACTTGGGAATTTGATAACTTTATCATCTTTTGAATCAGATACTTGACGGTTCATCAGAGCTAACGCTGTTACATTATGACTCCCGAATGAACGATTATATTCCACAGAGAATTCGTAATATAACTTACGATTATAACCGTCCAAATTGTCATAAGAAACGTTGGGAGGTAGTTCAATATCCTCATCATTTGGCCATCGTTTTTCCAAAATCATGGGGTAAGTGAGAGAACCATCTGCATTGACTGTCGGATTAGAATAATCATATTCGCGATGGTATTTAATAATACTGTTTCTGGATTCAAAATCATTGTTACCCCAAATTTCACCAGTCTTTATACTAGAACGAGTAGTGGAAGCAGAGGTGTATGAAACTTTAGCGGCAGCTTTTAGTCCTTTAGTTAGAAAGTCCAGTTTTTGTTCCAAACGAACATCATACCATCCCTGAAAGGTTTTATACAGTTGTGATCCATTCGTATTCATATTACAAACAGGATTATAGCCGGCAGTAGATCCATCTCCCCAATAGCCATCACTATACTTTATCGGGAAAGAATTGGTTGGTGCCGCAATGATTCTAGTGTACACATCATCAGCAAAGTTGTCATTGCGGTATCCCATTTTCCCTGCAATATTTACTGATAAGGAAGTCGTTTTAGTTAAATTAAAATCTAAATTTGAACGCCAGTTATAACGGCGATAGTAGTTTCTTGGATCAAAATTCTCCTGTTTCTGTAAATCATAAATATCACCGTCATTTTGATAACCGATGGAGGCGAAGTAACGCATGAAATTGGTTCCTCCGCTGATATTCACATTATATTGTTGGGAAAAAACAGGTTTAACCAACTCATCCCACCAGTCTACTTGTGGAAAGACATCATTATAAGGGCCGTAGTTGCCTGTATCAAAAGCATTTGACCAAGCATTGATGACAGATTGTTTAATTTGTTGATTCCAGTTGTTGTCATTAGCTACAGCTTCATTATACATTTTCATAGATGTAACATAATCTGCCCATTCCATATTTGCAGTAGTCTGTTTAATACCAAAGCTTGTAGAAAAATTGATGTTTGGTTTCTTATCTTGTCCGCGTTTGGTTGTTAACAATATTACACCATTTGCACCTCGAACCCCATATACGGCTGTAGCAGAGGCGTCTTTTAGAATAGATATAGACTCGATTTCATTCATGTCAACATCGTTCATATCCCTTTCTATACCATCCACTAATACTAAAGGGTCAGAGTTTTGCCAGGAAGCCTTACCACGAATGTACATTTTGGTATCACTTGCTCCAGGCTTGCCTGACGTATTGATAGCTACCAAACCATTTAGTTTGCCTTGTAAAGCCTCTGATACAGAAGTAATATTACCTCCTTTCAACAATTCTTCTCCTTTAGTTTGGGTAATAGCGCCTACACTTGATACCTTTTTCTGAATACCATAACCTACTACCACTACTTCTTCTAGTTGTTTGCTGTCTTCTTCCAGAGAAATGATAGGCTCTTTTTTCAGATCATCCACTTTGATTTTCTTTTCTTGATAGCCGATATAAGAGATTTTGAGTACAGCATTAGCAGCTACAGATAGCGTAAACCGACCATCTATGTCAGAAATGGTACCATTCGAAGTGCCTTCAACAGTAATATTTACTCCTATTAAAGGTTCATTACTTTTTGCATCTACAATTTGTCCTTTAATGCTATGATTCTGCCCCCAAAGTAGAGGAGGAGAGAGTAGCAGAGCTAGAAAGAGTAGACACATCCACTTAAATTCCAAGTTTTGATGTTTCATAGTAATAACGTTAAAAAGTTGTGTGTATAAAAAACATTCTTATTTCTTTTTTTCTGTTTTGGGTAAGGTTCTACTATACAGCGTTTAGCCCATATTTGGTAAGCCTTTGTCATTTCAACTACTTTTTGCCATAGCATTATTGATGAACAATAATGCTATTGGCAAAATGAGATAATTTGATTTTATAGTAATATTCTTTAAAGATCTCATATGTATAAATTTGAAGTAAACGTCGTGCTAACTTTATTGATTATTCTGAACTTTATCCATTAATACCTTCATCCAGTATCCTCCGATCACCGAACGGGCTCTGAAGCCTACCCATCTACCGCTGTCTGTATGGTGCCAGTCGCTGATAGGTACACGAGATACTGTTTCATTGATATATTTATAGACAGGGTCAGAGAATTTCTGGAAGGTTTCCTTATCTAAAGACATAGCTGCCGTCCACATGATCCAGTCGGATTTTGTGTATTCTTTACGAGAGTCCAGAGGGAGCCCATAAGGATTCTGTTTTGTCAAATAATAGTTAATCTCTTTTCTGATAACATTATTAGGAAATAAATTCAGGTTCCACAACTTATCCCAAACCATGTTATATTTTTGACTCCAAGTGTTCTTTCTGTCAAAAGCCAAACGGTAATGATCACCCTCATTCGCCATTTTTCCCATTTCACTGCCATTTTCTTAGCTATAACAGCATATTTTTCAGCTACATCATTCAATCCGAGCATCCGAGCCATTTCACTGTATCCGGCCACTCCCATGATCGCTTTCACGGAAAGATTGGCATTATGAGCCCAATGTCCGGCGAAGTCATCCGTGCAAAGTTGGTTTTCCGGGTCCTGTCCATACTAATAAACACTACTGTATCTATTTGATTATCTGGATATTATAAATTAGCGTATTGTTACTGTGTTGTGCTTTACATCTTTTTCAAGTAAAATTAAAGTGATTTTTCTCTCAATAAAGTCACTTATTTTCATTATTTTATTATTCTATTTTCTTTCGGATGAACTCTAAAAATGGCGAAAACATCAATAATTAAGTATTGCAAAATTGGCTGTTCTTAATTTATTTCATATTTTTGCAACGACGGTTGACTCAACAGCCGTTGAGAAAAACTTATTGATTATGAAGTTTTATAATAGAGAGAAAGAAATTGCAGAATTGAAGCGTGTACAAGAGCTTGCATTTGGTCAAAATTCCAGAATGATTGTGGTAACAGGCCGTAGGCGTATTGGAAAAACCAGTCTTATAAAACAAGCTCTGAAGGGAACACCTACTGTATATTTTTTCATTGGAAGAAAAGCAGAGAGTATATTAGTCGCAGATTTTATAAAAATAGTACGCGAGACATTATCTATTTTTATTCCGGATGGCATATCTAACTTTACTACTTTGATACAATATCTTTTCGAAATAGGAAAAACACGTTCTTTTAATATTGTTATTGATGAATTTCAGGAGTTTTATAATATCAGACCCGATGTTTTTAGTGATATGCAAAATCTTTGGGATGAATATCGGCAAGAAACTAAAATAAATCTTGTAATTAGCGGCTCTGTATATTCATTGATGCAAAAGATATTCACGGATCATGGAGAACCATTATTCGGACGTGCTGACAATATTTTATGTCTTCGGTCCTTCAATACAAAAGTGCTAAAACAAATTATGGAGGATTTTGCGCCCGGATATAGTAATGATGACCTGTTAGCTTTGTATACACTGACTGGAGGAATCCCTAAATATGTAGAGTTATTCTGTGACAACCAAGCACTTTCTGTTGACCGGATATATGACTTCGTTTTTTCAGAAAATTCCTTGTTTATAGATGAAGGACGTAATTTGTTGATTACTGAATTTGGAAAAAATTATGGCATTTACTTTTCCATCTTATTAGAAATAGCAAATGGGCATTATACACAAGGGGAAATAGAGTCAGTACTAGGGGGGATATCTATCGGAGGTCATTTAAGTAAATTAGAAAATGTGTATAATTTGATAACTCGCGAACGGCCTATTTTTGCGAAACCAGGTACTAAGAAAAATGTACGATATATTATTGGAGATAATTTTCTAAATTTCTGGTTTAAATACATCGAACGGAATCGTTCATATATTGAACTACAGAATTTTGAAGACCTGCGTCAACTAGCAAAGGCTGATTATCAGACTTATTCAGGCAAAGTGTTAGAAAACTATTTTAAACAGAAATTAGCAGAAGAAGGTGGGTTTAAAGAAATTGGTTCCTGGTGGGAAACTAAAAGTTCTACAAACAAAGAACGATTAAACTCTTATGAAATTGATATTGTAGCTCTTAAATCAAGTGGAAAAAAAGCCCTTATAGCAGAAGTTAAACGGATGCCAGAAAATAATTATGTTCATTCAACGTTCATGGAAAAAGTGGAACATTTAAGGCACAAAGAGATGGCAAAATACGATATTGAAACACGAGTCTTAGGATTAGAAGACATGTAACTTTATGTAAATAAGATGACGCGACTATCCCTAAAAATCCCCAGTTACAGCAATTCAATTAGCTTGGATCCCAATACTCGTTCTATCGTCACTGTTTCTACTTTTTTGTTATTTGTAAATTTAATCTTAAAGAATGAATTAATAAGAGATACTCATTCTTCTTAACTTAAAGCCTTTTATTTATATCAAATTCTTTATTATCATATCCGCAGCATACTGTAAGCAATTTAAACAGCCTGTCATTGAACTCGATTTAGACAATGACAGGCTACTTAATTATTTATCTTATATTGAATATTAAATTATTGTCGTGATTCAATCACGTAAGTCGTTTACAGAATCACGCCTAACTTATTCTCTTATTTTATGGTATTTATCTGCTAATCCATAAAATATAATTAGATCATCAGGCTGGTTCTTAATTTTTCATTATTTACCATTCAATCTGCTGATCTTCGTCTGGAATCTGAGTATTGAGATTTCGTTCCAGTAGCATTGTTCCTTTAACTTTATAAAGAACTTCTTGATTCCGAGAAGTTACATCTTTAAAATCATATTCAATAGTAAATGAAACATAGCGATGTTTTAGATAAGGTCGTGTAGCATCCATAGTTTCCGTTACACTGTAAGCAGGAGTACCGTATAGCTTAAATCCAATCTTTTCTTCGTTATCTGCCCACATACTCAATGATTTGTCTTCATTGAAGCGTATATATATTTTATAAAGTTCCCGTTCATCTCTTGATAAATCTTCGCTCATTAAACCGGCATAAAAGAAAATAGTATTATTATCTACCACATATGCTGTACGATTATTGGTTACCATCGGTTTATTATCAGTACTTCCATTTGCATTTCGAATATACACTTCCATTGTACTTGTACTATATGAACCGGAATAATCGTTAAAAGGAATTACACGCAATAATGCTTTTGCATAGTTTTTACGTGGATGACCTTGATAATTATAAGAAGCATCATCAACGATAGTTAGAGGCAACACCCATTTATCTGTCATATTGATTCCTCTCAAATCAAAATCAATATTTAGTTGTTCCACACATGTTCCTGCAGGAATATGAACTATTTCCGGGAATTCATATTTATCTTCCTCCAATAGCGTATACCATAAATCTGTACGCCCGCTGAAACGTTCTCTATTTAATATTTCCAAGGTATCCTCATATAGTGCTACATGGACATCTATATCTTGTTCGTTCGTAGTTGACCCACTAACTATAACCGGTAACTGATAGCGTACTTTTCCATCAGGGTTGTATCTCACATATATTGGAGTTACCCCATTATCTTTATCTTTTATAGGTGCTTTAAAAGAAATATATTGCCGATACTGCTCATCTTTCCACTCATCATTACAAGAAGTGATCAAGAGCAACATACATAATGCAAACCAACAATTATATATAATTTTCATACTTATATCATTTTAAAATTAATCATTGTATGTCCAACCCGGATTTTGTGTCAACAGCTTATTGCGTTTCAACTCCTCATGACTGATAGGCCAGAAATATAATTTGCGAGAAAAAGCAGTTGGAAGTTCATTGACTACAATTGGTGAATGAAACGCTGCTCTATTTTCTTCAGTCATAAGAGCATCACAACCATATATTTCCATTGACTCTTCAATCGGAGCGTCTTTCCATCTGCGGAGATCAAAATAACGATGTCCTTCTCCCATGAGCTCTATCTGTCGCTCATGCTTCAATTTCTTACGGAATACATTCCGGTCTTGATACTCTGGCAATGTATAATCGGGAACCCCTGCACGGCAACGAACAGGACGAATACCTTTTTTCATTTCATTTATGTCACGTTTGACAGAATAACTGGCAGAGCCATCCCAAGATGGAATGTCGTATGAAGAGCCATCTTCCAACTCATTCAAAGCTTCAGCGTAAATCAATAAGATTTCAGCAAAACGAATAGCAGGTTCCGTTTTTAGTTTGACATAGTCCTTATTACCTTTTGCCGCAGAGGTATCGTCCGGATGAACAAATTTCATGATTCCAATACCAGTGCGAAGCCAAAAATTGGAGTTAGTATATCCATTACCATTACCACGATAATAAAATACCTGTTGCTCTACGGGTTTAGGATCTTTAAGCGTTGAATTATTCAATAGAGGCCATACACAACCATTAAAAGCAACTGAAGCATAGAAGCGTGGTTCACGCCATGCATACTCTTTCCATACTCCTTTCTTTAAATAAGGATATGTTCCTGCCTTCCCTTCCTTTTCAGACACAAAACGGTTCTCAACTTGGCAAGTGTCCAAAAATGTCTGTCTGTTAAACTCAGAGCCATTATACATATAGTAAGCATCACACATCTTTTGTGTCATACCATGTGTATTCCAGCCATTGGCACTGGTAGGCAATTGATGTAATACCATATCTGCAAGATTGCGGTCACCCTGATTTTGTCCACGACTAAAAATAAGTTCAGGATTATCAAACATAGACAGGGCTCCATTAAAAACTTGTCGATAGGATTCAAAGGGGTCAATATCCCGATATCCATTTGGCCAATCAGCATTTTCAAAATCATTATCAGAATAAGGAGGAAGTGTCTTCGGATAACCTGCAGCGGCTTCATCTCTTTTCTTCACAGTGTGTAACACATAACGGTGTCCATAATTGCTTCCCGGGAGTTCCATAACGTCTCTTGCTGCTGCAGCGGCTTTGGCCCATTTGTATTCATTATATTCCTGTGCTAACAAACATCTTCCGTCATGATCTACCAAATCTGTAAATCTTTCGGTATCTTCAGGACGAGGGTTATTAATAGGACTTGCCGCGTATAATAGAACTTTTGCGCGTGCTGCTAATGCGGCCCCTCTAGTAGGACGAGAGGTATGATTCGCTCCCCTGTCCAAAGGTAAGTCCTTAGCCGCCAAGCGCATTTCTGATTCGATATATTCTACGCATTCATCATAGGAATTACGTTGACAAGCCAAATCATCATAGCTGGCTGTATAATCGAGTCCTTCCTCCGGCAATAAAGGAACAGGGCCATATTTACGGAGTAATAACCAATAATAGTAAGCGCGTACAAAACGGGCTTGTGCTTTCAGGTCAGCTCTTTCAGCTTCTGTAAACTCCATATTCATGTCGATATTTTGAATGAAAATGGATGCCTGACGAATGCCTTTATAACTGGCTCCCCATGATTGTCGGTCTCCTTCACTATAAGTCCCTGTTTTAAAGGTGTTATAAATATCACGGTCACCAAAATAAATATCATCGGCAAAACACCACAGTATATTATCTTTGATTCCAACATCCATATTCTCTCCTTTAAGATAGGAATAAGCATGAGCTAACCATTCTTCCGAGTATTTTTCATTAGTAAATACATCTTCCAGCGTCATACGGTCTTTAAAATTTTTATCCGAATCCAGCTGGTCTACACACGAAACGGTGATTGTCCCTAACAGGGCACCTATACAAAACTTATATATCTTTTTCATTTCACACATATTGATTAGATATTAACAGTCAATCCTAAAGTCATTACCCTAGACAGTGGGTATTCCGCCCCTGTGGAACTTCCTAATTCCGGATCCCATTCTTTAAATTTAGCGAATGTCAATAAATTGGTACCAATAAAGAATACACGTATATTATTGAACTTAATCTTATTTACAATTGATTTAGGCAATGTATACCCTACTTCTAAAGTCTTCAAACGTAAATATGAACCATTTTTTAGCCAGAAAGTGGACTTTTGTTGATTATTATCATTTCCACCATAGCTAAGACGTGGATAAGAAGCATTCGGATCTTCATTAGCAGGAATTCCAAGTTTAGCTGCTGTGTCTGCATCAACCCAACGATTAGCTACTAAATTTCCCAAAACATTTCCCCACTGACTATCCTTGAAGGCAAATACCGTAGAACCATTAATGAAGAATGAAGACTTTCCTGCTCCTTGAAAATGGACATTGAAATCAAATCCTTTCCATTGTGCAGAGATACCAAATCCGTAAATCAGATTCGGTTTGGTAGTCGCACCGATAGCTACTTTGTCACCATCATTGATTACACCATCTCCATTAACATCTTTATATTTAATATCACCCGGTTGTACTTTTCCCCATGCTGTCTGTTGAGGACTGTTACGAATATCATCATAATCTTTAAAAAGACCTAATGCAATCAAACCTTTAGCTTGGTTTACACGGTAACCCGCTTCTGTCTGGTAAGGATAAACAGTATTTTCTTCATCCTTCTCCAATATCTCATTTTTACTATAAGTAAAATTACCACGAACCGTGAGGTTCACTCTGTTTATTTTCTGTTTATAGGCAAAATGGCCATCAAAACCTTGCGAACGTACACTACCCACATTTGCTTTAGGATTACTTCTCACAATTCCTACTATACCAGGTAGATATTTACGTTCCATATAAATACCATCGCGTTGTTCATGGAAATAGTCTACAGTGGCTGTAAACTTATCATTAAACAAAGAAAGGTCTACACCTATATCGTGCTTTGTTGCAATTTCCCAAGTAACGTTTTCAGAAGCTAATTGAGTATATGCCATACCATCATAAGAATTGCCATAACCATAATCACCCCAATTCCAACCAGGAAAGGTTACGTCCTTATCATTTTCTTTATATGACTTAGCAATTGTATATAGATAAGGAAAACGTTCACCCAATTTATCATTACCTACTTTACCATAAGAGTAACGCAGCTTGAACATATTCATCCATTCCAGATGTTTCTTAATGAATTTCTCTTCTGCAATGTTCCAAGCCAGAGAAAAAGCAGGGAAGAATCCGAATCGATGTCCATCGGCAAAGTTTTCTGATCCGTTATAACCGAAGTTAAAATCTATGAAGTAACGATAATTCCAGTTATAACTAGCACGTCCTGCCAAGCCCATATGACGTTTAGCAATGCCATTCTTTATATCTGTACCAATATCTACAGTAGTCCGATAAGCATCTTGGCTATATTTTAAAGTACCACCTACGTGATGCGCTTTGAATGCACGATTGTAGTGTAAAATTGCTTCTAAAAATTCAGTCCGGTTACCTGTTGAAATAGAGCTTTGAGTCATTTTTTCTTCGGTTCGCTGTTCTTTAAAAGTAATTTCCCCATCAGTATTTCGAAAACGTTCTGCGCGCCATGTTTGAGGCATTTTTTTACGGCTAATTTCGTTTGTGTTGTTAGTGTCGAAACCAAAACGACCTTCAAAACGCAATCCTTTAGTAATAAAATCCAGCTTCTGTTCTAAAGAAATATTAGTCTGAACCTTATTTTCCCAGATTTCAAAATATCCAGTTTGTGTTGCCAATACCCATGGATTGGAACGATCATCTTCTTTTCCAAATGCTGGTACATAACCATTGGAATACATTACTGGAATACTAATCGGACTTTGATTTATTAACGATGCCCATACATTTCCACCTTGTCCAGGAGCATTACGTTTCTTTAAAGAACCGGAAACACCGACTTTCACAAGAGTTGTTTTTGTGATGTCAATATCGGTATTCAAACGATAATTCCATCGTTGACTACCGGGATTGGTATTATAATCTTTACGAACTGCTTCATCTGTCTTATACATACCTTCTTCACTAATATAGCTAAGCGAAACAAAATAACGTGCTGTACTACCACCACCGTTCATATTTACATTAGCACGATAAGTCATTGCTCCATCTTTCAATAATACATCTTTCCAGTCTACATTCGGATATAAATCCGGGTCAAGTCCTAAACGTAGAATTTCCAATTCGTCATTCTGATAGATCGGTTCTTGATTACGAGTAATACGTGCTTCATTCATCATTCTAGCATGAGTGTACCCATCTACAAATTCCGGTGTGATAGTCCGTGTGTTATAAGATGTTTCCACTTTAGCACTGATATTGATTTTACCAGCTTTACCATGTTTTGTTGTAATCAATACTACACCATTAGCACCACGAGGACCGTAAATTGCTGTAGTAGAAGCATCCTTTAAAACAGTAAACGATTCAACATCCTCAATATTAATTTCATCGAGGCTACGCTCAAATCCATCTACTAACACTAAAGCCGAGTTATCAGCTCCGAAAGTAGAAATACCACGAATCCAGAATTCCGAAGTATTTTTTCCAGGCTGACCGGATGTCTGCATAGCTAGAACACCTGCCACATTACCAGCCAAAGCATTTGAAAGATTTGCTGTCGGATTTGCTTTCAGATCATTTACATTAACGGTAGTCACCGCTCCAGTCACAGTTAACTTCTTTTGTGCACCGGTTCCTGTAATAACGACTTCATCAAGCTCACTTGCTTCAGATTCCTTCATAATTACATTGACTACCTGCTGCCTTTTCACTAATACTTCCTGTTTATCAAAACCTATGTACGAGAATACTAGTCTTGAAAACTCTTCAATACTAATTTTATAACGTCCGTTAATATCCGTAATTGCTCCTAAGCCAGCCTGATCTTTTACTGTTACATTGACACCGACCAGTGGCTCTTTATTCGTATCCGTCACTACTCCCGTTACTTCAATTTTTTTCTGCGCAAAAGTGGCAACAGAAACCAGTAACAAACAAATGGTGATAAAATTCTTTATTTTCATGTGTTTTTTCTTTTATTCGGTTATTGTTCTCCCTCTTCCGGTTGACTCTCTTCCGGATGTTCTTCTGTCGCTTCAGGAATCTTTTCTAATGCTATCTTCCGGATACGATGATTGTTCACATCACCCACATAAAAAGTTTCTGTATCTTCATCATAAGCTAAAGCATAAGGATAATTAAAACGTGCTTCATCACGTAAATGGCCATCCACATATCCATTAGCATGTACATTCATTCCTGTGCTTCCTCTTCCAGCAAAAGTAGAGACTACTCCATCCGGAGTCAATTTACGTATACAGTGATTATTACGATCCGTAAAATAGAAGTCATAACAATCCTCTTTATTCGCATCCTCATACTCTTTGTTAAATACGAAGACTCCCTGTCCGGGTTTATTCAAGCGTGCTTTTGTTCCTGCCAAATCTTTATAATCTGCTTGTCCGGGTTGTCCACAAACGATATACGGAGTTGTAAGCCGCTTGTTAACTCTGTCATAATTTGAACGGAGAATATAGTGCTGATTCTGTACCATCATATAAACATAATCACCAGATGGATGAACGATAAAGTTAAATTCCCAGTTGGCATCCTGAATCGTAAACAGTTCTTCTGCATGAGCTTTATTATCATTTGCCCCCCATTGGTAAAAATCATATCTGAGCACAGCCCCTGAACCAAAGAAATTATAGTATAATTCACCATTTTCCGGGTGTATCATTGAGTTCTGACACCCTCTACTTGTGGTCAGACGTTTTACTACAGGATTCTGGAAATCTGTAACATCAACCATATCATTATCTTGGTTACGGATTAACATTATATTACTTGCGGCATTATCAGCTCCTTTTGAGCATGCTATAATCATAGTATCTTTACTTAAAGTCCATGACATGCTACGCAAGCGGTCAGCTCCTTCCGAACTACCGGTTATTCCAGTGTATATTCTTTCATTTTTCAAATCCAATATACGCATCGGCTTACCATTACCATTATTTTCTGCATCCTGAGTTAAATACAGGATATCGTGGTTTTTCGGGTCAAATTCGAACCATGCAGGAAAATCTATTTTACCACAGTCACTAAAAGGACCTTCCTTTATAATTTCTCCATTACCCTTCTCATCTACATATCCACATAAAGTTGATACGACCTTTTGTGGAACATATTTATATTTTGATGATACTATAACATCCTGTTCACCGACTTTTACTTCAATAGTTCCTTCGTAACATTGTTGCGGGGTAATACAGTACAAACTATTACCTTTCGCATTAATTACTTTTGCTTCTTTCCCGCCTATTTTTACAAAGACAATAGAGGAATCAGTACCGAAATTACTACCGTAAATAATCATTCGAGTGTTTGCTCCTCCTGCTTTGGGAGCAAAATCCGTCACAGTCACCGGTTGGCTGGGATCATAAGGTTCCGCAGACGCATCTTTATCATCTTTACAGCTACTGAAGCAAATCGTAAAGAGTAATAATAGAGCCATCCATTGAAATTCAATGATCTCATGTCTCATAGTTTTACATTTCATAATACACTAGATTTAAATTATTGATTATTCTGAACTTTATCTATTAATACCTTCATCCAGTATCCTCCGATTACTGAACGTGCTCTGAATCCTACCCATTTACCGCTGTCTGTATGATGCCAGTCACTGATAGGTACACGTGATACTGTTTCATTGATATATTTATAGACAGGATCAGAGAATTTCTGGAAGGTTTCCTTATCTGATGACATAGCTGCCGTCCACATGATCCAGTCGGATTTTGTGTATTCTTTACGAGAATCCAAAGGGAGTCCATAAGGATTCTGTTTTGTTAGATAATAATTGAGCTCTTTTCCAATTACATTATTAGGAAATAAATTCAGGTTCCACAATTTGTCCCAAACCATATTATACTTCTGGCTCCAGGTATTCTTACGGTCGAAAGCCAAGCGATAGTGGTCGCCCTCATTTGCCATTTCCTCCCATTTCACCGCCATTTTCTTAGCTATTGCTGCATATTTTTCGGCTACATCACTCATTCCAAGCATACGAGCCATCTCGCTGTACCCAGCTACTCCCATGATAGCTTTTACAGAAAGATTGGCATTATGGGCCCAATGGCCTGCAAAATCATCTGTACAAAGTTGGTTCTCTGGGTCCTGTCCAGACTAAACTGCCATTTATCAATTGTTTGAAATACAGATGATTATCTTTGCTCTGTATTGTCTTTGTGTTGTTATGGCTATTAAATAAAGTACAAAATTCTAACTTATGAGCAGACTTTTAATAAATAAAAAGTTAATGGATAAATGTAGTGGTAGTCTAAGATGAGAAATGGACTAATCTGAAAAAATGAATATTTTTCCTCTCTCTCTTTTCATTTATCCATGTAATTTCTTTTATGACATAAAAACTAGCAACATTTTAAGATATTAAAAATCAAATAGATTGAATAATTACTCTTGTTGAATGAATTCGACGTAAATAAAACTTTCTGGAATGATTTATCTATCTTTTTATGCTATTTTGCAGAGAAATGTTATTGTGTGATAGCTTAAGGTAATAAGGAAAGTAGATGTTAGAACCCCATTCAGGAGTCCATAGTGTGGTTTATTTTAAACCAATAAGTAGTTTCTTTTAAAGGTAGGAAATGTTCCTTTTAAACCAACGACTTGTTTCATTATATCAAAACTTGTTTTCGATAGTAGGAAAAAATACATGTTTATAAAGAATTATGCTATATATATTCAATAAAAGGAATATATATAATGTAAATGTGACTTTCTTTTTTCTATTTAGCAATTCAATAGAATCTTAATTCTTCTGCATATATGAAAAATAGAACATGATTTGAAATAACTAAGATGAAATATTTCAATCTTTACCTGGCAAGTTTAGCTCGAAGTTCTTTTAGTCTTTTTGCAGCCTGTAGATTATCAACCTTTATATATCTCATGAATGCAGATGGACTCTTATGCCCGGATATGCGCATAAGTTCTCCGGCAGGAAAGCCGGATAAATACATATTTGTGCAAAACGATCGTCGGCAAGTATGAGAAGAGATCATCTCCCATTTTTCATAGACTCTCTTTTCCCGTTCTTTCCCTTTCTTGCGAACGACTTCGATCTTCTGTTTTAGTTTTGCTCTTCGCCCTAATTCTTTAACCCTTTCGTTGAATATATATCTAGGAATTTTAGGTAAATCATAGTTGTACTTCTTGAGTATTTCCGGTACATAATCGATCATAGGGATTATGACAGCTTTATGCACTTTTCTCTGTTTGAGATTTATAATCTCATTATCTAAGTCAATATGTTCGGGACTTAATGTTGAGAGATCACTATATCGTAGTCCTGTAAAACACCCAGTAATAAAAACATCTCTAATCTCTTCCAATTGCTTATCATCTGACAAGTCTAACTCGTGTATTGTTGAAAGTTCCTTTTCACTTAAATAAATAGCATCAGTTTCTTCTTCTACGACCTTAAAATGCTTCAAGTCAATTGGAGGAATAACTCCTTTATCTATTTGATAATTAACAAATCCCTTTAACAAACGTATAATTTTTCCTGCAGAATTAGTGAGCAAGCCAACACTCCCATCGGGCTTTATAACCTTATAAAATAAATAGTCCATGAATTCATTGTAAAATATAAGATTCAGGTTATGAAAAGTAATTGGCTGCGATGAATGTTCTTTGAAAGCGATCAGATGTTTACGAAGTGTTCGGTAGTCTTTTATTTGGTCTGCAGAAACAACAAGAGCTTTTTCTGTAATATATCTTTCTAATGCGTCAAATATATCTACCCGATTAGGACGTAATTCATATTCTCTATTTTTTTTTAATTCAAGTAAAACAAAATCTACGGTTGGACTTATTCCGTTTATCTTAGCATATGTAAGAATTTCTCCAAGCTTGGACGTTATTCTAATCAGGCAGGCATCAATTTCATCATAGTTTGGACAAGCGCGCTTAATCCATCTCTTTTTAGAATCCCAGTGTTCCGGTTTAATACTGTATCCAGTAGAGATGAGCGTACGCTTAGTTCGATTGTAGTTATATCGAACATAGAGGACAGTAGTCCCCTCTCGAGTGACGTACTTTGGTTTAATATATGGAGTATATTTTGCGATAGTAAATCTGTATTGCTTTCGTATTGCAAAATTACAAAAGCTATTCGATATGAGCAATATCTCATCGTTAAAAGCTAGAACCTCCAAAAACATTGTACTATCTTAATAAAAGTGGATAAATATTGCTCAAAAAGGAAAAAAACTACTCAAAGCACACTGTAAGAGACTTATTTTGCACTTTAAAAACACTCAAAATATGAAAAAAGAATAGATTTTGTCCTTTCTTGAACACAGATTTTCCTAATATTTAGCATTAATTCCATTATTTTGTAGCGTTACAAATAAAATGCTATGGAAAAACAAATGGATTTGTATGAATCCTGGGTCCTACCTGAAACACACAATTCTATATAAACTTTTCCTCTAGCATTTATAAATATTCGACAGTACTGATTTTAATATATTATTTAGGTATAGCGATAAGAAAGGTAAGATTGCATTTAAAAGGTAATAGTAAGAAGGTAAAAAGAGAAATAAAAGAAAACGTAGGGTTTGTTTTTCTTTATAGGTAAACAAGATTGTAGATGGGTAACCTTAAAATTGTAGATTAATTAGAAAATATTTATGAAGAAACTACTAACAGTAATGGCCTTTTCGGTCGGTTTATTCGCAAATGCTCAAACCGGCAACTTATTTAAACCAGTAAAAGAGGTAGCGCTACGTACTCCATCGGTACCTATCGTTGTTTCAGATCCTCACTTCTCTATCTGGTCTCCTTATGATAAATTAATGGAAGGAAGTACAGAACACTGGACTACAGCTAAGAAGCCATTAGTAGGGGCTTTACGCGTAGATGGTAAAGTGTATCGTTTCCTGGGTAAAGATCAAGTAGCTCTAATACCTATTGCTCCCATGACAAATGTGGAACGTTGGGAGGCTGCATATACTAATAGTCAACCAGCAAATGGATGGCAAGAATTCCAGTTTGATGATAGTAGTTGGAAAAAAGGTAAAGCAGCTTTCGGTAGCCGTGATATGCCACGTGTTCGCACAGAATGGAAAGGAGATAATACAGATATTTATATCCGACGTACATTTGAAATAAATGATTTGGATTTAACAGAGAATATTTTTCTTATTTATTCTCATGACGATGTATTCGAATTATATTTAAATGGAGAAAAACTGGTTGCTACAGATCTCGTATGGAAGAATAATGTAAATCTAAAACTTTCAGACGAAGCCAAGAAGAAGCTTCGTAATGGTAAAAATGTGATTGCAGCACATTGTCATAACACGACAGGAGGATCTTATGTGGATTTTGGTTTATATCGTGAAAAGAAAAATGCAGTAACATTTGAAAATGAGGCTGTACAGAAATCGGTAGATGTACTAGCCACTTCCAGTTACTATACATTCACTTGCGGACCAGTCGAATTAGATGTCGTATTTACAGCACCTCAATTGATAGATGACTTGGATTTGTTGTCAACTCCGATTAACTACATCTCCTATCGTGTGCGTCCTCTTGATAAAAAAGAGCATGATGTACAATTCTATATAGAAACGACTCCGGTATTAGCAGTGAATGAGACTACTCAACCTACTATTGCACGTACATTATCGAAAAATGGTATTAGTTATGTAGAAGCTGGCACCATCAACCAGCCGATATGTGATCGTAAAGGTGATTTGATTTGTGCTGACTGGGGATATGTATATCTTGGTAGTGTAAATGGAGCAGGAAAATCTATAAGTTTGGGTGACTATAGCGGAATGAAGGAAGCTTTTGTTAAAAATGGAACTTTAGCTTCAAGTAAAAGCAAATGGATTACTCGTCGGGAAGAAAATACTCCTGCAATGGCTTATGTACATAATTTTGGAACTGTTACCAAAGATGGTAAAGATGGTTTCTTGATGATCGGTTATGATGACATTTATTCCATTGAATATATGTATGAGAAACGTATGGGATATTGGAAGCATGATGGTAAAGTAACGATTTTTGATGCTTTCGAAAAACTAAGAGATAACTATCAATCCATCATGGAGCGTTGTCGTGCACTTGATGAGCTTATTTATAGCGATGCAGAAAAAGCTGGTGGTAAAAAATATGCAGAAATCTGTTCTGCAGCCTATCGTCAAGTTATTTCTGCTCACAAACTATTTACAGACAAAGAAGGCAATCTGATGTGGTTCTCTAAAGAGAATAACAGTAATGGTTGTATCAATACAGTCGACCTGACCTATCCGTCTGCTCCCCTGTTTTTGGTCTATAATCCTGATTTACAAAAGGCAATGATGACTAGTATCTTTGAATATAGTGCTAGCGGTCGCTGGGATAAACCTTTCGCAGCACATGACCTTGGCACTTATCCAATAGCTAATGGACAAGTTTATGGTGGTGACATGCCGATTGAAGAAAGTGGTAATATGGTGATTCTAACTGCAGCTATTTCGAAAATTGAAGGTAATGCAGATTATGCTAAGAAATATTGGGACATTCTAACGACATGGACCAATTATTTAGTAGAGTATGGACAGGACCCGGAAAACCAACTTTGCACGGATGACTTCGCCGGACATTGGGCTCATAATGCCAATCTTTCCGTGAAAGCGATCATGGGAGTGGCCGGATACAGTGAAATGGCTCGGATGCTCGGATTGAATGATGTAGCTGAAAAATATGCTGTTATAGCTAAGAAAATGGCAGTGAAATGGGAAGAAATGGCGAATGAGGGCGACCACTATCGCTTGGCTTTCGACCGTAAGAATACCTGGAGCCAGAAGTATAATATGGTTTGGGACAAATTGTGGAACCTGAATTTATTTCCTAATAATGTAATTGGAAAAGAGCTCAATTATTATCTAACAAAACAGAATCCTTATGGACTCCCTTTGGATTCTCGTAAAGAATACACAAAATCCGACTGGATCATGTGGACGGCAGCTATGTCATCAGATAAGGAAACCTTCCAGAAATTCTCTGATCCTGTCTATAAATATATCAATGAAACAGTATCTCGTGTACCTATCAGTGACTGGCACCACACAGACAGTGGAAAATGGGTGGGCTTCAGAGCCCGTTCGGTGATCGGAGGATACTGGATGAAGGTATTAATGGATAAAGTTCAAAACAATCAATAATTTAAATCTAGTGTATTATGAAATGTAAAACTATGAAACATGGGAACATAGGGCTACAATGCATGATGTTGGTATTCATTTTGGCAGTCTGTTTTAGTAGCTGCAAAGATAGCAAAGACGATACATCAGCGCCTTATGATCCGAATCTGCCAGTAGAAGTGACGGATTTCACACCTAAATCGGGAGGTGGAAAGAAGAAAATGATAATCTATGGTAGCAACTTTGGAATAGATTGTTCTATTATTTCTGCTAAGGTAGGTGGTAAAGAAGCCATTGTCATTAGTTCTAAAGGTACCAGTATCTACTGCTCCACGCCGGAGAGCTGTTTCGAAGGAACTGTAGAAATAAAGATAGGTGAACAAACTGTGATAGCATCTGAAAAATATCAGTACGAACCACAAATGGTAGTAACAGACTTATGTGGTGATGTAGATGAACTGGGAGAGGGAAATATTGTAGACACTGGTCCGTTTGACGATTGTGGAAAGATAGACTATCCTTTTTGGTTTTCTTTTGATCCCCAACATTCTAATATTCTTTATTTGTCTCAAAATAAAGGAAATCTGAGAGTGTTAGATTTGGAAAAGGAAATGATCTATACTAAGGAACTAAATAATATCAACCGTGCAACTACTATTACATGGACTAATGATGGTGATATGATATTGGCTGCTCCCCAGAATGGTGGTGCTAAGAATAGAAACAATATTATTTTAAAGCGTGGAAGCAGTACAGACGGACAAGATTTCAAAGAGTCTAGTTGGGTCGCTTTGGCGCGTGGTAATGCTTGTAACGGGTCTATGGTGCTTCCACAAACGGGAGAACTTTACTTCAATCATCGTGCAACAGGCAATGTGTACAGATATAATTTTGAAGAAAACGGCTATAATAACAATCCGGAAGTTCCTGGTGGAGCAGGGTTGAATGACTTTTTGGCATTTAGTGTACCTAATCAGACGGTTGACTTTAGTATGGTTCCTCATCCAACAGGTAAATATGTTTATATCATCATGCATGAATCGCATTATATACTTCGTTCCAATTATGATGAGGAGACTAAAAAACTGGTAACTCCATATATTGTGTGCGGACAATCCGGTCAGGCTGATTATAAGGATCTTGTAGGTATCAATGCACGCATCAATAAACCAGGTCAAGGTGTTTTCGTATTTAACGAGGAGTATAAGGCTGCTAATAAGGATGATTGGTATGACTTCTATTTCGCAGATAAAGAGAATCATTGTATTCGAATATTGACTCCGGATGGGGTGGTTTCTACGTTTGCCGGACGCGGTTCTGCCTCTGCAAGTAGCTATAAATGGGGTAAGCAAAATGGAGAAGTACGTGAGAGAGCTCGCTTTAATCAACCGGTAGCTTTGGCTTACGATGAGGTAACAAAGACTTTCTATGTGGGTGATTCGGGAAATTATAAGATCCGGAAGATTGCTAAAGAACAGGCATCTGACGATTTAGTTGGAGAAGAATCTAATGACAATCAGGACCAAGAAAATCAATAAAAAGAAGAACACATGAGAATAAAAGAATTTATTACGATTTGTCTGTTATTAGTCTCTGTTTCCCTTTTTGCTCAAGAGAAGACTATTGAGGTAACGGGAGTTGTGACAGATATGAATAAAGAACCATTGGTTGGTGTCAATGTAACAGTGAAAGACAAACCTGGTTTAGGAGCGATAACAGATATCAACGGACGTTACAAGATAAACATAGAGGAATTTTCTCGTTTGGTATTTTCGTATATTGGTTTTGATACACAAGAAATATTGGTGAAGCACCAAAATCTGGTCAATGTGTCAATGAAAGAATCGGAGGCTAGAGAAATTGATGAAGTAGTAATTACGGGAACGGGTGCGCAGAAGAAATTGACTGTGACTGGTGCAGTGACGAATGTAGATGTAGAGGTGCTGAAATCAAATCCTACGGCGAATCTTTCTAATGCATTGGCCGGAAATGTATCAGGTGTCCTTGCCATGCAAACTTCCGGACAACCGGGTGTGAATACTTCTGAATTCTGGATTCGAGGTATATCCACTTTTGGTGCTAATAGCTCCGCATTAGTATTAGTTGATGGTTTTGAACGCGATTTAGATGAAATCAATATTGAGTCTTTTACTGTATTGAAGGATGCTTCTACAACCGCGATTTATGGTTCTCGTGGCGCAAATGGTGTAGTGTTGATTACTACCAAGCATGGTAAAGAAGGTAAGATTAAGATTAATGCTAAAGTGGAGACTTCTTATAATGCGCGTACCATCACACCGGAATTTGCAGATGGTTACAGTTATGCCATGCTGATGAATGAAGCATGTATAACTCGTAATCAAGAGAGAATTTATCAGAATGACGAAATGGAAATTCTGCGATTGGGACTTGACCCGGATTTATATCCGAATGTAGACTGGATGGATGTCCTGTTGAAAGATGGAGCTATGACTTATCGTGCTAATCTGAATATGAGTGGCGGAGGTAGCACGGCGCGTTATTTTGTATCGCTTAGTTATGTGAATGAAGAAGGTATGTACAAAACGGATGATGCCATGCGTAAGGATTATAATACTAATCCTAGTAGTCAACGTTGGAATTACCGTTTGAATACGGATATTGATGTAACGAAGACTACTCTTGTAAAAGTAGGCGTATCCGGTTCATTAAAGAAGCGTAATGCACCGGGGCAGGGCTCTAACGTATGGACTTCATTGATGGGGCAGAGTCCAATCAGTATTCCTGTGATGTATTCTAATGGTTACATTCCTGCACACGGGAAAGAAGATAATCGCAATAATCCTTGGGTACTTGCTACACAGAGTGGTTATAAAGAAATCTGGAATAATAAAATTCAGACCAATATTTCTTTGGAACAAAAGTTGGATTTTATCACTAAAGGCCTGCGTTTTGAAGGACGTTTCGGGTTCGACACGAATAATCAGAGTGAAATAAACCGGATAAGAATGCCGGAAACATGGCGTGCCCAAAGAGATCGCAATGATGAGGGAAAGGTGATCTTCAACCAACAAAGTGCCGAAAAACCGATGGAGCAAACCAGTGCCTCTACTGGTGAACGCCGTGAATTCCTGGAAGCATTTTTACAATATAACCGTGCATTTCACGCGCATCATTTGAGTGGAACATTGAAATATAGTCAGGATGCTTATCGGACAACAGTTGATATTGGAACGGATGTAAAGAATGGGATTGCCAAACGTCACATGGGATTGGCCGGTCGGGTAAGTTACAACTGGAACTATCGCTATTTTGCTGACTTTAACTTTGGCTATAATGGTTCGGAAAATTTTGCTGATGGACATCGTTTCGGCTTTTTCCCTGCGTTTTCTCTCGCTTGGAATATAGCAGAAGAAACGTTTATAAAGAAACATCTGAAATGGATGAATATGTTCAAGTTACGTTATTCCTATGGCAAAGTGGGTAGCGATAAGCTTAAAATAGGTGATACAACATATCGTTTTCCCTATTTGTACACAATCAAGGATGATGGAAATGGCTGGACTTGGAGTGATTACGGTTCTCCGGACAATGTGTATACAGGAATGCAGTATACGCAGCTGGCCTCCAACAATGTCACTTGGGAAATTGCGACCAAGCACGATGCAGGTGTGGATTTATCCTTATTCAATGACAAGTTTACGGCTACTGTAGATTATTTCCATGAACAGCGTGATGGTATCTATATGGAACGTAATTATCTACCTGGCATTGTGGGTGTAAATACTTATCCAAAAGCGAATGTGGGAAGTGTGCGGTCGAAAGGTTTTGACGGTAATTTTGCTTACAAGCAGAAAATAGGTAAAGTCAATCTGACTGTACGTGGTAACTTTACTTACAGTAAGAATGAGATTCTGGAGAAAGACGAAGAAAATGCAGTTTATCCCTATCAAAAGGAGGCTGGTTACAGGGTTAATCAGGCGAAGGGATTAATTGCTTTGGGATTGTTTAAAGATTATGATGATATACGCAATAGCCCGCAGCAAACTAACTGGGGGAAGGTGCAACCGGGTGACATTAAATATAAAGATGTCAATGGAGACGGAATTATTAATGGCAGTGATGAGGTAGCTATTGGTGCAACAACGAAGCCTAACTTGATTTATGGTTTTGGTATTTCTGCACAGTGGAAAGGCTTCGACTTCAATGCACACTTCCAAGGAGCAGGCAAGTCTTCGTTCTTCATTAATGGCCCTACCGTATATGCCTTTAATGGTAGTCAGTGGGGAAATGTCCTGACGAATTTGGTGAAAGACCGCTATGTCGATGCGGAGACAGCTGCCACATTGGGTATTCCGGCTAATGAAAATCCTAATGCTTCGTATCCCCGGCTTAGTTATGGAGGGAACGATAATAACTATAGAGCTTCTACTTACTGGCTCAGGGATGGTTCTTATTTACGCTTGAAAACATTGGAAGTGGGTTATACATTACCGAAATCGATTGTGAACAAGATACGGTTTAACAAGATACGTGTCTTTTTCATTGGTACCAACATCTTGACGTTTGCTAAATTTAAAGAATGGGACCCGGAAATGGGAAGTTCTAACGGAGAAAAATATCCGCTTGCTAAGACATTTACTTTGGGATTAACTGTGAATATCTAATTAAATGCATGAAAAATGAGAAAGATATATAAACTGTATATTGGTATTATATTGAGTGTAATTGCCGTTGCTTGTTCGGATAACCTCGACTCAGATAAATATTTTAAAGACCGCCGGTCTTTGGAGGATGTTTTTACCGACAAGGAATCTACGGAAGAATGGTTAGCACATGCCTATTCCTTTTTAGGCGGATACAATTTGGAAGTGTCTAACATGCTTAATACAATCACTAACTTTGCCGATGACATTTACTTCGGTGGTAATAGTCTCGATGCGTATAAGACGTTCAAGACCGGTACTTATGATGAGAGTTACCGTCATTCGTGGGGCGATAGTTATAAAGGTATTCGTCAAGCATCTATCTTCATCCAAAATATTGATATGAATACGAAGTATACGGAAGAAGAGAGAGCTGATATGAAAGCGCAGGCACGTTTTGTTCGTGCTTACTATTATTGGTTGTTACTTCGCAAATATGGTCCTGTACCTTTATTACCAGATGAGGGGCTTGACTATACTTCCGATTATGATGATTTGGCAATTCAACGTAGTTCGTATGATGAATGTGTGGAATATATTGAATCGGAGATGCGTCTGGCAGCCAAGGATTTGCCTCTGCCCCGAGCCATTAATCAGGTGGCGCGTCCCACACGGGGAGCAGCATTGGCGGCTCGTGCCAGAGCATTGATATATTCAGCGAGTCCTATCAATAATCCCCGTCCGGGAGATCCGGATAAGTTCTCGGATTTGGTAGACTATGAAGGAAATTGTCTGATGTCCCAGGAATACAATGAATATAAGTGGGCAAGAGCAGCAGCTGCGGCAAGAGATGTGATGGAACTTCCCGGTGAGAACAACGGTCATCGTTATGAACTCTACCACAAAAAGGCAACTAACATTGCTGAACCCGGATATCCTGCTACCATTACCCCTTATCAGGATGGTGACTTCTCGACAAAGACATGGAACGAAGGTGGCTATAGCGATATAGATCCTTACGAATCCTACCGGGCAGTTTTCAATGGTTCGTTAGCGATGTATCAGAACCCGGAGTTGATTTTCAGCCGTGGGCGTAATCAAGGGGTCAATAGTATTGCTGAAATGGTGAAACTTCAAATGCCGAAAACTTTGGGTGGAGGAAATAATGCTTATGGTATGACACAAAAGATGTGTGATGCTTATTATATGGCAAACGGAGACGAATTCAGTAGAGAACATTTTAAAGAAGAATATCCTTCCGGTACACGTTTTGTTACCAAAAAGGAAGTTGAGGCAGGCACATATCCTCAAATAAAGGAAGGCGTATATAAGGAATATGCGGATAGAGAACCGCGTTTCTATGCATCCGTTTCGTTCAATGGCTGCGTATGGGCTTTGCTGAAAAATGCAGAGACAACAGATTATAAGAATGACGTTGAGAAACAAGTTAACTATTATTACGGTATCAATACTGACGGTTTCTCTGGTACCGGTGTCTATTTACGATCCGGGATCGGTATCATGAAATATGTGCATCCGGACGATACAAATCGTAAGGAAATCAAAGCGAAAGCAGAACCTGCCATCCGCTTTGCCGAGATTCTGTTGATTTATGCCGAAGCGTTGAATGAACTGGAAGATGGATCTTCGTACGACATTCCATCGTGGGATGGATCTACCAGTTATTCCGTCAAACGTGATGTTGATGAAATGAAAAAAGGCATCAGACAAGTACGTCGCCGTGCGGGTGTACCCGATTATACAATGCCAGAGTACCAGGATCGGGATGTATTCCGCAAGAAACTGAAACGTGAACGTCAGATTGAACTCATGGCCGAAGGGCAGCGTTATTTTGATTTGCGTAGATGGAAAGATGCAGAAGTGGAAGAATCCAAGAAAAATTACGGGTGTAATTTCTATATGTCGGATGTAGAAGAGCAGAGAGAACAATTCTATACTCCGATTGAAATTGCAGACTTACCTACTGCCTTCTCACGTAAACTCTATTTCTGGCCTATCAGCCACGATGAGTTGAAACGTAATAAACGGTTGACGCAGAACCCGGGATGGACATACAATGATTAATCTCCTAATAAGAATATGATATGAAGAATATATATATTTATTTAAGTTTATTGGCTGTCATCGTCTTGGGAACCGCTTGTAATAATGAGTGGGAAGATGAGCAGTATGAACAATACGTATCTTTCAAAGCGCCTATCGCTTCAGGAAGCGATGGTGTTACTACCATCTACGTTAGGTATAAGGACAATGGAAAAGTGACCTATCAGCTACCTATCATTGTCAGTGGCTCTACAGTGAATAGCCAAGACAGAGATATACATATAGCAGTAGATAAGGATACGCTGAAAACACTGAATATCGAACGTTTTAGTCTTTATCGTCCGGAATTATGGTATACGGAAATGGAGGAAGACAAATATGAATTTCCAGAAACAGTACATATTCCTGCCGGTTCGTGCGTAGAACTATTAAATATAGATTTCAATTTGCAAGACATTGATATGTTGGAAAAATGGGTTTTACCGTTGACCATTGTTGATGATGGATCCTATGCTTATCAAAGTCATCCGCGCAAGAACTATGCAAAAGCTTTGTTGAAGGTAGTACCTTTTAATAATTATTCCGGTTCGTACACGGCTTCTTCCATGAAAGTGTACACTTATATAAATGGTAAGCCTGATACGAATGCAAGAACGACGGACAAGCGTACAGGATATGTGGTAGATAACAATTCCATATTCTTTTATGCCGGTTTGATTAATGAGGATATGGATAAGGATATGCGTAAGAAATACAAAATTAATGTGCACTTCAAAGAAGATGGAACATTGGATATGAAGCAGGATGATCCAAGTAACGAAATGGAGTTTGAACTGATTGGGACGCCTACTTATAGTAGTACTTCGGTTATGGACGCGACACGCCCTTATTTGGAACGTCGTTATGTTCAAATTATGTTTGAATACGACTTCCAAGATTTTACTTATGGAGGTAGTGGTACAGAAGTAATTCCTATCAAGTATAGAGTAGCAGGAAGTATGACGCTTCTGCGGAATATCAATACGCAGATTCCGGATGAAGACCAGCAGATTGAATGGTAATAATATAGATAATGAAATAGGGAAGATATGGAAATTATATCTTCCCTATTTACTTGTAATAGATCCTGATTAGTTACTTCCATCTCTGTTTACCTGTTTTTTTCCTTTATTGATTTGTATTTTTCCCTTTCTCTTAAAAAACTTACTTACTTTTGTTCTGTAAGTCAGTCACACGAAACCGACAAAAAGCATAGTTAATTAAATCAGAATAATTATGAACATCAAAAAACATTTGCCTTGGTTGGGAGCTTTATTACCCGTGGCCAGTATGCAGGCAGAGACAAAACCCAATGTGGTCGTCATCTATGTAGATGATATGGGAATCGGAGATATCGGTTGTTATGGAGGTAAGTTTGTTCCTACTCCGAATATTGATAAGATAGCGCAGGACGGATTGTTATTCAATCAGTATTATTCATCCGCACCGGTCAGCTCACCTTCACGTTGCGGATTGACAACAGGCAAATTCCCGATTGAAGTAGGAATTAATACCTTTTTAAATAATAAAGCCAGCAACAAGAAGTGTGAACAGCGTAACTTTTTGAGTGACAAGAATCCTTCCATGGCACGTGCTTTCCAAAGTGCAGGTTATGCCACCGGACACATAGGTAAATGGCACATGGGAGGCGGGCGCGACGTGCACAATGCACCTTCTATTAAAAATTATGGTTTTGACGAATATATATCGACGTATGAAAGTCCGGACCCGGAACCGGCAATCACTGCTACGAACTGGATATGGTCGGCCAAAGACAGCGTAAAACGCTGGAGACGTACCGAGTACTTTGTAAACAAGAGCATCGACTTTGTCAAACGTCATAAAGACCAGCCTTTCTTTTTGAATCTCTGGCCGGATGATATGCATACTCCTTGGGTACCGGAATTTAAGCAAAAGGATAACAAAAGCTGGAATACGGAAGAAGCCTTCATCCCTGTTCTTGCTGAAATGGACAAACAGATCGGACGTTTTATCAAAGCATTGGATGAGTTGGGATTGTCGGAAAATACAATCGTGATTTTCACTAGTGATAATGGACCGGCGCCCAGTTTCCAATCCGCTCGTGCTGCTTATTTAAGAGGAACGAAGAACAGCCTTTATGAAGGTGGAATTCGTATGCCGTTCCTTATAAAATACCCCAAGAAAATAAAGGCTGGACAAGTGAATAATGAGAGTGTACTGTGTGCAGTCGATTTATATCCCTCTTTATGTGCGATAGCTGGAATTGAAACAGAGAAAGGTTATCAGGGAGACGGACAAAATTATGATAAAGTTCTTTTGGGCAAATCGAAAGCTAAACGTAAAACGGATTTGATGTGGGATTTCGGTAGAAACCAATTCTTTAAGAAACCGGGAAATGTAAACGACAGAAGTCCTCATCTGGCTATACGCAGTGGCAACTGGAAACTATTGATAAATAGTGATGGAAGCGATGCACAGCTGTACGATATTGAAAAAGACAAATTCGAGAAAAACGATGTGGCGCAGTCGCATCCGCAAGTCGTAGCTAAGTTGAGCAAAAAAGTATGTAAATGGTTTGCGGAAAACAAAGATAAAGGAAAAGAGTAATACAGTGAAAAACAAATTATAAACCAATATTAAACTTATGAATTCTAAATTATTACTATTACCGACCGCCTTGATGGTTGCTGGCCATTCTGCAGCAGAGGCGAAAGGCAAGAAATCGGACAAACGTCCTAATATCTTGGTAATTCTTGCAGATGACCTTGGCTATTCCGATCTGGGATGCTATGGTAGCGAGATTCATACTCCTAATTTGGATAAACTGGCACAAGAAGGAGTACGCTTTAATCATTTCTATAATGCAAGTCGTAGTTGCCCGACTCGTGCTTCCCTGTTGACGGGACTTTACCAGCACCAAGCCGGAATCGGACGAATGACCTTTGATGCTCACTTGCCGGGCTATCGCGGAACACTCTCACGCAATGCCGTTACCATTGCCGAGGTGTTGAAAGAAGCAGGATATACCACCAGTATGGTTGGAAAATGGCATGTTGCAGAGACTCCACTCCGTAAAGACCAACGCGAATGGTTGGCACACCGTGTCTTCCATGATACATTCTCTGATTTATGTCATTATCCCGTCAATCGTGGGTTTGATTCTCACTATGGAGTGATTTATGGAGTGGTGGATTACTTTGATCCGTTCAGTTTAGTAGAAGGTGAAGTGCCTATAAAGGAAGTACCCAAAGGATATTATATAACCCAAGCTCTTTCTGACCGCGCTGTGCAGGAAGTGGAAGAATATGCAAAGGATGATAAACCATTCTTTATGTACTTGGCTTATACAGCACCGCATTGGCCGCTGCATGCACTTCCTGAAGATATTGGGAAATATAAGGATACTTATAAAGTAGGTTGGGAAGCTATCCGTAATGCCCGTTATGAACGTCAGAAGCAGTTGGGTATTTTCCCGGGAATGGATAACTTCTTGTCCGAACGTCAGTTCCATGACAAATGGGAAGACAATCCACATGCAGAATGGGATGCCCGTGCGATGGCCGTTCACGCTGCAATGATCGACCGTGTAGATCAGGGTATTGGACAAATTATCGAGGCTTTGAAAAAGACCGGACAGCTTGATAATACATTGATTCTTTTCTTGTCTGATAATGGTTGCAGTAATGAAGACTGCCAGAACATGTCTGGTGGAGAGAACGACCGTCCGGATATGACTCGTGATGGAAAGAAAATCATTTACCCGCGTAATAAACAAGTATTGCCTGGACCACAGACTACATACGCTTCATTGGGAGCCCGTTGGTCTAATGTAGCGAATACTCCATTCCGCTTTTGGAAAGCTAAATCTTATGAGGGAGGAATCTGTACTCCGATGATTGCTCATTGGCCGAAAGGAATTAAAAAGAACGTGGGTGGCATGACATCTGAAATAGGGCATGTAATGGACATCATGGCTACTTGTGTCGATTTAGCGGATGCTGAATATCCGGCAACGTATAAAGGACATGATATTCTTCCAATGGAAGGAAAGAGCTTACTTCCTATCTTCAAGACCGGACATCGCAAGGGACACGACTATCTGGGTTTTGAACACTTCAACGAACGTGCTTTTCTTTCCAATGATGGCTGGAAACTGGTTCGCCCGAAAAATAACTCTCAATGGGAATTGTACAATCTGAATGAAGACCGGAGCGAGCAACATGATCTGGCTGCTAAATATCCGGAGAAGGTGGCAGAAATGTCAAAAGCATACGAAGCATGGGCGAAGCGTTGCATGGTAGAACCTTACCCAGGACAAAAAAAGAAATAACTGTCATTCCATTTAAAACGGAATGAATAGAAACATTGAAAGAATAATGGGGATGAAGGATTCCGGATCAGGAATAACTTCATCCCCATTAATAATATCTGCTATGAGGTTATCTACAACAAGAGCTATTGCTCCGCTTGCCCGATTGTAGAATACTTCATACTTCCTATTTGTCCATCCTTACTCATCGTTTCCGCCTGAATAATCACCGGAGTGGAATATTGGTTATTATAACATTCAATCACAGCTTTTCCATTTTCATCTGTCCGTACAGACGGATTCCAGTAGAGCGTCCGTCTTTTATCCACTTTATCCATATACAATTCTTTGGTCGGGTAGGCAGGTGAATAATATTCCAGTGCATGAGTATATCCCTGAATGACTGTTTGCCGGGTACCAAGTACGGCAGTCTGACTTTTGTTCAATACATCGCGTCTGGGTAGGGGAATCAGGTAGAAAACACTGTATTTATCCAGTTTGCTGATATCCACTCCCGTGCTATCGGTTACTTCAGACATTTTTGTATTTTGGATGATGTCGTCATCAATGCCTCCGGTTCCTTTGCTGATGATGATAGAAGCCAATCCATCCACTTCGGTCAACATCATTTGAGTTTCTGTCTCGGATAAAATGTGGTTATCCATAATATAGCAGATCGGTTTCTGCCGATAAGTAAGCTTGTCATTGCTACGATCCCAATCGAATTGCGGACTTAACTTTTCCATTAATTCCGGAATAGTTGTGACAATCTTCCCATTGTCACGTAATAAATCTACAGAGCGGCGTACGTCGTAATAAGCGTCGATGCTTTTCTCATTGATTTTAGTAGCCATATTACTTCCTTGCCGGCGTTTGCTTTTTATTTCCACTTCATCTAATACATAAAGCCCTTCTACTTTCCGGATAGAATCCATGTATAGAGAATCAAAATTCTCGGCTTTTTGTTGCCAGTGGGTCAAGTCCTTCCATTCAGGATGAAGCTCCTTGTAGCCGTAGGCTCGGGGAGCAGGTGAGAAATTACGGTCGATCAGGATGGATGCATCCTTGTTGCGTTCTTTACCGACTTTCCGGGTTTGGATCACCGCTTCCGTGGTTCCTTCAAAGTCTTCTACAGGAATGGTGAAACGACCGTTTTCATCGGTCACGGTTCCTCCGGTGATAAATTGGTCATCTTTCTTCACTATCACACTAAGCGCTATATCTTTCAGTTTATTTTTGAGGATCGTTGATTTAACCTGTCCGTTCAACACTAATTGAGCTTCCGGTAACTGCAACGGAGTGAAAGGAGCAGTAGAAATGGCTTGGCTCATGTCATATTTACGCCATCCATGCACCATTAATAATATATCCAGTTCCGTTTGCTTCCGGGGAGACGGCGATGCAAAATAATAACCGGGCTGATGGATATATCCTTTTAAATCAGATGTTAACAGCAAATCAGTGAAGATGTTGTTATCATACTCCAGATAATCTGACCGGACGGCATCCCGGATACTGACCGATACATCTCCCGATATCGGTTCTCCTTTGGCATTCTTTACCTGTAACTCACAACGAATAGGAGCGTAGGGAGTATACACCTCTTTCAGGCCCTCTGCGGATAGTTGTAGAGGAGCACGTGGATTGGAAAAGACAAAACGCTCGCATAACGTATTACCAGCCCGGTTGATGAGGCTGACTTGCAGTACGCCTGCCGGTAGTTTGCGGGTAGGCAGAATGAACTCTTGTGGAGCGTCCGCCCGGCAACTAATCAATTGATGAACATACGGCCGTCCCTGATGACTGATAAATACAGCCAATGTATCTTGAGGAGTGGCGGCATTGCAGGATACTTTCACCAAAAGGGCACCGGCATTGTTGACAGTACTCAATACATACCCGTTAGGCAACGCCTGTGGAAGGGTAAATTCATATTTCTTTCCTTGAAAATCGACTTTGGCAACAGCCGGTTGTGCAGAAGGTGTATATTCAAAATGCCCCATTCCATCGTGCAAAGTCTCGAAAGAAGTGATTTCTGCTCCTTCTTTGGTATAGATCATTCCTGATAATTCTATATTCCCTTCATCTTTACTCTCCGCCTTGAAAGCCACTTGCGAAGTCACTCCTTCCACTAATTGCCCTCCTTCGGGAAAAAAGCGCACACTTAACTTCTCCTTTGTTTCCGACGGACGGTTCTCCATTGACGAACTAAGTTCGTAAGTTGTGATACTACGTTCCAGCTTATCACTATTCGCAAGTTGATAAATCGGGAAAGTACGTGAGAAATACTGCGGTTCGTTGAAAGCAAGCATCCAGCGGGTATAGGCACGTACCTCATAATAGCCGGATAACATGGAACGGGGAAGAACGAATTGTCCGTTCCCTTCTCCCTGCGTCAGTTTGATGATTTGTTTATCTGCTATATGTCCTGTCTGATCCACCAGTTCTACATACAGAGGGCGGCTGATCTGACTGAAAATCTGTTGTTCGGCAAGAGTGACATAAGCCTTAAACCAGATCGTATCTCCAACATAATAACTGGTATTGTCAAAATGCAAATACGCTTTCTCTCGTGGAAAGTTGTTGGCAAATGTCTGTGCTTGGTTCATGTATTGTTGGAATATAACTTTGGCAGGAGGAATCTCTCCCCATGCTATTGCTAGTGATAAGCAAAAAGAAAGAAGAAAAAGAATTCGTTTGTTTTTCATTTCAATAGGTTTTTAACTAAAATGCAAAGTTAGAATATATTGACCTAAAAATAGAAAACTAATTGTTCAATAAAGGAAAAAAACTATTCAGAGTAGAAATAAAAGTTCATGGACGCAATGTATATCTGTTGGATAGCATATATACCTGATTTTGTTCTTTATTGATTAGCATTTTTCCTTCCTTTTGCATAAACTTCCCTATTTTTGTTTTCCAGATAATTGATAATACTATGGTAAAGAAGAATTTCTTAATGACTGCCCCCTTACTGATGGCATCGTTTTGTTCGGCACAGGAAAAGCCGAACGTCGTACTGATTATGGTAGATGATATGGGTTATTCCGATATCGGCTGCTACGGTGGAGAAATACTGACCCCTAATATTGATGCATTGGCATCCAAAGGAGTACGTTTCACGCAATTCTACAATACTTCACGTTCATGTCCCGCCCGGGCTAGTTTAATGACAGGACTATATCAACATCAGGCAGGTATCGGTCAGATGTCCGAAGACCCGTTTAAAAATCCCGGCCAGAAGAGTCCGAATGATTGGGGAGTGCCGGGATACAAAGGATTCCTCAACCGCAATTGTGTCACAATAGCCGAAGTTCTGAAAGAAGGCGGCTACCATACCTATATGGCAGGTAAATGGCATCTGGGAATGCATGGAGAAGAAAAGTGGCCCTTGCAACGGGGATTTGAACGCTTCTACGGAATTTTGGCAGGAGCTTGCAGTTATCTCCGTCCATCGGGAGGACGCGGCTTGACCCTTGACAATACAAAACTTCCGGAGCCGGAAGCACCCTATTATACAACAGATGCATTTACCGATTACGCAATCCGCTTTGTTGATGAACAGAAAGATGACAAACCTTTCTTCCTATATCTGGCATTCAACGCTCCTCACTGGCCGTTGCAGGCAAAAGAAGAAGATATTCAAAAATTCACGAAGATCTATCGTGAGAAAGGATGGGATGAAATTCGTGAAGCAAGACGCAAACGGATGACTAAGTTGGGAATCATTGATCCGAACACAGAGTTTGCCGAATGGGAAAATCGGAAATGGGACGAACTGACAGAGAAGGAAAAAGATGAAGTAGCCTACCGGATGGCCGTTTATGCAGCGCAGGTGCATTGTGTAGATTATAATGTAGGAAAACTGCTGGACTACCTGAAGAAGAATCATAAACTGGATAACACGCTTGTCATGTTCTTGTCCGACAACGGTGCTTGTGCCGAGCCATACGCTGAATTGGGAGGCGGGAAAGTGTCTGAAATCAACAATCCGGCTTGTAGTGTGTTCCCTTCTTACGGAAGAGCATGGGCACAGGTTTCCAATACTCCGTTCCGTAAATACAAATGCCGTTCTTATGAAGGAGGTATTTCTACCCCTCTCATCGTGTCGTGGAAAAGCAATCTGAAGAATAAGAAAGGTGAATGGTGCCGTGTTCCCGGTTATTTGCCGGACATTATGCCGACAATTCTGGAAGCAACAGGAGCCGCCTATCCGGAAACTTATCACGGCGGAAACAAAATATATCCATTGGTAGGCAGTAGCCTTTTCCCTGCTATTCAAAAGAAAGCAGACTCTATACACGAATATATGTATTGGGAACATCAGAACAATAGAGCGATCCGCTGGGGAAACTGGAAAGCAATCCGCGACGAAAAAGGAAAAGAATGGGAATTGTACGATGTGGTTAAAGACCGTACCGAACGTAACAATCTGGCAGAACAGCACCCTGAAGTGCTTACCAAGTTAGTTGCCGAATGGGAGAAATGGGCGAATGCAAACTTTGTATTACCTAAGCATCCAAAGAAATAAATAAAGGAGGAACACAAAATGAATAAATTACTAGTAAGTGCATCCGTAGCCTTGGGAGCTACTAGCCTGTCTTTTGCCCAGCAAACGGAAAAACCGAACTTTCTGTTGTTCATAGCTGACGACTGTTCTCATTATGATCTGGGCTGTTATGGCAGTGTTGATTCGAAGACTCCGAATATCGACCACTTTGCCACACAGGGAGTACGTTTCACACAAGCCTATCAGGCTGTTCCGATGTCATCGCCTACCCGCCATAATCTATATACAGGTGTATGGCCTGTACGCAGCGGAGCTTACCCTAATCACACTTGTGCCAATGAAGGAACATTGAGCGTTGTACATCATCTGCAACCGTTGGGTTATAAAGTCGCGTTGATCGGGAAATCGCATATTGCCCCGAAATCAGTATTTCCTTTCGACCTTTATGTACCTCCTTTGAAAGGTGGGGACTTGAATTTTGAAGCAATTCAGAAATTTATTTCCGATTGCAAGGCGAAAGGCGAACCTTTCTGTCTGTTTGTAGCCTCCAATCAACCGCATACTCCTTGGAATAAAGGCGATGCCTCTCAATTTAATGCGGACAAACTGACACTGCCTCCTATGTATGTAGATATTCCCCAGACACGTGAGTTGTTTACCCATTATCTGGCAGAGATCAATTATATGGATCAGGAATTCGGCAATGTCCTTTCTATTTTAGATAAGGAAAAGATGACGGATAAATCAGTTGTCGTATATTTGAGCGAACAAGGCAACAGCCTGCCTTTTGCCAAATGGACTTGTTATGATGCGGGGGTACACTCTGCCTGTATCGTTCGTTGGCCGGGAGTGGTTAAGCCGGGAAGCGTAAGTGACGCGTTGGTAGAATACGTAGATATTGTCCCTACTTTTGTCGATATAATAGGAGGAAAGCCGCAGGCGAAAGTGGATGGCGAAAGCTTTAAACCGGTATTGACAGGCAAGAAGAAAGCACACAAGAAATATTCTTTCTCCCTTCAGACCACGAGAGGCATCAATGCCGGATCGCCTTATTATGGCATCCGTTCGGCATACGACGGCCGATACAGATATATTGTCAATCTCACCCCGGAAGCTACTTTCCAGAATGTTGAAACAAAATCTCCTTTGTTTAAAGAGTGGCAAAGTCTGGCAGAAACGGATGCTCATGCAAAAGCGATGACCACTAAATACCAGCATCGCCCTGCTATCGAATTGTATGATGTGAAGAACGACCCGTATTGTATGAAGAATCTGGCGGAGGACGCGAAACAAGCTTCTACCATCAGCCGCTTGGATAAAGAGTTGAAACGCTGGATGAAGGATTGTGGAGACGAAGGACAACCTACCGAGATGCGTGCCTTCGAACACATGCCTGGAAAGAGAAAATAAGCCGTCACACATCAAAACGAATGAAACACAGAATGTAATTTATAAATCGTATATCATGAAAAAAGAATTTTTTGGTTTGCTTTGTGGATGTACTCTGCTTCCGGCATTTCTTCATGCGCAGACAGAGCGTCCTAATATTGTGATTGTATTGGCCGACGATTTGGGTTGGGGTGATGTAGGATTTCATGGTAGTGAAATCAAGACTCCCTGTTTGGATGCTCTGGTAGGCGAAGGAGTGGAACTCGAACGCTTTTACACTTCTCCCATCAGTACGCCTACCCGTGCGGGACTGATGACGGGACGTTACCCGAATCGGTTTGGTGTCCGTTCGGCTGTTATTCCGCCCTGGCGTGAGGACGGACTAGATGAGAATGAAGAAACGATGGCCGATATGCTGGCACGTAACGGATATAAGAACAGAGCTATTATTGGTAAATGGCATTTGGGGCATACCAAGAAAGTGCATTATCCGATGAATAGGGGCTTTTCGCATTTCTATGGTCATCTGAACGGTGCGATAGATTATTTCGACCTGACGCGTGAAGGTGAACTGGACTGGCACAACGACTGGGAAACCTGCCACGACAAAGGATATTCTACCGAATTGATAACCAAAGAAGCCATCCGCTGTATCGATGCATACGAGAAAGAAGGTCCGTTTATGTTGTATGTGGCCTATAATGCACCTCATACACCTTTGCAGGCACAGGAAAAAGATATAAAACTCTATACTAACAATTTCGACAGCCTGACACCGAAAGAACAGAAAAAAGCGACTTACAGTGCAATGGTTTCTTGTATGGACAGGGGAATCGGTGCTATTGTAGATGCCTTGAAGAAGAAAGGAATTATGGACAACACTTTCTTTATCTTCTTTAGTGATAACGGCACTGCCGGTGTTCCGGGATCTTCATCAGGACCTTTGCGTGGACATAAATTCGACGAGTGGGATGGAGGCGTACATGCACCTGCTGTTCTTTATTGGAAGAAGGCAGAGAAACAATATAAGAACTTGAGTTCACAGGTGACAGGTTTTGTTGATCTTGTTCCCACATTGAAAGATTTGGTAGGAGATCACAGCCGTCCGAAACGTGAATATGACGGCATCAGCATCCTCCCTGTATTAAACGGTAAAAAGACCTGTATCGACCGCGATTTTTATCTGGGACACGGAGCAGTAGTCAATAAAGACTATAAACTGATTAGAAAAGGTATGAAACCGAGACTGGATTTGAAACAGGACTTTCTGGTTGATTATAAAACAGATCCTTACGAAAAGAAAAATGCCAGCGCAGGAAACGAGAAAATTGTGAAAGCTTTGTATGAGGTTGCCCTGAAATATGACACGATCACTCCTTGTATACCGGAAGTACCTTACGGTAAAGGTCGTGACGGATTCAAAGCTCCTAAAGAATGGAAAGTAGTACGTTGAATCTGTTAACCCTATGAATTGAAAATAATACAAGATGGAAAAATCAATGATTAGTTTATGCCTCCTAGGCGGATTGGCGATAGGAAACGGGTTTGCCCAAACTCCTTCGAAGCCTAATATATTATTAATCATAGCCGATGACTGCTCCTATTACGATATAGGCTGTTTCGGAGCAGTCAACAACAAGACTCCCCATATAGATGCATTGGCTCGACAGGGGATAAAGTTCAACAGTGCGTATAATTCTGTTTCGATGAGTACGCCTACCCGGCATTGTGTTTATACAGGTATGTATCCGATGCATCATGGCGGTTACGCCAACCATAGCTCGGTCAATGCCGATGTAAAATCTCTTCCCACTTATCTGGGAAATCTGGGTTATCGGGTTGGATTGGCCGGGAAGTGGCATATCAAACCTTTGGCTAACTTCCCGTTCGAAGATGTACCGGGATTCCCCAAAGGATGTACAAGCCCAAACACTGATTATCATACCAAAGGTATCGAGAAGTTTATGGAACGTGATGCTTCCCAACCTTTCTGCCTTGTCTTGGCTTCTATTAATTCGCACGCTCCCTGGACAGGTGGTGACGCTTCCATCTTCGATCGGAAGAAACTTCAGTTGCCGCCACAGTTTATCGACACGGAAGTGACGCGTGAATACTATGCCAGATATTTGGCGGAAGTCGGCTTGCTCGATCAGCAGGTGGGTGACGCTATGCAGATTCTGAAAGAAAAGAATCTGCTGCAGAACACTCTTGTCATTTTCATATCCGAGCAGGGTACGCAATTTGCCGGAGCCAAATGGACCAATTGGAGTGCCGGTGTCAAGTCGGCGATGGTGGCTTCCTGGCCGGGTGTCATTAAACCCGGTACGGAGACTTCCGCTATTGTGCAATATGAAGACCTTCTTCCTACATTTATCGATGTTGCAGGCGGAAAGGTGCCTGACGTAATAGATGGAAAGAGTCTGGTAGATGTATTTCAAGGGAAAACAAAGACACACCATAAGTATGCTTATCATGTTCACAACAATGTTCCGGAAGGTCCGGCATATCCAATCCGTTCTATTTCAGACGGACGCTATCGTCTAATCTGGAACTTGACTCCGGAGGAAACATACGTAGAAAAGCATATTGAAAAGGCAGAATGGTATCTCTCGTGGAAAGCACAGGACACGGATCAGGCACATAAAATCATGAATCGCTATAAGAATCGTCCCGAGTTCGAACTATATGATATCAAGAAAGATCCGTTCGAAATGAATAATCTGGCGGATGTGAAGAAATATAGTAAGAAGAAGGCAGAACTGACGATGGAACTGCAAAAATGGATGAAACAGCAAAATGATACCGGAGCTGATAAAGACCGGCCGCGTGCTCCTAAGAATAAGCAGAAGAAAGCAGCCAATGTATAATATTCGTAATGCTACCGCTTGTTGCTCTCTGAAAGAGATTTATCTTTTTTATTTCTCATTTCTTATAAAATCTAGATAATTAGTTTATAATCAGTAATATATAGTATGAGAAATGCTTTCTATACAGGCATTTCTCATGCTTTTTACAGATATTTTAACGAAAAAACGGCTATTTCTCATTCGTTTTTCAATGATTTCTCATACATCTGCCCTGTATTCATCCTGCATTTCTCATACATTTCTCATGATGATTGCATAGACGATGGTTGCTGATCTTATTTACATTGAAAACAGATGAAAGGTACTTATCATTCAAACAACCCTATGCCGGCATGTTTTTCATTCGTTATCGTCCAGTTATTGATAGAGCATCTCCATCGTTCCACTAGAGTGACGAGGGCTGTTCACTAGGGTGCATAGATTCGTTCACTGGAGTGAAAGGACTTGTCTACTGGAGTGGAACGATTGAGATGTCAGTCAGATAATCCGGGCATGTCGGTTGGAAAACATGAAGAGATAGGTTATATCATACACAAACTATAGCTTTAATACATTCAATATATGAATAAACTAATCACAATCTCCTCTGCACTTCTTACAGTTGCTGCTGTAAAAGCGCAAACGCCCAATATCGTATTTATATTGGCGGATGATTTGGGTTATGGAGACATCTCGGCCTTCAATCCCGAATCTAAAATCCATACTCCTAACATTGACAAACTGGCCGAGCACGGGATTGCCTTTACGGATGCCCATGCTTCTTCCGCTTTATCCACTCCTTCCAGATATTCTCTTCTGACTGGAAGGTATCCGTGGCGAACCAAGCTGAAACGAGGTGGTCTTGATGGCGATTCGCCTGCAATGATTGATCCTGAACGTCGCACAATCGCGCAAATGTTTTCAGCGAATGGCTATAATACCGCTTGTATCGGTAAATGGCACTTAGGCTGGGACTGGGGATATACGAACAATGGCAGAAGCATGAAAGATATAGATTTCTCGCTTCCGATCAAGAACGGACCCACCGACAGGGGATTTGATTACTATTTCGGCATACCGGCGTCATTGGATATTTCTCCCTATGTTTATGTGGAAAATAACAAAGCAACCTCTATCCCCGATCATGTGATAGAACCCCAGAAAAAGAATCTGGCATTACTGATGCACGGAGGAATGGCAGGAGCCGATTTCAAGCCGGAAGAATGTTTTCCCAACATCATTCGTCATAGCCTGAACTATATCAATGAGCAGAAAGACAGCAAGAAACCATTCTTTTTATATTTGCCTATTACTGCTCCTCACACCCCTATATTGCCTTCGAAAGAGTTTCAGGGCAAAACCAGTATCGGTCCTTATGGCGATTTCGTAGTCATGATAGACGACATGGTGCGCCAAATCGTAAAAACATTGAAGAAGAACAAGCAACTGGATAATACCATCATTGTCTTTGCTTCGGATAATGGGTGTGCCAGTTATATCGGCGTGAAAGATATGGAAAAGAAAGGACATTTTCCTAGTTACATCTACAGAGGCTACAAAAGCGATATTTACGAAGGCGGACACAGAATTCCCCTTATTGTCTCCTGGAAAGGAAAATATGGGAAAGAGACAAACAACTCTTTAGTTTCATTGATAGACTTTTATGCCACTTTTGCTCAAATGCTTAACCACAATTTGGAGACAGAAGAAGCTGTTGACAGTTACAGTATGTGGCCGATATTGAGTAAGAAAGGTGCTTCTGCGCGTAAGGACTTGGTGCACGAAGCGGGAGAGGGGTATTTGTCTTTGCGTACTTCCCAACTGAAATTGGTATTCTACGGAGGTTCGGGTGGCTCTTCCTATCCTCTCAAACCTTCTGATGTGGCGAAGTTCCCTCCGATGCAATTGTTTGATATCGTGAAAGATCCTTCGGAAAAAGAAAACATTATCGGTGATAAGCGTTACGAAAATGAGGTGAAAGAAATGAAACGGGCTATGAAGCAATATGTAGAGAATGGCCGTTCTACTCCTGGTGAAAAAGTATCGAATGATACGAAGAATAGTTGGAATCAGGTAAAGATCTTCATGCAGGAAGAATAAGCATTTCTGAAAAAGAATATGAATATAAAAAAACAGCACCCTGAATAGACGTCAGAGGTGCTGTTTTAGTTTCAACAAGGAAAAGAGTTATTCTATTTATTATTTATTCAGAGAGTTACAAATCTGTTGGTTGATTTCTCTGACTTTAGCTTCATTCATCTTGATAACTTTACGGTCATAAGTCATCAGACCGTTGATTTCACCTTCTACGTCTGTTGTCTGGGTATATACGGCAGCAGAGAAGCCTTTCCGGATTAATTCCAACAGATGTCTGCCATATTTAATGTATTCGTTCGTTACTTCGTCCGATGTATTGAACTTCACATAACCCCAGTTTTTCTTGTCATTCACCCAAGTGTTTCCTTCTACTACCAAGCCGATACCTCCATATTCACCCAATACGGTAGCGCGTCTCGGATCGTAAAGGAACATGTTCGGACCCGGATAGTGGTGAAGGTCGAGAATATCGCCACAAGTATAGTGATTACCACCACTGGCAGGATTCACCAGGCGGCTAGGATCGTATTCTTTGGTCCATGCTACGATTTCCGGAGTCTTGAATTGTCCCCATGCTTCATTGAAAGGAACCCATACGGCGATACTCGGATAGGAATACAGACAGTCGATGATTTCTTTCCACTCTTTGCGGTAGTTAGCTTCCGAAGCAGCGGAACGAATCACTTCCGTACCGTTGAAATAATTGCGTGCCTGCCACTGTGGACTAGGACCACCGTTCGGCATATCCTGCCATACGATCAATCCTAATTGGTCGCAATGAGTGTACCAGCGTGCAGGTTCTACTTTGACGTGCTTACGTACCATGTTGTAGCCGAAGTCTTTCGTCTTCTTCAAGTCATAAACCAATGCTTCATCTGTTGGTGCAGTATACAAACCGTCAGGCCACCATCCCTGGTCGAGCGGACCGAACTGGAAATAGTCTTTGTTGTTCAATTGCAGGCGAGTGATGCCATTCTGACCCTTGCGGATAGAATATTTACGCATAGCCGTATAACTCTTTACCTGGTCTATTGCTTTTCCGTCTTTATACAGAGTCACTTCCATATTGTAGAGGAAAGGAGAGTCCGGAGACCACAGTTTAGCATTAGCAGGCATTGCCAGTTCAACGGGTACTCCGTTCAACGCTGCACCTTTGGCTACAAGATTCTTGCCATCGAATACTTTTACTTCCACTTTGTCTGCGGAGGTCGTATTGGCAGCAACTTCTACCTTAACAGAATTATTGTCAATATCAGGAGTCGTTTTCAGATTAGTGATGTATTGTGTTGCAACCGGTTCCAACCACACTGTTTGCCAGATACCTGTAACCGGTGTGTACCAAATGCCATGAGGGTTTGCTATTTGCTTTCCTCTGGGTTGTTCGCCACGATCTGAAGGGTCCCATACTTTTACCACCAGGTCATTATTTCCTTTATTAAGTACAGAAGTAATATCGAAATAGAAAGGAGTAAATCCGCCTGTGTGTTCGCCTACTTTTACATCATTCACCCAAACTTCTGCTTTCCAGTCTACTGCTCCGAAGTGCAACAGGATTTGTTTACCACGCCAGTTGGAAGGAACGTCGAAAGTGCGTTGGTACCACAGTTCTTCTTTTTCGTTTATCATTTTGCCTACGCCTGATAAAGACGATTCTACGGCAAAAGGAACAAGAATATCACCCTGGTAAGCGGCAGGTGCAGGAGTACCTTTGGGAGTGATTGCATATTTCCAAAGCCCGTTCAGGTTTTTCCAGTCGTTGCGCTCCATGATAGGACGCGGATATTCCGGCAATACGTTTTTAGGGTCAAGCTGTTCTCCCCACGATGTTTTGATTTTGTCACCGGCAGGTTTCCATTGAGCAAAAGTCGAACCGCATAAAGCCAATGCAAGCAGCATTGTTAGAAAATTCTTTTTCATGTTCATGGTATAAAAATATAGTTAGTTATTAGATATAAATTCTATTAAAAGGATATTGCAAAGAAAGGGGAATTAAAAGTGAATAAAGGAAAATTACCGTTCAAAAAACAGCAAATTCTCTTCTTTTTTATATAAAATCCCGTATAAAGCGGCTTCGGGTAATAGAGAATGGAAGTGATGGTCAGTTTTTGTCCTTTATGGGTTCATGTTAATTAGCGTTTGACTGCTGAATCGTATGAATCAATGTTTTTGTTATTTTTCAGCTATTTTTGTTCCTGATGGTTTGGGCAATATTGTTCCGGTTTTATCCGGTATTCCCAGTATAGGCATCCCATCTTTGTCCCACTCTATTTTTTGTAAACGGGGAGTACGTGAGTCCATTGCACCCGGAGCATCATTCGGTATCTGACGGGCATGATAAAGCATATAACATTCCTTTCCATCCGGTGAAGAGACGAAAGAACTGCCGCCGGGGCCAAAAACTTCATTCTCCGGTTCCTGCTGAAATACGGGTGTCGGATGTTTCTTCCAGGAAGCAGGGTCCAACAGGTTGGCATTGGCGTCTGCTGTTAGCAATCCTACACAATAATAGGGAGTCCAGCTACCGCTGGCGGAATAAAAAATGCATACTTTATCTTTATTCTTCGGCTGAAAGAAATGAGGGGCTTCGTTCACATGGATCGGATAGGCTGTTTTGCTGCCATCGGGATTCACCCATTGACACTCCCATTCATATTCAGGTTTGGAAATCAGAACTCTGTCGGAAGAAAGAGTCCACGGATTTTCCATCGAAGCGATGTAAATACATTGTGTCTCGCTGTCAATTCTTCGTTTTTGCCATCCGCACCAAATCATGTAACGCTGTCCGTTGTGTTCGAAAGTACTCGCATGAATTGCCCAGTTATTATCTTTGTCGGTCGGTATGCGCCCTTTCATGACAAACTTACCCTCTGTAGGAATATCAGCCTCGTTTTCAATCACATAAATCTGGTGATTGTCCATATTACCATCGTCTGCTGCGAAGTAAATATACCATTTGTTATTGATGCGATGCATTTCGGGGGCCCATAAGTGATGGGAATTGCTTGGATCGGTTGGTATCCATACCGGCTTTCTAAGACTGTCATTCAAATTTGTAATGTCACTGGTCTCCCAGAGCATGATTCTGCTTTCAGAGCCTTGCGTATAATAATATTTTCCTTCATAAAAAACAGCCCATGGCTCTGCTCCTCTTTCACGTAGCGGATTTGTATAAGTAGCTCCTGTTACGGCTTCCTTTTCCGGCTCTGTTTTCTTCTTGGGTTGACAGGATGCACAAATAATGATTAAAAGTACGGCTAGTAATAACAATTTGCTTTTCATGGTATTTTTCATTTAATAATGACACTGCAAAGAAAGCACAAAATCCTGATAAATCATCTTTTTTTTGCAGATTGGTTAGTATTTATCCTTAATTGGTTTGTATTTATTGAATTTCTAGTTGTTTTTTCTCATCTTTGTGGCACGAACTTTAAAATTGATATTGTATGAAACTGAAGCACCTTATTCTTCTTAGTGTTATTTGCTGTTCCCAGTCTGTATTTGGACAAAAAGCCAATCAACAACCGAAGACGAGTGGCAATCCTGTATTTCCGGGATGGTATGCCGATCCGGAAGGAATTGTATTTGGGGATGAATACTGGATTTATCCTACGTATTCGGCGCCTTATGACGAACAGACTTTCATGGATGCCTTCTCATCTAAAGACCTGGTGAACTGGACAAAGCACCCGAAAGTGTTATCAAAAGAGAATATTAGTTGGTTTAAACGTGCTTTGTGGGCACCTGCCGTGATTCATGCGAATGATAAATATTATATATTTTTCGGTGCGAATGATATCCAAAGCAATAATGAACTGGGCGGTATTGGTGTAGCTGTGGCCGACAATCCTGCCGGACCATTTAAAGATGCGTTAGGCAAACCTCTGATTGATAAATTTGTAAATGGTGCGCAACCGATCGATCAGTTTGTTTACAAAGACGATGACGGACAGTATTATATGTATTATGGTGGCTGGGGACATTGTAATATGGTGAAACTGGCCCCGGACTTGTTGAGTATCGTACCGTTTGAAGATGGTACCCTTTATAAGGAAGTAACCCCCGAAAAATATGTAGAGGGACCTTTTATGTTGAAACGTAACGGAAAATACTATTTTATGTGGTCAGAAGGCGGTTGGACCGGACCGGATTATTGTGTTGCTTATGCCATTGCCGACTCACCGTTCGGACCCTTCAAAAGAGAAGCAAAAATATTACAGAGAGATCCCAATATTGGAACAGGTGCCGGCCATCATTCAGTTGTAAAAGGGCCGGGAGAGGACGAATGGTACATCATTTATCATCGCCATCCTTTGGGTGAAACGGATGGAAACGCTCGTGTGACCTGCGTTGACCGTATGTACTTTGATAAAGATGGAAAAATAAAACCCATAAAGATGACTTTCGAGGGAGTAAAGGCAAGCCCATTGAAGTAAAATCTGAAAAGTTCAGCCCATCCGTAATTAATATTTTAATAAAGATGGGCTTTTTTTGATTTATTGTTTTATTTTTGTCCTTGTAAATCAAACATACTTATTATAATGAACCCAGATATACACACTCTTTCCGACTCACTTTTGTGGAAAAGGTTTCTCGAGGGAGATTCGAGTGCGTATACCCAAATCTATAATCGAACGGTGCAAGATCTGTTTCGATTCGGACTATTATATACTTCAGACAAAGAATTAATTAAAGATTGCATACATGATGTGTTTGTGAAAATCCACATGAATCGTGCAAAGTTAGCCCCAACAGATAATATTGCAGCTTATTTGACGGTAGCGTTGAAAAACACTCTTTTTAATGCGCTAAAAAAAACAACAGATTCTCTTTCGTTTGATGAAATAGGTGAGAGAGAAGAGACGGTTGACGAATCCCCTTCCACTCCGGAAACTATATATATTAATAATGAACAGGAAAAACAAGTTCAGGCAACCGTGCATACTATGATGTCTGTATTGACGGACAGACAGCGTGAAATTATTTATTATCGATATATCAAAGAGATGAGTATCGATGAAATCAGTAAGGTGACAGACATGAATAATCAATCTGTTTCTAACTCTATTCAACGGGCTTTGGGACGTATCCGGGACTTATTTAAGAGAAAATAAGAGAGAATAATCAGCCTATTTTTCCTATCAATCAAAAAAAAGTGGAAAAAACTTCGGAAAAGGTGAGTATAAAATGAAAGTACAACTGTTATTCATACGTAAAGACAATGAAAATGATGAACTCTGAACAAAAACATACAGATTTTTCCCTATATACTTTTGAAGAATTCCTTCAGAATGATTTCTTTATTTCTTCCATGAATTATCCTACGGAAGAAACACAGAAGTTCTGGGATGAATTTGAACAGATGAATCCTTCTAATATAGATGAATATATAGCAGCAAAAAGATATTTGGAGTTTTTTTCAAAAGAGAAAGAAGAAGTACTTTCAAACGAGGAAACGGATGATTTATGGACTCGTATTCAGGCAACCAATATAAATAAGGAGAAGGCGAAACGTAAGAACTATTTCTTAATAGGATTGAGCTCGGCGGCTAGTGTTGCTATTCTTGTGGGATGTTTCTTCTTATTAAAGAGTTATTCTTCGGTGCTGGATCCGGATATTGCCACTTTTGCAGTGAATACCAAAGCTGATTTGCCTCTGACGGAAGAAACACTGTTGATTTTGGCGGAAGATAACGTAGTGAGCCTGAAAGAAAAAGAAACGGAGATTACGTATGATTCCGTAGAAATCAAAACAAATCAGGAAAGTATACAAAAGGAAAAATCGGCTGCTTACAATCAATTGGTCATTCCGCGTGGAAAGCGATCGGTATTGACGTTTGCCGATGGATCTAAAGTCTGGGTGAATGCCGGCACGAGAGTGATTTATCCGGTAGAGTTTGAAAAAGATAAACGGGAAATCTATGTGGACGGAGAAATCTACATAGAAGTAGCCAGAGATGAAAACCGCCCTTTCTATGTGCGGACCAAAGATATGAATGTCAGGGTGCTTGGTACTAAATTTAATGTAACGGCGTATGAGTCGGAAGCAATTAGAAGTGTAGTGCTGGCGCAAGGATGTGTTCAGGTAGAGACAGCCCGGACTCCGAAAGCGATTTTGGCTCCTAATCAGATGTTCAGTTCCGCCGATGGAAAGGAAAATATATCACAAGTAGATGTAGAACAGGCAATATCGTGGATAAATGGACTCTATTGTTTCCAAAGTGCCGATTTGGGAATAGTCTTGCAACGCCTGTCTACCTATTATGGTGTGAATGTAGAATTTGACCCAGCGCTAAGTAAAATAAAATGTTCCGGAAAAATCGATTTGAAAGACAACTTTGAAACAGTTATTAATGGATTAACCTTTGTTGCACCAATTTCTTATGCCTATGATGAACAATATAAAACGTATCGAGTAGTAAAGAAATAGATATAAAAAAATAAGATAATAAACTAATCTAACTCCCGTATTTTATGGTAATTATTGAAGAGAGTGGATGATACGAACTATCATCCAGATGGGACTTGTGTGCCTATGAATGTTTATATACAGAAAATAATATTATGAGAAATTTTTAACATGTTTAATATGAAAAATGCAATTAGAGAACGAAAGAGTAAGGTTCTCGGGCTATTCCTGTGCTTTTTACTTCTCGGAATAGACTACTCTTTCGCAAGTTACAACAATTATTCTCAATTTAAGACTCTTTCGGTCAGCATGAGTAACTCGACGTTGAGAGAAGTGCTTAAAACAATAGAGAAAAGTAGTCAATTTGTTTTCTTCTATTTAGATGACGCTGTCAACTTAGAACGTAAGGTATCTATCGATAGTAAGAATAAGAATATAGAAGAAATTCTTTCTGAACTTTTCGAAGGTACTTCGTGTACTTATCGGATCTCTGACAGGCAAATATTTATTTCCGGAAAAGCCCCTGCTTCAACCGAACAGCAACAGAATAAGCGGAAAATATCCGGACGTGTCACTGATATAAAAGGAGAGCCGCTTATTGGGGTCAACGTTACTGTGGATGGAGATGCAAACGGTTCGATTACGAATATGGATGGTTTGTATGAGATATTCGTAACCAAGAAGAGTGTAGTGCTTAAATTTACCTATATCGGGTTTAAAACTTCTGAAATACGAACCAATGCCTCCACCAACATTTATGATGTCACCTTGGAAGAACAGGTCAACGAATTGGAAGAGACTGTTATTGTGGGGTATGGTACCCAGCGTAAAATAAGTAATATCGGTGCACAGTCTTCCATGAAGATGGAAGATATTAAGACGCCTTCTGCCAGTTTAACAACTACATTGGCAGGTCGTTTGGCGGGTGTTGTGGCTGTACAACGTACAGGAGAACCGGGAAAAGATGCTGCTGATATCTGGATTCGTGGAATTTCCACTCCCAACACTTCTTCTCCGCTGGTATTGGTGGATGGAGTGGAACGTTCGTTCAATGACATCGATCCGGAAGATATTGAATCGTTGACAACGTTGAAAGATGCATCAGCAACAGCTGTGTATGGTGTACGTGGTGCCAATGGCGTAATTTTGATTAAAACCAAACCGGGAAAGGTAGGAAAACCGACAGTGAGCGCGGATTATTATGAATCGTTTACCCGTTTCACGAAGATGGTCGATTTGGCAGACGGTATCACTTATATGAATGCAGCCAACGAGGCAATGCGTAATGACGGTATTGCTACGAAATATACAGAAGATCAGATACGTAACACGATTGCCGGTAAGGATCCTTATCTATATCCGAATGTGGATTGGTTGAAAGAAATCTTTAATGATTGGGGACATAATCGCCGTGTGAATGTAAATGTACGCGGTGGTAGCGAGAAAGTCGCTTATTATGCATCAGTCAGCTACTTTAATGAGACAGGTATGACGGTGACTGATAAGAATATCGACACCTATGATTCTAAAATGAAATATAGCCGTTACAACTTTACTACCAATTTGAATATCGACGTAACTCCTACTACTAAGGTCGAGATCGGTGCGCAAGGTTATCTGGGAGAAGGAAACTATCCGGCCATCTCTTCTGCCGATTTGTATAATGCGGCAATGTCTATCTCACCGGTTGAATATCCGAAGATGTTCTTTGTTAACGGAGAAGCCTTTGTGCCGGGAACTTCAACCAATAACAACTTTAATAACCCTTATTCACAGGCTACACGTCGTGGTTATGACAACCTGACGAAAAATCAGATTTACTCTAATTTGCGCGTCACACAGGATTTGGATATGCTCACGAAAGGACTGAAACTGACTGCTATGTATGCATTCGACGTATACAATGAGATACATGTACATCAGGACCGTGCGGAGTCTACCTACAACTTCCTGGACACTAGTGTTCCTTACGATATGAATGGACAACCTATTCTGCAACGTATTTATGAAGGAAGTAACGTGTTAAGTTATAAACAGGAAACGAGTGGTAACAAAAAGACTTATTTGGAGGCTTCCTTGAATTATGACCGGACATTCAACGACGATCATCGTGTTAGTGCGTTATTCCTGTTCAATCAGCAATCCAAACTATTATATCCAAAAGGGACATTGGAAGATGCGATTCCGTATCGTATGATGGGTATTGCCGGTCGTGCCACTTATTCATGGAAAGACCGTTACTTCGCAGAGTTCAACATCGGTTATAACGGTGCCGAGAACTTTTCGCCTAAACATCGTTTCGGAACTTTCCCTGCATTTGGTGTAGGATGGGTTGTTTCAAATGAGAAATTCTGGCAACCTTTGTCGAAGGCAGTTTCTTTCTTGAAGATACGTTATACAGATGGTAAAGTGGGTAATAGCGAAGTTTCCGACCGTCGTTTCATGTATCTGGATCAGATGAAAGAAAATGGAGACTATGGTTATAAATTCGGACCGAATGGAACTAAGTGGTCCGGTTATGAAACAGTGAATATGGCTGTTGACCTGATTTGGGAAGAATCTCGCAAACAAGACCTGGGTATTGACCTGAAGCTATTTAATGACGATCTGTCTATTGTATTCGACTTGTTTAAAGAACGTCGTGAAAACATCTTGTTGAAGCGTGAACATTCTATACCTTCATTCTTGGGATACAACACATCTGCTCCTTACGGAAACATCGGTATCATAGAAAATAAGGGATTTGACGGAACGATCGAGTATAACAAGCGTATCAATAAAGACTGGGTAATTGCGCTTCGTGGTAATGTCACCTTTAATAAGGATAAATGGATTCAGGGAGAATTGCCGGAACAGAAATACGAATGGATGAACCAATATGGGCACAACATCAATGGAGTGAAAGGATATGTTGCCGAGGGACTGTTCACTCAAGCTGAAATAGATGATATGGCACGCTGGGAATCTTTGTCGGATGCCAATAAAGCCATTACTCCCAAACCGTTTGCATCACAGTTTGGAACAGTAAAAGCCGGAGATATCAAATACAAGGATTTAAACAATGACGGTCAGATAGACGCATACGACCAGACTTACATTTCTCGTGGTGATGTGCCGACAACTGTCTATGGTTTCGGATTTACAGTAGGCTGGAAAGACTTGTCTGTGGGGATGATGTTCCAGGGCGTAGCAGGAGCCGAACGTGTTTTGAACGGTAGCAGCGTTAATCCGTTTAATGGCGGTGGTGGTAGTGGTAACCTTTACTCTAACATTGGTGACCGTTGGACAGAGGAAAATCCGGATCAGAATGCCTTTTATCCGCGTTTGTCTTATGGAAGTGAAACAACCAGTAATATTAATAACTTCCAGAAAAGTACCTGGTGGGTGCGTAACATGAACTTCCTGCGTTTGAAGACATTGCAGATCTCTTATAATCTGCCTAAACCCTGGGTGAATAAAGTTCATCTGAAGAATGCGGCTGTATATGTAATGGGAACTAACCTGTTCACTTTGAGTCGTTTCAAATTGTGGGATCCGGAGTTGAATACCGATAATGGTGCTTCTTATCCGAATACGACTTCTTATTCAGTTGGTATTAATTTCACATTCTAAACAAAAAGATAATGAAAAAATATAATTATATAATCGTTAGTTTGCTGGCGTGTTTCTTGACGACATCTTGTAATGACTATTTTGACCAGGTGCCTGATGACCGTTTATCACTCAAGGAGATTTTCACAACCAGAGATGGAGCCTTGCGGTATCTTTCGAACGTATACACATTCTTACCGGATGAATTTAACCAACGTCAGGTGCACGAAACAAGTCTGTACCGTACTCCCGGTCCCTGGACAGGCTCCAGCGACGAAGCAGAGTGGACAAATGACAATAAAGGGAAATTGATAAATAACAATTCAATCGATGCTACCGAAGGAACGATGGTATTGTATCGCTGGAAGAGCTGGTTTTCAGGTATTCATGAAGCGGCAGTATTTACAGAAAATGTAGATCAGGCACCGCTGACTGTTACAGAAAGAAATCAATGGAAAGCGGAAGCAAGAGCTTTGCGGGCGATCTACTATTTTTATTTAGTACGTACTTATGGTCCGGTTCCTTTGCTTGAAAAGGACTTCCCGATGGATACTCCGAGCGATGAGTTGCAACTCCCGCGTAATACGGTAGACGAGTGTTTCGATTTTATCGTATCAGAACTGAAAGGTGCGCAAAACGATGGTTTACTGGATGATGCTTCTACCGACAAAGTGTCCGGATATGGCCGTATTGATAAGGCGATTGCACAGGCGTTTATCATCGAGGCATTGACTTATCGTGCCAGCTGGTTGTTTAATGGAGAGTGCAATTACTATTCAGACTTGGCTAATACGGACGGAACAAAACTGTTCCCTAACAAACCGGACGAAGCTACCAAACGTGCCAATTGGCAGAAAGTGATTAATGAATGTAACACTTTCTTCTCTAATTACGGAAGTCGTTATCATTTGATGTATACCAATAAGGACGGTGTTTCTGTTTCCGGTCCGGACTCGGAAGGCTTCAGCCCGACGGAATCTTATCGCCGTGCAGTAAGAACCCTGTTTTCTGAAATGGGTAACAATAAAGAAATGATTTTCTATCGTTTGGATAATGCTGCCGGAACCATGCAGTACGACCGTATGCCGAATAGATCCGGTAATACGACCAACTATAGAGGTGGTAGCTTGTTGGGAGCAACCCAAGAAATGGTAGATGCCTATTTCATGTCAAACGGAGAATCTCCTATTTCCGGTTATAGTGCTGACGGAGTCACTCCGATTATCAACGAAAAATCCGATTATGTAGAAGAGGGAGTTTCTACAACAGAATACAAAGGAACAGACGGTACCTTATATGCACCGACAGGAACCAGAATGATGTATGTTAATCGTGAACCTCGTTTTTATGTAGACATTACCTTTAGTAATTCAAAATGGTTTGATGGAACAGAAGGCGATTATATAGTAGATTTCACTTATAGCGGAAGTTGTGGTAAAGAACAAGGTAGCAATGACTATACAAGTACAGGTTATTTGGTGCGCAAAGGAATGGATTCCGGCGACCGTAACCAGAACTTGGTTTGTGTGCTCTTGCGTCTGACTAATATTTATTTTGACTATATCGAAGCGCTTGCGCATGTCAGCCCGACTCATGAAGACATCTGGACGTATATGAACATGATCCGTAAGCGTGCGGGTATTCCGGGATACGGTGAAACAGTCAATCTGCCTAAACCGACTACAACGGAAGAAGTCATGGAGCTGATTCGTAAGGAGAAACGCATTGAATTGAGTTTCGAAAACTGCCGTTATTTTGATGTACGTCGCTGGGGATTGGTAAATGAGTATTTCAACAAGGCAATTCACGGTATGAATGTCAATTATGACGGAAATGAATTCTTCAAACGTACGGAGATTGTGAAGCGTATTTTTGACCGTCAGTACTTCTTCCCCATACCACAGGGCGAAATTGATATTGATAAAAACTTGGTTCAGAATACAGGATTCTAAATACTGATTATAAAATAGAAATTATGATGAAACAATATATTTTCTCTGCAGTTTGTCTCATGTCCGGTGTCCTTTGTATGTCCTCTTGCAATGAGGATAAACAGGCAAAGCCATATACTCCGGATTACGAGATTGTACCGGAGTATACCAATGCGGATACCTGGACTGCCTATGAAGCATTTAATGATAACTTGCTGGACCCCGATAAGAACATTTATAAAACAAGTACCGCTTATACTGCTGCTACCGACCGTAATAACGGAGCTGCCGCTATCTGGTGCCAGCCGATCTATTGGGATATGGCCATGAACGCATATAAACGTGCAAAAGCGGAAGGAGATACGGAAAGAGAAAACAAATACAAGCAGTTGTGTGATGATTTGTTTGCCGGAAATAAAGCACATTATGTAAACTTTGATTTCGACGATAATAATGAGAATACCGGCTGGTTTATCTATGATGATATACAGTGGTGGACCATTACTTTGGCACGTGCTTACGAATTATTTAAAGTGGAAGAGTATCGCAGTCTGGCAGAAGCAAGTTTTGCACGTGTATGGTACGGTTCTCCCCGCGTAGGTGATACGGGTTCTTATGCAGATCCTGAAAAGAATTTGGGTGGAGGTATGTTCTGGCAATGGCAGCCTATCGGCAATCCGAATGAAAATGCTGCCGGTGATGGTAAGATGGCTTGTATCAATTTCCCGACTGTGGTAGCTGCATTGACCCTTTATAACAATGTTCCTACCGATCGTGTGGCTGATCCGAATCCGGAAAGCTGGAGTAATAAGTACGGTGATTTTACCCGTCCGCATTATGAAACGAAGGAAGCTTATCTGGCAAAAGGAAAAGAAATCTATGAATGGGCTGTGAAGAATCTGGTAGACAGCAATACCGGAGAGGTTGCCGACAGCAAGCATGGTGAAGGCAATCCGGCATGGTCGGACCATGTATACAATCAGGCCACTTTTATCGGAGCTTCATTATTGCTTTATAAAGCTACCGGTGAGAAAACATATTTGGACAATGCAATTTTAGGAGCTGACTATACAATGAATACCATGTCCGAAACGTACGATTTACTGCCGTTCGAGAGTGGCGTGGAACAGGGTATTTATACCGCTATCTTTGCGGAATACATGGCCATGCTGGTAAATGATTGTGGCCAGACCCAGTACGTACCGTTCTTGAAACGTAACATTAATTACGGCTGGGCTAATCGCGACCAGACACGTAATTTGTGTGGTGGCGAATATCATAAGGCACAGATAGAAGGTGCTACTATTGACAGCTATAGTGCATCCGGAATACCGGCATTGATGTTGTTGTTTCCGGCAGATAAATAATTGTAACCCATAAAAAAGAAGAATAATGAATACGAAATATTCAAATTGGAAAATGTGGTATTATGTGTTATGCATGGTACTGACACTTCAATTGGCGGCTTGTTCTGAAGAAACGCATGACGAGTATACTGCGGCTCCTGAAATAGAAGATACCTATATCGACCAACTGGATGCATTGATTGCTGAAATGACCGATTTGCAGCAAAATTCAGACTACGGAGATAAGAAAGGACAGTACCCCACCGAAAGCCGGGCAATTCTGACAGATGCGATAGATGATGCCAATCGTGCGGTACTTTTAATCAAATATCAGCAACCCTCTCCGTCGGAAAGTGAGAAACAACGCTATGTGGCAGAAGCCAAGGCGTCTATGGAACAGTTCAAGAGTACGATCCGTACAGAAGACGCTGAAACAACACCGGCTGAACTGTTTGTGGACGGACGTGGTGATGGTGGTTCTTATATCGATTTCGGACGTAGCGAAGAATATGTCAATTTCGGAACCGAAGGAAATCAAGCCTTTACTGTTGAGTTTTGGGTGAAAGTAACCAAAGGTGGTGGAAAAGACCAGAATGTGTTCCTGTCAACTTACATGGGCGGTGACGGATGGCGTAACGGCTGGATGATGTACTGGCGTAATGCGGACGGTGGTATTTATCGTGCAACTTGGGGCGAAACAGGAGGAAATATCTGTGAACCGTCACTAAAGGCACCGGAAGATGGAGAATGGCAACATTTCTTGTTTGTGTACAGTGATAAAGGCTTGCCGGGCAGTCCGGAGCTTCGTGCGAAATTGTATGTGAACGGAGAAGTGAAAACAACCGAGGGAAGCGTGGGTAACAGGTTCTATAATTCGAGCAACTATGCCAACTATAATGCACCGATGACCGCTTTCGGACGTTATATGCGTACTAGTGATAATCTGTTTGAAGAAGGCTTTGCCGGTTATATGAAAAAAATCCGTATCTGGAAGAGCGCAAAGGATAACGAATATGTTCAGAATTCTTATAACGGAACGGCTGAAGTGACGGGTAAAGAAGCAGATTTGGCGGCAGCATGGGATTTCATGACCAAACCTTCCGGTTCGGGTAATGAAGTAATAGACCTGACAGGTCGTCATACTGCTAAGATTATCGGTACTTACGAGTGGCAACGTATTGTTGAATAATAATGTAAAAACGATGAAAAACATGAAATGTTTAACTAATAAATGGAGAGAGGGAGCAATGCTCCTCTCTTTCCTCCTGATTTCTAGTCTGGCAGGGATATTTACCGCTTGTGACGATATTGAAGACGAGTATATGACAGATACACAATTAAGTATCTTACAGGAAAGCCGTGCGTCATTGAGCTATTTATTGAAGAATTCAACCTACGGAACTGCTCCCGGGACATATCCTGAAACCGGAAAGGATATATTAAATGCTGCTATTACCGAGTTGGATGCACTGATAACACGGGTAGAAGCTGGTGAGGAACTGGATGAAACAACTTTGGAAACTGCTGTAGCAAAGGTAAATCAAGCGATTGACGAGTTTAAAAATTCAAAATATTACAATCTGTCTCCGGAAGCACAGCAATATATCAATAATTTACTGGCTAAGGCGGATGAAATACTTGCAATCGTTAATGATGAAACGAAGTGGGGAAATCATCAGGGACAATATCCGGTAGAAAATAAGTCGGTTTTGGAGAGTGCAGCTAAAGATTTGGAAAGTCTGGCTGAAAGAATCAAATCCGGTTCCATCACAGATATGACGCAGGAGATTTATGATGAGACTATTGCTGCTGCCGATAAGAAAGTAGAAGAAGTTGAAGATTCTGCATGGCCGGATAACAGTCAGATTACCTGGAATCTGTTTGTAGATGGAAATGCCGGTTCCTATATAGACTTTGGTTATAGTGAGGATTATGTGAAGTTTGGAGAGGATGACAATCAGGCATTTACGATTGAACTTTGGGTGAATATCAAAGAATATTGCAATAAACAGGGAGAAGACAACTGTACTTTCCTTTCTACCATGACCAACGATCCTTATTGGAGCGGATGGCGTGCTCAGGATCGTACAAAGGGATTGTTGAGAACAATGGTTGCTCACTGGCAAGATAATAATCACACAAATCCACAAGAATGGGAACCGGGATGGAAAAAGTCGGACAACTGGACCAAAGATCGTTGGACGCATTATGCATTCCTCTTCAGGGATAAGGGATTGCCGGGATTTGATACTCCGACAGATGTGAAGTGTTATTCCATGATTGACGGTACGAGACAGGGTGAAATCATTCGTGTGGGTGAGTCCTGGAGAACGTATATCAATGAACAATCTATAGCTAATAAGGTCCACATGACCGGATTCTGTATGATGGACAATAATGGAAATCGTAACGAATGGTTCTCCGGTTACATAAAGAAGATCCGTATCTGGAAAACAAATCGGACAGAAAATCAGGTATATGCTTCTTATATGGGTAATGAAGAAGGTGTAAGTGCTGATAATCCGAATTTGGTAGAAGCCTGGGATTTTGAAGTGAAAGGTGATCAGCCTACTCAAAGTGCTACCAGCACAATAACAGGTTTGAAAGGCCATACGGCAACATTAGTTGGTGATAACTGGCAATGGATTGAATCCACAGACATTACAGATAACAAATAATTGTTTACCGGAATGAGTTTTCAATAGGTAGATTAAATATTCCCCTTATCTCTGTCATAAGGACAGAGTGAGGGGGAATTATTCTCCAATAACCCTTTATTAATCCTTTATTTTTATTGTAGAAAAGTGTTTTGGTCTGTATTTGTTCTTTATTGAATAAATATTATCGTTTTTTTTCAGCTATTTCTGCAATCTTTGTAACAGGAAAAATACTATAAACTTATAAACTATCATGAAAGGCAAAATTCTTTTAGCTCTGACACTACTATTGGGAGCATCAACTACTATATGGGCAGTCGGCAATTCAGGAAAAGCAAACCAGAAGAAGCACGCATATACGAACGAAGATGTATGGGCAGCTTATGAAGGATTTAATAATACACTACTAGACTCCAATAAATATATTTACAAGACAAATTCGTCCTATCCAAGTGCTGTTGACCGTGGCAATGGAGCAGCGGCTATCTGGTGTCAACCTATTTATTGGGATATGGCAATGAATGCTTATAAACTGGCAAAGGCACAGAAAGACAAAAAGAAAACGAATTACTATAAAACACTCTGCGAGAAAATATTCGCAGGGAACAAAGCGCAATATTGTCAGTTTGATTTTGATGATAACAATGAAAATACCGGCTGGTTCATCTACGATGACATCATGTGGTGGACTATCAGCCTGGCACGCGGCTACGAACTTTTTGGAGTGGATGAATATCTGAAACTCTCGGAAGCTAGTTTCAAACGGGTATGGTATGGCTCGGAAAAAGTCGGTGATACCGGCTCGTATGACAAAGAAAACGGAGGTATGTTTTGGCAATGGCAACCCATTCAAAATCCGAAACCGAATAAATTCGGTGATGGAAAGATGGCATGTATCAACTTTCCGACAGTTGTTGCAGCATTAACCCTCTACAATAACGTGCCTGAAAATAGAAAAGAATCGACCGACAAACGGCCGGATTATCAGACGAAAGCTCAATATCTTGCCAAAGGTAAAGAAATCTATGAATGGGGAGTGGAAAATCTCTTGGATAAAGCAACAGGAAAGATTGCCGATAGCCGTCATGGAAATGGCAATCCCGCATGGAAAGCACATGTATACAACCAGGCAACCTTTATCGGAGCGTCCATACTGCTTTATAAGGCGACCGGAGAGAAACGTTATCTGGACAATGCTATTCTGGCAGCAGACTATACAGTGAAAGATATGTCTGCAGAACATAAAGTGCTACCTTTCGAAGGTGGTATTGAACAGGGTATCTATACTGCCATCTTTGCGGAATATATGGCATGGTTGGTGTATGATTGCGGACAAACCCAATATCTCCCGTTCCTGAAACGTACCATCAAAACAGGTTGGGCAAACAGAGATAAGACACGGAACGTATGTGGAGGCGAATACTATAAAAAGTTGCCGGAAGGTGCGGAAATCGACAGTTATTCTGCTTCCGGTATACCGGCATTGATGCTTTTGTTTCCGGCTAAGAAATAAATAGAAAACGACGGAATTTGCGTAAAATAGATTAAATAAACAGGTGATTTAAATTATGAAACAACAACTGATGATGCTGTTACTGGGAACAGCTTCTGTATTTTGTAGCTGTGAGACCCAGGTAGAACAGCACGAGAAGAATGAATTACGTGCTCCGGCATATCCGCTGGTGACAATTGATCCTTATACTAGTGCATGGTCTACTACGGACAATCTATACGACAGTCCTGTAAAACATTGGACAGGCAAGGATTTTTCTTTACTTGGTGTTGCAAAAGTAGACGGACAAACCTACCGTTTCATGGGAACGGAAGAACTGGAACTACGTCCTTTGGTAAAGACATCCGAACAAGGTAGCTGGACAGGAAAGTATACCACTCAACAGCCTGCTGACGGATGGCAGAATGCCGGATTCAATGATAAAGCCTGGAAAGAAGGCGAAGCTGCCTTCGGAACCATGGAGAATGAACATACAGCAAAGACTCAATGGGGTGAAGAATTTATCTGGGTACGCCGGGTAGCTGATATTCAGGAAGACTTGACAGGAAAGAATGTATATCTTGAATTCTCTCATGACGATGATGCTATTATTTATATCAACGGCATCAAGGTAGTGGATACAGGCAATGCTTGTAAAAAGAACGAACGGGTGAAACTGTCGGAAGAAGTAGTAGCTTCTTTGAAACCGGGTGAAAATCTGATTGCAGGTTATTGTCATAACCGGGTAGGAAACGGACTGTTGGATTTCGGATTGCTGGTAGAACTGGACGGTTACCGTTCTTTCCATCAAACAGCGCAACAAACTTCTGTAGATGTACAACCCATGCAGACTTATTATACATTTACTTGCGGTCCGGTAGATTTGAAACTGACATTTACTGCTCCTATGTTTATGGATAATCTGGATTTGTTGTCACGTCCGGTCAACTACATTTCTTATGAAGTAGCTTCCAATGACGGTCAGAAACATCAGGTAGAGTTGTATTTCGAAGCATCTCCGCAATGGGCAATCGACCAACCTCACCAGGAATCTGTTGCCGACAGCTTTACTGACGGCGATTTGTTATTCCTTCGTACCGGAAGCCGCAATCAGGATATTCTGAAGAAAAAGGGTGATGATGTTCGTATCGACTGGGGACATTTCTATCTGGCAGCTGAAAAGGAAAACAGTACTTATGCAATCGGTGACGGCAGAGAGCTGCGCAAGAATTTCGTAGCCAATAAACTGGAAGCTCCTACCACAAACGGTTATGATAAACTGGCTTTGGTACGTTCATTGGGCGAAACACAAAAAGCTGATGGCCATCTGCTGATCGGATATGATGATATTTATTCTATCCAATACTTTGGTGATAACCTGCGTCCTTACTGGAACCGTGAGGGTAATGAAACGATTGTTTCCCAATTCCAGAAAGCGGAGAAAGAATACAAGACACAAATGAAGAACAGTGCTGCTTTCGACAAGAAACTGATGGAAGAAGCTACTGCTGCCGGTGGACGTAAATATGCCGAACTTTGTGCATTGGCTTATCGTCAGGCATTGGCTGCACATAAACTGGTACAGGCTCCGAACGGTGACTTGGTATTCCTTTCTAAGGAGAACTTCAGTAATGGTTCCATCGGAACAGTCGACCTGACTTATCCGGGAGCCCCGCTGCTTTTATACTACAATCCGGAATTGGTGAAAGCTACCATGAACCATATCTTCTATTATAGCGAAAGCGGAAAATGGGCGAAACCATTTGCTGCACATGATGTCGGTACTTATCCATTGGCTAACGGCCAGACTTATGGCGGTGATATGCCGGTAGAAGAATCGGGTAATATGGTAGTGTTGGCTGCTGCCATTGCAAAAGTAGAAGGTAATGCAGATTACGCACAGAAACATTGGGAAACCCTGACTACGTGGACAGACTATCTGGTAGAGAACGGACTTGATCCGGCCAACCAACTTTGTACCGATGACTTTGCAGGTCACTTTGCACACAATGCCAACCTTTCTATCAAAGCAATCATGGGTGTTGCTTCATACGGTTATCTGGCAGATATGCTGGGCAAGAAAGACGTGGCTGAAAAGTACACACAGAAAGCGAAAGAAATGGCTGCCGAATGGGTGAAAATGGCGGATGATGGTGACCACTATCGTCTCACATTTGACAAACCGGGAACATGGAGCCAGAAGTATAACTTGGTGTGGGATAAACTGTTGGATCTGCAAATCTTCCCTAAAAATGTTGCAGAAACGGAAATAGCTTACTATCTTTCGAAGCAAAATAAATATGGTCTTCCGTTGGATAACCGTGAAACATACACAAAGACCGACTGGATCATGTGGACAGCTACATTGGCAAATGACAAAGCTACCTTTGAAAAATTTATCGAACCCGTATATCTGTTTATGAACGTGACACCTAACCGTGTTCCGATGTCCGACTGGGTATTTACAGACGAACCGAATCAAAGAGGCTTCCAGGCACGTTCCGTTGTAGGTGGATATTATATCAAAATGCTTGAAGGAAAACTGATTAAATAAAACAAAATACCATGAAGAAACTAGCTCTATTCGCTTTTACGTTACTTAGTGCATGGGCTATGACTGCAAAAACAATTACCGGACCGGTGGACTATGTTAGTCCGCTGGTTGGTACGCAGTCAAAGCACGCATTATCTACCGGAAATACTTACCCTGCCATTGCGCTGCCTTGGGGAATGAACTTTTGGGTTCCGCAGACTGGTAAAATGGGTGATGGATGGGCCTATACGTATGACGCTGACAAGATCAGAGGATTCAAACAAACCCATCAGCCAAGTCCCTGGATCAATGATTACGGTCAATTTGCCATCATGCCGGTAACCGGTAAGGCAGTATTTAATCAGGATGAGCGTGCCAGTTGGTTCTCTCATAAAGCTGAAACGGCTACTCCTTATTATTATAAAGTATATCTTGCCGATCATGATGTAGTGACCGAAATTGCTCCGACAGAGAGAGCAGCTGCTTTCCGTTTCACTTTCCCCGAAAATGACCACTCTTATGTAGTGGTAGACGCCTTTGATAAAGGTTCGTTTGTGAAAGTAATCCCTTCGGAGAACAAGATTATCGGTTATACCACTAAAAACAGCGGTGGTGTTCCTGCCAACTTTAAAAACTACTTTGTACTGGTATTTGACAAACCGTTTACTTATACGGCTGCCGTAGCCAGTGGTGTGATTGACACCAACAAACTGGAAGCGACAGACAATCATGCCGGTGCACTGATCGGTTTCAAAACCCGCAAGGGCGAACAGGTAAATGTGCGTGTAGCTTCCTCTTTTATCAGCCCTGAACAGGCGGAACTGAACCTGAAAGAGCTGGGTACGGACAATGTTGAACAGATTGCAGCGAAAGGCCGCAAGATATGGAACGATGTACTGGGACGTATCGAAGTGAAAGACGATGATATCGACCATTTGCGTACATTCTACTCCTGCCTGTATCGTTCGGTATTGTTCCCCAGAAGTTTCTATGAGATAGATGCCAAAGGAGACGTGATGCACTACAGTCCTTATAATGGCGAAGTGCTTCCGGGCTATATGTTTACCGATACCGGTTTCTGGGATACGTTCCGTTGTCTTTTCCCATTCCTTAACCTGATGTATCCATCCATGAATACGAAGATGCAGGAAGGATTGGTAAACACTTATAAAGAAAGCGGATTCCTGCCGGAATGGGCAAGTCCGGGACACAGAGGTTGTATGGTTGGAAACAACTCCGCTTCCGTAGTTGCCGATGCTTACCTGAAAGGATTGAAAGGATACGATATTGAGACATTGTGGGAAGCCGTGAAACACGGAGCGAATGCAGTGCATCCGAATGTTCGTTCTACCGGACGATTAGGATATGAGTATTATAATAAGTTGGGATATGTGCCTTATAATGTGGGTATTAACGAGAATGCAGCCCGTACACTGGAATATGCATACGATGACTGGTGTATCTATCAATTGGGTAAAGCCTTGAAGAAACCGAAAAAAGAGATTGAAATCTTTGCAAAGCGTGCAATGAATTATAAGAATCTCTACGATCCCGAATACAAACTGATGCGTGGCAAGAATGAAGACGGTACATTCCAGTCTCCGTTCAATCCGTTGAAGTGGGGGGATGCCTTTACGGAAGGTAATAGTTGGCATTATACCTGGTCGGTATTCCATGATCCTCAAGGTCTGATTGACCTGATGGGCGGTAAAGACGGATTCAACCAGATGATGGACTCTGTATTTATTCTTCCTCCGATTTTCGATGAAAGTTATTATAGAGCCGTTATTCATGAAATCCGTGAAATGCAGATTATGAACATGGGCAACTATGCACATGGTAACCAACCGATTCAGCACATGCTTTATATGTACAACTATTCCGGCCAACCCTGGAAAGCGCAACATTGGATTCGTGAAGTGATGGACAAACTTTATACCCCTGCTCCCGACGGTTATTGCGGTGATGAGGACAACGGCCAGACTTCTGCCTGGTATGTATTCTCGGCAATGGGATTCTATCCGGTATGTCCGGGTACGGATGAATATGTTTTGGGTACTCCCTACTTCAAGGAGATGAAGCTGCATCTGGAAAACGGAAAGACGGTGACTATCTCTGCTCCGAATAACGGAGACGATAAACGTTACATTTCGTCGATGAAATTGAACGGTAAAGAATATACCAAAAACTATCTGACTCATCAGGATTTGTTGAATGGCGCTAGCATTTCTTTCAAGATGGATGCGAAACCCAATCAGCAACGTGGTACCAAAGAGACCGATTTCCCTTATTCTTTCTCTAACGAATTTAAAAAGAAGAAGTAATCATGAAGAAACAGATCAAATATATCAGCGCAGGTATGCTGGCAGGTATGCTTCTCTGTGGCGGGGAGCTACAAGCCTTCAACCGTATGACGGAAATGCATGTATGTCTGGCGGATGCTATTCAGAAAGATAACCGCCCGGAAATATCCAATCGTTTGTTCCGTTCCAATGCGGTAGAGAAGGAGATTCTCCGTGTACAGAAACTTTTGAAGAATGCGAAGTTGGCATGGATGTTTACCAACTGTTTCCCGAATACGCTGGACACCACTGTACATTTCCGTAAAGGAAGCGATGGCAAACCGGATACGTTCGTATATACGGGCGATATTCACGCCATGTGGCTACGCGACTCCGGTGCGCAGGTATGGCCTTATGTGCAATTAGCTAATGCAGATCCTGAACTGAAAGAAATGCTGGCAGGTGTTATTCTCCGTCAGTTTAAATGTATCAATATCGATCCGTACGCGAATGCTTTTAATGACGGCGCTATTCCTGACGGTCATTGGATGAGTGACCTTACAGACATGAAACCGGAATTGCACGAACGTAAATGGGAAATAGATTCCTTGTGTTATCCGTTGCGTTTGGCTTATCATTACTGGAAGACTACCGGAGATGCGAGCATATTCGACGAAGAATGGATTCAGGCAATCACTAATGTACTGAAAACATTCAAAGAGCAACAACGCAAAGACGGAGTAGGTCCTTATAAATTCCAACGTAAGACGGAACGTGCACTGGATACTGTGAGCAATGACGGTCTGGGAGCACCGGTGAAACCAGTCGGTTTGATTGTTTCCAGTTTCCGTCCTTCGGACGATGCTACTACGCTTCAATTCCTGATTCCTTCCAATTTCTTTGCCGTATCTTCTTTGCGTAAGGCAGCCGAGATTTTGGAGAAGGTAAACAAGAAGACAGCTTTGTCTAAAGAATGTAAGGACTTGGCGCAGGAGGTGGAAACAGCTTTAAAGAAATATGCGGTGTATAACCATCCTAAATATGGTAAAATCTATGCATTCGAGGTAGATGGTTTTGGAAATCATCATCTGATGGACGATGCCAATGTGCCGAGTTTGCTTGCGATGCCTTATCTGGGTGATGTGAATGTGAACGATCCGATTTATCAGAATACCCGCCGTTTTGTGTGGAGTGAGGACAATCCTTATTTCTTTAAAGGCAAGGCAGGCGAAGGAATCGGCGGACCGCATATCGGTTACGATATGGTGTGGCCTATGAGTATTATGATGAAAGCCTTCACAAGTCAGAATGATGCTGAAATCAAGACTTGCATTAAGATGTTGATGGACACGGATGCTGACACCGGCTTTATGCACGAATCTTTCCATAAGGATAATCCGAAGAAATTTACCCGTGCATGGTTTGCCTGGCAGAATACTCTTTTCGGTGAGTTGATTTTGAAGCTGGTTAATGAAGGAAAGGTAGATTTATTGAATAGTATACAGTAATATGCTGACATAGTAAATTGAACGCGGATAACGCGGATGATGCGGCTCTTTTTCTGATGCAAAATTAGAAAAAACGCGTTATCCGCGTCGTCTGCATCTAAATATGAATAGCTGAAAACTAATATTAAAAAAAAACAATTGTATCATGAAAAAGTTATGTGTATGGGCAGTTGCCGCCCTTTTAATGGCAGCTTGTACTCCGAAAGCTGAAAAGGCTACAGATTCCGGTTTATTGCAGAGTAAATTCCAGACAGAAGTGGATGGAAAGAAGACTGATTTGTTCACTCTGCGTAACAAGAACAACATGGAAGTTTGTATCACGAACTTCGGTGGACGTATTGTTTCAGTGATGGTTCCCGACAAAGACGGACAGATGCGTGACGTTGTTCTCGGTTTCGATTCTATTCAGGACTATATCAGCAAGCCTTCGGATTTCGGTGCGACTATCGGACGTTATGCCAATCGTATCAATCAGGGACAGTTCACCTTGGATGGTGTAGAATATCAGCTTCCCCGCAATAACTACGGTCATTGTTTGCACGGCGGACCGCAAGGATTCCAATACCGGGTGTTTGATGCAGAATTGTTGAATCCGCAGGAATTGCAGTTGACTTACCGTGCAGAAGACGGTGAAGAAGGTTTTCCGGGAAACATCACTTGTAAGGTAGTGATGAAACTGACGGACGATAATGCCATCGATATTCAATACGAAGCGGAAACAGACAAACCGACGATTGTAAATATGACCAACCACTCTTATTTTAACCTTGAAGGCGATGCAGGCAACAATTCCGGTCATCTGTTGATGGTGGATGCGGACTATTATACTCCGGTGGATAGTACTTTCATGACAACTGGCGAGATCGTTCCGGTAGAAGGAACTCCGATGGATTTCCGCACCCCGACTCCGGTAGGCGAACGTATCAACGACTATGATTTCGTACAGCTGAAAAATGGCAATGGCTACGACCACAACTGGGTATTGAACACAAAAGGCGACGTAACCCGTAAATGCGCTTCTTTGAAATCACCGAAGACTGGCATCGTACTCGACGTTTATACTAACGAACCGGGTATTCAGGTATATGCAGGTAATTTCCTCGATGGTTCACTGACAGGAAAGAAAGGCATTACTTACAACCAACGTGCTTCCGTATGTCTCGAAACACAGAAATATCCGGATACTCCGAACAAACCGGAATGGCCGTCGGCTGTACTTCGCCCGGGCGAAAAGTATACAAGCCAATGTATCTTCAAATTCTCTGTTGATAAATAATGGATTTATGAATGAGCTCCCTGCTTTCGGTTGCGAGAGTAGCGGAGCTTGATAAGTCTGTTATCAGACTGCTCTTGTCAGAAGGTGAAAATAGAAATAAATTATGAGATATTGGAAAACATGTTATATCACCTGTTTTATTTTTGTACTAATTCCACTTACATTGTATGGGCAGGAGGATATTGAACAGTTGCAGAAACTGGACAAGTTAATGTTTAGCGGAAGATATTTTGAATCAAAAGAATTGTATAAAAAAATATCAGAGACAACGACGATCCCTTCTGATTTAGAGTTATACTATAAATTTCGAATGGCGCAATTTTTAAACAAGACAGACAGTGTCGCCTACTATTTAGAGCAGTTTATACCTCACCATTATGAAACTTTTGGGGAGGAAACACTTGTTTTTTATTCTAATTTGTTTGATGCGTACATCGAACTAGGGGATACGGATAAGGCATTGGATACTTATCTGCAGATGAAACGAATTTGGAATGAAAGTTTTACAAAGACAACTACAGGCGGAAAAGAATATGAAGAATGGCGAACTGCTACAGAGAATTTCTTATCTTATGCTGAATATGCAGTGACCTTGCCTCCTATAAAAATGAAACGGAACGATACACTTTCTTTTGTTGACATAGAAGAAGGCGACAGACTTGTTTTTCAAGCAAAATATAATGGAATATTACAGCGCACTATCTTTGATACAGGGATAGGACCCTACTGTGTCCTAAGTAGAAAGTTGGCGGATGGGATGGGGGTTAGATATGACAGCATTGACGAGAATAAAGTAACGATCAATGAGGACTTGATTTCTGTCCGGAGTATCATTGATTCTATTGAAGTTGGAAATATAACTTTTTACAATATTCCAGCCTTCATTTACTTGGACACCGCGAGTGTTCCGTTTGTATCCGGTTCATCAATTAAGAGAAGAAAGAAGAGGAAGAAAGCGCAGACTGTTGTAGATTCGGTGCGTACATTGTTTACGGATTGTGTGTCTCTTGGACTGCCGGTAATGAAATTGATAGGGAAAATACAGACAGATTACGAACATAACAAAATGTGTTTCCCCGTCTCTGTGGCCAATGCTCACCTTCCTAAAGCCCCCAATATTTATGCATACAAATACGATTTGTATATGCGTATAAAACTCAATGGAGTTGCTTTTACAGCTAATCTGGATACGGGTTCTAATGAATATGTTACAGTTGATTCTGCATTTTATGAGAAACATCAGAAAGAACTGCCGATTGCTTCTACCTGTAAAAAGAATACATTCGGGGTAGTTATGCTGCATCAGGCCCGGGCGATCACATATAAAACTTTAAAAGATCCTGCAATAATATTTGATGATAAATTAATGCAGCCTCTTGGACCGGAAGCTGTAAAGACATATCCTCTTGGCCAAATCGTTCCCGGTATATTCTTTGATGGAGTTATAGGCAATGGCTTTTATCGGAGAATAGGAAAGAAAGTGCTGCTGGACCTTGATAATATGCGTCTTGAAGCAGTGCAATGAGAGTTGAAATAATCTAAATGAGAATAGAATAGACGAAATGAAAAAAAATAAAACTAAAGGACTTTTTGCATCGATAGTGCTTGGAGTGGCGGTTACAGCTTGTGCGCCTGCTTCTTCTAGTGGTACGGTGACAGTAGTGGACCGACCGGACATACAGTCCGTCAATACCAATTACATCGGGTATCGCGCTCCGCTTCGACCGTTGAATTTTATAAAGTTGCCGGTAGGCAGTATTCAGCCCGAAGGCTGGGTGAAGAAGTATCTCGAATTGCAGCGCGACGGTCTGACCGGACATTTGGGAGAGATCAGCGCTTGGCTGGAAAAGGATAATAATGCCTGGTTGACAACTGGTGGCGATCACGGTTGGGAGGAAGTTCCTTACTGGCTCAAAGGGTATGGCAATTTGGCATATATCCTGAATGACCCGAAGATGATTGAAGAAACCAAATATTGGATTGAAGGTGTATTTGCCAGTCGCCAGCCGGATGGCTATTTCGGTCCGGTCAATGAACGTAACGGCAAACGCGAACTTTGGGCACAGATGATTATGCTCTGGTGTCTGCAATCTTATTATGAGTATTCTCAAGATCAGCGTGTCATTGACCTGATGACGAATTACTTCAAGTGGCAGATGACTGTTCCCGACGACCAGCTTCTGGAAGATTACTGGGAGAACAGCCGTGGAGGTGATAACATCATCAGTATCTACTGGCTTTACAATCATACCGGGGATGCTTTCCTACTCGAATTAGCCGAGAAGATTCACCGTAACACAGCCGACTGGACGAAATCCACCTCCTTACCTAACTGGCACAATGTCAATATCGCCCAATGTTTCCGTGAACCGGCTACTTATTATATGCAGACGGGAGATTCAGCGATGCTGAAAGCCTCTTATAATGTCCATCATCTGATACGGCGTACTTTTGGTCAGGTTCCCGGTGGTATGTTCGGTGCGGACGAAAATGCCCGTCTGGGATATATTGATCCCCGTCAGGGAGTGGAAACCTGCGGACTGGTTGAACAAATGGCTTCTGATGAAATCATGCTTTGCATGACAGGAGATCCCATGTGGGCGGAACACTGTGAAGAAGTAGCGTTCAACTCTTATCCGGCTGCCGTGATGCCGGACTTCAAGGCATTGCGTTATATCACTTGTCCGAACCATGCCATCAGTGATTCGAAGAATCATCATCCGGGCATTGACAATCGTGGACCGTTCCTTTCGATGAATCCTTTCAGCAGTCGTTGCTGCCAACACAACCATGCACAAGGCTGGCCTTACTTCACCGAACATCTGGTATTGGCAACTCCCGACAACGGAGTGGCAACAGCTATTTATGCAGCTTGCAAAGCTACAGTGAAAGTGGGTGACGGCAAGGAAATCACTCTTCACGAAGAGACAAATTATCCTTTTGAAGAAGCTATTGCCTTTACTGTTTCTACCGGTGAAAAGGTCGCTTTTCCGTTCTATCTCCGTATTCCTTCATGGACTCAAAAGGCGGAAGTGCGGGTGAATGGCAAGAAAGTAAGTGCAGCTCCTGTAGCGGGAAAATATCTTTGCATCAATCGTGAGTGGGCGAATGGTGATCGTGTGGAATTGACTCTTCCGATGTCTTTGTCTATGCGTACCTGGCAGGTTAATAAAAACAGTGTAAGCGTAGATTACGGACCTTTGACTTTGTCTCTTAAGATTGCAGAGAAATATGTAGAGAAAGACAGTCGAGAAACAGCTATCGGTGATTCAAAATGGCAGAAAGGTGCTGATTCGAAGAAATGGCCTACTACTGAAATCTATCCGGATAGCCCCTGGAATTATTCATTGGTATTGGATAAGAAAGAACCTTTGAAGAATTTCAAGGTAATCCGTAAATCCTGGCCGGCTGACAACTATCCTTTCACAGCAACCAGTGTACCTTTAGAAGTAAAAGCTATCGGTCGTCCGGTACCTGAATGGAAGATAGACGAAACAGGACTGTGTGGCGTATTGCCGGAAGAAGATGCGGTGAAAGGTGATAAAGAAGAAATAACATTGATCCCCATGGGTGCGGCACGGTTGAGAATCTCTGCGTTCCCGAACACAAAAGAATAAATTAATAACTAGAAAACTTAGAATAAATGAAACGTATTGTTTTTTTAGATTACATCCGTGTGTTTGCATGCTTTCTCGTCATCCTTGTTCATGCCAGTGAAAACTTCTACTGTGCTCCCGGAGCCACTGATATGGCAGGTCCGCAGTCTTTTTTGGCAAATGAAGTAGACCGGTTATGGGTATCAGTGTACGACGGTTTTTCACGTATGGCAGTACCCCTGTTCATGATAGTCTCTGCCTTCCTGCTTGCACCGATGAAGGAAGAGCAGTCTATGTGGCAATTCTATCGCCAGCGCTGTCTTCGCATCCTTCCACCGTTTTTCATATTCATGATACTGTACAGCACTCTACCTATGTTGTGGGGACAGATAGACGGAGAAACATCTATGAAGGACTTGTCGCGGATATTCCTGAATTTCCCGACGCTAGCCGGACACTTGTGGTTTATGTATCCTCTGATAAGTCTTTATTTGTTTATCCCAATTATATCCCCATGGTTGAGAAAAGCCACGGCTAAAGAAGAGCGTTTCTTTATAGGGCTGTTCGTGTTGTCAACCTGTATGCCTTATCTCAATCGTTGGTGCGGTGAAGTGTGGGGACAATGTTTCTGGAATGAATACCACATGTTGTGGTACTTCTCCGGTTATCTGGGCTATCTTGTTCTGGCGCATTACATTCGTGTACACCTTACGTGGAACCGTTCCAAACGTTTCACTATAGGAACTATTTTAATGGTGATCGGTGCTGTATGGACTATTTATTCATTCTATGTGCAGGCTATACCCGGCGAACTCCATTCCACACCTGTAATAGAAATAGGATGGGCTTTCTGTACGATTAACTGTGTGCTTCTCACAACGGGTACATTCCTTATGTTTACATGTATCAAACGTCCGCAAGCTCCCAAGTTGGTGACAGAAACATCGAAACTTAGCTATGGTATGTATCTTATGCACATATTCTGGCTCGGACTGTGGGTGACTGTGTTCAAAGATACATTGGCGCTTCCCACTGTTGCCGCTATACCATGTATCGCAGTGGTTACGTTTATCTGTTGTTTTGTAACAACTAAGATCATTTCGTTTATACCGGGCAGTAAATGGATAGTAGGATAAATATCCGGAAACAATAAGATTTTGAATAGATAATCAAGTTTTTCCTGATTTTCTATTCAAAATCTTATTGTTTATAGCTTATTTCCCTCTTAATATCCTCTTTCTCTTTTCACCTCTTTCACCCCTTTGTAAACAGTTCTTTCCCAGCTTCTTACGGGTGAACCCTCCCTCTGTTTGGAGCTTTATGCCGCTTTCATCGGTTTCACCAAATATATATTCCCATATTTGGTATGTTTACGGGTGACCCCTGCCGCAAGCAAAACTTGCGCGAACGTAGCCGGATTACTTCCACGCATGGCAGCGGGGTTATACATCTTCAGTCTCCTGAATATGTCCGAAGCTGAGAGCCGTTCGCTTCCCTCTTCGTCGTTTTCAGCTATCCGGAAGCAGGCATGAAAGACTTCCTCTGCCGGACACGGATGATAAAAAGCAGCATTGTGGCGTTGCAGTTCCCGTTCCTCTTCTTTTGTGAACCAATAGCGGATGCCGGAGAGCAGTTCAGCTTTCAGTTGGGCATAGATCTGATCGTGCATGATACCTTCGCAGTCGATCAGATGTTCTGCTTCAATGCAGATGAATCGCCGGCTACCGGTGGGATCGGTGAGCAAGTCAAAACGGTTGCTTGTACCGATGAAAGAAGCGATGCGCGGCAAGTTGCGGAAATTCTTTTGATAAGCTTTGCAGATATTCAGGTTTGCCATTTGCATCAGATTCTTCAATAATGGCATTTGCTGCGTTCCGTATTTGTCAAATTCATCCATGTTCAGGAGTCCCATTTCGGCAAGTAACCTTTCCGGTTTTCCTTGTGCAGACAGTTTCAGGTTGTCCATGTAATAACGTGACAGTGCCGGCGGCATCAGTGCCTTGCAAAATGTGGATTTTTGTCGTCCCTGCTCGCTGCTGACAAGTATGGGGGCTACGCTGTTGGCATGTATTCCCGTCATGCCTAACCATTGGGCGGTGAGTCCCAGCATCCAGGTATGGAAGCTTTTTATCCAGAGCTGATTGTCAGAGACACGCTGCGCCAAAGCTTCCAGTCTGTCTGTCCCATCCCAGCCGGGCAGTTCTTCCATGTAAAGCCGGAAAGGATGGTATTCAGGAATACAAGTGGAATAAATGTAACGGCTCAAGTCTTTATCCCAGCAGGATATGCCCTGGTCGTGTGCTTCCATGCAGAAAGTGTTCAGTTCCCGCTTACTTACAGGTTCGAAAGGAACGGCACGTTTGTTGGCAGGACGATATTCCGTTTCTTCCGTCAATAGGTTGTAACGAAAATCATACTGTTTTTGCAGGAATGTACGTACCTCTTGGGTTAATCGGACCGGTTGTTTTCGTTCTGTCTCTTTCTTTTTTCCAGTAGGCGGTGCAGTGTCCGGCAGGGGAGCAGTATATATATCTTCATGACCTTCTGATTCTGGCGTTTTCAGTTGCTCTTCCTCGGTTTTCTCTGCTGCATCTTCTTTGTTCTTCTTCATTTGGAACAATTTTAGTTCCTTCAATACCTGTCTCCATATCAATGTTATTGCATTCATTATTTTTTCTGTTTTAAAGTGATTAAAATCGGTTTATTGTTCAGCGCTGATACTGCGAATGTACTATAGGATGAGGTCGGTTTGCAAGTATTTCTCCGGAAAAAATATTAATTTCTACGTATCTGAAGAAGTCGGCTTCTTATCATCCTTTTCTCTATTTTTTATCGTATCTTTGACGAAGAGTTATTGATGATTCACTTTCGTGGTCCAATCAAATGACAAGAGTGATCTAATTGGATAACGACTGTGATTTGAATGAACTACGATAGTGGTTTAATAATAAACTTAAAGTTTTTACATGAAATATATTCACTATCAAAACGTTAACTACTAATGGCTATACTTTACGATTGGTATGAGAATCCCGGTGAGTCCGATGATTCGGAAGAGAAAGGTTTGCATCCCCGCATTTTTTTGAATGGTAAGGTGGGAACGGATAAACTGTGCCGGATGATTCACGGACGCAGTTCGCTTTCCGTAGGTGATGTAAAAAATGCGTTCGAGATGCTTGCCCAAATTTGTGGTGAAGAACTACGTGAAGGACGCGAGGTACATATCGAGGGGCTAGGCTATTTTGCCCCTATTTTGAGGAGCACGCAAAAGGTGACCCGCAGTACTAAAAACAAATGGTCGAAGATGGAACTGAAAACGATCGGTTTCCGTCCGGATGCTCGCCTGCGGGGTGAATTGGTAGGTGTCAAAGCCAGCCGGAGTAAGTATGCGCGCCATTCGGAGTCTTTGTCGGAGGTGGAGATAGATATGCGGCTGAAGGAATATTTCGCCGATCATGACGTAATGCTTCGTTATGATTTTCAGGAAGTATGCTGTATGACACGGACTACGGCGAATCGTCATCTCCGGCGATTGCTGGAAGAAGGTAAATTGCGAAATATCGGCAAACGTATGCAGCCGATTTATGTGGCTGCAGCGGGTTATTACGGGGTGTCTCGTGATGTGCTTCGGCGGTAAATGGAAACGATTTGAGTAAGCGTCGATTTGAAGTGTGTCGGTGAAAGCGTGATAGAATGGCTTTTGCATGGTCGCTTTCACCCGCTTTCCTGCTCTGGACAGAGGTTTCGGGAAGAAAGTGGAAGCGGTGAAGGCTGTAATCATTTCGTATGATAATATAGGGCTTTTTTGTTTTTCGGTAAAAATATAGAGGTCGATTAATGATGTAAAGATACTTTTTTCTTATATTTGTGATTCAAGAGCACAAGATAAAGAGAATGATGAAACAGTCTATTTATTCTTTTAAACAATTACTGTCGGGAGGCTTGCTTTGTTGCGCGATTCTGTTGGCTGCTTATATATTTCAGGCATTTTTCCCTGAAATGTATGTTGATGCGTTTTCATCTTCCATACATCTTTCAATGTGGCTGACACTCTTTGTGGGAGCATTATTGTGGACATTCCGTGAGAGGGAGGCACATGGTATACCTTCCGAAATAACGGACTGGCAGTGTATCGCTGCTTTTCTTTTAATTACAGCAGATCAGATATATGTCGTTATGCCAAAAGAAATACATCAGGAGGTGGCACCGGCATTGTCTACCTATACAATTCCTACTTTAGTGGTTGTTGGCATATTGATAGCCGGTATAATTAAGTATTCGATTTCGTTATATCAAAAATTGCAGAATGAACGGCAACAATCTATTATTCAATCTCAAAAGTTACAGCAATTGCTAGCTTCTCCTTTATCTACCCAAAGAGGTATTTCTTTAGTTCGTAAATTGATAGAGAATAAATCTATTGCTCAATTGTCTGCCCAAGACTATCTATCATTGGTAGAAGGGTGTAGAACGATAGATCCTGACTTTTTTTGTTGGTTGAAGTCGCAAAACTTTCAGCTTCCTCCACGAGATATTGTGTTATGCGTATTGATCCGAATGTATAAAACAAAAGAAGAGATTTTGTCAGTTCTATGTGTAAGCGACGGATCTTATCGTACTATGCGATCACGTGCCCGGAAACGTTTAGGGATTGTAGATAAAGAATTGGAGGCTTTTTTACTGGAGATTAATTAACTCTTCTCTTATCTTTATGTGTCTAATATTTCTATTAGTTTGACGAAAGACTTAATTGCTGCAAGCATTCCTGACATCGCTGCACAATAAAACCATACTCGTTTATTAGAATATGCTTTTTCTGGCATACATTTGATTGCGCCTATTGTTAGTATGATCCATGAAAGAAAATCGAAGAAATGGATGAGAAACAGTTGAAGAATAGAATTGATGTTATCTATAAAAAGATCTAGATAACACATGGTAATGCAGACAGCGCATGTACTGCAATAAAGTATAATATAGCGAATCATTGTTATTGATTATTTATACAATTCTCATAATCTTTATTTGCTATTCTTATATTTGCTTTATATACTGCTGTTTCTTTCAAGTAACATGGTGAGAGAGGACCCATGCCCTTACAGTTTGTAGCTATGGCATTATCATACTCCGTTTCAGCTTGTTCGTATGCTGCTTGTCTCAATTCTTCACATTTACTGTTTCCATTTCCTTCTTTGCGTGTTTTTAATATCTTTCTTTTTGCTAGCCCACGACTTTTGGCATATTGCCTGAATAATAACAACCGTTCCTCTTCACTCAATCTTAAGAATACCGTACGTTCAAGCAAGCCTTTTTTAGCTTCATCCATTTGTCGGAGTTCTTCTTCCAGATTCGCTTTTTTGATGAAATCTTCCATATACTCATCATCATTCAGACTTTCCATGAGTTTGTCATATTCTTCATTATTTAGTTTGGATGTATAAGCACTAAACTTGTCCGCTAATTGTTCGCTACATCTTTCAAATTCATAAAACTCGTCTGAATTGGCAACGGAATCTATCAATACATTTCCTGTATTCCAAGTTTGAGAGACCAAGCTGCGTGTTTTGGCAATTGAGTTTACTTCTGTTGCTGTCTCATTTGTATAGTTGTATTCATCGGTGCTACAACTATAAATAAGGAATGTGGTCAATAATATTCCAAACAGTGTAATTATGTATATACTACTCTGTTTTTTGTTCTTGCTTTTCATGTCTTGTTTATAATTTAAATTAGGAAAAACAAAGAAAGGGATTTTACAGCAATTAGATGGAATGTTTTGTTCAAAAAATGAAATAATTTGTTCAAATAGCTGTTTGATGACTATAATAACTCATATATTAATGTTACAATTTAGATATAAAATGACTTTTTTAGGGCTCTATATGCCCGATAAATGCCTATATGACAGGGATAGGAGTGTAACGCTCTCTTGAATGGCATTTGTTATGCTCGTATCTTTGTGTAAAAATAATATTATGAAAGCAATGACAAAGCTGATTCCTATTATTTGCCTTTTTGTTATTATAGGCGGTTCTCTTTTATATTCTTGTTCACAAGAGAAGAAAAAGGAGACTGCTATTGTACTTCCGTTGGAGGCAGCTTTGTCACAGGCTGGAGAAAATCGTGTTGAACTTGAGAAGGTTTTACATCGTTATCAATCCAATCCATCGGATAGCTTGAAATATAGGGCAGCTTGTTTTCTGATAGAGAATATGCCATCTTATACCTATTATAAAGGTAAGCTGCTGGAACAATACCTCACTTTCTTTACTCTCTTGCAAGAAGCGCGGAGTAAAAAGGTATATCCACAAGCAATGGTGGATTCTATCAGAAGGATGTATGGACCGTTTTCTTTAGATTCTTTGCAGTATTGCAAAGACGTTTTGACAGTCGATTCTGCTTATTTATGTAGTAACATCGACTGGGCATTTAAAGTTTGGCAGGATCAGCCTTGGGGGAAGAATGTCTTTTTTGCCGATTTTTGCGAGTATATTCTTCCTTATCGTATTGGTGATGAAATATTAAGCTATTGGCGTGAGGATATTTATCGAAAGTATAATCCTTTGCTTGATTCGCTGCGTGCTTCCACAGTTCTTGATATAGAAGATCCGCTTGTTGCCGCCCGTTGTTTGTGCGATTCTCTTCGTAAACGTAGCCGCTTCTTTACAACTACGGTTCCGCAAGGACTTCCTCATGTAGGGCCGGAGATTGCTCAAAGCGTTTCGGGCAGTTGTCGTGAACTTTCCGATTATGTCGTTTATGTTTGTCGTGCGTTGGGAATTCCTTGTGCCATAGATTTTATGCCTCTTCATGGAGGTGGAAATGATGGGCATCAGTGGGTGTCGTTCACAGATAAATATGGTACGCTTTATTTTCAGGAGTATCCGGATAAGATAAAAGAAGTCCGTAAGGATAAGATGTGTGGAGCTTCGAAAATAAAGGTTTATCGGAATACGTTCAGTCTTAATCGTATTATGCAGGCAGAAATGCAACGCTTGGATACGACTGTTGTACCTTTCTTCCGAGATCCGCACATCGTTGACGTAACAGCCGATTACGCAAAGACATACAAAAAGAAACTGGAGATTCCTGCATCTATGCTTTATTCGGGAAAGCCCCGTTCGCGTATCGCTTATCTTTGTGGCAGTAGCCGCATGGATTGGGAGCCTGTGGCATGGGCGGAATTTGATGGTAAACATCTTGCTTTCAGCGATGTCCAGATAGAACCCGTCATGCGGATAGCAACTTATGAACGGGGAAGGCTTCGTTTTTGGACTGATCCTTTTGAAATGACTGTTTCCGGTGAATTTCATGTTTTTACTCCGTCAGATAGTGTTCAGGATGTAACGCTGTTTGCTAAATATCCTTTGTGGCAAGATGAGAAGTATCAGAAACGTATGATAGGAGGTGTTTTTGAAGGAAGTAATGATCCGGATTTTCGTCAGAAAGAGGTGCTTTTCCTGATAGAAAAGCAACCCGAACGGTTGCGGACGATGGCGTATTCCCGTTCTTTGACGCCTTTTCGGTATGTCCGCTATATAGGACCGGAAAAGGGACATTGCAATGTGGCGGAAATAGAGTTTTATGAAGCAGGTGGACTGTTGCCATTAAGCGGTAGAGTTATAGGCACTCCCGGTTGCTATCAACAGGATGGTTCGCACGAATATACAAATGCATTTGACGGTAATACAGAAACGTCTTTTGATTACACGGAACCCTATGGCGGCTGGACAGGGTTAGACCTAGGCACGTCGAAGGTGATAGATAAGATAATTTATACGCCTGCCAACCGGGATAATTATGTTCGGTCGTTGGATGACTATGAGTTGTCATATTGTACAAAGAGAGGGTGGAGGACCTTAGGACAGCAAACGGCGATGTTGGATTCGTTGGTTTACAGGGGTGTTCCTAAAGGGGCGTTGCTGTTGTTGCAGAATCATACACGAGGGAAGCAGGAACGGATTTTGGTGTATGAGGAGGGAAAGCAGGTGTGGAAGTAGTAAGTTGCTTTACATATTTGTTAATTTTAAAAGTACATTGTTATGAAAAAAGTATTGTTAGTTTTAGGTTTTATTTCTTTTATCCTTGTTGGATGTAGTTATGAAGTTGATAGTTTAGAGACTTCGGATTCTGTGAATTCAAATATCATCGGAGAGTATATAGATGTTTCTCCTGATTTAATAGATTTCAGTAATGTACAGAGGTGTAAGGCTGAAATAAATCATTATATGAAAGCTTTTGCAAGATACCATGCTTATGTGGATTCTGATGGAGACAAATTAATATATAAAGGACCAAATTCTACTGATTTGAATATTTCACAGCGATTGTTTACTCATCTAGAACAGGGCTTAAGGCAAACAAATGATGATATTGCGAAAGGAGTTATTTGTTTGATTAAAGAAAACGGACAATATAAATTGGTATCTCCAAAATCGTTAGGTAAGAGAAAGAAAATATCTCGTGTGATGTTGAAAACACGTGGGGTAGAAGCTGATGGAACACCTTTTAAGCCTGGAGATTTAAGTGGTTCGGAGGAGGAAATCGGAGAATCTGTTGTAAATGGATTGAAACAGTTCTTTACCAATGTTAATAGTGAAGAAAGTTATTATGGCTATATAGGAGATTACGTGGATCTAACATCGCGTGATTGGTCGCAAGATGGTTCAATGATTGATGGCTATTTTAGATTTAATGAACAGCCCTGTTATTATTCAGTAGTAAATTTGAATGCTGGAATGAATGATAATATAGGGTATAATGAATTATGTACATCTGAAATTGTCGAAGATAATATAAATAACGTATATCAGATTAAAGCTATAGCTTGTTATCAACAGACTTCTGCTATTGTGATTACAGTTTATGATTATGATACTTTTCAGGCAATGAGGAAGTATTTAGGTTGCTAATTTATTGTTACTAAAATGAAACAAAAGATTTGTTTATTCCTCTTGGGAGTCATATTGTTTGTTTGTCAGACAAAAGCATCTACAATAAACGATGTGTCTGCTATAGAGACAGAAATGATTAACTTTTTCCGTTCTACATTGCAACGTAACTACGGCAGTTCTGACGGAAAAGCAGTAAAGTTGATGATGGATGCTCTTCTGCATTATAAATTTCATTATATTATTGATGTGGATAAAGAGGCTTTGAAAGCTATTAATGACAAACTTTATCCGGATATGTTTGGTAGCTATTTTGTAGAGACTAAAGAGCATCCGATTGATTCACTTCATACGAATTGGAAACGGTACGATCCTTATCATATTATTTGTGGCTATGAATTCAAGAAACAAGTGAATGGAGAAACTTATTATCAGAAGGAACTGTCACAGGCTACATCTCCTTTATTTAAGGAAATATGCAATGCGTATGAAGCAACCGGCAGTTTACCTTTTACTGTCGTTTTGGGAAAGTTCCGAGCCAACAACCATCAATGTTTGGATGCTTTTGAAACGGATAGGGATGTTCAGATGCTTTTCACTTTTTTCTTTTGGCGTTATTTATGTTATTGCGTGAATATTGATTTTATGACAGGGAAGGATAAAACGGAATTGTATATAGATATGAGAAGATAAGAAGCATAAATTTAATTTCATCAATAGACGGTGATAAATCATTTTTTATAATATGAACAGACAGAAGATTTATTTGGCATTAGTCTTGGCATTAATATTCATGTCAAGTTGTGGCTCTTCTGCTAAGTTAGCAAAGAATCATGATGAAATGAAGAGTGATCCAAGAATATGGGATTATCTTAACGTCAGTGATAGAGAACGTACATTGGTTGATTCTATTGTAGCATTGGATGAATATGCTGTATTTCTTGATTCATACAAAAAGTATCGGACAAAGAAAAATGCTATGCGTGAGGGCGAAGATGTGGAACAAACGAAAGAGTTTGCGGAATATGTGGCAGCGTGTTCTAAAATATTCAGGATTATTGATAAGTTGAAATTAAGTAAAGATGCGTCTATCGCTGTGTTTGAGAATCTATATAGAGTTGCTAATAATAAATTGAATTGAATCACTATGGCATCTGTATAAGAGTAGATAGAACAAGTGAGACAATAAAGAATATGATTCAGGAAGATAAAACGTCAACTAAAAAGATGTTGTCGACTAAGAATAACATTTATATAGGACTATGTATCTTATATATATTGTTATCAATGATAAACAGGAAATATCCGATAGGAGATGTAACGCTGCATATCGTTTATCTTTCAACTTGGTTTTTTCTTTTATTATGGGAAATTGTAGATGTACTTATAAATAAAAAGAAAGATTTTGGGTGCATAATTATAATTTCGATGGTGCTGGTTACGTCCATTGCAAATATGTTGAGGTAGATAGAAACAAGATGATAAAAGATATAAATTTAATATATGCGAAAATGAAATATACACGGACATTATTAATTATTGTATTTGCTTCTGTTGTCCAGCTATTTTACGGGCAAGAAAGATACACAATCAGCGGTGAGTTTCCAGATCGTTCTTTGGATGGTGAGTATGTGTTTCTATATGAACATTCGGCTCTTGTTGAAGAACCTGAACGTATGAAGCAAGCATTCAAAGATACCATATTGGTAGTTGGTAATACATTCCATTACGAAGGAACGCTCAACCGGAAACCTTTTTTGGTTTCTCTCTCTTGCAGTAAAGGTAGACAGTTTCGTTATAATACCTCTTTCGTTATAGAACCGGGGGATATTCAACTTCGCATTGTTGATTGGGGAAGTGAGGGGAATGTTTCCGGTGCTCCTATTAATAATGATTATAATGCGTACATTATCGAATGTAAAAAGCAAGTAGACAAGATGCTCTATTTGATGAGAACCAAGCGGGAAGAGGAAGTGATGAAAAGTGATGCACGTCTAAATGCGTCGTTTCGAGATGCGTATATACGTTCCACAGAAGGTTGTTTGCTTTTTGGAGAAAAATATACCCAATATCCCGATGTTATCCGATCTTGGTTGGCTATGTATATAGACCCTATTAATCAAACTGCGGGAGATGAGGCTATTTTATCGCGATTCTTGCATGTTGTCGATTTAATGCCTGAGGCAGAACGCGATATTCTTTTAGCTTGGCGGGAGTATAGAACCGAGTTGCAAGAACATATGGCAAAGGCTAGGGCCTTGAAAGACAGTCTGGATGCTAAAAGGCCTCGCTTTATTGAGGTTGTTCCTAATCATTCATCATCAACAACGGAAAATGAATAGAACTAATATACATTTGAATATGAGAAAAAAACTTAGAAAATCATTTTTCTGTTTGTTGTCTACTATAATTATTTGTTTATGGTTGTTTAGTTGTGACGAGCATATATGTAAAATATACAGTAATCGATCATTTGAAGATATTCGCTCAATTGCATATAACACTAAAGAAGCTTTTTGTATAGTCTTGGTAGATTCCACTCAGGAGTTGTCTCGAGAGTATTGTTTGAAGAATAAAAAAAATATAGATGTCAATAAAACTATTTATAATATTGTAGATATTAATATCTCTTCAAATGAATGGTATATGAAGTGGCTTTGTCCTTTGTCGTTACCTTTGACCTGCGTGTTTTCAGAAGAAGGCACACTCATTGATTTGATTCCAGGTGCAACAAAAGAGACTTTTTTATATACAGCCAAAGCTATTTCTGATAAAAAAATAACTAATTATCATTATCCTAACCGCTTTAAACTTTCTAAATGTACCGCCATCTCTTTATTAAACCAAGTCTTGGAATGTAAGATGGATTTAGATCAGGGAATATATGTTCCAACGGTTCTAAGTAATCCAATTGATTCATTAAAGTATCCATACTCCTTTTATTGGGGAATTGTAGGAGAACTAATGGAAAATGATACTGTTGAATCCAAAATATTGGCAAGGTCAATGCTGGAATTGGAAACCCCTTATTATTTGCAATTGTTTAAAAATGAATTTATTACAGCGAAAAAGGTCCTGAATCCGGATTTTGAAATAAATGATGAACCTAGCATTAGAATAGACAATGATATAGTATCTCTTTCTGATTGTAAAGTTGGTGAGAATGTATCTTTTGTGATTCCCATTTATAATGACGGAAAATATCCTTTAAAGATCTCGAAGATTTTTACAAGTTGTTCTTGTTTGAGTCTAATAGACCATACGAAGGAGTTTGTTGTTTCTCCGAAGGATTCTGTAATGGTTAGATTTAACTTTAGATCAGAAGAATCAGGAGAAGTCACTAGGGACGTTTTTATAACTTCCAATTCGATAAATAGACCTATTCTATATGTGAAAATATTGGCTGATATATATTGATTATTAATTTAAAAACAAAAATGATGAGAAAATTATTATTTGTCGTAATTGGTGTTACTTTTCTTGTACAAGGTTGTTCGCTGAATGATGGTTTTATAGACGAACAAATAGCTTCTGAAAAAGAGATTGTGAGAGAAGATATTGATTTTCCAAAACAGGTTGAGGCTTTCGGGAAAGGAGTGGCCAAAGAAATTGAAGTTACAGTAGGAAAATTGAATGATCTGAATGTGGACTATTCGGAAATTGCAGGCTCTAAGAATTTTCGTGAGAAGTTTTATGATGATTGGTATAATGCGAACCCTACAATAGCCAAAAGCCGTACTGTAGGAACAACTCACCCGCTTGATATGATGAGTGCAATTGAACTAATAGAAAGATACAATTCTTTGACAAATAAGCAGTTGGATTTTATTCGAGAAATCATTAGTGAATGCAAAAAAAGTAAATCCGATCAAGATTTATTGGATAGGTTGATAGACTTGAATGAAGAAATTCATTCGCAAGTTCCGGAAATAGAACAAGAAAGATTGTTGAATATTATTGCAGTTCTATATTATGGACTACAAAAAGTGTCTTATCTTGAAAACCAAGGTCTGATGTTGAAGACTCCATATAATAGTATTAAAATTACAAAGGTTAAAACGAGATCGGGCGATGTGAATGTAGGAAGTATATTGGGATATTGTCGCGATTTGACTGGAACAGTTTGGGGAATTGCTCTTGCTGAACCGACGCCATACGGTGAAGTTGGAGCTACTATTGGAACCGCTTTAATTTATATTGGAGCCGCTGCTACAATAATATATGAAGTAGTTTCATGTGATGAATATGAAGAGGGAGGGACCATAACGGGTACTAACACTCAGTATAATATAGGTGAATGTATAGAATTTTATGATCAATGTCAACGAATGGGTGGGTGGCAGTCGACTATATGGAATGGTTCTTCAGAATGCAAACATTGCTTAGACGATTGTAGGTCAAATGGAACATGGAATTGTCAAGGAAATTAACTAATGTTGTATATGAAAGGCTTTAAAATTATTATTAATGAAGCAGAAGTTGTACTTGCTGCAATTCCTGACGGAATTCTCAATTTCATTCTTGCATTAGATAATTCTGGTGTGCTATTGTTTGTAGGCGGAATCGATCCTGCGACAGAATCGCATGTCTATTGGTATTATGACCGTTGTCTCAACGTCAATGATAACCTGACTCTACAAATAGAGGATTTTGATCAGTGTTCTCCTATTGTACATATCAAACCAAGAAGTAAAGCTTCGCTTATGGCAGAATACAATACACTTAAAGAACAACTTAGTAAACAAGGATTAATATGAAAGGGATACTATTAAAATATAATGATTACACCTATAAAATAAGTGTTGCTTCTGCTGCCTCCATTGTGGTTGGCCTAAATGGAATAAGAAACTTTGAATGTCATTTACAAGCAGGTGCTTTCGACCCGCAAAGAAACAGCTTCATTCAGTGGGTAGGAGAATTTGTACCATTGGATGTTAAATTGTCCATAACGGTTGGTAATATAGATGCCGTTTCGGAACCTATTAGAGTGGATGAACGCACGGAAGATCGTTGCTGTGTCGCTGATGATAAGATTAATGATTCCGAGGACTGGGAAAATAAGTTACGCCGTTTCAGACATCTTGAAGCCATTTTAAAAGAGAAATAGATTATGATAGGATTTAAAATATATATTAATGATGAGAAACCTATAATAATGGCTTCAGATAGCATTATATCTGTGATACTTAGGTATGGTTATCCTTCGGAGGCCATTATTAGTTTGATTGGGAGGGATTGTTCTAACGATCTTACTTGGCTTAAAGGTAAGCCGGAGATTGGTGATAAGATAATAATAAAAGTCGTTGAGACAGATGAGGTATCGCCATGTAAAAAAACGAAAAGTGACAGGGAACGGATGATACGACAGTATGAACGACTCAAAGTTAAACTTCAAGAGAAAGGACTTATATAGGATGAAGGGGCTTATTGTAAAATACAAAGATAAGGTATGTAAGGCTAGTGTTCCTCTCGGTGGAGCACTTCTTACTGCTGATGTTACTTGGCATAGTGGTGCATATTGGAGCGTTGGAGGTTTGAAAATGCCTGAAGAGGTACACTTTATATGGAATAGTGGTATGTTAGAGGTAGGAGATGTAATAGAAGTGGAAGTTGCAGAATTTGATGAAGCCTCAATGCCTGTTGCAGATGAAAAGCACAGTTCTTTGATGAAAAAGATGTCGGAGAGGGTAGAGGATTATTCAAAAGATTTGGAATTTTACTACCGGTTGAAAAAGGTATTGGAGGATGAGAACTTGATTTAATACTAAGATAAAAATGATAAGACTCTTTCATATTTTGTTTGCCGCAGCATGTATAGGCAGTATGTTTGTATATTCCCACCAATTTACAGACGCATATATTGTGCCTAAATGGTGCTGCGTTTTGTTTGTGCTGTTATGGATGCTGGTGTATGCTGCATTTCTGGCATTGCAGCGTAAATCCATAGTGGCGGATATGGCGATATGGGGGAGTATTATAGTTTTCAGTTGTTGGTTGCAGGCTGTTTATGGAATATTGCAATACGTAGGTTTATTTTCTTCTCATGTAACTTTTCGTGTGACCGGTAGTTTTGATAATCCGGCAGGATTTGCAGCTTGCCTTTGTGCCGGATTGCCTTTTGTCGTTTTTTTGATCATACATAGAAATAAGTACATTCGATATGCCGGATGGATTGCAGGGGGAGTGATGGTGTTGGCGATATTTTTATCTCATTCGCGATCCGGTATGGTAAGTGTCATTGCGGTATGTGTCATGTATTTGTGTGGAAGATTCGTTCATGGGAGATTGTGGAGATATTTATTATCGGTATCTATGATAGGATTGTTAATAATCGGCTCCTATTGGTTGAAAAAAGATTCGGCAGATGGTCGGTTGTTGATTTGGCGGTGTGGCTTGGAAATGGTGAAAGATGCTCCTTGGACGGGGCATGGCATCGGAAGTTTCGAGGCTAAATATATGGACTATCAGGCGGACTACTTCAAAGAATATGGTTCGCAAAATCGCTATGCAATGTTAGCGGATAATGTAAAGCAGCCTTTTAATGAATATTTGGGAGTTCTGATTAATTTCGGTATTGTCGGATTGGCTTTGCTTTTGGGTATTGTGGGGGCGCTTGTGTATTGTTATAGGCAAAATCCTACACAGGAAAAGAAAATAGCTCTTTATGCTTTGCTATCAATAGGCGTATTCTCTTTCTTTTCCTATCCGTTTACGTATCCTTTCACGTGGATGGTGACATCTCTTGCCGTTCTCATGTTGACTGCTGATTATTTGAAGCGGATAAAGATAGGTACATGGGGCAGGAATATAATGTATTCCGCAGTGTTGATGGGCTTCTTTTTGGGACAGGTTAGGCTGGGCGCACGTACACAGTCGGAACGCAGTTGGCAGGAGGCTTCAGTGTTAGCTCTTTGTCATTCGTATGATGAGGCTCTTCCGTACTATGTAAGTCTGAAACACCGATTCGAAGATAATCCTTATTTCTTGTATAATTATGCTGCTGTTTTCACGGAAGCCAAAGAATACGAGAAGGCTTTGAAGGTAGCATTGGAGTGTCGCAAGTATTGGGCAGATTATGATCTTGAATTATTATTGGGTGATATCTATAGAGAAAAAAAGGATTATAAACAGGCTGAAGAATACTATATGAGTGCTTCGTATATGTGCCCTAGTCGTTTTTTGCCTCTTTATCAATTGTATGAACTGTATAAATGCATAGGTAACACAGAGAAGGCTTCGGAATTGGCAAAGATACTTTTGGAAAAGCCTGCAAAAGTAAATTCGGCGTTGATAAAGAGAATACGATATATGGTGAAAAAAGATGGTTTAATTAATAGTGTACGAAGATGAAAAAGAATTATAAGATCATACTTCTTTTCTGCTTATTGCTAGGCGGAATGCTCTCTGATGCTTCTGCAAAGAGAAAAAACTCCTTCGTAAGAAAGGATGAAATATTTTCTTATTATTCGAAGTTTGTTTCCGAGGTTTGGGACATCTCGTGGAAGAAACCGAAAGGCTTTACGGATTTGATGAAGAGCGAGACGTGGGCGTTCGGCAAGAAAGACCCTTATTCTTTATTTTATCGGCTGACCGTTGAGTCAGTCGATAAGGATTGTCTCATCATGTATCCCGAACTGAAGATGGTGACGCCTTTCCCTGATATTGCATGGACGGAAAAATGTGGAAAACCGGAATTTCTGAGAAATTATGTTATGATGGAGGTCGGTGATTCTTTGATTGAAGAACGACTGACGGTGTTTTCCGGAACTGAGGCTCCGATGAATGCAGATACGGTGTTCGTGTTCCGCACTGCATTGAAGAACGTTTATAAAGGATATTCATATTGTACAAGCATCTATGCCTACAAGGAAGGTCGACCGCCTATGATATTCCGTTGCTTCTTTACAGAAAAGGGAAAGGCAAAAGAAAAGCGATATCTTTCAAAGTTCTGCAAGTCGGTCAACTACGGAAACAACAAGGAATGGAAAATGGATGCTGATAAAATGCGTGAGGCTTCTTCCCGGATATTCTATTCGTTTACGAACGCAGAGCGGAAGGGGCTTTTTAGTGAGTATCAGGTGGAGTGTGAACGAGACTTTCATATAAAATTGAGTATGCCGGCAGGATTTGAGACTATTGATAAAATGGTCTCATTCAGAGTAAATGAAGGAAGAAACATTGGTGTATTTTATAGTTTGTTGTTGGAATCAAGAGATAAGGACTGCCTGATGCTATATCCGCTTTTTATTGAAAATCAATCTCATGGCATTGCTAAAAATATGACTTATGGTGAAGTAAAGGCTGCATTGAATTTAGCACCGGAAGAGAATGAATGTATGAGAATGAATTTGGTGAATGGCAAGTTTACGCTTGGTAAGAGTAAAGTACCCGACCGTTCAAAGGAAACGGTACAGTTCGACACTGCCCGCTATATGAGAGTGATCGCAGAGGAGAATATGGAGAATTATTGCAATGCCGATACGGTATATGTGTATGAAGTTCCGTTATTGAAACCTTATAAAGGAGTTTATACGAAGTGTATCGGGATAAATATGGTGAAAGAGGGGCATCCGTATGGAATGGCAAAAATCCTTCTGATGGAAGGAGACAATGCGAAAGATAAATACATGAAACAGTTTCTCGAAAGTATACGTTACAGTGATAGTATATTGGGAGAAAATAGTGAAAAAGCTTGCAAAGATAAATTCAATGTTAATCAAGCGGATAAAATATCAACTCAAAAAGGAGTGTGAACCTTTAATATTATGAATATAGTATGTAATTATGCGGCATTCATAATGTTTTTCCTTAATGTATACCTTTATATTTGGAATCCTTTGGGGAAACATTATGATTTAATTAAAATAGTGTTTGGTTGGGTAATTGCTTTGTTTGTATTTAATTATTTGTTTCGGCATAGCAAAATAGAAAGGATAGGATATGTTATATCTATAACGCTTCTTGCCTTAGCTTATTTTGTGATTCCAACATAGGCTCTGTTTGGTTATAATAGTTCTCCTTATGGTTCGTTTAAGGTGCTTTAGTTACTATATGTCGAGATATTTTCTATCAAGAATGAGAAGAATTGAGCAGATATGTATCTCTCTGTATCCATAGCAGTCGTTATTAACTGCAAAACTGTAAATTGAAAGTTAGTTAGGACTAAGTGCCTGACAATATATTATTTGTAATAAAAAACAATTATGAGAAAGTATATCCTTTATTTGTTAGCTATCCTGTTGGCAGCCTGTTCGAAAAGTGTTCCTTATTCTGACGAAACTATTAAAAACGACTTGCGTGTACCTGCTTATCCGCTACTGATGCTCCACCCACATCTGCGTTTATGGTCGACAACAGATCAGCTGACAGAGAAGAATATGATTTTTACTAATGGGAAAAATCTTCCTTTTGTCGGTTTCCTGCGGGTGGACGGAACGATGTATCGCTTTATGGGTAGACGTGAACTACCTATGCAAGCCATTGCAACAATGGCATACGATTATGAAAGCTGGGAAGGAAAGTACACCTCTCTTAGACCGGATGAAGGCTGGGAGCAACCGGATTTTAATGATCAATATTGGCAGGTAAATGAAGGTGCATTCGGTACACGCGACAGACGTGAAACGAGAACGCAGTGGCTTTCAACTGATATATGGGTGCGGAGGGAAATCGTGGATATTGATCCATATTTGCTTGAGAACAAGAAGATTTATTTGCGTTATTCGTATGATGACATAGTTCAATTATATATTAACGGAAAACTAGTCGTAAGTGCGGACCGCGCAGCGGCAAATTTAAAAGTCGAGTTGCCGGATTCTATCTTGAATACAATGAAGGAAGGGAAAGCCCTTATTGCAGCTCATTGTGAGAATAAAAAAGGTAGTGCATTGATTGATTTCGGCTTATTTGCAGAGGAGCCGGGAATATTGGTAGAAGGCATAGCTCCTGTTTCTAATGAGAAGGAATGGATTGGGAAATATACAACAGAACAACCGGAAGAGGGTTGGGAAATGGCTGCTTTCAATGATAGCGCATGGGCACAAGGAAGCGCTGCTTTTGGCACGGAAGGCGGACCGAGTGTTGGTACTCCCTGGAATACCAATAGGCTATGGATTAGAAGGGAAGTCTCATTCGATCCTTCCTTAGTGAAAAACAGACAACTTTTTGTGCGTTATTCGTATAATGACGGTATGCAACTGCTTATTAATGGAAAGGAGCTTGTTCGTACGGGAACGAAGGCACGCAACGATGTGAAAGTGCAGATCCCGGATTCTATCTTAGAAACAATGAAAGATGGAAAAGCCTTGTTTGCGGCCCGTTGTGTGAATTGGGGAGGTACTTCCTTTGCAGATTTCGGGTTGTATGGTGAGCTGAAAGAAGCCGGGCAAAAATCAGTGGATGTGCAGGCTACCCAAACACATTATATTTTTGATTGTGGAGATGTGGAATTGAAACTGACATTTACGGCTCCTTATTTATTGGATGATTTGGAACTGTTAAGTCGTCCGGTTAATTATATTTCTTATCAGGCTAAGGCTTTGGATGGTAAGGAGCATGATGTCGCTATTTATTTTGAAATGGATCCTCATAAAGCCTTTCGTGCCGGACAGTCTACGGAGATGTATGAAAAAGACGGTTGGGTGATGATGAAGACCGGTCGGGAGAATCAGAAGTTATGGGTGGATAAGCTGAAGGATGCTCCGGCCTGGGGATATTTCTATTTAGGAGCGAAAGAGAATGTTACTTGTGCACAAGGGGACGCGGCAGAGATGCGGGCGCATTTTATGAAAGAAGGTGATTTGAAAGAAATGCGTCGGTCGAATGAAAAACGTTATGCGGCGATAGCACAGAAGCTGGAAATGAATAGTGAGTTTCCTCAACATCTGATTGCGGCTTTCGATGGATTGTATACAATGGCTTATTTCGGTGAGGACCTACGACCTTATTGGAATAAGGACGGAGATAAAACGATAGAAGGGTTATATGAAGACGCGGAAAAAGTATATAAAGAAACAATGGCAAGGTGCTATGCTTTTGACAGGCAATTGATGGAAAATGCTTGCCGTGTCGGTGGTAAAGAGTACGCAGAACTGTGTGCTTCGGCATATCGTCAGGCCGTTTCGTCTTTCCAGATGTCTAAGAATTCGAGTGATGAGTTGCTCTATTTTACCACGTTGGTGGGTTCGCTGGATATTTATTATGCTGCTTCACCGCTATTTCTTTGTTACAATCCCAATCTGCTGAAAGCAATGTTGAATCCTTTCTTTTATTATAGTGAGAGTGGTAAATGGAATAAGCCTTTCCCGGCTCATGATTTGGGCGGTTATCCGTTTGTAAACGGACAAGCGAAAGGGGGAGATTTACCAGTTGAACATGCCGGAAATATGCTGATTATGGTGGCTGCTATGGCTAAAGCGGAAAAAGATGCATCTTACGCAAAGGCTCATTGGGAGACTCTCTCCAAATGGGCGGGTTATTTGATGGAGAACGGGGTTGATACCGATAAACAGATTGATACTGACAGCTTTGCTGGCCGCTACTCTCATAATGCTAATTTGTCTGCCAAAGGAATTTTAGGTATTGCATCGTATGCTCTTCTGGCAAAAATGCTAGGTAAACAGGAAGATGCTGAAAAATATTTGGCAGCAGCAAAAAGAATGGCCGAGGAATGGGAGAAGCAGGCTTCTGACGGGGACCATTATCGTTTGGCTTTTGACCAGCCGGATAGCTGGGGGCAAAAGTATAACTTGATTTGGGATAAACTCCTTGACCTTCATGTTTTTCCGGATAGAGTAGTAGAATTGGAAACTGCTTTTTATAGGACTAAATTGAATACTTACGGTTGTCCGTTGCATAGTAAAACTGATTATGCGAAAGCTGATTGGACTGTATGGACGGCTGCATTGCAAAATGACCGGCTTATGTTTCGTGAGTTTATTCTTCCGCTTTACAATTATATGAATGAAAACAAATGGCGTGTACCAATGGCGGACACTTATAATGTTGTGAATCAGAAAACAAGAGTTACATCATGGGGAAGACCGGTAACAGGGGCCTATTTCATAAAGTTATTAGAGTAAAATGTAGGTTGGCTCTATTGTAAGTATAGAGTATTGGATAATTGTTTGAGACATTTTTAATAACTAGTTATTAATTGGCACTTTTATTTTAACATCGAAATTGATAAAGGAAGGGGGTTGTTAGCAAAAATAAAAATGATATTTAAGATTATAGTGGTTCTGTTGCCGTCGAAGTGATAGATGCGACTAAAAGTAGTTTTAATAATTTAATACCTAATTGAATATGAATAGTACTATATTAAAGAACGGAGTAACAATATTTAATATATTTATGGCTTCCACTTTTATTTTCTGGACGATTGGATGTCAGTCTGATGATGAATTGGAATCTGTAAACAATAGTTCCGTGGTGGCATGCACTTCAGAACTAGAAGATTTTATTATTGCTGCAACTGATTTACAGCAATCATTAATAGTTTTTGAAAAAGAACTTATAAAAGTGAATTTTGCAGATCTTGAAACTGAGATCAATGCGGATGGAAATAAGGTTACACATTTACCGGCTATTATTCGTTCGCTTAATATTGAGCAAAAAATATTGTTAATGAATCAGAAAAAGGATGCATTACGCAATAAATACCCACAGTTTGCTTCCATGGATTTCAATGAGATTGCTAAGAATATTGATTATTGTATTGATAACTCAATGAGGATTAGTGAGTTTTTTGATGATAAAAATATCAATATCCATTTGCAAACTACTAGATCATTTTTTAATGAATCATATAACAATATGAATGAATTAGTAGGGCATTTGTATAATTGGGCACTTTCATCCGATTATGTAGAGGTTCATATTCTTACATTTAGTGATGGTACATATACAGTAGTTGAAACTAGTGGAAATACTGCAAATAGTGCTAGCTTATATGGGCTAATGCTTGATACTACCAATAAAAAGTATTATTATAATGGAAATCAAGTTGTAGCTATTGCTCATACGCATCGTAATAGTTCTAATCCAAGTCAAACTGACCTTGATAATAGACTTCCTTATTGTGAAAATGCAATATATTATAATGGATCTTTTAATTCTTTTTAAAAGATAGATTCCTATGAATAAAAGTTTCATTGTATTTGTGTTAATAATGTTTCTTAATGAGAATATATTTTCTCAAGAAGCAGAGCATATAAATGGTGGATCTTTCTCTAAAAAGATTGAATATAACATAATTGTTGCAGGGAATGATCATTGCTATAATCTTGAAGGTAAATCAATATTAGACAGAATATTCTTCGGAATAACTAATTCACCTGTTGAGTTTGTTATCAAAAGCTCTTTTGATGGGGCTTCTGCTTTTCGTATTGTAGATAATTCTTCCGATAGTTCATCTTTGATAGAAATAATGTATTTGCCCGATAGTGAGAAATTGTTTGAGATGGAGCGAATATTATCTGCGCAAGTCAATCGAATACTTATTCCGGGGGAGTTACTGAATTCAACTTCATTAACTATTAGTGACATGGAAAAAATCAAGAAACATAATGATGTAGCTGAACTTTCATTGTATCGTGATGATTTGTATAAACCTTATCGTCCGCAATCTATATCATTCAAGATAAGCACTGATTTATCCCAAAAACTATATAGTAAAATGGTGATGTTGATTAATAATTTTAGGGCCGAAGGTATCCCTCCAATAATTTCTGATGGGCATGCAGTTACATTTCGTTGTGTGGTTAAGGATGAATTATGGACACTGAATATTAGGATCCCTCAGAATAAGGCTCTGCTTTTGTCGGAAATATGCGAGCAAATATTGGTTGACGTAAAAGCAAATGAGTTTAATGAAAGTAAGTATTTTAAATCTCTTGATCAATTAGATTTTTGAATTAATTCCTAGAATGAATATCTCCTGCTTGAAAGAAATACTCAAGTAGGGGATATTCATTATAACTTAAATGAAATCATCAGTTACTATATCATCTATGTGGAGCATGCTACAAAAACATTCTGTTTTAATAATAATGTTAATTGTAATGTTTGGGACTACATTTTGCAATTTCAGTGAGTTTATTGATTATGAATTGAAATCCAAATGGTATTGTCTATATTTGATGATATCCATATTTATACCGTTGTTTTTATTGGCTAGCTATAAAAATAAGATGGCACAACAGATTTGTGTATCTAAATCTTTATTGACGCTATTACTTTTATATTTTTTTATAAGGATTGTTTTTGGACAACTTTCTCTATCAAATGTTGCATTCTGTTTATTATTCATTCTTTTATATTATTTACTTGCTAGTATACAGGTTGGTTGGTCGTTTGTTTACATATCAAGTTCAGTTATTGTAGTTTCTTTGTTTATGTCTTTGTATGGTATAGCTCAATATATCGGTTTGATATCTTCTAGACATCTCTTCATGGTAGTCGGAAGCTTCGATAATCCAGCTGGTTATGCATCTATGTTGTCTATGAGTATTCCATTTGTATGTTATTATATTTATTCTGATAAATGTAATAAAAAAACTCCCCTATGGTTTATTTATTTTGTGATTGTTTTAGCGATTACTTTGTCTGCCTCTAGAACTGGAATATTAATATCAATTATTATAAGTGTTACATATATTATCAAAAGATATAAAATAAATTTTTCTAATGTCACTTTGTGGCTTAAATTTATAATGATGTTGTTGGTAATTGCAATTATATTAGGGTTCTATATATTTAAGAAAGATTCCACAAAAGGCCGTGTAATTATATGGAGATGTACATGGGAAATGATAAAAGAAAAACCTTGGTTTGGGCATGGATATAAAAGTTTTGAAGCAAAATACATGTTATATCAGGCTGATTATTTTGAACAAAATAAAAAAAGCGACTATATCTTATTGTCTGACAATGTAAAACATCCATTTAATGAGTTTATCCTCTTAATTGTAGAGTTTGGTTTCTTTGCTTTTTTTCTGTTCTTGTTGTTTGTGATACAATTAATATTGTTGTACCGAAAAAGGCAAACAGACGAATCGTTTTCTTTGATGTTGTCATTATTGGCTATTGCTATTTTTTCCTTTTTCTCTTACCCTTTTCAGTATCCACATACATGGCTCATATTTTTTATGTGTGTACAATTAATATTATTTGATAATAGAGAAAAACAATGTAAGATATATTGGCCATCAAAATTTATAGTTGTGTTTTCATCTATTTTATTATTTAGTATAACTGTTAAAGAGATGTATTTTGAGAACAAATGGTATTTAATAGAGCATAAAAGAAAATTTGGAAATATTCAGGAAGTTATAGCTACATATGAAACTCTCTATCCTCATTTGAAAAAAAATGCTTATTTCTTATATAATTATGCTGCGAAGCTTAATTATTTCGATTATTATGAAAGAAGTTGTTTCTTAGTTGACAAATGTAGGAATTATTTTAATGATTATGATGTTCAAATGCTTATTGCTGATAATTTATTCCATTTGGAGGAATGGAATAAAGCTAAGAATCATTATAGTAAGGCTTTTTATATGTGTCCCAATCGATTTGTCCCTTTAAACCAGTTACATAAAATAGCTATATTAGAGAATGATAGTAATATGGCACGAAAAATAGCTTGTTTAATCATTGATAAACCAACAAAAGTACCATCTGCTACAGTTTATAAAATAAAACAAAAAATGCAACAATATTTAGAAACTGATATAAACTGTATTGTTAAATAGACATCTTTAGTATATCGGATGCTTACGAATACTTACGGTTGTCCGTTACATAGTAAAACTGATTATGCGAAAGCTGATTGGACTGTATGGACGGCTGCATTGCAAAATGACCGACTTATGTTTCGTGAGTTTCTTCTTCCGCTTTACAATTATATGAATGAAAACAAATGGCGTGTACCAATGGCAGACACTTATAATGTTGTAAATCAGAAAACAAGAGTCACATCGTGGGGAAGACCGGTAACGGGTGCCTATTTCATAAAATTATTAGAGGCGGTTTTGGATGAAAAAGGTAATAATATCGTTTCAAAAGATGAAATGAATTGTTCAAAGTAGCCTTGATAAAATAGGTGCTTGAATGTTATAATTATAGATGAATAGGGGATATTTCGTTTGTCTGTATCTTACAGAGAGCGTGAATGGTAACCTTATGGATTGTAATATACTATTGAATGATGTTGATTTAATGTATATCTTTGTATAGCAATACAAGATGAAACATGGAATCAATATAAATCCCATAAATAAAATCAGATAATTATGAAAAACATTTTCCTTCCCAAAGTAACGATGTGTATAATTGCACTGCTTGCTTTAATTTTACCAGTTTCTGCACAAAATACAAATGTGACAGATGAGTACAAAGAAACGTTGAAGAAAATCATGGATTTTTCTGGTACTTCGACTACTACGGATGACTTTTTCCAGAAATTATCATCTATAATGAAATTAAATGCGCCGAAAAAGGATGAGGCTTATTGGAATGAGTTCTCTAAAAATTGGAAAGAGAAAGTAGAAAATAAGGTGTTTGAAATGTATATGCCTGTTTATGAAAAGCATTTAACATTGGCAGAATTAAAAGCTGTTGCTGCATTTTATGAATCTCCCGTAGGTAAGAAATATAAAGAGGCTTCATTGATGGTTATGCGTGAGACAATGCCGCTGCTAGTGGAGCAACTCCAGACAGAGATGTCCAAAGAGATAATGCCGGAGAAAAGTGAACGAGTAAAAAGAGGTGAACAGCGGTTGAAAGAATATGAGCAAAAGCAGAAGCGTGATAAAGAATTATATGCACAAGCCTATATGCTTCCAAGCGATAGTATAGTGATAGTTCCTGAAGAAGTGTATGAGAAAGCGTATGAGAATGGGAGGTCTACAAGGCCTTCTTTATATTCGATTGAAAGGAGAAAGAATGATACTAAAGTGACATTCATACAACCTATTTATTGGAATTGGCAATGGTTGTATTATAGTCCGGGGTTTAAGATTGTTGATAAGAAAAGTGGCGATGAATATAATGTGAGAGGATATGATGGTGGAGCTCCGATGGGTAGGCTGTTGGCTGTCAAAGGATTTAATCATAAATATATTTATATCAGTCTTTTATTCCCGAAACTGAAGAAGAGTGTGAAAGAAATAGATATTCTTGAGTTGCTACACAAAAAAGATAAAGAACAGTTGCCTTCTAATGATGATGGAAAGTCTAAATCATATTTTAATATAAAGGTGAAAGATTATCAGACCATTTCCGATAAGAAAAATAAGAAGATCTATTATTAGTTTAAATGATTATCAGAATTTGAAATGATAATAGCAGGTATTGAACATGAGTGTTTACTGTTTTTGATATAAATTTATTCTATATGAGAAATCGAATTATGATTTTATGCACGTTTTGTGCTATTGCTATATTTTCTTCTGCCCAAGAGAAATTCTCTATCCAAGGAATTGCTAATGAGGAATTGAATAATCAATTGTTGTATTTATGTCTGATGGGAGATAGAGAGAAAGCCAAAGAAGTCGTTTTGGACAGTACAACAGTGGAAAAAGGTAAGTTCTCTTTTTCTGGTGTACATCAGATGCCGGATATTGCAATCATCAAGGATATGGATGGAGAAACCTATCCGTTGATTTTCGAAAAAGGAGAAATATCAGTAAATATTGCTGCGAATAAGAGAGGGGGAACGCCTTTAAATGATTCATTGAATATAGCTTTAAATCGTATGCAGCTAATAATGGATAATATGTTGAAAACATCGAATGATATTTATAAGTTAATGCTTGGGATGAAACCGGAAGTATTTTCGGATAAGATGAGGAATGATACTGTATTTAAAGCGGAATTTGATCGGAATAATAAATTATTTCTTGCACAAATGGATTCAGTATCACATTGTATAAAGGATTATAAGAATAGTATAGTGGGTGTATATCTTTTCTCCGTTGGAGGTATGATGATGCCTTTTGATGATATGAAGATTCTGATGAAAGAAGCTTCGCCTCTGTTTTCACAAAATAATTTGGTGAGAAATATTGTGGAAAAGAAGAACCAAGCAGAGCTCCGAATGAAGGCGGAACTTGAAAATAAAATGACTCCGGAACAGCGTGAAGAACAAAAGAAACGGCAGGAAATGGATGCCAAGATAAAGATTGGCGAACGTTTCCCGGATGCTAAAGTGAAAGACAATGCTGGCAATATGAAGCTCTTGTCTGATTATGTGGGTAAAGGAAAATATGTCTTGATTGACTTTTGGGCTTCATGGTGTGGACCTTGTCGGCATGAAATGCCCAATGTGAAAGCTGCTTATGAAAAATATGCTTCTAAGGGATTTGAGGTGATTAGCATATCCACAGATCGGAAACTGAAACCTTGGAGGGCTGCTGTTGAAGAACTTGGAATGAATTGGGTACAATTGTTGGATGTGGATGCTTCTGATATATATGGTATCTATGCTATACCCAGAACTTTTCTTGTAGATCCTACGGGAATTGTTATAGACAAAAATTTAAGGGGTGAAAAACTGGAGGAAGCTTTATCGAAGTTGTTTGAATAATCGTTGCTTTGTTTTTATTGTATGGGTGAATTGATAGTTGAGAACTATATAATAGGATAACCACTATCAATTCACCAATGACTTTTATTAAATCAGAAGTCCGTCCAATAGCTCTAAATAAAGTCCGATCGCTTCTTCTATTTCTTTTAACATGATATATTCTTCTGCCGTGTGTGAACGTGACGAACGTCCCGGACCAATTTTTACCGATGGGAAGGACATTAAGGCCTGGTCGGACAATGTTGGAGAACCAAAAGGAACGCGTCCTAACTTCATAGCTTTCTGTACAAATGGGTGCTTTTCGTCAATTCGTGAAGAATTGAGACGGAATGAACGGGCTTGGGGTTCACAGGAAATATGCTTTTTGATTTCAGCAAACAGTTCTTCATTTGAGTAAAGCTCGTTACTCCGGACATCGACGATGAAAGTACATTTGTCGGGAATCACATTGTGTTGTGTACCGGCATTGATGACAGTGACACTCATCTTTACGGGACCCAACAAGGGTGACTCTTTCTCAAAACGATAGTCACGGAACCAGGCAATATCATCTAATACTTTGTAAATAGCATTGTCTCCTTCATTACGCGCTGCGTGTCCCGCCTTACCTGTGGCAGTAACATCCAATACCATTAATCCCTTTTCGGCAATGGCGGGTTGCATCTCTGTCGGTTCGCCCACTATGGCAAATGAGACTGGAGGAAGTCCCGGCAATACGCTCTCAATTCCGTCTTTTCCAGAAACTTCTTCTTCACAAGAGGCCAGATAAATCAGATTATACTTCTGCGAAGTGCGACATAGTTGCAGGAACACCTGTAATAACGAAACAACGCTGGCACCGGCATCGTTACTTCCTAATCCATATAACTTACCGTTTTCTTCACGTGGAGTGAACGGATCTTTCCGCCAACCGTTAACAGGTTTCACTGTGTCTATGTGGGAGTTAAGTAAAATAGTAGGCTTCTTCAAATCAAACATAGGACTAAAGCACCACACATTATTTCCTTTACGTCCCGTCTGCATACCTGCCATTTCAATATAGTTTTGCAGGAAATCAGCAGCTTGGGTTTCTTCCCGGCTGATTGAAGGAATACTAATCAGTGATTTAAGCAGGCTTACAGCCTCTGTTGTCATATACGGAATATCATATTTCATAGTGCAAATCTTTTATCTATACCTTAATATTTGCACAAAGATAGTCGTTTTGAGCAATAGTTTCAAATAAAACTAATACCTTTGTACCATATTTACTAATACAAAGAGTATGACTTATCATCATTTATCTGTCCTGGTCCATCGTCAGGCCGAAAAATATGGCGACAAGGTAGCCTTAAAATACCGTGACTATGAGACAGCTCAATGGATTCCTATTTCATGGAAGCAGTTCTCCGGAACAGTACGGCAAGCAGCTAATGCTTTCGTGGCATTGGGAGTGGAAGAACAAGAGAATATCGGTATATTTTCACAGAATAAACCCGAATGGTTCTATGTAGACTTTGGTGCATTTGCCAACCGGGCGGTTACCATTCCGTTTTATGCAACGAGTTCACCTGCGCAGGCGCAATATATCATTAATGATGCGCAGATTCGTTTTCTTTTTGTCGGTGAGCAATACCAGTATGATGCCGCTTTCAGCATCTTTGGTTTCTGTTCTTCTTTGCAACAACTGATAATCTTTGACCGTTCGGTGGTAAAAGACCCTCGTGACGTATCATCTATCTATTTTGATGAATTTATGGCGACGGGAGAGGGATTGCCTCATAATGATACGGTAGAAGAGCGTACCGAACGGGCTTCTTATGATGACTTGGCAAACATTCTCTATACATCCGGCACAACGGGTGAACCGAAGGGCGTCATGCTTCATCATTCCTGTTATCTGGAACAGTTTCATACACATGATGACCGTTTGACGACGATGTCGGATAAGGATGTATCGATGAACTTCCTTCCATTAACACACGTGTTTGAGAAAGCATGGTGTTATCTCTGTATTCATAAAGGAGTGCAGATTTGTATCAATCTCCGTCCGGCAGATATACAAACAACCATTAAGGAAATTCGCCCGACACTGATGTGCAGTGTTCCCCGTTTTTGGGAGAAGGTGTATGCAGGGGTACAGGAAAAAATAAACGAAACAACCGGGTTGAAGAAGGCACTGATGCTGGATGCTATCCGGGTAGGTAGAATCCATAATCTGGATTATCTGCGTCTGGGAAAGACTCCTCCGGTGATGAATCAACTGAAATATAAGTTTTACGAGAAGACTATCTATTCTTTGCTGAAAAAAACAATCGGTATTGAGAATGGTAACTTTTTCCCGACTGCCGGTGCTGCTGTTCCCGATGAGATTAATGAATTCGTTCATTCGGTAGGAATCAATATGGTGGTAGGATATGGACTGACGGAATCTACGGCTACTGTATCTTGTACACTGCCGGTTGGCTATGATATCGGTTCGGTAGGTGTTGTACTGCCGGGGATTGAAGTGAAAATCGGTGAAGACAATGAAATCCTGCTTCGGGGTAAGACGATCACAAAAGGCTATTACAAAAAAGCGGAAGCCACAGCTGCCGCTATTGAGCCGGATGGCTGGTTCCATACAGGTGATGCCGGTTACTTTAAAAATGGACAGCTTTTCCTGACGGAACGTATTAAAGATTTATTCAAAACATCAAACGGCAAATACGTCGCTCCGCAAGCTTTGGAAACGAAGTTGGTCATTGACCGTTATATCGACCAGATTGCCATTATCGCCGATCAACGTAAGTTTGTCTCGGCTCTGATTGTTCCTGTATATGGATTTGTGAAAGAGTATGCCAAAGAAAAGGGTATTGAATATAAGGATATGACGGAACTGTTGCAGCATCCGAAGATTGTAGGATTGTTCCGTGCGCGGATCGATACACTTCAGCAACAATTTGCGCACTATGAACAAATCAAACGTTTCACTTTACTGCCTGAGCCATTCAGCATGGAACGTGGAGAATTGACTAATACACTGAAACTGAAACGGGCGGTGGTTGCCAAGAATTATAGTGAGCAGATAGAGAAGATGTACGAAGAAAGTGAGAAATAGGCGATAAGCGGTTTATCGTTAAAAATGAAACGATAAACCGTAAATGATAAATCGGAAACAATAAAGAGTGTATTGGAGCTCTCTTTAAAAGTATTACCCCTGTTACAGTTCAATTTGTAACAGGGGTAAACTTTGTGTTTAGGGGGGCTTTTGACACCTGCTAATTATTTATGGCCGGCTCGTTTCTTTTTAGTATCCGAAAATCTGTTCTTGGGTCAATTCTTCAATAGGACCTACAGCTTTCAATTTATCCAGCTCCAAATCTTTCTTATCTCCCAGGATGCAATAAACATACGTACGTCCTTTTACCCATTGCTTTTGGAAATCGACAATATCTTTTAGCGACATGTTCTGTATGTCGTTGTAGAGCTTGATGCGCGGGTCTACGTTTTGCCCTAAATCTTGTGCATTGATATAACTCCAGATAATGTCACCTTTGATGATACGTTCGGTGCGCAGACGGTTGGTTAATCCGTCTTTAGCCAGTTTGAAAGCAGCTTCGGATTCCGGCATATTATTGATGATGTCATTAAATGTAGTGACGGCATCAATCATTTTGTCGTTTTGCGTGGCAATCTGTGTACGTAGTACATAGGGATACTTCAAGTAGCTCGGCGGCATTATGCTAGCCCAGGCGGAATAAGCCAATCCACGTGTTTCACGCATTTCCTGGAAGACGATAGAGTTCATGCCCCCTCCGAAGTATTCATCATATAATGCGCGGATAGGTTCAATGGCAGGATCATACTTCTTATCGAGATTGGATATCTGTGCCATGTATATTTGCTTGGCGTCATAAGGAGCTACTAGAACTTTAGTGACGGGAGTTTCGAGATAAGAATACTCGTTTCCGGCAGGAATATCCTTCAGGGCTGCCGGAACCTGATGATATTGGTTGATGGTAGCCAGTAAATCTTTGCTGCTGCTTGGGCCGTAGTATAAAATACGGTGCTTGTAGCTGTTCTGATTGTGAATCCGGTCTACCAGTTCCTGTGGATTCATATTTGTCAGTTCCGCCTCCGTCAGTAGATTGGTGGCAGGGGATTTGGGACCGTACATGGCAAAGCTCATCAAACGGGAGAAGTTCTGTCCCTGATTCAGTTTGGCGTCCGAACGGGCTTTCAGTATATCGCTGGTCATATTAGTATAGGCTTCCTTATTAACCTGCGCATCTGCCAGTAGCTTTTCGAATAATTGTACGGCAGCAGGCATATTCTCATTCAGTCCGGAAAGTACGACATACGTGCGTTCGTTACCCGGAGAAACATAGAAAGTACAAGCCAGGCGATAGAATTCACTTTTCAGTTCTTCCGGTGTCATGTCCGAAGTACCGAGATATTCGAGATAATCGAATGCTGTTCCCAAAGCTTTGTCATGGTTGTTTCCCATATCAAAGACATAAATCAATTGGAACAGGTCATTGGCTACATTCTGTTTGTAAAGAACCGGAATATCCGATTTTGCCTTTAATTGGCTCATATCCTTTTGATAATCGAGAAACACTGGTTCAATCGGTTTGACTGCGCTTTCCTGTACCTCCACAAGGAACGGGCTGGTTACATCACGATTGGTTATGATAGGAGTAATCTCCGGTTTCGTCATCTTCTTTTCGTTCGGGTCTTTTCCTTGCTTTTTGTAGATAACGGCATAATTATCTTCTTTCAGGTATTTGTTGGCGAACGCTACGATGTCTTCTTTGGTCAGTTTGGCCATGCGGTCGATGGCAGTAACTTCATTTTTCCAGTCTGTGCCGTTGATAAATGAGTTGACAAACATATCGGCACGTCCTTCGTTGCTTTCCATGTTTTGCAGTTCACCGAGCTTGAAATTGTTGATGTTCGCTTCCAGCATTTTCTCGTCGAACTCTCCGGCACGGAGCTTCTTGATTTCGCTGAGTAGCAAGTCTTTTACCTCTTCCAGTGTTTGTCCTTGTTTAGGAAGTCCTCCTAGCAGCAATGCAGAGTAATCTGCCAGTCCCATCGGGTAACCGTAACTATTCAAGACCTTCTGTTGCTGGTTCAGGTCAAGGTCGATAAGTCCTGCCTTTCCATTGTATAATACTTGCGAAACGACTTGCAGGATTTCAAAATCCTTGTCGGATACACCGGGGAATCTCCAAGCCAATGCGACGCTTTCGGCATCCGGACCTAACACCTCTTTTACAACAGGTTGCGTGATTGGCGCCTCTTTCGGAAGGTCCAGTTTCGGGAGTTCCGGATTGGGTTTCAATCCACCAAAATATTTATCGATTAATGCAATTGTTGCATCCGGGTCTAGATCGCCAGACATACAGATTGCCATATTGTTGGGCACATACCATTGTTTATAGTAGTTCTTGATATTCGTGATAGAAGGATTCTTTAAGTTCTCCTGTGTACCTAACACAGTCTGCGTTCCATAAGGATGCTTGGGAAAAAGAGAAGAAAAAATAGCTTCCTGTACTTTGCTGTTGTCACGGGTGAGTGACATATTTTTCTCTTCATATACAGCTTCCAATTCAGTATGGAAACCACGAATTACATTGTTTTCAAAACGATCTGCCTGAATCTTCGCCCAGTTTTCTATCTGGTTGGAAGGAATGTCTTCCTGATAGACCGTCTGGTCATACCAGGTATAAGCATTGCTGCCGGTAGATCCGATGGCTGCCATTAATTTGTCATATTCATTAGGGATAGCATACTTGGAAGCTTCGTAAGAAAGGCTGTCGATGGTGTGGTAGATCGCCTTACGTTCCGCTTCATCCGTAGTCTTACGATAAATCTCGAACTGTTGTTCGATTGCATCCAGTAGAGGCTTTTCGGTCGCGTAGTCTTGTGTGCCAAACTTGTCGGTGCCTTTAAACATCAGATGTTCGAAATAATGGGCAAGTCCCGTCGTTTCTGCCGGGTCATTCTTCCCGCCCACTCTTACTGCGATAAATGTTTGTATGCGCGGAGTTTCCTTGTTTACGGTGAGGTAAACCTTTAGTCCGTTGTCCAGTGTGTAAATGCGGGCTTTTAGCGGGTCATTGGGCACTGTTTCGTAGCTATACTTCTTTTGTGAGCTACAGCTGCAAATCACTAATGCCAGGAAGAGTGACAAGCAAGAAAGTTTCAATCGTTTGTTCATAATATGACAACATTTTAATAACAAAAACAAAGGTAGCAGAATTTTGCTTATCTTTGTCCCCGATATCTGAAATTTGTAAATAATAAAATTGTAAATCAAATGATTACTATTGAACAACTTAAAGACGTGAAAGAGCGCACTGATGCGCTGAGGAGGTATCTTTGACATCGACGGGAAGAAAATTCAAGTCGAAGAAGAGCAATTAAGAACACAAGCTCCGGGATTCTGGGATGACCAGAAGAGAGCCGAAGCTCAAATGAAACTGGTGAAAGACCTGCAAAAGTGGATTGAAGGCTACAACGAACTCAAGACATTGGCAGATGAACTAGAACTGGCATTTGATTTCTATAAAGAAGAACTGGTGACCGAGGAAGATGTGGACGCTGCTTACGCCAAAGCTAGTGAAGCGGTAGAGGCACTCGAACTCAAAAATATGCTTCGTGACGAAGCCGACCAGATGGATTGTGTGTTGAAAATCAATTCAGGTGCCGGTGGTACGGAAAGTCAGGACTGGGCTTCTATGCTGATGCGTATGTATCTGCGTTATGCCGAGACCAACGGTTATAAAGCTACCATTGCCAACCTTCAGGAAGGTGACGAAGCCGGAATCAAGACCTGTACTATCAATATCGAAGGTGACTTTGCTTATGGTTATTTGAAAGGAGAGAACGGTGTGCACCGTTTGGTTCGTGTTTCTCCCTACAATGCGCAGGGTAAACGTATGACCTCTTTTGCTTCTGTGTTTGTTACTCCGTTGGTAGATGACAGTATTGAAGTTAATATTTTGCCTGCCAATATCTCTTGGGATACGTTCCGAAGCGGTGGTGCCGGTGGACAGAATGTGAATAAGGTGGAGTCCGGTGTCCGTTTGCGTTATCAGTATAAAGACCCTTATACCGGTGAGGAAGAAGAAATCCTGATCGAGAATACCGAAACCCGTGACCAACCGAAGAATCGTGAGAATGCAATGCGTCAGTTACGTTCTATCTTATATGATAAGGAATTGCAGCACCGTATGGCAGAACAGGCGAAGGTGGAAGCCGGTAAGAAGAAAATCGAATGGGGTTCTCAAATCCGAAGCTACGTATTTGATGACCGTCGTGTGAAAGACCACCGTACCAACTATCAAACCTCGGATGTGAACGGCGTGATGGATGGCAAAATAGATGGTTTTATCAAAGCTTATTTGATGGAGTTTTCTTCACAAGAATCATAAAAAATAAAATTAGCAAGAATTATTTTTGGAAAGTTAATAGATTTGTACTTACTTTGTTAGCGTTGAACTTTAAAGCTAACTATTATGGGTAAGGTGAAGAAAAAAGTAGCAATTAGTAAGAAAGAAGAAGAACAAGCCCAGAAGGTTGTCAAAATAGTGTTCGTCTCATTAATTATTTTGGCATTGATTATGCTGATCGCATTTTCCTTTTTCGGCTGATAAGTTCGCCACAAATTATACGGTTAACCCAGATTGTTTGGTTATTGATAGGATAAATATCAAATCCGATCTGTGTTAATCTGCGTAATTTGTGGCGAACTCTTTGTTTTGTAATGCATTTGTGTTCTCTGTAATATAAATGTAACTTTTCTGTCATTTTCCCGTAGTTAATTTGTCATCTCCGTGTATCCTCACAGTTGTACTTTTGCCGTGAATTTAGTAGCAGACAACTGAAATGAGTAGAATCAGAACAACCGTCGTTATGCTTTTGCTGGCGACAATGGCCTTTGGACAGGCAAAAGAAGATGCAGGGGATGGTAAGATGCTGGATAAACAGACCATGGAGTTTAAGGATTATCTGCCGGAGATTCACGGAACAATCCGGGGAAAGTACGAATACCAGACAGAAACAAGTGAAAGCCGTTTTGAAGTACGTAATGCACGCTTCAGTGTTTCGGGAAATGTGCATCCGATAGTTGCTTATAAAGCGGAAATCGACCTTTCCGATGAAGGCTCTATCAAGATGCTTGATGCGTATGCACGTGTTTTTCCGGTGAAAGACCTGAATTTTACGATCGGTCAGATGCGCGTTCCTTTCACGATAGATGCTCACCGCTCACCACATCAGCAGTATTTTGCCAACCGTTCATTCATTGCCAAGCAAGTAGGAAATGTGCGTGATGTCGGTTTGACGGCTGGTTATACGAATAAAAAAGGTATCCCATTTATTCTTGAAGGGGGATTGTTTAACGGCTCCGGTCTGACAAATCAGAAAGAATGGCATAAAACGCTGAATTACTCCATAAAAGCGCAGTTATTGCCCAATAAGAACTGGAATCTGACACTTAGCACCCAAATGATAAAACCGGAAAATGTGCGGATTAATATGTACGATGCCGGTATCTATTATCAGAATGACCGTTTTCATATTGAGGCGGAATATTTATATAAAATGTACGGTCACGAAGCATTTAAAGATGTTCATGCAGTGAATAGTTTTATTAATTACGATTTACCATTAAAGAAAGTATTCAATAAAATCTCCTTCCTGGCTCGCTATGATATGATGACCGATCATAGTGATGGCAAGATGGATGAAACGACAAAAGCTCTGATTATAAATGATTATGCCCGACATCGTGTGACGGGTGGAATCACGCTAAGTCTTTCCAAAGCTTTCATTGCCGACCTCCGATTGAACTTCGAGAAATATTTCTATAAGAACTCCGGCGTTCCAAAAGAATCGGAACGGGACAAAATCGTGATTGAGTTTATGACGAGATTCTGAAATAAATTGAGACTTGAAAATTGAGAATTAAGAATTGTAGTTTTCTGATACATGATGTGAGATGTCAAACTATCATTTTTTAATTCTCAATTTTCAATTTTTAATTTATCTTTGTGCCATGGCACAGGAAATAGAACGTAAATTTTTAGTTATCGGTGAATTCAAGTCTTCGGCTTTTGCGCAAAGTCACATTGTGCAGGGGTATATCAGTAGTGCTCGCGGGCGTACTGTCCGGGTTCGTATTCGGGATGATAAAGGTTATCTGACAATAAAGGGAGCTTCTAATGCTTCCGGTACCAGTCGTTATGAATGGGAAAAGGAACTGGCCTTATCAGAAGCAGAAGAATTGATGAGGCTTTGCGAACCGGGGATTATTGACAAGATCCGTTATTTGGTACGTAGTGGCAAACATGTATTTGAAGTCGACGAGTTTTATGGTGAGAATGAAGGACTTATTGTGGCAGAAGTAGAGTTGGAATCGGAAGATGAGGCTTTTGTAAAGCCCGACTTTATCGGTGAGGAGGTAACGGGCGACATACGCTACTATAACTCACAGCTAATGAAAAAACCGTATAAAACGTGGTGAGCGTTAACAAATAAACCGTATATTTGTTCTTATATAAAAAAGAGAGCAGTATATGGATATGGAACAGTTGTACAGTTATGTGCCGCGTGAATTGGTTACTTTTGTTTTAGTAACCTTGTTTTCTTTATTAATCGGACTTTCGCAACGTCGAATCAGTCTGAAGCGTGAGGGGGAAACTACTCTTTTCGGAACCGACCGCACCTTTACCTTTATTGGTATACTGGGTTACTTGCTTTATATCTTAGACCCTACGGATATGCGTCTGTTTATGGGAGGTGGAGCGGTATTGGGATTGCTGTTGGGATTAAACTATTATGTAAAGCAATCACAATTTCATGTTTTTGGTGTAACTACCATCATTATTGCCCTGATTACTTATTGTATGGCTCCTATCGTAGCTACCCAACCTTCCTGGTTTTATGTTATGGTAGTTGTGACTGTGCTCCTGCTGACTGAACTCAAACATACTTTTACGGAGTTTGCGCAACGGATGAAGAATGATGAAATGATTACGTTAGCCAAGTTCTTGGCTATCAGCGGTATCATATTACCGATGCTTCCGCATAAGAATCTGATTCCGGATATTAATCTTACTCCTTATTCTATTTGGTTGGCAACGGTAGTAGTATCCGGCATTTCCTATCTCTCTTATCTATTAAAAAGGTATGTATTCCATGAATCCGGCACGTTAGTTTCTGGTATTATTGGTGGATTATACAGCAGTACGGCTACGATCTCGGTACTTGCCCGTAAAAGCCGAAAAGCATCAGAGCAGGAAGCGACTGATTATGTTGCTGCCATGTTGCTGGCTGTTAGCATGATGTTTCTGCGATTTATGATACTGATACTTATTTTCAGTAGAGAAATCTTCCTGTCTATTTATCCATATCTGTTGACTATGGCTGTAGTCGCGGCTATTGTTGCCTGGTTTATCCATTCCCGGCAAAAACGACCGGAAGACCAGTCTGCTGAAACAGAAGAGGATGATAGTAGCAACCCGTTGGAATTTAAAGTTGCTTTGATTTTTGCCGTACTCTTTGTGATATTCACTTTCTTAACTCACTATACGTTAGTGTATGCGGGCACAGGCGGATTAAATCTCTTGTCTTTTGTTTCCGGTTTTAGTGATATAACTCCTTTCATCTTAAACTTGTTGCAAAATACAGGTAGTGTGGCTGCATTGATAATTACTGCTTGTAGTATGCAGGCTATCATTAGCAATATAATGGTAAATATGTTCTATGCTCTATTCTTTGCAGGGAAGGGAAGTAAACTTCGTCCTTGGATTTTGGGAGGATTCGGTGTGGTAATTGCTTGTAATCTCGTTTTGTTGCTGTTCTTTTATATTTAAGAAATAGAGTAATAGGTTCTTTTTCATAGGCTCAAATTCTAGTAATTTATTATTTTGTCGAATATAATCGATAAAATAGAGATATTTTTATCGATTATATTCGATAAAAATAGTCTATATTTGTCGAATATAATCGATAATGTAAAATGGATAAGGAACTGATAAAAGGATTGATAGCTGAATATCAGCAGTTTGTAAAGAGCGTGTCATTCGTGAAACGTGCGGTGACTCTATCTGATAACTTCAATTATGTCTTTGTAGGTTTACGTCGGGTTGGGAAGTCTTATTTGATGTATCAGCAGATACATCATTTAATAGAGACAGGTATTTCACCGGAAGAGATTCTTTTCTTTAATTTTGAGGATGAGCGAATAGCTGGTATGGATACAGAACATCTTGATATGATAAAGAGATGTTATGAAGAGATGTATTCTCATCGTCCTATATTTTTTTTAGATGAAATACAGATTGTACCGCATTGGGAACAATTTGTCCGACGGCTTGCCGATCAGAAGTACAGGGTTTATGTAACAGGGAGCAATGCTAAGATGTTGAGTAAGGATATAGCTACTACTTTAGGGGGACGTTTTATGATTCAATACGTCTATCCTTTCTCGTTTCGTGAGTATTTGTCATCTAACGGTGTTCAATTAGATAAGCTTTGGATTTATAAGAACCGTTCGGAGGTAGTCCGACATTTCGATACTTACTTTCGTTTTGGTGGTTTACCCGAACTGTTAGTGGCCGAGGGACAAGAGAAACGACAATGGCTGAGTAGTCTTTTTAATAAGATATTCTTCGGTGATTTAGTGGCTCGTTATTCTATTCGAAATGATATGGCGTTAAAGGTACTCATTCGAAAACTGGCTGAAAGCGTGAAGCAGCCTTCTTCTTTCACTCGTCTGGCTAATTTAGTATCTTCCACAGGCAAGAAGATTACCACTGATACTATTATAGACTATTTGAATTATCTGGAAGATACCTGGATCATGTTTTCTTTAGAAAACTACGCTAGTAAGTTAGCCGATAAAGTGTCCAATAAAAAATATTATTTTATGGATAATGGAATACTTAGTCTGTTTTTAATGGATCCGGAAACTTCTTTATTGGAAAATCTCGTGGCAGTTACATTAAAAAAACGGTATGGCGATGATTTATATTTCTATCATCGGAATATAGAAGTAGACTTTTATCTGGATGAAGGGCATAAGGCCATACAAGTATCATATAGTTTAAAAGATCCGGAGACTCGAAAACGAGAAGTGAATGCCTTACTGAAACTTGCAGAAAATGTGGCAGTGGATGATCTGTGTATTATTACCAGAGACGAAGAGGAAATGATCGTAGAAGGAGAGAAGACGATTCGGGTTGTGCCGGTGTGGAGGTGGTTGCTGGATGATGAAGGATGAATAAGCTATTCCTGATTTGTAAAGATGCCTGGATAATAAAAATTCAGGACTAAATATTAAAAGAGGGTATGCCAGATTAATGTGCACCCCTCTTTTTTATTATATTTAAAAATCACATGAAATCTTTTATCTAATGATTGCTAGTAACGTGTCTTGTTTTTTACCACTGCCAATCATTTACATTATAAGTTGCTTCTACTGTATTTTCGATATTGTCGGGTAGATTATGGAAGAAATCTATGCCAGTTTCTTGTTCCAAAGCATCAATCGACATGAGATATTTCTTTGGGTCTTTTTTGTCAGGATCATCTTTAAGATTTTCGTGAGGCATATAAAATCCTATTGCTTTATAATTATCTCCGCTACGGAAAAGTACTGCCATAAAGAAATATTTTGGAATAGCTATCTCATTTTTTATATATCCTTTTATCATGCCTTCTCCAATAGTTCCTCCTTTTACAACATATAGTGTATCTGTTGATCTTGAAATGTTATATCCCCATGCTTGTACTTTGTCTTCTCCCGTATTCCAGGCACTTCCACTTTGATTGAATCCGTTACCAGATTGCGGGCTTATGTTTGACATATAGAATGTTTGTTGATTGGCCTCTTTGGAGTACTGTCTGTCTGATGATGCGCATAAATGCCCTCTAGTATATCCGGAATTTGTATAGTCGTTGTGCTTTGCCGCATATTGTGATGGTAATTCAGGATCGGGTTTGTATGCTTCATTACGTCCAACATTTCCGCCTGTTGTATTGTCGAAACGATAAGCTATCCAATAAGAATGTTTATACTTGTAACTGTATTCCAAACTATAAGTTGGGTAATCTTTGCCATTCCGTTTAGTTGTATGAGTGATAAATTGGTTCATACTTCCACCTTTTAACGCTGGAATCTCAAGCATGCTTGCATATCCCGAAGGTTTTTCCGGATCTGGAACAGGATTTGAACCATTGCCTGCTAATTGTTTGAGTGTGAATTTGGCCTCCTCTTTTCCGGCTGTGATTGTAATAATGACACTTCGTTCAGCTCCGGTATTTGCTTTCATATATCCACTGATAGAGCCATTTCCATTGCCGGATGTTCTACTCAATGTACACCAAGTCTCACTACTTGAAGCCTGCCATGTGCCATCAGCTTTTACACGAATGATAAATCCGCCTCCATTGGCATTGATTTGTGTTTGGTCAATAGAGGCAATTCCTTGATTGGTATTGCCTGAGTTGTCTGGAAGTTCAGGCGAATCCTGTTCACTACATGAGATTGCAGTGCTACAAGTTATGAACAGGATGAATAGTTTAAATAATGCTTTTGTCATTTCACTTCTTTAATTAGATAAATAATAGTAGGCAAGTGATCGCTATATCCGTTTAGCCATACACCACCTGCCTGTGTCCGTTTAGGATATCCTTTATATTTTCCTTCTTTTTGGAACATAAAATCACGGCTGAAGATTTCATGTTTATAGAATTTCAGTGTACTGCGGTCAGTGCCCAACAAATTTCCGGTGAATACAATTTGATCGAACAAATTCCATTTACCTTTGTACATCAGAGTTCCATATCCTTTCTTCAAAGTATCCCACCATGGATTGTACAAGTCTGTAGGACCTGCATCAACAGGTTTCCGTTTAGCTCCAAGTGCTACAGCCATACTTTTATCCATCGGGTCATCGTTCATATCCCCCATGATAACAATTTTGGCTGCGGAGTCTTCCCTTAACAGTGAATCTTTGATAGCTCTAACTTGTTCTCCTGCGCGTTCACGTGCTGGAGAAGCGGCAGCTCTCGAAGGCCAGTGATTGACGATAAAGTGCATTTTCTCATCTGCGATATTGCCGCTGGCAATCAGGAAACCACGTGTCTTATGCACTGTATCATTGATATATACATAAGGTACGAGTTTACTATTTGTCAGTTCAAACAATTTGGGATTATAGAAGAAAGCACAGTCCACACCACGTTGATCTTCTCCTTCGTAGTGAACATATCGGTACCCTCTGTCCGCTAAAGCTGGTTGCTTCAGTATGTCTTCCAATACTCTGTAATTTTCGATTTCAGAAACGCCGATAATGGCGGGACCCATTGGCAACTTGTCGGTACTTAACAGGCTTAATATTTCCGACATGTTTTTCAGCTTAGCCTTATACTTCATCGTATTCCACTGATTAGTACCGTTAGGAAGATACTCGTAGTCATTCTTACCTTCATCGTGAATGGTATCAAACAAATTCTCCATATTGTAGAACGCTACACTGTAGAGGGCAAATTTCTTTTCCTGTCCATAGGCCATGAGGACGAAAAGAGCGAGTACACCTAAAGTCATTAAGCTTTTTTTCATCTTTGAAATTGATTTTAAAAGTGGGTAATTTGTCATTTGTATGACAAATATCTAAAAAGAAAACGAAAAACCCACCCTTGCGAGTTACTTTTTTTGTAAAAAACATTGTTATTTATAAAATTCTTTGTTATTTTGCGTAACAGCTTATTTCATTTGTATTGCAAAGCGAAAGACCAATTAACATTAATATAAATTAAATTATGAAACAACGACTAGGGTTAGCGATCGTGCTATTTTGCTTAATGCCAGCACTTTTTGCTCAGCAAAAGGCAAAGCAAAACGCCCGTGAGGACAATGCTTCTTTCATGTTTACAGAATCACAATTGAATGAGGATGATGATGCAGCACAGAGCACATCTGCATTGGTCACTTCTAACAATGATGTTTATCTGTCAAATGTAGGTTATCTGTTTAGCCCAATGAGATTTCGTGTGAGGGGATATGATTCCCAGTATAGTGACATGTATATCAATGGGGTACAGTTTAATGATGCAGAAACAGGACGTTTCAGTTACGGATTAATAGGAGGATTGAACGATGCTACCCGTAATAAGGAGGGGATCGGTCCTTTTGAAATTAACAACTTTACTTTCGGAGCCATAGGGGGAGCTTCCAATATCAATTTACGTGCCAGCCAATATGCGGCCGGTTCAAAACTAACCTTATCAGGTAGTAACCGCAACTATATCTTGCGTGGAATGTATACTTATTCTACAGGTCTGATGAATAATGGATGGGCCTTTACCGGTTCATTGGGATATCGTTGGGGTAACGAGGGAAATATTGAAGGAATCAAGTACAACTCTTTTTCTTACTTCCTCGGTGCAGAGAAAGTATTCAATGATCGCCATAGTCTTTCTTTGGCAACTTGGGGAACACCTACAGAGAGAGGGCAGCAAATGGCGGCAACTGAAGAAGCCTATTATTTAGCAAACAGTCATTATTATAATCCGAACTGGGGATATCAGAATGGAGAAAAAAGAAATGCGCGTATTGTACGCCAGTTCGAGCCATCAGCCATCGCTTCATGGAATTTCACCATTGATGATAATAAGAAACTGGTGACGAGTGCCGGATTCAAATATTCCAATTATGGTAAAAGTGCTTTAGGCTGGAATGGTAATGCAGCCGATCCGCGTCCGGATTATTATAAAAAATTGCCTAGCTCTATCTTCGACGTGTGGGAATCCGTTCCTACTGCCGATGAACTGCAGCAGTTTAATGAGGTTACTGATAATTGGAAGAATAATAAAGCTTATCGCCAGTTGGATTGGGATGCTCTTTATTTTGCCAATAAACAAGCGAATGCATTAGGTAAAGAGACGCTTTATTATGTGGAAGAACGTCACGACGACCAGTTAGCTTTCAACTTGAGTTCTGTATTCAATCATCAATGGAATGAGCGCAATAGCTATGTTGCTGGAATTGCAGTGAATACAACCAAAGGTATGCATTATAAGAAAATGAAAGACTTGCTGGGTGGACAGCTTTATACGGATGTCGACAAGTTCGCAGTACGTGACCATGGCGCTAGTTCCAGCATGGTGCAGAATGACCTCGATAATCCTAACCGTCGTATTGGTGAAGGTGATAAATTTGGTTATGACTATAACATCTATGTGAATAAGCAGAGCGCATGGGTACGTTACCAGGGTAATAATGGTGGATCATTAAATTATTTTGCTTCCGGTAAAATCGGATCTACACAAATGTTCCGTGATGGCTTGATGAGAAACGGACGTGCGCCATTGAAATCACTAGGTAGTAGCGGTACGGCGAAGTTCCTGGAAGGCGGTATAAAAGCTGGTCTGAATTGGGCTATCAATGGCAATCATTCCTTTACGTTGAATGCCGGATATGAAGAACGTGCACCGCTGGCTTACAACTCTTTCATCGCTCCGCGTATTAAGAACGATTTTGTGAGAGATTTGAAAACAGAGCGTATCATTGGTGGTGATTTGACTTACAACTTCAATACTCCTTGGGTGATGGGACGTTTAACGGGTTATTACACTCGTTTCCAGAATCAAGTAGAAATGGATGCTTTCTATAACGATAGCGAAGCACGTTTCACTTATCTTTCTATGAACGGTATTGAAAAGGAACATTGGGGAATAGAAGCTGCTGCTACCTTTAAATTGACAAGTGAGCTGTCATTAACAGCTATCGGTACTTGGAGCGAAGCTAAGTATACCAATAATCCGGATGCTGTGTTGACGTATGAAAGTGAGAATGAGTCAAACCTCGACCGTGTTTATGCTAAAGGTATGCGTGCCAATGGCACTCCGCTTTCTGCTTATAGTCTTGCTTTGGATTATAACGTAAAAGGTTGGTTCTTCAATTTGACAGGAAATTATTATGATCGTGTATATATCGATTTCTCAAGCTATCGTCGTCTTGGCAGTGTATTGGATAAGAATGGTGCCGGTGTAGATGCTAACGGAAATCCGGTTCTCAATGTACCGGGTCAGGAGAAACTGGATGGCGGATTTATGTTGGATGCTTCTATTGGAAAATATATCCGTTTGCGCAATGGAAAGAGCATTAGTCTCAATTTAAGTTTGACTAATATCCTGAACAATACAGATTTGCGTACAGGTGGTTTCGAACAAAACCGTGATGATAATTACAAAGACGGTGACGCACGTGTTTACAAGTTTTCCAAGAATTCTAAGTATTTCTACGCATTCCCGTTCAATGCTTTCTTGAACATTGGTTATAGATTTTAAGAATGTGTAGTTATCAATCCAAAACAAAAAGAAAGGAAGAAACAATTATGAAGAAATTACTATCTATATTATGTATCGGATTACTGCTATGTGGCGCAGGTCTCACTTCCTGTGAGAACTATGATGATCCGGTGACGGGAAATGCTTATGGCAATAATTCGATCCCGGAAGGACGTACGATTTCAATAGCGGCATTGAAAGAGAAATATAATGATTTCATTGATACGAGCAAAGATACTTATACGACTATTGAAGATGAGACACGTATTGAAGGGGTAATTACCTGCGATGATGAAAGTGGAAACTTGTATAAGAAGCTCGTGGTGGCAGATGAAACAGGAGCGATCGTTATTGGTGTTAATGCAACCGGATTGTATGCATTCTGCCCGGTAGGTCAGAAAGTCGTGATTGACTGTAAGGGTTTGCAGATAGGTAGCTATCGTAAACAGGCACAGATCGGAACTGTTTATAATAATGCAGTAGGCCGTATGCCGGAATATGTATGGAAACAACATGTACGTCTGATTAATGAACCTAAATTATACTATCCAGAACTGACACCGATTGAAATTACTACTCCAGCTGATCTTGCTGCTATAGACTTGAAAGAAGCTCCGGTACTGGTTACTTTCAAAGATATAAAACTTTCCGAAGCAGATGGAACAGCGACTTATGCTCCAGGAGATGAAGGTTCAGTAAAACGTTATTTCACTTATGCTGACGGTACGCAGAGTGGAAGTAATCTATTCCTTTATACCAGTGCTTATGCAAACTTCTCAATGGAAGTAATGCCGCAAGGTAGTGTAAATATTACAGGTATTTTGTTGCGTTACAATAACCAGTGGGAGGTTGTTGTTCGTACTTTAAGCGATATCAAACGAAATAATTAATTCAATTAACACATATAATTATGAAAAAGATTCTAAATGCTTTATTCTTGACACTGCTTACAGTGTTCACATTTAGTTCATGTAGTGATGTACCGGCTCCTTATGATATATTGGGAGAAGGTGATGTTCCGGGACTGACGGGTGATGGTACGAAAGAGAATCCATATAATATAGAAGCTGCACAACAGAAACAAGACGGTTCCATAGCTTGGGTGCAAGGATATATTGTGGGTGCTATAGAAAATGTATATGATGATAAAGGGGAATTTGCAGGCAATAAGGCCAGCTTTACAGCTCCTTTTACTATAACATCTAATGTGCTGATTGCTGAAAGTCCAGATGAAACCAATGAAAGTAAATGCTTGCCGGTTAAAATAAAGAATGGAAGTGAACTGTCTACTGCTTTAAACTTGAAAGACCATCCTGAAAATAAAGGAGGAATCTTGTTGATTCAAGGTGAGTTAAGTGCTGGTTTTGGAAAAGCAGCATTGATAAATACAACAGCTGCAGTATTTAATAATAAAGAGATTGGCGAAGAACAAGGTGGAGAAGATTTAGATCCTGATAATCCTCTGGGATTAGATACTTCAGTAGCTCCATTAGTAGATTTATCTAATAATTTTGACGATGTTCAACATCAGGCAGATTATTCAAAAGCTGGTTGGATTAATAAGGCTGTTAAAGGAAATAGAATTTGGCAAGGTGCTATTTATGATCCTCAAAAATATTTGGCAGCTTCAACTTATGGGGTAAATAGTGGTGAGACAGCAGAATATTGGTTTGTGACTCCTTATTTTACAGTTAATGCCGATAAGCAATTTACTTTTAAAGCTACTGTAAATAAGTATTCTGAAACAATGTCTCTGAAGGTATTCTTCTTGCAGATGAAAGATGGTAAAATGGAACGCCATGAAATATCTGTTACTGGTATCCCTACTTCTGGTACATATCAATGGACAAGTGATTTAAAGGTAGATTTAAGTACTTATGCGGGGCAGAATGGTTTTGTTGGTTTCCAGTATATGGCAATGCGAGGTGAAGAGGTACAGACTTATGGAATTGATGATATTTTGTATGGTGAAGGAGGCGGAGAAGTTCCTGGACCGGGAGAAGGTACTGAATTGTTAACTAATGGAGGTTTTGAAAACTGGGCTGATGGATATCCGACGGGTTGGAAGTCTGTATCTACAGCAAGCAGTGCAACTCTAGAACAGTCTACTGATAAGCGGAGTGGTACATCGTCTGTTTTAGTAAAGGGAGACCCATCAAGCAATAAGCGACTAGGTAGCATAGAAATGACATTGAAGGCTGGTACTTATGTGTTTTCTGCTTATTTTAAGGCTGCTACAGCTGATAAGACTAGTGCTCGTTTGGGGTATGTTCCAATTGATGAAGCTGGTAAACCTGGAAGTTATGTATATGATGAATATGTAAATGAGATCACTAATGCGGATTGGGTTACAAAAAGTTACACATTTTCTTTGACAGAAGAAAAGAAGATATGTTTGGTTGTTATGAATCCTAAAAGTCCGGGAAAAGATTTGTTGATAGATGATGCAAGTTTGAAAACTGAAGATGGAGGTATTGTAGGAGGTGGAGGAGTAGACCCGGAGCCAGAACAAGGTAATTTGGTGATTAATCCAGGATTTGAAAATTGGACTGCGGCTTTACCTACGGCATGGGATAATGCAACTTACAATACAGGTATCACCAAAGAAGCATCAATAGTGCACGGAGGTAACTTTTCCGTGAAACAGGATGCAACAGCTACCAATAAACTTCAACAGGAAATAACAATTGAAGGAGGAAAAACTTATCGAATATCATATTGGTATTTGGATAATACTCCAAATGCAAGAACTCGTCCGTGGATATTCTGGGTAGATGGAACTACTACTTTGAATGATCATGTTAATGATTTACGTCCTAGTACTTATTCTGTTGATAATGTAGAGTGGCAACAGTATTCTAAAACATTGCTAGCACCAGCTACAGCAAATAAATTACGTTTTGAAGTGAGAACTTATAAAGAAGGCGATAATTCTGGATTTATTTATTTTGATGACTTTGAAGTTGTTGAAGTGAAGGAATGACATACATTTTATGACAATAAGTTAATTGCAATCTTTTAATCTAAGTTTAACATCTCTCTTGTTCTATTCTTATCCTGGAAAGAAGAATGAGAGAGATGCTAATTTTATGAGTTTCTCATATTTGTTCGTGAAGCTTGTATGGCTTATTTAAATGAATTTATTTGATAGATATAATTTCGTCCATTTTGTTTGATTATAATAATACAATATATGAATTATAGATTTTTATATTGGGGGTTGAGTCTGTTATGTATAAGTTTCTGTGCTTGTGATAAAGATGATAATAACGACTCCAATAATTTTGCCACTGGCATCGTAGAACTACCTGCACTTCGCAATGGTGCAAACGATGTGTTTGTAACACACTACACCACTTTCAATGGGCAGAAAGTAACCTCTTTCAGTATGGAATACGATAAGAGTAAGAAGCATTCCCGTTGGGTTGCTTTTCGATTCGATAATCAAACTAGACTGCAAGGGGCAACTCGTGGCGATAATTTTATTCCGGACCCTTCTCTTGATACGGAATATCAGCGTACTCAAGTAGATTTTGGGAAAAAAGGTTATGATAGAGGGCATCTTTGTGCTTCTGCCGACAGACTTTATCGACAAGAAGCTAACGACCAAACCTTTTATTACACGAATATGAGTCCGCAACGGAACAATTTTAATACAGGTGTTTGGTTGGCATTGGAAGGGCAAGTACAGTCATGGGGGCGTAGCTGTACAGCTTCAGATACCTTGTATGTAGTAAAAGGCGGAACGATTGATAAGGAAGAACAAGTCAAAGAATATATAGGTGGCGACCGTAGCAAGCCTGTTCCTAAATATTATTATATGGCTTTGTTGTTTAAAAAGGGAGATTCTTTCAAAGCAATTGCTTTCTGGATGGAACATACGGACAGCAAACCGTCAAAAACAATAAAACTTGTTGACTATGCATTATCAATAGATGAACTGGAAGAAAAGACAGGAATTGATTTCTTCCCAAATCTGAATGATAATCTGGAAAATGCACTTGAGGCTACGTATTCAACAAAAGCGTGGCCGGGATTGGAATAAGATCACCACGTTAATAATAACAGTCTCTTTTCAAGGCGGGGTATACTTCAGGATTCTACCACCCATTTTTCGATATTACGGGTTTTCTCACTGAAGTTAATTCCTATCTTGAATAGTTTCCGTCCATCCGCTTCGAAAGGTAGCGCATAGCGTTTGTCATTAATTTGCTGCAAAGCCTCTTCTGCTGTTCCGTTTAGCTTGAATTCCATTATATAAATGAACTTCTCTGTCTGTAGTACGAGATCTATACGCCCGTCATTAGTGTGGTATTCCACCTTGGTATAGAAGCCAACCAGCTTGAAAACGATGAAAAGTACGTTCTCATAATGTAGTTCCTGCTCCCGGATTACTTCGTAAGTCGTATCGGCAAAGAAACTCTGCAGGCGGTGGAAGAAAGAATCATAATCTCCCGTTTCTACTTCACGGACGAATTTTTGAACTTCAAATGGGGATTCCACCTTATTCACATTCGCGTAAAAAGGAAGCAGAAAGCGAATGAATCCTTCTTCTACTTCACGGTTGGGGAAACCTAAACGGTATATGCCAAAACGTTCGTCATATCCTTTAATGGTGAGGTATCCGCTTTGGTAAATCACTGGAATCGGGTTGGTTGATTCGGAGTCGATGCTATTCAGTACTTGTGCATCAGTTTCTTCGTGTGCCATCCGTTCCAGATCATAATGATGCTTTTTTAGTAACTTAACCAGATAGGTAGGTGTGCCCGTTTCAAACCAATAGCTACCGAACTCTTTATATTTGAAAGCATTGAGCAGACTAAACGGATTATATATGCCGATAGAATTATGCGTAAAGTGATAACCGTCATAACAGTCTTTTAATTCTGTACAGAGCCTATCATATGTTATTCCGCGTGCATCTGCGAATTCATGAAGTTCTGTTTCCAGATTTTCGTGAATTTCCTGGTCGCTGACACCGCAGATTTCAACATAATCCTTCCGCATTGATATGTCATCCAGATTATTCAAGTCGCTGAACACGCTGACTTTGCCGAACTTGGTGACACCGGTCAAGAACGCGAACTTTATGCACCCATCCATTGTTTTAAGTGCCCCATAAAAAGGTTTTAAAGTATCCCGGAATTTCTTTTGTAGCTCTTCGTTACCGATGGCTTGCAGCATAGGTTTATCATATTCATCTACCAGAATGACTACGCGCTGTCCTGCCTGCTTGCAGGCGCGTTCAATGATGCCGGCGAAACGCAGGGAAAATGACCGTTCGGATGGCTCGGCTCCATAGAGCTTTTCCCAAGCAGTCAGCGATTTTTCGAGTATATTATCCAGGCTCTCCAGAGTGTCATATTTCTCGATATTAAGGTCCAGATGTAGTATCGGATATTTAATCCAATCCTTTTCCAACCTTTCTACAGCCAGTCCTGCAAACAGTTCTTTTTTTCCTTGAAAATAGGCTTCAAGAGTAGAGATGAGCAGACTCTTTCCGAAGCGGCGCGGGCGGCTTAAGAAATAATAACTACCGGTTTTTACCATTTGATACATCAATGCCGTTTTATCAATATAGAAATAACCGTCATTACGAATCTTTTCGAAATTCTGTATACCAATGGGATAAATTTTAGTGCTCATATACTCCGGTTTTATAAATCAATTACACAAAGGTAATAAATTTCCGGGTACTTCATAGCTTTTAAAAAAAGGAAAGTATAAGTATAGTTGCTTTTAACTGAATGAGGTGTAGAAAACAGTACGTACTGTTTGTGCAGAAATGAGTTAAACGTTGCGCTAATGAATGGGTCAAGGGTGAGGGATGGTGAGGGTAGATTTATAACCTTTTATTTTATTATTTTCTATACTATCTCCTTTTTTATCTATAAAAAAAAATACGAAAGTTATAAATCTACCCTCACCATCCCTCACCTTTGACCCATATCTTATAATAAAAAGATAACGGGGAATCTTAAAAACTCAATCGTCTTTTTCAGATTTATCACAACGTTTTCAGAATACTCCATTATTTTATTCAAAACAGTCTGGAATGAATCAAATTTCAGGGATATGGCTGTCCTGAACCAAATCTCCCAGGAGTTACAATTGGGCCGGTTTGCTGAATATACATAACTTCCAGCATTTATTCCCATATTTCCACCACATAAAAAAAATATGTATATCTTTGTCGTACGCTTTCTGCTCATCAGCGTGATGAAACTAGTAGAAGGCGCTATATATTACTTAATTGAGTATATGTGTATTATCTCTCTCTTCCTAAAATTAGCAACTTTTGTACGGAGAGATGATTCGACAGATACTCCACGTTAACGACTGTATATCAACATATCCGGTAAAGATGTGTTATATATAAACGATTGACGTGGGTGTCTGTTGTTATCATTGTCTAGTACAAGGGTATTGCTAGCCTTAGGAGGTAGATAATGGTGCAACAGCATCCACGTCTTTTTTGTGTCCGGTCGGTTATGATTACCCCCAAAAGTCTAACCTAAACAATTTCCCGTCCGCCCGAAATACAGAAAACGTGAATGCCCGTTGCTCCACATAAACAAAATAATATTCAATCTTTATTGTGGAACACATTAAAACAAAAGCATTATGCCAAAATGGATTAGCGTAGAAGAAGCGGCGGCCAAGTATGGAATCAACAAAGAAGTAATCTGGCTTTGGGCGGATATGAAAAGATTCCCGATGTCGTATGAGAAAGGTATCACCACTGTCGATGAAGAAAGCCTTATCGGATTCCTGCATCAGAATAAGGATCGAGTTACAGCCGAGTATATCGACACATTAGAGGACCTGTGTATTGGAAAGACAAAGATTTGTATTTTATATGCTGAAATCATTGGTTATCAGGATAAAGAACTCCTGAATCAAAGGGAGCAAATCGCTCGAATGAAAGAGATACAAATAGTCATGAAAAGACAAAATAACCGGATTCGGGATTGCGAGAAACTTTTTGCAAAATATGAGAAAAACTTTAGTGTTTGTTGGATGGGAAGGTTGTGTGCTGGCTTGAGGCGCCTGATACGATGACAAAGAATGGAGGCAAGCATCTGATAAAAAGTATATCGGAGTTGTACCGGAAATTTCCAATAACTATTTTTCAGGTACGGATTACACAGTTTTAGCCAATCAAAAGACCGCATAATCCGTATCTGGTAAATGTTTCATGTTTATCTTACCCGGAACTTAAACCATCTGTACGTGGAAGATGATAAATATTATAGGTGTAACTTATCAGATGTTATTTTATTTTGCTTGGAAACTTTTTGTTTGTACATCACGGGAGTTCGGTCCTACCATAACATCAAATTCTCCGGGTTCGTAAACATAATGTAATTCGGAATTATAGAATTTCAAGTCATCTTCCGTAATAACAAACTTAACATCGCGACTTTCCCCGCTCTTCAGGAAGACGCGTTCAAAACCTTTCAGCTCCTTCACCGGACGGGCGATCTCCGCATAAATATCATGAAGATACAGTTGTACAGTTTCGTAACCATCGTAGTTCCCCTTGTTTGTTACAGTGACAGACACAGTCAACTCACCATTTTTAGGCAAGGTTTCCGAGCTAATCTGCAACTCACCATAAACAAAGTCCGTATAACTCAAACCATATCCGAACGGATACAGAGGCTCATTGCTCTCATCCAGATAATTGCTGGCATAGCGGTTGAATATATGACTGTCGGGATCAGGACGACCCGTATTCAAATGATTGTAGAATAACGGCAGCTGTCCCACCGAACGCGGGAAGGTAGTTGTCAGTTTGCCACTTGGAGTGATCTTGCCAAACAATACATCGGCAACCGCGTCCCCTGTTTCGCTACCGCCAAACCAGACATTCAATATGGAATGAACATTCGCATCCTCCCAGTTTAAGACTAAAGGACGTCCCGTGAACAGAAGAAGTACGACAGGTTTGCCCGTCTTCACTAAAGCCTTCAATAAATCCTGTTGTGCATCGGGTATCTCAAGACTGGTGCGTGAAGCCGATTCACCGCTCATTTCCGCACATTCACCCAAAGCGGCAACAATGATGTCTGAACGGGAAGCCATGCGTAAAGCCTCGTCCAACAGTTCCCGGTTGTCTCCACGTTCCAGCGGGCGAATGCCCGTAGCTGCTTTTTCTGTTTCCGCATCATAATATATGTTGCTGCCTTTCGCATATAGAATTTCAGCCTTGTCACCCGCTGCCGCACGAATTCCTTCCAACAATGTTCTGTGACGAGACGGCGTACATGTCATGCTCCACATACCGCACATATTATTACGTGCGTCTGCCATTGGACCGATCAGGGCAATCCTGCCTTTTTGTTCAAGTGGAAGCAGGTTGTTGTCATTCTTCAACAGAACAAATGTTTCAGCTGCAATCGCACGTGCAGCAGAACGGTGTTCAGGCGTATAAAGTTTCTCTTTGGCACGCAGGGCATCGCAATATTTATACGGATTGGAGAACAGTCCCAGTTTATATTTGGCTTCCAATACACGGCGACAAGCCATATTAATCTGCTCTTCCGTTACCTTCGCTTCTTTCAGGGATTCCTCCAATGTATTGAGGAACCCGCATGAAACCATATCCATATCCGTTCCTGCCTGTAAAGCGCGAATGGATGCTTCCTTCAGAGGGGCGACACCATGGGAGGACATTTCGGCTATCGAATTGTAATCTGTTACCAATAGTCCTCCGAAGCCCCATTCATTCCGGAGCAGGTCGGTCAGTAACCATTTGTTGGCTGTGGCTGGAATACCGTCAACGATATTAAACGAGCTCATGATGCTGCCTACACCAGCGTCAACGGCAGCTTTATAAGGAGCCAGATATTCGTTATACATACGTAGTCGGCTCATATCCACTGTATTGTAATCGCGTCCCGATTCGGACGCCCCATAAAGTGCGAAATGTTTCACGCAGGCAAGTATTTCATCGTTGCCTTGCATATTGTTTCCCTGATAACCACGCACATACGCTTTTGCCATTAAAGAACCCAGGTAAGGATCTTCTCCGTTCCCTTCTGCGATACGTCCCCAACGGGCATCACGACAAATATCGACCATCGGGCTGAATGTCCAGTTAATACCGTCTGCGCTGGCCTCAATGGCGGAGATGCGTGCCATACGTTCGACGGCCAGCGTATCCCAACTACAGGACAGTGCCAATGGGATTGGAAAAATAGTTTCGTAACCGTGGATAACGTCTGCACCTACAAGTAGAGGTATTTTCAACCGGCTTTCTTCTACCGCAAGGTGTTGCAGGGCATTAATTTTCTGGATCCCCTTGACATTGAAGAAGCCGCCTATTTCCTGTTTGCGAATCATATCGCTAAGTTCACCGTTTATCACCGAACCTGTCACGAGATCACCGCCCGAAGGCAGGTTTAATTGTCCGAGTTTCTCACGGAGAGTCATCCGGTCCATTAAGTCGGTAATGAAACGGTCCATTTCCCTATCTTTCCCTCCCCCGGATGGTGAGCAGGCAAAGAGAGTAAGCCCGCAAAGGGCGCAAGATATAAGATTTCTTATCTTCATTTTTCTTGTTATTGGGTTATTTATACTTGTTGTCCGATTTTTCTTTCCACACCACTACTCCCGCAGGTTCAAGGCGTGCACTGCCAATCAGTACTTCTGCCTCATCGGGAATGACTATTTCCTGAATGTCCGACGTATAATTCAAGGCGATGTAAAAACCGTCACGCCATTCCTTCACCACTCCGTACAGTAAATCTTCAGTTGGTACGCCGGCTTCCGTATATACACGACGTACTACTTCTTTCTCCAATTTGCCGTCATCGGTATCCGTTCCGATATAGGTGACCGTTCCTTTACCCAGCCTACGGTGTATCACGGAAGCAGCTCCCTTATAAAACTGGTCTGTATAGACAGCCCACACATCTGTTCCGGCAGCCGGGGTTAGTACGTCCGCCCAATTGTTCCAGGCGTATTCCTCACTGCCGAAATCTACTTTTCCGTAGAGACTGTGAGGCAGATGGTCATAGTACAAGCTGTTTATTCCGGCCAGTTGATGAATAGGAGCCGCTAAAGGAGCCTCCCACAATTTGGAGTCACGGTCTTTCTGACCGGTACGGCAGGTCAGAATCAGATGTCCCCCATTCTTCACGTATTCAGTCCAACGTTTTACCAAATTGTTATCAAGCAACTGATAAGCCGGCGCAATCAGGAAGGGATAATCTGAAAAATCCTCCTTCTCCGAGATCACATCGACGGGAGCGGCGAAGGACTTTAGCAGGTTGTAATACTTATGTATGTGCGGCATCGTCCGCCACTGGTCTGTCTGACGCTGGAACTCCATTTCCCAATAGTTGTTCATATCGAAAAGCAGTCCAATGCGTCGGGAAGCCAGCTGTTTGGGCATACGGCTTTTCTTATCGTAGGCGGCACGAAGCTTTTTCATCTCCTGCGTAATACGTACATATTCTTCACCGCCCGGAGAAAGAGTCACCCCATCGGTCATTATCATGCCGTAATGGTATTGCTCACTGCCTTTCAGAGGTTGACGGAAACGGTAATTGCACACAAACTTCCCACCACCTGCAAAAACGTGATACACCCACATACGCACAGCGCCGGGTAAGGGTTGAGGGTTATACACTCCCCAGTTTACTTGACCGGGCTGTAGTTCCATCACTCCGAATGTTTTGCCGACACGGTTACGAAACTGGTCATTTGAAAATCCGAGATCTTCGGGAATCCCCATCCGGAAACCTTGGCTACCTATTCCCTGATTATGTCCAGTCACCAGATAGCGGGTGTAGGTCAGGAAGTCCGTATGATCGATCCGTACCGGATCAACCGGATTGAAAACAGGAATCAGGTTGGTAGTGATCCATTGGTCTTTGTGGATATGCCGCCGGAGGATGTCTGCCTGCATATTAACAAAGCCCGCCAATTCGTCCGCCATAAAACGGTTCAGGTCGAGCATGGCATGAGGATTGGGCTTTTCAGGTACCTCCTGCTGGTTGGGAAGGCGAACCTGCTCGAAGTTCTGATAGGTTTCGCTCCAGAAAGAGGTGCCCCATGTATCATTCAGTTTGTCGATGGTGCCGTATTTCTTCTGTAACCAGACACGGAATTTTATTTGTGCATTTTCACTGTAATCCACTACTCCGTAATGTCCCGGCTCGTTGTCAATCTGCCAGCCGATAACAGCAGGGTGATTGCCATAACGCATTGCCAGACGGGAAACAATGTTTTCTACATAACGATGGTAACGGTCGCTACTCCAGGAAGCATGCTGACGCCGTCCGTGTTGAATAGAAACTCCATTATCCCGCTGAATCAGTATGTCGGGGTACTTTTTTGACAGCCAGACGGGAGGTGTGGGAGTAGGAGTACACATAATTACCTTCAGACCATATTTCTCTGCTAAAGAGACGGCACGATCCAGCCACTCAAAATCATACTTTCCTTCTTCCGGCTCCATCATGGCCCAGGCGAACTCCGCAAAATGGGTGAACTTGATTCCCATCTCCGACATTTTCTTCAAATCACGTTCCCATTGGGAGGAATCCCATTGCTCGGGGTAATAGTAAGATCCTAGAGCAAACAACTCTTCCGGAGGAAAAGATTTATCGGCCGGAGATTGAGCAAAGGATACCAATGAAAACAATAAAGCTAAGACTAATAAGGACTTTTTCATGGATATTATTTTAAGTTTCATCGCTATAATAAATAACAGGTTAGCGCAATGGTCTGGCTTTTATTCCGCCGGAGGTCATTTTTACAGGTTTGATAGTACCGTTTTTATTAAAATACATTCGGTCAATGCAAGTAATGCGGTAGTTCCCATCGGTTTCACCCAAAGGGCGGCGATGATAGACAATATACCATTCATCCTTTCCCGGACCTTTGATAATGGAATGATGTCCGGCACCATTAGCTATTTTAGTGTCCTGCTCCAGAATCTTTCCGACTCTTTTGAACGGACCAAAAGGCGAATCCGCAATGGCATACGCTACACAATAATCGGGTCCTGTCCAGTCGCCTTCTGACCACATGAAATAATATTTGCCATTGTGTTTAAGCATAAAAGGTCCTTCTATATAATTTTCCGGAGTCACTTCTTTATAAGTTGTTCCGTCTTCAAAAGGTACGATACTGATTAGATCAGATCCCATCTTCACCATATTGCAATGTCCCCAACCGCCGTAATACATATAATACTGACCGTCATCGTCCTTGAATACAAACTGGTCAATAGGTTGCGCTCCGTTCACGATCTTGCCAATCAGCGGCTTTCCGAGCGCATCCTTGAAAGGACCTTCCGGACGATCGGCTACAGCCACACCTATACCTCCCACTTCACTCTCATGATATATGTTGTTTGCTCCAAAATAGAAATAATATTTCCCATTTGCTTCTATCACGGCAGGTGCCCATAAAGCATTCCTTAACCAGCTGATATTTTCGACAGAAAGGACTTTCGGGTGTTTTCTCCAGTGTACCAAATCTGGGGAAGAAAAGGCATCCATGTACAATTGTTGTTCGAAAGGAGCTGAATAAGTCGGATAAATCCAGTATTTATCACCGAAAACGACTCCTTCGGGATCTGCATACCAACCGTCAAAAACCGGATTAGTACTTGTCTGTTTTTTGCCCGTATTTGTTTGAGCAAATAAGGTTACTGAACAGCAACACATAATCATGAAAAAGAATACTATTTTGGAATTCATGTCTATAAATATTAAAGTTATGCCACAAAAATGATGAAAAATCAATGAAATAAAGGTTGATTATTTGCCAATAAATAGCGAGAATCAACCAAATTGCCGGAAAAATAATTATTTCATATATTGCTGCTTGTAAAGGGCTGTTTTGATTTGTTTTTTCACTTTCTTTGTTTGCAGGTTCAACACTTTTGTTATATATTGCCGTCCCATTTTCGTTGTATCTGTCTTGAATTTCTTAATTGGTCATTTAACAGGCTATTATTTATATATATTATAAGTATTACTATGCGAATTTTATTGTATTTTCTCCTTATTCTTTTAGTGGGTTGCTCATCCGGTCAGAATAAAAAAACACATGAGCGGGTAGACCTCGATTCCGTACCTGTTTATACGAATCCGCTTTTGTCAAGAGGAGGAGACCCATGGGCGGTATTCCATAACGGAATATATTATTATACCCAAAGTATGAGCGACCGCATCACTTTATGGGCAACAGATGATATAACCCGGTTGGCGGAAGCATCCCAGAAAGATGTGTGGGTACCTCAAAATTCGTCAAACGCATTTCATCTTTGGGGACCTGAAATACATTACATTAATAATAAATGGTATATTTATTGTTGTGCGGATGATGGAAATATTGATAATCGTCAGATTTATGTGCTTGAGAATGAGTCTGCTGACCCGATGAAAGGGGAATTTGTCATGAAGGGAAGAATATCAACTGATGAAGATAATAATTGGGCAATTCATGCCAGTACTTTTGAACATGGAGGAAAGCGTTATTTAATCTGGTGTGGATGGCAGAAACGTAGAGTTTATCAGGAAAATCAATGTATTTATATTGCCGAAATGGAGAACCCATGGACACTGGCTTCTGACCGTATTTTGATTTCCGAACCAGAATATGAATGGGAATGCCAGTGGATCAGTATAGATGGTAATAAAACTGCCTATCCGATTCGTGTCAATGAAGCACCGCAATTCTTCTATTCTTTGAAGAAAGATAAGTTATTGATTTATTATTCGGCAAGTGGTAATTGGACTCCTTACTACTGTGTAGGACTGCTGACTGCCGATACTGACAGCGATCTGCTGAATCCGGCTTCTTGGAAAAAGGCACCGGAGCCTGTGTTTAAGCAAGCACCGGAAAATCATGTATATGGACCCGGTAGTATCTGTTTTATTCCTTCACCTGACGGTAAGGAATGGTATATGCTTTATCACGCCCGCAAGAGTTTGTATGATATGCTTGTTTTGGATAGCCGGACGCCGCGTATGCAGAAAATAGAGTGGGATAAGGAAGGAATCCCTGTTTTAGGAATTCCGCAGAAAGAAGGATTCCCGCTTCGCAAACCGTCAGGCACTCCTGAACGCAAATGAAAATAGGGGGCGTACTTTTTGCAATACGCCCGTTTTATTCAAAAAGAGCCCGTTTCTTTCTTTTCTTATTCAAATGGTCTTCTTTTTCACGAAAAGAAAAATTCTCATCTTTTATTGAATGTTTTTTTTCCTTTTTTTTAGTGCGTATTACTTATGTTTGCAACGTAATCTATTAAATAAATCAACTAATGTAAAACGCGCAATGAGAAATGAAAATCTATTGTCCTTTCTTCTTATAAAGAGAAGAATTTTAAAATTACTGGCTATAAAATATGCATACAGTTTAATTGTTTTATGCGGAATTAGTTTTATGGCATGTTCAGATGATGATCCCGTAAAAAAGAATCCTTATCTGCAAACGAGCACCCGTGCTATGCTGAAAGAGGTAGTGGAAGTGGTGTTTAACAATATCGACAGTAATACTGACGTTACTGTCGACTTTGGTGACGGAACAGTCAAGGAAGGGAAAGCAGCTACGCCTATCACTCATGCTTATACACAAAGTGGTGACTACACGATGTTAGTGACAGCGGGTGAGCATGCAGTACAGAAAAGGATCCGTATTTACGACTTATTGGCACTGACAGAAGCCATGAAGCAATTCAGGGATGCAGATAACAAAATGGTATGGGCTATGACGCATCGCTCTCATACAACAGACAAGACTATTCCCGAAAATTCGGTATCTGCTGTAGAAGCTGCCATCAATGCAGGAGCGGATGTGATTGAATGTGACACTCATCTCACAAGCGATGGAGTAGTTATGGTGTGCCATGACCAGACAATCAATGCTACGACTAACGGCACAGGGGATATTACGAAAATGACTTATGCTGAAATTCAGCAATATAATCTGTTGGACCGGAATGGAAGGGTGACCGATGAGAAGATGCCCACATTGGAAGAGTTTCTGAAAGCAGGGCGTGGAAAAATATATTTCAATCTGGATTATTCTCCACGTACAGCCTCTACCCAAGAAGTGATGAATGTTGTCAAGGAACTGGATATGATGGAACAAGTCTTTTTCTATTGTAACAGTAGCCAGAAAGCAGAAGAAGTGTTGTCTATTTCTAAAAAGGCACACGTGTACACATGGGCACAAAGCGCTTACAAACCTCTGGTTGGGCTTCCGGGCAATTACTTCGTGCAATATTCTTATGCTCCCGACGGGCAAAGTACTCCTATAGGAACTGCCGTCAGTGAGGGAATGATTCCTACAGTCAATATGCTTCATGTATTATCCGGATTGATACCTGAATATGATATAAATACGACTTATCTGGATGAGCTTCTTCAGATTTATCCTGAAGTACGTATGATACAGACAGATGCACCGGAAGTATTAATCTCCGCTTTACAAGCAAGAGGATTGCGTTAACTTTATCATCTAACATAAAATCATTTATTTATGAAGAATATTCATTTCAAAACGTGTACCTGTCTGTTAGGTATGCTGCTGATACTGTTTTCCGGTATACAGGTAAAGGGAGCTTCTTTGGAAGTTCAGCAGGAAAGTAAGATATCAGGTACGGTGACGGACGAAAAGGGCGAACCAGTTATTGGCGCTTCCGTAGTAGTCGTAGAATCGAAACAGGGTACTATTACAGATATAGACGGTAAATTTCTGGTGAACGTACCTAAGAATGGACACCTGAAAGTGTCTTATATCGGTTATGAAACACAAGAAGTGGCTGTTAAAAACCGCCAGTTATTGAAGATCGTATTGAAAGAAGAATCGACCGCTTTGAATGAAGTGGTAGTGGTGGGTTACGGTACGATGAAACGGAAAGAAATGACTTCGGCTATTTCGCATATAGGTGCGAAAGATCTGAATCAGATATCCAGCCTCGATGCCTCCATGCTTTTGCAGGGGAAAGTTTCCAGCGTTTCGGTTTCTAACACAGCTCTGGCCGATCCGAACAATCAAGGAAGTATTCAGATTCGTGGTGTCTCTTCCCGTAATGCAGGTTTAGGACCGTTAATTGTGGTAGACGGAGTGCCGGGAGGTGATATGACGAATATTAACCCTGCCGATATTGAATCGATTGATGTATTGAAAGACGGTGCTGCTTCTGCGATCTATGGTACGCGGGGTAGTAACGGGGTTATCCTGATTAATCTAAAGAAAGGGACCAAAGATGGACAGGTTCATACAACCTATAGTACTTCCGTTACTTTTAATAAAGCTAAAAAAGAACTCGACATAATGAATGCGGAAGAATACCGTGCTTATCGCACAGTGTCTAATCCGCTTTCCGATATGGGAGCTGATTCAGACTGGTTTGATGCCGTTACTCAATTGGGGGTGACTCACATGCATACATTGACATTTTCCGGCGGTAATGCGAGAACCAACTATCGGGTGACCGCCGACTATCGTAATGCCCGTGGTATTGATTTGCGTTCCGACCGTCGTGAATATGGAGCACGTGCCAATATTAACCATACAACCAAAGACGGGCTATTCACGTTCTCTGCTAATATAACTCCTCGTGTTATCGACCGGAACAAATCAGCCAATGTATATAGCAATGCTATTAAAAACAATCCGACAATGCCTATTTATGATTCGGAATCGGCTAATGGGTACTATCGTTTTCCCAGTGGAACGGAAGGTTCTAATATCGTAGAGCAATTGAATGAAGAAGAGAATGGTACGGAAATTAAGTTGCTGGAATGGAATGCTACGGCTGCCGTTAATCTGCTGCCTCTGTTTAATCCGAAGAATCCGGACATGGTATTGAAGTCGCAGGTCACTATTTCTCAATATCAAGTTGATAAATTTAACGGATGGTTTACACCGTCTACTTATGGTTCTAACGTAAATGATGGTGTCACCGGAAAAGCCAGCCGTGACTTCGACAAAAGTACGACTAACAATCTGGAATGGGTAACAAATTTCTCTACACGTATCAAGAATCATCAGATCCGTGCAATGGTGGGGTATAGCTATAATTATGGTGTAAATTCCGGAATGTCTGCTGAAAACTGGAATTTCTCTTCGGATGGATTGACGTATAATAATCTGGGTTCCGGGCTGGAAGCGGCAAAAGATGGAAAAACAATGATGGGCTCCTATAAGAATGACCATAAGTTAATCAGCTTCTTCGGACGTGTTAATTATGATTGGAAAGAGCGCTACCTGTTTACTTTTTCTTTACGCCACGAAGGGTCTTCCCGCTTTGGCGAGAATCATAAATGGGGCAATTTCCCGGCTGTATCTGTCGGTTGGCGTATCTCGGATGAGAAGTTTATGAAAGGACTTTCATGGATTGATGACTTGAAAGTACGTTATGACTATGGGGTGACAGGTAATCAGGAAATAGGAAATTATAATTCTCTGGCTACTTACCGGGCTTTCGGTTGGTATCAATACAATGGTAACCGTTTTCATGTATGGGGACCGAGCAAAAATACGAACTCGGAATTGCGCTGGGAGAAAGGACATAATCAGAATGTGGGTTTGGACTTCTCACTCTTCTCACACAAAGTGACCGGTTCATTTAACTATTTCCATCGTAAACAAAGTGATTTGCTCGGAGATTATTCTGTACCGGTACCACCTAACTTGTTCTCCACCATCTATACCAATGTAGGTACATTGCGTAATACCGGTTTCGAACTTGATGTTACAGTAAATGCTGTCCGGACAAAGGATTTCACTTATAGTTTCACATTAGTGGGGGCTACTAATAACAATAAGTTTGTCAGTTTTTCCAACGATATATATAAAGGACAAAAATATTACTCTACCTGTAGCATGGCGAATCCGAATAATCCGGGATATTTGCAGCGGATTGAAGAGGGGGAACGTATTGGTAACTACTTTACATATCGTTATGCAGGAGTGGATAAAAAAGGTGACTGGCTGATTTATGATAAAAAGGGGAATGTGATTCCTGTAGCCCAAGGTACGGAAGAGGATAAGTCTGTGACCGGAAACGGTTTGCCGAAATTCACCGGCTCTATGACGCATAACTTCACTTATAAGAACTTTGATTTGTCTGTTGCCCTCCGTGGTGCTGCCGGGTTTGACATATTCAACGTGCATGATTTCTATTTCGGATTGCAGAGCATGACTACCAACCAGTTGACGACCGCTTATTCGAAGAATGCACATATCACGACAGGTAAGAATGTGATTACCGACTACTTCATTGAACCGGGTGATTATCTGAAGATAGACAACGTCACTTTAGGATATACCATGAACCTGAATAAGAAATATATTGAAAAGATACGTTTGTTCGGTACGGCCAACAATCTTTATACGTTTACGAAGTTTACCGGTGTAGATCCTTCTACCTACGAAGTGAACGGACTGACACCGGGTACTTTCGGAGGAGGATATAACTATTATCCGTCTGCTTTTCAGTTTATTTTAGGATTACAAGTAAGTTTCTAATAAAAGACGATTATGAAAATAACAAAATATATCATTGGATTAGGGATAATGGCAGGTACAGTCATTAGTTTGCCATCCTGTACAGATCTGTCGGAAACGGTGTATGATCAGGTCATGTCTCAAAACTATTATAATACCAAACAGGATGTTATCAACGCCGTTTTTCGTCCGTTTGAGCATATCTATGAATCCATTGTCAGACGTCATGAACACGAAGAACTGACAGGGGATCAGTTGATAACGCCTACTCGGGGAACTTGGTGGTATGATGGCGGTAAATGGGAAAAATATCATTATCATCAATACGATGACATTAATCAGGAAGACTGGACAAACGAGTGGGAAGGCATGTATGGCGGTATCGGTCAATGCAATCTGGTGTTGGATGATTTGTCTCAATTGAATCCTTCTAAATTTAATTTAAGTGACAGTGAGTTTGATAGTTTTAAAGCGCAACTACGTTGTATGAGAGCTTACTGTTATCTTCGCCTGCTTAATAGTTACCGTAATTGTATCTTAACTACGACTTCTGACCAAGCGGTCAATGAACAGCCGGAAAACCGGAAGCAGGTATCTCCACAGGTTATGTTTGATTTTATCGAAAGTGAGTTGAGAGATGTCTGTCTGGTAGCTTTACCTTCCAAAATCGGACAATCTGGTAATGGCGGTCAACAAGGACAATTTACTAAAGCGGGGGCTGCTGCATTGCTGGTACGTCTTTATTTGAATGCGGAAAAGTGGATTGGACAGCCCAAATGGCAGGAATGTATCGATATGTGTGAGCGTATTACCGGAGGAGAATTCGGCTATTATGCAATCGCTGATAACTGGTACGAACCTTTTGACTGGAATAATGAAATGTGTAATGAAGTAATCCTCGGTTTTCCCGGTTCTTATGGACTGACTAGCTGGCATCTGCAAAATGACAAGAGAACTGTTTACGGACGGGCCCTTCCTTATGGTTGTGAGAAATACCTGAAAATTGAAGGAAATGGCAGCCGAAATCCCAAATATGCACTTTCGCCAAGTTATAATAACCAGCAACCACGTGCATTGTTTGATTATGAATTGGGCATGGTTACGCAGAAATTCGTCAAATATGCAGGCGATAAACGTTATAAACAATATGTAAATACGAGTAATAATACACGGGAAGGTATGTTCTTCATGGAAGGGAAAATAGCTAATTCCAGTATTAGTGGGGGATATGCCAAGAATCCGGATAATCAATATGTCCTTTACCTACTTGATCAAGTGGGACGTTTTGAAGGTAACGCAGAATCCGGTTATATTGCCAACCCGAATTATCAGGAGTCTAAACTGGGAAACGGAGATTTCAACTCGGGGCTTTACTGTGTGAAGTATCCTTTCTATCCGTTTGATGGAGGATATTTTATAGAGTCGGATTATACGGAAATCCGTTTGGCGGAGATTATTTATTCGCAGGCGGAATGCCTTCTTCGTCTCGGACAGGCAGGCGAGGCCGGCAAGCTGTTGAACAGCGTGCGTAAACGCAACTATGAAAACTTTACTGCAGATATCGCTTATCAGCCGGAAGGTAACGTGGTACTTGATCTAAAAGAAATGCTTGATGAATGGGGGCGGGAATTTCTTGCGGAGAGCCGTCGTCGTACGGATTTGATCCGCTTCGGAAGATTTCAGGATGCATGGTGGGACAAGAAACGGGATGCAGATACTCATTATGAATTGTTCCCGTTTTCACAGACCCAATTGGAGCAGAATGAATATCTGAAACAGAATCCCGGTTATCCGGATATTGCCCGTTAAGCGGTGAACTGTAATTATTTCAATTTAGTGTACAAGTTTAAAATGAAGAAAAATGAAAAATAAGTTGCTCACAATATCAAAGATTGGGCTTTTGGCCTTCACTATTTTAGTGAGCCAGGCGTGTCAGGAAGATTATGAGATGGTTGATCCTCCGATGATTACTGATTATGATGATGATCTGGATGAAGAAGTTGTCTTGCAAAAAGGACTGGAAAGTTATTTTGTAACTCAATTCGGTGAAGGGGACATGGATGGTACTTCATGGGATCAGGCAATGGATGTAGCTGGTTTTCGCAAATTATTGAGTGGATCTATCGATCTGTCCAAGAGTACTATTTACATGAGCCAGGGAAAATATGTGATGTCCGAGACCGGAGGACTCGGGGTGATTATCCGCAAAGACATTAAAGCGATCAAAGGAGGATATAGTTTGTTGAGCGAAGGGACAGATCTGACTAATCGTCGTATTGATACGTATAAGACAGTGATCAGCGGAGATGTAAACGGTAATAATCAGGCTGATTCCGGTGATTGCGGACTATTGTTGGTGAAAGGAGGGATTATTGGGATTGAAGGAGTTACTTTTCAATATGGGTACCTTTCTAATAATGATGCCAAGTCTAACGAGTGTGGTAGCGGAATTTATATCAATGGTAACGTCAATAGCACCTCTGTCGAATTAACGGATTGTATTATCAGGGATTGTAAAACGGAAGCTGTCAACGGGCAAGGAGGAGTAGCGGGAGGTACAGCTATTCTTATTGCTTCCGGGAGCTCGAAACTGAACAATGTGAAGTTTCTGGATAATGCGGCGGATAGCCGTGGCGGAGCAATACGGTGTAACAGCAATAAGGCTGTTGTGTTTATGAATAATTGCCTGATAACTGGCAATTCAGTAAGAGAACTTTTTGGGGTCGGTATTCAGATATCATCGGGACATATTTGTATGAATAACACAACCATTGTCGGAAATCCGGGAAAAGGTGCTGCTTTAAACGGGGGAGGTAGTTTCATGCTCGCTAATAGTACGATTGTAGGGCATGATATTGATCAGGAGTATGGCGCCTTTCGATGTGAAACCTCTATTGATGGTGATACTAAGTTTATTAATAACCTGTTGATTTCCGAGAATTCTACCGCTCCAAGCTTCATTTTGAATGGAGCGAATAAAGAAGCTTACTCCATGGGATATAACTTGTATCAGCGAGTTAATAATTTCACAATGGGCGTTTCTGATACTGCTTATCCTACCCTTGTGAATGGCAACCTGACGGAAGAGGGTGTTTATAAGTGGAATATTGACCAGATCGGACAGGTGGGTGGTTATGCTACCAAACAAGCTGTAATCAATGCTGTGAAAAGTTTCAATCCTGCTGCTTCTCCTATGGTTAATTTAGGTGAGGTATTCGTGGAATGGATGGGTGAAGATGCTTTCGGATTGGATCAGCGTGGCGTGACACGCAATCCTGATAAGATGCAAATGGGAGCTTATGATGCTGTATTGTCCAACTGAATCTTTAAAAAGTAATTGTGATATGAAAAACAAATTTTATATAATGACCGCTTTGGTCATTAGTCTGACAGGCTGTTCAAACATTGAAGACGGGACGCAGCCGACCGGCAACTTTCCCGAAGATCATATAATCCGTATTGTGACAGAAGTGAATGCGCCTGTGTCGCGTGCCGGATATGATGCAAGTAATCTGGAGAGTTTTGGACTGATCATTCATAACAGTGAAAACATTGCTTATGATTATAATTCGCAAATGGTAAAATCTAATAATGACTGGAATACGGCGGACGGGCAACAAATGCTTTGGGATAATGCAAGAACTCCGGTAACAGTAGTGGCGTATGCTCCTTACATTTCGGAAGCTAGTTTAGACACTCCGTTAGCTATCAACATACAAAGCAACCAAACTACTGAAGAAAATGTGATTGCTTCTGATTTCCTGTTGACTAAATCAATAGTTGATCCGAAACAGGATCTCACCGCAGATGGTAGATTGAAAGTTACTTTGGATCATGCCATGAGCAAGCTGATTATAAAAGTGACGGTAAATAATGGTATGGAAGATGCGGCGATCAGTAAACTGGGCGATATGGCTGTAAATGGTACAATAGCGGGTGGTATTTGTGATTTGTCAGTGCCGGAACCGGTAGTCATTCCACGGGAAGATGCTGTAGCTACAACTATCGCCCCCTATAAGGGTACGGATGGGTATGAATGCATTCTTCTCCCGCAAACAATAATAGAAGGCTTTTCTGTCAATTTCAGTTATGACGGAAAATTGTATATATGGACTGCCGAAGAGCCCATTGAGTTGCAAAAGGGAGTAGAGCATACGCTGACACTGAATGTAAATGAAACGGCACGGTTGGCTACCATGCAAATGAAATATCGGGCAACCGGTCAGATTATCTATCAGAAATAAAAAGGAGGAGATGAGTTATGAAAATTACTAAACATATATTGGCTGCATGTATATTAACGGGTATGGCAGCTTGTGATACGGATAAAGAGATAGCCGTGTTCAATGAAGACTCCGGTGCAATCAAGATCAATGCTGTTATTGATGCTGCATATACCCGTAGTAATCCTACAGGAACAAATGAACAGCAAATGCAATTTAATAATGGAGACCAGATTCTGTTGAGTTGCGAAGATGGTAGTGTGACTTATATGTTGTCTGGAGGGCAATGGGCTCCTACGGATAACTATTATCTTAGGTGGGGAAATGAACCTGTTACTTATTCTGCCTTTTATCCGGTGACTGAAGGAACAAGCGTAGCCAACTTCTCTCTTCCTATTAATCAGCAGAGTTTGGAAAATCTGGCGAGCGCAGACTACATGACTTGCACAGTAGAAGATGCTATAAATGAGGGATCAGGTGTCCTTCATCTGAATATGAACCGGAGAATGGCGAAAGTTATCATGACATTGGACGATATAGACTCACAAAGTAAAGCTCTAGGAGTTAAAATCGGTTCCTATCAGGGATATACGGACGGAAATGTTTCATCGGGAACTGCACTTGTTTCACCGTATGTCACCATTCCTGAAGGAGGGAAAGCCGGACAAAGCGGATGTAAATATACGGCGATCGTAGCTCCGGGAACTGCAAATCCTAATAGTACTTTCGTTTCTTTAAATTACAAGGGGGAAGATCTGGTATTGCCGGGCATTCCTGCAATAAAGGCCGGATTTTGTTATGAATTTACTTTGAAAGTAGAAGGTTCGGTCATTAGATTGAGTGAACCGATTGTCACTCCATGGGAGACTGGTACAATCAATGGGGGAGATGCAACGGAATTGCAATTGGACGCTTATTATGTGAAAGAGCATGCTACAGGGAATGCTACCGGTATGGATTGGGATAATGCAATGGGAGTAGACGGGTTACGCAATCTATTGAGAACTAACACTAACAGTGCGATCACGACTGCGAATGCTAAGAAATTGGATGGTAAGAATATCTATGTGGCAGGCGGTACCTATTTGATAGCAGATCAGGAAGCCGGTCTGAAAATAGAGTATAGCGGATATAGCAAACAAGTCGAAATAAAGGTTGTGTGTGGATATGATCCTCAAAGTACCCGGAAGGATTTAAGCAAGCGTGATCCTGTCCGGTATCTGACTACTTTCACAGGAGATGCAAATAATAACGGCATTGCGGATGCGGGTGATTATTCCTTGTTTACATTAGGAAACCAGATAGATATTACATTTGAAGGTTGTACGTTCTCTTGCGGTTATCATCCCAATGAGAAAATAAATGGCTATAGTGGTGGATTCCTGATTGCGAATGGTAGCAGTGGCAATGCAACATTACAGTTGAATCATTGTATCATTGAAAAGTGCTATAATGCGGGAGTAAATGGTTCAGGTGAGGCTGGTGGTTCCGGTATATTCATGTATAAGGGGACAGCCAAACTAAATCATGTGCAGTTGAGAAACAACAAGGCATCTTCGCGTGGAGGCGCAATTCGTGTCAATGACAGTGGGAGTATTCTTTTTATGAATAATTGCTCCATTACAGGCAATGAAGGCGGACAGTTCGGTTATGCTATTCAAATGTCAAACGGTCATTTATGTATGAATAATACAACTGTTACCAATAATAGTGGTAGAGATGGAACCATTAACGGCGCGGGGAGTATGTTGATTGTAAACTCTACCATTATCGAGGATGGTGCTCAAAATAGCGGGGCTGTTATTCGTTGTGAATCCTGGCCGGCCCGGCAATCATTCTTGATGAATAATATCATCCTGAATAAAAATGCAGCTAATCCGGTTGTTGAAATGTCCGGTGATGATACTCGCCATTTGACATCCAAAGGGTATAATCTGATGGGCGGTACGATCATGCCTGCATCAACCAACAAGTTTACAACATCAGAGTTTGATAAGTATAACAGTACGATTAGCTCTTTAAATGTCGTATGGGATGCCAATCGTTCTGTCTATACTTGGGACGGGAATGTGAATGAGTTTACCCGGACTGCTGCCGACGCTGTTAAGAATGCGATCACAACCGGCTTTAAACCGGATAGTTGTCCTTTCCAGAATTTAGGTGAGGAGTTTGGAAAATGGTTGGATGAGATGGATGCTTTTTCCACTGACCAGTTGGGGAATCCGCGTGATAAAAATGCGATGTGGCCGGGAGCTTATCAAGAATAATGATACAATTTATTTAAACGAATGACAATGAAAAACTACAAACTGATATGGTTAGGGATATTCTGTTGTTTGCAACCTCTTATATTGTTTGCGCAACGGGGAGAAATGATCCGTAAGGCATTTTTAGATCCGAAGTCCGATCAGGTGTTAGTCGTGGCACACCGGGGGAACTGGCGGAGTGCACCGGAAAATTCCGTAGCGGCAATTGATAGTGCCATACAAATGGGAGTGGATATTGTGGAGATTGATATTCACAAGACTAAAGACGGACAATTAATATTGATGCACGATGACCGTGTAGACCGGACAACCAATGGTAAAGGATTGATTAAGGATTATACATTGGCAGAAATCAAGAAGTTGAAACTGAAAGATAAGGATGGAAATCTGACAGAACATATTGTTCCAACATTGGAAGAGGCATTGCTGGCAGGCAAAGGTCAGATTATGTTTAACTTGGATAAGGCGTATTCTGTGTTTGACGAGGTATACGCTGTGCTCGAGAAAACCGGAACTGCCAGTTTGGTGATAATGAAAGGAGGCCAGCCGGTGGAAACTGTCAAAAGTGAGTTTGGAGATTATCTGGATAAAGTGATTTACATACCGGTGATAGGACTTGACGGAAAGGATGGCGAAAAGAAGGTCAGGGACTATATGACACAGCTGCATCCTGCTGCCTTCGAATTGGTTTATTCGGATTCTTCCAGTCCTTTGCCTCGAAAAGTGAAATCGATTATTCTGGGAAAGAGTCGGATTTGGTACAATACGTTGTGGGCTTCTCTTGCGGGAGGACATGAAGACGATCAGGCTTTAAAAGATCCGGATGGAAACTATGGATATCTGATTGAAGAGCTAGGGGCACGGATTCTCCAGACTGATCGTCCGGGATTCATGCTGGATTATTTGAGAAAAAAGGGATTGCATGATTAATCGTCTGAAGACAATGAGGTAAATGTATTGTTTGGCACACAGATAACGTCGATGAGATCAATAGACGTTATCTGTGTTGTTTTTATCTATTCTCCAAGTGAAAATAATTTTGAGATTTGGCTTGGGTTACTAAAATAGCTATATTTGACTCGCTGAATCGACATGGGTATATAATATGAAAAAAGCAATAATAGCATTTATCAGTCTTATTATTTTTTGTATTGAGCCATTAATGGCATCTGCAGAGTTTTCTTTTAAGAAATATCAAGTAGAAAACGGATTGCCTCATAACACAACCTGGTGTGCAATTCAAGATAGTTATGGCTTTTTATGGATAGGTACGAGTAATGGGTTGAACTGCTATTATGGTAGCGGAAATAAAATTTATCGGAATGTTCTAAATGACAAATATTCTTTAGGGAACAACTTTGTCGGTTCTTTGATGGAAGAGGGTGAAGACCTTTGGATAGGAACAAGTTCCGGGCTATACATTTATGATCGCTCTGACGATCATTTCTTGTATTTTGATAAGACAACCAAATATGGAGTATTCATTAGTTGCGAAGTCAAGAAAATCGTAAAAACTAAAAATGGTTTGATTTGGATAGCTACTTTGGGACAAGGCATCTTTATTTATGATCCGGTAAAAGACGTTCTGACTCAAAATAGTATCCGGACTTTTTTTGCCTGGGATATTTGCCAAGGTACGGATTCTCTTGTCTATGTCTCTTCTATGCAGGAGGGATTATTGTGCTTTGATGAACAAGGAACTTTTCTGCAAAGTTATCCGGTTTCATTCGAATTGAATATTGGCAATCAGAGGATTAACTGTCTCCATAGTATTGATCATGAAATTTGGTGCGGTGTGGGGACGAATTCGTTAGGGTGCTATCAGGAAGGAAGTCAGGAATTAAAAATATATAATACGTCTGCAGAGAGTTTCAGTTCTATTCTTTGTCTGATGGACTATAACGGGAAAGAAATGCTGGTTGGTACAGACAATGGCATTTATTTATTTGACCGTGAGCGTAAGACATTTCGTAGGGGAGACTCTCCGTTTGGTTTATGGGCTTTGAGCGATCCGACTGTACACGCGATGATGCGGGATAATGAAGGTACACTTTGGGTAATGACTAATTCCGGTGGAATAAATTACATGTCTAAACAGTCGAAGCGTTTTTCTACTTATTCTCTGTCTTTGACGGGGATGGAAAAAGCAGATAAGGAGATAGGACCTTTCTGTGAAGATCGGGAGAAGAATGTTTGGGTGGGAACCCGGAATGGATTGTGGTTTTTCAATTCACAAACTCATTCTTTTCATGAGTATTTTTTGAAGAAATCAAATATAAAATACGATATACGTAGTTTGTTGTTGGAGGGCGATAATCTTTGGGTAGGAACTTATGCTGAAGGATTGCATGTGTTAAATCTGAAGACAGGGAATATTAAAAGTTATACTTATTCCCGTGATATTCCGAATACACTTTGCAGTAATGATGTACTAAGCCTTTTTAAAGATCGTAAAGGAGAAATCTTTGTCGGAACAAGCTGGGGATTATGTCGTTATAATCCACAATCGGATAATTTTATAACTGTGATAAATGTCGGTGCTATGGCTTCTGTAACTGACATCTATGAGGATATGTACAATAATCTTTGGATTGCGACTTCAAATCGCGGCGTTTTCTGTTATAATACAGTTGGTGAAGAGTGGAAACATTTTGAACATATCCGGGAGGACCTGACTACTATTACGAGTAACTCCGTGATAACATTATTTGAAGATAGGAAAGGTACGATGTGGTTTGGGACCAATGGTGGAGGATTATGCTCTTTTTCCAAAGAAACAGAAACTTTTGTTGATTTTGATCCGGAAAATATATGGTTACCGGATAAGGTTATTTATTCGATAGAGCAGGATCTGGCCGGCAACTTTTGGATTTCCTGTAATTCCGGGTTATATCAGTTTAATCCTGCAGATAAGAATAAGAACTGTCTTTTTACTATAAATGACGGTTTGCAGGGGAATCAGTTCACAGCGCAATCTTCATTAGCTTCATCGACTGGAAAGATGTATTTTGGAGGAGTGAACGGATTTAATGTTTTTGAACCGAAAGAATTTACAGATAACACCTATCTTCCTCCTGTTTATGTTATAAATATCAGTTTCCCTAATTTGAATAATGAGCGGGAAGTGAGGCGGTTGCTCCGGTTGGATAAGCCTTTTTATACTGTTGATAAAATAAAATTACCTTATGAGAATAACAGTTTTACAATTCGTTTTGCGATACTTAGCTATGAAGATCCTCTTAGAAATCGTTATGCGTATATCTTGAACGGAGTAGATAAGGAATGGATTAACAACTCTTCTAATAATACAGCTTCCTATACCAACCTTCCTCCGGGAGAATATGAGTTTTTGGTTCGTGGTTCAAATAATGACCATTATTGGACTGAAAAGGCAATTTCTTTATGGATTGTGGTTACTCCTCCCTGGTGGCGGACTACTATTGCTTATGTGGTATATGCATTGTTGTTACTTGCTGCTATCGTATTTCTTGGTTGGCGTTGGAATTTGTATGTCAGGCGTAAGTATAAACGTCGGATGGAGGAGTATCAGACTACCAAAGAAAAAGAAATGTATAAATCGAAAATCAATTTCTTTATTAATCTGGTACATGAAATACGAACTCCGCTAAGTTTGATTCGTTTGCCGTTGGAGAAATTGAGAGAAGAGGAAATCAAAGGGAAAGAGAACAAGTATATTTCTGTAATAGAAAAGAATGTAGATTATCTATTGGGAATCATCAATCAGTTACTTGATTTTCAGAAGTTGGAAAGTAGTGCTTTGCAGTTGAATTTGAAGAAATGCAATGTTAATGCATTGGTCAGTGATATTTTTAATCAATTCTGCGGTTCTGCGGAGTTGAGAGGACTGACATTACATCTTTGTTTGCCTCATGAAGAGATTAACATGATGATTGATTCGGAAAAGATGAGTAAGATTCTGGTAAATTTGATAGGGAATGCGATGAAATATGCGAAATCCAGAATTGAATTGAAGGTATTATCAGTAGATGACGAGGTGAGGATAGAGGTCACTGATGATGGTCCCGGTATTCCGGAGGACCAACGCGATAAAATATTTCAAGCTTTTTATCAATTGCCTGATGATCCTGTGGCATCATCTAAGGGTACCGGAATTGGTTTGGCATTTGCAAGGTCTTTGGCAGAAGCCCATCATGGAAGTTTGTTTCTGGAAAATAGTTCCGAGGGCGGTGCTTCATTTGTATTATCTTTACCATTGGGAACTGTAGAAACAGAAGATGTATCTGATGAATTGACTGAAACGGATGCTGTAGATGTTGGAGAAGAGGTGACTTCTGTTTCTGAATTTGCTAATAGGAGATTCACTGTTTTATTGGTGGAGGATAATCTTGAATTGTTAAATCTAACTCGGGAAGCTTTAAGTACTTGGTTTAGGGTGATACGTGCCGGTAATGGAAAAGAAGCATTGGAAATACTCACACGCCAGAGTGTGGATGTTATTGTCAGTGATGTTATGATGCCTGAAATGGATGGACTTGAACTTTGTAATCATGTAAAATCCGATATGGCTTATTCTCATATTCCTGTTATTTTGCTGACTGCAAAAACGACATTGGAATCTAAAGTGGAAGGACTTGAAAGTGGTGCTGATGTATATCTTGAGAAACCGTTTTCTGTTAAGCAGCTCTATAAACAGATCGAGAATTTATTAAAACTGCGATTGGCGTTTCATAAACAGATGACGGACATCACAATTGGTTCATCTTCTTCACTTTCGGATTTTGCTATTTCTCAAAAAGATGTAGAATTTATAGACAAGATCAATGCAATTTTATCGGAGCAGGTTATTAATGAAAATTATTCAATTGATATATTGGCAGATCAAATGAATATGAGTCATTCTAATCTTTACCGGAAGATGAAAGGTTTGTTTGGTATGCCTCCTAATAACTATGTGAAGAACTTCCGCTTAAACAAAGCAGCTGAATTAATTGCAAATGGTGTTCGCATAGCTGAGGCAGCAGAACGGTTAGGCTTTGCTTCTTCTTCCCATTTTGCAAAATGTTTTAAAGAGAAGTTCGGAATGTTGCCAAAAGATTATAAATAACAAGTCTTTTCATGATGGGAAAAATGATGGGAGGGTAGATGAAGTTTAAAAATGCAAGAAGTATACCGTAGTAATATTTTTTATCCATTCGTTTTATATTCTTGACTCCGGGAAAATCGTAATTGCACATAAACCAGTCACTTTCGCCCCTCGAATTTGCAGCGTTTTTGAATCTCCCGCATCTAAACTAACGTGAGTTCGATATAATTTAGAACATTACAAATTGTCCATAGTTCTTTGTATATATTATAGAACAATGATTACTAAAAAGCGTTAAAGGATTCTTTATGATGTCATCTGGTTTATTGATCGTTTGCCCCTCTTGTGCTAAACGCAAGACTGAATCTTTGTCTTTGCTGAGAGCCAAACGCTCATACAGGCTTGAATTATATTGCCGCTGCAATTGACGTACACTCCAATTTTGTTTCTGAGACTCAATTTCGTAAAATCTGCGTTCTTCATCAGATTCAATGCGCATTAATATCAAATAGTGAGACCATGAAAGCGTAAACGGATATTCCCTAGTTGATTTTATGGGGCTTTCGGTGAGTTTTTGAATTTGGTCAACGCTGTTGTTCCAATCTCTTTTGTCGAGTATGTTGAGAAAAATTTGCGACATCTTTTCAATGTTTTGTGTATTGGGTCAAAAAGAAGTTGTATATTTGTTCATCAATATCTAGTCTCAATATAGGTAATCTATGGAATTCATCACATCAACACATTTGAAGCAATGGGCTGACACAAAAGAATGTCAGTCTCTCTTGCCAGAATTGATGAGACGGCTTATCTGTGCTTCCGTGAAGCAGTTGAATAGACTGTCTTTCCCCAGTGGGGATGCTGTGCATATGCCTGAATGGGCCGGAGCAGATACCTGGGTTCTGATTTAAAAAGACCGAACATATAAGAATACCCGATAACTGTTGTAAGAAGCTATCGGGTATTTTTTTATTGTCAGCCCGGTTTCTTGCTTTAGAATTAGAATACAGGCATCTGCCAGATAAATCCTACAGAAATACGGTTAGTACTATAATTCTCCTGTCCCAGCACCTTGGCGCGGGAAGTGAAATCATACGAACGTCCCACGTAGGTAACAAAGAAGTGCAGATTGGTTTCCATCGGGTAATATTCGATACCGCCCAGATATCCCCAGGAAGTACGGTAATTTCCCTTCTCTATTCCCTCGGACGCCTTGCCTACGGAAGCCGTCTCGTACATACCCTTCACAAAAACATTCCATTTCGGAAGAAAGCGGTAATTACATTTGGCAACAACCGAAAGATAGTTAGCATCAAAAGCGTTATGCCCGCCCGGACGGCCTACGATACTGGTAATAATACCTTTGCGGTCAATGTCCTCTTTTGAATACATGAAATCGACAAAAGCATTCCATTTGCCGAGATTCAATTCGTTACCTAAAGCATAATAATACATATTGTGACTTTTGGCCTCGTTCATGACAGAAGCCGACCAACGGGTCTTGAATACGTTATTGAAATTACCATTCCAGTTCAAAGTATAAACCAGCGGCATTTTGCCGGATTTCAGATCGGGAAGATTTCCTTCGGCATCTTCCGTGATTCCGTAAGTGCTGTCGAACGAACTGTTGCGGCTGTTCAGTATTTGCAGGTTAAGTTGCTGTTCGGGAGTAATGTTATAACCAACATTCAATCCGGTCATGAAATTACTCATGTAATCAATCATATCACTGTATTGATAGATGTCAATCGGATTCAGGTCGAACTCGATACCACCGTATGCGGCACATTGCTTTCCTGCAAAAAGACTAAACTGGTCATTCAGCTTGATACCGATTCCGGCATAGTCGATAGAAGTCGGGAGATTATCAATCATGCCGTTTGCATCGTTCGAACGGTTGAGGCGCTGACGATAGCGGTAAGACAGCCAGTTGTTGATATTTCCTTTGGCCTCGATACGAAGCTGGTGCATATTAAAGTCACCCTCCTGAAAACCATTCTGGAAATGAGCGTCAAAGCTCCCTTGCATATTCAGATAAAGATTGAATTTATCTGTTTTCTTTTTCACGTCTGTCAGCTCTTCAAACAGGGGAGTGTTCGGATTGAATTTCTCCTTTTTCTCTGTTTTTTGAGCATATACTCCCTGTATGCTGCCCGCCAGGAGCAGCATGAATATCCATTTTTTCATAAGTAAGTCAGGTTTTTAGTATTCGTTGAAATATTGCTGAATCTGTTTCCAGTCTGTAGTTTTTGTTAGTGCAAGCATTAACAAAACACGAGATTTCTGCGGGTTCAGTTCCTGCGAAGCCACAAACTGATATTTGGCGTCGTCCACCTCTGCATCCAGTGTGGTGGGTCCGGTCGGGACACGGGAAGAACGAACGACAAGAATACCTTTTTGGCGGGCATCCGTCAGTACCGGGAAGATGTTCTGGTGAATATTTCCGTTTCCTACTCCTGCGTGGATGATGCCTTTGTACCCGTTGCTAAGCATCGGAGTTACCATATCGGCCTCAATGTTGGAATAGCTGTACACGATACCCACTTTAGGAAGCGCGTTCAGATGAGTGACATCAAAAACGGACTGGGTAGTATGTTTTTTTAGCGTTACTTGGTTGTAGAACACTTTTCCGTTCAGTACATAACCCAGTGCGCCGGAGTTGGGAGCCTGGAAAGTTTGTACATCGACCGTATTCATTTTAACCGTGCTCTGCGCTCCGAGGATCAGGCCGTTCATGGCAACCAATACCCCTTTGTCTTTCGATTCTTTTGCGGCTGCGGTAACAACGGCATTGTAAAGGTTCAACGGGCCGTCGGCACTTAGAGCGGTAGACGGACGCATGGCGCCTACTAATACCACCGGTTTGTCACTCTTGACAGTCAGATTCAGGAAGTAAGCAGTTTCCTCCATGGTGTCTGTTCCGTGAGTAATCACGATGCCGTCAATGTCCGGGCGTTTCAGTAGTTCATTGATTTTCTTGGCAAGCGTCAACCAAACCTGGTCGTTCATGTCCTGCGAACCGATTTTGACAATCTGTTCTCCGGTTACGTTGGCGATGTCTTTAATTTCAGGCACAGCGTCGAGCAGTGCACCGATGGCAACTTGTCCTGCCGTATAACTGGTTCCGGTAGCCGAGCTTCCCGTACCCGCGATGGTTCCTCCCGTAGCAAGAATATGAATATTCGGTTTTGCGGCGAATGCCATAGTTACGGAAAACAGTAGTGTGACTACTACCAGTCCAAAGCTTTTGAATTGTTTCATAACTGAATGATGTTTAGGTTAATAATATGAATCTATTAGAATATTTGTATAAAAAGCAAACCTAGTGCAATAGCCACAACGGTCGATACCAGACCGGGCATCATGAACGAATGATTCAACACATATTTGCCGATTTTTGTTGTCCCGGTACGGTCGAAATTAATTGCAGCCACCACGGTAGGATAATTCGGAATAAAGAAATATCCGTTCACGGCCGGGAATAAAGCGATCAGCATATAAGGAGAAATCCCCAACGCAATGCCCAGAGGGACGAGTGCCCGTACAGTGGCAGCCTGGCTATATAGCAGGATAGACATCACAAACAGGGCGACACCGAACAACCACGGCATTTGTTGCACAATTCCCTGGATAGAGAGAGTCAACTGTCCCATATTTCCCTGAAGAAAGGTATCTCCCATCCAGGCAATACCGAAGATGGCAATCACCGCCTGCATACCTGCCGGAAATACAGAACCTTGCGTTGCCTTGATCCCGTCCGTCTTCGTTACTAACAGGATAATTGCGGCAGCCGACAACATCACGATTTCGATGATAGAAGACATTCCCAAGGTGACAATTTCCCCATCAATCAGGAAACTGGGGCGCATTCCTTCAAAAGAACCGAAAAGCACGATAAAAGCAGTTGCCAATATAAAGATGATAACGGAAATCATTGCCGAACGTTTGTTCTTGACATTTTTAATCTCCACCTTTTTATTGTTGAATAAACCTTCTTTCAATCTCTTCTGATATTCGGGATCTTCCACCAGTTCCTTACCGATTCTCATGGAAAACAAGGCGCCTACCAACACTCCGATGATGGTGGCGGGAATCGTAATTTTGAGAATGTCGAACAGGGTAATGTCGAATCCGGCTAAAAGTCCGAGAAGTGCCACGGTAGCGGCAGAGATCGGACTTGCTGTAATGGCCTGCTGGGAAGCGATGACGGCAATACCCAACGGACGTTCCGGACGGATTTTTGTTTCGGTGGCAACCTCTGCAATCACCGGCAGTACGGAATAAGCCACGTGTCCGGTTCCGGCTACAAAAGTAAAGAGGTAAGTCACCAGCGGACTAAGCAGAGTGACGTGTGAAGGATTTTTACGAAGCAAATGTTCTGCCAGTTTCACCATATAGTCCAAACCTCCGGCTGCCTGCATACAGGAAGCGGCAGAGATTACGGCGGCAATCATTAACATAACGTCGATGGGAGGCGCAGTGGGTTGTAAACCAAAAACGAACGTGAGTATTGCCAACCCTACGCCTCCCATTACGCCAAGTCCGATACCTCCCAGGCGTGCGCCAATAATAATGGCTGTCAGAACAAATGCTAATTGTAATATCATAGATTGCTGTTTTAAGTTCAAAAACAAAGATAAGTGATTCTTCTCTTTGTATTTTCTTTTTCTTCTATTTACAACAAAAAAGTCTTTGAATAGTTTTTGCATATTTATTAAAACAATAACATCGCTGGTTGGTTATTATAAGAACTAACGAAAACGTTATTACTATAAAACAACCGATATGGAACAAAATTTATCAAAAAAAACTCGTACAGAGAGTGACCTGATAGGTAGTCGTGAAGTGCCGGAAAGTGCACTCTATGGAGTACAGACACTCCGTGGCATTGAAAACTTTCGCATCAGCAAGTTTCATTTGAATGAATATCCTTTATTCATTCAGGCATTGGCCATTACGAAGATGGGAGCCACCATTGCCAACCGTGAACTGGACTTATTAACTGAAGAACAAGCGGATGCTATCTTGAGAGCCTGTAAAGAAATACTCGAAGGAAAGCATCACGAGCAGTTCCCCGTAGATATGATTCAGGGAGGAGCCGGTACGACCACTAACATGAATGCCAATGAAGTGATTGCCAACCGGGCATTGGAACTGATGGGGCATCAGCGGGGAGAATATCAATTCTGTTCGCCTAACGATCACGTCAACCGTTCACAATCTACCAACGATGCTTATCCTACAGCCATTCACATTGGACTGTATTATACTCATTTGAAATTGGTTAAGCATTTGGAGGTTCTGATCGAGTCTTTCCGGAAGAAAGCGAATGAGTTTGCACATGTCATCAAAATGGGGCGTACCCAATTGGAAGATGCCGTACCGATGACTCTTGGGCAAACCTTTAATGGCTTTGCAAGTATTTTGTCACATGAAATAAAGAACCTTGATTTTGCTGCACAGGATTTTCTGGCAGTCAATATGGGAGCAACAGCCATCGGAACAGGAATCACCGCCGAACCGGAATATGCGGAGAAGTGCATTGCCGCTTTGCGCAAGATTACGGGATTGGATATCAAACTGGCAGACGATTTGGTGGGAGCTACTTCGGACACTTCCTGCATGGTAGGTTATTCGGGAGTGATGAGGCGTATTGCTGTTAAAATGAATAAGATATGTAACGACTTGCGGTTGCTGGCTTCCGGTCCGCGTTGTGGATTGGGAGAAATCAATCTGCCGGCAATGCAGCCGGGCTCATCCATCATGCCCGGAAAAGTGAATCCGGTGATTCCTGAAGTGATGAACCAGGTGGCCTACAAGGTAATAGGAAATGACCTTTGTGTGGCCATGAGCGGTGAAGCAGCTCAAATGGAACTGAATGCAATGGAGCCGGTGATGGCACAATGCTGTTTCGAGTCCGCCGATTTACTGATGAATGGTTTTGACACTTTGCGCACCTTATGCATCGACGGCATTACGGCTAATGAAGAAAAATGCCGGAGAGATGTGCATAACAGCATTGGAGTAGTGACAGCCCTGAATCCGGTGATCGGATATAAGAACTCTACCAAAATAGCCAAAGAAGCATTGGAAACCGGGAAGGGAGTTTATGAACTTGTTTTGGAACATAACATTCTTTCCAAAGAAGACTTGGATACTATCTTAAAACCTGAAAATATGATAAAACCGGTGAAGTTGGACATTCACCCGAATCGTTGATTGATATATAGTAAGTGGAGATTGGTTTAAGATGAGAAATCGCCGGGCAGATCATTGATCTGTTCCGGCGATTTTTGATGATGTACTGCTTTTATTCGATATGGAAATAATTGCTAATCTTTTAGAATATTATATTGTCTCGTCCGGATTTAGGTTGACTGTTTTGACTTCTTAATCCTATTAATAAGTAACCTGATTTTTGGTTAACGGCAGTTTCAATTTGTTTCATACGCTTGAAACTCTTTGTTTATAGGTTTGAAACACTTTGTTTCAAAGCTTGAAACTATTGGTTTCACACCGAGAAACTTTTAGTTTCACTATATGAAACTAAAATTCGTACTATTGGACTGGAACTTTCGTATGGAGAAACCTGTTGCATGGTGAGGGTAAAAAGTTACCCTCACCATGCCCTTACCTTTACTCCCACACCTGTAATGCCGATGAATAAAGGGATTGAACCAATGGGCGAGAGTGTGAGAGTAAAAACTGCTATAACTTTTATTTGTGAGAGATATTTCAGTAATCAAGAATGAGAAGTAGAGTCGTCTTTTGTCAGATTCATTTTAATACATAACTTCCAGTATTTATTTCCATATTTCGACTGCGTTTCAAAAAAAACATATATCTTTGCCGTACGCTTTCAGCCCATCAGCGTGATGGAACAGGCAGGAAGCGGTTTTTATTTCCTATATGGAGTAAAAGCGTATTATCTCTCGATTTCAGAAATAGCTAATTCAAACAGAGGGAGATGATACGGTAGATACTCCACGTGAACGGTGTATATCAACATATTCGTAAGAGATGTGTTATATATAAACGATTGACGTGGGTGTCTGCTGTCATCATTGTTCTCTGGAGGGTGTAGCTAGCCTTGAAATCGGATAATGGTACAGCAGCATCTGCGTCTTTCTTGTATTCGGCCAGTAATAAATTGCCCCAATTTTAACCTAGCCAATCGGCGGACTGCAAAAAGCGTGGATGCCCGTTGTACTAATATACATGAATAAAATATTATTCATCCCTTATTTGTATCACACATGAAAAAACAAACGCTATGGCACAATGGATTAGTATAGAAGAGGCAGCTGCAAAGTACGGATTCGAGACAGAATATATCTGGGTCTTGATAGAGATGCGAGAAATCACTGTGGACTACGAAAGGCCGGGCATCGACATCATCAGTGATGACAGTGTTCAGGAGTTTATGAGTCGAAATGAAAGAGGGGCTACTTTGATGTATATCGAAAAACTGGAACGATATTGCATAGATAAATCAAAACTTTGTTCAATATACCTATCACTTTTAGGCAAACAAGACAAAGAAATCACAAGATATAAAGCAGCCGGAATCCTTTATGATACCTTACAAATCAAATGGTTGAAACAATGTGACCGATTGCGGAAGTTGGAAAAAGAACTCGTCTTGGGGCAGACTACTTGCTGTACCTGTTGGCTGAAAAGAATCTGTATGAAAATCAGGAAGTAAAATCGGATTATCTTTTTTCTACTCGTAGTATGTTACTGAATAACCGGGACCGGGAACATCAACAACCGGTGAAGCTACTGTATGGATCGTTGCAATTATACAAAAAATTGCAGGTACTATTATTTTTTTTGTAACTTCATAAAATATTTCTTCATCTCGATTGTCTATAAGAGTAGAGGGCTCTTTTAACTAATAAGAATGATGAATTAAAAAAATGAAGTATAATGGCAACAAAAAGTTTTAATAGAAGATTTCATGGAAGATGTGGCGGTAAGTTTTCTTTTTTCAGAAATCCATTTGTGTTTGTAATTCTTTGGCTGGTTGTAGCTGCGGGAATAGGAGCAATAGTCATGTTATTGTGGAATTGGCTGATGCCCGTGATTTTTGGTCTGCCTGCACTTAGTCTGTGGCAGGCATTGGGCTTGCTCGTCCTGATGCGTATTCTTTTCGGAAGTTTCGGTTTTGGCCGTAGAGGAGGGAGGCCCGGAGGAGGGATGCCTGGAATGCCCGGAAGAGGAATGAATCCGGTTCGTGAGAAATGGATGAAGATGACTCCGGAACAACGCAAGGAGTTTATTAATAAAAGGAAGAAAATGGGATTCGGTCCCTGGGGTAGAGACGACTTCTTTAACAGGGGTGACTTCGGGATGGATAAAGACTTCGAGATGGATGAAAATGTAGACTCTTCGAAAAAAGATGAATAAGCAAAAAGGGCACGAAGGCGATGTGGAGCGGCTGATCGAAGAACATCAGCCGCAACTGAAAGCCTTTATCCACCGGAGGGTTTCCAGTAAGGAAGATGCGGAAGATATTCTACAGGATGTATTTTATCAGTTGGTAAAAGCGGTCAGCAACACTTTGAATCCGATTGAGCAGGTGACGTCGTGGCTTTACAGAGTGACACGAAACACGATTATCAATAAGGGAAAAAAGAAAAGTGAAGAAGAATGGCCTGTTTCTGCCTACGCAGAGGAAGAAAGCGTCTTGAGTGAATTTTCGGAAGTGTTGTTTGCCAATGATGATCTGGCTCCTTCGCCTGAAACGGAATATATGCGTTCGCTGGTATGGCAGGAGTTGGAAGCAGCTCTTGGTGAATTGCCTGCCGAACAGCGGACGGTTTTCGAACTGATGGAGCTGGAAGGACTTTCTGTAAAAGAGGTAGCCGAAGCGACCGGTGCTTCTGCAAATACGGTGCTTTCGCGCAAACATTATGCCGTCAAGCATTTGCGCAAACGATTGGAAGGACTGTATAACGATATTCTTACTTACTGATGATTTCTATTAACTAATTACTTTCTCTTTCCTATCTGCCGTCCGGCGGATAGTTTGGAAAACTCCTGTCTATGCAAATAGTTATATCAATCTCCCTTGCGGGATATTGGTAAGGGGGATTCTATGCCCTACCGGGTACTTACTAATCACTTACATAAACGAAAAGAAAAAATGAAAACAAATTATATTTTACTGTTTGCGCTGATGTTGATGGTGTCTTTAAAATCTTCTGCACAGATATTTAGCGGTCGGGTTATTGGTGAAAATCAGCTTCCTGTGGAGTATGCCACGGTTGCACTATTGTCCGTGCCGGATTCTGCGCTTGTGGGCGGAGCTGTGACGGATAGCAAAGGTGTGTTTAAAATAACGGCACAGGATGCCGGGCCTTATTTGTTGTCTGTGTCTTTTGTGGGCTATAAGAAGTTCGTTCAGAGGGTTGCGTCTTCTGTGGAGGAAAATATCACGCTGATTCCTGATGATTTGATGTTGGATGAGGTGGTGATTACGCAGCGTCTTCCCCAGTTCCGGTTGGATAATGGAGGATTGACTACGAAAGTGGAGAATACAATATTAAGTAAGGCAGGTACTGCCATGAACGTAGTCGGGCTTTTGCCGGGAGTGCTGAAGAAGCAGGATGGCACGTTGGAGGTGTTGGGAAAAGGCGTTCCGCTTATCTATATCAATAACAGGAAAGTCCGCAACTTGGACGAACTCGACCGTTTGAACTCTGAAAATATCAAGCAGGTTGAACTGATAACCAATCCCGGAGCGGAATATGGAGCATCGGTAGGAGCTGTCCTGAAATTGAAAACAACCGGGAATAAAAACGATGGCTTTGGAGTGGGAGTGCGCTCGGTAGTGGATTATGCGCATAAGGTAGGAAACAACGATCAGATCAATATGGAATATCACCGGAAGGGACTGGATGTGTTCGGAGCTTTCCAATATCGTTTGGAGCATCTCAAGGAAACGGGAGAATCGGTACAAGATACGTATGTGGATGCTTCGTGGCAGCAGAAAGCTCAAACAACGGATTTAGGAAGAAATATCAGTTATTTCAGTCAGATAGGATTTAATTATGAAATAAATGAAAAACACTCTCTGGGCGCTACTTATGAATTGACTTCTGCCCCACGCAATAAAATGAACAATGACAACCGGACGGAGGTCTATGACGGGCAAGCATTATACGATGTGTGGAATACGTATACCTTTGCGATTGAGAAAGAATATCCCAGCCATCATTCCAATGTATATTATCATGGAGAGGTGAACAGTCTGGAAATGGATTTGAATGTAGATGTATTGGCTGGCAAGAATAAGGAAGAGGAGCATATTAGCGAATTGAGCCGCAATTATGATGATTTCTACATAACGACTCTTAGCAGAACCGATAATAAGTTGTATGCCGGAAAGTTAGTTTTATCTTATCCGCTGGCAGGTGGAAGAATTTCCGGAGGCAGTGAATATAGTTATACGCATCGCACCAGCGACTTTTCGGGGTTCGGTGATGAAATAGAGGGAACCAGTGATAAAATCAGAGAGAAGAATCTGGCTTTTTTTCTTGATTGTGTTTATCGTTTGGGTGGTGTAAATGCTTCGGCAGGACTTCGTTATGAAGATGTGTATTATGATTTCTATGAAAACAGTCTTTATCAGTCGGATGAGAGCAAACACTATCGCAACCTGTTTCCATCCTTGTCACTGGAAGGGGCGATGGGGCAGGTGCAGTGGGCATTGGGGTATCATATTCAGGTTGCCCGCCCTCATTATGAACAGTTGAAAAATGCCATTCATTACGGGAACCGGTTTACCTATCTGGGAGGAGCTCCTAATTTGCAACCTACCTATATTCATGCGGCAGAGATGCGGGCTATCTATCGGGATCTGCAACTCTCCGTCGGCTACAATCGGTATAATGATGATATCCTGTTTTCTATCGAACAGATCACTTCCGATCCGAAAATCTCTCTTATTAAGTTTCGCAATGTCGACCATCGGGATGAAATGACTGCTTCTCTGGTCTTTGCTCCAAGTATCGGATGCTGGAAACCGGAGTGGACGGCTTCCCTCAACTCTCAATGGTTCAAAATCGGTTATTTGAATGAAATGAAGAATATGAGCGGAACGACATTCGGGATCCGGTGGAATAATTCATTTCAATTGCCTGCCGGATATATATTTCGCTTGAATGGTGAATATACAGGCAAGGGAGTGTATCAGAACTGTTATACAAGGCCCGTTAGTTGCTTGAGCACAAGTATCTATAAATCGTTTTTCAACGGACGTGTGGACTGCTTGCTGGAGGGGAACGACTTGTTTCATTCGATGAGGGATGCTAATACTCAATATGACGACCGGGTTAAAATGTTCCGGGAGACAAAGCGGAATACGCAGGAAGTGAAACTGACTGTTCACTATAAGTTTAATTTGCAGAAAAGTAAATATAAAGGTACGGGAGCAGGATTGGGTGAACAACAACGACTTTGAGCGAACAAAAAACCAATAATTTGTGTTTATTTAATCTAAATATATATCTTTGTCCCGAATTATAAACACGTAAATTTATGAAAAAGATTTTTGGTGCTTTAATGATTGCTATATGTATAGCTATGGCAATGCCTGCTCAGGCGCAGATACACTTTGGTGTAAAGGGAGGTTTGAACTTGTCAAAGGCGAGTTTCTCTAATGTGAGCGAAAACTTTAAAAAGGATAATTTCACAGGTTTCTTTATCGGTCCGATGGCCGAGTTTAATATTCCAATCGTAGGGTTGGGAGTAGATGCATCTTTGCTTTTTGCTCAACGGGGTATCAAAGTTTCAGAAGGGAATGATGATATTACTGTTAAACAAAACGGTATTGATATTCCTGTAAACCTGAAATATACCATTGGCTTGGGAAGTCTGGCTGGTATTTATCTGGCTGCAGGTCCTGACTTTTATTTCGATTTTGAAAAGAAATCGGGAATTGATAAGAAGAAAGCTGAAGTAGGTATCAATGTGGGTGCCGGTTTGAAGTTGCTGAACCATTTGCAGGTGGGTGCTAATTACAATATCCCATTGGGTAATACTGCTGATATTGAAGGAACAAATGCTTCTTATAAGACTAAGACTTGGCAAGTATCTGTGGCCTATATTTTTTAAGTAGTCTATCACTTTACATAGTATATGAAAAAGAGTTTCCGATAACCGGAAACTCTTTTTTGTTTGGGATTGTCCTGTTGCGCTCTTGAATATATTTCTTCCAATTCTCGTATGAAGTAGAGTTTTCTTTTTAAGTGTTCTCTCTCCCTTCTTTTAAATCCCCATTTTTTTATTGTATTTTTGTAGCTGCAATGAAAAAGTATGTAGATGTCATATTACCGCTTCCGCTTCCGAAGAGTTTTACTTACTCTTTGCCGGATGAATGTGCGGAAGATGTGAAGATAGGCTGCCGTGTGGTAGTTCCTTTCGGGCGGAAGAAGTTTTATACGGCTATCGTCCTTAACGTTCATTATTGTGCTCCAACGGAGTACGAAGTGAAAGATATATCTGCATTGCTGGATGCTTCTCCCATTCTGTTACCCGCTCAATTCAAATTTTGGGAGTGGATAGCTGATTATTATCTCTGTACACAAGGCGATGTCTATAAAGCGGCACTTCCCTCCGGCCTGAAACTGGAGAGTGAAACGATCGTTGAATATAATCCTGATTTTGAAGCGGATGCGCCATTGCCGGAACGTGAGCAACGTATTTTGGATTTACTTGCCGTAGATTCGCAACAGTGCGTCACTAAACTGGAGAAGGACAGTGGTATCAAAAATATTCTTACGGTCATCAAGTCTTTGCTCGATAAAGAAGCGATTTTCGTAAAGGAGGAGTTGAGGCGTACTTATAAACCTAAAACAGAGGCACGGGTTCGGCTTGCGGGTACAGCGGATGAAAAGCGGCTTCATATCCTGTTTGATATTCTGTCTCGTGCTCCGAAGCAGTTGGCATTACTCATGAAGTATGTGGAGTGTTCCGGTGTTTTAGGAGCGGGAACTCCGAAAGAAGTCTCCAAGAAAGAACTGTTGCAGCGGACTAATGTGGCCCCTTCTGTATTGAATGGATTGGTAGATAAGAAGATTTTTGAAATCTACTACCATGAAATCGGCCGGTTGGATAAGCAGGAGAAGGAGATTGTCGAATTAAATCCTTTGAATGAGTTTCAACAGCGTGCATTTGATGAAGTCGTACAGTCTTTTCAAGAGAAAAATGTCTGTCTGCTTCATGGGGTAACGTCCAGTGGTAAGACTGAAATTTATATCCATCTGATAGAAGAAGCGATTCGTCAGGGAAAGCAGGTGTTATATTTGTTGCCGGAAATTGCATTGACCACTCAAATCACGGAGCGTTTGCAACGGGTCTTCGGTGCTCGTCTGGGTATCTATCATTCTAAGTTCCCCGATGCTGAACGGGTTGAAATATGGCGGAAGCAACTGGGAGAGAACGGGTATGATATTATTCTGGGTGTTCGTTCTTCTATTTTCCTGCCTTTCCGAAATCTGGGATTGGTGATTGTGGACGAAGAGCACGAAAATACGTATAAGCAACAAGATCCCGCTCCCCGCTATCATGCGCGTAGCGCGGCTATTGTACTGGCCGCCATGTACGGAGCTAAAACCCTGTTGGGTACGGCCACTCCCTCTATCGAGTCATGGCAGAATGCAAGAGAGGGAAAATATGGTTTCGTACAACTGAAAGAACGATATAAAGAAATCCAGTTGCCGGAGATTATTCCGGTGGATATCAAGGAACTGCATCGCAAAAAGCGGATGGTCGGACAATTCTCGCCACTTCTGATACAATATATGAAAGAGGCTTTGGAACAGAAAGAACAAGTGATTCTCTTTCAGAACCGTCGTGGGTTTGCTCCGATGGTGGAGTGTCGTACCTGCGGCTGGGTGCCTAAGTGTAAGAATTGCGACGTAAGCCTTACCTATCATAAAGGAATCAATCAATTAACCTGTCACTACTGCGGTTATACGTATCAACTGCCGAAATCCTGTCCTGCCTGCGAGGGAACAGAACTGGTGAACCGTGGTTTCGGTACGGAAAAGATTGAAGACGACATCAAAATCCTTTTCCCGGAAGCTGCCGTTGCCCGGATGGATTTGGATACTACACGTACCCGTTCCGCCTATGAGAAGATTATTGCAGACTTTGAGCAGGGAAAGACGGACATATTGATCGGTACCCAAATGGTATCAAAAGGGTTGGATTTCGATCATGTCAGTATAGTAGGTATATTGAATGCCGATACCATGTTGAATTATCCCGATTTCCGTTCCTATGAGCGTGCTTTTCAGTTGATGGCACAAGTAGCAGGACGTGCCGGGCGTAAGAATAAACGCGGACGGGTGGTATTGCAAACCAAGAGCATCGATCATCCTATCATTCATCAGGTCATTGCCAATGATTATGAAGATATGGTAGGCGGACAATTGGTGGAACGTCAGATGTTCCATTATCCTCCCTATTACCGGCTGGTATATGTTTATCTGAAAAATCATAATGAAGCGTTGCTGGATCAGATGGCGGCAGTGATGGCGGATAAGTTGCGGGCTGTATTTGGCAATCGGGTATTAGGTCCGGATAAACCTCCTGTTGCCCGTATCCAGACTTTGTTTATCAAGAAGATCGTTGTCAAGATTGAGCAGAATGCCCCAATGGGACGTGCACGGGAATTGTTGCTACGTATTCAGCGCGAGATGTTGGCGGACGAACGCTATAAATCTTTGATTGTCTATTATGATGTAGATCCTATGTGATTTAATAATTTTCCCCCATATAATAACCTTTAATCATTTAATTAACTAACCATGAAACGACTTACTATTTTTTCTCTGACTTGTCTCTTTAGCGTGGGTGCAGTTTTAGCCCAGCAGGGAGTAACTCAATGTGGTGTTCCGACAGGACAACCGAAGTTCCCTTTACTGACTTATCAGGAGTTGCCTGATCCTACTGCACCTTCTGATAAAGAGTGGGTAGCGGTGACTTCCACCCAAGTTTCTTGGGGTACAACAGATGTACGGTATGCAAAACATCAACTCCCGCAGTTGAAGAAACAACAGACTGTTTCCCTGAAAGGCTGGCGTGGCGAACGTGTGAACGCGCAAGCTGTTGTGTGGACAGGCGTAGAACTGAAAGACCTGAATTTCAGCTTTGGTGATTTTAAAGACAAAAAGGGAAATGTTCTTCCCAAAGATGCATTTACAGGTGGTTTTGTCCGTTATGTGATGACGGATGAATTGAATAAGGATGGGAGAGGTGCCTGTGGACATCGGAAGTCTATAGATTATGATTCATTATTGGTGGCCGATCCTATTGATACCAACCTGAAAACGATGGCTTTGCCCGCTCGTACTGTTCAACCGGTTTGGGTGCAGTGTTGGATTCCTCAATCGGCTACTCCCGGAACTTATCAAGGGGAGTTATTAATTAATGATGGCTCGCGTTTATTGCAACGCCTGAATCTCGAAATTACCGTTTCTTCCCGTGAACTTCCTCAACCTTCGGAATGGGCTTATCACTTGGATTTATGGCAAAGTCCTTATGCAGTGGCACGTTATTATCAGGTTCCTTTATGGAGTCAGGAGCATTTTGACGCCATGCGTCCTTTAATGAAAATGTTGGCAGATGCCGGACAGAAGATTATTACGGCTACTTTGACGCACAAGCCTTGGAATGGTCAGACAGAAGATTATTTTGATACAATGGTCACTTGGATAAAACGGGCAGATGGAACATGGGCTTTTGATTATACTATCTTCGACCGTTGGGTGGAATTTATGATGAGTGTAGGCATTGATAAACAGATTAATTGTTACTCAATGGTTCCATGGGAATTGTCATTCCAATACTACGATCAGGCAACCAACTCTCTGCAATTCGTGAAAACTGCACCGGGTGATGCGGCTTATGAAGAAATGTGGGGAGCGATGCTTGCCTCTTTCTCCAAGCATCTGAAAGAAAAAGGATGGTTTGATATTTGTGCTATTGCAATGGACGAACGTCCGATGGAAGTGATGCAGAAGACGTTGAAAGTGATTCGTAAAGCTGATCCGGATTTTAAAGTATCGTTGGCCGGGAACTATCATGAAGAGATTGAGCCCGATCTATATGATTATTGTATTGTTATCGGACAGAACTTCCCGGAAGAAGTGCGTCTGCGTCGTGTAGCCGAGAACAAGCGTACTAATTATTATACCTGCTGTACGGAAGCCCATCCCAACACGTTTACTTTCTCTGATCCTGCAGAAGCAGCCTGGATGAGTTATTATTCATCTAAGAAACATCTGGATGGTTATCTGCGTTGGGCATATAACAGCTGGCCATTGGAGCCGCTGCTTGATTCCCGTTTCCGCAGTTGGGCAGGCGGAGATACTTACCTTGTATATCCGGGTGCTCGTAGCTGTATTCGTTTCGAGCGTTTGATTGAAGGCATACAGGCGCATGAGAAGATCAATATCCTTCGTCAGGAATTTGAGAAAAAAGGAAATAAGGCCGGATTAAAGAAAATAGAAAAAATGCTTGCTCCGTTCAATTTGGGTAGTATGCCGGAAATCCCGGCCGCAATAACCGTGAACCGGGCCAATCAGATACTGAACTCATTTTGAGAAACAATCATGTATATATGAAGAAAATATTATTTGTCTGTTTAGGAAATATTTGCCGTAGCTCTACGGCTGAAGGCGTAATGCTTCATTTAATAGAAGAAGCGGGACTGGAAAAAGAATTTGTGATAGATTCTGCCGGAATCCTGTCTTATCATCAGGGGGAATTGCCGGATAGCCGGATGCGTGCTCATGCAGCCCGTCGCGGTTATCAATTGGTGCATCGTTCTCGCCCCGTCCGTACGGAAGATTTTTATAATTTTGATCTGATAATCGGTATGGACGACCGGAACATAGATGACTTGAAAGACAAAGCTCCTTCTCCCGAAGAATGGAAGAAGATTCATCGCATGACGGAGTATTGCACCCGTATTCCTGCAGATCATGTCCCCGACCCCTATTATGGAGGGGCCGAGGGGTTTGAATATGTACTTGATGTTCTTGAAGATGCTTGCGCAGGTTTGCTTACTTCTTTAACTCAGGATAACTGATCCGGGTGTGATAAGCAATCTTTAGTTTTTCTTTGAACACAGCTTTCACTGTTGCTATATCCTTGAAAGTGATAGGACATTCTTTAAAGTAACCTTCAGTGACCTGGGAATCGATAATCTTATCGACCAGGTTGCTGATTGTTTCTTCTGTATATTCCGGAAGACTGCGTGAGGCAGCTTCTACGGCATCCGCCATCATCAGGATAGCCTGTTCTTTGGTGAACGGATTCGGCCCGGGATAGGTGAACAGTTCTTCATTCGGTTCTTCGTCCGGATGCTCGTTCTTCCAGGAAATATAGAAATATTTTGTTTTTCCCCGTCCATGATGCGTGCTGATAAAGTCCTTGATGGCTTTAGGCAGATTGTGTTTATCGGCTAACTTCAATCCATCCGTCACATGACTGATGACGACCTGCGCACTTTGTTCGTAATTCAGGTTCTTATGCGGGTTAACTCCTCCTGACTGATTTTCTGTGAAAAAAGCAGGGTTTTCCATCTTACCAATATCATGATACAAAGCTCCTGTACGTACTAACTGGCTTTTGGCTCCAATGCGGATGGCTGCTTCTGCAGCAAGATTGGCCACTTGCATGGAATGTTGGAATGTTCCCGGAACCGTCTCGGACATTTGCCGCAAAAGGTCATTATTGATATTCGAAAGTTCTACCAACGTTACATTGGAAGTAAATCCGAAAGTTTTTTCCAATAAAAAGAGTAAAGGATAGGTGAATAATAACAGAATTCCATTGATGATGAAGTAAGTGTACATTCGTATGTTCAACTTTGAAAAGTCGGTGGAAAGACCGTTCTCTGTCATCAACTCGAAGGCGAAATAAATGGCTGCATAAGTCAGTATAACCAATAAAGCCGTTCGGAAAAGTTGGGACCTTTGCGATAGCTCTCTTAGACTGAATATCGCCACTAATCCTGCAGCCAACTGTGTCAGAATGAATTCATGCGGAAAGCGTAAGGATATGGAGCATATCAATATAGTGATGACATGCGTCAGGAAAGCAGTCCTCGAATCAAGAAAGACGCGAATGATAATGGGTAGCATCGCGTACGGGATGATATACACATTAAATAGATTATGTGTTACCATGAAAGCGGTTATGACACTGTAAAATACAATCAACGTGAATAGCAATGACAGACTGCCTTTCCGTTGATAGTAGTCTTTTCGGAACAGGTCGAGATAAAGCATAAAACAAAGCATCAGCATTCCTACAAACAGAATCTGTCCGCCGAGAATCAGGCGGTTTTGTCCCATGGACTCATTCCGTTTGATGGATTCTTTGCGTAATGACTCCAGGATATTATAGGTATGCGGGCTGACGATTTCCCCCCGGTCGATAATCTTTTGCCCGCTGACTACTAATCCGTTTGCCCAGGAATAGTTGTTCAGGATTTCTTCTTTGGCAGCCTGGGTACGTTCCTCGTCAAAGGTAAGGTTGGGGGTGATGTATTCGTTCAGGGAGCATTGCCTTAAAATTTCCCGGTTGAAATGAGTAGAGTCTGCTGACAGCAAGTGCTCATAGGCTTTTTTTACCGTGTAAAGATTCTCGGTAGCCTGTGGATTAGCCAGTTTGTCATCAATCACCATGACAGATGAAGTGCTGTCTTTGTGAAGCAGCTGTATATTCTCTGTCGAAACGATGCCTGCCTGATAGATTTCTTTTAAAGTGCGCTCAATGTACCGCAAATAATCGATGGAAGGGAGAATACCTTTCAGATTCGTATGGTAATTCTCTTTCAGCTTGGCGATTGCGTCTTTTTCTATATTTTTATCCAGTTGATAATAAGGTTGGAAGAAAGCCATCAGGCTATCTTGTTCCCTTTTTACCACTGCATCCTCTTTATAAATAGGAAAGTCGAAAGTAGCGATCAACTGTCCGTATTTCCAGGGCTTGTTGATGTCGAACTGGTAATTGAATTTTCCGTCACGTGGCAGGAAATAAACAATCAGCGCCACAGTGCCTACAAACAGCAGTGATTTATATAGTAAATCTCTCCATGAAAATCTTTTTTTCTTCTTCAAATGTTCCATATCCACTGAAATTTTTGCGAAAAGTACAAAAAAAAACAATAGTGTGGAAAAAAAGGTTTAATTTTGCCACGATTTACCTATACTAACCCAAATTATGGCAGAAAGAAAAGTAAGAGTTCGTTTTGCTCCAAGTCCTACGGGAGCATTGCACATCGGTGGTGTGCGTACAGCTTTGTATAATTATCTATTTGCACGTCAACACGGCGGAGACTTGATATTTCGTATTGAAGACACTGACTCTAACCGGTTCGTTCCGGGAGCGGAAGAGTATATACTCGAATCTTTTAAGTGGTTAGGTATCCACTTTGACGAGGGAGTGAGCTTCGGTGGTGAACAGGGTCCATACCGTCAGTCGGAGCGCCGCGAAATCTACAAGAAATATGTGCAGATTTTGCTGGAAAATGGAAAAGCTTACATCGCTTTTGATACTCCGGAGGAGCTGGACGCTAAGCGTGCTGAAATTGCTAACTTCCAATATGATGCATCTACCCGTGGTATGATGCGCAATTCATTAACTATGCCGAAAGAAGAAGTGGATGCACTGATTGCTGAAGGCAAACAATATGTTGTTCGTTTCAAAATCGAACCGAATGAAGATATACATGTAAATGACCTGATTCGTGGCGAAGTAGTAATCAACTCATCTATTCTGGATGACAAAGTGCTTTATAAATCGGCTGACGAACTGCCTACTTACCATTTGGCAAATATCGTGGATGACCATTTGATGGAAGTTTCCCACGTGATTCGTGGTGAAGAATGGTTGCCTTCCGCTCCTTTGCATGTGTTGTTGTACCGTGCTTTCGGTTGGGAAGATACGATGCCGGAATTTGCTCACCTGCCTTTGTTATTGAAACCGGAAGGTAATGGAAAATTAAGCAAGCGTGACGGTGACCGTCTCGGATTCCCTGTATTTCCATTGGAATGGCACGATCCGAAATCCGGAGAAATCTCTTCTGGTTATCGCGAATCCGGTTATTTACCCGAAGCTGTGATTAATTTCCTGGCTTTATTGGGATGGAATCCGGGCAATGATCAGGAAGTGATGTCGATGGACGAATTGATTAAATTGTTTGATCTTCACCGTTGCAGCAAGTCGGGAGCTAAGTTCGACTATAAAAAAGGAATATGGTTCAATCATCAATATATACAGCAGAAACCTAACGAAGAAATTGCGGAACTGTTCTTGCCTTTCTTGAAAGAACAAGGCGTAGAGGCTCCTTTCGAAAAGGTAGTGACTGTGGTTGGCATGATGAAAGACCGGGTAAGTTTCATTAAAGAACTGTGGGATGTTTGTAGCTTCTTCTTTGTGGCTCCTACCGAATATGATGAAAAGACGGTGAAGAAACGCTGGAAAGAAGATTCTGCAAAATGTATGACCGAATTGGCAGAAGTGATTGCCGGTATTGAAGATTTTAGCATTGAAGGACAGGAAAAAGTCGTTATGGACTGGATTGCAGAGAAAGGTTACCATACCGGTAATATCATGAATGCTTTCCGTCTGACATTGGTGGGTGAAGGAAAAGGCCCGCACATGTTCGATATTTCCTGGGTATTGGGCAAAGAGGAGACGATAGCTCGTATGAAACGAGCGGTAGAGGTTTTGAAGTAATCGATCAGTACTATGCTTTACGACCTGGCAATAGTCATTTATGACTTTATCGTCCATTTGGCTGCTCCGTTTAGCCGCAAGCCCCGGAAGATGATGAAGGGGCATTGGGTGGTGTATGAACTCTTACGCCAACAAGTGGAAAAAGGGGAACAGTATATTTGGTTTCACGCTGCTTCACTGGGGGAGTTTGAACAAGGACGCCCTCTGATAGAAATGATTCGTGAGAAATATCCTAACTATAAGATATTGCTGACATTTTTCTCTCCTTCCGGTTATGAAGTGCGCAAGCATTACCGGGGGGCGGATATTGTCTGCTATCTGCCGTTTGATAAGCCGAGGAATGTGAAGAAGTTCCTGGATATTGCAAATCCTTGCATGGCGTTCTTTATCAAATATGAGTTTTGGAAGAATTATCTGGATGAGCTTCACAAGCGCCGTATTCCGGTATATAGTGTGTCGTCCATCTTCCGTCGCGAACAAATATTCTTTAAATGGTACGGTGGCACTTATCGCAATGTCTTGAAAGATTTCGATCATCTGTTTGTTCAGAATGAGGCATCCAAACGTTATTTGTCGAAAATCGGCATCAGTCGTGTGACAGTGGTGGGGGATACCCGTTTTGACCGTGTACTGCAAATCCGCGAAGAGGCTAAAGAGCTCCCGTTGGTGGAGAAGTTTAAAGGAAACAATTCTTTTACTTTTGTTGCCGGAAGTTCATGGGGACCTGATGAGGATTTATTCCTCGAATATTTCAATAATCATCCGGAAATGAAACTGATTATTGCTCCGCATGTGATCGATGAGAATCACCTGGTTGAGATCATCGGTAAATTGAAACGTCCGTATGTGCGCTATACCCGTGCTGACGAAAGAAATGTATTGAAAGCGGATTGCCTTATAATAGACTGTTTCGGTCTGTTATCCTCTATTTACCGCTATGGTGAAATAGCTTATATCGGCGGTGGTTTCGGGGTCGGAATCCACAACACCTTGGAAGCGGCTGTATATGGTATTCCGGTGATTTTCGGACCGAAGTATCAGAAATTCATGGAGGCTGTTCAATTGCTGGAAGCAAAAGGTGCTTATTCTATCAAAGACTATGATGAACTGAAAACTTTGCTGGATCGTTTCCTGACAGATGAGGTGTTTTTGCGCGAAACCGGAACGAATGCCGGTTATTATGTGACTAGCAATGCCGGTGCGACGGAGAAGATTATGCACATGATTAATTTCTAAATATATATTGTAGATCAATGTGAATTCGATATAAGAGGGCAATACAAAACCTTAATAAACAAAGAATCACCTTTACCACAGATAATTGTGATAAAGGTGATTCTTTGTTTATTAAGGAGCTTTGGCACACTTCTCATTGCTTTCGGCTCTTTGTCAAATTGGGTGGTAAATCCTTTAGAAAAACAGGCATCTACTGAATTATATAAATGAATAGAGGACAACTTTTCACCAGATTTGACGAAGAACCTGTTTCCTGCATTTGTAGCTAGGTACCTTATCTGTTGACTTCTAACTCTAGCAACTTTTTCAACTCTTTGGCTGTTACGTGGGTGAATTGTTTTGCGATATTTCCTTTTTTATCTATTATCAGGTACATCGGTAATCCCGTCATCTGAAAATGATTCCAAAGATAACCCCACTGTTCTTTGTTCAGCCAGTAATGTTCTCCGGCAATGTCTTGTATTAGTATATCCCAAGTCTTTTTTATAGAACTGGGGCCTGTGAGGTAAATGAAAGCAACTTTGTCTTCACCTATTTTTTTCTTTAGTGGTTCATATTCCTTGATGATTTGCCGGCAGCCGCCGCACCAGGTAGCCCAAAAGTCGATAAACTGTACCTTCCCTTTGTGGCGGGCAATGAGAGCAGTCAACAGTTCCTTTTCCGGAACTTGTGGTGCTTCGCAAATAGTGAATTTCTTTGTTATCGTTTGCTGTCGGGGTTGCATCTGGCGGTTCATGTCTTGAATGATACCTAAGAAGATAGGATTGGTAATTTCCGAAGCCATGAGCTCTTGTCGGGGTGTCAGAGGTTGTAAATTGTAAAAACTGGAACGCATATAGATTGCTCGTATGTAGTCAACTATTAAACTTGTGCTGTCTTGTATGATATTACTAAGACGTTCTTTTGCTTTGGAGAATGACTCCCATCTGAATTGGTCATTTTCTTTGAAGTATTTTGCACTAAGTGCCATTAGCTCGCTTTCTTGCTGAAAGGAGATACCTGCTTTGAAAGCCGTTTCATATTGATGGATAAGTGTCTGTTCCTCTTTAGTGAGTGGTGCATTTTTCAATAGATTTTTTTCGTAAGCGAGTGGGTCTTTGTGGGTATCATATAAATCCATGACTACATTGCGGTAATTATAACAATAGAGTGCTAAAGGGTGATTGACTGGGAAATCCTTCAAATAATTGTGGAAATCATCGGGCAAATATACATCAAGAAAAGCAGCAAAAGCTTGTTCCCGCGTAATGTTTTCCTTCTTTTGATAAGCAGTTTGCAGGCAATAGTGGGTGGCCTGTAGATTTTCCAGGCAATCAAATGCGCATGAGAGATTGGCGAGTGTGCGAGTGTCTTCGCTGAATTGTAACTGTGCGCTGTTGTGCGTTACATATCGTTTGTATTGGTTGATACATCGTTTTTTGAATTCATTGGCACTAATGCCTACAATGGAATCCAATAGGTCGCCATCACTATAAACAGGTGGTATCTTTGTTATCAGTTCCGGCTGGCACCATTCATTGTTAATGGTAGCATATTGGCCGCTAAATACAAACTGTTTTCCTGGTGGATTACTTAGATTGATAGCTACATTTGTTTCTTTTTCGGGACTTAGCAGAATGACTAAATCAGCATTTCCTATCATCATCCGTACTTGTGTATGATGGTAGAGAGGAATATTAATAGTAAAGCTTCCGTCTGACTCAACAGTCGGATAAAGAGTTTCGGCTGTTCCCATCACGATATTGGGAGCTCCGATCTTGAATATCAGATTGTCATTCGGATGGTAATTGGCGATTGTACCACTTAAAATGGCCTTTCCTTTCTGATATTCGGGGATGGGTAATTGTGCTTGTACCAGGTTGAATAACAAGGACAAACAAAGACAAGTAAATAGTCTGTTCATGTTCATAGTAGTTCTTTTATTGCATTTATTATTTCTTTATCTGTATTCTCATTACTATAACCTCTGATTACTTTTCGTATGATTCGTTCTTGGTCTACTATGAAAAAGTAAGGTGCGGCACCACCGGTCTGATATTGTTTGATAACCTCATTTGTTGCATTCAGAATGGTATAATTCAATTCCTTTCGCTTTGCGTAATTTCGGATAGCAGATACTTTACGGCTCCAGGATTCTATTGCAATCAGCTCAAACTCTTCACTGGTGAATGAATCTTTTAGCTGTTTCAAGAAGGGGATGGCTGCCTGACAGGCGCCACAACCAATGCCTGTGAAGTTGATTAGTATGATTTTGCTTTTGTAGTCGGCTAATGATACCGGCTGTGCTTCTATATTTTCTAATATCCAGCCGGGAGCTTTTTTTCCTATAAGACTGGATGCTGTTGGTTCTGCTTTTTTCTTGTAGAGGTCGCTGTATTTTACTATCTCATAATCTTTGGGGAAATAATCTGACGCGTTAAAGTCGTAAATTGTGTGTCTATTGATTGCAAGATTTGAGCAAGTTGAAACGGAAATATCATGCGACATCTCTCTTCGTTTTTTATAAGGCAGGTCATTCGACTTGTTGATCCATAACTCATAAATAGAAGTTGTACTGCCGATATCGAATGGAGGAAGTGGCATGTGATAAGCTTTTCCAAAGAACTCAACCTGTTGATTCTCATCAATGACTAATTTAAAATAATAATTATCACCCTCATCTTTCAACTCTGTTACAATATGATCCTTAGTGGTAAGTGCATATCTGATGATATTCTTTGCGTGATTGAAGAATGGAGGACTTACTAGCCTGAAAGGAAGTGGTCTGAATGTGAAATCATCAATTGCTAATTTCTTATTTTCGTGATAAGGTAATGCTCTTATGTTGCCGTCATAACAAAATTCCAGTTTTGTTGTATCATTGGCATCTAGTGAAACATAACTTGCTCCTATGGTTGAGTCCATTGGATTATCGTACTCTTTAATGAAGCTGTGCAAGGTAGATAATGCGGTTGAATCACCAGGTTGCCAGCTTTCGTTGGTGACATAGTAGGTTGCAGATTCAATCTTTTCTAAATTGGTAAGTACTTTCTTTAAATATTCTTTTTCTGCGTTTTGTGCATTGGCGGTTATTGTTTCTGCCAATAAAAGAATTGTAAGTAGTAGTTTAATTTTCATAATGAATAAGTGTTTGTTGGTTCACTGGCCGGATTTAATGTCTTACAAATCTACGAATAATTCGTAATATATCTATTTCCAGATGGTTAAATAATATGAATATAGATTCTAGGAATCAATGATGATTAGTTTTAGTAGTATGAATCTTATGGTAAGTGTTTGTAAATGGTTTGTTTTATTAATGTGGCTATTGAAGTGTCAATGGAGATCTGAAAAAAAAACGTTCCCCCTTTTTCTTAAAAACATAAGAGAAAGGAGGAACGAAGTTTAGTTTTCGGTTTTACTTAATGTTATTCCTTATACCATTGTGAGTACATCAAATAATTGTGAGCAATCTTCTGATTCAGTTCTTTGGCTTGTTCAGGATCTACCTTTTTAATGAATTTCGCGGGTACCCCTCCCCAAATGCTTCCCGGCTCAATGATGGTATTGCTTAATACCAGCGAACCGGCGGCAACGATTGCTCCTTCGCCAACTACGACGTGATCCAGGACGGTTGACCCCATCCCTACCAATGCATAATCTTTGATGGTCGCCCCATGAATGGTAACATTATGCCCTACAGATACATGATCGCCAATTTCAATAGTCGATTTCTGATATAATGTATGCAAGACACTTCCATCTTGGATGTTGACGCTATTGCCAATTCGTATGGAGTTGACGTCACCTCTTAATACCGTATTAAACCAAATGCTACAATCATTTTCTATTTTTACATCTCCTATAATAGTTGCATTATCTGCAAGGAAGCAGTTTTCTCCGATTTCGGGAGTAAAACCCCGTACTGATTTAATTAAAGCCATATAATATTTGTTTCTAATAAAGTTTTTTATTTAATGCAGTTCTATGTTGTACGACACCCGGGTGTCGTGATGTATGAGACCCGGGTCTTGAGCAGTCTGACACCCGGGTCTCAGTATGCTTGACACCCGGGTGTCAGACAAGTTCTGTTTAAAGGGAAGCAGTTGCCTCTTGTAACCAAACTTTTTCTTCTTCGTTAAGATCCGGTGACAACTTCTCGTAGACAGTCTGATGGTAATTGTTTAACCATTCAATTTCTTCATTTGTCAGCATCTCCTTGATGATCCCTTTTTTGCAGATTGGGCATAAAGTGATAGTTTCAAACTTAAGATATTCTCCAAACATTCCCTCTCCATCTTTGCAAACCAACGTCAGGTTCTCCGTACGTATCCCGTGACTGCCTGCTTTATAAACACCAGGCTCATTGGAAGTAACCATGCCGGGCTGCAAAATGACAGGGCTCTCATTCATACGAATGCTTTGCGGCCCTTCGTGTACACTCAGGAAATGTCCGACGCCATGTCCTGTGCCATGAAGAAAATTCATTCTGTGGTTCCAGATAGGCATACGGGCTAGTACATCGAGCTGGGCTCCACGGGTTCCGGCAGGGAATTTGGCCATAGCCAACGCGATGTGTCCTTTTAATATAAGGGTATAATCCGTTTTTTCTTCTTCTGTAAGTTCGCCTAAGGCAATGGTTCGGGTGATGTCAGTGGTTCCGTCCAGATATTGGGCTCCTGAATCTAAGAGTAAGAACCCTCTGGGCTGAAGAGTCACCTCACTTTCCGGGGTAGCTGAATAATGTACGATTGCCCCATGTTCTTTATATCCTGCAATCGTGTCGAAACTTTCCCCCATGTAGAGAGGCTGTGCAGCCCTAAACTCATGCAACTTTTTATCTATACTTAATTCTGTCTCTTTTCCGGTAGATACGGATTCTTCCAGCCATTTGAGGAATTTGACGAGTGCTACTCCATCCCGTTGCATGGCAGCGTGGATGCCGGCGACCTCCTGCTCATTGCGAATCGCTTTCAATAATGCGACGGGCGACTCACCACGAAGAATAGAACATTGCGGATTAATAGATGAATAGATAGAATAATTCGTTTTCCCTGGGTCAATCAGAATGTTTTTTCCCGGAAAAGAATTCAGGAATGTCTCTACCTCATCATACTTCTGTATTCCAATCTGCCGTTCCTTTAGATAAGTCTCTACCTCTGCCGTCACTTTCTCCGGTGAAATAAAATAAGTCACTTCATCCTGTGTGATTAACAGGTAACTTACTATGACCGGATTGCAATGTACATCGTTTCCTCGCAAATTGAGAGTCCATGCGATCTCGTCGAGCGCGGATATGAATAAAGCATAGACACCTTTCTTTTTCAACTCCGTACGGATGGCGGATATTTTCTCTTCACAGCTTTTTCCTGCATATTTGATATCATAAATAAAGGCAGGAGAATCAGGCATGGCGGGCCGGTCTTTCCAAATGCTACTCAATGGATCTCCAAATATGTCGACCTGTAACTGATGTGCCGCCAGTTCTTCTTTCATCTGTTCGACCTGTTGCACAGAAAACATTTTCCCGTCGATACTTACAGATTCTCCAGGTTTTAAGTGTTGGCAGAGAAATTCTGTAATACTGGGAGTCTCCGGCAACATCTCTTTATATAAGGTAATGCCGCTGCCCTCCAATTCCTTCGTAGCTTGCAGAAAATAACGCGAGTCGGTCCATAATCCTGCTTTATCCATCAGGATAACCGCTGTTCCGGCAGAACCAGTAAAACCGGAAATCCACTCCCGTGACATCCAGTGGGGAGCCACATATTCACTAAGATGAGGGTCGGTGCTGGGAATAATGAACGCTTTGATAGAATTGGGATGAAAGGTCATGCGCAGTGCATGCACTCGCTCTTTTATGCTCTGTTTCATACTTTATTATATTATTATAGACATGTAAGTGTTTCAAAGGTACTAACTTTCTGCATTTAATAACTTGTTTATGAATAGTTTTTGAGAAATATTTGCCGAAAGTTTTGTGAATAAAGAAAGTATGTGTAATTTTGCGGCGCAATTTGACTGCAGAATTTTTTAATCATAACATATTAATAGTAACAAAATGATTGTAGTACCTGTAAAAGAAGGCGAAAACATTGAAAAAGCGCTGAAGAAGTTCAAAAGAAAATTTGAAAAGACTGGCATTGTAAAAGAGTTGAGAAGCAGACAACAGTTTGATAAACCGTCTGTAACTAAAAGACTTAAGAAAGAACGCGCAGTTTACGTACAACAACTTCAGCAAGTAGAAGATTAATAATTCGTAATTTCCTTTGAATTATTGAATTCTTTTCATACATTCGTTGCACGATTTTAGATGTAGCGATATTATGTTGATAGAATCTTTTCTTGATTATCTCCAGTATGAGCGGAACTATTCTGAAAAAACCGTTCTTGCGTACGGTGAAGATATAAAGCAACTGCAGGAGTTTGCTCAGGAAGAGTATGGAAAATTTAATCCGTTAGAGGTCGAGGCGGAACTGATTCGTGAATGGATTGTTTCATTGATGGATAAAGGGTATACCTCAACTTCTGTAAATCGTAAGCTAAGTTCGCTCCGAACGTTTTACAAGTATCTCTTGAGGCAGGGAGAAACGACTATAGATCCTTTGCGTAAAATAAAAGGACCTAAAAACAAAAAGCCGTTGCCTGTGTTCTTAAAAGAAAACGAAATGAATCGGTTATTGGATGAAACGGACTTTGGCGAAGGATTTAAAGGCTGTCGGGATCGGTTGATTATTGAAGTGTTTTATGCTACCGGCATGAGACTTTCGGAATTGATAGGTCTGGATAATAAGGATGTGGATTTTTCGGCTTCTCTTCTGAAAGTGACCGGGAAAAGAAACAAGCAACGGCTGATTCCGTTCGGTGACGAACTGCAGGAATTGATGCTTGAATATATTAATGTAAGAAACGAAACGATTCCGGAAAGGTCGGAAGCTTTCTTTATTAGAGAGAATGGTGAACGGCTTTATAAGAATCTAGTCTATAATTTAGTGAAACGGAACCTGTCAAAGGTGGCGACGTTGAAGAAAAAGAGCCCTCACGTGTTGAGGCATACTTTTGCTACCACAATGCTGAATAATGAAGCAGAGCTGGGCGTGGTAAAAGAACTTTTGGGTCACGAGAGCATTACGACTACCGAGATCTATACGCATGCCACATTTGAAGAACTTAAAAAAGTGTATAAACAAGCTCATCCAAGAGCTTAAAAAAAAAAGGAGGTAAGTATGGATGTTAGAATTCAATCAATTCACTTTGATGCGTCAGAGCAATTGCAGGCATTTATTCAGAAGAAAGTGTCCAAGTTGGAAAAATATTACGAAGATATAAAGAAAGTAGAGGTGTCATTAAAGGTAGTAAAACCAGAAGTTGCTGAAAATAAAGAAGCAGGCATTAAAATATTAATCCCCAATGGGGAGTTTTATGCAAGCAAAGTGTGTGATACATTTGAAGAGGCAATTGATTTAGATGTGGAAGCGCTCGTAAAACAACTGGTTAAATACAAGGAAAAGCAACGTAGCAAATAAAAAAATCCCAAATATTTTGCGGGAAAGAAATAAATAACTAAATTTGCAGCCGTTTCGCTCGCGTTAGAACGTGACGGTTGCATTTTTTAGTAAGTTTGCCTCTTTAGCTCAGTTGGCCAGAGCACGTGATTTGTAATCTCGGGGTCGTTGGTTCGAATCCGACAAGAGGCTCAAAAAGAAACCGAAGAACAAAGATAGAACATCTGTCTTTATCATATTGTTTGAAAATAGTTCTTTTATTTCTTGATTTTGAAAAGGGCAAATACCAGAGTGGCCAAATGGGGCAGACTGTAAATCTGCTGGCTTACGCCTTCGGTGGTTCGAATCCATCTTTGCCCACAATCAGAGTGACAACTTTGGCAAGAATGCGGAAGTAGCTCAGTTGATAGAGCATTAGCCTTCCAAGCTGAGGGTCGCGGGTTTGAGCCCCGTCTTCCGCTCTCTTTTCTTGCTGTTATAGCTCAGTGGTAGAGCACTTCCTTGGTAAGGAAGAGGTCCCGGGTTCAAGTCCCGGTAACAGCTCATAAAGGATGTAAATGCTGATTATTAATCAAATAAATAACAAGTAAAGCTATGGCTAAAGAGAAATTTGAACGTACCAAACCGCATGTAAACATTGGTACAATCGGTCACGTAGACCACGGTAAGACAACGTTGACAGCTGCTATCACTACAGTGTTGGCAAAAAAAGGTCTTTCAGAATTGCGTTCTTTCGATTCTATCGACAACGCTCCTGAAGAAAAAGAAAGAGGTATTACTATCAATACTTCTCACGTTGAATATCAAACAGCTAACCGTCACTATGCACACGTAGACTGCCCGGGTCACGCCGACTACGTAAAGAACATGGTTACTGGTGCTGCTCAGATGGACGGTGCTATCATCGTTTGTGCTGCAACTGATGGTCCGATGCCTCAAACTCGCGAACACATTCTGTTAGCTCGTCAGGTAAACGTACCTCGTCTGGTTGTATTCTTGAACAAATGCGATATGGTAGACGACGAAGAAATGTTGGAACTCGTTGAAATGGAAATGAGAGAACTCCTTTCATTCTATGATTTCGATGGTGACAATACTCCTATCATCCGTGGTTCTGCTCTTGGCGCATTGAACGGTGTTGAAAAATGGGAAGACAAAGTTATGGAACTGATGGATGCAGTTGATAACTGGATTCCACTGCCTCCGCGCGATGTTGATAAACCATTCTTGATGCCGGTTGAAGACGTGTTCTCTATCACAGGTCGTGGTACTGTAGCAACAGGTCGTATCGAAACAGGTGTCATCCACGTTGGTGATGAAGTCGAAATTCTTGGTTTAGGTGAAGATAAGAAATCAGTTGTAACTGGTGTTGAAATGTTCCGTAAACTGTTGGATCAAGGTGAAGCTGGTGACAACGTAGGTCTTTTGCTTCGTGGTATTGACAAGAACGAAATCAAACGTGGTATGGTTCTTTGTAAACCAGGTCAGATTAAACCGCACTCTAAATTCAAAGCTGAGGTTTATATCTTGAAGAAAGAAGAAGGTGGTCGTCACACTCCGTTCCACAACAAATACCGTCCTCAGTTCTACTTGCGTACTATGGACTGTACAGGTGAAATCACTTTGCCGGAAGGAACAGAAATGGTAATGCCGGGTGATAACGTAACTATTACAGTTGAGTTGATTTACCCAGTAGCATTGAACCCGGGCCTTCGTTTCGCTATCCGCGAAGGTGGACGCACGGTAGGTGCTGGTCAGATTACTGAAATTATCGACTAATACACAATAATTAATCAGTTCCCGGTTTTCATCGGGAACTGATTATGTACACACGGGAGTAGCTCAGTTGGTAGAGCACCGGTCTCCAAAACCGGGTGTCGGGAGTTCGAGCCTCTCCTCCCGTGCTAATATTATTGAAATGAAAAAGGTAATAGCTTATATTAAAGAATCTTACGACGAACTTGTACATAAAGTATCGTGGCCTACGTATTCTGAACTTGCTAACAGTGCAGTAGTTGTTTTATATGCTTCCCTGCTTATTGCATTGGTAGTATGGGGTATGGATGTCTGTTTCCAGAACTTCATGGAAAAAATCGTTTATCCACATTAAAAATTAGGAATTGAAAATGGCTGAGATTGAAAAGAAATGGTACGTTCTGCGTGCTATTAGTGGAAAAGAAGCTAAGGTAAAGGAATATCTTGAAGCTGATCTTAAGAACAGTGACCTTGGTGAATATGTATCTCAGGTATTGATTCCTACTGAAAAAGTTTACCAGGTTCGCAATGGTAAAAAAATTGTGAAGGAAAGAAGTTATCTTCCTGGTTACGTTTTGGTGGAGGCTGCTTTGGTTGGTGAGGTCGCTCATCACTTGCGCAACACTCCGAATGTGATAGGCTTTTTAGGTGGCTCCGAAAAACCGGTGCCTCTCAGACAATCAGAAGTGAATCGTATACTTGGTACAGTGGACGAACTGCAGGAAACGGGTGAAGAACTCAATATTCCGTACGTGGTGGGTGAAACTGTAAAAGTTACTTTTGGACCTTTTAGCGGATTCAGTGGTATCATTGAAGAAGTGAATAGCGAAAAAAAGAAACTAAAGGTCATGGTAAAGATATTCGGGCGCAAAACGCCGCTTGAATTGGGCTTTATGCAAGTGGAAAAGGAATAACACGGAATTGTTACGCTGTTGTTGTTCTTCGTTTAATGTTTATATATAAATCAATAAAAAAATGGCTAAAGAAGTTGCTGGACTAATCAAGTTACAGATTAAAGGAGGCGCTGCAAATCCATCACCTCCCGTTGGACCTGCTTTGGGTTCTAAGGGTATCAATATCATGGAATTTTGCAAGCAATTCAATGCCAGAACCCAAGACAAAGCAGGTAAAATTTTACCTGTTATCATTACTTACTACGCAGATAAGTCTTTCGATTTTGTAATCAAGACTCCTCCCGTTGCTATTCAATTACTTGAAGTAGCTAAGGTAAAGAGTGGTTCTGCTGAGCCTAACCGTAAGAAAGTTGCCGAGCTTACTTGGGAACAAGTTCGTACGATCGCTCAGGACAAAATGGTTGACTTGAACTGTTTTACTGTGGAAGCTGCCATGAGAATGGTTGCAGGTACAGCTAGAAGTATGGGTATCGCTGTAAAAGGGGAGTTCCCGGTTAATAACTAATAAACTTCAATTGTAATGGGTAAACTGACAAAAAATCAAAAGTTAGCTGCAGAAAAAATTGAAGCAGGGAAAGCATACTCACTGAAAGAAGCTGCATCTTTGGTAAAAGAAATCACTTTTTCCAAATTCGATGCTTCACTGGATATTGATGTACGTTTAGGGGTTGACCCGCGTAAAGCTAACCAGATGGTGAGAGGTGTTGTTTCACTTCCTCATGGTACTGGTAAAGAAGTGCGTGTGTTGGTACTTTGTACACCGGATGCTGAAGCTGCTGCAAAAGAAGCTGGTGCTGACTATGTTGGTCTTGACGAATATATTGAAAAGATCAAAGGTGGATGGACTGATATTGATGTAATCATCACTATGCCATCTATCATGGGTAAAATTGGTGCACTCGGTCGTGTACTCGGTCCTCGTGGATTGATGCCGAACCCTAAGAGTGGTACTGTAACTATGGATGTTGCTAAGGCTGTAAAAGAAGTAAAACAAGGTAAGATTGACTTTAAAGTTGATAAGAGCGGTATCGTTCACACTTCTATCGGTAAGGTATCATTCAGTCCTGATCAGATTCGCGACAACGCGAAAGAGTTCATCTCTACTCTGAACAAGCTGAAACCGACCGCAGCAAAGGGTACATATATTAAGAGTATTTATCTTTCTAGTACAATGAGTGCGGGTATTAAAATCGACCCGAAATCAGTGGATGAAATCTAATAAAACAGAGAAATAATGAGAAAGGAAGATAAAAGTACGATTATAGAGCAAATTGCTGCTACAGTAAAGGAATATGGTCACTTCTACTTGGTAGACGTTACAGCGATGAACGCTGCTGCTACCAGCGCATTGAGAAGAGATTGCTTTAAATCAGACATCAAATTGATGGTGGTTAAAAACACTCTGCTTCACAAAGCACTTGAAAGCCTGGAAGAAGACTTTTCACCTCTTTACGGTTCTTTGAAAGGTACTACTGCTGTTATGTTTACTAACACTGCAAACGTACCTGCTAAGTTAATCAAAGACAAAGCGAAAGACGGTATTCCCGGACTGAAAGCTGCGTATGCAGAAGAAAGCTTCTATGTTGGTGCAGACCAATTGGATGCTCTCGTTGCAATCAAGAGTAAGAATGAAGTTATCGCCGATATCGTTGCACTGTTGCAATCTCCGGCCAAGAATGTTATTTCTGCTCTTCAATCAGGTGGTAACACCCTTCACGGAGTTCTCAAGACTCTTGGTGAACGTACCGAAGCGTAAAAATGGAAAAAGGCGTCACAGCCTTGGGAATAACATCCCGAATAATTTTCAAAAATCAACAAGTATTTAAACATTAAAATCATACAAAAAATGGCAGATTTGAAAGCTTTTGCAGAACAATTAGTTAACTTGACAGTAAAAGAAGTTAATGAACTTGCAACTATCCTTAAAGAAGAATACGGTATTGAACCTGCTGCTGCAGCTGTAGCTGTTGCTGCTGGTCCTGCAGCTGGTGCTGCTGCCGCAGAAGAAAAAACTTCTTTCGACGTAGTATTGAAGAGCGCTGGTGCAGCTAAACTTCAGGTAGTTAAGGCCGTTAAGGAAGCTTGTGGTCTTGGTTTGAAAGAAGCTAAAGACTTGGTAGACGGTGCTCCTAGCACAGTAAAAGAAGGTTTGGCTAAAGACGAAGCAGAATCATTGAAGAAAACATTGGAAGAAGCTGGAGCTGAAGTTGAACTTAAATAACATTGGCCTGGTAATCAGGTAATTCGGTTAGGAATCCTTCACAAGAGGATTCTTAACCTTTTTGTGTATATATTTCAAATTAAGTTCTCCAAATTCATTGACAGATGTCTTCAAATACTGTAAATCAAAGAGTTAATTTTGCTTCGACTAAGAATCCGCTCGAATACCCGGATTTCCTGGAAGTACAATTGAAGTCATTCCAAGACTTTCTACAATTAGATACCCCACCTGAAAAGCGCAAGAATGAGGGATTGTATAAAGTATTTGCTGAAAACTTCCCTATTGCCGATACAAGAAACAATTTTGTTCTTGAGTTTCTGGACTATTATATTGATCCGCCGCGTTATACCATCGATGATTGTATAGAGCGTGGGCTTACTTATAGTGTTCCCTTAAAAGCGAAACTTAAGCTTTACTGTACGGACCCCGATCATGAGGATTTTGATACAGTGATTCAGGACGTATTCCTCGGCCCGATTCCTTATATGACTGATAAGGCTACTTTCGTCATTAACGGTGCCGAACGCGTAGTTGTGTCACAGCTTCACCGTTCTCCGGGTGTGTTCTTCGGTCAGAGTGTACATGCCAATGGTACGAAACTTTATTCGGCTCGTATTATTCCGTTTAAGGGTTCGTGGATTGAGTTTGCTACTGACATCAATAATGTGATGTACGCATACATCGACCGTAAGAAGAAATTGCCGGTAACGACTTTGTTGCGTGCAATTGGCTTCGAGAATGACAAAGATATTCTTGAGATTTTCAACCTTGCAGAAGATGTAAAGGTGAACAAGACAAATCTGAAGAAAGTGCTAGGTCGTAAATTGGCTGCACGTGTCTTGAAAACATGGATTGAAGATTTCGTTGATGAAGATACCGGTGAAGTGGTTTCTATCGAGCGTAACGAAGTTATTATCGATCGTGAAACCGTACTGGAAGAGGTGCATATTGATGAAATTTTGGAGTCGGGAGTTCAGAACATCCTTTTACATAAAGATGAACCGAACCAGTCCGATTTCTCTATCATATATAATACGTTGCAGAAGGACCCGAGTAACTCGGAAAAAGAAGCTGTGTTGTATATCTACCGTCAGTTGCGTAACGCCGATCCGGCTGATGACGCAAGTGCAAGGGAGGTTATCAACAACTTGTTCTTCTCTGAAAAACGATATGATCTTGGTGATGTAGGTCGTTACAGAATCAACAAAAAGTTGAATCTGACGACTGATATGGACGTGCGTGTCCTCACGAAGGAAGATATCATTGAAATCATCAAATATCTGATTGAGCTGATTAACTCAAAAGCAGATGTGGATGATATTGACCACTTGAGTAACCGTCGTGTACGTACAGTAGGTGAGCAGCTTTCTAATCAGTTTGCTGTTGGTCTGGCTCGTATGTCTCGTACGATTCGCGAACGTATGAACGTTCGTGACAATGAAGTGTTTACTCCGATTGATTTGATTAACGCGAAGACAATCTCTTCTGTAATCAACTCATTCTTCGGAACGAACGCATTGTCGCAGTTCATGGACCAGACAAACCCCTTGGCTGAAATCACGCACAAGCGTCGTATGTCTGCCCTTGGTCCTGGTGGTCTTTCCCGTGAACGTGCCGGATTTGAGGTTCGTGATGTTCACTACACACACTATGGTCGTCTTTGTCCGATTGAGACTCCTGAAGGTCCGAACATCGGTTTGATCTCTTCATTGTGTGTATTTGCTAAGATTAATGATCTGGGATTCATTGAAACTCCGTACCGTAAGGTGGAAAACGGAAAAGTGGATCTTTCTGATAACGGTCTGATTTATCTGACTGCTGAAGAAGAGGAAGAAAAGGTTATTGCACAGGGAAATGCTCCGTTGAATGATGACGGTACATTTGTGCGTAACAAAGTTAAATCTCGTCAGGATGCCGACTTCCCGGTTGTTGAACCGACAGAGGTTGATTTGATGGACGTTTCTCCTCAGCAGATTGCATCAATCGCGGCTTCATTGATTCCGTTCCTGGAACATGATGATGCTAACCGTGCATTGATGGGATCAAACATGATGCGCCAGGCGGTTCCTTTGTTGAGGAGTGAAGCGCCGATCGTAGGTACAGGTATCGAACGTCAGTTGGTAAGAGACTCTCGTACGCAGATTACTGCGGAAGGAGATGGTGTTGTTGACTACGTTGATGCTACTACTATCCGTATTTTGTATGACCGTACAGAAGACGAAGAGTTCGTGAGTTTTGAACCTGCTTTGAAAGAATATAGAATACCTAAGTTCCGTAAGACTAACCAGAACATGACGATTGACTTGCGTCCGATTTGCGACAGAGGCCAGCGTGTGAAGAAAGGTGACATCTTGACTGAAGGTTATTCTACTGAAAAGGGTGAATTGGCATTGGGTAAGAACCTGTTGGTAGCTTATATGCCTTGGAAAGGTTACAACTATGAGGATGCTATCGTATTGAACGAACGTGTGGTACGCGAAGACTTATTGACTTCGGTTCACGTAGAGGAATATTCTCTGGAAGTTCGTGAAACAAAACGTGGTATGGAAGAGTTGACTTCTGATATCCCGAATGTAAGTGAAGAAGCTACTAAAGACCTGGATGAAAATGGTATCGTAAGAATCGGTGCTCGTATCGAGCCGGGTGATATCATGATCGGTAAGATTACACCGAAGGGTGAATCTGATCCTTCTCCAGAAGAAAAATTGCTTCGTGCCATCTTTGGTGATAAGGCAGGTGATGTGAAAGATGCTTCATTGAAAGCTTCTCCTTCTTTGAAAGGTGTTGTGATCGATAAGAAACTTTTCTCACGTGTGATTAAGAATCGTAGCTCTAAACTGGCCGATAAAGCATTGTTGCCTAAGATCGATGATGAATTTGAATCTAAGGTAGCTGATCTGAAACGTATCCTGGTTAAGAAACTGATGACTTTGACTGAAGGTAAGGTTTCTCAAGGTGTGAAGGATTATCTGGGTGCGGAAGTAATTGCGAAAGGTTCTAAGTTCAGTGCTTCTGATTTTGATTCACTTGACTTTACTTCTATTCAGTTAAGCAACTGGACTAGTGATGACCATATTAATGGTATGATTCGTGATCTGGTGATGAATTTCATTAAGAAATACAAAGAGCTGGATGCTGAATTGAAACGTAAGAAGTTTGCTATTACAATTGGTGATGAACTTCCAGCTGGTATTATCCAGATGGCAAAAGTATATATTGCTAAGAAGCGTAAGATTGGTGTGGGTGATAAGATGGCAGGTCGCCACGGTAACAAGGGTATTGTATCCCGCGTTGTTCGTCAGGAAGATATGCCGTTCTTGGCTGATGGTACTCCGGTTGACATTGTGTTGAATCCGTTGGGTGTGCCTTCTCGTATGAACATTGGTCAGATTTTTGAAGCTGTACTCGGACGTGCCGGAAAAACGTTGGGCGTGAAATTCGCGACTCCTATTTTCGACGGTGCTACCATGGAAGATCTGGATCAGTGGACAGACAAGGCAGGATTGCCTCGCTACTGTAAGACTTATCTTTGTGATGGTGGCACAGGTGAGCAATTTGACCAGGCAGCTACTGTGGGTGTGACTTACATGTTGAAGTTGGGTCACATGGTTGAAGACAAGATGCATGCTCGTTCTATCGGTCCGTACTCATTGATTACTCAGCAACCTCTTGGTGGTAAAGCACAGTTCGGTGGTCAGCGTTTCGGAGAAATGGAGGTTTGGGCACTCGAAGGTTTTGGTGCTGCTCATATCCTGCAGGAAATCCTTACTATCAAGTCTGATGACGTGGTAGGACGTTCGAAAGCTTATGAAGCAATTGTGAAAGGTGAACCGATGCCGCAACCAGGTATTCCGGAATCCTTGAACGTATTGTTACACGAGTTGAGAGGATTAGGTTTGAGTATCAACCTAGAATAAAATAATAAAGAATACGTGGTGTCAACAAGCCGATGACGGTCTGTTGACATCCGTGTCTTTTCAATTTCCAATGATTCAATTATCAAATCTCAATTATATAGAGTATGGCTTTTAGAAAAGAAAATAAGACGAAAAGTAATTTCTCGAAGATCTCAATTGGTCTGGCTTCTCCGGAAGAAATCCTTGAGAATTCGAGTGGTGAAGTTTTGAAGCCTGAAACCATTAATTACCGTACGTACAAACCCGAACGTGATGGTTTGTTCTGCGAGCGCATTTTTGGTCCTATCAAGGATTATGAATGTCATTGCGGTAAATACAAGCGTATCCGTTATAAAGGTATCGTCTGCGACCGTTGTGGTGTGGAAGTTACTGAAAAGAAAGTACGCCGTGAACGTATGGGACATATCCAGCTGGTTGTGCCGGTGGCTCACATCTGGTATTTCCGTTCGCTCCCTAATAAAATCGGTTATTTGCTCGGACTGCCGACGAAGAAACTGGATTCGATTATATACTACGAACGTTATGTTGTTATTCAGCCGGGTGTAAAAGCTGAAGACGGTGTAGCTGAATATGATTTGCTTTCGGAAGAAGAATATCTGGATATCCTGGATACGCTTCCAAAAGATAATCAATATCTTGAAGATAATGATCCGAACAAGTTTGTTGCAAAGATGGGTGCTGAAGCTATCTATGATTTGCTGGCTCGTCTGGATCTGGATGCTTTGTCTTACGAATTGCGTCACCGTGCAGGTAACGATGCTTCACAGCAACGTAAGAATGAGGCTTTGAAACGTCTTCAGGTAGTAGAATCGTTCCGTGCATCACGTGGACGCAACAAACCGGAATGGATGATTGTACGTATCGTACCGGTTATCCCACCCGAACTTCGTCCGTTGGTTCCGTTGGATGGTGGTCGTTTTGCTACATCTGACTTGAACGACCTTTATCGTCGTGTGATTATCCGTAATAACCGTCTGAAACGACTGATTGAAATCAAGGCTCCGGAAGTGATTTTGCGTAATGAAAAACGTATGCTTCAGGAATCTGTCGATTCTTTGTTTGATAACTCACGTAAGTCAAGTGCTGTGAAGACAGATGCCAACCGCCCGTTGAAGTCATTGTCTGACAGCTTGAAAGGTAAACAAGGACGTTTCCGTCAGAACTTGCTGGGTAAACGTGTTGACTACTCTGCTCGTTCGGTAATCGTCGTAGGTCCGGAATTGAGAATGGGTGAATGCGGTATTCCTAAATTGATGGCTGCCGAATTGTACAAGCCGTTTATTATTCGTAAGCTCATCGAACGTGGTATCGTTAAGACTGTTAAGTCTGCCAAGAAGATCGTTGACCGCAAGGAACCGGTGATCTGGGATATTCTGGAACATGTAATGAAAGGACATCCGGTACTGTTGAACCGTGCTCCGACATTGCACCGTCTGGGTATTCAGGCTTTCCAGCCTAAGATGATCGAAGGTAAAGCTATTCAGTTGCACCCGTTGGCATGTACGGCATTCAATGCCGACTTTGACGGTGACCAGATGGCTGTTCACTTGCCTTTGAGTAATGAAGCAATTCTGGAAGCACAAATGTTGATGCTTCAATCACATAATATCTTGAACCCGGCAAACGGTGCGCCTATTACTGTGCCTGCACAGGATATGGTTCTTGGTTTGTACTATATTACTAAGTTGCGTGCTGGTGCGAAAGGTGAAGGTTTGACATTCTACGGACCGGAAGAGGCGTTGATCGCTTACAATGAAGGTAAGGTCGATATTCATGCTCCGGTGAAAGTTATCGTGAAAGACGTTGATGAAAATGGTAACATTGTAGACGTAATGCGCGAAACTTCGGTAGGACGTGTGATTGTTAATGAAATTGTTCCGCCTGAAGCAGGTTATATCAATACAATTATCTCTAAGAAATCTCTTCGTGATATTATTAGTGATGTAATTAAGGTATGTGGTGTGGCTAAGGCTGCCGACTTCCTGGACGGAATCAAGAACTTAGGTTATCAGATGGCGTTCAAGGGTGGTTTGTCATTCAACTTGGGTGATATTATCATTCCGAAGGAAAAAGAAACGTTGGTACAGAAAGGTTACGACGAAGTAGAACAAGTCGTAAACAACTATAACATGGGTTTCATTACCAACAACGAACGTTACAACCAGGTGATCGATATCTGGACACATGTAAACTCTGAGTTGTCTAATATCCTGATGAAGACAATTTCTTCGGATGATCAGGGATTCAACTCTGTATATATGATGCTTGACTCTGGTGCTCGTGGTTCTAAAGAACAGATTCGTCAGTTGTCAGGTATGCGTGGTTTGATGGCAAAACCGCAGAAAGCAGGTGCTGAAGGTGGTCAGATCATCGAGAACCCGATTTTGTCAAACTTTAAAGAAGGACTTTCGGTGTTGGAGTACTTTATCTCTACCCACGGTGCTCGTAAAGGTTTGGCGGATACCGCTTTGAAGACTGCCGATGCTGGTTATTTGACTCGTCGTCTGGTGGACGTATCACACGATGTGATTATTACAGAAGAAGACTGCGGTACACTCCGCGGATTGGTTTGTACGGACCTTAAGAATAACGATGAGGTTATTGCTACTCTGTACGAACGTATCTTAGGTCGTGTTTCCGTACATGATATTATTCATCCTACCACAGGTGAATTGCTTGTTGCCGGTGGTGAAGAAATCACAGAAGAAGTAGCCAAGAAGATTCAGGAGTCTCCGATCGAGAGTGTTGAAATCCGTTCGGTATTGACTTGTGAAGCTAAGAAGGGGGTTTGTGCTAAATGTTACGGACGTAACCTGGCAACGAGCCGCATGGTTCAGAAGGGTGAAGCTGTCGGTGTAATCGCCGCTCAGTCTATTGGTGAGCCGGGTACACAGTTGACATTGCGTACATTCCACGCCGGTGGTACTGCTGCAAATATTGCAGCTAACGCCAGTATCGTTGCTAAAAATAATGCACGTCTTGAATTTGAAGAGTTGCGTACAGTAGATATCGTTGACGAGATGGGTGAATCTGCAAAAGTGGTAGTAGGTCGTTTGGCCGAAGTACGTTTTGTGGATGTGAATACCGGTATCGTTCTTTCTACTCATAACGTACCTTATGGTTCAACATTGTATGTAAGCGACGGCGACTTGGTAGAAAAAGGCAAACTGATTGCTAAGTGGGACCCGTTCAATGCTGTTATTATCACAGAAGCAACCGGTAAGATCGAATTTGAGGGCGTGATTGAAAACGTTACTTATAAGGTTGAATCGGATGAAGCAACAGGTCTTCGTGAAATTATTATTATTGAATCCAAGGATAAAACCAAAGTTCCTACCGCTCATATCTTAACAGAGGACGGTGATTTGATCCGTACTTATAACTTACCGGTAGGTGGTCACGTTATCATCGAGAACGGTCAGAAGGTAAAAGCCGGTGAAGTAATCGTGAAGATTCCGCGTGCCGTAGGTAAGGCGGGTGATATCACGGGTGGTCTTCCTCGTGTTACTGAATTGTTTGAAGCTCGTAACCCGTCAAATCCGGCTGTCGTTTCTGAAATCGACGGTGAGGTGACAATGGGTAAGATCAAACGTGGTAACCGTGAAATCATCGTAACTTCCAAGACAGGTGAGGTTAAGAAATATCTGGTTGCACTGTCTAAGCAGATTCTGGTACAGGAAAATGACTATGTACGTGCTGGTACTCCGTTGTCTGACGGTGCTACTACTCCGGCAGATATCTTGGCAATCAAGGGTCCTACAGCCGTACAGGAATATATCGTGAATGAAGTTCAGGATGTATACCGCTTGCAGGGTGTGAAGATCAATGATAAGCACTTTGAGATTATCGTTCGTCAGATGATGCGCAAAGTACAAATTGATGAACCGGGAGATACTCGCTTCCTCGAACAGCAAGTCGTAGACAAACTGGAATTCATGGAAGAAAATGATCGTATCTGGGGCAAGAAAGTCGTAGTAGATGCTGGTGATTCTCAAAATATGCAAGCTGGACAGATTGTAACTGCCCGCAAGTTGCGTGATGAGAATAGTATGTTGAAACGTCGTGACTTGAAACCGGTTGAGGTTCGTGACGCTGTTGCTGCTACCTCTACTCAGATCCTTCAAGGTATCACGCGTGCTGCTTTGCAAACATCAAGCTTTATGTCGGCTGCTTCCTTCCAGGAAACAACGAAAGTATTGAATGAAGCTGCTATCAACGGTAAGATTGATAAGCTTGAAGGTATGAAGGAAAATGTGATCTGTGGTCACTTGATTCCTGCCGGTACCGGACAGCGCGAGTTCGAAAAGCTCATCGTTGGATCAAAAGAAGAGTATGACCGTATCTTGGCTAACAAGAAAACAGTACTTGACTACAATGAAGTAGAATAAATACAATTCAATTGGCTATATGAAAAGGAGCAGTTGCCTGATTGGGCAATTGCTCCTTTTTTTATTTCTTTTTTACTCGCGTGTATTACCATTAGTTTCAGGAAAAATGTGTTATTTTGCAGGATAACTTTTTAATCATATTAAATATGGAAGAACAAAATAACAACGGACAATTACAGATTGAATTGAGAGAAGAGGTTGCACAGGGAACTTATGCAAATCTTGCTATTATTACTCATTCGAGTTCTGAATTCATCCTTGACTTCGTGCGCGTAATGCCGGGCATACCGAAGGCTGGTGTGCAATCTCGTATTATTGTGGCTCCGGAGCACGCAAAACGTCTGCTGCGGGCATTAGAAGATAATATAGCAAAGTATGAGCGCGTATTCGGTCCGATTCGTACTTCGGATGAACCCCCTATTTCTCCTTTGACGGGTGTAAAAGGCGAAGCGTGAGGATGATATAAAAACATTAAAAAAGAAAAAAAAGTTGTAGCGCATTGAATATTCAAATATTATTCGTATTTTTGCAGCCCAAAATGTATAGTTACGAAATTAATATAACAATAATATAAATCAAAAAACAATTAAAATGCCTACAATTCAGCAATTAGTAAGAAAAGGACGCGAAGTGCTGGTGGAGAAAAGTAAATCTCCAGCCTTGGATTCATGTCCTCAAAGACGTGGCGTTTGCGTGAGAGTATACACTACTACTCCGAAGAAGCCGAACTCTGCAATGCGTAAAGTAGCTCGTGTACGTTTGACTAACCAAAAAGAGGTGAACTCATACATTCCGGGAGAAGGACACAACTTGCAGGAACACTCAATCGTTTTGGTACGTGGTGGTCGTGTGAAAGACCTTCCGGGTGTGCGTTATCACATTGTACGTGGTACACTTGATACAGCAGGTGTTGCTGGTCGTACTCAAAGACGTTCAAAGTATGGTGCTAAGCGTCCGAAACCAGGACAAGCTGCTGCTCCTGCTAAGGGTAAGAAAAAATAAGGATTAAGACCTAATTAAAATTAAAGTAATAACTTACGTTTTAGTTTGTTGGAAATGCTAAAGGTTGAGTAAATTCTCCGGAGGGAGAGTTGAAGAAGTCAAGAAGTAGACAACCAAGAACAAAAACATTATTTTTCAAACAAATGAGAAAAGCAAAACCAAAAAAACGCCTGATTCTTCCGGATCCCGTGTTTAATGACCAAAAGGTTTCCAAGTTTGTGAACCACTTGATGTATGATGGAAAGAAAAATACATCTTATGAAATCTTTTATGCCGCTTTGGAAACAGTGAAAGCAAAACTTCCTAACGAAGAAAAATCAGCTCTCGAAATCTGGAAAAAGGCTTTGGATAATGTAACTCCGCAAGTGGAAGTAAAGTCTCGCCGTGTAGGTGGTGCAACTTTCCAAGTTCCTACTGAAATCCGTCCGGATCGTAAAGAATCAATCTCTATGAAGAATCTGATTCTGTTTGCTCGCAAAAGAGGTGGTAAATCAATGGCTGACAAGTTGGCTGCTGAAATTATGGATGCCTTCAATGAACAAGGCGGTGCATACAAGCGTAAAGAAGATATGCACAGAATGGCAGAAGCTAACCGTGCATTTGCTCATTTTAGATTCTAATACTGTAAGAAACCAAATATAAACTTAAAGTAAAGGAATTAGAAGATGGCTAAACATGATTTACATTTAACTCGTAATATCGGTATCATGGCTCACATCGATGCCGGAAAAACAACTACTTCTGAACGTATCCTGTTCTACACTGGATTGACTCACAAAATAGGTGAAGTTCATGATGGTGCTGCTACTATGGACTGGATGGAACAGGAGCAAGAACGTGGTATCACTATTACATCTGCTGCTACAACAACAAGATGGAAATATGCTGGTGATACTTATAAAATTAACTTGATTGACACTCCGGGGCACGTTGATTTTACTGCAGAGGTAGAACGTTCATTGCGTATCCTTGATGGAGCTGTGGCTGCTTATTGTGCTGTTGGTGGTGTTGAGCCCCAATCAGAAACTGTATGGCGTCAAGCTGATAAATATAACGTTCCTCGTATTGCTTATGTTAATAAGATGGACCGTTCTGGTGCAGACTTCTTTGAAGTAGTTCGCCAGATGAAGGATGTGCTTGGAGCTAATCCGTGTCCGATTGTTGTTCCTATTGGTGCTGAAGAATCTTTTAAAGGTCTTGTTGATCTTATCAAAATGAAAGCTATTTATTGGCACGATGAAACAATGGGTGCTGACTACAGTGTTGAGGAAATTCCGGCAGAACTTGTCGATGAAGCTAACGAGTGGAGAGACAAGATGCTTGAAAAAGTAGCTGAATTTGATGATGCTTTGATGGAGAAATATTTCGATGATCCTTCTACTATTACTGAAGAAGAAGTGTTGAGAGCTCTTCGCAATGCAACAGTTCAGATGGCCGTAGTCCCCATGCTTTGTGGGTCTTCTTTCAAGAACAAAGGTGTTCAGACATTGCTTGACTATGTTTGTGCTTTTTTGCCTTCTCCGCTTGATACAGAGAATGTAATAGGTACAAATCCTAATACTGGAGCTGAAGAAGATCGTAAACCAAGTGATGATGAAAAAACATCAGCTTTAGCATTTAAGATCGCAACTGACCCATATGTAGGTCGTTTGACTTTCTTCCGTGTTTATTCAGGTAAAATTGAAGCAGGTTCTTATATCTACAACTCTCGCTCTGGTAAGAAAGAACGCGTTTCTCGTCTGTTCCAGATGCACTCTAACAAACAGAATCCGGTTGAAGTAATCGGTGCTGGTGATATCGGTGCAGGTGTAGGTTTTAAGGATATTCACACTGGTGATACTTTGTGTGATGAAAACGCTCCGATCGTACTTGAATCTATGGACTTCCCGGAACCAGTTATCGGTATCGCTGTAGAACCTAAGACGCAGAAGGATATGGATAAGCTGTCTAACGGTTTGGCTAAATTGGCTGAAGAAGATCCGACGTTTACTGTGAAGACAGACGAACAGACAGGTCAGACGGTTATTTCTGGTATGGGTGAGCTTCACTTGGATATCATTATTGATCGTTTGAAACGTGAGTTCAAGGTAGAATGTAACCAGGGTAAGCCGCAGGTTAACTACAAAGAAGCTATCACGAAGACAGTTAATTTGCGTGAAGTATATAAGAAGCAATCTGGTGGGCGTGGTAAGTTTGCTGATATCATCGTGAATATTGGTCCGGCTGATGCAGATTTCACTTTGGGTGGTTTGCAGTTTGTTGACGAAGTGAAAGGTGGTAACATTCCTAAGGAATTTATTCCTGCTGTTCAGAAAGGCTTTACGAATGCCATGAAGAGTGGCGTTTTGGCAGGTTATCCGCTGGATTCATTGAAAGTTACTTTGGTTGATGGTTCATTCCATCCGGTTGACTCTGATCAGTTGTCATTCGAAATCTGTGCAATGCAGGCTTATAAAAATGCATGTGCTAAGGCAGGTCCTGTTTTGATGGAACCTATCATGAAACTGGAAGTTGTAACTCCGGAAGAGAATATGGGTGATGTTATCGGTGACTTGAACAAACGTCGTGGACAGGTTGAAGGTATGGAATCTAGTCGTTCTGGTGCCCGTATCGTGAAGGCGATGGTTCCGCTGGCAGAAATGTTTGGTTATGTAACAGCTTTACGTACTATCACTTCTGGTCGTGCAACTTCATCAATGACTTACTCTCATCACGCTCAACTTTCTTCTTCTATTGCTAAGGCTGTATTGGAAGAAGTAAAAGGACGTGCTGATTTACTCTAAAATATCTAAAGCAGCAGGCTAGCGAATGACTCTTAGCCTGCCGCTTTATCTTATTATAAATGTATTAATTAAAAAAATAATGAGTCAGAAAATTAGAATTAAATTGAAATCTTACGACCACAACTTGGTTGATAAGTCAGCTGAGAAAATTGTAAGAACTGTAAAAGCTACAGGTGCTATTGTTAGCGGTCCGATACCTCTGCCTACGCACAAGCGTATCTTTACTGTGAACCGTTCGACTTTCGTAAACAAAAAGTCTCGTGAGCAATTTGAACTCTCTTCTTATAAGAGATTGATCGACATCTATAGCTCAACAGCTAAGACAGTAGATGCTCTGATGAAGTTGGAATTGCCAAGTGGTGTGGAAGTAGAAATTAAAGTTTGATAATTAAAAATTAGTGAAATGCCAGGATTATTAGGAAAAAAAATCGGAATGACATCCGTTTTCAGTGCCGATGGTAAAAATGTACCATGCACTGTTATCGAAGCAGGTCCTTGTGTTGTTACTCAAGTTAAAACTGTAGAAAAAGATGGCTATGCAGCTGTTCAGTTGGGTTTCCAGGACAAAAAGGAAAAACATACAACTAAACCGTTGATGGGACATTTTAAAAGAGCAGGAGTAACACCGAAGAGACACTTGGCTGAGTTCAAAGAATTTGGAACAGATTTGAATCTGGGTGATACTATTACCGTAGAGATGTTTAACGATGCTAACTTTGTTGACGTTGTTGGAACTTCTAAAGGTAAAGGTTTCCAGGGTGTAGTAAAAAGACATGGTTTTGGTGGTGTGGGTCAGGCTACTCACGGACAGCACAACCGCGCTCGTAAACCGGGTTCTATTGGTGCTTGTTCTTACCCTGCAAAAGTATTCAAGGGAATGCGCATGGGTGGACAACTTGGTGGTGACAGAGTCACTGTACAAAACTTGCAGGTATTAAAAGTAATCGCGGATCATAACCTTCTTTTGATTAAAGGTTCAATCCCGGGTTGCAAAGGTTCAATCGTATTAATTGAGAAATAATGGAAGTTAACGTATATAACATTAAAGGTGAAGACACTGGGAGAAAGGTTACGTTAAACGAATCTATCTTCGGAATTGAGCCCAACGACCACGCTATCTATTTGGACGTAAAACAGTTTATGGCCAATCAGCGTCAGGGTACTCATAAGTCAAAAGAAAGAAGTGAAATCAGTGGTTCAACTCGTAAGATCGGTCGCCAGAAAGGTGGTGGCGGAGCTCGTCGTGGTGATATGAACTCACCGGTTCTTGTAGGTGGTGCCCGCGTTTTCGGTCCGAAACCAAGAGACTACTTCTTCAAGTTGAATAAAAAAGTTAAGACATTGGCTCGTAAGTCAGCTTTGTCTTATAAAGCTCAAAACGATGCAATCGTTGTCGTTGAGGATTTCACATTTGAAGCTCCTAAGACAAAAGATTTCGTTGCAATGACAAAAAATCTTAAAGTTTCCGATAAAAAGCTACTTGTAATTTTACCGGAAGCAAATAAAAACGTATATTTGTCAGCTCGTAACATTGAGGGTGCTAATGTGCAGACTATCTCGGGATTAAATACTTACAGAGTATTGAATGCTGGGGTTGTTGTGCTTACTGAAAACTCTCTGAAGGCTATTGACAATATCTTAATTTAAAAAGGAGGCTTAAATAATGGGAATTATTATTAAACCGTTGGTAACAGAGAAAATGACTGCAATCACAGATAAGCTGAATCGTTTCGGCTTTGTTGTACGTCCTGAAGCTAACAAACTGGAAATTAAGAAGGAAATTGAAGCTCTTTATAATGTTACAGTAGTTGATGTGAATACTGTGAAGTATGCTGGCAAAAATAAGAGCCGTTATACCAAAGCAGGTATCATCAATGGTCGTACGAATGCTTTCAAAAAAGCAATCGTGACATTGAAAGAAGGAGATACTATTGATTTTTATAGCAATATTTAATAAAAATGGCAGTACGTAAATTTAAGCCCACAACACCGGGGCAAAGACATAAAATTATTGGTACTTTCGAAGAAATTACTGCATCAGTACCAGAAAAGTCTCTTGTATATGGTAAGAAATCATCTGGAGGTCGTAACAGCGAAGGTAAGATGACTATGCGCTACATTGGTGGCGGTCATAGAAAGGTGATTAGAATTGTTGATTTCAAGAGAAATAAGGACGGTGTTCCAGCAGTAGTTAAAACAATTGAATACGATCCGAATCGTTCGGCTCGTATCGCTCTGTTATTTTACGCTGATGGAGAAAAAAGATATATTATTGCTCCCAATGGATTGCAAGTTGGTGCGACTCTGATGTCAGGTGAAACAGCAGCGCCAGAGATTGGTAATGCTCTTCCTCTTCAAAACATTCCGGTGGGTACTGTGATTCACAATATCGAATTACGTCCGGGACAGGGTGCTGCTCTGGTTCGTTCAGCTGGTAACTTTGCTCAGTTGACTTCTCGTGAGGGTAAGTATTGTGTAATTAAGTTGCCTTCAGGTGAAGTTAGACAGATTCTTAGCACTTGTAAAGCTACTATCGGTAGTGTAGGTAACTCTGATCATGGATTGGAAAGTTCAGGTAAAGCTGGACGTTCTCGTTGGCAAGGACGTCGTCCTCGTAACCGTGGTGTTGTAATGAACCCGGTTGATCACCCGATGGGTGGTGGTGAAGGACGTGCTTCTGGAGGTCACCCAAGATCACGTAAGGGATTGTACGCTAAGGGACTTAAGACTAGAGCTCCTAAGAAACAGTCGTCTAAGTACATTATTGAGAGAAGAAAAAAGTAATCTGATTAATTGAGTAAACTATGAGTCGTTCATTAAAAAAAGGTCCATATATTAACGTTAAGCTTGAAAAGAGAATTCTTGCCATGAATGAATCAGGTAAGAAAGTCGTAGTAAAGACTTGGGCCAGAGCTTCAATGATTTCGCCTGATTTTGTAGGCCATACAGTTGCAGTTCACAATGGAAATAAATTTATTCCTGTTTATGTTACCGAGAATATGGTAGGACACAAGTTGGGCGAATTTGCTCCAACTCGTACATTCAGAGGACACGCTGGTAACAAGAAAAGATAACAGGATTTATTTGAAATAATAAAGTAATAAATAATAATGGGAGCAAGAAAAAAAATATCGGCTGAAAAGAGAAAAGAAGCCCTTAAGACCATGTATTTTGCAAAATTGCAAAATGTTCCTACTTCTCCGCGTAAGATGCGTCTGGTTGCAGACATGATCCGTGGTATGGAAGTGAACAGAGCACTTGGTGTTTTGAAATTTTCTTCAAAAGAAGCTGCTGCAAGAGTGGAAAAATTGCTTCGCTCTGCAATTGCTAACTGGGAACAGAAAAACGAACGTAAAGCGGAAAGTGGCGAGTTGTTCGTAACACAGATTTTTGTTGATGGTGGAGCTACACTCAAAAGAATGAGACCGGCACCACAGGGTAGAGGTTATAGAATTCGCAAACGTTCAAATCACGTAACATTGTTCGTTGGTGCTAAAAGTAATAACGAAGATCAAAATTAAGGTAGATGGGACAAAAAGTTAATCCAATAAGCAACCGTTTAGGAATTATCAGAGGATGGGATTCTAACTGGTATGGTGGAAATGATTACGGTGATTCTTTGCTGGAAGATAGCAAAATCCGTAAATATCTTAATGCAAGACTTGCAAAAGCAAGTGTATCAAGAATCGTAATTGAACGTACGCTGAAGCTCGTTACTATTACTGTTTGCACTGCTCGCCCGGGTATTATTATCGGTAAAGGTGGCCAAGAAGTTGATAAGTTAAAAGAGGAGTTGAAGAAGGTTACCGACAAAGATATTCAAATCAATATCTTTGAAGTGAAGAGACCGGAACTGGATGCTGTGATTGTTGCTAACAACATCGCTCGCCAGGTTGAAGGTAAAATTGCCTATCGCCGTGCCATCAAGATGGCTATCGCAAACACAATGCGTATGGGTGCTGAAGGTATCAAAATTCAGATTTCAGGACGTTTGAATGGAGCTGAAATGGCCCGTTCTGAAATGTATAAAGAAGGAAGAACTCCGTTGCACACTTTCAGAGCTGATATCGACTACTGTCATGCAGAAGCATTGACTAAAGTAGGTCTTTTAGGTATCAAAGTTTGGATTTGTAGAGGTGAAGTGTTTGGTAAGAAAGAATTGGCTCCGAACTTTACACAAAGCAAAGAAAGTGGTCGTGGAAACAATAGTGGAAACAACGGCGGAAAGAACTTCAAAAGAAAGAAAAATAATCGCTAAACGAATTTGAATTTTAGGAAACTATGTTACAACCGAAAAAGACAAAATTCAGAAGACAACAAAAAGGCCGTCAGAAAGGTAATGCCCAGAGAGGCAACCAGCTGGCCTTTGGTTCTTTTGGCATAAAGGCTTTGGAGACTAAGTGGATTACAGGCCGTCAGATCGAAGCTGCTCGTATTGCAGTAACAAGATATATGCAACGTCAAGGACAGATCTGGATCCGTATATTCCCGGATAAACCGATCACTAGAAAACCTGCCGATGTACGTATGGGTAAAGGTAAAGGTGCTCCAGAGGGATTTGTGGCTCCTGTGACTCCGGGTAGAATCATTATTGAAGCTGAAGGAGTATCTTACGAAATCGCGAAAGAAGCATTGCGCTTAGCTGCTCAAAAGCTTCCTATTACAACGAAGTTTGTCGTAAGACGTGATTATGATATTCAAAATCAAAATGCGTAAGTGTTATGAAAATTGCAGAAATAAAAGAAATGACTACTAATGATTTAGTAGAAAGAGTAGAGGCGGAAACAGCTAATTATAACCAAATGGTTATTAATCATTCTATTTCTCCTTTGGAAAATCCTGCTCAAATCAAACAATTACGCAGGACTATTGCGCGTATGAAAACAGAATTGCGCGAAAGAGAACTTAACAATAAATGATCAGCTTGATGGAAGCAAGAAATTTAAGAAAAGAAAGAACAGGGGTTGTGTTGAGCAATAAGATGGATAAGACCATCACAGTTGCTGCCAAATTTAAGGAAAAACACCCTATATATGGTAAGTTCGTTAGTAAAACGAAGAAGTACCATGCTCACGATGAAAAGAATGAATGCAATATCGGTGATACTGTAAGCATCATGGAAACTCGTCCTTTGAGCAAGACTAAAAGATGGAGATTAGTAGAAATAATTGAAAGAGCTAAGTAATTATGATACAAGTAGAATCCAGACTTACAGTATGTGATAACAGTGGAGCGAAAGAGGCGTTGTGTATCCGCGTTTTGGGTGGTACAGGTCGTCGTTATGCTTCAGTGGGGGATGTCATTGTAGTTTCAGTGAAGAGTGTTATCCCTTCTAGTGATGTTAAAAAAGGTGCAGTATCAAAGGCTTTGATTGTACGTACAAAGAAAGAAATCCGTCGTCCTGATGGTTCTTATATACGTTTTGATGATAATGCTTGCGTGTTGTTGAATAATGCAGGTGAAATTAGAGGTAGTCGTATTTTCGGTCCTGTAGCAAGAGAACTTCGTGCTACAAACATGAAAGTTGTGTCACTTGCGCCTGAGGTACTTTAATTTGTAAAAGATTTAAGTAATGAGTAAATTACATATTAAAAAAGGCGATACAGTTTACGTAAATGCTGGCGAAGATAAGGGCAAAACTGGTCGTGTATTGAAGGTTCTTGTTAAAGAAGGACGTGCATTTGTAGAAGGTATCAATATGGTATCTAAAAGCACAAAACCGAATGCTAAGAATCCGCAAGGTGGTATCGTGAAGCAGGAAGCTTCTATCCACATTTCAAACTTGAACCCGGTTGATCCAAAAACTGGTAAAGCAACGCGTATTGGGAGAAAAAAGAGTTCGGAAGGAACTTTAGTGCGTTATTCTAAAAAATCAGGAGAGGAGATTAAGTAATGAGTAATACTGCTAGTCTTAAGAAAGAATATGCAGAGCGTATAGCACCTGCATTGAAATCACAGTTCCAGTATTCTTCTACAATGCAGGTACCCGTACTTAAGAAGATTGTTATCAATCAAGGGTTAGGTATGGCTGTTGCTGATAAGAAGATTATCGAAGTTGCAATCAATGAAATGACAGCTATCACAGGTCAGAAAGCTGTAGCTACCATTTCTCGTAAAGATATCGCAAACTTTAAGTTGCGTAAAAAAATGCCGATTGGTGTTATGGTAACTTTACGTCGTGAAAGAATGTACGAATTCCTTGAAAAATTGGTTCGTGTAGCTCTTCCTCGTATTCGTGACTTCAAAGGTATCGAAAGTAAGTTTGATGGTAAAGGTAACTATACCCTTGGTATTCAGGAACAAATCATTTTCCCTGAAATAAATATCGATAGTATTACAAGAATTCTCGGAATGAATATTACCTTTGTAACCTCTGCGGAAACAGATGAAGAAGGTTATGCCTTGCTGAAGGAATTCGGTTTACCTTTTAAAAACGCTAAAAAAGACTAATAGATATGGCAAAGGAATCAATGAAAGCACGTGAAGTAAAACGTGCTAAATTAGTAGCCAAATACGCCGAAAGAAGAGCTGCTTTGAAGCAAATCGTAAGAACAGGTGATCCTGCTGATGCTTTTGAAGCTGCACAGAAGTTGCAAGAGTTGCCAAAGAATTCTAATCCGATTCGTATGCACAACCGTTGCAAACTGACTGGACGTCCTAAAGGTTATATTCGTCAATTCGGAATTTCGAGAATTCAATTCCGTGAGATGGCATCTAACGGACTGATCCCAGGCGTAAAAAAAGCAAGCTGGTAATTATTGTTTAAATATTGTCAGGGTAGTCCTGATTAATTTAATTTATTTTTATATGACTGATCCAATAGCAGATTATTTAACGAGGTTGCGGAACGCGATTGGTGCAAAGCACAGAGTTGTTGAAGTTCCCGCTTCGAACTTGAAAAAAGAAATCACTAAGATTCTTTTTGAAAAAGGCTACATTCTTAATTATAAGTTTGTAGAAGATGGTCCTCAAGGAACTATTAAGGTTGCCTTGAAGTATGATTCTGTTAACAAAGTTAACGCAATCAAAAAGTTAGAAAGAATATCTTCTCCGGGTATGCGTAAGTATACTGGTTACAAAGATATGCCGCGTGTTATTAATGGGTTGGGTATTGCTATAATATCTACTTCCAAAGGTGTAATGACTAACAAAGAGGCTGCAGAACTGAAGATCGGTGGTGAAGTCTTGTGTTATGTATATTAATTAGGAGGAATTAGAATGTCAAGAATAGGAAAATTACCCATTAGTATCCCTGCTGGAGTGACAGTCACTCTGAAGGATAATGTGGTTACCGTAAAGGGACCCAAAGGCGAAATGAGCCAATATGTGAATCCTGCTATCAATGTTGCCATTGAAGACGGACACGTAACTTTAACAGAAAACGATAAAGAAATGCTTGATAACCCAAAGCAAAAACATGCTTTCCACGGTTTGTATCGTTCTTTGGTTCACAACATGGTTGTGGGCGTATCTGAAGGATACAAGAAGGAACTGGAACTTGTTGGTGTAGGTTATCGTGCTTCTAACCAAGGTAACATCATTGAGCTTGCTTTAGGTTATACACACAATATTTTCATTCAATTACCTGCTGAGGTAAAAGTTGAAACTAAGTCTGAAAGAAATAAGAATCCTCTTATTATATTGGAATCGTGTGACAAACAATTGCTTGGTCAAGTTTGCTCTAAAATACGTTCTTTCCGTAAGCCTGAACCATACAAGGGTAAAGGTATTAAGTTTGTTGGCGAAGTAATTCGTAGAAAGTCTGGTAAATCAGCCGGCGCTAAGTAATTCATATAAAATTAGATTATTATGACAACAAAAATAGAAAGACGAGTTAAGATCAAATATAGAGTACGCAACAAAATTTCGGGTACTACTGAATGTCCGCGTATGAGTGTATTTAGAAGTAACAAGCAAATTTATGTCCAGATTATCGATGATCTTTCTGGTAAGACACTGGCTGCCGCTTCTTCTTTAGGTTTGACTGATAAAGTTGCTAAAAAAGAACAAGCTGCTAAAGTGGGTGAAATGATTGCTAAAAAGGCTCAGGAAGCAGGTATAACTACTGTTGTTTTCGACCGTAATGGTTACTTGTATCATGGGAGAGTAAAAGAAGTAGCTGATGCTGCTCGTAACGGTGGACTTAAATTTTAATCATTATGGCAGGAGTTAATAATAGAGTTAAGATTACTAACGATATAGAACTGAAAGATAGATTAGTTGCTATTAATCGTGTTACTAAAGTTACCAAAGGTGGTAGAACTTTTAGTTTCTCTGCAATCGTTGTTGTAGGTAACGAAGAAGGTATCATTGGTTGGGGACTTGGTAAAGCAGGTGAAGTAACAGCTGCTATCGCTAAAGGTGTTGAATCAGCTAAAAAGAACCTGGTGAAAGTGCCTATTTTGAAAGGTACTGTTCCTCATGAACAATCAGCTAGATTTGGTGGTGCTGAAGTATTCATCAAACCTGCATCTCACGGAACTGGTGTTGTAGCTGGTGGTGCTATGCGTGCTGTATTGGAAAGTGTTGGTGTTACTGACGTTTTGGCTAAATCTAAAGGTTCTTCAAATCCGCACAACCTTGTTAAAGCTACAATCGAAGCTTTAAGTGAAATGCGTGATGCAAGAATGGTTGCTCAGAACAGAGGTATTAGTGTTGAAAAAGTATTTAGAGGATAAGGAGGAGATATGTCAACTATAAAGATTAAACAAGTTAAAAGTAGAATTGGTGCTCCAGCTGATCAGAAAAGAACTCTCGATGCACTGGGACTTCGTAAACTGAACCGTGTGGTTGAACACGAAAGCACTCCTTCAATTCTTGGGATGGTAGATAAAGTAAAACACTTGGTTGCCATTGTTAAGTAATTATTTGTTGAATAATAAAACGAAATTACAATATGAACTTAAGTAATTTAAAACCTGCAGAGGGATCTACTAAGACAAGAAAAAGAATTGGACGTGGAACTGGTTCTGGCTTAGGCGGTACTTCTACAAGAGGTCATAAGGGAGCTAAATCAAGATCTGGATACTCTAAGAAGATCGGTTTTGAAGGTGGTCAGATGCCTCTTCAACGTCGAGTTCCTAAATTTGGTTTCAAGAATATCAATCGTGTAGAATATAAAGCCATCAATCTGGATACTATCCAGAAACTTGCTGAAGCTAAGAGCTTGGCAAAAATTGGTGTAAACGACTTTATCGAAGCAGGATTTATATCTTCAAATCAGTTGGTAAAAGTATTGGGTAACGGAACTCTGACTAACAAGCTGGAAGTAGAAGCTCATGCATTCTCTAAGACTGCAACTGCTGCTATTGAAGCTGCTGGTGGAACTGTAGTAAAACTCTGATTCAATGAGAAAAGCTATTGAAACATTAAAGAATATATGGAAGATTGAGGATCTGAGACAGCGGATCCTCATCACCATATTGTTTGTGGCAATTTACCGTTTCGGATCATATGTCGTATTACCGGGTATCAATCCGGCAATGCTGGCAAAATTGCACGAACAAACAAGTGAAGGCCTTTTAGCCTTGTTAAATATGTTCTCTGGAGGAGCATTTTCTAATGCCTCTATTTTTGCATTAGGAATCATGCCTTATATCTCTGCATCTATCGTAATCCAGTTGTTGGGAATCGCTGTGCCGTATTTCCAGAAGCTGCAACGCGAAGGTGAGAGCGGCAGAAGAAAAATGAATCAATATACTCGTTATTTGACGATTGCTATATTGTTAGTTCAGGCCCCTTCTTATTTGCTCAATCTTAAAATGCAGGCTGGCCCTTCCTTAAATGCTTCATTAGATTGGACTCTGTTTATGGTTACCTCTACCATTATTTTGGCAGCAGGTAGTATGTTTATTTTGTGGCTTGGTGAAAGAATTACTGATAAAGGTATTGGTAACGGTATTTCATTTATCATCTTGATTGGTATTATCGCTCGTTTCCCTGATGCTTTGTTGCAAGAAGTTGTATCCAGAGTAGCAAATAAGAGTGGTGGTTTGATCATGTTTATAATTGAAATCGTATTCTTGTTATTAGTGATTGGTGCTGCTATTCTTTTGGTACAAGGTACAAGAAAGATTCCTGTACAGTATGCAAAAAGAATTGTTGGTAACAAGCAATATGGTGGTGCTAGACAATACATTCCTTTGAAAGTGAATGCTGCTGGTGTTATGCCTATCATTTTTGCTCAGGCAATCATGTTTATTCCAATTACGTTTATCGGTTTTTCAAATGTAAATGATGCGGGCGGTTTCTTGCATGCGTTTACAGATCATACAAGTTTCTGGTATAATTTTGTTTTTGCGGTAATGATTATATTATTTACATATTTCTATACTGCAATTACAATTAATCCGACTCAGATGGCTGAGGATATGAAGAGAAATAATGGTTTCATCCCTGGTATTAAACCGGGAAAGAAAACAGCAGAGTATATTGATGATATAATGTCTCGTATTACTTTGCCGGGTTCTTTCTTCTTGGCTTTAGTTGCTATTATGCCTGCTTTTGCCGGTATATTCGGAGTGCAAGCAGGATTTGCTCAATTCTTCGGCGGTACATCTTTGTTAATTCTTGTAGGTGTTGTTCTTGATACACTGCAACAGGTTGAAAGTCATTTGTTGATGAGACACTATGATGGTTTGTTGAAGTCTGGTCGTATTAAAGGACGCGCTGGTGTAGCGGCATATTAATTCTTTAGATTAGAAATGATATTTCTTAAAACAGAAGATGAAATAGAATTGCTCCGTCAGAGTAACCTGCTTGTTGGTAAAACTCTTGCAGAGGTTGCCAAACTGGTGAAACCTGGTGTAACTACACGTGAGTTGGATAAGGTTGCTGAAGAGTTCATTAGAGATCATGGGGCAACTCCAACTTTCAAAGGATTTCCGAATCAATATGGAGAACCATTTCCCGCATCTCTTTGTACTTCTGTTAATGAGCAGGTTGTACATGGAATCCCAGGGGATATTGTACTGAAAGATGGCGATATCGTATCAGTGGATTGCGGAACTTACATGAATGGTTTTTGTGGTGATTCTGCTTATACTTTTTGTGTAGGAGAGGTGGACGAAGAAATTCGTAACTTGTTGAAGGTAACTAAAGAAGCGTTATATATTGGCATTCAGAACGCAGTGCAAGGCAAAAGAATCGGAGACATCGGGTATGCTATTCAGCAATATTGTGAGTCTCACTCTTATGGTGTAGTGCGTGAGTTTGTTGGTCATGGCATTGGTAAAGAGATGCACGAAGATCCTCAAGTGCCTAATTATGGTAAAAGAGGATATGGACCTTTGATGAAAAGAGGCCTTTGCATAGCGATAGAGCCGATGATAACATTGGGAGATCGACAAGTGATTATGGAACGTGATGGATGGACTGTGAGGACCAGAGATCGTAAATGTGCTGCACATTTTGAACATACGATAGCTGTTGGAGCTGGTGAAGCTGATATTTTGTCTTCATTCAAATTCATAGAAGAAGTTTTAGGAGATAAAGCAATATAATATGGCAAAGCAATCTGCAATAGAACAAGATGGAGTTATAGTTGAAGCATTGTCAAATGCAATGTTTCGTGTTGAATTAGAAAACGGACATGAGATTACTGCACATATTTCAGGTAAGATGCGGATGCATTACATCAAGATCTTGCCGGGAGATAAAGTGAGAGTCGAAATGTCTCCTTACGACTTATCGAAAGGAAGAATTGTGTTTAGATATAAATAAAATAAGATATGAAAGTAAGAGCATCATTAAAGAAACGCACGCCAGAATGTAAGATCGTTAGACGTAATGGCCGTTTGTATGTTATTAACAAGAAAAATCCTAAGTATAAACAACGTCAAGGATAATTTGTTATTTTTGCAAAAAAAATAATTAAGTATATGGCTATAAGAATAGTTGGTGTAGATTTACCTCAGAACAAAAGAGGTGAAATTGCGTTGACCTATGTATATGGAATAGGTCGCAGTAGTTCAGCAAAAATTTTAGATAAAGCTGGTGTAGATAAAGATCTGAAGGTTAAAGACTGGACAGATGATCAAGCTGCTAAGATTCGTGAGATTATCGGTGCAGAGTATAAAGTGGAAGGTGATCTTCGTTCTGAAATCCAATTGAATATTAAGCGATTAATGGATATTGGTTGCTATCGTGGTGTACGTCACCGTATTGGTCTACCTGTTAGAGGTCAGAGCACTAAGAACAATGCACGTACTCGTAAAGGTAGAAAGAAAACCGTTGCTAATAAGAAAAAAGCTACTAAATAATAATTGTTGATATGGCAAAAAAAACAGTTGCAGCTAAAAAGAGAAATGTGAAAGTAGACGCTAATGGACAGTTGCATGTTCATTCATCTTTCAACAATATTATTGTTTCTCTTGCAAACAGTGAAGGGCAGATTATCTCTTGGTCATCTGCTGGTAAAATGGGATTTAGAGGTTCTAAAAAGAATACTCCTTATGCAGCGCAGATGGCTGCCCAGGATTGTGCAAAGATTGCATTCGATCTTGGCCTGAGAAAGGTAAAAGCATATGTGAAGGGTCCAGGTAACGGACGTGAGTCTGCTATTAGAACTATCCACGGTGCTGGTATCGAAGTTACTGAAATCATTGACGTGACTCCGCTTCCACATAATGGTTGTCGTCCTCCGAAAAGACGTAGAGTTTAATTTACCTTTAACTTACACAATGATCTTGATTTTGTTTTTGGATTACATTTAATTTCTCTCTGTAATCGCGGCTGCAACAAATTAAGTTCATGAATAAACAATTAAATATTTAAAAGAAATGGCTAGATATACTGGACCAAAATCGAGAATCGCCCGTAAATTCGGTGAAGGAATCTTTGGAGCTGACAAAGTTTTGTCAAAGAAGAACTATCCTCCCGGACAACATGGTAATTCAAGAAAAAGAAAAACTTCTGAATATGGTGTGCAACTTCGTGAAAAGCAGAAAGCTAAATACACCTATGGAGTTTTAGAAAAACAATTCCGCAATTTGTTTGAAAAAGCAGCTACTGCTAAAGGTATTACCGGTGAGGTACTCCTTCAATTGTTGGAAGGCCGTCTTGACAACGTAGTATTCCGTTTGGGAATTGCTCCTACACGTGCTGCTGCTCGTCAGTTGGTTAGTCACAAGCACATTACTGTAGATGGTGAAGTGGTAAACATCCCTTCATTTGCAGTAAAACCAGGACAATTGATTGGTGTTCGTGAAAGATCTAAATCTTTGGAAGTAATTGCTAATTCTCTTGCAGGTTTCAATCATAGCAAGTATGCTTGGTTGGAATGGGACGAAGCTTCTAAGGTTGGTAAAATGTTGCACATACCTGAAAGAGCAGACATTCCTGAGAACATTAAAGAACATTTGATCGTTGAATTGTATTCTAAATAATAATTAATTTCATGGCGATATTAGCATTTCAAAAACCTGATAAAGTATTAATGTTGGAGGCGGACTCCAGATTCGGTAAATTCGAATTCCGTCCGTTGGAACCGGGTTTTGGTATTACTGTAGGTAATGCATTACGCCGAATCCTTCTTTCTTCATTAGAGGGTTTTGCTATCACTACTATCAGAATCGATGGTGTGGAGCATGAATTTTCTAGTGTACCTGGAGTAAAAGAGGATGTTACCAACATTATCTTGAATCTGAAACAAGTGAGATTCAAGCAAGTAGTTGAAGAGTTCGAGAGCGAAAAAGTGAGCATCACTGTCGAGAATTCCAGTGAATTTAAAGCAGGTGACATAGGTAAGTATTTGACTGGATTTGAAGTGTTAAATCCGGAATTAGTTATTTGTCATTTAGATTCTAAGTCAACTATGCAGATTGATATTACAATTAACAAAGGCCGTGGTTATGTACCTGCTGATGAGAATCGCGAGTATTGCACGGATGTTAATGTAATTCCAATTGACTCTATTTATACACCGATACGTAATGTCAAGTATGCTGTAGAAAACTTCCGTGTAGAACAGAAGACTGACTACGAAAAGCTAGTACTTGAAATTAGTACCGACGGTTCTATACATCCGAAAGAAGCGCTGAAAGAAGCTGCAAAAATTCTGATTTATCACTTCATGTTGTTCTCTGACGAGAAGATCACGCTTGAAAGTAATGATACTGATGGCAATGAAGAGTTTGATGAAGAAGTATTGCACATGCGTCAGCTGTTGAAAACTAAACTCGTTGATATGGACTTGTCAGTTCGTGCCCTCAATTGCTTGAAGGCTGCTGACGTAGAAACTCTCGGCGACTTGGTACAATTCAACAAAACTGACCTGCTGAAATTCAGAAACTTCGGAAAGAAATCGCTTACCGAGCTTGATGATTTGCTGGAAAGTCTGAATCTGTCGTTTGGAACCGACATTTCTAAATATAAATTAGATAAAGAATAAAAAATGAGACATAATAAAAAATTCAATCATTTAGGTCGTACTGCTTCTCATAGAAGCGCTATGTTATCTAACATGGCTTGCTCTTTGATCAAGCACAAAAGAATCACTACGACTGTTGCAAAGGCGAAAGCTTTGAAAAAGTTTGTTGAGCCTTTGATTACTAAGTCTAAAGAAGATACTACGAACTCTCGTCGTGTTGTATTTAGCAACTTGCAAGATAAGATTGCAGTAACAGAGCTGTTCAAAGAAATCTCTGTTAAGATTGCTGATCGTCCGGGTGGTTATACTCGTATTATCAAGACTGGTAACCGTTTGGGTGATAATGCAGAAATGTGCTTCATCGAGTTGGTTGACTACAATGAAAACATGGCTAAAGAAAAAGTTGCTAAGAAAGCTACTCGTACTCGTCGTTCGAAGAAAGCTGCTGAAGCTACTCCTACTGCTGTTGAAGCTCCTGCAACTGAAGCTCCTAAGGCTGAAGAACCAAAAGCTGAATCAGCTGAATAATTTTACAGTTATTCTTATAGATATAAAAAAGGCTACCCTCAAGGTAGCCTTTTTTGTTTGTCTGCCGTTTACTAATACTAAGATACATTAAAATATATCTTAATAGAACTTTTCATAGAGAGAATCTGTTATATTTGCAGGTGAATATGGCAAAATTTGTAAAGGTAATATTGTTTCTGTTGCTGACTGTTGCTTTTCATAGCATAGCAGGCAATGTTTCTACTGCGAAAGTGGTGGATGAACAGGAGCGTGCTATTACATATGCAATGAGACAGCATGGGGAAATCAGCGCACCGGATCTTCCTGGTAAGCCAGTGGCTGAACTGAACAACTTGCAAAGCCATCAGATATCTGTAACACGTATTCAACGTGTACAACTTGGAGAATATTTCTTTTCTTTAAAAAATGCGCTACAATGTTGTGCTGATCGTGATAACTCACTTTCACAACACTGGGGGCGGATTTATGGTACAACAACTTCCTATTATTGCCAGCCATCAAGTGAATACTATGTATATACTTTGAGGCGTATAATTATTTAGTAGTCTATTTATTGGTATTGTTTATTTTGTGGTTACTGGTATCTTCTGTAATACCGGTGACTATATCCTTTTTATCTTTATATTTTTACTAATAATTTAAACTTTAAATATTATGGCAACTACTCAAACGATTGATGCTACTATCTTCGCATCTTCACACCCCGATATCGCAAAACGTACAAGTGTTTCAGGAGTTTTAATTTCTTCTGTAATGTTATTGGTCGGTATTTTAGCTTTTGTTTCCACTTTCGAATTGGATGATAAGTCTTCTACGGTTAGTATGGCTTTGATGGTTCTGGGAACAGGTTTATTCCTTATGGGGATTTTCCGTCTCTTCTGGAAATCAAAAGAAGTTATTTATTTGCCAACCAAAAGTGTGGCTAAAGAGCATAGTATATTCTTTGATTTGAAACACATGGATGCTTTGAGGAATCTTGTGAATTCGGGTTCATTCTCAGCAGGTTCGCATATAAAGAGTGAGGCTAGTGGTAATATACGTATGGATGTAATACTTTCTGCTGATAAAAAGTTTGCAGCTGTACAGTTATTCCAGTTTATACCTTATACATATCAGCCAATAACGTCAGTGCAGTATTTCACTGATGAACAAGCTTCAGCGGTAATAGCGTTTCTGACAAAAAGTAAAATGCAGTAAAAGTATCTCTACAAAATCTGTTTGACTTAGTTTTTTCCGACACATTAAAACAGGTAGCTTGAAGTTTTATATTCAGTTTGCTGCTACTAAATAAAGCAGGTTTTGGATGTTACTACAATAGAAAACTTTGATTTTTATACAAGGAATGGGGATTAGTCGTTAATGACGGCGATCCCCATTTTCTTCATTAAGAAGCAGGCATTCATATTTTGCGCAACTCCGTTTCTCATTTGGTAAGAGAAGGTGAGTTCGTTGTTCGTAATGTCAGCTTCGAAACAGTAATTCCGGATATTTTGTGGGAAGGAGTCCACTAAAGTTCCTAGCAACAAGTCATGAGTGGCGATGATGCCATTGGTATTCATGTGCATGAATTGTTTGATGAGGGCGAAAGAACCTTTCTGTTTATCCATAGAGTTTGTACCTTTCAATATTTCATCAAGGATGATGAAAAGTTCTTCTCCTGCTTCAAGCTTATCTATGATTAATTTAAGTCGCTTGAGTTCGGCAAAAAAATAAGATTCGTTGTCGGTTAAGGAGTCACTGGTCCGAAGGCTGGTGACGAGGCGAGCCGGATATATTTCCATCCGCTTTGCCCAAACGGGAGCCCCTATACATGCTAGTAGATAGTTCACTCCTACAGTACGTAAATACGTGCTTTTTCCTGCCATATTGGCTCCTGTGATAATAATAAAGAAAGGACGTCTTTCAATGTCTATTCCGTTGCGTACACATTTGTTGCGATCCATTAAAGGATGCCCCAAAGCTTCAGCCTGCAGATGGAAAGATTGAGCAGCAATGGTAGGATAGATGTAATCCGGATGATTATATGCGAATGTTGCCAGAGAACAATAAGCGTCAATTTCTCCGATGGTTTCTATCCAGCGGGGAAGGTCAGATGCGTGGATTTCTTTCCACTTCTCGATTCGCATCACTTGGCGCAGCTCCCAGAATATCAGTCCATTGAGTATCGTGCTTATTAGCAGATTGCTTCGTTGATCGAGCGCGTTCATCAGTTTTGAAAGCTGGCGTACTGCTTGAGAAGCGGTTTGATTCTGACTTGTAAGTTCCGTTTTTAACTTTTGCAGTATATGACTTTGCATTTCTTTCTGTTCAGTGAGAAGAATCTGGTCAGCGTATGTCGAAAGAATTTGTAGCTTTTCTCCGTAGGTCGTTTGTAGTTTAGTGATTCCTTTAGAAAAAATAGTGCTGAATAATACAAAGCCAACAAACACTCCTCCTGCAATACTGGCCGAGATAATACCTAAAATGGCTAGACCTATACATAAGAAATTAATGATCGTTACCGCTGTCGGGAGGATGCGTAGAAGTGTACGCTTCCGATAATAACTTGGACTGTTTGCCCATTCTTTGATTTCGGTGGTATCGGCAGGTTTTCCTTTATAGAGTAAGCCGAGTAAGCGGATTTGTTGGCGATATTCTAAGTCTGTGGACAATTCATGTATAGCTTCCTGGCGATGTTCAATAGCTTCTTTGTTTTCCAGATGTGCATTGAACCAGTTTGCAAGATGCAGTTTGCCAATAGGCGTTGCAGTGCGGTTGATGTATTGGAAAAGAGAATGTTCGCCAAATACGTCTAAATCAAGAGTGTAGAGATGAGATGGATTAACAAATTCTTTTCCATCATCAAAATCAGAAAAGTCATATTGCATGGCACGTAGCTCCTGCTCATTGATTTCTATTTTCTTTTTCAGAAAGTCTTTTCGGTAGAACCAGAAATTATGGCGTTTTACCAGCCAGATGAATAAGATAAAAGGTAAGATAGCGAAAGCAGAGAGACATAGCCACCCATCAGACCAAAAGATAATGGCATTTGCTACAGCTCCTACGAATAAGATCAGGCGGAGAAGACTGATATAATAGATACGTTTCCGTGCATTCTGTAACTCCAGCTCTGTTTTCTGAATGATTTGCTGATATGTAGTAATGATCTGTTCTTGTTTTTCCATGACAAATTTAATTCTTTTCCACAAAGGTAATATAATTCATGACGGTCGGGATAAGAGCTTGTTTTTGTCGAGAGCAGATTTACTGTTTATTAACGGAAGATAGAAAGGAATAACAAGCTCATATTATGACTTGTCTGGATAATGCCTTTACTAGCTGTAAGGAATGGGGTATATAAGTTCTGTTTCCGTTTAATAAGAGTAGGGGGCATTTCCTGGTAGCAGCTTTTTTTCAATATTTCTTTCCTCATTCTTGCATTTATCCGCTAAAATTTATAACTTTCCACTCGAAAAGGCGTTAGACAGGAAAGGAGGATGCTTATGAAGAAAGGATGTATCTTATGTTTGCTGATAAGCGTGATTAGCCTTCCGTTAATTGCGCAGAATATTATTTATTCCAACCTGAAAGAGTTGCTGGCTCAACATGGTGATACAACAGCCGTGTTGCGTGTAGAAAAACGTTCCAGAAATCAGATTGTATTGACAGGAGGGGCTGATTACCGGATAACGGCCGGTGATGACGAGTCGATGTGTCGACGCTTGAAGAAGCGTTGTTTTGCCGTGCGTGACGAAAAAGGAGATTTATATTTGAATTGTCGTAAGTTGCGCTATAAAAAGTTACGCTTTGGAGCATGGTATGCCCCTGCCGTTCAATTGGGTAAAAATATCTATTTTTGTGCCATGCCTCTAGGTTCGGTTATCGGAGGAAACTTTGTAGAAGAGGATGACGTAAAACTGGGAGGGAATATTGGCGATGCTCTTGCCGCTTCAAGTTTGGTTACGAAACGCGTCTGTTATGAGCTAAATGGTGAAACAGGAAAAGTCGATTTTCTAGGAAAAGATAAAATGCTTCAATTATTGAAGAATTATCCGGAACTGAAACAGGCATATTTGAAAGATGATAGTCAGGAGGCGAAGCATACCTTTAAATATTTGTTGGAGTTGCGGAATAAACAAAAAAAGTAATTTTGTCGATCTCTGTTGGTATAGCAGAGAAAGAGTATGTTCATAATACAATTATGGTCATAGTGATATGATTAGGGTGCGGATTATGCAAATAACACAGAACTCATAGCTTTGATTTAATGGAAAAATCCGCTATCCATTTTAATAAAAGCCCTACTAGTCCGTTTGGATAAAAGACCTGCATTTGTATCTGTATAAAAGCATAAGAGACTCCTGACATTGCCTGTATCTTACCATTCTATTAAGCAGTAAATGTAATAATGCCTTTCTGATAATAAATCTGTTATTTCTCTTGTCTTTTATCTTCTTTTTTTCTATATTGCGAAGAGTTATAAGACTGTATTGCTTACAGTTTGTAATCCTTAATTCTGTTTATTATGAGAATAACTCTTGGCAACACGCTACCTCCTTATCCGGATTTTGTAGAAGGTATCCGGAGAGCTCCCGACCGTGGTTATACACTTACCCCGGCGCAGACCATCACAGCTTTAAAAAACGCTTTGCGTTATATTCCCTCCGAGTGGCACGAACAACTGGCTCCTGAATTTATGGAAGAACTACGCACTCGCGGGCGGATTTACGGATACCGTTTCCGTCCTGCCGGAGACTTGAAAGCAAAGCCGATTGATGAATATCAGGGGCAATGTATTGAAGGCAAAGCCTTTCAGGTAATGATTGACAATAACCTTTGCTTCGATATAGCCTTATATCCCTACGAACTTGTTACTTATGGTGAAACCGGGCAAGTTTGCCAAAATTGGATGCAATATCGACTGATTAAGCAATATCTGGAAGAACTTACCCAGGAACAGACACTGGTTATTGAATCCGGACATCCATTGGGGCTTTTCCGCTCCCGTCCCGATGCTCCCCGCGTTATAATTACCAATTCGATGATGATCGGACAATTCGACAATCAACATAATTGGCATATTGCCGCCCAGATGGGAGTTGCCAATTACGGACAGATGACAGCTGGTGGTTGGATGTATATCGGTCCTCAAGGCATTGTGCATGGCACTTTCAACACCCTCCTGAATGCCGGACGATTGAAACTCGGCATTCCACAAGACCAAGATTTGCGGGGACACTTATTTATTTCTTCCGGTTTGGGAGGAATGAGTGGTGCACAACCTAAAGCAGCCGAAATAGCAGGAGCAGTCTCCATCATAGCCGAAGTAGATCGTTCACGCATTGAAACACGTTACCGCCAGGGATGGGTGGGGCATGTGACTGCAGATATCATAGAAGCATACCGGATGGCAGCTGAAGCAATGCGACGCCGTGAACCTTGTTCCATTGCCTATCATGGGAATATAGTAGACCTGCTCGAGTATGCCGAGCGTGAAAAGATTTTGATCGAACTATTATCCGATCAAACCTCCTGTCACGCCGTTTACGAAGGTGGATACTGCCCAGCCGGACTGACTTTCGAGGAACGCACACGCCTTCTTCACGAATCGCCGGAGGAATTCCGTCACTTGGTAGACATATCTTTGCACCGTCATTTCGAGGTCATCAAGAAATTGGTAGCCCGCGGAACTTATTTTTTTGATTATGGAAACTCTTTCATGAAAGCCATATACGATGCCGGAGTAAAAGAAATCTCCTATAATGGTGTTGATGAAAAAGACGGATTTATCTGGCCGAGTTATGTCGAAGATATTATGGGACCCCAACTCTTTGATTACGGCTACGGTCCGTTCAGGTGGGTCTGCTTGAGTGGTAAACACGAAGATCTGATAAAAACAGACCATGCGGCTATGGAGTGTATTGACGTCAATCGGCGCGGTCAGGATCTGGACAACTATAATTGGATACGGGATGCAGAAAAGAATCAACTCGTGGTGGGTACACAGGCACGTATTCTTTATCAGGATGCGGTTGGAAGAATGAAGATAGCCCTCCATTTCAATGAGATGGTTCGCCGGGGTGAAGTAGGCCCTATTATGCTGGGACGAGATCACCACGATGTCAGCGGTACGGATTCTCCTTTCCGGGAGACGTCAAATATCAAAGACGGAAGTAATGTGATGGCAGATATGGCTGTGCAATGCTTTGCCGGAAATTGTGCCCGTGGGATGAGTCTGGTAGCCTTGCATAATGGAGGTGGAGTCGGTATCGGCAAAGCAATCAATGGCGGTTTTGGTATGGTATGCGACGGTAGCGAACGGGTAGATGAAATACTCCGTTCGGCAATGCTTTGGGACGTAATGGGAGGAGTAGCCCGCCGTTCGTGGGCGCGTAATCCGCATGCGATGGAAACGAGTGAAGCATTTAATGAGTCCCATGCTGGAGATTATCAGATAACAATGCCGTATGTGGCGGACGAAGAATTAATAAAGAAGATAGTTCCATCTATTGTGGGAAAGTAGTCTCACAATATAAGAGAAAGCGTTCCCATAATGTGAAGGAATAAATTCCCACAATATATGGAACAGTTTGAACATGCTGTTATTTTGGATAAACCATGTGGCTATTTGATGTAAAACATATAGTTATTCAGTAAAGTATAACCTCTATAATAATAGATATTTGATATGAGTTGGAATAAGATTATTGAATGTGTCCCCAATTTTAGCGAGGGACGTGATTTGGAGAAAGTAGATCAGATAGTAGCCCCTTTCCGTAGTAAAGCCGGAGTAAAACTGCTTGATTACAGTAATGATGAAGATCATAACCGTCTGGTTGTCACACTTGTGGGAGAGCCGGAAGCACTGTGTGAAGCAGTAGTTGAAGCCGTTGGTGTAGCTGTCCGTTTGATCGACCTGAATCAGCACACCGGGCAACATCCTCGTATGGGAGCGGTAGATGTAATTCCTTTCATCCCGATTAAGAACACCAGTATGGAAGAAGCCATCGAACTCTCTAAAAAAGTAGCGGCGAAAGTTGCGGAGCTATATAATCTTCCCGTCTTCCTGTATGAAAAGTCGGCTACTGCGCCACACCGGGAAAATCTCGCCTCCGTTCGTAAAGGCGAGTTTGAAGGAATGGCCGAAAAGATCAAACTACCCGAATGGCAACCTGACTTCGGACCTGCTGAACGACATCCGACCGCAGGTACCGTAGCAATCGGAGCCCGTATGCCACTCGTAGCTTACAATATTAATCTAAGTACAGATAATATGGAGATAGCCACTAAGATAGCGAAAAATATCCGCCATATCAATGGAGGACTTCGTTATGTAAAAGCAATGGGAGTGGAACTGAAAGAGCGAAACATTACCCAAGTATCCATTAACATGACCGACTATACCCGTACCGCACTCTACCGTACCTTCGAATTAGTACGTATCGAAGCCCGTCGTTACGGTGTTACAATTGTAGGTAGTGAAATAATCGGTCTTGTACCGATGGAAGCTCTGATTGATACCGCTTCCTACTATCTCGGACTCGAAAACTTTACCATGCAGCAAGTTCTCGAAGCTCGTATCATGGAATAGTCAATAAGAAAATAGAATGAATCACAATTGCTTTATGGCAAACATCATTCTAAAAGAACGTGCCATTCATATCTCCATTTATTATATGAACTAATTATGATGAACTATTTATGAGTGAAAACCTAATCATATTTAACGCCCGTATCGTAACCCCCATCGGCTTTTCCGCCCGTAAAGGAGAGGAAATGTCCCAACTGCAAATCATAGAAAACGGAACCGTGGAAGTGACCAAAGGAATCATTACCTACGTTGGTGAAAACCGTGGTGAAGATCGGGATGGTTACTACCAGCACTATTGGCATTATAACGCTCGCGGGCATTGCCTTTTACCCGGTTTCGTCGACTCCCATACCCATTTTGTATTTGGCGGAGAACGTTCCGAAGAATTATCCTGGCGTCTGAAAGGCGAAAGCTATATGTCAATCATGGAGCGGGGAGGGGGAATTGTAAGTACCGTCAAAGCCACCCGGCAAATGAACTACCTTAAACTTCGTTCAGCCGCCGAAAGCTTCCTGAAGAAGATGAGCACCATGGGAGTAACCACCGTAGAAGGTAAAAGTGGCTACGGCCTGGATCGGGACACAGAATTACTACAACTAAAAGTAATGCGCAGCCTGAATAACGCCGAGCATAAACGCGTCGATATAGTCTCCACTTTCCTCGGCGCCCACGCCCTTCCCGAAGAATATGCAGGGAGAAGCGACGAATACATCGATTTCCTGATTCGTGAAATGCTTCCCCTTATCCATTCCGGTAAGTGGGCAGAATGTTGTGATGTCTTTTGCGAACAAGGCGTTTTCTCTATCGAACAATCCCGTCGCCTGCTTCAGGCAGCCAAAGAGCACGGTTTCCTGTTGAAACTCCATGCCGACGAAATCGTCTCTCTCGGCGGTGCCGAACTGGCAGCCGAACTCGGAGCACTGTCTGCCGACCATCTCCTGCACGCTTCCGATGCCGGTATCCGTGCAATGGCCGATGCCGGAGTAGTAGCCACCCTGTTGCCTCTGACAGCTTTCGCCTTGAAAGAACCCTACGCGCGAGGTCGTGAAATGATTGACGTCGGTTGTGCTGTGGCACTTGCCACCGACCTGAATCCCGGCAGTTGTTTCTCCGGTTCCATCCCGCTGACCATTGCTCTGGCCTGCATCTATATGCAAATGAGCATCGAAGAAACCATCACTGCTCTCACCCTGAACGGAGCCGCCGCCCTTCAACGAGCCGACCGTATTGGAAGTATCGAAGTAGGTAAACAAGGCGATTTCGTCATTCTCAATTCCGACAACTATCATATTCTACCTTACTATATAGGCATGAATTGCGTAATCATGACTATTAAAGGCGGCATACTTTATCCCGTCGCTTAATAGTTGAAAAACTCTCATTCATTAATCACTTAAAAAACAGAATACCATGTTAGCAGATTTAACCGTAAAAGATTTCTTAGATAAAGTAGCTTGCAGTGACCCTGTGCCCGGTGGCGGTAGTATTGCCGCTTTGAATGGAGCGCTGGCTTCCTCCCTTTCTACGATGGTGGCACGGCTGACCGTAGGAAAAAAAGGATACGAAGTCAGTGAAGAAGTAATGCAGCACGCACAAACCATCACCCTCCGTTTGCTAGACGAATTTATGGCGCTTATTGACAAAGATTCAGCTGCCTACAACGAAGTATTTGCCTGCTTTAAACTACCTAAAACAACCGACGAAGAGAAAGCCGCCCGAAGTGCTGCTATCCAGAAGGCAACCAAACAAGCCGCCCTCGTTCCGTTGGAAGTAGCCCGCAAAGCACTGGATATGATGTCCGTTATAGCAGATGTTGCCCGTCTCGGTAACCGGAATGCTGTCACAGATGCCTGTGTAGCAATGATGTCCGCCCGTACCGCCGTATTGGGAGCCTTACTGAATGTCCGTATCAACCTCGGTTCGCTCAAAGACAGAGATTTTGTCCTCCAGCTGCAAACCGAAGCCGATGCCATCGAGCAAACCGCCTGTCAGAGAGAAAAAGAATTGTTGGATGCCGTAAATCAAGACCTGCGCGTATGAGTAAGAATGTATACCATATCGGTTCCGGAGCACTGACCTTCGAAATCATCGAACGAATTATAAACGAAAACCTGAAACTGGAACTAGCCCCCGAAGCCAAGTTACGCATCCAGAAATGCCGTGACTACCTCGACCAAAAAATAGCTTCTTCCGAAGAACCATTATACGGCATAACAACAGGTTTCGGCTCTCTATGCACTAAAAATATATCTCCCGATGAACTGGGAACCCTCCAGGAGAACTTGATAAAAAGCCATGCTTGCAGCGTAGGCGAAGAAATCCGCCCCGTCATCATCAAACTGATGATGCTTCTCAAAGCCCACGCCCTCTCATTGGGACATAGCGGCGTACAAGTTATCACCGTGCAACGCATCCTCGATTTTTTCAATAATGACGTCATGCCAATTGTCTACGACCGCGGTTCCCTTGGAGCCTCCGGCGACCTGGCACCGCTCGCCAATCTTTTCCTTCCTCTGATAGGTGTCGGTGATGTCTACTATAAAGGAAAAAAGTGCGAAGCCATCAGCGTACTCGACGAGTTTGGCTGGGAACCGGTCAAATTAATGAGCAAAGAAGGACTAGCCCTGCTGAACGGCACCCAATTTATGAGTGCCAACGGTGTGTTTGCTATGCTCAAAGCCTTTCGCCTCTCGAAAAAGGCCGACCTGATAGCCGCCCTTTCCCTCGAAGCCTTTGACGGCCGTATCGACCCGTTTATGGACTGCATCCAGCAAATCCGTCCCCATCAGGGACAGATTGAGACAGGCGAAGCCTTCCGCAAACTACTGGCAGGCAGCGAACTAATCGAACGCCACAAGGAACATGTGCAAGATCCCTATTCCTTCCGCTGCATCCCACAAGTACATGGCGCCACCAAAGATGCCATCCGCTACGTTGCCTCCGTACTGCTGACCGAAATCAATTCCGTCACGGACAACCCCACCATCTTCCCCGATGAAGACCGGATCATCTCCGGCGGAAACTTTCACGGGCAACCGCTTGCCATCTCTTATGACTTCCTCGCCATCGCCCTGGCCGAATTGGGAAATATCTCCGAACGCCGTGTCTCCCAACTGATTATGGGACTCCGTGGACTACCTGAATTTCTCGTAGCTAACCCCGGTCTGAACTCCGGATTCATGATTCCCCAGTATGCCGCCGCCTCCATGGTCAGCCAGAATAAAATGTACTGCTATGCAGCTTCTAGCGATTCCATAGTCTCCTCCAACGGACAGGAAGACCATGTAAGCATGGGTGCCAATGCCGCCACCAAACTCTATAAAGTGATGGACAACCTGGAACATATCCTTGCCATCGAACTGATGAACGCCGCACAAGGCATCGACTTCCGCCGCCCGCAGAAAACCTCTCCCGTTCTTGAGCGTTTCCTCCATGCCTATCGGAAAGAAGTGCCTTTTGTAAAAGATGACATTGTGATGTACAAGGAAATACATAAAACAGTCGCCTTCCTGAAGAGGACACAGATTGAATACTGACAATAAATTGACCCTTTTTCGCTTTTCGTTAATAATGGTGACTGTTATTGCCGGGTAAGTGTCGATTCTTATCGATATTTATCCGGCATTTATTGGCTCCCATCTCTTCTATTAGCGATAAAACTTTACTTCCTATATTCCCTCCTTTTACCTTTCTTTTGTGTTTGTTCCAAATTTCCTATTAACACTTGTTTTCATTTCACTCTATTGAATGATAATAAATCCCAAATGGACTATAAATAGCTGGAAACTTAATTTGTTAATTGAGTTTTCTATATATCTTTGTTCCGTTTTTCCTTTGGAAATGAAGAGAAAACGAAAACTGCATTTTAATAAAATAGAAAAACGGATGATGACAGAGCATGGAAAGGACGCTTCCCAACGGGTAGAGTTAAGAGAACGGATCATAACGGCGGCAACAGAAGCTTTTACTTCAAAAGGCATCAAGAGTATTACAATGGATGACATTGCAGCAGCATTAGGAATTTCCAAACGTACGCTCTACGAAGTCTTTTCGGATAAAGAATCGTTGTTGAAAGAATGCATACTGAAGGCACAGGCAGACAGAGACAAGTATTTGCAGAAAGTCTTTGAACAGTCGCACAATGTGTTGGAAGTGATACTTGCAGTCTTTCAGAAAAGCATTGAGATGTTTCATCAGACGAACAAACGCTTTTTTGAAGACATTAAGAAATATCCCAAAGTATATGAGATGATGAAGAATCGGCAGGACAGCGATTCGATGAAAACCATGTCCTTCTTCAAAACAGGAGTAGAGCAGGGCATCTTTCGTTCGGATGTAAACTTCGCTATTGTCAATTTGCTGGTACGTGAGCAATTTGATGTGCTTTTGAATACGGACATCTGTAATGAATACCCTTTCATTGAAGTGTACGAATCCATCATGTTTACTTATATACGCGGTATCTCCACCGAAAAAGGAGCAAGGGTACTGGAAGACTTTATACAAGAATATCGCAAGAACCGCATCGAAGACTAGAGTAAAAGTGAGGTTCTATTGACAAACAATTAAGATTAAATTAGAAATTCAGTTTATGAACAAGATGAAAAGATTGACAGGTCGGAAGATCCTTCTGGTAGCTGTGGCATTCTGTGCATTTGGTTTTGCAAAGGCGCAGGACACGCAGACGGAGAAGAATACCCTAACCTTAACCTTAGACAAAGCCTTGGAAATTGCATTGGATGAGAATCCGACAATGAAAGTGGCAGCGGAAGAAATCGCCTTAAAGAGAGTTGCCAGCAAGGAAGCCTGGCAAAGTCTGTTGCCGGAGGCCAGCATTGCCGGTTCCTTAGACCATACAATTAAAGCGGCTGAAATGAAATTGAACGATATGTCGTTCAAGATGGGGCAAGACGGTTCGAACACCGCCAATGCCGGGTTGAGTATTAACCTGCCACTCTTTGTGCCGGGTGTTTACCGTGCTATGTCGATGACAAAGACGGATATTGAACTGGCAGTAGAGAAGTCACGTGCTTCCAAACTGGATCTGGTGAATCAGGTAAGCAAGGCTTATTATCAGTTAATGCTTGCACAGGATAGCTATGAAGTGCTTCAAGGCAGCTATAAACTGGCAGAAGATAATTACAATGTAGTGAATGCCAAATATCAGCAGGGAACTGTGAGCGAATATGACAAGATCAGTGCGGAAGTACAGATGCGCAGCATTAAGCCGAACCTGATTGCGGCAGCCAATGCGGTGACTTTGGCTAAATTACAGTTAAAAGTTCTGATGGGCATCACTGCCGATGTGGAGATAAAGATTAATGATAATCTGACCAACTATGAGACGACCATGTTTGCCAATCAGTTGAAAGAAGAGAATGTGAATCTGAACAACAATACCACCATGAAGCAGTTGGACTTGAACATGAAGTTGCTCGAAAAGAATGTAAAGTCTTTAAAGACAAACTTTATGCCGACTCTTTCCATGAGCTTCTCCTATCAATATCAGTCATTGTATAATCCGAATATCAATTTCTTCGATTATAACTGGAGCAACAGTTCCAGCCTGATGTTCAATATCAGCATACCTTTATATAAGGCAAGCAATTTTACGAAAGTGAAATCTGCCCGTATCCAGATGCGCCAGCTCGATTGGAATCGTATCGATACGGAAAGACAGTTGAATATGCAGATTGTCAGTTGTCGCAATAATATGAGTGCCAGCACAGAGCAGGTAGTCAGCAACAAGGAAAATGTGATGCAGGCAAAGAAAGCGGTGGTGATTGCCGAAAAACGTTATGATGTAGGTAAGGGCACGGTGCTCGAACTGAACAGTTCCCAAGTGTCACTGACACAGGCGCAACTCACCTACAATCAGTCCATATACGATTACCTGGTTGCTAAGGCAGACCTCGATCAGGTTCTGGGAAAAGAATAAAGATAGACAACTAAAAAATTACAAGTAAGGAATATGAAAAGAAGTATCCAATTGGTAGCCCTGCTGTTAACTGTGTTTATGGGCTCATGTACAGGTGGAAAAGACAAAGCTGCTGCGGAACATGTGGACGCAAAGCCTATTGTGAAGCTGGCAGACGTAAAAGCCCGCCCCGTAGATCAAATACAGGATTACACAGCAACGGTGGAAGCCGAAGTAAAGAATAATATTGCGCCTTCGTCTCCCGTACGTATCGACCAGATTTTTGTGGAAGTGGGCGACCGCGTATCCAAAGGCCAGAAACTTGTGCAGATGGATGCAGCCAACCTGAAACAGACGAAGCTGCAACTAGATAATCAGGAAATAGAATTCAACCGTATCGACGAATTATATAAAGTGGGCGGTGCGTCCAAATCAGAGTGGGATGCTTCGAAGATGCAACTCGATGTGAAGAAAACCGCTTATAAGAATCTGCTGGAGAATACCTCTTTGCAAAGCCCTATCAATGGTGTAGTCACTGCGCGCAACTATGATAATGGCGATATGTACAGTGGTGGAGAACCGGTTCTGGTAGTAGAACAGATCACTCCCGTGAAACTCCTGATTAACGTGTCTGAAACCTACTTCACGAAAGTGAAAAAAGGTACTCCTGTCGACGTGAAACTCGATGTATATGGTGATGAAGTCTTTACAGGAACCATCAACCTGATTTACCCTACCATAGATGCTACTACCCGTACATTCCAGGTGGAGATCAGACTGGATAATAAAGACCAGCGTGTGCGTCCGGGAATGTTTGCCCGTGCGACATTGAACTTCGGTACAGCAGAAAACGTAGTTGTTCCTGATTTGGCTATCGTTAAGCAGGCAGGTTCCGGCGACCGTTATGTATTCGTTTATAAAGACGGTAAAGTATCTTATAATAAGGTTGAACTGGGTAGACGCATGGGTACGGAGTACGAGTTGAAATCCGGTGTGCCCGATAACTCACAGGTTGTAGTTGCCGGACAGTCACGTTTGGTGAACGGTATGGAAGTAGAGGTGGAAGCCTCTTCCCAACTTTCTTCCAAATGAGAGATGTACAGTACCTTTCTCCCAATGCTTTTATTAATTAACCTGATTTCAAAACGATCTTCCGGCTTCCTCTTCTTGGGAGAGGAGCGGGGAGAGGCTTTTAAATAAAACAACATGAGTTTATACGAAGGTGCGGTTAAGAAACCGATTATGACCTCCCTCTGCTTTCTGGCAGTGGTGATTTTTGGTCTTTTCTCTTTGTCCAAGTTACCTATCGACTTGTATCCGGACATTGACACGAATACAATCATGGTAATGACCGCTTATCCCGGAGCAAGTGCTTCGGATATAGAAAATAATGTGACTCGCCCGCTCGAAAATACGTTGAATGCGGTGAGCAACCTGAAACATATCACCTCCCGTTCTTCCGAGAATATGTCATTAATTACATTGGAGTTCGAGTTTGGTAACGATATTGACGTTCTCACCAATGATGTGCGCGATAAACTCGACATGGTAAGCTCACAGCTTCCCGATGATGTCGAGAATCCGATCATCTTCAAATTTAGTACGGACATGATTCCGATCGTGTTGCTTTCCGTACAGGCCAATGAGAGTCAGTCAGCGCTTTATAAGATATTGGACGACCGTGTGGTAAATCCGCTGGCACGTATTCCGGGAGTCGGAACCGTCTCCATCAGTGGTGCACCGCAACGTGAGATTCAGGTATATTGCGACCCTAACAAACTGGAAGCCTATCACCTGACTATTGAAACAATCAGCTCCATTATCGGAGCCGAGAATAAGAACATTCCCGGTGGTAACTTCGATATTGGTAGCGAAACCTATGCACTGCGTGTAGAAGGTGAGTTTGATGATTCCCGTCAGTTGGCAGATGTAGTGGTGGGTACACACAATGGGGCGAATGTCTTTTTGCGTGATGTAGCCCGTATTGTCGATACCGTGGAAGAACGTGCACAGGAAACCTATAATAATGGTGTGCAAGGTGCTATGATTGTAGTTCAGAAACAGTCGGGAGCCAATTCGGTAGAAATCTCCAAGAAAGTGGCCGACGCGCTGCCGAGGCTTCAAAAGAACCTGCCGAGCGACGTGAAGATTGGTGTCATTGTCGATACCTCGGACAACATTTTGAACACCATCGACAGTTTGACGGAAACCGTTGTTTATGCCTTGCTCTTTGTTGTCATCGTCGTGTTCCTCTTCCTGGGACGTTGGCGTGCGACGCTGATTATCTGTATCACTATTCCGCTTTCGTTGATTGCTTCGTTCATTTACTTGGCGATTAGTGGAAATACGATTAATATTATTTCGCTTTCGTCACTTTCTATTGCTATCGGTATGGTGGTGGATGATGCGATTGTGGTACTTGAAAACGTAACGACCCATATCGAGCGTGGCTCCGATCCGAAACAGGCAGCCGTGCACGGAACAAATGAGGTGGCAATCTCTGTAATTGCTTCTACGTTGACCATGATTGCCGTGTTCTTCCCGTTGACGATGGTAAGCGGTATGTCCGGTGTGCTTTTCAAACAGTTGGGTTGGATGATGTGTGCCATCATGTTTATTTCTACGGTCGCCGCACTATCTTTGACTCCGATGCTCTGTTCTCAGTTACTTCGCTTGCAGAAGAAACCATCGAAAATGTTCAAGCTCTTCTTTACTCCGATTGAGAAAGCGCTCGACGGACTTGATACTTGGTATGCGAAGATGTTGAACTGGGCTGTACGTCATCGTCCGATTGTGATTGTGGGATGTATTGCTTTCTTCGTTGTCAGTTTGCTGTGTGCAAAGGGCATCGGTACGGAGTTCTTCCCGGCACAGGATAATGCCCGTATTGCCGTACAGTTGGAACTTCCAATCGGTACACGAAAAGAGATAGCGCAGGAATTATCTCAGAAGTTAACCAACCAATGGCTGACGAAGTATAAAGACATAATGAAAGTCTGTAACTATACAGTCGGTCAGGCTGATTCTGACAACACTTGGGCATCCATGCAGGACAATGGCTCACATATAATCTCGTTCAACATCAGTTTGGTAGACCCGGGTGATCGTGACATCACTTTGGAAGCAGTCTGTGATGAGATGCGTGAAGATTTGAAAGCCTATCCGGAATTCAGTAAAGCACAGGTAATCCTCGGAGGTAGTAACACGGGTATGTCCGCGCAGGCAAGTGCCGACTTTGAGGTTTACGGATACGATATGACAGTAACCGATAGCGTAGCAGCCCGTCTGAAACGTGAATTATTGAAAGTAAAAGGCGTGACCGAGGTAAATATCAGCCGTAGTGACTACCAACCGGAATACCAGGTAGACTTCGACCGTGAAAAACTGGCGATGCATGGCTTGAATCTTTCAACTGCTGGTAACTATCTGCGTAACCGTGTCAATGGTGCGGTAGCATCTAAATATCGTGAGGACGGAGATGAATATGATATCAAAGTGCGTTACGCACCTGAATACCGTACAAGCCTGGAGAGTCTCGAAAATATCCTCATTTACAATGCACAGGGACAATCCGTTCGTGTGAAAGACGTCGGAAAGGTAGTCGAACGTTTTGCACCTCCTACCATCGAACGTAAAGACCGCGAACGTATCGTGACCGTTTCCGCTGTAATCTCCGGAGCTCCGCTGGGCGACGTAGTGGCTGCCGGAAATAAGGTGATAGATAAAATGGATCTTCCGGGAGAAGTCACCATCCAGATTTCCGGTTCGTACGAAGATCAGCAGGATTCATTCCGCGATTTGGGAACACTTGCCATCCTGATTGTTGTTCTGGTATTTATCGTGATGGCAGCGCAGTTCGAGTCACTGACTTATCCGTTTATCATCATGTTCTCCCTGCCGTTTGCGTTTAGTGGTGTCTTGATGGCACTATTCTTTACGAACAGCACATTGAGTGTCATGAGTTTATTGGGAGGTATCATGTTGATTGGTATTGTGGTGAAGAACGGTATTGTGCTTATTGACTACATTACCCTTTGTCGAGAACGTGGATTGGCTGTTTTGAACTCTGTGGTAACAGCAGGTAAGAGCCGTCTTCGTCCGGTACTGATGACCACCGCTACTACCGTTCTCGGTATGATTCCGATGGCTATCGGTGGCGGTCAAGGTTCGGAAATGTGGAGTCCGATGGCAATTGCCGTAATCGGTGGTTTGACGATATCTACTGTTTTGACATTGATTTTGATTCCTACTCTATATTGTGTATTCGCGGGAACTGGTATCAAGAACCGTCGTCGTAAACTCCGCCGTCAACGTGAATTGGACGTTTATTTCCAGGCGAATAAAGATAACATTATTAAGAAATAACAGAAAAGAAATATGAAATCAGTATTGATAACATTCGACCAGGCTTATTACGAACGAATCATGGCGTTGCTCGACCGTTTGGGTTGTCGTGGCTTTACATACCTTGAAAAAGTACAGGGACGTGGTTCGAAAACAGGCGATCCGCATTTCGGAAGCCATGCCTGGCCAAGTATGTGCTCGGCTATCCTGACAGTGGTAGAAGATAACAAAGTCGATTCATTGCTCGACACCTTGCATAAAATGGATTTGCAGACGGAACAATTAGGTTTGCGTGCATTTGTGTGGAACATTGAACGGACCATTTAAATGTGATCCGGTAGATAGATAAAAAGGAAAGGAGAATCTAATAAATAATGTAGATTCTCCTTTCTTTTTGTGGCTTTTGTCTATCTTTGCGGTCGTTTGGGATTTTAGAAACATTATGGAGATAATAAAGAATTATTTGAAATATTCGTTGTGGTTCGTACTGATTGTATTTGCAGCCTTACTCGGGCTTCATTGCCTTCCGGTACTGACCATTGACGGGCACACGATGAGGCGTGTAGACCTTTTGAGCGACCTTCGTTATCCGGAATCGGAGATTGCCACAGCTGATTCGGACAGTATCCCTTTGCCTCCAGTTGTAAAGCCGGTCTTTGTAGATACTTGTCGTGCAGGTATGACTTGCATTGAAGATTACAGTGATTCCACTCTCCGGGGGATGGCTCCTTTTTATGAAGCACTCAATCGTATCTCTTCCAGTGATTCAGATGACTCTGATGACAAACAGGTACGCATTGCCGTATTCGGAGACTCTTTTATCGAAGCGGATATATTTACAGCCGACTTGCGCGAAATGCTTCAGAAACAATTCGGCGGTTGTGGTGTAGGTTTTGTTACCATCACTTCCATGACAAGCGGTTACCGTCCTACGGTACGGCATACATTTGGCGGATGGTCCAGCCATGCAGTAACAGACAGTATCTATTTCGATAAGAAGAAACAAGGCATTTCCGGACACTATTTTGTCCCCCGGAACGGAGCTTATGTAGAACTACGCGGACAAAATAAATACGCCTCCCTGCTCGATACTTGCCAACGTGCTTCTATCTTCTTCTATAATAAAGATTCCGTTCTTCTTTCTGCCCGTGTGAACAAAGGAGAAAGCAAGAATTACTCTTTAGGCCCTTCTGATGGATTACAACAAGTTCAGGTGGACGGACGCATCGGTTCTATCCGTTGGACAGTAGATCGTGCGGACTCTGCCCTGTTCTATGGCTTGGCAATGGATGGAAAGAAAGGAATCATTCTCGATAACTTCTCGTTGCGTGGCAGTTCCGGTCTTTCCCTGCGCGGTATTCCGGTACAAACGTTGAAGCAGTTTAACCGCCAGCGTCCTTACGACCTGATTATCCTCGAATATGGATTGAATGTAGCTACCGAACGGGGACGCAATTATGATAATTACCAGAAAGGATTGATTACAGCTATCGAGCATCTGAAAGAATGTTTCCCACAAGCCGGAATTCTGTTATTGAGCGTTGGCGACCGTGATTATAAGAACGAAAACGGCGAACTCCGTACCATGCCCGGTGTTAAGAATCTGATTCGTTATCAGCAGAACATTGCTGCTGAAAGCGGTATTGCATTCTGGAATATGTTTGAAGCAATGGGCGGAGAAGGCAGTATGGCAAAACTCGTCCATGCCAAACCCTCTATGGCAAACTACGATTATACGCATATAAACTTCCGTGGCGGTAAGCATTTGGCTGGATTGCTTTATGAAACCATGATCTATGGTAAGGAACAATACGACAGGAGGCGTGCTTATGAGAAAGAGTAACCTGCTGTCCATCTTTATTCTCATTCTCGCCGGTATGTTGAGTGTCCCTTGTTTTCTTACAGAAACAATCGCGCAAGACCGTATGCCTGTATGCTCTCCATTGGGAAAGACTGCAAAGCGGATAAAGCCTTTACGGGAAATGAACTGGGCGAATGATACGATCAACGTACAAGTAGCCTTCCCTGCTGCTTTTCGCGAAACCGGACGGAATGAGATTATTGACAGCATTGCTCTGCTGGCTCCCGTCTTTGAACATCTCCGCCAGGTACGTGCCGGACTCTCCGAAGATACAGTCCGCATCGTTCATATTGGCGATAGCCACGTGCGTGGACATATCTATCCCCAAACCACCGGTGCCCGTTTGGCAGAAACCTTTGGTGCCATTTCTTATATTGATAAAGGCGTCAACGGAGCTACTTGCCTAACATTTACCCATCCGGATCGTATTACCGAAATCGCTGCCTTGAAACCCGAATTGCTGATTCTCTCTTTCGGAACCAATGAAAGCCATAACCGGCGTTATAATATAAATGTGCACTACAATCAGATGGATGAACTTGTGAAACTGTTGCGCGACAGTCTTCCTAACATCCCCATTCTTCTGACTACCCCTCCCGGTTCCTATGAAAGTTTCCGGCAACGGAGGCGTAGGCGCACGTATGCCATCAATCCCCGTACGGCAACAGCAGCGGAAACTATCCGCCGTTATGCCAAAGACCATCGCCTGCTCGTGTGGGATATGTATGATGTAGTCGGAGGGAAGCGTCGTGCCTGCACCAACTGGACGGAGGCAAACCTGATGCGTCCCGATCATGTACATTATTTACCTGAAGGATACATCCTGCAAGGAAATTTATTATACCAAGCACTTATACAAGCATATAATGACTATGTTTCCCATTGATATAGATTTCAGTAGACTAAAAGAGGTACTTACCTACGATCCGCAAGCCCCGATGATATTCAGCAGCGGTATCTTCCTTTGGCTGTTCGCTGCTTTCATGGTAGTGTATGTGTTGTTACAACGTAAATACACTGCCCGCATCTTGTTTGTCACCCTCTTTTCCTATTATTTCTACTACAAGAGTAGCGGCACATACTTCTTTCTGCTTGCTATAGTCACCGTTGCCGACTTCTTTCTTGCACAGCTAATGGATCGTGCAGAAGGGTATTGGAAACGTAAAGGATTAGTAGTTTTGAGTCTGAGTATCAATCTGGGACTTCTTGTCTATTTCAAATATACCAATTTCCTGGGTGGAGTGATAGCGTCATTGATGGGAGGAGAGTTTACCGCCCTTGATATATTCCTGCCGGTCGGTATCTCTTTCTTTACTTTCCAGTCGCTAAGCTACACCATCGACGTTTACCGGAGGGACATAAAGCCATTGACGAATCTTTTGGACTATGCTTTCTACGTATCTTTCTTCCCCCAGTTGGTGGCAGGACCTATCGTGCGTGCCCGCGATTTTATCCCGCAAATCCGGAAACCTCTCTTTGTTTCGCAGGAGATGTTCGGCCGCGGAATCTTCCTGATCGTATCCGGTCTTTTCAAGAAAGCCATTATCTCCGACTATATCAGCATCAACTTTGTAGAACGTATTTTTGATAATCCTACTCTCTATTCGGGTGTTGAGAATCTGATGGGAGTGTATGGTTATGCTTTACAGATTTACTGCGACTTTTCCGGATATAGTGACATGGCTATCGGTATCGCTTTATTGCTGGGCTTTCATTTTAATCTCAACTTTAATTCTCCTTATAAGTCTGCCTCCATTACCGAATTCTGGCGTCGTTGGCACATCTCTTTGTCCAGTTGGCTGCGGGATTATCTGTATATTTCTTTAGGAGGAAACCGAAAAGGTAAGTTCCGGCAATATCTGAATCTTATCATTACCATGTTTCTGGGTGGATTGTGGCATGGCGCATCTTGGAACTTCGTTCTTTGGGGAACCTTCCACGGAGTTGCTTTAGCATTGCATAAAATGTGGATGACCATCACCGGGCGTAAGAAAGGAGAACAAAGTCATGGTTGGCGGCGTGTATTCGGAGTGGTTATTACTTTCCATTTTGTCTGCTTCTGCTGGATTTTCTTCCGTAATGCCGATTTTCAGAACTCAATGGATATGCTGGGACAGATATTCACTACTTTCCGTCCGCAACTGTTCCCACAGTTACTTGAAGGATATTGGAAAGTATTCGCATTAATGTTGCTCGGCTTCCTGCTTCATTTTGCTCCCGATAGCTGGGAAAATGCAGCTTGCCGGGGAGTGATCCGTCTACCGTTCGTAGGAAAAGCAGTGTTGATGATAGCTTTGATTTACCTTGTTATTCAGATGAAGAGTTCGGAGATTCAGCCGTTTATCTATTTCCAGTTCTGATCCGCCTTCTTTTTAATATCCGGTTGAAGCCGTAATTGGAATATTTTTCCTTTCTTTGTGAAAGGAAAATATAAACATTCTGCTTTATGGAAAACTCTTTCAGTTATCAGCCGGCAGCCGATCGTTACGAACAGATGCCTTATACATATTGTGGCAAGAGTGGCTTGCAGTTACCTCTAATCTCTTTGGGATTGTGGCATAATTTCGGTAGTGTGGACAATTTCAATGTAGCAACCGACATGATTAAGTATGCTTTCGATCACGGTGTTACTCATTTTGACTTGGCAAATAATTACGGTCCTGCTCCCGGAAGTGCCGAAGTAAATTTCGGACGAATCTTGAAAGAGAACTTTCAAGGCTACCGGGATGAAATGATTATCTCTTCCAAGGCCGGTCATGACATGTGGGCAGGTCCTTATGGCGGAAATAGCTCTCGAAAAAATCTGATGGCGAGCATTGACCAAAGTCTCTGCCGGACAGGTTTGGAGTATTTTGATATCTTTTATAGTCATCGTTATGACGGAGTCACTCCAGTTGAAGAAACCATTCAGACATTGATTGATATTGTGAAGCAAGGTAAAGCATTGTATATCGGAATTTCTAAATATCCTCCCGAACAAGCCCGTGTTGCCTATGAGATGATGGCAAAAGCCGGTGTTCCCTGTCTTATCAGCCAATATCGATATAGTATGTTCGATCGTGCGGTTGAGGCTGAATCACTTCCTTTAGCAGCGGAGTACGGTTCCGGCTTCATAGCTTTCTCTCCTTTGGCACAAGGATTATTGACCGATAAATATCTGAACGGCATTCCGGAAGGTTCCCGTGCTGCCCGTTCTTCGGGTTTTCTTCAACAATCTCAAGTGACGCATGAAAAGGTAGAAGCTGCCCGTCAATTAAATGAAATAGCCCGCCGCCGTGGGCAAACGCTGGCTGAAATGGCTTTGGCATGGGTGCTGAAAGACGAAAGAATGACATCAGTGATTGTAGGTGCAAGTTCTGTGAATCAGTTAGCCGACAATTTGAAAGCGCTGGAACATTTGGAGTTCACGGCAGACGAGTTGAAAGAAATAGAGCAAATTTTACCCGGATAAATTCAGCCTGATTCATAAGGAGGTGTCGTATTTACAATTTGAATTCAGCAGTCTCCGCTGAATTCAGCTTCTGCAAATGTTTTTTCATATTCATTTCTCATGTTCTCATAAATGATATGATAATAGTTTGTAAATCAATGATATAATACTATGAGAAATGAACTGTGAAATGGCATTTCTCATAGTATTTCCATCATTTACCCCTAAAAAAGATGCATTTCTCATAGGTTTCAAATCATTTCTCATCTTATTCTCATACTCCTTCTTATTTGTTTTGCTCATTTCTCATATATGATGGCTGCAGCTTTTCCCGGACTCTCGCCGGACTTACGATTATTCCTTTCCCTATGTCGTTTATTAATCAACTTCCTATTGTTTACTGCTTTCCTGTGTATCATTCACCTTATATCTTACTGTTTTCCCTTACTCACTGCTATTTCTTCCTGCTACTATCTGTATCATTGCACTCGAGTGAACAGATCGTTCCACTCTAGTGGACGGTTCTTTCTACTCTAGTGCACAGGCCTGTCCACTGGAGTGGAACGATATAGATGCCGGTAGAAAAATATGCGGATACCTGCTCTATATACTTCCAATAAGCACTGATAATATATTGTAAATAGGTGCATGGTCTGGTATTCAACTTGGTCTTTAGCTTAGGATCTAGCTTGAGAATTTATAGGATAAATAGTCAAAATACTATGAGAAATACCTTGATAAGTTATGAGAAATAGGTTGTTTTATGTACAAAATGCGGGTCATACTATGAGAAATACCGTTTTATATTTTTATTCTCATTGTGCTATATTGTTGATTTACAGAAGATTATTGTGCATGTTATGAGAATATGAGAAATGAAAATGAGAAATTGTTTCTAGTAGGATATTGGGTTTGTGTTTTTTATGCGATATAGACTGAATTAATTGATCTATCATGTTTTTCCTGTCAAAATTGTTTGTTTAATAGATATTTATTTCTACTTTTGTGATAACTTACTTTCGAGCGAAGGAAGTAGTTTTTTAATAATTTTATTGAGAACGGTTATTTGTTACATTCATATATAAAATCCGCTAAATTTTAACTTTCGTGAATGGAATGAATGACAGGTCTCACGCACTATTGTCTGTATAACCTTGTTATATATCCAATTGGGCGTGGGGCTATCATTCATGTTCACGAAAGGGGTCTTAGCGGATACCTATATATGGCATGAATAGATAGTTTCCACGTATTCTATGCTAATATCCTAATCTCTTATTCCGTTTAACAATAAATTAACTTCTCGTTCTTTTTCCTTTCTATAACTTCTCGTTCTTCATAATATTTGTATGTATTTTGATCATATGGTACTTTCTTCCTGACTAATGCCACTATGATTCTTATGAGTTTGTTCTTGACATTATTTAAAGCCACTTGAGGCTTCTTTCCCTTACTAATCAGTCTTTGATAGTAATCTCTAATTTCGGGATTATATATTTTGGCTATATGAGCTGCTTGTCCTAATAATGATTTAATAAGTTTATTGGCGAAATGGCTTGTATGAGCAGGTGTATTTACACTCGTTCCGGATTGTTTACCAAAGGGGGCAACTCCATAATAGCATGCAATCTTTCTTGGGTCATATCCGAATTTTTTGAAGTTGTTTGTGTAGACCAACATACAGGTTGCGTTTTGCCTGGCTACGCCTTTTATTGAGGTTATAATAGCATAATTTTCTTTCAGTTCCTCATCCGCCTCTATTATGCTATCAATGGCCTTATCGCATTCGGCAATTGTTTTGTTTATCTCCGCAATAAGGTGTTTGCTCTTGCGGTTGATGAAGGATATTGCTTTTGACTTGTTTGATTGTGATTTGTCCTCTTTTCGTAATTCCATTGCCACTCTTTGCCCAACTAGCTTATGCCTATAGAGGAAAATCTCCCTTAGTTGCGCAAGGGATTCATTCAATGGTTCAAAGGGTACAACCTTGTCCTGTTGCCTCCATGCGTATTCAGCAATGATTGCTGAGTCCGCCTTATCGTTTTTCACACGCTGGATACCACTGCTATGTTTTATGGCGTAAGCGTTCTCAATCCATATGTCATAGCCTTTTCCGTAAAGCCATTTGCTCAGTCCTATACTACATGAACCTGTGTCTTCTCCACAGAATAGCCATTCCTCAGCAATTGTATTCCAAGCGTTTGTTTTAACCCAATTACATAACTTGCGGTAGCCCGTAGTGTTATTTGGGAAACACCCATACTCACGGGAGCCTATTTCGTTCATTCCACATGCGAGAATTATCGTCGCGTCAAGTTTCTCCTTTGAAAAATCAATTCCAATAAATAATTTTTTCATATTTTTGCTGTACTTTTCTAAGACTGGTAAAAGCTGTTTGAACTCTAAACTCTAAATAGGCTCGCAACCTTGATATTCTATCGGAGCTTTGCAGCTTGGCGGAGAGAGGCCGTTACGTGGGCTAGCCTCAAGTGCTTTCTCTTTTATGGTGTCCTCTTCCCGCCTATCAGTCTTTATCTTAATACAACAAAGATAATAAGACTGATATTTTCCTGATAAGATGCGGAGGTAATTATTCGTCTCGCTTGACTTTTTTAAAATAAATTTCCGACCTCTTATCTATTAACTGCAAACTTAGAGCTCTCTTTTTTTATAACCCTCGCACCACCGGGAACTGATGCGGTAATAAACGCAACCTATGTACGGAGACTTTAATCGAATTGTTGTTCAGCTGACTCAGCATCCTGTTATGTACAAACCCCTCTCGGATTTAACCTATACGGAATGTGAACTAGCCTATGCTTTGATACGGGAGTTGATTGATTTGTCAATCGAAGGGAATTATACTTTATTGGACTATATCCAAATGGCCCGGCTGGAATACTATCTGGGTGAACTGTCTTGTAAGATAAGCTGTAGTAGGGAGGAGACTGCCCTTCATTATGCGGGCGCCCTTCATCTGTTAGAAAAAGGCGGCTTTGATTTGGGCATAAAGAAGTGGGTTGAACTTGTCAGCCTGCGAATAGAGAACTCTAAAAAAGAATGACATTCTGATTTTATAGTTAGAATCTGATTAGTACCCACTCTGTATTTATCCGATCTATACCTATGGAATAGTCAACCGTTAGACCGCTTAGAAAAAGTATTCTGACGGTTGATTCTAAATCCTCTTGCTTTTTTCTAATATCTATTTTCTTGTAGTTTTCTTTTTCGTCTTTTTCTTTTCATTCTCTTTTCACGCCTTCACGCGCCCGCGTGTGATATAATAATGTGTATCCCTCTCGTCGTTTCCGCGCACAATTTCCCTATACATAAAAAATATGTTCTCCAACATCGTTATGCGTCAGCACTTTAGCAAATGTATTCAAAAATAATTAGAAAAAATAGTTTGATATATTTGGAGTGTATACCAAAAGGGCGTACTTTTGCACCCGCTTTCCAAGAGAAGAAAGCCTTGACAAATTGACTTAGTGAAAAAGTGGAATCCCACTTAAAGAAAAGAACAAAAAACTTCCGAAAAAGTTTGGATTATAATAAATAAAGTTCTTATCTTTGCAGTCCGATTCGCAAAGAAAATTGGCAAGAGTTATTCTTTCATACCTTCTTTCCCTTTCGCATAGAGAGCCAGAGAAATCGAGTAAAAAGAAAAACTAAAAAACTTCCGAAAAAGTTTGGTAGTTAAAAATAAAGCCCTTACCTTTGCACCCGCTTTTAAAACGAAAGCAACAAGTTCTTTGAAATATTGATAAACAATACAAGTAGTACAAGTAAAAAAATAGAACCGTCAATACTTGTCTTATGAAGTAGTGATACAATTAAGACTAATAGGTATTTGAATAAGGTCAATAAATTTACGGCGTCCTGAACAGAGCAAAAAAGTCATCCTAAGGGATGATAAAAAATACTTTTACAATGAAGAGTTTGATCCTGGCTCAGGATGAACGCTAGCTACAGGCTTAACACATGCAAGTCGAGGGGCAGCATTTTAGTTTGCTTGCAAACTGAAGATGGCGACCGGCGCACGGGTGAGTAACACGTATCCAACCTGCCGATAACTCCGGAATAGCCTTTCGAAAGAAAGATTAATACCGGATGGCATACGAATATCGCATGATATTTTTATTAAAGAATTTCGGTTATCGATGGGGATGCGTTCCATTAGTTTGTTGGCGGGGTAACGGCCCACCAAGACTACGATGGATAGGGGTTCTGAGAGGAAGGTCCCCCACATTGGAACTGAGACACGGTCCAAACTCCTACGGGAGGCAGCAGTGAGGAATATTGGTCAATGGGCGAGAGCCTGAACCAGCCAAGTAGCGTGAAGGATGAAGGCTCTATGGGTCGTAAACTTCTTTTATATGGGAATAAAGTTTTCCACGTGTGGAATTTTGTATGTACCATATGAATAAGGATCGGCTAACTCCGTGCCAGCAGCCGCGGTAATACGGAGGATCCGAGCGTTATCCGGATTTATTGGGTTTAAAGGGAGCGTAGGTGGATTGTTAAGTCAGTTGTGAAAGTTTGCGGCTCAACCGTAAAATTGCAGTTGAAACTGGGAGTCTTGAGTACAGTAGAGGTGGGCGGAATTCGTGGTGTAGCGGTGAAATGCTTAGATATCACGAAGAACTCCGATTGCGAAGGCAGCTCACTAGACTGTCACTGACACTGATGCTCGAAAGTGTGGGTATCAAACAGGATTAGATACCCTGGTAGTCCACACAGTAAACGATGAATACTCGCTGTTTGCGATATACAGTAAGCGGCCAAGCGAAAGCATTAAGTATTCCACCTGGGGAGTACGCCGGCAACGGTGAAACTCAAAGGAATTGACGGGGGCCCGCACAAGCGGAGGAACATGTGGTTTAATTCGATGATACGCGAGGAACCTTACCCGGGCTTAAATTGCAACAGAATATATTGGAAACAGTATAGCCGTAAGGCTGTTGTGAAGGTGCTGCATGGTTGTCGTCAGCTCGTGCCGTGAGGTGTCGGCTTAAGTGCCATAACGAGCGCAACCCTTATCTTTAGTTACTAACAGGTTATGCTGAGGACTCTAGAGAGACTGCCGTCGTAAGATGTGAGGAAGGTGGGGATGACGTCAAATCAGCACGGCCCTTACGTCCGGGGCTACACACGTGTTACAATGGGGGGTACAGAAGGCGGCTACCTGGTGACAGGATGCTAATCCCAAAAACCTCTCTCAGTTCGGATCGAAGTCTGCAACCCGACTTCGTGAAGCTGGATTCGCTAGTAATCGCGCATCAGCCATGGCGCGGTGAATACGTTCCCGGGCCTTGTACACACCGCCCGTCAAGCCATGAAAGCCGGGGGTACCTGAAGTACGTAACCGCAAGGAGCGTCCTAGGGTAAAACTGGTAATTGGGGCTAAGTCGTAACAAGGTAGCCGTACCGGAAGGTGCGGCTGGAACACCTCCTTTCTGGAGCGATGCCGTAACTGTCACAAAACGTGGCAGCCACTTAGAGACTTTAAAGGTTCTGTTTTTTGTACTACTGGTACTTGTTTATTTATAACATATAGATCAACCATCTATAGAAGTATAGATAGAGATAAACAAGAGAAAAAAGAAGCCGAGTCTAACATACAGGTAGACAAGGTTGAACTAGTCCTATAGCTCAGTTGGTTAGAGCGCTACACTGATAATGTAGAGGTCGGCAGTTCAACTCTGCCTGGGACTACCAAGCTCAAGAATGAGGAACAGGGAAAGCTAAAAGCTAAAAAACAAAATTCTTGAATAACCTCTTGGGGGATTAGCTCAGCTGGCTAGAGCATCTGCCTTGCACGCAGAGGGTCAACGGTTCGAATCCGTTATTCTCCACGATCTCTGAAAAAGAGAAACGATCTTTGACATGATGTACAAAAAGTAAAATTTTAGTAAGAGCTAAAAGTATATATCAAACCGTACGTGTTCGAGTACGCAATATTGATAGAAGGAAGCAATTCCACTACCAATACCAGTACGAGAATAAAACGTTTGAAAGAAAGTAAGCAAGGGCGCATGGCGGATGCCTTGGCTCTCGGAGGCGATGAAGGACGTGATAAGCTGCGATAAGCTTCGGGCAGGTGCAAATAACCTTTGATCCGAAGATTTCCGAATGGGACAACCCGTCATTCTGAAGGAATGACATCTTGCATAGCAAGAGGCTAACGCAGGGAACTGAAACATCTTAGTACCTGTAGGAAAAGAAAATAATAATGATTCCCCTAGTAGTGGCGAGCGAACGGGGATTAGCCCAAACCAATGTTGTTACGGCAATATTGGGGTTGTAGGACCACGATGTCGCAAGAAATTTAGTGAGAAGAACCCTTTGGAAAATGGGACCATAGACGGTGATAGTCCGGTATTCGAAGCTAAATGAAGCGTAGTGGTATCCTGAGTAGCGCGGGACACGAGGAATCTTGCGTGAATCTGCCGGGACCATCCGGTAAGGCTAAATACTCCCGAGAGACCGATAGCGAACCAGTACTGTGAAGGAAAGGTGAAAAGCACTTCGAATAGAAGAGTGAAATAGTCCCTGAAACCGTGCGCCTACAAGCGGTCGGAGCTGCTTCAGCAGTGACGGCGTGCCTTTTGCATAATGAACCTACGAGTTACTTTTTCCGGCAAGGTTAAGGATCTTGAGATCCGCAGCCGAAGCGAAAGCGAGTCTTAACAGGGCGATTAGTCGGAAGGAGTAGACGCGAAACCAAGTGATCTACCCTTGGTCAGGTTGAAGGTTAGGTAACACTAACTGGAGGACCGAACCGATAAGCGTTGAAAAGCTTCCGGATGAACTGAGGGTGGGGGTGAAAGGCTAATCAAACTTGGAGATAGCTCGTACTCCCCGAAATGCATTTAGGTGCAGCCTTGGGAATTACTACTGTGAGGTAGAGCGACTGATAAGATGCGAGGGCTTCACCGCCTATCAAGTCTTGATAAACTCCGAATGCGCAGTAGTTCGATCCCAGGAGTGAGGGCATGGGTGCTAAGGTCCATGTCCTAAAGGAGAAGAATCCGGACCATCAGCTAAGGTCCCGAAATAATTGCTAAGTTGAACTAACGAAGTCAGATTGCTAAGACAGCTAGGATGTTGGCTTGGAAGCAGCCATTCATTTAAAGAGTGCGTAACAGCTCACTAGTCGAGGAGTTTGGCGTGGATAATAATCGGGCATCAAGCAATTTACCGAAGCTATGGGATCAGTAATGATCGGTAGGGGAGCATTCCACTCTGCGTCGAAGGTGAAGCGTGAGCTTTGCTGGAGCGTGTGGAAAAGCAAATGTAGGTATAAGTAACGATAAAGGGGGTGAGAAACCCCCTCGCCGAAAGACTAAGGTTTCCTGATCAACGCTAATCGGATCAGGGTTAGTCGGGTCCTAAGGCTCAGCCGAACGGTGAGGCCGATGGCAGAACAGGTTAATATTCCTGTACTACCTTAAGGAGTGACGTGGAGACGGAGGAGTGACAGCGCCGCGGACTGACGGAATAGTCCGTTGAAGGGTGTAGATGTTGATTATCCCAGGCAAATCCGGGATAAGAGTCGAACCTGATAGTATACCAAATTCCTCGGAATAAGGTAATAGTGCGTGTAAGCATACTCCCAAGAAAATCCGCTAAACTTAATCTTTAAGGTACCCGTACCGCAAACGGACACACGTAGTCGGGTTGAATATACTAAGGCGCTTGAGTGATTCACGGTTAAGGAACTAGGCAAATTGACCCTGTAACTTCGGGATAAAGGGTCCCAACGAGAGTTGGGCGCAGAGAATAGGTCCAGGCAACTGTTTAACAAAAACACAGGGCTGTGCCAAATTGAAAGATTACGTATACAGCCTGACACCTGCCCGGTGCTGGAAGGTTAAGAGGAGATGTCATCGCAAGAGAAGCATTGAATTGAAGCCCCAGTAAACGGCGGCCGTAACTATAACGGTCCTAAGGTAGCGAAATTCCTTGTCGGGTAAGTTCCGACCTGCACGAATGGTGTAATGATCTGGACACTGTCTCAACCGTGAGCTCAGTGAAATTGTAGTATCGGTGAAGATGCCGATTACCCGCGATGGGACGAAAAGACCCCGTGAACCTTTACTATAGCTTAACATTGAATTTGGGTAATTGATGTGTAGGATAGGCCGGAGACTTTGAAGCAGGTACGCCAGTATTTGTGGAGTCGCTGTTGAAATACGGCCCTTTGATTATTTGAGTTCTAACTCGTAGATACGAGGACACTGTTTGGTGGGTAGTTTGACTGGGGTGGTCGCCTCCAAAAGTGTAACGGAGGCTTCTAAAGGTGCCCTCAGGACGATTGGTAACCGTCCGTAGAGTGTAATGGCATAAGGGCGCTTGACTGGGAGACAGACAAGTCGATCAGGTAGGAAACTAGAGCATAGTGATCCGGTGTTTCCGTATGGAAGGGACATCGCTCAAAGGATAAAAGGTACTCCGGGGATAACAGGCTGATCCCTCCCAAGAGCTCATATCGACGGAGGGGTTTGGCACCTCGATGTCGGCTCGTCACATCCTGGGGCTGGAGAAGGTCCCAAGGGTTGGGCTGTTCGCCCATTAAAGTGGCACGCGAGCTGGGTTCAGAACGTCGTGAGACAGTTCGGTCTCTATCTATCGTGGGCGTATGAAATTTGCGTGGCTCTGACACTAGTACGAGAGGACCGTGTTGGACTGACCGCTGGTTTACCAGTTGTGCCGCCAGGTGCATTGCTGGGTATCTAAGTCGGGATTGGATAAGTGCTGAAAGCATCTAAGTACGAAGCCAGCCACAAGATTAGATTTCTTAGGGTCGTCAAAGACGATGACGTTGATAGGATGCAGGTGTAAAGGTGGTAACATCAAAGCCGAGCATTACTAATTGCCCGTTCACTTTCTTTCGGACATGTACCGGTTGGGTATATACGTTTAGCTTGCTAGACACTGAAATTTTACTTTTCATCATGTCATAACCTTCTTCAGGTGGTTATAGCACGAGGGTTCCACCTCTTCCCATTCCGAACAGAGAAGTTAAGCCTCGTCACGCCGATGGTACTGCGTAACAGTGGGAGAGTAGGTAGCCGCCGTTTTTAAGAAAAGTCCCCTTCAGTAGGAATATTGGAGGGGATTTTTAATTTCTTAAAACTCTGGATATTCAGAGGAAATGTTTTTTTAACATATTAAGTCGCAAACTCATCGAACAAAACATATTGTAGCTTGTTTTTATAAAAGAGTTAAACTTAAATGTTTAAATGATGTGAACGACGATAAACATATACAATTAATTGCTACATTTGTGGCCGAATCTATTGTAATTGATTAAACAACTAAAAATACAATGAAACTTTCCCCGAAATTCATATTAGCTTTTCTTCTGCTGATGCTATCTTTTAGCGTAAGCGGAAATGCTATGAATTTCTCTACTTGTATTTTTAGTGACTCACCTTGTCAATTATCAGAATTATCTTCTGACAGCAATCAACGCTCTTCTGTGGATGGGCAGTCTGTTAGCTATGATAGCGTCCGTTCTTTGTCTGTTTCTGACGTAGAATTAGGACTTAAACTCGTAACAGAATCAAACTCTAATAATTATCGTCTGCGGAGAATCATTGAAATCAATGACTCCTTGAAAGACGTTATGCAAAAGTTTCTCGTGTTAAGAGAAAACTCTTTAGTATTGGATCAAAGTAAATCATTTTATTCCGATAAGGATCCACATTACTCCATTACGTGTAGCGACTACTACGTGTTCGCTTTAAGACGCATCCTTATTTAGTCTTTTCTCCATTTTTATTCGTTTTTTTTCGTACTCTGTATGAAACCGTGTGACTTTACCTATTAAAAGTTGCAGGGTCTGTAGCGCAGTGTGTCTAATTGAAAAATTTACTTCCTAAATAACTAAAATTAATTTCTTAACAAAAAAACTTATTATGGAAACTACTAAAAAAACTCAAGTTGTAGGTATAAAGAATGCCGGTATCGTAATCATCTGCTGTTTAGTAATAGCTGTATGTATCTTTCAATTCTTATTAGGTAACCCGTCCAACTTTATGAACAATGACCCTAACAATCACCCGTTGAACATGTTGGGTACTATTTACAAAGGTGGTATCATCGTACCTATTATCCAGACATTGTTGTTAACCGTACTTGCTTTGAGCATCGAGCGTTATTTTGCTCTTCGTTCTGCTTTCGGTAAAGGTTCATTGTCTAAGTTTGTAGCTAACATCAAAGACGCTTTAGCTGCAGGTGACATGAAGAAAGCACAGGAAATCTGTGACAAACAACGTGGTTCTGTTGCTAACGTAGTAACTTCTACTTTGCGTAAGTATGAAGAAATGGAAAAGAACACAGCTCTTCCTAAAGAACAGAAGCTGTTGGCTATCCAGAAAGAACTTGAAGAAGCTACTGCTTTGGAAATGCCTATGATGCAACAAAATCTTCCGATCATCGCTACTATCACTACTTTGGGTACATTGATGGGATTGCTTGGTACTGTAATCGGTATGATCCGTTCATTTGCTGCTTTGTCTGCTGGTGGTGGTGCTGACTCTATGGCTTTGTCACAAGGTATCTCTGAAGCTTTGATTAATACTGCTTTCGGTATCTTGACTGGTGCATTGGCTGTTATTTCTTACAACTATTACACTAACAAAATCGATAAATTGACTTACGGACTCGACGAAGTCGGATTCTCTATCGTGCAAACTTTTGCTGCTACTCACTAATTCTGCGAACCCTTATAAAATCTATTATTAATCATGGGTAGAGCGCAAATTAAAAAGAAAAGTACGTTCATAGATATGACAGCTATGAGTGACGTTACTGTATTGCTTCTGACTTTCTTTATGTTGACTTCAACATTTGTGAAGAAAGAACCAGTACAAGTTACCACTCCGGCTTCCGTATCGGAAATCAAGATTCCGGAGACGAATGTACTCCAGATTCTGGTTGATCCGGAAGGAAAAATATTTATGAGCCTCGACAAGCAGCAGGATATGCAGGCTGTATTGGAGAGCATGGGTGAAGAGTATGGCATTAAGTTTACTCCGGAACAGGAGAAGAGATTTATCTTGTCTTCTACTTTTGGAGTACCTATCAGAAGTATGCAGAAATATCTTGATCTCCCGGAAGATCAACGGGATAAGATCCTAAAGAATGAAGGTATTCCATGCGATAGTGTTGACAATCAGTTTAAATCGTGGGTACGTAATGCACGTGCCGCTAACGCTGATCTACGTATTGCTATCAAGGCAGACGCTACAACTCCATACTCAGTGATAAAGAACGTTATGAACTCACTTCAGGATTTGCGGGAAAATCGGTACAATCTGATTACTTCTCTCAAGGCAGAATCTGAAAATTAAAAAGGAGGAAATACAATGAGTGCTGAAGTACAAGAGAGCGGCGGAAAAAGAGGAAAGAGCAAGCAAAAGAAAATGACTGTCCGGGTGGACTTTACACCGATGGTGGACATGAACATGTTGCTGATTACTTTCTTTATGCTTTGTACCACACTGAGCAAACCTCAGACGATGGAGATAAGCATGCCGAGTAATGACAAAGATATAACTGAAAACCAAAAGAGTATGGTGAAGGCTTCACAAGCAATTACGTTATTGCTGGGAGCTGATAACAAACTCTATTATTACGAGGGGGAACCTAACTATAAGGATTATACCTCGTTGAAAGAAACTAGCTACGGTGCAGATGGACTGCGTGCCGTACTTCTTCAGAAGAATGCTGTTGCTGTCAATAAAGTAAGAGAATTGAAGCAGCAAAAACTTGATCTTAAGATCACGGATGACGAATTTAAGAAGCAGGTTTCCGAGATAAAGAGCGGAAAGGATACACCGACCGTAATTATCAAGGCTACGGATGATGCTTCTTATATGAATCTGATTGACGCGCTGGACGAAATGCAGATATGTAATATTGGTAAATATGTGATAACAGACATTGCAGAAGCTGATGAATTCTTGATGAAGAATTACGATGCGAAAGGTGAATTGTCACAGAACTTAGCCGATAATTGATGTAACACCTAAAAAAGAAAAGTAAAATGGCAAAATTAGATTTAGCTTCTTCGGAATGGTGTCAACTGATTTTTGAAGGCAAGAACCAAGCATACGGCGCATATAGAATGCGTGCCAATTCGACAAAGCGACACAATGTTGCAATGTTGATTGTGGTGATTATAGCAGCAGTTGGATTTAGTATCCCTACACTGCTTAAGTTGGCAACTCCGGAGCAGAAAGAAGTGATGACAGAAGTAACTACTCTGTCAAAATTGGAAGAACCTGAAATCAAACAGGAAGAGATGAAACGCGTAGAACCGGTTGCACCTCCTCCCCCTGCTTTGAAGAGTTCTATCAAGTTTACTGCTCCTGTCATCAAGAAAGATGAAGAGGTGCATGAGGATGACGAGATCAAGAGCCAGGAAGATTTGAATGCTACCAAAGTATCCATCTCTATTGCCGACGTAAAAGGTAATGACGAGGCTAATGGTAAAGATATCGCAGACCTTAAGCAGGTGGTAACACAGGCTGCACCGGAACCGGAAAAGGTTTTCGATATGGTAGAACAAATGCCGACTTTCCCTGGTGGACAGACTGAATTGATGGCTTACCTGGGTAAGAATATCAAATATCCGACTATTGCACAGGAGAATGGAACACAAGGTCGCGTTATCATACAGTTCGTTGTAGAACGTGATGGTTCTATTTCTGACGTACATGTGGCTCGTGGTGTAGACCCTTATCTGGATAAGGAAGCTGTTCGTGTGGTAAAAAGCATGCCGAAATGGCTCCCTGGTAAGCAGAATGGAAAAGCGGTACGTGTGAAGTTCACCGTTCCGGTAATGTTTAGATTACAATAAAAGATGATGAAGAGACAATTTAGGCTGATAGGACTCGTAGCGTTGGTGGTCTTGAGTGCTTGTAACTCAAAATCAAAAGGACCGACGGATACTTATTCTTCCGGTGTGGTATCTATCGCAGCGGATGAGAGTTTCGAACCTATCATACAAGAAGAGATAGAGGTGTTTGAGAGCCTGTACCCTTTGGCCGGGATTGTCCCTCGCTACACAACTGAAGTGGAAGCGATAAATTTACTTCTGAAAGACAGTGTCCGGTTGGCTATTGCAACCCGGACACTGACTAAGGAAGAAATGAATTCATTCCACAGCCGTAAGTTTTTCCCTCGCGAGATAAAATTGGCTACGGACGGTCTGGCATTGATTGTGAATCGTGCTAATCCGGATTCTTTGTTGAGTGTACGTGATTTCCGCCGCATCCTTACCGGTGAGGTGAAAAACTGGAAAGAGGTTAATCCGAATTCCCGCTTGAAAGGGATTCAGGTAGTGTTCGATAATAAGAACTCCAGTACCGTACGTTTTGCAATGGACTCAATCTGTGGTGGAAAAGAGTTGGCTGAAGGTAACGTCAGTGCCTTGAAAACCAACCAGCAGGTGATAGATTATGTAGCGAATAATCCCGACGCTATGGGAGTTGTTGGAGTAAACTGGTTGGGGAACCGCAGTGATACAACCAATCTTTCTTTTCGCGAAGAGATCAGAGTGATGTCAGTGAGTGCAGAGGATGTGGCAACTCCTGCTAACAGTTATAAACCTTATCAGGCTTACCTGTTCTATGGTAACTATCCGTTGGCACGATCTATTTATGCATTGCTGAATGATCCTCGCAGTGGGCTGCCTTGGGGATTTGCTTCTTTTATGACATCCGATAAAGGGCAGAGGATTATATTAAAATCCGGACTTGTTCCGGCTACTCAGCCGGTGCGTATTGTCCACGTGAAAGACGAATAATAACTAAAATTAGAGACTATAATGAAAAGAGTACAAATGTTTTTAGCTGGAGCGTTTATAGCAGTAGGGTCGCTCTATGCGCAATCATCTGACGCCGAATGGCAGGCTGGGGTTGCGAAATTGAAAGAAACTATTCAGACGAATCCGGCACAGGCTGCTGAAGAAGCTGAACATCTGATTAAAGGAAAAAATAAGAAAAATGTGGAATTGTTGGTGGCTATTGGAGACGCATATCTGAATGCTGACAAGATTCCCGAAGCGCAGGAGTATGCAGCTCTTGCCAGAAAAGCGAATGGTAAATCGGCTCTTGCTTCTGTATTGGAAGGAAATATTGCCGTAAAACAGAAAAATGCGGGTCTTGCTTCTCAAAAGTATGAGGAGGCAATTTATTTCGATCCGAAATGTACGGAAGCTTATCTGAAATATGCAGATATTTATAAATCAGCCAATGCAAGTCTTGCCATTGAGAAGCTGAACCAATTGAAGGACCTGGAACCGTCCAACACAGCTGTAGATAAAAAATTAGCCGAAATTTACTATTTAAAAAATGATTTTAATAAGGCAGTAGAAGCTTATGCGAATTTTGCAATGGGACCTACTGCTACGGAAGAAGATTTGGTGAAGTATGCTTTTGCTTTATTTTTGAACCATGATTTTGATAAATCACTCGAAGTAGCTAATATGGGATTGCAAAAGAATGCCCGTCATGCTGCGTTCAATCGTTTGGCAATGTATAATTATACTGACCTGAAACGTTTTGATGAAGCGTTGAAGGCTGCCGATGTCTTCTTCAAGGAATGTGATAAAGCCGATTATTCGTATTTGGATTATATGTATTATGGACATCTGTTGGAGAGTCTGAAAAAATATGATGATGCAGTAGTACAATATGAGAAAGCGGTAAAGATGGATCCGACGAAGACGGATTTATTTAAAAATATCTCTTCTGCTTACGAACAGAAGAACGATTATAAAAAAGCAATCAGTGCTTACCAGAAATATTATGCATCTCTTGATAAGGAAAAACAGACTCCGGACTTACAGTTCCAGTTTGGTAGACTTTATTACGGTGCTGGTACGCAACCTGATTCATTAGCAATCACTGTTGAAGAACGTAAGCAGGCGTTAATGTCCGCCGATTCTACTTTCCATGCAATTGCGGAAGCAGCGCCGGACAGCTATTTGGGTAACTTCTGGAGAGCACGTGCCAATTCTGCACTTGACCCTGAAACAACTCAAGGACTTGCGAAACCTTTCTATGAGGAAGTGGCCGCTTTATTGGAAAGCAAAAACGATCCTCATTACAATTCAGCTTTGGTTGAATGCTACAGTTATCTTGGATATTACTATTTGTTAGCTATCGAAAATCCGGCATTGAAAGCCGAAGCAAAGGCTAACAAAGATAAATCCATAGAATACTGGAGTAAAATTCTGGCTATAGACCCCGCTAATGCTACTGCTAAAAGGGCATTGGACGGCATCAAATAGTGAATAATTTTAGTTGTTTGTCGTGACAGGAGGAGTGGAGAGTGATCTTAGCTCCTCCTTTTTTTGCACTTTTTTCTCCTTTTCTATTGGAATATTCAAAAGATTACCTACTTTTGTGGTGTACTATTACACTAATACACCTAAAGATCATTATTCATTAAACAGAAATACTATGATTACAGTAGAAAATCTTTCATTTACTTATCGTAAATCGAAGCGTGCGGTACTACGTGATTTTTCGCTTTCGTTCGAATCCGGCAGGGTATATGGACTGTTGGGAAAGAATGGTGCGGGAAAATCTACTCTTCTCTATCTGATGTCCGGCTTGTTGACTCCTAAAAACGGCAAAGTGATGTTTCACGATACAGATGTACGCCGTCGGTTGCCGGTTACTTTGCAGGATATGTTTTTAGTTCCCGAAGAATTTGAGTTGCCTTCGGTTTCTTTGGTCAGCTATATTGAGTTAAACAGTCCTTTTTATCCTCGTTTCAGTAAGGAAGAGATGATTAAATATCTCCATTATTTTGAGATGGATATAGATATTGATCTCGGATCGCTTTCTATGGGGCAGAAAAAGAAAGTGTTCATGAGTTTTGCGCTTGCTACGAATACCTCTCTTTTGTTGATGGATGAACCGACCAACGGGCTGGATATTCCAGGCAAAAGTCAGTTCCGCAAGTTTATAGCATCGGGTATGTCGGATGATAAGACGATTGTGATTTCCACACATCAGGTTCGTGACATCGACAAAGTGCTCGATCATGTGTTGATAATGGATGACAGTCGTGTGTTGCTCGATGAATCGACAAGTAATATTTGCGACAAACTTTTCTTTGTGGAGAGTGATGATCGGGAATTGGCCAAAAGTGCGCTTTTTGCAATTCCTACTATTCAGGGTAACTACCTGATCCTTCCTAATGAAAAGCAGGACGAGTCGGAACTAAACCTGGAACTTCTTTTTAATGCTACACTGGCTACTCCTGAAGAGATAGCCCGATTGTTTCACACTCAAAAATAAAAGACGATGATAAAAGATACTTTTTTCAGTTTGCCTCGTTTTATGAATCTTTGCCGTAAGGAGATGGTGGAGAATTGGAAATCGAATGTGCTTCGTATGGTGTTGATGTATGGAGTGATGGCAGTGGTAATGGTTTGGAATGGATATTTTAGGTATAGAGGTACTTATAATTATCAGGAAGATCCGGCGTGGATATTTCTTCTTGTCACTTTTATCTGGGCTCTGTGGGGATTCGGTTGTTTGAGTGCTTCGTTTACAATGGAAAAGATGAAAACGAAAACGAGCCGTACTTCCATGTTAATGATTCCGGCAACTCCTTTTGAGAAGTTTTTCTCCAGATGGTTTGTATTTACAGTTGTGTATCTGGTTGTTTTCCTGATATGTTATAAGTTGGCGGATTATACGCGTTTTACTATTTATTCTTTGGCTTATCCGGAGAAGGATTTTATTGCTCCTGTCGACTTGTCGCATTTGGTTGGTGATGAAAAATATTATACTTTATGCAGGCGAGGCTTGGAATTTGGAGCGCTGATATCAGGTTATTTCTTTGTTCAATCCTTATTCGTATTGGGCAGTTCGATTTGGCCTAAAAATTCTTTCCTGAAAACATTTGCGTCGGGAACCATTATTGGTATGGTATATTTTGCTGTCGGTGCTTTGGTAAGCAAAGTGCTGTTGGAAAGCGGCAGGTATTATTCAGGAGGTGTGCTGGAGTCGAAAGAAACCACTCTGTGGATTGTAATTGTTGCCGGCATCTTTTTTGCGTTGGTGAATTGGGTACTGGCTTATTTCCGCTTTAAGGAGTCTGAAATTATTAATAGAATGTAATACCTTAGCCTATGAATTTTAAAGAAAGTAAAGCTATTTATTTACAGATTGCAGATAGAATCTGTGATGAGATATTGCTGGGGCAATATCCGGAAGAGGAGCGGATCCCTTCTGTCAGAGAGTATGCTGCCATTGTGGAGGTGAATGCTAATACGGTGATGCGTTCCTTTGACTATCTTCAGGTACAAAATGTTATTTATAATAAACGTGGCATAGGGTATTTTGTAGCTTCAGGAGCAAAAGAGCTGATTCATTCTCTCCGTAAGGATACCTTTCTGAAAGAAGAATTGGACTATTTCTTTCGTCAGCTGTATACGCTTGATATACCGATAAAAGAAATAGAGACAATGTATCATGAGTTTATAAAAAAGCAGAAATAGAATAAAGACGAAATATTATGAAACGTACTACTTATATATTTATAGGCCTTCTCGTTTCCGGATTGATTGTAATTGTGGCAACTATTATTTTCATATTTATGTCGGGGAAGCCTTACCAGGAAGATGGAGCCTTTTTGGGTAATGAACAGGTGAAAATGGATTTGAATGGCGTACATGTTATAAAGGTGTTTACCAGCCAGGATGGAGTATCTGAAGCGAGACGTGTGTTTATTAGCGGCGAAATGAAAATAGGATCTACTGCTGCTTCGTCAGGGAAAGAACAGGTTTCATATCCGAAAGGAGACTATTTGAATGTTACCCAGAAGAATGATACTTTGTTTATGAAGTTAGATCTTAATGTGAACAATATTCCGGAAAAGTATCGGGACAGAGATTATATCTTTGTGAGTGGTTTTGATGTGAGTTTGGCTGTGGATTCACTGACCGGTATAGTTACCGGTGAAGAAGGTTTGAAATTGAATCTGATAGGTATTGAAACAGATTCATTGTTTGTCCGTGGTAATCGTTATAACATATCATTGGATTCTTGTCGACTTGGTTCGTGTGATATTCAGGGAAATGGGCTGGACTTTCATGCAAAGGATAGTAAAATTGAAAACTTCTATCTGAATTTGGATGGTGTATGGAGATGGACATTTGAGAATACAGAAGTGGGGACGGAATATCTGAGTGGCAGCAATCAGCACTCTAATGATCTGCAGAAAGGAGAATGTAAGCGGGTGGTCTGGACACCTCTGACAGAAGATGCACGTTTGCAGGTGAATGTAAGAGAGAAAGCGGAAATTACGATAACACCGGAATAAACAGGAATAGGTATGAAGAGATAAAATATGATACGAATTACTAGACAGTATCTAAACTAAAAAGGAGCAATAATGGATTTTAAAATGCCTGAGGCATATTTATTCCGTTATTACTCCTTTTAATATATGAGGTTATATAGTCAAATTACAGCGCTTTCTTCAGAGTGAAGCAGTCGATGTCCGGTGCCCAGTTATAACTATTACCCATGCGAATAGTGTTGTATCCGGCTTTTAATTCAACGGGAACTGTGATTTGGTTATGACCGTTATCCTCTCCCAAAGAGTCGATTTTGGTAATGATACCGTTTACGTCCAGTTCTATTTGTCGTCCTTTGCCATATAAATAATGGATGGTCATATCATAGCGTCCGCCATTTTCGCTATATACTTCCCGCCATTCGGCATAGTTTTCAGGTTGTCCGCCAAGGAAACCTACTTTCATTTTGCCGGAGGCTTCCTTATCATGGGCATAAATAATACCTTTAGGATTTTTGCCAAGGTCATTGAAAAGAGGTAGGTAAGCCCATTCCGCTTCGTAGAGGGTCGGTTCCAGACGTGTTTCGCCTTCTATGCGGAGGAACATGGCACTGTGTGCAGGAAGCGTTTGTTCGAAGGTACCGGAGAAGTTTCCTAAATCGCTATGTTTTACCAGATCACGTACTTTTACGTTTCCTCCAAATTCCAGTGAAGAGAACGGCACGGAAAAACTACAGATGGTATCGGAAGGATTGTAAAGAGCTACTGCACGTACATTCCCACGTTTCTGTTCAATATCTTTTACGAGTACATAACCTTCATTTTCATGTTGAGCTACATAAGCCTGTAAGCCCAGCGGGTCTTGGTTGAGGGCGATCAGTTCTTTATTTGTCAGCAGTTCGAGCGAAGAATCCGGCATGTTTTCCAGATTGCATCCGATAAGCAAAGGAGAGCTCATGATACACCACAAACCGAAATGAGCTTCTTCTTCTGTCGGAGTAAGACCTTGTCCACCTACTTTACTGTCGTTGCGGAATCCGATGACCATCATATCCATGTCATTATAATGTCCGTTTCCGGCATAAGCCGACAGGTAGAGATTCTTTCCGACTACATATCTTAATGATCCCCAATGTGCATTAATATCTCCACTGATACGCCAGGAAGTTGCTGCATCTTTAGCCCAAGTGCCCGGGAAGGCCCATCGGCAAATATTGATGGAAACATCTTTGTTTACTTTGTCTATACTGTTCCGGATGGAAGTGTAGCGTTCCTTTTCATTAAGTCCCAGCACATCTCCTCCGCAGTAATCAATTTTGATAAAGTCGAAACCCCAGTCGCCAAAGTATAATTGGGCGTCTTGCGGTTCGTGTCCATAGATACCAGCTCCTACGCCTGCTGCATCATTGTCCCACATGGAGCCACATGTACTGTTGCCCGCATCGGTATAGAGACCGGCTTTCATTCCCAGGCCGTGAACGTAATCCGCAATTGGTTTCATCCCATTCGGGAAACGTTGTTCGTGGGTATGCATAATTCCGTTGTCATCGCGCTTTCCGAAATAGCCGTCATCAACATTGACATAATGATATCCGGCATCTTTCAGACCTTTTTTCACCATCAGGTCGGCTTGATGCTTGATGATGTCTTCGCTGATGTCTACGCGAAATGCATTCCATGAACTCCATCCCATGATGGGAGGATTGACTGTCTTTTCATTCTCGGAAAGGGTAGTTTGAGTTTTTGTGCAGCTGATGCACATAAAAGAAGCTACTGCTACTGTAAAGAGATAAATCCTGTTTTTCATGATATAATAGGTTGTGTTTTATTACATATCCGTCCTGAATTTGTTCAAGTGACTGAATAGAAATAAAGGGCAACTTACTGTACTCCAGAAAGTTACCCTTTATTTTGTCGGAATGAGGCGACTCGAACGCCCGACCCCTACGTCCCGAACGTAGTGCGCTACCAACTGCGCTACATTCCGATTGCTTAAGAAGTGGTGCCACCAGGAATCGAACCGGGGACACAAGGATTTTCAGTCCTTTGCTCTACCAACTGAGCTATGGCACCTTTCTCGTTTGCGGGTGCAAAGATAAGTATATTTTTTAATACCGCAATAACTTAAAGGGAAATTTTTACCAATTTCTGACTCGTGGAAATATAAATGCATTTTTGTTAGAATAAATATGTAGATAAACAGCTATTTATGCGACATATTTTATAAATTTACGCACTGAAACGATCAAAACAATATAAACACTCTATTACTATGTCATCACTGGCGATTATTGTTATAATAGTTTTGTTAGCTGCCTTCATCTATATGTGGGCAAAGTGCCAGTCACTCCAGAAAGAGGTGCATTCGAAGGAAAACAAAGAGAATGAACTTAAAAAGTTGGCTCTGGTTTTGCAGAACATCAATGCTTACTTCTTATTGATTGACAAGGATTTTGTGGTTTGTGACACCAATTATTATTCTTTAAACCGTCTTCCGATTCAGGTAGGTGGAGTTACCAAAAGAGTCGGGGATTTGCTGCATTGTAGAAATGCGATTGCAGCCGGTGAATGTGGCCAGCATGAACAATGCAAACTATGTTGTATCCGTGCGTCTATCGGAAAAGCTTTTTACAAGAAAGCAAGTTTTAAAAATCTGGAAGCTTCCATGAAGCTATTAAGTGAGGATGAAACGAAGGTGACTCCTTGCGATGTATCGGTATCGGGTACTTATTTGAATATTCATGGTGAAGATTATATGGTGTTGACTGTTTATGATGTGACGGAGCTGAAAAATGCGCAAAGGCTGCTGTCTATTGAAAGAGAACATTCCATTTCTGCTGATAAATTGAAATCTGCCTTTATTGCTAATATGAGTCACGAGGTACGTACACCGCTAAATGCAATTGTCGGATTTTCCGGTTTGATGGTATCGGCTTCCAGTGAAGAGGAACGAAAAATGTATGCTGATGTTATTGCAGAGAATAATGAACGCTTGTTGCGCCTGGTGAATGATATTTTCGATCTTTCTCAAATAGAATCGGGAACAGTAGATTTTGTTTATACGGAGTTTGATGCCAATGATTTGCTAAGAGAGTTGGAGGGAATTTTTAAGACGAAATTGAATAACTCGTCGGTGGAATTGGTTTGTGAGGCACACATACAACCTATAATGATGTATTCGGAACGGGAACGTATCATTCAGGTATTGTCTAACCTGTTACATAATGCAATGAAATTCACCGAATCGGGTGAAATTCGTTTGGGTTGCAGCCTGAAAGGAACGGAAGAGGTTTGCTTTGTTGTGTCCGATACAGGCATTGGCATACCGAAAGAGGAACAGAAAAAAATATTCTCACGTTTCATAAAACTTGATCGTGAAATGCAGGGGACAGGACTTGGACTGACTCTTTCGCAAACGATCATCCAAAATCTGGGTGGAAATCTTGAACTTGATTCGGAAATTAACCGGGGATCTACTTTCAGCTTTGTGTTGCCACGGGTGATAAAACCGGAACTAATAAAGTCACAGGCAATAAAGTAATCTCCAATCGCTAGGTATTGTATCTATTAAATGATGATTGGCATACTTCTAAATAAGAGGGCCTGCAAAAATCTCTAAAATAAATTACCCTCACTACAACCGTGAAGTGCATCCCAAAGGTTTTATAACCGACTAAAGGGGAGCACTTCACTGTAGTGAGGGTAATTTTATAAGTTCAAAGCTGTTTGAATAGCCTCTTACTTTTTTGTGAACAGGATGAACACTTATTCTTTACGACTTAGGTGCATCCTTATCTTTGTCTCCGGTTCCCGGAGATGCTTTGCCGGAAGTAGAATTTCCGCCGGATGTAGCAGAACTGCTGCTTGATGGAGTAGCACCGGAAGCGGTTGCACCAGAGGATGCCGCATCAGGAGCTGCTGCATTAGAAACGGTTGCACCAGGCTTAGCTGTATTTGCCCCGGTTGCTCCTCCTGTATGTGCAGAAGTTGCGGTAGGACGGGCAGCATTAGCGTTACTTGCACTGACATTGACAGTGGCAGGTTGAGCCTGAACTTCCCAGTGGAACGGTTCGAAATTGGAGTTTGGATCTACCCAAGACGGTTTCTTGGAAGCATAGATAATAAACGGAGCAATAACAACGATAATGGCACCGATAATCAGTACGGAGAACCAAACGGTGTTGCTACCTGTAGAGATCTGGCTGGGCGGGATGAAGCTGAGGATAAAGGCAAGCAATGATCCGCAGAAACCAAGACCGCCAACAAACCACATCAAACCGTTACCTGACTTACCGATACGGAACGGACGGTTGAGTTTCTTCATCTTATAACGCAATGCGATAGCTCCGGAGAACATCAACAAGTACATAATCAGATAAAGAATAACTGTCAGCTGTGACAGAATCTGATAGAAGCTCTGTACGGACGGCATAACGACGAACAACAGACTTAATACAGTAACAGCGATACCTTGTACGAACAGGATATTCTTCTGTACACCCAGTTTGTTTGTTTTCTGGAAGAACGGAGGCATATACCCCGCTTTACCTACGGCAAATATACCTTTTGACGGACCGGCAACCCATGTTAATACACCTGCCAGTACACCAAATGCAAGAGCGACAGCAATGATTGGTGACAACCAGGAAGCATGAATATATCTGAAATAGTTGTCGAAGCCGACGAGTAGACTTTGAGTCAGGTTGATATCTTTTGCAGGGATAATCACACCTAATGCAAAAGTACCCAAAACGAAGATCAACACTGTGATAAGTGCACCGATGAATACGGCTTTCGGATAGTTTTTGGAAGGGTTCTCTACGTCTTTTACGTGGATACCACCCATTTCCATACCGGCATAAAACAAGAAGATACTGGCAGCAAGAACAACATTATCAAAGTTGGTAAAGTCGGGGAAGAAGCTGCTGTTGAAATCCATATTGGAATGTCCGCCGCTTGCCAGATAAATGATTCCCAAGATAATCAACAGGGCAGCCGGGATAATTGTACCGACCATACCACCGATTTTAGCAACCTTACCTACCCAGCTCATACCTTTCAGGGAAATGAAAGTAGCCAGCCAGTAGATGATAAGCACTACGACGAGCGTATAATACTTATTGTTTGCCAGTGACATGTCATGTACGTCATTCATTCCGATGAAAGCGATAGATACGGCACCAAACGTTAACACTGTCGGATACCAGATCGTACTTTCGATCCATTGTACCCAAATGGCGAGGAATCCCAGTTTTTTGCCGTAGGCTTCGCCTACCCACCGGAACACACCACCCTGCTTATCCTGAAACATCGCCGCCAACTCTGCTGCAACGAGCGATGTAGGGATTAGAAAGACAATAGCTGCAAAAAGATAATAGAAGGCCGAACTCATTCCATATACGGCCTCGGCTGGTAGTCCACGCAAGGATACTACTGCCGTAACATTCATGATAGCCAGGGTAAACACACCCAGCTTCACTGCATTTTTAATATTCGCCATAAGTTAAGGTTTTAAGTGAAAAATATTTTAAAGTCAGTGTTATAACAACATTTTGCGTGAGATGTTTCCGCAATCTCTTTCAAAGTTCGTTAATTAACATCCCCGAAATGGGAGATTGTAACCCCGGATTTACTTCTTCCGAAACAATCGCTTTCTCCAATTGTTTTTAAGCAATCTAAATTATAAATGAATCATTTTATTATAAACTAAGTAGTTATGAAATCAGCGCTTTCAGATTTTATTTCCGGGAAAAAGGGAATCTATGGTATTCTTCACATTATTATATTAGTAATGTCCCTATTCCTGGTTATTAGTATCTCGGTAGATACTTTTAAGGGAATTCCTTTCTATACACAGTCTTCGTATATGAAAGTACAGCTATGTATCTGTCTTTGGTTTCTTTTTGATTTTGTATTGGAGTTCTTTCTGGCAAAACATAAGGGACGTTATTTGCGGACGCATTTTATCTTTTTATTGGTGGCGATTCCTTATCAGAATATTATCGCCTATTATGGGTGGACATTTTCGGATGAGATCACCTATCTTCTCCGTTTCATACCTTTATTGAGAGGAGGATATGCGCTTGCCATTGTGGTCGGCTGGTTGACCTACAATCGTGCTTCGAGTTTGTTTGTCTCTTATCTGACGATGTTGTTGGCAACGGTCTATTTTTCCAGTCTGGCATTTTTTGTGCTTGAGCATCGGGTGAATCCCTTGGTGAATGGTTATGGAGATGCTTTGTGGTGGGCTTTTATGGATGTCACTACCGTCGGTTCGAATATCATAGCGCAGACGGTGACCGGACGTGTACTTTCCGTTTTGTTGGCTGCCCTGGGTATGATGATGTTCCCTATCTTTACAGTTTATATCACAAATCTGATTCAGCAATCTAACAAACGTAGAAAACAATATTACGAAGAGGAGGAACTAGAGAAAAAGGCTTCCGAGAAAAAAGAATTGGCAGAAAAAGCAGCCGTACAGAAAGCAAGCACATCATAATGTGCTTGCGGATAAGATGAAAAAACAGATGAAGTGATGATGACGGTAAAGTGTTGAAAACCAAAGATGAATTACTTTTCTTAATACTATAATTACTTTTCTTTATAAGCGGCGAAGGAAAAGGGGTGGAAAAGAGGTATTACTTTCTATCTTTGTTGAGAAGAGATAAGACACGACGCTGTTATAACCGTAATTGAATGAATCAAACTTTACCTTATCCGGGTTAATAACAGCTATCTCATTTTAATAACTAGAGTTGTTCAGGGGTAAGTTCAATTTGTAGCATTTGAAAAATGATGCCGTTTGTATTGAAACATTGGCGGGAAATCAAGAGGGTAAGGGGAATAGAAAAAGGTTACTATCAATAGATAGTAACCTTTACCTTTCTTATAAAAGAGATTGAGAGAATTTTAGTCAACAACGGTGATATGGTTGTTGCTAAATACATTCAATTCCAGCTTGTTCATGATGTATTGAATAGCTAGCTGCGCTTTCACGGAGTTGCCCGAACCATCCAAAGGAGGAGCAAATGCGGCAATACCGAACTGTCCGGGCAGTACGCCCATCACACCGCCACCTACACCTGTTTTTGCAGGAATACCGGAAGTGTACATCCAGTCGCCGGTATGTTCGTAGAAACCTACGGCGGCAATCATGGCAGTGATTTTAGGAGCCAGGACGGCATCAAAAACTTCTTTTTTAGTCACAGGGTTCACACCACCGTTGGCGATTGTACCGGCTGCGATGGAAAGCTGCAATGCGGTAACTCCCAATGAACACTGGCGGGTGTAAAGGTCTAATGACATATCCGGGTCATCATAAATCCGGTTGTAATTCTTCAATAGCCATGCGATAGAACGGTTGTTGAAGTTGGTGTCCGATTCCGACTTGTACAATTCATCAATCAGTTGCGGGGCACTGCCGCATAGGTCTGTCACATTTCCTACGATGGCATCCCATTTCTTGGCAGAGTCACCAATGGGCTGCACCATACTGCAGGCAGAGATGGCTCCGGCATTTACCAGTGGGGTAGACGGATGATCGTTCTCCAACAAGATAGCGATGATTGAATTGAAGGGCAAGCCTGTTGCGTCGGCTCCAATCTTGTCCAGAATCTCTTTAGCACCGTATTGACGCAGTGCCAGGATAGCCGTATGTACTTTGGATACGGATTCTATACCGAAGCGATAGTCAGTATCTCCCACATGGATGGTCTGCCCGTTGAGCAGGCAGACACTGATTCCAAAGAGATCCTTGTTGACATTTGCCAGATAAGGAATATAGTCGGCATTCTTGCCGCCGGTATTGGCCTTTACCTGATCGTATGCCTCCTGTACCACTTCTTTCAATTGAGCGAGTGTTACTTTTTTATCCATAGATCATTTTATTTTTTTACGGTTTTACGACGACCACCGTGGTTGAACATCTTGGCTTCTACCGGAAGATTCTTTTCTTGAGCCATACGGGTAGGAGTTGGATATTCCAGTTTTTCCAGTTCGGCGATGGCATTGTTGATGTCGCCCAGAAGCATATCTGCCATGTCACGGCTGAATCCCTGACGAACAACGACACGCATCACTACATAATCTTCCAGTTTAGAAGGCAATGTATAAGCAGGAACCATCCAACCATGTTGAGACAGTTTGTCTTGCAAATCATACAAAGTCCATTTGGCGCTCTTTGCATATTCCGGTTTCAGATACCAGATGAATAGCGGGTTCACAACATCTTCTGAGTAGTTAACGAACGGAACCATCTTGGCTATTTCACTATGGATATATTTGGCAATTTGCAGGGAGTTGTACTGCACTTCTTTGTAACCCTGGAATCCTAAGCGGATGAATTGATAATATTGTCCCAGAATTTGTGCGGCCGGACGAGAGAAGTTCAAACCTACCTGTGTAATGTTGGCGCCCAGATAGTTGACGCTGAATGACATTTCTTCGGGCAGATATTCTTTGCCTTTCCAACAAACCCATCCGAGTCCCGGATATACCAAACCAAACTTGTGGCCGGATACGCTGATAGAAAGTACCCATTTCAAACGGAAGTCCCATTTCTTTTCCGGATACAGGAACGGAAGGATGAAACCACCACTGGCGGCATCTACGTGGATAGGAATGTCATAACCGGTCTTGGCATTGTAAGCATCCAGAGCTTTATCCAATGCTTCGACATCATCATTCAGTCCAGTCCATGTAACACCTTGAATCGGTACGATACAGATGGTGTTTTCATCACACATTTTCAAAGCTTCTTCGGGGTCAAGAGTGGTTTTTTCAAGCGTCAAAGGCACTTCACGCATTTCAATCTGCCACAACTGTGCAAACTTTTCCCAAACAACCTGGAAACCTGTAGAAATAACAAAGTTTGGTTTATCAAATGGTTTGCCCTGTGCTTGTCTTTTCTTACGCCAACGCAACCAGGCAGCTACACCACCCAACATACATGCTTCTGAAGAACCGATAGCCAAAGCACCTGTTTTCCAGGTATCTTTTTCAGGAGAGTTCCACAAGTTGGCAACGATGTTGATACATTTACCGTTCATCACAGCGATACGCGGATATTCTGTTTCATCAATGTAGTTGATGTTGATGGCCTCATTCATCAGCTTGGTTGCATATTCGTCCATATAAGTGGTAACGAAAGTAGCCAGATTCAAACGGGGCTGAGTTTGAGCAAATGTTTCATCTTTCACCATTTGATAGGCGACTTCAGGAGTAGTAGGTCCATCAGGTATTTTCTCTACCGGAGAGGGTTGTAACATTCTGTCTGAACCAAATACATCGGTTTTTGCATCACCTTTTCTGAAATTTAAATCTTCCATACTAATTTGTTTTTTTAAAGGTTTAGGGCGATGGGGATTTTCCCCGTCGAATTTCCCACAACAACAGCAGATAGGTTTGAAAGTTTCCCGGTTTTACATTATTTGGCGTTTATTAAGGAGGAGGACGCCCTTATTGAAGCGGAGCTTTTGTGATTTAGTGGAAAAGCTTATGATCGTACTAGTTTTGAACTAATTTCGAGCTTGTGCAGATTTATTTTTGATGCCTAATGGGTTTATGGCTAATGATACATAATTTTATTCGTCTGGCAGTTGTTTCTTTTTCGTCTGACAGTTGTCAGACGAAAGAATAACAGCTGTCAGACGAAAGTTCAACAACTGTCAGACGAATAAATTTATGTATGATGAATATTAAATCATCGCATATTACCAATTAAATTTTAGAAGAACTAAGATTAGTTCATTCCCACACGGTTATGAATCAATTGATATTTTAGCAAATAAGTATTGAAACGCAGATTAACGCAGATTTTCGCAAAGAATAAAAAAGTTCTCAAACATGGCGCAGCCTTCTAATAATCTGCGAAAATCTGCGTTAATCTGCGTTTCAATAAATGTTCATTTGGCTCATTTCGGTGCATATTTGAACTTTATAAAGCAACTATTGTTTTCTTCAAACCTAAACTTTTAACGAATAAGCATTATGAAGATACAGACGGGACGGGGAACAATTCCTCTTATTACTTTAATTGCCATCTGGTCTATTTCGGCATTGACTTCATTGCCGGGACTGGCTGTTTCACCTATATTGGGTGATCTTACGAAGATATTTCCAAAAGCTACGGATCTGGACATACAGATGTTGACTTCGCTGCCATCACTGCTCATTATTCCTTTTATATTGCTGGGTGGTAAACTGACAGAGAAAGTCGATTATGTCCGTGTATTAAAGGTCGGACTCTGGCTTTTTGCCGCGAGCGGTATTTTGTATCTGATTTCCAATCGAATGTGGCAATTAATTGTGGTAAGTGCTTTGCTCGGTATCGGTTCCGGTCTGATTATCCCTTTATCTACCGGGTTGGTTTCCAGATACTTTGTAGGAACCTATCGGGTGAAACAGTTCGGATTAAGCTCCGCTATTACTAATTTCACATTAGTGATAGCAACTGCCGTAACGGGCTATCTTGCAGAAGTCAGCTGGCATCTGCCTTTCCTGGTCTATCTCCTCCCATTGATTTCCATTCTGCTGGTAGGACATTTAAAAGAAGACCGGACGGGAGAAGTCGCTTTTACACCTTCTTCTTCTGCAGATACTACAAAAGACAACGAATCCTCCGAACAATCTACTTCCATAGATATAGGAGGCAGCAAGTACGGTATTCACATCAAACATCTGATAGAGTTGATGCTCTTCTATGGCGTGATAACATATATCGTGGTAGTGGTGATCTTCAATCTACCTTTCTTAATGGAAAAGCATCACTTCTCCAGTGGCAATTCCGGATTGATGATTTCGCTTTTCTTTCTGGCCATCACTGCTCCGGGTTTTTGCCTGGACAAGATTGTAGCCCTGCTGAAAGGACGTACAAAAGCATACAGCCTGCTGTCGATGGCATTGGGATTGTTATTAATCTGGATAGCTCCGATCGAATGGCTGATTATTCCCGGATGTATCCTGGTTGGTTTGGGATATGGCATTATTCAACCTATGCTTTATGATAAGACCACCCAGACCGCACTGCCGCAAAAGACCACATTGGCTTTGGCGTTTGTGATGATGATGAATTATCTGGCTATCTTGCTTTATCCCTTTATTGTCGATTTTTTCCAGTGGATATTCCATACCCAATCACAGGAGTTTCCTTTTATCTTTAATCTTCTGATAACTATTGTTACTCTTTTCTGGGCATATCGGCGCCGTAATACCTTTTTGTTTAACGACCAATTAAAATAGAAAATGAAGAATAAGAAACTGGAAGCCAATCTTAGTATGGCTGTCTCGAAAGTATTTAGCGGTTTAAATATGAATGCCTTAAAGTATCTTCTGCCTTTGTGGATGAGTCCATTGACAGGAGCCACGCTTCGTTGCACATTTGCAGCAGCTGCTTTTTGGGTGATCGGGTGGTTTATGCCTCCGGAGAAATCGTCAACCAGAGATAAATGGCTCCTCTTTCTGTTGGGGGCTTTGGGACTTTACGGTTTTATGTTTCTCTATCTGGCCGGATTGAGTAAAACAACTCCTGTCTCCAGTTCCATATTTACCAGTCTCCAGCCTATTTGGGTTTTTCTTATCATGATATTCTTTTATAAGGAGAAGGCGGGCGCTAAAAAAATAATAGGAATTTCTATCGGTCTGATAGGAGCGTTGGTTTGCATCCTAACCCAGCAAAGCGATGATTTGGCCTCTGATGCTTTTACGGGGAATATGCTTTGTCTTCTAAGTTCTGTGGTGTATGCTGTCTATCTGATTCTTAGTCAGCGCATCCTCACGGCCATTGGAGCGATAACGATGTTGCGATATACCTTTTCCGGTGCTGCCGTGTCTGCCATTATAGTCACGTTTATTACAGGATTTGATGCCCCGGTATTCTCCATGCCGTTCCATTGGACGCCTTTCCTTATTCTGATGTTCGTATTGATTTTCCCGACCACTATCAGTTATATGCTGCTGCCTGTCGGTTTGAAATATCTGAAGACGACGGTAGTCGCTATCTATGGTTATTTGATTCTGATTGTGGCGACCATTGCTTCCCTTGCTCTAGGACAAGATCGTTTTAGCTGGACGCAGACATTTGCAATCATTTTTATCTGTATTGGAGTTTACCTGGTTGAAGTGGCCGAAAGTAAAGAAAAGTAAAGAAAAAAGGCATTCCATCACGGAATGCCTTTCATTATTTCATCATCATGTTTTATAGAGAGGAGTTGATTGCTTGCGCTATGGACTTGAATTCTTCATCCGACAATTTCAGTTTCGGATTCGAAAACAACATATCCGATTCCTTTTGAATAGGAATTAAATGAATATGTGCATGGGGTACTTCCAGTCCGATAACAGCTTCGCCTACCTTTTGGCAAGGGAATGCTTTTTTAATGGCATAGGCTACTTGCTTTGCAAACACGTGCATAGCAGCCAGGTCTTCATCGCTCAAATCGAAAATATAGTCTACTTCCTGTTTGGGCACTACCAATGTATGTCCCTTTACCAATGGATTGATATCGAGAAAAGCAAAAAACTTTTCGTTTTCTGCCACCTTGTAGCAGGGGATTTCTCCTGCGATGATTCTACTGAATATTGTTGCCATAACTTTTATTGATAAATTAAGGCAAGCCTCACATGGAGACCTGCCTTTACGTTAAATTGATATGTTTACTACTTCCAGTGCAATTTTACCTTGTGGAACAGTAATTTCTGCTACATCACCCACCTTCTTGCCAAGCAGACCTTGTGCAATCGGGGTATTAACGGAAATCTTCCCTTCCTTCAGGTTAGCTTCACTTTCTGAAACGATGGTATAAATCATCTTCATGCCATTCTTTACATTCTTCAGTTCCACCTTATTTAAAATCTGTACGGAATCTGTTTTCAATTTAGATTCATCGATGATTTTGGCATCTGCAATGGTAGCTTTCAGTTTGTTGATACGCATTTCGAGCATACCTTGCGCTTCTTTTGCTGCATCGTATTCAGCGTTTTCAGACAAGTCTCCTTTATCTCTGGCTTCGGCTATTGCCGCAGAGATCTTCGGGCGTTCCACTGTTTCCAGTTCCTTCAGTTCCGCCATCAGTTTCTTGTAACCTTCTTCTGACATATAAGCCATGATGTTTTCCTCCTTTAATTGTTTTAAATGGTCATATAAACAAAAAAGAATTCCAACATGAGCCATGTTGGAACCCTCTTTTCATTATTTCTTTGCAAAGATAGCCTTTTAAGTGATACGTGTCAAGTGAAAAAAGATGCTATGTAACATATTTAAATGAAATATGCTAAATTATAACAACTTAGAGCAATGACTTGACAGCTGCTTCCAAATCCTTAATGTCTTCGCCACGAAGCTTCAATTCGTTGTTACGATTAATCAAAAAGATAGATGGAACCTGACGAACATTATATACGGCTACGTTGGTAGAGTAAACTCCGTTTCCATCGCGCACACAGACCCATGGAAGATTATCTGCCGCTGTTTTCCAGTAGTGTTCGTCCGCGTCGAGAGATACTTGGTATATTTCCAGTCCTTGTTTTGCGTATTCATTATATAGTTCGCGAAGCATCAGGTTGTGAGGAGCTCCGGCAGGCGACTGGAATACAGAGAAATCGAGCAAAACGACTTTGCCTTTCAGGTCGGTCAGCTTGCGCACATTTCCTTTCACATCACGCAAGGCAATGTCGATAATACCGGTTTCTACGATTTTGTCCTGTGGAATTTCCAGAGCTTTTGTTTGCGGCTGACGCGTGTTCTTCATTCCTTTGATTACAATATTATAAAGGTTCTTGGAACGTACCGCATGAGGAAACGCATTGTTGAGGCTCGTAGCAACAGCTGCGAAACATTTCACATCGTCTTTATTGTTCAACGGATCGAATATCAGATAATTATTGAGCTTCTGGAACAGGGCAAAGTAAGCTGCAGCCGTGTTGGGAGCAGCAAAAATATAGTTCACTTTGACATCTTCCTTATAGTTGTTGAGCAATGTTGCCAGGCTGTCTTCAAATACATCATGCCCTATTCCGTTGCTGCGCAGGGATGCCAGTAAATTGTCCACCTCTTTTTGAAGGCGAATCTGCTTCAACGTCAGTTCTTTTATCTTATTGCTGTTTTCCGAACCTTCCACCGTATAAGTAGTAGAGAAATCCACATACGGAGCTTTGATTTGAATTGTTTCGATAGAATCTACAGAAAAATTGATGATTTTGTCGTCAATCCGCAAACGGTAAAATTCGGGTGACTCGGGACGAGGCTGCTTGAAACTGAATGTACCTTCCCCTTTCAGCTTCACTGAATCGAGCGGAACAATACCTTCCAGACCGGAAGCTTCGAGATAAAGCATTTTACCGTCGGCTCCTGATACATCCCCGTTCACCTGGAATTTAGGGCCAGAACTACAAGCAGTAATAGTAAGTGCGGCGAGCGCTGCAAAAGTAACCTTTTTCATATAGTGTGTGTTATTAACGAGATGCAAATATACTTCTTTTCGAGATTAGTCAAAGCATTTTGCTGTGTTCTTCATCCTAATTTTGAAAAAAAATCAGTTCGCCACTAACTTTTTACCTCATTTCCACCTAATTACCACGATAAATGTATATCTTTGCAGGAATTTTGAAAGAAAAAGTATAGATAAAACAATTTTTATGATTAACCCAATTGTTAAGACAATCGAGTTACCTGATGGAAGAACCATCACGCTCGAGACGGGAAAGTTGGCAAAACAGGCAGACGGTTCTGTAATGCTCCGCATGGGAAACACCATGTTGTTAGCTACTGTTTGTGCCGCTAAAGATGCAGTTCCCGGAACAGATTTTATGCCTTTACAGGTAGAGTACAAAGAAAAATTTGCGGCATTCGGCCGTTTTCCCGGTGGTTTCACCAAGCGAGAAGGTAGAGCTTCTGATTATGAGATTCTGACTTGCCGTCTTGTCGACCGTGCTCTCCGTCCTTTATTCCCCGATAATTATCACGCAGAGGTATATGTGAACATCATCCTCTTTTCTGCTGATGGTGTGGATATGCCGGATGCATTGGCAGGACTTGCCGCTTCTGCAGCACTTGCCGTTTCAGATATTCCTTTCAACGGACCGATTTCTGAAGTACGTGTAGCACGTATCGATGGTCAGTTCGTTATCAATCCTACTTTTGAACAACTGGAAAAAGCTGATATGGATCTGATGGTGGCCGCTACTTATGAGAACATCATGATGGTAGAAGGTGAAATGCACGAAGTATCCGAAGCTGAATTGCTGGAAGCAATGAAAGTAGCTCATGAAGCTATCAAGGTTCATTGTAAAGCACAGATGGAGTTGACTGAAGAGGTTGGAAAAACAGTGAAACGTGAATACAACCATGAAGTGAACGACGAAGATTTGCGCAAGGCTGTTCGTGAAGCATGCTACGAAAAAGCTTACGCTGTTGCCGCTTCCGGAAACAATAACAAACACGAACGTTTTGCTGCTTTCGAAGCTATCCGTGAAGAATTCAAAGCTCAATTCTCTGAAGAAGAGTTGGACGAAAAGGGTGCGTTGATCGACCGTTACTACCACGATGTAGAAAAAGAAGCCATGCGCCGTTCTATCCTTGACGAAGGTAAGCGTTTGGATGGTCGTAAGACTACTGAAATCCGCCCGATCTGGTGTGAGGTTGGTCCTCTGCCTGGTCCTCACGGATCTGCTATCTTTACTCGTGGTGAAACACAATCACTGACTTCTGTTACTCTGGGTACCAAACTGGATGAGAAGATCATTGACGATGTTTTGGAACACGGAAAAGAACGTTTCTTATTGCATTATAATTTCCCTCCTTTCTCTACAGGTGAAGCAAAAGCACAACGTGGTGTAGGTCGTCGCGAAATCGGTCACGGTCACTTGGCTTGGCGTGCTTTGAAAGGACAGATTCCTGCTGACTATCCGTATGTAGTACGTGTGGTTTCAGATATTCTCGAATCTAACGGCTCTTCTTCTATGGCTACTGTATGTGCCGGAACATTGGCATTGATGGATGCTGGTGTGAAGATCAAGAAACCGGTATCAGGTATCGCTATGGGATTGATTAAGAATCCGGGCGAAGAAAAATATGCTGTATTGTCTGATATTCTGGGTGACGAAGACCACTTGGGTGATATGGACTTCAAAGTAACGGGAACAAAAGATGGTATTACGGCTACCCAGATGGATATCAAGGTAGACGGTCTGTCTTACGAAATTCTGGAACGTGCTTTGAATCAGGCAAAAGAAGGACGTATGCACATTCTGGGTAAGATTACTGAAACAATCGCTGAACCACGTGCTGACCTGAAAGAACATGCTCCACGCATTGAAACGATGACAATTCCTAAAGAATTTATCGGTGCTGTAATCGGCCCTGGTGGAAAAATCATCCAAGGTATGCAGGAAGAAACCGGTGCTGTGATTACTATCGAAGAAATTGATGGTATGGGACGCATCGAAGTTTCCGGAACAAACAAAAAATGTATTGATAATGCAATGCGCATGATTAAAGCAATCGTTGCTGTTCCTGAAGTGGGCGAAGTTTATAAAGGTAAAGTTCGTTCTATTATGCCTTACGGTGCATTCATCGAATTCTTGCCGGGCAAGGATGGTTTGCTGCACATCTCTGAAATTGATTGGAAGCGTCTGGAAACAGTAGAAGAAGCTGGAATTAAGGAAGGTGATGAAATCGAAGTAAAACTGATTGATGTTGACCAGAAAACTGGTAAATTCAAACTTTCAAGAAAAGTGTTGATGCCAAGACCAGAAAAGAAATAAGAACGCGATAGCGTCTATATATAAAGAAGGCTGTTTCAATTTTGAAACAGCCTTCTTTTTTTATTAGTATCATCCGGGGTTGAACTGTTTTATATATAGAGTTAGTATATATTAGATTTATTCAGTTTATTAAAACCTTTAAAAAGATGAAAGACACCTTGTTATATCCTCCCCAAAAAAAGAATCGGAAAGTACCCCCATACTTCCCGATTCGAAACAGTCAAAAATCGACCTTAATCAATTTATTAACTTAACACGTCGCAAAGATATGAGAAAAATTTCTTTGAAAGAGCTTTTTTATTTAAAAAGTTTATGATACAGGCAAATATACCTGTTAATAAGGTCGTTTTTCTTGCTTTAAAACCAAAGCTTCACTCCTTTTAAAGGAACGACCCCTTCCTTTAAAAGGAAGAGGTCGTTGGTTTTAAAGAAACCGGTGGGGTGTTTATATAGAGATTAGGATTAATGATTTTTCGATTATATAGATCCGTTTACAAGTTTGTTTTATACTCCTCTTTTATTCGTTTTATGTGTGCGAAGTTCTTTTCCAGTAATTCATTTAACTCATAATCTGAAAAACAAGCTCCTAAATAGATCGTGCTTTCTGCTTCAAAATCAAATGATTCGTTGTCTTCATTCACCACAATCTCAATTTTCCCTTGCGCATCTGTAGAGATCACCGCATTGTATTTAATCATCAATTCTTTGAGCCCTTTTATGAACCTGTATTCTTTATTTGTCAATATTCTTTTCATGTCCGTAAGCTCTTTTGTTTTGTTGCCCTTTCGTGCGGTAAAGTTCGTGATAATTTAACACATTATGCGCTGTTTGAAGTATTCATTTTATTCTATTTGTCAGGTTGTAATATTCCTTTTATCCATATTATCACATCTATTCGTTTTTTTCGTATATTTGCTTCGAGCGAAACTTTTCATTTGTATATTTGTTGGATTTTAAAAAGAAAGAAAATAAAAATGGAAACAGAAGAATTGACAATTGGGAGAGTCCATCACGGACGCAATATACGTCGTACCCGTATTGAAAAGGATATGAACCAGGAGGGTTTGAGTGAATTAGTACATCTCTCACAACCTGCTGTTTCTAAATATGAGAAGATGAAAGTGATTGATGATGAGATGTTGCAACGTTTTGCACGTGCATTGAATGTCCCTTTCGATTATCTCAAGACTTTGGAGGAGGATGCACAGACGGTGGTGTTTGAAAATAATACGGTGAATAATTCAGAACAAAGTGCAGGTGGGGCAAACATCAGCATGGGTATAGTTAAGTCTGATACCGAAGATAGTATTAATGATAGTCGAGTTAACAACTTCAATCCTATCGACAAAATCACTGAACTCTACGAGCGTCTTTTAAAAGAAAAGGATGAAAAGTATGCTGCGTTAGAACGCCGTTTGCAGAATATTGAAAAAAGTCTGCAGAAATAAGGGACAGATAAATTGAAAGGAATCGCAATATGATGAAACAAATACCTTACGGAATAACTGATTTTAGCCGAATTCAGAAAGAGAATTATTATTATGTAGATAAGACAATGTTCATTGAAAAAATAGAGATGCAACCGCCTTATCTGTTTCTGATACGTCCCCGTAGATTTGGGAAGAGTCTGACTTTGGCTATGTTAGAGGCCTATTATGACGTAAATCATGCTGAACAGTTTGACGAGTTGTTTGGTCAGCTATACATAGGTCAGCATCCGACGAAGCTCCACAATCAGTTTCTCATCATGCGATTTAATTTTTCGGAAGTGAGTTCCAATGTCAATGAAGTAGAACTATCGTTTAAGCTGCATTGTTGTAGCAAACTTAAAGATTTTGTCTTTAAGTATGAAGATTTGTTAGGAAAAGAAATTTGGGATGTTCTTGATGAGAAAATACAAGAAGAACCCGGTGCTTTTCTGTCTGCGATTAATTCCTATGCTACCCGTAAGAAAAATATTCGTATTTATTTACTCATTGATGAATATGATAATTTCACCAATACCATTCTTTCGACTTACGGTACGGAATTTTATAGGAAAGCAACGCATGGCGAAGGTTTTATTCGTGGCTTCTTTAACGTGATAAAATCCGCTACTACCGGAACCGGAGCTGCTCTTGAACGGTTGTTTATTACCGGAGTGAGTCCGGTGACGATGGATGATGTGACTAGTGGCTTTAACATCGGAACCAATATAACGACTGATCCTTGGTTTAATGATTTAGTTGGTTTTAGTGAGAAAGAATTGCGTGAAATGCTGACTTATTATAAAGAACAAGGAGTGTTGATACAATCTGTAGATGAAACTGTTGTCATGATGAAACCTAATTATGACAATTATTGCTTTAGTAGAAGTAGATTGGTGGACTGTATGTTTAACTCTGATATGGTACTTTATTTTATGAAGTCTTTTGTTTTACATGGGGAAAAGCCTGAAGAAATCGTAGATCCCAATATTCGCACTGACTTTAACAAGTTGGCATACTTGATAAAGCTAGATCACGGGTTGGGAGAGAATTTTTCCGTTATAAAGGAAATAGCCGAGCAAGGAGAAATCACTACTGACATCGTTACTCATTTCTCTGCATTGGAGATGACGGACCCCAGTAATTTCAAGTCTTTATTATTCTATTTCGGACTTCTTTCCATCAAAGGTGTGGACATGGTGGGAAGACCCATTTTACATGTACCGAATTTGGTTGTAAGAGAACAACTGTTTAATTTCTTGATACAAGGCTACATCAAGCATGATATCTTTAAAATTGACATGAACAGGATGAGTGCTTTATTTGAGAATATGGCTTTCAGGGGAGACTGGAAACCTTTGTTCGATTTTATCGCCAATGCTGTTCGTGAGCAAAGTCGTATCCGTGAATATATTGAAGGTGAAGCGCACATTAAAGGCTTCTTGCTTGCCTATTTAGGAATGTATCGTTATTATCAGCTCTATCCGGAATACGAATTGAATAAGGGTTTTGCAGATTTCTTCTTCAAACCTAGTCCGTCGGTTCCTGTACTGCCTCCTTTCACCTATCTGCTTGAGGTGAAATATGCAAAAGCCGGTGCTTCGGAAAAAGAAATACGTGCCCTTGCTGATGAGGCGCGCGAACAGTTACTTCGTTATAGTGAAGATGAACTGGTGGCAGAAGCCAGGGCGAAAGGTGAACTGAAGTTAATTACTATTGTTTGGCGTAGTTGGGAGCTTGCTTTATTGGAAGAAGTTACTCTTTCTTAAGAGAAGTAGCATACATGTTGCTATAAGGTGTGTGGCTCCTCTATCTTTTTCTGATTTTTGAAACGTTGATGAATAAGGAGATCACTTTTTCCTTTTAATGAATATCCCTAATAAGTCTTGAAGAATAAAATTTGCCTCTGCTATGGATTCCCATAATAGAGGCAAACTTATCAACATGAGACTTAGTTAAACAGTCTCTTGTTTTTTATGAATTTAACGAATCTTTTTTAGGACTTTAGAGAAGGAGTAAGGAAAGCTTTCCTCTTCCGTTCCTCTGTTTAAATTGGGCTGGCTTCCCATTTGGAAGTTAATGTTTCCTCCTTTTAATAAGTCTTCATGGCGTAGATAGTTCTTTTTATATTCTGTGCCGTTCAGATTCATTGTTTGAATATACATATTCTTCTTGTTGTTATCGGTTGCATGGATGATGAGGCTGTTACCGTTTTCAAGATGTAAGGTTGCTTTTTTAAAAAGAGGAGCTCCAACGACGTATTCGTCGGTTCCCGGACATACGGGGTAAAAACCTAATGCGGAGAAAACATACCATGCCGAAGTCTGCCCATTATCTTCATCTCCACAATATCCGTCAGGGCCCGGTGTGTACATTCTATCCATGACCTGGCGTAGCCAATACTGCGCTTTCCAGGGTTGACCGGCATAGTTGTATAGGTAGATCATGTGTTGGATTGGTTGATTGCCATGCGCGTAATTCCCCATATTCATGATTGTCATTTCACGAATCTCATGAATAACCTGCCCGTAATAACTCTCATCAAAGACAGGAGGTACGGAAAATACAGAATCCAGCATAGTGATAAACATATCTTTTCCTCCCATTAAGTCAATTAATCCTTGTGGATCGTGGAATACAGACCATGAGTAGTGCCAGCTGTTTCCTTCGGTAAATGCATCTCCCCATTTCAATGGTGAGAATGGAGATTGGAATGTTCCATCTTCATTTTTTCCTCGCATGAGCTTGGAGTCTTTATCGAATACATTCTTATAGTTCATCGCCCGTTTGGCAAAGAGCTGTATTTCTTTTTCCGGTCGCTTTAATTCTTTGGCTAATTGATAGATACACCAGTCATTGTAGGCATATTCCAAAGTTCTGGCTGTGTTTTCATTGATTTTTACGTCATAAGGGACATAGCCTAACTTATTATAATATTCGTATCCGCGTCTTCCTGTGGAAGATACGGTGGGATGTACGTTCTTTGTTCCGTGTATTAACCCTTCGTACAAAGTTTTCACATCTTCTACTTTAATACCTTTTAAATAAGCATCTGCCAGTACGGAAGCCGAATTATTTCCTATCATGCAGTCTCTGTGTCCGGGGCTGGCCCATTCGGGGAAGAATCCGCTTTCTTTGTAGGTATTGATGAGCCCTTCCTGCATTTCTTTATTCATCGACGGATACATCAGATTCAGTAATGGGAAAAGACACCGGAAGGTATCCCAAAATCCGGTGTCGGTAAACATATATCCCGGTAGAACTTGCCCGTTATAAGGGCTGTAATGAACAGGTTTTCCGGCTTCGTCCAGTTCGTAGAATTTTCGGGGGAAAAGTAACGAACGGTATAAGCAGGAGTAGAAAGTGCGGTATTGATCGAGGTTTCCTCCTTCCACTTCGATTTTTCCCAGTACTTGGTTCCATGCTTTCTGTCCCTTTTGTTTTATCTGCTCTAGATTGTCATTTCCTAATTCTTTCATATTTCTTGCAGCCTGTTCGAAGCTGATAAAGGAAGAGGCGATGCGTGCATGTACTTGTTCTCCACGTTGAGTTTTAAAACCTATAATGGCTCCTGCATGGTCAGTTGTCTGTTCGGTTGCATTTTCTTGAATATTTCCATTATTTACAGTGGCTTTATAGGTGAAAGGCTTATCGAATTGAATAATAAAATAGTTCTTGAAGTTTTCGGGAACTCCTCCGCTATTGCGTGTACTATAACCGATAATTTTGTTTTCTTCTGGGATAATCTGAATAAAAGAACCTTTGTCAAATGCATCGACTGCAATATACGAATGTGCGTTTTCCGGGAAAGTGAACCGGAAGAGAACAGCACGTTCGGTCGGAGACATCTCCGTGACAATATCGTATTCGGCCAGATACACCTTGTAGTAATAAGGAGTTGCTTCTTCTCCTTTGTGTCCGAACCAGCTAGCCCGCTTTTCTTCGTCGAATTCAGGTTTACCCACCATCGGCATAATGGAGAACTGTCCGTAATCGTTTATCCATGGGCTGGGCTGATGAGTTTGTTTGAATCCACGGATTTTATTGGCTGTATAGACATATTGCCATCCGTCTCCCATTTTTCCGGTCTGTGGGGTCCAGAAATTCATTCCCCAAGGGCGGGCAATGGTGGGGTAGGTGTTACCTGTTGATAATTCAAAAGATGATTGTGTTCCCATTAACGGATTAACGTATTGTGTCCAGTCTTTGGACTGGGCAAGAAGCGTGCAGCTAAGCACTAAAAATAATAACCAACATTTCTTCATAATTTTCTTTTTGAGTTTATAGCTTGCGAAGTAATCACAGCGTTTTCATGTGTTGCCAATGTTGAATGTTCCCACGGGTTGAGACATGGCAAAGGTATAGCTTCGTGGTTAAGGTCGTGGTTAAAATCGTGGTTAATGCGATGGCTAATAGGCGCTTTTTTTATTAACCCCGCTAAAGAAACTATCGCAAAAGTACTTTTTTACTATGTTATTCAACTATCTATGTGAAATAGACAAATATACCTTACTGTTATTATTTGTATTAGTGTTCTTTTTGGTCGAACCATTTATGTGCTCAAGACTTTATATTAGCAGGCATTGTGAATGATGCTGTACAGTTAGCCGTTTCCAATTAGAAACAGAAACTATCAGATTGCTTGGTGATTGGTAACTGAATAGCCTTTTTGTGCGCCCGCCTATTTATAGATTTGTATCGGCAATTCCCCCTTTAGTGCTCCTATGGCATTAAATGCTAGTGACTCCATTTCATTCTCTCCGGGATAAACGTAGATGGGGGCCAGGAAAGAGATTCTTTTTTTCAGTCTTGAAATCACATAGTCCGAATAGGCGATACCTCCTGTCAGAAGGATGGCATCTATCTTCCCGCAAAGTACGGTGGCACTGGCTCCTATCGCTTTTGCAACATTGTAAATCATGGCATCCAGTATCAGTTCCGCTTTCTTATCTCCTTCTTCGATAGATTGTATAATGGCGGGAATATCGGTTGTACCTAGATGGGCGGTCAGTCCAGCGCGTCCGGAGATACGTTTTTTCAATTCGTCTTTGGTGAGTTGACCGCTAAAACATAGGTCGATCAGTTGACCGGCGGGAAGTGTACCGGCACGTTCCGGTGAGAAAGGACCTTCACCGTCCAATGCATTGTTGGCGTCAATGGCTCGTCCGTGGTGATGGACTGCGACAGAGATGCCACCTCCCAGATGGCAGATAATTAAATCCAGATTTTCGTATTGGGTTCCCTGCTCTTTGGCAAAGCGGCGGGCGATTGCTTTCTGGTTTAATGCATGCCAGATGGTGATCTTCGACATTAAGGGAGAACCTGTAATGCGTGCTATATCTTCCAGTTCATCCACCACTCCCGGATCAGCAATGAAAGCCGGACAGTCGGGTAATGTGGAGGCCAGTTCGCTGGCAATCAATCCTCCTAAGTTACAAGCATGGGTACGCATAGCATGCACTGTATCACGTTTCATGGCCTCATTTACTTCATACACTCCGCCCGGTATCGGTTTCACTAAACCGCCGCGTCCGATGATTGCATCAAAAGAAAAAGGTATCTTATTGTTTTCCAATTCTTGTAACACCAGGTTTTTCCGGAATTCAAACTGGTCTATCACCTCGGGAAAAGCGGATAGTTCTTCTACAGAATGTTTTATATTACTGACAAACAGCGGAGTTTCATTTTCGTAAACTGCTATTTTAGTAGAAGTAGAACCGGGGTTGATAACCAGAATTTTCATGAATAGTAGGCTTTTAGTGGTGAATTTAGAATGATGAGCCGGTGACTTGGCTGACTTGTTTTCTGCATTTGCAATCTCCTGACACTTGTAAGCATGCCATTGCAATGCTGTAATATTTGGACAAGCCGGAATCACTACGCGATGGAAGTACTACAGGGCAAATAGGACCTTGCAGCAATCCTGCCATTTCTGCCTGTGCAAACAAAGAGACGGATTTGTAGAATGCATTACCCGATTCAATGTTCGGGAATATCAAGACATCTGCCTGTCCGTTGATAGGAGATACAATCCCTTTAATATCACCACTTGCTTGTTCGCAGGCAGTACGTACATCCAGCGGGCCGTCAATAATCACATTTCCGAATTCTCCCGCTTCGGCAAGTTCTACGATATTCACATAATCTAGTGAATGAGGGAACTTGGCACTCACTTTTTCTGTGCAGTGAATCAATGCGACACGCGGTTGTTCGATACCAAAGTGACGGCAGGTGCAGATAGCATACCAAATCATTTCTATACGTTGCTGTAAAGTAGGACGCGGAATGACGGCGGCATCCGAGAAGAAAAGCAGTTTATGGTAAGTAGGAATTTCCATTACTGCCAGATGCGTGAGGATTTTCCCTTTCGGTAACAAACCTTTTTCTTTGTCGAGTATGGCATGCAGTAAGTTGTCCGTATTGATAATCCCTTTCATCAAAATATCCGCTCCTCCTTCACGCACAATGCGGACAGCTTCGCGCGCCGCTTCATCCGGATTTTCTATGTGGATGGTTTTTACGTATTCAGGATATTGTTTGAGCGTGGGATATTTCTTCAGAATGGTAGAATCTCCAATCATCAGAAATTCTGCAATCCCTTCTTCCAAAGCACGGGAGATGGCATATTCAGTGTTAGGATCGTTCGCACAGACCACGGCAATTCGTTTTCTATGGTTTAGTTTTTTAAGATGAGCCGTTAACTGGGCAAAATTTAGAATAGGTTCCATAACGTTAGATTTTTAGCAAATATCAGAAAAATGATTGAAAAAATAATGATTATAACCCGAAAAATTACATCCATTATGTAACATTTTGCTATATTTTATTTGTTTTGGCTGTTGGATGTGCATGGAACCGTTTTTTCCTGTATTTTTGCAAATAAATCCCCCAATAAAATAAAAGCACCATGAAACAGTTTAAAAATCTATTATTTCTTAGCTTAATTCTCCTTTGTTGGACGCTTGTTTCCTGTAAAAGCAGCAAGACGTCTTCCGGTTGGTCTTTGATCTGGGAAGAGAACTTTAATCAGAAAAAGAGTTTCGATTCACAGGTCTGGAGCAAGATTCCACGAGGTAAGTCAGACTGGAATAACTATATGACAGACTTTGATTCCTGCTATGCCATGCGTAAAGGCAAACTGGTGTTGAGAGGTATTGTCAATCATACCCAACGCAATGACACTGCCCCTTATTTGACAGGCGGTGTGTATACAAAAGGCAAAAAGGCTTTTACGAACGGGCGTATTGAGATTTGTGCCAAGTTGAATGCGGCGGGAGGAGCATGGCCTGCCATCTGGATGTTGCCTGAAGGAGCGGCATGGCCATCCGGCGGTGAGATTGATATCATGGAACGTTTGAATAACGATTCTATTGCTTATCAGACAGTTCATTCCCATTACACTTATACGCTGGGGATCAAGGATCATCCGGTATCACATTCTACGGGAGTGATTCACCCTGACCGCTACAATATTTTTGCAGTCGAAATGTATCCGGATAGTCTTTCATTTTATGTCAATGATGTACATACGTTTACTTACCCCCGCATACAAACGAAAGAAGAAGGACAATTCCCTTTTAATCAGCCCTTTTATCTGCTGATTGATATGCAGTTGGGAGGTTCGTGGGTGGGAGCAGTCTCTCCCGAGGATCTTCCGGTAGAAATGGAAGTGGACTGGGTGCGTTTTTATCAACGAAAGTCAATAAAATAAGAACATATATGGATATTCAATTTCCTCCCTTTTTGCAGAAAGGTGATAAAGTGGTTATTGTATCACCTTCGAGTAAGATAGACCAACAATTCCTAAAAGGAGCCAAGAAACGGATGGAATCATGGGGCTTGAAAGTGGCTATAGGAAAGCATGCCGGAAGTTCATCCGGAAGATATGCCGGGACAATCAAGCAGCGGCTGAAAGATTTGCAGGATGCGATGGACGACCCTAAAGTGAAGGCTATTCTTTGCAGCCGTGGAGGGTACGGGGCGGTACATTTGATCGATAAAATTGATTTTACGGCCTTTTGTGAACATCCGAAATGGTTACTGGGCTTTAGCGATATAACCGCTTTGCACAATCTGTTTCAGAAAAATGGATATGCTTCCCTTCATTCATTGATGGCACGTCATCTTACGGTGGAACCGGAAGACGATCTTTGTGCGAACTATCTGAAGGATATTCTATTGGGAAATATTCCTTCTTACATGTGCGAGAAGCATAAACTGAACAAGCAGGGGACGGCACAAGGCGTTTTGCATGGCGGTAACATGGCGGTAGCCTACGGTTTGCGTGGCACTCCTTATGATATTCCGGCGGAAGGCACTATACTGTTTATTGAAGATGTTAGCGAACGTCCGCATGCCATCGAACGTATGATGTATAATTTGAAACTGGGGGGCGTGTTAGAAAAACTGTCCGGATTGATTATCGGTCAATTTACAGAATATGAAGAAGACTGTTCGTTGGGCAAGGAACTGTATGCTGCTTTGGCAGATTTAGTAAAAGAGTATGATTATCCCGTCTGTTTCAATTTCCCGGTGGGGCATGTGACTCATAATCTCCCGCTTATCAACGGTGCAAAAGTAGAGCTTGTGGTGGGAAAGAAAAATGTGGAACTAAAGTTTATATGTTAATAATCCATTCCATCTGAACGATGCTGTGGTGAAAATGACTAATTTTGAGGCTTTAATAGATAAAAGGACGATGAAAAAGAAAACTATGATAGTATTAATGAGTGCCTTTTTGTTATTATCAGCATTCTCTTGCGGTGGAGGTAACAAGGCAAATAGTACGAGTGAACAAGACGAAAAGACAGTTGTGAATGTACCTCAGTTTGATGCGGATAGTGCTTATTTGTATGTAAAGAATCAGGTAGATTTCGGACCTCGTGTTCCTAACACTAAAGAACATGTTGCCTGTGGCAATTACCTTGCCAGTCAATTAGAGGCTTTCGGTGCTCAAGTGACTAATCAATATGCTGATTTGATTGCTTATGACGGTACGTTGTTGAAAGCGAGAAACATTATCGGTTCTTATAAGCCGGAAAGTAAAAAGAGAATCGCTTTGTTTGCACATTGGGATACACGCCCATGGGCTGATAACGATCCTGACGAGAAGAACCATAAAACTCCGATTCTGGGTGCAAATGATGGTGCCAGTGGGGTAGGAGCTTTGCTCGAAATAGCTCGTCTGGTCAATCAGCAACAACCGGAATTGGGGATTGATATCATTCTGTTGGATGCAGAGGACTACGGTGCGCCACAGTTTTATACAGGAAAGCATAAGGAGGAATTCTGGTGTCTGGGATCGCAGTATTGGGCACGTAATCCTCATGTACAAGGATATAATGCACGTTTTGGTATCCTGCTCGATATGGTAGGAGGTGAAGGCAGTGTGTTTATGAAAGAAGGGTATTCGGAAGAATTTGCTCCGGACATAAATAAGAAGGTTTGGAAAGCGGCAAAGAAAGCGGGTTACGGAAAGACTTTCATGGATGGAAACGGAGGATTTGTAACAGACGACCATCTGTTCATAAATCGTCTGGCACGTATTAAAACGATCGATATCATTCCCTACAATCAGGAAGGTGATTTTACCCCGACATGGCATACTGTCAATGACAATATGGAACATATTGATAAGAATACGTTGAAAGCAGTCGGTCAGACGGTATTGGAAGTGATTTACAATGAGAAATAATAGAATTGAGAAATAATATAATAAGGTGTTGATAGATTGGTATGCCGGTTTTAAATACGGCATCTGCTATTCGCACATTGGTATATTGTCTAATTAAATAATTACTATAATGTCAATTAATGAACTACAAGATGAAGTGATTGCGGAATTCAGTGACTTCGACGATTGGATGGACCGTTATCAATTACTTATTGATCTGGGAAATGAACAGGAACCACTTGAAGAAAAATATAAGACGGAACAAAATCTGATTGAAGGATGCCAGAGCAGGGTATGGCTTCAAGCGGATGATGTGGATGGTAAAATCGTTTTTAAAGCAGAAAGCGATGCTTTGATTGTAAAGGGGATTATTGCCTTGTTGATTAAAGTCTTTTCCGGACATACTCCTGATGAAATCTTAAATGCAGATCTTTATTTTATAGACAAGATCGGACTGAAAGAGCATCTATCGCCAACGCGTAGCAACGGTTTGCTGTCGATGGTAAAACAAATACGAATGTATGCATTAGCATTCAAAGCGAAAGAGGGGAAGTAAAAACTTCCCTTTTTTATTGCTGCTTTTGGGAAGTCAGGTGGTTCATGGTCAGTATGATACCGATAAACAGGAGGATTGACCCGAATAGGACGATGAGATACGGGGTACCGTTAATCAGGTCGTCCATATTTTCTGCTTCGGGGTATTTGATGCTAAGATAGACTGACAATGAATTGTTTAGTACATGCATCAGTATACAAGGTATCAGACTGCCTGTTTTGTAATAAGTCCATGCCAGCAGGATACCGATCAGAAAAGCCGGAAGGATCTGGGCGGGATTTATATGAAAGACACCGAACAGAAGTGCGGAAATCAGAATTGCTTTAGTCGGATTGTATTGCTGAAGTAAAGCGTGGGTGATGGCTCCGCGAAACAATAACTCTTCAAGTACGGGACCTACGATGGCTATTGCAAGAATGCCGCCCCAACCGGATTGGAGAATGTTGAAAGATTGTTCCATGATATTGGGAATCCAATCCAGCAGGCTCATTAGTGAGGAAACTGCAAACCCGCAAGTTAGGATTGCAATGGCACTACAGACCAGATAAGGGGCTGACACAGGTAACCATGTTGCCTTCTTTTTACTGATATAACCGGCTTTCCATAGATAAATACCCATCATAATCTGACCGGCTAGTTGTGCCGGGATCATAATCATTTGCGTCAGAGTGACTTTATCCAGATTTCCCGTGGTGACGAACAAATAGATCGTACAGGGAATCATAATCAGGATTGGAGCAATAATCTGCGCAATGAGAAGGTCTATTAATACTAATTTGATAGCCGTTTTCATGTTTTTTTATTTAGTGGTAAAGAAACTATAGATAAACATAGCTAACATGGATATAGCTATTACCACCAAAGAGATGCTCATAAATGACTTTTGCATAAGAATCTATTTTTTAAGAATTGTTTCTGTCTCTTCAGCATCCTTATGGAGCTGTGTTATTAACTCGTCGATACTGGAGAATTTCAGTTCGGGACGTGTCCGTTTAACAAAAGTAAGCCGGATGAATTTATCATATATGTCAGAATGGAAGTGGAGGATATTCACCTCAATCGTCCGGTTCGGACCATTGTCAATCGTCGGGCGGACACCTATATTCAGCATCCCCATATACGTTTTCCCGTCAAATGTTACCCATACGGCATATACGCCATCGGCAGGAATTAGTTTATCGGGATCATCCACCCGTAAATTGGCCGTTGGGAAACCTATCTTTCTGCCTACCTGATAGCCGCCTACTACGATCCCGTCAAGGAAATATTCATATTTCAGACAATGGGCGGCCAGGCTAACTTCTCCTTCATGAAGAAGTTTGCGGATCAGGGAAGAGCTCACCGGAATGTTGGGTTCGTTCCCTATTTCTATATTGCTGGTATACGCTTTGGCGCGAATTACTTCTATGCCAATTTCTTTTCCATAACGTACATAATCCTCGAAACCTTCGCTGCGGTTATGTCCGAAACGATGGTCATAGCCGATAACCAGATATTTTACCTGATAACGCTCTTTTAGCAACTGTGTCATAAACTCCCGGGCAGTGAGCCGGGAAATTTCCGGAGTGAAATCAAGCATCAGGCAGTAGTCTACCCCGATGTCTGCAAGCAGACTTATTTTTTCTTCGGGGGTAGTCAGAAGTTCCGGACGATACTCCACATTCATCACTTTTCGGGGATGAACGGGAAAAGTAACCAATGCAGAGCGTAGACCTTTGGCGGCGGCTATCTCTTTCACTTGCTGAATCAGATAGCGATGTCCTGCATGTACTCCATCAAAGAAACCGATGGTAGCTACGCAGGGTTCTGGGGTAATTGCCGATGTGTCACGTATAATCTGCATATCTCTAAAATTATTTGAGGTTGAAAAGATGGCTCCAGTCTTCGCCTACTTTCGCTGTATAGGTAGAAATTCCTAAATTTTGGGCTGTCTTACAGTTCATTTCAGAGTCATCAATAAAAAGCGTTTCTTTCGGCTCGATACCGGCATCCTCTATGATTGCCTTGAATATCTCCGGTTCGGGCTTGGCCATTTTCATTTCAAAAGAGAGGTACGTTTTTTCAAAATAATCTTCCACCTTAAAGGTGCGGTAAGGAAACAAATGAGCACATGTCCATTCCCAATGAATTTGGTTGGTATTGCTCAATAAATAGACGACATATTTCTCACGTAATTTTAATAATAAATCCAGTTTCTGTGTGGGTATATCTACCAGAAAACTATTCCAGGCTGCATCTATTTGTTTGTCGCTAACTGCTTTGCCTATCATTTTACGAACTCCGTCACGGAATTCGGCAGGTGTAATCAATCCTTTTTCCTGTTGCATCAGGAGTCCGTCCTGGTTCTGGATATCCAGCAATGCATCTACGTTTTGGAGCCCTAACTTCTGAAAGTGCTCAATGCAACGTTGGCGGTCGAGATTGATAAGTACACCACCTAAATCAATAAGAAGGTTTTTTATTCCTTTACTTTTCATTTCTGTCTTTTTTGTGAATAATACGTTGAACAAGGCGAACAAGTTCTCCAACCCATAACACCGTGGACGAAACGCCTATAATAAGAAGCCAGGTTTGCCAGTCGAGCGGTTCCGTGCGGAATACGGCTCCACCGAATTGTACGATGAGGAATTGTCCGGCAAGAATAGCCAGTACAATAAGCTCCATCCCATACGATTTGGAAAGTCCCTTGAATGCCGAATTGGTAGTACCGAATACACGGGCATTGAACAGATTCCAGAATTGCAGCATGACAAAGAAGGTGAAGAAAATAGTCAGGTTGTGTACATTCATTCCTTGCGTACTGTGGTCGAAATAATAAATCATTCCGAGCAATACGATGAGGAAGATAGAGCCCACACCTATTATATTAGACCGCATTGCCTTACTGATAATAAAATCGGTACTGCGACGAGGTTTCTCAAGCATCACCGTTTCGCTGGGTGGAATAGAGGCAAGAGCCAAAGCGGCAAAAGTATCCATAATCAGGTTCACCCATAACATTTGTGTTACAGTCAGCGGAAGTTCCGTACCGATTACGGAGCCTAGCAGAACGATAAGCAATGCCACAAAGTTGATCGTTAGCTGGAAAACGATGAAACGCTGGATATTCTTATACAGTGAACGTCCCCACATAACAGCGGTTCCGATACTGTTGAAGGAGTCATCGAGCAATGTAATATCACTGGCTTCTTTAGCTACAGAAGTACCTGTACCCATTGACAAACCTACTTGAGCATGATTCAAAGCCGGGGCATCATTCGTTCCGTCTCCGGTTACCGCTACCACTGCTCCTTTTTGTTGAAGCAGTTGTACCAGACGTTGTTTGTCTGTCGGACGGGCGCGAGACATGATTTTTAAGTCCATCACTCTGTCTAGTGCTTCTTCATCGCTCAATTCGGCAAATGCAACACCGGTGATTCGATTTCGTTCCGTATCAGTTTCAGAGTTCCAAAGACCTATCTGGCGTGCGATTTCCGTGGCAGTTCCCGGAGTGTCACCGGTCACGATCTTGATACCGATACCTGCAGACTGGCATTTCGCAACCGCAGCAGGTACATCCGGACGAATCGGGTCGGAGATGGCAACCACTCCCAAGAAATTGAGGTCGTTGGCTGAAACAAGTTCTGTGCAATCGTTCGGCTCATTTTCTCCGACAATCTTGAATGCAAATCCAAGTGTACGCATAGCCATATTCTGATAGCTCAACAGTTGTGCTTCCACTGTAGAACGATACTCTACCGCATCCACTTGCCGTCCATCCAGAACAACTTCTTTACACTTACCCAAAACAATTTCAGGAGCTCCTTTTATATAAAGTATTTTTTTTCCGATCAATGGGGATTCAACAAGAGTCGCCATGAATTTCCGTTCGGTAGAGAAGGTGAGTTGATCGAGAACATGAGCTTGTTCGCGGAGTTGCAGGTAATCTCTTCCCTGTTTGTTAAGCCAGAGCAATAAAGCCACTTCGGTTGGATTTCCTACGCCTTTGGGTTTTTCTCCATTGGTTGATTCTTCAAGAAAAGCTGTTGAATTGGCGCTGATTCCTTCTGCGATAAGTGCGCTAATATCGTCATCAGACAAGTCACTGCCATTTTTTATACCATAGAAATTGGGTTCGTGCACTTGCATCAGATTTTGAGTCAGTGTACCGGTTTTATCCGTACAAATCACGGTGATGGCTCCCATTGTTTCGCAAGCATGCATTTTCCGCACCAGATTGTTGGTAGAAAGCATACGACGCATGTTCAATGCCAGACTAAGCGTAACACTCATTGGCAATCCTTCAGGTACAGCTACTACAATCAGCGTAACTGCCATCATAAAATATTTCAGTGTCCGTTCGAAAACCGGAAGCCACTCATGCCATCCGTTCAGCGAACCGAAATCAAAATATAGCACTACATCCTTCACGAAGAAAATAAGGAAAGCCAGACCGGCAACGGTGAAACCTATCTTTCCGATTAGATTTGCGAGTTTGGTGAGCTGTATGTTCAGCGGGGTGGGTTCGAGGTTATCCTCTGTACTCTGCCGGGCTACTTTTCCGATTTCAGTAGCATCTCCCACATGCAGCACGCGCATGGTACCATGTCCATCCACCACTGTAGTGCCACGCATCACCAGATTGGAGGCATAAGTCGCTTCTTCATCAAAATCAGCTTCTACAATAGTTTTATTAATAACAGGTTCTCCGGTCAGATTGGATTCGTTCACTTGCAGAGAAATAGCTTCCAGCAACTCTCCATCAGCGGGAATTTCTTCACCTGTTTCCAGAATGACGATATCACCTACCACTATGTCTTTACGAGGGATTTCCTGTACGCGTCCGTTTCGGACCACTTTTACCAGGGTTTCTTCATTGACTGCATTCAGCAGATCGAACTTCTTACTGGCATCATATTCGAAGAAGAAACCAATTCCGGTAGCCAATAAGATAGCGGCTATGATTCCGATTGTTTCGGCATATTCGTTTTCGATGATGGAGATAATTAATGAGAAAGCGGCTGCTACTAATAATACACGGACAACCGGGTCTTCAAATTTTTCCAGATAAAGTTTCCAGAGAGAAGGACGCTTGGGGGGCGTTAACAGGTTAATACCATTTTTCTCCCTGCTTTGTAGGACTTCGTCATCAGTAAGTCCTAAATGATAATAGTCATTTTTATTTGTACTCATGCAGATACATGCGTTTAGTTTGAACCGCAAAAATACAACATAAAATTGTGATAGAATGTTTAATTAAAACTTTTTATGAAGTCGAATTTGTTAGCGTGGTTTACCACATGACCGATAAGGAATTGTAAACCAGAATGTAGAGCCTTCACCTTCTACGGAATTCGCTCCGATTTGACCGCCAAGTTTGGCGACAATAGTTTGAGATATGGAGAGTCCCAGTCCGGCTCCTTTTTTATCTTTATTCAGTTTCACGAAGCGCTCGAATACATCCGGTAATTTCTCTGCTGGAATTCCGGTTCCGGTATCCTTGACATAAAAGTAAAGCTCGGTATCTCTAGCTTCATAGCCGAGGCGGATGCTACCTTTATGGGTGAACTTAATGGCGTTGCCGGCAAAGTTTGAAAGCACTTGCGCCACTCGGTTCCGATCTGTTTGAATCATGCAGGAAGAACGGGATGATTCCGCTATAATTTGTATATTTCCTCCGGCGTCATCGACTCTCATTTGAAAAAGTTGTTGTAAATCTGAAAGTAACTGATTGACGTCAACTGTTGTCTGCACAAATTCCAATGTTCCGGCTTCGATTTTTGACATATCGAGAATGTCGTTGACCAGTTGCATCAGGAGGTCGGCATTCATTTTTATGATTTCTTGATATTGGGCCTTTTCCTCTTCTGTAGTTGCACTGCCTAATACCTCTGCAAATCCGGTAATAGCATTGAGAGGGGTACGGATTTCATGGCTCATGTTGGCTAAAAAGGCAGATTTTGAAATATCGGCTTTTTCTGCTTTTTCTTTGGCTAGCCGTAACTCCTTTTCAGCTTGTTTTCGGCGGGTAACATCGTGTACGGTGATTACCATGTTCTCTTCTTCATTCAGAAGGAAGTAAGAACCGGATATTACTGCATCACATTCCACGGTAGTATTATCAGATGTAACTACGGATAAAGTGGCTTCAAGATCCGTGAAGTTTCGCCTCTGTTCGAAAGCTTGTCGTATGGCGGTACGTATCGGGCAAGAACCGCAGAAACTATGTGTGCCGCAACCTCCTTCGGCTGCCAATGCATTGCGACATTGCAACAAGTCGCCCACTCTTTTCTCTTCTGTTCCTTTTCTGGTTCCGGTTTTTTGGTAATAGTTAGTTTTCAGTACCTTGAAATCATTGTCTATTAATAGGATAAAGGCATGCACATTTTTCAAGATGGCGCCGGCAATATGGCTGGTGCGTTCCAACTTTCTGGATTCACGGAACAATCGTTGTTGCATCCGCAGACATTTCCTACGTTCCAATAAAAAACTGATTAGTAGGACTGCGCATAAAACTATTAAGGTAGACAATAGTGCTATAAGCATAGTATAATATTGTTGTTTTAGCTTGATAATATGACTACAAAGATAGTTTTTTTCTTTAGTTTAAAAATAGTGTTGAACAAATATCTTGCTATTTGTGTTATATTATTTAGAAAACCAATTAAAAATACGAACGTTATGAAAAAGTACATTTGCACGGTCTGTGAATATATTTACGACCCCGAACAAGGAGATCCGGAAAGTGGAATTGAACCAGGAACAGCATTTGAAGATATTCCTGATGATTGGACTTGTCCATTATGTGGAGTCGGAAAAGAAGACTTTGAACCGTACGAAGGATAAAACCAAGAGAGAGAATTATTAAGAGGAGAATGACTGGGTGTATAAATATATACCCGGTCATTTTTTATTTTTATGGTTGGAAATTATTCTGCTGATTATAAATGTGATATCTTTGATGCAAAAAACGGAAGTTATGTATAATAGAGCAACCGTCATAACCGATCTAAGGTATCTATCATACCCTGTAATCTTTGTATTATTGATATTCAGCCTTTTGATGGCTGGTTGTAGCGACGATGAGAATGAAGAGCAACCTCCTGCTCCGGATGTTCCGAATTATAGCACGCTTGTAGTAAAAGATATACAGAATATACCTGCGGACTTCACATTTGACCGGGTTGAGGTGAAAGTGACGGGTGTTGATTGGCAAGTGATTGAGACTCTTAGCTTTCCTTATGAGAACGGGCAAATAGTAATGACACTTCCCACTAGTTTTTCTTCGGAAAAGCTTCAGACAGTAGACCAGCGTAATGGTATGGGTGGTTACTGGACCGGAACCTCAGATGATGCGGACGCTCTTGTGGCGACGTTAGGAGATTTCTTTGTTTTTAATGGAGATAAAAGGGTGGGGCGAATTGCTATTTCCAACTGGTCAGGTAAAGGGTCTTCTGCCGGAAAAGCTACATTGGTGAGTTATCAGTATGCCGACCGTTCTTTTACATTGACAGGCAGTGACAAATCATACTATTATAGTAACTGCTCTTTTTATAAGGGATGGAATATTTTTGCCAATATAAATCCGGCCTCGGAAGGCGGGACTGCAAAAGTGCTTCGTACAACTACTGTTCCGGAATCTACATTGTTCTGGCGTTTGGCTGAATCATACGTATATAATTGATTTTATAAAAGATACTATTAGATATAAAAAGGAGAATCAGGTATGTATTGATACTACTGATTCTCCTTTTTTATTCTTTATTTTATCTGTTAAGAAGCTCTTTTCTCTTTCACATCACTGCTGGCTTCCACTACATTCACTACATAGTCACCAAGTTTCTCGCATTCGGCGATAATATCCATGTAGTAAACTCCCATCTGATAATCATATTCTTTGTTGTTCACATCCAGAATATTCTGATTCTTCAGTTGGTTACGATAATTATTAATTTCGTTTTCGATGTTGAAGGATTTGTTGATGTCAATGCTCTGATGCTCCGGTTTTTCTACTACCACAATCATTTGGGCAAGTGCATCGTTAGTCAACTTCATCATGAAATGAATATGCTCATATTGTTTCTCGGTAAAGTCTTGATTAGTCTGACGTTTCCGGTTGATGGTACGTGCCAGATTATAGCAGCTGTCGCCAATACTTTCAATTTCTGTCACTTCACGCAACATGGCGCGTATCTGTAACTTACTTTCAGAACTCAAACGGCCTTCGGACACCTGATTCAGGTAGTTGGCTATTTCAAGTTCCATATTGTCGCTGATATTTTCATATTTCTCTATCCGGCTGAACAGCTTATTGAAATCGTCATCCTTTTCCGTATGCAACAGATCCTGCACCATGCCGAACATCCGGTGGGTACGTTCTGCGAAAAGATGGATTTCCTTACGTGCCTGAAGGATAGAAAGTTCAGCGGTAGAAAGCATACCACCGGTGATAAACCGCAAACGGGGCTCTTCGTCCTCTTCTTTGGGGTGGATAAGAGCACATACGGTACGTTCAATCAGTTTAACTGCCCATATCAAGATACATACGTTACAGATATTGAAGATAGAGTGGAAAGCAGATAGCTTGTAGGAAATAGCAACCTCAGGATTACTGCTTTGAAAGAAGGTGTCTACTACCCAGTTTACTAGATCCATGAAAGGATGGAAGACAATCAATACCCAAATGACCCCAAACACGTTAAAAACAAAATGGGCCAATGCTGCCCGCTTAGCCTGTGTGTTGGCTGTAAGTGCGGCAAGATTGGCCGTGATAGTCGTTCCGATGTTTTCTCCCAATACGAGTGCTGCTCCCAGTTCCAGGCTGATCCAGCCGTTGGCACACATAATTAATGTGATTGCCATGGTAGCTGCAGAGGCTTGCACAATCATGGTCAATATTGTACCGATGAGCAAGAACAGAATAATGGAAAAGAATCCCATATCCGTGTAGTTCTGTACGAAGGCAAGCATTTCCGGATTGGCATTCAGGTCGGGGGCGTTTGCTTTCAGATAAGAGAGCCCCATGAAAAGGAAAGAAAAACCAAAAATGAATTCACCGATGGATTTGCGGTTGCTTTTTCCAGAAAAGATGAGCGGGAGGGCAATGGCTAAGAGGGGAAGAGCGAAAGCAGCCATATCGACCTTAAATCCGAAAATTGAAATGATCCAGGCAGTTACAGTAGTACCGATGTTGGCACCCATAATAACGCTGATGGATTCGGCAAGTGTAAGTAACCCGGCATTCACGAAACTAACGACCATCACCGTCGTTGCTGAAGAAGACTGGATAAGGGCTGTAATCAACACTCCTGTTAGAACTCCCGTTACCCGGTTGGTGGTCATTGCCGTTAGAATACTTCGCAATCTATCACCCGCGACCTTTTGTAAGCCCTCGCTCATGATTTTCATTCCGTAGAGGAAGAGTCCCAATGAGCCTATGAGCTTTAAAAAATCATAAAAAGAATATTCCATCTATAATATTTTTAATGGTTATTTGTTCTCAATCTGATTATAAGTATATTAGTCCCAAATTATTCACCTTTTAACGAACTCGATGAAACAGATGTTACAAATATGTTGCAAAAATAACAATAATTCCAAAGAATTCCCTATCGGAAGCTCACTTTTGGATATTTATTACGGTTTTAATCTTAATTTTCCTTATCAAGTAGTGAGTGCCAAGGTCAATAATCGCTCCGAGGGACTTAATTTCAGAGTATATAATAATAAGGATGTAGAGTTTCTGGATGTGAGAGATCAGTCCGGTATGCGTACTTATGTCCGTTCGCTTTGTTTTGTCTTGTTTAAGGCTGTCACGGAACTCTTTCCCGAGGGAAAATTGTTTGTGGAACATCCTGTTTCAAAAGGTTATTTCTGCAATTTGCGGATTGGACGCCCCATTGAACTCGAAGATGTGACGCGTATCAAGCAACGGATGCAGGAGATCATTGCAGAAAATATTCCTTATCACCGTATTGAATGTCATACGGCGGAAGCGGTACGGGTTTTCAGCGAGCGGGGGATGAATGATAAAGTGAGATTACTTGAAACTTCCGGTTCTCTTTATACCTATTATTATACATTGGGTGATACAATTGATTATTATTATGGTAATCTGCTTCCCAGCACCGGATATCTTAAATTGTTCGATATCGTGAAGTATTATGACGGGTTGCTACTCCGGATTCCGAGTCGTGAAAACCCAAGTATGCTCGAAGAAGTTGTGAAGCAGGAAAAAATGCTGGATGTCTTTAAAGAATATCTGAACTGGAGTTATATCATGGGGCTTAATAATGCCGGAGATTTTAATCTTGCCTGTGAAGAAGGACATGCCACTGACTTGATTAATGTGGCGGAAGCATTGCAGGAGAAAAAGATAGCGCAGATAGCCGATACTATCTTCCATCGTGGTGAAAACGGCAACCGGGTAAAACTGGTATTGATTGCCGGCCCGTCTTCTTCGGGAAAGACAACATTCAGCAAACGGCTTTCTATTCAGCTGATGACAAATGGCTTGAAGCCATTCCCGATCTCTTTGGATAATTATTTCGTAGACCGTGAAGAAACCCCTTTGGATGAAAACGGAAACTATGATTATGAATCACTTTATGCACTCGATCTGGAATTGTTTAATCAACAGCTGCAGGCGCTTCTTCGTGGCGAGGAGGTGGAATTGCCCCGTTTTAATTTCTCTCTTGGCAAAAAGGAATATAAAGGTGATAAACTGAAAATAGAAGATAATACAATTCTGATTCTGGAAGGTATTCATGCCTTGAATCCGGAACTGACACCGCATATACCAGCCGAACGGAAATTCAAGATTTACGTTTCAGCATTGACCACTATTTCGTTGGATGACCATAACTGGATTCCAACTACTGACAACCGTTTGTTGCGCCGCATCATCCGCGACTTTAATTATCGGGGATATTCTGCACGTGAAACCATATCACGCTGGCCTAGTGTACGTGCCGGTGAAGACAAATGGATATTCCCTTATCAGGAAAATGCTGATGTCATGTTTAATTCAGCGCTACTTTTTGAGTTTGCCGTACTTCGTTTGCACGCCGAGCCTATTCTGATGGGTGTTCCGCGTAACTGTCCTGAATATTGTGAAGCCTACCGATTGTTGAAGTTTATCAAATATTTTGTTCCGGTACAGGATAAAGAAATTCCGCCTACTTCTTTGTTGCGTGAATTTTTAGGAGGAAGCAGCTTTAAATATTAAGCAGAAAAATTAGGATATATTCGTGAATTGTGTTTCCTTTGCAGAAAATACAAATAAACCTTTTGTTGTAGTGAAGCAAGGGAACACAAAAATAAACAATATTTGAGTGATATTTAGGGAAAGAATGTTATGGTTGTTATGCAAAACTTTAAAATATTGAACCTTTAATTACTTTTGCTGTTAAGAAGGGACTACATGCAACAAAAAAAATGTGAATATGATTTTTTATAATAGTCTTTTAGCAAAGTGGTTCTTAGGAAAAGGGAAGAAGCACTATTTTATGTTAGGCTGGTTTTTCTTTACCCGCTATAAATATCTGGAAGTCTGGGAAGATATGGAACTCCGAATTCATGCCAGACAGTATTGGGAATGTTTTTCTTTAACCCTGATACCAGCACTTATTTTATCGTTACTGCTTTCATGGTGGTGGATGGTGTTACCATTCGTGACTTATCACATACTTTATTGGTTTGAAAAGATCATCTGTCACCATTCTATCTTTAATTGGGAGGCGATGAAACATTGTGGCGATACGCTTTATCTCAGGAAGAGGAAAGCGTATGCCTGGAAAAAAGGTTACGGGAAAAAAGAATTGCCCGCATCCAGATGGAATGATTAAAACTTCACTTTAAATGCTTCTTTATCCAAAGCAGATGTCCATACTCGGTATCGTTGGAAGTCCAATGCTCATTAATGGGAGTAATCAGTGCTTCTTTCGGACAGTTTAGTACATTGTATACGATGTAGCTGGTTGTCGGAGGACATACATCATCGTTGAATCCCCATGTCATGTAGGTATCTACTTTGATTAATTTCGCAAAGTTCACAACATCATAATAGGCCATTGTCTTTATTTTTTCAGGAGTATCCATATCTACCGAATTCCTGAAGAAATGAGGATATCCGCCGGCACGTCCGGCTTTATAGCCTGCCATATCGCTTAATGCAGGATGATTGGCGACACAAGCTGTCACCCGTTCATCCAGTCCGGCAGCGATTAATGCCAGGGCGCCTCCCTGACTACCTCCTTGTGCGATTACATTTTTGCCATCCCATTCCGGTAGGGAAGTTAGAAAGTCGATACCGCGTACACAGGCCAGATATACTCGTTTCATATAATAATTATCACGACTGTCGAGCCCGTTGGTCAGATAGCCGTTTTCTCTGCCATTGAAAGCGTTGCTGATTTCTTTAAATTCTTCATCAGTCATTTCCGGATTCAGGCCGTGTATCTCGAATTCAAAACGGATGCATCCTTGTTCCGCATAATATTTATGGCGTAGAGGTTCTTTGATGGTTTTGATTCCTGCTCCCGGAGGGCATAAGACAACCGGGAACTTTCCTTCTTTTTTCGGATAGAATAAATATCCGTAGACGCATTGTCTACGTTTGTTCAGTTGCAATTTTACGAGATAACAGTCTATTTTATCAGTGGAATATTTTTCGACATGTTCTTTGGTATACGTTAGGGGAAACTCCTTTTGTTCCGCTTTAGCCTTTTCCCAAAATTCCTTGAAATCGGAAGGCATGGTTGTATATGGGCGAAGTTTCTCCGGTGAAAATCCTACTTTGATATGATGTGAATAGGTCTTTCCATCTACGGTTGCTTTCAGGCGGCAGTCGCGGAATCCCGGCTCTTTCATTGTGCCCACAGGAATCACCCCCCTGCCATTCTTTAAAGTTATACTTCCTTTTGTATCGGCAACAGGCATCATATCACCGCCAATTTCATAAGTGACGGTTACATTATCCCTGGGGATGCCGTATTTATAGAATTGTACTTCTACAGTTACTTTTTCTCCGGTTTTATAAAGCCAGTCGGCATGATTGGGTACGGTGACCCAAAGCACATCGCTTTTATAAGGATAGTTTTCAGCTACGGCGGACAGTAAGGAAAGTGACAATAGCCATACAGATAAAAGTAGTCTCTTCATGGTGTTATTCATTGTTTTTATATCATTAAAAAGTGAATTATTTTAATTCTGTTGCAATATTACGCAAGATTCGGGAAAAGAAGGGTAGAAAAAATGTGATTTTAGATGGACTATTTGGTACTTTGACAAAAATAGCGGAAGTTTTTCATCCGGATGAAAAGCTTCCGCTATTGATTTTGAATAGAAGAAAGGTTCTTCTTTTATTTTGATGAGGCTTTTTATCTTAAAGCTTCCACCTCTTCCGGTGTCAAAGGAATCTTCTTGCCTAATCGGCGGGCACCGGTTTCTGTAATCAGATAATCTTCCTCATTGCGGATACCACCGAAGTCCTTATAAGTCTCCACTATCTCGTAGTTGATAAAATCGGTAAATTTCTTTTCTGCTTTCCACATGTCGATCAGTTCCGGAATAAAATAAATACCCGGTTCTACCGTGTGTACAAAACCCGGTTCCAATGGAATAGCAAGGCGTTGCGATTTGCGACCGAACTGTGTGCTCTTCGGTTGACCGTTGTAACCTACCCATATCTCTCCCAGATTCTCCATATCATGTACATCCAATCCCATCATGTGACCTAGTCCGTGCGGATAGAACAACGCATGGGCACCTTCGCGTACAGCATCCTCGGTATTTCCTTTCATCAATCCGAGCGTCTTCATACCGTCCACCATGACGCGGGCTGACAGTTCGTATACGTCCATATAAGGAATACCCGGACGGAGAGCCTTTACGGATTCCAGATGCATGGCGTTCTGAATCTCGTATACTTCACGCTGACGGGTGGTGAACTTCTTATCGGCAGGAATGGTAGACGACATATCACCCGCATAACCTGACTCTACTTCTGCACCGGCATCGATTAAGAACAAATCACCCGGCTTCACTTTATTTCCGTGATAATGATTGTGCAGAGTCTGCCCGTTGATAGTGGCAATTGTAGCGAATGATAGCTGGCAGTTATTAGATTCGGCCACCCGGTTCATTTCAGCTACCACTTCATATTCGTACATACCCGGACGAAGTACTTTCATAGCTGTAATATGCATATCGGCAGTTACATCGCAAGCCTTTTCTATTTCTACGATTTCTTCTGCAGATTTATAGTTGCGTTGAGCGATCACGGCACGGATGAATGGAACAGAACCTTCCTGATGTGCGGGAGGAATACCCAGCCAGTCCATCAGTTTCAGTTTATGTTCAGGGCGGTAAGGAGGCAGATAGTGAATTGCTTTCCCTTTCTGTACACACTGATGGAGGTAGCTTACAATGTCAGCAGACGGCATCAGATTTTTTACGCCTACACGTTCGCATTTTTCGTGCAACGTCGGCTGTGATCCCATCCATACGATTGCGTCGATAGACAACTCATCACCAAAGATAATTTCTTTGTCTTCATCTATATCGATAATAGCCGAAAGTCCGGCACATGAAAGTCCGAAATAATAAAGGAAAGTGGAATCCTGACGATAACGGAATGTGTTATCTTCGTAATTCAGTCCGCACTCGTCATTTCCGAGAAATAACAACACTCCGGAGCCTAAGTTCTTTTTTAGCAGGGCTCTCCGCTGCATATACGTTTCTTTGGCAAACATATTGTCCTAGTTTTTAAGTTCGTGCAACAAAGATAACGAATTTTGTGTTATAGGATTAAAAATTATCTCCCTAATCTGTGTAATCTCTCGTTAAAAAGTTACTTTTGTAGCGAGAAACAGTAGAAAGCAAAAACGAATATGGCACAAGGTTCCCGTCAAATACAATCTCAGGCGCAACAGCAGGTACAGACGCTCTCGCCCCAGCAGATTCTGGTCGTGAAACTGTTGGAGCTTCCCGCAGTAGAGTTGGAAGACCGTATCCATGCTGAACTGCTTGAAAATCCGGCACTTGAAGAAGGTAAAGAAGAGAATGCTACGGATAATGAATATTCCGATACCGAGAATGCAGAGGATGGCATGGATAGCGATGCCAATGACTATGATTCTTTGAGTGACTATCTGACAGAAGACGATATTCCCGATTATAAATTGCAAGAGAACAACCGTTCGAAAGATGAACAAGCGGAGGATATTCCATTTTCCGACTCCACCTCTTTTTATGAAATCCTGAAAGAACAGTTGCGTGAACGCAACCTGACAGAGCACCAGTGTGACTTGGTGGAATACCTGATCGGTTCATTGGATGATGACGGATTGCTTCGCAAATCTTTGGAAAGTATCTGCGACGAACTGGCGATTTATGCCGGTATCGAATCGACCGAAGAAGAACTGGAAGAAGCATTGAACATCTTACAGGACTTCGATCCGGCAGGTATCGGTGCGCGTAGTCTTCAGGAATGTCTGTTGATACAGATTCGCCGGAAAAAAGAAGAAGAGAAAACTCCCAGTCCTATCTTGAATCTGGAAGAAAGGATTATCAGAGAATGTTACGAAGAATTCACCCGTAAACATTGGGAGAAGATTATAAAGAAACTGGATATTGATGAAGAGACTTTCCAGGAAACCATTACTGAAATAACCAAACTGAATCCACGTCCGGGTGCTTCTTTAGGAGAAGCAATTGGCAGAAATCTCCAACAAATAGTTCCTGACTTTATTGTGGAAACGTATGATGACGGAACCATCAATGTAAGTCTCAATAACCGCAATGTTCCCGAACTCCGTATGAGTCGTGACTTCACGGAAATGGTGGAGGAGCATACAAAAAACAGGGCTAACCAGTCTAAGGAATCTAAAGAAGCGATGATGTTTCTGAAACAGAAAATGGATGCGGCACAAGGATTTATCGATGCTGTCCGTCAGCGTCAGAATACCTTGATGGTTACCATGCAGGCGATTATCGACCTGCAACGTCCTTTCTTCTTGGAAGGAGATGAATCGCTATTGAAACCGATGATTCTGAAAGACGTGGCGGAACGTACGGGATTGGATATTTCGACAATCTCCCGTGTGAGTAACAGTAAATATGTACAGACGAATTACGGTATCTATCCGCTCAAATACTTTTTCAGTGACGGATATACCACAGAAGATGGCGAAGAGATGTCTGTCCGTGAGATTCGTAAGATCCTGAAAGAGTGTATTGAAGGCGAGGACAAGAAGAAACCCCTGACCGATGATGAATTGGCGGATATATTAAAGGAGAAAGGTTATCCCATTGCCCGCAGGACAGTAGCCAAATACCGTCAACAACTGAATATTCCCGTGGCGAGACTGCGGAAATAATGGATAATTGACAATGAAGAATGAGAATTGTAATTTATAATTAGTAACTAGTAATCAAAGAAGAGTGGACAGAGAGAGAGAACATATCATAGCGGATAAGACGATGTTGCAGGTGGCGAGAGTCACTTCGATGGTCTTTACTCCATTTTCTATTCCGTTTTTATCGTTTCTGGTGTTATTCCTGTTTTCTTATCTTCGTATCATGCCGATACAATATAAGTTGATAGTGTTGGGAATCGTTTACTGCTTCACCATACTGACACCTACTATTACAATTTTCTTGTTTCGTAAAATCAATGGGTTTGCCCGTCAGGAGTTGAGTGAACGTAAGAAGCGTTATGTACCTATTCTACTGACCATTATCTCGTATGTGTTCTGCCTGCTGATGATGCGTAGGCTGAATATCCCGTGGTATATGACTGGTATCATTCTTGCTTCCCTGGTAGTGTCTATCATTTGCATTGCAGTAAACCTGAAATGGAAGTTGAGCGAACACATGGCAGGAATGGGCGGGGTGATCGGAGGCTTGATTTCTTTCAGTGCCTTGTTCGGTTACAATCCGGTCGGATGGCTATGCCTGTTTATTTTGATTGCCGGTATATTGGGTTCTGCACGCATTGTTCTGGGACATCACACACTGGGTGAGGTGCTTTCCGGTTTTGCTGTCGGTCTGATATGTGCCCTTTTGGTACTTCATCCGGTGAGTAACATCTTATTTCGAGTATTTTTATTTTAAAACAGTATAAATCCTAAAAACTAATCATTATGAACTTTCCACAGAATTTGAAGTACACGAACGAACACGAATGGATTCGCGTTGACGGAGACATTGCATACGTTGGTATCACCGATTATGCACAGGAACAATTGGGCGATATTGTGTTCGTAGATATCCCGACTGTTGGTGAAACGTTGGAAGCCGGTGAAACTTTCGGAACGATTGAAGTAGTGAAAACTATTTCCGATCTTTTCCTGCCGATAGCAGGTGAGGTGCTCGAACAAAATGAAGCATTGGAAGAAAACCCGGAACTGGTTAATAAAGATCCCTATGGCGAAGGTTGGTTGATTAAAGTGAAGCCGGCGGATGTAAAAGCGGTGGAAGATCTACTGGATGCCGAAGCGTATAAAGCCGTGGTAAACGGATAGTGCAAACAGAAATATAACTAATATAAGTTGAATGTAGCTGAACCCCCTCTCTTCGTGAAAGGGCTGTGAAGAGGCTTTTAATTTTTATTCTATGACTCCAATTGTAAGTATTATCATGGGCAGCACGTCCGACCTTCCTGTTATGGAGAAGGCTGCACAGCTACTGAATGATATGCATGTACCGTTCGAAATGAACGCTCTTTCTGCTCACCGCACGCCCGAAGCTGTGGAAGAGTTTGCGAAGAATGCCCGCAACCGTGGCATTAAAGTAATTATCGCTGCTGCCGGAATGGCTGCCGCCCTTCCCGGTGTAATTGCGGCTAACACTACATTGCCGGTGATCGGAGTACCTGTAAAAGGTTCCGTGCTCGATGGTGTGGACGCACTTTATTCTATCATTCAGATGCCTCCGGGCATTCCTGTAGCAACGGTTGCCATCAACGGAGCGATGAATGCCGCTATCCTTGCCATCCAGATGCTGGCATTGAGCGATGAGAAACTGGCAGAAGCTTTTGCTGCTTACAAGGAAGGACTGAAAAAGAAAATCGTAAAAGCAAACGAAGAACTGAAAGAAGTGAAGTTTGAATATAAAACGAACTAATGGATCTATTCAATTATTTTCGAAGAGAAACCACAGAAGTAAATATTGGGGCTGTGCCGTTGGGCGGCCCCAATTCTATTCGTGTCCAGTCGATGACAAACACGTCTACGCAGGATACACAGGCTTGTGTGGAACAGGCGAAACGTATTGTTGATGCAGGTGGAGAGTATGTACGCCTCACAACCCAGGGCATCAAAGAAGCCGAAAATCTGATGAACATTAATATCGGACTGCGTAGCCAGGGATATATGGTTCCGTTGGTTGCTGATGTGCATTTCAATCCGAAAGTGGCAGACGTGGCTGCTCAATATGCGGAAAAGGTGCGAATCAATCCGGGAAATTATGTAGATGCTGCTCGTACTTTTAAGAAACTGGAATATACAGACGAGGAGTATGCGCAGGAAATACAGAAAATCCATGACCGGTTTGTCCCGTTCCTGAATATCTGTAAAGAGAATCACACGGCTATCCGGATCGGAGTAAATCATGGCTCTCTGTCCGATCGTATCATGTCCCGTTATGGCGATACTCCCGAAGGAATGGTGGAATCCTGTATGGAATTCCTTCGTATCTGTGTAGCGGAGGACTTCACAGATGTAGTGATTTCCATCAAAGCCTCCAATACAGTGGTAATGGTGAAGACTGTTCGTCTGTTGGTGGACGTCATGGAAAAAGAGGGGATGACTTTCCCGCTCCACCTTGGGGTGACAGAAGCCGGAGATGGAGAAGACGGACGTATCAAGTCCGCCCTTGGCATCGGTGCGCTGTTGAGTGACGGATTGGGAGATACCATTCGGGTCTCTTTGAGCGAAGCTCCTGAAGCTGAAATCCCGGTGGCCCGTAAACTGGTGGATTATGTTCTGTTGAGGCAGGATCATCCTTATATCCCGGGATTGGAGGCACCGGAATTCAATTATCTGTCTCCCGAACGTCGCAAGACAAAAGCCGTCCGTAATATCGGAGGTGAACATGTACCTGTGGTTATTGCCGACCGTATGGATGGGAAGACAGAGGTAAACCTGCAATTCACACCGGACTATATTTATGCCGGAAGAACCTTGCCCGATCAACGGGAAGACGGAGTAGAATATATTCTTGATGCGGATGTATGGCAGGGAGAAGACGGAACCTGGCCTGCATTCAATCATGCACAGCTGCCGTTAATGGGAGAATGCAATGCAGAGGTTAAATTCCTGTTTATGCCCTACATGGCACAAACGGACGAAGTGATAGCCTGCCTGAAACATCATCCGGAAGTAGTGATTGTTTCCCAAAGCAATCATCCGAACCGTTTGGGTGAGCACCGTGCACTGGTACATCAACTAATGACGGAAGGTTTGCAAAATCCGGTTGTCTTCTTCCAGCATTATTCGGAAGATGATGCGGAGAATTTGCAGATAAAGTCCGCAGTCGATATGGGAGCCTTGATTTTTGACGGTCTTTGTGATGGCATCTTCCTGTTCAATCAGGGTAACTTGAGCCATGCCGTCGTTGATGCTACTGCTTTCGGAATCTTGCAGGCCGGACGTACCCGTACCTCCAAAACAGAATATATATCTTGTCCCGGTTGCGGCCGTACACTTTACGACTTGGAAAAGACTATTGCCCGTATTAAGGTAGCCACTTCACATTTGAAAGGGCTGAAGATCGGCATCATGGGGTGTATCGTGAATGGTCCCGGTGAGATGGCAGATGCAGACTACGGCTATGTAGGAGCAGGACGGGGGAAAATCAGTCTCTATAAAGGCAAGGTGTGTGTGGAGAAAAATATTCCTGAAGAAGAAGCGGTAGAACGACTTCTGAAGTTTATTCGGATAGACCGAGAAGAAAACCAACAATGATATTGATTAGATATGGATTACACGGATGAATACGGATTTAGTTAAAATCAGGAGTAGGAATCCGCATAGTCCATATCTAAATAAAAGCCATTTTAGAAGGTAATATTTATATCTTTCCCATTCTCTGTGTGATATGTTTTCACGGGCTTTCCATTACGTAGCACATAGGTCTTTATTTTATTTCCTTGTCGTTCAACGATTATATCAAACGGCGAAAATGCAAATGCCGAAACATTATTCAATCTCATCGAATTCCATTTATCAGGTAGTTGTGGACAGAGTGAGAATGAATTAAATCCTGTCGGACGAATACCAAAAATACCTTCGGTTACTATACGGCAATACAAAGCACTTTCGGCTGACAAATGCCGTTGGTTTCCTTCGGGCCAGGCCTCGATAGGATATGGAACATGTTCCCCAAGCAGGCGTTGCTGTGAGTAATATGCCATGTGTTCCATTGCCCTCTCCCTTGCTCCTGCGCTATACACTCCTCGTAGAGCGTAAAGAGTAGATCTGTCCCAGAAAGTATCTGTTCCGGCTTGTGTCAATAAGCCGTCTTTGCTCCACAAACGGGGAGAGAATAATGCTTCGACGGTTCCTGTCTTCTTTTCAAAGATCCCGACTGTCAGAGGGATAGCTATCCATGAACGTAAAATATCATTGCCTTCATAATAGCGGTAACTGTCGAACCCTTCTATACGGCTACCAAAATAATTGTTTATATTATTTTTTAATACTTTCGCCTGCCGGGCATATTCTTTTGAAACAGAAGACTGCTTGCCAAGTTCTTTGGCAAGATAGCTTGCCGATACCAGAGCGTCATAATACAAACTTGATGTACAAAGGTTTGCGTTACCTGCTGGAAAGCGTCCTTCAAGCTCATCAGCATCTGAAGTCACAATTCCGGAAGCATTTATTTTTCTTTTGCAGTATTCCAGACACCACTCAATCAAGGGCCATAACTCTTGTGCTTCCTTTTTATCTGCTTTGGCTAGTGCATAACGGGCGGCCCCATAAGCTATCATCGCTGCATCGCCACGATCGCCAGCCCCGTTCCAGGTATCCTTCCCCTCGGCAATGATAGAGCTGGGTATGGGTTTGTAATCAGAATTCATGAAGCGGGCAAAAAGCCTGAATGAGTTTAATGCGGACGCGTTTCCGATATCATAACCCAAAAAGGGAAAGAAAGGATTGGCATACTCCGCTTGGTCATTCGCCCAAACAGCTGCATAATATGATTCTCCTCCAGGACTGTGCATGAATCCTCCTCCGGTAGCAAAGATACTCTCTGCTGCTCTTACTTTAGCAAAAGCAAATGCTGTATTTACTACCGGATCAGGGGAGACAAAGCTAAGATTGTTCCATATCTTGTCGACAAAGGCCATTCGTTTATGTTCCTCGTCTGCTATATCGACTATCAATTCTTTCTCTCCTTTTTTATAAGCCTGAACAGAAGCGTCGAAAGTCAATGATTCTTTAGGAGCAATAGTGTATAAACAGTCTTCCTTATTTTGTATAGAGGTAACTATAGTGTATGATCCATCCACTCCTTTTACAGGATCGGTTTTGTAAACGGCTTTTTGAAAAGGTACAATAACAGAAATAGGTTTTGATGAGATATTCTTGACCGTATAACGTTCACAAAGCATCGGTTTGTCTGTTGAAGGAAAGAATGATCTCGTAAGTTCGACTACAGGTACTGGCTCTCTATTGCGTGCCGTACCTGTATTCTGGTATCCAATAGCAAAAAGGCTTACTACCGTGAGTCGTCCGTCGATACATATCGATTTCACTTTTTCATTGTTGAGAGCCATACCATTAACTAACAACAAAGAAGCGTAATCAATTGCAAATCGTTGCATCAGGCTTGCATGTGTATTGTTGGGTATCGTCCGCAACATAGGCCATATCATTGAACGTTCCATCACAAATTGCCCATCGCCGTTTACGCCATAACGTAATACCGCTGAAACCTTTAAACCGCTCATTTCAATATGGTCATAATGGGGGAGCCGACCGTCTATCTGCCATTCTATCGCTCCACTATCCAGGATACGCCAGCGAGGTGTAGCATTAGCATTATCTGCAAGGCAGAACAATACAAAAAGCAATAAAACGATTTTCATCTTTCTGGTAAACATACTATTAGTCTATTTCTATGTAATCGAGATAAAACTGTCCGTTATCACCAGCGTCCCGTTGAAAGGCTATTTGATTTATGCCGGCTGCCAACGATACCTGAACTACTTTTTCGCTCCAGTTGGATTGTTCCTGAAATCCAAGTTGCGATTGTTTTTGACCGTTGACATATAAGCTACACGTAGCTGTCCCTTTGGAATAGTTGTAGCCCATGACATGCAATGTATATGTACCGGCGGCATCAACCTCTACATCAAACTCAACACATGCATTTACGTTTTCAAGCCCTTTGACATAAAAGCCTTCGACTTTAACATGCTGGTTGTTATCGTCTTCTGTCTCACCCTCATTGCTACAACCTGTGCAAACCAGTAATAGGGCGAGAACTACAAACCATAAATATTGAGGGTATCCTTTCATAATCATTATCTATTTATAACTGCACCATTTCTGAGTGAGGCAACAGCCGCTTTGTATCTCTTTGAATTGGGTTTGATACGTAAAACCTTACATGAATGTGGTTCAAGTCGCACCGAGTATCGGCCCGACATTGCGCCTAAATCCTGATGCAGCCACAAATCACGTACATTCTTCACCTTTCCACCTTTAATTCCCAGTTCCTTTTCAAAATCAATACCATATTCAAGCACTGTCGATTCTCTATTGAACAGCCCGACAATCCAATCTCCATCAGGAAGTTGTCCTATCCATCTCGAACTGTTTTGTTTATCCCATATACTGGTACTAAGTGGCTTACCTACAAAACCGAGTTTATTCAATTCCAGCATCTCTGTGTTTTTGTAGAATTTGGCGCAATCACCAATCGTATTATATTGATCGGTGATACCAATTGGAGAACCGCTAACCAGCAACATTGAGATATGAAACTCTCTTTCGGCATCGCTTGCCAATGTGTTGAGTTGAACAAAATCGGGATCCATTATAGTTTGTCCTTTCACCCCGATAATATCAGCCCATCCGATTAATCCATCAAAAGCACTTCGGTATTTATCACCTTGTCCGCTTTCGTTAACCTGTCCGCGCTCTTTGTCGCTGATAAACCACCATCCGCCACCGTCACAGTCAGTACTTATGCGAATCATATCCGCATAAATAATCTCGTTGCGGGCATCGTTGCGACAATTAGGAACAGAGTAACTAAGCAACATTTCATCTCCGGCTTCTTCAGCCATCCATTTCAATGCCTTGATGTATCTATTGGTTCCGTAATCCCGTTCATAGTAACCAAGAAAGTCTATCTTCAGCAACTCTATTCCCTGATCTATCATTGTTCTGATACAGCCTTTCACCCACTGTTCCGCTCCTGGTTTGTCAGTATCTATCCAGTACAGGTGATCTTCAAACTTTGTAGTGCCTACCACGTCAGTTATCGGAATGGAAGTTCCTTTGATATTATTATTCTGCACATAGGCAGCTTTAGGTACCCATAATGGGTTGAAATAGAATCCGAATCTCATGCCTTTACTTTTGAGATAATCGCCCCAATACTTCAGTCCGTATGTCCACGAACTGTCATATTTGGTCAGATAACCATATTGATCTATAGAATTGAGGTTAAATAACCAACCGTCAGTAGCTGCCATATCATATCCATAAGGTAAAAACTCCTCGGCAAGCCAGTCGATATTCTTTTTCCAAACATCTTCAGGCATTGATGTTCCATACCGGAAATTGTATTGGTACATATTCCAAAACAATGGTCCGCTGCCTCGCTTTGTGAATTTGCTTTCTCTGGCAAAGATACCTGCTGGTATTGTAAACAATACCAGCAAAAGTGTTAAAAAATTAAATCTGTGTTTCATCTTATTGAATTATTTTTCCAATCATTGTAGAAAGTTGTTTTACTTGCAATTCGGCCATACCGACAACGATGTAATCCACACCATTGAGCCCATAGGGATCGTTGTATGCACTGGAAATTACAATTTTCAGGAATCGTCCCTTTTGTGGCGTTATCGTCTCACTGTCACCGAACCAGATGGTTTCATTCTGTCGTGGAGCGTTCTCTTTAGAAAAGAGAAGCGTCCAGTTATTTAGTGCCACAGCCGAGTAATCAGCAGATGTTCCTCCATCGGCAATCGTTTTGAATAAAAATAGAGGATCGTCCGAAACATAGAAATCTATCTTCTTAATGTTCGCGTTATCTCTTCGTTGAGTCAGTCCGATATCGCTTACTTCTATTGAATTCTTCATATCTATGACAATTGTGATAGGTGTTCTCATTCCATCAAAACAATGATAATCTGTGAAGCCATAGTGGTAGTCATCTTTATTATTGAATCCATTGACATCTTTTCCCCAATAACTCGAATGCTAGTGATTGTCGAAAATTCCATCTATGATGGCTCCGGCTCCGATATTATCCCCATCCGTTGATGAGGGATTCTCCATCTTCTGGTCGCTGTTGCATAGCAATATTTTCCATTCTCTGTTGTCGGGAATGACTTGTGGATCAGCAGGTACCACAACAGTCAGGTAATAAATCTCGTCCGATACCTCTATTTGTGGGGACGAGGGGGCTGCAAACTTCAACGGAAGAAGATAGTGCTTATCTTTTTGCAATGTTGAACTTGCTACTGTCAATGTCGTTGTAGCATCATCATTGCCATTTGCAAAAGAAAAATCATTCACATGGTAGGCTCCTGCGGGAAGCGCTTCATAATTGGTTGAATGAAAATCATTATATGCAGACACCAGTTGCGCGTTTTGTGAGAAATCGAGTCCGCAAGAGAAATTGGATATATTATCTGCAATTTCGGCTTTGAGTTTTACACTCATTGAACTATATGTCGCACTTTCAATCTGTATATCCTTTTTTCCCCATTCCACTTGCTGCCCGTTTATATCAAAAACATATAAGACCCGGTTCATTTCAACATTCACAATACCCTCTTCTGTACTTTCCAACTGGAGTGCCAAAACAAGTTTAGATCCAGGTGCCGATTTGATTAACTGATATATTTTAGCTACATCAAAATTCAGATAAAGATATTTCGACGTCTCGTTAGTTGCAAACGTTAGTTCGTGAACTCCGTCTTTAAATGAATATGCATCAGGCGTTATTGTCTTGTAACTTTGATTTTCGGGCTGGCTATAATTTTCATCGATTTCCTGTTGTGTCAATGCACGCACGTTAACCGTTGCAGTCAAAGACGGGTCACTTCCTGCCTTAATAACCAGAAGAGGCTCTTCGACCGTATTTTCAGAAGCCTGCCAACTAAATATATGCTTGCCCTCGTTCTTGAAATACAATATTTTGTGATATTCTTCAGGGAATAACTTATCATTCGAATATTCGTTGCTACATGAATATACAATCTGACATACACCAAGTATTAAAATTAATTTCAATAATATCGTTTTCATAATTCTGGTAATTCTAAATTAATATTCGGGCGATTGTACTAGTTGGGGATTGCTGTATATCTCCGAGTCATTGATCGGAAGAAGATACATTTTGTTGTTCCACATAAAAGGTTGGTCCACCTTTACTCTTTGGTTAAACTCACGGAACGATGGATCTTTTTTTGCGATGGCATTAAGACCTTCACGGACACCGGCTTTGAATACCTCCGGAGCAATTGTCCAACGCCGGGCATCAAAATAGCGGTGTCCTTCAAACCATAATTCAGCATAACGTTCACTGCGCACCCAATCCATTAAACTCATATCAGAGTTTATGTCAGATAATTCTAAATCGGGAATACCTGCACGATTACGAACAATGTTCAGGTTGTCCAAGACATCTTGTTTGCTGTTCAATGCAGCATGACATTCCGCCAGATTGAGGTATAATTCCGCCAAACGTATGACTGCCAGTGGAGTATGAGCATAATTATTGCCATTATCTTGAGAGCGCCATTGGAAGTTTGGTTGTATTCTCTTTTTGGAGAAATATCCGGTTGCATTATTATCTCTATTATATCTGTCAGGGTTGTACCCATGTTTTTGCGAGTTACGCGCTTCAAGTATCAGTGGTGAGCCATCGGCTATGAACGAACTATATTCACCTCCATCGTAACAAACCCATGCATAGAAACGCGGTTCACGATTGACATTCAGTTTTATGATATCCGGATTAGACAGACCTGCCGATTCAAACCAGTCCGATTTATCGGGAAAAGTATGATCGTATTGGGGCAATTTTCCATTCTTTGTATAAAATCTTTCAACAGAGTTCAAGAAAACAGCAATACCTCCCCATCCTCCTACAGGAGAGCCGTTGTAAGTGGTGACGCCATGAGGTATTTGTGAATAGATGCCATAGTTGTCACCGCTTCCGATGGCAAAGATTACTTCTTTATTGCCATCAGTCTCACGTGTCGTATTGAGGTAACGCATGAGCATTACCGACTCTTTAAACTGGTCATCAACCCCCTCTATATTAGGCAATGGAACTCCTTGGTTTATTCTGATACTGGTGGAAGTGGCAAGGTCGAACAGTTTGCGGTTACCTTGAGTCAGTGCCCAATCAAGAGCCTCGTTGCAAGCTGTCAGGGCGCGTTCCCATTTGTTTTCATCGTATGTTCTGCTGACTAACTCCTTTCCATATCCCGGAGTTTCAAAGTTAGTGTTCTTCCAGTTTGAATAAGGGAATGAGCCATTCCACAGGGGGGAGGCGGCATAAACCAACAATCGCGCTTTTAAGGCTTTGCAAGCTGTTGAAGTAGCACGTCCCAGTTCGCTGTTCTGTACTGTTGGCGGCAATTCGAAGGCAGCCCGGTCAAACCATTCAGCTATGGAGTCTACACATACATCGAAATGCGATCTGCCCGGAAAATCCTTTTTGTCAAGGTTTTGATTGTAATGTTCAGTCACTAATGGTATAGGTCCGTATGACTCTAGTAACATAAAATGATAGAGTGCCCGACAGAACAAAGCTTCGGCTTTCCAGCGTCTTTTATCGCTCTCGGTTACTCCCGTCGGATTGCTCTTGTCAAGCTGATCCATGAATAGATGGCATCGTCCTATTCCATCGTAACAACTATTCCACGGGGCGGTTTGACTGGAAGGAGAAAGCTGGTTCCATGCCGCTTTCTGTCCGTCGTCAGCCCATAGTAAGGGGCGGGCATATTCATCGGTCGAGTTGATGAATGAGTTTTCAACTGTGTAAAACCACTCGAAATAAGTATAACATGAATGAAGGAAACCCAATGTGGAAGCTCTGTCTTTCATTGCGTCGGGCAAGTCGGCTGTTTCATCCGGGACAACGTCCAGATAGTTGCAAGAAGCCATGCAACATGCGGCAGTCACACTTAGTATGAATCGTGATATGATCTTAATGGTTTTCATATTTTATATTTTGGTTATATAGAACTTAGAATTTTAGCTGCACTCCAATATTGATAGTCCGTTGAAGAGGATACGCATTCCATGACAATTCCGGATCCCACTCTTTAAAAGGACTCCACACAGCCAGATTATCCCCATTGATATAAACACGGCAGTACGGAAAACTATATCCGAGTTCAAGGGTTTTAAAGCGGATAAAACGTCCGTTGTGCATCCAGTAGGTGCTGTTGACAGAGTTGTTTGCCACTTGACTGTCAGTAATACCTAATCGTGGAAATTTCGCATCCGGATTCGGATTAGCTTCGCTCCAGTAGTCGTTGGCGATAAACTGCATCACGTTTCGATCACCGGTTGAAGCATCACCGCGAAATGGCATAATGCCTGATACCATGATTGTCCGTTGGGCAGAACCATTGAAAAACATTCCGAAATCGAAAGATTTATATGTCATGTCTAGCCCAATTCCATACTGAATGCGCGGCACATTGCCATATTGCGAAATCATAACCTGATCTTTTGAATTTATTTTGCCATCACCGTTTACATCGCGATATTTGATATCACCTGGCATTACCGTACTTCCCAATTCATCCTGCGAAGGGCTCATTTCTATATCCGCCTGGTCTTTGAATAACCCTTCGGCAATGTATCCTATCGTGTTACTCAAGGGTTTACCAGTTTCCGACTGCCACACGTAAGGGTAATCCGGTTCATCTTTGTAGATGTATTTATTCTTATTATATGTCAAATTGAAACGCAGGTCCATATTTAAATCATTGGTGATTTTCTTTCGCCAATTGACAGCCAGCTCGATACCTCGATTGTCTACTTTACCAATGTTACTCCATGGCACAGCATTAGCGTATCCTAATAGTCTAGGAAAAGAACCTCGTTTGAGAAGGATGCGATCTCGTTTGTCATGAAAATAGTCGAAAACAATATTGAGCTGGTTGAATAGATTCATGTCTATACCGATATCGAACTTTTTCACTCTTTCCCAATGTGCATTTCTGACAGCATAATATGAAACGCTGGGTCCTTTGGCGACAACACTTCCATCAGGTCCGGTTCCATAACCCAAATCGTCGAGCTTTATATCATTTATATAGAGAAAGTGGGCAGCTCCCGCACTTTTTCCCGTATCATCGCTGCCTACCAGTCCATAAGATCCCCGGAGCTTGAGGAAAGATACAATTGAACGCAGTGGAGTCCAGAAATCCTCGTTACTGATAACCCAGCCTAAAGATATGGCGGGAAATAACTCGAACCGTTCTCCTTCTACCAGACGTTCCGTTCCGTTATAACCGCAATTTATTTCGGCCAGATATTTCTGGTTGTAATCGTAGGTGATACGGGCAGATAATCCTTGGTTGCGGTTGGGTAATACGCTGGATCTGTATTCACGCATCATATACATCAACATTCCCGATACGGCATGTCGGCCGAACTGCCTGCTGTAATTGATGCGTCCGTCCATATAAAAGGTATTGTCCTGGTAGCGCTCTATATCCGACTGGGATATATATTCAGATCCCGAAGTCAGTTGCTCCAATGCATAAAGGTCGGGCGAATCGACATTCCAACTGCCATCCTGTACGCGATAGTAATAGGGGGCAAGTGATTTGGTATAAGATGAGTTTGAATAGTTTTTCCAGTTAACCAGAATAGAGGCGGAAAGTCCCTTTGTCACAAAATCAAAGTTCTGATTAATACGAACAGAGGTGTTGATGGTATTATGATTGGATCCTCTGAAATTATTTATCATATATGCATAAGGGTTGTTATACATCGAATTTCCACTAAGCATTGCCCCTCCGAAACGTATATGCTTGTCACCTTCTTCTGCCGGAAAAGATGCCGGAAATGCCACCGGATTGGTATTGTAGGTAAGATAGAACAGGTCGGAAGTTGAAAAAGACGGTCCTTTGGCATATCCTATCTGGTCGTTCATGCGTAGCTCGACAGTGGTTGTCGGAGTCATCTTATAGGATATGTTACTTTGGAAAATGTACTCCCATCTGTTGATGTTCGTGTCAAAAGAGTAACGCTTGGGGGAGTTGAGCATACCGCTATCATGATTTGCTTGCAAACTCATGTAATAGGTAACCTTCGAACTACCTCCCTGTACATTAATGTTTGCCCGTTGGTTCATGGTAGAATTTTTGAAAAGCAGGTCATACCAATCCACGTTCGGATAAACATACGGATTGATTCCGCTCCTTGTATATTCTATGACGTCATCCGAATATTTGGGTGTTGCGCTTGGAGTACGAGTCACCAAGGCTTCATTGTACATATTCATAAACGTAGGGCCATCGACGAACTTCAGCGTGTTTGCCGGTCTTAGAAATGAATTTTCGAACGTGATATTTATCTGTGCCCGCGTGTTTTCCATACCGTCTTTCGTTTTGATAAGCAGCACTCCATTAGCACCGCGAGCGCCATAAATAGCAGTTGCCGATGCATCCTTCAAGATTGAAAAGCTGGCGATCGATTCGGTAGGGATATTATTAAGGTCGCCACTCGAAATTTCGATATCGTCCATCAGAATTAAAGGTGTTGCACGTCCCCCGAATGTTCCGATTCCCCTGATATAGAAATCGGATACGGAACCCGGTTCTCCACTGGTTGTCATCGATACCACACCTGCCAGCTTTCCTGTAAGATTATTGGTCAGTGAAGAACTCGGTGCACGCAATTCTACACCTTTTACAGTGGAAATAGCACCGGTTACGGATACTTTTTTCTGTGTGCCGGCTCCTACCACCACCACTTCATCCAGCACCTCGTTGTCCGATTGCATTTTCACTTTCAAAACTCCCAAATCGCCTACACTCAATACCTGCTGTTTGTATCCGATATAAGAAAATGTTAACTCTGTATTATTTGAAACCTCTATTGAAAACTTACCATCTAAATCTGTAATTGTTCCTGTTCCCGGGGAGTTTTTTACAGAAATACTGACCCCCACCAAAGGATCGCTGGAAGAAGCATCCGTAACGGTTCCTACCAATTTGCGCTTTTGTTGTTTCGAATCCTGCGGACGTTGCTCTGTAGGCAACTCTTCTCTTTTCAGAGAAATCTGCCGGTCTTTAATTTCATACAGGACATCTGTATTCTTAAATAACTGATCGAGAATAACGGTTATCGGTTGGTCCTTTACAGACAAACTGACTATACGTTTCGTATCAATCGCTTTGCTATAATAGAAAAAGATAAATTCACTGTTTTTTTCTATATAATCAAGTACTTCCTTAACTGTTTTGTTCCGCATTTCAATTGTTAAGTTTTTCTGTTGAGCATACGCTCCTATGTTCGCCGCATAAGAGTGTAAAGAAAGAAAACAAACACTAAAAAGAAATAATATGCGAGCCATTCTCACCCTTGTAAGAAATGTGCTACTGGTATTTTTCATATATTTACAACGTTTTTAAGAAATTAAACAATTAAATGTTGTTTGATTTTTCGGCTGGATGATACTGCAATTATCATTCAGCCTTCTTTTTAAGGACTTTTGTTTCTCATAATATTACGTATAAAGGTTTAACAATAAATGATCTATACTTATTTCTTCCTCACATATATTTTATCACCCACTTCTTTATATTCTATGGGTGCAGAATAAGATATAGTATGTAAGACGTCTTCAAGTTTATCTTTTAAATCCAGCTTTCCGGAAACCTGCATTCTCTCCACCTCCGTATCCAATACGAATTCTTTGCCATAGTATAGATTTAATTTTCTAAAGACCTTATCCAAAGAATCGTCTGTGTACATTAGGATATTCTTTATCCAACAGATATAAGGCTCAACATCTACATTTTGAGGAGTGTCCAGTTGGTCGCTATGAATGTTAACCAGCTGTCCCGGAGCGAGTTTGACCTGTTGCTGATTGTGGCTTTTTATATTCACACTTCCTTCCACCAACACCACGGAAGACGTTTTCTCCGATGAATATGCCGATATATTGAATGAAGTACCTAATACCTGTACTTGAAAATCTTTAGTTCTTACTATGAAGGGGGCTTTTTCATTGCGGCGTACATCGAGGAACACTTCTCCTTCAACATAAATTTCACGCTGGTCTCTTTCAAAATGAGTTGGATAAATCACCCGTGTTCCTGAATTCACCCATAGATGAGTTCCGTCTGGTAAAGTCAATTGAGTTCTTTTCCCTTTAGGGGTTATCAGCTGGTTGAATTCGGGCTTCTTCTTTTGTGGCTGAATCTGATTGACTGTATCAGAGTTGACCACCACTAAACCATTCTGCGAATAAATGATATTTGCATCGGTATCACTCACTTCTATATTCTTTTCTCCCGGTATCAACAATAGAATATCTTCTTGTAATGGGGCTGCCTGCATTTTCAATGCGAAATCGACTAATGCGCTGTCATCTGCATGGTAATAAGAGATGAACTGTTTACCCAGCCAAAACATACATAGCAGGATTGCGGCAACTGATGAATAAGTTGCCGCATAAAGTAATCGTTGATGCAACTTTTTCTTTTTGGTTGCATGGATTTGTTTTTCGATAAGTCTCCATGATTCATCCAGTTCGGTCGTTGAGACATTTCTCTCCTGTTTCCGAACATGTAGAATTACTTTGCGTATCACCTGATGTATATTTGCTTTCTTGCCTTCCATTTTTTGCTTTTATATTTAAAACGGGAGAAAAGAAAAAGTCTACTCACTTTTCTTTCATTATTTTGCAGAAAAAGATTTCTTCAGCAAATTGGGTGAACCGGACAAAGGAAATAGTAGCATTTAAGAAAGAAAAAAAGGAAGGAAAAAGAGATATTCTTTCAAGGTCATTTTAGAGCGAAGGCTCGTCAGTGTGCGGGATACTAAATTCATGGCAGATTGAGGATTAATCTCCAGGACAGCTGCAACTTCTCTATAGGATAAGCCTTTAATGTAACGAAGATAAATCGCCATCCGTTGATTCTCGGACAGTTGTTTATAAGCCTCTTGCAGATTTTTAATCATTTGTATATCCTCATCATTATCCTTAAATAAGACTTCCAGTGAGGTGTCTTCTATCGTTAAGTCGAAGGGAAGCGCATTGATATCTTCGGTGGATTTTAAAGATGAAAGTTTATCGAATATAAGGTTTTTCAAAGAAGTCAGCAGATAGGAACGCACATAATCGGTGGGAGACAAACGGGTGCTGCTGCAAAGTTTCACGAAAAGATCCTGAATGCAATCTTTAACAAATTCTTCATCTGAAACATATTTGAGTCCAAAATTCAATAGAAGCTCGTAATGTCTCTTATACAATACCTCTAATGGCTTTGTGTCACCTTTCAACATGATGTTCCATAAGGTGATGTCTTTCATATTATAATAAGATTCCCGTTGCACTGAAATATATTAGTTTGCGGCAAAAGTAACAAAAAAACTTCTCGAAACAAGGTTTATCCGGAGATTTTCCCGTAACCTAACTCTATGATAGTAAAAGAATTGTAAAAGGCTTTTATTGCAGTATGTTTTCTTTGTTACGGTCATGTTTGTTCTGTGAAAAATGATAAAACTTAATCTTTTCTTTTTTATCCTGTCATTAAATTACTTTTATACGTTGCAGATTTATATTGTATATGAAAGATTATTTTGATATATTGTCTTGGGTGGAATATACTCTATTAATATAAATATTTGAATGTTAGATGAATATATGTATGTTGTAAGCTATAGGATGCTTTTGTGTTATTCGGTTCTTCGTTAAATTTGATGGAAAGAGCTTTAGATCGCTGGGTAAATATATTAGTGAGAGGAATAAAACTGTAAGGAGAAGGTCTTTTTTCATTTTAGCTCTTTCAGTTTTTTCAGTTCTTCCTCTCTATTATAAAACCTCATAGTCAGTGAATTATATTAGTAACTGAGGTTACTGTAACCACGGTTACAAAGATGTTTATTCTGAAGGGAACAGCAAACTTTTTCTTTCTTTTTATAAATTCTTTGCTTTTCCCAATTAAAAACTTTATGATCGTTTCTATTGATTTGTACCTGTTTTATTGTCAAACTGTCAGAATAGTATTTAAGTATATGAATATCAATGCTATATCACCTGACAATAGATGCTGATAATAGGCTGATAATAAAATATATCTACTTTTACTGTCAGCCTTATTTTTATCTCTTATGATCCTTTTAATAACCTGATAAACAATAGCTTTATGAACATGTTTCGAAGTAATGCCGCATTTTTATAACAGCTTTCCAAAGTGATATCTTTTCATTAATATACCTATATAGTTCCGTTAACACGCCAGTATAGTTCCTCTAGGGTATCAGTATTGTTCCACTAAAGATACCAGTGCTTTAGTGGAACAATACCTGCTTGGTAAGTGAAAGATACCGGTTATGTAGCATTCATTTAACAGGGGCATACTCATTTTATAAAGCGTATGTGTTTTTTATGTCGATGGTATTGTTACTGTAGACAATGATAGTCTTCAGTAGTTTATAACATGGATCAAGCTGGGAATTAAGTTAGAGTATATCGACATATTGGAATGAATCCCATAACCTTGCCCCAAAGGGATCAAAGAACAGGCTGACAATAAAAGTTCTAATTTTTTTATTGTCAGGCTATTGCCATGGCTTATTGTCAGCATGTAAACCGATGATAATCATTATATTATTTGGGAAAAGCTTTGGTTGACAATAAGAATCATCAAATTTATATGTAGACCTAATATCTGTCTTTCCAATAGTACACATCTTCACAAAAATAGAGGGGAACTCCTGGATGAATCCATTTGTTCCCCTTGCAGGTGTAGCTAGCCTCTGTCTCTTATATTTTCAAAGGCAAGTAGTAACATCTAAATGTTACGTTTTCGACTCTGTAGTCGTTCGGGTGCCGCTCCACCCGAATTGACTTGCCTTTGTGATTATTACTAATTTGTCGTTTGTATCTATTGCAAATTTATAGGCACAAAAAAAGCGGAGAGCATTTGCCTATCCGCCAGAGAGGGAGTCGAAGCCCTAAACACACAAACAGGAAACACTCCCCGCATATTGCAAGGAGCATCTATCTGCTTCTCTGTGTGTTTGGAATTTTCGACTTTTCTCTGGCACAGAAATCAGCTAAACGCTTTTTTTCTTAAAACAAACAATACAGTCGCGCTACGACTGATTGTGCAAAGATAACAATTAATTAAGTTATACAGTCTTTCATTCTTTGTTTTTTCTCTGTACAGAGTGTTTTTGTTCTATATCTCGTAAAATCGTTTGAAATAGTCCGGTTCTCTTGCTATGACTATACCTCATAAGATTCATATCGTTTATTTTTTATATTTTTACTAAATCTCTCGGAGTTATGCGAATTATTGTTATTTTTGCCTCACATAATTTCTAAACAATAATTAAATTATTTATTCGTATGAAAAAGGTCTTGTTATTGTTCGCTTTAGTAGCGATAAGCGTAGTGAGTATCAATGCTCAAGACAACCTGAAATGGGGTGTGATGGCAGGTATGAATGTTAGCAAATACACCATTACAGGGTTTGACAGCAGGATAGGTTTTCACGCAGGAGTTAAAGCAGAGGTCGGATTGTCGCAGGATGCGAATGGCAGTGGCGCATATATGGATTTCGCTGCATTGCTGACATTGAAAGGCGCTAAGATTGACGGAGGATCAGTGGCGAGTCTGACATTCAATCCGTATTATTTGGAAGTACCGGTGCGTGTTGGGTATAAATATGCAGTCAATGATGACTTTGCGCTATTTGGAAGTGTAGGACCTTATGTTGCTGTTGGTTTGTTTGGAAAGATGAAAGCGAAGGTGGATGGTGATATTGCGGATATAGCGGGCTTGGACGGTAATTCAGCCTCCGAAGATATATTTGGAGATGATGGTCTGAAACGGTTCGACTTTGGTCTTGGGTTGAAAGCAGGCGTTGAGTTCAGCAAGAAATATCAGGTGGCCATTAGTTATGATTTTGGACTCGTTGAAGTGGCAAAAGATCTCGGAATGAAGAACAGAAACCTGATGATCTCGTTGGGATATATGTTCTGAAACCGATTTTGCAACTTTGTTGCATGAATCATTTGCTACCTTTGCATCAACTAAATGATGAATGTTATGGGACATTGTAGTTGTGGCGCTCATTCATGCGCAGCAGAAAAAAAGGTTGATGCAAAGGTTTCGGTATTCCATGAATATGGGAAAGTGATATTCTCTCTCCTGCTTCTGACAAGTGGAATAATTATGAATGCTCTCGATTTAGCATTCTTCCGTGAAGGATCTGTTGCCTTGATATGGTATATCGTGGCCTATCTTCCGGTAGGAATTCCAGTGATGAAAGAAGCCTGGGAAAGTATCAGGGAAAAAGACTATTTCAGTGAGTTCACTCTAATGATTATAGCTACTTTGGGAGCTTTCTATATTGGTGAATATCCGGAAGGAGTAGCCGTGATGTTATTCTATACAGTAGGAGAACTGTTTCAGGATAAAGCGGTAGATAAAGCCAAACGTAATATTGGAGCCTTATTGGATGTAAGACCCGAGAAAGCATTAGTGCTCCGGGAAGGCAATCTTGTTATTGAAAGCCCTAAAAAGATAAAAGTCGGTGAAATCATAGAAATAAAGGCAGGCGAACGGGTGCCATTGGATGGAACTATGCAGAATGAAGTGGCTGCCTTCAATACAGCCGCATTAACAGGTGAAAGCGTTCCTCGTAATATTCGGAAAGGTGAAGAAGTACTTGCCGGAATGATTGTAACCGATAAGGTTATCCGGCTCGAGGTAACGAGACCTTTTGATAAGAGTGCACTTGCCCGAATATTGGAACTTGTTCAGAATGCTTCCGAACGTAAGGCTCCGGCTGAATTGTTTATTCGTAAGTTTGCGCGCATTTATACACCTATTGTTATAGCGCTTGCAGTGTTAATTGTTTTGTGTCCATTTGTTTATTCACTTATTAATCCTCCATTTGTATTTGCATTTAATGATTGGCTATACAGAGCTTTGGTCTTTCTGGTGATTTCGTGTCCCTGTGCGTTGGTGGTTAGTATTCCGTTGGGCTACTTTGGGGGAATTGGAGCGGCATCCCGGTTGGGAATTTTATTCAAGGGTGGTAATTATCTGGATGCTATCACTAAGATCAATACAGTGGTATTCGATAAAACTGGAACCCTGACAAAAGGAACCTTTGAAGTACAGGCCTGTAAAAGTGCAGGCGAGGTTTCGGAAGAAGAATTAGTGAAACTGGTTGCTTCGGTAGAAAGTGATAGTACTCATCCGATTGCCAAGGCTGTTGTGAATTATGCGAAAGAACAAAACATTGAATGTGTAGCTGTTACCGGTACAAAAGAATTTGCCGGCTATGGTTTGGAAGCAACGATAGACGGGGCTATGGTTCTGGTCGGTAATTGCCGGTTACTGTCTAAGTTTGATATATCCTATCCAAAAGAACTGCTGGAAATAACGGATACCATCGTGGTCTGTGCTGTTGGAAACCGTTATGCAGGTTATCTGCTGCTGGCTGATGCCCTGAAAGAGGACGCAAAGGTAGCTATTGACAATTTAAAAGCTTTAAATATTGAAAACATCCAGATACTATCCGGTGATAAACAGAGTATTGTTACTAACTTTGCAGAAAAGCTCGGTATATCGAAAGCTTATGGTGACCTGTTGCCGGAAGGAAAAGTGAATCATCTGGAAGAGCTGCGGCAGGATGAGGCAAACCGGATCGCATTTGTCGGTGATGGAATGAACGATGCACCGGTGCTCGCTCTAAGTCATGTTGGCATTGCTATGGGAGGACTGGGTAGTGATGCGGCTATTGAAACAGCCGATGTCGTGATACAGACAGACCAGCCGTCGAAGGTAGCCGAAGCTATCAAAGTAGGAAAACTGACACGAAGAATTATTTGGCAGAATGTATCACTGGCATTTGGAGTGAAATTACTTGTATTGATTTTGGGAGCCGGTGGAATTGCTACTCTTTGGGAAGCTGTCTTTGCAGATGTGGGTGTTGCGCTACTTGCCATTATGAATGCTGTCAGAATACAGAAAATGATAAAATAGGAGAAAGATGGAAGAAGATATTTATTTGGATAAGTTGGATAGAAGAGGTATCAAGCCAACTGCCATAAGGCTTCTGGTGATAAAAGCGATGATGCAGGCAGAGCGTGCGGTGTCATTGCTCGATTTGGAAACACTGCTCGATACAGTCGATAAATCGACTATATCCCGTACCATCGCTCTCTTCTTGTCTCATCACCTCATACATAGCATAGACGATGGGAGCGGCTCGTTGAAGTATGCCGTTTGCGACAACTCCTGCAATTGTGTGGTACAGGATTTACATTCGCATTTTTATTGTGAGAAATGTCATCGTACATTCTGCCTGGAAGGTACACATATCCCGGTGATTGATTTGCCTAAAGGATTTACTTTGCATAGTATAAACTATGTACTAAAAGGAGTTTGTTCCGAATGTACTTCTCAAAAATGACAGATATTTTATAAACTTCGATGCGCAGTTTTATTCCATTCACTAATTTGGATAGGATAATCACTATATTTCGCACTTTGAGTACCTGTAACTTCAGTTTAGGTACTTTCCCCATTTTGTCTATTTTTTTAATTGACGAATTATCCCCAACTTTGCATAGTCATTTGAATTGGAGTCTTGAAAGATTTATAGACTAAGTGGGGGGTATATGTGATATGTAAGTAATTGGAATAAAAGCCGAAAAAGAGATGTATTTTCTCTTTTTCGGCTTTTTGCTAATATTGTTTGATTAGTCAATATTGGGATTCAATGCGTGCCAGTCTTTAATAGCTGGGATGATCCCCATTTCAATCACTTCATCACGAAGTTTGCATAAATGCTCGTAGCTTTTTTCCAATTCTTCCTGTTCGGCAGGAGTTCCGGCTACTTCTTTATAAGTGACGCCGTCTTTAGTTATTGAAGTTTCCATCGCCATCATGATATGGTCGAACTTACTGTTAGAAACATACGTTCCGGCAGGCCAGCGGAAAGGTTGTCCACCCATAGCAGCGGCAATCATTTCGATAGAAAGATAAGCCGGGCTTTGGAAAGAAGAACGACCGCGCAGGTCGATAATATGCTTACCACCCTGGATGACACGTACTTTCAGTGCTTCCCAATCTGCCAATGGAAGACGGGTAGTGCCGATGAAATCGGTCAAAGGCTCTCCTTTTATTTTGGTTGTAGATGCGAATACAGCCATTTGTTCGCCATGACCACCATACGTACGGCAATTCTGAATGTCGGAAGCCGGGATATGGAAGAATTTCACCAGTTCGTTTTGCAGACGGGTGCTGTCCAAGGCAGCCAGTGTAGAAACTTGAGAGGGTTTCAAACCTGAATACAACAAAGTAATCAATCCGGTGATGTCTGCAGGATTAAAGATCACAACGATATGTTTTACGTTCGGGCAATATTGATGAACATCTTTACCGAATTGAGCGGCAATTTCTGCATTTCCCTTCAGCAAATCTTCGCGGGTCATACCTGCTTTACGGGCAGCTCCACCGGAAGAGACAATGTAAGAAGCTCCTGTCAGCGCTTCTTTGATATCGGAAGTAAATGTAAGGTTGACACCTTCAAAACCGCAGTGATACAATTCTTCAGCTACTCCTTCCAGAGCCGGGGCAAATGGATCATACAGGCAAATATTCGGAGTGAGTCTCATCATCATGGCTGTTTGTGCCATATTGGAGCCGATCATTCCGGCAGCTCCTACAATCGTAAGTTTCTCGTTGGTTAGAAATTCCATAAGTTTATATGTTTAAAGGTGAATAATTTACTTTTTCTTTTTGTCGCTACAAAGTTAACATATTAGAAAGCAGATTGTTCATTGCAAATAGTTTTGCCCGATAACGAAAAGTTATGGCTGACTGTTTGAGAGATCTATTCAAAATAGATTATCTTTGTGTCTTATTACAATAAATAGATAAGAATATGAGCATCGAATTAGGAAAGTTCAATCAGCTTGAAGTCGTGAAAGAAGTAGATTTCGGCGTATATCTCGATGGTGGGGAAGAAGGTGAGATTTTGTTGCCTACCCGCTATGTGCCCGAAGACTGTAAGATAGGAGATTTTTTGAACGTGTTTCTTTATCTGGATATGGATGAAAGACTGATTGCTACGACGCTGACTCCGTTGGTGCAGGTAGGTCAGTTCGCCTGTCTGGAAGTCTCCTGGGTGAATCAATACGGAGCTTTCCTGAACTGGGGATTGATGAAAGACCTGTTCGTTCCGTTCAGTGAGCAGAAGATGAAAATGCAGGTTGGGCGGAAATATGTGGTCCATGCGCATTTGGATGAAGAGAGTTATCGTATTGTGGCTTCAGCAAAGGTGGAACGTTATCTGTCGAAAGAAAAGCCGGAATATACTCCGGAAGCAGAAGTGAATATCCTTATCTGGCAGAAGACGGATTTGGGCTTTAAAGCGATTATAGATAATAAGTATAGCGGTTTGCTGTATGAAAATGAAATATTCTGTCCGTTGGAAACAGGAATGGAGATGAAAGCTTTTGTGAAACAGGTGCGTGAAGATGGTAAGGTAGACCTGATTCTTCAGAAACCCGGTTTTGAAAAGATTGACGATTTTTCGAAAACGCTGCTCGACTATATCAAAGCGCATGGAGGACGGATCAACTTGAATGATAAAAGTCCTGCGGAAGATATTTATGACACGTTTGGTGTTAGCAAGAAAACCTTTAAGAAAGGAGTGGGCGACTTGTATAAGAAACGTCTGATTACCTTGCATGAGGATGGCATTGCTTTGGCGGATTCCTAAACAGAATAGGGATTTCCCTACATACGAATAGAGAGAATCATTGGGGTGGGGAGTTTCCTCACCCTATTTTTGTGCTATCAGATTAAAGATATAAATAATTAAAAACTAGATAAGCTATGCGTAAGATTATAATAAGTTTCTGTATCCTGTTCGCTGCCCTCTCCTTACAAGCGCAGTCTGTTAACGGAATCCGTATCGATGGCGGGAATACTCCGATTCTTGTTTACCTGGGAGGGAACCAGATATGTTTACCTACTACTACCTGCTTTATAGCCAATTTAAATCCCGGACATTATACTGTTGAAGTGTTTGCCACCCGCTTTACCCGTGCGGGAGAGCGAGTATGGAAAGGAGAAAAATTATATAAAGATCTCGTTTATTTTGATGGGAGAGGAGTGACAGAAATATGGGTAGACGGACGTGATAACATGCGCCCGGAAAGACCCGGCCGTCCCGAACAGGGAGAACATCGTCCGGGATATGGTTACAACAGGGTGATGAACGATCAGCTCTTCCAAACGTTTTATAAAGAGATGAAGAATGAGCCTTTTAAAGATGACCGTATGAAGTTGCTCAATGCTGCATTGGCTGGTTCTGATTTCACATCTGCCCAATGTCTCCAACTGACCAAACTATATACATTCGATGATGACCGGATGGAGATTATGAAGATCATGTATCCCCGGATTGTAGATAAGGAAGCTTTCTTTACGGTGATTAATACCCTGACATTTAGCTCCAGCAAGGAAAAGATGAAGGATTTTATCATAGGGTACGGTAAACGTTGATACTATTAACTAAAAACGATACGGTTATGAAAAAGATACATATTATGCTGTGTTTGGCGTTGGGAATATTGGTCAGTGGCTGTTTTACCAGCTATGTATCTACCAAACAGATGATGGGTATATATCAGGGAATGACTCAATCTCAGGTAGAGTCCGTTTTAGGAAAACCTGATTTCCGGCGTTTTGACGGTGATATGGAAGAATGGGAATTCCATCGTGATAACGGTACGCCTGTACTTACTTCGGAACCTGTGACGATAATCGTTCAGTTTGTAAATAGAGAGGTGGTTAGTATGGATACGTTCAAAGGTTATGGCAGACCTGCACCAATGCATTCCGTTGTAGTACCGCCTGCTGTGAACACTACCGTTGAAGTCTTTCCTAATCATGAACAGGTGGAAGAAGCTCGTTTGATGACTGATCCGGAGTTTGATGAATTTATCAATAAGCTTAAAATAACGGTTATGAATGAAGACCAGAAGAAGCTTGTCGATCGGATGTTGAGAACGTATGATGTCACTTCAAATCAATGTGTGAAAATAGTGAAGGAGATTTCGTATACTCCTGACCAGGTGGAGATGATGAAGAAGCTGTATCCTTATGTAAGGGATAAAAGAAATTTTAATAAGGTGATCGATATTTTATTTTCTAATGCATATAAAGATGAGATGCGTAAGTTTATTGAGGAATATCATCAGAATAATAAATGATAGGAGATTGAATTATGAAACGAATACTGTTTTTACTCTTTGCTGTCGGTCTGACTGCCAATATGACCGTAATGGCTGGAATGAGCACTAGCAAGGTACGTAAGGAGACGCGTTTTCTTACCGATAAGATGGCATATGAATTGAGCTTGAGTACACAGCAATATAATGATGCGTATGAAATTAATTACGACTTTATTTATTCTGTCCGTAATATCATGGATTACGTAGCACGTGGTTACGAATGGGCATTGGATGATTATTATGAAGCGTTGGATATCCGTAATGACGATCTTCGCTGGATATTGAGTGATGCACAGTATCGCCGGTTCCTCGGTGCCGAGTATTTCTATCGGCCAATCTATGTAACCGGAGGGAAATGGAGTTTCAGGGTTTATGTTAATTACCCGAATCGCAGTTTGTTTTATTTTGGTGTGCCTTACCATTACCGTACTTATTGTGGAGCACATTATCGTCCACACTTTCACCATGTGAGTTATTATCGGGGCAGATATACTAATTTCAACCATTATTCTGCACCGCATCGGGTGAGAGATCAGCGAGTATTCCACTCTTATCGTCGTTCGGATTTCGGTTCTGTCCGGTTCCGTCCGAATACTTCCACTCGTCCGCATAATGCACCGACACGTCCGGGTAATTCTTCCCGTCCGGGTTCATCGACAACGCGTCCTGGTACGTCTCGCCCAAGTACCTCTACTCGTCCTGATACTTCTACTCGTCCCGGAACGACAACAAGACCTGGTACGTCAACACGTCCCCGTCCGGAATCTGGAGGAGATCGGCCTTCGACTTCTGTCAGACCATCTACACCGTCCGGAAGTGGGAGACCTGGTAACAATGTTGCTCCTGATAAAAATGGGAATACGAATAGAGTAGAAAGTGATCGTAATTCTGGTCGTCGTCCGGAAACAGGTTCCGGTTCTTCAAGCTCTAATCGCAGACCAACAAGCGGAAGTTCAACTGGTTCCAGTTCCTCCAATCGTGAAAGTGGAAAAACAAGTAGCAGTTCGAGAGAAAGTTCAAGTAAACGAAACGATAGTGGTTCCTATAATAGAAATAACAGTTCCGAGAGAAATAATAGCTCTTCCGGTTCCAGTCGCGGTAGTTCCAGTCGTAGTAGCTCCAGTCGCAGTAGCGGTAGTACTACTAGTCGTAGCAGCAGTACCACTTCTAACCGGAGTAGCGGTAGCTCGAGCTCTACTCGAAGCGGCGGTAGCTCTACCCGGAGCAATGTTTCTAGTGGACAAACAGAAAGACGCTCTTCTTCCGGAAGTACGAGAAGCAATAGCACTCAAAGTTCTTCCCGTTCCTCTGAAAGAAACAGCAGCAGTTCAAGAAGATAACCTATTCCTTTATTATTTATATCAATCTCATTACTCCTCAGCGGAAGGAGAACTAGACTCCGGGTTTTCACCGGCTAGACTATTCCGGGCAGCGCCCGTAACTTGGATATCGGGGCGGATACTATCCGCCTCGATTTCACTTATTACTCCTTTCTGTGCAAGCCGCTTGGCTATCAACTTATAATAGCCTTCCATATTCTCCTTTAACTGTCCGCCTTCAGCAAAAGAGCTGCGGAAATGCTTGGGCTTCGGGATAATGGAAGCCAGGAAAATACTTTCTTCCGTGTTCAGTTGTGAAGGGCGTTTATTGAAATAATAAGCAGAAGCTTCCTGAATACCATAAACGAGCGGTCCCCATTCAACAATGTTCAGATATACTTCGTACATGCGTTCTTTAGAAGTTAATCTTTCATTTTCTATTAGCCATACAATCAATGCCTCTTCCAATTTACGTGCAAAGTTCTTATTACGGTTCAGGAATACATTCTTTACGAGTTGCATGGTGATCGTGCTTCCTCCACGTGCAAAGCGTTTCACTTGCAGGTCGTAAATCAATGCTTCCCGTAGGGCGTCGGGCAGGAAACCGCGATGGTAAAAGAATGCTCCGTCTTCACTTTGCATAACGGACATTCTTAGGATGGGTGAAATGCTATCCAATGGTGTAAAGTGTTTGCACGAGGGACCAATAGGAAAAGTCCGCACCGGTATTCCATTCTCATAAGCTGTATAAATGAACTCGCCGGACATTTTGGAGAGTGAAGTGGCTCCATAGCTTGTGATGCGGAAGTCTTTCTCTTTCAGTTCGGATTCCAGTTTGAGACTATCTAGTTGTGCAAAATCAATATCTAATAGAAAATGATAGGTCAACTCGCCACTTGTCTTGATGCCTTCCAGATTGCTGAATAATCCTTTGGGGAGAGAGCTGAACAGATCATCTGCCGGAAACCAGGATTTGTTGACCGCAGCAGTGAAATGCCAGTTTCCTTTCTCTTTCTCGGCTCGCAAATAAGGATGAAACTGGAGTTTGTTGAAATCAACAATGGTCGTGCTATCCAGCTCGAGTGAGTGCCCGCTTATGTTCATCTCGTAACAGAGTTGTCCACGATTGAGATGAATTACTTCAGGAGAGAGAGCTTTATGAAATACGTCAAGTCCGTTCACTCTCGCTTTTCCTTTGAGGAGCAGTTGATTGGATGCACGCTTATCTTTAGTCATATTATAAGATAGGGTGTCGAAAGTGACTTCTGCTCCAAAACGGCGGGTAATATAAGGTAGTGAGATTTTTCTTTTTTCCGGGGCAAAGAGAGATGCTTTTAATGTATAGTCTCTTCTGTTTAGTTCGCCGGTCGCTTCCCATAGTTGTTGAGGAAGTGTATCTTCTTTTATCTGAATGGTTGATTGGAAATGATTGTTCTCAATAATAAAAGAAGGAATGTTGACTGCAACGAAATTACTATCTTTACGTTCGGTTATATTGATTTGCCTGAGTTGCCCGTTTTCAGGCAGGAAACCGTAAATGAGGTTTAATATCCGGTCAATACGGTTGGCATAGTCACTTTCTATGACAGGTTGGAGTTCTGCTTCTTGTTGCCGTTTAAAGAACAGGAAATCGTAGTTAGCTATGCTATCATGCTTGATGAAGTTGATTGCAAGGCCATTCATAAGCACATTCCGTACTTCGATTTCTCCTTTTAGCAATTCCCAAAAACTTAGTTTTACATTGACGGATTGTAATGTCAGGAGGGTATCCCGTTGGTTGGGAACAATAGAAAGTCCTTGTAAAGCCACTTCATTGTAGCCTTTCATTCGTAACTCCTGATAATGAATTTGTAGACCGTATGTTTGTTCGGCACGTGTAGCTCGTTTGTCAACGATATGGCATAAAATGACATTGCGGAATGCAAAGAGACAAATAAGGCTGGTAAGCAAGATACTGGTAGCCGATAGAATGATAATTCTTTTTTTGCTGGACGTTTCCATCTTCTTTTTCTTGATATGATAATCGCTGCAAAGGTAGATAATAATTCGGGCAACAAGCGGAGTATTTTCCCATTTTTAGAGTTATATTCATCAGTAGAAAGAAGAAAATGCGAAAAAAATGGTTAGTTGTTCGCTTTTAAGCGTACAACTGTTCGTTTTCGTACACCGTTCTGTTTTATGATTTCCTTGATTATTAGTTAGTTATCGTTTTGGCACGCTCGTTGCATCTCTATAGTCGCAAGCGGACAACGAAGAAAAATGAAAAAAACTTCAGAAGGTTGCAACCGTTTGAGACGCTTGATCCGTCTAATAAACAGAAGAATAAAAACAGAATGTTGAACAAATAAAAAATATACAATTATGAAGACTACAGTATTATTCAGAATGATCGTTTTAGTTGCTATGGTATTTGCAGGAATCGCTAATGCAACAGTGAAGGCACAGGGTAATAACTTCATTACTAATGAAGAAAAAGTAGATGATCTCGTAGTATCGAAAGTGATTTACAGACTCGATGGTTCTCTCTATCGCCACATGAAATATGATTTTACTTATGACGATCAGAAGAGAATATCCTCCAAAGAAGCTTTCAAATGGGATGCTTCTATTGAAAAATGGATACCGTACTTCAAGATTGATTATACTTATTCATCTAATGAAATCACTTTGGTATACGCACGTTGGAATGACTCTCACAGAGCTTACGACGCATCTGTTGAAAAGAGTGTTTATGAACTGAATGACGCTAATATGCCGGTTGCTTATATGAACTACAAATGGAATGATAAATGGATTGAAGAATCCGGTTCCAGCTGGGCTATGAATGTGTCTGTTCCGGCAACTAATGAAGCAACTCTGCTGACTGCCAGCAGATAAAAATAAATCGGAGTTGTGAAACTCCTTCTCTCTCTTTTAATTTAACTACATTAAAAACGGTGGATTTCCTTATGGGATAATCCACCGTTCTGTTTATCTGATGAACAGTTATGATTAGCTTTTGTAACTCTTCAATATTTATTTAACGAGTGGTAGATATTCTCCATAACCTTCCTCTTTCATTTTATCTTTCGGGATAAAACGAAGTGAAGCGCTATTGATGCAATAACGTAATCCACCTTTCTCTTTCGGCCCATCTGTGAATACGTGTCCCAAATGAGCATCTCCGGTTTTACTGCGTACTTCCGTACGTATCATGCCGTGTGAAGTATCTTTCTTTTCTGCGATCAGATCTTTTTGAATTGGTTGGGAAAAGCTTGGCCACCCGCAACCTGAATCGAACTTGTCAGTAGAAACAAACAGAGGTTCTCCGGTAGTAATATCTACATAAATGCCGGGACGATGCTCATTCCAGTATTCATTGTGGAAAGCTGGTTCGGTGGCATTCTTTTGGGTTACGGCATATTGTTCCGCCGAGAGTTTCTTACGAAGGGTTGCATCATCCGCTTTTTGATACACTTTAGCTTTCGGCGCATTCGCTTTGCGTGCCATTTCGAATAAAGCAGGATTGATATGGCAGTATCCACCCGGATTTTTATCCAGATAGTCCTGGTGGTAAGTCTCTGCCGGATAGAAATTAGTCAATGGCTTTACTTCTAGGACAATAGGAGTTTTATATTGTGCGGATAATAATTGAATTGCCTGCTTGATGACAGGGAGATCTTCTTTATCTACATAATAAATTCCGGTTCTATACTGTGTTCCCCGGTCATTACCTTGCCGGTTGAGGCTGGTAGGATCTATTGTCTTGAAATATAGATCGAGCAGTAAATTCAAATCTACCGTTTTCGGATCATAAACCACCTTTACTGTTTCGGCAGCATTGGTTTTTCCGGAACAGACCTGTTCATAACTCGGATTGGCAACATTACTGTTGGCATATCCTACCTGAGTACTTTCTACTCCTCGAATTTGTTTCAGGAAATGTTCTGTTCCCCAGAAACATCCTCCCGCAAAATAGATTTCTGCTTGATTCTTCATTGGTTTAGCAACTCCTAAAAATGTATTACTAATCATTATAATCACTAGGACGATAAAATACTTCATATCCGTTAGTTCTTTCTATAATAACGAATGAACCAACGGATATGTTTTAAGGAACTACTATACTAAACTCAATTTTATTTCTTTTTTATTCAATGACCTGTCCTTTGTAGAAATCCAGAATTTTAGTCCGGAACAGGTAGTCATATTTTGCCTGCAACTTATCCGAAAGAGCTTTCGTCAGATTAAGTTTGGCTTCATTGTATTCCACAAAGGTAGCTTTGCCGTTATTGAATTTCTCACTCATCAGGCGGAAAGATTCTTCGTTGGCTTTTACTGCCACTTCACTGGAGTTGTATTTACTTTCTGCTGCCAGAGCATTGTACCAGGCTTGCTGAATTTCTTTATAGAGTATTTTTTTACTGTTATCCAACTTCAAGGATAAATCTATTTGTTGCAAACGAGCGGTGCGTACCCGGTTTCTTGTGGCAAAACGGTTGAAGATTGGCACGCTCAAATTAAATCCTATATATTTATTCAGATTGTTTTTCATCTGACTGCCGAAGCTGCTCTCTGATCTTCCGCTAACCGTATAATAATTACTTCCCAGACCGGCACTGAAAGAGAGTTGTGGATAAAACGCACTTTGGGCAATACGAATACTATTAAGACTACCTTGTAAACGATATTCTGCAGCCTTAATGCTTGGTTTGTAAGTAAGCGCCTGTGTATATATGTCATCCGGCGGAGTGAGAGATTCGAACTCTAATTCTTCCTTAGGGCTTTCGAGTACAAATCCTTCAGGCGTGGGTAATTCCAAGAGTTGGGTGAGATCCAGTAAGGACAGTTTGTACGTATTGTCTGATTGTACAGCAGTCATTTCATCCTGTGCAACACGGGCTTGTGCTTCGGCCACTTCAGAAGAGGATGCCTTACCCACTCCCTGAAGACCTTGAATACGTTTTAACTGGTCTTTGCTTAAATCGACCTGATTATGAGCAATCTTACTTAATTCTTGATTGAATAAAACCTGTAAATAAGCCGAAGTGACATTGATTGCAATATCCTCTCTGGCTTTATTCAAATCTTCTATAGCAGCTTTTAAATCCAGTTTGGCAAGTGAATATTGGTTGGACAATTGCAAACCGGTAAATATAGGTACGTTTGTTCCCAAGCTGAAACTAGTATTGGCGCTGTTGATGTCACTATACGAGTTGTCTATCGGAGAAGCGGTACGACCCCAACTCCAGTTTTGGCTGGCACTACCGCTCAGATTCGGAAGGCGTGCCCATTTAGTAGTGTTTACACTCACTTTGCCTGCTTCGACATTATTGGCCGATTGACGGATTTCTATATTATGTTCAATGGCATAGTCGATACATTGCCGCAGCGTCCACGCTTGCGAAGAGTTGTTCTGTGCCTGAATGGAGGTGATTCCGACTCCGGCAAGCAGAAGGGCTGATATGGTTTTACGAATTATTTTCATCGGATTCAATTATTTATCTTTTTTCTCTGCACCACGTATTTTGTCCTGAACGGTTACCCCTTTCTTGATTTCTATCTTGATTCCATCACTCATACCGGCAGTCACCTGTGTACGCTGGAACTTTTGTTCGGGCACTGAATCTGTCATGATGTACACAAATGTAGAGTCACCACTAAATTCAACAGTGCTTTCGGGCACTGCCAATACCTGATTGGCTTTTTGTAATACGATTTCCGCATTAGCCGAATATCCGGAACGAATCTGAACAGAATCCGGAATGGTAATCGCAGCCTTGATTTCAAACTGGTTGGCTCCATTGGTTTCCACCCCTTTCGGAGAGATATATTCCAGAATGGCATTGAAAGTCAGATTTTGTAAAGCTCCGATGGTCAGCTTGATTGGCATTTGTTCGTGGATACGTCCCACTTCTGTTTCATCAATATTACCGCGGAAAATCATATCGTTCATGTTGGCTACCGTAGCAATCGTGGTTCCATCATTGAACGTATTACTCATAATCACCGAATTACCAGCTTTTACAGGTACGTCCAGGATTAACCCGTCAATGGTAGAGCGAATCATCGTGCTACTGAAAGAGGCACTGTTTTTGGTAATTCCTTCTTTTACGATTTCCAGATTGTCTTTGGCCGTCTGTCTCTCTTCGCGAGCCTGTTTCAAAGCCACTTCACTTTTCTCGTATTCCTCCCGGCTAATTAACTGACCGTCATACAACTTCTTCACACGGGCGAAATCCGTTTCTGCCTGGGTTGCATTAATTTCTGCCAGGCGCACACGGCTTTCTGCAGAATTCAGTTGTCCGAGTTCAGGGATTACTTTTACTTTGGCAATAACTTCCCCTTTTCTTACAGCTTGTCCGGCTTCTTTATATACTTCGTCGATAATACCCGAAATTTGCGGTTTGATTAAAATTTCGTCTCTCGGTTCCACCTTTCCGGTAGCTACTGTAGTTTTTTGGAGGTCAGTCATTTCCGGTCTAACTGTTTCGTAAGTGATTACCTTAGGCTTGGATTTCTGATAAAGGAATACGAATGTTCCGACAAGAATGATAGCAATGACTACCAATAATGTGATTTTCAGATACTTTTTCATGATTTTATTTATAATTTTATTATTTACGATTGATGATTGAAACTAAACTCCTCACATATCCAGATAACTGTTCCACTTCCTTATTCATCCCGAATCGCCTCAATCGGTTTGATAGCCATGGCCCGGTAAGCAGGTGCCAGACCTGCCAACATTCCCAGTGCGATTAGAAGGGCACAAGTACCGATTGCCAGTCCGAAAGTAACTTGAAAACGGGTGTCCCCTCCGTCAGCGTTGGCTCCCATCTCTACAAGTTGCAACACCATGACGGCAAAGGATATTCCACACATTCCTGCAATGGTGGTAAGTACCATACTCTCTGATAGAATTTGTTGCAGAATATCTTTCGGTCGTGCACCGATCGCCCGGCGGATACCGATTTCAGTGGTACGTTCTTTAACGGTCACCATCATAATATTGGATACTCCGATGGCACCTGCCAGCAAAGTTCCCAATCCTACCATCCAAACAAGTATGTTGATACCGGTAAACAGGTTATCGACCATAGAGAACATAGCTTCGGCATTCAGGCACATAACAGCCTGTTTGTCATCCGGGGAGATATAATGTGCGGCTTTAATGACCTGTTCCATTTTGGGTTGTATTTCAGACACTTTGACTCCATGCTTCGCAGTGAAACAGATCACATCAATTCGTCCTCCCAGATTATATGTTTGCTGCATCGTAGTGAAAGGAAGAGTGACGGCCTCCGAAGCCCGTCCCTGTATATTCATGTCCCCTTCGGAAGAAGACATGCCAATCACTTGATAATAAATGCCATCTACTCTTACATATTTGCCACACGGGTCTTCTCCCGGTTTGAAAAGACTTTCATAAATTCGTTTTCCGATGACACATACTTTGCGTGCTTCCTTTATATCCACCTCATTGATGAACCTGCCGTATGCCATTTCCTGTGATTCAATGTGGAGATAATCCGGATACAATCCTTTCACGCTACAATCATATTTCTTATCTTCGTATACGGCTTTGGAACCCCAACGGGCTACGGACGGAGTAATGATCTCCACCTCTTTCACTTGGGAGCGAAGACGGTCAATGTCGGTAGATTCCAGATTCCACCATCTCCCTTTGCGGAAGCCTTTGTAAGCCTCGCCCGTTCTTTGCGAGACAAGGAAACCAGAATTGGTGGCAAATCCTTCAAAGTTCTTTTTCATCATGTCCTCCAATCCTTGCCCGCCGCCGATAAGGGCTACGAGCATAAAGATTCCCCAGAAAACACCGAATGCAGTCAGCAGGCTTCTCGTTTTATTTCTTGTAATGGTAATGAGGATTTCCTCACAGGTATCCATGTCTATTCTCATAGTCTTAATCTGCTCTAAGTGCTTCGATCGGTCGGATGCTAACTGCTTTTCGGGCAGGGAATAATCCGGCTAACGTACCAGCTATTATTAATGTGAGTGTAGCCTGTATGGCGATTCTTATATCTACTGTCGGATTCAGGAAAACGGTTTCCGTCCACATTCCGGTGTCCATGGTCTGATTGCCGAAAGCGCTGTTCATCCATTCGGTCACTCCGATACCGGCTACCATGCCGATATATCCGAATATGGTGGTGATGGTGACGCTCTCTACGATAATCAACCAGAGAATGGAAAGCGGTTTGGCTCCCAAAGCCTTACGAATACCAAACTCGCGGGTACGTTCTTTGACGGTAATCAGCATGATGTTGGAAACTCCAACGATTCCGCTAAGTAACGTAAAGATGCCGATTACCCAGATGGCGATACGCAGCATGCCCGAACCTTTCTGCTGTTGCAGATAGTTGGTAAACCGGTTCCATATCCAGATAGCACTGTGGTCCGTTGGGTCAAACCGATGGTTGGCTCCCAATACTTTGCGGTAATGGGCTTCAAAAGCCTCATTGGCCTCTACTGTTTCCAGATTTTTGGTAGTCATGACCAGGTTATTCAGTTTGTCTCCTTTATTATAAATCGTTTGCAGAGTGGTAAAAGGAATGTAGGCATCGCTGTCTCCGCTATCTCCTTTATCATTATAAAGACCTACTACCTGATAAACCACATTTCCGGCGTTGACAAACTGTCCGATTGGCTCGGTATGAGTCTTGTTAAAAAGGATTTCTGCTGTTTTCTTATGAAGCACAATAACTTTCCGGCGTTTCTTGATATCGATTTCATTGATAAAACGTCCTTCGAAAAGCTTCACGACTTCTACCTCTGTATGATTGGGATATACGCCGGAAAGGTTCAGGCTGACGTATTCTTGTCCGAAACTAAGATTAACGCCTCCCTGCCACACGGTTGCTCCGGCCTTGATGACATGATTCGGGAAATAATGACTGGTAGCATCCATGTCTTTATTGTCCAGTTGCACCCGTCTTCCTTCTTTCAGTCCGTCGTATGATTTACTGGTCCATCCCGGAAAAATCTTGATGGAGTTCATGGCACGTTCGGAAGCCGATTGCTCGAATGCGTGGATCAGTCCGTTGCCTGCACCTAGTAGGACGATAAGCATAAAGATTCCCCATGCCACGGCAAATCCTGTGAGAAAAGTTCTTAGCTTGTTGCGTTTGATGGTACTATATATTTCTTGCCAGATGTCAATCATGATAATGTTTGTATAGTGGTGGATTTTAGATTATTTCATGATACCGTCTTTTCCGAAAGGAGAAGCGTCATGGTCGATATTATCTTCAATACGTTCGATGATTCCATCTTTGATATGTATAATCTTGTCTGTCTGGTTGGCGACTCCACTTTCGTGGGTGACAACGACAATCGTCATTCCCAGTTTATGAAGATCTTTCAGAATCTGCATCACTTCCACAGAAGTTTTGCTATCTAAAGCTCCTGTTGGTTCATCTGCCAGAATGATTTGTGGTTGGGTGATTAAAGCTCGTGCAATGGCTACACGTTGTTTCTGACCGCCACTCATTTCGTTCGGCATGTGATGTGCCCAGTCTTTTAAACCCAGGCGGTCGAGATATTCCAAGGCAAGCGCATTTCGTTTTTTGCGACTTATTCCCTGGTAAAATAAAGGAAGTGCTACATTCTCTACGGCATCTTTAAAGGAAATCAGATTGAATGACTGGAAGATAAATCCGATCATACGGTTCCGGTATTCGGCAGCTTTGGTTTCGCTCAAGTTCTTGATAAGTACGTTGTTCAGGTAATAATCTCCGGTATCGTAGTTGTCGAGGATTCCCAATATGTTGAGTAAAGTTGATTTCCCAGACCCGGATGCTCCCATGATAGAAACAAATTCTCCCTGTTCAATGTTGAGATTGATACCTTTAAGTACATGGAGAGGCGCTCCGTTGTTGTAGGTCTTGTTGATATTCGTTAGTTGTATCACAATTTTCTTTATTTAGTTTCTGTTTTCTGATAATTTTCTACTATTAGACGTGCGAAAGATACGAAAAGTTGCAAACAGGTTGAACTTTTTTCAAAAAACATTTTGTAGACTCAATCTTCTTTACGTAATTTGTGTGCAGTAAACTTAATGATTAACTAACCCTTTTAAATAAAAGTATCATGAATTCAAACATGGAAAAACCCTACGTAGTAGGTATTGACATAGGCGGAACGAATACCGTCTTTGGAATTGTAGACGCACGCGGAACTATTATTGCCAGCAGTTCAATCAAAACATCTGGTTACCCTACAGTAGAAGAATACGCTGATGAAGTGTGTAAAAGTCTGCTTCCATTGATTATTGCTAATGGTGGTGTTGATAAAATCAGAGGTATTGGTATCGGTGCTCCGAATGGCAACTACTACACGGGAACGATTGAATTTGCTCCGAACCTGCCTTGGAAGGGAATTCTTCCGTTGGCTGCCATGTTTGAAGAAAGACTGGGTATCCCCACTGCTTTGACAAACGACGCAAACGCTGCTGCTATCGGTGAAATGACTTACGGTGCTGCCCGTGGTATGAAAGACTTTATCATGATTACACTGGGTACTGGTGTGGGTAGCGGTATCGTTATCAACGGTCAGATGGTGTATGGTCATGACGGTTTTGCAGGTGAATTGGGACACGTTATCGCCCGTCGCGATGGTCGTCTTTGCGGTTGTGGCCGTAAGGGATGTCTGGAAACTTACTGTTCGGCTACCGGTGTAGCTCGCACAGCTCGCGAATTCCTTGCTGCCCGTACGGATGCTAGCTTGCTTCGTAACATTCCTGCAGAAAACATCACTTCAAAAGATGTGTATGATGCAGCTGTACAAGGTGATAAACTGGCACAGGAAATCTTTAACTTTACAGGTAACATCTTGGGTGAAGCACTGGCAGATGCTATTGCATTCTCCAGCCCTGAAGCAATTGTATTGTTTGGTGGTTTGGCTAAGTCCGGTGACTATATCATGAAACCAATTCAGAAATCAATTGATGATAATATCCTGAATATCTATAAAGGCAAGACTAAACTGCTCGTTTCCGAATTGAAGGATTCTGATGCTGCTGTACTGGGCGCCAGTGCATTGGCTTGGGAACTGAAAGATTTGAAAGAATAACATTTCATTATTATAATAAAGGTAATGAAGCCTCGGGAGTTTATGACTTTCGGGGCTTTGTTTTATTTAGTCCTTTCTGACGTGTACGGCTTATTCAGACAAAGGGTTATTCTCACCGGAGTGAGAAAATATTCTCATAGGCATGAGAATGTTTGAGAAAATATACAATAAAAAAGGGAACCTCATAATGAAGTTCCCTTTTTTATTTCGAATCGAAAAGTTCGGCTTATTAGTTAGCTCTTTTTTCTTTGATTCTAGCTTTCTTACCAGTAAGAGCGCGCAGGTAGTACAATTTAGCGCGACGAACTTTACCTACCTTGTTCACTTCGATGCTATCGATAGCCGGTGATTCGATTGGGAAAATTCTTTCTACGCCTATAGTTCCTGACATTTTACGTACAGTAAAACGTTTCTTGTCTCCGTGACCGGCGATTTTGATAACAACACCACGGTACAACTGTACACGTTCTTTGTTACCCTCGATAATACGATATGCTACTGTTACAGTGTCTCCTGCTTTGAAGCTCGGGTGCTGTTTTCCGGTAGCAAATGCTTCTTCTGCAATTTTAATTAAATCCATTGTTGTTATTATTAAATTGTTTCATCGTTACAACGCAACATACCAAGTATCTCTTCTCTTGACAGCGATTGCGCGAAAGCGGTGCAAAGTAACGAATTATTTGCCAGATAGCCAAATGTTTTTGTATATTTGTAGCATATCTAAAAATAGCGAACATGAAACAGACTTATGCAAAGTATCTGATGGTGGCAGCGTTGGCAGGAGGCTTCCTGTTTACTTCCTGCCGGACCGCACGCGAGACTACGGCTCAGTACGAAATAACTAAAGTAGAGGGCAGCATGATAACGATTGATTCTGTTTGGGACACCCATCCCAACGCGAAAGCTGCCGAAATCTTAAAGCCTTATAAGGAAAAGGTGGATGCGATGATGTATGAAGTCATCGGCACCAGTGCGATGAAAATGGACAAAGGAGGTCCCGAAAGTTTACTTTCCAACCTTGTTGCAGGTGTTTTGCAGCAAGCGGCTGTTCAGGTGTTGGGGAAACCTGCTGATATGGGATTGGTAAATATGGGCGGCTTGCGTAATATCTTGCCCGAAGGAGATATCACGGTAGGCGATGTGTTTGAAATTCTTCCTTTTGAGAATTCTCTTTGCGTACTGACTATGAAAGGAACAGACTTGAGACGTCTTTTTGAAGCGATTGCATCTCTGCACGGAGAAGGAGTGAGCGGTATCCGCCTTGAAATCACCAAAAATGGAAAGTTGCTGAACGCCTTTGTCGGTGAAAAACCACTAAAGGATGACCAGCTTTACACGGTGGCCACTATCGACTATCTGGCAGATGGAAATGGACGGATGGATGCTTTCCTGCAGGCAGAAAAGAGAGTATGCCCCGAAGACGCAACCTTACGCGGACTATTTCTTGATTATGTACGCAAACAGACTGCCGAAGGCAAAGCGATTACCTCCAAACTGGATGGACGTATTAGCATAAAATAAAAAGGAGAATCTAAAAATATTGAATATGAAAAGAATTCAGATATTATTCCTGTTATGTCTTGCATTGAGCTTTACTTTCTCAATTTTTGCGCAGGATAAGGATACCAAAGAAGTGATTATTTTACAAACAAGCGATGTGCATAGTCGTATCGAACCTGTCAATCAGAAGGGGGACGAATACTATAATAAAGGTGGTTTTCTTCGCCGGGCTGTTTTTCTCGAACAGTTCCGCAAGGAGCATAAGAATGTGCTGCTTTTCGACTGCGGAGATATTTCTCAGGGAACACCTTATTATAATATGTTCCGCGGAGAAGTGGAAGTTAAACTAATGAATGAAATGGGTTACGATGCTATGACTATCGGTAACCATGAGTTTGATTTCGATGTGGATAATATGGAACGTATTTTCAAGATGGCTAATTTCCCGGTTGTTTGTGCCAACTATAATCTGGATGCTACGGTATTGAAAGATATAGTTAAACCCTACGTCGTTCTTGAGAAATATGGTTTGAGAATTGGTGTGTTTGGCCTTGGAACCCAACCCGAAGGGATGATTCAGGCTAATAAATGCGAAGGAGTCGTTTATGAAGATCCTGTCCGCGTATCCAACGAAATAGCTGCTTTGTTGAAAGACGAAGAAGGTTGTGATTTGGTAGTATGCCTGTCTCATCTGGGCATTCAAATGGATGAACATCTGGTTGCCGGAACACGCAATATCGACGTGATTCTGGGCGGGCACTCTCATACATTTATGAAAGGGCCCAAAATATACTTGAATATGGACGGAAAAGAGGTGCCTGTTATGCACACGGGAAAAAATGGTGTTCGTGTAGGCCGTCTCGATTTGACTTTAAAACATAAATGAAGATAATCCCCTCAATAGCAACGCTTTTATTCCTTATTGCGGCCGGCACGGTTTCAAGTCCGGCGCAGAATGCTACAACCGTTGAACCTCTGCTGGTGTATAAAGCCCTTCAGGACAAAGACTGCCGGCACTGGGTTGATTCGGTTATGGATAAGCTTTCCTTTAAAGAAAAGGTAGGGCAGTTGTTCATCTATACCATTGCCCCGGTAGATACCAAACGAAACCTGGAACTGTTGCGCGAAGTAATCGACACCTATAAAGTGGGCGGACTTCTCTTTTCCGGTGGGAAGATGCAAAATCAGGTTGAACTGACAAACCGGGCGCAACGGCAGGCAAAAGTCCCTTTGATGATTACCTTTGATGGAGAATGGGGGCTGGCCATGCGTTTGCGTGGTATGCCTGTTTTTCCACGGAATATGGTATTGGGATGTATCCGTGACAACAAGCTGCTCTATGAATACGGGCGTGAAGTTGCTCGTCAATGCCGACAGATTGGAGTACAGGTCAACTTTGCTCCGGTGGCGGACGTGAATATAAATCCTGAAAATCCCGTAATCAATACCCGTTCTTTTGGAGAAGATCCGATACAGGTGGCTGATAAGGTTATCGCTTATGCTTCCGGTTTGGAAAGCGGAGGGGTTTTATCTGTGTGCAAACATTTTCCCGGACATGGAGATACCGATGTTGATTCGCATAAGGCGCTTCCGGTACTTCCTTTCACTCGTGAGCGTCTGGACAGTGTGGAACTTTATCCTTTTAAAGAAGCCATCCGTGCCGGATTGGGCGGTATGATGGTAGGACATTTGCAAGTTCCGGTGATAGAACCGATTGGTGGACTTCCGTCTTCCTTGTCCCGCAATGTCGTATATGATTTGCTGACAGATGAGTTGGCGTTCAAAGGACTCATATTTACGGATGCGCTTGCCATGAAAGGAGTGGCGGGAAATGGAAATGTCAGTTTGCAGGCTTTGAAAGCTGGTAATGACATGGTATTGTCTCCCCGAAACTTGAAGGAAGAGATACCGGCCGTACTGGAAGCCATTGAAAAAGGAGAGTTGACCCGCGAAGATATTGAAAGCAAATGTCGTAAGGTCTTGACTTATAAATATGTGTTGGGACTGAAGAAAAAGTCGTATGTACAATTATCCGGTCTGGAACAACGGATTAACAGTCCGCAAACGCGTGATTTGGTTCGCCGGTTGAATTTAGCGGCAATAACAGTTCTGAACAACAAGAATCATATTCTCCCTTTGCATACAGACAAAGAGCAGACGATTGCATTGCTCGAGGTAGGAGATCCCGGAGAAACTGATGCGTTGGCGAAACAACTTTCCCGCTATACGTCTTTGGCTCGTTTTTCCCTTCGTGCCAATCAGACGGAAGAGGAAAATCAGCGGTTGCGTGATTCTTTGTCTACCTATAAACGGATTATTGTAGCCGTCAGTGAACAGCGGCTGGCTCCTTATCAGCCTTTCTTTGCTAAGTTTGTTCCCGAAAGCCCGGCCATTTATCTGTTTTTTACTCCCGGGAAGATGATGTTGCAGATTCAGCGCGCGGTGGCTCATGCTTCGGCGGTGGTGCTGGGACATAGCTATAGTAGTGACGTGCAGCGCCAGGTGGCAGATGTGCTATTTGCCAAGGCATCTGCAGACGGACAGTTGTCGGCAAGTCTGGGAGAACTGTTCCCAACGGGAGCAGGAGTGACTATTACCCCTAAAACGCCGTTGCATTTCGTTCCGGAAGAATACGGGCTTTCCTCTGCTCATCTAAAACGGATTGATTCCATTGCATTGGATGGTATTCGTCAGGGAGCCTATCCTGGTTGCCAGGTGGTGGTACTGAAAAACGGTCATATTATGTTCGACAAGGCTTTCGGTACTTATACGGGTAAAGGAAGTCCTCGTGTCGAATCTACGAATATCTACGATCTGGCTTCCCTTTCAAAAACGACGGGTACCTTGCTTGCCATTATGAAACTCTACGATAAGGGACGTTTTAATCTGACAGATAAAATTTCGGATCATTTGCCGTTCTTGCAACGTACTGATAAGAAAGATATAACGATTCAGGAAATTCTGTATCATCAGTCCGGTTTACCTTCCTGGATTCCTTTTTATCAGGAAGCCATCGATAAGGATAGCTATGACGGAAGATTGTTCAGCGCACGTAAAGATGTCCACCATCCGGTACAGATTGGTACGACTACGTGGGCGAATCCGAAATTCAAATTCAAGAGTGAATATATTTCTCCGGTCAAGACCGGTGATTATACTGTTCAGATCTGTGACAGTTTGTGGTTAAACCGTTCTTTCCGAAAGGTGATAGAAGAGAAAATTGCAGAAGCTCCGTTAAAGCAGAAGCGCTATGTATATAGTGATGTCGGATTTATACTCTTGGGAATGTTGGTGGAACAACTGGCCGGTATGCCTATGGAAGCCTATTTGCAACGTGAGTTTTATGAGCCGATGGGGTTGGAACATACAGGTTACCTGCCTTTACGCCGCTTTGCCAAATCGGAAATTGTTCCTTCTAATAAAGACCGTTTCTTGCGTAAAGAGACTTTGCTGGGATTTGTACATGATGAGGCTTCCGCTTTCTTTGGCGGATTGGCTGGAAATGCCGGACTTTTCTCTACTGCCCGTGATGTAGCCCGCGTTTATCAGATGTTGCTGAATGGTGGAGAAATAGATAGACAACGTTATCTTAGCAAAGAAACTTGCCAGCTGTTTACTACTGAAACCTCGAAGATCAGCCGGCGTGGCTTAGGCTTTGACAAGCCGGATGCAGACGATTCGAAGAAAGGAAATTGTGCGCCTGCCGCACCTGCCGAAGTGTATGGCCATACCGGATTTACCGGTACATGTGCCTGGGTGGACCCGGTCAATGAACTGGTTTATGTATTCCTTAGCAACCGGATTTATCCGGACGTAACGAACCGCAAATTGAACCAGCTGCACATTCGTGAGCGAATACAGGGAGCTATTTATGATGCGATGAAGAAAAAATAAAAAAAGAAAGGTAAAAGGTATCTATATTAAAAGCTACCTTTTACCTTTTTTATTATTAACGTAATATTCTGATAGTTGCAGTTCTTTTTAGAACGATACACCCAGGCGGAAACCGAAGTTGCTCAATCCATCTACACTGTAATGCAGTACATCAGCTTTGTTGGTACCATAGCTGTAGTACAAAGCAAAGTGCAAGCCCGGTCCGTAAACCCATGGGAATACATTGATACCTACTTCAGGAGAAGCATAGAATCCCCAACTGTTTTCTCTTGCTTCCAACATGCTGAAATTAGAGCGGATTTTAGCATATTCAGCACCTAATTTAGCACTGACATAAGGTTGGAAAGATCCACCGCGATTCCATTGGTAACGTGCAGCGGCACCGAAAGGCAATTGGAAAATGGTATGTTGCTGATCGGTAGTCACTTCACCGGCACCCATCTGGAAGGTTTCGCGACCTACATATTCGTGGTTGCTGTGATAGTTGAGGAAAAGTCCCAAGCCAATGTTAGGAGTCACGAAATAACCACCTTCAAAGTTCATACCCCAACCGCTTGCTTTATCTGCAAAGTGATTACTTAGCGGAGCATTGAACTGCCAGTCGATATTCGCATATCCATTGTCTGATAGCTGTGCCTTAGCCGGCATGGCGAAGGCGATGGCAATAGCCGCCAAGGCTACTACCTTGAAGTATATATTTTTTCTTGTTTTCATAACAGTTGTAGTTGATTATTTGTTAGTAAGATAAGGTGACTGTGTAAATGATTGGTTGACAGCTTCTACTGCAAGAGTACGGTTGATAGCTTTGGAACCAGTTTCAAATCCGGTCAGATAACTTGTCCATACAACAGGTAGTTTTTTACTGTCTCCCTGTTCGGCTTTCAAGTTCACCATTTCTGTCAGGAAGGAGTTGGTGCTATAACTATAAGTTACAGCGTACGGGTAGTACCATCCACCACCCCAGTTGCCACCCCAGTAGCCAGGTCCCCAGTATCCGGGATAACCCCACCACCATTCAGGTTGTGTGTAGCTGGTGAAATAATAAGTACTTGCGATGTAGCTCACTTGGATACCAAGATCTGCACTTTCTTGGTCTGCTGCTGCTTCGTAGCCTCTGGCTACCATATTGTCTGTATAAGCAGCCAGAATTTGTTCTGCGCCTTCACCTTCGAGATATTCCGGTTCTTTACTGTCACTAATCACCAGAATCTGGGGTGCCAGATAGAATGTAGGAACTTTGAAATCGGCTTTCTTGTCATAGTTAGTGTATACCAGATAATTGTCATCCAGCTTACCCATGTCCGGGTCTTTTTCACATGAAGCGAGTGCAAAGACCGCCAATAAAATAGGAATTAATTTCTTCATATCTTTTATAATGTTTAGGTTATATAAAAATCGCGCCCAGGTACCTTGGGCTTTTGATAGAAACAACAAGAAAGGTGGAAAAAGGTTCAGATGGAAATTTCTTTTGCCGGAAAATTAACATATATCTTTTGCCCTGTTTAAAGAAAAACGGTGAGCACTCTGCCCCATTATCAGGGAGTTTGCTCACCGTTCATTATTTACAGATAATTGTTTGAAAATCCGTTTATTTAAACAGGGGTTTAAGTAGATCGGGTATCTCTACCTTATCAAGTTCCAGTTCATTTACTCGTTGCTTGCCCGTATGGGTCAGGTGGAAGTACATCTGTCTCCGGTCTTCACTTCCGAGCGACCGGACGATCAGCCCTTTTTCCTCCAGTATTCGCAGCATTTTGGATGTGTGTGAGGGGCTTAGCTCGGTTTGCTTGGACAGATTGGTAGCCGTCACTTTCTCCGATGCCTCTTTGAGGGCACACAATATCATTGCTTCATTTAGCGTTATCTGGTACATTTTTTCAAATGCTGTTTCAAAGTTTCCCATTGCTTTGAATACATCACGCATTGCACATATTGTTTTCATACCTTATTTGAATATTTTATTAGTTCATTTTTTAAATAAATAGATTAACGTTTGCGTTATCCGCCCGTTCCATATACGTTGCTACGCCGCCAATGGTCACCTCATCCAGAAGTTCTTCTTGTTTTACTCCCATCACATCCATTGACATCTGGCAAGCGATAAATTCCACACCGTTTTCCAAAGCTTGCCGGCGCAAAGATTCCAGTGAATCAATCCCTTTCTTGTTCATGATATACCGCATCATTTTTCCGCCCATTCCGCCCATGCTCATCTTAGAAAGTTTCAGTTTCTTGGAGCTGGAAGGCAGCATCATACCAAACATTTTTCCGAAAATATCCTTTTCGGTTTCCGGTTTGTGCAACTTCTTGATAACGTTCAGTCCCCAGAAAGTAAAGAAGATGGTGACTTTTTGTCCTGTAGCCGCTGCGCCGTTTGCCAGTACAAAAGTAGCCAAGGCTTTATCCAAATCATCACTGAACATGATGAAGGTTTTTCCTTTGCCCTCACATGAAGTAACAATATTGCACGATTTTGGTTCTCCTTTTTCTATGACAACAATAGATTTTCCTCCGGAGGTATCTTTCGAAATCAATTGATTACCCGTCGAACTGCACCATGCGGCGGCGTCGCGCGGAAAACCCGGATCGGTAGAGGTGATTTCCACCCGTTCGCCTGAAACCAGTGTATCCATTGTTTTCTTCATTTTCAGAATCGGACCGGGACACTGTAACCCGCAGGCATCCACCCGGACTGTTTTGGCAGAGGTAGCGGAAGCATCAGCTGCAGCAGTGATGGGAGCTGTAGAAACGTTGGGTTGACTGGTTTGGGAAGCGGTTTCCTTTTGTATGGGTGATTCGTCTATTTCGTTTCCATTTTCTTCCCGTATGATGATGGGAGTAGTGGCAGCCCGATAAGTCTTTAATCCTCCCGAGAGATTACGTACCTTGTCAAATCCGTGTTGTGTCAGTATACGGTAAGCAAGATACCCCCGTAACCCGACTGCACAAAATGTATAAATCATTTTATCTTTCGGTAATTCTGCCAACCGGTCGCGAAGTTCATCCAACGGAATATTCACGGCACCCGGTAAGCTACCCAATGAAAATTCATCCGGGGTGCGGACATCCAATAGGAACTTATTTTCCATTTCAATGTCTCGCAATTCTCTCCAATACACAGGATTGTTTTTGCCTGTGATGATATCTTCAGCTACATATCCTGCCAGTGCTACCGGATCTTTGGCCGAAGAGAACGGAGGAGCATACGCTTGTTCAACTTTCATCAGATCGTAGATTGTTCCCTCGTGCTTGATGACAAGTGCGAGTTCGTCAATCCGTTTGTCCACCCCATCGTAACCAACGATTTGTCCGCCATACAATCTTCCTGTCTTTTTATCGAAAGTGATTTTAATGCTCATCGGCATGGCATCCGGATAGTAACCGGCATGGGAAGCGGGATGAATGGTAGACGACATATAGTCTATCTCTTCCTGACGCAGACGCTTGCCGGGTAAGCCGGTTGAAGCAACGGTCATGTCGAAAACCTTTGCGATTGAAGTACCGATAGAGCCTTCGTAAGGAATCTTTGCTCCGAGGACATTGTCCGCAACGATGCGTCCCTGACGGTTGGCGGGTCCGGCGAGATAGTTGAGCCAGGGTTTGCCCGTGATCGGGTGGCGGAACTCGATCGCGTCACCGATGGCATAAATAGACTCGTCAGAGGTTTGCAGGTAATCGTTTACAGCGATACCTCCTGCAGGACCGATAGTCAGTTCGGCAGCCCGTGCCAGATTGGTTTCCGGACGTACGCCGATAGATAGAATAACGATGTCGGCAGAGATTGACTGGCCATTCTTGAAAGTAACTTTCAATCCTCTTCCATCCCGGCTAAAAGAGGCGACAGCTTGCTCCAAATAGAGGTTTACTCCTTTATCCATCAGATGTTGATGAACAAGTGATGCCATCGAAAAATCAATAGGGGCCATCACTTGATTGCCCATTTCCACAATCGATACTTTCGCTCCCTGTGCATGTAAGTTTTCCGCCATTTCAAGGCCGATAAATCCGGCTCCTACGACAACGGCTTTTCGTGGGGCGTGGCTCTTGATATATTCTTTGATCCGATCTGTGTCGGTGACATTTCTTAGTGTGAAAATTCCACTTAGGTCGATTCCGGGAAGAGGGGGGCGTACCGGAGAGGCTCCGGTAGATATGACTAACTTATCATAGCTCTCTTCATAAGTATCTTCACTGCTTTGCCGGATGGTCACTGTCTTTCTTTTCCGGTCAATGAAAATCGCTTCGTTTTCTGTACGTACATCTACGCGAAAGCGTGTAGAAAAGGCTTCGGGCGTTTGCACGAACAATTTATCCCGTTCCTCTATCACTCCCCCTATATAATAGGGTAGGCCACAATTGGCGTATGATATGTACTTTCCTTTTTCTAAAAGGACAATTTCAGCTGTTTCATCTACTCGTCTGATTCGGGCAGCAGTGGTGGCTCCTCCTGCAACTCCCCCAATAATAATTATTTTCATCTGTTTATAGCGTAAATAGTTTCCTGTGGAAAGAACAAACTGTATGGAAGAAATGTTCATGGATTCAGATAAAAAAACTATATTTGCGCACCCTGTTTTTCATTCTTCTATTTAATGTAGATAAATTGTATGAATAAAATTCTTATTATTGACGATGAAGTCCAGATTCGCAGCCTTTTAGCTCGTATGCTGGAACTTGAGGGCTATGAAGTGTGTCAGGCAGGTGATTGCAAAGCTGCCCTCAAACAACTGGAAATTCAATCGCCCGACGTAGCTTTATGCGATGTTTTTCTTCCTGATGGAAACGGAGTAGATCTGGTGTTGAACATCAAGAAAATAGCTCCCAATGTAGAGGTGATTCTTCTTACTGCTCACGGCAATATTCCCGACGGGGTGCAGGCTATTAAAAACGGTGCATTTGATTATATAACGAAAGGAGATGATAATAACAAGATTATTCCTTTAATCAGCCGTGCCGTGGAGAAAGCAAAGATGAATGTCCGTTTGGAAAAACTGGAAAAGAAAGTCGGGCAGATGTACTCGTTCGATTCTATTCTGGGTGAGTCAAAGGTGTTGAAAGAGGCTGTATCTCTGGCGCAGAAAGTGTCTGTGACAGATGTTCCCGTATTACTGACGGGGGAAACAGGAACAGGAAAGGAAGTCTTTGCGCAAGCTATACATTATAGTAGTAAACGGAGCAAACAGAATTTTGTGGCGGTCAACTGTTCGTCTTTCAGTAAAGAACTGCTCGAAAGCGAGATGTTCGGACATAAGGCTGGCTCGTTTACCGGTGCGCTGAAGGATAAGAAAGGACTTTTTGAAGAAGCTAATAACGGAACGATCTTTCTGGATGAAATCGGAGAGATGGCTTTCGAACTGCAGGCAAAGTTACTGCGTATCCTTGAAACGGGAGAATATATAAAGATCGGTGATACCAAGCCGACAAGAGTCAATGTGCGTATCATTGCTGCTACCAACCGCAACCTGCAGGAGGAGATCAAAGCAGGACATTTCCGTGAAGACTTGTTTTATCGTCTTTCGGTTTTTCAGGTGCATCTTCCTTCGCTTCGTGAACGTACCGGTGATATCAGAATTCTTGCAACTGCTTTTGCCAAAAGTTTCTCCGAAAAACTTTCGTATGCCATCAATGAGATGACTCCCGCTTTTCTGGAAGCGCTGGAACAACAGCCGTGGAAAGGGAACATCCGTGAATTGAGAAATGTGATTGAGCGTAGCCTGATTGTGTGTGAAGGGGGGCGACTGGATATTTGTGATCTTCCTTTGGAAATCCAAAACACTCATTATGAATGTTCGGATGATAGTGTAGGCAGTTTTGAGTTGGCCGCAATGGAACGCAGACATATTGCACGTGTGTTGGAATATACAAAGGGGAATAAAACGGAAGCTGCCCGTTTGTTGAAAATCGGACTTACCACCCTGTACCGGAAGATAGAGGAATATAAAATCTAAGCATATATTTTCTTAAGTCCTTTTATGCTGTCTTTGGGATATATAGCATTTCAAAATAGGCAAAAAGGACTTGAGAAACCATACCATAAGGACTACCGGAAGATTTTTACATCTTCTTCCTCTTTATCAATCAAAGTTGTGGCACTGCTTTTGATGGCTTGAATAATAGAAGAAGTGAAGCCTTTGTGCTCCAGTTCGTTCAATCCTTTTATAGTGGTTCCACCCGGAGTGGTTACTTTCTCTATTTCCAGCAATGGATGAGTGTTATGATTCAGAATCAGTTCTGTCGCTCCTTCCATGCTATACGCTGCCATTTGCATGGCATCCTTGCCGGGAATTCCTAGCTCAATCCCTGCCTGCATAACCGCTTGCATATATTTTAAGGCGAAAGCTATTCCGCTGGAGGTTAATGCGGAAGTGGTATCTAGTTGTTTCTCTTGCAGGAACAGGCATTTTCCTCCTTCTTCAAATATCTGTTTTATTAATTGCTGATATTCTTTATCGGTTCCGCGGGAAGCTATCAAAGTGAGGCTGGAACGTTCTGTAATGGCCATATTGGGAACTGCCCGAAAGATAGGCATCTCGGCTTCTGTCAAATGAGCCAGGTGGGAGATACATACTCCGGACACGAGAGATACGAGGATTTGTGTACGTGAGAAACGTAGAGGAGACAATACTTCATCTACTTTCCAGGGATTGATGGCGAGGACGATTACTTCGGCTTCCGATATGGCTTGTTGGTTATCGGTCGTTATGTGTATTGCAGGGAAATGTTCTTGCAGTCTCTCCAGTTTATCAATGTTTGGATTGGAGACAATAATGTCTTTCTCATTGTAAAGATGTCCTTGCGCCAGACAAGTGACGATTGCACTCCCTATGTGTCCGGCTCCTATAATAGCTATTTTCATCTCTTTATTTTTTTTATTTGGCTTTCAGATGTCTCTTTTTATCCGGCTTTGAATCAGGCTGCGCACTGCCTCTCAAAAAATTGTCTGGATAGCGAACTAATCAGTCTGTTTTTATCTGTGGTATGTACAGATAGTGTGAAACAATGATCGCTTCCTCCATAAGAAATGAGAGATACGGGGATATCTTTGATAGTATCCATAATATGACTTTCTACTTGTGTGCGTTCCCAATGAAGGGAGCCGATGATATGTATTACAGACATATTTTCGTCCATAACCATTTCGGCATATTTATGTAGTTCCCTTTGAATGATTCGCAGGGTGTCCCGGCTGGCTGTCAGCATCATCGAGATGGATACATTGGATGAGGCCATTGAGATGACATTGATTTGATATTTGTTGATAACTTCCAATATCTTACCCATAAACAAATATCCGGGCAATACATTCAATGAGGTAAAACGCACAAAAGTAGCCGAATCCTGTGAGAGGATGGCCTTGACACTGTTGCCTGTGTCATGGGAAGATATATAGAGTCGTTCTGTTGACAGATCGTGTGTATCGGTTAGGCGGATAACTATATTGGAGCGTGCCGCAAGGGTGATACAATCTGCGTAGAGCAGGTGTACTCCGCTGTTAATCAGTTGTTCGGCTTCTATGTAAGTTAGTGAATGTTGTTCTCGCAGGCAATTCCGGTTTGCGTAGATATGATTGATAGGGGTGGATAACAGTATTTCGTCCGCTTTGAATAGGGTGGCAAGCACTGTTGCATAGTAATCATTGCGTTGTTCGCTCATGAAGTCTATTTCACCATACACATTTCTGCAAATGGAAAGTGGGGCGATAAAAATATCTACATTCCGGTTCTCGTCAATGTATTGTTGGATAGATTCTTGAATATATGGGATGTCCGGCTTTCTTTCCAGGTTGATCTGTATAAGTTTGCCGGTATCTAATGTTTGGGCACGAAGACCCTGTTGACGTAAGCAATAAGTGAATAAATCGCTGGATAATCCGTATATTTCCGCTTTTATCATTTTATCAATCAGTAAATCTGCTTTGTCTTCTACAAGTATATGTATTTTCTTTATACACTCCAGAATCCGGTTTTTAATTTCCTGATTTAAGTGCGAATCTGTAATGAGATGATTGGCAAGGGTACAGCAATATGCTTCGATGGCATTGACTGTGGTATGAGAAACTTCATCTTCTTCGTGAAACCAACTGATGGAAATAGCCTGTAACCACTCCTGTAATTGTGCCAATATAGGGACTACAGCTACATAAGGATGTTCTTTCTGAATACAATTGATTACTTGCTTCATTTCATCCTCATCTTTAATTTTCTCGAATTTACAAACTTTCATTGTTATCTGGTTATTTATTGGTTACTACTCTTTTCAAAATGATATGCCTTTTTTCAAAAGAGAAAGATATTTAAGAATCATTCCTTAGCTTTAGAATATGGTATATCTGTATAAATCAATCTGTTAATGTTGCAATCAATGTTTTTAATACATTTCTTTACTATAAGTAATCTGCTAATACCATACCACATTGGGATATGAAAATAAGATTTCTTATCTTTGTTGCGTAATTGATTGATAAACCAGCAATATTCATCCATTTATGAAACTCTGCATATAGCTACGCTCAACGAATAGCATCATTTCTAACAGGGCTATTCAGCTATCCGACAGGCAACTACTCGCCTGCCAAAGAGTTTTATATCCATTTTTATAAATTTACGGAACTGTGTGCTGCTATGATGTGGTATACCGTATCGTGTTATTTTTAAGTTGAGCAATGAATTATACATATAAGCAAATATGGCTCATCAACTTTCCTGTGATGATGAGCATTCTGATGGAACAATTAATCAATATTACCGACGCTATTTTCCTGGGGCATGTGGGAGAAGTCGAACTGGGAGCTTCTGCGCTTGCCGGAATCTATTATTTAGCTGTTTATATGCTGGGCTTCGGATTCAGCATCGGGCTGCAGGTGATGATTGCCCGGAGAAATGGGGAACAACATTATAAAGAGACGGGACGTACATTTTTTCAGGGAGTATATTTCCTGTCGGGGATGGCAGTCATTCTTTGCCTATTGCTCCATTTGGCTTCTCCCTTGATCCTGTGCCGGTTGATAACTTCGGATGAAATTTATCAGGCAGTGATTCATTATCTGGATTGGCGTAGCTTCGGTTTGTTATTCTCATTTCCTTTTTTAGCTTTCCGGTCTTTTCTGGTAGGGATAACAACGACCAAAGCATTGTCCGTGGCAGCTATCATGGCTATCTGTATCAATATTCCTTTTAACTATCTGCTGATATTCAAACTGAATCTGGGTATATCCGGGGCGGCGATGGCTTCTTCTTTGGCAGAGTTCGGAGCTTTTATCGTACTCCTATTATATATGTGGGTGAGGGTAGATAAAGTGAAATATGGGCTGAAGGTCGTTTATGATGGGAAAGTGTTAATAAAGTTGTTGAGGATATCTATATGGAGTATGCTTCACTCTTTTGTCAGCGTTGCTCCCTGGTTTCTGTTCTTCGTTGCTATCGAGCATCTGGGAAGGACAGAGCTTGCTATTTCCAATATTACTCGTAGTGTTTCTACCGTCTTTTTTGTGATTGTCAACTCTTTTGCATCCACTACTGGTTCATTAGTCAGCAATCTAATTGGGGCGGGGCAGGGGAAGGAACTTTTTCCCGTTTGCCATAAAGTTCTTAGGTTGGGTTATGCCGTGGGGGGTCCATTGATAGTTATGGCTCTTTGGGGTAACCAATGGGTTATCGGATTTTATACGAATAACGATAATCTGGTGAGACTAGCTTTCTATCCTTTTATAGTTATGCTGTTGAATTATGCTTTTGCACTGCCCGGATATGTTTATATCAATGCTGTTACCGGTACAGGAAAGACGAAGCTCGCCTTTATCTTCCAGTTAATCACCATTCTTGTATATTTAATTTATCTGTATCTGTTAAGTGAATGTTTTCATGCTTCTCTGACTGTGTATATGACGGCAGAATATCTCTTTGTTATTTTATTAGGGATACAATCCGTCATTTACTTAAAGAGGAAATCCAACTAGAATATGTATTTTTGTACTTTCAATACTTGATACTTTCTCGAAATGACTGAAGATATAAAGAATAAACTTTTAATGTGTGCGGAGATGTATCATCGCGCAGACTTTATACAAAGCGATCCGGTGCAGTTTCCCCATCGTTATACGCTGAAACAGGATATCGAAGTCAGCGGTTTGCTGACGGCGATTATGAGTTTTGGCAATCGCAAACAGATCTTGAAGAAAGCGGACGAATTGCACGGGCTAATGGGAGATTCGCCTTATCAGTATGTATTGTCCTGCCAGTGGGAGAAGGATTTTCCTTCAGGAGCAACCAATAGCTTTTATCGGATGTTGTCGTATGCTGATTTTTATGGATACTTTCGGCGATTATATATAGCTTATACACAGTTTGAAAGTCTGGAGGAAGCTTTGATGTTATATCCCGGAATACCAATGGAAAAGTTATGTGCATTTCTTGAAGTTTCTGCCAAAAGTCCTCAAAAGAAACTGAATATGTTTTTGCGTTGGATGATTCGTCGGGATTCGGAGGTCGATTTGGGGATTTGGGAAAGTTTTGATCGCAGAGATTTGATTGTTCCTTTAGATACACATGTATGCCGGGTAGCACATTATTTCAAGTTGACGGATACGGAAACTTTTTCTTTGAAAAATGCCCGTCAGATAACGGCAGCATTGGCTACAGTCTTTCCGGATGATCCTTGTCTGGGCGATTTTGCTCTGTTCGGCTTGGGGGTGAATGGGGAGATTTAAATAGATAAACTAATAGTACTGATTTTTCCGGCTATTATCGAAAATATAGTGTTTTCTTAAGTTATTTCGATTATAACCGGAAAAGTCGATATTAAACCAACTTTATTCGATTATAATCGAAAAACTGGAGAACTGTTAGAACGTTGTTATCTTGTTTGTGAAATCCCTCCAACCATTTGCGTTCTTATATTTTTCCACAGATTCGGCAGGAACACGAATGACGGTAATATCATCCGGAAATCCGTACCATACTTTTTCAAATACCTGCGGAGGTGTTGTCCCTTCTACCTTTACTTCTTTAATACCTGTATTATTGAAAGCCGAAAAATTAATCTGTGTGACGTTTGCCGGAATGGTTAATTGGGTCACTTTCCTATTACCACCCAGTAATCCCTGTCCCAATATCCGAATACTTTCAGGTATTTCGAAGCGAGCCAATTTCGGACATCCTTCAAGACAATAGGGGTGGATCATAGCTTCGGGGTCATCATTGAAAGTACTCCCGTAGGTGGTCACTTCCGCCAATTCCGGGCAGTAATAAAAGGCTCTTTGCGCCATGGTTGTAACGCCGTTCGGTAACTTCACGGTTGTAACGCTACTTTCCCGGAATGTTTCCAATCCGATTGTTTTTACATTTTCCGGAATCTCAATCGTTTTCAGTTGAGATGTCTTAAGGAATGCCTGTGCTCCGATTTCTTTTAGTGTCGCAGGCAGCAGCACTTCTTCAACGCCCGCATATACAAAAGTGCTGGCGGGAAGTTTGGTGAGTTTCGTTTGGCTTAAATCTGCTTTTTTCAAATTCCGGCAATAGTAGAAAATGTTTTCCTCCATCTGTTCCAAGCTTGATGGAAATACTATTTCCTGAATGGCCGAATTGAAGAAAGCCATATCTCCAATCGATTTTAATCCTTCATTGAGTACTACCTTTGCTGTTTGGCTGTTGCTGAAGGCAGCTTTCGGGATTGATCTCACGCTATTGGGAAGTATGATTTCATTGTATCCTTTCAATATTTCCGTCAATACTCCGTTTTCTATACGGACGGGTGAAACCTGAACAGAAAAGCTTTTCTGTTTTCCTTCCAGTGTGATGGTTACTTCTTGTTTTTCGACAGGCGTGGATGAAGAGAAACCGCTGATCTGTTCCGGGGTAACTTTTACAGGCCGTTGTTTCCCGTCATCATATTTGCCTGTCACGTTAAGGCCGGTTAAGTCTATATTCTCTCCTAATGCATAAATTGTTTTTGAGGGTAGCTGTTCTATGAAGAAATCTTCAAGTGAAGCCTCTATGGGTTCAACAGGATTTGCTGCCGAAGGTGAATCTTTCCTGTATTCGTCATTTTCGGTGCTGCAACTTAGTAATATTGTTCCCAAAAACATTTGCAGGCAAAGTGCTGTAATTATATAAAGTCTAGTTTGCTTCATGTGATAAAGGCTTAGTTAGGGAATTGGGTTAAACGTATTTCTACTTTTACGGCTTTTCCGGCTTCTACGGTTTTGCCGGAAGACCATATCTGATAGTTGTTAGGGCCGCCCCCTTCTTGTACCACGAATGTCAGGAACCGTTGCGACTGCGTTGCAAACCATTCCTCTCGTGGCAGTACAAAGGTGGCCATACCACTTTCATTTGTCTGTATGATTGCAGTTGGCAAAGTTAAATTATCTTTTTCAAAAACCTTATAATCCTTTTCATTATACATTTTTACGGGAACGCCCGTTGCAATTTTTCCATTCTCATCATAAACGGATACCACTACTTTTGCTTCTTTCATTTCTTCGTTTCCTTTTTCGCATGCTACCATGAAAAGCATGGCGCTTAATAGAATAACAATCTTCTTCATAATCTTTTCTTTTTTCTAATTTTTCGAATGCAAAAGTAATAAGATTGCATCAAATTCGGGTCGTGATGCAATCTCGAAAATCTAACACTTTGATTTAAAGTATATTGATATTCAATGGATTATGAAGGATGTATTCTAAGATTTCTAACACAGGTCTAACACCTATCCGAAAAGTGCTAAAAACAACTCTTTATTGGCCGTTTCTGCCGATTTGATACGTGATTTGAGCCGTGACTTGCGAGCATATACATTAGCTACCGTATCTTTCATAAACAAACTGATTACTTGTGGAGAGAAACCTACAAAAATATAACAAAGCAGTCGTATGTCAGCTTTTTTCATTGATGGAAAATCATTCCGCAACTTCTCCATTGCATTATCATGGCAGGTATTTACGATAAGTTCCAGTTCTTGCAACATTGCATTGTTCTCTGCAAAATCGGTGATAATCTGTTTCACTTCGTGGAACATGGCCGCTTGTTGTGATGCGGTATTCTCACGTTCATAGTAAGTCTTTCCCAGTTTGTCAATGATGTCGAATCGTGAAGCTATCAAACCTTTTAAATGGCTTTCTGCATTGCGCTGTCCTTCCATGTGTTCTGTCAGGATTTTGTATTGGGTGTTGGCTTCTTCCGCCAATAGCAGGTAGCGGTCGGTACGTTCGCGTTGCAGGCGCAGACGTTGACGGATGATGTAGTATGCTACCCCTATTATTAGAAAAATTACGCTTGCTATGGTAATCTCCCAGGTAGTACGGTTCTTCATCCGGTATTCGGCAAATTTGGAGCGTTCCTTGAAATAGTCACGTTCCACCATACCGGCGGAGAATTGCATATTTGAACGTGTCAGCGAGTCAGTCAGATAGATATAATGGTGTATCTTCTCTGTCGCTTTCTCGAAGTTTCTGGCCTGCGCTTCAATCCGATAAGCGGTGTATTGCAGGTCTGCCATGTCACGTATATCGGTGGAATGTGTTTCTGCAAGTGCCAGATAGTAGCGTGCGCTGTCTATACGGTTTTTTAGTAGATTCACATCTACTAATGTATGGTATCCGTATAACGTATCTTGCCGGGCAGAGAGTTCGATGCGTTGCAGTAGGTCATGAGGAATTTGTTTCTTGCCTGACACCACATAGAGAGAAGTAAGATTGGTGAGACTGGCTTTGGCTAACTTATTGTACTTGTGCTCATCAGCCAAATCGAGTGCGGCAGAATAGAGTCGCATGGCTTTCTCCATATCTTTTGAATTGAAAGTTGCGGCTGCCATATCGAGAGTTGCCTCTGTTTCTTCACGAGTGTTATCAGTCTGCCGGAAGTTATTGCGAGCTTCACGAAAATAATGATAAGCCCGGCTATAGTTCATTTGGTCATAATACACTTCACCGATTTGACTGTATAAAAGTCCTGCATAATAAGGCTCATTGGTATCTTTCAGTTTCTCTTCAATTTCTAGGAAAAGACGTAACGCTCCCGGTTTGTCTCCTGCGCGCAGTTTAACCCGTCCCCAATAATAGAGAGTTTTGCATTGGCGGCGTAAATCTTTGGGATGATGTTTATAATGGCTCCAAGCCTGGCGAATGAGCGAATCATTGGTTACTTTGATGTGATTTTTGTCTAAAGCCTCTGAATAAAGCAACGCATACCTGGCTTGTTCAGCCTGGCCGCCTTCCGATTTGAGTTGTTGTAATATTGTTAAGGCACTATCCGGCTTATTTTGTAACAGTGCTTCCGCCTCATCAAGCCGGGAAATCTGTTCTCTGTTATAACATCCTGTAAAAAAGAGAATTGCTAATAGTTTGAGTATAATTCTGCATTTCATGCTGTGAATGTAGTGAAAATATCGCGAATTTAGTTAAAGGCGTCCATAAATATTTCGGTGCTTGTTTTGAGAGTATGGGGATTGAAGAGATAATGAGTGCATTCTTTGTGTTTAATATTATAATTCATGGATGATAATTTTTATCTTTGCATTAGGAATCATTTATCTTTTGCATTTAAATTTTATTGAGGTATGGTAGATGTTTTAACAAAAGAGCAACGGCGGAAGTGTATGTCGAATATTCGTAGTAAAAATACGAAGCCGGAGATTCTTGTGCGGAAATATCTATTTTCCCAAGGTATTCGTTTTCGTGTTAATGTGAAAAAGTTGCCAGGAACTCCTGATATTGTGTTAAGAAAGTATAGAACAGTGATCTTTGTAAATGGCTGTTTCTGGCATGGACATGAAGGGTGTAAATATTATGTTTTGCCGAAGACCAATACAGAATTCTGGAAAGAAAAAATAGAAAGGAATAAAGAACGAGATTTGAAAGAACGAATGCAACTCCGAAATATGGGATGGCATGTTATCTTGTTATGGGAATGTCAATTGAAAAGTAAAGTCCGGGAACAAAATTTGAAAGGGTTAGTATATACTTTGAATAAGATAGTATTAGAAAACTATAATGCAAATTATACTTGTCTAGAAACTTTTCTTTGAATGACTATTAGGGGAAGAAAAAGGATATAGTGAAGAGTAAATGCTCTGCGCGAATATAAACTCTTCATTGCAAATTCTTCTCATAGTTTTCTATTTAGGGATATTCCTAAAATAATAAAATTTAAGGCAACTAATTCATTGCGAGTTAGTTGCCTTTTTTGTATCTTTAAGCATTCCCCCCCAAAAACGGTTTGACGGCCAAAACGGGGGGAATTAAAAATAAAAACACATGGTAAAGATACAAAAAATCTCAGAAATCGAACCTTGTTTAGGTTTTACCGAGTTCGATATGCTTAAAAAATATCGTCAAAGTTTTGCAACGAGTGAATTAGGTCGACTCCATTCTCTGTTCCCTTTCTCGGAACTGGCCCGACAAATGCATTTGAAGTCCTCTCCTTTGGGGCGTAAAAGTTATTTTTCTCCCGAAGGTAAAATAGCCTTGATGGTCTTGAAGTCCTATACCAACTTTTCCGATGCACAACTGATTGAGCATTTAAACGGTAATATTCATTACCAGTTATTTTGTGGTATTCAGATTGATCCGCTTCATCCACTGACCAATCCTAAAATCGTCAGTGCAATTCGTCAGGAACTAGCGGATCGCCTTGATATTGAGTCCCTCCAGCTCATTCTTGCCGAGCATTGGAAACCTTATCTTGAGAACCTTCATGTCTGTATGACCGATGCCACCTGTTATGAAAGTCATCTGCGCTTTCCTACTGATACCAAACTCTTATGGGAAGGTATTGTATGGCTTCATCGTCATCTGTGCAAACATTGCCAGACCTTGCACATACAACGTCCCCGTAACAAGTATCTTGATGTACGCCGTGCCTATCTTGCTTATAGCAAACTGCGTAAACGCAAGAAATCACAGACTCGTATGATTACACGAAGGTTACTTCAGTTATTGGAAAAGTTACTTGACCAGCTGGAGCAGCTTCATTCATCCTACAGGAACAGGCTTACACTATCCTCTGATTACCAAAGACGTTTCTCGGTCATACAGACAGTCCTTGAGCAAGGGAAAAATTTATTTGCAGGCAAAAAAGTGTCCAACCGTATCGTGAGTATCGACCGGCATTACCTTCGTCCCATTATCAGAGGCAAGGAAACCAAATCCGTTGAATTCGGAGCCAAAGTCAACAATATACAGATAGACGGAATCTCCTTTATAGAACATATCTCCTTTAAGGCTTTTAACGAAGGAGTACGTTTGAAAGACTGTATTCATCTGCAACAACAACTGACCGGGGTCAGGGTTAAGGCGCTTGCGGCGGATTCAATCTATGCCAATAATGCCAACCGGAAATTTTGTACAAAATATCATATAAGTACTTCCTTTAAGCGTAAGGGCAGAGCTGCCAAAGATGAGCCGCTTCGGAAAATCTTACGGTCGGAACTCAGCCGTGAAAGAGCTACCCGCCTGGAAGGAAGTTTTGGAACGCAGAAACAACATTACTCACTGGCCAGGATAAAAGCTAGAAACAGGAAAACGGAAGTACTTTGGATTTTCTTTGGGATACATACAGCCAATGCGGTATGTATGATAGAAAAGGTCGAAAAGAAAAAAAGAAAGGCAGCATAATCTGACTAAAATAACAGGAAAAACAGGAGAGGTTTTAACTTCCCCTAAAAAAGACATGTACATAATGCAAGGGTGGGAAGGAAAAAACAAGAATATGTAAACAATATTGTACAAAAAAGATAGAAGACTGGGAGAGTTGAACGAAAAAATCAAGAGAAAAGCTCACGTAAAGCAAAGCTTTTCTCTTGATTTTTTAGAAAGAGGAACATTTACTGAATATCCCTATTTACACAAGATTGTGGACAGTGTCTGAAAAATTATTCTTCTGTGAAACCGTGTTGTTTTAATGTTTTGAGATTTTGTTTACATCCCCATGCTAGACGATCATTTAAAGTTTTTTTTCCTGAAATAATTTCATTCATAACATTCCATTGCCAATCTTTAAGAATACGGCGATGTTTATCCCAAGCAACCATTTTTTGTATTAACTCAATGGTTATTCCGTGGTCTGCACTTGTACTGTCTTTTACAGTTGTTGACAGGTCTGTTTTTTGCTCCTCTGTGAGTTCATCAGCTTCTGCAAGCAGCTCAATATTATTCGTACAAACAATTTCGTAAATAGTCATAGCTTTCTTACGATTATTATCTGTAATTTTTCTATTGAATTTTATAGTATTTGCCATATCAAAACCCGCGAAAGATTGTTGACTCGTGGTTAGATAGCCTGTATCTTTTCCCCATTCTTCAATTTTTTTCCAGAGAGCGTATGGAATTGAACGCAATAATGCAGTTTCATATTCTTTTTGAATTGAATCAATATCTAAATTGTCAGCGGCTGACTTACGTTTTTTTAGTTGTTCATCTGTTGCAAAATCAGCCTTAATACTATTAATATCAATATTCCATTGTTGTTGTTTTATAGTTTCCCAACAATCTTCTTTTTTTGCCCATTCAATATAATGGGAACTTGGTGAGTTATGCAAAATGAATTCATTAAGTTGTTTCATTAATGAATAGAGTGCTGCTGACAACTCATCAGAGATCTTTTGATTTTTCCATATTTTTTCTAAATTAAGCTTATAATCAGTGAGGTAACCAAACAGTGAAATAGCATATGGTACAACTGCATTACGCATTTCACCAATGTTATTGGGTTTGATGCCATACAGTTTCTCTGCTTCCCGAAATAATATAAATTTGGCAATGACATCTTCAAAATATATTCCTGTAACTTTTTTAGGCAAGTTGTAGTTTATGAATTGGGCATAATTCTTTTCATTTCCGCGAACAACAATATGTGGACCGATAGTTAGTTTTTTGCCTTCTTGAATTTCCCCATAAGAATTGACGAATTTTGCTAAATCTGTCTTTTTGAACATCTGCTTCTTGGGATATTTTAAATCAAATTGTTTAGCTCGGGAAGGGGTAAATCCATCACGTAAGCGCATGTTTTTATATTGTCCATTAGCTCGTTCAAAAAACCAGATTGTTGGAATATTACGTTGTGGAGTAATGGGCGAGAATGAACGGCGTGATATTTTTTCCAATTCAATAAGTATTGGATTATTGGCCGAAAAATCTGCATTATTAACTTTGTTTTGAGTATTGGCATATTGGGAAATACGCGATACAATCTCACTGTAAGAATCAGCTTTTTTGATGACAGATATTTTCATTTGTACGAAAATATTTGAAATGTCAGCTTTGTCTTTATCCCAAGTATGATAAATGGAGGCGGTTGTTTGCCCACCATTTACAATTTGTAAGTTGCTGATTCTTTTTACATAATGCCCAGTCTCGTCAAGTTCTATGTTGTCAGCTGTTGCAGAGATTCCATTATTATAAGCTAAGAACATATGTGATTCTTCGTTAATGGTTTTTCGTATTCCTCTGTTTATTTTTCCAGTGAATTGTAGAAAGGAACGTACATTTTGTTCTAATAATCGAGCACCAAATTGTTTGTATAGCATTGCTAATCCTTGTCCTGGCATTATAGCAATGTATGATTCATAATCACTATTATCAATAGGAGCTTTCAAACAAGGAATTTTGATTTGCTGTTCATCAAAATCCAGTTCAATAGATATATGAGATTTTTCAGATATCGCGTATAAGCGGTTAATATCAAAGATATTGTAATAAATGTCTTGTCCGGCAACCTTTTCTTGTTTAGGGATATCGCCGTTGTAGGTACCGTTGGTGAGAATTATTGCATTGACCCGTACAAGTGTTTCTCTTATTTCTGGAAGTTTAGCTAAATCATATGCAAATTGAAAAATAGGTGATGATTCATCAATATCTTTAGCATATTCATTGTAAAATGCTTTTCGGAAAAAGTTTGTAATGCGTTTGGCCGCTCTATCTATTTCTTCTTTTGTAATTTTTTGTGGTACTTCTGTATTCTGAAAAATAGAAATAAATAAATCTATCGTTTCATAATTGTCAGACATTGCATAACCATTAATTTTGTGTTGCCCTTTAGTTCCTAGTTCTTTCTCATCATATGCAAATGTGGCATTTTCGGTTTCACCAGCTTCTGCAAGCATTTCTAATGCAATCTGTGTAAATAGCTGCTCTTGGCTTGCTCCATTTTCAGCAGTGTCTTGCATTGTTCGAATCTCTTGTAATAAGGATAAGTAGTATTTATTTATTTCGCTCATAAGATACTTATTTTGTCAAATACAGTATTTTCAGAAATTAAATAATCCATGCATTGTGAAAGTATAATTGAATACTTGATATCACCTATGCCATTACGGATCTCTTGTTCTTTGATACGTGGAAAATCTCCGTCTATTTTGTAGTAGTTTTCATTGCGAATTTGATAACATTTTTCTTCATATAGGTACTTATGTCTATCAAAGTATCCTGCTTCTAGAAGTTTATTGTTAAATAAGTTTTGGGCAGAAATATTGTCTTGCAACACCTTTCTAATAGTATCGATTTTACTATTTAGACTTTCACCGTTCTTTTTGGCTACTTCAACTGATAAGTGAAATAGAAATAAATTTCTTAATAATGTCTCGTCTAATTGTCTTTCATTGCTAATATTAACTTTCTGATGATTGTTGCCAGATGTGGTTTTTACTTCAATCGCCCAGTCATTGTACTGAAAGTCGCGTATTTCCTTATCTGTTCCTACCCAAGCGTTGAGAGCTGCAATAGCGTTTTGCCTGATGATAATCTTTTGTAAAAAATGTAATTCACCATAAAGCCCTTGTTGCTCTGATGATGTTAAACCTTCACCTTTCAACTTTTCGAAAAGTGCTTGCCATTTTTCTAATTGATTAATGATCGTTTTTGCGATTTGTTTTTCAGAATGTAATGATAAAACTGATTGTATCATATTTTCACACATGACTGCGAAAATATCGCGGCTTTGGTAATGTAATAACTTTATGATAAGTAGCTTGTTGCATGGGAATGATTTATCATGCATTAAGACAATTTGTAGATCACGCAAATTAGAGAAAGAGGAAATATCAATATGTGTATGTTCATTGAATGATAAAGCAATTCCACAATGTCTTTCTGGATTTTGAAAAATAGCATAAATAAATAATTCAGAATCATTTGTATATAATCGCTTTAACAATCCGATTTCGTTGGATTGTTCAATATTCTCCCATATTTCCAATATATTATTCATTGTCTTCTAAGTTATCATTGTTATCATCAAAATCAATTTCAGATTGATAATATTCATTTGCTAAAGAGGTATTTATCGCAAATTCTACAGTATGCTGTGTATTACTTTTGGGAAAAACAATAGCAAAACCAATTATTACATCATCGTTTTCCTGAAAAATAGTTATACTATTTTCATCTTTTGGATTTGCACCTAAAGGATCAAGCGGATAGATAATCAATAATGGATTATTTACATCACGGGATAATTCTCGAACAAGTTTAGGTTTTGGATAGTTCTTTTTCCAGTCTTTGTCTTGTTTTGATGCGAGCCAGGCATCAGATAAATCGGCATTATCCAAATCAATGAATTCATCTGTTTGCTTTCCGATAATATGATTCTTCTTAATTATATAAGTCTCGGTGTCTCCTGCTGTGTTTCGAATAAAACAACCTGCACTGACTTTATTTGATACTGTAAAATGTTTTGATGCGTTGGCCTTGTTCATTAAAGCAACACTCCATGCTCCGAGTTCCCCAGCTTGATTGAGTTTGCGAATAAAATTGCTGATTAATGTTAAATCTACTTTAGTAAGTTGTGGGGGGACTGTAAACTCTGAAAAGAATTTTAGAACATCTATGGGAGAGACTTTTAACCAGAGATAGTCATTGCTGCCTTTTATAAGAGGAATTCCCAACTTTGAAAGGAAATCTTGTGTTGCGACTAGGTTCTTGTGGATTACCCCTTTGTCGGTTGGAAGTTGATAAGTTTCAACTAAACGGCCAGACCATGATACTTGTATTCTATCTACATTGCGCATTTTTGTGATTGCTGTAATTTGTAATTGGCCTGGATGAGTACGTACTTTCAAAGCATATTTTTCTGGTGTAGCTTTTGCATTCCACATTGCGTCAAATTCCTCTCGTAAATCTTCACTTGCCATTGTAATGTGTCTGAACCATTCGTTGAGCTCACTGCTTGTGAATAAACGGCATAAATCAACATATCCGGGACGATAGCCAAACCAACGTCCCATTTGCATGAGAGTGTCGTACATTTTTGAGGCGCGTAAAAAGTAGCTTACTGATAGTCCTTCCAAAGTTAATCCTCGAGAAAGTTTGTCACCACCAATGGCTATTACTGAAATTCCTGTTTTTTCATTTTCGTAATACTCCAAGGTGTCAGCAGATTGACCGTTGATTGACATTATTTTGATTTTCTGTACAGCTTTATACAAGTTAGGTTTTATATCTTCCCAACTATGTATTTTTATTTTGCTGTCAATGTCTTTAAACGAAGAGTTTAGTATATTCTGTGTTGTAGTACAATATGAAATATAGTTTTCCGTATCAACTTCAAAAATATCTCGAAATTGTTTTAGGACGCCTTTGTCTTCTTGTTCAATACCTCGTTTGTAGTATAGAAATAAATTATTAATAATTTCTTTAAGTGAATTTTGCCAATTTAAATAACGGGAAACATGAATGAGCATTGAATTGTGTTTGTCTGCTTGTCCTCGTGCAATGCGAATGGCGCAAGTTACAATAAAACACTTTATAGCTGTTTGTAATGATATAGGTAGTGATGTTGGTGGTTCATCATCTTTCTTATGACTATCGGGAAAAAAGCTTTGATAATCATTTATTTTACGAACAATAGGTAATAAATCGTCGTTTGTATCATTTACTTCTAATGAGGTTCCAAAAATCTTTTCAGCGCCTATATAATTACTTGGTGCAGGTAGATTTATAATAAAATCCCGCGGGAATAGGTCATCTTTGTCAAGTGGAATAAAGATGTTGGCAAATGGGGTGGCTGTGTAGCCAACATATCCAAAGCGATAGAAATGTCCGGCGATTTTTCGTATCCATCCATTGATTGCTGTTGGTGCTTCATCTGCTTTTTTGGTGTTGATTGAGGCGTTATCGGCCTCGTCATCGATTATAAGTAAAGATTTATTTGTGATTCTTTTTTCACCGTTAATTTCTTGCGTTTGTGAAAGCAACCAAGTATTAAGACGTTTTAGTACAGTTGTATTTTTCTTTACAACAAGTAACAATGGAGTTTGAATATCAAAACTAATTCCCAAACTGTCAGCCAATGACTTTTTAAAATCAGATTTTATTGTGGTTATGGAAATGGCTGTATTATTATTGTCTAATACACCAACACCAATTCTGTTTGTACCGTTTGTTTGCCATGCTCTTTCGTGTGCTGTATCAAATCCTAAAAAGTCTTCATCTAATCGGTGTTGTGTTTGGCTGCGTAGATTGTTGTGCATACCTGCTAAAACGATGATAAGATTAAAACCTGCATCAGCTGCTTTGCATATCAGTCCTGTGTAATTAGCAGTTTTGCCAGATTGTACTTGTCCGACTACAAGTCCTTTTTTGTCTATACCTTTTACATTATGAATCGTTGGATCGTAAAGCTTGTCCAAAATGTCATCGGTAAGACGATCTATTTCATTAATAACTTTAGGAGCAAAATTTTTACTATTTTGTAGATAGGTAATATATCTGTTCCAAAATTTCCAATCACTATTTTGATGATTTGCTTTAAAATCTAGTAGCCATGGGGTATTTCGTTCATTGTCAAAAAGCATTTTGTATTCTTCTTGTCTGACATTATACAACTTCAATAATTCAATATGCAGTTGCTTTTTATCTATTGTCGGATAACACATAGCACTTCTTTCTATGGCAATGTTAATTTCTTCATCAGTTGCACTTGACTTTTCGCCAATGTTAGCACGGGAGTTTTTAAATGCTTTTTCTTGGCAATATTGATACAAATACTCTTTTAATTGTTGTGTATTTGTTGAAGGGAATTCAATTAAGCACTGTTCGATAATTTTGTTTATTGTTTCTGCATGGATAATAATCTGTTTGCTTAAACAATTCTCACAATATTTTTTTGCACTTTCATTCATATGAGTCTACAATTTCTATGAGTTCAGGAAAATTATTAAATGGTTCCATGCTGGCAAGTATAAGTTTAACTTGCTCAACATTCTTGCCTGTGGCTATTTGAGTTTTATAAATTTGTTTAATCATGAGTTTTACGACTTCTAAATTTGTTTCCTCAAATGGCTCTGTATTTACGCCTTGTTCCGATTCACGAATGAAGACAGATTTGGTCGGTATGGTTTCTTCCACAAAACGTAAAAGATATTCTATAGCTTTATCTGGTTCTATTTTTGCTAATCGTTTGAATTCGGCAATCATTAGATGATCTCGATTGATAATGAATGAGTATTTCTTTCCTTGCTTTTTTTCGAGCCAAAGTGGTTGAAATTCTTGCTGTTTCCTTATTGTAAGAATTTTACCTCTATGCCGAAAAACTTCTACACCACGATTACGGACTTCAAGAGCGTATTTTTTTATTTGTTCTCGGCATGTAAATGGTGGACGCGCTGTCGATTTTTTTATGTCAATTTGCCAATCTGTGTCTAATTTGTTGGGCAGGTCAATTTGAATACGTACTAATTTGTAATGTTCTTCTTTACGGAAAAGTCCTAACCAATCCCCTGCTAATATGAGTCGCTTGCCACGATATACATAAAATCCTTGTTGGTTAGTCCATCCGTTTATACCTTCGGCTGTTTTGTATATTTCTTCTGTAAGGTGACATTTATGTGGTAGAACATATCCTTTCATTTTGGCTTCATTGAAATGCTCTTCAGGAAATGCTTGCGTAGCTTTTTCTGTTAATAGAAAAGGATTCCATGTTAATCTCATGCCCCCAACAAAAGAGTTTTATATTCTTTTCTTCTATGAATCTATGAAAAGTCATAGACAAGTGCTGTCTGACTTTTTCCATTTGCTCTAAAAACTTGCCTTTTGCAATTTCATTAGAATTTAATGTGTTTGTAGGAATGATACGGTCTAAATCTGTCCATATGACAAGGGTGCCGGATTTTAATTCATCAAGTGCGTGTAAAAATATGTCTGGAATTGGATAGCGAATAAGTTCCCATTTATTCGTTTGATTTACATAATTCAAATCCCAAATCCAATAAATAGGAGCAAAACCTGCTTTTTTGCTAAGAACAATTAATTTTTGGCATTGTGAAAATGAAGCTGTTTTCAATCCCAGACCGAAACGTCCTAAGTCTTTTTCTGATCGTTCATCCATTGGATTTTTTGCACCAGGCTTCATTGCTTGTACAAGTTCTTCATGATTCATTCCACAACCATCATCTAATATTGTAATGAAAGAATTACCACCTTGCCATTCGGAATTAAACCATATGTTTTGGGCATTTGCTGAAATGGAATTGTCTATAATATCAGCAACTGCTGCTTCCAAATTGTAGCCGATTGCCCGAAAGGTAAGTATCATTGAGGAGGCACATGGCTCTGCTACTGTAGTATCTGTAATATTATAGTTCATAAGTAAATTGCTCTTTAATTTTATTAGCAATTTTTTCTGCTAAAATTACTGGGACTGCATTGCCTATTTGTTTGAAAGCAGCTGTTCTACTCCCCTCAAAATAATAATCATCAGGAAACGATTGTATTCGTGCAGCTTCCCGAACAGTAATTGAACGTATTTGTTTTAGTGACGGATAAATGTAATAATGTCCGTCCATTGCAATATGTGCAACAACGGTATGACAACACCCCTCATGGTTAACTACTTGAAAGCGATTAAGAAAGGCTTGTTTATTATTATGCTTTTGTAATTCAGGAGGTAAATCAGCATAATTAAGTCGTGCTTTTTTTTCTAACCATAATTTTATTGCTCGTTTGTAAATTTCCAGATCAATAAGATTATGGGGCCTGGCAATATGCTGCGTAGTGAAATCTAAGCTATTACGGACTTTAGATTGTTGTAAATATCCTGTAGCCGGAGCTACATATTGAACGATATCTGTTAAACTACCTTCTCCTTGCTGTCTTTCGGGTAAATCAGAAAATAAATCGGGTAAAATCTTATATGGATTTTCTTCTTTTTCTAATTCTGGATATTTTAAATTTAATTCTTTTCTCCATCCTACAATAATAACTCTTTCACGATTCTGGAGAACTCCGTAATCGGATGCCTTCAATTTTTTCAGTTCTATTTTATATCCTGCTTTGTCTATACCTTTCAAGATGTTTTCTAAATGAATTCCATTTTGTGCAGATAAAATGCCTGGAACATTTTCGAATACAAACATTTTAGGTTCATATCGTTTTAGAAATTGTAAATAGTATTTATATAAGAAGTTTCGTGGATCTTTTTTCATGTTTTTAGGATCACGGGCGCGTCCAACAATTGAATAGGCTTGACAAGGAGGCCCACCAATGATAAAATCTACTTGCTTATTACCTTTTAATTTATCAACCTTTATGAAAATGTCGGCTAATGTTTCGTCCGATATTTCTTCATTGATAACCGAGTCGATAACCTCGTCGGGAACTTTTTCCCAGAGCTTTTGTCCGCTTTCTCCTTCTTGTTTTTCTTTTAGATACTTAATATATTCTTCAAGTCTGTTATGCTGTTTTAGGTAATGGTAAGCCATTCTTGAACGTAGAGTATCACAAGCATATTTATTCATTTCGATATGGGCAATAGGAGTAAACCCGGCCCGGATAAATCCTTCAGACAAGCCACCTGCGCCAGCAAACAAATCTATAAAATTAAAAGTATATGCCATATCTGTTTTTTCTAAGTATAATATTCTATATGCATTTATATTACCTTCTGTATCATATTATATTTGTAGTGATATATAAGGTTGATGATGCGATTCTATAGCATTAGTCATTTAATATTGCAAAGTTATAAGATAATCTTCAAACATGCGAATAAATTTGTCTAAAATGCATAGATGAATTGTTTACCTTAATGAGAGTGTTTTTTTATTATAGAGTTGATGATAGGTTTCGAGTATAGAAGCATGAATTCACTATATGAAGTCATTCATGATAAGGTGGGCTTACGATGATATGTAGTCTGGCTGTCATCTGATCTACGCAAATAATTCTTATAAGTAGCTCCTGTTCTGTTATAGCGCCATTCGTTCCTTGACAAGATTGGGTATATATCTATTTTTTTCATATATATCACCTAATCCGAGTTTGGGGTATATCATTCCACCAACTCCGGGTAATACACTTCCTTGCGCATCTTTGGATGTATCGATAGCAAATGTCAGAAATTCGAATTTATTGCTTATAGATTCAGGAAACTCTTTTTGCAAGTTCTTTTGAGCATCCTTATACATTACTGGAGATAATATATAAATATTAAGCGGGTTCATTTTTTCCACCAATCTGGTTAGTTGTGTTTTTACCACACAGGAACTGCTTATAATTGATTTTACAACAATTAGAGTTTGACACTCTTCAATCGGCTCTATATAAGATTTTACAATCGGACTATATTCCAATTTTGTTGTTTCATCCAAAGTGATTCTCTGATTCCAAAAAACGGCTAATGCAACATTTTTCTGTGAAATAGAGCTTAAAACACCTTGTGCCAACCAGTCAGCATCTTCTGATGCACATGCCAGCATGGTATTTCCATACCTGCTATGTTTCTTTTCATCCAGCAAAGCTCCTAGTGCTTTGCCTAGTTTGTAGAAGGTATTACGATAAATTTCAATTGAGGTATTGGGATTGGATAAGATATGCATCAATTGAATAATATCTCTGTTCTTTTCGTATGTTATATTGGTATAAGTTCTCATATTCATTCTATTTCAACTTAATAATTCCATTAAATCCCAAATATTTGCAGGATTGGCTTTCTGTAACTTTTGTTCAATTTCGCTTGTCCAGACAACCTCTCCATTCATGTTGTGATAGTTCCAGTATACAGTAGTCCCTTTTTCAAGAAAACTGATTCCAAACTGATTTAGGAGAATCTTGCATTCTTCTGATATTTCAACGTTTGGATATGTTTTTATGTTCACATACCCTTTACCTATTGAATGTACAATATCCAAAATCTGTTGTAGAGATACACTTTCTTGTTCAACAGAATTCCATGCTCCTAAAATAGCAGCTGCAATTCCAAATAATTCATCATTTTCTGCTTGTTGTGATACTGTTATTTGCTGGATTGCTTCCTTAAATATAGGATGTGATAGAATTAATTGGTTGATACTAGAACAAGAAGGAAAATATTCTGATGTTGTATACGAACTAATTTCAGAAGGAACAGTAGATACTGAACTATTAGGATTTGAATAAATTAGTTTCAGTTTGAACTTCTCGTTTCTTTCTGACGAAATCTCTGTTTGTCTTTTAAAATCATATTTTAACTTACTAGTTTCCCATGTTAAATCTTTCACATCTTTTAGTTGATGATAGGTTTTATGAGCATTAGGTTCTTCAATAAAAAGATCATCAACAAAGGCGTCATGTAGTTGTGTCGTTAGGTGGACGTTACTTAATTGGGTAATATATTGATTCATAAATGAAACAATTTGGTAAGTTGCGTAGTAGCTTTCATAGATAGCTCCTTTGCTATTATTTTTCCCACCTTTGTGTTTATTCTTCAGATATTTCTTTTCTTTCTGGGTAATAGGCATATATTTCTTTTTCTGTTATTTCTTTAAAACGATCTATTTTAATACCATTTCGTACTATCTTATCAAAAAACATAGTTTTAGGACGGACCCATATTTCATGCTTACCATATAATGCCTGATAAACAACCATCTCCTCAAGTGTCTCACTATGCTGGGCAATACCCAGCATTTTATATAGTCCACCTTTAAAATGAATGAAATATCGTTCTTTTTCCATAATACTACCATTGTTCTTATGCAGGTATAAAAGTAGTAAATTCTTAGATAATAAGAGCCGGTTGTTTCTGATATTTTTTTTTTTAACGTTGTATAACCTGTCGTTGTTAAATGATATCGCTATTAAATAAGGTATGATTTCTTCGTAGCGTCATTTTTTCATTTTCTTTCTCCACCTCTGAAACCCTCTCATCAAACTTTCCTCTTCCACCGACTCCGCCATATCATACTTTACCACAAACTCATGCATCGACTTTATATACATCACCCCATTTTTGAACTTATTCTCCAACAGGAATGAATAAAGCTCTGCTTTCATTTCCACCTCAATTTCCTTTTCAATAATAAAGATACTGTCCTGACTGAAATAATTGTAGATTTCCGGGTTCTTGCCCTGCCTTGGGCTAGGAAGAACAAAAGTGATATTTCCTGTCTCTTTCCAAGAGACGCCTTGCGGATGAGGAACGGATAATTGATGCAGGAAGTGATAAATGGGAGTGAGGTGGGAGAGGTGGATTGGAATGGGGAGCCTTGACGGTGGATTGTTATGCGATAGAAGTTCTAAACTTTGTCCGTACCGGACATACATATACCTCGCCAGATATGGCTTGATGGCAAACGTGACTGTAACCATGGGATTTGAATTTTGAATTGTTGAAATTTGTTGTATACTGATTGCCGCTTCGTGCGGCAGATTCCGTCGTGTTTGTTGGAAAAAATCCCATGGGTTACGGGGACGGAATTCTAATTCAGTAAGAAGTTGAAATTCAAATGGTTACAAATGCCGGTTTTTCCTTTAAAACCAACGGACCGTTCCTTTAAAAGGAACGACCCGTTGCACACCGAGGAATGACCTCTTCCTTTTAAAGGAACGGACGGCTCCCTAAAATCCATAGTGCAAAGCTATGCCTAATATTCTAATTTTTCAAAAGGAAGAATAGCGGTAATCTTTATATTATGTAATGAAATATCATAAATGGTATACATATCTAATTTATGCGTATGTATATTGGAAATATGTAATAAAAATATACTAATTGCTAGAACGTGTATTTTAACTATATTTATCAGATAACTATTCTTAAAGTGGAAAAACTTTTTATTCCATTTCTTGTTTCTTGCGTAACAGGCGGAAAAATAGTTCTGATAAGTAAGGTGAACTTCGTACTTTTACGTCTCAAACAAAAAAAGCAAGATATGATAACATCAGTGAAACTTATGCTGAATAAGAGCAGGATATTGAATAATGGCAGTTATCCTTTAGTATTTCAGGTGATCCACAATCGGAGAAAAAAGTTACTGTATACAGGCTACCGGGTGAAAGAGGAAGTGTTTGACGAGCTGGAAGGGAAGATTATGAATGGCGTAAGTTCTACTTTTACGGCTACAGAGGTCGTGAAAATGAACCGCGAGCTACGGAAGATGCGGAATCGGATTGATACACGGATCAGGCAGCTTGAGCGGACAAGGGAAGAATTTACAGTGGAGGATATTCTGGCTCAAAATGCTTTTGGTACAGGAAAACCACAGTTTTATTTATTGCGATATATCAATGCGCAGATTGAGCGTAAGCAGGAACTGAAGAAAGTGGGGATGGCTGCGGCCTACAAGAGCACCCGTTCGTCGTTGGCAAAATTTATAGGTCGCCCTGATGTGCGGATGTCAGAGGTTGATTTGGCGTTCGTTAGGAGATACGAGGATTTCCTGTATAGTAACGGCTCTTCTGGAAATACGGTAAGCTATTATCTGCGCAATTTGCGCTCTTTGTATAACCAGGCGGTAACGGACGGTTATCATCCTCGTGGCGAATATCCGTTTGCGAAGGCACAGACCCGCCCGGCGAAAACGATGAAACGTGCTTTGTCACGGACGGATATGCAGAATCTGGCGGACTTGAATTTGGAGAATGAACCTGAACTGGAGTTTGCCCGCGATTTGTATCTGTTCAGCTTTTATGCGCAGGGAATGGCTTTTGTTGATATTGTCCTTTTGAGGAAGAGCGATATTTGCAATGGTGTGCTGACTTATTCCCGTCATAAGTCGAAACAGTTGATTCGCATAGCGGTGACTCCCCAGATGCAGGGCTTGATCGATAAATATAAGACGGAGAATGAGTATCTCTTTCCGATCATCAGCGGTGAATATGCTTCGGGATACAAACAATACCGCCTGGCGTTAGGGCGTATCAACCGCCATTTGAAGAAAATCGCTGTTGCAGCTGATATAAAAGTTGCGTTGACGACGTACACCGCCCGCCATACCTGGGCTACCCTTGCCCGTGACTATGGAGCACCAATTTCTGTGATTAGTGCCGGACTAGGGCACACTTCGGAAGAAATGACACGTGTCTATTTGAAAGATTTCGATGTGTCCATGCTCAATCAGGTGAACAGCATAGTTACAAATTTATCCAAGTGAAATGAAAATTTGTAATTTAATCTGTTGAAAATTAGAAGATATAATATTTTTATTTATCTTTGCAGTATTGTAATCTATTCCGTAATAGAGATTATATTAAAATCTCTTTGTTGTTTTGAACTATTTTCACGCTGCAAAGTAAGCTTATTTTTTTATAATATGAATTGTCATAAAGTACATTTTTTTATTCATTTTGTACATGTTGCGTGGTTATCCTCATAAATAGGGTTGTTTTCGGTCTGGCAGCGTTCCATTAACTGTTTGGCGGTACATCCGAAATATAGTTTGCAGTGACGGTTGAAGTTACTCTGCGAATCAAATCCCAATTCTTCAACGGCGTCTTTTATACATACTCCCGGTTCGGTCATTTTTTCGAGTATCCTTTGGTTCTTTTGTTTCAGCATCCATTGTTTGGCAGTCATTCCGAACACCTCGTTGAATTTGGAAAAGAAGCGGCTTCTTCCCAGGTTCGATAGTGAGATGAGCTGTTCTATATTATCCACTTTGGTATGGTTGCGCATGACAAAATCCTTGAAGTTCATTTCTTTTCCGATGATAGGATGAAATAATACTGCAATCTCCTGCTTTTCATAAAATCCGCGCAGGAGAAAGAAAAATTCCCGTTGCATCAGGGTGTGCAGGTGAGCGCAATTCATTCCGTTCTTGATACAGTGGGTCAGCACTTCGAGGAATGGTGTCAGCGGGTAGTGTATTCTAATCGGTGAGAAGTCATATTCAATGTTGTCGCAAAGGTCTGATAAAGATTGCAATATGAGCTTGTCACAGTTTCCTTCGGGCATATCGAAAAACATGGAGAGCAGGCTTGAACCGTTTTCTCCAATTCCCTTCAGCCGGGAAGAACGTGGGATGAGTATCATCTCTCCGGCATGAAACAGTCTGTTGTGGAACTGGTTGCAAGTTATGGTGAAATCACCTTTCAGGAAGAATAGAAGATAATTCTTACTTGTAGTGTCTTCCTCAAATTCTGTGTTCTTATTGAACTCAAGATACTTGAATCCGGTTTCAATCGTTGTCATGTAGTTTTGGCATGACAGGTGTTCTTCGATGTACAGCAATTCGCTTTTCATAAGTTTTGTTTCCATGGCAATAACTGTTTTGATTGTTTGGTCTGTTACCTATCTGTTTGTTTCACAATTGTTTCAGTATCTGTATTTTTAATGAATTATATATCAGAATATTATTTTCTGTTTTGTTTGCTATGATTCATTTTATCATGATACTGAAACGTTATATGGGTGCTTTATGTGATATAAATCATTGGTAATTAGGTTTTTATTGTTTGTATTCTTTTGTTTCATCTCTATTACGGAATAGAGATGAAACAAAAGCAATAATAAATAATAAGACGACATGAAGAAATATCTATGTTTAATCGGAGTCTTGGGAATACTACTTTGTAATACGGGCAACTCTTACGCCCAAAAGGTTGCAGTAAAGACTAATTTGCTTTATGACGCTACTACTACAATGAACTTGGGGCTGGAAATAGGTTTGGGCAAGAAATGGTCTCTCGATTTATCCGGAAATTATAATCCCTGGAAGTTTGATGATGAAACGCGCCTGCGCCACTGGGGCGTACAGCCGGAACTTCGCTACTGGCTTTGTGAGAAATTCAACGGTCATTTTCTGGGTCTGCACGGACACTACGCCAAATACAATGTGGGCGGAATGTCATTTCTAAGTGATAATATGGAACGTCACCGCTATCAGGGGCATTTGTGGGGCGGCGGAATATCCTACGGTTATCAGTGGCTGCTCGGTAACCGCTGGAGCATGGAGGCTGTACTTGGAGTCGGATATGCCCGGTTGGATCACTCCAAATATCCTTGTGCCACATGTGGAACCATTCAGAAAAATGAGAAGAAAAACTACTTCGGCCCGACAAAAGCTGCAGTGAGTATCATATACATTATAAAATAGGTTAATGATGAAAAGAATCTGTATATACGTGACCTTGGGACTGCTAGGCGCAGTTTCCGCCCATGCCCAGGAGATAAATATCGGACAAGCCGTTGCCCGGAAAATAAGCGATGACAAAGTGGAAGTCTCATTTAATATGGATTGCAGCATACTGCGGCTTCCTTCACGCCGACAAATGATAATCACTCCCTTGATAATCAGCCGGTCGGAAAACGATACGCTCGCCCTGCCTTCAGTCTGCATTGCAGGCAGAAACCGTTATCGCATGAACAAGCGGAAAGAAAGTCTGTATGGCAAAGAACCGGCTGCGGGAGAGGGACAGGAAATGATTCGTTTTAACAGGAAACGGGATATGTTGTTAGAATATAACGAAACAGTTCCGGCACAGGAGTGGATGTCCGGAGCACGTGTCGAGATATTCCGTGAATTACAGGGATGCGCAGGTTGCGGAGAAGCACTGGGTAATGCCCCCGTTGCGGAACTTCCTTTATTCAAAGAGGTAGTGGAACGCCCGAATCTGGAAATAATGGTGGCACAGGCAGAGGAGAAACGTCGTTCTTTCACCCGCAGCGCATATCTTAATTTTAAAGTGAACCAGTCGGCATTGCTTGCCGATTATATGAATAATCCTACCGAACTGGCTAAAATCCATTCGTCCATTGATTCTATCCGTGAAGATGATAACTATCGTATTGCCCGGATTAAGATAGTGGGCTACTCATCGCCGGAAGGCAATTATGACGCCAATGCCCGCCTTTCCGAACAACGTGCGAAAGCGTTGGTACAAAACCTGAAACATGCCTATAAGCTGGACGACAGTATGATAGAATGCCGTTCGGTGCCGGAGAATTGGGAGGGACTAGCTGCATGGTTGCGCGAATACTGTCCTTCCTATATGCAGAAAGTGCTTGATATTATCGGGCAGACTCCCGAACCGGATGCACGCGACGCGAAGATAAAAGCTATCGACGGCGGAAAAATCTATAATGCCTTACTGCAAGAGGTATATCCGAAGCTGCGCCTGGTGGAATATACAGTCAGCTATACGGTGGTTCCGTTCTCCGTGGAGCAAGGGCGGGAAATAATCAAGACGCGCCCCGACAAAATGAACCATAACGAAATGTATCAGGTCGCAGTCAGCTACGGCAAAGGTTCGGACGAATACAACAGGATTATCCGGATGATTGCCGACCGCTTTCCGAGTGACAGGATGGCTAACAACAACGCCGCTATCGTAGCATGGGAAATGGGAGATTATGATGCGATGCGGATGTACCTGAAACGTTTGGAAGGTATAAAAACTGAATAATATAATCTGAAACTTATACTTAGTAATTAACATTTTAGTATTCATTAAATTTTAAAACAATGAAATTGGACAAATCTTTTTTAACGCTGTTTGTCGGACTGGCGATGGCAGCATGTAGTAATGATGAAGAGATGGCAACCGGCGGACAAGACCAGTTGCCGGTAGACGGCAGGGAGGCTTATATGTCCGTATCTGTGACAATGCCTAAAAGTACGGGAACACGTGCTCCGGGAAAAGACCATGGCAGTGCGGAAGAACAGAAAGTAAACGAAGTGCTTCTCGCATTGTTTGATGCGTCGAATGTTTGCTTGGAAACAAAGACATTGGGTACAACCGACTATATCTTGAATGTAGGTGGTGCTGATAAGTCAGGATATGCCGGAAAGGCATTCAAAGTACCTTCCGCTACCGCCAAAGTACTGGCAGTGGTCAATCCGAGCGGCAAGTTCAAGGCTGCCTGTGTAGCTTCCGCTCCCTGGTCTGTCATCAATGGTGCTGTGGAGCAGACACTTGATGAAGTGATTGGAGCGTCAAAGGACAACTTTATGATGATTAATGCCGGCGACAATACAAACCCTACTAACGGAGCATTGGCGGAAGCTAAAGTAAAAAAGGTTGGCGACGCGGGTATTTCTGACGTTGCTGACGCGATAGCCGCAGCCGAAACTGACCGTTCAAAGATTTTTGTAGACCGTATAGTTGCTAAAGTTTCTTTAGGAACAAATCCGGCCGGCGTCATAGTTCCTGCCGGAGTGACCTGTACATTCGGTAACTGGGCATTGAATGTAACCAACAAGAGCATGTTCCCATATTCTGAAATAGTAATGCCTGCCGGAGGTTCTGCTGATGCAGATTATAGAATTGACCCGAACTATGAAAAGGCAGGATTCAATGTGTCGCAGTTCAACTACCTGAAAGTATCTGATAAAGGTGTTTTGCCTGCTGACTTCTCTCCCATGACAGACAGCAAATACTGTCTTGAGAACACAATGGAACATGACGCGCAAACCCAGGCGCAGACTACGGCTGCCGTAGCAAGTGCGGTTTACACTCCTAATTCATTTACTGTGGGCGAAAGCTGGTTCCGCCTTTTGGGTGTCACTTACAAGACATTGGCTGATTTGCAGGCAGTATATAATGCTGCGGCTGCTGGTACACCGGATGCGGCACAACAACAGATAATCGATCTTTGTGACCAGTTCTATGCACGTATTGCCAAAGCCGCCACTGCACAAGAAAAGACTGTCGGTGCTGATTTTGCCTCTATTACTATTGCTGAACTGGACGGCCTTAAGAGTGGTGGCGAATACTCCAAACCTGATGCAACAGCCGGCGAAACAGTAGGTGTGGAATACTTCCAGAAAGGCGTATGCTACTATAACATCCTGATTCGTCATGATGACGAAATCACTGCATGGATGGCACATGGTAAATACGGTGTCGTGCGCAACAACTGGTACACATTGACTATCAACAGCGTGAAGCAACCGGGTACTCCCTGGATTCCTGACAAGACAGATCCTACTAAACCTACAAATCCGGGTGAAGACGATGATGACCAAGAAGCATATCTCTCTGTAAATATTACAGTTAACCCATGGACTACTTGGAGTCAGGGAGTGGATTTGTAATGACTGATATATCGGGCTAAAATAACAATTAAAATTATAAGAAGGCGTTATGATACGGCGCAGTTTGTCTTGTGACGCCTTCTTTTTTCTTTCTTTTCATTTTTTATTCAGCCGGCGGAGGCTTATTTCCGTGAATCAAGACCTTGATATGAAAAACTTGATAAAAACAGGTCTTGCCATACAGACAAGTTTTAAGACTTGTCCACTAAAACAGATTATTCCGAGAAAAGCACAAAGGCGCTTTTCCACACCATATATGAAATTAGAAAAATAATAGAACCATAGATGATTATGAGAAAGATAATGAATACAAAAGGTGCCGTCCGGCAGATAAGTTATGGAAGTTGCCTGTTATTACTGCTTGTACTCTTTTCTTGCACATCCATAGATGAGACACTACCGGAATGTCAGTTATATGTTAGTTTCCGGTATGACTATAACATGGAGTTCACCGATGCTTTTGCGGCTCAAGTGAATCGTGTCGATGTGTTTGTATTCGACAAGGATGGCACGTTTATCATGAAGAAGAGTGAACAAGGGAAAACTCTGGGCAGTGGCAGCTACCGTATGCAGTTACAACTGCCAATTGGGGAATACCGGATAGCTACGTGGGCGGGAATGAGCGATGCCTTTGAAATGCCGGAACTGGTTGCCGGAAAATCGACACTGAAAGATTTGACGGTAAAAATGAAACGGGAAGAATCCTTGATACATAATAAAGTTTTGGAGCCTCTCTGGTATGGCGGGATACAGACCGTAAACTTTACCGGCAAACAGGAACAGACGGAAACGGTCCGCCTGATAAAGAATACCAATAAATTCCGCTTTATTCTGCAAAAGTCTGGTCCGGGAGAAGAACTGGATATGAATGATTGCCTGTTCGAAATCCGGGCGGACAACGGATATTACGACTGGAATAATGACTTGCTGGATGACGACATGATTAGTTACCAGCCGTATCATCTGGAAAAAGTGGAAGATGTGGGCATTGTGGCAGAAATGAATACCATGCGCCTGCTCGAACATAAAAAGGTATACCTGACGCTTACACGCAAGTCGGATAGTAAGGAACTGATGAAGGTTGACCTGATACCTTACCTGCTGCTTACTAAAATGGAAGGGCACAATATCCCGGCACAGGAATACCTCGACCGTCAGAGTGAGTATGCGATTGTCTTTTTCTATAACCCGGAATTATTGAATTTCCTTTCTACTAAGATTATGATTAACGGCTGGACTATCTGGCTGAAAGGCGAAGATCTCTGATAAATAAACAAAGATTGATGAATATGAGATATAAAGGCTGTATATGGTGGGCGTGGTTGCTGTTGTTCTTGTTTTCCTGTACGGAAAGTGGACAGACAGTCGATCCGCTAAATCCCGGAGAAGTACGGATGAGCATGAATATCAGCACACGTGTCACGAGTGACCCGGTAGTGTTGAACGCGAATGAAACCCGCATCAGCCGGCTACGCATCTATGTTTTTGACGGCACGTCACTGGATAAGATGTATTACTGGCAAGGGCTTTCCGCTATCGACGGGACTTATACTACTCCGGTTTTTACGGTGAAAGCCGCCACCGGGAAAACATTGTATGCCATTGTAAACGAACCTGTTGACTTTGATACCCGCGCTATATTGGAGTCTGTGGATCATCCCAATGACTTGGTGGACGTACAGTATCAAATGGCGGACTACTTATCCACAAGAACCAATGTGGTGGAATACACTAAAGACTACTGTCTTCCCATGTATGGAGAACTGGCAGGAGTGGATGCGGCGGAGGGAACGACGCAGACAGTCAACATGCGTGTAGACCGTGCTGTGGCGCGTGTGGATGTTTATATGCGGAAGGAGGCAAAGAACTGGGAGGAGGTCTTGATGCCTACCACATTGGTTGTGACTGGAGTTTCCAAGACAGGATTCGTATCCCCAAAAAGAACAGGAAGTTATGCGTCTTCCGTTCTCAATCTGTTATCGAGAAAGAAAGTCAGTGAGATCCCTGAAGAAACTTCTCCTGAAGACAAGGGCGTGCTGGCTTACTCGTTTTATATTCCGGAAATGGAGTGTAAAAACAATAAATTGAATATCGGTTTTGATGATTACGATATGATAGAGTTGGGTGTGGATTCGGATAATTCCGGCAAAGCGCCTTTGGAAAAACTGGAGCGTAATCATGTTTATCAATTACTGTGCCGGTTCATGCAAAAAACAGTCTATTTGGATATAAACTTGACAGTGTGTCCGTGGATAGCGTTAGAACCCCAAGTAGAAGAAGTGAACGATATACGTATAACAAACTGTTATGTGGTATCGCCCGGCGGAAGGGTGCACATTCCCACTGACGGGGTGTACAAGGCATGGGCACAAATGGATGAATTTGAACGTACACCTATTCCCGATGGTGAGGTTACGGCCGAAGTACTTTGGGTAGATAGAATAGGGGTAGTGCCGGCTTCCGGAGTGAAGGTTATGAATGCGGAAAAACGTGATAAAGCTTATATCAGTGTGGAAACGGAAAATCAGTCTGGCAATGCAGTGATAGCGATGAAAGTGAATGGAAAGATTTACTGGAGCTGGCATATCTGGTGCACAGACTATGATCCGAATTTAGAAGAGGGACAACAAGAGTTTAATGGTTATACTTGGATGGATCGTAATTTGGGGGCAACATATAATAACTATGATGAGAAGCAGGGAGGAATTGAGTCTAAGGGATTTCTATATCAATGGGGGCGGAAAGATCCGTTTCCACCAGCTAAGGGTTGGCTTTATACGGAGCCTGAAGAAGAATTGTATAGCGTCACTGGCGAAATTAAGCCTATTACTAAAATTAGTGTATCTACGTCGGATATTAATAATATACCGGGTTCAGTGAATAATCCGATGGCATATTATACAGCACCCTCACAACTCCTCTGGTTTTCGTACTCTACCAAGTATCCTTATTTGTGGAATACGAAATCTGGAAAGAAAACGATTTTTGACCCTTGTCCGGATGGTTGGAGAGTTCCTGCCGGCAAAGATGGCATATCTACTCCATGGGAAGATTCTGGTCTGGAGCAGGTTTTCTATGAAGAAAGATATGGCGGCGGATTTGCTGGTAGGAGTGATATTTATTATCCTGCAGCAGGATATAGACACGGGGGGACTGGGGAGCTGTCAGGATCCTTGGGGCAGGTTGTTATGCTTCGTGCAGGAAACCTTGGTCGAGATATGAAGTGTCGGAACATGTGTCTGTATTGGACAGAGCGTATTCACGGTAAGGGTGAAAGTGTTATTTGGGATGAAGCGACTGCAGGTGCTGTACGTTGTGTGAAAGAGTAAAATGGAGGTTACATCTATGACGAATAAAATGGTAATAGGATATAAGTTTGCTTTTATACTGCTTTTATTATCTTCATGTGTGGAAGATATTAGAAATTGTGATATTGGCAATGTGGACAACATGATACCCGACGGCAAGGAACGGATGGAACTCCGTTTGGTAATACCCGGGGGAAAACAACCGGTTGTCCGAAGCATAGAGAATGGGATGGCCGGTGAGAACAAGGTTGAGCGGCTTTTCATGGATGTTATGAATAGCGGGACTGTGATAGCATCCCGTTCCACAGCAGACGGAGCATTGACATTGACCCCTACGGATGTTGATAGTGTCTATGCGGTTTCTACACTGTTTGATATAGGGACATTGGAGGCGGGTTACACCTTGCGGGTACGTGCCAATGAAGACACTCCCGCAATAATCTCCGGACAGCCGGTTTCCCCTTTCTACATGTCAGGTACGGGAGTGATTGAGGACGGCATAAATAGAAATTTCAAAGCTTCCGTGCATTTGTTACGGGGAGTCGCCAAACTACGGACTACTGTTCGGACAACCTCATTTACTGTTCCGCAGGAATTGATGATAGGAGATGTAAAAATACAGGTGATTCATGCTGCAGATAGGATTCGTAAGTATGCTCCGTTCTCTTCTCATGCCAATGAGGCTGTTGTTGAAAATCTGCCGGCATCTTCATTAAATTATCCGGATTATCCGGAAGTGAGCTTATATGATATACTTGCTCATGAACAAGTGGAGATTAACGGTGAAGCTATTACTTTTTATCCATTATTTGTTTATGAAAATTATCTGGAACAGGAAGAGGAGTATGACCCGGCTATTAACGTGACATCATTGAAACTGACTATTCCTGTGACGGACGGAATAGCTAGTCGGGTGATAGAACGTACGATACCTGTAAAAGCGGAAGATTCTTATCGGATGAAACGTAACCATATTTATTCGGTGGACGTACAAGTGCTAAGTCTTGATGAAGTGAAAGTATTCACAGATATGCTTGATTGGGAAGATGTAGGGGTTACGGGTGATATTGTAGGAGGCGTTGACTTTGATATAGACAGGACAAAAATAACTTTGATTAAAGATATTGTCGACCCGGTGAAACTGCTGAAAGTGGACTGTCATGCTCCGGGACGCTTACAAATCAGAGCTTTGAAGCCTAATAAGACAGATTTAATATCAACAACAGATTTACAGTTATATTGCAATGGAATAACGGAAACGGATAAACTGGCGGATAACAGTGGCATTTATGACCTCACTGCCGCACAAGTAATGAATTTCTATTGTACCACCGGTAGTGTTCCCGCCAATTATGAAGGTGGTTTTATAGAAATTTCTTCCGACAATGTGCATGTGGAATATATTCCTGTCAGTTCATTGGATACTTTTACTCCGTTAGACACGGAAGGGACTGCCAATAGTTATATAGCAGATAGAGGTGCAGGTTCTTATTCTTTCACTGCTACCATAATGGGAAACGGAGTGGACGGTATTATTGACGAAGGGAAGTTTGAAGACGCAAGTGGCAATATCTTGACAAAAGCCGGTGGTGCCAATATTCATCCTTTATCGGCCAAATTGCTTTGGCAGGACACGGATGAACTGGTGGAACAAGTTGCTTTAGTCAATGGCAGGGTTCAGGTGAAAATGGGACGAAGCCGGGGAAATGCAGTGATAGCTGTTTATGATAAGACTAATCCTAATGCGGAGGATGCGAAAGTGTTGTGGAGTTGGCACCTTTGGTGTACGGCTACCCCAAAGATACTGGAATTCGTCACTTCGATATACACGGGCAATAACTATAAAGTGATGGACCGTAATCTTGGTGCTACTGCTACTAAAGCGTATTTAGGCACTGTTCAAGGGCTGCATTATCAATGGGGACGTAAAGACCCGTTTTCGGGTTCATTGACTTATGATGGCATACGTACCATTTTATATGACGTAAGAAGTGGTCAGGGCGTATATAAATATTCCGATGAACGAGTGACTGCCGGTCAAGCTATAAGTACTCCGAGTTCCTTGTATAGTCCAAGGAGAGGATTGGGGGGTGAATCTTGGTGTACGAAAACAACAGAACTGAAATATCTGTGGGGAAATCCGGACGGGGAACAGGATGCTTTCCCTAAAGAAACATTAAAATCGTTGTATGACCCTTGTCCATATGGTTATAAAGTTGCGCCGCATGACGTTTTTAAAATCTTGAGTAAAGGTGAGATCGCCATATTCCCCCCAGCCGGAGCGTCACTTGGGGATATGTATTTCATAAAAAGTTATTTTGCGAATGGATCAACCTTTTATTATGATAATGCAGGGATTGATGAAACGAAGCTAATTTATTTGCCGGAGACTTATAGACCTAATGGTGATGGTATAAAGTTAGGAAAATGGGGAGTTTACTGGTGTTCTTCACCTCATCCTGCTGACAAAGAACATAGTGGGCTCATGTTTAACTTTCATCCATATACTGCTATGGACTTTGAATATAATATATATAATCCGGTGGTTACTTCAGTGCCTGCTTCGATACGCTGTGTAAAGGAATAATTCATTAGAAATCTAAAAAGTATGAATGAAATGAAAATAACAATACAACAATACTTGTTCGGGATATGTCTGTTGGTTTTCTTCGCTTTTAATATGTTGTTGTTAGGTGGTTGTAACGATGACACTGAAATGGAAATGATTGATTCCTCTCAAAAAAATGTCATCAGCTTGTCTATCCCGGATGCGGAATTGGTACAGGTACGTAGCGTGGCGAATGAATCGGAATGTAAGATTAGTGGCATACAGGTGTTTGTATATAATGATTCTCACGCCTCATCCCCTGTATATTATCAGGAGGGTAAAGCTGATTTGTCTTTTTTGTTCGGTAATGACACTGCATCGCCGACTGTGACATTGAAAGAATACATTCCCGCTGACAAAGAACGAATTTATGTAGTTTGTAACCTGACTAATCGTTCTTCTGCATCAGGAGCAGGTGATTTTCTTATAAATAAAATGGCTAGTGAAGAGCAGTTGAGGAATTATACTAGTCAAGGAATGATGAAGGGCTTTTCCGCTCTGCAAAGTGAAGGGCGGACTATTCCGATGTACGGTTGGATGGAATGGAATGAGAACGCTACCTCTAACATTTGTCTGTTGACCCGTTGTTTGGCAAAAGTTACGGTTGATGCAAAGGCGGATTTGTTTTCCGGTAAACAAGTCTATTGGGAATGGAGAAATCTTAATTATTCGGATTTTACATTAGATAGCGAGTATAAGGGGGAAATCTATCAGGGCAGTATTAACGAAAGCGGCGTTTCGGAAAAACATGATTTACTTTCCGCTACAGTTCCTTTGGATGTAACGAAAGGACTGGTGACAAGTTACTATCCTTTGGAATATGAACACTCCATTTACGCTTTAGGAAATAAGGTTGATAAGAAAACATTCTCCAAAGATCGTGCAATGTTGCTTCTTGTAGTCCGGAATCCGGACGGTTCGAATAAAGAGTATTATCGTTTGGATTTCCTGGATAAGGAAACCGGGCAGTATCTGGATATAATACGTAATCATTCTTATCGCTTTACTATTGCCGAGCTAAAGAATAAGGGATATGATACGGAACTGGAAGCCATTCAAAATCCGGGAAGTAATATCGAGTATACGGTGACGGTTTCGGATAATTGGTCGCGGGGATATGCTTCTAACGGCCAGTACTTGGTAAAAACGGATAGGGAAGACCTTAAGTTGATAGAGAATGGCATCACAGATCCGGTAACAATGGTAAAATTTGAATTGCAGGCTGATGATACGGGTAATGTCGATTTTAGTGGTGTTACCACTCGTAATGTTCGCGTTTTAAATTCGGATAAGAAAACTTTGGTACCCTCATCTGACTTATGCCTGTTTTATAGCATAGATAATAATAATTTGGTACAGGTGAAGGGAACAGGAGGACTTTCGGTGAATGAAGTGAACCTTCCGCAAGATAGCGATGTGTATTGGATTTATTGCACTGTACCCGAAAACTCTTCACTAAAGGAAGGATTTTTGGAAATATCCGTAGGTAACATAGTGAAGTATATCCCTTTCAGTATCATATCTCACACAGAAGCGATTGCTGTGGATGAAGACGGTCCGGCAAACTGCTTTATTACTCCGGTGACTTATGGTGTTTATTCGTTTGACGCTACGGTGATAGGAAACGGGGTTGATGGTATAGTGGCGGAAACGAGAGGCAGAGCTGCATGGCGGGAAGAATTAGGTGAAGATATAGAACAATATCATTTTAAAAATGCTTCAGGTGAAGATATATCAGTTTCTAAAAATGTTGAGATAGTTCCTTATTCTGCAAAACTAATTTGGCAGGACAAGCAAAATCTTATATCACAAGTTGCATTTAATTCTACTACTAATCGAGTTGAATTCTTGAGTAGTGGTACGGGAAATGGGGTTATTGCAGTTTATGATAAACAAGATCCAAATGCGGAGGATGCTACAGTACTATGGAGTTGGCATGTTTGGTGTACAGAGCACCCCACTATAATAGAATTAGGCTTACCAACCAATGGAGAAACTTATAGCGGGAAGAATTATAGAATAATGGATCGAGATTTAGGAGCAACAACTAATACTCCTGATGAGTTAACAACACGTGGTTTGGGTTACCAATGGGGGCGTAAAGATCCTTTTTGTATTTCAGCTTCCTTTGAAAGTACCGAAAATTTTATGCATAATGTACGTGGAAGTAAACTAAAGCACAAAGAGGAGGAAAAAAATGAAAGTATAGGAACAATTGAGTATGCGATAAATCATCCTGCCGTATTTATCATAAGTGATGATGCCTATAGTGTTCATGATTGGTTGTATTATACTTCTGAATCCGGTAATAATGATATGACTGGAAATCAATATTTATGGGGAAATAACCCTTATTCGCAATATAAAATGGTTAATGTAGAGACAATGAAGACCCTTTATGATCCATGTCCTGTTGGTTACAAAGTATCTCCGCCGGATGTATATGGTGCATTTTTAAAATATCCAATAATAGATTCCCCTATTGGCAAAAGCGGAACCGAATTTTTGGGACATATGGAGAAGGGAGATTTTTATACTCCTTTATTTACTAAGTATGGGGTATATTTCTATTGTGGTAGTGAAAATAGTACACGGAAAGTCTATTTTATTTCTACTTCGCTTCGCCATGGAAGAACTTATGATAAAGGGGTAGTAAATGGTCCTTTTTATAGTGCTCATCTTTGTGGGACAATGAGATATAATGATGGCAGTGGTATGAATGTGATAATGTCATTTGGATTTGATTTAAAAAATGGTGATGTTGGCTGTGGCTTCGGTGGGGGTAATAATTACTGGTTAGATCGTTCTACGGCAGCACCTGTCCGCTGTATCCGTGACGAATAAACATATATAATTCATTTTTAAATACAAACCTATGAACAAATCAGAACTAATCAAAGAAGTAGCCCTTAAAGGTCAGTTGAGCTTTAACGAAGCTACGAATGCTGTAGACGCAATCATGGAAACCATTGCGGAAACAATGCATAAAGGAGAGAGTGTCACCTTGGTCGGCTTCGGCAGTTTTGTCATTCAAGAACGGAAAGCGCGCAACGGGCATAATCCTGCCACAGGCGGCTCAATGCAGATTCCAGCCAAACGACAAGTGAAATTCCGTCCCGGAAGTAAAATGAAATTAGAGTAAAGAAACAGGTTAAACTAAATGTTGAACATAAAAATTGAAACATGAAAAAGAAAATTATTACAGTTGCATTGGTATTATCATCAGTCTGTGCCATGGCACAGCAAAAGGAAAATCGTGACACGGACGGAAGTATTCTCCGTGGCCCGTATGAAACGAATAGTTTCTGGAGTAACTGGTATATCGGTGTAGGCGGTGGAATCAATATCTATGAAGGTGAACTTGATAACAAGACATCGGTGGGCAACCGTATTGCTCCTGCACTGGATGTGTCGTTGGGCAAGTGGATTACTCCTTCTTACGGAGTCCGCCTACAATATTCGGGTCTGAAAGCCAAGGGGCTGACGGATGCAAGCGGGATGTATGCCAAAGGGGCGCATCGCAGTTATTATAAGGAAGAGTTTAATGTTTCCAATCTCCATGCGGACTTTATGTGGAACTGGTCGAACGGTTTCCTCGGATTCAATGAGAAACGTGTGTGGAATGTGATTCCGTTTGTCGGTTTCGGTTGGGCACGTTCGTGGGGAAACAGCACGCATGATAATGAAATTGCCGCCAACATCGGTATTTTGAATACGTTCCGTCTGGGCAAGCGTCTGGACTTGACTTTGGAAGGACGGCAGATGCTAGTGAAAGAGTGTTTTGACGGAACGGTAGGCGGCAGCAAAGGTGAAGGAATGAGTTCTGTGACACTGGGGCTAAGCGTGAAGTTGGGCAAGACCCGTTTCGACCGCGTCGAGAAAGTGGCTCCGGCAGATTATTCATCTTATAATGAACGTATCAACGCGCTTCGTGCCAAAAATCATGATTTGAGCACCGAAGCACAGCGCCTTGCCGCTGAACTGGAAGTTGCCAGAAATCGGAAACCGGAAGTGGTGAATGAATCGAAAGTGACTGCTTCGCCGGTAGCCCTGTTCTTCCCTATCGGCAAGGCTACTTTGGATAAGAAGGAACTTACCAATCTTGAGTTTTATGTGAACAACGCCATCAAGGCGGATAAGAACAAGACTTTCACGCTGATTGGTTCGGCGGACAGCGCTACGGGCAGCAGGGAACTGAACCAGCGTTTGAGTGAACAACGTATGGAGTATGTGTACAATTTATTAGTCGAAAAGTATAAAATTTCCCCTGAACGTCTCGTGAAGAAAGCGGAGGGCGATACGAACAACCGTTTTAGTGAACCTGAATTGAACCGCGTCGTAATCGTCGAATAATAGTTTTATTTCATTTCAAGGTATTTCAGGCAACATTGCGGGGCTGTCTCGTTTTCTTCTACGTCGGGACTGAAAGTGCTTTGTCGTTACAAGGTGGGCTTGTCGGCCGGTAGTTGGACGGCCCTTTGCAATGTTGCTTTTTTGAATGAAGAGGAGGATATGATAATATATAATAGTCTGTTGGCGAAAACTTTCCTGAACAGGAAGAAAAGGCATTATTTTATGATTTTCGGTTGTTGTTTCACCCGGTTCAAATATTTGGAAGGGTGGGAGGAGATGGAACTTCAGATTCATGCGCGACAGTATACAGAGTGTTTCTTCTTGGCATTATTGCCTGCATTGGTGCTATCCGTCTGGCTTTCGTGGTGGTGGATGTTGCTTGCGTTCATGAGTTATCATCTGCTTTACTGGCTGGAGAGGTGGTTCGGACATCATTCTTCATTTGACTGGGAAGCGTTGGAGCATTGTAGCGATGCGCTTTATTTGAGAAAGCGGAAATCTCGTGCTTGGATGAAATGGTATGGGAAGAAGTCGTTGCCGCCTTCAGAATGGGAGGATGATTAGAGAGAATAGTATATCTTATACGAGTAGAAAAAGTAGATTATGAAAACGAAATTTATAGCTGAAATGGTGGGCACTATGGTGCTTGTCTTAATGGGATGCGGTGCTGCTGTATTGAATGGCGGTGCGACATCGGTAGCCGCTGTGTTGACGATTGCTTTCGCGTTCGGTTTGTCGGTGGTGGCAATGGCGTACACAATCGGTCCTGTTTCGGGCTGTCATATCAATCCGGCCATCACCATCGGCGTTTGGCTGAATGGCGGACTGTCGGTAATGGAAGCCGGTGTGTATATCGTAGCGCAAGTGACGGGCGGAATACTTGGCTCTGCATTGTTGTGGTTGATTACCGACACAATGGGGATAGAAGGTACGGGAGCCAACGGTTTTGAAGAGCCGTATCTGCTGGCTGCATTTGTAGCCGAGGCGGTGTTTACGTTTATCTTCGTGCTGACTGTATTGGGCACTACCGACCGCGATAATGGCAGTCCTCATTTTGCCGGGCTGGCTATCGGATTGACTTTGGTTTTGGTGCATATTGTATGTATTCCCGTTACGGGGACATCGGTTAATCCTGCCCGTAGCATTGGTCCGGCATTGTTTGCCGGTATGGAGGCTATCAGCCAGCTTTGGTTGTTTATTGTGGCTCCGATTGTCGGTGCGGTGGTAGCAGTGCCAGTCTGGAAAACAATAAAAGGAAATTAATTGTTTCATTTCATGTTTTTGTGAGAATAGAAAAAGATGTAGGTTTTCCCCATATAGTATAATAAATGAGTTTAATGGCCTATATCCTTTATGTCGCTGTGAAGCGCCTCATTTCCCCAAGAGAATCCGTGCCCCTGCCATTTTTCTTTTTATAATAGTAGCATAGGAAAAATGGAATCATGGGTTCTACGCTGCCTGTGAAGGTCGCTCTATTGTTTGTTTTGTTTGTGTGGTGCACCTTTTTCCCGGTGGGGGAGAAGGTGCACTCTTTTTGTATAATGTATTAATGGTCGGAAGTATTACATACGTCCATAGGCTTCCCAATATGGCATTAAAGCCTCTTGCAGCCAATGTGCCACCTCGGAGAATGAAAGGCTATTTTTGATAGTTGCCTTTTTTAGAAATGCTGACCATCGTAACTGCATCTGCGGATGGTTGGGAAAGTCTTTCCTGAAGAACATCGTATCTGCATTATAAAGAGTATGACGATTCTCGAAAGTGCGGTTGATAGCCTCCTGCAATATGGTATTGTCATATTTGAATGATGTGAGCAGGTGGTAGATGTCATAATAGTCTTTCATCCGGCTGCTTTGGTCAGCTAAGTCTATGATGGCGTGCATCTTCTCCGCAATCACGGTTTCAGTGGAATAGGCAAGAATGTTTGCTTCTGGCAGTTCCTCTAATAACAATGGGTAATCTAATGATACAGGATGTGGTGTTACCACATCTCCAAAACCAATGTCCATTGTCATCACTTGGGCAATGGTGTCCATTGTCGCCGGAATACTTAGACGGATACCGTGGTAGTCTTTGAACTCGGTGATGTTCTGTGCTGCAATCTTGTCGGCAGCAAACCTTACTCCGTCTTCCTCACACTCTACGGCGCATATTTCACGGAACGCCTCGGCGATGCGTTCGCCATCATTGCTGATATGCGTGCCAAGAAAATCAATATCCAATGTCGGACGTGCAGCAAAGCGTTCGTATGCATACATCAGTGCTCCACCTTTCAGGTAGAAGTTCTCACGGTAATGAGTCTGTGAGATACGGTACAATAGGCGTTCCTGAAAATATCTGGTCAGAATGGTCTGGTAGAACACATCCTTCTGCTTGGCTACATTGAGTAGCTTTGTCCGGATGGACTTTCCAGGATTTTTGATTTCACTCATAGTTTTATTGCAATATACTGTTCAAGGATTCGTCTTACTCTTAGTTTGTCGGCATAATCCATCAGCAGGGATAGATTTCTGTCTGGCTGGGAAATGTAGTTATTCACCACTTCGGAACAAACATCCATGCCTATCTTGTTGCGGTACTTCACTGCATCGCACACGCATCGCTCTTTATTATATATATGTACGTGGTAACCGCTTACAACCAGTTCCTCGACACCTATGTCAAACATCGTGTCTGTGATATGATGGAGCTCTATCTTGGGAAATGTTGGAAGCGTGATTTTGCGACCTCTTTTTACCGCCACATGGTATGCCTGAGGCAATGAGGTGGTGAGCCCATGCACATTCCATGCGGAGAAAAGGCACAGCACACCGCCTGGAATGATGGCTTCCACATCTATCATCGTGTCCGCCAACTGCTCGGCTGTGGCATATACGCCCCGTTTGATGCGTACCGTGTCTCCGTCACGCACACTGTCCAGCAGCTTATAATAGGCTGTCCGACCTTCTTCTTTTACCATACTAGAGGAGGTAAAACTGTTATTATATCTCTTGCTTTTCATGCCTGTACTCTTTATTTTAGGACAAAGCTACTACATTTATTTGTGATTGTAGTGCGTTTGTACCGGGAAATGCTTATTTGCCATGAAATATTAACATATATCAGACAATCTTGCCCGAATCATCTCGCAACAATCTTGGCAATTCTTGGTTTTCATTGCTTTCAATATACTGGTATAATTGCAGTTTGCTCTCTTTCAATATGCGGTATCTGGCTATTGATAGCCTTGAGCACCTAAAACTTTCCATGCTTTTTAGTATGGTATTTATTGGTTTGAATATATTTGTTTGTTTATTATTCTCCCCCGGCTATCGGTTTTGTCGCTTTTTTCTGCTTTTCGTCGTTTTCTTGTCGTTTATTTAGTTCCTCTATGTCAGTTGTATATGTCTGAAATGCTTTTTAGTACTTTTCTGATGAGGTTATTAGGTGTCGTTTCATCTCCGTGGAAGATGCTGCATCTTTGCATCGTTAACGTTAGCGAAGTGATAATTAAAACAGTATTTATTTAAAAAAGAAAAGTAGTATGGCTATTAGATTTAGAAGGGTGTCTCGCCTGTGTGACCCTACAAATAAAGAAGCAGGAAAGAAAGTGTATCCGGTGATTTCTTATCAGTATGATACGAGTGCAACGTTGGATGAGTTTGCAAAGGAGATTGCGTCTGCTTCCGGTGTCAGCGAGGGTGAAACGATTAGTGTATTGAAGGATTTCCGTACGTTATTGAGAAAGACATTGCTGGGTGGCCGTTCGGTGAATATCGCCGGTCTGGGATATTTTTACCTTTCTGCCCAAAGCAAAGGGACGGAGAAGGCGGAAGATTTTACGATCGCTAATATTTCAGGGCTTCGTATCTGTTTTCGTGCTAACTCGGACATTCGTCTGTTTACCGGGACGACTACCCGTTCGGATGGATTGAAGTTCAAGGATTTGGATCATATTAATGATTTGGGTAGTGTTGGTGACGGTTCGGATGATGGGGGTGAAACTCCGGATCCGGATGGTGGTTCGGGTGGTAATGGTGAAGCACCGGATCCGGCTGCTTGATTCATGAGCCGTTGAGAACTGTCTGGTTTGTATGGAATGGGGCTTCGGCCTCATTCTTTCTTTATAACTACGTAAAAATGATTGAATATGCAAATAACTACAATCCTTGCTTTTATTACCGCTATGGGTGGTTTGGAAGCAGTGAAATGGTTAGTGAGGTATCTCACTTGTCGTAAGACGGATGCACGGAAAGAGGAAGCGTCCGTGAACAGTATGGAAGAAGAAAATCGCCGTAAGAAGGTGGACTGGCTGGAAGAACGGCTGACTCAACGTGACGAGAAGATAGACGGGCTTTATATTGAACTTCGCAAGGAGCAGGAAGAGAAGATTGACTGGATACATAAATGTCATGAAGTGGAGTTGATACAGAAGGAGTCGGAAGTGAAGAAGTGTGAGATTAGAGGGTGTGTGAAGCGTATGCCACCTTCGGATTATTAACTGGTGCGTTTGAACTAATAATGAATTATCATGAGAAATATAGATTCTATCATAGTACATTGTTCGGCTACGAAAGCCGGGCAGGATTTTACTGCCACAGATATTGACCGTTGGCACCGGGAACGTGGGTTCAACGGTATCGGGTATCACTATGTGATCCGTTTGGATGGGAAATTGGAAAAGGGGCGGGATGTCGCTTTGGCCGGTGCTCATTGTAAAGGTTGGAATGAGCAGAGTATCGGGATATGTTATATCGGCGGATTGGATGAGAACGGGCGTCCGGCAGATACCCGGACGAATGCTCAAAAACGGGTACTTTATCAGATTATTATCGATTTGCAGCGGGAATATAATATTCTCCAAGTGTTGGGACATCGGGATACTTCACCGGATTTGAATGGTGACGGAGTGATTGAACCTTATGAATATGTGAAGGCTTGTCCCTGTTTTGATGTGAAGGAGTTTTTGAGGAGTGGGAGGGAGTTACTGTTTGTATTGGTGGTGGCTTTGGTTGTGCCTGTATTGCTGTCGGGATGTAGGAGTAAGAAAGAGGTGATAAACAGGGAGAGTGAAGTTAGGGTTGATTCAAGTTTAAATAGTAGCTCCGGGAAAAGTCTTGTTAAAAATAAGGTTGCTTCAGAAAAGGATTCGGAGGTGGTGGGGGAGCATATCGAGCAGGTGTTGTTTGTGTTTCCTGTGGATACGCTTGGGTTGAAGGCTGGGATGGTGGTAAAGACTGTGGTGGATAGGAAAAACGTTAATGAGAAACAACTGCTTCAAGAAGTAGATTTACAGTCTGTGAGCTTGTCGGATATGAGTGCTAAGAAGGAGATTTCTAAAACGGGAGTTGAGAAAACTACTAATAGGACAACCGGAGGTTGGTATTGGTACGGAATTATTTTGCTGGTTCTGGTTATTGTGTGTTGGATTTGCAAAGTGAAGAGGAAGTGAGATGTTGTTTGTCTGGTACAAAGTTAGTTTTGATGAAAAATGGAGTCATGGTAGTGCTGTCTGTGAAACTGTGTACTTTTTTGTGGAGTTTGTATGTGTATTCCCATGGAAATGCGTATCTTTGAATAATCAAAATAGAGGAAAAATCATGGACGGGATATTACGTAAACTTCCTATTGGAATACAGACTTTTGAGAAACTTCGTGAAGGAGATTATCTTTATGTGGATAAGACTGCTCTTGTATGGAGAATTGCTTCAACGGAGACTCCTTATTTTTTGAGCCGCCCTCGCCGTTTCGGCAAGAGTCTTCTTCTTTCTACTTTTGAAGCTTATTTCGAAGGTAAGAAAGAATTATTTGAAGGGTTGGCCATAGCTGATATGGAAAAGGAATGGAAGACATATCCGGTATTTCATTTGGATTTAAACGCGGAAAAATATGATTCTCCCCAGGCTTTAGTTGAAATTCTTAGCAGGCAGTTGACGCAATGGGAACTGAAATATGGCAAAGGGGAGGATGAGGAAACTCTCTCCGGACGTTTTGCGGGTGTAATTCGCCGAGCCTGTGAACAGTCTGGTCGTGGAGTCGTAGTCTTGGTGGATGAATATGATAAACCTTTGTTGCAGGCATTGGGTGATGACGCTTTGCTTGATGACTATCGTAAGACATTGAAGGCCTTCTATGGTGTACTGAAAAGTTCTGACCGTTATCTTCGTTTTGTTTTCCTTACCGGTGTGACTAAGTTTGCGCAAGTCAGTGTGTTCAGTGATTTGAATCAACTGAATGATATCAGTATGAAGCCGCAGTATGCCACGATTTGTGGTATTACACGACAAGAATTGGAGGATACTTTTATTCCTGAACTGAATCGATTGGCAGAAACGAATGAACTGACTTATGAAGAAACATTGAACAAGATGACGGCTTTATATGACGGCTATCATTTTTGTGAGTTTGCGGAAGGAGTATTCAATCCATTCAGTGTGCTTAATGTTTTTGACGGGTATAAGTTTAGCAACTATTGGTTCCAAACCGGTACTCCTACTTTTTTAGTCGAACTGCTTAAAAAGAGTGAGTATGATTTGCGTACGTTGATTGATGGGGTAGAAGCCAATGCTTCTTCGTTTATGGAATACAGGGTAGATGCTAATAATCCGATTCCGTTGATTTATCAGAGTGGCTATTTGACTATAAAGGGGTATGACAAGCGTTTTGGAAACTACCTGCTGAAATTTCCCAATGATGAAGTACGATATGGATTTATGGATTTTTTGGTTCCTTATTACACATCAGTGGTAGATGATGAACGGGGTTTTTATCTTGGTAAATTTGTACGTGAATTGGAGAGTGGTGATGTTGATGCTTTTCTTACCCGCTTGCAGGCTTTCTTCGCAGATTTCCCTTATGAACTGAATGAAAAGACCGAACGACATTATCAGGTTGTATTTTATTTAGTTTTCAAACTGATGGGGCAATTTACCGGAGCAGAGGTTCGTAGTGCCCGCGGACGGGCGGATGCAGTGGTGAAAACTCCGAAGTATATTTATGTATTTGAATTTAAACTGAATGGTACTGCCGAACAGGCTTTGCAGCAGATTGATGAAAAAGGCTATCTGATACCTTATCAGGTAGACGGGCGTGAGTTGGTTAAAGTTGGAGTGGAGTTCAGTGCAGAAAAAAGGAATATAGACCGGTGGTTGTATTAGCTCGATAACCATGTTGTTAAAGGAGTTACGGAGCCGTTTGAGATTGTTCAAGCGGCTCTTGTTTTGCGGGTAGTTCTTTTAATTTTCGATGTTATATTCTATTACAGGAACCGACAACTGGGTGAAGAAACAGAATAAGTCAAAGTTAGCTTGTGCATAGCCCTTGTGGCTGCCACATAAAGCATACTTTTGTCAATATTGGAATGATAGTTCTTATCATCTGTTTGCGGAATGATTACTTCGTCAAATTCCAGTCCTTTCGCCATATGGGCGGAAGTGATGATAATCCCTTTTACATAAGCAGAACTTTGATTGGACAAAAGTGAGATGTCGTTTGCATATATCTGGAACTTTTGAACAAGTTCTTTTGCTTGGGATTCTGTTTTGCAGATAATCCCTAATGAGGTATAATGGGAGTTCCTGAAGGAGTTTACTAAATCCGCAATACCTTGGATCTCTTCTTCTGTATTTTTGAATGGAAGAATCTTGGGGTGTTCCCCATGTCTCATAATCGGTTCTAATTCATTGTTCGGTTGAATTTTTTGTGCAAAACTGGTGATCTCAAAAGTAGAACGATAGCTTTTGCAAAGTTTCATTATTTCTCCTGTTACAAATGCTTTATGAATCATATCGGCAGTGGAAGAACCATAAGGATTGACGGATTGGGAAGCGTCTCCAAGAATTGTTTTTCGACACGGATAAAGTTTTTGAATCACTTTGTATTGTATGGGAGAATAGTCTTGCATTTCGTCTATCAGAAGGTGTTTGACATAAGATTGAGCGTTGTTTCCATTTAATGCGATATGCAGATAAGCCAAAGGAGCTAAGTCCGCATACTCCAGTATGCGGTTTTTGCGTGTCTTGAACATCTCCGGTTTTCCGATCCACTCAAAAAAGTCTTTATAGATTTGGAGAACGTTATTTCCCGCGAACATCTTTTTTATCTCTTTTTTTAGTTGGTTTTTCTCCGGAGTGCTAACTGTGAGATTATATTGTAGTTGCATCATTTCCAGAATGTAATCTGTCATAGTCTCAAATCGTTGACGTATGGGATAGCGGTGGAATCGTTTGAACTGTTCGTTAATAAATTCGGCAGGAATGGTGATGTATTTGGTGAGTTTTACGTCTGTTGCTTTGAAATAGTTGTTTTCCATGTAAAGGATGAATTTGTCAAGTAGTGATATAAACTCGAAGGAGGCTTTGTATTGAATCCGTTCGATAAAGTCGGGTGTCGGGTTTTCTAATAGTTCCGTCACCTGTTCGAAGAAATTCTGGTGTTTATATTTGTTGTCAATTACATCCGACAGAATTTGCTCCATGCTGGTTTCGGGAACGGTTTCTTCGCCAAGTTCCGGAAGTACATTAGAAATGTAATCGGCAAATACTTTATTGGGGGAGATGATTAATATGTCTTTGGAAGAAATCTGTCCTTTCTGTGCATAAAGCAGGTAGGCAATACGATGGAGGGCGATAGAGGTTTTTCCTGAACCGGCAACACCTTGTATAATAAGTACAGAAGCGTTTTCATTACGGATGATCTGATTCTGTTCCCTCTGAATTGTCGTGACGATATTTTTCATTTTATTGTCGGCATTGGAACATAGTTCTTTTTGCAGAATATCGTCATGAACAGTTATGGAACTTTCAATCATGTACTCCATTTTTCCTTTGCGAATACGATATTGGCGTTTGAGTGAGATCGTCCCGTTAATTTTGCCTGCCGGGGAGGAGTAGAACGCCTCGCCTAATTCATGATCGTAGAACATGCTTGAAATAGGAGCTCGCCAATCGTAAATCAGATTCTTTTTTTGATTGAGGTCATAGAAAGTATGTATTCCTATATAGATCGGACTAACTTGGCTTTTGTCTTTCTTTTCCTGGAAGTCGATTCGTCCGAAATAGGGGATATCCAGTATTTTGCTTAGTCGCCTGCGTTTGTCAATTACATTTTCACCTAATGCAAAATGATTTAATATGCTTTCGCGCATGGAACGGATTTCGTGGGGATCAATATCTTTGTTCGACCATAGATAATCCTTGTACTCCTGCAGGGTGTCTATATGCTCTTTGACGGAAGTACTGGTAGTGTTAATCGTATCATGGATAGTGGTTATGACTTGCTGTAAATACTCTTTTTCCTGTTTCTCTGTTTGATTGAATATCATAGTCTCTTTTTAGTTGTATGGTGAAGAATTGAATTTGCGGACAAAGTTAGCTCAACCCATCAAGGGATTAAATAGTTATTTATAGCTATATATGTATCCTTTTTCCTATTTTTGCATACTTACTTAATAAGGAAAAAGATGAATATTCTTGAATTGGCAAAACGTAACCAGCAGAAAGCTTGGGAGATTATAGAGGATACCCGTATTGTTCGGATATGGGAGGGGATGGGTGCCAAAGTGAATCTGGTAGGTTCGTTGCGTACAGGATTATTGATGAAACATCGGGATATTGATTTTCATATTTATACTTCTCCTTTGGATTTGTCTGCCAGCTTTCGGGCGATGGCTGAATTGGCGGAAAATACGTCCGTAAAGAAGATTGAATATACGAATTTATTACATACAGCAGAAGCGTGTATAGAGTGGCATGCATGGTATCAGGATATGGAAGGAGAACTCTGGCAAATGGATATGATTCATATCCAAGAAGGCTCTCGTTATGATGGCTATTTTGAAAGGGTGGCCGAACGCATTTCTGCGGTATTGACAGATGAAATGAGACTGGCTATCCTGAAATTAAAATACGAAACGCCTGATACGGAAAAGATTATGGGAGTGGAGTATTATCAAGCTGTGATTCAGGATGGTGTACGTAGTTATCCGGAATTTGAGGAATGGAGAAGATTGCACCCGGTGGTGGGTGTGGTGGAATGGATGCCTTAGACAGACTGGTAGCTTCGGGAAAAGTGCGTATGGGTTAATTAACTTAGTAGTCCGGTTTCCTGTCCCAAACGAATGGCTTCGATGGAATTTTGCACACCTAATTTGCGTAACAGGTTCTGCCGGTGAATATTGACAGTGTGAATACTGATACATAGCTTGTCTGCAATCTCTTTACTTAACAACCCTTTTTGAATAAGCCGTAATATCTCTATTTCCCGATTAGTGAGGTTGAGCGAAGAAGGCATTAGCAAAGAGGAAGGAGAGAAGAATTCCCCGTTCTTCAGATTTAGGACAGTGCAGTCTACTGTTTCGGAATGTTTTTGGTCGGGTGAAATATCCATATTGCCTATTACGAGCCATGCTTTGCCGTTACGGTCTTGTTCCAAAACTTGATGTCGGCTAGTGACGCGTATATATTGCTGCTTGGCATTGAGTATACGGAAACTGTAAATGTTGGAATAGTCGTTTCGCTGTTCGAGAGGCAGACTGTAAATGAACTGGCTTAACGTGACCTGTAATGCTGCCAGTTGCGCACGGTCGTCCGGATGAATACGTGATTCTAAATAATCTCCCTGCTTTTCCAAAGTTTCTATCTTGTGACTGTCATACCCCAGCAAATCAACGAAATTCGAGGATGCATACGTGTAATTGCATTTGTAAACATCGACAACAAATGTGCAGTTGTGACAGATTTTTGAAAGTTGGTGAAGTATGGATTTATCCCGTTCCCACACGGCGTAATCAATATCGGTAGCAGACAAGCATTGCTTGGCCCACATTTCTTCTCGGGTGATATCGTTTGATTTATTCATGGCGAATGTTTCTGGGTACTGATAGTTTGTTTTGAGAAATCATTTATTTACCAGTCAATTTCTTCTATTCCCTTACTATGCAAGAAAGCATTGGCTTTGCTGAAGTGCTTGCAACCGAAGAAACCATATTCGGCAGAGCGGGGAGAGGGATGAACAGTGGTTAGTACCAGATGTTTGTTGCTATCTATCAAAGATAATTTCTCTTTCGCATAACTTCCCCAAAGCATAAATATCAAATTCTCCCGTTTTTCACTTAGTTTCCTGATAACTGCGTCTGTGAAGATTTCCCAGCCCATATTTCGGTGAGAACCGGTTTCGTGTGCACGTACAGTAAGAACTGAGTTTAGCGGGAATACACCTTGAGCTACCCAACGATCCAAATTACCGGAAGTTGGAACTGGCTTTCCCAAATCTTGGTGTATTTCTTTGAAGATGTTGCTTAGTGAACCAGGGATAGCTACTCCATCAGGTACAGAAAAACAGACTCCATAATATTGTCCGGGATTGGGATAGGGGTCTTGTCCAAGGATAACTACTTTTACTTTTTCGAAGGGACAGGAATTGAATATATGAAAAATCTGATGTCCAAGAGGGAGGACGTGTGCCCGTTTGTATTCATCTTTGACGAATGAAACCAACTTTTCGAAGTATGGTTTGTCAAATTCTTCTTGTAATTGTTGTTTCCAACTTGGTTCTATTCTGACATCCATAAAGTGGGACTTGATAATTTATGTAATGGCAAAAGTAGATATATTACAAGAGAATATCAAGAATGATAGGCAAAATTGTGTATCTCGCCGATTTAGGATGAATTGTGTGCTAATAAATGATAATTATCGTCTTTCTTCCGAAAAAGAACGGGTATAAATGTATTATTCTGATTTATTGTGTTACCTTTGTACCAAGAGTTTGAGTTACGAATCATTATCGTATAGTTCTTCTTTATAATATTTTATTAGCAAGCAGTCCTTGTCTTTAATTATCCTCCTCACTCCAAATTAGTATTTATTTTAATAAAATTTTAAATGAACATTTACATTTCAGGTTTAAGCTATGGCACTAATGATGCTGACTTAACAAATTTATTTGCAGAGTTTGGAGAAGTTTCTTCAGCTAAAGTAATTTTTGACAGAGAAACTGGTAGATCCAGAGGATTTGCTTTCGTAGAAATGCCGAATGATACAGAAGGACAAAAAGCAATTGACGAACTGAATGGAGTTGAATACGACCAGAAAGTTATTTCAGTAAGCGTGGCACGTCCTCGTACTGAAAGACCGTCTAACGGTGGTGGTCGTGGTGGTTATAATAACTCTAGAAGATATTAATATCCGAATAAAAGCAGAAGATAATATCTTCTGCTTTTATTTAATAAGTTATTTCCGTTTCATGATTCAACGGAGGAATCTTCTGATTGACACAGGGGAAGACAAAAAATCATATTACATTTAAGTTCTGCTAATTCTGGCTCTTTTTCTGTGCAATATCAGGAATATCTACTCCTGCACTTTCCATTCTGAAAATAGATTTATTAGACTTTTTTGTAATACACAATACTCTTGAAGAAGTCAGGAGTAAAGGTTTAATAAATTACACCCAACAAGGCAAATAGTCAATGACAGGGCCAATCTTGAGCGCTTGAATAAAGTGTGCTCACACTGTTTATCTTGTTCAATTGCTCTAAAGCAAAATAAAACATATGAAATCATTCTTTATAGGAAATATTGAGATAAAAACACCTGTAATACAAGGTGGAATGGGAGTAGGTATCTCGCTCTCGGGTTTGGCTTCGGCAGTAGCAAACGAAGGAGGAGTAGGCGTTATATCATGCGCAGGTTTAGGTTTGTTATACCCCAAAGGGAAAGGTACTTATCCTGAAAAATGTATTAACGGGCTGAAAGAGGAAATCCGGAAAGCACGTGCGAAAACAAAAGGTATTATTGGCGTAAACGTCATGGTTGCTTTATCGAATTATGCGGATATGGTGCGCACCGCAATCGAGGAAAAGATTGATGTGGTATTTTCCGGTGCCGGGCTTCCACTCGACCTGCCTTCATATCTGACTCCGGAGAGTACAACCAAGCTAGTGCCTATTGTATCTTCTTCACGAGCAGCCAAAATCATCTGCGATAAATGGCAGAAGAACTATAATTATCTGCCCGATGCAATCGTGGTGGAGGGGCCTAAAGCCGGTGGACATTTAGGATTCAAAAAAGAACAATTACAGGATCAGCATTATGCTTTGGAAGCTTTGATTCCGGAAGTGGTAATGATTGCATCCAGCTATAAAGAACAGAAACAGATTCCGGTGATTGCCGCCGGCGGCATTTCGACAGGTGAAGATATTGCACATTTTATGGAACTGGGAGCTGCAGGGGTACAAATGGGAAGTATATTTGTTACCACCCAGGAATGTGACGCGTCCGAGACGTTCAAGGAAGTATATATTCACTCCAAGTCCGAAGATGTTCTTATTATTGAAAGTCCTGTGGGAATGCCAGGACGAGCTATTGACGGGGAATTTATTCACAATGTGAATAGTGGACTGGAGAGGCCTAAGAGTTGCTCATTCCATTGTATCAAAACATGTGATTATACAAAAAGCCCTTATTGCATTATTAAGGCTTTATATAATGCAGCCAAAGGAAATATGAAAAAAGGCTATGCTTTTGCCGGTAGCAATGCTTTTCTCGCTGAAAAAATCAGTAGTGTAAAAGAAGTAATGAGTACACTGGAGCGCGAGTTTTTCTTGGCAACCCATAAACTGGCTTAACCTACGGGATTTTCATTCCCATGATGGAGTTTGTCAGTCCCTTTACAATATAAATTAATAGCTGTTTTGATACAGCAAAAATAACAATTATGACATTTAAAGAATTAAATATAACCGAACCGATTTTAAAAGCTATTGAAGAAAAAGGATATGCAGTGCCCACTCCCATTCAGGGAGAGGCAATTCCGGCTGCATTAGCAAAAAGAGATATATTAGGCTGTGCGCAAACGGGAACAGGTAAAACTGCTTCGTTTGCTATTCCCATTATACAACATTTGCAAATGAATAAAGAGGCAGCCAAGTGCCGGGGGATTAAAGCGTTGATTTTGACGCCCACCCGTGAACTTGCCTTGCAAATAAGTGAATGCATTAATGATTATGCCAAATATACCCAAGTGCGGCATGGGGTTATTTTTGGCGGAGTAAATCAACGTCCTCAAGTTGACATGTTACACAAAGGAATTGATATCCTGGTTGCTACACCGGGACGTTTGCTTGACTTGATGAATCAGGGACATATCCATCTGGATAAGATACAATATTTTGTACTTGATGAAGCAGACCGTATGCTTGATATGGGATTTATTCATGATATCAAGCGGATATTACCAAAACTTCCGAAAGAAAAACAGACTTTATTCTTCTCCGCTACAATGCCTGATACAATTATTTCTTTAACGAATTCTTTGTTGAAGAATCCTGTACGAATCAGCATAACTCCGAAATCATCGACTGTGGATGCTATTGAACAGATGGTTTATTTCGTAGAGAAAAAGGAAAAGAGTCTTTTACTGGTTTCGATTTTGCAAAAATCAGAAGATCAGTCGGTGTTGGTATTTTCACGTACGAAGCATAATGCTGATAAGATCGTAAAGATACTGGGCAAGGCGGGAATTGGTAGCCAGGCGATTCATGGAAATAAAAGTCAGGCAGCGCGGCAGTTGGCTTTGGGCAATTTCAAGTCGGGCAAAACACGTGTGATGGTGGCTACTGATATTGCAGCCAGAGGTATCGATATTAACGAACTTCCTTTAGTTATCAACTATGATCTTCCTGATGTGCCGGAAACGTATGTGCATCGTATCGGACGTACCGGAAGAGCCGGGAATACAGGGACAGCACTGACATTCTGCTCGCAGGAAGAGCGTAAACTCGTTAATGATATTCAGAAACTGACGGGTAAGAAGCTGAATAAAGCCAGTTATACTATTTGAAATCAACAAATAACAATCTCTTTAAAATTAATATAAAACTAAATATAAATTCTATGGCAAAATCCATGACAGTTGGTAAACGTGAAAATGAAAAGAAAAGACTCGCTAAACGAGAAGAAAAACTGAAAAAGAAAGAAAGCAAGAAATTATCGGGCAGCTCAAATAGCTTTGAGGATATGATTGCCTATGTAGATGAGAACGGAATGATAACTTCGACTCCTCCGACAGAGGATATAAAGAAGGAAGAAATTAATCCGGATGAAATAATTATAGCAACTCCTAAAAAGGAAGAAGAGGAGCCGACGATTTTGAGAGGACGGGTTGAGTTTTTTAATGAGTCAAGAGGATTTGGCTTTATTAAAGACCTTTCAGGTGTTGAGAAATACTTTTTTCATGTGAACAATGTCATTGGCAATATTGCAGAAAATAATATCGTAACATTTGACCTTGAGCGTGGAGTGAAAGGCATGAATGCGATCAATATCTCTTTGGAAAACAAATCTACATCGGAAGATTTAGCTCAATCTAAACCTGTATAGGGAAGTGTATATTCTGCTTGTGTGTAAAATAAAAAACAAAATAATTAGAGATATGAAAAAAGGTAATATAATGCGTGATGTTATTTCATCCAGTCAGTTTACTGAAAATGTTATTAAAGAGTATAAAAAGGGTTTGGGAGATATGGTATTGGTAGCAATAACTCCGCGGACTACCATTGAACTTCCTGCGCATTTGACTCAAGCAGAAATAGATGCTCGTGTGGAGATTTATAAAAAACTGCATAGTTCTAAAGTATAGGCGGTTGCAAATTGCAATACGAGGAATAAAAAAATCCCTTGAACTTCAAAAGTTCAAGGGATTTTTTATTACCGAATCATTAGTGGTGCCACCAGGAATCGAACCGGGGACACAAGGATTTTCAGTCCTTTGCTCTACCAACTGAGCTATGGCACCTCATGCTTGTTCGGTCCGGTAATATCTCTTTTGCGGTTGCAAAGGTAGTGAAACTTTTGGATTCTGCAAGTCTTATGGAAATAAAAAACACTGATAAAAAGTTAGTCGGCTAATTATCAGTGTTGTATAAGATGAAAAATATTTCAGGTATGTGATGAAATCTATTGCTTATCTTCTTTTAATGGATTCCATCCCTGTGCTTTTAGTTCGAATTCTTGTCCATCACGGGTAATCAATGCACAGCCAAGTTCGGGTTTGGTAATATGTCCGATGAGACGAACTCCTTCCATTTGTGAAATTTTCTCATGATCGGCGATGGAAACAGTAAAGAGTAGTTCATAATCTTCTCCACCATTCAAGGCACAAGTCGTAAGATTCATGTTAAACTCTTCAGCCATAACAGCAGTCTGATAATCGATTGGGATATGCTCCTCGTAAACGCGGCAACCAGCATTGCTTTGTTTGCAGATATGCATCAGTTCTGATGACAGGCCGTCGGAAATGTCCATCATAGAAGTAGGGACAATATTGGCGGCTGCCAATTTCTCAATGATATCTTTGCGCGCTTCCGGTTTCAATTGGCGTTCTAATAAATACTCTTTGCCGGAGAAATCCGGTTGGACATCTTTATCACCTTGCAATACGACTTTTTCACGTTCCAAGAGTTGTAAACCCATATAGGCTGCCCCCAAGTCGCCGCTGACGCAGATCAGGTCAGTGTCTTTGGCGCCATTACGGTAAACTACTTTATCCTTGTCGGCATCGCCAATACAGGTGATGCTGATAGCAAGGCCTGTCAAGGAAGAAGTGGTATCGCCTCCCACAATGTCGACATTATATTGCTGGCAAGCCAGACGGATACCGGAATAAAGTTCGTCCATATCTTCCACGCTGAAACGCTTGGAAAGACCAAGAGATACCGTAATCTGCCGGGGAGTACCGTTCATGGCATAAATATCGGAGAAATTAACTACTGCTGATTTATATCCCAAATGCTTCAAGGGAACATAAGTCAGGTCAAAATGCACACCTTCCATAAGCAGGTCGGTTGTTACCAGTACTTGCTTTTCTGAAGGGTAGGAGAGAACGGCGGCATCGTCGCCCACTCCATATTTGCTGGATTCGTTTTCCAGTTTGATTCCCTCGGTGAGGCGGTCAATCAGACCAAACTCACCGAGAGATGCTATTTCAGTTCTCATAAATCGGGATGATTGTTTAGGCACGGTTGATAAGTTCGCGCATGATCGTGGTCATTTTCGGTTGAGCAGCGTCAGCGGCTTTCTGAACTTCTTCGTGTGTTACTTCTACGATTTTTCCTTCTACTCCTAAGTCGGTAATGACGGAAATACCAAAAACTTTGATACCACAATGGTTGGCTACGATAACTTCCGGAACGGTAGACATACCAACTGCATCAGCACCAAGGATATGGAATAATTTATATTCGGCAGGAGTTTCGAAAGTAGGACCTTGCGTACCAATATACACTCCGTGTTGTACTTTAATTCCTTTTTCTTTGGCAATCTCGTCAGCCTTACTAATCAATTCCTTGCAGTATGCTTCGCTCATGTCCGGGAAGCGAGGTCCGTAAGGGATATTTTTTCCGCGAAGCGGATGTTCGGGGAAATAGTTGATATGGTCAGTGATAATCATCAGGTCACCGATTTCGAAATCTGCATTTGTACCGCCACTGGCATTGGATACAAACAAGGTTTTGATACCTAATTCACGCATGACACGTACAGGGAAAGTTACTTCTTTCATCGAATAACCCTCGTAATAGTGGAAGCGTCCCTGCATAGCCATGATATCCTTATTGCCTAGTTTGCCGAAAATCAGCTTACCGCTATGACCTTCGACGGTAGATACCGGGAAGTTGGGGATATCCGAATACTTTATTTCATACTTCTCGGTGATTTCGTTTGCCAAACTGCCAAGCCCGGTGCCTAGTATAATAGCAGTTTCCGGACTGGTATGCATCTTACCTTTCAGATAAGCTGCGGTTTCTTGTATTTTCTCTAACATAGTCAATAATATGTTGGTTAAATTTATCTTGTTGATTTTGTAATATTTCAATTTCAATAGGCAAGGCGTAGATAAATGGTTTCAATTCCTTGTCCAAAGCCGGATGGTTAATCAGGCGTGTTGCATCTTTCTCGGTGGTAATAATCAACCGGTGTTCTCCTTTCAGTTTATGAAACCGTTCTTTGATAAGCTGTATATCCCGATGAGTGAAATTGTGGTGATCGTCAAACGATAGTAAATCTATTTGTTTGGTACAACCTTCCAGTCTTTCGAGAATAGGGGCAGGTGAGGCAATTCCCGTCATCAATAATATATCAGTGTTTGTCAGTGAGGACAAAGCAACCTCATGGTTTGTCGAAATTGCATTTGTGTCCGGAGACATGGTAGGGAACACTGGTTGCAGGTTACCATACCGGAACGATGAGAAGAATAACTGTTGATATGGATAAAGGTTCAGCCGTTTCGTGATAATGTTATAATCAATAGGCTTGATGTCTTGCGGGCATTTGGTGACAATAACGATTTGCGCCCGATTCTTGCCGCTAATTGGTTCACGAAGCCGTCCTGCGGGGAGCAAAGTGTCATCACAGAATAATCGGTGATAATCCGTTAACAGAATACTCAATCCCGGTTTGACGTATCGGTGCTGGAAAGCATCGTCCAATAGGATAACATCTATTGAAGGCTTTTGCAGTGCAAGCAACTTTTCTATGCCATGACAACGCTTTTCATCGACAGCTACTGTGACAGACGGGAATTTTTGATGCATCTGGTAAGGTTCGTCGCCAATGCTTCTTGCCGTACTTTCCGGAGTTGCCAATACATAACCTTTCGTGTGCCGTTTATATCCCCGGCTTAATACAGCTACCTTATATTGATTACAAAGAAACTTTATCAGATATTCAGTGTGTGGAGTTTTTCCTGTCCCTCCTACAGCGAGATTACCCACGCTGATGATAGGTATATCAAAACTCTTTGATTGAAGAACTTCCCAGTCAAAGAGTTTATTTCTCATCATTACCACTGCTCCGTAGAGCCAGGAGGCAGGGTAGAGCCACTTATGTATCTTGATAAAGTGTTCGTCCATGTATTACGGTTTATTTTATATTCAGTTCGAACGGAATACGTGCCTGAATCATGGATTGTTCTTGCAGATTTTTCAGTAAGCCGAATTGCTGGTAGTACTCGCCTAATTTACTTTTCAGTAATTGTGATTCTACATAATTCGTCGGTTTCGTATCAAGCAGGGAAGACAGGAAATCTTGTTTCTCAGGATAAGACACAACGGTATAGCCTTCGATACCGGCTTTTGCAACAGCAATATCCAGTGCCTTGTCAATGCCACCTAATTCGTCTACTAATCCCAGTTCTTTAGCAGTTTCCCCAGTCCATACACGGCCTTCGGCAATCTTCTCGATAGCTTCCTTCGTCATGTGACGTCCTTCGGCACAACGAGTTACAAAGGTATCATATCCTTCAGTTATCATCATTTGAAGCAATGATTTCTCATCCTCGTTAAACGGACGCATGATATTTCCGAAATCAGCGTATTTATTCGTTTTTACGACATCATAACTTAAGCCGATTTTGTCAGTCAATCCTTTCACATTAGGAATCATACCGAAGATTCCGATAGAACCGGTCAGGGTAGTAGGCTCTGCAACAATCGTATCGGCAACGCAAGAGATGTAGTAACCTCCTGACGCAGCATAATCACCCATAGAGACAATGACCGGTTTCTTTGTTTTCAGCTCTTTTACAGCATGCCAGATTTGTTCCGAGGCGAAAGCGCTTCCACCTGGAGAGTTGACACGGAGTACAACAGCTTTCACATCATCATTATCTTTCAATTTGCGCAGGTCACGAATGACTTTCGAACCGACAATCCCGTCTTCGGAAGTTGCAGAGCTCGGATAGTCTGTAATCTCACCGGATGCATAATAAACAGCTACGATATTACCGCTTTTATCTTTCGGCACATTTTTCCTTACGTTCATCATGTCGCCCAATCCTAATATAGGAAGATTATCATCTTCATTGATCTCTACCAATTTCTTAAGATAATTGCGCACATCATTGCGATAAATCAGTGTATCAGCCAATCCGCATTTTATACTCTCTTCTGCCGGATAGAACATGAGCATGCGATCTGCATAAACATTCAGTGAGTCTACAGAAATATTGCGTGAAGTAGATACCCCTTCCGTAACCTGCCCCCAGATAGAAGTGATAAATGTGGTAACCTGTTCGCGGTTGGCAGGACTCATTTCCGTAGCAATAAACGGCTCTACGGCAGATTTGTAAGTTCCTACCTTGAACACCTGCATCTCAACTCCTATTTTTTGCAGCAAATCTTTGTAGAACAGGGGAGCAGAGGCGATACCCCGCCATTCAATCATTCCTTTGGGATTGAGCAACACCTTATCGGCTGCACTGGAAAGATAATAAAGTCCCTGCGTATAGGAGTCTGCATAAGCAATAACGAATTTTCCACTTTCTTTGAAGTCGAGCAGTGCGTTGCGGATTTCCTGCAAAGAAGCATAGGAGGTGCCTAATGAGTTTGCCTGTAGATAAATCCCTTTAATATTTTCGTTTTCTTTAGCCTTCTGGATAGAAGAAAGAATATCGTCCAGTCCGTACGTGTTAGATCCGTCACCCAACAACTGTGATAAAATACCCAGCGGATCTTCTTGCGTACGTTCAACCAACGTTCCGTTTAAGTCGAGCATCATTACAGAATTCTTTTTTACGATTGTTTCCGTGTCCGAAGCAGACATGATGCCAAACAACGTTACCATGCTGATTATAAATAATACAATACTTGACAAAATGATACCTGTCACCGTGGCAAGTGTAAATTTCAAGAAATCTTTCATTATACTTATTGTTTTTTGCGCCAGCTTGTTATTAAGCTAACAAAGATAAATAATTGAGTTGATATTTATTCAATAAGTCGTACGAATTTTTGTTTTATCACAGCGAATCCATATAAATAGGAACTTCCTTCATTTAAGATTTAAGTATATTTGTCTGTATCAAATCCTTTTAAATGAGAAGAAATCTCTAATTTTGTGGCACAACTATTAATACATTGAATAATACTATCATGAAAAAACTCACATCTATCTTTTTATTGCTCTTGTTTGTATGGACGGTACAAGCGCAAACTGCTCGTGAAGAGATCCGTGCAAACCGGTATTTATCCGCTAATAATTATTATGCATATCCCACGCCTACTGCCAAGCAGACAGCTGCTCCTAAGGGGTACGAACCTTTTTATATCAGTACATATATGCGTCATGGTTCACGGTATTTGATTGATCCGAATGATTATCGTTTCCCCAAGCAAACTTTATTAAAAGCCGATTCTTTAAACAAACTTACTGCAACAGGTAAAAACACACTGGATATTGTTTTGCGCATGGCTGATATGGCGGAAGGTCGTCTTGGTGAACTGACTTCGGTGGGAGCACGCCAACACAGAGGAATTGCAAAGCGTATGTATACTAATTTCCCACAAATATTTGCGGATGGAACAGAAGTGGATGCCCGTTCCACAGTTGTCATCCGGTGTATATTATCCATGACATCCGAGTGTCTCCAATTGCAGGCGATAAATCCTAATCTATGTATCAAGAATGATGCAAGTTACCATGATATGTATTACATGAATCCTCCTGCTAAGGATTTGAGTAAAATAGCTAGTTCCGATAAAGTGAAAAAGGTTCAGAAAGATTTTGAGGCTACCCATGTACGTCCGGAACGGTTGATGAAAACATTGTTTACAGACGAAGCGTATGTCAAAGCAAACGTTGATGAAGCGCGCCTGATGAGACGTCTTTTTGATTTGGCTTGTAATATGCAGAGTCATGATACAGATATGCAGCTATATTCTCTTTTCACGGATGAAGAGTGTTATGATCTATGGAGCTGTAACAACTTATATTGGTATCTGACACACGCTTGTTCTCCTGTAACGGATGGTTTGATGCCCTATCGGGAAGCCGACTTGTTACGTAATATTTTAGATAGGGCAGATGCTGCTTTGAAAGAAGGTAAAAAGCAGGCCACTTTAAGATTTGGCCATGAGTCTTGTCTGTTACCGTTGGTCGCTTTATTGGAACTGAATCATTATGGTGAATCTTACCCTGATGTAGAAAAGTTATCCGAACAATGGAGAGCGTATGATATTTTCCCGATGGCTAGTAACGTGCAATTCGTCTTTTTTCATAAAAAAGGAAGTAACGATGTATTGGTAAAAGTATTACTTAATGAAAAGGAAACTAAACTACCGGTGAAAACAGACGTAGCTCCTTATTACCACTGGAAAGATGTAGAAAGCTACTATCGTGAAAAATTAGATAAATATCAGCATATATAATGCGGCATTAACTTAACATTATTATATTTACCATGAGAAGAAAAACCCCTTTTATGGCTGCAACTCTGGCAGCAGGCTTGTTTTTTTATTCTTCTTGTACTCCGGCTGAAAAGACGGATACAAAAGATTATACTCAATACGTTAATACCTTTATCGGTGGCGCAGACAACGGGCATACATTTCCCGGCGCATGTTATCCTTTCGGTATGATACAGACCAGTCCTGTGACGGGAGCAGTTGGTTGGCGCTACTGTTCTGAATATGTTTATGAGGATTCTCTGATTTGGGGATTTACTCAAACACATCTGAATGGAACGGGATGTATGGACTTAGGTGATATTTTGGTGATGCCGGTCACTGGCACACGTGCCCGTGCGTGGGATGCTTATCGTAGTCATTTCCCTAAAGATAAAGAAGCGGCTACTCCGGGATATTACACCGCAGAGCTCTCTGATCCACAGGTAAAAGCGGAACTGACTGCCTCTATCCATGCTGCCCTTCACCGCTATACTTATCACAAGGCTGATTCTGCCTCTATATTGATTGACTTGCAACATGGTCCTGCATGGAGAGAAGAACAATATCATTCACAAGTTAATAGTTGTGAAGTGAACTGGGAAGATGCTCAAACACTGACAGGGCATGTCAATAACACGGTATGGGTCAATCAGGATTATTTCTTTGTGATGAAATTCAATCGTCCGGTAGTCGATTCACTTTATCTTCCGATGGGCGAAACAGAAAAAGGAAAACGCATCATAGCCTCTTTTGACATGCAGCCGGGAGACGAGCTGATGATGAAAGTGGCTCTTTCCACCACCAGCATAGACGGGGCTAAAAAGAATCTGGAAGCAGAAATTCCTGCCTGGGATTTTGAAGGAGTGAGAACTGCCGCCCACAATGAATGGAATAACTATTTGAGCCGTATTGAAATAGAGGGTACCGATGATGAAAAGACAAATTTCTATACTTGTTTCTACCACGCATTGATTCAGCCTAATCAAATTTCGGACGTAGACGGTATGTATCGTAATGCTGCCGACTCTATAGTAAAGGCTGGAACGGGTGCTTTCTATTCTACGTTCTCTTTGTGGGATACTTACCGTGCCGCTCATCCGTTTTATACATTAGTGATTCCCGAACGTGTGGACGGTTTTGTGAATTCTCTCATCGAACAGGGTGAAGTGCAAGGCTTCCTGCCTATTTGGGGATTGTGGGGAAAAGAGAATTTCTGTATGATTGGTAATCACGGCGTATCAGTCATTGCCGAGGCTTATCGCAAAGGATTCCGTGGCTTTGACGCTGAACGTGCTTTCAATATAATAAAGAAGACGCAGACTGTATCTCATCCGTTGAAGTCTGATTGGGAGGTTTATACGAAATATGGTTATTTCCCGACAGATCTGATAAAAGCAGAATCTGTATCTTCCACTTTAGAATCTGTATATGATGATTATGCTGCTGCCGATATGGCACGTCGTATGGGTAAAGAGGAAGATGCCGCTTACTTCGCGAAACGTGCTGACTATTATAAGAATCTTTTCGATCCGGAGACGAAGTTCATGCGTCCGCGCAAAGCTGACGGAACTTGGAAAGCTCCGTTTAACCCAAGTGCGTTGGCACATTCTGAAAGTGTCGGTGGAGATTATACGGAAGGAAATGCATGGCAATATACTTGGCATGTACAACATGATGTTCCAGGATTAATCCAGTTGTTTGGGGGAGAAAAACCTTTCTTGAATAAATTAGACTCATTGTTTACGGTTAAGCTAGAAGGTGAAAGTTTAGCAGATGTTACTGGATTAATCGGGCAATATGCTCATGGAAATGAGCCAAGCCATCATGTGACTTATTTGTATGCACTGGCTGGTCGTCCGGAACGTACACAGGAATTGGTTCGTGAAATATTTGATACTCAATACAAAAACAAACCCGACGGACTTTGCGGAAATGATGATTGCGGACAGATGTCTGCCTGGTATATGCTTAGTGCGATGGGATTTTATCCGGTAGATCCGGTAAGTGCGGAATATGTATTCGGTGCTCCACAGTTGCCGAAGATGACCTTGCATCTGGCCGATGGCAAGACTTTCACGATTATTGCGGAGAATTTGTCGAAAGAACATAAATATGTAGATAGTATTACATTGAATGGCGAACCATATACGAAGAAAACAATCTCGCATGAGGATATTGTAAAAGGAGGAACGCTGGTATACAAGATGAAGTAATAAATTCGTTTCTGTACTGTTATGGGACTAATGACTTTAATTAATAGTGGTTGGGATCATAACTTATAGTAGAGAAGAAAAAAAGATACTGCAAGAATAAATTGTACGACACCCGGGTCTCATGCTGCTTGACACCCGGGTGTCAGCATGTTCAACACCCGGGTGTCGGTGTGCATGAGACCCGGGTGTCGTACAACTTAATACTACCAAATGAAATTAATTTGAAGCCATACGATTAAGTTTGTACTAATACAAACTTATTTCCCTACAATCCTACTCACCTCTATACGCTGCTTTTCAAACTTCTCATTATTGCTGTTGCGGTTACTAACCTCTTTACAGCGAATAGGTGCACTCATTTCAAGCAAGCGCAAAATCTCATTTAAAGATTCACCTTCAAAAGTCGCTTTATAGGAATACTTTCCTAATTCGGCGTCTTTCAGAATAAATTCCACGTTATAAGTCTGTCCCAAACGTTTGAATACATATTCCAGCGGGTCATCTCTAAAAATGAGTATTCCATCTTTCCATGAGCACCATTTATAAGTGTTGGTCTTATTGACGTTATATAAAGAAGTGGCTAGATTATAGTCAATTTTCTCTCCCGGTGAAAGGGAAATCGTCTTTTTCTGGTCAAGAGTAACTGCGACCTTTCCTTTTACTAACGTCACTGCTGCTACATGATCCGGAGCGTATGCGTTCACATTGAATGCAGTGCCGGTAGCTTCTACAGTTAGTTGTTTTGTTTTTACGATGAAGGGATGCTCTTTATCGGATTCTACTTCAAAATAGGCTTCACCCTGCATTGAAACAACTCTTTGCTTATCATTGAATTGAGTCGGATACTTTAAAGAACTTCCGGCATTTAGCCAAACCTTAGAACCGTCAGGCAGATTAACTACCGACCAAGTGCCATAAGGAGTGAATAGCTCCTGATAAGTCTCTGCAATTTGAGAAGCGGGTTTAAAATAAAGATAAGCAGATAATATCAGTAAAGGAAGAAGTAAGATAGCTGCCACTTGCTGCCAATAGTGTAGGAAGGACAACTTAGGACGAACGGAAACCGGCTGGTTTGGATGGAGAATCTGCTCCATTACTTTTCTGTGCGCACTGTTCACATCTATCTCTTCCGGATTAAAAGCCGGGTGACTGACTTCCCACACATTCTTTTGTGATAGAAAATTCCTATAGTTTTCGGGAGTAGCCGATATCCAATCATCCAGTACCTTTATTTCTTCTGGTGTAGCCTCTTTCGAGAGATATCTGGAGATTATAATCTCTATGTCTGAATCTTTATTTATCATAATGCATTTTACCTTATATATAATAGACGTTTCAGAAAGAAAATCCCACATTCATTAGTGGAAAAGAAATAAAAAAAGTAGTAAATAAAAATCTTTTAATAAGATGCGGAGCTGCTTCAATGCTTTGCTGATACGTACTTCTACCGTTCTGACAGAGATATTCAGGCGATTGGCTATTTCCTGATATTTAATGTTTTCTAATCGGCTCATCTCGAACACTTCTCTTTCTTGAGGAGGTAATTGTTCCAATGCATTTTTAAGTTGTCGGCATAAATCAGAATACAGTATGTAGTTTTCTGTCGTATCTATATCTATAGAATCCGATTTAAGTTCGTAAGCAATGTGTTCATCTATAATCCTGCGATGGCGTAATTCGTCCAGACAGTAATTTCTGACCGCTTTCAGTAAATATGATTTTAGTGAGTTCTCAATTACCAATGATTTCCGGTCATTCCATAGTTTGAGAAAGATATTTTGCACAATATCTTCACAGGTAGATTTCTCCGGGATGTAAGTACCGCCAAACAATACCAAATCTTTATAATAAATATGGAATAGTCGGGTAAAAGCCTGTTTATCATCCTGTTTTAGTGCTATTACCAGAAAACGGTCGTCGGAAGTCTGTTGTTGGATATTCGGCATAGTATTGTAGTAAAGGTTCTATTGTCGGGGGTAAAAATAGAAAGATTATTTGGGATAAACGATAGTTTGAAGAAAAAATAATGCAGATGAAAAAATAATGCGATATCCAATGTGGCTTTTATTTTTAGAAACGTCTTATTGATAGAAACGAGAGAAAAACACATTTATTAACCTTTAAATAATACAAGCCATGAGAAAGACATAATCAGTGAATTCAGCTTCCGACAACTGATAAAAAAAAAGGAAGGTCTGACTCACCTTCCTTTCCAAAGATTCAGTTATTCGTTAATCAACTTATTTGTAGAACCAATAACCAAACATGTAAAGGTATGAAACTTATTTCAATTAGAAAAATGAAAAAGAGAATTAATGTACCTGCGAATGTAAAAATGGGGAGAATCTGTGCTATATGGTTGTTTTGTATAGCTTTGCAAGCTATCAGTATACCTATCCTGGCACAATCCGCCAAAATTACATTGCGACTGAAAAATGTGACTGTAGAGGAGGTCTTGACTAGTATCGAAAATCAGACAGAATATCGTTTCTTATACAACAAAGATATTGTTGATGTAAGCCGTATCGTAAGTATTTCTGTGAAAAATGAATTGATGACTCTGGTACTGGATAGACTTTTTAAAGGCGAAGGAGTATCTTATACGATTGAAAAACGTCAGATTGTATTAAACAAAGTTTCATCTCGGGCACAGGATAACAAACAGCCGGTCAAGGTGACAGGCAAAGTAGTGGATGAATCCGGCGAAGCTCTTCCGGGAGTGACTGTGATGATAGAAGGGGCTACTCAAGGAACGATTACCGGTATAGATGGCAATTACCAGTTGCAAGTTCCGGAAGGCTCGACACTGAAATTTACTTCAATAGGTTACACTACATATACGCAGAAAATTACCCGACCGATGACGTTGAATGTGACGATGAAAGAGGATTCAAAACAATTGGATGAAGTCGTTGTGGTAGGGTATGGAACGACCACCCGTAAGAATCTGACCACTTCCATTGCAACGGTAAAAACGGAAAAAATATCGCGAGCCGCAACAAGTAATATGTCACAGATGTTGCTTGGGCGGGCTGCCGGACTGGAAGCTACGTTGACAAGCCCGCAACCGGGTGGAGCAGTTGACCTTTCAATTCGTGGGGCAGGTACTCCTATCTTTATAGTGGATGGAGTAATGATGCCTTCCACTTCTTTAGAGGTTGGAAACGGAAATCAGGTTATGCCCAACTCTATCAATCGTTCGGGATTGGCCGGACTTAATCCTGCCGATATTGAATCTATCGAAGTGTTAAAGGATGCATCTGCCTCCATTTATGGAATTGGTGCAGCCAATGGGGTCGTATTGATCACTACAAAGAAAGGTACTGAAACTCGTCCCCAAATCACTTATGAAGGAAATTATTCTATCGTGAAAAACTATCCGTATCTGGAACCTTTGAGTGGGGAAGAATACATGAATGTTGCCAACATTTTCAATAAAGAAAACTATTTATTTACGAACGGTATGTATCCTTATGGTGATAAACCTTTTGATAATAAATGGGTACCTCAATTCTCACCTCAACAGATAGCTGCCGCTCAAACAACAGACTGGCTGGATTGTGTATTAAAGGATGGTAGCATCAATAATCATAATATCACAATTACGGGCGGTTCTAAACTGCTGAAATATTATCTGTCCGGAAATTACTACAAACAGGAAGGTACGGTAGAAAACTCCGCTATGGAACGTTATGCTCTTCGGACAAACATATCTTCACAATTGCTTCCATTTCTTAAGTTGACAGCAATTGTCAATGTAAATGAGAATGAATATACAAACTCAACTTCCGGTGGCGGTGGGGGTGGAAATGGGTATGATGCCATACAATCGGCTTTAACCTATCCTTCTTATTTACCGATCAGAGGTGAGGACGGAAAACCTACCTTATATTCAAATTACCCTAACCCGGCCGAAATGATAAAAGTTAGTGACCGGACTAAAACAAGCGGTTATTATCTAAATTTTGCTGCCGATGTGGATATAATCAAGGATATGTTGTCTTTCCGCTTGATGTATGGTATCAATAAGGAAAATGCTAACCGTAACTTGTATGTTCCTTCTGATATATATTTTATGGACATGTATAAATCAAGAGGGCATTTGGGATATGTTGAACGTAGAAACCAAACTATGGAAGGCACGTTGACTTTCAAAAAGCAGTTTGGAGATTTGTTACGTGTCGATGCCGTAGTCGGTATGGGAAGGTATACGAACGATTCAAATGGTCTTGAACTTGACTACGAACAGATTAACGATCACATTGCTGCTGATAAGGTGGAAGCTGCGGAAGGCGCTTTCTACCCGACTTCTTTCAGAGCAGCCGATGAACGTCGTTCTCAATTTGCCAGGGCAAGTGTGGATGTGCTCGACAGATATGTAGTTGCCGCTACTATTCGCCGCGATGGAACGGATAAGTTTTTCCCGGGAAAGAAATATGCCTATTTCCCTTCAGTATCATTGGCCTGGAAATTATCTAACGAGCCGTTTATGAAGCATATATCATGGATTGACCAGTTGAAGATTCGTGGTAGTTATGGACAGACAGGTAATGATAATCTGGGTAGTTCGCTTTATGGCATTTTCAGTCTGGCAGCCCAATATATCAAGTTTTCCAACAATTCAGTGACTTATGTACCCTATCTGCTTAGCGGTCCTGATTACCCGAATGTTACTTGGGAAAAGACTACCATGAAAAATATAGGTGTAGACTTTTCTGTTTTAAAAGATAGAATCTGGGGAAGTTTTGATATGTTCCGCAATGATGTAACCAACTTGCTGGGATATGACTCTGCCTCTCCGCTTAGTATGACATCTTCCGTCCCGATGAATTATGGACATTATGTACGTTACGGATGGGATGCGACTATTAACTCACTTAACTTTGAAATCCCCCGTGTGTTTAAGTGGACCTCACAATTGACCTTATCACATCATAATGCTGTTTGGAAAGAACGGATGCCCAATTATTATTATGAAGAATATCGAATCCGTAAGAACGAACCGGTGAATGCTTATTATTACTATGAAACGGAAGGCGTTATCAACATAGATAAAAGTAATATGCCCGAATCGCAAAAATCTTTGCCGGTAGATGCGCAACAGCCCGGTTATCCGATTATTAAGGATGCAAATGGGGATAATAAAATAACGATTGATGATGTAAAGATGCGGAATACACTTCCAAAAATTCACATAGGCTTTGGAAATACATTTGTATACAAAGATTTTGATCTGGATGTATTTATGTATGGACAATTCGGACGTACACGCTATAACTATGCATATCGTTGGGCACTTGTCGGAGATGTGTATTACACGAGTCCCAAGAATTCGAACAAATATGTATATACTATCTGGAATTCTCAAACCAATCAGAATGGAAACCGTCGTGGTATCGCTTCAACAAAGGCTGTCGCTTTGCCTGGTAACGTAGGTTTTGAGGAAGATTATCAGAATGCTTCGTTCGTACGTATCAGGAATATCACTTTAGGATACAACCTTTCAGGAAAGAAGCTGGGAAGAGTGGGTGATTATGTGAGTTCTATCAGAGTTTTTATCGACTGTCAGAATCCGTTTACTTTTACCAAGTTTGTAGGTGTCGATCCTGAAATAAAGACGGGGGGTGACGGCTCCAAAGCGGAGTATCCGATGACGAGAACATACTCCTTCGGAGCAAAAATATGTTTCTAAGAAAACCTGTAACGAAAGAAAAGATTGAAAATATGAATAAGAATAAATTATTTAAGGTGTTTGTCATGATTGCATTTATCATGTGCAGTTGTGAGGATAATTTTGATCCGAAGATGTATGGCACGTTGAATGTTTCTAATTATCCGGTGACTGAAGCCGAATACGAATCATTTATGATGACCTGCTATATGCCTTTTACGACAACATGGACCTATTGGATCGGTGCTGGAACAAGTGGTAATCAGCACGGTTGGTATATCCCTGCCGGAGGTGTACTGAAGTTCTTTGATTATCCGACAGATGAAATGGCTGTGTGGAATAATGGTTGGGGAGGCGGATACTACTTTCTTTCCAAAGCCGATTTCAGTCAGTGTGTCTATTATACGAGTGGTACGTTAAGTGATGAAAGGCCGAATCATTTTCCGAAAGTAAGTGAGATTTCCTACTTCACCAATGTGATTGGAACTTTGGAGAAGGCTTCTACCGAAGTGGTCTCCGAAGAGCGTAAAAGGGAGTTTATTGCCGAGGCCCGTCTTTGTCGGGGATTGATGATGTATTATTTATTGCATGTATATGGTCCTGTTCCTTTGATTGTCGATCCGGACGATCTGATTAATCCTTCAAAGCTGGAAAATCTGGTACGTCCGACATTACAGCAAATGACGGAGTGGATTATGGCTGATTTTGATTATGCTTATCAGTATATTGCAGATACACAGCCAGAACAGGGACGTTACAATAAAGACTATGCACGTGTATGCATCATGCGGCATTGCTTGAATGAAGGCTATTATATGTCTGGTTATTATCAGAAAGCAATTGATATGTATAATGAGTTGAAGGGGCGGTATAGTCTTTTCAAGAAAGGGGATAATCCTTATATTGAGCAATTTAAAAATGCCAATAACTTCAATTCGGAAGTGATTATGGCTGTCAGCTGTGATGAAACGGCGGACGGTACGAATAAGTCCGGTAACTTTAACCCGCTGATGATGCTCGCTACTCCCGATAATGCAGCCAGAGTGGACGATCAGGGAAATCCGACTCCTTTCTACTTGCAAGGGCAGGGATGGGGACAAACCTTCAACGTGTCTCCGAAATTTTGGGATACGTATGATCCTTTGGATAAACGTCGTGAAGTGATCCTTACCAAATATTATACGACTGCCGGAACTTGGATTGACCGGAATACAACCACATGGGACGGATTTATAATTAATAAATTCCCGGTTGAAACGGCCACGGCTTTTCAGGGGACTGATATACCGTTAGCCCGTTGGGCAGATGTATTGCTCATGTATGCGGAAGCCGAAGTACGTAAAAACAATGCAGCTCCGTCCGCTGATGCTATTGCTGTGGTCAATGAGGTGCGTAAGCGTGCCGGACTGGGAGATCTTCCGTCATCGGCAACAGCGAATGTTGAAGCCTTCCTAGATGCTTTACTTACGGAAAGAGGACATGAAATGTTGTATGAAGGGATGCGTAAAATAGATCTCATCCGTTTTAATCAGTATGCGCAACGTACAGCGAAGATCAAAGGAGTGGCTCCTACACATCAATATGTGCCTATTCCTAATTACGCGGTTCAACAAGCTTCGGAATCTTATGGAAAAGTGTTGGTACAGACATTTGAACGTGAGGGATGGAAAGCGGATCTTGCGGCAGCTCGCAATTAATGTCATCATTCATTATTGTTAAACTAGAGATCTTTAGAAAAATGAAAAAGATATATGTATTATTCATGTCGTCGTTATTGCTCCTTTCGTGTGCAAAAGATGATGTTAGTAAGCCAAGTGAATGGCCGGAGTGGCCTACACCTTCAAAACCTAAAATAGAAAATGCCGTATTGCGGGGCGTGAATGGTGAAACGGTTGTGGCGGCTGGTGATAAAGTGAAGTTCACCGCACAGATCAGTGATGAATATAATGATTTGGTTTCATTCCAATTATTAGTGACAATGGATGGGGCCGAAATCTTGAATTTGTCTAAAGGATTGAGTGGGCGTTCTACGGTTATTGAAGAGGAAGCTACTTTACCTTTTGTTGCCGGTTTCCAGAATGGACGTCCTGTGGTAACTATAAAGGCTGTAAACGATTTAGGTGGCAATGAATCGACCCTGACTTTGGATGAGGCCGCAAGTGTGGCGGTAACCCGTCCGGAAACACCTTCCAAATTATACCTTGTTGATGATTTGGGAAATGTGTATGAAATGGACAAGGAGAGTCAGAATGAAACGGATTATAGTTTCCGGACGAGTGCGGCGGATTTGGCAGGGATTGGCGACCATTTTAAAGTTGCCGAAAAGATAATAAACAATAAACCTGATTATTCCGGTTTGGTATGGGGATATTCAGACGATAAGATCGCGATTGTGACTGATGATGCAGCTACATCGATTCCGACTCCTAAGGTAGGGAGTTATACATTGGAGAATATCACTTTTGATATGTTGAGTTTTCTGACTGATAAGACTTTGACATACAGCATTGATATTGATAAGTCCCGCTTCTTTGATGTGGGAGGAGGATATGTCCAGTTGGATGTTCAGCTGGTGGAAAGTGCCAAGATTAATTTTATAGGTTTTGGTAGTGATGTCACTAACATGCTCCGGCCGGAATTCTTTAAAGATGTTTCAGGAAGCAAAGCAAAATTCGATGGTCCGTCGGTACTTTATAATTTGAAATATAATACATCAAACGGTTTTATGTATATGGAGCGGCCGCGGGATGTCTTTTATCCGGAAGTGATGTATATTGTTGGTACTGGAGTTGGATTCCCGCGTGAACCTTATGTGGCTACACTTGCTTGGGATTTCGCATATCCTCACCAATGGTTCTTCTTTAAGAAGGTAGGTGCAAGTGCTTTTGAAGCAGTTGTGTATATCGACCAGACTATGGGATTTAAGTTCTTTAGAGGATATGGTTGGGCACAAGAGGAGGACACGAAGAATCTGTATACGGTTGAACCTGCTAACCTGATTACGAGAAGTGCCCCTGGCGATCTGATTCCCGGTCCTGATTTTAAAGCCGGACTTTATACGATACATATTGATAAAGCCAAAGAAGTGATACGATTGACTCCTTATAATTAAGAGGGGGTCAAGATTAATAGTCTTTAATTTAATATTTAATAGAATTATGTATATATCAATGAAAACATATAGTAAGAAATTACTGGTCGCATTCTTTTTTTCAATGTTGCCAATGGTATTGATGTCCTGTTCGATGGACCCGGAGAAAGCCTCTTTTTCTATTTCCGGAAATTTGGAGAAGTTACAGATCGGTAATGACGGTTTTACGGAGGTTTATTCGATAAAGTCTAATACGGAATGGAAATTTGTAAACGAGACGGATCAGTCTTGGGTTACCATCTCACCGGCCAAAGGGAGTGGAAACGGAACTGTGACAATTACTGCAAATGCAAATACAGGAACCGGACGTACAGCTGTATTCCGTGTGGTGCCTAACGGAGTGAAGACACAGGAAATTGAGATCATGCAGGGTAATTCTTATATTCCTACAACTGATGGAGAGTTTCCGATTATAGCATGGACCGGAGTGGAAGCAGATAAGTCGCTGGAGAAATTCCCGGTGATGAAAGCATCCGGCATTAATATTTATCTGGGATGGTATGATGATTTGGAAACAACATTGAAGGTGCTTGACGCCGCACAGAAGACCGGAGTGAAAATGATAACTTCTTGTAAGGACCTCTTGTCTGTTGGTACTGCCGAAGAGGTCGTAAAAGCGATGATGAATCATCCGGCTTTGTATGCCTACCATTTGAAGGATGAACCGGAAGTGAATGATTTGCCGGGCTTGGGCGAATTGGTGAAGAAGATTAAAACCATCGACAGCCATCATCCTTGTTATATAAATTTATACCCCAATTGGGCATGGGGGAAAGAACTTTATTCTGAAAATATAAAGTCGTTTATAGAACAAGTTCCTGTTCCATTTATTTCGTTTGACAATTATCCTATTGTATCTATAAATGGTGCTCCCAGCATTGTCCGTCCGGACTGGTATCGGAATCTGGAAGAAATATCGGCTGCTGCTAAAGAGAATAATAAGCCGTTCTGGGCATTTGCACTTGCACTTTCCCACAAGCTTGATGAAACTCATTTTTATAAGATACCGACATTGCCCGAGTTGAGATTACAAGTCTTCAGTGATTTGGCTTATGGTGCGCAGGCAATCCAGTATTTTACCTATCGCGGACTTCAACATGACGAACCGACCGAAGTTTATAATTTGGTCAAGACTGTTAATCAGGAAGTACAACAACTTGCGGGTATATTCTTGGGAGCACAAGTAATTTCAGTATCTCATACCGGAAGTGAAATACCGGAAGGAACGACAGCTTTGGGAAGTCTGCCGACTCCTATAAAATCATTGACTACGAGTGATACCGGTGCTGTTGTCTCTTTCTTGGAGAAAGGTAGTAACCAATATCTTGTAGTTGTAAATAAAGACTTTCGTAATGTGATGAATCTGGCAATTGATGTGGATGGTTCTGTTAGCAGAGTGCTGAAGGATGGCTCAACTGTAAGTCCGGATGGTTCTACGATAGCGGTTGAACCGGGGGATATGGTTATATTTACATGGAGAAAATGAATAAAGGTTTCTAATTAGATAAAGTAAAATTCGATTATGAAAAAGATATTACTCTCATTTTTTATTAGCATTATGTTAATTGCCTGCAGTCAGAAAACAGTCTCTGTTCGTGAAGTCTGGACGAAAGAGCAGGCTAATGAATGGTATCAGCAATGGGGATGGCTTCGTGGGTGTGATTTTATTCCGAGCACGGCAATCAACCAATTGGAGATGTGGCAGGCTGATACTTTTGATCCGGTGACTATTGACCGTGAACTAGGCTGGGCAGAAGATATCGGAATGAACTGTATGCGTGTATATTTGCACCATCTAGTTTGGAAAACGGATAAGGAAGGTTTTAAGAAACGTATTAATGAATACCTTACTATTGCCGACAAGCATCATATCTCTACCATCTTCGTCTTCCTGGATGATTGCTGGAATCCTGTATATCAGGCTGGTAAACAGCCGGAACCACAGCCGGGAGTACACAATTCGGGATGGGCGCGTGATCCGGGAGATTTGTATTATAAAGGTGATCCGGCAGTGATACTTCCGGTCTTGGAGAATTATGTGAAAGACATTCTTACCACTTTTAAGGATGATAAGAGAATTGTGTTGTGGGATTTATATAATGAGCCCGGTGGTTCGGGCGGATATAGATACGGTGAAAGAAGTCTGCCGTTATTGCAGAATATATTTACGTGGGGACGAACAGTTAACCCGTCGCAACCCTTGTCGGCCGGAGTCTGGGATATGAGTTTGACTAATCTGAATAAGTTTCAGTTGGAAAACTCGGATGTGATAACCTATCATACGTATGAAGGTCTGGATTCGCATCAACGGCTCATTGACACATTGAAGCAATATGGCCGTCCGATGATTTGCACGGAATATATGGCACGTACTCAAAATAGTACTTTCCAAGATATTATGCCAATGCTAAAGAAAGAAAATATCGGTGCAATAAACTGGGGACTTGTAGCCGGAAAAACAAATACGATCTTTGCATGGGATACTCCGTTGCCTGATGTAACTGAACCTTCCTTGTGGTTTCATGATATTTTCCGTAGCGATGGGACACCTTATTCAACAGAAGAAGTGGAATGTATTCGTTCATTAACTAAATAATTCCCTTATGATAACTATGAGGAATATATGGATAATGATGTTGGGGATATGCTTGTTTGGTTGTGGGGCTGGTAAACAGCCCCTTTCCTCACAGCTCTCTTTAACATGGAAACTGGAAAAAGATAGTGTGGAAGCCAGATATTTTAAGAATACATTCTGTTTAACGAATAACGGGAATAAATCCTTGGCTGATAATTGGGTGATCTATTTTAATCAGACACCAATTTATTATCAGCAACCTATTAATGCCCCGTTGGAAATAGAATGTATTGGTTCGACTTATTATAAGATGTATCCTACTGAACACTATCAGGCATTGGCACCGGGTGAAACAATCACTTTTACCATATTGAGCGAAGGAAATGTGATTAATGTATCTTCGGTTCCTGAAGGGGCTTATATTGTAGCTACCGATGAAAATGGGAAAATGTTGCAGCCGCAAAATATTCCGATTGAGATCGGACTGTTTACGCCCAATGCTCAATGGGTTCGTTCGAAGAATAGTTTTCCCTATGCAGGTGGAAATTATTTCTATAAGCAGAATGATGATTTCAGTAAACCGGTAGATTGTGATATGCTTTCTCTTTTTCCTGCTCCTAAAAAAGTGGAAAAGACGGGCGGTGTTTCTTCTTTCTCTCAAAAGGTTTGTTTGAAGTTTGATGATACATTTAAAGAGGAAGCTCTTTTATTGAAAAGTCAATTGACTTCATTATTAAGATGCAGCGTTTCTGATGAGGATGAACAAACAATCATTGAATTGAAGAAAATGGAGGTTCCTGTTCCCAGTCAATATCCTGATGAGTATTACGAAATCGTGATAAAGAATAACCGGTTGACTCTGAAAGCTAATGATGCACATGGCATATTTAATGCTTGTCAAACATTGCTTGCCTTATTAGATAACATGGAACTAACTTCTGCTCCGCTTCCTAATCTTCATATTACCGATTATCCGGACATGGAGCATCGGGGAATTATGTTGGATGTAGCCCGTAACTTTACAAAGAAAGCGGATCTGCTGAAATTGATCGATATATTGTCATTCTATAAGATGAATGTACTACATTTGCATTTGAGTGACGATGAGGCTTGGCGTGTGGAAATACCCGGATTGGAGGAATTGACAGAAATCGCTTCTCGTAGAGGACATACTACAGATGAACAGACATGTCTTTATCCTGCGTATGCTTGGGGATGGAATGAGACAGATACTACTTCATTGGCCAATGGATATTATTCACGAAGTGACTTCATGGATATTCTGAAATATGCGAAAGAAAGACATATCAGAATTATTCCTGAAATAGACATTCCCGGACATTCCCGAGCAGCGATTAAAGCCATGAATGCCCGTTATCAAAAATACATAGATACGGATCGGCCGAAAGCGGAAGAATATCTTTTGATTGATTTTGCGGATACTTCCCAATATCTGTCGGCACAAAATTTCACTGATAATGTTATCAATGTTGCCATGCCTTCCACTTATCATTTTCTTGAAAAAGTGATTGATGAAATTGTACGGATGTATCAGGATGCAGGAGTAGAACTGACAGCTTTCCATGTGGGGGGAGATGAAGTACCGGAAGGTATTTGGGAAGGTTCTTCTATCTGCCGTACTTTTATGCAAGAGAACGAACTGACCAATATACGGGATTTGAAAGATTATTTTCTGGAACAAATATTGGAAATGTTGGACAAACGTAGCATACAGGCAGTCGGATGGCAAGACATAGTTATGAATCCGGATAATACCGTGAACGAACATTTCAGAAACAGTAAGGTGCTAAATTATTGCTGGAATACCATTCCGGAACAGGGTGGAGATGAAGTCCCGTATAAGTTAGCCAATGCGGGCTATCCGATTATACTTTGTAATGTGGGTAACTTTTATCTTGATATGGCATATTGCTATCATGTGGAAGAACCGGGATTACGTTGGGGCGGTTATGTAGATGAATATGTGACGTTTGATATGTTGCCTTTTGATATTTATAAGTCTTTGCGGCGGAATTTGAAAGGTGAATCTGTTGATGTGAAAACAGCCTCAAACGGTAAACAGCCCTTAACGAAGGAAGGCTATCAGAATATCAAAGGTCTGTCCGGGCAAATCTGGTCAGAGACAATCCGCAGTCTTGAACAGATAGAATATTATCTCTTCCCAAAAGTCTTCGGATTGGCAGAACGTGCTTGGAATGCTCAACCATCGTGGGCATTATCGCCGGATGGCAAAATATATATGGATGCTAAGCGTAAGTATAATGCTGGTATTGTAGATTATGAATTGCCACGTTTGGCAAAGCGAGGAATAAATTTCCGTGTGTCTCCTCCCGGTATTATGATAAGGGATGGATTATTACTGGCTAATACTGCCATTCCCAATGCGGTAATCCGGTACACAACCGATGGTAGTGAACCTACGGAAAGTTCTGTAGAATGGCAAACTCCGATAGCATGCAATGCTCCACTGATAAAAGCAAAGGCATTTTATTTAGGAAAGGAAAGTGTAACTACTGTATTGATAAACGAATCATATTAAATGATATGTTAAACCCTCCGGAGAAGAAACTCTTTGGAGGGTTTTCTTATTAATTTTGCTTTTAATTCGAATATTTCTCTAAATTTGTGCCATTAACTCGACTAATACATTCATGGAGCACACTGAAACTTTAATAGTAGAGCAGTTGAAGATAGGCAACGAAGACGCCTATCAATACATCTATGACCGTCACTATGCCCTACTGTGCCATATTGCCAATGGCTATGTAAAAGACCAGTTTCTGGCGGAAACCATTGTCGGAGATACCATTTTTCATTTATGGGAGATTCGTGAAACACTGGAGATTTCCGTTTCTATCCGTAGCTATTTGTTGAGAGCTGTCCGTAATCGTTGTATCAACTATCTTAATTCAGAATGGGAAAAGCGGGAGATCTCATTCTCATGTCTTATGCCCGATGAGATAACAGATGATAAAATCATGGTGTCCGATTCGCATCCGTTAGGTACATTGTTGGAGCGCGAACTGGAAGAAGAAATATATAAAGCCATAGATAAATTGCCGAACGAATGTCGTCGCGTATTCGATAAAAGTCGTTTTGAAGGAAAATCATACGAAGAAATTTCTCAAGAGTTAGGCATCTCTGTCAATACGGTTAAATATCATATAAAGAATGCATTAGCATCTTTACAAACGAATCTAAGTAAATACCTGATTACTCTGCTTTTATTTTTTTTCGGATAAAAACGAAAAAAAGTCATTTTCTGACTACCCTCAATTAAAAATCTACTGTCTCCTTTATAGAACGCAGAAATATGGAAGAAGAAAAGAAACATATGGATGAATTGATCGTCACCTATCTCACAGAAGGTTTGGACAAAAGTGCTTTAGCCGAGCTGAAAGCATGGATCGCTGCATCAACTGAAAATGAAAATTACTTTATTCAGCAGCGGGAAGTCTGGTTTTCTGCCGTGAGCCGTGAAGCTGCGTTGAAATACAATAAAGATAAGGCCTTCCATACATTTAAGAATCGTATCGAAAGTCAGAAAGAAGTGGAGAAAACTTCCCGTCGGGGATTCCGTCTGTCGGCTTTGTGGCGTTATGCAGCGATTGTCACAGTCATACTTGCAGTCGGCTGTTTCTCTTATTGGCAGGGAGGTGTGGATGTAAAAGACACATTTGCCGATATCTCCGTAGAAGCTCCTTTAGGGTCGAGGACGAAACTCTATTTGCCGGACGGTACATTGGTATGGCTGAATGCCGGTTCACGAATGACTTATTCACAAGGTTTCGGGGTAGATAACCGTATGATCGAACTGGAAGGTGAGGGATATTTTGAAGTCCGGAGAAATGAAAAGCTTCCTTTCTTTGTAAAGACTAAAGATTTGCAATTGCAAGTACTGGGAACTAAATTTAATTTCCGTGATTATCCGGAAGATCATGAAGTCGTAGTATCTTTATTGGAAGGAAAAGTAGAACTGAATAATTTACTGAAAAAAGAGAAAGAAGCAGTTCTTGCCCCTGACGAAAGAGCGATATTAAACAAAACGAACGGACTGATGACAGTAGAAACAGTCACAGCCTCCAATGCCTCACAATGGACAGGCGGCTATTTGTTTTTTGATGAAGAACTTTTGCCGGACATCGTGAAAGAATTGGAACGTAGCTACAATGTAACTATCCGCATAGCCAATGATTCTTTAAATACCTTCCGGTTCTACGGTAATTTTGTTCGCCGTGAACAAAGTATTCAGGAAGTACTGGAAGCATTGGCATCTACGGAGAAAATACAATATAAGATTGAAGAACGCAATATAACTATCTATTAACCGGTTACCAGAGATTTATAATACTATGATTGTTTAACCTTAGAAATTGAAGAATATGAAGGAGGAATATAATACAGAATAGCCTTTAGTTTATTAAGGAGAGAAAAAATAAAACCGGAAGATCTCGAACATCTTCCGGCTCCTGATCTCTTCTTTCAACAACCCTCAAGAGTGAACATGTTTTCAAAAGAGATATTGCAAAGTTAGCAAAATACATCTCTTTTAAAACGAGTTATTCAAGTTTTAATTAAATAATTTGTTTATTTTATGAATTACAGGAAGAAGGCCATATTAATGGTCGTGGCTCTCTTTTGCCTTAACATAGCAATGCTAGCCCAGGCCGTTTCATTGAAAATGAATAATGTTTCAGTGAAAGAAGCAATGACGCAACTGAAGAATAAAAGCGGATATTCCTTCGTATATAAAGTGGGAGATCTGGATACAAAGAAAATTGTCAGTGTAAAGGCAGAGCAGTTGAATGAGGCTATCGATCAGATTTTGTACGGACAAAACGTTGTTTATGAAGTGAAAGGAAAGAACATTATTGTTCAAAAAGGACAACCCCGTCCGAAAGTTGTGAAAGGCGATAAGAAGCGGAAAATCACAGGTGTGGTGAATGATCTGAATGGTGAGCCTATTATCGGTGCTACTGTAAAGGAAAAGGGAGATGTGAATGGAACTGCGACCGATTTGGATGCGAATTTTACTTTGGAAGTATCACCGGGAGCAATATTGGAAGTTTCCTATATCGGTTATCAGCCACAAGAAGTGAAAGTAGGCGACCGGACAACTTTAGCGATTACCTTAATCGAAGATCAGCAGGTGCTGGATGAAGTGGTAGTAGTTGGATACGGTACCACCTCCCGCAAAAACCTAACCACAGCTATTGCAACCGTAAAGACTGAAAAAATATCGAAAGCTGCCAATAGCAGTGTAGCCAGTATGTTATTGGGACGTGCGGCAGGATTACAGGCTACGGTAAATAGCACTCAACCCGGAGGTGAAATTAATATTTCTATTCGTGGTGGTGGAAATCCTATTTATGTTGTGGATGGAGTAGTGATGCCAAATTCTTCTTTAGAAGTCGGGAGTGGTGAAACCGGATTGCCGGATGGCGTTAAGCGTGCAGCTTTGGCAGGTCTGAATCCTAGCGATATAGAATCTATTGAAGTACTGAAAGATGCTTCTGCAGCTATTTATGGTATTGGTGCGGCTGATGGTGTTATCCTGATTACAACCAAAAAAGGTGTAGAAGGAAAGCCACGCATTACTTATGAAGGGAGCTATTCTGTTCAGAAGCGTTATTCTTACGGCATGAATCGCTTGAATTCACAAGAATACATGAATATGGTCAATTTATTCGGAAAAGAAAACTATCTGTTTATTAATGAGCAATATCCTTATGGAAATGTGGGATATGACGGTAAATGGACTCCGGTATTCACATCCGAGCAAATAGCGAATGCAACTACAACCGACTGGTTGAGTTATGTGTTGAAGACAGGACAAGTCAATAATCAGAACTTGACTATTAGTGGCGGTTCAAAAACACTCCGTTATTATTTAGGATTAAACTATTACGACGAAGATGGAGTGGTTCGTAATGCCGGGATGCAGCGATACTCTTTGCGGACTAATATTTCCGCACAGTTGTTCAGCTTCTTGAAGTTAACGACCATAGCGAATTTGAATCATAATAAATACAGTAATTCTACAGTAGGAGGAGATACCGGTAATCAAGGAAACTCGGCAGCGGGATCTCTTTATACAGCGATGAATTATGCTCCTTATCTCGCTATATATGATAATATGGGAGAATATACCATATTCGGCAGGGAACCGAACCCACTGGCTGCATTGCAAATCCGTGATGGATCTAAACAAAGTAGCTACTATGTGAACTTTGCTCTTGACATTGATATTATCAAAGATATGTTGTCGGCTAAGTTGTTATATGGCGTGAATAAAGAAAATGGTAAACGCTCTGCCTATATTCCTAAAGACGTTTATTGGGGACTTGTTCGTAAATCAAGAGGGAGTCTTGGATATAATGAACGGCAGTATGAAACAATGGAAGGCACTCTTTCTTTCCGCCATAAGTTCTGGAATATGATAGACGTAAATGCTGTGGCAGGTATGGGACGCTATTTAGACAAGGGAACCGGGATGACCGTCTCTTACCAAAATGCAAATGATATGATTAATGATAGCAATCTGGCTGCTGCGGATGGGCCTTTCTCTCCTACTTCATATAAATATGAAAATGAGAAACGTTCTCAATTCCTTCGTGCCTCTTTTGATGTGTTGGACCGTTATGTATTAACGGGCACTTTACGGCGGGATGGAACAGATAAGTTCTTCCCGGATAAAAAATATTCGCTTTTCCCTTCTGCCTCGGTAGCCTGGAAAATGTCTAATGAATCGTTTATGCAACACCTTTCCTGGTTGAATCTATTAAAAGTTCGTGCCAGTTATGGTGTGACGGGTAGCGACAATCTTGGAACATCCTTATATGGTATTATCGGTATCTCCCGTGAAGACGTTAAGTTCTCCAATAGTGGTGTTACTTATGTACCTTATGCATTGCAAAGTGCCAACTACTCGGATGTGACCTGGCAAAAGACAGCGATGAAAAACATAGGATTGGATTTTTCAATCTTGAAAGATAAAATATGGGGAAGCCTTGATTTCTTTCGGAATGATGTGACTAACCTGTTGGGCACAGCTCCTACCTCTTTATTGAATATGTACGGTTATCGCCCTATAAATGGCGGACATTATAAACGGACAGGTGTGGAATTATCCTTAAACACCTTGAATATCCAGACACCGAATTTTAAATGGACCTCTTCACTGGCATTGTCTCATTATAATGCATATTGGATCGAACGGATGCCGAATTTCGATTATAAGAAATACCAGAAACGGGAGAATGAGCCGATGAGTGCTTACTACTATTACAAGACGGTTGGTGTCATCAATGAGGATAGAAGCAACATGCCCGATTCTCAACGCTCATTGCCTCGTGAAGCACAACTGCCCGGATATCCTATTATTGATGACCGCAATGGAGATGGCAAAATAGATATCGATGATATTTATATGGACAATACGTTGCCTAAAGTCTATTATGGTTTTGGCAATACTTTTACTTATAAGAATTTCGATTTGGACATCTATATGTATGGACAGTTGGGCGTGAAGAAATTTAATTCAACCCACGCCAGTAATTGTTCCGCTGCCAATTTAGCAAGCGGTACATTGGCCAGCAATCCTACAGATTACGCCTATGCTATTTGGAACTCACAGACCAATCCGAATGGCACAGTCCCGGGAATTGCTTCCAGTAAATCCGTAGCACTGCCCGAAAACGCTCCTATCAATACATTTTGGGAAAAAGCCTCGTTTTTGAGAGTTAGAAACATAACGCTGGGATATAACTGGGATACAAGGAAACTAGCTTTCCTGAAGGGAAATGTGCAGACTATTCGTCTCTTTGTCGATTTCCAGAATCCATTCACATTGACCAAGTTCGAAGGCGACGATCCGGAAATTACAACAGCCGCTGGTAATCTTGGTCACGGACAATATCCTCAATTGAGAGTTTATTCTTTTGGTGCGAAAATTTCATTCTAATTGATATAAAATGTAGAAATATGATGAAAAAGAAAATATTATTTCCAATACTGTCTTCCTTATTTCTTCTGTTTGGAAGTTGTGAGAATAATTTCGATGCACATATCTATGGCGATCTCATACAGGGAAAATATCCGTCCACAGAAGATGAATATGTTTCTTATATGATGACTTGTTATATTCCGTTCACATCGGTATTTACCTATCAGATCAACAGTGGCACAGGACAGCATGGTTTCTATATCGCTACCGGGGGCAATATTCGTATGTTCGACTCTACGTCGGATATAATGGCACCGGCCGTAGTGAAATGTAGTGATGAATGGCTCCGCCTTTCTCAGGCTAATTATGAAAATTGTTATTATTATTGGAGAGGTTGGGTAGACGATGCCAATAACCTGAATCATTTTCCTAAAACGGCAGAGGTAACTCGTTTTACAGAGATTATTGGTACGTTGGAAAAAGCTTCTGAAGACGTACTGTCTAAAGAAAAAAAGAATAGTCTGTTGGGAGAAGCCCGTCTGTGCCGGGGGATGATGCTTTACTACTTAATGCATATTTATGGTCCGGTGCCGGTGATAATCAATCCGGAGGATGTGTTTAATGAAGAAGCATTGGGAAATACGGTTCGCCCCACATTGACCGAAATGTGCGAATGGATCACAGACGATTTGGATTTTGCTGCCAATAATGCTCCGGAAACTACGTTGGAGAAGGGACGGTATACTCGTGATTACGCTCGTTTCTGTCTGATGCGTCATTGCCTGAATGAAGGAGGATATATGGATGGTTACTATCAAAAAGCGTTGGATATGTATGAGGCTTTGAAAGGAAAATATTCCTTGTTTAAATCGGGAAGCAATCCATATACAGACCTGTTTAAAAATGCCAATAAATTTAATAACGAAATTATAATGGCAGTGAGTTGTGATCCAAATGCTGATGGAAATCCCAAGAACGGAAATGCGAATGTTCTTTCTTGGCTGGTGGTTCCTAATGAAGCATCTGCAATGGACCCGACAGGAAACCGTACTCCTTTCTATCCACAAAATGGCGGTTGGAATGCTTTTTACAATGTAGCTCCTAAGTTCTATAACACTTTTGAAAAGGACGACTTACGCAAAGAGGCCATCCTTACAGAATACTGGACAAAAGATGGAATAAAGGTGACAAAAAATGATATTGGGGTGAAATGGGATGGGTTTATCTGCAATAAATTTCCAGTGGAAACGCCTGGCACTTTTCAGGGAACGGATATTCCTTTGGCTCGGTGGGCGGATGTGTTGCTGATGTATGCCGAGGCGGAAGTTCGCCTATCGAAAGCAGCACCCACAGCAAGTGCGATATCAGCAGTGAATGAGGTACGTAATCGTGCCGGACTAGGTAATTTATCATCTGACGATATATCATCTGCAGATGCATTTCTGACTGCCATACTGAAAGAGCGTGGACACGAACTATTTTATGAAGGATGTCGTAAGATTGATTTGATTCGTTTCAATCGTTATGCACGTGAGACAGCCGGAATGAAAGGTACTGTACCTACTAAGCAGTATATGCCTCTACCCAATTATGCCGTAGACCAAGCAGCGGAGAATGGCAAGAATCTCGTCCAAAACTATGAAAGACCAGATTGGAAAACAGACAAAAATGCAGCTGGTGGAATCTAAGAAAATGATTTTTATTCAATTAAATAACAAATAACATGAAATATATGAATTGTCTAATATGTATGCTAATGATATTTGCCGGATGGGGATGTTCGGACGATACGATACAAGAAAATAAAGAACCGATGGTAGCTACTGATGGCGGATACTTGTTTGCTCATATGACTGATGAAAATTATGCCCGTTTATTTTATTCAGTGTCACGTGATGCGTTTCATTGGGAAACATTGAATAAAAAGCGAATCGTGTTGCCGGACTATTGCGGCCATCCGGATATTTGCCAGGGGAAAGACGGTGTCTTTTATATGATTGGTGTACAGCCTAACACGGGGATACCTATATTGTGGTCATCTTCTGATCTGGTAATCTGGAAGAGTGATAAATTGAAAAAGTCTATATTTAATAAAATATCAGATTTGGGGTATAAAAATGAAGAAACCTATTACGGAGCTCCAAAAATGTTTTATGACGAGACTAGTGGACAATATATCATTACCTGGCATGCCGGTAAAACAGGCAATGACGGGGAGCCATCAGAATGGAAGACGAAACGTACCTTTTATATTTTGACATCGGATTTCAAGACTTTCACCGACCCGAAACATTTGTTCAATTTTACGGGTAGTGACGAAGACATGGCAACCATTGATGTGATTATTCGTAAAGTGGGTGATGAGTATTGTGCTCTCATCAAAGATGAACGCTGGCCGGAAGATGCTCCAGAAGTAGCTAAAACGATTCGTATGGCAAAGTCGAAGACATTGACAGGACCATACACCAATCCGGGAGCTCCGATTACTTCATTAAGTGTGTGGCACGAGGCCCCTATACTCGTTCCTACAGTAGATGGTGAAGGATTTTTTCTCTATGCAGAGCGCTATCCGAAGCAATATGACATGTTTAAAGCTTCTTCGATAGACGGTCCTTGGACTGAATGTTATTTTCAAGGTCCCGATGCCCGTCACGGATGCATTGTTCGAGTGAATGAGAAGGTTTATCAAGCTATTTTAAAGGCTTACAAGAAATAAAAAGGACAAATATATTATGAAGAACTATTATATTGTAATATTATTACTTATTTCAGTCTTCGTTGTATCCTGTACGGACAGTGTGGAGAAATATGATAACTGGCCTGAATGGAAAACACAAGACCCGGTCACAGTGGCCGGAGAAAAAATGACCGAGACATATTATACTCATTATGTAGGGAAAAAACTTCATTTGACAAAGGCGGCGGAAGTCGATTTTACAGGATTCGACGCGTTAGAGTTTGCTTTACAACCCCAGTTCTGGGAATTTATGTCGGATACGAAAGCACGTTTTAAAGGCGAAACCGGGGAATATGATTTAATCTATGATGCGACTAATGAATTGCTTTATGTAGAACAACCGGAGAAAGAATATCCCGACGCTCTCTACCTGATAGGCGCTAATCTGGGACATCCCGGTGCTGGCAGAGTCATTTCTGCTACATGGAATCTGGATACACCCGATAATGGGATGACTTGCTGCCGTGTGTCAGACAATGTGTTTGAAATATCAATCTATCTGGCAGAGAATTTTGGTTTTAAACTTTTCAGACATCATGGCTGGGGCACTCATCCAGAGATTGAGATTTGGGCTCAAGACCTTACTTTAGATAAGCCGACATTGGTTCAGGGACTATCTTCCGGTGATTTTGTGGCGGGGCCGTTATTCCAATCAGGTATCTATCGTTTGACGATAGATATGGGTACTCGCACCTTCTCCATGCAACCGCAAAGTGGGCAGTCTTCTGACATGAACTTCATTGTTAATGGTCAGGAAATGGGTATTCTGCCCGGAGTCCCTTCTTTTCTGGGAGTGAAGCTGAATTTACAAAAAGGAAATGTACTGAGTTTTGAGAATTTCGGTGATATCAGCGCAATGATTCAACCTGATTTCTTTGAAAATGCTACTGAAGACCAAGCCGTTTTCCGGGGAATGAGTGGAGAATATAATCTATACTATGATCCGGGTAATAGATTGATTTATGTTGAAAATATCCAGTCGGAATTTCCCGATGCTCTGTGGACTTGTGGAAGCGGATACGGCCATCCGGCTGCTGAAAGCGTAACAGCTCATGGTTGGCAATTCAATACAGGTGACTCCTATCAGTGTGTGAAAGTGGGGGATGGTATTTTCGAAACAACCTTATTTCTGGATAATGATTTTCATCTGTTATTCTTTAAGAAGCGTGCGGACTGGGGTACAGGCATTGGAACCCAGATACTCGATCCGTTACCGGCTAATCTGCTGGATAAGCATTATCAGGTTTCAAATTTGAGTAGCATAGGCAATGGACATTTTACTGGTGACCTTATTCCTGGTAAGGATTTTACTCCCGGAGTGTATCGTCTTCGTATCGACATCAATAAAAAGGTTATTGCAGCAGTCAATAAGATGAACGAAGGCGACGTTAAATCACTTGAATTTAAAGTGAATGGTAAACTGATGCAGCCAAACGGAGCCTCTGATTTATTGGAAGTGGAACTCGCTTTGACACAGGGGCAAACAGTTACGTTTGAAGGATTCTCCTATTTGGGATATATGCTTCAGCCGGAGTTCTTCGAACGGGTCGACGGACAATATAAGTTTAGAGCTGTCAGTGGAACTTATCGCATCAGTTATCGCTCGGATAGAGAATTTATTTATGTAGAAAGAACAGACAAGACAAACTATCCGGATGCGATGTGGCTTACCGGAAATGGTTTCGGGCATCCCAAAACAGACGGTAGTATATGGAGTTATCTGAGTGTGGATGATACCGGATGGGGATTTGCTACTCCCGGGCAATATCTTTGTTGTGCTAAAACAGGTGACGGAATCTTTGAAACAACCTTCTATTTTCACGCTAATTGGGGATGTGTGGCTTTCTATCAGGGAAAACATGTGACTGGAGCCTGGTATTATGCTATCAAATCTTCCGAAGTAAATATTATTTCAACAGATGGCTCCTTTGGACGTGCATGGGGATATGATGCTGACGGAGGGAATGATGTTAATTTTGGAGCTACAATTAATAACATAGATAGCCAATATGGAGTATATCATCTGAAGTGGGATATGAATACAAATACGTGTACCGTTACAAAACTATAGAGTAGGAATTTTTATACAGAAATAGAAAGGTCGGAAATGTAGAAGTACCGGCCTTTCTTTATTAAAATGATAATCTTTGACTATTTTTTTATATATTGCGAAATGATTACAGTGAAAAAAGCCAGATTGTGTTATGTCTTGCTTGGCATATTATTAGGGTGCTCATGTTCGGATGTCAGCCGCGATGAGGCGGCAGAGATGGATCGTTTTGTGACGGAGCTTATGGGGAAAATGACTCTCCATGAGAAACTCGGTCAACTGAATCTACCTTCGGGCGGCGACATGGTAACAGGTACGGTAATGAATGGAGAGTTGAGCGATATGATCCGTAAGCAGGAGATCGGCGGCTTCTTCAATGTGAAAGGTGTCCGGAGAATCAACGCTCTGCAACGTCTTGCAGTGGAGGAAAGTCGGTTGAAAATACCTTTGCTTGTGGGTGCGGACGTCATTCACGGTTATGAAACGATTTTCCCGATCCCATTGGCGCTTTCCTGTAGTTGGGACACGCTGGCCATCGAACGCATGGCACGTATCTCTGCCATTGAAGCCAGTGCGGATGGCATCAACTGGACATTCAGTCCGATGGTTGATATCTGTCGGGATGCCCGTTGGGGACGTATTGCGGAAGGGAGTGGAGAAGATCCTTACTTGGGCTCCTTGATGGCCAGAGCATATGTGCGTGGTTATCAGGGAAACAGCCTGCAAGGAAATGATGAAATCCTTGCCTGTGTGAAACACTTCGCACTTTATGGAGCGTCCGAATCAGGACGTGATTACAATACGGTGGATATGAGCCGCCTGCGTATGTATAATGAATACCTGGCTCCTTACAAAGCTGCCGTTGATGCTGGTGTAGGCAGCGTCATGAGTTCTTTTAATATCATTGACGGTATTCCCGCCACAGCCAACAAATGGTTGCTGACCGATCTGCTCCGGGATGAATGGAGCTTCGGTGGATTACTCGTAACAGACTATAATTCAATAGCAGAAATGGCTTCTCATGGCATTGCTCCCTTGAAAGAAGCCTCCGTGCGAGCCTTAAAGGCCGGAACGGATATGGATATGGTTTCTTGTGGTTTCCTGAATACGTTGGAGGAATCGCTGAAAGAAGGGAAAATAATGGAAGATCAGATTAATACAGCCTGTCGCCGTGTGCTGGAAGCCAAATATAAATTGGGACTGTTCTCTAATCCGTATAAATATGGCGATACCTTGCGTGTCAAGGAGCAACTTTATACGGCCGAACATCGTTCTGCTGCACGTGCAATCGCATCTGAAACATTTGTTCTGCTAAAAAATGAAAATCATCTGCTTCCCTTAGGCTTAAAAGGCAAGATTGCCTTAGTCGGTCCGATGGCAGACGCCCGTAACAACATGTGCGGTATGTGGAGCATGGCGTGCACTGCTTCCCGTCACGGAACATTGTTGGAAGGAATCCGTTCGGCAGCGGGTGACAAAGCTGAAATACTATATGCAAAAGGCAGTAACGTGTATGAGGATGCGGAAATGGAAAAAGCGGCTGCGGGTATTCGCCCGCTTGAACACGAAGATAACCGGAAACTGTTGGATGAGGCTTTACGTGTGGCTTCACGTGCAGACGTTATTGTTGCCGCTTTGGGTGAATGTGCGGAAATGAGCGGTGAATCGGCTTCACGTACCAATCTTGAAATCCCCGATGCTCAACAGAATTTGTTGAAAGCTTTGCTAAAGACGGGTAAACCTGTCGTACTGCTTCTGTTCACAGGTCGTCCTCTGGTACTGAATTGGGAAGATGCAAATGTTCATTCCATATTGAATGTCTGGTTTGGCGGTAGTGAAACGGGAGATGCGGTTGCTGATGTATTATTCGGTAAAGTAACTCCAAGCGGCAAACTGACAACTACTTTCCCGCGTTCAGTAGGACAACTGCCGCTATTCTACAATCATCTGAACACAGGTCGTCCTGATCCCGACAATCGTGTATTCAATCGTTATGCCAGCAATTATCTGGACGAGAGTAATGAACCTCTTTATCCGTTCGGCTTCGGTTTGAGTTATACGGATTTTGTTTATGGAGATTTACAAATCAGTTCGGAAACACTGCCTAAGAATGGTGAACTGACGGCATCTGTCACTGTAACCAACAAAGGAAACTACGACGGCTACGAGACGGTTCAACTGTATCTTCGTGATATTTATGCGGAGGTTGCCCGTCCGGTGAAGGAACTGAAGGGGTTTGAACGCATCTTCCTGAAGAGTGGAGAAAGCTGTGATGTGAAGTTTGTCATCACGGAAGACGATCTGAAATTCTATAATTCAGAACTGCACTATATTTATGAACCGGGAGAATTTGAAATAATGATAGGTACAAATAGCCGGGATGTAAAGACGAAATGTTTTATTGCTAAATGATAAATAATTAAAACCATGAAAAAACTGAAGATTTTATTATTCTTATGTGTTGTCGCATGTACGCTTACGGTACAGGCACAAAAGCAGTTTACCTTAAACTCTCCGGATGGGAAACTTCAAACAACCATTACCGTTGGTGATAAGCTGACTTATGACATCTACTGTAGCGGACGGCAGATTCTTGCTCCTTCTCCGATTTCGATGACATTGGATAACGGAGAAGTCTGGGGAGAGAAAGCGAAGTTGTCCGGCACTTCCGGAAAAAAAGTAGATCAGGTGATTCCTTCTCCTTTCTATCGTGCCGGTGAATTAAGAGACCATTATAATGAGTTGACTCTCCGGTTTAAAAAAGACTGGAATGTAGAGTTTCGTGCATACGATGATGGCATTGCTTATCGTTTTGTCAGCCGTTCGAAGAAACCTTTCAACGTGGTGGATGAAACGGTGGATTATCATTTTCCATCCGATATGATAGCTTCTGTGCCATATGTAAAAACAGGAAAGGACGGTGATTATGACTCCCAATATTTCAATTCTTTCGAGAATACTTATACGACCGATCCATTGTCGAAACTGAATAAAAAACGTTTGATGTTTTTGCCATTAGTTGTGGATGCCGGCAAAGGTGTTAAAGTTTGTATCACAGAATCCAATTTGGAGAATTACCCCGGTCTTTATTTGTCTGCTGCTGAAGGAGAAAATCGGTTGACAGGTAGTTTTGCTCCCTATCCCAAGAAGATGGTGCAGGGCGGACACAATCAACTTCAGATGTTGGTGAAAGAGCATGAAGCCTACATTGCCAAAGTAGATAAACCCCGGGATTTCCCGTGGCGTATGAGCATTGTTACCACTTCCGATAAGGATTTGGCAGCAAGTAACTTGAGCTATTTGTTGGCTGCCCCTTCCCGTCTGACGGATCTTTCATGGATCAAACCCGGCAAAGTGGCATGGGATTGGTGGAACGACTGGAATCTGGATGGGGTTGATTTTGTGACCGGAGTAAATAATCCTACTTATAAAGCCTACATTGATTTCGCTTCGGCAAACGGTATAGAATATGTGATACTTGACGAAGGCTGGGCAGTGAACCTGCAAGCGGATTTGATGCAAGTGGTGAAAGAGATTAATCTGAAAGAATTGGTAGATTATGCAGCTTCCAAAAATGTGGGCATCATTCTTTGGGCCGGTTATTATGCTTTTGACCGTGATATGGAGAACGTTTGCCGTCATTATGCCGACATGGGTGTAAAAGGTTTCAAGGTCGATTTTATGGATCGTGACGATCAGCTTATGACTGCCTTCAATTATCGGGCTGCCGAAATGTGTGCTAAATACAAACTGATTCTCGACCTGCACGGAACGCACAAGCCGGCCGGTATGAATCGTACCTATCCGAATGTGTTGAATTTTGAAGGCGTCAATGGTCTGGAACAGATGAAATGGAGTCCGGCTTCAGTCGATCAGGTGAAGTATGACGTGATGCTTCCTTTCACACGTCAAGTATCCGGCCCGATGGATTACACGCAAGGGGCGATGCGCAATGCTTCGAAAGGTAACTATTACCCTTGCAATTCGGAACCGATGAGTCAGGGAACCCGTTGTCGTCAACTTGCTCTGTACGTTGTATTCGAATCTCCTTTTAATATGTTGTGTGATACGCCGAGCAACTATATGCGCGAACCGGAATCAACAGGATTTATTGCTGATGTTCCGACAGTGTGGGATGAAAGTATCGTGCTTGATGGTAAGATGGGAGAGTATATCGTAACAGCACGCCGGAGTGGAAATGTCTGGTATGTAGGTGGAATCACCGATTGGACGGCACGTGACATCGAAGTGGATTGCTCTTTCCTGGGTGGTAAGACGTATGATGCTACATTGTTTAAAGACGGAGCAAATGCTCACCGGATCGGGCGTGATTATAAATGTGAATCCATCCGGATAAAAAATGACAGTAAGTTGAAGATTCATTTGGCACCCGGAGGTGGGTTTGCTTTGAAGATTAAGTAAACAACCACTTTACACACTACATTGTCTATTAAATCTTGAAATAGATTTGATATATTTGCAATAGGTTAGATAAGGGTGCGTGCAAATCTTTATAAACGAAGAATAACCCTCGTTACAACTATCTGTAGCGAGGGCTATTACATTAAAAAGAGAGTTCTGGCACATTCCTGTCAGATTCTTATAAGCAAGTCGATTGGGAGGATCACCCTGTAATGACGATGATAGGCAGGGAGGTGTCAGGATAAAGCCGCAATACCTGTCCCTATCAAATTGGCATTATTCATGCTTTTGATATCAACCTCTACATCTTCCAAACCAAACAAACTGAAAAGCTCCCGTAATTTTTCCATGACAATCATGTTATAGTTCTTGTCTTTTCTGTTCTTGCTCCAAAAAAGGCTGCCTTCTGCAACCAGGCAAATTTTTCGTATATTCTTGTTGTATGACTTCAACAACATGATAAGCCCTGTCAGTGAAGCTGCAACTAACTGTGCTGATCTACTATATATCCACTGTGCTACTTCTACATACACCTCCTTATAAATATCGGGATAGTTCATAATAGAGGTGAGCTTTTGTGCATCAAACTTTTCTTCGAACTCCTCCAATGGGAAAGTTGCTTTTAGAATATCTCCCAGGTACATACCGGATACAGCTTTTTCGAAACGTTGTTTTCCCGGATTCCCGGAGATTCCATCCATTGTATTATCTACTGCAGTGAGGAACGGCGGATGAAAATTGCCGGATTCCAGATTGACGGGAATCAATCCATCTACTTTATGTGACGGATTTAATTTTTTAATTTTGTCAGCCGGAATAAAAGTTGCCATATTGGTGCCTGTTCCTACAATCAGACCTATATACGCATCGTAACTACTGTCGGTAAGTCCGGCAAATAAACTGGCAACAGTGTCATTGAGCACTTTTATGTTCGTAAACTTGATTTTATTTCTTTCATTCAGATAGTCGAGCAAAGGTTTTCCAACAACTTCTCCGATCATCTCTTTTATATCAACTCCTTTGGTCCAACGTAGCAGTTTGGCATCTCCACCTGGGACGGACTCTGTCGGATAAGAAAAACAATATCCAATTGGCATCTCTTTTTCCCGTTTTATTCCGGTTATCATATCTGCCATTTCTTTGAACAACTCCTCTCGGGTATAACCGGGAGTTTTCATAATCGACATGTCCTTTTTCCAACCATTGTTAGGATGAATGGTGGGAGGCATTTTGCTGAAGTCAACGATTGCTACCCGGTAATTCGTTCCTCCCAAGTCGAGTACTAATGATTTGCCATTGATACCACTTGCTTTCGGAGTGATGAAAGTGGGAATGCATTGTATCTCTGCATTTTCAGTGTTCAAACCTTCTTCTACTTTCGCTTTAAATGAGCGAGCAATTTCTTTGAGCTGCTCATTATTTAACTGAAAAATATTTTTCTCCATGATATTATTTTTATTGTATAGAATATGTTTATGTATGAATAACAACTGAAGAGGAATTTTGCTCGTTAGGTATACGGTATATGGATCCAATCGGATTCCTGGATTTATCTCTTTCTTTTTGCTCTTTTCCTTTTTGCTCTTTCTTAAAAAAATGCTGAATTCAGTTTACTTACGCACACTTTCTCCTGTCGCCTATTTTTCACTTGCATTTCTCATATTCTCATTGTTTTTCGATAAACGAAAGATAATCAAATAGATATATTATGAGAAATACTTTTCAAAACGGCATTTCTCATAATATTACCAGCTTTTTATGCTGAAAATAGTGTATTTCTCATAGACTTTTTTCTTATTCTCATATTCCTTTTATACATTTTCTCTATTTCTTGTTTTTTGTGGTCGTCATTCTGTTCCTCCCAGTCTTTTTCCGGACTGATTGTTATTCTTCCTTTTTTATATAAGTAGGGATATTCCTAAAATAATAAAATTTAAGGCAACTAATTCATTGCGAGTTAGTTGCCTTTTTTGTATCTTTAAGCATTCCCCCCCAAAAACGGTTTGACGGCCAAAACGGGGGGAATTAAAAATAAAAACACATGGTAAAGATACAAAAAATCTCAGAAATCGAACCTTGTTTAGGTTTTACCGAGTTCGATATGCTTAAAAAATATCGTCAAAGTTTTGCAACGAGTGAATTAGGTCGACTCCATTCTCTGTTCCCTTTCTCGGAACTGGCCCGACAAATGCATTTGAAGTCCTCTCCTTTGGGGCGTAAAAGTTATTTTTCTCCCGAAGGTAAAATAGCCTTGATGGTCTTGAAGTCCTATACCAACTTTTCCGATGCACAACTGATTGAGCATTTAAACGGTAATATTCATTACCAGTTATTTTGTGGTATTCAGATTGATCCGCTTCATCCACTGACCAATCCTAAAATCGTCAGTGCAATTCGTCAGGAACTAGCGGATCGCCTTGATATTGAGTCCCTCCAGCTCATTCTTGCCGAGCATTGGAAACCTTATCTTGAGAACCTTCATGTCTGTATGACCGATGCCACCTGTTATGAAAGTCATCTGCGCTTTCCTACTGATACCAAACTCTTATGGGAAGGTATTGTATGGCTTCATCGTCATCTGTGCAAACATTGCCAGACCTTGCACATACAACGTCCCCGTAACAAGTATCTTGATGTACGCCGTGCCTATCTTGCTTATAGCAAACTGCGTAAACGCAAGAAATCACAGACTCGTATGATTACACGAAGGTTACTTCAGTTATTGGAAAAGTTACTTGACCAGCTGGAGCAGCTTCATTCATCCTACAGGAACAGGCTTACACTATCCTCTGATTACCAAAGACGTTTCTCGGTCATACAGACAGTCCTTGAGCAAGGGAAAAATTTATTTGCAGGCAAAAAAGTGTCCAACCGTATCGTGAGTATCGACCGGCATTACCTTCGTCCCATTATCAGAGGCAAGGAAACCAAATCCGTTGAATTCGGAGCCAAAGTCAACAATATACAGATAGACGGAATCTCCTTTATAGAACATATCTCCTTTAAGGCTTTTAACGAAGGAGTACGTTTGAAAGACTGTATTCATCTGCAACAACAACTGACCGGGGTCAGGGTTAAGGCGCTTGCGGCGGATTCAATCTATGCCAATAATGCCAACCGGAAATTTTGTACAAAATATCATATAAGTACTTCCTTTAAGCGTAAGGGCAGAGCTGCCAAAGATGAGCCGCTTCGGAAAATCTTACGGTCGGAACTCAGCCGTGAAAGAGCTACCCGCCTGGAAGGAAGTTTTGGAACGCAGAAACAACATTACTCACTGGCCAGGATAAAAGCTAGAAACAGGAAAACGGAAGTACTTTGGATTTTCTTTGGGATACATACAGCCAATGCGGTATGTATGATAGAAAAGGTCGAAAAGAAAAAAAGAAAGGCAGCATAATCTGACTAAAATAACAGGAAAAACAGGAGAGGTTTTAACTTCCCCTAAAAAAGACATGTACATAATGCAAGGGGGGGAAGGAAAAACAAGAATATGTAAACAATATTATACAAAAAAGATAGAAGATTGGGAGAGTTGAACGAAAAAATCAAGAGAAAAGCTCACGTAAAGCAAAGCTTTTCTCTTGATTTTTTAGAAAGAGGAACATTTACTGAATATCCCTAAGTAACTTTTTATAAAGCAATTACCTTGCCTTACTTTACTGCTTTCCTGTATTAAGTTCTCCTTATCCCTTTATATTTTATCCTAATCATTGTTGTGTTTTGCTATAAGTATTTGTATCGTTTCACTGGAGTGGGCAGATCATTGCACTCTAGTGAACGGTACTGTCTACTCTAGTGCACAGACCTTTCCACTCTAGTGGAACGATATGGCTGCTTATACATAAATATGCTAATGTCTACTCTTTATACTCCGCATGTCCATTTTATAATCTATTATTTAAGTATTACCTGATTACATCTCTAGCTTGGCTTGACTTCATAATAGTCTGATGCTTCCTTTGCCTTGTAGTAGACTCTTTTTTTACTGCGTGTTTCGTTGCAGTCCATGCTAACTATTACGGTTTTGTCGAAGAATAACTTGAATACTCTGCAAAACAAGTAAAAAAGTATTTGGAATCGCTTGGAAAATCTATGAGAAATGTTTTTGAAAGTGATGAAAAGCTATGAGAAATACGTTGTTTTATGGGTAAAACGCTGGTAATACTATGAGAAATGCCGTTTTGAATAGTATTTCTCATAGTGTTATGCATTTGATTTATATATAGTTATTGTATTTACTATGAGAATATGAGAAATGAAAATTGAAAATCGTTTGCAGGAACCTGCCCTGAGCGTTTTTATTTTGATACAATCAGGGCAAACGTCCGCCTGAGTTTAATTCATCAATACATTGCTTTAAGTCGTAAGGACAAATTAGTGTGGATTTGAAAGTTGCCAATATATAGCTATAATAATTTTATGTCTCATACCTATTTCTTTGTCAAAATTGTTTGTTTGCTAAATATAAATTGCTACTTTTGTCGTAGTTTACTTTCGAGCGATGAAGGTAACTTTTTAATATTTTTATTGAGAACGGTTATTTGTTACATTCATATATAAAATCCGCTAAATTTTAACTTTCGTGAATGGAATGAGTGACAAGTCTCGCGCACTTTTGTCTGTATAACCTTGTTATATACTCAGTTGGGCGTGGGGCTATCATTCATGTTCACGAAAGGGGTCTTAGCGGATACCTATATATGGCATGAATAGATAGTTTCCACGTATTCTATGCTAATATCCTAATCTCTTATTCCGTTTAACAATAAATTAACTTCTCGTTCTTTTTCCTTTCTATAACTTCTCGTTCTTCATAATATTTGTATGTATTTTGATCATATGGTACTTTCTTCCTGACTAATGCCACTATGATTCTTATGAGTTTGTTCTTGACATTATTTAAAGCCACTTGAGGCTTCTTTCCCTTACTAATCAGTCTTTGATAGTAATCTCTAATTTCGGGATTATATATTTTGGCTATATGAGCTGCTTGTCCTAATAATGATTTAATAAGTTTATTGGCGAAATGGCTTGTATGAGCAGGTGTATTTACACTCGTTCCGGATTGTTTACCAAAGGGGGCAACTCCATAATAGCATGCAATCTTTCTTGGGTCATATCCGAATTTTTTGAAGTTGTTTGTGTAGACCAACATACAGGTTGCGTTTTGCCTGGCTACGCCTTTTATTGAGGTTATAATAGCATAATTTTCTTTCAGTTCCTCATCCGCCTCTATTATGCTATCAATGGCCTTATCGCATTCGGCAATTGTTTTGTTTATCTCCGCAATAAGGTGTTTGCTCTTGCGGTTGATGAAGGATATTGCTTTTGACTTGTTTGATTGTGATTTGTCCTCTTTTCGTAATTCCATTGCCACTCTTTGCCCAACTAGCTTATGCCTATAGAGGAAAATCTCCCTTAGTTGCGCAAGGGATTCATTCAATGGTTCAAAGGGTACAACCTTGTCCTGTTGCCTCCATGCGTATTCAGCAATGATTGCTGAGTCCGCCTTATCGTTTTTCACACGCTGGATACCACTGCTATGTTTTATGGCGTAAGCGTTCTCAATCCATATGTCATAGCCTTTTCCGTAAAGCCATTTGCTCAGTCCTATACTACATGAACCTGTGTCTTCTCCACAGAATAGCCATTCCTCAGCAATTGTATTCCAAGCGTTTGTTTTAACCCAATTACATAACTTGCGGTAGCCCGTAGTGTTATTTGGGAAACACCCATACTCACGGGAGCCTATTTCGTTCATTCCACATGCGAGAATTATCGTCGCGTCAAGTTTCTCCTTTGAAAAATCAATTCCAATAAATAATTTTTTCATATTTTTGCTGTACTTTTCTAAGACTGGTAAAAGCTGTTTGAACTCTAAACTCTAAATAGGCTCGCAACCTTGATATTCTATCGGAGCTTTGCAGCTTGGCGGAGAGAGGCCGTTACGTGGGCTAGCCTCAAGTGCTTTCTCTTTTATGGTGTCCTCTTCCCGCCTATCAGTCTTTATCTTAATACAACAAAGATAATAAGACTGATATTTTCCTGATAAGATGCGGAGGTAATTATTCGTCTCGCTTGACTTTTTTAAAATAAATTTCCGACCTCTTATCTATTAACTGCAAACTTAGAGCTCTTTCTTTTTTATAAACCCTCGCACCATCGGGAACTGATGCGGTAAATAACGCAACCTATGTACGGAGACTTTAATCGCATTGTTGTCCAGCTGGTTCAGCATCCTGTCATGCACAAACCTCTCTCGGATTTAACCTATACAGAATGTGAACTGGCCTATGCTTTGATAAGTGAATTGATTGATTTGTCAACTGAAGGTGATTATACTTTATTGGACTATATCCAAATGGCTCGCCTGGAGTATTATCTGGGTGAGTTGTCTTGTAAGATCAACTGTAGTAGGGAGGAAACTGCCCTTCATTATGCGGGCGCCCTTCATCTATTAGAAAAAGGCGGCTTTGATTTGGGCATAAAGAAGTGGGTTGAACTTGTCAGCCTGCGGATCGAGAATCCTAAAAAAGAATGATATTCTGATTTTGTATATAGAATCTGATCGGTATCCACTCAGTATTTATCCGGCATATCCATATGGAATAGTCAACCGTTAGACTACTTAGAACAAGTATTCTAGCGGTTGACAATAAATCCTCTTGCTTTTTTCTAATATCTTTTTTCTTGTAGCTTTCTTTTTCTTAGCTGTAATTCGACTGTAATTTCTGTTATTTCTTTCTTCTGCATCTTTTTCTCTCTTGCGTGCGCCTACGCGCCCGCGTGTGATATAATAATGTGTCCCATGTGTACCGTTTCCGCCCGCAATCCACTTATGATAAAAAAATATGTTCTACAACATCATTATCCTTCAGCGCTTTAGCAGATTCTTTCAAAAAAACTTCGAAAAAAGAGTTTAATATATTTGGATTGTATACCAAAAGGGTATACTTTTGCACCCGCTTTCCAAGAGAAGAAAGCCTTGCAGAATTGACATAGTGAAAAAGCGAGATTGCGCTTAAAGAAAAGAACAAAAAAACTTCCGAAAAGTTTTGGAGTATAATAAATAAAGTTCTTATCTTTGCAGTCCGATTCGCAAAGAAAACGGTCTTTGTTTTTTTTCTTTTATACATTCTTTCCCTTTCGCATAGAGAGCCAGAGAAATTGAGTAAAAAGAAAGACTGAAAAAAAACTTCCGAAAAAGTTTGGTAGTTAAAAATAAAGCCCTTACCTTTGCACCCGCTTTTAAAACGAAAGCAACAAGTTCTTTGAAATATTGATAAACAATACAAGTAGTACAAGTAAAAAAAATAGAACCGTCAATACTTGTCTTATTCAGTAGCGATACAGTTAAGACTAATAGGTATTTGAATAAGGTCAATAAATTTACGGCGTCCTGAACAGAGCAAAAAGATCATCTTAACTGATGATAAAAAATACTTTTACAATGAAGAGTTTGATCCTGGCTCAGGATGAACGCTAGCTACAGGCTTAACACATGCAAGTCGAGGGGCAGCATTTTAGTTTGCTTGCAAACTGAAGATGGCGACCGGCGCACGGGTGAGTAACACGTATCCAACCTGCCGATAACTCTGGAATAGCCTTTCGAAAGAAAGATTAATACCGGATAGTATACGAATATCGCATGATATTTTTATTAAAGAATTTCGGTTATCGATGGGGATGCGTTCCATTAGTTTGTTGGCGGGGTAACGGCCCACCAAGACTACGATGGATAGGGGTTCTGAGAGGAAGGTCCCCCACATTGGAACTGAGACACGGTCCAAACTCCTACGGGAGGCAGCAGTGAGGAATATTGGTCAATGGGCGAGAGCCTGAACCAGCCAAGTAGCGTGAAGGATGAAGGCTCTATGGGTCGTAAACTTCTTTTATATGGGAATAAAGTTTTCCACGTGTGGAATTTTGTATGTACCATATGAATAAGGATCGGCTAACTCCGTGCCAGCAGCCGCGGTAATACGGAGGATCCGAGCGTTATCCGGATTTATTGGGTTTAAAGGGAGCGTAGGTGGATTGTTAAGTCAGTTGTGAAAGTTTGCGGCTCAACCGTAAAATTGCAGTTGAAACTGGGAGTCTTGAGTACAGTAGAGGTGGGCGGAATTCGTGGTGTAGCGGTGAAATGCTTAGATATCACGAAGAACTCCGATTGCGAAGGCAGCTCACTAGACTGTCACTGACACTGATGCTCGAAAGTGTGGGTATCAAACAGGATTAGATACCCTGGTAGTCCACACAGTAAACGATGAATACTCGCTGTTTGCGATATACAGTAAGCGGCCAAGCGAAAGCATTAAGTATTCCACCTGGGGAGTACGCCGGCAACGGTGAAACTCAAAGGAATTGACGGGGGCCCGCACAAGCGGAGGAACATGTGGTTTAATTCGATGATACGCGAGGAACCTTACCCGGGCTTAAATTGCAACAGAATATATTGGAAACAGTATAGCCGTAAGGCTGTTGTGAAGGTGCTGCATGGTTGTCGTCAGCTCGTGCCGTGAGGTGTCGGCTTAAGTGCCATAACGAGCGCAACCCTTATCTTTAGTTACTAACAGGTTATGCTGAGGACTCTAGAGAGACTGCCGTCGTAAGATGTGAGGAAGGTGGGGATGACGTCAAATCAGCACGGCCCTTACGTCCGGGGCTACACACGTGTTACAATGGGGGGTACAGAAGGCGGCTACCTGGTGACAGGATGCTAATCCCAAAAACCTCTCTCAGTTCGGATCGAAGTCTGCAACCCGACTTCGTGAAGCTGGATTCGCTAGTAATCGCGCATCAGCCATGGCGCGGTGAATACGTTCCCGGGCCTTGTACACACCGCCCGTCAAGCCATGAAAGCCGGGGGTACCTGAAGTACGTAACCGCAAGGAGCGTCCTAGGGTAAAACTGGTAATTGGGGCTAAGTCGTAACAAGGTAGCCGTACCGGAAGGTGCGGCTGGAACACCTCCTTTCTGGAGCGATGCCGTAACTGTCACAAAACGTGGCAGCCACTTAGAGACTTTAAAGGTTCTGTTTTTTGTACTACTGGTACTTGTTTATTTATAACATATAGATCAACCATCTATAGAAGTATAGATAGAGATAAACAAGAGAAAAAAGAAGCCGAGTCTAACATACAGGTAGACAAGGTTGAACTAGTCCTATAGCTCAGTTGGTTAGAGCGCTACACTGATAATGTAGAGGTCGGCAGTTCAACTCTGCCTGGGACTACCAAGCTCAAGAATGAGGAACAGGGAAAGCTAAAAGCTAAAAAACAAAATTCTTGAATAACCTCTTGGGGGATTAGCTCAGCTGGCTAGAGCATCTGCCTTGCACGCAGAGGGTCAACGGTTCGAATCCGTTATTCTCCACGATCTCTGAAAAAGAGAAACGATCTTTGACATGATGTACAAAAAGTAAAATTTTAGTAAGAGCTAAAAGTATATATCAAACCGTACGTGTTCGAGTACGCAATATTGATAGAAGGAAGCAATTCCACTACCAATACCAGTACGAGAATAAAACGTTTGAAAGAAAGTAAGCAAGGGCGCATGGCGGATGCCTTGGCTCTCGGAGGCGATGAAGGACGTGATAAGCTGCGATAAGCTTCGGGCAGGTGCAAATAACCTTTGATCCGAAGATTTCCGAATGGGACAACCCGTCATTCTGAAGGAATGACATCTTGCATAGCAAGAGGCTAACGCAGGGAACTGAAACATCTTAGTACCTGTAGGAAAAGAAAATAATAATGATTCCCCTAGTAGTGGCGAGCGAACGGGGATTAGCCCAAACCAATGTTGTTACGGCAATATTGGGGTTGTAGGACCACGATGTCGCAAGAAATTTAGTGAGAAGAACCCTTTGGAAAATGGGACCATAGACGGTGATAGTCCGGTATTCGAAGCTAAATGAAGCGTAGTGGTATCCTGAGTAGCGCGGGACACGAGGAATCTTGCGTGAATCTGCCGGGACCATCCGGTAAGGCTAAATACTCCCGAGAGACCGATAGCGAACCAGTACTGTGAAGGAAAGGTGAAAAGCACTTCGAATAGAAGAGTGAAATAGTCCCTGAAACCGTGCGCCTACAAGCGGTCGGAGCTGCTTCAGCAGTGACGGCGTGCCTTTTGCATAATGAACCTACGAGTTACTTTTTCCGGCAAGGTTAAGGATCTTGAGATCCGCAGCCGAAGCGAAAGCGAGTCTTAACAGGGCGATTAGTCGGAAGGAGTAGACGCGAAACCAAGTGATCTACCCTTGGTCAGGTTGAAGGTTAGGTAACACTAACTGGAGGACCGAACCGATAAGCGTTGAAAAGCTTCCGGATGAACTGAGGGTGGGGGTGAAAGGCTAATCAAACTTGGAGATAGCTCGTACTCCCCGAAATGCATTTAGGTGCAGCCTTGGGAATTACTACTGTGAGGTAGAGCGACTGATAAGATGCGAGGGCTTCACCGCCTATCAAGTCTTGATAAACTCCGAATGCGCAGTAGTTCGATCCCAGGAGTGAGGGCATGGGTGCTAAGGTCCATGTCCTAAAGGAGAAGAATCCGGACCATCAGCTAAGGTCCCGAAATAATTGCTAAGTTGAACTAACGAAGTCAGATTGCTAAGACAGCTAGGATGTTGGCTTGGAAGCAGCCATTCATTTAAAGAGTGCGTAACAGCTCACTAGTCGAGGAGTTTGGCGTGGATAATAATCGGGCATCAAGCAATTTACCGAAGCTATGGGATCAGTAATGATCGGTAGGGGAGCATTCCACTCTGCGTCGAAGGTGAAGCGTGAGCTTTGCTGGAGCGTGTGGAAAAGCAAATGTAGGTATAAGTAACGATAAAGGGGGTGAGAAACCCCCTCGCCGAAAGACTAAGGTTTCCTGATCAACGCTAATCGGATCAGGGTTAGTCGGGTCCTAAGGCTCAGCCGAACGGTGAGGCCGATGGCAGAACAGGTTAATATTCCTGTACTACCTTAAGGAGTGACGTGGAGACGGAGGAGTGACAGCGCCGCGGACTGACGGAATAGTCCGTTGAAGGGTGTAGATGTTGATTATCCCAGGCAAATCCGGGATAAGAGTCGAACCTGATAGTATACCAAATTCCTCGGAATAAGGTAATAGTGCGTGTAAGCATACTCCCAAGAAAATCCGCTAAACTTAATCTTTAAGGTACCCGTACCGCAAACGGACACACGTAGTCGGGTTGAATATACTAAGGCGCTTGAGTGATTCACGGTTAAGGAACTAGGCAAATTGACCCTGTAACTTCGGGATAAAGGGTCCCAACGAGAGTTGGGCGCAGAGAATAGGTCCAGGCAACTGTTTAACAAAAACACAGGGCTGTGCCAAATTGAAAGATTACGTATACAGCCTGACACCTGCCCGGTGCTGGAAGGTTAAGAGGAGATGTCATCGCAAGAGAAGCATTGAATTGAAGCCCCAGTAAACGGCGGCCGTAACTATAACGGTCCTAAGGTAGCGAAATTCCTTGTCGGGTAAGTTCCGACCTGCACGAATGGTGTAATGATCTGGACACTGTCTCAACCGTGAGCTCAGTGAAATTGTAGTATCGGTGAAGATGCCGATTACCCGCGATGGGACGAAAAGACCCCGTGAACCTTTACTATAGCTTAACATTGAATTTGGGTAATTGATGTGTAGGATAGGCCGGAGACTTTGAAGCAGGTACGCCAGTATTTGTGGAGTCGCTGTTGAAATACGGCCCTTTGATTATTTGAGTTCTAACTCGTAGATACGAGGACACTGTTTGGTGGGTAGTTTGACTGGGGTGGTCGCCTCCAAAAGTGTAACGGAGGCTTCTAAAGGTGCCCTCAGGACGATTGGTAACCGTCCGTAGAGTGTAATGGCATAAGGGCGCTTGACTGGGAGACAGACAAGTCGATCAGGTAGGAAACTAGAGCATAGTGATCCGGTGTTTCCGTATGGAAGGGACATCGCTCAAAGGATAAAAGGTACTCCGGGGATAACAGGCTGATCCCTCCCAAGAGCTCATATCGACGGAGGGGTTTGGCACCTCGATGTCGGCTCGTCACATCCTGGGGCTGGAGAAGGTCCCAAGGGTTGGGCTGTTCGCCCATTAAAGTGGCACGCGAGCTGGGTTCAGAACGTCGTGAGACAGTTCGGTCTCTATCTATCGTGGGCGTATGAAATTTGCGTGGCTCTGACACTAGTACGAGAGGACCGTGTTGGACTGACCGCTGGTTTACCAGTTGTGCCGCCAGGTGCATTGCTGGGTATCTAAGTCGGGATTGGATAAGTGCTGAAAGCATCTAAGTACGAAGCCAGCCACAAGATTAGATTTCTTAGGGTCGTCAAAGACGATGACGTTGATAGGATGCAGGTGTAAAGGTGGTAACATCAAAGCCGAGCATTACTAATTGCCCGTTCACTTTCTTTCGGACATGTACCGGTTGGGTATATACGTTTAGCTTTCTAGACACTGAAATTTTACTTTTCATCATGTCATAACCTTCTTCAGGTGGTTATAGCACGAGGGTTCCACCTCTTCCCATTCCGAACAGAGAAGTTAAGCCTCGTCACGCTGATGGTACTGCGTAACAGTGGGAGAGTAGGTAGCCGCCGTTTTTAAGAAGCCCCTTGATTCATTTTGAGTCAAGGGGCTTTCTGTTTTTTTATCACTTCTGAATTAGGGCCTTCTCTAAGGTCGGATAAAAGATAACCTCTTCTCTTCTTCTGCAAATAAAATAGCTGTATTTACTAATGCCAGATGTGAATATGCCTGCGGGAAGTTGCCCAACTGTTCTTTGGTTTCGAAATCAATATCTTCACTAAACAATCCGAGGTGATTGGAATATTTCAGAACTTCGTCAAACAGGCAGCGTGCTTCTTCTTTATGGCCGGTTACAAACAATGCCCGTATAAGCCAGAATGTACAAATCGTAAAAGCAGAAGTAGGCAACCCAAAATCGTCTTTGCTGTTATAGCGATACATAAGTCCTTTATGGAAAAGGGCTTTCTTGACTGCTTCCACTGTTTTATGATAGCGTATATCATCTGCTTCTATAAATCCATAGGGTTCCATCAATAGTAATGAGGAATCCATTGCTTGATTATTATATGTCTGTGTGAAGCTTTGAAGTTCCTTATTCCAGCCATATTTCATCACATCTTTCTTTATTTTTTCGGCTTCCAGTTGCCAACGTTCGCTATAATTATATTTGTTAAGCATTTGAGCGATTTTAGCTCCGCGATCTAAAGCTACCCAACACATCACTTTGGAAGAAACAAAGTGTTGTCCTTCTCCCCGGATCTCCCAGATTCCCTTATCGGGCTTTCTCCAGTTTTCTACTACTTTTGCTAAAATGGTCTTTACCATTTCCCACATGTCTTCAATTTCATCCAGTGTGCCGGGCATGAGGCGATAATATTGGTAAATCAGGTCCATCAGGTAACCAAAAGAGTCGTTTTGTTTCTGATGGTATGCATCATTTCCTATTCGTACAGGTTTGGAGTTCTTATAACCGGATAGATGGTCGAGTATCACTTCGGTTAGTTGGTGCTCGCCCCGGATGCCATACATAATTTGATAATCATGTTTGGAAACGAATGTGGATTGGATAAATTTCATAAAGCGTTTGGCTGCACCGGTATGTCCGATTTGAAACATGGTTTCGATGGACATGGAAGCATCCCGAAGCCAGCAGAAACGATAATCCCAGTTGCGCACTTCTCCTACAGCTTCCGGAAGGCTTGTCGTTAGTGCTGCCAGCACAGCTCCGTTGTGGTAGGACATTAGTTTCAGAACCAATAAACTCCGTTCGATTACGTCATTATATAGAGTGTATTTCTTGCTTCTGTCTGTCCAGTTCAGCCAATATACCAGCGTACGGCAATATTCTATTTTCTCCCTTTCTATGTCGATTGGGATCACTTTCTCGTTATAGGAGAGCAGGAGAAATTCGTCTTTCTCAAGAATGATTTCTTTTTTCTCTTTGATGTCCTGAAGAGACAGGGAAGCATATAAATATTGTCTGTCCTTGTTGTCAAAGGAGCAGTAGGATTCGATATACTGTGGAGTGATATTAAGGATCACTTGTCCCTGCGCATAGTTCGGGGCCGGATGATAGTTGATCTTGAAACGCGGTTTCCCTTTTATCCAATGTATGTAGCGGTATAATTCGGCAGGTAAATAATGCCCTGTTTCGTCTTGTGAACGATAGCAGGGCATATAGTCGAGCACTACGAATTCTCCTTCATCGGAGGAGAATTGGGTAGAAAGAATATTGGTGTGGGGGACATAATTTTGTGTGATGCGATAGTCTCCGGAAACTTCGAATCCGAAAGCTCCTCCTTTCTCCCGGTCGAGCATACTGGCAAAAATAGAAGGAGAATCGAAATCGGGAAAACAGAGCCATTCGATATTTCCGTTCTGCGAAATGAGAGCTGCCGTTCGGCAGTTACCTATCACTCCATAATTTAAATTATTCATATTGATTGCTTTTTATTGAGTTTTTAATAGATCTTTGAGAAAGTCGAAAGCGAAAGTCAGGCGATTCTTAATACTTCCTTCTTTTGTGGCAGTTTTTTGTTTGCCTAGTAAAGACCGTAAGAAAGGAAGTACGTCAGATTGGGCAGACAGGTGATAGTTGGCGGCTTCGGATACGCTACCTATTTTAATGGCGATACGCTCATCGGCAATGCCTGAAACATATCTTCATCTGTAGTGTCGTCTCCCATCGCTATAACAAAATCATAACGTCTGTTGGCTAGCAGACGACCCACCTCGGAACCTTTATTGCAATCCGGTGATTTGATTTCGATCACTTTATTTCCTTGTAGAATTTGTAGTTTCTGCCGGGTACAGAGCGAAATCAGTGTGTTGACGAGTTGTTGGGCTCTTAATGTGCCGAGCCATGCGTCACTTTCACGATAATGCCATGCCAGGGCAGTTTCCTTCACTTCCAGATGGGAACGGGGAGTACGGTCTACAAACATTTGAAGAATAGAGAGAATACCTGCTCCCCATTCTTTCTTCTTTATGTTTTTATGCCAAACCCCGTTCTCTTTGTAGAAAGCCCCATGTTCGGCAGCCATAGACACAGGAAGGGAGCCAAGCCATTTTTCTAATGTAAAGTGATCCCGCCCGCTATTGATAACAATATGATTGGCGGGATCGCTAGCCAGTTGTTGTAGAATAGAAATGAGTTCCGGTGTAGGTTGTGCATCCTCGGGACGTGGTTTGAGAGCCGTCAGTGTACCATCATAGTCCAGCAGAATCAGGCGTTGTTTGGCTTGGTTATACTTGAGCTTGATTTGTGCGATGGTGGCAGCTACGATGCGTTTTTTCCGTAACATATCATTTTTCATACATGTCGCGTTCAGTTCATTGACAAAGTCGGCTGCCCATTTGTTGACTGTCTGTACGGACAGAATGCTTTGCATACGTTGCAGGCGTTGTTTTTGTTCCTCTTCGGGCATTTCAAGTGCCTGGCAAATAGCATTTTCTATTTGTTCTGTATCGTTCGGGTTGATTTGGATAGCGTCCGTCAATTCTACGGCGGCACCTGCCATTTCGCTAAGGATAAGTACACCGGGATTGTCGCATTTGGTAGCTACGTATTCTTTGGCTACCAGATTCATTCCGTCCCGAAGTGGAGTGACGAGGGCTATGTCGGCCACATAGTACATGGCAGTCAGTTCTTCCAGTGAAAAGCCATGATAGAAATAACAGACGGGAGTCCAGTTCATTGTGGAGTAACGTCCGTTGATAGAGCCGATTTCTTCGTCAATTTTTGTTTTTAGTTCCGCATAACTGCCTACATGGTCGCGTGAAGGGACAATGACCATTGCCAATGTAACTTTACCGTGATATTCAGCATGATGTTCGAGGAAGGTGGCAAAGCCACGAAGACGGTGCAATATGCCTTTGCTGTAATCCAGTCTGTCTACTGACAGGATCAGTTTATGCTCGCCGAAAAGTTTCCGGGTACGTTCAATAGCTTGGTGCACTTCTTTATTTTCCGAGGCCTTATGATAAGATTCATAGTTGATTCCCATTGGTAATGCCTCTACTCTGGTCACCCGGTTGTTGATCTGTACTTCATCCAATTTAAAATCGAGATGTAATACACGTTCTACAGCACTGATGAAATGACGCATATAGTCGTGGGTGTGGAAAGCAATGAAGTCGGCTCCTAATAAGCCTTTCAGTATCTCGGCGCGCTCCGGCAGAATACGAAAAAGTTCGTAGGAAGGGAACGGGATATGATGGAAATATCCGATACAGAGTTCCGGATATATTTTCCTCAACATTCCCGGAAGTAGCATCAACTGATAATCCTGTATCCATACTTTGTCGCCGGGACGTACCAGTCGGCAAATCTCCTCACAGAAAAGACGGTTGACTTGCTGGTAGGATTGCCAAAAACAGTTCTTATATAAGGTATAAGCATAAAAGTAATGGCATAAAGGCCAGATAGTACTGTTACTGTATCCTTCGTAGTAATTTTCAATTTGCTTTTCCGACAAGAAGACCGGATGAAAATTCATTTCCTGTAGTTTCTCGTTAATCTCCTGTTGGTCCTTTTCTTCATTGGCACATATTCCGGGCCAACCTATCCAGTGCTTCTCATAAGAAGTCTGAAGAGAATCCAAACCTGTTGCCAGTCCGCCTTCGCTACGCGAAAATGCGAATTTACCGTTTGTGCCGGCTACTTTGACAGGTAATCTGTTTGCAATAATATAAAGTTTCATATCTATCTCTTTGCAAAGCATATACCAATAGACCTATATTAGTTGTTAATCTCTTATTATCAGTGTATTATAAGTATTATGTTTCCTTCTCTTGCCTTTTCAAAATGAAAATCCCCCTTTCAAAGTGGTAATTTGCTTATTTTTTCTCTTCTGAAATTCCGGAAAAGTACAAAGCTTTTCAAAATAGAATCCTTTTTTCAAAATGGAAGGGTATGTTGGATGGATAGAAAGTTTCTTGTGATGTGTATTTTGTTGAATATTAGTCTGTTATCTGCTGTGTGTTTTTTGTGGCACGCATTTGGCATGAAGGGTGGCGAGTAAAAAAATAATAGTAATCATTTAAAAGGTAAAAACATGGGAATAACACTATCATTTATTTTCTGCCTGTTAAGCGGTTTCGCTTGTTTCTGGCTATTTTGGAAATGTGTAGACTGGTTTGAAAATATTTAAAGAAAAAGGAGAATTGATTATGTACACAGCATTATTCGTATTAGGTATTGCGATCTTCGGTTATTTGATGTACGTGCTCGTCAAACCCGAAAAGTTTTAAAGTAACACACACAGTTTAAGGTAAAAAGTATATGAATACAGAAATTTTAGGCGTGGTTGTTCAGATAGCCTTGATGGTGATTCTGGCTTATCCACTGGGAAAATACATTGCTAAGGTCTACAGAGGAGAAAAGACCTGGTCTGATTTTATGGCTCCTATCGAAAGAGTCATTTATAAAGTTTGTGGAATCGACCCCAATGAAGAAATGAACTGGAAACAATTCCTGAAAGCATTGTTGATTTTGAATGCTTTCTGGTTTTTCTGGGGAATGGTACTCTTGGTTTCACAAGGATGGTTGCCCTTAAATCCGGACGGCAACGGACCGCAGACTCCGGATCAGGCATTTAATACCTGTATTAGTTTTATGGTGAACTGTAACTTGCAGCACTATAGCGGTGAAAGCGGACTGACTTATTTTACTCAACTGTTCGTCATCATGCTATTCCAGTTTATTACCGCAGCAACAGGTATGGCTGCTATGGCAGGTATTATGAAGAGTATTGCTGCAAAAACAACCAAAACAATTGGTAACTTCTGGCAATTTCTGGTAATAAGCTGTACACGTATTTTATTGCCTCTTTCTCTGATTGTAGGTTTTATCTTGATTCTCCAGGGAACCCCGATGGGATTTGACGGTAAGATGAAGGTAACTACGATGGAAGGCCAGGAACAAATGGTTTCTCAAGGTCCTACGGCTGCGATTGTTCCTATCAAACAATTGGGTACAAATGGTGGTGGTTATTTTGGTGTAAACTCTTCTCATCCATTGGAAAATCCTACTTATCTTACTAACATGGCAGAATGCTGGTCTATTCTGATTATTCCGATGGCAATGGTATTTGCATTGGGATTCTATACCCGTAGGAAGAAATTGGCTTACAGTATTTATGGGGTAATGCTTTTCGCTTTTCTGGTCGGTGTGTGTATTAATGTCAATCAGGAAATGGGTGGTAATCCGCGCATCGATGAGCTGGGAATTGCACAGGATAATGGTGCGATGGAAGGTAAGGAAGTACGTCTGGGAGCTGGAGCAACCGCGTTGTGGAGTATTGTAACGACCGTAACTTCCAATGGTTCTGTGAATGGTATGCATGATTCTACTATGCCTCTGTCCGGTATGATGGAAATGCTGAATATGCAGATTAATACTTGGTTTGGCGGTGTAGGTGTAGGGTGGATGAACTACTATACATTCATTATCATTGCAGTGTTTATCAGCGGTTTGATGGTGGGACGTACACCGGAATTCCTCGGTAAGAAAGTGGAAGCCCGCGAAATGAAAATCGCGACGATTGTAGCTTTGCTTCATCCGTTTGTAATCTTGGTGTTTACGGCTATCTCAAGTTATATTTATGCACATCATCCGGATTTTGTGGAAAGTGAAGGCGGTTGGTTGAATAATTTAGGATTCCATGGCTTGAGCGAGCAACTTTATGAGTACACCTCTTGTGCGGCCAATAATGGTTCCGGTTTCGAAGGTTTGGGCGATAATACTTATTTCTGGAACTGGACATGTGGTATTGTTTTGATTCTTAGCCGTTTTATCCCTATTGTGGGACAGGTTGCCATTGCAGGACTATTAGCACAGAAAAAGTTTATACCGGAAAGTGCCGGAACATTGAAAACAGATACGGTCACTTTTGGAGTGATGACATTTGCTGTAATCTTTATTGTTGCCGCTCTGTCATTCTTCCCGGTACATGCGTTGAGTACAATTGCTGAACATTTGAGTTTGTAATACTGAATTAGAGAAGATATGAAAAATAATACGTCAGCTTCTTTGTTTCCTAAGGAGCAAGTAATAGAAAGTTTGAAACAGTCATTCGTGAAATTGAATCCTCGGATGATGATCAAGAATCCGATAATGTTTACGGTGGAAGTGGCGACAGCGGTTATGTTTCTCGTAACACTTTACTCTATTGTAAATTCTTCGCAGGGTTCGTTTGCTTACAATATTGCCGTGTTTATTATTCTGTTTATAACCTTGTTGTTTGCCAATTTTGCTGAAGCTATTGCGGAGGCACGTGGTAAAGCACAGGCTGATAGCTTACGTAAGACTCGTGAAGAGACACCGGCAAAGAAAGTAGAAGGTAATAAAATTGTTACTATCAGTTCTTCACAGTTGAAAAAAGGAGATGTATTTGTGTGTGATGCCGGAGATGTGATTCCGTCTGATGGTGAGATTATTGAAGGTCTGGCTTCTATTGATGAAAGTGCTATTACCGGTGAATCTGCTCCGGTGATTCGTGAAGCAGGTGGAGACAAGAGTTCGGTAACTGGTGGTACGAAAGTGTTGTCTGATCATATAAAGGTGATGGTGACTACCCAACCGGGAGAAAGTTTTCTTGATAAGATGATCGCATTGGTGGAAGGTGCTTCCCGTCAGAAAACCCCGAATGAGATTGCATTGACTATTTTGCTGGCAGGTTTTACGCTTGTTTTCGTCATTGTGTGTGTGACTTTGAAACCATTTGCCGATTATAGCAACACGGTTATCACCATTGCTTCATTAATTTCTTTGTTTGTGTGCCTGATTCCTACAACTATTGGCGGACTTCTTTCGGCTATTGGTATTGCTGGTATGGATCGTGCACTTCGTGCTAACGTAATTACTAAATCAGGTAAAGCAGTAGAAACTGCTGGTGATATTGATACGTTACTGTTGGATAAAACAGGTACTATTACCATTGGTAACCGTAAAGCAACTCACTTCCATACGGCTCCGGGCGTTGATTTACATGATTTTGTAGAAACTTGCCTGTTGTCTTCTTTGTCTGATGAAACTCCGGAAGGTAAATCAATTGTAGAGTTAGGACGTGAATCTGGTATTCGTATGCGTAGTTTGAATACGACTGGTGCTCATATGATAAAATTTACAGCTGAAACTAAATGTTCCGGTGTTAACTTGGCTGATGGTACACAGATTCGTAAAGGAGCTTTTGATGCTATCCGTAAAATTGTAGAAAGTGCCGGAAACAAATTTCCGAAAGAAGTGGAAGAGGTAATTTCTACTATTTCAAGTAATGGTGGTACTCCATTAGTAGTATGTGTAAACCAAAATGTTGTAGGAGTTATTGAATTGCAGGATATTATCAAACCGGGTATTCAGGAGCGTTTTGAACGTCTGCGTAAAATGGGTGTAAAAACGGTTATGGTAACAGGTGATAACCCGTTGACTGCTAAATATATTGCAGAAAAAGCCGGTGTGGATGATTTCATCGCTGAAGCTAAACCGGAGGATAAGATGGAATATATCAAGAAAGAGCAACAGGCTGGTAAGTTGGTTGCGATGATGGGTGATGGTACAAATGATGCTCCTGCTCTGGCGCAAGCGAATGTAGGTGTGGCTATGAATAGTGGTACACAGGCTGCAAAGGAAGCCGGTAATATGGTTGACTTGGATAATGATCCGACAAAATTGATTGAGATTGTGGAGATCGGTAAACAATTGCTGATGACTCGTGGTACACTGACTACTTTCTCTATCGCCAATGATGTTGCGAAATATTTCGCTATTGTCCCGGCATTGTTTATGGTTGCTATTCCTGAACTGGCCGCATTAAATATCATGCATCTGCATAGTCCTGAAAGTGCTATTCTTTCAGCGGTAATCTTTAATGCGATTATTATTCCGATTCTGATTCCGTTGGCTTTACGTGGTGTGCAATACAAACCGATAGGTGCAAGTGCTTTACTTCGTCGTAATTTGCTAATTTATGGTGTAGGTGGTGTGATTGTTCCTTTTGTCGGAATTAAGTTGATTGATTTATTAGTAGGTTTATTCTTTTAATTAAATAACAATAGCAATGAAAACTTTATTGAAATCATTAAAAATAACACTTGCTTTTTGTGTTTTTTTCTCTATATTCTATATCCTCATCCTGTGGTTATTTGCACAGGTTGCAGGACCTAATAAGGGAAATGCTGAAGTAGCTACACTGGACGGGAAGGTAGTGGGAGCAGCTAATATAGGGCAGATGTTTACAAAAGATATTTATTTCTGGGGACGTCCTTCTTCTGCTGGAGATGGATATGATGCAAGTAGTTCTTCCGGTAGCAACAAAGGCCCTACGAACCAGGAATATCTGGATGAGGTGAAAACTCGTATCGATACATTTCTTGTACATCATCCTTATTTGAGCCGTGCGGATGTACCTGCAGAGATGGTTACGGCCAGTGGTTCAGGACTTGATCCTAACATTACTCCTCAATGTGCCTATGTGCAAGTGAAAAGAGTGGCACAGGCACGCGGATTAACAGAAGAACAAGTTAGAGCAATCGTGGATAAAAGTATAGAAAAACCATTTTTGGGATTTCTGGGAACCGAAAAGGTAAACGTCTTGAAATTGAATATCGCTTTAGAGGAAAGCAATAAGTAGATGAAGATTGAGCAGCGTTCCTGTCCGGGCCGTTTGGGTTATACCACGGTTCAAATTAACAGGGTTGGATGGGGCGCTGCTTTTTTACGGAAACATAAAATAGAAAATAAGATAAGAAGTATGAAAAGTTTTTTTAGTAAAAAGAGTTTTTTAGGCACAATGGCTGTAGCAGCCGTTTGTATGTTAGGAACAACTAATGCACAAGCACAAGAGTTTACTATACAAGGTGATTTGGTAAGTTCGTATGTATGGCGTGGTATTTATCAGGGGGGAGCCGCTTCTTTTCAGCCGACTTTGGGATTTAGCGTAGGTAATTTCTCGCTTACTGCATGGGGATCAACTAGTTTGAGTGAGAGCAATAAAGAAATTGACCTGACTGCAGCTTATAAGTTCGGTGAAGCAGGACCGACACTTTCTGTAGCCACTCTTTGGTGGGACGGACAGGCTGATGTTGCTAATGGAGAATATACAAACAACTATTTCCATTTTAAGAGCGGAGAAACCGGACATCATTTTGAAGCAGGATTAGCTTATACACTTCCCATTGAGAAGTTTCCATTGTCTATTGCATGGTATACTATGTTTGCCGGAGCTGACAGAAAGATTAATGATAAAGGTGAAGATAAGCAGGCATATTCTTCCTATGTAGAACTGAACTATCCGTTCAGCGTGAAAGGGGTTGATCTGAATGCTACGTGTGGTATGGTTCCTTATGAGACACCACAGTACTATGTGAATGGTTTTGCCGTGACTAACCTCGCTTTGAAAGCAACGAAAGCAATAAATTTTAATGATAAGTTTTCATTGCCTATATTTGTACAGGCTATATGGAATCCACGTTTGGAGGATGCTCATTTAGTATTTGGCGTAACTTTAAGGCCATAAAATAAACTCATGAATTTTTGTGAAACCCGTAGTGATCGTGATGATTACTACGGGTTGGAATGTTTAAAATAACAGATAAAATATGGATGATAGAGAACAAAGTGTACAGCATTTTCTGGATCTGATAAAGAGATCCCAGCGGGGTAAATTTAAAGTTTACATTGGTATGATAGCCGGAGTGGGAAAATCATATCGTATGCTTCAGGAGGCGCATGAACTGCTGGAAAATGGTGTGGACGTGAAAATCGGCTATATCGAGACTCATGGACGCGCCGGGACGGAAGCGATGCTACAAGGACTTCCTGTCATTCCGCGACGTAAGATCTTCTACAAGGGAAAGGAGTTGGAAGAAATGGATTTGGATGCCATTATCCGTCTTCATCCCGAAATTGTGATAGTGGATGAACTAGCACACACCAATGTGGAAGGGAGTCTGAATGAGAAACGTTGGCAAGATGTAATGACATTGCTGGATGAAGGAATCAATGTGATTTCGGCAATTAATATTCAGCACATTGAAAGTGTGAATGAAGAAGTACAGGAGATTACGGGTATTGAAGTAAAAGAACGGGTCCCCGATAGTGTGATTCAGGAAGCGGATGAGGTGGTGAATATTGATTTGACAGCAGAAGAACTAATCACTCGGTTAAAAGCGGGAAAGATTTATCGTCCGGAAAAGATTCAGACTGCGCTCGATAATTTTTTCCGTGCAGAGAATATATTACAATTGCGTGAGTTGGCTCTGAAGGAAGTAGCTCTTAGGGTAGAGAAGAAGGTGGAGAATGAAGTGGTGATGGGAGTAGCTGTCGGGTTGAGGCATGAAAAATTTTTGGCATGTATCAGTAGTCATGAGAAAACACCGCGACGAATTATCCGAAAGGCAGCGCGATTGGCAACGCGATATAATACGACTTTCATTGCTTTGTATGTGCAAACTCCGAAAGAGAGTATGGATAGGATTGATTTGGCCAGGCAGCGTTATCTGTTGAACCATTTTAAATTGGTAACGGAATTGGGGGGAGAAGTGTTGCAGGTACAGTCTAGAGATATCTTGGAGAGTATTGTAAAGGCATGTAAAGACAAGCAGATTTCAACAGTTTGTATGGGATCACCTGACTTGAGATTACCGGGAGCCATCTGTTCCGTATTGAAATATAGAAGATTTTTAAATAATTTGTCGCAAGCTAATATAGATTTGATTATACTTGCATAATATTAATCCGTATGAAAGTTATGAATATTAAAACGAAACTGGTGCTAGGCATTGGGATGCTGGCAGGAATGATAATTTTGCTGGTAACACTTTCTGTAGTTAACCTTCAGATTTTGACAGCAACGGAACCTGATAGTCCTGCTGCTATGCCTGGGTTAGAGCGAGCTTTATTGTGGATTTCTATCACTGGGGGTATTTGTATATTTACTGGATTGGGTTTGTTGTACTGGCTACCACGTAGTATTAGCAAACCTGTGAAGGAATTGAAAGATGGTATTCTTGAAATAGCCAATCATAATTATGAGAAACGTCTCGACATGAGTGACAATGAAGAGTTCCGTGAAGTGGCTGACAGTTTCAACCGGATGGCGGAACGTTTGACAGAATATCGTGCAAGTACTTTGTCGGATATTCTTTCAGCTAAAAAGTTTATAGAGGCTATTGTTAATAGTATTGACGATCCGATTATCGGTCTGAATACGGAACGTGAGATTTTGTTTATCAATGATGAAGCATTAAGTATCCTGAATATGAAACGGGAAAATGTGATTCGTAAATCGGCAGAGGAACTTTCTTTGAAGAATGACTTGCTCCGCCGGCTAATTCGTGAGTTGGTGACGCCAAGTGATCAGAAAGAGCCTTTAAAGATTTATGCAGATAATAAGGAAAGTTATTTCAAGGCTTCCTACATTCCGATTAACAATACAGATGCGAAGAAGGATGAATCAAAAAAGTTAGGAGATGTGATTTTATTGAAGAATATAACCGAGTTTAAAGAGCTTGATTCGGCAAAAACTACTTTTATCTCTACGATTTCACATGAACTGAAAACTCCGATCGCTGCTATCATGATGAGTCTTAACCTATTGGAAGATAAACGGGTAGGAGCCTTGAATGATGAGCAGGAGCAACTGTCCAGAAGTATTAAAGAGAATAGTGAGCGTCTACTTAGCATTACGGGGGAACTGCTGAATATGACTCAGGTAGAAGCCGGTAAGCTCCAATTGATGCCAAAGATTACGAAACCGATTGAATTGATTGAATATGCAATTAAGGCTAATCAGGTGCAAGCTGACAAATTCAATATTCAAATTGAAGTGGAATATCCGGAAGAAAAAATCGGCAAACTGTTTGTTGACAGTGAAAAAATAGCATGGGTATTGACAAACTTATTGAGTAACGCCATACGTTATTCAAAAGAGAACGGTCGTGTGATTATCGGTGCCAGACAGGACGGAAATATAATCGAATTGTATGTGCAGGATTTTGGAAAAGGCATTGATCCGCGTTATCATCAAAGTATATTCGATCGTTACTTCCGTGTTCCGGGTACGAAAGTACAAGGTAGTGGTCTGGGATTATCTATTTCCAAGGATTTTGTGGAAGCTCATGGTGGTACGTTGACAGTAGAGAGTGAATTGGGTAAGGGTAGCCGGTTTGTGATGCGGTTGAAAGCGTAGATTTTAAAAGGTTGTATGGAAGAATCAGGTTATTGCTATCCGGCTGCGTACTATGTTGTTTCAGTTCTTTTTGGAATACTATAGTTGTAAGAAAAACGCTACTCTGTTCTGAAACTTTAGAGAATCAATGCATTATAGTCTCTCTAAAAATCTTTATATTTGCAGACCGTTTGGAAAATGATAGTGAATAATAACAATACAATAACTTAAAAACAACCAAAATCAGATGAAGCAGGATATGATTGTTATCCTTGACTTGGGTAGTCATGAGAATACGGTATTGGCTCGCGCCATCCGTGCATTAGGAGTTTATAGTGAGATTTATCCTCACGATATCACAGTAGAAGAACTGAAAGCATTGCCCAATGTAAAGGGTATTATTATCAATGGTGGCCCGAATAATGTAATCGATGGCGTTGCTATTGATATAAATCCGGCTATCTATACTTTGGGAATTCCTGTCATGGCTGCAGGGCATGATAAAGCAACTTGTGAAGTGAAGTTGGCAGAATTTACAGATGATATCGAGGCTATAAAGGCTGCAGTAAAGTCTTTTGTTTTCGATACTTGTAAAGCTGAAGCTAACTGGAACATGAAGAACTTTGTCAATGACCAGATAGAATTGATTAAGCGTCAGGTGGGCGATAAGAAAGTATTGTTGGCCCTGTCGGGTGGAGTTGATAGCTCTGTGGTAGCTGCTTTACTTCTGAAAGCTATTGGTAACAATCTGGTATGTGTACATGTTAATCATGGTTTGATGCGTAAGGGAGAGTCTGAAGATGTGGTTGAGGTATTCAGCAACCAGTTGAAGGCAAATCTTGTGTATGTAGATGTAACCGATCGTTTTCTGAATAAGTTGGCTGGTGTAGAAGATCCGGAGCAGAAACGTAAAATTATTGGTGGCGAGTTTATTCGTGTGTTCGAAGAAGAAGCGCGTAAGCTGAACGGTATTGATTTCTTAGGTCAAGGTACTATTTATCCGGATATTGTGGAAAGTGGAACGAAAACTGCTAAAATGGTGAAATCTCACCATAATGTAGGTGGTTTGCCCGAAGATTTAAAATTCCAACTTGTAGAACCATTGCGCCAATTATTTAAAGATGAAGTTCGTGCTTGTGGCTTGGAGTTAGGTTTACCTTATGAAATGGTTTACCGTCAACCGTTCCCTGGACCTGGTTTGGGTGTACGTTGTTTAGGTGCTATTACACGTGATCGTTTGGAGGCAGTGCGTGAATCCGATGCCATTCTGCGTGAGGAGTTCCAACTTGCCGGACTGGATAAAAAAGTATGGCAATACTTTACAGTAGTGCCTGATTTTAAATCTGTGGGTGTACGTGATAATGCTCGTTCTTTTGATTGGCCGGTTATTATTCGCGCTGTCAATACGGTGGATGCTATGACGGCTACTATTGAGCCGATTGATTGGCCTATCCTGATGAAGATAACAGACCGTATTCTGAAAGAAGTGAAGAATGTAAATCGCGTTTGTTATGATATGTCGCCGAAACCTAATGCGACTATAGAATGGGAATAGAAAAACTTTTTAAATGATATTTCGATAGCCTCAATTTTTTGTAAGTTGAGGCTATTTTTATTGTTCAACGTTGGCTTCTGGTAGAAATGTAATTGAAGATTTCACAATGATTTCGCGAAGAGATAAAAAGAAAAAGGCACCCAGAAGTGGAAGCCTCCCAAATGCCTTATTCTTATCAAGTAGCGGGACCCGCTACAAAACCCAATAAACAAAAGAAAATAAAAGATAGTATATAGCTGATAATCAATGTAAAATGTTTTTTTGAGTTTTCCTTTGTTGCCCTTATTTTTCATCTATTTTCGCTCTTTTGGCTACCCTTTGGCTACCCGGATAGAAAATAATATGTATCTTTGCAAATAAAGGAAACTAAAAGCAACTTGAATACTTATAAAACATGGCAGCAAAGAAAGTGGTAAGGTCTGATAATACTTATATGATAAGCACGGACGATACGGATAATCCGAAATTGGGGGCAAAGATACTCTCTGACGGTCGAGAAAGCTTGTTTCTTGATTATTATTTGGGATATATAATGGTATATGATGAGTCGAAAGATAAGACGGTAGCCAAGAAAGACAGAAAGAGAGAGGCTTTAAAACTTTATCTTTGGCAAGCTCCAAGAACCCCGCTTGAAAGACAGCAAAATAAAGAAACATTAGAACTGGCAAAAAAGATTCGGTTTGAACGCAGTCAAGAATTGTTAGAAAACATTACCGGATACAGGTTGAGGAAAGAGCGAAAGGTTAATTTTCTTGATTATTTTCAAGCATATAACGACCGATACACAAAGAAAGATGTTCGAATGATGAAAGGTGTATTAACCCGTTTTATTGACTTCCTGAAAATAGAATACCCACAATATAGTACATACATTAAGCCCGAACAAATTACAAAAGACATGGTGTCTCTTTTCGTAGAATACTTGCAGAGTAGGAGCAAGGGCGAGGGCGCATTAGATTATTATAGCAAGTTTAAAAAGGTTATCAATTACGCAGTAGATAACGATGTAATAGCAAAGAACCCGTGCAAAGGTGTTGTTTGTAAGTGCGATAAACAAGTCTTAAGAAAGGATGTTCTTTCATTAGAGGAAATGCAAGCTTTGATAAGTACGCATTATGATAACGAGAATCCCGAAATAAGGCGGGCGTTTATATTCTGTTTATATACGGGTATTCGTTTTTGTGATGTGCAGGATTTGAAATACTCGAATGTGGACTACTCAAATAAAATACTTAGTTTCGAGCAGAATAAAACAAAGGGACATAGTGCAAATAGTGGGGTTGTGATTCCTTTAAATGATGATTTGCTACAGTTGATCGGAGAACCTCATACGGAACAATACGAGCAAGAAACTATTTTCAGATTGCCAAGTGCTACAATGTGCCTTAAAGCGCTAAGGCGTTGGACTAAGCGGGCGGGGATAACCAAACATATAACTTGGCATTGTGCCCGCCATTCCTTTGCGGTGAATATCCTGAATAATGGGGCTAATATTAAAACCGTTGCAAGCTTGTTAGGGCATAGCGGATTAAAACACACGGAGAAATACACGCGCGCCGTTGACAGCTTGAAAGAAGCTGCTATAAATAGTTTACCGAAACTTAAATTGTAATGTTATGCTAGATTCCTATATTAAAATAGATGATATAAAGAAGCTGTTAGATGAAACTGTCTCTATAAACGGACTGATTAAGAAAAGCGACTTTCAAAAGGCTATAACTATGATTGAAGAATTTAGAAAGCCGGAAATTAAGCCTAAGAATAGAATAAAGAATAGGTTACATCTTATAAGTATGATCGATAGTTATAAAAAAAATATACTAGACAAAAAAGTAAAACCGGAGATAATTATATATATGGAACGCCTTACTAATATGAATTTTAGTAATAGAAGAATAGAATTATTTAAGACTGACCATTGGGGCGAAGGAGATGAAAATGAAAGAATAGACATTAGCGATATTGTGTTAGACGGAAAAGAAATAATGAAAATGCTTAATATATCAAAGCCGACCTATCTTAGATTTGAGAAATTAGGTTTATTCAAGAAATACAATTTTACGGTAAAACTTTATGTAAGCGGAACGGTTCGCCTATATCGTCATTCTCTTACTTTCTATAAATTAAGTGATATAGCCTCGAATTTATTATCTTTATAATAAGGAACTTACGAAAATAAAATCCCTCAAATCTTTACGGGAATCCCAGATTTGAGACGTTTTTAATGGTTATTGTCTCAAATTTGGGATCATAGTAAAGATTTACACGAAATACACAAAATAGTATCTAACACATTATTTCATTTGTTTTCCTTCCTCTATCTTTGTCATGTAATTACAGCCAAATATAAGGCGTGCACGCCTATTAATGAACCAAAATAAAACATTAGTAGGACATGACGACAGAAGAAAGATTATCAAAATTAGAACAGGCTATTTTATTAGCCGGATTAGGAACAAAGGAAATATTAACCTTTGATGAGGCATGCGTATTTATGGGCGTAACGCGTTCACATCTTTATAAATTAACGTCTGGCGGGAAAGTAATACACTATAAACCAAACGGGAAAATGATTTATTTCAAACGTGATGAGCTATCCGCGTGGCTTTTACAGAATCGCGTGTCTACATCGGAAGAAATCGCGATGAAGGCGACTACCTACACAATGAATCACCGGGCGAGAGTATAACAACCACACGTATTTTATTCAATGGTCGACGGCTTTAAAACAAGTAGTCTAGCCCTTGATGTGCACCAATTAGCCAATAAACTAGGTGTTGATATAAGCCCTAAAGCGGTTTATATCAACATTGAGGGGCTGATATTTGGTTTCACTGACAGAGTAGACGTAACTACGGGAGAAATCCGCAAATTATGTAATTTACACGGTAGCCTACATAAGTACGCTAACGGCGGTTTGCATAATGCCGATTCTTTCCGGCTGTCTGACTTGTGCCGTGTATTTACTGAATTGCAAAAAGTCTACGGGATTAATTCCGATATTACGCGGCTTTATAGCGTCGAATTTGGCATAAATTTAAAACTACCCTATGATCCGCAACGAATATTGAAAGCGATAAGAATGTACAAGGGTTATACATTTACTCCGATAGGAAAGATAGGGTTTATCTATGAAGCCGATTCGTATAAGCTAAAAATATACGATAAGGGAAAACAGTGCGGCGTATCGGGCTTTGATAGTATTCTACGTATTGAGATAAGCGCAACAAATACATATTTAAAGAAAAAGCACATCTATACGCCAATGTTGGGATACTTGCTTAGTGTCGATGTTTGGGAAAGGTTTGAGGCTCTTTTGCTCGATACGTTGGAAGATGTTGTAATTGTTGAGGCTGTACCATTGGAAGGATTAAGCAAGAAAGAACGAGATTTATTTGCGTTATTTCTTGGTGATGATTGGCAAGCACTTGACAAGGTTAAACGATGCAGGATGAAAAAGAAGTTTATTGCATTAGCCGAACGGATCGGAGCTACACAGATAAAAGAGAATTTAAAAAATCTCATTTCAATAGAATGTAAGTATCTGCGAGACATGGATAACGAAAAGTGCAACCAAAACGGAGTTTTTGCAAAGGAAAATTTCGATGATAAAGTAAATGAAAGCAACAATATCCAACAGGAACGAAATGCCAAAAGTGCAACCGAAACGGCGTTTTTGTATGCCTCATCAAATAGTGAAAAGTGCAACCAAAACGGAATTAAGATAAAGGGCGTTTTGGTTGCATTTTCATCACCGGAAAACGAACCACCGCCAAACGCCAACAACCCGCCGTTATTCAATGCGAAAAAGTACGACATCAATTCAAACACCGGAAAATGTAGAGGAAAACCGCCCGATCCGGAAGGATTCGATACAGGATGAGACAACCAAAGATTAATCAAAACGATATATTCACTCAATAAAACACGTTAAAACTATGGATGCAATAAAGAAAGCCGAACGGCGCAAAGCGATGGGAGAAACAAAGAAAGTTCCGGTACGTATCGACCCCAAGCAATGGGAACGACTCGACGAAATCCGCAAAAAGTTCAAGTTTAAAAGCAATTACGAAATCATGCAGTACATTTTATCCTGCTTTCTTCGTGTTGCCGATCCGGACAATGATACGGAGATTGAACCAGTGCCGGAAGAAATCGAAATGATGTTTAGTGATTTGTCCGACTCTGAAAGGCATTTCGAGTATGTGAAGCCGAAACGCTCCATGAATCACGATTCTTTAAACAGCAGTAAACACAATTTAAAATCAAATTAAGATGAACGAGATCACTATTTTCAAAAATGAGAGATTCGGAGAAGTAAGAACCGCAACAAGTGAAAGCGGAGAACCTTTATTTGCGGCTGTAGATGTGGCGCGAGCATTGGGATACGCAAATACTAGGGATGCGATTAGTAAGCATTGCAAGCGAGTGACAAAGCGCGACGGGGTCTCTCGCACAACCAATCAACACGGCGTAGTAACGAATCAGGTAGTAGAAATGTCATTTATCAATGAGGGCGATGTTATTAGATTAATAATGCGATCCAAATTACCGCAAGCGGAAGCCTTTCAAGATTGGGTATGTGAAGAGATATTGCCAAGTATTCGCAAACATGGCGCGTATATGACGCCCGAAACTGTTGTGCAGATGTTCCAGAATCCGGACGCCCTGATACAGTTACTCACCACCCTAAAGAGCGAGCAGGAACAAAACGCCTTGCTCCGTGCACAAAGAGAGGCTAACGCAAAAGCTATCGAAGCGATGCAGCCAAAAGCGGAGTATTTCGATACTGTGTTATCTTCGTCGTCTCTGATTACTACCAACACGATAGCCGCAAAGTTGGGAATAAGTGCCCAAAGGTTAAATAAATTCCTGTGTGAATCAGGAATACAGTATAAACAAAGCGGTTTGTATTTTCTATACTCCGACCTTCGCGGAAAGGGATTAGAAGGTTATCAAACATTTGCCCGCACCGATTCAAGAACAGGTGAAATTAAAACGATAGAGCACATGTATTGGACGGAAAAAGGCGTATATTTTATTATTAATTTATATCAGGAAACGACATCTAAACTACTGAATTAAAGATGAGTAATGATAAATTTCACTACCCCCAACGGTCACCCCCACCCGAAAAAAATATCCCGCGTGTAAAAAGATGGGGTGAAGTGGGTTTCACAGAGTCGCGTCAAAAAATAAAAATCATGCCCCCTTGCCATAACTCGAAGCATCCGCACCCGCTTTGTATCGTTCATCACCGAATACGAAGCCATGAGACAACCGAACGCCTCGCCATCTATCGAGTTATCACACAAAGAAAGATAATTCCGCTACGGGCTTGTATTTGCGTAGCAACATGAAGCGAACCGAACCAAACAAGCGAGACAAAGAAAAGTGTATCAGGTCGAAACGTTTTGTTATTTTCCGGCGTGCCCTGATTAAATCCAAAGCAAACCGGGACAAAGCGAGGGACAGCAAGCGGGACAGGTTGCAGCCGTTTTATCCTGCTATTTATCAACATGTTTCCGCTTTAAGATGGAACGTTCCGGGACAGGTCGAGGGACAGGATAAGAGACAGACAGACACGCAAATCAATCAACTAAGCAAGCAACGGGCGACCGGATAGCTTGCACCAAAGTAGCTTACTACGATTTTTTCGTACTTCGCTACTGACTACCGCAACAACTACCGTAAATTTTACGGTAGATAGTACGCCCGTAATAGTTGCAGCGTCTACTACTGTAAAATTTACAGCCAATCAGATAGCCAATCAGATAGCCAATGTGACAGCCAATCAGACAGCCCAAATTATCCCTTCTTCTTCAATGTTTCATTTATATTTTTGAGGTGATATACAACACTGTTTTTATAGTCATTAGGAGGACTTGAATAATTTTGAGCATCCATTTCCTTAAATGAAAGTTTAAACCTAGAGCGTATTTCTGTTCCTAATATATCCTCGCAGATTATATCAAATTCGACATAGGCATCTTCACGCGAAAAGTCAAAACTTCCGCAACTAGTTAAGATGTAATACTGCAATTTGTATTGTGGAGGAAACACATTTATTCCTGACTTAAAAATTCCCCTATTACAAAGTGGATCACCTTTAATCCATTCGAAATCTTTATATATTTCACACTTTACGTTTCTCGCCACTCCTTCACCTATATTAGTAATATAAAGAATTAGTGTTCCGCTTCCGTGAATTTCTGTTGTAGACAAATACGCCACAATATTAGGAGTTATTTTTTGCAATCGTGTAGCCTTGCTTTCTTTAAGCATTTTATAATTTATCACTGTATAGACCGCCGTACAAATCAACAACATTAAAGGAAGGATTATACTAGCTATGAATTGAGTGTGTGTAGTATCCATGGTATTATAAAAAATTATAGTTCTATTTTGATATTGATATTCTTTCCGCAGTGCGGGCACGTGATTCCGGTTGTGTTGTTCTTTGGTTGGTCGAATAACTCTGTAATGTTCACGCCTAAAGCGGTGGCAATCTTTTCGAGGGTTTCAAGAGTGGGGTTTCCATTAATAGCACGGCTTAAACTCTCCCTTTTCATTTCCATATTATCGGCAAGCTCTTGAATGGTAATTCCTTTCTCCTTGCAAATTTCTTTAACTCTTAGATTCATATTAATGTGATATTAAATGTTACTGGCACAAATATACAACAATGTGTCGTATGTTATCACGAATATCTATATTAAGTAACGTTAAATATCAATTGTTTTCTTTCCTATACTTTGTAGATGTGATATTAAACGTTACTTTTGCAATATCAAAGTAACATTAAATATCACACAACATGAAAGTCTACAATTTAAGCGAAATAATGAAATCAGCTCACACGATGAGAAAGTTTAGACCGGAAAAGTATCCGACCTTCTCGGAAGCATTGAAAAAGGCTTGGAAAGTTGCGAAGTTCAACAAAGAAATAGCAGACCGTAGAGCCGAAACAATCGCTTATCACGAAGCGAAGAAACAAGAAGCGCAGGAACTAGCCGCCCGTATCGCCCGTATCGAATCAGAGACAGCCGCCCGTATCGCAATGGAAGTAGAAGCTGCAAAGCGTGAACGTGAAGAACGTGCCGCAAAGGTCGAGGCTGAATGTCTAGCATACGGTTACGGTCGCGGCGAGCATTATTCATCTTTTAGCGGATGGGGAAATTATTGCGGTGATTGATTATTAACGAACTAAATACATATTCAAATGAAAGAACTAGAGATCAGTATTAAACAGGATTCGGGTATGTGGCGAATAACAGTTAGTTGCGAGGCGAATCTAGCAAATGCGGGAATTATAAAGAATCTATTCGGGTGCCTACGGGAAGATAACGGCGTAATTCGTTCCGGTCTGCTTACTCCCAATGTAATGAAGTTAATTAGTATACAAGCCGAACTATTAAGTTACTCAATATGAAAGCGATTTATTTACTCGGACTAATAGCGGGCGCGGTCCTGCTATTTGCCACGGAAGCGGAGACAGCCGCACCGAATATAACGGGGCTTACGTTGTGTGTAGCCTCATCTTATAAACTCGATTTATTCACATCTAACAAAATATAAAATCATGGAAGAAGTAGTAATTTTGGACGCGGACGGTCGCCCAGTGAAAGGTATGCAACTTGATAGAAACACAATTCATCTAGGCGAAGCAAACGGCGGCTATATGGGTTGTACTAAGGAGAGTGTAATCGAATTACAACAGGAGCGGTTAGAACGTTTCACGAAGAACCGGAAAGCACACCAAAAAGAGTGCATGAGTGCGGCGTGTGACATTACCCCTATTATGTTGGCGGGGTTTGATAATCCATACGACGAAATACACAATCTAATATTACAGGGATATAATAACGTTATAGAGGCGCAAGGTTTGTTTTATCGGGTGGTTAATCAAGATGCAGAGATGAGGCGTTTACGTAGGCGAGTAATCGAGGAAATGACAGCGAAGGAACTTGCGACAGAGTTTATTCTATCATCTGGGAATGTCGAAGCGTTTAGAAAGTTCTGTGAGGAAAGAACCGGAAATACGCCGGGTGATAGAGAGGAAGCGGGAAAGGTTCGGTTATTTGTTCGGTAATATAATAAGGTGGTATATCAAAGTAAGGATAAATTAGTAAGAGGCAACCGGATCGGTGAGCCTCTTTTTTTGCGTCTGTTGGTTGTTCTACAAATAAAAAACCGCCCAAGAGTGGAAGCCTCCCAAACGGTTATTCTTATATACCAAAAGTAGTAGTTATGTTGTTTTTGGCTACCCTTTGGCTACCTGTTTAAATGAAAAAACCTCTGTATCAGAGGCTTAACGGGTATCTTTGGTAGCGGGACCCGGGATTGAACCGGGGACCTCATGATTATGAATCATGCGCTCTAACCAGCTGAGCTATCCCGCCATCGTTTCTCGATTGCGGGTGCAAAGATAGATGATTTTTTATAATCTCCAAAACAATTCATAACTTTTTTGTGTTTTTTCTTTAATACGGGCCTTGATTTTCCCTATAAATAGGGAGTTTGATGCCCGATAATGAAAGAATAATTAATAAAGTGTCTGATTTATGCAGCGTATTTAGAAAAAAGTATTTATCTTGGCACACGTAAAAACAATTCGAAATTGCTATGAAAAAGGAAAAGATTCATTTGGAGTATTTGTTGAATGCAACATCTAAAAATATTCTTTGGGGAGCTATTAGTACACCGACCGGGTTGGAGGACTGGTTTGCAGACAAAGTTATTTCTGACGATAAAATAGTAGAGTTTCATTGGGGGAAGACAGAACAGAGGAAAGCAGAGATTATTGCTATTCGCTCTTTCTCTTTTATCCGCTTCCGTTGGCAGGATGATGAAAACGAACGCGATTATTTTGAAATCAAGATGACTTATAATGAGCTGACTAGTGACTATGTGCTGGAAATTACCGATTTCGCAGAGCCGGATGAAGTAGATGATATGAAAGAATTGTGGGAGTCGCAAGTAGCTAAATTAAGAAGAACTTGTGGTTTTTAGTTAACTTTCAACTAAAAATTTTCGATGCTCCTTTTTTTGTGCTAATTTTGCATCCTAATTGCACGAACCTATTAAGATGCTACGCATAAAGAAATTAGATATATTCATCGTAAAGAGTTTTTTGATGCTCTTTATTGGTACATTCTTCATCTGTCTGTTCATATTCATGATGCAGTTCCTGTGGAGATATGTAGACGAATTGGTCGGAAAAGGGTTGGAGATGAGCGTTATGGCTCAATTCTTCTTTTATTCCGCATTAACATTAGTGCCAGTATCGTTGCCATTGGCAGTGTTACTGGCTTCTTTGATTACTTTCGGTAACTTTGGCGAGCGTTATGAATTACTTGCAATGAAAGCTGCGGGTATTTCTCTACTTAAAATCATGCGTCCGCTCGCTTTCTTTGTTTGCGGACTTGTCGGTGTCTCATTCTATTTCCAAAATGTTGTTGGTCCTATCGCCCAGGCTAAGCTGGGAACCCTGATTCTTTCGATGAAACAGAAATCTCCGGAGTTGGACATTCCGGAAGGAGTTTTCTATTCTGAAATCAAGGACTATAATTTAAAGGTAGCTAAGAAGAACCGGAAGACCGGTATGCTATATGATGTGCTGATTTATAGTATGAAAGATGGCTTTGAGAAAGCACGTATTATATATGCTGATTCCGGGCGTTTGGAGATGACCGCGGATAAACAGCATCTTTGGCTGCATTTGTATAGCGGAGATTTATTTGAGAATCTGAAAGCTCAAAGTATGAAATCGGAGAATGTACCTTATCGACGCGAGGAATTCAGGGAAAAACATTCCATTATTGAGTTTAATTCCGATTTCAATATGGTTGACGGTGAGATTATGGGTAAGCAGTCCAGTGCTAAGGATATGGCGCAGTTGCAAAGCTCTATCGACTCAATGACGGTAGTGGGAGATAGTATCGGACGACAGTATTACAGGGAAGTGGCAGAAGGAAATTTCCGTCCTTCTTATGGATTGACAAAAGAAGATACGGTCAAAATAGAAAAGGCGGATATCCATGAATATAATGTGGACAGCCTTTACGAAGTAGCCTCTTTAACGCAGAAACAGAAGGTGCTTTCTTCTGCTGTCAGTCGGGCGGAGAATGTGGCCAACGATCTTGGGTTCAAGAAATTCACGATGGAGAACAACGATTATAGTATTCGCAAACATAAGACGGAATGGCATAAGAAGATAACGATTTCACTCTCTTGTCTGCTGTTCTTCTTTATCGGAGCTCCATTGGGTGGAATCATCCGCAAAGGAGGGTTGGGAATGCCGGTAATTGTATCCGTGTTGGTATTTATTATTTACTATATCATTGATAATACAGGATATAAAATGGCCCGTGACGGTAAGTGGATAGTATGGATGGGAATGTGGACAAGTAGTGCGGTCCTTGCCCCATTAGGAGTTTTCCTTACCTATAAATCGAATAAGGATTCTGTTGTGCTTAATGCAGATGCCTATATCAACTGGTTCAAGAAGATTATGGGAATCCGTAGTGTACGCCATATATTTAAGAAAGAAGTGATTATCCATGATCCTGATTATCCACGTCTGACTGGTGATTTGGAACAACTCACAGCAGAGTGCAGAGCGTATGCTGCCAAGAAACGATTGGAAAAAGCACCCAATTACTTTAAATTGTGGATGTCAAGCGAAGATGACAACGAAGTAATGGCTATCAATGAGAAGCTGGAAGCGTTGGTTGAAGAAATGTCCAATACGAAATCTGCCACTTTGATCGGTGCATTAAACAATTATCCGGTTATTTCCGTTTCTGCCCATGTGCGCCCGTTCCATATATATTGGTTGAATTTGGTAGCCGGAGTCATTTTCCCTATCGGTTTATTTTTCTATTTCCGCATCTGGGCGTTCCGCGTTCGTCTGGCTAAGGATATGGAACGGATTATAAAGAACAATGAACAAATTCAATTCATCATACAGAAAATCAATAAATAAGTGTTATGAAAGAGACTATTAAAATGGATAGAATAGAGGATGCGATTGCCGACTTCAAAGAAGGCAAGTTTGTCATAGTAGTGGATGATGAGGACCGCGAAAATGAAGGCGACTTGATTATTGCCGCTGAAAAGATAACTCCCGAGAAAGTGAATTTCATGTTGAAGCATGCGCGTGGGGTGCTTTGTGCACCTGTCACAGTGTCTCGTTGCAAGGAGTTGGATTTGCCGCATCAGGTAAGTGACAATACTTCCGTGTTGGGAACTCCTTTTACGGTTACCATTGACAAACTGGAAGGCTGTACAACAGGTGTTTCTGCTTCCGACCGTGCCGCTACTATTCAGGCGTTGGCCGATCCTACTTCTACACCGGCAACCTTCGGTCGTCCCGGACACATCAATCCGTTATATGCACAAGAAAAAGGAGTGCTTCGTCGTGCCGGACATACGGAAGCTACGATTGACATGGCTCGTCTGGCAGGACTTTACCCTGCAGGTGCCTTGATGGAAATCATGAGTGAAGATGGAACAATGGCACGTTTGCCCGAACTCCGTCAGATGGCAGATGAACATGGACTGAAACTGATCTCTATCCATGACCTGATTGTCTATCGTTTGAAACAGGAATCCATTGTGGAAAAAGGAGTGGAAGTAAATATGCCTACTGAACACGGGATGTTCCGTCTGATTCCTTTCCGCCAGAAATCAAACGGATTGGAGCACATGGCTATATTTAAAGGTACGTGGAGTGAAGACGAACCTATCCTGGTACGTGTTCACTCATCTTGTGCTACAGGAGATATCCTTGGTTCGCAGCGTTGTGACTGTGGCGAACAGTTGCATAAAGCGATGGAAATGATCGAAAAAGAAGGAAAAGGTGTAGTGGTTTATCTCAATCAGGAAGGACGCGGCATCGGTCTGATGGAAAAAATGAAAGCATACAAGCTCCAGGAAGACGGTATGGATACCGTTGATGCGAATATTTGCTTAGGACATCTTGCTGACGAACGTGATTATGGAGTAGGCGCACAAATCCTTCGTGAACTGGGAGTACACAAAATGAGACTTTTGACAAATAATCCGGTGAAACGTGTTGGTTTGGAAGCATACGGATTGGAGATAGTAGAAAATGTACCTGTTGAAACAGTTCCTAATCCGTATAATGAACGATACTTGAGAACAAAGAAAGAAAGAATGGGGCATACTTTACATTTTAATAAGTAAATTGCTAATTTGTTTTCATATATCAAATATTATCGCTTATTTTGCAACGATTTTCACTCAACAACAATAAAATAGATACAAAATGAATCAATTATCAGATCGTTTGAACAGCTTGTCGCCATCGGCGACGCTTGCCATGTCGCAAAAGAGCAACGAACTCAAGGCACAGGGTGTTGATGTTATTAACTTAAGTGTAGGAGAACCGGATTTTAATACTCCTGACCACATCAAAGAAGCTGCGAAAAAAGCCATAGATGATAACTTTTCTCGTTACTCTCCGGTACCGGGTTATCCGGCTTTGCGCAATGCTATTGTTGAGAAACTGAAAAAAGAAAACGGTCTGGAATATACAGCCGCTCAAATTTCGTGTGCCAATGGTGCCAAACAATCTGTTTGTAATACCATCCTTGTATTGGTAAATCCGGGTGACGAAGTCATCGTGCCGGCTCCTTACTGGGTAAGTTACCCGGAAATGGTGAAAATGGCAGAAGGTACTCCCGTAATTGTTTCGGCAGGTATCGAACAAGATTTCAAGATTACTCCTGAACAGCTGGAAGCAGCCATCACTCCGAAAACGAAAGCGTTGATTCTTTGTTCCCCGTCCAACCCGACAGGTTCTGTATATACAAAAGAAGAATTGGCCGGACTGTCTGCTGTATTGGCTAAACATCCGCAGGTAATCGTAATCGCTGACGAGATTTACGAACATATCAATTATATCGGCGCACATCAAAGTATCGCTCAATTCCCTGAAATGAAGGAACGTACAGTGATTGTAAACGGTGTATCCAAAGCGTATGCTATGACAGGATGGAGAATCGGTTTTATTGCCGGTCCGGAATGGATTGTAAAAGCTTGCAACAAGTTGCAAGGTCAGTACACTTCAGGTCCTTGCTCTGTTTCTCAAAAAGCTGCTGAAGCTGCATATACAGGAACACAAGAACCGGTAAAAGAGATGCAGAAAGCATTCGAACGTCGTCGTGACCTGATTGTGAAGTTGGCTAAAGAAGTTCCGGGATTTGAAGTAAACGTTCCGCAAGGTGCTTTCTACTTGTTCCCGAAATGCGATACTTTCTTTGGAAAGAGCAACGGCGAACGTAAGATTGCAGATTCGGATGATTTGGCAATGTACTTACTTGAAGAAGCTCACGTGGCTTGTGTAGGTGGTACCTCTTTTGGTGCTCCTGAATGTATCCGCATGAGTTATGCTACAAGCGATGAAAATATCGTAGAGGCTATCCGTCGTATCAAGGAAGCATTAGCTAAATTGAAATAAGAGTTCACCACAGATTACACGGATGAACACAGATTAAAAGATTTTTTTATTGTTCAATATATGTTTAAATTGTAATTCCCTTGCTGCAATATGTTGTAGTGAGGGAATTACAATTTAGTTGAATATAAATAACCTGTGTCCATCTGTGTAATCTGTGGTGAAGACAAGAAATAAAAAAAGCTGCCTTCCGTAGAAAGCAGCCTGTACATTTTTTGTAGCTTGTATTATTCAGCCGGGTGAATTGCTTCAGACGGACAAACGTCTGCGCAAGTACCACAGTCAGTACATACATCTGGGTTGATAGAATAGATATCACCTTCAGAGATAGCTTCTACCGGACACTCGTCAATGCAAGTTCCGCAAGCAATACAATCGTCACTAATTACGTAAGCCATTTTTCTAAGATTTAAATTATTAGTACTAATTTCTTCGGCAAAAATAAGGCTTTTATTGATTAGTTGTTATGCTTCGATGATTAAATTGACTTAATTTGTACGTCTTCTAAATAAGCAACCTCCCTATAATCTGCTATATTTTTCGTATTTTTGCACTCAAATTACTAATATATAGCGATTATGCCTTTAAATTTACCCGATAAACTACCTGCGATAGAGCTTTTGAAGGAAGAAAATATTTTTGTGATCGACACTTCCCGCGCTACGCAGCAAGATATTCGTCCGCTACGGATTGTGATTCTGAACCTGATGCCGTTGAAGATTACAACGGAAACAGACTTGGTGCGCTTACTTTCGAATACACCTCTTCAGGTGGAGATTTCGTTTATGAAGATCAAGAGCCACACGTCGAAGAATACACCGATAGAACACATGAAAACGTTCTATACGGATTTCGATCAGATGCGTCATGAGAAGTATGATGGTATGATTATCACCGGAGCTCCTGTAGAACAGATGGACTTCGAAGAAGTGACCTATTGGGATGAGATTACGGAAATCTTTGATTGGGCACGTACGCATGTCACTTCTACCTTATATATATGTTGGGCAGCGCAGGCCGGATTGTATCATCATTATGGAATTCCTAAATATCCGTTGGAAGAGAAAATGTTCGGCATCTTTGAGCATCGTGTACTGGAACCTTTCCATTCCATCTTCCGTGGTTTTGACGATTGTTTCTATGTGCCGCATAGCCGTCATACGGAAGTGCGCAGGGAAGATATTTTGAAAGTTCCGGAACTGACGTTGCTTTCCGAATCGAAAGAGGCCGGTGTCTATATGGCGATGGCACGGGGCGGACGTGAGTTCTTTGTCACGGGGCACTCTGAATATTCTCCGCTGACACTGGATACGGAATACCGCCGTGACTTGGATAAAGGCCTGCCAATAGAGATTCCCCGCAATTATTATATAGACGATGATCCTGAAAAAGGCCCGTTGGTACGTTGGCGTGCTCATGCCAATTTGTTGTTCTCCAACTGGTTGAACTACTTTGTTTATCAGGAAACACCTTACAACATCAATGATATTAAATGATAAAGCAGCGTAAAATAGAACTTCTCGCTCCGGCGAAAAACCTGGAATGTGGTATTGAAGCTATCAACCATGGTGCAGATGCTGTATATATCGGTGCTCCGAAATTCGGTGCCCGTGCGGCAGCTGTGAACTCATTGGAAGATATTGAAGCATTGGTGCAGCATGCTCATTTGTATAATGCACGTATTTATGTCACGGTCAATACGATTCTGAAAGAAGAAGAGTTGAAAGAGACGGAGGAGATGATTCATGCACTTTATCGGATTGGTGTCGATGCACTGATTGTACAGGATATGGGAATCACGAAACTGAATCTTCCTCCGATACCACTTCATGCCAGTACGCAGATGGACAATCGTACGCCGGAAAAAGTGAAGTTCCTTTGGGAAGCAGGTTTCCGTCAAGTGGTGTTGGCGCGGGAGTTATCGTTGCGTGAAATAAAGAAGATTTATGAAAGCTGTCCGGAAGTACCTTTGGAAGTATTTGTACATGGTGCTCTTTGTGTCAGTTATAGCGGGCAATGCTATGTTAGTCAAGCCTGTTTCGGTCGTAGTGCCAATCGTGGAGAGTGTGCACAATTCTGCCGTCTACCTTTTAGTCTGGTAGATGCAGACGGGAAAGTGATTGTCAAAGACAAACATCTGCTTTCCCTGAAAGATATGAATCAAAACGACGAATTGGAGCAACTACTGGATGCCGGAGCTTCTTCATTTAAAATAGAGGGACGACTGAAAGACGTATCTTATGTGAAGAATGTGACGGCTGCTTATCGCCAGAAACTGGATGCAATCTTTGCCCGTCGTCCGGAATATGTACGTGCTTCTTCGGGTACGTGTAGTTTCGAATTTAAACCACAACTCGATAAGAGTTTCAGTCGTGGATTCACGCATTATTTCCTGAATGGACGTGATAAAGAGATTTTCTCTTTCGATACTCCTAAGTCGCTGGGTGAAGAGATGGGAACCATGAAAGAGGCCCGGGGCAACTATCTGACAGTTGCCGGACTTAAATCCTTTAACAATGGAGACGGTGTTTGCTATATCGACGAACAGGGACGTTTGCAGGGTTTCCGTATCAACCGGGTGGACAGTAACAAACTCTATCCGCAGGAAATGCCCCGTATTAAGCCGCGTACTACACTCTATCGTAATTTCGACCAGGAATTTGAACGAATCCTTTCCCGCAAATCTGCCGAAAGGAAAATCGCAGTGAAAATCTTGCTTGCCGACAATAATTTTGGTTTCTCCCTGACATTGACTGATGAAGATGATAATAGCGTCACAATCACCCTCCCTCGTGAGAAAGAACTTGCCCGCACTCCACAGACGGACAATCTGAAAACGCAACTGTCCAAACTGGGGAATACACCTTTTGAAGCAAAAGAAATAGAAATATCCTTTACCGGAAATTGGTTTTTGCCAGCTTCGGTGTTAGCCGATTTCCGCAGACAGGCAATCGACCAATTGATAACTGCCCGTCGAATCAATTATCGTCAGGAATTGGCAGTATGGAAGCCAACGAGTCATGCTTTCCCGCAAACTACATTAACCTATCTGGGGAATGTAATGAACACCCGTGCAGCTTCTTTCTATCAGGAGCATGGGGTACAACAGGTAGCGGCAGCATACGAAAAAGAAGCAGTGGAAGATGCGGTACTGATGTTCTGCAAACATTGTTTGCGCTACAGTATGGGCTGGTGTCCTATCCATCAACGGGTCCGTTCGCCTTATAAAGAACCCTATTATTTGGTGTCGAATGACGGCAAACGTTTTCGTCTGGAATTTGATTGTAAGAATTGTCAAATGAAAGTAAAGGCGGCACAATGAGGGTAATTAATCACGGAATCATTCGTCACAGAGGACGTAGAGGAGACAATGTTTCAACTCATCCTTCCGGAACCGCTCGTTTGAACGGTTTGTGGAAGAGAGATGGAAAATTCTTCTTCATGTTCTCTGTGTCTTCTATGTCGTCCGTGTCTTATAGTAACTTTGTGTTCTCTGCATTCTCTATGGTGAAGTCTGTCATGGGCTTGCTATTGTGTCTGTTTTTGCTTTCGTCTTGTTATTATAAAACGCCTGCTTTGGATTCGGAGGAGCTGTCGAAGAAAACAAAAGATTCGCTGACTTACCTGTATGAACGCCATTATACATGGAATACAAACTTGGAAGTAGTCGATGATTCCATCTCTTTGGAATGTCTCCCGATAAAAGATACTTTTATTCAGTTGAATAGGGGGGATAGGGTAGTGGTTGCAGAGTTTGCGGTTCATCCTGCCGATAGTGTAGACAGCATTTGGGTGAAACTGGCACATACACAAGATGAACAGGGTTGGATACGTGAGAAAGAACTCAAGAAGTCATTTGCACCGACTGATAGTATTTCGCAGGCTATTCATCTTTTCAGTGATACGCATGCCTCTTATTTTGTGGTTATTTTCGCTTTGTTCGTAGGAGCTTATTTGTTTCGCGCTTTCCGTCGGAAGCAGTTGCAGATGGTTTATTTTAATGATATTGACAGTGTTTATCCCCTGTTTCTTTGTTTATTGATGGCTTTCAGTGCAACGATTTACGAATCAATGCAGGTCTTTGTGCCGGAAACGTGGGAACATTTTTATTTCAATCCAACTTTGTCACCGTTCAAAGTTCCTTTCATTCTCTCTGTTTTTCTGTTGAGTATTTGGTTGTTTCTGATAGTAGCTTTGGCGGTGTTGGATGATTTGTTCCGACAATTGACTCCCGCTGCGGCTATCTTTTATCTGCTGGGACTGATGTCCTGCTGTATTTTCTGTTATTTCTTCTTTATCCTGATGACACATATCTATATCGGTTATCTATTCCTGGCCTTTTTTATTTTGGTTTTTGCGAAGAAGGTCTATCGAAACATTGGGTATAAGTATCGTTGCGGACATTGCGGGGAGAAACTAAAAGAGAAAGGTATATGCCCCCATTGTGGAGCGATTAACGAGTAATTTTATTATCTGTTTTATTTCTGAATAACTTTTCAAATGATGGAAATCAGACCTACCGAAATAAAAGATCTCCCTTTAGTGATGGAGATTTATGACTATGCCCGTGCCTTTATGCGTGCAACCGGGAACACGACCCAATGGATTGACGGCTATCCGTCGGAAGCATTGATTCGTCGGGAAATTGAAGAGAGTCATAGCTTTGCCTGCATAGATGAACAAGGAGAAATTCTGGGAACTTTTTGTTTCATCTTGGGAGAAGATCCTACTTATCAACAGATTTATGAAGGTGCATGGCTCAATGACGAACCTTATGGAGTGATTCACCGGTTGGCAACGAACGGAAAGCAGAAAGGGATGTCGGAAGCTTGTCTGGACTGGTGTTTCGAACGTTGGCCTAATGTCCGGGTAGATACTCACCGGGATAATAAGGTCATGCAACATATACTGACGAAGTATGGCTTTCAACGTTGCGGTATCATTTATGTAAAGAATGGGACGGAGCGTATCGCTTATCAGATGGAGCGTTTGCATGGTGGGGTGGAGGAATCTGATCGTACTGAAGTATAGGTCAGGCACGTTGGATTATGAACGAAGCAGTCTTAGGTATAAGCAAACTGATAGCAAGCAGTAGGTAAACTAATGCCGAAGCATTGATAAAGTTCCGGTAAGGTGCCGGTATAGTTGTGTGAGGGTACCGCTATCTTTACCTTCCCACGGCCGTGGTAACTTCTTCCCACAGTTGTGACGAGATCCTCCCATGGCCGTGAAGAGATGCTACCACGGCCGTGGAGAGTTAAGAATAGCGTAGCTCTGACAGAACAATACCGATTGGGTAAATCAAGTATAACGGCTTTATAATGCAAACTTCATAGGGACATACGTTCTTCTATCCCGTATTCTATGCTGTTAATCTACAAAGAGACAGGCTGACAATAAAAGTCCGAATCTTTTATTGTCAGCCTGTTTTGGGTTATTGTCAGCACTTATTGTCAGCTGTTAATACGTTGAAAATCATTATTCTATATGGATGAAATCTTTAGCTGACAATAAAAAGACTAAATAATATCCTTATGAGTAAAAATGATTAGAAGCGGCAGCGAAGATCTACCCCAAATTGCATTGGGCGTCCTTTCTGCATGAAACCTTTGTTCATTGTTTCGAAATAGAAGGCGGCATAGTCTTTATTCAGGAAGTTGCGTGCCCAGAAACTAATCATTGCATCACCGATTTCCAGATTCGTTCTCCAGTTGAGTGTGCCGTAGAAGGATTGGCTGACGTCGTTTTGTTCAGTCCAGTAGATACGTCCGGCAGCGTTATAGTTCGCTTGGAATACAACCCGGTCGAAGATAGAACGTGGGCTGCAGGTGATGGCATATTCTCCACCGATATTTAATGTATGCTTGGGAACAAAGGGAACATATTTGCCATTGTAATCCGTAATTATGGGAGTGCCATCTTTTTTCTCTTCGGTGATTACATAATCAGTAAAGGTGGCATACGTATATCCATAACTGGCATTCAGGCTAAGTTCTTTAGTCACACTGGCACGAAGAGCTGCTTCTGCACCATAGCTGCGACTTTTTCCTGCATTAATCGTGATACGTCCCAAACCACTTTCTGCAAATTGGGAGAGTTGTTGGTCGCGGGTATCCATGTAGAATGCTGCGACGTCGGCCCAAAGTCTGCCTTCCCATAAAGTAAGGTGGCTACCTACTTCGTAGTTCCACGAATATTCGGGCTTGTAAGTAGTAGAAGTTTTTACGTCGATCTCTTTTGCTGGTACCATTTGGTCCATCATTTTTATAATGGTTGCCCCCCATGTGGCATCTTGCCCTATTGTCGGACTTTCTTTGATGGCATTCATCATCGAATTTTTCAATTCAGTTTGTGATAAATCAGAGAACATCTGGATGTTATATCCTCCCGAACGATATCCCCGGGTAACGGTGGCATAAACATTATTTTGATTCTTCCATTCATATTGAATAGCAAATTTGGGTAGAAGTTGTACGTAATCAGTCGAGAGCTTACCTACGAAAGAGGCCGGAGCTTTCATATTCTGATCGGACAGATTTATTTGCGTGGGCCCCATTGCCATGTGGAAGTCGAAACCAAAGTCAATAGGAGTGCTAAGAGAATTATACTTCATACTGATTTTTTCGTAATCGAGTCGGAGTCCGGCTGTAACGGACAACCCTTCGATGAACAGATTGTTGAAAGTGGACTGATGATAAAGTGCACCGCTAAGGGTTGGGGTATCGAAGGTTCCTCCTACGCTTAATGTCGGGTTGTGCACGGTCATTCCCATGGTGGGAGCTCCGGGTTTGGCAGAGACTTCTTCAAAAGCGGAATTGGCGTTGTTTTCAATGACTGACTTCACTCCTTCTTCTTTGAACAGAACAGGACCTGTAGTATGTAGCCATTGATAGAATCCGAAAGCACCCGTAGCCCACTGCCATCTTTTTCCAGGTTTGGCTTTCAAGACAATTTCTTCGGAAATGGTGTTCGCTCTCTGCTTTTGTTCGATGTTGAAAATATCCCTCTCTGTGAAGTCCTGATCGAGGAACATACGGTCATTCAGGTTCTGATAACCTGTCACGGCACTTAATATAAAGTTACAGGCTTGGTATTCGATGTTAACACCAGAGTTGAGCAATCCACGGCGGTAACTACTACGATCGTTATATGAAATCTTACCGATGTAGTCTGCCCGGTCTTCTGTCATTTCTTTACCGTCTTTTTGAGCTTTGGCTATGGCACTGGGAGTAATACCGGTATAATAATACGGATACCCACCTTGATCGCTATATTCATAGCTAAGGGCCATATCTATTTTCAGGTTCGAAGTAGGCAGGTAAATTCCACGAAATCGTCCGCCACCGGCATTGTTCTTATCTACTTTTTCGTTATTTCTTGCCGAATTTTCAAAGAAGCCACCTGTGTGTTCGTAGAAACCTCCGGTAGAAAAAGCGAAGCGGTCGGATGTGCGGTGATAGTGGGTGAGTGAAACATTATAATTATTGTAAGTTGCTGCTCCCATGCGAATATCGGTACCTTGATAAGTGAAAGGAGATTTAGTATGTACCTTGATAAGCCCTCCCATCGTGTTACGCCCGTAGAGAGTACCTTGTGGCCCGCGAAGAATATCAATACGTTCGATATCAGCATAGTTGAAGTCGAAAGCGGATTTGTCGATATAAGGGATATTGTCTACATAAAGTCCTACGGACGGAGTATTGATGCGTGAACCGATTCCACGGATATAAATCGAAGTAGTCAGTTTGGAGCCATAGTCAGGGATAAACAGGTTGGGAACAATACCTGTCAGGTTCTTCACGGAATTTACCTGATTGGCGCGCATATTGTCTTGCGATAAAACGGTGGCGGCTACCGGCAGATCACGTAGTTTACGGTTCTCTTTTGGAGTAGCAATCACTACCACCTCTTCGATGTCTACTATTTTTAGTGAGTCTTTGGGGAAATCTTCAGCCCATGCTGTCCCTGTCGTCAGGAGCATGAGGGCAATCATAATCTTCTTTGTCTTCATCTGCTGTTAATTTATCTGGTGCAAAGTAACGGCAAATATAGATGACGGTCAATCCTCATTTATTAGGATTATGACTTATTTTTTAAGAAGTCAGATTCGGTCAGCTTCGATATATCCGTTCATTACAGCATAAATAGTCAGCCCGGAGACGGACTTAATGCCTAATTTCTCCGTGATATTTTTTCGGTGAGTGATAACGGTAGTCAGGCTGATATTCAGTTTATCTGCTATTTCTTTGTTGATTAATCCTTTGGTTATCAGTACGAGCACTTCTATTTCACGGGCGGATAGAATTTCCTGATGAGGCTGCATCGGAGGCATGGGTGACATATCTTTTACCGGATAACCGTCATGGTGAGCATGTTGGTGAAGTTTCAATATGTTTTTCACCAACTCTTCTTCGGATTCATGAATGTTGAGTACGGGTACGCCGGACAGTTGGAATTGCGGACTGTCGCTTGCCAATACAATCGTTTTTCGTTTCCGGGGGAGAAAGAAAGCATTGTGCTCCACGTAAATCTGTGCGGAAATGAAATAGTGGGCATACATATCGGGAGTATCGTCCATCAGTTCGCTGAAGTGATGAAAAGTCCGTATGGTTGCCATAGGAATCATTTCCTCCAGGATTCCTTTCAGACCGAGACAGGTCAATGTATTGGCTTCTACAATTGCTATTTCGGGTTGATAATTCATTTTAGTGTAAGTTTAATTAATGATTGAAATAGTTGGCTACTGCTTCTGCACATCGTTCGCCGTCCACTCCGGCAGACACAATTCCTCCGGCATAGCCTGCCCCTTCTCCGCACGGAAATAATCCACGAACGGTGACATGTTGCAGAGTATCCTTATCGCGTATGATACGAACGGGAGAAGAAGTTCGTGTTTCCACACCAATCATTACTGCCTCATTAGTCAGGAATCCGTGACTGCTGCGTCCGAATTGTTGGAAACCAAGAGATAACCTTTTGCTAATAAATGATGGCATCCAGAAATGAAGTGGAGACGAAATCAATCCCGGACTATAGGATGACTCGGGCAAATTGTAACTCAATTTCTTGCGGGTAAAATCCAGCATGCGTTGCGCCGGAGCGGTCTGTCGTCTGCCTCCCTGCAACCAGCATTGACGTTCCAATTCCTCTTGAAAGTGAAGAACAGATAGTAACTGTGAATTAATCTCTGAAAGTTGTGAACTTTTCAAATTTGGATTCAGTGCCATCAGCTGTTCATCTTGTTGGGCAGCCAATTCTTCATTCCTCATTTTTAATTCTTCATTTCCCAAATCCTCCGGTTGAATTTCCACTACCATTCCCGAATTACTCCACCGTGACCCACGGTTGGCAGGAGACATGCCGTTTACTACCACTTGTTCCGGTCCGCTGGCAGCAGGAACGATAAAGCCGCCGGGACACATACAGAAACTATATACTCCTCTGCCTTCTGCCTGTGTTACAAAGCTGTATTCTGCAGCGGGCAGGTATTTGCCCCGTCCATTCTTATTATGGTATTGTATTTGATCGATCAACATTGCCGGATGTTCGAGACGTACCCCGACAGCGATTCCTTTCGCTTCAATCGTCACATTATTGGCAGCCAGCCAACGATATACATCTCTTGCAGAATGTCCGGTTGCCAGTATCACAGGTCCGAGAAAGGTCTTTCCTGTATTTGTTTCGATACCTTTGACTTCATCGTTCTCAATAATCAATGCATCCATTCGTGTCTGGAAATGTACTTCTCCGCCACATTCGATAATGGTGTTCCGCATATTTTCAATGACACGTGGCAATTTGTCTGTTCCGATATGCGGATGCGCATCCACCAATATCGAAGTTGAAGCTCCATGCTGGCAAAATACGTTCAAGATTTTATCCACATTTCCTCTCTTCTTGCTACGGGTATAGAGTTTCCCATCCGAGTAAGCTCCTGCACCTCCTTCTCCGAAACTGTAATTCGATTCCGGATCAACAGTGTGTTCCCTGTTGATTTGTGCCAGGTCTTTTTTACGTTCGCGCACGTCTTTTCCACGTTCGATGACGATAGGGCGTAACCCAAGTTCAACAAGGCGTAAAGCAGCGAATAATCCGCCGGGACCTGCGCCAACGACAATCACTTGCAGTTTTCCTTCTACATTATTATATATAGTACGTTCGTACTCATCTTCTTGCGGCATTTCCTTGATGTATGCCCTTACCTTCAGATTGACGAAGATAGTCCGCTGGCGTGCATCAATACTCCGTTTCAAGATTCGGGTAGCGGTGATGTCACGTAAATTCAGACCTTTTTCTTTAGAAAGATATTCCTTTAATTTCTGTTCGTTTGCTGCGATTTCGGGAAGTATACGGAGTTGGTATTCTTGTGTCATTTAGTTATTATTGATATTGTTTTCGATTATCCAATTAGAAAAACGGGCTATTTATGCATCAGTGTCTTATCCGAATAAAGCCCTGAACGCCTCTTCTACTTTTCTCACCGGTACTAATTCTATCTTCAGTTTTTGGGTATCGATCCCTTGCAGATTATATTTTGGCAACAAGAACCGTTTAAAACCCAATTTCTCGGCTTCACCGATACGTTGTTCTATTCGATTCACAGGACGTATCTCTCCCGACAATCCGATTTCTCCCGCCATGCAAACTTCCGGCTCAATGGCTGCATCCATATTGGAAGAAAGGATTGCACTGATAACCGGCAGATCGATAGCCGGATCATTCACTTTCAATCCTCCGGCAATATTCAGGAACACATCTTTCTGTGCCAACTTAAATCCCACCCGCTTTTCGAGAACAGCCAGCAGCATATTCATTCTTCTCAAATCGAAACCGGTTGCCGAACGTTGCGGATTTCCGTAGACTGCAGAGCTTACCAAAGCCTGTGTCTCAATCAAAAATGGGCGAATCCCCTCAATGGCGGAGGCAATGGCTACCCCGCTCATCCCTTCATGATCCTGACTTAGCAAAAGTTCGGAAGGATTACTCACTTGGCGCAACCCGTCCTGACGCATTTCATAAATACCTAATTCTGCCGTACTACCGAAACGATTCTTGATACTGCGTAGAATACGATACATATAATGTTGGTCGCCCTCAAATTGAAGAACAGTATCTACGATATGTTCCAGCACTTTAGGTCCTGCAATACTTCCTTCCTTATTAATATGTCCGATCAGCAATACAGGCGTATGTGTTTCTTTCGCAAAACGAAGAATAGACGCCGAACACTCTCTGACTTGCGCTATACTTCCGGGAGACGATTCGATACTTTCGGTGGAAATAGTCTGTATAGAGTCGATAATCACTAAATCGGGATTCGTATTCTTGATATGCACATAAATCTGTTCGAGTGAAGTCTCGCAAACGATCAGGCAATCGCTGGAAGTGTCAGAGAGACGGTCGGCACGAAGTTTCAGCTGTCGTGCACTCTCTTCACCGGATACATAAAGAATCTTCTTTTCCGGCATGTGCAGTACGGTCTGCATGACGAGCGTCGATTTACCGATTCCCGGCTCGCCGCCTATCAGGACAAGAGACCCCTGTATAAGTCCGCCTCCCAATACACGATTCAGTTCATCATCGTGCATATTGATGCGTGGCTCGTCGTCTGCCTCTATATCGCTAAGTGCCAGTGGCTTGGGCTTCTGTGTTTCAATGCCCGACACCGGACGGCGGTTAGTGGGTTCTTTCCGTACGATTTCTTCAACATACGTATTCCATTCTCCACACGACGGACATTTACCCACCCATTTCGGTGAATCCTGTCCGCAATTACTGCATACATATACGGTTTTCTCTTTTGCCATCGAAATTCCTTTCTTCTTGTAGGGTACAAAAATAGGGATAATTTATTAGAAATAAGTTATCCCTGCCTAATAGAAATAGATGAAGCCTACAGAGTTATCTCTCCCGCTATCGAACGGTTCATCCGGTCGCGTACCTCATCCGGAGTATATCCATGTCCCAGTAAGAACATTAATTTAGTGACTGCCGATTCCGTTGTACTGTCATATCCGGAGACAACGCCTGCCTGCAACAACTGGTATCCCGTTTCGTAACGTTCCATTTCTACCATTCCTGCGCTGCATTGTGTTACGTTGACAATCACAATTCCACGTTCACTGGCCTGACAGAGCCGGCGTATAAACCATTCCTTTCGGGGAGCATTCCCCGAACCGTATGTTTCGAGCACAACCGCCTTTAAACCTTCAATCCTCAGAATGGTGGCAATTACATTTTCCTGAATGCCCGGAAAGAGCTTCAGTACCACTACATTGGTATCCAGCAAATAGTGCGGTTTCAATTCCCGCTTTTCACCATTTCCGTGAATTTGTACATTATTATATTTAATATGGATTCCCGCTTCCGCCAATACCGGATAATTGAAAGAACGGAATGCATTGAAGTTTTCTGCATTCATCTTTGTCGTACGGTTTCCCCGCATCAGGTGATTTTCAAAGAAGATGCATACTTCGGGCACCAGTGCCCTTCCTTCCTTGTTTTGTGCAATGGCAATCTCGATACTGGTCATCAGATTTTCCTTTCCGTCCGTGCGGAGTACGCCGATGGGAAGCTGTGAGCCTGTGAGGATAACAGGTTTGTCCAGTCCTTCCAGCATAAAACTTAGTGCGGAAGCGGTATAAGCCATCGTGTCCGTTCCGTGCAGGATGACGAAGCCGTGGTAACGATTGTAGTTGTCATGAATAATGCGTACCAGCTTCCGCCACATATCCGGTTCCATGTCCGACGAATCCATCGGAGGATCAAACTGATAGGTGTCAATTGGAAAATTGAACTTTTGCAGTTCGGGGATATACTTTTGCAGTTGCTCGAAGTTAAAGTTCTCCAGAGCACCTGTCGCGGCATTCTCAATCATACCAATTGTTCCACCGGTGTATATTAACAATACGGAAGTATTTAATGGGTTCATAAGCTGATTTTGTGCGATTGTTTTCGCAAATATAATAATAGATTTGATAAATAAGTAACAAAATGTCATAAAAGTGAAGGCGAATGACCGGATAAAGCGCAGGCGAAAGATTCTTTTTATCAGAAAAAAACCGAAAAAAGTGATAGATTGAACGTTTTTATTATTACTTTTGCGACACTTATCAAAAACAAGAGTAGAAACAAGGACTATGATGAAGTACTATCCACATACAGTCACATCCATGTGTACCATGACCCTTAGGGGTTAATGGATAGTTTTTGTGTATCTACGTGATTCACGCTTGTATAAGCAGGCAAAATTCAAATTCAATTTTATTCGTAAACAACCAATCGTTCTGTAAAAAGCAAACTGCAGGACATTGCATTTAAATAAGTATCTTCATGAAAGTAATGAAATTCGGCGGAACATCCGTAGGTTCCGTGAACAGCATTTTAAGCGTAAAGAGAATTGTAGAGTCGGCAAATGAGCCGGTAATTGTAGTTGTTTCCGCATTGGGAGGCATCACTGACAAATTGATAAATACATCGAAGATGGCGGCAGTGGGAGATTCAGCCTATGAGGGTGAGTTTCGCGAAATCGTTTACCGTCATGTGGAGATGATTAAGGAGGTGATTCCTGCCGGAGAAAAGCAAGTATCGTTGCAACGTCAGATTGGCGAGCTGCTGAACGAATTGAAGGATATCTTTCAGGGAATTTACCTGATTAAAGACCTTTCCCCGAAAACTTCGGATACAATCGTCAGCTATGGTGAACGCCTTTCATCGATCATCGTCACCGCACTGATTGAGGGAGCAAAATGGTTCGATTCGCGCACTTTTATCAAGACGGAAAGAAAGCATAGCAAGCACACGCTGGATACAGAATTGACTAATAAACTGGTGAAAGAGGCTTTCCAGTCTATTCCTAAAGTAGCGCTGGTGCCGGGATTCATCTCTTCGGATAAAACGACAGGGGATGTAACAAACCTCGGACGCGGTGGCTCGGACTATACGGCTGCCATTATTGCTGCGGCGCTGGATGCGGCAAGTCTGGAAATCTGGACGGACGTAGACGGATTTATGACGGCTGATCCGCGTGTCATTTCGACTGCTTATACGATTACGGAATTGAGTTACGTAGAAGCGACCGAACTTTGTAACTTCGGCGCAAAGGTGGTTTATCCGCCGACTATCTATCCCGTATGTCACAAGAATATTCCTATTATAATAAAGAATACATTCAACCCGGATGGAGTGGGAACGGTTATCAAACAAGAAGTTTCCAACCCGCAGAGCAAGGCTATCAAGGGGATTTCCTCCATCAACGACACAAGTCTGATTACTGTTCAGGGTCTTGGTATGGTAGGTGTGATCGGTGTAAACTACCGCATTTTTAAAGCATTGGCAAAGAATGGAATCAGCGTGTTCCTCGTCTCACAGGCTTCATCGGAAAACAGTACTTCTATCGGTGTGCGTAATGCCGATGCCGACCTGGCTTGTGAAGTGCTGAACGAGGAATTTGCGAAAGAGATAGAGATGGGCGAGATTTCTCCGATTCTGGCAGAAAGAAATCTGGCAACAGTGGCTATCGTAGGTGAGAATATGAAACATACACCGGGTATCGCAGGTAAACTTTTCGGTACACTGGGACGTAATGGTATCAACGTTATCGCTTGCGCACAGGGAGCTTCGGAAACTAATATCTCTTTTGTTGTCGATTCCAAATCCTTGCGTAAATCATTGAACGTAATCCACGACTCTTTCTTCCTCTCCGAATATCAGGTATTGAACCTCTTTATCTGTGGTGTCGGTACGGTAGGGGGTAGTCTGGTAGAACAGATTCGTTGCCAGCAACAAAAGCTGATGATGGAAAACGGACTGAAACTCCATGTAGTAGGCATCATTGATGCAGCCAAGGCAATGTTCAGCCGTGAAGGTTTCGACCTCGCCAACTTCCGTGAAGAACTGCTGGAAAAGGGCAAGGACAGCAGCTTGCAAACCATCCGCGACGAGATTATCGGAATGAATATCTTTAATTCTGTATTTGTAGACTGTACGGCCAGCGCTGACATCGCATCGCTTTACAAAGATTTCCTGCAACACAATATCTCTGTGGTAGCAGCCAATAAGATTGCGGCTTCTTCCGCTTATGAAAACTATCGTGAATTGAAAACGATTGCCCGCCAACGGGGTGTGAAGTATCTGTTCGAAACAAACGTAGGTGCAGGTCTTCCGATCATCAATACAATTAATGACCTGATTCATAGCGGTGACAAGATTCTGAAGATTGAAGCGGTGCTTTCCGGTACACTGAACTATATATTTAATAAAATCAGCGCCGATATTCCTTTCAGCCGTACCATCAAAATGGCACAGGAAGAACGCTACTCTGAACCGGACCCACGTATTGACTTGAGTGGAAAAGATGTGATCCGTAAACTGGTGATTCTGGCACGTGAAGCCGGATACCGTCTAGAACAGGAAGATGTTGAAAAGAACCTCTTTGTTCCGAATGACTTCTTCGAAGGTTCTCTGGAAGATTTCTGGAAACGTGTTCCAAGTCTCGACGCAGACTTTGAAGCCCGTCGCCAGGTATTGGAAAAAGAAAACAAGCACTGGCGTTTCGTCGCCAAACTGGAGAATGGAAAAGCCTCCGTCGGCCTGCAGGAAGTAGGAGCCAACCATCCGTTCTACGGCTTGGAAGGCAGCAACAATATTATCCTGCTCACTACGGAACGCTATAAAGAATATCCGATGATGATTCAAGGATACGGTGCCGGTGCCGGCGTAACGGCTGCCGGAGTATTTGCCGACATCATGAGTATCGCAAATGTTTAAACGCCTTATGAAACATATTATCATATTGGGAGACGGAATGGCCGATTGGCCAGTAAAGTCATTAGGGGACAAGACGCTCCTGCAATATGCAAAGACGCCTTATATGGATAAGCTAGCTCGCATGGGACGTAACGGCCGCCTGATTACTGTGGCGGAAGGTTTCCATCCGGGTAGTGAAGTTGCCAATATGTCCGTGTTGGGATATAATTTGCCAAAGGTATATGAAGGTCGCGGACCGCTGGAAGCTGCCAGTATTGGTGTGGATCTGAAACCGGGCGAGATGGCAATGCGCTGTAATTTGATTTGTGTGGAAGGAGAAATTCTGAAGAATCACTCCTCCGGACATATATCTACAGAAGAAGCAGATGTATTGATTCAATATCTGCAAGAAAAGCTGGGCAATGACCGCGTACGCTTTCATACAGGAGTTCAGTACCGCCATCTATTGGTTATCAAGGGAGGTAATAAAGAACTGGATTGTACACCTCCGCATGATGTACCTTTGAAACCTTTCCGTCCATTGATGGTGAAACCATTGGTTCTGGAAGCGCAAGAAACGGCAGATCTGATTAACGACCTGATTCTGAAATCACAGGAATTGCTGAAAGATCATCCATTGAATCTGAAACGTATGGCAGAAGGTAAAGATCCTGCGAACAGTATTTGGCCCTGGAGTCCCGGTTACCGTCCGCAGATGCCTACTTTCTCCGAGACTTTCCCACAGGTAAAGAAAGGAACAGTCATCTCGGCTGTCGATCTGATAAACGGAATCGGTTATTATGCTGATTTACGTCGCATCGCAGTAGAGGGAGCAACCGGACTTTATAATACGAACTATGAAAACAAAGTGACCGCTGCCTTGGAAGCATTGAAGACGGATGATTTTGTTTATCTGCATATCGAAGCCAGTGATGAGGCCGGACACGAAGGAGACATCGACTTGAAACTTCTCACTATCGAGAATCTTGATAAACGTGCCGTAGGTCCTATTTATGAAGCAGTGAAAGATTGGGACGAACCGGTAGCCATTGCTGTATTGCCCGATCATCCTACTCCCTGTGAGCTTCGTACTCATACATCTGATCCCATTCCGTTTCTTATCTGGTATCCGGGTATCGAGCCGGACGAAGTGCAGACGTATGATGAAATAGCCGCTTGCAACGGTAGTTACGGACTTCTGAAAGAAGACGAGTTTATAAAAGAATTCATGAAATAAGTCACCACAGATTATGAAATATTATAGTACGAATAAACAAGCACCTGTTGCCTCACTGCAAGAAGCGGTGGTAAAAGGGCTTGCTGCCGACAAAGGGCTGTTTATGCCTATGTCTATCAAACCTCTTCCACAGGACTTTTACGATACGATTGATAGTTTATCCTTTCAGGAAATTGCTTATCGCGTAGCCGATGCTTTCTTCGGTGAGGATATTCCTGCCGATACGCTGAAACAGATTGTATATGATACATTAAGTTTCGATGTACCTTTGGTTAAGGTGGCAGATAACATCTATTCACTTGAACTTTTCCACGGACCGACGTTAGCATTTAAAGATGTAGGCGGTCGTTTCATGGCGCGTCTTTTGGGATACTTCATTAAAAAAGAAGGACAAAAGAATGTCAATGTATTGGTAGCTACTTCCGGTGATACGGGAAGTGCTGTTGCCAACGGCTTTCTGGGTGTGGAAGGTATTCATGTGTATGTGCTTTATCCGAAAGGAAAAGTGAGCGAAATACAGGAGAAGCAATTCACTACGCTCGGACAGAATATTACTGCGCTTGAAGTGGACGGAACATTTGATGATTGTCAGGCATTGGTGAAATCTGCTTTCATGGATAAAGAATTGAATGAACACCTTTCGTTGACTTCTGCCAACTCCATCAATGTAGCCCGTTTCTTGCCGCAGGCATTCTATTATTTCTATGCTTATGCACAATTGAAACGTGCCGGAAAAGCTGATAATGCTGTAATCTGTGTACCTAGTGGAAACTTCGGAAATATCACCGCCGGATTGTTTGGCAAGAAGATGGGTTTACCCGTGAAGCGTTTCATTGCTGCCAATAACCGCAACGATATTTTCTATCAATATCTGCAGACAGGTAAATATAATCCCCGTCCGTCTATCGCAACGATTGCTAATGCTATGGACGTAGGCGATCCGAGTAACTTTGCCCGCGTACTCGATTTATATAGTGGTTCACATGCTGATATCTCTGCCGAGATTTCAGGAACAACTTATACCGATGAGCAAATCCGCGAAACGGTGAAGGAAACCTGGAAAGAACATCATTATCTCCTTGATCCTCATGGTGCTTGTGGATATCGTGCGTTGGTAGAAGGCTTGAAAGAGGGAGAAACAGGTGTATTCCTTGAAACGGCTCATCCTGCCAAGTTCCTCGAAACAGTGGAAAGCATTATTGGAGAAGCGGTAGAAATCCCTGCCAAATTGCAGGAATTTATGAAAGGCGAGAAAAAAAGCCTTCAAATGACAAAAGACTTTGCGGACTTCAAGAAGTATTTGTTGACGCTTTAATCCTCTTCTTCCTATGAATGAATTTGTGCCACCTTGTTGGCACGGTTGTGCCATCGAAGTGTCACGGTCGTGCCAACAAGGTGGCACAATTGTGACAATAGGGTGGCATAAACCGGATAATTGCAATATAGTTTATATAGAAGCTAAGAATACTAAATATTCTCCCGTACAATGAACAGTAAACTCATTTGCTGTTGCTTCATTAAGCGTTCCTTGCCACCAATTAGTAAAATCACTAAGAGGATAAACTAATCCCTCTCCTTGCAATCCTTTCGCTCCGAAATTGAAAATAGAAACTTGTTGCCCCGGATGAGAGGCGAAAGCTTGCGTGTCTTTGGCGGGGATAAACATACCATAATCGGTAATGGTACGTACCTCGATACCATCTTTCATGTAGTCGATCAGCAGACTGATGTTTCCTAATGTATGATCTTCCCGTTTGCCGGTGGCTCCGACAATGGCAATTCTTCGGAATCCTTTCTTTTGCAGGAAATGAACAGCTTTGGTTTGGTCGTTCGTTTCTTGATCCGCTATCTGATGTACAATAGGGGAGAAAAGTTCTTTATATTCCGGGGAAAGAGAATCCCCGTCACCGATAATTACATCGGGGGTATGCCCACGCAGGATATATTCATTGGCAGCCCCGTCACAGCAAACTACAAATTCTGCATTTTCCAGCATTTGCAGGGGAAGAGGATGGCTGGGATATTCGCCATTGGCAAGTATCACGGCTTCGGGAGTATAGTGTTCGTATTTCATTGTATGCTCATTAATTTTTTCCACTTAAAATAGCCAAAGATAGCTATAATGGAGTAAAGTCCGTATAAAGCGGAAGTAAAATAAAGGTCTTTGTAGATATAAAGTCCGCAGCAGACAATATCCACAAGAATCCAGGCAAACCATTGCTCGACGTATTTGCGTGCCAGCATCCACATACCGACAATGCTCAATGCGGTAGTAAAGCTATCTAGCCAGGGAACATTGCTATCCGTATATTCTATCAGTATCCATGCAATACCGAGGAAAGAAACGACGAATACCAGAAAAAGAGGCAAGTAATATTTTCCCGGAGTATGTACGATAGGAAGATCTTTAGGGGTGTCACCGGTTGAAGCATCTGCTGTCGTCAGTTGACCTTTCTTTTTCCTGTGTCCCCACATCCAGAAGAACCAGCCGTAGATGGCAGCTATCAGGTAGTAGATATTGATGCCAAAGTCAGCATACAATCCGGCTTTGTAATATACGAAGATGTAGATGGCAGGCATCACAATGCCCGCTATCCAAAGGTAGATATTTGCCCGGTACTCTAACCAAAGGTAGATCAGCCCGACAATCGTACCGAATATTTCCAGAAAATTCAATTCCATAACTTTGTGTGATTAAAAGCGGAAAGAAACATGTCCCATAACGTTTGTTCCTGCTTGTGCAGCATATCCGGCATAGTTTCCCCGATTTTCCAGCGTATCGGTGTAGTCACTTGATGCCCAGCCGTTGTTTTCATATTTTTCATTAAACAGATTGTATACAGTAAATCCTACGGTGACTTCTTTCAGTACTTTCTTGGGACGGAAGCTGTACGCCAGATTGAGGTTGCTGACAAAATACTTATCAAGAGTCAGTTCTTCAACTTCTGCGTTTGTCATATACTGTTTGCTCACGAACTGTGATTGCAGGGCAGCTTCGAATCCCTTATAATTGAATGAGAAACGATTGTTGAGTAAGAAGTCCGGTGAGAAAGCAATGTGAGTGTCTTTATGCTTTATCTGAATAGTCGGGAGAGAAGTAGAGCTACCGTCGTCATTATAGTGGTAGCCCGGCAGGCTCTCTACGAAATCCTGAATACGGTTTTTGCTCCATGTAGCGTTGATATCCCATTGAAACCATTTGCACGGTTTGATTCCCAGCATGATTTCGATTCCCATGCGATAACTGTCCGGCACGTTTTCGGTCAGTGCTTCACCTATATCGTTTAAGGCTCCGGTCAGAACCAGTTGGTCGGTATAGTCCATGTAGTAGAAGTTTGCACCTGCTGTCAGCCATTGGTTGGCAAAGGTATATCCCGCTTCATAGTCGAGCAGCTTTTCTGCTTTGGGGTACGAGTCCGGATCACCATCCGTATAATTGTTTCTTGTTGGCTCTTTTTGAGCAACCGAGAAAGAGGCATAGACACGATGGTTGGAAGTGATGTTCCAGTTTAATCCTACTTTCGGATTAAAGAAATCGAACTTTTTATCTACTGCCAGTGGACGCAGCGCATTCTTACTCCAGTCATATTTATCATTGTTTCCGTCGATGGTATAGTTGATGTGGCGATACTGGAGATCGGCATAAGCACTTAGTCCTCTAGTAAGATCGTAGTTCGCTTTCAGATAAATATTTCCATCGGTCTTCTTGGATTTGTTGCGGTAATATTCATGGTCGGGAGATAGAGAACCTACGTAGTTTTTCACCCAGGGAACTCTTCCGAAGTTATTGCCCCGGTATTGATTCAAACCACCTCCCAGAGACGCATTCAGCCTGTTAGCCGTGTAATTGAGAGAAAAAACGCCGCCGCCGAATTTGTTGTCCATCTTCTTTTGACGGACTAAATCGCTTTTAGATACTTCGGTTCCATCTATTGTAAATGGTTTTAAACCATATTCTATCAGGTATCTGCCGTCTTTGTACTCTTCGTAATAACCGTCACCTTTGGTATAATGTAAGGCAACGTTCAGATTCCAGGCTGTCGAGAAAGTATGATTGAAGAGAAGCTGATAATTCTTTTGCAGATAATTATCTGTTTGGTCGTCGTAATAATATTTTTTGCCGTTGGCATCAGTGTACATTTCCCCGCAAGGATTGTAGCGTCTGCCGAATTTTTCCATTTGATCTTTTGTTGCGTATCCCCAAGCATGATATGTTTTTTCTTTTCCGGCAAATGCAATGAGCTTCACAGATGTGTTTTCTGCAAAATAACCTCCTTGCAGGTAGTAAGAGTTCAAGTCCACCGAAGCACGGTCTATGTATCCGTCCGTACCGATATTGGAAAGGCGGGCGTCAAACGTCCAGTGGTTATTGAGTAGGCCGGTTCCCACTTTCACTGTTTCCTTGTGCGTGTTGAACGAACCGTATGAACCATTGAATTCGGCGTATGGTTTCATAGATGCACCTTCGGTTTGCATATTGACACTGGCTCCGAAAGCACCTGCTCCGTTCGTCGATGTACCTGCTCCGCGCTGCACCTGCATATCTTTTACGGAAGAAGAAAAGTCGGGCATATTCACCCAGAACAGGTTATGGCTTTCGGCATCGTTCATCGGTATGCCGTTTACCGTGATGTTGATTCGTGTGCCATCGGTTCCACGTACGCGAAGTGTCGTATAGCCGATACCAGCTCCTGCATCCGATGTGGTCAGTGTGGAAGGAGTCATACTTAGCAAATAGGGGATATCCTGTCCGAAGTTTACCTTTTTGAGTTCTGCTTTGCCTATATTGGTGAATGCCACGGGAGTTTTGGCTGTGGCACGTGTGGACACTACCTGCACCTCTTGCAGGTTTACTACTCTCATACTATCCTTTGCACTCGTCTGTGCATGAACAGTGATACCTGCGCCCAATAAGGCGACGGCCATCCATACAATTCTTTTCATTTTTGCTTACTAATTAGTTCTCTACGCCGGCATTACCCGGATCAGATTCTATGGGTATGTTCTCAGCCCGTCATGTTAAGGCACCCCTACCAGTGAATCGGTTACAAAAATACTGCTTTTGCAGGAGGAAAGCAAAAAAAACTTTTAGATTCACTAAAAACAATATAACTTTGTAAATTGTTGAAATAACAAAACTGCATTTATTCACTTAATATATACTTAATTATGCTACTATTATTGCAAGCAACACAAGCTGCGGACTCTGTGCAAGTGGCTGCAGACGAATTAATGAAAGAGGCGATTGCCAATGCTGACGGATTGGATAAGCTTTCGCTGATTACTCAACAATTGATAGACTTCGGTATTCGTGCCGGAGAACGTATATTGATTGCGGTCCTTGTCTTTGTCGTCGGACGTTTCCTCATCTCGCTGCTCAACAAATTCATCAGGCGTCTGATGGATAAACGAAAAGTAGATGTAAGTATCAAAACTTTCGTTAGAAGTCTGGTCAATATTCTGTTGACAATCCTGTTAATCATTTCTGTTGTCGGTGCCTTGGGAGTTGAGACAACTTCATTTGCGGCTTTATTGGCTTCCGCCGGTGTCGCTGTCGGTATGGCTTTATCCGGTAATCTGCAAAACTTTGCCGGCGGACTGGTTATTCTTTTGTTCAAACCTTATAAAGTTGGCGATTGGATAGAAACACAGCAGGGATCAGCCGGTACAGTAAAAGAAATTCAGATATTCCATACCATCCTTACTACTGGGGATAATAAACTGATTTATATACCGAATGGTTCATTAAGTAGTGGAGTAGTGATTAATTACAGTCACCAGGAAACCCGCCGTGTAGAATGGATTATTGGTATAGATTATGGAGAAGATTACAATAAGGTTCAGCAGATAGTTCGTGATATTCTGGCTGAAGATAAACGTATCTTGAATGAACCTGCTCCGTTTATAGCTCTTCATGCGCTGGATGCCAGCAGTGTGAATGTGGTGGTACGTGTATGGGTAAATAGCGGAGATTATTGGGGTGTTTATTTCGATACCAATAAAGCTATTTACGAAACCTTCAATGAAAAAGGTATCAACTTCCCTTTCCCACAGCTTACTGTGCATCAGGGAAATTGATTGTTATACTCTGATAATTCAAAAAATAAGGGAGTTGCACGTTAAGTACAACTCCCTTATTTTTTGGAAAACTTGTCTGGTGTGATTGAATAAATCTCTTTTTTATTTTATACCGAAATCTTCGGCTAGTTCATATCTATCTTCTTTGATTCCCAGTACATGATTAATTTTTCTCCTTTTCTCGAGATCTTTAAAGTAGTTTTCCACAACCTGATAGAGATCGAAGTTAGTGGTTGATCCTGCGGCTAAATCGAGTGATTCCACCATCTTTTCTACGGCTTGATGGATTTTCTCTGCGTCTATCAGATGCAGTTCGTTGCTGTGTATTAAATATTTTTCCATGACTGCAATGTTTTTAATGTTATATAGGTATAACATCTTGCAGTCATGGAAAGTTCAATGATTGAATGTTAGATTTTGGCAAGCGCCTGATCCAAATCCGCAATCAGGTCATCAATATGTTCCGTTCCAATTGATAAACGTACGGTGCCCGGATAAATCTCCTGTTCGGCGAGTTCCTGTGCATTGAGCTGTGAATGGGTAGTGCTTGCCGGGTGGATCACCAATGATTTCACATCGGCAACATTGGCAAGCAGGGAGAAAATCTCCAGGCTGTCGATGAAGCGGTGTGCTTCCTCTTGTCCGCCTTTTACCTCGAAAGTAAAAATGGAACCGGCACCATTCGGGAAGTAACGTTGATACAGTGCATGGTCAGGATGATTGGATAATGACGGATGGTTCACTTTCTTCACTTTCGGATGATTGTTTAAGAAATTCACTACCTTCAATGCATTTTCTACATGGCGTTCTACGCGCAAGGAAAGAGTTTCCAAGCCTTGCAACAGGATAAAAGCGTTGAATGGACTGATGGTGGCACCTGTGTCGCGCAGCAGAATAGCACGGATACGGATGGCATAGGCAGCCGGACCGGCTGCATCAACGAAGCGTACGCCATGATAGCATGGATCAGGTTCGGTTAGTTGTGGAAATTTGCCGGAAGCTACCCAGTCGAATTTGCCCGAATCTACAATGACTCCTCCTAATGACGAACCGTGTCCGCCAATGAATTTTGTTGCGGAATGTACTACGATATCTGCTCCGTGTTCGATAGGGCGGATTAAATACGGGGTACCAAATGTGTTGTCAATAATCAAAGGTATTTTGTGGCGGTGGGCTATTTCAGCTACTGCCTCTATATCAATGATATTTGAGTTCGGATTTCCCAATGTCTCGATAAATACGGCTTTCGTATTTTCCTGAATGGCTTTTTCAAAGTTCGATAAATCACTTGGATCAACGAATGTTGTTGTGATGCCATAACTGGGTAAGGTATGAGCCAGTAAGTTATAGCTTCCTCCATAAATAGTTTTGGCTGCCACAATATGGTCGCCTGCACGAGTGATGTTCTCGAAAGCATAAGTGATAGCAGCGGCACCCGAAGCAACTGCCAGCCCTGCTACTCCTCCTTCAAGAGCGGCTACGCGTTGTTCAAAAACTCCTTGAGTGGAGTTGGTCAGACGACCGTAGATGTTTCCCGGGTCCTGCAGGCCGAAACGTGCGGCTGCGTGAGCGGAGTTGTGAAATACATAAGAAGTAGTCTGATAAATAGGTACTGCACGGGCATCTGTTGCCGGATCTGCTTGTTCTTGTCCTACATGAACTTGTAAAGTCTCGAAATGTAAATTCTTTGTTGCCATAATCGTATATTTTTTAAGTTTAATATTCTTTCTTTATTTTCTTGCAAAGTTATTGGATGAAGATATATCGAACAATATATATCTGAAATATAGAAAATAATACTATTTTTGTGCCATTATATGGAATAATATAACTGTGCTATTCCTAGAAATCACCTTTTAGAAGAATATTTTTCTTATGGATACTTTTGATAAACTGGATAGAGTCGATTTGCAAATACTCCGTACTTTGCAAGAAAACGCCCGATTGACGACAAAAGAGTTGGCTGCACGGGTGAGCCTTTCTTCAACTCCTGTTTTTGAACGTCTTAAACGGTTGGAGAGTGGAGGATATATAAAGAAGTATATTGCCGTATTGGATGCGGAAAAGCTGAATCAGGGATTTGTCGTATTCTGCAGTGTGAAGCTTAGACGTCTGAACAGGGATATAGCAGCCGAGTTTACACGGATTATACAGGATATTCCTGAAGTAACCGAATGTTATAACATATCAGGAAGTTATGATTACCTGTTGAAGATTCATGCTCCCAATATGAAATACTATCAGGAGTTTATTCTGAATGTGTTGGGGACGATTGATAGCTTAGGATCACTGGAAAGCACGTTTGTAATGGCTGAAGTGAAGCATCAATATGGGATACATATTTAGTTCGTTGTGTGATAGTCTGAAATTTATCTTGTATATTTGCTATGTAATATAAATCCTCTTCTGCTGACACAATGAATTCAAAAACATATCCTCGCACCAATGATTTCCAGACTGTTTATCTGAATACAGTGATTAAGAATCCTGCCATTATGGTAGGTGATTATACAATATACAATGACTTTGTAAATGATCCTGTTCTTTTTGAGAAGAACAATGTATTATATCATTATCCGATTAATAAAGACCGATTGATAATTGGCAAATTCTGTTCCATTGCTTGTGGAGCCAAATTTCTTTTTAACAGCGCAAACCACACATTGGGTTCTTTATCCAATTATACGTTTCCTATCTTTTTTGAGGAATGGAATTTAGATAAAGGAGATGTAACTTCTGCTTGGGATAATAAAGGGGATATAGTAATAGGTAATGATGTCTGGATTGGATATGAAGCTGTTATCATGGCAGGAGTTCATATCGGAGATGGAGCGGTTATTGCGTCGCGGGCAGTGGTTACTAAAGATGTTCCTCCTTATACGATAGTAGGTGGGACACCAGCTAAAGAAATTCGGAAGCGTTTTGATGAGAATACGATTGTTCAATTGCAGAAATTGCAATGGTGGGATTGGAGTATTGAGAAGATATCCGAATGTATACCTTATATTACAGGTGGAAAGATTGAAGAACTGATAAAAAGATAAACAGTGTGTATATATGAAATTTACAATAGAGCCCGGAACTTCTGCTGATATAGATGAACTGGAAAAGCTGTATGATGAACTGAATGATTATCTGGCTGCTACGACTAATTATCCCGGGTGGATAAAAGGTGTTTATCCTGTTCGGGAAGATGCGGTTGCCGGTGTAAATGATGAAACGCTTTACGTAGCAAGATATGATGGAAGAATTGTCGGTTCAGTCATTTTAAATCATCAACCGGAAAAGGCTTATGAGAATGTCAAATGGAAAATAGAACTGGACCATAGCCATATCTTTGTGATACATACTTTTGTTGTATATCCTTCTTTTTTGAAAATAGGAGTAGGGCATGCATTAATGGATTATTCATTGGAATTGGCTCAAAGTTCGGGGATAAAGTCTGTGCGGTTAGATGTTTACGAGAAAAATCTTCCGGCTATTTCATTGTACGAAAAGTGTGGGTTCGAATACATTGATACCGTAGATTTAGGATTGGGTCATTACGGTTTAGAGTGGTTCAAACTTTATGAGAAAATCATTTTATAATCCCTTCCTTACATTATGCATTCATTGTTATAATTCAGTTGCTCTTAGATTTATAGAATAATAAATATCACATCATAGACATGAAGAAACTAATTATTGTATTTGTTCTTTTATTATCAGCACTCTCTTGTTTCTCACAAATAGAGTTTTCGACTTGCCTTTTTGATGCTTCGAGAAACAGAGTGATACCGCTAGCCGTCTATCAGCCGCACAAAGTGAATTCGAAAACAAAAGTCATTATATTTAGCCACGGCTACGATGGAAATAAAAATAATAAGTCCAATCAGACTTATGCCTATCTAACACGATTCCTTTCCCAGAAAGGCTTTTACGTAATAAGCATACAACATGAATTGGCAGATGATCCTCTTTTGGCCATGGAAGGTAATTTCATGGAAACACGCATGCCAAATTGGGAAAGGGGAGTGGCAAATATTCTTTTTACTATTCAGGAATTTAAGAAATTGAAGCCACAATTAAATTGGAATGACTTTATATTGATAGGACATTCCAATGGCGGAGATATGACCATGTTATTTGCTACCCGATATCCGCAGTTGATAAATAAAGCCATATCTATGGATCATCGCAGAATGATAATGCCTAGAACACGGAATCCTCGACTTTATACGTTAAGAGGATGCGATTATGATGCGGATTCAGGAGTATTACCCACTGAAAAGGAGCAGGAACAATTCCGGATGAAGGTTGTGAAATTGGACGGAATAACGCATAGTAATATGGGGGAGAATGGAACGGAAGAACAACACAACCTTATCAATCAGTATATCTATGGATTTCTTACACGGAGATAACTGATGTATTATATTTATTTTATCCAATGGTTTTAAATCGGAAGCCTGTTTTTCTTATAACTTTGCAACTGATTTTAGAAAAAGAAGTTTGGGATGATAAATAAATATGAAGAACGACTGGGGACAGAGCGCATGTTACCGCTTGTTTTTAAGATGGCACTTCCGGCTGTGGCAGCGCAATTTGTTAATTTGCTTTATAGCATGGTCGACCGTATTTATATTGGTCATATCCCTGGGATTGGTACGGATGCATTGGCGGGTGTAGGAGTAACGACTTCTCTTGTTATACTGATTTCTTCTTTTTCAGCGATAGTAGGAGGTGGGGGTGCGCCGTTAGCGGCTATCGCACTCGGACAGGGGGATCGTTCACGTGCCGGAAAAATTCTGGGTAATGGCTTTATCCTGTTAATACTATTTACCTTGTTTACTTCTCTCATCGCATATACCTTTATGGAGCCGATTCTACTCTTTACAGGAGCTTCAGAAAATACATTGGAGTATGCAGTCAACTATCTTTCTATCTATTTATTAGGAACTATCTTCGTAGAAATATCCACAGGATTAAATTCTTTTATCAATGCACAAGGGCGTCCTGCTATCGCCATGTACTCGGTATTAATAGGAGCACTGTTGAATATCGTCCTCGACCCGATTTTCATTTTTTGGCTCGATATGGGAGTAAAAGGTGCAGCTCTGGCTACAGTGCTTTCACAGGCATGTAGTGCAGTGTGGGTTTTAACTTTCCTTTTCTCCCGGCACGCCTCTCTCCCTTTAGAAAAACGTTATATGGCGTTGAACCGGGAAATAATACTTTCTATATTTGCTTTGGGCGTATCACCGTTTATTATGGCAAGTACCGAAAGCCTGGTCGGCTTTGTTCTGAACAGCAGCCTGAAAGATTTTGGAGATATTTATGTCAGCGCATTGACCATCTTGCAAAGTGCGATGCAATTTGCAAGTGTCCCATTAACAGGATTTGCGCAAGGGTTCGTTCCTATTGTGAGTTATAATTATGGGCACGGCGACAAACAACGTGTCAAAGACTGTTTCCGTGTCGCATTGATAACCATGTTCTCATTCAACTTACTGCTGATGTTGTTTATGATTCTTTTCCCCTCAACAGTAGCTTCCGCCTTTACGAGTGATGAAAGATTGATAGAAACAGTCCGCTGGGCAATGCCTGTTTTCTTGGGTGGTATGACTATTTTCGGATTGCAACGAGCCTGCCAAAATATGTTTGTAGCCTTGGGACAAGCAAAAATTTCTATTTTCATAGCCTTGTTGCGCAAAGCAATCCTATTGATCCCATTGGCATTAATATTGCCACATTTTATGGGAGTAGCCGGTGTATATGCGGCTGAAGCAATATCCGATGCGACAGCAGCAATTTGTTGTACTTTGTTGTTCTTCTGGCAGTTCCCCAAAATATTGGGAAAAATCCAAAGGAGCACTTTGCACATAAGCTAAATTTCCTGATGTTTATCCATAAATAGAACTAATTATGTAACGGCTTACGTATTTTTGCGAAAAATGTTTGTTCATATTATAAAAAGCTAATATATTTGCGTAATCAATTACGTATTTAGTGACGCAACTAATAAAAACATGGACTTTTTTAATCAGACAGGCAAATTAGCCATCGGTAGCAGATTACGCATGTTGACCGATAAAATAACAGTAGATGCAGCCGCCATCTATAAAATGTTTGGAGTAGACCTCAAACCGAAATGGTTTCCTGTATTTTTTGTATTATCACGTGGGGAGGCAAAAACCATTACGTCCATAGCCAAAGAGATTGGTCATTCTCATCCTTCCGTGAGTAATATTATTAAAGAAATGGTAGCTAAAGGATTAGTGAAGGAGACAAAGGACAAATCCGACGGGAGAAGAAACATGGTCATGTTATCTGCCAAAGGAAAAAGAATGTCCGACTCTTTTTCGGAACAGTGTATAGATGTTACGGCAGCTATTGAGCAAATCACGCAGCAAACCCGGAATGACCTTTGGGAGGCTATCGAAGAATGGGAGAATCTTTTGTTGGATAAATCCCTGTTGGAGCGGGTGAAGGAAGCGAAAAAGGAACGAGAGAGTAAGGACATCAAAATAGTTCCTTATGAACCTTGCTATCAATCTGCCTTCCGGACCCTTAACGAAGAGTGGATAACTGCTTATTTTCGGATGGAAGAGGCCGATTACAAGGCTTTGGATCATCCAAAGGAATATATTCTGGATAAGGGAGGAGCTATTTTGGTGGCTCTTTATAAAGATGAGCCGGTCGGTGTATGTGCTTTGTGTAAGATGGATCATCCGCTTTATGATTATGAGTTGGCCAAACTGGCTGTCAGCCCTAAGGTTCAGGGCAAAGGTATTGGAGTACTGCTTTGCGAAGCAGTTGTAAATAAAGCGAAGGAGCTTGGTGGTAAAAGAATCTTTATAGAGAGCAATACGCGTCTGAAACCGGCTATCCATATTTATCATAAGTTGGGCTTCAAGGAACTTCCCGAATATCACACGACTTATGAAAGAGGAGACATACAGATGGAATTAATGATTGAAGAGTGAAAATGAAAAAGGTGGATGGTGAATTTATTAAGGGGCGCATTGCCCCTTCATTCCAGTTCCTGCGCATAAATGTTGATAGCGCGTAATGCCTTTGATATTTCAGTCGGGGTGATTCCCTGACATTCTATTCTCAACACTTTTTCCCAGTCCTCCATATCTACATTCCATTTGTAGATTTGGGGACATAGGGTGAACAGCGCTGCGATATGTTTTATATCCCGTGCATTTCTAACCGAGGTTCGAAAAATGAGTATTTGCTCTTCCATAGTTACTATCAATTACTTTTGTTTTCAGTGCAAAGGTAGGTTTAAACAAGGTTCTGTATAGGATTATTCGACGAATGCCCTGATTACTCATGACGAAATAAGTAATCGGGGAGATTAACTTCATATACTTATCCTTTGAAAAGTCAGTCATCTGTACCTGTTAATATATAAAAAAGTGTATCTGTTCTCGTCTTTCTTTTTTGATTTACTTTGCAGTGTTGTTTTAATCTCCTAATATACTTAAAGGTTATGAAGTTGAATTTTGCTAAAAGAATGTCTTATATAAAGGCTTCGGAAATAAGAGAGATATTAAAAGTCACCGAACAGGAAGATGTGATTTCGTTTGCAGGTGGTCTGCCTGCTCCAGAACTTTTTCCGATAGATGAAATCAATGAGATCAATCAGATCGTATTGAAAGAGGCAGGTACGAAAGCGCTCCAATATACTACAACAGAAGGTTATGCTCCTTTGCGCGAATGGATTGCCAACCGGATGAACGAACGTTTGGGCACGGCTTTCGATAAAGATAATATTCTGATTACCCACGGCTCACAACAGGGATTGGACTTATCCGGAAAAGTTTTTCTGGACCAGGGAGATATCGTACTTTGCGAAAGCCCAACATATTTGGCTGCAATCAGCGCGTTCAAAGCGTATGGATGTAGCTTTATTGAAATTCCCACGGATGAGGACGGTATGATGATGGATGTTTTGGAAGAAATTTTGAGCAATACTCCTCATATAAAGCTGATATATGCAATACCTACTTTTCAGAATCCTACCGGAAAGACGTGGAGCCTGGAAAGACGCAGGAAACTGGCTGAATTATCCGCAAAGTATGGTGTTGCAGTTATTGAAGACAATCCGTACGGCGAGTTAAGGTTTGAAGGAGAGTCTTTGCCATCTATAAAGTCTTTTGATGAGGCTGGAAATATCCTGTGTACAGGTAGTTTCTCTAAAATATTCTGTCCCGGTTTCCGGATTGGCTGGATTGCGGGGGATAAAGAGATTATCCGCAAATACGTATTGGTCAAGCAAGGTACGGATTTACAATGCAACACGATTGCCCAAATGACCATCGCCGAATACCTGAAGCGCTATGATATTGATAAACATATTGCCAAAATAGTAGAAGTATACAGAAAACGCAGAAATGTGGCGATTGAAAGTATAGAACGTTATTTCCCTGATACTATAAAGTTTACTCGTCCCGAAGGCGGATTATTTACATGGATAGAACTTCCCGAAGGGATTTCGGCACGTGATGTTTTAGTCAGAAGCCTGGAGAAAAAGATTGCTTTTGTTCCGGGAGGCTCCTTTTATCCGAACGGAAACAAGGAAAATACGCTTCGGATCAACTACTCTAATATGCCCGAAGACAAAATAGAGAAAGGACTTAAAACCCTCGGCGAAGTGGTAAAGGAGTATATCAGTCAATCAAAATGATTCTTTGATAATGTTTCCCAAAACCTGCAAGCGTTCTTCAATGAAAGCACTCCATTGCTGACCGAAACTCAAGCGCATACAGTTTCTGTACTGGTCGTGCAGAGTAAACATGCGTCCGGGAGCAATGCTGATCTTATGTTGCATCGCTTTGTAATATAGCTCCGTGGTATCAATCTTTTTATTCAGTTCCACCCAAAGCATAAAACCTCCTTGTGGAGTGATGATTTTAGTGTCTTCGGGAAAATAGTCGGTAATAGCTTGTGCCAAATGAAGACTATTGGAATGTAGCTCATGGCGCAACTTGCGTAAATGATTCTCATACCTGCCGTTCTCCATGAAGTTGGCAATGGCTTCTTGGTTGAGGGTAGGAGTGGATATTAAATGAATATGTTTCTGACGAATAATAGCATCCTTAAACTTACCGGGGGCAATCCAGCCTACCCGGTAACCGGGAGCTAACGTCTTTGATACAGAACCACACCATAACACAAGTCCCTTTTCATCGAAAGCTTTGCATGGCTTAGGGCGTGAATGTCCGAAGAATACATCGCCGTATAAATCATCTTCAATCAGAGGAATATTGTGTTCCGCCAACATCTGTACTATCTCTTTCTTATGTTCATCGGGCATGCAACTCCCAAGCGGATTACTGAAATTACTGATAAGCAGGCATAGATTGATCTGCGGCAATACTTTTCTTAAAGCATCGGGTTCGATGCCTGTTACAGGATTGGTCGGCAGTTCCAGCACATGAAGCTCCATACTGTTGGCCAACTGTAATATCCCGAAATAAACAGGACTTTCAACAGCTATCGTGTCTCCTCTTTGAGCAATAACAGATAATGCTAAAGAGATGGAATTGGTTACTCCTGTGGTAGTAACAATATCATCTTCGGTCAGATTTCCATTCCAGCTATACGCAAAACGGGCAATATAGTTTCTCAAACGAATGTTTCCTTGAGGGTCTTCATACCTGGTGCCGTTTCCCGGAAGTGAATACATGGCCTTGGCCAGTTCTTTATTGAGTTTGGCAATAGGCAATAAAACATCTTCCGGTATTCCCAGCGAAAAACGGGTGATAGACGAATCTTCGATGGAATGATATACTTCCATGATTAAGTCTGTTTCTTCCTTTCCCGGAGATTGGGCGGAAGGCTGTGTTGTTGCCGGCGCAGACAAATTTAGTGGCTTATAATTGACAATGTACCCTGATTTGGGGCGGGAAATGATGAATCCTTCCTTTTCCAATTCATAATATACTTGAATGGCTGTGTTTAAACTTACGCCATATTCATTGCTGATAGTACGTAAAGAAGGTAATTTCTCGCCTGCTTTCCATATACCTGTTTTTATTTGCCAGGCGATAGTGCCGGCTATCTTTTGATATAGGATTTCTCTTTTCATGTTTATTCTGTACTTGGCAAAGATACAAAAATGATGTCTGTATCTGTTGTTGTTTGATTGCAAATAATTCATTCAGTCATTTTTTATAATTGCTTGCTATTCAGTTATAAATTTATTCCATATCATTATATTTTAGACATGACAAGATTATCATTGAAATATATTTCAACATATACATTCCTACGATAGAAGCGTCAAAAATAAAAGAGACGAACAATTTTCTTAATTTAAGTTTAGGACTTCAACAGTCGATTCGTTTCTCGGTGAGAAACACTTCGTTTCTCGGTGTCGAAAAGGTTGTTTCTCGGTGAGAAACGGGTCATTGGTTTTAAAGGAAAAGCCCGAATAGTAACCGCCTGGATAACAGTGTTTTACAAAATAACGTTATCTATCAGAAATACATAGGAGTTTTATTGACATTTTTTTGGCAACACCGTTTATTTCTATTGCATCTACTACTGTAATAATATTTACATTAGAACTAAAATATGGCATTTATAAAAGAATCTGTTTCATTCCTTTCCGTACCGTTTTGAATCAAATAACAATAATTGGAGCTTGGGAAGAATCTACATGATGAAGTAGATGAAATCAACATTTATAATAGTGGCATTTCTATTCTCGTCACCTGTTCTTCTTCGGGTACGTTGGGATTGCTGTAATAATATTCGATGGATGTTCCCGAAGGTTTGTAACCGTTGTTTTTTATCCATTCCATCATCTCGTTGTACAGGGCAGCCAGTTCCTTGTAAGTTCCTCTATGTAGGCAGGAAACTATTTTTTTTTCTGGTATCGTTATAGACCGTATATCCCCTTCACCTTGTAACTCTCTGGTTGACTTTAGACCAATAATCATTCTGATATTTTGTTCTGTCACGCTTTCGAAATTAGGATATTCAGCGTAGGGGATGTCGGTAGTGACCTCGCCTTGTTCCTTGAATAAAGAGTCTATTTTTACAAAGTTCTTTCCGATAGCTTCCGACATTCCCTTCAAATCTGTTTGTACTTCAACAGCCAAAGCGGATTGTTTCGGTTGCTTCAATAGCATGATTTCTGAAATTTTTCCCATAATACATTGTTTTTAGAGGGTTGATAATTAATTATTTCTTGATGACCGGAATATAGATGTCGGTAATTAGTTCTGTTCTAAGGGTGGAGGCAGGGCGGTTCATATACATTTCAAAGCTAAAGGTGCTTTGAGGACGATATTTACTTTCCGGGAACCACTCTTCATAAATAGTCCGGTAGAATTTATGCAATAAAGAGTAGTCACCGATATGCCTGAATATAGCATAACGACCACCGGGAACTTCTATCACTCCCGGCTGGAAATCATTTTCTTTGTTATCGATTATGACCCCGAGATAGAAGCGACATTTATCTATTGGGGTGATGGCCGGGTCGTCCATACTAAGGCTGACAAACTTATCATTCGACTTTTCTTCATTGCGCTGTCTAGCATAGTTGGTGAGCCTGTCCCATATTAATTTGTATCGGAGTTCATCCTTATACTTTTCACCCACCTCGATACAAAATACTTTCATCGGCAGAATCGACCGGATTTCAGGAGTGATAACCGCATGCTGTTCGTCATACATCGGCTTATACTTCTCCCTATATTGAGAGGTTGACACTCCAAAATGTTTTTTGAAGGCTTTTGCCAGACTGAATTTAGTCTGATAGTTTGTTTGCTCCGAAATCTGATTTAATGTAAAGTCGGTGGATACTAACAGATGTGCTATATGTTCGAGGCGCAAACGTTGTATGTAGCTTCCAATATTTTCTCCGGCAACAGTTTGAAACACTCTTCTGAAGTGATATTTGGAAAGTCCGCTTATCGTGCTAAGCATGTCTGTATCCAAAGTGTCGAATAAATGATTATTGATATAAACGATTATATCCTGAATCTTCTGATGATGGATATTACAGGTTTCCAACTTTTGTTTCCACCGTTTCAGATTGGGTAACCGTTCGTTTAGTATGTGCCTAAGTTCCTCCGGCGAATAAGCAGTATCTGCATATTCATTGTACTTGTCGGTGTATTTTATCCAGATATTAATCATTTCCGACATCGGAATGTCGACGATATATTTTCCATCTTTCAGGCAGTAGTAGCAATATTCGTCACTTCGGGAACCGTCGGAGTTAGTACCCAGATATTTCTCTATATCAAAGCGGAGAGGCATCCCGCAACTTTGACAATACCTTTTATTTATATCTGATTCAATCATCGATTGGGTTTTCGTTTGATGGATAGCAGTCGCTCCATATCATTAAATAAGCAAGTGTCTTTCAATTCGAACATAAGCCACTTCCCATCGTGGAAAGTAGTCGTCTCATCGTATATCTTTTGAGTCTCATTGGAGAATACTTCTCGCAGAGATTCAAATTTGGCACGCTCATCTTTACCTAAAATGACCAAGAAGCCAATCGTTTGTTCTTTGGCGTATAGGGCACACAGCGTTTTTCCGCCTTTGCGATATTTATATTCGTATATCCATTTTTTTCCTCCATGGTTCCATAGTTGTTCCATATTGTACTTTTGCTCGATAAGCTGGCAAAGTGAAGTCCATATATCATAAAGTTCCTTACCTATCAAGGCTTCCAGTGTTTCGGGAGTGGGAATCTGCAAAGTTTCTTTCATGGTATTCTGTATTTACTTTTGATTATCCATATCACAAAGGTAGGCTGATTTTCTAATAGATCGTTGTCCAATATAGGCATTTTGTGTGTAGCTGGTGAACAATCTGCCCGGAAATTAATTTATTTTGTAAAAGCGAAATATTGGCAGTATAACCTTTATCTTTGCATTAATTTAAAAACAAAGCCCCAATTAAAGAAAATGAAAACAATATTATTAGCAGTAGGTACGCTCTGCCTCATGGCAGGTTGCTCGTCAAAAGTGGCAAGCTCAAAAGGAATCGTTAGTGATGCAACCATGAATACGGTAACGATTGTTACTGATAAGAATGATACCCTTTCGTTCAGTACGATAGATGCAAATAAAGATGAAGTCAACGGTTTGCTTCTGAATGATACGCTGGAAGTGTTCTATACCGGAAAATATACACCGGGAATGCCGGCTTCTAAATTAGTTCAGTATCCGCAATCTCCGATTGTGGGAGGTGATCGGGATGAACATGGCTGTATCGGTTCTGCCGGATATGTATGGTGTGAAGTGCAAAAAGACTGTATCCGCTTGTTTGAGAAAGGAATCCGCACGGAATCGGTGGACGATAGCAATGCTTCTGCCTTTATTGTGTTTAGTCCTGACTCTACGCAACTGGAACTTTTCTTTTCCAATAATCAGCCCAATGAAATATTGGAGAGACGTGGCCTGCCTTCAGGAGGTTATGCATGGAACGTGGAAGATGACGATACGAAAAATGTACGGCTAATAGATGGTTTGTGGACAATCAGCCAAAGAAATAAGTTAATTTATAGCCAAAAGGCCGGAAACTGATTTTAAAAGCTCCGGCTTTCTGACGCTCTGTTTGTAGAGTAATGTTCTAGGTAATTAAATTAATAAGTGGATATCAAAGATGCTGAATATATAAACTTCCATCATAATCTTTGTATTTAGCATCTTTGTATATATCAACCAGTTTGTTACTGTAATCAAGAATGGTATCTTTGGAGATTTGTGATAAATTTGTAGCCAAAATACCACTTCCCAAAATGCCCGGATTACATAATATACTGTCTTTTCTTATTGAATTCATAGTAAGCTCTACACCTATGTAATCCTTGATACCTGCCTTTTCCAGACTGGATACAATATAGTTGTCCAAAGATTCTTTATCATCTTCGGTCATGAATCCATACCATAATAAACACTAATTGAGTAGCCTGTATCAGGATATCGAGATAGGTTACTCCTGAATCTCCTTTCTTGTCTATTTCGTAAGGATCGATATGAATGAAAGAGGATGAAGGAAGTGAAGGCAATAGCTCTATGGTACCTCTCGAAGAGTCGGCATGATGCATCTCTACAGATGCACTTAATCCGACTTGTTTGGCATAGGTACCCACATTTTCCAACGCACTCTTTTCTAAATCAAAGAATACAAACCTTTTTGCTTGCTTCTCTAATACATTCATTGCCAGGGCAGGAGAACCCAGATAATTTCCTTTTGTCATTTCCGGGTTTTCCAGTTGGTAATAAATGGAATCTTTTAGAGATTTGTCATCATCTGCTTTCTCCAGGAAATGATAGATACCATATTGCTGCTCCGGAGTTTGCGTCATGGAGTAGATGGCACATGCGGAATTGGTTTCTACATATACTTGTGGGGCTTCATTTCTAAGAACTTCACAGAGTATCAGATGTTTCAGTACATCGGGTTGTTTTGCGAAATGAGTGTAAGTTGCCATGTGGGTACATCTTAATATTTATAGAATATAAAAGAACTGCAACCGCTATCCTTTTTAGGCATTCATTAATTCATGGATTTCATGAATATGCAGGTGCAAATGACTTAGATAACCTTCTATCATGTCTTGTAGCGTAACCTTTGTTCCTTCAAAATCACACCAGTAGCTATCCAGTTTTGTCTGGTCTACAGATTTTATAACCTGAATGATATGCAGGTTAAAAAACTTCCATAGTTGAATCAGGTTGTTCCAATCTTCATTTTGGTAATCTTGTAATGCTATCCACAGATCATTATCCTGACGGTAATCGGGAAAGAAAAGCAAATCTTTACTGTATTGCAATCTGACCATGCGTTGGTGATTGTTTGATGCCGAATCAATCAAATGTCCGAGAATCTGTTTGATGGTACGATTTTGTTTATTACGTTTCAACGTGATCGTATCATTTTGTAGCCCGGTTAGTATTTTCTCTTCAGTTTCTATCACATGATAGATTCCTTCTGTTATTTTGGAAAAATCGACGTTTGACATACCATTCTTTTCCTTTAGGTGTTTATAGCAAAATTGCTAATGGTACAAATATAGATAAATGTGTCGATATTTATAAATTAAACGGAACTTTTCAATTCTAATTTTATCCCTCTTTCTTAAACCACCTGTAAAACCATTTACCGACCTTTTCGTAATGTCGGGTTTCGGTATCAGTATATAGCTTAGAGAAGAAAGACGTATCCAATGGCTCTCCCGACTGATTGGGATACAACACGATAAAGCTATTGTTGGAGAAATATTTCCCGAGCTGTCTCGGTAACTTCTCAAAAGAACTGTCATACGAAAGAGTTCCTGGTCGTGCACTGATAATAACCAATAAATGATCGTAACTTACCTGTCCTGTCAATACCAGCAGGTCATTCCAGTCTTCTAAGAGAGAGAAATCGGTAAGCGTCTGTTTATGCCTTTTCTTTATCCACGCTTGTAGGCGGATGGTAGTCTTTTCATTGGCAAAGAAGTGTACGCGGCATCCAAGAGTGCTCCCCATGCGACAAAAGTGCTCCATCCAATGAGGAAAACCGGATTCATATTCGGCTTTAGGAGGGATGGCAACGACAATCCGTTTGATTGTATGGACCGGTATCAGAAATTTAGAGATAATTATTTCACAGTTTAATCCGTTCAATAAGTGTTCGGCAAGTATTCCAAAGTATGAATCTGTGATGTTTTTCTTGCGGTGCAGGCCGGTGATAATACTCGTAATCTCATTCTCCTTGACTGAATGGATAATACCGGAAGCTATATTCAAATCATACCGGGTGACCTTTTTGAGTGGTACATTTGCTTCCGTTGCTGTCATTTCGGCTTTTTCCAGATAATGTTTGCTTCGAATTCGTAGATTATCAGAGTTATTATCGTCGTTGATAACATTTAATGCCAGGAGATTGTCTTTCAATTTGGGGTCACGTATGACTAGAGAAAGATTCACCATGTCCTCGATAGTGTCCGGGTTGGCTATGGATATTAAAATCTTCTCTGTTTCTTTTGACGATTCATTTTCAGGTTGTGAATCATCCATCGCCATTTTTCTGGCTGTCCGCTCGGTAATCAGTGAACTCACTACGCAAGTGACCAGGATAAGCAAGACTGTTCCGTTCAGTACATCATCATTCAATAAACGTTCGCCGGTGGGCAGAATAATGTTGTATCCAACTAACACAGCCGCCAATGTGGCTGCCGCCTGTGCATTACTCAAACCATACATCAGATTTCGTTCAAGAACAGACATCTTATATATCTTTTGAGTGAGCCAGCAAGCAATCCATTTGCCTGTCAGCGCCATGATTATCATCACGGCGGCAACTTTTAAGGCATCCCCCTCTCCGAAAATAACACGTAAGTTGATTAACATTCCCACTCCGATAAGGAAATAAGGAATAAAAAGTGCATTACCAACGAACTCTAAATGATCCATCAATGGAGAGACGTGGGGGATGAGCCGGTTAAGTACCAATCCTGCGAGGAAAGCTCCCAAGATACCTTCCATACCAACAAGCTCCATCAACCCTGCTCCTAAAAAGACCATCGCAAGCACGAAAATAAATTGCATCACGTTGTCATTGTACCGGTGAAAGAACCAACGACCGATGCGCGGAAAGAAATAAATGATCAGTGCCCCTAGAAAGATTACTTTTACCACCAGCCAAATCCAAAACAACCCTCCGGTTTCTCCTTTGAACAATCCGCCTATAACAGCCAGTACCAGCAGCGTGAGTGTATCCGTAACGGCCGTTCCTCCTACGGCAATACTTACGCTACGATGGCGTGATATGCCGAAGCGGGTGACTATGGGGTAGGCCACGAGCGTATGGGAAGCATACATGCTGGCTAATAACACAGAGGTGATTATACCATATTTCAGATAAGATACATTTGCCACGAATCCAATCCCGATAGGAACGATAAAAGCCAGTAATCCCAGTACCAATGCTTTGTTTCGCGTCTCTTTGAAATCTCCCATATTCATTTCCAGACCAGCCAGGAACATGATGTAATAGAGTCCGACTTTCCCGAATAACTGAAAGCTGCTGTCTCGTGCCAAGATATTAAATCCATGTTCGCCAATAGCCAGTCCTGCCAGGATCATCCCGATAATATGAGGGATGCGCAGTTTATTCAATAATATCGGAGCAAACAATATAATTAGGAGTACAAGGAGAAATATCCATGTAGGGTCGGTGATAGGGAATGTTAAATCAAGGCCAATCCAATCCATAATTTGACGAGTTCGTGATATTTGTTCCGCAAAATAACCTAAAAAAATGCTTCTAAAAAAGCATTAGTTAATAAAATTCGTCATTTATTTTTTCTCCAGATTCATGATTGCCGGAATGAAGAATGCAAGTGTTCCTGGGACATACATTTTTAAATATAGGATGATTTTATCCGTGTGTGCGTTTTGGGGTGATAGTGATTTTATTCGGCTCTACTTTTAGCAATAATAGTAGTACCGGATATGTCTACTCTTCAAATCCTAAATCATGTTCCTGTATTCCTCTTGTTTTTTCTTGGGTAACTTCTTTATAACTTCCTCTACCGAGTGGCTAATCAGTTCTTTGATGAGCCTATCAGGAACGTCACCTTCTAAATAGACAGTTATCCAATGTTTCTTATCCGAAAAAGGTCCCCAAAAAAGGTCTTCGTATTGTTCTATGAGCTCTTCTGATTTATCAGGATTACATTTCATATCCGCCCAGAATCTTCCGTTTTTAGGACGTAATGTAGCAAAAGTGAACATTTTATCCATAACCTTGAAAACCAAAGTATGTTCATCAAACGGCATACATTCTGTTGCTCCTTTGACTGACAGGCAATATTCTCTATACTCTTCGATATTCATGACTTCTCTTTTTTGATTCATTCAAAACACAAATATATTACTTTCTGTTTGCTTTTGAAAAATATGTTTCTATCTCAAAGTACCCGTTTCAATTTCGCCCTTATCCGGCTTAAACTTACCGGAGTTATTCCCAGATAAGAAGCAAGACACTCCAATGGTATTCTCTGTAATAGCTCCGGATTATTTTGTATCAGCTTCATATACCGTTCGGACGCGGTGGTGAATAAGAGAGAAATAAGTCTTTCCTCTGTTTGCAGGAACTCTGATTCGGCAAACTTGCGCCCCCAGTTGGCAATATGGATATCTTCCTTGAATAATTCGTGTAAGTCTTTGCGCTTTAATAGATACAACACCGAGTTTTCCATCAGTTCCATCGACTCATACCCCTGTTGATTATTTACATAACTTTTCAATGAGACAATGGTTGACCCTTCTTTCCCGATCCAGAACGTTACCTCTTTTCCGTCTATGGGAATGTAAGCTCTAGCAATTCCTTTCTCGATGAAAAAGATATTCGTTTCAGTCTTGCCAGCCTCCAATATATGGTGACCTTTGGGATATGTGACCTTTGACAGATATTTAACCACCCTCTCCACCGAAGTCTCCGGCATCCGATATATCCTGTTTATAATCTCGTGTATATCCATATCGCATTGAATCATTATTCTGCAAAAATACAAAAAGTTATATTAGGAAAAGAAGAATTGATGATACTCTTACACCGTCATTTCTTATCAAATGTAAAGTGAAAGCTCCGGGCGTCTTGTTAATTTTGCAGCCTAATATTAAAATAGAATGATATGAATTGGATTATATTGATTATTGCCGGACTGTTTGAGGTTGGTTTTACCTTTTGTCTAGGCAAGATTAAAGGAGCGACAGGCACCGATTTTTATTTGTGGGGAGCGGGATTTGTAATCTCTGTAATCTTAAGCATGTTCCTACTGGCAAAGGCTGCGCAAACATTGCCTATCGGCACTGCATATCCTGTTTGGACGGGGATAGGAGCGGTGGGAACCGTATTGATCGGTATCCTGTTCTTTCATGAACCGGCAACTCTGGGTCGTTTGTTTTTTATGACGACTCTGATTATTTCAATCGTAGGGTTGAAACTGATATAATCAGACGAATAGGATTTAGTTTTAATAGATAGAAAAGAGTAATAAGGACTTTTTCAGTGTAAGTCATATATTGTTGAAAAGATTCCATCCGGTATAATATTGAGGAAGTTTGGAACTGACGAGGTCGATTATGTAATATCTGCTTTCGTAATTCTGCGATTATTAGGCATTTATAAGAAGTCGTTTTGATGGGAAAAAGTTTGGTTTCTAAAATAAATGTATATATTTGCAGAATGTGGGACGCATCTCGTCCGGATTCGAAACTAAACTAAAATTCTATTTACTGTTATCTATTAAACATGAAATCCACTGATTCTGAACCTCAAGGGAGCGGTATGGAACTGGAACAGTACCGTACCAGCCTCGAACAGATGGTTGAAGAGAAATCTAAAGACCTGATCGCTATTCAGGAGAATCTCGAAGCAACCAACCGGCGGCAGGCATTATTTATCAAGGTACTGCAAATTCTGCAACTGGAACCGGATATACCTACTGCTATGAATATGGCACTGGCCGAAATTGGCCGTTACACTGGTGTCGACCGTTTGGCGACATGGGAAAACCATCTTGACGGAGTTACGTACGGCTGCACCAACGAATGGTGCAACGACGGTATAGAACCCGCTATCGATTACTTGCGGAGTATGACCATTGAAGCGGGAAAACCTTGGTTCGACATGCTGGAAGAAAACCATATCATTTGTACGTCCGATATTTATTCGCTTGATCCCTTTATTACTCAAATGCTCGAAGTGCAAGGTGTAAAAGCTATCGCTGTCTTCCCCTTGTCACAATTGGGAGTACATTTCGGGTTTCTTTCATTTAACTTTTGCTGGAACAAACAATGGGATGAAAAAGATGTGGAACTGATGAGCCAGATATCGCAAATCGTATCTACTGCTACCAAACGTTGGCAAGTTGAAACATCGTTGCAACAGTCACAGCGAACCATGCAAAAGGTATTGGATAATATCAATGCCAATATTTTTGTGAGCGATTACGATACACTGAAAGTGATTTTTGCCAATAAGCCTTTCAGGGAAGAAGCAGGAGAAGTTCCGGAAAATGCGGAATGTTGGAGAATGTTGAATGCAGGATTGGAAAATGGGTGTAAACACTGCCCGAAGCCGCAGCTGCTCGATGCTAACCGTAAGTTTACAGGCGTTCATTTTTGGGAAGACTACAATCCGGTCACCAAACGTTGGTATACCATCCAGAGCATGGCAATAAAATGGCTCGACGGACGTTGGGCAATCATGGAACTGGCTACCGATATCACCACCCGCAAACAGGTGGAACTGGAGCTGATTCAAGCTAAAGAAAAAGCGGAAGAATCGGACAGGCTCAAATCAGCATTCCTTGCCAATATGAGCCATGAGATACGTACTCCTCTGAATGCCATCGTCGGTTTTTCCAGTCTGCTTGCTGAAACCGATGAGGCGGAGCTGCGTCATGTATATATGTCTATAGTGCAGGAGAACAATGAGCTGTTGCTCAACCTTATTTCCGACATTCTGGACATTTCCAAAATCGAAGCCGGTATGATAGATCTTGTTATGGGACGAGTGGATGTACCACAACTTTGCCGGGAAGTGATTGCTACCTTCTCACATAAAAAACGTGACAGTGCGGTCGAACTGCGTTTTGATGAAAATTCACCGCAGATCGTAATTGATGCCGACAAAAACCGGATCATGCAGGTACTCTCTAATTTCCTGACTAATGCCTTGAAGTTTACCACCAAGGGCTCAATCACACTTTCCTATTCATTGGAAGATGAGAGTCAGGTGCGTTTTTGTGTAACGGATACGGGCAAAGGGATTCCCGATGAACAAAAACATGAAATATTTAATCGTTTTGTAAAATTAGACTCATTTGTACAAGGTGCCGGATTGGGATTATCCATCTGTCAAAGCCTGGTCAATAGGATGGGCGGAAAGATTGGAGTCGAATCCCGTGAGGGGGAAGGGTCGTGCTTCTGGTTCACTCATCCGTATGTTCCCGGTGCTTAACCAAAAAAAAGAGATTGCATATTGAAGCAAACTACGTATATTGTTCCGCAAAGTACGGGACGAACAAAAAACAATAGTTTTCTTGAGAGAGGTGTCTGCAAACTAAAATAACCCATATTTTGTTGTCTTTATACAGTATTGAGTTTTTAGCAAATAAATATATAAATAATGATGAAGATGACAAAGAACTTATTGCTAGGGATTGCTGCCGTATGTGGCAGCACTTTTCAGGCTGTAGCTTGTACGGGAATCTCGCTGACATCCCGTGACGGCAGTTATGTGCAGGCCCGTACGATTGAATGGGCGCGCGGTGTGTTGCAAAGCGAGTATGTGATTATTCCACGTGGCCAACAGCTCACGTCATTCACTCCTACAGGTGTCAATGGACTAACGTTTACGGCAAAATATGGAGTGGTTGGTCTGGCTGTTGTACAAAAAGAATTTATTGCCGAAGGAATCAATGAGGCCGGACTTTCGGCCGGACTATTTTTCTTTCCTCATTATGGGGGATATAAAACGTATGATGCTGCACAGAACCAGCGGACACTGGCAGACCTTCAAGTGACGGAGTGGCTGTTGTCGCAGTTTTCCACTATCGACGAGGTGAAGGCAGCCCTTTCTTCTGTACGTGTTGTAGGATTGGAAAAGACAGCGGTAGTACATTGGCGTATCGGTGAACCGTCGGGGCGTCAGGTTGTGTTGGAAATTGTAGGTGGTGTGCCGCATTTTTATGAGAATGAAGTAGGAGTATTGACGAATGCCCCCGGTTTTGAATGGCAACTTACAAATTTGAACAATTACGTCAATCTTCATCCGGGTGACGCTTCCGTGCAAAAATTGAGCGGTATTACGTTGCAACCTACTGGTGGCAACTCCGGTTTTCTCGGCATTCCGGGTGATGCCACGCCTCCTTCGCGGTTTGTGCGTGCGGCCTTTTACCGGGGGACAGCTCCGCAACGTGCCACAGGCTTTGATACCGTGCAGCAATGTTTCCACTTGCTTAATAATTTTGATATTCCTATCGGTATAGAACATTCGCAGGGTGATATTCCGGATATTCCCAGTGCTACGCAATGGACCTCAGCTATCGACCTCACGAACCGGAAGGTTTATTATAAAACAGCTTATAACAATTCGATACGTTGCATTGACTTAAAAGCTATTGATTTCTCAAAGGTAAAATATCAATCACAACCGTTGGATAAGATACAGGAGCAGCCGGTTGAAATGGTTAAGATTCCCCGGTAAAATATGGAACGGTATGGAGGTGCTCTTGTATAATAGTTGCTCGCATTAAGAATGCTCTCAAATAAATGTTGGTGACGTTTTACCCTCACACCCTCACCCTTTGTGCTCAATCCATTTATTCATCGGGGTTACAGGCGTGAGGGTAAAGGTGAGAGTAGGTGAGGGTAACTTTTTACTCTCACTCTGTCTCGTCCTGATTTGAGTTGACCAATTTTATTCCGTTTTCACACTAACTTCTTTATTCTTACCATAATATCCACTTCCCGGCACATAAATCGGCTGCATGGCTCCACCCATATTTTTCAATTTACCCTCGTCGCGCAGACGTCGGATATGTCGCATGGCTGTACTTCTTGCCATTCCGCAAAGATATTGGAAGTCATGTCTTCGCATAAATGGATGAGTACGGAAGTACTGAGTCAGTTGCAGGTCAATTTCTTCGTTTGTCAGTTGGGTGAAATCCAGTCCGCCTTTGAGGCTTTTCACTTTAAGCACACCGAACTCGTTTTTCAATGTCTGGTCGGCACGAAACTGAATGGCCTTTAGCTTCACTTTAGTCACTTTCCGTTTTGTGTCTACCGTTACAGGTTCCGTGGTTGTCAGGCAGGGATGGAAATAACCGATGCCGTCCAGATGAACTTGGCGTCCTTCCGCCAATTCCTGTCCCATGATGTGCGAAAGCGCATCAAGTACGGCTGTGACATCTGTTTCTGTCAGTGAACAACGTTCTTGAATACGTCGGCGCAGTACGTCGGTCCCTGTGGAACCGTTGTATTTGATGCGCGGATGCAGGGTGTTTCCGTTTTCTCCCTGCTGTTTGTTTGAAGGCTTCGGGTCTTCATACCAATCGAATAATATTGCCATAGCTCTATATTTGTTTTAAATGAACTGTTCTTGTTATGTATTCTCTTAGATAGTAATACATTAATGCTTAATGTTTCTTTTGTTAAGCTCTAATGCTTTGCAAGGGCTCACCCATGTGAACAAGGCTGTTTACGTCTGTGGACGTTTTTATTTACAATTGATAGCCTGTTTGTTCACACGGGTGAGCCCTTGACAACTACTAAGCAAAGATACATAAATAATAAGGCAAATGCAAATAATATGCAGGTATTTATCGGATAAAATGCTTGTTTACCGGAAGATAAAAGCGTATCTTTACAGGAATTAAATAGGTAGATGTAATTGTAGAAAAAATAGACAAAAATAGGATGAAAATTACTTTAATCAGACAAGACAACGGGAGCGGAAAAGAGACTCTTAGCGTTTGTGAGGCAGGCACATTATTCGACAAAATGAAAACGGAAACAAAGGCGGGGCATATCACGGCTTTGCGGGGAATCATACCATTGCTGGAAGGTACGTATGCCCGATACGAACATATTGATAAATTGCCATACATCTATTCTGCTGTGGAATATACCCGTACCAAAGAGGGCGAACGGAAGATGAAGCGGTATAACGGATTGGTACAGTTGGAAGTGAGTAGGCTGGCGAGCGGCTCGGAAGTGGAATTTGTGAAGCGACAAGCGGCGCTTTTGCCACAGACTTTTGCTGCTTTTGGTGGTTCGAGCGGGCGTAGTGTGAAGATATGGGTGCGCTTCGCTTTGCCGGATGACGGAGGATTGCCGACCAAGGAAGCGGAGGCGGAATTATTTCATGTTCATGCTTATTGGCTGGCGGTGAAATGTTATCAGCCGATGTTGCCTTTCGATATTGACTTGAAAGAACCGGTTTTGGCACAGAGATGTCGGATGACGTTGGACGAATCTCCTTATTATAATCCGGATGCGGTGCCGTTCTGCCTGGAACAACCGCTTACGATGCCGGGAGAAGAGACTTTCCGTCAGCGGAAACTGGGAGAGAAAAATCCGTTATTACGGTTGCAGCCGGGATATGAGTCGGCGCAAACATTCACGAAGATTTATGAAGCGGCCTTGAACAGGGCACTTCAGGAAATGGAGGATTGGAAACGTGGGGACGACTTGCAGCCTTTATTGGTTCGCCTTGCCGAGCATTGTTTCAAAGCGGGGCTTCCCGAAGAGGAAGCGATACGGCAGACGATGATTCATTATTATCGCGAAGAAGAAGAGCAGGTGATCCGTTCGATATTGCATAATCTTTATCAGGAATGTAAGGGATTCGGCAAGAAAAGCAGTATCAGTAAAGAGCAGGAGACGGCTTTTCTGTTGGAAGAGTTTATGAAACGTCGGTATGAATTCCGTTACAATACGGTGCAGGACGATTTGGAATATCGGCAGCGCGATTCTGTTCACTTTTGCTTTAAGCCGGTGGATAAACGGGTGCGCAACAGTATTGCGATCAATGCTTTGAAGGAAGGCATCAGTGCGTGGGACCGTGATGTGGATCGTTTTCTGAATTCGGAATGTGTTCCTTTGTATAATCCTGTGGAGGAATATCTTTATGAGACAGGTCGCTGGGACGGGAAGGACCGTATCCGTGCATTGGCTGGTCTGTTGCCTTGTGATAATCCGCATTGGCAGGAATTATTTTACCGCTGGTTTCTTAGTATGGTGGCGCATTGGAGGGGAGTTGATCGGCAGCATGGTAATAATACTTCGCCTTTATTGGTCGGTTCGCAGGGGTATCGCAAGTCTACATTTTGTCGCATTATTTTGCCGCCGGAGTTGCGTTTCGGTTATACGGACAGTATTGATTTCAAAAGTAAACAGGAGGCGGAACGCTATTTGGGACGTTTTTTTCTGATCAATATTGATGAGTTCGATCAGATTAATGTCAGTCAGCAGGGGTTCTTGAAGCATTTGTTGCAGAAGCCTGTGGCGAATCTGCGCAAACCATACGGTAATACGATTCGGGAAATGAGGCGTTATGCTTCTTTTATCGGTACCAGCAATCAGAAAGATTTGCTTACCGATCCTAGCGGTAGCCGCCGTTTTATTTGCATTGAGGTGACGGCTCCTATCAATACGAATGTTACGATTAATTACAAGCAGCTTTATGCTCAAGCGATGGAGGCTATTTATAAAGGTGAACGTTATTGGCTGAATGATGAGGATGAAAACATATTAAAACAGACTAACCGTGAGTTTGAACAGGCGAGTCCGCTGGAACAGTTGTTTCATTGCTATCTTAATCCTGTAGAAGAGGAAATGGAAGGCGAATGGCTGACTGCTATGCAGATTTTGAGTTATTTACAGACGAAAACACGGGATAAACTGGCTATTAATAAGGTAGGACAGTTTGGGCGTGCACTTCAAAAACTGAATATTCCTTGTCGTAAGTCTCGTAAAGGGACGCTTTATCATTTGATGAAAGTAGAGTAATTGATAAAGGTGGTGTGAAAGGGGGCTTTGTCAACCAAAATCAGGACGAGACAGGGTGAGGGTAACTTTTTACCCTCACCTACCCTCACTCTTACCCTCATCACTGAAAGGACGATGAATAGGGGAATGCAGGGAAAGTGTGAGGGTGTGAGAGTAAATCATATATAAAAAATAATTGGAGATTGAATTGAGGGATAGGTTTTCCCACTTTCTGCTTTATATCACTTTGTACGAGTATGAAGGCCAATGCTGTTCCTAAGAATTGTGTGGCGATCGGCAGTCCTTGCCGGGTAATAAAGTATATTGAGAACGATTGATTGTATGGAGGAGTGGGAGGGGAGATTGTCTTTTCTATGTAAGAATAGCAATTTTCGGGTCGTTTATCAGTGATGCGTGTAGTAATTTTGCGGCATTGGAAATAAGAGTGCGAGTATAAAAACGAAAATATTATTAGCTGTTATTTCAACTGTAAATATAATAAACGTATCTTTGGAAGTATGGAAGATAAAACGAATGTGATTAAGATACAGCGTTATCATTCTCCTTGTGGTGATTTGATGCTTGGCTCGCTGGAGGATAAGCTTTGTCTTTGTGACTGGGCGGCTGAAAGTCATAGGGATATCGTAGACAGGAGATTGCGGAAAGTGCTGAAAGCTGGTTATGAGGAAAGTACGTCAGATGTGATACAGGAGGCGATGAGCCAGTTAGATGAATATTTCAATGGCGAGCGGACTGTGTTTGAGGTGCCTTTGCTTTTTGTTGGTACGGAGTTTCAGAAGAGTGTATGGTATAAGTTGTTGGAGATTCCATACGGTTCGACTGTGTCATACGGTGAGCTGGCAAAACAACTCGATTTGCCGAAAGCTGTCCGTGCTGTTGCTGCCGCTAATGGGGCGAACGCTATTTCTATTTTTGCTCCGTGCCATCGTGTCATCGGTAGTAACCGCACGCTTGTTGGGTATGGAGGCGGATTGCCTGCCAAAAAGCGGTTGCTGGATTTGGAATTAAATGGCAAACCTCTGTTATGAATGAGCAAAAAACGCTTGACTATGCACGTATTGCGCAGGCAATCGGGTATATAAGGGAGAATTTTAAAAGGCAACCTGGATTGGATGAGATTGCCGGGGAGGTGGCGTTGAGTACAGCGCATTTCCAACGTATGTTTACGGAGTGGGCGGGAATTAGCCCTAAGAAGTTCTTGCAATATACTAGTATTGAATATGCCAAGAGAATCTTGAATGAAACTCATGCGTCTTTATTCGATGCGGCACAGGAAACAGGGCTTTCCGGTACGGGCAGATTGTATGACTTGTTTGTAAATATAGAAGGGATGACGCCGGGCGAATATAAAAACGGAGGTGAAAGTCTTTCTATCAATTATAGTTTTGCCAAAAGTCCTTTCGGTGAAATCTTCATTGCGTCTACCGATAAAGGTATTTGTTGTATGGAGTTTGCAGACGATCATGACGCGGCTTTTAACTCTTTACGGAAGAAGTTTCCTAATGCAAAGTTTACCTCGATTGTAGATGAAGTGCAGCAAAATGCTTTATTTATCTTCACGCAGGACTGGAGTAAACTCAAAGAAATAAAATTGCATCTGAAAGGTACTGACTTTCAACTAAAGGTATGGGAAACCTTACTGAAAATTCCTGTCGGTGGCTTGACTACTTACGGAGATATAGCCGTAGGAATCAATAATCCGAGAGCTTGCCGGGCTGTTGGAACGGCTGTCGGTGAGAATCCCGTAGCTTTCCTTATTCCGTGTCATCGGGTCATTCGTGCTTCCGGTGAGTTGGGAAATTACCATTGGGGAGAGATTCGCAAGACTGCAATGATTGGTTGGGAGGCTGCAAAAGGTGAGGTAAAGAGGGGATTATAGGGAAGAATGAAGGTGATTTTAGCTCATGTTTTTTTTAGGGCAATGCTGTTTCTTATATTATTAATATATAACTAATTTGATTATGAAATTATTGGTATTCCTTGCTAAAGGGTTTGAAACGATTGAGTTTAGTGCTTTTATAGATGTTATGGGATGGGCAAAGACGGATTTTGATTGTAAAATAGATGTTGTGACCTGTGGTTTGAATCAAAAAGTGATTAGTTCTTTCAATGTTCCTGTTTTGGTGGATAAAGTCATGGATGAAGTGTCTGCAGATGGATATGACGCGCTTGCGATACCCGGCGGATTTGAAGAATTCGGATTCTATGAGGAGGCATATAATGAACAACTTCTGGAATTGATACGACTGTTTGACTCACAAAAGAAATGGATCGCAACAGTCTGCGTGGGAGCTTTGCCTGTTGGGAAAAGTGGAGTGTTGAACGGTCGGAAAGCAACAACTTATCATCTTAGAGGTGCTCATAAACAGAAAGTGCTTCAGGGATTTGGAGCAACTATCGTAAATTCTCCCATCGTGGTGGATGATAATATCATAACTTCTTATTGTCCTCAAACATCATACGGGGTTGCATTGCTTTTATTAGAGAAGTTGACCTCTCATAAAGAAATGGTTTTAGTGAAAGATGCTATGGGATTTTAATAAGTTGCATTTAAGCACTGCACTCGGTTTTGAGTTCGCTATGGATGATGCTTCTCACTGCTTTTTCATGTTTGAATAAATAATAATAAGTGCTTGCGGTAAGAAAAGCCAGAAACCGGATATTGGTTCGACTATGCAACCGATTATGGTGAACAGTAGAATGAAGTAACCTAAAAATAAAGGTGCCGGTTTTTGTTCTTTTCTGATATAGTATTGAAGTGTCTCTCCCCAAAGAATAAGTATTATTCCGCAGATTAGGAACCAGAAAGCAAAGCCCAGGTTATGATTTTCTCCAATAGAGTCTATTAATCCATTGTTAAGCATTTCCGTAAAAGCTTCTTTTCCAAGAAATAACGCATAAATGGTATGAATGACTCCTGTTGCTGTTAAAAGTGTTCCACTATATTTCCAAAGTTTCATGTTCTTGCCTTTTTAGTATTTTATTGGGATGTACATTTCTACAGAATTTGAAATTTAATCCGTTTCAACATATCATCCGGTTCTTAATAAATTGCTCAACAACGCAAATATAAGCAATTATGTACGATTCCCAACGTATGATTTCGACATTTGTGTTTGTTTTAGATTCTTTATAATTGGTCATTCGTTTTCTTGTTGTGATACCTGTGGGCATGAGTTGCTTTATAAATATCCTTTAGTTCTTCTTTATTGTATTGAAAATTATATCTTTGTATTTCAAATAGTTGGATTTATGGAGTTTATAAAAGAGGCTGGCGTCTCACCACAAAAAGTATGGATATTAAGAATGATAAGATCACAATAAAGCCTTTGCGTGATAAGGATGTAGACATTTTCAGTAAATGGTTGGCTAAAGAATATATTTATAAATGGTTTTGCCCTGACGGAGAAGAACATAAAATGGCTTGGTTGGATGAGGTAAATAATAGAAATACCCAATATCATTATATGAAACATTTCATTGTTTATTATAATGATAAAGCCATTGGCTTTTGTTTGTATTTGGATTGTTTTTTTGAAAAAGAATATATACCGGAACATTACGGAAAAACTGTCGATGAGAAAGGGACAGTCTTTGAAATAGGTTATCTCATAGGCGAAGAGGAATATTTGGGTAAGGGCATCGGGAAGATTATTGTAAAGAAGCTGATCGGGGAAATTGCCGAAATAGGAGGGAAAGAGATATTGGCTGACCCTGATGAGGCTAATGTTTTATCCATAAGAACATTGTTAAGTAATGGATTCGTAAAAGTAAAAGATTGCGATTACAGGTATTGTCTTAAATAGATAAGAAAACTTCTTTTGAAAGAAGTTTTCTTATACGGCCATTCTATTTTTTATGCATATAGATGCTTTCCCGAAAAGCTTAAATTAATATCTCTTTGGTCATAACATCCATGTGCCTGTTTTGTGCATTTGGTAACTCTTTTCTATCTGCTCGGGCGTGTCGACATCCAAAGCATAGAGAACCTCACGGCTAAATTCAAGGGTATTCAGCCCTCCGGAAGTAACGATATTTCCGTCTCTTACACCTTGTTGATCTATGTAGTTTGCATCTCCGGTATAATTAATACCAGCATATTGTTTCAGATACTCCAGACCGTTACTGGTATGCTTCACATTGTTGAGGAAGCCGTGTGCTCCCAAAAAGACAGAGGCGTTGCAGATGCCTGCCACTACTTTTTGGTTTTCAATGGCAGTTTTGACCAGTGAAACGAGTTGTTCGGCCTCCGGGGTGAACCAGCTCATGCCTCCGATTAAAACTAACCCTGCATAGTCATCGGGAACATCCTGCAAGTCGTAATCAGGCAGTACTCTGAAGCCGCCCATAGACACGATCGGTTCTTTGGTAACTGACAAGGTTTTAACCGTATATTTTGCTTTGCCCGGTTCGAGGCCAAAGTTTAGAAGTGAAGCAATATATGCACTTTCCGTGTCTGCAAACTCGTTGAGCAATACAAATAGAATTTCTTTTTTCATTGTTAGCATAATTTTATATGATTTTTTCTAACCAGTTATTAAGTGAAGCAAGCTCAGTTGGGGTATGGAAATAGTGTCCTGCCTCTTTTGTTATATTCAACTTGCACGAAAATCGTTCGGCAAATTGAAAAACAACATTTGATTCACACAAATCGTCGTTGTCTCCTTTTAAATATAGGTTGGCACACTCCATTTGATGATTGGAGGTTCCTTTACGAAACAATAATAATCCCAATATAGATCTTGCCCTATGGGTGTCGATACGATTTGCTGACGTTCTAATTGCCTTGTTTGACTGATTACCATGAATTGCAATGATGACTCTATCAGAATCATCGCCCCATATGATGGCGGGAATATTATTTATGGTAATAGCTCGTTTCATCATTATGTCTTTTGTTTTTTAGTTTATATGAAATGTGATAGCCTTACTCCACAGTTACCTTGAAACGACATTTTTCTGCGCCACCCAAAACGGTTTCGATAATTTCCACGCTGATATTTTTATCGGGCAACAAATTCCCGATAATATACAATACGCTTTGGCGTGAACATTCGCAATGTGATGCGTCTTTTACTTTTCCGCTTGCTACCTCCGGACAGACACACGCCGGGTAGCCAATTTCATAAATATGTCCTTCTTCAATTGTCTTTGCGGAGAGCCATTCTGTATTCCCGTATCGTTTGTACTGTTCGTCTAAACAGCGGCCACATTCTTCAAATTGCTCTCTTTGCATTGGCAATATCGTATCCTTGACACAATGTATTGCCTTGTCTCTATAATTCATTTTATTTTCTTATTTAGATTCGCTTTCTAGTTCTTGATTCAAGTATTTCGCTTTTTTGTTATAGGCATATAAATATCTGTTTGAAAAACCATATAGCTAAACGCCATTTTTCAGGCAGTAGTCGCCATATTCTTCATTTCGACCTTCCTTAAGATTAGCATAATCTATGTCTAAAGGTATACTATAAGTTTGGTAATATTTTATTTTAGTATTAATTTCCATAAACTTCCTATTATTTGAATACAAAGTTGCTCAATAGATTACTCAGGAAGTTACCATAAATGATTATCTTTTATCTGAGTTGTAAACTCATTTATAGCATCATATCTCAGCTTCGAAACGGAAGAATTTACTTTCGCTATTTTCTTCGTCAAAAATCTTTCGATGAAATTCATTTTGTCAAACTGAAACTCGCCACCTAAAATGGCTTTGGGAATCGATAATCTCTGCAAGAACTCCGGGAAAGCCTTATTCATTTCTTCCGCTTCTTGCTCTTCGTTCATACAACAGATGAATAACCCTATTACTTTTTGCTCTAATAATAGTTGATTATTGTGACAGAATTGAGTAATTTTTCGGTTTGGAGAGCCCGCATAAATGGCTGTTCCGAGAATTATTCGATCGTAAGTTCGAATATCAGGTCTCGGACACTCTTTTAATGAGATGTAGTCAACTTTATTGGTCAACTTATCTCCGATAAGGCGTGTTACTCGCTCGGTAGTTCCATATTTTGAATAATATATTATAGCTGTTTTCATTCTTTTTCTATTAAATTTGCAGTGCAGCCTATTTCTGAATTTCCTCCAAGTAGATAAATCACACTTTTGCATAACACGTTCATCAACCTTTGTGGATCAATGTCCTTAATCGCAGAAATAGGATGTGTTTCAACCTGACAACTTTGAGTCAATATCAAATCACGTTCGATGCCGTCAGTAGATACTGCTGTAAATGCGAACATATTCTCAACAGGCATAAGCGGTTTAAAATAGCCGCTAATAAGTGGCATGGTTATCCTTTGTAAAGGTAGAGACTTTATTCTGACTAGCAAACAGTTTTCGATATAATTAATCTATATCTTGTTTTTCTCATATTTGAAAAGTATGTTCCCCATCTCAAAACGAGACAAAGAGCATTTCTTAATTTATAATAATGTACAGGTGCCAAGATTGATTCCATAATACCTGTACATATTGAAATTCCTACTTAAGATCCCGGATTTTGATACTCGCTGCCATTGGTGATTGTTGCAGTAAATGTAGTTGAAATGGGACGTAATACATAATTCGGGTGAAAGAATTGTGCTAAGTCTGGATGAGTATTGGCTTTTAAGCAAGACTGAAACAATAAAAAAAGTTCTACAATACGTTAATATTGTAGGACTTGTCTCTTTTTTGTCACCGTTTGGCTTTGTTCTTATGTGATCCGCCTGGTATCTGATTTTAGCCCTTTTTTATCGCTAAATATCAAGCGTTATCTTTTCATTATCAGAGTCTTCTGATGTTCAATCGTAGCGTTCAATTTGAGTGAGTAACACAGTGTGGTAACACAGATTTATTAACTCACGTGACGGACTCTCTATGTCCATCTACCTTGCAAAGATAATGTTATTTCTTTATATGTAGTTCTTTTTGCGGGGCTATTTCTTTATTTCAAAGTGCAATTTCCACTATCTTCTTGTCTTTTTTATAGAAACTTTCACAAAAGTAGTAATATATAGATGCTATTTTGTATTTTTGCAATTAAATAGTAATATCCTACCATGTATGAGTAATGCTGACTATATTACCAACCAAGATATTATGCTGCTTTTAGCGAAACGCATAAAGGAGTACAGGCTTGCTGCGCGGATGAGTCAAAAGGAAATGGCGGAGAAATCCGGAGTGAGTCTTGCAACAATAAGCCATTTTGAACAGGGTGTCAATCAGAACATGACCCTGAACAATTTCATATCCCTGTTACGGATAGTCGGCATGGAGCAACGTGTCAGTGATTTGCTTCCCGAATTGCCCATGCCGCCCATGGCATTGAAAAAGATAAACAAATTGATTCCCAAAAGAGTAAGGAGAAACAGTGATGATACAAAATCTTGATGTGTTTTTGTGGAACCGAAAAGTGGGCACATTGGTAGCCTATAAGGAGAAATACGCAGAAAAGGTCTGTTTCTATTTCGACAGTGACTTCCTAAAAGACGGTTATGACATTGCTCCGCTGAAAGCCCCGATACATGGTGTGTCCGTCCAGCGTGGGCTGCCTGTCTATGCCGAGGATGATAAAATTTTCGGTGGCCTGCCCTCTTTCATAGCCGATTCACTGCCGGACCATTGGGGGAATAGAGTCTTCAATGAGTGGGCGAAAGTGCATCATATAAAATCGCGTGACCTGTCATCACTTGACCGCCTGGCATACATAGGCAGGCGGGGAATGGGAGCATTAGAGTTTGTGCCTCCTGCCGCTGAAGAGATGGAGCAGCCGTTTAAGGTGGAGATTGCCGACCTGTACAAGCTTGCCCGTGCCGCGTTAAGCGAAGCTAAAGATTTCAAGGCGGAGATATAACCCGACCTGATGATTGAAAGCCTATTCAAGGTGGGAACATCTGCCGGTGGCCGCAGAGCCAAAGCGATCATCAACGTGAATAGGGAAACCAATGAATGTTATTCGGGACAGGTAAGTGCCCCCGCACCTGGTTTTACCCCGATGATTATCAAATTTGACGAACATCTTGATCTGCCCACCACACGTATCGAATACAGCTATTATCTGATGGCTCGGGATGCAGGGATGGAAATGATGCCTTCGATGCTTGTCGAGGGGGAAAAGGAAGCGCATTTCCTTACCGAGCGGTTTGACCGCAAGGGAAACGAGAAAATTCACGTCCAGACTTTGGCGGCAATGAACCCGATGGCAGCCAGTTATGAAGGTCTGTTTGATACGGCCTGCCGTATCGGTATTGTACCGGCGGAAATGCAGCGGTTGTTCCTGGTCATGACCATGAATGTGTTGGGTGGGAATGTGGATGACCACAATAAGAATTTCAGCTTTATGATGGGGAAAGACGGAGTATGGCACATCACCCCCACGTATGATTTCACATTTTCAGTCGATCCGTCGGCACCGGGCTATGTAAACCGTCACAGCCTGACCATAAACAACAAGAACTCTGCCATTGAACGTGGAGATTTGCTTGAAGTGGCTAAGAAGTACAATATAAAAGGGGCCGATTCCCTGATAGAAAAGGCAATCGGTGCTGTCAGCGACTACCTGCGATATGCACAAATGGCAGGGGTTGACAGCTATTGGAGCCACCAGATAAAAGAGGAAATAACTTATCGTATTGAGATACTTTCAGAAATGTCGAGACATGGAGGATTCCATCGATAATGGGTATAAACGGTCTGGACAACTATTTTTTGAATACAGACTTTTTGTCCTTGTCTATTGGCAAAAGAGTCATGTGAATATGCGGATTGGTTTCATCGAGATGGACAATGAAAGCGACAATATTTTCTTCGCCCCATTTGTCACTTGCAGATCTGTACACATCCTGTACCTAACGTTCAATATCCGGACCTCGTTTTATGCGGGAGTTGTCAGCACCCTGTATAAGATCCACCTTTTGATTTCCGAAAGTTATTTCAAGCATACGCTCACGGTTACCGCCAAAAATGAAGTTGACAACCGTTCGATACTTGGGAATCTCCCCATCTTCATTAGGGGCTTTGATGCCACGTCCTGCCAAACACTTAAGTATGCTTATAAATTTAACAGGCACCAGGTATAGGATGCATCTTCATCCGAATTGGCAATCATCTCTCTATAAGCAGTTTGATCCGTCTTTTTCAAAAGACCTACATTCAGACGTATCTGTTTCTTCCCGGTAATGAAAACTGCATCCATAGGAATGGCTATTTCCCAAAAATAGGTCTCGTGTTCAGCTTTTCTAGCAGTGAATGATACCTTATGCAATTCCGTATCCTTCCATTCTCCCTCTGCACCAGCACGTGCTTTATACGTTCCATTTAACATACATTCTATTTTATAGACACCGCTATTTGGTTTTTTATAGCAATAGTTAGCAGCATCAATACAAATAATCACCCCGTTTTGGGAGATGTCCATCTCCGGTGTAACTCCTTTCACAACTCCACCAATGAATAAAGTCTGGTCATCCCGAGCTATAGAAGTCCTCAGATTCGTTAAACTCTTATGTCCGACGAAGACAGGATATTCTCCTCCCCATTCATTCTGATCGTGAATGCCGTCAATCCGGATAGAGCGTTTAAGGGCTTTCAGATCAGTAATTATATATCCGTTAATTATCCACGGAGCACATATACTATCTGTCGTTGCTGATGCAACAGCCGCAATGGTGTGTTCATTCAATAGTGTTAACGAATTCCATAATGCATTCCTGCACCAGGTCGATCCGAATGGATAGCTTATTTTAGAGAACTTTTTAGCACTTTTATCTCCTATGGCTACTTCCATTTGAGCATCCCCCATGCTATTCGAACGGCTATATCGGGTCGATTGATAAGACAGTACTGATTCTCCGGTCGAAGTTTTTATTAGATAAGGTGCTCCGGCATATATCTCGTCGTCCAATGGATTTGTTAAAGCCGGATTTCGGTCTATAGAATTACCTGACACCGGTTGTTTCCAACTATTTGATAGGACAGAACGCACGGTATAGGGTTTAAACTGGCTTCCTTTATTGTCTTCGATGGCAACAACAATCTCGTTTTCAAAAATGGCAGGCGCCGGCATGCCGTCTCTTTTACCTTTTCGAAAGGAAACGCAAACAGCGTCTGTCCAGGTTTTTCCATTATCAGCCGAAGAGATCATCGATATATTCTGTTCATCAGAACTCCGATACGGGCTTTCATTAGCAAAATACAGTTGTATGGTTCCATCTGGCAATTGCAAGAAGACAGGTTCCCAACACCCATTCTCGAAAAAGCAGTCTGCTTCGTATAAGACTTTGGGTTCCGACCATGTCATTCCAAAATCCGAACTTCTCTTGATGGCGATTGCCCAAGGCGCAATTCCTTCTTTTTCAGGTCTGTAATTTACAGCATATAGCAAATCGCCATTCATAAGTTGAATCAATTCCGGATTTGCCATTTTGATTTTTACTTGCGTTCCGGAGACGTTCACAGTTGTATTTGGGAAAACGTGAGAAAATGCACTCCAGGTATTCCCTCCATCGGTACTTGTCGAATAAACGCATCCGTCTTGTTCATATACAGCTGCCAATGTATGATTGGTAAGTTTTTTAACCCTTGCATACCTACCTCGGGATGCTATTTGCCTTTTTGATCCCAAGTCCCAGGCAATACGCATACCCTCAATGCCAGGAGCTTTTTCATTTGTCCGTACGATCCCTTTATGAGTATCACTACCCTGTGTTTTCCCGGCAGGTTCATTCCATTCCGTTAGCTCTGTAATATACTCCGGGTGTAACACTGCTTCATGGGCTGCTTTCTGTGCTACTTCCCGTTGTTCATGGCTCATACCTTTCGGATAATATGGATTTCCCAGAACATTGCGTTTAAATATCTTTTCAAACCAAGTGCAGGCTGCTGTATAACGTCCGATTGTCAGATCAAGATGATAACCGTCACGAGTCATGTTGACACCGATAAAAGAAGTGCGGGCATTCTGAATGGCTGTTCCTGACGGAATAATTATGGGTATTTTTGTCAGTTTCGAGGCTTTCTTTACAGCATCCACAATGGAATGATACATGGTCAGTTGATCACAGTTATAGTTCTTAAACCCGGGATTCGTAGCATTGGCGTCATATGCCCATGTCTGGTGAAGCATCAGTTGTGTCCTCTTTGGAAGCCGTGCCTTTACATATTTCACCAACTCCGGCAAGGAAGCCTTAAAAGTTTCGTACATACCAGAGGAAGAGCTCACTTGTTGTAGACTGACATAGTCCCATTCTTCATCTGCCAGCGCCATTCCCATAGTTACTTTTTTTGTTTCTACCTTTTTACCATTCAGGCCAATCTTATGATACCTATACACAGAATCATTTGTGCGGGCGTTTCTCAAATGGCGTTCCAAAGAACATCCGCCTATAGTTATATTGCCGATAATCGTAGGAATGTCTTCGGCATCCGCTAACTCATGTAAATATTGTTCTACAGCATCCTGCGAAAAGCTATTGCCGATAGCCAGGATCCTCACAGGCTTTTGCTGTGCATACACTTCGCCTACAAGAAACGAAAGCAAGAAAAGCAGGCATACAATTGGGTATTTATTTTGTTTCATTAGTTTTCAATATTATAGTGATTACTGATTCTTGTAAATTATTTAAGCCACTTGTCTGCATAATTTATGTACACGTACCAATCAAATGCCGTCACTTCATGCTTGCCATCTCTGATGTGATAACCAGTACGATAAAACAGGGGATAATTTAAGGACGGCGGCGTACTGTCAGGCAATTTATCATACCCATATAATTGATACACTTCGCCCGCATGATAGGCTGACAAATATTCGCCTTTTGGGTCTGCCCATAAATCTTCGGCTGCACTGGCAACATACACCGGACGTGGAGCAATTAATGATACTAATTCATGTTGATCAACCGGCAATTTCTCTTCTTGATTTTTATATATGCGATAATTTTTACAAAACCAATGGGGAAAAGCCGTAGTTATGATATCTACTGTTTCACCAAATTTGCGCCGGGACAATGCGGCCCCGCTACAACCGGAATTATTTGAATAAACAATTTTAAACCGTTGATCGATAGCCCCGGCCCATAAAGCAGCTTTTCCGAGTCGCGAATGTCCCATAATCATCACTTTCTCTTTATCAATCTGCCGGTCCTGTTCAAAATAATCCATAACACGCCCCATTCCCCAAGCCCAAGCAGCTATAGCGCCGGCCGCATCATCATCCCGTTTGTCTCGGTCATTAATTCCCATTAAGGCTAACACACTGTCTTCGAAACCATTTATATGATCAGGAAATACATCGTTATAGCACATGGTAGCTATGGCATACCCTCTGGAAAGAATCATTTCCAAAGGCCACCGTCCTTGCCGGCATCCTCGTATGGCTTCAGAACTTTTATTGTGCTTAACGCCTATTATATCCAGGTTTCCGCACCAGCAATCCGAAGGAATGATATCGGGGTCATTGTATATAGTGTGATTCCCTGCAAAGTTATAAACGAAAAAGGCTGGATATGCTTTTTGCTTCTGTTGAGGGATATATAACAAGAGTAGAAGTTTTCGGGTCTCTTTACCATTACTCAGCGTCATTTCAATCTGCTTGCGCATAGCCAATCCCCCAAACACACCAGTAGTTTTCGATAAAACTTTGTAGCTGGCAGAAATGTCTACCTGGGGAAGAAATCCATAAACTTGTTTCGAAAATAGTTGCAGGACTTCAGGTCGTCTCACCTTTTCCCAATCCTTTGATGAAGTCACATTCTCTCCTTTCGATGTAACCAACACATCAGGCAACACATACTCTGGCACCTTTCCTTCATCATACGAATATTTATACTGAGCAAAAGAACACAAGGAATATATTCCTAATAAAACAACTAATGTAAACCTTCTCATACTATTTTTTTCCTTTATAACAGTTCTACTTTCATTTATACTTTAGCCGGATGATGCCAGACCCCACGGTAGCCAGATGTATAGATTGCTCCTTGGCATCTATAACGATATCCACCCATTTCATGGCTCCCAGAGCCGGATCATATATATTGGTCCATTTTTCATCTCCTTCCCGTATGAAAATTGCGGTCGGGTGATTGGCTAATAAATGATTGGCACAAGCTAAAACCGTAACATATTCTCCTTCCCGATTACAATCTATATGCATGGCAGTTGCATTTATATTCTTCATACCCGGCATCGTTACTTTCTTCCAATGTTTGCCAAAATCACAACTTTCCCACAGACCTCCATTCCAGAAGCCTGCATATAGCCTCCCTTCCATAAATGGATGCGGATAGACAAAATTCAATATCGAATTATTTTTTTTGTCAAATGGCAGCCCGTGCGATATATCTTCCCAATGCATGCCCTCATTATCCGTTCGGAAAAGCCCTGTACACCATTCACCGACATACAGCGAGTTCCTCTGGCAATCCATTGCCATCAGCTTATTAGTACCACAGCCGTTTTTTGTTTGGTAAGTCACTATGGCCATAAAATTATTGTCGATGTACTCCTTAAACACAGGTATTGTTTTTGCCTGATCGAAAAAAGGCGTATGGACCTTGTCCCAGGTATCCCCATTATTTGCCGACATATAAATACCTGCTCTACCTCCTTTGCCAAATTCTCCTTCCGTTTCTCCTTCCATCATCATCCATAGTTTGCCTTTGCATGTATTATCTTCTATCAGGCACTGCACAAAATTATCTTTTGTACCGATCCTTTTCCTTTTTCCCGTTTTTCCCAAATCAGTGGAATACAGAAAATCACAGTATTCGCCTTTTCTTTGCGCTACCCAATACACAAAAGGGCTCCACTTGGAACAACAGACAATTCTTGCAGGTCCGTCTAATAAATCAACCGAACGATAGGAAACTCCATCATCGTCCGAATAGTACAAAGGGTGGTCACAAATTCCGGCAAAAAGATACTCTTTACAATAGGGGTGACGGGTTAACTGCTCCATGCAAAGCGTTTCCAACCCTCTGAAATGATTTCCTGTATAATTATGTCCTCCATCACTTGTCTGAGTTACTCCCCAAAAATTGCTGAAATAGAGCCTGTTCCTATCCCGGCAGTCGGGAAGGATATGAGAGATAGAACCACCCAGCATTTTAGGTTCCTTTCCGTGAAACTTAGGGAATTCCTGCAAATTTTCTTTCTTCAAACCGGGTGATAGTAAGTACCAGGATGCGCCGAAATCGTCTGATTTATAGATAGGCAGTGCTGCACTTCTTGCATATTTCTCGGCTGTATACACCACGTTTGAATCTACTGGAGAAACTGTGACAGTTTGATACCTGCTGGTTCGGGGAAGATACTCATCCTCTATCCAATAAAAATGTTTACCGCCGTCCACTGAACGATATACCCCTTTATCTGATATGAACAGCAAAACATTTCCCTCGTTCATAATCTCCATTTCCAGTATGCCGACATTCTCTATTTGATACAGCACATTCCAATGTTTCCCATAATCTTCAGATACATAGATACAGCCAAACGTCTTGTGCCGCAAGCGATCTTGCGTCAGTAACATATCTTTAGCTATTTGTTCCTTGGAATAACCTGTTTTCCCGGGGAGGGCACTGTCAGGTATGGTACCTACATACATCTTCCCCTTATAAAACCTTACAAAAGATATTCTTTCATCTTTCAACCCGGAATAAGACCAATGCTCCCCATTATCATTACTGATATATACCCCTTTGGAATAAGTGCCGACAGCAATTCTTCCTTTCTGCAGAGGGTCAAAGGCTATCAACTCGCCTAACATTCTTGTATCTCCATTCCCCCAAAAATCAAGTTTATCCTTCACTAATTTCCAATGATTGCCGCCATCGGTACTTTTATGAATTCTTCCCGTAAATTTGAAAGAACGGACATCTCCCGAGGCTCTTAACAACATCTTCGAATCAAAAGGATTGATTGCTAAAGAATGGCAATAATGATCGGACACAAGATTCATACCTGAGTTAATTGCATCCCAACTCTTGCCGCCATTGGTGGTTTTAAATACTCCTGCAACATCGGAACGCGCGTATAATATGTCCGGGTTATGATAGTCCTGAACAATTCCGGTAATATACCCTCCGCCTCCCATATCCGAGCGGGAATAACTCACCTCATATCGTCCCTTCTTTTTATCCCCCTGTTCAGTAGTAGCCTGACCACTCAAAGAGAAAGACATGAATAGTATTAATAACCGAGAGATTCTGCCCATATTCATATTCTGCATATTTTAGCTTATTATTCTAGTTTCAACTCGGATAAACTTGCATTTCCTTTCGAAACAAGTACCCTGATATCACTGATAGGTCTATGGTCAATAGTATAGTAATACATTTTATTGTTTGCCCGTACTTTATCAGTTATTACAGTCAGGAATTGCCCGCCTCCACTCGATACTTGTATTTCGAATGTGGAATTATCAGAGCCCTCTTTCCATGCAATCCCTATCTTGTTCGAATACATTTCGTCTTTTATTGCTATCGTCACATAATCTCCTTGCAAAGCTTTCCATGCGGTAGTGAAGTCACCATCAGTAATCAAACGGATAGCAGAGGTGTTGCTATCAGTATTATCTCCCTCAATACAGTCCTGCACAGTAGCCTGTTTAGAAGGATCATCAAGGACTTTAAAGCTGGCTTTAAGGCGGATATCTTCAGATGAGGCCCCTATCATTACGTTGAAAACTCCAGGTTCTACCACCCAATTATAGTCCTCATTCAAATATAAAGTATATTGATAATCAGTTAGTTACTGTTATCAAGATACAAATGATATGCAAATGTAAGTATAAAACCATATAGAAAAAGTACAAATGGACATTACTTTGTATGATAACATCCTTTTCTACAGATTAAGGGTTAACACAATGTTATACTACTGATATTCAGCATATTGAAGCTGTTCTTCCTTGCATTCAACAAAGAGTGTTAAATTATATTAAATCCTACAGGGCAATTATGATTCGTGCAAAGATAATATTTTGCAGTCAAAGGAAGAAAGACTTCTTGAACCACTTCTATGGTTCTATACTTCTGTTTCTGACGTAAGCTGACCCGTACGGTTTTCGGGTTTTAGACGGACATATATACAGTTTACTTTAGGTTAGCATATATATAAGAGCTAACCAAGGTAAACTAAAGTGTTTTTGTCCTGTAGATACTGCACTTTGTGGACTCTTTTCTCCTTTGACTGCAAAAACCTCTTATAGCCTTATCTCCACCTATAACGTCACTTCACACTGCTGTACCATGCAGTCTGCCATGTACCACCCCATCGGGCTTTGATAAGAATTGTGTTGCAAAGGTACCTGTCATGGCGTTCATCCTGCAAGGTCGGTGCCTGTGGTTTGTCCGTGAAATCTCCACGCTCTGATTGTGGCAGAGGTAGTATTTGACGGCAAAACCTTGCATTGATGAGCCATAACACCTTTTGGGGCAACATAATTCTTTAATCAATCCCGATGGTAGTTGGTTCTACATAAGGGAAGAAAATAAAAATTTTATCTTATGGCTAACATTTGCGACACTCAGTACAAGGTGACAGGCTCACGCAAAGCCGTGGCAGACCTTTGGAACACACTCCAAGAGTTGGAGGTGAACAGTAATAATGTGTATCTGTATCTCTTGGCAGAACACTATGGCATTGACTACGAGAAGAAAGGCATCTCGGTGAGAGGACACATCTATTGGGCAGAGTATGAGGAGAACGTGGAAGACGATTATGCCCTCTTGTCCTTTGACACCGAAAGTGCTTGGTCTTCATGCGACTTGTTCTTTGAGGAGGTGAACAAGGCACTTGGCGATGAACTTTCAATCAGTTGGCGAGAGGTTGAGCCAGGTTGCGACATCTTCTATACGCACGATGAGAACGACTTCTTCCCCGAAGAGTGCTACGTCACTGCATACGGAGAACTCTTTGAGGATTGTGAGGGTGCTTACTCCACCTTTGGTGATGCTATCAAGTTGTGGTGTGAGAAGACTGGTGTCTCACAGGACGGAAGAAGCGAACAGAAGATGATTGACTTCATCAATGAATACGAGTATGAGGCAGAGGACACGAATTTCTGCATCAATCCAATCACATTCGGCTAACAAGGAGGAACGGATATGGCAACGATAGACATGGAGCAGTTGGACGGCGTTGTAGGGTGTTTCTGCACCTTGCTTTATCCCCGAAGAGGTCAGACAGAGGGAACGATTGTCGAGGACTTGGGTTGTGAGGTCATTGTCCAGCTCATCAACGGCAAGGAAGTGACGGAGTACAAGGATGATGTTGTCATCTGTGAATAATCAGGAGAGAGTCTGTTGGCTATGTGGCTTGCAGACTCTTTCTTCCTTTGACTGCAAAAACTCTTTTAGGACAATCCTCCAATGAGGTTATGGCTGTTGTAACTGAAATACCTTGGGAGCAAGTTGTGCGGTTTGCTCACTTGCTCCAGTCCTGTTATAGAAGCGATGCTTCGACACCTGTATAGCGATACGTCGCCAAAGTCCCTTCGCCGTTTTAAGCGTCTCTGTACCTTGTTATAGGAATGGTCATTTCGCCTTTTGGTTTTACTCGTCTGTCTTTTGCGACTCTTCCTTGTCGGACACAGAACTTGGTCTTAGCATGATGACAGTGCTATCGCCAATCCTCTGATGTCTGTCCTCTTTTGGCTTGATGCCTCTATTGCTAAGCTGACCCTTAGGCTTGTCGTTCATCGTGCATCAGTGTTCATGCTCCTCACTCTTCTGATGATACAGCTGTAAGGTCGGATTTCCCGCTTCGTTTCTCCAGGCATACAGCCATAGCAGTGCCCCTGTCTGTTGCATACGGATTGCCTCCTTGCTTACAACCTTTGTTCCATTGTTTGGCCCCGTCTTTTTCTGAATTGAGCTATTTGAAAGCCACTTATTTTTACCATGCAAAGGTAGCGTGATGCTGCGAAGGACTTCCTCCTTCTTGTGTGGCCGCTATCGCTGTGACCAATAAAATAGTGCGTAATCTTCCTTTTTCTCCCTTACCGCCAACGACAAAAAGAGTATTGCGAACGATTTTCATGGTGCTTCCCACATGGTGCCACATCCCTGCTTTTGAATGCATGTAAAAATTAAGTTTCACTTTTAAATTCAATTCAAAATGAAAAAGATCGAGAACAACTTCACAGTTTCAGGTTTCGTAGGTAAGGATGCAGAAATCCGTCAGTTCGCAAACGCCAGCGTAGCACGCTTCTCATTGGCAGTAGGCCGTCAGGAGAAGAACGGCGAGGAAACCAACCGCGTATCGGCTTTCATGAATATGGAGGCATGGCGCAAGAACGAGCACACCGAATCATTCGACAAGCTCACCAAGGGCACGTTGCTCACCGTCGAGGGTTTCTTCAAGCCAGAGGAGTGGACAGACAAGGATGGCGTGAAGCACTCCAGAATCATCATGGTTGCAACCAAGTTCTACGAGTGTCCCGACAAGGAGGAGACTCCTGCGGAAGAGCCGGCCAAGCCAGCAACCAAGAAAGGCAAGAAATAGCCTTTCCTCTCCATAACAAGGCGACCTTCGGGTCGCTTTTGTTTTGCTCAGGGACATCAATCTGCTGTTATAGCGTGTGATAATCTTCTCTAATAACAACCATGTGCATTTATTAACCATAACGGCAACGCCGTCTTCCTTTATTCTAACCACTTCGTCCCTCACCATTTGCGAAACGTCACCAAGATGGTTGGCATACAGATATTCCCGGCTGATGGCGACAAAGTCGCTATTAGCCAAGAAAGACAGTATGCCAAGGTCTGAACGCGAGAGGACTGCCATCTATGCCACAAGATGCCGAAGCCGAGGCTTCTGATAATTGTGTCCTTTACTGGCTATCCACTCGCCTTGATATTCAGACCGTCAATCTTGCGACAGCTTCACTACCCACCCACACCTGCTTTACTATTCTTCTTCTCTTTGACTGCAAAATATTTTCTGTTATAAGCGGTGGTTTCGTCCAAGTGCGTTGTATCGCTTCGCCCCACACCTTCAGAACGGCATTACTGTACGGACACCGCACGAATCCCATGTGACAGGCAGCCAACAATGTCACTATCAGAAACTGACACTTCTGATAACTGCCTTTATTGCTGTCTGGCTGTCCCATTATCGGGCTTCGGCAATGTCCGTGTAATGCCATTCTGCCCACCCATACCACCTTTACCACTAATCAACTGTTTTACAATTTCTCTTCTGCTATACAAGAGGCAGTTCTTGTCCACTCAGGCATATTGAATGTGGCAGACATGTCTGCTACGTCCAATCTGCCTCAGTGTCCTGCGGCAAGGACAAGGCACATTTGTCATGCTGACAGGAGTGCCCGATTTGTCCGTTGCGCAACTGTCTCTTCTTGCCTGATATACGTTACTATCTACTTCTAAATTATACTGCTTTGCCCCACGCCTTTGCGAAGCGTTACATGGTCTGTCGTCATACAGACATCCTTGGCTGATGGCAACACGTTGCTATTAGCCAAAGCTGACAGTATGCCGAAGTACCGACGCGAGAGAATTGTCTGTCCGTGCTACAAGCTATCAAGGCTGAAGCTTTGATGACTTGCATCCCGGTCAGCCAACACACTCGCTTTATGTCGGTACAGCAGACCTGCAAACACTTCACTGCCCACCCTTACTGTTTCAATCTTTCTTCTTACCTCTTTATATATAACACATCATTCCTCTTGCAGCCAATATCAATAATCTTCTTCCAATCAGCGCAGTGGTAGGCATATTTCCTGCAAAGTTAGCCGCGTCTGAGACAATCGTCAAATTCTGCTTGAGGTCTTGTGACTGTGAACAATCTTCCTTTTCCTCGGAAAAGAGTATTCTTCACACATAATTTGTCTTTATGTCTTTTCTTGCGGCTTGTGGGAGCAGAAAATATCCCTCCACAGGCTGAAAGGTCTCGAAAGGAGGGAAGAGAAAGAAACGGTTAAGCGAACGCAGAGGGAATTTATTCACTATGCTGAGCGTAAGTTTCTTCAACGTAGTTAAACAAGTCCAGCGACATGGGCGACAAACTTATTTGTATCACTAAAAATAGAAAGGCAATGAAGATTATCATCCTGCATGATGCTGACGCACGCATCGAGTATCTTGACGTAGCCGACCACCTTCTCGGCTCAGACATCGAGGAGTTCCTCACCAGACAGGGCTTCTCAGTGAACAACATCACATGGCTTGTCACATCGGCAGACCATATCCCAGTGGTTTACCACAAGTATGACATCGACTGCAAGACCGGCGAGGCAACCCACACCAAACGAGAGGCAGAACTGCAAGACCTCACTATCCACGGACAACTCCAGGCATTGCAGCACCGGGAGCAGGACGAGCTGAAAGCGGCTCTTCGCAAGTACGGCACGGAGGTGGACGGAGGCTTTGAGGTGCATTTCGAGGGAGAGCAGCCCATCGTGGCAGGTTATCTCTTTGACGAGCCTCGTGACATCGTCATAGACGCAGCACGTTTGGATGCCGACGGAAACTTGTCGCTTCTTGGAGAGGACAAGGAAGTGAGGGATGGACAATACGACATAGAGCCAAGCGACATATTTGGCGGTCAGTTGGACTATGTCACGTCGAGTATAGGTGCATGGATGAAGTAGGAGCATGTATGACCCAGTGCATCGTATATGACGAGACGACCAAGGAGAGCGAGACCTTTTGCTCATTGACCGCAGCCAAGAAGTGGATGCGAGAGCGCATCAAACAGAAGCATGAGGTAAGCGGACAGAAGTACAGAGTCTATTCCGACGGAGAGTTTGTTAATTGCGGCTCTATCAGTCTCACAGGCAGCAACAAGTCTTTTGTCGCCAATACAAGGCAGACGAAGAAAGGATATTAATAACAAGGTAACGGCAAGCCTAACCAACTTGCCACACATATATTGATATGGAAAAGCAAATATTGAGTTTTAATGACTTGCCATCAGCATTGTCATTAGTAATAAACAAGCTGGAGATTTTAGAAGAAAAGTTTTCCACACTAATGACTCAAATTCAGCCCGATAAGGGATTGGAATGGCTTAGTGTTTCCGAATTGAGTGAGTATCTCCCTACCCATCCAGTTGAACACACAATCTATTGTTGGACAAGCAATAAACAAATACCATTCCATAAGAAGGGGAAACGTATCATGTTCCTCAAATCTGAAATTGATGAGTGGATGCAAGATAACAAGAGTAGGTCACGAGCAGAAATTATGAATGAAGCAATAGCTTATGTTCAATCAACAAGAAAAGTCATTTAAATAACAAGGTAACGGCAAGTCTAACCAACTTGCCACTATAACATTTTCACATTATGATTTACACTCACACTATCGGACGCATCGGAGCAAAGGATTGCCGCGTCATCACAGGTACACACGGAACATTCATGGCTGTTGACATCGCAGTGGACGACTACAGTAAGGGCAAGCAAATCACCACTTGGGTAAGGGTGAAGAGCAGCAAGGAGAACCATATCCGTTTGGCTGAATACCTCACCAAGGGTCGTATGGTGCTTGTGGAAGGCACACTGACTTCTTCCATTTGGACAGACCGCAACGGAGAGAACCACATACAGCATAGCATCATAGCTGACTCCATCGCCTTTGTCAATGCAGGGAAGAAGGATGCAACCGACACACCTGCAACAAAGGCACGCAAGGCAGCCAAGGCAGAGGGCGAGGCTCCCGTACCGCCAGCCGATGCACCGCAGGACAAGAGCGAAGACCTTCCCTTCTGAGGGTAGTATCAACTGAGAGTAGTACGTACTAATCGTAGTAAATCCGCTTTTACTATGGTTAGTATGTACTATCAGTAGTAGAATAGTAAAGTAGTATTCACTAATAGTAGTATCATGTTATGACACAGATAATTGCAGTATTAAATCACAAGGGTGGTGTAGGGAAAAGTACGACCGCAGTAAGCCTTGCGGCAGCTCTGCAACTGAGTAAGAAGAACGTCTTGGCTATTGACATGGATGGACAAGCCAACCTCACGGAAGCCTTGGGATTGTCCATCGAGGAAGAACAGACAGTCTATGGCGCAATGTGTGGACAGTACACCTTGCCGTTGGTCAAGTTGCACAACGGCATCACCGTCTCACCCTCATGCCTTGACCTGTCTGCGGCTGAGTTAGAGCTTATCAGCGAGCCGGGACGGGAGCTTATCTTGAAGGGACTTATCACCAAAGCCATCGCCAAAGAGCATTTCGACTACATCATCATCGACTGTCCACCGTCATTGGGCTTGCTGACCTTGAATGCCCTCACCGCAGCCGACTACATCATCATCCCTGTTCAAGCGCAATACCTTGCCATGAGAGGTATGGCAAAGTTGATGGACATCATCCGCATCGTTCAGGAGCGGCTCAACTCCAACCTTAAAGTGGGCGGCATCGTCATCACCCAGTTCGATCGCCGCAAGACGTTGAACCGAAGCGTGAGGGAAATCGTCAATGACAGTTTTCACGAGAAGGTTTTCAAGACCGTCATCCGTGATAATGTGGCTTTGGCAGAAGCACCCATCAACGGCAAGACTATCTTTGAGTATAATCCCAAATCCAATGGTGCCAGTGATTATATGTCTTTGGCAAAAGAAGTGTTAAACTTAAAATAGCATAGCCATGAGCAAGAGCAGTATGTTGAAAGAGGGAATGAAAGGCGGTCTCAACGGACTCCTTTCTTCCACAAAGAAGCCGAGTAAGGAGCAGATAGTCACAGAAACTACACCAGCACCACCTGTGTCTGTTTCTGAGACTACCGAAGTGCCGGTGCATTGCAATTTCCTTATCAACAAGAGCATCCACACGAGGATGAAGTACCTCGCCATCAAGAAAGGGATGTCCTTGCGTGATATTGTCAATGAGGCAATGACAGAATACCTAAAGCGGCATGACACATGAGTGCCGCGCGGTATCATCGCCGAACAGACGATGATACCGCTATCTCTTCTATAAACAGACTTTACTATCCGTAGTATGGTAGTAAAAACTATTCGACTATTATACTATTCGTAGTCGATACTACTTTTAGAAAATACTATCCAACTCATTTTTAGGGCAATAGTTTTCTCTGCTTGTAGGACTGTCTCCATGCTGATAAAAGGCAATGTCGTTCCCTATTACAAGATTTTCTCTTTTTCCCTCATATCAACTATCGTCCTTCCCCATATACAGCTTCGCCCCACGCCATCCCGCCCGTTTCCTCTTTTACATAACAGATTTCTTTTCGCCTGCCTTGCCGCTGCGGATATTGTTTTGCAAAGGTAATGCTGGCGATTGTTCAAACACCAAATCGTCCATTGCATTTGACCGAAAAATCTTCCTCTGCGTGCAGAGCGTATTTTTCGCTCCCGATTTGGCTTTTTGATCGCCATCACTCTTGGAAAGCAAAAAATATCCCTTGGGCAGGCAGGAAAAGCCTCCGAAATAAGGGAAGAAAAAACATAAGAGCAATGGCACACAAGAATGACTATCAAATCCAAAAGCAGTTAGACAAGCCTCAGACTTGGTTCTGCAAATACTATCCCGCACGCATCCGCAATGTGGGTGAGAAGGAGATTGCCGACAGACAATTAGTGTTTGACTTCAAGGACGGAAGAGCCTACGAGGAAGTGGCGCAGCGCACCGCAGAGAATATGCTGACACTCTACGGCAAGGGTTGCGTGAACATCGTCTTCGCCCCCGTTCCAGCATCCACAAGCGAGAGCAACGAACTCCGCTACAAGGCTTTCTGCCACAGGGTGTGTGAATTGACAGGAGCGGAAAACGGCTACGAGCACGTGAGGGTATGCGGAGAGCGTAAGACCATCCACGATAACCGCAAGAACGAGGATGAAGTCCGCAAGGCGAATGTCGTTGAGTTTGATGAGCCGTTCTTCGACAACAAAATGGTGTTGGTCTTTGACGATGTGATAACCAAGGGTCTCAGCTATGCCAAGTATGCCAACCAACTCGAAAGGCTCGGGGCATGTGTTATTGGCGGTATGTTCCTCGCACGCACACATTATAAAGTAAGGTAAAGTATGACAAAGTACGACAAGGCAGTGTCCGTATGCTTCAGCGGACACCGCAGCGTACCTTTCGCCAAGCGGAGGGAGTTGAAGCAATGTCTCAAATCGGAGATAGCCAAGGCGTATGCCGACGGCTACCGGTATTTCTATTGTGGCATGGCAATGGGATTTGACCTGCTGGCGGCAGAAGCCGCCCTTTCGTTGCAATGCGAGTTGAAGGACTTGCAGGTGATAGCCGTTGTGCCGTTCCGTGGTCAGTCTGACCGGTGGAGCAAGGAAGAGCAAGCCAAGTATGATGCCATCCTGCGCATCGTGGATGACGTGGTCGTATTGAGCGAGCAATACTACAATGGCTGCCTTCTGAGGCGCAACGACTATATGGTCAACCGCAGTTCACGTCTCATAGCCTACTTCGATGGCAATCCCAAGGGCGGCACGTTCTACACCGTCAGAGAAGCCAAGAGGCAGGGATTGGACATAGTGAATCTTCATAATAGTGTATAACCCATAAAACAGAAAATGCTTATGGACGATATTGTTGCAATCATCGTTTGCTACTTCGTGTTCGGAGCTTTGGGCAATGTGCTCAGAGCTTTGTTCGGCGGAGAGAGACGAAACGACTTCCGCCGTGACCGCTAAGCGTCTTTAAACCAAGATACGCTGACAGCCATACGTCTGCACCTTACCCCAAAAAGATGCAGCGGATAATTGTGTCCGTAGGCAAGGATATTCAGATTCCTCACCTTAACATTTTGATAAAAATAAAGATACTGCTGCCTATATTTCAAGACAGCAGTATAAACCTTACTCTGCAGGTGCCCATTTGCAACGCACAGGAGAGACGATTGCACCCTCTGCTTTCAGCTGCTTCATGGCTGCATCTACCTCTTTGCGGTCGAGACCGCTGAGTTCTGCGATTTTACCTGCGTTGAGAGGCTGACCAGCCTCTTTCATTGTTGCCAATACTTTTTCTTTTGCGTCCATTGTTTTGATGATTTGATGTTTTGTTTATAATCTTGTTATTAACTCTTGTATTTTGTCTTCCCTTATAATCTTCGGTTGTGCCTTACCTGCCAGAACGAGAATTTTCTTCCCGTTTCTGTAGATGTGCAGCTGTCTGCTTCGTACCACTGCTGTCAAGGTCTCATCATCCTGCATGGCTTGCCATATAGGATAATACACACCTTCTGGTTCAAACAACTTCTTCTGAAGGTGTGAGCACATGTTGGTTGTATCTATTGTCATATCGTTACGTCATATCATTAACATGATTCTGCCAGCTTCTTTTGTGAACATTTCAGGGAAACGGCAGATTGTTGCATACACCTGCTTGCTTGTCACAGGCTGACCGTCCTTTCTCAGGTGCAGCCTATGACGATTGATGGCATCGGCAATCTGGTCGGTTGTCATGCCGCCATTTCGCTTTACCATCACATATACTATGGCTTCTTCTATCTTCATCCTTTATTCATCTGTTTTTCAATCCATGCCATCAATACGGCAACAGCATATTCCTGTTCTTCCTTGGTCAGTGCCCTGCCTGCTGAGATGTGATGCCACTTGAAGAAGCATCCCCGGCAACAACAGCCAGTGGCATGTTGAGCCAGGAAAACAGGATGCCCACGCATGGGAGTCTGCTTGCCGTCGTTCGGTATGACAGCCGGAGCAAGTCTTTTTGCCACAAAGTCCTCTGCGTGTTTTCGTATCGTCGGCAATCCCTTTTCCATTACATACTCCCTGTCTTGCTTGGACAGATGGAACCGGCTGCGAAAATCAGACTTTGCCAATCTCTCAAAGAGATTCGTCAGGTCATACTCTTTCTTATCACCAGGAACGCTTTCTTGCGGCTCTTCCTCTTGGAACAACGATGGATATATGTATTTCTGTGACATCATTATCTGTTGCTTCTGATTTCTAATGTTATATCCATATATGACCGCTTGCCGTCTATATAGTCTGCATAGAGTATTTCTTCGCTTCTGCCTTTCAGAATATGGCACTTACCGCACAGCTCACAGTTGTGCAGACATCTCCATTCATTCAGAACGTAATCCAAACGTTCCTCTCGTGTAGATGATTCAATAGAGGGTGTGCTCATAATCAGTGTCTCCCACAGCGTGGTCAATCAGTGCCTGAAACTCTTCTTCCGTATAGTCTTCTTCCCAACCATACGTTACGTCCTTTATGCCCAAAGTAAACCCTAATGCCTCAGAATAGGATATGCCAATTTCAGCTGCAAGGTCTCTTGCCGCTTGAAAAATCTGCTCTTCTTTGCTTAAGGGCAGTTGTTTCGCTTTCTTATGTTTTTTCTTTGGTTTCCCCATTTGAGTATATTCGTTTAATAATCAGCGTTGATGGGCATCTTGAAATTCCTGTATTTCTTTCGGAGTTCCTCATTTTGCGCCTTCATTTCCTCATACATATCATTCAGTGCGTCAGGAAATCCCCATCCACAAGGGCTTGCCCAACGAAGGCATTGCTTGATTCGGGAATCATACTTGTCCCAAAGGTCATAAAGCACGATGTGGCGCAATGTCTTGTCGAAATTACTCTCAACAGAATCATAGAATTGCTCCCACATGTCTCCATAGTCATAAGTGAACTGACAGGCATTCTCCATATAGAACACCATCAATTCTGCGACTGAATCTTCCGAAGGCTTCAGTTTCTTGAAGTCGGACAATGCCTTGCGGCACACTGAGAAGCGTGTCTTTGGCTCTCTGTTTCTGCTCGGATAGAACTCTTCCCGTATGATGTGCTTATACTCTTCCAGCTTCTGGCCCTCATTCGGCTCTGCATAGAAGTCAAGATATTCCTTTGCCTCTTTCCGTGCAGAATAAAGTTCCAATACCATTTTTATTATTTCACTCTTGTCCATGGACATGAGGACAGACTTTAATTTAGATTTTGACATTTCTGCTCTTTTATCTTAAAAACGGGTCAATCGTTGCCAGCAACTCTGATTTCTGCATCACACCGCTCGTCCTCCACAACACTTCGCCGCGTCTGAACAGCATCAATGTGGGCACAGACTGTATGCCATACTGACTTGCAGTCACCCCATACTTGTCCACATCTACCTTGATGATGCGGATTCTGTCACCCAACACTTCCTTCACCTGCTCAAGGATGGGGTGCATCATCTTGCATGGCTGGCACCAGGTGGCGAAGAAATCGACCAAGACAAGTTGGTCACTTGATATAACGTCTTTGAATGTTTCCATTACGATTTTCTGTAAAATTATGCTATTTTCTTTCCTGTTATCTTACAATACTGCCCTGCAAATGTTAAAATCGAGAAGAATTCAATGAAAAACCTTCGTTATTTCAAAGAATATTCGTACCTTTGCAGCGCTCATCTATAGATAGAAGGAGTTTCGAGACCCGGTTGCCTTTGATGCAATTCGGGTCTTGCGTTTTATAGTGGTGTCTGCAATCTCTTTTTCATCTTCTTTTCCAAAGCCTTTAGTCCATACTCTTTGTTAAGATGGTATGCTGTCAACAGATAGAATCCGTTGCTACGTTGTTGTTCCAAGACAATAACATACTTTTCCACTTTATCATAGATGTATGTTTTCTTGACCTTACGCTTTTTGCCGTCCCTCTCTTCTATGGTAAATACATCCAGATTGTCTGGTGTCAATTCTCTCACATGGTGATTTATCCAATGAAGCCTTTGTGAACGAGCCATCTCGAATACTCGCTTTGGATAAGTCGTACCGTCTTCGTTCTCAACCATGATTTCTTCACAGGTAAGATGCTTGAACAATCTTGCCATGTCAATCTCGCCATCTGTCTTTATAGGATAGATGCGCCACCCTCTGAATGAGAATTGACAGTTATCTTCTATATCACGCTTGAATATTGCATGAAGATCATGCTCTCTTTCTCGTTCACTGAGATATGCCAGTTCCAGCAGCTCAGGGTATTTCTTGATAATATTCAAACTGCTCATTGGCTATTTCAGTGCGATAAAAAACAAATTAAACTTCTTTCTAAATTTGGGAGTTGTGGTGTTGAGACTGATATTACTGTGTTTTTTTATCTTTTCAATCAGCTTCATTTTGGCTCTCACCCTTCCTTCAACTTCTCCCTTTTCATATCTAAGGTTGTAGTTGATGGCTCCCATTAGAACATCTGCCAATTGGATGAAGACACTTTCGTGTGAACGTATAAACTGAAACCTGCCAATGGAAGAGTTGTATTCCATTATTTTTCTGAGCCTCTCCAGCTTATCGCTACTGCATGTGTCCTTGATATCCATATATATGTTATATGTATAATCCATGTCCATCTTGTGATGCAGCAATTGGTAGTACATGCGAAAGTAGAAATCATTAAACGTATAGTCTTCTCGTTTCTCGTCAATCTGACTCTTGTCAACAACCACAGCCCTAAATTCCATGTCATTCATAAAGAACCAGTCTATAAGCTCTGCATAGACTTTATACGTGGCCTCGTGGACATTTGTCCATTTCAGCTCATCACTATAGCCGTGCTTCTTCTTAATATCTTTTATGGCATCTTTTGCCATGCGGATTTGTGTGTATGCTATACTTGTACATCCCAAAAGCATGTAGGGATGACCGTCATGCACCATGTGGGTGCTTTCATCACAGTAGATGTTGAATGTCTTATTCATTGTATCTGTTTTTTGTTTATTCTTTATTCCTTTTCTTCAGCGGTCCACTATGAGGTCCACGGTTCAGCGTCACACCATGCTTGTTGAGTATGCGGAACACGGAACTTCGGCTTGTGAAGCCGCTGATGGCAAAGATGTCATCTATGCTGTGCCCCTCGTTGTACATGTTCACGATATTCTTCTCACGCTCCAGTTTCGACAGTGCCCTTTCCGACTTCTTGGGCGGCCGGATATTCTGTTGCAGATGGATGATGTGTGCCGATGCCTTGCGCAGCACGGCACACTCCTCAGAGAGTGACCCGAACATACGGATGACCTGTGAGGGCTTGGTGTCGGGGAAAAGTTCGTCAAACGTATCGATGCGGTCTTGGATGGAGATGATGCGAACCACCTTCACACGGCAGTATTCTATGAATGTAGCCAGTTCACGGGTGCCACGCAGTGCGTTACTGAACCTCGACACCACCAGCTCGTCGCCGCGCTCCAGACTCGATATGAGCTGCTTCCACATCGGGCGCAGCCTCTCGTGTTCGGACAGTTCCTCTATCACCTGAACACAGCCGTATTGCTGCATCCAAGCCTTGTCTTCTGCATACTCTTCGCCATTGGTGGCGATAAAGATGTAACCTACTTTTGCCATACTGTTGTACGCTATTAAATGAAATCAAGTGCAAAGGTACACTATTTTTCCGAGAAACAATCATACTTGAACGAAAAATCATACTTAAACACGATAATTTGCCATTTTCTTTTCACTTGATTTCATTGAAAATCATACTCGCAAGTATGATACACAAATAAGATTAAACTTACTGTCATTCTTGCAAATATATCGCTGAAACGCATTAACTTTGCACCGTCAATTTCAAAATCAGACTCAAAATAATGACAACAATGAAATATGAAACCCAACTTTTCGGAGGACAAACCAACCTCCATTGCATGAAGCAAATATTGCATAATGCAAAATCAAACTCGCATGGCTGTATCAGACTTGCCATTTGTATTGCCACTGCGTTTGCCGTAGTCATGCTGACAGCATGTTCAGACGGAAACGGCACGAAGTCGTTCCATTCGAGCGATGAAGCCATCAGAGAGTATCATGGCTTTCTGACCACTCTTCGACAGAACGGCAAGGTCTCAATTCAGACATTAGTTAAGATTGTCAACGAATGGCGCGTGTTGGACGATTCCGTGACATCGTGCATCTCACGTGACACTGTCAGGAAAGCCCACTCATACCCGTTCACGGTATATCATGAGTTGAACGACTCCATCCACATCGAGCTGTGCCGTATGGCGATGTCTAAGCAACGCACCTTTCACGACCTGCTCTATCTCAGAGAACAGACCTCTTCCCATGTTGGTGATGAGGAACTACAGCAAGCCGTGAAGGAAGCACAGCCATTCTTCGCTTCCTTGGATAGCCTGCCTATATATAATAAAGGTGGTAAACAGGCGGTACTGAAGCGTTACCTGCTGTTCCTGCAAAAATCCGCCAAGCAAGGCATTCACGGCAAGGAAGACCTGCTCGCTTTCATCAAGGAAGAGCATTTGTATTTCAAATCCTTCCTGCAATACCTGCCGGATTTTGCTGACGATGACATCGGTGACATCAGACGAAACACCGAACACTGCTGTCGGGAGATACTCCGTGCCGCCGACCGCAAGGATTTGTCCCACAAGGATGCAATGATATACCTCTCCATGCGCACCAACCACCGTCTGCTGCGCAACGCACAAGCGGCTATCGAGGATCTGAATAGTGGCAGGGTAAAGGACGAGCACACCATGCACGCCTACCTCCTGATGATGATGCAGCCGTTCATGACGATGGATGACCTTTCCGTGAGCGTGCTCTCCGACAAGGACAAGGCAGACCTCTACAAAATAGCCGATGCGCTCCCCAAGGAGATGGACGGTCTGGCCAAGAAACTGCACCTCGACAAGCAACGCCTGTCGGATATGCCCATGCTCATGATGAAGATTTATGTCACAAGATTATAAACACCCCAAACAGAGAATACGATTATGTTAGAACAGTTTTGCGATGATTTCCTTGCCGTCGTGCCTTTGCAGTTGCCAGAACTGCTGGACAAGCGCAAGATGGAGAAGCCTGTCAAGTATGACGATTACGTGCTTCTTACTTTCCAGTTGAACACCCCTTTCACGATAGAGGAGGTGATGGATATGCTCGAAGACGAGATGGAAATGATAATCCTCTATCACCACATTCCAAGCCGTCATACGGAGTTCGGACACAGCTGCTGTGCCTATTCCAACCCTTCTTTCGGACGGATGTTCAAGGTCAACGGCTCCACAGATGAGCGTGGCATGGTCAGCCAGATAAAAGTGACCATCTATGACTCGCTGGAGCACATGTCGGCAGATGTATGCCTCGACCTCAGTCTGCATTGCAAGAACGGGTTCTTCAAATACATGAAGCCCAAGGAGGAAGTCCTGCTCGACTTCATTTGAAAGTTACATTTGCCAGATGACAGTCCTGTTCTACCGCAACAACGCTCCATTCTGTTGTCCACAACAAAGGCCAAAGTCATGCCACAAGCTCCCGACCATCTGATGAAGGAAACGCTTTACATGAAGATTATCCATCTTCTCGACCGTCACCGCACATGGCTGGAGATTGAGAGCATCGCCACTGTCCGCAACCACACGATAGTCAGGAACGGCAGAATGACCGACATCCTCAGCCGTGTGCTTGTGGTCAAGGCCATCCACCATCATTTCCCCTACACGAGAGGGCAAGTGTGGCAGATAGCCGAGTACGACTTGGAACAGGCTATCAAGAGCCTTCGGACAACCGACGGAGCTTTCCGTCAGAGAATAATCAAGGGAGAACTGACACTGGAGGATGTGGAGCGTATCATATCCACTGCCACACACGGTGTCGTCCAGCCCGACCTGAGTCCACTTCCATTATTCACATGCTATACATATTATGACAAGTAAGATACTGTTTCTCATCCTGATGTCAGCGTTCTTCTTTGTGACGATGATTCTGCACAGAAGCCGCAGACAGTTTATGACACGGTTCTATCTGCGCATGACCGCGCTTGTGACAGCAAGGAAGCTCTACCGGTTGATGCTGCTCATCCTGCTGTACGTGTTCCACTTCCTCTACCTCTGTGTACACTATAACGACATAGGCGTAGTGGCTTCCACCATAGCGTTTGCCATATTCTTTGTCTTTATGGATGTGGAGAGGTGGCTACAGCGTCTGCACGAGGAGCGGACACCCTTCTGCATCGCCGCGTTGGCGGCAGTGGTGTTTGTCTTCACTCCTCATCTGTTCACGCTTGCTGTCACCATCTCCTTTGTCCTTCTGGCATCACTGTTCTATCCCTCGCGCATAGTCATATCGCTGTGGAAGAACAAGGCTGACCGCAAGATGCTCCTCGAAGACACAGAAATGCTCATCATATACTACTATTAAGTATCACCTGTATCATGCCGTTCCTTTTGTATAATGGAGCTGGCGACAAACAACAGTATTCACCAAACAGATTATTGAAATGAAGAAACAGAAACATAGAACGAGTTCCGGCAAGATGTCTGAACGGATGTCCCTGTTGGAGTTCTTGAAAGAGAGGTCCGGGATAAGGCTGTCGAAGCTCGAAGCCTACCTTGACCTTGTAGACAAGGCTTCTGTACAGTACATCCCCAAGGATCTGTGCAAGCAGGAGTTCAGCCTGTCCAACGGGCAGTTTGTAATCACCATTACCGAACTGGCAGGATGCTGGCATTGGCACCGCGCCACTGTCCGCACCTTCATCGAGCAGTTGGAGAAGATGAACCAGATTTCCGTCACCCGTCTCACGAAGAGCCAAATCATCACCATCCCGATGTTGGCTGAGACACCTGCCGTTTCTCCGATTGACGCAGCCTTGGATGTGTTCCGCCAGAAGATGTGTACCGCATTGGACGAATGGCGAAGCGGCAAGATGTCCGCATCGGCTTGCGCCTCGGAATGTGAACAACTCTACGAAGATGCAACAGAGGAAGTAGCCATTATCTTGCAGAAAGCCGACAATGGCAATTCAATTGGCAAGGTGCCATGCGGAAGAAACATTCCCGAATCTGTAGGACACGCCTTTTGTATGACTGCACTCACAGCTGTCTGCGAAGCCACCTTCCATCAGGTGCTTTCGCAGGAAACAGATAACGCCCTCGTTACCTCCCTTCTTCCCTTCTTTTACAAAGACCTGGGAGGAGACTGGCTCTCATTCATCGAGGCGGCAAAGGCAATATCAGAATTGGCATTGGATGGCAGCTCACCAGCCTTGCATCAGGAAAGCGCAGCCATCAAGTCACAGTTTCAGTCACTCTGCCGACCGTTCCTTGCCATTGTAGCCAACCAAGAGGGCTCCTGTCCATCAAAAGGCTGTATTAACCTCTAATAATCACCGTACAACGCTTCTTCTTTTCTACTGGCACAGTGTTTACACGTCTGCCATTGCTGTAAAATAATCGGGCTTGCCCGTTGGTCGGAAATGAGGGAATTTGGGTAGCCTAATACCCCTCTTGGTCTCCGACCATCGGGAGGCTGTCCTTACAAGCAGCAAGCTGGAGACAGGAGAGTTGTACACACATAAAAGGAAATAGGTTATGGCAACACCAAAACAGGTTATGGATTTCCGACCATCTAAGGGAATCACCACAGCACAGAGCAACGAGCACCAACGCCGTTGGACGGAAAAGGGTTGGGGATCCGCTGAATCAACAGGCAACTACGACCGCAGCCGTGAGCGGCTCAACTTCGAGGTTCGGGGCGGCAAGGTTTGTCCTATAGACAAGAGCCGAAGCATCCCGGAGCGCATGGCAGACATCCTGCGGAGCCGTGGAATCAAAGACCCCAACGAGGGACTGGCAGAGCCACGCTTCCGCACAGTGGTCAATTTCATCTTCGGAGGCTCACGAGAACGTATGACAGAATTGGCATTCGGTGACCAGAAGGTGAATCTCACTCACGGAGCGGACAATTCGCATCTAACCCGATGCAAGGACATTGAGGAATGGGCAAAGGATGTTTACCGCTTTGTTGCGGACAAATACGGTGAGGAGAACATCGTCGCTTTCATCTTACACTTGGACGAAACCAATCCGCACGTTCACTGCACCCTCTTGCCAATCAAGGACGGCAAGTTTGCATACAAACAGATATTCGCCGGAAAGGACAAGTACGAGTTTTCTGCCAGGATGAAAGCCCTGCACAGCGAATTTGCCGATGTCAACAAGCGTTGGGGCATGGAGCGCGGAACTTCCGTCTCAGAGACGGGAGCACGCCACCGCACCACCGAAGAATACCGCCGCCAGCTGTCAGAACAGTGCACCACCATTGAGCAGTCCGTCGCCACCCATCAGCGGACACTCGCCTCGCTCCAATCGGACATCCGTCTGGCAGAGCGGAGAGTAAAAGGACTCACCTCAATGGTCAACAACCTCTTGCAGGAGAAGGCTGAGAAGGAGGCGGCACTTGCTGAATTGCATCGGCAGATTCTTGCAGGTCACGACAATCCTGATGCTCTCCGTCAGCAAGTCCAAGAGCTGGAGCAGGAACTGTCCGCTATCCAGTCGAAACTGGACGACAAGCAGGAGAAGCTCTCAGAGGCTGACCGCAAGCTCGATGCCCTGCGTGAGGAGATGACCGCCATGAAGGAGCGCACGGAGGAGTTGCGGCAGGAGGCACACAGATATTCCGATACTATCCGACAAGGTGCGGACACCGTTCTCAGAAATGCCCTTCTCGAAAACATGGTCAGCGAGTTCTCCGAACGTGTGGCACGGCTTTCCAATGAGGGCAAGGACGTGTTTGACGGTTCCCTGCTTCAGGCCTTTGCGGAGAATGGAACGGAGGTGATGTACTGTGCCACGCTTCTATTCCTCGGCTACGTCGATGATGCCACCACCTTTGCCGAAGGTCATGGCGGTGGCGGCAGTTCGTCCGACCTCAAATGGGGACGTGACGATGACGAGGATGAACGCGCTTGGGCACGCCGTTGCATGATGAAAGCTGCACGCATGATGCGCCCCTCTTCCGGCAAAAGGAAGAAACGATAAGCGGCACTGTCACGTATCACCTGTTATAGTATTCACCAGATTAAATTGAACAACATGAGAAAAATACTTATTCTATCCCTTGGCTTCGCCCTTTCATTGGGTGCGCAAGCCAAAGACTATCACCGCACGGCGGACACCACCACCGTTGTATGCAGACTTTCGGCAGACGGTATGCTTCGTCCGCTTAAACCTTCCTACATGAAAGGGGCATTGGTAGCTTCGCCATGGACGGACAACTGGTTTGTCCAAGCGGCAGGAGGAACTACGGTCTTCCTCGGCAAACCGCTCGGATGCAACGACCTATTCGGTCGCATGAAACCGGCATTCTCCGTGTCGATCGGCAAATGGTTCACACCTTCCGTCGGCGGTCGTCTGAACTATGGCGGTATGCAGTTCAACGACTGCAACAACTCCTCGCAGGACTACCAGTACCTGCGTGCTGATTTCATGTGGAATGTCCTCGGCAACCTCTACAAGGACGATGTACACACTCTTGCCAGATGGAGTGTCATTCCATACGTGGGCGTGGGTATGCTGCACAACAAGGTGAATGCCCACAAGCCCTTTGCCATTTCCTACGGCATACAGGGGCAGTATCATCTCTCCCCACGCATTGCTGTTACGGCAGAGATAGGCAACATGACCACCATGCAGGATTTTGACGGCTATGGCAAGGCACACCGCCTTGGCGACCATCTGCTGTCCGCATCCCTCGGCCTCTCTGTCCGCATCGGCAAGACTGGCTGGAAGCGAGTGATAGACGCTCGCCCGTACATCGCACAGAACGAATGGCTTTCGGCATACGCCTCATCCCTTTCTGACAGCAACAGCCGCTATCACGCCCAGCACGATCGAGATTGTCAGACTCTGGAGCAGCTGCGCAAGATTCTTGCCATCGAGGGACTTCTGGACAAGTACGGCCACCTCTTTTCTGACGATGCCGCTTCTTCCGTCACAAATGGCTATCCTCGAAACGACTACAGCGGTCTCAACTCGCTGCGTGCAAGAATGAGAGACAAGTATGGTAATGGTCAAAAGACAAAGGTCATGGAGTCCGCCTCTTGTACAGAAGAATATGGCAATGCTGAAGGTGAGCCGGAAGACGATTACCTATCGCTCATCCACTCAGGAAAGGCTTGCATAGGTGCGCCCATCTATTTCTTCTTTGAACTTGGCACTGACAGGTTGCTCAACAGGTCACAGCTCGTCAATCTCGACGAAGTAGCACGCATCGCCAAGAAATATGGCTTGAAAGTTAAGGTCATCGGCGCTGCCGACAGTGCCACAGGCAGTGAAGCCATCAATGATAACCTCAGCCGTTCCCGTGCCAGATTCATTGCAGAGGAACTGATGAAACGTGGTATGGAAAATGGCACCATCTCTCAGATTTTCGATGGCGGCATTGACGATTACTCGCCCAATGAGGCGAACCGCCATACCAGAATCCTGCTGTATCTATAGCCAGACATACAGCTCCGAACAAGAGCACTAAAACTTTTTTTTCATTGATAAATTTTAGAAAGGGAGGGCTTGTCCGTGATGGATAGGCCCTCCCTTAATCATATATGTATTAACGCATATTCTATGCGCATATCTTTTTTTTATCCGTGTTTCTCAGTACTTGACCAGTCAAGCAGGAAGTCATATATACTCATTATCTGTATGCCGTTTTCGTCGCTCCACTGCTTGGTATGTTCTCCCACGATCAGCAGTTTGCGGAAAGAGTCATCTACAAGACGCAACGACCGTTTCTCCTGTTCCATCTTTTCTGCATCGGGCATACGCCACGCCGACTGGATGTAGATCCGCTCGCTCCCTTTGTTGCAGACAAAATCCACTTCCAATGTCACCCTCTGCTGCTTTCCTTCCGTATTCCTCACTCGATGATAGACGTTACCCACATCCACGAGCCATCCTCGCATACGCATCTCATTGTAGATGACGTTCTCCATGATATGTGTCGGCTCGCTCTGACGGAACGACAGAATAGCATTCCTCAGACCTACGTCCTGATAATAATACTTGGACAACGAACCTATGTATTTCCGTCCTTTGATGTCGAACCTTTCGGATTTTTCGATAAGGAAAGCATCCTGCATATATTCCAGATAAGCCGACACTGTCTTGTCGGTTATGCTCTGCACATTGCTTACGGACTTGAACGTATTGGCTATATTCAGTGCATTGACAGGTGCTCCTATACTGGATGCTACGGTCTTCGACAATTCTTCAAATTCAGGTCTCAGTTCTATGTTGTTCCGCTCGTAGATGTCACGTAGATATACCGTGCGATAAAGGCGACGCAGGAAATCAGCCTTCTTCTCATCCCCAACCTGTGTAAGTAGTTGCGGCAAACCTCCGTACAGTCTGTATTCAGCCCAACCGTCTTCTTTCGAACCATCATACACCGTCATGAACTCCTTGAAGGATAGTGGCCACACATGTATCTCGTCACCTCTGCCTCGGAATTCCGTCACCAGGTCAGAGGACAGGAAACGCGAGTTGGAGCCTGTGACATACACATCCGCCCCTTCGGTAACTGACAAGGAAGAGAGCACCTCTACAAAGTCTTCCACCTCCTGCACCTCGTCGATGATGATATAATAAGTCTCATAGTCAATCATCATCTTTTCCACCCAGTCCAACAGGTAGTCCGGGTTCTTGAACTCTCTGTTCTTCCTACTCTCCATGTCGATGACGAGAATATGGTCTTCTCTCACGCCCTCATCCAATAGATGCTGATGAAAGAGTTTCTTCAGAAGGAACGACTTGCCTGAACGTCGCAATCCTGTGATTATCTTTATGAGCCCGTTGTTCTTTGAACGGCTCAACTGTTCTATGTATCTATATCTGTTTACTATCATATTTTACGAAAAACTGTCACTTGTGACACTTTTTCGGAGGCAAAGTTATATATTTTATCCTAAATCAAAGAAAGAAATAAAGAAAAATGCACTAAAAATCAATGATTTTCCTGTTTTGTAGTGTCTATTCCACTTGCCGATGCCCATTTTTCTTTGCAAAGTTACTGCCCGGGCGAATGGTCAAGTACCGCCATGCTAACAGGCAGAGGACTGAACGACAGCTTTCCGCAAATCAAAGATTTGGGTATTTCATTAACTCCTCCGTCTGTTTTCTTGCCTTATCGCCCTCATTCCGCAGTCTTTTGATGCACGAAAAATCAGTTCCCGACAAGAGGAGCCGAAAGGCTTCAAAAGGAGGGAAGAAAAACAAGTTGAACAAATAATTTCTTTGCGTATGGAATTACACAGATTATCAGAAAACGAGCAGGCATTTGTCGAGTGCTTCTCACGGTTCGTAAACGGTCAGATGGGGTCAGCCGCCAAGGTAGGCAATGCCCTTGCAGATGACCATCGCTATCTTATCAACGAAAAGGGCAAGGTGGTGTTTGCCTTCTTGGAACGCCTTGCCAACGACTATCAAAAAGGTCGTTATGACCAGCGTGACGAGTGGGTGTGCCGATTGGCAGCAGAGGCCATCGAACACCTTGTAGAGAACAGAATGTATTACAGAACACTTAACAACGATTGACTATGGCAAGCAGATTGATTACACCCGTATTGGAGGAGATACTGAAATCCTATCCTCTGTATTCACAGGACGGCAAAGGCAAGGATGCCGTTTGTGTGGCAATATTCTTCATCGGACACGTCCGTTGGTTCGTACTTGAAGGACAGCCGGAAGGTAACGACACCACGTTGTTCACCATCGTATGCGGTCTGCATGAAACGGAGTATGGCTATACCTCCGTCAATGAAATGGAGAGCGTAAAGGTGGATGGCTCCAAATATGGAGTGGACGAGATATTTCAAGTGGAGCAGTTGGACGGCTTCAAGCCGGTGAAACTGAAGAGCATTCCAGACGAGGATTTACAAGCATTCCTTCATAATATGGAATGACCCCAAATTAAATCAGCCGCAGGGACATTACTCCTTGCGGCTGACTATTGTTAGTACCTACTATGAGTAGTAAAGCCTACGATTAGTATATACTACGATACTACTCTCATCTTCGGAAAGCGGACTTGGCAACGTGCTCCTCTTGTACCTCTTCCTTCTGGTACTCCTCCATGTCAAGCAGTTGCTCATACGCAGAGCTGATGTTTGCGTCCATAGAATGGTTGTGGCTGAAAGGGAAGGTATGCTTCACAGAGAGTCCTGCATTGGTCACAGTCCCCACATCCAGGCTATCCTTATCCTTGTTATATTGCAGGTTCAGCAAACCACCATTCGGCATTTGGAATATCGGCATTTTTCGCTGCGCCAATTCCGAAAACTCTTCGGCGGTCATCTCCCTCGCCACAGCCTTCACGTCCTCACTGGCACGTCCTATGCCATAGCGAGTGATATGGTCACGCACTTCTTGCTCCGTATGCTTCAGGAACACCTCATACGTACCGCCGACACTCCCGTTATAGACCACTGCAAAGTCCTTGTCCTCTATTAGCAGGTCATCGCCTCTGTTCTGGCACGGCTTCCTGTAGGTCTGCTCCTCGTCCATGCCGTTCCCGTCATAGTATTCCTTGGCAAGCGTCAGCAGTCCTTGATAGTCACCTTTCTCCTTTAGCTTATCCAGTTCCGATGTGTCATCCGTTGATTGGAGATAGGCGATGGAGGCATAATAGACGTTTTCTTTCGATTGTGAAGGCTCTGTCAGGCTTTTGTACTGGGCAAAAGCCTCCTGATAATTGGTGTCAAGGTCTTTGCCGTGGTCGTAAGGAACAGAGAGTTTCACTTCCAGACCGTTACTCGTCGGCACAGCAATCTTTACAGAGTCCTCCTTCTCATGATGCTGGATATATACAGCAGAACCATTATATGCCAAGACTGCATGGTCGCCGTCATCTATGGATAGATAACTTTTCCCTTGCCCGTTTTCCTGCTCAGCCTTTTTCTCCTGGTCTATCTCCATAGCAATCTTGTCGATATGCTGCGTGAGCATTGAGGTAGCTTTTTTCACATCGAGTAGCGTGGTCTTGATGAACTGCGGCGACTCCTTCAGCGAATCCAGCCAAGACTTCAAATAGGCAGCCGAATCTCCTTTCAGATGCTTTGTCATGCCATACCGCTGAGCGGTCAGCGCAGCCGTCAGTTCTGCCACCAGTTCCTCGCGTGCATACTCTGCCGAGCCGAAGGTAGCGGGCTTGATGCGGTCTAACTGTCCCTCCGCACCCGTGGAGTGTCCCATCTCGTGGAAAAGGTTCGAGTAGAAAGACTCCCCATCCTTGAACTGCCTTTTCTCAGGCATCACAATCTCATTCTTGCTGATGGAGAAATAGGCGGAATCACCGAACATCGGTTTGATGGGACATATCCAACGGTTGTCCGCTATCATCCTATCCACGGGTTCAAAGGCAAACTGCTCGTCCTTCTCTACCTTGGGCATCGAGTATTCCTGTTCCAGTTTCTCCCAAAACTCTGGTCTGACCTCCTTCAGGTTGGTCTGCGCCACATTGAAGACATGGTAAGTCTGAAGCTTTGGATATACATTGTACTTTTCGCGCTCTTCCTGAGAGAGCAGTTTGTAGTCCTCCCACTTGATGTGTTCCTTTGTTTCCTTATTGACCACCGTAAACGTGGTGAGCATCACGGGGAAAGAATGCTCACCTTTCAGTACTGACACACGGGGCTTCTGTTCCTCGTCTTTCTTGCCAGTTTTGTTAAACTGCTGTATGCGGTCGAAGGTACAGAAGCGAGGAATCTTGTAACCCTCCTTCTCGCAATGCAGGAGCAACATCATAGCGTTCATGCCATTATATTCTCGTCCGTTCAGGTTTTTCGGCCATTGCAACGCACCTTCAGTAAACCAGGGCTTTTTCCATCCGTCTTTGCCCGACAGCGACTGAATACGCTCAATCATTAATGTTGCCCATTTGTTTATGTCAGTTTCTTTCATATTTATTTGATAATTAGAGTTCTTATCGAATTTTGTACAACATAATTTTGGATGCTCGTTTATATTATATAGTATTACTCATATAATTATAAGAGCATGTTAGAACAAATCATTATCCGCAAGTCATTCCTTAAAAAACATTTGGCTGCACCATTATTAAAGGAGCGAGAATACTTTCTAACTATGAAAAGTAAGGAAGGATTGTCCCGGCTAACACTATTGGGGTGGGCTGGGTATTCGCTCAAGTTTATCCAATATTTCGATCTTCATGATGGCGAAAAGAGAATTGTGTCACTTGATGATGTCGTTGAAGCTGCACGTCAATGGTCTTCACCCATTCCTGATCATTATCATTCTCGGAAACGTCATGATTGCCCTTCCTCAAGAATCAAATTCATTGAGATGGCTGTTGAATTCTTACTATACGTAGGTCTTTTAGATTCTCGTTACCAAGACGACATCATCAATTATCTCGCAGAGCGCAAATGGCACAGAGTCAGACTGATTGCCGCTCCCTTTTATAAAGAGAGAATGTCTTTCTTGATGGATTGCAAATCAAAAGGTTTTAAAAGACAGACACTTCAGCTTTATGCACAGTATCAACTTCATCTAATAGAGTATCTTGATTTAAAGAACTTCCGTATTGTTACCAATGAGGAAATCTCAAATGCAGCAAAAAAATGGCAAAACCTGGAAGACAAAGGTTCTCACAAGAAGAAAGGCACCAAGTCTAATTATAGTTTCTTCATCTATTTTGCAAATATGTGGCTTAAAGAGCTACATATGCTACCAGAATCAGGATCTCCTTCAATATCAGATATACGCATAAATGAATACCTTAATCACTTGGCATACAGGAGATATTCTCATGCCTATATTAAGGGAAGGAGATATATACTCACCTACTTTTACAAGATAATAGAAAAGGAGAACCAGGAACACCCTTTAACATTGGAAGATATAGATAAATACATTGAATACTACACGATTAACAAGGTTCAACGTAACACGCTGAAAGAGTACCTGTGTTGTATTCGTGTATATCTTCGTTATGCAGTCGAAAAGGGGTGGTGTATTACCGACCTAGATAAGGCGTTAATCACTCCCAAAGTATATAGTGAAGAAAATCTCCCTTCTTTCTTGCCGTGGAATAAAGTTCAAAAACTGTTACAAACAGTCAAAGAACAAACTGGTAAATCCGCATCGCGCGACTATGCTATTTTTATGTTACTTGCTATGTACGGTTTACGTTGTAGTGAGGTGGCAAACTTGAAGATTAGCGACATCGATTGGCGTAAAGAACAAGTCTATATTAAGCGTGCGAAGAATTGTCGACCACAAGTGTTACCACTTCTACATAATGTAGGAGAAGCTATTATCGCTTACCTAAAACAGGGAAGGCCAAATGACATAGGAAGCGATAGCTTGTTCTTTTGTACACCAGCCCCGATACGTCCTATATCTTGTACAGCCATAGCTTCCGTCGTATATAGGTATTTGAAATCCAGCGAAATGGACGTTAGGCACAAAGGTCCCCATTGTTTACGCCATAGCCATGCAACTTTCTTGATAAACGAAGGACAAACCTTAAAGGATGTCGGTGATTTACTGGGTCACAAAAGTATGGAAGCGACAAGAATATATGCAAAAGTGGATCTCAATTCACTTAGAGATGTTTCAAATATTAACTGGGGGGAGCTTCTATGAGTATAAAAGAAACTGTTGAGTCATTTATCAAGTTTCGTAGGTCTATTGGTCGTAAGGATCAGAGTACAACTTACTCTTTGAGATTATTTGCTAAGTTCATTGGAGAAACAACAGAATTAACTTCAATAACGGAAAGCGATTGTAATGCCTTCCTTTACAGAAAAGGAAATGTCATCACCAGATATTGGCATTCTCAGCACTGCATTCTGAAAAAACTTTTTGAGTGGGCTTTTTCTAGAGGACTCATTCAAAACATACCTATTCCCGTTTTTCTGCCTAAAGCTCCAGAGTATTATCCCGCTTACATATATACGGATGACGAACTGAAGAGACTGTTTGATTGTGCGCTTACATATCGCAAATATAGATCATTTGTTAATGAGCCAATATGTATACGATATATCTTGATGATCACGTATATGCTTGGACTCAGAATAAGTGAGACCTTATCCTTAAAAATAAAGGATATTGATATGGATAATATGTACGTGCATATACATTGTAGTAAGTTCTACAAGTCTCGCTTGGTTACTTTCAACGAACAAATATCAAAATTGATGCAAGAGATATTACAATGGCGAAGTACTCAAATGTCCCCAATGGTAGAGGATGCATATGTTTTCATTAATCAGAAGGGGAAACCTGTTAATTTTGTATCTTTACATCAGATATTTGCGACCATTCGTAAGAATGCAGGTCTTTATTTCCCTGATAGAGGACGTCATCAGCCTAGAATACATGATCTTCGCCATACTTTTGCGGTCGACGTCCTTACTAACTGGTATAAATCAGGAAAGAACGTACAGGATTTACTGCCGAAGTTGTCTATCTATTTGGGACATCTTAACGTGTCCTTCACTTCCGTCTATCTAACAAAGACGCCAACTTTGTTGCAGGAAGCAAACAAATTGTTTTATGCTTATAAAAACACGAACAATGAAGAACAGAAGAATTACTGAAACAGAATATCTTGGCTATTGGCTAAGACCATTCCTCATAGAGTACTTAATTGTCACTCGAAACCTTAGTCGTAACACTCAGATGAGTTATCGTGATACATTCCGTATGTTGGTATCGTATGTCTCTACATTAATAAGTATTGCAATAGACAATCTCAAAATCTCGGATATTACGACTGACGTTATTACGAAATTTCTTGATTATCTGGAAATTGAGAGAAAAGTTTCCGTATCTTCAAGAAACAATCGTTTAGCTGCAATAAAGGCTTTCGCAAAGTTTCTGGCGTGGAAATCTCCTGAACATATAGATTGGTGTCACCATGTCACTCTTATCCCTTCAAAGAAAACGGAAAAACGCATGATAACCTATATGGACAAATCTGAGATCGAAGCCTTGGCTGATGCACCATTGAAAACATGCAAATATCAAGGGATAAGAAGTCGAGATCATGTCATTATCCTATTCATGTATAATACTGGCGCCCGAGTGTCTGAAGTTATTGGTGTTAAAGTGAAGGATGTTGCGATGCCTTCAAAACGTGGAATGCCAATGGTGACATTACATGGCAAGGGGCGTAAAGAGAGAATATGTCCTTTATGGGAGGATTTCTGGGATTTACTCAAACAATTTATAGACAACAAGTTGCCTGACGATTACCTTTTCCTTAACCGATACAATCAGCCTATGAGCCGATTCTGTATTTATGAAATGATAAAGAAATACTCACAAGATGTAATCTTAAATCATCCCTCTCTTGCTAATAAACGCCCATCTCCTCACGTTATACGCCATACAACCGCCACTCATCTACTTAATTCTGGAGCGGATATTGATATGGTTAGAAATTGGATGGGACATAGCTCGATTGATACAACAAACATCTACGCCGAAATTAGCATGGAAAGGAAATTAGAAGTTCTCAAAAAATGTGAGCAGTCCGTTTCCGATACACCATCACGAAAATGGTCTGAGGATAAGGAGTTAATTACATTCTTAGATAGCCTCTAATTCCTCCAAAGATAGAATTATGTTGTGCAAAATGTCAAAGAACGATTGATTATTAATTGTTTAGACTAATGCCCAACATAATTCTATGTCAGACATAAATGATTTTATGTTGAGGTCAACATAAAATCATCATATCGGCAAACAGGTCGAGTGCCTTGTCTTCGGCACTCGGACCTTCCTTAGCATAAGGCTTTCCCATAGTCAATTAACCATTATAGGGCTGCGGAACATATTCGCTCATTTCAGACACTCGGCAGGAGAAGTCCAGTTTGTCATTGAAGACACTGACAGACAATGCCCCTTTGATGTTCGCTTTCACGCCTGGTTGCAGCCATGCCTCGCATTTGCCATCGAATAGGAAGAAACTTACCCAGATGTATTCAAATCCGTCCTGTACTTTCTCTGCGCTGAAAGCGGAGAACTGGCAGTACGGCACACCATTCTTGTCCGTCTTGTCCTCAATGCTCTTGCCCACCTTGCCGCGGAACTCCATCACGCCCTTGATGCAGTCCTCTGCCTCGTCAGGCTGGTGGCTGATGCTGCTTGCCGACAGGTTGAAATAAAGGACATCGCCCCATTTTCTTGGTACCAATACACCGGCTACCTCAATGCGTTCGCCGATGTTGCAGCTGCCCACCTCCGTCAGTGTCCCATCTTTGATGACCGACACCTCGATGGTCTTGTTAATCCCGCTCTTCGCTGGAATGACTACGTTCATGGCAAAGCTCACGAATGCCTTGCCCTCCTTGTTCGTGCGGCAGGTCGCAGCCTTGCTGACCGTTCCGCACACTGTTACATTACATTTGATCATTGCTCGATACTATTTGAATTATACATATCCATCGTCCAAGTGAAATGTCTTAGCAATGACAATAATCTCTTTTCAATCATCATATACTAGCGCACGTATCAGTTCATAGACTATCCACGCTGCTATGATAAGTTGGAAGCCGAGATAGATGATGGCCACGGTCTGACCGAAAAGCCATTGGGTAAGCATGAAGTGTCCTGCCACAGCTACCATACCCACCAGCAATGTACACAGATGACTTGCTATCCTTTTCATTTCCTTTGCAGATTTTGTTGTTGACTCTCAGCCTCCATCCCTTGCTCGAAGTTCTGCGAAGCCTGCTGTGTCGCCACGATGCCTGTCACCATTCCCGCAATCTTCGTCCGTTTGCTTTCTTCCGACAGATTGGCATTGCCCAAAATGAGCGACAGGCGGTTCATCTCCGAGGAGGTCAGTTCACGGTCAATCTTCACCGTACCGCTCTCTGCATGAAGCACAGTCTTGCCGTTCTCACCCACAGTAATGGTGCATTGCCTCATGCCTGGAACAAGCGAGGTCAAATCTACGAGCCGGTTGGCTGCCATGGCAGAGATAAGTCCTTTTTGTCGTTCCTCATCATTGCTGTCAATCTGCGCTGCCAACATCATCAGCGACATGAAGGTGGTCATCGCCATGTCGAGTATAGGGTCATTCGTTCCCGAAATGCCCACGCCGCTGTCCTCCGAGGAAAGGATTTTCTTCATCCAGTCCTCCGACGAAACCTTCTGCTCCTGTGGCGCATTGCTCTTGTATTTTGCCAACAGGTCATTGCCGTTATGCAGGGCCTGTAGCTTGATGTTGCCTTTCTGTCCGATTTCTGCCAGATAAGCGGCTGGATCCATATCCCTTTTTGAGCCGTCAGCCGATACACTCTTCACTCCGAAATGCAGATGCTCGCCAGTGGTTCTGGTGCCGGTATTTCCCGACACCCCCAACTTCTGACTGGCATTAACCACGTCACCTACCTTTACTGCTATGTCAGACAGATGCAGGTAGGAGCATTGCACCTTGCTGCCATCCTCACGGCTGTATTCCACGGTGACGGATTTCCCTCCTGCCGTGTTCGCATTATGGTTCACCGCCACCACCTTGCCGCCGTTCTCCGTGGCCAACACCGCCTCATGGTTCGTCTTGATGTCAATGCCCTTGTGCATCTGCTGCTTGGTGGCATCCATCGGATCCTGGCGATTGCCGAAAGGCGAGGTGATGAAGAGAAACTCCTCTCGCTCCACAGGAAAGGAATACCCGGCAGACTGCGGTACATGGGCAGCAGGCATTTCTCTACGAGGATTATTCTCCACCCCGAACGACCGACCTTCTGCCCGCATCTCAGCCATCACCTCACTGTCATACTTGTCCAGTCCGTTGGCTTCAATGATGCGCTGCAGACTTGCAGCATAACCGCCGCCCGTGGCATAGCCGGCACGCTCAATGCCCTTCGTCCATCCCTTGTAGTCGTCAGGCGACAGCGTGAAGCACTGCGCATAACGCTTGTTCTGCTTCAGGAACTGCGAGTGATGCTCATAACTGTCACCCACGCTTTTGTACTTACAGAATTTCTCGTTGGGCCTATCATCCGTATAGACTCCATACTCTCCGCCATTCTTCAACCACGATGCCGTAGCCTTGATGCCAAAGTGGTTGTTGCATTCGCGCGACAGTTGGCTCTGTCCGTTGCTGCTCTCCAGTATGGCTTGCGCCAAGATGACGGAGGCAGGAATCCCATACATCCGCATCTGTTCTTTGGCTTCCTCCGCATATTGTGCGGCATACGCTGCGTTCTTTCCCATAAGCCTATCTCCTTAGACTGGTGTGTTGTTCTGTTTCTTGACTTTCCTGTGCCATCTGCTTTCCTGTCTCTTTTCCAGGTGACACCATCTCCGTAATTCCACGCTTCGATGATGTTGTCTGCTTCGGCATTTCCAACTGGTCACAGATGGCCACCCGTTCACCAGCACGAATGAGCTTCGGCAGATAGGTGTCGAGGGCATGATATGGGAATCCTGCCATTGCCAACGGCTTGCCTTCATCATCCTTGCGCCCATTGCTCTTTGTCAGCGTAATACCCAATATTTTGGATGCCTTCACCGCATCATCCTTGTAGGTCTCATAGAAGTCACCGCAGCGAAACAAAAGAATGGCATCAGGATGCTTCTTCTTCAAGTCAAGATATTGTTGGACAAGGGGAGAGACAGCAGCCTTGACAGCCTTTTCATCCTTCTTTTCTTCTTTCTTTTCCTCTTGTTTCTTCTCTTCCCTTTGTTCAGAGCTTTTATCTTCCTTAAGTACCACTTCCTTCTGTTCATCATGCTTATCGACAATTGCCGTCTCCGCTTGCTTCACCTCCGTCGCTTCTTCCTGCTTCTCTTGTGTACTTTGCTCGACATTGTTGTCTTTCTGCAATACATCAGCAAACAGCGAGGCGGCAAGGTTCTGCTTGTAGGAATCCCTGTCAGGAGCCACCCACAATCGTTGCCATTGTGACGGACTGACACTTCTCGGCTGCAACTTCTTGCCGTCAATAGTGGCTGCACACAGGCATTCGCCCGATTTGGCACGGAATACTGCCACACGCTGGATGCGGTTCAAATCAACCTCCTGCTCATTACCTCCGAAGATGTCCACCTTCAGGTCGGGTTTCGCCTCTGCCATAGCATAATACTTCTGTGCCAGTTCCTCACGCACACGCTCGATGTTGTCCATCGACTGCTTCAAGGTGGTGAAGAAATGATTGAGGTCTCCTTTGTCGGGATAGACGGCAAAGCCCTCCTTACCTTCGGGCTTGATGTACAATGCCCACCGCTCCTTGTCATCCTTTACCAACTGCACATTGTCGAAACCGATGTCACGGCTGTGGGTTACGGCCTCAGAAGCATCCAACGAGGATAGGTCTTCGATAGACCAGTTGCGCAGTCTTGATACCGTGATTTTCTTGTCGGCGAAATAACTGTCGTCGGGACGGAAGCCCAAGGCTCCGTCGGGATTGTAGAAACGCACGTTGTCATAACCCTCTTTCTGCAAGGCATTGGTGAAGCGTTGCTTGTTCATGCCCTTGATCTCGTTGTTCACCTCCAACGATGCACCCTGTGGCAGCACCACATCGGCGGTCTTGCTGGCATCATCACGCACGATGACCACAGTACGCTGCTCCTCGTTGGGATGCTGCTTGATTTCGTCTGCTACGAAGTAGTGGTTGGGCAACTGCACCTGTATCTGCGCCGTCTCTCGCTGATGCTGGTCGGTGGCATACTCCACCTTTTCACCCAGTTCGGCTTTCTTCAACACCTTCAGCGCACCGTTCACCTCACTCTCGATGGCATCAATCAGACAAGGGTCTTCCTTCAGTTCCCTCGTCCAATAGTCCACCATGCTAAGGCTGTCCTTTGACAGACGGGCAGGCAGTCCCAGTTCGAGCATCTTCACGCCCGAAGCTATCTCAGTGATGAGTCGTTCCTTCTTCACGGCATCCTCCGACGGGGCTTTGCCGTTCTTCATGACCATGCCCTCACGTGCCAACCGCTGCTGATGACCGGTGGCAGACACCAACTGACGCATCATCTCCTGTACATAGTCATTGTAGTGCTCGAAGTCACGCTGCCGTGGCAGGTAGATGACATCCTTCTCGGTGTCGTAGTGCGCCACACCCGTGCCGTCCTGACGTACATTCACGAGGTTGTCCTTCATCTTCTGAAGGAATCCGTTGACGCACCCATGCAGCTGCTTGTCCTCCTTGTCGCCATAACCTCTATCCTCCACCGTGCCATCCTTCTTCAATGCCGTAGTGTAGGCTGTTTCGTTAGCCATAGGCAGTAGCGTCTGGTCGATATTGAACAGCACACGGATCTCACGGTTTTTCACTCCCTTGTACTGCTGTTTGTCCTGTTCCGACAGTTCTGCGTATGCCTCCTTGGTGATGACATCGTCGGGATTGTTGCGGTTGACGTACTTATTCCAATTGTAATACAGGAACGGCACACCTTTCTCATGCTCCCTCACGCTCTCACCCCGTGCCTTCGCTTCGGAGAACTGCGTAAACAGATTGCTCTTGCAACCCTTGGCATCGGAGTCAAGGGCAAGGACAAGGGCATTGAACGGACTGACCGAAAAGCCCTTGGGATAGAGCTTCGGATAGAGTTTGCCGCTTGCATTCAACCAATGTCCCTTGGCATCCACCGCACTCGTCAGTGCCTCAGTGAGCAGCGACACCTGCTTCTCCGCCGTCCGCTTCTCAAATTCTGATTTCTCTTTCATGCTTTTATCTTTTTGTTTATCTCAATCACATTCTATAATTGGCTTACCAAGCCACCGTTCCCGACAATTTTGTTGTCGGGCTTCACTGTATTCCCCTCGGTCGCACCACGCTCTCCCGTGCCTGCTCTTCGTACTGCATTGCTGCCATCTGTCGCATCTGGTCGTTCTTGGCAAGTATGGCGTTAGCCAATGTATTCAGCGGCAATGCCCCCGACTGATGCGCCCCAATCACACTGTCAGGCAGTTGAATGGTACAAGGCACATGGTCAATGTTGGCAACGAGACACCGCCCTTGCAGCATCGGGTTGCTGATACGAGGATTGAGTGGTTCATCAGGATATTGGCGGTACTGAATGCGAGATGCAGCAGGACTAACTGTAGGTGCAATGCCTTCCTGCTGTTTCCTGCCCAGCACCTCATGTCCCGCTTTGTTGAGCAGATTGGCACCTCCCATACCCATCAACAGCATCTTCAGTATAGGATTCTTCACGAACATTCCAGCCACGATAGAGGCCAAAGGAAGGAGGCTATTGTCCATATTCAGCGATTTTGTCTTGCCAGTGAACAGTCCCACCAGTACATCGGGCAGCATCGCCAACACATAACCAAGGTTCTTGCCGATGTCTGAAAAGCCGTTCAGTCCAAAACTCTGCAACAGCCCGTCCCATCCATTTTCGTTTGTTTGTAAGGCTGTTTCCTCCTGCTGGACTACAGATGGTGTTGCCTCTTCAGTCGATGAATCAGGAGTTTCTTTCGGTTCTGCCTTCTTCTCCTTCTCAGCCTCTGCATCCAGTCTCGCCTTAACCTCCAGATACTCGTCTTCCTGTCCAGGCGCAACTATCAAGGGCACATCCTTGTACTTGCCTGTACGTTTGGTTGCTTCGTTTCTCTGAGGGTCAAGGAACGTACCTTTGTTCCAAGGAAAAGAGGTCTGCTCGGTTTGTTTCGTCCAATCCATAAAAGTGATATTGCTCGTGGAAATCTTGTTCTTGAAATGGCTGTTGGTAGCCTTGATATAGCTGTTCTCGTGGTTCTTGATGACTTTTGCCTGTTTGCGGAATGAGGCGAAGACGTTGGTGCCCGTACCGAAAACTCCCTTGCTGATACACTCCTCGACACAGACCTCTTGGCTGCTACCTTTCTTGCTTAGGTGCTCCATGCCGACATTCATCACCATATCGATACCGACAAACTTGGCGAAGGTTGCCCATGAGCCAATCCCTCCCATGGCCACGACATCGGCACCCGCTCCGGCTGCCCATCCCGCTGCCTTCTCTGTTCGAGAGGGCTTATAGGCTGCCTCTCCTTTGGCTTCTATCTCTGCGGCAAGGGGTGACTTGTTCAGTTCGTAGGGCAGACCGAACAGACTGCTTTGTGCCGCCTTGCGGATGATATAGTCGGCAGAAGATGTTGGCATACGGTCTTTCACCATTTTTTCTATCATCAGCTGCTCCATGCGGTGATCGATATAGGCGTATGCCAAATCACAACCGAGTTGTTTAGAGAGTGCATCGTACCGCTCTCGTCCTATCTCCGTCACCACCGCCTTGCGCCATTCCTCAGCCATCACGGCAAGGTCACGCTGCATATCCTTGTTGCCGACAATAGCCTCCTTGCACATCGCCAGATAGTCTTCGGTGGTCTTGCTGTTCCACTTGCCTGTAATCTTCAGCGTGGCGTATGGGTCATCACCAGGCATATTGGCAGTGGCCAATGAGCGTAGGATGCCAGCCGTACTGTTGGAGTAGGCTCGCATCTCGTCTGCCTGTCTGTTGGACAAGTCCCGTTGCACCCTGCCCATCACGGGGGCAAGGTGACACCCGAAGTAGTCGCCCATCAGACGCTCTATCTCTGCGAATCGCTGACTGTTCTTAACTGCCATATACCTTGTTTATATATTATACTGCTGTAATATCTGTTCCTTTGTCTGCTCGATGGCATTGTGATATATCTCCATCTGCTTAGGATAGTGTTCCTCCAACCATGCGTCCTTGTCCACTTGGCAGTGGATGAACTGCACGGCCATACGTTCCTCAATCTCCACGGAGGGTTCCCCCTCTTCCTTACCATTGAACCATGCCTTTGTCCACCATCTCACGCCAGCCCGGTCGGGATAGACGCTCACTATCCTCGGAATGTCGAAGCTCTGGATATCCACGTCCAAGTCGGCAAGAGGGTCGATGATGCCGTCATGCGTCAGGGCTTGCTCTTGGAGTTTTTTTTTAACACCTCGTCCATCGTGGAGAGATATACCTGATGTCGCATGGCAAGATAGTTGAGAAAGTCGGCAATGAGCAGGTTCTGCACCTTAGTCGCCAAAGGCATACAGCGGTTGCCGATGCCCAAGGGATTAGCCATGCTCGGCATGGTCTCGTAGAAATAATGCTTGCTCGCTCCCAACGAGAAGATGTTTCTCAACGACTGCTCCGTATGTTCGGGCAGAGAGTATGCTCCTTGTTGAAGGTCCTCGAAGTAGGAGGGAAGGAAGCGGAGCATCAATGCCTCTATCTCCTGACGGTCGGTGTCGTAGGGTGAAGGGATGTTCATGTCCAGTTCATTGATGCCCATTTGGGAATTGTGCTCCAATGCCTTGATATTGCCGTAGAGCATGGTGAGGAACTCCAACGGATTGATTTCCTCTCCGTCAAACCTCACCTCCATGTGCAGCAGGTCGCCACTGATGGCGATGGTCTGACCGGCCTTGACGCTTTGGGAGAAGTTGGCGAAGACATTGGAGAGATGCCTGTAAGTCACTTCGTATTTGCCGTAGCGGATGGTCTGGTAGATGCCATGCTCCGCGTCCGACCCAATGGCAGAGACGGTTCCCGTTGCCACCGCCGACAGCAGGTAATGGTTCACTGAGAAGTCTATGCCGTGATGGAAGAATGTTTCTCCCGTCACGGGATTTTTCTGCTCTCCGTAACCCAAGGACATCTGCACGTCCTGCTTTATAGGCTCCTCAAACGGCATACAGTAGCCGCTCGATGAGCGCAGTATCATTTCTTCTGTATATCTCATATCACTGTATATTGGTTATCGTTTCATCCCTCTGCTTTGGGTCTCTGCTTCTTTCATGTTCTGCCCATGTGAAGACGTACCGCCTCTGTTAGGCAGAGTTTGCGCCACCTTAGAATTGTTCCCGATGATCATCGCTCCAAGCAGGGCACCCGCAATCTTGCTCATCCAACCAAAGCGTCCGAATACCATGAAGGCGGCAGCCACCAGTCCGACGATGCTCATACCCGACACGTTGCCCTTGCCGATATTGCCAAAGAGATTGCCTATCATGTCGCATCCTACGCCTCCGAACATATTCCTAAAGAAATCACTGATGCCGCTGAACTGGGTGTCCATCTTTCCGGCTACAGTGTTCACCGCATCAACGGCTTCACCAGCCTTGCCCGTCAGACGTTGCACATCGTTGGCGGTTTGTGCCACCGCTTCCGTGGCATTCTCGCCGATGACAGCATCACCTACGATGCGTGCCACGCTCTTGTCTGTGGTCAGCTTCTCCCATGTCACATAGCCTGCGGCACTACCCACTGCGGCCGTCTGCATAGCCTTGCCGGCTCCCATAAGGGTGCGTTGCGGGTGGAGTGCCGCACTGCCTAAGGTCTTTCCAGTTACTCCGATGACATGGCCAGTACCTCGTGCCGCCTTGCCACCATATTTCAATAATGAACTCCAAAATCCCATATCTTATCGTTTTTTAATCACGGTTTGACTTCGTCTTCTTCTGTCACGACTCGGCATAGCTCGAACAAGTTCGGCTCTGCTCTCGCTGCTCCATCAGTTTACGTTCTTGCCCACCTGCTTCCACCGCCTCTTGGCAGCCGCTGCTATCTCGGCTTTGTTCGCTTTGGTGGGTCTTGCCCCTTCGTCTATCTCCATCCAAACATCGCCCATGGTGGTGTATTTCACCGCCCTCGTCAGTCGCTTCAACTGCTTGTTCATCTTCTTCAGTTTGGGTCGGATGCCGAAGACTATCTCCACACGCTCCTTCTCGGTCATCTTGTTGCCCGACAGGCATACCGTGCGTATGTCATTAACTATCTCGATGCTGTTCATAATCAGCTCGCGGTATATCTTGTTGCGCTTGGCTGACAGGGCTACGGCAAGTCCGTTGGCAGGATGGGCATCCAACTGCGCCACCAATCCACCCATATTGTCCACCAACTGACCTATCTCGTGATAGAAACCATATATCTGTGCGGCATAGCTGACGATGGAACGGAAGGAGTCCAGATAGTTGTTGAACTCCCGCTGCAGGTCGGTAGTGGCTTCCACTTCCTCCTTGGTCCAGATATGGCCGGTGGATTGTAGCAGCATCACTTTCTCCTGATTCTTCAGTTCTTTCTCCGCCTTGTTGGTGTACATCAGAATCATCCCCGCAAGAGTCGGGTCGTTCTGCGCCCGCACTCCTGCAAAAGATGATATAAACATAAAAATGGCAATTGATATGAAATACTTCATGACTGATTCCTTTATCGTTAATCACTGATGGTCATACGTCCTGCTCTGCGCCATCTGCTAAGGGCTTGGGTGGCTATCTCTCCATTGCTTCGGTCTATCATCCCTGCCGTCACGCCGTTCCACACATCGGTCATGGTGTAATATCGTATAGACAGATAAAGACGATGCAGCTTCTTGCTGAAGGCACTCAGCTTGTCGTTCAGTGCCCACAGCGTCTTGCTCCTTTCCGCACCAGTCAGCATGTTCTCTTTGCCTCCTTTGGCGACTGCATCTTTCAGCAGTGTGAAGACGGACACCAATTCCGTGGCGGTCTCCATATACAGGTTGTTCATCGAGAGGGTGGCAACGATGCCTTGCGGATTATTGTTGATGGCCTTGCGCATCTTACACAAGGTGATGAATATCTTCACTCCATCGTCGTACAGATAGGTACAGGCTTTGAGGGAAGAGGCATAACCACTGGCGGTTTTCAGATAACTGTTGTACTTCTTCTCCCATTCGTGTATCTTGGTGAACTCTGCGGCGATGGTATTCTGCAACAGGGCAGTCTTGGTCTGACCTTTGATTTCCTTCTCTATCTCACCGTTGATGGCTTCGTTGCCCTCTGCTAATGCCATCCATTCCAAAGGGTTGGCAGTCACAATCTGTGCATGGGCTGACGGCACGCTCAGTACCAATGCCACGACAATGAACCAAATCTTATCTATTCGTAATCTCATATACGCCCTTTCTTCGTTTGTTCGTTTCTACTCTTGTTCGTATCACACTCACCACGTCATAGCTGTTGCTGATGCCGGTCATTTCCAGTTTCGGTGTCGTTCTATCCATCGACAACACGGTCACGCTTTTCAGTCCGCATAACTGTTGTATCAATGTCTGATGCTCGGCAAAGTCCACCACTCGGTACAACTCCATGTAGTTCACGCTCCGCTGAAACACTCCGTGCTCACAGATGAGTTGCTCGCTCCCGATATGGTAGCGGATACTCCTCAGATAGATGAATCGGTAGAGTAAACAGAGGGAGAACAGGAGGCTGAAGACAAGCAACAGGGTACTATATGCACAACCGGGCAATCCTCCGATTAGGAGCATTGCCACGCACAACAGCAACAGAGGCAGTTCGTTGATGAAAAACTGTCCGATGCTGGGGCACAAGGTGATGATGCTATTATCTTCTTGTCTCATACGCTTCTATGATATGTGTTCTTTTCTTCTTTTTCCCTTTGTTTCTCTGCCTTGCCGGCTGCGATAAACTCGGCATAGTCGAAGGTATCTGGTTCGCCCTTGGCAATCAGTTCTGCTGATTTCTTGTTGAGCAGCGCATCGTTCCAGTCCTTGTAGCAACCCAATGGATGATAGGCTTGCACATGCTCGTGACGGAAGCCCATCTCTGCTGCCACCTTCCTGAAGTTTGCAACAAACTGCCGCCCTGCATCGTCCTTGTCAAAACCCAAATAGTGCCGTGCGTTGGGAGTAACGGACAGAAGTCCTCGCATCTGTCCCTCGGTGGGTGTGCCGCCCGTAGATACATACACCATCTTTACAGGATTTATCTGATACTCTGCCATGGCATCGTAGGCACTCTCAAACCATACAATTTCGCTTGCTTTATCCAACGGCTCGCCCGTGAGGTTGGCAATCCACAGTCCTTCACTGCTGTTGCTTCCTTCTGCCTTGCCCTTGTAACCGCCGCTACCGTCCATCTTCGGTCGTCCTCGTTCCTCAAAGCCCACAGTCTTGTCGGGTGTCTTGGGCAGTACAAGCGGAAAGGCAAGGTTGGCAAAGGTAAGTCCATCCGTCCGATGCTTAGTAGCCAGACAGAAATGCCGATGAAAAGCATACTGCGTATAGAGGTCGATGCCTCGGAACTTAAAATAGGGATAAAACCTTTTCTGCGTTTCCCTGTCCTGCGGATTGAACTTGTGGATGTCGTAGTCATTCAGGTTGAATGGCTTTCCGTCCTTTCTTGGTTCTGTAATCTTCGATGGTCTGTCCTCTATGGGTTGGTTGAGCAGTCGGTTGCAGACGAGGTTGACGAGTCGGTCAGGAGACATTCCCACCTTGTTCTCTGAAAACATTTCTGGATGCTCCTTGATGAACGAAATGACATTATACACCTTCTGCTGCGGTGGTTGGAAGCAACATTTCCCATTCTGCGTGACAATGAACTTATCACCACGCACCCGTCTGCCCTCACTGTCAGTACGCACATACGACGGATAACGCAAGCCATCTCTCTTGTTCAGATGATACCCTGCGTCCACCAGTACTTCCTGTATGCTCAACCTGTCCAGAAAGTCATCGTATGTCAGTTCACTACTCATTATAAATTATAAATTGTAAATTATACATTGTTAATATCCTCTCCTTATCTCCGTGGCAACATGATTTGCTTCTGCCTCAAAGTACCTTGCCGCAATCTCCTGTGGCGAATCCACTCCCGGTTTGAAGTAAGGACGTGGACCGCCATGATGCTCTGCATAGAACTCCGGGGCTGGATGGTGATGATGGTGGCTTATGTCATGCGCCACCTCTGCTGTAACGACTGCTCCTGCCGTCAGAGCCGCCAATATCTTCGTGCCCAGTCCGGCGTTGGTTTCGGGGCGTGTCTTCATATCCACTTCACTGAAAACCTTGGAGAAGAGTTTCATGCGATGGTAGTCATCCACCGCCAAGAACTTGTCGTAGTCCTTCTGCTTGATTTCGTGCGTGATGGCTTCTCCATTGATAATGGCGGTCATGCGATACTTATCTTCGCCTTTCTTATCTCCCTCCATCGGAGGCACTTTCTCCACCATGATGTCACCGACTTTCACTTCACGCCCATGCGCTCCCTCACGATACCAACCCTTGTTCTCATTAATCAAGGCAAGGTCTTCACCTCTCACCATGGCATCGCCTTGCAACACGTCACGTCTGACAGTCTCGTCCTCTTCCAACGGAAGCAACCGTTCCTCGTCTTGTTGCTGACGCTGCTGCAACTCCTGTTCAAGTTCGGGATGCAGATGCAGGTCGATGCGCTCCTTGCTATTCAGTGTGTCCATCAGGATTTTGTCAGCAAAGTCGTCCTTGATGATGCCATTCAGCAGTTCCAAGCGTTGAACGACGGGCACTTCCTTGATGGAGTTGGAGGTGAGTTTCTTCAGTTCCTCATCTGTCAGGTCATACACCATGTCGGCATTGACGCTGTTCGACTGAATGGTCAGCGTCTTCGCATTCTCATCAATGATGATGCCATGCGATGCCAGACACTCCTGCCACTTCTCATTGGTGAAATAGACAGGCGAGGTAATCAGTTCCTTATAAGGCTTGGCTGGCTCCGTGCTTCTCGTGCGGCTGATGGAAGGCATTATGATTCCCTCCAAATCTTTCAGCACATCCTGTTGCTGAGGGCTATAACTCTGTTGCTGTCCCTTATAATAGAACCCATAACCGCCGCTCTGCAATTCGCCAGGCTTCATTCTGCCGTCCCAACGTTCAGGCACAATCGGGGCTTCGGGGAAGAACAATCGTCCTCCAACTCTGCGAAGATGGAATCCCTCCTGACTGCGTGGTGTCCAACCTAAAAAGGGTGGTGGCATATCGATGCGCCCCATCCGTCCATACTCGCCGATACCAACACGATAGCCGTGCAGCCCCATAGCTACACGACCGTTGGCATTGCGTGCATGAACGAAGTTCTTGGGCATATAGAAGTCGTTGCCCACAATGCCCGTAAAGGTATTGTAGGCTAACTTGTTGGCATGATTCGTACCCCAGTCGGTCAGAGCCAACATCTGCTTCTCGGTGATGTTATAGGTAAGCAGCGGACTGTCATGCCCTTGCACCACAAGCTGATAGCCGCTGCCATTACTCACCACATGAGCCTGCATACCATTGCGCATGAGCAAGTCACGCATCTCTGGTTGCAGGTCCATCTGTTGGGGATTCGTATTCTTTCTTATCGCCATACTTATTCTTCACTCTTCATTCTTCACTCTTCATTTATCATGCTTCACCGTTCTCTATTGCCTTCTCCAGTTCCTCATCTTTGTGATGGACAAACTGCTCCGCACTCTCTTCACAAATGCAGAGTCCGTTGTTCAGACAATAGCTCTCATATTCTTCCTGCCATTCAGCAGAATGATGGTTGACATACTCCAACCAACCGTACTCGCCGCTCTGTATCTTCTCGACGAGCACATCCTCTGGATAATATTTATTTGATGCCATATACTTATTATATTATGTGTAGATTATTTGTGCATGGAAAAAGAGGCGCGGTTGCGCTCTCCATTCTTCTTCTGCTCATTCCAAAGTTCTTCCGTGTATTCCTCTTCAGGCACATAGTCAAGATTACCGTCATCGCCCATTACCCAACAGCCATAGCACCCGAAGGTGTATTTGTCCCACTCTCGCTTGGTGTTCTCCTTCCACTTCTGACTGTCGCCTTGATTAATCCTTATGCCGGTCTTATCGTTCAGGTCAATACCCACCGTCACCTGTTCGTCCTCCATGATGAGCGTGAGCGGCTCACCCTTCTGCATCACGGTCAGTTCTGCCGAACTCAGTTTCAGTTCATCCTTCAGCACCTCCAAGTTGCGCCCGATGACAGGCGTAGGTACCGACATCACCTGATTGGTCTCCGTGTCAATCTGCACGAAAGCCTTGCTGCTCCTGCCATCAGCATCCTTAACATCGGCAAGGATAGCCTTTCCAGCCAGCAAGTCCTCCTGCTGTTCCTGAGTAAAAGCCTCCAATGGTGATTTCTCCAACTGCGGATAGAAGACCACATCCACCTTGCCGTCCTCCATACGGACCAACGCAAATCGGGTGCGGCTCTTCAATGTCTCGCCCTCATCATTATTCACCTGAATGGGCAGCAACGGTGAACGTCGTCCCTGACCAATATCTTCCAACGCCCACATGGGCAGGTCTTCAATCTTCTCTTGTGTGAGACCAAAACGAGCCAGTGTCTGATAAGGCACCTCGCTCTCTTCAAATCGTACTTGCTTCATACTTTAACTTTGAATTTGAAATTAAACTCATGCAAAGTTATATACCTATTCAGAGACAAGCAGAATTGCATAAGATAATGCGTGTTATTTTTGACGATTATTATTATTTGAGTTTGATTTCTGCTCAAAAATCAAACTCGATTGCTATATTATGTTACAATCTTCTTGTCTTCCCTTTGTTCTTTATGCCAGTCAAAGAATTGCTTGTTACTTTTGCACCATGAAACGATTTCTACTCATCACAATAGCAGCAATATTCTGTTCATCAGCAACAGTATGCGCTCAGTTCAATACCGTCACACAGACTAAGGTACACCGCAAGGCTGTGCCAAAAACGACGCAGTCCGCAACATCCGAACAACTGCCTCCGTGCTCGCCGCATCAGCGGCGAGACTCTCTTGCCTTTGCCCCATTACAAACCCAAACGGAGCAGACCGACCGCCACACGGCACTTGTCAGTCCACTCCGTCATATCTCTGTCACCAGCCCTTTCGGCTACCGCAGAGACCCATTTACAAAAAGAAAAGCCCTACACAACGGGCTTGATTTGAAGGCAAATTACGAACCCACATACGCCATGATGCACGGCGAGGTCATCAAGGTAGGCAAGGACAAACGTTCAGGCCTCTATGTCACCCTCCGTCACGGCGACTTCACCGTCAGCTATTGCCACCTCTCCCAAACTCTCGTCACCAAAGGCACCCACGTCCGTCCCGGCATCATCATCGCGCTGACAGGCAACAGTGGTCGCAGTACTGGTCCCCACCTGCACCTCACACTCAAAGACACAAAAAAAGGACGAGCCATCGACCCGTCCATTCTTCTCAATCTTATCAAGCATCCACTCTAATAGAACGCCTTGTCTTTTGTCGTTCACATCACCCCTTCCGCATTGCAATAATGTCTTAAATATCTAATCCTCAACAATTTCTATTCTTGAAAAACAAGTGTTTTATTCACGAATATAATATGATTTCGTGAAAGATGTCATAAGATGATACTAATATCTATGCTATTTGTCAATAAAGAACCCGTTTCTATGCAGATATTCTGAAACGGTTAGTGTTCCAATCCCTATCTGCTCACACAACAAAGGAAGTTTCTTGAACAACTTACCGTCATTCTGCTGCCTTGTTTCCTCCGTCATTACTTGCATCTCTTCCAGATGGATAGCGTCCGAGTGTCGTACATTCAGTGCATAAATGATAATCTTAGCATCACCTGTTTTAAGGTATTCTTCCTTTTGCTCTATGTATTCTTCTTCAGTCAGTTCCTGCTTCTTCAGTCTTACACAGAAATTGTTGTCTATCATGTTGCTGAATCTCTCTGGGGCACATGGAAATAGATCCTTTGTCGGAATGACCAATTTCTTGTCTTTGAGGAAAGGCATCTTTTCAACTGCAATTCCTTTGGAGGTGCGTTTTGATTCATCCAGAATCACATCAAGTAGCATCAAATCCTTGCGGGAGAACGCCTCTTCCAGGAATGAGTACAACTGTCCGTCCTTATCCAAGGGAAGATAATTCTTGGCAATCATCACCAATGAGCATGTATCAACAACTATCGCCATAACTCCCTCTCAAAATTTGCTGGTTTGACATTGAGTCTCGAACAGAAAGTGGTCTCGTTGACCACTCCATTGAAATAGGCATATTGCATGGTTTTCAAGAATAGCGGAGAAATGATGGGCTTTGGTGTTCGCCCGCCTCTCTTCTCAGAGTTTTTCAACTTTTCCTGTTCCTCTCTTCTTCTGTATTCCTCTGCCAATTCACTCTTGACATTGCTGTAGCTCGAATAGCTGATTTTCCTGTCGATATACATCCTTGTATATAAGGCAAGACGGCTAATGTGCGTCCGTGCACTGATAGCCTTGAAGAGGTCAATGCAGTAGTCGTTACGGGAATCTACACATGCTATGTTAGCAAGTGTTTCTGCTTCTTGTCCCATAATGAACTGATATGCAAAATCATTGCACCATCTTTCGACATCACTGTATGAAGTCTGTGCCGAGATGTCCATCATGTCCACCGACTCCACTTCTTCAATCCCCAATAGACAATGCCCCAATTCATGCGCCAGAGTGAATATTTCTCGCTTGTAATGCTTATGATGCTTAAGCACTATCACATTGGGCTTAAGGTAAAAACCGTCAATGTTGGTTTTCTCTTTCTTGTTCCATGTCTCTATGTATTCAAAGACAAAAATGCCATGATCGGCGATTTTTTCTATCATCTTCACAAGAAACTGCCTATGATTGACAGTTTCCCCGGGATAAAAAAAATCTCTTGCACGTACGGCTACTGTCTTAGGGTCATCTTGTAGGGTGTAGTGTTCTATGTCAAACTTCACATCCAGTTGCGACAGTTTGTTGTATGCATCCAAAGCGTTTTTCAGACTCTCGAATCGGTTTACAGTACGGATCGACTCCAAGTTCAGCTCTGTTCCGAATGAGGTCTTGCGGAAGAAGATACTGCTGCTTGCATTGGTTGACAACTTAGAATAGTCTTGAAAGAAACTGACTTCTTTGTCGAATATCTCACCTATACGCTTCAACACCCCCAAATCAATAGAATCTCCACTGATGTCTGCGGCTCCTGTTATCCGTTTCCTGCCTTTGTTCAGAAGAGACAACAAGTCATCCACCGACATCTTGTATAATGCCAGCAGGTATTCTAAACGTTTCTTGTTAATCTCTACTTTCATATCAGCCTCGATTGAACTATTGTTGTTTTGATGCAAATGCTTAGGCACAATTTTGCGTTGCAAAATTACACATTTTCACTTAAATGGGCGAATTTTCATGCTGAATATCACTGGAATTTATGTTTATTTTGCTAAATCGCTACATTTTGCCACCAAAAAGACACAAAAATAGGACGAATCATCGACCCGTCCTTTTGTTTTTAGCCTTTTTCGTTCTAACCACAGCCTGCAATGTTATTCATCAACTGGTTCATCACTCGCATGTCTCATTTCGTAAACTGTCCATAAGGCTAACACACATTCAATGGCTATCACGGTAATGGCCGCAGTCATGCCCCACCAGTGGGCAATAAGCATAAAGATGCCAGCCTCAATGCACAACGCAAAGAGGATGGTAACAATAAGTGATAATATTCTATTCATTCTACGGTAACTGATTTAGCAAGGTTTCTTGGCTGGTCAACATTCCTATCCTTGTTGATGGCGATGTAATAGGCCAGCAACTGCAATGGGACGGAAACAACGAGAGGTGTAAGGCATTCGGGTACGTCGGGCACTTCAAGGCAATGGTCGGCGATGTCCTTCATTGCGTCATTGCCCTTGGTAATGATGGCGACAACCGTACCGCCACGCGCCTTCACCTGCCTTACATTACTGATTATCTTGTCATACAGCGAGTCCGTTGGAGCAATGACCACCGTGGGCATCTCGCTATCTACAAGTGCAATCGGTCCATGCTTCATTTCCGCAGCAGGATAACCCTCCGCATGGATATAGGATATTTCTTTCAGCTTCAACGCACCTTCAAGGGCGGTGGGGTAGTTGTACCCACGACCGAGATAAAGGAAGTTGCGGGCATAGGTGTATATCTTCGACAAGTTCTTGATTTTGTCAGCAAGTCCCAACACATCTTTTATATATAGGGGCATGTTCTTCAACTCCCGGACAATCCTCTCTACGGTTGCATCATCCACAGTACCACGCATCTGTCCCACGCAGAGGGCAAGCAGCATCAGCACCGTTACCTGTCCTGTAAAAGCCTTGGTAGAAGCCACACCTATCTCAGGTCCTACATGGATGTATGTCCCGGAATCCGTATTTCTTGGGATAGAGGCACCCACGACGTTGCAGATGCCATACACAAAAGCCCCCTTGCTCCGTGCCAACTGTATGGCGGCAACGGTTCCGAGCGGTCATACTTCCTTTGTAACTCCATACACTTCTCAAAGGAGAAGTCGGATGCCTCAAAAAGAGGCTGGATAAGGTGGGCGCATTCGTTCAGCAGTCCCTTGACGATGTGGATGTTCATCTCGTGGCAGTTTCGGCAAATTGCACTGTTGCAGTTGATATACCGATGACTGTTGATGAAGTCATCCACATAGCGGTCATACCGCTTGCCATTCAAAATCACATCCTGAAGATAGAGTTCTCTCGCTTCTAAGAGTAACTCAAACAATTCTTCTGCTACATCCTGTTCGGTAGCGAAGTGGGTCAGGTGTTGCTTCTCTTCAAAAAAAGAGAAGACTTTTTAATTTGTTTTTGCATACTAAATTACTTATTTATAAGTTTATGACGACTGAAATATAAAAATTACACAACATGGTTCAGTATTAGGTTATAATTCTTGTAAAGTTACATTCCTCCTCCCAACGCATGGTAAAGTTTAATTATACTTTGTATGCGTTCAAAACGAGTTTGTAACTGTTGCACTTCCGCTTCGAGAAGAGACTGTTTGGCGGTCAGCACTTCCAGATAGGTGGTATTGGAATGACGCATCAGCGATTCTGTCTTTCGCACAGCGTCGCATAATGTTTCAACCTGCCGAGCATTGATTTCAATTTGCGATTTTGCCGTCTGCCATGCGGTCAGAGCATCGTTCACTTCCTTTCCTGCGTTCAGTAATGATTGCCGGAACAACAGTTTGGCTTCTTCCTGACGGCTTTTGGCTATCTTCAAGTTGGCGATGTTTACGCCCCGGTTGAATAACGGCTGTGTCAGGGAACCGATGGCATTAAGTAACCATTGTCCGGGATTTACGATTACGCCACCGCCGTTATTAGTCCATCCAAGAATTCCCGAGAGGGTAATATTGGGATAGAAGGCGGCACGGGCCGCATTGGTGGCGTAGAATGCTTGCGCCAGTTCCATTTCAGCCTGACGCACGTCGGGACGGTTGGAAAGCAGTTGCAAAGGGACTCCGATCGAGACAGTATCGGGGAAAGCAGCCTCGGCCAGATCACTTCGTCCAATCGAGTGTGACGGCATGGCAAGTATCGCAGACAGGGCGTTTTCTGTTTCGGAAATACTCTTGCGTATGGATAACAGGGATGCTTCGAGTCGCATCACGTTCGCCTTTGCCTGCAATACGCCAGCCTCGTTTGATTTCCCCACTTTTTTCAACGCTTCAAGAGTGCGTACGGTAGTCCGCCAGTTCTCCAAAGTCCGGTTACTTATTGTCATTTGTGCGTCAAGCATGGCAAGGGTGTAGTAACTGTCTGCAATAGTGGCGACAAGCTGTGTCTGTACGGCCTGCCGGTAGGCACGGCTTCCTTGTAATGCGGCGGCTGCGCCACGCTTTGCCGCCGTAAGTTTGCCGAAGATGTCCAGTTCCCAGCTTGCCGACGCTCCCACATTATATGTCTTTGCCGTTGCTCCGTCATGTTTATTGGCATTACCTTCGGCAGTCAGTCCCAGTGATGGAAGATATGATAGTCTGGCAGTCATCAGGACGGCTTCTGCCGCTTCCACGCGTAACCGTGCCACATTGAGGTCTGCGTTCCGTTCAAGTCCGGTTTCAATCAAGGACTGGAGTTTCGGGTCGGTAAACATTTCCCGCCACGACAGGGACGCGATGGTCATTGTATCAATGTCCGCCGGCATGTCCCGATACAGATTCTCCGTTGAGAGGTCAGGGCGATGATACCGGCTGTATGTGCCACAGCCGGCAAGCATCCATCCCGACAATATGATATATATTACTGTCTTCTTCATTTAATTATGCTTAACACGTTCTTGGATATATTGGAATACAATAAACAATGACGGCACAAGGAACAACAGAGCCAAAGTACCTACAATCATTCCACCGATTACACCTGTGGCAAGCGAACGGCTGCCGTTGGCACCCACTCCGTGCGCCATCATCAGCGGGACAAGACCGAACACCATGGACAACACAGTCATCAATATGGGGCGCAGGCGGACTTTTGCCGCACTGTATGCCGCCTGTGCCAGCGTCATGCCTTCCGACCGCCGTTTACCGGCGTATTCGGTAAGCAGGATCGCTGTCTTGGCAAGCAGGCCTATAATCATGATAAGTCCGGTCTGCATGTAGATGTTGTTCTCCAGACCGAAGAGCCACGCAAACAGGAAACTGCCCATCAGTCCGCAAGGCACCGACAACAGAACCGCGAAGGGTATGAACACGCTCTCATACAAGGCGCACAGAATCAGATAGACCAGAACCATGCAGAGCAGGAATATAAGCGTGGCATTGTTGGTCGTCTTGCTTTCCTCACGCGAAATGCCGCCAAACTCGTATGTGTAATTTGACGGAAGCACTTCACGTGCCGTCTCGCCGATGGCTTCGAGCACCTGCCCCGAACTGTAGCCCTGAGCCGGAGACCCGCTAATCGAGATGGCGTTGAACAGGTTGAAACGGGTGAGGTCTGACGGGCCGTTGGTCTTGGTCAGGCGCACGAACCGGCTCAAAGGCGACATGCCGCCATCGGTGGCACGCACATACATGTGGTGCAGGGATTCCGCATTCACACGATATTCCGCCGGAGCCTGCATGGTCACATGGTAGAGCTTGGAGAACCGGTTGAAGTCGGAAACATATTGTCCGGTATAATAGCCCGACAATGTGGAAAGCACATCTGCGGGCGACACACCCGACTGTTCGCATTTGGCGGCATCGATATCCACCCAGTATTGCGGATAATCCGTGGCAAAGGAGGAATAGACTTCGCCGATTTCGGGTCGCTGCGACAAGGCTTCGACAAACTTGTCTGCCTCTTCCTTGAAGGCGGCGATGTTTCCGCCCGCCTTGTCCTGCAAATAAAGCTCGAAACCGTTTCCCATGCCGTACCCGGCAATCATCGGAGGCGACATGGCGAACACCGTGGCATCGGGAATATCCGAAGTGGCGGCATAAATCTTTCCGATGACATCATTGACCGACTGCCCCTCTCCCTTACGCTGCTCCCAGTCTTTGAGTGTCACGAAATACATCGCCTGCGAGGGACCGGAACCGCTGAAAGAGAAACCGGCGACCGCACCGCTGTATTCAATCTCGCCGATGCTGTCGAGACGGCTGTTGATACGCTCCATCACCTTACTTGTCTGAGCCATGGATGTGCCGGGCTTCGTGTTCATGCTCACCATGACCGTCCCGGTGTCCTCTTCGGGAATAAGTCCCGTCTTTGTGACATTGACCAGCAGCACCAGCAACCCGAAAGAAATGCCTATGATGCTCCACAACAGCCATCGGCGATGGATAATGAACATCACTCCACGTACATAGCGTCGGCTCAGACGGTCGAAGACGGCATTGAACGCTTTACGGAAACGGGCTGCAAAATTGTTCTTGGTGTTGCCCTGCTCATCGATATAGGGTTTCAGCAGCAGCGCGCAAAGTGCCGGTGAGAGTGTGAAGGCATTGACTGCCGAGATTCCCACGGCAACAGCCATCGTGATACCGAACTGCGTGTAGAACGCTCCCGAAGTCCCGCCCATCATGGCAACGGGGAAAAACACTGCCATAAAGATGATGGTAGAGGTCAGGATAGCCGACGAAACGCCTTTCATGGCATCATCAGCCGCGAGAACCGCAGACTGATAGCCCTCGTCGAACTTCGCCTGCACCGCTTCCACCACCACAATGGCATCATCGACCACAGTTCCGATGGCAAGCACAAGCGCGAACAGGGTGAGCAGGTTGACGGAGAAGCCGATCATGGACATCACGGCGAACGTACCGATAATGGAGACGAAAATGGATATCGTAGGAATAAGCGTGGACTTAATATCTTGCAAAAATACATATACCACCACGATAACCAGAAGTATCGCTTCAATAAGTGTCCGGATAACAGAATTGATGGAAGCATACAGGAACTTGTTGGTATCGGTAAGCACCACGAATTCCGTCCCTTCGGGCAAGTCCCGGCTGAGGTCGTCAAGCACTTCGTGAATCTCCTTGATGGTGCTTGAAGCATTGGACCCGGCTTTCTGGTTGATGAGCATCATGGCTGCCGGATGCCCGTTCACTTCGGAGGAATAGTTGTAGTATTCATCGCCCAGTTCCACATCGGCAACCTCCTTCAGCCGAAGCACATTGCCGCCCGGCAGTGACTTGATGACCAACTCACCGAACTCTTCCGCGCCGGACAAGCGTCCGCGGTATTTCATCGTGTATTCATTGGCGGTAGGATGATTGGCACCGAAGGAGCCGGTGGCGGCCTCGATGTTCTGTCGTGCGAGTACGGTGGATATGTCATCGGGGATAAGCCCGTATTGCGCCATCTTGTCGGGACGCAGCCAAAGTCGCATGCTGTAGTTGGAACCGAACAACTGTGCCTTTCCCACGCCGCTGATACGTTTCAGCCTCGGCTCGACATTGATTTTCACGTAATTGTTCAGGAAGGTCTGGTCGAAGCGGTCATCGGGCGAATAGAGCGCGAAAGTCATCAGTTCGGCATTCTGCTGCTTTTCAGTGGTGACACCGGTCTTGGTGGCTTCCGCCGGAAGTTGGCTCAGTGCGCCGTTCACGCGGTTCTGCACGTTTACCGCCGCCATGTCCGCGTTGGTTCCCTGTTTGAAATAGATGTTGATGGAAGCATCTCCCGTATTCGATGCCGTGGAAGTCATATAGGTCATGTCTTCCACTCCGTTGATGGCTTCTTCCAGAGGGGTTATCACTGCCTTCTGCACGGTTTCAGCGTTTGCTCCCGGATAAGTTGCGAATACGTTGATGGTCGGAGGTGCGATGTCGGGGTATTGTTCCACCGGCAAGGAAAACATGGAAATCATGCCCAACAGTACAATCACCACCGAGATAACGCCCGAAAACACCGGGCGGTCTATAAAAAATCGCAGGTTCATTTCGTTTCGTTTTTAGGGGTTATGCTCATGCCTTCTCTCACCAGTCCCACGCCTTCGGCGACAATGGTGTCACCGACCGAAAGACCTTCTTTTACGATAAACCGGTTGCCGTCGTTCAGGCGGTCCACCGTGAGATAGGCGGCTTCCGCCTGTCCGTTTTTCAGACGGTAAGCGATAATCTTGTCCTGCAGTTCCACGGTGGCGGTCATGGGAATGGTTACGGCCTCCGTTTTCGGGTTTTGAAGGATGACATTGCCGATGCTGCCACTCAACAGTTCGCGGTCGGGATTGGGGAACAGGGCTTTGATTTGTACCGTTCCGGTAACAGGATCCACCACGCCGCTTACGGTTTCAATACGTCCTTTCGCCTTGTACAGGCTGCCGTCGTTGAGTTGCAGGCCCACTTCCGGCGTCCCGGCTATCATGCTGTCAATCGAGCCATAGCGAGCCGAATATCGCCGTAGCATATTCTCCGAAATGGAGAAATAGGCATACATCTCCGCATTGTCGGACACGACCGTGAAAGGCTGTGCCATATTGGGACCGACAAGCGCACCGATGCGATAGGGCAATGTGCCTACTACTCCGTTGCTCGGGCTTTTGATTTCCGTATAGGAGAGATTGTTGCGTGCATCCGATTCTTGTGCCTTTGCCTGTTCGAGTTCAGCACACGCCACTGCCAGTTGGTTCCGGGCGAGAGAAAGCTCGTAGTCGGATATGACCTTCTCGTCAAACAATGCCTGCTTGCCCCGCAGCTCGATTCTTGCCGTTTCCACTTTTGCCTGTGCCGCGCTGACATTGGCCTGCGCCGTGCGTAATGCCGCCCGATAGGGCACTTGGTCAATTACAGCCAATACTTGACCGGTCTTCACCCGTTCACCCTCTTTCACTTTCAGACGGATAATGCGCCCGGATATTTGCGGCAGGATGTCCACATCCTGCCGTCCGCGTATGGCGGCGGAATAGGACTCGGAGATTTCCACCGGACTTGCCGCGACCTTTATGACCCGATAACTCTGCACCGCATCCTGCTTGCCGTCCGCCTGCCTGCATCCGGTCGGCAGGAACAGCATGAGAGCAAATGCGGCGAAATTCGTGATAATGAATTGCTTGTTCATATTTTCTTCTTGTTTTGTATTAATTCATAATAGGTTTGGTGTGTCACCACTGACGGATGGTATTCCACTCTTTTTCGAGAACCTTAATTCCGCAACACTTTGATTTAAATTAATTTATAAGTTCCTGAGCAACAAAAAGTTGCCCAGGAACTTAAAAAGTTATATTTATAATAGTGTTGCGGAATTAAGGTATATAAGGCAAAGAGGATAATTTTTCTGTCACTGATTGAATAATATTATCTATCATACGAACACGCCCTTTATTTTATTTTGCATCCAATTTTCTAATCTCAGTTATCATTGGGCAAACTATTGCAATGCAAATAATTAAAATACCTGATAGTAAAAACCAATGATTTACATCGATTCTATCAGCAAAGAATCCAGAAAGAATTAACCCAATTGGCATAGCAAGAGACATGATACTTCCAGTTAAAGAAAATACACGTCCTAAATATTCAGGCTTAATTTTCTCCTGAAAAAGAGCTGTTTGCAAACCGCTGTAAAACGGAACCGAAAGCCCCATTATTGCACAGCAGACTACAAATATGAAAAATCCACTTTGAGGAAGTAATCCTGAAATGGTTAAGCTTATCCCCATCATAAAAATTGATGCCGTTATTAATAAGATTCGCTTTTGGTAATTCCCAAATAACCCTAATAATAGACCCCCTATCAACATACCAGAGGCATAAGCAATCTCCGTAATAGAAATATGCATCGGTGTACCATTAAAATATTCCATAGTGATTAAAGGATATAATGCATTTATGGGCATATAAACAAACATATATAATGTTCCAACGAGTAATAAAGCAAATAATCCTTTATTTTGCCGTAGTACAGCCATTCCTTCTTTCATTTCTCTTATGAAATTTGGTTTCAAACTTTGCACTTGATCACCTAGCTTAGGAATACGTACAATTGCTACCGTAATAGATGCAATCACAGCACCCAATACATCGATGGCAATAATAGCATTTAGTTCCCAAACGGAGTATAAGAGTGCTGCAACCGCCGGACTAACAATATAGCTTATAGACTGCAAAGACTGACTATAGCCTGCACATTTCGTAAGCTGTTCTTCTGGTACTAAAAGTGGAGTAACCGCATTGAGAGCCGGGGTATGAAAAGCTGTTCCAATGCTACGGATGAACAATACTACCATAACCATCCAGATAGGTAACTCCATATACAATGCAACAATAGCTAGCACGGCCCCAGCTGCTGCGATAATTAAATCAGCACCAATCATTATCTTCTTCCTATCATGACGATCCACTAATACACCAATGGCTGGTCCAAAGACCGCATAGGGTAAAAAACCTACAAGTGAAGCCATAGACAAGACCATCGCAGATCCTGTTTTTTCTGTAAGGTAAAAAATAATCGCCATTTGCAGGATGGCACTAGTGATTAATGATACTGCCTGCCCTGCCCATATTGTATAAAACTTAAGTTTCCAATTGTTGTATTTTTCCATTTATATTATCTCCTAAATTCTTATTTGTATCAGCGTATATTTTAACACAACAAGTCGTTTTAAGCAACTTTAAAATTAAAAAAATCCAATATTAACCGCCAAAGGGTGCTAGCCCCTAATTGGCGGAGAATGGCATAAAACACAGGTATCTTCATATTTTGGGGAGCCGTCAGGATTGTTTACGAATGTCACAAACTCTTTGAAACATCCTTCGCGGCGCATACCAAGACGTTCGCATAAGCGTTTGGAGCGGATATTGTCATCTTCCACAAATCCATAGATACGCCGTGCGCCCGCCTCCCGGAAAAGATAATCCAACAATCCGGCTGCCGCTTCACAAGCGAATCCTTTGCCTTCAAAACGTTTGTTGAAATGCCACCCCACATTATAAGTGTCCTCATTCTCACGCAAAGCAAACACGTCACCGATAATAAAGTCATCTTTTTTCAGACTCACCGCATAGCGCAGCATGTCTTTCGGGGAATACTGCATATATGCCCATGCCGCCTCTTCGGAACAAAGGCGGTCTCCGGCAAAGCAATTCACACGAGGATTAGAAAGATACTCCAACAATCCTTCGGCATCCTTCTGCTTGAAATTTCGAATGATAATTCGTTCGGTTTCGATATATATTTCCTTGTAATAATAAAATGGTATGAGTACGCCCAAAGTAGCGAAGGCAAGCATGGCATAGAGATACTGGTGGAACCAGATGAAGGTCATCCCGTAGAACAGGAAGGCAATGCTGCACAGCCCAGAGGCCAGTCCGTCGATGCCGTCGATGAGGTTGATGGCATTGATGATGAAAACCGTAACGAAAACGGTGAGAGGGATGCTAATCCACGACGGCATGGAATGGATGAACAGCATTCCGTGAAGGTCGGACAGTTCCACTCCGCCAGCCACCAGCATGATGCCGCAGACTATCTGGATAAAGAACTTGGCACGGTAGCGCACACCGATAAGGTCATCGGCAATGCCGACAAGGTACAACATGATGATGGCGCAGAAGGCGTATGCCAATGGCAACGCTTCTGCGCCTATTTCCTTAAGCAGCTCATCATGTCCGGTTGAGACATTGACCGCCAAAAGCAGGACAAAGGAGAAGAACACTACGGGCTTGAAGGCCATACCGCCAAGGCGAGGCACTACACACTGATGTATCTTCCGCTCGTCCGGCTCGTCGAACAGTCGCCTGCGGAAGGCGATGAGCAGAATCTGCGGTATCACGATTCCTGCGAAAAACACGCACAGGAAGAATACCGACAGGATGTTGACAATCCAAATTAAACTCATTCTCTATCTAACTTTAATAGGCCGTTTGTGTCGGTCTGTCCTGTACTAATCCCTCTGTATCAATCAATTCGGGGGGGGGGTAATTCGTGTTTCCATAATCTCAGTCTATGATTTGAATATATTCCGGCTTCACCTCAGCTGAAACCGCCAGTAGGTCGGGAATAATGACGACAAGCTGCCGACCTCTCTTTTTTGCCACTTTTATGAAGTAGCCCTCCACCTGGTCGAACGGTCCGCCATGTACCCTTACTCTTTTACCTTTTTCAATGTTGATTTTATCTTTTTCCTTGTTGATTTCGCTGATTTTGTAGAAGTGTACCTCTTCATCTGCCTGCTTGCACACCTTGATGAAGTTGGTCATGTCTTCATCAGGTACAGTCAGATAGACAAGTTCTCCGCCACTTTTCCATGTGACAAACTGTAGGTCGTAATAATAATTGTGTTTGAAATCAACAATCTTCTGATGACTTGCATGCACAAACACCAGACTATGGATGACGGGTACCATGAAAAAGACTTTCTTGCCCTTGACAGTGCGAAGGACTTTCTGCTTGGGTATGAAATACTCTAAGCCATACGTTTCATTAGAGAGCCGATCTTCGGCAGTATTCTCGTTCTTGTAGGCCCGCATGACATACCACAGTATCTTATCCTTGTCCAATACATTCACCATACTGTTTTGACATGTGTTTTTTGAGAAAAGAACGTACTCATGGTTCATCCCGATATGCGTATCGGTCTGTATATCAGCAACTTTCTATGTGTTTCAACTACAATAGTCATCTATTCTCATCTTTCTGAGTCCACCCCCTGCAAAGCCCCTCTTTACGACATAAAAATTCGGTCGGAAAAGGTATGCAAAAGATGTTTCTCTCTTTAAGAGAAATATCGTTTTGCTAAACAGTTGATATTGAGGTATCATTTTATCGTAAAAGACATATTTGCTCAACAATTGCTTGACGGAAATCAACAAATTTTAGCATTTTTGTAAAAAAGTCGCTATATAATTTGGTGAATTGGAGCTATTTTCATATTTTTGCATCCCGAAGAGTTTCTCTTAAAGAGAGAAACACCTTTTTGCTCAACAATCCCCGACTTTTTTATTATAGTTGCGGTATCACACCGCAATACAATAGTTATAAATATTGAAATAAAGGTGCAGTGAGACGCTGCACCTCCTAAAGAGAATTGATGATGAGATTGTTGGCGTTGTCAACGACAGAGGTGTCCAATGAGGAGAGGTATATCTGTGTGGTTTTCTCGGAGTCATGCCCCAATGCCTCGCTGATAGTAGATACGGGCACGTTCTTGCTCTTGGCTATGCTTGCCCAGGAGTGGCGGGCTACGTAGGTGGTCAGGGGTACGGACAGGCCTATCATTTCTCCGATTTTCTTCAACTGCTTGGTGATACGGCTATAGGCATTCTTGTACTGTCTCCAGAATATGGCTCCCTCTCCTTTTGCTATAGGGAGCAGGTAGGGAGAATCATCTGTTTTGTACTTCGCCACTATCTCCTGCATGGCAGGTTCCCATTTGATGTGCAACTGTTGTGAGGTCTTCTGACGGCGGTAAATGAGCGTACTGCCATGCAGATTGCTTGGTGTAAGTTGTGCCATATCGATGAACGACATCCCACGGGTATAGAAACTGAACAGGAACATATCCCTTGCAAGCTCCAAACGGGGGTTCAGACTCAAGTCCAGCTCTTTCAGTTGCTTGATGATTTCCAAGGGGAGTGCCCGCTTGACGGTCTTGTCGATGCCGGTATATACATGCTTGAACGGTGAGGAAGAGATGACCAGTCCGTCATCTACGGCATGATTGTAGATGGTGCGCAGGTTGCGGATGTAGAAAGAGGTGGTGTTGCGGCACAGTCCGCTGTCTTTCAGCCACTGTTCATAGCCTTGTATCGTTGTCCCATCGACTTCCTCCAATGGCACATCGCCTCCTTTCAGGTAACGCTGGAGGCTGTTGAGGGTGGTTTTGTACCTTGCTACCATCCGCTTCTTGCCGATGCGTCTCAGTTTTTCGTTCAACTCCAGCGTATAGCCGATAATGCCATGTAATTCTTTTCCCTCATGGAAGTTGTCAACGACGGTGTCTGCTGTATATGACTGCCCTTCCTTGTCCAACCGTGCAATGACCAACAGCAGTTTCTTCCTGTCAGCATCCAATGTATCTTTCAAGGAAAGAAGATAGGCTTGACGTTGTGGAGTGACGGAAGTTGGCAAAATGATGTTTGAATGGTCCGCATCCCACTCTGAGGAATAGATTCTGTACTCTGTATGGATCTGACGTGCCACACGATTGTGTATCACCTGATAATACAGGCGACCCTCTTTCTCTTGAACAGATGATGTTCTGAACTTTAATTTGATGGATGCCATAATGCTCTGACTTTAACATTGAAATTGCAATTATTACCTTTATATATAATATAAGTGACAGACAAACAGGTATAGGAGGGATGGTGCCTCACCGCTCGGCATACAACAGCTGATATTCCACCCACCTCCGTTTCCTAATGGATGCCACTGCTTTTCCCCTCCATTTGCAATAGCTCAGATAGAGTGGCAGGATGTCCCTGTCGCCACGTTCCAATCGGGTGAGCAGGGACGCTTTCGGGTATCGTCCATTGCCTAACAACTTGGCTGGTCCAATCTGGTACGAGAGGGTGGCAAGCAGATAAGCATCCCTGCCATAACGGGCATATAGGCGCAGGTGCCGGAGGAGGTCTGTCCGTAACAGCAAATCTGCACGCTGACGTGTCAGTGTTTTCGGGAAACGCTCTCCCTTCTGTAGCTGGTGACCATAGCCCACATAGCCCGGTGTGGTCTTTGGGTCGTGCCAACCCTCGAAGTGTTTGGTAATGGCTACCATCCGTTCAAACAGTGCCCTGTCAATGGTTTGGCTTTGACAGGGCACGCTACAGATGGCCAACATGCTCAATAGTACGATGATGTATCTTCTCATTACATTATTTTATATAGGAGGTGCGATGTCTCACCGCACTCTAATCAATATCACTACATCATAGTGCGGAACTGCTGAATCTCTTTAATCATGGCTTTCACGTCCTCCCCAACCTGAACGAAGTTCTTGTAGAGGATGCGCTCTCGCTCTTCTTTCGACTTGAACTTATAGAACTTAGGGAGAGGGACATACTCCGATTCCTCCTTCTTTATTTCCGTCATATCGAAGTCGGTCTTGCAGTAGAACTTGGATGTCTTGAACTCCTCGCTCTCCTGGATGTTCATGCTTCCGTTCATCCCGGTCTTGGTGACTACGAAGTCACGGGCGGTCTGTCCACATATCCAACCTGTGGGCATATCGGAGATTTTGCTTGCAGGCACCAGGCTGTCCATATTCTCATTGAGGTTGATGGAGGTCTTGTCACGGTCGATGGTCACGCCCTTTTTGAGTTGCACTACTTTACCGAAGATGTCACTCGACAGCCATTCGAGGGTTTCCTTGGCTCTTGCCGAACCGCTCACCACATTGCCCACGGTGGTGATGATTTTCTGCATACCCACCTTGCCATAATCGGCTTCCAACTGCGGAAGTTCCTGAAAGCCAAGTGCCACGCTCACCTTGTTGCTTCGGGCTGTGCCTATCAGTCGGTCTATCTTGTGGAAATACAAGGTCGGCAACTCATCGACGATGATGCTGACAGGAACGTTCTTGCCCTGTCCTGTATTCACCCTCGTTACAAGGCGGTTGAGAATCAAGGCATTCAGTGCACCGATGATGCTCTCCATCTCGGGGTCGTTGGCAATGAGCAGATAACTTGGATTCTTCGGGTCACTGACCTTCAGGTCGAAGTCATCGCCGTCCTTGTGGAATATCCAGTAAGATTCCTTGGTGGCGAGACGGGAGGTATAGACACGTAGCGTGCCAATCATACCTTCCAACTGCTCCATGGCTTTGTTGGCAAAGGCAGTCTGGAACGGGCCAAGCAAGGGGGCTACCTCGTTGTCGGTCTGAAGTACCTCGAAGATGGTCTGATAACTCTCATTGAGGAACGATAGGATATGTGGCATGTCGCTGTACTTGCCCAACCAATAAGCGGGCTGCACCTCCGCGCCCGAATGGTCGAACACCCGTCCTGTGGGTATCAGCCTTTTCGTCTTTGGGTCTTCACGCCGCTCGGCAATCAGCATCTTTCCGTCCTTGTCGTAGGGCTCCTTGCCGTAGTTGCAGAAGAAATAGATGCAGGCGGCAAGGAAGTTGACGGCAGAGGTCTGGAAGAACTGGTCGCTGCCACCGCCGCCTTCCTTCTTGCCTTTTTGCAGGGATTCAAGCAGGGTCTCGGCGGTCTCGCTCGCTGCGGCAAGGTTGTTGATGTACTTCAACTGGATGGGGTTCACACGGCGCGAATACTCCACATCCACAAAGTTGATGATGTTGAACTTCATGCCATGGGGCATCTTGCTGTCCTTGGCATTCTTGTTCTTCAAGTAATGATAGTAGAGTTTGGTGGCGAGAGTGGGAAACTTATAGTCGTACACCACCATGGCAAAGCCCTTCTCGCTGTGCTGCCTGATAAACGGCTCGATGATGGAGAAGGTCTTACCAGAACCAGGAGTACCCACAACCCATGTGCCACGGAACGGATTGACGATGTTCACCCATCCCTTGCGGAACTTGCCCTTGTAATAATAGCGCATAGGGATGTTCACGCTGTACTTGTTCTCCTGCAACTCCCTGCATTGCTCAAAGCTCTCATTCTCGAAGTTGAAGCGGTCTTTCAGCAGCCCTTCCTTCAGGAACTTAGAGATATTGTCGAGGGCGATATGCACCAATACGACACCGACGATGGAAGTGAGCATATAGAGCCAAGTGTTCAAACGGAGGGTATAGAAACAGGGCATTATCGAATGACCGAACAGCCATACGGACTGCACAATCAGCAGCACTCCCGACAGCAGCGGATAGAGCACCTGCCTGCGAGCGTCAAACTCCAGATGCTTCTTGTTGCGCGTTCCCACACAGGTGATACATATCAGCAGGAACGTAGCCACCTTGCTATACACGAGGTTGCCGTCATGGTAAATCATCCACCGCTTGATGCGAGTGTGGATATCCGTCACTACGCCGCCCAAGAAGTCCAACTGCTCCGGCTCCAGTGCGTAGGCGAAGAACTCCATCAGGATGGAGACATAAATCACCGCCCTGAATATCTTGTAAAAACCCTGTAACTCTTTGCTTTCTTCCATTTACTTTACGATGATGTTGGGTGATAATGAGAAAAGATGAAGGATGCCACGGTGGACACCCTCCAATCCTCTTATGAGTTTTATTCGTAGCCGTTGATGGTCTTCTCAGACTCTACTGTCCACGGAGAAATAGTTGCAGATATGACCTCCAAGGTGTTGCGTACAGGCTTCAATGAATAGCTGTAGGAATGACCCGCTTTCCACGTGTCGTTTGTGAGGAATACGAAGTTCTCCCCATTGCTGAGTTGCAATGTCATGTCTGGCATAACCTGTGCAGGAACATAAAGCGTATATTCCATGTGGTCACTTTGTGGGTCGCCGAAATAATAGGTCGTCACCGACTCGTCACTGCATTCTACCTTTCCGGTCTTGATGTTGAAAGTACCGCTGTCAAAATAACCGACGAACGTGAGTAGGCTTCCTGCAAAATCATTGGTGGTGAAACCGTATTCTGGTGAGGTATAGACCTTGATGATGACACGCACCATCTGATGGGTGAAGTTCAATGTAAGGCTCGGATTGGCGTATGATGCCGCTCCACTGGCAAACAGAAAATCATTGACCTTCTGCTCACTCTGTACAGCTGCCTCCGGCACTTGGAACTCTATGAGGTCGTTGGTAGGATTTGCCGTATAGGGATAGTAGGCATTGAAGGTGTGAGTGTCTGTGTCCGTGAAAAACACCTTGTTGGCTGACACAAACTGATTCGTGCCGCCGCTTCGGGTGAACTTCATATTGTTGATCATCCCTGTGGAAGAGATGCCAATCATATCATTGAGTTCCCACTGGTTGTCAACGGCTCGTGTGGAAACGGCAGGTTGCAGCATCTCCAGATTGGTGAATACCTGAAGCTGCTTGGTTGATGTGCTGTCGGTCACGACCACAGAACCTCCGCCACCGGGCAGGTAAATCTCATTGACGATGTCTTGGTCACAGGACGTGAGGAGCATGGCTCCAAGTCCCAACATTAGAAACAAATTCTTTTTCATGCTTTTTCTTTTTTAATTGTTGTACTTTGATGATGATACGGGTGATACTCGATGTCTGTATATGGGCTAATCCATAATCGTGATGATGGGTCTCGCCTTATGCGGCTGCCACTTGGGAGTCTCCTGTATGGCACCGCTTCCCAGTGAGTAAAGCCATGCCTTGGCGGTCGCTTGTCCTTCTACCTCCGTTGAAGTCCAATACCAACAGTCATCATCCTCATCGGGGATAGGTGTGCCGCCGCATTTCAGGATGTATGGGTTGATGATGTCCTTGGCATGATAGAGCAGACGCATCTGTGCCACACTGGGGATATAGGCACTTTGCCCGTAACGCCACATGTCGAAGACACGCTCAGCCAAAGGCGACTTCACATCGGTCGTGCCATAAAGGGCAAAAGTGTTCTTGTTGCCGTCGTAGGCGGTGAGGTCACAGGATGTGTCCTGTTCCACACCGATACTGTCAGCAAAGGCTTCGGGAGCGATGTCCCACAGATAGACGGCATATCCGTTTCCCTCCATTTCTTCCCTCTGATTGACGTTGAACACCACTGCAATGGCTTGCTTGCACGATTGCTCGTAGGTTTCGTAGGGCATCACCTTGCCGTCAGTGGTCAAGATATGGGTGACCTTCATGGCTGTGTCGGGAAAGTCCTGATGCTCGTCACAGGCAGTCAGCAACACCGTTGCCGCAACTGCCAAGATTGAAAACAGTTTCTTCATACGCATAGTCATTTTACAGGAAGTTTCACACCCAGGACAATACCCGTTCTGAACAGGTCCTCACCCTTGATCATCACATCGGTCTTCACCTGCCAGAAGAGCTTCCAGCCGTGTCTGAGTGTATAGTTTTGCTCATAGCCGAGGTGGATGCCACCCAAGAACCTGTCAGTATCGCTACCTGCCGATGCTCCTATGCGCATGTTGCCATGGTGGTTGCGTCCTCTTGCCACACAGGGCTTATAGGCAAAGCCGAAACCATAACTGCGGTAGTTGTTCCAAAAACTCTCAGGACAGACATGACCGCACGATGCGCACTCGTTCCACTTGATATATCCGTTTGCAAAATACTCCCACGCATTGTGGTACTTCGTCTCATACTCGTAGGACAGCGTCACGTCCAGTCCTCGCTCATACAGGCATCCGAACCCCAAGGATATGCGGTCGCTATTCTGCTGCGCCATTGCCGGAGTCATGCTTGCCATAAAACAGATGACAACGAGTAAGGTATGCACAAGCCAATTCCTCACTCCTAATTCCTCATTCCTAATTCTCATTATTCCTCCTCCAACAGTATATGGTTAAACGAATCGGCAGACAGCACATCCTCATAGTCGATGCTGAGCGAGATGGTGCGTCCACTTATCTGTTTTTCCGACAGCTCGATGGTCAGCACCTTGTCGTTGGGGAAGGTCATCTTCTTCACCACAATCACGTTGCGATAGCCATACTTGAAGGTCTTCGCATCGTCCAACACAAGAGATGGGGTCAGTTCCACTATCTGCGCATTGGTAGCCTTGCTCTGCTTCTTGTCCGATAGTTTGATGCGCATCTCGTCGATGTCGAAGCGGATGTTGGTCTTGTTCTCCACGGAGAAGTCGATGAAGAAATATTCGCCCACGCTGTAGATGTTGTTCAGGCGCATTACCATGCGGTGCATCTTCGTCGCCACGTTGCGGTATTTGGCAGACGATGACCATATCTGACGTGCATACTTGGTCATGTCGGCAGTGGACAGGCTTACAGCGGGATTGTTGTAGGCATTGCGCTCCGAGCATTCTATTTCCTTATCGGTTACTGCCTCCTGCATCCTCGTGGTATAGAGCAGTGCATACTGCGTGCGGTAGCGTTCCGTCACGATTGTCACTATCGCCAACACCTCACCGTCGGCATACACGTTGTCCTTCGGCTTCAGGCGGATGGTGTTGTTGATGGGTTGGTCGCCCACCACCTTGTCTGTGGATATATCGACAAAGCGGATGGGTTCGGAGGCGGTGATGACGGTGGTCACTTGGTCGTTGACCGTCAGCTGCTCCATCTCCATGTAGGTGGTCTGCGCCTTGGCTGAAAGCACGCTCAGCGAAAGCAATGCACAGACATTCATTTTCTGAAAACAATTCATATTAGTTGATTTTTTGATGTTTATACTCTATGAGCCACCGTTCCCGACAATTCCGTTGTCGGGCAGTGTCTATTTCCTTTTCTCTTTCCCATTTACAAGGTAAACAAACGTCCCATACTTCAGCTTCACTTTGTTCTTCTTGATAGCCTTGCTGATGGCATTGCTTGTCTTCTGGTAGGCATTGGTCACGGCTTGCATTCCCCATTGCGAGAAACTGTTGTTCGCTCCACTCTGGTCGATGTTCATGTTGCTCTGCATAGCACCGCTCGCCACATCTTTCGTGGTCTCACGGAACTGGCTGCCGGGGACATACAGTCCCTCCAGTCCGTCCGTGTCATAAAGCGAAAGCGAAACCTTTATCAGCTCGTCATCCACAAGGATGGAGTTGATGCTACCCTTCACTCGCTGCGAACCGAAACCGCTCATGGTGGCATAGAGGTACGACCCTTTCTTCACCACGGTCTCACCAATCTCAATATCGTCCAACAGTCTCAGCCGCACCCTCGACCCGTCCGTAGCCTTCACGTCCTCGTCAATGATGGCCTTGATGAGCTTTGGCTCATGCTCGTTCTGCGTCAGGGTGTTGAAATAGTCCGAAGTCACCTTCACCTTCTTCACCACCTCCTGTGCCTTGTCCTCCTCGTCCAGTGCCTTCACCGCCTTGCTGTCCTCGGCAATCTGACCTTTCACCTCAATCTGCTCCTTGGGAGGCCCAGCCTGTGTGGTATCCTGGGCCACGGGGGCAACTGCCGCCTGTCCTCTCAGCCTCGCTTCGGCGAGTGCCTTGTTGAGTGCTTCGAGTGCTTCCGCTTCTCGCGCCTTGGCATCGGCCACTTCGGCTGCATCGTCCTTCTCTTCTGCCTGACGGACGAGTTCCGCAAGGTCTTCTTCTGTGTACTTGGATTCATACGCTTCTTTCTCTTCTTCGTTGTCACGCTCAATGTTATCAACAGCCGAATAGTCTGCTATGCGACCATACGACTTCGCCATGTTCTCATACTTGCCACCGATGCCGTCACCATTCTTAATCTGCGCTCCGGGCAGGTTGGGGTTCAGAAACTCGGTGGTCTGCAGGTTCTTGTCCTGCGTTTCCGCCACCTCCGTATTGAACATGTCAAAGACAAAATAGCCTGTGGCAATCAACGGGATGTACACGATGGCTGGCAGCATGTACTTCGGCTGACGGAAGTTTATCTTATCTGTTATTCTCATCGCTGTCTGATTTTGATGTTACTGACTTGTCTCGATTCTCCTCGTTGGTTCGATGCGTCACGGGAGGAGTGATGCAATGGGCTGCATTCATCATCTGCTTCATGCGCCCTTCCTGCCGCTCGATGGCACTTGCAGCCTCCGTCCGATGACCGTAATACCGCACCATCCTGTAGATGTTGATGCCGAAGCACGTGGCGACAAAGCCGAAGACGATGACGAGAAACAGCGTCTTGTGGGCATTGGCAAAGCCTTGCACCTTAGCCGCCGCACGGTCTATCCTCGCGGTCTTGGCAAACTTGCGCCCTGCCGCCACCTCCTTCTCATACCGCTTCTTGTACTTGGGGTCGTTCTTGTCGGGCATATCCTCGCCCACAAGCATCCGTCTGATTCCTTTTACACTCATACCGCTAGGATATTAGAAGTTTGACTTCGACTTCTGCTCAATATCCTTGTTGAGCAAGGTTCTCCAGTTCGTGATGAGCAGTCCATGAGGATTGTTCTCCGTCCTCGGCACGCGCTTCACCTGTCCCGCCGTCACCAATTCACGCATCAGAATATTGCTCCTTCGCTCTATCCTTTGCCTACCGTAGTAGGTGAACTCCATCTTCTCCTTGTTGAACTTGATGCTGTCGCAAAAGATGCTGAACACGGCACTCGTACCCATGATATTGTTGTAAAAGCCCTTTTCCTTCAGCGTATTGTACTGCGCCAAACCAGTTTCATCGACCAAATACATCGCCTTCTCCATCGAATAGCGGATGTACTTGTCATCGGGAGCAAGCGTAAAGAAGTAATGGTGGAACATCTCGATATGGCTCTTTGCCTCCACATCCAGCGTTTCCTCCATCGTGGTGCGGTTCACCAGTATGGGCACGTTGCCGTCCAATACATACACCTTTTGCTGCGCGTCCGTCACCATGCAGCGCGCCGTCCAGATGCTCGACACCGAGATGATGATGCAGCCCATGAGGAACGCAGAGCAGATGATGCCCACCAGCTTGATTTTGTTTTCTAAGTTCTTGATTACCATACGTTACTGCTTGTTTGAGGTCTGATTTCTCTTCATTCTCACATATTCACGGTGCAGGATGGTGTATATGTCCTTCTCAACTTCTTCCACCAGTTTGGCGTAATACTTGATGCAAGCCTCTACGTAGATGCCTTCGTATTTCAGTTGGATCCACACCCACCAGATGTCACGTTCACGTCTCCGTCGATTTCTGTAGATTTTGGCACGATGCAAGCGATAACTCAGGTAATCTACCATAGGCACTACATACTCGTCGTTATCCTCAAAGCCTTCTGCCATCTCCTCATACTGTGGGTCGATGTAGTTGTTTTCGGAATTGAAAAACTCTTCCTTTGCACGCTTGTTGGCAAACGCCATGAATTTCTCATCTTTGAGCCAACGCTCAATTTCATTTTTTGCTTTCATTTTTCTTGATGGTTACTTTTATTTGTTTCAATAGGAGGTGCGGTGACTCACCGCACACTCACATGTTATCTCATCACGGTCGCCATGGTTCCCGTAGCCGTCATCTTGGCTTGTTGTGCCACGCCCTCGCCGAAGTTTCGGGTTGAGAAGGCGGTGTCGCCCTCTGGTATCATCCATGCCGCAAGGTCGGGCACGAGGTTCAGGCATTTCAACGCCACGATGCTCGCTGCCATCAGATAGCCTGCCGAGAAGAACGAGTTTTGCAGATAGGCTGCCATCGTCTGCTCACTGGCGGTGATGGCCGTCAGGTTCTCTACCTGTATGCAGAGCACAATATCAAACAGCAACAGGACGTAGAAACCGACGAAGTAGAGCATGGCTCCGTAGAAATGAACTGTCAAATAACGGGTTAGCCACTTCGCCCACGCTCCTTCCCACTTGGGCAGCAACGAAAATGCCCATTGTATTGGACCGAATATAGTGAGCATTCCGAGCAATATCTGCTGACAGTATATCGTCGCCCACCAACCGATGCGGAACACGATCAGGGCTATCAGCATCACTATCTTGTCGATGCCCACCACGGCCCCTGCCGTCAGTGAGGTGAACCACAGTTTGCTGGCATCCTTCTCCATGTTGGTCACTTCGTCCACGCCCGTCTGCTCCATCGTCGCCTCTATCAGGTTGGGGTCTGATGTGCCCTTATGCGCCACGTCTGCCTGTGCCTGGAGGTCAGTGTACATCGAGTCCCTGACATATACCAACTGCTGCACCTCCTCAAACTTGTCGGAAATTTGGGTCGCCTCTGCCTCATAGAGGTCGTGGGTGTAACTGCCGATGCAATTGGGAATATAGGATAGAAAATCCAATACGCACCAGCTGCTGCCGCTGTTGGTCATGCCTGTGTCAGCAGGTGGGTACCACCAACAGAGGATGATGCTCACCACCAAGGGCTTGAACAGTTTCATCACGTCCAACGGTTCGTTCTTCACCATCATCTTGTAGGCCATGCTTGCCGCCACGATGATAGAGAACAGTGCCGCCAATGCCATACACATTTGGAGGATCCACCAGAACGGCCCTTGTGAGCCTGTGAAGGTGGCATCGGTCAGGAACTCGTTGGTCTGGAATATCACATCGTCAATCTCCTCTTCGAGGATGTTGATGCCGAAATCGCTGAGTATGTTGTCTGCCATCAGTGCCTGGTTCTATTGTTGATAATCTCTTTGATAAACTCTATGCCTTTCGGTGTCCATGACAGATAGAAGTGGTAGAAGCAGCGCATCCTGCCTGTGACATATACCGCAATGCCCTTGTCCTGAAGGTCTTCACGCAGTTTCCACATTCCATATTCCTTGGTGATGATGCCTTCCTCTTTGAGGGTCTTCACAATCTTGCCGTAGTAACTTCCGACATATTTGTGAAGCTTTGACATTGAAACTACCTCTAAATCAGATGGCATATAATGCTCATCAACGATGGGTGTCCTGCCGATAACGCTGATTCGCTTCGGCATCCTTGACATCTCCAACTGCCACTTGCCGTTTTTCCTCTTGGCGGCATAGAGACGTAACTGTATTTTTGATATTGATTCCATAGCTATTTCTTTATTTTATGTTCTTTCGATAACAGGAATGACTCCCACGCTCTTCAGTTTCTCATAGAGGAAGCGGCGACCTTTCTGTGTCCATTTGGTGTTCATGCGCACATCCTCCGTACCGTCCTTGTGTTTAATGAGGTAGGTCTCGCTGGTCACATAACCGCAGTCCTTGTAGTCGGCATACAGAATCCACTGCTTGCCACGCTGATACTGGATGTTCATCTCCTTCAGACGTCGGTTGAAGCGGATGGACGACTCGCCATAGTCCTGTGCTATCTGTGTGACCAGGACACTGCTCTTCGTGGCAAGGATGATGTCAAGGTAACTCACCTTGTCCTTCATCTCCGTCACCTCCTGTTGCAGGTCATCCACCTTGGATCCCAACTCAACGATGCGTGTCCTTTGGTGTTCACACTCCTGTTCGACAAGCAGACGCTTTTGTCGTTCTTCCTTCAGATTGACTGCTAACCGTATCAGGAAGTCTGGCTCTGCCAATGCCTTCTCGATGGTCTGCTGTGTCATATAGGCACCATGCTTGCGGATAGAGGGGAGCACCTCCGATGTCACCCACTTGCGGAAACGTTTGGCTTCGGGTTTGCGACTGTCAAGGATGACATCATACAGTCCGTCTTCATTGATAAAGTTTGTAACCTGTTCTCTTCCAAGACTATCCGAGATGGGGTACTTTGAAAGTACATCATCCGAAAGTCGTTGTACCAACTTGCTGGTTTTTAGTCCAAGAACTCTTGCCACATCAGCCAAACAGAACAAGGGTTGCTCTGGTGTTCCTGTGGTTCGGACTGCTCCAAATTCCTCGTTGTTGAAAATCTGAATATCGTTCATATCTCTATGCTGTTTTGTGATTATTTCTTCTCTTCCCTTATTTCTATCTGTTCACACTTTCTTCACCCTCACCGCTGTTGGCATCATCGCCGTCAGTGCCTGTCGAGCTCCTCACGCCCTTCATGTTTTCCTGCCAACGGCTCTTGGCATCGCTGATGATGCTGCCTTTATGTACTACACGGTCGTTGGTGGCTGCCAAGAGGGCGGTAGTCTGGCTTTGGGTGTTGAGCTGCACAAGGTATTTCAGTAGTGTCTCGTTCTGTGTCGTCAGGTCGGCATAGATGCTAAGATACTGCCGCTTTCTCTGTGCATTGGGCATATAGGCATCCTTGGTGGCTTTCACGGCACACTGGTACATATTGTACAGTTCCTCCCACCGACGCTTGTCGTTGATGGTGCCTCCTGTAGGGATGATATGGTCTATGTTCGCCTTCATCTTGTCCAACTGACCGTTGATCTTGCTGCTTTCGGCAAGCCAGGCGAGGTCTATCTGTCGGTCGGCTACGTTCAAGGCTTCCACCTCAGCACGCTTGGTGAGGGCAGAGTCTATCTTCTCCGCATCATCTACTTGGTTGTAGAGGTTGATGCCGGCAAGAGTGCGGAAACCTAACTTGTTCTTCTCTGCCGCTGTCTTCTTATAGTTGTTATGTAACAGCCAATAATAGAACTCAGGGGTGAGAGAACCGCCACCTGTCTCCATCACCGTTATCTGGTTCTGCTTGGAGGAGTCGTGGTTGTAGGTCACGCTCTGGGCTGTGGCTTTGATGGTGGTTGCTACCGCCATGATGAGTGTCATTGTCTTCTTCATGTCCGTTCTTCTTTTGTTTACAATCCGTCAATAGTCAAGTTTTCCTGCCACTTTCCATCGGCTGAAGGCATCTTCCAGTATCTCTTCCTTCGTCCTCGTCCGATACACCTTCTCCTTCCAATAGCCCATGCGCAGCTGCACATACCGCCATGTCTGGAAGTAGGCTTGGTTCAGATGTTTTTCTATCAGGTCCAACGAATTGTTGATATTGTCCAACACCATCAGCAGGTCGGAAGTTGAACAGGCTGCCGCTCCTGTGGCATACAACACGAGGTCGTTGACGCTATGGTAGAGTTGGCTTCCTTCGTTGTATATGTTGTCGATGGCTTTCTTGTTGATGCTGATGAGCATCGTGTCAGCCAGTTCGATGTGTTTCCGCTTGATGACCTTATCATTGAAGTCCTCCAACAGGTTCTTGTAGTCACTGATGCGGTCGCTCACCGTCTGGTAGGTGCTCTTCACGTTCAGCACCGTGCGCAACGACTGGTACATCACATCGATGATGTCGAAGGCCCGGGTGTATTTGTCCAAATCCACATTCAGTTCCTTGTATTTGCCCACCTCTTCACTGCTGTATTCATGCAGCAGTTGATTGCTGTACTCCAAAGTGCTGCGTGCCAGCAAGAGGCTGCGCTGCTTCTTGTGGTCGTTGATGTATGCTTCCACCGATACCGCATCGAATCCCCATTGCGCCAAGGCTGTATTGGGGAAGAGGGTAATCAGCAGGAGAGCTATGATGATGGTATGTCTCATTCTCCGTTCCTCCCTCAGTTTTCGTTCTCGTTATCTTCACCATTCCCTCTGTTAGGGTCTGCATTCTCTCTCCATCGCTCGTAGCACTCTTCAATGAGTGTCCTTCTGCGACCTTGGTCTGCGTCGATTGAAGGAAGAATGTCCTTCAGCACGTCAATGATGCTGCGCTTGTAGTGCATCATTTTTTCTAATGATACCAAGTCGGCGTAAATCTTGGTGATACGGCTATCTACTTCACGGGCTATCTCCAGACGGTCGCTCGACCAGAGCAGGTGTATTACATCGTCATTGTCGGCGGTCTGGGTTGCCTCGCTCTTGGCATATTCTGTGGTGATGCTGCACGACGGGAACTCCTGGGCTATCTCCGAGATACGGCTGTTCACCTGCCTCGTCTTCTCCTCGTCAGAGGCATTCGGGTCAAGGGTCAGCACATCCACCACCTGTGTGTCGGTGTATTCCGAGGTCAGCTCCCACGATATTTGCAGTATCGCACGGTGTATCTTGATGCCAAGGAAGTACTTGGGCTTCCTTGCAATGGACAGTGTCGCCTTGAAGGTGATAATGCCGTTGATGTTGGGCATGGTGGCAGTTCGGACGTAGGTGTAGCCGTTCCACGAACCGGCACCTTGCCACGTGAGATTGTAGGCTGACTTCACATCCTGCATGATGGCAGGGATGCGGTAGTAGTCATCGGTGGAGGTGGCATTGTCGTTAGCCGCCTCGCTCTTGGCATTCTGTATGTCTGCCAACTGCTGCTGCCATGTCGCCAATTCCTTCTTCAGGTTGTCTATCTTCGTCTTGTTGACATTATGTTGCTGCCGCAAGGCAGGGGCTTCCTCCACAGAGGCATTGGCTATCTGCGTGAGCAGGTTCCTGTTCTCTGTCTCCAACTGGCTTATCTGCGCCTCCAACAGGGCTATCTTGCTATTCGCCTCACGTTCCTTCTCGTCCAGTTCCGATAGGTCGAGATTATTTTCTGATACGCTTGTCCTCATGGCGCATTCCTTGCTGTGGGCATTGAGCGAACCGCCGCACTCACGGCACTTGTACTGCGTGCTGCCCTGTCCGAGGGTGACACCGTCCGAACAGGTGACGCTGATGGTCACGCTCTCCACGCCCTTCAGTTTGGCGGCATCGGTGGCTTGATAGTAACGGCGTGCGTCACTGCCGATGTAATAGACATAGCCCTCCTCGTTGTCGTTATACTCCGAGAGACGTGCCTGCAACTGACGCTTGAAGGTATTCAAGTCCATGCTGTAGGAGTCGAAGACATCCTCATACACCTCTTCCACGTTGTTCCAGCTCTTGGTAACGTGTATCTCGTAGGCGTAGGCCTTCTTGGTCTGCTTGCCGCCACGGCTGATGATGTACGACGACATCCAATAGTTCATCGTATAGGTGAAGCCGTCGCTCTGGGCGTTGAGCTGCTGCACACGGCTGCGGCTCCATCCGGCATGGTTCTCCGAGTTGGCCAGTATCTGCTCTCGCTGCGTGCTGTTAGGGTAGAAGTTGGGGTCGGAGGTGTTGATACGATACCAATGGTCACCGTTCAGAATACTGTTGTCATCGGTCGGCGGATAGTAGTCACAGAGGCTTACGCTGCCTTGGTCTCGTCGGGCAATGTACCAACGCTGTGTATAGTAGTTGCCCTGCGTCTCGCTCAGATAGTCTGTCATCCACGAGGTGATGTTGTAGTTGGAGAGGTCGAAGAGGGCTGCCACGTTGTCCTCGCCACCCACCAGACTAAGGAGTGTGCTGCCGATGCCGTTCTCTGCCTGTTCATAGAGGTCATGGTAGTTGTCATAGATGTCGATGATTTTACTCACCTTGCCATTGAAAAGGTCGTTGAAGGCACTCTGCTGCAAGAGTGCGCCTGATGCCCCGTTGATACCTGCCGTCGCCAACGATGCTCCCATATTGTAAAGCGTCTCGATGTCGGCGGTGAGGTTCTCCACGGTGAAGTTGCCGGGCACACTGGCGATGTCATCCAACAGCTGCTGCCAATCTACATTGCCTATCTCCGAGAGTTTGAGGATGGCGGCTATCTCTTGGTTGATTTCCAAGAACTGAATGTCGGCAAAGGTCAAGCTACTGTTGGTCACGACACTCTCAAACTGCATACACAGCGACTTTGTGTCGGCGCATATCTTCATCAGGTAACTGCCCCAGTAGAGGGCGGTCTGCGGACTTTTCAGCATCATTCCTGCCACCGTCCATATCTTGGGCATAATCTTGTTCGCCACCATATTGTGGATGCGGCGGTAATAGTAGTTCTCCGTGCTACTGCTCCAAATGCCGAGGTCGGTGAATGCCTTGCGCTCCAAGAACTTGGCAGCGAAGATGCCGGCAGTGGCAACCTCTGCGGCATTGTAGTGCTTCAAGATTTCGCCCACCTGCTCGTTATAATAGCTCTCTGCCATAGCTCCAGCACCGAATGCGGCAGCCATGGCGGCAACGATCTGCTTGTCGTAGTTCACGCTGTAATACTGCGCATGAACCCTTCCCACGACAAGTGTAAGACACATATATATTATAATAAGGTATAAACGTCTCATTGCTTCACTACTTTACGTTTTTACTACTTTCAGTTTCTACTATTCCACTACTTTACTACTTGTAGTATTTACTATTGGTAGTATTCACTACTAATCGTATTTACTACTAATCGTAAATACTACCCAGCCACCGTTCCCGAAAGTTTTGCTTTCGGGCATCTGGGCTTTACGTCTATTCCGGGATTTCCGTTTCCATCAATCAGCCCCCGTGCTCGCCGTGTCAGCGGCGAGTGGCTCCATCGTCCGTCAAATTGAGCACATGCCCCGCCTCATTGACCTTCTGCGCAAATGCCAACGACTTCCCGATGCCACTGGCATCCCAATCTCTGCAATACCGCTCGATAGCCTCCTGATGTCTGCACTTCAGTTCATGCTTATAGAGTTTCAATGCCTCCTTCTCAGCTCGCTCGGTGGTGTAGGTCATATAGCACTCGTGCGGCTCCTCCACACCATACACTCCGCTCGTCGATCCACGTCGGATAAACACCTCACGGAAGAAACTTCTTCCCTCCTTGTTATCCAAGCGGTTGACAGTGAATATCTTCTTGCAATCCACATCCGTCAATCCTAATATCGCCTTGATCTCGTCGAATCGCTCACGAAATTTGCTTTGGTCGAGCAGCATCACCACGTCGGAGTTGTTGATGATGGCTTCCTTCACGATGGGACTGCCGATGATGTCCTGTATCTCCTGTGTCACTACGCCCACGCTCGCCCAGAACTTTCGGGCTGTCTTGTATAGGTACTTGATGTACTCGGCCATCAGCGGCGAGGCGATGGCTTTCCATGCCTCCTCGATGACAAGGCACTTGCGGTTCTTCTTCAGGCGCATCTTCTGCAGGAACACGTCCATGATGATGAGCGTCACGATGGGGAAGAGCTGCTTGTTCTCCTTGATGGCATCCACCTCGAAGACGATGAAGGTCTCGTCGAACAAGGTGCTATCCACGTTCTCGTTGAGAATCTTGTCGTACTTGCCGCCACGGTAGAAGTTTTGGAGCATATAGGCGAAGTTGTCGCAGTCGATGGTGGTGATGTTGTTCTCGATGCAGATCTGGTCGAGACGCTCACAGGCGAACTCATAGAATGAGTCGAAGGAGAGGGTCTTCACGCTCAATGCCATGCGCCGTTCCTCCAGTCCCTTGATGAGTTTCTCCACCTTGTCGTGTATCTGCGTCAGCTCCGTGCCGCGCCGCTTCTCCATGGTGGAGAGGTTTTTTCTCAGTGTCTCCTTCTGTGAGGAAGGATAGGGCTGCACACCGTTGAAATAGAAATCGTAATACTCCGTCACCAACTGCTCCACGACACGGAACTCCAGTTCGGGTATCTGCGTCTCCGAGCCTTTCCATATCAGCAGTATCAGGTTCTTCAGGAAGTCTATCTTCTCAATGTTCAGCTCCCGCTTGCTGATGTTGAAGGGGTTCATGGTGATGGGCTTGTCCTCCGTATAGGCGATGTACTTGCCGCCCACATACTCGCAGAGTCCCTCATACGAGTTACCCGTATCGACCATGACGATGTCGGTGTTCTGCTCCCACAACTGACGCACCACGCTGTTCATGTGGAACGACTTGCCGCTGCCCGAAGGACCCAAACAAAAAAAGTTCGAGTTGTCGGTCAGCTTCTCCTTTCCCTCCTTTCCTGTGATGTCGATGGCTACGGGCACACCTTGGCGGTCGGTATAGTATATCTTCAGCGGGGTGTCCTCATTATGCACGATGCGCTCCTTGTACATCAGACAGGTGGCGGCATCGCCGAGGGTGAGGAATCGGTCGTAGTCGGCATTCATGCCATAGCAGTTGCCGGGGAAAGAGTTGACGAACAGCTCCAACTGGTTGTAGGCCCGCTTGCTGATGTGGATGCCCATGCGCGAGAAGGAGTTTTCGAGATGGTTGGTGCATTTCTGTATGTCGGTGTCGCCGCTCACTGCCACCACGAGGTTGTAGTGGGTATAGACGAGCTGCTTGCTCTCACGGGCTATCACCTCCTGCACACGCTTGATGTCCTCTACAGCCATCAGGTTGCTGGGGTTGGGCATGGAGGCATGGCGGTTTTTCTTCTTGTCGAGTAGGGCAAGCTCACGCTTCTGGTTGGGCACGAACACCATCTGGTTGAACACCACGCAGTCGGCTCCGGGCACGCTATCGACGATGCTCACGAGATCAACGGGCATACTGGTGTTGTTCACCTCGATATTTGCGTAGGGACGGATGACCGACGGCAAGTTGGCATAATCCACATCCACAAGGCTATACACCTTGCAGCTACGGTCCCCCATGCCGATGGTCTCGTCATCGACCTTGAAGTTGGTCATCGACACCACCTTGTCACGGAAGTTCATGGAGAAGAAACGGTCCACATACTCGCAGGCTTCCGTTTTGCCGAGGAATCGGGACTTCACGCCGGCATCCCTCAGCTGGTCGTGCACCTTGCGTATCTTCACCAAGAAGTCACGCCATTTCTTGTTGTCGAACGACATCAGACGGCTCTTCTTGTTCTCCTGTGTGATGGTGAGGTAGCAGACGCTGTCGGTAAAGGGTCTGCCGTTGAAATAGCGGAAGTAACTCTCGCTCAGGAACTCATGATTTCCACCGTTCTCTTCCTTGAATGCCTTCCTCACAAACACGTCCTGCTTGTGCAGCGCATAGCCTTCGCCCAAGGTCTGGGCAAGGGCGGCGAAGAGGTGGGTGAACTCATAGTAGGCCTCGATGTTGGCGGAATACTTCTGCACAGGGTTCTCCATCTTCAGAACAGCGGAGTATTCGCCCGTCTTGGTATAGAGCACGCCGATGCCATCCACTTCCTCGATGGAGAAGTAGATGTCCTGGAAGATGCGCTTGCGCTTCCCTCCCGTGCCGAATGCCTTGACACTGATGGCCATGCCCACGCAGATGGCTGAGAATATGAGTATGATGTATAGGGTCATTGTTCTTTTTCTTTTTTAATCGCAAAAAGGCGGGCGCACCCTCATGCGTGATGCCCCCACCTCCATTCACTTACAATCATTGATAGCTTTCCACTTGGACATAATGGATTCTCTTTTTTGTTTTACACTTTCTTTGAATAGGCATAGATGAATATGCCGTTGTCACTCTTCTTGCTGTGCAAGCCCTTGCGCTGCTTCATGACGATGAGAACGCCACCGACAGCTACGGCGAGGACTAGCAGCACGAGTCCTGCCACGAAACCGAAGATGCAGTAGCCGAGGATGAAACCCGCAACGGCTCCTCCTGCGGTGGCTGCCGCCCAGTAGATGTAGCGTCCCTGCAACCCGAAGAACTCCAATGGACGTTGCAGTCCCTTGAAAATGGGATAATCCGGAAAACGCTCTTGCTTTGTATCTGCCATAACTGTCAGTGTTTTAACGTTCTACATACTCACAATCTCACGCTGCGTTTAACCTCCAATGCCGAAGAACAGAGGCAGTGCCTGGGCTGCTGCAATGAGGAAAATACATGCGCCGACGACCATCATGATCTTCTTTTTCACGTCCTGTTCCTCGTTGTTCATGGCGATGTAAACGCTTATGGCTCCGACAATTGCAACGACACCTGCAATGGCATAGCAGAGCTTCACCACGATAGGTACATACTTGGCAATCTCCTCCGTCACTGTGGTAAGCGCGGTCGTTCCTGCCGAGTAGTCGCCGGCTGCGTTCTGTGCCATTGCTGCGGTGGTGCCGACAAGCAACATCAGGGCGAGCGTTTTCATGCGCTGTGAAGAGAAGAATCCCTTCACCTTCTTGTTAATCCTTTCAAACATTCTTTTTACCTTTTAATTTGTTACACTTTGAGTTATCTTATCTCGTATCACCTGTATCTCAAATCTGATAACCGAAGAAAGCGGGGAAGACGATGGTCGCTCCTATGAGGAACAGGCAGGCTCCCACCAGCATCATGATGTTCTTCTTCACTCCTTCTTCGCCCGTATTCATCTTTATATATATCTGCAAGGCGCTGACTATGACCACGATGCCCGCCACTGCATAGCACAGATAAACGATATAGAGCATCATCGTCACGGCATAGTCATGGGCACTCGCAAGTGCGTCCGCTCCCCAGCTGTAGTCCACGTTGCCACACTTAGCACTGGCCAGAGCTGGGGTTAAAGCGGCATATAATGATAGAAATGCACTTCTTGTTTTTGACATCATATCTCATTATTGAGTGATTCCACCTTGACCATGTCACGTCCATTGTGACGAAGACCGCGGGCGATGATGGTGTTGTTCAATTCTTCCGAATACATGGGGTCGGAATAGGTGGTATTCACTTCCTCCATCTTCTTCTCGATTGCGCTTTGTATCTTTTCAAGCACATGAGGCTTGCTCTCTTCCGCAGTGGCGGCTGCCTCCTCTGTAGGCTCTGCAAGCTGCTTCTCCTCGTAGGCTGTCTCATATTGGTTGTCGCCTACGCTGAAACCACCGTCGCTCTCGCTGACCGCTATCGACTCTTCCTCGTCGGTCATGTCACTGACATCAAACGACTCGCCCTGTGACTTCTCGTCCTTGGGCTTTCCGTACAGATCCTGCACGATGATGACCGTATAGTAGATGACATAGATTATGGTCACGACAATGGCGAATATTACAAATGACTTCATATTTTCAAGTTTGATTTTACTATGGTTTGGCTTATTGCCGATGCAAAGGAACTACCTTTTCTTCAATCTTAAACCGAAATGACTTTCCGCGGAGCCAAATCTTAACTCTAATTTTGATTACACTCGCAATCATACTCAAAAATCAAACTCGAAAGGCACAAAAAAAGCCCTTCCGATAGGGAAGAGCTTGTAAAGAGGGTGGATGAAAAAAATGTGGATGGCTATATGGTCAGGTACTTGCCATGGGAGAAGTCCTGATGTTCGTTAGAGAAAACATAGCCCAACTGGTTGGACAAGCATTGGGTGTTGCCTATCCTGGCATCGATGTTGGTGTGCGAATGTCCGTATATCCAATAGTCTATGCCGCTATCGGTGATATAGTCCTCCAACTCTACGGTGAACGCCACGTTTGCCTTGCTGCCTTGAAACTTTGGGTGGAGCATACGGAACGATGGTACATGATGGGTGACAACAATCTTATGGGCTGCTTGCGAATATGCCACTGCATCCTTGATAAAGGTGAGGCAACGTTCATGCTCAGCATTGAATTGGGCATGGGTCATCAGCTCACCTTTATATAATATACGGCGGAAGTCGCTTATCACTTGCTCGGTGAAGTAAGCGTCCTCCAAAGGAATCCTCGACCAAAGGGTGGAGAGGATGATGTCGGTGTCGCCAATCCTCGCAATACCGTTGTAGTGGCTGAATACATTGGGACGTACCTCCAAGAGATAGCCGTCGGGCAGTGTCGCCACATCATAATATTTGTAGAACTCATGGTTGCCCATGCAGCAATGCACCTCCTTGTAGTTCTCCGATGCCCAGTCCCAAAAGGGATGCTTGGAGTAGTTGTCATCGCCGAGATAGCCGATGTCGCCGGCAAGCAGCAGTATGTCGCCCGTCACCTCCAAGGGGTGGGCTTTCAGATACCGCCAATTGTCGGCAAACTCCAGATGCAGGTCGGATGCGTATTGTATCTTCATATTGGTCATGCTTCTATAAACAATTCATCCAGTTGATCTAACAGTCCGGTCACAAATGCCTCGTCTTGACCGAGTGACTTTGACAATGGTTCTGCGAGAGTTGACCAGTCGGCTCTGATGGAGGCGACAAACTCCCTTATACATGCCACTATTGAAGCAGGAGCCTCAATGTTGTCCTCAGTCATTATGACCACATTTTTCAGGATGTCCGAACGGTGCTTCTTGATGTCTTTGGTGTTCACATGCTTGCCGTCCCGCTTGTCTGCCATGAGATTTAGGTAGGCTCTTGCCTTCAGTGCTATCAAGGCAGCGGAATTGGCATGGCGTATGCCATCAGTCAGTTGGCTGTGTGCGATAGTAAAGTGATAGTAATCATCGTCCATGATGATGGCACTAAGACTCGACACATCTTCATCGGTCGGGATAGGTTCTATGACAAATCCCTTTGGCTCTCCAAGCACGTCGGGGTGGCGTGACAGCAGTTCTATCATCTCGGGATAGCCGTCTTTACCATCAAGGAAACGATACATTTCATACCTTGGTGGCTCACCAGCCTCCTGTTTCCTCTTTTCAGGTCGATAGCCAGCCTCCCGCACAAACTGCCAGAAGCGATTGGCGAAAGCCTCGGTCATGTTCTCTACGATGACTATCATGTCGATGTCGTGTGTGGCGCGTGGACGCACCACGGTATTGGTCATGGTGATGTCACAGGCTGCTCCGCCTATCACCACATAGTTTTCTGAGTATTCCGCAAATGCTTCACGGAACTTGACTAATCCTTCCATTTCTGTTCACTGATTATTCGTTCTACTTCTTTTTCTACTCTCGGATCATCATCATCTCTCAACGAAAGGACAAGGGAAAGGCGATCAACCCACTGGCTTTTGTCGCCCATTTTGCTGACAACAGGGTATTTCCATACCTCTATGATATAGTTGCCGTCATAGATGTTGGGATTCTCCATGACATCAGCCGACTTGACGGCACGATATTCCTTGCTTGTCATCATTATCATCTCTTCCCGGTCACGATTAAGCATGGAATAATGTGCCAGGGCATTGATGCCGCATACGGGGTATTCCGCATCCAAGCGTATGTCATCGCAAAAGATGCGGTTCTCCACAGGTGACAGCAAGACGTTCTGAGCCTTGTCCCACAGTTCCTTGCCCTTCAACTCGAAGTGTACCACCTTGCTGCGCTGTCCGTTCTGAATCTTTTGACACAGTCCTACATCTTCAAGACAGGTGACACCCAACGTGACGCTTTCGTAAGAATATGGAAGCAACGGTGCAATATCCCTTGGCGACATTCCTTCAATACTGCCCACCTGTAGGTGATAGAGTAGTATGTATTGCGCCACAGGGGTCAATACTTCGGCAATCTTCCTGTTGCTTGTCTTCTCCAATGCTATGATGCCTGGCAGATGGGCATATTCCTCGGACATGACAAAGAAGACTCCTTTGTCTGCCAGTCTGTGTCGCTCGTAGGTGGGTCCGGGCGCAAGGATAAACACCGCAGGCAGTCCCAGGGCTTCGGTCAACCGCTTGCCCGTGATGGCGCAAGTCCGTGGAGAGGGATTGCCCTTCTTGGGCTCAACGAACAGCAGGGGCGTGCCTTGGTATGTGCCATCATAGAAACGGTATGAGAGTTTCTCGCCAACCGTGATGCCTTTCAGGCTTTCCTTGGCACGAGGTTCCACCTCAAAGCGTCTGCCCAATATCCTTATTTCTTTTTTCAATTCCATTCTGCTACATTTTAATAATGTATTAAAACGATGCAAAAATAAGGATAATAATTGAGAATCAAGCATGTTTGGGCGAAAAAGTGCAGATTTGATATGTAATTTCAATGCATTTGAGCCATTTTTGCATCAAATGATGGTGTTTTCGTCTTTATAATGTCATTCAGATGCCGTTCGTTTCTTCCTCATCAGATAGTCGTTGACATCCTTGTAGTCGGCATATCTGAAGGACTCGTCCGTCACCCTGTACTCGAATACATTGCTGATGCTCTCAACCGTCTTGCGTCCTGCCTGGTCGTTGTCGAGGAAGCAATGGATGTGGGTGTAACGGTCAAGGTAATGCAATGCCTGTTTGAGGTTGGCGACTGAGTTCAGTATCATATAGTCGCAAGGGCTTTCAACGACAAACCATCGGTCTTGCTGTTTAACGAGGGTCATATAAGCAAGGAAGTCCATGAAGCCCTCAAAGACCAGACAACCGTTTTGCCACTCGTTGAACGTATGGGCAAGCAGGGTGATGTCCTTATGCCCGATGCAGCCCTTGAAATAGGGATTGCGCACCTCATGTCCTTCACTCAGATTGCCAAAGGCAATGCCATAGTAATGTTTTTGCTCAACCTTGTAGTGTATCTCCCTGCAATACATCCTGCCAATGGTGATGTCTATCCGTCGGCTACTGAAATAGGACAGCAGAGAATGGTTGCTCAGTGGGAGCAGCTTCACATCGTTCATCTTGGTTGTCGTGTATTCCTTGGCTGCGATAGCGGTCTCGATTGCCTTATCCACAGTGGCAATACTCTTGGACGCAAGGTAGGCAAGGGCATCGGAAACGGATTGTTTGTTATACATACGCTTTACCAGCTCCACAAGGTCACCGCCCTCCTTAATGGCGTAGTCGTACCACAGGTTCTCCTTCTTGCTGACCTTGAACGATGCGGTCTTCTCGTCCCTGAAGGGTGACAGATACCAGTAGGCATTGCCCTTCTTCTTTTTCAGCGTTACATTCTCCTTGTCTAAGAAGTCTATAATGCTCAGTTTCTTCGATTGTTCAATATTCATTGTACTTTCATTTGTTCGGTTTTACTTTGTCCATGGAAACAGTTTACTTTACCCTTTCTCCTATATAGGCACACCCGTAAACTAAACCATTTGCTAAACTACTTTTCCGCTTCCCAATTCAGCCTCCGATTTCGGTTTACTTTGGCCTTATTTCTTATATATAGGTACGGACGTAAACTAAACTGGTTTCTGAACTGTTTTTATTCCTCTTCATGGAACAGGTCAATCTCGGCAGGTGTATATCCGAAATAGTAATGATTATCCCGCTTCACTATGAGCTTTTGCTCGTTAATCAGGTATTTCAGCATTTTGATGATGACGCTTCTGCCACGCTTAAAGCCAATGTCTGCATAGGCTTGCGTTAATTCCTCCACCATGCGATCGAATCCTTTGATAGGTTTCTCCTTGAATGCAGCCGTCAGCGCCTCGTTATGCTGTTCGGATGTCAAGTCTTGGTAAGTAAACCTTGACGGTTGCTTGTCACCTTCTTCCTTCTCCGGCGTGTGCTCGACAATCTCTGGCAACCCTTCCTCATTGACTGTAAAGGCAAACGGCTTGAACTCCTTCTCACGGATGTGCATCGCCTTCACCTCGCTGATGTCGGGATTGGTGGTGCTCTTGGTGATGACAAGCACCGTCTCTGCCTTGTTGTTCATCTCCGTACCGATATGCCCGCGCACGTTATTGTCGCCCTTGTTCTGATGCAATACGCAATGGATGTGCAGGTCATACTTTGATGACCATTCCATCATCTTGTTGATGACCTCGACCGATTCTCCCGCATTGTTGATGTCGAGAAGCAGGTCTCTGATTCCGTCGATGATGACCAGTCCATAGCTTTGGTCTTGGGCAAGCGCATAGTCTATGACCTCTATCCTGACGGAGGGCGTGTACTCTCTCAGACAGATAAAGTCAAGGTTCTCGTTGTCGATGCTTGTAGGTAGACCAGCGAGCTTCAGGATGCGCTCCAGCACATTATGGCAGTGATAGCGGCTCTGCTCCGTATCTACATACAGTATCTTGCGTTTCCCCTCTGGCAGACTGGCGCGATAGTTCAGTACCTTGCCGTTGGCGAGGGAAGCGGCTACCAAGGCAGACACGTTGAAGGTCTTTTTCGCCTTTGCCTTACCAGTAGAAGCACTGAAGTTGCCCAATGTGGCTATGCTGGAATTATCAACCCATATAATCTGAGGAGGTGTTTTATAAGTATCTGTTGCCTTTATCAACGATTCGCTCAATATGCGATTGAGACGCTGTACTCCTTCCTCTTTTGAGTTAGGCTGTACATGTTTGTTATTTTCTTCCATTTTCATTCTTTCGGATTATCAATTTCTATTTTCGTTACCATTCCAATGACCTCTTGTTTGTTTTGGAGCAGCCACTTGTCGATTTCTTCTCTATTAAAATACAGCATTTTTCCCCTTGGCTTATAGTGTGGAACTTCTTTTGCGGCTGTAAGTTTGTATAGCAGGCTTTCAGAAACACCAATATACTTACATGCTTCGTCAAACCCCAAGACGGTTTTGGTCTGCTTGACCATCTTCTCCAATTCCTCGATTCGCTCTATTAGTTTGTCAATAGGTCCCAAAGCCTCCAAACTGTCTTCTATTGCGACAATTCGCTCATAGAGTCTAAAATGTCTTTCATTCATGTGTCACGTACCTTAATTAAATTGTTTACAGACAGTAGCACGGTTATATTAGCCGTCTATTCTTTCTTTGTGTAGATAGTACATATTCCTCTGCTTCTCTTTGAATCTCGTTCTTCGATTTGCCCTTGGTTCCTTGAAGCCATTCATCTATCTCAGATTTGAGGAACATGATGCGTTTGCCTCTCTTGTGAAACGGTATTTCCCGATTGCTTGTCCAGCAATATATGGTATGCTCTACCGGATGTGTTGGGAGATAAGCACATAATTCAGCAACCGTAAACCATGTTTCTTCTTTTTCTGATTGAACAAGTTCATATATACCATCAATCTTGTCTTCTAATGATGACAGCTTTTTCAGTACCCCCGTTATAGCGTTGGGAATATCTTCAAATCTTATACTATTTTCTTCCATGCTAATTATTTTTTATGATTTTTGATGCAAAGTTATGGGGAGACTGTCACTAAATAGAAAAAGTAACGTGATAGTAAGGCAGTATCAACCAAACTATCACGTTTTTACTTTCATTTAGCAGAATTATTGTGATTTATTCCTCTCTTAATATCTGTTCGATGGATTTGCAGATGGCATATTGACTTGCTGTCATGGAAACGTTTCTTCTTATCCTTGAAAGAGAAGAGGAAAGACAACTTGAAGTTATGAATTTCTCTGTTCCATCCTTTTTGATACTGGTTAAGAAGCGACCTTCTCCCATGACATATTGCCAATTATTGTTTATCAAATGGTATTGAGCCATAGCGTCAAACAGTACGGCTACATTACGTACATTCTTTACACGGATAGATGCGTCCAAGTCGCACTTGAATAGGCGACACAACTCGCTACGCACATCACTGTTGTCGGCAAAATCAAATATGTCGTGACTTTGGACAAGTTCTACCAACAAATCCATCTGTCTGTCTGACAATTGGCATCCCAAAGTGAGGATGGACGATTTCTTTCGGGTAAGGATTGGCAGACCAGTACCCACATGTTGAAGAAACAACTCAATAAGTTCCTGCTTGGAATAATCTTCTTTTTTCTTGATTATTGACACACACTTAGAGTCTCTAAACAAAGTACCAATAATGCCAATTGCCATCTGTCGCGAGTTCTTACAACGTGCACAATCACAGTCAATATATTGGTGACTGCGCTCAAATAGTTCTATGAAGTACTCTGTCTTCATATGATTCTTTTCAGCTTGAAGATACCAACTTCTTGCGATCTCAAACAACTCATACAGTTCTCTGTAGAAGTCTTCTGTACACTCCACATGTTTGTGGACACGCTTGCTCTCTTCAAAAAGAGAGAAGCCAAAAAAGGCTGTCTTTTTTCATTTTTATCTGTTTATTGTTATAAATGTTTGGTTTCCACGAAAGGTTAAAGTGCCAAAACAATAGCATCATTACATAGAATGTTGAAAATGAAAGGCACTAAAAACCACCTGTACAATAAAGGACTTATTGATACAAGTGGTCTTCTATACTAAGTGCTTACAAATGATAATCACTATTCATCTATGTCCAACTTAAAAGCTTCTGTAGCTTCATCTTTCTTCTTGTCAATTACTTTTGCGTAGATTTGCGTGGTTTTTACATTGGTATGCCCTAACATTTTGCTTACGGTATATATGTCTGTACCGTTAGCCAATTGTAACGTTGCATAGGTGTGGCGGAAGCAATGAAAGGTGATGTGCTTGGTAATCCCTGATGCTTTTACCCACCGTTCCAAAGGCCTAGATATCCATGAAGGGTCAGGCAGTCCGGCAAACACCAACAGTTCTCCGTCTTTCTTGCGCTCACCGCAAAGCTTGTATGCCTGTGGCGATATAGGCATGTATTCAACGCCCTTAGTCTTCTGCTGAGTGAAATTGAGACGGTACCCACCATTGTATTCTTCAACCTCTGACCATTTAAGCTTTTGAATATCGCTATGTCGCATTCCTGTCAGTGCAGAGAACAAGGCTGCCCGTTTTAGTATATCATCACACGGAGTCTTTGCCAATATATTAAGTTCTTCCAGTGACAGATACTCTCTTCGAGCACTCTGAAACATGATATTTTTAGCCTTGGCAGCAATATCACAATTCAGATAGCCATCCACGAAAGCTTGTTTGAGTGCCGCCTTGAAGATAGAGAAGTACGTCGATGCCGTATTCCTTGAAATAGTTCCTTTCTTAGAACCACCCTGCGGTGCCTTTATCAAGAAGGAACGGAATGCCTCAATATACTTCATGTCAATCTGCGAGAACTGTATGTAGTCACACTTGGCAAACATTGACAACAGTGTGTGCAATCTGCGCCAGTTGACAACTATCGATTCTGACGCAGTTTCCTCTCTTTCTTTGATTAACTTCTCAATATACTCCAGAACATTGCATTTTGAGCGTTCGCTTTGTTCTGCCATTTCCATTTGCTGGTCAGTAAAGAGAGCCATGTTGTCGTACTCTTTTTGACGCAGGACTCGAACGCCATCCGCATAAAGGCAAGTTTCCATATCTTGCTTGGATTTACACTGAATAACGCCATTGTCATCTCGCTTGGGCTTGTACTTTATTCTACCAGCAACGGCTCGCTCGCTTCGTCGTTTATCCCATATAGGGGTAGTAATAGACCTCCTGAGATATTCACGCACTCGTTTGGGTTTGTCATTTCCCGTCTCATAAACAGGATAAGCTTCAAGATAGATGAACCACTCATCTCTCCACTCACTTTTCTTTAATTTGACGGAGACTTTAGTATAATCTAATCTTTTCATAATGGTTTTATATCTTTATAAAGTTTGTCTATTGATTCCTTGTGAGCATACACATAATTACCGATTTGCCGGGTCGGTATTGAGTATTTTCGTATATGAGCATACACGGTGCTGTCATCCAGATGAAATTTCTTGGAAATCTCACCTATTGTATAGCAATCCTCTGGTTCCATGCGGTACATGGTAACTGGTTTCCTTGGCTTGGTGTCAAGCGGAGACTGTCTTAACGGAAACAGATTCATTAGTTCTCCTTTGCATACAAGTCGTATTCCTTTCTCTGGCTCAATGAAGGAAATCTTTTTCATGTAGATGAGCCTATAAATGGTTGAGCGGCTTGCACCAAACATAGCATACGCTTCCGTTATGCTGATATACTCTTTAGACTTGGGCATATTGCTTACAATCTTGTCCAGTTCAAGTTGGCGTTTTTCTTCATCATGCTTACGCTTCCACGCCACCTTGGAGCATTTGGGTGAACAATACCAGGACTCCAAAGTCCTTGCGAAGAACTCTTCTCCGCACACAGGACATTTCCGTACTATCTTATACTTTGCTACTGCCATAATTCATTCATTTTGTAGTTCTTAATATCTATTCTTCTCATCATATCTACTTTTTCTTACAGGTACAAATAAGGTACAGATGTTTATAATAATAACGCAAAGATAGCAATATTATTGTGTACGGCCAAAAACAAGAAAAGCGTGTAACTCATTGAGCTACACGCTTTCCATTTGATATTGTATTCTTATTTCTCTATGTGCTTATTTCACTTCCTCAAAAGCTGCAGATCCCGCGGGTAAAGCACAAACTCCACTTCACAGATTTCTCCGGGTTTAAGATGGATGCGTTTAAATCCCCTCAGCATCTTTTCATACGTAGTTATTGAGCTCAAAACATCGCGAAGATACAATTGTACCACCTCGTCGCCTGCATATTCGCCGGTATTTTTAACTTTACACCAGACTTTGACAGGCTCTTTAGCAGGTATTTCAGAAGAAGACAAACGAATATCGGAATACTTAAATGTCGTATAACTCAGTCCATAACCAAAAGGATAAAGAGCCCCGTTCACTCGCGTCATATTCCCCGTTACTCCTTTTTGGGTACCTCCATCTACCTGTGATGCAGGTTTGGCAGGAAAATTAAAAGGTATCTGTCCTACTGATTTCGGAAAGGTAACTGTGAGCTTACCTCCCGGATTATAATCTCCAAACAAAACGTCTGCCACAGCAATGCCTCCCTGAGCGCCGGGGTACCAGGCTTCCAGAATAGCCGGAACAAATTTGTCTGCCCAATTAATAGATAAAGGTCTTCCATTTATCAAAATAAGTACAATAGGTTTGCCAGTATTCACCAAAGCCTTTAATAAATGTAACTGCCGACCTGGTAAATCAAGGCTTGAACGAGACTTGTTTTCCCCACATGTTCGCACTCCGCCTCCCAATACCACAATGCCCACATCGCTCATTTCCACATTTTGAACAGCCTCGTTAATGGTTTTCTGTTCCTCTGCCGTTAAAGGATAATCAATAATCTCTGATTCCGGCCAGTTTGCATCCACCAAATCACATCCCTGGCTATAGACTACCTCGATTTTCTTCCCGACTTTATCCTTTATTCCCTGCAAAACGGTAGTGACATCTACTGCCAGCGGTCCATAATGACTTAATGCATACGATTTTTCATCTGCATTGGGGCCGCACACTGCTATCCGTTTGATCCGTGAAATATCCAAGGGGAGCAGGCTGTTCTGATTCTTTAATAACACAAGTGACTCACGTGACGCTTGTAAAGCCCACTTTTGGTGCTGATTGCTGTTGACACATTCATCAGCAAGTTCCGGATGCTCCTGGTAGGGGCGATCAAACAAACCAAGCATAAACTTTACCCGTAGAATATCCCTCACTCTGTTATCAATCACAGTCTCTCTTATACGCCCTTCCTTGACTAATTCCCGTAAAGGCAATACAAACGAGTCGGGAGACCGGAATGTACACCGTACATTTAATCCGGCCTCCACACTCTGACGGACAGCTTCTTTCATGCCACTTGCCGTGCCATGTTTCATGTACAAATATTCTACTGCGTCACTATCTGAAACAACATACCCCTGAAAACCAAACTCATCACGCAAACGCGTGGTCAACCAATAAAAACTACCCTGAATAGGAATACCGTCATAATCATTATACGAACTCATAACGCCCAGTAATCCTGCTTCCTGAATAACCCTTTTGAACGGATATACATGAATATTCTCTACTTCACGCCGCGACATTTGAGGGTCCACCCTTGACAACCCCTCTCTGGCTCCCTTATTATTGCTATAGGCAACATAATGTTTGGCTGTTGCTGCCACCTGATAATTTTTCTGCAATCCTTTTACCATATTGATTCCTAATTCCGCAACCAAGTAAGGACTCTCTCCATATACTTCTTCATAACGCCCCCAACGTTGATCACGCCCCACATCTAATATCGGTGCATATATATTGGTATATCCTAATAACCTGGCTTCTTTACCTGTTATTTCTCCTATTTTGTAAACTAACTCTCTATTCCAAGTGTGCCCTAATCCCAACTGAGTAGGGAAATTTGTCGCTTTATAACTCTCCACCCCTCTGATACCTTCATTTGTAAAATCCACCGGAATACCCAATCTCGTTTTTTCAATAAAAAAACGTTGTACCTCATTCAACGCCCAGGCGTGGCGAGAGGCCGGCCATACGTACTGGTTCTTTGAGGGGGGCATTCCCCATTGTTGAAATCCATTGAGATGCTCATCAATCGCACCTATCCCATCTTTCCATAGTTTCTGGCTCCACTCATCAGTAGGTAATTCATCCATTAATATTCTTTTATATCCATAAAGAGTAACCATCTGGCAGGTTTTCTCTTCCAATGTCATCTGCTTCAGCAAATCTTCAATCCGTTCATTGATAGCTGCCTGTGGATTTTCGTACAAATCCATTTTCCCGTTTTTATTCAGGTCTATCCAGCCTTTATGATAGATAGAATTATGTTGTGCGAATCCACAGGTTGCTACACTCAGTACTATACTAACTACTATTTTCTTCTTTGTCATACTCTTCATGAATATTCAATGTTACGATTCAGGTTTTGCAGGCATTTACTCATTGTATTATGGAAAATGCCTGCAACCCCCAATCTATATTCTATAACTTAGTTGTAATAAGGATTCTGTACTAAGTTAGGATTCTTATTAATTTCATTAATATCAATAGGCATTAGATATTGCCCTTTATGGAATGCCCGCGTCAGGTTCAATTCTTTCACCTGAAAGAACTCTTGATCGGTGTTGCCTAACGTGTTCAATCCTTTCTCCGGGATACCTAAATATTGTTCTGCAATTTTCCATCGGCGGATATCAAAGAATTTATGCCCTTCCAGATACAATTCGAGATTTCGTTCGGTCCGTACGATTTCTCTCATGCCCTCTTTGGTTTTATAAAAATCCGGGGTGCTGGCATAATTTTCCCATGCATCTTTTACCGTAGGTATACCTGCTCTTAGGCGTACTTTGTCAACATACTCCCGGGCCTGATCCAGTTTGTCCAGTTCAACCAAAGCCTCAGCATAATTCAAATACAATTCAGCTAAGCGGAACAATACCAAGGGGTAATTAACCGGACCATCACTGTATGCAGGATGACACCACTTTTTATTATTATACCCTGTTACGGAATAATTGGACGATTTATTTTTCCGACCCCCGAAATCATTGTTTCTTAGTTTTAGCAAAATGGCTTTCTTGGCATGGTCGGCACTCACGATAGCCCCATTGTATTTGGTTATTTCGTGATACCCATTATGAAAGCCTATCCATGCATAGAAACGGGGCTCCCTTTCTGCATGCAACTTCATACTGGTTCCTGTACTCTGCGAGTAATAATTATTCCCATCGTTATCAGGTGGAAGTTGAACAATCGAATAACGGTCTTCATAATCAAACGTTTTATCATATTCCATCGGAAGCCCGTTCTTAGTATAAAAAGACTCTACTGTTTGCAAAGTGGGACAAATACATCCTTGTACATCCTTTATATATGATTTTGTTTGTACAGGCATACTTCGCTGTTGCCACCCATAAACTCCCTCCTTCCGGGTATCCGCCCAGATAACTTCCGGGTTGTTTTCATAATCAAGTGTTGCATAACGAATTCTTCTTTGTGCTTTATTGGAAATGCTTGGCTTGGAAGCACTGGGTGTCCCGGCCTCCGTATCCCCATACAAATGAAATCCATACTTTTCTAATTGTTGAATAGCGTCCAAAGTTACATCTGCACATTTTTGCCATTTATCACGGCTATATTGTTGTGCTATCAAGTGGCGTCCATCTAATTTGCTCACAAAATCAGCGTACATATCACTATTCCCATTATATAACGGTGAAGCAGCATATAAGTACATTCGAGACCGCAAAGCCAAAGCTGTATATTTTGTTATTCTCCCAAAATCAGTCGATATATGTTCTTCCGCTAATCCAGGAAGTGCCTCATCAATCTTCTTGTCAATAAATGCAACAACCTCATCAAAACTGCTCCGCTCAGGAAATTCCGTAATCGGGATATTTTCATTAGTCAGTTTATCTATTATTACCGTAGGCCCATAACTACGCAAAGAAATGAAATGATAATAAGCTATCAGGAAGTTCACTTCCGCCTTATATCGTATAATTTCTTCGGGATTCATATTCTTGGTTTTATCAACTATAGCTAAAAACATATAACACTGCCTGATTCCTCTCCAAACATTTGACCAGGTTGTAGAAGTCATTTGTAAGCTGGTAGGGCTATAGTTCCCTTCATTGAAATAAGAAAAAGCCTCCTTTTTGAAATAAGTAGTTTCCTCGCCTTGAGTCCACCAATACGATTGATCAAGAATAGCCCGGTTGCTGGGCAAAAAGCCATAGCATGAAAAGAAGAAACCTTTCAATCTGTCTGGAGTTGAATACGTATCTTCATTGGATACTCTTTCATCTGGAACGATATCCAAATAATTGCAGGAACTAAATAATAGTACTGCAAGTAATGTATACATATAAAAAATCTTTTTCATAGCAATAAAATTATTTGTTGTTAAACGTCATTTGGAATCCTATATTGAAAACTCTCTGAGTGGGATATTTTAAACCATTTCCTCCTCCCATTTCAGGATCCCAATGTTTAAATGGAGAAAAAGTCAACAGATTAGAACCGCTAAGATATAGTCTCATGTTCTTATACGTATAGCCAACCTCCGCGTTTTTTAACTTCAGGAATGATCCGTCTCTCAACCAGAAGCTGGAAGCTCTATCGTTATTTGTGTTATTCTCAATTGTCAAACGGGGATATTTGGCATTTACATTTTGGTTTTCTTCGGTCCATCTGTCCTCGGCAATAAACTTGGCAAGTCCATATAAAGTGGTAGATCCAAACGGGTGAAAGTTGCTCATCATCAATGAAGTACGTGCTACACCCTGAAAGAAGAAGGATAAATCCCAATTTTTCCATTTCATAGAAGAACCGAAACCATATACAATTTCAGGATCGGCAGGGAATCCCATATAAACTCTATCATTATTATCTATGACATTGTCATATTCTCCTAAATAATTAGGTTGATCTACATACCATATATCACCAGGCATGGGCGCATAGCCTAATTTTTGTACTGGAGAATTTTTAATAGTTTCTTCATCCGGGAATAAGCCTTTAGCTACCAAACACAGATTTTGTCCCATCGAGTGCCCAACTGATGACAAATTGGGATATTCTCTAAACGGAGGTTCATCTCTCTCTAAAATTGTATTATGCGCATAGGTGAAAGTCCCCTTAAATGAAAGGTAAAAGTCTTTATTGATTTGCTTGTTGTAATCCACAGAAGCGTCAATACCCTCATTTCGCATCTTCCCTAAATTACTGGAAAGGGTAGTGCCGACCATTCCTAATATATTGGGTACAGTAGTACGATTTATAAAAATATTACGCCGTGTTTCTTTAAAAATATCCACCGTCAGATCAAGTGCTTTAAACAGTTGCAAGTCTATTCCCAAATTAATCTTTTCTCCAACTTCCCATGTCAAATCTTCATTAAGCAATCTGGACCATTGAGGACCACTCAGAGTGACATTCTGATCGATCCCCATGGTATAGGAACCTACAGCCCCTAACGATAGGTTTTCTAAATAAGCAAACCGGCCCATACCTGTATTATCATTGCCGACTAATCCCCACGAGGCCCTTATTTTCAACTTCGAAACATAAGGAGATAGTGGAGCCCAATATTTCTCTTCCGATAGATTATAACCAATAGCAAATGAAGGGAAGAAACCGAAACGATGCCCTTTGGCAAAATTTTCTGATCCGTTATAACCAAAGTTTGCTTCTGCTAAATAGCGACCTCCATACGAGTAAGACATACGCCCGGCGATACCTTGCTTTCTTTGGGGAAGTGAATTCAAAAAATTGTCAGGATTACTATTATCGGATTGCTGCTGATTGTACAAAAGCATCATGTTGACATCATGCACACCACTAAAAATACGGTTGTATTCAAACATTGCTTGCAGATATTGTCTGCGGTCTCCATTATAAGTCCTGCTATACTGTAACTCCGTTGAATTTTCCGTACCGATTCTTCTTAAAGTATAATCCATCGTAGCAGGATCATAAGACTCTACTTCGAAACGATTGTATTTACCCTTTCTGTTAATATTTGTAATGCTTGAGTTTTTAAATGAGAATAGTCCGGAGAAACGCAAACCTTTTATAAACATACCCAGATCTTGTTCAAGCTTAAAATTAGCGGTAATGGTACTCTCGAACTGCGAGCGATATCCTGTTACATATTCGGCAATCGGGTTGCGATATCCGTTATCATAAGGTCCTCCACTCTTGTCACCCCACAGAATGGTGTCATAATTGGCTGCTCCGGCAGGAAAAGTTATGGGGAAATCGACTGGATTTGCCACCCTTGCCAAACCAAATATATCATTCGTGTTCATGTCCGGACGATCCCAGTCTTGAATAGAAAAATTCAAACCTAAAGAGACTTTGGTTGAAGAAGTTGCATGTACATTCAGGTTGTTCACAAACTCATAGTTATAATATTTTATACTATTGTCATAAGAGAAATATTTCTTACTCAACGGGCGTAGATTCCCATCGCTATGCCTGAAACTTCCACTCATGAAATAATCGACGCGTTTACTACCCCCGCGAATATTAAAATTGGCTCTTTGCGTGTATGAGTTTTTCTTGAACATTTCATTATACCAGTCTACATTGGGATAAAGATAGGGATTAAGTCCTTTCATTGTACCCTGGATCTTATCTTCACTATAAGGTAATGCTCCAGATCCCGGGCGCGATGCCGCTTCATTATAAAGTTGCATATATTCAACTCCTCCGACCATTTCCGCCACATTGGTCATCTGATTAACAGAACCTTCCACGCGGATATTAATAATAGGTTTTTCAAGATTCTGTCCGCTTTTGGTTGTCACAATCATTACACCATTGGCACCTCTGGTACCATACAATGCAGTGGCGGTGGCATCTTTTAAGATAGAAAAACTTTCAATGGCTTCAGGATCCAACCGGTTCAGCTGATATTGTGAGATCTCTACACCGTCCAGGATAATAAGGACATCCGTCGCTCCACTAAAAGTCGATTTACCACGAATCCAAAAGTTAGCGCCATCAGCGCCTGGTTCGCCACTTCGTTGCACGGCTATAACACCCGCTAACCTACCTGCAAAAGAGGATGATAGAGAGGAAGAAGGTACTTTAAGTTCTGTGGGTTTGACCTGGGATATGGAACCTACTAATGAGGCCTTCTTTTGTCCCGTCCCATATGCAGTAATAACAACATCCTCTAGCATTTCTGTGGATTCAAAGAGTTCTATCACATAAATTCTCTGTTCAGAAACTGTCAGCTTCTTTGTTTCATAGCCTATATAGGATATTATCAATACATCACCTGTTTTGCAGGCTATATTGAACTCGCCGTCTGCATTCGTGATTGTTCCAGATACTGCAGATACTTTCTCTAATTTGACAGAGGCGCCAATAATAGGTTCATTTGTTTTTGAATCCAGCACCACACCCCGTATTCGATTCGCGTTGTCTGGTTGCTGTTCAGTTTCCGAATGGCTCTCGTCCGGTTTTTCCCCCAATGCATATCCGATAGTCGGATAGCCAAATACTAAAGCTATACATATGAATGCTTTAATGAATGATTTGAACTTCAGTGTTTTCATAAGCTTTGATTAAATAATTTTATAATTAGTAATAAAAGTCTGACTCACTTTCCCACTGGGCATTCTAACAACACATTTCAATGTCTTCTCACCTTTCTTCAGGTTCATTGAAACGGACTCCTTTTCATATCGTTTTCCATATAATAATGGATCTCTTCCATCAATCGTGTAGTATATTTCTGCTCCATCTACAAAATACTTCATCCGAAAATTCAATACGTTTGAGCCATCTGTGCTTTCCTCTTTCAGTATAACTGGTTCGGGAACCCGGTAATTTACACGGTTGCGATCCAGATAATCAAATTGTTTAAATGCTCGTTTGCAGAACCCTTCGTATGTATCCTTTGATTCACTCCAGGCTATTTCTGCCAGAGCAAACAGTCTTGGAAATATCATATACTCTAATTTCTGTTCCGAGTGTATAAACTCGCACCAGAAATTACCTTGTACACCCAAAATGTATTTATGAAATTCGGTTTGAATATTTTCATTAACCGGATTGTAGGAATAAACTTTTTCAAGGGGGATAATGCATCTGTCAGAAATACCGATCGGTTCAGTGGCGGGATTGCCTTGATAATAATCAAAATACATAAATGAAGTCGGACTCATCAGCACATGATGTCCAATATTGGCCGCTTTTATTCCTCCTTGCTCGCCTCTCCAGCTTTGTATAATGACATCTTTACCTACATTACATTCCAATACTTCGTCCCATCCCATCATTCTGCGATTCTTTGAAGCCAGGAATTTACCAATTCTCCTGACGAAGTATCCCTGCAATTCATGTTCACGGGTTAACCCTTCTTTTTTTAACAGCGATTGGCATTTCGCACACTGTTTCCATCTTTCTACCGGTACCTCATCTCCTCCTATATGAATGATTTTGGAAGGAAATAATTCTAAAACTTCGCTTAAGATGTCTTCTACTAAACCATACAGTTTTTCGTTACCTATACACATAACGTCTTTCTGAACGCCCCATTCTTCCAAAACATGGAAAGGGCCTCCGGTACACGAGAGCTCCGGGAAAGCAGTTAGTAAGGCAAGAGTATGACCTGGCATATTGATTTCCGGTATAATGGTAACATTACGTAATGCTGCATAGGCTACTATTTCTTTAATTTCTTTCTGCGTATAGTAGCCTCCGTTAGGCAAGTTATCGAACGACCCTGGGTTTCTATGAATCTTAGTACCTCTACGCCACGCTCCTAATTGTGTTAATTGGGGATATTTTTTTATCTCAATTCTCCAACCGGCATCTTCTGTAAGGTGCCAATGAAACGTATTTAACTTGTAAGCAGAAATGAAATCGATGAATTTCTTAATAAATTCCGGTGAATAAAAATACCGGCCCACATCCAACATCGCTCCTCTATACTCAAATTTAGGTTTATCACGTATAAGCAATGGAGGTATTTGGATGTTTTCCTGTGCGGTGGCTGGAATAAGTTGCAAAAGGGTTTGCATTCCATAGAACAGGCCTGCCGAGTTCCCCTTAACGAGAATCTGATCCTCTTTTATTTCAAGTTCATATCCTTCTTTAGCGTACTGTTTGTCATACAAAAAACAGATGCTATTCTTCTTCAATGACTTACTTTTAGACATTGTCAGGTCGTAAGAATTCCGTAGGGTGGTACAGAACATATCTGCAATCTTCTCTGATGGTTCACCATTAAAAACAACTTTTGTATGATTGTTTAAAACGAAATTATCTCCACCATATTTTTCGATAAAATCAGGGCGTGGGACAATATTTACCGGCTGCGCAAAGCAACAAATACACGCAATACTTAGTAGTATAAAAAGAGTCTTTCTCATAATAAATATAATTAGATAAAAATGGATGTATGACAAAGGAAACCATTTAGCAGCACTTTCGATAGAAGAATATTTCCTATTAATAGAAGAAAAGAGCCATTTTACTATGAATTGAAGCATGCCCTTCATCTGCTAAAAAAAAGAGAGTCATTTTACAAAATCTTTCGGTAGAATGCCAAACTGTTTCTGAAAACACTTCGTGAAATAAGAGGGTGTATTAAATCCAACCATATAGCAGATCTCATTAATCATGCAGTCACCTTCCTGCATAAGTTGCGCTGCTTTCTTCAAACGCTCCAGGCGTATATAATCGTTGGGGGTCATATCCAACACACCCTTAATTTTGCGATTGAGACTCGAACGGCTCATATTCAGAAGACTGGCCATATTGTCTAAACAAAAATCCGGATTCTGCATATTAGCCACAACTATCTCATTCAGTTTCTTCAGGAAAGTCTCATCTGCCTTCGTCATGGCCATTGTATTGGCTTGCACAAAAGGAGAATTGGCAAAAGAGGCACGCAATTTTTCCCGATTGCTCAACAGGTTGGATATACAAACTTTCAGGTATTCTACAGAAAACGGTTTCTCGATATAAGCATCGGCTCCCGATTTCATTCCTTCAATCTTCGCTTGAAGAGTGGTCTTGGCCGTTAATAAAATAATAGGGATGTGGCTATAGTCCAACTCTGATTTTAAATAATCGCATAACTCCAGCCCATCCATTTCAGGCATCATAATGTCTGATACCACCAGATTAACCGTGTTTTCTTTCAGGACATTCAATGCTTCTTTCCCATTGGAGGCAGTCAGGACCCCATAGTCCGAATACAATTGCTTCATTACAAAGGCTAGCATTTCGGGATTATCTTCAACCAACAGCAAGGTGTGGTGATGTTGTCCGGGCAATTCCTCTTCCGGAAGAGGGAGTGCTTCTGGTATCACTGCCACATCCGGAACCGTTTTTTCTTTATTAACGGATTTGACTGGCAGTGTCAACACAAAGCAGTTGCAATCTTCGGAGTTGTCCATACTCAATTTCCCTCCATGCAATTCTGCCAGCGAACGCGCTAAAGCCAGACCGATGCCTGTTCCTGAGACCGAGCGTAATGCTCCACTCTGATATTGGATAAACGGTTTGAATATTTCTTCGCGCATATTCAGGGGAATCACTGGTCCGTCGTTACATACCGACAACTGTAACGAATCAGGGGATAGGAGCATCCGGACCCGAATATAAGTAGCTGCATATTTAACCGCATTTGTCAAGAGATTACTGATGATTTTGGTAATCTCCTCACGATCAACAGAGGTGTAGGCTACTTCCGGGCAATCCAACGTGAAATCCAATTCTTTCTGGCGGGCCAGCAAGGTAAATCGCTTATAGGTACTTTGCAGGATATCGACTACGTCGCAGTCTGCAAGATTTAATTGGAAACCCTGCCTTTCTGTCTTCCGGAAATCCAACAACTGATTAACCAGGTCGAGCAGCCGGTTTGTATTCAGGTTCATTATTTCCAGGTCGTCCTTCACTTTGTTAGAAAGATTGGCCGAGTTGAGTACATTCTCAAGCGGGCTTTTGATCAATGTCAGCGGTGTACGTATCTCATGCGCTACATTGGTGAAGAAGTCGATTTTGGCTCCATACAATTCGCGCTCTTTTTCCTGTTCGAACCTTTCCATTTCGCGTGCATGCTTCCTGTTGGTCCTTTCCCTGAGCTTGTAGAAAATGCTGATAATAGATAAAATGATCAACGCCACATAGATAATGTATGCCCAGGGAGACAAGTAAAAAGGTGGGTTAATACGAATCTTCAGAACGCGTCCTGCCTCGTTCCATTTGCCATCGCTATTGGAGCCCTTCAAACGAAACAAATAGTCGCCATAAGGCAAATTGGAGTAATTGATCACCCCAGTGCGTCCTACGGGATACCACTCGGCATCAAACCCCTCCAATTTATAGAGTAGCTGATTCATTTCCGGGGCTAAATAACTCAATGCCGCCACATGGAAAGAGAATGAGTTCTGTTCAGCGTCCAGTTCCAACACATCCGCATACGTGATGCTTTGTTTCAGGGGAGAACCTTGTGAACCTACAGAATACCGTTTGTTAAATAGGAAAAAATCGGTAATAACAACGGGAGGAATAAACGTGTTTTCTGAAAAGCTTTTCGGATCGAAGGCAATGAATCCATTGATGCTGCCAAAGTAAATTCGTCCTTTGGGATCCCGATAACCGGATTGATAATTGAACTGATTGCTCAATAAACCATTGGCTGTAGTATACAGATGTTTGTTGTTTGTTTTCGGATTGAAACATACAAGTCCATTGCTGGTTGTAATCCATAAATTATGCTCACTGTCTTCTATCATTTTAAAAATGACATTACTGGGAAAACCGTGCGACATATCATAGCGTACAAATGTCTCTGTTTGCAGATCAAAACGGCAAAAACCCGCTCCTTGTGTCATAAACCACAAACGTTTCTGGCTATCTTCGTAAATGCTTATAACCTTATTGCCGGGCAAGGATGTGGAATCATTTGCCTGCCACACAAAATTCTTCCAGGTCTTGGAAGTGGCATCATAACGAAAAACCCCATTCGAGTAAGTTGCGATCCATATGTTTCCGTTAAAATCTTCAAGTATATGATAGATAAAAATATTCTCGAATTGTGGAATCCGGGTGAAATTGTCGGTAGACTGATTATAGGATAATAAGCCCGAAGTGGTTCCCACCAACAGTTTGCCGGTGGTTGTTTTATAAATATCAAACACGTCATTCGCGCTTAACGAAGTCGTATCTTCTCCTTTTTGATAATGAGTTACCTGTTTGGTGTGTAAGTTTATCTTATTCAAACCTCCGGAGAAGGTTCCCACCCACAAATAATCTCCATCATGACACAATCCATGGATATTTTTATAGATAAGAGGATGCTCAAAGGGAGCTATCTTACCGGATTCAGGATCAAAATGAAAGAGCCCTTTATCTTCTGTTCCAATCCAAAGCGTACCATCATCGACCGCGCAAAACTCGCGTACGCGCTTGCCGAAATTACGAATATCATCTCTGGAATAGAATTTTTCGAAATAAGTCCACTGATAAGGGTAGTAATTAACTCCTCCAAAATAGGAACCAATCCACATAGTTTGTTCTTTATCTTTGCAGAGTGCGTAAATGGCATTGTCAGACAAAGCGTAAGGATCATCCTGGTAGGGCATTGTTACATGTCTTTTTTTATCTTTTGCCAGGTCATAGATATATACACCCGTTTCTGTTCCTGCCCACAATTCCATATCTGAATTGAACTGTAAAGTACGTACATATGCATCGAGCAGGTGGCGGGTTTTACGAGTAGTGAGATTGATCTCGGTCAGCCCTTTCAAAGAACCAACATACACACAGTTATGCGGACCTTGTACTTGTGCATAGATGATACAATCTTTAAAAACCTCGTTGCCATTGATGTCCTTAAATGGAACCAACGGTGATTTGAAATCGATATCAGTCTGATAAAGATTATCACCATATAAACTTAACCAACACGTTTTACCTTCGAACCAGAAGTAAGTAACATTTTCCAGCTCCTTATCCGGCAGATAATTATGCAAGCTTTTTTGTTGCCGGTTGTATTTGAAAAATCCTTCATCATTCGATGCAATCCATACATTGCCATTCTCATCACTATCTATCATCGAGATATTCCGGCTGATGGAATCGCCGGTGTCACTTATCATATCAAAGGCGGTAATACTCTCCAATACCGGGTTATAAATGTAAACCCCTGCTCCCGTTCCTATCCAAATATATCCTTCTTCATCTTCATGCAGTACTGTAATGAAGTTGTTTCCCAACCCGCAACCGTCTTCACGCTTGAAAATACGAAACGATAAACCATCATAACGGTTTAATGCATCTTGAGTACCAAACCACATGAAGCCTTGCTTGTCTTGCAGAATAGTATTAACGGTATTTTGCGAAAGCCCATTTTGAATATCCAGCGTCTTGAAATAATAATGAGTGTTGTCTCCGGCATAGCACGGAAGACTTGACAAAATGCACAGATATATAAGAACTTGAATGTTTTTTTTCATAATACTCTACCTGGAGCTAATGTTCCAATGCCTTACAAATACGTTTATTTATCTCTCTTACCCTGTTTTCGTCTATTTTAATTATTTTCCGATCATAGGTAATAAGTCCGTTGACCTCCACTTCAACGTCGGTGGTCTGTGTATAGACGGCTGCCGAAAACCCTTTGCCGATCATTTGATACAGCATGTCGGCATACTTGCTGTATTCGTCCGTAACTTCTTTTGAAGAATTGAACTGAATATATCCCCAATTACGATCGGGCTCCCAAAGATGTCCTTTCAAGGCTAGTCCAATACCGCCGTATTCTCCTAATACCGTAGCACGCTGCGCATCATACAGATACATCTTTGGTTCAGGATAATTGTGCAGATCGAGCATGTCTCCACAAGCATAATGATTACCACCACTAGCAGGATTGACTAACCGGGTAGGATCATATTGCTTTGTCCATTCTGCAATTTCAGGTGTTTTAAATTGTCCCCAGGCTTCGTTAAAAGGCACCCATGTTCCAATACACGGATACGAATAGAGGTAATCTATAATCTCTTTCCACTCTTTCCGGTAACAAGCTTCTGACTCGGCAGAACGTTTGAACTCGGTCCCATCAAAATAACGCTGATTCTGCCATTCGGGATTACGGTCACCACTTGGCATATCTTGCCACACAATAATTCCTACCTTGTCGCAATGTGTATACCAGCGTGCAGGTTCCACCTTGATGTGTTTACGTATCATATTGAATCCCAAATCTTTTGTTTTCCGGATATCATACAGTAATGCTTCATCGGTAGGAGCCGTGTACAGTCCATCGGGCCACCAGCCTTGGTCCAACGGGCCAAACTGAAACAGTGCTTTGTTATTCAGTTCCAGCCGAACAATCCCGTCGGCATCTCTACGCATGGAATATTTGCGCATAGCGGCATAACTGTTCACCTTGTCAATTGTTGTACCATTCTGTTTTAAGGTTACCCGAAGCGTATATAAAAAAGGCGACTCAGGACTCCACAATTTCATGTCTTCGGGCATCATTACCTCTACCAATTCGTTGTTGATACTCTTACCGACACCCACTAACCGTTCCTTGTCATACACGCTTACCTCTACCATGTCGCCTGGCTCAGTTTCGCTTAGTTCGGCTTTTACCGTAAGTAGTCGCCTGTCTATGTCAGGGGTAATGCGAAGGTTCTCTATATATTTCTTAGAAACCGGCTCTAACCATACTGTTTGCCATATTCCCGTTACAGGAGTATACCATATTGCCTCCGGTTTATTAACTTGCTTTCCTCTTGGCTGATATCCTTTATCTGTCGGGTCCCAAACCTTTACCAGGAGTTGATTTTCTCCCTTTGGTAGTAATGCACTCGTAATATTGAAAGAGAATGGAGTAAAGCCTCCTGTATGTGAACCGACTTTCACGCCATTTACCCATACATCTGTCTTCCAATCTACTGCGCCAAAATGCAACAAAACCTGTTTCCCTTTCCAATCAGGGAGGATTTTAAAGTTCCGGCGGTAAACTAATTCTTGCTTTTCGCTGACTCTTTTACCAACTCCCGACAAGGCGGACTCGATGGCAAACGGAACTAGAATCTGCTCGTCAAAGACTTCTGGAAGGGCGGCACCTTTATTAATTATAGCATATTCCCACAAACCATTGAGGCTTTCCCAATTCGTACGTTCCATGATCGGACGCGGATATTCGGGCAACACTTCATTGGGATTCACTTGTTCTGACCATGTTGTCTTGATTTTATCGCCGGCAGGTTCCCATTGTGCAAAACCGGCAAAAAGAGTGCACGCGGATAATAACATAGAGAGTAAAATCTTTTTCATAATAGCATGACTTGAAATGTTTCAAATGCAAATATAGATAAATTTTCAGATGCACAATAGAATTATAGAATCAATAAATAGAATGATACAGTCAAGGACGTATGCCTCTACCACTATAGGTGGCTTTTCTGTTAATACAGAAAAAGAAGTTGCAGTAAAACCGCATAAAAATACAGGGGTTTCAATAAAAAAATGTAGTTTTACACCACTAAACTACCCTGTAACCTATTGACTCTTTCATGAACTCAACCAAACGTTGGCGTGTAAGAACATATCGAGTATAGCCCAACTTTCACTCTAAAAAATATTTTTCATAAAAATCGGGCTTGGTTTGGATGACCCAGTAAAGGTAACTCACAGAAAGTCAAGCATGCTATTTCCCCCAATTATCCAAACATCGAATTGTAGGACACTTTTGGTAAGAAAACTTGTTGTATTTTTGTGGCATGCACGTGAATGTACAGCTTCGTTTCAATCCCGACACCGGGCAGGAGTCTCCTTATTATCGACTGAAGGAGTCTTATCGTGATGTGCGCGGCAATGTGCATTCCCTCATTGTACTGAATATCGGATTTGAACCCTCTCTGAAACCTCTTCAAGTCAAGCGCATCGCACAAGCTTTAACCTTGCGCTTTCAAAATCGCAACAACTTATCTCTTTTTCAAGAAAAGCAGGATGTGCTGTCCGCTGAGGAGCGTGCTTTTGCCGAACAATACTGGCAACGCATGATTAGCGAAGGGGGTGTTGACCGCTTCAACCACCAAGAAAACCAATCCCGAAAGGAGTCTGAAAAATATATCGACCTTGATACAGTAGAACATACAGATGCCCGTAACGTGGGGGCGGAATGGCTTTGCAAACAGACCATTGACCGCCTCGGAGTAGAAGAGTTTCTGCGACAGTGGGGTTGGAACGACAACCCCATTCACACAGCCCTCTCGCACCTGATTGTACGCACCGTTTATTCTCCTTCGGAATGGGCCACACACCGGATCATGAAGGAAAACTCTGCGGCTTGCGAGCTTTATTCGGGCAATCCGGACTGGACTCCGGGAATCAATGCGCTCTATCAGATGCCGGACCGTCTTTTTGAACTCAAAGAGCCATTGGAACGTCATCTTTGCAACACAACCGACCACCTCTTTAACATCGACAACCGCATTGCACTTTTCGACTTGACCAATTTCTATTTTGAAGGTCGGAAAGCAGGAAGCCACAAGGCCCGTTTCGGGCGGAGCAAAGAGAAACGCTCCGATTGCAAGCTGCTTGTATTGGCTTTGTGCATAAACAGAGAAGGATTTATTCGTTATTCCTCTATTCTTGAAGGCAATGCCTCCGACCCCAAATCACTCCCCGACATGATCGATAAACTGGCAGAGAAGAGTCCTGCAACCAATGAAAAGACACTGGTGGTGATTGATGCCGGTATCTCCACGGAAGATAACCTGCAGCGCATCAAAGAGAAGGGATACAACTACCTTTGCGTGTCACGCACCCGGTTGAAAGACTATACACTCTCCCCTGATCATCGGACAGTTACAGTGCGGGATGCCAGAAAACAGGCAATCACTCTGAGAGAAGTGCAAACGGTACCGGAAGAGGACTACTATCTTGAGATAACCTCTCCTTCGAAAGCCATGACAGAGGCCTCCATGAATCGCCAATGGAAAGAACGCTTTGAACAAGAGATGGAGAAAATCAATGAGTCCATAGCCAAGAAGGGAGGCACGAAACGCTACGAGAAAGTGGTGGAACGGGTGGGAAGGGCCATGGAACGCTATCCCTCCATCGCACGCCATTATCAGATATCATATCTGCGAAATGAAGATAAGCCGGCCGAAATGCGCCAGGTAAATTGGGACATCAAAGAGATTACTGCAATGGACATGAACACAGGCGTTTATTTCCTGCGAACCAATGTGCGGACTTTTGGCGAACAAACCACCTGGGAATATTATAACGATACGTGAAATTGAGTGTACCAACCGGCAACTGAAGACTGATCTGAACCTGCATCCCATTTACCACCAGAAGGATGAACGGAGTGATGCCCATTTGTTTTTTGGGCTGCTTTCATACTGGATTGTCAACACGATACGCCTTCAGCTCAAGCAATCGGGTGAGAATTGTTACTGGACTGAAATCGTCAGACGCATGTCAACTCAGAAATTGGTTACCACGGAAGCCATCAATGCACTGGGGGATAAAGTGGAACTACGACAATGTAGCAAACCAACCAAACAAGCCGAACAGATATATTCTATGCTAAAACTAAAACCGGCTCCCTTCAAAAAAATAAAAATTTGTAGGACACAGCCGCCTCCGGAATAATGCACTCATCCCGCTATGGAAAGAAAATGGGGCTTATAGAGTGAAAGTTGGGATAGGTTTTATGGGTGGCCAATGCTCCCACTTTCAGTTTGTATTGCTCGATGAATTTGTCAAAATACGAAATGATGGTTTTTTCCTGTTCCTCTTTGCCAAGAAGTATATTCCTTAGCCGTTCAGAAGTCACATATCCGTCAATCTCCATCAACTTATTTCGGTTGGTTGTGATCTTTGCACGGATATTATCAATAGCCCGGTTCAGATTTCTTGCCTCTGCGGTGTAACCCTTTACACGCTCCAGTTTATTATCTCACTGGTCGGGTTGCACAAGTAACTTACTACTGAATTGGGAACGTACTCCATTAATGGTTATACGTACCATGATTACTACAGAGCCGTCTTTTTTTGGCTCATTTTTCTTGATGTAGAAAAGAATGTTGAATGTATCACGCATACCGTTACTTTTTTGATGTTACAAAATTACGTTGACTAACTCGTAATAGTGCAGGTCTGCGAAAGACAAAGTGCGAAATTTCAAGGACTTATGACGGAAATCGGTACGATTTTCAGGCTTTGATTTTCCGTACCGATTTAGTATCGGTTTCTCTGTTTAGAATGTCATTTTTTTACTTCTGCAAAGGTAAAAATTTCATCTCACATACACAGGTTTATTACCATGCGCCGTTTTTTTGTCTTTCAGGCAAGACTGAAACAATAAAAAAAGTCCTACAATACGTTGATATTGTAGGACTTGTCTCTTTTTTGTCGCCGTTTGGCTTTGTTCTTATGTGATCCGCCTGGGGCTCGAACCCAGGACCCCAACATTAAAAGTGTTGTGCTCTACCTGCTGAGCTAGCGAATCAATCCTTATTTGCGAATCAGTTATTTCCTGATTGCGGGTGCAAAGGTAGTTACTTTTATTTAATTTGCAAGCATTCCGTAGAAAAAAGTTTCAATTATTTTTCCTAGTTATGGCTTGTTTCTTGATTATCAGTAGTTTCGGCTTCATCATATTTTATCTTTTCTTTGTTGATAATAAAGCGTTGGTAGTAGGAGAGCATTAAAGTTGTTAGTGGTAAGGCGATGATCATACCGAGCATTCCCATTAATGAACCCCAGATGGAAAGAGATAAAAGGATGATGGCAGGATTCAGTCCGGTAATCTTTCCCATGATTTTGGGGACAAGGAAGGTATCCTGTATGATTTGTACGATTGCAAAGACTGCTAATGCACATGCAATGATAATCCAGAAGTTCTGTCCGGTGTCGGCAGCTTTGAGGATTGCTAATAAAATAGTGGGAAGGAAGCCGATGATTTGCAAGTAGGGAACCATATTCAATGCTCCGATGAAAAGTCCCAAAGCGATAGCCATGGGGAAATCGATAATCAGGAAACCAATGCTGAAAAGAATACCTACGCAGAAAGCAACCAAAGCCTGTCCACGGAAATATCTGTTCATACCATCCTGTACGTCGTGAACCAGATTGGAGGCAAACGTACGGTATTTATTGGGTAGCAGATGCAACCATCCTTCAGCTATCGCTTCGTAATCCAATAATATAAAGATTACATATAATAATATAATGAAGGAGGCAAGAATGCTGAATAGAATGTTGAGAGATTCTGCAAGCAAAGTCCACACTCTGGGGACGGTATCCTTGATTGCCGCCAGGATATTCTCTTCACTTAATACACGGTTCAGTGCTTGAAGATCGATATTTTCGTGGATAAATTCAGAAAGACTCTTAGGCACATTGTTTCCGGCTCCATTGGTGAGGTAAGTCACCAGCAAGTCGTTCATTCTGCCTATTTCCGAAATCATCGGCGGCACTAATAGGTAGAATAAAGTGACTCCGATAACCGTAATAAGGAATAAGGAACAGAAGATGGAAATAATGCGGCTTTTCAATCGTAGCTTATACTGGAAGAATTTGACTAATGGATAGACCATATAAGCTATCAGCCACGCAATAAAGAAAGGTAATAACACTCCGCTAAGGCGTTCTACAAGCATTAATATTCCTACAACTAACACACATCCGATAGAACCGCGTATAAAACTGTCGAATGTTATCTTTTTCCTTTCCATAATCTTTTTCTTTTATAGAGTTTATACTTTCTGCTCATCTTCCCCTCGTGCACGGAGATAACATTCCCTGCACAGAGGCTCGTATTCGGCTGTTTCGCCTAAAAGAACCTGTTTCTCATTCTTGACAGTACGATGTGAGAAAGAAGCCAGCTGGCCACATTTCACACAGATTGCATGAACTTTGGAGACTTCATCGGCAATGGCGCACAATTGCGGCATTGGTCCGAATGGATTTCCTTTGAAGTCCATATCCAACCCTGCAATGATAACACGGATTCCATTATTGGCGAGCTGGTTGCATACATCAATCAAACCACTGTCGAAGAACTGTGCTTCGTCAATGCCTACTACATCTATCTCGGAAGTAAAGAGTAGGATACTGGCTGACGAATCGATGGGAGTGGAGGCGATAGAATGGCTGTCGTGAGAGACTACATCTTCTTCTGAATAACGGGTGTCGATAGCTGGTTTGAATATCTCTACACGTTGTTTCGCAAATTTCGCTCTCTTCATTCTACGAATCAATTCCTCTGTTTTTCCGGAGAACATGGAACCGCAGATTACTTCGATCCGGCCTCTTCTTCTAGTCTCCTGTATGTGGTCTTCTGAAAATAATACCATGAGATTTTGTGTTTTCTTGATTAAGTAAATATGTGGACAAAGGTAAGCAATTCAATGTGCAAGAACTGTTAAATTATCCATTATTTTAAGTTATTGCATAAATTATTCCTACATTCGCACCGTATAAACAATGGACTGACATGAAACAGAAGCTATTAACAGATATTGAGTTGGATGTTCATGAGTTGAAGTATCTCATGGATTCATTTACCAAGGAGCCGACTCCGACTTTGTCTGAACTGTTGAAGCGGAGCATTACACGGATGCAGGGACGTTTGGACGAACTGCAACAGGAGGTGGATGCTGTTCAGGTAATTTCTCCGTCAGCTGTGGAAGAGACAGCGGGAGAGGAGGATGAAGTTGCCGGGTCTGAAGTAGATTCACCTAGTATTATACAATCTCTTGAATCTGTTGTTGTGAAAGAAGATGAGGAAGAAGAGATTATTGTTGCGGAAGAGACCCCTGTAGTAATAGCAGAAGAGGAACCGGCAATTGTTGCGGAACCTGTCGTTGAAACTGTTGTGAAAGAGGAAGAACCTAAATCGGCTGTGTTGGGAGAAAGTCTCAAACTGTCTGCTGGCTTGCGACATGCTATCAGCTTGAATGATTCTTTCCGTTTTTCTCGTGAACTGTTCGGAGGCGACACTGATTTGATGAATCGGGTTATCGAACAGATATCAGTAATGAGTTCCTACAAGACTGCAGTCGCATTTCTGTCCTCGAAAGTCGAATTGAATGAAGAAAAGGAGGCGGTGAACGACTTTCTGGAACTACTAAAGAAATTTTTTAATCAATCAGCATAAAACAAAAACAAGATGGGAAAGCTATATGTGGTGCCTACGCCGGTAGGGAATCTGGAGGACATGACTTTTCGGGCTATCAAAGTCCTGAAAGAGGTCGATCTGATTTTGGCGGAGGATACACGTACTTCCGGTATTTTGCTGAAACACTTTGAAATAAAGAATGCAATGCAATCTCACCACAAATTTAATGAACATAAAACGGTGGAAAGTGTTGTTAATAGAATAAAGGCAGGTGAAACGGTGGCACTAATTTCGGATGCCGGAACGCCTGGAATTTCCGATCCCGGATTTCTGGTTGTTCGTGAGTGTGTACGCAACGGCATTGAAGTGCAGTGCTTGCCGGGAGCAACCGCTTTTGTTCCGGCACTCGTTGCATCGGGATTGCCGAACGAGAAGTTCTGCTTCGAGGGGTTTCTCCCCCAGAAGAAAGGACGGCAGACACGACTGAAGACATTGGCGGAAGAACACCGTACGATGGTGTTTTATGAATCACCCCACCGTCTGTTGAAGACGTTAACACAGTTTGCCGAATATTTCGGTGCTGAACGTCAGGCAACCGTGTCGCGTGAAATATCCAAGCTCCACGAAGAAACAGTTCGGGGCAGTTTGGCTGAATTGATAGAACACTTTACCGCTACCGAACCCCGGGGCGAGATTGTGATAGTATTAGCAGGAATAGATGATTAAATAATTTCATTAAAAAACGTAAAACGTAAACGTATGAAAAAGTTAGCTGTTTTATTTGTATGCGTAGCCATGTTAGCTTCGTGTGATAGCTTTAAAGGTGGAAGTAAAGACCTGAAAGCTGAAAATGATTCTCTTTTGATGGAACTGAACCAGCGCAATGCTGAACTGGATGATATGATGGGTACTTTCAATGAAGTTCAGGAAGGTTTCCGTAAGATCAATGCTGCCGAAAGTCGTGTTGACTTGCAACGTGGAACCATCACTGAAAACTCTGCCAGCGCCAAGCAACAGATTGCTTCTGACATCGAATTCATCTCTAAACAGATGGAAGAAAACAAAGCGCAGATTGCAAAGTTGCAGGCACAGTTGAAGAACAGCAATTACAATTCTGCACAGATGAAAAAAGCTGTTGCTGCTTTGACTGCTGAATTGAACGCTAAACAACAACGTATCGAAGAACTTCAAACAGAACTGGCTTCCAAGAATATCCGTATCCAGGAATTGGATGCTGCTGTCAGCGACTTGTCTGCTGCTAAAGAAACGTTGGCTGCAGAAAACGAAGCGAAAGCTAAAACCGTTGCTGAACAGGAAAAGAGCTTGAATGCTGCCTGGTTCGTATTCGGTACTAAATCTGAATTGAAAGCTCAAAAGATTCTTCAGAGCGGAGATGTATTGAAGAGCGCTGATTTCAATAAGGATTATTTCACTCAAATCGATATCCGTACAACCAAAGAAATCAAGTTGTACTCTAAACGTGCTGAGTTACTGACTACTCATCCGTCCGGTTCTTATGAATTGGTAAAAGATGACAAAGGCCAGTTGACATTGAAGATTACTAATCCTACTGAATTCTGGAGTGTATCCAGATACTTGGTTATTCAAGTAAAATAAGGTAGACATCCCTTTTTGAATTGCCAATGTGCTGATTCCTGGATTCAAGAAATTAGCACATTGGCTTTTTTGTTTCTTATTATACGCATAACTACTGATGAAATATAAAAATCTTTTTTTTGATCTTGATGATACCATCTGGGCTTTCTCTCAAAATGCCCGTGATACTTTTGAAGAAGTATATCAGAAATATTCATTCGACCGTTATTTTGATTCGTTCGATCATTATTATACCCTTTATCAGCAAAGAAATACCGAACTTTGGATTGAGTACGGCGAAGGAAAAATAACGAAAGATGAATTGAACCGTCAACGTTTCTTTTATCCTTTACAGGCTGTGGGAGTGGAAGATGAAGCGCTTGCCGAACAGTTCTCGAAAGATTTTTTCGCGATTATTCCCACTAAAAGTACTTTGATGCCTCATGCAAAGGAGGTATTGGAATATCTTGCTCCTAAATATAACCTCTATATCCTTTCCAATGGATTCCGTGAATTGCAATCATGCAAGATGCGGTCGGCAGGAGTGGACGGGTATTTCAAAAAAGTGATTCTTTCGGAAGATCTCGGAGTGTTGAAGCCTTGGCCGGCAATATTTAATTTTGCCTTGTCTGCCACTCAATCCGAATTGCGCGAATCCTTGATGATTGGTGACAGTTGGGAAGCGGATATAACCGGAGCGCACGGAGTAGGGATGCATCAGGCTTTTTACAATGTGACGGAACGGACTACTTTCCCTTTTCTTCCCACTTATCACATACATTCCTTGAAAGAATTAATGGATTTATTATAGGTTTTCTGGATTAAGTCGTATTTTTGTTGCGTTTTAATTTTGCATAAAATACGATATAATCATGGATAGTACGCTTCTGCCTTTTGCCTTACTTTGTTTCACTTCATTCTTTACATTGACCAACCCATTGGGAACGATGCCTGTCTTCCTTACCATGACTCATGGTATGACGGATAAGGAACGTCAGTCTATCGTACGTCGCGCCACCATTGTGTCGTTTATTACAATAATGGTATTTGTCTTTGCCGGGCAGTTTCTTTTTAAGTTTTTCGGTATTTCTACCAATGGCTTCCGTATTGCCGGTGGGGTGATTATCTTCAAGATCGGCTTTGATATGCTTCAAGCCCGTTATACACCAATGAAACTGAAAGATGAAGAAATCAAAACGTATGCGGATGATATCTCCATTACTCCTCTCGGCATTCCTATGTTATGCGGTCCCGGAGCGATTGCCAATGCTATTGTCTTGATGCAGGATGCACATTCTTATGAAATGAAGGGAATTTTGATCGGCACTATTGCCCTGATTTATCTGCTGACTTTCTTTATTCTTCGTGCTTCTACGAAATTGGTAAACGTATTGGGCGAGACGGGAAACAATGTAATGATGCGCCTCATGGGATTGATTCTGATGGTAATTGCGGTGGAATGTTTCGTCAGCGGATTGAAACCGATTTTGGTGGATATTGTGAGAGAGGGGATGCTTCCTTGATGATAAAAGATAGAAGGGTTGAAGAGTCCTTAAAATGAAATTTATCTTTGCTGTAAAAAATGAACTACCCTTATAGAAGTTAATAAGATATATATAAATAAAGCCGTAAATGGATGACAACTATCAGGAATATTTTATTTTAAATTACTTTTGTAAAAAATAGATTCCCGAGTTTTTTTATAACCCCCTTAATAGAAATGAGACTAAAACTCCAAGGCTTGCCAAAGAGTTTAGTCTCATTTTTACCTTTATAAATCAGTATCTTTTTTATATCTTGGAATTGGATATATTGTATCTACTCTTTTTTATTTCATTAAAAAGAAGTGAATTGTTTATGGATTCTGATCAGTGGCAATATTTAAGCTTTCATTACCGTCGAACTCTGTCATTGGAATCATCATCGTCATTTCCCAGTCTTCCGGATCAATATAACGTCTGTAGTCTAATAGACGTGCTCCTTCTCCCCATTATTCGATACGATGTTGAAGTAAATGTTTCTTACGTAAAACTATTTATGTATATATTTATAAATAATAAGACCTGCAATTTCGATTAATTCTAAAATTGCAGGTCTCATCTACTTATTTAAAACTTATCCTTATATGGAGGCAATATTAAAAAATGTTTTATCGAGGTAGATTATCACTCCATCCCTCTGTTTGTATAACTCCAAAACCTGAATTAACTTCAAAAGAAGGTATTGGGTACACAAATTTGGCAATGTTGAAATTAGTATACGCTCCATCTGCCACACTAATAATTTTGCCTAATCTTCTTGCATCAAAGAAGCGATGTCCTTCTTGAACCAGTTCTAATTTTCTTTCTTTGTCAATCACATCAATAATCGTCTGATCCTCTGCAATTTCACTATCATCCAAATCCGGGTTTCTTTTTGCCGCTACTTCCAACAGTTTTTCTTTAGCTTTACCATAATCAGGAGTTGATTGTTTTGCATATGCTTCTGCCTGTATTAAATACATTTCAGGCAGTCTGAAAACCGGCAAGTTAGAAATCTGATTATTGGTTGTGATACCACGCATTTTTCCACCAGTCCACGTACCGCCAAGAAGTGCCAGACGAATATCATTAGATGAATATTCTGCTATTGTTGCGCTGTTAATAGACAAACCGTATTTATTCCATAAAGTATTCAGAGCATTAGCAGATAAATAATCATCTTCGGCTTTTGCTATAAAGAAAATGTCTTCTGTCGAAACAGCCAATGTCGTGTACATATTCTTATAGTCTTCTTTGGTTGATACAATTGTACCACCACTTAGGGTTATTGCCTCTTGAGCCGCCGTAATAGCCCCTTCGTAATTTTTCATATAGAGTTTTACGCGAGCTTCAAGTGCAGCAACTGCAGCCGTATTCATATACTGTTTACCTACATTTTCAACACCTTCTTTAGCATAATATTCTTTAGCCTTCGTTATATCATCAAGAATCAGGCTATAATTTTGTTCTACACTAACTCTTGACACCTGTGAATAGGCAGGGACGGGCTCAGTAACGTTTACGATACCTAATGTCGTTTTGTTGGCTTCCGAATATGGCAAACCAAACATGTTAGTCAAATAGAAAGAACAGAGGGCTTTAATTGCATAGGCTTGAGCGATGCATCCTTCCACTTCTGTCAGATCCCCCTTTGTTACTTCTTTAAATGAAGCACCTTCTTTAATGATACGTGCACAACGGTCGATAGCCCAATATCCGTATGCCCATATTTCTTCTATGTATGAATTAGTATCCAGTATCTGATAGCGGAAGATGTCATAGAAATGGGACGTTGCAACGGAATGTGAAGTGATATCCGTTGGCGCATCTCCAATTGCTAATACATCACGTCCCAGAAAACGATATGAACCTAATGTGTAATATACACCATTTAAAGCATTCTGAAAATCTTGGGTAGTAACCAAGGCTTCTTCTGTCGGAACAGAAGTTGATGGCGTTTCTGTCAAGAAGTCATCGCATGCGGTGAATGAAATTGCCATCCAACCGGTTAATAAAGCAAATAATATTTTCTTCATTGTCATAAATTTCTAAAGTTATTTTTTAGAAGCTAAGATTAAGACCGAACATGATATTTCTAGGTACAGGATATGCCCAAGACTGCATACCGGTAGATCTAGTTTGTGGATCAAATCCTATAAAATCTTTAGCAGTGATAGTGAACAAATTGTCAGCAGAGATATAAACTCTTAAATTGTCAATAGCCACTTTATTCATAAGGTTCTTCGGAAGAGTATATCCTAAAACCATGGATTTCATTCTCAAATAAGAACCGTTCATTAAGAAACGGCTGGAATTAGTTTCTGCTCCCGAGTTGTCTCCAGCTACAAATTTGGGTACGTCGGTTATATCTCCCGGCTTTTGCCAGCGGTTGTCATAAACATAGTTAGATACCGGACCTAAGAAATAATGTCCAACCTGCATATCAAATGCAAATCCGGAGTTATATACTTTATTTCCCAAGGTGAAACTGGTATCAAAAGAGAAGTCAAAACCTTTGTATTTGAAATTCATTCCAAAGCCACCATAAAATTTAGGATCGGCAGAACCTACAATTCGCTGACCGGCCTCATTTACATTTTTTGTTTTCTCATCCCCTTCTTGTCCTTTATACCACATTGCTTCTCCTGTTTCAGGATCCACTCCTGCATATTCCGGCATATAGAATGTATTATACGCCTCGCCAACTTTTCTGATAGTTAGAGTATTCTCAATTGGTTTTTCTGTGGCAAGTTTTATGATTTTATTTTTATTTGCCGTACCAGTGAAACGAACATCCCAACTGAAATCCTTATTTCTAAGTACGTTAGCGTTAATCAAGAATTCTATACCTTTGTTTTCCATCTCACCTACATTTTTTAGGATAGACCCGAATCCAGTTGTGTAAGAAAGTGGTACATCAAATATCATATCTTTTGTCCGTTGGTTATAATAATCTACTTCGAGTGTCAGTCTTTCAAAGAAAACAGCATGGATACCGATATCGGCTTTTGCAACAGTCTCCCATTTTAGATCCGGATTGGCTATTTGGTAAGGAATAGCTCCTGGTTTACCATTATAAGAATATCCATAATTATATAATCCCATTGCTGCATAATAACCAATATCCTGATTACCTACAGTTCCATAACTACCTCTGATAGTCAAATCTGTCAACCAACTTTTGGTATTTTCCATAAAGCTTTCGTTAGAGATGCGGTATTTTGCTCCTATAGACCAGAAAGGAGCCCATTTGTTGTTTACACCAAATCTTGACGAGCCGTCATAACGGAAACTGCCTGACAGATAATATTTATCATTCAAGTTATATTCTGCATTCATAAAGAACGAAGAAAGAGTGCTTGCTTTGGTTGAAGATCCCGCCCCTGTTGGCTTGGAAGCATTGTCCAATTCAAAAACAGCATCACTAGGATATCCACTGGCAGCTGCATAAATTGTTCTATAAGATATTTTCTGTGCTTCTTGTCCCAACAATACATTCAAATGATGCATGTCTTTGAAAGTGCGGTTGAAGTTTACGGTATTGGTAATGGTCAAGGTTGTTGCCCTTTCCTGATTTCTTTGACCAAGCATACCGCTACCGGAATATTGAGGATTATAAATTGAACTGTAAAAGAACTCGTCCAAGTCAATTAAGCTCAATCCTGCATTTGTCTTCCATGTTAAGCCATCAATAATATTATAAGTAAAATATGGATTCACAACCAATGTAATCTGCTTTTGATTACGTTTATCACCTTTTTCTTTATCGTTAATGGCTACAGGATTATAATTAACATTTGTATTATATGTTCCATCTTCATTGCGCACCTGTTCAAACGGACGGATGTCATATACTGCTACAATAGGATTAGTATATTGGCTTTCAGTCATAGTATTGTTTATATCGGAGAGTGCTCCATTCACAGAAAGTCCATATCCTATCCGCCCGCTTTTTCCATCTAAACTAATACGTCCGCTATAGCGTTTCATTCCAGTTCCGATGACGATACCTGTATTCTGAAAATATCCTCCACTAATATAATAGCGCAAATTTTCATTCCCACCTTGAGCACTGATATCATATTCTTGTGAAAAACCATTTTGCAGAATCTCCTTCAGCCAATCCACACTCTTGATATTTTGCGTCAAGTCCACATTATACCAATCCATAACATAGGCATTCAGCCATTCAGCAGAAGTCATGCCATCCTCACCGTCATATCCTGCATTTGTTAGTCCTTCGGTCCAGATCTCTTTGTATTTATCCAGATTTGTCGTACGATAATTATGATCTATCTTACCTACAAAACTAGTTCCGACTTTTGCATTCACATTAAAACGCGCTTTTCCCAGACTACCTTTTTTAGTAGTAACTACAATTACTCCATTCGCTGCACGAGCTCCATAAATAGCTGTAGCTGTAGCATCTTTCAAAACTGTGATGGACTCAATGTCGTTAGGATTGATATTAGCCATCGGACTTGCCGCCATATCCCCTGTCCCGGCTTTGTTATAAGCCCCCATTTTGTCTGTGTAAATGGCAATACCATCAATTACGTATAAAGGTTCGGTTCCAGAATTCATTGAACCAACTCCACGAATAGTAGTAGAAGCGTATGCACCAGGTTGTCCAGTCAAGCTATTTACTTGTAAACCAGCTACTGATCCTTCCAAAGACTTCATAAAGTTTGCATCTGTTTTTTTCATCAAGTCCTTATTATCCACCGTTTGGGCAGATCCCGTAAATGCCGCTTTTTTAGTTACCCCATATCCGGTTACCACAACCTCATCTATTAGCTGTGCATCAGATTTGAGAACCACTCGCAAATTGGGCTTTATCGCCACTTCCTGCGTCTGCATACCGATGTACGAAATCTGCAAAGTCTTTGCAGAACTAAATACAACTATAATATGTTGATTACTAACAATATATATGATGTTTGCTTTCCTTTGGAAATATTTTTCTGTTGTAGTTATTATACAGATTATCAATATATTAAGCACCTACCAAACATATTAGTTTACTGATTTATGATACCAGATTTCTATCAAAAATAGGGCATAACCATCTATTAATTAATTATTTAAGTTCTTATCTTATATGATATAAGCTAAAACTTATTTCCATCTTAACTGTTGAAGATGGTTTTCTTGTTCTAAATTATATCCAATAATTATTGACTATAATAATATATTCATTAGCAAACGGTAATCTAAGAAAAAGAAAAACTCCAGATGAAAAAATGCATATTTTATTACTGTATATTTTAAAATATGCAGGGGTGGATTCAAATATCCTCCAAAATCGCAGAGAATATGATTGATGAATATTTATATTGGATGGTTATATGCTTTTTCTGTATCAAAGAGATTGTGTAATTACATCTAATTATGCAAAAAGAGGTATTTATCATTTATCTGATGCTAAAATGAAAGAACCCCAAATGCCGGATTTTAATAGCTATTAGAGGCTGTCAAGTTTATAAATTAGCTTTTAATCCTTTCCTTTTAAAGAAAGCAAGGGCTTCTCTACGACCAATGACTCGTTCCTTTTAAAGGAACGCTTTATTCCTTTAAATGGGACGAGTGATAATATTCGTAATTATGATGTATCTTTAGATTATATATATGCGTTTTCGGAACTTATATTGCATATTCTTTCATTTAATTATACACACTTTCTTCTATTAGAGAAAATTATACCTTCCATTTCTATAACCAAATCTTAAAAACAGAACACTTTCGTTTAGTTTTTGTGCTTATTATTATTTTTTTGATGAGGCAGTTTTCTCAAGATCACGCACCACTGTAATATCCATTATATTCGCATATACCTGCGTGGTCTTTACACTTTTATGTCCTAACAGTTTTTGTACAGTAGTTATATTGGCACCATTATATAATAATAAGGTAGCATTTGTATGACGGGCGGTGTGAAACGATACACGTTTATCAATTTTAGCCAAGCCTGCCAATATGTTTAATTCCTTATTAATATTAGAATTGTCTTTCAACTTGAAAAAACTATTGAAGTCATCTTTATAGCGTTGCAATATCTGGATTCCTTTACCCTCAAATAATAAATATAAAGGAAGGCGTACCTCCATACCTGTTTTGACAGATTTGTATATTATCCAAGTCTCCTGATGGAACTCAACAATATTTGCAGAGGTCAGATTAGTGAAATCAGAATATCGTAATCCAGCATAACAGCAAAATAAAAAAGCATCTTTTGTTTTTTGCAGTCTCGTATATCTTCCAGTCAGCTGCAAATTCTCAAATTTGTGTAACTCTTCCGGAGCTAAGTGTGTATGGCTTCCTTCTATACTTTTAATTTTATATTTTCTAAAGGCATACTTCTGTATATCCATATACTCCTTATTTATTGCAACATTAATATATCGTTTCAGATGCTTCATGTGCTTGGCAATAGTATTAAGGTGATAACCTTTAGATTGCAGATAATTATCAAATGAAGACACAAACTCAAATGTCAAATCGGTAAATAATACCTCTTTCTTGAACTCCTGAAGTAATTCAAGCGTGGAAAGGTGATTTTGACGGGTACTTTCTTTCAAAGAAGAATTGGCTATCTCCTCTTTAAAAAAAGTCAAAAACGACCTTCCATTGCTTAGAGGTTTATCAATAGAATTTTTTAATAAATCTAACGATATGGACTTTCCCTGTTGCCATAGTCCAAGTTCTGTTTGCTCAATAGCTGCTATATTTTCATATAACATACGATTCAAAACATTCGCATTAGGATGATTCTTCACCATTTTTCGTTTGGCATCCCACTGTTCCGGTTTGAGATATATTTTGGTGGAGAAATACATCTTTTTCCTGTTCAGATAGGCTTCTACCTGAACTAATGCCATTCCTCTTTTATTCAATCTCTTCTTTCTGTTAAACACAAGGTTGTAACTGATCTTTTCCATACTTTCATTTTTTAATTAATAATAGAACAAATTAGACGTAATTCTGTGCTATATCAGAGGCGAATAAGCATTAATATCTCTAAAAAATAAATCTTCAAATCACTTGGTATTCACAAAACTTTAAATTAAATGCCACTTTTTTATTCGCTTTTTCACGAAAAAAGCAAAAAGAATGGCTTTTAAAGGTGTTTTATGACTAAAAACGAGTAAAAGAAATATTAAAAGAGGCATTTTGCTTATGCAAAGTGTCAATTGCTGTTTTAGCAATCAAAGCTTTTGGTTGAAAAAAATATGCTTATCGGCATAAATACAGCTTGTAAAATAACAAAATGTTATATTTGCAACCTTTTTTTATTAATATAATTGCTAGTTTCAGTTTTATTAATATATTTGCAAATTGTTAGAGTAAAGATACAAATAATGTAAAGTTAAACTTTAAGAGAGAATTTATGAAAAGAAAATTAATGCTGTTATTGGCATGCCTTTTTGTGGGCATAGGCCTAGTAACTGCCCAGACTCAAAAGGTCACAGGCGTTGTGATTTCTGAAGAAGACGGGCAGCCAGTTGTTGGCGCTTCTGTGTTGGTAAAAGGTACCACTCTGGGTACAATCACAGATGTAGATGGTAATTTTAATTTGTCGAATGTACCAAGTTCTGCAAAGACTTTGCAGATTTCGTATATTGGTATGCAGACACAAGAAGTGGTGATCAAACCAACTTTAAAAGTTGTGCTAAAGTCTGATTCCCAAAATCTAGATGAGGTTGTAGTGACAGCTATGGGGATTAAGCGATCGGAAAAATCCCTAGGTTATGCCGTATCTAGTGTGAAGGGAGATGAAATAACTAAAGCACGTGAAAGTAATGTACTTAATTCATTGTCTGGTAAGATTGCGGGACTGCAAATAGCCCAATCATCTGGTACGGTAGGTGGTAGTTCAAGTATACAGATTCGTGGAGCTTCGTCTATTGGTACCGTTTCTTCTCCTTTATTTATTATTGACGGGCTTCCAATTGACAATGGTTCCTATAACCCTGACAGAACTAATGGTATAGTTGATGTCGGTAATCGTGCAGGGGATATTAATTCAGATGATATTGAATCTATCAATGTATTGAAGGGAGCAGCTGCAACAGCATTGTATGGAGCGCGTGCAAAGGATGGTGCTATCGTTATTACTACTAAGAAGGGAAAGAAGAACTCACCGGTGTTTGTAACAGTAAACTCTTCTACACGATTTGAAAATGTACTAAAGTTACCTGACTTTCAAAATGAATATGCACAAGGCAGTTATGGTGTATATAATGTGAAAATGTTGAATGGTTGGGGACCGAAGATCTCATCGGTACAAGATCAGCAGTTTACAGATTACAAAGGTGATAAAGTGACTTTGAAGGCAAATCCTGATAATGTAAAGGATTTCTATGAAACGGGAATGAGTTATATTAATAATGTATCAGTTGCGGGGGGTGGTGAAAAGGCGGACTTCCGTTTGAGCTTTACTTCTACTAATCAGACTGGTGTTGTACCTGGATCTGACTATAATAAATACGCTTTTTCTGTCAATGCGGGTATGAATTTTACTAAGAACTTCACAGGTCGTATTTCTGCTCAATATATACGTTCCGACTCTGAAGGTCGTCCAGCGCAAGGTGCAAATGATAGTAACCTACTGATTCCATTGATTAATGGATTGCCGAGAACTATTGATATACATGATATTCAAAAGAATTGGGTGGATGAGAATGGAAAGCAAATCACATTAGATCCGGAAGGTAAAAGTAATAATCCATATTGGATTATTAATAAGAATAAGTTTACCAATAATTTAGATCGTATGATTGGTAATATCACATTGACTTATAAACCGATTGAAGGACTGACTATCACCAATAATGCCGGAACAGATTTTTACACAGAAGGAAGGCGTAAGGTATATGCAAAAGGTACTGTAGGAGCCTTGAACGGAAAGTTCCAGACTTGGAATTTGTATAAAAGAATTATAAATAATGACTTAATGGTTTCTTACGAGAAGACTTTTGCAAATGACTATCATTTTAAGGTAATGATGGGGCATAATCTCTATCAGGAGGAATGGAAGAATGAAAATGTGCAGGCGCAGAATCTGGTTGTTGATGGGCTATACACATATACTAATGCGAAGTCTACTACTCCGGTAAATTATTATGAAAAGAAACGTCTTGTTGGTTTATATGGAGATATTAGTTTGGGATACAAAGATATGCTTTTCGTAAATGTAACAGGACGTAATGACTGGTCGTCTACTCTACCGATCAATAATCGTTCCTATTTCTATCCTTCCATAAGTGGTAGTTTTATTTTTACGGAGTTGATGGAAAACAAAGATATTCTGAATTTTGGTAAGGTTCGTTTGAGTTATGCTAATGTGGGTAGTGATGAAGATCCGTACAATTTGGCATTTAAATATACTCCCGCTAGTACTTACTTTTTGCAATATCTGGGTAATGTTAACACTTTCCCCCATATGGGATTAGTTGGCTTTACGGGACCTCGTGTCTTACCAAATGAGAATTTGAAGCCGCAAAATCAAAGTTCTTTTGAAGTTGGAGCTGATTTGCGTTTCTTCGGTGGAAAAATTAGGTTAGATATGACTTATTATAGCAATATTACAAAGAATCAGATTGTAAGTATTGATGTCCCATTGTCAACAGGCTACTTTGCCAATAATATTAATGCCGGGAAGATTGCCAATAAAGGTGTTGAAGTAACTTTGGGGTTGACTCCTGTGGAAACACGTGATTTTAAATGGGACCTGGATGCAACATTTGCTTCAAATAAGCAGACAGTGGAGGAGTTAGCTGAAGGACTTGATGAATATACGTTAACGAGTGGACTGAGCGGTTTACAAATTAAGGCTGCTAAAGGAGATTCGTTTGGCTTGTATGGCACGGGTTGGAAACGTGATGACCAAGGAAATTATGTGATTAATTCTAAAACAGGTTTGAGAGAAACTGTTAATAACGTGCGTTTAGGAGATGTATATCCTGATTTTACGATGGGAATCAACAATACATTTACTTATAAGGGAGTTACCTTGAGTTTCTTGATTGATATCCGTCATGGAGGTTCTTTGTATTCAGAGACTGTAGCTAATTTAAGAAGTAGCGGTTTGGCTGCTGAAACAATAGCTCACCGTGAAGATGCTTCCTTTATTGAGCCGGGTGTAATCCTTCAGGATGATGGAACATATAGACCTAATGATGTTCCTGTGAAAAGTATGCAGGATTATTGGCAGCATATATCCAATTCTAGTAATAATGAAGGGAATATCTATAATGCATCATTTGTAAAACTCAGAGAGGTACAGTTGTCTTATAGCTTCCCACGCAAATGGTTCAAGAGCTTTTTTGTTAAATCATTGGATTTAGGTTTTGAGGCACGTAACTTATGGATTATTAAAGATCATGTGCCACATATTGATCCGGAAGCTAACTTCTTCGGTCCTTCTCAGATTGGGGGTGGTGTAGAGTTTAACAGCATACCTTCTACCAGAAGTTTTGGATTTAATGTCAGATTAACATTGTAAGATTTAAACGAATATGATAATGAAAAAGAAAATATTAACATACGCATTGAGCGCTTTGGCATGTTTAACTTCATGTAGCGATTGGCTCGATATTAACCATGATCCCAATACTGCCGAGAAAGTTGATCCCGGGTATTTGTTTAACTATGTAGCTGTAAACTGGGCTGGAACACGCACTGGTGGTGACTTTTATATTCCTTTATCTATGAGTTCGCAGTGTCAAGTTGATGGTGGACTTGATTACGGTGGCTGGGATGAATCTGTATATACTATTTCTCCTTATAGTACAGGGAATGTCTGGAAACATTATTATTCTGTAGGTGGCAATAATTTGATGTTAGCTATTAAAAATGCAGAAGAGTCAGAACCGGTGAATCACAATGCTATTGCGCAGTGTAAGATTCTTTTGGCTGAGCATATGTATGAGGCAACGATGTTGTGGGGAGATATTCCTTTCACAGAATCCTGGAACGGAACAATTAAATATCCGAAATTTGATTCTCAGGAAAGTGTATTGAATGGTGTTTTGTCATTACTTGATGAGGCATTACAGCTTATAGATCTGAATGATGCTAATGCAATTGATGAGTACGATATCTATTACAAAGGTGATATGAACAAATGGATGACTTTGGCAAAGTCTTTAAAATTCAGAACATTGATGGTTATGGTAGATAAAGACCCTTCTAAGGCTGCTGCTATTGGTACGTTGCTGCAGGCTGGAGGAATGGTTGCATCAGCAGCGGACAATTTGGTATTTCCTTACTCTACAGATCCGGGTAACCAGAACCCTAAATATGAACTTATAGAATTGGTTGGGGGGACACAAATATTGTTCTTTGCCAGCAATTATATGTTGAAACCGATGCAAGAACGTAATGATCCCCGTATTCCCTGTTATTTTGAACCGGGTGCGGATGGTGTATACCGGGGGTTGGGTAATAGAGAGGCTGCAAAGACGGATGATGAAGAAAATCTACTGTCATCTGTTGTAAGCAACTACCTTTTCAGAAGAGACGCTCCGGAATTGATTTATTCTTGTCAAGAACAGCTACTTTTGGAAGCAGAAGCTTATGCGCGCGGATTAGGAGTTGCTCAAAATCTGTCGAAAGCTAATGAACTGTACCTGAAAGGAATTCGTGAAGCATGTGCTTTTTATGGAGTTGCGGAATCCGATATTGATACATATGTTACAGGTTTACCGGAATTGACAACGATGACCCAGGAAAAAGCTCTGTATGAGATTCATATGCAGCAATGGATTGATTTGATGGATCGTCCGTTTGAGGAGTTTGTACAATGGAGGCGATCTGGTACTGCCGGAAACGAGGTCCCGACATTGCAAGTCCCGGAAGATGCAACTTCAAAAGAATTGATCAGAAGATGGGAATATAGTCCTGAAGAAATGACAGCTAATATTAATGCACCGAAAGAATCTCCGAAAATCTGGGAAAAACTATGGTTTGATTTATAATTGAATTACCATAAATGATACGAAAAAGAGGACAATAAAACATTGTCCTCTTTTTTTTTGTTATATTTGCGCCCACATTATTATATATAATAGAAGTAAAGAATGAAAGAATTTGTAATATCCGAAGCCAAAGTAGAAACAGCAGTGCTTGTAGGACTCATCACACAGACGCAGGATGAGCGTAAAACAAACGAGTATCTGGATGAACTGGCTTTCCTTGCCGAGACGGCTGGGGCGGAAGTTGTGAAACGATTTACACAGAAGTTGCCGACGGCTAACTCTGTGACTTATGTTGGAAAAGGAAAGTTGGAAGAAATCAGACAATATATCCATGACGAAGAGGAAGCAGAACGTGAAGTAGGAATGGTCATCTTTGATGATGAGCTTTCTGCGAAACAGATTCGTAATATTGAAGCTGAACTGAAAGTGAAGATACTGGACCGTACTTCACTGATTCTTGATATATTTGCCATGCGTGCGCAGACAGCCAATGCGAAGACACAGGTAGAACTGGCACAGTATAAATATATGTTGCCGCGTTTGCAGCGGCTTTGGACTCACTTGGAACGCCAGGGAGGTGGTTCCGGTGCCGGTGGTGGCAAAGGTTCCGTGGGACTTCGTGGTCCGGGTGAAACACAGCTTGAGATGGACCGCCGTATCATCCTGAACCGTATGTCATTGCTGAAAGAACGTCTGGCGGAGATTGACAAGCAGAAAGCTACCCAACGCAAGAATCGCGGACGCATGATACGTGTTGCACTGGTTGGTTATACCAATGTGGGAAAATCAACCATGATGAATCTTCTCTCCAAGAGTGAAGTGTTTGCGGAAAACAAACTGTTCGCTACTTTAGACACTACTGTGCGCAAAGTGATTATCGATAATCTACCGTTCCTGTTGTCAGATACAGTAGGGTTTATTCGCAAGTTACCTACCGACTTGGTAGAATCTTTTAAATCTACCCTGGATGAGGTACGTGAAGCAGATTTGCTTGTGCACGTAGTCGATATTTCCCACCCCGGATTTGAGGAACAGATTGAGGTGGTGAACAAGACCCTGGCAGAGATTGGAGGCAGTGGCAAACCTATGATACTTGTATTTAATAAAATAGACGCTTACACCTACGTGGAGAAAGCGCCGGACGACCTTACCCCCCGAACAAAGGAAAACTTAACACTCGAAGAACTGATGAAGACGTGGATGGCAAAAATGGAGGATAACTGCCTCTTTATTTCCGCCCGCGAACGAATCAATATAGACGAACTGAAAAATGTAGTTTATCAGCGAGTGAAAGAATTACACGTTCAGAAATATCCCTATAACGATTTTCTTTATCAGACCTACGAAGAAGAGGAAGAATAATCAATATGCTAATGTGCTGATGTGCCAATTGGTTGCGCATACTGCATCAGAATTGGCACATTGGCATATGGGCACATTAACACATTATTAAGATGAAAGACTATCGTAGATTGACTGAAGATGAGATACTTCAGTTGAAGAGCCAGTCATGTCTGGCCGATGATTGGGGAAATGTATCAGTGGCAGAGGGTTTTAATTGTGAGTACGTCCATCATACCCGTTTCTCGGGTGAAGTAAAACTGGGGGTATTCGAAGCTGAATTTACATTGCCGGGGGGAATCAAGAAACATTCGGGATTACGTCATGTGACGTTGCACAATGTGTCGGTGGGCGATAACTGCTGTATTGAGAATATACAGAACTATATTGCTAATTATGAGATTGGCAGTGACACCTTCATTGAGAATGTAGATATTATTTTAGTGGATAGGTTAAGCACTTTTGGTAATGGGGTAGAAGTGGCTGTCTTGAATGAAACAGGAGGCCGTGAGGTGTTGATGAACGATAAATTGTCTGCGCACCAGGCATATATTCTTGCACTGTACCGCCATCGTCCCGAGCTGATAAACCGTATGAAATCTATTGCGGATTATTATTCCAATAAACATGCTTCTGCTGTCGGCAGTATTGGCAATCATGTGATGATTCTCAATACGGGCTCGATCAAGAATGTCCGGATTGGTGATTACTGCCATATCTGTGGGACCTGCCGCTTATCCAATGGCAGCGTCAATAGTAATGTGACGGCACCTGTACATATCGGACATGGTGTAATCTGTGATGACTTTATCATCTCTTCCGGCTCTAAAGTGGATGACGGCACGATGTTGACTCGTTGTTTCGTCGGACAATCCTGTAAACTGGGACACAATTATTCCGCTTCCGATTCTTTATTCTTCAGTAATTGTCAGGGAGAGAACGGTGAGGCATGTGCTATTTTTGCAGGTCCTTTCACTGTGACACACCATAAATCTACTTTATTGATTGCCGGTATGTTCTCGTTTATGAATGCGGGTTCGGGGTCCAATCAGAGTAATCACATGTATAAGTTAGGTCCTATCCATCAGGGAACGATGGAGAGAGGAGCGAAGACCACTTCCGATTCATATATCCTGTGGCCGGCACGTGTCGGGGCTTTCTCTTTGGTAATGGGACGTCATGTTAATCATGCCGATACTTCCAATCTTCCTTTCTCTTACCTGATAGAGCAGCGGAATACCACTTATCTGGTTCCGGGAGTTAATTTGAGAAGTGTAGGTACTATCCGTGACGCACAGAAATGGCCAAAGCGTGATAAGCGAAAAGATCCGAACCGGCTGGATTATATCAATTATAACCTGCTGAGTCCTTATACCATTCAGAAGATGTTTAAAGGACGTTCCATTTTGAAAGAATTGAAACGTGTATCCGGTGAAACTTCAGAGATCTACTCCTACCAGAGTGCTAAAATCAAGAACTCTTCTCTGAATAACGGAATTCGTTTTTATGAAATCGCCATTCACAAGTTCTTGGGAAACTCCATCATAAAACGATTGGAGGGTATTAATTTCCAGACCAATGAAGAAATCCGTCAGCGACTGAAACCTGACACGGAAATCGGACTTGGCGAATGGGTGGATGTTTCCGGACTGATTGCTCCCAAGAGTGAAATCGACCGATTGTTGGATGGTATTGAGAATGGAACAGTCAATCGTTTGAAATCCATCAATGCAAGCTTTGCAGAAATGCACGAGAATTATTATACCTATGAATGGACATGGGCTTATCATAAGATTCAGGAATTCTACGGCCTGAATCCGGAAACGATTACAGCACAAGATATCATCGGTATCGTGAAAGCGTGGCAGCAAGCTGTTGTCGGATTGGATAAGATGGTATATGAGGATGCCAAGAAAGAATTTTCGTTGTCTTCCATGACCGGATTTGGTGCTGACGGCTCCCACGACGAAATGAAGCAGGATTTTGAGCAAGTACGCGGTGATTTCGAAAGTAATACCTTTGTGACTGCCGTCTTGAAACATATTGAAGATAAAACAGCTCTTGGAAACGAGTTAATCAAACGGATTGAAGCAATCGAATCATAATAGGAGTGGCAGATGGCGAACTGTGGATGATAAACAGGATATGATAAATAGCAAACTGTAAATAAAATAGTGAGCGGTGAACGGCAGATGTCAATGAATGGCATAGCTTGTTTACCGCTCGTTGTTTATTGTTTATGATTGTCTTTTGCTGTTCCTGCTTTTCTCCGTTATTCATTCTTAATTCTTCATTCATCATTCGCCATTCTTCATTCTTAATTACTACCTTTGCCACACTAACTAACATTACGTAATAAAATAAGAAACTTATGGCAACACCTCCGTTTAAGTATCAGCCCATGTTTGAAAAGGGAAAAGATACAACTGAGTATTATCTGCTTACAAAAGACTATGTATCAGTAAGCGAGTTTGAAGGAAATCCTATCCTGAAAATTGAGAAAGAAGGTTTGACTGCGATGGCTAATGCAGCTTTTCGTGATGTATCATTCATGCTTCGTCGTTCGCACAACGAACAAGTTGCTAAGATTCTGAGTGATCCGGAAGCAAGTGAAAACGATAAGTATGTGGCATTGACTTTCCTGCGTAACGCGGAAGTTGCTTCAAAAGGTGTACTTCCTTTCTGTCAGGACACTGGTACTGCTATTATCCATGGTGAAAAAGGACAGCAGGTATGGACTGGATATTCTGATGAAGAAGCGCTTTCACTGGGCGTATATAAAACATACACTGAAGAGAACCTGCGTTATTCACAGAATGCGCCTTTGAATATGTATGATGAGGTAAATACAAAATGTAACCTCCCTGCACAGATTGACATCGAAGCTACCGAAGGTATGGAATACGAATTCCTTTGCGTAACAAAAGGTGGTGGTTCTGCCAACAAGACATATTTGTATCAGGAAACAAAAGCGATCCTGAATCCCGGTACACTGGTTCCATTCCTGGTTGAAAAAATGAAAACATTGGGAACAGCCGCTTGCCCTCCTTATCATATCGCTTTCGTGATCGGTGGAACTTCTGCTGAAAAGAACTTATTGACAGTGAAGCTGGCTTCTACTCATTTCTATGATAACTTGCCGACTACTGGAAACGAATATGGCCGTGCATTCCGCGACATCGAACTGGAAAAAGAAGTTTTGGCAGAAGCTCACAAAATTGGATTGGGCGCGCAATTCGGAGGTAAATATCTTGCTCATGACGTACGCATCATCCGTTTGCCTCGTCACGGTGCTTCTTGTCCGGTAGGCTTGGGAGTATCTTGCTCTGCCGACCGTAACATCAAATGTAAAATCAATAAGGAAGGTATCTGGATTGAGAAACTGGATTCAAATCCGGGCGAACTTATTCCTGTAGAACTGCGTCAAGCAGGTGAAGGTGATGTTGTAAAGATCGACCTGAACCGTCCGATGCCTGAAATCCTGAAAGAGCTGACTAAATATCCGGTAGCTACTCGTCTGTCATTGAACGGAACGATCATCGTAGGTCGTGACATCGCCCATGCTAAACTGAAAGAACGTTTGGATCGCGGCGAAGACTTGCCACAATATATTAAGGATCATCCTATTTATTATGCAGGTCCGGCAAAAACTCCGGAAGGCATGGCTTGTGGTTCTATGGGTCCTACTACAGCAGGACGTATGGACTCTTATGTAGAACTGTTCCAAAGTCATGGCGGCAGCATGGTCATGTTGGCAAAAGGTAACCGTAGCCAGCAAGTGACAGATGCTTGTAAGAAATATGGTGGTTTCTATCTTGGCTCTATCGGAGGTCCGGCAGCTATCCTTGCACAGAATAACATCAAGAGCATCGAATGTGTGGAATATCCGGAATTGGGTATGGAAGCCATCTGGAAAATTGAAGTAGAAAACTTCCCTGCATTTATCTTGGTGGATGATAAGGGTAATGACTTCTTCAAACAGTTGAAACCGTGGAATTGCACAAAATAACCGGTTTTAACCTGTTGGGATAAAACTTTAAGAAGAGGCTAAATGCCCTGAATTTATAAAATCCCCTCACTCTGCAATGTAGTGAGGGGATTTCATCTTTTGAGGACTTAAAGACTTTCCGGATATTTATTTTTGTAGTGTAGATATCAGCCTTTCATCATTTGTGATTACTTGTTCTGTTCTTTTTTCCATTTTTCATATCTCTTCAATACCTTACTACCATCTTTGTTATACCAACTATAACCATTCCGGCGCTCATGCCCGATTTCCGATATATCATATTTTTTAATGCCGTCACGGTCGCAGAAAAAAGGCCGATTCGTTTCCAGTTCATAAAAACGTGCCCAGAGAGTTGGACAGTCTTCACAGGGAACCATACGATAGTCTTTTTTACCTTCACCGTTAGTGAAATATTCCTTCTGTATTCCTTTTATTTTAGACTTTTGGAACCATTTGATTGCTCCTTCTATGGATTTTACAATGTCTGTGGATGGATTAGGAAGTGACATCAACAGCAATACAATATTGTCCGACTCTTGTCCGCTTAGTGACGGAAGTTCATAAGCACGTGCTTTGCAGGGTTCCAAAGTGACACGGTCGTGTTGGGCGCACCATACTGTTAATTCACCATTTTGGCACACCTGCGTTTTGAGTATACACTCTATACCTTTGTTGAATGCATTGCGTGCTTGTTCGCAGATATTGTCAGGAAGAAAAGTATATGGAGCTTTCTTTTCGTATATGCTCCGAAGTTGATTCATGACTCTTACCATTGCATTGTCATTGTAGGTGATTTGTACATAATAACCTTTGGGACGTGGATAAAATTGAGGCCATCCTCCGTTTTCATACTGCGATTTGAGCAGATATTGAATACCGTTCAGCACTCCTTCTTTATATTTCTCTTTCTGTGTAGCCAGATAAAGTCGTGCCAGATATTCTATTTCTGTCGTGGTGGCATTGTTGTCGATTGTGCTTTGGTTGATATCCTCTTTGGCTTTTAGTGCCGCTTTATATTCCTGTTCTGTCAGTTCTGCCGGCATATAGATATTTTTTGGCCATCCTCCGGTGATTTGCTGATACAGTAACACGTTGTCACCAATGCGTTGGGCTTCTTCCGTCTTGAAGAAATCGTCGTCAAATTTAGGAGCGATGTGTACCCATTCTTTGTAATTTTGTTGTTTTCTGTAGTCTGTTGCTTTTTGGGCTGAGGCGTTTGTCAGGATAAAAAGTAGCAGTAAGAAAAAACCTGGTTTTCTCATGGCTTTATTATTTAATGTTTTTATAGTATGCAAATGTATGAAGAAAGAAAAATACTGATATGTAATAACTGTTTTTTATAGAGTAAAAATTGGGTTAACCCTCCCGATAAGAAGATTAACCCAATCAAAAAATAAATGGAAACTACTTCCTTATTCCAGATATTTCGTAATCTTTCCGCTGATTTGTAACAGGGATATTTCGCAAAGTTTCGTATTATATTCAGCAGAGAGGATGCGTTCCTCTGCATCTAACAAACTTTTTTGTGTTTCACGCACTTCAAAACCGGAGAGGTCTCCCTGTATATAACGGTCCATGGCAATATCGTGATTATCTTTGGCGGTTATCAGGTTTTGACGTTCCAGATTCAGCAATTGAAGATTGTTGCGATAGGCTTGCCATAGGTTACTGAGATCAGAGCGAAGTGCTAATTCCAAGTCCTGTCGTTCCAGGCGACGATTCTTGAAAGCCAGACTTGCATTTCTCTTTTCGCGGCGACGATTACCGTCGAAGATATTAAAACCGACAGTTATTCCGGCATTGAAGCCCAGTTCACCTCTTCTGCTGTTTGCATTGATGTCATACTTGTTGAACGTATATCCATATCCGGTATTTAATTTGAGATATGGATAGTTGCGTGAGTTTATTTTCTTGTAGTCCAATTGGGCAAGTACTGTGTTTTGATCGGCCTTGAGCAAAGAAGCATTGGTTGCTAACGTAGAATTCCACAAATCATCAAATTGCAAGTCGCTGTGTACGTCGATAGTGGAGTCTTTGATAATAATGTTTTGATTGACATTGTTGTTAGCCATCAGTTCATTCAACTGGATGCGTGAAGAATGTAGCAATTCCTGTTGTTTGATGTATTGGGCACTGTCTGCATTGAAATCCACCTTTGCCTGCTGATAATCCAGCCCTGAAAACTTACCGACCAGGTGACTAGCCTCGGCTATGCGCAAGCGCTCTTTGGAAAGTGACATTGCATAATGAAAGTTTTTCAGACGAATCTTCTGCTGGATAAAATTATAGTATTCGGAAGTCAGGGCAGCGATAAAATCTTCAATGGCAATACGCGTGTTGGTTTCCCCCTGACGTTCCAGCTCTTTCAACTGTTTGTAGGTGGTACTGATATTGAATCCGTCGAAAATAGTCCAGTTGAGGTTAAGACCGACATTAACTGTCTGATCGTAGACTCCGTTGTTCTTTGTTATTTCTCCGGTAGCACGCGCCTTGGTCTCAATATTGTCCAGGTTTCCGGTATATCCGGCAGAGAAGTCCAGTGTAGGCAGGTAACCTGCATTTCCCAACGTTGCGTTGTTTTTGCTGATCTGCTCTTCGTTATGGATGATACGTAAAGAGTAATTGTTTTGCAATCCTTCTTCCAGACACTCCTTGAGAGTGAGAACTTGTGCCTTTGCAAAAGAGACTGATAAGAAGGCACATGCAATGGTGATATAAATGATGCGTTTCATGCAAATTCCTTTCTGTTTCATTCTTGTAGTTTTTTGATTCGGTTAGTCGAAATGTAACTGTAAATAGCCGGTACAATGTACATCGTAAGCAGAGTGGATACGACCATACCACCCACTACCGCCGTACCCATGGCAATACGCTGGTTACAACCTTCTCCGGTGGCAAATGCCAGCGGGATAAGTCCCAAAACCGTAGAGGCACTTGTCATCAGAATCGGACGGAGGCGTTGAAGGGCAGCATCTTTGATGGCGCTCATTTTATCCTCTCCGGCTTCCTGTTTCTGATTGGCAAATTCTACAATAAGAATACCGTTCTTCGCCACCAGACCGATCAGCATGATAATACCGATCTGACTGAAAATATTCATCGTAATATCTCCGAAATACATGAAGACCAAAGCTCCGGCAATAGCCAGCGGCACTGTCAACATGATAATCAATGGATCTTTGAAACTTTCAAACTGGGCTGCCAGAATCAGGTAAATCAAAAGGATAGCCAGGATAAAGGCGAACATCAGACTGGAAGAACTTTCACGATATTCCTTCGAGTCTCCCGACAGGGCAGTACGGAAAGTGTCATCCAATGTTTCTTTGGCAATCTTATCCATTTCATCCAAGCCTTGCCCGATTGTTTTGCCGTCTGCCAATCCCGCAGAGATGGTAGCTGACACAAAACGATTATAACGATACAACTTTGGAGGTGCAATACCGCTTTCCAATTCAATCAAGTTGTCCAGCTGAATCATATCCCCGCTACTGCTACGGACGTAAATAGCTTTCAGGTCGGCCGGTTTATTTCGTTGCTGGCGGTTGATTTCACCAAGAATTTCGTATTGTTTACCGTTCATATAGAAATATCCCATACGCTGTCCACTTAATCCATATTGCAGCGTTTGAGCAATGTTTTTGGTACTTACCCCCATAATACTGGCCTTGTCACGGTTGATCTGAATACGAGCTTCCGGTTTACTGAACTTCAAATCAACGTCCGCCATCTGGAAAACAGGATTCTCATATACTTTAGCCATAAACTTGGGCAACACTTCTTCCAGCTTTTCCAAATTGGTAGCCTGAAGTACATATTGTACAGGCATGCTTCCACGACGTCCGCCGAAAGAAGACTGCTGCTGTACGAATGAACGCGCCATTGTTTTCTTCTGTACCGCTTTTGATATTTTCTCTGCCACATCCATCTGGGTATAATTACGTTCATTCATATCCTTCAGCGTGATGCGCACGTTTCCGCTACCGCTGGATACACGGGCAGTTACAGCCTCTGCATCAGGCAGAATGGAGTCTACCAGTTGATTGATGTCTTCTGTGTAATCCCTGATATATTCATAGGTGACGCCTTCCGCTCCTCGTGTATTGATACTGATTTGCGAACGGTCTTCAAGTGGGGCCATTTCCGCAGGAACTGCATTCCATAGAATACCAATCAGGCAAATGGTGATGAAAGTAAATGGAAGAGCGATCCAGCGTTTGCTAAGAAAAGCGGCAAGCGAACGGCTGTATAGCCGATTCATTCCTTCAAAGAACGGTTCTGTTTTTGCATAGAACCAACTTTGTTTTTCTCGTTTAATGAGTAACTTCGTTGCCAACATCGGAGTGAAAGTCAATGCGGCAAATGAGGATATAATCACCGAACCCGAAATTACGATACTGAACTCACGGAATAATCGTCCCGTCATTCCATCCATAAAGACGATAGGGAAGAATACCGCTACCAGCGTAATAGTGGTGGAAATAACGGCAAAGAAAATTTCTTTGGCTCCTTCTATTCCCGCTTCTTTCGGGGCCATTCCTTTCTCTATACGGATGTAGATATTCTCTGTCATAACGATGGCGTCATCTACCACCAGTCCCACCGATAGTACGATGGCGAGCATGGAAAGCACATTGATGGAGAATCCTGCCAGATACATGACGAAGAATGCACCGATGAGGGAGACAGGAATTACGATACAAGGCACCAATGTAACGCGCCAGTCACGCAGGAAGAGGAAGATAATGATGATTACGAGTACAAAAGCCTCATACACTGTTGACTTTACCTCATTGATAGACGCACGGATAAACTTGGTATTATCAAAACCGTAGTTATAGTGTACGTCTTCCGGCAAGTCCTTTTTCATCTGCTCCATACGCTGGTATACCGCATCCGCAATCTCAATATGGTTGGCTCCCGGCTGTGGAATGACTACGACACCCACCATAGGAACGCCGTTCATCTTCATATAACTCTTAATATCAGCCGGCCCCAGTTCAGCACGTCCGATATCACTGAATCGTACAATACGGTTATTCTCTTCTTTGACAATCAAGTCATTGAATTCATCTGCGGTATGCATCAATCCTAGTGTACGGATCGTCAACTCGGTGGTATTTCCTTCGATACTACCTGAAGGAAGTTCCACATTTTCGTTATCTACAGCGTTTTTAACATCGACGGGAGTGATACCGTAACCTGCCATCTTTACCGGGTCGAGCCAAAGGCGCATGGAGTAACGCTTCTCTCCCCAGATAGATACACTACTTACATCAGAAATAGTCTGTAATTGTTCTTTCACAGTCAGATCCGCTATTTCACTTAATTCCAACAGAGAACGTTTGTCACTCTGAAGAGCAACCATCAAGATAGGCATGGCATCGGCATCTGCTTTTGAAACTGTCGGTGGGTCACAGTCGCGAGGCAGATAACGTTGGGCACGTGAAACCTTGTCACGTACGTCGTTGGCCGCTGTTTCCAGATCGACGGACAATTCAAATTCTACTGTAATACGGCTTTGCCCCTGTTGGCTCACACTGGACAAAGAACGGATACCGGGAATACCGTTGATATTCTGTTCCAACGGTTCAGTTATCTGGTTTTCGATAACGTCGGCATTAGCTCCCGGATAAGAGCAGCTGACAGAAATAATCGGATTATCTACCGACGGATATTCGCGGACACCCAAATAGTTGTATCCGATGAATCCGAAAAGGAGGATAATAATCGTTAATACTGTGGCTAATACCGGGCGACGTATACTTAATTCGGAGATGTTCATTGATTTATGATTTCTGATTTCTGAATTATGATTTCTGAGTTATGGATTGAAGATTTCTGATTTTTGAATTATGATTTCTGATTTCTGAATGTTTGCTGTATTTTGCTGACTTATAAATCATAAATTATTTGGCTTATAAATCATAAATCAGAATTCATAAATCATAAATTCTCATTCTTCAATATTGTCAAGTGTTACGGCGAGTCCGGTACGGAGTTGCAATGTTCCTGAAGTGATGATTGTGTCTCCTACGTGCAATCCTCTAATCACTTGCACTTCAGATGCGGTGCGGATACCAGTAATGATATCCACCGGTTCGGCCTTTCCTGATTTATACAGATAGACTTTATCTTTACCCATTTCCGGCACAATTGCTTCCGTTGGGATGGCTATTGCATTAGGTATTTCATCCTTTTTCAACAGTACACTGGCATAACGGCCGGGAAGTAGGGTGCGATTGACATTCGGGTATAATGCACGGGCGGTAAATTGATGCAGATTCGGATCGATGGCAGATTCTACAGCGTATACCTGTGCGCCAAAAGCATCCAATGTTCCTTCAACGCTGAAATTGAGATTGGTACCCTTTTTGATTTGCTTGGCATAACGTTCCGGAACGGAAAATTCAACCTTCAGTGGAGCGATTTTTGTCAGCTTGGCAACGACTGTGGTCGGAGACGCATACGTACCGATACTGACTTGGCGAAGTCCGATCACTCCGTCAAACGGAGCACGTAGCTCTGTCAGTTCAATATTAGCTTTGATAATTTCTATATCGGCATTCAGAGTTGCTAAATCCGTTTTCACCTGTTCGTAGGCTTCTTTACTGACAGCATCCCGTTTCAATAAAGCATCCTGGCGGAATACACGGTCTTCTGCCAGTTTCAATTGCGAAATCAACCTTTGCAATTGTGCCTGCAACTGTCTGTCATTCACTTTGGCTAGTAATTGGCCTTTCTTTACGGCTGTTCCTTCTTCAAAGTTGATTTCTACAATCTTTCCCGACGTTTCGAAAGACAAATCCACTTCTTCATCGGGCAGAAGTACACCGGTAGTGGTGAATTCATCTGTCAGAGATTGCGGTTTTATGACCTTGGCATTTACATTTAAAACTTGTTTCCCTCTTTTTTTATTACCGCCCATCACTTTGTCGGCGGCTGCTAGTTCGTCGTTTTTTTTCGGTAATTGTGAGTAGATTCCTCCACCGATAATCCCGGCACCAACAAGAATAATGATGCCCCATTTAGTCTTCTTATTCATGGTTTAGTATTGTATATGGCAATTATAATATAATCTTTGAAGATTAGACTTTCCCTGACTGGAAAGGTTTAATCTGTAAATGATAGAAAAAAAGTTAATGCATCTTTTTCAATTTAATAAGCTCATACACTTAAGGGAACTATTCTTTTATGGCATATAGAAGGGTGGTTGATATGACTTTCCCTTTTTTAGTGATAGTTTCTGATTTTACCAGCCCAATATTTTTGGCATACCAATCTATTGAATATTCGGTTTCTGAAATGAACATGACTTTTCCTTTTTGTTCCGTGTAGATTTTAATGCAATCAAAATCTCCCGCAGGAGTATGTATGGTTTCACGTCCTTTATATTTTCCTTTTAGAGAAGCTTTCATAGTCATTGGTCCTGATTTTTGCAAGAAATTACACTGTGGTATATCATCTCCATTCTGAACATGATCCTTTAAAGGTATGCTAATTCGTCCTTCTGCATATATGTTCTTAGAATATTTCTGATATTCATATTCTGATTTACCATCCAAAAGGATAACTTCGGTCATATCTTGACTCTTATGATAAATATAGAATAACCTGTTGATACCACTTTTTATACTTAGAGAATCATAGTGCTCTCCGAAAGCATCTTCTCTTATGATTAAGCGATCACCTTTATCAACCACGTCTGCGATGCACATAGTATCTTTCAGTGTTTTTCCTTCCTTTACTTCGGTTGTTACATAGTAAGCAGTTCTTCCTTTTTTAATACTGCAATATTGTGCATGTGCGGAAATTATGTATAAAATGAAACATAATAAAACTAAGATTTTTTTCATATTGTTTTTTTGTGTGTACTATTATAACTATAAGTGTGAACAGCATTGGTTTTATAAGCACGCTGCTCGCATTTTTTCTAATAAGCAGCCCGATATTTTCCTTCCTCTTTATCTTCCAACATATTGAGATAAGAGGTATAACGGGATTCGCTGATGAGGTGCTCTTCCACTGCTTTGCGTACGGCACATCCCGGTTCATGACGATGTGTACAGTTGCCATATTTGCAGTCGGCGGAGGTTTTGAATATTTCGGGAAAATAATGTCCGATCTCTTCTTCTTCCATATCGAATGTGCCGAAGCCCTTGATACCCGGAGTATCGATGATATAGCCATCTCCTTCCACAGGGAACATTTCGGAGAAAGTAGTAGTATGCATTCCTTTGTTGTGGTAAGAAGAAATTTCGCCGGTCTTGGCTGCTATGCCCGGCAGTATGGAATTGATAAGAGTCGATTTGCCGACTCCCGAATGTCCGGAAAATAAAGTAATCTTGCCTTCCAGTGCTTTTTTGATTTCAGCCACTCCAGTGCCGCTCTTTGCGGAAACTTTGAAGCAAGGGTAGCCGATTTGTGTGTATAAGTTGATAAGTGCGTCCAGATAGCGGAGTTCATCTTCGTCGTAAGCATCTACCTTATTAAATACCAGTTTTACAGGGACGCGATAGGCCTCTGCGGATGCAAGAAAGCGATCAATAAAAATAGTGGAAGTTTCCGGATAATTGATGGTTACCACCAGCATACACTGGTCGAGATTGGCAGCAAGGATATGAGATTGTTTGGAAAGATTGGACGAGCGGCGGATGATGTAGTTCTTTCTATCTTCTATTTCACTGATAAAAGCAGTGCCTTCCTGATTAAGTATAATCCGGACACGATCACCCACTGCAACAGGATTAGTACTGCGAATCCCCTTCAACCGGAAATTCCCTTTGATTTTACATTCAATAGATTGTCCGTCATCGGTTTTCACCTGATACCAACTACCCGTGTTTTTGATTACTAATCCTTTCATATAAATTATAAATTAAAAATGAAGAATGAAGAATTCAGGCTGTGTTTCAACTGAATAATACAGCATTATAATTCCTCATTCTTCATTCTTAATTCTTCATTATTTTTTAGACGGTCATAATTTCTTTATCCTTTTCAGCCAGCATATCATCGATTTGTTTGATATACTTATCATGGATTTTTTGCAGTTTGGCTTCCGCATTCTTCTGCTCGTCTTCTGCCAATCCGTCTTTTACGGCCTTTTTCAGTGCGTCGATGCCGTCACGACGCGCGTTGCGTACGCTTACTTTAGCCGTTTCGCCTTCTCCTTTACACTGTTTTGCCAGTTGTTTACGACGTTCTTCCGTCAGGGGAGGGATGCCGATACGGATCATTTCTCCATTGTTTTCGGGCATGATACCGAGGTCAGAGTCGATGATTGCTTTTTCGATGACACGGAACATGCTTTTATCCCAAGGCTTGATTACGATACTGCGGGCGTCCGGAGTAGTAATTGCTGCTACATTGCTGATAGGTACCATACTTCCGTAAGAATCTACGCGGATACCATCTAATAAGCGTGCACTCGCTTTTCCGGCGCGGATATGTGCCAGTGCTTCTTCCAGATACATGATGGCCATATCCATCTTTTCTTGTGCATTGTCAAGGCAAGTCTTTACGTCTACCATATTTTTTGAGATTTAAAATTGCATTTTGATTGATTAAGTAGCAAAAGTATATTATTTTTTGTTCATCTGCAACAGCATACCCATCTTTTTTATGAGTGACTTGCCAATGATAATCAGGGTAACGGCGGTGATAATCATTAAAATACCCATCATTAAGCGGGGAGTCAGTTTTTCGTGAAACAGGAGAACACCGAAGAATAAAGCTGTCACTGGTTCCAGAGCACCCAATATTGCCGTTGGTGTAGAGCCTATATAATGGATGGCCAGTGCGGTACAGACCAGTGATACGGCAGTTGGCAGGATGGCGAGTGATAGTACATCGGCCCAGAGCCAGGCAGACGGTATTACTTGCAGTTCCGTACAGAAATTTAAACGGACGATATAAACCGATAGTCCGAACAAAATGGCATAGAAGGTAAGTTTCGTGGTCGGCAGGTTTTTCAATGTCGAACGGTTTACACCTACTATATATATAGCATAAGAGAGAGAAGACAACAGAACAAAGATAATTCCCAAAGTCGATAGCGGTTTGTTGCCGTCTCCCTGATAAAGCAAGGCAATGCCTGAAAGTGCCAGCAGGATGGAGAAAACGGTAATGGCGGAAATCTTTTCCTTGAAGAATATTCCCATAATGACAGCTACCATCACCGGATAAACAAACAGAATCGTTGAAGCAATTCCGGCATCCATATAATTATAGCTCATAAACAAAAGCAGTGATGAAAAAGAGAATAACAGCCCCATAATGACTAAGGGCAAAACGTCTGCCTTATGAAGTGCAAAAGACTGATGCTGCATTTTCATTAGAATACCCAATACGATTGTCGCAAAGAAGTACCGGTAGAATAAAACGGTATCGACACTCATTCCGGCTGCATAGAGCGGAAGTGCAAAAAGAGGATTCATACCGTAGCTCGCAGCGGCAATCGCTCCATAGATAAAACCTTTGGTTTTGTTAGTCATTGTTTTGCTTTTTTTAATGGCGTGCAAAAGTACGCAGTTCACCAATGATAAACAAGTGTTTAGGCGGTTGATAGTATAATTTAATCTTTCGTATGCAAAAAACTATTTCTTGGTAAAGAGATAACTAATCTTGTTTATGCATAAAATTAATCGTCTGACTATAGTCAAACTTGCGTCTGACTACTGTTAAACTTACGTCTAACTATAGTTGAACTTTCGTCTGACTATAGTCAGACGAAAAAGAATTAACCGTTAGATGATTAATTTTATTCGGTAGGGAGATTAGTTATACGCCTCCCGAGTAATAGTCTGCAGGCAATAGGCAATCAGGTTTTTGAATAAACGCTTGCATATATCTTGGATTTTCCCGAATATTGCATCTGAATTATCGAAAAACACAGATGGCCAAAGCTAAATTTCTTGTTGTTTATTGCCTGTTCATATCGGGACTTTGTTGCATGGCAAATGTGACGAAGGATATCAATATGCGCTTTAAGGACGTAAGGCAGGGACTTTCTCATCAAACGGTCAATTGTTTCTATCAGGATGAATTCGGATTTTTGTGGATCGGGACTCAAGACGGGCTGAATCGATTTGACGGACGTAAGTTTGAAGTATTCAAACCGGATAACGCTAATCCTTATTCCATCAATATCAATAATATCAGGCAGGTTTGCGGAAATAAAGCCGGATTGCTCTTTATCCGCAGTTTGCAGAGCGTGACTCTTTATGATATGCGTTTGAATCGTTTTAGGGTGTTGCGTGAAGGAGAAGTTGCGGGAATCTGTTATGCGCACGATGCATTATGGATAGCTACCGGAAAGGAAATCTACCGTTATCGCAACCTCGACCAGGCGCCCGAGTTATTCTTTTCATTTCCTTCAGATGAGGAGGATGTATTGATGAACAGTCTCATGGTTCGTCAGAATCAGACAGTGGTGGTGGGTACTTCTTCGAAAGGTGTATACTGCATCGACCAGTCTGCACATATCACCCGGCGTATGGATGTGGGAGCTGTCAATTCAATAACGGAAGACAGAAACGGGAGTATCTGGATAGCTACCAGAAACAGAGGGCTCATACGGTTGGATGAAGATGGAAAATTTACTCATTTCAAGCATAATAAGGTAGCTGAAAATACGATTAACCATAATAATGTGCGTCATGTGACGCAAGCTAATGATAGTCTCCTGTATATCGGAACCTATGCCGGTTTGCAGACTTTAAACCTGTTTACCGGAGAGTTTACAGATTATGAATATGACTTGAATGTGGAGGCGGCCGATATACGTTCTATTATTTCGATGCATTACGACGCTTCGGGGACTTTATGGTTGGGGACTTTCTATCAGGGAATCCAATATTATAATGTAGCGAATGATGCTTTCCATTTTTACCGCTCGTCTACGGCTGTTGGCGGTCATTTGAATTCTTATATTATCAGTTCCATTGCCGAAGACCGTTCCGGCCGGATCTGGTTTGCAAGTGAAGGAAGTGGGTTGAACTATTATGATAAACATACCAAACGCTTTTTCCCTTTAAAAAAGGTCTATTCTCAAGAGCTTTCTTTTAAGATAGTGAAGTCTCTTTATTATGAGAGAGAGCCGGATTATCTTTGGGTAGCTTCTCTTTATCAGGGAATCAACCGGATTAATCTGTCGACCGGACATATAGAATCTATCCCGGAAAACATCTATACTCCGGAAGGAAAAACAGTTGTTGACAGAGCTTATAATCTGGTGAAAATGATAGAGTTTGCCGGCCACGATTCTTTATTGATAGCTGCCAAGGGAGGATTGCTTGTATTGGATAAGAAACACCTTCGACTTCATCATTTCGAACACCCTTCGTTGGCTGCCAAACATCTGTCGCAGGTTTGGGATATGACGTTTGACAAAGACGGGGATTTATGGCTGACTACCTCTTTTGATCTGATACGAGTCAACCTCAAAGCGGGCACTGCCCATAGTTATCCTTTCTCCCAAATAGCGCAGAGCACAGCGCAGCATCACATCAACCACATTTTATGTGATAAGAAAGGACGTATATGGCTGGGATCGACAGGCTCGGGAATTTATCTATTTGATAAGAAGACAGATTCTTTTGTGGGATACGGAGCGAAACAGGGATTGGAAAATGGATTTATAACCGGATTGGTGGAGAGTCCTTTGGATGGTTCTATCTATGTGGCAACCAATGGTGGTTTCTCTAAATTCAATCTGGCAACGACTACATTCGAGAACTATAACAGACAGAGTGATTTTCCCTTGAATAATGTAAATGACGGAGGGTTGTATATTGCGTCCGACCACGATATTTACGTGTGTGGTCTGGCGGGTATTGTCTCTATCGCCCAGGAAAAGCTGAACAAACAGTCTGTTGACTATGATGTGTTTGTAAAACGGGTGCTTGTGGATAATACGGAAATACAACCACTTGATTCGTTGGGGCTTATCAAAGAAACCGTACTGTATGAACATCGGTTAGTATTGCCGCCCAGATATTCTTCCGTCACTTTTGAGATAGCAAGTAACACCCTGAATAATATTTCTAATATCGGCCTGGAATATAAACTTGAAGGCTTTGACAACGAATATATGAAGGCGGGCGATAATACGATGATTACCTATACCAATCTTCATCCGGGGCATTATACTTTCCATGTCCGTGGCGACCAGGTGGGCGTTCACGGTCAGGAAGCACCTTCCGTTAGTTTTGAGCTGATAGTGGAGGCTCCGGTTTATCAGCGGGCATGGTTTATTTTGCTGATGGTGCTGGCAGCTATCCTCATTGCCGGCTATATTATCCGTATGTTCTGGATACGAAAAACCTTGCGGCACTCTTTATTGGCCGAGAAACGGGAAAAAGAGTATATCGAAAGTGTGAACCAGTCCAAACTGCGTTTCTTTACCAATGTATCGCATGAATTCCGTACCCCGTTAACACTTATATCCAGCCAGCTCGAAATGCTCCTGATGCATAAGGACATTATTCCTGAAGTATATAATAAGATTCTGGATATTTATAAAAATTCCCGTCGGATGAATAACCTCGTGGATGAAGTCATTGATATCCGCAAGCAGGATCAGGGATACTTGAAACTAAAGATTTCTAAAGAGAATATTGTGGCGGTGATAGAGGAAATTTGTGGTTCTTTCTATAGTTATGCCCAACTGAATAAGATAGATCTCCGCTTTTCTTCCACTCTGAAAGAAGCTGATTTGTATATTGATAAAACACAGATAGAGAAAGTATTCTATAATTTATTGTCCAACGCTTTTAAGTATACGAAGCCTGGTGACTGGATTTCTGTTGAGCTGTCAGCGGAAGGAGATAATGACATTGTGATTTCAGTCAACAACCTGGGGGTAGGCATTGATAAATCCAAGATCAAACATGTATTTGAACGGTTTTGGCAGGATGATTCGGCAACAACCACACGAACTGTCAAAGGGTCGGGCATTGGATTGGCGATGGCGAAAGGAATTGTAGAGTTGCATCAGGGAACCATCGGAGTGGAAAGCGAACCGAATAGAGTTACCTCTTTTACCGTTACTCTCCACCGGGATGCGAATATGAATATGGAAGTCTCTTCCTCCGCAGACGAGCACGTTGCCGAACATTATATAATAGAGCCTCAAGAAATCTCGGAAATGGTGAAGCCGGATAAAACGGTGAAAATACTGATTGTAGAAGATAACCCGGAAATGCGTAAAGTATTGACGCAGATTTTTGAACAGATATATGAGGTATATACGGCTGCCGACGGGCAGGAAGGATTGGAACGGGCTTCTTCGCTCCAACCGCAGATGATTGTAAGTGACATCATGATGCCTGTCATGTCCGGACTGGAAATGTGCGAGAAGTTGAAAAGTAATTTGCAGACCAGCCATATACCTGTTGTCTTGCTGACAGCCCGCAACCGGGAAGAACATACTTTGGAAGGCTTGCAGACAGGTGCGGATGATTATATCTCCAAACCTTTTAATATCAAGATATTGGTAGCCCGGTGCAACAATATCATCCAGACTCGTAAACTACTTCAACAACGGTTTGTTCGAAACGACGAACCTAAAGTGGAAGACCTTCCGTTTAATCCGATCGATAAAAAGATGTTGATGGATGCTACGGCGATTGTGGAATCTTATATTGATAACCCAGACTTTGACGTAGCTACTTTTGCACGAGAAATGTGTATGAGCAGAACGTTGCTTTTCACCAAATTGAAAGCATTGACCGGACAGACCCCGAATGACTTTATTTTATCTTTGAGACTGAAAAAAGCAACAGAAAAATTGCGGAATGACCCCAATGCCCTGATTGCTGATATAGCATTTGATTACGGTTTTTCTAATCCAAGTTATTTTATCCGGTGTTTTAAAAATGCTTATGATATTACTCCGGCTGCTTATAGACGGAAATATGCAAACTCTTAATTTATAGTGTTTTATATACTTTCTGCCTGACGAGATTTGTACTATTTGAACTTTTATACGGACGATTCTATTATTCGAAATCATTAATAATTGGGATTTTTGCGCTGTAATCATTCAAATTATTACATAGTATGAAAAACATCGTAATTAAATGGGCTGTGTTCCTGACAGCCTTTCTTATCTCTTTAGAGGTTAGTGCTCAAAACGTCAGAGTTTCTGGAGTGGTGACAGACGCACTTGGACCGATCCCCGGAGTTAATATCATGGAGGAGGGGACTACTAATGGTACAGTGACGGATGTAAATGGAAAATATTCAATCAGTGTATCGGCTAAATCTACCCTTGTTTTTTCTTGTATAGGATATAAGGAACAAAAAATACGTGTCGGTACGAAAACGGTGCTGAATGTGAATATGGTGGAAGAGTCGAAAATGCTCGATGAATTGGTGGTTGTCGGTTATGGAGTTCAGCGTAAGAGTGATGTGGCCACTTCGGTAGCTTCGGTCAAAGCGGATGAAATGAGAACATTTCCCGCCGGAAATGTGGCTGACATGTTACGTGGACGTGCCGCAGGTGTGAATGTAACGAGTAGTTCCGGACGGCCGGGATCGACTCCTTCGATTACCATTCGTGGTTCCCGTTCTATCAGTGCGGACAATGCACCTTTATATATTATAGATGGTTCTCCTTCCAGTGCAACAGAGTTCAGTACGTTGAGTGCGGATGATATTGAATCGGTTGAAATCCTGAAAGATGCTGCGTCACAGGCTATTTATGGTGCACGCGCCAGTGACGGTGTGGTACTGGTGACTACCAAACGTGGTAAAGCCGGAAAAGTGGAAGTCAACTATAATGGTTATCTGGGTATTCAATCTCTCTGGAGAAATTTCGATTTCTACTCTCCCGAAGAATATATGCAGCTTCGTCGTGAAGCAAAGGCGCATGATAAAGGAATAATTGATGCGCGTGAGATTTCTATAGCCGAAGCGTTGGAAGACGAGGTGATGCAGCGGGTATGGGCCAGTGGAAAGTTTATCGACTGGGAAAAAGAAATGTTCAGAAATGCAATCTATCATAATCACGACGTCAGTGTACGTGGAGGAACAGAAAAAATCAAAGTATCGGCAGGTGCCAATTACTTTGACCAACAAGGAATGGTGGTTACCGGATCGGGGTATCAGAAGTTTTCTTTAAGACTGAATCTGGACTTTGAAATAGCCAAATGGATTAGTTTCGGTATCAATTCTTCTTATGCGATGACAAAACAAGATCGTGAGGATGGTAACTTTAATGATTTTATTACCAGTTCTCCATTGGCGGAGATATATGATGCGGATGGCAAGTATACAAAATATATCAACTCGGAAGGAAATTATAATCCTTTGTACCGTGCCGAACATTATGGACGTGAAGTAACCCGTGATAATTACCGCCTGAACTTTTTTATGGATGTGAAACCTTTCAAGGGATTCAATTATCGTCTGAATACTTCTGTTTATAATCAGACGTCTGAAGACGGTTCTTATAAAGATTCCCAATATCCGGGAGGCGGAGGAACGGCCGTTCTTGACGAATCGCGTACACAGAACTGGCTGGTTGAGAACATTGTGACCTATAAAGTGCCTATCCGGAACAAGAAACACCAGTTGACATTGACCGGCGTTCAGTCTGTCGACCATAATGGGTCGAAGTCTATCGGGTACTCGGTTGAGAATCTTCCGGTGGATAAAGACTGGAACTTCATTTCTCAAGGTGAGTTTACAGGCAAGCCTCGTCGTCAGTTTAATGAAAATAACCTGGTGTCTTTCATGGCTCGGGCGCAATATTCGCTTTTAGATCGTTATTTGTTGAACGTGGCTGTCCGCCGTGACGGTTCCAGCCGTTTCGGAAAAGAAAATAAATGGGGAACTTTCCCGTCGGCAGCTTTTGCCTGGCGTGTCAATCAGGAGAGTTTCCTAAGAGATGTGTCGTGGATTGATAACCTGAAACTGCGTGTAAGTTATGGTATTGTAGGTAATCAGAACGGTATCGGCAATTATACTACTTTGGGACTGGCTGATAATAAAGGATATGAGTTTGGAAATGTTTTTCAAATGGGATATTTGCCGAGCAAGGAACTGTCTAATCCAAACCTGAAATGGGAACAGTCTGCAACAGCTAACTTTGGTGTTGACTTTAGTTTCTTCAATGGGCGTCTGAATGGTACGGTTGAGTATTATAATACACATACGAAGGATTTGTTGGTGAAACGTTCCCTGAATGCGTCACTCGGATATACTACCATGCTAGATAATCTGGGAAAGACGAAATCCAGTGGTATCGATCTTTCTTTAAATGGTGACGTGGTACGTACAAAGGAGTTTACCTGGACACTCGGAACTAATTTCAGCATGTATAAGAATGAAATTGTCCGTATTGACGATACTCTCGATGAGAACGGGAAACCGGCAAGTCAGGTAGCCCAGGGGTGGATTATCGGAGAACCGATCAATGTATACTATGATTATCTGATAGATGGAATTTTTCAGTATGATGATTTTGATATCACTCGTGATGGTACGGGAAATCTGGTCTATACCCTGAAAAACACCTATGATAGTGATAATGACGGTGTGGCCGACAGTCCGATTAATTACGGTGGCGCTATTGAACCGGGAATGGTCAAGGTGCGTGATAACAACGGGGATGGAAAGATTACAGCTGATGACAGGGTACCTATCCGTAAAGATCCGAAGTTTACACTCTCCCTTTCTTCTACATGGAACTGGAAAGGATTTGACCTGTTCATGGACTGGTATGGAGTTTCCGGCAGAAAGATTAAGAACGGTTATTTGTACGAGTATAATTCCGGTGGTTCTTTACGTGGAAAATTGAATGGGGTGAAGGTGGATTATTGGACTCCGTTCAATCCTTCGAACAAATTCCCACGTCCTTCTTATAGTGCGGACCCTGCATATTTGAGTGCCATTGCCATTCAGGATGCTTCTTATATCCGTTTACGCACCTTACAACTGGGATATACTTTCCCCACCCGACTATTGAAGAATACTCCGATTCATAAATTACGCTTGTATGCAACAGCTACTAACTTGCTGACATTTACGGAGTTTAAATCTTATAGTCCCGAACTGACTCCAGGGTCTTATCCGGAGTCCAGACAATATGTGTTTGGTGTCAATGTTTCATTCTAAAATAAAGAATCCTTATGAAAAAGTTAATATATACAGCCTTTGTCATTTGCGGAATGTTGACCGCTTCCTGCTCGGATTTATTAAATCTGGAATCAAAAACAGACGTGACGAATAATTATCTGTTCACTACTCCCGAAGGGTTGAATACTGTCGTTACAGGATTGTATTCCCTGGCACGTGAATTGCCGGGTGGAGCGGATAATAACGAATCTAATCTGTACATCGTTACCATGTGTGACTTTAATACGGATATTGCCATACTTAGAGCAGGTGTTTCTACCTCAATCGGACGTTTGAATACAAGTTTTACTCCAAGTACCGGAGATGTCAATAAGTTCTGGAAACATCACTATGGGATTATCGGAAAAGCAAATGAAATTATTGTAGCGGCAGAAGCCTTGGGACTGGATGACAGCGATGTATTGCACGCATGGAGTGAAGCGAAATTCTTCAGAGGACGGAGCTATTTTGAACTTTGGAAACGCTTTGACCGCCTTTATCTGAACATCACTCCAACCACTGTAGATAATCTGAAACGGGAGTATAAACCGGCTTCTCATGAAGAACTGATGACACTGATGACAACTGACTTGGATGATGCGATGAAAGGTCTGGACTGGTCACTTCCTCAAAATAACGGAAATGTATTGTATGGACGGGTAACGAAAGCGACTGCCAAACATGTCCGTGCACAGGTTGCCATGTGGGAATCGGATTGGGATACAGCCATTGAGGAATGTGAAGACATCTTTAAACAGGAGGGCATTTACTCAATGGAAAAGAAGGCCGAGAATGTATTTAATAGCGCAGATTTGAAATCCCCGGAAGTGTTGTGGAGTTTCCAATATTCACAAAACTTGGGTGGAGGAGGTTCCGGAACTCCGGTTGCCGGACATCGTATCTCTATTCAGACCACTACCCGAATCAATAAAATTGCAGGTTGTATCAATACGGCCGATCAGGGTGGATATGGTTGGGGACGTATTTATCCGAATACCTATTTATTGAGTTTGTATGACCAGGCTAAAGATACACGATACAATGAATTGTTCGTACACCGTTTCAAATACAATGATCCTACTTCTCCTAAATATGGCGAATTGATTCCCCTTGCGAAAAGTTCCAGTTATTGTGAGACGCTGCATTTCATGTCGAAAAAATACTTTGATCAGTGGACTATGGCCGATAATCCGGACCGGACAACGGGATTCAAGGATTTGATTGTCTATCGACTGGCTGAAACTTACTTAATGGCGGCAGAAGCGTATATGCGCCGTGACGGAGGAATGAGCACGGATGCTCTGCGCTGCTACAATAAAACATGGGAACGTGCCGGGAATGACAAATTTGCGGGACCTCTGACGCAAGATATTCTTTTGGATGAATATGCCCGTGAACTGAACTTCGAGGGAGTCCGTTGGCCTTTACTAAAACGTTTGGGTCTTTTGGGTGAAAGGGTGAAAGCGCATTATGGCGAGACAAAAGCTGAAAATCCTTATTTAGATAAAGATTATGCGGAATGTCGTACCAGTTTTGTAGTTGGAAAGCACGAATGTTGGCCTATTCCACAGGAGCAGATTGACTTGATGGGGAAAGAGAATTTTCCACAGAATGAGAATTGGTATTAAGCGATTGATTATCTGTAAAACATGAATGAGTATGAAAAAAATAATATATCTGTTATTGATTTTAAATCTGGGGCTGCTTTCCTGTGTCGATGATGCGTCGGTACGTGTGATGCCTGAATTTAATTGTAAAGATACAAAAGTAAACCTGGCAAAAGCGGCGGGTTCTTCCGTCACATCGCTATTATATACTAATGTCGGTCAGGTTGTTGCTCAATATCAAGCGGAGTGGCTTTCTGTAGATGTAAACGCTAAAAGTGTAATATACACTGCCTTGACGCAGAATGACGGTGAGGATGCAAGGAGTACTGTCGTGAAACTGACTTGCGGTTCATATACAGTGGAAGTGACGGTTACACAGGATTCCAAAGAACCGGACCTTTCTTTGAAGGTAGGACAAAGTGTAGATGATGGTATCGGTATGATTTTCTGGGTGGATCCTTCGGACAAGATGGTAGGAAAAGCTGTATCTGTAAAACGTCAGGGAGGAAATCCTTTTGAGGCTTCTGTGATGTCTCATAATGCGCTTTCTACAGTGAATGGATATGCCAACACGGCTTTGTTTACTGCTCCTGCTGCAAATGATGCAGTGGCATACTGTCAGTCGTTGGGTGAGGGATGGTATCTGCCTGCACGTGATGAGTTATGGGAGTTGTTTGATGTTTACAACGGTATTGGACATGCTGATCCGGATTTTGCTTCGGTTGTACCTGATAAGTTGACGGAAGTTGAGAAAGCGGCCCGTGCGGCATTTGATAAGATGTTGACCGATTTGCAGGGTGATGTGATAAACGAGGCTGCCGGTTCGGGCAATGGGGAAAGCTATTGGTCGAGTACGGAAAATGCAGCAGGGGATAAGGCTTATTGGGTACGTTTCGGAAAGTCTGGTGCTGATGCAGGAAATAAAACAGCTACCAACCGTTTTGTGAGATGTATGCGCACAATTGGTGATTATACTTATCCTGAAGAGCCGGCAACTCTGACGGTTGCTCCCAATCCTGTGACATTGGAAGGTGCTAACGAAGCGGAAGCAAATGTTACGTTGACATCCAATAAGAGTGTATTCAGCGTGGTGTTGGCAGATGATTCCTGGCTTTCATATACTATTTCAGGCACAACAGTTACGTTCAAGGCAAAATCAAAAAATACCACTGGTAATATTCGTACGACAATTGCTACAATAACAGCCGGTACTGGCGCAGCCGCAAAAGCAGTGGAGGTAACAGTGAATCAAAATGTAGCTGCCGAGGGAGACGCTTCCCTCGAATTGAGTACCAATACGGTGACTATTACGCCTGATGCGGTAGCAAAATCAGAGGTAATCACAATGATTTCTGATGAGACGGAATTTGCAATAAATATCACTGATGAATCTTGGGTGAAAGCGTATGTTGATGTAACAAATAAAACTCTTTATTTTTGGACATTATCTCCCAATCTGAATAGTTCTAACCGGGTAACGACTGCTACGGTAACAGCCGGAAGCGGAGCGAATGCACCTAAACAAGAGGTTACGATTACACAGAGAGGATTTTTAAGTTCCGAGTTTGCGGTGGGACAGGTAATTGCGGATAATGGTTCGTTAAAAGGAGGCATTGTGTTCTGGGTAGATGGAACTAATCGTGGTAAAGCGAAAATCATGTCGTTGGACAGAGAGAATTTGGCATGGTCTACAGCAGGCTCTCCGGCTTCTACCGGAGTGGATTTATCCGGAGATGATGGATATACTAATACTATGGCGTTGGCTGCATTACCAAATGCATCGGAAATGCCTGCCATTAAGTTCTGTATGGACAAGGGGACAGGTTGGTATTGGTCGGGGAGAAAAGACTTGGAACAAATGTTTGAAACATATAATGGAACCACTGTAGCAAATGCAACAAATGATAATCCGAATGCGATTACTGATTTTGAAAAAGCCAATCGTGCAGCATGGGATCGGGTTGTCAGCAATGCGGGAGGAACTATTATGAATGAGGCTGCGTCATCTTCTACAGGAGATACATATTGGGCTTGTCGTGAGGCTTCGAATGGTGTGAATGGATTTTATGTACGTTTTGGAAAGCCTATATCTTGGAGCAGTGCAACCTCTAAAAAGAGTTCTTTAAGATATATTCGTGCAGTTCGTTCAATCTCGAAATAATGGTATTAGGTATGTATAAGGTATATAGAAAAATAATCTTAGCCTGCTTGTTATTGATTGTTGCCGGCACGGTCTGCGGTCAGCGTGTGACGCAAACGATCAACGATGGTTGGAAGTTCTCCCTCTTTGAGGGAGACGCGTCCACTGCTGACTTTGATGTGTCCGGTTGGACTGACGTTTCCATTCCTCATACTTGGAATGCAAAAGATGCAGAAGATGAAATCCCCGGTTATTTCCGGGGAAAAGGCTGGTACAGGAAAGCCGTGACAGTGGAGGAACTGATTGTCGGTCAAAGAGTTTATCTTTGTTTTGAAGGAGCCAATCAGGAAACAAATGTATTTGTGAATGGAAAGTTGGTAGGGAATCATAAAGGTGGTTATTCTGCTTTTACGTTTGATGTGACTGACTATGTTCATACCGGACGCAATCTGGTAGCAGTGAGTGTTGACAACTCTTATAATCCGGATATTGCTCCTCTTTCGGCAGACTTTACTTTCTTCGGCGGACTTTATCGGGATGTTTATCTGGTGTATACTTCGCCCGTGCAACTGTCTACCACCCATTATGCTTCCAGTGGAGTATATCTCAAAACTGTTGGAATAACAGACGCTCAAGCGGAAGTGTGTGCAAAAACATTCTTGTCCAATGCTTTGAAAAGTAATCAGGCATTGATTCTTGAAACGGAGATTTTGGATACAGACGGCAATAGAGTGGCACTTTCCGCAAAGAAAGTGAATGTGAAGGCAGGGGAGAAGAATGTAGCCTTTGAAGCGTTGATGACTATTGCGCAACCCAAACGGTGGGATGTTGATTCTCCTTATTTATATAAGGTGTATAGCCGTTTGAAGAATAAAAAGGGAGAAGTTCTCGATTGCGTTGTTAATCCGCTGGGAATCCGTGAATATCATTTTGATGCGGAAAAAGGTTTTTTCCTGAACGGGAAATATCGGAAATTGATTGGTACCAGCCGGCATCAGGATTACAAAGGAATGGGGAATGCCTTGCGGGATGAAATGCATATCCGGGATATACAGTTGAGTAAGGATATGGGAAGTAATTTCCTGCGAGTGGCTCATTATCCGCAAGATCCGGTTGTGATGCAGATGTGTGATAAATTGGGGCTGTTGACTTCGGTTGAAATTCCGATTGTAAATGCCATTACTCAAAGTAGGGCGTTTATGGACAACTGTGTGGAACAGGCTACGGAAATGGTTTATCAGAACCATAATTATCCGTCTGTCATCATTTGGGCTTACATGAATGAAGTGCTTTTGCGTCCTCCCTTTAATCCTGACAACAAGAAAGAACGGGCGGAATATATGAAGTCTCTTCATCAAATAGCTTCGGCTGTTGAGGCGCAGATCAGAAGTCTGAACTCGGAACGCTATACCATGTTGCCTTGTCATTCTGCTTCCCAAATCTATCAGGAAGCAGGGATTACTGAATTGCCGATGTTATTGGGATTTAATCTTTATAATGGATGGTATGGTGGTAATTTGGACGGATTTGAAGAGAAACTGGAAGAACTTCACAAGGAGTTTCCTCATAAACCGTTGCTTATTACCGAATATGGGGCGGATGTAGATACTCGTATTCATTCTTTTTCGCCTGTGCGGTTTGATTTTAGTTGTGAGTTTGGCTCTGTCTATCATGAACATTATTTGCCTGAAATTCTAAAGAGGGATTATATCGTGGGGGCTATGGTCTGGAATTTGAATGATTTTTATTCCGAAGCCAGAAGAAATGCCATGCCTCATGTGAACAATAAAGGGTTGGTAAGTACGGATAGAGAACGTAAGGACGGATATTTTCTTTATCAGGCTTATCTGAAAGAGTCACCTGTTCTGCATATTGCTTCTAAATCTTGGAAGAATAGGGCAGGAGCCAGTCGGGATGGAAAGAGTTGTACGCAACCGCTGAAAGTTTATACTAACGCGGATAAGGTGGAGGTCTTTTTGAATGGAAAAAGTTTGGGAGTATATCCGGTAGCAGATAAGGTGGTTTCCGTGGACATTCCTTTTGTAAACGGAAAGAATGTGGTGGATGCTGTGATTGAAAAGGAGGGACGTGAATATCGTGACCAGTATGTTTGTGATTTTAAATGTGTCAATGTGAAGAATGGCTTTACGGAAATCAATGTACTACTGGGTGCTCGACGCTATTTTGAGGACCGGATAGCAGAGATGTGCTGGATACCCGAACAGGCTTATGCAGAAGGTTCATGGGGATATATTGGTGGGGAAGTGGCTCCGAACAAAACTCGTTACGGTTCTTTGCCGGCCAGCGATAAAGATATACTGGGGACGGATCAGGATCCTATCTTCCAGACACAGCGAGTAGGCATTGAAGCTTTTAAGGCAGATGTACCGGATGGTGTTTATGCTGTATATTTGTATTGGACAGAACTTACTTCTGAAAATAAAAGAGAGGCTTTGGTGTATAATTTAGGAAATGATGTGGTGAGGGAGGACTATATTAACCGGGTATTTTCTGTGGATATAAATGGAGTATCTGTTGCCAAACAACTGAATATTGCAGAAGAATACGGTTCCGAACGTGCGGTTATTAAGAAATATATTGTTCCGGTTTCACAAGGAAAGGGGCTTGTCGTTCGTTTTGGAGCGGTGGAGTCTGTGCCCATTTTAAATGCAATACGAATCGTAAAAGAATATTAGATGATGAAAAATAGTATAGTTATATTGTTTTTACTGCTGTTATCCCAGTTTGGTTATGCCCAGGGACGTACATTTAAGGTCACTGCCCGTCCGTGGGTGAAAGGACAGAAAAATCTGCCTTGGAAAGAGTATGATACCCGTACTATTGCTCAATTGGATGGGTTCAAACCTACTGGTAAAGTACGTGTGAATAAGTATGGAAGTGATTTGGATGCTCCCAGGCATCGGGCTACAGGATTTTTCAGGGTAGAACGTATTGGAAATCGATGGTGGATGATTGATCCCGATGGGTATCGGCATTTGCAGAAAGTGGTGGTAGGAGTACGTTTAGGTACTTCCGAACGCAATAAACAAGCAATGCTGGACAAATTCGGTACGGAGGAAAAATGGATCGAAGGAACGGCACGGATGATTCATTCGCTGGGCTTTTCCGGGACCGGCTCCTGGAGTAATGAAGAAGCTATTGCCTCTTACAATGCCTCTCATAAGGAGGTACTGACTCGCTCAATCATTCTGAACCTGATGAGTGGATATGGGAAGAAACGAGGAGGAACTTATCAGTTACCTGGTAATACGGGATATCCTAATCAGTGTATTTTCGTTTTTGACCCGGAGTTCGAAACCTATTGCGATGAGATGGCACAAAAACTGGTCGCAAATAAAACGGATAAAAATATCATCGGCTATTTTTCGGATAATGAACTGCCGTTCGGGCCGAAGAATCTGGAGGGGTATCTGACTTTGAAGAATCCCAATGATCCGGGAAGATTGTATGCAGAATCCTGGTTGAAACAGCAGGGTATTACTTTGCAGCAAATTACGGACGAACATCGGGAAGAGTTTGCGGGGGTAGTAGCGGAACGATACTATAAAGTGGTGTCGGAAGCGATTCGGAAGTATGATCCCAATCACCTTTATTTAGGTAGTCGTCTACATGGAAAACCTAAGTTTATCCGCCAGATTGTGGAAGCGGCAGGCAGGTATTGTGATGTCGTTGCTATTAACTACTATGGTGCATGGACACCGAGTGAGAAGACCATGAAGCATTGGGGCGAATGGGCTCAAAAACCTTTCATCATCACGGAATTTTATACGAAAGGAATGGATTCAGGGCTGGCAAACACAACAGGGGCAGGTTTCACCGTTCAAACCCAGCAGGAACGTGGATATGCCTACCAGCATTTTGTTTTGGGATTATTGGAAAGTGGGAATTGTGTCGGATGGCATTGGTTCCGTTATCAGGATAATGATCCGACAGCAAAAGGGGCAGATCCTTCGAATCTGGACTCTAACAAAGGGCTGGTAGATAATGAATACAATCTTTATAAACCGTTGGCTGATGCTATGAAAGAATTGAATATCAACGCTTATCGTTTGGCTGACTGGTTCGACCAACAATCAACTAATAATAAATAAAATACATACCATGAAAAAACTATTTATATTGGGAACTTTTCTGTTTATAAGTTCTATTCCTATGGTGTCTTGTACGGATGATGATGATAAAGATCCTAATTTTATGCCTCCTGACATAGTGATGGGAGGGGGAGATGTAGAGTCGGAATATCCGGAAGATTTGCCTGCTCCCGGAGCTTCTGTGATGTATACTCCGTCATTAAATGCCAATATGTATCGTCCTATCAGTGTTAAGTATTCCAGTGCTTATCCGCCTATATCTAGTTGGAAAACAGAGAATACACGTATTATTGCGTATATGGACGGGTATAAGCCGGCTATTAAAACGTTGAAAGCGTATCAGGAGTCGGTTAATAAATACGGAAGTTCGACTACACTTCCGAAACAGGCGGCTACGGGAAGATTTTATACGAAGAAAATAGACGGACGTTGGTGGTTGGTTGATCCGGAAGGTTGTCTGCATCTGGAGCGTAGTGCGACTTCTTTGCGTAAGGGAACTTCTAGTCGTAATAAAACGGCCTGGAATAGCAGGTTTGGAGCTGATGAGAAATGGTTATCTACTACTCAACGTGAATTGAGTGAGATCGGCTTTCACGGTACAGGTGCTTTCTGCACAGGAACTTATTCACTGATTCAGACTCATAATGTTTCCAATCCGAGCAGTCCGTTAACTTTGGCGCCTTCATTTGCTTTTTTAAGCCAGTTCAAGAGTGCGAAGTCTTATAATTATCCCGGAGGAAGCGATGATAACGCGGCAGGTCTTGTGTTTTATAATGGATGGGCTGAATGGTGTGAATCATATTTGGCAGGTAGTGCTTTCGCAGATTATTTGCGGGATCCTAATGTGTTAGGTTTCTTTTCAGATAATGAGATAAACTTCTCTTCAAACAGTTCCCGGATTTTGGATCGTTTTCTGGCTATCAGTAACTCAAGTGATCCGGCTTATGTTGCGGCGAAAGCTTTTATGGATTCTAAAGGTACGCAAAGTGTGACGGATGACTTGAATAATGAGTTTGCCGGGATTGTAGCAGAGAAATATTATAAAGCAGTGAAAGAGGCAGTGAAGAAAGTAGATGATAAGTTGCTTTATCTGGGAACTAGATTACATGGAACTCCTAAATACATGGAAGGAGTAGTGAGAGCTGCCGGAAAATATTGTGATGTTATTTCTATCAATTATTATAGTCGTTGGAGTCCTGAACTGACAACAGCGATTGCTGATTGGGCTAATTGGGCGGACAAACCGTTTCTTGTAAGTGAGTTTTATACGAAAGGGGTGGAGGACTCTGATCTGAATAACCAGTCGGGAGCCGGATATTCTGTCCCTACACAAAACGAGAGAGCTTATGCTTATCAGCATTTTACATTAGGATTGCTTGAAGCTAAGAATTGTGTTGGCTGGCATTGGTTCAAATACCAGGATGATGATGGTACGGACAATTCGTCGAAACCTGCTAATAAAGGTCTTTATGATAATTCTTATCAACTCTTTCCTTATCTATCTTTCTTTGCCCGCGAATTGAATTTTAATGCGTATGATTTGATTCAGTATTTTGATAAATAGGTGTTGTTTGTTTCTATATAATATTTGAGAGGAAAAACAAAGTGCGAATTTTACAGGATTAGTTTTGGTTAAAGCTATACTGCAAAATTCGCACTTCTTATTTCTAAATGAATAATCAATGTCTTATCAGAGTAGAGTATCATCTGATAGACAAATGAATATCGGTAGTGAAAAATTAGTTATGTACTAACGTACCTATCTCTTCTCCACTGATAACCTTCTTTAAGTTGCCTACTGTGTCCATATCAAATACGACGATTGGCAGATTGTTTTCTTTACACATACAAGTCGCTGTCAAATCCATGACTTTCAAACCACGTTTCAGTACTTCATCGTATGTAATATCGTCGAATTTGGTAGCGGTAGGATCTTTTTCGGGATCAGCCGTGTAAATGCCATCTACACGAGTACCTTTCAGCATAACGTCTGCTTCGATTTCTATGCCTCTAAGTGAAGAACCGGTGTCAGTAGTAAAGAAAGGATTTCCCGTTCCAGCGGACATAATGACCACTTCGCCGTTCTCCATACATTCGATAGCTTTCCATTTACTGTAGAATTCACCGATAGGTTCCATCCGGACTGCTGTCAACACACGTGCCTTTACACCGGTAGCCACAAGAGCAGAACTTAGAGCGAGACTGTTGATTACAGTAGCCAACATTCCCATTTGGTCTCCTTTCACGCGGTCGAAACCTTTATTGGCTCCGCTTAGTCCGCGAAATATATTGCCTCCTCCGATAACGATACCAATCTGTACCCCTTGCTGGTGGATTTCTTTGATTTGTTCAGCATATTCTGCCAGTCTTTTTTCATCAATGCCATATTGCTTTTCGCCCATTAAGCTCTCTCCACTAAGCTTTAGTAAGATTCTTTTATACTTTGCCATACCTTTTGCTTTTTATTGTTTGCCGCAAATATAGAGATAATTTATCGGATAGCCTCACCGGGATACGATTACTTTTTTCATTATTTGTCTTCCCAAAAGGGTTTGTACAATTCCCCGCAATGAAAGATAAATGAGAAAGGCTAGCCACAGGGCGTGATTTCCTAAAAGGGGATGGAAAGCGTAATAGACTCCAAAGAAGCTGGCAGAGGCAACTAACATGGAGTAAAGCATCTGCCGGGTAGCAGTGGCACCGATAAAAATGCCATCCCATAAGAAAGCGGAGAAACCGGCTAACGGAATAATGAGTGCCCAGTAAAAATAAGTGTCTGAAGCGCTGATTACTGAAGTGTCATTGGTTAGTAATCCTAGGAATTCTTTTCCGCCAGCTGCATAGAGAATCGTGAATACCAGTGAAAGACCGAATCCCCAATAGAAAAGGTGATGTATTGTGTTACGTAAGCCTGTTTGGTTTTTGGCACCAATGTAACGGCCGGTCAGTGCTTCACCGGCATAAGCAAATCCGTCCATAATGTACGAAAACAAAGTAAATAATTGCATGAGCAAGGTGTTCACGGCTAATACGATTTCTCCTTGGGCGGCCCCTGCAGAAGTAAAAAACATAGTGACTATAACAAGGCAGAGGGTACGGAAGAATATGTCCCGGTTGACTTGAAAGAAACGGTACATGGCTTGTTTCTGTATGATTTCTTTCCATACGATTCGTTTTTTAAGCGCACTATAGTAACGCATGTATAGCAGAATAGCCATAAAGAAACCTGCATATTGGGCAATTAAAGTCCCTGTTGCCACTCCTGCCACTTTCATGTCCAATAAGTAGACAAAACATAGACTGGCTACAATGTTGACAATATTTTGAGTAATAGCGATATACATGGGAAAACGTGAATTCTGCATCCCGATAAACCAGCCGGCGAATCCATAAAGCCCTAATGTGGCTGGGGCTCCCCAGATACAAATATAAAAATAGGCTGTTGCCAGTTGCTTGACCTCCGGTGTGGTTTGTATCAGTGTAAATGCCAGTTTCAAGATAGGGTATTGGAGTATCAACAGGCAAAGTGCTATAAATAATCCTACTCCAACAGAACGTAGTAGTAACCGGGTGATTTCGTTTAAATCATGCTGACCGTACGCTTGTGAAGTCATTCCGCTTGTTCCCATGCGTAGGAATCCAAAAATCCAGTAGATAATATTGAATAACATTCCCCCTACTGCAATGGCTCCAATGTACGCCGGAGAACCGAGATGTCCTACAATCGTGACATCGATAAGTCCCAGTAGCGGAACGGTAATATTCGATATAATCGATGGGATGGCTATCTGTAATATTCGTCTGTTTACGGAGGATTTTTTTTTATCTGTCATTGTATAAAAACACTTTTATCAATTTGATTGTTCTTTTCGCGAACAAAGGTACATTTTTTATTTTTTTATTGTATCTTTGTGTGTCACGAACTAAATAGCAATCAGATGGATTATGAGGACCTTAACTATTTTTCTTATCTCTTTATTTTTATTGCCGCTGGTGCTGAATGCGCAGTCGGTTGATGAGATGTTACAAAAAGTGTCTGCTGCCATTGAGGCAGGGCAGAATGGGCAGGCTGTGAGCTATTTCCGGCAGACTATCGCTCTGAATATAGACCGTACGGAAATGTATTATTGGACGAATGTAGACAAGAACAGTGAAATTAGCTCCAAACTGGCTACAGAATTAGCGCTTGCCTATAAAAAGAATCGGAATTACGACAAAGCCTATTTATTTTACAAGGAATTACTGCAAAAGGCTCCTAATAATGTAGATTGTTTGGAAGCTTGCGCAGAAATGCAGGTATGTCGCGGGCAGGAGAAAGATGCTTTGCGTATGTACGAAAAAATATTGCAACTTGAGGCGGATAATCTGGCGGCTAATATCTTTTTAGGAAACTATTATTATTTGACAGCAGAACAGGAGAAAAAAAAGTTAGAGACGGATTATAAAAAACTTTCTTCTCCCACTAAAATGCAGTATGCCCGCTACCGGGATGGATTATCGAAGTTATTTACTACCCGGTATGAGAAAGCGCGTAACTCTTTGCAGAAAGTGATTCTGCGTTTCCCATCAACAGAAGCTCAAAAGACATTGGATAAGATATTGAGGATAGAAAAAGAGGTGAATCGCTAAGCGGTTCACCTCTTTTCAATTATATTCAATTTGTTATTTTATAGTGCGTATTGGTAAATCCAAAGGTCCTTCATTAAGCGCTCGGGTATCAATGTCTCCTTTCTTCGGTCCGGGTATCAGAGGACTATAGGATAAGACATGTCTGATACGTTCACGTTGATTTTGAGTGAATTGGTTTGAATAACTAATAGCATAATCCATGATATTATAAGAGATAAACTCTATACCATCACATCCTGTTCGTTTTACCAAATTTTTAAATGTGTATTTTTCTCTCTCATTCTCATATATGTAATCACAATTGCTATCATACTCTTGTTTATTATAGCTTTTGGTATCTTTGCAATAATCCGTATCTTCACACGTGCCATTATCGGTTTCGGCAAAGACATGATGTAGTCCCAGGTAATGTCCTAATTCATGAGCTAGCGTGACAACAATGTCTGCTGTACTATATTCTGTTGGAGTAGACTCTTCATTAATATATAGGCTATTAATGGAGACACATAGTGGGAATTGTAAATTTGCTAATGTTAGATGAGAGTAGTCTGTTTCACCAAGCCCTTCTAAATAATGCTTGCCTGTAGTAGAAAAAGGAATATGAGAGATACCTAATGTTACTGAATTTGAATTCGGTTCAGTTGTAAAATTATAAACCATAATGTTGATATATGAGTTCGGATCCCATAAGTATTTTACATATTTTCCCGAATTATCCTTCATAAAAGCTTCACAATCGATAGGGTATGACTCTGACCATTGGATATATTCTACGCCAGGATTGGGTAATGTTTCTCCATTTTTATCTGTTGTTGCCAATGTAAAAGTAAGATTCATGTCTACACTGTTATTCTTGCTTTTATACAGACTGTTCACTTTGTCTAGTATATGGGATAAACGGCTTGAATTTACTTTTTGTAGAGAATTCTCATCTTCATACAATACATGAAAGATTACAGGGAGTTCATAATGGTATTCTTCAGCCGTATTGGTAGAGCCATTTTGAATGATTTGAACAGTTTTGCTAACCTTATGACTTATGATAGTGACAGTTGCTGTTCTGGAATTGGATTCCAGATTTGCATTAATAGATAAGATTAACTTTCCATCGTTTTCTCCTTTTTGTGTATTGGGAATGCACCATTGTTTATTACTTGTAACAGTCCATGAGGAACTACAAGTAATATCTATCGTTAATGATTCACCGCTTGCGCTGATGTTATCAAACTTCGATTCTGATATATTCAATGTTGCAGAATCTGAATCATCGCATCCTATTAATATCCATAACAATGGAAGGAGGAAAATTAATTTTGTTTTCATAAATGAAAGAGTTTTATATAAAAACGCATGTTTCAAAGATAATGTTTTGATCTGAAATAGAATAGCTTATTTCAGTAAATATTCTACTTCCTTAAACATGTACCCTCTTTTAGTCAGCTTCTCATCTTCTAATATTAATCTTCCTTCAGGTTCTACACAAACGATTCGTGCAAGAAATTCTCCATTAGCATCTTTATATTGATGCATTCCTTCCCTTCTGAAAAGAGATTCTCCATATTGACAGGCTATTGATGTTGTATCACCTTTTTTGAGCAAGCTATAATAAGATTGGATACGCAGCATGATATTTTTCAGTATTTTGAATAGATCATGCTCTTCTCCTGTGATTTGTAGTAGTGAAACGGGGTTAGGAGCAGAACTGTGAAATATCTCCTGATTAATATTAATTCCGATGCCTGCAATACTTTGATTGATGTTCCGCCCCATCAGATCGTTTTCTATCAACATCCCACATATTTTCTTTTCTTTCCAATAAATATCATTCGGCCATTTGATAGAAATATCGGAGGTATAAGTATCCAATTCTTCTTTAATAGCTAAAGATATAATCTGTGAAATAAGAAACTGACGTCGTGCTTCCAAAAACTCGGGGAAGATAACGGTGCTGAAAAGAAGATTCTTGCCAGGATCTGATTCCCACGAATTTCCACGCTGTCCCCGACCGGAAGTTTGAAAATCGGCGACAATGACAGTTAGTTCCTCCACTTTCTGTTCAGAACAGAGAGATTGCAGATAATTGTTGGTAGAGTTCGTCTCGTTGATATGAATCAATGGAACCGGGAATGTATCAAGGGAGGGCATCATATTCTGCGCGTAACTTTTTAGTAAATTTTTTGATTACCTCATCATAAGAGTGGTCAATAAGCTCTTTCATCAATTTATCATCTACGTCACTGTCAAAGCGGACACTATTCCAGTACTTTTTATTAAAATGATAAGCCCCTTCAATTCCCGAATAATGTTCACGCAATTCGATTGCTTTTTCCGGATCACATTTTAGTGCGATGTGATTAGCTTCTTCCAGGTCAATGAGAGCAAACATCTTGTTCATTACCTTTATAACCAGTGATACATCATCGAAAGGGAAAGATTCGGTGACTCCTCTCTTGCTTAAGCAGTATTCTCTGATAGTTTCTACATTCATAATGAATTAATAATTATAGTATGTTTTCATAATTGGTTATATCATAATTTTAAGCGCAGATTGCACGCATTTCACGGCTCTTATAATGATGAATATGTAAAGCCAAAGCATTCTTTAATATAAAGGAGGATAAAACGCTTCCTCTATGTGTTCAACCTTGAAATGCCCGTCGTTGCCTACTACAGTAATGATATCAAAGCGTACAGGAGAGTCAATCTGAAACAATCTGATATAGGTATCCGCTGCGCGTACCGTACGTCTTATTTTAGGTAAATCAACAGCATCTTCCGGCTCTGCAAATAGGGTATTACTGCGAGTTTTCACTTCTACTACAATCAGTTCATTATCCTTTGCTGCTACAATGTCCAGTTCGAAATGTCCTTTTCTCCAGTTCCGGTCACGGATGAGATACCCCTTCTGTTCAAGATAAGCTACGGCGGCATTTTCTCCGGCTTTTCCTAAATCATTATGTTTAGCCATCTTTTTTTGCAAATTTACTGCTTTTATTCTTTGTATTTACAGAAGTAAAAGTAATTTTGCAGAAGATATGAGAAAAAGGAGTAAGAAGTGCCTGAAAATGCATGTCGAGTGTACCAAAAGGGAACGACGGATGAGCATTTTATTGAGCGACGAAGAACAGCTGATTGTAGATCGTTATCTTGAGAAATATAAGATAACGAACAAGTCACGTTGGCTTCGTGAAACGATTCTCATGTTTATTCATAAGAATATGGAAGAAGATTATCCAACCCTTTTTGGTGAACACGACATGAGACGATAGGGGGATAATAAAAATAATAGATTCAAAATTAAAGGGTGGAATGCTGGACGATATTTACTTCATGAAACAAGCTTTGATAGAGGCAGGAAAGGCTGCCGAGCGGGGGGAAGTTCCCGTTGGAGCTGTCGTGGTTTGTAAGGAGCGGATTATCGCACGTGCCCATAATCTCACAGAAACATTGAATGATGTAACGGCTCATGCCGAGATGCAGGCTATTACAGCTGCTGCCAATGTGCTTGGTGGCAAGTACTTGAACGAATGTACCCTGTATGTCACGGTTGAACCTTGCGTAATGTGTGCCGGAGCTATTGCTTGGGCACAGACTGGTAAACTTGTATTTGGCGCTGAAGATGAAAAACGCGGCTATCAGAAATATGCCGGTTCGGCTCTACATCCTAAAACGGTGGTTGTAAAAGGGGTAATGGCTGACGAATGCGCTACATTAATGAAAGAGTTCTTTGCTGCGAAACGAAAATAAAAGCAGTATCCTGTTTTATTTGATTTCCTCAAAATCTACATATTCACCATCGTCCTGGGTGAATATTTTTTTATGTCTTTTCTCCGGAACATTCTCGGAATATATTTCCTCTTCATCATCATTTGAACGGCGATCTCTTTGGCTATAGTCCTGTTGGCTTGTACGTCCCGATTCCGTTTGTTTCGGGCGTGATGAAGAAGAACCACGTCCTAATCCGAAAATCGTTCTTAGTATGAAGCCGATAATAGAAAGGCCAAATACGAAAATGGCAATAATAAAAATGAGTATGAATAAAAGTATATGCATCGGGCTATGATTTTTATGTTGTTACTTCGATAAAACTCATAGTACAACAAACGTGCCAAGAGATTGTTTATTTACTTTTTCTTGTAAAAAGTGAAAGTAAAATATACCATACAATGATGGCGGCAAAGCTACTGATTCCAAGAAATATAAGAAGAGGAATGCAGATAATCAGGAATATAAAACTGATTTTGTTGTCATTCCATGACAGATTTTTAAATTTCAGCGAAAACATCGGTATTTCTGATACCAGCAGTCCGGAAAACAGACAGACAAGTATAAGAAGGTAGACAGGATGGCAGTTGTCTGATATCAGGAAGTCATGTGCACCCGCCACTAAAGAACCCCAGAACAGAGCGTTGGCGGGAACCGGAAGTCCCACAAAAGAACTGGTCTGTCGCGTGTCATTATTGAATTTAGCCAGGCGCAATGCTGAAAAAACAGAAATCAAGAATGCTAAATAGGGTAGGTAAGGAGCGATGAACTCCATACTTGCCGGATAATACATTTCTTTGAACAGAGAGAATACGATCAGTGAAGGAGCAACTCCAAAACTGACATCATCTGCCAATGAGTCCAAGTCTTTTCCGATAATGGAATGTGCATTGAGCATACGAGCCAACAATCCGTCGAAGAAGTCGAAAATGGAACTTAAAGCAATGAAAAGTAGTGCCAGCTCATAGTTGGCTTCAAAAGCCATGACGCAGGCAATACAACCGGAGAAAAGGTTCAGGCAGGTTACGGTATTCGGAATACTGTTTTTAATAACGTTTGTCATTGTGACAGAATTATTTAAGTTTGGCGATAACCGTTTGGTTACCGGTCGTTAATTGTCCCATGCTGACACATACTTCTGTGCCAATGGGTAAATACACATCCACACGGGAACCGAATTTGATAAATCCCATGTGTTCGTCAATATAACATTCTTCTCCTACTTCAGCGTAGGTGACAATACGGCGTGCCACTGCTCCGGCAATTTGCCGGGTGAGTACTTCCACTCCTTCCGGAGTTTCGATTACTACCGTAGAACGTTCGTTTTCTGTGCTGGCTTTCGGCAGCCATGCTTTCATGAAGTTTCCATTATGATGTGCTACCTTTTTAATGGTACCGTCCACCGGATACCAGTTGGCATGTACATTCACAATGCTCATGAAGATGGATATCATTAACCGGCGGTCATGGAAATATTCGTTTTCATCGACTTCCTCGATAACGACGATTTTTCCATCGGCGGGTGCTACGACAATCTTTTCAGTGTCCTGTCCGAAGAGACGGATCGGACATCGAAAGAAATTCACCATCAGCAGATAGACTGCTATACTCGCTACTGCTACCACATAAAATGGTATTTTGCAATCGATCCCCCAATAAAGAGCCGCATTAATCAATAGCAATAGCAAGAAGCTAGCCCATAATATATGTGTTCCTTCGCGGTGAATACGTATTTTCTTCAATTTCTTTAGTCGGCCCATGAATGCTGTTTAATGATATTGTCTGCAAAAATATACTTAATTTAAAAATTCAGCAAGTAAATGAGCATAGAAATGCGAATGTTGATAACTTTTTGAGGATTATTTTTGTTTATAACCCGGGAGGTAGTAATTTTATGCCTTCAAATTAACTACTTATCATTATGCAGGATTTCGTTCATTTACATGTCCATACTCAATATTCTTTGTTGGATGGTCAGGCTAGCGTAGCTCGTCTGGTTGATAAAGCCATGAAGAATGGGATGAAGGGTATAGCCGTGACCGATCATGGAAATATGTTCGGTATCAAGGAATTTACGAACTACGTCAATAAGAAGAACAGCGGTCCGAAAGGTGAAGTCAAGGACCTGAAGAAGCGAATTGCAGGAATTGAGGCCGGCACGATAGAGTGCGAGGATAAAGAGGCGGAGATTGCTGCTTGCAAAGCTAAGATCGTGGAAGCGGAAAACAAACTATTCAAACCGATCATCGGTTGTGAAATGTATGTGGCACGCCGTACCATGGACCTGAAAGAAGGCAAGCCCGACCAGAGTGGTTATCACCTGATCGTATTGGCTAAGAATGAAACAGGTTATCACAACCTTATTAAATTAGTATCGCACGCGTGGACGCGCGGTTATTATATGCGTCCGCGTACTGACCGTAGCGAACTCGAAAAATATCACGAAGGACTTATTATTTGTTCAGCCTGTCTCGGTGGTGAGGTGCCGAAGCGGATTACTGCCGGGCAATTTGCCGAAGCGGAGGAAGCAATACAATGGTATAAGAATTTGTTTGGCGATGACTACTATCTGGAGTTACAACGCCATAAAGCGACTGTTCCCCGTGCCAATCATGAGTGTTATCCGTTGCAGGTGAATGTGAACAAACATTTGATAGAATATGCTAAGAAATTCAATGTCAAACTGATTTGTACGAATGATGTTCACTTTGTAGATGAAGAGAATGCGGAAGCGCACGACCGTTTGATCTGTTTGAGTACCGGTAAGGATTTGGATGATCCTACCCGTATGCTTTACACCAAACAAGAATGGATGAAGACACGCGAAGAGATGAACGAACTCTTTGCCGACGTGCCCGAAGCATTGAGCAATACACTGGAGATTCTTGATAAGGTAGAATACTACTCGATCGACCATGCACCTATCATGCCGACTTTCGCCATTCCCGAAGATTTCGGAACAGAGGAGGGGTATCGGGCGAAGTTTACAGAAAAAGACTTGTTCGACGAGTTTACTCAAGATGAACATGGTAATGTGGTATTAAGTGAAGAGGATGCGAAAGCAAAAATTAAACGCTTGGGTGGTTATGATAAACTTTATCGTATAAAACTTGAAGGAGATTATTTGGCAAAACTGGCTTTTGACGGAGCTAAAAGAATTTATGGTGAACCTCTAACGGAAGAAGTCAAAGAACGAATGAACTTCGAATTGTACATCATGAAAACGATGGGTTTCCCCGGATACTTCTTGATTGTACAGGACTTTATCAATGCGGCACGTAAGGAACTGGGTGTGTCGGTAGGTCCGGGACGTGGTTCGGCAGCAGGTTCAGCAGTGGCTTATTGTTTGGGTATTACGAAGATAGACCCTATCCAATATGATTTGCTGTTTGAACGTTTCTTGAATCCAGACCGTATTTCCTTGCCCGATATTGATGTGGACTTTGATGATGACGGTCGTGGTGAGGTACTTCGTTGGGTGACAAATAAATATGGTCAGGAAAAAGTTGCTCATATTATTACGTATGGTACTATGGCGACAAAGATGGCTATCAAGGATGTCGCGCGTGTACAAAAGCTACCTTTGTCAGAATCCGATCGTTTGTGTAAACTGGTTCCTGACAAGATTCCTGACAAGAAACTTAATTTGCCGAATGCCATTGCTTATGTTCCCGAATTGCAAGCAGCGGAAGCGTCATCTGATCCTCTATTGCGGGATACGATCAAGTATGCCAAAATGCTTGAAGGCAACGTGCGTGGTACAGGTGTACATGCTTGCGGTACGATTATTTGCCGTGATGATATTACTGACTGGGTACCTGTCAGCACTGCTGATGATAAGGAAACGGGCGAAAAGATGCTTGTTACCCAGTATGAAGGCTCGGTGATTGAAGATACTGGGTTGATTAAGATGGACTTCCTCGGTCTGAAAACTTTGTCTATCATCAAAGAAGCTGTTGAAAATATCCGTTTAAGTCGTAATGTTGAAGTAGATGTCGATGCGATAGATATTTCTGATCCGGCTACTTATAAATTATATAGTGACGGACGTACGATTGGTACATTCCAGTTTGAATCTGCTGGTATGCAGAAGTACCTGCGCGAATTGCAGCCTTCTACATTCGAAGATTTGATTGCCATGAATGCCCTTTATCGTCCGGGACCGATGGATTATATCCCTGATTTTATTGATCGTAAACATGGACGCAAGCCGATTGAGTATGATATTCCGATAATGGAGAAATACTTGAAGGATACGTATGGTATTACGGTCTATCAGGAACAGGTGATGCTTTTGTCACGCTTATTGGCCGACTTTACCCGTGGTGAGTCCGATGCCCTTCGTAAAGCGATGGGTAAGAAGTTGCGTGACAAGCTGGATCACATGAAACCTAAATTTGTTGAAGGCGGACGAAAGAATGGACATGACCCGAAAGTGCTTGAGAAGATTTGGACAGACTGGGAAAAATTCGCGTCTTATGCTTTCAATAAATCACATGCTACTTGTTATTCGTGGGTGGCTTACCAAACAGCCTATCTGAAAGCCAATTACCCTCCTGAATATATGGCAGCTGTCATGAGCCGAAGTTTGTCGAACATTACCGATATCACGAAACTTATGGACGAATGTAAGGCAATGGGTATTCAGACACTGGGACCAGATGTAAATGAGAGTAACCTGAAGTTTACCGTAAACCATGACGGTGATATTCGTTTCGGACTTGGGGCCGTCAAAGGTGTAGGTGAAGCTGCTGTACAAAGCATTATGGAGGAACGGCGTAAAAATGGTCCTTTCCTCGGAATCTTTGATTTTGTGCAACGTGTCAATCTCAATGCCTGCAACAAGAAGAATATGGAATGTCTGGCATTAGCCGGAGGATTTGATAGTTTCCCGGAACTGAAACGGGAACAATATTTTGCTGTAAACTCTAAGGGAGAAGTTTTCCTGGAAACATTGATGCGTTATGGTAACCGTTATCAGGCAGATAAGGCGGCTGCCGTCAATTCTCTGTTCGGTGGTGAAAACGTTATTGATGTTGCAACTCCTGAAATTCCTCAAGGGGTAGAACGTTGGAGTGATCTCGACCGTCTGAACCGTGAGCGTGATTTGGTTGGTATCTATCTTTCCGCTCACCCGTTGGATGAATTCTCTATCGTATTGGAACATGTTTGCAATACACGTATGGCAGATTTGGAAGATAAAGCTGCCCTTGTCGGTCGTGAAATAACGATGGGAGGAATTGTGACCAGTGTTCGTCGTGGAGTCAGCAAGAACGGAAATCCGTATGGTATCGCCAAGATTGAGGACTATTCCGGTTCTACCGAGATTCCATTCTGGGGAAACGACTGGGTGACTTATCAGGGATATCTCAATGAAGGAACGTTCTTGTATATCAAGGCACGCTGTCAGGCCAAGCAATGGCGGCAGGATGAACTGGAAGTGAAAATCACCTCTATGGAACTTCTTCCCGACGTGAAAGAAGAACTGGTGCAGAAGATCACAATCGTCATTCCCCTGTCTGTCTTGAATTCGGCTTTGGTCACTGAACTTGCTACTCTGACGAAGGAACATCCGGGAAATACGGAACTATACTTCAAGGTGACAGATGATGCTGATGTAACTCATATGTCGGTTGATTTGATTTCCCGTCCGGTTAGACTTTCAGTAGGCCGGGATTTAATAACATATTTAAAGGAACGTCCCGAACTGGGATTTCATATAAATTGATTAAGTGTTCATTTATTTTCTTTATAATAAGTAAAATCGCTTATAAACATAAATTATAAGCGATTTTACTTATTATAGTGGATACTTCCAAATTACTGAAAGTCCCCACCCGCACAGCAATGCAACGCCTAAGCTCAACATACGTACCGACCAAAGCATATTCAGTTGCTGAATGTCATAATCGCTGACATGGTTTAATACCTTAAGAATTCCCTGTTTTAATAAGTGATGCTTTCAATAACGACAGGTTCTATCAGTCCGGACTTCTGTAAAGGAGATGATGAATTCCAGGGATTGTTAGGAGTCCAGGTCGGACGTTCTTCAACAGGTAATTTGCTATCTCCGATGAGTCGGTTCACCCATGTATTTACCACTTCAATTTCTACTTTGTTTGTTCCCTGCTTGATGGCTTCCGAAATATTGAGTCGGTAAGGGGGCGTCCATACACCACCGATGTATTGTCCATTGACTTTCACTTTTGCCATAACGGCTACCTCATTGAGGTTGATAAATAATGGACTGTTGGGTACTATATCTTTTAGCGTAAATTCAGTCCGATAGACGGCTGTTCCTGAATAATACCTGATGGCGTCTTCTTTACTTGTACTCCAGTCGTACAGGCTTTGGAAGACAACCGGGGCTTGAGGACCTTTTTGACTCTTATCGAAAGAGACTGTCCACGGACCGGCCAGTGTGGCGATTGTCTGTGGTTCCGGGTAATTGGTGTCCGTATCGTTGACTAACGAAGATGAGGAAACTTCTTTGGCAAATACGACGAAGATACTCTCCAAAGGTTCCAGTTCGAGAGGAATTACTGTCGCATTTGCGTTGCGTTCGTACTTCTTTAAAAGGCGGATAGCACCAGTTGTCGGTTCCCAAAGTTCAGGTTGCTTATTGGTTACACGAAATTCCGGTGAGAATACGACTTTTTCTGAAGATTGGTTGGACAGGAAGTAAACATCCATATCACCGATGCTGCGATGACCGTATACTACAGGAATGTCTTTAGTCAATGCACAGTCGGGAATGCAATGCACTAATTCTAATGCTTCGTGCATATTCATACCGCTTAATATCATGCCATTGCCATAATTGCCGCTTTTCACCTTGATACCGTCTACATTTCCCCACAAGGCATTTGCCATTTCCTGAACTTTCTTATCTGCTTCGGGGAAGTCTTGCAAGCTTGGCGAACGGTTAGGCTTCGGACCGAGAATGACACCTCCGTCTTTCACAAGTTGAGTGATTTTGGTTAATAGTTCGGGACGCATTGTTTCCAATTCCGGTAATACCATGATTCGGTAACTTGTGCCGTGGGGTAGAGTCAATAGACCGTCTTTGACAGTCATATCGCGGAGTATCACTTCTGCATTGATGTAATCGAACTGGTATCCTTTCGGCAAGGGAGGATTCGTGACACCGGTCATTTTGGGAGTATCTTCTCCTATGAAATAGCAAATATCAGCTACGTTGAGTCCCTGTTGGAGCATGAAGTTACAACGTTTCAGGTAGTCGGTGAATAGGTCCAACTGGGAATACCAAGTGTTGAAACGGTTAAATTCGTTGCTGTAAGGTGCATTCAGTCCGGGCAGTTTGCCTTCCGCTTTCTGTGAAATATAGACGTGCAGCAGTGTGTTGTTGATTCCTTCGGAGAAGAAAAGGTCACCACGTTGTTTCATGGTAGCCGGATAACGGCTGTAAGCCATACCGCCACAGGTGAAAGACTCGGAAGAGATTTTTTGTTTACCGTAGATATGACCACACGAAGAAGCAGCCCTGTTTTCTATATTGCCTAGTTCTCCCTCGCTCCAGAATTCTCCTGCCACTTCATCTGCTTGCCCGCCGTATTGCAAAAACTCTCCGGAGAATCCCCAGTGACCGTAGTTTTCCAACCAGGTAGTCATTCCGTATTGGTGGCTTAGACGGGTTAGTTCACCAATATGATCGTATGATAACCGTTCGGCCACCATCTTTCTCATATCCCACAAAAAGCGGTCGGAGGCATCTTCGCTTTCCACAACCACTCCATTGTAGACAGGGAGAAAAGGTAGTGCGCTATAACCGTACTTCTTCTCAAATGATTCAAGGAAATCGTCCGTGAAGTTTTGACCTCCCTTTTCATAACTGTCCGCTACAACTACTTTCCAAGTCTTACGGTCGGCTTCAGGGATTCTCTTGTAAATCTCGCCGATAAAGGCGTCGAAATGGCTTCGGAGGTGCTCCTTACTCATTTTGTCCACTTCAAGACCTATCCCGTCTTTTAATGCAGGACCGTTTTCTACATAAGTGGGTACCATTCCCATTCGCACAATTTCCCATTCTCCGTCGGGAGCGTCCCAGGAAAGTTTGTTTCCTTTCATACAGGCGGTGATGTCTTTCACTTGTTCGGGCTGAACGATCAATGCAGGGTCGTCCACCACTGCTTGCACCGGCCATTGATATTCATTCCAGTAAGGAAGTGGAGTCTGATACATTTTGGCGAATGTTTTCTCCGAATAACTTTCTACTACCGGAGCAGAAGACAATGTTATTTCCCGGATGCCACTATTGGGATTCAGACCGGAGAGTGACAACCGGAAGTCTTTACCGCTGGCTGTGGGGAAAGAGATGGCAATAGGAGCATAAGGATCGAATCCTACAGCCAGATTATCGTTGTATCTTTCTATACTGAACTGCTTGATTTCTTTGTATTCACCGTTATCATTCATTTGCAGAACCGCCTGGCAACGTATAGGTGCGGCGGAGGTAAGCAGGCGGAGGCTTCGCAATGCTACTGTATCGTGGCTCTTAAAGTCTATTACGACTTCGGATTGGTTGCCAAACCGTATTTCTGTCGCCGTTTCTCCATCTATCAGATGATGGATAGCAGTGATGGCGGGGGAAGAGCTAACAGTGCAGTTGGCCGGATTAAGGATCGTAGCTTTGCTTTTCACAGACGGATAAGCCAGTACTTTTACATCTTGAAAATTAGGATTGGTTTTGGGTAACATAACTTCTATTGCCTGTCCGCCTTTGACTTGCGTGCCGACAGATGCCAGATACCGCATGGACTGCTCCGGCTTGATCCACGGACCTCCTGCCTGACTCCATCCCGGAGAGTTGAAGATACCGATTTCTATATTCAGCTCGGTTGCCTTTTTTAAAGCGGCATGCAGTATCTCCCACCATTCGTCGGAGAAAATCTGCACATCTCCGGTGGGTGCTTCCGCTGCACTTAGTCCGATATTCGCTATAAATGCACGGTTGATGCCAGCCTGTTTCATTGATTCCAGATCTTTGATGACTCCCTCTTTGGAAATATTTCCAGAAATCCAGTGCCAGTAGACACTTGTCTGAATGGAATCCGGGAGGTTGGTAAACCCTCCGCGAAGTTGCTCATAACTGACTTCCCGAATTTCTTGGCAGGCGGACAGACAAAGGATGAAACCTATGACTGAAATGAGTTTGGTTATTTTCTTCATTTATAGTTAATTATATGAATCTATATTGGACCTATTTTACAATAAGAAAAAATACAGAGATTACTTTTCAACTTAAGAATTAAAAGCTGGAAAGTAATCTCTGTAGCTTGTTTATTCTGATTACCTATGAAAAATGATTCATCTGCGGAGTGTTTTATTCTTCCAATGTATCATATAATAGTTTAACCTCTTCGGCTGTCAAAGCACGGTCATATATACGAGCTACGGCAATTTGACCTTTATAGGCTCTGTCTGCTTCATTTGCAGCACCAGCGTCTCCACCAATTACGAACCATTTATTTCCTGGAAATTGGAATGAATTACCCTTAGCAGGGGCTCTTTCTGCCTTGATTTCTCCATCTAGATACAATTTAATGGCACCTGCACTTCCTGTACCATCCCAGACACCCACTACATGGTACCATGTTTCTTCTGGCACTTCACCCAGTGGAGGCGTATTACAAGCTGAATAATTACCTATATAGGGTTCAAAAGTCCAATAGTTATCTTTATCTTGCCAAGTAATGGCAACACCGCCACCACCATGACACCCCATCGGAATCGGACCGCTTTCTCCGTAATCTTTAGCAGTTACATATAATTCCATTGAGAATCCATCGGCAATTGCATTTTGGAAAATTAAGTTTTGGGTGAAATCAACAATATAGAAACCACTGGTAATTTTATTCGCATTTATTGTTACCGGGTCGAATTTTGCAATATAACCAAAAGTTTCATTTTCAATCATGCTCAAAGTAGAACCGGCAAATGCTTTAATAGGCATTTTCATCGCAGAAAGATCTTCTGCAGTACCATCTGCATTGAACTTAACATCGAGTAACTCTGCCATATCCACAGCACCCGCTTGCCTGATTTCTATGCTTTTTGTTGTAGGATAAGCGGCCGACTCAGAAGTAATTTCCACCGTTGCAGTACGTATTTTTGCGATATCACTTGCTGCTACTGTAAGAATTAACTGTTTGTTTGTTAATGATTTTTGAGTAATCCATTTAACATTTTCAGGTATGATACATTTCAATGAAGGTAAATTAGTGTTAATTGCAATGGTGACATCTTTCCCTTCTTTTTCGACAGAAGTATTCTCAGGAGTCACTATTAATCTTGGTCCACCTGGCTGAATACAATTCAATACGAAATCTTGAACAGATGAATTCTGGGTGGTCGATAATATCACTGTAGCTTTTCTTTCTTCCAATCCTTCATTTTCGGCTACTGTAAATGAAATCTCTTTTGAACCGCTTCCTTTTGTGATGTCGGCTTTAAACCATTCGTTGCCTTCGGAAATAGTTATTTCCCAGTCTAAATCGGACATCACTCTCAGCGTCAGGTTTTCAGCGCTACCAGTCAAATTACAGTCTCCACCACTGATACCGCCAATTGGATTTCCACTTTTATCAACTAAACGTAATACTTGATGTCCTTTTGTGCCGTCTTCGTCGTTGTCTGAACAAGAAGAAATACCTACACATGTGAATAATGCAAGCATTATCCATACATTCATTAATAATTTCTTTTTCATTTGTTTACTCCTTCTAATTTATACATTACGGCAGTGTAAACTACCTTCTAATTGTTTTATAAAACTCATTATCTATTTGATGACTGATACTCCCTTAGGGGCTTTCACCTCTGATATTACATTGCCATTTGCTTGCTTCTCATGGTAAATTTGTAGTTCGCCATAAGGAGTTGGAAATGTACCTTTCACCCACTGTAAATCGCCTAAATGAGGAGTTATACGTACTTGACGACATCCTGGTTCTATTACTTCCACACCTAAAATGTGACGGCTCAACCAAGAAGTTGGTCCTGAAGCCCAACCGTGACACAAACTATGACGGAAGCCTACATAGCAATAAGCGCCACAGTCACCATGAATATCTTTTTTCCCTTCCGGTACTAGTTCGTCGATGGGGGCTGCATTCGGAATCCAATTGATATCGAAATCTTCCCAAAAACTAGTGGCTCCCAAGTCGATCATTGCTCCCCAATATTCACGAATCACGTCTAATGCTCCTTGATAATTGCCGGCCATAGCCATTGCTTCCAACATATAATAGCCATAAAAAGTAGAGAAGCCCTGTGCACCATTTATTGAGAGGAACTCTTTATCAGCTTTTGGGGCATCAATTAATCCTGTAATCGTCATTAATGCAGTCACTTGCTTGGAGCCGGGCGCATCGGGAGCCGGACAGGAAGCTAAAAACTTTTTATAAACTTTGGATGCAGCTTTTACCAACTTCTTCTCGGCAGCTTTACAGTCATTAGACAATTGTCTGTCTTCAAATAGTTCTGCAAATTCAACTCCGACTCGCATTCCCCAAACCATTAAGGCTTGGAGCCCTGCCGCAATTGCGTCTTTGTTGCTATTCGATGGCCAATCCAAAAAACGAGTGCCATCCAGACATTCCTGCCCATCGGGGGCTATTTGAGTCATTAATTGTCTCAATAAAGCTGTAATATAATCACGTGATTGTTCCAGATAGGCTTTATTTCCATGATAGCGATACCATTCATAATGACACAACAGCCACCAGATAGAATAAGAGGAGAATCCTGCATTCATCCAATGTGGCAATGGCGTGATATCACGCATTAAATCCAAACTTTTAGGTACCACTTCATTGTAACCGAACACGGAGTTTACAGTCATCACCTCTGGATAGGAATCACCTATCCAGACCAAACGGTCTCGTTTAATTCCATCCCAGAGATGATTCTGCATATTCAGGTGAACGGTATAAGCTCCCGTCCGCCATATTGTGTTAAGTTTCTCATCATTACATTGGAAAGAACCGCGATACGGAATATCGCGCATGATAGAGATTGCACGGACCTCCTTAAGCTCAAGTATTGCGTCTGTATCCAATAGATCAATGCGCACAAAACGAAAACCGGAGTTTCCTGTTTCATATACTCCGAGCCATGGAAGGATAAGCTCTTGATCTCTAATAGCATGGTCGTTTGTCGCTCCTCCTTTGCCGTCTATGTCGGACATTGCTTCACTGACCGATTCGCCATAACGAAGACGGATTTTTACCGGCTTATGGCTTGGCCAGGCACCAGTGACTAATTGTACTCCGCCATGAAGTTCTTTCCCGAAATCAAGCAGAATAGCTGGACGAGCCCCATCGGTAGAAGATAGTCGGCAATATGTGGCGGCTTTGACCGTTTTCTCTTTCTTGCCTTGTAAACCGGTATCTATTGATTCGTAATCGTAATACGCTCCCCAATAAGCCTGACCATCTCCCTGGTTTAACAGAAAATTACAATTAGTGATGTGATCACTGTCTTGTTGCCAAACAATCCGGGTGGGAGTAATGTAGGTACGCACACGCGTATCACGCTCTTGGGCAGGCACCAAACATACATTCAACAGCGACAATATAATTATCAGTTGTGTTCTCATGATTATTTATCATTGGTTAATTAATGGTTGTATATTGGTTTTATTTGTTTGCCTGAAGCATCATGCATCTTTAACGACAAACATCCACCATTGAAATCGAAGTAACGAACTTCTAACGGATGCCATCCTTTTGCCAATGCACGTTGACTTGAAACTTCATTCCTCAAATGTCGGCCTCCGTTGTCTATAATCATTTCTTCATCTACTTTTAATGTACTTCCTTCATCAGATGAAAGGCTGAATGAATAGATACCGTCAACCGATACGTAAAAATAACCGGTAAAAATTAAACCTACTTTACTGTTGCCTACTTCTGAAGGAATATATATATCGTCGATGGTTCTCTTTTCTTTTAAATGGTAATTTTCTATTACTTGGCAAGAAGGAATGTCGCCTTCATACCATGTAAGCATTAATCCCTTTTTTTTCGGAGCTTTAATATCTACCGCTGGAATATATCCATTCTGCTTTTTATAAGAAGCATGGAAAACTTTACTTGATTTTCCATTGGGGCGATATGCGCGGAACGCAAAACTTGCAGAATCGCGGATGGATATAGGAGTGGTGTATACTGCCGATTTTTCGGTTGGCTCTGTGCCATCGTCAGTATAATGGATAACAACGTCTGGATCAGGGGAAATGACATTTACTTTAGTTTCACCGATAAAAGTATTTGTGTTGCAAAATCCTTCCAAATCAGCCATGCGGTAATCTATTCCCAATGCATCTAAACGATTGAATTGTCCGGTCATGCGTCTCTGGAAGCTTTTCCAATTGTAATTTGCAGCTTGTGACCAACCTGTCTCTGCGATGGCGAGTAACCGAGGAAATGCCATATAATGCATTCGTTCACGGGAAGGAATGAACTCACCCCAAATGTTTCCTTGTACTCCTAATATTTGTTTGGATTGAGATTCGTTCAATGAGTCCAATAAAGATACTGATTCACAAATCAGACGAGTGGACTGTCCTATTTCGGAATAATCCAAATAGAAATCGTAGTTCGGGCAAAGAATGACCGAATTACCTTGGGCTATGGATTTTTTTACAACCTCTTTTTCATAGCTTTGCCACCACATCACTGTAGCCGTAGGCGACACTCCACCTTGCAATATTTCATCCCAGCCAATCAAACGTTTTCCATTTTCATTGAAATATTGTTCCATTTGATGAATGAACCATGATTGCAGTTCTTCTTCTGTCTTTAAGTTGTTTACTTTCATACGTTTCTGACAGTCTGAACACTTTTCCCAATTCTTTTTTGAAACTTCATCCGCTCCTAAGTGTACATATTCAGAAGGGAATAGTCGGAAAATCTCGTCATACACGTTCTTGCAAAACTCTAAGGCACTCTCTTTACCCGGACAAACAGGAGAAGAAATATTCATCGGTGCTTCTTTTTGTGGAAAACAAGATACATTCGCATAAAGGCTAACTGCTGTTTGCATATGTCCCGGCATGTCTATCTCTGGAATTACGTCGATGCCACGTACTGCTGCATACCTTATAATTTCACGTATATCTTCCTGTGTATAGAACCCCCCATATAGAGTATCCCCTTCTATAATTCGTAATTTATCAGAAGGAATGGCAAGAGAGGGATTTTGTTCTCTTTTTGAACGACTCATGCAAATACGATCTTGGTCATTAAATGTACGCCATGCCCCTTTCTCTGTCAGTAGGGGATATTTCTTGATTTCAATGCGCCACCCCTGATCATCAGTCAGATGCCAATGAAACTTATTCATCTTATAAAGTGCCATAACATCTAACAACTCTTTCACTTCTTCTTTACTGAAAAAATGGCGAGCTACATCAAGTAGTATGCCTCTCCATGCAAAACGTGGTTCATCTATGATAGAAACAGTTGGTATTGACCAAACTGTATCCCAAACAACGGTTGATGCTTCTATTTCAACAGGAAACATTTGACGGATTGTTGATATAGCGGCTATTACACCGGCATAATTCGCCGAAGATATGTGTATTTGGTTCGAGGTAACCTTTAATGTGTAATTGCCTTCTTTGTGAGGTAATTTTTCATCTATACATAGTTGAATATGCCCTCTTCCCTCTTCTGTAACAACAAACTTATAACCAGTGGCACGTTGCAAGATGGTAACTAAATAATCTGCTGCCGATTTTAAAGAGGGGGCATTGATGCTGATAATCATATCGTCCTGTAGAATGAATGCTTCTTTTCCTACTGTTAACTGGGCAGGTTCAGGAAGTAATTTTAATGTCCTTTCCGAATGGTCAACAGAGTTTGTGCATGAAGTATGGACTAACAATAGAACAACCAGCCAACTCCCCAATATTAATATTTTATTAATAATATGCATAAATACTTTTTTAATTTTATGATTATTCATAGATAACTGGACGAACCTTATACAGATTGATGCTGTCTATAGTTAACGTTTTCTTTGGATTCTCCAGATAAATATTGTGAGTCCACCATTCGATTTCGGCTTGTGTATAACTCAAAATTCCATTTTCCTTGTTATAATTAAATGACTTGATGAATTTTTTCCCTTCTAAAGGTTGAAATGAAACAATTTTTTCCGTGTCCAAATCAATTACATAAGTTCCGGACGATGTTGTAAATCCCAATTCATTTTCTGAAATGCGAATCAAATCGTGTCCGTCGTCTGTTGGCAGTTTCCATACTTTTTCCATCTGTAATGTTGGTTGTTCACTTTTCCAATTCTTTAGGGAATAAGCTTTTAATTCATTAAAGCCGAGTGCGTATAACAATTGACGGTTTTCCATCCAGATTACTCCATGCCCCCAAAAAAGACTATCCTGAAAAAGAACTTGGTTAGGGTGGTTGATGTCAAATAATTGTATACAGTCTCCTTCTTCATTATGTGATAATGCTACCACTACCCGATTATCAGGAAGTAGCTCTATGGAATGTGCGGCTGGAACTCTTGCATAAAACAAGCATTTTTCAGATGAACGCTCAATAATTGCTGCTCCTCCAGCCGAAGAAGATGTAAGTAACCAGTCACCATTTTTTGCAGTTTTGCATTCATCCATTCCTTGAAAGTATTTTTTGAAATCGTCAGGGATATTAGACTCTTGTGCATTCCATTTCCATACGATATCTAAATTTTTTCCCTCTGAGTTATCTACATTGACAATCCATACTTTGTCGTCACCACAGACAACAATTTCGTTCTTTTTTTGTCCGGTAGCACATGCGCACAAGACAAAAAAAAGTATAAATATTGCATATATCTTTTTCATATTTTTTTTCTTATATCCATTTTACGAACTATTTAGAAAGCTATTTTTTACAAATTTGTAATCGCTTCTTTCTGTTTATTTATTCCCTTTCAGGTACTGTTCTCACTTTATAAAGATTTACATTACTGATGGTGATTGTTTTGTTGGGATTTTGGATGTGAATATTATGTGTCCACCACTCAATATCTGCATAAGTATAAACTAAGTATCCGCTTTCTTTATCGTAATTGAAGGATTTGATAAATTTGCGACCTTTCATAGGTTCGAATTCAGAGATAGTTCCTGTATTTGTATCGAGTACATATACGTTATAAGCTGTTGTGAATCCTAATTCATGATCTGAAATGCGAATTAAATCATGTCCATCCGGTATTTGCTCTGTCCCACCTAAAGGTAGATTCCATTCTTGCTTCTTCACAAATGAGGGCGTTGATGTATTCCAATCTTTTAGTTCATAAGCGAGTAATTTATCATATCCTAATGCATATAAAAGTTGCTGATTTTCCATCCAAATGACACCATGTCCGCCTTTTTGATCTTCTTTAAAGATAACTTTGTTAGAAGCGTCCCTGTCATATACCTGAAAGCCGCCTGCGTCACCAGAGAGGGCCACTACGACTCGATTGTTGGGCAGCAATTCAATAGAGTGTGCTCCTGGAGCATCCACAGCAGTGAATAAACATTTTTTGGTTTTACGAGAAAGAATAAGAGCTGCTCCTCCCGAAGATGTTAGCAAGACAAGTTGGTCGTTTCCTTCATTTACGACTTTGCATTCATCCATTCCCAATAAACGTCCTTTCAATGTTGCAGAAAGGTCATCGGCTGTTTTCGAATCCCATTCCCACTCATATGGTACTGTGGTCATAGAGGCTTTGCCTATATTGACAATCATGACTTTTGAGTCTCCACATGTAATGATTTCTTTATCTACTTTAGAAGATGAGCCGGAGGTAGTGCCATAAAGCTCATCTAAATTGACATCGTATTCATCTTTACATGCAACAAAAAGTAAAGCCAATACAAGTAATAAATTCCATTTTTTCATATTTTCGATAATTTATAATTTGTAATTAGTAACAGGGGATTCCGTATGAGCTTTTTTCATCTTTTTCTCTATTTCCTTCACTACATTCGGATAAATAGATGAAAGATTGTACTGTTCTTGCGGATCTGTTTCCAGATCATACAACTCTACACAACGGTTTCCGTTTTTAATATTAGAAAGATATCCTTTCCATTTTCCCATGCGGATAGCTTTCGAACCTTTCCCTTCCGGAAGCTCCCAATAAAGATATTCATGCACTCCTTGACGGTTGCCTTTCAAAGTAGGAAAAAAACTGATGCCATCTGTTTTTTTGTAGGAATAGCCGCTAATTTCGCCTAATGTAGGCAACACATCCCAAAAGGCGCAAATATGATCGCTGACAGATCCGGCGGTGATCTGATCGTGCCAATGAACAATCATTGGCACTCGGATACCACCTTCACGTAAACTGCCTTTTCCCCAGCCCTTTTCCGATTTGAAGGGTCCTGCACTATCAAACCAAGGAGCATTCACTCCTCCGTTGTGAGTCGGTCCGTCATCACTGCTGAATAGGATTAATGTGTTTTCATAAATCCCGCATTCTTTTAATAATTCAACCAGACAGCCGACTTGCTCATCCATATAACTAACCATGGCAGCGTATGTAGCTTTTGGATAGCGACAAGGGAAGTATCCTTTGTCACCCAAATAAGGGGACTCGTCACCGAATTTTTTTACATAATAATCAATCCAGCGTTGAGGTGCTTGCAATGGTACATGTGCAATGGGAGTAGGCCAATATAGAAAGAAAGGACGTTCTTTGTGTCGTTTTACAAATGAAAGGACCTCATGAAGCATTAACTCCGGTGCGTAAGATTTGGAGACAAGGAATTCATAACTTTCTTTCTTATTAGGGTCGGCTGTTGCATCGAATTTCTGATTTGGTGAAAGAAGGCGATTAGGCAGATATTCCCGATGTTCGTTTCGCCACAGAAAAGGTGGATAATAATCATGTGCCTGTCGTTGACAATGATACCCATAGAAAAAATCGAAGCCCATTTTGCGGGGAGTAGAACTTGATCCTGGATAGCCTAAACACCATGTACCAACGCAACCGGTTGTATAACCTGCTTGCTTTAATAAGGATGCCACCGTTATCGTACCTTCAGGCATCGGACGTTGCCCCTCTAAAGTAGAATCTGCCAATACAGCCAAATAATTCTCAATATCACCTCGTTCAGGTAATTCGTCATTTCCACGGATATAGGCATGTCCCGTATGTAATCCTGTCATTAATGAACAACGAGAAGGAGAAGAAACCGCAGAACCGGAATAATGTTGGGTAAACCGCATACCTTTTGCAGCTAACTGATCTAGATTCGGCGTTTCTATCTTTTGCTGCCCATAGCACCCTAGATCCCCATAACCGATATCATCCGCCAAAATATAAATAATGTTTGGTCGTTGATCCGGATTCTGAGCTTTTGTTCCTGATGGACACATTACAGGCAAAAAGAACATATATAATAATGGATACTTATTGTTCATTTTAATAAGAAATTTATTTTTACCAACCGGGATTATTGGGTAATAGATTCGGATTATCATTCACTTCTTGCTGTGGAAGTGGAAATAAATAATTCTTATCGTTAAATATACGTCTTTCAATAATGGAACCATCATACTTTTGTACGGTACTACCGTTCATTAGTTCCTTTGCGATTTTCCAGCGGCGTATATCATTGTAATACCAACCTTCACCTGCAAATTCGATGCGGCGTTCATGACGTATTCTTTCACGCATCTGCTCTTTTGTAAAATTATCTTTTGTTTTATCAAATAAAGGCATCTTTACGCTAGGACGATTACGTACCTCGTTTATGCCATCGTATATAGGTTGATCTGGTTTATCTAAACGTTCATTTCGTGCTTCCGCATATATCATAAGTATATCAGCATAGCGCATAAGAATAATATTGATATCATTCTTATCGTCTATGGTGGCGGCAGCTGTGTCATAACGTGAATATTTCTTGAACGTATAACCGGTATTTATGAATTTATCGTTTGTTACAATCTGTCCCATATAAGTGGCACCGGGATGAACGATAGTTGCATAGAAACGAGGATCTCTATCTATATATAAATCTTTTCCATCGGTGTACGATGAACCATCTTTCATATCGTAAGCTTTTACCAAATCTAAGGTTGGAGCAATTGAGTTGAATTGGCGAAGTACGACATCCAACCCGTTACCCGAATGAACAAAAGTTGGGTACAGGTATTGTACATCAAAGATCACTTCTTGATTGTTTTCATGATCTCTTGAAAAGAGATTACGGTAGTCTGAAAAGAGGGAATACTTTTTGGAGTTTATCACTTCTTCAGCTGCTTTTTCTGCCTCTTCCCACATCTCATTGTATAGATAGACACGTGCTAGTAATGCTTTTGCGGCCCATTTATTGGCTCTTCCTGTTTGGGAAGAAGTTGCTGGCAATGCAGAAAAAGCATCTTTCAGATCTTGAATAACCTGAGCTATAATTTTAGCTTTCGGATCTCTAGGCAGAAATGACTGTGTATTTACATCCGGTTTATCTAAAATTAATGGAGCATCACCATACATGTTAGTAAGATCAAAATAAAACAACGCACGCAGGAATTTTGCTTCTCCTACCATCTCCTTTTTATCTTCTTCTGAAATAACAAAAGAAGGAGCACCGGCTATAAATGTATTGCAACGTCCGATACCTTGGTAACAAGCTCCCCATTTACCATTGACAATATCTGAATTTATAGAATTTACTGAGCCATCGCCAATTACTCGCCATCCATAAGTTCCATTATAATTGTAGGCGTTAGGGGTTCCGGTTTCACTAAAAATTAAATTACTTCCGTACATATATACATTATACATCGTACTATAACAGGCTACCAAACCTGCCTCAATTTGTTCAGGGGTTTTCCAAAAATTATCTTCTACATACTGGCTTGTGGGAATCGTGTCTAGAGAACAGCTTGTTATAGAAAGACAAAAAACAAATCCAGTTAATATTTTCTTCATAATTGGCATAATTTAGAATGTAACATTGATTCCACCTGTAAATGATTTTACAGAAGGATATGACCATATATAGTCTGAGGTTAACGATCTTTCCGGATCAAATATGTCAAAGTCCGAGAATGTCAAGAGATTTTCTGCATTCACAAATACTTTTAACGATGCAATTTTTAATGGAGCGATCCATTTTTGGGGAAAATCATAACTTAGTTGAATGTTTTTTAAACGTAAATAGGAGGCATCTCTTAACCAAAATGTGCTGGATTTTGTATAATTATCATGTTGACTGTTAGTAGTCAGTAAACGGGGGAATCCACCACCGGTATTTTCTGGTGTCCATGCTCTTTTCAGCCATTCGTAGGTAACACCTGCTCCATTAGCATAGGGGTACACCAAATTATGAGTAGGGTAAGTGCTAATTCCTGATACTCCTTGAAAAAATACATTCAGTCCTATTCCTTTATAATCTAGATTTAAGCCAAACGAATAGGTGAAATCTGGTACAGAACTGCCTGTTACTACACGATCATCTTCTGTAATTTGTCCGTCAGGTACTCCTTCAGGGCCGGATACATCCCTGAAAATTAAGTCACCGGCATGTGTGTTAGCACTTTGGTAAGCATGGTGTTTTACTTCATCTTCTGATTGGAAAATCCCGTCACAGATATAAAGATAATAAGCGTCAATTGGATATCCTTCTCTCGTAATTCTTTTGCCATTAATCATATCGTCACCACCAATGTGTACTACTTCGTTTTTAACATAAGTCACGTTACCAAATACATGATAGTTGAAGGCTCCTATATTATTGCGATAAGCTAAATTGGCTTCTAAACCGGTATTATCTACTGTGCCGATATTACGCATGGCTCCAGTTAGATTTCCTACCTGTGATGGTTGGTTGACAGAACGGAGAATGTCTTTTGTCCTTTTTTTGAAGAATTCAATTGAACCGCTCAGTGAGTTATTGAAAATTCCGAAGTCCAATGCTAAGTTGGTAATAGTTGTTGTTTCCCAAGAAATTTCCGGGTCGACAGCTTGGGTCATTGCATATCCCGTTGCAGGTGTATTCCCAAATATATAATTTACACCAGAACTCATAACTGGAGTGTATTGGAATAAGCCAATAGATTGATTTCCTAATTGCCCCCATGATACTCTCAACTTCAAGTTTGATAACCAATTTTGAGTATTTTCCATGAAAGTTTCTTGATCGATACGCCATCCGGCAGAGAATGATGGGAAAAGTCCCCAACGATGTCCTTTTGCAAAACGGGAAGAACCATCGTAGCGGAGATTTGCCTCAAAGAGATAGCGATCTGCGTAATCATAATTTATTCTGCCGAAATAGGAAAGTAACCGAACTTTACTGCTTGAACTGCTTGGCTTAAGAAATGTTGTAGCCAGTCCTACTTCTGTCAGTTCATTATCCAGATATCCGTCTTGTCCTTTTGCGCTGAATGACCACGCATTGAATTCTTCGTAGTTCATACCCAACAAGGCAGCAATGTTATGTTTACCGTTAAAACTACGATTCCAATTGACGGTCTGGCTTATTGATGGATTAATATCGTCATTCGCTGCATTCATTGCTGTTGTATTTGCAATCATTTTTTGCGGTTCCAATGTCTTTGGATTGTAAGTGTAGGTTGTTGGTTGGAAGTATCTTCTAGTTAAATCTACTTTTCTGACTCCCAATGTAATGTTGTATTTGATATCATAAGGGAAAATATATTCGGCGAATGCACTGCCGACAATACGAGTCTGTTTGTAATTATTCTCTCCATCCTTGCAAGACAGCAAGTTGTTGAATGTATTCTGTCCGGGAGTTACCACCCAACTACGGCCATAACTGCCATCAGCCAGATAAGGAGTCATTACTGGTAGAGCACGCATTCCCAATTGCATGTAATCGGAGATTCCAGTATGCGGCTCATTGTAATTTCTATAATTAGCCGACACATTGATTCCTGCTTTGAATTGACCGTATTTAATAGTACTATTGAAATTAATAGAAACTTTTTTAGCGTCTGTAAAATTAACAACCCCTTCTTGGTCTAAGTATCCGACAGATAAACCAGTTTGTATATGGTCATTTCCACCGGAGATACGTATATTATGTTCTTGCATAAAAGCATCACGAAAGTAAAGATCGAACCAATCTGTTGCCGGATAGGTATAAGGATCTACTTTCATTCCTTCTTTATATTCTTCTATGATATCTGCATAAAGAGGTGCTCTTCCTTCGTTCTCGTAAGCTTTATCAAAACCTTTCATATAAAGGATCGGATCCCATACGGCATCTGGCAGATAAGTGATTTGCTGTAATCCGAAAGAGTTGTTATATGAAACAGAAAATTTTCCGGCTTCCGCTTTTTTTGTTGTCACCAATACCACTCCATTTGCTGCACGCGATCCATAGATAGAAGCTGAAGCTGCATCTTTCAATACGGAAATGCTGGCAATATCGCTTGGATTCACATCGGTCAATGTTCCAGGAACTCCGTCAATTAGAAATAATGGGTCATTACCTGCACTGGAAAATGTTCCCATACCACGGATACGAATAGTAGCTGCGTCGTTTCCAGGCTGAGCGCCGGCTGCAGAGTTTACATAGACTCCTTGTGCACCTTGTAACGCTTGGGTTGCATTTGTAATCGGACGATTCTGAATTGTTTTGGCATCTACTACGGAAACGGCTCCTGTCAGATTTACCTTTTTTTGTATTCCATAGCCAACTACAACCACTTCATCAAGAAGTTCTGTATCTTCTTTTAAGGTAATGAACATACTTTTTCCAAAAACGGTTTTTATCCGTTGCTCTTGATATCCTATATAGGAGATTTCAATCATTGTGTTGGGAGAAACCATAAAACTAAAGTTACCATCCATATCCGTAATTGTACCGTTCGTTGTTCCCTGTTCCTTGATGGTAGCGCCAACTATAGGCTCGCCATTTGTGTCAACCACTTTCCCTGTTACTTTATTAGACTTGTCAGAGGACTGGTTATCTGTAGCAGGAGTCACAATTATTTTGTTACCTTGTACTATATGAGAGAGGTGATGTTTAGGTAGTTCTTGAATAAGCAGATCCTTAAGTTTAGCATTCTTTACAGAAATGGTAACCCCTTTTTTATTCTCTACTTCTACGCTACGGTATGAGAAACGATAGGGCGTTTGGGATTCAATTGCATTAAATAACTCTTTTACTGATGCATTTTTTAAATTAATGCTGACTTTTCCTGTCTGTGCATTAGCACTTGTGAATGTTAAGAAACAAAAAAATAACAATAAGGAATACAACTTGATTGTATTTTTATTATCTTTCTGCACTAAACTGATTAATTGTTTTTTATTTTTCATAAATACACAACTATTTGGTTTATTTTCTTTTTTATTAAGAGTTGGTATGAGCGGAAACTCATACAAGACTCATTCCTAACTTCGGATAATGGGCAAATTATCCGAAGTTTTTTTGTTTTTCATTCATGTTTTCATATCATTTCATTTTAAGATTAATAATTATTTGTTCATTCGAATATTTATCTTTCCATCCTTAACTGTGTAATTGAATCCATAATGTATTTTCAATACTTCCAATATATCTTCGATTTTCTCATCATCGAATGCACCAGTGTATACATCATCTACGGATATTGAACTATCTATTGAGAATTTCACACGAAATTTCCTTGATAAACATTGGAATACATTCTCCAATTTTTCTTCCCGGAATACTAATTCTTTGTTCAACCAAGCTGTTTCTATTTTAGTAGTGGTCTTTTCTATATTAAGTTTATTATCATATTTGTTATAAGTAACTTTTTCATTGGGTTTAACGCAAATAGTCTGATAGGGAGGCTGCGATGTAGATACATTAACATGTCCTTCTACCAAAGCCATCTCTATAATATCCTTATCCTCATAGGCATAAAGATTGAACTTTGTTCCTAAAACTGTGACATCTATATATCCGGTATTGACAATAAACTTTTTCTCTGTGTTTTTCTTAACTTCAAAATATCCTTCACCCGATAATTTCACCTTGCGATTATCCTGTCCGAAATTTTGTTGATATGTAAGGGATGAGTTTGCATTTAGACGAACCAATGTACCATCAGGAAGAGTCACTTGAGAAGTGCCGGAATCTCCTGAACGTACTATTACATCTTGTTCAGCCAATGTTTGCAACTCTTGGTGTTGTATGTAGTACAGTATGGTTAATCCACTTGCAAAAAGGAAAAGAATTGAGGCTGCAATTTGTCCCCAGTGCCGTGTTATTTTGTAAAAAGGTGAGATCTTCATCTTTTTATGTAGGTGAGAGTACAAGGAGTCAATCTTTTCTTGAGATAAAGAAGGATATGTATCAAATTTATTCCATTCTTCGAAAAGAACGTCCTCCAACTCTTGGTCAGACGAGTCGTTAACTGTTGATACCAATTCTTTAAAATCCGATAGTGAAAGATTACCGGACTGAAACTTCTTTAATAAGTCTTTTGCTTTATTTACTATGTGCATATTTATAACATTTTATATGTTATATCCACAAGTAAGCTAAATGTAACATCAAAAGTATTATGTTATAAAACACATAAACAAGAGAACTTTCAAATATCTTTCAGGAAGAGAAGAAGAAGAGGATAATATTGACGCAATTCTACACGGAGAATTTTTAGAGCCATACATAATTGATTTCTCACGACTTGGTTAGTTATCGACAATTTTTCAGAAATTTCAGAAATTGACATACCATATTCTTTATTCATTTCGAATATGATACGTTGACGAGGAGATAGGTGTTGTTTTCCTTTTTCTAATGCATTTACAAATTGGTCATAGCACATCAATGATTCAGCTTCAGCTGTTTCTGTAGACGACCGATTAAGATATTCAACGTAATCTTCCATCAAGGGGTTATTTAACTGACGGCGCATTTCTTTTAGGAGAAAATGATATGCAATCGTAAATAAGTATGATTTAAACGAAACGTCTGGATTAAGATTGGCACGATTAGACCATATACGTAAAAAAGTTTCCTGAACAACATCATCGGTTGCATCTTTCGACTTTAGGTATTGAAACACGAATCCATATAGCCGAGATACCCATTGCTCATAAAGTTCTTGATAGGCTTTCTCGGAGCCATTCCGAACAGATAATAATATTTTTCTTTGTTTTTCTATAGTTTCACAATGCATCACTTTGGATAATATTTTAATAAACAATTAGGACTGTTGATTGTCAACCTCAAAACGTCTTTATTGTTTTTGGATAGCACTCTTATATCGAACTAATTTATACAGATAGAATATTTGTATAAAATATTGATTGATATTGCAATTTATGTATTTTTTTTAAGAATCGTGTATAAAAACATAAAAATATATTAGGCATGTCCTATTTCTATGTAGACAGCTAATGGAAACATCATGATTGTTGTACTTTGGGTAAGTTTTTAATATGTGATCCGGAAATGGCATAATATAGCATAACTAGTTCACATATAAGTGCAATTATCCATGTCCATTGCCAGCTTCCCCATGTGTCGGCAAGGATGCCTTGAAGTACAGGGAATATGGCACCGCCGAATACTCCCATCATAAGAATGCCGGAAGCTTTGGAAGTGTATTGCTGCAATCCTTTAATAGCTAAAGTGAATATGCAACCCCACATTACAGAATGGCATAGTCCTACAGATACCAATATCCATAAATTGTTGGTAAGAATAGCCACCAATATAAGTATTGTAGCAATAATGGTGGTTACAGTGAGTAATATGCGTGGAGAAACATTGTTGAAAAAACTAAATATAAGCCTTCCTACCATCAAACCTCCCCAATAGAGAGTGGCGAGTAATGCGGGGATACCTAGATCTAACCCCCAGACTACTATATGACTTTTTCCAAAGCAAAAAAATCTGTGCCCATTTTCTATTAGTTCCATTGCATGCAAATTGATATTTACTCCAATTGATACTTCTGCCCCTACATAAAAAAATAGGGCGATGACTCCTAAACTTAAATGTTGATAAGACCAAATACTGTGTTTGGGCTTATTGTTATTGTCAACTCTGGTTCCTTGAATATCAGGCAGGTTTAGTCGGGAGGTGATTAATGTAGTGATAATGATACATAAGGTGATCATTAAAAAGGGAAACATTAATTGGTCGGCCGTAACACTTTCAAGCGTAACACCGGCAAAGATAATTCCTGTAACAAAGAAAGGAGCGATCGTAGTACCAAACGAATTGATAGCACATACGATATTGATACGCTGTACCGGTTGCGTATTTGGCAGTTCATAGGCGGCAATATAAGGGTTGATTACAACTTGTAGTAAGGCTGCTGATGTTCCCATTAAATAGGAGCCCAATAGAAAAATAAAGTAGCCATAAGGAACTTGGTCTTTAAAAATTAGGATGCGAGCATCTCCGTAATGTACTACAAGCCAGGACGAGAGAGAATACATTAATAGACCGATAACCATGATTGACAGTGCGCGTAGTAATGTTTTCTTGTAACCGTGCACGTTTATCCATTTTCCTCCTAATGAACTATTCAGTAAATATCCGAGGAAGAAAAAGAAAGATATAAAAGTCGTTAATGTATTTCTCAATTCATCTGTATGCGAAAGAAACGCAATTTTTAAAGGACCTTGAAACTGCCCGTTCACAGTTGTTAGGAAACCTACTATGAAATATATGAAAGTCAGGACAATGAATGGACCGAGACTGTTATTTTTTTGTGTATTCATAATATTAGGGTGCAAAAAAGAGTTTTGTTATAATATACTTTCCAGTGTTGACATTGTTCCTTTTTCTTTGATTGCATTCACCATTTGCAGATATAATTCAACAAATTCGTCGGCAGCTTTCAGTTCTGTACTTTGGAAAGGTGATAGTGAGAGGAAATCTATTGGGGAATTACTGGCTATAAGGATGTCATCTGTTGCTGTCAGCCATGGCTCTGCAATCTCAAATTTAGTTCCGTTATCATCAGTCTTATATTTCAAGTAATGACGATAAGCAGCAAAAAGATACGCTTGGCGAGTAAGATTTGCACGGTCACGGATCATCTGGATCAGATTTGGCATGATATATACGGGAAATTTGGATGCACCGTCAAAACATAAACGCGCTACTTGGTCGCTAACGGTATGATTACCGAAACGTTCTATTAAAGTTTGTTTGTACAAATCCAGATCCATGTTTCCCGGTGCAGGAACATACGGAGTAATATCAATATCCATGAAGCCACGTACGAACTTTTTAATTCGTTCATCGGATATGGCGACGTCTACTTTACGATATCCGCTCAGGAAAGCAGGATATGAAAGTAAGGTATGAGAGGCATTCAGTAGGCTGAGTTTCATATTTTCATAGGTAGTCACATCCTGCGTAAATTCTACGCCGACCTTTTCCCATGCAGGACGACCGGCGATAAATTTATCCTCCACTACCCATTGGATGAAGTCTTCGCAATATACAGGTGCTCCGTCTTGAGTTCCATTTTGGGTGTTCAGCCGGATAATGTCTTCAGGTTGGGTCGAGGGGGTTATACGGTCTACCATACTGTTAGGGAAAGTGATATTTACTGTTGCCCATTCTGCTAGTTCTGGATCTTGGGCTTGGAAAAAGGAGAGAAATGCTTTGCGTGCGGTGTTACCATTATGTTGTAAGTTGTCACAAGATAAAATTGTGATAGGTCCATTCCCGACAGCTTTTCTTTTCCGTAATCCTTCGGCTACAAAGCCAAAGGTCGTTTTCGGGCTTTGTGGGTGTGCTAAGTCATATTTGATATTTTCATTATCCAGCATAAATTCATTGGTAGCTTTCGCTATATTATATCCGCCTTCGGTGATAGTTAGTGTAATGATATGGATATTTTTATCGGCAATTTTATTAATAATGGCTGCTGGATTCTCGATTCCCCAAATCAACTCGATTAATGAGCCTATCTGATAAGTTTGGTCTTTACCATCTCGTCCGCAAATAGTTAGTGTATATTCCTTTTTTTGCTTTTCTAGTATTCTGTACAAGCGCTCATCTCCAGGCAATAGCATAGCACCGCAAATACCCCAATCCTGTTGGGTAGGATCTTCTAATAATAAATTAGTATAAAATTCTTCATGTGCACGATGGAAGTTACCGACACCAATATGTAAGATACCTGGTTTGATATGTTCGCGGTTGTAATTGTAAGAAAGTACTTGTGTTTTCATGTTTTCTTTATTTTTTAATTCTATATTATTGTTAATGAAGCAAAGATAAGTTTGGTGAATAATAAAAAGCTGTTTTTTGAGGACGTTTTACCTGCAAACGATTGCGGGAACGTTCCCAAAATCTGCAAACGTTCCCAATGATTAGGATTTGTCATTGTAAATGCATATTTTTGCCCTAAGTTAAAATACAAAAGTAGCTATGAAGCACATTACCATTAAAGATATAGCCCGACATTTGTCTTTGTCTGTTTCAACAGTATCTCGTGCGTTGATAAATGATAAGAACATCCGTCAAGAGACTAAGGAAAGGGTGCTGGAAACAGCAAAAATGTTAGGGTATAAGCCTAATCCGGTAGCTACCAATTTGAAATATGGACATACGAATACTGTTGGGGTTATCGTTCCGGAAATGCTCACTCCGTTTGCTTCACAAGTGATAAGCGGTATACAAAGTGTACTTTATGCTAATGGGATAAAGGTTATTATTGCAGAATCAGATGAAGATCCAAATAAGGAAAGAGAGAATCTGCAAACAATGGAAAGGTTTATGGTAGATGGAATTATTATCTGTCTTTGTAGTTATAAGGAGAATTTGGATCAGTATATACGTCTGCAGCAGGCGGAAATGCCCATGGTTTTTTATGATCGTATACCGTATGGAATGAATGTTTCCCAGGTTATTGTAGACGATTATATAAAGGCTTTTTTTTTGGTTGAGCATTTGATCCGGGAAGGTTATAGGCATATTGTTCATTTACAGGGACCTGATGATGTGTATAATTCAGTAGAGAGGGCGAGAGGATATAAAGACGCATTGGCTAAATTTAACATTCCGTTTAATAAAGATAGGATGTTAAAGGCGGGGTTGACTTTCAAGGATGGAGCAAATGCGGCAGATATGTTAATAGAAAAGGGAATTTCCTTTGATGCAATTTTTGCTTTCACAGACACATTGGCTATTGGTGCAATGAATAGACTGCGGGATTTAGGTAAGAAGATTCCGGAGGAGATTGCTATTGCTAGTTTTTCTGGTACGGTGTTATCTACAATTGTTTATCCACAATTAACTACGGTTGAGCCTCCTTTACAACAAATGGGTAAGGTGGTGGCTGAATTGATTATTGAGAAGATTAAGGAGCCGTTGTCTCCAAATCGTTCGATAGTGTTGGATGCTGAGATTAAGTTGCGTGCTTCTTCTAAAAAGGAAAAAAAATAAAAAGGAGAGTAACCGACGAGTAGCTTTTGTATAAAGTGATTTGATAATACTATAAAACAATAAATAGGTATAATCAATTGGATTTAATTTTCTATATTTGTAGCGAGAATAAGCTAACGAGATAATATTTAATCATTAATACTTAAAGAAAATGGCTTTAGAAATTACAGACAGCAACTATAAGGAGATCCTTGCAGAAGGAAAACCGGTTGTGGTAGATTTTTGGGCTCCTTGGTGTGGCCCTTGCAAAATGGTAGCTCCTATTATTGAAGAATTGGCGGCAGAGTTTGAAGGACAGGTAATCATCGGCAAGTGTGATGTGGATGAAAATAGCGATTTGCCTGCTGAATATGGTATCCGTAATATCCCTACCGTATTGTTTTTCAAGAATGGTGAGATTGTAGACAAGCAAGTAGGCGCTGTCGGCAAACCTGTATTTGTAGAGAAAGTAAAGAAACTGTTATAAGCAGCCTACTTAATATCTATCACTTAATACTTAAATTATCATGGGACTGGAAGAAGATTTTTTATTAGCAGATGCCGATGATGAAAAGACCATCGAGTTTATCAAAAACTATCTGCCTCAAGAACTGAAGGAAAAGTTCTCGGACGACGAATTGTATTATTTTCTCGATTTAATCGACGAGTACTACTCTGAAAGTGGCATTCTCGACGCTCAACCCGATGAAGATGGTTATGTCAACATCGATTTGGAAGAGGTTGTGGCTTACATTGTAAAAGAAGCCAAAAAGGATGAAGTAGGAGAATATGATCCTGAAGAAGTCCTCTTTGTGGTTCAGGGAGAGATGGAATACGGAAACTCTCTGGGACAAGTGGACTAAACGACGTCCGGTCTCATTGCAGATAAAATTAAGATAAGGGGTGTGCTCTGTGAGTATACCCCTTTTTTGTGCGGTGTTTTTTCTCAAACATTCTTATGCCTATGAGAAAAAGTTCTCACTGCGATGAGAAAAAATACTCATTGCAATGAGAATTAATTCTCACTATGGTGAGAATAATCCCTTGCCTGAATAGCCTGAAACAGCGTATTCTGGTTATATTTCCTCCAATGCATAATACTGATAATCGCGAAGTACAGTCTGAAGAAATTTTTCCTGATTACCGTCACGAGGAGTAACGGAAAGCAATTCCTGTACTTTCTTAGCAAGTGCCGTGACACGTCTTGCCCGGTCTTTCTCGCTGGATTCCAGTGTTCGGGTAATTACATTCACTTGTTCGAGTGATAAATCAGCCGATTGTGGATATACCGGATGATAATTCTGGGTAAGATAATCGAATTCATCCAAGCTAACATGAATCTTACGGTAGTTTTTCTCTTTAATCACCATCGTACCGGCAGCAAGATCTCCTAGCCGTTGATTATTTTTATTCAATAAAATGACCAGAAGTCCCAGACCGCTTGTGATAGGACCATCAATTGGGAAAAGAATCCATCGTAACAGATAAGATCCTATGCTGGGAGTGGAACCGTCCACTTTTACAACACGGATATTGATGAGTTTCTTTCCAAAACTCTGTCCGTGATTGAACATCTCGCAAAGAAAAGAATAACCGAGAATAGGCAAATAAACGATGCACAGAAAAAAGAATAAACTGAATCCTGACGGTATACTTAATTTAGACAAGAGTGTAATAGTAGACAAGATGTAAAGCCCGATCAGAAAATAATCGATGATTAAAGCCATCAGTCGTTCGCCGATACTGGCGGGCGTTTGGCTGATACGAACGAATTGTCCGGTTATTATCGTAGATTCTGCCATTTCAGGTTAAACATTTTTAGGATTCCGTTGCAAATATATCATAATTCTCTTATTTTTGCTTCCGGTTTCGGACAAAACTTATCCGAAATCTATTGAAAAGCATGAAAGAAGTAACGTTTATTCGTCGGAACATTGAAAAATGGAAGGAGACAGAGAAGGTTGTGGAGCAGGCGGCAAGTCTGTCTCCCGATCAACTGGCCGATGCATATACGGACTTGACAGCTGACCTGGCATTTGCTCAAACACATTTCCCGACTTCCCGTATTACTATTTATTTGAATAATCTGGTTTCAGCGTTACATAACGAGATTTATCGGAATAAACGAGAGAAGTGGACACGCATTATAACCTTTTGGACACAGGAAGTGGCACGAACCATGCACGATGCACGCCGCGAATTACTGACTTCCTTTCTGATTTTTGTAGCCAGTGCATTAATCGGTGTATTATCAGCAGCGAATGATCCGGATTTTGTCCGGCTGATATTAGGAAACGGTTATGTAGATATGACACTCGACAATATAGCCAATGGTGAGCCGATGGCCGTGTATAACGGCTCTTCTGAAGTACCGATGTTTCTAGGCATTACGCTTAATAACGTGATGGTATCTTTCAACTGTTTTGCCATGGGATTGCTGACCAGTTTCGGTACAGGATATATGCTTCTTTCCAATGGCATCATGGTGGGAGCTTTTCAAACATTCTTTTATCAGCACGATTTGTTATGGGAGTCCAGTCTTGCTATCTGGCTACACGGGACGCTTGAGATTTGGGCGATCATCGTGGCCGGCGCCGCCGGATTAGCTTTAGGCAACGGTTGGTTGTTTCCCGGCACGTATTCACGATTGGAATCTTTCAGAAGAGGAGCGAAGCGAGGCTTGAAAATAGTGATCGGCACTGTTCCGGTATTTATTATGGCAGGCTTTATAGAAGGTTTTATTACCCGTCACACAGAACTTCCCGATATGTTGAGGCTCGGTGTGATACTCACTTCTCTGGCATTTATTATATTCTACTATATTTATTTACCAAATAGAAAAAAACATGGAATCACAGAAACCTAAGATTGCGATGTATGTGAAACGTCCTTTCGGTGAGAAGTTGAACGCTTCTTTTGATTTTATAAAAGAGAATTGGAAACAATTGTTTAAGTATTCAACTTATCTGATACTCCCTATATGCTTAATTCAGGCTGCTAACTTTAGTGGTTTAATGGGAAGTATGACAGATCTTAGTGCCATGCAGACTTCAGGAGGAATAGGTGAGAATCCGTTAGCTGCCCTGGGACCCTCATTTGCATTGAATTATGCGGGAGTAATCTTCTTCTTATGCTTGGGAGGTTTGCTGTTGACTTCCCTGATTTATGCGATGGTGCGATTGTACAATGAACGGGAAGAACGCCTGAACGGAATTGTATTTGGCGATATAAAACCGTTGCTGCTCCGTAATGTCAAGAGGCTGTTTCTGATGGGGATTGCTTGTGGCTTCTTGTTCCTCTTTGCGGTGATCCTTGTTGTTCTATTGGCTGTGTTAACACCTTTCACACTCATTCTGACCATTCCGCTTTTATTCGCATTTATGATACCTTTGGTATTAATGTCTCCCATCTACTTATTTGAAGACATTTCGTTGAGCGAGGCATTTGCAAAGACATTCCGGTTGGGATTCGCAACCTGGGGTGGAATTTTTCTGATATTAATTGTAATGGGACTCATTGCCAGCGTATTGCAGACAATTGTTTCTATACCATGGTATGTAATCTATATTGTGAAAATGATCTTTACTATGAGTGACGGAGGTGCAACCTCTTCATCGGTCGGACTGAACTTCGCACAATATTTGTTCTCTATCCTAATGTTGTATGGTTCTTACTTGTCGGCTATATTTAGTATTGTCGGTCTGGTTTATCAGTACGGTCATGCATCGGAAGTGGTAGACAGCATAACGGTAGAAAGTGATATTGATAATTTTGACAAACTCTAAAACAGACCTCAACTAAATGAATCTCACTTCCCCGGCTGATACATTAGTCTGTGATACGGCGCAGATTGCCCTCTGGCAGTCTGATCCGGCATACAACTATAACCGTGAACTGATTACTCCGGAGATGAATATCTTTGAGTGGATCAGCAGACAGTTTGGGGAATTGATGCGTAAGATATTCGGCAGTCGTTTTGCTGAAGAGTATTCAGGGCTTATCCTGGTATGTATTGCCATCCTTCTTTTGTTGCTGATTGTTTGGTTCGTCTATCGGAAACGTCCGGAATTGTTTATGGTCTCGCATAAAAATGCGTTGCCTTATACAGTTGAAGAAGACACCATTTACGGAGTAGATTTTCCGGGAGGGATTGCGGAAGCGCTTTCCCGTCAGAATTACCGGGAAGCAGTACGTTTGCTCTATCTGCAAACTTTGAAACAACTTAGTGACGCTGAACGTATTGACTGGCAACTTTATAAAACGCCTACCCAGTATATCAATGAAGTCCGGCTACCGGCTTTCAGGCAACTGACCAATCATTTCCTGCGGGTACGTTATGGCAACTTTGAGGCAACGGAAGAACTCTTCCGGGTAATGCAGGCCTTGCAGGAAGAAATAGGGAAAGGAGGCGTTTCATGAAAGGAAGTCGCTGGTTCATTGTCTTTATTGTCGCTTTTCTATTCATCATGTTTGCAATAGAATATCATTTGCCGAAGAATTTTGTGTGGAAGCCCACTTTCGGACATCATGACGAGCAACCTTTCGGATGTGCAGTGTTCGATAGTGTGTTGTCTTCTTCTTTGCCACAGGGGTACACTTTTTCGAGGAAGAGTCTCTATCAATTGGAGCAGGAAGATACGACGCAACGCAAAGGTATATTGGTTATCTCTGATAATTTGCGATTGTCGGACGTCGATGTAAACGCTCTGTTGAAAATGGCGGAACGCGGAGATAAGATCATGTTGGTGAGTACCTTGTTCGGCAGATATTTGGAAGATACCTTGCAGTTCAGGTCTTACTATTCTTACTTCAGTCCGATGGCTTTGAAGAAATATGCAACTTCATTTTTGAAAAAAGATAGCTTGCATTGGATAGGAGATTCGACGGTTTATCCCCGTCAGACTTTCTATTTTTATCCCCAGTTGTGCTCCTCTTATTTTTGGGGAGATTCACTTCCGGAAAGGGTGTTGGCGCAAAGAGTTTTTGAGTCGAATGAGTTCCGGTATGAAACAGAGGTGGACTCGTTGACAACGGATAGTCTTGTTTATATGCCTGTAGCGATGTCCCGTCGGTGGGGGAAAGGAGAAGTTATTTTAGTTTCCACTCCTTTGATTTTTACCAATTACGGAATGTTGGACGGCAAAAATGCAACCTATATCTTCCGTTTGTTGTCGCAGATGGGGAAGCTTCCTATCGTTCGCATGGAGGGGTACATGAAAGAAACTGCACAGGTGCAGCAATCACCTTTCCGTTATTTTCTTGCACATGAACCGCTTCGTTCGGCTTTGTATCTGACGATGATTACCATCCTGCTCTTTATGATATTCACAGCGAAGAGGCGGCAACGGGTGATCCCTGTTATTCACGAGCCGGCCAATAAATCTCTTGAATTTACCGAACTGATAGGTACGCTTTACTTTCAGAAGAAAGACCATGCGGATTTAGTTCGCAAGAAGTTTTCCTATTTAGCCGAAGAACTGCGGAGAGAGATTCAAGTGGATATTGAAGAAGTGGCCGACGATGAACGCTCTTTCCACCGGATTGCCCGAAAAACCGGAATGGATGCCGGAGAGATTGCTAAATTTATCCGCGAAGTCAGACCCGTGATTTACGGAGGACGTGTTATTGATGCGGAGCAGATGAAGGTATATATCGATAAAATGAATGAAATAATCAATCATATCTAAAGAAGAAATTTATGGAAGAGAATACAGAACAGCGAGTAGATTTAACTCTCTTTTCCGAGAAGATACAAGAGTTGAAAGACCGGATTGCTTCCGTCATAGTAGGGCAGGAGCAGACAGTGGATTTGGTACTGACGGCAATTTTGGCGAATGGACACGTATTGATAGAAGGTGTTCCGGGAGTTGCGAAGACACTGTTGGCCCGTCTGACAGCTCGTCTGATTGATGCAGACTTCAGTCGTGTTCAGTTCACTCCGGATTTAATGCCGAGTGACGTATTAGGTACGACTGTGTTTAATATGAAAACGAATGGTTTTGATTTTCATCAGGGACCGATTTTTGCGGATATTGTATTGGTCGATGAAATCAACCGTGCTCCTGCCAAGACACAGGCTGCCTTGTTTGAGGTAATGGGAGAGCGCCAGATCAGTATTGATGGAACGACTCACCGGATGGGAGATCTTTATACGATTTTGGCTACCCAGAATCCGGTAGAGCAGGAGGGAACATACAAACTTCCCGAAGCACAACTCGACCGTTTTCTGATGAAGATAACGATGGATTATCCTTCATTGGAAGAGGAAGTGAATATCTTGGAACGTCATCATACCAATGCCGCATTGGTGAAGTTGGACGACATTACTCCCGCTATTACCAAAGAAGAACTGTTGTCGCTCCGTGCTTTTATGAATCAGGTATTTGTAGACCGCACGTTGCTCCAATATATCGCATTGATTGTGCAGCAGACCCGTACCAGTAAAGCTGTATATTTGGGAGCTTCTCCACGTGCATCTGTAGCCATGCTGCAATCGTCGAAAGCGTATGCTCTTTTGCAGGGACGTGATTTTGTGACACCGGAAGATATCAAGTTTGTAGCTCCTTATGTACTTCAGCACCGTCTGATCCTGACTGCGGAAGCTGAAATGGAAGGCTATTCACCGGTGAAAGTGACACAACGCTTAATTGATAAAGTGGAAGTCCCGAAATGAAAAGATTTATGATTTATGAATTCTGATTTATGATTTGGGCTGCGCGTTGGATGTCTGACCCTATTCATAACATAAATCGAAGAAATCATAAATCGTAAATTATAAACTGTACGTAAATTGTAAATTGTAAGTTGAAGAAATTATAAATCATAAATTATAATTCATAAATCATTTGTTTCTAACTCGTCGTTTCTATATTGCCCTTGTCCTGGTTATCCTGTTGTTGGGTAGCGGATATGTTTTTGCTCCGTTCTTTGTTATCGGGCAGTGGGCACTCTTTGTCTTGCTTTTGGTGGTACTGGCAGACGTATATTCTCTTTATCGTATTCGTGGAATCCGTGCTTTCCGTCAGTGTGCCGACCGTTTCTCTAATGGCGACGAAAATGAAGTAAGTATTCGAGTAGAAAGTAGTTATCCGCATCCTGTATCTTTAGAAATCATAGATGAGATCCCTTTTATCTTTCAGAAACGTGATGTCGACTTTCAGGTGAAGCTTGGAGCAAACGAGGGAAAAACAGTTACCTATCGTCTTCGACCTACTCATCGTGGCGTTTACTCTTTCGGTCATATCAGAGTTTTTGTGACCGGAAAAATCGGCTTTATATCCCGGCGCTATACTTGTGCAGAACCTTTGGATATCAAAGTGTACCCGTCATATCTGATGCTCCATCAATATGAATTGCTGGCAATAAGTGATAATCTGACAGAATTGGGAATAAAACGTATTCGCCGGGTTGGGCATCATACGGAGTTTGAGCAGATTAAAGAGTATGTAAAGGGGGATGATTACCGTACGATTAACTGGAAAGCAAGTGCCCGCCGGCATGAACTTATGGTGAATGTGTACCAAGACGAACGTTCACAGCAGATTTATAATGTGATCGATAAAGGTAGAGTGATGCAGCAAGCTTTCCGTGGAATGACCTTGCTGGATTATGCAATTAATGCTTCGCTGGTGCTTTCGTATGTTGCCATGCGGAAAGAAGATAAAGCCGGATTAGTGACTTTCGATGAACACTTCGATACTTTCGTGCCTGCTTCCAAGCAACCGGGATATATGCAGACATTGCTGGAAAGTCTTTATAGCCAGCAGACCACTTTCGGGGAGACGGACTTCTCGGCTCTTTGCGTTCATTTGAACAAACATGTCAGTAAGCGTAGCCTGCTGGTACTATATACTAACTTCTCGAGCATAGGAGGAATGAACCGTCAATTATCTTACCTGAAACAACTAAACCGCCAACACCGTTTGCTCGTAGTCTTTTTTGAAGATGTCGATTTGAAGGAATATATCGCCCAACCGGCAAAAGATACGGAAAGCTACTATCGTCACGTGATTGCAGAAAAGTTCGCTTACGAGAAGCGGCTGATTGTATCTACTTTGAAACAACATGGAATCTATTCTTTATTAACTACACCGGAGAATCTTTCGATTGATGTGATTAATAAGTATCTGGAGATGAAGTCACGACAACTACTATGATAAGTCTTTTATAATTTGTTCAACTGTCTCTTTTAAAGGAGGAAGATGTTTTTGTATGACTACCCAGATAATCTCGTAGTCAATGTTAGCATATTCATGAGAAATGATATTTCTTAGGGATATTCCTAAAATAATAAAATTTAAGGCAACTAATTCATTGCGAGTTAGTTGCCTTTTTTGTATCTTTAAGCATTCCCCCCCAAAAACGGTTTGACGGCCAAAACGGGGGGAATTAAAAATAAAAACACATGGTAAAGATACAAAAAATCTCAGAAATCGAACCTTGTTTAGGTTTTACCGAGTTCGATATGCTTAAAAAATATCGTCAAAGTTTTGCAACGAGTGAATTAGGTCGACTCCATTCTCTGTTCCCTTTCTCGGAACTGGCCCGACAAATGCATTTGAAGTCCTCTCCTTTGGGGCGTAAAAGTTATTTTTCTCCCGAAGGTAAAATAGCCTTGATGGTCTTGAAGTCCTATACCAACTTTTCCGATGCACAACTGATTGAGCATTTAAACGGTAATATTCATTACCAGTTATTTTGTGGTATTCAGATTGATCCGCTTCATCCACTGACCAATCCTAAAATCGTCAGTGCAATTCGTCAGGAACTAGCGGATCGCCTTGATATTGAGTCCCTCCAGCTCATTCTTGCCGAGCATTGGAAACCTTATCTTGAGAACCTTCATGTCTGTATGACCGATGCCACCTGTTATGAAAGTCATCTGCGCTTTCCTACTGATACCAAACTCTTATGGGAAGGTATTGTATGGCTTCATCGTCATCTGTGCAAACATTGCCAGACCTTGCACATACAACGTCCCCGTAACAAGTATCTTGATGTACGCCGTGCCTATCTTGCTTATAGCAAACTGCGTAAACGCAAGAAATCACAGACTCGTATGATTACACGAAGGTTACTTCAGTTATTGGAAAAGTTACTTGACCAGCTGGAGCAGCTTCATTCATCCTACAGGAACAGGCTTACACTATCCTCTGATTACCAAAGACGTTTCTCGGTCATACAGACAGTCCTTGAGCAAGGGAAAAATTTATTTGCAGGCAAAAAAGTGTCCAACCGTATCGTGAGTATCGACCGGCATTACCTTCGTCCCATTATCAGAGGCAAGGAAACCAAATCCGTTGAATTCGGAGCCAAAGTCAACAATATACAGATAGACGGAATCTCCTTTATAGAACATATCTCCTTTAAGGCTTTTAACGAAGGAGTACGTTTGAAAGACTGTATTCATCTGCAACAACAACTGACCGGGGTCAGGGTTAAGGCGCTTGCGGCGGATTCAATCTATGCCAATAATGCCAACCGGAAATTTTGTACAAAATATCATATAAGTACTTCCTTTAAGCGTAAGGGCAGAGCTGCCAAAGATGAGCCGCTTCGGAAAATCTTACGGTCGGAACTCAGCCGTGAAAGAGCTACCCGCCTGGAAGGAAGTTTTGGAACGCAGAAACAACATTACTCACTGGCCAGGATAAAAGCTAGAAACAGGAAAACGGAAGTACTTTGGATTTTCTTTGGGATACATACAGCCAATGCGGTATGTATGATAGAAAAGGTCGAAAAGAAAAAAAGAAAGGCAGCATAATCTGACTAAAATAACAGGAAAAACAGGAGAGGTTTTAACTTCCCCTAAAAAAGACATGTACATAATGCAAGGGTGGGAAGGAAAAAACAAGAATATGTAAACAATATTGTACAAAAAAGATAGAAGACTGGGAGAGTTGAACGAAAAAATCAAGAGAAAAGCTCACGTAAAGCAAAGCTTTTCTCTTGATTTTTTAGAAAGAGGAACATTTACTGAATATCCCTTCTTAATCCAATAACCTTTGCCCATGGAATTTGGGGATAATCTTTAAGAAAGTTCTTTTGTGTTTTGTCGTCAACAGCCTTAATCGTTTCTCCTATTACTTGGATTCGCATGATGCATGCGTCTAAGATGGTCATTCCCCAAGGTGATAACAAAAAATCATCTACGTTCTGAATGTTCTTACACCTTTCTTCAATGATAGATATTGATTCTGATATTTGGAGAAACTTGTCTTGGATTTCTTCTTTAAGCGTATATTCCATCTCTTGCTATTCTTTGGGAAATAAGTGAACGGAGGTTTTTACGCAAACGAAGGAGGTCTATTTTGCAGTTACATATACGTTCCAGTTCTTCTTTAATATCAAACATAATAAAAGGGTCCGGATCCTTTAGTTCAACAAAAACATCCAAATCACTCTCTTCATGTTGCTCTCCACGGGCAACAGAACCAAAAATACCAATAGAAATAATTCCATATTTCTCGGCAAACTGTTGTTTGAATTGGCGAATTTTTGTAAGATATTCATTGGTTGTTTTCACTTTTCTATCCTCCTTTCATACAAAAATAGTAAAAAATGGGAAGAAAACAAAAGGATTCTCTTAAAAACATATTATCCTCCTATGGCTTTCCGTGTTTCCACAAAGAAGAATACAGCCATTCCAATGATGATAATTCCCAGTATTCCATAGAAGAGCCTTGCCCGGTTGCGTCCTACATTCCGGACAATGGTTTGTGCGTTGCGCGTTGTAAAGAACCAGTCCCAGTTCAGCAATGACGCCAACAGGGAGACGATTCCTGCTAGCGCAAAGATTCCTTGTACGATATATTGTCCGGTCATAGTTTGATTACTCTATTTCCGTCTTCCAGTTCTTCAATCGTTACTTTTACGGCATTTCCCGGAAGTAATTCTTCTACCAGTTCCGGCCATTCGATAAAGCAGAGAGCGCCACTGTAGAAATAGTCTTCGTAGCCCATGTCATACACTTCGCTTAGTTTCTTGATGCGGTAAAAATCGAAGTGATAGATTAACTCTCCGGTTTCGTCCGAACGGTATTCGTTGACAATAGCAAAAGTAGGAGAAGTGATAACATCCGTTACGCCCAATTCTTCGCAGAGTGCTTTGACAAATGTCGTTTTGCCGGCACCCATCTTTCCGTATAAAGCAAATACAGTGTTGTCGCCCATAGCAGCGATAAATTCACGGGCTGCTTCATGGATACTTTCCAGTGATTGAATTTTGATTTCCATATACTATCTATTATTATGACTTTTTCCTGCAACAACTCTTTCCGATTTTACAAACAGCGTAAATCAGGATAGAGAAGAATATGATGGAAGCTCCCGAAGGGACTTTCCAGTGATAAGAAATAAATAATCCACCCAGGCAGCCCAAGAAACCGATGCCAATTGATAACCAGATAATCTTCTTGAAACTATAAGTGAACAAGTTGGCTGTCATCTGTGGAATGGTGAGAAGAGAAATGGCCAGTACGATGCCTACCATACGCAGGCAGGCTACAATTGTCAGCGCAATGAACATCATCAACACATATTCGAATATCTCTACCGGAATCTTTTGCGAACGTGCAAACTCACGGTCAAAAGCAATATATACGATAGGGCGGATAAACAGATAAAAGAATCCGGTCAGTATCAGTGCCAATATGCCGAGCATCCATAAGTCAATTTGGTTGATAGTCAGGATATTGCCGAAGAGGTAAGCTGATAAGTCAGGCGCAAATCCCGGCGACAGGAAGCTGAACATAATTCCGAGTGCCATCCCTAACGTCCAGAATACTGCAATGGCAGAATCTTCGCGCATATCTTTCCGTCTGCTAAGCCATTCGACGCCAAAAGCAGATAATACCGAGAATACGGCTGCCGAGAGTATCGGAGAAATTCCGGCAAACAATCCTAACCCGATCCCTCCGAAAGAAGCATGAGTGATTCCTCCGCTGATAAATACCAGGCGGCGGGTTACAATATATGTACCGATAATCCCACAGGCAATGCTTGCCAGCAGACTTCCCAATAGGGCGTGTTGAAAGAATGTATATTGTAGTAAATCCATCACATCACCTGTCATCTGCCTTTTTTACTTCTATGTTTCTTCTTTCTCCGATAATCAGAAAAACTTCGTCTTTGAGATCATCCGGTAGTTCAATGCCACGGAGCTGAAGGCTACGTACCCATCCGGCCACTTCTACATCCAGTGTCGTATACAATACATCCCGAAACATTTCTGTTTCTTCTTCTGTATACGCATCTCCTGCCTTGCCAATGAACTGGTCCAGTTCTTCGTCATCGTAATATTCTATCTTTTTGCTGACAGCTGCCAGCAGGCTATCCCGTTCGCATACTTCGTGTTGTCCGCAGCATTCCACATCTACTTCCTTCACTTCCGGCATACGGTCCAGTTCGCCCTTTTCTATTTTCTTTTGCAGTCTTTTGTTGCGGATAATTCCGGCTATCAGCGCAATGACACCCAGCAACACCAGACTTATAATAAGTATCCACATGACAATATAACAGTTACGAATCAAATTTGTGCAAAGTTACTTATAAATTTGTATTCTATCGTGTATGCTATCTATTTCTTTCGTACTTTTGTATGTTACTAACTCAAATATAAGATGAAAAGACAGAGTATATTATTCGTTCGGAGTATGTGGGTGGTTATCTTATTCACTACCCTTGCTGCCTGTAAAGATACGGATAACAGAGTGTTTGGAGATGATTTTGAATTTCCGGCATTGACAGATGAAAACACGATTCGCTTTACAGTGAATGTTGTAGGAGACTGGCGGCAGTTGGACATTGTAGCAAGTGGGGGACGAATGGTGATAGATTGGGGAAACGGTCGTATACAGAAAATAGAAGATCCTTCTTCAATGAGTGGCGGAGTGGTATATAGATATGGAAATAAAGGATTATATGAAGTGAGGATTTGGGCTGAAGAGCTGCAGCTTATCGATATAAGTGGTTTGCTTCTTCCTTTGAGTCATCTTTATTTGGGAAATATGCCGCGAATGAAATCACTGGCTTTGAATAGCATTTCTGATACTCGCGAATTGGACTTGAATACCTTCTGTCCTAATGTGGAAAGTATTAATATCGGTAGTTTCGCTGATTTGGAGCATTTGGAGATTGAGGATTGTTTCCGATTGCGATCTATACAAGTTTATTCTAATCCCAAATTGACTTCAATAGAGTTTGGTAGTCATCCGGAAGCGGAAAGTTTATATTGTTCTTATAATGGTTTTTCTTCCCTTTCCCTTAAAAGCTTGCCGGCATTGCGCGATATTGATTTGAGTTCTAATGAAGTATTGTCACATCTGGAATTGAACGAGAAGACTTCAATTTCTGCGATATTGATACAAGGATGTGCTTTCCAATCAATTACTGATATATTGAAATGTTGCCCTTCTTTAAGGGAATTAAGTTGCTCATACAACAAATTGACCGAACTTGATCTGTCCGATAACTCTAATATTAGTGAATTGCGTTGTGAACATAATCAGCTAACTCGTTTAATGGTACCGCAAGGAAGTCTGTTAGAACATCTTTATTGTCACTCGAATCAATTGGATGAGGATGCCTTGAATACACTGTTTGATTCCTTGGGGCAAGTGCTGGAACCTGCTATTTATTATCCGACTCCTCCCCGGCAATATCGGATTTCTTTTAATGATAATCCGGGAGCAGATGATTGTAATAGAAATATCTTGAATGATAAAAACTGGATAGTTGAAAATAAGTAAAGTATGGACGATTGTTTCTTAAATCTTATATACATCATGAAGAAAAACATTCTGCTTCTCTCTTTTTTGTGTAATTTTTCATTGTTGTTATCTGCCCAAACTAACGTAGAAAAAGGGTTGCAGAGTATCAACCGTTCCTCTGCCGAAGCTACTATCAACTTTTTGGCTAGTGATGAATTGCAAGGGCGTGAGGCAGGTTTTCATGGTTCACGTGTGACCTCGGAGTATATTGTTTCCTTACTTCAATGGATGGGAGTATCACCTTTGGCTGACTGCTATTTCCAGCCTTTTGATGCTTACCGTAAAGAACGTCAGAAAAAAGGACGTCTGGAAGTGCATCCTGATTCCATAGTTAAACTGAAACAGGAAGTTCATCAGAAGCTTTCCATGAGGAATGTATTGGGAATGATTCCTGGTAAAAATACCAAAGAATATGTGATTGTGGGGGCGCATTTCGACCATTTAGGTATTGATCCTGCACTCGATGGCGACCAAATATACAATGGTGCTGACGATAATGCTTCCGGTGTATCGGCAGTGCTGCAAATTGCAAGAGCCTTTTTAGCCAGTGGACAGCAACCCGAAAGAAATGTAATCTTTGCTTTTTGGGATGGAGAAGAAAAAGGACTGCTAGGCTCTAAATATTTTGTACAAACTTGTCCTTTCCTATCTCAAATCAAAGGCTATCTGAACTTTGACATGATTGGTCGTAACAACAAACCTCAACAACCCGAACAAGTCGTTTATTTCTACACAGCCGCCCATCCGGTCTTTGGGGATTGGTTGAAAGAGGATATCAGAAAATACGGTTTGCAATTGGAACCGGATTACCGCGCCTGGGAAAATCCGATAGGAGGAAGTGATAACGGTTCGTTTGCCAAAGTAGGTATTCCGATCATCTGGTATCATACGGACGGGCATCCTGATTATCACCAGCCTTCCGATCATGCCGACCGATTGAATTGGGATAAGGTCGTAGAAATCACCAAAGCCTCTTTTCTCAATATGTGGAAGATGGCAAATGAGAAGTCTTTTTAATGAAGCAGATAAAATACAATCCTGATAATTAGCGGGAAAAGTCAGGATTGTATTTCTTATTTTTTGAGTATTCTTTTTAAATAGTCGATAGGTGGCAAATTCACAGTCTCAAAACTTCCTTTATAAAATACAGCAAAATTATTAAAAACACACGGTAACTCTTTTGCTTTCTGTAGCGTATCTACTTGAATAAAAGAAACAGGGACATCATTTGTTTCACAATATTGTTTGATCATTTCAATGTATTTATAGATATAGGGGCATTGCATATCATAATAAATCGTCAGTTCCTCACTTTCTATTTTCAGATTCTTGGCATTTGGCGCGAACTTCGGTACTGTTCCGTCAAAAGAAAGAGCAAGCAATTCATATCCGTTATCGGTAGTGTCAACCACTTCAAAACCAAATTTCTTTGCAAATGATTGGTCGGAAAGCCAGCTCTTCTGTTTTTTTGCCCCGAGCATACAAATGCCGGATCTACCTTTTTCTTTGGCATCAGTTATACAGTACTCTATTAATGCTTTCCCATATCCGTTTCCTCGGGGACTACCTAACACCCATAAACAATACAGATAATAATAGTTGTCGCCGATGATGGGAACCCAAGCTGTTTCAAGAGGGGCATATTCAATAAAAACCGTAGCTTTGGCGTTTAACTTTCTAAAGACATGGCCTTCATTCAGCCGGTCGGAAAGCCATTGCCGTTTTGCTTCAATACCAGGATGAGACTTTTTGCTGCGGATGATGCAGCATAAATGCTCATTAGAAAGATTTTCTGTTGTTAAGTTTGTAAAGTCAGTATTCATATACACCTTTGTTTCAAGTTAGATATTATCAATCGGATAGTGTAGTAATTGTAATACTTGATTAGCCCGGTTGACAGATAAGCAAATACAAATGTAGTGAATTTTGCGGATAATCTCTGTTGGGTGACTATGGAAATCACAAAGACTTTTTATACATCTGCAGAGGATGTTGAACGAGAACTCATGCGAATGTAAAACTTCATTGCCTAACTTAGGATTAGATTGACCGCAGTTCTACCTAATCTGGAGCGAGACAATGAAGTTTATAAAAATAAAAAGATAACAGATATATAATATTAAGGTCGATATATTTGTAAACTCAAAGAGTTGTTCTTTTATCTTTTTATTATTCTACAGGTTGTGCGCCAGTGTCGCCTTCAATCTTCCATCCCGGGTTCTGATAAACGACTGAACTTGTAAAATCATTCTTATCCGAGGCTGTCTGACGAAATACAGCCATACCTATCGGATTCAGATAATGAGCAGGTGTAAAGAGGAATCCCTTCTGCCCGGCAATCAGATTATTCTTCGTGATTTTTTCGTATGGAAGAATATATTTACTTAAATCAGGTGAGGACATATTACCTTCTGCCGGATCTACTTTACATAAATCTGCCAGTTGCGTTTCATAGTTGCTTCCCCAGTATAGCATACCTTCTACACGGTAAGGTTTGGATATCAACTGGTCGCATGCACGCCAGCGTTTCAAGTCTTCCCAGCGCAAAGCTTCTGCACAAAGTTCGTTACGGCGTTCACGGCGGATATTATATAACGTCGCGTCTATCAATTGGCCATGAGAATAAGCACCGAAATCGCCTTTAGCCTCTTCGCTCATCTGTGTTGCAGCGATTGTCTTATTATAGTCTTCGTCCACTTTGGCGCGTCGGCGTAAAGCTTTCCAATATCCGTCGGCTGTTCCGTCGATTCTACCATTTTTTTCATACGAAGCTTCCATGTAAATCAACATGGCTTCTGCCGCACGGAAAACAATACCACCTGATGTTCCCGCACTATGGTCATTTGCCATGTGACTGGAGTAGTGTTTGCCTTTTTTGATGATGAATCCGGTTGTTGCCAAACTTCCTTTATCGCCATAAATGAAACGGATTGAGCAATAACTGGGAGTTCCGTCATCACCGTAATAATTCACATCACCTTTATTTTCAGTGTTGGCATCACCCGGCTTTTTGGTAAAGATAACAATGCGTGAATCACGATTCTGTAAAGTGGAATTTACTCCTTCTCTCTCCCAATCGGGATTATAACCGGAACCGGCTGCATAGATGGGAAGCCCATTGCGCATCAGGAACGAATTGACCATGCCACGAGTCCATCCGGAACCACCGCCATTGCGTGCCAACTCCATTTGCAAGTTGTTGGTTACCAATCCTTCCTTGAACTGTTTCCACATCAGTATTTCATCATATCCTTCCATGTTTTCATCGCAGAACATGGTGTAGTAAGGATTGATGGAAACCAGACTGGCGTTCATACCTTCGGGGGTATCGGTATTGTCTGCCAGTTTTCCGACGATATAGTCGCCTACCACTTTTGATGACTTCATTGCTTCATCAAGAAAATAAGCCACTTCTGTATCACTATTAAAACCGCTTACATCTGCGGGATTACCCGGCCATCCTTTTCCACCGGGTACAAAAGCTGTTCCTTTGTGATACTTTTCCCAAGTTGCTTCGAAGAGGGCAACGCGTGCACGTAGCAAGTGAGCTACGTTTTTGCTGATGCGATTCTTGCCACCGGGACTTTTATCAAGCAACAATTCTGTTGCTTTTTGCAAATCGTCCAGAATGAAGCGTGCCACCTTATTACGCGGCTGGCGCTTGCTGGATTCCACCAAAGTCTCTTCTATGTCGGGCAATGCAGTAGTGATAATAGGTAGATCTCCTAAAGAAACCAATAATTTATAATAATTGTATGCCCGGATCACGTACATTTCTCCGATATAATGCTTCACATTATCCTGATTGCCGGTAATAGTGCCTGCTTCGAATTTCGGTAAAGTATTATCAAAGAAATAGTTGCAGGTTCGTATTTTGCTCCAGTCCCATTCGCCTTCACCAGACGGCACCTTCTTTTGCCCGGGTATCCAGAAGGCCGGTGAGTCACCACTGGCTTGGTTATCAGTATCATTATCTTTGCCGAAGAAATTGATGCCATACGCATCGGTCACTGTTTCAAATGGGTAAGCATTGATTGTGTATGCAGCCAGATCACTTTCGGATGCAAAATATTTTTCGGGAATTACTTTATCCAGTGGTTCCCTGTCGAGAAAATCATTGCAACCGGTCAGTCCGCCCAATAGCAATGTTCCTATTGTCAAAAGTTTAATATGTTTTTTCATAATCGTTTATCATTTAAAATGTTGCACTTAAACCGAATGATACAGTCTTGGATAGCGGATAGGTACATCCGTCCCAGTTGCCGATGCCAACAGTTTCGGGGTCAAACGTATCGGTCAGACTGGTAATAGTAAATAAATTCTCTGCTGAAACAAAGAATCGCAGATTGTTGACGCAGAATTTTTCTGTCAAAGATTTAGGTAATGTATAACCTAAAGTAACATTTTTCAGACGGCAGTAAGCCGCATTTTGTAAATATCGGGTCTGTGGATTACGGTTTCTATCATTCTCGAGAGGACGCGGATAATAACCACTCAGGTTAGCTCCTAGCGGATTAGTCGTATCTTCTCCGCGGAAATAGTCCAGATGAGGTTTGAAAAAGTTGGTTTGCCAGTAGCCTACTGCTCCCCAGAACATTGTAGAACCACTCCCCGGCATATAATCACGTTTCATCGTTCCTTGGAAAAATAATTTAAGGTCGAACCCTTTCCAGGTGGCATCCAGATTCAAACCAAAGTTGTAGCGTGGTGTACTGTTGCCTATTTTCTTCAAATCACCATGATCAGCCAGTGTTTTGTTACCTCTGCTGATCTGGCCGTCACCGTTCAAATCCGCATACATGATGTCACCTGCTCCCCAGCCGGAACCGAGTACATCCTGTGCGCCATTGGGCATACCGGCCAAATGATCTTTCATCTCTTGATCGGTCTTTGCGATGCCGATTGTTTGGAATCCCCATATATCACCTACGTGAGCGCCTGCATAATACGTATTATTATTGTCTTTATCTAAAATTGTGTTTGACGGATTGGGGTATTTATCAATAACCACTTGATTGTCTGACAAAGATAAGGTAACTCCATACTTAAAGTCGCGTATCTGGTCGCGCCAGTTCACCTGTATTTCCCAACCTTTGGAAGTCATATCGAGGTTGTTTACTTTGGGAACGGCAATGCCTAAGAGGTTGGGTAGTTCGGGGGCGGGGCCTACCATGTTTTTAGATTTACGCTGGAAATAGTCGAATGTTACATTCAAACGATTGTTGAGCATAGATAAGTCGAAACCTAAATCCAGTGTTTGCGTCTTTTCCCATGTCAGTAAGGAAGATACCAGCGCAGATTCTTTGGAAATATTTGGTTTTACGCCATTTACCAGCCAACTGCCTAGTGCGTAATTGCCCCATTGGTCTTTGTTAATATCAATAGTTCGATAGAATGGATACCAGTTATCTGTGTTTTGGTTGCCCAATTCACCCCATGAACCACGTATCTTGAATGTGCTGATTAAATCGGTCAGATCTTCAAAAAATGCTTCACGGACCATGTTCCATCCTAAGGAGAATGATGGGAATAGATTCCAGCGGTTATCTCGAAGGAAACGTGAAGTGCCGTCATATCTCATATTTACTTCAGCCAGATAACGTCCTTTGTAGTCGTAATTAACACGTCCGAAGAAGCCGGCTGTAGCCCATTCGGAGTACCCTCCTCTGTTTTGTGCATTTGTCTGCGTGGTGTTCAAGGTAGCCACTTCCGACATGATACCGTCTTGGGAAGCGGTAATATCACGTTGTTTGAATAGTTCGCTCTGAAAACCCAGCATCACTTTAAAGTTGTGCCCGCTTTCTAATGATTTGCCGTATTCGGTAAAGATGTTCGGATTGAAGAAATTACTCTTATAAGCATATTCTGTAACGCTGGAAGTTTGATTGGCAATAATGTAGGGATTTTTACTCACATCATAACCATAAACGGTTTGATAATCGGTATGGTTGAAATTATAGTTGGAACGGTAGTTCAATTCTACGTTAATTTTCCAGTCTTTGATGGGTTCCACGATGAAAGCAAGCTGGTGTGCCACCACGTCTTTTTGTGATTTATATCGGCCTCCTTCTGTTAATTGGTAAATCTTGGATTCGACAGTATAGAATCCGTTTGGGTCTACTACCGGAATGACAGGCCAGTAGCGACATACATCGAAATAGAATACATTACTTTTGATATCGCCTCCGGCAAATGAAGGAGCTTCATAATCCGTCCGGTTAAAACGCATACTATAACTTATTTTCAACCATTTGGTTAAGTCCGCATTGATTTTTGCAGTAAAGGAGTAGCGTTGTTTGTTATCATCTCCAAACTTCAAGAGACCTCCTTGGTCCAGATAATTCGCAGAAAGATAATATTGTATTTTATCCGTTCCACCATTTACGCTCAATGAATGCTCGTGGGTAAAGCTATTACCAAATAACGTTTTTAACCAGTCGGTATTGCCGGTAGGCATCACGTCTTGCCGTTGGGGATCATCGAATGAATTCCATCTTCCCGCATCGGTCGGCCACATATATTGTGTGCTTTTTCCTGCTTGAAAATCCAGAATTTGTTGAAGTTTGGTGGCGCTATACATGGGAGTCTGTCCACCATTAGTTAACTGGTCATTGACTGCCAGAGCAAAATTGTATGAATCTGCCATTTCAGGCATATTCAAGGGAGATACAAAACGGAAGTTGTTATTATAGTTAACTACCGTTTTTCCCGACTTACCTTTCTTTGTTGTAATCAGGATGACTCCACCTGGTGCCCGCGAGCCATAAATGGAGGAAGCGGCTGCATCTTTCAGTACAGAAATATTCTCAATGTCCTGTGGATTGATAGCGTTCATGTCTCCCTCCATACCGTCAATGAGCACCAATGGTTCTACCTTTGAACCAGCTCCAATTGTTCCAACACCACGAATATTGAATTTTTTGTCTGAACCTAAGGAGCCACCACCATCACCAGTAGAGATATTCATCCCCGGAACCATACCTTGCAAAGCTTCTATGGTAGAGTTAACGGGACGTGCCGAAATTTCTTTTGCTCCTACCGTAGATACAGATCCTGTTACATTCACTTTCTTTTGTGTACCAAAAGCAACCACAACAACTTCATCCAATGTTTGTGTATTGTCTTTAAGGATGATATTCAATGATTGTCCTGTGAATTTGATTTCTTGAGTCTGATAACCAACAAAAGAGACTACAATAATATCTCCGGTTTTTACATTGTTTAAAGAGAAGTCACCGTTGATTCCGGTGATTGTACCGTTCGTCGTACCTTTGGCTACGACGGATGCACCGATGATGGTTTCACCTGCTGCATCTTTTACTACACCCTTACAAGTAGTACCCTGTTGTACAACGGAAACTTTTAGAGTGCTTTCACCAGTTTCCGGATAAGCTGCTTCTACTGACATTGTCAGTAGGAACAACAACATACTAACTGACTTTAGTTGTTTTAACATAGCATTGAATTTAGAGTTTTTCCTAGAATCCGGAATTACTTTTAATAAGTTCTTTCAGAACTTATTCCGTGCGTAAAACGTTGGATTCAAAGCCTTAAATTCAAAAAAAGAGTCTTCTTTTAAGCGATCTTTTCTACTTGTTTTATACCCATTTTATATCTATTTCGTACCTGTTTGTGTTAGATGAAATAACAAGGATGATGAAATAAACAAGTAGTTTCATTTCAATATGAAGATAAAATACGGCTTTGGGTATTCTTAAAAAGAAAAAATGAATGAGAATTTGATATTATTTTTGAAAATACATGCTATGTATTAAAATATATTATATATTTGTGCCGTTAATTCTAATTTTATAAACCATCCTAGTTCTGAAAGAACTTATTTTTTCATCATTGATTACTGAACCCTAAAAGTGTCCTCCAATTGTAAGAGAGCTGTTTATTTGTGAGTTAGCTATTATCATTAATATGATTCCCGTACAGACTTATATACATAACTAGAATTTGGTAGATACCAATATCTGTATAAACAGTTGGGGCAGGTGTTTTTTATTAGATTTACTTAGACAAATATGTGTTGGCTATGGAGTATCTATCATTACATCCGGCAATAAATAGCAGATGGCAACAGACGAAACAGGATAGTTACATATCTCCATCTTTGGGAAATGAAAGCTACTTTTTTCTTTTTAGAAATAGCCTTTTTAATTTGTTTCACAGCTTTATCAACGGGAGTAACCCAAAACAATCCTTCTCCTTTTGCCATAGCGGTGTCTACAAATCCGGGACGAATATCGGTAGTGTAAATAGAATAAGGAGATTTAGTTGCTTTTTGTCGTAATCCTTCCATATAGTTGATTTGATAGGCTTTCGACGCATTGTAGGCGGGAGCGATGCCACTGCCGCGCGTACCTCCAACAGAGGAAATAGTAACCAGATGCCCGCTTTTTTGCTGTTCGAAATATCGGAAACCCCAGTCTGCGATGTTGGTGAATCCTATCACGTTCGTTAGTAAGGTAGGTTCTTCCAATTGGTAGGAGAGTTCGGGGTTTAGTTCTCCGGTCCCGGCACAGATAATCAATATATCCATTCCACCCATTTTTCGAGTGAGAGTTTCGAGGGATGAAATGGTAGCTTGTGTATCGGTGATGTCGCACACTTGATAGAATAGTTTGTCTTTGTCCCGGGCGCATACCTCTTCTAATAGATTTTCTCTGCGACCGGTAATGCCGATAAGATAATCTTCTTGAGAATAGACTTCTGCCAATCCGCGACCGATGCCGGAAGTTGCACCTATAATTATAATTTTTTTCATGAAATACAATATACTTTGTTTGCCCGCAAAAGTAAGGGTAGGGAATAAATAAACTCTTGATTGAAATCAAGAATTTATTTTTGTACGACTTTTCTTCGGATACGACTTAATGTTTCGGGACGAATCAGAAGATAGGAAGCCAGTTCTTTTAAAGTTATCAGTTTCAGTAAGTCGGGACAACGGTTGATAATTTCAAGATAGCGTTCTTCCGGTGTCAGGCTGTACATTGAAATCATCCGGTCGTAGACTTCCCACAATAACGTTTCTGCGATGCGGCGTCCTAACTTTTGGTGAGCGTCGTTGGTATCGTAGAAGTCTGCCATTTGCTGATAATTGATTACGTATACCGAGCAGTCACACAAGGCTTGTATATCTACATTTGATTTGTCCTGTAACTGAAAAGCCGGATAGTTGCCAACAAAAGAATGATCGAAAGTATAGCCTACAATGCTGTTTTCGCCTACACTGTTGGTGCAACAGTACCGGAAAGAACCGGAACTGACGAACCCCATTGTTTTGCATACTTCTCCTTGGCGGGAAAAGTAGTCTCCTTTCTTATAATAGGTCTGCTTCCCCTGTCGTAATACAAAATCTACAATAGGGGAGTAGTTGATGTGGGAAGTATATTTGTTGAAATCTTCCACAGCGTATGAAAATTAGCCTTCGTTTATAACCTGAAATCCGGCCTGTTTCAAATCTTCCCAATATCCGGGATATGATTTGGTAACGACTTGCGGATTGGCAATAAGTAAATTGGGATGGCGGATAATTGCCGGTGCAAATGCCATTGCCATCCGATGGTCTTCGTAGGTTTCAATCACCGGAGTTTCTTCCGGTTCACATCGTTCGCCATTCCACATTAATATACTGTCATTTTCTTCCTTGATCATATATCCCAGCTTTTTAAGCTCGGCTCGCAGGGCGGCAATACGGTCAGTCTCTTTTATTTTCAGGCTTTGTAATCCGGTGAAACGGAAAGGGATATTCAGCAAGGCACAGGTAACAACGAATGTCTGTGCCAAATCCGGAATGTCGATAAAGTCTTCTTCCAGTCTTTCCGGCGCTTTGCCTGTTTTTTTCAGTTTCACACCTTGCGATGTAAATTCGGTAGTTATACCTAAGCGTGAGAAAACTTCTGCTCCCCGGCTATCTCCCTGATAACTGTTATGAAACAACCCCAATAATTCAATTTCTGCTTTGGGAGATAAGGCGGCAATCTGATACCAATAGGAAGCTGCGCTCCAGTCATTTTCCACTTTGAAAGGAATGCTCTGATAGAGTTGTGGAGCAACGGAAATGCTACTGGGAGAAGTCCATGCAGCTTTGGCTCCAAAGTCCTGCATCAGTTGCAATGTAAGATTGATATAAGGACGGGAAATTATCTCACCGCTTAAATGCAAAGTCAAACCGTCTTTGAGTGCCGGACCTATCATCAATAGAGCAGATATATATTGGGAACTGACATTTCCTTTCAGTGTTATTTCGTTTCCTTTCAATTCTGCACCTTTGATGCGGAGGGGAGGATATCCTTCATTGCGGGTATACTCTATTTCAGCTCCTAACTCACGAAGCGCATTGACTAATATCTGTATCGGGCGTTGCTGCATACGGGCTGTTCCTGTGATTGTCCGTTCCCCCGGGGTCACACTTAAATAGGCGGTAAGGAAACGCATAGCAGTGCCCGCAGCCATGATGTCAATCGTCTCTTTCTCTTCGGTGAGAGCTTTTATCATCACCTGTGTATCGTCACAATCGGACAGGTTTTCAGGAGGATAAATACCTTTGCCCAGCGCATTGATGATTAATGCACGATTACTGATACTTTTAGAAGCCGGCAACTGGATAGTTGCTGTTACTACTGAAGGAGGGATGAGTTTATAGAGCATCATTTCTATTTTCTTTGGTTTGAGATGACAAAAATAGACATAAATTGGTATATATGCAGTTATAAAGTCAGAAAAACAATAGAAAATTTAGAATGGGAAAATTACAATCGTATTTGAAGTAGAGGATAAAATCTCAAGAAATTACAATTGTATTTAAAATAAATGCTATATTTGTGATGTATTGCAATCGTATTTAAAAAGAAGTAGAATGAAAATACCTCGCATAATTAAACAAAGAAACACTTATGTTGACCGCATAAGACCTTTCATGAGGAAAACATTGGTAAAAGTGATGGTCGGTCATCGTCGTGTCGGTAAAAGCTTTATTTTGTATCAACTCATGGAGTTGATACGGAAAGAAGAGAGTGATGCGAATATTATCTATATAAATAAGGAAGATGTCAATTTCATAGATATAAAGACTTATAAAGAACTGAATGATTATATTCTTTCAAAATCGGTAGATGATAGAATGAACTATATTTTTGTCGATGAAATACAGGAAATACAAGATTTCAGGTTGGCTATCCGTTCGTTGGCATTGGATGATAATAATGATATATATGTGACAGGCAGTAATTCAGAGATATTTTCCAGTGATTTAGCGAATGAATTGGGAGGTCGGTATGTTGAATTTGTGGTTTATAGTTTGTCGTATATTGAATTTCTGGATTTCCATGAACTGGAGAATACGGATGCGTCATTGGAGAAATATATTCATTATGGAGGATTGCCTTATCTGATACATTTGCCGATGGAAGAACCTGTTGTTATGGAGTATTTGAGGAGCATTTACTCTACCATTATATTAAAAGATGTGATTCAGAGAAAGAATATAAGGAATACGGTCTTTTTGGAACAACTAGTTTCGTTCTTGGCAGGTAACATTGGCAACTTATTTTCCAGCAAGAGTATTAGTGATTTTCTGAAAAGTCAGAAAGTGGATATTTCTCCTTATGTTGTGAGTGAGTATGCGATGGCATTATCGGATGCTTTTATTGTACATAGGGTAGGAAGGTATGATATTGCCGGAAAGAAATTATTCGAAAGAGGGGAGAAGTATTATTTTGAGAATATGGGGATTCGTAATGTGATTACGGGGTACAAGCCACAGGACAGAGCGATGCGTTTGGAGAACTTGGTTTATAATCATTTGGTATATAGTGGATATGATGTAAAAATCGGGACATTGGGTACGGAAGAAATAGATTTTGTCTGTAAACGGAATGGAGAGATTCTCTATGTGCAAGTCTCTCTTGAACTTTCTAAACAGGAAACTATTGAAAGAGAATTCGGGAATTTATTGAAGATTAAAGATAATTATCCGAAAGTGGTAGTGTCCGGAGAAAAAATGTTTGAAAATACTTATGAAGGGATAGAACATATTTATATTAGAGACTTCTTGTCTTCTGTTTTGTTACATTCCATTACTCGTGTCATTTAATCAAAGAACAACTGTTTTTTCTTTTATAAATAAGTATGATGAAAATACCGAATATACGTTTACTCAACCAACAGTTATTAAGTCCTCTTTTCTTTCAACCCAAGGAACTTGTGTCCTGGATGGGAGCTATGCAGGCACAGAATTATTCCATGGTGAAATGGGCAGTAGGAATGCGTTTGAAGTCAGCAACGATTCAAACTGTGGAAAAAGCGCTCCGTGATGGTGAAATCCTGCGGACTCATGTAATGCGTCCGACATGGCATCTCGTAGCAGCAGAAGATATCCGGTGGATGTTGAAACTTTCCGCCGGGCGTATTATATCTGCTAATGAGTCTTATGCGAAGGGGCATGACTTGGAAATTTCTGAAGAGCTCTATACGAAAAGTCATAATCTGTTGGAGAAAATTCTTTGTGGGAAGAAAAGCCTGACGAGGCAGGAGATTGCCGAGCATTTTAACCGTTCGGGGATTGTAGCGGATAATCATCGTATGACCCGCTTTATGGCTCGTGCGGAGCAGGTGGGGATTGTATGTAGTGGGGAAGATAAAGGAAGTAAATGTACGTATGCGCTTTTGGAAGAGCGTGTTCCGCCGATGCCGGAATTGACCAAAGATGAATCTTTGGCTCGTTTGGCTAGAAGCTATTTTCGTAGTCATGCTCCTGCTGTTTTGCAAGATTTTGTCTGGTGGTCGGGGCTGCCTATTACAGATGCACGTCAAGCTATTTATTTGATTGATTCGGAATTAACGGCAGAAGAATGGAATGGACAGACATGGTATATTCATGAAGATTGCCGGACTCGTGGAAAAGTTACCGGCAGTTTGCATCTTCTTCCTTCTTATGATGAATATTTGCTTGGTTATAAAGACCGGACAGACGTTTTGCCTAAAGAGCATTACTCGAAAGCATTTACCAATAATGGTCTGTTTTATCCGATTGTTCTTCATGAAGGACAAGTGATAGGAAACTGGGATAAGTCTGTTAAAAAGAGAGGCTCATTGATAGAACATTCATGGTTCCGGTTGGGTGATTGTGTCGATGAAGGTGCGTTGGATCGTGAGAAAGATAAGTATATACGGTTTTGGCGATAATATATGAAAAAACGTATATTTTATCGTTGTATAATTCTATATATGCAGGATATATTTAGGCATGAGTTGAAAATGAGACGGATTTGCTGTTTTCGAATTTAGAAAAGAAATAAATCGATTGTGTTTTGGAATAATTTGTTTTAGTCTGCGTCTTTTATAGAATAGATGTATAGAACTTGCCTTTGTTTTGTCTCAAATTGATATGTGGAGTGTTGGCTGTTTCAGGTGTAGGTTAGCTCTGGGATAGCACTTAAAATAAAGTTTTATATGCTCCTTTTAAAGGAATAAAGTGTTTCTCACCGATCAATGAATCGTTCCTTTAAAAGGAACTGGTTACTCCTTTTAAAGAAACGATTGTCAATAAGTTTATTATAGTGTATCTTTTGACTGTTTTTATGTAAAAAACTCCTCGGGAACTGTATATTCTTGCATTATTTTATACAACAGAACTGCTGGAAGAGGAAATCCGTGTGATGCTATTTATACTCATCATATTAAAAATAGAACATTTAAAGTAAGATATACTACCGCATTTATATTATAATAGAGCTTTCTCTCTATTTAAATAAATAGCATCAGGACTGATTTTTATTTGTTCATTTGCCTTTTTGCCCATTCCAGTCTTCGTTGATCGGCTAATGGAGTCACTTTAAATTCTTCGAATGTAGCGGTGAAACCTTTGCCGTCCGGACAAGCTCCCATTAATCCTACCATGACAGGACAATTATCTTGCAACCAACACGTGCGCATCATAATATATTCTTTATCATCACGTGAGAAAAATATTTCTACTGCATCCAGGCGACGGACTGCTTTTATCCATATCGAACGGGGAGCATCCGGCAATTGTACTACACTCCAGTCGCTAGTCCGATGCGTAACTACGGCACTTACATTCTGTTTGCCATCAACGTATTCCACACCTGCTTTTATCCAGTTTTCATGGTCGATGCGCAGCATTAATCCCATTTGGTCAAAGGTGGTGACATAGTTGCCGGTTATCTTTACTTTGGCTTCAAATTCTCCACCATAAGTCGCATAATAGAAAGGTCCGTCGTCCACTGTGAACCCATAATGAGAAATCCTCCAAAAGTCTGTTTTTGCAGGAACATCCATCACTAAGGTTTTGCCATCTTTTATTTCCCATTGTTGAGGCTCGTTCAGCCAATTCATTTTATTCAAACTTTGTGCCATAGAAGAAGTTGTTACTGCCATAAAGGCTATTGACATCATTTTGATTTTTAAATGTTTCATGATCATTTCTTATTTGATTATCTTTATCTTTGTGGTGCAAAGATAGGTCATACCTCCGTGTGCAACAATACTGAATAATAACCATTTTATAAGATGGACGTATTACAAAAGGAAATAGATGAAGTTTATGCGACACAACTGATAGCCGATGAAATATTGGACAATGGAGTTGTAGAGCAACATCAACGCTTTATTCATTCATTGACGGAGATTAATGGTGGATGTGCTGTTATTTCAGATCTTTCGAATAGGAAAAGTTACATTGCCGTTCATCCTTGGGCGCATTTTCTAGGCTTAACTCCCGAAGAAGCTGCTTTGAGTGTGATTGATTCTATGGATGAAGATTGTATTTATCGGCGTATTCATCCTGAAGACTTGGTAGAAAAGCGGTTATTGGAGTATCAGTTTTTTCAGAAGACCTTTTCGATGTCTTCCGAAGAACGGTTGAAGTACCGGGGAAGATGCAGAATACGTATGATGAATGAGAAAGGAGTCTATCAGTATATTGATAACCTAGTGCAGATAATGGAAAATACTCCTTCCGGAAGTGTATGGTTGATTTTTTGTCTTTATACCTTGTCTGCAGATCAACGAACGGAGCAGGGGATATGTCCCACTATTACCCATATGGGACGTGGAGAGGTCGAAACGCTCTTTTTTTCGGAAGAACATCGCAATATCCTATCCGAACGCGAAAAGGAAATACTTCGCTGTATACGTAAAGGACTATCTAGTAAAGAAATAGCAGCTGCCCTTTATATTAGTGTGAATACAGTCAATCGACACCGGCAGAATATTTTGGAGAAATTCTCTGTCAGTAATTCGATAGAAGCGTGTCGGGCTGCTGAATTGATGAAACTGTTGGATTTGTAATCCAATAAGATAGTATTGTTTACTGATTTCTTTCTTCAGATTCGAAGCTTATCTGAAGAAAGAACAGAACTTATTTAAAACAAAAGCAGCAACTCATCAAATCTTTTCACCTGTTTCAGATGGTCATGTGTGAATGTGTCTACTACTTCGTGTTTCCACATCACTTCAAAAGGAATATGTATGCCATATCCTCCCAGCGATAGAACAGGTTGAATGTCCGATTTCAGAGAATTGCCAATCATGACAAATTCGGAAGGAGCAATCTGTAAGATATTCAACATTCGTTGATATTCTTTCTCTGTTTTATCGGACATCACTTCAATGTGATCGAAATAAGAGGCTAATCCGGAACGTTCCAGCTTATTCTCTTGATCGAGCAAATCTCCTTTAGTGGCAACTACTAATTTGTATTTTCCTTTTTCTTTCAATACTTTAAGCGTTTCTTTTACTCCCGGCGATAGTTCAATTGGCATTTTCAGTAATGATTTGCCTAATTCAATAATATGTTGGATGTCTGTTCCTGAAATCTTTTGTCCACTCACATGCAAAGCTGTCTCTACCATAGAAATGGTGAAAGCTTTGGCTCCATATCCGAGATATTTCAGATTATTCATTTCTGTTTGAAATAAAGCAGCTGAAATATGTTCAGAAGTGCCATAAGGCTTTAATAGGTCTGTATATTGTTTCTCTATTTCCTGGAAAAAAGGTTCATTGCTCCACAAGGTATCGTCTGCATCAAAAGCAATGACTTTAATAAGTTCTTTCATCGGTTTCGTCGTTAATGGTAAATTTTAGATCATCTGTTTGATATTTCGTATGCAAAGTTACAATAAAAAGAGGAATAAAGGCAGACGGTTTGTTTTTAGAACCGAATCTCCATTTAATTTCATAGAAATCTCTATCTTTGTTACTCGTTTTTTTGAGTTTGAATTTTAATTGGATATACAATAATGAAAATAGGAGATAAAGTACGCTTTCTTAGTGAGGTAGGCGGTGGAATCGTAACTGGATTCCAGGGAAAGGATTTTGTGTTGGTGGAAGATGCAGATGGGTTTGATATTCCAATGCCGATACGCGAGTGTGTCGTGATTGAAACAGATGACTATAATATGAGGCGTAAACCCGGTTCGTCTGCGTCGAAACCGGAAGAACCTGTTAAACCGGTAAAACCGGAGATGCCTGTTATTCAACGTCAGCCGGAGGTGCGTGGAGGAGATACTTTGAATGTATTTCTGGCTTATGTGCCCGAAGACGCAAAAGCGATGATGACTACTCCTTTTGAAACTTATCTGGTAAATGATAGCAATTATTATTTGTATTACACTTATTTGAGTGCAGAAGGAAAAGCATGGAAGAACCGTTCGCATGGTTTGGTGGAGCCTAATACAAAATTGCTGTTGGAAGAGTTCACCAAAGATGTATTGAATGATATGGAGCGGGTGGCTGTTCAGTTGATCGCTTTCAAGGACGGTAAGCCTGCGGCTATCAAACCTGCTGTTAGTGTGGAGATACGGATCGATACCGTGAAGTTCTATAAACTTCATACCTTTAGCGATTCTGATTTCTTTGAAGAACCGGCTTTGATTTATGACATTGTGAAAGATGATATGCCTGCCAAACAAGTATATGTTTCGGCGGAGGAGATTCAAAAGGCTTTGTTGCAGAAGAAGTCTGTAGATAAACCGAAGTCACAACCTATTGTGAAACCAAGCCATACTACTCATGGTGGAAAGAGCGGAATTATTGAAATAGATCTTCATATCGATTCTTTGCTGGATGATACTCAAGGGATGGGCAATGCTGAAATACTGAATTATCAATTGGATAAGTTTCGCGAAGTGATGGAAACTTATAAGAATAAGCGTGAACAGAAGATTGTCTTTATTCACGGCAAGGGAGATGGGGTACTTCGAAAGGCTGTCATTGATGAATTGAAACGGAAATATAATAATTGCCGTTATCAGGATGCTTCTTTCCAAGAATATGGGTTTGGGGCTACGATGGTGACTATTAAATAACAGTATAAAAAAAGTGGAAGCCAACCGGCTTCCACCCTCTCTCTCTTTTACATATTAATCATTTTACTTATTCAGTTCAATACCTTTATTCTGTAAAGTGATGTTCATCAATGCGGCATACTTGGCGTACTGTTCAGCACTAAGAGTCTTTCTCATCAGTTTCAAGTTACCATAAACAGCGTTGCGCAATTTTGCTTCTTTATCTTTCTTCGCTGTTGTGGCTCTTGACATCTGTGTGGAGAAATAATCGCAAATATTGGCTACTTCTTCACTCTGAACTGAATTCAAGTTCAAATATTTACCTAATTTACTAACATTGATGTTACCTTCCCATTTTGCAGTTGTAGGTTGATTTCCGGCTGCAAATGTTGTAGCAGCAAGGCAGAGCGCTGCCACTAATGTTAATCCTAAACGTTTCATAATACCTACTTTTTTAATTGTTATACCTAAAAACTATTCCTAAAAACAAATCTAATACCTATTGAAAATTAGTCTAAGCGCTTAGTTTTTTCTTTTTACCTATGCAAATATAAGAATATGTTTTATAGCATAAAAATAAAGAAAAGGAAAAGATTCTATTTAGCCTCATTTCTTGATGTAAGTCAAGAGATGATATGCTTTTTGATACAAAAACGGTTCTTTATGAAACATATTTGTAATACGTGTGCGAAAACGATAGTGGAAATAATCTGCTTTTTAGGATTTATTCCTATTAAAATGATATTGAGCAAAGGAACGTGACTAGGAAAGGAACACTGAAATCAACAACAAAACCATGGAAAATGGAAATGATTACAAATTCTTTTCCCGAATATCGGGTAATAATAGGAAGAGTGGTATCCATTGTAGTGGCTCCACCAACAGAAATAGGGGCTAGCTTTCCGAAATACTTCACTAATAATGGCGCACACAGCAAAGCGATGATTTCACGCATGATATTGGAAAGTAACGCAATAGTTCCCAATTCGGGACCTTTGTATTCGGTAATGAAAATGCTGGAAAGTGAATAATAGCCAAATCCGGCTCCGACTGCCATACAGTCTAAAGGACCTCGTTGGCTCATAAAGGCTCCTGCTACGGCGCAACCTGCTAATGTGCCAATGATCGTCATGATGGGAAGGAATACAAGCCGCGGATTCAGGGAGCGAAAACTCTTCAAAGTATTCGGATCGTTGCCGATACTGATGCCTACGCAGAACATGAGTCCGCAGAGGGCATAGTAACTGAGCTTGCTGTCGGTGAAGTCGTATGGAATAAGATGATAAACTCCACAAAGAGTACCGATAATGAAGAAAGAGACGATAATCAAACTACCTTTCATGCTTTTGTCTCCTTTCCTCCATTCCATTTATATAATAGGTACCATAATCCCCAGGCGCATAACGTACTTCCTGCAACGGCAGCTACCGTGATGATAATAGCTTCCAGTCCGAGAGTATGCAAACCTTTGATAATAGATTCGTTACCTCCTACATCTATTCCGAGAAGAAAGAGGAGAATCCATATAAGAAGAGTAATTATCCTGTGTATCCATGATAGTCTTTTACTGCGCAACAAGTAGCCAAGAAGCATGCCTGTCAGCATAATTCCAATAATGATAAACATAGTTAGTGTCTGCTTTTTGGCTGCAAAGATAGTATTAAATGTATATCCCGACTAATCTCCTCCACGATTTCTTTCGTAGCCATTGACAAACATTCGGTCATATCATCCAGGCAAGCGGCATTGGCGGACGGTGAATCTTCGAATCTTTGCGCTTTGGTAGTTTGCTGATATTCTGTAGAGTAAGTTTTATCAAGCAGGCAATCTTCCTTTTGAGTGAGGCGGATAGAAATGGCAAGACTGGAAGCTGCCGGGCGAATTTTGTTATTGACAACCTCCAACATTTCTCCCTCAAACCAAGGGATACTTGACTGGTTGAGTTTGATTCTGGCACACGTCTCATTCTTTCTGATTTTTACTTCCAGCCGATAGGCGGAATCGGGAATCATTTTTCCTTTCTGATTATCTATCAGATGACAGCAGGTGCTACTGTTACATTCGGTAAGCAGTGCCTCCGTCAGAAATCATATCCATGGCTTTTCTATATGAATGATTTTGCTTGTCTCCGTACTGATCCCGACAATCCCGACCCCTCCGTGCACATTGCCGGGATATTTGATTGGTTCGTTTATTGTCTCATCATAAGCGTCGGAATCTGCCAGGTTGAGTGCTTTCAGATAGTAATATTCGGTTTCTGTAATGCTTAACAGACGCACAATAATATCCATCTTTACATTCGTTCCATATTTGGAAAGCCCCTCAACATTTGTCTGGTTGTAAACTGTCATGGTATAAGATGTATTTTTGAATCGTGAGTCGTCAAACACCCCATATATATTCTTTACAGTGTCGAACATGCCATTATCTTCGTCATCGCTGTTGGTAGGCTGTCCGTCCGTCAACACAACATCTTCGCGAGATATAAAATGATAACGGTGTGTGGTTTGAGTGACATATTCGCCTATTTCATTATTATAGTCTTTCACTGTCATTTGCTTATCCATGATAAGTCGATAGAAATTATTTTCGTTGGGGCGATCTTTGATGTTGATTTTATATCGGAGATAATTCTGTGTATAATAATACTGTGTCAGTGGAACAGTGACCGTATCGATATCAGTTATTTCGTGGGGACGCTGTGGAACGGTAACTTCAGCCCATGCGTGATACTGTCCGTCGTCAGTGAGAGCGTCGATACGTACTACATCTCCGGGAGAGAACTTGCCGGAAATGTTGAAGCGGCATTGCATATCTCCTTCCGCCTGGGGTGGGAGCGGACGTAAACTTTCTGACAACTGTCCGTTAACACGTACTTCCACGGTGGCTTTTTCTGCATGAGTGGCGTATCCTCTTCCCGTGAAATTGAGGTAAAGAACATTGGTCAGACTATCTGCATTGATTAGTGCGTTCATCACTAGTTTGGGGGGATTGTCCTTTACACTAAACGGGAGTTCGTTTTCGCAAGATACTGTTGTCAGTAATGCTATTAACAGGATAAATGGATAATATATACGAGTTCTCATAATGGGTTTAGAATCTATAAGTGTAAGTGAATGATGGAATTAATGGAAGTATAGTATACTTCTTGATAATCGGTTTGTAGGGATCGTTTTTGCTGGTGCTGCGATATACGAAGGTAGGATTCATCGCATTATATGCATTATACAGACTGATATTCCAGGTACGCATACCATGTTTGGTCTTTTTGTTGAAATTGACTCCCACATTCAACCGGTGACTGGCTGGTAACCGGTAATTATTACGATGCTCCACATACGAAGCTTCTCCGATGGTGGGTGAAGTTATGCCTGAATCAAAATAATCTCCATATCCATATCCTCCTCCAAATCCGTTGTTTGTGCCATCGCTAGGACGGATGACAGCGGTTTTCTCTTCAGGGATTGTACTTGTTCCACCTGTATAAAACACCCAGGAAGCACCGATGTCGATACGTTCGTTGAACTTATGGTTGATTGTCAGGTTGATATTGTGTCTTCGGTCATATTTATATGGAAACCGTTCACCGTTGTTGATACCGCCTTTGGCAAACTGACGATCACTTTTGGACAAAGTGTAGGACAGCCATCCCGTCGTTCTTCCAAGTGTCTTCTGTGCCATAAACTCAATACCTGCCGAACGTCCCTTGCCCATTTCCACTTTATTTTCCCAACCGGCAGAAGAACCGAAGAAGCTGACTCCCTCCTTATACTCCAATACATTATACATATCTTTATAATAGCCTTCTACCGAGAATTCCCATCCCTCGATTCCCGTATAGTATCCGCCTAATGAATATTGGTGAGAGCGCATCGGTTTGATTTTTTTAGTCACGGGAACCCATAAGTCCGTAGGCATTGCGATTGGCATGGATGATAACAGATGTACGTATTGGCTCATTTGTGTATAAGAGGCTTTCAGAGTTACGTCTTTCCCTAGTTGATAACGGGCGGAAACTCGTGGCTGCAAAGAAAAATAACTCTGCTTCTGTACCTGAAACAAGGAGAAGTGTAATCCGAGATTCAGACGCAGACGGTCATTTACCTTGATGTTGTCTTCCAGATAAGCCGATAGCTCATGCCCGTAAATCCGGCTGTTGGCGATGCTGTGGTAAGTGGTGTCGCGATCTACTTTGTCTCCTGTTTTCTCGGAGATTTTGGATGTCATGACCTCCGGACGAAACCGATGATAGATATATCCTGTACCAAATTTAATGTGGTGTGTGGGAGACGGGTTATAATCGAAATCAATCTGATAGCTCCAGTCATTGATCCCAGAACGATAATCGGCTGAATATCGGTTGATTATCGAAGCTCCCATACTGTTAGCATATTTATTGTTGTTGTATGAGTTGACGTCGAATAAATAGTTGTTGTAAGAGACGGTTGTGTTGCTGAACAGACGGTTGTTGAATATATAGTTCCATCTGGCGGAAACAATGGTATTTCCCCAATTCATTGTGCTTCCATCCTTGGAGTCGGTATCTCCATCATAATTGGCGGCAAAATGATCTTTTCCATTGTAAACGCTTAGATAGATACGGCTCCGGTCGGAGAATTTATGATTGATTTTGGCATTGATGTCATAAAAGTAATAACCATATTCTTCATCATTCGGCATAAATGGCTTGGCGATGAGATCGACATACGAACGTCTGGCGGAAATGTTGAAAGAGGTTTTTCCTTTCACAATCGGGCCTTCCAGATTGATTTTGCTGGTTAGTAATCCGATACTAAGCGTACCGTGGTATTTCTGCATGTCTCCGTCATTGGTGCGGACATCAATGACGGAAGAAAGACGTCCGCCGAAACGTGCCGGAAAGGAGCTTTTGAATAGTGTTACCTTTTTGACGGCCTCCGGAGTAAAAACCGAAAAGAATCCGAACATGTGGTCTACGTTGTATACAGGAGTTCCATCCAGTAGAATAAGATTCTGGTCCGGACTGCCGCCGCGTATATACAGTCCGGCTGAACCGTCTACTCCTGCCTGTACGCCAGGCATCAGCTGGATGGCTTTCATGACATCTGCTTCTCCCAGTATGCTCGGCGTATTTTTAATCTGTGTCATCGGAATTTCGATAGAGCCCATCTGGGTAGCTACGGTGCCCGTTTCAGTTTTATCGGAAACGATCACTACCTCTTGCAACTGCGTGTTTCCCTGCATACGGATATTCAGCAATGTATCTTGTGAGAGCGTAAAATGATGCGCTTCTGTGGCATAACCCAGATAGGAGAAACGCAGTTCGGTTTCTCCTTCGGGCAAAGTGATGCTGTAAAAACCGTAAGGATTGGTGGTTGTTCCTTGATTCTGATGACTCTCAATGATATTGGTTCCAATCAACGTCTCGGAAGACGTTCCATCCGTGACATATCCGCTGATAGTGAACTTACGGCCTACGGTTTTTGATTCTTTTTTCTTTTGCAGTAGAATATGGCGGCCGGTGAACTGATAACTGATCTGCTCATTCTTGAATACGAGGTCAAGTATTTCACGCAATGGTTTATCCTTTACCTGCAAATTGATTTTATGTTTGATGATAATTTCCTCGCCATAGATAAAAGAATATCCGGTTGAGTTTTCAATCCGCTTGACGAATTCTTTTAGTGTGGCGTTTCGTAGTGTCAGCGAAAGCCGGGCCTCCGCATTTTGTGCATATATTTGAGTGGTGATAAGGAGTGCCACCCCTATCAGAACAATGGTTCTGACAGGGAAGCGACCTTGGAATATTATATTCATCTTAGTCTGGTTTAGCAGTGATAATAATCTGTTTATTGTTTTGTGAGTAGTTGAAATAACCGGCATTATGTAATACAGATAAAATAGTTGCCAGATCTTCTCCATCGCGGAATCGTGCTGTGATCCGGTAATTTTGCAAAGTTGTATCGGCTATCTGGATCGTCGCTCCGAATGAGTTGGACAGTTCGCGGGCAATCTCTTGTAAAGGCAGGTCGTCGAATATAAACTCTCCTTGTCGCCAGGAAATTTCATCTTCTGCATTCTTTAAAACCTTGCGGGTGAGTTTTTCTTCTACCTTATTATATATAGCAATCTCGTTAGGCTTCAAAACCATACGAACAGATTTACTTTTATTGCTGACTGCTACCGAGCCGGACAATAACGTTGTCTTTATATCCGGATTGTCATGATATGCATCTACATTGAAATGGGTTCCCAGCACCTGAACGTCAATCGTTTCAGTCTGCACGATAAACGGATGCTTTGGGTCCTTGCTTACTTCAAAATAGGCTTCTCCATTTAGCTCCACTTCCCGTTTGTCCGATTGGAACTTTTCCGGATAAGAAAGCGAAGAATAATGGTTGAGCGTGACGGAACTACCATCAGGGAGGCGGACAGAACGTGTCTCTGCCAGAGTGGAAATCGTTTGTATTGCAGCAGGTTGCATATATAAATAAGCTGTCCATACCGATAGGCAAAGTAGAACTACTGCCGCTGCTGCCGAGAAGGTGCGTATCAAAGTCAGATGCCGGGTATGCGACTTCAGTCTTTTTTCTAGTTCCGGGTAACTGGCTGCTGCTGAAAAACGCCCTCGCGGTGAACGCGTGGAAGCAATGAGCTGATTCAGTATTTCTTCTAATTCCGTATCGGTGTGTTTCATATTTTTTCTGTATTACTCTTGATCCATTATTTTCGTTTCAACAGAATGGTCAGTTTGCTGATTCCTCCTTCTTTCCATTGGGGAGTGCAGGATAAAGTGACATTCTGTTTATTCAATACCATCTGTTTGGGATAGATTTTAATGATAGTCGTAGCCGACTTCTTACCCGCTTTGATGATTACTTTCTTTTCCGTCAGTTGTATGACTGCTGCTTGCCCTGTTACCGGAGGAGGTGCGGCAAGTACTACCGTCCGGTCTTCTTTCGCTTTCTCCATCGCCACAATTTTAATTTCCAATTCACACTCTGATTTGTTTCCTTCACATTCTACTGTTTCCTTCGAATGTTCGAACCCTGCATAGTCTTTGGGCAAATTGTCGTTGTCATTGTTGCATGAGAACAGGCACAGGCAAGTTGATAGAAGAACAAGGATTCCAATGTTTGCGTCATTTAGCTTTTTCATTTTTCTGTCTTTTTTAGTGATTGATTTATTTGTTGATAAAGACCGGAGGTTGACAGAAACTCCCTACGCTCTTTTTCTAAATAATTGTTAATCTATTTCTGCCCGGCAAATCATCTCTTTGAGTCGTGTGATTGCTTTCTGAAGTTGTGCGTCCACTGTATTCATGCTGATACCTAATTCTTCCGCTACTTGTGTATAACTTTGTTTTTCTTCGCGGATGCGAATGAATACTTCCCTACAACGTTCCGGAAGCCGGTCGAGTGCCTTTACGTAAAGAGCAAATAATTCTTCACTGATGAGTGATTCTTCCGGTGAATAGCTCTGTTCCTGTGGCTCCGGCAGAGAATCGGGATGAATGTAAGTGTGTTTTGATTCTTTTTCCAGATAATTGAGCGAAGCATTCTTGACGAGAATGAAACAATAATCTTCAATGTTTCTCACATCAAGTAAATTGCTACGCTGTTTCCATAGTTTCAGAAATACGTCGAGAACGATTTCCTGCGACCATTCTTCCTGCTTCACATAGTAGTAGGCTATGCGGAAGAGGCGATCGTAAGTCATGTTGTAAAAGTCCCGGAAAGCAGTTTGCGAATCCAGTTCTTTCATTTGCCGCAATAACTTTCTAACTTCTGATTCGGTCATCGGCTTGCTGTTTGTTTTGTTAATCTACCCAAAGTAAATCACTCATTATACTGTCAGAAATAAAAATACCTTCACGCGTTAGGCGCAAAGCTCCGTTGTATTCCTCCAGTTTACCATTTTTCAGATAAGGTGCAGCCATTTTTTGACAATACTTCCACATTTCATTGCCGAACATCTGTTTCAGTTTCTCTATAGGTGTTCCCCATACGGTACGGATGGTAGTGATAATAAACTCGTTGTAGCGGATGGTTGGGTTCAGATACTCTGTCTCGAAAGCACGGCAGCCTTCTTCTATACCTTTTATATAAGTGTCGATTGAAGACACATTCCATTCCCGTGTCATTCCGTCAAAAGAATGTGCTGATGGTCCGCATCCCAGATAAGCTATTCCTTTCCAATAGGAAGTGTTGTGGTGGGAATATTTTCCGGGGCGGCAGAAATTGGAAATTTCATAGTGTTCAAATCCTGCTTTCTGCAAATGCTCTATCAGTAATGTGAAAAATTCTAAACTGGAGTCTTCGTCTACCTCGGATATTTGGTGCTGTTTTAACATATTATATATAGGTGTATCTTCCTCATAAATCAAGTGATAGGCGGAGATATGTTCTACATTCAGACTGATAGCTTGACGGAGATCGTTTTCCCATCGTTCTTTTGTTTCTCCGGGCAATCCGTAAATTAGGTCGATACTGATGTTCTGGAAATCGGCTTTCCGGCATCTGTCAATTGCTTCGATGGCTGTACGGGCATTGTGGCGGCGTCTCAATAGTTTGAGCGTAGCGTCATCAAAAGTCTGTATTCCCATGCTGAGGCGGTTGAAAGGAAGTGAGGAAAGCATTTCCAGATATTCCTGCGATAAATCATCCGGATTAGCTTCCAGAGTGATTTCCTGACAATGATTCAATCCGTAGTGCTCGCGGATGGTATCAAATATTTGTTCAAAATCCTCTTTTTCCAGTTGAGACGGGGTTCCGCCACCGAAATAAATAGTTTCTATATCTTCTCCTTTCAGGTATTCTTTACGCATCGTCAACTCCCGGCAGAGAGCCTGTACATAACGGGGTTTGAGTTCGCTGCGAGTGGTTGAGTAGAAGTCGCAGTAGATGCAGCGCGTTTTGCAAAAAGGAATATGAAGATAGATACCTGCCATAGCTATGCTGTTTGGGTTTGTGGGTGTAAAAGTAAGACTATTATTAGATATATCAAAAAAGCAGTTGACGGAAATTATTTATAGTGGGGTAGGAATACGCTAAATAGATAATTCCCCATCGATTAGTAGAAGATAATTTCCTGCAATGCTGAATTTAAGATCTTTTCTTTTATAAATAAGATTCGAACTTGTAGCCGGGTTTTCGTTTGACTTAAGTCAAACGATAGAATGACTTAAGTTAAACTATCGCTTGACTTAAGTCAAACGAAAACTGATTAGGCAACGGGGAAACTATTGTATGAAAGGAAAACAACTAAAAATAACATCGTGCCGGATTACTCGTTGCAACTATGAAATTAGTTTATAGCCATGCGAAAATAATTTTTAACCCGTTTCGAAAATGTTCATGTTAAAGATGTGTTACATAACATTGTTTAGTAACACTGCCATAAGTGTTGCTTTTCCCCCAATTAATCCCTAATTTGCGCATCACAAAATTAATGGTATGTGAGAAACATACTGAGTAATTACTAAAATCTTATATATTATGAAAGTATATCAGACTAATGAAATCAAGAACATTGCCTTGTTGGGAAGTTCTGGCTCTGGGAAAACCACTCTCGTGGAAGCGATGCTTTTCGAGAGTGGTGTTATAAAACGTCGCGGATCTGTTGCCGCAAAAAACACAGTTAGCGATTATTTTCCTGTTGAACAAGAGTATGGTTACTCCGTTTTCTCCACCGTTCTCCATGTAGAATGGAATAACAAAAAACTTAATATTATTGACTGTCCGGGATCGGACGACTTCGTAGGCAGCACAGTGACTGCACTAAATGTGACCGACACAGCAATTATCCTTCTTAATGGCCAATACGGTGTCGAAGTCGGTACACAAAATCACTTCCGTTATACAGAAAAGCTGAATAAACCTGTTATTTTTCTAGTCAACCAGCTTGATAATGAAAAATGCGATTATGATAATATCCTCGAACAGCTGAAAGAGGCATACGGCTCTAAGGTTGTTCCCATCCAATATCCGATAGCTACCGGTCCGGGCTTTAATGCGCTGATCGACGTATTGTTGATGAAGAAATACTCATGGAAACCCGAAGGAGGGGCTCCGACAATCGAAGATATTCCGGCAGAAGAAATGGATAAGGCCATGGAAATGCACAAAGCGTTGGTAGAAGCTGCTGCCGAGAATGATGAAAATCTGATGGAGAAATTCTTCGAACAAGATTCCCTGTCAGAAGACGAAATGCGTGAAGGTATCCGTAAGGGATTGATCGCCAGAGGTATGTTCCCTGTATTCTGTGTTTGCGGAGGTAAGGATATGGGCGTTCGCCGTTTGATGGAATTCTTGGGAAACGTTGTTCCTTTTGTATCTGAAATGCCAAAGGTACAGAATACGGAAGGTAAAGAAGTGGCTCCTGACTCCAATGGACCGGAATCTCTTTATTTCTTCAAGACAAGTGTGGAACCGCATATCGGTGAAGTTTCCTATTTTAAAGTAATGAGCGGTAAAGTTCATGAGGGAGACGATTTGCTGAATGCCGACCGTGGTTCGAAGGAACGTATCGCGCAAATCTATGTGGTAGCCGGTGGTAACCGTGTCAAGGTGGAAGAATTGCAGGCCGGTGATATCGGTGCTGCCGTGAAACTGAAAGACGTGAAAACCGGTAATACGCTGAACGGTAAGGATTGTGACTACAAATTCAATTTTATCAAATATCCGAACTCTAAATATACACGTGCCATTAAGCCGGTGAATGAAGCGGATGTGGAAAAGATGATGAGTATCCTGAACCGTATGCGCGAAGAAGATCCTACCTGGGTGATTGAGCAATCAAAAGAACTGAAACAGACTTTGGTACACGGTCAGGGAGAATTCCATCTTCGTACCTTGAAATGGCGTTTGGAAAACAACGAAAAACTTCAGGTAAAATATGAAGAACCGAAGATTCCATATCGTGAAACGATTACAAAGGCTGCCCGTGCCGACTATCGTCATAAGAAACAGTCCGGTGGTGCCGGTCAATTTGGTGAAGTTCACCTGATCGTAGAACCTTATAAAGAAGGTATGCCTGTGCCTGAAACGTATAAGTTCAATGGACAGGAATTTAAGATTACCGTGAGAGGTACGGAAGAGATACCATTGGAATGGGGTGGTAAACTGGTGTTTGTTAACAGTATCGTCGGTGGTTCTATCGATGCCCGCTTCTTGCCTGCTATTATGAAAGGTATTATGTCTCGTATGGAGCAAGGACCGTTGACGGGTTCGTATGCTCGTGACGTGCGCGTTATTGTTTACGATGGTAAGATGCACCCGGTAGATTCGAATGAAATCTCCTTTATGCTTGCCGGACGTAATGCCTTTAGTGAAGCCTTCAAGAATGCCGGTCCGAAAATTCTGGAACCGATTTATGATGTAGAAGTGTTCGTTCCGTCTGATAGGATGGGAGATGTGATGGGAGATCTGCAGGGACGTCGTGCCATGATTATGGGTATGAGTAGTGAAAAAGGTTTTGAGAAACTGGTTGCGAAAGTACCTTTGAAAGAAATGTCATCTTATTCTACGGCGCTTAGCTCTCTCACGGGTGGACGTGCTTCGTTCATTATGAAATTCTCTAGTTATGAGCTTGTGCCGACGGATGTTCAAGATAAGTTAATGAAGGACTTTGAAGCTAAACAAACTGAAGAATAAGTATAAATGATAGGTGATAATTGATTGAATATTCACTATAATATTCGGTATTTATCATCTGTTAGGCATAAAGAATCAACTAAAACGTTAAAACCGCCGCCTTTTTTAAGTAAAAGGGGGCGGTTTTTGTTTAACTATGATTAATAAAGATGGAAAAACACAAGGAGAAGATTTAATTTTTTATTAAATTTGCAAACCAAAGGAGGGGTTTTATTGTTGTAGTAATCAGAATACAACCTAAATAGCTCCTTACGGTTAATTTCCGGGAAGTTCCGGTTAAATCAAGTTAATGCATTAGGAGTGTTAATTAGGGAGTGTTAATTTTGTTGCTATGAAGAAGTCAACAATTTGGATATTAGGTATTGTAATGGGGCTTTCCTTCCTTAGCTTGCTGTATTTGCAGGTAAGTTATATAGAGGAAATGATGAAAACCCGTAAGGAACAGTTTGATTCGGCTGTACGCAATAGCCTGGATCAGGTTTCCAAGGATGTGGAATATGCAGAGACCAGACGTTGGTTGATCGAAGATATTTCAGAAGCAGAAAGAAAAGCGCTGATTGCGAATAATGCTTCCATACAACAAGACAACTTGATTCAGCAAACGCAGCGGTTTACAGTGAAGTCTAAGGATGGAAAAGTATATTCGGATTTTGAGCTGAAAGTGATGACCACTAAGCCCTCCGAGCTTCCGAAGGCTATGATTTCTCCTTACAGGGGGACAAAGACCATTCCGGAAACTTCGCGTTCATTAGTGGAAGCCATCAAGAATCGGTATATGTATCAACGGGCATTACTCGATGAAGTGGCCTGGCAGATGATTTACCGGGGAAGTGACAAGTCGATTGGAGACAGAGTACGGTTTAAAGAACTGGATGACTATCTGAAATCGAGCTTATATAATAATAGTATAGATTTGCCTTATCACTTTACGGTGATCGACAAAGACGGAAGGGAAGTCTACCGTTGTGCGGATTATGAGGCAAAGGGAAGTGAAGACGCTTATCAGCAGGCATTGTTCAAGAATGACCCGCCTGCCAAAATGAGTATCTTGAAAGTGCACTTTCCGGGGAAGAAAGATTATATCTTTGACTCCATCAGTTTCATGATTCCGTCGCTGATATTTACACTGGTATTGTTAGTGACATTCATCTTTACGATTTATATCGTATTCCGGCAAAAGAAACTGACGGAAATGAAGAATGACTTTATCAATAATATGACGCACGAATTTAAAACACCGATATCTACCATTTCATTAGCAGCCCAGATGTTGAAAGATCCCGCGGTGGGAAAATCTCCACAGATGTTCCAGCATATATCGGGAGTGATTAATGATGAAACCAAGCGCTTGCGCTTCCAGGTGGAAAAGGTGCTCCAGATGTCGATGTTCGAACGTCAGAAGGCCACTTTGAAGATGAAGGAGATTGATGCGAATGAATTAATAGCAGGAGTTGTCAATACCTTTGCGCTGAAAGTGGAACGGTATAATGGTAAGATAACATCGAACCTTGAGGCCACCGATCCTGTTATATTTGCAGACGAGATGCATATCACGAATGTAATCTTTAATCTGATGGATAACGCGGTGAAATATAAGAAACCGGAAGAGGATCTGGAACTGAAAGTGAGAACGTGGAATGAGTCGGGTAAACTGATGATTTCGATACAGGATAATGGTATCGGTATCAAAAAAGAGAACCTGAAAAAGATATTTGAAAAGTTCTATCGTGTACATACGGGTAATCTGCACGATGTGAAGGGCTTTGGACTGGGATTGGCTTATGTGAGAAAAATTATATTGGATCATAAGGGAACCATCCGGGCGGAAAGCGACCTGAACGTGGGAACTAAATTTATTATTGCATTACCTTTATTAAAAAATAATTGATATGGACGAGAAACTGCGTATTTTATTGTGCGAGGATGACGAAAATCTTGGCATGCTTTTAAGAGAATATCTACAGGCAAAAGGTTATTCTGCTGAGTTATATCCTGATGGAGAAGCCGGTTATAAGGCTTTCTTGAAGAATAAATATGACTTGTGCGTGTTTGACGTGATGATGCCTAAAAAAGACGGCTTCACACTGGCACAGGATGTCCGTGCAGCAAATGCTGAAATTCCTATTATCTTCCTGACGGCCAAAACGCTGAAAGAAGATATCCTGGAAGGCTTTAAAATCGGTGCGGATGATTATATCACCAAACCGTTTAGTATGGAAGAATTGACATTCAGAATTGAAGCAATCTTGAGACGTGTTCGTGGAAAGAAGAACAAAGAAAGCAATATCTATAAGATTGGTAAGTTTACTTTCGACACACAGAAACAAATTCTGTCGTCAGAAGGCAAACAAACTAAGCTGACTACCAAAGAGTCTGAACTGCTCGGATTGCTTTGCGCACATGCCAATGAGATTTTGCAACGTGACTTCGCTCTGAAAACAATCTGGATTGACGATAACTATTTCAATGCCCGTAGTATGGACGTGTATATCACGAAATTGCGTAAGCACCTGAAAGAAGACGATTCAATCGAAATTATCAATATTCACGGAAAAGGCTATAAGCTGATTACTCCGGAAGTTGAATCTTAATGATTGCGTTTGAGATAACTCCAAATAAAAAATCCCGGGAACATTCGTTTCCGGGATTTTTTATTGATTTTGCGAAATTAATCAGCGATCTTCTTATTAATAACAATATAAGAAATGAGTCCCAGTACTACAAGTACTACTGAAGTACCCAGGATGGCGTTGTTGTTTACATTTCCTGTAAAGGAACAAGCCAGCAGGATGACTACTCCGACCAAGATTAATATCAATCCTAAGTTCTTTAATAAACCTTTCATGTGTGTGTATTTTAATAGATTATAATATTCCAGTCACAAATTAAAGCATAATTCTTTAACGGGCGAAATTATTTGGATAAAAATTCCATTATAAATGCACGATTTAGTGGATTTTATGATTTGGAGAGAAGTTCTTCTATCTAATCTTTTGTATTGTAGAACACCTTTTTCAGTACCTCCTGTCCAATGCTCAATTCGTCGAGAGTGATACCGTGAAGAGCCTCTTTCAGAGTCTGTCCGGCAATGACACGTGCTTTTTCCTCCAGTTCTTTTCCGTCTTTGGTCAGATGGATCAGGTTGGTGCGGCGGTCTTTTTTATCGGAAATGCGCACAACAAGATGTTGCCGTTCCATATTATCTATCAAACGGGTCATGCTGGGCTTGTCTTTAAAAGTTGCATTACACAACTCTTGTTGCGTCACGCCGTCTTTTTCCCACAGGAAAATGAGTACCGTCCATTGTTCGGGACTGATTTCCAATCCGTTCTGACGAAAGTTACGGTACAGTTTCCGGTTGATTGCCGCAGAAACTTTGCCATTTAATATGGCAAATATAAGTCGAATGTCGAAATTAAATTGCTCTATCATGAAATTATTGTTTAAACAACTTTGCAAAGGTAAGTCTCTTCCCGGATAAATCCTATCTTCGGATACAAAAAAAGATTAAATATTTGTAGTTCAAAATAAAATGTCTAACTTTGCACCCGCATTTAAAATCAAATAATTTATTTATTTAATTAAACGAAGTATGAATCAATACGAAACCGTTTTCATTTTAACTCCCGTTTTATCTGATGTTCAGATGAAGGAAGCGGTAGAAAAATTCAAAGGCGTTCTTCAAGCTGAAGGTGCTGAGATTATTAATGAAGAAAACTGGGGACTGAAGAAATTGGCTTACCCAATTCAGAAGAAGTCTACAGGTTTTTATCAACTGATTGAGTTCAATGCAGATCCTACTGTAATTGACAAGCTGGAAATTAATTTCCGTCGTGATGAACGCGTAATCCGTTTCTTGACTTTCAAGATGGATAAGTATGCTGCTGAATACGCTGCAAAAAGAAGAAGTGTTAAATCAAACAAAAAGGAGGATTAATCATGGCACAACAAGTTCAATCAGAAATCAGATATTTGACTCCGCCGTCAGTAGATGTTAAGAAGAAAAAATACTGCCGTTTCAAAAAGAGTGGTATTAGGTATATCGATTACAAAGATCCTGAATTCTTGAAGAAATTCTTGAATGAACAAGGAAAAATTCTTCCGCGTCGTATTACAGGTACTTCTTTGAAGTTCCAACGTCGTATCGCGCAGGCTGTGAAGAGAGCTCGTCACTTGGCATTGCTGCCTTATGTAACTGACATGATGAAATAAGAAGGAGGAAAAGTATGGAAATTATATTGAAAGAAGACGTAGTAAACTTGGGTTATAAGAACGATATCGTAAACGTGAAATCCGGATACGGTCGTAATTATCTGATCCCGACTGGAAAAGCTGTCATCGCTTCTCCTTCTGCAAAGAAAATGTTGGCTGAAGAACTGAAACAGCGCGCTCACAAACTTGAGAAAATCAAGAAAGATGCTGAGGCTATGGCGGCTAAGCTGGAAGGCGTTTCTTTGACTATTGCAACTAAAGTTAGCTCAACCGGTACTATCTTCGGTTCTGTTGGTAACATCCAGATCGCTGAGGCTTTGTCTAAGCTGGGTCATGAAGTTGACAGAAAGATCATCGTTGTAAAAGACGCTGTAAAAGAAGTTGGTAGTTACAAGGCTATCGTTAAGCTTCACAAGGAAGTTTCAGTAGAGATTCCTTTCGAGGTAGTTGCTGAATAAGAGCAAATTTACTTCATATACAAAAAGCGATTTGTTCTGAATGGATGAATCGCTTTTTTTGTTATCTTTGCTATTACTATTATGAAATTCAACTGTTGTTTGCTAAAGAAGAGGTTTTTGCTTCTGCTGATTGCTTTGGGAATTGGCAGTGCTCTTTATGCGAATGATGAGTTGAAACTATTGACTGATTCTTTACGTAGAGTGATAGATGAAAAGCATGTCTTTGTTAAAGAGAAAGAGGATCGGATAAACCGGATAAAATGTATGTTGAAAAGTCCTGGTTTGACTCTTGAAGGAGAATATAGAATCAATCTACGGTTATATAACGAATATAAAAAATTTCATATTGATTCCGCTATTCATTATGTTGATCGCAATATTGAGATTTCCCGTCAGTTGAATAGACCTTATTTCACCAACCAGTCGTCTTTACATCTTAGTCTTTTATATTCGATGTGTGGCAGGTTCCGTGAAGCGGAGATTATTTTGAAAAGTATAAAGACTTCAGAACTTCCCAGAGATTTATTAATAAACTATTATCAAACTTATTCCAGTTTTTGGGGACACTATTCGATTTCTGTCGCCAACAATCTGTATGGTAAGCAGCAGGCTGCATATCAGGATTCGCTTTTTGCCCTCATTGACCACACTTCTTGGGATTATCGAATGTCCCAGGCTTCTTATTATATTTGGCGTGATACGTTGAAATCGAAAGAGATTTTTAAAGAACTACTGGAAATAGAAGAAGTGGGGACGCCTAATTATGCCATGATAACTCATTCGTATTCCAGGTTATGCCACCATCAGAAAAAGTATGATGAGGAAAAAAAATATCTGATGTTGTCAGCAATAGCCGATACACGGAATGCTACGCGGGAAAATGCATCCCTGCAATCTCTTGCATTGATAGCCTATGATGAACAGAATTTAGCCGATGCCTTTAAATTTACGCAGTCCGCTATCGATGACGTTATTTCTTCTGGTATTCATTTCCGGGCCATCGAAATTTATAAATTCAATTCTATTATTAATACTGCTTATCAGGCAGAGCAGGCCAGATCACGGTCGCATTTGACTACTTTCCTTATTTCTACGAGTATTATCCTTTTTCTTTTACTCTTGTTGGTGCTTTTCATCTATATTCAGATGAAAAAGACGTTGAAAATAAAACAGGCATTAGCGCAGAGTAATGAGGAGCTTTTGCGATTGAACAATAAGCTGAATAGCATGAACAGCCAGCTGAATGATACAAATAATCAGTTGTGCGAAATTAATAGTATAAAGGAGTATTATATAGCCGAATTCTTTGATGTATGCTTTAGCTATATCCATAAAATGGAGAAATATCAGAATATGCTGTATAAAATAGCTATTAATAAATACTATGATGAACTGATTAAGAAGCTAAAATCATCCGCGCTTATCGACGAAGAGCTTAGCGCTTTATACACTCGTTTTGATAAGGTCTTCTTGGGGTTGTATCCCACTTTTGTTTCTGATTTTAACGCCCTGTTGAAAGATGAAGAGAAAATTATTTTAAAACCGGATGCTTTATTGAACAGAGAACTTCGTATTTATGCTTTATTACGCTTGGGTATTACGGATAGTGGGAAGATAGCGAACTTCCTCCGTTGCTCTACAAGTACGGTTTATAATTATCGCACGAAGATGAGAAATAAGGCAGCTGTCGACAGAGATGAATTTGAGAATGAAATTATGAAAATTAGTTCAACACAAGAGACATAAGTGCTATTTTAGTGTTGGAGACTGTTCCAAATCATCTACATTTTTTGGATGCTTTGAAAGTATTAATTGCTTGATTAATAGTGTAAAAGAATGAATTTCTATCTACATAAAGTTGTGTAAGTCAAATAAGCCGTTATTTATTTGGCTAGTTTTGCATTATCGGTTTTCTACTCATCTGCTGAGGGTGAAAATCGATACTTTACCTATTATTTGTACTTAAATTCACTATGCTTAATTATGAACACGCAATCTTCAGTAGACACGAGAATTAAAGTTGGAATTATCGGTTTCGGTAGGATGGGAAGATTCTATTGGGAAGCGATGACAAAAAGTGATCGGTGGAATATTGCTTATATTTGTGATACCGATCCGGAATCACGTCAATTAGCCAAGGAGTTAGCTCCTGGATCTCTTATAGTAGAAGATAATCAAAAGATTTTCGAGGATGAAAGTGTGCAGGTAGTCGGGCTTTTTACTTTAGCTGACTCGAGGATGGGACAAATAGAAAAAGCTATTCGTTACGGCAAACACATTATTTCAGAGAAACCAATTGCAGATACAATGGAAAATGAGTGGAAGGTTGTAGAAATGACGGAAAACACAAACCTCATTTCTACAGTAAACTTGTATCTGCGGAATTCCTGGTATCATAATTTGATGAAAGAATATATCCAGCAAGGGGAGATTGGAGAGCTGGCTATTATCCGTATTTGTCATATGACTCCCGGCTTGGCACCGGGTGAAGGTCATGAGTATGAGGGACCTGCTTTCCATGATTGTGGAATGCATTATGTAGATATTACCCGTTGGTATGCAGGTTGTGATTACAGAACATGGAATGCCCAGGGGGTGAATATGTGGAACTACAAAGATCCTTGGTGGGTACAATGTCACGGAACTTTTCAAAATGGTGTAGTTTTTGATATTACCCAAGGGTTTGTTTATGGGCAATTATCTAAAGACCAGACACATAATTCGTATGTAGATATTATAGGTACAAAAGGAGTTGTGCGTATGACGCATGACTTCAATACTGCTGTTGTCGACCTGCACGGTGTCAATCAGACCATCCGTGTAGAGAAGCCTTTCGGTGGCAAGAATATAGACGTATTGTGTGACCTGTTTGCTGATTCGGTAGAAACCGGAAAGCGCAGTTCTCGCTTACCGTCCATGCGCGATTCGGCCATTGCATCCGAATATGCGTGGACATTCTTAAAAGATACCCGCAAACACGATTTGCCTGCTATTGGTAATTTGCGCACTTTGGAGCAAATACGCGAGCGAAGAAAAAACATGAAAAATGGATATGGATTGTTGCATGGCAACCTTCCAAAGATTATTAACCCTTAAACAAATAAAATCATGTCAAACATTTCGAGGAGAAAGTTTCTCAAAACGGGAGCCGCTGCTTTAGCAGGTATAACCATTGCTCCCAGTACAATTTTAGGTATGAGTCACGGGCATGTTTCGCCTACTGACAAATTAAATCTTGCAGCTGTGGGTATTGGCGGTATGGGACATGCCAACATTAATCACGTAAAGGGCACTGAAAATATTGTGGCTCTTTGTGATGTGGATTGGAAGTATGCAAAAGGTGTGTTCGACGAATTCCCCAAGGCTAAAAAATACTGGGATTATCGTAAAATGTATGATGAAATGGGTAAATCTATTGACGGTGTAATTGTTGCAACTGCCGACCATACTCATGCTATCATCACTGCTGATGCAATGACAATGGGAAAACACGTGTACTGTCAGAAGCCGTTGACCCACTCTGTTTATGAATCTCGTTTATTGACAAAATTAGCTGCCTCAACAGGTGTTGTTACTCAGATGGGTAATCAGGGTTCATCGGATGAAGGTACGGATTTGGTATGCGAATGGATTTGGAATGGTGAAATCGGTGATATAACTAAGGTGGAATGTGCGACAGACCGTCCTATTTGGCCGCAAGGATTGAATGTTCCTGAAAAGGTTGATAAAATTCCTAGCACATTGAATTGGGATTTGTTTACAGGTCCTGCTAAAATGAATCCTTACAATGCTATTTATCATCCTTGGAACTGGCGTGGATGGTGGGATTATGGAACAGGTGCATTAGGCGATATGGCTTGCCATATTTTGCATCAGCCGTTTAGAGCATTGAAATTGCAATATCCAACTAAAGTGGAAGGGTCATCTACTTTATTGTTGAATGCTTGTGCTCCGCAGGCACAGCATGTGAAAATGATTTTCCCTGCTCGTGAAAATATGCCGAAAGTAGCTATGCCTGAAGTGGAAGTACATTGGTATGATGGCGGTATGATGCCTGAACGTCCGAAAGGATTCCCGGAAGGAAAACAACTGATGCAGAGTGGTGGTGGTTTGACTATTTTCCACGGAACGAAAGATACTTTGATTTGCGGATGTTATGGACAGAATCCTTGGTTGCTTTCTGGTCGTAAACCAAATGCGCCAAAGGTTTGTCGTCGTGTTCCCAATGCTATGAACGGTGGTCACGAGATGGACTGGGTACGTGCATGTAAAGAAAATAAATCTAACCGTATCATGACTAAGTCTGATTTCTCAGAAGCCGGACCAATGAATGAAATGGTGGCAATGGGTGTATTGGCTATTCGTTTGCAAGCGCTGAATAAGACTCTTGAATGGGATGGAGCTAACATGTGCTTTACGAATATCGGTGATAACGAAACGATCCGTACCGTTATCAAAGACGGATTCAAGATTCATGATGGTCATCCGACATTTGACAAGACATGGACTGATCCGATTAATGCGAAACAGTTTGCTGCTGAATTAGTGAAACATACTTATCGTGACGGCTGGAGACTGCCTGATATGCCGAGATAAATTAGAAATTAAAGATAAAAAATTAAATCGTTATTATCATGAAAAAAGTATTTTATCCATTAGCTTGTTGTTGTCTTGCTGCAGGAGTTTTTGCTTCTTGCGGTGGTCAGAAAAAAGCAAATGCTCAGGAAGAACCGAGCAAAGTTGCATTGTCTTACTCTAAATCATTGAAAGCACCGGAAACTGATAGTTTGAATCTGCCTGTTGACGAAAATGGTTATATCACAATCTTTGATGGTGAAACATTTAACGGGTGGCGTGGTTATGGAAAAGACCGTGTTCCTACTAAATGGACAATCGAAGATGGCTGTATCAAATTCAACGGTTCTGGCGGCGGTGAAGCTCAAGACGGTGATGGTGGTGACTTGATCTTTGCTCACAAATTTAAAAACTTCGAGTTGGAATTGGAATGGAAGGTTGCTAAAGGTAGCAATTCAGGTATTCTGTATTTAGCTCAGGAAGTTACTTCTAAAGACAAAGATGGTAATGATGTGCTTGAACCTATTTATATTTCCGCACCTGAATATCAGATCTTGGATAATGCCAATCATCCGGATGCTAAATTGGGTAAAGATAACAATCGTCAGTCGGCTTCTTTGTATGACATGATTCCGGCAGTTCCTCAAAACTCTAAACCGTTTGGCGAATGGAACAAGGCTAAGATTATGGTTTATAAAGGTACAGTGGTTCATGGACAAAACGATGAAAACGTACTTGAATATCATTTGTGGACAAAACAATGGACTGATATGTTGCAGGCAAGTAAGTTCAGCGAAGATAAATGGCCTTTGGCATTTGAATTGCTGAATAACTGTGGTGGCGAAAATCACGAAGGTTTCATCGGTTTGCAAGATCACGGTGATGATGTTTGGTTCCGCAACATCCGCGTGAAGGTTTTGGACTAATCAAATAGTAATAAGAAGGCACGGGTTACACGTATTTCACGTTTTTTTGAATGGCGATTGCCATAGAGTAACCGTGAGGTCTGTGTAATCCGTGCCTGTTTTTTCTATATAAATCTAATAATTGTAATCCCCTGATATCTATTATATGAAAACAAAAATTTATTTATGTGCGTTGGCTGCTCTTTTCATGATTCCACAGGCAATGACGGCACAAACTAAGAAGAAAGCTAAAAAAGAAGTAGCTATTCAACTCTATTCTGTCAGAGATATATTGAATAAGGTAGACAATAAAAATGGTAAGTGTGACCCCACTTATACTGCTCTTCTGAAGAAATTGGCAAACATGGGATATACCGGTGTTGAAGCTGCCAATTATAACAACGGTAAATTTTATGACCGGACTCCCCAACAGTTTAAGAAAGATGTCGAATCGGCAGGATTAAAAGTTTTGTCTTCACATTGTACCAGACAATTGTCCAAAGAAGAATTGGCTTCCGGTGACTTGTCAGAGTCTCTTCAATGGTGGGATCAGTGTATTGCCGATCATAAAGCTGCAGGAATGAAGTACATCGTAGCTCCTTGGATGGATGTTCCAAAAACGCTTAAAGATTTGAATACATATTGCACTTATTTTAATGAGATAGGCAAACGTTGCAAACAACAAGGTTTGTCATTTGGATATCATAATCACGCTCATGAATTTCAGAAAGTAGAAGATAAAGTAATGTATGATTATATGCTGGAACATACGAATCCTGAATATGTCTTCTTCCAGATGGACCTTTATTGGGTAGTTCGCGGACAAAACAGTCCTGTTGATTATTTTAATAAATATCCCGGCCGCTTCAAGATATTCCATGTTAAGGATCACAGAGAGATCGGACAAAGCGGAATGGTAGGTTTTGACGCTATCTTTAAGAATGCAAAAACTGCAGGTGTTAACTATCTCGTTGCTGAAATCGAGGGTTATAGTATGCCGGTAGAAGAGAGTGTGGAAGTGAGCTTGGATTATTTGTTGGACGCTCCTTTTGTGAAGAGTTCATACGCTAAATAGCGTGTGAATTGCTAAAATTGAAGCATAAAAAAAGTCTGTGCATGCTTTTGCATGGCAGACTTTCAATTCTCTCTAAGCTGTTTCTGAATTATTCAGCTACAGTTTCAGTTGCAGTGCTATCAGCATTCAAAGAATCTGCTGCTGCGGCTGCTGCTTGTTCAGCTTCAAGAGCTGCTGCTTCTACTGCTGCGATTGAGTCAGCGATACGGATAGAATCCTGAGTTGCTTTTGCTGCGTCAGCTGCTTTGTTACCACATGATGCGAATGATACTGCTACGATAGCTACGGCCATCAAAACTAATTTTTTCATTTTCTTTGCTTTTTAAAAACGTAATACAATCAATTGCTTTATTAAAACGATGCAAAGGTATGTACTTTTTCAATATGTTGTTCTCGAAACGCCAACTTTTTTTATATTTTTTTTTTGTAACTAGCCGCTTTTCTCCCCTTTTTATATGTTTTAGAACATGCTAATCGACAGCAATACTGTTATATAAGTATCTTTTTATGCTTCTTTTGGGCGTTTTTTCAAATTCAGTAGGATAAAGTTGGATTCTGCTGATTTTTTCATAAGCGGCTACATTGCTGTTCAGATTCTTAAGATTTTCATCCATGATTGTTTTCAGGTTATTCGGATTGTTTAATCCGAGAGAATCCAACGCTTCATAATCGGCATAAACGAGTGCTACTAATTTTTTGTTGCGTTCGATAACGAGACTTTCAAGAATGAAAGGCAGGTTATTCAGTTTTGTTTCCAACTCTTCGGGGAAGATGTTCTGTCCGCTTGAACTTAAGATCATGGTCTTGAGGCGTCCCCGGATGAAAATATTTCCGTTGCTGTCCATGGAACCGAGATCACCGGTGCGTAGCCAGCCGTCCTGCGTGAATACTTCCTGCGTTGCTTCCTGATTCTTGTAATAGCCCACCATCACATTCTCTCCCCGAACCTGGATTTCTCCGGTTTCTGCTTCAGGGTTTTCTTTATAGATACGTGCTTCCATTATATCCAGAATCTTTCCGGAAGAGCCTAGTACAAACTCATCCCAAGGGGCATAGCTGATTAGTGGCCCACATTCCGTCATACCGTAACCTATAGTAAAAGGGAATTTAATTTTGTAGAAGAATTCTTCTACTTCCTTGTCCATAGCGGCGCCGCCGATAATGATTTCCTTAAACCGACCTCCCAGTGCATCAATCAGTCTTTTGCGTATCTGGTTGTAGATCTGTGTGTCGAGCAGCGGAATATTGAGTGCCCACTTCATACCTTTTTTATTAATGAGTGGCTGGATGATATTCTTATATATCTTTTCGATCACTAGCGGGACAGTAATAATAAGGTTGGGTTTCACTTCCTCAAAAGCCTTCATTATAATCTTCGGAGAAGGAGTTTTACCAAGCAGAGTGACGTGAGTGCCGACAGCGGTCGCTGTCAGAAAGTCAAATGCACAACCGTATGCGTGAGCGAGGGGAAGGAAAGACAGCACTTTATCCCCCTTTTTAAGGAGTTCGGTACGAATACCAAAAGTGACGTTACCGGCAAGATTGTTTCCTGTCAGCATTACACCTTTACTGAAACCAGTGGTTCCGGAAGTGTAGTTTAACAGCATCACTTTATCATTGGATAAAGTGGTATACTGAACATCTTCACGGGTAAATCCTTTCGGATACAAAGAATGCATCTCTTTATCGGTATTTTTCAGAAACTTCTGTATGGTTTCTCCGTCACGCTGATAAAGACACCGGAAATCGGTCAGTGAGAATACGCCTCGTAATCCGGCTAATTTTTCCTCTTCCAGATTGTCCCAAATGCTGTCGCTGGTGAACAGAAATACAGATTCGGAATGATTGACGATATGATGAACATCGTTGGGGGTAAAGTCTTGAAGGATGGGAACAATGATTGCTCCATACGTGATGGTTGCCATATAGGCGATGCACCAGTGAGCGTTGTTTTTGCCGATAACTGAAATCTTATCCCCTCTGCGGAGGCTACAATGTTTGAATAACAGATGTAAACGGGCGATTTTTTCAGCTACCTCCCCATAAGTATATTGGGTATCTTCTCCATAATCTGTGTAACAAGGTAGATCCCAATTTTCACGAAAACTATTTTCGTATAGTTTAATGAAATTCTCTTTAATCATTGCACGTTTTTTAGTGAATTGTGCAAAAATAGGAATAAACTTTCGTATCCAAAAGCGTTTTACTAATAATAATGTGTAACTTTGCAAAGTTAATGTGTTTATAACAGCTTATGATAGATACCACTGTATTTCAAAATAAGACAGCCGTTTATTATACTTTAGGCTGCAAATTAAATTTTTCAGAGACTTCAACTATTGGTAAAATTCTGCGTGAGGCAGGAGTTCGGACTGCGCGTAAAGGAGAGAAAGCTGATATCTGTGTGGTAAATACCTGTTCGGTGACGGAGATGGCGGATAAGAAATGCCGGCAAGCGATTCATCGTCTGGTAAAACAACACCCTGGTGCTTTTGTGGTAGTGACCGGATGTTATGCGCAATTGAAGCCCGGTGATGTGGCAAAGATAGATGGAGTGGACGTAGTGTTGGGAGCGGAACAGAAAGGAGAATTGCTTCAATATCTGGGCGACCTCCAAAAGCATGAAAAAGGAGAAGCTATCACTACGACGACCAAAGATATCCGTTCATTCTCTCCCTCGTGTTCACGGGGAGACCGTACCCGTTTCTTTTTGAAGGTGCAGGATGGATGCGATTACTTTTGTTCTTATTGCACGATTCCTTTTGCCCGGGGACGAAGTCGTAACGGGACTATTGCTTCCATGGTTGAACAGGCCCGTCAAGCGGCTGCCGAGGGAGGAAAAGAAATTGTTCTGACCGGAGTGAATATCGGAGACTTTGGCAAAACAACAGGAGAGAGTTTCTTTGATTTAGTAAAAGCATTGGATCAGGTTGAAGGAATCGAACGTTATCGTATCTCTTCCATAGAACCCAATCTGTTGACTGATGCGATTATTGAGTTTGTGTCTCACTCCCGCAGTTTTATGCCTCATTTTCATATCCCTTTGCAATCCGGTTGTGATGAGGTTTTGCAGCTAATGCGCCGTCGTTATGACACTGCTCTTTTTGCTTCGAAAGTAAGGAAGATAAAAGAGGTGATGCCGGATGCTTTTATCGGAGTGGACGTGATTGTGGGAACCCGTGGAGAAACGCCCGAATACTTTGAACAGGCTTATCAGTTTATTGATGGACTGGATGTGACGCAGTTGCATGTGTTTAGCTATTCCGAACGTCCTGGAACGCAAGCCTTAAAAATAGAATATGTGGTTTCTCCGGAAGAGAAGCATCAGCGTAGTCAACGTCTGTTGACACTATCGGACCAAAAGACACAGGCTTTTTACGCGCGTCATATCGGGCAGGTAATGCCGGTGCTGATGGAAAAATCGAAGACAGGTGTTCCGATGCATGGATTTACGGAGAATTATATCCGTGTAGAGGTGGAAAATGATGATTCACTGGATAATCGGGTGGTTGATGTACGCCTGGGAGACTTTAATGAAGAGAGGACGGCACTTAAAAGTACAATTTTGATATAAGTATGAGATCCAAACTTATCTATTGGCTGGTATATAGTGGAATGTGGTTGTTTTCGGCACTTCCGTTCCGGGTTTTGTATATGCTCTCGGATCTTAATTGTCTGTTGATGTATCGTATTGGGAAATATCGCCGGAGAGTGGTTCGGGGAAACTTGCTTAGATCGTTCCCGGAAAAAACAGATGCGGAGAGATTGCAGATAGAGCGTAAATTTTATCGCTATCTGTCGGATTATATGCTTGAGGATTTGAAATTGTTGCATATGTCTGCCGAAGAGCTTTGTGCAAGAATGACTTATAAGAATACGGAGCAATATCTGGAACTGACTGAAAAGTATGGAGGTATTATAGTAATGATTCCTCATTACGCCAATTATGAGTGGTTAATAGGTATGGGATCAATCATGAAACCGGAAGATGTCCCTGTGCAAGTTTATAAACCATTGAGAGATAAATATCTGGACGAATTATTTAAACGTATTCGTTCTCGTTTCGGGGGATATAATATCCCGAAACATTCTACAGCACGTGAAATTATTAAGTTGAAACGTGATGGGAAAAAGATGGTAGTTGGGCTGATTACCGATCAATGGCCCAGTGGGTATGATAAATACTGGACTACTTTTTTGGGGCAGGAGACGGCTTTCCTGGATGGTGCGGAGCGTATTGCTAAAATGATGAACTTTCCTGTTTTTTATTGTGAGCTTAGTAAGAAGCGTAGAGGGTATTGTGAAGCGGAGTTCAAGTTAATGACGGAAACACCGAAAGAAACAAGAGAAGGAGAAATCACAGAAATGTTTGCCCATAGGTTGGAGCAAACGATTCGCAGGGAACCGGCATACTGGTTATGGTCTCATAAACGCTGGAAATTAACCAAAGAAGAGGCTGATCAGCTGGAACAGGAGGAATTGAATAAGAAGAAAGAATAGTGATGAAGGTTTCAGTTGTAATCTTGAATTGGAACGGGTGCGATATGCTTCGTACTTTTCTTCCGTCCGTCGTCCGCTATTCAGAGGGGGAGGGGGTTGAGGTCTGTGTAGCTGACAATGGCTCTACGGACACTTCTGTGAGTTTGCTTCAACAGGAATTTCCTTCTGTCAGAACGATTGTGCTCGACCAAAATTATGGCTTTGCCGATGGATATAATTGGGCATTGCAGCAGGTCGACGCAGAATATGTAGTTCTTTTGAATTCAGATGTCGAGGTGACGGAGCATTGGCTGGAACCAATGATTGCTTATTTGGATGCTCATCCGGAGGTGGCTGCTTGTCAGCCGAAGATACGAAGTCAACGACAAAAAGAATATTTTGAATATGCCGGAGCGGCTGGTGGCTTTATTGATAAATATGGTTATCCTTTTTGCAGGGGGCGTATAATGGGAGTTGTGGAGAAGGATGAAGGCCAATATGATACGGTGATTCCTGTTTTTTGGGCAACGGGGGCAGCGTTGTTTATCCGGCACACTGATTATGTGAATGTAGGAGGATTGGATGGACGTTTTTTTGCTCACATGGAAGAAATAGATTTGTGCTGGCGACTTCGTTCGCGGAATCGTGAGATTGTCTGTGTACCTCAAAGTATTGTCTATCATGTAGGAGGAGCTACTCTTAAAAAAGAGAATCCTCATAAGACTTTTCTTAATTTCCGTAATAATCTTGTCATGCTCTATAAGAATCTTCCACAGGAGGAGTTAAATAAAGTGATGCGTATCCGGACTTGTCTCGATTATCTGGCGGCGTTCAATTTCTTGTTGCAAGGGCACTGGGATAATGCTAGTGCTGTGATGCGTGCGCGTAAAGAGTATAAACGATTATGTCCGTCGTTTTCTTTATCCCGTGAAGAGAATATGAGAAAAAAAACTTTGAATCCGATACCTGAACGGACAAAAAGTAGTATCTTGTGGCAGTTTTATGCGAGGGGATGCAAACGATTCTCTCAATTGTCGGATTTAAAAGGATAGCAAATGAAATCAAAGGTTAGAAGAGGCATCGGGCTGGTAGCGCATGATGCAATGAAAAAAGACCTCATCGAATGGGTACTGTGGAACTCGGAACTGTTGATGGGTAATAAATTCTATTGTACAGGTACTACGGGTACTTTGATATTGGAAGCATTGAAGGAGAAACATCCTGATGAAGAGTGGGATTTTACGATTTTAAAATCAGGTCCGTTAGGTGGTGACCAACAGATGGGATCACGTATTGTGGATGGGCAGATTGATTATCTCTTTTTCTTCACGGACCCCATGACATTGCAACCGCATGATACGGATGTAAAAGCATTAACCCGTTTGGCCGGTGTAGAAAATATTGTTTTCTGTTGTAACCGTTCTACGGCGGATCATATTATTTCCAGTCCGTTATTTATGGATCCTGATTACGAACGCATTCATCCGGACTATTCCAGCTATACAAAACGTTTCCAGGATAAACCCGTGGTGACGGAGGCTGTAGAATCGGTAAATAGAAGAAAAAAGAAGAGAAAATAAGCGGTAGTTTACGGCTGTGAAAATAGAAGCAGATCTTGCTTAAAAAGGAATGCAGATGATACGGATTACTTTATTAATATCGTATTATCTGCATTTCGTCATTTATGTTTCATTTCCAGCTGTGATTATCTTATTTCCTGCTGCAGTGTAGCTCAATTCCTGCAGACTCTATATCTGCTCCCATCGGTGGGTTTCGTTTGGAAAGCCGGAGTTCGATTTCTTCAATACAGGGGAATTGGTCAAAGAGTTTTTGTATAATCCGTCCGCTAACGTGTTCCAGCAATTTTGAGGGAACAGCCATTTCATTTTCTATCACCTGATGTACTTCAGCATAGTTGACGGTGTCGGTAACTTCATCTGTCCGGGCAGCTTTGCTGATATCTACTTTCAGTTTCAGGTCAATGAGATATTCATTCCCAATCAGATTTTCTTGCGGTGCAACTCCATGATAGGCGTAACAACGAATTTCTTTCAAAAGGATATAGCTACTGTTTATCTTCATATACTGTCTTTTTAGTGTGATCTTGTTTGACTTTTAACAGGTCTTTCTGTGCAACCATTTGTGGAATCACTTTAAGAAAGACGGGTGTGAGCAGAAGGCAGATGCTTAATGTTATAAGCAGAAGTGCGCTTGCCTGTGCCCAACTATTGTGAATATAACGGCTGACTAATGGACCTAAAAAATGAAGTATCGGTCCATGAATACTCAAGGTGATGATTGAATATCGTCCCAAGTAAGAAACAACCTTTATCTTCTTCACTTTTTTGCAAAGTAACATAATCATAAATATTCCTGCAAACGCAGCGATATATACTTGAAAAATATTTCCCGTATAATTGTTAGTACGCATACCCAATGTGGTAGCGGTAAAGTACATTACCACCAGTGCCAATACAACAAAAACCGGTATCAGTTTGTCGAAACGATGGCTGGGATATAGAAAGAAATTATACCGTCGGATCCAGAAACCGGCTACATAGAAGGGGAGGGCAGTCATGGAAACATCTATATACAGGGGTAATTCTATCTGTAATTTTCCGAGATAAAATCCTGCGCAACCAATCAGGATTGTCACAGCGAACATGACAAGCAGATGCTTTTCGCGCAGAAAGTGAATTAGATAAAACAGGATGTTGCAATTGAATAATGCGAGTAGAAACCAGATCGGTGGATTGAACTTGATAAGGTCGTGTCCATGAAATACAACCAAGAGTTCATTCCACGACACAGGCAGTTGAAATACCCTCGGAGCAATCTTCCAAACAATGTATTTCATTAGAAATGCACTTAGATAGAAGAAAAGAAAAGGAATAATCAATTTGTTTATTTTTCGTAGGATGAATCCGAACAGGCCTTCGTATGATTTGAAAAACACTCCCGAGATAAAGAAGTAAAGCGGCATGCGGAAACAGGATAACATCGAATTCGTATCCAGTTGTTCGAAGGCCCCTCCAACGTGTGCCATTACCACAAGGATAATGCAGACTCCTTTGGTTAAGTCCACAAAATCAATACGTCTGCTCTGGTTGCCTTCCATTATCTCTTTTAATTTCTCTTTTTCGGCGCAAAGATACTTTATAAATCGGAATAAAAAGAGGAACATTGAAAAAATAAACGAATGATGCGAAAAGCGAAAAAGTATGATATATAGTAATGATATTATTGCGAAAAAAATGGTTGACTATGTTTTGAAACTCCTTATTTTACCTCTGTTATCAATATATCCTTGAAAAACGAATGACGCGGATCACATAGATTTTTAGCGTTCTTAATCTAGTGTTATCCGCGTCGGTAGTGTCCGGAAAATATCCTTTTAGAAAGTTACTTGTATCTTTTATTCTATTTATTCGGATCTCTTCCTGTGTATTTAATCAATTCGCTAATCTTATCATTAAGTGTTTTTGCTTTCATCAACTGCTCCAGAGTGAGATGCATCCGGTATCTCCAGTAGTTTCGTGGATTGGATGGAACATTAATTCGCTCTTCCGCCACATTCGGATTTCTCCATTTCCCGTCTATCGATAACCAATCCTGGAAAGACAAGATACAGAGAATGGAATTACTGTTGAGATGGTTGCGTACGATTTCCTCGCACAACTCCGGGGTGGCAGTTGTCGGTGCAACTCCATAATGTCCTAACGTTGCATTATAGTAACGTTGGGTCTGTTGATAATCTTCTTCCCACCAGCCACGCAACGTAGACATATCGTGAGTGGAGATTGTGCAGACAGACCGGTACGGATACTCATTTAAATGCCCGAATTCATGCATCGGATTCTTAGGCATCCGCTGAATTTCCAGACTAAGAATCCGGAGCTCATTCATCACCGACGACACACAAGCAGGAATCATCCCCAAATCTTCTCCACAAACCAACATGCGGGTTGATTGTGTCAGTTGAGGTAACTTCTTCATAGCCTGTTGATACCAGAACTCGTTGTGCCGATGGTAATAATACTGGTCGTATAGTCTGTTAAACGCATTTTTCTCTTCTTCGTTCAGCGACCGGAATACGAAATCTCGTTGCACACCGATACGCGGGTGGTATTTACCTTCCTCTTTCTTATCCGCAACAAATAAGACGTTACTGATTAATGAATAAAGCCCTTCCCGAATCCAGATACTATCTTCATCATTTCTACCAGCAAAGAATTGTTCTACCTCCCGTTGTGTTTCGAATCCCGGTTTCATCCGATAAAGTCCGGAGTCATCAATCAATTGAAGAAAGTCCTGTTTGACTAAATGGGTATGCGGTCCGAACAACTGTCCGAGGAAAGATTCATGGATGAATGGTAGCAGATATTCATCCCGGAACGTTAGACCATAACTTTCGATTTCTTCCCGGCTCATCGGTAAAGAAGGATCAAACTGACCTAACAATCCGTGTACAGCGTGCATTGGTATTTCCCAAATACGGAAGAACCCGAGGATATGATCGATCCGGTAAGCATCGAAGTATTCTGCCATTTTCTGAAAACGCTTCATCCACCAGCGGTATCCGTCTTTTTCCATGACATCCCAGTTGTATGTGGGGAATCCCCAGTTTTGCCCGTTGATCGAGAAATCATCGGGCGGAGCACCCGCTTGTCCGTTTAGATTGAAGTAATGAGGTTCTGTCCAGGCTTCCACGCTGTTGCGGCTGATACCAATCGGAATATCCCCCTTTAATACAACACCGTGTTGGCGGGCATATTCGGTTGCAGACAACAGCTGTAGATGCAGATGATACTGGATATAATAATACAACGAGATGTGCGGATAATCTGCCGTTCCCGGTTGGCACATTTTTTCTATATCTTCCGCTTGGTAAACAGAGTGTCGCGGCCATTTGCGGAAATTGGGCGTTTTGTAGGCATCGCGCAGATAACTAAAGACTGCATAAGGTTGCAGCCATTCCTTGTTCGTTTCAAAGAAATCTTTGAAACCTTTGGAAGCCAATACCTTTTCTCCTTCCTGTCGGAACAGTAAGTTGAAAAACTCCCATTTTGTTTGGTTGACCGCTTCGTAGTCAATAGCAGGGAGGCTGTTCAGTTCCTTTTGCTTCTTGCTGAATTTTGATGCCGCTTCTTTATCTTTCAGAGTTCCCATTTGCCTGATATCCGCATACATCGGATGGAAAGCATAAATAGAAATGCTGTTATAAGGATAAGAGTCCGTCCATGCATGAGTCATGGTGGTGTCGTTGACCGGTAAAATCTGAATAACTTTCTGGCGAGTATTTACTGCCCAGTCTACCATACGTTTCAAGTCGCCGAAATCACCTACTCCGAAACTTTTCTCTGATTTTAAAGAAAATACGGGTATAGCGATTCCTGCCCCTTTCCATGCGGGAATGTCGAAATAAGCATATCGGTCGGAAATCACGAGCGTTTCGTTGGTCTTCAGTTCCGGGTCTGCCAGATAGCGGTTAGGGTTTTTCTCCCAGCAGTCTGCTTTCTTTTCCTGTTTGTTGTAGAGGATGAATTTATATTCCAGCGGATATTTAAGTTTGCTGGCGTCCAGCTCTATCTGCCATTCCGGGAAATTGGTATCACTCATCAATACCGCTTTCTCCGGGTCCCAGTGACCTAATGATTTCTGGTTGCCACAAATTGCCAGGCAATAATCTTTGTTGATACGTGGGGCGTAGGCCTTGATAACCAGTCCCTTCTTATATCTTTGCGGGATATTCTCTTTTTCAGGATGTGCCAGTAAGGCTTCTGTAAAAGCAGAACTATAAAGATACAGTTGTTCCGGAATATTTTTCCAGCAATCATTGATTCTGTATATCTTCCTGGAACTGCCTGATAAGAAAATAGATCTCGAAAAACTGTCCCATTCCTTGCGGATAACTATTCCGTTTTGCTCTATCTGATAGCTATAATTGATGGTCATCCCTTCTTGAGGGACTTCAAGCTCAAGTTCTGCCGTCCAATAGATACCATCGGTGGTGTGTAAAGGAATTGATTCCGGAAATAAGCCGGAAATCCTTACTTCTTCTCCCCAATTGGTGCGGTATTCAATATTAAATGATAGAATCATATATATTAGATTTTGATTGTATATGTAAGACACTGCAAGTATAAGACATTTTTTTGAATAAAAAATAAAAGGAGCCGCACCGGACTCCTTTTAATCTTTTGTTTATATATTAATTAACATACGTAGGACTATTATCCACATCTGGAAGCGCCGCAAGTAGTACAAATCAGACAGCCTTCCTGATAAACCAATGTCTCGTTGCCACAGTTCGGGCACTTCTTACCTTTGGCTTCCGTTCCATCCTGAATATACTTCTTCAATGCACGTTCTACACCGTTTTTCCAAGTGTTGATACTTTCACTGTTCAATTGCAGAGAGCCAACCAGTTTGATAACCTGTTCAATCGGCATCCGGTAGCGAAGCACGCCGGAAATCAATTTTGCATAGTTCCAGTATTCCTTGTTGAACTTCTCTGACAATCCTTCAATGGTCGTCTTATATCCGCGTTTGTTCTCGAATTGGAAGTCGTAACGTTTGGTACCGTCTTCATCCACATTTTTGATGATACGTCCGCAAGTTACGCTCTTAGGCAGCAAGATACCTTCGTCGTCATCTTGCAAACCAGTGAATATTTCATAGGGGTGTCCGTCCAATAATCCGACAAAAGCTACCCATTTTTCCTTGTTGTTCTGGAAACGGACAACGTCTGCTTCCAATATTCTCGGACGTACCTCTACAACCGTAGGCGGTTTGCAAGGAGGAAGTCCTTCTTTCTTGTCCTTATCCGATTTCGTAGAGATCAGTACTCCGGAGCGTGAACCGTCACGATATACGGTACAACCTTTACAGCCGGATTTCCATGCCTCTACATACAGGCGGTTTACTAAATCCTCGTCCACATCGTTCGGCAGATTGATGGTTACGCTGATAGAGTGGTCTACCCATTTCTGGATTCTTCCCTGCATTTTCACCTTCATCAACCAGTCGACATCGTTAGAAGTCGCTTTGTAATAAGGAGATTTGGCAACCAGTTCGTCAATCTCTTCTTGGGTGTAACGTCTGGCCGGATCGTATCCGTTAGCTTCCATCCAGGTAACAAATTTATGATGGAATACGATGTATTCTTCAAATGCGTCCCCTGTTTCGTCTACAAAGTCTACATGCACATTCGTATCGTTCGGGTTTACCTTTCTTCTACGTTTGTAAACAGGCAGGAATACAGGCTCGATACCCGAAGTGGTCTGCGTCATCAAACTGGTCGTTCCGGTTGGAGCAATCGTCAGACAGGCAATGTTGCGGCGACCGTATTTCTTCATGTCCTCATACAGTTTCGGGTCGGCTGCTGCCAAGCGTTGGATGAACGGATTGTTCTGTTCACGTTCGCTATTGTATATTTCGAAGGCACCGCGTTCTTTGGCCATTTCCACTGAAGAACGATAGGCACCGAGAGCTACTGTCTTGTGTACTTTTTCAGAGAATTCCGTTGCTTCTTCCGTTCCGTAACGTAATCCTAAAGCAGCAAGCATATCACCTTCTGCAGTGATACCTACGCCGGTACGACGACCTTGTCCGCTCTTCTTGTAGATTTTCTCCCAAAGTGCACGTTCCGCATGTTTCACTTCTTCGTTTTCCGGATCTTCGTCAATCTTGGTCATGATACGTTCGATCTTCTCTAGTTCGAGATCGATAATATCGTCCATGATCCGTTGAGCGAGAGCCACGTGTTTTTGGAACAAGTCGAAATCAAAATAAGCATCCGGTTTGAACGGATTTACCACATAAGAATATAGATTGATAGCCAATAAGCGGCAAGAATCGTAAGGACATAGAGGAATTTCTCCGCATGGGTTGGTAGATACCGTTCTATACCCCAGGTCTGCATAACAATCAGGCACAGATTCACGGATAATCGTATCCCAGAACAAAACGCCCGGTTCTGCCGATTTCCATGCATTGTGAACGATTTTCTTCCACAAGGTAGAAGCGTCGATTTCCTTGGTGAATGTAGGTTGGGCAGAGTCGATAGGATATTGCTGTACATACGGCTTTTCGTCTACGGCAGCCTGCATGAAAGCGTCGTCCAACTTGACAGAAACGTTTGCTCCGGTCACTTTACCTTCGGTCATCTTGGCATCAATGAATGCTTCCGAATCCGGATGCTTGATAGACACGCTCAACATCAATGCACCGCGACGTCCGTCTTGAGCTACTTCACGAGTGGAATTCGAATATCGTTCCATGAACGGAACAAGACCGGTAGAAGTCAACGCCGAGTTTTTAACGGGAGAACCTTTCGGACGGATGTGTGATAAGTCATGACCTACACCACCGCGTCTTTTCATTAGTTGTACCTGTTCTTCGTCGATTTTGATGATAGCGCCATAAGAGTCGGCTGCACCGTCCACTCCGATAACGAAGCAGTTGGATAGTGAAGCAACCTGGTAGTCGTTACCGATTCCTGTCATCGGGCTACCTTGGGGGACGATGTACTTGAAGTGATCCAGTAAATCATACAGTTCTTTTGCTGTCAACGCATTCGGATACTTCGATTCTACGCGTGCCACTTCATTTGCAATTCTCCAATGCATGTCTTCCGGGGATTTTTCATAGATATTACCGAAAGAATCCTTTACTGCGTATTTGTTTACCCAAACCCTTGCAGCAAGCTCGTCGCCTTGAAAATATCGTAAAGATTCTTCATAGGCTTCGTCGTAAGAATAAATCTGTTTTTCCACGATTCAATTTGTGTTAAATCTCGTTTTTAATAAGTAATATGTAGAAGTTTACTTATCGTTAACAAATGTAGGCGCAAAGCTAAGAATGTTTTTTCATCTATCAAAATAAAAATGAATTAATTTATTAACAGGTTGCAAGTTTTCCATTTGTTTATGCTAAGTATTTGATAAACAGTTAGAATTGAATTTTGTTCAAAGGTTAAAGTTCTCCAAAAAGAAAACTATTCTATTCCACTAGTGTGGTGGATTATTTTTTTCTTTTTATATCTTTGCAAAAAAAAGATATGTTTGAAACCGTAAAGAACAGAAGAACTATCCGGAAATATCTGCCTAAAGATATAAATCCGAGTTTGTTAAATGATTTGCTTGAAACCTCTTTCCGTGCTTCTACGATGGGTGGGATGCAACTTTATAGTGTGATTGTGACTCGCGATGCGGAAATGAAGGAGAAACTTTCGCCTGCTCATTTCAATCAGCCGATGGTAAAAAATGCTCCAGTCGTATTGACTTTTTGTGCTGATTTCCGTCGTTTCAGCAAATGGTGTGAACAGCGGAAAGCAGTGCCGGGCTACGATAATTTAATGTCTTTTATGAATGCGTCTATGGATACTTTGCTTGTTGCGCAGACTTTTTGTACGCTGGCGGAAGAAGCAGGACTCGGCATTTGTTATTTAGGAACTACCACTTATAATCCTCAAATGATTATTGATACCCTCCAACTCCCCGAACTGGTATTTCCTCTCACCACAATAACGGTAGGCTATCCGGACGGTATTCCCGCACAAGTAGACCGTTTGCCTTTGGAAGCTGCCGTGCACGATGAAAAATATCACGACTATACACCGGAAGGAATAGATAAACTCTATGCCTACAAAGAATCATTGCCGGAAAACAAGCAGTTTATCGAAGAAAATAAAAAAGAAACATTGGCTCAAGTCTTTACAGACGTGCGTTACACAAAGAAAGATAACGAATTTATGTCCGAAAATCTATTGAAAGTACTTCGCCAGCAAGGATTCTTGAAATAAGTATTAAGTATCAAGTATTAAGTATTATCCATGCGGATGGACTTTATCATGCGATATTGTATAGCAACGGTAATGCTTAATACTTGATACTTGATTTCAGTTTCTCTTTTTCAGTAACGATTCTATTTCCTGTACTTCTGCACTAAAGCTTTTGTCCACCTCCAATTGTCCTTTTACGGTTTTGCAGGCGTGAAGTACCGTTGCATGGTCTTTGTTACCGATAAACTTACCTATCTTAGAAGTTGAAAAGTCTGTGTGGTTTTTAGCTAGATACATGGCGATCTGTCGTGCTTGAACGACTTCCCTTTTTCTGGATTTTGTATGTATGGCAGACGGTTCCAGATCAAAATGCTTGCATACCACTTTGAGGATATCATCGATGGTAACCGCTTTAGTTTCGTTATGAACCACGCCATGTACAATGTGTTGTGCCAAATCCAAATCTATTTCTTTGTTGAAAATAGTGGAACGAGCCATGATAGCAATGACGATACCTTCCAGATCGCGTACACTTTCATTCACATTTTCGGCAATATAATCGATCACTTCCGGCGGGAATTGTAACCCGTCGCGGTGTATCTTGTTGCGTAGAATGTTTTTGCGAAGTTCTACCGTCGGCTTTTCAAGCTCGGCTACCATACCCCATTTGAAACGGGTCAGGAGGCGTTCTTCAATACCTTGCAACAATACAGGAGCACGGTCTGAAGTTAATATGAGCTGTTTGCCGTTCTGGTGTAAATGATTGAAGATATGGAAGAAGTTGTTTTGAGTCTTGGTGACACCGGCAAACTCCTGAATATCATCAATGATTAATACATCAATCGTCTGGTAAAAGTTAATAAAGTCGTTAGTCGTGTTATTGCGTACAGAATCCGTATATTGTACCTGGAACAAATGTGCCGAAACGTACAATACTCTTTTCTCTGGATAAATTTCTTTGATTTTCGTGCCTATTGCGTTTGCCAGGTGCGTCTTTCCTACTCCGGATGCTCCATAAAGGAATAACGGGTTGAAAGCAGTCCCTCCCGGTTTTTGCGCTACGGCTTCCGCCACACTTCTTGAAAGTTTATTGCTGTATCCTTCAATGAAGTTCTCAAAATTATAATTGGGATTCAAATGCGGGTCCAAATCCTGAACGGCAGGAGCCTGTAGGAAGCTGGGAGCTTTGTTTCCTCCGATTATGCTTTTGGGAGTAACAGCCGTAGAACGATTGCTTGCTTCGAGATTCACGGTTTGATTCGGAATCGAAGTCTTGTCCACCATGACATTGTACATCAACTTGGTTCCTTCGCCAATGACCTTATATAATGTCTTACGTATAAGATCTACGAATCTCTCTTCCAGTATTTCATAGAAAAACTGGCTCGGGATCTGTAAGATCAACGTTTTGTCCTCATATTTCAACGGAACAATAGGGGCAAACCAAGTATTATATGTCGTCTCGGGAACATTGTCTTTAATAACGTCGAGACAGCGGTTCCAAAGTACGACATGATTTGATTCAATCATAGTAACTTTTAATACATTTATTAATTAAGCAAAACTTCTACATTTGCAAAATTGGGAATCTTATTCGGAAAAAACAAATCTATTTTTTCTTGTTTTTTTCATGCTAACAATAATGTGTTTACTTTCAATGACTTATGCGTTTGTTGTCGGACACACTCTGTTTACCCTCTCTTGCAGTTTTATAAGTATCTGTATGTTAATGTCTTATATATATAATTTTAGCCTTTTTTCTCACTTTTGTACGTTTGTACGGGAATATTATTTCGGTTTGTAGATAGACATTTGAAGAGCAATCTACTTTCTTTTGAAAGCCCTTCGTTATTTAGATAAAATCTATATAACGATAATTTGCTACTTGTCTTTCTTGCCGAATAATGAGAAGTGAACGTACCGTTTCGGATGCTCTTTCAGGTCTTCTAATAAGCTGGCTGCATTTTCAGTTGTTGCATTCAGATTATTGTATAAAGTCGGGTCGTTGAAGAGCAGTCCGATTGTGTTATCTTTGCTGTTTAATTTTTCTGTAAGTATTTTTACGTTAGCCAGCGTTTCGTCTATTTTTTTGAAAGTGGCTGCATAGTCTACTTCTTTCAAATTTCCGCTGATAACAACGAAGTTGTCTCCGATGGTGTTCAGTTTACTGGTGAGTTGAGGTATGTCATTACTCATCAGCCCTTTTACCTGCGAACTGACTACTGCCAGGTTGGCGGTTGTCTTCTCTATCGAGTGCAGGGTGGCAGGGATGCTCTTGTCTCCTAATATATTGTTCAGAGAGATGAGGATAGAATCCAGTTTCGGAAGCATTTCTTCTACCTTGGGGATCAGTTTTGCCGCGCTTTCCATCATTCCGTTGTTCAGTGTGCCGGGGATCGTATCTCCTACGGCATATTTTTCGCGCGGGTTGTTTGCCAGAAGAATATTCATGCGTACGCCTCCCATAAGTTCGGATACAAGCTCGGCGCTACTTCCTTTGGGAATCCGCAGTTCCGTGTCCAGTTCCACTTCGACAATTACATTTCCGGGTTTGGCATAATCATAATAGATGTCACGCACGATACCTACACGAACACCGTCGGCAAATACCGGGCTTGATTTGGTGAGTCCGTTTACGTTTTCAAATTTGGCATAGAAATAGCTGGAAGGTTGAAACATGTGTATACCTTTCAGCCAGTTAATTCCGTATATAAGCACACATAGTGCAACGATACCTGCAATACCTATTCTGACTTCTTTTGTAATGTACTTCATTTTATCTTTTTATTTATTTCTTCTTTTTTTGAATTCGGCAATCGCTTCATTGACGTTCATTTTCTCGCCGTTCCGGAAAGCGATGATAAAGGCGTCTTTGAATTGTGCCGTAATGGTGCGCTTCGTACGCAACACCTTGTTATAATCGGAGGAGGCTCCATACGTATATTTGTATATTCCCCCTTCCTTATAATAATCTACCTCTTTCAGTCCTTTCAGCCGTTTGTCGTTTTTGGCGAGAGGTTTGGAAGAAGTAAGTATCTGTATCTTAAACGTAATTTCACTGTCATTGGTTGCACTCTCTACTACAATTGGGCGTTTCGGTGCTGTTTTTGCTGTCGCGGCAGGTTTTGTTTTTGCTTCGGCCAATAGCTTTTCCTGTTGGGGAGCTGTGTTCACGCTTTCGGTATCCTTTTGGGCAATTGCCGGGGCATTGTCTTCTTCCTGTTCGGTTGGGACGATCGTTTTGCTGACTCCTGTTAGGCGCAGTTCATGTTCTCTCTTATAATTTAAGAAAGCACGGTAGATGCCTTTTGCCATGGTGCCGGCCCCTTCTTCAGAATTCAGATAGCGCTCCTCTTCGGGCGTAGAGATAAATCCTAGTTCTATCAGAATGCTCGGCATGGCACTCGCTTTTAAGACAAGGAATCCGGCTTGATGCACTCCACGGTCTGCCCTTCTACAAGTTTGGCGAAATTGTTTCTGCATCAGAGAAGCCAGGTGTACACTCTGTTCCATGTATTTATCTTGCATGAATTCAAATATAATATATGACTCGGCAGAGTTCGGGTTGAAACCGGCATATCTTGTTTTGTAGTCACTTTCGTAGAGGATTACGGAGTTCTCTCGCTTGGCAACTTCCAGATTAGCGTCTGATTTGGCTAAACCCAGTGTCCAGGTTGAAGCACCTTTTGCGGTACGGTTGTTAGCCAGTGCGTTGGTGTGAATGGAAATGAAGAGATCAGCCTTCGCGTTGTTCGCGATTTCTGCGCGTCGGTCTAAAGGGATGAATACATCTTTGCTACGAGTGTAAATCACTTTGACGTCGTCGCAATTCCTTTTAATCAGATTTCCCACTTTCAGGGCAACGTTCAGATTGATATTTTTCTCTTTCGAGATTTTGCCGATGGCGCCCGGATCATGTCCGCCATGTCCTGCGTCGATAACTACTACAAAATCCTTCCCCCATAAGTGGTTAGTACATGAGGGTAGAAAAAGTAGCCAGAGGCAAATGAATATGTATAATATGTACGGTCTATTCAGTTTCATATCTATAATACGGTGCAAATGTAGTAGAAATTTGTAGAAAACTCATTATTTGCCATTAAGTTTTGTGTTTTTTTCGGTTTAATGGTAGCTTTTTTCCTGAAATCTCCGTTACTTTGTGCTTCGAAGTTAAAATGTACGACGATGCTTAAGTTTTTGAAGAATTGGACGTTACCTATTGCTATGCTGGTAGGTGCTATAGGTTATCCGCTGTTTATCAGCCTTTCTTTTCTGACTCCCTATCTTATTTTTACGATGTTGCTATTGACCTTCTGTAAGGTATCTCCTCGTGATTTGAAGCCTAAACCTCTCCATTTGTGGTTGTTATTGATTCAGATTGGCGGAGCGTTGGCTGCTTATTTGTTGCTTTATCGCTTTGATAAAATAGTAGCAGAGGGAGTGATGGTTTGTATTATTTGTCCTACGGCTACGGCTGCTGCGGTGATTACTTCCAAGTTGGGTGGGAGTGCAGCCAGTCTGACTACTTATACATTGATAGCAAATATCGGTGCGGCTATTGCTGTGCCTATTCTTTTTCCTTTGGTGGAGGTGCATCCTGATGTCACTTTTTGGGAGGCGTTTCTTGTTATTTTAGGTAAGGTATTTCCGTTGTTGATTTGTCCTTTTTTGGCTGCCTGGTTGTTGAGTAAGTGTTTGCCAAAAGTGCATCAGAAGTTATTGGGCTATCATGAACTTGCTTTTTATTTGTGGGCTGTGTCTTTAGCTATCGTAACAGCGCAGACATTGTATTCCTTGCTCAATGACCCAGCGGATGGTTTTACGGAAATCATGATTGCTGTCGGAGCACTGATTGCCTGCTGTTTGCAGTTCTTTTTGGGGAAGACAATCGGCTCAATTTATAATGACCGTATCAGTGGCGGGCAGGCGTTGGGACAAAAGAATACGATTCTGGCTATTTGGATGGCACATACTTATTTGAATCCATTGTCTTCTGTGGCTCCCGGTTCGTATGTGTTGTGGCAGAATATTATTAATTCGTGGCAGTTGTGGAAAAAGAGAAAGAATGAATTGAAAAATCAAGCGTAAGACATTAGACAAAGAATCGTAATGGATATAAATCAGAATTCGGATTATGAAAAGACATAAGTGTATATTTATTGTAATAGCATTGTTGTTTCTATCTTGTTCTAGGACAAACAAATTATTTGATGAAGCAGTAAGTCTTGATAATCAGAAGAAGTATCATGAAGCAATTGTAGTCTGGAATAAATTAATTCAAAATGACCCGACTTATCTACCTGCCTATATAAACAGAGGAGCCGATAAGTTTGCGTTAAAACAATATTCTGAAGCTATAAAAGACTATTGTTATGTTATAAGACAAGACTCTACATATATAATGGCTTGGCTTAACAGAGGAAACGCAAATTTAGAATTGAACAATTACCAAAGTGCAATTGACGACTTTAATGCAGCAGAAAGAATAAAGCAGGAAGTGTATGGATGCGCCCAAGTGATATTTTATGATAAAATAGATCCTAAAGATGTTGCGCTGGAAGAAATTTGTTTGCAAAGAGGTATTGCTTATTGGTATGTGGATAGCATTAATAAAGCATATAGTGATTTGAATTATTGTATTGATCAGAAATATGAAGTAGTATGCAGTTACTTCTGGCGTGCTTATGTCTATTGGAAAGCCGGCAAAGAGAAAGAGGCATATAATGACTTCATGACCGTGATTTTGCAAGGGCGAGCCGATGACGATTATGTAATTCAGGCACAACAAAATCTAAAGTTGTTGGACAAACATAGTATTCTCTTAAAATAGACTATAAATAAGGAATATGAAGAATATAGTAAAGTTATTATTAGTTGCTGTGTGCATAATATCTTGCTCTATACAATCTAAGCAGGAAACGCCTAAAAAAGTTTATGAAACAACGTGGATGGAATTGACAAAGACGGATAGCGGATATGTCGTTTATAATTATCCTGATTTAGAAGATGATAATTTTAAAACTCCTCAAAAAATAGTCCTCAAAGGAGATTCTATAATCTGGATTACTTATAGTGAAATGCCGATTATTGATACATGTAATAGTGTTCAAGAATTGGCTGATGAAGAATATTTCTTCCCAGTCGGGAATCATTATAAATTTGAATGGTCGGATAAGGAAAAACATATTGCCAAGTGGACAATATATTATGGAGATGAAAGAATTTTATCGAATCGTCTCTATATAGATAGTGTTTATAATACATATCCGGTTATAGACTACAAATGGTTTGATGATAAGGTAAACAACAATTGATAACAGTTTACTATAAATTCGTATTATGAAAATGCGAGTTGTTTGACGGTATGCAAATCCCAGAACATCAATGCAGCTTGATTGTTGCCGAATCGTTACTCCTAAGAACTTATAAATGTATCGGATTGGTAGGGGAGTTAAAGTTGTTGACAATACCTGTGCTAACGAATAGCGGTGAGCTACAAACCATAAACGAACTATAATGCGTATTTTTTATGAGGAGTGGGATAAGGTTTTAAATCATCAGCCAACGGCTGATGACTTGGTGTTGAATGAAAAATTGCTTCTTGTAGAAATTCATCAGCCAGTGGCTGATGAATTTAACTGGTCTGACTTTCTTTCAATCGGCTTTAGTCATCATACCGAAATCATATCCAAAGCTAAGACTTTGGAAGCAAGGCTATTTTATATACATGAATGCGCCATTCACTATTGGAGTAAATATACCTTAAGGGATTACTTAAAAGCAGACCTGTAAAGCCATCGGGGAACTTTGCCTAACAATTTCGCACAAACCTTGCCTGATCCACACTCTGGCTTCTCTTATTATCATTTAATGGTAGACAACGAAAGTGGCGATCCGAAAGATTGGACGGAGTACAAACCCGATAATCAGTCATTGGAACTATGCTTTGATGATATTATAATAACACGAAAGTAATCTTTTACGTCAGTTATATTTTAGAACTGGTTCTGTTTTGTTATCTTTGCGTCGAAACATTGTAACACACAAAGAAAACATGAAAAATAAAGCCGTTGTAGTCGTTGTTATTTTAGGAAGTTTGATTATATCGATATTTGCAGGTTGCCGACAATCTCCTTTGAAATACATTCTCCCGACAATAGATTCTGTCAATAATGACAAAAGCAGGATGGGGTTGAACGGAAAAGTCAAAACGTTGGATATCTATTATTATCGTCCGGAAAATACATCGTCTTTCTTTTCGACGAAATTCAAAAAAGGCGAGAAATGGGAAGAGGACGGAATACATCACTACCATTTTCATTTCAATATCGACGGCAATCTTGCTCAATGCAACGAGTACGACAAACAAGAAAATATTATCCGAAAGACCGATTATACCTATGAGACTTGGGGACATACATCTACACTTAGCTTTCCGAAAACTAACAGTACGATTGTCAGTAAGTATAATACTGACGGGAAACTGCTGGAAATTGTGTATAGTGATTCCCATGGGGAGATAAATACTTATGACGACAGGGGAAATCTTATCCGAACCAAACAGATTGACGGCACGATTGACAAACCGGCTATGACCGAATATGATTATAACGAACATGATTTGTTGGTAGAGAAGAGGGAATATTATAATATAGGGGAATTATCGGGAAAAACAGTCTATGAGTATGATACAAATGGCTTGTTGGCGCAGACCCAAGTGTATGATTTGTTGAGTCGTGATAGGCCGGAAACGCATTTCATCTATGAATACAGTGATAGTAACCGCGTTGTGAAAAAATATAGGATTGGCGATGAAGGTAATAAAGAGTTAGAGTCCTGGTGTAAACGTGAATATTATCCGAACGGTAAACTGAAAACCGTTGTTCGTAATAGTATCGTGCAAGAGAAATACGATGAACAAGGACGGCCGATTGACGAGCGGCCAGGATTTGAAATACTCTACAAAGACTTCCAAGACTACGGCTGTGATGCGAATGGCAACTGGATTGAAACAAAGAATTTCAAAGATTATGTTGATTTTGGCACGGGGCTCGGTCGTATATTAAAACCTTATGTCGAGCGTATCTTTACTTATTACAAAGAATAAAAGCTTAAAATTGAACAATATGCACACAAACACACCCACATAGCAAGCGGTAAGATTCCAGAAATCATAGTAACATTGTTAGTGCATACTAAAAAAAAGAAAACGATGGGAAAAGTAATGAAAGTATTCAAGACACTGATAAACGAGTTGTTTGGAACTAAGAGAGAGTATAAAGTGGAAGGTTTGGGCATCTTTACCTGTAAGGTTTGTGATTGGTGGCGAGATAAATGCTGCCTTTGGAGTGGTGCAGTGCAATTGCCCTTTTACTCGGTAGAAACTCTTGTTTTGATAGAAGGGGACGCTTCTGCTCCGTTCTCCAGGCAATTATTGGAATTACAGGTGCTATTGCAGAACTGGGTACCTATGGCAGAACAACTAGATAGCATGCTGTCCAGCAAAAGTCAGCAGAAACATAAAGAAAAAATATACGGATCCTGGCAGAATGATTTTTATCCCTATACGATCGTGCCGGCTGTACTATATAGTGACAGTTGGGAGATTGTGTTTTACAGGAATAGTGGTGTAAATTATAATTTCACTGTTTTTTGGAAAGACAACAGAGTACAGGATTTACGTTTAGGAGGTTCTTGAATCCTCCCTTTATTTATAGCATTTCCCGTTCTTTCTTTGTCAAACTTTTAACTACAATATCGTAGGAGTTGCTTACAAGCTCTTTAATTTTCTCATCAGGTACATCTTGGTTGAAATAGACACTGATCCAATATTTCTTGTTCATGTGCCATCCTGGCCTTATGCCGGTATATTCAGTTTGCAGTTCTCCGGATTCGTCAGGGTTGCATTTGATACAACAAAAATCGAAAATCTCAATGTTAACGAAACAGAACCATTTGTCCGCTACATAAAAGCATAGAACGTCACGGCTATATTTGTCGGGCACATTGGGAAACGGCATCTTCTCATGGACTCCCTCAAAAGACAGGCAATATTCTCTAAATTCTTCGATATTCATTTAGTTTTTATTTTGGTATATTTACTAGGTTAGTCGACTGCTTCAGATGAATAGCCGATATTTCTGTAATCGTTCACTAAACCATATACCATTTCTTTAAAATTCGGCAGGTTATAGTAATCATTCTTTATTATCTCTTTTAGAAACTTGGAGTCCTCTCCTTCATCATCCCTTTGGTTTCCTTCTTTATCTTCTAGTGCCCCAATTATTCGAAACAACATATCATTGATTATAAGATACTCGTCACTACCTGAACGTTTGTCGTTTTCTAAATCTATCAGTTTCAGATAATAAGTAATATATGCGGCAATCTTAAAACTTTCATCTCTTGTAAATTTGCAATCCGTTTTTTCTCCTAAACAATAATTCCCATATATATCAAGCATTTTGACATAATCATTGGTCGGATTTTCTTGTATAAACTTTAGTAAATTCTCATGAATCTGTAACTTGCCGTTTAAATCTCTTCCTGCAAAGACCTGCTCCAGACTTTCAATGGAATACCTGTCATTTGCATTATTGGAGATGCTGTCCAGTATCAGTTTATTCAGCTTAGCGTCCTTATCATAGCCAAAGCAGAATAGCAAATCTTTCACTTCCATTTCTTTTCCATTGCTTACCAACCAGGCTAGGCTGGCCTTATTGTCATTTAATATATAATTATTCCAATGATAATCAAAAGCGCTTTTATAAACGTTAATATGATCTTTGTCTGTATTTTTATCTATCTCCAGTAATAGGGCAGAAGGCATTTGCATAACACATATATTGAACTTTTTGAAAAAATACAGATGATTTCTATATGGATAGAATTCTTTATCTTGTATGTTATCTTTGCTGTCCATATCAGGGTTTGGATTTAGGGCTACAATGTAGTTCTCATGACTTTTTAATTTTTTCTTGTCTAAAGCATCAGGGGCGTTCAGGTCAATCCCGAAAACATATTTAATGCGTTCCGCATACTCATTGTCCGGTAAAAAACGATAGTTTTGCTCTTTTAATTTATAATATACAATCATTCCTCCCAAAGAAACATCATCAGGCGTTGCTATTCCGGATAAGTTTATATACAGACTACCTTCGTAATACTCTCCATCCATGATTTCATTTTGAGCCTTAGTTAATTTGTCATACCCGGACTTTATCTCCTGCCATTTTTTATCCGTCAATTTCATTGTAGTAAGCCTTAACGTTTCATTGTTTGTTTCTACGGCTTCTTGTGTTTCTTCGTTTGAAGAACCTGCATCAGTTGTCGTGTTTTTTGTTGTTGTATTATGGCAACCCACAATAGTGCTTGCTATGAACAATAAACTTAAAAGGTTCAGTTTTTTCATTGTCATGTTTTTTATTTCTGTTTTTCGTTGACTAATTGGGATAAGCTATATATTGATATTGTGGCAGTATCTGTAATAAGAACTTTATAATTTTTGCCAAAGAAATTTGCGCAGACCGTATCTCCTGTAATTCGCCATTCAACTGCCAAAATCTGTTTGTCCCTATGATCGAATATGATATCCGAGCCATTTGGCTCTTCCCGATAGTATTTATCAAGAACGGTGCTCCTTTTGAAAAAGCTACGGCAATAGCCGTCTGGATATTTTTTTATCGAATCCAATCGGATTGTCCGGTCATGGAAAGCAATGATGCTGTCAATGAGTGTTTGCTTGCTTTTGAATAAATGATTATAGACTACAAAGTTTTCCTCTTTTTGTGTGGAAGTAGGCCCCGACCAAATCTGACGTTCCCATGCATTTATCGGCATTAAGTAAATCTTGATGGGTGCAAAGTATAATCCTAAACAAATAATTGTTCCTATAGCCAATACATAAATCAATATACGCTCTACTTTCTTCATAATTCAGTATGATTGATTATTTGCAAATCCGATTGTGCGTTCTCCAATTCATTATGTGATAAATCTTTTATTTGTATCAATACAAAAGTAGTGATTAATTTGGAACAATGAAGAGCTATCTCGATAAATAAAAGCTTACCTTAAAACAACTATTATCACTTTTATAACTCTCATTTTTTTATTAATATGCTAATTTACTGATGAATAAGTATGATAGACGCTTTTAAAATCCGGTATCTATCATACTTTCTTTATGAAATATGGGTATCTATCATTCCCGTTTCACTGTTTTTTTGCTGTTTACTCCTTCTTTGTGTTGGCTCGCACATAAATTTTATGACTGCCACTTCCAATGGTGTCAAGTACTCCTTCCTTTACCCAACCGTTCAATTCATTCAGCGCTTTGTTCTTTAGTAGTCCCGTCAGTTGCGTATATTCCTTGCGTCGTATCATCGGTCGTTCATCCAGAAACTTCTCCAGCCTGCGCCGACGTTCTTCCACCGGAACTTCGGCGGAATGTGCAAATCCTGACTTCGCTTTTTCCACAAATCCGCGAACCTTCTTTCGGAAAGAAGATGATGGACGAAAATTTACATTATCGAAATAAATGGACTGTGCATGTATCTCTTTGGCATCCATCACCGGACGTGCTTTTAACTTGGCTGAAAAATATCCAAGGTTCCCCAACTGAACGTGATGTCCGCTGACTAAATATTCGGATATTTTATTTTCAATAGCCAGTTGAACTCCTTCAATATCTGCCGGCGTAAAGCTGGAAGCTTGAGCGATCTCTTTTACAATTTGTTGAAAGTCGATGGTTCCGTTCGATACGATGCGGGGATACAACGGCTGTTCGTCTTCGTCTTCTTTCGAAGACGGCTTTTTGCGAAAATCATACTTTGCGTACATGTCTTTTCTATTATGGGTTAATGTGGATAAAACGCCTTTTAAAAGGCATTTTAATGATTGTCTTGCAGTAAGATAACCTACAATTGTAGCCTGGATAATCAACTGGAATCAGTGGCTTTTCTTGGGCACACATTTGTGGGCTCTACAGCCCACGAATGTAAACTATACAGCCCGCATAGGTGGGCTGTACGGCACACTTATGCGGGCTGAAGTCTTACTGCCTGCAAAGATACATTATCCTGCCTTTATTCGCAAATTTAGTAAGCATTATTTCTATAAAATAAAGTCGTGTGGCGTAGCAAATAAAAGCAGTGAAATTTGTTTGGGCGAAGAGCATGTTGTATCTTTGTATGGCTGTAGTGCAGCTTTCCTTTTATTGGAAATAATAATAAAAAAAGATGAGAATAACATTAGTCAGAGACGATGGCAAGGTAAAAACCTTACGGACGTTGAAAATGGAGCTCCTTTTGGAGCAGATGAAAACGGAAGTCAAGGCGCAGCCCGTCTCAAAGATGAGGGAAGTCTTGCGGTATACTCTTCCGGGAAATTCGATTGAAGAGGTGCGTAAAGTTCCCAAAGTGATGCCTGCCGCAGCTTTTGTCCGTAAAGAAGGGGTAATGACCCTGAATGAATATAACGGCATAGTGATGATGGAAGTCAATAACCTTTCGGGGAGGGCGGAAGCCGACGAAATAAAGGAACTGGTTAAAGAGCTTCCGCAAACATACCTTGCTTTTACCGGATCTTCCGGCAAATCAGTAAAGATATGGGTACGGTTCACCTATTCGGATGACCGCTTGCCGACTTTACGCGAGCAAGCGGAACTTTTTCACGCGCATGCTTATCAGACGGCTGTGAAATATTATCAGCCACAACTGCCTTTTGATATCGAACTGAAAGAACCGTCACTCGAACAATATTGCCGGCTGACGTATGATCCTGAACTTTATTTCAATCCGAAAGCAATGCCCATTTATATGAAGCAGCCCGTCAGTTTTCCGTCCGAAACGACTTTTATCAAACGAACGCGGGAAACTGATTCTCCTTTGCAGCGAATGGCGCCCGGATATGAAAATTATGAAGCATTGTCGGTGCTTTTCTCCGCTGCATTCAACAGGGCGCTCGAAGAACTGGACGGATACCGGGAAGGAGACGATCTGCAACCGCTACTAGTGTGTTTGGCGGAGCATTGCTTTCGGGCAGGTATCCCCGAAGAAGATACTGTGCGGTGGACAAAGGCGCACTACCGGCTCCCTTCGGACGAGTTACTGATTCGCGAAACTGTGAAAAGTGTCTACCGTTCCGCCAAGGGATTCGGCAAGAAGAGCAGTCTGACGGCCGAACAGCTTTTCGCCATGCAGATGGACGAATTTATGAAGCGCCGTTATGAATTTCGATACAATACGCTGACCACGGAAGTGGAATATCGCGAACGGAATAGTTTTAATTTCTATTTTCGTCCGGTGGACAAGCGGGTGCTGGCGAGTATCACGATGAATGCCATGTATGAAGGGGTGAAAATGTGGGATAGGGACGTAATCCGCTATTTGGATTCTGATCATGTGCCTGTTTATCAGCCTGTGGAGAATTTTTTGTATCATCTGCCTCACTGGGATGGTAAAGACCGGATTTTGGAACTGGCCAACCGTGTTCCCTGTGATAATCCACATTGGGCGCCGTTGTTCCGTCGGTGGTTTTTGAATATGGTTGCCCATTGGAGGGGAATGGATAAGAAACACGCCAACAGTACGTCACCTTTGCTGATTGGTCCACAGGCATATCGGAAATCGACTTTTTGCAGAATGCTTCTTCCTCCTGCTTTACAGGCGTACTATACGGATAGCATTGATTTCAGTCGGAAACGGGACGCGGAGTTGTATCTGAATCGCTTTCTGCTTATCAATATGGATGAATTCGATCAGATTAGTCCTACCCAGCAGGCTTTTCTGAAACATATTCTGCAAAAGCCGGTGGTGAACACACGTCGTCCGAATGCTTCGGCAGTGGAAGAGCTTCGCCGGTATGCATCGTTCATTGCCACGAGCAATCATCGGGATTTGTTGACGGATACTTCCGGTAGCCGTCGTTTCATCGGTATTTACATGACGGGAGCTATAGATGTGTCGCGTCCTATTGATTATGAACAGCTTTATGCACAGGCGTTGGAGTTGCTTTATCACAACGAACGTTATTGGTTTGACTCCGAAGAAGAGGCCATCATGACGGAAAACAACCGGGAGTTTGAACAATCTCCTGCCATCGAACAGTTATTTATGGTTTATTATCGTAGGGCAGAAGAAGAGGAAGAAGGAGAATGGCTACTGGCTATTGATATTTTGCGCCGGATTCAGAAAGCAAGTAAAATGACGTTTTCCGCCAGGCAGGCTTCTTATTTCGGGCGTATCTTGCAGCGGCTCGGAGTGAAATCTAAACGGAAAACGTATGGTACGTATTATCATGTTGTACGTTTGGAGGTAGAATAGAATTTGTTATATATTAATTATTTACATCATATATATAATGCTATGACTAAAAAAGATGCTATAAAAGTGTTTGAAGATAAAAAGATCCGTGCTGTTTGGGATGACCAAAAGGAGGAATGGTATTTTTCCATTGTGGATGTGATTGAAGTATTAACAGACAGTGAGCGTCCTCGTAAGTATTGGGGGGATTTAAAAAAGAAGTTGAAAACAGAAGGAAGTCAGTTGTCCGAAGAAATCGGACAACTGAAATTACCCTCTTCCGACGGCAAATTGTATAAGACAGATGTAGCTACAACCCAACAGCTTTTCCGTCTAATTCAGTCTATTCCCTCGCCCAAAGCGGAACCCTTTAAGATGTGGATGGCTCAAGTCGCCAAAGAGCGTCTGGATGAAATGCAGGACCCTGAACTGACTATAAATCGGGCGATGATGGAATATAAATCTTTAGGTTACTCGGATAATTGGATTAATCAACGATTGAAATCAATTGAAGTACGGAAGGAACTAACTGACGAATGGAAAAGAAATGGGATGCAAGAGGGCGTTCAGTTTGCTGCATTAACGGATATAATTTATCAGACATGGGCTGAAAAGTCGGCAAAAGAGTATAAGCAGTTTAAAGGATTGAAGAAAGAAAATCTCCGTGACAATATGACGAACACTGAACTGATCCTTAATATGCTTGCTGAAACGGCTACTACGGATTTGTCCAAAGAGAGAAACCCATCCGGTTTTGCTGAAAATGCCGAAGTGGCAAAAGATGGAGGAAATGTGGCAAGAGTTGCTCGCAAGCAATTGGAAAGTCAGCTAAAACGCCCTGTTATATCTCCACTTAATGCAAAAAGTGCATTGCAAGTTGGTGATGAACGGGAAAAAAATGAAACTTCAGGAGAGAGCGTGGATTGATCAAGTATGATAGATACCTCGTTTTTGATGGTCTAAGTATGATAGATACCGGAAATAATAGTTCTCTATCATACTTATTCTTTTAATTATAAGTGGTTTATGAAAATGAATGAGAGTATGATACTAGTTTTTTGACTCATAGAGAAGATATTTTTTTCTGATCTCCTTGTAATCCTGTAATTCCTTTTGCCAACTATTCCGGATAGCCTCTTCCGATTCTCCTTTGAGGATAGCTTTGCGTACGCTGTCAGTTCCCATCAGCAAATCAAACCATCGGGCACGGGAGAAGAAAGCTGCGTTTTCACCGGATAAGCGATAAAAGTTCAAGAAGTAGCGAAGCGTAAATCCATTTACATCGGTTATATTCCGGAGGTCTTCCCCATAACAGGTGATACCTTTGTGCATCGGATTTTTGTCAAAACCGGGTAAGGAGCGGGGAGTAAAAGTGAAACTTCCGTATTTCTTATTAGGTGCGCCCAATACTTGGAAAGGAAAAGTTGTCCCCCGTCCCACGCTGACGCGGGTGGCTTCAAAAGGACAAAGTGAGGCATACAATCGGATAGACTGGTCGTTCGGGAGGTTGGGCGACGGTTTGATGGGAAGTGAATAAGGTGCTCCGTGTTTCCATCCGGTCATTGGAATTACCTTTAATGAACAAGGATTTTTCTTGTTGGCAATCCATCCTTCCCCGTTTATCATCTGTGCCAGTTCGCCGATGGTACATCCGTGGAGTACCGGAAGAGGTAACATGCCGACAAAACTCCGGTAGGCAGGTTTGAGTATCGTACCATCCACATAATCGCACGGATTGGGGCGATCTAGTACAACCATTTCTTTCTTGTTCTCTGCGCAAGCTTCCATCACATAATACATCGTGCTTATATAGGTATAAAAGCGTGCCCCTACATCCTGAATGTCGAATACAATCACATCGACATCTTTTAGTTGGGCGGCAGACGGCTTTTTGTTGTCACCATAAAGCGATACGATAGGAATGCCGGTGCGGGAATCTTTTCCGTCTTTCACCGTTTCACCCGCATCTGCGTTACCACGGAAACCATGCTCGGGAGCAAATACTTTGACTACCCGGACCTCTCTCTTTAATAAGGTATCGAGAAGATGAACCTGCTTTCTTCCCACAACAGAAGTGTGATTGACCACCATTCCGATGCGTTTTCCTTTCAGCAACGGCAGATATTGATCCATCTGTTCTGCTCCCGTGACAATTTGACTGTTTACACGCATTGGCAACAACATAATGAACAAAAATATAAGAATGAAGGAAACTCTAGTTTGCATATCGGTAATTTTTTTGTAATATTGCACAAAAATATTAATTTCTCATCAAGAGAGCAAAAAATAAAGCACATGAATCCATACGAAATCATTGATAAGTATTATCCGGAGAATACCCAGCAGAGACAAATATTAGTAATACATAGTTTGGCCGTGTCCGGAAAAGCAATGAAAATGCTGGATGCTCATCCCGAATTGCGTTTAAACCGGAGTTTTGTAAAAGAAGCCGCTCTGTTGCATGATATTGGTATTTTTCAGACCGACGCTCCAACTATTCAGTGCTTTGGCACTCATCCTTATATCGCTCACGGATATTTGGGAGCCGAAATCTTGCGGGCGGAAGGTTTTCCCCAACACGCATTGGTGTGCGAACGCCATACGGGAGCCGGACTTTCGTTGGAAGATATCATTGCCCAGCAACTTCCTGTTCCTCATCGCGAGATGCTGCCCATCACCCTGGAAGAACAATTGATTTGCTTTGCGGATAAATTCTTTTCTAAAACCCATCTGGATGAAGAGAAAACAGTGGAGAAAGCACGGCAAAGTATTGCAAAATATGGTGAAGAAGGTCTAAGCCGCTTTGATAGATGGTGTTCTCTCTTTTTATAGCACTAAAAAATAATTAAATAACGAAGATTCTAACTCATATTTGGTGAAGATTGTGTACTTTTGCCACTTCAAGCGTAAACTATTAGTTAATGGCGCCATTGAAAGCAAAAATACTTATATCATTCATACTGCTGATTGTCTTACTGATGCTTCCCGATGAGGCTACGTCTCAACGTCGAAGAAGAGGAATGATTGCCTCCAATACCGCGAAAACGGATTCCCTTCAGGGAAATGATTCGTTGAAAGCAGATACGGTAACGGTACGCATTGATTCTATCGCACCGGTAAAGAAGAAACAACCACTCGATGCACCGGTTGTTTATGAATCTAACGACTCCACTGTCTTTACTTTGGGAGGAGCCGCTACACTTTATGGTAGCGGAAAAGTGAATTATCAGAACATCGAACTGGCTGCGGAAGTTATTTCGATGAATCTGGATAGTACTACTGTGCATGCTTATGGTATCAAGGATACTACCGGAGTGGAAAAAGGTAAACCGGTATTTAAAGAAGGTGATACCTCGTATGATACGGAAACAATCCGATATAACTTCAAAACCAAGAAAGCGGGAATTACTGATATCGTCACCCAGCAGGGAGAAGGATATGTGACCGGAAGCAAGGCGAAGAAAGGGGCCAATGATGAAATTTTCATGGAGCATGGGCGTTATACAACCTGCGATCATCACGATCATCCCCACTTCTATATGCAGCTGACGAGAGCTAAGGTGCGCCCTAAAAAGAATGTAGTGACAGGACCTGCCTATCTGGTTGTGGAAGATGTGCCTCTGCCGTTGGCTGTGCCGTTCTTCTTCTTCCCATTCTCCAGCAGTTACTCTTCCGGTTTCATTATGCCGACTTATATGGACGACTCCAGCCGTGGTTTCGGTTTGGCAGAAGGAGGATATTACTTTGCCATGAGTGATATCATGGACTTGAAAATAACGGGAGATATCTTCACGAAAGGTTCATGGAGATTGTCCGGATTGACAAACTATAATAAACGCTATAAATATTCCGGTACACTGCAAGCGGATTATCAGGTCACCAAGACAGGAGATAAAGGGATGCCGGACTATACAGTTGCTAAGGACTTTAAGGTGGTATGGAACCATCGGCAGGATGCCAAGGCTAGTCCGAACAGTACATTCTCCGCCAGTGTTAACTTCGCAACTAGTAGTTACGAACGTTCCAATATCAACAACCTTTATAATTCGCAGTTGTTGACTCAAAATACCAAAACATCAAGTATCAGTTATTCTCGTAGTTTCCCTGATATCGGTCTGACCTTATCCGGAACTACCAATATCGCACAGACAATGCGTGACTCTTCTATTGCGGTCACTTTGCCTGACTTGAATATTACATTAAGCCGTCTGTTCCCCTTCAAACGCAAGAAGGCAGCGGGAGCTGAACGCTGGTACGAAAAGATTTCCATTAGTTATACGGGACGTTTGACAAACAGTATTCGTACCAAAGACGACCGTCTGTTTAAAGCCGGACTAAGTGAATGGGAGAATGCAATGAATCACAATATTCCTATCAGTGCTACTTTTACACTGTTCAAATATTTGCAGGTTTCTCCTTCGGTCAATTATACAGAGCGTTGGTATACTCGTAAGGTTAATCAGCAATATAATGAGGTAGACCATAAATTGGAAGCATTGCCGGGTGATACATTGAATGGTTTCTACCGGGTTTCCAATTATTCGGCAAGTTTGAGTTTGAGTACGAAACTGTATGGTATGTACAAACCTCTTTTTGCTAAGAAGAAAGAGATACAGATTCGTCATGTATTCACGCCGCAGGTAAGTCTTAGCGGTGCTCCGGGATTCAGCAAGTACTGGGAAGAATATACAGATTATAATGGCAATACGCAATATTATTCTCCTTTCACGGGGCAACCTTATGGAGTACCTTCGCGCGAAGGGTCGGGAACAGTCAGCTTCTCTATTTCAAATAACCTGGAGATGAAGTATTACGACGCCAAAAAAGATACGCTTAAAAAAGTCAGTCTGATTGATGAATTGGGAGCGAGCATGTCCTATAATATGGCTGCCAAAGAGAGACCGTGGAGTGATTTAAGCATGAACCTCCGTTTGAAACTGACGAAGAATTATACTTTCAATATGAATGCATCGTTTGCTACGTATGCTTATACATTCGATAAAAGCGGTAATGTAGTGACTAGTAATCGTACAGAATGGTCGTATGGTCGTTTTGGGCGTTTCCAAGGATATGGCTCTTCTTTCAACTATACCTTTAATAATGACACATGGAAGAAATGGTTCGGTCCGAAAGAGGAGGATGAAAAAGGAAAAGATAAGAAGTCGGAGGATAGTGATGATGAAGAATCCGACGGAACGGAAGGAGATGGTACTACACCTAAGAAAGTAGAGAAAGCACAGGCAGACCCGGATGGTTATCAGGTGTTTAAGATGCCTTGGTCGTTGAGCCTTAGCTATTCGTTTAATATCCGTGAAGATAGGTCTAAGCCTATTAACCGTTATTCCATGCGATATCCTTATACGTATACGCATAACATCAATGCAAACGGAAATATAAAGATTTCTAATAACTGGTCGCTCTCGTTCAACTCGGGCTATGATTTTCAGGCAAAAGAGATTACGCAAACTTCTTGTACAATCTCCCGTGACTTGCACTGTTTCAACCTGTCCGCCAGTCTTTCTCCTTTCGGACGCTGGAAATATTACAATGTTACCATCCGTGCGAATGCAAGCATCCTGCAAGACTTGAAGTATGAGCAGAGAAGCCAAACACAAAGTAACATTCAGTGGTACTAGGATAAGTTGAGAGTTGAGAGTTGAGAGTTGAGAGTGGAAATTCGGACGTGTAATTGTTTTGCTACAATATAGAAAAAGAAAAATGGCTGCGCTATCATTCGACGAATAGTGCAGCCATTTTTTTACTTTTTATTCTTAACTCTCAACTCTCCATTCTCCAACTTCTCCAACTACCATGCGATTTCTGTTTTTCCATGGGTTTTCAGGTAATCGTTTGTACGGCTGAAATGTTTGTTTCCGAAGAAGCCGTTGTAAGCTGAAAGAGGAGAGGGGTGGGCAGAGGTGAGCACCAGATGCTTGTTGCGGTCGATAAACGCTCCTTTCTTTTGAGCGTATGATCCCCATAAGATAAATACCAGGTTTTCTTTTTCTTCTGCCAGGGCACGGATTGCAGCATCGGTAAATGTTTCCCAGCCACGATTCTGATGTGAACCTGCTTGGTGGGCACGTACGGTCAGGGTTGCGTTGAGTAATAATACTCCTTGTTCTGCCCAGCGAGTCAGGTTTCCCGTGGTTGGGGCGTCTGAACCGATGTCGGCTTTGATTTCTTTGAATATGTTCACTAATGAAGGGGGAAAAGGCACTCCGTCGTTTACAGAGAAACAGAGACCATGTGCTTGTCCCGGTCCATGGTAAGGATCTTGTCCTATAATTACAACTTTCACTTTGTCGAAAGGACAAAGGTTGAAAGCATTGAAGATCAGTTTTCCCGGAGGGAAGATCTGATACTGGCTATATTCGCTTTTGACGAAATCGGTCAGTGTGCGAAAGTAGTCTTTGTCGAATTCGGGTTTTAAATGTGCTTTCCAGCTTTCTTCAATTTGTACGTTCATAGTTTGTTATATAAGGTGTATATCAAGTTCTTCACATTCTTTGCGCATATCTTCGGGCCAGATGCTGGCTTGTATCTCTCCAATGTGAGCTTTGCGAAGGTAGAACATACACAAGCGGGATTGTCCGATACCTCCTCCGATGGATAGTGGAAGGGTGTCATTCATCAATCGCTTGTGGAAATAAAGTTCCAGTCTTTTTTCTTCTTTTTCTTCTTTCAACTGACGTTGCAAGGCTTCTTTGTCAACACGGATTCCCATAGATGATAATTCGATGGAGCGTTGCAGTACATTGTCCCACAGAAGGAGGTCGCCGTTTAGTCCGGGCAAGTCGTTCAATCCTTTGGTTGTGTAGTCGTCATAGTCCGGTGCGCGTCCGTCGTGTTTCTTGCCGTCGCTAAGTTTACAGCCTATGCCTATGATAAACACAGCTCCGTATTTCTGACAGATGGCATGTTCGCGACATTTGGGTTCCAGATCCGGATAAAGTTGGCGCAATTCTTCTGAATGGATGAAATGTAGCTTTTGTGGCAGGCACGGCTTGATTTGCGGATACATTTCGTATACCATATATTCTGTACGGATCATAGCTGCATAAATACGGTTGACGATCTCTTTCAGGAAGTTTACGTTCCGGTCTTCATTGGTGATGACACGTTCCCAGTCCCACTGGTCTACGTAGAGAGAATGCAGGTTGCCCAGTTCTTCGTCTGAACGGATTGCGTTCATATCCGTATAAATACCATATCCGGGTTCGATATGATAGTCAGCTAAGGTCAACCTTTTCCATTTAGCCAATGAATGAACCACTTCGGCTTGTGCATCGCCCAGATCTTTAATAGGGAAAGAAACGGCTCGTTCTATTCCGTTCAAATCGTCATTGATACCCATTCCTTTCAATACGAAAAGGGGGGCAGTCACACGTCTAAGGCGTAGCTCGGATGACAAGTTTAATTGGAAGAACTCTTTTATTTGCTTGATTCCCAGCTCGGTCTGTTTGAGGTCGAGTAGCGGATTATAGTTCTTAGGTTTTATCAAGTAACTCATAGGTTTGTTAAATGTTAATTGTCGGCAAAGATAGGAATAAAATTGATATATGTAATGGATATTCTCTAAAAGATTGTCAATTTGATAAAGTAAATGCTCTAAAGCATTTCAAAATAACAATGTCTTAACATGGGGAAGTGCCTTAAGAACTATAAAAAAAGAAGAATCATTAGGAAGATGAGAAGATTTTTTATACTTTTGTCCTCGCATTTAGAAAGAATGGCTTCTTTATTTAAGCGGATGAAGCGTTTTTTTAGCCTGATAAATTTGTATAAGCACCTGTAGTTCAATGGATAGAATGGAGGTTTCCGGTACCTCAGATAAGGGTTCGATTCCCTTCGGGTGTACTTTAAAGCCGTACTTGCAGAGAGTACGGCTTTTTATTATTGTATTTTCAGCCCATGTATGGTATATGATGTTACAGCACAGAGCTTTTTATCTTCGAATATTTTTATAGCATCCTTTTTAGTCATGACCTTTTGTGTTTTGATTCTTTTCCTTGTTCAATCAAAATTGTCGATTATGCAAATGTACAACTTTACATGATATAAAAGCAGTAATAGATAAAATCTTGTGTTCCATATTATTATCTGTAGTTGCATAATTTAGTCTAAATAGAATAAAAAAGTTGTTTTAGATGATTGTTTTCTCATAGAAAATGCTAACTTTGTAACGATGAAGAAGTAAAAAAATGATGTTGATATAGTGTATTTATAGCTTTCCGGAAGTAGATATCTGACGATAAATTATATTAATCCCATAAATATAAATTAGAATGGAAGAAGCTAGAAAAAAGAAATGGGCTAGTGTGGCGCTGATTATCGGAGCTATTGGTTTTATCATTATTATGATTTACTTTACAGTTATTTCAAGTCTCAACATGTAAAACAGATCATTATGGCATTGAAAAATTGAAGCTTGGACATTTCGTTTGAATCTGTCCAAGCTTGTTTTTTGTGGTTCCGGATGAGATTGACCGGTAGTCTGGCAATGCCTCTTCTTTAGCTTCTTGAAACCTGAAGTCCCTTGTCAGAAAGCGTCATTTCTACAAAACGAGCGCGTGGGTTGGGAGCTTGTTCTGTCAATATCCGTCGGATTTGTCCGGCTGCTTGCGGATCTTTGGCTACCATATATAAATAACCGCCACCACCTGCGCCGGGGAGTTTGTATCCTAGGGTATAATCTTTGATTTTCTCGATAATGGCTGCTACTGCCGGCGGATTGGTTCCGCAATCTAATGCCTGGTTTTGTATCCAGGTTTTGCCGACCAATCGACCGAAACTATCGAAGTTGCTGCGCAGGATAGCTTCACTCATATCCATTGCATGGGCTTTCATCTCGGGCAGCAAACTTAGATGTGGACCGGAATTGAGGAACATGGAACTGACAATTTCCGCCAGAATACTTTTGGCAGTACGGGTAATTCCTGTATAATATAACAGATGACAGTCGCGGTAGTCGGGATGAATAAAGAGTTGGTCGGGCAACCAGCGCACTAATGGATGCTGTTCGAAACCTGCTTCGGATTGTAGCAATTTAATGCCGGAGAAGACACCGCCATATTGATCCTGCCAACCTCCTCCTGTGGTCAGTAGTTGTTCCAATACTAATGTGTAACTACATATATCATTCTTGTCCCAAGCCAGTCCGCAGAAATCATTGATTGCTCCGAGCACGGTGGATGCCAGGATAGAACTGGTGCCCAAACCCGAGCCAGCAGGAATAGCAGCCAACAGGGTAATTTCAATTCCCGAGCCGAAAGCTTCCAGCTGTTTGGCTAAAGAAGGGTAGGATTCTGTTGAGAATGCCGGCGCGAAACCTGCCAACGTAAGGGCGGCTTTGGGGATGGAAAATGGAGAACCCACCTTTTTGTAATCTTGCAGTTCCTCATAATTTCGTATCACTTCCATTGCACCCATGTCGATGGAACGAAGGGTAATATGATATTCCTTGCAAGGTTTAACGTATACTTGCAGCGGCGGTTGGCCGTTCAGTTCGATGGCAAGATTGACAACGCTTCCTCCTGAATAAAGAGAGTAGGGAGGAGTGTCCGTCCATCCTCCTGCCACATCAATGCGTACAGGGCTGCGGCTCCATACAATCTGATCGGAATAAACGTTGAGTGTGGGATGACTTTTACGTTCGTTCATCACTCCCAATAAACCGTCGCGGAGCAGTTGGAAGGCTGCCTGTTCTTCTTTTGCGCAATCTTTGTCTTCACGTAGTTTCATGATGCGTGCGCGAAGCATCCGGTTGTGTATCCGTAGCATGGGTGCGGCATCTTCTTGCAGGACATCGGGAGTATCCAGATTGAAACGTACAAATTCGTTTGCGGCATCCAGTAAGTCAAGTTGATAGAATACGCTTTTTTCATAATTAGCCGCCAGTCCTTTCCAGTTCTCTTTACGGAAAGCATTGCGCTGTTCATAAAGACGCTTGAGGTTGGCGCCTGCCGAGATTTCGTCGGCAGAAACTTTCTCTGCTTTGAGCCAACATTTTTTCCCTTCTTCCAGTTGGGGCTCCGATGTCATCCAGCGCACTAATATGCCTAAATCTTCAACAGAAGTTACTTTGGGGAAGATAGATGCTGATTGTAAATCATCGGTGCGTCCTTTTATATCCTCCCAGGTAATTCCTCTTTCTTCCATCCAGCGGGTGAAAGGGATATTAAGATAGGTAGTCGTTGATTTGTCTAACGCTCCTTTGAACACATCATCCAAGCCATACGGACGTGCAACAAAGTCATTGTCGCCGATAGGGATAATGTCGATGCAGACTCCATCCGGCAAGTTGATGTTCCATTGGTTTTCGGGAACTCCTGTTATTATTTGGCGGGACCCCAGTTTCCAGCCTTTTCCCACATGGCTATTCTCAATCCATAAGTTGGCATTGTCTGCAGAAAGGGAAACTTGTGTGATAGAGTTCTGGATAAAGATAGCCGGATTCGGTTTTACTTTCCGGTGCATGATCCTTCTTTGATCGCGTACCTTGTCTTGTATGGCTAAAGTAGAAGAAATCAGTTCATGGCTTGTGCCATAATGATAGAATTCTCCACCGGGCAAAGGCAATATGGCTACGGATAACTGATTGATTTCTTCATCTTTCGTTTTGGGATGCTCTCCCAAAGCCAAGCCGTAGTCCGAGTATAAGTCATAATAATTAATATCATTGGTTCCTTCTTTTAATGACCGTTTCATCAATACTTCGATGGCGCGGTCACTCAAAATCCAGATACCGATGTCCATCAGGAAAAGATGAGTTTTCGATAATCCTTCCAACTCTTCAAGAGAAGGTTTCTGTAACATGAAGTCGAGAACCTCCGGCTTTTTCCGGTCGGAAACAAATACACCATGATGGGTTGCCAAGGAAGGATTTACCCATAAGCCGTAGCACACTACGTCTGCATTCGGAATATCCTGGAGTGGCTTTTCCGAACGGATATATACATCTCCGCTTGCGATCAGCGTATTCAGACCGGCTGGAGCCTGATTCATAATCCTTTCATAGAGCGGGAGCTGCAATGATAATAGATTCTGTCCGAGTTTTTGTCCTCTTTCCCAACTGAAGATCGGGATCGGAGTCAATATTTTGCCGGAAGGTCCGTAGCTGGGCAGGCGACGGCTTTGTCCGCCTGCATGGAGCAATATTCTTTTTTCATCTCCTATCCAGTTGCCGAAAGATTTTTGTGGCGCGAATGCCTGATGGCAGGCCTGCAATAACCATGTCGTTCCGCCGCCGGAGCCTAGTTTGCTCCCAATGGGGTCTGATGTACAAAACCAATCGGTATGGTTGACTTCTTCCAGTTCGTGGAAGCAATGGATCAAATTGGGTGGTAAGGATAATAACTTTTGCATAGTAGAATCTGCGTTGGCTTAGATGGAATCTAAGTGAATTAAACTCCTGTAAAAATACGATTTATATTCCTTCTTTTCAATGTTTTTCTCCTGTTTTGAAGAATAAATTATCTTTTCAGCTTTTAGGTGTTCTTTTCAAACAGCGTATCCCAATGGTCGCTTAGTGCTTGCATGGATGGCAGTAGCAGATCGGCTCCGGCATCCAGCAATACTTGTCCGTCCAAAGGACCTGTATTTACAGCTATTGTAAAGATGCCCGCATTGTGTCCGGCTTCCACTCCTAACGGAGCGTTCTCTACTACGATGGCTTCATCAGCTTTAAGTCCGCCTTTTTTCAATGCCATCAGATACGGTTCGGGATTGGGCTTACCATATTTTACATCGAACGCTGTAACCATCAATTCTTTACGAAACATTCCCGGATAGTTGTGTTCCAACCGTTCGAGCAGGGATAGTTGGCCGGAACCAGTGACCACCATCGGAATCAGTCCATCCTTTTTTACTTTTTGTAGCAACTCCCATGCACCGGGCATACGTTTTGCTTCGGGATACGAATTGAACAAAACACTTTTCTCCTGATAGATACTTTCTATTTCTTCTTGGGTAGCTTCTCTGCCCAGTTCACGTTGGAAAACAATATTAATAGTGGAGGCTCCTGTCCGTCCTTCGTGCATATATGCTTCTTCGCGACTAAGAGTGAGTCCGTGAGATTTCATTACTGTATGCCAGGCTTCCGAATGATAGGGCATAGAGTCAAAAAGTACGCCGTCCATGTCAAACAGGACGGCTTTCAGTTTCTTTTTCATACTTTGGTACGTTGCAGAATCTTTTTAAGATGATATTTTATTTTTTTATGAACATTTTCTTCAGATCAGACACGGGAATAACCACATCGTGTTGCTTGCCGGATTCCTTGCCAATATATCTGTACATTATGTTTTTGTTATTATTCACGCAAGTTTTGATGAATAACTGGGTGGCCGGATCAGTCTGACTTGCCAGCATTGATACAATACCCTCTTTCACTTCTGCTGCGTTTTCTTCAATCTGGCTGATGGGACACAATTCTTCGTCCACACTGCATATATAAACAACCGATTCGCCTATGACCTCGATCTTTTCGACAATGACTTCTTCGCTGGCTTGCATCGGGAATTGCAGGTTCGCCATTTTCAGTTGTGCTTCAAGCTTTGTTTGTCCGCTTTGTGCCGGGTCGGCATTTGTATTAATCACTTCTTTCAGTTCTTCGGCGGTAAGTTCGCAAACTGCTTGTTCGCCCGACTTATTCCCTACAAATATCATGTGTAATCCGGAATTACATTTTGCCATCAACTTGAGCATCTCTTTTACATCTGCTGCCGGATTTTGAAACATCATTGTGATAGATGATTTCATGCTTTCCGGATTGTCTTTCAATATCTTTATATTGGTAATCTCTTCGTTCATGTTCAGCGTGTACACTACATTATTCCCGTCGTAGATGATGCTGGTGATCGTACCGACTGCTCCCATGTCTATTGGACACTGTTTGTTGGCTACCGCGATCACTGTCTTGAGTTTGGCTTCCTGGCAACCGGTCATTACGAGCATTAGCAATGATATGCTACATAATAATATGAATCCACTGGATTTCTTTAATAAATTTCCTGTCATTCTATTTGTTTTTTTAGTTTGATTCGCTTAATCTACAACTGTATACGAGGCAAAGATAACGATAAAAAACGAGAGATAAGTTAGAACGGGGAGATAGTTTAGTGATTAGTTGTCATGTAGTATGTACTATCAACTCTTATCGCGTAGACTGCTCGCCACTACTAAATTGTGGCGTATTACTTGTATAATTATTTGTTGTTTAGAAGAATATGTGTATTTTTGTAACGTTATAAACTCGACGATAGCATGAAAAAGAGAGTATTATTGTTGCTACCATTGTTTTTAGGCGCCTGCTCTGATAGCGGGGAAAGTCCTGTTATCAAGATAGAAAAGCTTTATGCAAAGGTTGAATCGGATGATGAAAATTCCGGTTCCGGTGAAAAAGACTATGCAAATCAGAGGGACGAACTGCCGGCCTTGAAGGTGGGAGATGAAGTGAAAGCTCTTCTGCTTTTGGATGGAAATGGAGCTGAACTGAAAACCTTTAGACTTCAGAATGATGATGAAGTGGATACTAAACTTATCTTTGAGAAAACAGAAGTATCTACAGAGGGAAATCTGACAGATGTGGAAAAGGGGCAGCTTCGTTTTAAGGATGGTGTGTCAAAAGCCAAAATTATGGTGATTGCGACCATCAAACAAGTAGATAAGAACGGCGATGTAAAATTAGAGTTCTATCTTTCTTCCAAAGCCGAATGTGAAGGAGCACAGGAAGAAATCGGCTTAAAGACGAAAGCGGAGGATGATAAGTGAAAATTGACGAGTGGTAGCAACTAACAAAGTAAGTCGGTAAATTGTAACTAAATAGCGACATTTAGGAATGTCTCCATTTTGGATTTCAATGAATAATGAACGGTGAACAAATCCATGCATATAGCATAGTTGTTCACCGTTCATTGTTTATAGTTCACCGTTTATAAAAACGTTCTTGATTACAGTTTTGCACGGATTGCTTTAGATTCTTCTTCATACCCCGGTTTGTCAAGCAACGCAAACATATTCTTTTTGTATGCTTCCACACCCGGTTGGTTGAATGGATTCACGCCTAACAAGTAACCGCTGATACCGCAAGCCTTTTCGAAGAAATAGAGCAGACCACCGATGTTGTATTCGCTCAATTCCGGAAGTACGATACGCATATTAGGTACACCACCGTCTACGTGAGCCAACTGTGTTCCCAATTCGGCCATCTTGTTCACTTCGTCCACACGTTTGCCGGCTAAGAAATTCAAGCCGTCCAGATTTGCTTCATCAGAAGGAACTTCCAGTTTGTGGTTAACCTTCTCTACTGAAATCACCGTTTCAAAGATAGAACGTTCGCCTTCCTGAATCCATTGACCCATAGAGTGGAGGTCTGTTGAGAAATCTACCGATGCAGGGAAGATACCTTTATTGTCTTTTCCTTCAGATTCTCCGTAAAGCTGTTTCCACCATTCGCTTACATAGTGCAGTTTTGGGCAGAAGTTAACGAGGATTTCGATCTTCTTACCATTTCTGTACAACTCATTGCGGGTAGCAGCGTAGATAGCAGCAGGGTTTTCAGCAAATGCAACGTCCGAACCACATACTTTTTCCATGTCGGCAGCACCGGCAACCAGTTTGTCGATATCGAATCCGGCCACTGCAATAGGCAACAAACCAACCGGAGTCAGGACAGAGAAACGTCCGCCTACGTTATCGGGGATGATGAATGTTTTGTATCCTTCTTTATCGGCTGTTACACGGGCAGCACCTTTCTTGGCATCTGTCACGGCAACGATTACTTTCTTTGCAGTTTCTTTGCCGCGCTGATCTTCACACTGCTTTTTCAGCAAGCGGAAAGCAAGAGCTGTTTCAGTAGTAGTTCCTGATTTGGAGATATTGATGACACCGAATTTCTTGTCTTTCAGATATTCAGTCAGTTCGTACAGATAATCTTCGCTGATATTGTGTCCTGCATAGATCATGACAGGAGCTGTTTTCTTTTCCTGCAACCAAGTGAAGCTGTTAGACAAAGCTTCGATGACGGCACGGGCACCCAGATAGCTACCACCGATACCGGCTACGATTACTACTTCACAATTGTCTCTTAATACTTTTGCAGTAGCGTTCAGGTCGGCCAGGTGTTCTTTAGTGATAGAAGAAGGCAAATGCAACCATCCTAAAAAGTCGTTACCTTTGCCTGTACCTTTTTCAAGCATTTCCTGTGCGGCTTTTACTTCAGCTTCGTAAGCAAAAACCTTTTCTTTGGAGATGAATCCAAATGTTTTTTCAATGTTTAAACTAATCATATTTTTTAAGTATTAAGTTTTAAGTATTAAGTATTAGTCATCAAGTATGGATTGTCAAGTATGAGTACCTGCGGGTAATACTTAATGCCTAATACTTAATACTTAATATTTTTTTATCTAAAAGAGTCAGTCAACAGTTTAATCTCGATCATTGGTGAGATACGTTCGTACAGAATGTTGTACACTGCGTCCAGTATCGGCATATTGACATGATGATGTTTATTGATTTCTTTGATACATTTCGTACCATAGTAACCTTCCGCAATCATTTCCATTTCAATTTGCGCACTCTTAACGGAATACCCTTTACCTATCATCGTTCCGAAAGTTCGGTTGCGGCTGAAGTTGGAGTAACCGGTCACCAATAAATCCCCTAGATAAACAGATTCATCCACGTTTCTGTTCAACGGATGCACCGTATTCAAGAAACGGTTCATCTCCTGAATGGCGTTGGAGATCAAAACAGCCTGGAAGTTGTCGCCATATTTCAGACCGCTACAGATACCGGCAGCGATGGCATATACGTTTTTAAGTACCGAACTGTATTCGATACCCGCTACGTCATCACTGACAGATGTTTTGATGAAGCTGCTTCCCAGACGACGTGCGAAGATACGTGCTTTGTCTTTGTCAGGGCAGGCGATAGTCAGGTAGGAGAGGCGTTCCAAGGCTACTTCTTCTGCGTGGCAGGGACCTGCAAGGACTGCTATATTTTCTGGTGGTACACCATATTCTTTTGTGAAGTATTCCGATACAATAACGTTGTCATCGGGTACGATTCCTTTGATAGCGGTGATGATAAACTTATCTTTTATCTTGGTTTTCAGTTTTTTCAGATGCGCCTTCAGATAAGGAGAGGGAGTGACGAAAATCAGTGTATCCGATTCTTTCACCACATCGTTGATGTTGGAACTGAACGTGATGCGTCTTGTATCGAATTTCACTCCTGTCAGATAAGCCGGATTGTGCCCTAATCGTTTAAAATCGGCAATGCGGTCGTCTCGCCGCATATACCAATTGATAGAGTCTTCCTGGGCCAGACACATCTTTGCGATGGCTGTAGCCCAACTTCCTCCGCCCATTATCGCTATCTTGCCGGGTAATTTCATTTGTATGGATTTGGATGAAGAACTTATTAAATTTTCTGTATCCACTCAGTTACGTCGTTTACCGACGGATTGGTCAGTTCTAATTTATATTTCTTGTTAATGCCACAGATGTCCTGGTGCAACTTCTGCGGATTGACATCTTTCATGTCAGCTACAGTGTTGTAACCGGCTTTTTGGATCACCGGAACCCAGTCTTCTGCGATTCCCAATTCCATATATTTAGCGGCAGCGTCTTTTTTCACTACTTTTTCCGGACGCATTTGCGGGAAGAATAATACTTCCTGAATAGTGGTCTGTCCGGTCATTAACATTACCAGGCGGTCGATACCGATACCGATACCCGATGTAGGAGGCATACCATATTGTAAAGCGCGCAAGAAGTCCTGATCGATAATCATCGCTTCATCGTCTCCCTTGTCGGCCAAACGCATCTGCTCTTTGAAACGTTCTTCCTGATCCAGCGGGTCATTCAATTCCGAGTAAGCATTAGCCAGCTCTTTACCGTTCACCATTAATTCGAAACGTTCGGTCAGTCCCGGTTTAGAACGATGCATCTTGGTCAGCGGAGACATTTCAACCGGATAATCGGTGATGAAAGTCGGCTGGATATACGTACCTTCGCAGAATTCTCCGAAGATTTCATCAATCAGCTTGCCTTTACCCATTGTCTCGTCGATTTCTTCCATTTTCAGTTCCTTGCAAACTTGGCGGATTTCTTCTTCGCTCTTGCCGTTCAAGTCGTATCCTGTCTTTTCTTTGATAGCGTCCAGGATAGGCAGGCGGCGGTAAGGAGCTTTGAAACTGATCGTTTTTCCGTCAACAACGCTTTCCGTACAGCCGTTTACAGCGATACAGATACGTTCCAGCAGTTTTTCGGTGAAATTCATCATCCAGTTGTAATCCTTGTACTGAACATAAAGTTCCATACAGGTAAATTCCGGATTGTGAGTTTTATCCATGCCCTCGTTACGGAAGTTCTTACCTATTTCATATACACCTTCAAAACCACCTACGATCAGTCGTTTCAGATAAAGCTCTGTTGCGATACGCAGGTAAAGGTCTATATCCAGTGAGTTATGGTGAGTGATGAACGGGCGTGCACTGGCTCCACCAGCAATAGATTGCAGGATAGGAGTTTCCACTTCCGTGTAACCAGCCTCATCCAAAACGTTGCGCAATGTTTTCACTACAGTGGCGCGTTTCAGGAATGTTTCTTTGATACCGTCGTTTACTACCAGGTCCACATAGCGTTGGCGATAACGGAGTTCGGGATCTTCAAAAGAGTCATAAGCTACTCCGTCTTTGTATTTAACGATTGGCAACGGTTTGATAGACTTTGCAAGTACAGTCAGTTTCTTTGCATGGATACTAATTTCACCCATTTGTGTGCGGAACACGAAACCTTCGATACCTATAAAGTCACCTAAGTCGAGCAGGCGTTTAAATACAGCGTTGTACAGTTCCTTGTCTTCTCCCGGACAGATATCATCGCGGGTGATGTACACCTGGATGCGACCTTTAGAGTCCTGCAATTCGATGAAAGATGCTTTACCCATCACGCGGCGGCTCATGATACGGCCGGCTACGGAAACCTGGCGTGGCTCTTCGTCGTCTTTAAATTCAGCTTTAATATCTGTAGAGAAAGCATTGGTTACATACTCTGCTGCAGGGTATGGATCAATACCCATTGCACGAAGCTCATTCAGACTGTTACGTCGAATAATTTCCTGTTCACTTAGTTCTAATATATTCATTTCGTTACGTATTAACTCAATTTTGTGGGCAAAAATACGAAACTTTTCTCATATATCCTGTAATCCGTCTCTTTTTTGTATCTTTGCACCCTCAAACTAATAGGTATGACAGGACAAAAGACACCCACTGCGTTGGGTACGGAAAAGATTGGAAAGCTTTTAATGCAGTATGCCATTCCGGCAATTATCGCCATGACGGCGTCTTCTCTTTATAATATGGTAGATAGTATTTTCATCGGTCATGGAGTAGGGGCGATGGCTATCTCCGGATTAGCATTAACCTTTCCGCTAATGAATCTTGCCGCGGCTTTTGGCTCTTTGGTAGGGGTAGGTGCGGCTACATTGATTTCTGTGAAGTTGGGCCAGAAAGATTATGATACCGCACAGCGGGTTTTGGGAAATGTGTTTGTATTAAACCTTATTATAGGTATCTCTTTTACGCTGGTCGTTCTGCCTTTTCTTGATCCGATACTTTATTTTTTCGGCGGAAGTGATGAGACTGTCAAATATGCCCGCGAATTTATGCAGGTTATTCTGCTGGGAAATGTGGTAACTCATTTATATTTGGGGCTGAATGCAGTGCTTCGTGCCTCGGGACATCCGCAGAAAGCGATGGTGGCAACCATCACGACCGTGTTAATCAATGTATTACTTGCACCTTTGTTTATTTTTGTATTCGACTGGGGAATTCGCGGGGCGGCCACAGCTACGGTTTGTGCGCAGTTGATCGCCTTGGTCTGGCAGCTTCATCTGTTCTGTCGCAAAGACGAACTGATACGATTGAAAAAAGGTATTTTCCGTTTGAAACGGAAGATCGTGTTGGATTCATTGGCTATCGGTATGTCTCCCTTCCTGATGAATATGGCGTCTTGCTTTATTGTGATTCTGATTAATCAGGGATTAAAAGAGCATGGAGGTGATTTGGCGATCGGTGCATTCGGTATTGTTAATCGTATTGTTTTTGTCTTTATTATGATTGTATTGGGACTGAACCAGGGGATGCAGCCCATTGCGGGATATAATTTTGGTGCGAAGCTCTATCCTCGTGTGACGGAAGTACTGAAAGTAACCATTTATTGTGCAACTGTAGTGACAACGATAGGTTTCCTGATAGGTATGTTCATTCCGGAAATCGTATCTTCCATTTTTACTTCGGACGCAGAATTAATCAGTATTGCGTCTAAGGGATTTCGTGTAGTGGTGTTCTTCTATCCGATTGTAGGTTTTCAGATGGTAGCTTCCAACTTCTTCCAGAGTATCGGAATGGCAAGTAAAGCCATTTTCTTGTCGCTGACCCGACAGATGTTATTCTTAGTGCCCTGTTTATTGATTCTACCTCATTATTATGGACAAATGGGTGTTTGGGCCAGTATGCCTGTGGCAGATTTGGCGGCTAGTCTTATATCCGGAGGTATGTTGTGGTGGCAGTTCCGGCAGTTTAAGAAAGTTACTGTTTGATAAGTTTGTTCCGATATTCTTTAGGAGATATGCCGACATACTGCTTGAAATATTTCCCGAAGAATGATTGTGTGGGGAAGTTGAGCTTGGTCGCTATTTCCTTAATACTTAAATCGGTATTATCGAGCAGATATTTGGCTTCTGTAATGACATTCTGTATAATCCACTGCAAAGCACTACTCCCTGATTTCTCCTTGATGACAGAAGAAAAATATCGGGCGGACAGACATTGCTTGTTTGCATAGAAAGTAACATCCCGTTCCTGATGATAATATCGATAGAGGGTAATCATGAAATTTTGGAAAATCTTATCCTTTTTGTCCTGTGGTAGTGGTGTTTGCGGTTCGTTGTTGAAATAGATGTTTAATAACTCATAGCATATCACTTGTCCCCAGGATTTGATTAATTCAGAAATTAAATGTTGTTTCTGTCGGGAACTGTTACAGATATTCTCCCTGTTAATTCGTTTTTCTACAGATTTGAGCAAGTTCTCTACAAATGTATATTGCTCTTCGGAAAGCGACAGACAGGGATTTTCCCGCAAATAAAGCAAGTTTTCCGAGTTGGCTACTTTGTTTACTATCGGTATGATATAATCCAGATCGACCTCTATCATGATTCCTTCCAGGTCTGCGCTTCTTTGGCGTATCTGTAGAAGGTTGGCTGCAGTATATATGAAAAGATTCCTTTTGTTAATCTGATATGGTCTACCTCCCAGCAGGATTTCCGCCTGTCCTTTCTGGCAGAGGAAAAGTCCGCATTGGTTGAATTCGGAAATAATGCATCCTTCTTTCATGGAAGTATCTTCCGGAGATATTATAACATACTTGAATGGCATCAGTGGTTCCATATTCCTTTTCGTTGAAATGAATTTCTTTACAAAGTAATAAACAAATAAATACAAATAGCAAACTATTTCGGCTTTTTATCTTAGGTAACGTACAAATAGAACAATGTTTCGTCTAAATCAACCTTTCTCCTCATGTTTGCTTGGGATACTTTTGTGGCAACTAACTAATAAGTGAAAATATGAGACGATTAGACTTCTTATTAACAGGATTTTTAGCAGTTCTGTTGACTTCGTGTGGGCAACGTGTACAAAACACAGACAGTAAGCCGGCAGTGAAGATTGATACCGTACTTTCTGCCGACAGACAAATAGCTTTGCAGTTTCCGGGACGGGTGAAAGCGGCACAGGACATAAGTCTGTCTTTCCGGGTGAGTGGTACTATTCAGTATATGCATGTAAATGACGGTGCCTATGTGCGTAAAGGGCAATTACTGGCAGAATTAGATCCGACAGACTATCAGATTCAGCTGGATGCGGCAGAAGCAGAATATCAAAGTGTGAAAGCGGAGGCGGAACGGGTGATGGCACTTTATAAGGAAAATGTGACAACACCGGATGCTAACGATAAGGCCGTGTACGGATTGAGACAGATTACCGCCAAATATAACCATGCTAAAGACCAGTTGGCATACACCCGTTTGTATGCTCCTTTTAGCGGATATGTGCAGAAACGTCTTTTTGATTCCCATGAGACGGTAGCTGCCGGTATGCCCGTCGTTTCCATCATCAGTGAGGGAAGCCCGGAGGTGGAGATTAATCTTCCGGCAGTGGAATATATTCGTCGACAGCAGTTTACCCGCTACTATTGTACATTCGATATTTATCCTCATCAAAGATATGCTTTGGAACTGATTAGTGTCACCCCTAAGGCAAATGCCAATCAGTTGTACACCATGCGGCTTCAACTGAAAAAAGAGGATAAACAGGTAGTTCCATCGCCCGGCATGAATACAATGGTAACTATCGAATGTAGTGAAGGAGATGTGCGTAACCTGTCGGTTCCCGGTGGAGCGATTCTTCGTGAGAACGGGCGTACGAGTATCTTTCTTTATGATGCTTCCAGTCACGCTATTCGCCGTTGTGATGTGACAGTAACCCGTCTGCTTAGTGACGGCAGATGTCTGATTACTTCAGGAGAAGTGAATCCCGGTGACTTGGTTGTCGCTTCGGGGGTACATCATGTAAAAGAGGGAGAACAGGTGGAGCCGCTTCTTCCGGCTACTGAAACCAATGTGGGAGGACTGCTATGATTGATATTAGTAAATGGGCATTTGAGAACAAGAAGTTGATCTACTTCCTGATTGCCGTACTGATTGTAGGAGGAGCTTATTCCAGTTATGAAATGAGTAAACTGGAGGATCCCGAAATAACGGTAAAGCTCGCTATGGTAGTCACTACCTATCCCGGTGCGTCTGCACATCAGGTAGAGTTGGAAGTGACGGATGTGCTGGAGAAAAATATCCGCTCCATGGGGAATATAGATAATGTGGAAAGTTATTCCTACAATGATCTCTCTTTGATTCAGGTAGAACTGAAAACGACTGTCAAAGAGACGGACGTAGAGCAATGCTGGGATTTGTTGCGTCGTAAGGTGGCGAACGCACAGGCAGAACTTCCCGAAGGTGCCAGTCCTTCTATTGTAAAAGATGATTTTGGAAATGTTTACGGAATGTTTTTCGCTTTGACGGGTGACGGACTTTCCGACAGGGAACTGTCTGATTATTCAGAACTGGTGAAACGTGAAGTCAGTGAATTGGATGGGGTGGAGCGCGTTGACTTATACGGTAAACGTCCCGAATGTATTAACATCTCTCTCCTGCAAGACCGGATGGCCAACTTGGGTGTGAAACCCGCCGAAGTGCTAGCTACATTGAACGGACAGAACCAAACTACTTATACTGGTTATTATGATAATGGCGATAATCGTATCCGGGTGACAGTCAGTGATAAGTTTAAGACGGTGGAGGACATCGGTCGTATGCTGATTCAGGGACATGATGCCGATCAGTTGCGGTTGAGTGACATTGCCCGTATTGAGAAAGATTATGAAGACCCTACCCGCAACGAACTGTTTTATGACCGCCAGCGTGCGATAGGAATCATGGTGGCTGCTTCTCCGGATGCCGACATTATTAAAGTGGGGCATCGAGTGGAAAAGAAACTGGAGCAACTAAAGGCTGAACGCCTTCCGGCAGGAGTAGAGTGTCATAAGGTTTTCTATCAGCCGGAACGCGTAGGCACTTCGTTAGGGACGTTCATTCTTAATCTGATAGAATCTGTGATTATCGTAGTCGTTATCCTGATGATTGCTATGGGATTCAAGAGCGGGGTGATTATCGGTATCAGCCTGGTAGTGACGGTATTCGGTTCCTTCCTGTTCCTTTATTTTATGGATGGTACGATGCAGCGTGTTTCATTGGCCTCGTTCGTGCTTGCGATGGGGATGCTGGTGGATAACGCAATTGTTATCATTGACGGTATTTTGGTAGATTTGAAAGCCGGGAAGAGCCGGATGGAAGCAATGACTGCTATCGGACGGCAGACAGCAATGCCTTTGCTGGGAGCTACTCTGATTGCCATCATTGCTTTTCTTCCTATCTTTATGTCGCCTGATACGGCAGGCGTCTATACGCGCGATTTGTTTATCGTACTCGCTGTTTCCCTGTTGCTTAGCTGGGTGCTGGCCTTAGTGCACGTTCCGTTGATGGCCGACCGGATTTTGCGTCCGGAAATCTCTGCGACAACTGCTGCCGGAAAGCGTGTGTATGAAGGAAAGATTTATGCCGTGCTTCGTTCATTGTTGACATTCAGTCTGGCGCATCGTTGGAGCTTTGTGTTTACAATGATCGCTTTGGTATTACTTTCAGCTTTCAGTTACCGTTTCATGAAGCAGGGCTTTTTCCCGGATATGGTCTACGACCAGCTTTATATGGAATATAAATTGCCGGAAGGAACTAACTCCACTCGCGTGGCGCGTGACTTGGAGGAAATCGAAGCTTACTTGAAAAAGCGTCCGGAAGTCACACACGTCACTGCTTCTATTGGTGGTACTCCTGCCCGTTATAACTTGGTGCGTAACGTAGCCAATCCCTCCTTATCTTACGGTGAACTGATTATTGACTTCACCTCTCCGGATGATTTGGTGGATAACATGGCGGAAATTCAACAATATCTTTCGCAACATTATCCGGATGCTTACGTAAAGATGAACCGCTACAACCTGATGTTCAAAAAATACCCTATTGAAGCGCAGTTTACCGGTCCTGACCCTGCTGTTTTGCATCAGTTGGCGGATAGTGCCCGCAAGATTATGGAGAATTGTCCGGATGTTTACCTGATTACTACGGACTGGGAACCACAGATCCCGGTGCTGACTATTGAGTATGACCAGCCTACGGCACGTGCTATCGGATTGAGCCGGAACGATGTAAGCCTTTCTTTATTGACAGCTACCAGCGGCATCCCTATCGGGTCTTTCTATGAAGGTATTCACAAAGATAATATCTACTTGCGTTGCCTGGACGAACACGGAAATCCGATTGAGAACCTGGACAATACGCAGATATTCTCGTCTCTTCCTTCTCTGAACGGTTTGCTGACACAGGAAATGATGATGAAACTGAAGACAGGAACACTATCAAAAGAAGAACTGGTGGAAACGTTGATGGGAACAACTCCGTTAAAACAAATCAGTAAGCGGATTGATGTGAAGTGGGAAGATCCGGTGGTTCCCCGTTATAACGGGCAGCGTAGCCAACGGGTGCAATGTTCTCCTGTTCCGGGGGTAGAAACGGAGAAGGCGCGGCAATCCATTGCCACGCAGATTGAACAGATTCCGCTGCCTGACGGATATCGGCTTCAATGGCAAGGCGAGAGGAACGCCAGCACAAAGTCTATGCAATATCTGTTCAAGAATTTCCCGTTTGCTATCATTCTGATGATATCCATTCTAATCATGCTGTTCAAAGATTACCGGAAACCGGTTATCATCTTCTGTACTATTCCGCTGGTATTTGTCGGTGTTGTTGCTGTAATGCTGCTTACCGGGAAGACATTCAACTTTGTGGCTATCGTCGGTACATTGGGGTTGATCGGTATGATTATTAAGAACGGTATTGTATTGATGGATGAGATCACTTTGCAGATTAATCAGGGAGTAGAACCTGTGACGGCATTGATAGACAGTTCGCAAAGTCGTCTCCGTCCTGTGATGATGGCTTCGCTGACTACGATTTTGGGAATGATTCCATTGTTGCCGGATGCCATGTTCGGTTCGTTGGCGGCTTCTATTATGGGTGGGTTGCTGTTCGGCACGTTGATAACGTTGCTTTTTATCCCGATTTTGTATGCATTATTCTTTCATATAAAAAAGACAGACAAATGAAAAAAGAAATTCTTGTAGCCATTAGTGTAGCGGGTGTATTGTTCGGCCTGTCGGTTTCGCTTGCCGCGCAAGAAAAACTAAGTCTGGCACAATGCCGTGAAATGGCACTGAAATATAATAAGGATATGGCTGCCGCTAATAAGCAGACGGAAGCAGCCCGATTGATGTCTCTTAGTTATAAAGCCAATTTCTTCCCTAATTTTACAGCCAACGGAACGGGTATTTATAGCACAGCGGATGGAAGTCTCGGAGTTCCGGGAGGAAACCTTCCGGTTTTCCTGCCCAATCCTGCTACCGGAGAACTGGTATCGAGCGGTTTCGCTTATTTTCCCGGATTGAATCTGGATTATAAGGTCGGAACTGTTTACTCGGGCGGTATACAAGTGGAGCAACCTCTTTATATGGGAGGAAAAATCCGTGCCGCCTATAAAATGTCACTACTAGGAAAAGAAATGGCACACTTGAACGAAGCCTTAACTACTTCGGAAGTTATTCTGAATACAGATAAAGCATACGTGCAGTTAGTGAAAGCCAAGGAAATGAGAAAAGTGGCGGAAAAATATCATAACTTACTAACGGAACTTTTCAAAAATGTGAAGAGTGCTCACCGACATGGCATGAAACCGCAAAATGATGTACTGAAAGTGCAGGTGAAGCTCAACGAGAGTGAACTTTCTTTGCGAAAGGCTGATAACGCCCTCCGTCTTGCGGGTATGAATCTCTGTCATTACATCGGACGCCCTTTGACAGCACAGATTGATATATCTGATGATTTTCCGGAAGTGGAGCAGGAATGGAAAGTGCAGGTTTCTGATATTACCGCCCGTCCCGAATATGGAATCTTGAACAAACAAATAGCCATTGCCGAGCAGGAAGTAAAGCTGAATCGTAGTGAACTATTGCCGCGTATCGGCGTCAGAGGTAGTTATGATTATCTTCACGGATTGGAAGTCAATGATGAAACTTTGATGAAAAAGGGTGCTTTTTCCGTATTCCTGAATGTCTCTGTCCCTCTGTTTCATTTTGGCGAACGTACCAATAAAGTAAAGTCTGCCAAAGTGAAGTTGGAACAAGCTCGTCTTGAACAGGAAAATGTCAATGAAAAGATGTTGCTGGAGTTGATGCAAGCTGCCAATAATCTGGATGAGGCCCGGTTGGAAACGGAGCTTTCCGAACGTTCGCTGGAACAGGCAGAGGAGAATATGAAAGTCAGTGGTAAGCAATATGAAGTGGGACTGGAAACTCTTTCGGATTATCTGGAAGCACAAGTGCTTTGGCAGCAGGCTTATCAGACGAAAGTGGATGCCCATTTCCAATTGTATGTGAATTATGTGGCTTATTTGAAAGCGGCGGGACAACTGCAATGATAAAACCAGTATTCTGGCATCCTTATGGAATGTCCAGAATACTGGTGATGATTTGTACCTGCCGGGGAGTAAACGTTCGTGTACGCGGATGATAACCTGTGGCAGTCAATAACCGGAGCAGTTCTTTATTTATTTTAATCCATTTGGTGAATATGCGTATGGCGCAACGGGGTGTAATGTTCGGATTGTACATACAAGCCAATTCCTTTTTCTTATAAGTTTTAATGCGAAACGGAATTTCTTCCTCTTCTGATGGCAATTCTTTCATGTTGATATTTTAATGTTTTAAGATGTGGTAAAGATACAAAATAAAAAAGGCGTTGTCAAGTCTTTTACAGGAATACTTTGGGAAACAGTATCCGCCCGTAGGCGGTACTGTTTTCCTGCTTTTAAAGGCTGATGATTAATCTTATGCTGCCGGGTCCGGTGCTTCTCCTTTGCCGTCATCCGGGTTTGGATTCGGGTTGGGGTCCGGTTGTTCCGGGCTGATGGAACCATCATCGGAAGCTACCGCTTTTTGAACACTGACTTTACTTAGCATCTCTTTGAATTTGTAGCCCGGAGTGAAAATGATTTTCACTCTGCGTATCGTATCGCTATCTACCTCTTTTTCAGTATCCTGACTTTCGCAATTCATACCTGGACGGAAGCATCCGAAATCTCCTAATTGAACAGAGATGCCTTTTCTAAGGTTGAGATTTAATGTATCGATCAAAGCATCGAGTACAAATTTTACCGCTCCACTGGGAACCATTCCTACTTTAGTGATTTCCTCGCACAAATCTCTGAAATCCACCGTATTGGTGATTACATTTTGTGCTACATACTTTTCAGCTTTAGTTTTATCAAAACCGAATGTTCTTTTTTTAATGACGTATCTAAGTGCCATAGTTTTTTGTTTTTTAAATTAATTACTTTACTTATCAATTCTCTTTGTGATCACGATGCAAAGATACTATGGGCACTTTCCGGGGAGGTGCTTTAACGGTCCTAGATGTACGTACTTTGATTCACTTTTATTTATTTTGTTTGTATGATTCTGATTTATAGATCCTTATATATTCTGCTTTAATAGCCATTTCCAAATAGGGAATATTTCAATCAGTTTCACGATACTCAAATGTTCTTGATAATCATAAAATATGCCGAAAAACGATGAACGTTGTAAGAATAAACACTATATTTGTACATATTACATTAAGATAATAGAGGTATAGCTATGCTACATTCAAGCCAATCAGCCCCCGTTGTTGATGGCAAAGTCATGGAGTTTGTGATTTTTGCCATTGAGAGTGCCGCCCAGAAGTTGGGTATTCCGGCTCCTACTCTCTATAACCGTTTGGAAAAACTGAATCTTATCCGTCAATACCTGATAAGTGGATATGACATGCTTCACACCCAGAGTCGTGAGTACATAGCCGATACGTTGGTAGAAGCTCTTGAAAACTGGGAAGCCCATTATAAAGAAAAAGGAGAATCTGTATGAAGGTCTATCATGGTAGTACGCAGGCCGTAGAGTATCCTTTGGTCGGTGTCGGACGCGAAAACCTCGACTTTGGTAAAGGATTCTCAATCAACGTCTCATTGACGAGTGTCTCTCTTTCAAAGAATATATAACAATAAAATAACCTGCGTTTATGATAGATGTATTAGTATGGAATAAATACACTCGTGTGGTGATGCAATTAGCGGAGCGTTTGAATATTTCTCCCGAAAAAGCATTGCACTTGTTCTATAATAGTAAGGTATATGCATTGCTTCTTAATAAACAATATCCGCTTATAACGTTGAGTGATGCCTACATCACTGATGAAATCATACTTGAGTTACAACAGCAATAATCTTGTTGTGGCTCTTAATTCTGTGTTCCAAGAGTTTATACCTTTATATATACAGTCAACTTTCCAACCCCTTCCTTTTGGATTATTCTGTCGGTAATAAAGGAATTTAATTCTTCAATAGCTACTTTTTTATTTCGTCCTGTCAGATGGCTATAATCTGTCCGGCTGATGAATAGGTGATTTTCCAAATATGTGTTGAGGCGCTCGCGACACGTCTCACGGGAGATACTATTTTTCTTAGGGCGTGTGATAGATTCTCCTCGTTGCAGCCTCATTTTGTCGCCTACTTCTTTCTTGAATGGACGACTTGCGCGGAAATTAATATTTTTCATTTGGACAGACGCTGCCCGAATTTCTTTTTTATCTTTAACCGGCGGACATTGTAACGATGTAGAGAAGAATCCGAAGTTTCCCATTTCTACATTCCAGCCGTCGGCTAGTAAATCCCGTGCTTCATTGGCAAAGGCTTCCATGGCTCCTGCCAATAAACTTCTGCTGATACCGGTAAATTTGTGGACACGATCCAGAAACTCTTCTTTATCTACGGTTCCTTTGGAGACAATACGGGCATGTAGCGGTTGTTTCTCTTCTTTGTTTGGACTAGGAGTCTCAAATAGGTCATATATTGCACTCATATACTAATGTTTAGTGGTTTTATAGTTACTGTTAATTCGTTCTACAACTGTTGACTTTTAGTTCCACAGTTGTTTCCCTTTAGTTCCACATCTGTTATTGTTTCGTTCCATATTTGTGGAACGAATTGATGTGTGTTACAAAAGTAGCTAGTTTATGTAAGAGAGAGGTGCTTTAATTGTAGAGTGGTTTCTTATATGAATAAGATAACTTATTGAAGCCTGCCTTTTTATATACATACGCTTTAATTATACAATCATCATTCATTTTCTTTCCTAAACATTTATAACTCTCTCTTGTTATTTTCCGAAAAGTATTTGTACCTTTGTCATTGGAACGTAGTATGCCTTTGTGGTATGCGATTGTGCGTTTCCTCGGTGAACAGGAAATCGTAGCGGATTTTTTTTCAGACACCGGGAGACGCCTGTACTTCTATGACTTCTCATAGGGTACGGGCTGTCTGCCCGTGTCTGAAAGGTAGCCGCTACTACCTCCTGTTTGCGGGATTGTGGCAGCTCCGTACTCTTTTATAATAAAAGGTACGGAACTAGTTGATATTATTAATCTAGTTCCGTTTTTTTATGTCAAATTGGCTCACAACAAAACAGATGTCTGAAAGACGCGACATTCAAGAAGCTATTCTAAAGAATTGGGCAAATCTTGGATACATTACGAGTTTCCGAATCGACGATCAGTTGTTTTTGGATGATGAGAGTTTGGATGCTTATCTGGAAGCTCACAAAAGACTTGGTTTAGAAGCAGGTTACCTTTCTAAAATCGTAGAAGAAAAGAAACTGGAACGGGACTTTATCATTTCCAAATACGATGATCTACTATATGTATTGAGAACACAGACGACTTGTAAACCGCTATATGAAATAATCATTCGTGAACTGTCAGCATTGATTCTTCACCCTGTTACCCGCGATATCTTCTATTCAATTTCTACAGGAGAATCAGTAGCGAAAGTGGCTGATCGGCATCGAATTACCTATGGGAAGACATTGCAAATGTATAACTTTATACTTAAAGGGTTGAAACTGAAAAAAGATATATTGGCTACTTATCGAAAGCGTGCTATCGATGCTCGTTTTTTATCCTTGGTAGACAATAATAAGAATATAAATGTTGGGCAGGAGGAGTGGATACTTCAATTGCCTGTTCGTAAAGTAGCTGATACCCGGTTGGCTAATATCTTGTATAATCAAGATGTTCGAACGGTGAAAGATTTGTTGGATATAGTATCGGGAAGAGGTTGGAAAAGTCTGTTGAGAATAGAAGGAGTAGGAAAAACTTCCTACTATCATTTATTATCCAAACTTCAGATGATAGGTGTTGTGGATGAAAGTCTGGATCGGATTCTTGCCGGATGCTCTAATGGTAGTTCGATAATAAATGACGGGTAGGACATGATTATGGAAAGAGAGATGATATAAAGAGGTTATTTTAAAGGAAAGATAGAGATTTCAACTTCTAAAATAGCCTCCTTATATTATATATGTATGAACATACGGTCTATCTCTCTGCCTCTATTGTATAAGTAAAGCTGTCTGCCCGATAATATCCGACGTTGTATTCAATAGGTACTCCGTTCACATCATAAACAAATCTTCTCCTTATTAATATAGGGTCATTGGATTTTATCTCCAGTTTCTCTGCAATAAATTCCCCTGCAAGTCTGGCTGAAATCTCCTCCTTGCTGGTCTTTACCACTATATTATATTGGGTTTCCAGCATTTCGTATAATGGGCGTGTATAATCTTCCTCTCCGGTTAGTGGAATATTGGGGTTGAAATAAGAGATGAAGTAAACAAACGGATATTCTTTTTTTCCTCTGACACGCTCCATCACTACACAGCGAGTGTCGGGATTGGAACCTAAATCAAAGAATGTGCCGATTTCTTCGGTTGGACGCTTTAAACTGATATGCAGCTCGAAATTGCGAATCTCGATACCTAACATCTTCATCTCCTGTGAGAAACTAAGCCAGTTCTTTACTCCGCCTACGATACCTTTCTTTACTACCTTCGTTCCGTAACCTTTCTTTCGCACCAAAAGCCCCTCAAACACGAGTTTGTTGATAGCTTGTCTTAATGTGTTCCTTGAAATGTGTAATTGTTCAGACAATTCGACCTCGTTGGGAAATAGCTTCCCGTTTTTGTACTCTTCAGATTCTATGAGTCTTCTTAGTATCTCTTCTGCCTGAATATGAAGCGGTTTATCACTATTATGATCTAATTTCATATCTATTCTGATTGGTTTATTTTCAGCAAATATAAGATTTATCAAAAAATAATCCAAGTTTTGTTTGGAATAAAAATAAAATCTATATATTTGCACAATTGAAAGTATGTATGAACATATAAAATTTAAAAACGCTATAAACATGAGAAAAGCTAATTATGATAAATTTCCTTCTACGAAGCTGACGGGGATGCTTGTTCAGGGTTGGGATAGTATCATTTCTATGTTAAAAAAGAAAATGGATGCAAGAAAAGTGCTGGCTGTGGATTTATATACAGGAGTATATGAAGAAGAAGTGCTGGATGCTTTTTCAAAAGAATTCTCCGGAAGAGTGATGAATGTACGTGATTTGATGAAACCGGAAAAAGAAATTCAAACGTTGACAGAACGCTTCATGACTGAAGATGTGTTATTCGGCTATGTTACCAATTTGAAGCTGGAAGATTATTTGGATGCGGATAAGGTGGCTGCTGCACGGAAGCAAATCAGTGAAGCGAAAGAAACCATTGTAATCATAGGTACGGGAGCTGCTGTTGTTGCTCCGCAGGATGCGATGGTAGTTTATGCGGATATGGCACGTTGGGAAATCCAACAACGTTTCCGCCGGCATGAGGTAAAAGCTTTAGGTATAGACAATCGGAACGATGCTGTTTCTTTGCAATACAAGAGAGGCTATTTCAATGATTGGAGAGTATGTGATAGGTATAAGGAAAGATTGTTTGACAGGGTAGAATTCTGGATTGACACCCATGTGGCCGGAACACCGAAGATGATTGATAAGGATACTTTCTTTAAAGGGGTAGAGGCAACGGTGAAAACACCGTTCCGGGTAGTTCCTTTCTTCGATCCGGCTCCCTGGGGTGGTCAATGGATGAAAGAAGTTTGCGACTTGGATCGTGAACGCGAAAATTTTGGCTGGTGCTTTGACTGTGTGCCCGAAGAAAACAGCCTCTATTTTGAGGTGAACGGAGTGCGCTTCGAACTTCCTTCGGTCGATTTGGTTTTGCTGAAAAGTAAAGAGTTGCTTGGTGAACCGGTGGAAGCACGCTTTGGAAAAGACTTCCCCATCCGTTTCGACTTTTTGGATACGATAGGTGGAGGTAATTTGAGTTTGCAGGTGCATCCTACCACTCAATTTATCCGTGATAGTTTCGGTATGTACTATACACAGGATGAAAGTTACTACATGGTAGATGCGGAAGAAGATGCCGTAGTTTATCTGGGAGTGAAAACGGGCGTTGATAAAGAAGCGATGATCGACGATTTGCGTAAGGCACAAAAAGGCGAATTGGTGTTCGACGCAGAAAAGTATGTCAACAAGATTCCGACAAAGAAACACGATCACTTCCTGATTCCGGGAGGAACGATTCATTGTTCCGGTGCGAATAGTATGGTACTTGAAATCAGTTCGACTCCGAACCTCTTTACTTTCAAACTATGGGACTGGCAACGTCTGGGACTGGATGGAAAACCACGCCCAATCAATGTGGAACGTGGTAAATGCGTAATCAACTGGAACCGGGATACGGAATATGTAAATGAACATCTTCGCAACCAGTTTAAAGAAGTGGCTTCCGGAGATGGGTGGATTGAGGAACGTACCGGATTGCATCCGAATGAATTTATCGAAACCCGCCGTCACCGTTTCTCGTCACCGGTGCTGCATCACACAAACGACAGTGTAAATGTGCTGAATCTGCTGGAGGGAGAAGAGGCCGTCGTTGAGAGTCCTACTCACGCCTTTGAACCTTTCGTGGTGCATTATGCGGAAACATTTATCATTCCTGCTTCTGTTGGCGAATATACAATCAAACCTTATGGAAAGTGTCGCGATAAGGAATGTGTCACTATCAAGGCATATGTCAGATTTTAGTACTTGAACTTTTAAACCTAAAATAGTATATGTATGAATATGATAAACGGGTAGTTTTGACTCTGGATGCAGGAGGAACAAATTTTGTATTTTCTGCCATTCAAGGGAATAATGAAATGATAAGTCCAATAGGGCTTCCGGCAGTTTCTGATAACTTAGACGAGTGCCTGGAAGTATTGGTGAAAGGATTTGATAGAGTGATAGCTGCTATACCAGTTCCCCCAGTTGCGATCAGTTTTGCTTTTCCGGGCCCTGCTGATTATGAGAATGGAATCATAGGAGATTTGCCCAATTTTCCTTCATTTAGAGGAGGTGTTGCATTAGGTCCTTTTTTGAAGCATAAATACGGAATTCCGGTTTTTATAGAAAATGATGGAAATCTGTTTGCTTACGGTGAAGCCTTATCGGGTGCATTGCCTATGATAAACAGGGAATTATCTTTAGCTGGTTGCAGCAGGGAATATAAAAATTTGATTGGTATAACATTGGGAACCGGATTCGGTGCAGGAGTTGTTATAAATAAAGTCTTGTTGACCGGAGATAATGGTTGTGGAGGGGACATCTGGCTTATGAGAAATAAGAAATATCCGGATATGCTTGCTGAAGAAAGTGTTAGCATACGCGCTGTGAGAAGAGTATACAGCGATTTGTCCGGACAAAGCTCTGCTTCATTAAGTCCAAAAGATATTTATGACATTGCTGAAGGTATAAAGGAAGGTGACAGTCATGCAGCAATCGCAAGTTTTAATGAACTTGGTATAATGGCAGGTGCTGCTATTGCTTCGGTACTGAATGTTGTGGATGGTCTGGTGGTTATAGGTGGAGGAGTCGCAGGAGCCTCAAAATATATATTACCAGCTCTGATAACAGAACTTAGGGCACAACTGACAACTTTTTCGGGAAATAAGTTTCCATGCGTTTCTATGCAAGTATATAATGGAGAAGATGAATCGGAGAGAGCTCGTTTCTTGAGTTTATCTGATAGTCAGGTTGTCATTCCTGGTACTCATTTGACTACTACCTATCATCAATTAAAACAGACCTTGGTGCTGTGCAGTAAAGAAGGTGCTAGCCGCTCTATTATGCGAGGTGCTTATGCCTATGCGCTACAAAAAATAGATTTAACATAATATTCGTAAACTAAATATCATATGAAAACACTAAAAAAAATCATTTTCATTTCTATTGTATTAGGAATGATATCATCATTAATTATTTCGTGTAAGAGTGATGATAAGCAACAGACAGGGTTACTGACCTTAAGTATTTTGGAGGGGAAAATTAAGATTGGGGATTATGTTTCTGTAGAACTGTCATTGTCTCATCCTGATTTGATTTCAAAAATTGTGGTTAAGAAAAGTATCGAAGGAAAAGAAGTCAGTTCTTATTTAAAGGAACTGAATGTGAAGGAATTGAGCTTTCCATATACATTCACTGAGGAGATTATCGCCGGTGATGAAAATGGAATATTAGTGTACTCCTTTTATGGAATGGATGAGAATAATAGTGTGGTGGATGCCGCAGATCTGGTTTTAACAGTGGAGCTGGCGCAGATTCCGTTATTGCTAAAATATGACTGGGTATTGGCATCACAAACTATTAAAGGAGAAGATACAGCTACTCCCGATTTGAAAGATGATATACATCGGTTTAATTCAGACCTGACTTGGCAGGTTGATTGGGGATTCATATTCTCAAGTGCTGCTTTGGAAACATTAAACTCCTATTGTGCATGGCAGGTTACCATGGACGGCGCTACTGTCAAGACTCTATCTACCATTCACTATAATGTGTTTTCACCGTCCCAAGCTTTGATGACTCATTATAATGTATTACAGTTGTCGGATCGTAAAATGATATTGGAAAGTTATCAAGACCTTTCAGGGCTGGGGGATGGCTATTCTTCAAATGAAAGAGTGTTGGAAGTTTATACGCCAGTATCCAAAACTGAAGATTTTACTCCTTATCGGGGACAAAATCCGGATAACTATATTGTAGCGTCTTGTAATCCGGGATCTTATTAATAAACAATCTAATCATAAAAACACATGAATAATTTATTTAGGAGCATAACTTTATTGTTGTTGATGTTTATTCTGGGAAGTGTTAGTGCACAGAATAAAAGTTTGAACGTCAAGGGTACAGTTCGTGATGCAATGGGTGACCCCATTATCGGAGCTACTATTTTACAGCAAGGTTCAACTTATGGAACCATTTCTAATAAGGATGGAGAATTTTCATTATCTGTTCCCGACAAATCAGTACTTGAGATTTCTTTTGTAGGATACCAAACAAAGATCGTTAAAGTTACCGCACAAAAGAGAGAATTTCACATAGTGCTGGAAGATGATATGCAAGTATTGGCTGATGTGGTAGTGGTAGGATATGGTGTGCAAAAGAAAAGTGATCTGACTTCGTCAATTTCTACTATTAAGTCAGAACAATTATCTTCCACTTCGATAACCTCTTTAGATCAGGGTATTCAGGGAAGAGCAGCCGGTGTGGCTGTTTTAAACACTTCGGGTCAGCCAGGTGCCGGAACTTCTATTCGAATCAGAGGTACCAGTTCTATTAATGGAAACAATGAACCTTTGTATGTGATTGATGGTGTTCCTGTGATTAGTGATGCAAATACATTCAGCACCGGGACTTTAAAGAATCCGGCTCTTAATCCTTTGACTAATATCAATCCCAATGATATTGAATCTATTGAAATTTTGAAAGATGCTTCTGCAACTTCCATATACGGTGCCCGTGGGGCGAATGGTGTGGTGCTGGTCACTACCAAACAAGGTAAGAATGGAAAGCCTAAAGTCTCTATCGGAGCTAAATACACATTGCAGCAGGTAACTAAAAAAATGGATATGCTGAATGCGGTCCAATTGGCCGAGTTGGGAAATGAGGCAACGGACAATGCTGGTGAAGAAAGAAATCCCGTTTTTGCTGGGTTGAATAATCTGTCCAAACTAAATACGGACTGGCAAGATGAGATATTCCGTACAGCACCTATGCAGAACTATGATATTTCAGTATCAGGTGGAAATGATAAAACTACTTATTTTGTTTCCGGTAATTTACTGTTGCAAGATGGTATAATTATTGGTTCAGATTTTGGAAAAGGAAGCTTCCGTATTAACCTGGGGCAGCAAATAAATAAATGGCTGAAGACTGGCGTTTCTGTAAATCTGAGTTATAGCCGTTCAAATGGTGTAGTAACGAACTCGGAAGGAGGATTTGCTTCTTCTATCACTTCTTGGGCGTTGGAAATGAATCCGGCTCTTCCCGTGAGAAATGAATCCGGAGATTACATTTATGAAAACAATTTGACTACAACTAATAATGTGGGTAATCCTGTGCAAGATGCCTATGAAGCGAAAAATAGAAATACTTCATTCCGGACATTGGCTAATGCTTATTTAGAATGGGTTCCAATTAAAAATCTAACCTTTAAGACTAGTATCGGTGTTGACTATTTCTATATAAAGGATCAGGCTTTTGCTCCCGGGGAGATTAAACGTGCAGAATCGAATGGTGGCTATGCCAGCATAGGAAATCGTGACGGTTACAACTGGGTATGGGAGAATACCGTCAACTATACAAACACTTTTGAGAAGCATACGATTAGCGCTTTGGCCGGTATGACAGCGCAAGCTTTTGTCTCGGAAAATTCGGCAGTTTCAACAGCTGATTTTACAGACGGATTTTTAGGATTCAACTCAATACAATCAGGAGCGTTGCGTCAAGCTGCAAGTTCGGGTATCTCCGAATGGCAGATGTTATCTTATTTGGCTCGTGTGAATTATAATTACGGTGGTCGTTATTTAATGAGTCTGACCGGTCGTATTGACGGATCTTCAAAATTTGGTAAGGGCAATAAATATGGCTTTTTCCCTTCGATCTCGGGTGCATGGAGAATTTCAGAAGAGAATTTCATGAAGCGGGCGCAAGCCATTTCAAATATGAAGTTGAGAGTAAGTTATGGTATTGTGGGCAATGAAGGAATTCCTCCATATAGTTCGCAAGGGTTGATGTATAACACAGAAGCGTATTTTGGCAATAGTGAAGTGGCAACCGGCGTGGTGCCTTATACATTGAGTAATCAAGACTTGAAGTGGGAAACAACTTCGCAGGTGAATCTTGGTTTTGACTTGGGTTTATTTAATAATCGTCTTACCTTAACTGCGGACTATTACCGAAAAAATACGCGCGACTTGCTGCTTGCTATGCCTGTGTCGTTTAATACCGGTTATGATACAGCCGTAAAGAATGTTGGCAGTCTGCGTAATGAGGGTTTTGAATTTGCTTTGGGTGCAGTACCTTTTGCCGGTAAATTCGGCTGGGATATGAATTTTACTCTCGGTTACAATAAGAATGAAATTACAGATTTAGCTGGAAGCCAGGAAAATCTTTCGGGGGCATCTATTTTGGGAGTAACCTATTGGACTAAAATAAATGAGGGTAAGCCTATCGGTACAATTTATGGATATAAAACTGATGGAATAGCACAATTGAGCGAAGACTTGTCTAAAATTCCATATTTCTCTGGAAAAACCTTGAAACATGGTGATCGTAAATATGTCAATAAGAATGGTGATAATGTGATTAATGAGGACGATTTATATGAGTTGGGAAATGCTAATCCGGATTTTACTTTCGGATTCAATAATACCTTTACTTATAACCTGCGCGATCATTCATCCATTGGGCTGACAGTCTATTTGCAAGGTGCGGTAGGTAATGAGATTGTGAACTTCAATAAGTTTTCATTGGAAAGTTTTGACGGACATAAAAATAATTCTGTGGCAGCATTGGAAAGATGGACTCCTGAGAATCCTACTAATAAATATCCTCGTGCCACGACTAAATCATCTGGTACTATTTTGTCCGATCATTATGTGGAAGACGGTTCATATCTCAGAATAAAAGATATCACGTTAAGTTATACTTTCCCCAAAAGCATCCTTCAGAAATTTTATTGTGAGGGACTTACAATCTTTGCCGGATTAAAGAATATTTATACGTTCACCAATTATTCCGGATATGATCCTGAGGTAAGTCGTTTTTCTAACGACAATCTTTCAATGGGAGCTGATTATGGTTCTTATCCGATGTCTAAATCGTATGAGTTTGGTTTAAGAATGAATTTTTAAAAAAGAATAGATTATGAAAAAATACATATTAAGCATTTTATTGAGTGGAGCATTCATGTTCACTGCTTGTTCGGATTTCCTCGACGAAGTGCCTAAAGGGAATATTACAAGTGAAGGATATTATAAAACAGCTCAGCATGCTATATCCGCCACCAATGCTATTTATGATTATTTGATTATCGGATATGCTCCGAATGGGTTATGGGATAAAAACTATGGTGGTACTTTCTACAATGATTATTGGGTTCTTCAGGATATGTTTGCTGATAATTCGGAAACTAATCAGACCAGCATTGACTACCAATCGGTGGAAAATATGCAAATAGACCAATATAATCAGCCTGTAGAATTGCTGTGGAGAGATTTTTATCAAACGATAAAATGTTGTAATGTCGTGATTGATAAAGTTCCATCTATTGATATGGATGTGACTTTAAGAAATCAGTTGGTGGCCGAAGCAAAATTCTTTAGAGCAATGATGTATTTTGATTTGATCCGGATGTTTGGTGATGTTCCTTTACGCGAACATAATGTTGAAAGTGCAGAGGAAGATGCAACTAGCCGGACCTCCAAAGAAACAATTTATGAATTGATCTTTTCGGATCTTAAGACTGCTGAAACCGATTTGAAGTACACTGAACGCTTTGGCGGAGGAAGACCTTATCCTGCATCTGCATCAGCTTTGTTAGCCAGGGTTTATCTAACTTATGCAGCAGAACATCATAGTCAGGAGCATTACCAGCTTGCTGTAGACAAGGCTAAATCTGTCATCCCGAATTTCCCTATGCTTGAAAACTACGGTGATTTATTTAAAGTGGCCAATCGTTTTAATACGGAAATAATCTGGGGAGTAAACTTTAGCGCAACGTTGAGTGAAGGTTGGAAAGGTGCACAGTTTTTGGTACGTTTATTGCCTGCCCTTGACGGAGTAAGCAATGCCCAAGGATGGGAAAATGCTACCGAAGATTTATGGAATAGCTTTGACCAGCAGAATGACCAGCGCCTGGATGTTACTTTGAAGAGAAGTTTTACTTATAGTGATGGTAGCATTAAGGATTTCGATAAGCCCTATGTTTTTAAGTATTGGGATAGTCAAGCCGAACCTAAAGGGAATAATACAGAGGCTATATTTCCGGCAATTCGTACAGCAGAGATGTATTTGATTATAGCCGAAGCTTTGAATGAAATAAATCAAGGAGCTAATGAGGAGGCGGTAATCGCAATTAATGCTGTAAGGAACCGTGCCGGACTGACCACGGCTGTACCTACTGACTATAAGGGATTTAAGAAGGCCGTATTGAATGAGTATCGTCATGAATTTGTGATGGAAGGACATCGTTGGTTTGATTTGACCAGGATGTGTACACCGCAAGAATTTGTGTCTATCATAAAGGCTGCCAAACCGGAATCTACTCCTAAAGAATACCATGTGAAATTTCCTATTCCTCAAAGAGAAATAGACCTGTCACAAAACATGATTACGCAGAATGAAGGCTATGGACAATAACCAAAAAGATAGAATTATGAATAAGTTTATCTATTTGTTGGCCTGTACATTATTTGTATCTTGCCAAAACAACAATAAGTCATCTGTAACACAGATGGAAGTCGAACTGGATTCAATGTGGTGTACACGGTTGATGCCTGGACTTGGCAGTGGAGTGACAGGAGGTGACGGTGCTATATCAATAGACTTGAAGGATGGACGGAATCTTTTTATGTGGGGTGACTCGTTTTTTGGAGATGTTGTCGATGATAAAAGGAGTAAAGACTCTAAATTTGTGATGGGTAACACTTTTACGATTATCAATGAGAAAGGAGAACTGGAGACCTTGTATAGTGGTGATTTGAAGAATCCTTCTGCATATATACTGGCAGAGCAGGATGGGGATTCACCCCGTTGGTATTGGCCTGGAGATGGATTTGTGAAAGATGGTATTCTTCATTTGTTCATGTCCAAGTTCAGGAAAGTGGGTGAGGGATCTTTTGGTTTTGAATATATGTGTTGTGACTATTTTCGTCTGGATGTGAAAACCATGAAGATCATTGATAAGATGAATATCCCTGCTGCCAATCAGAATGGTGTACACTATGGACATGCAGTGATGCCTTATCAAAATGCAATCTACATTTACGGAACAAAGTCGGACTCGACAGGAGCAAAGGCAGTTGTTCATGTGGCGAAGGCTGAATTGGTTGATAATAAGCTGGCGAACTTTGTGTATTGGGATGGGGCTAGCTGGCAGGCGGATGCTACTAAAACAGCGAAACTTGAAGGATTTCAGAAAAATATCTCTGAGCAATTCAATGTATTTAGTCTAAATGAAAAAATTGTGTTGGTTTCCCAAAATCGTTCGGGAAATGCCAAAGAAATTTATTCCTATATTGCCGACAGCCCTGAAGGTGCATTTAGTCATGAGAAATTGCTCTATACGGTCGATGAACCTAATTTTGAAAAAGACAGTATGATGACTTATAATACAATGGTACATCCTCAATACATGAAAAATGATAAAATATTGATGTGTTATAACGTTAATACCTATGATTTGAAGAAGGTATTTGAGAAGGCATCATTGTACCAGCCTCGTTTCTTCTGGGTACCCGTAGATCATATATTAAAGTGATAGTTATGGTAAAGAATAACTCTTATTTGAAAGCCATTCCCGTGCTTGCCGCTTTTTTTGTTATGGGATTCTGTGATATAGTCGGTATTTCATCCGACTATATGCAGAAGAGCTTTAATTGGTCTCCAACTATGACAGGTTTTGTTCCTTCAATGGTATTTATCTGGTTTCTATTTTTAGGGATTCCTGTTGGTAACAGAATGAGTAAATACGGACGGAAAAATACAGTACTCGCCAGTATGGCGGTAACAGTTGTTGGGATGTTTTTGCCATTGTTGGTCTACAGTAGTGTAACATGTGTTATTGCGTATGTTTTGCTAGGTATAGGGAACGCCATATTACAGATCTCTTTAAATCCGTTATTGAATAATGTTATTTCCAGCCCTCGGCTATTGACTAGCAGTCTGACGGCCGGACAGGTTATCAAGGCTGTCTCTTCGTTGGTAGGTCCTGAAATTGTATTATTTGCTACCCTGCATTTTGGTGATGATAAATGGTATTATTGTTTCCCCATTTTAGGCGCTATTACATTATTCTTTGCTTTATGGTTGACGTTTACTCCCATTCGGAGAGAGCAGGTGGAAGAGAGTAAAGTATCTGTTTCTGATTCTTTCAACCTGCTGAAAAATAGAACCATACTCATTCTTTTTTTGGGAATATTCTTTATTGTAGGTGTGGATGTCGCTACAAATTATGTCAGTTCAAAATTAATGAGCATCCGGTATGATTGGACTGCGGAACAAGTGAAGTTTGCTCCACAAGTATATTTCTTTAGTAGAACGGTTGGTGCTCTTCTCGGTGCTTTCTTGCTGACCCGCATTGCAGGTGCCCGCTATTTCAAAGTCAATATTCTGGCATGTATCATGATGCTTGTATTATTGATTAGTGTTCAGAATCCCGCTGTTAGTCTATTATGTATTGGCGGAATTGGCTTTTTTGCTTCGTCTGTATTTTCTATTATTTACTCGATGGCATTTCAAGAGTGTCCCACAAAAATGAATCAGATTTCCGGGTTAATGCTGACGGCTGTAGCCGGAGGGGGAGTGGTAACTCCTGTTATTGGGTTTGCAATAGATAACGCCGGAATTACGGCTGGAGTTATTGTCATTTTACTTTGTGTGTTGTATCTCACCTATTGTGCTTTTGCGGTAGGAGAACGGAAATGTGGAGAGCAGACATATAATAAATAAAAATATAATGATGAATCAAAACATAATAAAAGGATTGCTAGTAGCTGCTATATGGTGCAGCAATATTCTTGTACTTCAGGCAGCACAAGATAATATAGCCCCACGGGCGCATGTCACGGTATCTAATGTGTTGAATGAGAATTATGCTGCCGACAACCTGGTTGACGGTAAAATAATGTATGATGATAAGGGCGAGTGGGCTTGCAAGGGAAGTGTTACATCGTGGGGAGTCATGTATACCCCGTGGGCACAGTTGGAATGGGATGAAGAAGTGTGTGTGGATCGAGTGGTGCTGTATGACCGGGTATCTCTTGCTGAACACCTTGCCGGTGGAACTCTTCATTTCAGTGATGGATCTCAGCTTAGTGTAACAGCTATTCCCAATGATGGAAGCCCGAAAAGTATCTCTTTCCCTAAGAAAAAGGTGAAATGGATTCGTTTTGAGGCAACAGATGGGAATGGAAAGAATTTGGGGTTGTCTGAAATCGAAGTTTTTGCCGCACATGGTAATCAAACTGACTATGTAGAGTGGGTTGACCCTTATATTGAAACTACCCGGGGACGGTGGTTTTTCTGTACTCCGGGCGGACGTCCCTTTGGTATGGTGGCTGCTCATGCTTTCACCCGCAATAAAAATCAGGGAGGTGGCGGATATAATTATAATTTTCCGGATATCTTAGGATTCTCTCAAATAAATGAATGGATGATTTCCGGTCCGAACATTATGCCGGTTGTAGGGGAAATAAATCCTACTGAAGGTATGGCAGGATGGAAATCACCTTTTAAACATGAAAGTGAAATAATTCAGCCAGGCTATCATCGTCTGTATTTGGACCGGTATAAGACTTGGGTGGAGTATACGGCAACAGAGCGGGCTACATTCTACCGTTTGAATTATACCGAAAATGTAAATGCCAAATTATTGGTGGATGTAGGTAGTGTTTTAGGGAATTGCTCTATGGATAAAGCTACCTTACTGCGTGTCAGCAATACACGTGTTGTAGGAGAATTTTTCACGACAGAACGCTTTTGGGGTGGTCCTGACAGCATAAAAATAAGCTTTGTACTAGATTGTAACCGTCCCATAAAAAGCATTGACGGATGGAATGAGAAAGGTGTCTTGCCCGATGTTGAGGCTATTGCGGGGAATGCTGCCGGTATGGTTTTGAACTTTGGACAATTGAATGCTGAAGAGTTGCTTTTTAAAATGGCATTCTCATATACAAGCGTAGACAATGCAATAGCCAATATGGATGCGGAACTGAACCATTGGGATTTTGACAAGGTATGTAAAGAAACCCGTTCTGTCTGGAATGAGGCTTTAGGACGTATAGCTGTTGAAGGTGGTACGGATGCTCAACGCATCAAATTCTACACTGACCTTTGGCATGTATTGCTAGGGCGACATAAAATAAATGATGTGAATGGCTATTATCCGGATTATGCCGGAAATAAATACGTCAATAAACGTACGTCTGAACCTATGAAGGTACGTCGTCTTCCACTTACGGCGGATGGAAAACCTAAGTTTAATATGTATGGCTTTGACGGGCTTTGGTTGACACACTGGAATTTAAACGTATTATGGGGTCTGGCATGGCCCGAAGTCATGGATGATTTATCTGCTTGTTTAGTTCAGTATGCTGATAATGGTAAGCTGTTGCCTCGTGGGGCATGTTCGGGTGGATATTCATTTATTATGAGCGGTTGTCCGGCTACCAGCTTGCTGGTAAGTACATATATGAAAGGAATTATGAAAAAAGCTGATCCTTTGCATACATTTGATGTCATAAAACGTAATCATATGCCTGGCGGAATGATGAGCTATGAGAGTGCTGATGATTTAAAGTTTTATATCAGTCATGGTTATTGTCCGGACAATGCAAGTAAAACTCTGGAATGGGCATTTCAAGATTGGGGAGCAAGCCGGATGGCTGCAAGGTTGGGAAAACACTCGGATGCACGTATGTTTGAAAAACGCTCACGAGCATGGACTCCTTTATTCAATGCGGAACTGGGCTTGGTATTTCCGAAAAAGAGAAATGGTGAATGGCTGCATCAGGATGCATTGAGTGGAAACGGTTGGGTGGAAGCGAATTCCTGGCAGGCCACATGGTTTTTGTCTCATGAACTGCCTAAGCTGGTAAAGATGATGGGAGGAGCAGATAAGTTTTGCGAGAAATTAAATTTCGCATTTGAGCAGGCAAGAGATTTAGATTTTGTTTATGCTTACAGTGGAGGATACGTAAGTTATGCTAATCAGCCCGGATGTTCTAATGCACACATCTTTGCTTATGGTGGAAAACCTTGGTTGACACAATATTGGGTACGTCAGGTAAAAGAACGTGCGTATGGAGGAATTACTCCAGATAAAGGGTACGGTGGTCATGATGAAGATGAAGGTCAAATGGGAGGGGTCAGTGCATTGATGGCACTTGGACTATTTAGTGTAACAGGTACGGAATCTGATACTCCATACTACGATATTACTTCACCTATTTTTGATAAGATCACAATCAAACTGAATGGGGATTATTATGAAGGAAGTACATTTACTATAACTACCCACAATAATTCTGCTGAAAATTGTTATATCCAACGTGCGCAATTGAACGGTATGGAATGGAATTATGCACAATTTAATCATGCAGACTTTACGAAAGGAGGAAAGCTTGAGCTATGGTTAGGCAATGAACCCAATAAATCGTGGGGAAAACTTAAATATTTGGCTCCGGACTCAGATTTATAATTGAAATAAAACAGTTGTTATTTCTCTATTAAGTGATTGGAATAATGCCGAGTAGTGGTTCTGTTATAACTAATCATGTTGACAGAACCACTTCTTTTAGAGGCGTCTATTAAAGAGAAGAAGATGCTATCTTCGCCCGAATCCTACTTAGCGACTGCGGAGTTATCCACAAGTAAGACGCTATATGTTTTAAAGGTACATATTGCAATAATTCAGGAGTCTCTTTGATAAGGTTGAGATAGCGTTCTTTAGCCCGTGGGCTTCCCGAGCTGATAAGCCAGTTCTCCTGTTGAAGAAACTGATGATCCATGAGGCGGAGCCCCAAATTAGCGAGTCCGATGGATGAGGCGAATAGCTGATTCAGAGCTGTTCGGGAAATACAATAGGCCACACTGTCACACATGACCTCAATATTTATTAATGAGTAGGCATTATCTACATAGCCCCAGACGGAGAAAGCAGCTTCTCCATCTGAAGCAAACCAGATGGTAGTATCCACTCCGTCTTTATGATAATAGGCTCGCCATATTCCTGTCTTGATAAAATAAAGATTACAGTTCTTTGTCCCCTCGCGTACTATTAAATCTCTCTTTTTGAAATGTACCTCTTCCATACAGTTCAGTAGAGACTGTACATCGGTTTCTGATACCTTGTATCTATCGCAAAGTTTTTCAATGAATGTTCTCATATTGCAAAGATACTTATCGTCGGCAGACAATGAAACGATCTTTCAAATAAATTCCGAAAATATAGAAAGTGGTTAATAACTCTGCCAATGGTACGGCTAGCCAGATACCCGGTATACCCAATACCGGAGGGAGCGCAAAGAATCCGATCAACATAAATACGACTCCCCGGAGAAGAGTGATAATTGTTGCTCGCTGACCTCTTTCGACACTCTGATAATAACCAATGCCAATCATGTTGACGGCAAAGAAAATGAATCCTACTCCGAAATAAGGAAGCCCGTTTACTGCTATATCAAATGCAGCGTAGCTGCGGTCAATGAATAACAAAACGATGTCTTGGCAGCATAGTACGGTAAGAATGAAAAAGCTGATACCGCAGATTAAAGCGGTCCGAATGGCGAGATGCAGTGTCTTTCGTACACGCTCGGGTTGTCCGGCTCCGAAGTTATAGCTGATAATCGGCTGTGCGGATTGTGCAATGGCATTATAGACCATGAAGATGATAGGGAAGAAGTAACAGGCAATACTGAATGCTGCCACTCCGTCTTCACCGAGATGGCGGATGAAAACGTAGTTCCCCAGAAACATCATACAGGCAATGGAGGCTTCACTGATAAAAGCAGAACTTCCCAGTTTAATCATATAACCGATGTTGCGAAGAGTCAGTAACAGACTTTTGATACTTAACTTTATCCGGCATAGATGGAGGGTACGAGAGAAGCGGAGTAAGTAAATCAGTGTCATCAACCCTCCCACAACAGTCCCCAGACTGGTGGCAAAAGCTGCTCCCATTATTCCCCAACCAAATTCGAAGATGAATATATAATCCAGTATGATATTGAGTATGGCTGCAACCGCATTACACATCATGGCATAGGTGGGTGAACCGTCCAGACGGATGCAGAACATACCTATATTTAAGACTTCGTAGAATACGAGAAAAGGAATGTACCATGCCATATATTCTACAGCTAACGGCAACAATCGGTCCGAACTACCTAATAATCTGGCTAATGGCTCTATAAAATAAAGGCACAGAGCAGACAGGATAAGTATGAGCAATGCGGAAAAAGCAATTGCCTGAGTGATATTAATACTTGCTACTTTGCGTTTTCCCTGAGATAAATGAATGGAAGCCACCACCGAAGCTCCCACTCCGAACATCAGTCCGATACCCGCTGCGATCATAAAAAGCGGTGCAGTGATATTTACTGCCGCCAGCGCGTCACTGCCAATTCCTTTTCCTACAAATATCCCGTCCGTAATAACGAACAGAGCCGAGAATACCATCCCAAGTACCGTAGGAATTAGTAACTTACGGAACAACGTGGAGATGTTCATACTGCCGAAATCAATACTATCTTTCATAACTTTCTACCTTTGTCGTTGAAAATGGCGACAAAGGTAGGGTTATGGGAGGAGATAAAAATTACCATTTGGTAATTTTTATCTCTATATTTAATAGCGAAAAGAATCTCTTATGTATATTCTATCAATTATTTGAGCATGTTGAAATCCTTTATTCCAAAAACTTCAGTGGATATTTCACCCAACCAACCGCTTTTACTATTAACACCCACTTGTACTTTGATAAAATCAACGTACTTCAGGTTTGCATCCTTACCGTCGAAAGTTACAGCATGGGATATCTTGAAATGATTGTCAGACGGTCCGGCATTATAGTTGTCATCATCTGTCAGACGATCAATGGCGCTGAAATTATCAGCATATCCCCATTCATAACTATCATTTACCCAATAAGTACCATTACCGGATTGATCGTAATTACGCTCTTTCAGGCGAGTACCTCGCAAAGTATATTGTTTTTCCTTTACCCAGGTGGGATAATAATAATCTTGCCGGTGAAAAGCACCCAGATAATCAATAGACCCACTTTGACCATGATTGTCTGTCCATGGGGTGGGAAGCTGAATACCAGTTGGTTTATGATAGGTGACGGCATAGTCCTGCCAGGTTTCGGCTTTCCCATATTCGGATCCGCGCAATTCATACCAAGTGTCATTAGGTAACCCATCACCATTTTCGTCCTGCATTACCCATACAATTCCCGGTTCTGACGAACCATCAAAAGCGTTTCCTGTAATAGCAATGTTGTAATCTCCATCATTCACGATACTATGATCGAATCCAACGATGATGTATCCACCGAATCCGCCTAGGGAAACATAAGCCGTCTGATTGATTCGTTCTTCTGCATAGGTGCAGGCTTCTGCCATAGTTGTTGTGTTATGATTCTCATTGATGAATTGACCGGGAGCCGGTAAATATTCATATACTTTGTTCATTGACGCAGAACTTGTGGCGCTAATCTTCCGCTGGTATGTTCCTGCGGGAGGGCAAACATTGACTTTTAATGTTTGCGTAGCGAGTATATATGAGTTCTTCATTTCGACCTTTACCGTGTGTTCTCCCTGCTGCTCGGATGTAAACAGATAAGTATCATTTTCTCCGGATTGCACTTGTTCATTGTCCACGGTCCATGTATAGACTGCATCCAGTGCATTATTCACGTCAACCGGTTTGATACGGATAGTTCTGCCGGCTGACATGTTATATTCCGTTTGCAGGAATGTCCAGTTGAAATCTACTTGATCCGGTGAACAAACTTCTACTTTGAAAGTTACTTCGTCATCGCCATCTTCATTGTGAGTAGCAAAACGAACCTGATATTCGCCAAGTTCGGTTGTGGGGAGAGTACAGGTTAATTCGCTCGAAATATCTTCACCGTTTATTTGCCAGGAGTAACTGGTTTCCAGAAAAGAATCTACTATGGGTGTAATGGTTAGTTCAGAGCCTTGAAGCACTTTGAAACCTTTGTTGGCATCCGCAATAGAGATAGTCGGTATATCAAGTTGAAAGACATCGATACGTATCTCTTTTTCTGTTGTCCCTCCGGCATTGGTGGCAGAAATCAGAATGAAATACCTGCCTGCTTCATCGGCTGAAAATGTCAGGGTGGAAGTGGTACAGATACTCTTTCCATCTATTGTCCAGTTAAAGGTCGTTTCCGAATCGGTATTTTCATAAATGGGAGCGATGGTTATCTCCCGACCAATTTTTGTTTTATAGATGGGGGATTCTTCTTTCAAGGTAATGACAGGAGCGGAAAGAAGAGGAGAGTCCTCCTCTTCTTTCACGCATGATATTAATGCTAACAGAACAAATAAAAAAAGTATAATATGTTTCATTAGAATCTCACTGCTACATCATCATAACAGAAATAAGCCGGTTGGCTAAAACCATAACCATTATCATTGCTCCCTGTGACATTGAAATCAATCTTTACTACCTTGCCCAGAGCTGATAAATCCCATTTGCTCCATTCCAGAATGTTACCAGTTTTTCCTACCAGATAAAATTCAGGTTTAGTTTTAACTTCGTTACCGTCTTCATCATAACCGATAGCGACCAGTTTTACCCAATCATCTTCCCCGGCAGGTGCAGTCAGTCCGTTGCCATTGGCTACACAATTGGCGAGATAAGTTGTCATTGTCACGTACATATGATCTACTACACGAGCTACTCCATCTCCAAAGTAAATGTAGGGTAAGTTTTCGGAAGCATAACCGGAGTTATCTGTATAGCCATAATGTACACAGAAATTCTTAGAGCCGTTATGCCCTCCATTTCCTGTTGCCGGATCTTTGTAATAAACCGCCAACTGGTATTGAAAACCTCCATGAGTCAAATCCATATCTACATAGTTGGATATAGCGTGTCCACCTCCCCAATAACAGGTAGTGCCCCAATTCGTTGGGAACTCATGTTGGAGTAATGTATTGTTTTCATCATACCAATTATAGTCTGAAGGGCCCATTCCTGATTGTCCATAAAGTAACGGACCGCCATATTGAGGATTGTCAATTAATGAAGACCAGTCGCTTTTGCCTATATAATTGCCTGTACCTTTATAATCGGAGTCTTCAAAAGATAACCCTTTTAAAGTATATGCAGAAGCATAAACGAATAATCGCTGAATTTTTGTTAGTCCTTGTTTATTAAATAACTGGATTTTAATGACAGCTTCATTTTCTGATACGGAAGCAGGGGCGGTAATGGAAAGTTTGGTATAGCTCATTTTTATTGTCCATCCTTCCGGTGCATGGACGATGAAGTCTGCCACGTTAGTGAGTTGTAATTCAAATGATTTGGTTTGGTTAAAAGTGAAATATTCAACGCTTCCCATATCAGTGACTTTCATAACCGAATTAGTTGTTTTTGGCAGCATGAACGAAGTGTTTTTTTCATCTGCCAAAGTAATGATAACAACATCATTCTCCGTGTCATCTACTACCGACTTGAAGAAAGAATCCCCGTCCTTTCCCGTTGCTTTTACCGGTTTGCCATCTGTTCCATTCATGCGTTTAGCTCCTTCACCTGTATCAACCGTCCAATAGCCTTCACTGTCAACTCCCATGACAGGAGTTACACCTGTTACTCTCAATTTGTGTTCGGCATCCGGTAGCCATTCTGTAGTGCCATTAGTGGTGACTGTCCAGTAATATACTCCGTTTTCATCAGCTTTCACTCCAATCACAGGTGCATCTGTACCATTTGTTCCATTTTTGATAGATACTTTGCTTCCGTCATTGAAGGTCAGCGTGTAGCCTTCAGAGGTCTGTTCTGTATTCGTAATTATTTTCCCTTGATTTAATGCGTCTACCAAACTCTGTAAAGTTGTAATTTCAGAGTTCATTTTCTTGACTGTTGTTTCTAGTGTTTCTACTCGTCCGTCGAGATCATTGACTTTATCCCAGAGATCATCGTCATTGTAGCAACTGCATACTGTAACGACAGTGAGCAGTAAAAATAGAATTTTCTTCATTGCTTTTGTTTTTAATTATTAATAGAATTGTGAATTATTGAATCTCTTTTAGTTTCTTATCTGTAAAGGCAATATGTGCCGGAATGTCCCCCGTGATGACTGACCATTTCTTTTTTCCATCCCGGGAGAAACAGTATAATGTGCCGGGAGTCACATAGTCTTTGGCATCGGTGACGAAGAATTCACCTGTTTCCGGATTGATTGCTATTCCATAAGGTATCTTGATAGATTTTTCCGTACCATCTGTAATAAAATTGCGGGTATCAGTTTTCTTTGTTTTTGTATTATAGATAGCGTAAGAGACTGTCCAACTGTTGGTGTAATAACTCCATTCTGTACTGTATACATACAGTGAATCTCTGCAAATAGCCATTTCTGTATTGGGAAGAAGCGGTAATTCTTCGATTACTTTATCGGTATTGGAATCTATTACAAATGTTTCGGAGTAAGTGTCATAATAATCTCCCCGGGATGAGACATAAATATTTCCGTATTGGTCTAATTCCATTCTATGCAAATTGATTCCCACATCAATGGTTTTGATAACTTTGAATGTGTTCAAGTCGATGACGGATACCGTGCGGTCATAATTAGGTACGCGATACCCGCCGGAGTTGGCTACATAGAGTTTGTTGCCCACAATCACCATTTCTTCCGGCTGGTAGCCGACCACACAGGTATCTTTGACAGTCAGTGTGGTAGTGTCAACACGTGCTACATACCCCAGTCTGGCGTTGGGATCTATTTTGACAGGGCCTGCATACGAACTGACGTATGCATATTTATCTTTAAAGACGATATAACGGCAATTAGGTATGGAAATTTGCGTGATGTGTTTTGCTGTTTCTACATTCATCACTTCTACGAAATGAGAACAGTTGATGATGGCATATAACTTATTTCCATAGATTTGGATATCATTTCCCACATCCCCCAATTCTTGTACGACTCCCGGGTTCCGTTCCGCATAGATATTCTTATGATAGATACCGGTTTCGTAATCAAAGTAATCAAGGGTAGCCTTGTTGCTTCCCATATTTCCTTCATTGAGTAGAAAGAAACCTTTGACAGAGGTACCGCTTACTCCGGGGGTAACTTGGTTGGGAGTTGACGGAATAATGCGTTCATCTTCGCGACAAGAAGTCGATAGAAGAACAAAACAGATAATGATGGATAGAACAGATATTCTCATAACATGACGTTTAATTTGATTTTAAAACTTGTACCGGGCATAGGATAGCATTGCACTACTTCATATTGCTGATTGAAGATATTATTAATTTCTGCCGTTACACGTATTCCCGTTTTCCCCCATTGAAAAGTTTTGGATAGGGAAAAATCGTGGGTATACCAGGGCTGTGCGTAGTTCTCCGGGATATTGGCGACTGCTTCATAACGTTCACCTGTATAAATGAAACTATAGTTACAGGACCATGTTTGGTAACTTCCATTGAGGATGATGGAACCTCCATGCCAAGGTATATAAGGAATCTGGCCTCCATACCATTCACTGGTAGGATCGGTAAAATCCTGTGCCTTTTGATAGGTGTAATTGAAGAGAGTGCTAAGTTCCACCTTTCCGAAGCCCCATTCTCCTCGTATGGCTGCGTCTAATCCCCGAATTTCCACATGTCCGAGATTAATCATAGTCCAACGGAACTGGTTGGAGGTAGGCATGGCAATGATTTTATCATCTACTTCATTATAGTAACCATCTATTTGTAAGTCCAGGCTTTTCAGCCAATGGTTATTCCAGGTGTGAGAAAAAGTGATACCCACATCGTATTGGGTGGTATATTCTGGTTTTAAGTCCTTATTGCCTATAAAAGTATAATACAAATCATTGAGAGTTGGCATGCGAAAGACTTTCTTATAAAAGGCTCGTACATTCAGAGGGAGCTTGGTCAATGGTTGCCAGGTGGCTATGACAGACGGAGTGTATTTGTTTTTGGTGCCTGCATTGGCTCCTTTGGTACGTGTATTGTCGTCGACATGAGTATATAACAGGCTCGCCTGCAACATGAGGCGGTTGAAGTCAAAGGACGTGGCAGCAGAAGTCAGGATTGTATTACGGGTTGGATAGACAAAATCTATGAGATCGGCCCGTAATGTATTCCATTGGAAATCGTTGGATAATGACATACTCCACCAGGGATAGATGGTGAATAAATGGGCGGCCGAAGCATAGATTTCTTGCTGTCGGTAGTAATTGTCTACGTACATGGTGGTGACATCCAGTCTGGGATCGGATAAATAGTGGAGATAGTCATAAGCATATTTTCCGTTGGCTAGCAGACTGTACCAAGGCTTAAAATAGTTTTGAAAAGAGCCTTGCACAAACAGATTGGTATCCCACTGCCGGTCCTGATGGCGAAACTTACCCGGTTCTTCTCTTACCGCAGCTCCGGGGTATCCCCGTTCCGAATTGTATAGGTATGCTTTGGCTTTCCATTCTCCTTTGGGGACTTTTCCGAAGAATGCATTCTCCAAACGTAACATTCTTACGTCTCCATTTTGACGAACAGCTGTTGTGTCGTAACCATCTTTCTTGGCGTATGTGAATTTATATCGTCCTGATGTATACATATACTCCGTACTGATGGAACTGCTTATTCGTTCGTTGAAACGATGTTCCCAAAGTAGTGACGGATTGATGGTAGAGAATGAACCGCCTTTCACCCCGATGTTCAGGTTGTTTTTCTTTTCCCCTTTGAATAGGGGTTTTCGTGTCTGCATATATATGGCACTTGCGGAACTATAATCTTTGGCAGGTTGGAAGATGGCACTTTTTTGACCATTATATAGTGAAATGACTTCCATATTATCTAATGAAAAACGGCCTAGATCGACGACTCCATTTTGCGCATTTCCTAATTCAATACCATCGTAAAATACTCCGACATGATGACTGCCCATACTTCGTATATTGACGGTTTTTAGTCCTCCAATACCTCCGTAATCTTTTATCTGTACTCCGGAAAAGTAGCGCAAAGCATCAGCAACGGAGTAAACATTGAGCTTCTCAAGTTCTTTGCCGGACAGAATCTGTACAGGAGACATCTTTTTTTGCATCCGGTTGCTGTAGATAGTAACTTCTTTGAGTTTGAGAAGTGTATCAGACAGAGAAGTCTGATGCCGAACCCTGGACTGGGAAATGGCCGGTAATGTGGTAAATAGAGATAGAATCAAACATAATATCCACCGTAAATGGATATAATGCTTATTGTATGAATGGACTTGAATAGAAAGCATGTCTTTTATTTTATAGGTATAAAAAAATCCGTTTGTTCAGATCTGAATTCAATCTACACAAACGGACATATAGCTATTATACCAAATAAAAGATAATTGCTTATTTTCTATTTGACTACTACCCGAAATCCCGCAGGTGTAAATCAGAGCATCAAGGCAGGTCTTCTGACTCATCCCATTTTGCAACGCCTTCCCAGATAAACTATCCAGTGACTTTCGTGTTGCAATTTTGCTCTCTGATTACAAGGAGCGGAGATTTACAGCAGCAGGTTCTGTTGCCGGTTTACACGGCATTCCCTTTTCATTCCTTAACAACGCAAAAGTTGTTTAAGGAAACCTTAACGGCACAAAGTTAGAAAGTTTTTATTAATTAGTTTGTTTTATTCTAAAAAAATATCCCACTGACCAATAACAAATATTCCGGCATCTGATTCTGTTTTCCCCATTTGTTAATAATCAATTGGATGGAAAAAGGATATATTAATATGTTATCCCAACGACAGAATCAATATTTGTGCCGTCAATACTCGCAGAAACATGGTGAGCGGATATACCGTAGCGTAACCAACGGCAGGTGCATCACAGGAGGTCAGGTCATTGGAGTAAGCCAATGCCGGCGGATTGGTGGTAGAACCAGCCAGAACTCCGATAAGCGTGAAATAATTCAGCTTGCAATAATACCGTCCTATCAATCCCGTAATCAGAAGTGGCAGGATGGTTATGATTACTCCGTAGCCTACCCATATATATCCTCCGCCATGAATGACTGTGTCTACAAAGCCTTCGCCTGCTCCTAAACCTACGCAGGCGAGGAAGATGGAAATACCGATTTCACGAAGCATCAGGTTGGCACTCATGGTGGTATAAGTAATCAGCTTGTATTTCGGACCGAAACGGCTAATCAGGATAGAAACGATGAGCGGACCGCCTGCCAGTCCTAGTTTCACAGGTTGCGGGATTCCGGGAAATGCGAAAGGAAGACTTCCCAGAATACATCCTAAAGCGATACCTATAAAGATAGGAATCAGGTTCGGGTGATTCAAGCGTTTCATGGAGTTGCCAAGTACTTTCTCTGCATGGGCAACAGCCAGTTCGGAACCTACAATGGTGACACGGTCTCCCATTTGTAACTGTAATTGTGGAGAAGCTACCAAGTCTACTCCCGAACGATTGATACGGGTGATGTTTGCTCCGAAGTTATTTCTGATTTTGAGTTGTGAGAGCGTTTTCCCGTTCAATTCCGGTTTAGTAATCAGGATACGGCGTGAAATGAGCTCTTTGTTCAGTTGTTCCCATTCCATTTTGATTTCCTTTCCGAAGAATATAGTGATTGCTTCCACGTCAATCGGGGTAGAGATCACTAATATGATATCCCCTACATGTAGAATTGTTTCGGAATTGACCAATTCGGTTTCTCCACCCTCGCGGTGTTTGATGCGGGAAATGACAAACTTACGGTTCAGTAACGGGCGGAGTTCTTTAATCCTGATGCCGTCTACCGATTCGTTTCTCACTTCAATGGAGATAGGACGTACGGTAAGTTCCTGGAGATGTCCCAGACCGACTTCTGCTTCTTTTTCTTCTTGAGCAGTATTGATGCGAAGGAGATATTTCAAAGCAAGCAGTGAAAGGATGATACCTACTACACCCAGCGGATAACTGACAGCATATCCCAAAGCAATTTCGGGAGCATCTATTCCATTCAAATCACTATTGGCCTGTTGTGCGGCTCCCAGCCCCGGAGTATTGGTGACAGCTCCGGACAAAATACCTACCATTGTGGTAATCGGAGTTCCGGTGGTGAAGTGCAGGATAACAGTGATGGTTACTCCTAATACTACTACCAGCATGGCCAACATATTCAGGGTAAAGCCCCCCTTTTTGAATGCTGAAAAAAAGCCGGGCCCTACCTGCAAACCAATTGAGTAAACAAACAGAATCAATCCGAATTCTTTTAGAAAGTGGAGCAGGTGTTCGTCCAGATTCATGTTGAAATGGCCGAATACGATTCCGACAAAGAGTATCCAGGTAACTCCCAGAGATACTCCCCGCACTTTGATTTTTGCAAGGATGATTCCAAACGCTATGGTTAGTGACAGAATCAGTACGGAGTGTGCCACTCCGCCGCCCCAAAGATTGGGGTAACCTTCAAATAAATTTCTTAGAACTTCCATTGTGATTATTATATGATGATATTTTTTAGTTAAAAGTACCCCCGGAGAAATCACTTCTGCGGGGATACGCACACATTGAGCATGACGGTCTAATGCCGTCCTTTTGATATTTTAGCTAGAGAGAATTTATCCTCCTTCAATCATTTCCGATGTCATGACTACTCGATTCTTTTTTTACAGTCTGCCGTTTTCCTATCCCACGAGTAAAAACAACTATAAAGGTATGAATGGCAGGTCTTCTGACTGACTCCCTTCCTGATGCCTTCCCGACCTTGACTATCGATACCTGGTCAGTGGTAAAAGTAAATATCAAGAAGTTGAATGGAGTTTCACAGCAGCGGGACTGTCCGGGATTTACACCCGATTCCCTTTTAATTCAGATAGTTGATATGGCTATCTGAAACCAATTCGGGGCAAAGATAGCGAATTTATATAGGAACCCAAATGAATGCTACCTATTTATTTTATACACAGTCTGATTCTTGTCGGATATCTGTTTGTTTATTTGATGCGTACTCTCATCTCCTGCACATCAAACGTGACGGATTCATTTCGGAAAAGTCTTTCTATATGTCCGCTAGCCACCATTTCCGGAGTAGGCAGCGTGTACATCTGCGGATTATCGATGAGCATGATGGAGTCGCAAAGCGATAAGGCAATGTCGAGGTCATGAGTGGAGAATAAGACACATTTTTTTTCTTCCTGTGCCAGTTTCTTTAAAAGCAAACAGAGCTCGTAGCGGTTAGGTAAGTCCAGGAAGGCGGTCGGTTCATCAAGCAGGATGACGGGAGTATCCTGTGCAAGAGCACGGGCAATCATGATTCGCTGACATTCGCCATCGGACATTTTATCCATTGTCTTTTCTGCATAACCGGACATACCGACTAGCTGCATAGCGTCATCCACCCGCTTTTGGTCTTCCGGTTGCAGTTGGCCGATCCAGTTGGTATAGGGAGCACGCCCTAAGGCTACTACATCTTTACAGCGGAGATTAGCGATACGTACTTTATCGGTGGTGACAAAGCTTATATTCCGGGCTAATTTTTCCGGTTTCAATGATGCTATGTTTTTTCCTTGCAGAGTAATCTCTCCTGATTGAGGCTTTTCCAGCCCCATCATAGCACGGAGCAGGGTGCTCTTTCCCGTTCCGTTACGTCCTAACAGGGCAACGAGTTGTCCGCCTGTGATTCGGGCATTTACCGTTTCCAACAGCGTGCGCTGTCCATATCCTAATGTCAGTTCTTTAAGTTCTATCATTTGAATCTACGCAAGTTTTTAGCAATTACCCATAAAATAACCGGAACACCTAGTAAGGCGGTGATGCAGTTAACCGGAAGTAGGAACTTCTTGGCGATGATGTCGCAGAGAAGCATGCTGATAAGCCCTGTCAGCATGGTGCCGGGGACCAGTATCCGGTGGTCGGCATTGTTGAATAGCAGTCGTGTGACATGCGGTACTGCCAGGCCGATAAATCCTACCGGACCACAGAAAGCGGTGACCGTTCCTGTCAGCAGTGCGGTAGAAACGAAGATGAACGTGCGTGAACGTTTAATGTTCATTCCCATCGTTCGTGCATAATTTTCACCGAGCAGTAACAGGTTCAGCGATTTGATACAGGCTACGGAAATTAGTAAACCGATACATAACATCGGTATCATAATTCCCAGTTGGGTGACTGTGATGTGGCTAAGAGATCCCATTGACCAGAGTGTGAACATTTTCAGTTGTTCGGCAGAACTTAGGTATTGGAGTATCTGAATGATAGCACCTGCTACGTAGCCTATCATAACTCCCATAATCAATACACCGAGAATGTTTTTTACTTTCCGGCTGATAATGGCTACTCCCAATAAGATTATGGCAGTTCCTATCCAGCCCGAACCTACGATACCCAGCGACTGAAGAATTGGAAACTCCGCCCATCCAAGTAATGGAGCACCTAGTATGAACAGAGCTACGCCCAGTCCTGCACCGGAACTTACTCCCAGCAGGTAAGGATCTGCCAACGGATTCTGGAATACAGTTTGCATCTGTAAACCGCTAACGGAGAGTGCTATTCCTATCAAAGCCGCTACCACTACCCGTATGAAACGGATAGAAAGGAGAATATTCCGTGTCATTTCGTCACATTCGCCTCCGGTGAGTACAGCCCATACCTTGGTGATAGGAATATATGTATCTCCCGTTGCCATGTCTATCAGTAATAACAGTATGGCAACTATACCCAGTGTAATGAATAAAAAGGGAGTACGTTTATCAGGCTGTTTCATTCCAGGTGTCTGTAATAGTAAAGTGAATCGGATACGAGTTCGGGGTGAAAGATATGAATCAGATCACGCAATACGACGTCGGGACGTACCACTGCAGATTCCCAGTAGTCATTACTTCCTGTCGGTGTTGTTCGTAAATTGTTGTTGTAAACAGTTTTTTCGCGTACAGCTTTGGCGTCTACAAATTTAGGATTGACCGTCTTTAATTCATCCAACGTAGAAGCCATGCCTACATTAATCCAGTAGTCGGCCTTTTGTATCAGTTTGTAAGCTGTTTCCAGTCCGATGGGAGTGGAACTGTTAGAAGTGTTTTCTTTGTAGATGTAATCCGCACCTGCATCAGTTACCAATTGTGCCATGTAACTTTGTGTGGAAGGCATCACCCAACTGTCGTTCCACGGGGTATTGAGCATAACGGTAGGACGTTGTTCTACCGATTCGGTGAGCGCTTTCAAAACTTGATAACGTTTAGGGATTTCACGGAATATTTCGATGCCTTTTTCCCTGCTGTCTGTTAATTCGGCAAGAGCTACCAGCCATTCGGCTTTACCAAGCGGTGATTCCTCCAAATATTCTCCTACATACATATAAGGTATATACAGTTCTTTCAGTTTGTCTGTTACGGCAGTTTGCGCATCTCCGATACCGTATAACAGGACAACATCCGGTTTCAGTCCCAATAATAATTCATAATTCATTTCGGGACCCATGTCCTTGATAGAATCTTTGTGTGCAAGAATATATGGATTGGATACATAGTCGATGCCCGATACTCCGACAATTTTGTCCACTTGACCTAGAGCGTCGAACATGGCGATGTAGGAAGAAGCCATACATACGATACGTTTCGCTCCGGCAGGGATGGTAGGCCCGTTGAATCCGGCAGGTGCCTGTTCACCGTTGCGTGAAATGAAATAAGACATTTTTACGTCCTTGGCTCCCTGCCATGGATTGGATACCTGAATAAGTGTGCTGGCGGCATTGTCCGCACCCAGAATCTTGAATCCGGTAGCATATTCAGGTGTATAGACATCCTGTTTGAAAGCCTCGAGAGAAGTCTTCTTGTTGGATATACAACTAGCCAGGAAAAGAAGACATAGCCATGTGAGGATTGAAATAGGAGATTTCATCTTTATTCGTGTATCTTTTAAATGAATAAATAATTTTCGGTGTCCGAAGATTGACATTGCGGGGCAAAGATAAGTATCTTTGGAGATATTCTTTCTTTTTTTATTGCATTTTCTCCGAAATCATTCCTATTTATGTATCCTCCCCTTAGGCAGGCAGAATGGATTAAGTTTATCGGTCTGCTGATTACTTCAGAGAATTTCTGCACCTTAAAGATTCAGAAAAAATTTGGAGATGCTTTTTATCCTCGCACTCTCACCCTGTCTCGTCTTGATTTGGTTGATAGGTTAAACCTGAAGTTTATAAGGATATAGTAAATCCATCGAAAGTATGTAGTTATTTGCAGAATCTATGCAGATAATGGCTTGTTCATATAGGTAAACACTTAGTTTCAAGTAGCGAAACATTTTGTTTCTCGGTGTGAAACACTTCGTTTCATTACTTGAAACATTTCGTTTCTCGGTGCGAAACACTTTGTCCCAAGTAATGAAATAAAGTGGAACTGCCGTCAACCGAAAATTCTCCAGTAAGTAATTATTAAACAGGGTGTGAGGGTAAAGACATCGCAAACTTATTAGAGATATCTACACCTGTTTGTTTACGGGCACTCTTGATATAGAAAAACTCCTCCGTAGGCAGGTACTGCCTGAAATGCTTCTTCCGGGTGAATCAACTTTGCATAAATCTGTGCGCAAATCAATACGCCGCCATGAGCGAATACTACTGTATTTTCACCCTCCTTTTGTCTGACTTCGTCTAAAAACGCGGCTACCCGTTTATATTGATCGGCAAACGATTCTCCATTGGTTGCTTTTACATTCAAGTAGTCGTCGTACCAGCATTGGAGATTCGGGTCTTTGATTTTATGAAAATACTGCATTTCCCAATCTCCGAAGTTAAGTTCCAGTATTCTTGGGTCACGGATGGCATCTCCGAATCCGCAATACTGTGCCAGACGGGTGCATCTGGATAGAGGACTGGTGTAAGCCATATCAAAGTGAATGGATTCGATTTTAGCTTTGGTTACAGCTGCTTCTGCCTCAAATGTAGGACGTAAAGGAACGTCTGACTGACCGTAACAAAGACCTTTAGGAACGTCGACAGAGGTATGTCTGATTAGATAAATATTCATAGGTTTACTTATTTTATATAGATAGACATCACTGCTCCCAGCCAGAAACTCATTTCGCTTAGGAGAAATAATGCACCGCAACAATCTCCGGTATATCCGTTCAGACGTCGTTTCATCATCCGGCAGATAAAGAAGAATACCAGAATGGGAAATATACATACGGGCCAGTAGCTTGGAGGAAGTAATAGGAGAGGCAGTATTCCACCCATCGCAGACATTACGATCTCCCCAAAATTCATTCTTGTATATACTGTTCCGGATTTGCTATCTTCTTCTTTACGTGCATAGGGCAGGTAATTGATGATATTGGAAGAAATGAATTTACTCCAGGTATCTCCGCTTAGTAATAAGAAAGGAGTAACTGCTAAGGGAAGTGCGACCAGTAGATTGTAAGCAAATAAATAATAGATGATTAATCCCAAAACTCCATAGCTTCCGATATGGGAATCTTTCATGATGCGTAACGTGCTTTCCCTGTTCGTTCCACCTCCGAATCCATCGAAGAAATCGGCCAATCCATCCTCATGCAATGCTCCTGTGATAAGTAAACGTGAAGTCAGTGCCAGGATCACGGCTACTCCGTGAGGTAAAATAGTACTGGCTCCCCAGAAAATCAATGCCATCATTCCCCCGGTCAGCCAGCCACTGAAACTCCAATAATTGACAACGTGTTTGAAACACTCCTGCGGAACTTCTTTTATTTTCCAGAAAGGCAATCGTGTAAAGAATATGAGGGCGGCAAGTATCTGGTTCATTTTAGAAATATTTAGTGATGGAAGCATGAGCAAATGAATCCATCTCATTCAGCATTTTCACAGCAGAATCTACAATGGGATAGGCACAAACGGAACCGCTTCCTTCTCCAAGTCTTAGTCCGAGATTGAGTAGGGGACGTGCTCCGAGATAGTCCAATAATAGCTTATGTCCGCTCTCGTCTCCCTGATGACCGAATATGGCATAGCTCATCACTTCCGGATAAAGGCGTGAAGCGGCAAGAATACAATTGGTCATAATAAATCCATCAATTAGAATAACCATTCCCAGTTCGGCAGCTTTGAGCATTGCTCCTACGGCCATTACCATTTCGTAACCTCCGAAACGGCAGAGGATTTCTTCTGCGGAATGCTCTCCCGGATATTGTTCGAGAGATCTTTTCAGAACTTCGTATTTGTGGTTTATTCCCTGGTGATTGAGTCCGCTTCCTGCACCTACACATTGATCTAATGGGATTCCGGTGAAGCAAGTCATCCATAGAGAAGAGGACGAAGTATTTCCGATTCCCATTTCACCGAAACTAATGACATTGCAGCCTTCCTGGTGAGAAGCATCCACACATTGAGCACCACGCTCCAGGCAAAGTTCCATCTCTTCGGGCATCATGGCTGCTTCGTACAGGAAATTGCGTGTTCCTCTTCCGACTTTCATGTTAATGATACCTTTTTCATAAGGTAAATCATAATCGACTCCTGCGTCTACAATTTTAAGAGTGAAACCGTGCTGTCGGCACAGGAAATTGATCCCTGCTCCCCCATGAAGAAAGTTGCTGATTTGTTGCCAGGTTACTTCTTTAGGAGATGGGCTGACTTTTTCTTCTACGATGCCATGATCCGCGGCAAAGATTATATTTTGAGGATGAGTTAATCGTGGAGAAAGGGATTGTTGGATCAGTCCGATTTGCAAAGCAATTTCTTCCAGTCTTCCAAGCGATCCTTTAGGCTTGGTCAGATTATTGATTTTGTCAATCAGAGCTTCTTTGATAGCTTCATCCGGCTTTTGAATCTGAAACGTTTTCATGTTTATTTTATTTTTACGGGAATACCACTTGCCATGAGATATACATCGTCGGCATGCGATGCGATGTATTGATTGGTCCAACCTTGCAAGTCTGTGAATTTACGTTGCAGTTTGTTCTCGGAAACTCCCCCCCAACCAATCTCATTAGTTACAAATATGAAAGTGGCATCCTGCTGGGTAAATTTGTCGAATTCTTTTTTGACGGCTTCCAATGAGGAGGCAACGTTAGAATCAAACTCCATAAAGAAGTTAGTGCACCAAAGAGTTACACAATCTATCACTACGACTCTGCCCGCTACATTGTGACGGCTCAATTCTTTTTCTTCTTCTATATTTGTCCATTCAGGACCGCGGTTCTTTTGATGGCGTTCCACCCTTTTTCTGAATTCTTCGTCCCATATCCTGGCAGTGGCCAAGTAAACCGGTGACGTAGTAAGTTCATGCGCTTTTTTTTCCGCAAACGAACTTTTACCGGATCGTTGTCCTCCTGTGATTAGTATAATCCTTTTCATTAAGTTGCTGATTGAATAATGGATGGACAAAGGTATAAAAAATAACTCCGGGATTAACCGTTTTACGTAAAAGTTATTAACTTTGTCCCGATTTGTTTTAGATCAACATAAATATCAGACTTAACTACTATTAGATATGAACGCTTGTAAGTTAGTGGGATTGCTTTTGCTGCTACTTTGGGGACATACTGCTCTGTATGCTCAACAAGTGAGAACTGTGCGAGGAAGAGTGCAGACAGTGGAAGCCGGCAGTAATGAGAAGCGGGCATTACCATCTGCCAGCATTGTTATTTTGGCGAAAAGTGATTCTGCCTTTATCAAGGGAATAACAAGTGATAAGAATGGGCGTTTCATTCTTAATTATCAACCGCAGAAGAAAAAGAAATACCTGTTGAAGGTCTCTTTTATGGGAATGCAATCTGTATACCGGGCACTGGAAGACTCTGTATCGGTGAATATCGGTACAGTGGTATTGAAAGATGATGATATTCAGATTAGTGAAGTGACGATAACGGGAAAATTGCAGGAAGTAGTGATGGAGGGAGATACTACGGTTATCAATGCTGCCGCTTTTAAAACTCGTGAAGGAGCTTATCTGGAAGATTTAGTGAAGCGTGTTCCCGGATTGGTATATAATAAGAAAGATAATTCGTTGACATACAACGGACAGCCCATCAGTGAAATCAATGTAAATGGCGAAGCTTTTTTCTCCGGAGATAAAAAGACGGCACTCGAAAATCTTCCGGCAGACTTGATTAGTAAGTTGAAAGTATATGATAAGAAATCGAAAGAAGAGGAGTTCACCGGAATTAGTTCAGGAGAAAAGAAATATGTACTCGACTTGCAGACTAAGGATGAATTGAATAAAACCTGGCTGACAAATGCAACGGTAGGATACGGGAATAACCAGAAGAAGGATTTCGAGGGGCAAGTGAATTATTTTAGTAAAGACGGAGATAATCTTTCTTTTATCGCACAGTCTACCAACAGATACCAGAATAGTACGTACAAGGATAATATCAACAATTCGGTAGGAATGAATATGACTCATAAATTCGGTAAGAAATTCTCCCTGACCGGAAGTGTGAACTATAATTTGAACCGGAACGGAAATCTTTCTTCCATTTATCAGGAACAGTATTTGCCGGCAGGTAATCAATACTCTGCGTCTACTAACGAAAGTAACTCTAAGGGGCGGTCGATTAGTTCTAACTTCATGGGAAGCTGGGAAGTAGATAAACGTACACGTATACATTTTACCGGTAATTTAGGAATCTCTCCTAATAGGAATGAAAACAGTAGCCAGAATGCATCTTTTGATGCTCCTCCCGGCATAAGTCATGAGAGCTTGTTTGATGACTTTGAATCTATTCCCCGGGATATAAAAGTGAATCGTAGCGAGAACCGGTCGCGTTCGGAGAATCAGTCGAACCGTTATAGCTGGATGATGAGTATTATGAGACGTCTGAATGAAAAAGGTACAACGCTGGCATTGAACATCCTGAACTCGGATTCGTGGGGAGATAATGAAAGTTTTTCGCTTTCTAAAACTACTTATTTCCGTCTTGAAGATAAATTGGGAAATGATTCGGTGCTTTTTCGTAACCAGTATTTGAAGTCGCCTCAAAAAAATAATTCATGGAGAGTCGGGATTACCTTTGCCCAGCCTATTGGTAAGAAGATGCATTTCCGGGTAGCATATAACTGGGATACTAACTATGAACGTGATAATCGTGATACATATGAATTATCTTCTCTGACGAAGTCGGAAGTTTTTGGTGAACTGCCTCCCGACTATGAAGCAGGGTATGTGGATAGTTTGAGTAATCGGAGTCATAGTCGTACGAATGGCCATAATCTGGATGTGGGGCTTAATTACTCTGATGATACCTGGATGTTTAATGCCTCATTAGGGATGACTCCGCAAAAACGTGCCATTGAACGGAAAATGGGAAAGCTCTATGCGGACACTACCATGCATACTATCGACTTTCAGCCTATGATATGGGTGAATTGGAAAAAGAAAGAGGCCCGGATCACTTTCAATTATAGCGGTAGAACCCGGCAACCCTCCTTATCAGATTTAATGCCGCTGACGGATAACAGTAATCCGTTGTATATCACCCGGGGAAATCCGGATTTGAAACAGATGTTTTCTCATAGTGTCCGTGTGAGCTTTCAACATTCAAAAAAAGGTATATCTGCGAATATCGGCGGGCAGATGGAACAGAACAGTGTGACGCAGGTAGTGCTATATGATGCAAAAACCGGCGGACGTGAGACATCTCCTATTAATATTAACGGAAACTGGAATGTATATGGAAGTGCCAACTGGTGGAAGCGTCTGGGACATTTTTCCTTGCGGTTGGATATGAACGGTAATCATAGCAATCGTGTCAGTATGATTAATGAAGACAAGAGCCTCGAACCGAAGAAAAGTACGACACGTGATACCGGATTGGGGTGTGACGCGAATGTATCTTATCAGCCCACCTGGGGAGGTATTGATTTCTCTACTTCCTGGAATTATCAGTATTCGCTTAATTCTATCAATGATAACGATACCTATACGCGTAATTATAGTTTTCGTCTTGAGGGGTACGTTGATCTTCCTTTTGGCTTGCAATTACGGACTGACGGGGCTTATTCTTTCCGTAATGGTACGAATATCCGTAAAGGCGAAGATGACCAGATGTTGTGGAATGCAAGTGCCAGCTGGCGGTTCTTGAAAAAGAAAGAAGCGGAACTGTCTGCTTATTGGGCGGATATTCTCGGAAAGAGGAAAAGTTTCGGCCGTACGACTTCTTCTGATGGTTTTTATGAGTTCCGTAACCAGGAAATAAAAGGATATTTCATAGTCACTTTCAAATATAACTTTCGTTTGATGATGTGATTTTTAGAAAAAAGTCGTATGTTTGCTACAGAACCATAAAACAAAATGTACTATGAGCGGTAATTATGTTATCAATATCGGCCGTCAGTTAGGTAGCGGCGGAAAAGAAATAGGAGAGAAGTTGGCAGCCCGTTTGGGAATCAACTTCTACGACAAGGAACTGATTAATCTGGCTTCGGAGGAAAGTGGATTGTGTAAGGAGTTTTTTGAAAAGGCTGATGAAAAAGCCTCGCAGGGTATTATTGGCGGACTGTTCGGTATGCGTTTCCCTTTTATCAGTGAGGGAGCTATGCCATGTAACAACTGCTTGAGCAATGATGCCTTGTTCAAAGTACAGAGTGATGTGATCCGTCATCTGGCAGCAGAAAGATCTTGTGTCTTTGTAGGACGTTGCGCAGATTATATTCTGAGAGAGCATCCTCGTTGCGCTAATGTTTTTATTTCAGCCTCTAAAGAAGATCGCATAGCGCGGTTGTGTGGCATGCATCATATTGATGCGGAAGCTGCAGAAGAAATGATCGAAAAAGCGGATAAGAGACGTTCGGAATACTATAATTATTATAGCTATAAAACGTGGGGAGCAGCAGCTACTTATCATTTGTGCATCGATTCTTCTTCTTTGGGAATTGAAGAGACAGTGCGGTTCATTGAAGAATTTGTAGTAAAGAAACTGCAGCTTGTATGACAGGATAGAAAAGCAGATTGAAAAAATAAATAAAGCCGGCGTATTCCATTTGGATATAGCCGGCTTTATTGTTTATATGCTAAACTTGATTTACATCATTGCTAATAATATCATCTGTCCCGTCAGAATACGGAGGAACATCGATAACGGATAAACTGTAGAGTATCCCACTGCCGGAGCATCTCCGGAGGTTGTTTGATTGGCATAAGCCAATGCCGGTGGGTCGGTATTACTACCGGCTATCAATCCCATCAGGGTGAAGTAGTTTACCTTATAATATAATCTTGCGATGGTGCCGATGATAAGTAGCGGGATAACGGTGATAAGGAAACCGGAACCTACGTATAGTAATCCGTCTCCCTCGACTACCGTTTGCACGAAATTGGCACCGGCATCTATACCGACACTGGCAAGGAATAGAACGATACCGATTTCACGAAGCATCAGGTTGGCACTCATGGTTGTATAAGTCACTAAATGCAGCTTATGACCGAAACGGCCGATAAGAATTGCCACTACCAGCGGTCCGCCTGCCAAACCTAATTTTAAAGGAGTCGGCATACCCGGGAATGCAATCGGAAGACTACCCAGAAGGATACCTAAGAAGATACCAACGAAGATCGTAACAATGTTCGGTGTATCCAAGCGTTTTAACTGATTACCCAGTACACCGGCAACACGTTCCACTGCATCTTGCTGTCCTACCACCATAACGCGGTCACCTACCTGAAGTATCAGATTCGGATCGGCAAACAGGTCCATACCGGAACGGTTGATACGAGTGACATTGACCCCATACATACTACGGAAGTGCATAGAACCTAATGTTTTACCATTGATTTCCGGTTTGGTAACCAGAATACGACGGGAAACCATTGGGAGGTCTTGTTTTTCCCAGTCGAGCTCCACTTCTTTTCCGATAAATACTACAATTGCAGGAGCGTCTTCTTCCGAGCAGACGATAAATAACTGGTCGCCTATATTAAACACTGTTTCATGGTCGGGAATACTTACATGACCATCATGGCGAATTCGGGAGCAAACGAACTTACGACCCAGGAAATTCTTGATTTCAATCAGCGTTTTTCCACTAATTGATTCATTGCGAACTTCCAGGCTCATCATGTGAGGTTTGTGGTGTGAATCTCCACTTTGGATTTTCAGGCTTTCTTCTTCTTTCGCCATATTGACACGGAAGATGTAACGGATGGCAATGATAGAACCAATGATACCTACCACACCGAGGGGATAAGCACATGCATAACCGAGAGCAATCTGCGGACCGGTATAATGCAACTGATTCAGAGCCTCATTGGCAGCACCAAGTCCCGGAGTATTTGTCACTGCTCCGTAAAGGATACCTACCATCATCGGCAGTTCTACCCGGCCGTTCCAGAGGTAATAAAGCCCCAGTGCGACAGCAATATTTAACACTACGATGCCTACAGCCAACAGGTTTAATGTCATTCCTCCTTTTTTGAAAGAGGAGAAGAAAGATGGCCCCACCTGAAGACCGATACAGAATACGAACAAGATCAATCCGAATTCACGGATGAAATGTAGGATGTGTGTATCGGCTGTGAAGCCGAAATGTCCCATTAGGATGCCGGCAAACAAAACAAATGTGACGCCCAAAGAAACTCCGAATATCTTTATCTTACCAAGATACACGCCGGCAGCCACTACAAATGCGTAGAGGAGCACGATGTGAGCTACGGAGCTGGGGTCCCATAATAAACTTTGTAACCAATCCATAATATAGCAGTTTTTATAATGTTTTTCTAAAAACGAGTGCAAAATTACTCATAACATTGGAGCTAATCAAATAAAAGAAGAACTAAAAATGAAGAATTTCTATGCAGATTGTATGCACTTGACGAATCGGGGCGTCCTGTGCGAATTTTCCCTAAAAAAGAGATTCGTTTTAACTTATTGGTTATATTTGCAGGTCGAACGACTGACATTTAGAAAGAGATAGATAAAAATAAAGACAATATTAATCTTGTTTTAATTTTAAATAAACTATGGCAGACAAAAAAGAAAAACTCTTCTCAGACTTTTCTCCTGCCTCCACCGAACAATGGATGGAGAAGGTTACAGCCGATTTAAAAGGTGCTGATTTTGAGAAGAAGCTCGTTTGGAAAACAAACGAAGGGTTTAAAGTGAAACCTTTTTACCGGATGGAAGATCTGGAGGATTTAAAAACTACTGACGCACTTCCTGGAGAGTTCCCTTATTTAAGAGGAACTAAAAAAGACAACAATGCATGGTTGGTTCGTCAGGAAATTAGAGTAGAATGTCCGAAAGAAGCCAATGCGAAAGCACTGGATATCCTAAATAAGGGTGTTGACTCACTTTCTTTCCATGTGAAAGCAAAAGAACTCAATGCGGAATATATTGAAACACTGTTAAGTGATATTCAGGCAGAGTGTGTTGAACTGAATTTCTCAACCTGTCAGGGGCATGTGGTTGAGTTGGCTAATCTGCTGGTAGCTTATTTCCAGAAGAAAGATTATGATGTGAAGAAACTGAAAGGTTCTATCAACTATGATTTCTTCAACAAGATGCTGACTCGTGGCAAGGAGAAAGGTGATATGGTACAAACAGCCAAATCTTTGATTGAAGCCATTCAGCCGCTTCCTTTCTATCGTGTGCTGAATGTAAACGCTTTATCATTGAATAATGCAGGCGCTTATATTTCTCAGGAACTGGGTTATGCTCTGGCTTGGGGAAATGAATATATGGGTCAATTGACTGATGCCGGTATTCCTGCTGCCATAGTAGCTAAGAAAATCAAATTTAATTTTGGTATCAGTTCCAATTATTTCCTTGAAATAGCGAAATTCCGTGCGGCACGTTTGCTTTGGGCAAATATTGTAGCTTCTTACAATCCTGAATGTGTGCGTGATTGCGAGAATAAAGGTCCTAACGGAGAATGTCGTTGCGCAGCAAAAATGGCGGTTCATGCCGAAACTTCTACTTTCAATCTTACTTTGTTTGATGCACATGTAAATCTGCTTCGTACACAGACTGAAGCCATGAGTGCTGCATTAGGAGGCGTAGACTCTATGACGGTAACTCCGTTTGATAAGACTTATGAGACTCCGGACGAGTTCTCAGAACGCCTGGCTCGTAACCAACAACTGCTGCTGAAAGAAGAATCTCATTTTGATAAAGTGATCGACCCTGCTGCCGGTTCTTATTATATCGAGAATCTGACTGTGGCTATTGCAAAACAGGCTTGGGAACTCTTCCTTGCTGTAGAAGAAGCAGGTGGCTTCTATGCGGCATTGAAAGCAGGAACTGTTCAGGCTGCTGTGAATGAGAGCAACAAAGCTCGTCATAAAGCAGTTGCACAGCGTCGTGAAGTGCTGTTGGGTACCAACCAATTCCCGAACTTCAATGAAAAGGCAGGCAATAAGCAACCTGTTGAAGGTAAGTGTTGTTGCGGAGGTGACTCTCACACTTGCGAAAAAGAGGTGGATACTCTGGTGTTCGATCGTGCTGCCAGTCAGTTTGAAGCATTGCGTCTCGAAACGGAAGCATCAGGCAAACGTCCGAAAGCGTTCATGTTAACCATTGGTAATCTGGCCATGCGTCAGGCACGTGCTCAATATTCTTGTAACTTCCTGGCTTGTGCTGGTTATGAAGTCGTTGATAATCTGGGATTTGAGACAGTAGAAGCAGGAGTAGAGGCAGCTATAGCTGCAAAAGCTGATATTGTTGTTATCTGTTCCAGCGATGATGAATATGCTGAATATGCAATTCCTGCTTTCAAAGCACTGAATGGTCGTGCTATGTTTATCGTTGCCGGTGCTCCGGCTTGTATGGACGACCTGAAAGCTGCAGGTATCGAAAACTTCATCCATGTTCGTGTCAATGTATTGGATACCTTGAAAGAGTTTAACGCTAAACTATTGAAGTAAGATGAGAAAAGATTTTAAAAACATCGATATATATGCTGCATTTCAGCCGACTAATGGTGCTGAATGGCAAAAGGCTAACGGTATCTCCGCTGACTGGAAAACACCGGAACACATTGAAGTGAAGCCTGTTTATACAAAAGAAGACCTCGAAGGAATGGAACACCTTGGCTATGCTGCCGGACTTCCTCCTTATCTGCGCGGTCCGTATTCAGTTATGTACACTCTTCGTCCTTGGACCATCCGCCAGTATGCCGGATTCTCTACCGCCGAAGAATCAAATGCATTTTATCGCCGTAATTTGGCTGCCGGTCAGAAAGGTTTGTCAGTGGCATTCGACTTGGCTACTCACCGCGGTTATGACCCCGATCACGAACGTGTAGTAGGTGACGTAGGTAAAGCCGGTGTATCTATCTGTTCATTGGAAAATATGAAAGTGCTGTTCGATGGTATCCCATTGAACAAGATGTCTGTGTCTATGACAATGAATGGAGCTGTACTTCCGATTATGGCATTCTATATCAATGCCGGTCTGGAGCAAGGTGCTAAACTCGAAGAAATGGCCGGTACTATCCAGAATGATATTCTGAAAGAATTCATGGTGCGTAATACTTATATTTATCCGCCTGCATTCTCTATGAAGATTATTTCTGATATTTTCGAATACACTTCGCAGAAGATGCCTAAGTTCAACTCTATCTCTATCTCCGGTTATCACATGCAGGAAGCAGGCGCAACCGCGGATATCGAGTTAGCTTATACATTGGCCGATGGTTTGGAATATCTTCGTGCAGGAACGGCAGCAGGCATTGATATTGATGCATTTGCACCGCGTCTGTCTTTCTTCTGGGCGATTGGAACCAATCACTTTATGGAAATAGCCAAGATGCGTGCTGCACGTATGTTGTGGGCAAAGATTGTGAAACAATTCAATCCGAAGAACCCGAAATCACTGGCGTTGCGTACTCACTCGCAGACTTCCGGCTGGTCACTGACCGAACAGGATCCGTTCAATAACGTAGGACGTACCTGTATTGAGGCTATGGCTGCAGCTTTGGGGCATACTCAATCTTTGCATACCAATGCATTGGATGAGGCTATTGCTCTTCCAACAGATTTTTCTGCACGTATTGCACGTAATACACAGATTTACATTCAGGAAGAAACTTACATCTGCAAGAACGTTGACCCATGGGGTGGTTCTTACTATGTAGAATCTCTGACGAACGAACTGGCACACAAGGCTTGGGAGCATATTCAGGAAATTGAAAAACTGGGTGGTATGGCGAAAGCTATCGAAACAGGTATTCCAAAGATGCGTATCGAAGAAGCTGCTGCACGTACACAGGCTCGTATCGACAGTGGTCAGCAGACAATTGTCGGTGTGAACAAGTATCGTCTGGAAAAAGAAGCTCCGATTGATATTCTTGAAATTGATAATACAGCCGTTCGTCTTGAACAGATTGAAAACCTGAAACGTTTGAAAGATGGACGTAATCAGGCTGAAGTGGACAAAGCATTGGCAGCAATTACCGAATGTGTGAAGACTGGCAAGGGTAACTTGTTGGAATTGGCTGTGGAAGCAGCTCGTGTTCGCGCAACATTGGGTGAGATTTCTTATGCTTGCGAACAGATAGTAGGACGTTATAAAGCAATAATTAGAACGATATCAGGCGTGTATTCATCAGAAAGTAAAAACGATAGCGACTTCAAACGTGCTTGTGAACTGGCCGAGAAGTTCGCGAAGAAAGAGGGACGTCAACCTCGTATCATGGTTGCAAAGATGGGACAGGACGGTCACGACCGTGGTGCTAAAGTCGTAGCAACCGGTTATGCTGACTGTGGCTTCGATGTGGATATGGGACCGTTGTTCCAGACTCCGGCGGAAGCTGCTCGCGAGGCTGTTGAAAACGACGTTCATGTAGTAGGTGTTTCTTCACTGGCTGCCGGACATAAGACATTGGTTCCGCAAATTATTGAAGAACTGAAGAAACTGGGTCGCGAAGACATTGTAGTGATTGCCGGTGGTGTTATTCCTGCACAAGATTACGATTTCTTGTATAAGGCAGGTGTAGCTGCTATCTTCGGTCCGGGTACTCCGGTAGCGAAAGCTGCTTGTCAGATTCTGGAAATCCTAATGGATGAAGAATAAGGAAAACTTTCTTATTGACAGATTGTATATGCAATAAGTGGGAAACCATGAATTAATAGAAAAAAGGGTCAGTAACTGACCCTTTTTTTGTATCCTATTATTGAAAACTTCCTTTTTGGCGTTTTATAAAAAAGTACCTCAAATTTGATTTATTGAAAAAATATTCATAATATTGTCATCACTTTGTTAACTGTTGACCCGTACCTTTGCGCATAAATTTCTAAACTATGGTAGATTTCATGGATGATAAACAATTATTGGGAGAGCTGAAAAGAGGCAATAATGCAGCTTTTGAGTTTCTGTTCAAGAGTTATTATCCTCGTTTGCGAGGGTATGCTATTCGTTTTATAGAAGATGAAGAAACGGTTCGTGATATTATTCAAGAGTGTTTCTTACGATTTTGGGAACGTCGCGAAATGTTATCTGCCTTCTCACTTACTTCTCTTCTTTTTTCTATGGTCCGCAATGGATGTCTAAATTATCTGAAGCATCGCTCGATTGTTGAAAAGTACCGGGTGGAGTACTTGGCAAAGGTGGATGGGGAAGAAAGACTCTACTATGCAGACTTTATGCAGGATGCAGAACATAAATTATTATACAAAGAATTGCAGGAGCAGATTGCCCTTGTGCTTAATCAGTTGCCGGACAGGTCGCGTGAGATTTTTTTGTTAAGCCGTTTCAGGGGATTGAAGAACAGGGAAATCGCAGAAAAACTACAAATATCTACCACAGCAGTCGAAAAGCATATAGCAAGGGCTTTGCAATATTTCTCCCGGCATTTTAGCGAACGCTATCCGGTGGATCTGTATATAGTGATATTGGCATGGCTGATGATGGAGCAGAAATAATCAATGCACTCTTCGGTTATATAAAGAATAAGAAGCAGGAAAGTTTTTTCTGCTTTTTTTGTTTCAGAGGTTGGGTAAAAGAAATATGGGTTGTTACATCTTATAGAAAGTGAATATCATGAAGCAAGAAGAAAATATCCGTGAATTGGCTATTCAGTATTTTGAAGGACGCATATCAAGAGCTGACGAAAAGAATCTGTTCGAATATATCGAACAGGTGGAAGGTGGCTATGGCAGGTTCCGTCAATGGGAGAGAGAATGGATGAATCACCGGAATACCGATTCGGAGACAGATGCCGAATGGGAAGCTTTGAAGCATAAGATGTATACGCAGGAAGCGATTGTTCCGTTATTGAAAAAGTCGAAACCTGGTATATGGAAGATAGCCCGTATTGCTGCCGTTATAGCATTGATTGTCGGTACTACGTTGGGTATTCAACAGGCTATTTACTTGTTTACGCCAAAGACTTTCTTTGTTTGCGAAGCTCCGTTGGGGGATAAAAGTAAGATACAGCTTTCGGATGGTACGGTTGTATGGCTGAATGCAGGTTCCGTATTAAGATATTCGAATCATTTTAATACAGCCGACCGGGTGGTGGAGCTGGAAGGAGAGGGGTATTTTGAGGTGACTAAACAGAATGGAAAGCAATTTACGGTAAAGACGCATGAATATGATGTGGTGGTGAAAGGTACGAAATTTAATGTATCTGCCTATTCGGACGATTCGTATATAACAACCACCTTGCTGGAAGGAGCGGTAGAGTTGAATTATAAAGAAGATCAGATACGGATGTCTCCGGGAGAATCTATTTCTCTGGATTTGGCAACAGGACAGTTGAAAGGAAAGAAGGTAAATGCACGTCAGGCAATGGCGTGGGCGGAAGACAGGATTGAATATGATGACATTACGTTAGGAGAGATGGTGAAGAAGCTTTCACGTCAGTACGATGTGCATATTCAGTTAGAGTCGGAGAAATTGGGCGATATGAAGTTCCGTGTTTCGTTGCGTAATAAAGAGACAATCGTAGATGTAATGGATGCACTGAAAGAAATCATACCTATCAAAGTAGAATATAAGGAAAAGGATATATATATAAGATAAGAACTCAATGTTTAATTGTAAAGAAATCAAGTATGAATATTACTCAAATAGGCAGATTTGGGATGCTGTTGATGATGGCATCTGTTGCAATCTCGTGTTCTGACCCTAATCCTTTGGACTCATACACTCGTGTTCCGTTCGAAAAAACGGAAACGGATGACGGAAATGGTGATGGTGACGGAGACGGTGCCGGCGGTTTGTTCGAGAAAGGAAACGGAACGGACAGCAAACCTTATATGATAATGAATGCTACGCAGATCAGAAATATGCGTAGTGTGTTGAAATCGGGAATGAAAGTTTATTTCCAGTTAGGTGCTGATATTGATATGGCAGGCATTGATGACTGGCAGTCGTTGAATGGTTCCGGTGATTTTCCTTATGAAATAGATTTTGACGGAGACAGCCATGTCATTAAGAACTTCAAATGTTCTGCCGGTGATTATCCAAGTTTCTTCGGAGTATTGTGCGGTGATTGTCGTAATGTGGGCTTTGTGAATGCTTCTGTATCATCTGCTCGGCAGGGGATTGGAATTATTACCGGTTATCTCGGACTTAAAGATAAAGGTAACGGAAATAAGACAGGAAGAATTGTGAACTGCTATACGACCGGCGAAGTAATCGGTTCTGGTGCGGCAGGTGGAATAGCCGGTGTATTGGCAAATAGCTATGATGGGCAGGAAAGTTATATAAAGAACTGTTATTCAAATGCAACGGTCAGCGATCGGGCGGCAAGTGGCGGAAAAGCAGGCGGTATTGCTGGACGGAAAGTAGGTGTCGGCGGATTTATTGAGAACTGCTATGCATACGGAGCAGTCAGTGCAACTAAAGGAGGCGTAGGCGGTATTTTGGGACAAATTGACAAAAGTTGTGACATTGCTATCAAGAACAGCGCAGCATGGAGTAACTTGACCGGAGTGGATGCTTCGTCAACCGTAGGACGCATTGTTGGGGTCTCTGCTTCATTAGGCAGTTATGAGAATTGTTACGCCTGCGAAAGTATTGTACTCAAAGTGAATGAAAAAACGATTACCGCATCAGACGAATCATCAGCCACAGGAACAACTTTTCACGGAGTGGCGAAGTCAGCGGAAGAACTGGGGAATATCATCGTAGCCTGGAATCCGAATCTTTGGAAAAAAGGAACGAACGGTTATCCGATATTCCAGTGGTCTGAATAAATAAAGCCAGTCGATACAAAAAAGCAGAAATAATCTGCTTTTTTGCTTTTATAGGGGTTGGGCAGATGAATGATGAGTTGTTTTATCTTATAGAAGCGATTCAGAGAAATACTACAATCGAATATATATATCCTTAAATATAAATCACTTTAAATTGTAACAACTTAATTGATAAAATTATGAATGACCGAAGAAACTCATTTTTTAGACTGTTTCTCCTGATTCTGTTGTGTTTGGGCGTCCAGTCACTACGGGCGCAGACAGTTACAAAGGTCTTTAAAAATGAGCCGCTGAAGGCGGTATTGAAAGAAGTTGAGCGGCAGACGAAGTACTCCATTATCTATAAAACGGACGAGGTTAATGAAAACAAGAAGATAACGGCTTCCTTTCAGCAGGCAACTGTTAATAATGTGCTTGCTACTGTTTTGGATAAGGATGTAGAGTATAAACTACAAAACCGGATGATTATCATCACAAAGAAAACAGAACGTAATACTACTGCCGTCCCATCGCAGCCTTTACATCGGGTTACGGGGAAAGTGGTCGATGTGAACGGTGACCCGGTAATCGGTGCCAGTGTACAGGTGATGGGACAGTCTATGGGAACGATCACGAATTTGGATGGTGAATTTACATTATCCTCGGTTCCGGCCAATGCCCTAGTCGTTGTGTCCTATATTGGATTTGAGAAGAAAGAAATTAAAGTCTCCGACTTGCAGAAATCTTCGAGAGTAATACTCCGGGAGGATACGGCTACGCTGGAAGAAGTGGTGGTGGTAGGCTATGGTACTCAAAAGAAAATAAACCTGACGGGAGCTGTTGCAGTAGTAGACAGTAAAGCGATGGAAGACAGACCCGTGCCGAGAGCCTCACAGATGTTGCAAGGGACTGTGCCCAATATGAATGTAACTTTTGGGTCTGGGTATCCGGGAGCTTCGGCAACTATCAATATCCGTGGTGTGAATTCTATCAGTGGCAATGCATCGCCATTAGTGCTGATTGACGGAATAGAAGGGGATATCGACCGCTTGAATCCGAATGACATCGCTTCCATTTCCGTATTAAAAGATGCATCTTCGGCCGCTATTTACGGGGCTCGTGCTTCTTATGGTGTTATCCTCGTGACTACCAAGGAAGGCTCCGCCCGCAAGACTACCGTTTCGTATGATGGAAGATATTCATGGAGTAATCAGACGACTTCTACTGATTTTGAAACCAGGGGATATTATTCGGCAGGCATCAACGACTTGTTTTATACCAATTATAACGGAAAGCCTTATACCAACTATACGGAAGAAGACTACCGCCAGCTTTGGTTGCGCCGGAATGATAAAACGGAGAATCCCGAACGTCCCTGGGTAGTTACCGACCAACGTGACGGAAGAGATACATACGTCTATTACGGTAACTTCGACTGGTATAATTATCTTTATCGTAAAAACAGACCGATGTGGGAGCACAATATCAGTGTCAGTGGAGGAAATGAAAAGTTGAACTATTATTTATCAGGAAATACAGTTGACCAAACGGGTATCTTCAGACAGAATCCTGATAAATACAAGGTGTATAATTTCAGAAGTAAAATCTCGGCAAAGATCACTCCACGACTGACAATCAGCAATAACACGAAGTACCATTATAATAGTTACTCTTATCCGGGATTATCGGGTATTAATAACAACTTCAATACTGCGGTGAATCATGCACTGGCGAGCTTTGTACCCATTAATCCGGATGGCAGTGCGGTGTATCTGACTTCGTTGAGCAATTCTGCTGTTTTGGATGGCATGGGAGCTATCCTTGCTTATGGAAAACATAAGAATGAAGACCAGCGGTATGAGTTTTCCACGACTTTCGAAGCAAGTTTCAATGTAATGAAGAACCTGAATGTCCGTGCAAATTACAGCTACCTGCACTATAACTATCAGACCATGAACAGAACAGTAAATGTACCATATTCTAAGTATCCGGGTGAGATATCCTATCTGACTACCGGAAGCGGTGTGAATCAGTTGAAAGAAACGCAGACCAATCATTGGTATCAGGCTTTCAATGTTTATGGTGATTATATGCTGGATATTGCCGACCATCAGATAAAAATCATGGCAGGTTACAATTATGAAACCAAGCGCCTGAAAGATATCAAAGTCTCCCGCCAGGGCTTGCTCTCCGATGACTTGAATGACTTAAATCTGGCAGTCGGAGATGCGATGACTATGTCCGGCGGACAAAATGAATATGCGCTTTTGGGAGCATTTTATCGTCTTAATTACTCCTATAAAGGAGGTCGTTACCTATTTGAGACGAGTGGACGCTATGACGGAAGTTCACGTTTCAGAAGCGGACACCGTTTCGGTTTCTTCCCCTCGGCTTCCGTAGGATGGAGAATCAGTGAAGAACCGTTTTTCGGGAATTTAAAGAAGAATATTGATAATGTGAAATTGCGTCTGTCATACGGTTCGTTGGGAAATCAGCAGGTAGGATACTACGATTATATCCAAACCATTAATACCAACGGTACAATGAATTATATCTTTGGCGATCAGAAGAAAGGCTCTTATGCAAGTGTCTCCGACCCGAATTCCGCCGACCTGACCTGGGAAACCGTTTCGACTTGGAACGTAGGACTCGATCTCGGATTCCTGAACAACCGTCTGAACCTGACTGCCGATGCCTATGTTCGTGATACTAAAGGTATGCAAACTTCCGGCAAAAAGCTTCCCGGTGCTTATGGAGCCAACGAGCCCAAGCAAAATGCAGCCAACTTGCGTACCAAAGGCTGGGAATTGATGCTGACCTGGAATGATGCTTTCAAACTGGCAAACAAACCTTTCCGTTATAACCTGTCTGTAGGCTTGGCAGATAATACATCGGAAATAACCAAATTCGATAATCCTTCCAAGATATTGAGTGATTATTATGTAGGTCAGAAATTGGGAGATATCTGGGGATATGTAGTAGACGGACTTTTCAGAACAGACGAAGAAGCGGCAAACTATAACGTCGACCAAACAGCAGTCAACTTCGTTATCAATACAGCGCAGGTGAATCCGGGACTTCACGCCGGTGATATGAAATTTGTTGATTTAGACGGCGACCATACAATATCTTCCGGCTCGAACACGGCAGATGATCCGGGCGACCGTAAAATAATCGGAAACTCATTGCCGCGCTATACATACAGTATTCAAGGTGGATTCGACTGGTATGGATTCGACTTCTCCATCTATCTTCAGGGAGTAGGACATCAAGACTGGTATCCGGGTACTAATTCTGTATTCTTTTGGGGACCATACGCTCGTCCGTATTCATCGTTCATTCCACGCGATTTCTTGAGCCAGGTATGGAGCCCGGAAAATCCCGATGCTTATTTCCCACGTCCGATAGGGTATCTTGCCCTCGGCAATAACCGTTCTTTGGGAGTGGTGAACGACCGTTATTTGCAGAATCTGGCTTATTGCAGAGTGAAGAATATCACAGTAGGCTATACGATTCCCGCCGTATGGACGAAGAAGGTAAAGATAGAACGCCTGCATATCTATTTCAGTGGTGAGAATCTGTTTACCTTCTCTCCGCTAAAGAGCGACTACATTGATCCGGAACAAGCGTCGGCAGAAAATTCCATCCAATCGGCAAATGGTAACGCAAAGTTGTATCCCTGGTCAAAGACCTATTCTTTTGGAGTGAACGTAACTTTTTAAACTAACTAATATTTGAATTATGAAACCTGTTTATATAGTATCCTGGTTGTTCGCGTTGGCGGTATCTTTCGTATCTTGCGACGATTGGTTGGATAAGACACCCAAAGACCGCCTGTATCCGGATGTATATTTCAAGACTGAAGATGAGTTGCGATTATTTACGAATCAGTTTTATAACAATCTGGTTCCGTCCGCTGCCGATATTTATTCCGAGTCGTCCGATTTGATTGTCAAGTCCGACTTGATGCTCGAAATGTCCGGACAGCGCATCATACCCGATGAAGGGAACGGTTGGAATTTTACGGCACTTCGCGATATTAATTTCTATCTGCAGTATTCCCATAACTGTACGGAGGTGAATGCTCGTAATCGTTACGATGGTGTTGCCCGTTTTTTCAGAGCTTATTTCTACTTTGAGAAGGTGAAGAGATACGGCGATATTCCCTGGTATGACAAAGCACTCGACTCGGATGATCCCGAATTGTATAAAGCCCGGGACTCACGTGAATTTGTCATGCAGAAAATGCTGGAGGACCTGGATTTTGCGATAGCCAATCTTCCGAAAACGAAGAATGCGTATATACTGACCCGGTGGACGGCATTGGCCCTGAAATCCCGTGTCTGCCTGTTTGAGGGCACTTTTCGCAAATATCATGGGCTGGAGGATTATGAAAAATACCTGAATGCCTGTGTCTCGGCTTCTGAAACCTTTATGAACGAAAGCGGATATACGCTCTATAAAACGGGCAGCACGCCTTACAGGGATTTATTCGCTTCCATAAATCTACAAGCAGATGAAGTGATTTTCGGCCGTGACTACGAAGCTTCTCTTTCTGTGCTTCATAATGTGCAGAATTATGAGAACTCCACCACAATGGGACGTCCGGGAATGAACAAGAAGATTGTGAATTCTTATCTGATGGCGGACGGAAGTCGTTTCACAGATAAAGCCGGTTATGAAACGATGACATTCGATCAGGAATGTCAGAATCGGGATCCGCGACTGGCACAAACCATCCGTACCCCTGGATATACGAGAATCGGAAGTACAAAGAAAGAAGCCCCGAACCTGGCTTATACCATGACCGGATATCACCTGATAAAATATTCGATGACGGCTAATTACGATGAATATAATAAATCGTGCAACGATATTCCCCTGTTCCGCACGGCAGAGGTGTATCTGAATTTTGCAGAAGCAAAAGCCGAACTGGGCACTTTGAAGCAAGCCGACATCAATAAATCCATAAAATTGCTTAGAGACAGGGTAGGAATGACTAACCTGGATATGGAACTGGCAAATTCGAAACCCGATCCGTATTTGATGAGTGCCGCCACAGGTTATCCGAATGTGAAAGGAGCCAATCAGGGAGTAATTCTTGAAATCCGTCGTGAACGAACCATCGAACTGGCAATGGAGGGTTTCCGTTATTACGACATCATGCGTTGGAAAGAAGGTAAACTATTTGAGAACGATCTGCTGGGAATCTATGTTCCCGGGCCCGGTACTTACGATTTGGATAAAGACGGTACGGATGATGTTTGTTTCTACGTAGGAACAAAACCTGCCGGAAATGTACCTTTATATTTAGAGATTGGCGAGCAGATTCGCTTGTCGAATGGCGAAAGTGGTTATATCATCTGTCATAGTCTGATTACCAAGAAATGGAATGAAGACAGAGATTATTTGTACCCTGTTCCTATCAGCGAACGTACTTTGTCCAATGGTGTGATAACACAGAATCCCGGTTGGAATGACGGATTGAACTTTAATTAATTAGATTCAGAAATATAAATTCTTATGAAAAATATGATTTCTTATATATGTCTTTTGGCAACCGTGTTTGCCAACTTGTCCTGTGCCGACGACATGGACAACTCTAAATTCGATAATATGATACCTTACGGTAAACAGGAAGTTTCCTATACTTATCCGAAAGGGGAGGGGAACCTTAGAGTGTTGACCTTTAATATAAGGCATTGTGCCGGTAACGATGACGTGATTAATTATGACAGGACAGCCGCTGTTATCAACGGAATGGAACCCGATGTCGTTTGCCTGCAGGAAGTGGACTACATGACTACCCGCAGTAATAAAGTCGACCAACTGAAAACCTTGGCGGATAAAACAGGCATGAATCACTATTTTAGTAAGTCAATCGCTTACCAGGGTGGTGAATACGGTAATGGCCTTTTGTTCAAAGGGACGCCGATCAGCACGAAGACTTATCCCCTTCCCGGTGCCGAACTCCGTTCTGCTGCCATAGCCGAATTTGAGAACTATGTAGTTATCTCCACCCACTTGGCTTTGGAAGAGAATAATAGAGTTGAATCTGCAAAACAGCTCACAGACCTTGCCAAAACATATAATAAAGTGGTTTATATGGCTGGTGACTTTAACGAGGACTTGATGAATGGCACATTCTTTACGGAACTGAAGAAAGAATGGGAGGTTGTCAGTTCTACAGAAAACACTTTTCCTACCGGACAGGCTACCAAACGGATTGATTTTGTCGTTACTTTGAAAACTCCACCTACCACTGTGGTAAAATCGAATGTAATATACAACCTGGATGGTGTCAACGTAGCAATAACTTCCGACCATTATCCACTTTATTGTGATTTTAAGAAGCCGACCGGACTTGAAGAATATCCGAAGGCAGAAGGTGACCTGCGCATAGGTAACTATTTCCTGACCTATTGTAAAGGTACAGATGGCGTGATTGATTACGACCGGACAGGACGTATTATCGCCAAAATGAATGCGGATATTGTCTGCTTGCAGGGACTGGATAAGGAGACGGAACGTTCGGAAGGTATCGACCAGTTGAACGTACTGGCACAGAAAGCAAATATGCATGATTACTTTGCTAAAGCCATTGATTATAAAGGCGGTGAATTCGGTGTTGGTATACTGACAAAAGAAGAACCTGTAAGTGTAGACAGATACCAAATGGCGGGAAAGAGCGAGATGCGTGCAGCCATGGTAGTGGAATATGAAAAGTTTGTAGTAGCCAGTACCAACTTCGATACGGATATGGCAAAGCGTATAGAGGCCCTTCAAACGTTAGAAACGAAACTGTCTGCCTATAATAAACCTGCATTCTTGTTAGGATACTTCAATGAGGGCGACTTGGAAAGCGAATTTTTCCAAATGGTGAAGAGTAACTGGAATCTTCTTAGTGCCGATAAGTCTACCGAAGTCAGTGGTAAGAAACGTCGCCTTGACTTTATCGTGTCTTTGAAGAGTCACAACGTAAATGTGACACAGGCTGATGTGATAGAAAGTCTGTCGGGAGTAGATGTGACCGTTGCTTCTACACATTATCCTCTTTTTTGTGATTTCTCCGGTTTAAAATAGAAACGTTATAGAGAGGCTGCACAGAGCTATGCACATATCGTGTGTAGAACTGTGCAGCTTCATTATATAGCTTATCAAACATCAAATGGAGTGGTATAAAAAAGGAGAAAGCGGTACATCTTGAAAACTATTCAGTTGAAGTTATCATTCTTTCTCCGATCTATGCCTTTATGGACTTTTTTCTCTCTTCATGCGGTCAATGAGAAATAATCGTGTAACTTTGTAAACTGTTAGTGTAAAAACAAGAAGAGAAAAAAATGATAGTTTGCATAGCCGAAAAGCCATCAGTAGCACGCGATATAGCCGAAGTACTCGGCGCTCATACCAGAAAAGAAGGATATATAGAAGGAAACGGATACCAGGTGACCTGGACATTCGGGCATCTTTGTACCCTGAAAGAGCCGCATGAATACACGCCTAACTGGAAATCATGGAATTTAGGTAGCCTGCCAATGATTCCTCCACGTTTCGGCATCAAGTTGATAGAGAATCCTACCTACGAAAAACAATTCCACATTATCGAGGGACTGATGCAGAACGCAGATGAAATCATCAACTGCGGTGATGCCGGGCAAGAGGGAGAATTGATTCAGCGTTGGGTGATGCAGAAAGCAGGTGCACGCTGTCCGGTGAAACGTCTGTGGATTTCTTCATTGACAGAAGAAGCTATCCGGGAAGGGTTTGCGAAGCTGAAAGATCAGACAGATTTTCAGTCACTCTATGAAGCCGGACTTTCTCGTGCAATGGGTGACTGGCTATTAGGAATGAACGCCACCCGTCTTTACACCATTAAATACGGTCAAAATAAACAGGTACTCTCTATCGGTCGTGTACAGACACCGACTCTGGCACTGATTGTCAACCGTCAGTTGGAAATAGCCAATTTCGAACCCAAGCAATACTGGGAACTGAAAACCAACTATCGGGATACCACTTTTTCCGCACTTATCCGCAAAAGTGATGAAGAAATTGCTGCGGAAGAAGAAAAGAACGGTGGAAAAAAGAAAATAGATAATCCGGGTATCGACCCTATCGCTAACCGGGAAGAAGGCGAGGCATTGGTAGAACGCATAAAGGATCTTCCGTTTGTAGTCACTAGTGTTGGCAAGAAAGATGGGAGAGAGTTCGCCCCACGTTTGTTCGACTTGACTTCTCTTCAGGTAGAATGTAACAAGAAATTCGCTTATTCGGCTGATGAAACGCTGAAACTAATCCAGTCTCTTTATGAGAAGAAGGTAGCTACCTATCCGCGTGTCGATACCACTTTCTTGAGTGATGATATTTACCCGAAATGTCCCGCTATCCTGAAAGGACTCCGTGATTACGAAGTCTTGACGGCTCCGTTAGCCGGCACTACACTTCCTAAATCGAAAAAGGTATTTGACAACTCGAAGGTGACGGATCACCACGCCATTATCCCCACCGGAGTCTATGCTCAAAACCTGACGGATATGGAACGTCGTGTCTATGACTTGATAGCCCGTCGTTTTATAGCCGTATTCTATCCGGACTGTAAGATTTCTACTACTACCGTCATGGGAGAAGTGGATAAGATAGAATTCCGGGTAACCGGAAAACAAATTCTGGAACCGGGATGGCGTGTCGTGTTTGCAAAGGACGTAAAAGATCCTACTGAAGAAAAAGAGGAAGAGGATGAAAATGTACTCCCTACCTTTGTGAAGGGTGAAAGTGGTCCTCACATTCCCGACTTGAACGAGAAATGGACACAGCCGCCCAGACCTTATACCGAAGCAACACTGCTCCGTGCAATGGAAACAGCCGGAAAACTGGTGGATAATGATGAACTTCGTGATGCCTTGAAAGAGAATGGTATCGGTCGTCCGTCTACCCGTGCTGCCATCATTGAAACACTGTTCAAACGAAATTATATCCGTAAGGAGAGAAAGAACCTGATTGCCACCCCGACAGGAGTGGAGTTGGTGCAGCTCATTCACGAAGAATTATTGAAATCGGCGGAACTGACAGGTATTTGGGAAAAGAAGCTTCGCGAAATTGAAAAGAAGACATACGATGCCCGCCAGTTTCTCGAAGAACTGAAACAGATGGTTTCGGAAATAGTGATGAGTGTACTTTCTGATAATACAAACCGACGCATTACTATTCAGGATGCAGTAGCTGCAAAGGCTGAAGAGAAAGAAAAGAAAGAAACTAAAAAGCGAGAACGTAAACCGAGTGCACCGAAAGAAAAGAAACCGAAAACAGAAAAAGCGGCAAGTGGAGTGAGTTCTAATTCGGCACCTTCTCCGGCTCCGGTTACTACTCCTGCTTCAACTCCTTCTGCTACAGGTGATGTAGATACGTTTGTAGGTCAGCCATGTCCGCTTTGTGGTAAGGGAATTATTATTAAAGGAAAAACCGCTTACGGATGTTCGGAATGGAGAAATGGATGTACTTTCCGGAAAAACTTCTAATAGAAAAGGGATAAGATAATTGGAAGTAAAAAGTCCGTCATATCACGAAGAGAGTGAGAGATGGAGGTGCTGCAATTAGCAGGTTAGATTTAATCTGCATTATATGAATGCGGTCTCTTTATTATGTTGTATTGAGATAAATTAAGTGCGTTTGCATTCCAGGCAAATTTCCTATCTTACTATTGCTTTTTACTGATTTATTTTGTATCTTTAGTGATTTTCATCCTTTCAGAGATAGATGGTCACCTTATAGAATGATTAATATCACCTTATAAAGTGACGTTAGTCATTCTATAAGGTGACCATTGTTCCGTTATAACGTGACGACTACTCGAGTGCATAAAAGATTCTAAGTTTCTGCATAGAAAATCTTAAATCTATGCACTGAATAATCTTAGATACAATAAAGGTTATGGAGATATTATTTGATGGAAGTAGAATATCTTACTCCATTTTTATACGAATTTTACTTCGTTCCATAGCTGTTATCTTGCGATTAATGTCTTCTTGTACTGGTGAATTTCATTTTATATACTGCCATACGATAACAAGGTAAAGTACACTGCTGAAAATAGTTAAGTGAAAAACTATTTGGTTCGTTGAAAAATACTATATTTGTACACAACTCTAAATATTCTATTTATGAAACACGACTGTCAACCAAATCCCATTGATACGGATTATATGGTATTGGTGCATGATATGGCACAATTATCAGAACAAATAGCTCGAAATATACACAATATGGGCAGGACTTGTATGTTTTGCCATCAATAAGTTATAAGCATGAACCGTTTTATAAACTACTACAAGAAGATATTCTCACAAGAGTATATGGATCGCACCATTTCGGGGGGTATCAAGTCTCAGCTCACCCTGCTACTCGTTACTATTGCTACGGTGCTGGCTATCTTTTTTATCATCGTGATGTTCTTTTCTATCCAACTGTATGGACATGAGGAATGGGGCGAAAGGCTCTGGGTGGTGTACAACAACTTTGTGGATCCTGGTAACCAAATGAACGAGACAGCTTGGTCCAGCAGGCTATTGCTGGGAATTGTTAGCTTTTCGGGATCCATTTTATTGGGTGGTGTGCTCATCTCTACCATTTCCAACATAATAGAGCGGCGTGTGGATGTGGTAAACACGGGGCGAATGACTTACCGCAACATAACTCAACACTATGTATTGATAGGCTTCAATGAACTAACTATCAATATGATACGCGAACTATATAACGAATGTCCTTCGGCACGTATCTTGCTGATGAGCGGTATAGAGGCGGCAACGGTACGCCATCGCATACAGTCTGCCTTGCCCGTCGAAATAGAGCGGCAAGTGCTTGTTTACTTTGGCAACATTGAGTCGATCGAAGAACTTCAGCGGTTGAACATAGCGAGCGCGAGTGAAGTGTATGTACTGGGTGATGAAGAACGTTGCGGACGCGATGCTAAAAATATAGCGATTGTGCATTTGGTGAGTGCTCTGCGTGGCAAATGTTCCGATGGCAAGGTGATGCCTGTATATGTGCAGTTCGACAGTATCCCTTCGTACTCTAACATACAGAAAATGAATCTGCCGCCGGAGGTGTTTTGCATTGAGGGGAAACCTAATATTTTTTTCCGTCCCTTTAACCTCCACGAGAATTTGGCCCGGCAACTATGGAGTCTCTATGCTGCCGATAGTGAAAGATATTATGATCCGCTAGACTATCGCCCCATAAGCATAACGCAACAACCTGATGGAAACTGGACTGCTACTAGTCAAGACTATGTGCATCTGGTTATTGTGGGATTCAATCGGATGGGACGCTCGTTGCTGCTTGAAGCACTACGTATCTGCCATTATGCCAATTACGATGACCGTCTGCCGACAGATGAGCGCATACGTACCCACATCACTTTAGTAGATCGAGAGATGGAATCACAGAAAGACTACTTCAAAGCTCAATTTCCTTATATAGAGAGTCAGATAGGCGATATTGAGGTAGAATATTGCCATGACGACATTTGTAGTACTGCTATGCGCACCCGTCTACAACAATGGGCACAAAATAAACACTGTATGCTTACAGTGGCTATTTGCGTGCATGATCCCGATTTGAGTCTCTCATTAGGACTCAACTTGCCGCATGAGGTTTATCAGCATCAATGTCGTGTACTTATCCGTCAGGATTTCAATAACGATTTGTCGTCGATAGTGGACGATGAGCAAGGGCGTTATCGTTATGTCAAGGTGTTTGGTATGGTAGATAGGGGGATGAAGAAAAATATCTTGCAGGATAAACTGGCTTTGTATGTGAATTACCTCTACGATTGCTGCTATACAGATGAAAGCCTCAAGCAGAAAGAGGTGTTGAAGAAGATGTATGAATCTTATGGCAACCACTCTGCCGATTTCATTTTGATGAATCATCAGGCACAGTTTCTGTGGAACAAATTGAGCGAGCCGTTACGTTGGGCTAACCGCTATCAACTGGATGCCTATAGTGTATTTTGTCGTACGCTAGGCTACGGTATTAAGCGGAGCGACCGTTCGCCGGCACGCATATCCGGATCTATGTTCAATGAGAATCTACCGTCTCAAGTTTTGTATCTACTGGTGCGCATGGAGAAATACCGATGGAATGCCGAACGTACGGTAGCTGGTTGGAGACGTGCCGAGGTGAAAGATAAGGTTTTCTTGCAACATCCTCTCATTATGCCTTTCAACGAATTGCTGCAAAAGTACCCCGAAGAGGTAGAGAAGGATGCCGACGTTATTCTTAATCTGCCTTATGTACTGGCATTGGGAGGATATGAACTCTATAAACTGGCCGATCAATAAGTCGACTTGACATTTGTATATAATAACAGTATTTAGAACAATGAGGAGCTAAAATAATACAGTGAATAATATGCTCCTCTTTTAATTTGGTAGTGACATTACCAACCGTAATCCGTAATCAATATCCCATCGTTGCGGGTTAACTCCGTAGCGGCTGGTGACTTTACAATATTTCTCGAAGGTATAATAACTACCTCCACGCAACACTTTATGCGTATCTTTTTCGCTTATAACCGGAGCGATGTTTCCGGTAAAAGGAACCTTTCTGTCATACCAGTCCATGCACCATTCATATACGTTTCCACTCATGTCATAAAGTCCCAGTTCGTTGGGCTTCTTCGTTCCTGTTTCTTTGGATACGTAAGTATTGTAATATTTTTCTCTAAACCAGGCAACCTGTTCTGCATTATTGCTGCCGGCATAGATGAAATTCTTGGTTTTTAGTCCCCCACGTGCTGCATATTCCCATTCTGCTTCGAAGGGGAGACGGAAGGGTAGACCGCTTAATTGAGAAAGTTTTTGGGTAAATCGTTGAGCGTTGAACCAATTGACTTGGTCTACCGGATAGTTACGTCTGTGTTGGTTAGAAGGATTTTCTCCCATAATGACATACCATTCATCCTGACTAACTTCATATCGGTTGATGAAAAAAGAGGCTACATCCACGGGATAGTTGTTGTTGTCTCCGAGATTGGCTGTACCACCTTCCACATAAACCATATTCCATAGTATATAGCGTATAACCTCTTTTTGTTCTTTATTTATTGTCGGCGACCAGTGCAAGGCTTTTTCCAATTTGGAGGGGAGAGTGTCAATAATACTTGCTTCTCTTCGACATTTATCGTGGTATCGTTGCCACATTTGTTGTTCTTGCGCTCTGCTTGATAATGCGATTCCTTGTAATAGAAAGCAAATGATTATAGTTTGTTTGGTGTACCCTTTTATCATGATAATTGTATGTTTATTTATTGGACGAACTAAAGTAGCAATGACTGCAATATTAACACTTAAATTTATTTAATATTTTTCGCTAAGAAATGATCTTTGTGATGATAACCCTCATACGTTGAAAACCCAAAATTTCTTCCTGCATTGAATAAATGCCTTTTTTTCATTAAAATCCTCTTTCTTTTAGGCAATAATCGTGGCGCGTTTGTTATTTATAAATAAGAAGATCAATTATTTAAATAGAATGAACATGAAGAAAAAATTAGCAGGAGTTGCATTGGTGTTGGCTGCCGTCTCTTTGATGAGTGTACAGCCTGTAGAAGCATGTACGCGTGCAGTGTATATAGGCCCTGACCAGATGGTGGTAACAGGACGTACAATGGACTGGAAGGAAGATATCATGACGAATATCTATGTATTTCCGCGTGGCATCCAACGTATGGGACATAACAAAGAGAAAACTGTGAACTGGACTTCCAAATATGGAAGTGTGATTGCTACAGGATATGATATAGGTACTTGTGACGGAATGAACGAGAAAGGATTAGTGGCTAGCCTGCTTTTCTTGCCGGAATCCATTTACTCTCTTCCCGGCGATACCCGTCCGGCAATGGGCATCAGCATTTGGACACAGTATGTGCTTGATAACTTTGCCACGGTACGCGAAGCGGTGGATGAATTGAAAAAGGAGACTTTCCGCATTGATGCTCCCCGTATGCCGAATGGAGGACCGGAGTCTACCTTACATCTGGCCATAACCGATGAAACAGGCAATACGGCTGTATTGGAATATCTGGATGGGAAATTAAGTATTCACGAAGGAAAAGAATACCGGGTGATGACAAATTCTCCTCGATATGAACAGCAGTTGGCCATTAATGATTACTGGAAGGAAATCGGTGGCTTACAGATGTTACCGGGAACCAACCGAGCAAGCGACCGTTTTGTACGGGCTTCATTCTACATTCATGCTATTCCACAAATTGCGGATGCAAAAATTGCAGTTCCCAGCGTATTGAGTGTGATGCGTAATGTTTCCGTGCCATTTGGTATTAATACACCGGAGAAGCCTTATATATCTTCTACCCGTTGGCGTTCCGTATCCGATCAGAAGAATAAGGTATATTATTTCGAATCTACCCTGACTCCGAATTTGTTTTGGCTGGATTTGAAGAAAATTGATTTTAGTCCGAAAGCCGGCATTAAGAAACTGTCTCTGACAAAGGGCGAAATTTATGCGGGTGATGCAGTGAAGGATTTGAAAGACAGCCAATCATTTACCTTCCTTTTTGAGACTCCGGTCATGTAATTTGTCGGTGTGGTAGATATATAAAAGAGTGGTGGATAAATGCTTGTAATCAAGCTTATCCACCACTCTTTTATATGTATCGTTTATAACTTGGTTGTTATTTATCCGCTTTATCGTCTGGCATATTCCTGATGAAACTCTATGACTGCCTCTATCCCTTTCCGGAAGATATCCAATGAGCAGTTCTCGTTCGGAGAATGGATCGCATTCGATTCGAGTCCAAATCCCATCAATACGGTTTTGATTCCCAATACCTGTTCGAAAGTAGAGATGATGGGAATACTTCCGCCACGGCGTACCGCCAACGGCTTTTTCCCGAAAGCGATCTCGAAACCTTTCTCTGCTGCCTGATAGGCAGGAAGTGAAATCGGGCACACATATCCTTGTCCCCCGTGCATGGGAGTCACTTTTACCTGTACTGTATCAGGCGCGATACTAAGAATATAATCTGCGAACATTTGCGAAATCTTATGGTGATCCTGATGCGGTACTAACCGGCAAGATACTTTAGCATAAGCCTTTGAAGGCAGTACGGTTTTAGAACCTTCTCCTGTATATCCGCCCCAAATGCCACATACGTCAAAAGACGGACGGCAACTGTTACGTTCCAATGTGCTATATCCTTTTTCTCCGAAAAGCTCTTTTACACCGATTGCTTCTTTGTATTTCTTTTCGTCAAAAGGAATATGGGCTATCATTTCCCGTTCGGTTTGCGGCACTTCTTCCACATCATCGTAGAATCCGGGAACAGTGATACGTCCGTCGGCATCCGTTACTTTGCTAATAATCTGGCAAAGCGCGTTGATCGGATTGGCTACCGCACCCCCGAAATGTCCGGAATGCAAGTCACGATTCGGTCCCGTCACTTCTATTTCCCAATAAGCCAGCCCGCGCAGACCAGTAGTCAATGAGGGCAGTTCAGCTCCTAGCATACTCGTATCCGACACCAGAATAACGTCTGCTTTCAGCAATTCTTTATGTTCTTCGCAGAAAGCTTCCAGACTGGGTGAACCTATTTCTTCTTCACCCTCGAAGATGAACTTCACATTATTCTTCAGTAATCCGTTTTTGACGAGATATTCAAATGCTTTCACCTGAATGAACGATTGTCCTTTGTCATCATCCGCTCCACGTGCCCAGATATGTCCGTCACGTATTTCCGGTTCAAACGGTTCGCTTTTCCAGAGTTCCAATGGTTCGGCCGGCATCACATCGTAATGAGCGTAGATTAATACAGTCTTTGCATCCGGGTTCACGATCTTTTGAGCGAAAACAACCGGATTGCCCTGTGAGGGCATTACCAATGCTTCGTCCACACCTGCTTCCAATAACAGTTGTGCCCAGCGTTCCGCACAAGCCAGCATATCGTCGTGGTGCTCTGGCAGAGCACTGATACTGGGAATGCGAATAAGGCTGAACAAGTCATCCATCATCTTTGGTTCGTGTGCCGCTATGTATTTCTGAATCTCGTTCATTAGAGTTGCGTCGTTTTATCCAGTAAGTAATAATCGAGTATGGTCATGGCAGCCATTGCTTCTACGATAGGTACGGCACGAGGTAATACACAAGCGTCATGACGTCCGCGTGCTTTCAGAGTGGTGTCGACGCCATCAATGTTGACAGTTTCCTGTTCCATCAGCAGCGTGGCAATCGGTTTGAACACTACACGGAAATAGATATCCTGACCATTACTCAATCCTCCCTGAATACCTCCGGAGTGATTGGTGTGCGTCTCGATCCGTCCGTTATTGTTATAGAAAACATCGTTCTGTTCGGAACCTTTCATTTTCAATCCCTTGAATCCTTCACCGTATTCGAATGCTTTGGCAGCGTTGATGCTTAACATGGCGTTACCCAGGGCAGCATGAAGTTTACCGAAAACAGGTTGTCCCAATCCGATGGGGCATCCCTTAATGACACAGGTCAGTGTACCTCCGATGGTATCGCCTTCACCTTTTACCTTATATATAAGGTCTGCCATTTCTTTTGCTTTTTCAGGGTCCGGACAACGTACATCGTTGGTTTCTATCAGGTCGAAATTATAGTCCGAGTAAGTACCCTCCAGTTTGATAGGACCTACCTGCGAGGTATAGGCAGTGATGTTGACTCCCAATTGGCGGAGTGCCAGCTTAGCCAATGCGCCGGCTACCACGCGCGAAATCGTTTCGCGTGCGGAAGAACGTCCGCCGCCACGGTGGTCACGGATTCCGTACTTCACTGTGTACGTGTAATCAGCGTGTGAAGGACGATATACATTTTTCAGATTGTTGTAGTCATTGGAGTGTTGGTTTTCATTCCAAACGATAAAACCAATAGGGCATCCGGTGGATTTCCCCTCAAAAATACCTGAAAGAAACTCAACTTTATCAGCTTCTTTACGTGCAGTGGTAAGAATGGATTGTCCCGGACGGCGACGATTAAGTTCTTGTTGTACAAATTCTTCGTCGATGACAATTCCTGCCGGAAATCCGTCAATCACTCCTCCAACTCCTTTTCCATGAGACTCACCGAAACTTGTGAGCCGAAAGATATTGCCAAATGAATTAAACATAGTTGTGGCTTTTTTAAAATTACTATATGCAAATATAACAAAGTTTTCGATAAGAAAGTTGTGAACTCGAAATATCTTCGAAAAAGGAAGCATATTGAACCTTTTTTCTTCTTTTTAGTTTATAAGGGACGAATTTATTATAATAACTAAACCAAAGACGTATGAAAAAGAATCTATTGTATTTATTGGCATTGGTCTGCTCTCTTACTTTCTTTGCTGCTTGTAGCAGTGACGATGACGACAGTGATAACAAGGATAATGGGAATCCTCCTGAAGAGGAAGCTGTGATAACGGCTCCGGATGTAGTCGGAACGTATTGGGGAAATCTGGATATATCCATGATACCGGATGGTTCTGACCAGGAAATTGTCATAGGAGATGGAATAGAGAAGTTTATTACCCTATCGCAGGTCAGCAATACGGAAGTGAAGATTGAACTGAAGGAGTTTGAATTGTTCATCAATCAACAGATTCTGAAGTTTGGAGATATTGTTGTTGATAAGTGTGAAGTGAAGAAAGGGGAAGGTGTGTCTACATTTACCGGACAGCAAGACCTTACGTTTGAGGGAAATGCCGCTGCTTTGGGTACTTGTCCTGTAACTGTTACAGGAACGGTAGAAGATGGAAATGCAGACATGACCATTAACGTGAAAGTGCCTACATTGCAACAGACTGTAAAGGTGACCTACTCCGGAGTGAAACAGGTGGCAGAGTCTGGTGGAAATTAATTTCTTGTTCACCACAGATTACACAGATTATTTATATTGATAGTCTATGACTTATAAATCAATCTGTGTTAATCTGTGTAATCTGTGGTGAGACTTAAAATGCGTACCCAAAACCTATATTCAAATAGATAGGATACATTGCAAAAGTGATTGTATTAAAATCGCTTTTAAATATATCGTTCAATCCCCAGGTGAGATCAGCATACACATTGAGGTGCTTGAAAGCTCGCCATCCGGCTCCCACCTGTAATCCCCACTGGAAATGTCTCAAGTCGTCCGAGAAATCGTAGGTTGCAATTTTGTCGTCGGTAAATTCTACTTTCGGACCGGTGGGATCATCTTCCCGCAAATATCCTTCGTACACATGACCTGAAAATTCTCTTGAAAGCAGATACGAGAAATAAGGTCCGGCTTTGATGTTCCATCGGTTACTTAGTTTGTAGGTAGCCATTAGAGGTATAGTTAGTCCGGCGGTATGTACTTTGGTTTTCACTCCGCCCGTCCATACTCCGCTGATTCTTTCACCTCCTTGTCCGAGAATTTCCATATTGTAATTTTTTACGGTGGCTTCGGTGGTCATTGCTTTGTTTTCGAGCCGGAGTCCGACTATGATCCCGAGTTTGTTCTGAACGGCAATCCATTTGGTTACTTCGCCCCCTATGCTGATGGCCAGTGTCGGGTTATATCCGTCAATCGAACGGATTTCTACCGGAAGGGGAAGCGGGGCTGTGCCGCCAATGCTGAAACCTGCTTTGATTTCATATTCCAGTCCGTGAAGGGCGGAACGGATCAGTGTTTCATTTCGGTCTACCTGTGAATAGCCGGGGAGAGCTATTCCTATACAGGCTAGTAAACTGAATATATACGGATAGATTCTTATCATTATGATTGTTATAAAGTTATTTAATTCCGTTCGTTTGATAATGTGCACGTTTTGTATGAGTACATTGCTTGAGCGCATTATCAGCGTATTGCTATGGGAAATTCTTCTTCGAAATCCCGCTAATTTTCCGAGCGATAGATTAACTCTGCCTCGTCGATCAGTAATGTACTTCCGATTGCTCCGTTAAAATGATCTCCTTCCAGGCTTGAGGTGAACACGATGGCTATATTATATTTCCCATCCCTTAGCTTCTCCTTATCAATGAATTTTCCGGGGAGAGTGATGAAAGGAAGTTTAAAGTAAGTCCATTCGTTCGTTTCTTTGGCATTATTAATCCGTGCTGTTGAAATCAGGTTCGGACTGGTGAATGCATTCGTTCCGTCAAGAGTAGGAACAGATTCGCTGGTTTCGTACATGATGGCATATATGTCACAGATGTCCCGTTTCCCGTTCACTGGCTTTCCTCCTTCTGTAAACTGATCTCCCGCTTTGTATTTATAATAACCTGCCAGATAAGTGGGTACATGCCGGAAAGGGAGGCCGAATTTGGTTGCTTTCAGAGGATTGCTCATAGCGTTATTCACATCGAAAGAGCCGATAAACAGATTTCCTGCCGCAATAGGCATTCCTGCTATCTGGCCGAAGAATCCGGTACTGCGTGTCACTAAGGAGAGGCATTTGCCGGCTTTTCCGTCTGTTATTTGGAAAGTGGGATAATCATCGGCTGTTTTAGCTACTCCGGTCATGGCATAACCCGCATTTCCGCTGGCCCATTCCATGACGACCTTATCTCCTTCGCGTTCCACAAATATATAGTACTTCTTTCCGCCCAGTGTATCTTCGAAATTATAGTTCGTGGCAAGTTCCGTGTCGATCACTGATACGGTATACATTTTCTTCCAAACACCATCGGCAGCTGTGACAGTATATTCCTGTGGGGTATTGAAGTTTCGTTCCGTGCCGCTAAGCGGACTGATCGCAGCTCCCGGAGTCAGTGTAAATTCAGGCTTGAGTTCTGAAATATCAGTTCCCGGACCAACAAAGATAGTTATGGAATTATTGTTAATAATAGGACTGGTTGTCATGGCTACTCCCGGTAGTATACAACTTAATATGTCTGCTTCTGCATTGAGAGCTTCTTCGCGGATACATGAAGAGGAAACAATAGCTAGTAGCAAATAAACAACTATGTGTTTTGCTTTCATTTTTCTATCAATTCTTTCTGTTAAAGTTTGGTGTATGGGAGGTTTTATAACAATATGAGATTTTATTTGTTCATTATAGAATGTTGGAAAAGAAAGAATTTCCTATTTTTGTGGAACCAAAACTTATAAGTCCATGACTGAATCAGAAAGAAGGCAAATTATAGAATTGATTAAGAAGGAGGTCATTCCGGCTATCGGATGTACGGAACCTATCGCAGTAGCGCTTTGTGTAGCTAAAGCTGCCGAAACACTGGGAGCGAAACCGGAAAAGATAGAAGTCCTGTTAAGTGCTAATATATTAAAGAATGCCATGGGAGTCGGAATACCGGGAACGGGTATGGTCGGGCTTCCCATAGCGGTTGCTTTGGGTGCGTTGATTGGCAAATCAGATTATCAGTTGGAGGTATTGAGGGATTGTACGCCGGAAGCGGTGGAGCAGGGAAAACAATTCATCGCAGAAAAACGGATTTGTATTTCTCTAAAAGAAGATATTACGGAAAAGCTGTATATCGAAGTGATTTGTAAAACGGAAGATAAAACGGCTAAAGCCATCATTGCCGGTGGACATACTACCTTTATATATATAGCCAAAAATGAACAAACGTTGCTCGACAAGCAACAGACAGTCAGCGAGGAAGAGGAAGAGGCTTCGCCCGAACTAAACTTGCGTAAAGTATATGACTTTGCACTGACTGCTCCGCTGGATGAAATCCGTTTCATCCTTGACACAGCCCATTTGAACAAAGCTGCTGCCGAGCAAGCCTTTAAAGGTAACTACGGACATTCTTTAGGGAAAATGCTTCGGGGAACTTATGAGCATAAAGTGATGGGGGATAGCGTGTTTTCTCATATCCTCTCTTATACGTCGGCTGCCTGTGACGCCCGTATGGCCGGTGCTATGATTCCTGTAATGAGTAATTCCGGCAGTGGTAATCAGGGGATATCCGCTACACTTCCTGTCGTTGTCTTTGCAGAAGAAAACGGAAAAAGTGAAGAAGAACTGATCCGTGCTTTAATGCTTAGCCATCTCACTGTTATATATATCAAACAAAGTTTGGGACGTTTGTCTGCTTTGTGTGGTTGTGTGGTAGCTGCCACAGGTTCCAGTTGTGGAATCACCTGGTTAATGGGAGGAAACTACAATCAGGTTGCTTTCGCTGTTCAAAACATGATTGCCAATTTGACAGGAATGATTTGTGACGGTGCAAAACCGAGTTGTGCCTTGAAGGTAACCACCGGAGTTTCGACAGCCGTACTGTCTGCCATGATGGCAATGGAAGACCGTTGTGTGACTTCCGTAGAAGGAATTATAGATGAAGATGTAGACCAAAGTATCCGTAACCTGACAAGAATCGGCTCGCAAGCCATGAACGAAACGGATAAAATGGTACTTGACATCATGACGCACAAAGGATGCTGATTTTAAGTATTAAGTATCAAGTATTAAGTATTAGGCATTAAGTATTAGCCGGAATGACGGCATAAAAAAAGTATTAAGTATTAAAACTCCGGTTATATCCGCACGGAATTAATACTTAATACTTTATACTTAATACTTCAATTAATGACAGTGTCCGCCTTCGCAACCGCAGTCGTCGCCACAGCCATCACCGCAGCTGTCGCATCCGCAACCGCAACCACCTTCGCCACTCATCATTTTCACCAATTCCTGGATTTCTTCGTTAGTAGCAGGACGGCTTTCCAGTATTTCACCTTCGAAAATCAGGTCGGCACCAGCCAACGGGTGATTGAGGTCAACTACTACAACATCCGGTTTGATTTCTACTACGCTGGCATTTACGCGCTGACCGTCGCCAGTCATCAAAGGTACGATGTTACCTTCTTTAATACGTTCGCTATCAAACTTGCCATCTATTTCAAAAATATTTTTGGGGAGGTCAATAACGTGTTGTTCGTCATATTGTCCGTAAGCCTTATCTGCCGGAATGGTAAAATCAAATTTATCACCTTTAGAAAGAGCAGTTATCTGATTTTCGAAATCTTCGAGTGTTGTTCCTAATCCTGAAATGAATTGAAAGGGATGTTCTGCTTTTGCTTCTTCGAACAACTCTTTTTCACCATCTTCCATTGTATATAGTTTGTATGCAACGGTAATGTACTTGTTTTCTACTGTTTCCATCTGATCTTTTTTGTTTCTGATTAATAATTCCCGTAAATACGGGTCTACAAAGATACGAATTATTTGCTTGTACTCCGGTATAGGGAGGGTAAATTTCAGATTATTAAGTGCTTTTGTCAGAAAAAGAAAGTGAGGCGCGCAGTTAGATAATAGTTGTAAATTCAACCTTTAAGTGATAAAATAGAGAAATAATACCTCTCTTTTCTTACAATTATTCGCTTTTAAGTGATTTTTTTCTTCGATTTGTTTGGATATAATAAAAAAGCCCTTACCTTTGCAGCACGAAAATAAAGAAAAGAAGATATGAATATGTTACATACATCTATTAACCTAGCAGTCCTGCATATTATTCGCGTCGTGGTGGTCCCATCAAGAGCGTGAGAAAGGTTTTTGTGTTGTATGTGTTCGTACCATAAAAGATAGAATTTAGAGCCTTTCTCACTTGTGTGAGGAAGGCTCTTTAATTAAAAGATAGATTGAAATGAAAAAGCAATTACGCAGTTCGTTTAGTACACAAGGCCGTCGGATGGCGGGAGCCCGTGCATTGTGGGCAGCCAACGGCATGAAGAAGAATCAGATGGGTAAACCCATTATCGCTATCGTCAATTCGTTCACACAGTTTGTCCCGGGGCATGTACACCTACATGAAATCGGTCAGCTGGTGAAGGCAGAGATTGAGAAGCTAGGATGCTTCGCTGCGGAATTCAATACAATAGCTATCGACGACGGTATAGCAATGGGACATGACGGTATGCTTTATTCGCTTCCTTCACGTGACATCATTGCAGACAGCGTAGAATATATGGTCAATGCGCACAAGGCAGATGCAATGGTATGCATCAGCAATTGCGATAAGATCACTCCCGGAATGTTGATGGCGGCTATGCGTCTGAATATCCCTGCCGTATTTGTATCGGGTGGTCCGATGGAAGCGGGAGAATGGAATGGCCAGCACCTGGATTTGATCGATGCGATGATTAAATCGGCCGACGAAAGTGTTAGCGATCAGGAAGTAGCGAATATCGAGCAAAATGCTTGTCCTACTTGCGGATGCTGCTCCGGTATGTTTACCGCCAACTCGATGAACTGCCTGAATGAAGCAATCGGACTGGCTCTTCCCGGCAACGGAACCATTGTAGCGACACACGAAAACCGTACGCAACTTTTCAAAGACGCTGCGGAACTGATCGTGAAAAATGCAAAATTATATTATGAAGAAGGAGACGAAAGTGTACTTCCCCGTAGCATCGCTACCCGTCAGGCTTTCCTGAACGCCATGACGCTGGATATAGCAATGGGGGGATCTACCAATACGGTTCTTCACTTGTTGGCTGTTGCTCACGAAGCAGAGGTAGACTTCAAGATGGATGATATCGACATGCTTTCCCGCAAGGCTCCTTGCCTCTGCAAGGTGGCTCCCAATACACAGAAATATCATATTCAGGATGTAAACCGTGCCGGTGGTATCATTGCCATTATGGACGAACTGGCAAAGGGCGGTTTGATAGATACATCCGTTCGCCGGGTAGACGGAATGTCACTGGCAGAAGCTATTAATGAATATTCAATCACCAGCCCGAATGTGAGCGAAAAAGCAATTAAGAAATATTCGAGCGCAGCCGGAAATAAATTCAATCTCGTACTTGGTTCACAAGGTATGTACTATAAGGAACTGGATAAGGACCGTGCAAACGGATGTATCCGTGACTTGGAACATGCTTACAGTAAAGACGGCGGACTGGCCGTATTGAAAGGCAATATTGCTCAAGACGGTTGTGTAGTAAAAACAGCAGGTGTAGACGAAAGTATCTGGAAGTTTACCGGACCTGCCAAAGTATTTGATTCGCAAGAAGCAGCCTGTGAAGGCATCCTCGGAGGTCGAGTCGTCAGTGGAGACGTCGTCGTCATCACGCACGAAGGTCCGAAGGGTGGTCCCGGTATGCAGGAAATGCTTTATCCTACCTCTTATATAAAATCCCGTCATCTCGGAAAAGAATGTGCTTTGATTACCGACGGACGTTTCAGCGGTGGAACTTCCGGATTGAGTATCGGACATATTTCTCCTGAAGCGGCAGCTGGAGGCAATATCGGAAAAATTGTAGACGGAGACATTATCGAAATCGATATTCCGGCCCGGAAGATTAACGTGCGACTGACGGATGAAGAACTGGCGGCCCGTCCGATGACTCCTGTCACTCGTGACCGTTATGTACCGAAGAGCCTGAAGGCGTATGCCAGCATGGTAAGCTCTGCCGATAAGGGAGCAGTGAGAATTATATAATATAGTTGGTGATAGTTGATAGGTAATAGTTAGCTGCGCAGCACTTAGCGCAATGATTGTAAACCATTCATTTTCAACTGTCATTTCTCAACTATCATTTATCATTTATCAACTATCAACTAATATGAAAGATTTAATAACAGGTGCAGAGGCTTTGATGCGCTCCTTGGAACATCAGGGAGTGACTACCATCTTTGGTTACCCCGGTGGTTCTATTATGCCGGTATTCGATGCCTTGTACGATCATCAAAATATATTGAACCATATCTTGGTTCGTCACGAACAGGGAGCTGCCCATGCCGCACAGGGTTATGCCCGTGTATCGGGTGATGTAGGTGTTTGCCTGGTGACGAGCGGTCCCGGAGCAACCAATACGGTAACAGGCATTGCAGATGCGATGATCGATAGTACGCCTATCGTGGTGATTGCCGGACAGGTAGGAACAGGCTTTCTTGGGACGGATGCTTTTCAGGAAGTTGACTTGGTAGGTATCACCCAGCCAATCACTAAATGGAGTTATCAGATTCGCCGTGCGGAAGATGTAGCCTGGGCGGTAGCACGTGCGTTTTACATTGCTCGTAGTGGTCGTCCGGGGCCGGTGGTACTGGACTTTGCCAAAAATGCGCAAGTAGAGAAAACGAAATACGAACCGACGAAAGTCGATTTTATCCGTAGTTATGTTCCTGTTCCCGATACGGACGAGGAGACTGTACAGGCTGCTGCCGAACTGATTAATAACGCTGAACGTCCGCTTGTATTGGTTGGACAAGGTGTTGAACTGGGAAATGCACAGAGCGAATTGCGCGAGTTTATCGAAAAAGCGGATATGCCTGCGGGTTGTACGCTGCTCGGGCTTTCGGCTTTGCCGACAGAACATCCGTTGAATAAAGGTATGTTGGGTATGCACGGCAATCTGGGACCGAATATCAATACCAATAAATGTGATGTGCTGATTGCTGTCGGTATGCGTTTTGACGACCGTGTGACCGGTAATTTGGCTACTTATGCCAAACAGGCAAAAGTGATTCATTTTGATATCGATCCTGCGGAAGTTAATAAGAATGTAAAGGTAGATGTAGCTGTATTGGGAGATTGCAAGGAAACACTGGCTTCTGTGACGAAACTCCTGAAAAAGAACACTCATACCGAATGGATTGATAGCTTCAAAGAATATGAGAAAGTAGAGGAGGAAAAAGTAATCCGTCCTGAACTTCATCCTGCCACAAACTCGTTGAGTATGGGGGAAGTGGTACGTGCGGTTAGTGATGCTACTCACCATGAAGCTGTTTTGGTAACAGATGTAGGTCAAAATCAGATGATATCTGCACGCTACTTTAAATATACGAAAGAACGCAGTATCATTACTTCTGGAGGACTTGGAACAATGGGCTTCGGGCTTCCCGCAGCTATTGGGGCAACTTTCGGAGCACCGGAACGTACCGTATGCGTATTTATGGGAGATGGCGGACTGCAAATGAATATTCAGGAACTGGGTACGATTATGGAGCAGAAGGCTCCGGTGAAGATTATCTGCCTGAACAATAATTATCTCGGAAACGTACGTCAGTGGCAAGCTATGTTTTTCAACCGTCGCTATTCGTTTACCCCGATGTTGAATCCGGATTATATGAAAGTGGCCTCGGCTTATGATATTCCTTCCAAGCGTGTTTTCACTCGTGAAGAACTGAAGGAAGCTATTGCTGAAATGCTGGCAACGGATGGTCCGTTCCTGCTCGAAGCTTGCGTGGTGGAAGAAGGCAATGTTTTGCCGATGACTCCTCCGGGGGGGTCGGTAAACCAGATGTTGCTGGAGTGCTAGGAGAAGTTGAGAATGGAGAGTTGAGAGTTCGCATTTAAAAAATTGGAGTTATGAGTGATAAAACGTTATATACAATCATTGTTCATTCGGAGAATATAGCTGGATTGCTGAATCAGGTAACTGCTGTATTTACCCGTCGGCAAATAAATATTGAGAGTCTGAATGTATCTGCTTCTTCTATTAAAGGTGTACATAAGTATACAATAACAGCCTGGACTGATAAGGACATCATTGAGAAGGTAGTGAAACAGATCGAAAAGAAGATCGACGTGATTCAGGCACATTATTTCACAGAGGATGAGATTTATTTCCACGAGATTGCATTATATAAGGTGTCTACTCCTGCTTTTCAGGAGAATCCGGAAGCATCCAAGCTGATTCGTAGATACAATGCACGTATAGTGGAAGTCAATCCGGTATTTTCTATTGTCGAGAAAAATGGAATGAGCGAAGATATAACTTCGCTCTATGGTGAACTGAAGGCTTTGAATTGTGTTTTGCAGTTTGTTCGTTCAGGACGTGTAGCGATTACTACCAGCTGTTTTGAACGGGTGAATGAGTTTCTCGATGGACGGGAAGCTATGTATAACCAAAGTAAAAACCAATAAGAATAATGAGTGAAGAAAATAGAATAGGGACTTATCAGTTTGTGGCAGAACCGTTCCATGTTGACTTCAACGGACGTCTGACTATGGGGGTACTGGGAAATCATCTACTGAATTGTGCAGGTTTTCACGCCAATGACCGTGGTTTTGGTATTGCAACGCTGAATGAGGACAATTATACATGGGTGCTTTCACGTCTGGCTATTGAGTTGGATGAAATGCCTTATCAGTATGAGAATTTCTCGGTTCAGACGTGGGTGGAAAATGTCTACCGTTTGTTTACGGACCGTAATTTTGCTATTATTGATAAGGATGGGAAGAAGATTGGCTACGCACGTTCCGTATGGGCAATGATTAATCTTAATACCCGCAAGCCTGCCGACTTGTTGACTTTGCATGGGGGAAGTATCGTAAACTATGTCTGTGATGAGCCTTGTCCGATTGAAAAGCCTTCACGTATCAAAGTGACAAGCGATCAGTCGATAGCTACCCTGACGGCAAAGTACAGTGATATAGATATCAATGGTCATGTAAACAGCATCCGTTACATCGAACATATCCTTGATTTGTTCCCGATTGAATTGTATAAGACCAAACGTATCCGTCGTTTTGAAATGGCGTATGTGGCGGAAAGCTATTTTGGTGATGAACTCTCTTTCTTCTGCGATGAAGTGAATGCAAACGAGTTTCACGTAGAAGTGAAGAAGAATGGCAACGAAGTTGTTTGCCGCTCGAAAGTGATATTTGAATAAATGTGAGAATATAAAATCAATTAATAACAGATGGCGTAAGTCATCAAAAACTAAAAACAAAAAGAAAATGGCACAGTTGAATTTTGGAGGTACTACTGAAACTGTAGTAATCCGTGACGAATTTCCATTGGAAAAAGCTCGTGAAGTATTGAAAAATGAAACAATCGCTGTAATCGGTTATGGCGTACAGGGTCCTGGACAGGCACTGAACTTGCGTGATAACGGTTTCAATGTAATCGTTGGTCAACGTGAAGGAAAAACATACGATAAGGCAGTAGCAGACGGATGGGTTCCGGGTGAAACTTTGTTCGGTATCGAAGAAGCTTGTGAGAGAGGTACTATTGTAATGTGTCTGTTGTCTGACGCAGCAGTAATGTCAGTATGGCCTACTATCAAGCCTTACCTGACTGCTGGAAAAGCTCTTTATTTCTCACACGGTTTTGCTATCACTTGGAACGACCGTACAGGTGTAGTTCCTCCTGCTGATATCGACGTTATCATGGTTGCTCCTAAAGGTTCGGGTACATCTTTGCGTACTATGTTCCTCGAAGGACGCGGCTTGAACTCTTCTTATGCTATCTATCAGGATGCTACAGGCAAGGCTTACGAAAGAACCATCGCACTGGGTATTGGTATCGGTTCCGGTTATCTGTTCGAAACAACTTTCCAACGTGAGGCTACTTCTGACCTGACAGGTGAACGTGGTTCATTGATGGGGGCTATCCAAGGTTTGTTGCTGGCACAGTACGAAGTATTGCGTGAAAACGGTCATAGTCCTTCTGAAGCATTCAATGAAACAGTGGAAGAACTGACACAGTCATTGATGCCGTTGTTCGCAAAGAACGGTATGGACTGGATGTACGCTAACTGCTCTACTACTGCTCAACGTGGTGCTCTCGATTGGATGGGCCCATTCCACGATGCTATCAAACCGGTAGTTGAAAAGTTGTATAACAGTGTGAAGACTGGTAACGAAGCACAGATTTCTATCGACAGTAATTCACAACCTGATTATCGTGAAAAGTTAAACGAGGAGCTCCGTCAATTACGCGAAAGCGAAATGTGGCAGACTGCTGTAACTGTTCGTAAACTTCGTCCGGAGAATAATTAATTAGACCAGATTATACAAGTTTTAAAAGAAGGAGAGGGCTTTTTGCTTTCTCCTTTTTTATTAATAAGATATTTAAAAATGGGTAGGTGAAGCTTGCAGAAACTTTTTTTTGAAAAATATATCAATAATGTGATTAAAATATGCAAGTTTATGTTTATATTTGCACTATCAAATAAAATGAACGAGAAGTATGATGTGTTTTAACTTACCCCAGAGAATGATTAACATTGCTAAATTAGCATGTGTTATCAGTGTTGTTTCTGTTGCTTTCTCAAGCTGTTTACAGAAAGATGTATATGATCCTGCTAATTCAGGAGATAAAGAAGAAGTTACTTTAGATAACTATTTCGACTTTGCCACTACTAAAAATATTCAATTGAATATTGATTATGGAAAGGAATGTCCTAGGGCTTATTTTGAAGTTTATGCTGAAAATCCGCTTTCTTATGTGGCAGAAGGCGGTCAGATTATAAAGAAAGCAGGGGTGTCACACATTGCAACCGGATTTACAGATATACAAGGACGTTATATCAAACCGGCTTCTTTCCCGACAGCAGTTTCAGAAGTTTATATTTATTCTCCGGATTTTGGTGTGCCGACTTTGTATAAAACTAAAGTTGTCGGTTCGGATGTCAGCGCAAAAATAACCTTTGAGAATGCTCTTGATGTTACTCCTGTGGATTCATCAACGAGAAGTGCACAAACAAGGGCTGCGGTGAAATTTATTACAGATGTAATCCCGAACGTATTAGGAACTTGGAATGCAAATTCAGGTAAGCCTGACTATTTGGATGCTTCTAAGAAGATCAACGTGGATGCAACTCTCAAGAGTTATATAACGACATATTTTCCGGAAGGAAAGAATAACGTAGGACCTTTAGTTACTGATAATGCTGATATTCTGATAAAAGAAGATGCAAATGTCGTTATTAACTATTTTGGGGGAGACACAGGGGCGAAAAGTGTATTTGCTTATTATTGCTATCCGAAAGATGCTTCTATTGATAAAATAAGGAAGGCAACAAAGCATGCATGTGTCATATTTCCTAACGCACATGGAAATAGTTTAGGTTATTATAGTGGGGTTGCGGTTAATTTAAAATATATAAATGAGACTGGTAATTTCCCTCAAAAGGACCCGGAACGTATTCCGGCAAATACAAAGATTGGTTTCTTGATATGGAATAATGGCTGGGTAAATGCCAAGGCTAATGGGAATATGTTCTACTCAACCAAATCTTTGAATAGTGACAAAATTTCTCACACTGCAATTTTTGCAGCAAAAAATAAAGCAGGTGATAGAGTGAATGTTATCACTATGGAAGACTGGAAAAACGGTGAAAATGACTATAATGATGTTGCTTTCGTTATCTCTTCTAATCCTATTGCTGCTATTGAAGTTCCGGATGTTCCTAATCCGGGTGATCGACAAGGAACAGAAATGTATTCTGGAGTGCTTGGCTTTGAAGATAACTGGCCGGAACAAGGAGATTATGACTTGAATGATGTAGTCATGAAATATCAGTCAAGCGTTGATTATAATATAGATAATAAGGTTCTTAATATTATTGATAAGTTCACCTTGGCTTGGACGGGAGCTAATTATAAGAACTCGTTTGCTTATGAAGTTCCTTTCGATTTGAGTAAAGCTTCTAAAGTAACGGTTAATGGTAGTGAAGCTTCTTCCTATTCAGGTAATGTGATAACATTATTCAAGGATGCTAAAGCTGAATTGGGAGTATCCAATGTGAATGCGGAGGATATGATTAATCAGAATATTCAAGAGAAGACATATACGGTATCCATACAATTTAATAATCCTACTCTTGATAAATCAGTGGTGGTAGCTCCTTATAATCCTTTTATAAAAGTATTCAACTCTGCCACAGAAGTCCATCTGACAGATCATAAGCCGACGACTGGTGCGAATAATCGTTTCCCTTCCGGAGCTGATATTTCTCGTGGTGATGTAGATGGTACCTATTTCATTTGCAAAGATGGTTTTCCGTTTGCAATTCATGTAGATGCTCGTTTGGACGCTTCTATTTTGAATTTAGATCTTAAAAAGGAGAATCAGCGCATTGATAAAACATATCCTAAATTTGCAGAATGGGCAAAAACGCGCGATCCGCAAATAAAATGGTGGAAATAGTTGGAGTGCATTGGAATAATCGACTATCTTTGAGGGTGAAAAATTAAGAATAGTACTGATGTAAAATATTGTTTGTTTTGTTTGTGTTAAAAAAAGTGTGGTTTCGGGAGAAAGTGTGCTTTGTTAAAAGGAGGATTAAATATTTAATCCTCCTTTTTAATGAATAACATCAATCTTTTATAGAAAGGATGTTTGGTAAGGGTGGAGGCATCTCCTAATATAACAAGCTTCATTCGTGCCCTTGTAATCGCTACATTCATTCTTCGCAAATCATTCAGGAATCCAATCTGTCCATCCTCGTTGGCACGTACAAGACTGATGAAAATGACATCTCGCTCCTGTCCCTGAAAACCGTCTACCGTGTTTACGGTGATGAGGCTGCGGAAAGGACGTAAAAAGCTGCTCCCTTTGATCTTTCCCCTCAAATATTGCACTTGCGCCTTGTAGGGTGAAATCAGACCGAAATCAATTCTTTCATCCAGTATCCGTTCTTTGCCGATACGTTCGATGTAAGTTTCCAGTTCTTGCAGTAGTAGGTTGGCTTCCTGCTTATTGATGCGTCCGAAACTTTCGCCTACAAAGTCTTCGTGAAAGTCCATCTCTGAAGTGTCGATCCAGTTCATGGGAGTGTCGAAATCAAGAATCCCCCGATAGCGTACTTCCGGAGCAGCTTCCAGTTCTCCATGATAAAACCAGTCAGAGGGAAACTGCATGATGGCTTCATGCATTCTGTACTGTACTTTTAATAGAGAGACCGCGGAAGGTTTTTGCTGAACTACTTTTTCCATTAATGTATGATCCAATCCTCCACAGGAGGCTTCTATACATTTGATAGTCGGCGGAAGTTGACAATGATCTCCTGCAAGGATGACCCGGTCTGCTTTGCGGATAGCGATCCAGCAGGCAGCTTCGAGGGCTTGTGCAGCTTCGTCAATGAATAAAGTCGAAAAACGACGTCCGTTGAGCAGGCGGTGGTTGCTGCTGACTAGGGTAGAAGCAATCACGCGGGCACTGTCGAAAAGATCGGCATTGATTTGTATTTCCAACTCCGTGGCGCGGTCGCGGAGACGACTCATGCGATTACGCATTCCTTCCCGTTCAGAATAACTACCCCGGCGCATCCGGCTACCCATTTCGCGGATAGATTTACGGATTCCCCAAAGCTCCGGATAGGCAGGATGACTTTCGAACCGGCGTTCGTAGGTGGATGAAAGCATTTTGTCGTTGACTCGGGTTGGATTTCCAATGCGGAGCACGGGTACTCCCCGGTCTACCAGTTTCTCACAAATCCAGTCGACAGCCGTGTTGCTTTGCGCACAAACAAGCACTTGTGGTTCCCGGTGCAATGTTTCGTAAATCGCTTCGACAAGAGTCGTTGTCTTTCCGGTTCCCGGAGGACCGTGAACAATAGATACATCACGCGTACATAGCACCTTGTTGACTGCTGTTTCCTGTGTACTGTTCAGCCATGGGAAGCGGACAGGATATAATTCGCGGAATCCCGGCTTTTGGGTACCCAACAAAATGTCGCGCAGTTCCGCCAGGCGGTTGTCTTTGGCGCGTATCGTGTCTTCCAGTGCCTCGAACATGGCCCGGTACGATGTTTCGTCAAAATAAAGTTGTACTCCCAGTATACCGTCAGTTTGCAGTTCCGCTAAAGCTCCCGCTCCGGGGAGTACAACGACCATTCGTTCTTCGTCGGCAAAGCTGACAGTAGCGATGAAATTCATGTACTTCACTTTTCCTTCGAATGACTGGTGGAAAAAGCAAACAGGACGGCCGAACTCAAAGGAATGCTCTATTTCTTTATTTTCGGTCCGTGTAATATCTATTACAAGCTGATTCAGCGAATTGTAGTAACTTCGACCAAGAGAGACAGGATACCAGCAGAGACCGCGCTTCACTTTACGGGCAACGCCCATTGTTTCGGTCTGCCGCTTAAATTCTTCCTTCTCATATTCATACTCCATCCGCAGGAGGAGTTGCTGTTGCTGAAGGTCTATAATGGGACTTTTCGGATTATTACTCATAATAGGCGCAAAGGTAACAAATCTTCGTTCCGGGTAGAAAAAATATTTCATTTTGTTAAACATTACTCGAACGTCGTTCGTTATTTTAATAGATAGACTAAAAAAACAAAAAGCAATATGGTATATGATGTGACTATGTTAGAAGCTTTCTACGCTGCTTATAAAGGAAAGGTAGAACACGTACGGGCTATACTGAAACGCCCTTTGACGTTGGCCGAGAAAATTTTGTATGCTCATCTGTATGATGTAGCCGATTTGAAAGATTACAAACGGGGGGAGGATTATGTGAATTTCCGTCCCGACCGTGTGGCTATGCAGGATGCAACTGCGCAGATGGCTTTGCTTCAATTTATGAATGCAGGTAAGGATCAGGTGGCTGTGCCTTCGACAGTACATTGCGATCATTTGATACAGGCGTATAAAGGTGCAAAGGCGGATATTGCTACGGCAAGACTGACTAATGAAGAAGTATACGACTTCCTCCGTGATGTATCTTCCCGTTATGGCATCGGCTTCTGGAAACCGGGAGCAGGAATTATCCATCAGGTGGTGCTCGAAAACTATGCTTTCCCCGGCGGTATGATGGTGGGAACAGACTCTCATACGCCTAATGCAGGCGGACTGGGCATGGTGGCTATCGGTGTTGGTGGTGCGGATGCCGTGGATGTGATGACAGGAATGGAATGGGAGCTGAAAATGCCGAAGATTATCGGTGTCCGTCTGACCGGAAAACTAAGCGGTTGGACCTCTCCGAAAGATGTAATCCTGAAATTGGCCGGCATCCTTACCGTAAAAGGAGGAACGAATGCTATTATCGAATATTTTGGTCCCGGAACTGAATCCCTTTCTGCTACCGGGAAAGCTACCATTTGCAATATGGGTGCCGAAGTTGGAGCTACTACCTCTTTGTTCCCCTTTGACGGACGCATGGCTACTTATTTGAGAGCTACCGGAAGAGATTGTGTAGTCGATTGGGCTGAATCTGTTGGTGCAGACCTTCGTGCAGACGACATTGTGACCAACGAACCATCCAACTATTACGACCGTGTAATTGAAATAGACTTGTCAGAACTCGAACCTTATATAAACGGGCCATTTACACCGGATGCCGCTACTCCTATCTCTGAATTTGCAGAAAAAGTGTTATTGAACGGCTATCCCCGTAAAATGGAGGTGGGCTTGATAGGTTCATGTACCAATTCTTCTTATCAGGATTTGAGCCGTGCAGCTTCTTTGGCAAAGCAGGTGACAGAAAAGAATTTGAGCGTTGCTTCTCCGCTGATCGTCAATCCGGGTTCGGAGCAAATCCGGGCTACTGCCGAAAGAGACGGTATGATTGAGGCTTTTGAACGGCTGGGAGCCACGATTATGGCAAATGCTTGTGGACCTTGTATCGGTCAGTGGAAACGTGAGACGGACGATCCGACACGGAAAAACTCAATCGTCACCTCTTTTAACCGTAATTTTGCCAAACGTGCTGACGGTAATCCCAACACCTATGCGTTTGTAGCTTCTCCGGAACTAACGATGGCGTTAACGATAGCCGGTGATCTCTGTTTCAACCCGTTGAAAGACAGATTGGTGAATCATAACGGAGAAAAAGTGAAACTCTCCGAGCCTGTAGGAGATGAACTTCCTTTGAAAGGTTTTGAACAGGGAAATGAGGGATATATTGCCCCCCACGGAGCAAAAACGGAAATCAGGGTAAAACCGGATTCCCAACGTCTCCAGCTTCTGACTCCTTTCCCGGCATGGGACGGACAGGACTTGCTGAACATGCCTTTATTGATTAAAGCACAGGGAAAATGTACTACCGACCATATCTCTATGGCAGGTCCGTGGCTCCGCTTCCGTGGACATTTGGAGAATATTTCCGACAATATGCTGATGGGAGCTGTCAATGTTTTCAATGGTGAAACGAACCGTGTTTGGAATCGTTCGACAAATACTTATGGAACAGTTTCCGGTACGGCAAAGATGTATAAGTCCGAAGGTATTCCGTCTATTGTTGTTGCCGAAGAGAATTATGGAGAAGGTTCCAGCCGTGAACATGCAGCCATGGAACCACGCTTCCTCAATGTACGTGTCATTTTGGCTAAGAGTTTTGCCCGTATCCACGAAACAAACCTGAAAAAACAAGGAATGCTTGCTCTTACTTTTGTAGATAAAGCAGACTATGATAAAATTCGGGAACACGATCTTCTGTCCGTATCAGGCTTAGTCCATTTCGCACCGGGGCGCAATCTGACGATTATTCTTCATCACGAAGACGGAACGAAAGAAAGTTTTGAAGTGCAACATACCTATAATGAACAGCAGATAGCCTGGTTTCGTGCCGGTTCTGCCTTAAATGCAAGATAAAAAATGAGCAAAATAACCATGCAAACAGATGGTACGTTGTTGGTACCCGATGTGCCTACCGTACCTTATATTACCGGCGATGGAGTAGGAGCCGAAGTGACTCCTGCCATGCAAGCCGTAGTGGATGCAGCTATCCGGAAAGCATATAGTGGCAAACGTCGGATCGAATGGAAAGAAGTGTTGGCGGGAGAACGTGCCTTCAACGCGACTGGTTCCTGGTTGCCGGATGAAACAATGGAAACTTTTCAGGAATACCTGGTAGGAATCAAAGGTCCGTTGACAACTCCTGTCGGAGGTGGAATCCGTTCGTTGAACGTAGCACTGCGTCAGACACTTGATTTATACGTCTGTCTTCGTCCGGTTCGTTGGTATCAGGGAGTACAGTCGCCTGTCAAATCACCGGAGAAAGTGAACATGTGTGTGTTCCGTGAAAATACGGAAGATATTTATGCAGGTATCGAATGGGAAGCCGGAACTCCGGAAGCTGAAAAGTTCTATCAATTCCTGAAAGACGAAATGGGCGTGACAAAAGTCCGTTTCCCGGAAACCTCTTCTTTCGGTGTGAAACCTGTATCACGTGAGGGCACGGAGCGTCTTGTGCGTGCTGCCTGCCAGTATGCGCTCGACCATCATTTGCCTTCCGTAACGCTGGTGCATAAAGGGAATATCATGAAGTTTACCGAAGGTGGTTTCAAAAAATGGGGCTACGAACTGGCGCAACGTGAATTTGGCGATGCTTTGGCAGATGGCAGACTGGTGATAAAAGATTGCATTGCGGATGCTTTCTTACAAAATACACTCCTGATTCCCGAAGAATATTCCGTGATAGCCACCTTAAACCTCAACGGAGACTACGTTTCCGACCAACTGGCGGCCATGGTAGGCGGTATCGGCATTGCTCCGGGAGCAAATATCAACTACCAGACAGGTCATGCCATCTTTGAAGCGACTCACGGAACAGCTCCCAATATTGCGGGAAAAGATGTAGTGAACCCTTGTTCTATAATCCTTTCGGCAGTAATGATGCTCGAATATTTTGACTGGAAAGAAGCGGCTGCTCTGATAGAGAAAGCCTTGGAACAAAGCTTCCTGGACGCTCGTGCTACACACGATTTAGCCCGTTTTATGCCGAATGGAACCTCCCTCTCTACTTCCGCTTTCACTCGTGAGATCGTGGAAAGAATTGAAAAACAAAAGTAACGAATAAAAAACGAAGAAAGATGAAAAAAGAGTACTTGATTTACAAGCTTTCCGAGGAAATGAAGGAAGCTACCCGGATTGATACAGAATTGTTCTCCAAGTTTGATGTGAAGCGCGGATTGCGTAATGAAGACGGCACAGGTGTATTGGTAGGTTTAACCAGAATCGGTAATGTAGTAGGATATGAACGTGTTCCGGGTGGTGGGTTGAAACCCATACCGGGAAAACTGTTCTATCGCGGTTATGATGTAGAAGATATTTCTCACGCTATAATCAAAGAGAAACGCTTTGGCTTCGAAGAAGTGGCTTACCTATTGCTTTCCGGACGTCTGCCGGATAAAGAAGAATTGCTTTCTTTTCGTGAGTTGATTAACGACAATATGCCGTTGGAACAGAAAACGAAAATGAACATCATCGAGTTGGAAGGAAACAACATCATGAATATTCTTTCTCGCAGTGTATTGGAAATGTATCGTTTTGACGCAAATGCGGATGATACCTCCCGGGATAACCTGATGCGTCAGAGTATTGAACTGATTTCAAAGTTCCCCACTATCATCGCTTATGCTTATAATATGCTTCGTCATGCTACTTTCGGACGTTCTCTGCATATCCGCCATCCGCAGGAAAAGCTCTCTATTGCCGAGAATTTCCTGTATATGCTGAAAAAAGACTATACCGAACTGGATGCACGCACCCTCGACCTATTGCTGATTCTTCAGGCAGAGCACGGTGGTGGTAATAACTCCACTTTCACCGTTCGCGTAACTTCTTCTACCGGAACAGATACTTATTCGGCCATCGCCGCAGGTATCGGTTCGCTGAAAGGCCCGCTTCATGGAGGTGCCAATATTCAGGTAGCCGACATGTTCCAGCACCTGAAGGAAAATATCAAAGACTGGACAAGTGTAGATGAGATAGACACTTACTACACCCGAATGTTGAACAAAGAAGTGTATAACAAAACCGGATTGATCTATGGTATCGGACATGCCGTTTATACCATCTCCGACCCTCGTGCTCTTCTATTGAAAGAACTGGCTCGCGACCTTGCCCGTGAAAAAGGCAGAGAAAGCGAATTTGCTTTTCTTGAACTGTTGGAAGAACGTGCCATCGCTACTTTCGGACGGGTTAAAAACAACGGAAAGACAGTGTCCAGCAATATCGACTTCTATTCGGGCTTCGTGTATGAAATGATCGGTTTGCCGCAGGAAATCTTCACCCCATTGTTTGCCATGGCACGTATCGTAGGCTGGTGTGCACACCGCAATGAAGAATTGACCTTCGATGGTAAACGGATTATCCGTCCGGCTTATAAAAATGTACTTGATGATTTGGCTTATATCCCAATTAAGAAACGCTGATAAGAACAAATCCTTTTATTGAATAGATAAGTAATCCCGGATGTGTGCCCGATCATTTCAGAAGCGCATCCGGGAAATTTTACATTTTCTCCTTTTTTATGTTCGTAAAAGAATGTACTTCAGATTCTTTCTATTTTTTGTATCGTCGTTTATCTCATTTTTGTTATTTTTGCGTGTTACAAAATAGATCGGTATGAGTATAGATACTTTTAATCTGTTTCTGGGGGTGATGAGCCTGATTGCTTTGTTTGTTTTTATCGCCCTTTACTTTGTGAAAGCCGGATATGGTATTTTCCGCACAGCATCGTGGGGCGTAGCTATCTCCAATAAACTAGCCTGGATATTGATGGAAGCTCCGGTTTTCGTGGTGATGTGCGTGATGTGGATCTATTCCGAACGTCGGTTCGAGCCGGTGATTTTCACTTTCTTCCTCTTCTTTCAAATTCACTATTTTCAGCGTGCTTTCATCTTCCCTTTACTATTGAAAGGGAAAAGTAAGATGCCGCTGGCAATCATGTCGATGGGAGTTCTTTTTAATTTGCTGAATGGCTATATGCAAGGAAAATGGATTTTCTATCTTGCTCCCGAAACGATGTATCAAGCCGGTTGGTTCACTTCACCGTGGTTTATTATAGGCACACTGCTCTTTTTCGCAGGTATGCTGTTGAACTGGCAGTCGGATTATATCATCCGTCATTTGCGCAAACCGGGAGACACCCGGCATTATCTGCCTCAAAAAGGAATGTACCGTTATGTCACTTCCGCCAACTATTTCGGCGAGATAGTAGAATGGGCAGGTTGGGCGATACTCACTTGTTCACTTTCCGGCCTGGTCTTCCTTTGGTGGACGATTGCTAACCTTGTTCCCCGTGCCAACGCCATTTGGTGCCGTTACCGCGAAGAATTCGGAGACGCAGTGGGAGAACGGAAACGAGTGTTCCCTTTTCTTTATTAGGGGCGCTTTTCATCACGACTTACGTATGACTTAAATAAAATATCAACTACTATGGAATCTAAACTTTTTAGCCCGGTCACCTTTGGCCCTTTGACGCTGCGGAATCGAACGATTCGTTCGGCAGCTTTTGAGAGCATGTGTCCGGAGAATACTCCCACGCAGATGTTGCTGGATTACCATCGGTCGGTAGCTGCGGGGGGAGTGGGTATGACAACAGTGGCTTATGCTGCCGTGACACAAAGCGGACTTTCTTTCGACCGTCAGTTGTGGTTGCGTCCGTCCATTATTCCCCGTTTACACGAATTGACAAAAGCTGTGCACGATGAAGGTGCCGCAGTAGGTATACAAATCGGGCATTGTGGAAATATGTCCCATAAAAATATATGTGGTGTCACTCCTATATCCGCATCTTCAGGCTTCAATCTCTATTCTCCTACGTTTGTGCGTGGAATGGAAAAAGAGGAGTTGCCGGAAATGGCGAAAGCGTATGGAAATGCAGTCAATCTGGCGAGGAAAGCCGGGTTCGACGCCGTTGAAGTACATGCGGGGCACGGCTATTTGATTAGTCAATTCCTGTCTCCCTACACCAATCACCGGAAAGATGAATATGGCGGTTCGCTCGAAAACCGGATGCGTTTTATGGATATGGTGATGGAAGAAGTGATGAAAGCGGCGGGCAATGATATGGCAGTTTTCGTAAAAATGAATATGCGCGACGGCTTCAAAGGAGGAATGGAGATAGACGAATCCATACAAGTGGCCAAACGTCTGTTGGAACTTGGCGCTCATGGATTGGTGTTGAGTGGTGGTTTTGTCAGTAAAGCGCCGATGTATGTAATGAGAGGTGCCATGCCGATTCGTTCGATGTCTTACTATATGAATTGTTGGTGGCTGAAATACGGAGTCCGTATGTTTGGCAAATGGATGATACCCTCTGTACCCTTCAAAGAGGCCTATTTCCTTGAAGATGCACTGAAGTTCCGTGCGGCTCTTCCGGATGCGCCGTTGATTTATGTCGGTGGTCTTGTTTCCCGTCAGAAAATAGATGAAGTGCTCGATTCCGGTTTTGATGCCGTGCAGATGGCGAGAGCGTTACTCAACGAACCGGGATTCGTGAACCGGATGAAACAGGAGGAACAAGCACGCTGCAACTGTGGACACAGTAATTATTGCATAGGACGTATGTATACGATAGAAATGGCTTGTCATCAACATTTGAAAGAACAAATCCCTTCCTCTTTACAAAAGGAGATTGATAAACTGGAGAAAAAATGAGTGAAATGAAATGGGCAATCATCACCGGTGCGGACGGAGGAATGGGAACAGAAATAACACGTGCCGTAGCCAAAGCCGGTTATCGAATCATAATGGCTTGTTATCATCCGAAGAAAGCGGAGGTTGTTCGTGAACGTTTGAGCAAGGAAACCGGAAACCCGGATTTAGAGGTTATGGCTATTGACTTATCTTCCATGCAATCCGTAGTTGCTTTTGCCAGTCAGATCTTAGAAAGGAATCTTCCCATCTCTTTGTTGATGAATAATGCCGGAACGATGGAGACAGGTTTTCATACTACTTCCGAAGGATTCGAACGAACGGTAAGTGTGAATTATATGGGACCTTATCTGCTTACCCGGATATTAATTCCGTTGATGGTGCGTGGAGCGCGTATCGTAAATATGGTTTCCTGTACATACGCAATCGGCAAGCTCGACTTCCCAGATTTCTTTCATAGAGGGAAAACGGGAACGTTTTGGCGGATTCCTGTTTACAGTAACACGAAGTTGGCTTTATTATTGTTTACTTTCGAACTTTCCGAGCAACTTCGAGAGAAGGGAATTACCGTCAATGCTGCCGATCCGGGAATTGTTTCTACTGATATCATCACTATGCACAAGTGGTTCGATCCGTTGACGGATATTTTTTTCCGTCCTTTTATCCGTAAACCCAAGAAAGGGGCTTCTACGGCAATCGGTTTACTGTTGGACGAGAAGGAAGCCGGTGTGACAGGACAACTGTATGTCAATAACCACCGGAAAAACTTGTCTGATAAATACACGAATCATGTGCAAAAAGAGCAGTTGTGGGAGGTAACGGAACGTGCGTTGGCGAGTTGGCTGAAGTAGGGTTTCTTTTCTTTTTTTATTTAAATTATCCAGTATTTACTTATATATAGGTATTGTACATATCTATATACCTCATTTTTGTTGTCTTATTTTTACCAATAGATAGGGATTGTTTGGCATCCCTCTTTCTGCTTACCTTTGCATCGCTTTTAGAGCAATGAAAAGGTATAAAGTAAAAAGGTAAAAAGGAGATGAGTAATAAATATTTTTGGGTTTTTCTGGCATTCTTGTTTTCCGTATCCGTATATTCACAACATGGGCGTCACCGTAATAGTTTAATTTCGGGTAGAGTAATGTCCACGGAGAAAGAAGTGGTGGATTTTGCGACAGTTTATCTGAAAGGAACCAACCAAGGATGCTATACAGATGAAAAAGGTATATATCATTTGAAAACGACAGCAGGTGAATATACACTCGTCGTTTCGGCTATCGGTTATCAAACGGTAGAAAAGAAAGTTAAATTAGCCAAGGGAGAAAGAATAAAAGTAAACGTCACTATCGCACCGGCGGTAAAAGAACTGGGAGAGGTGCTGGTCACGACATCCGGAGTCGGTCGTGTGAATCAGTCTGCTTTTAATGCGGTAGCCATTGATGCGAAGAAATTGCATAATAGTACGCAGACTTTGGCAGGTGCACTGACTAAAGTGCCCGGTGTAAAACTCCGCGAATCAGGTGGAGTGGGGGCGGATATGCAATTGTATATCGATGGCTTTAGCGGGAAACATGTGAAAATCTTCATTGACGGCATACCACAGGAGGGAGCCGGTGCCGCATTCGATTTGAACAATGTTCCTATTAATTTTGCCGACCGTATAGAAGTCTATAAAGGAGTGGTTCCTGTAGGATTCGGAACCGATGCTATTGGGGGAGTGGTTAATATTGTCACCAACAAGCAACCCGGAAAGTGGTTTATGGACGCTTCCTATTCTTATGGGTCATTTAATACTCATAAATCATACGTGCGCTTCGGACAAACGTTCAAGAATGGTTTTATGTATGAGGTCAATGCTTTTCAGAATTTCTCGGATAATGATTATTATGTAGACACTTATGTACGCGAATTTGAGATTAAAGAAGATGGAAGCGTACGTTTTCCGCCACTTGACAAAAATAAGATTTATCATCTGAAACGTTTTAATGACCAGTATCATAATGAAGCCGTGATTGGAAAAATCGGCCTGGTAGGAAAGAAATGGGCAGACCGTTTGGCGTTGAGTTTCAATTATTCCCATTTCTATAAAGAGATACAAACAGGCGTTTATCAAGATGTCGTGTTCGGTGAAAAATTCCGCAAAGGACATTCGTTGGTCCCTTCTTTAGAATATTACAAAAAGAACTTATTGGTGAAAAACCTGGATCTGCTGTTGACTGCCAATTACAATCATAATATCACCAATAATGTCGATACCGCTTCGCGGGCTTACAACTGGCGTGGAGATTTTTATGAAAAAGGCAGCCGGGGAGAACAGTCTTACCAGAACAGTGAATCTAAAAATAAAAACTGGAATGGGACGCTGAAGATGAATTACCATATCGGACAGGCGCATACGTTTACTTTCAGTCATGTAATCAGTGATTTTGAACGTACGAGCCGCTCTACCATCGGTGCTTCTTCCAAATTCACGGACTTTTCTATTCCTAAAATCACCCGTAAAAACGTCAGCGGGCTTTCTTACCGTCTGATGCCGTCGGACAGATGGAATGTGTCGGCATTTGCCAAATATTATCGGCAATACAACAAGGGACCGGTATCGCAGAATACGGATGGAATAGGCAATTATATCAATCTGTCTAATACGGCAAGCGCTCTTGGATATGGAGCGGCAGGTACCTATTTTATATGGAAAGATCTTCAGGTGAAACTTTCGTACGAAAAGGCTTTCCGTCTGCCGACCACGGACGAACTCTTTGGAGATGAAGACCTTGAAGCTGGTAAGATGAATCTGAAACCGGAGAAAAGTGATAATGTCAATTTGAGTTTCAGCTATAATCATCAGTTTGGCAAGCATGGATTGTATGCCGAGGCCGGTTTGATATATCGGGATACGAAAGATTATATAAAAAGAGGACTGGACGTATTGGGAGGAACAAGCTACGGATATTATGAGAACCACGGTCACGTAAGGACCAAAGGGTATAATTTGTCATTGCTTTATAGCTTCTCGCGTTGGTTTGATATAGGAGGAACATTCAATAGCATCGATACTCGTGATTACGAAAAGTTTTTGGCGGGTTCCTCTTTGCAAGAAAGCATGCACTATAAAGTGCGTATGCCGAATCTGCCCTATCGTTATGCTAATATCAATGCAAATTTTTATTGGAATGACCTGTTTGTCAAAGGAAATGTATTGAGCATCGGCTATGATAGCTACTGGCAGCACGATTTTCCTCTTTACTGGGAGAATCTCGGAGATAAAGATTCAAAGAATATGGTGCCGGAACAGTTTTCTCATAATCTGTCTTTGTCCTACACCATGAAGAATGGACGTTATAATGTATCATTTGAATGTCGGAATTTCACCGATGCCCAACTGTTTGACAATTTTAGTCTGCAAAAAGCGGGGCGCGCATTCTATGGAAAGTTCAGAGTGTTTTTCGGTAAATAATAAGAGTCAGTTTTTAGTATCAATCAATAATAAAGAATATATGAAGAAGTTTTTATTACAGGCTTTTGCCGTAGCTTTTTGTTTGGGTAGCGGTGTGTTTGTGGCATCTTGCGACGATGATAATAATCCGGTGGATAACCCGCCAATTGATGGAGAAACAGCTTATGTGGTGGCTGCCACAACTGGTGAAGCAAGTTATTTGGTAGTAGCCAATTCTTTGGATGAAGGAACAGTGTCGACTCAAGGGAATGGAACCGAAGTGATTGGCGGTACCTATTGGGTATATAAAGGACTGGATTATGTGTTTGCTTTAGTTTATAATAAAGGTGGCGCAGGTACAGGAGCTTCCTATTATCTGGGGGCAGATGGTAAAATGAAAGAAAAGTACACATACACTTATAATCGTATCACGTCATACGGTACTTGGGGGGACAAAGTGGTGACTGTTTCCACCGGGGACTCGAAAATAACGGATGAGGATCAGAATGTGGCTCAAGCATTGTTGTTCAACTATTTGGATGCGACCGATGGCAGTCAGGAAGAGGGTACCTTGCTTGCCGAAAATTACTTGGGTAATGGTGAAAAAGTTTCATGGGCAGGTCTGGTTGAAGCTAACAATAAGATTTATACATCTGTCATCCCAATGGGAATGAGTAAGTACGGTATTAAAAAATGGCCGGAAGCTGTGACAGATCAGGAACTTGTGACTAAGACTGACGGTGGTAGCGGCAGCGGTGCATATACAGCCGGTGTCATTCCTTCTACACAATACCCGGATAATGCTTATGTGGCAATTTATAGTGGCACGAACTTCAATGAGACTCCGGTGATTGCCAAGACTGATAAAATAGGCTATGCATGCGGTCGTATGCGTTCACAATATTATCAGACCATTTGGGCCGCTGATAATGGTGATGTCTATGTGTTCTCTCCCGGATATGGACGTACGGCAGTTTCATCTTCAGATTTGAAGAAGGTAACAGGACAGAAGCCTTCGGGCGCAATGCGTATCAAAGCAGGCGCAACAGATTTCGATCCGGATTACTATGTGAACTTTGAAGAGATAGGCACTAAACATCCTATTTTCCGTTGCTGGCACATCTCTGAAGATTACTTCCTGCTTCAATTGTATAAAAAGGGAGCGGAAGATATGATTAATGGTGGTACAAGTGCAGATGTTAGCGAATTAGCTGTTTTCAAGGCGGAAGATCAGACGATTATGCCTGTTACAGGTCTGCCGGCTGACGGAAAGTTTGGTGGCGAGCCTTATGGAGAAAAAGGGTATGCTTATATGGCTGTCACTGTGACTACGGGCGAGAAACCGGCCTTCTATAAAATAGACGCAAAAACAGGCAAGGCAGTCAAAGGTTTAACGGTAGAGGCTGACGCTATCACTACGGTAGGTAAGATGGAATATCTTTCAAAATAATACAGTCGGTTAAATAGAGAATCTTTTGTAGATAAAAGCCTGCCGAGCGGAAAGCTTTGCAGGCTTTTTCAAGAAATAGGATTGAAAACATGAAAAAAATATTCAGAAAGATACATTTGTGGCTTTCCGTCCCTTTCGGACTGATAATAACTCTTGTCTGCTTCTCCGGTGCCATGCTGGTATTTGAAAATGAGGCGAATGAGTGGTTTCGACGCGATCTTTACTACGTAGAAACGGTAAAGGAGTCTCCTCTTCCTATGGATAAGTTGCTTGAAAAAGTGGCGACGACATTGCCTGACAGTGTATCGGTGACCGGTGTCAGCATATCTTCTGATCCCGGACGTGCGTATCAGGTTAGTCTTTCCAAACCACGTCGTGCATCTTTGTATGTAGACCAGTATACGGGCGAAGTAAAAGGAAAAAGCGAGCGTAGCGGCTTTTTTATGTTTATGTTCCGAATGCATCGCTGGCTTCTGGATAGTATGAATCCGGGAAATGAAGGAATCTTTTGGGGCAAAATGATTGTAGGTGTCAGTACGCTTTTACTTGTTTTTGTACTGATTTCGGGAATTGTCATTTGGTGGCCGCGTACACGTAAAGCATTGAAGAATAGCCTGAAAATAACAGCAACAAAAGGTTGGAGAAGGTTTTGGTATGACTTGCATGTGGCAGGCGGAATGTATGCTCTGATCTTTCTACTGGCTATGGCACTGACGGGATTGACCTGGTCTTTTCCGTGGTATCGGACGGCTTTCTATAAGGTCTTCGGGGTGGAAGTACAGCAACGTGCCGCCCAAGGACATGAACAGAAAAGTGATGCTCAAAAGAGGGATACCAAACTGGCAGCCCATCGAGAAAAGAAAAGAGAAGGAAATGAGGTTCGAAAGGGTGAAAGAGGCGGACGTCCGGAAAACAATCACAGTGATATGTACTCGGTAACTTCACCATTCGTTTATTGGCAGGAGATTTATGATAAACTAGGACGTCAGAATCCGGAGTATAAGCAAATCAGTATTTCTTCTGGTACGGCAAGCGTGTCTTTCAACCGTTTCGGGAATCAGCGGGCATCTGACCGTTATTCTTTCAATACGGATAATGGTGAATTTACAGAAACAAGTCTTTATCAACATCAAGACAAGTCGGGAAAGATTCGTGGTTGGATTTATTCTGTGCATGTTGGTAACTGGGGAGGAATGTTTACTCGCATACTTACCTTTATTGCTGCCTTATTGGGGGCTGCACTACCACTGACTGGATATTATTTATGGATAAAAAGACTCATAAAGGTACGGAAATGAATGAAATTTTTTCCTACTATAAAGTTGAAAAACATAAAAACATCTGCCACCTGCAACGAAACGCGTGTAATACACTAGTTAATAGATAGTTGTAACGTTGCAGATACCTGTGGCAGATAGGTTGCAGATAAAGTATCTGCAACACGTTATATAATCAAAGAAAAAGCCTTGATTCCTTTATCCAAAGCTATGGGATAATTGGGGTGACTCTATGGAGAATTTGTGGTATCTCTACGGGGAACGACAGTATCCTTACGTAGAAACTGTAGTGTCCCGCCTTAGAAACTCTCGTTTCCTGCCGTGGAAATTGTAATTTCTAATGCCGGAAACGACAGTTCCCCGCCTGGAAACGGGAAGTTAATGTATACAATAAACTTTTGCACCCATGGAGAATTGGCTTTGCAAGGCTTATACTGTGTGGCAGATACTTTGATCTGCAACCTATCTGCAACAGTATCTGCAACGTTACAACTATCTATTAACTAGTGAATTACACGCGTTTGGTTGCAGGTGGCAGATGTTTTCATGTTTTTTCAACTTTATAGTAGGAGGATTACGCATCAAAATTAGGGTCGCAACCGTAAGTCATAAAACAAATTCACCTCTGTGTCCTCCGTGTCCTCTGTGGTGAAAAGAAGCATTGAATAAATGAAAGAAGAGCGGTGAATGATAAGGAAATCTCCCGTTCATCCACCGCTCTTTATCTTATATTATATACTGATATAAGCTGAACTCCTAAAAATAAAAAGATTAGATTGAAAGCTCTTTCAATACAGTGACAAGATCTCTCTTGATTGGTTTGTCATTCTTAATAGCCTTGCTGAACGGTACGTAAACGATTTCATCATGTTCGATTCCGATCATTACGTTACGTTGATCTTCCATAATAGCATCGATAGCAGCAGCACCGAGGCGGCTTGCCAGGATACGGTCGTGGGCAGTCGGGCTACCACCACGTTGCAAGTGACCTAAGATCGTCACACGTACATCGTATTGCGGGTATTCGTTTTTCACACGTTCGGCATAATGCATGGCTCCTCCGGTCAGTTCGCTTTCGGCTACCAATACAATACTACTGTTTTTTGATTTACGGAATCCGTTCTTGATAAACTCTTCCAGTTGGTCGACTTCCGTACTGAATTCCGGAATAATAGCAGCTTCCGCTCCCGAAGCGATTGCTCCGTTCAGTGCAAGGAAACCGGCATCACGTCCCATCACTTCTACAAAGAACAAACGTTCGTGTGAAGTGGCCGTGTCGCGAATCTTATCCACAGCGTCCAATATCGTATTTAATGCAGTGTCATATCCGATGGTAGTATCTGTACCGTAAAGGTCATTATCAATAGTTCCCGGCAGTCCGATACATGGAACATCAAATTCCTGTGCAAAGATGCGTGCACCTGTCAGTGAACCGTCTCCACCAATGATAACCAAGGCATCAATGCCTTCTTTTTTCATATTATCATAAGCCAACTGGCGACCTTCCGGAGTCGTGAACTCTTTACAACGGGCTGTTTTCAGGATAGTACCACCCAACTGGATGATATTACTCACATTCTGACTCTTAAATTCCTTGATTTCACCCGTGACCAGACCTTTATAGCCTCTGTATATACCTTTGACTTGCAATCCATTGTAGATAGCTGCACGTGTCACTGCACGTATAGCAGCGTTCATTCCCGGAGCATCACCTCCGGAGGTCAAAATTCCGATACACTTAACTGTTCCCATATAACAATCTCTCATTAATTAGTTTGACGCGGCAAATGTACAATAAAAAGTTGAAAGCAGTGGTTATGAAGTTTTTTTTCGTATGAAGAAAACATTAAAAATGTTCAAATTGCCCTTTCTTGCTTTCTTTTATTCATTCGTGTTACTTTGCCGTTTTTTCTTATGTTGCTTTGCTATTATTCTTTATATGAATAAAGCAATTATTCTTTGATAAGCGTCCGAATGTGATTGTAAATCTTCTCCATCAACCATTTCGGAGTAGAAGTCGCCCCACATACACCAATCGATTTTACGTTTTGAAGAAGAGAAGGATCGATTTCTTTCTCGTTATCTATCAAATGCGAATTAGCGTTCACCTTCAAACATTCTTCAAACAGCATTTTTCCGTTCGAACTCTTTTTGCCGCTGACGAAGAAGATCAAATCGTGTGTAGCCGCAAACTCCCGGAGCTTAGGCATACGGTTGGCAACCTGACGGCAGATCGTATCATAATATTCGAAAGTTGCCTCCGGTGAAATATGTTGTTTGAAGTATTCTACGATTTCCTGAAATTCGTCCAGTGACTTGGTTGTCTGTGAGAAAAGGCGGATACTTTTATTTAAATCCAACTTTTTGGCTTCTTCTGCCTTTTCGATGACAATTGCTTTTCCATCTGTTTGACCCACCAATCCCAGCACTTCAGCATGACCGCTTTTGCCGTATATGACAATTTGTTTTTCTTTGTCACTGTCTGCCAGATACCCTTGTCTGATACGTTTTTGCAAACGTAATACTACCGGACAGGTCGCATCGATAATTTCTATATTATTTTCACGGGCAATCATGTAAGTTTCCGGTGGCTCTCCGTGTGCGCGAAGCAATACTTTGGCATTCTTCAGTTGTTTGAATTCTTCCCGGTTGATCGTGATTAATCCCATCGTTTTAAGCCTTTCCACTTCCCGGCTATTGTGTACAATATCTCCGAGACAATAGAGAGTCTCTCCCTTTGCCAACTCCTCTTCTGCCTTATGAATGGCTGTCACCACACCAAAGCAGAAGCCGGAATCTTCGTCTATCTCTACCTTGATCATAAAGCAAATTATTTACTTACCTTATTAAATTGTCCGAAAAGCCATTCCTTTTGCTCTTCAATCGATAAGTGGGTGTTATCCAGAAGCAGAGCATCTTCAGCTTTGCGAAGTGGACTTACTTCCCGGTTCTGGTCGATATAATCCCGTTGTTTCACGTTTTCCAGAATTTCGTCGAAGCTGGCTTCCTGTCCTTTTGCTTTCAGCTCGTCATAACGGCGTTGAGCACGGATTTCGGGAGTGGCGGTTACAAATATTTTCAGTTCCGCATCCGGGAAAACGGTAGTTCCTATATCCCGGCCATCCATGACGATGCCCTTTTCCTTTCCCATTGCTTGTTGCTGCGCCACCATTTCTTCACGTACGAAGTCAAGCGTACTGATAGGGCTCACTTTGGAAGAAACCTCCATTGAACGGATTTTATTCTCCACATTCACGCCGTTCAGATACGTGTCGGGACGTCCGGTTTCCTTATTCAGCTGGAAAGATATACGAATGTTCTTGATTTCTTTTTTCAGTTTCTCCGTATCGATCACGTCTCCGTTGAAAATCCCGTTCTCTATACTATATAAAGTGACCGCACGATACATGGCTCCACTGTCAATGTAAATGTAACCCACTTCGCGGGCAAGATCTTTGGCCATTGTACTTTTTCCACAAGAGGAAAAACCATCGATTGCAATTGTTATCTTTTTCATATTCAGTTCATCTGATTTGTTCGCCAAAGATACGGTAAATTTGAAAATCAACCATAAGTTTGCCGTTAAAAGGAGCAAGACAAGTACGAAAGAATTAAAAAAGTTAAAAAGCCGGATAAAAAGAGGCAAAGAGGGGAACGAATACATGAAAATGTACTATATTTGCCCGGAGACACATGAAAGGACACTTTTTTTTAATCATTATATTAATAAATTTATGGAAGTTAAAAAATCACCCAAGGCAGACCTGGAAGGCAAGAAGTCTACATGGTTGCTCGTTGGTTACGTGGTAGTTCTAGCTTTCATGTTCGTGGCGTTCGAATGGACCCAGCGTGACGTGAAGATAGATACAAGCCAGGCAGTAGCCGATGTCGTGTTTGAAGAGGAAATTATTCCTATTACCGAAACCCCTGAACAAGCAGCTCCACCACCACCTGAAGCTCCAAAGGTAGCAGAATTGCTGGAGATTGTGGATGATAAAGCTGATATTGAGGAAACAACAACTATTATCAATGAAGATAATCAAGCTCGTGTAGAAGTAAAATATGTGCCTGTACAAGTGGTTGAAGAAGAACCGGAAGAACAGACTATTTTCGAGGTTGTAGAAAATATGCCGGACTTCCCGGGCGGACAAGCAGCTTTGATGCAGTATCTGGCAAAAAATATTAAATATCCGACTATCGCACAGGAAAACGGAACTCAAGGACGTGTTATCGTACAGTTCGTTGTTAACAGAGACGGTAGTATCGTAGATGCGAAGGTTGTACGTAGCGTCGACCCGTATCTGGATAAAGAAGCCCTCCGTGTGATTAATACCATGCCGAAGTGGAAACCAGGTATGCAGCGCGGAAAACCGGTACGTGTTAAATTTACAGTTCCTGTGATGTTTAGATTGCAGTAATTTGTAACACTATAAATGGAGAGGCTGCTTTCGGCAGCCTCTTTTTATTCATTAATTTTTTTATTCATCATGTTTACAGCTTCTCAATTACTCGATAAGATAAATAATCATATTTCTGAAATCCAGTTTACCCGGACGCCGAAAGGACTTTATGAACCGATTGAATATATCCTTTCTCTGGGTGGGAAGCGGATACGTCCTGTATTAATGTTGATGGGATATAACTTGTATCGGGAGGATGTTGCGTCTATATACGATCCTGCCACTGCGATTGAAGTTTACCACAATCACACCTTGTTGCATGATGATTTGATGGATCGTTCGGATGTGCGCAGAGGGAAACCTACCGTGCACAAGGTCTGGAATGATAATACTGCTGTACTTTCGGGAGATGCTATGTTGATTCTGGCATTTCGGTATATGACGGGTTGTCCACCGGAACACCTGAAAGAAGTGATGGATTTATTCAGTTTGACTACACTCGAAATCTGTGAAGGACAGCAACTGGATATGGAATTTGAATCTCGCTGTGACGTTACAGAAGACGAATACATTGAAATGATTCGTTTGAAAACAGCCGTGTTGCTTGCGGGTAGTCTTAAAATAGGTGCAATTCTGGCAGGAGCGACTGCTGAAGATGCAGAAAATCTATATAATTTTGGAATGCATATTGGAGTAGCATTCCAGTTACAGGATGATTTGTTGGATGTATATGGTGATCCGGAAGTGTTCGGGAAGAAGATAGGTGGAGACATCCTCTGCAATAAAAAAACATATATGCTTATCAAAGCACTGAACCGTGCGGATGAAAAGCAGCATGCTGAATTGAATCGTTGGTTGAATGCGGAGGCTTTTCAACCTTCTGAAAAAATCGAAGCGGTAACTGAAATCTATAATCAGTTGAATATCCGCAATATTTGTGAAAGCAAAATGCGTGAATATTATACGTTCGCTATGGAAAGTCTGGCGGCGGTAGCTGTTGCGGAAGACAGAAAAAAAGAACTGAAGAATCTGGTGAAACTATTAATGTATCGTGAAATGTAGTTAAGTATCGGAGATATGCCTTATAGACGACTACCAAATACTGATCAAGCAAGAGTTCGGGCGCTGAAAGCGGCTGTCGAAAAGGGAGAGATGTATAATGTGCGTGACTTGGCTATTACATTGAAGACATTATTTGAAGCGCGTAACTTTTTGCATCGGTTTGAGGCAGCGCAAATTTATTATACCCAGTGCTACGATAATCAGTCGCGTGCCAGCCGTAAACACCAGATGAATGTGAAGACTGCCCGGCTGTATATCTCTCATTTTATTCAGGTGCTCAATTTGGCAGTGCTTCGTGATGAAATCAAGGTGGCACATAAAGAGTTATATGGCTTGCCTGCTTCCAATACCGTACCGGACCTGTTGAGTGAAGCCTCTCTGGTAGAGTGGGGGAAGAAAATAATCGAAGGCGAACAATTAAGGACCACTCAAGGTGGCATACCTATTTATAATCCGACTATTGCACGCGTAAAAGTGCATTATGATATTTTTCTGGAAAGCTATGAACGGCAGAAGAACTATCAGGCATTAACCAATCGTAGTCTTGATGAACTGGCGTCTATGCGTGACCGTGCCGATGAATTGATTCTGGATATCTGGAATCAGGTAGAAGCCAAATACCAGGATGTCACTCCCAATGATACCCGATTAGAAAAATGCCGCGACTATGGACTGATATATTATTATCGCTCCAGCGAAAAAATAAAAGAAGAAAAAGAAATATCATGTTGATCGATACTCATTCTCATCTTTTTGTAGAAGAATTTACCGAAGACCTGCCTTTGGTGATGGAACGTGCGCAGAAAGCGGGAGTTTCCTATATTTTTATGCCCAATATAGACAGTACGACCATTGATGCTATGTTGTCGGTTTGTAGGGATTATCCGGGATTTTGCTATCCGATGATCGGACTGCACCCTACTTCTGTCAATGAATCGTATGAACAGGAATTAGCGATTGTTCACAAATACTTGTCGACTTCCCGTGAGTTTGTGGCTATCGGAGAAATAGGTCTTGATCTTTATTGGGACAAGACTTTTCTGAAAGAGCAAATCTTGGTTTTTGAAAAGCAAATAGAGTGGGCGCTGGAATATGGTCTTCCCATTGTAATCCATTCAAGAGAAGCGTTTGAATATATATATAAGGTAATGGAACCCTATAAAAATACCTCTTTGACTGGCATTTTTCATAGTTTTACCGGGACATCGGAAGAAGCGGCGAAATTGTTGGAATTTGAAGGATTTATGTTAGGTATCAATGGAGTTGTAACTTTCAAGAAATCGACTTTGCCGGAGGCATTGACGACTGTTCCTTTAGAGCGCATTGTGCTCGAAACCGATTCTCCCTATTTGGCTCCCGTGCCGAACCGGGGAAAGAGAAATGAAAGTGCCAATGTGAGAGACACACTCATGAAGGTGGCTGATATTTATCAGAGGGATCCGGAGTATGTGGCACAGGTCACTTCTGTGAATGCGTTAAAAGTGTTCGGAATCCGCAAATAAGGTTCGAAAGGTTTTAAATTATATTAATTTGCAGTATTTATTCAAGATAAAAGGGGGAGAATGCTTCTTGAAAAGAAAAAAAAGAATACATTTGTAGCTGAAAATGCTGAAAACACAGAGGGAGAGATGCTCGAGTGGTTGAAGAGGCACGCCTGGAAAGCGTGTATACGCCAAAAGCGTATCCGGGGTTCGAATCCCCGTCTCTCCGCAGAAATGAAAGAGAGATGAGAAGTAAATACAATAATAATAATCAATTAATTAATCTTAAAAATTAGACACACAATGAAAAAGTTATTTGCAATTGTTGCTGTGATTGGGGCCTTCACTTTTGGCTCAATTCAACTTGCTCAGGCTCAAGACGCTCCTGCAGCAGAACAAACTGAACAACAAGCTGCTCCTGCCGCTGAAGCTACTACAGCTACTGCTCCTGCTGCAGAAGAGGGTGGTATTCACAAGGAAATCAAAGTTAAATTCATCGAAGGTACTGCATCTTTCATGAGTTTGGTAGCTATCGCTTTGGTGATCGGTTTGGCTTTCTGTATTGAACGTATCATTTATTTGAGTTTGGCTGAAATCAACACAAAAAAATTCATGGCATCTATCGAAGCTGCTTTGGAAAAAGGTGATGTTGAAGCTGCTAAAGACATTGCTCGTAACACCAGAGGCCCGGTTGCTTCTATCTACTACCAAGGTTTGATGAGAATCGATCAAGGTATTGACGTAGTTGAGAAGTCAGTTGTATCTTATGGTGGTGTACAGGCAGGTTACCTTGAAAAAGGATGTTCTTGGATCACACTGTTTATCGCAATGGCTCCGTCACTCGGATTCTTGGGTACTGTAATCGGTATGGTGCAGGCATTTGATAAAATCCAGCAGGTAGGTGATATCTCTCCGACGGTTGTTGCAGGTGGTATGAAAGTTGCCTTGATTACAACTATCTTCGGTTTGATTGTAGCATTGATCCTTCAGGTATTCTACAACTACGTACTTTCTAAAATTGAGGCTCTTACAAGTGAAATGGAAGATTCTTCTATCTCTTTGCTTGATATGGTAATCAAATATAACTTGAAATACAAAAAATAATCTAAAATGAGTAAGTTAACATATAGAATATCGTATTACGCACTGTATGCGATGTTTGCTATTATTCTGATCGTTATTGGCTTGTTCTTCTTAGGAGGAGATGCCTCGGGCGATGCCTTAATTCCGGGAGTAGATCCCGAAATGTGGCAACCGGCTCAAACAGACGCCTTACTCTATCTGATGTACGTTTTGTTTGGCTTAGCCATTGCAGCCACTGTTATTGCTGCTGTATTCCAATTTGGTGCAGCTTTGAAGGATAACCCGGCAAATGCCATCAAGTCTTTACTTGGTTTGGTTCTTTTAGCTGTTGTTCTTATTGTAGCTTGGGCAATGGGTGATGGTACACCAATGCAGATTCCTGGCTATAGTGGTACAGACAATGTTCCTTTTTGGCTGAAAGTAACTGATATGTTCCTTTATTCTATTTACATATTGTTGTTTGTGACAGTTGTTGCAATCATTGCGAGTGGTATAAAGAAAAAATTGTCGTAATCAATTGAGGATACTCGATTAAATAAGTTATTAAAATGGCAAAAGGAAAAAGAAAAGTTCCTGATATAAACTCAAGTTCTACGGCGGATATTGCTTTCTTGTTGCTGATCTTCTTCTTGATTACAACATCAATGGATACGGACCGTGGTTTGGCAAGACTTTTGCCTCCACCACCCGAAGATGAAAAGAATGAGAATACCGATAAAATTAAAGAACGTAACATCCTGCAGGTTTATCTGAATAAAGATGATGCTTTGATGTGCGGGAATGATTATATTGGTGTTGATCAGTTGAGGCAGAAAGCCAAAGAGTTTATTGCTAACATCAATAACGCTGAGAATATGCCGGAAAAGACACAAAAAAATGTCGATTTCTTTGGTACTACTCTTGTTAATGATAAGCATGTAATTTCTTTGCAGAATGACCGCGGGTCTTCTTATCAGGCATATATAAGTGTGCAGAACGAATTGGTAGCTGCATACAATGAATTGAGAGATGAGTTAGCTCAAGAAAAGTTTGGGGTTACTTACGCTGAACTGAATGATGCACAGCAGAAAGCTGTTCGTGAAGTTTATCCGCAACGAATTTCTGAAGCAGAACCTAAAAAATACGGAGAAAAAAAGAAGTAAGTAATGGGAAAATTTAATAAGACTGGTAAACGTGAAATGCCGGCATTGAATACTTCTTCGTTGCCTGACCTTATCTTTACCTTGTTGTTCTTCTTTATGATTGTAACAACGATGCGTGAGGTAACATTAAAGGTGCAGTTTACACTTCCGCAAGGTACTGAACTCGAAAAACTGGAGAAGAAATCACTGGTAACATTCATTTATGTAGGGGAACCTACACAAGAATATCGCGCGAAAATGGGTACTGAAAGTCGTATTCAGTTGAATGACAGTTATGCTGAAGTGGGTGAAGTACAAGACTTCATTTTTCAGGAACGTGCGAGTATGAATGAAGGCGATGCTGCTAAGATGACTGTGTCTCTGAAAGTAGATCAGAAGACAAAGATGGGTATTGTTACTGATGTAAAAAATGCTCTTAGAAAATCTTATGCTTTGAAGATTAACTATTCGGCTACGAAACGTGGTGAGAAGTAATTAGTTAATTCAATATATATAAAAAGGGCGTTCAATTCAAATTGAACGCCCTTTTTATATATACGTAGCTGGAGTAAGGTTTTCCATTTGTGAAACTAATTTCGAGCTGCTACCTAATTTAATTAGTTGTCTTTTACTCCATATACTTCTTTATGTATTCTCTTTTTGATTGTTTCAAAATCCTTTTCACAATCCAATTCTCCGTGTACCATTAAATACATGGGCAGAAAATCATCTCCGGGCTTGTAAGGAGGTTGGCTATAGTCTTTTTCCCACAGCGTAAAGCCTTGACGTTGATAAAAGCTGATACGTCGTTTTGCCATTTCCTCTATCGGACGTTCTACTTCCAATACGATCGGGCGTTTCAAATAATTGCATAAGTATTCCAGCGTGCGTTTTCCATAGCCTCCATTTCGCAGGGCAGGATTGGTTGCAAAGTGTTCTACATAGTAGAAACTGTCAAAATCCCAATAGGTAATGAAGCCGACTGGCAGGTCATCATCAAAGATGATGTTATTATGAAAGTTGCCCGTACGATCAGTGTACTCGCGCAGTTGTTCCAACTGACGGTACTCTTCCGGTGGAAACGAATCAATTAGAAGCTCTTCCATGAATTTGTAATGTTGCAGATCCGACGTACTAATTGGTTGAAGTCTAATCATGAGGTTTGGGTTTTAAGTTTGACAATAATATAATTGTATTCCATTAAGGAACATAAAATTCAATCATTCGACGGATGGCACGTTGACAAACCGGACAAAACTCCGGATATTCGTTTGTTTTCATGCGACAGTCATAAGCCGGACGATAAATGCCTTTGGCAGAGTAGCCACCTCCTTCATATACTCCTACGGGATATTTCTTTTTTTCAGCAATAGGGGTCGGGATCGGGGTACCTGACGGAAGCATATCTTTCCATTTGGAAGCGAAGTTCACCCGTGTTGAAATATTTTGTTCCCACGGTTCGACATCCAGCGGATAAGTATCTGTCATCACATCATCATCATAGAAATATTCGTCGGCCAGTCCACCGAAACTGTGTCCGAACTCGTGCACGACTACCGGCTTGAACATCGGGTGATGGGCCGTGGTCAGCGTATACGAATTGTATATTCCTCCACCACCATATACATCCGTGTTAGCCAGGATAATGATATGTTCGTAGGGGATGCCTGCCAATGCATTATGGATAGACTTTACCCGGCTGGTAGTCAGATAACGGTCCGAGTAAAAAGTATCGAAATGGGAGTGAACCGCCGTTTGTTTCCACTGATTTTTGCGGGGAACACTGACACCACTGTCCGTAGAAGGACTGGCTACGGCAACAATATTAAATTTACCCTTCATGGAGCGGAACGGCTCATACGAAAACAAACTTTCGCAGGTACGTTGGGCATCCTGGTAGAAAATATCCATTTCTTTTTCTGTGTATCCTTCTGCAAGGATGGCAACATCTATGCAGTCTTTTTCGTTACCACTTTGAAGCATATACCGATGCGGAGTGACATGTGATACCCCCCGTTTATGAATCAATATATCATCCGGACGCACGATATGTTTATAGGTAGCCAATCTTTTTTTTCGCGGAGAATATAAAGTGACTTCTACCTCCACAGGCTGTTTAGGATAAGGAAGAAGGAAAGTATTCTCAAATCCTTTGGCTGTTTCTTTAGCTTCGTCTGTGGACAGCCACTCTTGAAACAAAGAAGAGAATGACGTTTTGTAGATACACTGTTTGCTGGCAAGGTCTTTCACTATAATTTGTCCGTTGCCTTCCAATGGAAGTTCCGAAAGATGATGTTGACGTCCTGCCCAGGTAGGAAGTTGTGATAGCTCATCCAGATAAATAGCCTGTTGTGTAGCATCCCCGGTAAAGATATAATCCACTCGCAATGTTTTGTTCTGAAAATAATCAGCAAAATTCTGTGCATAACTTCCTATAGAAGTACAGAAACACAGAATAATACAGCAAATATGTTTCATATTAATGGTATATTTATGTTTTTCGCAAAGGTACGAACTATTGTTGACTTATCCGCTTTCTGCAAATAAAAGTAATAGATTATAGTATTTGTTGTCGAAAAATCGCTAACTTTGCATAAAAGATTCATTGATAAAAACAATTTGATTCAAAAATGGGACATCATCAATTAGATGCTTTAGATGAGCAAATTCTGAAACTGATTGCAGGGAATGCGCGTATTCCTTTTTTGGAAGTAGCACGAGCATGTAATGTTTCCGGCGCTGCAATCCATCAGCGTATTCAGAAGCTTACTAATTTAGGTATATTAAAAGGTTCGGAATATGTCATCGACCCCGAGAAAATCGGATATGAGACTTGCGCTTATATTGGTATATATCTGAAAGATCCCGAATCCTTTGATTCGGTAACAAAAGCTTTAGAAGCTATCCCCGAAGTGGTGGAATGTCATTTCACTACCGGAAAATACGATATGTTTATCAAAATTTACGCAAAGAATAACCATCACTTATTGAGTATTATTCACGATAAGTTACAACCATTGGGTTTGGCGCGTACCGAGACATTAATCTCCTTCCATGAAGCCATTAAGCGGCAGATGCCAATCATGGTCGACATAGAAGATGAAGATTAATCGTTATTTTCTCACGTAATCAACAAAAGCATAGGAGCAGAGATGTTTCTCATCCGCAGGATGAGCTTCTCTGCTTTTTTCTTGCCACATCTCTGGCGATACTTCTGGAAAATAGGCGTCGGCTTCGGGAGTCATATCATCTATTTCTGTCAGGCAAAGTTCGTCAGCGAAAGAAAGAGCCTGCTGATAAATACTTGCTCCTCCTATAATATAAATGTGTTCCTCCTCTTTACAACTTTGCAAAGCTGCTTCGAGTGAAGGGAAAACTTCCGCACCGGGACATTCTGTAGCCGGGTTGGAAGATAAAACGATGTTTCTGCGATTGGGTAATGCGCCTTTCGGTAGTGACTCGAAAGTTTTGCGTCCCATCAGTATGGTGTTTCCGGTAGTTAATGCTTTGAAACGTTTCAAATCATTGGGTAACCAGAAAAGAAGTTTGTTCTCGAAGCCGATAGCCATACGGCGGTCTACGGCAGCAATGATAGATATTTTACTCATAAAGTTACACGGCTACTGCTCCCGCAATATGCGGATGCGGGTCATAGTTCACTAATTCAAAGTCCTCAAATTTGAAGTCGAAGATACTTTTCACATCCGGATTGATCTTCATTTGTGGCAATGGACGAGGTTCACGTGATAATTGGAGCTTCACTTGTTCCAAGTGGTTCAGGTAGATATGCGCATCACCGAAGGTATGAACAAAATCTCCGGCTTTCAGTCCCGTCACTTGTGCCATCATTTGCAGCAATAATGCGTATGATGCAATATTAAAAGGAACACCCAGAAAAATATCTGCACTGCGTTGATACAGTTGCAGGCTCAACCGTCCGTCTGCTACATAAAACTGAAAGAAAGCATGGCAGGGAGGCAAATTCATATTATTCAAATCTGCTACGTTCCAGGCGCTTACAATGATACGGCGTGAATCCGGATTATGTTTGATTGTTTCCACCACTTCACTGATCTGGTCGATAAATCCACCGTTATAGTCAGGCCATGAACGCCATTGATAACCATAAACATGTCCTAAGTCGCCGTTCTCATCCGCCCATTCGTTCCAGATGCGCACTCCATGTTCCTGAAGATATTTCACATTAGTATCACCTTGCAGAAACCAAAGCAATTCGTATATGATTGATTTCAGATGTAGTTTCTTGGTTGTCAGGCACGGGAAACCGTCATCAAGATTAAAACGCATTTGGTGACCGAAAACGCTGATGGTTCCGGTTCCGGTACGGTCACTTTTTTCTGTACCTTCGGTTAGTACACGATTGAGTAAATCCAGGTATTGTTTCATAATGAATAAGTTGTGGTGAAAATGATTCTCCGCACAAAATTACAAAAATGGAGTGAATAAATTAGCAAACCAGCCGACGAACTTCTTCCACGGGGAGCGCTTTTTCCAGAATTCAGGCGTTAGTTGAGTGCAATGCTCGATATCGTTCCGGAACATTGTATTTAATTCACCCGTTATTTTGGTATCAAAGATAAAGGCATTTGTTTCGTAATCATAGCGCAAGCTGCGGCTGTTCAGGTTGGCAGTGCCAACTGTACAGAACAAATCATCCACCATCATTATTTTAGAGTGATGAAATCCACCGTTATACATATAGACAGTAGCTCCTCTTTTCATCAGTTTGTGCAACTTATAAAGTGCGGCATCCGGAGTAAACGGGATATCGGAGGCAGAAGAAACCATGATTGTAACATTTACGCCTCGGTCGATTGTCCGATTCAACGCCTTTTTGATAGAAGAAGTCGGTACAAAATAAGGATTGACGATATGAACATTCTTTTGGGCCGAATAGATGCTCATGGCATAAGCGTGGCTTAACATACGGCTATTCTTTTTCGGGGTACGGTCTACGATTGCTACCACAATATTCGTACTGTCCGTTTGTTCCTCATGTTGGGGGAAATAAGCGGCTCCACCTACATTCTGCTTGGTTTCCTTATTCCAGATCGTTAGGAATATCTCCTGCAGATCATTGACGGCATCCCCTTCAATGCGTGTGTGCATATCACGCCAGGTTCCGATTTTGGGTAGTCCGTTAATGTAGTAATCGGCGATATTCATACCACCGGTATAAGCCACTTTTCCATCGATGACAGCTATTTTCCGGTGATCGCGATGGGCGGCGTGATTGATATAAGGAAAAGTGAATGGATCGAACTTGACAATCTCGATTCCTTGTTCACGTATTTTCTTGAGATGTTTCTTTTTAAGTGGTTTGTTGTTCGACCAGTTTCCGAATGCATCGAACATAGCTCGTACTTCGACCCCTTCTTTCACTTTTTCGGCCAGCAGAGCAAATAAAGCATTGGCGATGGAGTCATTTCGGAAGTTGAAATATTCCAGATGGACGTGGTGTTTAGCTTCCCGGATGGCTTCAAACAAATCGATAAACTTCTCCCGTCCGCTTTTTAGCAGTTTTACCTTATTATTATCAGATATAGGGATTCCCGATTCTTGTAAATAGCGTAGCACAAGGGAATCGCTGGTTAATCCGATTGAGTCCCTGGGATGTATCATCAGACTGTCGATGATACCTGCCTGAACACTCAATATAGGCAGGAACAGAAATAAAATAAATATACGTAATTTCAAAACTCTTCTCACTCTTTTAGTTTACAGAAGAACAAAGATACGATATCTAAGTTTGGGCTCCTTTGCTAACAAGGGCAAATTTATCATTCTTTAACGAAATAACTTCTTTCCAGGAGTTAATTATGCCATCGAAGCAACCTTTCGTGTAGCCATGAATAATAGTACAACAGCTGCGATAATAATTGACTTCGGATCAAGGCTTGAAGTGCCATGATTAATCATACCGATAAATACTTCTCTTATGGTTCCCCAAGTTGCTTCCAATCCACCTAACCATACAAAAAGTGCGGCCGCCACAGTCATCACGAAAGCGCTCCAGATACGAGCCAGGCGATTACTACGATCGGGTAAGTGGTGCATGACACGGCGACTGAATCCGTTATCTGCTATTTCCTGCTTGTTTTCTGCGAAGAAATCGCGCAAGAGCTTATCATTGTCTATTTCTGTCATAACCGTTTTGTTTTAAATACGTTGCTAATTTTTCTTTCCCGCGTGACAGATGGCTTTTCACTGTCCCTGACGGTACTCCTACAATCCCTGCAATTTTGTCGATACTAATGTCCTCCATGTAGAACAACGTGATGCAGGTTCTTTCCACTTCTTTAAGCATTTTGAGCGACTGGTAGACATCCATTTTTTGCCCGATATTCTCCTGTTCGGTGCTGTTGATGGCGTCTATTTCTCTTGTATCCAAGTCGGCTGTCTCTTTCCGGCTGCGAATATAATCATAAAAAACATTATAAGCAATACGATACAGCCACGTAGAGAAACTTGACAAGTTCCGGAAAGAGGCAATGTTCGTATAAGCTTTGATAAATGTATCTTGCGCAAGGTCGTCACTCAATTCGCTGTCGCCGCAAGTCAGGTTCAGGAAGAATCGTCGGATGGGCGACTGATACTCCTTCACCAACTGGTCAAAGGCCCTGGTGTTCTTGAACACCACGACCTGTGCGACTAACGATATATCATTGAGTTGGCTCATTTATTCTCGTCGTTCTTTTCTTCGTTTACTCCTTTGTCTTTCTCTTCGGATTCGGAAGGGATGATTTCGAAACTATCGGTTCTAACGTTATTCGGGTTCTTTTTTTCATCCTTATTACCCGTATGCATCCGGGTAGCATTTGTGTCTTGAGTCTGTTGTTTGCTACCGATAATCCATTGTCCGATACCCATGAATGTAACGAGTAAGCCGATAGCTCCAATTCCGAATTCGCCGGTGATTGCCCAGAGGAAGATGAAAAGACCGATACCCGTAAAGGTGTTCTTGATGCCTTGTGAACGCGAATCGACTGTTTTGTTTTCGCGGATAAACTCTGCCGGAAGCGGTTGGCCGGCAGCAAGTGCCTGTTCGGCAAGGCGATAACGTGCTTTCCGGTTTTTATAACGGAAGAAGAAGATTACAAATAGAATGAATACCGGAAATCCGAATACAGCAATGATTGCAATGATTGCTACCAGAATACCTCCGCCGGCACTAACATTGTGGAAGGGGAAATCGCTGTCATCCGAATCGAATGTGAAGCTGGCTTTGCCATGAGTGGTGCTAACATTACTTGAGTTTGCATTTACGTCTGCAGAATCAGCATCTGCTGTGTCTACACCAATCACTGTGACAGCAGTATTGTTCGTATTTGCTTTATTGTCTTTGGTCACAGTTACTTTTACTTTCCCGATGGAATCACGAACAACGGTGGTCTGGGCAACAGCCAGTGTGCAAGTGGTCAGTACAACCATCAATGCTAATAGAAAATTTTTCATATCAATAGTTTTTTAATTTATTTCTTTATCTGTTAGACGTAGTTAATATCATAGAAAGTTGCAAAGAGACGAAATATTTTTGATATTTGCGGAAATTAATAAACGAAAGATGGAATTACCTGCTTCTTTTATAGACTACACCCGCGCTCTATTGGGCGATGAAGAATACGACAAACTGGCTGTTGCCCTCCAACAGGAACCACCGGTTAGCATCCGGTTGAATCAATTGAAAATCAATCATTCTTTATCGGATAAAGTACCTTGGTCTTCCGAAGGATTCTATTTGGAGGAGCGTCTCACTTTCACGTTCGATCCCTTATTCCATGCAGGCTGTTATTATGTTCAGGAAGCTTCTTCCATGTTTGTGGAGCAGGTACTCCGGCAATATATCACGGGACCGGTGAAGATGTTGGATCTTTGTGCGGCTCCCGGTGGAAAATCGACTCATGCCCGTAGTGTACTTCCCGAAGGGAGCCTGTTGGTAGCCAATGAGGTAATCCGGAATCGTTCGCAGATTCTTGCTGAAAACCTGACGAAGTGGGGACATCCGGATGTGGTAGTGACCAATAATGATCCGGCAGATTTTTCGGCTTTACTCTCTTTCTTTGATGTGATTCTTACAGATGTTCCCTGTTCCGGTGAAGGTATGTTCCGTAAAGACCCGGTAGCTGTGGAAGAGTGGAGCCCCGAGAATGTGGAAATCTGTTGGCAGCGCCAGCGACGGATTATTGCAGATATCTGGGATGCGTTGAAGCCCGGAGGTATTCTTATATATAGTACGTGTACATTTAATACAAAAGAGGATGAAGAGAATGCACGTTGGGTTCAACAAGAGTATGGGGGCGAACCATTAACTGTGCAGGTGCAGGAGAATTGGAATATAACAGGAGATCTTTTGTCAGATAAAGGGGATCATTCTAAATCTTCTATTCCCGTTTATCATTTTTTCCCTCATAAGACGAAAGGTGAAGGCTTTTTTCTGGTGGCTTTTCGTAAGTCGGAAACGGAAGAAGAGATTCCGGTATCTTCTTTCGCGAAAGAGAAAGTTTTCAAGAAGAAGGATAAGAAAGGAACAGCAGCATCTTCTCCTGTATCGAAAGAATATCTGAATATGGCTAAAAGTTGGTTGAATGATGAAAATTCGGACAAGTATATTTTATTGGCGGAAGGAACAAATATCCGAGCTTTCTCACAGTACTATACTAATGAATTGGCGACGATGAAACAAAGCCTGAAAATCGTGTCGGCAGGGATTGAAATAGGCGAAGTGAAAGGAAAGGATTTGATCCCTAACCATGCGTTGGCAATGTGTACCTCACTTTTATGCCGGGAAGCATTCGCTACGGAAGAAATAAGTTATGAACAGGCCATCACATATTTACGAAAAGAGGCCATTACCTTACCGGTAACAGCCCCTCGTGGATATGTTTTGCTTACTTATCGGCATATTCCTCTCGGATTTGTGAAGAACATCGGCAATCGTGCCAATAATCTTTATCCGCAAGAATGGCGCATCCGTAGTGGATACTTACCGGAAAATATACGCATCTTATCAGAATACGTTACTGATTAAGGCAGTATTCCCGCAGGTATTTCCTGTTGGGAAAGACTAAAGCTAAGCTGTCTGCCTTTTCCGATTTCTGTGCCTTCAGCTATTTCTTCCAGCGTGTAGGAAGGAGGAGGTGTAGGTGATGTCCGCGTTTCTCCAATGGGCGGAGTGTTCCAGTTCAGATTTAGGCTTTTATTCAACCGATGAAATAAGTACGAGTTTCCCCATATTATGAATTTATGATCGGAAACAGGTGTTGCCATATCTTCCGAAAAAGTGAGGGTTAGTGTCATTTTCTTATCGTCTCCTTCTTCTTTTTCCAGTTTGTAACTTCCTTGGGTTATTAATTCAAGTCCGGATGAAAAGGCGGTCTGTTCTCCTTGTTTGAAAAAATAAGCATCCCGTGCGTGGTTGTTAATCAGAAAAATGTCGGAAATACCGGGTAGAAGATTCGCATCTCCGTTGGGTAAGTTAGACAAGTAGCTGCGTAGCAACTCCATATTTTCGTAATTATCGACCACCTTGATTGGTAAAGTGCAGGTTTCTTGTGTGGCGTTGTCTGTTACTGTCAGATAAGTCGTTCCGGTGAGGATACCGGTTACATAAATCATACGTCCGGCAGGTACTCCACTCCAGCCAGTTTCAGTTCCGGCACTTGCGATGCGTGTGTCTTTCACTGCAAGTGAGTAGTCACCATTTCCGCTTTCCAGGCCGAGGTAACGTCTGCCACCCATAGGTACTTCGTATTCACTGTTGTAAAAACGCAGTGGATTGTCGTCATCATCTTTACAGCCACTTAGTAGCGTAAGGATGCAGCATAACATGAATAAATAGAAATGTTTAGGTCTCATAATTCAGATTTTATGTTCGTTGCAAATGTAATGTATTGTTTTGAAATATCCAGTCGGAATTTGAAGAAAAAGAGAGGAGATATATTTAGGCACGAATTACACGGATTAACACTGTTGCTTTATAGTTATGACAATACTAAAGACCGTGAATTCTGTGTAATCCGTGCCTAATTTATTATATAAACATACTTATATAACTTAAAAATAGAAATTAGTATGTTCAGCGTAACCCATACCTAAAGGGTTTTTATGTACTATTTATAGCTTGCTTTTGTAAATCCGTGCCATTGCCTTTTGGTACTGATTTTCCAATTGCAGATAATTTTGATGACTTTGATAGATCACCGATACTTCAACGAAGTACTCGATCATACTAATTTGTCCACCTGTCAAAGCTTGTTTCAGCAATGCCAAATCTTGTTGAGACTGGAAAGTCTTGCTATATTCTTCCATTGAAGCATGCAGCGTTTTCGCTTCCCGGTAAAGTTGTGCCAATTCAGATTCCACTTGCAGTGTAGCATTATCCTTTTGCAAGTCGATGTTGAGTGCCTGCGCTTTAGCAATTTTCACCTTATTCCGATTTTCGAAAAGCGGGAAGGAAAAGCCCACCACTACACCGTTGAAAGGCACACCAGTCTCTGTATTCCGACGGTAGCCGAGTTCCAGCTTCGGCAGCCACTGGGATTTATTGACAGCAATCTGTTTATGGGCAACGAGGCTCTCGTTGCCTAGTGCCATTAAGGTACGGTCTGTAGCCATGACTTCTGATTTCAACATTTGGTAATCGCTTGGGAACGGTATAGCCGGATATTGATTTTCTTCGAAAACCACCGGAATATTACCATTCAGCGTATTCAGTTCCTGCTGCTTATTGCGAAGTGCCGTTTCGTTCAGAGACGCTTCCGTTTTGACATTCAACAGTTCCAAGTTGATTTTATTGGTTTCGAGAGCATTTGCATCCCCTGTTTGGAGACGTTTGGCGTACATTTTAGCAAGTTCTTCCGCATTGCGGAGACGTTCCTCCAAAATATGCTTTTGCTGACGAAGCATGATAATGTCCAGGCAAAGTTCTTTTGCCTGTAACAGTTTCTCCTGACGAAAAACATCCGACTGACTGTCAAGAGTTCCGGCTTTCAGACGGTTTAACTTGTTACGTGTGGCGTATAAACTAGGGAAATCAAAACTTTGTGAAACAACCAGCTCACCGATTGTTTCGCTTTTATCTTTTGCTCCCCATAGATGCGCGTAAGAGAGAGTAGGATCAGGCAAGTTATTATCCGTTTTGGCTTCCAGCTTCTGCGAGGTAATCAGTTGCTTGTTTGCCTGCAACTCCTTATTGTTCGTTTCGATATTCTTCAATACCTGTTCAATTCCGTTTTGGGCTTGCACTTCACCTATGGTTAAGAAAAGAAGTGCAGCGCTTATGGTCATGATTTGTTTCATTTCTAATTTCTTTATTTATTACAAGCTATTGTTGATAGATACTTTATGATAAGGCATCTATTTGTTTGACACCGAGGAACGACCCGTTCCTCACCGAGGAACACTTGTTTCCTCACCGGGGAACGATGGTTTTCTCACCGAGGAAAAATATCCCTCTCTACAGGCTTTTTTGGGTCTTTTTCCGATGCATCATCAGATAAACAATCGGAACGATAAAACCGTTCAAAAAAGTAGACGTTAATAATCCTCCTAGAATCACTTTTGCCATCGGACTCTGGATTTCGTTACCGGGCAAATCACCGGCAAGTGCCAATGGAATCAGTGCCAGTGCAGAAGACAATGCCGTCATTAAAATCGGATTCAGGCGGTCGAGAGAACCTTGAATCACACTATCATATACATTCAAACCTTCTTCCTTTTGCAAATGATTGTAGTGACTGATGAGCAACATACCGTTACGCGTTGCAATACCGAACAAGGAAATGAAACCGATGATAGCCGGAATACTGACTTCTCCTGTTGTAATCACCAAAGCAAATACACCACCGATCAGTGCCAGCGGAAGATTCAGCAAGATAACCCCGGATTCTTTCACACTGCGGAACTCATTGTACAGCAACAGGAAGATAACCACGATACTGATAAATGAAGTCAACGCTAATGTCCGGCTGGCAGCCTGCTCGCTTTCAAACTGTCCACCATACTCGATATGATAACCTTCGGGTAATTGTACCGATGTGTCGATACGTTTCTGAATATCATTCACAACACTGCGCAAGTCACGATCGGCCACATTGGCGGAAATGACAATTTTACGTTTCACATTCTCGCGGTTGATCGTATTCGGACCCATGGCCGATACCACTTCCGCTACATAGCTCAAAGGAACTTTGCGGCCGTCGTTCGTGTCTACCATCAGGTTACGGATTTTCTCTATTTCATCCCGGGCATCATCCTTCACTTTTACGATCAGGTCAAAACTCTTGCCCTGTTCATACACTTGTGAGATCACTTTTCCAGCCAAAGCTACATTCACATATTCCGAAAATTCCGGCAGGGTAATACCGAACTTAGCCAGCATTTCCCGTTTAGGCTGTATTTTCAGCTGCGGACGTTCAATCTGTTGTTCCACGTTCAGGTCGGCAACACCGGGAATGTCACTGATCGCTCCTTTGATTTGATTACCGAGTGAAAACATTTTATTCAGGTCATCACCGAATAATTTGATAGCAATATTCGCTTTCGTACCCGATAGCATTGCGTCGATACGGTGGCTGATCGGTTGTCCGATTTCTATGTTTGCTCCGGTGATCGTACCTAATTTTTCACGTACATCAGCTACCAGTTCACTGCGCGAGCGGTCTTTCAATTCGAACGGAGCTTCTATTTCAGAAACATTGACTCCTAACGCATGTTCATCCAATTCGGCACGTCCCGTTTTCCGGGCTACCGTTTGTATTTCGGGAATTGTCATCAATAACTCTTCGGCACGATGTCCCATTTTGTTGCTTTCTTCCAGCGAAATACCTGGCAGAGAACTGATATTGATAGTAAACGATCCTTCATTGAACGAAGGAAGGAAGCTGCGTCCAAGTGTGAAAAACACTCCGAGGGCAACTACAAAAAGTCCGATTGTACTTCCGAGAGTCACACGTTTATGTGCCAGTACCCAAGTCAGTGCTTTTTCATAAATCCCTTTCATCCAGCGGGCAACAGGAGCTTCTTTCAGTTCCTTGTTCGTCTTATTGCTTCCTAATAGATAAGAGCAGAGTACCGGAGTTAGTGTCAGGGCAACTATCGTAGACGCAAACAGGGCCACGATAAAAGCAACACCTAGTGGAACCAACATTCTGCCTTCCATGCCGCTCAAGAAAAATAACGGAACAAAACTGACTACGATAATCAACGTTGAATTAAGGATAGGCATGCGCACCTCTTTCGACGCATTGAATACCACTTCGAGCGTACTTAGTCTTTCTGCTTCCGCTTTCAGGCGGTTCTCCCGCAGTCGTTTATATACGTTTTCCACATCGACAATGGCGTCGTCTACCAATGAACCGATAGCTATCGCCATACCTCCAAGACTCATGGTGTTGATTGTCAGCTCCATGTAGTGTAAAGTCAGGATCGAAACGAGCAGGGAAAGAGGCAGTGTCACCAATGAGATCAGCGTAGTACGTACATTTGCCAGGAACAGGAAAAGCACGATGACAACGAAAATACCTCCTTCAAAGAGTGATTTTTTCACATTGCCGATGGAGCTTTCGATAAAGCGGCTTTGACGGAATATGTCCGTTGAAACTTTTACGTCCGGCGGCAGATTTTTCTGGAGGTCTTTCAGAGATGCTTCCAGTTTGTCCGTCAGTTCCAGTGTGCTGGTAGCCGGTTGCTTGGTAACAGTCATCAGGACGGCAGATTTGCCGCGTTCTGAAGCAGTACCCAGTTTCGGAGCCTTCGGGCCGATGGTTACGTTTGCAATATCTTCCAGCGTGACAGGGAAGTTATTCACTGTCTTTACTACCGCTTTGCCAAGTTGCTCTGTTTTCGAAGTGGAGAGTACACCACGTACAATATATTCATTTCCGAATTCATAGAGCACACCTCCATTGGCATTTAGGTTCATATCCTGTGTTACAGCCATCACTTCTCCCATCGAGATGCCGTAATGACGCATCCGTTCGGGATCTAGCTGAATCTGATATTCTTTGATATCTCCTCCGAGCACAGCCACTTGTGCCACTCCTCCGGTAGACAGCAGGCGTGGACGGATGGTCCAGTCCGCAATCGTGCGAAGATCGAGCATGGAAGTGGAGTCGGCAGTCAGACCGACGATGAGCATTTCGCCTAAGATAGAAGACTGTGGTCCAAGAGTCGGTTTGCCGACATTGACCGGCAGCGATTCGCTGACCACCGCTAATTTCTCACTAACAATCTGACGAGCGAGATAAATATCCGTTCCCCAATCAAATTCTACCCAAACAACGGAAAATCCGTTAGTAGAGGAAGAGCGGACACGGCGCACACCCGTAGCTCCGTTTACGGCAGTTTCAACAGGAAAAGTAACGAGCTGTTCAACTTCTTCCGCAGCCATACCGTTCGCCTCGGTCATGATTACTACCGTAGGTGCATTTAGGTCGGGGAATACGTCTACTTCCGTATGCATGGCGGTATACGTTCCCGCAATAAGCAGGAGGATGGCCGCACAAACTACCACCAGCCGGTTGTGTAGGGAGTAATGTATAATTTTATTAAGCATGATATTTCATTAATTGAGAGTTATAAAAAACTTGATGGATGCGCCGCACAAAAAAACGGCTGCGACGCCTAGTCTCTTTAGTGTTCGTGGCTGTGTGCCGGGATTGCATTGCTTGCGCTTGCCAGTCGAACCTGATAAGCACCCTCGGTCACTACACGGTCGCCAGCCTTTACACCAGTTAGGATTTGAACGCTTTTGCCGTTGTCGGCTCCTATCGTTACTTCCTGTTTTTTATAACCCTCTTCGTCCAGTTGCAGATATATGAAGAATATGCCTTGTTCCTCTGTCAGCGCGGTGCGCGGAAGAGAAATCACGTTTTCCATTACTGAAGAAAGCAGGAATACCTCCACAAATGAGCCGGGAATCACTTCCCCTTTGTTGTCGAACTCAAAAGTGACAGGCACATAAAAAGAATTGTCTCCGGCAGCTTTTCCGAAAGAGAGAAGTTTACCGTTCAATGCTTTCAACTCGTACACCTGATTATTATAAGGAGTCTGGAAATTGGCGGAACTGATGGTGCGGAGATACGGGTAATACTTTTCCGACACTTCGGCACGGAGGAAAAGACGACGGTTCTGCGTCACGCTTACCAGCGGTTGTCCGATTGTCACATAGTCACCTTCTTTCACGAGAATACTTTTCACATATCCGGCAATAGGAGCCGTAATGCTTTGGCCGATAGCCGAATGATTCTTGGAAAGAGCTTCGTAACTAAGACGGGCGTTTTCGTAACTTTGCTCCGCTTGTGCAAAATCCTTGTCGGATACGATTTTGTTTTTAACAAGCTCCTTCATACGTTCGTATTCCTTCTTGGATACCTCGTAGGCAATGCGGGCACGTTGCACCGGATCACCATCGGCGATATTCTTTGAAGAAATAGTGACTAGCGGAGTGCCGCTACCGACGCTCATACCTTCCGTTACTTTTCCACGGAAAGATACCACGCCGGCTACTGTAGCTACGGCAACCGATTCATCCCCTTGAGCAGCCAGCACCTGTCCGCTGGTTTTAATCACTTGCTGGAAAGGTGCAGGTTCAATAACGCTCACCTTTACACCGGCTGCTTCAGCTTTCGCTTTCGGAAGAATGATTTCATCACTGTGGGCTTCGGCAGCTTCGTTGTATTCATCGGCTGCTTCATGATTGTGTTCTCCGCTATATTCGCCTTCATGGGAATGATCGGGTCCTTCTGCCTCGTGATTATGTCCTTCCGCGGCATGATCGTGTTCATCGTGTGTGTGTGTGACGGTACTATTATTACAGGATCCCAGCACGAATAAGCCCAGGATTCCCACGAAAATAAGTTTTTTCATAATGATATTTTCCTACTAAATTTTACTGTTTTCTTTTTACGCTACAAAGATAAGGTAGCGCAGATGCAACTAATTTGCATTTACGCTTTTACGCAAAAACAGAGTAGGGAGGGGCACGAAGAGAAGTGGTACGATGAGTATCCGTACCATGCAGAGAGTCTCGGTAAACGTAATAGTTTTTAATCCGTTTCTCTTGCGGTCGTAATAAATGCTCGATGATTACATCCGTGAATAAGGTAGCGATGAATACGTAATCCGGTCCGCTATCCGTATGTATGGATGGAGTGGGAGAGTAGAAACGAGTCATACATTCACTGCTGCAACATGAGTCGTTTCCCGGGTGATGATGATGCGTGGGACATTGCTGTTCTACAGGCAAGTCCTGCTTCATGCAAATCATTCCGTTGGGGTGATGATGATGGGGAATAACCGCTGCCACCAACATAATAATGTTGATAAAAAACAGCAGAGTTACTATAATTCGTTTCTTCCCTTTCATCCTTTCTTTTAGAGGTTATCCGCTTTTCAGAGCTTCAAAGTGCAAATATACAAATACTTTTATTTCGCCTGTAGCCGATACCCTCTTTTTATTATTTATTATTTCTTTTCCAGTTCTTGCAACGAATCCATTTTCTTCTTTTCGAGGAACTCATAGATACCGCAAAGATGTTCCGTCACCTTTTGATTACCGAACTCATACACCTTGGTAACCAGCCCGTCAAGGAAGTCACGGTCGTGTGAAACGACGATCAGCGTACCATCAAAATCCAGCAATGCCTGTTTCAGAATATCTTTCGTTTTCATGTCCAGATGATTCGTCGGCTCATCTAAAATCAGGAGGTTGACAGGTTCCAGCAATAATTTAATCATAGCCAGACGGGTACGCTCTCCACCCGAAAGCACTTTGACCTTTTTCATCGATTCCTCGGGACCGCCAAACATAAACGCCCCCAGCAAATCACGAATCTTGTTCCGGATATCCCCTTTGGCTACATCGTCAATCGTTTGGAAAACCGTCAGGTTTTCATCCATCAGCGAAGCCTGATTTTGAGCGAAATATCCAATTTGCACATTATGTCCGAGAGTCAATGTACCGTCATGCTCAATCTCCTTCATGATACACTTCACGAGCGTAGACTTACCCTCACCGTTCTTACCAACGAAAGCTACCTTATCACCACGCTCAATCGTCAGATTAGCATTGCGGAATACCACTTTGTCTCCGTATGTCTTTCCAACACCCTCCATGATGACCGGGTAACTGCCCGAACGGGGTGAAGGCGGGAATTTCAGTCGCAATGCAGAAGTATCCTCCTCGTCCACTTCGAGTAATTCCAGCTTCTCCAGCATTTTGACACGGCTCTGCACCTGCAACGTCTTTGAATAAGTCCCCTTGAACCGTTCGATAAACTCCTTCGTTTCAGCAATAAACTTCTGCTGCTCGTCATAAGCCTTCTGTTGCTGTTCGCGGCGGTCCTTGCGCAGCTGCAAATATTGCGAGTAATTTACCTTGTAATCATAGATACGTCCCATCGTTACTTCGATGGTGCGTGTTGTAATATTATCCACGAATTTACGGTCGTGACTAATTACAATGACCGCTTTCCCATTATTAATAAGAAAATCCTCCAGCCATTGAATAGATTCGATATCCAGATGATTCGTCGGCTCATCGAGCAAGAGCACATCCGGTTTCTGCAACAGCAATTTGGCGAGTTCGATACGCATTCGCCATCCACCGCTGAAATCACTCGTCTGGCGTTGGAAATCTCCTCGGGTGAATCCTAATCCAAGCAATGCCTTTTCCACATCCTCTTCATAATTAGTAGCATCGATTGAATAAAACTTCTCGCTCAAGCTGGACACTTCCTCGATCAGCGCCATGTAACTGTCGCTCTCGTAGTCCGTCCGTGTTTCAAGCTCCTTGTTCAACTTTTCGATCTGCGCTTCCATCTCATGAAGATGTGAAAAAGCCTGTGCCGTTTCGTCAAACACTGTTCTTCCGTTTTCCGTCATCAGATGTTGAGGCAGGTATGCTACTACGCAATCTTTGGGTGCGGAAACTTTTCCACGTGTCGGTTGCCGTGCGCCTGCCAAAATCTTCAGCAGCGTACTTTTTCCAGCCCCGTTTTTGCCCATCAGAGCGATGCGGTCTTTTTCATTAATTACGAAAGAAATATCACTAAATAAAGCAGTGCCGCCAAACTCTACGGCTAGTCCGTCAACAGAAATCATACTATTCTTTTAAATTGAGGCGCAAAGATAGCGAAATATATGAATATTTTTTATACCTTGCGGGCTGAAAAGGAAGATAGCTCTAAAAAAACAGATAAAAAAAACAATATATAAGCGATATGGAAAGCGAACAAATGAATGAATTCAGACCTTTAATTTTGGTAGCTGAAGACGATGACAGCAACTTTAAATTAATCAAGGCTATCATAGGCAAAAAGTGTGATATCGAGTGGGCTAAAAATGGCCAGGAAATGGTGGAGTTGTTTCAGCAACACCAGCAAAGAGCCAAAGCAATGCTGATGGATATTAAGATGCCGGTGATGAACGGATTGGAAGCAACGAAGATAATTCGTGAATCTAACACAGAAATTCCTATTATCATGCAGACGGCTTATGCTTTCAGCTCGGATAAAGAAAATGCAATGAATGCAGGAGCAACTGAAGTATTGGTGAAACCTATCACCTTGGGTATTCTCCGCACTACGTTGAGTAAATATTTACCCGATTTGCAGTGGTAAGATTGATTCTTACGAGTTTTTTTTTTAATTTATCCAAAAAGTGCTTAAGCGTTAAAAACGTAAAAGCATGGAAAAGAAGTATGATTGGGTAGAAAAATGGTATTGCCCTAACTTCATCTAATGCATTTGGATAAAATAAAATAGGCGAACCTCACGGTTGGCCTATTTTTGTTCGTCTCTGTTAATTTGTTAGAGTACAGAAACGACTCTATGTAAAGTCTCTCCTTTGAGAGATTTTAAGTTCATTATTTGTTTCCGCCAGCCCACCATACGGCTTCGCTATATACGTACTGTCCATCACCGAAAGCAGCTTTCACTTCAGGATTTGCCAATACATCATCTGCTCCATAACCGAAGCGCAATGGGAATTTACTGCTGTTCTGCGGGTTCTTCAGTACAATGAAGTTTTCTCCTGCACCTTTCAAACGACGGTAGTCATTATAGGCTTCCAGTGATTCGCCGGATGCACCGAAGAAGGCGAGATACTTCTGTATCATTGTCTCTTGCAGAGGGTTGGCATCGAATAACGGTTCTACTTCATCCGTGAAATAGGTTTCTGCTACATCTGCCCCCAAATCGCTGTCACCATCATATACCCAAGTGTCAGCGGCATCTATAATTGAGTTTTCCAGATTCTCGAATCCGGCAGTGACTGCATCTTTCAAAGCAGTCTTAGCTTCGCCCAGTCTGCCTCCCAAACGGCACAATGCTTCTGCTTCAAGGAATTTCACTTCGTGATAGCTGATTAAAAGAGTAGGAGCCGACATAGCCCATGATATCATCGACATACCATAATTATTCTGCAACTCTTGCGGAGTTCCGTTAGGAGCCGCTTTGATGCCTGCGATGTCCGTAGCTTGCGTAGCTCCGTATCCATAAGTGATATATCCGGTAGGATCAGGTTCCAGGAACGCTTGCGGTGCTCTGGGGTCATTGCGCTCAACGAACTTTTCAATCAGACTTGCACTAGCTGCTAAACTGTTGCGGCTGTAGCTGAAGGACCAAAGCGGATTCAATTGCGAATCAGCATCGTAAACGGCCAACTTACATTCTTCACTTGCGTTGGCAAATGATTTGCTCACATAAGTAAGAATATTCTGAAGATCTGTAGTCTTGTTGGCACTTTTATTGAGCAGACGCATTGTATAACGTGCTTTTAACGCATAGGCCGTTTTAAGCCACATACTTGCCTGTGTACTGGTGTTTGAACCATAGATCAAGTCTTTAGAACCGACTGCACCGGATAAGCCCGTATCTTTGGCAGTACCGTTATTCAGTAGAGTGATGGCATCATCCAGGTTCTGCATTACTTCCTGATAGATACTTTCCTGTGTATCCATTTTAGGTTGCATATACATCGGTGTACCGTCCGGATTGAGGATACCTGTCTGGCTATACGGTGTGTTTCCAAACACATCGGCTGCCACAGCTCCATTGTAGGCGAGCAGGATTTTAGCAATCGCTTCCGTCACTACGTTTCCTTTTTCCGAAGGATCTTCTTCGCATTTCTTGATAACGATTTTAGCATTTTTGATATTTGAGTACACGTTGATCCATGCATTGTTGTAGGTAGTAGCCGTTGTGGGCTCTCCGCTGCGTACTTCCGCGCGGTAAAGCTGGTTGGATATACCCGTTTCATGTTCTATGTAAACAGAAGAATAGAGCGAGAAATCCCCTCCTACAGTGCTGAATGCAGTACTTACGCCTAAGTCCGTAATTAAGAACTTAGCGGGCGCATCCAACGGATTGTTAGGGTTTTCATTGATTTTATCCATTGCGTCTTCCGTACAAGCAGAAGCAATGGTAGCAGTCAAGAAAGAAACTGCCAGCAATTTTCCTATTGATTTATATTTTTTCATTGTCTTGCAGATTAAAATTTAATGTTGAAACCAAAGCCGAAACTAGCTGTTTGCGGCATTGAATAATCTTCAAATGCTCCTGCCATGTTGTTGTTACCCTGACTGGCTTCCGGATCGAGGTCAGGCAATTGTGCCCAGATCAGAATGTTTCTGGCAAATGCGTTTACAGAAAGTTCAATCGAACGTTTTTGAAGAATTTTGTAGTTGACAGCCACTTCACGCAGTTTGATGAAAGAGTTGTCATATACAGAAGATTCGTCGATGTCGTTCAAACGGCTGTAATATACCTGTTGTGCGTTTGCACCTGTGATGGCGATATCGTTTTTAGTTCCGTCAGTTTTGTATCCGTCGAAGATGATGGTACCTTCACGGTTTTCCGTTCTCTTGCTGACACCATAGTAGTCTGCCAGTCCGGTTGTCCTACTATACATCTGACCACCCTGTTTCCAATCGAGCACTGCGCTGATTGTACACTTCCATAAGCGTAATGTGGTGTTGAAGCCCATCAGGAAGTCCGGAGAAACCTTACCGATAACCTGTGCTTCACCAGCGATAGGTAAACCGTTTTCGTCTACCAGACGATTACCATTCGCATCTCTCTTGAAGCCTACACCGTAGATGACAGGGAATTTCTCACCTGCTGAAGCGCGTACCTGCGGAGTAACGTATCCTCCCAGAGAGATATTCTCCACACCCGGTGCCAGTTCATCTACGTAGTTGTCGATCTTCGTCCAGTTGAATGCAAAATCCCAGTTGATATTCTTCGTCCGGATTGGATTGAAGCCAAGAGTGAATTCATGCGTGTTGGTATGAATCTTACCACCGTTGGTGAGCAGTTTGCTAGCACCGGTAGAAGAAGCCAAAGGCACTTCAAAAATCTGGTCTTTAACGTTCTGGCGTGAGTACGTATAACTGAATGTGATTAAGTTATCGAGGAAGTTCACGTCAGCGCCCACTTCATACGAACGTGTATTCTGCGGTTTCAGTTTCGGGTCGAAAATCGTGTAGTACGGAGTATAGGCGGTAGTACCTTTCATCGGGTACATGATTGGAGTTAACGTATAGAATCCACCTCCATACGTAGGAGTAGAGTAGTAGTTTTCAAGGAAATCACCTGCTTGTCCTACTTCCGCATACGATACTCTCAATTTGGCGTGATTAACTATATTGTTTTTCAATGCATCTAATTCCGTCAGGATAAAACCAGCCGAAATAGAAGGATAGAAGAAAGAGCGGTTGTTACGTGGCATATTGGATACATAGTCCTGACGTCCGGTGAGGGTCAGATAAAGCATATTTCTGTAAGAAGCCGATACGTTACCGAAGAATCCCACCGTACGGTTTTTCCATGTCTCTTCCTCTGTCTGTTGAGTAGTGGCGTTGTTGATGTGGTTCCATCCCGGGAAGTTGTAGTTCGTACCATATTCATAATACTTCTTTCTGTTGCTTTGGATAATTTCGTTACCCACTACCGCGTTCAGTCCCCAGTCTTCATTGATATGCCAGTCGTAGTTGATGGTCAGCAATGAGTTGTATGTAGCATTTGTCCAGCCGTAGTTCTCGATCTGTCCGCGACCGCCACCGGTGTTGCTACCATATCCGTAGCTGTCTACATAGTGAGTGGTGTAAGCATCCACACCAACCATGTATTTCGCGTTCAACTTGTGGTTCGTTGTGCCGAAATCAGTCTGATAGCTTGCATACACATTTCCGAAGAAGCGGTTGGTATCTTCCGTAAATTTGTTGTTTTCCATCGCCCAGTAAGCGTTGTCAAAGCTACCACGGAAAGAATTCTGTGTGTACGGGTTACCGTCTACGTGACTTGGAATACCGGCCAGATCATAGCTGGGAGGAGCTGCGTAAACCGTTCTCAACAGACCGTTACCGGAAGTCACTGCCTTGTCGATAGAAGTAGTGATATAGTTAGCTGTAAATCCGGAACTCCAGTTGTTAGTCAGTTTCGTGTCAGCACTAACCTTTACATTATATCTGTCCATACCAGTGCTTGAGATAATACCGTCCTGATGTGTATTTCCCAATGAGATAGAGTAGGAGCTTTTGTCGAGCATCTGCGCTACATTCAATGAATTGCTCCAGGTGATTCCTGTGTCGAAGAAGTCTTTTGCATTGTCATATGCCTGTGGAGTAGCCCACGGGTCAAGACCGGCTGCTGCACGCTGGGGAACATAATATTTTCCCTGTTGCTTACCGAACTTCTGCGTGTATTCGTTATCCGTGTTACCTCCATACGTTGCATCGTTGGGAAGTTCCGAAATCTTAGGTCCCCAAGAAGTTCCCGAAGTGGCACTGAATACCCCACCCGAACCTTGTGCGTATGTTTTCTGGAACTCCGGCAGACGACCGACTACATCGAAGCTGACATTAGAAGAGAAGCTAACCTGCGGTTTGCCTTTTTCCAGTCCTTTACCACTCTTGGTTGTGATGATAATCACACCATTGGAAGCACGGATACCATAAAGTGCAGAAGCAGCCTGTCCTTTCAAAATGTTGATACTTTCAATATCATTAGGGTCGATATCTACCGCACGGTTGGCGAAGTCCGCTCCGCTCACACTACCATTGTTCTGAATGTCTGTGCTAACATCCGGCGTACTGGTCACCGGCATTCCGTCAATAACGTAAAGCGGAGTGTTGTCACCCGAGAAAGAACGTGCACCACGGATAGTGATCTGTGAAGAAGCTCCCGGCATACCACTTGAAGGCTTCACGTCCAAACCGGACACCTTACCTTGCAACGCTCCCGCCAGATTAGAGTTGGCAGCTTGCGTCAGTTGATCCGATTTTACGTCCTGAACGGCGTAACCCAGTGCTTTTTTCTCGCGTGAGATACCCATGGCTGTCACCACAACCTCATCCAGTGCTTTCGCGTCGCTTTTCAAAACAACTTTTATCACTCCCGGTTTGATGGAAACGTCCTGCGAAATCATTCCTACATAAGAAACGCGCAAAGTTTTAGCAGAACTTGGTATGTAGAAGTTTCTGCCTTTATCATTGTTAATAGTTCTTTAACCCTTTTGAAGGTGCAAAATGATAAAAAGATACCGTTTTGGAGGCAATAATGTTCACTTTTCCTTGAAAAGCCTGATTTTGGTGCTATCTTTATGATAGAAATTATCTTTTAAAATATGCTAAATTGGAAAGGTGTTATTTTAACCTATCAGTTTTTGAATACTTCTTGCTTTCAAAACGATACTTTTTAGTTAAATACGTAACACTTTTTTCGGTTTGTCATAATTAGTGTTATCTTTGCAACCTGTTAGAGACAAAAAATCTGTTTATAGGTTAAATTTAAGAGAGAATTTATGAAAAGAAAATTGATGTTCTTAATGACCTTCCTTTTTATAGGTATAGGTCTAGTGACAGCGCAAACATCCAGAGTTACCGGTTTGGTTACCTCTGAAGAAGATGGGCAACCTGTCGTAGGTGCTTCAATATTGGTGAATGGCACTACCCTTGGTACTATCACTGATATTGACGGTAAGTTTACAATCACGAATGTACCAAGTTCTGCTAAGACTTATTGATTTTTCTTTCCTCCTTTCCTTCTGCTTTTTTTCTCCTATCTTGTTGTTTTTCAATGTTTTTGTTTCGGATTTTAAAAATTAACCTATTCTTCCGGTTTCTTTTATTGAAACTTCCTTTATCAATTCTTATCAATTTAGTAGTCTTTGCTTCTCATTGATTTTTGAGAAGGGATTAATATTCTACCCAAATTTTTAATAAATTTCCCGGTGTTTTTCTTTATCTAGGCGTTTTTAATATTCGTGTTTTGGAGGTATGAGTTAAATGTTACAATCTAATAGTGATTGAAATTATGAGTGATAGTAAAGAAGAATGCAAAAGACTGCAAGTTGACACCCGGGTGTCGGTATGTATGAGACCCGGGTGTCAGATAACCTAGTTCTACTAACTAAAATAAAGGTAAAGCCATACTTTTTAATTTGCATTAGAACAAATCAAATTTACGTCTCTGCAAAATGGGATTTTCAGCTTGTGTTATTTTATTCCGCCACGATCACTTTGATGTCATAACCTATGAAAAGTCCGCTCTCTATAACACCGGTGATTGCCTTCAGTTGTTCTTCGAGCGAAGAGTCGATGTAGTTGAAACGGGTGTCGAGGATAAAGTTGCCGTTTTCTGTAAAGATAGGTCCGTCTTTGCCACGAGCGGGACGAAGAACAATCTCCGAGGCACCCAGCCGCTGCAACTCATGCTCTACATAAGTCAGTGAGTCCGGAAAGACCTCTACAGGGATGGGAAATTTGCTTCCCAGCTGATTCACACGCTTGCTGGGGTCGATGATGATGAACGTTTTGCGGCTGCTTCTAATCAGTAGTTTCTCTTTGAACATCGCTCCGCCACGTCCCTTAATCAAGTTCTGTTGCGGATCTACTTCGTCCGCTCCGTCGAATGTCCAGTTGGGGCGTTTGTTCCAGAGGGTAGTTTGGGGGATGCCTAGCTGTATGCAGGTCATCGAGATTTCTTGTGAGGCGGGAATCACTTCGATATGCAAGTGCTCTTCACGAATTCGTCGTGAGAGTTCGAACAGAGTCAGGTAGACTGTAGAGCCGGAGCCGGCTCCTATCACATCTCCGTCTTTTGCCGTGGCGGCAATTTCACGGGCTACGTGTTCTTTTGCCTCCCGGTTGATGATGGAGTCCGACCATTGCAGGTGTTTTATCAGGTGATTTTTCCAATCCATAAATTTGCGTTCTAAATCGTTTTCGTTTTAAGTTCCTCTTTTCTATATAACGAATTTGTGAATCTGTTTGTTTGTTCGTTTCAAATTCAGAAGGAAAAAACTCATTAGCGGCAATTCAATCATTTAAATCGTTAATAAACGATTCGTTAATTTTTAACTTTATTGCGTTAAACGTTAACGAACATCTGCTTTTTATTAAACCGTGTTATAAGTTAGGCTGCTTTGGCCTGAAAATTTGGAGATGACCGAAAAGTCCGTATCTTTGTACTGTGTTTTTCATAGTATTAGATTTAAGGTTAACAAAGATTGGCTGTCTGGGATAGATAGCCTTTTTTTTGTCCCTACCATTCCTTACAGAATCAGCCAGATCGCAATGATGTGTCCGATACTGCCTCCCAGACAAAACAAGTGGAAAGTGGCATGCATATACGGTTTGCGCAATGAATAAAAGACAGCTCCCACAATATACGAAACTCCTCCGCCGATCAGCCACCAGAAAGCAGTAGTGGCTCCCAACTCTGCCAGATGATCTAACAAAGGTTTCATGGCTACCAGTATACAGGCTCCCATACCTACGTAACAAGCCGTTTCGAGATTACTGTGTTCTTTCAGCTTTTTGAAGCTAAGAATGAAACCGGCAATAGCCGACAGCCAGACGAAAGCGAAGATTCCCCATCCCCATCCTCCGGCATGCCGCAGGACAAGTAGCGTGAAAGGAGTGTAGGTGCCCGCGATGTGCAGGTAGATAGCTCCATGATCGAATTTGCGGAGCAACTCTTTCAGTTTCCCCGGACGGCTGCCATGATACCACGTAGAACTGACATAAGAGGAAAGCATCCCCGCCAGATAGACGGATACACAAGCAACTGCCCACTGCGGTTCCATATTCTCGGAAGCCTTTTCCAATAGGAAATATCCGGCCACGATTCCAAGCAGGATGCCTATTCCGTGGCTAAGGGTATTTGCCCATTCTTCTATATGATTGTATCGTTTGTTCTTCAATGTTCCTTTTTTTGAATGGTTAAGTCACAAAAAATGTTGAGTCGCAAAGATACTTTATTTTCTGTAAAGCGTTTCCCTCCTTATTCTTTTTTTAAAATGATTTTTCCTCCATATTGTCCTGCCACTTGCTTGCGGAAATCAATGAATGCCGCATATTCATCCGGACTGTAAACCCCTTTGCGCATAAACAATCGGTGAGTGATGTAGATTTCCTTATCTTTCACCTGAATACCGGAATGGAAACTGCCGAACTTGCTTTTCACGTCAAGCGGTTTCGGAAGTCCTTCGATTACATATCCTTCCGGCAGTTGGATGCGGATGCTGTCGGTATCTGTGTATCCGTAGTTGATGTAAATGGGATAGGTGCGCTTCGTCACAGGAGGAACACTGAATTCTTTTCGGAACACATTGGTGGGGATAAACAGACGGTTGCCCGTTTTATGCCCGTATTGATTGCTGGTGGCAGTGTAGTCGAAGGTGATAGACGGATTGGGTTCCTTGCACTCGCTGATTTGCAGGTTCTGAATATCGGCTTGGGATAAGTTGATGCTTGAACGGATGCGGTCTTTTTGTTTGTTGGGCTCCAGATAGACGATGCCTGCTTCATTCTCATATTGAAAAATCCGGGAGATTTCGTTCACCTCTATCCGTGCCTCGGCTGTGGGGGAGAGGGTGATGTTGGCAACGATGTGCTGTGTGTTCAGCGAGTCGGGATAGGTGGGCAGGCGATACATCTGGCCGCCGGTCGGTTCGATGAGTAAGGCGTCGTGTCCCGCAATGTCTTGGTGGACATAGCCGAAGGGAAGCGATGGATTTGTACATTCCAGCCAGAGCGTATCTTGGGGAAGCGGAACTTGCAGGATGACGTGATTCATCTGGTTGGCACTGGAGAAGTCTGGTAGCAAGCGCTCGTTGGTGGTGCTGATGACTGTATAAGTGGAAGCAATTCCCAACTCTTTCAGCATGGCGCGGGTGTAATTGGACAATCCTTTACAGTCGCCGAATCCCGTGCGGCAAACATCGGCGGCGGCAATGGGCTGTAAACCTCCGATGCCTAGTTGGATGCTCACGTAACGGGTGGTTTTGGCCAGATAATCGTAGATTGCTTTCACCTTGTCCCGGTCGGTAGTGCAGCTGGCTGTCAGTTCGTGCAGCTTGGCGCGGAAAGGTTCGGTGAGCAGGTCGCGTCCGTTGAGCAGTTGGTATTGCCATTCTCCGTACTTTTGCCAGCTGCTCATATCGCCTTCCGACTTGTCGTACTTGAAAGCGGAGGGAGCAAAGTAGACACGTGGAAATAGCTCGGCGAAATCCGGACCGAAAGGTTCTTTGATGATGGGAGAGAGCTTGGAAGCGGTGGCTTCGATCACTTGCTTCCCGTCGGCTCCGGTGGACTCCTTCACTTCGATTTCTTTTCCCTGCGTGTTCAGTTCGCGGTATCTGCATCCTTGTCCTGCGGGCAGCTCGATCCGGTAAGTCGCTTTCTCCACTCCCTGGTTAAATTCTGCCTGCGGGACAAAAGGGAGATAACCGATTAGTCCGTTGTTGCATTTCATTTCCCATTCGTATTTCACTGTGAAAGGGAAAGAAGGATGATTACATTCGTAATAATAAAAATAATCGTCCGTGGTAAGCGAAGAGCTGTATTCACTTTTCTGTAGTTCGGATTTCTTTATCTTACGTACACTTTGTCCGGTGGCATTGAGGATTTCTCCGGAGAATTTCTGCAAAGAACGGAACATGTCACATCCGCAGAAGAAACGGGCTGCCTCCAATCCTTTACGGTTGAGGACGCTGATTGTCAGGCTTTCTTTTTCTATGGATTGGGTCATAGATTTGCAGAGAACCTCTGTGCGTGCTTCAACGATAACGGAATTGGCATCCTTGAGAATATCCTGTGCACATGCCGGCTGTATGTGCAGACTTAGGCAGATAAGGACACAGGACAGACCGAATGCCCGGCATATCCTTTGTTTCAGGATGGGGTGGCTGGAACGGATCATTGGTGTAAACAGGTAAAGTTTATATTTTTTTGAGCACGATGAGTGCGTTGTTTTTTTCGATTACTTTGGCCCATAGTTCCTGCAGTTGTTTGTATTGTTCGGAAAGGAATATGTAGCCTTTCAGGTGGAATACATAATTGAGCAGGATTGTATTTCCCTGTTGCTGAATCATATATTTACACTGTAATCCGTCTCCTTCCGACCGGATAGATTGTGATTGAGGAAGTTCTTCCACTTCATATCCTTCGGGGAGAGTCAGCGTAGACAGCATCGTGAATTTGTACGGGTAGGGAAATTCGATGGGAAGTACCCGTTCCGTCTGGATAAAAGGATTGCTTTTCAATTGCGGAAAGAGCATTGGATTGATATAAAGGTGATCGTCCGTTCGGTCGGCTTGCAGGACGAAGTCAAACTCTTCTTCTATCAGTGCCCAGTCATTTTCCTGCTTTTTCACTTTCAGGTTGGTGACAGTGAGTTTCTCTTTCTGGCTGACTTTGTTTTCAGGATTCGAAACGAGATTGTCCTGTTTATGATTTTCATTTGCCTGATATTCGATGGCTTCCTGCCCGTAGAGAACCGTGCTGCGATGTCCTTTCACTTGATTTCCCTCTATTCGAGCATCAATCTTCATAAAACTTTTGTTGTGGGAAAGAGCCATCACGTTCACCCATTTCTTTTCTTCTTTCTCTTTTAGGGAAAGCATGCGTGCTTTGTTTACAGACAATTCAAGCGGCAATATATTAAAGGCAGGTACGTCCATAGAACTGTCTAAAAATACATATTTTTGTTTGTTTATATCGTGGATAGCAACAAAGAATGTTTTTAGTTTTTGCAGAGAAGGAAAGTTGTACGGCAGCATACCTGATGAACGTCGGCTCATAACCACCGGATAGGCTTCCAGCCCGAAGTCTTTCAGGATGCTGATAAGGATGAAATTCAGGTCGGCATTACTGCCGCTTCCTTTCTTGATTACTTTTTCGAGCTCTTTGCTGTAGAGCTGATACCGTCCGTTCCAGGCCATTTTCTTTTTGAGCACCTGGAAGGCGCAGATGATTTTCTCCTCGAAATTCATTTCGCTGTTGTAGGCTTGTTTGGTTTCAGGGCGGAAAGGGTTGGTGAGTGAGAGGTGTTCGCCGAACTGTGTATTTTCCGGTTTGAGCAACTGCTTGTCTACATCTTCCCATTTCTGGCTGTATGGTTTGTATTCATTGGGGGTGAATTGAGTGCCTTGCAGATCGAAGCTCACTTGCACCTTATAGTCTTCCGGACACCAGCAGTAGGATTCGTCCTGACGGATAGCCGGAAGGTTGCGTGAGATAAAGGTGGTTTCTTGTGCCGAAACGGTGAAGTCTTTGCTGACTCCACCCGCACCGGAGCCTTCACGTTCTGTGGCATGAATGGAGGAGTCTCTTTGCTTCACTTGTATGTAGTCCTTTCCCCGGAGTTCGATGTTGTAGACAAATACATGAGGGATGGTGATTTTATACTGGTTGTAGAGCATCGGGAGTTCTTCCTGCATCATCCAGTTGTCGATGTGTGAGAAATAGTCGGAGTAGAGTTTGTAGTGATATTCGATGATAGTGCCCTCTTTGACAGCAGGCAAAGAGAATTTTAGTATTTTATACAGGTTATTGAACCGTTCGAAAGAGATGGATTCCCGCTTCATGGGCGTTTTTATGCATTTCCCGTTTTCCATATTGTAGGAGCAGCCTTCTATCTCACTGGCTCTTTCCTGTCCTTCATCTTTATCGGTAGGAGAGTAGTAGGGAACGGACACGTCGGCGTATGACACTCCTTGTGGTTTCAGGATTTTGATGCGTACCCAGTGCTCGGTAGTTAGTTGAAAACCGTCATGGTAGATGAAGTCACTTTGTCCCTGATGGAAGAGATAAATAGCCGTAGCGGTGGTGTCCGGGGCATAAGAGGTGAGAGACAGTTCTTCTTTGGAGGGTTTTCCGTATTTCAGATTGGGCTCTATGGTGGCTGTTGTGGCTTGCTGTGGGTAGACAGGCGACAGGAGCTGTAATAGAAATGCGCAGAGAATGAATAGTTTTCTCATAATTGTGTTTTTGTAGTATGCTCACAAAGATAAAAAAAATAGAGAAAGGTGTATCACCTTTCTCTATTTTAATTTTGTTTTATGTATAAAATATATTATACCAAATGTCCGATCCATTCTTCGCGGTCGCCGGGGAGAAGGTCGATAACGGGAACTTCTACCATCGTGTAGCATCCCGGTTGTTGCTTCATGGAAGCACGTGCCACGCATACCAGTACTTGTGCGGTCAGTGCGGGGTTATTGATACGCATATTAAATTCGAACAACTGGTTCTGTGTTTTGCCGGATACACCTTTGCGAGTCAGATTTACACCATGACCCATATCCAGCAGGGCGTCTACACTCGGAACGAGTTTCACGTGTGTTTCATCGTTCACGAAGTAAGGATCTGCTTTGATGGCAGCGGCTACTTCTTCGAATTTATATCCGTCTTTCAGTTCGATGTATACCATGCGGCGGTGGATTCCCGTGCCGGTCGGAATGGTCATGGAAAGGGCAGCTTTCACTCCGTCAATCGCTTTTACGGCTACTGTGTGTCCCATGCTCATACCGGGACCGAAGTTGGTGTAGGTGATGCCTTTCGGAGCAATTGCTTCCAGCATGGTGCGTACGATGGAATCGCTTCCCGGATCCCATCCGGCAGAGATGATCGATACGGCTTTATGTTCTTTGGCGGTAGCATTCAAGGTACGGCGCAGGTCTACGATACCGGTGTGGATATCGAAACTGTCTACCGTGTTAATACCCATCGCCAGATATTCTTTTGCATATTTTTCTACGCTGCGAGTCGGCGTGCAAAGAATAGCTACGTCTACTTCTCCCAGCTCTTTTATATCCTTCACTACTGCGTAGTTTGCTAACTCTTCCGGTTTGTTCTCTGCTCCTGCACGACGAACGACTCCGGCTATTTCGAAATCAGGTGCCGCCTGAAGCGCTTCAAGTACATAATGTCCAATGTTGCCATAACCAACGATGGCAGCTCTTACTTTTTTCATTCTTTTCTTGGTTTTAATGAACAAATTTCTTTCTTTTGCTTGCAAAAGTAAACAAATTACTACTAACTTTGGTTCATCTGCTTTAATATTTTTATTTTTTTCATATTCTTCATATCTAATGTACAAAAGAATAATCTGTGAAAATCAGTGTAATCTGTGGTGAGAAAGTTTTATCTTTGTCCCTGTTATGATAGAATATATTAGAGGCGAACTTGCCGAACTAAGTCCGGCAACCGCAGTGATCGACTGTAATGGGGTGGGATATGCCGCCAATATATCTTTGAATACCTATTCGGCTATTCAGGGAAAGAAAAGTTGTAAGCTATATATTTACGAGGCGATTCGTGAAGATGCGTATGTGCTCTACGGATTTGCCGAGAAACAGGAACGGGAGATTTTCCTATTATTGATTTCCGTTTCCGGAATCGGGGGGAACACGGCTCGTATGATTCTTTCGGCTCTCTCGCCTGCCGAACTGGTGAACGTAATCAGCACCGAAAATGCGAACATGTTGAAAACGGTGAAAGGCATCGGGCTGAAGACTGCGCAACGCGTGATTGTCGACCTGAAAGATAAGATAAAAACAATGGGTATGTCTGCTGCCGGAGGGGCTTCCGCAGGTTTGTTGTTGCAACCTGCCAATGCGGAAGTGCAGGAAGAGGCGGTGTCTGCATTGACGATGCTAGGCTTTGCTGCTGCACCTTCACAGAAGGTGGTGTTGGCTATCTTGAAGGAGGAGCCGGATGCTCCGGTAGAAAAGGTTATCAAACTGGCTTTGAAACGTTTGTAGTATGAAGCAACAGAAGATATATATGAAAGCATGGCTGGACGCTCATGGTCGTGCAAAAGCAGTGGATACGGATGAATGGTATCTGGATTTCGCTAACCAGCTATTGCCGTTGGTGGCAGATTCTTTTATATACGGTGGGAGAGAGTGGGAGGAAGACCAGAAGCGAGTGGCTTTGACGTGTGCCTTGTATTTGGAAGATTGCGTAGCAGACGGAGGAAATTGGCGTCAGTTTATTCATTGGCACCGGAAAAGCTACGGACGTTATTTGCCTTTTTACGCACTGACGGAGGAATATTTGCCGGACGAAATTAACCGTGAAGATATTGTTTTCCTTTTGTGGGCCATCAATTCTCCGGTTGGCGATGATTTTGATGGAGTAGAGAACCCGATGGATGCAGATTTGCTGGAGTTTGCGGATACGCTTTACAACCGTTTGGATGCTGCGTTCGAATTGGCTCCTATCAGCGATTATCTGGCAACGGACTGGCTGATGGAAACGGAGCTGATGCAAAAGAAGCGGATGCCTCTGCCGGTAGCTTTGCCGGGAGAAAAGATGCCTACGAACGTAGAACGTTTCCTTGAAGCGAGCAAAGGTGAACCGCTTTTATACTTTGACTCTTACGAAGCGCTAAAATTTTTCTTTGTGCAGTCGTTGAAGTGGGAAGATGAAGAGGATTCTTTGTTGCCTGACTTAAAGGAGTTCGGTAACTTTGTGGTTTTTGCCAATCCGAAAGGGTTGTTGATCGGTCCTGATGTAGCCGAATATTTTGCAGACAAACGTAATCCGCTCTACAATGCCGAACTGGCTGAAGAGGAAGCATACGAGCTGTTTTGTGAAGAAGGTTTGTGTCCGTTCGATCTGCTGAAATATGGAATGGAACACGATTTGTTGCCGGAAGCACAGTTCCCGTTTGAGAACGGAAAGGAGTTATTGCAGGAAAACTGGGATTTTGTGGCTCGCTGGTTTTTGGGTGAGTATTACGAAGGAGAATAAGAATTATAAGAAATAAGTACTGTTTATATAAGTGCTGTCTATGTTAATCAAAAAAAGTAACAATCCTTTTGCCGGAAAGACAAAGTCTGCAGTCGGTAAAAAGAAGACGACCGGAAAACGGGTCGGAAAATCAAAGCAGGAAAAGGCTAATAATCAGTTGAATAGAAGGATAAAATAACGGCGTGTAGACCACGCCGTTTTTGGTTATCAGGCTACGCCGTTTGATGATGGCAGACTACGCCTTTTCTCCCTACCAGGAAACGCCTTTTCTCTCACGCAGAGGATTAAGAGTCTCATTATGCATTTGACGGGAATAGTTGTCGTTTATGAAAAATAACAACTATTCCCGTCTATTTTATTATTAACCAATGGCTTTTTCTGGTGGATGGCTTTCCTTTTACTAATCGGTAATTTCTTCCTGTGCTTTCCGTTCTTTCTTCTTATTGATGAATCCGATTTTCAGGTTGGCTTCCTCTTGTTCTTTTTTAATCTGTTCCATGGCCGAGAGGATTTGTGCTAATTCGTAAACACCTGCTGCGGCCTGGCGGTCGGTTGGACTCATTGTCGTTTTATAGGTGCGGTCGCCTATATATTCCACACGGATATTTTTGTCTTTATTGAGATTCAGGAATTCGATCACATTTCCGTCTTCCCCTAGTTTGTAGTCAGCTTTTTCTATTTTCTCGTTCATATCCGTTGTCTCGTAGCTGTCTTTGGAGCTTGGAGTTTCTGCAAAACTGCCGTCAGGAGCAATCACTTTCACTTTTGTATGGTGAATATTGCCGGCACCACAGTAGATGGAAGTCATACTCATTATACCTTGCTCGTTCACTTGGAAGCGGAGGTACGAACGGTGCATATTCTTTTCAATGGTCTGTGTAGGCCAGAGATAGTTGCCGACTTGTTGATATTCGGCATCTTTTTCTAGTTTGAATTTGTCCTTGATGGCATTGAATTCTTCTGTCTTTGCCTGAAAGGCGCTATCCAGGTAAGCAAGCGTTTTTTGCTGTGCCTTTGTTTCAACATCGAGCATCAGTGCCTGTCCCGCCTTACGTGCTTCGAACGCTTTGGGATAGAGAATCTTGATACTGTCAATTTGTAACTTAGCTTCTTCATAGTCGCCACGTTCGTAGGCAGCCTTGGCAACCATCAGTTTTTCATTGGCTTTTTTCTCAAGGCCATTTCCGCAGGCAGCTAATGCCAGCGTACCACAAAAGAGGATAATCAGTTTTTTCATCACAAATTCTATTTACTGGTTTTATTAGCGGCAAAAATACAAATATATCCCTTATTTTTGTAATTTTGTCCCCTCAAAACTTATAACTAAAAAGAATGATAGAGTTGACTCAAGAGGAATTGAAGCAGCATTTTAGCGAACCCATCTTCGGACAGATAGCCGAAACGGCTGATACACTCGGTATGGAGTGTTATGTGGTAGGTGGTTATGTTCGTGATATTTTTCTGCAACGTCCCTCTAAAGATATAGATGTAGTAGTTGTAGGAAGTGGAATTGCAATGGCGGAAGCCCTTGGAAAACAGTTGGGACGTGGTGCTCATGTTTCTGTTTTCAAGAATTTCGGAACAGCACAAGTAAAATATAGAGGCACGGAAGTAGAGTTTGTTGGTGCACGTAAAGAATCTTATCAACGGGATTCGCGTAAACCTATTGTTGAAGACGGCACGCTGGAAGACGATCAGAATCGTCGCGATTTCACGATCAATGCTCTGGCCGTATGTCTCAATAAAGCACGTTTTGGTGAATTGGTAGATCCGTTTGGAGGTTTGGAGGATATGAAGGAAAAGACAATCCGCACTCCCCTCGACCCGGATATTACTTTCAGCGATGATCCCTTGCGCATGATGCGTTGCATCCGTTTTGCTACGCAATTGGGTTTTTACATTGACGATGATACTTTCGAATCGCTTTGCCGGAATAAGGAACGGATTGAAATTATATCCCGTGAACGTATTGCGGACGAATTGAATAAGATTATTCTTTCTCCAATCCCCTCAAAAGGATTTATTGATTTGGAGCGTAGCGGTTTGCTGTCGTTGATTTTTCCGGAATTTGCCGCCTTGCAGGGTGTGGAAACACGGAACGGACGTTCCCATAAGGATAATTTTTATCATACGTTGGAAGTGCTGGATAATATCAGCAAGAAGACTGATAACCTTTGGCTGCGTTGGGCTGCTTTGTTGCACGACATTGCCAAACCTGCCACGAAACGTTGGGAGCCTAAAGCGGGATGGACGTTCCATAATCATAACTTTATCGGTGAAAAGATGATTCCGCATATCTTCCGCAAGATGAAGTTGCCGATGAATGAGAAGATGAAGTATGTACAAAAGCTGGTCAGCCTGCACATGCGCCCGATCGTTATCGCAGATGATGTGGTGACAGACTCGGCTGTACGCCGTCTGCTCTTCGAAGCGGGTGATGACATTGACGACTTGATGATGCTTTGTGAAGCGGATATTACTTCCAAGAATATGGAACGTAAACAGCGTTTCCTGAATAACTTCCAGTTGGTTCGACAGAAACTGAAGGATTTGGAAGAGAAAGACCGTGTCCGTAATTTCCAGCCACCTGTGAGCGGAGAAGAAATTATGGAGATTTTCGGCTTGGAACCTTGTCGTGAGGTCGGAGTCTTGAAGAGTGCTATCAAAGATGCAATCTTGGATGGAGTGATTCCGAATGAATATGAGGCGGCTCATGCTTTCATGCTGGAACGGGCAAAGAAGATGGGAATGACGCCTATTCGCTGATAGAAGGACGGAACAGATATAAAATCAGGCATCGTAATCCTATAGTATTCAGACACTGATTTATGCGAATCAGTAGTTGAATTGGAGTAAAACAAGGCAGGAATGAACTAATCTTAGTTCTTCTAAGATTTAATTGGTAATATGCGATGATTTAATATTCATCATACATAGATTTATTCGTCTGACAGTTGTTGAACTTTCGTCTGACAATTGTTGTTCTTTCGTCTGACAATTGTCAGACGAAAGAACAACAATTGTCAGACGAATAAATTCATGTATCATTAGCCATAACCCCATTAGGTATCAAAAATAAATCTGCACAAGCTCGAAATTAGTTCATTTCAGTACCGGCATGAACAAGATTCACCTCTGTACCCTCCGTGTCCTCTGTGGTGAAAACCGTATAGGAATGAATGATAACTTGCTTTCCAACTGCTGATTACTCATTATTTCTTTATCTGTGTGTTTATCGTTTGGGCAACGTCACCGAAAAATGAGGATTCGGAGTATGTTGTTCAAAGATGATAGCCTTCATCTTTTCCACGATATCCGGATGTTGGAGTGTTATGTCATGATCCTCATGAATATCTGTTTTTAGATTATAGAGGAACGGTGTTCCTTTTTTCACTACCATTTTCCAATCATCCATGCGTACGGCAATCTGGTCTGTTTCATCAAACTCCCAATACAGAAAGTCATGTTTCTTTTGCTTATTTTTACCCAGCAGTGTAGGAGCGAAAGAAATCCCATCGAAATAATCGACTTCTTTTTCCTTATTGCGGTATTTCTTTTCGTAGTCTTTGATACCGATAACTTCGCAGAACGTCGGCATTAAATCATAAAATGCACAGATGTGATCGTTTACTTCGCCTGCAGGTATGTGTCCCGGCCAACGGGCGATAAATGGAATACGTATTCCTCCTTCGTGACATTGACGTTTCAGTCCGCGTAGTTTTCCGTCTCTGCCGAAGAAAGTAGGATCAGCTCCGCCTTCCTCGTGAGGGCCGTTGTCACTGGAGAAAATAACCAATGTGTTTTCGTCCAGTCCTTTTTCTTTCAGTTTTTTCAAAACTTCGCCCACGTAATAGTCCAGGCGGGTAATCATTCCGGCAAATTGGGCGTGTGTATGCGTGATGGCGTTGTATCGTGAGCCTTCGCTTCCCTTAAATTCTTTATCCGGGTTGAATTTAGCTTTGTATTCATTCAGGATAGAATCTTCCGGCTGAACGAGTTCCGCATGAGGTAAGGTGTAAGTCAATACGCCGAAAAACGGTTGTTTGCCGTCTTGCTGATCCAGCCACTCCAATGCTTTCTGGTGAATCATGTCGGCCGAATATTGCGGACGTTTCAGGTAGTCGGGACCATACATCGGATATTGGATGTTTTCATCCATCACTACACGTACCACTCCGGTGTCACCCAACGCTTTACTATAACGGTTCAGGAAATTGGGATAATAAAGATGAGCCTGAAACTGACAGATATAACCGTAGTATTCGTCTATCCCCCGTTTGTCGGGAGTGGAACAGGAACCTTCGTAACCTCCGGCCCATTTACCGAACATACCTGTGGTATAGCCGTTATCTTTCATTATCTCCGGCAGGATTACGTGGTCGGGATCATAAGGGTGTTGCCCCACTATTGAGTATTCTTTATTCTGTCCATATTCCACGATCGGTGCATTTTTCCAGTACTCCTTGTTACCTCGTACTTCACAATGGCCTGAATGTTGTCCTGTCATGAATGAAGCTCTGGAAGGGGCGCTGACGGGACTTCCTGCGTATGCTTGCGTAAAACGCATTCCTTCACCGGCCATGGCGTCTATATGAGGGGTACGGATAAATGGTTGACCGTAGCATCCTAAGTCTCCATATCCCATATCGTCACAAAGGATGAAGAGGATATTGGGCTGGGTATTTTTTTTCTGTCCGTTGGCAGATAGGGTAGATAGGAGCAGGGCACTGCCTATCAACGGGATTGATTGATAATTCATGATATTGTTGTCATTAAAATAAAAGCGTTTCAGTGTTTCATATCTGGAATTATTTCCCGATTAAGTCCTTTCCTTCGCGTACGCTTTGAAGGATACTTTGCAGTTCTGCCACTTTCTCCGGCATATTCTTTGCATAGTTGGTTACCTCTTTCACTTCTTTCATCTTATAAAGCTGGGGTTCTTTAGAGTTTCCGGTTTCTATCTTCGGTCCCCATTGAATCATTTTCGGTCCGTCATTCGGTTCGATGTATTTCCAGTCTTTGGTGCGGACAGAAAGCGTGTGATTGGAAGCCTGCTCTATTACCCACGGGCGGTCTGTCTTTTCTTTACCCAGCCAACTTCCCAGATAGTTGTAACTATCCGGTGCGGTATTCTTAGGCATCGTAGCTCCGGTCAGGGAAGCGAGAGAGGCGAGCCAGTCCACTTGTGAAACCAATAAGTCTGAAGTCATTCCTTTTTTTACTCCTGCAGGCCAGCTGACGATGGCAGGAATACGGGTTCCTCCTTCAAAGGCACTATATTTGTTGCCCCGTAGTGGTCCCGCAGGACTATGACCGTTGAGTAGTTCTTCTGCTTTGTCATCGTATCCGTCGTCTACTACCGGGCCGTTGTCACTTGAAAGAATAATGAGTGTATTTTCTCTTAATCCCAGTTTTTCGAGTGTATTCAGGATTTCACCGACACAATAATCGAACTGTACGATAGCATCGCCTCTTAATCCCATCGGATTTTTTCCTCTGAAACGGTCGTGAGGAAAGCGGGGCACATGTACGTCATTGGTGGCAAAGTAGAGAAAGAAAGGTTTGTTTTGGTTTTCCTCGATGAATTGAATGGCGTGTGTGGTAAGTGAATCAGCAATGTTTTCGTCTTTCCAGAGCGCCTTTCCACCGCCTTTCATAAAACCGATGCGTGAAATTCCATTAACGATCGACATGTCGTGACCGTGACTTGGCTTGAGGTTATAAAGTAATTCAGGATTACTTTTTCCGGTAGGTTCACCCTCGAAGTTCTTTTGATAACTGACTTCGATGGGAGCACTCGGATCATAGTTGGCTACTTTCCCGTTTTCGATGTATACACAGGGTACACGGTCGGCTGTGGCTGCCATAATGTAATGATAGTCGAAACCTAAATCGCCCAGTGCGCACGGTAACGGAGCATTCCAGTCTTGAGTGGCGGTTTGATCTCCGAGTCCCAGATGCCATTTGCCTACTGCGGCAGTGGTGTAACCGACACTTTTGAACATATCTGCCATGGTGTATTGTTCGGGACGGATAATCATTCCGGCATTTCCTGCCGCTACATCCGTTCCTTCTTTGCGCCATGCGTATTCTCCGGTTAGCATGGAGTAGCGGGAAGGGGTGCTGGTGGCGGCTGTTGCATGAGCATTGGTGAAAAGGATTCCCGATTTTGCCAGTCGGTTGACGTTGGGTGTCTGTACGTTTTTAGCTCCGTAACATTCCAGATCGCCGTAGCCGAGATCGTCGGCGTAGATAAATACAACGTTGGGTGTTTTTGACTTTGTCGGTGTGGTGTTTTCCGGTGCTTTATTGGCGGCTGTTGCAGCACAGGCAACAGAGGATACAAGGGTTAGAATGAAAGGTTGTTTCATTGGTTTTGGGGGTTAAGTGTGTTATTATTAGTAGAAAAAGATGTGCCTGTTCTTTGCCGGACACATCTTTTTCATCGTCTGTTTAACTTAATTCAATGATTTCTTCATTGCAGTTCGTCAGTTTTTCTATTCCTTCGTTGGTCACTACCCAAGAGTTCTCGATACCTACGGGACCTACACCCGGAATAACGATTTTCGGTTCGAGGGCAAAGACCATACCCAGTTCTAATTGTTGCTTTATGCGGGGAGCCAGTACCGGAGCTTCGTTAATTTCAAGCCCGATGCCGTGACCGATAAATTTGGCTTGTTGTCCTGTTCCCATAAATTTGTCGGCAAATCCGGCTGCTTTGACCACTTCGACTGCTGTGTCGTAAAGCACTTCACAGGCAATACCCGGTCTGGCAATGGAAGCAATTTTTTCTTGGATATCCAGACAAACCTGATGGGCGGTGTAAGCTTCTTCGGGCAGTTTGCCGATGGAGAATACACGGCTCATATCGTTCATGTAACCGTTGAAGTTGCCACCTAAGTCCACCATAACGCTTTGTCCCTCTTTTAACGAAGTTTTATTTGCTCCTCCCGGCAAGGCAGGATCAAGTCCCTGACCGCCTAAGGCAAAATCATAAGGAGAGGGGTAACCGGCATTATCTCCGGTCAGTACGCTACCCATGAATATTTCCATACTGCGTCCGAATACCCGGAAAATTCCGAGGCAACCTTGCAGGCGCATCAGGCGTTCTATTTCGATGGAAAATTCAATGTCCGTCATACCGGGACGATAAACACCAGGAATCTGCTCATAAGCCTTTGCATGAGCAATGCCGGAGCGGCGGAACATTTCAATTTCTACAGGTGTTTTCACGCTGCGTGCCTGGCGAATCAACGGGGTACCATTTACCACTTCCGCTTCCGGGAAGAGACCGGCCAGACGACAATATTCCGTATAAGGAAGTTCGTCACCTTCTAACATCAGTTTGGTTGGCATCGGTAATCCTTGTTCTTTCAGCAGATCAACAATTTGTTCCGGTTTGCGGATAGAGAATGAGTGCTCTCCTGTGATGTTATTAGGACGTTTAAAAAATAATAGTGCAGGCGAATGAAGGGGGAGGTAAAGATAGCCACTGACTACACAGCCATACGTGTAAATTAAATTTGCATTACACGTGATAAGTGCGGCGTCAATGCCCTGCGACACCATCAGACTGCGAATTTTGTCACGGCGAAATTTCAATTCGGGTTGTAGCATTTTTTATTTATTACTTGATTATTAATTACAAAACCAATAATGGTAAATTATTAGTTGTGAGTTGTTTATCGCATATAACAAATTCACAAACTATTATTTAACCTATCATGCTACAAAGATAATTAATTCCAGCGAAAATAATGTTAATCTCAAAAAAATAGCGCTACCCGCGTCCTGTCACAGGAGACGAGCAGCGCAAACCACAAATACAAATACAACTAAACAAAGTCCTTAAATAACGCCTTGTCCCATCATTGCGTGAGCTACTTTCATAAATCCGGCAATGTTGGCACCCTTCACATAATTAATGTATCCGTCGGGTTCCGTGCCGTATTTCACGCATTGTGCATGGATGCCGTGCATGATTGCATGGAGTTTTTCGTCCACTTCGGCGGCACTCCAGCTAAGGTGCATTGCGTTTTGAGACATTTCCAGACCGGAAGTGGCTACACCACCTGCGTTGACCGCTTTACCGGGAGCATACATCGTCTTATGTTCAATGAAAAGATCGATAGCTTCAGGGGTACATCCCATGTTGGAAATTTCTCCGACGCAAAGTACGTCATTTTTTATGAGATTTTGAGCATCTTCTCCATTTAATTCGTTCTGGGTGGCGCAAGGAAGTGCGATGTCTGCTTTCACTTCCCACGGGCGTTTTCCTTCTACGAAGGTTGCGTTCGGATACTGTTCGACATAAGGAGCCACAATATCGTTACCCGAAGAACGAAGTTCGAGCATATAGTCAATTTTTTCACCACTGATACCATCCGGATCGTAGATATATCCGTCCGGACCGGAAATCGTAATCACTTTTGCACCCAGTTCGGTAGCTTTAGTAGCTGCTCCCCAGGCAACGTTGCCGAAACCGGAGATTGCCACTGTCTTACCTTTTATATCGATCCCTTTTGCCTGAAGCATCTGGTTGACAAAATACAGTCCTCCGAAACCAGTAGCTTCCGGACGAATCAATGAACCGCCGAATTCCAATCCTTTGCCGGTGAATGTACCGGTAAATTCACGAGTCAGTTTTTTGTACATACCGAACATATAGCCCACTTCACGTCCTCCTACACCAATGTCACCGGCAGGCACATCCATGTCCGGTCCGAGATGACGCCACAACTCCAGCATAAATGCCTGGCAGAAACGCATGATTTCAGCATCACTCTTACCGCGTGGAGAGAAATCGGAACCGCCTTTACCGCCACCCATAGGCAGGGTAGTCAGTGCATTCTTGAATGTTTGTTCGAAACCGAGGAACTTCAAAATGGAAAGATTAACGGATGCATGGAAACGGATACCACCTTTATATGGGCCTATCGCATTATTGAATTGTACACGATAGCCGAGATTGGTCTGTACCTCGCCTCTATCGTCTACCCATGTCACACGGAAAGTGAAGATACGGTCAGGTTCTACCAATCTTTCTATGATTTTAGCTTTTTCAAATTCAGGATGTTGATTGTATATATCTTCGATAGAAAGAAGAACTTCCTTCACTGCCTGAAGATATTCAGATTCACCGGGATGCTTAGCCTCCAAAGAGGACATGATTTTCTGGATGTTCATGATACTATATTTTAAAAGGTTAATTCTGATAAAATGTCAACTAACTCACTGCAAATATAGGAAAATTTTTCAGATGTGATTGATTTTATGCCATTATTTTGATTAAATAATGATAAAATGATAGTAGAAAAAGCATTAGGTATCAAGTATTCAGTGCTAATACTTAATACTTGATACCTGAATTTAATACTTTGTACTTTTTACTTCTTAAAATCCGGCTTCATGTCCAAATTGTACATGATGAAACCGTAAATGTCTGCCTGTTCTTCAAGTACTTTTGCCATCGGTTTGCCTGCACCGTGACCTGCTTTGCTGTCGATGCGGATTAGTGTCGGGTTTGTACCGTCGTTGTCTGCTTGCAGCGTAGCGGCAAACTTGAATGAATGGGCGGGAACCACACGGTCGTCATGGTCGGCAGTGGTCACTAGTGTTGCCGGATATTTCGTGCCCGGTTTCAGGTTGTGCAATGGAGAATAGCCTTTGAGGTATTCAAACATTTCTTTGCTGTCTTCGCTTGTTCCGTAATCGCTTGCCCAGTTCCAACCGATAGTAAATTTATGATAGCGAAGCATATCCATCACGCCTACCTGCGGAATTGCTACACGGAACAGGTCCGGACGCTGTGTCATGCAGGCACCTACCAGCAGACCACCGTTGGAGCCACCTACAATGGCGATTTTGTCTTTATTCGTATATTTTTCGTTGATAAGATATTCGGCAGCAGAGATGAAGTCGTCGAATACATTCTGCTTCTGCATCTTAGTTCCGGCTACGTGCCAGTCTTCACCGTATTCGCTGCCACCACGCAGGTTGACTTGTGCGTAGATACCGCCATTTTCGAGGAATGGGATGCGCATTGCACTGAAACCCGGGTTGAGGCTGATGCCGAAACCACCGTATCCGTAGAGGAATACAGGATTTTTGCCGTCTTTCTTCAGATCTTTCTTATAGGTAAGGAACATCGGGACTTTTACACCGTCTTTGCTGGCAAAGAATACTTGTTCCGTCACAAAATCATCCGAGTTGAACTGTACTTTCGGTGCACGGTATAGTTCGTAGGTGTTCTGGTCCATATCATATTTGTAAGTGGCACCCGGAATGGTGAATGAAGTGAATCCAAAGAAACATTCTTTATCGTCTTTGTTGCCGCTAAAGCCTACGGAACCGAGTGACGGCAGTTGAATCTCCTGAATTTGTTTGCCGTCGAGGCCGTAAACGTATGCATGATTCGAAGCATCTTTGTCGTAAGTAAGGAACAGTTTGCCACCGATCACTTCTGCGTTTGAAAGAACGGCTTCCGATTCGGGAACGAGTTCTTTCCAGTCCTCCAGTTTCGGACGGTTGATGTCGGCTACCATGATCCGGTTTTTCGGTGCGCCATAGTTAGTATAAATATACATCTGATCGCCGATCACTTCAATCGGGTAGTATTGGTAGTCGAGGTCGGTAGTCAGTTGGATAAAAGGAGAATTCGGCTTTTTCAGGTCCCTTATAAATAAGTTGTTGCCTCTTCCGGCACCGGATTCTGTGAGGAAGAGAATACGTTCGTCTTCGCTGGTGCTGGCTGTATAGAAACGTTTCGGATAAGCCGGATTCTGATAAATCAGTTTATCTTTCGATTGCGGTTCACCTATTTTGTGATAATAGATTTTGTGCTTTTCGTTTACGTTGGAGAATTCTTTTCCTTTGGCGGGAGCATCGTAGGCGCTGTAGTAGAAGCCGTCTCCCTGCCAGGCGGCACCGGTAAATTTGGCCCATTCGATGTGCTCTTCCAATAACTTGCCACTTTCAGTGTCCATGACAAATATTTCAGACCAATCCGATCCGCTGCGTGAGATACTGTAAGCGGTATATTTGCCGTCGTTTGAGAAGTAAAGACCGGTCAGTGCCACTGTGCCATCGTCCGAGAGCTTGTTCGGGTCGAGGAAAACGCGAGGCTCGCCGTCCAGTGAATCCTGTACGTAGAATACACTCTGGTTTTGCAGGCCATCATTTTTACTGAAGTAATATTTGCCATGTTTCTTGATTGGCGCACTGATCTTCTCGTAATCGGCCAGTGTGGTCAATCGTTTCAACAAGTTTTCCCGGAATGGAATCTGACTTAGATACTCATTCGTTACTTTGTTTTGTGCTTCTACCCAGGCAGTAGTAGCTGCACTGGTGTCATTTTCCAGCCATCTGTAAGGGTCGGGAACTTGTGTACCGAAGTACACGTCTACGGTGTCTACCTTTGCCGTCTCGGGGTAGACTAGCTTTTTCTGTTGGGGAGCGCATGACATCACCATGATTCCACTCATTAATAAAGTTACTTTTTTCATGTGAATAAAAAGTCTTTTTGAATAAACTTAAAGTTACAAATCTACAAAATAATAAGAGATAAACAAGTAAACTTTATAAAGAAGATGGTGGAAAATGAGATTTAAAGAATTAACTTTGCAAAATGTGATTCTGCAGATAGACGATTTGAAATAAGAAAGGAGAATGACTTTATGCTTAGTAAATATAAATTAAACCAGCTTTACTTCAAAGATACGCAATTCGCTAACTTGATGACAAGGCGGATTTTTAACGTGTTATTAATCGCTAATCCTTACGATGCTTTCATGTTGGAGGATGACGGGCGCATTGATGAGAAGATTTTCAATGAATACACTTCTTTGTCTCTGCGCTATCCACCTCGTTTCTCGCAGGTATCTACGGAGGAGGAAGCATTGTCACAGTTGGAAAATATGTCGTTCGACCTGGTGATTTGTATGCCGAGCACGGGGGATAATGACAGTTTCGATATCGGCCGTCACATCAAAGAGAAATACGAGCATATTCCTATCGTCATACTGACTCCTTTTAGCCATGGTATTACCAAACGGATTATCAATGAAGATTTAAGTGCGTTCGAATATGTGTTCTGCTGGTTGGGTAATACCGACCTGTTGGTGTCTATCATTAAGTTGATAGAGGACAAGATGAATCTGGAACACGATGTACAGGAGGTCGGTGTGCAGCTGATTCTTTTGGTGGAAGATGGCATTCGTTTCTATTCTTCCATTTTGCCGAATCTGTATAAGTTCGTGTTGAAGCAGAGTCAGGAATTCTCTACCGAAGCCTTGAATGCACACCAGCGTACGCTCCGTATGCGCGGACGTCCTAAAATAGTGTTGGCACGTACGTATCAGGAGGCGATGGAGATCTATCATAAGTATCAGAATAATATATTGGGGGTAATCACTGACGTCCGTTTCCCGAAAGTGGAACGGGGAGAGAAAGACGGTCTGGCAGGTATCAAGCTGTGTGCGGAGATACGTAAGAATGATCCGTTTGTTCCTTTGATTATTCAGTCTTCCGAATCTGAAAATTCGTCTTATGCAGTCAAGTATGGTGCTAGCTTTATCGATAAGAACTCCAAGAAGATGGACGTTGATTTGCGCCGTATCGTCTCCGATAATTTTGGTTTTGGTGATTTTATTTTCCGCAATCCGGATACCGGGGAGGAGATTGCCCGCGTCCGGAATTTGAAGGAGCTGCAAAACATTCTTTTTGCCGTACCTGCGGAATCTTTCTTATATCATATCAGCAGGAATCACGTGTCGCGTTGGTTTTATTCACGTGCCATGTTCCCGGTGGCTGAATTTTTGAAACCGATAACCTGGAATAGTCTTCAGGATGTGGATGCTCACCGTAAAATCATCTTTGAGGCGATTGTGAAATATCGTAAGATGAAGAACCAGGGAGTTGTGGCGGTCTTTAAGCGCGATCGCTTCGACCGTTATTCTAACTTTGCCCGTATCGGGGATGGCTCTCTCGGAGGAAAAGGGCGTGGACTGGCATTTATTGATAATATGGTGAAGCGTCATCCGGAGTTTGACGAGTTTGAAAATGCGCGTATTGCTATTCCTAAAACAGTGGTGCTTTGTACGGATGTCTTTGATGAGTTCATGGACACCAACAACTTGTATCAGATTGCACTGTCGGATGCGGATGATGCTACGATTTTGAAATACTTCCTGAAGGCTAAATTACCGGACCGGTTGATAGAGGACTTTTTCACTTTCTTCGATGTCGTGAAGTCTCCGATTGCCATTCGGTCTTCTTCCTTGTTGGAGGATTCTCACTATCAACCGTTTGCCGGAATTTACAACACTTACATGATTCCTTATCTGGACGACCGCTATGAAATGTTGCGGATGCTTTCCGATGCCATCAAAGGGGTGTATGCTTCGGTTTATTTCCGTGACAGCAAAGCGTATATGCAAGCTACGTCGAATGTAATCGATCAGGAGAAAATGGCTGTTATCTTACAGGAAGTAGTTGGCAATCAGTATGGTGACCGTTATTATCCTTCCATGTCCGGTGTGGCACGCTCGCTCAATTATTATCCGTTGGGGAATGAAAAGGCAGAAGAGGGAACGGTGAATCTGGCTTTGGGATTAGGAAAATATATTGTTGACGGTGGCATGACCCTTCGTTTTTCTCCTTATCATCCTAATCAGGTGTTACAGACCAGCGAAATGGAAATTGCTCTCAAGGAGACTCAAACCCGTTTCTATGCATTGGATTTGAAAAATGCCGGACATGATTTTTCTATCGACGATGGTTTTAATTTGCTGAAACTTCATGTCAAAGAGGCAGAAAGTGACGGTGCTCTGCGTTATATTGCTTCTACCTACGATCCGTACGATCAGATCATTCGTGATGGTTTATATCCGGGAGGACGTAAGGTGATTACTTTTGCTAATATCCTGCAACATGATGTTTTTCCGTTAGCTCGTATTCTGCAGTTAGTATTGAAATATGGTGAACAGGAGATGCGCCGTCCGGTTGAAATTGAATTTGCTGCAACGTTAAGTCGCGAACATGATAAATCCGGAACTTTCTATCTATTGCAGATTCGTCCTATCGTAGACAGCAAAGAAATGCTGGACGAAGATTTGAACGAGATTCCTGATGAGAATGTGATTCTCCGTTCGTATAATTCATTGGGACACGGCATTATGAATGAGGTATATGATGTGGTTTATGTAAAAACGGACAATTATAGTGCCTCCAATAATCAGACGATTGCTTGGGAGATAGAAAAGATCAATCAACAGTTCCTGAACGAAGGAAAGAACTATATATTGGTTGGTCCGGGACGCTGGGGGAGCAGTGATGCATGGCTTGGTATTCCGGTGAAGTGGCCTCATATTTCAGCTGCCCGTGTGATTGTGGAAGCCGGTCTGACTAATTACCGGGTAGATCCCAGTCAGGGGACACACTTTTTCCAGAATCTGACTTCTTTCGGGGTAGGGTATTTCACGATCAACGCCTTTATGAATGATGGAGTATATAATCAGGATTTCCTCAATGCGCAACCGGCAGTGCAGGAAACGAACTATCTCCGTCACGTTCGCTTTGAAAAGCCTGTGGTAGTCAAGATGGACGGCAAAAAGAAGTTGGGAGTGGTCTTGATGCCAGGTGTCGATAAATAAGCTTTATTAACGTTTTAACTATTACATAATGAAGTTCTGTTTTTCATCTGAAAGGCAGAACTTTTATGTTATATCTCTTAAAAAATGTTTTATTTTTCATATTCTAGGCCTTAATTGTGGTCTTCTTTTCATATTCGGAAATAAAACTTTCTTTAGATACTTTATTATAAAGAAATAAAACTGTATTTTTGCGGTTAGTTTACAAGATAGCACCTGTATATTAGGTATTTAAGCTTATCTTTGATTTCAGAGAGAGGGACTCCGTATTATTTAAAGGCGTATTTAATTCGGTATGAAGGGTATTTTGAAGTTTATTTTATTTTTAGAGATTGTATTGTTGTGCAGTTGTGTAAACGATGAAAAGCGTTCGGGTGCCTTTGGCGGAATGAGCTTGCATCTATCCGCAAATTCTTCGGTGACAGATGTTACGACACGCTCGAGTGAGGAAGTACTGCCTTCCATACAAGATTTCTCTATTTCTGTGTTGCAAGGTGACAAAGTGCAGGCTTCCTGGGATAAGTTGAGTGACTATGATGAAGACACTACTTTTCCGGTAGGAAGTTATACCTTGAAAGCTTTCTATGGTGACATTGAGAAGGAAGGCTTTGATTCTCCTTATTATGAGGGTACTACCGATTTTAACATCCGTGGTGGCGAGACTACTCCTGTGGAAACTACTTGTAAGTTGGCCAATACTAAAATAAGTATTGAATACACGGATGATTTCAAACAGTATTTTAAGACTTATTCTTCTACCGTACAGGCAGAGTTGGGAAGTGAAGTTTCTTTTTCGTCCGGAGAAACACGTGCTGCTTATGTGAAGCCGGGTAGAATTTCAGTAAAACTGACTTTCACGAAAGTGAATGGCGGACTAAGTCCGACTACTATTGAAGTGGCTACCATTGAGGAGGCGTTAGCTCAACATCATTATCATTTGCAAATGAATGTGGACGCTGGTAAAGCCATGTTGAGCATTGTTTTTGACCGTGTAACGGAAGTCAGACCCATTACTTTGGATATTTCGGATAAAGCATTGAATATTAAACCTCCTTATTTCACATTGACCGGATTTGAGAAAACAAGTAATGATGGTAATCAGTGGGACGGTAATCCGATTGAATCGAATCAGTTATCGGCTTTGTTGACTTCTTTGGGCGGTTTTACGAAATGTATTCTTAGAACTACTTCTCCTAATTTACCCGATTGGCCGGAGGAAGGATTTAATCTGGCGGCACTTACTCCTGAAGATCAAGCATTGCTGGACAAATCAGGTGTGAAGTTGATTGGCTTTGGTATTAATCAGGATCAGATGGGTATTATTAATTTTACTGGTTTGATTCCTAATCTGAATATCACGGATAATAATGATACTCATTTATTCTATTTGAGTGCCACTAGTACTTATGGTAAGCAAAGTGAAGATTATGTGTTGAATATAACAACGCCTAAGAACTTTATGTTGCTGCCTACGGAGCCTGTGAAGATGAAGAGTAAAGAAGTGACGATTCCGGTGAAACTGAAAGAAGGCAATCCGCAGAATATTAAGCTCTATTATCGTTATTATGGTGTGATGACTTTGATTAACAATACGGTTATCACTCCGATAGAAGGAAAAGAAGGATATTACAATATAAAAGCAAGTGGTATTGATATGGGAGTTGTAGCCAAAGACTTCCAGGCTGAATATAATGGTTTGAAATCAGCCATCGTTTCCGTAGCTGTTATTATACCTTCTTATAGTGTTATCCTCGAACCGTTTGATGTGTGGTCATACACGGCTGAAATGACGATTATACCTGAATATGCCGAAGATATGTCTAATGTGATGAGTGCTATTGAAGCATATATTTCTTTGAATGGAAGTACGTGGACGAAAGTGGATGCCAAAGATTTGAAACTGGATGTAACCACTGGAAAGGCTGTCATTTCAGGACTTACTCCGGGAACTACTTATTATTTCAGAACGACTTGTGATGATGGTACGACTTATTCAATTCCTGTTATGCAGGCAACAGAGAGTGTAATACAGCTTCCGGATTTCACGCAGGGATGGGGTAAGACAATCTTTAGTGGAACTATTAATAAAGGAGGAAAGTATACTCATGGTGCTTTTGGAACTTATAAATTTGATACAACAGATTTGACTGTTTTTGATTTAGATGGAAATGGGGCTTGGGTTACTGTTAATCAGAAAACTGTACCAACTAGTGGCAATCTAAATTCTTGGTATATGGTTCCTTCTAGCATCAAACAAAATAATGGTGTTTTAATGCGCAATGTTGCATGGACCATGACTTCAGCAGATCCTCCAGGGAAAAGTGCTTTGTTTGGAAATAGCTTAACTGATCTTACGCCTCCTACGCATGGTCATCGTTCTGCCGGTAAGCTTTTCTTGGGAAGTTATAGTTATAACCATTCTACTAATGTCGAAATCTATAATGAAGGTATATCCTTCACTTCCCGTCCGATAAAGCTAAAGGGTACTTATACTTATGTAGCTAATAACGATCAGGGCGGTATTGTAACTGTAATAGTAGAAAACCGCGAAGGAGGACAAACATTAAAGCTGGCCGAAGGTAGTGAAGTCTTAACAGCGACGAGTTCTCAAAAGGACTTCACGGTGGACTTAACTTATAATACGATGTTTGAGAAAAAAGCGACTCATTTAAGAGTGATGTTTGCCTCTTCTTCCAATGCTTCAAACACTCAAAGTGTTGAAGACAGTAAGATTAAAACAACGGATAATAAGGGTGAAGCTGTTTCTACTGGTAGTGAATTGTATATAGATAAAAATATAATATTAGAATATAAGTAATGAGTAATATGAAAGCAATAAAAAAACTCGTTTTTATATGTTTGGCAAGCATCTTAGGTTTATGCAGTGCTTGTATGAATGATAACCCTGATTTTGGAAGGGACGACGAAGGAACCGGGAATACAAATCAAGGCGAAGGACAGGTAAGACTTGCGGGAACAAGTGTTTCTGTTTCTGTGGATGTGCTGTCACGTGCGGACGGTAAAGCAATCAATACAGATGATTATATCATTCGGATTTATTCAACTGATAATAATTTATTGGTAAAGGAATATACAAGATATAGAGATATGCCGGAGATCTTGACCTTGAATGTGGGTAACTATAAGATTGAAGCATTATCACATGACGTAAAACCTGCTGAATGGGAAAAACCTTTCTATAAAGGAACCCAGACTTTTACAATAAAGAAAGATGAGGTTACATCGGTTGATGTAATTAAATGCTTCTTGCAGAATATAATGGTGACAGTCGATCTCAATGATGATTTGAAGCAGAAAGTCGGTGGTGACCAATCCATTACAATAAAAGTCGGTACAGGTGAACTGACTTTTAATAATAACGATATTGGAAGTGGACGTGCCGGATTCTTTGAAGCTGCCGAAGTAAGCAATATCATTATTGTTCATTTCCAGGGAACGGTAGATGGGGAATGGACAGAAGAGCAAACCAGTTTCAGCAATGTGAAAGGTGGAGAGCACCGGAACATTATGTTTAATCTGGAGATACCTTCAGTGGGTGACATGGGATTAAGCGTAAAGCTGGATGCGGTATGTAAGAAAGTGGATTTGCTTGCTTGGGCTAATCCGGGAGCAGAAGATATATTGCCGGAAGATCCATCTGTAAATCCTGGTACAAGTGCACCGACAATCGTAGGACAAGGTTTCAATATAATGGATGAGATAGAAGTCGAGAAAGACGAAACCAAAACTATTATTGTTAATATCACGGCAGATAATGGCATTCAAAATTTGAAAGTGAAGATTGATTCGGAGACTTTGACGCCTGAAATTCTGAAGTCGGTAGGCTTGTCTTCCGAATTTGATTTGGCACATCCTGCAAATGCTGATTTGGAGAAAGCGTTGAAGAGCTTAGGTTTCCCGGTGGGCAGTGAAGTGATCGGAGTGAAATATTTGGTGTTTGATATTACACAGTTTACCCCGCTACTCGGATTGTATGGACTTGCTTCTCATAATTTTATTATTACCGTTGTCGATCAGGCAAATAATACGAGAACAGCTACTTTAGCATTGAAATCAATAGCAAAGAAAACAGAATGAAAAAACTGATACATATATTAGTCATAGCTTTCATTGTTGGACTTGTTTGTGTCTCCTGCCGTGAAAGTGATCTGACAAATAATGGAGAGGGTGCATTATCTTTAAAGATAGGTGTTCAACGTGAATTACCCACTGTTTCTGCCGGAAAAACGAGAGCTACGCTTACCGATGAAGAATTGCTTCAGAAGTGTAAAGTGTATATCCGTAACGCGGAGGGCTTGGTGCGTAAATTCGCCACTTTGGATGAAATGCCGGAACAAATACTGTTAGTTCCCGACAATTATAAAGCGGAAGTTACTGCGGGTGATTCTGTAGCTGCATCTTTTACCGATTCTTATTTCAAGGGGACGAAAGAGTTTACAATTTCAAAAGGGACGGCTATTTCGGAATCAGTAGTGTGTGGCATTCGCAATACAGTAGTCAGTCTGGTTCTGTCTGACGAATTACAGGAGGCATTTCCTACTTATAAAATTACGGTGAGTAACCGATTGGGAACCTTGGAATATACACAGGATAATATATCCCAGCTTGGATATTTTATGCTGTTGGATGATGAAAACCAATTAAGATGGAATTTTGTTGGGCAACTTAACGGCAGTGAAACAGAAATAACCAAAAGTGGAGTTATTAATTTGGTGCGGAAAGCAACCAGATATGATTTGACTTTTAGTAATTCTTCCTCTGAAGTGGGTGGTGGCATGATTTCTGTAAATGTGGTTGAGACAGCTTTGACGACGGATGAGAAAGTAGATATACTAGCACGTCCTGTTATTAAGATAATCGAGAATGATCAGATTTATGAGTTGGATAATGCAGTTTATCGTGCGCAATTCGACAAGGAAACACCTATTGTTGTGCGGATGGCTGCCAGTGTGCCTTTTACTGAACTGAAAGTGACGAGTGCGGATTTTGCACGGTTGGGAATTACCCATTTTTCTTCTTTCGACTTGATGGAATTGACTGAAGTTCAGATAAGAGAACTGGATAATCTTGGATTTAGTATCCAATTTAATGCGGATATGACAAAGGTTCAGTTTGCATTTAAGGAAAACTTGAGAGAGATAATGACTAATTCGATTGACGACGGTAATAACACCTATCGATTTGACATTGAAGTAAGGGACCGGAATGGAAAAGATAGAGCGAAAACGTTGACGGTTATCGCTACAGATGCTTTGGTTGCTACCGAGGATATTGCTACACAGAACGATATTTGGTCAACAAAAGCCACTCTGTATGGTAGTCTGGTTGCTTCAGTTACAGAAATGAATTTCCGTTACCGGGCGCTTGGTTCCAATGACTGGATGTATTCGAATCAGGCTGTGTTGAATAATAAAATATTTACGAGTCAAATAACCGGACTTGAACCTGGTATAACCTATGAATATCAGGCAATGGCTGGTACTGTTGCAGCGAAAGAAACAAAACAATTCACTACAGAAGCTCCTGCGCAATTACCGAATGCCGGGTTTGAAGACTGGCATGGAAGTTCTCCTCTTTATATTTATAAGAGTGGTGGAGAAATGTTCTGGGATAGTGGTAATACGGGTTCTGCTACATTGAATAAGAATGTGACAACGTATGACGCAACCATTAAGCACAGCGGGAATTATTCTGCAAAATTACAGTCTCAATATGTGGCTCTTTTTGGAATTGGTGCTTTTGCTGCCGGAAATGTATTTGTTGGGAAGTTCCTGAAAATAGATGGAACAGACGGTATCTTACGGTTTGGACGTCCTTTCACTTCACGTCCATCGAAATTGGTGCTTTATTATAGATATGTAGCTGGTACGGTGGACTATTCAACATTGAGTGAGTTGCCGAAAAACAGTAAAGACATGGGCTCTATTTATATAGCATTGGGTGACTGGCCACATCAGACTTTTGAAGGAGAAACGGATATACCGGTACTTGTTAAGACAAAGCCTGCTGACAGGCAGCTTTTTGATTCAAATTCTTCGAATGTGATAGGCTATGGAGAGTGTATTCTTAAAGAGTCGACGGAGGGTGAAGGATTGATTAAACTGGAGATCCCGATTAACTATCGCTCTAACCGTAAACCGACTGATATTATTTTAGTGGGTAGTGCAAGTAGATATGGAGATTATTTTACCGGAAGTACGGGCAGTACTTTGTGGCTTGATGATTTGGAATTAATTTATGAATAAGCAAAGTATGAATTACTTTATCAAAACTTCATTCCTGATAATCTTGGGAATAATTGTTGGAACGACGCAAACATGCGCGCAACAGGAGTTCAAACGGAATATAGAAATGAGAACTTTCATTCCTAAGGGACAATGGATTGTGGGTAGTTCAGTTTCTTATTCTCAATACTCAAATGATAACTATCAGTTTCTGGTGATAGAGAATTTGAGTGGAGAAGGGTATGCTTTTAAAGTGAGTCCGGTATTGTGTTATGCTTTTAAGGATAATGTAGCTGCAGGTGGACGTTTTATGTATAGCCGGACGTATACCAAGCTAAATAATATCAGTGTAAATATTGATGAAGATACCAACTTTGATATTAGTAACCTGTATGAATTGAAGAACTCTTATTCGGGAATTGCTGTCTTGAGAAATTATATCAATTTAGGTACTAGCAAGCGTTTTGCATTATTCAATGAAGTGCAGTTAGAGTTGGGAGGTTCTGTTTCAAAAGTGGTGAACGGTAAAGGGGATGACCTGACAGGAGTATATCAGACTTCTTTGGATGCAAGTGTTGGTTTGAGTCCAGGTTTGGTTGCCTTTATCAATAATTATACGGCAGTGGAAGTAAGCATTGGTGTGTTGGGACTGAATGTCAGTCGAACCCATCAAGTGACGGACCGGATTTACGAAAGCAACCGTTCGTCGATGAGTGCCAATTTTAAAATTAATCTTTTCAGTATAGGACTGGGAATAGCTTTTTACCTTTAAAAAACAAGACGAATGTATAAACGGTTATTGGTAACAGTACTGGTGTCTGTATTCGTTTTCTCTTTGTGGGGAAAGACGGAAACGGTTTGTCAATCGTTGGAGGTAGAAGATTCTGTCCCCGTTTTTCAGAAGGATACGCTACCGGTAAAAGGGAGTTTGGACTTCCTGCGAATCAAACGTATCGGACGCTATGATCGTGGAATCATGAATTATCGTTTCATTCCTAAAGGGAAGTGGATCTCTGGTTTCACAATGTCATACTGGGACTACAATAGTGCGGATAATAAACTGCTGTTTGCCTACTTTGATAATTTTGATTGTGACGGGCGTAACCTTAATTTTTCTGTGTATGGCGGCTATGCCGTGCGTGATAATATGGTGTTGGGATTGAAGTTCGGATACCGGAATATGCGGGGAGCCTTGAATAATATCACGCTGAAAATTGATGATGATGTCGATTTCTCTTTGAAAGATTTAAAGTTGGAACAAAATTTGTATAACGTGTCGTTCTTTCATCGCTCTTATGTAGGTTTGGATGCCGGTAAACGATTTGGATTGTTCAATGAGACTGCTTTGACGTTCAATTTTGGAAAGTCTAAATTCGACCGTGGTGTAGAAGAAAATCTGGTTAATACTCAAACAGATATATTTGAGGTGCAATTGGGAATAAATCCGGGATTGGCTGTTTTTATCATGCAAAATGTAAGTATTGAATGTTCGCTCGGAATAGCCGGCATTCGTTACAGGCAGGAAAAACAGAAAAATAATCTGGGAGAGACGGGAAAACGGATGACGGGTGGATCTAACTTTAGGGTGAATCCTTTCAATATTAGTTTAGGATTGACGATTTGCTTATGATTTTATGAGACATAGAAAAAAATACATATTACTGTTCCTGCTTCTGGTTGTATGTGCCGGCTTGGTATTCTTTTATGGAATAAAAAGTGAGGGACAGGAAGACAAACAGGAGGTATTGTCATCAGTAGAGGATACTCATCAGGTACCTGAAGCTGCTGTGGACTCTGCCTGCCAGATAATTGGAGAAGTGGAGGAAAACGTGTCTCCAGCAGAGAATTCTGTGGAAAAGGTTGTGAAGAAGCCTGAAGAAAGAACAGTGGAGAAATCTGAAGAAAGATCAGTGGGGAAGTTTGTAGATAAAAAGCAGGCAGATAAAAGGCAGAAGGTTGCGTCTAAGAGAGAAGCAGTAGCTGTTCCGCCGGTTTCTTCAACGGATATAAAATTGGCTTCTGATGTTGTCAATACTCCTTTGAAGTTAGAAGGAACTATTTGTGACCTTGTATTGTCGGAGCGTCAACAGGATAGTAAAATAACAGCTGCACTTCCGGTTCACGCGGTTGAAACGGTTAAAAGAGAGTTCGATTGGAAAAGTGATACGTTAGAGACCAAGCGAGGCATTGATTTATTGAGAATCAAAAGGGTAGGGCGGTTTGATCGTGGCATTGTGAATTATCGCTTTATGCCTAAAGGAAAATGGATGTTTGGTACGGATTTTTCATTTTGGGATTATAACAGTGAGGACTCTAAATTATTGTTTACTTACCTCGATAATTTTGATTTTGAAGCACGTACCATTAATGTGGCTCCTTTTATCGGTTATTTTTTCAAAGATAATCAGGTAGTGGGTGTAAAGCTCGGTTATAAGCATACGGACGGTCATTTAGGCAATGTTAGTTTTAAGATTGATGATGACGTGAATTTCACTCTCAAGGAATTGAAGTTGAAAGAAGAGTTGTATAATTGCACCTTTTTCCATAGCTCCTATATCGGGTTGGATCCGGGAAAACGTTTCGGATTGTTCAATGAAACCAATCTGCGTTTGGGATTCGGACATTCGGAGTTTACAAGAGGTTCGGGCGAGAGTTTGAAGAATACCAAAACGAATATATTTGAGGCACAGTTGGGGATTAATCCCGGAGTGGCTGTCTTTATTATGCAAAATGTGAGTGTGGAATGTAGTGTGGGAGTGATAGGCTTGAAATACCGTAAGGAAAGTCAGGTGAATAATCTTGGTGAGAAAGGTTCCCGTACGAACGGTGGAGCCAACTTTAAAATAAATTTGTTTGATATTAATTTAGGATTAACTATAAGTATGTAATCATGAAAAGTAAAGGCAGAAATAGACTTTTATCCTTAATTATATGCATTTGCATTGCATTTGCTTTTTCATCATGCGTCAAGAACGATTTGCCGTATCCTGTTGTCAGATTGTCTATTACCGGCTTTGAGGTGAATGGACAGATTGGTAGTGCAGTCATTAATAATGAAGAACGTACAGTAACAGTAGACTTGCTCGATTCTGTGGATTTGAAGAAAGTGATTGTCACTCGTTTCGATTATTCGGAAGAGGCTAATACGGATTTGAAGGTGAATACAACGATTGATTTGTCTTCTCCTAAAGAAGTGGTATTGTCTTTGTATCAAGATTATCGATGGAAGATTATAGCCAACCAGACCGTCGAACGCGTATTTAGCGTCAAGAATCAGGTCGGAGGAGCTGTGATTGACGAAAAAGCTCGACAAGCTATCGTTTATGTCAATAAAAATACGATGCTCAACAAAATAACTGTGAAAGATTTGAAGCTGGGGCCGATCAGTTCTACCGTTTCGCCTGACTTTATCACTTTGAAGGACTTTACACAAGAGCAGAAAGTAAATGTGACATTTAAAGGAAAAACCGAAGAGTGGAGTTTGTACGCATTCATCACGGATAAGGTTGTCTTTACTAATTCGGCGGATGGCTGGACTAATGTAGCATGGCTTTATGGAGAAGGACAGGAGGATGTAGTGAACGGCTTTGAAATACGTGAAGCTTCATCAGAAGAATGGACAAGGGTAGATCAGGATATCGTTGTACAGAATGGAGTAAATTTCTATGTTTGTGTTCCGCATTTGAAAGCGGACACGGAATATGTGTGCCGTGCTTTGGTGGATGGTACAGAGGATCGTGGTGAAGAGATTACTTTTAGAACGACTGCTGCGATTCCTTTAACAGGTGGTACATTTGATAATTGGAATCAGAGTGGTAAAGTCTGGAACCCGTGGGGAAGTAATGAAACTCCTTTCTGGGATACCGGAAATCAAGGAGCTACAACCTTAGGTGACAGTAACTCTGTTCCTACCGAAGATATATGGTCGGGTAAAACAACCGGTATGGCTGCGAAGCTTGAGTCTAAGTTTGTGGGAGTAGGTTCTGCCGGAAAATTAGCTGCCGGTAACCTCTTTGTCGGTAAATATGTGGCAACCGACGGAACAAATGGTATCTTGAACTTTGGGCAATCGTTCTCTGCTTATCCTACTCATCTGAAAGGATATTATAAGTACCAGCCCGGAGTCATTGATAACTCTTCCATTGAATATAATTATTTAAAAGGAAGGACAGATACCTGCTCGATCTATATTGCCATTGGTGATTGGGATAGTCCGATTGAAATACGCACCAAACCTTCTAACCGGAAATTGTTTGATAAAAATGATAAGCATGTGATTGCTTATGCTGAATTTACATCGGGAACTCCTGTTGCCGTGTATAAGGAATTTGACTTGAAACTGGAATATAGGGCTACGAACAGAAAACCAACCTATATCGTCCTGGTATGTTCTGCAAGCAAATATGGTGATTTCTTTACTGGAGCGTCCGGTAGTGTGCTTTATGTGGATGAGTTTAGTCTGGAATACGATTATGATAACTGATTGGCTTTATAGCATATAACGAAGATAATCTGTTAGTGTCCGGTCATTTACCCATTATTCCTATAGGCCAATGGACTCATGCCAACATATCGTTTAAAGTATTTGCCGAAGAACGATGTGTTGGCAAAATTGAGTGAATCGGAAATTTCTTGAATAGAGAGTCTTGTCGATTTCAATTGTGATTTGGCATCCATGATGACCATGTGAGAAATAATTTCTATGCATGTGTTCCCAGTAACCTGTTTTACTATAGTACAGAGGTGGTTGTGTGTAATTTTTAGTTTCTCAGCATACCATGCTACATTGCGTGTCTGATTATAATTTTGCATCACTAGTTGAGTGAAATTCTTGTAAATCAGCTCATTTTTTGATAGATTCTCTGTTGTATTTTGCAGCCGGTTTTTATACATGGCGGCTATTCCTGCGTGTATGTTATTATATAGATGTGGAGTAATACTTTTGCGTGTTGTTTCGTCGAAAAAGGAATAAAGTTTTATTAAAAAATGAAGATATTCTTCCAATAGCTTGGCGCCCTCCGGTTTCAATGAGATGATCGGTCTTCCCAGTGTCACAAATAAGGTATCAATTGCTGCATGGTTTAAACTAGCCTGTTCTATATATTTGGATGAGAAGCCGCCGAAGTAAAGGACAGGCTCTCCATTTAGACTGTGTATCTGAATAATACTTCCCGGCATAATTGTTACGAAATCATTAGCGTGTACTGTGAAGTGGTTCAGATTGACTGAAGCTTCTATTTCTCCATCCATGCATAATACGAAAATCTCCGATTTTAATCGGCATGGAAAATTCGTGTACAAGTTGAGTAAATCCTTATTAATACCTGTACCAATGAGCCATTCTTCTGGCAAGTCTATTTTAGGTAATTCTTTATTCATCATGCATTCTCTTTATGCAAAGGTAACCGATTTTGGGAAATAGAAGTCTTTTTTATTTCCCCAAAAATATATTGGCTGGTGAAAAAATGGTGTTTTATAAAAGAAATATGGTGTTTTTCTTCAAAATGGAACAGAAACAAGAAAAATAGACCTTGTGTTATATTAAATTAGATTGTTATTTTGCAACGTGAAATTTGGGCATTGGTGCGATGGTATATCGCGCGTTTGCTAGTATTAATTAAAAAGAGAATTTAGAAATGAAAAAGAAATTATTTTATTATCTGTTTGCAGTATTGTGTACTGCGACATTGTTTACGTCTTGTAGTGATGATGACGATGAAGTGAAATATCCGATAGATACAGAATTGGCTGGAGGCTATGTTGGTAATCTGTCTGTGAATGTGGATGGTAATCAAATGGGAACTACCGAAAATCAAAAAATCACAATTTCACAGTCTAATAAGGAAACTAACCAAATTGCATTATCATTGAAGAATTTTACTTTTTTGGTAAATGTTGGTGATATTGAAGTTGATCCTTGTACTGTGAAAGCTATAGATGGTGGTTATGCTTTTGAAGGTCAACAGAATCTAGATTTGGTACAGCCACTTGGTAATTGCCCTGTTAGTATTTCTGGTACTGTGAAAGGTAGCAATATTAATATTGAAATAGGTGTAAAGGTTGGTGCTCCTTTAAATCAAAATGTAAAGGCTACTTTTGTTGGTCGTAAATTGACAGGTAGTGAAAGTTCGGAGGCTAAAATAATAAGTTTTATTTTGGACGATGATATTGTAACAGAACAACCTATTATTAATGAAGAGGAAGGAATAGTAACTTTTAAGGTTAGCGATGCTGCTGTTGATGACGATTTGTCTGGAATGATTCCTACTATTGTGGTATCATCGAAAGCTAAAATAACTCCAGCTTCAGGTGTTGCGCAGGATTTCTCGAATGGCAAAAAGGTGGAATATACTGTCACTGCTGAAGATGGTACAACTAAAAAATATTCAGTTTTTATAGCTGGATCTTCTGACTACTATTCTTTTGAGACCTGGAAGTCTTTAAATGATGGAGCTTTTGAAGAACCGGATGGGGGATGGGCTACTTCTAACACAGGTGTGTGGTTTATAAAGACTGTTTATCCTGATGTATATAATGGTGACTATCCCGTTGTTAAAAGTGAGGATGCTAAAGATGGTGCTGTTGGAGTGAAATTGATAACATTGGATACTAAAGGACAAGCAGGGGCTGATTGGGGTTTTATTAAAATACCAGCTATTCCTAAAGTGACTTCTGGTTCTTTATTTTTAGGGACATTTGAAACTGATATTCAGAATACATTGAATAGTACTAAGTTTGGTAATCCATATTATTCTAAACCTATTTCTGTACAATTCTCTTATAAATATACTCCGGGGGCAGTGTATTATACATGCCCTGATCCGGTAAAAGCTGAAGCAGTTACTGAAGATCCTAATACAACTGATGAATGTAGTGTAACTGCTGTTATTTATGAAGTGCCATATTGGGAGACGGTGGACCCTGATGATGCTAATAATAAAGCTTATGATAAACGATTGACTGGGGCAAATTTATATACTAATACAGATCAAGTTATAGCAATGGCAACATTCTCTAGTGGTGTCCAAGAAGATTATAAAGATATTACCCTTACTTTGAACTATGAGAAAGATTATGATCCTACTAAAAAGTATCGATTTGCTATTGTATTTTCTTCTAGTAAAAATGGTGATAAATTTAGTGGAGCACCTGGGAGTACTTTGATAGTGGACAATGTGAAAGTTGTAGCTGAAAAATAGTAGATATAGAATAAATATAATTTAGTTTTATTTCCCTTCACTCTTGTTCTTTATTATCATCTGAAGAATAAATGAGTGGAGGGATTTTTGTAGTTGTTGATAGTTATTCTAGGGTATGAAGTTTAAGGTGTAGATGAAGAATGTACCGTAATTAAATTATATGTTATGAGTGTTGGTCTATTGAGACGTCCATTTTTCTTAGACACTACTCCTGTATTTATTGATTTAGCCCATACATAAATGAAAAAACTACGAGAAGAATTCTCGTAGTTTTTTATTGACACAATATTTGGATCGTTTAATATAACAATATACTAAAATGCATATCCAAATCCTATATTCAAATAAATAGGATACATGGCAAATGAGATTGTATCAAAATCTTTTTTGAAAATATCATTCAACCCCCACGTTAAGTCGGCGTATACATTTAGATGTTTAAATGCTCTCCATTCACCGCCTAGTTGTAGTCCCCATTGGAATTTTCGGAGATTTTCGGAGAAATCATAGGTAGCTATGCTTTCCCCAGAGAAAACTACTCGTGAGCCAGTTTGGTCTGGGGTACGTAAATGACCGTCGTATACATGTCCGGAGAATCCCCTTTCGATGAGGTATGATATGTATGGGCCTGCAGACAATTTCCAACGGTTGCTTATCTTATAGTTAGCAACTACCGGAATTGTCAGATATGAATTTTTAACTTTGGTCTTTACTCCTCCTGTCCATAATCCTTGTAATTCTCCACCATTAGTATTAATAATTTTCATACCGTAATTTTTTACGGTAGCTTCGGTGGTCATATTCTTATTTTCAAGTCGTACTCCTACAGTCATCCCCCATTTGGGATCGAACCACTTAGTCGCATTACCTTCAATTGAAATTGCGATTCCTGGCGCATAACTATCAATTTTACGGATTTCTTTTGGTAGAGGTAATGGTGAAGTCCCACCAATACTGAAACCGGCCTTTATTCCATATTCCCATCCATGTAGATAAGACCAGATGATACCTTGATTTCTTTCTTCCTGTGCTTGAGCTGTGAATATGCTTACAAATAGCAGCACAACTATAATATTGATTGATTGATATTTTTTCATTGTATTAGTTTTTTTATTCTTTACAAATAAGTTCTAGCTCATCAACGTATAGAGTGCTACCGACAGCTCCTCTAAAATAGGCGCCATCTACGCTGGATGATAGTACAATACCTAATTTATATTTACCGTTTTGTAGTTTCGTATCGTCAATTTCTCGTCCTTTTACTGGTTCGAAATGTATAGTAAACTCATTCCATTCATCTGATTCAACAATATCTTCAGGTTCTATTCGTGCTAATAATACCAATTTATCAGAGTTAAATACGTTATCACCATTAAGCATGATAGAATTATTTTCTGCCTCATACATAACAGCATAAATATCACATTTGTCCCTTTTTCCGGTTTGTGGCTGTCCTTCTACAGAATAAACTTCCCCAGCTTTAAATTTATAATATCCTTTAAGTGCTATGGGATGTTTATAAAATTGAAAACCAAAGTTCGTTGCTTTTCTAGGATTTGTCAGTGCATTTTCTACTTCAAATGTCCCGATAAATAAATTTCCAGCAGCAATATACATTTTTACCATTGCACCAAAATCTCCAGTATTACGAGTTTCTAGCTTTACAGCCTTACCTTTAAAACCATTTGCAACTTGTACTGTTGGGTAATCTATTCTAGAATTAGCCATACCCGTTAATTTAAAACCGGGATTACCGCTTGACCATTGTAATACTTTAGATATTTCTTGTGAGGTTGCAGGTGTAAATTCGTAAAATGTATCGTATTCACTGGAGGTTGTCAGTAATTCTTCAAATTTGAAAAGGGTAGGTAATTCCGCTAAAATCACATTAACGGTATAAACAGGCTGCCATTGACCGTCTTCTGATGTAACAGTGAATTTACGGGAGTGCGGTTCTTCGCTGAAATCATAGGTAGATTCAGTATCTCCAGTTATTGGAGTATTTACTTTAATTGTAGCTCCTTGTGGAAGTGTAAATTCTAATTTTTGTTTGGAAAGGTCGGCTCCTTTATTTACATATACATTGATTACTTTAGAATCTGCATCGATATTTGCCAATTGCACATCATCGCCTGAACAAACATCAATGGCTGCTTCTGAATTTAATGCTTCATCCTGTATGCAGGAAGATATTGCACATGTAAAGATGAAATAGGCTATTAAAGTCTTAATTTTCATTTGATTTTCCTTTTTAGTTTACTAATTCAGTCTCTTTTATAAAACTTGGTTGCAAAGTTAAGTTTCTTTTTTGAAATGCAGTACTTCATCACTTAAGTAATTCAATAAAATTAGCGCCTTTTTAAAATTAATGTTATAAATGAATTATTCTTTTTTAAATCCCAGCACTGTTTTTATAATAAATCTAACTTCCTTGTTATAATCAGCTTGTACTGTTGCTTCATTTCTTTAGGCAAGAAAGAAATATCTATGAACTCTAACCATTTCTCGGCAACTTTGGTAAATTTAGAAAATAGGTTGTCTATGATCTTTTTCTCTAAACTGCAACTATTCATGGCAACTTCAAAATCAGAACGCTTGATTTTGCGTCTTTTTCCATTAAGTGTCAAAGCCAATTCTTCAGTGTCCTCCGGCATGAGGAGTGCCGTAGAGATCATGTCATATCCCGGGGTCAGTGAATAATAGCCTTTACGCTGACTATAAAGTGAAAAGTTTTTCAGATGCATATCCGCATTTCCGGTCAGCCATGAGAAAACGACTTGTTCCCAGAAATTTATTACGTCAAGTTTTGGCACAGAGGAATATTGCATAATTATCTTTGCTATCTTTTCATAAGAGCCTTTATATTTATACTCTGTGAGGCGTTCCGAGAGCTGGCACATATCCTCCATTGGCAACTTTTCACCCTTTGCGGTTCTATCTATGCGTTTAGTGATATAGGCCAATTCGCCATCGGCAAAACGAATCAATGAATGAGGGACAACGTTCACTTTAGCCAATTCGGCAAGATGCATCGTTAAATCCTCAACTTCAGGCATGTATTTAAATTGTTCCGTTTGCGGTTTGAGAATATAACGTCCCCATAAACCAACGATAGTAAAGCGTTGCGGTTGGTTGGGGGACGATGATATATCGAGAGACAATTTTGCTTGCACTCCTGTAAGTGTGGTTTGTGAGCGTATGACTTGTTCGGCAAGTTGCTTAATATCCGCTTTTGTATAAGGTAGGAGAGGAACTGTTTTGCTCCCAAATATTTTCTTTCCGCATTGAGGGTGAAAATCAGTTTCTCCCTCGCCAAGTTCCTGATAACAATATAGGCATCTGCTCATCATTATTCTTTATTTAAGATGGGAATCACACTAACTGCACCGATGCAATCTTTGCAACAGGCAAGCAGTAGTGACATACGGTCACGTCGATTTATCTTCCAACTTTTTTCAGCAATATCTAAAAGCCAGCCTTCAGGAATAAGACCGTCAAAGAATGGGAATAATATTAGACTTGTATATGGCTTTTCCGAGATTGGCAGTGTGAGGCTGATAGATTCCGCATCGCTGGATTTAATGTAGGCTGTATCATATTGAAAGGTATAGCCATTTTCATCTTCTGTAAGCAATCCTGCCAACTGGTCTTGGTTGTATATGAGTGCTTGTCTCATAGCTTGTTGAATTTACTTATTGGTACAACACCCACTTCCGTTCCAAAGAGACTAAGCACTTGATTTACTTTATCAAGACGCAAAGTCTGTTTCCCCTGTTCGAGTTCGCGTACAAAACGTAACCCGACTCCTGATTTTTCGGACAGCTCTACTTGGGTCAAGTTATGTTCTTTACGCATTTGCTTGACGTATTCTGATAATGATTTATCGTTCATATTATACCCTTTTGGGTACAAAGATAATGTAAATTTTCTATTTTACACCCTTTAGGGTATAAATTTAGTTGTAGATTTATGAATTATACCTTATGGGGTATAAGAAAACAGGTACTCTTTCTTTGGGAAGAAGGAGTACCTGTAGAGGAAAGTGATAGCAGATTATTCTTTCAAAGCCTCTTGTAAGTCAATACCCAGCGCTTTGGCAACTCCTGTTCCATATGCAGGATCGGCTTTGTAGCAGTTGCGCACATGACGTTGTTTGATAAACAATTCGGAGTCTCCCATGGCACGGGCTGTATTTTCGAACAATAATTGTTGTTCTTCAGCCGGCATCAATCGGAATAAGTCGCCCGGTTGGCTATAATAATCGTCGTCATATTCCCGTTCATTGTAGTTGTAAACTTCACCGGTAACTTTAAGAGGCGGTTCTTTCATGTCAGGAGAATCCTGCCATTCGCCGTAACTGTTCGGTTCATACCCTTTGGTAGCACCGTAGTTACCGTCTACGCGCATAGCACCGTCACGATGATAGGCGTGGAAAGGACAACGAGGCTTGTTGACCGGGATTTGTTCAGCATTCACCCCTAGACGATAACGTTGTGCGTCGCCATAAGAGAATAAACGACCTTGTAACATTTTGTCGGGAGACAGACCGATACCGTCTACAATATTCATCGGGTTGAAAGCAGCTTGTTCCACTTCAGCAAAATAATTTTCCGGGTTGCGGTTCAGTTCAAGGACACCAACATCTTGTAGAGGGAAATCTTTGTGCGGCCATACTTTAGTCAGGTCAAACGGGTTGATACGATAGTTGTCCGCTTCTTCCTCCGTCATTAACTGAATCTGGAATAACCATTTCGGATAATCGCCCTTTTCGATGCTCTCGAAGAGATCACGTTGATGAGATTCGCGATCTTTAGCAACTATTGCTTCTGCTTCCTGGTCTGTCAGATTCTTGATACCCTGCAAGGTACGCAGATGGAATTTAACCCAAATACGTTGATTTTCTGCATTGATAAAACTATAAGTATGACTGCCGAATCCGTGCATGTGGCGATATGAATAAGGAATACCACGCGGACTCATAGTGATAGTAACTTGATGTAATGCTTCCGGTAAAAGCGTCCAGAAGTCCCAGTTACTGTTCGGGCTACGCATATTGGTTTTCGGATCTCGTTTGATGGCATGATTCAGATCCGGAAATTTAAGCGGATCACGTAAGAAGAATACAGGAGTGTTGTTACCCACCAAATCCCAGTTACCTTCTTCCGTATAGAATTTCATAGCAAAACCACGGATGTCACGTTCTGCATCAGCAGCTCCACGTTCTCCGGCTACGGTGGAGAAACGGACAAAACATTCTGTTTGTTTTCCGACTTTACTGAAAATAGCAGCACGGGTGTACTTTGTAATGTCATGGGTGACAGTAAACGTACCGTAAGCTCCCGAACCTTTAGCGTGCATACGTCTTTCAGGAATTACTTCACGATCAAAATGGGCAAGCTTCTCTATAAGCCAGGGATCTTGTAACATTACAGGTCCGCGTTGACCTGCGGTTTGCGAGTTTTGATTGTCAGCGATAGGACGACCGTTCGCTGCAGTAAGTTTTTTCTTTTCCATAAATAGATTTTTTAGTCGGATACAAGTATAAGCAGACTGTTTCCTTTTATTCTTTCATCCGGGGTTTATAATATATAACAAAGATAGGCTTCTTTTGCTCGCTTGTCAAACAGATAATTTCTATCTAAAGATAGAGAATAACTATGAATTGTGTGTGTATTGTCTGCTATTTATTTTTCTACAAAGATTATTGTGCTGACACCCGGGTGTCGTACATCTTTTTATTGCATAAAAAAACTCCCGCACTTCCTTCACGGAAGACGGGAGCTTTTAAATAAACTATAGCTTATATATCTTTTGCTGATTATACGATACCTTGTGCCATCATTGCTTTAGCAACCTTCATGAATCCGGCTACGTTAGCACCCTTCACATAGTTTACGTATCCGTCAGCTTCTGTACCGTACTGAACGCAAGCTTCGTGGATATTCTTCATGATACTCTTCAGCTTTTCGTCTACTTCTTCAGCGCTCCAGCTTAATTTGATAGAGTTTTGAGTCATTTCAAGACCTGATACTGATACACCACCGGCGTTAGCAGCTTTACCCGGAGCATAAAGGATTTTTGCATCCTGGAATACTTTGATAGCTTCTGGAGTAGAAGGCATGTTAGCTCCTTCAGATACAGCGATACAACCGTTTGCTACCAACTGACGAGCGTGGTCACCGTTCAATTCATTTTGAGTAGCAGAAGGAAGAGCGATATCACATTTTTCACCCCAAGGTTTAGCTCCTTCTACATATTTGCAACCATATTTTTCTGCGTATTCACGGATACGGCCACGGTACAGATTCTTCAGTTCCATGATATAATCCAGTTTTTCGCGGTCGATACCGTCCGGATCGTAGATATAACCGTCAGAGTCAGAGCAAGTAACTACTTTACCACCCAGTTCGATTACTTTTTCGATTGTATATTGAGCAACGTTACCAGAACCAGAAACCAGACAAACTTTACCTTTCAAGTCAGTTCCTTTTCTCTTCAACATTTCCATCAGGAAGTAGATGTTACCGTAACCTGTAGCTTCCGGACGAATCAGTGAACCACCGAATTCGCGGCCTTTACCTGTAAATGTTCCGGTAAATTCATGAGCCAGTTTTTTATACATACCGAACATGAAACCTACTTCGCGGCCACCAACACCGATGTCACCAGCAGGAACGTCAGTTTCAGGACCGATGTGACGCCACAGTTCCAGCATGAATGCCTGTACGAAGCGCATTACTTCAGCATTTGACTTTCCACGAGGAGAGAAGTCGGAACCACCTTTACCACCACCCATTGGCAGAGTAGTCAGTGAGTTTTTGAATGTTTGTTCAAAGGCAAGGAACTTCAAGATAGAAAGGTTTACAGATGCGTGGAAACGGATACCGCCTTTGTAAGGGCCGATCGCGTTGTTGTGCTGAACACGGTAACCCATATTGGTCTGAATATTACCTTTATCATCCATCCAAGTCACGCGGAACTGATATACTCTATCAGGAATACACAAACGTTCGATCAAGTTTACTTTATCAAACTCCGGATGTTTGTTGTATTCTTCTTCAATAGTAGAAAGTACTTCTTCTACTGCTTGATGATACTCCGGTTCATTGGGAAATCTTCTTTTCAGATCGTCTAATACCTTTGCTGCATTCATAATCTTTTTTTTCTTTAATTGGTTGATATAAATAAAGTGCTAATTTGACAATTTGCTAATATACCGTTTGACTATGTGCTTTTGTGCTATATAGCAGATTTGCACATCTGCGTATGGGTACATCGGATATTTATTTTCGGTTGCAAAAGTAAAGATAAAAATTGAACTAGCAAACATTTTATAAAGAAAAATGCGATAAAACATCAAATTTGATATTTTATCGCATTAAAAATAGGAAAAAAGATATTTATTTGTTCTTTTTGATCGACTTATAGACAGGAATAAATACTAATGCTGCCGAAATGCCAAGCATTACCACCGTCATCCCGTCAATTCGTTCGGCTTTTGTCAGAACTAGATAGCAAAGCGCCAACCAAAGCAGGCTGATGCAAACTATTTGTGATTTGGATAACGGACGTTTCATTTACCTCCTCTTTTCTTTTTGTCAACGATGGCGTCGATCACGGCTACAGCTGTGATATTGACAATGTCGCGGACAGAGCTTTCGAAATCGGTGAAATGAATAGGTTTGTTCAATCCCATCTGGATAGGGCCGATGAATTCCGTATCCGGGTCCATTGCCTGCAACAGTTTGTAACCGGCGTTTGCTGAACTCAAGTTCGGGAAAATCAATGTATTTACATCTTTTCCTTTCAGGCGGGTAAACGGATATTTGATATCACGCAATTCGCGGTTCATGGCAAAGTTTACCTGCATTTCACCGTCAATAGCCAGTTCCGGATATTCTTCCTGCATGTGGGCAACAGCTTCGTGCACTTTCACAGGGCTACCTGCAGTATCAGCACCGAAGTTGGAGTATGACAACATTGAGATAACCGGCGTGTGATTGAAGAAGCGAACTGTTTTATCAGACAATTTAGCGATGTCAATCAATGTTTCCGTATCCGGGTGGCGGTTAATCAGTGTGTCTGCCAGGAAGTAAGTACCTTTCTTGGAGTTCAGGATATGCATTGTTCCGAAGTGTTTGAAGCCCGGTTGGATACCGATTACTTCTTTGGCCACTTTGATCGTATTGCTATATCTTGTATAAAGTCCGGTGATGAAAGCATCCGCATCTCCTGTTTCCACCATCATCATACCGAAGTAGTTGCGTTCGAACATTTTATCGTTGGCTTCTTCATAAGTAAAGCCTTCGCGTGCACGTTTTTCTGCAAGAATGCGTGAGTAACGTTCGCGGCGTTCCGATTCGTCCGGGTGACGGAGATTGACGATTTCAATACCTTCCAGGCTAAGATCCATTTCTTCTGCCAGTTTTCCGATAGCCTCGTCATTTCCTAATAAGATAGGATGACAGATACCTTCGGCTTTCGCTTCAACGGCAGCTTTCAGCATATTCGGATGGATACCTTCGGCAAATACGACACGTTGCGGTGAACGGCGGGCTGTATCATACAGCTGACGGGTCAGTTTGGATTCATAACCCATCAATTCGCGCAGGTGAACACAGTAAGCATCCCAGTCTTTAATTTCAGTGCGGGCCACTCCGCTTTCCATAGCAGCTTTTGCCACTGCGCAGGAAACTTCGGTGATGAGGCGTGGATCTACCGGTTTCGGGATAAAGTATTCCGCACCGAAAGAGAGGTTGTTCACGTGGTATGCCGCATTAACTACATCGGGTACCGGCTGTTTTGCCAGATTAGCGATAGCGTGTACGGCTGCAATCTTCATTTCTTCGTTGATAGCTTTAGCGTGAGTATCCAAAGCACCGCGGAAGATATACGGGAAACCGATTACATTATTAATCTGGTTCGGATAGTCAGAACGTCCGGTAGCCATCAGTACGTCAGGACGTGCTGCCATGGCATCTTCGTAAGAGATTTCCGGTGTCGGGTTAGCCAATGCGAACACAATCGGCATCGGAGCCATGCTGCGCACCATATCCTGGCTTAACACATTTCCTTTCGACAGGCCGAGGAATACATCTGCACCTTTGATTGCTTCTTCCAGCGTGTGAATATCCGTGCGGTCGGTTGCAAAAAATCTTTTCTGTTCGTTCAGATCCGTGCGCGCCTTGCTGATAACGCCTTTACTATCCAGCATGACGATGTTTTCGAGACGTGCACCCAGTGACACATACAATTTAGTACAAGATACGGCAGATGCACCTGCACCGTTCACAACGATTTTTACATCTTCGATTTTCTTTCCGGCCACTTGCAGGGCATTCACCAAACCGGCACTGGAGATAATAGCAGTACCGTGCTGATCGTCGTGCATGACAGGTATATCCAGTTCTTCTTTCAGGCGACGTTCGATTTCAAAACATTCGGGAGCTTTGATGTCTTCCAGGTTGATACCTCCGAAAGTAGGAGCAATAGCCTTTACTGCAGCAATAAATTTCTCTGGATCTTTTTCATCCACTTCGATGTCGAAAACGTCGATGCCCGCGTAAATTTTGAAAAGCAGACCTTTACCTTCCATTACAGGTTTACCGCTCAATGCACCTATATCACCCAGTCCGAGTACGGCTGTACCGTTGGAAATAACGGCTACCAGATTACCTTTAGCCGTATATTTATACGCATCTTGCGGATTCTTCTCAATTTCGAGACAAGGTTCTGCTACACCGGGAGAATATGCGAGTGATAAGTCGGTTTGTGTACTGTAAGGTTTGGTAGGCACTACCTCAATCTTACCGGGTTTGCCCTGTGAATGATAGAGCAAAGCGGCTTCTTTCGTTATTTTAGCCATGGTATTTATGAAATTTGTTAATAAGTTATCATTTGACCGCAAATGTAGGAATAAAAGTTCGAAATTGTAGCTGTTGATTAATAATTTCTATTAATTTTATAGCAAAATGGCTGAATTTATGATATGATATGTCAAGGATGTGTTTTTGTATTCTATTCCCTTTTAAATGCTATGATATTGATTTATTGAAATTTTAACAAGTGCTTTGGTTGTCGGCTTTAGTTATTTCGCTATTTTTGAATCGATATATGATTTAACCTTATTTTATAATGATTACCACCCAGCAACTTCAATTATTGAAAGAAGGAAATAAAAATGCTTTTGAGGCATTGTATCGTGGATACAATGCTCGCATTTATAATTTTGTCCTTTCTATGGTGAGCAATGCCGGGGTGGCGAAAGATATCACACAAGATATTTTTCTCCATATCTGGGAGAAGCGGCTTAATATCGATCTGGAAGGGAATTTTGACGGCTATCTTTTTAAAATATCCCAAAACATGGTATATCATTATGTAAGACGCGAACTCCTGCTTCAAAATTATGTAGACAGGCTTGCGAATGAGTCATCTGACGAATCCGTAGAGATAGATGAAGAACTGGATTATTTGTTTTTGGAAGAATATATCCTGAAACTTTTAGAAGAACTGCCTCCAGCGCGCCGGGAAGTTTTTATGCTTTATTGGAAATCAGGGTTGAACTATCGTGAGATAGCCGACCAGTTGAATATCTCGGAAAAGACTGTTGCCACACAGGTACACCGTTCTTTGGATTTCTTGCGTGACAAACTGGGAATAATTGCCTTTTCAGTCTCTCTCTTCTTACATGATATCTAATATAGAAGTTTTAATAAAAGTTAATATCTGAACTATTTCGATTTCTCTGTAGTCCTTTTCTGTCTCTCAAGACTAGTATAAATAGAACAGGAAAATTATGGAGCAACACGATTACATAGTACTATTGGAAAAATTCTTCAAAAAGGAGGCCTCTTCTGAAGAAAGAAGGATACTTATTGAATGGATTCGTAAACCCGGAATTCGTAATGAGTTTAATCTGCTTTGCGAGCAAATGTGGAAAGAAGCAGCCGTCGAAATCGATAAGACAGTGGAAGAAGAAATGTGGAACCATCTGCAGAGGAATCTGGATGAGCCCAAGATACTATCTCCGAAGAAACGGCGCTGGCAACCTATTATATATAAGGTGGCAGCCACTATCTTATTACCGGTTTGTTTGGGACTGGCCACTTACTTTGGGGTAGAACACATGAATAAGGTGTCACAGGACCCTTTCATGGTGGCTGTCGATTATGGACAGAAAGCGAATCTGACTTTGCCCGATGGAACGAAAGTCTGGTTAAATTCGGCTACTCATCTTTCTTATGATGCGGAGTACAACAAATCCGACCGGAAAATCTATTTGGACGGAGAAGCCTATTTCGAAGTGGCGAAAAACAAAGATAAACGTTTTATCGTCTGCTGCAATGATCTGGAGATAGAAGCGTTGGGAACCACCTTTGATGTGAAAGGCTATTGTGACGATCATTCTGTCACAACACTGCTGGCAGAAGGAAGCGTCAAGGTTTCTAATAAAACGGACGTAACCTTGTTGAAACCCGGGGAGAAGGTAGAATACCATAAGAACAAGCAGACATTTACTAAATCGCCCATCTCGGATATGCGTGAAATCGACTTTTGGCGGAACAATATGTTGATTTTTAATTCATCCTCTTTAGCGGAGATCGCGACTACGCTGGAGCGGATGTACGGAGTGAAAGTCGTGTTTGACTCCGAGAAACTGAAGAACGTGCTATTTTCCGGAACCATCCGGAACAGTAGCTTGCATAATGTATTTTACATTATAAGCCTTACTTATCCTTTAACCTATGAGTTAGAAGGAGATACGGTGAGAATAGGAAGTAGTATTAACTAAAAAAGGACAATTTATGGAAGACACCTCATAATAAAATAAAGAGGGTAGAATTATGTAGCAGCATAATTCCACCCCGAAATCAAATACGGTTTATACATGATAGTAAAAAAGAAATTTTCCTTATGCGGATAAGGGAAAGGGAATCCTTTTTGCTTCACGATTTTACAAAGATAATAAAAAGTCTAATTTTCAGACTTATATTTTAAAGAATTTAAAGCTAATTACTAATGAGAAAACAATTACATATCATATTCAGGCTTGTTATGTTCAGTTGTATCTTGTTGTTTGTGTCTCAAGAGGCAAGTGCGCAGATCACTTTCTCTGTGAAGAATCAGACGATACGCCAGACGATACGAGTGATTGAAAAGAAGGCTGATTACAGCTTTTTTTATACGGATAAGCTTCCCGGATTAGATCAAAAAATTTCATTGACAGTGAGTAATGAAAGTATTGATGCGGTTTTAGAAAAAGTTTTCAAAGGATCATCTATTAGTTATAAAATAGAATCGGGTAAGCAAGTGGTGCTTACTCTGAAAAGTGAACAGAACGCCCCCCAGAAAGGCGATAAGAAAACAATCACCGGTGTTGTGGCCGACCGGAGGGGAGAACCCTTGATTGGTGTCACAGTGAGAGTGGAGGGAGAGAATATTGGAACCGCTACCGATATAGACGGTCGTTTCTCTTTGGAAGCTCCTGTGGGGGCAAAAATCAGTTTCTCCTATATCGGTTATGTTTCCCAATCTCATACGGTCAATAAGCAGAACATATACAATGTGTCATTGAGCGAAGATTCGCAGGTACTGGAAGAGGTAGTCGTAGTGGGATACGGTTTTATGAAACGGAAAGATATTACGACTGCGGTATCTGTCGTTTCCACGGCAGATATTGAAGAACGTCCGATTATGACAGCTGCACAGGCTATTCAGGGAAAGGCAGCCGGTATTCAGGTTGTGCAGCCGTCGGGTATGCCGGGTTCCGGAGTGACAATCCGGGTGAGAGGAGCCACTTCGGTACAGGCATCCAATGAACCGTTGTATGTGGTGGACGGTTTGCCGTCGGATGACATTTCGAATATCAGTCCGAATGATATTGAAAGCATGCAAATTCTGAAAGATGCCTCATCGGCAGCTATTTACGGAGCACGTGCGGCAAACGGAGTAGTGTTGATTACGACTAAAAGAGGAAAGATCGGTGCACCACAAGTGAAAATGAGTGCTTATGTGGGTTTCTCTAAATTAGGGAAAAAAATAGATGCGTTGAATACAGAACAATATAAAGACTTGATGAAAGACTTGAAAGCAGTTTCGGATGTTGCCCCAAATATCCCCGAAAGTGAAACGCGCTATGTGGACTGGACTGATTTATTCTTCGGTACGGGTGTCAATCAGAACTATCAGTTGTCTGTGGCAAATGGAATCGAGAAACTGCAATATTTTGTTTCCGGAGGTTATTCCGACGAACAGGGTATCGTGGAAAAAGCACATTTCAATCGGTATAATTTCCGTGCAAACCTGGATAGTGAGCAGACCAAATGGCTAAAGATGGCACTCAATTTTGCATATTCGCATACAGGCGGACAATGGGTGAACGAAAGCCGTAGTTCTTTGCGTGCCGGTTCCATCTTATCCGTTGTGAATACTCCTCCGTTTATGCAGAAGCGGAATCCGTATGATCCGAACGAATATGATGAACAGGCTTACGGTGCACGTATTCTGAATCCGCTGGCTGCCAATGCCGCAGACAGTAACACGAATACAGACCATATAAATGGCTCACTCGGCTTCACGGTTGACATACTCAAAGGACTGAAGTTTAAAACCACTTTTGGCATTGAACTGACCAATGAACATTGGGACTACTATCTGGACCCGATTTCAACTTCGGACGGACGGGGTACAAAAGGGCGTGTGGAAGAGAGTTTCTCACGAAACTTCGAATGGCTTTTTGAAAATTTGCTGACCTATGATTGTTCATTCAACAAACATAACCTTTCTATTTTGGGAGGGGCTACCCAGCAGCGTGCACAATATAACGGTTCGTGGATGGCAGGTTTCGACCTGGCAGAGTCTTATCCCGATATTCATTCCATCAGTGCCGCCAATCAACTGGATAAGGACGCTTGCGGTTCTTCTGCTTCCGCATGGACGCTGGCCTCTTTTCTGGGTCGTGTAGCCTACAATTACGACAGCCGTTATTTGCTGACGGTTAACTTCCGTGCAGACGGTTCTTCTCGTTTTGCCCCGGGACATCGTTGGGGTACTTTCCCTTCTGTTTCTGCAGGTTGGAGAATTTCAGGCGAAAAGTTCATGCAACCTTTGCAAGACATTGTTACCGACTTGAAATTACGTGCCGGATGGGGTATGAATGGTAACCAAGGCGGTTTTGGAAACTACGCTTACATGGCTTCCATGAGCGTCAGTAAACTGCCCGTTTCGGAGGGAAACTTATATCCGGGACTTGCCATTAAACCCGGCTCGGCAGCCAATAAAGAACTGACCTGGGAAAAAACAAGCCAATGGAATCTGGGACTCGACCTGACCATGTTTGATTCCCGCTTATCCTTCTCGGTTGATGCTTACTACAAAAAGACCACCGATTTACTATTGACAGTCAGCCTGCCGGAGAATGTGGTGCCGAGCAGTGTGACAAGAAACGACGGTGAGATGGTGAATAAAGGTATGGAGTTCACTCTCTCTTCCCAGAATTTTAAAGGTAACTTTCAGTGGAATACCGATTTCAATATATCTTTCAACCGGAATAAGCTGACGAAGCTCGGTTTGAATAAAGTTTATTATTATGCTGAAATGTACGAATCCAAGGAGAAAGCCGTCATCCTGAAAGAAGGTCTTCCGTTAGGCACATTCTTTGGTTACATATCAGAAGGCGTTGATCCGGAAACCGGAGATATTATCTATCGTGACTTGAATGGTAACGGTTTTATCGATCCGGAAGATCGCACTACTTTGGGAAATGCCCAGCCCAAGTTCATTTACGGTATGACGAATACATTTTCGTATGCCGGTTTCGACCTGTCTGTATTCTTGCAGGGAAGTCAGGGCAATAAGATTTTTAATGCATCGCGTATTGATATGGAAGGCATGACAGACTTTAGAAACCAGTCGGTTCGTGTGTTGGATCGTTGGAAACGACCGGGTATGATTACCAATGTCCCCCGCGTTGGTAATACAGAGAATAATCATAACTCCTCCCGTTTTGTAGAAGATGGATCTTACCTGCGCCTGAAAACAGTCACTTTATCCTATAATTTTCCTAAGAAATGGTTGAATAAGATACATCTGTCCAGATTGCAGGCTTACGTCACCGGACAGAATCTCTTCACACTGACTAAATACAAAGGATACGATCCTGAAGTAAATGCTTTTGGCGGAGACTCCGTTGCTCAAGGGGTGGACTATGGTACTTATCCTCAATCGAGGGCGGTAATTTTTGGTTTGAATATTGAATTTTAATAGCTGCGAAAATGAAAAACATAATAAAGTTAGCGTATGTCGTACTCTGTACATTAGTCGTTTCATGCAGTAGTTTCCTAGATGAGAAACCGCAATCGGATTTTATGCAGGAAGGTACCGGAACGGAAGATCAGGAGTCTAAATATGGAAGTCTGGCAGATGCACAGGCCGAGTTGCAGGGTGCGTATGAGAGTTTTAAAGCAGATATATTCCAGTCGGAAAATTATACTATTGGAGATGTGCAGTCCGATAATTGTTATATCGGCGGAGATGGTGTGGCCGAACAGGAGTTTGATTTGTTGAAACTGACCTCTACCAATTATAAAGTAGAACTGGTCTGGTCACAGTATTATTCGATGGCGGGCACTGCAACCAGTGTGATTGAAAATACGAAGATGATGGATCCTACTTCTACCGTAGCAGAAGAACGTAATCGTGTTATTGCAGAAGCCAAGTTCTTGCGGGCATGGGCGTATTTTGATATTGTCCGTTTATGGGGTGATGCCCCGATGGTGCTGGATTTGATTCCGACCATTACAGCCGAAAACCTCGATAAATGGTATCCGGTGATGTATCCGGAACGTTCTGCCACAGATAAAATATATGACCAGATCCTGGACGACCTGAATGAAGAAAATACCATTCGTTACCTGGTAAGCAAGAATAAAGGAATTTTCCAGGCAACCAAGGGAGCAGCCTATGCTTTACGTGCCAAAGTGTTAGCAACGAGAGGGGAGAAATCAACACGCGACTATACCAAAGTGGTTGAGGCTTGTGACAAAGTAATAGCAGAAGGCTATACGCTGGTCAGCAATTTTGACGAGTTGTGGCAACCCGATAAGAAATTTTCTTCAGAAAGCATCTTTGAAGTCTATTACACCTCCGATGCACCCAACTGGGCTTACTGGGTATTGCTGAAAGAAGATGACGGATCAGTAACCTGGCGACGTTATTGTACACCTACTCATGATCTGGTTGCTAAATTTGACAAAGAGAAAGATACCCGTTATGCATCCAGTATTCTTTGGAAATCAGTGCCTTATGATACCTATTGGCCGGCAGACAGTTACCCGTTGTCTTATAAGATTCGCGAGAAGACTTCCAATATCATTTTGATGCGGTTGGCAGATATACTGCTGTTGAAAGCCGAAGCACTGGTAGAGTTGGACCGCACCCCGGAAGCCATCCGGATTGTAAACAGCATTAGAGAGCGTGCCGGTTTTGCTCCTTCTTCTTTAGATGAAAATATGGGGCAGGCCAGAGGACGCCTGGCGGTAGAGAACGAACGCCAATTAGAGTTGTATATGGAAGGTCAGCGCTGGTTCGACCTGGTACGCAATAATCGTTTGCTGGAAGTGATGCAGAAGCATAAAGACAAAGACGGCAGATTGCTGTTTGCAGGTTTGCAGGCTTTTCGGCAGTTGTGGCCGATTCCTCAAGGAGAGAAAGATAAGAACACCAATCTGACTCAAAATGAAGGCTATTAATGAAAAGAGGAACGTAAAACTTTAAAAGAAAAAATGATGAAACACAATAATCTGTTTTTATGGCTGCTGGGGCTGACTGTTTGTTGGCTGGCTTCATGCAGCGAAGAAGATGGCCGGGTGACGTATCCATATTCGTGTCCCGAAATATCGGAACTGCAATTCTCAACTACCGATCAGACACCTGCTGCCGATTCTCTTTATTTTTCTGTGAAGATTCACGATCCGCAGACTCCTTTGTCTACGCTGGAAGTGAAATTGATGACAGGTGAAACTTTGGTCAGTTCGCAGTCGATCCGTACGAAAGGCACTGATGTCTCGATTGTTGAAAAAGGGATTTATATCCCGTTTGAAGCCGGACTTGAAGAGAATCAGGAAGCGAAGGTGATTCTGACAGCCATTAATGTGGAAGGTAGTGAAGTCACTCAAACATTTGATTTCCATATAACCCGTCCGCAGATTCCCGAAGTGCTTTATCTTCACTATAACGGTGAGGTGGTAGAAATGAACCGGAGTGAGGACAATCCTTACCTGTACCTTACGGAAGTTTCCGATTCGGAAGAGGGTTATCCGATGGAGCTATCCGGAAAGATCTCAACCACAGTATCATTGGATGATGCAAAACTGATTTGGGGAGCTGCCGAAGCAAGCAATACGGCAGTCCTTATTGAAGCGTCGGGCCCTAGCTTTGCTTTTGATTACCGGGATTGGTTTGTCGAACAAATCACTTTCAATGTGATGACTTTTGAACTGGGAGTAGTCGGCTACCAAAAGAACCTGAAAATTAAAGAAACCGAGTTGATAGCCAGTGAGGGATTTTTCCGTGCACAGATTAGCTTTACGCAGGGGGAAGAGTTCGAAATGAGTGGATTTGAAGATGTGGAACACGCTTACAATCGCGACTTCTTTAGCTATAATCCGAATAATGGCAAGTTTACCTTCTTGCGCAAATCAGGAACCTGGGAGATCTATTATTCTTCTAAGTATAATTATATCTGGGTGGCACGGATGGGTGATACGGCTCCCACTTGCTTCTGGCTGGTAGGACACGGATTTACATGCGCACCCGTCTGGAATGAAGCATATAATAGTGGAGGCTGGAATTTGGAAGACATATCACAGTTAGGATATATTGTGCCAATCGGTGAACAGAAATACCAGACCACCGTGTATTTGAGTAACACTCATGAATGGGAATCCTTCGAAATTGAAATTTACAGCGATTTGCAATGGAATAAAGATAAAGGCATGCTACTGCAAGAGGGTTCATTGTCCGGCGATACGGATGGAATTGAACTATCTGGTTCCAATGGAATAACGAGTGGCGACGGTTTCGTTCCCGGCTATTATCGTCTGACTTTCGACGCCTCGCAGGGAGTAGGCAAAGAAACTTTGCACATCGAACGATTGAGTGATTAATACCTAAAAGAATGATATATAGAAAAACAGGAAAGCCTATGAGAAATATGCTATATATAATATGGGGAAGTCTGTGCCTCCTGCTGGTCATTTCCGGTTGTAAATCGACTGACGGGGCGAAAGCCCCCGTGTCATTGACTTGGAAGATGGGAGCTGTGGAAGTACAGCCCGGTTACTATGAGAATTCATTTGTCCTGAAGAACATCTCAGATGTTCCTTTAGAAAAGGATTGGATCATCTATTATTCGCAGCTGCCTCGTGAGATTCTGCAGGAAGAGTCTGCTCCGGTCAAAGTGGAAGTGGTGAATGCGAACTTCTTCCGGATGTATCCGGCAGAAAATTTTCAACCACTGGCTCCGGGAGATTCGTTGACCGTCAAATTCTGTTGTACCAACGGATTGAAAAAAATGTCACATGCTCCCGAAGGCACTTACTGGGTGAGTCAGTCAGGCAGTAAGCAAGGTATTCCCTTGCCTGTCGGACTGACCATACAGCCGCTGAAAGGAATGGAGACAGAAGACTGGTATCCCGCACCTGATAAGATATATGCTTCGAATTTGGCGTTGGAGACTACAGCCCAGTTGCAGCAAACTGATATTTTTCCGTCAGTGAAAGAAGCGGTGCCGGCTACCGGCAAAGAGGGTTTTGCTATAGAAAATAAAGTAAAACTGACTTTCCATCCCGATTTTGCCAACGAAGCTGAATTACTGAAAGAAAAGCTGGCAACCATCCATGGCCTGGAAGTTGTATCCGAAGCACCGGTAACAGTTCATCTGGATTATTTGCCGGAACGGGAAACAGCAGTGAACGGCGAATATTATCGGATTGATACGGGAAACGGGCTGATAAATATTTCAGCTTCCACTTCACATGGCATTTTCAATGGGACGCAAACCTTGCTCTCCCTGTTGAAAGGTCAGGAAAAGCCGTTTCGTTTGGAAGCTCTCTCCATCCGCGATTATCCCGACTTGCCGTATCGCGGGCAAATGCTCGATATTGCCAGGAACTTTACGACTGTTGAACATCTGAAAAAGCTGGTAGATGTAATATCTTCTTATAAACTGAACGTACTGCATTTCCATTTTTCGGATGATGAAGGCTGGCGTCTGGAGATTCCCGGCTTGGAAGAATTGACCTCGGTTGGCGCACGCCGGGGACATACCACGGATGAACTGGAATGTTTATATCCGGGCTACGATGGCAACTATGATCCGTCTGCAGCTACCTCCGGCAACGGATATTACACCCGTGAAGAATTTATCGATTTATTGCGTTATGCAGCTCAAAGACATGTGCGTGTGATTCCGGAGATTGAGTCTCCGGGACATGCCCGTGCGGCAATCGTGTCCATGAAAGCGCGCTATCATAAGTATGTGAATACTGCCCCTGAAAAGGCCAACGAATATTTATTAAGTGACGCACAGGACACTTCCCGTTATGTTTCCGCGCAGTCTTATACGGATAATGTCATGAATGTAGCATTGCCTTCTACATACCGGTTTATGGAAAAAGTGATTCGTGAGTTGATAGCCATGTATGAGGAAGCGGAGGTACCTTTGACTACGATTCATTTAGGTGGCGATGAAGTACCCGAAGGAGCCTGGATGGGTTCTCCTGTCTGCCGGACGTTTATGGATGAAAACGGGATGACAAGTGCCCACGAACTGTCTGAATACTATATTACGAAGATGGCAGACTATCTGCAACAACATCATTTGCAATTCAGCGGCTGGCAGGAAGTAGCGTTGGGACATCCGGAAGCAACCGATCGGCATTTGAACCAACTTGCAGCAGGAGTGTATTGCTGGAATACGGTTCCTGAATGGGAAGCGGATGAAATACCTTACCAGATAGCCAACAAAGGATATCCGGTGATTCTCTGCAACGTGAACAATTTTTATCTGGATTTGGCCTATGACGCTCATCCCGACGAAAGAGGTCTCTCGTGGGCGGGATATGTTGACGAGTCCAAAGGTTTCTCCATGCTTCCATATAGCATTTATCGTTCTTCGCGTACCGATATGGCAGGCAATCCGGTCGATCCGGACATCGCAGGAAAGGGAAAAACGACTTTGACCGCTTCCGGAAAGGAACATATCCAGGGAGTGCAGGCACAATTATTTGCTGAAACCATCCGTGATTTTGAATGGGTGGAATATTACACCTTCCCCAAAATCCTCGGATTGGTGGAACGCGGTTGGAACGCTTTTCCCGCCTGGAGCACTTTAACAGGAGAGAAAGAACGTCAGGCTTTCAATAAAGAACTGGGCCTGTTCTACTCCAAAGTGAGTGAGAAAGAAATGCCTCACTGGGCGTCCCGAAGTATCAATTTCCGTTTACCTCATCCCGGACTTTGCATCAAAGAAGGGCAACTCCATGCCAGTACCCCTATCCGGGGAGGTGAAATACGCTATACGACCGATGGCACGGAACCGACCCTTCGTTCGGAACTTTGGAAAGCTCCCGTAGCCTGTGATGCTTCCGTTGTGAAAGCGAAACTGTTTTATTTAAATAAAGAGAGTGTAACAAGCACTCTCAAAGTAGATTAATCCACAAAAGTAGATAAGTTATGAACTATGATAAGATAAAAAGAACCGGAATATTATTCTTGTTGGGAATAGGTGCGATCACATCGTTGTCGTGCAATGATAATGATAACGCGAACTACCCGGAGCGAGTGCCCACCCGCCTGTCGGTGATGCCTTTGCCGGAAAGAGTCGATTATAAAGAATCGGTTGTCTCTCTCCCGCAGAATGTAACAGTCAGCCAGAACATTCCGGCTTCCACGTCGCAACTGTTGAAATCCACCCTGGAAGAGAAACTTTCTCTTTCCGTCAGTGATGCCTCCAACGATCGTGCCTTTATCCGTGTGAAACAGGAATCGGATTTGGCAAAAGAGGCTTACCGGCTCACCGTTACCAAAGAGGGAGCCTGCGTTTATTATTCAACGGAAACCGGACTTCTCTGGGGAATCCAGACATTGAGACAAGCGCTCGAACAAGCAAATTTCTTCACTTCCGGAAGTGCTAAATATCTTCCGATGGTCGATATAAAAGATGCTCCCAAATATGATTGGCGCGGATTTCATATCGATGTAGTCCGCCACATGTTTACGGTTGATTATCTGAAAAAGGTGATAGACTGTTTGTCTTTCTACAAGATAAACAAGCTTCACTTGCATCTGACGGACGATCAGGGTTGGCGCATTGAAGTGAAAAAATATCCGTTGCTGACGCAGGAAGGCAGCTGGCGCGACTTTGACGAATATGACAAGAGATGCGTAGAACTTTCCCAACAGGATTATAACTATGAGATAGATCCCCGTTTCGTGAGAAACGGTTCTCAATATGGTGGTCATTATACGCAGGAAGAGATGAAAGGTTTGGTAAGTTATGCGTTGGAAAGAGGGATCGATATTGTACCCGAAATTGACATGCCAGGTCATTTCTCGGCGGCTATCAAAGTCTATCCCGAGTTGTCGTGCACGGGAGAAGCCGGATGGGGAGAAGAATTCTCTTATCCTATCTGTCCCTCGCGTCCGGAGAACTATCAGTTCGTGCAGTCCATCATTGATGAGATGGTCGAGATTTTCCCTTCGGAATATTTCCATATCGGAGCAGATGAAGTGGAGAAAGATAACTGGGAACAGTGTGAAGTTTGTCAGCGATTGATGCAGCAGGAAGGTTATCAGAAAGTGGATGAACTGCAAAACCGTTTTGTGAAGATTATGACGAACTATGTGAAGGGTAAAGGCAAGAAAGTGATGGGATGGGACGATGCTTTTCTTGAAAAAGAGCCACAGGATTTGATTTATACTTATTGGCGAGACTGGCTGCCCGATCAGCCGGGAAAGATTACCCAGAAAGGTTATCCGATTATATTCATGGAATGGTCCCGTTTCTATTTGAGTGCAACGCCTTCAGACGAAGGATTAAGCTCTTTGTATAACTTCGAGTTCGAACCCCAGTTTCCCGGCATCGTGAAGCAAAATGTATTAGGCTTCCAGGCTTGTGTATGGACGGAGATGATTCCTAATGAACGGAAGTTTGGCCAGCACGTGTTTCCCTCTCTTCAAGCATTTTCGGAGTTGGCGTGGGGAAGTAGCCGTAACTGGATTGATTTTACCAATCGCCTGAAATGGCATGTTAAATGGTTGAATGCGAATGGATTCTATTTCACCAAACCGGGATTTCTTTAATCCCGGTACACTAAGAACAATATGAAATCAGAACGTTTACTTTCATTAGATATACTCCGGGGAATCACCATTGTCGGAATGATTTTGGTGAACAACCCCGGAACATGGGAATCCATTTACGCACCCTTGCGACATGCCGAATGGAACGGACTGACTCCGACTGATTTGGTCTTCCCGTTCTTCATGTTTATAATGGGCGTTTCCATGAGTTTTGCCTTATCCCGGTTCGATCATCATTTCAGTCGCGGTTTTATCATCAAACTGGTACGGCGCACGGTGATCTTGTTTTTGTTGGGACTTTTTCTTTCCTGGTTCTCGTTGGTGTGCACAGGAGTAGAACAACCTTTCTCGCACATACGTATTCTGGGAGTGTTGCAGCGGTTGGCATTGGCTTATTTCTTTGGTTCCTTGCTGATTGTGGGTGTCCGGCGTCCGGCAAATCTGGCATGGATCTCCGGGATCATTCTGGCAGGTTATTCCATCTTGCTGGCTTTGGGACACGGATTTGAACTTTCCGAACAGAATATTATTGCCGTTACAGATCGCACACTATTCGGAGAAGCCCATTTGTATCGGGAGTGGTTGCCGGATGGCGGGCGTATCTTTTTCGACCCGGAAGGCCTGTTGAGTACCTTGCCGTGCATTGCGCAAGTGATTATCGGTTATTTCTGCGGAAATATTTTGCGGGAGAAGACTGAAATCCATCACCGGCTGTTGCAGATCTCCATACTGGGTATTGCTCTTTTGTTTGCAGGATGGTTGTTGAGTTACGGCTGCCCGTTGAATAAGAAAGTATGGAGTCCGACTTTTGTGCTGGTGACTTGTGGTTTTGCTTCCTTGTTGCTTGTGTTTCTCACCTGGCTGATTGATATTCGTAAAAAGCAGAAATGGGGATATCCTTTCCATGTTTTTGGTACGAATCCATTGTTTATTTATATAGTGGCCGGTGTGTTAGCTACTTTGCTGGAGGTAATTACAGTTGGGGAGAGTAGCTTGCAGGAGAAGATTTACACTTCCATTTGGAGCGTTCTTCCCGATGCTCATCTGGCCTCTCTGATTTACGGCCTTCTGTTTATCGGATTCAATTATCTGATTGTATGGGGGCTGTACAAAAAGCAACTATTTATAAAGATATAGAAGGTAAGTGACTAGTTAGAAAAAGGTAGAGTTTATGCCGGATAGCTACGGCAGTTTGTTTTCGTAGCCGGATGGCATAAACTCTATTGATTATCAGTTCAATAAATATACAGGTAAACAGTCTTCCTATTTTTCTTTCTCCGACGGCGTGTGTGTTGTCCGCCAGAACGTATTTTTCACCTCCCTTGCCACATCTTTCCAGCTTGGTATATTTTTTAGTGAGCGTCGAGCCGGGAAATCGTAAAGCAATAACAATAGGAAGAGGAAAATGCAGGCATAAGCCACCCAGCCGTAAATCTGCTTGATGCTTATCTCCATCATCTGACTGATAAACTCTTCCATATAGTGACCCAGATTGAACGGACTACTGCTGAAAGCTACATGATCGATGGCTGAACCGTAACGGGCCAGATTGTCGGGAACATAATACGCCAATCCCTGTGCATAGACTGCGGCTCCCACTACGCCGCCTACTACCATGTGCAGCATATTGAACACACTTAATCCCTGGAAGAAATGCTGGAAAGTCATGATTTCCTCCAGACACACCATAAAAGTAGCACTCAATATGGCATAAGCGAAGCCCCGACATACGGTCGGCAGGTAAAGCTGTGAAATATGGATGTCGGTGGATAAAGTTAGGTAGAAACCGATCAGGTAACCGATCAACCCGATAAAGCCGACAATGACCAGGCGTACATAATTATACTGCTTGACGTGCATCCACCAATACGAAAACACACAACCGCATACGATACCGACAATGGCAAGCCAATCGAGTTGGGAACTGACCAGTTCTTCATATTTCATTACTTCCTCGTAAAAGACTTCCTCCAGCACGTGCTCCGTGGCGAGGAACGCTTCCACTAAAGTGACTAATCCCAATAAAGGCAAAAAATGGCGGTACGTCCACATCTTTGGTTCGAGAAATGGGTGTCGAATGGTCATCATGCGCCAAATACAAATTCCTAAAGTGATGAAAATCACGATGGTCAGTTGGCGGATGACCGGGCTGTTCCACCAGTCGTACCAGTCTCCGTAGTTGAAGAGGAAGGCGATTTCCGCTAATAAGGCAGCCCATAGTATCCCGCCCAGCCAGTCGATACCAAACAGAGGAAATTTGCGCATGAACCGGAAATGCTTCACACAAGTGAACTGTATCAATAAGACAATCAGCATCAGACCGGCAACGAACAGGTTCATGTATGTCCAGTGATAATGATACATCAAACGGGTCGTAATCAGGTCGGATAGCTGGATGCTTCCCAAAATAACAATATGAAGCCAGGGAAAGAAAACGGTGAAATCCCGTTTAGGAGTCATCCACAGCTGAATGTTTGACATACACTCGAAAGTTCCCTGTATTTTGCACATACCTTCGATGAAGCAGACCAACCACAATAGAGGGAGAAAGGTGATATGCGGTGCTATCAGGTTGCAGAGTAATACTCCCAGTGCGGCCGATGTAAGCAGGGTTTTATTGGTAAAACGAAACTTCATGCGGAACAGTAACGGAAAGTAGATCGCCATACCGGCCAGGTTGGCATACATGCACATTAAAATATCCTCCCGCATCAGTGACATGCTGCCGATCATCTGATTCAATGCACCCAAATAGACACCTCCCGAAAGTTGGAAGGTGACGGCTATGAAAAGATAAATCCACGGTTGCATTTTCCGCGGCACGAAGCTGCGGAACATCGGCAAAACAAAAGGACCGTTCAGAACAGGAGCACTCATAAGAATTAAAGATTAGAAATTAAAAATTAAAGCAATTGATAATTAAAACAATGATTAAAACGATAAAGGGTTAAAGCGGTTAATATTTCACTTCACATTCCACGTTAAAACCGGCACGCATGCGTTTCAAATCTTCTGGTTTGTTTCCTTTCAGACTGATACGTACGGGAATACGTTGCTCCACTTTCACGAAGTTTCCGGTGGCGTTGTCTTGCGGAATCATTGAGAAGGCGGCTCCTGTTGCATCGGAGATGGACTCTACTACTCCTTTGAATGTGACGTTCGGCACGGCGTCTGCGGTTATTTCCACTTCTGCACCTTCTTTGATATTCGGAAGCTGGGTTTCGCGGTAATTGGCGATTACCCACAAATCACTGCTGTCTACGATATCAACCATAGTCTGTCCCGGTTGCACCAGTTGCCCTTCCAGGATTTCTTTCTTTCCTGTCGTGCCGTCACACGGAGCAATGATGACTGTATAAGAGAGATTCAGACGGGCAAGTTCCAACGCAGCTTCTGCCAGGCGGACACCTGCTTCATTCTGTCCCAGGCGATGAGTCTGCTCACTTTTCACTAAAGAAGTAGACATTTTAGCCCGTGACACCTGTTCATAACGGGCTTTGGCAGCTTCGTATGCTGTATGTACGTTGTCATATTGCTGTTTCGTCACTGCGTCTTCCTGCAACAGTTTCTCAAAACGGTTCAGTTCACGTTTGGCATTTTCCATCTGTACACGTACTTCTTCAATACTTGCGTCGCTCACACTTAAATTGTTTTGCGTAGTGGCGATACCGATGGTAGTGGCCTGGCGTCCTGCGGTGGCATTCGCCAAATCTGCTTCTGCCTGTGCCACACGGAGACGGAATTCCGCATCTTCGATGATAAGAAGCGTGTCGCCTTTGCGCACTTGCTGATACTCGTCAAAGTAGATTTTCTTGATGAATCCCGGTACACGGGTATTGATCGGCGTGATATGTTGTTTCACCTGTGCATTATCCGTATATTCGATATTTCCCAAGTGGATAAACCGGGAACAAACATAAGTGACACCACCGATAAGTAAACAGATAATTACAATGTTGTATATTATCTTCTGGGTTTTTCTAGCTATCATAATCTGTTCTATTTTAAGAGAGATGAGAATTTGATTCTGTTATAAGTTGGATTCTTTTTGATAAGTCATTACTTCTCTGTCAGAGAGTGTGTGTGATATATTTCATTTTATAATAACTGTATATCAAGTTAATACGTGCATTGACCAGACCGAGGTCGGCACTTAGTTTCATATTGCTGGCATCGAGCATATCGGTGAGCAGGGCAAGGTCGTTTTTATAACGGTTGCTGGTTACGTTATAGTTCTGGTCGGCAAGTTCCACGCTTTTCTCCTGTGTACGCAGGTCTGTGAAAGAGGTGAGAAAGTTGACGTAGTTCGCCTGTACACCGTTTTCTATTTGTTCCTGTGCCAGTGAATATTCCTCCTGTGCTCTGCGGACGTTCAGTTTTGCCTGGCGCACTTTCTTGTTGTTTTTAAATAAAGAAGAAAGATTGTATTTGATACCGACCCCCACATACCAGTAATTGAAGTTATTGTCGAGCACCGGGACTTCGATGGTGATAGGACCATCTAAATGTTCACCGGCCACAAGTGCAATTTTCGGAAGCAGTTCCGAGCGTTCCAATTTCACTTTCTGCTCGTTCATTTTCATAGCCAGCTGGGCTTGTTGCAGTCCTACATTGCTTTGACTGGCCATCATTTGCCAGTCGTTTTCGGCTAATGCTGTCACTTCCTCGTTCAGCAAGGTAGAATCGGGAACGATTTCTGTTCCGGCAGGCAGATGTAAGGTAGTTACCAGTTGATGATTCATTATTTTGCGGGTATCCTGCACCTTTGCCAGTTGCAGTTTCAGCGTCTCTTTCTGTAGCTCATAGCGGGTGATGTCATTTTTTAAGGCCGTTCCCTGTGTGCGGCGTGATTCCATGTTGCGGATCACCTGTTCCGTCAAATCCAGATTCTTCTGTAACACTTGCAGCTGGTTATTCAACTTGTATAAATCCAGGTAATAGCCGGTCAGGAGAAAGCGGATTTCCTGACGGTTCTTCTGCCAGTCCAATGCAGCCATTTGCTGACCGAGTTCAGCCAGAGTAATACTGCTGTTGATGGCTCCTCCGGCGTAAATCACTTGTTGCGCTTCCAACGCAAAGTTATTGCCGAAGTGTGGCATAGGGATATTCTGCCCGTTTTTGAAGTCACGGTCCCATATATATCCGTCGCCCAGGTAACTAAATGAGAGTGAGGCACCTATGTCCGGCAAACGTTGTGACTTGGCAGCCTTCAAAGCTTCATCGGCTGCTTCCTTTCCGGTTTTATACGTTTGAATACTCTGACTGTTCTCGTCTGCCAGACGGAACATTTCGTCAATGCCCAACACTCTCCTGTCAAGCGTCTGGGCAAACAGTCCCTGACTGCATAGCACGGCACATAGCGGCACTATGAGCCATCTTTTTTTGCTCATAAAGTGAAAAGAAATTTAATTAATAGTAGAATTTTGAATTTTCTTCACCACGGAATAATACAGAGTAACACAGAGTTTTTTCTTTTGAAATATGTCAGTTGACACAAGTTAATGAAGATTATTTGAACGCTGTGTCCTCTGGTGTTCTCTGTAGTGAAAATAGGAGGGTTATCAAATCTGCGCTGCTACACCCCAACCGTGAAAGTCATGCATTTTGTTCTTGTAACGAATGGCGATTTGATAATATCTTAGTTTCATCTTGATACCTATTTTTCTATTTTTGGTTTGCAAAATTATGAAAAAAAACAAGTAAGTTGTAACCCTATATAGGCTCAAATATAATGTTTTTTAACGAATGGCAGCTAGCATATCAAATAGGAGAAAGAATAGAAAGAAGTACAACCACTCCTGAAGTAAAGATGCGATATAATATGTACCGTAAGGTGAAGCTATACGACTAAATAAGAAAAATTGTTCTGAAAAGCTCCTTTTTTGTTCTGATTAAGCCTATAAGTAAATAAAAGAAAACCTATACCTTTGCAGTCGAATTTTAATCAATAGTTTATGACTGCAATAATAAATAAGGAGAACTCAAAGGTATTTTTGCTGATTTTGCTCGGTATGTTGTCAGCGTTCGGACCTTTTGTGACGGATATGTATTTGCCTAGTCTGCCAGCCATGGCAGACTATTTTTCTACCCACTCGTCGATGGTGCAATTGGGACTTACCACCAGTATGATAGGTCTGGCATTGGGACAAATTTTTTTCGGACCATTGAGTGATAAATACGGCAGGCGTCCGTTGTTGCTCGTCTCGATGATACTGTTCATCGTGTCTACCGTATTCTGTCTTTTTGCACCGGACATTTATTCGTTTATCACCTTGAGGTTGATACAGGGAATCGGAGGGGCAGGCGGTATTGTCATATCCCGTTCAGTGGCTACGGATAAGTTTTCGGGGAAGGAACTGGCCAAGATGCTGGCCGTGATCGGCGCGATTAATGGAGTGGCTCCCGTGGCAGCTCCGGTAGTCGGAGGGTTGGTGACCGGGACGATCGGATGGAAAGGGATTTTTGTGATATTGCTGTTTATTGGCGTACTGCTGTGGATAGGCTGCATCCGTTTTAAAGAATCACTTCCCGTAGAGAAACGCTCGAAGACGGGAATCGTTTCTACTTTCCGTAACTTCGGTGCAATCGTTCATAACCCCCGTTACATGCTCTATGTTCTGCAACTGGCGTTTGCACAAGGCATCCTCTTTGCTTACATAGCTTCCTCACCTTTTATTGTGCAACAACATTACGGATTTTCCCCCTTTGCATTTAGTATCTGCTTCGCGGTGAATGCGGTAGCTATCGGGGTGGCAGCAGCTATCTCCGTGAAATTCCGCCAACCTGAAACTGGGACGCTGACCGGATGCATCGGTATGTTGTGCCTGTCCGTCTGTGTGATGATTGCCTTGTATAACGGATGCGGCTTCTGGACCTATGAACTGCTGATGTTTGCATTACTTTTCACAATGGGACTGACCTTTACTTCCTCCACTACCTTGGCGATGGATAGCGAACGCCGTTACGCCGGAGCAGCTTCCGCCCTGTTGGGAGCACTCTGTTTTGCTTCCGGAGGTATTGTTTCTCCGTTGGTCGGCTTGGGAAATATCCTTGTATCTACCGGAGTTACATTTGTGGTCTGCGCCATCTGTTCCCTGCTTTGTGCACTATGGGCGATGAGGAAAGTACCGATGAAAGTAGCAATGTGCCGGATTTTCCGTTAAAGTGAGATTGTTTCAAAAATAAAAGTCATGAGGAAGTTAAAGCTTAAACTCCCTCATGACTTTTATAATTTACTACCAGCATAATTATAATTACTACCAGTATAAACAGACTGAAATAAAACTACAGTTTTATCTCTTCCGTGAATATCTCCCCGAAACGATTCTTAACCACCACCTTGACAGATTTTGCATCTTTGGAAGGCTGTGCACGGAAAAGATGACGTGTGCGATAACCCGTTTTCTTTCCCTTTACCATATTGATATAATCCTGATCCTCATCGTCAAAAGCCTGCATAGCACCTTTCAACACTCCATCCTCATACCAGTTTACCGTATACGTCCAGTCCCAATCCCAGATATTGGCTACTATATAGTCTTTCTGGCTTTCAAACTCTCCCGGTTGGTAAAGCCGGAACTGATAGTCGGGAGAACACCCTGTTGCCTTGTAACGCCATTTCACATCATCACCTTTCACTTGTACCACCAGATAACCGTTCGGTGCTCCGCAACGATTCACGTGTCCTGCCCACCATGCGCCGCAAGCAGCCCCGATATTATGTTCGTAAATGGTAGGAGCGGGCGACTGATTTTCATAAAAGTGCGTGTGTCCGGAGAAAATATGTACTTGGTAAGGCCTCAACAGTTGGAAAAGCGCATTGGCGTTGCGCGCATTTCCACCCGCAGCTACCGTGTTATTAGCTACCGGAGCGTGAACGTTCAGGAACACGATATTTCCTTTGGGCACATAACTTAAATCCTTTCTCAACCAGTCCAAATCTTCCGGCGTGAAGCGTTCCGTGTATTTCTTGTTGCCGTCGTAATCAATATCCTTCATTGCTATCACATGAACTTTACCGATATTGAATGAATAGTTGGCCGGGCCGAATGACTGATAATAATTCTGTTCCCCATAACCATCCGCCGGATGATCCGTCTGCGTTATGGATTTGTAGAGCAGGTTGAAGTCGTGGTTTCCCATCAGTTGGAACATCGTCATTCCTAAGTTGGACACCGCTTGACGGTAAGGAGCGTACAGGTTCATGGCATCCCACACCAGATCCCCCAGTCCCATGCCGACGATTTCGAAGTTCTTTAGTGAGTCGGCAGTCTGTTTCAGGTCGGGCACTGTTTCCGTGCGGAAGCGGTCCAGTTGCTTTTCGTTTCTCACTTGCGGGTCGGAAAGGACGATGTAGACAAATTCATCCACCGGTTTCTGCCGTTTAGTCAATACGAAGTCACATTGGTTCTCGCTTTTCCCGGCATCCAGATATTGATAGAAACCATCGGCTACCCCCTCTTTGGAAGGAAGCTCATACGTTGCCGGAGTAGAGATGTAAACCATTGGATAACGTGTCGGATCAGTGTTCAGAACATAATTTCCTTCTGCATCAGTCGTATTGAAATGTGCCCCGTCTGTCACCACTACACCGCTGATGGGTTTACCTGTATTATCTTTCACACTACCTTTCACCACCGTCTGACCAAAGGCGGCAATAGCGTTCAGCTGGAAAAGCAAAACCGCTGCAAACAGCGTTTTTCTAAAATTGATCTTTTTCATTGCTTATAACTTTCTTAAAGTAACCTGATTGAATAATGCGATAATTTCTTCCGGTTCATCTGCCGACTTGAGAGCCTCCTCAAAAGACTTGCTGTTATCATCGAAACACATCACATTGGCGCAATCCAGAATATGACCCATGTTGAATGTAGCAACTTCCCGGCTCACCTCTTCTTTCTTCAATGCCTTCTTATAATATTTATTCACCTTATTAACCGCCTTGTAAATAGAAGGCTTCAAAATTTCGACCGAAGAATCCGTAAATCCGATTGTTACATCATACTCATGCGTATAATTCTGGATGAAAGTATTCCATTTTCCGGTAATGTCACTCCCCAGATAATGTTCCGCTTCAAACACTGGTTTGGTAGTCGGGATTTCTCCATACACGTCGAATATAAACGCCGCTTTCGGCTTTTTGCCTACGGGAGTAGCTTCTTTTTCGTTTTTGGAAATATGGTCTTTTCCGGAGATATTCTCGTTCATGGCGAGCTCTCCTTTTTGCGCCATTGCTGCCATCGTTATAACTAACACAACAGCCATACTGATTATTCTTTTCATATTCATTGAATTTTAAAGATTGATTGAAATGATGATTATTGCCGCAATCTTGGTGACCGACACATTCATTTATTGCTGCCACATCAGTCGGATATGGAAGTCATCGCCTCCCATGTTCGCTTTAGCCGCTTGATAATTCTTCAGATTAGTACGCTGCAGAGCAGATGGATATTTAAAGCGTTTCGGCATTTTGTTATTAGCATTTGCGATGCCGGGCCCCACAGGTAACACAGGAAAACCGGTACGGTTATATTCAAACCACTGCTGATAATCGCAGAAGAACAGTGCGACAAACTTCTGGTTCATGATTCGTTCCAGCGTATCATCATAAGCAGCTTCCGGATTTTCAAAATAATGGTCAGGCATTTTCTGTCCCCACTGTTCGATAGCCGCCTGCACTCCCTTCTGATAAGCCTCTTTGGCAGCGCTACTTCCTCCGTCGATCACTCCTTTTTTCAGTAATTCCGCTTTGATGAATTCCACTTCGGCATAAGGCATCATGGCAAGTTTCATAGGTGCCTTCGCCATTTCCTGATTCAGTCCCGAAGCAGTGATTGAAGGCAACGTCTGATAACCGCTGGGCAAACCCACATAATCTTTAGTCTGGTCGGGGAGAGTGACCTGTGTTGCATACACCTGCAGACGGGGATCGTTCCAACCTTTCAGCAGATTAACAAAGAACTCTGAAATCTGAACATAAGAAGTGAAATCCTGTGGACGGGTGAGCGGAGCTTCCTCCGGATAAGTTCCGCTGATGGCAAGCAGGGCAGCATCATCGTTCGATTCGAATACCGGGTAAGTGGCGGGATCGGTCAGCATGGTACGCAGCTCCTGTTTCGCGTTGAATTCCGGCACGTCGATCACCCGGAGCAGTGCACGCAGACGGAGCGAGTTGCAGAACTTCTTCCATTTCAAAATACCGGTTGCATCCCCTTTGGACGTCTTGTACAACATTTCGCCCGATTGGTTGTAGATCAACCCGTTAGCTTTGTCGAACAACTCGTTAGCTGTTTTCAGATTGTCGATAATCTGTTGGTACACCTGCTGCTGGGTGTCGAACTTCGGTGCAAGTATTCCCTCGTCGGCGGAGCAGGCTTCGCTCATCGGAATATCACCGAAGGCATCCGTCAGAATCTGGTATAGCCAACATTGCAAAGTCAGCGATATAGCATCGTAGTTGGGTTGTTTGGAGGCTTCCGGCAATTTTCCGGTGAGGCGCATCATCTCTTTGGCGTTGTTGATCCATTTATAATAAGTAGTCCATGTGCCGTCTCCTTCGCTGTCCGTCATATACCACCATCCCACACCGTTGGTGCTGCTGGTAGATACGGCACATTGCATCAGGTCGTAGGTATAGCTGTTGTAGCGTTTCCAGTTGTAGACCGATGTTTCGTATAAAATCGGGTTGAGCAGCGTGCCGGGATTCACCTCATCCATGCGGGTGGGGTCTGTATTGAGTTCGTCGAAGCTGGTGCAGGAAGTCGTGCAGAGAGCTCCGCACAAAGTCATTCCCCATACTATATTTTTGAAAAGTTTATTGGTTTTCATAAGTCAGTGTTTAAAAAGATACGTTAATATTCAGTCCGAAAGTGCGTGCCGTAGGCAGTGAGCCCGTCTCCACACCGGTCACCATCGAACTTCCGTTGAGGGCGGCAGATTCGGGGTCGAACAGAGGATAGTCGGTGATACAGAACAGGTTGCGTGCGTAGAGTGCCACCGATGCTTTGCTGAACGGTGTTTTCTTCAGTGTGCTGTTCGGCAACTTGTACTCCAGTCTCATTTCGCGCAACTTGAGGAATGAAGTGTCGAACGTGTTAGTTTCCACATTGGCCATCCGGTAATATTCCTTATAATAACTTTCCACAGTCACCACTTTGGTGTTTGGCGAGTAAGTTCCGTCATCGTTTTTCACCGTTCCCGGAGCAATCATGTACATCCCGTCTTGTGGTGAAAGTCCGGCGGCAGCGATGCGCGGGTCGTCTTTCGACATATAAAATTCCGTTCCCGGCAGACGTCCGTTCAGGGTATGTTGCAGTTTTCCCTGTTCCGTCATTTTGTGGTGCGAGTGCGAGTACATTTTACCTCCCACCTGTCCGTCGAGCAGGACGCTAAGCGTGAAGTTCTTGTAAGAAAATTCATTGTACAGTCCGGCTTTCCATTTCGGATAGGCCGTGCCGACGTATTCAATCTCTCCCGAACGTTCGGGCAATCCGTTGTCGTTGATGACCACATTTCCTTCCGGGTCGCGTACCAGTTTATATCCCCAGAGATCGCCCGTAGTTCCACCCACACGTCCGATGATAGACACACTACCGATACTGCTGATTAACTGGTTCTCATCCGCCCCTTCCGCCAGTGAGAGAATCCGGTTCTCGTTCTTAGACCAGGTGAAAGTAGCGTTCCATCGGAAATCCCTGCTGACTACCGGAGTAACGTCCAACTGGATTTCGTAACCGCGGTTGCGGACGCATCCCGAATTGATGGTAGCTTTGCTGTAACCTGTGGTCGGGTCCATCGGAGCATCCAGAATCTGGTTTTTGGTGCGGTTATAATAGAACGTGAAATCGAGTCCGATGCGGTTGTGAAACATACGGAAGTCGAATCCTGTTTCGTAATTGGTCGAAATCTCCGGTTTGAAATCCTGATTATAGAGCGTAGAAGATACGATGGCCGATCCGGGGAAATCGCTTGTGCCATAATAGGGCGATGTCTTGTAAGGGTCTGTGTCGTTGCCGACCTGTGCCAGCGAACCTCTCACTTTCAACAGACTGATCTGTTCCGGCAACGTGAACCACTCGTTCATCACTGCACTGACGCTGACCGACGGATAGAAGAAAGAACGGTTGCTTTTCGGCAGGGTAGACGACCAGTCATTGCGCCCGGTGACATCGAGAAACAGTTTATCCTTATACGAGAAATTGGCCGTGAAATAAAGACTGTTCAGCGCTTTCTTTTTGATAACCGTCTGCACGTTCGGGTTGGAAACACCGTTTGCCAGTTTGTATACTCCCGGCGTAATCAATCCTACCACCGAGGCAGCCAACATATCGTAGCTTTGTTGCATCATGTTTCCACCTGCCGAAGCGTTGACACGCAATCCGTTGGCGAATGAATCATGGTAAGTAAATAAAGCATCGCTGTTTAATTCATAATCGAACACATTCTGCTTCTTGAAAAACCCGTTTCCGAAAACCACGTCACTGATAGGACGATGCTGTTCGCGTTGGTCTGCTGACAACTGGATACCGGACCGGATCATGAAATCGAATTTACTGTTGATGCGCAGATTGGCAGAAATGGATGATACATTACTGTGTTTCTCCGAAGGATTTTCAGATTCGTATAGAATGACATACGGGTTTCCGATAAAGGAACTGTACGGTTGGAGCTGTTTCACATTTTCCTGTCCGGTACGCCACATCGGACGCAACCAGTCGAGGTTGACATTCGGATTCTGGAAGATAAGGAAGTAGGAGATAGAGTTACTGTTATATCCCAGTGCAGGCGTGTTGTTGAGCTTGCGGTACGTATAACTCGACTTGAAATTAATGCGCAGTGCCCTCGAAATCTGCTGTTGGGCGGAAACCATGGCGGTGATACGCTGGAAACCTGTATTGGGGAGAATCCATTCGTTCTTAGTGTGGGTGATGGACGCCCGTACGCTGCCCCGGTCGGATTTTCCGGTCAAGGCTACCGAGTTGGTCAGGGTGTATCCTGTCTGGAACAAATCTTTGCGGTTGTTTTTGTACGCTACCCAAGGGGTGGCAACAGAAGCGCGTCCCTGCGTTACGGGGTCATATTGGTAGAACAACCTGTTGGCGTCGAAACGTGCTCCGTAAGCGCTACTGGTTCCGCTAGTGCTTGCGTAACTGCCGTCTTCCGCTTTCCCGTAAGAGTAATAGGGCTGGCCTTCGTAGATAGAACCTGCCGGACCGATATTACTCGGCAATCCCTGTCCGAATTCATACTGGTAATCGGGCCATCTCATCACATCGTCAATACTGAAGTTACCGCTGTAAGACACACCGATACCTTTGGGTGCACCCGCTCCCGATTTGGTAGTCACCATAATCACGCCATTGGCTGCACGCGTACCGTACAAGGCTGTCGCACTGGCCCCTTTTAATACTTGGATGCTTTCGATATCATCCGGATTGATGTCGGAGAATCCGTTACCATAGTCCACGGAAAGTTCGCTGTTTGAACCTGCACCGTAGGCAACACCCGGATTGGTCATCGGACTACTCATCGGTACACCGTCCACTACCACCAATGCGTTGTTTCCGTTCTGGTTCAGCGAGACGTCCCCCCGCAGCGAGATACGGCTCGAATTAAGCGGACCACCGGAAGAGATAACACTCAATCCGGCTACCTTGCCGTTCAGTGCCGTCGACCAGTTGGTGGGCAGGGCACTCGTAATCATATCCCCTTTCACGGTTTCCGTGGCATATCCCAATCCTTTTTCTTCACGTTTGATCCCCAGGGCAGTCACCACCACATCATTCAGTTGTTGCGACTCTTCCGCCAGTTTTACGTTCATCGTATTGCCTGCATAGTTCTTCTGTAGCGTTTTATATCCCACATAACTGAATACAAGCAAATCCTTTTGAGTCAATGTTTTCTTAGTCTTCAGGGAGTAGTTTCCGTCGATGTCGGTCACCGTGCCGTCTGTCGAGTTTTTCACAGCTACGGTAGCCCCGATTAACGGTTCCCCGCCTTCACTCGTTATTTTTCCTTTCACTGTTGTCTGTGCGTATGCAGAGCCACAGCACAAGAGCCCAATTGACAGAGAAAGCAGCCATTTGTTTCTTTTCATAATCTTTTACCTTGCTTCTTTTAATTTATTAAATGCAATAAAGTTATTCACACCCGTGTTTTTGTTTCACGGTGCAAAGGAATGCAAGGCAGATTAAGATAGTATTACAGATCTGTTAACAATCTGTGTTGTGCGATAAATACAAATTAATAAAATAAATGGAGGCACGGATTACACGGTTTTAGTTAATAAAAGAACCGCGTAATCCGTGCCTAATAATCTAATAATAAAAGATTATTTTACTTGATTAGATAGAATACTTACTCTGATACTCTTTCGGCGACATCCCCTCGTGCCGTTTGAAGTACCTTCCTAAATACGACTGATCGGGAAAACCAAGTCGGTCGGCTATTTCCTGAATCGTCAGTCCGGTGGATTGAAGCAACACTTTTATCTCCAGGATGGCAAAGTCGTCGATAATCTTTTTGGCAGCCTCGCCCGTCACGCTTTTGCAGATACCTGTCAGGTATTTGGTGGAGATACACAGTTTGCTGGCGTAGAAAGTCACTTCCCGTTGTGAGATACAGTTTTCATGTACCAGTGCGATGAAATTCTTAAAGATTTCATCCTGCCGGCTTCCTCCTTCGATTTCCTGTCGGTCGAAGTAGCGGTAACACTTATCATAAATATCCAGCATAAACGACTGGAGATGATTTTTTGCGATCTGGTTGCGGAAACGGTTTTCACGATCGTTGTATATAGCTGTTGTGGCACGCATTAACCCGTTGATTGCTCCTGTGCTTTCATCCTTGAGTGTATAGCACGGTTTTTCTTTGATGAACCGGAAGAAGATCGGCTCGAAACGGAGGCAGGCTTCGCGAAACATTTCTTTGGGAAATCCGAAGAAAGAAGCTGTGAAATCGCTGCTGTTGCCATTGATGCGGATAATCGTTCCCGGCAAGAGCACGATTTGAGTGTTTTCTACTATTTCATAGTCTTTCAGGTCGATTGTGACGTGTGCCCATCCGCTTCTGCAAAAATAGATGGCACCCCCTTCCAGTTTCCACAGGCGTTGCATAATTGGAGACAGGTTTTCGTCCATTCCGGCAACGAACGGTTCATGAAGTATGGCTAGGCTAGAGTTTTTTGATTCCATTGTTGTTCTTATTTTGGGTACAAAAATAGGACTTTTTCACTAAATATCGGTTTTAATGTTCCTAAAATGAACAAAACTGAAGATGCTAAGTCCAGTTTCCTATGAAGAAAACAGTCTACCTTTGCCGCGTTCAAAAATAGTTAAATAGGTAACAGAAAATGAGTAAAAAGGTATGTAAAGTGAAGCAAGGGCTATTGTTGCTCTGCTGTATGGTAGCTGCTACGGGCTGTAAACAAGCTCCTCCGGCACAAATGGAAACAGAATACGAAGTGATGACCGTTTCTCCGGCCGACCGGATGATTTCAAGCGCCTACTCGGCGACCATCCGCGGACGTCAGGATATTGATATTTACCCCCAGGTAAGTGGTACGCTGACTAAAGTCTGTGTAACGGAAGGGCAGCGTGTAAAGAACGGACAGACATTGTTCATCATCGACCAAGTGCCGTATGAAGCTGCTTTGCAGACGGCAGTGGCAAACGTTGAATCGGCCAAAGCCTCTCTGGCTACAGCGCAACTGACGTATGACAGTAAAGAGGAACTGTATAAAGAGAACGTAATTTCCTCTTTCGATTTGAGTACGGCAAAAAACTCCCTGTTGGCTGCCAAAGCACAGTTGGCACAGGCCAAGGCGCAGGAAGTGAGTGCCCGCAATAATCTTTCTTATACGGTTGTGAAAAGTCCGGCCGACGGAGTGGTAGGCACGTTGCCTTACCGTGTAGGAGCTTTGGTTAGTTCCGCTCTTGCCCAGCCGTTGACTACCGTTTCCGACAATTCGGATATGTACGTCTACTTCTCCATGACGGAAAACCAATTACTGGGACTGATCCGCCAATACGGTTCTAAAGAGGAAGCATTGAAAAATATGCCTGCTATCGACCTGCAACTGAACGATAAGTCAGCCTACTCCGAACGGGGACAGATTGAATCTATCAGCGGAGTGATCGACCGTTCGACGGGTACGGTCAGCCTGCGTGCAGTTTTCCCGAACAAGGAAGGATTGCTGCATAGCGGTGGTGCGGGTAATGTGATTGTTCCTGTTCAAAAAACAGCTGCGCTGACCATTCCACAGGCTGCCACTTTCGAAATACAAGATAAGAGATATGTCTATAAGGTAGTGGACGGCAAGGCTCAATCCAGCCAGGTACAAGTGACCCGTGTCAATGGCGGTCGGGAATTTATTGTAGATGAAGGATTGGCACCGGGCGATGTGATCGTGGCAGAAGGAGTAGGTTTGCTTCGTGAAGGCACTCCGGTCAAGGCAAAGGCTGATCAAACTCCAGTGGCAGGAGTGACAAATGCTAATCAATCCTCATCAACAGAGACAACAACGAAGTCTCCGGCAACTACTACTGAAAATTAAACCAAGGAGGAATCATTCATGAATTTAAGAACCTTTATAGAACGCCCCGTATTATCGGCAGTCATCTCTATCACGATTGTCGTAGTGGGTATCATCGGGCTGTTCAGCTTGCCCGTTGAGCAGTATCCCGATATTGCTCCGCCTACCATTATGGTGAGTACCACCTATTATGGCGCCAGTGCGGAAACATTGCAGAAGAGTGTTATTGCGCCTTTGGAAGAGGCGATCAACGGAGTGGAAGACATGACCTACATGACTTCCTCCGCCACCAATTCCGGTTCGGTGAGCATCACCGTCTATTTTAAGCAGGGCACAGACCCCGATATGGCGGCTGTCAACGTGCAGAACCGTGTATCACGTGCTACGGGACAACTTCCGGCGGAGGTAACCCAGGTCGGTGTGACCACTTCCAAGCGTCAGACGAGTATTCTGCAGATGTTCTCATTGTATAGTCCGGACGACAGTTACGACGAGAACTTCCTGTCCAACTATATCAGCATCAACCTGAAACTGCAGATTCTTCGTATCTCCGGTGTGGGCGACCTGATGATTATGGGCGGTGAATATAGTATGCGTGTATGGATGAAACCGGACGTGATGGCACAGTACAAACTGATTCCGTCCGATATCACCGGTGTGCTTGCCGAGCAGAATATCGAATCGGCTACCGGTTCGTTCGGTGAAAATTCCGATGAGACTTATCAGTATACGATGAAGTACACCGGACGTCTCATTACTCCCGAAGAATTCGGGGATATCGTCATCCGTTCCACCGACAATGGCGAAGTCTTGAAACTGAAAGACGTTGCCGATATCCAACTGGGACAGGACAGCTACGCTTACCACGGTGGTATGGACGGTCATCCGGGGGTATCCTGTATGGTGTTCCAGACGGCAGGTTCCAATGCGACCGAAGTAAACCAGAATATCGACAAACTCCTCGAAGAGGCAAGTAAAGACCTTCCGAAAGGCGTGGAACTGACGCAGATGATGAGCTCCAACGACTTCCTGTTCGCTTCCATTCATGAGGTGGTGAAAACGTTGATCGAGGCTATCATTCTGGTTATCCTTGTGGTGTACGTCTTCTTGCAGGACTTCCGTTCTACATTGATTCCGCTGGTCGGAATTGTGGTTTCCCTGGTGGGTACGTTTGCTTTCATGGCGATAGCCGGATTCAGTATCAACCTGCTGACCCTGTTTGCGCTAGTGCTCGTTATCGGTACGGTGGTGGATGATGCCATTATTGTCGTCGAGGCGGTGCAGGCGCGGTTCGATGTGGGCTACAGGTCGTCATATATGGCAAGTATCGACGCTATGAAAGGTATCAGTAATGCCGTTATCACCTCTTCGCTGGTATTTATGGCGGTGTTCATTCCGGTGTCTTTCATGGGCGGCACTTCCGGTACGTTCTATACCCAGTTCGGTTTGACGATGGCGGTTGCGGTAGGTATCTCCGCTATTAACGCGTTGACTTTGAGTCCGGCTTTGTGTGCATTGCTGCTGAAACCTTATATTAATGAAGACGGAACGCAGAAGAACAACTTTGCGGCACGTTTCCGTAAGGCTTTCAATTCGGCTTTCGATGTGATGGTGGATAAATATAAGACGATTGTATTGTTCTTTATCAAGCGCAGATGGTTGACATGGTCGTTGCTGGCTTGTTCCGTGGTATTGCTTGTGTTACTGATGAATAACACGAAGACCAGTCTGGTACCCGACGAAGATCAGGGTGTTATTTTCGTGAATGTAAGTACGGCGGCAGGCAGTTCGCTGACAACGACGGATAAGGTGATGGAACGTATCGAAAAACGCCTGATAGAAATACCTCAACTGAAACACGTGCAGAAAGTGGCCGGTTACGGATTGTTGGCAGGACAGGGTAGTTCGTTCGGTATGTTGATTCTCAAACTGAAACCGTGGGACGAACGTTCGGGTGATGAGGACAATGTGCAGTCGGTGATCGGTCAGGTATATGCGCGTACGGCTGATATCAAGGATGCCAGTGTGTTCGCCATCTCCCCGGGTATGATTCCGGGTTACGGTATGGGTAATGCGCTCGAACTCCACATGCAGGATAAGATGGGCGGTGATATGAACGAGTTCTTCACCACCACCCAGCAATACTTGGGAGCTTTGAACCAGCGGCCTGAAATATCGATGGCTTATTCGACGTTCGACGTTCGCTATCCGCAGTGGACGGTAGAGGTGGATGCAGCTAAATGTAAGCGTGCAGGTATCACGCCCGACGCTGTATTGAGTACGCTGTCCGGTTATTACGGTGGACAGTATGTGTCCAATTTCAACCGTTTCTCTAAAGTGTACCGTGTCATGATTCAGGCCGATCCGGTGTTCCGTTTGGACGAAACTTCCCTCGATAATGCTTTTGTGCGTATGTCGAATGGAGAGATGGCGCCGTTGAGCCAGTTCGTTACGCTGACCCGTAGCTACGGTGCGGAATCGTTGAGCCGTTTCAATATGTATAACTCCATTGCGGTAAATGCGATGCCGGCCGACGGATATAGTACGGGAGACGCCATCAAGGCTGTGCAGGAAACTGCCGAACAGTCTCTTCCGAAAGGCTATGGCTATGATTACGGAGGTATCACCCGTGAGGAAAACCAGCAGAGCGGTACGACGATCATTATTTTCGGTATCTGCTTCCTGATGATTTACCTTATTTTGAGTGCGCTTTATGAGAGCTTCATTATTCCGTTCGCTGTTCTTTTGAGTGTGCCTTGCGGATTGATGGGTAGCTTCCTTTTCGCCTGGATGTTCGGACTGGAGAATAATATTTATCTGCAAACAGGTTTGATTATGTTGATCGGTCTGCTGGCGAAGACGGCTATTTTGCTGACGGAATATGCTGCCGAACGTCGTAAAGCAGGTATGGGGCTGATTGCTTCTGCGGTCAGTGCGGCTAAAGCCCGTCTGCGTCCGATTCTGATGACGGCATTGACGATGATTTTCGGTCTGTTCCCGTTGATGATGTCAAGTGGAGTGGGAGCCAACGGTAACCGTTCATTGGGTACGGGTGTAGTAGGTGGTATGACCATCGGTACGTTGGCGTTGCTCTTCATCGTGCCTACTTTGTTTATTGCTTTCCAGTGGTTGCAGGAACGTTTGCGTCCCGTGCAGAGCGTCCCGACGCATGACTGGCAGATTGAAGAAGAAATCAAAGTGAGCGAGGAAGAAAAATCTAAAGCTGGAAAAGAATAATTGATGATTAAAGGTTTTAGACCTGAATTAAAATAAGAACTAATGAGAAAAATAATCATTCTGTCCGCAGCAACGCTTATATTGAGTAGTTGCGGTATCTACAATAAATACAAACCGGTATCGGAAGTTCCCGAAGGACTTTACGGCAGCGAGTCTGTTGCTGCCACCGATACGGCAAACTTCGGTAACCTCTCGTGGCGGGAGGTCTTTACCGACCCTTATCTGCAGAATTTGGTGGATTCGGCACTCTTGCGCAACACCGATATGCAGACTGCCCATTTGCGTGTGAAAGAAGCGGAAGCCACGCTGCTGACGTCCAAACTGTCTTATCTGCCTTCTTTGTTTCTGGCACCGGAAGGAGCTGCCAGCAGCTTTGACCGTGGAAAGGCTACACAAACTTATTCGCTGCCCGTGACTGCTTCGTGGGAACTGGATATTTTTGGAAAGGTGACAACAGCAAAGCGTCGTGCGAAAGCTGCCTACGAACAGAGCAAGGAATATGAACAGGCTGTCAAGACGCAGTTGGTAGCATCCGTTGCCAATACGTATTACACCTTGCTGATGCTCGATTCGCAGTATGAGATAGCTGTGGCTACCGAAGCTGCCTGGAAAGAAAGTGTGAATGCTACCCGTGCCATGAAAAAGGCCGGGATGGTGAATGAGGCCGGACTGGCGCAGACGGAGGCTACCTACTTCAATATATGTACCACTGTGCTCGACCTGAAAGAGCAAATCAATCAGGCGGAAAATTCACTGGCACTTTTACTGGCAGAAACTCCTCACAAAATACAGCGTGGCAAATTGGGAAATCAACAGTTGCCGGAAAACTTCTCCGTGGGTGTTCCCTTACAGATGCTTGCCAATCGTTCTGACGTGCGTAGTGCAGAATTTTCGTTGGCACAGGCTTTCTATACCACGAATGCCGCCCGTGCCGCTTTCTATCCTTCCATCACGTTGAGCGGCAGCGCAGGATGGACCAACAGTGCAGGGAGCATGATTGTCAACCCGGGTAAGTTCCTGGCCTCCGCCGTGGCTTCCCTGACGCAGCCTTTGTTTAATAAAGGAGCGAATATTGCCCAACTGAAAATAGCGAAAGCCCAACAGGAGGAAGCCCGCCTTAGTTTCGAACAGACCTTGCTGAACGCAGGCGTGGAAGTGAACGAGGCATTGGTGCAGTACCAGACTGCCCGCGAGAAAGCCGACTATTACAACAAGCAGGTGGCTTCTCTGCAAACAGCAGCCAAGAGCACAAGCCTGTTGATGAAACATGGCAACACCACTTATCTGGAAGTATTGACCGCCCAACAGACGTTGCTCAACGCGCAACTGTCACAAGTAGCGAACCGCTTTACCGAAATCCAAGGCGTAATCACTTTGTATCAGGCATTGGGCGGCGGCCGTATGTAGGGAGGTATGTATGAATCCAGAAACACTGCGTTGCCGGATACTCGACTACACCAAGCGGGAAATGTACCAGCATGGTGCCGACGGGTTGACGATGGATGATATAGCCAGGGGAATGAAGATGTCGAAGCGGACACTCTACAAGCTCTTTCCCAGCAAAACGAGTCTGTTCCGTGTCTGTCTTTCTGATTTTGCCAACGGAATCAGAAGCCGGATACAGCAAAAACAGATACGGATGGACAGCTCGTGCATGGAGGTACTTTTCATCACAGTGGATGGCTATCTCACCCTGCTTCATTCGCTGGGGAAGAAGTTGCTGATGGATATTGCTGCCGACAGGGAATACCGTGCTGCTTTCGAGCGGGAGGAGGCTTTCTGGTTGCAGCAGTTGATTGATGTTTTGACGCATTGTAAGATTTGTGGTTATCTGCTTCCCGGAGTCGATCCCGACCGTTTTGCACCGGATTTGCAGGAGGTCATCTACCAGAGTAGCTTGCAAGGTACCCCGTACTTAGTGCAGCGTATGTTGAACTATACGCTTCTGCGGGGGCTTTTTAAGATGGACGGTATCCGTTATATTGACGAACACCTGAAACCTGATAATTTGAATGTTTGTGTATGAAGAGAAAGAGGTGGACTACCCTGCAAAGGGAGCTCACCTCTTTTTATTTTCTTCGTTCGTAAACGGTTGGTTACAAGATAGTGCCTTTATGAATCCGATTACTTTATAATCCTTCGATTATGCTTAAAGGTAAATCGGTACATTCGGCGATAGACTCATTGTCTATCCCTTTGGCTTTCATGTTCCGGGCTATTTTCAGCTGGGTTTCTTGTGCACCTTTTTGTTCAGCTGCATCCATTGTCACCAAATAATCTCGGTACACTTTGACGCTATTGTCGTATCGCTCCCTGTCTTCCGGAGACATAGAAGCCACATCAGCGATATCTTCCAATTTCTCGAAGACAGCTTTTCGTGCCTTGAACGGCATGCGTTTTAAAGTTTCCATATTATTTAATATATAAATCCAACGTTCAAAATTCGTTTCGCATTCCTCTTCGTTTTTGTTGAAGAGAGGGAGAGCGATAAAGATTTCCCGGAACTTATCCGAGAAGAGTTCTCCTGTTTCCCTGTCACTTAGAATAACATCCGTGCGGAGTTTTATGTTCTTGTCGATAATGAAATTCATCAAGAAAACTCCGTATACGGCTTTTATTTCAAACTTCCATTCATTGCCTACCCTTCCTTGATTGATGATGGCACGCGATAAATAATAAATCGAGCGTTCTTTGAAGTTGCTTTGCATACGGTTCTGCATTTCAACGATGATTTTTTCGCCTGTGTCCGTGGTGCAATATACATCATAGATAATACCTCGTCCTTCCGGATAGAGCGGCAATTGCTCATTATTCAAAAACTGTAAGTCCGTTATCACTCGTTCACCTTCGAGCAGGTCGTTCAGAAATTCGATTAGTAAATCCTTAGACACTTCTCTGCCGAATATTAGTTTGAATCCGTAGTCGGTGAACGGATTGATAAATTTACTCATTGTTTTGGGTCGCTTCTTTTTATGTTTTGCAAAGAGACGTTTCTCTTTATACATAAAAAAGAGGCTTTTTCTTCGTACTACAAAGGTACGATAATTCTTGGTTTTCCATCCCTTTTGCAGTAAAAATAAAAAGGTTCCTTGTTTATAGGCAGACTTTTCCGCTTTATCTTCCCCTGATTAGCTTTTTCAGTGTCCCGTTGTAGGTGTTTTCAAATTCCGTCGGATGATTGAGTGCCCAAAGAATGTAATCACCCGGTTCATTCTTTTTGAGTAGGGTAGGGCGGTATTGGGAACTAAGAATTTTCCATAAAATACCGCCGGGGCCTCCCAATTCTTTACGTCGGGCAAGGGCGACAATCGCTTTTACGGTCTGTTCGTTCCGGATGCCGATAGTTTGCATATTAAGTAGAAGTATAGCTTCCGAGCCTCCTCCCGCTTGCATCCCTTCCGAAACCGTTTCTTTTCCAATCGATTTATCCAAAGACAAACCCTCTACAACGACAGGCGAAGCCTGAAAAACGCTGTTTGACGGAACGGGCGGCATGCTCCTCTCATTCTCCTTTCCGTCTTTTCCTTCCCTCTCTGTCTCTATGTCTTTTTTTATTTCAGGTTTGATTTCATTTTCCATATTCCTTTCCTGTTTACCTTTGATATCTGTATCCGTTTCTTCTTTTGTTTGTGGCATTGTTGTAGCAAATTCATGGGGTTTTGTAACATCTTTGCCGGAGTCATCCGTATTTTCCGGTTCTATTTCACTACTCTCCTCCTTGATAATCCAGAAATGTTCCAGGGGTAATTTATATTTTCTCCGGCTGTCGGTGATGATTTTATGATATTGTTCCTGAATCGCCTGTGAAGTCAGTACGCCATACTCCTTATATATAAGATCATCGAACAGCCCCACTGACAGGCAATCATCAATGATGGCCTGCATTTCCTCCTCCCCGCAACACGCTTCCTGGGCGATGTCGAAAAGAGTGTCTTTGTTCCACAAAATATAATAACCTTTTTCTTTATAGATGAGGCAGAGCAGCGAAGTGAGTGCGGCAATCCCTGCCGCGTGGTGGCGACAGGAGATGCGGCGTACTTTTCTGTCCTGCAGAAAATTGACATCGAGGGGGAAATAATCTAATCCGGGTTTGGAAATGCGGGCCATGATGATAAAATGCTGGTTGTAAATGGTTGATTATTACTGAATAAATTCTGCTTTTACATCGAAGCAGGGGCAGGATTTTATATACTCGTCAGGTGAGATAATGCCGTCTCCATTGAGGTCAGGACTGGTGTCCCGATGCCCTATCACCTGCTTCAGAGAAGGGAAGACAAGGCGCAAATCTTCTACCAGCCGGACGAGCGCTTCACGTTGCGCTTCCGTTCGTGTGTCGGCAGGCCGGCCGTTCCTGTCCAATCCGCCAATGTAGCAGATGCCGATAGACCGATGGTTCCAACCTGTACAATGCGCTCCGTCGAGAGCAACATCTCTTCCCGGTTCTATCGTACCGTCGAGACGGATGACGAAATGATAACCGATAGAACGAAAACCACGTTGACGATGCCAGCGGTCGATGTCGGTAGCGGTAAAATCCTGTCCCGCACGAGTGGCGGAACAGTGGATGATGATCGTGTCTTTCATGGAAGAATCCTCCTTTCCTGTTTGCAGACGGCACGTGAGATAACCCCGAACGCAATAGCCTCCTCTTTGGACAGTTGGCGGTAATATTGCTTTGTTACTGAATGGAGCACCGGAGAGAAGGGAGCATCCATCGGCGGCGTTGTCGTTTGATTAGGCATGGTGGGCCGATTAGGTATTGTCGTCCGATTAAGCACTGTGGTCTGGTTAGGCCTTGTCTGAACCATAATAAAAGCATCTCCCCGATGATGTTGCACACGCAAGGCGTGTTGTTTCACGCGGTCCGGATGCTTTAGTTGGAGGATAAGCCAGTTTCGGTGCGCAGGCTTCAGACGTTCCTCTCTGACCATTTCTTTCATAGACGGGTAGGCACGCAATACTTTCCCCGTTGCATCCGTAACGGCGAAAGGTGTTTGATGAGATCCCACTCCCGTACGTCGTAATCCCGTCCGGATGGCGTGCATCATATTGGTGTATGCATCGCACCATTCGAGGTTTGACACGTGGTTGTTCATCGTATTGCCATCGAGGTGGTTAATCTGTGGCAGCTGCTCCGGGTTGGGGATGAATGCTTTGGCAACCAAACGATGAATTTTGTATTCGATACAAACACCTTTATTCGGCAGTATGACAGTTTCGTAACCGGTCCCCATGATTTTGGCACAAAGGATCAACTTTGATCTGCCCTTGAAACTCAATACCCGTCCGTGATCTGAAATCATATAGTCGGGGTTTTCTTCAATAAATCTCCAATTTTCCATACTTGATATTGATAATGTTAATAAAATTATACTCTGTTAAAAAATAATCGTTTTTCTGAATCATGCGGGGAGAAACGGCGTTTCCTCCATCTGTTAAACGGCGCTTTCTGGTGCGGAGAAACGCTGTGGTCTGTATGTGTTAAACGGCGTTTCTTCCTCCTCCTCCGTATGAGGTTCGAGCCGTTCGGCACAATGAATCAGAAACTCCAGTTCTTCCCGGCAGCCTTGAATGGCCTCGTATAGCGAATCTACGTTATACTGTCTGCAAAGCGCCTCCCATTCTTTTCGTTCCTGCCCGTTCATTCCGTTCTTTTGCAGATTCATTTTTACTTGTTGCTGTCTTGCCCGTCCGTTTCGATATCCAGAAAATTTTCAGCGTGAAAGGTGCGCCAGCCTTTGGCTTCGATATCATAGTAGACAACGAACGTATTTTCCGGTTTGGGTAGATACGGACGGTGGAAACTATGTTCATATCCGGTGAGGGTGCCGGTGGCATGTCGGATGGTTCCATCCTGTTTGGTGTAGCGGAAACAGACATTTCCGTGATGCATCTGCCGGATGAGAGCCCCTATCCGGTGAGCCGTGACGAGTGCATCGTGCCGGTTCATACCGTTGTTTTGCCGGATGACGGCAGCTTGCTTCATTAGCTGTACCCGTTGGAAGGAATGATTTTTTTCAGTTTCAGTCATTTTGATTCGTTTTAATGATTTGATTATGGGGACAAAGGTAGAGAGCAGGTAATGCAAAGGCTGTCCAAGCTTGAACCATAATGAAACGTTGAAACTTTTAGTGCAGGAATGCTTTCTCTTTTTTAGCGCAAATCACAGCTTTTGGAACGAGTGATTTCTTTCCTCTTTGGCAGATTTTATTTCATCTATTTTCTTGATAATACCGGTAAGGTAGAAAATGGGTACCCCAAACCCTCTTTCTTTGTGAAAATATGGATGAAAAATATAGAATGTGTCATGCTTGAACATATATGTTAAAATAAGCATTGTACTTTTGTCGTGAATTTTATATGTAAATATTAAATAAAATGTAAAAAAATGACTAAGGTAGAAAGAGAAGTGGTTTTTAACAGTGAAAATGGTCAGAAAGAAATGACCGGTGTACGTCACAGCGACGATGATGTTAAGAAGAAAGTAATTGATTGTGTTTTTAAGTTGGGGCAACTGAATAATATTCCAGAAAAATATGTTGAAAAGAATTCGGATTGTTCGCGTTCGTCCGTGGGGCGTGTGTACAGGTGTAATTTCGACGGTCGGAGTCCTATACCAAATTGGACAACTATCTTTAATTTTTTCTCTTGTGTGATTGGAAAGGCAACGATTATTGTCAATATTCCGGAGGTGTTGTGCTGGATTCTGAAGCTTTTTCTAGGAGATTCTGCGGATGTAGGCTATACAGTTGATGATAGTCATCATATTCGTATAGATATTCAGTTTCATGACGATAAAACACTGTTCCTGGAGACTGGTGAAAAGGAAGGAAAGGTGAAGAAAAAAGATGGAAAATAGAGGAAAGCGGGAGGGGAATTACCAAGTTCTTGATGAACTTGGTACATTATTGATAACGAACTTTCCATCGAGGTCGGTGGTGGTTCCTATAGATGTACCTTTAACTAAAACGGATGCTCCTATGACGGGCTGGTTGTCTTCCTCGGAGAAGACAACGCCCATTACCTTTCTGGAGGTTTGAGCGATTGCCAGGCTAATGCCTGCTAGCAGGCAGGTTAATAACAGCGTTAGTTTTCTTTTCATATAGTTTTTATATAGTAGAATAGTCTGTTTTGCTATCTTACGATTCGCAAAAGTAACCACTTTTTTAGAAAAACAAAGAAAAATATGAAAAAAATATGAATTTGTGCTGTCGATACAAAATACTTGTAGCAAAAGGACTTAAATACAAGATAAGTACATGAAAGGCGGTTTCTTATTTCTTTTTGGTGATTAATAAACGAAAATAAGTATCTTTTTGATAAATAAATGTGGATAAATTCGTAGATAAGATGTTTAATAACACATAATAATCTGCAAATAAATAATTGCAGGTAGAAAAAAGATAGTTTATTGGACAAAGAAAGAAATTCTATCCGTAGTCTCTTATATTAATACCCTAATTGGGGAGACGAGAGTTGCTGCCGGACTTGAAGTTTGCTACATGAAAGATATTTTCTACCTTTTCAGTAAGTAGATAAAAAGCAAAAAAGGACGATTTATTTTGCGTTTCACTTCCTTTTTTGCTTTTCTTATTCCCCTTTCTGTATTTTCTTTTTTATATTTATTAAATATTTTGTGCTCAAGCACTTATGGAAGGAGGGGCAGAAAATGCATGAGTTCATCAAGAACTTTGCAAATCACCTATGTCGGCATGAAGTCGCAGGATGTTCCCATCAAGTCCGGGACCATCAAGGTAATGATGAAATCCGATTCCGAAGTATTACAGGAAGTGGTAGTGACCGGTATGCAGAAAATGGATAAACGTCTTTTTACCGGAGCCACCAAACAATTAAATGCCGATAATGTGAAGCTGGACGGTTTGCCCGACATTAGTCGCGGACTGGAAGGTCGTGCGGCAGGAGTTTCCGTTCAGAATGTTTCGGGCACTTTTGGAACTGCCCCCAAGATTCGTGTGCGTGGAGCCACTTCCATTTACGGAAGTTCCAAACCGTTGTGGGTTGTTGACGGCGTGATTCTGGAAGACGCCATCGACGTAGGTCCCGATGATCTTTCCTCCGGTGATGCCGAGACACTGATTAGTTCCGCCATAGCCGGACTGAATTCCGACGATATCGAGAGTTTCCAAATTTTGAAAGACGGTTCGGCAACCTCCATTTACGGTGCACGTGCGATGGCAGGCGTTATCGTAGTCACCACTAAGAAAGGACGTGCCGGAGTCAGCAAGATCAGTTATACGGGCGAGTTCACCACCCGTGCTATCCCCAGCTACAAAGAATTCAATATCATGAATTCGCAGGAACAGATGGGAATCTACAAAGAAATGGAACAGAAAGGCTGGTTGAACAGTGCCGACCTTTTCCGCACCAGAGACACCGGAGTGTACGGTCGTATGTACCGCCTCATCGACGAATACAACAACAGTAACGGCCAACGCGGACTGCTCAACACCACCGAAGCCCGTAACGCTTACCTCCGCGAAGCGGAAATGCGCAACACTGACTGGTTCGACGTGCTTTTCACCAATGCCGTTTCGCAGAACCATTCCGTCAGCATCACCGCCGGAACGGAAAAATCCTCTTTCTATGCCTCCTTGAGTGCCATGCTCGATCCGGGTTGGTACAAGCAGAGCAAGGTGAAACGCTACACGGCCAATGTGAACACAACCTATAATATATATAAAAATCTGTCGCTCAACCTCATATCCAACGCCTCCTACCGCCAGCAGAACGCGCCGGGAACGATGAACTCCACCCTCGACATCGCATCAGGAAAGATGTCCCGCGGATTCGACATCAACCCTTATTCATACGCGCTCAACACAAGCCGCACACTCGACCCCTCTGTGGACTATATCAGCAACTACGCCCCATTCAATATTCTCCACGAACTCGACAATAACTACATCGAAATCAATATGGTCGATGTGAAATTTCAAGGCGAGATGAAGTGGAAAGTGATTCAGGGACTCGAATTGAGTGCCCTCGGAGCCGTTAGATACCAGACTTCATCGCAGGAACACAACGTGCTCGACGACGCCAATCAGGCAATCGCCTACCGCACCGGTATGGACGACGCCACCATCCGCGAGCAAAACAAATTGCTCTATACCGACCCCGACAACCCATACGCCCTGCCTATCACCCTGCTGCCCGAAGGCGGTATCTACCAGCGTCAGGACCGCCGTATGCTGGGACTCGATTTCCGTGGAACACTCTCATGGAATCATCTTTTCGCCGAAAAGCACATCACCAACTTCTTTGCCGGAATGGAAGTGAACAGCCTTCAAAAAACATATTCCTCTTTCCAAGGCTGGGGAATGCAATATTCGATGGGGGAAATTCCGTCCTACATCTACCAGTTCTTTAAGAACGGCATCGAATCCGGTTCGCGCTATTACAGCCTGGGACACTCCGAAACCCGGAGTATAGCCAGCTTCTTCAACGCCACGTATTCTTACGACGGACGCTACACCCTCAACGGCACTTTCCGCTATGAAGGAACCAACCGCATGGGACGCAGCCGTTCATCCCGCTGGCTACCCACATGGAACCTGTCCGGTGCCTGGAACGTGCATGAAGAATCTTTCTTCAAAGCGCTGCAACCCACCCTTTCCAACCTGACACTGAAAGCCTCATACTCCCTCACCGCCGACCGCGGCCCGGCGGAAGTGACCAACTCGCAAGCCATCATCCGCAGCTTCTCGCCCTACCGCCCCTTTACCGACATTCAGGAAACGGGACTTTATATCGATGACATCGAGAACAGCGAACTCACTTACGAGAAAAAGCATGAGCTGAACATCGGCATCGACCTCGGCCTGCTCGAAAATCGCATCAACTTCTCCGCCGACTGGTACCAGCGTAACAACTACGACCTGATCGGTGTAGTCCCCACACAGGGAGTAGGCGGCGTCATCAACAAATATGCCAACGTAGCCACCATGAAATCTCACGGTGTGGAATTTACGCTCTCCACCCGCAACATCCGCACGAATGATTTTTCATGGAACACAGACTTTATCTTCTCCTATGCCAAGAACGAAGTCACCCAGCTGAAAGGACTCACAAGTATGATGGAACTCGTTTCCGGCAACGGCTTTGCCCGCGAAGGATACCCCGTGCGCGGACTCTTCTCCATCCCTTTTGCGGGACTTGATGAAGACGGTATTCCGCAATACCTCATCGACGGAAAAGTGACTAGCACCAGCATCAACTTCCAGGAACGCGAAAAACTGGATTACCTGAAATACGAAGGTCCTACCGATCCCACCGTCACGGGAAGTTTCGGTAATGTATTCACCTATAAAGGCTTCAAACTAAATGTCTTTATGACTTACTCTTTCGGCAACGTAGTCCGCCTCAACCCGGTGTTCAACTACAAATATTCCGACCTTACCGCCATGCCGCGTGAATTCAAAAACCGCTGGACTGTTTCCGGCGACGAAGCGAGAACGAATATCCCGGTGATACTTAGCGACCCGCAATATAGGACGAATACATCGCTTTATCTTGCCTACAACGCCTACAACTATTCTACGGAGCGCATCGCCAAAGGCGATTTTATCCGCATGAAAGAAATATCACTGATGTATGAGTTCCCGAGAAGCTGGATCGCTCCTGCCAAAATATCCAACCTGTCGCTCAAGTTGCAGGCTACCAACCTCTTCCTGATCTACGCCGACAAGAAGTTGAACGGGCAGGACCCCGAATTTGTGAACACCGGAGGGGTGGCATCCCCCGTTCCGCGTCAGTTTACCCTCACCCTGCGTCTGGGACTGTGATTGTAACCCCCAATAGAGAACCCGAAAAAATATACGATAGATGAAGACGAAAATAAACCATATACTCCCTGTGCTGCTGCTCACCGCAGCTTCCGGTCTGACTACCGTTTCCTGCAATGATTTTCTGGACAAAACACCGGACAACCGCACGGAACTGAACACCGACCAGAAAATAGCCAAACTGCTTGTATCGGCCTATCCCGACGTATCGCCCAACGAACTGTTCGAACTCTACAGCGACAACTCCGATGATAGCGGCCCCACCTACGGTTACTACCAGCTTTCCGAAAAGGAATGTTACAACTGGGAAGATACCAAAGAGGAATATCAGGACACACCCAATTCCCTTTGGGGAGGTTATTACGGTGCAATTTCAGCCGCCAACATGGCACTCAAGGCGATAGAGGAGAAAGGAAATCCGGCATCGCTCAACCCGCAGCGCGGTGAAGCACTGGTGTGCCGTGCCTACTGCCATTTCATGCTGGCAACTATCTTCTGCAATGCTTATGACACTCATGCCTCCGAATCGTTGGGAATCCCCTATATGGAAGACGTGGAAACCACCGTGTCTCCCCGTTACGAGCGCGGCACGCTGGAAGAAGTGTACCGGAAAGTGGAGCGTGACCTCCTGGAGGGAGTGGAACTGATTTCGGACGACGGATATTCCGTCCCCAAATACCATTTCACCCGCAAGGCCGCCTATGCCTTTGCCGCCCGTTTCTACCTTTATTATATGAAACCCGATTTCTCCAACTGCGACCGGGTGATTGACTTTGCCACCCGTGTGTTGGGCAGCAACCGCGACGACCTGCTCCGCGACTGGGAAGCATTGAGCAATCTTTCCGTGAACGGAAATGTGCAGGCAGATGCGTATATTGCTTCTTCCAATGAGGCCAACCTGCTGATAAGCAGCACCGTCTCCAACTGGGGCGCACTCGGAAGCGACTACCTGGTAGGCCCGCGTTACTTCCACAACCAAACGCTCGCCACCAGCGAAACCTGTCTTTCTGCAGGACTGTGGGGCAGCTCGGATTATTTGTATCTGAAACCTTTCTCTACCACCGGATTTGTAGCCAGCATCCTGCGCAAGAGCGGACTTTATGATGGCGGCTACCTTTATTATATGCCGGTATTGTTTTCAACGGACGAAACCCTGCTTTGCCGTGCCGAAGCATACGCGTTGAAGAAAATGTACCCCCAGTCGGCTGCCGACATCACGAGCTGGCAACGTGCCTACACCCGCAACAAATCGGCCCTGACACCCGACCAGATCAATGCGTATTATGATAAAATGAATTTCTACACGCCTTTCACGCAACAGACGCCCAAGAAACAGCTAGCTCCCGATTTCACTATCGAGGAAGGGATGCAGGAAAATATTCTTCACTGTATTCTGCACATACGCCGTGTCACTACCCTGCACGAGGGGATGCGCTGGCCCGATATCAAACGGTACGGTATTATGATTTACCGTCGCAACATGGCTACTCAACGTGTCACCGACGAAATGCCGCCGAACGACCTGCGCCGTGCCATCCAGATTCCGCGAAACGTGATCGTGGCGGGAATGCAACCTAACCCGAGAAGAAACTAACAGAGAAAAAAGTGAAAATTATGAAGAAACAGATCATTTACTCTTTGCTTGCTCTCACCACAGTCTGCCTGGGGGCTTGCAACAATAACGACGAGATAGACACCGCGAACAGCATCTTCTCTACCGAACCTCTGGAGAGAAATGCTTTCGATTACTGGCTGCTCGACAACTACACCTATCCTTATAACATCGACTTCATGTACCGCATGAAGGATATCGAGAGCGATCATAAATACAACCTCGTGCCCGCCGACTATGACAAAGCGGTGGCACTGTCGAAAATCATCAAACACGTCTGGATGGACGCTTACGTCGAACTGGCAGGAATGGATTTTCTCCGTGTCTACGTACCCAAGACATTCCACCTCATCGGATCGCCCGCCTACGAAAGTAGCGGTAACATGGTGCTCGGCACGGCAGAAGGCGGGAAGAAAATCACCCTCTACAACGTGAACGACCTCAACATAAAGAAGATCAATATCGAAAAGCTCAACGAGTATTATTTTGAAACGATGCATCATGAATTTGCCCATATCCTGCATCAGAAACGGAATTTCGACCCTTCTTTCAACCGCATCTCGGAAGGAAAATACGTGGGAGCCGACTGGTATTACTACATGACCGCCCAGGGTGCCATGCCCCGCACGGACGATGTGGCCTGGTCCGACGGTTTCGTGACGGCTTATGCCATGAGCCAGTCCAACGAGGATTTTGTGGAAAATATAGCCATGTACGTCACGCATACGCAGGCCTACTGGGACAATATGATGACGGCAGCCGGAGAATCGGGCGCTGCCATCATCAACAAGAAATTCACGATTGTCTATAACTATATGCGCGACACATGGGGGATCGACCTCAACGAACTTCGTAAAATCGTGCTGCGCCGCCAGCAGGAGATTACCGAAATTGACTTGAGCACTATTCAATAAGTGCCGGTCACCTCTTGTTTTTTTGATTGACGATTGGATGATTATTTAATTACACATTATTATGATGAAGAAAAATAGAACGATATATTTCCTGTTGGCCCTTGTCTGCCTGGGTTTGCAGTCGTGCCTCTTTCAGGAAGAAGATTATTTTGACGATTCGTCTGCCAACCGTGCCACGGCCGATGTGAAGCGTTGCAGCGAACTGCTGGAAGCAGCACCCAACGGATGGGTGATGGAATATTACGTCGGTAAGGACTACTCGCTGGGAGGTATTACCCTGCTTTGCAAGTTCGACGGCCAGCGGGTGACGATGGCTTCGCAGATAGCGGGAGCGGATGAGACGGTCAGTTCGCTTTATAGCGTCAAGTCCGAGCAGGCGACGATGTTGTCTTTCGATACCTACAATTACCTGGTGCATTATTTCGGGCAACCGCAGGGAAGTATGGCCGACGACCCGAACGGAACGCTCGGAGGCGACTACGAATTCGTGATCTCCGATGCCACCGCCGACCGTATCGAACTGAAAGGCAAGAAATATGGCAACCGCATCGTGATGAAGGCTTTTTCTGCCGACCAGACGTGGAAGCAATATCTCACCCGGATAAAGAAAGTGGAAGACGATGCTTTCTTTTATGAATACGACCTGCGGATGGACGGACTCTACACCGGGCAAATGCTACGCAGCAACTATACGTTCATTGTGACCTATTATGACGAAGTTGGAAAGGTGCATCAGAAAACCGTACCTTTTATGTTTACCACCGACGGAATGCGTTTTCACGAACCGGTGACGATAGACGGACAAACCATGCAGAATTTTGTCTGGAAGAACGAGGAAATCAGCTTTGTCTGTACCGACGAAGGAGCTACAGAAGTGAAGATGAAAGGCATCTACATTGACGGATATCAGAGCTACGACTATTATCCGGGCACTTATTTGATGGATTTCTACCGCCTGAACGGTGCGACGAACCAACTGGAAGTGGCTTCGCAGGAGATTCAACTGGTGAAGAACGAGGACGGCAAGAGCTACTGGCTTAAAGGACTCGAATATGACATTCTGGTAACTTACGACAAGCCGCGCGGCGGACTTTCCATCCTGCCGCAATTCTTGAAGAAAGTACAGGGAGGTTACGTATATCTGGCTATGTGGGATTTGATGAATGATTACGTTTTGCGTAGTCCGGCAATCGGTCTTATCAGTTATCCTACCACCGACGGCATTTATCTGGTGGACAATGGAGTGTGGATGGGTGAAATCTCCGGATTTATCTTCGGTGTGTACAACTCGCAGGATGAGGAGGCCTCTTTCATGGGATACACGGATGCAGTTGCAGCAATCAGGTTGGTTAAAAAAACAATAGAAGAATGATATGATGAATAAGTTTTTTATACTGTTATTATCTGCGTGCTGTCTGCTGACGACAGCGTGCGACAAGGAAAACGATGAAACGGCACAAGGCTTTCGCATCATGAAGGCGGACGTCGATCTGGTAGCCGGAGGCGGAACAGTGGAAGTGGCTTTGCAGGCTACCGGAGAACTAACTGCCGTTTCGGGTGCGGACTGGTGCAGGGTAATCGAAGTGACAAACGAAAAGATAACTTTGCTTGTCAGAGCCAATTATGAATATACGTCACGTGCCACGCAGGTGACCGTGAGCGATGGCAATAGCGAACAGAAAATTGTAGTGACGCAGGAGGGAAATATTTTTGCTCCCGACTCCGACCAGCAGGTGATACGCCTCGGAAATGCTCCTTCACAGACGATTGTACGGGTGAATAGTTCGTTTGATTTCAAAGTGAGTGTGCAGCGGGGAATCGACTGGCTGGAAGTGCCGGCTGCTTCAAAAGAAGATGGTTTCTTGCTTGTGTTGAAAGAGAATAAAACCGGAAATCCCCGTGCCTGCCAGTTGTTGGTCAGCACCAATGAAGGGCGGAAGTTCCTTTACTACGTATATCAGTATGAAGTGACAGACTTGCTCGGAGCGTGGGGAAACAGCCGGATTTATGTGAAATGGGACACGAAGGATATCGAAGACGCCTATCCCTTGTCGGCTACTGAAATTTCGAAGAATGTCGATGGCGAGGGATATACCATTAAGATGTCGTTGGCAAATACTCCGGCGGCACAATATCTGAAAGACCCCGCAAAGGCTACGGTTTCATTGCAGGCTACCTATAAGAATGGATCGTTTGTGGTACCTATCGGTGCGGCACAGAAAGACTTTACAGTCGTGGAAGAGGTTGCGGATGAGGCGGCAGAAGGCGCATCGGACGGAACATCGGATGATGGGGCAGGTGTTGTTTTGCAAACCCTGTACGGTTTTTCTGTAGCGGCTTCTTCCAATATTTATTCGAAAGGAAATTTCGGTTTCGCTCCTGTGCTCTATCAGGACGGTTCTGTCGGAATCAGTTTTCAGGACGTGGCCGGAGCACCGGAAAGCGGATGCTACCTGGCGATAGCATTGTTTGACGGACAGCAGTTCCTGACCGGAACGCTGAAAGATTATATCCTTTTCCCGGATATTGCACTTTTCAGATAAAACGAATATTACCTTGATGAATAAAGAAAAGAACTACCGTTGTGAAACGGAATGAGAATTTACTAATTCTCTCTTAATTTAACTTTACTATATGACAGGCGGGGATACTCGCGCGAAGAATGGGAATCCTTTTCCCGAGCTTACTCCGCCTTTTTTATGATTCCCAGTCGCTACAGAAGTTCTTTTCAATGATGTAAAATATATAAATCAGTCTGATATGGATAAGAAAATAATGAAGTTGTTGGGTGTCTGTCTGTTTGTTGTTGCGTCTGTGGGTGCGTTGACCGCTTGCAGTGACAATGATACCGAAAATCCGGAGGGAGGAAAACCCGGTGGAGAAGACGTAAACCCGGTGCCGGAAGTGGTGGAGTTTGTCAATTCCAACCTGGTGTATTGGGGAGATGAGGACGGAGTGGGAACGGATCATTTTGTGTTGACGCTTTATACGGATATGGAAGTAGATGTCACCGGAAGCCCGATAGGACCGGGCAAGATTATGGCATTCAGCCTGAACGTCCCGCCATTTGCTTCGGAAGCTACGGAATTTCTGCTTCCCGAAGGCACTTTCGAGGCGGCATTGAACGGATACACGTTTGATGAATGGACGTTCAACCTCGGATATATGAATCAAATCGATCTCCCGACCGGAAAGGTGGATATTCCTGCCGGAACTTTCTACGGTGATGTGAAATCTTACTCTACGAGTGTCGATGCCGATTTGCTTTCCGGTGGTAAAATGACGGTGAAACGGCTGTCCGGTGGTGAATATTCGATTAGCGGAACATTGGTGGGCGATCTTTCCTTGAAACGTTATTTCACCTATACGGGAAAAGTAATCACCATCGACCGTCACGAAAGCAAGGATGAAACTCCTAATTCTACCCTGACCGCCGATATTGCACTGAACGGATGGACGCAAGCCCGCCTGCAGGATAAGGGAGATTCTTATTATCTGCAAGATGAATCGTGTCGTGTAGTCGAGTTGTATCTGGCGGAAGACGGTATAAGTCTTGCCGACACCTGGCCGTCCGGTAACGGAAGAGTATTGAAGGTGGAATTTTTCGTGGAATGGGCTACGGATGTAACACAGGGTATTCCGGCAGGCACCTATACAATGGTGGCGCGTGATGAGGGATCGCAGGGTATCCCGCGTGAGTTGCTGAAACCGGGAGGCATTGCCCCGGGTTACCCCAATGTCTTTACATATCCGGGAGGAACCTGGTATGAGAAACTGCAGAACGGAGCCATGAAAGAATATGCACGCATAGACGGCGGAACCATGACCGTGGCACGCGACGGTGACAAACACACGCTGACGATAGACTTTATTGACTGTGATAAGGAACACCCGCACCATGTGCGTACCACTTATTCGCAGGATACTCCTATTACCGTATTCAGCTATCGCCCGCAGTAAATACGGGTGGATGGCATCATTTTACTAATAACGCGATTTTATAATTAACCCTAAAAATAAGAAATATGAAAATTAGATTTATTTCCTTTTTCTTGTTCATGCTGGCAATGAGTTGTTTGGTGGCATGTAGTGACGATGATCCGGCCCCTGATCCCGAACCGGAGCCGGAACCTGTGGAAACTGTGAATACGTACACGTATAAGGATAAGACCATACAAGCCCAATCGGTGTCTTGTTTTGAACAGGATGGCATTGTGTATGTGTGTATGAGTCCGTTGCAGAGTTTGGAAACGCTTGAAGACTTTATGAACAGCGGTAAGGAATATGTGATGTTGGGAGTGAGTAAGAGTCTGGTGGGCAGCCCGGTTACGATAGGCGGCTCTGAAGATGACAATTATGTGCTTTATTACATGGATGCCGATGGTGAGGCTATTCTGGCCGTCAATCCTTATGAGTGGAAAGAGGTGCTGACGCAAGGTAAGTTCACCTTGACGATGACTCCGGGTGAGAATGAAACATCGGCTGTGAAAGCTACTTTTGATTGTACGCTGAAAAGTGGCGGTAAGTTTACAGGGGAGGCTGGTTGTAGCTACAAGGCTCCTGCAAAGTTGCCCAGTGAATTTTCTTTCGGAAGTGAAGTGCGTCCGTTGAAATCGGTGGTGGCTACTGTCATCGGGGGAATTCAATATTTTTATCTTAGTCCGTACGCAGGACTGACAACGGTGGAAGATATGTCGGATACGGAGTTCCTGATGATCGGAATCAATCCCGCTATGTTGGGACAGGTATTGGATATCACGTCTTATGACGGTATGGATTATGCTTTCTATAATATGACAGAATTGGGAGCTGACGACCTGACTGCGGTAGATCCTTATGGATGGTCTGAAATATGTTCGGCAGGTAAGTTCAAAGTGGAAAAGACGGATAATCGGGTGAAAATAACTTTCAGCTTTACTTTGCTTTCGGGTGGAAAGTTCGAAGGTTCTTACGAGGGTGCTTATTCTGAAATTAAACAGAGTACGACGAATATATTAACGTTGAACGGAGAAAACACGCGTGACATCAAAGCTACTTTCTATGAAAAGACGGATGAAGGAGTGGCATTGTATCTCACTCCGTCGAGAATTTCGTCTGCTGCGGACTTGGAGAATGTAAACACATATTATGTGCGTCTCTTTGTCCCGAACGCAGGACTTAACGGGCAGGAAGTGGATATAACAAATACCAATCTGGCTTTTGAATTTACTTATTATAGCCCGTATGACGAAGAAAGAATACAAATATCCAAAGGTCGCCTGGAGGATGCGGCAGGTACGTTCAGTGTATCGAAATCAGCGGATAATGAATATTCATTGACGCTTAACCTCAAATATTTGGGTGATAATAGCCTTAAAATATCAGGTAACTATAACGGTGCTTTCGCGGTGTATGATACGACGATCCCGAATGAATATCGCTTAGGGGTGGACGGTACTCCGGTCACTATCCAGTCTGTGGTGATAGATAAGACGGATGCGGATATTTGTGTTATTTACCTTTCACGACAGCCAGGTATCACTACTGTGGTGGGAATGTCGGCAGCAGATGCAGTGGTGCGTCTTTCGAAAACAATGCTGGATGGAGTGCTCCGCGGATTCTCCGGTGATGATGAAAATGTGAAAATCTCGATTACGTATGAAGGAGTGACTTACAGTCGGGCTAATACCACATTGGGCAATCTGGCTCTGGGAGGCCGGACTTCGGTGTCTCTTCAGGGCAATGAAGTTGAAATGACTTTTGAAGTGGTAGGTATTAAGAAATATGGCGATGCCAGTTTGTCCGGCTACTATAAAGGTGCGGTGACAGTAATAGAGTGACGATTTAATGAAGTGTATTCATGAAGAAAATCTTATTGAAATATTTAAATTTATATGTTTTATCGGGATTGCTTCTGGTGGGTTTTGCCGGATGTAGTGACGATAAAGATAATGATCCGGTAAATCCCGGTCCGGATGTGGAGGAATTGCCTTCCATCGGTACTTATTCATTCCGGGGGGAAGCGAACAGGATCGTGTCCGGTGAGGCTACTATGGACGGTGGTTATTTTACCTGTATCTTTTCTCCGGAAAAGATACAGGACGGGAAAACTAGTACTTATTTTTTGTTTTCTCTGGGTATGTATTGGGAGGGGCAAGTGGTGGATGCATCGACCTTGTACCAAAACGACCAGTATTTCTTTATTTACGAAGATCCGTTCTATTATTATTCCCAATATAAAAGGGTGACGGGAACGTTTTATGTGAAGCGTAACAACGATGAGAATGTTACTGTCAAATTGAATCTGCGGCTTCACGACGGTGTCCGTTTTAAAGCGGAGGTTACAGCCGATTTGATGAAGCCGTCGGGAGGAGGTACTCCGGAATGATATAATCCTTTTTTTATATAATGAGCGGACAGTTCGTTACAGATTATCTTGGACTCTTTATAACAGCAATCAGCAAGTTATAATTTGATTCTCGTGATCTGTGATGAAATGTCCGCTTTGCTTTGGCTTGCCTTTTTTCTTGCCTTGTTTGGCTTTGTCTTTCTCCGAATGATATTTTCCTTATAAAAGAGCCGTTTCAAGGCTCTCCTAAAAACTTGAAGAACAGCCTTACTTGTGCCGGAGTGAGCAGGATGGCTTTTTCACTATATCCGGTTTGAGCGAGTGCGGCTTGCAGTGCAGTGTTCTTGGCAATCCAACTACGGAGGGTGCGTCGTGCCGAGGCGGACTGTATGTGAGGTAGGTAAAGTCCGGCCAACTGGCTTTTGCTATAGGCTTGTATGCGGGTACGGCTCTCTGTTTCTGCTTTTGGGGTTGTTTTTGTTTTCATATTGACTGTTTTTTAGAGGTTTATTTATGAACTCATGCAAAGGTACGCCTTTTTATGTCGGTTGGTTCTGTTTTGTACAGAAGCCTTTGTAGGCATGAATCGTATCAAATTGTGTTTGTCTGTTCTCTCTTGCGACGGGTTGTAACATCGTGTTTCCCTGCTTTTTTCTCTTCGTGTACTTTTGTCTTCGTAATCGGTTACAAACAGTAGTTATTTATTCATCAATCAAAAAAGAAAGGAAAACAGTATGCCATTAATTTACAAACCTTATCAGGCAACACTTGCCAACAAGGAAGGACAGAAACTTTATTATCCCCGTCTGGTGAAATTCGGGAAAATGGTCAATACGCAGAAAATGGCGGAATTGATTGCAGAAAAAGCCTCGCTGACGGCGGGTGATGTTCATAACGTGATTCGTAACCTGATGTCGGTGATGCGCGAACAGTTGCTTAACAGCCGTACGGTGCGCCTCGAAGGCTTGGGAACATTTACAATGATTGCCAAAGCAGGAGGAAAAGGAGTGGAGTTGGAGAGTAAGGTCAGCAGTTCGCAGATCACTTCATTGCGTTGTCAGTTTACCCCTGAATACACCCGTGCCGCTAACGGAAGTGCTACCCGCGCATTGACCACCGGAGTGGAGTTTGTGCACATCAAGGATGTAGCGGGTTCGTTTGTGGCCGACGATGTCGTTGACAAAGACCCGGATGACGGCGACGAACCCGGTGGCGGAGGAGGAGAAGCGCCGGACCCGGCCGCTTGACCGGAAGTGCAGCTGGCAGCTGAATCCGTAGGGATTAACTGATAAGTTTGTCAGGCAAACTAAAGCTTATTGATAGACTTATCAGTAGCCGCGAATCGGGTATAGCTGATGGTTGCACTTCGACCGATATAAAATAGATTATCAACCTTAATAGAAAAGCGAATGAAATTATTACTGGAAAAGTTGTTAGACATTCTTGAGGCTGTTCTGCGGTTCCGTCATCGGAGAAGCAGTAAGACGGAAAAAGATTAGTGTACGTGTAAAAAAATGATCCTGAAAAAAAACGAAACGTGCCGCCCGCACATAGCTCACGGAACCGGTAACAAACGTGGAGCAACTCATAAAGTGAAAGTAAAGTAAGGCTCAAGGTTCAAATGAAGAAGCTGTCTCCCGATGAATGAGGCAGCTTCTTTTTTTGTACCCATTTATTTTTTTCTATTCTTGACCGTATTCAACAAAAAAACTCTATCTTTGTTTTGTAATTGAGACACAGCATATAATGGGAAGATTTATCAATCCCTTTACCGATTTTGGCTTTAAGTTTTTATTCGGCAGAGAGGTAGAAAAGGAGTTGTTAATCGACTTCTTGAACGATTTGCTCGTAGGAGAGCATGTGATTACCGACATTCAGTTCCTTAACAGTGAACAGCAGCCGGAAGTAAAAACAGAACGAGGTCTTATCTACGACATCTATTGCGTAACCGATACCGGTGAACGTATTATCGTAGAAATGCAGAACCGGGAACAGCCTTACTTTAAAGATCGTGCCCTCTTCTATCTTTCTAGGGCCATTACGCAGCAGGCGAAAAGGGGAGTTTGGAACTTTCAATTGGATGCCGTGTACGGAGTGTTCTTCATGAATTTCGTGATGGACAAGGATATGCCCTCTAAAATCAGAACGGATATCGTTCTTTCTGACAGGGATACGGGGAAGCTCTTCAGCAACAAGTTCCGGCAGATTTTTATCGAACTGCCGAACTTCAACAAAGAGGAGGATGAATGTGAAAATGATTTTGAACGCTGGATTTATATACTAAAGCATATGGATACACTTGACCGGATGCCTTTCAAGGCTCGCAAGGCCGTCTTCGAGCGACTTGAAAAGTTGGCTTCCAAAGCAAATATGACCCAGGAGGAAAGAGCCCGGTATGAAGAAGAATGGAAAGTTTATAACGATTATTTTAATACGTTGGACTTTGCTGAACAGAAGGGGGTGCAGAAAGGCTTGCAAAAAGGTAAAGAAGAAACAGCTCGTAATTTGAAAGAATTAGGAGTGGCTGACGATATTATCATAAAATCTACCGGGCTTTCGAAAGAAGAAATCGAAAAATTATAATTTCTTTCATTTTATCGGAAAGAAAGGTTTGGTCGAAAGTGAAAAATAGTCTGTAACTTATGAAGCAAAAGATAGTTGTGGAGACTTTTAACACATTCTTTTTTCGCTAAGAGTGAAGTAGCTAAAAACTATATATGTCTTTTGGGTGAAATAAACGGAATTGGAATATTATCCACGTTAAAATCAGAAAAAAGTTTTCCGTTTTGGAAAACTTTCTGTATCAGCGAGAAAGAAATGTTTCCCGAAATTTAATGTTAAAAGCTAACCAAGCTATTAGATTATCTTCTATCTTTGTATCCGGTTTCGGAGCTAAAAGAGGTTTAGTCAATGAGGGAACGCTGTGTAAATCGGCGACAGTACCCGCTGCTGTAATTCTCTAAGAATCCGCACAATAAGCCACTGCATTGATGTCGGTGTGGGAAGGTGTTGCGAGGGAGGGATAAGTCAGAAGACCTGCCGGAACTTTTTCTTTTAGTTATCAATATTTTAAATTTAAACTTTCGGGAGTTAAAGTTATGAACTACGCGGAAATTTGTATCATCAAACGTGATGGTAAGAGAGAAGATTTCTCTATCAGTAAGATCAAGAATGCAATTAGTAAAGCATTCAGTGCAACAGGTATTCAGGATGAGCAGCAGTTGGTGGCTGACATCACTATGAACGTAATCAGTCAGTTTACTACTCCTACTATTACCGTAGAAGAGATTCAGGATTTAGTAGAAAAGTCGTTGATGAAAGTACGCCCGGAAGTAGCGAAGAAATATATTATTTATCGCGAATGGCGGAATACGGAGCGCGATAAGAAAACCCAGATGAAGCAAGTGATGGACGGCATCGTTGCTATCGACAAGAACGATGTCAACTTGAGCAATGCCAACATGAGCAGTCACACGCCTGCCGGACAGATGATGACGTTCGCTTCCGAAGTAACCAAAGATTATACGTATAAATACCTGTTGCCGAAACGTTTTGCCGAAGCGCACCAGTTGGGAGATATTCACATTCACGACTTGGATTATTATCCGACAAAGACGACGACCTGTATCCAATATGATATGGATGACCTCTTTGAACGTGGTTTTCGCACCAAGAACGGTAGTATCCGTACCCCGCAAAGCATCCAGAGTTATGCTACGTTGGCTACTATTATTTTCCAGACGAATCAGAATGAGCAGCATGGCGGACAGGCAATTCCTGCTTTCGATTTCTTCATGGCAAAAGGTGTGGCCAAATCTTTCCGCAAGCATCTGGCATCGTTCATCAATTTCTATGTCGCCATGGAAAACGGAAATCAGGCCGATGAGAAATCCATCCGCACATTGATTAAAGAATATCTTCCGTCTATCAAGACTACTGAAGCCGAACGCGAAACATTGCGCATTGCTTTGGTGGCTTTACAGATTATTATAGATAAGGAACACCTTGCCCGTATCGTTGAGAAAGCTTATCAGCAGACTCGCAAAGATACCCATCAGGCCATGGAAGGATTTATCCACAACCTGAACACGATGCATTCACGTGGCGGTAATCAGGTGGTATTCAGCTCCATCAACTACGGTACGGACACTTCTGCCGAAGGCCGCATGGTGATCGAAGAATTGCTGAAAGCTACCATTGAAGGATTGGGTACAAGAGGTGAGGTGCCTGTATTCCCGATCCAGATTTTCAAGGTGAAAGACGGAGTTTCTTACTCGGAAAAAGACTTTGAGAAAGCAATGAAAGCGGAAAATATCGAAGAGGCAATGACCGACCGTTATGAGGCTCCCAACTTCGACTTGCTGTTGAAGGCTTGCCAGACTACGGCGAAAGCATTGTTCCCGAACTTCATGTTTCTCGACGCACCTTTCAACCAAAACGAAAAATGGAGAGCGGACGATCCGAAACGTTACATCTACGAATTGGCGACGATGGGTTGCCGTACCCGTGTATTTGAAAATGTGGCAGGAGAAAAATCTTCTTTAGGTCGTGGCAATCTTTCATTCACTACGCTGAATATGCCGAGACTGGCAATTGAAGCCCGCATCAAGGCGGAAAACCTGATAGAGGATGAACGCAACAAGGATGCCATTGAACAGAAGGCAAAAGAAATTTTCATCGAATCCGTACACCAAATGTCCGTGCTTGTAGCCGATCAGCTTTACGAGCGTTATCAGTATCAGCGTACGGCCCTGGCACGTCAGTTCCCGTTCATGATGGGAAATAATGTGTGGAAAGGCGGCGGTGAGCTGAACCCGAATGAACAGGTGGGTGATGCATTGCGCAGCGGTACGCTGGGTATCGGATTTATCGGCGGACACAACGCGATGGTGGCTCTCTACGGACAAGGTCACGGCCACAACCAGAAAGCATGGGACACGCTGTATGAAGCGGTGATGGAAATGAATAAAGTGGTAAACGAATATAAAGAGAAATATAACCTGAACTACTCCGTTCTGGCTACTCCTGCCGAAGGACTTTCGGGACGTTTCACTAAAATGGATCGTCGGAAATATGGAAAAATCCCCGGAGTGACAGACCGCGACTATTATGTCAACTCTTTTCACGTAGACGTGAAAGAACCGATCAGCATCGTTGAGAAAATCAAGCGTGAAGCTCCGTTCCACGCCATTACGCGCGGCGGACATATCACGTATGTAGAACTGGACGGTGAAGCACAGAAGAATGTACGTGCCATCGCCAAGATTGTGAAAGTGATGCACGACGAGGGGATTGGCTACGGCTCTATCAATCACCCGGTAGATACTTGTCATAACTGTGGTTACAAAGGGGTTATCTTCGATAAATGTCCGGTGTGCCAGAGTGAAAGCATCCTTCGTATGCGCCGTATAACCGGTTACCTGACAGGCGATTTGAGTTCCTGGAACTCTGCTAAACGGGCAGAAGAACAAGACCGCGTAAAACACCTGTAGAAGTGAATTTATTAGGAACTTATCCTGAAACGATTGTCGATGGTGAAGGCATCCGGTACTCTATTTATCTTGCCGGATGTTCCCATCACTGTCCTGGTTGCCACAACCCGGAGAGCTGGAATCCGAGGGCGGGGGAAGAGTTGACGGAAGAAAAAATACAGTCCATCATCCGTGAAATCAAGGCAAATCCTTTGCTGGACGGTGTTACTTTTTCCGGTGGTGATCCGTTCTTCCATCCGGAGGAGTTTCTGCTTTTACTGAAACGGGTGAAAGAGGAGACGGGGATGAATGTGTGGTGCTATACAGGATATAGCTACGAAGAAATCAAGGCACAGCCCCGCTTGAGTGCTGCCCTTGATTATATAGATGTGTTGGTGGACGGACGCTTCGAGCAGGCTCTTTTCTCTCCGTATCTGGCGTTCAGGGGAAGCAGTAATCAACGGATCTTGAAGTTGAAGTAACGACTTTTCTCCACTAAAAAAACTTATTTTTCAAAGGAAACAAAAACACCTGTACCATTGTTTTGTTTACCTTTACGAAACCAAGTGAATCATTTTTCATCACAGAGTAACGCGGTGCTTTTTTTGTAGTCGGTGGTGTTTGTGTTTGCATCCCTGCGTTGCTTTATGGTGAAAAAAGAATGACTACTTACAAGAATAAGTTTTTATGGTACAATCGATAAATTCAACTCAAAAAATAGAGGAAACCGACGGATTGCCGATGCCTAAGCGTATTTGGGCGGTGGTGTCCGTCGGATTCGCTCTTTGTATGTCGGTATTGGATATTAACATCGTCAATATCGTACTACCCACGCTTTCGCATGATTTTGGGACTTCTCCCGCTGTAACAACCTGGATTATCAACGGCTATCAGCTGGCTATCGTCATATCGCTACTGTCTTTTTCCGCTTTGGGTGAAATCATCGGTTACCGGAAAGTCTTTCTTTCAGGTATCGGTCTGTTTTGCATCACTTCGTTGATTTGTGCCTTGTCCGATTCGTTTTGGACGCTAACCGTCGCCCGTATTTTTCAGGGGTTCAGTGCCTCTGCCATCACCAGCGTGAATACGGCACAGCTACGTTACATCTATCCGAAGAGCCAGATTGGGCGGGGAATGGGGATTAATGCGATGGTCGTTGCCATATCGGCTGCCGCCGGGCCTTCTGTGGCGAGCGGTATTCTTTCTATTGCCAGCTGGCACTGGTTATTTGCTATTAATGTTCCGTTAGGACTTACCGCATTGTTCCTCGGCATCAAACATCTGCCAAGGCAGGAGGAACGCTCGAAACGCAAGTTTGATTATATCAGCGCCATAGCGAATGCGGTTACCTTCGGCCTGCTTATATATACGCTGGACGGATTCGCCCATCACGAGGAAATGGATTTCCTTTTCATCCAACTGGTTGTATTGGCAGTGGTAGGCACGTACTATGTGCGCCGGCAACTCACGCAGACTACTCCGCTATTGCCGCTCGACCTGTTGCGGATTCCGATTTTCCGGTTATCCATCCTGACTTCCATTTGTTCCTTTATCGCTCAAATGTCGGCAATGGTTTCCCTGCCTTTTTTCCTGCAGAACACTTTAGGACACAGTGAGGTGATGACCGGACTTTTGCTTACTCCGTGGCCGTTGGCTACGCTGGTCACGGCTCCATTGGCAGGGTATCTCGTGGAGCGTATTCACCCCGGTATACTGGGAAGTATCGGGATGGTTTTGTTTGCCATCGGGCTTTTCTCGCTTTCCAGTCTGACTGCCGAATCATCTGATATAAGTATTATCCTGCGTTTGATGTTATGCGGTGCAGGCTTCGGATTGTTTCAGACGCCAAACAACAGTACAATTATCTCTTCCGCTCCTACGCAGCGTTCGGGAGGGGCCAGTGGGATGCTGGGAATGGCCCGCCTGTTGGGACAGACCACCGGAACAACATTGGTTGCCTTGCTTTTCAGCTTTGTCACTCATAGCCGGAGCACGGCTGTTTGCCTGATGGTAGGGAGTGGGTTTGCCGTTGTGGCAGCTATCGTCAGTAGCTTGAGGCTATCACAGCCTTCCACCCTGAAAAGAAAATAATGAAGTCCTGAAAGAGGATTAAGTCTTTCAGAACTTCACAGGAACATCATACAACATATCAGTAAGTAATCATTCAAGATGAACTTGAAAGATTTGACTTTCTAGTATTTCGTTTCCCGTATGACTTCTACCAGACGGCGGAAGTCTTCCAGATGCACATCACCGATGTTTCCGATACGGAAGGTATCTGCTTTTGAAATCTTTCCCGGGTAAATCACGAATCCTTTATTTTTCAGTGCATAATAGAATGTTTTGAAGTCGAATCCTTCATGCGGATAAAGGAAAGAAGTGATGATAGGCGACTGGATGTCATCTTCGAGCAGTGTTTTGAATCCGAGTGCACGCATTCCTTCCACCAAAATACGGTGATTTTCGCAATAACGTTGGTAACGTGCTTCTACACCTCCTTCTTCAATCAATTCGGTCAGGGCTTGTTTGAAAGCACGGACAACGTGTGTCGGTGAAGTGAAGCGCCATTTTCCGTGTCCTTTTTCCATTGTTTCCCATTGGTCGTAGATGTCCAGGGAAAGAGAGCGTGCCACTCCTTTGCAATATTTTAATTCCGAACGGCGGGCGATGATGAATCCGAATCCCGGTACACCCTGAATACACTTGTTGGAACTGCTGATTAGGAAGTCGATACCGAGTTCGTTTACATCTAAGGGGATACCTCCGAAGCTGCTCATACAGTCTACAATCAGCTTTTTACCATGCATCTTGACGATGTGGGACAGTTCTTTGATCGGATTCAGGATACCGGTCGTTGTTTCGCAATGAACGAAAGCGACATGTGTGATATCGGAGTTATTGCTAAGATAATCGTCTACATATTCAACTGATACCTGCTCTGTTTCTTCAAAAGCCAGCATGTCGTAGTCGAGATGGTAATATTCTGCAATGTTGCCCATACGGTCGCCATAGGCTCCGTTGCTACAAATCAGGAGTTTGTCTTTCGGGGTGATGGTGGCGCCTAAAACGGCCTCCACGCAATAGGTTCCGCTTCCCTGTAAAAGGATGGAAGTGTATTCTTCCGGTTTTTTAGTGGCGATGTTAACCAGGTCTTTGCGGAGTTCCTGAACAATGCCGAGGTTGTAGTCTTCGTCCCATGTACACCAGTCGGTCATCATGGCTTCTTTTACTGTTTCAGAGGTGGTTAGAGGTCCCGGAGTTAATAACAAATATGGTTTCATAATGATGTTTTCTTTAGAAATGAATAAATAAATGATTTTGTTTCTTTTCTGATTGTTGGGTGCGGGCTTGAATGTTAGTTGCCGGCGTTGATCGTTTCAATCAGTGCGGGAAGTTCTTCGATAGTGCGTATCACGTAAGAAGCTCCTGCGGCAAGCATGCGCTCTTTGACATCGGCGATGCGGGCTTCGAGTTCGGAGGCAGGCATTGATTTTGTTTCTGCTTCGGTAAGTGCCATTTCATTGCTGCCGAGAATCACGCCTACACTATACACTTTCGCGTTCACTCCTTCGAGAATATCGGCAATCGTATCACCCACTTTTATAACGGCGTCGAGGCTGGGGACTGCTAATTTCGTCAGGTTCTCAAAAATCATGTAAGGAGCGGGACGTCCGGCGGGAAGTAGGTTGGGAGTGGCGCAATAATCCACGTGGTATCCTTTTGCCTGTGCGGCGGGGAGAACTACATCCATCATTTCGCGGGTATAGCCGGTGGTCGATCCTATTTTAATACCTGCGGCACGCAATTTTTCCAAAGTTGGGATTACTCCCGGAATAGGGTCTGTGTAGTTTTCGAGAGAGGCGAAGAGATGCTTCTCGAAAAGGCGGTTTAGTTCTACCACGTCTTCTTCCGTCCAGGCGCGTTGGTAACGGGCGGTAAACTGTTCGTTCACGTCAGGCATGGAAAGTAGTTCGCGGATGTGTTGAATTTTGGGTAGTCCCATTGGTTTGCGGGTCTGTACAACATCGATTACCAGTCCTTTTTCGGCAAATGCTTCGATAAAAGCAGCCACGGGGGCAAAACATCCATAGTCAACGGCTGTACCAGCCCAGTCCATAATAATACATTCAATCTTTTTCATTCTTGTTTCTATATAATATTGGTTTATTCGTCAGAAATTAGTAAGAAGCGAGGGAGGGGACGGGGCAAGATTCGTTCCCGCGTATTTCACCCTGTTTCCCTTTTCTGTATTTTTGTGTCAGATAAATCATTGCTAAGGTGAACGCAAAGGTGCAGACGATTCCTACTGTCCCTGCCATCGTATTGTAGAATTCCAGCCAATTTAAATCCGGGTTGAAACATTCTTTCACTACCAATACCACCACTGTGCCTGTGTAGCCGATGGAATCGACCATCGCTATGAAGAAACCTACATTTCCCTTGATGCGGAAACAGGCGATGAAGCGGTCGAAGAAGATGGTTTGAAAGCTCAAGTAAGAAAAATAGAGGCAGAGGCTCTGGATAAATAACCACACGAGCGGAGAAAGTTGCAGGGTATGGTAGTTGAATGCCACAGTGCTAAGTGTGATTGCTCCCGCAATGACAAGTGTCAATAGAACGGAAAGTACTTTGATGTGGCTTTTCATCACTGCCAGGGTGGCGAAAATAGCCAGGATAATCAGTGTGACTACACCGTCCACTTTGGCGAATACCCACGGGGAAAGTCCGGCGGCATTGACGTCTATGATTTTCACCAGAAAGTCTTCCTTGACATCTTGCAAAACGGTGAGAAAGAGGTTGGCGAAGAAAAGCAGTGTCAATATGGGAGCAAAGCTGCGGAACAGGTTCCAGCGTTGTTGTTTGTTGAGAGTGACACGTTCCACACGCAGTGCTTTGTCTTCGGCAGTCGGTTTGGGCAGGTGATCGAGGATATAGCCCAGTCCTGCCAGCAAGGGCAATGCTACCGCACCGATCAGTGCAGGCATCCAGAACTCACTGACGTGCAGGGTGTCGACAACGAAAAGTCCGATGGATTTGGCTGTGCCGCTACTGACTGCGATACTGAGTCCGAAAAGGGAAGCGAGCAGATCCGTCACCCGGCGTCCTTCGAGGAAGCTGAAGATGACTCCCCACATACAGCCAAGCGACAGTCCGTTGAAGAACAACGCCAACACATTGAACGGGCGGGGCAGGCATCCGAAAAGAACCAAAGAGAGTTCGGCCACTAAAATAGAAACAAGAATGAATTTCAGGCGGCCTTCTCTCTTCAGTTCGGAAATAAGTTTGATCCCGATAAACTTGGATACCATATATCCGAATATCTGGATGATGCTGGTGGCTATCTTATAGTCCATACCAAATAGTTCCATGCCGTCGAACGTGGCGGCGGTGAACGGTTTGCGTAGTGCGTAGACTAATGAATAGGATAGCAGTGCCGCTCCTCCCGCATAAAGGATAAAGAGTAAATCGGAAAGTTTCTTTTGGGCCGAAGGCGACAGTTTTTCTTTGAAATTCATAATGCTATTTTTTTGTTTCCGGTGCAAAAGTAGGGTGTCGGAGCGAACGAAAAAATGAATTTCAATGAATCATATTGTATATATGAGCCTTTAAGTGTACTGAAATATTAATGTAATATTCATGCAATACAAACATAATACCTTAGTCATTCCTTTGCAACGGAATCAATTAACAAACCGAAAAATCATGGACGAACTTACGGATATTTATAAAAGAATAGAGTACCTGCGCAACAACGGGGTGAAGATGAAAGAAATTGCCGACCGGGTGGATATGGCTCCGAGTGTGTTGTCTGCTTTGTATTCGAGTGTGCTTCCCGCTTATATCGACTTATTGAAAACACGCACACCGGACGAGGCGCTGGATGAAGCTTTGGCACTGGTGAATAATGTTTCCAAGAAACGCTTATTAAATAATGTGGGATCGGTGAGGCTGTTGCTTCAGGAGATGGAGCCGGACGTGCAGAGCGAGGCGGAGAATGGCAACTCTTTTATCAAGTTGCTGGGGAAGGAGGCGAAGGAGTCTGTGCAGGAGGTGTATAATTATAGCGGTATGTATCTTAGTTACAGTTTGTCGTCTTCTACGGATAGCTTGAAGATCGAGCCGTACATGATTTGTGCTTCCGAGAATAATGAGTATGTGAAGGTGGGGATGATTAATGCGTATAAGTCGGTGCATTGGGGGAGCGGGATTATCAGTAATCATCAGAACTCTTACCTGATGTTCAACGAAAGGGATTTGCCACAGTTTGCGCTGGTGACTATTTACCTGCAACTTCCGCATTATGAGTTTCCGAATATGCTGAAAGGGCTTTATCTCTGTCTGGACTACAATCATAATCCGATTGCGCGTCGTATTGTACTGGTGAAACAGTCGGATAGTACGGATGTTAATCAGTTTCTGGAGATGGAAGGGTGTCTGGTTCCGCGGGTGGAATTGACTCCGGAATTGGAGGTGTACTATAATTATACGTGTCAGGAGGGAGATTATATCAAAACGTGCACGGTGCCTTCGCCTAAGTTGGATGAGACGGATTTGGAGAGAGAGAAGAAGATGTTGAAGATTTAAAGACAAACAACAATAAAAAAAGATCCCGGATGAAAATTGGTTTTTAAAACCTTTTTCATCCGGGATAATTCTTTTTATATGTTTTCTCTATCTTTCTATTGTTATATTCGCTAGAAGAAGAATCGCAAAATATCATTGAAGTTAGCCCATATCAACAGACCGAAGAGCAGAATCATACCGGTCATCTGGGCGTATTCCATAAACTTGTCGCTCGGTTTGCGGCGGGCTATCATCTCGTAGAAGAGGAAGAGCACGTGGCCACCGTCTAATGCGGGGATAGGGAGGATGTTCATGAAAGCCAGGATGATGGAAAGGAAGGCTGTCATATACCAGAACTGGTGCCAGTCCCAGGTAGCGGGGAAGATGCTGCCGATCGTTCCGAAGCCGCCCAGTTGTTTGGCTCCTTCTTTTGAGAAGAGGTATTTCATGTTTCCTACATAGCCTTTCAGGGTTTTCACACCGAGGGAGACACCTGCGGGGAAGGATTCAAAGAAAGCATATTCTTTTTTTACCATAGGGAGCAGACGGTCTGTGACGAGACAGGCGGTTACACCCATCAGGTAGGCGGAGTCTACACGCATACTTAGCGTGTCTGTTGCACCGTTACGCACATAAGTCAGCGTGATTAGACGCGGATCTATGCTGTCTTTGAGCAGGGTTGCTTCGTTTTTCTTACGTTCTGCCATCGCTTCTTTGAAGTCGGAGAAAGAGATCGGGGTTCCGTTCAGGGCGATGATGCTGTCACCTGCCTGGATTCCTGCTTGTGCGGCAGGAGAGTTCACCATTACGCTGTCTATAACATACGGGAAACGGTAGGAGGCGAAGCGGACGCTGTCTGCCAAGAGACGTTGCATCAGGTCTTCCGGGATATAGACGGAGGCTTTTGCCCCGTTACGGATGACGCTTACTTCGCGTGCATCGGCAATCTGGCTCAACATGTCGCCGTCATAACGTTCGAAAGGAACACCGTCGGCAGAAAGGAGGATATCACCGTCCTGGAAACCTACCGCTTTGGCAGTCTCGTTGAATTCCATACCAAGAGGGGCTTCCTGTACCTTTATATATTGGTCGCCCCATGCAAAAAGAATCATGGAGTAGATGAACAGTGCCAACAGGAAGTTGAACAGTACGCCACCCACCATTATCAGCAGACGTTGCCACGCCGGCTTGGAGCGGAACTCCCACGGTTGTTCGGGTTGTTTCATCTGTTCGGTATCCATCGACTCATCAATCATGCCGGCTATTTTGACATAACCGCCCAATGGCAACCAGCCTACTGCATACTCTGTGTCACTTTTCTTGGGTTTGAACTTAAAAAGGGTGAACCAAGGGTCAAAAAATAAGCAGAATTTTTCTACACGCACCTTAAACAAACGGGCAAAAAGAAAATGCCCGCCTTCATGAACGATAACGAGCAAGGATAAGCTCATAATCAATTGCAGGGCACGAATCAAAAATGTTTCCATATAGTCTATTTACAGTTTAAAGCCTTCAACTAATTCTCTACCGAAGAGAGGATATAAAGGCTATTTTCAATTTATATTAATACTAATCAATTTCTTTATTTTCTTTGTTCATCAATGGGATGAAGCGGATCATATCAGACTGGCTGCTATTTTCCTTGCTTCCGCATCCGTAGCTACATAATCGTCGTATGTCGGATTGGCGATGAAGGCAACCCGTTCCATTGTTTTCTCTATTACGTCGCTCATGCCGAGGAAGCTGATGCCGTCTTTCAGGAAAGAGGCTACCACTACTTCATTGGCAGCATTGACGATACAGGGCATATTCCCTCCGCGGTACATCGCTTCGTAGGCGAGTGCCAGGTTGCGGAACCGTTTCGTATCGGGTTGCTCAAACGTCAGATTCGTGCATTGGGAGAAATCGAGTCTGTCGAAAGAAGAGCTGATACGGTCGGGGTAGGAGAATGCGTACTGGATGGGCAGGCGCATATCTGGCATCCCAAGTTGTGCCTTGACAGCTCCGTCTTCAAACTGCACCATCGAGTGGATGACTGATTGCGGATGCACCACCACTTCGATCTGGCTGGGCTGAACACCGAACAACCATTTGGCTTCGATCACCTCAAAACCTTTATTCATCATGGAAGCGGAGTCGATTGTGATTTTTGCTCCCATTTCCCAGTTGGGATGTTTCAAGGCTTGCGTCTTTGTGACGGATTTCAGCTGTTCCAAGGTGCAAGTGCGGAACGGACCTCCGGAGGCTGTCAATATCACTTTCTCGATCGGGTTACCCACTTCTCCCGCTAAACACTGAAAAACAGCAGAGTGTTCAGAGTCTACCGGCAGAATCGGAGTGCGATATTGTTGTGCCAACTGATTAATCAGTTCGCCCGCTACTACCAATGTTTCTTTATTGGCCAACGCAATCGCTTTCTTGGCGCGGATGGCGTTGATGGTTGGTTTTAGTCCGGCATAACCGACCATGGCTGTCAACACCATGTCGATGGGGCCTGCTTCTACAATCTGACAGATAGCGTCTGTGCCTGCGTACACTTTGATGGGCAGGTCGCTCAATGCTTCTTTCAGTTCGGAATACTTTTCTTCGTTGGCTATCACTACCACTTCCGGCTGGAACTTCCGTGCCTGGGCAATCAGTAGTTCCACGCGGTTGTTGGCTGTCAGCGCATAGGCTTCGTACAGGTCGGGATGTTCTTCGATGACTTGCAGAGCCTGCGTCCCGATGGAGCCTGTTGAGCCTAGGATAGCTATTTGTTTTTTCTTTTTGTTAGTCTCTATATTCATTTTTCTATTATCACTTAAAATACGATGTATTTTTCGGGATTTACCGGATGACCTTTATACCAAAGTTCGAAATGGAGGTGCGGCCCTGTACTAAGTGTGCCGCTGTTTCCTACCAGAGCGATGGCTTCCCCTCCTTTCACGCGTTCACCTTCCTTTTTCAGGAGGGAGCCGCAGTGTTTATAGATTGAAATTAAATCCTGGTTATGTTGTACGCCAATCAGATAACCTGTCTCGGCGGTGTATGTACTTAGGATGACGGTCCCGTCCATGGTTGCCAATACACTTTCGTTGGGATTGGCGGCGATGTCGGTGCCGTAATGTTTCTTCTCGGCATTGAAGTGGTCGGACACCATACCTCGTGTCGGACGGTATAAAATGAGTCCGGTCACGTCCGGTTGGGAAGTGATGGAGGTCAGGTTATATTTTTCATTCTCTTCATACTGACGGCGGAATTCTTCTTCCCGTTTGGTACGTTCCATCAGTGTGTCTTCGCGGGCAGTGGTCAGTGAATCGAGTGTCTGCACGCTGTCGATGGATACTTTTCCACTGAAGATATCCTGAATGTTCATGATGTAAAGATTCTGCTTGTTGAGCACTTGTTGTAAAGAGTCTACACGCAGGGCATTGTCCACGATTTGTGTACGGACTTCACTATTCATGTATCCGGGGAGGTAGTTGCGCAGCGGGGTGAAAGTGATGATGCAGGAAGCGATCAGGAAAAGTACCGCCAGCACGCAAAGTAATACGGAAAGTCCATTGAGCTTGGATACGCGAAGTCCGACAATTTCTTCAAGTGTATTTTCATTAACGATCGTTAGTTTATACTTGAACTTGAAATTTTTCCAGAAAGCTTTACTTCGTCTTCTCTTTGGCATCTCGGGTATTTACTGTTTTTACGATTTACTATTTACTATTTTCAGTGGATGAGCGGCTCATCGTTTGATTCGTTCTCACCGGTCATCTTCCAATTCCTCCAGATTGAGCAACCCTTCGGGAAGTTCCACCGTGATGAGTTTCTGTTTCTGGTCTATTCCTACGATAAATTCCTCCTGGGCGGGAACGAGCAGTTCCTCTTCTTCCGCTCCTTCAACCACGAAAAGGGTGTTTACCGTAGTGGTATCTACATCTATGACTTCTCCCAGAAGTCCGTGATGGATGTCTTCCATTTGGAAACCGATGAAGAAGTTCCAGGACAGTTCGCCGTCTTCCGCTTCTTCGGCGTGTTTCACGGGGAAGTAGACTTCAATGTTGGTGAACATTCGGGCACGTTCGGCGCTGTCGACTCCTTCCAGTTTCACCAAGGCGGTGGAGTCTGAACGGAAGCGGTATTCTTCGATGAAGAAAGGCACGAAGATGCCATCGAGCAGACATATCAGATAATCGCAGTCCACACGGTCGAAAATATCGTCCGTGAAGGTAAATTGCAATTCGCCGTGGATGCCGTGCGGTTTATTGAATAATCCTATCTTGTATACTTCTTCTTTCTTTATCATATCCGGGTGATTCTAGCTCCGATAGCGTTCAGACGTCCTTCGATGTTCTGATAACCACGGTCTATCTGTTCGATGTTACTAATGGTACTGGTTCCTTCGGCGCTCATGGCGGCAATCAGAAGGGCGATACCGGCACGTATATCCGGTGAAGTCAGGCGGGCACCGCGCAGCTTGAAGCCGTGGTTGTGTCCGATGACTACGGCGCGGTGAGGGTCGCAGAGAATGATCTGTGCACCCATGTCGATCAGCTTGTCCACAAAGAACAGGCGGCTTTCGAACATTTTCTGATGAATCAGTACGCTGCCTTTGGCTTGTGTGGCTACAACGAGCATCACACTTAGCAAGTCGGGAGTCAGTCCCGGCCAAGTGGCGTCGGCTATCGTCATGATGGAGCCGTCGATAAATGATTCTATCTGGTATGTTTCCTGTGCGGGAACGTAAATATCGTCTCCTCTTTGTTCGAGCTTGATGCCCAGACGGCGGAAGCTCTCGGGGATGATTCCAAGATTTTCGTAAGAAACATTCTTGATGGTAATTTCGCTTTTCGTCATTGCCGCCATGCCGATGAAGCTGCCCACTTCAATCATGTCGGGCAGTACGGTGTGTTGCGTGCCGTGCAGTTCTTCCACGCCTTCGATGGTGAGCAGGTTGGATGCGATACCGCTGATTTTGGCTCCCATCCGGTTGAGTAACCGGCAGAGTTGTTGCACGTAGGGTTCGCAGGCGGCATTGTAAATGGTGGTCGTACCTTTGGCAAGTACGGCTGCCATGACGATGTTGGCTGTTCCGGTGACAGATGCTTCGTCCAGTAGCATATAGCTTCCCTGAAGTCTGTCGGCCGTTATTTCGTAGATACCCCGCTCTTCGTCGTAGCGGAAGTCGGCCCCTAAATTCTGAATACCTACAAAGTGAGTGTCCAGACGGCGGCGACCGATTTTATCTCCTCCCGGCTTGGAAATCAATGCCTTGCCGAAACGTGCCACCATGGGACCTATAAGCATCACAGAGCCTCGCAGACTGGAACATTTCTTTAGGAATTCATCGCTTTCCAAATAAGCCAGGTCTACATTTTCTGCTTTAAAACTATAAGAATCAATGCCTTTCTTTGCAACCGTCACTCCCATCTCCCGCAAGAGCTGAATCAGGTTGTTGACATCAAGAATGTCAGGTATATTGTTCACCGTCACTTCCTCTGCGGTCAGCAACGTGGCACAGATTATCTGCAAAACTTCGTTTTTAGCTCCTTGCGGGTGGATTTCTCCGCTAAGCCGATGTCCTCCTTCGATTACAAATGAAGCCATTAATTTTTTTAGTATTAAGTATAAAGTGTTTTAGTATCTTCTTTTATTGTTTTGACGATTGTTGGTATAGTTCGTCTTCGGACGGTAGTTCTGATTCAGGCGTTCTGCCATCAGCCGGACGATATCGTCGGTCATTTGGAGTTCCCCGTTAGACAGTTCGTACAGGTCTTCGGCAATCTTTTTGTCGTCCACTGTATCTTTGTTCCATGCCAGGTAATCCTTCTTCATGTGGTTGCAGATAAGAGCGATCAGGTTTCTCTTTTCGTTTCCTTCAGGGAATTCGATCGCTTTTTTTATCAGTACTTCCAGCGTATGTCCGTAGTGACGGTAACGCATACGGGCGGTGGAGTAGGGGATATGGTCCGGGCGGGTCACCAGATTATCCTTGCGGATGATTTCATACGGATAGTCAATATCCAGCTCAAAACCGGACATGATAGCCAGGTGGTCCCAAAGCTTGTGCTTGAAATCGGGTACATCACGCAAATGGGGGAACATATTTCCCATAATGTTGATGATGGTGTTGGCACAACGCTGACGTTCTGCACGATCCTGAATGGTCAACGCATAATCTACCATGTTCTGGATGCTACGTCCGTATTCGGGAAGCGGCATTCTTTTCTGTTGAGTATTGTATTGCATTTGTTAAATTAAAATTGAGAATTAAAAATTAAAAAATTAAAGAAGCTTTTTCGGCATGGAGGCAACGAATTCTTTCAGGTAGAAAGGTTCGAAGTAAGCCACGTCTTTATAGTCTTCATCGGCCACTGCTTTTTCTGCCAGTGGGAACATCATTTTAGCCAACGGATGGATATTGTCGATAAAATGTGCGTTCGGATGCGTGATCTGTTCGCGGCATTTGTCGGCTCCGTTTCCAAAGAAATAAACCGGTTGTTCGTTCAGGAACTCCAGGTAAGAGTTCTCATCTACGATGTCGGCGGCAACTGTACGTTTCACTTGTAGACGACGGTCATAGACGGCTGCATATACTTCCATGCGGCGGGCGTCGATCATCGGACAAAGCAAAGCGTTTTCGGGCAAGTCGTGATACAACAGCACCGGAACACTCAATACTTCCAGCGTCGGGATACCGATCAAGGGGATATTGCGCCCGTAACAAATTCCTTTCGCCATAGAAACCCCGATTCGGAGTCCGGTGTACGAACCCGGTCCGCAACTCACTGCAACGGCATCCAAAGGGATGGCATGACTGTCTATGAACGACAATGCTTCATCTACAAAAACTCCTAAAGACACGGCGTGTGAAGGGCCTTTCAAGTCTTCTTTCACAAAAATCGTCTGTCCGTCTTGACTGGCCGCTACCGAGCAAACAGAGGTAGAGGTTTCAATATTCAGTATACACGACATAAAAATCAGCTTATTAAATTGTCGCAAATTTACATGATTATTTCCAATTCTTAAAATATTCGTGTACTTTTGCACAAAACTTTAAGGTTATGATACAGTCTATGACAGGATACGGTAAAGCTACGGCCGAACTTCCTGATAAAAAAATAAATGTAGAAATCAAGTCGCTCAACAGCAAGGCAATGGATTTGTCCACTCGCATCGCTCCGGCGTATCGTGAAAAAGAGATTGAAATCCGTAATGAGATTTCTAAAGTTCTGGAACGTGGAAAAGCTGACTTCAGCCTGTGGATAGAGAAGAAGGAGGGTGCGGATGCTGCTCCCATCAATAAGGATGTACTGAAAAGTTATTATAGCCAGTTGGATTCGATAAGCCGCGAACTGGGGATTCCTTGTCCCGCACCGGAAGACTGGCTCCAACTATTACTCCGCATGCCGGACGTGATGACGAAAACGGAAATTCAGGAACTGACGGAAGAGGAATGGAGCATGGTGCATGCTACCATACTTGAAGCCATCAGTCATTTGGTCGATTTCCGCAAACAGGAGGGGGCTGCATTGGAAAAGAAATTCCGTGAGAAGATTGCCAACATCAACAGTTTGCTCGAACAGATTACTCCTTACGAGAAAGAACGTGTAGAGAAAGTGAAGGAACGCATCACTGATGCTCTCGAAAAGACGTTAAGCGTAGACTACGACAAGAATCGTCTGGAACAGGAACTGATTTACTACATCGAAAAACTGGATGTCAACGAGGAAAAACAACGTCTTAGCAACCATCTGAAATATTTCATCAGCACGATGGAAAGTGGTAGCGGACAGGGTAAGAAGCTTGGTTTTATCGCCCAGGAAATGGGTCGGGAGATCAATACGTTAGGCAGCAAGTCCAATCATGCTGAAATGCAGAAGATCGTAGTTCAGATGAAGGATGAACTGGAACAGATTAAGGAACAGGTGCTGAACGTGATGTAAAACAGTATCTATCATTTTTAATTCTTAATTCTTCATTAAACTTATGACCGGTAAGCTAATTATTTTCTCTGCTCCGTCGGGTTCGGGCAAATCTACTATAATCAATTATCTGCTGACGCAGAACTTGAATTTAGCGTTTTCTATTTCTGCTACCAGCCGTCCTCCGCGTGGAACGGAGCAGCATGGGGTTGAATATTTCTTCCTTACGCCGGAAGAATTTCGCCAACGCATTGAGAACAACGAATTTCTGGAGTATGAGGAGGTGTATAAGGACCGTTATTACGGAACGCTGAAAGCGCAGGTAGAAAAGCAATTGGAAGCGGGTCAGAATGTGGTGTTTGACGTAGATGTGGTTGGCGGATGCAATATCAAGAAGTTTTATGGCGATCGTGCGTTGTCGGTGTTTATCCAGCCGCCTTCGGTGGAAGAATTACGCTGCCGGTTGGAAGGACGTGGAACGGATGCGCCGGAAGTGATTGAAAGTCGCATCGCTAAGGCGGAATATGAATTGGGTTTTGCTTCGCAATTCGATTGTGTGATTGTCAATGATAATTTGGAAACTGCTAAAGCGGAAGCTTTGAAAGTTATCAAAGAGTTTTTGGAACAATGAATAAGCAGAAAACCGGAATCTTCAGCGGATCATTCAATCCGATTCACATCGGACATCTTGCTCTAGCCAACTACCTTTGTGAGTATGAAGGATTGGATGAAATCTGGTTTATGGTGAGTCCGCAGAATCCTTTGAAAGCACAGGAGAAGTTATGGAATGATGAATTACGTCTCGAACTGGTAAAGTTGAGCATCAGTGACTATCCTCGTTTTCAGGCTTCAGATTTTGAGTTTCATTTGCCTCGCCCCTCATATAGCGTATATACGTTGGAGAAACTGCGTGAGGCATTTCCCGATCGCGAGTTTTATTTCATTATCGGTTCCGATAATTGGGAACGTTTTGGATATTGGTATCAGTCCGAACGTATCATTAAAGAGAATCAGATTCTTATTTACCCCCGTCCCGGCTTTCCCGTCAAAGAGGAGGAATTGCCGGAAACGGTGCGTCTTGTTCATTCTCCTGTATTTGAAATCAGTTCTACTTTTATTCGAGAAGCATTGGATGCAGGGAAAGATGTTCGATACTTTGTGCATCCAAAGGTCTGGGAGACTATAAAAGAAAGATAATATACGTCTTTGAATATATTAAAATATATATCCGACAGAATATAACGGATAATTTGTCAGCCACTCCTGTTGCCGGTAATCTGACATGGAAAAACGAATGCCATGTAGTCCTGGATTTTTTTCAACAAAAGAACGCAGACTTTTCGACTGTAAGTTTTCTTCTGCTTTCACTTCAACCGGAATAATATAGATTTCTTTTTGCAATAGAAAATCCAACTCTCCTTTGGAAGTATCTGAAGACCAGTAATAAATATTCAAGCCTTTCACCGATTTCAGTTGTTGTAACACATATTGTTCGGTAATTGCTCCTTTATAATCGGTAAATAAAATATTTCCTTCCAATAATGCCTGTGGGGGGAGTCCGCTCATTGCTCCCATTAATCCGGTATCCAGCATAAATAGCTTGAATGCAGAAAAATCTTCGTATGCCGATAAAGGTATTCCACCTTTCTTTACCCGGTTTACTTTATAAATAAGGCCGGCATCTATCAACCATTCCATAGCCAGTTCAAAATCTTTGGCTCTTGCTCCTTCTTTTATAACTCCATAAATGAATTTGCGATTTTCTTTTGCCAACTGTGCCGGAATCGAACGCCATACCATACGAATTCTGGGTACTTCGGCAATAGGAGCATGTTTGGAGAAATCACGATCATAAGAATCCAGTATATTTTGTTGTAACTGGCGGACTTCGGTATAGTCTTTGTGTTCAATAAAGGCATTGACTACTTCAGGCATTCCTCCTACGAAATAATACTGTTTAAGGAAGTCGGTGAGTTTAGAGCGGAAGGTAGAAATCAGGTTCCAATCTTGTTTAGCGAGCAAGCTGGCAAAAGGTTCTTGTCCGATAGCTTCTAAAAACTCGGAAAAAGAAAGTGGATATAAGTCTATAAAATCGACTTTTCCTACTGGGAAAGAATCATTTTGATGCATCGCGATCCCCAATAAAGAACCAGCTGCAATGACATGATACTGTGGTGCTTTCTCTTGGAAATACTTCATAGCTGTCAAACCGCGTGGAGCTTCCTGAAGCTCGTCAAAAAGAATTAAAGTATCCGTATTTACTACTTTTCCGGTAACTAATTGGATAGCCATTAAAATACGTTCGATATCAAAATCTTTTTGGAAAATCTCCTTCATCACTTCATTGTCTTCGAAGTTGATGTAAGCAAACTGTTTGTAAGCAGTAGCCGCAAACTCTTTCATGAGCCATGTCTTTCCTACCTGACGGGCTCCGCGAATAATCAAAGGCTTTCGTGTAGACTTTTCTTTCCAGTCATACAATTCTTGCATTGCATCTCTTCTCATACTTCTTTCTTTTATTATCAGCTACTTATAGATGCAAATGTAAGCATTAAAAGGGATATTAACAAAAAAAGTCGTACCTTAAAAATGTGATCTTTAACAAAAAGTCGTATCCTAAAAGTGTGGTATATCACAGAAAGTCGTACCTTAAAATGTAGGATGCTACTATTCGGGTTGTTTTTTCATACCAAGCTACGATACTTTACTCCGTTAATCGATGAAGAGTAATAACGATGATTTCCGCCGGAGCGCCAACACGGATTGGTAATTTGGAGGTTCCTATTCCGTTTGTTATAATCAAAGGTATTTTTGCAGAATTATATGCCAGTCCGGTGATGAAACGATTGCCATAGTGTGAGTTAAGTGCCGGGGCAACTCCGAATACACGGACTTGTCCGCCGTGGGTGTGTCCTGCCAGGGCAAGGTCGGTGTTAGCTACTGAAACATCTTCGATGTAATCCGGAGTATGAACCAGTAAGATGACAAAATCTTTGGGAGAGAGTGCCAGAGTAGGCGATACTCCGTTGCGCCCCAGATCAAAAGGATTGCGCACTCCAGCGATAATGATCTGCTGCCCGTCTTTACGAAGCGTATCTACTTCATGTTCTAACGGACGCATGCCGTAATGTTTCATTGTATTCACAATATCGTCGTGGCAACGTTCGTAGTCGTTATTGCCCATTACCCCATAAGTGCCCATCGGTGTTTTTACGCGTGCCAGTGCGGAAAACAAAGGTTCCACATATTCACAACCTTCCTGATAGTCACCACCCATTAGAAGCACATCAGCCTTTTGAGCAATCAGTAGGCGGACAAGGTCGTTCAGGCCTTTTTCTTTCAGCAGACTTTTGTAGTGTAAGTCGGAAATGAAAGCGATACGGAAACCTTCAAAGGCTTCGGGAACATCGCGGTGTGTAAAGTCATATTTTACTACACGGTCCACTCCGGTATAGACAGAAGATACATCTACGCTGGAAGAAGTGATTTTTGTTCCCCGCAGTACCAGATCCGACGATTCGTGTGTATCGGTAGAAGTCTTTTCCTTTGTATTCTGCTTTTTGTTTTTGGAAACATTCAGCTCTTTGAGTTGCGAGTGGTCGGGGGAGAATAACCCGGCTATGGCATTAGCCGTATCCGGATAAATAGAATCTGAATTTAAAACAGGGCGTGGCAAGGTAGCCACCATATTCTTTTTCGACTTACAGGAAACCAGCAAAAGCAATGTCAACAGGATAACAGGGTAGATTGTTTTTATTTTCTTCATCTTCTCTTAGTTTGAAGTTTTTCGGGGTGCAAAGATACGAAAAATCATGTATCTTTGTCCGTCAAAACTATTTATAATATATTAAAGTATGGAAGAAGTAAAGCGTAACTCGCTACAAGCATGGATATTAGCTGCACGTCCCAAAACGCTGACAGGGGCCATAACTCCGGTTATGATAGGTACTGCTCTTGCTGCAATGGACGGACGTTTTCACTGGTTGCCTGCACTGATCTGCTGTCTGTTTGCAAGTCTGATGCAAATTGCCGCTAATTTCATCAATGACCTTTTCGACTTCCTCAAAGGAACAGACCGGGAAGACCGGTTAGGCCCCGAACGTGCTTGTGCGCAAGGATGGATTTCTCCGCAAGCGATGAAAACCGGGATTATTATTACGGTTGCTCTTGCCTGCCTTATCGGCTGTACGTTGCTCTTCTTTGCCGGGTGGGAATTGATTATCGTAGGAGTGCTTTGTGTGTTATTTGCCTTTCTTTATACCACCGGTCCTTATCCTCTTTCTTACAACGGTTGGGGCGATGTATTGGTGATTGTCTTTTTCGGCTTTGTACCCGTAGGCGGAACATATTACGTACAGGCGCTAACTTGGACACCGGATGTCACTATCGCCTCTTTAATCTGCGGACTGCTTATCGATACATTGTTGGTAGTCAATAATTATCGTGACCGCGAAGCGGATGCACGCAGTGGAAAAAGGACAGTGATCGTTCGTTTTGGCGAGAAATTCGGTCGCTATTTTTATTTGATGCTGGGGATTACCGCTTCTCTTCTCTGCTTGTGTTTCCTTCGTGAAGGTCATTTCTACGCCGCTTTTCTTCCGCAACTTTATCTGATCCCTCATTTCCTTACCTGGAAACGGATGGTGAAAATATACAGCGGTAAAAAATTAAACAGCATATTAGGCGAGACTTCGCGTAATATGCTGCTTATGGGTATTCTTATTGCAATAGGAATGTTGATAAATTGAGAATCATTTCCCGTACATCTTTTCGTAGTAACCCTGATAATCTCCGCTGGTAACTTCTTCCACCCAAGCTTGGTTGGCTAAATACCATTCGATTGTCTTTACGATACCGACCTCGAATTTAGTTTCGGGATACCATCCTAAGGCATTTGTTATCTTGGTGGGGTCGATAGCATAACGTTGGTCGTGTCCCAGACGGTCTTTAACGAAAGTAATCAGATCTTCGTTGATCCAGTCGATTGAAATGTCTCCGTTTTCGTCTTTCACTTTCTTTTTGAGAACTTGACGATATTCGGGATTTTCTGCCATCAGACGGTGGATAGTCGAAATTGTCAGTTTCACGATTTCGAGGTTTGTTTTCTCGTTGTGTCCACCAACGTTGTACACTTCTCCGTCTTGACCTTCACGCACAACGAGGTCGATTGCTTTGCAGTGGTCTTCCACATAAAGCCAGTCGCGCACATTGCTACCGTCACCGTAGACGGGGAGATGCTTTCCTTCGAGGATATTCTTGATAATCAACGGAATCAATTTTTCCGGGAAGTGGTACGGACCGTAGTTGTTGGAGCAACGGGTAATCGTTACCGGCATTTTATAAGTGTCGTGGTAAGCCATTACCACCATGTCTGCACTTGTCTTAGAAGCACTGTATGGGCTGTGAGGACAAAGCGGAGTTGCTTCAGTGAAATACCCTTCGGCTCCCAATGAGCCATACACCTCATCGGTAGATACCTGATGATAGCGTACACCTTTTCTCCAGGTCGGATATCCTTGTTCGTCTTTCCCCATCACCCATGCACGGCGTGCACAATCCAGTAAGTTCTGTGTTCCGAGAATGTTGGTAATCAGAAACAGCTGCGGATTTTCAATGCTGCGGTCCACATGGCTCTCGGCAGCGAAATTCACCACATAGTCAAAACGATACTCAGCAAAAAGACCGTCTACCACATCGCGGCTACAAATGTCTCCTTTGATAAAGACACAGCGTTCGTTGTCGATGTCTTTGGCAATCGTTCCTAAGTTACCTGCATACGTCAAAGCGTCCAATATCACGACTTTGATGTCGTTATGTTTGGCTAAGATGTACTTGATGTAATTTGCCCCGATAAATCCTGCGGCACCGGTCACTAGATAAGTTTTCATATTTTATTCTTTATGTTGATTTTAGGATTGTTTAGCCAATTCGATAAGGTACTTTCCATACTCGGTTTTTTCGAGCTGTTGACCCAGTAGAAGCAACTGCTCCGTCGGAATCCATCCCTGACGCCAGGCGATTTCTTCAATACAGCTGACGTAAAAACCTTGGCGGTTCTGAATAGTGGCCACGAAGTTGGAAGCTTCCAGCAGACTGTCGCAGTTACCCGTATCGAGCCATGCAAATCCGCGTCCGAAGAGTTCCACTTTCAATGTACCTTCTTCCAGATACAGACGGTTCAAGTCTGTTATCTCATACTCTCCACGTGCTGAAGGACGAAGAGCCGCTGCTTTTTCCGTCACACTGGCATCGTAGAAATAAAGTCCCGGAACGGCATAATTACTTTTCGGCACTTCCGGCTTTTCTTCCAGTGAAATCACTTTTCCCTGTTCGTCAAATTCCACTACACCATAAGCGCGCGGGTCTTTCACGTAGTAACCGAAGATGCAGGCGCCCTTTTCTATATTGGCAGCCCGGCGGAGCATGGCGGAGAAGCCCTGTCCGTAAAACATATTATCCCCAAGAATCAGACAGCCCGGTTCGCCGTTCAGGAAATCGGCTCCCAATACGAAAGCTTGTGCCAGTCCGTTAGGTTGTTCCTGAATTTTATAGGAGAAAGACATACCCAGTTCCTCACCCGTTCCCAACAAGTCGCGGAACATCGGCAAGTCGCGTGGAGTCGAAATAATCAACACTTCGCGTATTCCTGCCAACATAAGTGTTGACAACGGATAATAAATCATCGGCTTGTCATACACAGGCATGATTTGTTTGGAAATCGCTTTAGAGAGCGGATAAAGTCGGGTGGCACTACCACCGGCTAGAATAATTCCTTTCATGTTCGTCTGAGTTATTCATTAACTGCGTGCAAAGGTCGGAAAGAATTCCGACGTGGCAAAATTTTAAAATAATTTTTCAATCTGGCAGGAACATTTATTTTATTTGTCCGCCAATTCGATGACTTCCAAGTCCTGAAAGGCCCCCTGGTTGATAACAAAACGTACCAAAGTCCGTACCTTGTGGAAACCGGACATGCCGGCAGCTCCCGGATTAATATGCAACATATCCAGTGTTTTATCATATTTCACCTTTAATATATGAGAATGTCCGCTGATAAAAAGTTTGGGCGGACGTGCCATCAGACTGCCGATGATGGAAGGATCGTATTTCCCCGGATAACCGCCGATATGTTTAATCAGCACTTCTGCACCATCCACCGTGAAACGGTTTATTTGCGGATACAGCTTTCTGATTTCCTGTCCGTCAATATTTCCATATACCGCCCGGAATGGACGGAAGGCGGCTAACTTTTCCGCTACTTCCAGCGAACCGATGTCTCCGGCATGCCAGATTTCGTCACACGGTTCAAAATATTCCAGATATTTCTCGTCCCAGTAAGCGTGAGTATCAGATAATAATCCAATTCTTGTCATAAATTTCTTTGTTTAATCCCACAAAGATACTATATTTGGAAAAATCTTAAAGCACATGGAAAGCAAATATAATTATTTCAAGCGAGATATTAGTTGGCTCTCATTTAATTATCGCGTATTGTTGGAGGCTCTGGACGAGCGTCTACCGCTCTACGAACGTATCAACTTCATCTCTATCTACTCTTCCAACCTCGAAGAGTTCTACAAAATCCGTGTAGCCGACCATAAAGCTGTTGCCTCCGGCGCTACGGAAAGTGATGAAGAAACCGTACAATCCGCCCGCGAACTGGTAGAAGAAATAAATAAAGAAGTCACCCGCCAGCTGGATGACCGTGTACGCATTTATGAAGAGAAACTACTACCTGCCCTGCGCAAGAATCACATCATCTTTTATCAGGACAGACATGTAGAACCGTTCCACCAGCAGTTTATTAAAGACTTTTTCCGGGAAGAAATTTTTCCCTACCTGCAGCCTGTGCCTGTATCCAAAGATAAAATAGTCTCCTTCCTGCGGGATAATCGCCTTTACCTGGCCATACGAGTTTATCCGAAGAAAGAAGGAAATGAAGGAACTACCAGTCTAACAGAATCCCGGCAACCTCTTTACTTCGTGATGAAGCAACCCTACGCCAAAGTGCCCCGCTTCATCGAACTTCCATCCCGCGAGAAAAACCATTACCTGATGTTTACCGAAGATATAATCAAGGCAAACCTCAACCTTATTTTCCCCGGCTACGATGTTGATTCCAGCTACTGCATCAAAATCTCCCGTGACGCTGACATATTAATTGACGACACCGCCAGCAGTGCCGACCTTGTCGCTCAACTCAAGAAGAAAGTGAAGAAACGTAAGATCGGTGACGTCTGCCGTTTCGTCTACGACCGTGGTATGCCTCATGACTTTCTGAACTTTCTGGTAGACGCCTTCCATATTCAGCGCGATGAACTTGTCCCCGGCGACAAGCACCTGAATCTTGAAGACCTGCGTCATCTTCCCAACCCGAACAAATCTCTTCACAGCTTCGAAAAGCCGAAGCCAATGAAGCTGACCATCCTCGACGAAAAAGAATCTATCTTCAACTACGTCGCCAAGAAGGACCTGTTATTATATTACCCTTATCACTCTTTCGAGCACTTCATCCACTTCCTGTATGAAGCCGTGCACAACCCGGAAACCCGTGAAATCATGGTAACCCAATACCGCGTAGCTGAAAACTCCGCCGTCATCAACACCCTGATAGCCGCCGCCCAAAACGGCAAGAAAGTCACCGTATTCGTGGAACTGAAAGCCCGTTTCGACGAAGAAAACAACCTTGCCACGGCCGAAATGATGCAAGCCGCCGGCATTAAAATAATATACAGCATACCCGGTCTGAAAGTACACGCCAAAGTAGCCCTTATCCGCCGCCGCGGACTGAACGGTGAAAAAATACCCAGCTACGCCTATATCAGCACCGGTAACTTTAATGAAAAGACCGCCACCCTCTACGCCGACTGTGGCCTTTTCACCTGCCGTCCGAAGATAGTGGCCGACCTCTATAACCTCTTCCGCACCCTGCAAGGCAAAGAAGACCCGAAGTTCACCACCCTTCTTGTCGCCCGTTTCAACCTCATCCCCGAATTGAACCGCCTGATTGATTGGGAAATCGCCCTCGCCGACGAAGGCAAACAAGGCCGTATCATCCTAAAAATGAACGCCCTCCAAGACCCCGCCATGATTGACCGTCTCTACGAAGCCTCCGAACACGGCGTACAAATAGACCTCATCGTCCGTGGAATCTGTTGTCTTATCCCCGGACAGTCATACAGTCGTAACATTCGTGTCACCCGTATTGTAGACAGTTTCCTCGAACACGCCCGCATCTGGTACTTCGGCAACGACGGCAAACCCAAAGTCTTCATGGGCTCCCCCGACTGGATGCGTCGTAACCTCTACCGCCGCATCGAAGCCATCACCCCCATTCTCGCCCCCGACCTGCGTGACAGCCTCATCGAAATGCTTAATATCCAGCTCGCCGACAACCAAAAAGCCTGCTGGGTAGACGACAACCTGCGAAATATATTCAAAAAAAGAGCGCCCGGCACCCCCGCTGTACGAGCCCAATACACCTTCTATGACTGGTTAAACAAAACAAATAACTAAAAAACAACCAACTAATTAACTAACATAAGAATCCCATACCCGTGTCCTGCAACTTACAACGCCCCACACGGCCTTCCCGCAACGTTCCCGCTGCACATCCCCCGTTATACGCCCTTACTACATGGCTTCCCTCGCAACAACCACACCGACATCTCATGCAACCTCCTCCACAACGCCCACCCCGCACGCCCCTCCGGCCTACTTTTTTCTCCGTCAAGCGAGCCCCCGTAACGGAGCGTCAAAAAGGGCAGACTGTTTGAGCGTAGCGAGTTTCTGCCCTTTAGCGCAGTGCAGGGAGCGAGTAGGAGAAAAAAGTCAGCCTTGAATTTTTCTTTGCTTCTTTCTTTTGTTTCAAGACAAAAGAAAGATGATTGTAACATAAATGTAACATGTATGACACCTCCCTGCAACGTCAAATCCCGTCCTTTGCAGCCGGAAACAACATACACATATATTTATTATGGAGACTATTTATTTATGCATTATCATCTTCCTCTTTGTACTAGCTGTTTTCGATCTGATAGTCGGAGTCAGTAATGATGCAGTTAACTTTTTGAACTCTGCGGTAGGCGCCAAGGCCGCTTCGTTTAAAACCATTCTTTTCATAGCCGGTATTGGTATATTCATTGGCGCTTCCCTGTCCAACGGTATGATGGACATTGCCCGGCACGGCATCTACCAGCCCGAGCACTTCTACTTTGCCGAAATCATGTGCATTCTGCTGGCCGTCATGTTGACCGACGTAGTACTGCTGGACGTATTCAACTCCATGGGGATGCCTACCTCTACCACCGTTTCACTAGTCTTTGAACTACTCGGAGGTACCTTTGCCCTCTCACTTATCAAAGTACATAATAGCGATACCCTCGGTCTGGGCGACCTCATAAACACCGACAAAGCCCTCTCCGTCATCATGGCGATCTTCGTCTCCGTCGCTATCGCCTTCTTCTTCGGAATGCTTGTACAATGGCTTGCCCGTGTGATATTCACTTTCAACTATACGAAAAAGATGAAATACAGCATCGCCCTCTTTGGGGGGATAGCCGCTACTGCCATCATCTATTTCATGCTTATCAAAGGACTGAAAGACAGCTCCTTCATGACCTCTGAAAACAAACACTGGATACAAGACAACACACTGATGCTAATCACCGTTTTCTTTGTATTCTTCACCGTACTGATGCAAATCCTTCACTGGATGAAAATCAATGTTTTCAAAGTCGTCGTACTGATGGGAACCTTCGCTCTGGCTCTCGCTTTTGCCGGTAACGACCTTGTCAACTTTATTGGCGTTCCCCTCGCAGGTTTCTCCTCTTTTTTAGATTACACCGCCAACGGAGAAGGAAATCCGAACGGCTTCCTGATGACCTCCTTGCTGGGACCTGCTAAAACACCGTGGTATTTTCTTATCGGAGCCGGAGCCGTCATGGTCTACGCCCTCTGCACCTCTAAAAAAGCACATGCTGTAATTAAAACATCTGTCGACCTTTCCCGCCAAGATGAAGGAGAAGAAGCATTCGGAAGTACTCCGATCGCCCGCACAGTAGTCCGCATCAGCATGACACTTGCCAATGGAATCTCCCGAATAATGCCGGACGGCAGCAAAAAATGGCTTGACTCCCGCTTCCGCAAAGACGAAGCAATCATTGCCGACGGAGCTGCTTTCGACCTTGTCCGCGCTTCTGTCAACCTGGTATTGGCCGGTCTGCTCATCGTCTTGGGAACCTCCCTGAAACTTCCCCTTTCCACCACCTACGTAACCTTCATGGTAGCTATGGGTACTTCTTTGGCCGACCGCGCCTGGGGACGTGATTCAGCCGTTTACCGTATCACCGGCGTATTAAGCGTCATCGGAGGCTGGTTCATCACCGCCGGAGCCGCCTTCACCATCTGTTTCTTCGTAGCTCTCGTACTCCATTATGGAGGTAACATCTCTATCATCGCCCTCATCGGTATAGCTGTATTCATCTTGATCCGTAGCCAGGTGATGTACAAGAAACGCAAAGCGAAAGAACAAGGTAACGAAACGCTGAAGCAACTGATGCAAACCACAGACAGCACAGAAGCCCTGCAACTGATGCGTAAGCACACCCGCGAAGAACTTTCCAAAGTATTGGAATATGCAGAAACAAATTTCGAACTGACTGTCACTTCATTCCTTCATGAAAATCTGCGAGGATTGCGTCGTGCCATGGGGTCCACTAAATTTGAGAAACAGCTCATCAAACAGATGAAACGTTCGGGCACCGTCGCCATGTGTCGTCTCGACAATAACACCGTACTCGAAAAAGGACTTTATTACTATCAAGGCAACGACTTCGCCAGCGAATTGGTCTACAGTATTTCCCGCCTCTGCGAACCTTGCCTCGAACATATCGACAACAACTTCAACCCATTGGACGCCATCCAGAAAGGTGAATTCAGCGATGTTTCCGAAGATATCACCTATCTGATTCAGCAGTGTCGTAAGAAAATGGAAAACAACGAGTACAACGACTTCGAAGAAGAAATCCGTCGTGCCAACGACCTCAACGGACAGCTTTCACTATTGAAACGTAAGGAACTGCAACGCATCCAAAGCCAATCAGGAAGCATCCGGGTAAGCATGGTGTATCTCACGATGGTTCAGGAAGCACAGAACGTAGTCACTTATACCATCAATTTGATGAAAGTAAGCCGTAAATTCCAGATAGAAACTGAAATGCCGTAAGGACGAAAAGCAAGGATCGTCCACAGAATAACGGACGAATCATAATCTGCGAGGAAAGGACTGTCTGATAAACCCTGTTTACATAGGAGGGGGTGTATCAAACAGTCCTTTCTTTTTCAGAAATAGGTTTAAAAAAGCTCTATTCTTTAGTATTTGATCTGGTAAAATTGTATATTTATAGTCGATAAGATACTTGAGACGATTTTAGATGCAATGATATAAAAACGAAATGAATGAAATATCAGTTAGAAATAACCACCTTACTGGTTCCTGTCAATGTGCATCAACTGTTTGAGAAATGTGAATGGCCTGAACTAAACTGTTTTGACAGAGAAATGGTTGAAGGCTATTTCTCTGATTTGGTGAATGGTATTCAAACCGATGAGGCTTTGGACGATTGGACGCTGACCGTTGTCCTTTATATCGGCACTTATTTGGGAGCCAACCATATCAGTATCTGGAAACATGGAATCACCGATACGGTAACTAAAGAAAAAGTACTGACGATAGGTATACCTCTTCCTTGTAGTAAAACCATTCGTTGGGGAGTGAAGAAGAAAGGACGTTTTACCGGTAAAATACCGGATGAAAGCTTTAGGAGGAATAACAGACTCCTTCCCGTCAACTTTGCAAAATATGATAATATGGAGACCTATATAGAAGATAACATCCGGATAGCCCTTTTGAACCTGTTTGAAGTTGGTTTTACCCTGAAAGGATATAAAGTAAAGAAACGGTGATAAGTAACTGAATTGTAATCAAACTTCTTTTTCATAGGGATTAAACTTGCTTATCCCGGCAGGAAAACGTATCTTTGTTGGTAAGAAAACTATAACCGCAAGTTCTGATTATAAAACCGGAACTTTTGATTATGTAATCAGAAGTTTCAGTTATAAAACCAGAACTTGCGGTTTTAGTTTGTCCTATAGGAAAAACAACTTTTCCTGTAGGGGAGAACAAGTTTTCTACCTATAGCGAGTAAGTTTTCTATTAATAATCAATATTTCAAATAAACTTTAGTATTATGGCAATGTACGTAATGGAAGAAATGCCCGATATTCATGGAACGGGCGAACAGGTACTTTATCCTCGGTTTGCAATGATAGATCAGGTATCTACCGAGGATTTAATACGTCAGATAGCATCCAGCAGTGGCTTTAATGTCGGAGATGTGGAAGGCGTAATTACACAGATCGGTATTGAAATGGCACATCAGATGGCAGAAGGCAAGTCTGTGAAGCTGGATGGTATCGGAACATTCTCTCCTTCGTTGGCGTTATGCAAAGATAAAGAACGCGAAAAGACCGGAGAGGGTGAAACCCATCGTAACGCACGAAGCATTGTGGTGGGGAGCGTGAACTTTCGTGTAGACAGGAAGATGGTGAGGCGTATCAACGGAAGATGTCTGCTGGAAAGAGCTCCGTGGAAGTCGCAACGCTCTTCACAGAAGTATACACCGGAGCAACGACTAGCATTGGCTGTTAGATATCTGGAGGAACATCCTTTTCTGACGGTCTACGAATACCGGAAACTGACAGGTCTGCTGCGCACGGCGGCTACCAATGAATTGCGCCAATGGGCGTATACGCCCGGTTCCGGTATCGGGATTGATGGCAGAGGAACACATCGGGTGTATATAAAGAAAACATAATTCATCATATTTGTATGATGATACTTTGAGATTTTGAATTAAGAGCATTGGGGGGAATTGCGGTGAGGGCGCTTTTCTTCAGGGATGTGCTTGAGTGATAACTAAAATTAATAAAAATGGGGAATTTGATTTCATTTATGAAGGAAGTAGCTGAAGGGCTTCGAAAAAGTGGGAATTATGGAACTGCTCATGTTTACAGGAGTAGCATGAATGCTATCATCGCATTTAATGGGAGCAGGAATCTGTCATTCAAGAAAGTGAATCAGGAGTTTCTTAAAAGTTTTGAAACGTATTTGCGGGAAAAGGATTGTAGTTGGAACACGGTTTCAACCTATATGCGTACATTGAGGGCGGTGTACAACCGCGCGGTTGACCGTCGTATGGCATCTTATATACCGCATCATTTCCGGTATGTTTATACAGGAACGCGTGCTGACAGAAAGCGTGCACTGGAAAAGGAGGATATGGAACGATTGATGAAAGAGCTTCCCAAACAAATTCATCAGGGAAGGGAAGTATTACAACGTACGCGCGCGTACTTTTTCTTAATGTTCATGCTTCGTGGTATGCCGTTTGTAGATCTTGCCTATCTTAAAAAGCAGGATATGGTGGGGAATGTGCTTACTTATCGTCGTAGAAAAACCGGGCGGCTTCTAACTGTGACGCTTCTGCCGGAAACTATGAAACTAATAAAAAAGTATATGAACACCGATTCTGCTTCTCCTTATCTTTTTCCCATACTGACTGGCGGAGAGAGTACCGAAGCTACCTACAGGGAATATCAGATAGCTTTGCGTAATTTTAACTATCAGCTTCTGTTGTTGAAACAAGTACTTGCATTGACTTCTGATTTAAGCTCATATACGGCTCGGCATACTTGGGCTACAATGGCATATTATTGCGAGATACATCCAGGCATTATTTCAGAGGCGATGGGACATTCATCCATTATCGTCACAGAGACTTATCTAAAACCTTTTAAGAATAAGAAAATAGATGAAGCGAATGTGACGATTCTATCTTCGCTGAAGAAGAGCTATGTTTGTGGCAAGTGATTGATTAATAGTACTGTTACTTTGTAGGTAACGGGAAGAAAAGACGCTGCAAATATGAGCATATTTCTTAAAACATCCAAACAAAATCGTACATTTTTTCTAATAAACTACTCAAAATAGGAATAAACACAGAAGAACACGTGGATTCTTTGTCTTAGAGCTTTGTTTACGTCTAAATTTTGCAATAGATTTCCCGCCCCTCTACTTTTTCTCATAAGCAGGGGTAAGAAGATTCGTCATATATCGTATTATTTTCTAGTATAGACTACTCTAAAAGAGCAGGCACAAGGGTTTTCCCGTTACCTACAAAGTAACGGGAAGAGGGGGAGTGAAGCGAAATAAATCATGAATTAGTATAAACAAATTTTTTATTTATTAATTGTATAACATTTAATTTACTTTTATGAGAAAATGGACGTATTTAGTCGCAACCTTGCTCATGGCAGGTACGACGGCGACATTCACGGGATGTATTGATACCGATGAACCGGAAGGCATTGCAGAACTTAGGGGAGCAAAGTCTGATTTTATCAAAGCTCAAGCTGCAGTTGAGCTTGTAGAGGCTGAATTGAGAAAAGCACAGGTTGCAGAGCAAGAGTTAGTTAATGCAGGTTTGGCACTTCAGAATAAATCTGCAGAAATTGATTTGCAGTTGCATGAACTGGATATTCAGTTGAAGCAACTCCTGATTGAAAAGGAAGAAGCTGCTACTGCACAAGCAAAAGCAGAAGCGGAAGCTGCCATTGCAAAAGCGGAAGCTGACAAAACTAAGTGGGAAAATGAAAAGGCATTGATTGTTGAGCAGTATAAGGAAAAAATGCTTCTTGCCGAAACTGCCACTGCTAAAGCACAGGAAGCTTACAAGCAAGCTATGGAACAGATTGAAGCTTCCAAGGTTTTGTTGACAGATGAAGAACAAACTCGTTTGAATGGTGTACAAGCGCAAGTCGCCTATGCAAAACAAGCAATGGACAAGGCAATGTATGGATATTCAACAACTGTTATCAAAAGAATTCTGTCATCGGAAGTTGCGAATTCCACTACTACTACAAATCCGGATGAAAGCACGGAGACTAATTCTTCTACGACTAAGTATTATGTTTATCTTATTACTGAAGATCCTACCCAGTCTGCGGATGGCTATAAAGCCGGTAGCTTGAAAAAACTTCAGGAGCAATTAGCTAACTATTCTGATATAGTAGCTGATAATAATTTAGAAGCGGTTTTGGATAATGCATTGAAAAATGCAGAATTTGCTTTAGAAATGACGCAGAAGTATGCTGATAACTTGAAAGCTATCTTGGATAATGAGTATACTACTGTTGCAGATTGGGAAGCAGAAGTCAAGAAGCTGGAAGAAGAAATTGCTGCTGCAAAGGTCAAGGAACAACAGTATAATATTGAAAAAGGCAAGTTGGAAGTTGCTAATCCTAAACTGATATCTGACTTGGATGCTACTAGTAATAAGTTGGAGACTGCTAAAAATAACCAGAACTCTAACAAGAACAAAGCTAAAACAGCTGCAGCTTATTCTAAGAAAGTAGAGGCTGAAAGTGTAAAGAAAGGATTGAATGATGTAATACCTAGTGGAACAACTGTTGCTGGTTATAATTCTTCTACTGGTACTTTTGCCTATGCTAAAGGTATACAAATTACTGAAGCACAAAGTCAGATTGATGGTTGGGTTAAGCTGATTGATAAGGCTACTAAAGGTGTTGATTTGGAAAATATAGAATGGGCCAAACCACAATTGGCTACAGCTCTTGCAACACAAAAAGAAGCTGAAGAGAACTATGCTAAAGATTATAAAGCATGGGAAGATGCAATGGCAGCTTATGATGAAAGTCTGAAAATAGAATTGGAGAAATCAGAGGTAGCCGCTAATGCTGCAATAAAGAAATATAATGGACTTAAACCGGAAGATAGAAAAAAAGAAGCTAATATTGATGCTGTAGCTATGGCTTTAGTTGCATACTATAAGGATGCATTGGCTAAAGAAGCACAAGTTACTAAGGCAACTGCGACAAAAGGAAGTGAGACGAAAAAAATCTCTGCTTGGCTGATAGCAGACGCTAATAACTTTAAAAAGGTTGTTGGAATAGACTTAGGTATTATTGTTTGGGGAAATGATGGTGACATTACTACTGCAAATGAAATATCTACTGCAAATATTGGAAAATTAATGGAGGTAGAGCAAGATTCTAATGTAAAGACTCCATTGGAAAAGTGGAAATCTGCTTCTTCTGCTGTATTTAGCGATAATTTCAATTCAGCTAATAATCCAAGAAGATTGCCGGTAACTAAGGACGAAGTAATAGCTGCGGCTGGTGGTAATCATGTAGACGCTTTGAAGAATGGTAATTATGGTTCTCTTGGTAAGATGATTTGGGCAACAGCAGAAACGGCTAGTCTACAAGCCATAATTGATCAGGTAGAAACTTACAAAGCTTTGAAAGAAGCATTTACTGCTCAAAAAGCTGTAGAACAGGCTGCTCAAGATAAAGCAAATACTGCTTTGGCGGATGCTGTAGATAAAGCTAAGAAAGCTAACGACGAAGCCCAGGCTGCTTATGATAAAGTCTTTAAAGAAGTAAATGATAATATTGCAACAGTACAAAAAGAATACGGCAATAATGAAATTATCAAAGGTAAGATTGAAACGGAAATCACTGTTTATTTGAATAATAACTTTACTAATGGTGATTTAGGTTCTTTGGAGGCTATCAAAAATTTGGTTAAGCAAGAACATATGATTGCTTTGGCAAATGTCACTGCCGCTAAGGCCGATGTTGCTAAAGCTAAGAGAAATATAGAGAAATTAGCGGCAGGTACTTATACTGATACAGATTATATTACTGAATCATTGGCAAGTATCCAGGAAAAGATCAAAGTAAAACAGGCTGAATATGATGCTGCCAAGGCAGACTATGATGCTGCAAGCGCTCAATTGAAAGCACTTCTTGCTATCTTCTTGAAATAATTCCCTAACTACGTAAAAGTAACAAGATGATAAAAAAACTATGCACATTACTTTTGCTGACCTGTATGACAGCTGCGCCTTCAATGGCGCAGCATTACAGCAGCAGTGATGATGCGTCGTTTGCCCCGAAGAAAGGACAGTGGCAGGTTTCAGTCCTGCTTGGTAGCGGAAAGTTCTTTAACGAGAACACCTCTTATCTGCTTCCTAAGTTCTCCAATGACGGAGGAGTAGTCGGACTTCCCAATGGAGGGAAGGATAACTCCGGCGATCTGAACCGCTATCTGAACATCGGGAGTCTGAATAATAATAGTCTGGTCAATATAGCCGGAATTGAAGGTAAGTATTTCGTGTCTGACAATTGGGATGTAAATTTCCAGTTCAGCATGAACGTCAGCCTCACTCCTAAAAAAGACTATGTAGAAGGAGACAACAGTGTACCTGACATGATTATCCCTGCGCAAAGTTATATCAATGCGCAGATGACCAACAACTGGTATGTATCTGTCGGTTCCAACTACTATTTCAAGACTCGCAACGAACGTATTCATCCATATCTCGGAGGCGCACTCGGCTTCCAGATGGCACGCATTGAAACGACCGAACCATACACCGGAGACACCTACAAGGATAGTGACGACTCGGAAGAACTTCCGTCACAGGTCTATGTTTCCGGAAGTAAAGCCGGTCAGATGTACGGTTTCAAAGTAGCTGCCGTAGCAGGTATTGAGTATAGCATTGCCAAAGGTTTTGTTTTCGGTTTCGAAATGCACCCTCTGGCTTACCGCTATGACTTGATACAGATTTGTCCGAAAGGATTTGATAAATATAACGCCAGTCACCACAATATCAAAATATTTGAAATGCCTGTGGTGAAACTGGGATTCAGATTCTAAGGATGAATGATTATACAAATGTATGAATGAAAAGAGAAAGCCGTTCAGCTGATAGTGCGGACGGCTTTTCTTTTTTAAAGAAGAATGAAGAGCTTAATGAACAGATATGTGAAACTTTTATCTTTTCTTCCGGGAATATGTCTGATAGTGGCTTGCACCGGGCATCAGATAAAAGGTTACGAGATTAACGGTAGTGCACCTTTGCCCGAATTCGAAGGAAAAATGGTTTATATGAAAGATGTTTCGAACGGGCAGCCGGTAGATAGTGTAGAAATAATCCACGGAAAGTTTGATTTTTCCGATACGGTGACTATTGTGTCGCCCGTAGTAAAAGTGCTTTCTATTCGTGCCAACAAATCGGGACTGGAATACCGCCTCCCTGTTGTCATAGAAAATGGTAGTATCCAAGCCTATATTTCCGATGTGGTTTGCACAGGAGGAACAATGCTGAATGAACGAATGCAGGATTTTCTCATGGCTGTTGATGAATATTCTACAGCCTGTGAGAACAAGCAAACGGAACAGATAAAATCCGGATTTGCGGATTTATTGAAAAAATACATAGAAATCAATGATGACAATGCAGTAGGAGAATATATTCGGACTGCCTATCGTTCATCACTTTGATGCAATCAGATTGCTTTTAAGACTATAAACTAAATTTCCCACATAATAATATCCTCTCCAGATATTTCCTCCATATTTTTATAGAAGGGAATGTTGCATAAGAGAGACAGAAATGCGCCCTTGTGAAAGTCCATATTTCTGTATTGTTATGTTTTGAGGACGTTCCCGTATTTCCCATTCCCTTTTTCCCCCGGGAACGTCCTTTTCAATGACCTTCTGTTGTATATTTCATATAACTTACACTGTATGGAAGAATCTAGTGGATCTGTACTATTGGTAACTTTTCATACAAAGATAGTGTTTTTTACAAATACTTTATATCTTTGCAAAACAATGGCATATGCCGGGATTTAACCATACCACTGAAAATATGAAAACAAAAACTTTATTGGGCTTCTTTCTTCTTTCTTTTATGGCTTTTTGTGTATCAGCCTGTCAAGATGATGCAGAGATTATCTTATTTAGTGGTTCCGAACTGGTTGACGAAACAGGAACTTGTACAAACACTGTTTCTTCTACAGTTTTGTATCTTAACGGATGGGAAGCGGAGAATATCGGGATAGCCAATGGAAAAGGTGGCTACTCTGCACAAAGCTCCGATGAAACAATTGTGACAGCAACAGTCATCGACAACCGATTATGGCTTAGTTCGCATGGTAAAAAAGGGAAAGTAACGGTTACCGTTACTGATAAGGATGGTAATTATGTCACCCTGCCTGTGACTGTTTCTTATGGCGTATTGACATTTATGTGCGTCGACCAACCTGAATTTCAGGTTTCCAGACCCAGTGAAGATATGTTGTCATTGGATTCGGAAAGCGAGTTGCAGGAAAAAGTAAATGTGGCAATGGCTCCTTATTCTTTTATAAATAAAGGAGATATCTGTATTTTGCGGCCGGATGATGTATATCATTTATCTGAAGAAGGAACAGGAGGGAAATTCATTTATAAGACAGAGGATGAGCAAATTCTTGTTGAAGGAACATACCAGATAGAGTGGGCTTCATTGGGTGGAAAACAGAAAAAGGCTTTTGTCTTTACATATATAGATAAAAATAAAGTAGAGCAACAACACACGTTTTTTAATTTTAGTCCGTATTTAGGAACTCAAAGTTCTACAAGAGAAAGAGGACCGATTACTACGGCATGGTTGGAGGAGGTATCCGATTCACCTTATCTGGAAGGAGTTTTGCCGGCGGATAGAACAGTTGTATATTGGGTGGATACAGTGATTTCCAGTTTGTCTGCCGAGGCTGTGTGATTGGAAGTAACTGATTAAAAAAGGAAAAGCTCTTTATAAGGGACTGAATGTTTGGAAAGCCCTTGAAGCGAAAATCATTCTTATTGAGATATTAAAGTGCACCCCAAAAGTTTTAGATCTAACTTTTGGAGTGCACTTTATTCAAGGTCCTTTCGGATATTCAGGTGAGTATATTTTCAGCCACTTTCTGATTATTTACGTATATCTTATTGCAAAGCCCGGATACGTACTTCTGTGCCTGTCTCATTTTTCAATCCGTCTTTTACTTTATGGATATCTGTTTCTCCGTAATGATAAGGGTACAAAACACGTGGCTTGATGATTTTGGCTGCCCGTATCGCTTGTTCCGGTGTCATGGTATATGGTTGGTTAACCGGCAGAAAAGCGATATCAATATCTTTCACTTGGTTTAGTTCCGGAATATCCTCCGTATCTCCGGCAATATAAATACGAGTTCCTCCTAAAGTCAGAATATATCCGTTGTCACGTCCTTTGGGATGAAATTTATCCCTGCCGGGAGTCGTATTATAGGTGGGTACGGCTTCCAGTTTGATATCTTTGGCGAGTTGAAGCACATCACCGTTCTTCATCTCTTGTCCTCTATTCAGCTTTTTCCGGCAGTTAGGATTAGCTATAATTTTGGTCTGGTTTGTTTCGATAACTGCTATTGCTTTAGTATCGAAATGGTCGCCATGTTCATGCGTAATCAGAATGAAATCCGCTTTCGGCTGTTGTGTATAGTCGGCATAATCGGAAACAGGATCAATGAATATTTTTTGTCCTGCATAGTCCAGTAATAAGCTGGCATGTTTGAAGAAAGTGATCTTCAAGCTTTTACCATTCTTGGTGGTAAACGAATCCATTTCAAAGTTTGACATCTTTGCTGTCTGATTAATTGGTTTATCAAACGAATGGGAATAAGAAAATCCGTAAGAAAGGCATAATACGAATGCTACTAATAGATTCTTTTTCATATCTCTGCAGAATTTGGTTCCCTGCAAAGATAAACATCCGGGAGGATTTATCGGTTCACATTTGAAATGATTCTCTTCGAAATTAACTTTCTTTTTGTGGTAAATAAGAAGGCACGGGATCTTTCATTCCCGTGCCTTCTCTTAGTATTTGATACCTTTACGGTATTGTTATGCGTTCAAAGCCTGTTCGATATCAGCAATGATATCATCCGCATTTTCGATACCTACCGATAGGCGGATCAGGTCCGGACGTACACCGGCTTCCATCAGTTGCTCATCCGTCAACTGGCGGTGAGTATGGCTCGCCGGATGGAGCACGCAACTGCGTGCATCAGCTACGTGAGTAACGATAGCGATGAATTCCAGTGAGTCCATAAACTTGATAGACACATCACGTCCGCCTTTCAGACCGAAGGAGATGACTCCGCAAGAACCGTTCGGCATATATTTCTGTGCCAGGCTGTAATATTTGTTGTCCGGCAGACCACAATAGTTTACCCAAGCTACTTTCTCATTTTTAGAAAGATATTCGGCCACTTTCTGTGCGTTACGGCAGTGTTGAGGCATACGCAGGTGCAGTGTCTCAAGTCCCAGATTCAATAAGAAAGAGTTTTGCGGACTCTGGATGCTGCCGAGGTCACGCATCAGTTGGGCAGTTGCTTTGGTGATATAAGCACCTTTGCCGAATGCTTTGGTATAAGTCAGTCCGTGGTATGACTCGTCCGGAGTACAAAGTCCCGGGAATTTTTCAGCATGAGCATCCCAGTCAAAATTACCGCTGTCTACGATACAGCCACCTACGCTTGTAGCGTGTCCGTCCATGTATTTGGTAGTAGAATGAACCACGATGTCAGCTCCCCATTCAAATGGGCGGCAGTTGATCGGGGTCGGGAAAGTGTTGTCAACAATCAAGGGAACCCCGTGACTGTGTGCGATGCGTGCAAATTTCTCAATATCCAGTACTTCAAGAGAAGGGTTGGAAATCGTTTCACCGAATAAAGCTTTTGTATTCGGTTTGAAAGCTGCAGAAATTTCTTCTTCGCTGGCATCCGGATTAACGAAAGTCACATCGATGCCTAGCTTCTTCATAGTCACGCCAAACAGGTTGAACGTACCTCCGTAAATAGCGGAAGAGCAAACAAAGTGATCTCCTGCCTGACAGATATTAAAAATGGCATAGAAGTTGGCAGCCTGGCCGCTGGAAGTCAGCATAGCGGCTACACCACCTTCAAGGGCAGCGATTTTGGCGGCAACAGCGTCATTCGTTGGATTTTGCAGGCGGGTATAAAAGTAACCACTGTCTTCCAGGTCGAACAGGCGGGCCATCTGCTCGCTGGTATCGTATTTGAAAGTTGTACTTTGATAGATGGGCAATACGCGTGGTTCGCCTTTTTTAGGCGTCCATCCTGCCTGTACACACAGGGTTTCCGGTTTGAATTGTTTTGCCATAATGTTATCGGGTTTTAATGTTTTATTTCAAAAAATGTTTTAATGCTGCAAAAGTAGGGAAAATAATTGTATTTTTGCCCTGTTTATGAGTGAAATGATACTCTTGCGAAGGAGATAGTTAATGTAGTTATGAAAAATAAACTCTATATTCTTTTATTCTTAGCTTTTCTTTTTTCGGGCACAACTCTTTGGGCACAGCAGAAGGCAACCCCGAAGGCGGGTGAAGGTATCTCTTCTTTTCTATTAAGGCACAACCGCTCTCCGAAGAAGTATTACGACGACTTTATTGAGCTGAATAAACAGAAACTGGGAAAGAACAATGTGCTTAAAGTGGGCGTGACGTATGTTATTCCTCCCATCAAGAAATCACCTTCCGGAAATACCGGGACAAAGCAACAATCTCCGAAAGCTAAATCAACAAAAATAGGAACTACCCTCAATCAGCCTCTGTTTGGAAAACAACTGGCTGATGTGAAAGTCACTTCCAACCGTCTTGCCGGTGCTTGCTTCTATGTGGTCAGCGGGCATGGAGGTCCTGATCCGGGTGCTATCGGGAAAGTTGGTAAATACGAACTGCACGAAGATGAATACGCTTATGATATTGCCCTTCGTCTGGCACGTAACCTGATGCAGGAAGGGGCCGAAGTCCGTATTATCATTCAAGATGCTAAAGATGGTATCCGTGATGATTCATACCTGTCAAACAGTAAACGGGAGACTTGTATGGGTGATCCAATTCCTTTGAATCAGGTGCAACGCTTACAGCAACGCTGCGATAAAATAAACGCCCTTTATCGGAAAGACCGTAAGAACTACTCTTATTGCAGGGCAATTTTTATTCATATCGATAGCCGTAGTAAGGGAAAACAAACGGATGTCTTTTTCTATTATTCGAATAAAAAGGGAGAAAGCAAACGATTGGCAAATAATATGAAAGATACGTTTGAGTCAAAATATGATAAGCATCAACCCAACCGGGGCTTTTCCGGCACAGTAAGCGGGCGTAACTTATACGTACTTTCCCATACCACTCCCGCTTCCGTCTTTGTGGAGTTGGGTAATATCCAGAATACGTTCGATCAGCGTCGGCTGGTGATGAATTCCAATCGTCAGGCACTCGCCAAATGGCTGATGGAAGGCTTCCTGAAAGACTATAAGGAGAAAAAATAATATTTTTACTTCTCCTTTCGTGAACAAAATAAAAATCAGAATGTTTTATATATGCAAATCGCCTGATGGCTACTTGTAGGTATGCGAATATATATAGGCTAGTGAATATGCCTCCCCGGCATAACAGGAAGATTGCATAGTAGTTTTGTCGTGTTTTATTTTGTGTTTGTGTTGTGACGGTGCTGCGATGTGAATCGGGGTACCGTTTTTTCGTTTCTCTTGAATTCCTTAAAGGGCGTGCTATTTCATTTTCTTATCATATTATTGAATAAAATCTTATCAATCCTGTGAACAAAATCCGGAAATGTATGTTATTTATTGTGCAAATCGCCTGATAAAGCTTCTTGTGTGTATGCGAATATAGATAAGTCAAGCAAGGTATGCCTCCCCGGCATGACAGGAAGATTGCATAGTAGTTTTGTCGTGTTTTATTTTGTGTTTGTGTTGTGACGGTGCTGCGATGTGAATCGAGGTGCCGTTTTTTTTGTCACATATAAAGAAACGGCAGGCTTACAAATAAGAAACGAGCTTACAAATCTCCTAAAGTATATCATAGAATCTTTGCAAGCTCGTTTTATGAGTGGTGCTTTTGCGCACCTTATCTAGTTGTTATAAAGGCATATTACCATGCTTCTTGGGCGGGTTTGTCTGCATCTTGTTTTCCGTCATTTCCAGTGCCTGAATCAGACGTTTGCGAGTCTGTCTCGGATAAATGATTTCGTCAATATATCCCAGCTCGGCAGCCTGATACGGAGTGGCAAACTTTTCTTTGTAGGCTTCCAGTTCCTTGGCCTTTGTTGCTTCGTCAGCTTTGCGGAACAGGATATTGATGGCGCCGTCCGCACCCATCACAGCAATTTCTGCACTTGGGTAAGCGAAGTTCACGTCAGCTCCGGTCTGCTTGGAGTTCATTACGATATAAGCACCACCGTAAGCTTTGCGGGTAATCACTGTCAGTTTGGGAACAGTGGCTTCTGCAAATGCATAAACTATTTTTGCACCGTGACGGATGATACCATTGTTTTCCTGCGTATATCCCGGAAGGAATCCCGGAACATCTTCGAATGTAATCAATGGAATATTGAAGCAATCGCAGAAACGGATAAAACGGCTTGCTTTGTCGCTGGCATCAATATCGAGAACACCGGCAAGATAAGCTGGCTGATTCGCTACGATACCTACCGAACGACCTGCCATACGGGCAAAGCCAATGATAATATTCTTAGCAAAGTTCGGCATCACTTCGAAGAAATAGCCGTTGTCTATAACACGTTCGATAATGTCTTTCATGTCATACGGTACGTTCGGGTCTACCGGAACGATTGTATCCAGAGAAGTATCTTCGCGGTTTGTTTCGTCAGTGCAAGGTTTTTTCTTAGCTTCATCCATATTATTCTGTGGTAAGAAAGAAAGCAGTTCACGGATGCTCATCAGCAATTCTTCTTCGGTATTGCACATAAAGTGAGTCACACCGCTCTTGCTACTATGTGTCATTGCGCCACCCAGCTCTTCTTTACTTACTTCCTCATGAATCACAGCTTTTACTACATCCGGACCAGTCACAAACATGTGACTTTTTTCTTTCACCATAAAGATGAAATCGGTCAGGGCAGGAGAGTAGCAGGCACCTCCGGCGCAAGGACCCAGGATTGCCGAAATCTGTGGAATCACACCGCTGGCCATTGTATTCTGATAGAAAATATCAGCATAACCGGAAAGGCTCTCGATCCCTTCCTGGATACGTGCACCGCCCGAATCATTCAAAGCGATAATCGGGGCACCGTTCTTCAATGCAAGTTGTTGTACTTTCACAATCTTTTTAGCATTGGAAGCTGACAGTGAGCCGCCATATACCGTAAAGTCATAAGCGTAAACAAACACCTGGCGACCGTCCACCTTTCCGTAACCGGATACGATACCATCTCCCGAAATTTTGTTCTTATCCATACCGTAGTTCGTACAACGGTGAACCATCAACTTATCCAGTTCAACGAAAGTACCCTTATCGAGTAACATCTCGATACGTTCGCGGGCAGTCATTTTACCGCTTTCATGTTGCTTCTCTATTTTATCAACGCCTCCACCAAGAGAAGCGATGCGGTCACGTTCCTCGAACGTGGCGTATGCTTTATTTATTTCTTCCATAATGCAATCCGTTCTTATTATTATGCAATCGGTTCTAATGTTATTAATGTCTGTTCGCCGGTTATGCTATCACCTTCTTGAACCAGAATTTCTTTAATGCGGCAATCCGAAGTCACTTTGTAGTTGCTCTGCATTTTCATTGCTTCGATAACGATGGCAGTATCTCCCGCTTTCATTTCCTGACCGACTACAACGGGTATTTTCACCACCTTGCCCGGCATCGGAGAAATAATACAATCATTCTGTTCCTCTTCCCCTTTCTTGCGCATCCGCAAATATTTCGCCTGGCTGTCCACAATTTCTACATTGAAACTGCTATAATGCGTATTCACTTTATAGCTTTTCCCGTTATCACGGCGAATCAGCTGTGCATTCGAACTGCGTCCGTCCATCAAGATGTTGCAAGTGCCGTTTTCCGCCATCACTACATCTGCTTCAAACGGTTTTCCATCAATGGTAAGCACCACCTTGTTATCTTCCTTGCTGACCAACTCTACTTCGGCCACACGGTTTCCTATATGAATTTCCATAATTGAATTCTCTTTGTTAAAATTAGATTCTCAACACTCCCTTGTGCAGTCCGAACTCTTTCCATTTGCTGATAGGACGGTTGTCGGTAGCCATACCGCTGTTGTTCTCTTCGAGGTTCATCAGGTAGTCCATATAGGCGGCAATCAAAGCAATATTTTCGGAATGTTCGCTGGTGCGCATGATGCGTTGTTGCAGATATTCGCCGTTCTTGGTGATGAATCCTGTATCATAGTGACCTTCCACGAAATCGGGAGTGTCCATGATGGCACGCAGATAGCTGATGTTGTTTTTCACACCGGTCAACTTATATTCGTGGAGTACGCGGCGCATCCGCTCGATAGCGTATTCGCGGTTGGTAGCCCATACAATCAGTTTACCGATCATCGGGTCGTAGTAGATTGGAATTTCATATCCCTCGTACACATAACTGTCGATACGTACACCGATACTGTTCGGCTCTGTAATCTGTTTGATGATACCCGGACTCGGCATAAAATTCATTTCTGTATCTTCGGCACAAATACGACACTCAATAGCGTGTCCGCGTTGCTGAATATTTTCTTGTTTCAGCTGAAGCACCTGTCCGTCGGCAACTTTAATCTGCTCTTTCACCAAATCTACCCCAATCACTTCTTCCGTAATCGGATGCTCCACCTGTAAACGGGTGTTCATCTCAAGGAAATAATAGTTGCGGTGTTTGTCAACAAGAAATTCGATAGTACCCGCACCGATGTAGTTCACCGCTTTAGCCGCAGCTACCGCCTTTTCACCCATATCTTTCCGCAGTGCGGGAGTGACGAAAACCGAAGGAGTCTCCTCTACGATTTTCTGGTTACGGCGTTGCACGGAACATTCGCGTTCGCATAGATGAATGACATTTCCATGTTTGTCACCAAGAATCTGGAACTCGATGTGATGAGGCTCTTCAACGAACTTCTCCAGATAAACCGTGTCGTCGCCAAAAGAAGACAACGATTCGCTCTTGGCAGTGGTATAAGCTTCTTCCACTTCCTCGGCACTGTGGATGAGGCGCATACCCTTTCCACCGCCGCCCATAGAAGCTTTCAGCATCACCGGATATCCGATCTTATTGCAAAGCTCTATGGCTTCTTCCACACTTTTCAAATTGTCTTGTGTGCCGGGAACAACGGGTACTCCCGCCTCGATCATTTTGATACGGGCAGCAATTTTATCCCCCATGGCTTCCATTGTTTCCGGATTAGGTCCGATAAAGATGATTCCTTCTTCCTGACATCGACGGGCGAAGGTAGCATTCTCGGACAAGAAGCCGTAACCCGGATGGATGGCGTCCGCATGAGCTGCTTTCGCCACTTCGATGATTTTTTCTATATTCAGATAACTCTCTTTGGATGCTGCCGGCCCTACGCAATAAGCTTCGTCTGCATAAAGCACATGCTTCGCGGTCCGATCTGCTTCGGAGAAGATAGCGATACTCGTTATCTCCATCTCCCGGCAGGAGCGCATCACCCTTACGGCAATTTCACCGCGATTGGCTACTAAGATTTTTTTTATCATACTTTTTTCAATTAAGTACATACTTATTAATGTCTTCCCGTCTAATGGACATACTCCACCCGACGAAAAACAGTATTTTTTTGATTTGGGGCTTAACAAGTGATGCTCTTTCTCCTAACCCACGAGGAGGGGAGCGTCTTACACAAAATGGCAGGTCTTCTGACTAACTCTTGTCTTATTTGCCTTCCCGATTAACATCAGTGGCGTTAAATTAGTTCAATTATAAGACATTGAACAGAGCTTCACAGCAGCGGGACTGTTCGGGACTTACACCCGATTCCCTATTAATCGTCGTCCGTTGGATACGGATTCTGAACCATTTCGGGGGGCAAAGATAAATAAATATTAAATAAGATGTTCCTTTTTTGCACGAAAGTTTCATTTTTGTGCAATGCTTGTCTTTAAATAAGGATTCTTTAATTAGTGTATAACCTTGCTACTTTTCTAAACTATATTTCTCCTGATATTGTTAGGTTGATAGTAATTAATTAAAAGGAGATATTCGTATGAAAGAAAAGAAAATAGCTCGTGAAGAAAGAAATCAGGAGAAACTGGCTAACGGTGATTGGGTAATGGCAGAGTTTTATGCAACGTGGTGTCCTCATTGCCAACGTATGAAACCGGTTGTTGAAGAATTTAAGAAACTGATGGAAGGAACATTGGAAGTGGTATTGGTAGACATCGATCAGGAACCTGCCCTTACAGATTTCTATACAGTTGAGTCGACTCCTACCTTTATTCTTTTTAGAAAAGGACAACAGCTCTGGAGACAATCCGGCGAATTACCTTTGGAAAGATTGGAAAGAGCAGTGAAAGGATTCAAATCCTGACGATTATTGCATAGTTTGTTACAATGATATGCGTAGCTGATTCTATGCTGGTATGTCTTTGTCTGGCATACTTCTAATATGCATAAAGAAAAGCAGAAAGTATTCTCCGGTGAGGTACTTCCTGCTTTTCTTTATTTTTATTGCTTTCTGTTGAGTCGTAACTCATACAGGCAAGCCTGTACCTCTTCAAGGCTGCCGGTATGTTTTCCTTCATCATCAGACAGTTTGATACATTCCCTCCATTCCTGATTGACATTCATCTTACATTGTGTCAGTTTCATCACGATGTTCGAAGGTTCGAACCCGGTATCGTTGGTGAGATTGGTACCGATCCCGAAAGAGCAGCGGATTTTGTTTTTGCAGTATTCTTGAATATCCAATGCTTTTGTAAAGTCTAGGGCATTGCTGAATACGATGGTTTTGGTTGTCGCGTCGATTCCCAACTCTTTGTAGCGGGCAACCAGCTTATCGATAAACTCAAATTCATTGCCGGAATCACACCGCACTCCATCGAAAAGTTTGGCTTGTTTACGGCTAAGGTTGCTAAGGAAGATGCCGGAAGTATATGTATCGGAAAGTGCGATACCTAAATCACCGTCATAAACATTCACCCAGTTTTCGAGTGCCATATAGTTGGCATGTTTATATCCGAACTGTGCTCCATGAAACATAAACCATTCATGTGGATGAGTCCCCATCATTTTCATTCCATATTTCATTGCAAAGTTACAGTTGGAAGTTCCGGTGCAATATTGCGCTGTTTCGTTCAGCTTCTTGATAACCGTTTCCTGCACATCAATGGAGAATCTTCTCCGTGTGCCGAACTCTGAAAAGCGAAGCTGATGTTGATTCGACAATTCTATTTTCTCCGACAGCTTGCAAAGAATCTCATTCATGTCTGCTACATTGCCAAAGAAACGGTTTTTGATTTCGGAGACAATAGCGAGCAAAGGCACTTCGTATAAAGTCACTTTATAAAGCAAGTCAGTCACTTCGATGTGGAGATGACAAGCTTCATCCAGATGAATATCAATCTTATTCGGATCGAAACGAAAAGAAGACAACCACTCCCAGTAGACTCTCGGAAGGAATCTGCAGTTTTTCGTCATATATTCCAGCTCCTCTTCCGTAAACCTCAACTGACTAAGATTCTTGATCTCTGCCTTGAGTGCCTTCAGGAAATCTTCGGTATATTGAGTTTCATTCCGGTCGTTGAAACTAAACGTGCCCATTGCATAGGGAAACAGTTTGATATAAGCATACGATGTGGTAAACTTATAAAGATCGGTATCTAGTAATGTCTTAACAATCATTTCGTTCGCTCTTTATATTTTATAACGTCGTAAAGTTAGTATTTGTTGAATAATATAACGACTTAATCATTAATAATTATGCCTTTTTTATTCGGGGGAATAAAGCCAGGATCTGAATATATATTCTGTTTGCAATGGCAAATTCCTTATCTCTTATTATAGTTACCTCAATAAGTCAAGCCGATTTTCAGCGTAATGGAATGGTGTGACAATTCTTCCTTAAACGTCGTATGGAAATACGGATCTTCCTGTTTCTTTGTCCGTTCCAGTTTCTGGAGTTCATAACCTGCCATCAAATTCAGTTTAAATTTCCGGTTGACCTTAAATTGTGCACCGATGGAAGGAGAGAGGTAAAAGCCTCCGTTTGCTTCTCTGTCTGTGGCAAAAGACCCACCGATATGACATTCCAGATAAGGAGTCAGTCTCCTGGGCTTCGTTATATAAAATTGCGCACTGGCATAAAGCGGAATGAGTAGTTTTTCATAAACAGAAAGTCCGCTGCCTGCACCGATGGCAAACCGTTGACTGATGTGGTAGTGACTGACGATTTGCCAGTTGAAAGGCGTGTAAGAAGGCTGATTCATAGAAAAACCTGTCCCGATATATGTAGTGTAAGAGAGACGTCTGCTGTCTGTTTGTCCGTCGGCACATACAGTGATGAAAGATAGCAGCGCAAAGATGAATATAAATTTCCTCATAATGATGCAAGGATAGAGTTTGATAATATTATGGTTAGCTACTGCTATTGCACATACACGGTTATACTTTTAACGATATGCAATGCAGTTGTGAGTGAAGAAGTATCTTTGGTAAGATCTCCATTACTTCCATCCGGGCTACTGTGTCCGATCAGTTTGGCTGTAAATTCTTTCTTGCCGGAAGTCAAATCCACTTCTGCTGCGTAGACAAGGGCAGGCTGTCCGCTCCCTTCTTTTCCACCGGAGTAATTGGCGTCTCCTTCTTTGGCCGATTTCGGATATGCATCATTGAAATCTGTAGAATGATTGATTTCAATTTTGACTATAAACTTCTTCAACTTCCCGGTTGGCGACATCTTCACATTAAAACTACCTTTCGGAGTAGCTCCACTGATACCGTCCGTCAACGGTTCCTTTTTGCTAGGGAGATATAACCCGTCTTCATATTGGATTCCCCGCTGATAACACCAATGCGGCAGCGCTTCCTTTCGGCGGTTACCGCCGGAGGCTTGCCAGGATTGAGTGGCTATTTTGTGTGTCACATACACGGTGGACAGATAATTCCCTTCCATGTCTTCAGTCCAGATTGCAATCTGGGGCGGATTTTTGATGTTGATGCCTAGAAACAAAGGAAAATTATGCAACCAGTCTTCCCCTTTTTCAATAGATATTTTAAGATCGTTACTGTCGTATTCTACTAAATCCCGGTTGCATCCACTATTTATCAATAGAGAAAGAAACCATATTCCCATTATTGTCATTTTATTCATTTGATTAGAGTTGTTTTTGTAACCAGAGGTCTACTAATAGATTGATGCCTTCTTCCAATTCCTCCCAGCCGCTTTCCTGCTGAATCTTGAGGCCGTTGTAGACCGGGCAGTTTTCTTCGAGCAATGCCAGATAACTGATGGCTGCGGTGATGATGGAAGCCATAGCAGCAATCTCTTTTTTCGGATGTTTTGATAGTTTGCTGACTGCCTCTACCAGCCAGATTCCTTTCTCTTCCCGTTTGTTGCGCAACTCTTTCACAAACTTATTGTCCGTTGTCAGTTCCCAGCGATACAGGCGTTTCAATGTATAATTCTCCCGTAACCGCATGATTTGTCTTTTGAATATCTGCTTGATAAATGCGGCTAAATGAGCCTGATCCGGTAACTCTTCATCGAAATTAATCCAATAGTCGTTCTGCTGAATGTAGGCTGCTATCAGTCCATCCAGCGAATTGAAATAACGGTAGATAAGCATTTTTGAAACTTTGGCCTTGGCTGCTACCGCATTGATCCCCAACCCCTCGAAACCGCTTTCTTCAATGATGTCGTTGACGGCTGTAATCAGGGTCATTTCCGTAGCCTGTCTGTTTTTAGTAATCTCTTTTTCCATACTTTGATACTTTTGTTACTGACTGGTCACAAAGATATGTTTCCTATCGGTAACATCAAGGAAAAAGAGATTATTTTTTGTAATGGTTGCCGGTTAATAACCTATCATCTTTACCGATAATACGTTATCCGGTCGTTTTATGATAACGCCACTGTCGGATTATGAACGGTCAGTCCGCCATCCACCACAATCGTTTGTCCAGTGATGTATCTGGCATCGTTCGAAGCCAGAAAAGCGATGGTAGCTGCAACATCCTCCGGTTCTCCCAGATAAGGAGTGGCACATTGACCGAGGAAGATATTACGTACATCCTCATTCAGGTTGTCCAATGCAGCGGGAGTAAGTACCAGTCCCGGAGCTACGGCGTTGCAACGGATGTTTTTCTTTCCCATTTGAGTAGCGATATATTTCGTCAGGTTGATGACACCCGCTTTGCTGGCGCCGTATAAAGTACCGTTGGCATCAGCCGTAAGTCCGCTTATGGAAGCTACGTTGACAATGTTCCCACCACCATTGGCAGTCATGATAGGAATGACCTGTTGGGAAAGATACATCGTGCAGCAGAGATTCAGATGGAATGCTTCGTCAAAGTAGTTGATGTCCAGCTTTTCGATGCTAAGGTCACGTTTGGGATCAGTTCCTCCTACATTATTAATCAGTACGTCTATTCTTTGATATTCATTCATGGAAAAATCAATCAACTCTTTGCAACTCTGGAGTTCGGTGGCGGAGAAATAGACATGACGCACGTCAGCCCCTGCGTGCGTGAGTTCGTTGGCAAGCTGCTCCGCTCTTTTCTCGGAATGGTCAGCGATGACTACTTTGCCTCCTTCGGAGACAATGCGGCGTGTGGTTGCTTCGCCGATACCACCGGCGGCACCGGTGATGACAACTACTTTATTTTCGAATCTGTTCATATAATGGGAATTTGATGATTACCTTCTATTAGAAACAGCTGGCAGAGGAATTTGTTAGCCCTTATAAACTCTCTTTAATAAGATAAGGTGTTCGATTCGAAAACTTTTGCATCTTTTCCAGTTTTACGCTCTGATTATTTAAGAAAACTGTTAAATGTTAATGCCTGCCCACTCATTTGTTAATACGGCTCTGATTCTATTAAACCATGTTATAAGATACGCTGCTTTGGCCTCAAAATTTGGAGATAACCGAAAAGTACGTATCTTTGTACTGTGTTTTTCATAGTATTAGATTTAAGGTTAACAAAAGATTGGCTGTCTGGGATAGATAGCCTTTTTTTATGCCTGTAAGTCAACTGCAGACCGAAGAGATTAAAACAACGAATATTGGTTATCCCGCAGGCTTTTCATCTCCCGTTCCTTTACGATATCATCTTCGGATAAATGGCCGATGAGTAGCGGTGAGTTTTTATCATGTTTTCTCCTATTATATACTGCCGTGTTATAATTGCCTTTGATGGCATAACAATAAATACATCCGTTCAGGCAACTTTCATAAGTTCCGATATCAATGCTTTCAATGCAGTTGCAGATGTTACGCTGGTTTTTATCCTTTTGGGCGAGGATAGGATAACCGATGATCTTTTCTATCAGATCCTTATCAATACACAGGCCGCTCGGAATACCTAAATGTCTTAAATCCACTTTTACAGTACAAGTATCCAGCTGTATGTCGGGATAAACGTCGATTGTTTTTTTAAAGGAGACAGCCATTTCTTCTATTTCCTCTTGAGTCAGCGGATGGATGTTGAATAACCGTACAGAGTTCCGGATATGCTGGTAATGATCTATGAATCCCAGCATACATTTGGCAGTGTGGTCTTTGAGTTCGTCGGCAATCCGGGCAAATGCTTCCTGGTGGAAAGAAACATTGTATTCCTCGTTTGTCAGTATCGGATCATATCTCCAGATCACCCTTTCCCTGCCGATTTTATCAGCCAGCTTTTTAAAGGTATCCATTCGTTTATTGATGGAGGGCAAATGATTTTCCAGCTTTTCTCCGTAGGGGTTAAGTGTAAATTGGAAGTAATAGTCGTAATCCTGCAATTTCTCCAGTTGGTTGAGCATAGGTGCCGGGTTCTTGGTCCAGAAAACAAAGCAATCTACTACAGCAGGAGATAGAGAGATCTTGCTAATCATTTTCGGATGATATGGATTGGGCACTAATACATATCCTTCTTTAATCCGGTTGAAAAACCACTGGGAATAGAATGCCGGAATATCTGTCCGGCGGCTGGCACTGATTATCATAGTTCAAAGTTACAAAAAAAAAGACGATGTTGTTTCAATGATTCCCTCTTTTTTGTATTCTTACTTACCCAAGAAGTAACTTGTGTGAATGAATATGTTAAATGTTAACGTGTGAAGTCTGAAATGTTAATGCGCTTTCCAGAGTATTAAACCCTGTTATAATATGGGCTGTTTAGGCTCTAAAATTTGCTATTTACCTGAAATATGGTACCTTTGTACAGTGTTTTTTTCATAAGTATTAGATTTAAGGTTAACAAAAGATTGGTTGCTCGTGATGAGTAGCCATTTTTTGTTTTTATACACTATGATTGTTTATTCCTTAATCATAGTCAACAGCATCTTAAATCTCTCCACTGCTGTAAGGGCATGCGGCGCATTCGCCGGAAATACGATACTTTCTCCTGCTTTTACGGTGAACAGAGTTCCGTTTACAGTAATATTCACTACCCCTTCCAATACCTGCACGAGCGCATCAAACGGGGCACGATGTTCGCTTAACCCTTCTCCTTTATCAAAAGAAAATAAAGTGATATTTCCTGCCGGACTTTTGATTAACTGTTTGCTGATAACGCCTCCTTCAGTATATTCAATGAGAGAAGCCAAATGGAGCACAACTCCTTTTTGAAATGATTGTTCCATATTTGTTTTATTTTTAAGTTAATATCATATAGAGAACACTTTTCGAATATGCATTGTTTGTCTATAACAAAAAACGATTTTTATTGTTATAGTACGAAAGACTCAATAAACTAACCATTATTATGAAGAAGAATATCTTATTGTTTGGAGCACTGATAGGTGCTTTCTTATTGGTTTCCTGTTCGGGAGGAAACAAGAAACAGGCTGCGTCCTCCGTCACTCCGGAGGAATTGGATAATGCCAGTAAAGTGATTAACTATTATCATACATCGCTCATCGTGTTGAGGCATGTAGCTAATGCAAAAGACGTAAATGCGGTCTTGGGATATATGGAACAGACAGGAAAAGTTCCTGAAGTATCTCCGATAGCACCGCCTGAAGTATCTGCCAGAGACACTGCGGAATTGATGGATCCGGGAGATTACTTTAATATACAAGTCCGTCAGAATCTGAAGCAGAGTTATAGAGGACTTTTCAGTGCACGGGCGCAATTCTATGATAATTTTAATAAGTTTCTCTCTTACAAGCAGGCCAAAGAGACAGCCAAGGCTGGCAAGCTCTTGGATGAAAACTATCGGCTAAGTGTAGAAATGTCCGAATATAAACAAGTGATTTTTGATATTCTAAGCCCTCTCACGGAACAGGCTGAAAAAGAACTTCTTGCCGACGAACCGTTGAAAGATCAAATCATGGCTATGCGTAAGATGTCCGGCACTGTGCAAAGCATAATGAATCTTTATTCCCGCAAACATGTACTGGAGGGTGCTCGCATTGATGTGAAGATGGCAGAATTGAAGAAAGAACTCGAAGCTGCAAAGAAACTTCCTGCTGTCACAGGCTATGATGAAGAGCAAAAGAATTATTATAGCTTCCTGTCTTCTGTGGAATCGTTTATGAAAGATATGCAGAAAGCAAGAGACAAAGGCGCATATTCCGATGCAGATTACAATGCGATGTCGGAAGCCTACGAATATGGACTTTCCGTTATCTAAAGAATTCTTCCTCTGTTTGAATGAGTTGCAATCATGCTTCTTCAAGCAGAGGATGCTTTTTTAATTAAGTAAAGAAGTCCTTTTTTTACTATCCCCTTTTAAACAGGAGTTTTACTTTTGCATTTGGATTAAGAAATAATATCTTTGTTATATGCAATCATTTCAATTGATAAAACCCTGTTTTGCCCTGGCTCCCTATATACGGCATTACTGGATATTGCAAGACGACTCAATAGCTCCTGTCTCCGAACGGACTCTGCCTATTGGCTGTATGCAACTGGTATTCCATAAAGGGAAACAACTTCTTTTGTTGGGTGAGTCGGAGATGCAACCCCAATCCTTTATTTCCGGACAATCGGTCGGTTTCTCGGATGTGATGTCTACAGGCAGGATAGAGATGATTACTGTTGTTTTTCAACCTTATGCAGTAAAAGCATTGTTTCACATACCCAGTCATTTATTCCGCGGGCAAACTGTAGATACCGATGCGATGGAAGATGTAGAACTGTCGGATTTAGTGAAACAGGTCACGGATACTTCTGATAATGCAGTTTGTATTCGGTTGATAGAGCAGTTTTTTCTTCGTCGTTTATACACTCTTCCCGAGTATAATCTCAAGCGGATGTCTGCTGTCTTTCATGAAATAAACCTCCGGCCGCAAATCAATATTTCTCATTTGTCGGAAACAGCCTGTTTGAGCAGTAAGCAGTTTGGGCGTATCTTCGCCGATTATGTCGGTACTACTCCCAAGGAATTTATTCGTATTATCCGTATGCAACGGGCGTTATCCATGCTGCAACAGGATGCTACGATTCCTTTTGTACAAGTGGCTTATGAATGTGGCTTTTCCGATCAGTCTCACATGATAAAGGAATTCAAACTCTTTTCCGGTTATACCCCTGCGGAGTATCTTTCTGTATGCGCCCCTTATTCCGATTATTTCTCTGAACTCTAAAGATGTCTCTTTTTTTCTATCGGGCTTCCTCGTGTTACCCTACTTTTGCAATGTCTTTGCAAAGGCTTAGTAGTAACCATAAAAAAGAAACGAGATGAAAAAATTAATTGCATTTTTTGAGATTCCTGCTACCGATTTCCGTCGGGCTGTCGATTTTTACGAAACTGTGTTGGGTGTGCAACTTCCGACTTTTGAATGTGAAACAGAGAAAATGGCTTGTTTCACGGAAGAAGGTGAAACCGTCGGTGCTATTTCTTATGCTTCAAATTTCGACTTTCTTCCTTCAACGCATGGCGTACTTATCCATTTCAACTGTGAGGATATTGAACAAACGTTGGAAAAAGTGCTTCTGAAAGGAGGGAAAGTTGTCATTCCCAAAACAAAGATTGAGGCAGACGATAAAGGATGGTTTGCCGTATTCACGGATAGTGAAGGAAACAGGATTGGCGTCTATGCTGAAAAATAACAGGTAGGGAAGAGGGAACAGCCTGTCTGGAAGTGACTGCTGTTCCTTCGTCCCCTTATCCGGATTATTCTACCGGAATATAGATCTCCGTCAACAACTCTTCGGGGGGAGTGTCACATGGATTGTTCAGATAGCGTTCAGCACTGGCTTCATCACGTATCGTACATTCCATTTCGGGCAGATACTTTCCGTAAATCGTATCGTACACAGCTTGCAGATTGTCATACGGGCCTTTATAAAGGAAAATAGCATAACGTCCGGCTGGGATAACCTTGAATCCCACATCACTTTTGGGGGCAACCTTTACAGGCATTACCATGCATACGTCTGTACGCAGTTTCTCGGCTGGCGTCACTTTCGGATCATCGTGGTAGATGCAAAGCGGGCTGAAATCTCCCATCGGCAGTTTTTGTTCTTTGATGAATTGGAATAAACGGCCCCAAGTGCCACCGTAATCATTCAGTTTGTAGTCGCCTGTAAGGCGGATATAAATCACATTCCGTTCGGAGACATTTCTGATCTCTTTTTTTAGTTCCAGGTCTGGCCTGATAATCGCTGGTTTCATAATTACAAAGTTTTTATTGTTTCTATATTCTAAAGGTGAAATGCCATAAAATTGCTTGAACACTTTCGATAATGAAGAAGGGGATGCGTAACCAATCCGGTAGGCGATGTCAGCAATCGGAATATCCGAGTAGCGGAGTAGGCGTGCGGCAGCTTCTGTCCGCGTCCGGACAATAAACGTACCAATCGGTTCACCGAGAAAAGCTTTCATGATCCGGTGAAAGTAAAAAGGAGAAAAGTTTGAAATTCTGGCCAGAGATTTTAAATCAATATCTTCTCCTAAATGTTGGATAATGTATTCCACTACAACATTTACGCACTTTTGATATTCCTCTTTCGTTGTTTTTTTCTGTTGCATAACTAATTTTGGTATTTCACTTCGCAAAGGTATTGGTAAAAAAGCGAAATGACTTGTCCGATATTGCGGAAATGTCAACTTTCTATTTTCTTTCTATGGTTGCCCTATACCTGTTTTGAAAATTTATTTTGATATATAATGTACCTTACAGTGGTGTTATGGTGTGAACCATGACCAAATTTTTAACCGTTAATTGCGAAATTGATTTTCTTGTTTTAAATAATGTCAAAAACTAAAATGAAAAAGCCGGTTTTGTTATAAACTATTATTAAAATGATTATATTGTAACCGAATTATTAATAAAAATAGCCATGGATAAAACAATTGTAGGGAACAATGCCGGAAAGGTCTGGTATGCCCTGAAAGAAATTGGTGAAATTTCAATACCTGAATTGGCGAGAAGATTAAACCTAAGCGTAGAAAGTACAGCATTGGCCGCCGGTTGGTTGGCACGAGAGAACAAAATTTGTATCCAACGGAAAAATGGATTAATTGCTTTATCTGATGAAAGCGCTTTTCCCTTCAGCTTTGGATAATAGCAGGTTTTGTGAGTGAATATCTTAGAAGTTCCGTTAACTTATAAGTAAGAATATGTTCGTATAAGGTATCACAAGTTAAGTTTGAACTTAAGAAGTTTTATATTTAAAAGAGTTGCTCAATAATAGGGCAACTCTTTTAACGTATAATAAACGTATAAAAATGTCGAATCGTGTCCGGATGTAGATAAAATTTATATACTTGTATTCCACAATAATAATTGCCTGTTTTTTCTCTGGCAATTCTATTCCGGAGAATATCTTTAGAATCCTACCCGTTTTCTTCCCTGGGAGAAATCCATTCCTTCGTAATTATAGATTTCAGCCAGTGTCATGGGGTGTGTCTGTTCGGGAATATCCAGGCTTTCTTCCTTGATTAGTTGATTAACCTTATCAGTAGTCAGGTCTTTAAACTCATACCGGGCAGCCAGACGTCCTTTTCTAAGCAATGCTTCGTCGATATCTTTTAATGGAGCATTAAAGGTGCAGATAAATTTGATACACAATTCATCGCTCAATAGCCCGTCGCTAATATTCAGTATGTTGACTAAGCCGGCATTCATACGGTTGCCTCCGTTGCGGCTTGATAATAGTTCTTCGCAATCCTCTACGATGAAGATAGAATTTTTTTGTTGGCGGATGAAAGTGATAAAGCTCGGATCCGAAAGTTTATCTACCAGGTCTCCACTCATATAGATCATTCTCTTTTTTCCAAGATTGATAAGGTGGCGGATATAAGTCGTTTTTCCTGTACCCTGTTTTCCATGCAAAATGATTAATCCGCTTTTGTTGTCCTCCAGCAGAAAGTTTTCGATCTCGGCAGCTACGGGAACAAAATCATCGTTATAGTGACGATCAATCTGAATAGCAGGTTCATTAACTTGCGATTGTTTCAGGCTGAAGTAGTTATGAGAGTATGTTACTATAAATAGATTGTTAAGTTTCTCATTTTCCTTCTTGTGGTTTTCGCAAATCTGATTGATCTGATTGATTTCCTCCTTGTCGATATTGGAATAGACAATCTTTACGCAATTATCAAAATAGCCGATCATCAAATTCTTTTTGCAGATAACGATACAGTCGTATAACTCTTTTGTAGATGTATTATCTTCTTCTTCCTCCTCTTCTTCTTTTTCATTTTCAAAATGATTGCAGTACACATGCTCGAATATATCGAACGCGTCATCTTGCTGATAAAGTTCCTTGATTTCTTTCAGAAAATCCTGGTTTACTTTATATTTTACCATTTTCATGGAAGGGAATCGTTTGAATATCTGATAGAATAGACTACAAATGCTACTGTCGCTGAACCATCCTGTGGAGTAATCAAAAATATCTGTGAAATCTGCGAGTGTGCATTCTTTACTCATTTTTTCTTTTTATATAAATAGAATGGCAAAGGTACGAAATAAATCTATGATATGAACTGAACCGATTTATCATTTTCTCGAAAAACATAGGCGTGGATAGTTTCCTGTATTTATATCAAAGCTCCTGCAAATGATTTTTCATTTTCATTTCTCATGTTCTCATAATATATGTGATAACAATCTTCAAATCAGTTATATAACACTATGAGAAATAAAAGAAGAAAGGGTATTTCTCATAGTGTTACCAGCATTTTGTCCACAAAACAAAGTATTTCTCATAGCTTTTCAAGGCATTTCTCATAATCTTTCGTAGGGCAAAGAGGCTAATTAATTGTAATAGATTCAATGCTACATATTCAGTTATGTATTGATTAATAATATATTATAAAGCGTTTATGAAAGTGTATGGAGTAGATATTCTCATGTTTTCCTACCGGTATCTGAATCGTTCCACTAGAGTGGAAAGGTCTGTTCACTAGAGTAGATAGAACCGTTCACTCCAGTGCAACGATCTGTTCACTAGAGTGTAACGATACGAATAGTGGTAGGAAGAAATAACAATGATTAGGGAAAAACATAAAGGTATAAGGTGAATAACATATAGGAAAGTAGTAAATAGCAAGAAGTTGCTTAATAAAACCGAAGAAGGAAAGGAGTAATCGTAAATCCGGCAAAAGTCCGGAAAAACTACAATTATACTGTATGAGAAATGAGTAAAATGTATAGACGGAATATGAGAATACTATGAGAAATGGTTTAAACCCTATGAGAAATGCGTGATTTTACGGACTAAATCACGGAACAGCTATGAGAAATACCCTTTTGTGTTTTATTTCTCATAGTATTATCTGTTTGATTTACAGCTGATTATTGTGTATATTATGAGAACATGAGAAATGAAAAAGAAAAATCCTTTTCAGCAAAGTGAAGTTTCTACGCATCATTCTCATACAAGTATCATATTAATGAATCAAACTAAGGAATGGAATCCACTATAAAACCACTATCTCTTATATCTATCTTTCTTTCCTCTTATTTTAATGAACTGATTCTTTAATTGCTCCCTAACGCAAACTGATTCCCGGCGCACCTACGCGTCCGCGTGTGATATAATAATGTGTATCCCTCTCGTCGTTTCCGCGCACAATTTCCCTATACATAAAAAATATGTTCTACAACATCGTTATGCGTCAGCACTTTAGCAAATGTATTCAAAAATAATTAGAAAAAATAGTTTGATATATTTGGAGTGTATACGAAAAGGGCGTACTTTTGCACCCGCTTTCCAAGAGAAGAAAGCCTTGAAAAATTGACTTAGTGAAAAAGTGGAATTATACTTAAAGAAAAGAACAAAAAACTTCCGAAAAAGTTTGGATTATAATAAATAAAGTTCTTATCTTTGCAGTCCGATTCGCAAAGAAAATAGGCAAGAGTTATTCTTTCATACCTTCTTTCCCTTTCGCATAGAGAGCCAGAGAAATTGAGTAAAAAGAAAGACTGAAAAAAAACTTCCGAAAAAGTTTGGTAGTTAAAAATAAAGCCCTTACCTTTGCACCCGCTTTTAAAACGAAAGCAACAAGTTCTTTGAAATATTGATAAACAATACAAGTAGTACAAGTAAAAAAAATAGAACCGTCAATACTTGTCTTATTCAGTAGCGATACAGTTAAGACTAATAGGTATTTGAATAAGGTCAATAAATTTACGGCGTCCTGAACAGAGCAAAAAGATCATCTTAACTGATGATAAAAAATACTTTTACAATGAAGAGTTTGATCCTGGCTCAGGATGAACGCTAGCTACAGGCTTAACACATGCAAGTCGAGGGGCAGCATTTTAGTTTGCTTGCAAACTGAAGATGGCGACCGGCGCACGGGTGAGTAACACGTATCCAACCTGCCGATAACTCCGGAATAGCCTTTCGAAAGAAAGATTAATACCGGATAGCATACGAATATCGCATGATATTTTTATTAAAGAATTTCGGTTATCGATGGGGATGCGTTCCATTAGTTTGTTGGCGGGGTAACGGCCCACCAAGACTACGATGGATAGGGGTTCTGAGAGGAAGGTCCCCCACATTGGAACTGAGACACGGTCCAAACTCCTACGGGAGGCAGCAGTGAGGAATATTGGTCAATGGGCGAGAGCCTGAACCAGCCAAGTAGCGTGAAGGATGAAGGCTCTATGGGTCGTAAACTTCTTTTATATGGGAATAAAGTTTTCCACGTGTGGAATTTTGTATGTACCATATGAATAAGGATCGGCTAACTCCGTGCCAGCAGCCGCGGTAATACGGAGGATCCGAGCGTTATCCGGATTTATTGGGTTTAAAGGGAGCGTAGGTGGATTGTTAAGTCAGTTGTGAAAGTTTGCGGCTCAACCGTAAAATTGCAGTTGAAACTGGGAGTCTTGAGTACAGTAGAGGTGGGCGGAATTCGTGGTGTAGCGGTGAAATGCTTAGATATCACGAAGAACTCCGATTGCGAAGGCAGCTCACTAGACTGTCACTGACACTGATGCTCGAAAGTGTGGGTATCAAACAGGATTAGATACCCTGGTAGTCCACACAGTAAACGATGAATACTCGCTGTTTGCGATATACAGTAAGCGGCCAAGCGAAAGCATTAAGTATTCCACCTGGGGAGTACGCCGGCAACGGTGAAACTCAAAGGAATTGACGGGGGCCCGCACAAGCGGAGGAACATGTGGTTTAATTCGATGATACGCGAGGAACCTTACCCGGGCTTAAATTGCAACAGAATATATTGGAAACAGTATAGCCGTAAGGCTGTTGTGAAGGTGCTGCATGGTTGTCGTCAGCTCGTGCCGTGAGGTGTCGGCTTAAGTGCCATAACGAGCGCAACCCTTATCTTTAGTTACTAACAGGTGATGCTGAGGACTCTAGAGAGACTGCCGTCGTAAGATGTGAGGAAGGTGGGGATGACGTCAAATCAGCACGGCCCTTACGTCCGGGGCTACACACGTGTTACAATGGGGGGTACAGAAGGCGGCTACCTGGTGACAGGATGCTAATCCCAAAAACCTCTCTCAGTTCGGATCGAAGTCTGCAACCCGACTTCGTGAAGCTGGATTCGCTAGTAATCGCGCATCAGCCATGGCGCGGTGAATACGTTCCCGGGCCTTGTACACACCGCCCGTCAAGCCATGAAAGCCGGGGGTACCTGAAGTACGTAACCGCAAGGAGCGTCCTAGGGTAAAACTGGTAATTGGGGCTAAGTCGTAACAAGGTAGCCGTACCGGAAGGTGCGGCTGGAACACCTCCTTTCTGGAGCGATGCCGTAACTGTCACAAAACGTGGCAGCCACTAAAAGACTTTAAAGGTTCTGTTTTTTGTACTACTGGTACTTGTTTATTTATAACATATAGATCAACCATCTATAGAAGTATAGATAGAGATAAACAAGAGAAAAAAGAAGCCGAGTCTAGACGAAAGGTAGACAAGGTTGAACTAGTCCTATAGCTCAGTTGGTTAGAGCGCTACACTGATAATGTAGAGGTCGGCAGTTCAACTCTGCCTGGGACTACCAAGCTCAAGAATGAGGAACAGGGAAAGCTAAAAGCTAAAAAACAAAATTCTTGAATAACCTCTTGGGGGATTAGCTCAGCTGGCTAGAGCATCTGCCTTGCACGCAGAGGGTCAACGGTTCGAATCCGTTATTCTCCACGATCTCTGAAAAAGAGAAACGATCTTTGACATGATGTACAAAAAGTAAAATTTTAGTAAGAGCTAAAAGTATATATCAAACCGTACGTGTTCGAGTATGCAATATTGATAGAAGGAAGCAATTCCACTACCAATACCAGTACGAGAATAAAACGTTTGAAAGAAAGTAAGCAAGGGCGCATGGCGGATGCCTTGGCTCTCGGAGGCGATGAAGGACGTGATAAGCTGCGATAAGCTTCGGGAAGGTGCAAATAACCTTTGATCCGAAGATTTCCGAATGGGACAACCCGTCATTCTGAAGGAATGACATCTTGCATAGCAAGAGGCTAACGCAGGGAACTGAAACATCTTAGTACCTGTAGGAAAAGAAAATAATAATGATTCCCCTAGTAGTGGCGAGCGAACGGGGATTAGCCCAAACCAATGTTGTTACGGCAATATTGGGGTTGTAGGACCACGATATCGCAAGAAGTTTAGTGAGAAGAACCCTTTGGAAAATGGGACCATAGACGGTGATAGTCCGGTATTCGAAGCTAAATGAAGCGTAGTGGTATCCTGAGTAGCGCGGGACACGAGGAATCTTGCGTGAATCTGCCGGGACCATCCGGTAAGGCTAAATACTCCCGAGAGACCGATAGCGAACCAGTACTGTGAAGGAAAGGTGAAAAGCACTTCGAATAGAAGAGTGAAATAGTCCCTGAAACCGTGCGCCTACAAGCGGTCGGAGCTGCTTCAGCAGTGACGGCGTGCCTTTTGCATAATGAACCTACGAGTTACTTTTTCCGGCAAGGTTAAGGATCTTGAGATCCGCAGCCGAAGCGAAAGCGAGTCTTAACAGGGCGATTAGTCGGAAGGAGTAGACGCGAAACCAAGTGATCTACCCTTGGTCAGGTTGAAGGTTAGGTAACACTAACTGGAGGACCGAACCGATAAGCGTTGAAAAGCTTCCGGATGAACTGAGGGTGGGGGTGAAAGGCTAATCAAACTTGGAGATAGCTCGTACTCCCCGAAATGCATTTAGGTGCAGCCTTGGGAATTACTACTGTGAGGTAGAGCGACTGATAAGATGCGAGGGCTTCACCGCCTATCAAGTCTTGATAAACTCCGAATGCGCAGTAGTTCGATCCCAGGAGTGAGGGCATGGGTGCTAAGGTCCATGTCCTAAAGGAGAAGAATCCGGACCATCAGCTAAGGTCCCGAAATAATTGCTAAGTTGAACTAACGAAGTCAGATTGCTAAGACAGCTAGGATGTTGGCTTGGAAGCAGCCATTCATTTAAAGAGTGCGTAACAGCTCACTAGTCGAGGAGTTTGGCGTGGATAATAATCGGGCATCAAGCAATTTACCGAAGCTATGGGATCAGTAATGATCGGTAGGGGAGCATTCCACTCTGCGTCGAAGGTGAAGCGTGAGCTTTGCTGGAGCGTGTGGAAAAGCAAATGTAGGTATAAGTAACGATAAAGGGGGTGAGAAACCCCCTCGCCGAAAGACTAAGGTTTCCTGATCAACGCTAATCGGATCAGGGTTAGTCGGGTCCTAAGGCTCAGCCGAACGGTGAGGCCGATGGCAGAACAGGTTAATATTCCTGTACTACCTTAAGGAGTGACGTGGAGACGGAGGAGTGACAGCGCCGCGGACTGACGGAATAGTCCGTTGAAGGGTGTAGATGTTGATTATCCCAGGCAAATCCGGGATAAGAGTCGAACCTGATAGTATACCAAATTCTTCGGAATAAGGTAATAGTGCGTGTAAGCATACTCCCAAGAAAATCCGCTAAACTTAATCTTTAAGGTACCCGTACCGCAAACGGACACACGTAGTCGGGTTGAATATACTAAGGCGCTTGAGTGATTCACGGTTAAGGAACTAGGCAAATTGACCCTGTAACTTCGGGATAAAGGGTCCCAACGAGAGTTGGGCGCAGAGAATAGGTCCAGGCAACTGTTTAACAAAAACACAGGGCTGTGCCAAATTGAAAGATTACGTATACAGCCTGACACCTGCCCGGTGCTGGAAGGTTAAGAGGAGATGTCATCGCAAGAGAAGCATTGAATTGAAGCCCCAGTAAACGGCGGCCGTAACTATAACGGTCCTAAGGTAGCGAAATTCCTTGTCGGGTAAGTTCCGACCTGCACGAATGGTGTAATGATCTGGACACTGTCTCAACCGTGAGCTCAGTGAAATTGTAGTATCGGTGAAGATGCCGATTACCCGCGATGGGACGAAAAGACCCCGTGAACCTTTACTATAGCTTAACATTGAATTTGGGTAATTGATGTGTAGGATAGGCCGGAGACTTTGAAGCAGGTACGCCAGTATTTGTGGAGTCGCTGTTGAAATACGGCCCTTTGATTATTTGAGTTCTAACTCGTAGATACGAGGACACTGTTTGGTGGGTAGTTTGACTGGGGTGGTCGCCTCCAAAAGTGTAACGGAGGCTTCTAAAGGTGCCCTCAGGACGATTGGTAACCGTCCGTAGAGTGTAATGGCATAAGGGCGCTTGACTGGGAGACAGACAAGTCGATCAGGTAGGAAACTAGAGCATAGTGATCCGGTGTTTCCGTATGGAAGGGACATCGCTCAAAGGATAAAAGGTACTCCGGGGATAACAGGCTGATCCCTCCCAAGAGCTCATATCGACGGAGGGGTTTGGCACCTCGATGTCGGCTCGTCACATCCTGGGGCTGGAGAAGGTCCCAAGGGTTGGGCTGTTCGCCCATTAAAGTGGCACGCGAGCTGGGTTCAGAACGTCGTGAGACAGTTCGGTCTCTATCTATCGTGGGCGTATGAAATTTGCGTGGCTCTGACACTAGTACGAGAGGACCGTGTTGGACTGACCGCTGGTTTACCAGTTGTGCCGCCAGGTGCATTGCTGGGTATCTAAGTCGGGATTGGATAAGTGCTGAAAGCATCTAAGTACGAAGCCAGCCACAAGATTAGATTTCTTAGGGTCGTCAAAGACGATGACGTTGATAGGATGCAGGTGTAAAGGTGGTAACATCAAAGCCGAGCATTACTAATTGCCCGTTCACTTTCTTTCGGACATGTACCGGTTGGGTATATACGTTTAGCTTTCTAGACACTGAAATTTTACTTTTCATCATGTCATAACCTTCTTCAGGTGGTTATAGCACGAGGGTTCCACCTCTTCCCATTCCGAACAGAGAAGTTAAGCCTCGTCACGCTGATGGTACTGCGTAACAGTGGGAGAGTAGGTAGCCGCCGTTTTTAAGAAGCCCCTTGATTCATTTTGAGTCAAGGGGCTTCTGTCATTTGGTACTTTGCGAAAAAAGTGCTATATTTGCGACCGACAATTATTTTATTAAACGTTTAAAGCAAATTTAAAAGGTATGAAAACTAAATTATTTTTGGCTGCTGTAGCAGTAACATTTTCTTTTGCAATGATGTCTTGTACTGGTAACAAAACTACTAACGCTGCTTCTGAAGGTGAAGAGACAACTGTAGAAACAGTGGAAGCTGTTGTTGAAACTGATTCTTGCTGCCAGGCTAAGGACTCTTGTGCTACTGCTTGCGACAAAAAAGCTGATTGCGCAGAAAAGAAAGAATGTTGCGATAAGAAGTAATCTATTGATTTAGAACAATAAAGAAGGAGAGGGAGAGAATGGTTCAACATTCTACTCCCTCTTTCTGTTTTAATAAACATATCGCTTTATTCGTGATACATTTTTGCTAATAATCGGCTTTAACTTATGAAATGATATTTTTTTCGATAAAAAAGTAACGTATTATTTGGTGGTAAAGAAATAATCCATACCTTTGCACCGTCAAACTAATAAAAGAGACAAGAAATGAATCAGATGTTTATACATATTCTACTATGCGGTATTATTATTCTACTATCAAAGGTTAGTGGAAGTGAGTGCTGCGCGTAAATGTGTATAAATGAAAATATACGAAAGCCTTTCTCACTTCCAAGTGTGAAAGGCTTTTTTTAATGCTAATAATTATATAATATACATAAGAATATGGACAATAGGTTATTTATTTTTGATACCACTCTTAGAGATGGTGAACAGGTTCCGGGATGCCAGTTGAATACAGTAGAAAAGATTCAGGTAGCAAAGGCATTGGAAGCGTTGGGAGTAGACGTGATTGAAGCCGGATTCCCCATTTCGAGCCCGGGGGATTTTAATTCAGTAATTGAGATTTCAAAAGCGGTGACTTGGCCTACTATCTGTGCTTTGACCCGCGCAGTTCAAAAAGATATTGATGTAGCCGTAGATGCACTGAAATTTGCTAAACATAAACGTATTCACACCGGTATCGGTACTTCTGATTCGCACATTAAATATAAATTCAATTCGAATCGTGAAGAGATTATCGAACGTGCAGTAGCTGCTGTGAAATATGCCCGCCGTTTTGTAGACGATGTGGAATTTTATGCAGAAGACGCAGGCCGTACGGATAACGAATATCTGGCACGTGTGGTAGAAGCTGTCATCAAAGCGGGAGCTACCGTAGTGAATATCCCTGATACAACAGGTTACTGCTTGCCTTCAGAATATGGCGCCAAGATAAAATACTTGGTTGACCATGTAGACGGCATTGATAATGCCATACTTTCTACTCACTGTCATAATGACTTGGGTATGGCTACTGCCAATACGATAGCCGGTGTTTTGAACGGTGCGCGTCAGGTGGAAGTTACCATCAACGGTATTGGCGAACGTGCAGGAAATACTGCTCTCGAAGAAATCGCCATGATTATTAAGAGCCATCACGAAATAGATATTCAAACCAATATCAATACGCAGAAGATTTATCCGACCAGCCGTATGGTATCCAGCCTGATGAATATGCCGGTACAACCCAATAAAGCAATCGTTGGACGTAACGCTTTCGCACACTCTTCAGGTATCCATCAGGATGGCGTATTGAAAAATGTACAGACGTATGAGATTATCGATCCGCATGATGTGGGTATTGATGATAACTCTATCGTATTGACTGCCCGCAGCGGACGTGCTGCATTGAAAAATCGTCTTTCTATATTGGGAGTGAATCTGGATCAGGAAAAACTGGATAAGGTATATGATGAGTTCCTGAAGTTGGCTGATAAGAAGAAAGATATTAATGATGATGATATTTTAGTATTGGCAGGTGCAGACCGTAGCCAGAACCATCGTATCAAACTGGATTACTTGCAGGTGACGAGTGGTGTCGGTGTTCGTTCGGTAGCTAGTTTGGGATTGAATATTGCCGGTGAGAAGTTTGAAGCTTGTGCCAGTGGTAATGGTCCGGTAGATGCTGCTATCAAAGCATTGAAAAAGATTGTAGAACGCCACATGACTCTGAAAGAGTTTACTATTCAGGCTATCAGTAAGGGAAGTGATGATGTAGGTAAAGTGCACATGCAGGTAGAATACGATAACCAGATTTATTATGGTTTTGGTGCCAATACAGATATTATTGCTGCTTCGGTAGAAGCCTACATCGACTGTATTAACAAATTCAAATCGTAAAAAAGAGGTTGACAGTCGGTTTGGTATTACAGAGATTGATTGAAAGAGTAAATAGTAATTAGTAAAATAGTAAATAAACAGATGAATACATTATTTGATAAGATATGGGATGCCCACGTGGTGACTACTGTGGAAGATGGCCCTACACAGCTTTATATTGATCGGTTATATTGTCACGAAGTGACTAGTCCGCAGGCTTTTGCGGGATTGCGTGAACGTGGAATCGGAGTATTGCGTCCCGAAAAGGTATTTTGTATGCCCGACCATAATACACCGACACACGATCAGGATAAGGAGATTGAAGATCCGATTTCTAAAACGCAGGTGGACACGCTGACGCAGAATGCGAAGGATTTTGGTCTGACACACTACGGCATGATGCATCCGAAGAATGGTATTATTCATGTGGTAGGTCCCGAACGTGGTTTGACCTTGCCGGGAATGACGATTGTTTGCGGTGACTCTCATACTTCTACTCACGGTGCAATGGGAGCGATTGCTTTCGGTATCGGAACGAGCGAGGTGGAAATGGTGCTGGCTTCACAATGTATTCTCCAGTCGAGACCGAAAACAATGCGTATCACTGTAGACGGTGAACTGGGTAAAGGGGTGACTGCAAAGGATGTGGCTCTGTATATGATGTCTAAGATGACTACCAGTGGTGCTACGGGTTACTTCGTGGAATATGCAGGTTCGGCTATCCGCAATCTGACAATGGAGGGACGTCTTACCCTTTGCAACCTTTCTATTGAAATGGGTGCGCGTGGTGGTATGGTTGCTCCGGATGAAGTGACTTTTGAATATATCAAAGGACGTGAAAGTGCTCCGCAAGGCGAAGCATGGGACAAGGCTTTGGCTTATTGGAAGACATTGAAGAGTGATGATGATGCCGTGTTTGATAAAGAAGTCCGTTTCGAAGCGGCTGATATTGAACCGATGATTACCTACGGAACGAATCCGGGTATGGGTATGGGAATCACACAGCATATTCCTACTATGGAAGGAATGAGTGAAGCTGCACAGGTTTCGTTCAAGAAATCAATGGAGTATATGGGATTCCAACCGGGTGAATCTTTGTTGGGTAAGAAGATTGATTATGTATTCCTTGGTGCTTGTACAAACGGTCGTATTGAAGATTTCCGTGCATTTGCTTCCATCGTGAAAGGTCGTAAGAAAGCGGAGAATGTAATTGCATGGCTGGTTCCGGGTTCATGGATGGTAGACGCACAGATCCGTAAGGAAGGAATCGACAAGATATTGACGGAAGCCGGATTTGCTATCCGTCAGCCGGGATGTTCTGCTTGTCTGGCAATGAACGATGATAAGATTCCTGCCGGAAAGTATTCGGTATCTACCAGCAACCGTAATTTCGAAGGACGTCAGGGCCCCGGTGCACGCACTTTGCTGGCTAGTCCGCTGGTAGCTGCCGCTGCTGCGGTGACAGGTGTGATTACCGATCCGAGAGAGCTGATGTAATTCAAATTCGTAAATCATTAAATTGTAAATAAGACGATGGCTAAGACAAAATTTAATATAATAACAAGTACTTGTGTACCTCTTCCTTTAGAAAACGTAGATACCGACCAGATTATTCCGGCACGTTTCCTGAAAGCAACCACTCGTGAAGAAAAATTCTTTGGTGATAATCTTTTTCGTGACTGGCGTTATAATGCTGACGGTTCCCTGAACAAGGATTTTGTGTTGAACAATCCTACTTATAGCGGACAGATATTGGTGGCAGGAAAAAACTTCGGTTCGGGTTCCAGCCGTGAACACGCTGCCTGGGCTATTGCAGGATATGGTTTCCGCGTGGTGGTATCCAGTTTCTTTGCCGATATTCATAAGAATAATGAGTTGAACAACTTTGTGCTGCCGGTGGTTGTTACCGAGGAGTTTCTGCAGGAGTTGTTTGGTTCGATAGAAGCGGACCCGAAGATGGAAGTGGAAGTGAACCTTCCCGAACAGACCATCACCAACAAGGCGACAGGTAAAAGTGAACATTTCGAAATCAATGCTTACAAGAAACTTTGTTTGATGAACGGATTGGACGATATCGATTTTTTGTTGAGCAATAAAGATAAAATAGAAGAATGGGAAAAGAAGGCGTGAAAATAGAAATCATGGACACAACGCTCCGTGATGGTGAACAAACCAGCGGAGTATCTTTCGTGCCTCATGAGAAACTAATGATCGCCCGTTTACTGTTAGAAGATTTAAAGGTAGACCGGGTGGAGGTTGCTTCGGCGCGTGTGTCGGACGGTGAGTTTGAAGCCGTGAAGATGATTTGCGACTGGGCGGCCCGTCGTAGTCTGCTCCATAAAGTGGAAGTGCTCGGCTTTGTCGACGGGCATACTTCTGTCGATTGGATTCAGCGTACCGGCTGCCGTGTGATAAATCTTCTTTGTAAAGGTTCACTGAAGCATTGTACGCAACAACTGAAAAAGACACCGGAAGAACATCTGGCGGATATCATAAGTGTGGTGCATTATGCCGACGAACAGGATATAACCGTCAATGTTTATCTGGAAGATTGGAGCAACGGTATCAAAGATTCTCCCGAATATGTATTTCAGTTGATGGATGGATTGAAAGAGACGAGTGTCAAGCGTTTTATGTTGCCTGATACGTTGGGTATCTTGAATCCTTTGCAAGTGATAGAGTATATGCGGAAGATGAAGAAACGTTATCCGAATACTCATCTCGATTTCCATGCGCACAATGATTATGATTTGGCTGTGAGTAATGTCCTTGCCGCGGTATTAAGCGGTGTCAAAGGATTGCATACAACCATCAATGGGCTGGGTGAACGGGCAGGAAATGCTCCTCTCGCAAGTGTGCAGGCTATCCTGAAAGACCATTTCAATGCGGTGACAAATATCGACGAAAGCCGTTTGAATGATGTCAGCCGGGTAGTGGAGTCTTATTCGGGAATTGTGATACCTGCCAATAAACCGATTGTAGGTGAGAATGTCTTTACGCAAGTGGCCGGAGTGCATGCCGACGGGGATAATAAGAATAATCTCTACTGCAATGATTTGCTTCCCGAACGTTTTGGCCGCAAGCGCGAATATGCATTGGGTAAGACAAGCGGTAAAGCAAATATCCGTAAGAACCTCGAAGATCTCGGATTGGAGCTGGACGAAGATGCTATGCGCAAGGTAACGGAACGCATCATCGAGTTGGGCGACAAGAAAGAACTGGTTACACAGGAAGATTTGCCGTACATTGTTTCGGATGTGTTGAAACATGGAGCAGTGGGTGAGAAGGTTAAACTGAAGAGCTATTTTGTGAATCTGGCTCATGGGTTGAAACCGATGGCAACGTTGAAGATAGAAATCAACGGAAAAGAGTACGAAGAGAGTTCAGGCGGCGATGGTCAGTATGATGCTTTTGTTCGTGCGCTGCGTAAAATATATAAGGTGACATTAGGACGTAAATTCCCGATGTTGACCAATTATGCGGTAACCATCCCTCCCGGTGGACGTACAGATGCATTTGTGCAGACAGTTATCACGTGGAGTTATGATGAGCAGGTGTTCCGTACCCGCGGACTTGATGCCGACCAGACAGAGGCTGCCATCAAGGCTACTATGAAGATGTTGAACCTCATCGAAGATGAATACGAGAAGAGCAAGTGAGAAACAACTTGCCCGAAGAATGTTTTTTATAAGAATATATAAATAGAAGAATAAACGATTATGGATTTTAAAATTGCTGTATTAGCAGGCGACGGCATCGGACCGGAGATCTCTGTGCAAGGTGTAGATGTGATGAGTGCCGTTTGCGAGAAGTTTGGTCACAAAGTAAGTTACGAATATGCAATCTGTGGAGCTGATGCGATTGATAAAGTAGGCGATCCGTTTCCGGAAGCAACTTATCAGGTTTGTAAAGAGGCGGATGCTGTTTTGTTCTCTGCCGTAGGTGATCCGAAATTTGACAATGATCCTACTGCCAAGGTACGTCCGGAACAAGGCTTGCTGGCTATGCGTAAGAAACTGGGTCTTTTCGCTAATATCCGTCCGGTACAGACATTCAAATGCCTGATCCACAAATCTCCGTTGCGTGCGGAGTTGGTAGAGAATGCCGATTTTATCTGTATCCGTGAGCTGACCGGAGGTATGTATTTCGGTGAAAAGTATCAGGATAATGATAAGGCGTATGATACAAACTATTATACTCGTCCGGAAATCGAACGTATTTTGAAGATGGCTTTCGAATATGCGATGAAGCGCAGAAAACATCTGACTGTGGTAGATAAGGCAAATGTGTTGGCTTCTTCCCGTCTGTGGCGTCAGATTGCACAGGAAATGGCTCCGAACTATCCGGAAGTGACAACTGATTATATGTTTGTGGATAATGCTGCAATGAAGATGATTCAGGAACCTGCTTTCTTCGATGTGATGGTAACAGAAAATACCTTCGGTGATATTCTGACTGACGAGGGTTCTGTAATCAGTGGTTCTATGGGCTTGCTTCCTTCTGCTTCTACAGGTGAAAGTACTCCGGTATTTGAACCTATTCACGGTTCATGGCCGCAGGCTAAGGGATTGAATATTGCTAATCCGTTGGCACAGATTCTTTCTGTAGCTATGTTGTTCGAGTATTTCGACCTTAAAGAAGAGGGTGCATTGATTCGTAAAGCCGTAGATGCTTCTTTGGATGAGAATGTACGTACGCCGGAAATCCAGGTGGCTGACGGTGCTAAGTACGGAACAAAAGAAGTAGGACAGTGGATTGTTGATTATATCAAGAAAGCTTGATAAACCCGGATAAAAAAGTAAAAGCCTGGCATCGGATAACGGTGTCAGGCTTTTACTTTTTAGTTCGAAATATGTTGTGTTCTACCAACTTTTAATAGTGGAGTATAGAACGATACCGAGTATAGTCAGTAATCCTACATAAATAGTGACTGACCATTGTTTTATTTCTTTTCTCTTCGTGCGGGTGGAAGGTTCCAGATAGATGGCTGCTTTGTGGGCGATAGTGCAGAACAACCAACCGCCGAATCCTCCGATAATACCTCCTACGAGTAAATCACCGGGATAATGTACACCCAGATATATACGTGTGTAGCAGTTGAGTATTGCCCAGGTCAGGATGAAAATGCTTAGCCAACGTTTACGGAACAGGAATATGACAAACATGGCAAGACCTAATGAATTGGCGGCATGGCACGATGGGAAACCGTAGCTTCCTCCGCGGTAACCATTTACGATATATACTAGATCTACAATCGGGTTCTCCGGATTGGCGGGACGCAGACGTGCTACTACCGGACGAATGATGCTGCTGCACATCTGGTCGGCAAAGGTGATAGTCAGTGCAATGGCAGCCACGTAGCACATTACTACTTTCCAGTGGAAGTTTTTTAATAAAATATACAATATAGTGGCATACATGGGAATCCAGATGAATTTACCCGTGAAAGAACTCATGAAATAATCCCAGAAAGGGGAATGTATACCATTGAAAGACAAGAAGATATTTGTATCTATCTCCGAAAGATATTGGACAATTCCGGTGTGTATCATCAGGCTTTATTGATCTATTTTTAATGTCGCAAATATACAATAAAGAATAGAAAATTGTCCTATATTACTTTATAAATATTCAATATAACTCATTTCCTAGCGTTTCGCCAGGTCGTCGTAGAGCTTCTGCAGGAACGCTTTTCCTTTTTCCAGGTTGGCTCCTTTGGCAGTACCTTCGTCCAGTTGCACAGTATTGGCATCGAGGTTATATACCAATTGATTATCGGCGGTAATCATTCCGAAATAATTCGGCCGGGTAAAGTATGCGAAATGAGGTGACGCCGGATTCATGATATTTTTGCTGAAAGTAAATTCATCATGCGGCAATCCTAATTGGGCAAGCAGGGTAGCGGCGATGTCTATTTGTGAAGCATAAGTATCTACAACCAAGGGTTGTTTTATTGCACCTCCAATTAAAATCAGTGGAATGGTTTGACCGTCCAGCGGATTTTCTATTGGATACGGATATGCACCCTGATGATCGGGAACGAGTACAAACAGTGTATTTTTCCATAGCGGTGTCTCTTGATACTGTTTCACGAAATCTCCCACGCAACTATCGGCATAGGCAAAAGAATTGAGGATTTTGTCATCCAGTCTGTGGAACGGGACTTCGAATGGTTCGTGGCTGCTTGATGTCTGTACAAGTTTCAGGAACGGTTCTTTTTGTTTTTCTTCTTTCAGGTCTTTCATCAGGCGTTGGAATAAGACGTGATCCTGTGCTCCCCATTTTCCTGTACGTTCGGACAGAGGAAAATCTTTATCGGAAATAATCATCTCGATGCCGGAAGATACCAGGTAAGAGCGCATATTGGTAAAATCGGCATCTCCACCATAGTAATATTCCAGATTATATCCTGCGTTTTTCAAGCTGCGGGGGATAGAAGGAAGTTTGTCCGTCTTTTCGGGATATTTCATGATGCTGGTGCTTGGCTGTCCGGGATATCCGCTGATAATGGATGCCAGTCCGCGGTCTGTGCGGAAACTGCTGCCGTAGAAGTTGCTGAATAATACGCCTTCTTTTGCGAATTTATCCATGTTGACAGCTACATTAGGTTGTCCTCCGAAAGTTTCCATCAAGTGTGTGGAGAAACTCTCAAGGATAATAAAAATAATGTTCGGACGTTGTGTATTCAATAATTGGGGGATGCTGTCTGTTGCTGCGACAGGTTTGTCTACCATCTCTGCAAATAATTCGTCGGCTATTTTCGGGTCCATGAAGCGATATTGCTTATCGAAATTATTCTGGTGGGTGGCGGAATACATGAAGCTGAATGCCGGATTGATGGCTGCATGATTCATGCGTTGGTCCTGACTGAAATATACCTTGCTCAAATTCATGGTGGATACGCTGAATCCGCCCCGGATAGGGATGAAAAGTGCCGCTGTCAGCAAAAGGAGTGCAAGCGAGACATTCTGACGTCGATAAGGAATTTTCAGGGGCTTTTTCTCCCGGATAAGGACGCAATAGAAAATAAAGTATAAAATTGCTGCATAGATCAGCATAGATAAGATTCCCAATAGTACAAACCAAAAGCTGACGCTTGCCATAGCATCTTTGGGGGAAGAGAAGAAATAGAAAACGGGGGTGGCATCCAGACGGAATCCCCAAAAGCCGTATAATCCCAGGTCGATGATAAAAATGCAGGCCATGATAAAGGCGATTACCCCGAAGTATCCTTGCCGGATGCGGCGGAGTATGGATGAATTGGTCCAGGCGGAGGCGATGAGCAGTAAGCCGGGGATAGCGGTCAGGTAGCCTGCAAGAGATAAATCCAGAGGCAATCCGTGCCACATGACGCGGAAGTAGTCACCTAAAGATACATTGGTATATAAGTCATGGTAGTAAACCATGAAGATTGGTTTCTGAAGAACGAATAAAAGAACAAATAAAAAATAGGTCGTGAGAAATTGTATGATTCTCTTTTTCATATCTGTAAACTTAAAAAGATTGAACGGATACAAAGTTACTATACTTTTCCTTATCTTTCTCATGAAGTGATATAAAACATACCTTTTTTTCCATATCTTTGTCGTGTCTGTGACAAAAATAAAGTAATAAGATGATAAAGATTGCAAGGAGACTAACAGATTTAGTGGGGAATACCCCTTTGATGGAACTTTCCGGTTATAGCGGAAAGTACGGTCTGGAACAAAATATTATTGCCAAACTGGAGGCTTTTAATCCAGCGGGAAGTGTAAAAGACAGGGTGGCTCTTTCGATGATTGAAGATGCCGAAGCTCGGGGAGCATTGAAACCCGGTGCAACGATTATTGAGCCGACAAGTGGAAATACAGGTGTCGGGTTGGCAATGGTAGCCACTATTAAAGGGTATCACTTGATATTGACCATGCCCGAAACAATGAGCCTGGAACGGCGGAATCTGTTGAAAGCGCTGGGTGCGCAGATTGTATTGACAGACGGGTTAGGAGGGATGGCAGCTTCTATTGCCAAGGCGCAGGAGTTGCGTGATAGTATTCCCGGTTCGGTGATCTTACAACAATTTGGGAATCCGGCTAATGCGGCTGTTCATGAGCGGACGACAGGTGAAGAGATCTGGCGGGATACAGACGGTGAAGTGGCTGTTTTTGTGGCCGGAGTGGGCACCGGAGGAACGGTCTGCGGTGTAGCCCGTGCTTTGAAGAAACATAATCCGGATATTTATATTGTCGCTGTGGAACCGGCATCGTCTCCTGTATTGGCAGGAGGAGAGGCGGCTCCGCATCGTATTCAGGGTATCGGAGCGAATTTTATTCCCAAACTTTATGATGTTTCTGTGGTAGATGAAGTGATGGGGGTGCCCGATGATGAAGCGATTCGTGCGGGACGTGAGTTAGCGGCGACGGAAGGTCTGTTGGCGGGAATTTCTTCGGGAGCAGCCGTGTATGCTGCCCGTCAGCTGTCATTGCGTCCGGAATTTAAGAACAAAAAAATAGTAGCGTTGTTACCTGATACGGGAGAGCGTTATTTGTCGACCGAACTGTTTGCTTTTGACGCATATCCATTGGATTAATTCATTCATTATAAAAAGACCTGAACCATGGTAAGAATAATTATAGCTTTACTTTTTTGTTTTCCGGCTGTTGCCTTTGCACAAACTTATCAGCAATTGTCCGAGAGAGCCATTGAATGTATTGAGAAAGACAGTCTTCCCAAAGCAGAGGAACTTTTGCTTCAGGCTTTGAAGTTAGAACCGAAGAACGCTAAGAATGCATTACTCTTTTCTAACTTAGGTTTAGTCCAGCGCCGTTTGGGTGAGTTTGATAAAGCGTTGGAGTCTTATTCTTTTGCACTGAATTTTGCTCCTTTGGCAGTTCCTATTTTACTCGACCGTGCCGCCATTTATATGGAAATGGGAAAAACAGACCGTGCTTATACCGATTATTGCCAGGTGCTTGATGAGGATAAGCAGAACAAGGAAGCTTTGTTGATGCGTGCTTATATTTATGTGCTCCGCCGCGATTATCCGGCTGCGAGAATGGATTATAATCGTTTATTGGAACTTGATCCGCAGAGCTATAGCGGACGGCTGGGATTAGCTACTTTGGAGCAGAAAGAAGGAAAATTCCGGGAAGCTCTTGAAATTTTGAATAAGATGATTACGGCTACTCCTGACGATGCGACTCTTTATATTGCCCGTGCCGACGTGGAACGTGAGATGAAACACGAAGATTTGGCGTTGGTTGATTTGGAGGAAGCGATCCGGTTGGATGCTGCCTCGGCTGATGCTTATCTGCTGCGTGGGAATATCTATCTGGCACAGAAAAAGAAAGGACTTGCCAAAGCTGACTTTGAGAAAGCCATTTCATTGGGAGTGCCTCCGGCTGATTTGCACGAACAGCTTAAGCAGTGCAAGTGACGTATGATTATTCTACAAACTGCCTAATCAAATTAACGAAGTCTTTTCCGTATTTTTTCTTCTTGTATTCTCCGATACCGCTGATTTCTCCGAATTCTTCTATAGTGGTAGGACGGGAAATACTAAGCAGGTGTAATACTTTGTCTGACAAGACGATGTAGGCGGGTAGTGCCTCCTGATCGGCCAGTTGTTTCCTCAATCCGCGTAAGGCTTCGAATAAATCCTCGTTTTCTCCACCTTCCAGGCCGAAAGGAAGTACCTTTGCAACAACCACTTTTTTCTTTTTTCCTTTTTGAGTGGCGACTTCTTCGTGCCGGATGACTGCTAATGTTGCCTTAGCTCTCCCGAAGAGAATATCACTTCCGCTTGCAGTAATTTTAAGATGGTTGTTTTCGTTATAGGCTATTTCAAAGTAGCCGAGTTGCAACATCTGAAGCAGATAGTCTTGCCAGTCACGAGGAGGAATGTCGCGTCCGGCACCGAACGTTTTAAGTTCCTGATACCCTTTTCCGGTTACTTCCGCAGAATAGTTTCCACGGAGAATGTCAATCAGCAATCCTGTGCTGATTTGTTGTTCTGTACGTGCGATGGCGCTTAATGCCTTTTGCACAATGACCGTACCGTCAAATCGTTGAGGAGGATTTTTACAAACATCGCAATTACCGCAATCCTCCGTTGTTGTTTCTCCGAAATAGCTTAACAGGATTCTTCTCCGGCAAATATCGGCTTCAGCATATTGCTGCATCCGTTGTAGCTTTTCCAGATTGATGCTCTGCTGATTGCTTTCCGAAGCAAATTTAGTGAGTAATATAAGATCTCCGAGTGAATAAAATAGGACAGTACTGCTGGGCAGTCCATCCCGTCCGGCACGTCCTATTTCCTGATAAAAACTTTCTATACTTTTAGGCAGGTTATAATGTATGACCCAGCGGACATTTGATTTATCAATCCCCATTCCAAAAGCAATGGTGGCACATACTACCTGTATGCGGTCGTTAATAAAATCATTCTGTGTTTCGTCCCGGTGTTGGGTGGATAATCCGGCATGATAGACACCGCAGCGAATACCCTGCTTTTGCAACATCTGTGCGACGGTTTCTGTCTTATTTCGGCTCATACAATAAATAATCCCGCTTTCTCCCCCGTGGCGGTGAATAAATTCTAAGATAGCCTTGTTCTTCTCTTTCGCTTGAAAACCACGTTTCACAGTCAGGCTAATGTTGGGGCGGTCGAAAGATGAGATAAAGATACGGGGATGGTTGAGATGTAATTGCCGTACAATGTCTTCGCGCGTGATTTTATCCGCAGTAGCAGTTAGTGCGACAATCGGTATTTGCGGAAATTGTTGGTGAAGCACTCCCATTTGTGTGTATTCCGGACGGAAGTCATGTCCCCATTGTGAAATACAATGCGCTTCATCAATAGCAAACAGAGAGATGTTCATATCCCGCAACAAATAATCCTTTTCTGCTAAAAGTTTTTCCGGTGAAATGTAAAGCAGCTTCAGTCGTCCTTCAACACATGCGCGACGCAGTTGGACGTTTTCCGTTTCGTCATTACTGCTGTTCAGTGCCCCGGCTGCGATGCCATTTGCCAGCAATGCTTCTACCTGATCTTTCATCAATGAGATAAGTGGGGAAACGACAACGGCAGTACCTTCGCAAAGCAATGCAGGGAGTTGGTAGCAGATTGATTTTCCCCCACCAGTAGGCATTAATACCAATGCATCCTGTTTGTTTAGGATGTGGCGGATGATTTCTTCTTGCAGAGGACGGAAACTATCGTATCCGAAATATGTCTTTAGAGTTTCTCTCATTGATGCTGATTTATCCATGCTGCAAAGGTACATTTTTCTTTGGCAATTTTCATTATGTGTAGATTTCAGTTTCTGATATGAATTATAAATAAGTTAAAGTTTCTTATTATTCAACCCTATTCCCTCTTTTTCAAGGTTTTTGATTGTTTATTTAGAAAAAAATGCACAAAATAATTGTGTGTTTAAAAAAAAAGTAAGACATTTGTAACATGTTATGTTGCAAATGAGCAATAATTAACAAATGAACAAACCCTAACCAGTTAATTCAATGAGTGATTTAGAGAACAAAAAAACGGAAGAAACTCCGAAAAAACGTCCCTACAATTTGAGGGAAAAGAAAGAAAAAAAGGCTGCATACAGGTCTTTGATTAGACCGGAATTGGCAGACGAGTTGTATGACAAGATCCTGAATATCATCGTTGTACAGAAGAAGTACAAGGATCCTGATTATTCAGCTAAGGACTTGGCGAAAGAATTGAAAACGAATACTCGTTACCTTTCTGCAGTAGTAAACTCACGCTTTGGCATGAACTATTCTTGCCTGTTGAATGAATACAGAGTAAAAGATGCTTTGCATTTATTGACTGACAAACGTTATGCCGACAAAAATGTGGAAGAAATTAGTGCCATGGTTGGCTTTGCAAATCGTCAATCTTTTTACGCTGCATTTTACAAAAACGTAGGTGAGACTCCTAATGGATATCGCAAAAAACATCTCGAAAATAAGAAATAATTGCGCGTTCCGAAACTAGTCAAAAGGAATTACCTCTAAATGAAAGATTTTGGAGATAATTCCTTTTCTCATTTTAATTAATCAATACTAACATTATGAGAAAACATCTGATTTTAATGACAGTGGCCGCCACGCTCTTAACATCGTGCGGAGGAAGTAAAACAACAACTGCTGAAGCAGAAAAATTTGATTATACAGTGGAACAATTTGCTGATTTACAAATATTGCGTTATAAGGTTCCCGGATTTGAGGAACTGACGCTGAAACAGAAGGAACTGATTTATTACCTGACAGAGGCTGCTCTGGAAGGAAGGGATATTCTGTTTGACCAGAATGGAAAATATAATTTGAGAATCCGTAGGATGCTCGAAGCAGTATATACAAACTATCAGGGGGATAAAACGACGCCTGATTTTAAAAACATGGAGGTGTACTTGAAAAGGGTATGGTTCTCCAATGGTATTCATCATCACTATGGTACGGAGAAATTTGTGCCGAACTTCTCACAGGAATTCTTGAAACAGGCCGTGCTCGGTCTGGATGCCAAGTTGCTTCCGCTGGAGAAAGGGCAGACTGCCGATCAACTCTGTGCCGAGCTGTTCCCGGTGATTTTCGATCCGGCAGTTATGCCGAAGCGGGTAAACCAGGCGGATGGCGAAGATCTTGTATTGACCTCTGCTTGTAACTATTACGATGGAGTGACGCAGAAAGAGGCAGAACGTTTTTATAGTGATATGAAAGACCCGAAAGACGAAACACCGGTTTCTTACGGACTGAACAGTCGCTTGGTAAAAGAAAACGGAAAGTTGACAGAGAAGGTTTGGAAAGTAGGCGGACTCTATACACAGGCTATTGAGAAGATTGTTTATTGGCTGAAGAAAGCGGAAGGTGTGGCAGAGAGTGAGGCGCAAAAGGCCGTTATCACCAAGCTGATTCAATTCTATGAAACAGGCAATCTGAAAGATTTCGATGAATATGCTATTCTTTGGGTGAAAGACTTGGATTCACGAATAGATTTTGTGAATGGATTTACTGAAAGTTACGGCGACCCGCTGGGGATGAAAGCGAGTTGGGAATCTTTGGTGAACTTCAAAGATCTGGAATCGACACATCGTACGGAGATTATCAGCAGTAACGCGCAATGGTTTGAAGATCATTCTCCGGTTGATAAATCTTTCAAGAAAGAAAAGGTGAAAGGGGTATCGGCTAAAGTGATTACTGCTGCTATCCTTGCAGGTGATCTTTATCCGGCAACAGCTATCGGTATCAATCTGCCGAATGCTAACTGGATTCGTGCTCATCACGGCTCTAAGTCAGTAACAATCGGAAATATAACAGACGCTTATAATAAAGCTGCTCACGGAAACGGATTCAACGAAGAATTTGTTTATAGCGATGCTGAAATACAACTGATTGATGCCTATTCTGACTTAACGGACGAGCTGCATACGGACTTGCACGAATGTTTGGGACACGGTTCCGGTAAGTTGCTTCCGGGCGTAGATCCGGATGCATTGAAGGCTTATGGCTCTACCATCGAAGAGGCACGTGCTGATTTATTCGGATTGTATTATGTAGCCGATCCGAAGCTGGTGGAACTGGGATTGCTCTCTTCTCCCGATGCTTATAAGGCTCAATACTATACTTATCTGATGAACGGGTTGATGACACAACTGGTACGTATCGAACCGGGAAATAGTGTTGAAGAAGCTCACATGCGCAATCGCCAGCTGATAGCCCGTTGGGTATTTGAAAAAGGAGCTGCCGATAAAGCGGTGGAACTGGTGAAGAAAGACGGAAAGACTTATGTGGTTATCAATGACTATCAGAAGGTACGTCAGCTTTTCGGCGAATTATTAGCTGAAATTCAGCGCATCAAGTCGACTGGCGATTTTGAAGGTGCTCGTACATTGGTAGAAAACTATGCGGTAAAAGTGGATCCGGCTCTGCATGCAGAAGTTCTGGAACGCTATAAGAAGCTGAATCTAGCTCCTTACAAAGGCTTTGTGAATCCGAAATACGAACTGGTGACAGATGAAAACGGAACTGTTACAGATGTCACAGTTTCCTATGATGAAGGTTATGTAGAACAAATGCTGCGTTACAGCACTGATTATTCTCCGCTGCCTTCAATAAACAACTGATTTGAAATGGATATAAAAGAACAATTAAAAGATATCAAGACACAGCTCCGTCTCTCTATGAACGGGGCTGTGTCCCAAAGTATGCGTGAGAAAGGGCTGGTTTATAAACTCAATTTCGGAGTGGAACTGCCTCGTATCAAGATGATTGCCGAAAATTATGAGAAGAATCATGACCTGGCACAGGCTCTGTGGAAAGAGGACATTCGCGAATGTAAAATTCTGGCGGGGATGCTTCAGCCGATTGAAACGTTTTATCCTGAGATAGCCGACATTTGGGTAGAAAATATCCGGAATATCGAAATAGCCGAGCTGACTTGCATGAATCTCTTCCAGCATTTGCCGTATGCTCCGGCCAAGTCTTTTCACTGGATTGCAGATGAGCAAGAGTATATACAGACTTGCGGTTTTCTGACTGCTGCCCGTCTTCTGATGAAGAAAGGGGATATGACCGAACGCGCCTCCGGCGAATTACTCGATCAGGCAATCTGTGCTGTACATTCCGACAGTTATCATGTTCGTAACGCTGCTTTATTGGTTATCCGCAAATATATGCAGCATAGTGAAGAACATGCCTTTCAAGTATGCCGTCTGGTGGAGGGAATGGCTGATTCTACCTTGGAAGGGGAGCAGATGCTCTACAACATGGTGAAAGAAGAGACTGAAGAATAATTAACCCATTACTTATTTCTAGGAATTTCTTTTGCTTTCCGCAAAAAAGGCTTAACTTTGTTCGCGCTAATTTTGGCTGATGATGGAAACTCAAAACGTGAAAGATACAGTAAGGCAGATATTCACGGAATATCTCACGGCGAACGGGCATCGTAAGACTCCTGAACGCTACGCCATACTCGATACTATTTATTCTATCGACGGTCATTTCGATATTGACATGCTTTATTCACGGATGATGGACCAGGAGAATTTCCGGGTGAGCCGTGCAACTCTCTACAACACCATTATCCTCCTTATCAATGCACGACTGGTCATTAAGCATCAGTTTGGCACTTCTTCCCAATACGAAAAATCATATAATCGCGAGACACATCATCATCAGATATGTACTCAATGTGGTAGAGTGACCGAGTTTCAGAACGAGGAATTACAGCATGCCATTGAAAATACGAAATTGAGCCGCTTCCAGCTTTCGCATTACTCCTTATATATATATGGAGTATGTGGTAAGTGCGACAGAGCTAACAAACGGAAAAAAGTAAATAACAACAATAAAAAAGAAAAATGAAAGTAGATGTTCTATTAGGATTACAATGGGGCGACGAAGGTAAAGGAAAAGTAGTCGACGTTTTAACACCTAAGTATGATGTGGTTGCTCGTTTTCAGGGCGGCCCGAATGCCGGTCACACGCTTGAGTTCGAAGGACAGAAATATGTGCTCCGCTCTATTCCTTCCGGTATTTTTCAAGGAAACAAGGTAAACATCATCGGTAACGGTGTGGTACTTGATCCGGCATTGTTTAAGGCAGAGGCAGAAGCGCTTGAAGCATCAGGTCATCCGCTGAAAGAACGTTTGCACATTTCAAAGAAAGCTCATCTGATTCTTCCGACACACCGCATTCTGGATGCTGCCTATGAAGCAGCCAAAGGAGACGCCAAAGTAGGAACTACCGGCAAGGGTATCGGCCCTACTTATACGGATAAAGTGAGCCGTAACGGTGTTCGTGTAGGTGATATTCTTCATAATTTCGACCAGAAGTATGCTGCCGCAAAAGCTCGTCACGAACAAATTCTGAAGAGCCTGAATTATGAATACGATCTTACTGAACTGGAAAAAGCATGGTTGGAAGGTATCGAATACCTGAAACAATTCCATTTTGTAGATAGCGAACATGAAGTGAATAATCTGTTGAAAGATGGTAAGAGCGTTCTTTGTGAAGGAGCGCAGGGTACTATGCTTGATATTGATTTCGGTTCATATCCGTTCGTGACTTCTTCCAATACCGTATGTGCGGGAGCCTGCACCGGACTGGGAGTGGCGCCTAACCGTATCGGTGAAGTATATGGTATCTTCAAAGCATACTGTACTCGTGTAGGAGCAGGCCCGTTCCCATCAGAACTGTTTGATGAAACAGGTGACAAGATGTGTACTTTGGGACATGAATTCGGTTCTGTTACCGGACGTAAACGTCGTTGTGGATGGATCGACCTGGTAGCGCTGAAGTATTCCGTTATGATAAACGGGGTTACCAAATTGATTATGATGAAGAGCGATGTACTCGATACTTTCGAAACAATCAAAGCTTGTGTTGCCTACAAAGTGAATGGTGAAGAAATCGATTATTTCCCGTATGACATCACAGAAGGGGTAGAACCTGTTTATGCAGAGCTTCCGGGCTGGCAGACAGATATGACCAAGATGCAGAGCGAAGATGAATTCCCGGAAGAGTTCAACGCTTATCTGACTTTCCTGGAAGAACAACTTGGCGTAGAAATCAAGATTGTTTCTGTAGGACCGGACAGAGCACAGACGATCGAACGTTATACAGAAGAATAACCATTGATTTATTATATGGAGGAAAGGCGGAGATTGAAGAAAAACTCCGCCTTTTTTATTCAAGCCTTTGTAGTCTATTCTAAACACACAGAAAAATAATGTACGCCTTATGAAAACACGTTTTATTACTTTCCTTTTGTTGTTCGTCATGAACTTGGGAGCATTTGCACAGTCTCCTTATCAGCCTGCCGAAGAGAATCTGAAAGCACGGCAGGAATTTCAGGACAATAAGTTTGGTATTTTTCTTCATTGGGGGCTATATGCCATGCTCGCTACCGGTGAGTGGACTATGACAAACAATAATCTGAATTATAAAGAGTATGCCAAACTGGCAGGTGGATTTTATCCTTCCAAGTTTAATGCCGATAAATGGGTGGAGGCTATTAAAGCTTCGGGAGCCAAATATATCTGTTTTACTAGCCGTCATCACGAAGGTTTTTCTATGTTCGATACTAAGTATTCGGATTATAACGTAGTCAAAGCCACCCCTTTTAAAAGAGATATTGTGAAAGAACTGGCAGCTGCCTGTGCCAAGCAGGGAATCAAGCTTCATTTTTATTATTCTCATCTTGACTGGGCGCGTGAGGACTATCCCTGGGGACGTACAGGACAGGGGACGGGACGTTCGAACTCGAAAGGGGATTGGAAAAGCTATTATCAATTCATGAATAACCAGTTGACGGAGTTACTGACGAATTATGGTCCGATAGGTGCCATCTGGTTTGACGGATGGTGGGATCAACCTAAATCTTTTAACTGGGAATTACCGGAGCAGTATGCTTTGATTCATAAACTCCAACCGGGCTGCCTGGTGGGTAACAATCATCATCAGACGCCTTTTGATGGAGAAGATATTCAGATTTTCGAACGCGATCTGCCGGGTGAGAATGCTTCGGGACTTTCTGGACAGGAGGTGAGTCGCCTGCCGTTGGAAACTTGCGAAACAATGAATGGTATGTGGGGATATAAGATTACCGACCAGAATTATAAATCTACAAAGACATTGATTCACTATCTGGTGAAGGCAGCCGGTAAGAATGCCAATCTTTTGATGAATATCGGCCCTCAACCTGATGGGGAACTTCCTGCGGTAGCTGTGCAACGCTTGGCAGAGATGGGAGAGTGGATGAAACAATATGGCGAAACGATCTATGGAACACGAAGCGGCATAGTTGCTCCGCATGATTGGGGAGTGACCACACAAAAAGGAAATAAACTCTATGTACATATCCTCGACCTGAAAGATGCAGCTTTGTTCCTGCCATTGACAGGCAAGAAGGTTAAGAAAGCAGTCTTGTTTAAAGATCAGTCTCCGGTTCGTTTCACAAAGACGAAAGCTGGTGTTTTGCTCGAATTCGCCGAGGTTCCGAAAGATATTGACTATGTAGTAGAACTGACAATTGACTAATTTTTAGCTAATTCTTCATAAAAGCAAGGGGAAACTATTCTGACATTGAACGTTTCCCCTTATTTTTGGCAAACAATTTGTTTATAGATATATAGAGTAATAATTAAAATTGAAAAGTATATGATGTCTTATTGGGTATTATTTATAGGAATCGCTGTTGTCAGTTGGTTGGTACAGATGAATTTGCAAAACAAATTCAAGAAGTACTCTAAGATTCCTACAGGAAACGGAATGACAGGACGCGATGTTGCTTTGAAGATGTTGCATGACAATGGAATTTATGATGTGCAGGTTACACATACGCCGGGACGGTTGACCGACCACTACAATCCTACTAACAAAACTGTGAATTTGAGTGAAGGGGTGTATGAAAGTAACAGCATTATGGCGGCTGCCGTAGCGGCCCATGAATGTGGACACGCTGTGCAGCATGCACGTATGTACGCTCCGTTGAAGATGCGTAGTGCGCTGGTTCCGGTTGTGAACTTTGCTTCTTCCATTATGACGTGGGTATTGTTGGGTGGTATCTTGCTGATAAACTCTTTTCCGCAGTTATTGCTGGCAGGTATTATCTTGTTCGCTATGACTACATTGTTCAGCTTTATCACGCTGCCGGTGGAAATCAATGCAAGTAAACGTGCATTGGTATGGTTGAGTTCATCCGGCATTACTAATTCGTACAATCATGCGCAGGCAGAAGACGCTCTTCGTTCAGCTGCTTATACGTATGTAGTTGCTGCATTAGGTTCATTAGCAACATTGGTTTACTACATCATGATCTTCATGGGTAGAAGAGACTAAGAAATGAAAAAGGGAAAAGGCAGTTTTGCCAGCTTCCTTCTATAGAATAAAAAGGGATCCTCCGCAGTCTTTCCAAAGACTATGGAGGATTTTTTATATAGTTTGGAGGACTTGTTTGAGTGTTTCTTTACGATATTAATAGGGGATGGACACAATACGGGTGATTTTTTCAAATATATGTAAGCATTGCTCGGAAATTTGCAGTAAATTTGCGCCATTAAAATTATAAACAGTAATATTATGGCAGCAAAACCAAGTATTCCTAAAGGAACTCGTGACTTTTCGCCGGTAGAAATGGCGAAGCGTAATTATATATTCAATACGATTCGTGACGTATATCATTTGTATGGTTTCCAACAGATAGAGACTCCGTCTATGGAGATGCTTTCTACACTGATGGGAAAGTACGGCGATGAAGGGGATAAACTACTCTTTAAGATTCAAAATTCAGGAGATTACTTTTCCGGGATTACTGACGAAGAATTGTTAAGCCGTAATGCTGTCAAACTGGCAAGCAAATTTTGTGAGAAAGGTTTGCGTTATGACTTGACAGTACCTTTTGCTCGCTACGTCGTGATGCATCGTGATGAGATCACTTTCCCGTTCAAGCGCTATCAGATTCAACCGGTATGGCGTGCTGACCGTCCGCAAAAAGGACGTTATCGCGAATTTTATCAATGTGATGCTGACGTTGTAGGAAGCGATTCATTACTGAACGAAGTGGAATTGATGCAGATTGTCGATACTGTTTTCAGTCGTTTTAATATTCGTGTATGTATTAAGATAAACAACCGTAAGATTCTTTCCGGTATCGCTGAAATTATAGGTGAATCGGATAAAATCGTCGATATTACTGTAGCGATTGATAAACTGGATAAAATAGGTTTGGATAATGTAAATGCCGAACTGAAAGAGAAGGGAATCAGTGATGAGGCTATTGCCAAGTTGCAGCCGATTATTCTCCTTAGCGGTACGAATGCGGAAAAGTTGGCAACATTGAAAAATGTATTATCGGCCAGTGAAGTAGGATTGAAAGGAGTGGAAGAAAGCGAATTTATCCTGAATACATTGGAAACAATGGGCTTGAAGAATGAAATCGAGCTTGACCTGACATTGGCTCGCGGACTGAATTACTATACAGGTGCTATCTTTGAAGTGAAAGCGTTGGATGTGCAGATTGGTAGTATCACAGGTGGTGGTCGCTATGATAATCTGACCGGAGTATTTGGTATGGCAGGAGTGTCGGGAGTGGGTATCTCTTTTGGTGCAGACCGTATCTTCGATGTATTGAACCAACTTGAACTTTATCCGAAAGAAGCTGTAAATGGAACAGAACTTCTATTCATCAACTTCGGCGAAAAGGAAGCTGCATTCTCTATGGGAATTCTGTCGAAAGTGCGTGCTGCCGGTATCCGTGCCGAGATTTTCCCGGATGCAGCCAAGATGAAGAAACAGATGAGCTATGCCAATACAAAGAATATTCCGTTTGTAGCTATTGTCGGTGAGAATGAAATGAACGAAGGCAAAGCCATGTTGAAGAATATGGAGACAGGAGAACAAAATCTTGTTTCGGCAGAAGAACTGATTGCTGTTGTGAAGAAATAAGCAGAGATATTAGAAATTGTTTTTCATGGCTACTTACAGAGTAGAAAAATCAGTATATAATTTTATAACGAACCATTATAAAAATCTAAGTACATGAATAAAATTATAAGTATAATCGCTTTATTGCTCATCCTGCCTATTTTTAAAGTGGAAGCATACGATTTTGTAATTGATGAAATTACATATAATTTCACAAAAGAACATGGTACGGTTGAAGTGTCTGGGCTTCGAGAATTTTTAAATCTCGAACCTGGAGACCGAAATTCAAGTCTGCCTCTTGTGGTGAATATTCCTCCTGTCGTTACTTATAAGGATAATAAATATGACGTTGTTAGCATTGGATATGCTGCATTTCAAGGGTGTAGAAAAGTTACTGAAATAAAAATACCATCGACAGTTCGAGAGATTGGAGAATTTGCTTTTGAAAATTGTTCCAAACTTGAAATTATCAACATACCTGATTCCGTAAAGATGATTGGGCGATGTACTTTTTATAATTGTAGCGGTCTAAAGAAAGTTATATATGGGAGTGTCATAGTTCCTGAAAAAACATTTTATGGATGTTCGTCCTTGACCGAGGTGAAGTTATTAGATTCAGTAAAGTTTATTGGAGAAGAAGCGTTTGAATCATGCACATCACTTGTATCAATTGATTTACCGTATTTAGTAGAGGAAATTGGGAAACGAAGTTTTAGAGGATGTACCTCATTAAGTAATATAAATTTTCCTTTGTCTTTAAGGAAAATTGGGGCAAATGCCTTTCAAGGATGTATAAATCTCAAAAAGGTAGAATTGCCTAAAAGGCTGGAACAGTATAGGTACGATTTTGAAGATACTACAAAATTTAAGTGGATTAAATAGTAATTATATATTCGTGAATAAGAGACAATTTCTTAGGGAAAACTGCCATATAGGACGGTGGAGTCTCAATGCGTTCACTATAAAACTATGAGTGTGGAATCAATTCTTAGCATTACAGCTAGCCTTATTGCCATTGGCGGTTTAGTGTATGCAGGTTATCAAAGGTGTAAGAAGAAAAGTCTGTCAACGTTGATGACCGAGCTTGTTGCTAAAAATACATCTGTAAAAGGTCAGCAGGCAATCCTTCAAAAAATCAGCAGAAACCTCTATTTAAGTGGGAAAGGATTGTCAATCGGCTATATCAGGAATTTCTCCGTCAGTGGCAGATCGAAAGAGGTTATATTTCAAGATATATGTTTGAAAAATAACATTGAACCGACTGTGGAACTGTGTAAACGGATGTTGACGTATGACGTTCCCTCATTTCGTGCGAAATGGAATGAACAGCACATTGAAAATATAAATAAACCTGCGCAATCAATGACCCAATTGTTGGTGGAACAACCTATCACGAACGGTAAACGACAGATTGTCTACTTATCTGCATTGTTTCAGGAAAAATATCCTGAAACGTATAAAAGGCTGACGGATATTTTGGATAAGCATAATGTCGGGTATGCTTTACTCAAAGCAACACGCGATATATGGTGTCGTGATTATATGCCGGTACAGACGGCAAGTGGCAAACTTATTCAGTTCAAATATGACCCTTCATATTTGAAGAACAATGAAAAATACGAGGCATCACGTTCTAATGTATGTGAAGTATGTAAAGCAAATGGTATTAAACCGACTTTCTCAGACATCAATCTTGATGGTGGAAATGTCCTTATTTGTGGCAACCGTGCTATCATCTCTGATCGTGTGTTTAGTGAAAATCCTGGTAGAAAAGAGGAAGATTTGAAAGCCGAACTTAGCCGCCTACTTGAAGCCGAGATAATAATTATTCCAGCGCAGAAAGACGATTTCACAGGTCATGCAGATGGTATGGTTCGCTTCGTCAACTGCGATACAATTCTCGGTAATGACCGTGCTGAAGAATTCAAGTATTGGCGCGAGAAGATGGATAAAGTAATCAGCACTTATCACCTACAATATATTGATGTGCCATTTTTTTATGGCTACAAAGATAAAGCACATCCCGAACATGCAATTGGGATATATGTCAATTACCTTGAAGTTGAGAATCTGATTGTAGTTCCCGTGTTCGGTGTTCCCGGAAATAAGGATGCCGAAGCTGTTGTGAAAATCAAAGAAATCTTTCCTGATAAAATAGTTGAAACAATTGACTACAATGAGGTAGCTTTGGAAGGTGGTCTTCTCAATTGCACTACATGGACGTTGAATAGTTTTCAATGATAAAGATGGGTAGGTCGCTTTCGACACCTTAATCCTGATTGAATAATTTTGAGCAGAGAATATCTTCTCGGATTTTGTAATAGTTTACTTATTTCTAAAGAAATAAATGACAAGATCCTGAGTATCTTAATCATTGGTCTACGATATGACACTAGAAGATTATAGTCTCATTTTAATATTTTATTTGATCTAGTATTCCATTGAGGAAAGCAATCGCTACTCCATAATTCGTCATAGGAATGTGTTGCTCCCGAGCACGTTCGATGCGGCTAAGTACGTATTTACGATTGAACATACATGCTCCGCAATGGATTACCAAAGAGTAAGGAGTCAGATCCTGTGGAAAGTCAGTTCCGGCTACCATATCAATTTGCAGATTCTCTCCAATTCGTTTCCGTAACAAACGGGGGAGTTTCACTCTTCCTATATCTTCTGAAAGGGGAGCGTGTGTACAAGCTTCCGCTATTAGTACACGTGACGATTCCGTCAGCCTTTCAATCGCAGTTGCACTTTCTACATAATAGTGAATATCCCCCTTATATCCTGCGAAAAGCACAGAGAAAGAGGTTAGTTCACTTTCCTCTGGCTTCTGTTCATAAATCGTTTTGAAGACCTGTGAATCGGTGATGATTAATTTTGGAAGACGGGCAAGAGCTTGCAGGGTTGCCGGAAACTTGTCAGTAGTACAAGTCACTACGAGACATTTCTTGTCCAACAATTCACGGATAGTCTGCACTTGTGGTAAAATCAGTCTGCCTTTTGGAGCTTGAATATCCTGCGGCATAACCAGAAGTACAAGGTCGTTTTCTGTCACAAGTTCCCCGGTGATACTCTGTTGACCGAAGTCCGAGGGCAGCTTTTCGAGAATGGCTTGCCGGATCTGTTCAATTCCTGTCTTTTCTTTGGCGCTGATAAGTAATGGGCGTATTTTATATTCTTCCTCAATGTATGTGGCTAAGCTATCACTGTTCTCTCGTATATCTATTTTATTCAATACCGGAATGACAGGGATATTCTTCTCTTTCAATAGTGTCAGCATCTCTTTTTCATGAGAAAAGGTAGTATCTCCACATAGCAGCAATGCAATATCTGTTTTCTCAATAGCCTTTAAAGTCCGGCTGATACGCAGCTCTCCAAGTTCTCCCTCATCATCGAACCCCGGAGTATCTATAAACAAACACGGACCAATACCTTGAATTTCCATAGCTTTGGATACAAGGTCGGTAGTCGTTCCCGGAGTATCTGAAACGAGGGCGGTATCCTGTCCTGTCAATGCATTGATAAGAGAAGATTTACCACTGTTCCGTCTACCGAAAAGGGCTATATGAAGTCTGCTTGCATTTGGAGTATCTGTTAAGCTCATAATTACTAATTTATCAATCTGTTAATTCATGTACAGCCAATTGGCACATCGACATATTAGCACATTGGCGTATGATTTAAAATCTAAAATCTCTTTGCCCTGCGGCTATGGCTTTGAGGTTTCGGATAGCTATTTCCCTGATTTTGGGGTTGGGGATTCGGTCTGTTTCTTTTAGAATCAATTTCAATCCTTTCTGACGGGTATCTTCGGAAGCATAATCTTCCAGATACTCTTTCAGAGTCATCAGGGCATTGGGGCCGCAACAGTTGGCTATCTGACCGGATTTCACTAATGACATGAAACGGTCGCCTGTCCGTCCTTCCTGGTAACAGGCAGTACAGAAGCTGGGGATATATCCGAGTTCGAGCAACCAGTTGACCACTTCGTCTAATGTCCGGGTATCGCTTACGTCAAATTGCGCGGAATTATGATCGGGTAATTCCGTTTCAGCATATCCGCCTACACTGGTACGTGAGCCGCCGCTGATTTGTGAGATACCCAATTCGAGTACCTTCTTGCGTGATTCTTGTGATTCACGTGTGGAAATAATCATTCCAGTATAAGGAACGGCAATTCGGATAACAGCTACAATCTTACTGAATATCTCATCGGAAATTGAATTCGGAAAATCTCCGGCATTAATGTCATCCGCCGAACAGATACGCGGCACACTGATTGTATGGGGACCTACACCGAATTTGGCTTCCAGATGTTCGGCATGCATTAACAATCCGATAAAATCATACCGATAAGTATTCAAACCGAAAAGCACACCAATACCTACATCATCGATTCCCCCTTCCATGGCACGGTCCATCGCTTCGGTGTGATAGGCATAATTGCTTTTCGGACCGGTGGGATGAAGTGCTTCGTAGTTGTCCTTGTGATAAGTCTCCTGGAATAAGATATACGTACCGATACCCGCTTCTTTTAATCGACGATAATTTTCTACTGTAGTAGCTGCGATATTTACGTTTACCCGGCGGATCGCTCCGTTTTTATGCCTAATGCTATAAATTGTCTGAATAGATTCAAGGATGTATTCTATTGGGTTCAGTGACGGATGCTCACCGGCTTCAAGAGCCAGCCGCTTATGTCCCATGTCCTGCAAAGCAATCACTTCCCTGCGAATTTCCTCCTGCGTCAGTTTCTTACGTGCAATCGTCTTGTTTTTAGCATGATACGGACAATATACGCAACCATTTACGCAATAGTTCGACAAATAAAGCGGTGCGAACATGACGATACGGTTGCCATAAAACTTCTGTTTGATTTCTTTGGCGAGATGAAAGATACGTTCTATCAGGTCAGGTTGGTTACATTCCAGCAGAATAGCCGCTTCCCGGTGCGTCAGTCCCTTGCACAAAGCCGCTTTTTCAATCAGTTGTTCAATCAGGACACGGTTATCCTTATTGTTCTGCGCATATTCCAGCGTATCCAGAATCTCCTCATGATGGATAAACTCTTCTGCTTTTGATGACTCTTTTTGGTATATCATATATTCTCTGTAGTGTACTTAAAGTCGCCTCTTTCGGTAGAAATCTCGTATCCGATGGTCTTCAATTGCTTTTGTAAGGCAGCCAGCCCTTCGGCAGATTCCGCTCCGAGTGAAGCTTTGTCATTATATAATTCATATTTTCTCCGTTCCTCTCGAGGAGACAAGTTAGGCATAACCACATTCGCACCTGCTAAAATACCCCGTTCCCTGCCATCAGGAATGAGAGTGGCAAGAGCTGTTGTTGCCGGAATCAATGCGGACGGATGCATCAGGCGGAAAATGGATAATAGAAGAATCGTCTGTTCCGCCGTTCCGCTGGGATATTCGGCAAAAGGTGTATCATGATGGGGCAGGAAAGGCCCGATGCCAATCATTTCCGGGCGTAGCTTTTCTATAAACAATAGATCCTCAATGATATGCTCTACTGTTTGTCCCGGACTGCCGACCATAATTCCGGTTCCTGTCTGATAACCGATCTCTTTCAAATCCGCTAAACATTGCAGGCGTCGTTTGCCGGACATTTCCGCTGGATGCAGTTGCCGGTAATGCAACTCATTATAAGTTTCGTGACGTAACAGATAACGGTTGGCTCCGGCACGGAAGAAACGTTCGTATGCCTCACGTGATTTTTCACCGAGTGACAGCGTAATAGCACAATCCGGATACTCCTGTCTGATACGGGCAACAGTCATTTCTATCTGATCGTTTGTTAGTGCAGAATCTTCTCCTCCTTGTAATACAAAGGTGCGGAATCCCAGTTCATAGCCCTGTTTGCAACAGTTCAGTATACTCTCTCGGCTTAACCGGTAACGTTCGATATTCGGATTCCCTTTTCGGATACCACAGTAATAACAGTTGTTCCGGCAGCAGTTACTGATTTCAATCAGTCCGCGGATATAAATCTTATTTCCGAAGTGGAGGAGTGCGACTTCCTGCGCCTGTTTATTGATGTAACGCAGAATTTCTGCGTCACATCCGGTCAACAGTTGCCGGAACTCTTCCGGTGTCAGTGTTCTTTCCTGTCGTAGTTTATCGATCCATTGTTTCATAGCTCTCTTTCCGTTTGAGCAGCTCTTGTGCCAGTTGGCGACGTCCCGAAACAATGTCGTTATGCGTACTCGGTCCGGTGATACATCCTCCTTCGCATGCCATCACTTCAATAAATTGTCCGGCAGCCTTTCCTGTTTTGGCGCAGGCACGCAGCAGAGCGATATTCTTTTTATTGATGTCCGACACTTGTATCGCATTAATTTTCTCCGCTTCTTCTTTCAAATAAGCTTTGACAGCTCCCATCACACCACCTGCCTGTGCAAATCCGTGTGCTTCGCGAACGGAAGTATGCAATACGGAGAACTCCTGCATTTGTTCCAGCTGAATACCCAACCCGTCGAGAATCGAACCGATTTCTTCGAACGTCAGGATATAATCCACGGCTTCATCGCGGCGTACTTCTTTTCGTTTTGCCACACAAGGACCGACAAATACAATCTTAGCATCCGGATGCTTCTCTTTGGCAATCCGTGCAGCGTAGTACATTGGTGATCCGGTGGTAGAAACATAAGGTTTCATATCCGGAATATGTTTCTCTACCAATTCGATATAAGAAGGACAACAGGAAGTAGTCATAAACTTCTGTCCCTCTTCCAGCTTCTCCAACAATTCGTGGGCTTCATTGCTAGTGGTTGACATGGCACCTTCGGCCACTTCGATCACATCGGTAAATCCAATTTCCTTGAAAGCACCGTACACTTGTCCGATAGAAGTTTTAAACTGTCCCAAAATAGACGGGGCGATGATGGCGACCATCTTTTCCCCTTTACGGATGCGCTGCAATACATCGAATGTTTGCGAGATTTCGAAGATAGCCCCGAACGGACAAGCATTCATGCATTTTCCACAGTAGATACACTTGCTTTCATCAATGTGCTCTATGCCGTGTTCATCTTTGCTGATAGCTTTTACCGGACAAGACTCTTCACAAGGTACGGGAATGTATACAATAGCGTGATAAGGACAACTCTTGTGACAAATACCGCAACTGACACATGTGTCATGGTCAATCATTGCCTGACCGTTTTTCTTGAAACGTATCGCATCTTTAGGGCAGTTCATGTAACAACTACGTGCCACGCATCCGCGACAAAGGTTGGTTATTTCATAATTGATCTGTACACAGGAAGAACAGGCCTCGTCGATGACGCACATGATATTTTCCTTGTCTGGTTCGGGACGACTCAATGCCAATCGTGCATATTCGGAAAGTGGGGTAACTTCGTCGTGTTCGTCTGTCATGTCCAGTCCCATCAGGGGAAAAGTCTTGTATCTCCACACTGCGCGTTCTTTATGTACGCAACACCGTCCTAGGGGTTTCGATTTTCGTGGACTCAACTCAATCGGAAGTCGGTCTATCTTTTCCACTAATTCGTCGTTTTTCCAGAGTCTAACAAGGTCTGCCAGCAGTTTATGCCGGACAATCATAATATTATTCGTAAATGCCATATTGTAATAAAGAGGTTGTTAGTTAGTTGGTGCAAAGATACGAACAGAATTTCAATATTTAAGTTTTTTGAAACATTCTTGTAACTTTTTTGTAGCCCTCGCGTGTTATCTTTGTAGTGGACAAAAAATAAGAGGAGGCAGAGTTATGAATAGCAGTATTTTTGAACAGCGCAGTCGTTTTGCCATGATTGGTGCATTGATGGTTATTATCAGCCTGATGTTTTTATTCTACATGGGAAGTTCTTTGGTAAGCTCTACCAAAAAATACTTGGAGCAGATACATGAGATAGAGATCACTTGTATCGACACAGACGAATAAAAACAAGCAACCGAAAGGTAGGATAATCCGGAGGAATTCGTATTTTTGCCGGGAGAAAAACAAATCTTATGGAAGAGAAGAATAAAGCCTGGAAAACGGTAAGTAGCAAATATCTATTTCGCCGTCCATGGCTGACTGTGCGTTGCGAAGATATGTTACTTCCCAATGGGAATCATATCCCCGAGTATTATATCCTTGAGTATCCCGACTGGGTAAATACCATTGCCATAACCAAAGATGGTCAATTCGTTTTTGTCCGCCAGTACCGTCCGGGAATCGAACGAACTTGTTATGAACTGTGTGCCGGTGTCTGCGAGAAGGAAGATGCTTCGCCGTTAGTGTCCGCCCAGCGTGAATTGTGGGAAGAAACGGGCTACGGAAAAGGAAACTGGCAAGAGTATATGGTGATTTCCGCTAATCCGAGCACTCATACCAATCTGACTTACTGTTTTCTTGCCACAGACGTGGAACTGATAGACCATCAGCATCTGGAAGCTACTGAAGATATCACCGTCCATCTGCTCACATTGGAAGAAGTCAAAAGTCTGCTCGATAAGAACGAAATTATGCAAGCGCTGAATGCTGCTCCATTATGGAAATATATCGCAAATCTGTAATTGTGTTTGGAATTCTGTAGAGAAACAATAACTTTGGAGAAAATTTAAATCATCTTATTATGAAAACAGTTTTATGGAGTATGCTTTGTTTGTTTCTCTCCGGATGGGGAAGTATGCAAGCGGTATTAGCACAGGACTTGAAAGAGATGGAAAAGAACTTGTCCGCCATCAACGAGGAATTGAGTCAAAAGACAAAAGAATATAGTTGGCAGCTTGCAGCTGCTTACGCAGATTATTGTGAAGCAAACAATAAATATATAAGCTGGAACGACTTGCCTTATCTACAAACAGTTGTCGAATACGAGCGTCCTGCTTCTCTGGAGACTTATCGTCTGGAACATAAAGCCAGTAAAGAGGAACTGGATAAGTTTTTAAATACATACAAGGAATATAAAGATCTGGTGAAGAAGCAAAAAGAAGCGGTAACCAAGGAAGAGAAAGATGCTGTATCAACAGCCTTTTCTGCATTCTGGAAAAAGTTGAGAAGTGAAGAGAATGCTTATAAAGATTTGTACTATGCCGAACGAAAGGCTGTCTGCAAATATAGATCGGAAGCTTTGCGATATGCGATTGCCTATTATAAAGAAAAGAAGCAGGAGATTCCGACTTCTTATATAAAATATACTGAACGGTCTTATTTATTGCAGAAAGGTTCTGCCTTGGAGTTATTACAAAAAGAAATAAGTGCATTGGAAAGTGTACAGAGAGAGATAATTCAGAATATAATGAGGGCAAAGTATGGGTTGAGTGAAACCGGAGAAAATAAAAGAGAGAAGATATTTGATTGATAAGAGATCATCTGGGATAAAGAAATCCCTTTTTATAATTGGAGGTCTGGACTGAAGAGTTCGGACCTCTTTGTTTTCTCTCTCAAGTACGTATAGGTAAGTTTCTTTTCATCCTATGCCAACTTCTTTTGCATAGGGAGAAAACTTGTTTAGAGTATAAGATAAACTATAACCACAAGTTCTGATTATATAACTGAAACTTTTGATTACATAACTGAAAGTTGCAGTTTTATAACCGGAACTTGCAGTTATAGTTTGAGATAAGGGAAAAGCAACTTTTCCCAAGGAAGAAAGTAAGTTTCCTCCTTATAGAGAATATGTTTTCTAACCATATTTCATAAGATAGATAATAAGAATCAGGGAATGGCGATGCTGATTTGTTCAACGGTTATTCCAATACAAAAATAATAGTTTCATTTACGGGGGCCCAGTCATAGATAAACTTGGCATGGGAAGTTGCATTCCGCACGCACATGTGTGAGCGTGGAATAGTTCCCAACGACGGACTATATTCTATCTGCGTCTTGCGGGGAGCATTGACCGGTACTCCGTGAATATAGGCCCCGTCCGTGAAACGACTCGCATAAGGAGCATAACCTCCCGTTTCTTTCGAGCCGTCTTTTAGAAATACCATTTTCACTTTCTTTTCTTGTAAAACAAACATTCCTAAAGGAGTTTCCTGTGCATACGGGGGCAGATGACGTCCCGTAGTGGAAGGATTCATACTGCGAACCACCCATTGCCCTTTTCCGCTACGTTCAAGAGAAGCGATATTCTGATTGTGGCGGTCTACGAAAACAGCTTTGTTAAAAACAATCGTATCTCCGATTACTTTGACATATTTTTTAGGAATCATCCATTCATCTCCGGTAAACATTGGCTCTGCTTTTATGAATTTCTCTCCATCTTCGATAAAACGGGTTAATTCCCCATCCTGTCCGTAACGTTCGGGTACTAATGTGTCAGTCAATAGATAAAGCGGAACGGATTGGTAACGTTCTATGCCAAGAGTATCTGCCACCCGTCCGTAAGCGTTTCTTTTGAAACTTCTCACAAGTGGTGCTTCTCCATTTCTGTTTTTGTAATTCTGGAGAATGGCCCAGGTGGAAGGCTGCAACTGTATATTTTCGAGTAATGCCAGCCGTTCTTTGATTTTATCCCACTGAAACTGCCGGGTAGTGTCTTTATAAGGATAGGTATCTTCCAATGTGTATTGGTCATACAATAAATCTTTGGAGATTTCTATCTGCTCTGCCGTGAGTTTTTTATTAACAGGTTTAACCTCGGGTTGAACTATTGTATCCTGTGACAGCGAGTCTGTTTGTTGTTCGTGTACAGGAGAAATCTCTCCTGTACGCGAAGTGCAGGAGTAGAAGACGCAAGAGGCGATGATGAGGCCGGATGCTATTCCATTCATATTATTTATACAGTGCATTTGATGGTTCGTTTACGAATATACGTCATTATAAGGAATAATCCTTTTGTTTTGTTTAAAAAGTAGGTGACAAATATACTTTTTTGCCATACAATGCAAGTTGTCAGTCATTTTGTCAGTCTATTTCTGACAAAGAATCATTTATTTACTTTGGCACGCTTTTCGCAATAACTTTAGCGTTCCGCCTGAAAAATGGCGGGTAACATCTACTATTAAATGTATAACTAAAATATAACAAGTAACTATGAACATTAAACCATTAGCAGACAGAGTGCTTATCCTCCCTGCACCTGCAGAAGAAAAAACAATTGGTGGTATCATTATCCCTGATACAGCAAAAGAAAAACCTTTGAAGGGTGAAGTTGTGGCAATAGGTCACGGTACGAAAGACGAAGAAATGGTATTGAAAGTAGGCGATACAGTTCTTTATGGTAAATATGCCGGAACAGAACTTGACGTTGAAGGTACTAAATATCTGATTATGCGTCAGAGCGATGTTCTCGCTGTTTTGGGTTAATTAATAATAGTAAATAGTAAATCTTTAAATAGTAAATAAAGAGATGGCAAAAGAAATATTATTCAATATCGATGCCCGTGACCAATTGAAAAAAGGTGTCGATGCTTTGGCAAATGCAGTAAAAGTAACTCTGGGCCCGAAAGGACGTAACGTTATCATTGAGAAGAAATTCGGTGCTCCGCACATCACAAAAGACGGTGTGACAGTAGCAAAAGAAATCGAATTGGCAGATGCTTACCAGAACACTGGTGCACAGTTGGTAAAAGAAGTTGCTTCTAAGACAGGTGACGATGCCGGTGACGGTACAACTACTGCAACCGTTCTTGCACAAGCTATCGTAGCTGAAGGTTTGAAGAACGTAACTGCCGGTGCTAGCCCGATGGATATCAAACGTGGTATCGACAAGGCCGTTGCCAAAGTGGTAGAATCAATCAAGGATCAGGCTGAAACTGTAGGTGACAACTATGACAAGATTGAACAGGTTGCCACTGTATCTGCAAACAACGATCCGGTAATCGGTAAATTGATTGCTGACGCTATGCGTAAAGTTTCTAAAGACGGTGTGATTACTATCGAAGAAGCAAAAGGAACAGACACTACTATCGGTGTAGTAGAAGGTATGCAGTTCGACCGTGGTTATTTGTCTGCTTACTTCGTGACAAATACGGAAAAGATGGAATGTGAGATGGAGAAACCTTACATCCTGATCTATGACAAGAAGATTTCTAACCTGAAAGATTTCTTGCCTATCCTCGAACCTGCTGTACAGACTGGTCGTCCTTTGTTGGTAATTGCAGAAGATGTAGATAGCGAAGCATTGACTACATTGGTAGTAAACCGTCTGCGTTCTCAATTGAAGATCTGTGCTGTGAAAGCTCCGGGCTTCGGTGACCGTCGTAAAGAAATGCTGGAAGATATCGCTATCCTGACAGGTGGTGTTGTTATCAGCGAAGAAAAAGGTTTGAAACTGGAACAGGCTACCATCGAAATGTTGGGTACTGCTGACAAAGTTACAGTTACTAAAGACTATACAACTGTTGTAAACGGTGCAGGTAACAAAGACAGCATCAAGGAACGTTGCGAACAGATCAAAGCACAAATTGTAGCAACTAAGTCTGACTATGACCGTGAGAAATTGCAGGAACGTCTGGCTAAATTGTCAGGTGGTGTAGCTGTTCTCTATGTAGGTGCTGCTTCTGAAGTAGAAATGAAAGAAAAGAAAGACCGTGTGGACGATGCTTTGCGTGCAACTCGTGCTGCTATCGAAGAAGGTATCATCCCGGGTGGTGGTGTAGCTTATATCCGTGCTATTGATTCTTTGGAAGGAATGAAGGGTGATAATGCTGATGAAACAACTGGTATTGGTATCATCAAACGTGCCATCGAAGAACCGCTTCGCGAGATTGTTGCTAACGCTGGTAAAGAAGGTGCAGTAGTTGTTCAGAAAGTACGTGAAGGAAAAGGTGATTTCGGTTACAATGCCCGCACGGACGTTTACGAAAACTTGCACGCTGCCGGTGTAGTAGATCCTGCTAAGGTTGCTCGTGTAGCTTTGGAAAATGCAGCTTCTATCGCTGGTATGTTCCTGACTACTGAATGTGTAATTGTAGAAAAGAAGGAAGATAAGCCAGAAATGCCGATGGGCGCTCCCGGAATGGGAGGCATGGGCGGAATGATGTAATTCCGGCTTTCGCTGAATGAATATGAAAACGAGGGTGTCCGAAAAGGGTACCCTCGTTCTTTTTATTATCAATCTATTCTGCAAATTGATCTTTTCAAAACATCCTTGCTTTATATTTTGTTTGGTCAACGTATTCTTAGTAATGAGAATACTTCGTATATTTAGAATCAAATTTATTAATAAAAGTGAGATGTTGAAAGTATTAACATTTATGAAGCAGGTAGCTAACGGGCTACAGGTGGAGGGAAACTTCGGTACTGCACACGTTTATCGTAGCAGTCTGAATGCCATCATTGCTTATAGTGGGAAAGTGGACTTCACCTTTGATGAAGTGAGTCCGGAGTGGTTAAAGGGATTTGAAGTATATCTTCGCAGTCGTGGTTGCAGTTGGAACACCGTTTCCACTTATTTGCGCACGTTTCGTGCGGTTTACAATCGTGCCGTTGATCTTCGGAAAGCTTCTTATGTACCTCATCTGTTCCGTTCTGTTTATACCGGTACTCGTGCCGACCATAAACGTGCATTGGGCGATGAAGATATGAAAAAGGTATTTGCAAAATTGTCTCGTACGTCCGGTGTGCCATTAGCGGTATATCAGGCGCAAGAGTTATTTATTCTGATGTTTTCGCTTCGTGGTATGCCATTTGTGGATCTCGCTTATTTGCGTAAGAGTGATTTGCGTGATAACGTAATAACGTATCGCAGACGTAAGACAGGACGGCCATTGTCAGTGACATTGACTCCCGAAGCGATGATCCTGGTGAAGAAGTATATGAATCGTGATCCTTCTTCTCCTTATTTGTTTCCATTGTTGAAAAGCCGTGAAGGAACCAAAGAGGCGTATCGCGAATATCAGTTGGCATTGCGCAGCTTTAACCAACAGTTGATGTTGCTAGGTGAATTATTGGGATTATCCGATAAGTTGAGCTCGTACACCGCCCGCCATACCTGGGCTACGACAGCTTATTATTGTGAAATCCATCCGGGCATTATCTCCGAAGCGATGGGACATTCGTCTATCACCGTCACTGAAACCTATCTGAAACCTTTCCGAAGTAAGAAAATTGATGAAGCAAATAAACAAGTTCTTGACTTCGTGAAACGCTCTGTTGTAGGTGTAAGCGCTTGAAAATTATTCTGTTACTTTGTAGGTAACGGGAATGAATATCGGTGCAAATATGAGCATATTTCTTAAAACAACCAAACGAAATCATACATTTTTTCTAATAAACTACTCAAAACAGGAATTAACCAAATAAAACACGCGGATTCTTTGTATTAGGGCTTTGTTAACTTCTAAATTTTTGCAAAAGATCTCCTTCCCTCTACTGCCTTTCAGAAGCAGGGGTAAAAAAGTTTCATTGCATATCGTATTATTTTTCAGTATTGACTACTCCCGAAGAGCAGGCGCAAAGGTTTCTCCGTTACCTACAAAGTAACGGGCAGTCTATTATTGAAACTTAGTGTTTAATAATATATTATTAATGTAATTTTTAAGTAGTTATGAAAAGAAAATTTGTAAAAGTGATGTTCTTCGGGGCGCTGGCACTTTCTACTGTCACCTATGTAGGCTGTAAAGACTACGATGATGACATCGACAATCTGCAAACACAGATTGACGCAAACAAAGCTAGTATAGCCGAGTTGCAGAATTTTGTGAAAGAAGGTAAATGGGTTACCAATGTTGAACAAATTACCGATGGATTTAAGATAACTTTTAATGATAATAAAAGTTATTCTATTACAAGCGGTAAGGATGCTACACCAACGACTATTAAGATTGATCCGGTAACAAAGAACTGGACTGTCAATGATAATGATCTTGGTATTTGTGCAGAAGGAAAGAAAGGTGCTGATGGCAAACCGGGCGCTGCAGGATCTCCGGGTGGTAAAGGAGAAGACGGATATGCACCTCAAATTTCAGAAAATGGATTCTGGATGGTTTGGGATGCTGAAACTAAAAAACCTGTAGAGACAAAAATTAAAGCTGCTACTGATATTTATGTAGCTGCTGATGCTAGTAATCCATTGGTTTGGATATTGAATATTTTCAATAAGGAGACTAAAGAATGGGAAACGGTTTCTATGCCGAAATCGGCTCGTATCACTAGTATGAGTGTGCTTGGTATAAAAGGCGATGGTTCTGTTGATGTTGGTTCTACAGAGGCTGAAACTACTTTATATTATAGCATAGCTGGCAAAGATATTGTGTTTAATGGAAACAAAACTTTCAAGAAGAAAGGGGATTTGCTTGTTGCTAGAGGTGGCAGCAAGATTCATGCATTGATTAATCCTGTAAACTTGAAAGCAGCAGATATTCAAGCTTATGAAATAGGCTTGACGGACTCTAAGGGTAATACTAATTTTGCTGTTGCAAATATAGCAGATAATTTTAGTATAGATGCTTTGACTCGTGCAGCGGATCCGGAAAAAGAGCCTACAGCAAATAAAGGTGTATACGATTTGACTCTGAAGTTTGTAGACGGATTGACTAAGGACGAATTGACAGCTTTGGAAAGTGCTGAAACTGCTTATGCGCTTACAACAAAAGATGCATGGGGTAATGAAATCATTTCCCAGTATGGTGTGAAAATTAAGGCTAGCAGCCAAAATATACCGGATGTTAATTTTACTGCTCCTGAACCTATGCCTTACCAAACTACCTATAATTTGGATGAATTGTTTGGTAGTGAATTGGATAAGGTGGTAGCTTATTATTATGAGGTAACTGATGAAGAAGCTAAAAAAGCTGATGCAAAATTTGATAAAGAGAAGAATACAATTCTAGCAAATAAGGAGGGTCAGGTGAAAGTTAAGATTCACTGTCTTCTTGTTGATGGAAGTACTCAAGATCCTGAAGTTGAATTGACGTTTACTTATGTGTCTAAGAAAGCTGAAATCAAAGATATGACTTGGGTCGTAGATGCTAGCAATAAGACAGCTACTTCTGAAATAGTAGGTCCTTCAGTAGATGAGATTAAAGGACAAATTAAACTGTCAGACCCAATAGTTGCGACTATTGCTTATACTGATGATAAGGCAATGATCAATGGAAAGGTGGTTCAGTCTTATATGGATGGTAGTATTCAGTTAAAATTGGTAGGTCTGGATAAAGACGGAAAGCCTGTATCAGGAACAAGTGAAGCTGATATAGCTAAAATTACTAAATTTGTAATCCAAGCTACATTTGACGAAGAAAATGTGGCTGCCGTATCTCATACTGCTACAGTTAAATTCAAAAATAAGGATTCCCAAGCAGGTTTGGGTAATGACTTTTTGTATGAAACTACATTCAAGATTACTGTAGATCAGCAGAATGATAAATTGTTCACATTTAAACGTGCAACTGCTTACTTTGATGGTGATAATGCCAAGGCTTATGGTACAGTACCGACTACTGCAGTTCTTGCTGCTACTGCTGATACAAAGATTGGCTTCGATCTTTACACCCTATATAAAGAAGGTTCTATATCAGCGGATAAACAGAATACTATTACATTCACTGAAGAGAAACCTTCTAGAGTGGTAAGTGGTAAAAAGCAGTTTGCTCCTGCATGGTTGGATGAGACTCTCCCACAACCAACAAAGAATTCAAAAATTAAAGTTTTCCCTTATGTTTCTAAGCCAGCAACTGATGAAAATTGGGGTGGTGCTTATACTGGTCGTTATATTACTGTGTCTTATGCACCATTCGGAAATTCTCGTTTGAAAGCTATTACTGATAGATTCAATTTGACAATACTATCAGAAATCTTTGAAGGTACTTTCGAATATACCAAAGAAGTAGATAAGAAAATTATAGGAACAGAAGCAAATCCGCTCATAATCGAAGGAAATACTGTAGAAATATCAGCTAAAGATTTCAAGAGAATAGATGCTCGTGGTAATTCCTATGAATTCAGCGATAACAGAATAGAGTCTGTTTCAGTTGTATTAGCAGATGATGACGCTACAACTTATTTGGCGAAGAACGATGGTAATCTTACTGATGATCCAAAGAAAGTTGTTATATCTAAGAAGGAGGGTGCCGTAATCCTAACTCCTCCTACTTGTAAAGTAAATGTTAATATTCTTGATAAGTGGGGCAGAACTAAATCTGTATCAATCTACGTAAAAGTAAATAAGTAATCAGGATTAAAGGATTTGTAATTGAGGGCATCCTAATTCTTCTTAGACTTAAGATGCCTTCTCTTTACAAGTTGTAATATAGGATAATAAATCCTTTAAAAAGAAATATGCTAAGAGATAGACTGAAAATTATGCTTGTGAAAGTATGTTTTCTCAAATGTTTGTCTCTTGGAAGGGATACCTCCCTTATTTCCCACAGGTATCCCTTTTTTTGTCTCATTACATCTTCTTATTTGCACTAGAACCAATTTGCTAGTCCCTTATTTCCCTATAGATTAAGGAGATGTTTTGAGAGTATAGAAAGCCCGGGCTTGTGAAAGTCCGGGCTTTTCGTGCTCTTTTGTCTTTGGAACATCTTAGCTATTTCCTTTGTTTGTTCATGCGGGGTATTTCCATTGATGGGATAATACTCGTATATTTATCGTCTAAATTATTAATAAATTATGAGATGTTGAAAGTACTAGCATTTATGAAGCAGGTAGCCACTGGGTTACAGATGGAGGGAAACTTTGGGACTGCACATGTCTATCGTAGTAGTCTGAATGCCATCATTGCTTATCGTGGGAAAAATGATTTTGTTTTTAGTGAAGTGACTTCGGAGTGGTTGAAAGGGTTCGAAGTATATCTTCGCAGTCGTGGATGTAGTTGGAACACCGTTTCCACCTATTTACGGACCTTTCGTGCGGTTTACAATCGTGCGGTCGATCTTCAGAAGGCTCCTTATGTTCCTCATTTATTTCGTTCTGTTTATACCGGAACGCGGGCTGACCATAAACGTGCGTTGGGTGATGACGATATGAAGAAGGTGTTTACTAAATTATCTCGTGCATCGGGTGTACCATTAGCGGTATATCAGGCGCAGGAGCTATTCATCCTGATGTTTTCGCTTCGTGGTATGCCGTTTGTCGATCTTGCTTATTTGCGTAAGAGTGATTTGCGCGGTAATGTAATAACGTATCGCAGACGTAAAACCGGGCGACCATTGTCGGTGACATTGACTCCGGAAGCAATGGCTTTGGTAAAGAAATACATGAATCGTGATTCTTCTTCTCCTTATTTATTTCCATTGTTGAGAAGTCGGGAAGGAACTAAAGAAGCCTATCGCGAATATCAGCTTGCATTACGTAGTTTTAACCAACAGCTGATGTTATTGGGTGAATTGCTCGGATTGGGAGATAAACTTAGTTCATACACTGCCCGTCATACCTGGGCTACGACGGCTTATTATTGTGAAATCCATCCGGGTATTATTTCCGAAGCGATGGGACATTCGTCTATCACCGTCACTGAAACTTATCTGAAGCCTTTCAGGAATAAGAAAATTGATGAAGCAAATAAGCAAGTTCTCGATTTTGTAAAGCGTTCAGTGACAGGTGTAAGTGCTTGAAAATTATTCTGTTACTCTGTAGGTAACGGGAATGAATATCGGTGCAAATATGAGCATATTTCTTAAAACAACCAAACGAAATCACACATTTTTTCTAATAAAGCATTCAAAAGTAGAACTAGGACAAATAAAACACGCGGATTCTTTGTATTAGGGCTTTGTTAACTTCTAAATTTTGCAAAAGATTTCCTTCCCCTCTACTGCCTTTCAGAAGCAGGGGTAAAAAAATTTCATCACATTTGGTATCATTTTTCAGTATCGACTACTCCAGAAGAGCAGGCACAAAGGTTTCTCTGTTACCTACAGAGTAACGGGTTGTGCTATTATTGAAACTTAGTGTTTAATAATATATTATTAATGTAATTTTTAAGTAGTTATGAAAAGAAAATTTGTAAAAGTGATGTTCTTCGGGGCGTTGGCGCTTTCTACTGTCACCTATGTAGGTTGTAAGGACTATGATGATGACATAAAAAGTGTACAGGAACAAATTGACCAGATCAAGTCAAACAATCCTGTAAGCGTGGGAGACATGCAAACTGCCATTAATGTGGCTAAAAGTGCTTTGGAAAGTCAGTTGGCTGATTTAAAGACAAAATTGGAGAATAAGGATTCTCAAATTAAAGATTTGGGTCTGAAAATTACTGATTTGGAGGACAAATTGTCAAAGACTGCTGATAAGGCAACGGTCGACCAGCTGACAAAAGACTTGGCAACAGCTAAGAATGATTTAGAAGCACTGAAGAAACTTCAAAAGTCTGATATTGATGGTTTGACAGCAAGAATTGTAAAGCTGGAAGCCCTTAAAGAGGAATTGGATGGTTTAAAAGTCAATTTCGCTACAAAAGAAGAGCTGAAGAACTACGTTGAATCTGCAAAACTGTCAGGACTTATCAGTGATGAAATTGCCACAGCTTTGGGAGAAGATGGGGAGATTGCCGCTGCAATAAATGATGCTATTCAAACAAAGGTTCTTGCAGACTTTGGCAGTATGAAGGAAGTTGCTGCTCTTGCCGGAGAGGATGCAACTGTAGCAGATGTTATTAAAGAATTGTATGCTGCTATTAATGCTGATAAAACTGGTATCCTTGCTAAACTGACTGCGCTGGAAGACTATCAAACAGCATTGGAAGATAAAGCGGTAGAAAATGGTTTCGAGAGTGTAGAAGCCGTTATTGCAGAGGTGAAATCTCTTAAAACGACTCTTTCCGGTCTTTATGCAAGCGCAGAATTCAGTGAAAAAGTCAAGGCGATTGTTTCAGCAGAACTGACGACTGTAAATAGCCGTATAGATACGTTAGAAGATGACCTTGCAAAACTGGGTGTTGCTATTAAAGGTATGATTCAGAGTGTAGTATATATTCCTACAAGCATAGATCGTAGCGTAGATTTCTATACTTTGTATGCTAAGAAAACTTCAACCTCATCTTCTTATGTTGTTGCAGCGAAGAGTGCAGATGCAAAAGAATTGCAATTCCGTATTTCTCCGGCTTCTGCTGCTATGACATTGGAGGATTTCAATAAAAACTACGAAATCAAGTTAAATGCTGAAGAACGTAACTGGACTCGTGCTGCTGAACCGTTTGCCGTAGAAGTGAAGAACTGTGAAGCTGGTGTTCTTACAGTATCATTAACAACTTCAAGCGAAAAGAGCCATGCGATATCTTTGAATATTGTAAGTACAAAAGATGCGGAAGGTAAAGAAGGATTGACTCCGACAAATGTTAATTCTGATTATATCGCAGTGATACAGTCTAGTTATTATCTGAAGACTGCTTATTATGAGGTAGCAACAGAGAAAGCAGGCGAGATTATCTATGATGCTCCCCAACCGGTTGATTATTCAGGAGTTGGAACTTTGACGGTTTCATATACAACAACTGCAAGTGGAAGCACAGCATTTACAAAAACATTAGAAGAACTGAATGTAGAGAATATCTTTGCGACGACTTATAGCTTGACTGGAACAGATGCAAATCTATTTGAAGTTTCTACTGCAGGTAGCGTTAGTCTAAAAACATCCGGTCTGATTGCTTCTTTGGATAAAACTGCTAATGTTATGGCTAAAGTAACGGCTCCAGGTTTCTATTTGGAAACTAGTTCTGATAATCCTAAAAAGTTAGGAACTGTAAAAGTAACACGTACTATTGATGAACTTACACATGCGTATGCTTTGGTAGAACGTGACTGGACTAATGAAACAGCAGTTGCTGCAGAGGAGAGAGTAGTTCTAAATGTTGCTGACATTTATAACGATCCGGCTGTGAATATCCGCCCATCAGCTTATGAAAGTTTGAGTTTGGTTGAACTTCTTCCTACAACAGGTATACGCTTAGAAAATGGTGCAAATAATGCCTTGACTTTAATCATTCCTAAAAATACAGCTGCTGGTGATTATACCGCAACAGCTAAGTTCGAAGGAGATGGCTATACGCTTGTTGTAAATGTTCCAGTTAAGATTAAGCCTATCACTTTGGCTAAATTGGCTAGAGTGTCGGAAATGTGGTCTTCAGATCAAACTCGTACAGGCTTTACTCCGACAAAAGATTCTGAGACAGCGGCTACTGCTATTACTTCCGAATTTAAGCTTGCTACTATATTCTCCAACTTTGATGCTGTTAAAGCTGCTGTTTTGGCTAAAGGTGGTACTTTCGTAATTACTACTAACATTACGGAAAATAGCATTGCTGGCGTTAGCTATGATGAAAACGAGGCTAAGTTTACGTTTGATAAAGATCTCTATACTGGTAAGATGACTGTTGGTGGTAAGACTGTACCTGCTGTAGTTAAGTTTACTATTAAAGCTAGCTATAATGGTAAAGTTGAGGATACGATTGAAGGTATTGTTGAAGTGAAAGATATTAGTGGAACTTGGGTTGCTCCGACTGCAACGACTCTTTCTTTATCTGATAAGTCTGTAGAATATAATGTTTCAACAGGTTTTGCTTGGAATGATTTGGCAGGTAAGACTATGTGGAAGGATGGTGCTGTGGTAGCAGGAACAGGAAGCAATGGATTTGCAAATTCAGTTACTAATCCTCTTGATATCTATGGTCTGGCAGCTCCTGTTTTTGAATTCAAAGAAGCAGCTGCGTCAACTTATCTGTCTCTTGATGATGCTACAGGAAAGGTGACCTTTACAGCAGAAGGTAAATCTCACCATTTCTACGAAGCTGTAACTTATACTGTAGAAGTAAAAGCTACATCTAAGTGGGGTACAATTAAGAATTATGAAGGAAAGAATACAATTACAGTAACTATTCCGGCAGAATAAAAAGAAAAATTGGAGAGTTGCTTCAAACCTCTTAATGCTTTATATAAGCAAAGGATTGTATTACAGTTGAAACTACTCCAAATTCAGAATAATAAAACCCTTCTTCACCTTGTGTGAAGAATACGCCGAGAAGAAACAGAGTGAAGGATTTGGCTTGTGAAAGTCAATCCTTCCAATTCTGTTCTTCTTATAGAAAGGGATACCTCCCTTATTTCCCACAGGTATCCCTTTTTTTTATTTCATAACATCTCCTTATTTGCACTAGAAACCAATTTGCTAGTCCCTTATTTTCCTATAGATTAAGGAGATGTTTTGAGAATATAGAAAGTCCGGGCTTGCGAAAGTCCGGGCTTTTTCATTATTATTTATTTATCGGATTGAATATAATGGAAGTTCTCGTCATACAGTCCTACGAGCAGGCTTTGTCCTTTACCATCCACTTTCAGCCCGCCATATACGGCTTTTTGATAAAGAGTATCTTGTCCCTCTTCAAAGAAGAAAGACTCGGCACCGAGGAAGATCCGGTGACGTACTATTTTATATTTGATGACTAGCTCATTGTCGTTTACAGGCTCTAAAGCGTTTTGCAGCCGCACTATTTTTCCTACTTGATTACTGTCAATTTGAAGTATGGCATAACCGCGTATGGCAGTTTGTTGGTCTAGCAGATCTGATGAAGCTTCTTTGTAGCTAAGCCTCATATAGTCTCCTTGCATAAGAGAGCGGGGATCGACGGGAGCTAGCTGTAACAAAATCAACTGTCCGTCTTTCAAAGTTTGCTCTTTTTTATAAACCGACCAGTTGAAATATCCCAGTAGCAGTATCAGGTTTGCAATAATCAATATTCGGCTATACTTTTTCATGTCTTGTTCTTTTTTGAGTGAAGAAATACCAGGCTGTAATACATGCAATTCCGATGAAGAAAAGCGTCATGGATTTGGTGAGCAGGCTCAAATTCAAATCATAATAGTATTTGGAAACGGCATAGATAAAAAGAAGAAGCGAGGCAGCACACTCCGCTTTGTAGCCATAATGGAAACATATTAGAATCAGCAACAAACTGCCGGATAAATAAGGAGCAAACACGGTAGGCAGACAGATAACAATACAAAGAATATAGATACCAATCTGATTCACCGGATGATCCACTTTCATGACCTGCATGATTCGTTGAACCATTATAAGAATACCGATCCATATACAAACAGACAGTATGCAGGATACAAGCCAGCTATTTGTTTCTGATATCAGATAATTGATTGATAATCCTCCCAGTGAGACGATACCGGATATGAATAATCCGAAATGAAATGGTTTGTATTTGGAAAAGTAATTCTTTGTTCCTATACATTCAAACAACTTAGTTTCAAAGATGTTGGCAAATAGAAATAGTGCAAGGATAGGAACTACAGCTATTTGCAAGGGATAAAACGAAGAAAAGACATGGGCGGCTTCTCCGAAGAAAGATATATTAAACAGAATGACTGAAAGAAAGGGGAGGATAAACCCTCTTGATAACAAGAATGTGAGAATACTGATTCCCATAAGCGTAGTGAAGAGGATATTAATGCTGGCATTTATACCAAAACCAATCAATACACACCCGGCTATGTATAAAGTGATGTTCATTGCATCCAGAAAAGACCGGATCACCATGCGGCTGATTGTTAGGGTAGTGAGAATTAATATACTTCCTACAATCAGGCAAGAAATATCGGAGCGGAGGATTCTGGCAAGTGCCAGAAATCCCAGAAAGAAAATAGCCGTCAGGATTCCTCCGATAATAGATACGGCTTGAATGGTGAGGCTATGCTTCTGTGTCATACCATTGCTTTTTTAGATGAAGAATGATGTAAATGAGTAAAGTTGTTCCGGTGATGACAATAACCCCTCCGTAGAAGAATATCTGAACATCCCTAAGACCGCTTTGTGATATGAATGTAGTCAATAGAATCATTAACGCAGCAAACGGAATGATAGCCAGATAGAACAGGCTTTTTACTTTCCATCCATACCAAAGTCCCGCAGAGAATAAAAGGAGGGTGCTTATGAGAGGAACAGACAATATGGCATTCTCTTCGCAGATTGCCATCATTAACAGAAAACTGGTATGTATAATAGTAGCCAGTGAAAGAAGACTGACAAACCAGCGATTGTTGCTGTCCAAATGACCTTTTACACTCATCCATTCCGTGATGATCGTTGTTAAGGCACATATCCAGGTTACTGCATTGGCCAGCAAAGTCATTTCCCAGGAGTTGGCACTGGCAATCTGTATATTGTACAACCATATCGTAGTACAAAGTAATCCGATGAACGTCAGCCATAACGGAGCGAAACGGATAGCAACCGCCCAGAGAATAGTGAAGAGAGTCCATCCCAGGAAAAGATCGTAAGCATCGGCTCCCGTTTGGTAGATTTGTCCGAAGACAGCGAAAAGCGTGCCTATCAGGAATGTAGCTCCGGTCAGGAGAATTTGTTTGACGAGCTTATTCCAATGCGTGAATGTAGCGAGCAGGACAGAAGCTACTAATAACACTTCTACTATTCCTAACTTTGCAAATTTGGGTAATTCCTCCCAGTTGTAGGCAAAGAAGAAGATAATTCCTGCCACTGTAAAACCAACGCCCACTGCCAATAAAAAAATAGAAAGGAATTGATTCCATTGTTTTTTATCTGCGTACAGCGCTTGTCGGGATAAAGGCGAAGAGTCGGTCTTTTCCATGTGTTTTTGCTTTTTGATGATTACAAACATAAGAAAATAAAATGATTATCACCTCAAGATAGACTATAAAAAGGTATGACTTACCTTATTGAAATTGACAATAATAGTAGGTCATACCTTGAGAGAGGTTATGAAAATATTCAAAATAGAATAACTTAAAATACCTCCCGTATATGCTTAAAGTTAGAATTGATCGTATCAATTACTTCTTGTGAACGACCGTTGATTAACAACTTATACATTGATTGTGCAAAGCCCACCATTTGACCGAATTCAATTTTGGGAGGCATGGCCAGTGCGTTCGGATCAGTCATGATATTAACAAGTACCGGACCGTCCAACTCAAATGCATTCAGTAAGGTAGTCAACACTTCTTCCGGATCACTGACATTAAATCCGGTCATTCCCATTGCTTCGGCCACTTGAGCAAAGTCTGGATTCAACATATTTGTCTGCCAGTCCGGCAATCCGTCCACTTCCATTTCCAACTTCACCATTCCCAATGAACGGTTGTTGAATACGATAATTTTAATTGGTAACTTATATTGTACAACGGTTTCCAAGTCTCCTAAAGTCATAGACAAGCCACCATCTCCGCAAAGCGCCACTACCTGGCGATCCGGATAAGCTAGTGCGGCACCGATGGCTTGCGGCAAAGCATTTGCCATAGAACCATGATTGAAAGAACCCAGCATGTGGCGTTTGCCTGTCGCTTGCAGATAACGTGCTCCCCACACACAAGTCATTCCCGTATCTACTGTGAACACAGCATCGTCCGAACTTAGTTTGTCTATTTCGGACATCACATATTCGGGATGAATCTTATTTACATCGCCTTTATCTTCCGTGTAAGCAGCCAGATCCTTCTTTACGCCTTCATATCTTTTGAGTTGTTTCAACAGGAACGAATCATCTGTCTTCGGATTCAGCATACGCAATAGACTTTGGATGCTCAGTTTAACATCACCGCAAAGTCCGATATCCACCTTTGCACGACGTCCCAGACGTTCGGGCTTTATATCAATCTGTGCTATCTTGATGTCATCCGGCAGGAAAGCGGAATAAGGAAAGTCTGTGCCGAGCATGAGAAGCACTTCGGCTTCATGCATACTGTAATAGCCCGACGGCATTCCCAGCAATCCGGTCATACCCACTTCATACGGATTTTCATATTGCACCTCCATCTTTCCTTTGAAAGTATATACCACCGGAGCGTTCAGCTTCTCGGAAAGAGCAATCACTTCCTCGTGAGCTCCTCGGCAACCGATGCCGCAGAAAAGAGTGATACGCGTATGTTTGTTTAACATGTCAGCTAATTGAGCCAGATCTTCTTCCGACGGACAAACTTCCGGTGGGGCAGGATAGTTGATAACCGACGAGTCGACAGCAACGGCAGAAGCCTTTGCCAAGTCACCCGGAAGCCCGATAACGGACACCCCTTTGCGGGTGACAGCCGTTTGTATGGCCGACTGGAGCATACGTGGAAATTGTGTGGGAGTAGTGGCTACTTCATTATAATAACTGCAATCGTTAAAAAGTTTGATGGTATTCGTCTCCTGAAAATATTCCGTACCAAACTCTCCGGTAGGAATTGTAGAGGCGATGGCGATTACCGGTGCGCCGGATCGGTGTGCGTCATACAAGCCGTTAATCAGATGAACATGTCCCGGCCCGCTACTTCCCGCGCAGCATCCCGGGCGACCGGTCAGTTGTGCTTCTGCCGCAGCGGCATACGCCCCTGTTTCTTCGTGGCGCACATGTATCCATTTTATTTGATCGTTTTTTCTGACTGCTTCGTTTACTTCATTCAGACTGTCGCCTGTTACGGCGTAGATGCGTTCAACTCCGGATTTTACCAGAGTATCTATCAACTGTTCTGCTATTTTTTTTGCCATAGCTGTAATTGGTTTAGGATTGATTTTTATGTAATAACAGATGGCTGCAAAGAAAAGTTCTAATTTAACATATGCTAATAACGCCTTTGTGTCGGGACACATCACCGCTTTTATGTTAAAATTAATTCTGTAACAACTTTTTAGTAAAGATGTATAAACAATTGCAATATCCTTTTGTTATCTTTATAGGCGAAATCTTAACCTAATGTATTAAACCTCTTAATTACTCTAGAAAAATGAACAGAAATGAAATCGGTGTGAATGCCGGTAAGGTTTGGCAACTGCTTAGCAATAATGAGAAGTGGAGCTATGGACTTTTGAAGAGAAAATCCGGGCTGAAAGATAAAGAGCTGGGTGCCGCTTTGGGGTGGTTGTCAAGAGAGAGCAAAATAGAGTTCGATCAGTGCGATGAAGAGCTTTATGTATATCTCTGTGTGAATGTTTATATTGGCTAAAAGAGTTTGACACTTTAACGAGAACAGAAGAATCTCCGGAGGAATGACAGCATAGTCAGCACTTCGGAGATTCTCGTTTTTTATCCTTTTTCTGCTTTATGTATCTTCCTTTCAATGGATTTCCGGAAATAATTCTGTTACTTTGCATCACGAATTAAAATGTAAGAAACAATGAGAAGTTTTGCCTCCGACAATAATTCCGGTGTGCATCCGTTGGTAATGGAAGCATTGAACCGGGCTAATATAGACCATTCTTTAGGATATGGCGATGATAAATGGACAGAAGAAGCCGTAGCGAAGATAAAGGAAACCTTTACGCCCAACTGTGTCCCCTTGTTTGTATTTAACGGAACGGGTAGCAACGTGGTAGCATTGCAGCTGATGACCCGTCCGTATCATTCCATCTTTTGTGCGGAAACGGCTCATATCTATGTAGATGAATGCGGCTCTCCTGTGAAAATGACAGGTTGTCAGATTCGCCCGATTGCCACTCCTGACGGTAAACTTACCCCGGAATTGATGCAATCTTATCTGCATGGTTTCGGCGATCAGCACCATTCACAACCCAGAGCCCTCTACATCTCCCAATGTACCGAACTTGGCACCATCTATACTCCCGAAGAATTGAAACGTCTGACAGACTTTGCCCATCTGAATGGTATGTATGTACACATGGACGGAGCCAGAATAGCCAACGCCTGTGCCGCTTTGAATCTTTCCTTAAAAGAACTGACAGTAGACTGCGGAGTCGATATTCTTAGTTTTGGCGGAACGAAGAACGGACTGATGATGGGAGAGTGCGTGATTGTATTTAATAAAGACCTGCAACCGGAAGCCCGCTTCATCCGTAAGCAATCCGCCCAGCTCGCTTCGAAGATGCGTTACCTCTCTTGCCAGTTTACGGCATACCTCACAGATAACCTCTGGCTGAAGAATGCCAACCATGCCAATGCAATGGCTGCCAAACTTTACACTGAATTGAAGAAACTGCCCGAAGTAACTTTCACTCAAAGAGCCGAAAGTAACCAGTTATTCCTCACCATGCCCCGCCCGGTTATCGACCGGATGCTAGAGTCTTACTTCTTTTATTTTTGGGACGAAGAGAAGAATGAAATCCGTCTGGTGACTTCTTTTGATACCACAGAGGAGGATGTAGACGAGTTTATAAGACTTTTAAAACGTTAAAAAGGAAATCCGGAACAACAAAAGCGCCTGAATATCTGTTTTTATAGGAAGTTTGAAACTAACTTTGTCCGCAAAGTTTTCTACTTCTTATGATTATGAATACTAGACAGAACAGGCTAATCATATTCGCGCTTTTGTTGTTGACACAAACCCCGTTGGGCGCACAGCTGCATTCTACTAAAATTGAACTGCCGGAGGATTCTATATCTGCAACCATGGAAGATTCCATTCCGGCAAAGCGCAGTTTCTTTAAAAAGTTTCTTGATTACTTCAATGACGCCAATAAGGAAAAAAAGAATAAAAAGTTTGATTTCAGTGTGATAGGCGGCCCACATTATTCCAGTGACACCAAGTTCGGACTCGGACTGGTGGCAGCCGGACTATATCGAACCGATCGGATTGATACGCTTCTTCCTCCCTCCAATGTCTCTCTTTACGGAGATGTGTCGACTGTCGGCTTCTATCTGTTGGGAGTCCGCGGAAATCATCTGTTTCCAAAAGATAAATACCGCTTGAATTACAATCTCTATTTCTATTCTTTTCCCAGTCTGTATTGGGGACGGGGATATGACAATGGAGCGAACTCTGATAACGAAAGCGATTATAAACGTTTTCAGGCACAGGTGAAAGTCGATTTTATGTTTCGGCTGGCAAAGAACTTCTACATCGGCCCGATGGCCGTATTCGATTATATCGACGGACGGAACTTTGAGAAACCGGAACTATGGGAAGGAATGGCCGCGCGAACCACTAATACCAGCCTGGGACTTTCCCTCCTTTACGATTCACGTGATTTCCTGACAAATGCATATCATGGCTATTATTTGCGGATAGACCAGCGGTTCAGTCCGGCTTTTCTCGGCAATAAATATGCGTTTAGCAGTACAGAACTGACTACCAGTTATTATCAGCCGGTATGGAAAGGTGGAGTGCTGGCAGGGCAATTCCACACATTGCTTACCTATGGCGATACCCCTTGGGGATTGATGGCAACGTTGGGAAGTTCTTACTCCATGCGCGGATATTACGAAGGACGCTATCGGGACAAGGGAGCAATGGACGCGCAAATAGAACTCCGGCAACACGTCTGGAAACGGAATGGAGTAGCTGTATGGGTAGGAGCGGGAACGATTTTTCCACGACTTTCCGAGTTCACCCCGAAACACATTCTGCCTAATTATGGCTTCGGGTATCGTTGGGAATTTAAGAAGAGAGTAAATGTACGTTTGGATTTAGGGTTTGGCAAACACCAGACCGGATTTATTTTTAACATCAATGAAGCTTTTTAAAAATATAAAGAATTGGTTGGAAAATCAGGAACATCTGTTTTATCTGTTCCTGTTTATCTTGATAGTACCTAATATGGTACTCTGTTTTACAGAACCTTTACCATTTATGGCAAAAGTCGCCAATGTGTTGTTACCTTTCGGTTGCTATTACCTGTTGATGACTTTGTCGAGGAATTGCGGCAAGATGCTGTGGATTTTATTCCTGTTCCTGTTCTTCGGAGCCTTTCAGATCGTGTTGCTTTATTTATTCGGCCAGTCCATTATCGCTGTCGATATGTTTCTGAATCTGGTCACCACCAATTCGAGTGAGGCATTGGAACTGCTCGATAATCTCACACCTGCCATTATTGCTGTAATCATACTCTATGTACCTGCCCTGATATTAGGGACGATTTCAATTATACGTAAACGGAAACTTACGGTAGAGTTCATTCGCAGGGAACGGAAGAGAGCCTTCCTGGTCTTTGGAATCTCCCTCCTTAGTCTTGTCGGAGCCTATGTGCAGGATTCGGGATATGAGTTGAAATCTGATTTATACCCGCTAAACGTATGCTACAACGTAGGTCTTGCCTTTCAAAGAACAGCTCTGACACAGGATTACCACCGTACATCCAAAGACTTTACTTTCCATGCCCGGCCTACTCATCCGGAGGGAAAACGGGAAGTATATGTAATGGTCATAGGAGAAACCTCTCGTGCCCTAAACTGGCAATTGTATGGTTACGAACGTGAAACGACCCCGCTCTTATCCCGGCAAACGGGTCTGATTGCTTTCCCAAAAGTGTTGACAGAGTCGAATACGACACATAAAAGTGTCCCCATGCTGATGTCGGATGCTACTGCCTGCAACTACGACTCTATCTACCATCAAAAAGGAATCATCACCGCTTTCAAAGAGGCAGGATTCCGGACGGCTTTTTTCTCCAACCAACGTTACAACCATTCATTTATCGACTTCTTCGGAATGGAAGCCGATACGTATGATTTTATAAAAGAAGATTCGGTCAGTTCTACCTATAATCCTTCTGACGACGAACTTCTGAAATTGGTGGAGGAGGAACTGGCGAAAGGTGCAACGAAACAATTCATCGTACTTCACACCTACGGTTCCCACTTTAACTATCGCGAACGTTACCCGTCGGAAGATGCTTTCTTTACGCCCGATTATCCGATGGAAGCAGAGAGAAAATACCGGGATAACCTGGTGAATGCCTATGACAACTCTATTCGTTACACGGATGATTTTCTGTCACGACTTATCCGTATGTTGGAAAAACAGCAGGTAGATGCCGCCATGCTCTACACTTCCGATCATGGAGAGGACATTTTCGACGATTCCCGTCATCTGTTCCTCCACGCTTCTCCCGTACCTTCTTATTATCAGCTTCATGTGCCATTCCTGATTTGGATGTCCGATGACTACCGCGAAACGTATCCCGAACGTTGGAATACCGCTATTGAAAATAAGGATAAGAATGTTTCTTCCAGCAGCTCTTTCTTCCCGACCATGCTGTCTTTAGGCGGAATAGAAACTCCTTACCGGGATGATTCGCAGGCTGTGACGGCTTCGCACTACGTCCTGAAACCGAGGGTTTATCTGAACGATCACAATGATCCCCGTCCGTTGGATGATTTGGGCATGAAGAAGCAAGACTTCCAGATGCTGGAAAAGAGGAATATCAAGTATTAAGTATTAGGTATTAATCCTTGTTAATTTTTGCATCCAAAAATGGGATTGGCGTGTTATTTGCCGTATGATGTATGAACGATTAAATTCATAAAACATGGCCTATATAGATTATTACAAGATTCTTGGAGTAGACAAAAGTGCTTCTCAGGATGATATCAAAAAGGCTTTTCGTAAGTTGGCCCGGAAATATCACCCTGACTTGAATCCTAATGACCCTAGTGCAAAGGATAAATTTCAGGAAATCAACGAAGCCAATGAAGTACTGAGTGACCCCGAGAAACGTAAAAAGTATGATGAGTACGGAGAACATTGGAAGCATGCCGATGAATTCGAAGCGCAGAAACGTGCACAGCAACAAGCCGGAGGCTTTGGCGGTGCAGGAGGTTTCGGCGGATTCGGCGGTGCGGGTCAGGGTTTCTCCGACGGTAACGGAACCTATTGGTATAGTTCCGATGGAGAAGGATTTTCCGGTGGCAACGCTAGTGGATTTTCCGATTTCTTCGAATCAATGTTCGGACATCGGGGAGGAAGAGGACAAGGTTCTGCGGGATTCCGCGGACAGGACTTTAATGCCGAACTTCATCTTTCCCTTCGTGATGCTGCTCAAACGCATAAGCAGATATTGACTGTAAATGGTAAACAGGTACGTATCACTATCCCTGCCGGTGTAGCCGACGGACAGGTTATTAAACTGAAAGGCTACGGAGCCGAAGGTGTCAACGGAGGACCTGCGGGCGACTTGTACATTACGTTCGTTATAGCCGAAGACCCGGTGTTCAAACGCCTGGGCGACGATCTGTACGTAGATGTGGAGGTAGATCTTTACTCTGCCGTATTGGGAGGCGAGAAAGTAGTCGACACGCTGGACGGTAAAGTGAAACTGAAGATAAAACCGGAAACGCAGAACGGTACGAAAGTCCGTCTGAAAGGTAAAGGATTCCCGGTTTATAAGAAGGAAGGACAATTCGGTGACTTGATTGTGACCTATTCTGTCAAGATTCCTACGAACTTGACCGACAAACAGAAAGAGTTGTTCCGTCAATTACAGAGTATGAACTAAAATGAATGAGTACTATGCAGACCGAATTAATAATTGTCAGTGAATACTGTCACAAATGTCATATTGAGCCTTCATTCATCGAAATGTTGGAAGAGGGCGGTTTGATTAACGTGCATACCGAAGGCGGTGAACATTATCTGCTTTTGTCGGAACTCCCGAACGTGGAACGTTATAGCAGAATGTACTATGACTTATCCATCAACATGGAAGGTATCGATGCCATTCATCATTTGCTGGAAAGGATGGAAGATATGAGGCACGAAATGCGTTCGCTTCGCAAACAACTTTTGCTGTACCGGGAACGGGAAATAGAAGATATGGACTGGTAAAAAAATAGAGCCTCTGTTTGATTCGAACAGAGGCTCTATTTATAGTAAACGGAGGCTCTGATTCATTCAATCAGAGCCTCCGTTTTTTCAGGATGTTTATGCCGTTATTTTATAATACAATATACGTGCAAATCTCTTCCAGATAGCGTGCGTCGATAGTGTCGAAGCTATCCAATGTATCACTGTCGATATCCAGCACCCCGGCAACTTTCCCCTGCTTGAGGATTGGTACTACTATTTCCGATTTCGAGTCCGAACTACAGGCTATGTGTCCGGGAAACTGCTCTACATCAGGAACAATCAGTGTACGGGCTTCTTTCCAAGCGGTTCCGCAAACTCCTCTGCCAAAGCGGATGCGAGTGCAGGCAATGGGGCCTTGAAACGGACCCAGTACGAGTTCTTCCTCTTTCACAAGGTAAAAGCCTACCCAGAAGAAACCGAAAGTCTGCTTTAAGGCTGCTGCCATGTTGGCAAGATTGGCAATGAGATCTGCTTCCGTACTTACTAAAGCATGCAGTTGCGGAAGTAACTCCCGATACTTTTCTTCCTTGCTTCCTGTGTGGATGATTAAATTTTCTGCCATCTCTTTACTATTTGATTTGGTTCAGGATGCTCGGATCTTTTATCTTATCGTCTTCTGCAAAGAAGATAATCTTAGTCAGTATCTCGGCAGTCTTCGGATCTTCATCTACGAAAGGCAGGAACAGGCGTCCGCGATTTTGCGAATGTACCGGAAGAACAGCTATCTGTGCACCACCTTCCTGATGGATCACACCGCTGCCCAGATGAATATTGTACTTACCCAGTTTACCTTCGATGTGAGCAAAACTTCCTTTTATTGTCACGTTCTTGAAATGAAACAACGGCATCGTCAGTTCCACCAGCACGCTGCGCATCTCGATGGTAGAGTGGCTGGTTTCCGGGTCAACGCTTCCGGCATGGGCTACGCTTACTGCCAGGTCTACGTCTCTCATTACTTCGGAGAAGATGACAGGAGGAATCTCCGAGATTTTCATCAACTTGTAGTCTTTGCGGCTATGGAAGCAGACATATTCCAATGTCGGAGCTTCGATATCGGCAGGAGAGAACCAGTCTGCCATGGCATAGATGGTGGCGATGATATTCTCTTTGTAATATATCTTTTGAAGGCCGTCTTCATAATCGGCTACCCAACGGCGCCCTTTCAGTACGGCAACCGTTTTCTGCGGTTGGATCTGGTTGCCGGCATAGCGGCGGGATTGAGTGGCTTCTATTTCTTCCGGAGTCGGAACGTAAAGTTCGCGGAATACCTGTTTGAAAGGTTGGCGGATTGATTTATCGAACAGGAATTTTTGATAAGCATGCCAGTCTCCGCTTGTATACAGGTCTGTGGGGTGCGCGATGCGTAACTCGTCTTTCGGTTTTAACGGGAGGCAAACGGCATTTACTGTAATCAGCAATCCATCGGTGTAGAAGCCCGTCTGTCCGTTGCAGATGAAGACGAGATGTTTCAGTAATGGCCAGATAACAGGATTCTGCATCAGCTTGCGCAATTCGTTTTCTTCAAAATGAGTGCAGTCTTCCATCGCCTGTTCCAGCATGATGCGCGAACGGGTGTACTGGTCTTTCAGCTTTTTGTGTACTGCTTTCAGTTCTTCTATATACGGATGCTTTTTCAGCTTGGCAGGCATGCTGTTGAGCTCTTTGCCGTCTTTGATTTGCTTAATCTCCGATTTACCTTCCTCGTTGATTTGTACATACACTTCTACGCCGTCTATCTCTTTGGGGGACAGGTAGGGAAGAAGTTCTTTAATCAGTTCGGTTTCCATGCTCCAGGTCAGGCGGGTAACGTCTCCGTAACCGGAGTTGCGTGCCAGGTTTTGCAGAGCGATGTTTACCGCTTTCTTTTCGCTTTCCTGTCTTTGAGCACCGAATTCCTTGCTCTCTTTCAGGAACTTTTGCAGGTATTGATAACGATCCAGCAGTTCTTTATCCGGCTTCCGTCCCAATGGGATGAGGCCGTAGCTCATCAATAAGTCTTTGTTGCGCTTGGCTATTATTTCTTTCTTTATATCTGCCGCCTTCACTGCACCGTTGGTAGCATCGGCAAACTTACGGGCACGGGTATGGCTGTTGCTGCATGAAATATATTTGGCGGCATTGTAGACCACTTCGAAGCGTTGCTTGCCAATTGTCTTAAATGCATCTTTGAACCAGTCGATGTCAAAAGCACCTTCCCGCAGGTCATCTACGTCGATGGGGGTGTAGCGGGCGATAATCGCTTTCTTCTTGTCGTCACACGTTTCATTGGTGTGGGCGTGGAAATAATAGGCTGCACTTGTCAGTCCTTTCCAGCCTATTGCCTTTTCAGTCAGTTCAATCCATTGTGGGGCGAACATGGCGGCTTCTACCAGTCGCTCGTCGCTGATTTCGGCTTGTTTCGCCAGTTTCTTCAGATTCTCGCTGGTGTCCGTAGGCAGGGGATGGCAAGCATGGAGCAGACTGCTCAATACACCCCGTTTGGTGCTGCCCCAGTTGTAACTGTCACGTATGAAAGTATCTTTGCCAAATGCTTGCAGAATACGGATAAATGTTTCGGCTCCATAGACGTAGCTTAGTTCTTCTGCAAGGGAGGTGACTTGTGTCTCGGAGTCTCCACGTTTTAATTCAATTTCAAGAATCCGGTCTACCACCTTTTGGGCGAGGGAACGGAAGAGGGAGAAGTCGATGTTTTTGATATCGGCGTATCTTTCTTTTTCCTTGTTGAAACGAACGTTGTCGTTCAATACCATGGTGATTGCTTTGATCTGGCTGGGAGAGCTGATGCGTCCCATCATTTCACGGTATACTTCCTCTGTCGGGATGATTCCCAGCATCCAGGCACGGGCGAAGTCTGTGGCATGAAGATAAGAGTCTGTTTCCTCTAGTTCGGGGGTGTGCTCCATGTAGTTGGTGAGCTTATAAAGCTGATAGCGCACTGTGAAGTAACGGATAAATAGATCATCATTCATGGGCTTTTGAGGCATTTCGAGCCAGAAGTTCACGAATTTGTTGTTATGTATCGGATAAACGACCTGTTTTTCTCCGTATTCCAGTTTGTCCCGAAGCCATGCATGCTTACTGGTGTACTGGCGGAAGATGTTTTTGGTATTTAGCAAAGGCAATAGTTGGAGCAGCATATTGACGGCCAGTCGTTGATAGACGGCTTCATCTTTGTATTCGTATGCCAGTGCTTCGATGATGTCACTCATCTGTTCATAGTACGGCATCTTGCGGAGGTCTTTCTGCAATCCGCGGTAAGTGATGCCGGCATACATCCGGTTGACAAGCGGCTCAAAAGTATTACTTGATTTCTGGTCTGCCTTGATGTCTTCTTCATCTTCCTCGTCGGAGTCGTCTTCGTCTTTAGCGGTACCTGTCGATGCAAGCATGAAACTCATCATCAGCAATTTGTCGTAGCTTCCTATTTCTTCTTCGTAGAAGGCTTTCCACAATTCCGGGAATCCGAGTCCGCTCAATCCTCCGTAGTTGCTCCAGTTTATCAGGACACTGTTACCTACCAGACGTGCTTCTCCGTAACCATTTTTGAATTCTTCATTCTTGTAGGTTTCGATGTATTTGCTTAGTTTTTTGAAAACGAGTTTGGCCCTTCCAAAGCAGATGAATTCGAATGCTTTTTTAACGTTGAATCCTTTGTCCTGGGTAATTTCCGGCAGACTGACTTCAAGAGACGGATCGTACAGACCGAAACCGTTATCTTTGGTATAATGTTGTGTGACGCTCTCTTCTGTTCCATCGCCAATCAGAGATTCTATCAATACTTTTTCTTTCGGGTTCGGCTTCTGAATCTCTTTAACTGTCGGGATCAATTCCTGATAGATATCTTGCAGGAATTCTACATTGTGTATGGTCTTCATCATGTCCAATCCTGCCAGGCGGCGTTCGGCAACCTTGTCTGTTAGCAAGCGGCGGATGCTGTCGGCTAGCTGTTCTTTGGGCTGTTTCATCAGCAGATTGATAGCATGGATACGCATTTCGCTGTATTTGAAGCGCAGTAACTCTTCTACTTTCTGGTTTTGTTCGGGCGATAAGGTCATCTCGGACAATGCTTTATATGCTTCTTCACGCACATCTTGCGAACGGTCTCCCAGTGATTGCAGTACATATTCTTCCTGTAGCGGACTGGTCGGTGGAGCTAATACAACACCGATATAGCCTGCCCGCATATAAGTATCCAGAGAGGGCAGATAGCTGCAAAGATCGTCTTTCAATGCAGAATTATTAGTCATCCAGGTGATATATGCCATTTTGAGAACGATTTCCGAACGGGTGAGTTCTGTGCTTTCCCAAGGGAATACATAAGGAGAATAAATCTCTTTGGCAGAGATGGACTGATAGATTTGCTTCAGATATTCATAATGGCGGACCGCCTCTTCTTTGCTATCAAAATAGTCGTGGAGTGACGGGGCGTCTTTGTGCCCTCCGTACCGGCTAAGATAGAGACCGGACAGATACAACGGTAAGATAGCCGCCACCACCGACGGTTCCTTATACCATCTTTCAAAGGCATTTTTACTGATGCGGTGGTTCATGCCGGAGTATTGCGTACAGCGTAAGAAATAAAGTAATGTCTGTACCTGGTATTTAGCACCTTTCTTGATAATTTCCGGTACGAGCGTCTGAATCTCTTCCGTATTATAGAATCCGATGCTCCATAAAGCCAGATAGAGTTCGACTGTATCTTTGCTTTGAAGAGCACTGTGTGCTTGTTTCCGGTCGTTCAGAAAACGATGGATCAGTTCTACATATTTATTGGTGATACGTTCGCTGCTGTCTTGTTCTCCGATACCCGTACTGACTGCAATACCGCGTTTCACGGAAGCAAATCGTTGCAGGCCGTTGTCGCAGATGACCGAGAAAAGATGGAGATAACTTTCGGGACAACCTTCGTCCATCGTTTCCACGATAGCTTGGCGGAGACCCTCCTGTAACTTGGCTGCCAGAAGTAACTTCCCTTCCAGTTCCAGCAAGGGGCGGTATCCACTTACTGCGATAGCCTGGAGATGTCCCTGGTTGAGGCGGTTGGCGTTATTCTCACTGGTCAGCACATTGTTGAGGTATTCAATGACAGTCTGGTTGCCTTCTGCTATTTGGGCGGCCATCCAGTTTTGGCAGTTCATCGAATCCTTGTATGCTTCTATTTCTTCCGGAGTGTTTCCTCCGTTCAGTATGGCTTGAACCGTAAATCCGGTGGCGCGCAGTTTCAGAAACTGGGTCAGTGCATCTATAACGTGGCCGATATGCAGAAGAGGATTTGCCGACCGTTGTGACCGGCGCGAGTATCCGTGAGTGTACGGGCACCGTGCTTTGAGCTTCAGATAGGTGTGGAACAGGTGGGCGTACTCGTCTCCCAATAGATAGCGGAGTAGCTTGTTCAATTTACCATCGAAAAGATTGGCAACGCTTTTAATCTTCTCTTCTTGGATAATATAGATGATGCAAGGCTCTAATTTATCGCTGTATGCACCATACCGGGTATCCATGTTGAAGTATTGCATAAATACATCCAACAGTGCCATTGTCTCTTTGTCTAAACTGGTTCTCTTTTTCGTTAACCTTTCCAGGTACGGAGCAATCCGTTTATTTAATGCGTCATTGTAAATCAGTCTCATGATTCTTTTCGTTTTAAATGTGTTTTATAGGATAATGATTACCATAATCTTCCCGACAGCATAGCGAGCCGGATGAAGGTTAAGGTAGATTCTTCTTTAAGTTGGATGGGAGAGGATAGGTCTCCGGTTTCCGTATCATCCATGAAGATACGGAAAATTCCGTCCTCATAGGATTGCAAAGCATTGGTGATGGCTTCGACTTCTGCGGCAGGTTTGCCATTATAGTTTACTGCAAACCCTACTTTGCCGGAAGCTGTTTTATTTTCCACTTCTTCCTGTGTGAGGTATTTCAGCACTTCGCTCTGTTGCAAGCGTTCATTGTATTCGCAGACTTGCCAACTGACGATGGCTTCGATCAACCCCTGTACATTGACAGGCGGAACAGGAAAATCGATAGGAATCTTTTCGATACTGCACTTTCGCTTTCCTAACTGTTTGATTTGGATATATGCTCTCATATTCTCTTTATTGGGTGATCTGGATACTTGATGTAATGGCATTCAGATCGGTTTCAGCTTCTTCGTCATAGACAAGCATGACAATAGCAAAAGATCGTTTCTTGCTCTCTTGAAAGTAATGCAACGCTATTTGTTTTACATCCTCTCCCGGTTCATCAGGAGCCCCGATGTGCAGGGGATTCGTGATCTTTGTCATGGGGAGTCCGTTGATGTTGACATTGCTTAGTTGGTAATCTTCTGACGGTTCCCCTTGTGCATTTCTTGGGAGAGTGAGTGATAACTCTTTCATGTGTTCAAACTCCTTCTGCGTGTCGTAGGTGAGGGCGGTAATCGTTAATTGATTCCCTCCGTTGACCAGCATGAGTAATGGAGGTTCCGCACCATCAATAATTCCTTTTGCTCCTGCTATTTTTATCCAGTTGGTAGGATACTGGCAACTGAATTTGGTGGCTGCATCATAATAAGATAGCCACGTATCGTCATTGCCGACAGGCGTATATGCCGGAACTTTCCTACTGGAAAGATTGTCCGTAGCATTCACAGCGGAATGATTACTGTTCTCGTTTTCCTCTTCCAGTTCACCATTCAGATAGGCTTCCACAATGCCGCTTTCCCATTCATTGCGTATCTCCGGGTAAAGAGGAGGAACGTTTTTGCACAGGATCATGAAGCTGAACAGGAATATACAGAATATACCAAGCTCCCCGATGATGGAGACAGTCCGCTGTGCATCGGGTTTCTCGAACTTGTAGCCGACCACGTATATAATTCCCAGAACAAACCCGCTTAACAACCCGCCAATATGGGCGGCATTATCAATGCCGGCTTTCATCCCGTAAACCAGATTATACCCCACAAAAATGAGGATGCTGGTTAACAATGCCTTTCGTTGTTCTTTGGCGATGCGATGAAAGAGGAGGAATGCAAGGAATATACCGTAAAGTCCGAAGATAGATCCGGAAGCTCCGGCGCTGATTGTCTCACCGTGCATATACAGGCTGAATGCAGCCGAACATAATCCGGTTAGCAGGTATGAAACGAACATACGGCGTCCTCCTATCAGTTCTTCCAACAGAAGTCCTACATACATGAAAGCATACATGTTCATCAGGAGATGGAAAGCTCCGATATGTATGAAGTTGCAAGTCACTGTGCGCCACCAGTCACCGGTCAGAGTCAGCGGTCCGAAGTCGGCTCCCCATTTCAGTAGTGACAGAGTGGAAGGAGACATAATACCCACTCCGGAAGCAATCATTACAATGAATACAAGAATATTGATGTCTATCAGGATGGGAGTTGCTATAAATCCTTTGCGGGGAATGAAGAAAGACAGGAAAGAGTTCCTCTTCTTTTCTTCCTCTATGTAGGCTTTTTCTTCTTCTGTGAGCGGGCGGTTGAACTCTTCTTCGAAATCTTTGGCCCTTTGGGCTAGTTCTTCCGGAGTGAGTGAGGCTTTTATTTCTTCCATTGTTTCCCGTAACTTCTGGATATTTTTTCTGTTCTTTCCATAATCAACAAATTGTACGGAAGAAGACTGACTGCGAACGGATACTTCCCCGTCACTTCCCTTTTCTATGGTAAAGGTTATTGCCTCTCCATGGGAGTGTATACTGAACGGGACTTCAAACCGGATTCCTTCCGGAGTTACTTCCTCGATATTCCACTCAAGTTTTTGAGAGGCTTCGAGAGCCAATATAAGGATTTCCGTGTTTGATAAACCTGGCAAATACAGTTTGTCATTATATGAAGGTTTGAGTGCCATATTTCTATCTCTATCTACATTCATCAATTAAAAAATTACTTATCTCACTGACAAATGTATAGAATAATAATGGAAAATAATAGAATATGACAAATAAAAAAAGCATCCATTTCGTAAGAAAGGATGCTTTTATCAGATTTAGTCGATTATTTGTTACTTTTTGTAGAAAGCCAAATCTTCTTTGTCGAAGTTTTCGATGAAATTTGTATGCTTTTCTACTTCCGCTTCTGCATAGTTCAAATATACGTGTGCAGATTTGGAGAACAGTTCAGAAGACTTGCTGGCATCTTGAATCAGTAAGTGACACATGATAATATCAGCAGCCATTTCCACCAGTTTGCGAGCGGTGAAGTCAAGCAATTCCTGATCCTGTACTTCTTTCACAGCGTTGGTACTTGCTTCAAATTTGTCAGCCATCTTCTTCAGGCGAGACATCAGCGGTTCCATTTCCGGTGAACAAGGAATGGCCTCAAACTCGCGGATAGTAGCGATGTAAGAACCATTAGTCACGTAACGGATAGCGGCTACAGTCTGCAACTGGGTAGTTCCTTCGTAGATGCTGGTGATACGTGCGTCGCGATAGATGCGTTGGCAAGCATATTCCATCATGAATCCTGAACCACCGTGAATCTGGATACAGTCATAAGCGTTCTGGTTAGCATATTCAGAGTTCATACCCTTAGCCAGCGGAGTAAAGCTGTCTGCTAGTTTGGCGTATTTTTTCTGTTCCTGACGTTCTTCCGGAGTCAGTTTACGTTCGCGGGAAATATCATCCAATGCTTTGTAGATGTCTACGTAGCGAGCTGTTTGATACAGCAAAGCACGTCCGGCATCCAACTTACCTTTCATGATAGCCAGCATATCGTATACTGCCGGGAATTCGATGATTGCTTTACCGAATTGCTTACGGTCTTTAGCATAAGCCAACCCCTCATTATAAGCAGCCTGGCTCAATCCTACGGATTGTGCAGCAATACCCAGACGGGCACCGTTCATTAAAGCCATAACGTATTTAATCAAACCGAGTTTGCGGTCACCGCAAAGTTCAGCTTTAGCATTCTTGTACACCAGTTCGCAAGTAGGAGAACCGTGGATACCGAGTTTGTTTTCGATACGACGTACGTTCACACCACCCTCATTCTTGTCATAGATGAACATAGAAAGACCACGACCGTCTCTTGTACCTTCTTCCGAACGAGCCAATACCAAGTGAAGATTAGCATCACCGTTTGTAATAAAACGTTTTACACCGTTCAGCAACCAGCAACCGTCTTTTTCGCTATAAGTTGCTTTCAGCATAACTGCCTGTAAGTCGGAACCTGCATCCGGTTCGGTCAAGTCCATAGACATCGTTTCACCTTGGCATACGCGAGGAATGAAACGGCTGTGTTGGTCAGCGTTACCGAATTCATACAGTGTTTCAATACAGTCCTGCAAAGACCAGATATTTCCGAAACCGGCGTCGGCAGCAGCCACGATTTCTGCACACATGGTGTACGGAGTGATCGGGAAGTTCAAACCGCCGAATCTGCGTGGCATGGTCATACCGTTCAGGCCGGCTTTCACCATAGCGTCTAGGTTCTGTTTGGTTCCGGAAGCATATTCTACGCGACCGTTAGCACAGTGAGGACCTTCTTCGTCTACACCTTCTGCGTTAGCAGCAATGATTTCTCCTGTGATTTCTCCTGTAATCTCCAATACTTTGTCGTAAGAGTCTACAGCATCTTCGAAGTCTAGCGGAGCGTAGTCGAATTCATCTTTATCTCTGTAATTGCGTTCTTTGAGTTCGCAAATACGTTTCATCATCGGATTGTTCAAGTGAAACTTGAGTTCCGGTATGTCTGTATAATAATTAGCCATCTTTCCTTACTTGCTATTTTGTTTATAATACTTAATCATCTTCGGCACAACTTCTTCGATAGTTCCGTTGATTACGTAATCGGCAATCGTGTTGATCGGAGCATCCGGGTCGTTGTTGATGGAGATGATGATACCACTTTCCTGCATACCGGCGATATGCTGAATCTGTCCGGAGATACCGCAAGCGATGTAGAGTTTCGGACGAACCGTAACACCTGTCTGACCGATCTGGCGGTCGTGATCTGCGAAACCTGCGTCAACAGCAGCACGGCTGGCACCTACTTCTGCATGAAGTTCTTTAGCGAGGTCGAACAACAGGTCGAAGTTTTCTTTCGAACCTACACCGTATCCACCGGCTACGATAATCGGAGAACCTTTCAGGTTGTTCTTAGCCTTTTCTACGTGGCGTTCGATTACTTTCACTACATAGTCCGTATCAGCTACGTACTTTTTCACATCGTGACGGATCACTTCTCCCTGATAAGTCGGAGAGAGGATTTCCTTCTTCATCACACCTTCGCGAACGGTTGCCATCTGCGGGCGGTGTTCCGGGTTCACAATCGTAGCAACGATGTTACCGCCGAAAGCCGGACGGATCTGATACAACAGGTTCTTGTAAGTCTTGCCTTCTTTCTTGTCTTCGTGGTCACCGATTTCAAGTGAAGTACAGTCGGCAGTCAATCCGCTGGTTAAAGCAGAAGAAACGCGCGGACCGAGGTCACGACCGATCACAGTAGCGCCCATCAGACAGATTTGCGGCTGTTCCTCTTTGAAAAGGTTCACCAGGATAGCTGTGTGAGGAAGTGAAGTATAAGGGTAAAGTCCTTCGCCGTCGAAAACGTGAAGTTTGTCTACTCCGTAAGGAAGGATTTGTTTTTCAATATCTTTGAGGCCGGTTCCGGCAACCACTGCTTCGAGCTGACAGTTCAACTGGTTGGCTAACGAACGACCTTTGGTCAGAAGTTCGAGGCTAACGTCTAAAACGTTACCTTCTTCTATTTCGCAATATACAAATAAGTTATTCATGATTATCCGATGGTGTGGTTAGCTAATAGTTCAACAATCAGGTCTTCCACGTCACGGTCGCTACCGCTGATGGTTTTGCTCTCTTTAGCCTGGAACACGATGTTCTGGATGGCTTTCACTTTTGTCGGCGAACCGGACAGACCGCATTGTGCAAGGTCACCGTTTACGTCGGCTACACTCCATTCTACCAGATTCAAATAATCACGCTTGTCATACAAATCGGTATAATCAAGGTTACCTTGTTGTTTTTCGGTAACTGTTTTGGCGTGTTTGTATTTCTGAACCAGTTTCGCATTGCGCGGACGGCAAGGAGCGGCAGAACCGTTTACGGTAATCACGATAGGCAGCGGACCCTCTACAGTTTCTACACCACCGTCGATATGACGTTTCACCTTGATTTTACCATCGCCCACTTCCAGAATTTCTTCTGCGTATGTGATCTGCGTCAATCCCAGTTTCTCTGCTACCTGCGGACCTACTTGCGCCGTATCACCGTCGATAGCCTGACGACCGCCGATAATAATGTCGCAATCACCGATTTTGCGGATGGCAGTAGCCAGTGCGTAAGACGTAGCCAGTGTGTCTGCACCAGCGAAAGCACGGTCGGTCAGCAAGTAACCGTTATCTGCACCACGGAAAAGTCCTTCACGAATAATGTCGGCTGCCCGTCCCGGTCCCATTGTCAGGATAGTTACGGTAGAGCCTGGATGAGCATCTTTCAGTCGAAGAGCTTGCTCGAGGGCATTCAGGTCTTCGGGGTTGAAGATAGCGGGAAGTGCCGCGCGGTTAATTGTCCCGTCGGCTTTCATGGCATCTTTCCCGACGTTACGTGTGTCGGGAACTTGTTTTGCCAATACAACAATTTTCAAACTCATGCTATAAATTTTAGTATTAGTATTTCTACAAGTTAGCAGCCAGTAGTCAAGTAGTAATCTCTTGCTATCTAAACTATCCGGTTAACTATCAGCTTGCAAATTTACTCAAACACTTGGTTCTGACAAGAAATCCGAGTAAAAAATGCACAGGTTTAAGATTTTTGAGCAAAAGAGGAAGGTTTTTATAGATTTCATTCAGGGTTGGCAAGGTGTTTATGGGCAGTCTGCCGGATTGTCCGGCAGACTGTTGATGAATTCCGGATTATTTGATAAGTTCGTAATAATGTGCATTCGTGAAATTATCATTCTTGAAAATAGCCTTTTGCATAATTCCTACTTTCGTGAATCCCACTTTCTCTAATACCCGCATGGATGGGGAGTTATGCTCAAATACGACTGCGAATACACGTACCTTATCAGTGTGTTCGAAATAATAGTTGATGGCTTCTTTCAGGGCGTCAGTAACGATTCCCTGGTTCCAGAAAGGTTCTCCAATCCAGTAGCCTACTTCTGTACTAAAACGTTCTACATCCGTAGCGGGTACAAAACCGATACTTCCGACTGCTTCTCCGTTTACCTCAATGCAGAAATCTTGAATGTTTTCTTTCGCTTGTACCATAGAGAGAAAAACGTTAGCATCCTCCTGGCTATAAGGATAGGGGAGACCGTCACGACAGTTATCCCAAATATTCTTGTTATTGAGATATTTGGCTAATGATGCTGCATCTTCGGTTTGCCAGGTACGGAGAGTATAGTTTTTCTTCTGCACGATAATTCCTGTTTTCTGTACCATATCATCTATTATTTTATCCCAATTTCAGCTAACCCCATCGGTTCACCGTCATGTATCATCCGTGTTGCTTTCAACTGAATATAGCGAGCCTTGACCGGAGTAAAGTAAACCGATTGCATAATCGGATTGCTCTTTATATTGGAAAATTCATCTTTGGCTACTACCTGGTTGACCGCATTACTGTCCGTACCTACAGATATTTCGTAGGCTGCGATCAACCCTTTATTATATTCACTTTGGTCGGGGAGATAGTGGAATGAGGTAATCGTGCGTTCTTCTCCCAAGTCAATCAATAGTGTATTTCCATTGATGAAACAGGTGGTCTGGTCGTTTTTATCCATGCCTTTCTGTGCTTCCTCTACATCTACTCCAACAAGAGTGAACGGGTAACTTTTCAGTTCTGCAGCTTTCGCTGTGTATGTATCCGAAGTCTCTCCTGCATAATATGCTTCAATGTTATTAATACAGAGACAAGCCCGTGAATCCGTGAAGCGGACACGAATCTTATCCGTAGTGATTGTTTCGAAACGAAGGAGCCGTTTATATCCGATAGTGGTAGTCTCCTCATTGAGCTTTACTGGGAGCCATTCGCCTGCCTGGTTATATTCTACAACGAATGATTTGACACGTTGTCCGAGAGGAATATATTCCTGCAACATCATACGGTTGATCTTTTCTGCCTGAGGTAAATCGAATTCGATAGTGGCTGAAGTGACATCATCATTGGTAGCCCAATAAGTATCATAATCACCGTCGGTCACAGCTTTGGCGGAGAATGTTCTTCCACGTTCGTCCGATGCTTTGGGAGAGAGTCCCGCCAGCAGATTGTGTGCCAGTTGTTTTTGTACATTCTGGTGGAAGTTTACGGCATTGGCAGAGTCAGTAGGGTGAATCAATCCGTCACGGTCTACCGGGAAGTTTAATAATAGCGTTGCGTTATGTCCTACGCTGCGGTAATATAAATCAGTCAGTTCGTCTACTGTTTTCACACGGTCGTCTTCTTCCGGATGATAAAACCATCCCGGACGGATGGAAACATCACACTCGGCAGCTACCCATAGGTTACCATCGGCATGACCATATTGCAGTTCACGATACTTGGGATAGCCCGGATAAACTTCTCCTGCACGAAGAAAAGACCAGTTAGTAGCTCCGGCAAATCCGTGTTCGTTGCCTACCCAACGACAGCCCGGACCTCCATCCGAGAAGATAACAGCTTGTGGCTGTAACTCATCAATCATCTTGTAAGCTCGCGGATAGTTATAATAAGTTTTGCGGTCGATCGTACGGCTGTCTTTTGCTCCGCCATACCAGCCGTCTCCACCGTTGGCACCATCAAACCAGATTTCAAATACGTCACCGTAGTTGCTCAGCAGTTCGTTGAGTTGTTTATAGAAGTATTCTACATATTCGGGAGAACCATAATTGGCCTGATGCCTGTCCCAGGGCGAGAGATAGACTGCGAATTTAATGCCATACTTTTTGCAGGCATCCGACAGTTCGCGGACAATGTCTCCTTTTCCGTCTTTGTACGGAGTGTTGCGGATACAGTACTCTGTCAGTTGCGTAGGCCACAGACAGAATCCATCGTGATGTTTCGCTGTCAGGATCACTCCTTTCATGCCGGATTTGACAAATGTCTGTACCCATTGCTCACAGTCCAGACGGGTAGGGTTGAATGTTTTAGGATCGGAGTCTCCATATCCCCATTCACGGTCGTTGAATGTGTTAAGTCCGAAGTGTACAAATGCATACGTTTCCATTTTTTGCCATTCCACCTGTTTGGCTTCGGGAATGGGTAAGATAGCTTCCGGTGCTTTTACCGAATTACAGGCACTTAGTAGAAAAAGACCTGTTGCGAAGATAAGAAAGTGTTTTTTCATGGGGGTGTTTATTAGTTAATAATTGAATGTAAGAATCATCTACAATGTAATTCCAACTACAAAATAAAGTTGCTCTTCATAAGGGTTGGCTATTAGCTTTCCGAAGATGGGTAAAGAGAAGTTGGACGTTATTTTGATATCTTTTGTTGCAGATAATCCGATATTGACTACATTGAATTTGTCGGAGTACATACTTTCCCAAGGAGTGAAACCAGCTTCGATATTCATATTTACATCCTTCACGCTGAACGGGTAACTCAACTCGCAGTAACTGGACCAGGCACGTTTCCCGTTTTCCCGGTAATCGTTTCCGGCAAAGGTAGTGTACCAGCTTACTGACAATGGGAACTTTTCGCTAAGCATATAGCCGGCTCCTGCCTCGAAAGTGTGTCCGGTAGAGTGCGAACTGTAATTGAAGTATTTGAAAGGTTCTTCTTCTGTCTGGGTAAAATAGTTATTGGCGTAAAGAGTCAGGTTTTTGTATTCGTACTCTAGTGATAAATCTATTTCATTGTTCTTTTCGCGAAATTCGGTAGAGCCCCATGCGTAAACAGTCAGTCCTTTCCAGTTGAGGCCGAGTGAAGGCTGCACACTTGCATTACCGCTATCTATACCGCGCCAGATATAACTGCTTACAAAATCAGCAGTTACAAAAACTTCTTGTGCCTGTGCAAAGGCTGTACAAAACAGGATGACAATAAGTAGGATTCGTTTTTTCATTTTATCGGTTATTTCTTCTTGTTTTCGGGGGATAAAGATACACAATATATAGATAAATGATGACAGATGAGGAGAAAAAAGAAAACGGCTGTATTGAGCAGCCGTTTCTTAAGTAATTGTGAATCTTGAAAGTTAGTTAGAAAGTGACGTCCATTTTCAGCACGAAAGTACGTGGGGCGGCAACTGCCATTGGGCGGTAGCTGTATTCTTTATTCAACAGGTTGTTCACCATAAACTGGAAAGCTACTTCTTTTGTGGCTTTTACTCCGAAGCGTACGTCGACAGTAGCATAGTCTGTATTATGTTTTTTCCAGTAAGTAGCCAGTGTTTCTCCTTTTGAATAACCGAAAAGGATGCCACGTACATAATCCATCAGGTCTTTCTGCTGTTTCTCGCGTTCGTCCAACATCAGATAGTCAACTGCCAGAATTTTGCTCTTCCATGCTACATTGGCACCGACATTGATACGTTTCCACTGGAAATCTACTGTAGCTTTAAAGCTGTGCTTCGGGCGATATTTAAGATACTTACCTGTGTTCGATTTCTCTTTCATCTGAAGAGGATCGGTATAAAGCCCCTCTACTGCATTACGTTCCTGATAGTCAGCATCGCGTGGCTCCGTGTATACATATCCTAAGTTATAGAACAACTTCGTATTCTTATTGAAATTATACACGCCGTTCGTTGAAATTTCTACTCCGTAAATCTGGGCTTTCGATACATTGTGGAACTGGGCTCCGATGCCGAAACCTTTGCCATCTGTCAGCATCTGAAATGCATCGCCTATGCTATTAATCATTGTGTAATTGGCATTGTTGAACAGTCCGAACTGGAATTCAATCATGTCTTTATACTGTGTATAGAATCCTGCAACATCCACAAAACCCTGGAAATTGCCGACCTTATATCCTTGCTTAATTCCTAATTCCGCATTAAATCCTTTCTCCGGTTTGATGTCCAGATTAGGATAGACGCCAACCCCACCAATATCCTTGCGCAGGTATTTTTCATTGATAGACGGATTACGGTAACCCTGTCCGAAGCTGGCACGGATAAAACTGTAATCAGCCAGCTGATAATTTAACCCTGCACGGAAGACCGGACGGAACGGAACCTTGGTTCCGAAAATTTTGGTTTCGGCTTCACGGTGATGATTATTCACCCGATAATATTCGGCACGTACACCGGCAGACACACTCAAACGATCCCAAAAGCGCTGATCGTACTGAAGGAAAGCAGCTACATTATCACTTTTGTATACCTCATCCATTACAGCGGAGTCATAGCGGATATGTTCCAGGGTTACTCCGGTAGTGATTTGTGCACCACCTTCCCATTTCTTATTGAACTGGTAGTCGAGATAGTAATCGAAGTTCTTATCAGTCTGTGTTTTGGGAGTGTTTCGTGACGGATTGATAACATTTGATAACCACGGAATCAGATCACTCGGTAACTGTCCGTTCGCAAGTCCTCCCAAGTCACTCGGCACTCCGTTGTCCATTACCCAGGAGATCAGATCGCAATAATCGGCAGTCGTCGCATTCGGGAAAATATTGCCTAATGAGGTGAACACTCCGTTCATGGCATCTTCCAGATTACCGTTGACAAGTCCGGAACCGATACCTACCAATGCAGGATAGAGTGAACTGTAATCGCCACCGGCTATATTCTGTATCGTTTTGGCATCAGTTCCCATATTTCCCAGAATATCAGTGATGGAAGTACCTTGGGTAGGGCGTACGATATTATCGGCACTGTAATAGAAACGTCCTTTAATCTTATGTGACGTACCGTTTTCCGGATTCACATAGTTGATGAACGGATCGATATGGAAATTATTCTCTTCACGTCCCATGTTGGTGAAAGGAGACGGTTTGTACACTTCCGTTGGTGAACGCCAGATAAAGAAGTCACCATATTGATTGGAAAGGAAATCGACATTGAAACCATAGTTCAACAGTTTCATTCCCATATCGGGCTGATGATAAGTGAGGCTCCCTCCCATACGGAAACGTTTGTTGTATCCCTGTTGGCGGTATCCTTCGTCAGTGAAAAGATTGATTCCTCCACTGACATCGAAATTGCCGATACGACGGGAGTGGGAGAGGTCGAATCCTTCGTAAATAGGATTCCGTATACCGCTAAGAAGACTTCCGCGCAAGATCGGTTTAACAGAATATTTATCATCTTTCCAGAAACTCTTGTCGCTCCATTGGTATTCGTCGTTTTCCGCATCACCATATACTCCCACATAAGCACTGAAACGTGTTTTAGGAGTCAGTCCCGGACGTGCAGTACGGATGTTGATAATGCCGTTCAAGGCTGATGACCCGTACAACACGGAAGAAGCTCCTTTAATAACTTCCACCTGTTCTACATTTTCCAAAGGTATGGTGTTCCAATTGATTTCACCGGTTTTTGGATTCAGGGTACTCATGCCGTCTATCAGAATCTGGCTGCGTGCACCTACACCGTAAGTCCATCCGCTGCCACCGCGCATAGAGGGCTGTTTGTCTACAATGTCTACACCGGGCAATGTACGGAGTGTGGAAGAAATATCTGTCGGTGCCTGACGGGCAATATCTCCGGCTTTCACCACATCCATGGAAACAGTAACGTCACTCAACTTCTGTTCGAAGCGTCCGGCACTAACCACCACTTCTTCCAGTAGCTTTGTGCTTTCTTTCATATAAACGTCTTTCGTGATGACTTCACGCTTATTGATAACAATTGGCATCAATACATCTTCATAGCCTACATAACTGAATACAAGATCGACTCCTCCCTCGGGCAGTTTGATTTCATATTCTCCATTGATGTTGGACACTGCTCCCTGATTGCCATGGAGTTTGTATGTGACGGCTGCGCCTACCAATGGCTCATTGGTTCTGGCGTCGTATATATGTCCTTTCAAGGTTTGGGCAAAGCTGCTTCCGAAACCGGTTAGGGATAAAAGGATTATCAGAGTATATAATTTCTTCATTGTTCTTATTCTTTAATAGTATATTAATTTTGAGGTACGAGATCGAGTCCCAAGTCAAAACTTTGAACTTGCAATGCACATTCCGGCCAAGTGATAAATAGCATATCTATTAGCGGTTCGAGAAATCCGGCAAGTCCGGCCATTTCCGGTGGTAATAAACTTGGCAGCATTTTTAATACTATGGGATGAAAATCTCCAAGAAGCTTTAATATCGGAGCTATTCCTTCTTTATCAAGGTAAATGTATGAGTGACCATTTTGTATCTTGATGTGCATAGGTATTCCGTTTGATAACCAATCAAAGAACGTTGCAAAAGATTGATCGTTCATGCTAACGATAAAACCTAGAATCTCATTTTGCAATTGACCGTTTACTGTTTTCAGAAGACTCTTAAGTTTTAAGGCATCCATGCTGAAGATGGCATCCGAGATGGAGCTTATGATGTTTTTGTCGATCACTTTTCCACTGCCGGAAGCAACCTGTGAAATGATTGCCGGCAGATCGAGCTTTATAACAATCTTGCCATCCCTTTGAAACCAGTATGCCAATCCTTTGGGAGAAGTCGTATATTGATAATCTTTAATGGCATCCGTAATCATATCCTGATCCTCTATATCCATATTTAAAAAGGCAGTCAGAACATTACCGATAAATAAATCCTTGTTTTCCTCGTTAAAAGCATCTCCCGAATAATTGGCAATGATATTTCCATCCGGTTCCAATGTTATATCTTTCAGGATGCAAGGCAACAAGTATCCTAATAATCCCTGCAGAACACTTCCCATGTTTTGACCGTTGTAGCTGGTTTCTGTGGCTTCTTCTGTTTCCGGAAATCTGAAGTAAATGGCACATGAAGTCATCTTGTCATCTTTTTCCTCCCATTGATATCCATTTCCCTCATCTGCAATAACCTTTCCTGTTTCATGCTCTACATCTGCGAAACGATAGTTCTTAGCCCATAAATTAGCATTTGCCATCGTTACGTCAGCCAGATTTAATATAAGTCTGCCTTTCACTACGCGTCCCTCATAATTAAAGGTGCTTTGGGTGGTAGTACCGATGCCTTTGCCTTGAAAAGAGTATCCCTCTGCATCTCCTGTGAGAGGTATATGAGTCAGCTTTAATGCCTTTTCTCCCGGAAGAATATCATAAAAAGTAAGATTAGCAGTCTCACCCTTTACTGTGCTGAAATCCACCGATTTCCCAGTCATATTTTCGCCGTTGTATACCAAAGTCAAGGTAGGATTCGGATTCGAAAATTTATTGGAATAATTGGCCGTTACGTCTACAGGATCGGGGCCTGGATAATCTTCACTACAAGAAGTCAGTATTCCTGTTACACTCGTGAATATAAGCGATATTATAAGTGAAATCTTTTTCATTATCATTCTCTTTTATAGTGATTGGTAATTATTTGGTCGATGGAACTAAGTCCAATCCTAAATTGAATAATTGCATGAGTTTCCATTGTTCAGCAATCATAGCCAAATCCAATGAAAGTCCTCCTAAATCGACTTTAATTCCGGATAGTATGTTGATGACAGGAGTTAATGTCTGATAGTCCAGGTATAGATAGGTATGTCCATCTTTGGTATGGGTTATATTCATGGGAATACCATTTTTGATGCAATTGAATAAAGCGGTAAAAGAGGCATCGTCCACCATTACCAAGTAACCTAATATATCATTATTCACAATTGCATTAAGAGTGGAAAGCAGACTTTTGAGGCGAATGGGGTCCGTTTTGAGAATGGCTTCAGTAATCCCGTTGATAAGCTCACCATCTATCTGTTGCTGGCTATTCTTAATGATTTCTGTAATGATTGCGGGAATATTTAGTTTTAATATTAACTTGTTATTGGCTTGTCCCCAATAAGCTAGTCCATTAGGAGATTTCTCATAAGTACGGTTTTCTATAACGGTTTGAATTTGTTTTTGAACAACTTCTGCTTCATCGCCATTCAAAGGTAAGAACAGTAACTCTTCATTTATTGGATCTGAAGAGTAATATGCTGTAATAGTACCATCCTTTTCCAGTTTGATATCTTTTATTAATTGAGGTATGAGCGTCTGAAGAATACCCGGGGCAAGGTTACCTAAGAGATACATTAATGAAGCTTCGTCAGTTCCTATCCCTTCTTTAGGTTTCATATCGAAATAACAGGCACCTTTGTACTGTACAGGATGAAATTCATTCGTAAGATCCTGAACCATTTCATAAAGAGCGAAGTCGTATTTGTTAACCAGCTTTTGGGGATCAGCCATTACCACATTCAAATCCAGCTTCATCGTTTTCGGAGTAATGCTACCGCTGTATTTCACCGTAGCTCCTCCCATCGTGATATTTGTTCCGCTGAAAGTGTAATACCCTTTCTCTTCATTCTCATACAGTTGGATATGACTGATAGGAGTTTCCTTTTCTCCGGGAATCACATCATTCAGTGTCAGTGTTCCCGTTTCACTATCTCCTGTCTTGAAACTGACAGTTTTTCCAACGAGTTTCTCTCCACTGTAGGTTAGGTCTAGCGTATATGGTTTAATATACGAGCCATATTCCTGACTAATTTCTCCCGGCCAAAATAGCTTGTCATTGTAAGTCTCTTCGCATGATGTAAAGAAAAATACCGCGCAAGCTACATAAAATAGTTTTCGTAGGTTTCTCATTTTGCTTTTTGTTTTTATTGCGTATTTAATAAAACTTTGCAAAGTTCGACTAACAATTCTTTATTGTCAAGGTCTGTTTTTTATTTTAATGTTCTATTTTTAATTGTGTATGGCGAAAGTGCTTAAAATGAGAAAATAAATGTGTTCTATTTTTAATATTGATTGTTCTTCTTTTAAGAATGGCTGTAAAAAGAGAATGAAGAGAGCTCTAAAAAAGCAAACGGTTTCCCACCTGTTTTTCACAGGTGAGAAACCGTTCGTTTTTTTCTTCTCTATTTCCGACTCTTGCGGAAAGTTTAGAATGTAATATCCATCTTTACAACAAAAGTACGTGGAGCGGCAACTGCCATCGGGCGATAGCTATATTCCTTATTCAGCAAGTTGTTTACCATAAACTGGAAAGCAACCTCTTTCGTGGCTTTTACTCCAAGACGCATGTCAACGGTGGCATAGTCCGTATTGTGCTTTTTCCAGTAGCTCGCCAGACTTTCTCCTTTGGAATAGCCGAAAGCAACGCCACGAACATAATCCATCAGGTCAAGTTGTGTTTTCGGACGTTCATCCATCATCAGGTAGTCCACAGCGAGGATTTTGCTCTTCCAGGCAACGTTGGCACCCAGATTGATACGTTTCCACTGGAAATCTACCGTGGCTTTGAAGCTATGCTTCGGACGATATTTGAGATACTTACCTGTGTTCGATTTCTCTTTCATCTGAAGAGGATCGGTATAAAGTCCTTCTACCGCATTGCGCTCCTGATAATCAGCATCGCGTGGTTCAGTATATACATATCCTAAATTATAGAACAACTTCGTGTTCTTATTAAAGTTATAAACACCGTTTGTCGAGATTTCCACTCCGTAGATCTGGGCTTTCGATACGTTATGGAACTGTGCTCCAATACCGAAACCTTGACCGTCAGTTAACATTCGGACAGCATCGCCGATACTGTTAATCATCGTATAATCGGCATTATTGAAGAGGCCGAACTGGAATTCAACCATATCTTTATACTGTGTATAGAATCCGGCAACATCTACAAATCCCTGGAAATTACCGATTTTGTATCCTTGCTTAATCCCCAATTCCGCGTTAAATCCTTTTTCCGGCTTAATGTCCAGATTCGGATAAACACCGACTCCACCGATATCCTTGCGCAGGTATTTTTCATTGATGGACGGATTACGGTAACCTTGACCGAAGCTGGCACGGATAAAGCTGTAATCGGCCAACTGATAATTTAATCCTGCACGGAACACCGGACGGAACGGAACCTTGGTTCCGAAGATCTTTGTTTCCGCTTCACGATGATGATTGTTCACCCGATAATATTCGGCACGTACACCGGCAGATACACTCAAGCGATCCCAGAAACGCTGGTCATACTGGAAGAAAGCGGCTATGTTATCGCTTTTATAGACCTCGTCCATGATGGCGGAATCATAACGTACATGCTCATAAGTGGCTCCCGTAGTGATTTGCGCACCACTGTCCCATTTCTTGTTGAATTGATAGTCGAGATAGTAGTTCGTACTTTTGTCAGTCTGCGTTTTCGGAGTGTTTCGTGTTGGGTTGAGCATACCGGATACCCAGGGGATCAGATCACTCGGTAACTGTCCGTTCGCAAGTCCGCCCAAATCACCGGGTACCCCGTTGTCCATCACCCAGGAGATCAGATCGCAATAATCGGCAGTTGTTGCATTCGGGAAAATATTGCCCAATGAGGTAAATACTCCATTCATGGCATCTTCCAGATTTCCGTTGATAAGTCCCGAACCGATACCGACCAAGGCCGGATAGAGCGAACTGTAATCACCGCCTGCAATATTCTGAATAGTCTGGGCATCTGTTCCCATATTTCCCAGAATATCACCGATGGATGCTCCCTGGCTGGGGCGCACGATATTGTCGGCACTATAATAGAAACGGCCTTTAATCTTATGTGACGTACCATTCTCCGGATTTACGTAGTTGATAAACGGATCGATATGGAAGTTGTTGTCCTCCCGTCCCATATTGGTAAAAGGAGAGGGCTTGTACACTTCTGTCGGCGAACGCCAGATAAAGAAGTCTCCATATTGATTGGAAAGGAAATCAATATTGAAACCATAGTTCAACAGTTTCATTCCCATGTCCGGTTGATGATAGGTAAGGTTACCTCCCATACGGAAACGCTTGTTGTATCCCTGCTGACGGTATCCTTCATCGGTGAAAAGATTCATGCTCCCGCTGACATCAAAATTACCTATACGACGGGAGTGGGAGAGATCGAATCCTTCGTAAATTGGGTTTCGGACACCACTAAGAAGACTTCCGCGTAAAATAGGTTTGACCGAATATTTATCCTCTTTCCAGAAACTCTTGTCACTCCATTGGTATTCGTCATTTTCCGCATCACCATAGATACCTACGTATGCGCTGAAACGTGTTTTCGGAGTCAATCCCGGACGTGCGGTACGGATATTGATAATACCGTTCAGAGCCGACGAACCGTACAGTACGGAGGAAGCTCCTTTGATAACTTCAATCTGCTCGATATTCTCCAAAGGCACGGTGTTCCAGTTGATTTCTCCTGTTTTGGGATTTAGCGTACTCATTCCATCCACCAGAATCTGGCTGCGTGCACCCACTCCGTAAGTCCATCCGCTGCCGCCACGTATAGACGGTTGTTTGTCTACGATGTCTACGCCGGGCAATGTACGGAGCGTGGAAGAAATGTCCGTTGGTGCCTGACGGGCAATATCACCGGCTTTCACTACATCCATAGAAACGGTAACGTTACTGAGTTTCTGTTCAAAACGTCCGGCACTGACCACTACTTCTTCCAGTAGTTTGGTGCTTTCTCTCATGTAAACGTCTTTGGTCACTACTTCACGTCTGTCGATCACAATAGGCATCAGCACATCTTCGTAGCCCACATAACTGAAGACCAGATCGACTCCGCCCTCGGGCAGTTTGATTTCATAAGCCCCGTTGATGTCCGACACGACTCCCTGATTACCTTGTAATTTGTACGTAACGGCTGCTCCTACTAATGGCTCATTGGTTTTAGCGTCATATATATGTCCTTTCAGCGTTTGAGCAAAACTGTTCCCAAAGCTGATGAAGCATAGTAGCAAAGTTAGAATATATATTTTCTTCATTGTTCTTGTATTTTCTTGTTTATAGAAAGGTGCTTCTTATTAGTTGTTGACTGTAAGGTCTATACCTATATGCAGTTTGGTGATGGTAGACCAACCCTTATAAAGCGGCATGATATAACTGTCGAACAGCATCGGACCAAAATTGGGAATACCTGCCATCAAAGGTTCCAGACTGGGGAGGAAAGGAATGAACGGAGTCAATGCATCTTTGGTTACGTACAGATAAGTGTGTCCGTCTTTCTTCTCCATTTGCATGGGGATTCCCTCTTTTATCCAGCCGAACAGCATTTGGAAAGTGGCGTTATCCAGACCTGCCAGCATGGATAATATGGAATTATCCAGTTGACCGCTGATAGTACTTAATATATTCTTGAGTTGAACCGGATCTGAATTCAGGATAGCGTCTGTCAATAAAGCCATCAGATTCTGATCGATACTTTTCCCCTGCGATTTCATGACTTGAATGATAATTGCCGGAAGATCCAGTTTCAGATAGAAATGATCGTTCTTCATATACCAGTAGGCCAGTCCTTTGGGAGATGGAGCATAAATCCGGTTTACCCCCTCCGTGGCATTGATAATATCCTGTTGCTGGAAACCTCCCATCGGATAAGGTAAGAATAACTTATACATAACGAATGTAGCGACTTTATTCATAGATTCGGGATCTTCCATGTTTATTTCACTGAACTTCTGCTCTCCCAGCATCATTTCATCCGTTGTATAATTGGCTGTGATGTATCCGTTAGGTTGTAAGGTGACGTTATCGAGAAGCTGTGCCAGAAGATAACCACCCATTCCTTTCACCAGCCCTGTCATGACCGCATAAAGGAAACTGCCATCACTGCTTAGTTCAATATCCATGTCTACATAAAGAGGTGCGGCAATCATTTTACCATCGGATTCCCCCCATTCGTACAGGCCGGTATCCGAATTGCGGATCATATCCTTTCCTCTGCCGTATATGATGTCGCTAAGTGCATAAGTGTTGGCCATTTGTGCGCTGTTCACCATCTTTATATTGGTCAGGTTCACTGTCAACTGGCCGTTTTCTACACGTCCGCTATAATTAAAGGTACTGCCGGTTAAATTTCCCGTGCCGTTGCCGGAAAAAGAGTAACCGTTAGCATCTCCGGAAATAGGTATATCAGTCAGTTTGAGTGTTTCTTCTCCGGGAAATACATTATAAAAAGTAACATTAGCCGTTTCTCCTTTCACTGTACTGAAGTCGACTGCTTTGCCAGTCATTTCATCCCCATCATAAGTTAATGTCAGGTTGGATTTGCTCAAGTATTTATTCGAGTAATTCGCTGTTACGTCCACCGGGTCCGGTCCTGGATAGTCTTCACTACATGAAGTCATCAAACCTGCCGTTCCGATGAGGCTGCTTATAAATAGTATAGATAATTTCTTCATATTCTTTATTTCTTTCATATTCATGGTTGATGTTTATTTCGGGGGTAAAAGGCCTAGTCCCAAATCAATCGTATTGGCAGAATTCCATAGGTAAGGCAATCCATTCTCGTCATTTGCCATGAGGTATCCGAGTAGATTCTTGAAGGTCGCATTGCTCGCCATGCTTTCCGGAAGCAATCCTTCCACTATCGGCTGCAATCCGGGTAATAACTGAATGAAAGCCGTGGTCGATTCTTTGGCCAGATAAAGATTGGTATGCCCGTTCTCTTCTTCCATTATGTTAAAGACAATGCCCTCGGTCAGCAAGTAGAATACTTGCCGGAAACTAGCATCATCCATATTAGCAATGATGCCGAGGAACTGATTGTCGAGTATGGCATTTAAAGTTCCAAGCAACTTTTTCAATTGAATAGGGTTCGACTTGGCAAGAGCTTCCGTAATGCCTGAAATCAGTCCCGGATCTATGGGAGTCTCACCGTCCTGGGTAGTCAGACCGATGATGGCCGGCAGATTGAGGTTCATCTTAATCTGTCCGTTGTTTGCTGCCCAGGTAATCAGATTGATGGGGGAAGCCGCCCATGTGCGATCTGCCAGCACACTGGTAATGTCGCTCTCTTTTAATGTACCAAGCATGAACTTGATGACAAATAGGGCAATCGTCCCCGTATCTTTATCGGGATCTATGTTACTGATAGGGATACTGCCAATATATACCGGACTGGTAGTGTAATTGGCGATCACGTTACCGTCGGGTTGCAAGGTGACTGATTGAAGAAGTTGCGGGATGAAATAGCAAAGCGCATTCTGAACCAGTTTCATTCTCATGAACAGTGTGCTGCCCGATTTGGTTAATTCTACATCGTCCAGATGGACATAGAATGCTCCGGTCAATATTTCACTCGATGATTCTTTCCATACGTATTGTCCTCCACTGGTTCCGACAATCATTTTCTTGCCTTTCGTAAAGCCGGATAAACCGTAACTTTTTCTCCATTTACTTTGTGGCATTGCTACATTCAAATCCAGTTTCATCGTTTTCGGAGTGAGGGTTCCGCTGTATGTCACCGTTGCCCCTTTCATTGTGATATTCTTTCCACTAAATGTATAGGAATCTCCCTGTTCACATAAATCGATTTGGATAGGAGTTGTTTTTTCTCCCGGAATAATGTCGTTCAGTGTGATGGTTCCTTTTTCACTGTCGTCTGTTTTGAAATCGACAGTTTTTCCAACAAGTTTTTCTCCGCTGTAGGTCAGGTCTAAAGTGGCTGGTTTGATGTATGAGCCATACTTCTGGTTGAGCTCTCCCGGCCAGAATAGCTTGTCATTATAGGTTTCCTCGCAAGATGTAAGGAGGGAAGCTGTACAAGCTACATAAAGAAGTTTTTTCAAAGTTCTCATTCTCTTTTAGGTTTTATTTTAATGTATTATTTAAAACAGTGCAAAGTACGGTGAATAGGTGACTGCCGTCAAGCTCCATTCTTGGGATTCAATGTTCTATCTTTGTTATTTTCTAAAGAACACTCCTAATAAAGAAGAAAACAATGTTCTGTTTGTAAGATATAAGATACCATTTTTGAACTCTTTGTTTGGAATTCGGATGGAATGGATATTTTTGATAAACTAAAAAACTAGACGATGATAATAAACGACTCCTTTCCCAAATTTGACCTTCCGATTGATTTTATAGCAGATGATAGTATCACTGGGGATATTTTAAACTATTACAGTAATTTCCCATGCAAAATAAAAGCCGGTGTCTTTGTACTCTGTACCGAAGGGATGGTGAAAGCTACCATTAATTTGTTGGAGGTTGTCATTCGTAAGAATGATTTTGTAATTGTCCTTCCTAATTCGTTTATTCAGATACACGAAGTTTCGTCTGATACCCGCATTTCTTTTGCCGGTTTTTCATCCGATTTTATGCTTTCCGGCAACTATGTGGAAATCCTGCTAGACTCTATGCCTATGATCTTAAATAGCCCTGTCATTTCTCTGCAAGACGATATTGCCGGCTTGTATCGAAATGTATATCTTTTGCTGATTCGTGCTTATACACTTCCACATTCATTGGAAAATAAAGACATAATACGCTCCATACTGGCTATTTTCTTACAGGGAACGAAAGAACTGTATAAACGCTATGGCAGGAAGCTTGACGAACCTTTGAGAAGAGAGCAGGAGTTGTACAGGCAGTTTATACAGCTGCTGATGGCTCATTATACCAGTGAGCATGAAGTGGCATTTTATGCAGAAAAGTGTGGAGTTACTGCAGCGCATTTCTCTAGTGCAATTCGGAGAGCAAGCGGATACAGTCCGTTGGCAATCATCACGGAGATTATTATCATGAACGCGAAAGCACAACTGAAAACCACCCGGTTGCCGGTAAAAGAAATAGCATTCTCTTTGGGCTTTAACAATCATTCCTTTTTCAATAAATACTTCCGTAAACAGGTGAAGATGACTCCGCTGGAATATCGCGAGAAATAAATCTTTGTTTGCTTAAAATTGGGCTATACATAAAAACAGGATGTTTTATACATTTTCCCTGCTTTAATTAGAACCGGTGTGAGGGCAGCAATTCAAAAGGAGCTTAAATGTTTGTTTGAAGAATGTGAAAAGGTAGCACTTTGCTGATAAATCATTCTTTTTGCACTAATCTTACGTCAGAATCGGAATAAATGAATCTCTCTTTTTCTGATGTATAGCTATTTGCCAGATCAGCAATCAGCGAAGTTAGAAGTGAAATAGCTTGGAAACGACTCTTATTTCAATCTACAAATCCTTGCTCACCGATGAACGGTAGCTTGGTCGGTGAGCAAGGAGGCGTTCCTCACCGACCAAGGATACCTTTCATTAAAAGAACGGACGTTTTCATACAATGAAAAACGGTCTGTTTATCCTTTATTTATACATAATAAGGGGTGTGATATGCATATTCTTGCACTAAATTAGGCATTTTATTTTCTATTTGATTCGATTCATGACCATTGCTGAATAATAGAATCTTAAAAATAGAACAGAACTGTTTATTGCTGTAATACAGTCGATTCACCGATAAGAATCCCCCGTTCATTGATTTTTTTTCCTTTTTCTGCTTCTCTGTCATACATTTGTTACAGTATTGTAACATTTGCTACTCTAATCCCCTATGAATATGAACGAGACATGTAATGTGACCACCGCACTTTCCGCTTTCTCCTCCATTTCTTTGGAAGAGATGAGTACCATCCGTTTGATGAACCGTACCGACACAAAGTATATCGTTTCACTCTCTGCCCTGATGGACGTATTGCAACGGGCAAGTAACTGTTATCGTGTGCAGGAGGTGCAGGGAGAACGGAATATAGTTTATCACACTACCTATCTCGACACTCCCGATTACGCCATGTATCTGGCTCATCAAAACGGAAGAGTGATCCGTGAGAAAATCCGTGTAAGGACGTATGTCTCTTCCGGTCTGACTTTCCTGGAAGTGAAAAATAAGAATAATAAAGGGAGGACAGATAAAAAGCGGATCCGGGTGCAAGGAGTAAACTCTTTGCGTCAGGATGGAGGAGAAGAGTTTCTTCGCAATTATGCCTGGTATGAGTTGTCTACCTTGAAACTTCTACTGGAAAATCATTTTCATCGTATTACATTGGTGAATAAGGCAATGACAGAACGGCTGACCATCGATACCGGTGTGCATTTCCATCATCTCATAACCGGAACAGAAGCAAGATTGGAAAATCTTGCCATCATAGAACTGAAGCGCGACGGGAGAACTTATTCACCCATCGGTGAAATACTGCGCGAACTGCATGTGCGGCCTTCGGGAATTAGTAAATATTGTGTGGGAACCGTACTCACAGCCGGGAACTTAAAATATAATCGGTTTAAACCCAAGTTGAGAATGGCACAGAAGATAGCAAAGAAGCAACTAATGAATATTTAATATAAAACCTGAATAATATGTTTGATGAACTAAGTGATATTACATTAATAGAAACACCATTGATGGATAGCGCAGGTTTCCTGGAATTGTTGTTGCGATTCTGCTTCAATTTACTGGTGGTATCCTGCATTATTCATCTGTTTTATTACCCCAAGAGCAAACGGCGTGATTATTATTTCACCTTTACGCTGATAAGCATCAGCATTTTCCTGATGATTTTCTTATTGGGAAGTGTCAAACTGAAAATAGGTTTTGCGCTCGGTTTATTTGCCATTTTCGGTATCATTCGCTATCGGACCGAGTCAATGCCCGTGCGTGAGATGACTTATCTTTTTGTTATCATTGCCATTTCGGTAATCAATGCTCTTGCCGTGGAAATCAGTTATGCCGAACTGGTATGTACCAACTTGCTTTTCATTGTCAGTATATGGCTTTGCGAAAGCAATCGCTGGCTGAAACATATCTCCTGTAAATTGATTCAATATGACAGGATAGAACTGATAAAACCCGAAAGAGAATTGGACTTATTGCGCGATCTCCGCGAACGGACAGGACTTGACATTGTTCGTGTGGAAGTGGGACATATCGATTTTTTACGGGATACAGCCATGCTGAAAATCTACTATGAACCGCTGAAAGATGAGATAAATACGATTGATACGTTGACCCGCTTACCTAAAGAAAATGAATAAGGAAATGGAAGATAAGTCAGGCAGAGAAAGTAAGAAGAGACTCTGGGATACAGGCAGATACCTGGTTGGTTGCCTGTTATTGTTGTGTATGGCAGGGAAGAGTTATGCACAGGGAGATGATTTCGGCGTGTGGACCAGTGCGGAAGTGAAGAAAAAGATATTCTCCGGTTTCGATGCTTCTCTGGAAGGTGAATTCCGTACAAGAGACGGATTGCAGACGGTGGAACGCTGGTCGGGTTCGGCAGGTGTTTCCTATAAGATGTTTCGTTGGCTGAAAGCATCCGCAGGATATACGTTTATTCATTATTACCATCCGATGGAAGTCACTAAAAAAGGAAACTATATCCCCGAATATTGGCAGCCGAAACATCGTGTAAACTTGTCATTAACAGGAAAGGTGGACTGGCGCCGCTTCACGTTTTCCCTTCGTGAACGGTGGCAATATACTTATCGTCCCAGTCAGTCGGTCCCCAAATTCGATGGTGATGACGGGAGTGTGAAGAATGATGAATATATCAGTGGAAAAGGAAAAAATGTGCTTCGTTCCCGTCTTCAGGTGGAATATAATATACGTAAATGTGCTTTTACGCCTTATACTTCATGTGAACTTTCATATTCGTTGAATGAGATCGGTGCTTTTGAAAAGTTGCGATGGACATTGGGGACGGAATGGAAACTAAGTAAGAAACATGCTCTCGATTTTTATTATCTGTATCAGAATAAGGCAGACGACGATGAGGCAAACGGGCATGTGATCGGTGCAGGATATTCATTTAAGTTTTAATATATAAAACGGGAAATTATGAAAAGAATAGTGTTGTTTTGGATACCGCTTTTATTGCTGTTGTTGGTGAATTGTACGACGGAATCATTCGATTTCGGCGATCAGGAAGGAATATTGGTCGAAGGTTCGGGAGGTGGAGGAAGCAGTCAGCCCAACCCGACGATTCCCGAGGGATCGGAAGACTTATTGGGATTTACAATCGCTTTTGATGAAAGTGATAGGACGACGTATGGAAGCATGTCGGAAACGGTCACTTCCGATGATGATTTTATAGAGAACTCCCAATTTGCCTCCGTGGTGACGATTACCTATAATGGAACGACTGCCACGGTAGGTAATGGAGTTTCCGGAGTGGAAGTATCTTCCAATGGGGCGCATATTGTGGTCAATTCTACGGTCAGCGGAGTAGAGTATGTGTTGAACGGGACTACTACGAACGGCTCGTTCAAGGTATACAGCGAAAAGAAATTCAAATTATCACTGGCGGGGGTGTCTATACTCAATCCGGTAGGTGCTGCCATTAATATCCAGTCTTCCAAACGTGTGTTTGTGGTATGCGCGGATGAAACAACGAATGTGTTGACAGATGGGTCTTCTTATACGGCAACTACTGATGGAGAGGATATGAAAGCCTGTCTGTTCAGTGAGGGGCAGCTCATTTTCAGTGGAGGCGGTTCACTCACAGTTACCGGAAATTATAAACATGCCATCACAAGCGATGATTATGTGCGTTTCCGTAGCGGGTGTAATATTACGGTAGTTTCGGCCAAAAAAGATGGAATCCATACCAATGAATCTGTGATTATCGGCGGCGGAATACTGAATATATCTTCAGACGGCGATGCTATTCAGTGTGAAGAGGGAGGAATTACGATGACCGGAGGCTTTGCAAAACTCTCTACAACGGATAATAAAGCGCATGGGTTGAAATCCTGTCTGGATGTGGTAATCAGTGGCGGTGCTATTCAGGCACAAGTGGCGGGAGCAGCCTCCAAAGGAATATCCTGTGATGGTAACCTGACCATCTCCGGAGGAAAGCTGACTGCATTCACTTCTCAAACCGCTCTTTATGAAGATAATGATTTAAGTTCGTGTGCAGGAATTAAATGTGACGGAAATATCCTGATTACAGGAGGCGAAATCGCTATTCAGAGTACAGGTGGAGCCGGTAAAGGTATCAACTGTGACGGTTCGATTACCATCAATGACGGCACGGTGAAAGTGATAACTACCGGTACGCAGTGTGTATATGGCAAGCTCGACTCGTCGGCAAAAGGAATCAAAGCGGACGGTGCGTTGACAATCAATGGAGGAACGGTGCTTGTGAAGGCTACCGGTGGGGAAGGTAGTGAGGGTATCGAGAGTAAAAGTGTGTTGACTGTCAATGAGGGTACAGTTGCCGCGCTTTGTTACGATGACTGTATGAATGCAAGTAACAGCATTGTTCTTAATGGTGGCAATATTTATTGTTATAGTTCCGGAAATGACGGCATTGACTCTAATGGTACGTTGACCATTACGGGGGGAGTGATCGTATCGTCGGGTACTACTTCTCCCGAAGACGGATTCGATTGCGATCAGAATACCTTTAAGATTACCGGGGGGATTGTTCTGGGTATTGGAGGAGGAACAAGTACACCTACATCAAGTGTATGTACGCAACGCACTGTGATCTATGGCGGTTCGGGAAGTAACGGAGAAATACTGAATATCCAGTCGGCCGACGGAACCAGCATACTGACCTATCAGATTCCCCGTGCTTATTCTCAAATGACGGTATTGTTCAGTAGTCCGAATCTGACCTCGGGCGGTAGTTATACTATCTCAAAAGGAGGAACGGTTTCCGGTGGTTCCGAGTTCTTCGGGTTATATTCGGGAGGCACTTATTCCGGTGGCACACAGGCGGCAACATTTACTGCCACTTCGATGGTGACACAAGTCGGCAGCACTTCCGGCGGTGGCCAGCCCGGTGGTGGAGGCAGCGGACATGGACCTGGACCTGGTGGATGGGGATGGTAAACAGCAGTTTACCGTCGAAATCCGTTCTTTGGTCGATTCTATTTGTGATAAAACAGGTTCGGTTTTATCTTTGTTTCGATAATCAGAAGCAATGAGGCATGAAAAGACTGCGTAAACAACACGTGCTGGAGCAGAGTATTTACGGAGCTATCTGGATCGTAATATTTCTTCTTCCGCTGATAGGCGGATACTTTGCCATGAGTGGAGGACTTGAACGGGAGGAAACCCGTATGGTGATCCGCGAATCATGGTTGAGTATCCTTCCTTTTTTCGTGCTTTTCCTGTTGAATAATTATGGGCTGGTTCCCTATTTCCTTTTTAAGAAAAGGTACTGGCAATATACTGTTTCGTTGATTTTTGTAATAGGAATGATTTGTTGGCTTTCTCCGTTTCCTTCTGCCAATCATTTCCCCAAAGATTTCAAGCGAGGAGAGTTGCCTCTTCGTATGAAGGAGAACCGGAGGGACCAGATTATTAAGACGAGAGAAAAGGCGAGGGAGGAAGGGGATGTGCATTGGCATGAATCCAATCCCGAACAACGTCCTAGGGGAATGGGAGATCCAAATGGTCCCGGAAGATTTCCAAAACCGACTCCTTTTCCTTATCCTCCTTTTGTGCTCCGCTATCTTATTCATTTCATCATTGCCTTTTTGATGGTAGGGTTCAATATCGCCATCAAACTTTTCTTTAAATCTTTCCGTGATGAAGAAATGCTGAAGGAACTGGAACATCAACGTTTGCAGTCGGAACTGCAGTATTTGAAATATCAGATTAATCCTCATTTCTTCATGAATACGCTCAATAATATTCATGCGTTGGTGGATATTGATACGGGGAAAGCGAAAAGTACGATTGTGGAACTCTCTAAACTGATGCGTTATGTGCTTTATGAAGCGAGTAATAAAACGATTTTGTTTTCACGTGAGGTTCAGTTTCTTAAAAATTACATTGCCCTGATGAGTTTGCGCTATACCAACAAAGTATCTATTAAGATGGATTTTCCGGCCGAAGTGCCCGAAGTGCAGATTCCTCCTTTGCTTTTTGTCTCTTTTGTGGAAAATGCTTTTAAGCATGGAGTCAGTTATCGGAGCGAGTCTTTTATTCATGTCTTGATGCAGTTGGATGAGGGCAACCGGCTTTCATTCCGTTGTTCCAACAGCAATAATGGTTCGGCTGACGAACAGCATCATGGCATCGGACTCGAGAATATCCGTAAGCGGTTGAGGCTTTTATTTGGCAATGATTATACGCTTTCCATTACCGAAGAGGAACATAAATTTGATGTCTTACTTATTATACCTTTATTAGAATGAAATGTATAGCAATAGACGATGAGCCGTTAGCATTGACGCAGTTGTCGGATTATATATCCCAGGTACCTTTTTTGTCTTTGGTAAAGTCATGCCAGGATGCGTTCGAGGCAATGAAGATATTGTCCGAAGAGGAGGTTGATTTGATCTTTGTGGATATTAATATGCCCGATTTGAACGGATTGGATTTCATACGTTCTTTGGTGAACCGTCCGTTGGTGATTTTCACTACTGCTTATTCTGAATATGCGGTAGAGGGTTTCAAACTGGATGCCGTAGATTATCTGCTGAAACCGTTTGAATTCCAGGATTTATTGAAAGCGGCGGATAAAGCCCGCAGGCAATTTGAATATCGTTTGTTGGAACAACAGGGTGAAATTGGAAATGCTTCGCAGATAAAAGGAGATTCATTATTCGTGAAGAGCGATTACAGAGTGGTTCGCATCGATGTGAAGAATATCCGCTATATTGAGGGGATGAGTGAGTATGTGCGTATCTTTGTGGAAGGAGAGGACAAGCCTGTAATAACGCTTGCCAGCCTACAGAAAATGGAAGAACGGCTTCCCACGCATTTCATGCGGGTCCACCGTTCTTATATTGTCAATCTTCGCAAGATTACCGAAGTTTCCCGTCTTCGTATTATCTTTGATAAGAATACTTATATTCCTGTCGGTGATAATTATAAGGAGAAATTTACTGAATACATTGGGAAATTAAGCCTTTCTTAAATAATTATTTAATTCCCAGTTTTTTGGCAATTTCTTTAGGAAGTGCATCTTTATGCACCAGGATATTCATTGTCTTGTAGGCAACGAATGCTTTGGAAGCATACCAGATACCATTGTATTTGCCAGATTTACCCCAAGAGTTCTTCACCATGAAGTATTCTTTTCCGTTCTGGTCTTTAGCGATACCGTAGATTACCATTCCGTGGTCGTCTGTTGTTTCCCAGTTGTCGAAAGCAACTTGACGCATTTCTTGAGTGACGTCGATTTCCGGGTATGGTTTAGTGGTCATCATTTGACGTTTGTTGGCAGCAGTTAGACCGGTCCAGCGAGCCATATCCGAGCCGGAAAGTTCGGATTCTTTGTTTACATCCGGCATAACGGCGATACCGTCACGTGTGAATCCCTGTTCGCTGACATCGCTACCCCATGCAAAGGTATAGCCTTTTTTTACAGCATTGTCCATTACAGCCATCAGTTCTTCGATAGGCAGGTTGTAAGACAAACCATTGCGCCAGTTATCCTGAATTTCGATGGCGAATTGAGAATAGAATGGATGGTGAGTATAAGAAGTCAGTGATACATAGTCGTTATAGTTCAATCCCAGTGATTCTGCAAAAGTCTTCGGAGTATATTCTTTGCCTTTGTAGGTGAATTTCTCCGGGCATGCCCCAAGGTAAGTATCATAAATAGCACTTAGTCCGTTTTTCCATACCGGAGTCAGTTTGCTCAACTTACCTTTGGCGATAGCATTGATGTAACCGGAAGCAACAGCATCCAGCTCATTATGTACCGGCAACGTGTCACCGTACATAATACCCGGCATCACTTCTTGCGGAACGATACCATAATTCTTGATGCAGTACATTACATCATAAAAACTTCCACCTGGGGAGAAAGAACTGTCGCCATGATAACGTACGTAGTTTACTCCGCGATCCTGCATCGTTTTGTGTACAACAAACATTTCAGACAGGTCGTACTCGCCTTTGCCTAAACGAAGTAGCTCTGATTCAACGAATCCAAGAGTGGAGAAACTCCAGCAAGTACTCGAACGATTTTGATTTTTGATAGAAGTAATCGGGTTTTCTTTTACCGTCGTGAAAACGAAACCTTCTTCGGGTTTTGCATCTTGTGCCATTATGCTTAGGCTGAACAAGCCTAAAGCAGCAATAAGGATTGTCTTTTTCATTCCTATGAAATTAATATTAAATTGTTTTGGCTACAAATATAGGAAAGTTTCACCACAGAGTAACACAGAGTTTCACAAAGTTTTCTCTTTTTTCAAATGGACAGCTATCTTAATGACTTCCGTTTTATGACATTTTATTGTATCTTGGCGCGGTAAGTTCGCTCGGAGAAAGTAATATTCAGGAACAGGGAAAGGCTGTTTTCTTTTTGCATACCGTTAGGAATTTTCATCTGGCCTTTATATTTCAATCCGATAGAAAGGACGTTGTTATTGCGCAATCCGAAGTTAAGTCCGGTACTGACGTAATATTCGGTTGCCTTTTTCTTTTGAATGACGATATAGGAATTATTAATACCTGTTCCCAATAGGATGCTGACCGGATTACGATAGACATTGCCCAATGTATATCTTCCACCGACTGATAACCGGTGTTGATTCTCAAAACTGACATTGGATTGGGAAGATTGCATCCGGCTCCAGTCCACATATTTGTAGTCGATGGTTGCCATCCAACGTAGAGTGTTGTAGGAAGCTCCGATCCCAAAGAATTGAGGAAGACATTGACGATAGCGTTTCAGGCTTTTTTCAATATCATCTCCTCCTGAACTACTGCTGACGTATAAATTATTGTCTTGCTTAAAATCCTGTGAGTAACCATATACAGCACCGGCTACAAAGGAACGTTCGCGGTCTATAGCCCATTTGTACTGTACGCCGAAATCGGCATAAAAAGTATGTTTGTAAGAACTGGTTTCTTCTGTGGCAGTACCTTGCGTCTCCGTTTGTGTGATGGTCCCCGTCACATAAGAAAGATTGGTGCCGACAGAAAATCTTTTTCCGAAAAGGTAAGCCGTGCTGATACCCATCTTGGAAAGTCCTCCTTCACCCTGAAAGAGAGAAGAGATAGTACCTCCATTGGTGCCTGCCACTTCTTCATCCAGCGTGATGGCATATCCCACACTGCTGACGGGAGCCATGAAAATTGCTCCATACCAGCGTGGCATAATCCGGCAGCCGATACTTAGGTTATTCAGATTTCCGGTGACGGAACGGTTACTTGCTCCTCGTTGCGAATAAATCTGGTATGCTCCCATGATACCGGCATCGATCTGGAAGCGTTGTTCGGTCAACTCTGTGAGTGAAGCCGGATTGGCATTGTTAAGGAAATTATTTCCTCGCAATGCAATGCCTGTGCCGCCCAGTCCGGCATATTGCCCGCCTTCCCCGGTAGAAAGTTCTCCCAGTCCGAACATGGAAGTAGGGGAGTTCGTTGTATTTTGTGCAATAACTATAGAGACAGGAGTATAGAATGCCAGAAGGCAAAACAAAATCTTTTTCATTGTTGATAAGTTTTGTAAAGTATGATAAGTTTGGTATTCTTTTTATTGGCGGTATGTTCTCCGTCGCCGAAAATAACGCCTTGAAGTGTGGTATAGAACAAGTTGTCCGGAAGAAATAATTGTAGTTTCTGACGATCATATCCGGTAGTTCCCAGGTTTGTTTGCAGGAAAGAGGTGATGTCAAAAGAGTAATAAGTCTCCTCATAAGACATCTCGTCGACTACTAGATTTCCGCTTTGTACGGAACTCCCGGTGAGGTCGGTGATTACACTTTGCGTCACATTTTCATTGTTGGCGGTGTAGAGAGCCAGGCTTTTGGGCAACGGGTACATGCCGTCATAAGTTCCTTTTACCGGATATAACTGTAACGTTGCGCTCTCGATAGTCACAAGCTCTCCTTTTTCGCAGAGATTATTTAAATGTGGGAAGTCGATGGTGACATACATACCTGTCATTCCCTGCAGGTAGACCTGATGCTCGCTTTTTCCGGAAGAGTATTCATTGCCGTCCCCACTTTGCAGGTTGGCTATCGGGGTGTTTGAGCGGTCTTGTTCTATTTTGTTGTAAGTCAGCGTGCTGCTTGTATTGAAAACCAGTGTTTTTTCGTTCAGTGTTTCCGTAATCTGGTGATAGTAGACCGTGATGCACATACTGGAGTCGTTGACTTGAAATCCGCTGATACAAGCGTCATTTGCATCGGGTATAAAAGCAATTCCCTTGAAATAATCATGGAAGAAATCCTGGGATTGTACCCATCGGCCATCATTCAGCATCAAGTTGAACCATTCTTCTCCCCATGCATCCGGCAATCGTATTTCCAGTTCTTCGCTCGGTGAGCCCGGAGTAGGACGAAAGTCGAAAGATGCCAGTGGAGTTTCGTTGTAATAGGCAGTAGTAGTGTTGTATAGGTACCCTCTATCGTCCAGTTCTATATTCTTTGTCAGTTCATGCAGATGAATGCGTTGGGTTTTTAGTGTATCTCCCAGGTAATTGCCCGAAGAATACAGGCGTATGGTGATCGAGTCGAACTCATATTGGATGTTTTCATCAAACGAATAGGAAGGTACTTCATACTCTGCGTAAAAAGAAGCGGTAATTTTCCCCCATAAGTTGTCGTCACGGTATCCTATCTGACAAACCGTATCTCCCGAAGTGGCTATGGAGTCGCTTAATACTGTACTAAGTAATACCGTACAAGTGTCCATCTGTTCGTTGAGGAATGAACTTTGTACCCATTTCGCTCCTATGGACGATGAATCGTCTACACAAGCGAAAAAAGAAAGAGATATAAAGAATGAAAAAAGTAGTATGATTGACTTCATGTAGTAAAATGAAATTGGTTTTGTACCGGCAAAAGAAGAGGTTTTAAATAGTCCTCCAAAAAACTATCGACTAAATCTCTGTATTTGTCGACCTGAATTTTGTTGGTAGATAGAATGTCTTTATTTGTCGATAGTTTTTTTATGCGTGCCCGTTGCCGCCTACATTTGCGGTTGTAATCAACGACATATTTATGAATACGAAAATGAATAAATTACTTTGCATGATGGTGGTGCTGCTTTCATTGGCGGCATGTACGGATGATACTGAATATACGGCAGGTGTGTGGTATCGCCGTTCTGATTTTGATGGTGTGGCGCGTACGGACGCAGCTGGTTTTACGATTGGTAACGTAGGGTACCTCTGCACCGGATACCGGGGGAGTACCAAAGACCGTTTGAAAGATTGCTGGGCGTATGACATCGAGGCTAATTCGTGGACACAGTGTACATCAATGCCCGATGCGGCTCCTGCCCGGAATGCGGCTACAGGTTTTGCAGTAGGTACCAAAGGATATATTGCTACTGGTTACGATGCGACAAAAAAGGATTATCTGAATGATTGCTGGCAGTATGATCCTGCCACGAATTCCTGGAAGGAGATGGCTTCTATTCCGGATGGAACTGATGGGACTAATATCTATGGTAAACGGTATTATGCGCTTTCTTTCGGCATTGGTCAGTATGGGTATCTGGGTACAGGTTACAACGATAATTATCAAAAGGATTTCTGGAAGTTCGACCCGTCGGTGGGAGATAAAGGAGAATGGACAGCCATGAGTGGATTTGGCGGACAGAAGAGAATGGGCGGTATGGCCTTCGTCATAGATGATATAGCTTATATCTGCGGCGGTGAAAATAACGGTTCGGATGTGACGGATTTCTGGTGTTTTAATCCGGCAACGGGTACTTGGAAAGAATTGCGTGAACTTTACGATAAGAGTGATGATGATTATGACGACGATTACACTTCTATCGTCCGTTCTTATGCTTGTGCTTTCGTGATCGACGGTAAAGGATACATTGCTGCGGGGCAGACTGCTGGTGGTAGTTATCGTTCCAATTATTGGATTTACGACCCTCTGACAGACCTCTGGGATGGGGAAGATTTGACAGATTTCGAAGGAAGTACACGCTCGAAAGCAGTATGCTTTTCTACTGGAAAACGGGGAATTATAGCTACGGGAGGAGCTTCTACTTATTATTACGATGATACTTGGGAGTTGAAGCCTTATGAATATGAAGAGAAATAAAAAAATAATAGGTATTAGTTGCTTTGTCTTGCTGCTTTTAGTGGGAATCATATATGGGTATATGCATTCGATAAACATATATCGGCTGGAAGTAACCCAGATTGAAGGTAGTGGATACGGTTATAAGATTTATGAGAGAGAGAGTTTGATAATCGTTCAGCCTTTTATCCCGGTTGTATCCGGGAAAAGACCTTTTCAATCGGTGCAAGATGCCCAATGTATCGGAAATTTAGTGCTGGAACGAATTAAAGCTGGAAATGAATTTGCCATATCAAAGGCTGACCTGGATAACTTGGGAGTAGTGTATTAATGCCACCATGTTGGCACAGTCATGCCACCTCATTGGCACGATAGTGTCAACATGGTGGCACTGTTGTGTCAATACGATGGCACAAACTAAAGCATTAAGTACAGATTATTTCTTCTCTTCTTCTTTGGGTGCAACTACATAATCTTCTTTGATAAACTCATCATACACCCGCTTGGGATGATCGAATGGTGCGGTTCCATTCTTCTGCTCATTGAAGTTTTCCCGGCGGAATTGTTTCAGTTTCAAATTATCTTCTGCATACTCCCTCAATTTCTTATGCTCATTTCCATAAAGCGAACTTTCAGTTACGTCAGAATTGAGCAGGTTTTCTTTAGGAGTGATAGTAGGTAGGAGCACTTGTTCCAACAGACCACGATAGGCACCGTTATATTCGCACCATACGATATCGTTGGCTACAAATATACGATAGGAGTACTTAGACCAGGCAGTTTTGATTTCAATAGATGTAGCATAAATTTCAATGGTAGCTTCTGAACCATACGCTTGGTCACGGATCACAACGGTCGTCCGACCGCTAAGTTCTTCCTTCACGGAAGTTTGCCACTTATCAGAGTGTAAGATCTCTTCGATAATTTCCGGCAAATTTTCTTTAATCTCAAACTGTATTCTCATGGTGCTTGCCTGCGGGCAGGACTTTTTAATTTTTTTCCTCCTTAAACAATTAAGTTAGCCTAAAGTTACATAGATTGAAGCAAAAAAACAAGATTTTGTTGAAATATTTACTATTTTTGCTGAATGAACTACCTTTTCCGTTTGTTTTTGTTATAAATATGCATGAATAGTAAATACAGAGAGAGCATGTATAAAAGAGAATGGAAATTAGAAGATAGGAGAAAAAATGAAGAACTTACAGATAGATGGATCTACCGGTTTAGTGTTGGAAGGCGGGGGAATGCGTGGAGTATTCACCTGCGGCGTACTTGATTATTTTATGGATCATGATATCCGGTTTCCCTATGCGATAGGAGTGTCTGCCGGTGCGTGCAACGGATTGTCGTATGCATCACGGCAACGGGGACGTGCCAAGTACAGCAATATCGACTTGTTGGAGAAGTACAATTATATCGGTCTGAAATATTTGCTCAAAAAGCGTAATATTTTGGATTTCGATCTATTGTTCAATGAGTTCCCCGAACACATTCTTCCTTATGATTATGAAACATATTTTGCTTCACCGGAACGTTTCGTGATGGTGACTACTAATTGCATTACGGGAGAAGCCAATTATTTCGAAGAGAAAAAAGACAGGCGCAGGGTGATCGATATTGTCCGTGCATCCAGCAGTCTCCCTTTTGTGTGTCCTATCACTTATGTGGATGAGATTCCTATGCTTGATGGGGGAATCGTAGATTCCATACCTCTGCAAAGAGCTATTGCGGATGGCTGTACGAGAAATGTCGTGATACTTACCCGTAACCGGGGATATCGGAAAGATTCGAAAGATATTCGTATCCCTTCGTTTGTATACCGGAAATATCCGAAGTTGCGTGAAGCGTTAAGTTGCCGGTGTGCTGTTTATAATGAACAGCTGGAAATGGTGGAACGCATGGAGGATGAGGGAAAGATTGTCGTTATCCGTCCTTTGAAACCTGTAGCTGTAGACCGTATAGAGAAAGATGTGCAAAAGCTGACAGAGCTTTATAAGGAAGGGTACGAATGTGCGAAAGCTTTATTTTCATTTTGACTTTGTATATTGCTTGGCAGCCTTTTCCAATTTCCGACTCATTAATTCTACCAATGTCTTGGGATAAAGAATTTCTATTCCGTCGACATATCCGAAGAATACCCGTTCTAACTCATGGTTGATTACGACTTCAATTTCCAGTATGACGCTTCCGTCGGGTAGCCTTTCCACCAGTTGTTGACTGCGATGTATAGGCTTGGTTATGATGTAAGGTGCTTCGGCTGCCGCTACTTTGAAACCAACTTTCTCTGCTACGCTTCCGGAGTTTTTGGTGACACCTACCAAGTCGTCGAAGAACGTATTCGGATCGAAGAATGTATTTTTGATATAGTGTTCTTGTGGCAGAACTTCCAATGATTGTATTCTGTCCAAAGCTAAATTTTGCAATATTCGTCCGTTTCCTCTGACTCCATAAACGAACCATCGGTTGCGATATTCTTTTAATAGATAAGGATAAAAAATAAAGCTGTTGGCCGAACGTGCCTTGAACGAACGATATTTGAGCTGTATCGGATGCTCGTTTACAATCGCGTGATAGATCGTATCCAGATAATCCAGTCCTTTCAATGATTCATTCTTTTCAAAGTCAATGACAGGAGTGGTTTTCATCCGGGCAGAAGCGACATGGTCTTCCAGGCGGTTGATAATATCGCTCATTTCTGTGAAATAGGAGAAACCCTTAAACTGCCGTAACACTTCCACTGCTTCCGACATCGTTTTCAGGTCTTGTTCATTCAGCGGGGTTTGTGTAATGCTGTATTCCGGATCTTCGTATTTATAGTATTTATTTTCGTACACCACAATCGGAGCGTTATAACCCAGCTTCTCGCTACGCATCATCTGTATATCCATTTGTACCGTACGTTTGCTTATGCCTTTATCAATGCCTTCGTATTCATAAAGCGCATCCGAGCAAGCATCTACCAAATCTTCCAACGTCCAGCGTCGATAAGGATTACGTAGACAGTTATCAATTGTTTTATAACGGATTAAGGCATTTCTATTTGCTGGCATAAGTAGAAGAATAAAGATTTGCTTCAAAAGTAGAAAAATAAATTCAGGAAAACAAAGAGGTTATCGGTCTTTATTCGACTCTTCTTGCCTGATAGAAAGAATATTTTTAAGATTTGTATCAAATTTGATACCCTATGAAACAATGTTTATAGACGCTAGTGAAGATACGCCTTATCTTTGCCAACATCTTTTTAATTAAATGCTTATATAAACTAGGAATACTTTATTGCTATGAAAACAACCCCTTGGATGAAACTATGTAGAGGTGCAGTACTTGCTTTAGCAGTCTCTTATGGACTGACTTATTGCCATACAACTAAAAGCAAATTGACCTTGGAACAGCAAGGTGATAGCTTGACTGTCATCCATATCACCAATCCGACTAATTATATATTGCTTCCTATAGAAGAGGAAACACCGGAAAGTCAGGTTCTCCTCAATACAGGAGAAGCTGCCGATACTGATATGGATATTCGTCTGGCACAGAACCAAGTGGACTATTTCGTTCCATTTGCTTTACCTGTTGGAGCGAAGACTGCAACCGTACGTGTTCGTAATAAATCAAAGGATGCACTTTGCTGGAAAGAAATTAAGTTATCCGATACGTTTGATACAACCAATACGGAAAAGTTTCGTCCTGTTTATCATCATACTCCCCTTTATGGCTGGATGAATGATGCTAACGGGTTGGGGTATAAAGATGGAGAATATCATTTGTATTATCAATATAATCCTTATGGCTCCAAATGGGGAAATATGCATTGGGGACATTCTGTCAGTAAAGACCTGATGCATTGGGAACATCTGGAACCAGCTATTGCCCGCGATACATTGGGGCATATCTTTTCCGGAAGTTCTATTGTCGACCAAGAGAATACGGCCGGTTATGGAGAAGGCTCTATCCTGGCTTTTTACACTTCTGCCAGTGATAAGAATGGGCAGATTCAATGTCTGGCCTACAGTAATGACAACGGTCGCACCTTTACGAAATATGAGAATAATCCTGTCCTGCGCCCTTCTGGTGGTTTGAAAGATTTCCGTGACCCGAAAGTTTTCCGATATGAACCGGAAGATAAATGGGTGATGATTGTTTCTGCTGATAAAGAAATGCGTTTCTATGATTCTAAGAATTTGAAAGACTGGAATTATATGAGCAGTTTCGGAGAAGGGTACGGAGTTCAACCTTGTCAGTTTGAATGTCCGGATATGGTGGAACTTCCGGTAAATGGAGATACGAACCACAAGAAATGGGCGTTGATAGTGAATGTAAATCCGGGGTGCTATTTTGGTGGTAGCGCAACTCAATATTTTGTAGGAGACTTTGATGGAACGGAATTTATTTGTGACAATCAGCCAAATATCACGAAATGGTTGGATTGGGGCAAAGATCACTATGCCACCGTTTGTTTCTCGAATACCGGTGACCGTGTGATTGCTGTACCTTGGATGAGTAACTGGCAATATTGCAATATCGTTCCGACAAAACAGTTCCGTAGTGCCAATGCGTTGCCACGTGAATTGGGGCTTTATACACAAGACGGTGAAGTTTATCTTTCGGCAGCTCCGGTAACAGAGATAAAAGCTTTACGAAAAGAAAGTAAAGAGATTACTGCATTTACGGTTGTGAATGATTATCATATTGATTCTTTATTGGCTGATAATGACGGAGCTTATGAATTAGCATTGGAGATTACTACCGGCGAAGCAGAAATTATGGGATTCAGTCTCTTTAATGATAAAGGTGAAAAGGTGGACATCTATTTCAATCTTCCGGAAAAGAAACTGGTAATGGACCGAACGAAAAGCGGTATCGTAGACTTCGGAAAGAACAGCGTACCTCATGAAATAGAAGCACATGACCGCAGAAAGACGACTTCCATCAATTATATCGATGATTTCGCATTAGCTACCTGGGCACCGATAAAGAAAGAAAATAAATATGCTTTGGATATTTTTGTTGATAAATGTTCTGTAGAAATATTCCTGAACGGAGGAAAGATAGCAATGACCAATCTCATTTTTCCGTCGGAACCATACAACCGTATGTGGTTTTATAGCAAGGGAGGTACGTTTAATGTCAATTCATTCAATGTGTATCGGTTAGGTTTATAAGTTAGGTTTTTGTAGATTAGAATTAGGTGTTGGTAGCTGTCAGATGTGAAATCTGGCAGCTACTTTTATTGATTACTCATTAATTTCAATCGTGTATCCTCCTTGGAATATCTCACTTGGTTGCAAATGTTGCATCCAGTCCTTATCTTTATATTCACCAGTATAGTGTGCACGGTCGCAACGTCCATACCAAGGCTCGATGCAGACAAAAGGAGCATTTTTTGCAGGTGGCGACCAAAGGCCGACTACCGGAGCATTAAAGTGTAAACTTAAATAAGCCCGTTTCTCCTTATTATATAAGGTAACTTTGCGAACCTGTTCATTTTCCAAGATCAAAGCATCTTTATCAAAAGTATGAGTATCCAATGGTAACAATCCGTCTGTCAACTCTAAGGAATACTCAACAGAAGGATCAGCGCATCCCTTTTCAGAAATAAGAATATACTTCAAACCGTCTTTCCTGTCGAATCCGAAGAACCCTCTTTCTAAACTGTTCGCATCAAACTCCGGCCAGTAGAAAGCAGGATGTGCTCCAATCTGAAAATGCATTTCTTTGTCGCCGGTATTCTTTACTTTCCATATCACCTCAATCTGCTTTCCTTGAATGCGATAACCTATTTCCAGACAGAATGGAAACGGATATTTCTGCAAAGTCTCTCCATTACTGATAAGGCGGTAATGTATTTCATCTTTTTTTTCAGAAACAAGCGTAAATTCCATGTCGCGGGCAAATCCATGTTGGGTAAGCGTATAAGGAATCTCTTCATTGCGATATTCATTTTCCCATACACTTCCGACAATAGGGAATAGGACAGGAGAGTGACGTTTCCAAAAAGCAGGATCCGCTTGCCACAGATATTCTTTTCCATTGGCAAAGATACTGCAAAGTTCAGCTCCATGAGGAGATACTTGAATGGTAAGTTGTTCGTTGGAGATTGTTTTCATATCGTTCAATTTTCAGTTGGTTACAATCGGTAACTGACTTTTTTTATTAATCGTTTTAATAATAACTACTTTTTAAAAGCTTCTATTACTACGCAAAGGTAATATTTTCCGCACTGACTAGAGAATATCTTCTTCATAATTCTTGTGATGAGAAAAATAATGTATAAAACCCTATAAAATAGCGTTCTATGCAACAAATGTTACAGCCTTTGAAACATTTCTTTCAGTCGATTGATATAAATCAACCGTAATTTGCATCATCGATAAAGATAAAATTCGTACTTTTAATTTAATAACATCAAACTAATGCTTAGTATTATGAAGAACAAAAAACTTCTTTGCAGCGTTTGTTTCCTGTTTACTTTCATGTCAGTCCTTTGGGGACAAAACATAACGGTGAAGGGAAACGTTACTTCAAAGACTGATGGGCAACCGATTATTGGTGCTTCCGTAGTGCAAAATGATTCTAAATCAACTGGAACTATTACCGATTTAGATGGAAACTTTACTCTTAGTGTACCGGCAAATGCATCATTGGCTATTTCTTATATAGGATATAAGGAAGTGATTATTGCCGCTAAACCTTCCTTGAAGATAGTGATGGAAGAAGATGCTAAGATGATTGATGAGGTGGTTGTGACAGGTTATATGGCTGAAAAGAAAGCCAGTCTGACAGGTTCGGTAGCCGTAGTGAAGATGAAAGAGGTAGCGGATATACCTACCGGTAATGTGATGTCAGGTTTGCAGGGGCGTGTAGCCGGTATGAACGTGACAACTGATGGTAAACCCGGCGGTGGAAACACGGATACTAAATTACGTGGTATTACTACCATTAACAATTCTTCCCCTCTTTATGTGATAGATGGTGTTCAGACACATGACAATGTAGCTTCTATCATCTCTTCCAATGATGTCGAATCCATTCAGGTGTTGAAAGATGCAGCATCTGCTGCGATTTATGGTGCTCAGGCTGCCAACGGGGTCATTATCATTACCACAAAACGTGCTAAGGAAGGTGATGTAAAGGTAAGTTTTGATATGTCGCTCACTGCCCAGACTTTTGCCGGTGGTATTGATATGCTTGACGCTTACCAATGGGGTGATGTTTATTGGCAAGCCTATAAAAATACTTTTGGAACCTATCCAAACAGTGTTGTCTATGGAAATGGAGAGAAAGCCCAACTGCAAGAATATTATTTCGACCAGAATGGAGTGAAGATAAAGTCGGGCAATACTGATTGGGCAAAGGAGATATTTGGTACAGCTTTGATGCAGAATTATAATCTTTCCTTCTCTAAAGGATTTAAGGATGGTAATGTGGCTCTTACCTTAAACTATATGAATCAAGATGGTCTTTGCCGTAATACAGACTACGAACGCTTTAATTCGCGTTTAGCTTCTAATTTCCGCTTTGTGGATGGTAAAGTACGTGTGGGAGAAAGCATCTCGGTGAACCATTGGTTGGAACATCTTAATCCTGCCGGTATAGAAGAATTGGTTATTGCGCAGCATCCGGCCATTCCTGTGTATGATGAAAACGGAAGGTACGCCGGTGGTTATGTGGATATATTGGGAGATAAACCGAATCCCATTCGTTTGACGGACAACGAAGCCAATAATCGTCATAAAAGCTGGCGTATCTTTGGTAATGTTTATTTGGAAGTAGAGCCTATTAAAAATTTGGTATTGAAGAGCCAATTTGGCTTGAATTATACTACCGGTTTCAACTCAACCTTTGTCCCAAAATGGAGCGAAGCCGATCGGAAGGTAGATGTAAATGAACTGACCGTACGACAGGATAATAGTGTACAATGGGTATGGTCGAACACGGCTAATTATAGTATAGATTTCGGGAAGAATAATATCAGTGCTGTGATAGGAACCGAAGCTAAGAAAGAAAATGGTGAGCATTTGCAGGGGTATGGTCGCGGATTGGTGATAGAAGACCTTGACTATCGCTATCTGGACACCGTGACCGAAGGAAAAAGCGTGGGTAACAATGCTTCTACTTATGCTATGGTTTCTTACTTTGGTAAGGTAAACTATGCGTTCGATGATAAGTACCTCATATCAGGAACGGTGCGTCGTGATGCTTCTTCACGTTTTGGTAAAGGGAATAATTCAGCCGTCTTCCCTTCTGTATCAGCTGGTTGGAGAATGTCACGCGAAAAATTTATGGAACGTACGCAAAACTGGCTTTCAGACCTTAAATTACGTGCATCATGGGGAATTAATGGTAATGACCAGATTGACAACAATGCTACTTACAACCTTTATTACACTAACATGTCCAATGGTTCATACAACTTCAATGGTGATGGTGCAACAGTCGTGCCCGGTGTACAGAAAGATCGTTCGGGTAACAACGACTTGAAGTGGGAAGAGACCAAGCAACTGAACTTTGGTATTGATGCCGCTTTCTTCGATAACCGTTTGGGCTTGACTCTGGACTATTTTCAAAAGAAGACCACTGGTATGTTAATTCAAAAACCCTATATAGGTGTGATTGGCGAAGGTGGATATAAATGGTATAATGCTGCCAGTATGGATAATAGCGGTGTGGAAGCAACCTTTACTTGGCGAGATGAAATAAAGGATTTCAAGTATGATATTTCGTTCAACATCTCTTATTATAAGAATGAAATTACCGAACTTCCGGATGTTATCAAATATACTTGGGGAGGTGGCAACGGTGTGGACAAAACCATTGTGGGACAACCTTATGGTTCATGGATGTCATATAAAGCCGATGGTGTATTCAAAACAAAGCAAGAGGTATATGAATATCTAAGCAAATATGATGTACAGATTGGAGCTCCTGGTGTGGGACGTATTCGCTACAAAGACCTTAACGGTGACAACGTCATCAATACTGCCGATATGGATTGGCAAGGTAGCGATCAACCTAAATTTATCGGTGGTTTAAATATCGGTGCATCTTACAAAGGATTTGATTTTTCTGCATTCTTCAATGGTATGATTCGCGATGCATGGAATAACTCTAAGTTTTATACCGACCTATTCCAAGGCTGGACAGGTAATCATTCTGTACGTCTGATGGATGCAATGCATGCTTGGAATGATTATGAGCAAACCGGAGTTTATAATTGTGATATTCCTGCACTGACTGTGGTGGATAATAATGTAGAAACACGCAGTTCTACTTTCTTTATCGAGGATGGTTCTTACGTGAAGCTGAAGACTTTAACGTTGGGTTACACTTTCCCGGATAAGTGGATTAAGAAAGCACGTCTTTCCAATTTGCGTGTGTATCTGCAAGCACAGAATGTTTTCACACTGACTAATTATACGGGTGCCGACCCTGAAGGACTGGGCTATCCATATCCTCAGCCCCGCACTTATACATTCGGTCTATCACTTGGTTTTTAATTTTTATCCTAAATACAGAACATTATGAAATTGAAATATATCTTTGCAGCAGGTGTTATGGCACTATTGGCAAGTTGCAATGAGAGCCGTTTTCTTGATATTAAACCGCAAGGTACACTCAATGACGATTTGTTGGCATCGGCCGACGGTGTAGAACTCTTGGTTACTTCAGCTTACGCCGGATTGAAAGGTCCCAATCGTGAGATGCATTGGGTACCAATGACGAATTGGACGTATGGCGAAGTACGTTCGGACAATGCTTACAAAGGCGGTGGCGGTGTAAATGACGGTGACTTTTGCACGCTGCTTGAAACCTTTAAAATAGATGCTACATGGAGTAATGCCGATGAAAAATGGTTTCAACTCTATTGCTGTTTACAACGCTGTAACAGCGCATTGAGAGTAATGAACACGCTTGACGAGAACTCTTTGTCGATACTTAAAAGTCGCAAAGCCGAAATGAAGGTGATTCGTGCACACTTCTTCTTCGAACTGGTTCGTCTTTTCAAGCAAGTGCCTTATTTTGATGAAAATGTGGAAAATGATGATTATAAGTACATCCCCAACAACCAATATACCCGTGAAGAACTTTTGGGTAAAATAGCACAGGAATTTCTCGATGCTGCCGACGATTTGCCTGATACTCAACCTCAAGTAGGTCGTATCACAAAGAATATAGCCTATGCCTATGCCGCTAAAGCCATACTCTATCAGGCCTATCAACAAGATGACAATAACCAAGTAGTTGCTATTGACAAGCAGTTGCTGGCTGAAGTGGTGACTCTTTGTGACAAGGTGGGCGCACAAGGAAAGACGTACGATCTTTTGAATGATTTTCAGAAACTCGATCAATTGGAATATGAAAATGGGGTAGAGTCAGTGTTTGCCGTGCAATATTCGATGAATGATGAAACCGATGGTGCCGGAAACATAAACTGGAGTAATTTGCTCAACGCCCCTAAAGGCCCTTATGGTGGTGACGGATTTTTCTTGCCCAGCCAAAACTTAATCAATGCCTATAAGACAGATACATATGGATTGCCTTTGTTTGATACCTTCAACACCGATGACTATGGAATATACGAAGGAAGTGAACTCACTAATGTTGACGCAACTGTAGATCCTCGTTTGGATTTCGTAACCGGTCGTCCGGGTATTACTTGGAAAACATATACTGCCGAGCCTTGTAAAGCAAATTGGGTGCGTAACAGTGGCGAATATGGTTTCAACTGTACCAAACGCTTCTATATTTCTCCGGAGAGTGACGAGATGTTCCAAGGTTGGCCTTGGGGGGCTTCCCATCTCAATTGGCAGATTATCCGTTATGCCGACGTGTTGTTGTGGAAGGCTGAAGCGCTGATAGAAATAGGTGAAGCTGCCGGACTGGAAGAAGCCCGCAAAATCATTAACCGTATTCGTCTGCGTGCCAAGAATAGCCCTTATGTAAAAGACTTTGAGGATTCAGAACAGAATGCGGCTAATTATCTGATCGGTGAATACCCTTCTGAAGGCTGGAATCAAGAATTAGCCCGCAAAGCACTACGTTGGGAACGTCGCATGGAGTTTGCTATGGAAGGAGACCGTTTCTTCGATCTGGTACGTTGGGGTGTTGCTGCGGAAACTATGAACAGTTACATTGGTGTGGAGCAAAACAAACGCGTTTATTATCGTGGTGCTCGCTTCGTCCGTGGCAGAGATGAATATTTGCCTATCCCCAATGCGCAATATAATTTCTCTGAAGGTAATTATGTGCAGAACCCTGGATATGGTAAGTTTAACTAATATGAATTCCTTAAATATAGATATGATGAAACTAAAGAGATATTTAATTAGCACTTTCTGTCTGTGCTTGTTCACAGCTTGCGACGGTGATGATAACCTATTATGTTATGGCACTCATACTGAAATCGAAGGTGATGTTACCACATTCGGAGCTATTGGTGATGGAAAGACAGATTGTTCGAAAGCCATTAATAGTGCAATTGCCTCCTTACCTTCCGAAGGGGGAGTGGTGGTTATTCCCGAAGGTGATTTTGTACTTGATGCTCCCATTGTGATTAATAAGCACAATGTGACGATTAAGGGATTAAATCCCGGTATGCGCAGCAATATTGACGTGAATGGAATCAACGATCTGCTGGGACCTGGTGGTGGAAGCAAACTAGTGGCCCGCAATGCCGAAGCAGCTATAAAAGTAGAAACAGACGTGAAGGGGTTAAAGATTATGAATCTGATGGTGTCGGGGGGGACGGAAGCCAAGAACATCGGTATACATTTTACAGGCACGAGCGATAATGGAATACTTTCTAATATTATTGGCATAAATCTGCATACCGGCATCAAGATAGAACAGGCAAAGAATATGCAGATAGTCAACTGTTGGGTATGTGAACTTCCTAATAGTATCGAACTGATTGGTGGTGAGAATATGATTATAAAGAATTGCCAATTAGGTGCACAGCCCACTGGCATAACCTGTAAAGCGCAGGGAGTGAACAAACTGTCATTCCTTAATAATCAGGTCTACCCTGATGGACGTGAAAATTTAGTGCTTGATGATTGCAATAATAGTGTTATTGAAGGTAATAATTTCAAAAGCTACTATAATGGTATTCTTGTGTTGAGTGGCGATAACAATCGGGTAAATAAGAACATCTTTTGGCTTACAGGAGCAGTTCAGAATCAAATGCTCGACCATGGCGATGATTTTGGTATAATCAATGTAAAAGGTAACAACAATACGTTTGTGTCCAACAGTTTATCATGTGAATGGGCTTATGCTGATGCTGTAGCTGTAAATGCCACTCAAGGAACAGGCAACGTGTTCAAAAACTGCTTTATAGATAATTTGGAGAGCTATCGGGTATTCTTGGTGAACGCAGAAACTGAAGTCTCTAATTGTGTATCATCTGATAAGGTGAGCATAATAGAATAATTTCCTCATCCTATACCATTATTAATATAGTAACACCATGAAAATAAATAAATTCTTGATAAGCGGATTGTTCCTGATGTTGGGCACATCTTGCAGTAATGACGATACTTATGCGCTTTGCGATGAATGTAAAGGTCAGAAGATAATAGATATAACGCAATTCGGGCTTCCGACTGACGGATCTACCGATTGTGCAGATCTTATAAATGCTATTATAGCCGATCTCCCACCCGAGGGAGGAACGATACTTATTCCCGAAGGAACTTTTCGCCTGGATAGCCCCATTCAGCTTACACGCAATTTCGTAACACTGAAAGGTGTGAATGATGAAACGGTTGTTCCTGTTGCTGACGCTAAAGGCAGTCGTTTGATACTTGGAAATGCTGAATATGCATTACATGTCGCTCCTGTTGCCGATATAGGCGGACATAAAAATCGTATTAGCGGGGTGGAGGTAAGCGGACTTACCCTTGTGGGGAAAGCCGACCACCAAGGAACCGGAATCTATGTAGAGCATGACAATGACCGCCTGCATTTCTTCAATATTAAGATGGAAAATATGTATCAGGGCGTTAAACTCCAAGGATGTGATGCCATTACATTAGCCCGGATAGATGCAACCGATGTTGTGAATGGCATTGAAATGAATGGTGGCATACAAAATATGGTGACCAATTCTGCTTTCGGTTCATCGCAAGGCGGTGTGGCTGCACGTATTTCGGGAGAAAGTAATCTGATTTTCTCTCACAACAAACTAACGGCGAATGACGATTGGTGTGCCAACTTTACTGGCTGTAGCCGAGTGAATATTTCGGATAATGAATTTACCGGAAACAAAATGACTTTCTTTGAATTAAGCGGGCAAAACAACTTGTTAAGTGATAACTTGTTCACGGTAAATCAGAGCGATAATCAACTCAATGGCAAAGAAGCCGACTATGGGGTAATTCATGTGAAAGGTGAATACAATCATTTCACGTCAAACACCATAAATGTATCTTGGAGTGAAGGTATAGAAAATCCCACTACAGTGAATGCTGCGGAAGGAGAAAATAATCGTTTTGCAGATTGTACGATAGAAGATAAAAACAGTAATCAAGTATTTTATATCAGCGAATTATCCGAAGTGATAGATTGCGGAGTAACGGAAGAAAATATTAAGGTGAAACCGTCCGGGCTTGATTTGACAAATGCAGCTTATGTGATAACGTATAATAGTCCCGAAGAGATAGAAGATGATGATGAAAAAGCCTCTTATGCATGGTTCAAGAAACAGTTTGTGAATGGTAAAGTTGTCACTCCTGCCATGTTGACTAGTGAAGATCTTTCTGTTTACGATGTTATTTGGGTGCATATAGACCGTGTAGGCATTGGAGCCGGATGGGATAAGTTACCTTTGTCTACTGATGCGATCGCTGCCTTGACTACGTATTATAAGAATGGAGGGAATCTGTTCTTGAGTAATCATGCGACTCAGTTGGTTGTGCCATTGGGGCGTACCGAACGGGCTCCAGGGATATTTGCAGATGGTGAAGGAGGAGATGGCGTGGACGTTTGGACGATTAATGCCAACATCGGAATGGAGTATGATCATCGGAGTCATCCAGTGTTTGCCGGTATGGTTACTTCCGACCAATTCTCTCATGAAACGTTCCCGCTGATCGGTCCCGGACGACGTGAAGACCATAATTGTATGTGGGACTTGAATTCTTATGGTTTCCCCAGTCTTTATCCCAATGCAGGGAATATAGTAAAGGCATTTGAAGAAGAAAACAATGCTACCGTTTTAGCAACGTGGGGACACGTGACGGATTATTGTTGTGCCGGAATGGTGGAATTTGCTTCGACAGCGGAATATCAAGGTACATGTATAGCCCTTGGGCTCGCTGCTTATGAATGGAATCAGAATAGTAATCTTAACGTTTATCAAGATAATATTGTGCTCATGACGAAAAATATATTGCATTATCTAAGCGCTAAGAAATAGATAGGTAACATTTTTTCTATCTTCTGAAACAAAAGTGATAGGTGTAACTATCCGTTACGCCTATCTTTGCATGGTAACAAATAGAAGACAATGAATATTAATAATTAACTCTAATACCATCTGACATGAATGTATTATTCTCGTTTAAACAAGTACAGACCTTTTTGACAATTCTGGTTATGATGATTTTCTCATTTTCGGATGCTTCAGCCGATACTTCTTCTTTATTAATAAAAGATTTGGGTGAAGGACATTGCCTGGTATATATAAATACAAATCAACGTTATTTGCTTTTACCCGTAGAGGAGGTGATGCCTGATGTACGTGTCAGCATGATCGTTAATAATAAAGAGGTGAACGTTGCGGATGTTCGCCTGGCAGTGAACAGAGTGGACTATTTTGTTCCACTGGATCTTTCGGACTATGCAGGTAAAAACATATTATTGAAATTTAAATTAGGTTCGAATGATCCGATACGGGGTAAACTTTCCGCTGTTTGCTGCAAAGAAATGAAATTGTCCGACACGTTCGATACGGGCAATCGTGAAAAGTTCCGTCCTACTTATCACTTCTCACCTCTTTATGGATGGATGAACGATCCCAATGGGATGGTATATAAAGATGGTGAATATCACCTTTTCTACCAGCACAACCCTTATGGCTCCAAATGGGGCAATATGCATTGGGGACATGCAATCAGTAAAGACCTGATAAATTGGGAACATCGTCCCGATGCTATTACCCCTGATGCGCTTGGTACAATTTTCAGCGGTTCGGCCGTAGTAGATACTGATAATACTGCCGGATTCGGTGCGGGTGCTATTGTTGCAATTTATACGCAGAATAGTGATCGACAAGTACAAAGTATTGCGTATAGCACAGATAATGGACGTTCTTTTACAAAATATGAAAATAATCCGGTATTGACGTCTGATGCCCGTGATTTTCGCGATCCGAAAGTATTCTGGCATAAAGAGACTCAACGTTGGATTATGTTGTTGGCAGTAGGACAGGAAATGCAAATTTTCTCTTCTTCCAATCTGAAAGACTGGGCCTTTGAAAGTAGTTTCGGTGAAGGACAAGGTGCACATGGCGGTGTTTGGGAATGTCCTGATTTATTTGAACTTCCAGTAGACGGCACGAACGAAAAGAAATGGGTATTGCTTTGTAATTTGAATCCCGGAGGTCCTTTCGGAGGAAGTGCCACTCAATACTTTGTCGGAACGTTCAACGGAAAAGAATTTGTAAATGAATCACCCTCCCAAACCAAATGGATGGACTGGGGAAAAGACCATTACGCCACTGTAACTTGGAGTGATGCTCCCGACAACCGTCGCATCGCTATCGCTTGGATGAGCAACTGGCAATATGCAAACGATGTTCCTACCTCCCAATACCGTAGTCCGAACTCCGTTCCCCGCGACTTGAGCCTGTTTACCGTAGATGGTGAGACTTACCTCCAATCAGCTCCCTCTCCCGAACTGCTGGCTTTGCGTGATGTTTCCAAGAAACGTTCGTTCAAAGTAAACGGAACACGCACAATCAAAGAAATGATTCCCGGCAATGGCGGTGCATACGAAATAGAACTGACGATTGAAAATCAACATGCAGACGTAATCGGCTTCCGTCTCTACAATGACAAAGGCGAAGAAGTGGATATGCAATATGACATGAAAGAAAAGAAATTCTCGATGGACCGCCGCAAGAGCGGAGATGTAGGTTTCAATGAGAACTTCCCAATGTTGACCTGGACGGCCATTGAAAGTGGAAAAGACGAATTGAAACTCCGTCTGTTTGTTGACAAATCCAGTGTGGAAGCCTTTGGTGATGGCGGACGTTTTGTGATGACTAATCAAGTATTCCCGTCGGAACCTTACACTCATATCGACTTTTACAGTAAAGGAGGAGCGTATAAAGTGGATTCGTTTGTGATCTACAAGTTGAAGAAATAAGCTCATTCTCCTAACTCCATGCGCTCTTTCCCTGTTTCTTTAGAGTAAAAACTTCTTTCCCTATAGACTAATACGTCTTTCCTTATGGAAGAGTACGTCTGTCCTAGTGGAAGAGTTCTACTAAAGTGCGGAGACACTTTCTTCAAAGCCACGGTTCTGTTGGTTCGCCACGGCCGTGACGAGATCCTCCCACGGCCGTGGTGAGAACTCTTCACAGCCGTGGGAAGAAGCTACCACGGCCGTGGTAACCCAACAATACCGTAGCTTTAAAGTAACAAGGAACGGGAGATACACCAACTATATAAAGGACTGATGCATACATTGCCGTAGGGTTATGTGCTCCGCCCTATGGAAACAGAATTCATCATATAAAAGATAAAATAATGGAAAACAGTAAAAACTCTTCCCTCTCCAAACTAATCCCGGTGATGCTTTGCTTCTTCGCCATGGGATTCGTTGACCTGGTAGGCATTGCCTCCAATTACGTAAAGGCAGACCTTGGGCTGTCGGACTCACAGGCGAATATCTTTCCGTCACTGGTATTCTTCTGGTTCCTGATTTTCTCCGTACCCACCGGCATGCTGATGAGCCGCATTGGTCAGAAGAAAACCGTATTGCTTAGTTTGACTGTGACTTTCGCTTCTCTGTTGCTACCCGTTTTCGGCGACAGCTATATGCTGATGTTGATTTCCTTCTCCCTCCTGGGCATTGGAAATGCGTTGATGCAGACTTCTCTGAATCCGTTACTTTCCAATATCGTGCGTGGCGACCGCTTGGCGAGTAGCCTGACTTTCGGCCAGTTTGTGAAAGCCATTGCTTCTTTCCTGGCACCTTATATCGCCATGTGGGGAGCGACACAGGCCATTCCGACTTTCGATTTAGGCTGGCGCATCCTGTTCCCTATTTATATGATTGTGGCCGTCATCGCTATTCTTCTGCTCAATGTCACACAGATTGAAGAGGAGAAAGAAGATGGCAAACCGTCTACTTTCGGACAATGCATCGCCCTGCTTGGTAAACCGTTTATCCTGCTTTGTTTTATTGGTATCATGTGTCATGTCGGCATTGACGTAGGTACGAACACTACCGCCCCGAAGATTCTGATGGAGCGCATCGGTATGGGATTGGATGATGCTGCTTTTGCAACCAGTCTTTATTTTATTTTCCGTACGGCGGGCTGTTTTCTGGGTTCTTTCATCTTGCGTAAGATGTCTCCGAAATCTTTCTTCGGCATTAGTGTGGTGCTGATGTTGATTGCCATGATCGGTTTGTTTATCTTCCATGAAAAGGCAATTATCTATGCCTGCATCGCCTTAATTGGTTTCGGTAACTCCAATGTGTTTTCCGTTATCTTCTCGCAGGCATTGCTTTATCTGCCGGGTAAGAAAAACGAAGTTTCCGGCTTGATGATTATGGGACTTTTCGGCGGGACGGTGTTTCCGTTGGCAATGGGAGTAGCTTCGGATACTTCCATGGGACAGAATGGTGCTATCGCCGTAATGACGGTGGGCGTGCTTTATCTCTTGTATTATACGTTCCGTATCAGAAAATAATTTTATAACTTTGGAAACAATAAAACCCGTATATCATGAATAATATAATTGTAGGAATGGGCGAAGCACTTTGGGATGTGTTGCCCGAAGGAAAGAAAATCGGTGGTGCTCCGGCAAACTTTGCCTATCATGTATCACAGTTTGGTTTTGACAGTCGTGTAGTGAGTGCCGTAGGCAGGGATGAACTGGGAGAAGAAATTCTGAAAGTATTCAACGAGAAGAAGTTGAAGATGCAGATTGAACAGGTCGATTATCCTACCGGTACGGTGCAGGTGACGCTCGATGACGAGGGCGTGCCTTGTTACGAAATCAAAGAGGGCGTGGCGTGGGACAACATTCCCTTTACGGATGAGCTGAAACGTCTGGCCTTGAGCACACGTGCTGTTTGCTTCGGTTCGCTGGCTCAACGTAATGAAGTGAGCCGTGCCACTATCAATCGCTTTCTGGATACGATGCCCGATATAGACGGACAGCTCAAGATATTTGATATCAATCTCCGCCAGGATTTCTACTCTAAAGAGGTACTGCGCGAATCGTTCCACCGTTGCAACGTCCTGAAGATAAACGACGAAGAGCTGGTGACTATCAGCCGTATGTTTGGTTATCCCGGCATTGATTTGCAGGATAAATGCTGGATTCTGTTGGCAAAATACAACCTGAAGATGTTGATTCTCACTTGCGGCATCAATGGCAGCTATGTGTTCACACCGGGCGTTGTCTCTTTCCTGGAGACGCCCAAAGTACCGGTTGCCGACACAGTGGGCGCAGGCGATTCTTTTACAGCTGCTTTCTGTGCCTCCATTCTCAATGGAAAACCGGTGCCCGAAGCGCATAAACTGGCTGTTGAGGTTTCTGCTTATGTCTGCACACAGAGAGGTGCGATGCCCGAACTTCCGCAGGTTTTGAAAGATAGACTGATGTAATTCTTTTATTGATAGTAAGCATAGAGGTATATTTCATTTCGTGGGGTGTACCTCTTGTTTTTTGTACGTACGAAACGTACAGGCATAAAAAAAGGAGCAACGCCTTGCTCCAACCTTTGTTAACCTTAAATCTAATACTATGAAAAACACATTGCAAAGATACGGACTTCTGTCAACTTTGCAAATAATCCAAATAAAAAGAGATGTTTTATAACATCAATTAAGTGTTCGTATTACCCTTTATACGTTTGTTAATGGTTCCCGCGTAAATATGGGGGACCATTTTTACTTTTTTTCAAGGGATAAGATTGCGAATAATCGAGTGATTTATAGCATACTCACAGTTTTATTTTCTATTTTTGTTCTCAATCAATCTATCGAATACTATGAACACAATGCTATGCCAGCTAAAGAGCCTGTTGTTATTGGGAGTCCTGCTTTTTGCCAATGGAGCATTCGGACAACCGATGATCTGGGATGATACCTCTCCCGAAACGATCGTTTTCGAACTGACTAACAAAGAGGCTTTGAAACTTCTCAAAGGCAAACTCCGACAGAAACAATGGGATAAAATACAGCAGACTCCTTTTGCCCGTTTCACGGATGCTTGGAGCAATCCTCCGGTCAAAGGGCATTTTCTGCTGGCTGATGTAGAGCGGAACGAAGTTCATTACCGTTATGCTCCGGTGATTCCTTTTCATGTTTTCCTTTTCAAGGAGTATGGTGTACTCACCTTGCAGGTGGTTGATGCCGGGGGAACTATCAGGAAAGATGCCAAAGTGCGGGTAGGCAGCAAGGCTGTTTATTACGATGAAGACAGTCAGACGTATACTGACGATAACTGGTCGCAGAAAGAACAGCATATCCTGACAGTTGAAGTGGATAAGTTTCGTGCGGTATTCGATTTGAGGAAACACCTTGTACCACCCTGGTATAAAAATGATTATGGGCGGCAAGATGCACCGGAGTTTTATAGTTACCTGATTACTGACAAGAATAAATACAGACCGGGCGAAACTGTCCGTTTCAAGTCTTATGCTCTCTCCGAACATAAACGTCCTCTGAAACAGGAACTTTCATTGTGGATGCGTGTCGGTTCTTCCTGGCGTGACTATAAGAAGATAATGTCCGTCGTCCCTTACCATCCGGGAGGCTTCGCCGGAGAATTCCTGTTGGCGGATTCATTGAACCTGAAGCTCGATCAGAGATATACTGTACAGCTTCGTGATAAGCGGGGACGCATCGTAGCCTCCACCAATTTCAAATATGAAGACTACGAACTGAACGGAAACAAGTTGTTGGTGAAGCTGGCTTCGAATGTGCAATATGCATCGCAGAGTAACCGCATGGATATCAGTGCAACGGATGCCAACGGACTTCCTTTGCGGGAGGTGAATGTAGAAGTGACTGTCGGCAGACAGCAGGTACTGAAGTCGTATGTGCAGATACTTTCTTTGCCCGATACACTGATGTCCGTGCAGGCGGAACTGGATGCTTCCGGGAAAGCTTCGGTAGATATTCCTGCTCGGATATTCGGAGCTTCCGATTGCTTCTATACGGTGAATGTAGTTTTGCTTACGGCAGACAATAACCGTTTGGAGCAGCAGAGCAAAGCGACTTTCTACTATTCGTGCTATGATATGCAGTGCACTACGCAGGCGGATACTATTTGCTTTTCATTCTTCGACCTGGGAGTGGAGCGTCCTGTGGCGGCCGAACTGACCTATGGTGAAAAGAAAGAAGTGAAGAAAGTGCGTTTGCCCTATCGCGAACCGTTCAATCAGGCGGTGACGGACTATCGTTTCAAAATACCGGAAACAGGATATGAAACGACGATTGCTTCCGCCGCACTTGACTCCAAACTGGAACTGAATGGCGGCATAGAAAAAGATTCGTTCTGTGTCTCCCTTTCCAATCCTTTGCAGCTGGAACTTTCCTGGTATGTGTATCAAGGCAACCGCCTGTTGCAGAAAGGTTCGGGAAAAGAGATGGAACACAAATCCGGAGAGATCGATCCCTCTTCCGTCTATTACGTAGAAGTATTTTATTTCATGGGGGATAAGGAATGTATGTTGAAACGCTCGTACACTTCACCTTCCGAACGGCTGGTGATTGAATCTGATTTGCCGGAACGAGTGTATCCCGGTCAGAAAGTGAAAACAAAATTGAACGTGACCAATATACAAGGGCGTCCGGTATCCAACGTCGATCTGACAGCTTTTGCGGTCAACACGCAGCTGGATTATCACGTACCCGATTTACCCTATTACGGGAGTGCACCCCGTCCGCGCGAGCAACGTGCTTCCTACTCAATGAAGCAAAAAGAGTATCTACATACCGGCACATTGGATTATCAGCATTGGAACCAGTTGCTTCATTTGGATAAGTTGCCTTATTATCAGTTTGCTTATCCTTCGGGAAATCTGTTCCGTCAGACGGTTGATACACCGGATGGAACCACCCAGTTTGCTCCTTATGTGATGCTGAACGGGCGGGCGGTGAATATCTATGTGATTGAGCAGAACGATGTTCCCTGCTATTTTTCGTGGACGGAACAGCCTAAGCAGTATTCTTTTCCTGTATTGCATCCGTCGGGAAAGCAGAAGATAATGTTGCGAATGCACGACAGGGCTTTCATCATTGATTCTCTGGCTTTCGACCGGGGCAAGAAAACGATTTTAAGTTTCGATATGAATCAGTTGCCGCAAGGAGTGGAAGTAGTCTGGTTGCGGCAGAGGAAAGGGAAATATGATGAGTATAAGTTTACTTCGGAAGAGAAGAAGCGTTATGAACGGTATCTTTGTCGTCTTCCGGTGATGGATGGGGCGGTATATACTTCGCTCAAACATAATGGAAAGCTGTTTCCGGTTTCACTCATGGAGCTGTCGCGCTACAAGAAAAAGATATTGGCAGGTCCTGTGGAGCCGGGACCTTGGAAATATATGAATGGTGTGTTGTATCGGCACGAGGGAGGTTTCTCTTATGAATTCGAGGGCAATGTGGTTTATAAATATAAGGATGAGGAACTGTGCCCGGCTTATCTGAATTTTTCGTCTGTGGCAAAGATTCCGACTTTGAATGATTACCATTTATCACCGGAAAGATTCCGTAGTCTGGTGGCCGAACTTCGCAAGGGAAAGAGTTGGCATCCCACCCGGATTTATTTCTCCCTGCCGGATAAGACGTTGAATTTCCGGCTTCCGGAAGAAAAAGATTCTACCGGAGTGGCTAACTTGCTCTTTAAAGACTGCACTACCGGAGAACTGGTTTATCCGGATACCTTGGTGCAAATGAATAGAATATATTCCAAGTTTCCTGCCGGAACGTATGATGCGATTTTGCTTTATAACAATGGAAAGTATCTGAAACAGGATGCTCTGACGATACAATCATATACCTATCTGGATGTAGATATGGAATCTCTGCCTCTACACGAACGCGATTCGTTGTCAGCAGGGTGGCTCTTGCTGGGAAGAGGAATTGGCAGGATCGGTACAAACTTTCCTGGTCACAGGGAAATGAGGATCAGGCAGTATGTACGCAATTACGGCGGTAAAGTCTCCGGTTATGTAACGGATGCTACCGGAGAGCCTTTAATCGGGTGCAGCGTGGTGGTGAAAGGAACGACGGAGGGAACGATCACTGACATGGACGGATATTTCGAAATGGATTGTGACAGGGGAGGGGATCAGCTTTTGTTTAGTTATGTCGGCTTTAAACAGCAGGAGATGAGAGCAACTCCCGGAGCCAATCTGTTGGTTACTTTGGAAGAAGATAGTCAGGCGCTGGAGGAAGTGGTCGTTGTAGGATACGGCATGCGTTCAAGATCTTCGTTGACGGGGTCTGTTGCCGGATTAATGGTAGGTTCTTCTTCTGCTGCTGCAACCGCACCTTTGGAGAAACTGGAAGAGCAAGATCAGAAAGCGAAAGAAGAAGCGGATAACGAACAGTTGTATAATGAACTGATGCAATTGAATGGCTTACGTAGGAATTTTTCGGATGTGGCTTTCTGGCAGCCTCGTTTGTTTACGGATAAAACCGGAACGGTACAGTTTGAAACAACTTTCCCCGATAATGTGACGAAATGGGAAACTGTCGTTTATGGCATGAACCGTCGTTTGCAGACGGGTACTTTCCGACGTTTCGTCCGCTCTTACAAACCGTTGATGGCGGAGTTGAAAACTCCCCGCTTCTTGGTGGAGGGGGATCAGAGTACGGTGGTCGGGACTATCCGCAATTATCTGGATGGGCAGCACATAGCCGGAAAGACACAGTTCTGCGTCGGAACGGATACGTTGAAACGGCAGGAAGTGAGTTTCATGGAGGGATTTCATGAAACAGTGCCGATGCAGGCAGTTCATGCCGATAGCGTGACCATCAGCTATCTTTTCACTCGCGACGATGGCTATCAGGATGGAGAGGAATATACGATTCCGATACTGCCACAGGGAACTGAATTGGCGGAGGGCACATTGGGTATTCTGTCCGATGCAAAGACGGTCAAAGTGCAATCCGGCGAGGATGAAGAAGTGATGGTGAGTATCACTGACAATCAGTTGGACATCTATAAAGAATCAGTGAATTACTTGACAGGATACAAATATTTGTGCAATGAGCAGCTGGCATCCAAGTTAATCGGTTTGTTGGCTTACCAACAGTATATGCAGAGTAAGGGTGAAAAGGTGAAAGTAGATAAAGCAATTCGACCTATCATCCATCGACTGACGAATCATCAGAACAAACATCAGTTATGGTCGTGGTGGGGGAACTCTGAAAATACTTCTTTCTGGATGTCTGCGCATATTCTGCGGGCTTTGAAGATGGCGCAAGATGCAGGTTATCCTGTGGAGTTGAATCTGAATGGTTTGAAAGTGGAGTATGCTCATACGCGTCCTTATCGAGGAATGAAACTGGAAGATATAGAAATACTTCATGCTCTGCATGAGTGGAAAGTAGAGGCGGATTATTCTTCGGCAGTCAGATTATTGGAACCTTTCGTCCGGCAATTGGAACAGAAAGAAGACTCGTTGGCAAATAGAAACAAGTATTATCGTCCTCTTTCATACTTGAAAGAGAAGCTGCTTCTCTGGGAAATCAAGCAACAGGTGGATTCGGTGAATGTGGGTGATAGCGTACGTCCTTATCTGAAAAAGGATATGCTGGAAGGTGTTTACTGTGACGACGGACGGCGTACTTATTATTGGGAGGGAAATCAGATGATAAATACATTGATAGCCTACCGGATTATTAAAAATGACCCTTCCCTGTGTAAGTTGAAAGAAAATATGCAATTGTATATTTTGCGGACTAAGGAGCGCGGATGGAATACGTATCAGGCTTCTTCGGCTGTGGCAACTGTTCTGACCGATTTGCTGGCAGGTTCCGGAGGGATGTCAGGAACGTCGGTGTCTGTGAGCGGTAAGGATCATCAACGAATTACGGAATTTCCTTATCATGCCCGGCTGACAGCAGGCGACAGTCTGCTTATTTCAAAAACGGGAAAAGAGCCTTTATTGTATAGTGTCTATTCAATGAAGCGTGTGATGAATGCTCGTCAGAGTGATGCTTTCAAGGTGGAGGTGACTTTGGAAAAAGACTCTTTGGTGGCGGGTGTACCTGTTACATTGACAGTTACCTTGCAGGTGAAACAGGAGGGTGCGCAATATGTGATGCTCGAAGTTCCTGTTCCGGCAGGTTGTAGTTATGCCTCAAAACCTGTTAATTTCTCCCGTTCTGAAGTATATCGTGAGTATTTTAAAGAGAAAACTGTTATCTTTAGCGAAAAATTACCGGTAGGTACTTATCAGTTTACGGTTCCTTTGCTTCCACGCTTTACTGGAAAATATACGCTGAACCCTGTGAAAGTGGAACTGATGTATTTCCCGGTGGTGAATGCAAATAATGCGGGGAGAGAAATTTGGATTACAGAAAGAAATACAAAAGATATACGAAAGAAAGGGAATGATTGAAGCGATGAAATATACGAAGTGGATAACAGTCTTGTTTTGTCTTTTGGGCTTGGCGGCCTGTCGGCAGGATGCGCCTCGTTTCCGTATTGGGGTGGCCCAATGTAGCGATGACTCTTGGAGGCACAAGATGAATGATGAGATTCTTCGCGAAGCGATGTTTTATGATGGAGTGTCGGTTGAAATCCGCTCGGCGGCGGATGATAACCGTAAGCAGGCGGAAGATGTTCATTATTTTATAGATAAAGGAGTTGATTTACTGATAATTTCCGCCAATGAAGCGGCTCCCATGACTCCAATTGTGGAGGAGGCCTATCAGAAAGGAATACCTGTCATTCTTGTAGACCGGAAGATACTTTCTGATAAATATACTGCCTATATCGGTGCCGATAATTATGAAATAGGTCGTGCGGTAGGAAATTATATCGCATCAAGTCTGAAAGGGAAAGGGAATGTAGTGGAGCTTACCGGACTGGGTGGTTCCACCCCTGCCATGGAACGCCATCAGGGATTTATGGCTGCTATCAGCAATTATCCGGATATCAAACTGATTGATAAAGCGGATGCTGCCTGGGAACGTGAACCGGCAGAAGTGGAAATGGATAGTATGCTTCGCCGTCATCCGAAGATTGATGCGGTATATGCACATAACGACCGTATCGCTCCGGGAGCCTATCAAGCTGCGAAGAAAGCCGGACGTGAAAAGGAAATGATTTTTGTTGGCATTGATGCCCTGCCCGGCAAAGGAAACGGGCTTGAATTGGTGCTTGACAATGTGCTGGATGCAACTTTTATTTATCCGACTAATGGGGACAAAGTGATGCAACTGGCCATGAATATTCTTGAGAAGAAGTCTTATCCTCGCGAAACGGTCATGAATACTGCCGTTGTAGACCGCACGAACGCGCACGTTATGCAACTTCAGACTACCCATATCTCGGAACTGGATCAGAAGATTGAAACATTGAACGGACGTATCGGTGGGTATCTGTCGCGTGTAGCTACGCAGCAGGTCGTGATGTATGGCGGCTTGGTTATTCTTTTATTAGTAGCGGGATTGTTGTTGGTAGTCTATAAATCCCTCCGTTCCAAGAATCGCCTGAATAAAGAGTTGTCCGAACAGAAGAAACAAGTAGAGCAACAGCGCGATAAACTCGAAGAGCAACGGGATATTCTTGAAGAACAGCGTGACAAACTCGAAGAACAGCGGGATCAGCTTATCCAGCTTTCTCATCAACTGGAAGAAGCGACTCATGCCAAGCTGGTTTTCTTCACAAATATATCTCACGATTTTCGTACTCCACTGACATTAGTTGCCGACCCGGTAGAGCATTTACTGGCTGATTCGTCTTTGAGTGAAGATCAGCGCCGAATGTTATTGTTAGTTCAGCGAAACGTGAATATCCTTTTGCGTCTTGTCAATCAGATTCTGGATTTTCGTAAATACGAGAATGGAAAAATGGAATATACTCCTATTTCGTTAGACATTCTTTCTTCTTTTGAAGGATGGAACGAATCTTTCATGGCAGTAGCCCGGAAGAAGCATATTCATTTCTCATTCGATTATATGCCGGATACGGATTACCGCACATTGGCAGATGTAGAAAAGTTGGAACGCATCTATTTCAACCTCCTTTCCAACGCTTTCAAATTTACTCCGGAAAACGGAAAAGTAACTGTACGCTTGTCTTCCCTGACTAAAGACGATCATTGCTGGATTCGCTTTACCGTTGCCAATACCGGTTCAATGATTTCTGCGGAGCATATCCGGAATATTTTCGACCGTTTCTATAAGATAGATATGCACCATGCCGGTTCGGGTATTGGACTGGCATTGGTAAAGGCTTTTGTGGAATTGCATAAAGGTACCATCACGGTGGAAAGTGATGAAAAGCAAGGAACTATCTTTACCGTTGATTTGCCTGTGCAGACTTGCGAGACTGTTGTTTCTGAAAACTCTCCGGCATTCTCTGTGTCTGCTACTTCTGTAACCTCCACCGATGCTACAACCTCTGCCGTTGCTGGGGTTCCGGCAACTCCTGCAACTTCCGGTTATTCCGGTTCTTCGAGCTTGAATGATGCTTTAACTTACGAAGAAGAGGAATTGGAAAAAAGTTACGACTCTTCCAAACCTTGCGTTCTGATTATTGATGATAACGCTGATATTCGCTTATATGTGCATGGATTGCTTCATACTGATTATACTGTTATAGAAGCTGCAGACGGCTCGGAAGGTATTCGTAAAGCTATGAAATATGTCCCGGACTTGATTATCTCCGATGTAATGATGCCCGGAATGGATGGAATTGAATGTTGTCGTCGCTTGAAAAGCGAATTACAAACCTGTCATATTCCTGTTATCCTATTGACAGCTTGTTCTTTGGATGAACAACGAATTCAAGGGTATGATGGTGGTGCAGATTCTTATATCTCCAAGCCTTTCAGTTCGCAATTACTATTGGCACGCGTTCGTAATCTGATAGATTCACACCGCCGCCTGAAACAGTTTTTTGGTGACGGACAAACGTTGGCGAAAGAGGATGTCTGTGATATGGATAAAGACTTTGTGGAAAAATTCAAAGCTTTGATTGAGGCAAAGATGGGAGATTCAAATTTGAATGTGGAAGACTTGGGTAAAGATATGGGATTAAGCCGTGTGCAACTCTATCGCAAAATCAAATCCCTAACTAATTATTCCCCGAATGAACTGCTTCGTATAGCTCGTTTGAAGAAAGCTGCTTCCCTGCTTGCTTCGTCGGATATGACAGTGGCAGAGATAGGTTATGAAGTTGGTTTTAGTTCTCCTTCTTATTTTACTAAATGTTATAGAGAACAGTTTGGAGAGAGTCCGACAGATTTGTTGAAGAGGAAAGGATAGGATAGAATCTGCAAAATTTGGTGGTGAGCATTTATCTGTTTATACTTCTATGGAATTCATATGATAAAAATAAGAGGTAAGGAAATCTATTGACATACCTTACCTCTTATTTAATTCAGTATATGATTTACTGTATATTTATTAATTCATAATCAACTTATTCGTTTTTGGCTTATTCCACCATCTTTGGTTCTCTTGACTTCCCGATGTTACCCATTGTTCAAAGTCTGGATATGCTTCCAAGAAGTTTACTTCTTCTCTGGCATGATGTAAAGATGCAGGTACTTTTAATCCCCATATAAAGTTGTCTTCATTTACATAACTTTCGTTGCTGTTATAATAAACCGGGCTATAACCTTTTAAGTGGATTTCTTGTCCTTTATTAGTTTTTGCAATATAAAAGTCCATTTTACTGTCTTGTAGGCTTTTAACGTTAACAGGTGAGTTGAACACCAAGTAAATGGCCATCATTTTTTTAGGCTTTGTTTTTTCATTTACCTCCGTATTATAATACTTGTATCCGTTAGGAATGGCCGGTTTCTTTAGTGAAATAATCAATTCCCCTTTTGGGCCTTTTAGGATTTTGATATTTTCAGCCTCTTCAGGATTGTTACGCTCAAGATACATTTGAGTTTCTTCTAAATCAAGTTCATTATATTGTACTTCTGCCAAGCGGATATAAGGATTGTAGTCATATATACCTCCTATAGCTCTGATTTGGAATCCTATCATTAAGTATTCTGCATAACATTGATTGTGACTCCAATAAAAACCGTCAATTTGGAAATTATACCATGCAACAAAATCATTAAAATCATAATCGCCTAAAGCTGGATACATATCTTCGAACATAATAGTTCCGTTGCCATATCCCGGATAATTGAAGATGTTGTTCGTTTCAACTTCTTTATTAGCTCTTGTGGTAACTCTGGATAATGCCGTAGCGTTAGCAGGTACTACTATAGAAATAGTACCATTACTTTCAACAGGAACAGTTTGTATTTCAGAGCCATTACCATATTTTACATACACATTTTTTATATATGCAGGAATTTCAATTGGGAGTTCCAATTTTGATGTGTTGGCATCGACATCCATTCGAAGCATCAAAGCCTCTTCATTGCAATTTTCTTCTAGAAATACAGAAATAGTAGCAGTTGATTGACTGGCAATTTTCACTTTGGTATTTTGAGAACCTTTCCAGTCGAAATCGGCAGGTACTTCCAAGTCAGTCATTTTCTTTTCTTTCTCGGGTTGTTTACTTTCATCATAAAGGTTCTTCTCACAGGAGCTGAAAGCCAGTGCTCCCAATAAACAAGAAGCGAACAGGATAGTTTTCTTTTTCATAACAGCAGTGCTTGTTTTGTTAATAATAGGGTTGCTTTTAATGGGTACAAAGGTCGGGATTATTTGTAAATAAAGCAAATAAAGTTGCATATTTTATTTGAAATGCTTTTATTATTTGCAAATTCTTTTCTTTTTATCTAGTTTTGGAACTGAAATAAAGTAATGTTTGAGTGATGAAAGATTATAAAGTAGATAAGGCGAGCCTTTCCGCATCCTTTTGTCAAGAGGTGTATCAGGTTGTCCGAGAAATTCCGGTAGGTAAAGTTTCTACCTATGGGGGAATTGCCGCATTATTGGGAATGTCTCAATGTTCCCGTATGGTGGGGCGTGCTTTGAAACAGATTCCGGATGATTTATCTGCGCCTTGTCATCGGGTTGTCAATGCGTCGGGACGGCTTGTTCCGGGTTGGACAGAGCAGAAACAACTCTTGTTGGAAGAAGGGATCTCTTTCAAACAAAATGGATGCGTAGACTTGAAAAAGCATCTTTGGAATTACTCCGTACCTGAATGAAATTTGCATATTTAATCTATTTTCCTTACCTTTGTGCCAACAATATGCAAGAACAGACTGTTATTTATTTATGAAAATACTGTTTTCTACTGTTCATTAAGAGGATAATCTTATCAAATTCTATTCCTTTTAAACTACTCTGTCTGTTTTTTTTAAACCATTTAAAAAACGTCGGACCGTCATGTTATCATGTGACATGACTGAACCATGCGAACATTCAACTTGTTTATCGTAAGTGAGAATAAGGAATGCGGCAGTTGAAAACAAAACAAATATTATAATCTAAACCAATATATTATATGAGTAAAATAGAAATAAAGGATTTGTACCTAATCTTTGGTAACGAGAAGCAGAAAGCCCTCAAGATGTTGAAAAAAGATAAGAGTAAAGAGGAAATTCTGAAAGATACCGGTTGTACGGTAGGAGTGAAAGATGCCAATCTTTCAATTAATGAAGGAGAGTTTTTCGTGATAATGGGACTCTCGGGAAGTGGAAAATCGACATTACTGCGTTGTATCAATCGTCTGATACGTCCTACTGCCGGACAAGTGCTTGTAAACGGAGTAGATATATCTAAAATATCCGAAAAAGAGTTATTGCAAGTTCGCCGGAAAGAGTTGGCGATGGTTTTCCAGAATTTCGGTCTGTTGCCTCACCGTTCCGTATTGAGCAATATCGCGTTCGGTCTCGAACTTCAGGGAGTGAAGAAAGAGGAACGTGAGAAGAAAGCGATGGAAAGTATGAAGCTTGTCGGATTGAAAGGATATGAAAATCAGATGGTAGGCGAGCTTTCCGGTGGAATGCAACAGCGTGTCGGATTGGCCCGCGCCCTGGCTAATAATCCTGAAGTACTTCTAATGGATGAGGCTTTCTCTGCGCTCGATCCTCTGATTCGTGTGCAAATGCAGGATGAACTGTTGGCTTTGCAATCGAAGATGAAAAAAACAATTGTCTTTATTACCCATGACTTGAGTGAAGCGATTAAACTGGGCGACCGTATTGCTATTATGAAAGACGGAGAGGTGGTGCAGGTAGGTACTTCAGAAGAAATACTGACCGAACCGGCTAACGATTATGTAGCCCGTTTTGTTGAAAACGTGGACAGGAGTAAAATTATCACCGCTTCTTCTTTAATGATTGACAAACCACTGGTGGCCCGTTTGAAGAAAGAGGGACCTGAAGTATTGATTCGTAAGATGCGTGCGAAGAATATCACCGTATTACCTGTCATAGACGCCGATGATAAACTGGTCGGAGAAGTACGTCTGAACGACCTGCTTAAGTTACGTAGCAGACAGGAAAAATCCATTGAAACGATTGTGCGTACAGAAGTACATTCTGTATTGGAGGATACAGTGTTGGAGGATATACTTCCTTTAATGACAAAGAGCAATTCGCCGGTATGGGTGATTGATGAGACGCATGAGTTTTTAGGAACAATCCCGCTTTCCTCCTTAATCATCGAAGTGACGGGGAAAGATAAAGAAGAAATAAACGAAATAATTCAAAACGCAATAGATTTATGATAAATATAGGACAATATATAGAGATGGCCATCAATTGGATGATGGTACATTTTTCCACTTTCTTTGATGCCATAAATGCAGGCATCGGTAGTTTTATTATAGGATTCCAACACGTACTTTTTGGAATACCTTTTTATATAACCATCCTGGTACTTGCTGCACTCGCATGGATGAAGGCAGGACGTGGTACGGCGATTTTCACCGCATTAGGATTATTACTGATTTATGGAATGGGATTTTGGGAGGCTACCATGCAAACCCTGGCTCTCGTTTTTTCATCTACCTGTCTGGCTCTGATTGTTGGTGTACCTTTAGGAGTGTGGACGGCAAACAGTCCGCGTGCAGAGAAAATACTCCGTCCTGTTCTCGACTTGATGCAGACGATGCCTGCTTTTGTTTATCTGATTCCTGCCGTTTTGTTTTTCGGATTGGGAGCAGTGCCGGGAGTGTTTGCCACCATTATCTTTGCTATGCCTCCTGTAGTCCGCCTTACCGGATTGGGAATTCGGCAAGTTCCTAAAAATGTAGTGGAAGCTTCCCGTTCGTTCGGGGCTACCCGTTGGCAGTTATTGTATAAAGTGCAGCTTCCTTTGGCGTTGCCAACCATCCTGACAGGTGTCAATCAGACAATAATGATGTCGCTTTCTATGGTTGTCATTGCTGCCATGATTGCTGCCGGTGGTCTGGGAGAAATTGTATTGAAAGGTATTACCCAAATGAAAATCGGACTTGGGTTTGAAGGTGGTATCGCAGTTGTTATTTTAGCTATCATCTTAGACCGTATCACACAAGGAATGGCAGGACGAAAAAATAAGAACTAAACGGAAAGGATAAAATACGTATGAGAATATATAAAATAGTAGGAATAGTATTGTCAGCTATACTTTTGCTGGCTTCCTGTACTAATTCAGACTTAGAGAAAAAGAAAGTAAAAATAGCCTATGCCAATTGGCTGGAAGGTATTGCTATGAGTCATTTGGCTAAGGTGGTATTGGAAGAACATGGATATGAGGTTGAACTGCAAAATGCTGACCTTGCCCCCATCTTTGTATCTATGTCAGGAAAGAAATCTGATGTCTTTCTGGATGCCTGGTTACCAATAACGATGAAAGATTATATGGATCAGTATGGAGACAGCATCGAATTTCTGGGTGAGGTATATGGAGAAGCCCGTGTAGGACTGGTTGTTCCTCAATATGTTACGATCCAGTCTATTAATGAGCTGGAAGCTAATAAAGACCGTTTTTCTTCTGAAATAGTAGGAATTGATGCGGGAGCAGGGATAATGAAGACGACCGATAAGGCCATTGCTGCTTACGGACTTGATGGGTATACCCTCATGACTTCAAGTAGTTCCACCATGCTGGCTTCTTTGAAAAAAGCGATGGACAAAGGAGAATGGATTGTCATCACGGGGTGGACACCGCATTGGATGTTCGACCAGTTTGACTTGAAATTCTTGGATGATCCGAAGAAAGTATATGGAGACTTGGAAGAAATACATGCTATTGCATGGAAAGGATTCAGTGAGAAAGATCCGTTTGCTGCCGAATTCTTTGGTAACATCAAACTAACGACAGAAGAACTTAGCTCTTTTATGACAGCTATGAAGGATGCCCGGATGGATGAAGAAGAAATAGCCCGTAAATGGAGGGATGAACATCGGCAGTTGGTGGATAGTTGGATTCCGAAGTCAGAGAATAAATAGATTGGAGCATTGTTATTTTTAATTTTAAATATAAAATAGACATGAACTCTAGTGGGAAAAAGGGAGTATTGTTTATGTTAGACAGAGTTCATACAATAAAAAAACGGTAATCTTCTACAAGATTACCGTTTTATATTTATAGGGTATTACTATTATTCAGCACCCCAGTTTTCTCTAGCCAAACGTTTGTAGCTGTTGTAACGCCATTTAGCGTTTTCTTCAGCAGCTTTAAACAGTTCTTCAGCTTCAGCAGGATATTGTTTCATTACAGAAGCGTAACGAACTTCACCCTTCAAGAAACCTTGGAAATCTTCCCAGTTCGGTTCTTTGCTATCCAATTGGAATGGGTTCTTGCCTTCTTCTTCCAAAGCCGGGTTGTAACGCCACAAGTGCCAGTAACCGCACTTAACAGCTTTTTCTTCTTCTTCCTGGCTCTTACCCATACCTGCTTTCAGACCGTGGTTGATACATGGAGCGTAAGCGATAATCAAAGATGGTCCCGGATATGCTTCAGCTTCACGGATAGCTTTCAGAGTTTGAGCTTGGTCAGCACCCATAGCGATCTGTGCAACATATACATAACCGTAAGTAGTAGCCATCAGACCGAGGTCTTTCTTACGTACGCGCTTACCAGCAGCAGCGAACTTAGCGATAGCACCTACCGGAGTAGCTTTAGAAGACTGACCACCTGTGTTAGAGTAAACTTCAGTATCCAGAACGAGGATGTTAACGTCCTTACCGGAAGCGATTACATGGTCAAGACCACCGTAACCGATATCGTAAGAAGCACCGTCACCACCAATGATCCACTGGCTGCGTTTTACAAGATATTGTTGCAGTTCAGCGATTTGTTTGCAGTGGTTACATTTATCCTTGTTAGCTTCAACAACCGGAATGATCTTAGCAGCCAATTCCTTAGTCTTGTCCGCATCCAGCATATTGTTGATCCATTCAGCGAACAGTTCTTTTACTTCAGCAGGAGTGCAATCAGCAGCAATAGCCTCGTTCATCACTTTCACGAGACGAGCACGCATCTTTTCGTTAGCCAGTTCCATACCCAAACCGAATTCACAGAAGTCTTCGAACAGTGAGTTAGCCCAAGCAGGACCGTGTCCGTTTTCGTTTGTAGTATACGGAGTAGAAGGAACAGAACCAGAGTAGATAGAAGAACATCCGGTAGCGTTAGCAACCATTTCACGGTCACCGAACAATTGAGAAATCAATTTCACGTACGGAGTTTCACCACAACCAGAGCAAGCGCCGGAGAACTCAAACAACGGAGTAGCGAACTGTGAGTTCTTCACGTTAGCCTTGATATCAACAAGATGTTGTTTAGTCTTCACGTTTTCAGCACAGTAAGTCCAGTTTTCAGCTTGAGCCAATTGGCTTTCGAGGTGTTTCATTGTCAATGCTTTGCCACCCTTCTTCGGATTACCCGGACAGATGTCGGCACAGTTACCGCAACCCAGACAGTCGAGAACGTCCACCTGGATACGGAATGTCATACCGTCGAATGCTTTACCTACAGCTTTCAGTTGTTCGAACTTAGCACCCTTCTGCTCTTCAGCGTCGAGTACGAACGGACGGATAGAAGCGTGAGGACAAACGTATGCACACTTGTTACACTGGATACAGTTTTCCGGATTCCATTCAGGAACGAATGCAGCCACACCACGTTTTTCGTATTTAGCAGTACCTTGATACCAAGTACCGTCTTCGATACCCTTGAATGCAGATACTGGCAACAAGTCACCGTCTTGTGCATTGATCGGACGAACTACTTTGTTGATGAATGCAGGATCGTTGTTTTCAGCTTTTGCGTCATCCGGAAGGTTAGCCCAAGCAGGGTCAACAGCCAAAGTCTTGTATTCACCACCACGGTCAACGGCAGCATAGTTCTTGTTAACAACGTCTTCACCCTTCTTGCCGTAAGACTTAACGATGAATTTCTTCATCTGCTCAACAGCTTGTTCTACAGGAATAACGCCTGTGATACGGAAGAATGCAGATTGAAGGATTGTGTTGGTACGGTTACCCAAACCAATTTCCAGTGCAATTTGTGTTGCGTTGATATAGTATACAGAAATGTTGTTCTGTGCAAAATATTTCTTAACCTTGTTAGGCAGGTTCTTAGCCAGTTCTTCACCTTCCCAGATTGTGTTCAGCAAGAAAGAACCGTTCTTACGCAAACCACGAGTTACATCGTACATGTGCAGGTAAGCCTGAACGTGACAAGCAACGAAGTTCGGAGTATTTACCAGATAAGTAGAACGGATTGGATTGTCACCGAAACGCAAGTGAGAACAAGTGAAACCACCCGACTTCTTAGAGTCATAAGAGAAGTAAGCCTGGCAGTGTTTGTCAGTGTTGTCACCGATAATCTTTACAGAGTTCTTGTTAGCACCTACTGTACCGTCAGCACCCAAACCGTAGAATTTAGCTTCGAACATACCTTCGCCGCCTAAAGCGATTTCTTCTTTTTGAGGAAGAGAAGTGAAAGTAACGTCGTCTACGATACCGATAGTGAAGTGGTTCTTCGGCATTGGCATAGCCAAGTTTTCGAATACTGAAAGGATTTGAGCAGGAGTAGTATCTTTTGAACCCAAACCGTAGCGACCGCCAACGATAACCGGAGCATTTTCTGCACCGTAGAAGCAGTCTTTAACGTCAAGGTAAAGAGGTTCGCCGTTAGCACCCGGTTCTTTAGTACGGTCAAGAACTGCGATAGTCTTAGCAGTCTTAGGTACAGCAGCCAGGAAGTGTTTAGCAGAGAACGGACGATACAGGTGTACGGCAACCATACCCACTTTTTCGCCGTTTGCTACCAGGTAGTCGATAGCTTCGCGGGCAGCTTCTGTTACAGAACCCATAGCGATAATTACGCGTTCTGCATCTTCTGCACCATAGTAATCGAACAAACCGTATTTACGACCTGTGATCTTAGAAATTTCATTCATGTATTCTTCTACGATAGCAGGAACTGCTTCATAGTAGTTGTTGCATGATTCACGATGTTGGAAGAAATGGTCAGGATTTTCAGCCATACCACGAGCTACCGGTTTCATCGGGTTCAGTGCGCGGGCACGGAATTCAGCCAAAGCTTCCTGGTCGATCAGCGGAGCAAGATCATCATTTTCCAACATTTCAATCTTTTGGATTTCGTGAGATGTACGGAAACCATCGAAGAAGTTCATGAACGGAACACGAGATTTGATGGTAGCCAAGTGAGCAACACCAGCCAAATCCATAACTTCCTGTACAGAGCCTTCAGCCAACATAGCAAAGCCAGTCTGACGAGCTGACATTACGTCTTGGTGGTCACCGAAGATACACAATGCGTGAGAAGCCAATGTACGAGCAGACACATGGAATACGCAAGGCAAGAACTCACCGGCAATTTTGTACATGTTAGGGATCATCAGGAGAAGACCCTGGGAAGCAGTGTAAGTAGTAGTCAACGCACCAGCCTGAAGAGAACCGTGAACTGCACCGGCAGCACCACCTTCAGATTGCATTTCCTGTACCAATACTGTTTCGCCGAAGATGTTCTTACGTCCTGCGGCAGCCCATTCGTCTACGTACTCAGCCATAGTCGAAGAAGGAGTGATGGGGTAGATAGCTGCTACTTCAGAGAACATATACGAGATATGCGCTGCAGCCTGGTTACCATCACAAGTGATGAATTTCTTCTGTTTAGTCATAACTAAATTAAATATTTAAGTAAATAAATCTTTTAATATAAAAAGCCGAACATCCAGAGAGGTATCTGGTTGCCCCGACCTATTTCAGCCTTATGCAACGCGTACGTTACATTCGGATTGTTCTTGATCTTTGCGCCTTCCTGGCAAATTTTGAACGGCATTACTTCGTCCACCATAAAAGAGACGTTTTTATCTCCTTTATGTACCTTATGGTCTTTCCATAAAGAATTTGCAAAGAATGTGTCAAGCACATCCTGCTCTTCCACTTTCACCGGATAGATGGAATACATCAGGTTGGAGTTGTGCATCATTATCTTTGAAGGTTTTTTAGGGAATTCTTCCCCTTTCGGATAAACCAGATTAATGAGTCGCGCATCTGCCAGATACTTGATATAGTTCATCACCGTGGCGCGAGATGTCTGTATGTCGCTTGCCAGTTGGCTCACATTTGGAGCCTTCGGCCCGTCGACAGCGAGCAAATATAGTAATTTTTTTATCTTTGAAAGATATTTCAGTTCAATTTGTTTGATGAGAAGTATATCTACTTCCACCATCATGTTCATCGTTTTCAGCAGATTCTCCGAAAAGTTACGCTTTTCGAGGAAGAACGGATAGAAGCCGTGGTGCAGGTAATCCTGGAAATAATCCAACGGACGAACTTTGGAGAGTACTCCTTTGGCAATCTGTTCGTGAGTGCTAAGAATTTCTTCGAGGCTATATGCCCTGAATTTCATGCCTGTTTGCAAGTTTAGGAATTCACGGAAAGAGAATCCACGCAGGTTATAGCTCTTGGCGATATCACGTAATTCAAGATTTTCTTCTTTCAGTCGCATCACGGACGAGCCGGTGAAGACAATTTTCAGGTTAGGAAAACGGTCGTAACACATGCGTAACTCTTTGCTCCATTCCGGATGTTTGAACACCTGGTCGATCAACAACACTTTTCCGCCACGTTTTTGAAATTCGTTGGCGAAGTCTACAATGCTGTGGCCCGAGAAATAGAAGTTGTTCATGTTGATGAACAGACAGGAACGGTCGTTCCCGAATTTCTCTTTGGCGTATTGGAGAAGGAAAGTGGTTTTTCCTACGCCACGTGTCCCTTTGATACCAATCAGGCGGTCGCTCCAGTCGATCTCGTCCATAAGATCGCGGCGAACGGGGGCATTGGTGTGCTCAACGAGGTAGGCGTGTGTGCGGTAGAATGATTCCATTTCAGTTCTTTGTTTTTCGGGTGGCAAATATACTGCTTTTTTTAGGATTTGCAAAGTAGAGATGGCAAAATTGTGTGTTTAATTCCAACTTTCTGTTTATTGTAGTCATTCCTGACTATTTCCTGTATATATTTGCAGAATAAAGTTTTGAATTCATTTGAAATGACAAAAAAGGCTCTTTATATATTCAATCCGGAACATGACTTGGCGTTGGCTAGCGGTGAAACAAATTATATGGCTCCGGCTTCTGCCAGACGTATGGCTTCCGAGTTGGCTTTGCTTCCGATGTGGTATGCAGAGGAGGGGAGTGCTGTATTAGCTCCTTCCGCTTATAATCTCGGCTATGTGAAGAAGATACAGGAATTATTAGGACTTTCGGTTGATTTGATGACAGAGCCGGAACTTGCTATTGAACCGAATTTGGATATTCGTCCTTGGGGATGGGATGTAGCTTTGCGGAAACGGCTTTCAGGGCTGGGCATGGATGAAGCCCTGCTTCCTTCTATGGAGCAATTAGACGGTTTGCGGGAATACTCCCATCGTTCTAAAGCCGTCTCATTGCTTCCGGAATTACAACTGAATGAATATTTCTGCGGAGAATCTTATTATTTGAAGACACAAGAAGAATGGAAAACCTTTGTGGAAGAACGGGAATGCTGCCTGTTGAAAGCTCCGCTTTCGGGAAGCGGTAAAGGCTTGAACTGGTGTAAAGGCATATTTACTCCTTTTATATCCGGTTGGTGTACGCGTGTGGCTGCTTCGCAGGGTGGAATCATTGCGGAACCTATATATAATAAGGTAGAGGACTTTGCCATGGAGTTTTATTCCGATGGTACAGGTGAAGTGACATTTATGGGATATTCCCTCTTCCATACCGGAAAGAGTGGAATGTATGAAGGGAATCGTTTGCTTTCTAATGAGGCAATCTGGAAACAACTTTCGCAATATGTCCCTTCAAAGGTTCTGACGGATTTGGAAAACTGTTTGAAATACAGACTTTCTGCGTTGGTAGGAACCGTTTATAAAGGTTATCTTGGAGTTGATATGATGATTTGTCGGTTTCCGGAAAATGAAAAGCCGTTTTTTCGGATTCATCCCTGTGTGGAAATTAATCTGCGCATGAATATGGGAGTTGTTGCGCGTTTTTTATATGACCGTTATGTACGTTCTGATTCAACAGGGCGTTTTGTGATTGATTATCATCCTTCGGAAGGTGAAGCCTTGCAGGAACATGAACGAATGTCCGCAACTTATCCGTTGGAAATCAGGGAAGGTAGAGTGTACTCCGGTTATTTACCTTTGGTTCATGTTCATAGGAGAAGTTGTTATCGGGCGTGGATATGGGTAACTCCTGATAATATTTAACTTTATCTGTTCACACCAGCCAGCGACTGATATTGCGTTTTTCCGCACTGAACTCTACCCCGATCTTTATCACTTCACGTCCGTCTGCCTGATACGGTATCAGATAGCCTTTATCGTCGATCTGCTTCAATGCCGCTTCTGCTGTGTCATGCAGCTTGAATTCGAAGACATAGATATATTTAGGTGTTTTCACTACGGCATCTGCACGACCGCGGGCGCTGCGTACTTCGGCATCGGTGAACTGTCCCATAAGTTTGAAAACAATATAGAAAACTACTTGGTAGTGACGCTCTGTCTGCTCGTTCAATTCGTAGTTGAAATCGGCAAAGAAGGCTTGCAGACGGGTAAGAAAGGCATCGTAGTCTCCACTCTCCAATTCATTGACGAACTTGCCGATGTAAAACCCTTGATCATTATTCTTCACTCCAGTATAGAACGGTACCAGGAAATCCATGAAACCGTAACGCACCTCATCGTTGGGAAATTCCAACAGGTAGTTGCGGAAACGTTCATCATAAGCTTTTATCGTCAGATATCCACTTTGGTAAATCAACGGAATCGGGTTATTGGAATCTACACGATATTCGGAGAACATGGAAGACGGTGCTTCGATCCCGTCAAGCAAAGTACGCAGGTCGTATTCGGTTTCTTGCAGCATCTCGACGAGGAAAGTCGGTGTGCCGGTCTGGAACCAGTAATTGTCGAACACTTTTGATTTCAGGACATTCAGTACACTGAACGGGTTGAAGATACCTACTGAATTAATGCAAAAATGATAGCCATCGTAGAGACGTGTCATTCGTTGTACCGCGTCATCATAAGAAATGGAATTATTGGCTGCCAGTATCTTGATTTCCGGCTGGAAGGTATCCAATAATTCTTGAAGAGTGATGCCGCAAAGGGTTCCGTAATCGGGCCATAAAGTGATGTCCTGCAATTGGTTGAGGTCACTGAATACACTTACTTGTGAGAATTTCGTTACTCCTGTGAGGAAGACGAAACGTAGGTAGCGGTCGGCACTTTTCAATACTCCGTAAAAGGCTTTCAGAGTTTTACGGTATTCATCCAGTAAGACATCATTGCCTAAAGCTTGCAATAGAGGTTTGTCGTATTCGTCTACCAGAACTACAACGCTGCTACCGGTTTGTTCGTAGGCGCGACGGATGACGCCGGAGAAACGACCGGAAAGAGTGTTCTCGTCTATTCCTTTGCCATATTGGATTTCCCATAAGGTGAGTTGACGGCTGAGGATATCATAAAGTCTTTCTGGGGAATCGTACTTCTCGGCATTTAAATCCAGATGCAGCACAGGATGCTTTTCCCATTTCGTTTCCAGTTTTTCAATGGCAAGCCCTTCGAAGAGTTCTTTCTTTCCTTCAAAGTAGGCTTCAAAGGTAGAGAGAAGAAGACTTTTACCAAAACGGCGTGGACGGCTCAGGAAGTATGGAGTAGATGTATAAGCTATTTTCCATACAAGCTCTGTTTTATCTACATATAGATAATCGCCCTTACGAAGTTTCTCAAAGGTCTGTATCCCGATAGGGAGTTTACGAAGCAGGTCATTCATTGTTATTTTCCTTTTAGTGGTTCAAAGATAATCATTATTTTCGTAATATTTCGTTTTCAATATCTCAAAGAACGAGCGTTATAATTTTGTTTAACTGGAAAATTATTATTTAGCTCATTCTTGCACTGTTTTGAATAGATATTAGATGCATCGGAATTTTATTTACTCTAGTAACAAAGAAAAAACGCTTAGTAGTAGAGTTCTATCTGACACCCGGGTCTCAATGGTACTGACACCCGGGTGTTGGCATACCTGAGACCCGGGTGTCATAGATGCTGAGACCCGGGTCTCAGATAGATTGTTTATACAGTGGAGAAAAATCTAAACTATATTATTTAATTTCTTTCCGTGCGGATCAGTTCGTTTCTGCACCATTATGAATATCTGAAAGCAGACAACTTTTGTACAAAATCAAACATTACTAATATGGAAACGGACATAAAAAAAGAGTTTTGTAAAACCGATGTCTGTAAGTTAGTCTACCTTTGTTGCTAATATATGGAGAAGTAATAACAGAAATAGATTGAAACAATGAATAGCAAACTTCTAATGGTGGCAACAGGAATTATTTTTCTGGCTGCTTGTAATGTTCCGAAAGAAAATGAGATGAAATGGTTTGACCGTGCGGTGAGTACATCCGGACATCAATTGCTCTATATGGCAGAAAAGTTGAAAAACGAATCGGATACCCTTTGTTTTCCACGTTCCTTGAAAGATGGAAAATATCGCTTGGAAAAACCTTCGGATTGGACTTCCGGTTTTTTCCCGGGCTCCTTGTGGCTGGCGTATGAACTTACAGCTAAGGAAGAATTGGCAAAACAGGCACGTTTGTACACTGACCGTCTGGAAGCGATGCAGTATTATACGAAAAATCACGATTTGGGGTTTATGATGTTTTGTAGTTACGGTCAGGGCATCCGTCTAAAACCGGAACCAGCGGACAGCCTGATTCTCGTTCGCGCTGCCGAAAGCCTTTGTACGCGCTTTGAACCGAAAGTCGGATTGATTCGTTCCTGGGACTTTGGCAATTGGAGTTATCCTGTCATTATTGATAACATGATGAATCTGGAGATGCTTTTCTGGGCATCGGAACAGACCGGTAATCCGAAGTATCGGGAAATTGCCATAGCACATGCCGACAAAACACTGAAGAATCATTTTCGGGAAGATATGACATCTTATCATGTAGTCAGTTATTTGCCGGAAGATGGTACAGTCGAGTCGAAAGGTACTTACCAGGGATATGATGATGAATCGTCTTGGGCACGTGGTCAGGCTTGGGCCGTATATGGATATACCATGTGTTATCGTTTCACCAAACAACAAACTTATCTGAAAGCGGCTTATAAGATCGCTGAATTTATAATGAGCCATTGCTCGTCCGAAAAAGACTTTATTCCTTATTGGGATTATAATGCTCCGAACATTCCCAATGAACCTCGCGATGCTTCGGCGGCTGCCGTCACAGCTTCCGCCTTGTTGGAATTAAGCGGTTATGGGGACAAAAAACAAGGGCGGAAATACTTCCGTTATGCAGAGCGAATCTTGAAGCAACTTTCCTCGGAAACATACCTGGCAAGGGAAAGAGAAAATCACGGGTTTATTCTCATGCATTCGGTGGGTAGCTTTCCGCATAATAGTGAAGTCGACACCCCGTTGATTTATGCCGATTATTATTATCTGGAGGCTTTGAAACGATATAAAGAAATTAAAGCTAACGGATATATGTGATAAAAGTGGCTGGAAATACATATCTTTCCTCTAAAGAAAAAAATGATTTCTTTATTATGCCGGTGTAAAAAGCTCATGCTTTTTATGTACTTTTGTTTGAGTTAAAATGTTCTTGAACCGTGATTACTTATGAAAGACCGATATATACAAATTTGTTATTTGATTGTTTTATCTATTTGTTTCCAATTTATTCCGATATCTACTTTATTGGCAGATGAGGCTCCGGTTCGTTTTAAACGTTTGTCTGTAGATGATGGATTGTCGTACAATACAGTGCTTGCTTTAACCCAGGACCATAACAATAAGATATGGGTGGGCACTACTGAAGGATTGAACTGGCATGACGGTTTCCGCTTTGCGTCCTTTTATAAATCTTTGGTCGATACCGCCAGTTTGGGAAATAACTACATCTATTCTCTTTATACTGACCGAAAGGGAACGGTGTGGGCAGGGACAATGGTCGGACTTTCCCGGTATAATATTATAGGTAATGATTTTACAAATTACTCATTACCGGGCAATCAGTCGGTTCAGGTGTTTGCGATGGAAGAGCCGGCAGACAGGGAACAGTTGTTGTTAGGAACCAATCGGGGATTGGTTCTTTTTGAGAAAACGGATGGCAAGATGAAAATGCTCCCCCAGTTAGAAGGGAAGAATGTTTATTCCGTTCGTGCTATAGGAGACGGGGCATTACTTGGAACTTCAAAAGGTATTTATTTCTATTATTTCCGTAATGGTAATATTGTTCAATTGCTTCCTGAATTGAAAAATGAAGTAATCTCCAGTATCATTTATGATGATAAGACCCGGAATTGCTGGTTGGCGTCATTGACGAACGGAGTATATTTGATAGATGACAAATTTCAGGTTCGAGAACATTATAACCGGAAAAATTATCCGAAACAGTTTATTTCGGATGCTGTCCGGGCTTTGCAGCTGGATGACCGGGGAAGATTATGGATTGGAACGGTAGAAGGACTGCTGATTCTCCAACCGGATACAAAAAGTATTTCGCAATATCGCTTTTCCTATGAAGACCCTTCTTCTTTGGGACATAATTCTGTACGTTCTCTTCTAAGGGATCATCAGGGAGGAATGTGGGTAGGCACTTACCACGGAGGGCTTAATTATTATCATGTATTAGCACCTGATTTTCGTGTCCTGCAACATTCTGTCTACCGTAATTCATTGAGTGACAATACTGTCAGTTGCATAGCGGAAGACCCTTTCAATAATAATCTTTGGATTGGTACCAATGACGGAGGATTGAATCATTATGACAGGACAACCGGGCATTTCACTTGTTATTCCGATGAAGGCAACAAAGCCGGCTCCTTACGTTCGAATAACATTAAATGTGTGTTTCCCGAGAAAAATGGTTCTGTTTATATCGGTATGCATAGCGGCGGGTTGAGTCATTTGAACGTCAAGACCGGACATCTAAGTAATTATGATATTCCCGGTGCCGCATCCTTGGAAAATAGTTGCTATTCACTGTTGGATGGAGACGATGGTACACTTTGGATTGGTTCGATGGCTGGTTTGTATCGTTTTGATTATCAAACAAGGCAAATCTCCTTGCATCCTTTGGCAGTCAGATATCCTCAATTGAAAGATGTGCTTGTCTCTACCTTGTTCCGTGATTCAAGACGGCGTGTCTGGATTGGTACGGAAGAAAGCTTGTACATGTGTGCTGACGGAGAAATGCGAGTGATGGCTGATTCGGCAGGGGCTTATTCTCTTGGCCTGATACAGGCGTTGTGTGTATATGAAGACAGTAGCCATGCCATTTGGGTAGGCACTTCTTCCGGATTGTACCGCTATAAAGAAGGAACCTCTCTTTCATGGGAGCGTTATTCTATGAGCGACGGTTTGCCCGATGACTGTATCAGCGGTATTTTGGAAGATAAAAAAGGGCGGTTGTGGCTCACAACGAGCAGGGGACTTTCCTGTTTTGATTTGCATAAAAAGAATTTCTGCAACTATATCAAACAAGATGGTTTGCCGAACAATCAGTTTATGCAGTCGGCTGTATGCAGTTCAAAAGACGGCACTTTCTTTTTAGGAACTTTGAATGGGGTCGTCTTTTTTAATCCCGAACACTTCTCCGGCACTCCTTTTACGCCTAACGCAGTGATAACCGGATTGTCCATACAGAATCTTCCCATAAGGCAAGCTAAAGACGGAGATGTCGATTTTTATCAGGCTGACAACGGGAAGTTGCTGGGAGTCTCTTTTCCTTCGGAACTCAAAATGTTCAGAATCACTTTTTCTGTAATCAACTACCTGTCAAACAGCCGTAACAGGTTTGCCTATAAGCTGGAAGGTTACGATTCGGATTGGATTTATGCTACTTGGGCAGGAAGTCGTGGAGTGAACTATTGGAATTTGTCTCCGGGTAGATATGTTTTTAAAGTAAAGGCATGCAGTGACAGTGGACAATGGTCAGAAACCCCTGCAGAATTTTTTATTGATATTATTCCGATGTGGTATCAGACGTGGTGGGCAAAAACGTTGTTTTTCCTCTTTATCATCGGTATTTTAGCTTTTGTATTTTATTTCTTTATTGTTCGTGCCAAGATGAGGATGCAGGTACAGATTGAGCATATCGAACGGAATAAGATAGAAGAAATCAGTCAGGAGAAAGTCCGTTTTTATATTAATATGTCTCATGAATTGCGCACACCTTTAAGTCTGATATTAGCTCCGTTAGAGGAATTGTTGGGCGAAAAGAACTCTTTCGATCCCGCTGTGCAACAAAAATTGTCTTATGTCTATAAGAATGGGCAGAAGTTACTGCATATTGTCAATCAGCTACTTGACTTCAGGAAGGCAGAGTCGGGAACATTACCTATCAATATCGTTTCAGGGTCGGTTGAGAGCATGGCAATGAATGTATTCAATTTATTTATAGAGAATGCACGGAAACGAAATATTAATTTCCATTTCCGTTCGGATTTGACAGATGAATTATTTCCTGTCGACAGGATGTATTTGGAAACGATATTGATGAATTTGCTTTCCAATGCGTTTAAGTTTACTCCTGACGGTGGAGAAATTTCATTATCATTGTGGAAGAAGGAGTCTGTTTACGGATTTACGATACGTGATAACGGCATAGGTATTCCGGAAGAGAAACTTTCCCGCATTTTCGAACGCTTTTACCAAGTGGACGATAATCAGAAAGGTTCCGGCATTGGCTTGTCTTTGGTGAAATTGTTGATAGACAAGCATAGAGGCAGGATAGAGGTCGCTAGTGAAACCGGGAAATTTACAGAATTCAGGGTGATTTTGCCGGCAGACATCCACATATTTCCGGCTGAAGAACAAAAACAGGACGCGGAAGCGGCCTTCACTTTATCAGAACCTATGTATTCTCCTATGGATGTTTCCTACATGGAAGAGGTTGCAGTTACTACCACTGACATAGAGAAGCCGGATGGTAGGGAAGAAGAGGGGAGAGCGACTATCCTGCTGGTGGATGATAATAAGGAAATGGTCGATTATTTGAAGGATAATTTTAAATCGGAGTATATCACGTTGATAGCCGGGAACGGGGAAGAAGCACTGGAAATGATGAAGGAACAGAAAGTGGATTTAATTCTTTCTGATGTGATGATGCCGGGAATAGACGGTATTAAGTTATGTGAGATTGTGAAGAAGAACATGCAAACTTGCCATATTCCGGTTATTTTGTTGTCGGCGAAAGGCAGTCTCGAGGCGCAGACTGCGGGTATTCAAGCCGGTGCAGACGATTATATCCCCAAACCATTTTCTATTAATCTTCTGAAAGGGAAGATTAATAATATCCTGAAAGCCAGGCAGCGTTTGAGATACTATTATTCCAGTACGATTGATATTGATGCGGCAAAAATGACTTCGAATAAGCTGGACGAAGAGTTTATCACCAAAGCCATTCAGACTGTGGAAGAAAACATCTCTGATGAAGACTTTACAGCCGATGACCTTGCGGAGAAGCTTTTTATGAGTCGCTCGTCATTATACTACAAAATGAATTCCATATCGGGTGAACCGCCGGCAAATTTTATTCGGCGGATACGTTTCAATATGGCGTGCAAATTACTGTTGGACGGACGTTACTCCATATCTGAAGTGAGTGCCATGGTAGGTTTTGCATCCCGCTCTTATTTCTCTACCAGTTTTAAAAAGTATATGGGTTGCATGCCTTCTGATTATGTGAAAAAACAGAGAAAATAGTGCCTGGGAAGCTCTTTTGAATAAAATCTAAAAAGTTTTGATAGTTTTTAGTCCTGCTGTGGCAGTTATCGGACAAACTAAAAATAATAGAAAACACCCTTTCATTTCAATCCTCATATCTTAGCGGTGAAATTTAAAACCTCTAAAACAACGGTAAGTATGAGAAAAATGAAAAGCATGAAAGTGGTACTGGCTGCTTTGTTCGGACTCTCTTTTTCTTGGAATGTATGTGCACAGCAAAGTGATATTAAAGATCAAGGGTATGTGCACAAATCATCCACCTCTTATGAGTATCCGACAGATCCGGCAGTACTGCAGAAATTAGACCAATGGCGAGACTTGAAATTCGGTGTACTGTTCCACTGGGGACTTTATTCCGTACCGGGTACTTTCGAGTCGTGGCTGTTGTGTTCGGAAGAAAAATTTATTCCGCGCCGAACTAAAATCTTCGGTGATATGCCTTACGATGATTTCAAGAAATGGTATTGGGGATTAAGCGAGTCTTTCAATCCAACGAAGTTTGCTCCGGAAGTATGGGCGGACATTATGAAAGATGCCGGTATGAAATATATGATTTTCACTACCAAACATCACGACGGTTTTTGTATGTTTGATACGAAGGAAACTGACTTCTCGATAGCTAAAGGACCTTTTAAAAACAATCCTTTAAAAGATGTGACCTATCAAGTGTTTGATGCTTTCCGTCAGAAAGACTTTATGATAGGTGCTTACTTCTCCAAGCCCGACTGGCATTGCAATGATTACTGGAGTAGAGACAGGGCAACGCCTACCCGGAATGTGAATTATGATATCAAGCTGAATCCGGATAAATGGAAACGTTTTCAAGAATATACGGCTAATCAGATCAATGAACTCATGACGCGTTATGGTCGGGTAGACCTTTTTTGGCTGGACGGAGGCTGGGTAAGAGCTCCCAAGGAAGACATCAAAATGGATCAAATCATAGATAAGGCACGCGAATATCAACCCGGATTGATAGCCGTAGACCGGACTGTGCCCGGACGGAACGAAAATTACCAAACACCGGAACTGACTATTCCCAAGCAGCAACTTGATCATCCTTGGGAAAGTTGCATCACACTGACCAATCATTGGGGATGGTGGAAAGACGCTCCTTACAAGTCGGCAGCTCAAGTAATCAATATTCTCACGGAGATTGTAGCCAAAGGCGGTTCTTTGGTTTTGGGCGTGGGACCTACACCGGAAGGTACTATCGAGGAAGAGGGAATACAGCGTTTGAAAGAGATAGGGCAATGGCTGAAAATAAATGGTGAAGCAATTTACAACACACGCACTACTCCTGTCTATCAAAGTGAGAATATCTGGTTCACGGCTAACAAAGATGGAAAGACGCTGTATGCTATCTATGCACTGCCGGACAATGTGGAATTGCCGCAGGAAATTGTATGGGAAGGAAATGAACCTGCCGGCAAGATGGTATTGCTTCAAAACGGTCGTAGCGTGAAGTATCGGACGAAAGACGGCAAAGTGACAGTAACTCTGCCGAAAGGATTGAAGAATGAATCGCTGGTTTTCAAATTTAAGCAGAAATTATAATGATGCTTTTTGTTTAACTATTTAACATTATCAAAGTATGAAAAACATCTTAACAGGTCGCATGCGGAAGGTTTTATTTATCGCCGTATGTATCAGGTCGTCTTTGTGGGGCGAGATTTGTTATTCCGCAGAGACGGGTAGGATTTTGTCGGGCAGTGACACCGGCAAAGAGTGGGTAAGTTCCGCTTTGCAACAGAACAAAAGTATAATAGTTACAGGGGTTGTTACGAGTGAGGGTGGCGAACCTATTATTGGTGCTACTGTACAAGTGAAAGGGACTTCCACAGGAGTTATCACAGATATTGACGGCCGTTATACAATTACGGTACCTGATGGAAATTCTGTTTTATCGGTTTCATTTATTGGTTACCAGTCACAAGAAATAAAAGTAAACTCCCGAAGGGGGATTAACGTACGTTTACAGGAAAATGTACAAAGTCTGGACGAAGTAATGGTTGTGGCATACGGTGTGCAGAAAAAGGCGACATTGACCGGTGCTATATCAAGTGTCGGTACGGAGGCTTTACTGAAATCCCCTAGTGCCAGTGTCACCAATTCGTTGGCAGGGCAGTTGCCGGGAGTTTCTTCCATGCAGGCAAGTGGACAACCGGGAGCTGACAATGCGAAAATATTTGTACGTGGTGTAGGTTCATTGACGGAAGGGGGAGCTGCTCCGCTTATTCTTGTGGATGGCGTGGAGCGTTCTTTCTATCAAATGGATCCTAACGAGATAGAATCTATTAATGTATTAAAAGATGCTTCGGCTACGGCTGTATTCGGAGTGCGCGGTGCAAACGGAGTCATATTGGTCACTACTCGCCGGGGAGAAGAAGGAAAGGCCAAAATATCGATTAACTCGAATGTCGGCATTCAGATGCCTACCCGTATATTGGATGTGGCAGACAGCTATACAACGGCTTCTTTATTCAGAGAAGCTCAACGTAACGACGGAGCGGCAGATGACTTGCTGGCTTTCTCGGACTATGATATGGAACGTTTTCGTTTGGGGGATTCTCCTATTCTGTATCCCAATGTGAACTGGTATGATTATTTGATGAATAAGGCTGCTGTTCAAACCCAACATAATGTAAGTATTTCCGGAGGAACAAAAGATATCCGTTATTTTGTATCGTTAGGTTTTTTGTTTCAGAATGGTTTGTTTAAACAACTGGACGGGCTTGATTATGATAACAATTACAGCTATACCCGTTATAACTATCGTGCCAATCTTGATGTAAACCTCACACGCACCACTACGTTAAAGTTCGGCATGGGCGGAATTGTAGGCAACCAGCGTGACCCGGGAGGCAGTGGTAATGTATGGAAACAGCTTACGTGGTCGTTGCCATTCTCATCTCCGGGAATTATCGACGGAAAAAAAGTGGTGACACAGAGTACACGTTTTCCCGGAGTTAAAATGGAGAATCAAGTAATTAATGGATTTTATGGCTATGGTTATGACCGTAAAGTATCGAATAATATGACATTCGATTTGAACTTGTCTCAAAATCTGGATTTTATAACCAAGGGGCTTTCTATTGAAGCGAAAGGGGCATATAATACGGATTACTCTTACATCAAAACCGTACGGGGACATGTGGAAACATATATTCCTTTTTATAAATCCGAAATAGACGGATCGGGACTTGATGTTGAAGACCCTGATTTTGATAAGAGCCTTGTGTATCGGATAACGGGGGAAAATATGATGAAAACTTATGGAACCGGAGATAAAAAACGTGCCCGTGACTGGTATGTGGAAGGAAGCATTCGTTATAATCGCAAATTCGGAGAACATAATGTAGGTGCCTTATTGCTGTACAACCAAAGTAAAAAGTATTATCCTAATTATCCTAACAAGTTTTGGGATGTCCCGACTGCTTATGTTGGCTTGGTAGGCCGTTTGACTTATGATTATAAGTCGAAATATATAGCAGAATTTAATATTGGCTATAATGGTTCCGAGAACTTTGCGCCGGACAAACGTTTTGGTACATTCCCTGCAGGTTCTATCGGCTATGTGATTACAGAAGAGAAATTCATTCCTAAAAATGACTTCTTAACCTATCTGAAAGTGCGTGCTTCTGTTGGATTGGTCGGTAATGACAACATGTCCAGTAATCGCTTCCTTTATTTGCCGGACTCTTATTCAATAAATAATTCCGACTGGCTGCAGAAAGCCTATCAGGATAAGAACGGGTATATTTTCGGATTGACAAATACGGTCTATCAGACAGCAGCGAAAGAACTTATGCTGGGAAATTCGAATGTAACCTGGGAAACTGCCTTAAAGCAGAATTACGGTATAGATGCTTATTTCTTCAGTGACCGTTTGAAGTTGACAGTCGATTATTTCCGGGAAAATCGTCGTGATATTCTGATACAACGCAGCACCGTTCCTTCCTTGATTGCAATGAATGGCATATTGCCTGTGGTTAACATGGGTAAAGTAAATAATCAAGGATATGAAGTTGATTTAAAATGGAATGATCGTATTAAGGACTTTTCATATTATATAAATGCAAATGTCTCTTATTCTAAAAATAAAATTATTTATCAAGATGAAGTAGAACCGAACGAACCTTATATGTGGCGTACCGGACATGAGGTGGGAGCCCGTTTCGGATATCTGGCACAAGGGTTCTATAATGAGAATGACTTTGATGCGGATGGTAATGTTCGTGGGGATTTGCCGCAACCGCAAGGGAAAAAATATCCCGGTGATATTAAGTTTGCAGATTTGAACGGTGATAATATCATTGATAATGACGACCAGACCAAAATAGGAAACCCTAAACGCCCGGCTTATACGTTCGGTTTAAATTTGGGTGGAGAATATAAAGGCTTTTTTGCTTCCATGAACTGGACGGGAGTAGCACAGTGTGATATTGAGATGGCAAATGCTTATAAACGTCCTTTTTATGAGGGGCAGGTGCTTTATCAATATATGGCTGACGGGCGTTGGACACCTGAAACAGCAGCAACGGCTGTGTATCCCCGTTTGTCCATTGCAAGTTCAACTAACCAAGAGACATCGAGCGTATGGTTGAAAGATGCTTCATACATCAAATTGAAAAATCTGACGATTGGATATAATATTACTCAACAGAAGATTTTAAAAGCAATTGGTGCCTCTAAGTTGACGGTTCAATTTACCGGCTATAATCTCTTGACATTTGACAAATTGAAAGTTTTTGATCCCGAAGGAGAATTGACACGTGATACGAATACGTATCCTATTATGAAAATCTTTAGCTTGGGAGTGAATGTAACTTTTTAAAATGATTATTATGAAAAACAAAAGTTTAATTATTCTATGCGGACTTCTGGCTAGCTTATTCATCGGATGTGAAGACCTGAAGTTCGGTGATAATTTTTTGGAGAAGCCCAATAGTGACGATGTATCTATTGATACGGTGTTTTCTTCTAAAAAGTATGCAGATCAGGCCCTAAACCAGTTTTATAAGAGTTTGTGGGATTTTATGCCTACCTTGAGAGGATGCCATCCGGAGGGGCTTATTTTGGATGGATATACTGATATAGGATATGCACAACCAATCTCATGGACACGTGGAGACTTTAATTCTTCTTCCAGTTGTATTAACTTTCCCTATTTCCCTTTTCATTCACAGATTACTGAAGTGACGGGAAATCCTTCTTTTGGTATAAGGAAGGCTTATATTTATATTGAAAATGTAGATAAAGTTCCCGATATGACTGATGACGAAAAGCGTATTCGAAAAGCGGAAGCTAAGGTAGTCATTGCTTTTCACTATACTCAAATGATTCGTTTCTATGGTGGCATGCCTTGGATAGACCACGCGTATGCGGCAGATGAGATTTTCCAGTTTCCTCGTCTGACGTTGGAGGAAACAGTCAATAAAACAGTTGCGTTATTGGATGAGGCGGCAACCGATTTGCCTTGGTCTACCACCGCTGAAGAATATGGACATATGACAGCAGCCGCTGCTAAAGCGTTGAAGTTCCGTTTACTCTTATTTGTTGCCAGTCCATTATTTAATAATAAAGTACCCTATTATGACGGACAGGCGGCTACTGAACTTCTGACTTGGTATGGAAATCAGCAGGATAGCCGTTGGGAGGCTGCTTTGGAGGCAGGAAGAGAGTTCTTGCGCCTGAACATGCAGAATGGTGATTATTATCGGATTGAAAATACAGGGAATCCCAGAGAGGACTATGTAAACGGCTATTTTACGAAAGGCAATCAGGAGGTTGTGATGGCTTCTTTCCGTTGGGGAACTTATGATGGCGTAGATAAACCGTTCCGTATGTATGAATCCGGTTATGGTATCCCGCGTGGAAATTATGCGGATATGTTCCAATGGAAGGATGGTTCTACATTCGATTGGAATAATCAGACACACCGTGCGCATCCGTTTTTTGATGAAAAAGGACAGCCGAACCGTGATGTGCGTTTATATGAGAACTTGCTTGTAAATGGTGATAAATGGCAGGGACGGACAGCAGAAGTTTATAAAGGTGGACGCGAAGGATATGGTTCGGGAAGTTCTGTGCAGAAGAAAACTCAATTTGGCTATGGATTCCGCAAGTTTATTCGTGATAAGAAGAATGAGATGAAAGGCAAGCCTTATTCTTGTCCCATGATTCGTATGCCAGAGATTTATTTAAGTATAGCCGAAGCTATGAACCAATTGGGGAAGGCTAACGTGCCCGATGAATTTGAGAAGACCGCTTATGATTATCTGAACCTCGTGCACGAACGTGCAGGGTTGCCGGGAGTAACTTCCGCTAAGGTGCCGCAAGGTGATGCATTGTTGAACTACTTATTGGATGAACGTGCCCGTGAATTCGGACAGGAAGATGTTCGCTACTTTGATATGATGCGTCATAAAAAGGGAGCGGAATGGGCTATACGTCCCATGGAAATGCTGGAAACGACGAAGGTCGGAAGTGGCTTCGAGTATGCAGTGAGTACGCGTGACGATATTAAATATTATTGGAATGAATATTGGTATTTACTGCCATTTCCTGTAAGCGAAATCAATAAGAAATATGGATTGATTCAAAATCCCGGCTGGTAATAAGGTTAATTAAACGATTTGATTATGAATAAATTATTATTTACGATAGGCATGTTATTCATCTCTTCGGTAAGTCTGGTGGCGCAAGAGATGATGAATGGCATTGTGAAAGATGGCTCCGGTAAACCTCTTTCGGGTGTAAAGGTATCAAAGGTAGGAGAATTCAAAAATAACAATGTCACTGATGAAGACGGTTTGTTTTCACTCCTGTTGAAGAAAGGTGATTATATAGAACTGAATTATGCAGATGTAGCAACCAAGCGGATTAAAATCACAGGGGATACCCTGAATTTGGTGTTTGATATCAAGAAAGACGCGGTTGTTGATTTGGGATTTCTAAAGCGGACAGAAGACACCCAAACCCAGTCTGTGACTGCTATTTATGCTGACTTGCTGGAAAAGAACGCAACTTCTCCCGACCGGGTGAATAACGCGCTTTTTGGATTGATATCAGGGCTTCATCTCAGTCAAACGGTTGGTTGGGATGCTAATGCCGGCATGAATATACGTGGTCGTGGTGGTTTGGGTAGCGGAGCTCCCTTGGTTTTGGTGGATGGATTTGAACGGGGACTGACGAATATGACAATAGAAGAAATAGAGTCCGTTCAAGTCTTGAAAGATGGTGCTGCTACGGCTTTGATGGGTGCCAGAGGGGCTAACGGAGTCATTTTGGTGAATACCAAAAGAGGTATTTATAATTCGTTTGATGTGGATGTGAATTATCGTCATGGTTTCGATTTTCCTGTCAACCGGCCGGAAATGGCGGATGCTTATACGTATGCTATGGCGCAGAACGAAGCGCTGTATTATGATGGTTTGCCGTTACAATACACGAAAAGGGACTTGGAACGGTTTAAGGATGGTACGAATCCGAATTATTATCCGAACGTCAACTGGTATAAAGAGGGTACAAGGAATTTCAGCGAAAACAATCAGTTTAATGTAATGATGCGTGGTGGCGGAAAAAGAGTACGGTATATGGCGTTGTTGGATTATAAGAATAAGTTTGGTTTGTTGAATGAAGATTATACTCACTATTCGGATCGTTATAATTCTCAGATACGGACTTATGAGTTAGGACTGCGTATGAATTTGGATGTGGATATCACTTCCAGCACCCGAATGAAGTTTGGCTTATATGGCATTATTGGAGAAGATAAGCGACCGAATACGGATATTAATACCATCTTCCAGAATTTTTATAAAGTACCTGCCGCTGCATTTCCGGTGAAGACGCTGAATAATAATTGGGGGAGTAATACGCTTTTTAAGATGAATCCGATTGCGGCTATTGCAGATGTGGGATATGTACAGGAAAATCGTCGTATGTTGGAAACAGATATGCGGATTACTCAGGATTTCTCTATGTTCCTGAAGGGGTTGAGTGCGGAAGTGGCTGTCGCTTATGATAATACTGCCACTTTTCAGGATATAGGTAGTAAGACCTATAAGTATGAAGTCGGTTATCTGTCGGAAGAGGGACTCCCGGTAAGTGAAACTTATGGTACGGATAGCAAGGTGCAGATAACCAAGTCTGTATTGTCTGCCCAATTGATACGTGCCAGTGTTGAGGCTAAATTGAATTATGACTATACATCCGGTAAGCATCAATTGTCGGCTTCGGCTGTCTATCGGCAGGATATGAAAGAACCGTTAGAAAATAACGCCTCTTATTATCGGCAGAATATCATGGGATTTGTCGGTTATAATTATGGCAACCGTTATATGGTAGATGTTGTCGGCAACTATTATGGTACAAGTGTTCTGTTGAAAGGTGATAAGTTTCGTTTCTATCCGGCTGTTTCTGCTGGTTGGAATTTGGCTAACGAAGATTTCCTGAAAGGGGCTTCTAACCTGGACTTGTTGAAACTTCGGGCTTCTTGGGGACGTTCTGCGGTAGATGAACTTGATTATGGATTGGGGAATTATTTCTGGACAGGGGGGACAGGATATCCTTTTGGAGATGGTATGACAGTAGTCAATGGTTTGAAAGAACAAAGGTTACCTGTATATGGCTTGAATCTGGAGACTGCAGACAAATATAATGTGGGGGTAGACCTGCGTTTATGGAAGAACTTCACGGCAACGGCAGAGGTGTACTATGACCATCGTACTAATATTTTAGTTGCTAATAATAATGTGTCCGGCATACTAGGCATCGACCCGCCGAAAGCCTGCATAGGTGAAGTAAAGAGCCGTGGTGTAGAATTGAGTTTGGGATGGAGTGGACAACATAAGGATTTCAATTATTTTGTAAATGCGAATTGGGCATTGAATGATAGTGAGATTGTTGAAAACGGACAAGCCTATCAGCCTTACGACTATTTATATACACGTGGACATAAAGTCGGGCAACTGTTTGGATTGGAAGCCGTCGGTTATTTCCGTGATGAAGAGGATATTGCCAAGAGCCCGGAACAAACATTTTCGGTGGTTCGTCCGGGAGATGTGAAATATAAAGACCAGAATGGAGATGGAAGGATAGATAGTGAGGATAGGATAGCAATCGGCAAGTCTACAACGGTGCCCGAAATGGTGTTCGGATTGAATTTGGGTTTTGAATATAAGGGCTTTGGAATAGATATGGTCTTTAATGGAGTGAGTGGGTTGACCAAACAATTGAATGTGGCAAATGTACATCAGCCCTTACGTAATGGCAATACCAATATCGCGACTTGGTATTTGAAAGATAAGATTCGTTGGACAGAAGCTATGAAAGATGTCGCCAATGTACCCCGTCTTTCTACATTGTCGAATGAAAATAATTATCAGACTAGTACACAATGGATTGAAGATGGTTCATTCTTGAAATTACGTAATCTGAATGTCTATTATAATCTGCCGCAGAAATGGGTGAAAAAGATAAAATTGGATAAACTTCAGATTTACGCTAAGGCACAGAATGTATTTTCTATAGATAAGATTGATTATTTCAATTGTGAAGATCTGACATTGGGGTATCCGGATTTATTCTCTGTATGTCTAGGACTGAATATTAACTTTTAAATAAAGATAGTTATGCGAAATATAAAGAACTATGTAGTAGCGGCTTTCGCTCTGTTTTTATTGGACGGATGTGATTTTCTCGATTACGATGAAACTAGCGGAAAAACCAAGGAAGAAGCCTACAGCTATTTTAATAATATGAACTCATCGGTAGCTTATATATATGGTTTCTTGCCGACTGATTTTGGGAGGGTGAGTGATGCGATGATGGAATCTGCTACCGATAATTCTGTCTATACTTGGGAGAATAATAGTATCTATTATATAACCAATGGTATTTGGAGCCCGCTAAAGCGTGTCGATGATGGCTGGGGCTTCTGGAACGGAGTTCGTAGTGCCAATTTATTCCTTGAAAATTTTGATCCGAAAGTGCTTGAACGTTTTCAGTACAATGAAGATTATGATGAAATGATAGAAAAAGCTTCCAAGTTTTCTTTGGAAGTCCGCTTCTTGCGTGCGTTTTATTTATTCGAACTGGCTAAACGCTATGGGGATATTCCTTTGATAACACGTACTTATACGCAGGAAGAGATTAATTCTGTACGAAAGACTTCATTTGCGGATGTGATAGATTTCATAGCAAAGGAATGTACGGAGATAACCCGGGAAGGAGGACTGCCGGAAGATGGTGTCAGAGGCGAGACAGGCAGGGTGACCAAAGGTGCGGCACTGGCTTTAAAATCAAGGGCTTTACTGTATGCGGCAAGTGATTTGCATAATCCCGGTCGTGACTTGACAAAGTGGGAAGCGGCAGCTAAAGCAGCTTATGAGGTTATAAAAATGAATAAATATCAATTGCCTAACGTTTCTACTGACCCGTTGTATTCGGATTTGGGTGGTAATGAGGTCTTGAAGTCCAAACAGTTGATTTTAGAGCGTCGTGCCATTGCAACTACCAGTGATTTTGAATCACGCAATGAACCGATGGGATATGAAGGTGCGGAAGGAGGAAATACGCCTACACAGAATTTGGTAGATGCTTATGAAATGAAGGACGGGACTCCTTTTGACTGGAATAATCCTACTCATGTGGCAAATATGTATTATGATGCTTCCAATAAGGAAACACGTGATCCGCGTTTATACAAAAATGTACTGACCAATGGTTCTATATGGCAGAAACAAAAGGTGGAGACTTTCGAAGGTGGCAAAAACAAGATCTTGGATGGTTCAACGAAAACAGGATATTATCTGCGTAAATATATGAATCCGTCCGTATCACTCGACCCGGACAAACCGAATAAACTGTATCATCACTATGTCTTGTTCCGTTATGCCGAGATATTGTTGAATTATGCGGAGGCTATGAATGAGTGGAAAGGTCCGGATGCTACGGCAGAAGGATGTCCATTGACGGCACGTGCAGCCTTGAATCAGGTTCGTGACTGCGCTGATATGAAACATGTGACTGAAAATGGAGCGGACTTTACAGCAAAGGTTCGCAACGAACGCCGTATTGAGCTGGCTTTTGAAGGACATCGCTTCTATGATATTCGCCGTTGGAGGATAGCAGGGTTGGATGAAGTCAGAAATCTTTATGGAGTAAAGATAACAAAGAGCGGCACTTCCCTCTCTTATGAAAAGGTGTTGTTACAGCAAATGTACTGGAATGATAAGATGTATTTATTCCCTTATCCCCAGAATGAAATTTATATGAATCCGGATTTGGGGCAAAACCCCGGATGGAGTAATGGTAATTAATTAAATTTGAAACAATATGAATTCAAAAATATTTAGTTTGCTTTTTTTGCTGGCTCTGTTCATGACTGCCTGCAATGATGATAAGATTATTTTCTTTGAGAATCATGTCAAGGAAGAGGATAATGGTGGAAGTGAAACAACAGTTCCGAGACTTTTTGAAGTAATCAATCTTGATTATCCCGGTTTGGAAAAAGTGAAAGCATATTATGATAAGAAAGATTACGTCTCGGCTACTTCCGAATTGTTGGAATACTACCGGAATAGAGAGGATGTTACCAATCCTAATATAAATCTGGGTCAGACCTCTATTGGCGATTTCAATAAAAATATTGCTGACCAAGCTTTAGAATATCGTTTTTATATAAAAGATAAATATGAGTCTAAAGATGCATCTGGGAAAGAAACGTATGTCCTGTTTAAACAAGATGATGAAATAAACTGGAATTATGTCCCTGACAAGTATAAGGGAGATGCGGAATTTGTTTATCAGTTGCATCGCCATCAGTGGATGATATACCAGGCTAATGCATATACGGTTACTCATGATGAAAAATATGTCAAATCATGGATAGAGGTTTATGGCGATTGGCTGAAAACGTTTCCTTGCCCTGAAGGGAAAGTCGATAAAAACAAAAATGTGGAATGGTATGGACTTCAACCTGCTCATCGAGTACAGGCACAACTTGATATAATGTCTTATTTTATTCAATCGGAGAACTTTACTCCTGAATGGCTTTCTACATTTCTCGTTGCCCTGTCGGATGGAGTGGAATGTATCCGTAAGAATTATTATAAAGAGACTAATATTCTTATTACTCAAGTGGAGAGTGTTGTTTCTGCCGGAATATTAATGCCGGAATTTAAGAAAGCAGGAGAATGGTTGAATGAAGGTACAGCAAAAATCACTGAACAGGTGGAAGCACAATTCTTAGGTGATGGGGTACATGTAGAACTGACTCCCGGTTATCATATAGAAGCTGTTTATGCTTGCAATAAGCTCTATAATATGGCACAAGTCAACAATAAAGTCGGATACTTCCCGACCAATTATGTCGGATTATTGAAGAAAGCTGCCCGTTTCGTAATGGATATTACGTATCCCGATTATTCTTTTGATAATTTTAATGATACAGGTGCTAGTTCATGGACTAAAAGTGTACTGTTAGGTAATTTCCGTCGATATATGGCCATGTTCCCTGATGATAAAGAAATCGCATGGATGGCAACCGAAGGGAAACAAGGTAAGACTCCTGAAGATTTAATCCAGCTCTATAAGGATGGCGGTTATTATATGTTGCGCAGCAAGTGGGCATCAGATGCAATAATGATGGTAGTGAAAAATAACAATAATCCCAAGAATTATGTGCACTGCCAGCCAGATAATGGAACTTTCAGTTTATATCGTGACGGACGTAATTTCTTACCGGATGCAGGTTTCTTTACTTATGGAGGAGATAAAGAAAGTGATAATCTGCGCAAATCATATCGGGCAACCACCATGCACAATACAATGACCAAGAACTCTGCCACTATAGCAGATGGTTATATGAATGGAAAATTCTTGTTGCAAGAAAGCAAAGGCAATATCGATGTGCTTGTAACGGAAAATAAGTCCTATGGTGACTTGACACATCGTCGTGCCATATTTTTTGTGAACAAGACATTCTTTGTTTTGGTGGACGAGGGCTATGATGCCGGTAAAACTACCCCGGTGGTGGATGTGACTTTCAATTTGGGTAATGCGCCTAAGGTTGTTGTTGATGAAGCTGATAAGGAGAACTTTCAGTATGGTGCTTACACAAAATTTGACGATAATAATAACATGCAGTTTAAGACATTTGTTGAAACTAATTCCGGATATGTAGCTAAATGGAGTACTAATTGGTCCTCTAGTAAGCAGAATGAGAAAACACTTCAACGCAAATGGTATCGAGTGAGTATAACCAAACCGATGGGAGGTGCGGCACGTTTTATTACGGTAATCCACCCGTTTACGAATGAGGCTGATCGTGCAAAATTGAATATTAGTGCTAAATTTACAGATAATACAGGTGCGACTCCTGGCACATTCCATGCCGATGGTGCTTCTGTAGAAGTTTCCGTAGGTGGTACAAAATACGATTTATCTTATAAATTAAAATAGATTTTTTTTATTTTGATATTTGTATCATAGGTAAAAGTTTTGATATAGAGATGAATTTGTAATTTGGCTCTTTTTTCAGGTAACTGAAATGGTATGGGATTGATTGTTTTTTGATGTAACTCCCATACCATTTCTTTTATGGTACGTAAAGTTATTAAAATTTTATTTTTTGTTAATTAAGTATTTTATTTAGTCTATCTTTGCTTATACATATAGCCCAAATAATCATATCATTATGAAAACACGAAGAATAAAAACAATCCTTCTTTTTTTATCAACAATGCCATTTATAGGCATTTATGCCCAATCGATATATTACGTTTCTCCTCATGCATCATCCGGTGGAGATGGCGGTCCGGCAACTCCTTTTCATATCATTCATGAAGCAGTGGAAAAAGCTCGAAAGGATAAGAACTGTACTACAATTTATTTGAGGGAAGGGGAATATTTTTTAGATACCCCCTTGGTGCTGACCTCTGCTGATGGAAATGATTCGAAAGAATTAATAATAAGGAATTATCCAGGTGAGAAAGCTATAATATCGAGCGGAATTACCTTGGACTTGAAATGGGAAAAGTACAAGAATGGTATCATGCGGGCTGCTGTGAAAGGGAATCCGGTTATGGATATGCTTATTGTAAACGGAGATTTGAGGTCTATGGCACGTTATCCTGATTATGATAAAACAGCTGTTCGTTTTAATGGTACATCTGCTTTGGCAACAGCCCCGGAACGAGTGAAAAAATGGAAGAATCCGGAAGGTGGTTACCTTCATGCCATGCATAGTCATGATTGGGGTGATTTTCATTATCGTATTACAGGCAAGAATGAAAAGGGAGAGTTACAACTGGAAGGTGGCTGGCAGAATAATCGTCCAATGGGAATCCATCCTGAAAACAGGATGGTAGAGAATATCTTTGAAGAACTGGATGCTCCGGGAGAATGGTACTATGATAAACAAGAAGGCTGGTTGTATTATTATCCTTTGTCCGATGAAAATATAAACGAGCTGGTGTTTGAAACTCCGCAACTTAAAAACTTGATTGAAATTGCAGGAACTTCATCCCATCCGGTGAAAAACATAACTATTGAAGGAATAGAACTGACGCAAACGATACGGACATTTATGGAACATTATGAGCCTTTGCTCCGTTCGGACTGGACGATATACCGGGGAGGAGCCGTTATTTTCAGGGGAACGGAAAAATGTACCCTGCGTGATTGCTATATCCATCATGTAGGTGGAAACGGTGTCTTTTTTGATAAATATAATCGCAATTCTGCGGTGACCGGTTCTTACCTGACTTCTATTGGAGCCAGTGCCATCTGCTTTGTCGGAGATGTGGCGGGAGTACGTTCACCGAGTTTTAGGTACGGGGAATTTGTTCCTTTGGATAAAATGGATACTGCTAAAGGTTCGCAGAATGACAATCATCCAGCTTATTGTGAAGTCTACGATAATTTAATCTGTACTATCGGTTTGTTTGAAAAGCAGATTACAGGAGTGGAACTTTCCATGTGCCGTAACATTACAGTAAGTCATAACAGTATTTACGATACTCCCCGTGCCGGAATTAATATCAGTGAAGGTACTTGGGGAGGACATATTATCGAATACAACGATATTTTTAACACCGTGAAAGAAACAGGCGACCATGGAACTATCAACTCTTGGGGACGTGACCGTTTTTGGCATCCGAATTATAATGTAATGACACAAATTACGGATGAAAACCCTGCGTTGATTCTAGCAGATGTAGTTGAACCTATTATTATCCGTCATAATCGGTTGCGTTGTGATAGAGGATGGGATATTGATTTGGACGATGGTTCCAGTAATTATCAAATCTACAATAATCTTTGTTTGAATGGCGGCATAAAATTACGTGAAGGCTTTTATCGGACTGTTGAAAATAATATCATTGTCAATAACACGCTCCATCCGCATTTATGGTTTAAAAACAGCGGAGATGTTTTTTCACGTAATATTGTAATGACCAAATATAAACCTATAAGAGTGTATGGCTGGGGCAGGGAAGTAGACTATAATATCTTTACAGACAGTTTATCGTATCTTGCAGCTCGCCAACTTGGTGGAGATGCTCATTCTATAGTAGCTGCGATCAGGTTTATAGATGCTGCGAAAGGTGATTTTAATGTAGCGGACGATTCTGAAGCGATAATTAAAGGAGGTTTTCGTAATTTTCCGATGAATAATTTCGGAGTGTTGTCTTTTCATTTGAAACAGTTGGCTGAAAGTCCTGTTATGCCCGTTCCGCTTGTGGCAGGTCATGTTACGGATACCAAGACGATGCTTTGGAAAGGAGTGACGTTTAAGAATCTGGACACATTGGAAGAACGCTCCGCTACCGGTATGGATATGGAACGGGGAGTTTATGTTGTTTCAGTAGATGCCCTAGGCAGTCCTGTCAGAGATTTTATTGCTCCGAATGATGTTGTGCTTGGAATAAATAGAAAATCTGTCAATAAATTAAGTGATATGAAAGAGGCATTGAAACGCGCGGATACACAAAAAGAAGTCGAGTTCATTATTTTTAGAAACCAGAAGGAGCATAAAGTTGTTATTCCTCTTTGATTTTTATCTATGTCTCTCACTTGATACTGCTATCAACATTACATAATGAAATAAATATCTATCATTGATAAAACAGTCGAATAAAGGTTGCATGGGTGTGAGATGGCTTGTTTTTGTTGCAATGAACCCGTATGAATCCGACTATCATAGCTTAATAATCCGACTTGAATGGCGCTAATTTTATAGCCCACACATGTGTGCCGTACAGCCTACGTATGTGGGCTGTACGGTTTGCATACGTGGGCTGTACAGCCTGCCTATGTGGGCTATAAAAAGACTGATATTCTAACTGGATTATTAAGTTGCCAAATACGGATTATCATCCTGTAAAGTGTGCATTCTTATGCCTTTAAATGGGCATTTTACCTATATGCTACGCCCAAATAGACAAAGTATAGGAATGATAGATGCCCATTTTTTGCAATAAAAGTATGATAGATACCTTGAAAGAAAGGTATCTATCATACTTATTCCACTGACAATTAGGATGATATGGGAATTGATGATAGTATGATAGATGTTTTTTTCTCTATGTAGTATTTAGTTCGGTTTTACTCCTTGGGAATGAAATTATTCTTGTATCGCTACGCTTTCATTTCCGTAACGGTCTACGGCCGTAACAGCGAAATGCTTTTTAGCATTCCAAGGCAGGATAGGGGCATAGATATAACTTGTCTCCCTGATATTCTGCGCTACGATATTTACCGGTCGGCTGGTGTCTACCGGATACTCATTGGAAGCATAAATAACATACATAGGTTTGTTACGTTCGTCATTATCCGTAGCAGCCTGCCATTTTAGTTCCGTATATCCATTCTCGATATTTGTTATTTTCAACTCCGACGGAGCCGTAGGCGGAACATTGTCCAGCCAAGGCATCGGGGGCTGTAAAGCTGGATATGCGTAGAAGTTTTCGGCTAGCTCATCATAAATGCCTTGTGTGTTCTCCATGAGATATTTCACCCGATAGTGCCCTTCACCTGCCATATCATGATTGCGGATGAAGTTTATTTGGCGGTCTATCTCGTCGCGTGTCCATTTGCCTTCATCGGGATGGAGAAAATAAATGCCGAGTCCCGGAATCACCTGCCGTCCGTTGCTCTGTTCCTGCCAGTCGAGGGCAAAAGGGTAGAAATTGTTTCCCTGGAAATACATCATCGGATAAATTTGATCCATAATACCTTCTCCCATCCAACCTTGCGGGTCCTGATAAACGGTAAAGAAAGCATTCCATCCCCGGGAGGGGTAACGAGAAGTATCACGGTATTTACCTACCGGGCAGGTACTAACTTTCACCCAAGGTTTCATAGCTTTTACACCTTTATATATATAACGTACAATTTCGGAGATATTATCCCGGCGCCACTGATCCAGTGTGCGTCCTTTATTGTATCGTCGGAAATCATATTTATCAGGAAAAAGAGGAGCATTCTCCGGATAACGCAGATAGTCGAAATGCACTCCGTCCACATCATAACCGCTAACGACTTCCCGCACCAGTTTCATCAAGTACTCCTTCGTTGCCGGATGTCCCGGGTTGAGGAAATATTCGCGCTTGTAAGGAACGCATATTTCTTTCATCCGCTTGGTGACAGACTGACTGCCGAGCGAAGCAACATGCTTCTTATTCCCTAGTGGGATAGTTACCATCCAGGCATGACATTCCATCCCTCGCTTATGACATTCTTCAATGGCAAAAGCCAGTGGATCATATCCTGGATTTCCTCCTGTTTTTCCGGTCAGGATCGAATTGAAAGGTTCGATTGCTGAAGGATATAATACATCTCCACGAGTACGGGTTTGAAATAGGACAGTGTTGAAGTTGGCAGCCTTTAACTTATCAAGAATATCTATTAACTCTTCTTTCTGCTTGCGGATTGTTTGAGGGGTTGTTGCACGTGTGCGAGGCCAATCCAGTCCGTACACCGCTGTCACCCATGCGGCACGAACTTCGTACTTGGGTTGCGCAACAATTGAGAGAAAAGGAAACAAAAGTGAAAGAATGAAAATAGTATAGCGCATATCCTTTATTTTTTGTTTTAAATCCCTGCAAAGTTAGTAAAAGTGTCGGTATTGTTGGGCTGTTTCGTGAGATTATGTTACATTTGCCAAGTTAAAAAAACGACACGCTATGATTACATTTACTCTATGCCTGCTGGCGTTGATAGTAGGCTATTTTACGTATGGACGCCTGATGGAACGCGTCTTTGGTCCTGACGACCGTAAAACACCGGCTCTTACCAAGGCGGATGGAGTGGATTATATTCCATTGCCCACCTGGAAGATTTTCATGATTCAATTTCTCAATATTGCCGGATTAGGTCCTATTTTCGGAGCAATCATGGGAGCGAAATTTGGTAGCTCTTCATACTTGTGGATTGTGCTGGGAAGTATTTTTGCGGGGGCAGTGCATGATTATTTTGCCGGAATGCTTTCTTTGCGTAATGGAGGTGAAAGCCTGCCGGAAATAATAGGTCGTTATTTGGGACTGACTACCAAGCAGGTGATGAGAGGATTCACTGTCATTTTAATGATTCTGGTGGGGTCGGTTTTCGTTGCGGGGCCTGCCGGATTGTTGGCAAAACTCACTCCGGAAAGTTTGGATGCTACGTTTTGGATTATCGTTGTATTTGCATATTATATTCTGGCTACTTTGTTGCCTGTTGATAAAATAATAGGTAAAATCTACCCATTGTTTGCGGTTGCCTTGTTGTTTATGGCAGTAGGCATTCTGGTGATGCTCTACGTTAACCATCCGGCTTTGCCGGAGTTATGGGACGGATTGCAAAATACTAACCCGGAAGCGAGCGAACTTCCTATCTTCCCGATTATGTTTGTGAGTATTGCTTGTGGTGCCATTTCAGGTTTTCATGCTACGCAAAGCCCATTGATGGCCCGTTGTATGACTTCGGAACGGCATGGACGTCCGGTGTTTTACGGTGCAATGATTACCGAGGGCATTGTTGCTCTTATTTGGGCTGCTGCCGCTACTTATTTTTTCCATGAGAACGGAATGGAAGAAAGCAATGCTTCTGTTATTGTTGATGCTATTACAAAAGAATGGTTGGGAGCAATCGGCGGAGTACTTGCCATTTTGGGAGTGATTGCCGCTCCGATTACTTCGGGAGATACGGCCTTCCGTTCTGCCCGTCTGATTGTGGCAGATTTCTTGGGGATGGAGCAAAAAAGTATGCGCCGTCGTTTGTACATTTGTATTCCGATGTTTGTAGTAGCTATTGGTTTGCTTTTGTATAGTTTGCGTGATGCAAACGGGTTTAATATGATATGGCGTTATTTTGCCTGGGCAAATCAGACATTGGCTGTGTTTACCTTGTGGGCTATAACAGTTTTTCTGGCGGTATCCAAGAAACCTTATATCATTACTTTGGTACCGGCACTGTTTATGACATGTGTATGTTCTACTTATATATGTATTGCTCCTGAAGGATTAGGACTCTCGCATACAGTCTCCTATGGCGTTGGTATAGCGTGTGTAATGGTTGCGACTGTTTGGTTCTATATCTGGATAAATAAGCAAAAAACAAGAAAATTATCAGAATGAAGAAAATAAGAAAATCAACAGGAGTGGCGCTTGCATTCCTTATTTATGTATCTGTAACAGCGGCTTATTTGTTGCCTCGTAATACGGAAGTCAGCCTGACAGAGAAAATAATTACGGTGGCAGTTTCTTATGTCATCGTCCTCCTTCTTTGGCTGGTGCTTCGGAAAAAGGAACAAATGCGCGAACGCCGCAAAAAAGACGAACAATCTATTCACTTAAAAAAGTAAGTTTATGAAGAAATTAGCTTTGGCTCTTTGCTTATTGGCAGTCTCTTTTACTGCACAGGCGCAATTTGAGAAAGGAACTACGATTATTAATCCTTCATTGTCGGGGTTGGACTTTTCGTATAGTAAAAACGATAAAGCAAAGTTTGGAGTTGGTGCACAGGTCGGTACATTCTTTGCCGATGGTATTGCCTTGATGGTAAATGCCGGAGCCGACTGGTCGAAACCGGTAGATGAGTATACACTGGGTACCGGAGTACGCTTCTATTTCAATAAAACCGGTATCTATCTGGGTGGCGGACTCGACTGGAACCGCTTCCGTTGGAGTGGTGGAAAACATCAGACAGACTGGGGACTGGGCATCGAAGCCGGATACGCTTACTTCCTTTCGCGTACGGTGACCATTGAACCTGCCGTTTATTATAAATGGCGTTTCAATGATGGAGATATGTCGCGTTTCGGTGTGAAGATTGGATTCGGTTTCTACTTGTAAGAGAGATTGATTTTTTTCATATATTAAGCCCTGCAGATATAGAACTTCTGCAAGGGCTTAATTACATAGATGTATTATTATAGTTTTGACGATTGCTTATCCTAGTTTTTCTTTCAGAAACTGCCCTGTATAGCTTGCTCCGCAGGCAGCAACTTCTTCCGGGGTACCCACTGCTACGATATTTCCACCCTTATCTCCACCTTCCGGTCCGAGATCGATTACATAATCGGCACATTTGATGACGTCCATGTTATGCTCGATGATAACGATGCTGTGTCCCCGGCGAATCAATGCGTCGAAAGCATCCAGCAGTTTGCGGATATCATGAAAGTGTAATCCTGTAGTCGGTTCGTCAAAGATAAACATCGTTGGGTCAGCTTTCTCCTGACTTAAATAAAATGCGAGTTTGACACGTTGGTTTTCACCACCGGAAAGGGTAGAAGAAGCCTGTCCTAATTTGATATATCCCAGTCCTACGTCCTGCAAAGGAAGTAACTTCTTCACAATTTTCTTCTGTCCATGTTCGTTGAAGAACTCAATCGCTTGGTTGACGGTCATCTCCAATACATCGTAGATGCTTTTATCGTTGAATTTCACTTCCAGCGTGTCGGATTTGAAACGTTTTCCGTGACAAGATTCACACTCCAACACCAAGTCTGCCATAAATTGCATTTCTACAGTAATGGTTCCTTCTCCTTTACACTCTTCGCAACGTCCGCCTTCGCTATTGAAACTGAAGAATCCGGGGGTATATCCCATTTGTTTCGCCAAAGGCTGTTCGGACCATAGTTTGCGGATTTCGTCGTAAGCCTTGATGTAAGTCACCGGATTTGAGCGCGATGATTTGCCAATCGGGTTCTGGTCTACAAATTCTACATTCCGCAGGTCACGCAAACTTCCTCCGATTGAAGTGAATTCTCCCGGTCGGTCACTACATTCGTCTAATTCACGTTTCAATGCCCGGAAGAAAATATCTCTTACCAATGTACTCTTCCCGGAACCGGAAACACCCGTAACAACTGTCATTACATTGAGAGGGATACGTACGTTTACTCCTTTCAGATTATTCTCACGTGCGCCTTTCAATTCTATATAGTTATTCCATGGCCGGCGATGCTTCGGAACGGGTATTTCATCTTCTCCTAAAAGATAACGTACCGTATAACTGTTGCTTCCCTTCTTTAAATCCTTCATATCTCCCTGGTAGACAACTTCTCCACCTAGGCGTCCGGCATTGGGACCTATGTCGATAATGTAATCGGCTGCACGGATAATTTCTTCATCGTGCTCTACCACCACTACCGTATTTCCTAATTGTTGCAGTTGACGCAACACATGGAGCAGACGGTCTGTGTCACGGCTATGCAGTCCGATACTTGGTTCATCGAGAATATAAAGACTACCTACAAGGCTACTTCCCAGCGAGGTTGCCAGATTGATACGCTGGCTCTCTCCACCCGATAAGGAATTACTAAGCCGGTTCAAAGTCAGATAGCCCAAACCTACATCAATTAGAAAACGAATCCGGCTATTTATTTCAACCAGGATACGTCGGGATACGTTGTTGTCGTGTTCGTCCAGTTCCAAATGATCGAAGAATTCCTTCAGCTCTGTGATAGGCAAATCTACCAGTTCGGAAATGTTTTTTCCACCCACTCGTACATATCCGGCTTCCGGTTTCAGGCGGGTGCCGTGGCATTTCGGGCAAAGCGTCTTTCCCCGGTAACGCGCCAGCATCACCCGGTATTGTATCTTATATTGATTCTCTTCCAGCATCTTGAAAAAATCATTGATGCCGTGGAAATATTGGTTGCCCTCCCAAAGTAACCTGCGTTGCGCGTCTGTCAACTCATAATAAGGAGTGAAAATGGGGAAGTCGAATTTCTCCGCATTATGAATTAATTCTTCTTTCCATTCACCCATCTTTTCGCCACGCCAGCATACGATAGCTCCTTCATGCACCGATAATGAACGATCCGGAACGACTAAGTGCTCGTCGATGCCGATTACTTTGCCGAATCCTTCGCACGCCGGACAAGCGCCGATAGGCGAGTTGAATGAAAACATCTGGTCGTTCGGTTCTTCAAAGATGATGCCGTCCGCTTCGAATTTAGTGCTGAAAGTATGAAGTTTCGTAGTTCCATCCGATAGAAAAAAACGCAGCATACAGGTTCCGTCGCCTTCATACATGGCTGTTTCGGCAGAATCAGTCAGCCGGCTGATGGCGTCTTTGCTGTTGGCAACAGCCATACGGTCCACCAGTAGATATACTTCATCACCTGCCACAGGCGTATATTCATCAATACGCTTCATCTCACCGTTCACTTCGATACGGTTGAACCCTTGTTTCAGGTCTATCTCCAGTTGCTGTTGCAAGGTGCGGTCTTCACGCAGGCGGATGGGTGTCAGTACCGTATATCTTGTACCTTCCGGGTATGAGAGCATGCAGTTGACAATGTCTTCTGTAGAGTGCTTCTTTACTTCTTGTCCGCTGATGGGGCTATACGTTTTCCCTACCCGTGAATATAACAGGCGTAGATATTCGTAAATTTCAGTCGAGGTGCCCACAGTAGAACGGGGATTGCGGCTGTTCACTTTTTGTTCGATAGCAATGGCGGGAGGAATCCCTTTGATAAAGTCACATTCCGGTTTGCTCATTCGCCCCAGGAACTGGCGCGCATAGCTGCTTAAACTTTCCACGTAGCGGCGTTGTCCTTCTGCGTAGAGCGTATCAAAAGCAAGAGATGATTTTCCCGAACCCGATAATCCGGTGATGACAACAAGCTTGTTGCGGGGAATATCTACATCGATGTTTTTTAGGTTGTTGACGCGTGCGCCTTTGATCGAAATATAGTTGTTTTCTGACATAAAATACTCCTTTTTTATGGTAGTCGGCAAAGTTAGCGAATTTATCGGGAGTTTGTATTATCTTTGCGTCACATTATTACGATTTAAGAATATTATGAAGCTGAAAAACTATCTTTTACTTTTAGCTCTTCTTCTGGTGGTAGGAGTGAGGGCACAGGTGCCATCAGGCAATAAATATCCTAAACGTGAATTCCGTGGAGCGTGGATACAAGCTGTTAACGGTCAGTTTCGTGGCATTCCCACAGAGAGGCTGAAACAAATATTGATTAGTCAGTTGAACTCTCTTCAGGAAGCTGGTATTAACGCAATCATCTTTCAGGTACGCCCTGAAGCGGATGCATTATATGCTTCCCAGCATGAACCGTGGAGTCGTTTTCTGACAGGAACGCAAGGTCAGATGCCTTCTCCTATGTGGGATCCGATGCAGTTTATGATTGAAGAATGTCAGAAACGGAATATGGAGTTTCATGCCTGGATCAATCCTTACCGTGTGAAGACCTCATTAAAAAATAAGTTGGCGCCGGAGCATATTTATCACCAGCATCCGGAATGGTTTGTTACTTATGGCGATCAGCTATATTTCGATCCGGCACTTCCCGAAAGCCGGGAGCATATCTGTAAAATTGTGACCGATATTGTGTCTCGTTATGATGTAGATGCTATTCACATGGATGATTATTTCTATCCTTATCCGGTTAATGGATTGGATTTTCCGGATGATGCAAGTTTCGCCCGTTATGGTGGAGGTTTCACCAATAAGGCAGATTGGCGTCGTAGTAATGTGAATGTGTTGATAAAGAAGCTTCACGAAACGATTCGTGGCATCAAGCCTTGGGTGAAGTTTGGTATCAGTCCGTTCGGTATTTATCGTAATCAGAAGAGCGATCCATTGGGAAGCAACACCAATGGTTTGCAGAACTATGATGATCTTTATGCCGATGTACTCCTTTGGGCACGTGAAGGATGGATTGATTATAATATTCCGCAAATTTACTGGGAGATTGGCCACAAAGCTGCCGACTATGAGACACTGGTGAAATGGTGGGCTACTCATTCGGAAAACCGGCCGTTGTTCATTGGTCAGTCGGTGCCAAAGACAGTTCAGTTTGCCGATCCGCAGAATTCTTCTATCAATCAGCTTCCCCGCAAGATGGCTTTGCAACGTGCTTACCAAACAATCGGAGGTAGCTGTCAATGGTATGCAGCAGCTGTTGTTGAGAACCAGGGTAGATATCGCGATGCTTTAATCAGTGAATATCATAAATATCCTGCTTTGATTCCAGTCTTTGATTTTATGGATGATAAAGCTCCGGGCAAGGTACGTAAAATGAAAAAGGTATGGACGGAAGATGGCTATATCCTTTTTTGGACAGCTCCGAAAGCTGATACAGAGATGGATAAGGCAGTTCAATATGTAGTCTATCGTTTTGACAGTAAAGAAAAGGTGAATTTGGACGATCCTTCTCATATTGTAGCTATCACGCGCAATCCATTCTATAGACTTCCTTATGAAACAGGAAAAACAAAATGCCGTTATGTAGTGACAGCTTTAGATCGTTTACATAATGAATCGAAATCCGTAAGTAAGAAGTTAAAACTGTAAAGGTATAGAATAAACAACGATAAAACGGTGAACACTCTGCTGAATGATAACGCAGTTTATTCACCGTTTTTTTGTTTACTGTTTTTTTGTTTACTGTTCAGCCGCTCGTTATTAATAGAGCAGCAAACCTGCAATACCACAGGCGATAATCATTAATATCGGATTGGCTTTATATTTTCTTGTTCCGATGAATGCAATCAGAAAGATAATGATACTGATAACGAATGAATAAGTATCTTCCGTAGGCGAACCGAAGTTTTCTGCGTTCATTAATACCAACGCGGCGGAGGCGAGTAATCCGACTACTGCCGGGCGTAATCCATTAAAAATAGATTCTACTATCGGATGTTTCTGGTATTTTAGGAAGAATTTACTGATGGTCAACATCAAGATGAAAGAGGGAAGGACTACGGCAAAGGTAGCAATGATGGAACCCCATACGCTACCCGTAGAAGTAAACCCTACATAAGTAGCTGCGTTGATACCAATAGGTCCTGGAGTCATTTGGCTGATTGCGACAATATCCGTGAACTCCTGCGAACTCACCCATCCATAGCGGGTTACCACTTCGCCTTGAATCATGGAAAGCATGGCATAACCGCCACCGAAGCCAAAGAGCCCGATCTTGAAAAATGTATAGAATAACTGTAGGTAAATCATGTGATTAATAATTTATTATATAATAATTTTAGGCATGGATTACACGGATTTCCCGGCTTTTAGAATTATGAATCTGTAAAACAACAGCGTTAATCCGCGCCTTCTCAACTCTCCATTCTCAACTCTCAACTTTTCTAAATTTCCCCCACAGGAAACCTCCTACACCGGCCGCAATAATAATCCAGATAGGGGAGAAGCCCAACAGCCAGATTAATATTGCCGAGACAACAGGAATCCACAGATTGTAGCGGTTGATTTTTGCGGATCGTCCCATGGTAAAGGTCGGCGCCGCGATGAGTGCCACCACTGCCGGGCGAATTCCTTTAAAAATACGTTCCACTATCGGATTGTCTTTGAAACTATGAAAGAACAGGGCGATAGCCAATATAATAATGAAAGACGGCAAAATTGTTCCCAATGCTGTGATAATACTTCCCCGGATTCCACGCAGCTTATATCCTATAAAGATAGAAATATTGACTGCCAAAATTCCCGGTGCGGATTGGGAGATAGCCAGCAGATCGATAAAATCTTCCTGCGCAATCCATTTCCGTTTGGTGACAATTTCATTTTCAATCAGTGGCACCATTGCATATCCTCCTCCAATAGTAAAGGCGCCTATTTTAAAAAAGATTCCAAATGCTTCGAGATAAATGTTCATTCTTTCTTTTCTCCTCCTTCCTTACTAACTGCTTTTTTCTCTTTGCCATATTGACTGGGACTTACATTATAATGCTTCTTAAATACTTCGCGGAAGTACTTGGCGTCACTGAATCCCGTCATTTCTGCAATTTCTGTTATGCTATGTGTGTCTTCTTTTAGTAATTGTACGGCACGTTTCAGACGAATCAGCCGGATATAATCTCCCGGTGCCTGATCGGTTAATGCCCTTAATTTATTGTAAAAACTTGTGCGACTCATTCCCATCAGGCTGCATAATACATCTACCGTGAGAGCAGGATTGTCAATGTTATCTTCCACGTTCTTTTTGACGTTTGCTATGAATTTCCAGTCAATGTCTTGCGAACAGTTGATGCAGTCTTCATCATTTTCCTCATCATTCAGATCTAAATTTGCGAATTTGCTGCGCAATAGTGCACGGTTAGCCAGCAGATTGGCAACATTAGCTTTCAATATACCAATATTGAATGGCTTCACAACGTATTCATCCGCACCAATCTGAAGTCCCGAGAGAATATCTTTCTCATTATTCAAAGCAGTCAGCAGGATAACAGGAATGTGGGAGGTTTCGATATTATTCTTGATAGCTTGGCATAATTCATCCCCCCGCATTTCAGGCATCATAATGTCTGAAATAACCAGCTCTGGTTTGTACTCGGGAATAATCGTCAATGCTTCTTTTCCATTGGAGCAAACCTGTACGAAATACTCCTCGGATAACGTTTGCGACAGATAGTTGCGCAACTCATCATTATCTTCCACAATCAAGATGCGACGATGATTAATGTTCTCTTTCTTTTGTGCATTTTCGTAAATTTCAGGTGATGGAGGCGGAACGTTATCAATCGTATTTTCTATACGCTGTTTGCTCGGAGTTGCCAGATGTGCTTTCCGGAAGCGCTTGCTGTCTTTAGGGAATGTTATTTTGATAACCGATCCCTGGTTTTCGATGCTTGACAGATTAATCTTTCCTTTATGCAGGCGGACTAGCTTCCATACAAGCATCAGTCCGATACCACTTCCTGTTACTTTGGAATTAATAGCATTGCTGCCACGGAAATGAAGTTTGAACAATTTCTTTTGTTCATTGGCCGGGATGCCGATTCCTGTGTCTCTGACTTCCACGCTCCATGAGTCAGATGTTTCTGAAACGAAAACCTGTACATTTCCATTTTCCGGAGTATATTTCAGTGCGTTCGAAATGATGTTCTTAAAGATAGATTCCATCTTTTCTTTATCAAACCATACGTTCATATACCTGAAATTACTTTCATAAGTGAAGTTGATATGTTTGATGTTGGCGTACTGCTGGAACGCGTTGAATATTTCATTCATAAACGTGTTTAGCTCATGCTCTGAAATATATAATTCGGAAGAATATACGTCCGCTCTTTCAAAGTTGATAAGATTGGTGGTAAGACGTAATAGGGCATTTACGTTTCGTAATGCCGTATTCATGTTCGAAATACCTTCTTTACTCAACTCCTCTTTCTCGCGTAGTTCTTCCAAAGGTGCTTTGATAAGCGTCAATGGGGTACGGATATCATGTGCCGTATTGATAAAGAAGTGTATTTTCTCATCGGAGACTTTGCGTTGCTTCCTCAAAATCAGTATACGCAATAGGACGATGGCAATGAGACAAAGGATAGCTGTATAAACCAGCATGGCCCAGAATGTCAGCCAGAAAGGTTGGGCTATGATAATATCCATACTTCTTTCTTCAAGCATGATGCGTTTGTCTTCATTGGAGATGGCACGTACCCTTAGCGTATATTTGCCCGGGGCAAGATTGGTGTAACGAATCGTGTTCTCTGTTCCGGGTTTGCTCCATTTATCATAGAAACCTTCTAGCCTCCAAGAGTAAAGAATATTGGAAGGATAGTCATAGTTGATGGAAGAAACCTGCAAAGAGAATCTGTTTTGATTGTATTTTAACTTTAGTACCTTTGTATCATTGATGCTTGCTTTCAACGGAGAATCCTCATCACCCGGATAGATTGTTTGATAAAAAAGCTTGAAATCGCTGAAAATCATTTTAGAAGAATAACTTCTGGGCAATTTCATATCCTTGTCAAATTCCACTGCTCCGTCAGAACTGCCTAAAATGAATTTATTGTTTTTCCGTAACGTACCTGATAGCGCATTGAAATGGGTGGTCATCAATCCCATATCTTTGGTCCAGTTATAGAATTTTTTCTCATTGGGATAAAAACTTGTCAATCCGCTTTCTGTACTCATGATTATATCTTTGTCCGCATCCGATAATATGGTATAGATATTATTGGATATCAAAGCACAGTTTTCCGTGTGGTAATGAGTGAACAGTTTTTTATTAATATCGTAAATCAATAGTCCCGACCCGCTGGTACCTATATACAATGAACCGTTTTTTGCTTGGTACAGGGAATAGATATAGTTCGACTCTACCGGAAGTTTTATGCGCTCGAATTTTCCGGATTCTTTATCTAAAAGACATAGGCCGGTGGCACTACCGATCCACATACTTTTTTCATCTTTCTCAACGATGGCGGTAATGGAATTTAATCCATCATAAAACCGTACTTCCTGCGTCTTCAGATTAATACGCTTGAGGTTGTAGAATCCTCCCGACCAGATATAACCCTGCATATCTGTACGAATATCACGTATATATTTATCCGGTCGCTTGTTTGTATGAGTGTACAAAGGCGGCATGAAATAGCTGACACTGAACGTTTTCTTATCTATCTGGTAAGCACCGGAAGAGTACCCGCCTGCCCAGATAATTCCGGGAGCCACTTCGCATATAGTAAGAAAGATATGGCTTTTATTACCTTGCGACTCTTCAAAAGCACTAAGCACCGATCGCCATTGTCCGGTCTTTGAATTAAAAAAACTGATGCCATTGTTCGTTGCAAACCATAAATCTCCCTCTCTGTCTTCAATAATGGCATTTACTTGATCGTTGATTAAAGACTGTTTGTTACCGATGGAGTGCTTAATCCATTTGTAGCTCGTATAACGGTTGTTTTGTATCGTGATTCCGATGGGATAATTAGCCAGCCATATCCGTTCTTCATCATCCACAAAAATGTCATTGATACTGTTACCGTTCATGCCACAATTACTGTTATAATCAGCCACAATTTCGGGTACTATTTGATAAGTATCCATATTTATTTTGTGTACTCCTCCGCCATCGGTAGCTATTAATAACTCTTTGTCATTTAGCGGCTTGAACCGTGTGATACTGATATCTTTCAGGTTATAATCCGGTCGTATGACGGATTTGGTATTCATATCATAAACCATAATTCCCCGCAAGAAAGTGCCGATGAATAGTTTCCGAATCTTTTTGTCGAAGTGTAAATCGCTTACTTGGGCTTTCACGCTCTCCAACTTATCGCAATTGATAAGTTTCAATGCGTTGTTTTCTAATTGGGCATAATGAATCCCCATTTCCGTACCGATGAAGAAATGCGATTCGTCTATTTGTTCAATATCAGTGATTTCTTCACTTATATCATTCTTTATATGGGTGACTTGTTTGGTGTCCGTATTATAGAGAAAGATAGTATCTTTATTGCATAGCCAGATGTGTTTGTTCTGGTCGAGCCAGGCATAAGTGACCGGGTCCGGCTGTTCGCTGAAACTTTCCATCGGTAATTTATATACAAGACTGAAGCAGTCGTGAATCTGGTCATACCGGAATACTTTTCCTTTTTTCCCGATTTCCCATAAGACTCCTTCCTGATCAATATAAAGCCAGTTTAGATTTAACAGAGAGTTCACTTCTGCGTCACCATCCATTAACTTATATCGTTTAAACTCTTTTCCATTGTATCGATCAATACCTTCGTGCGTGAGGAACCACATGTATCCGGTTTTATCTTTTTGAATGCAGTAAACCCGCCGGTTACTTAACCCATCCTCCACTCCGAGATATCGATACGTCTGCGCGACACAAATTAGAGGAAACAATAAGATTAGAAAAAGCCATTTTTTCATACAAATAGGACTTTTAAGGGTTATTGAATCTTTTATGAGGGGGAAAGTTTGACAAAATTAAGAAGATTTTTTGATATTACAAAATTTTGATGAAAGATAACAGCGCTCCAAAAATGAAGAAAATAGACTATTTTATAACTATTTGTATATACTGTTTGTTTTCGGTATTTTGGTATCTATCAGAAGTCTTCCGGTAGAATGGAAAGTTCCGTAAAATAAGAGGCTGGCACTATTTAAAGTACCAGCCTCTGTAAAATATGGAAATGATTTATTTCATTTTCGCTTCCACCCACTTGCGGGCATTGACAAACGCTTCTATCCATGGAGTAACCTGATCGCTGTTCTTGCGGTCGGCCGGATAGCAACCGTTCTGCCATGGGAAGATGGAACGTTCCAAGTGAGGCATGATAGCCAAGTGGCGTCCGTCTGCGCTGGCCAGTGCTGCGATAGAATAATCGGAACCGTTCGGATTGCCCGGATATTCATCATAGCTATACTTCGCTACTACATTATATTTATCTTCGTCATATGGCAAAGAGAATTTTCCTTCTCCGTGAGCTACCCAGATACCCAGTTTGCTTCCACTTAAAGAGCCGAACATCACACTGCGGTTAGTCGGGATAGTAAGACCAAGGAAGCGTGATTCGAATTTGTGTGAATTGTTATGTAGCATTTTTCCTTTCTTCTTCAGTTCCGGGTTGATAAGATTGAGTTCCATCATCAGCTGGCAACCGTTGCAGACACCCAATGACAATGTATCTTCGCGTGCATAAAATTTATCCAATGCTTCTTTAGCTTTCGGGTTGAACAGGAATGCGCCTGCCCATCCTTTAGCAGAACCCAGTACATCGGAGTTAGAGAAACCACCGCAGTAAACGATCATGTTTACGTCTTCCAGTGTTTCGCGTCCGCTGATGAGGTCGGTCATTGTAACGTCTTTTACGTCGAAACCTGCCAAATAGAGTGAGTAAGCCATTTCGCGCTCACCGTTTGTACCCTTCTCACGGATGATAGCCGCACGGATACCGCTTGGGGTACGACGATCCGGAGTGATACCGTATTGAGAAAGCTTACCTTTGAATTCCGGCATGAAAGCGAATTCAACAGGTTGCATCTTATAGTTTTCAAAACGTGCTTTTGCGCAACCGTTCATAGATTGTTTGCGGTCGAGCAGGTAAGAAGAAGAATACCATACGTCACGCATATAATCGATACCAAACTGGTAAGTAGCACCGTCTTTAGATACCAAAATGTGGCGTTCGTCAGTCGGTTTACCCAGCTTTATATAGCCTACGCCTGCATCTTCCAGAATCTTCTTCACTTCATCCTTATGCTTGTCGCTGATCTGGATAACAATACCCGGGTTTTCTGCAAACAGAATCTTGACGATATCTTCTTCCTTCATCTTGTCGAGGCTGATTTCCAAACCGCCTTCTACATTAGAGAAGCACATTTCGAGCAATGTAGTGATTAAACCACCGGCAGATATATCGTGTCCTGCAAGGATCAATCCTTTGTTTACAAGTTCTTGTACGGCAAGGAAAGCGTCACGGAAATATTCGGCATCCTGTACGCAAGGTACTTCGTCGCCCACTTTACCCAAAGATTGTGCGAAAGCCGAACCACCTAATTTCAGTTCGTCGAAGCTGAAGTCAATATGATAAAGCGTAGTCTTTTCATTGTTAACCAATACTGGAGATACTACTTTCTTCACGTCGGAAACTTCACCGCCGGCAGAAACAATCACAGTTCCCGGAGAAATCACTTTTTCACCGTTCGGATACTTTTGTGTCATAGACAAAGAGTCTTTTCCGGTAGGCACATTGATTTGCAATGCGCAGCAGAAATCACTCAATGCTTTTACAGCCGTGTACAGACGGGCATCTTCACCTTCTTGAGAACGGCAAGGCCACATCCAGTTGGCAGACAGAGAAATGCTGTCCATACCTTCTGCCATCGGAGCCCAAACAAGATTGGTTAGTGCTTCAGATACGGAAAGGATAGAGCCGGCAGCCGGATCAGCCAATGCTGCTTGCGGAGCATGTCCGATAGAAGTGGCGATCCCTTTTTCGCCACGGTAGTCAAGTGCAACGACACCGCAGTCACTCAACGGTAACTGAAGTTCACCCTGGCATTGCTGACGAGCCACTTTACCTGTTACTGAACGGTCTACCTTATTCGTCAACCAGTCTTTGCAGGCTACAGCTTCAAGCTGCAATACATTCGTCAGATATTCATGTAATTTAGACAATTCGTATTTCGGCATTTCGTAATGACGTTCCACGGTTTTGTCTACCATATATGTCTTGGGAGAAGAACCGAACATCTGCTCTACAGCAAGATCAAACGGACGTACACCGTCAGCCTGTTGGAAGGCGAAACGATGATCGCCGGTTGTTTCACCGACTACGTACATCGGAGCGCGTTCGCGTTCGGCAATCTTACGTACATGTTCGATGGCTTCTTCTTTAATCAATAGCCCCATACGTTCCTGGCTTTCGTTGGCAATGATTTCTTTTGCCGACAAAGTCTTGTCGCCGATAGGCAATTTGCTCATATCGATTAAACCACCACATTCTTCCACTAGTTCGGACAGACAGTTTACGTGTCCGGCAGAGCCGTGGTCGTGGATAGAAACCACCGGATTCACCTCTTCTTCACAAAGAGCACGTACTACGTTGTTGGCACGTTTCTGCATTTCAGCATTAGCACGTTGCACAGCATTCAACTCGATACCACTGCTGTAACGACCGGTATCTACAGAAGATACGGAACCGCCACCTAGTCCGATACGATAGTTGTCACCACCGATTACCACCACTTTGTTTCCTGCTTCCGGTGTGCCTTTCAGACAGTCACGTTGTGTGCCGTAACCCACACCGCCGGCAAGCATGATTACTTTGTCGTAACCATAAACTTCTTTGTTTTCTGTATGTTCGAAAGTCAGTACCGAACCGCAGATCAGCGGCTGGCCGAACTTGTTACCGAAGTCGGAAGCACCGTTGGATGCTTTGATAAGAATCTGTTCCGGAGTCTGGTACAACCATTTGCGTACCGGAAGAATTTCTTCCCATTCACGTCCTTCATCGGTGCGCGGATAAGAAGTCATGTAGACAGCAGTACCTGCAATCGGCCATGAGCCTTTACCACCACCCATACGGTCGCGGATTTCACCACCGGTACCGGTAGAAGCACCGTTGAACGGTTCTACAGTAGTAGGGAAATTATGTGTTTCCGCTTTCAGTGAGATTACACTCTTGATGTCCTTTACCTGGAAGAAATCAGGTTTTGAATGATCTGCCGGAGCAAACTGTTCAACAACCGGACCTTCGGCAAAGGCTACATTATCTTTATAAGCAGAGATGATTTTATTCGGATTTTCCTGTGTCGTCTTTTTAATCATCTGAAACAGAGAAGACTCCTGTTCTACACCGTCGATGATGAACGTTCCGCCGAAGATTTTGTGGCGGCAGTGTTCGGAGTTGATCTGTGCGAAACCAAATACTTCGGAGTCAGTCAGTTTTCGTCCGAGATCATTTTCTACTTTCTTCAGATAGTCCATTTCTTCTTTAGAAAGAGCCAGACCTTCTTGTTCGTTGTACACTTCGAGGTCTTCGATGTAGATGATTGGTTCCGGCTGACGGTTTGTCGTGAATACGTTTTGGTCGAGTCCTTTGTACATGCGTTGGAGCATCGGGTCGTAGTCTGCGTTTTCGTCCTTAACAGGGAAGTACTCCTCGATGCGGCTGATGCCTTCGAGCCCCATGTTTTGGGTGATTTCTACTGCGTTTGTACTCCAGGGAGTGATCATCTCGCGGCGTGGGCCGACGAAACAGCCTTTCAGGTTTTCTTCACTTTCCATCACGGCTTCGCCAAAAAGCCAGCAGAGTTTATTACTTTCGTCAGGGGTGAGCTGATGGTTGCTCTCTACGGCAATCACGCTCTTGGAAGGGGTTCTGAAAAAAAGAATCATGTTGTATATTTACGATTTTACGATTTACGATTTTACGATTGAAGTTCCTGCAGGAGAAACTCTTCTCTTTTTCTGTGGCGCAAAGATAATCAATTTCGTTGGTGGTAGGAAAAAAATAGAGAATAAATTCCTATACCTTATTTAATATGTTTATTTTTGATGTACGTTTTACTTATTATCGCTATATATAGTGATTCTTGTGTGGAAAAAACGTTAATATACTATCCCCATATCACAAAAAAGTGCGATATTTGCGACATGATTCAGATAGAGACCATATTCGATATATTAGTGAAAGGCTTTATTATTGGCGTTGTTGTGTCCGCACCCCTCGGTCCGGTGGGCGTATTATGCATCCAGAGGACTCTGAATAAAGGGCGTTGGTACGGATTCGTAACGGGGCTGGGAGCCTCGTTGAGCGATATAGCATACGCTTTGCTCACCGGTTATGGGATGAGTTTTGTGTTCGATTATATCAATAAGAATATTTTCTATCTGCAGTTATTGGGGAGTGTCATGCTACTCCTTTTTGGTATATATACCTTTCGTAGCAATCCGGTGCAATCCATTCGTCCGGCTTCGTCCAGCAAAGGCTCTTATTTCCATAATTTTATTACCGCCTTTTTCGTCACTCTATCCAACCCCTTGATAATCTTCCTGTTTATCGGACTTTTTGCCCGTTTTGCCTTTGTGCAGCCGGGAGTGCTGGTCTTTGAAGAGATCACGGGATATCTTGCAATTGCTATAGGAGCATTGACCTGGTGGTTGGGTATCACTTATTTTGTGAATAAGGTGCGCACTAAATTCAATTTACGTGGTATCTGGATACTGAATCGTGTTGTAGGAAGTATCGTAATGCTGGTATCTGTTGCCGGATTGATTTATACTTTGTTGGGAGAGTCACTTTATTAAGAGATAACATAATGAATCAGATAGCACAACAACTGAAAGAGAAGAATATTGCCGAATACCTTATATATATGTGGCAAGAGGAAGACTTGATCCGTGCCAATCATTGTGAACCGGAAGAGATGGAGGCAAATGTAATTGCCCGCTATCCGGAAGAACAGCGGCCTGCCATGCGAGAATGGTATACCAACCTGATTACGATGATGGGCGAGGAAGGAGTACGGGAAAAGGGTCATCTGCAGATTAATAAAAACGTGATTATCAATCTGACAGAGTTACACAACGCATTGGCCTCTTCTCCTAAATTTCCTTTTTACAGTGCTGCTTATTTCAAGGCATTACCGTTTATCGTAGAATTACGGAATAAAAACGGCAAGAAAGATGAACCCGAACTGGAAACCTGTTTTGAAGCGTTGTATGGAGTACTCCTGCTTCGTCTTCAAAAGAAGTCTATCAGCGAAGGAACTGCCAAGGCAGTGGAAGCTATCACTAGTTTCCTTTCTATGTTGGCAAATTATTATGATAAAGACCGTAAAGGTGAATTAAAACTGGATGAATAAATGAGAATTTTAGTAACGGGTGCCAACGGTCAGCTTGGCAATGAGATGCAGGTGCTTGCGAAAGAGAACCCGCAACATACGTATTATTTCACAGATGTGCAGGAACTCGACATCTGCGACAAGCAAGCTGTGTGGACTTATATGGCAGAGAAGCAGATTGAGCTTGTTGTTAATTGTGCTGCTTATACAGCTGTAGATAAAGCAGAAGATAATCAAGAATTAGCATACAAATTGAATTGTGAAGCACCGAAACAACTGGCAAGTGCGGCCCAAGCCAATGGTGCTGCCATGATACAAGTATCTACTGACTATGTATTTGACGGTACTGCGCATATTCCATACACGGAAGACTGCGATCCTTGCCCGGATTCTGTATACGGCACCACTAAACTGGAAGGAGAAAAGGAGGTAATGAATCACTGCGAGCAAGCAGTCGTTATCCGTACCGCATGGCTCTATTCTACTTTTGGCAATAATTTCGTAAAGACGATGATTCGTCTCGGAAAAGAGCGTGACAGCCTGGGAGTTGTTTTCGACCAGATCGGAACTCCGACGTATGCCAATGACCTGGCACGGGCCATCTATGCTATTATTAATAAAGGTATTGTTCGCGGTATCTACCATTTCAGCAATGAGGGAGTTTGTTCCTGGTATGATTTCACAGTAGCTATTCATCGTCTGGCAGGAATAACTACCTGCAAAGTGAAACCTTTGCATACAGCCGAATATCCTGCGAAAGCAAACCGCCCGGCATATTCCGTGCTTGATAAAACAAAAATAAAAACAACGTTCGATATAGAGATTCCTCATTGGGAGGAGAGCCTCAAACAATGCATTGATAAAATTATGAAAGATGAATAATGAATCTAGGCTATGTTACTCCAGCATAGCTTATTCATATTTTATAATTCATAATTCTAACTAAAAAACTATGGCAGATAATACAGAAATTTTGAGACGGCGGACGTTCGCCATTATTGCGCATCCGGATGCTGGTAAGACATCTTTGACGGAAAAGCTATTGCTTTTCGGAGGTCAGATACAGGTGGCAGGTGCGGTAAAGAGTAATAAGATTAAAAAGACAGCTACGTCCGACTGGATGGAAATCGAGAAACAACGTGGTATTTCGGTAACGACTTCCGTGATGGAATTCGACTATCGGGACTATAAGATTAACATTCTCGATACTCCCGGTCACCAGGACTTTGCCGAAGATACATACCGCACACTGACAGCTGTAGACAGTGTTATCATCGTTGTAGACGGTGCGAAAGGTGTGGAAACGCAGACACGTAAACTGATGGAGGTGTGCCGTATGAGAAAGACTCCGGTAATAATCTTCGTCAACAAAATGGACCGTGAAGGAAAAGATCCGTTCGATTTGCTTGATGAACTTGAAGAAGAACTGATGATTCAGGTTCGTCCCTTGTCCTGGCCGATAGAGCAGGGAGCACGTTTTAAAGGGGTATACAATATCTATGAACAGAAACTGGACTTGTATCAGCCATCCAAACAGATGGTAACAGAGAAAGTGGCAGTCGATATTCATTCGGAAGAACTGGATCAGCAGATTGGCAAGTCGTTGGCAGACAAACTGCGTGGCGATTTGGAACTGATTGAGGGTGTTTATCCGGAATTTGATTCTGAATCCTATTTGGCAGGAGACTGTGCGCCTGTATTCTTTGGATCAGCGCTGAACAACTTCGGTGTGCAAGAGTTGCTGAACTGTTTCGTAGAGATAGCTCCCAGCCCTCGTCCTGTACAGGCAGAAGAGCGTGAAGTGAAACCTGACGAACCGAAATTTACCGGATTCATCTTTAAGATAACCGCCAACATTGATCCCAACCATCGTTCTTGTGTGGCATTCTGTAAGATTTGTTCCGGTAAGTTTGTTCGCAATGCTCCATATACACACGTCCGTCATGGAAAGACCATGCGTTTTTCGTCGCCTACCCAGTTTATGGCACAGCGTAAAACAACGATTGATGAAGCTTATGCAGGAGATATTATTGGTTTACCGGATAATGGTACTTTTAAGATTGGCGATACGCTGACAGAAGGTGAAATGCTCCATTTCCGTGGATTGCCGAGTTTCTCACCGGAGATGTTCAAGTATATTGAGAATGCCGACCCGATGAAACAGAAACAGTTGGCAAAAGGCATTGACCAGTTGATGGATGAAGGTGTGGCACAGCTGTTTGTCAATCAGTTCAATGGTCGTAAGATTATCGGTACGGTGGGGCAGTTGCAATTTGAGGTCATTCAGTATCGTTTGTTGAATGAATACAATGCGTCCTGTCGTTGGGAACCAGTAAGCCTTTATAAGGCTTGTTGGGTAGAAAGCGATGATCCCGCAGAACTGGAAGCTTTCAAGAAACGTAAATACCAGTATATGGCGAAGGATAGAGAAGGGCGCGATGTGTTCCTGGCAGACTCCGGTTATGTACTTCAGATGGCGCAGATGGACTTTAAACACATCAAATTCCACTTTACAAGTGAGTTTTAAAACATATTCCGTTGATTTTAACTAAAAAATCAGGTAAAAAAAGGAAAAACATATCTCATATAAATGAGTGAATATAAATGAAGACACTATCCTGGGATAAAATTCAGCAAGGGGATGAAGAGGCATTCCGGCAGCTTTATGAGCAATATGCAGATTTACTGTATGGATATGGCATGAAGATAGCCGGTGATGAGACTTTGGTAACCGAGGCGGTACAGTCGTTGTTTGTTTACATCTTTGAGAAAAGAGAAACTTGCACGGCCCCTCAATCCATACCCGCTTACTTATGTGTTTCGTTGAGACACATGATAGTGAACGAACTGAAAAAAGAGAATAGTGGCTCATTAAAATCACTGGATGAAGTAGGCACAAGCGAATATCAGTTTGATTTGGAGATCGATATTGAAACTGCTATTATCCGTTCAGAGTTAGAAAAAGAACAGCTGGAAGTTTTACAGAAAGAGCTGAACAATTTGACAAAGCAACAGCGGGAGGTATTGTATCTTAAGTACTATAAGAAGATGAGTCCGGAAGAAATAGCCCAGGTGATGGGACTCACTTCACGTACGGTTTACAATACTACTCATATGGCTATCTCCAGTTTGCGGGAGCGTATGAGCAAATCTTTCTTGTTGTTGGTAGCAGCTAATTTGTGGATTTTTAATTGAGGTGTGAGATATGGAAAAGTGGACAGAATCTTTAGATAAATACTTAGAAGAAGGAAAACTTCCTCTGGTTGGCGAAATCTTTTCTCGTAAAAAAGAAATAGGTGATAAGCTGAAGTTGCAACGTGAGGAGAGCCATAAGATCGCCTTAAGCCGGAGAAGAAAGCAAGGTGCGGGGAGAAGTTTCTCTTTCTCATGGGGAGTGGCAGCGGCAGTTGTCCTTCTTTTGGGGATAGGCGGTTACTTCCTGGCAGAAGAAAAGGTGGTGACTGATAACACTGCTATGAACTATGAATTGCCGGATGGCAGTACTGTGCAGGTGATGGAAAATTCCCGCCTGACTTACAATCATATCACATGGCTTTGGGAGCGCAAATTGCAACTATTGGGTAAAGCCTCTTTTAACGTAACCAAAGGCAAGACATTCACGGTCCGTACAGAAGCCGGCGACGTAACCGTACTGGGAACGAAATTCCTCATCGATCAGCAAGGAAAGAAGATGACCGTCAACTGTGAGGAAGGAAGTGTGCAAGTCGAGACTGCTGTAGGTAAGCGTACATTGCTTGCCGGGGAAAGCGTTCATTGCGATGAGAACAAGATTGTGCCGGTAGAGAAAAAGGCAGAAGAATCGGAGTTCCCCGAGGTGTTGGGGTATGAAGACGATCCGCTAATAAATGTAGTGGCAGATATTGAGCATATATTTGAAGTAACAGTCGTCGGACATGAGAAATGCGAGGGGCTGACCTACAACGGGACGGTCTTAACAAAAGACCTGAACGCCACACTGGAAAAAGTCTTTGGATCGTGTGGAATCAGTTATCAAATTCGAGGGAAAGAAATTATTTTAAAATAAAAAAAAAAGCCTCTTCTGACTATCCAGAAGAGGCTTTTTTGTTTTTCTTCAAATTTTCTTCATTTTTTCTTGGTAAAAAAACAACGGATGCTTCTCTTTCTAATAGATGAGCTATTTAATGATATTTGAAGAAAACGGTAGAATTGATTAGAAGATTAAATGTTGTAGAAGAAATTAGAAATTATCCGGCAGAAATAAGGCCGGGATTCAGAACAAACAATAGATGTTTTATAGAGAATTACAAGCTAAACTCAAAACAAACAATAGATGCTTTTTATAAAATTTAAATTTAACCCAAAACAAACAATGTTTTAAAAGAAATGCAAACTAGGGCTCAAAGCAAACAATAGACAGCGGCAGATGAATTATTCCTGCCACAAACGTAAGCCGGAAAGATTCCCTCATCGGAAGTGATATGAGCTTTAGAGGCTTGTTTTTTCCGATTAAACAGACTTAGTTGGCTTAAAAAAAAGGGTTTTTCAACTAGACTGCTACGCTAATTAAAAGAATGAAAGCCGTGATGGCCCATGAGAGGTTTAACAAGACCGGTTTTTTATCTGGTAGTTTAATAGTAGGTTAAGAGGGTATGAAACCAGAAAAGGGCTGAACCGGTCTATCATTGAGTATTTTTATTTAATAATTGTTTTATCAGAATGTGAGAGAAAGTTGAGGGGCTTTCTCTCACATTTTTTTGTAGGAACGATAGATAGGACGATTTACTATTGGACTATTTACCATTTACTATTTGGGTTGTGCAATAGAAGCAGATAGTAAATAAGATAAATGGGAATTTAGTTTAGATGTGGATGGCACGCTAAATCATAAATCATAAATTATAAATCATAAATCATAAACTTCCCCAGTTTTCCAATCAGAGAGATGACGTTTTTATACATTATATTCCTTTCTTAATTTATTTTATAATAAAAATTTGGTATTTTCGAACGCTTTTTAGACGAACAACTTAAAATACTAATAGTTTATTATATGGAAAATATCGAAACAGCGATCCTGCTGATGGTGGTCGGAATGGCTACCGTGTTTGTTATTCTGCTGATTGTGATTTATTTAGGTAAGTTGTTGATTACATTAGTCAACAAGTATGCTCCTGAAGAAGTGGTTCCTGTGAAGCGGGAAGCATCGCAAGGTCCTGCCCCTGTTCCGGGAAACATCTTAGCCGCCATTACAGCTGCTGTAAATGTGGTGACACAAGGTAAAGGAAAAATCACTAAAGTAGAAAAATTATAAATCTATAAAGAATATCACTGAAAGACATGAAAAGAGAAGTAAAGTTTAGTTTGGTTTTCCGAGATATGTGGCAATCTGCCGGAAAATACGTACCTCGTGTAGACCAACTCGTAAAGGTAGCTCCTGCCATCATTGAAATGGGCTGTTTTGCCCGCGTAGAAACAAACGGCGGAGGTTTTGAACAGGTAAATTTATTGTTTGGTGAAAACCCGAATAAAGCGGTACGCGAATGGACAAAACCGTTCCACGAAGCCGGTATTCAAACCCACATGCTCGACCGCGCACTGAACGGACTCCGTATGAGCCCCGTTCCGGCAGACGTCCGCAAATTATTCTACAAAGTAAAGAAAGCACAAGGAACAGACATTACCCGTACGTTCTGCGGATTGAACGACGTGCGTAACATTGCTCCTTCCATCACATACGCAAAGGAAGCAGGCATGATTTCGCAATGCTCGCTTTGCATCACTCATTCGCCTATCCATACCGTAGAGTATTACACCAATATGGCGCTGGAACTCATCAAACTGGGAGCAGACGAAATCTGTATCAAAGACATGGCAGGTATCGGTCGTCCCGTATCGTTAGGTAAGATCGTAGCAAATATCAAGGCGGCACATCCCGAAATCCCTGTTCAGTATCACAGTCATGCAGGTCCCGGATTCAATATGGCAAGCATCCTCGAAGTATGCGAAGCCGGTTGCGACTACATCGACGTAGGCATGGAACCACTATCGTGGGGAACAGGCCATGCTGACTTGCTTAGCGTGCAGGCAATGCTGAAAGACGCCGGATATCAAGTGCCCGAAATCAATATGGAAGCCTACATGAAAGTGCGCGGCATGATTCAGGAATTTATGGACGACTTCCTCGGCTTGTATATCAGCCCGAAAAACCGCCTGATGAACTCCTTGCTGATTGCTCCCGGACTTCCTGGCGGTATGATGGGTAGTTTGATGGCCGATCTCGAATCCAATCTGGAATCAATCAATAAATATAAGGCAAAACACAATCTGCCGTTTATGACGCAAGACCAGTTGCTCATCAAGCTCTTTGATGAAGTAGCTTACGTATGGCCTCGTGTCGGTTATCCTCCATTGGTGACTCCGTTCAGCCAATACGTGAAGAACCTTGCCATGATGAATGTGATGGCTATGGAAAAAGGAAAAGAACGTTGGGGAATGATTGCCGATGATATCTGGGATATGATTCTGGGTAAAGCCGGACGTCTGCCGGGCAAACTTGCTCCCGAAATCATTGAAAAGGCAGAACGTGAAGGCCGTAAGTTCTTTGAAGGTGATCCGCAGAATAACTATCCCGATGCCCTCGACAAATATCGCAAACTGATGAAAGAGAACAAATGGGAAGTGGGACAGGACGACGAAGAACTCTTCGAATATGCTATGCACCCGGCTCAATATGAGGCTTACAAGAGTGGCAAAGCAAAAGAAGACTTCCTGGAAGATGTAGCCAAACGTCGTGCCGAAAAAGATAAATCTCCGGAAGAAGATGCCAAACCGAAGACGCTGACTGTACAAGTGGACGGACAGGCCTATCGTGTGACGGTAGCATACGGTGATACCGAACTACCTGCTGCTCCTGCGGGTGCTGCCGCTGCTCCGGCAGGAGAGGGAAAAGAAGTACTTTCTCCGTTGGAAGGCAAGTTCTTCTTAGTGAAAGGTGCGCAGGAAACTCCTTTGCAAGTAGGTGACACTGTGAAAGAAGGTGATGTAATCTGCTATGTAGAAGCGATGAAGACCTACAATGCCATCCGTGCAGAGTTTGGCGGTACAGTGACTGCTATCTGTGTCAACCCGGGAGATGCTGTTTCAGAAGATGACGTATTAATGAAGATAGGATAATGAACGAAATATTTGAGAACTTATATGACATGACTGCGTTCAGCAATATCATTGCCGAACCGCAGTTCCTGATAATGTATGCCATCGCGTTCGTTCTGCTCTATTTGGGTATTAAGAAACAGTACGAGCCGTTGCTGCTTGTCCCCATCGCTTTCGGTGTGTTGCTAGCCAACTTCCCCGGAGGAGATATGGGCGTGATTCAGGCCGACGAAAATGGTATGGTGATGGTAAACGGAGTGTTGAAGAACATCTGGGAAATGCCTTTGCATGACATCGCCCACGAACTGGGAATCATGAACTTCATCTACTATATGTTGATTAAAACAGGTTTCCTGCCTCCGATCATCTTTATGGGTGTCGGTGCGCTGACGGACTTCGGGCCGATGTTGCGTAACCTGCATCTTTCTATATTCGGTGCAGCTGCACAGTTGGGTATCTTTACCGTGTTGCTGGTAGCCATCCTGATGGGATTCACTCCACAGGAAGCCGCTTCTCTGGGCATTATCGGTGGCGCGGATGGTCCGACAGCCATCTTTACTACCATCAAACTGGCGCCGCATTTGCTGGGCCCGATTGCCATTGCCGCTTATTCGTACATGGCACTCGTTCCGGTGATTATTCCGCTGGTGGTGAAGCTGCTTTGTTCTAAGAAAGAGTTGAGCATCAACATGAAAGAACAGGAAAAGAAGTACCCTTCGAAGACTGAAATCAAGAACCTGCGTGTGTTGAAGATTATCTTCCCGATCGTGGTAACTACTATTGTTGCCCTCTTCGTGCCAAGTGCAGTGCCTTTGGTGGGTATGTTGATGTTTGGTAATCTGGTGAAAGAAATCGGAACCAACACATTCCGCTTGTTCGATGCCGCTTCCAATAGCATCATGAATGCTGCCACCATCTTCCTCGGACTGTCCGTAGGAGCAACGATGACAGCCGAAGCATTCCTCAATTGGACAACAATCGGTATTGTGATCGGTGGATTCCTTGCATTTGCACTTTCTATAACCGGTGGTATTTTCTTTGTGAAACTGGTAAATCTCTTCTCGAAGAAGAAAATCAATCCGCTTATCGGCGCCACTGGTTTGAGTGCCGTTCCGATGGCGAGCCGTGTAGCCAATGAGATTGCTTTGAAATACGATCCGAAGAATCACGTATTGCAGTATTGCATGGCAAGCAACATCTCCGGAGTAATCGGTTCTGCCGTAGCTGCGGGTGTGTTGATCTCCTTCCTTGCGTAAGGTAATTCCTGCCTGAAAAAGACTTTTTATACATTCACACTTGGAAGATTCGTTTAATAGCGTTATCTTTGTGTGAATGTATAACAGTAAAAATAGCAAGCGTATGAGTGCAATGTCATTGGAAGCCGAAAAGAACGAACTGATTCGGCGGATTCTGGATGTGGATGATGTCGCTATTCTGCGGAGAGTGAAATCGATGTTGAGTTGTGAAGAAGAGCAAACGAATGTTGTCGCAGAGGAAGCAGCTCCCTACCAGACAAAGGCGGAGATTCTGGCAAGCTTAGATCAGGCGTGTAAGGAACTGAAACTGAATCTGGAGGGTAAGTTGGAGTTTAAGTCATTAGATGATGCCCTTAATGAAATATAGAATAAGCGTTACCCTCGAATTTTTAAGGGAAATGAAGCATTTGTCAAAACGGTATAAATCGTTGAAAGAAGATCTTAGGAATTTTGGAAATGATTTGTTATTAAATCCTGAACAAGGAGTCAGTTTGGGCAATAATCTTCGTAAAATACGTATAGCGATAACTTCGAAAAATAAAGGTAAAAGTGGAGGTGCACGGGTGATAACCTATACGATAATCTGGACAGAAATAGATTCGGAAATAAAGTTGCTTACTATCTATGACAAGTCCGAATGTGAAAGTTTGACAGATAAGGAAATAGAAGATATCCTGAAGCAAAACGGTATTTTGTAATCCTTATGATATAAAAAGAAATCGTCCTGTTTCACGGTTACGTGATAACAGGACGATTTCTTTTATAAGACTAAGACTTTGTGAACAAGTTTCTTTTGTTTCTAAATTTATTCACTGATAACCTTTCTGTATTCCGCTACCGCCATCTTTTCCGACAGATATGCATTAATCAGATTGGTGTGCGCCTGCGTCCATGACAATTGTGCGGAGAGTACATCCACCATATTTGCCTTTCCCTCATTATACGAGAAAGAAACCAAATCAAGATTTTCATTAGCCAGACTCATAGTCTCTTTGGCGGTTTTCACTTGATATTCCGTTTCCGTCAGTTTGGTTAGGGCGGCAGAAAGTTCCTCGTTGATATTATCCGTCACATAACTTTGTTGCAGTTTTTGTATGCCGATATACGCTTTCTGCTGACGGTTTGTTTTAAACCGGGCTCCCCAACGGAAGATCGGTATATTCAGGTTAATGCCGACGATGGGATTGAAAGAAACATCATAACCGAGGTTAGGTGTAGCTGTAGCCCATCCACCGCTGAAATACATATTCAATTGCGGGTTGAACTGGCTAAGAGCCGCTTTGCGTTGCGCCTGACTTTTCATGATATTCACCTCCGTACTTTCGTAATCCGCGCGACGTTGCAGTACATTCTCCAGAGAAAGGATCTGCACCGGAGCGGAAACCGTGTCAATCGTGTACAGACTGTCTACGGGATTGTTCGGCTCTTCTCCCATCAGGATATTCAGCTTTTGCAGCGCCAGGGTATAATTCTGACGCGCCTTGATATATTGCAATTCCGCTTCTTTCAACCGGGTGGAAATCATTAATAAGTCCGTGCGACTAATCATCCCGTCGTTAAAACGATCCTGAATGATGTCATACTGTTGCTTCACAATACTTTGATACTTGTCCGCCGCCTGCAACATAGCCTGTGAAGCAGAAGCATTCCAATAAACTGCATCGCTCTGATAATGAATCTGGTCGATGGTGAGCTCCTCATTTAGTTGATTCAGCTTTTCGTCCGCTTTGGCAATCTTGTGCTGGGCGTTGAGTGCCCCGCCCGTGTACAACGGTTGCGAGACGATAAATACACCTTGATAGGTGTGGTTGCGGTATTCGCCTACCGGTTCGTTCCAGGCATTAAGGTCGCTCATGTTGAGAGTCCCGTCCGCATTGACATCAATTTTTGGCAAGAATCCCGTGTGAGCAATCTTCCGTGCTTCCGTACTTGCCATCGTCTTTAGTTTCTGTTGCTTCAGAATTTGACTGTAAGCTTCCACTTTATCCCGGTAAGCTTCCCGGCTAAGATAAGGCTGCTGTGCCCCGGCTGTGAGGCCGAGGAGCAGCAGAGACAGAGTTATAAGTTGAGTTTTCATTTTATTCAATCTAAACAATAAATTCAAGTTTCATATAAGAGAAGGCAATTAGCCTTTGATTCTCTGAATGGCGCAATAAGCTACCGGAAGAACAAACAATGTCAGTGCCGAAGCCACTAACAAACCTCCCATAATCGTAGCCGCCATGCCGCCGAACATCGCGTCGAACAACAATGGCAACATACCCAGAATGGTAGTGCCGGACGCCATTGCTACGGGGACAATACGACTCGTTGTAGCACTGACAACAGCATCCAACGGCTTTTTGCCCGTTTTAGCCTCCAGATCAATCTGTTCCACCAGTACAATCGCATTTTTGATATTCATCCCAATCAGTCCGAGCAAACCAAGGATGGAGAAGAAGTCGAACGACTTGCCTAGCAACACCAATCCCAAAACGATACCGATAAAAATAAGCGGTAACATTAACAAGATCACTGTCGGCTTACGATACGTCCTGAACAGGAACAACAGCGTGACGAACATCAGGAAGAACGTCAACGGTAAATTCTTGGCCAACGCCTCGTTAGACTCCACCTGACTTTCCTGTTCCCCGAAATACTTCATCGTATACCCCTCCGGCACTTTAATCTCTTTCTGCACCAGCGGCCAAACCTCATTGAAAGCAGCAATCGCATTCACTCCGCGACGCGGATCGCATTGCGCCATCATCACCATTTGCCGGTTGTAATCCTTCACATTCGAGAAACGATATTGGAAATCAAATTCCGATACCACCTGTTCCAGACTGGTCGTTTCATTCCCCGTGCCGAACACGGGCAACGTGCGCAGGTCGTTGATGCGGAACGAATCCACCGTGTTATCCTTCAATAAGATAGGAAGCACCTGATCGCCCTGCCGGTACTCTCCAAGCGTCATACCTGTGGTTCCGATCTGGATACTTTGTGCCATTCCCTGACGCGATACCCCTAACGGTTGCGCCCGTTCGGGACTATATACAGGCTTCCATACAGGAACTTTATTTCCCCACGAATTGCGCACATTGATTAAATCCGGATTCCGGTGCATAATCTCCAAAGCCTGGTTGGTGAGCGCCACAAGCGTGTCCACATTCGGACCGATAAATCCGATTTCGATAGCGGCATCCACCGCAGGCGACAGTTTGAACAGACTGGTACGGGTAATCGCATTCGGATAATTCGCCTTCATGTACGCGTCGAAATCTTCTTCATACTCTTTCGTATATTTACTGTCCGTCAATTCAACTAATACATTGGCAAAATTCGGTTTCGGCCCCACCGAAGTAGAAGCCAGGTAATACCTTAACGGCGTGCTACCGAAGGTGATCGACACTTTCTTCACTTCCGGCTGCTTTGCCAGATGCTCTTCCACGGATTTCATCTCTTTCACTACGTCATTGATGCTATACCCGTCGGGATAAAACACGTCCGCCCGGAAATAAGGCTTATCGAGAGAAGGGAAGAAGTTTTGCGGCATCATTCCCATGATAACCAGCGAAGCAACAAAGAGCACTACCATCGAACCCAGTGTCAATGTTTTCCTGCGAATCAGCGTGCGGAGGATGGAGGCGAATTTGTGATAGAACGGTTTGTCATACGGGTCTTTCGTGCCGTCCTTTGCTTTCGCTTTCAGGATGAAATTACCGAAAACAGTGGTCTGCGTCAGCGCGAGCACCCAGCTCAATCCCAGCGAGATGGCAAGCACCACAAAAAGCGGTTTCACGATTTCCGCCACGGCAGAAGGAGCAAGGTAGAGTGGGAGGAACGAACAGATAGCGATGAACGTAGCCCCAAGCAATCCCCATTGCGGACCGGTTGCGCCGTCTATCAGCGCTTTCCGCCGGTCTACTCCGCGGGCGATGGCAATCTGTGCGTTGTCCGTTACCACGATGGCGTTATCCACCAGCATCCCCATGGCGATGATAAATCCCGCCAATGATGTACGGTTCAGTCCGACACCGAAGAAAGACATGATAAGTAATGTGCCGCCAATAGAGAAAATCAGTGACGAGCCGATCAGCACACCTGCGCGCAAACCCATCACCAACATGATAATCACAATTACAATCAGAATCGATTCGATCAGATTGATGATAAATCCGTTGTTGGCTTCGTTGGCAATTTCGTTCTCCAGATACAGGCTTTGCAGTTCCAGTCCCACAGGCATCAGTGGCAACAATTCGTCCAGTTTGGCTTTCACGTTCTTGCCCGTCTGCACCACGTCCCGTTGCGGGTCGGTGGAGACGCCGATGCCGATGGCACGTTTGCCGTTCACGTGCATGATGTTGGATGGAGGGTTCATGTACCCTTTTTCGATGACGGCGATATCGCCCAGTTTCACTTGTCCGGCTTTGGTGGTAATCACCTGGTTGCGGATATCGTCTACGGTGGTATACATACCGTTGGCAGTCACCCGGAGCTGTTGCTCGCCGGCACGGATTTCTCCGGTATTGATAATCTGGTTCTGCGATTGCAACAGACTGGCAAGCTGTTTCGGGTCGATGCCCATACCTACGAGCTTATTGGTGGAAATAAAAATATTGACCACCTCCGTCTGCGTCCCGAACAGGGCGACTTTCATCACCCCGTCCGCCGTCACTACCTGCGTCTTGATCCGTTCCGCCCAGTTGCGCATCTCTTCGTATGTGTAACCGTCGTCCGCCGTCAGACCGTAATAGATACCGAACACGTCGCCGAAATCATCGGAAACCGTCGGTGCGGAAGCACCGCTCGGCAACTGTGGCTGTATATTAAGCACCTTCCGTCGCAACTCATCCCACTTCTGCGGAATGGAGCTTGCCGACAAGGAAGGTTGCAACTCGAATGTGATTTTTGAGAGCCCGTACATCGATTCTGATTTTATCTTGTACACACCGCTCATACTTTGAATTTCACGAGAGATAGGCTCGGTAATCAACCGCTCCACTTCTGCCGGTTCGGCACCCGGATAGCGGGTCATAATAACCGCCGACTTTATGACGAAAGGAGCATCCTCTTTCTTACCCAGCTTGCCGAAGGAAGTGATTCCCCCAATCAGCAATACAGCAAGAAAGAAATAGATGATTTTCGTATTATCTAATGAATATTTGGCTAAACTCATAATAAATGATCGTTGATAATTGATGAATGACAGCGGATAAATGATTACATAATCATTTACCAACTATCACCTGTCAACAGTTGTGATAGATTCTCCTTCTACTAGTTGGTATACGCCTGCTATGACGATTTTTTCACCGGGTTTCAAACCTTCCGAGATGAGCGCCTGTGCTTCTCCGGTCGGGGCGTTGACGGTCACTTCCCGTTTGTGGACTTTGTTGTCTTCTACCACCCAGACATACATTTTATTCCCTTCGCTTTCGCCGAATACGGCACTAAGCGGTACGATCGTCCAGCTATCCTGCACCAACGGACCTACATCTGCCGTGAAACGGATGCTGCACGTGAAACCGGGTTTCACAGCATACAGATCGCGGTCGAATGACGGATCGTCAATCGTGATGCTGACCGGAATTCCTGTGCCATCCGTAGAAATATCAAGATATTCTTCCAGTTTCGCTTGAAACACGTGTCCTTTAAATGTGTCGAACTCTACGAGGAAACGCGGGTCTTTGGCGCGTAACAAATAAAGATACGCATCCGGAATGGTGAATTTGATACGCAGATTGTGTGTATTGACAAGCTGCACGATACCCTCACCGGAGTTGACACGCTGATAGTTTTCCACCAGTCGTTTTTCGATAGAACCGTCGAAAGGAGCTGTCAGCTTGGTGTCGCGCATATTGTTGGCAGACAGTTCGTATTCAGACTTCGCCTTCTGGAAGTTGGCGAGGCTGATTTCATATTCCTGTACGGAGATCGCTTGCCGGGAGAGGAGCCGTTTGTTACGTTCCACTTGTGCCGAAGCCGTTTCGTATGCCGATTTCGTAGCGGCATATTGCAACGCAATGTCTCTGGGGTCGATAGCTGCGATGAGTTGTCCTTTTTTCACTTTCTGTCCTTCGATGACAGGAAGCTGGATGATTTGTCCGTTGACCCGGAAAGCCAGCTTCACATATTCCACCGCTTCCACGATTCCCGAGAAATCTTTTCTGATAATCGATCTTGACTCGACAATCGTAGTCTTTACGGGACGTGCAGTTGTCGTTGTCGTTTCTTTTTTCTGTCCGCAGCCAGCCAGCAAGATTGCAGCCGCCAGGACGAATCCAAATTCCTTTTTCATATACCACGTTGATGTTTAGAGGTTTTGCGTTGATAAATAGCGAATAATATACTAAAACAACTCCTGTTTATTTATGTTCAATATTCCTGTCTTTTCATATCCTGCCTCTTAACCTTTATATGGAACACAAAAAAAACGGGAACTTTACCGTTTCTAAGGTAAAATTCCCGTCCAACTCTTTTGTTTCATTTTACATCATCAGGTTCTGACCTCCAATGACGCCTGCAATAGCAGTAGCAACCGCAATGACGACTTTTAAAATCGTATTCCAAATGGATTTCTTCATAATTCAACACCTCCTTTCCATACCACACTATCCTCTATCACCTATTCTATCACGCTGCCGGATCGGGCGCTTCCTGACCACCGCCACCCGGTTTGTCATCACCCGAACCTCCGGTGTTGCCACCGCCTCCCGCTCCCAGTGCTTTCGTCAACTGGTTGACGTGGATATATGACGCTCCCTGAATCAGCGCACGGGTGATATTTCCACCGGCATCCCGCGTATATTCCGGGGTAAACTGGCAACGCAATCCCGTGATTTGTGCCGGACTAACATCGGCTTCCGCATCTACCCCCTTGCAGCGTGACTGGCACACCATGGTAAATGTTCCCAATCCTTCGAGTTTCACTGTCCTGCTGTTGAGCAACTGCTCGCGCATCACTGCCATCAGGTTTCGGATCACGTTGTGCACGTCACCGGCCGTCAGTGATGACCGTTCGGCAATCGTTTCGCCAATCATTTGCGTATCCACTACGTTTCCCATTTTAATCAGGCAGGGATGCCATTTCTTCTTTTTGTCCTTCGATGCGATATTGGACTGAACCGCTTTGTAAATCAACATACTGATTTCCTCCTTTTTAAGTGAATAAATAAGATTTTATTGAGTCAGTAAACGAACGTTTTCTGTCTCTTTTACAGTAGCAAAGATACCCCAACCGGCAGGGGAGGAAACATGAAACGGTATCTGCCGGTAAGTGAAGGCAAACGCTTGAATATCTGTGTATTTGCTTGCATTTCTACGCAAAAAACAGTATCTTTACATGACGTAAATAATAAATTAAAAGAAGAAAATCTATGAAGAAAACGGAATTGGCATTACTCTATATGCCGTATGCAAGTGCCGATGTGGCAAGAAGACATTTAAATAAATGCATCCGCCGAAACCGGGAGCTGCTGGAGGCTCTCGAAGCTACCGGCTGGGCGTTTTGGATACATTGGCTCACACCGTTGCAGGTAGAGCTGATTGAGAAGTATTTGGGAGAGCCTTAATCCCTAAATCCATCCCTCTGACGAGAATAAGTCTTTGGCTCCCTTCCACGGTTGCACCTGCATGCCCGGTTCGGGTGGCGGCGTACAAGGGGAATATCTTCCGTTGGTCACATCGTAGCAGAACGCTGCGTTTCCCTTTGTTCCGAAATTACGGAAACGGGTTTTCTCGACATGTATATACACGATCCCCATTTCATCCTGACGGTCTACCACTATTCCGTAGTCCGTCATGTTGAAAAAGTTGGCCGAGCCGTTGATGTCATACATGGTGGGAACTTCCGTTTTCTGCGTGCCGTATTGCTTGTTCATCTTTCTCGGATGCGCCACCAGAATGACGAGGCAGGAGTTGAGCCGGGCAAAACGTGCCAGACTATTCATGAATGAACCGATATACCCTGTCTCCGTCATGCCTGCCGGGATCTGATGGTTGATGTAATTGTACGGGTCGATGACAAACACACGGATGCCGTGACGGTGTACCAGTTCGCGTGCCTTCGACAAGACGTTGCCCAGTGTGAAATCCCCGTCCGGGAGAATGTGCCAGACGCGTTGCGAAAGATAATCCACTACGCGGGCGAATTCCTCCTCCGTAGAGAAATCTTTGCGGAAACGGTGTCCCAGCAGTTTCTCCGCCAGTTTGGCATGATGATACTCGATTGGCGTGTTCTCCGGACTGAAATATCCCGCTCGCCAATCTTGGCGGGTGCAGAGCCGGAGCACTATCTCATCCACAAAGTCCGATTTGCCATGTCCGGGAATACCGGTGACGGTGAGCACCCGCCCCGTTTCCAGCCTCATGATTTCGTCCAGATTCGGTATTCCCAATTCCACGCCCGAAGTATACCCCTCTTCAAACAGTTGGTGCAACCCCTCCCGTAAGTCTTCTGCCGTAAACGTACCTTCCAGGCGGGGGATGGGCGCGTCCTCCAGTGCCTTCAGTAGTGCGTCCGGGCCTTCCGCCACGAGCAGTTCGTTGGCGTCCTTGTATGCTTCGCCGTAGGTGACGATACGGCAGCGGTCTACCCCCAGCCGTCGGGAGAGTTCCCGGCACAGTTCCCGTCCCTTGCGGTCGGTGTCCACCGACAGATAAATCACTTGTTTCTGCTCGAAATGAGATTCCGACAATTCGTCCAGCCAGTCCAGTTGACTGTTGGCACCGTTCGGCACGGAAATGACATCCGTCCGGCCGACAGCCATGTAGGAGAGGGCATCAAATTCCCCTTCCACGAGGATGCACTCCGGCGTGTCGCGGATGGCGTCGATGTTGTAAGGGATGGTGCGCGCTCCTTGCAGTAATTTGAAATGCTTTTGTGAGTCGCGGAACTTCGTGTTCACCAATTCCCCGTTTTCGAAAAAGTTGAAGCAGAGACAGTCCCTCTTTTCCCAGCCTTTCTCCTTTCCGGATATAGGCATCGAGATGGAGGCGAAAGCCACGCCAGCTTCCACCAATACTTCCGGCGGAATGTGGCGGACGTCACGACACCATTCAATTTGCTTCTGTGTGAGTGCCCCTTGCTCTGGGTCGCCGTGCGGCTTTTCAGTGGGCGGACAACTGGAGTTGCTACCTGTTGCCGTTGGAAATTTGACCAACGGATCACCCAGCTTTCTGCCTTTTCCGGCATATATGGCTGCCGAACCGTGTGCGCCGCAGTAGTGGCACAAATACAGTTTGGTATCGAGGTTGACACTTAGTGATTTATCACGCTTATCCGTCCGTTGGGCATGACACCAGGGACATTTTGTTTTCATTTTGCCGCTTGTGCGACCGTGGGTATCAATACCCAGTTCTTTGAATCTATCCATATTTAGTAAATGATTGAGAGATAATATGCTATCGTGTCCATTCGTTCGTCACCGGATTCCAGATATGTGCCGCCGAAGGTCGCGGCTTGGCATAAGCGGGGATGGGATGCCCGTCGTAGGTACGTATTCCGTTGGTGATGGTTTCGTAGGGCGAACATTGCTGTTGCTCTTGCCGGTTTTTGAGAAACCTCTTCAGTGCCACCTGCGTTGTGGATGACACATGGCTTCCCTGCCGGGTGAGATTGGCGAAATAGTTTTTTATTTCGTGCAGGCTGTTCATCGAGCTTTCATTCCCCCGTAAGATGATTTGCTCCCGTAAATAGTTGAAGAACCATTCTTTTTCTTCCATCATCAGCCGGGGGATGCCCGACTGAATGGCTACGACTTCATACCAGGATGTGTCGTTCATTGCCTCCTGTAGATTTTCTTCCCATGCGTTGGGGCGCATATCGGGTGTCACAGCGTTCAAGTCCGTCACCTTCAAACCATTTTCTTCTTCTTTTTCTTTTCCGTTTTCTTCAGAAGAAGAATTTTTTTTGTTTATTTCTTTATTTATAATGGGGGATGGATTTTTCTGTATATTTGACGTTTTTTTCATTTCCCGAGTGTTAAAATCCTCTGCATTTCCGTTGGCTTTCAGAGAGTTATTGACGTGCGGTTTCGTGTTGCGCTTTTTTTCATCTTCCATGTTGTCAAGTGCTTCCCTATAATCGTCTATTGCTTTAGAATGGAGGTTCATTTTCTCATCCAGATAAAAGAGTCCGTAATTGTATAATACACTTTCCATCAGTTCGTCGCTCACATCATAAAGGTTCTGGATGAAGGAAGCAGTTTGCGGTGCCAGAAAATGTTGTGGCTGTTGATAGAGCTTTTCCATCACAAGCCAATATAGTCCGTAGGCTTTTAGTCCGTCTTGCATAATCATCCGCAGCAGTTCGTTGTCGGTGTATGCCAGTAGGGGGTGCGGGAAATAACTTCTGATGGCAGATTCTTCGCAAAAGTCGGCATAGAGTATATGCGAGTTGTATCCTTTGCCGGGACGCCGGAAATAATGGTGGTAGAGGAGCTCAAGATGTTCGGGTTGGGCATGGAATATATTGGCGATGATTTCCATTGTCTGGATATTGACGCAGCATTTAAGCTGTGCATGAGCTTCTTCGAGCATCACCCAGTATAGTCCGTATATTTCCAGTCCTTGTTCCCGTATCAAAATACTCATGGGTATATTGCTGGAAGAAGAAGTGGGATGATTGAAGTAACCGTTATGAATCGGTTTTCTCTTTTGTGATGCGTTGTTCGATTGTTTGGTATTTGCTGAATTAGATGTTGTCATAATAAAATATATTAGTTTCTGTTTTAAATTCTATTTTTCTGAAAATACAGATACGAAGAATCCGGCCACTTCTTTGGAAAGTAGCAAATATCGTACTCATTCTTCATGATGGAATCGGAGTATTCTCTTCGTGTATGTAATCTGTAATATAGGGAATTTTCGGAGCAGGGGAGATTTAATTCCGAAGTTCTGAAAAAGCAATGCTGGAAAAACAGATAACTGCCTCTGTCAAAAAACAAGGAAGCAGCATTGACATGATTTTTTCTCTTACTTGCGGTTGCAAAGTAACTACTTTATTTCGTATATGTCCTACAACTTTCCTTATTTAATCCATGAAATTAATTTTTTTTCACAGAAGAGCCGAATACAATCCCTGCCACTCGACACGTAAGCCATTTTCTACAATGCACGTCATAGTATGGGAGAAACCTGTTGGAGGGGTTTTCGTAGTAGGGGCGGCCGAAATAGTGTTCATATTCTGTCAGTGTCCCTGTAATGGAAAGGCAGGTTCCGTCTGTTCGTTGCAGGCAGAAATCGGCGTTGTCCCATCTCATCCGGTCTATCAGTTCTTCTACTTGGTATGCACGGCGCATAGATTCTCCCAGTGTCAACAGTGTGCCGTAATTCTCTTCCGCATCTTGGCGGATAATAGCTGCCCGACGGGAAACCGTCAGGCAACTGTCATTCTTCATCGTTTTTTTCATACAGATTTCTTTGTGCTGAAATGCTCACATTTCAGTTCTTGTTAGTGGTATAAATGTAGTGAATTTACTTGACTTTACAAAGGATAAAATTACTTATATAATGGATGATTAGTTAAATAAATGGAATAAAATATTTTGTATTTTTCATTGTTTGAATATAGGCTTTAAAGAGCTTATGGAGGAGTTTAAAGAAAGCTGTGGAGGGAATGGGAATAGGCTGCAAAGGGCAAAGGACGGCCCTCTTTCACCATTGAAACCTTTTGCGCAGCCTTTTTATCCAACTGTCACTACGTATAACGTTGTTATTCTCTCCAATCGCTTTTTTCAAATCCCGGATCCGTTCATTTTGTCTCTTCATTGCTGCCTGTATTTCGTTTATCAACGTCTTTATTTCCTTCTGCAGCTGAATTTCCTTTTCTTTCAATTGAATAATGTGGGCGTATTTCTCGCAGACCATTGTTTTGTCTATGCACAGTTGTTCCAGCGTATCAATATATTCTGCTGTAATGCCGGCTTTACTTCGGCGAAAGAGTTCCAGAATACATTCTTCGTCAACGTTCGGAACATTGTCTATGTATAACATAGGGAATTGTCCCATTTCCACCCAAAGCAGGATTGCTTCTTTTTCGATGTGATACTTAATCACTGCTTTTTCTACACTAATCCATTTTGGCATATTGCTTTTGTTTTAATGTGTTATAAAAAAAAGAGTAAATAACGTATTGTCCGGAGAGGTGCAACGAACACCCACGATTTTTATGATTTCGGTCGGCTGGGGAATTGGTTGGGGTATAAGGATTGTTGAAACCGACCGGATACAATAAAAGCGTGAGTGCTGTTGTACCATTATCTAAACTTAAGGCTTAGCAACACCCTTCACCAGATAATGATAAACAACAGACACCCACGCCAAACGTTTATATATAACAAATCTCTAATCGATATGTTGATATACGACTATCTACGTGGAGTATCTGTTGTATCATCTCTCGGTGTGAAAAAACTGCTAATTTTTAAGTTTGAGAGACAATACGTTATTTACTCCATTAAGGAATAAAAAAACGCTTTTGCCTGTTTCATCACGCTGATGGGCAGAAAGCGTGTGACAAAGATATATGTTTTTTTCGGAATAGGATGGAAAAGAGGAAATAAATGCAGGAAATATGGTATGAGAATAGAGAGTATGGTATAAAGATGGTAAATATGCTATACGGGTGGCAAATATAATGTGATGATAAAAAGGAGGGAGCCAAAAGTAAAACCATCTATTAGATTGATATTATTTAGGTACGGATTACACGGATTTCGCGGTTTTAGTCTAATGGAACCGTGAAACCCGTGTAATCCCTGCCTAAATGAAAGCCATAAAAGTCTTTTGACCTCGTATTGTCTTTCCGTGCAATTCTTTTTTTAGCTGCGATTTCTTTTGGGCTTTCCGGAGAAGATAGTCAGTTCAAGAATTGCAAAGATGATTTCCGTTGTGGTATATCCGGTAAATGAATATTCTAAATTTTCATTTTCGGAGAAGTATTTGAGATAAACGGTTGGAGTGCCATTGTGGAAGTCGAGAAAAAGATAAGAAGTATAATCATAGATGCCAAGATCGGCAAACTCGTTCAGAATCGCTGTGTTGAAAATCGTGCATTGGCCTGTCTTTGATTCATTTCCGGACATTTCGAATCTGCGATGTTCTTTTGCGAGATCGTCTTTATTCACATGCCTGAATTGTTCTTGCAGTTCTTTACTGAAAGAAAGGCGTTGTCTGATGAAATTAAAAACTTCTTCCTTTGTCATTTGTTTTAAATCGGTTATTTCCATTTTTTATTAATTAGTCGGGTAAAGGTACTTTCTTTATTTGGTAATAAATCGGATTTAGTCATATTTCTTTTATTTATTTTTCGGCTTATAACCCTAAAAGAATCTGAATTTATGGATTTATTTAGGGTTATAACCCTAAAAACTTTCCGAAAATAGTATATCTTTGTGCTTATAACCCTAAAAACTTTTGAATATGATTAATCGTGAACAGTATATGGAACAAATTGTTCCTTTTATAGATAAGCCGTTTGTAAAAGTGATAACGGGTATTCGTCGCAGTGGAAAGTCGGTAGTGCTGCGTCTGATTCGTGACGAACTGTTGAGGAGGGGAGTTCGTGAAGAACGTATCATCTATCTGAATTTTGAAAGTTTTCAGTGGATAGATCTGAAAGAGGCGAAGGCTTTGTATGCTTATATTCGGGGGCAGGCAGGAGATGCGGGTAAATATTATATTCTCTTGGATGAAATTCAGGAAGTGGACGGTTGGGAAAAAGTGGTCAACTCACTTCTGGTAGATTTGGATACGGATATTTATGTGACCGGCTCCAACTCACGTATGTTATCGTCCGAACTGGCAACTTATTTAACGGGACGGTATGTCGCTTTCCATGTCATGACCTTGTCTTTTAGAGAATATCTGACTTTCCATGACTTGCAGGCCAATGATCCGACACTCAACCGGAAGGAGGAATTTCAGAAATATCTCCGTATGGGAGGATTTCCGGCCATACATACTGCCGATTATGGATATGAGGCTATCTATAAAATTGTCTACGACATCTATTCTTCTGTCATTCTTCGTGACACGGTGCAGCGTCACAATATCCGGAATGTGGAACTGCTCGAACGGGTAGTGAAGTTTGTTTTCGATAATATAGGCAATAAGCTGAATGCTAAAAATATAGCTGATTACTTCAAAAGTCAGCAACGGAGGGTGGATATGAATACCATCTATAATTATCTGAATGCATTGGAAAGTGCTTTTATCATTCAACGTATTCCCCGATATGATATTAAAGGAAAGGAAATTCTGCAGACGAATGAGAAGTATTTTGTAAGTGACCTTTCTTTGATTTATTCCGTGATGGGCTATCGTGACCGGTTGATTGCAGGTATGTTGGAGAATCTGGTCTGTCTGGAGTTGAAAAGAAGGGGTTATGAAGTGTATGTAGGCAAACAGGATGATAAAGAAGTGGATTTTGTAGCCATCCGTCGGGAAGAAAAGATTTATGTGCAAGTAACATATCAGTTAGCTTCACAGGCCACTGTTGAGAGGGAGTTTGCTCCTTTGCTCGCCATTAACGACCATTATCCTAAATATGTAGTTAGCATGGACAGCTTGTGGCAGGATAATGTGGAGGGTGTCAGGCATCGTCATATAGCCGATTTCTTGTTGGATGATGCTTGATGTTAAGGAATATAGAAAACGAAAAAGAGGAAATTCTCTGCGAGAATCTCCTCTTTTTTCATCTTTCACGAAAGATCGAATTATTTCTTCTTACGGTCACCGTAACGGCTCATGAACTTATCAACACGACCTGCAGTATCTACCAATGTAGATTTACCTGTATAGAACGGGTGAGAAGTGTTTGAGATTTCAATCTTCAGCAACGGATAAGTTTCACCTTCGAATTCGATGGTTTCTTTAGTTGCTACAGTTGATCTAGACAAAAACATGTCACCATTTGACATATCTTTAAATACTACCGGACGGTATGATTCTGGATGAAGGCCTTTTTTCATTTCAGTATCTGTTTTTTTAATTTATATTCTGTTACTATTTTGGTAAGAAATAGTGTAATGGTCATTTTCAGAGCGCAAAGATAATGCTTTTCTGTGAAATAGAAAAAGGTTTTATGGAAAAAACTTCGATAAAGGTAATCTGTTTTATAAAATAAGTATGTCATCATCATTGGTTTATACAACTATATAAGGCACAGACTACCTATATATCCTGCATATAACAGGATTTTTCTCTTAATTCATATATAAATGACTGCGTGGATACAAGCAATACGCGTTACTGTCTTTTATCCGTTTATTTGCAAGGTAGACATTACAATCTAATGTCACACTCATATTCCTGCAGAAAAATGGTGTCTGATTTAAACCTTTTTCTACTATATTTTTCTTTCCGATGTTCGTTATTCGATGGATAATGCTTACTTTTGCGTAGAATTTTTATTCACTAACAATAAACTTTAAACAAAATGGTAAATTACAAAGATTTAGGATTGGTAAACACAAGAGAAATGTTTGCTAAGGCTATCAAAGGTGGATATGCTATCCCAGCATTCAACTTCAACAATATGGAACAAATGCAGGCTATCATCAAGGCTGCTGTTGAAACTAAATCTCCTGTGATTCTTCAGGTTTCTAAAGGTGCTCGTCAGTATGCTAACGCTACTTTGTTGCGTTACATGGCACAGGGTGCTGTAGAATATGCTAAAGAATTAGGCTGCGCACATCCGGAAATCGTTCTTCATCTTGACCACGGAGATACATTCGAAACTTGCAAATCTTGTATCGATTCAGGTTTCTCTTCAGTGATGATTGACGGTTCTCATCTTCCTTACGAAGAAAACGTAGCATTGACTAAGAAAGTTGTTGAATACGCTCACCAGTTCGACGTAACTGTAGAAGGTGAACTTGGCGTATTGGCTGGTGTAGAAGATGAAGTTTCTGCTGACCACCACACATATACTGACCCTGAAGAAGTAATCGACTTCGCTACTCGCACTGGTTGCGACTCTTTGGCTATCTCAATCGGTACTTCTCACGGTGCTTACAAGTTTACTCCGGAACAATGCCACATCGACCCGAAGACTGGCCGTATGGTTCCTCCTCCATTGGCTTTCGAAGTATTGGACGCTGTAATGGAAAAACTTCCGGGATTCCCTATCGTTCTTCACGGATCATCTTCAGTTCCGGAAGAAGAAGTGGAAACTATCAACAAATATGGTGGTGCACTGAAAGCTGCTATCGGCATTCCGGAAGAAGAATTGCGTAAAGCTGCTAAGTCTGCTGTTTGCAAAATCAACATCGACTCTGACTCACGTCTGGCTATGACTGCTGCTATACGTAAGGTATTCGCTGAAAAACCGGCTGAATTCGACCCACGTAAGTATCTTGGCCCGGCTCGTGACAATATGGAAAAACTGTACAAGCACAAAATTCTGAATGTGCTCGGTTCTGACAACAAATTGGCACAGTAATAATCTCCGGATTATTCCATAAATAAAAGAAAGGCTGCTACCGATAAACCGGTAGCAGCCTTTTAGTTGCTTTATAGTTCTTATCTATTTATCTTTCTTTGGGAGAGGAAGTTGTGGAGAGGAATTTTGAAAGAAGTCTTCTATCTTTTGTTTACTTTGAATATCTTTCAGCCACTTGGCGGCGGCATTGTAATAATTGGATTTTCCTAAAACAAGTTCGCCTCTCTCGTTCATCTCCGCTTCTTCTTTAGTGTCTTTAGGACGTGTTTTTAGGAATGCTTCCAAATAGCGTTCCGCATTTTTCTTATCTTTCAAGTCATAGAAGTATATATAGGCCATGTCATACAATAGTTTGTGGTTTTGTTTGTCATACCGCTGGTAGCGTTCTTTGATGGATGCAATCTGTTCTTTGTACATTTGTGCCATCTTGTAACAGTCGGTCATCCCGATGTAAAGTCGAGTCATACTGCTATCTTTGGGAATGGATAGATCAATGGCTTTTTCCAGATAGTCTACGCCCTCTTTTTTCCAGGAAGTTTTGGAACAGGCGCGACCGAGGTAATAAAGGAGATTGATATTGTTGGGATCATATTTACGGGCGACTTCCAAAAAATCATGAGCTTCGTAGTACTTCTCTGCTGCATAGTAACTGATGCCTAAATAATAACAAGTATGAAAAGAACTGTCTCCTTGGCTGACAAGATATTCATAACGTTGGATGGCAGTGGGGTAGTCTTGTTTCAAGCAGTATGCTAAAGCGTTCTGCCGGTTGACGGAAATGTTGGTACTGTCAATTTGCCGATATTTTTCTGTAGCTTCGATGGCTTCGTCGAAATAGGAACCGGATATATTTAGAGCGCCTAGTTTGCTGGCAGCCAGATAATCGTCGGGATATTTAGCCTGGATATTGTAATAGCAACCTGCAGCGGGAAGAAGTTCGCCCATTCCTTCAAAGCTTTGAGCTTGTAGATGCAGGACAATGGCGGAACTGTCTTTTTCTGTCATCAGACTACTTTCACCAAGCGCCTCGCTAAACTTCTGTTGGGAGAGAAGCAAGCTGATATATTGAATACGTACATATTTGTTTTCCGGATTCAGATCAAGTGCATGTTCATAATATTTTAGTGCTTGATTGTATTTAGCTAGTGCTCGGCAACATTCGGCCGCTTCAATGAAAGCACGAGTATTTGTAGTATCATTACAGATAATTTCTTGATAGGTAGCAAGTGCCTCTGTGGTGAGTCCTAGTCCACGCAACGCTTTGCCTTTCTGTAATAGCAGGGGAGAGGTAGTCTTTTTTTGAGCTATAAGAGAAAGAGCCGTCTCATAATCGTAGTTTGCCATAGCTTCTTGAATAGGGTCTGTGTGTTGCGCTATTAGAGGAATGGTACAACAAAGAAAGAACAGAATGATAATCCGTTTCATAATATTTTATTTTAGTTGTTTGACTTATCTGCTGCAAGTTACTAAAAATATTATATTTACGAATTATTCGTAGATTATTTTGGATAGATTAACGGAATGATAAGAGAAGGTAACACAACAGTGCGCAATACAATACATGGGGCATGGTAGCTACAGTCTTTTTTACAGCAAGTCCTTATAATGAAAAATCACCTTTACTACTATAATGTAGCAAAGGTGATTTTTATAAATTCAAGGCTTTTAGGATAGTCTTATTTTTTATTTTAAGAACTGTTCAAACAGCCTCCTTATATCTTACATCAAGAATCCGAGCAGGATACCGGCAGCAACAGCTGAACCGATCACTCCGGCAACGTTCGGACCCATAGCGTGCATCAACAAATAGTTGGTCGAATCGTATTCCAAACCAATCACTTGTGAGATACGTGCAGAGTCGGGGACAGCAGAAACCCCTGCATTACCGATCAATGGATTGATCTTGTTGCCCTTCTTCAAGAAGATATTGAATATCTTAACGAAGATTACACCGGATGCAGTTGCAATGATGAATGACAATGCACCGAGGGCGAAAATCTTGATAGAATCGAGCGTCAGGAATTCGGAAGCTTGCGTAGAAGCACCTACTGTCAGACCCAACAGGATAGTGATAGTATCAATCAACGGACCGCTAGCTGTATTGGCAAGACGACGGGTTACACCACTTTCTTTCAACAGGTTACCGAAGAACAGCATACCCAACAAAGGTAGACCGGAAGGAACCAGGAAGCAGGTCAGCAACAAGCCGATAATCGGGAAAATAACCTTCTCCGTGTGAGAAACGGCACGCGGCGGTTTCATGCGGATGACACGTTCGTTCTTGGTGGTGAGCAGACGCATGATAGGCGGCTGTATCACCGGAACCAACGCCATATAGGAGTAGGCGGACACTGCAATGGCTCCCATCAGGTTAGGTGCTAGCTTGGAGGAAAGGAAGATGGCCGTCGGGCCGTCTGCTCCACCAATGATACCGATAGCGCCGGCTTGCATCGGGTCGAAGCCCATTTCCAATGCGATCATGTAAGCACCGAAGATACCGAATTGTGCAGCAGCACCGATCAACATCAATTTCGGATTAGAGATAAGTGCCGAGAAGTCCGTCATGGCGCCGATGCCCAAAAAGATGAGCGGCGGATACCAGCCGGAAGTTACTCCCTGATACAATATATTCAATACGGAACCTTCTTCATAAATACCGACTTTCAGTCCGGCATCCATATTAAAAGGTATATTACCGATCAGCATACCGAAGCCGATAGGAATCAGCAGCATCGGTTCGAACTCTTTGGCTACCGCCAAATAGATGAACCCCAAACCCACAAGAATCATAACGACATGCCCTACAGTAGCATTTGCAAAGCCCGTGTATGTCCAGAAGTCGGCGAGGTTATTTCCTAAAAAGTTTATAAAATCTCCCATATTATTCAATAATTACGAGGTCATTACCTTCAAGAACAGAGTCTCCCTTGTTGACGTTGATGGCAGTAATCTTACCGTCCTTATCCGCATTGATATTGTTTTCCATCTTCATGGCTTCCAATATGATAATGGTCTGTCCTTTCTTTACAGTATCGCCTACATTCACTTTGATGTCGAGGATAACACCCGGCAGCGGAGATTTCACTCCTGATTTTCCGGTAGACGGAGCAGTCGGTTTCACTACCTGAGTAGGAGCAGTAGGAGCATTAGGCATAGGACGTACTGTTACAGGTTTGGCAGCAGGCTTCGGCTGTTTCTCCATTTCCACTTTATAGTGTGTACCGTTCACTTCTACATGAGCGATATTATCTTCAATATCTCCGATGGTTACTTTATATGAGTTACCGTTGATTTTATATTTATATTCTTTCATCGTTTTAACTTTTTAAAAGGTGACTTACTTTCTGGGAGGAGTTTCACGCAAAGTGTAAATCTTCGAACTCCATGGTGAGTAACTGCGTTTTACGCGAGTGATGGTCAGTACCGTTTCTTCTACGTCGTGCACTTCATCCTGCATTTCGTGCAATGCCATAGAAATCGCAGCGTAAACTTCGCCCGGAGCCTGTGACAGTTCCTTAGCTTCATGCTTGTCAATGCCTTTAGATTTCATAGCATTGCGCTTGCTCAAATTTACAGCTACTTTTCCTACAATCTTGAAGGCAATAAAGAGAAGAATCAATCCGCAGAATACTACACTCATGGCAGAGATAGACATGCCGACACCGTCAGCATCATGCTCTTCGAATTTTTCCATCTTGGCATTGCTGTCAAGAGTTTTGTTGTTCGTACTCGGGGTCACGTATTTGTCACCACTTCCACCTTTTACCTCCCACTCCGCTGCTCCGTCGCTGACACGAGCGTATGACTGGTTGGGACCAAGAACACCTGCGGGCACTACAATCTGGTCGAGCAGCTTTCTACCGGAGTCAAACAGACCGATCCAGTTGGCCGTTTCCGGATTCAGCTTGAAGCTGGTGTGGAAAGTACCGCGGTTAGGTTCGCCATCTGCCCAGAATAGTGCATGTTGACGTGGCTTCACTAATGTAAGTATATCACCTTTCGGGATAAAGTAAGTAACTGTATCGCCCGGTTGGCTGCTTACTTTCAACAAGCAAGCTGCCAGGTCGGCGCTACCGAATGATTTATTGAATATTTCAATCCATGCGCTGTGCAATCCGTAGTCATCTTGAAAATTATTCTGATTGTCTATCAGGATTTCGTTCAGTACCAGCTTGTTGTTCGACTTTTGCTCTCCACAAGAAGTCAGCCCAATCAGCAACAGCAAAGAAAGGAATATTCCGATTTTGGTTTTGTTCATAATCGTTCTTGTTTTAATGTGAAAAGTAGGATTACAACGGAATATTACCATGCTTCTTAGCCGGATTACTCAATTTCTTAGTCTGCAACTGCTGCAAAGCACGGATTACGCGGAAACGTGTGTTGCGTGGTTCAATCACATCGTCGATGTAGCCGTATTTGGCTGCATTGTAAGGATTGGCAAACAGTTTCGTGTATTCTGCTTCTTTTTCAGCAAGGAATTGAGCGGGATTTTCCTGATCTTTGGCTTCGCGTGCGTACAATACTTCTACTGCTCCTGCTCCACCCATTACTGCGATTTCAGCAGTCGGCCATGCGTAGTTCATGTCACCGCGAAGTTGCTTACAGCTCATTACGATGTGAGAACCACCGTAAGATTTACGCAATGTGATAGTAACCTTAGGCACAGTAGCTTCACCGTAAGCATACAATAGCTTAGCACCATGAAGGATAACGCCGTTGTATTCCTGACCTGTTCCCGGAAGGAATCCCGGTACGTCTACTAACGATACGATAGGAATATTGAATGCATCGCAGAAACGCACGAAACGTGCACCCTTGCGAGATGCGTTGCTGTCGAGCACACCAGCCAGATACTTAGGCTGATTAGCAACGATACCTACCGATTGTCCGTTGAAACGGGCGAAACCGATGATGATATTCTTTGCATAATCTTTCTGGATTTCAAGGAATTCACCGTTGTCCACAATAGCGCCGATCACTTCGTACATGTCATACGGTTTAGTAGGGCTGTCGGGGATAATATCGTTCAAAGAATCTTCCAGACGGTCGATTGGGTCTGTGCAATCTACATAAGGAGCTTCTTCGAGGTTGTTTTGAGGAATATAACTCAACAGTTTACGAATCAGCTCGAAACCTTCTTCTTCTGTTTTAGCGGTGAAATGAGTCACACCTGATTTAGTGGAGTGAACGCTTGCGCCACCGAGGTTTTCCTGGCTAACGTCTTCACCTGTTACGGTCTTCACAACTTTTGGTCCGGTAAGGAACATATAAGAAGTACCTTCCATCATTAGCGTGAAGTCGGTCAGAGCCGGAGAATAAACAGCACCGCCGGCACAAGGACCGAAGATACCTGAAATCTGTGGGATAACACCGGAAGCAAGGATATTGCGTTGGAAGATTTCTGCATAACCTGCCAAAGCGTTGATACCTTCCTGAATACGTGCACCACCCGAGTCGTTGATACCGATACAGGGAGCGCCCATCTTCATAGCTTGATCCATGATTTTACAAATTTTCAATGACATCGTTTCTGACAGTGAACCGGCAGAAACAGTGAAGTCCTGTGCGAACACATATACCAGACGTCCTTCGATCGTACCGCAGCCGGTTACTACACCGTCTCCCGGGTAATGTTTTTTCTCCATGCCGAAGTTCGTGCATCTGTGCTCAACGAACATGTCCATTTCTTCGAAGCTACCCTCGTCAAGCAGCATAGCCAGACGCTCGCGTGCTGTGTATTTCCCTTTTTCGTGTTGCTTCGCAATTGCTTTTTCACCGCCTCCGATACGTGCTACGGCACGGCGTTCAATAAGCTCTTTAATTTTTTCAAGTTGATTACTCATGAGTTCTTGTTGGTTTTAGAGTTTATGATTAATGTTCGCAGAGTTCTGTTAACACACCCAAAGTTGATTTCGGGTGAAGGAAAGCGATATTCAAACCTTCAGCACCTTTGCGGGGAGCTTTGTCGATAAGGCGGATTTCTTTGCCTTCTGCCTCTGCCAGCGCATTGGCTACGCCATCTTCTACAGCAAATGCGACGTGGTGAACGCCTGCACCTTTGTTTTCAATGAATTTGGCAATAGTACTCTCCGGGCAAGTAGGCTCCAACAGTTCAATTTTTGTTTCGCCCACTTTTAAAAAAGCAGTTCTTACTTTCTGATCTTCCACTGTTTCAATGTTGTAACACTTCAGACCTAATACATTTTCGTAGTAAGGAAGGGCTTCTTCGATGCTTTTTACAGCAATGCCCAGATGTTCAATGTGTGAAATCTTCATAACTATACTTTTTTTATTTGGTTTTAAATCTGTGCTTATAAGGCATAAAACAGCACAAAGAAAGACATTTCTTATCTAATAAAGAAATATTTCTGCATTTAATTATTGGATTATTAAACAGAAAAAATGGTGGGAAAGGAGCATAAAACATTGTTTTGTAATCTTGAGATTACATTTAGACATAAAACTTGACTAAGAGTTTGTTCAGCCAACTCCAATTGACGCGGAACCAACGGCGGGTACTGCTTTGTTTTCCTCCGAAGCGAAGAACGAAATCACGATAACCGTGTTTACGGAACGGAAGTCCTACATCCATAAATTCCATGTGGCGGAATCCCCGTTGGTGTGCGTCTTCCAATGCTTTCCAAACGGCTAGCACACCCGGATATTGAAGTGCGTATGTCTTTCTCATTCCTCCCGAAAACCAAAGGTATGCGTCGTCTCCCGAATAGATACAGACAGAACCGCCAATGATTTTCTCTTTGTATTTCACAACGAATATTTTTGCCTGTTGTCCTTTGATTAACATATTGTTCATGTGGCGGAAAAAATCGTTGGCCGGGAAATATCTGCGTATGCGGGAGGAATAAATCTTGTGCAGCATCCGTGAGAAATCGTGTATCTCTTCCACGGTATGTGCTTCCTCTACTCTGGCTCCATTCTTGAGTCCTTTTTTTATCTGACGCATACGCGACGGACTGAACCGGTCTTCTGTCTTTTCCATACTGTGCAGCGAATTGCGTACCCGCAACCAGTTGACTGGGAAATAATCGTTGGTACGGAAAACCCGATAACCGAACATCGAATTGTTCAGGTTCCGGAATTCGATCAGGACACAGCTGCGCGATGCTTCTTGTGTGAGATGTTCGAGCATATCGCCGAAGACTTCTTCTGCCTTTTCTTTGTTGGTCGAAAGAGACTCGTCCAGAAATTCGCCTTCACTATATACTACACAATGTCTCACTAAAGAAGAAGGGAGCCACTTCTTTGCTTTGCGGATGGCAGCAAGCAGGCGTGCCACCGGTCTGCCGTCTTCTGTTGCCACTATTAATAAAGGAGTATACCCAGGAGTTGCTTCATAAATCAGAAATAACTCTTTGGAATGGAAGGTATTTTTTCCCGGCAATTCAGGAATATCCTTCCCATGATAATATGTTGTTAGTTTCAGTGGCATCTAGGTACAAATTTACACTTTTTATTCTTTATTCAACAACAAAATAAAGAATTTGTTGGAGCTGCTTGAAGTAAAGTATAATATATAGTTGCGTATTTAATGGAGAAAATATATTTTATAGGAGAAATATGGTATGAAAAGTGAGTACGTATTAAAATTAGATTCGTCTTTAATTAAGATTATAATCGAATAGTTTTTGCAAAACAACGAGAATTAATATTAACTTTAAATTAGAACGAATGAGATGTAATGCATTTGTTGAAGCATGGAAGAATCATCATAGACGCGCTTCCATGATTTTAGGGCTGTCTTTATTGTCTGCCCCTCTGTCATATTCTGTGTATGCAGAAGATGGAGTTTCTAATACTATGGTGCAAGTTGTCACACAAACGAAAACTGTGAAAGGAACTATCATTGATGAAAGCGGGGAGCCGTTGATTGGGGTTTCTATCGTTGTGAAAGGAACAAGTACAGGTACGATTACCGATTTTAACGGTAACTTCTCTATCAATCTTCCGGCGGGAAGAAAAGAACTGGTCATTTCTTATATCGGTTACAAAGAACAAACGGTGACTGTGACGGGTAACGGACCGGTCAATGTGAAAATGATTTCGGATACGCAGGCATTGGATGAAGTGGTGGTCATTGGCTACGGTGCAGTGAAGAAACGTGATTTAACAGGGGCGGTTGCTTCAGTGAAATCGGAAGACATTACGATGAATCCGGGCACAAACCCGATGGAAGCGTTGCAGGGTAAAGTAGCGGGATTGGATATTACGAGAGAATCGGGTCAAGCGGGTTCAGGAGTGAAAATGCAATTGCGCGGTAACCGTTCATTGACAGCAAGTGGTAATCCTATGTTTATTATTGACGGGATGCCGGGTGACTATGCGACACTGAATCCGAATGATATTGAATCTATTGAAGTGTTGAAAGATGCTTCTTCTACGGCTGTTTATGGTTCTTCCGGTGCCAATGGTGTTGTAATCATTACTACCAAAGGCGGAAAAGAAGGAAAATTGACTGCTAATTTTAATGCTTTTTTTGGTATAAACAGCTGGTCTACAATGCCGGAAGTCCGCCAAGGAGAAACCTACATGGAGGGCTTGCGTACAGCTCACAAAAATGCGGGTACTTATGTGGATGATGCCAATATGTTTACTAACCCTGCTTATTATGAAGCTTATCAAAACGGGAAATACATTGACTGGGTAGATGAATTGCTGCATACGGGGACTGTTCAGAATTATAGTTTGTCGGTTTCAGGAGGTACAAAAAATACAAAGGCCTATATGTCTATGAATTTCTCCGATGAAAACGGACAATACAACGATGATAATTATAAATTGTATTCAACAAATATTCGCATCGATCACACAATCAATAAATGGTTTACTACAGGAATTAGTATTCAGGCATCTTATGTGCATCAGAATAAGCCTTTTGCAAAGATTCAAGATGGTATGACGGCTATTCCTTATGGTGAAATCTATGACGAGAATGGCAATGTTAATCCTTATCCGATTGAAGGGGATGCCGGCTATTTGAATCTTTTGATGAATAATAAAAGTAATTGGAGAAACCAATCCCAGAATACAAAACTGTATGTGAATCCTTATATTAAAATAACTCCGATTAAAGGATTGACATGGGAGTCACGCGTGAATGGGACGTTGACTTATTCCCGTTCGAATAGTTTCCAGGGAGATGGCTCGTACAACTTTTATAAAGCGGGAGGAAATGTAGAGACAGATACAAATGCCAAGATTACTCAAAACAGATCATATAATTATAAGTGGGAAAATATCGTAACTTACAACTTTAATATTGCTAAGATACATGAATTTACGCTTACTGGTGTGTCTACCTGGAATCATAACCAGACGGATAACACGGAAATGACAGGAACAGGTATTGCTAACAATAAATATTTGTGGGAAGGATTGGAAAAAGCTGCCGTTCAGAAAAATTCATCCAGTTATACCATGTCTAAAGGAGTCGGATTAGTAGGACGTATCAACTACTCTTTATTGGGTAGGTATTTGCTTTCTGCTTCTATTCGTCGGGATGGTTCTTCACGTTTGGCTAAAGATCATAAATGGTCTAATTTCCCGGCTGTTTCATTGGGATGGCGTATTTCTGACGAGAAGTTTATGGAAAGTACAAGAAACTGGTTGGATAATTTAAAAATTCGTGTGGGTTACGGTATTTCTGGTACGGCCAGTATTGATCCTTATTCTTCCTCTTCTTCTCTGGAGTCCGGATGGTTGACATTAGGTGGTGAAAAAACGCAGATTTATAATCTCACTAAAATAATAGCTAATCCGGAACTGACATGGGAACGTTCAAAGAACACCAATATCGGTATTGATGCTTCTTTCCTGAATAATCGTATCAATGTAACATTGGATATGTATAAGACTAAGACGGAAGGTGTGATATGGAAAAAATCATTACCTGTAGTGAACGGTTCCTATAGTTCTAAAGAGCAATATCTGACCAATATAAACTTGTGTGAAACTAAAAATAAAGGTCTTGAGCTTGCTTTGAATACCCGCAACATTGAAACTAAAAATTTTCAATGGACATCGGCTCTGACTTTTGCATATAATAAGGAAGAGATTACGAAACTGACCGGAACTGCTAATGATAAAGTAATCAATGGCGATTATACGTATGCGGTAGGTAGTGCAATCAACTCTTTTTATCACTACAAATTGGATGGTATCTGGCAGAAAGGTGAAGAAGCTGATGCTGCTGTGTTTGGACTGAAGCCGGGATCTATAAAGATTAATGTGCCTGATATGGTGCGGCATACGGATACGGACGGTAGTGTCTACTATACGAAGGTGAATGCTGACGGACAGGAAATCCGTTATGATGCTTCTAATACATATTCTGTGTCTGCTGATGATTATCAAGTATTGGGACATAACTCTCCGGATTGGACAATGGGTTTCCAGAATACTTTGACATATAAAGATTTTGATTTAAGTATTTATATGTATATGCGTTGGGGACAGATGATTAAATATTCTGTATTGACGGATTATGACCCGACAGGGTTGAACAACTATCCTACTTATTTCAATGTATGGTCTGAAACAAATCCTTCGAACGATTTTCCAGCCATGGATGCTTCTATCAAGGATAAGTTGAGCTATTATCCAGGCTTTGCAGCGTTGTCGTATGTAGATGGATCATTCTTTAAAATAAAGAATATAACATTGGGATATACTATGCCTGATAAATTGGCTAAAAAATTGGGATTGGGCAAGCTCCGTGTGTATGGAACGATTACTAATCCATTCGTTATTGCAAAAAGTCATTTGTTGAAGGATTATGATCCGGAAATGAATGGTGGTTTGAACTATCCATTGACAAAACAGTTAGTCTTTGGTCTTAATCTTTCATTTTAATTCTCTAAACTGATAAATAATGAAGAAATTAGTATATAATGTGGCCTTAGCATTGTGTGCGATGGTTACTATCAATTCATGTTCATTGGATGAATATAATCCAATGGAAGTTACCGGCGAAGAAACGTTGGCTACGTTTGACGGGTGGTACGGAATGCAAACCCAGTGTTATAACCCTATTTATAGTCAACTGTATACTGTGACAGACTTTTTATCTGTTGCAGAGGTTGGTACGGATACGTGGTTGACGGCAAATAATAATGATAACTCGAAAGAACTCTTTTATTATGAATCTCTGACGCCGAGTAAAGATAAGGCATGGGATAAATTATTTATGCAGGCGTATACTGCTTTGGGGATATGTAATACCGTTATAAACCGTGCGGAAAGTGTAGAAGGAAATGCGGATGATATTCGTGTGTTAACAGCCGAAGCACGTTGTTTGCGTGGTTTTTATCATTTGATATTGACTACATATTTTGGTCCGATCACTCTTTGTATGAATGAAGCGGGAAATAATATTGTGTTGGAACCTAAACGTAATACGTTATCTGAAATTTATTCATACATCATTGATGATTTGAAATATGCTGCAGATAATCTGAATACAACTCCTTACGGTAATAATCGTGCCCGTGTTTCAAAAAAATCGGCTATGGGACTTTTGGCTCGTGCCTACATACAAGGAGCCGGCCAGGGGTTGAGTGAGAATGGTGTTTCTTACTGGCAAAGAGCGGCAGATGTTGCAGAAAGCTTTATTGCGGATACAGAAGCTGGCGGAGGTACTTATGGAGGTTATCTTTATAAAGATATATCGGATATGTGGGCTGATGGCAATAACCGTACTAATAAAGAAGCGCTTTTTGTTGCAGCAGGTTGTGATGCCGGTGATGATGACGCATGGGATTATTCGAATGCGGGATATAATAAATTGTTTACGTATACTTACTGGAATCAGACGAACCTGTCGGATATTAGTAAGATTACATCTGACAAACAGAACTATTTTTATGGACGTACCAACAATGGCAACTGCGCACCATCTAAATATTTGCTGGACTGCTTTGAACCAACTTGGGATAAACGTTGGGAGAATTCATTCCAGACTGCTTTCGGGGCATTTTCTATGGAAAAAGTGGCATGGATTCCGTATACTAAGAATATAGTGACTTTGACTAGCGATTTATGTCAGAAGTATGGTATTGATGCTTCTCATGTAGGTGAAAAAATTTATCCGTATGTTGATTGTGATGGCAAAACGATGTCTCATGGAGGAAATCAGTATACAGCGTCTGTGTGGCCCAAAGGGGTAACTACAGGAGATATATCAACATTGACGACTCCTAAAAAAGTATATGTAATAGATTATCCATTGCCTGCGGATGATAATCGTTTCTTCCTCTATTTATCCAAAGAACCTTTGTCGGCGGAAGACAAGAAAGACCGTGTTTATGCATGTGTGAATATAGATGATTTGTTTGATGCAAATGGCAATTACGTGAAAACACAGAATGATATGCCTGGCAGTTATGATCGTACTTCAAAAGTATATGCAACATACCCATGTTTGAATAAGTTTATCTGGAGTTATGAAGGAGTATATTATGGAAGTAACTTGCAAATCCGTAATGGTGATATTTTTGTGATGCGTATGGCAGAAGTTTATTTGATTGCTGCCGAGGCTGAACAACATTTGGGTAATGGAACAAAAGCTGCAGGATATTTGAACACGCTTCGTGCCCGTGCGGCTCGTTCCGGAGTTTTGGAGTCGTCTTATAAGCTGACTACTGTCACCGAAGAAGATATCTACGATGAATATGCACGTGAACTTTGTGGAGAACATTCACGTTGGGCATTGTTGCAGCGTCATCAAGCATTCTCAACTCGTTTGGCGAAATATAACAAACGTGCTGCTTCCAGTTTTAAATCTTATAATATATGGCGTCCTATATCACAAACATTCCTTCAACAGATTGATAATGCTGAAGAATATGGAGACAATGGATATGGTACAACAGCTAAGTCTGGTCTGGACGGATTTTTACAATAACAATATAGATTAAATTTTAAATTAAGAGGGGATATGTCGTGATGATATGTCCCTTTTTTCTATATCTTTGTGTAATCGAACAGAACTTTTAAAAAGCGGAACTATGTTAGAAGAAATTTTAGCTTACAACAAGCAATTTGTTGAGAACAAGGGATACGAATCGTATATTACCAATAAATATCCCGATAAGAAAATAGCTATTCTTTCCTGTATGGATACCCGACTGACTGCTTTGCTGCCAGCAGCATTAGGAATTAAGAATGGCGATGTGAAAATGATAAAAAATGCAGGTGGCGTTATTTCCCATCCTTTCGGTAGCGTGATACGTAGTTTGCTTGTTGCTATTTTTGAGTTGGGGGTAGAGGAAATAATGGTGATTGCTCATTCTGATTGTGGAGCTTGCCATATGCATAGTGAAGAAATGCTCGAAAAAATGAAAGCACGCGGAATCAATCCGGATTATATTGACATGATGCGTTTCTGCGGAGTTGACTTTCATTCGTGGCTGGATGGTTTCGAAGATACGGAAAAGTCGGTGAGAGGAACAGTCGATTTTATTGTACGCCATCCTTTGATCCCTTCAGATGTGACAGTCTACGGATTTATTATTGATTCTACGACCGGGGAATTAACGCGGATTGTATAGATAATTAGATAGATAGGTAAATAGATAAACAGCTTTTTTAATCCCCTAAATATAGTGACGCTATCCTATCATGATAGTGACGCCATTCTTATTGTATAGTGTCGCTATGTCTGGAGGATAGTGACGTTATTTTGAAGACAAAAAAATAAGGCAGCTTTTTGTCGGCTGCCTTTATCTTTCTGCGGTTATATACTTTCTTTGACTGGTGCACTCGTTTGTGACAAATAGGGTGTCCGTACATCTCAATTTCTGCCTCACGGCTAGCTTTACGATTCGCTTTAACGTAATCGTCTTGTGTAATTCGCTTTTTCATAATGAAATTATTTCTCTGTGCAAAGATACAATATATTCTTCATTTAGTATAAACTTTTATTTCCTATTACGCTCGGTTTGCATTATCTTTGCATACATTAATCAAATGAAACCGGAAATAATATGGAAAATTTCAGTGAATTAATAAAGAACCGTCGTAGTATGCGGAAGTTCACCGATGAAGAATTGACACAAGATCAGGTCGTTACGTTGATGAAAGCTGCTTTGATGTCTCCTTCTTCCAAACGTAGTAATAGTTGGCAGTTTGTAGTGATTGATGATAAAGAGGTATTGAAAGAATTGTCTCATTGCAAGGAACAGGCTTCTTCATTCATTGCCGACGCAGCTTTGGCAATTGTGGTAATGGCCGATCCGTTGGCCAGTGATGTTTGGATTGAAGACGCTTCCATTGCTTCTATCATGATACAGTTGCAGGCTGAAGATCTTGGCTTGGGAAGTTGTTGGGTGCAGGTTCGCGAACGTTTCACTGCCACCGGAATGCCTTCCGATGAATTTGTCCATGGAATTTTGGATATTCCCTTGCAACTTCAGATTCTTTCTGTCATTGCTATCGGACATAAAGGGATGGAACGTAAACCTTTCAATGAAGAACATCTTCAATGGGAGAAAATTCATATTAACAAGTTCGGAGGAAAATAAGTATGGGAGCTGCTAAAGCGAATAATAGTAAAGATACCTATCTGGCTACTGCTGTTACCTTTATTGTAATCGGAGCACTTTTTCTGATCGATAAGCTGATTCATTTTTCTTCCATTGGGCTACCCTGGGTGATGAATAAGGACAATATGCTATTGTACGCCTCGATCTGTTTCCTTATTTTCAAACGCGATAAATCAATTGGTTTTGTGTTGCTTGGGCTTTGGTTAGTGATGAATATCGGTTTGGTCATGTCCTTATTGGGTTCGTTATCCGGATATCTGTTGCCATTGACACTGCTCATCATCGGAATCGTTTTATTCTGGTTTGCAAAACGATAAGAGAATAATGAAAAGAAGTATAGAAGATACACCGATCGTGTTTATCGGTGCAGGTAACTTGGCTACTAATCTGGCGAAAGCTCTTTATCGTAAAGGTTTCCGCATTGTACAGGTATATAGCCGGACTATGGAATCTGCCCGTACCTTAGCCGAGAAAGTAGAAGCTGAATATACAACAGATTTACAGGCAGTCTCCAAAGATGCAAAATTGTATATCGTATCGTTGAAAGATGATGCTTTAGTAGATTTGTTACCGCAGATAACAGAAGGAAAGCAAGCGTCTTTGTTGGTGCATACGGCAGGAAGCATTCCGATGAGCGTTTGGGAAGGGCATGCAGAACGTTACGGAGTATTTTATCCGATGCAGACATTCAGCAAACAACGTGAAGTTAAATTTCAGGAAGTGCCTTTCTTTGTTGAAGCGAAAAGGCCGGAAGACGTGGAATTGTTGAAGGCTGTTGCCGCCACACTTTCGGAAAAGGTCTACGAGGCTTCTTCCGAGCAACGTAAGAGCCTTCATTTGGCTGCTGTTTTTATCTGTAACTTCACCAATCACATGTATGCATTAGCAGCTGATTTGCTTGAAAAATACAACTTGCCTTTCGATGTCATGCTTCCGCTGATAGATGAAACAGCACGTAAAGTCCACGAATTGGCGCCACGTGATGCACAGACCGGACCCGCTGTTCGTTACGATGAGAATGTGATGAGTAATCATCTTGCCATGTTGGTAGATTCTCCGGCATTGCAGGAAATATATAAACTAATGAGCAAAAGTATCCATGAGCACCATCAATTATGATTTATCCCGTATCAAAGCTTTAGCTTTTGATGTGGACGGAGTATTGAGTTCGACAACCGTACCTTTGCATCCTTCCGGAGAACCGATGCGCACGGTGAATATCAAAGATGGGTACGCCATCCAGTTGGCTGTGAAAAAAGGACTTCACATAGCTATCATCACCGGTGGCCGGACAGAAGCGGTACGTATCCGTTTTGAGGGACTGGGAGTGAAGGATTTATACATGGGTTCTGCTGTGAAGATACATGATTATCGTGCTTTTCGTGATAAGTACGGATTGACCGATGATGAAATTCTATATATGGGTGATGACGTGCCGGATATTGAAGTGATGTGTGAGTGCGGACTGCCATGCTGCCCGAAAGATGCCGTGCCGGAAGTGAAATCCGTTGCAAAGTATATTTCTTATGCAGACGGTGGTCGTGGATGCGGACGTGATGTAGTGGAGCAGGTGCTGAAAGCTCACGGTCTATGGATGGTGGAAGACGCCTTCGGTTGGTAACTTAATCATAAATAATCGTTGTTTAATAACGAATAAAACCATGCTTGATAACTTAAATAAATATCAGATTATATTAGCTTCCAATTCTCCCCGTCGGAAAGAACTGATGTCGGGACTAGGAGTAGACTATGTAGTCAGAACATTGCCGGATGTAGACGAGTCATACCCGGATACATTGGTAGGTGCTGAAATACCTGAATATATTGCCCGTGAAAAGGCGGATGCCTACCGTACCATGATGAAGCCGGGAGAATTATTGATTACGGCAGATACCATAGTCTGGTTAGATGGGAAAGTACTTGGGAAACCGGAGGGTAGGGAAGGAGCCATTGAAATGCTTCGCGCTCTCTCGGGAAAATCTCATCAGGTTTTCACAGGGGTTTGCCTGACTACTACTGAGTGGCAAAAAAGCTTTACCGCTTCCTCCGAAGTATTGTTTGATGTCTTGTCGGAAGATGAAATCCTGTATTACGTAGATCGTTATCAGCCAATGGATAAGGCAGGAGCTTATGGCGTTCAGGAGTGGATCGGGTATATCGGGGTTAAATCAATTTCCGGTAGTTTCTATAATATTATGGGGCTTCCCATACAGAAACTGTACGGAGAGTTGAAAAAGCTGTAGTAAGTATCTTGAATATATCTGAATATATTAGTATCAGTGTAATAAACTTATTGATTACATGAAATACATAAGATATACTTAGTCCAATAATGCACAAAGGCTACCTCAAAATAGAAAATGAGGCAGCCTTTTTCTGTATTTTTAAGCAGGAACATTTACTGAATATCCCAAACTGAAAGATGTGGAAGACTATAATAAATCCAACATCAGAGGAATATCTTCTTCCCGAATTCCTTGTGTGAGAAGAGCTTCTTCATCTTTATGGAACATTTCCAGGAATCGTTCCCGGTTTCCACTAGCCGTAATGGCTTTTCCATAGAAAACGGAAGCTTTCTGAATATCTCCCATCACCCAGGCGACATGTCCTGCATTCATATAGTCAATAGCCAGAGGCTTTTGTTCTATTATTTTTTCATAATACTTCATCGCCTGTTCATGTTTCTGGCTGATAAATGAACACCATCCGATACCACGCCATGCCTTAATACAGTTGTTCTCGATGAAATCCAGTTTGAAGAAATAATTCAGTGCTTCTTCATATTGCCCCAATTCGGCCAGACAGCTACCGATATGGAAAGTCACATTGGTATCTTCCGGAGCAGCTTCTTCTACCTTCTTATAATAGGTGATTGCTACCTGGTAATTTCTGTTCAACCGATAACAAATAGCCAGATGGCGATTGTTCCAGATATTATCCGGTTTCAACGTGTCTGCTTTCAGGTAAGCCTGGATAGCTTCTGCATATTTCTTTCTTTTCTGCAATGCATAGCCAAACTTCTGGTAATATTCAGCACTCTCTCCTTCGAATCCGCCAATCGTTTCCAACTCTTCATAAATTTCAATAGCCTCGTCCCAACGTTCCTTTGACAGGTAGAAATCGGCAATGGGGAATAATACATCTTCCCAGTGCAATATATTGTCGAGTGCAGGGACATGATGAAGATCGAGCTTCTCTTTAAAAATATCTCTGAATTCACTCTTGCGCACACTAAGTTTGAAGAAACGATACAAATCGTGCAGGTACTGGTTGCTGACCGTTCCCGGACGTTCATTAAATTTCTTCATCGTCTCAACATTCGATTTCTCCGCCAATTCTGCGACCTGTTGTTCGTTTAATTGGCTCAACATCATATCTTGTTGTGATTGTGGCAATTGATGGATCGTGAAAAAGAGAGAGTACTTATCACTGTTACTGAAGAATCCCGATTGAAGAATTAAATCCAGTAGACTGCCTCCCTGATTTCCTGCCTGCTTCATTGCCTTGAGCACATTAGACTGTTGCTTGCTGAATGGATAAAACCAGTTATGCACCTCGCGGAAGAACGGATAGTTTTTCAAAGCCGCAAAAGTACTCATATATACATCTGCACCCTCCAACTGCAATTCGTTCATTTCACGCAATTTATCCCCCAGTCCGGATTTCTCGAATGCATCTTCCCAATCCGGATTCATGTCGTTGTTCTCTTCATCGCTTTCTTCAAAGCCGAACCGCATATTTTTCATGGAGGAAACATTCTTCAGCATTTCGGGAATAATCTCCTCCCTCATTTTTTTGTCAATCTTTTCCGTTTCCTGACATAATAGCATTTGGCGGTAAATGCGAGCGACATCTTCTCTGAATGAAGGAATTTCTTCCATGAGATCCACCCTTTTTATCAGTTCCGGATAGAAAGTAAGTCGGCTTCTGTAAATGTGGAAAATAATCATCGCACCAACCAATGCCCGTTGGCTGACGTTGACGTTGGGATGCTCGTAAGCATCAAGCAACCACATTATTTTTCGTAAGTCGAAACATTCCATCAAGCTCAATGTGAGGGCACTGACAAATAAGCATAAGTCGTCTCCCGGAAGTAATTCCGAGGCAAGCATGGCTTTTGCATCTTCCTCGTCTTCGGGAGTCCAGGCACTGTTTGTCCATGTTCTGATAAACATAAACTTGAGCGTGTCCTCATGCCGCTTTAATACTTCATCCATCTTTTCGTCAGACAGTAATCCACTGACTGCCAAGTCGTCATTAAAAGACTCCAGTATGTGTAATATGGTTTTAAGACCATAGTTTGACAAATCTGGCGATTTGGGAGTACGTCGTACTTCATGATAGTATCTTGATGAAGCGTTATCCAATATGAGCAAACGTGATTGGTCGGCAATTCCCCACGTGTCTGATACCATTTTCTGATACAGATTCCATCGTTCAGGGTCATTTGCTCCCTGTTTCATGTATTCCAGCATATATTTGTAGGAAGTCTGCAATTGTTCCAGGCGAGTGCGTAGATCCCAGTCAGGACACTGCCACAGCAGAGATTCCAACTGCATCAGAGCTTCCTTGAGCCTTTTCTCTTCAAGTAAGGTACGTATATATGCGTATTGTTCATTAATCGTTTTTTCGTTCATCATTATTTAATTATTTATTTTTTCCAATCCAGGTCAAACGTTTCCAGAGACCCTCAAAAGGACCATGTTTATGGTGTCGGAGCCACCACGAACAGAATACCATTTGTAATAGAACAAAAAGGATGCCAAAAAGGAAGCTATATGTGATTCCTAAATATCGTCCCAATTCGAATCCCCAATGATAGAACAAAAGAGAACCGAAAATGGATTGCCCGAGATAATTCGTTAAACTCATTTTACCATAAGATGTGAAACGCATAAAAAAACTGCGGTCTTTCACACGGTAGAAAGTCAACAGTAATCCTGTCACCAGTAATACCATGAAACTAAGGCTGCTGAATGAACTTAATATCAACTGTAGAGGAACAAGGACGGCACTCCGTTCGATGAATTCCGGCAACATATTGTTCAATCCGTAGATGGGGAAGAAGCAGAGAAGCGAAATGGCTAATGCTTTTAACCACAAGCGTTCGTTCTGTTCGCTATACAGGAAATATTTGCGGCGGCCAACCAGCATTCCGAATAGGAATAATCCCGGTGTTTGTAAGATACGTCCATGTTCCAAAGCCCAGGTCATGTTAGCCATTTGTCCTTCCCACATATTCATGCGGACTGTTTCAAGGAAGTTGCCATGTTTTTGTACGTCGAAAGCGATGCTGAAATAATAACCTGCCAAACTTTTACCTGCCACATAGTCAGGATTGCACAAGGCATAGATCAGTTTTGCCCAGTCGATAGGTTGAAGGATTAATAAAGTAGCAAAGATGGCAACTGTACGGTCACTCATCCGGCAGAATATCGGCAGGATAATTCCTAAAATCGCATACATGGTTAATATTTCGCCGGTAAAGAAAGCGGCATTGAATTGTCCTATAATGAATAGGATGAATAATCTCCATAAAAAACGCAGGCGGAAATCTTTCCCTCTCCGTTGTTGGTTATTGTCCTGAATATAGAAACTGAAACCGAAGAGCAAAGCAAATACAGCGTATGCTTTATTACTGAATGTGAAGAATAATCCTCTCCAGATAGCCTGATCGGTAAATTTCATCCATTCAAAAGGGACTTCTTCCGGGAAAGAATAGAAATTAAAGTGTTCGATGCTGTGCAAGAGGATGATCCCCATTACTGCCAATCCTCTTAATACGTCGGCCACGTCTATTCGGGCGTTGGTTTCGGCGATTTTGTGTTCCATGATTTTTGTTCTGTTATTAATAAGGTTTATATTTTATAATTATTTGATTCGGCTGCTTCAACTCTACTGCTTTAATCCTATTGTTAAGGTACTACTTACTATAGCCTTGCTACTTTACCTTGGAACTTAACCCTGATGCTTCGGCTCTAATACTTGATACCTAATACTTAAATTTAGTCCTTGAATTTAAAACCTCACTTGTACCTGTGCCTGTATCAGGTTGGAATCTTTTTGTCCGTCTCCTTTCTTATTACAAAAGGTGTATTGTGCCTGTAACCGGCATCTGGGATAAAACCAGTATTGTACGCCTGCAATATAGTTATTTTGTTTGAAATCTGCAGCTTTGTTCGGGTTGAAATAATCGAACGAAGCGATGAAATCGAAATTCCGGGCAAAACGCACGCTTCCTGTTGCATAGAAACCTTCACTTTTCACATTCCTGTCTTTTCCGGCAAGATATTCCGTACGCAGATTAAAAGTGGAAGTGGTGACAACCCCTCCTGCACTCCAGCGTCTCTTAGCGTAATTTTCTCCTGCTTTGATTCCGGTATATTCAGAGTCAGCTATGGCGTGTCCTGTTCCGCGGATAAACGAACCACCTACGGACAACCATTTCAGCGGATTAACCATCAGATTACCGACCACATCTTTTTGACTGTTTTTGTCTTTGGTATTCAGTCCCTGTCCGTTCATTACAGCTACTTTATATTGTAGGAAGTCACGAAATAATTTCCCGTGAAGCATCATACCTATATCCCGTCCGGAAGTCATTCCGTAACATTTATCGCTGCCGCTTACTCCTGCCAGATAGCAGACAGATTGTGAATAGCAATTGATAAGTTCTACTGTAGTAGGAGACAATTCGTTTTCTATGGTATAAGGAACCTTGAATTCACCGATACGTGCCGTAAGTCCGGGGAGAAACTGATAATCGGTATACACTTCGAGTAACATGCCCCCGTTGTAGAAGTCGTACATAAAATCACAAGTCCACCGTTTGGTGATCTTTCCGTGTGCCATGAAAATGATTCGTTTGATGTCGAATGTGTTATCCGGATTCGCTGCATCGTCATAAGTGTATCCCAGTTGGGCATATCCGGAGAGACTAATCCGTTCTTTCAGTGTGTTGACAACTTGATTTAATGGTGTCTGCTCCTGTGCCAGGAGAGGATTTTGCATACTTGTAATGCATAATACAAAGGTTAAGAGTTGGAGTAGTGTTTTTCGCATGAGTTAGTTGTTATTTGATTTTGATTATAGTTGATACTGTGGGAATAAATGTAGTGTCAATCAGATTCTTTTCAGAGTAGGTTTGGGGTATTCGGTGGTTTTCTTTCAACCAGTGTATAGCCTTGTCTATCGCTTCAGCGGAGGGGCGTTTTGCTTTTTGATAATTGGGGAGGGCGACGAGTCCTGTCAGATTTTCGGGCACACCTATTTCTATCAATACTTGCTCCCATTCTTTCTGCGGATGCATTTTTATGTAATCTACTCCCAGGTTATATCCTGTGATGAGTAGCTCGATTTCTTCTCTCTTCTCGTTGAGCGCTTTTCGTGAAAAAGCGGTAGCGGTGAAATCGATACCCAACTCTTGCGTACTTACCAATGAACGATGTTTACTGTTCATGGCGATGGATGCGGCAGGGTCGGGTAGGAAAGAGGCATCAATTTGATTGTACTGCAACATTTGCAGACGGAGAGGAAGCTGGCCGATTTCCGGCATGTTTATTTCCGCATGCTTGATTCCGGCTTTGCTTAATAGCTGGTCGGTGGCATATTCGATAACTGTGTTGCGCGACACGGCGATATTCTTTTCCTTGAGCTGTTCCAGTTGGTTGATGTTACTTTCTTTGGAGACAATGAAGCAGAAATAACCATCATTCTTCAGGATGAATCCTAAATCAGTATGATGAATAGCTTGTAATGCTACCGCACTGGGATAGTCAGTAATCATGCCATCCATTTTCCGGGTTTGGAAAGCCGCGTCCCGGTCGTTGGCAGAGTTGAATGAAAGAATGGTCAAATCCAGTCCTAATGAGTCGTAAATGCCTTGCGTTTTGGCTATATGAAAAGGAAGTCCGTCCAGTGTAGGCATCATGCCCAGGGTAAGTGGTTGCAGTTCGGTTAGAGGTAAAAAAGAGCTGTCTCCTTTCTTACTCTGACAAGAGTAAAGGAAGAAAAGGATGAACCAAAAGAATAGTATCGGTCTTTTCATACCTCGTTTTTATAAATAAGAGGAATTCTGTTTTTATAAATAAGGGCAACTCTTTTCACAAAGAACTGCCCTTCTAATAATTAACTATGTGATTTTAACAATTATCTTATTCTTGAATAGCAGCGATACCCGGAAGAACTTTTCCTTCGATTGCTTCGAGCAATGCGCCACCACCAGTTGAAACATAAGATACACCGCTAGCCAAACCAAACTTGTTAACACAAGCTACAGAATCGCCACCACCCACAAGTGAGAATGCGCCGTTCTTAGTTGCTTCAACGATTGCTTCACCTACTGCACGTGAGCCGTGAGTGAAGTTGTCAAATTCGAATACGCCTGTAGGACCGTTCCAAAGAATAGTCTTAGATTCTTTGATAACGTTAGCGAAGATTTCCTCAGTCTTAGGACCGATATCAAGACCTTCCCATCCGTCAGGAATTTCGTCAACAGCACAGAATTTAGTATTTGCATCGTTAGAGAATGCGTCAGCAATCTTAGCGTCAACAGCCAATACCAGGTTTACACCTTTTTCTTTTGCTTTCTTCATCAAATCCAAAGCCAGGTCAAGTTTGTCGTCCTCACAGATAGAGATACCGATTTTACCACCCATTGCTTTAGTAAATGTATAAGTCATACCACCGGCGATGATCAGGTTGTCCACCTTGCTCAACAGGTTTTCGATGATTTCGATTTTAGAAGAAACTTTAGAACCACCCATGATAGCAGTGAACGGACGTTTGATATCGTTCAATACTTTATCAACAGCTTTCACTTCTTTTTCCATCAAGTAACCGAACATCTTGTTGTTTACATCGAAATATTTAGCGATCAATGCTGTAGAAGCGTGTGCACGGTGAGCAGTACCGAATGCGTCGTTTACGTAGCAGTCAGCGTAAGAAGCCAATTTCTTGGTAAATTCTTTCTGGCTTTCTTTTACTGCTTTCTTAGCAGCAGCTTTTTCTTCGTCAGTTGCATCTTCTGCCAAACCTCTTGGTTTACCTTCTTCTTCAGCGTAGAAACGAAGGTTTTCGAGCAACAGCACTTCTCCCGGTTGCAGAGCAGCAGCTTTTACAGCAGCTTCTTCGCCCATGCAGTCGTTAGCGAACTGAACTTCAACGCCCAGCAATTCAGACAGATGCTTGATGATATGTTTCAAAGAGAATTTATCGGCAACGCCTTTCGGACGGCCCAGGTGAGAGCCAATGATGATGCTTCCGCCGTCTGCCAGAATCTTCTTCAAAGTAGGAAGAGCTGCACGCATACGAGTGTCATCTGTAATGTTGAAGTTTTCGTCCAGGGGTACATTGAAGTCCACGCGAACAAATGCCTTTTTACCGGCAAAATTGAATTTGTCAATTGTCTGCATAATACTCTATTTTTATTTAAAAGTGTTTTTAAAATTCTTCTTTTAGAACGACCGCAAAGTTACTATTTATTTCGGTTCCTTGCTATTAAATCGTTATTTATTCTTGGCTTTTGGTTCCTCTTTTGTAACTTTATAGGTGTTACAGAAATATTTGCACATCATTTGCAAACCACAGGTGTCACATTTGGGAGTACGTGCCTGACAAACGTAACGGCCGTGCAGGATGAGCCAGTGATGGGCAATCGGTATGAGCTTTTCCGGAATATTCTTCACCAGTTCTTTTTCCACGCTGAACGGGGTGGTGCAACTGTCCGGCACCAGTCCGATACGGTGGCTGACACGGAACACGTGTGTATCTACCGCCATTGCCGCTTTTTTGAATACCACCGACTGGATCACATTGGCAGTCTTTCTTCCTACACCGGGCAACTTTATCAGATCTTCCAGATTATCCGGCACCTCGCTATTGAAGTCATTCACCAGCATCTTTGCCATACCGACCAGATGTTTGGCTTTGTTGTTGGGATAAGACACGCTTCGTATATATTCGAAAATCACTTCCGGCGTAGTGGCAGCCAGTGCTTCCGGAGTCGGAAAATCTTTATACAAAGGAGGAGTGATGATATTCACCCGTTTGTCCGTACATTGTGCAGAAAGAATAACAGCGATCAGCAACTCATACGGATTGTTGTAATGCAGTTCGGTTTCGGCTACAGGTATGTTGTCCTGAAACCAGGCGATTACTTTCTCATAACGTTCTTTCTTTCTCATCGTAGCTTGTTTTTATGGTAATGAGGCGTCACTTTTAGTTTGAAATAGAGGGCGGAAACTACCGTCAGGCAGGCTCCGAAAAGATAGGCCTTATCAAATGTACTTATTTCTGCGATATATCCTCCCGTCAGCATACCGATACCGATTCCTACATCCCAGGAAGTGAGGTAGGTGGAAGTCGCTGTTCCCCGCTGACTGTTGGGGGCGAGGTTGACAAACAGCGTGTTAAATGCCGGAAACATAATTCCAAACCCGACACCCATTAATAATGCGATGCCAAAAAACAGCAGGGTACAGGCTGTATCATCCCATTGAATCAGATATACACAAGTTGAAAGCAGGAAGAAGCTGAAAACAACCAGATATAATCCGGCAGCTATTACTTGCGTTATTTTTCCGCGATCCACCAGTTTTCCTGAAAAGATACGCGAGATGGCCATACCGACTGCCATAAAGGTGAAGAAGAATCCGGTTTGTGTGTTCAATCCTATTTGGCGGGCGTACATGGCGACATAGTTGGTCGTCATTCCGTAAGGGATGGAAAGTAACAGCAGACTAAGTCCGGCAGGCAGTCCTTTCATCAGGATAAAGCGGTCGAGCGAGATCGGTTCCCGTTTCACAGGAGGCTTGTAGGGCGTTTTAACCAGACTTGCGCATAGAAAACCTAAAATACAGGAACCGAATGCATAGCAGAATATCGTAGCAAAAGAAACTCCCGCATCATGCAGAAACAGTCCGAACATCGGTCCGATGGACATGGCTGTGTTGTTGGTAAGCCCGTAATAACCTAAGCCTTCCCCTCGCCGGGAAGAGGGCATAATGTCTATTACTACCGTGTTTCCGCCTACTGTGACCATTCCGAAAGAGACACCGTGAATGATTCGGAATATAATAAATAAGGTAAGGGAACCGGCAATTAAATATCCGCCGAACATCATCATAAAGATGAAGTAAGCAAACAGATAAAGAGGTTTTCGGGCAAACGTGTCGAGCAGATAACCGGAAAATGGACGGATACAGAGAGCTGCCACCGTGTAGCAGGAGAGGACAATGCCGATAGTGGAATTTCCAGCCTGGAAGAATTCGGATAAATAGAACGGCAAAACAGGAATCAGCAACCAGAAACCGAAGTATAGCAGGAAGTTGGCTGCCAAGATGAAACAATAACTGGGAGTAATGAGTCTATCCTTTGCCATAATGAATGATCGTTCAATCGACCGATTCGCATTGATTGGAAACCAACGCCGTTGGCCTGATTGGTCTGTTGATGAATATGCCAATGTCCCGATCACCGTCCGACGGTTTCATTGGGAACATTGGCATACTGGTAAATTTAGCACATTATTAATATGCCGCTTCGAATTCTTTTAGGAAGCGTGTATCGTTTTCAGAGAACATACGGAGGTCTTTCACCTGATATTTCAGGTTTGTGATACGCTCGATACCCATACCGAGGGCATAACCGCTGTATATTTTGCTGTCTATACCATTTGATTCAAGTACGTTCGGGTCTACCATACCGCAACCGAGGATTTCTACCCAGCCGGTGTGTTTACAGAACGGACATCCTTTACCGCCGCAGATATTACAGCTGATATCCATTTCCGCACTTGGTTCGGTAAACGGGAAGTAAGACGGACGCAGACGGATCTTTGTATCAGCACCGAACATTTCTTTGGCGAAGAGCAGCAATACCTGCTTCAAGTCGGTGAATGATACGTTTTTATCTACATACAGCGCTTCTACCTGATGGAAGAAACAGTGTGCGCGATAGCTGATAGCTTCGTTACGATATACACGTCCCGGACAGATGATGCGGATAGGAGGCTGTGAAGTTTCCATCACACGAGTCTGTACAGAAGAAGTATGTGTACGCAATACTACGTCCGGGTGAGCTTCGATAAAGAAAGTATCCTGCATATCGCGTGCCGGATGGTCTTCGGCAAAGTTCAGTGCCGAGAACACGTGCCAGTCATCTTCAATTTCCGGACCTTCGGCAATGCTGAATCCCAGACGGGCAAAGATATCAATGATTTCGTTCTTTACAATGGTGAGCGGGTGGCGTGTACCGAGTTCCACAGGATAAGCCGAACGCGTCAAATCCAGTCCGTCACAATCGTTGTCCTGACTTTCAAACATTTCTTTCAGCGCGTTGATTTTGTCTTGCGCTTTTGTTTTCAGTTCATTCAGTCTCATGCCGACTTCTTTTTTCTGTTCGGCAGCTACATTACGGAAATCTGCCATTAAGTCGTTAATGGCTCCCTTCTTACTTAGGTATTTGATGCGGAGAGCTTCGAGTTCTTCGGCATTGGAGGCGTGTAAGGCTTCCACCTCTTTCAGAAGTTGTTCAATCTTAGCTATCATATTTTTGATGTATTGTTATTCAGTTTCTTAGTAAAAACCGTGCAAAGATATAATTTTATCACGAACCATCGAAATAATTTGTATCTTTGTTCTCCTAAGTTACGAAAAGAGTGTAATTTATTGGAAATGAGCGTAGGTTAATTGCTCATGATAGTAATAGGTTACGATTTAGTTAGTTATCTACTGCATCATCCTTCTGCGCATTGCGTAACCTTCAAAGAACTCTTCGTATGCAAAAGTAACAATAAAACGGGAGATTTTGAAATGAATCTCCCTAATTTTTTTCTTCTCATACAAGTTTTTCCGTAAAAGCGGTTTTATCCGTCGGTACACCATCGCCCAAAAGGATTTTGAACGGACGTATGCCGACTGCCGCATAAGCGGCGAAAAGGGCTTTGCCTCACGCCTAAACAACAGTTTAGACTGATGATGCAAGGCCCATTTCTTTTGTGCTTATGCCAAAGAGGTGCTTTTACGGGTTCGCAGATGATTTCTTTTTCCGCTGTTCCTTTGAGCCGTAAGCGGAAAGCCGTGTCTGACCGCCCGATCCATAAATGGAACAAGCCGTCATGCACGGCAGGCAAACCGGGAAGAATGATTTTATCCGTCAGACCGGACACGCTCGGACAGACATATAAAATCATACTTCCTTGCCGGTGGTTTACCCGGTTCCACGCTTCCGGCTATGTCCCTTTTCCTTTTTGGCGTTTTCCCTTTTTCACGGATTTCTCTTTTGAAGTTTTCCTGTCTAATCTGCCTCCACTTCCGTTTACCTCCATTTTCGCGTCTTTCAGTGAGCCGCATCAGGCAGTCATTTCCGTTCTGGGCGCAAAGGTAATTCCGGGATTGGACGGGAATGCAAGGTCAAGCCTCCTGTTTTCGGAAAAAATCTCCAGCCCTGCGGGTAGTATTTTTCCCGAAAAACCTTGCATTCCCTAATCCCTACCTTTTCAAGCACCCGAAACGAAAACGACCGATGCGACAGAAAGACGCATAAAAAAAATGTCGGATAAACGAGAGGCAGATAAGATAGTTTGAAACTCAACTCCCTCAGCTCTTGAATCCGCATTAAAAAAATAAAAAATCAAAAACAGCGAAGATATGACGGCAACGGCAAATTTCAGACAAATGGCGCAGTACATAGGGTTTGCGATATGCGGCTTAATGGTGCGCACCGCCTTCGGGGTGTTCGGCATCCTTTGGGCATCATTAGAGAGATTGTAAACGGAGTGTTCCGAGTGGCGATAGGCGTAATCGTGGCTATCCTTTCCACTATCGCCTTCTTCGGTTTCATCCTTTGGTTATTCACCCTTTAACCCCTACCGACATGGCAAAGAGAAGCAGCAAAACGGTAGCGCAGCAATGCAGATACTACGAGGTGGACAACATCTTCGTGTACATGGTGGAAACGTACATCAACGGCAACATATCCGTGTTCCGTGAACTCTACCGAGAACTGAACAAGGACGCACGGAGGGATTTTACAGACTTCCTTCTGAGCGAGGTAGAGCCGACCTATTGGAGAGAGATACTGAAACAGACAATCTAAAAACGACAGCGATATGAAAGGAACAGAACATTTCAAGAGAACGATACAGATGTATCTGGAGCAGCGTGCAGCGGAAGATGCGCTCTTTGCGAAGAACTACCGCAACCCTGCTAAGAACATAGACGATTGCGTCACCTACATTCTCAACTACGTGCAGCGGAGCGGTTGCAACGGCTTCACGGACGGGGAGATATTCGGGCAAGCCGTCCACTACTATGACGAGAACGAGATAGAGGTAGGCAAGCCCATTCAGTGCCACGTGGCGGTGAACCATGTTGTGGAACTCACGGCGGAGGAAAAGGCGGAAGCACGGCAGAACGCAGTCCGCAGATACCAAGAAGAAGAACTCCGCAAGTTGCAGAACCGCAGCAAGCCGAGAACCGCCACCAAAGCGACCGCACAAGAAGTACAACAACCCAACCTATTCAATTTCTGATTATGAAACCGAGAACACCCATACAGCAGGAAGTCGCACGATTAAGCGAGCGACTGCCCAAATTGACCGCCACACAGAGGGCATACGCTTTCCGTCATTGCTTCAAGCATTACGCCATCAAGAGGGCGGACGGCACGAACATCTGCACCGAGTGTGGACATTCGTGGAGGAGTGAACACGACCTTGCGGACACCGTTTGCGGATGCACCTGCCCCCATTGCGGCATGAAGCTGGAAGCGTTGCGCACCCGAAAGAGCGTGTTCAGCGAGAACGAGTATTTCTGCATCATCACCACCTGCAAGCAGTACCAAGTGATACGCTTCTTCTTCGTCAAATCCCGATACAAGGCAGGGCAGGCAGCCGAGTATTCCATTTATGAAGTGGTGCAAAGGTGGATTTCGCCCAAAGGCACAACCGTCACTGTCGCCCGACTGCGAGGAATGTCCATACTTTACTACGACCTATGGGCGGAATACAGCGACATGGAGGTACGCAAGAACAACAAACTCCGTGCATACGATATAAACCCCGTCTGCACCTATCCCCGACAGCGTTTCATACCCGAACTGAAACGCAACGGCTTCAATGGCGAATACCACAACATACTGCCTTACGACCTTTTCACGGCTATCCTTTCCGACAGCCGAGCCGAAACGCTGTTGAAGGCAGGGCAATATCCCATGTTGCGCCACTACATCCGCAGTTCCTTTGACATAGAGAGGTATTGGGCATCCATAAAGATATGTATCCGTAACGGTTACACCATTTCGGACGGCTCCATGTGGCGTGACACCATAGACCTCCTGCGTCATTTCGGCAAGGACACGAACAGCCCGAAGTACGTCTGTCCCTCCGACCTCAAAGCCGAACACGACAGACTTATGCACAAGCGCAACAAGGAGATAGAGCGCAAGAAGTTGGAGGAACGCATCCGCCAAGCGAAGAAACACGAGAAGGCATACCGCAAACTCAAAGGCATATTCTTCGGCATTGCCTTTACGGACGGCACTTTGCAGGTGCGTGTGTTGGAGAGCGTGGCGGAGTTTGCAGCGGAAGGGACGGAACTGCACCATTGCGTGTTTTCCAACTCCTATTTCCTTGAAAAGAACTCCCTTATCCTATCCGCCACCATTGACGGCAAGCGCATAGAAACGGTGGAGGTTTCCTTGAAGACATTGGAGGTGGTGCAAAGTCGTGGCTTGCACAATTCCAATACCGAGTACCACGACCGCATTGTAAACCTTGTGAACAGCAACGTGAACCTTATCCGCCAGCGGATGGAAGCGGCATAGTATCAACCTATAATACCCAATAGTATGGAAGTAAGAATTGAAAGCATGATTTGTCTGTGGGACGATAAAATCCCCACGATGTTCCTTGAATTTGTAAACCTCCTCACTCTTGCAACGAGTGAGGAGCAGTTAAGACGGAGTGTAAAGGACTTTGCCGAGAAGCACGAACTTGACAGGTTTTTCCTTTACGGCTTCGGCTCCCACCATTTCTACCTGCACCAACGCTATACGAGTGACCCCGAAATGGTGATGAAGAACAGAATTCTGTCAGTACATTTTTAACCACCCTAAAATCAACGATTATGGCAACACGAATGACCATCAACGGAATAAGCACCTGCACGGAAGCAGGTACGGAGAAATACGAGCGTTTCCAATTAGGTATCGGCAGACGCAAGCGGACACTTGTGCAGTACGACTACCGCCACCCCACAGACGGAGAGTTGTTCTCTTGTGTCAAACCCACATTGGACGAGTGCCGAGCCGCACGGGACAAGTGGCTCACGGAAAAGGAAGAAAAGGAGGACAACCGATGAAAGCAGCCTATCAAACGCTGATAGTGAAGTTCAGCCAGCCTATCAAAGTTTTGGACGGCATCTTTGACGATGCCGAAGCGTGGGGAGTTGATACCCTAAAAGGGTGGATAGACGACTACGAGAGCAGCAGGTTTACCGCCATCAACAGCCATACGGCAGTCATCACAAGCGAGTACAATATGGAGTGCCTGATGGAATGGCTGAAACGAAACACCCCCATTGCCGAGATAACAGAATGTTAAACAAGTTGGCGGTGTCCGCACCGCCAACCTAAAACCAAGAAAAGCATGATAGCAAAGACGATTTTACAGCAGATAGGCGGCAGACGCTTTGTCGCCATGACGGGAAGCAAGGATTTTACAGACATGGGCAACGGCTTACGCATGAGCCTTGCGAGGAACAAGACGAGCGCAAACCGTCTTGACATCATCTACGATGCCGGCTTAGACCTTTACAATATGCGTTTCTACCGCAAAACGTTCAGTAAAAAGACATTCGAGTGCAAGACGAAGGACATCGAAACGCACGAGGGCATATACTGCGATATGCTGGAAGAAATGTTCACGATGGTAACGGGACTCTACACCCGTTTTTAAGTGGCGGCGGCAAAAGCCGCCCTACTTTCTTTCGGTGAGCATGATGGCGGACAAAGAAAGTAGCAAAGAAACCGCTGTCCCAATCTACGATAGTATTCACAAAAACAAGTTTCAATCATGGAAGAAATCAGACAAAACGGAAAAATCATCTTGCACAGCGATGACGGAATAAGCATAAAGATGATTTTCAAAAACCTCACGGGGAAGAATTTTCAAGGTCAGAAATATGCAGAGTATATCCGGCACATCGCAATCGGGGAGATGGGATTTTCGCCCGGCATCATAGAGCATTGCAGGGACGGTGAAGTAATCGGCAAGGGAAAAATCCCGAATGTATGAAAAGCGGAAAATCCGATGAAGTTGCGGCTTCATCGGATTTTCATTTGTCAGGCATTTGCCATGTTACGGAATGTACAGCAGTGCAAACTCCGCCTTTCTCCGTTTGAGCAGCATGGCGTGCCGTTTACCCTTGTAGTTGCAGAAAGCGATATATTCCCGGTAAATGTTCCTGTCGCCCGCCTCCAATTTTCGGATCAGCGTGCTTTTGGGTATCTTTCCGCTCCCCAAAAGCCGGTATGGACCGACATTGTAGGCGAGCGTGGCAAGGAGCAGACTGTCACGCCCGAACTTGCGGAACATGGCGCAGAACTTCCGCAAGTCTTTCCGCAGGAGCGCGTCCGCCTGCCGCTTCGTCATGGTGCGTGCCGAATACCTTTCCCCCGGCTGCACCTGATGCCCCCAGCCCACGTATGGGTGGTGTTTCTCCGAATGCCAGCCCTCGAAATACTTCGTACACCGAACCGCCCGCTCGAAAGGCGGCAGGCGGTAGATTGCCGCCTGCCCGTCCGTCCCCTTCTGACGGCTGTCCCGTGCGGACACGGAACAGACCGCCAGTAGCGAACAGAGGATAGCCATGAATACACGCATCATCTTGGCAGAGGTTTGTAATTGCCGATGGGGATGACGGTCTGAATGTCGTCCTTCACGTTCCGGTTGTTGAAGTTAAATTCCAATTCGTAGGAATTTTTGAAATTGTCCTCCACCACCACGATGAAGTTGTGCGCCTCGTCGCCCTCAGCCGTATAGTACAGCCGGAACTTCTCGTTTTCGAGCAGGTAGCGGTCATTGGGCAGGAAAGTGATGCCATTGTCCATCTTCAGCGTGCCTTCCCCCTCGAACTGGAAATACCGGATGGTGTAGAGCGTGTTGGCAAATTCGCCTGTCTTTTTCAGCTCACAGCGGATTTCCACCGTCTGCCCCTTTGTCACCTTGTTGGGTACGGGCATCGTTTCCACCGTGAACGGATAGGATTGCTGGATGTCCATGTCATCGTCACACGATGCGAGCGTGAGCGACACGGCGGCGAACAGGCAGAGTGCCAACGCCTTGAAGATGGATGTTCTCTTGTTCTTGTTGTTCAGTATGTTCATTGTCCTTTGATTTTTAAGTTATTGTTCATTTCTTTTTTTGCTGTCCGTTGCAGATACTCGTTCAAGTCCTTGCAACCGTCATAGAGTGCGGAACGGTCACAGACACGTCCGCCGTAGTGTCCTTTGAGGACTTCCAGCGTCCTCCGCCCGGATTCGTCACGGTCGAGGAAGCAGTCGATGCGCCCGTACCCGTCCAAGTGTTTCACCGCCTTGCCTACGTTGGCGACGGAGTTCAGCACAAGGCTGTCGCCATTGCCGCCTATGCCGAGTGTGTCAGCGGACAGAAAGTCCATGAAACCCTCGAACACGCTGCATACGTCAGAGGCGGTATCTTCCGGTTTTATCAGTGACACATCTTTGGGTGGTATGCAACCCTTAAAATAGCGGCTCCGGATTTCGTAGCCACCAGCCACGTTCGGGAAGCCAACTGTGAAATACCGCTTTCCACGCACGCCATAGTTCAGGCGGCAGCAGTGGCGGGATGCAACGGCATAAGGGATGCCCCGTTCCGCCAGATAGTCCGTCAGTGGTGAGCGGAGCAGCGGGACGGCTTCCACTCCCTCAAAGGCAGGTTCGGACGGTTCCGGCAGGTACAACGGCTTTTTCGCTGAGACAAATGGCATACGCACAGTTTCCGCTATGAATCCCGCCTGCGCCATGAAGTCACCGCTTCGGGCAAACTCCCCGGCAAGCGTGAAGATGTCACCGCCCTTGCCCAAGCCGAAGTCGTACCAGAGCCGTTTCGCCACGTTCACGCGGAAAGAGGGCGTGCGCTCATTGCGGTATGGCGCATGATACCACAGCTCGTTTCCGCTCCTTCGGACAGGCTCATGTCCCAACCGTGCGAGAAAGTCCGCGAGGGATATTTGCCTCATAGTGTCTATATCCGTCCGTTCCATGCGGCGCATCAGTTGATGATGAACTTTATACCCATGCCCCACTGCGTATGAAATTTCTTCGTGTCGCCACCCCACAGGCAACGCTCCCGGAGGTTGGCGAGCAGGGCGATACGGTCAGCCACGTAAAACTCCACGTCCAGCGTCAGCGCACCGCCATAGACGAAGGCGTCCCGGTCATGCAGTGTCGAGCCGTCATGCAGCACCTTTTCGCCCCAATTCACCGATTCATACCCGGCGAGAGCCGAAGCCCCCGCATAGACGAACACGATTTTACGGGCATCGGAAAGTATCTTGAAATAGTAGCCGCCTTCCGCCGTGAACTGCGCCACAGGTATGGAAGTGTCCTTGTAGGGGTTGTTCTTCAGAATATACTCACCTCCGAACACCCATTTATTACCCTTCTTCGTGTAGGTGGAGAGAGCCGCCCCGAAACTGTACCCGCCGTCGTTACCGCCGGGTTTGAAGCCGTCTGCCAGATTCGCCCTGACCTCGATACCCTGCATCTTCGGCAGGCATCGCTGGGCGTGCGCCTGCCCCGTGAAGAGTGCAAGCGACGCGATGATTATTGCGATGTGCTTTCTCATGGTCAGCGCACTTGGAGTTCGTTAATCGTGTTTGCACGTACCAAATCCTCATTTTCGATCACGAAAGACTGGTGGCGACCTCCGTTCTTCTCGTTCAGCTCCACCACGAGGCACTTGCCGTCGGGGATGGTGAACTTCGCCATCGTGAAGACCGTGCGCTCGCTTTTTTTGCCCGGCACGAACGTGGCGTAGTTCTGTGCGCGGAGCGGCAGGATGACACGCTCCTGCACGGCGGTACGCTTCGCCACCTTCTTGTCCACGATTTTCCATGTGATGTAGTCCACATCGAAAGGCACGTTGCTCTGGTTCCTGATTTCCGTGTGGAAATACAGAAGCCCGTTGTGCGTGTATATGCCTTTCAGAAGGTACTGGATGCCGAAACGCTTGCAGCCGATATGCTTCACCTCACGTTTGTTCTGCTTGTGGATGGACTTCATGATAAGGCGCACCAGCATCGGGCTTTCGCTGCCCAGCTCTTTCAGGTAGATTTCCTGCGCGTTGTTCGGGCGGTTCACCGCCTCGCCGTCATGGATGAAGTCGCACATCTCCACATTGAGCAGCAGCGGCTCGGCGGCGTACTTCACGTTGAAGGTGTAGAAACTCCCGTCCTCCGTGATGACAGACATGTTGGTTTCGTTCGGGAAGTTCCTCACGGTTGCCTTCACACGGATGACGTTCTCCGCTCCGTCGGCTTTGCCCGCGATCAGGTCGGGCGAGCCTAAATCGACATAGCGCACCTCCGCCGGGAAGATGACATGCACGGTCTTGTCGTAGGTCACTTCCAAGCCGTGCGGGGGAACCATGCGGTCAAAGCCCAGCTTTCTCGTCAGACCGTGATACAGGTCGCCGTCCGCCTCCTTCTGCGGATAGACCTCCTTTGTCAAGGTCGGTTGGTCACTTCCGTTGCTTTGCCCAACGGTTACGTTTTCCTGCGCGTTGGCAGTTGCGATGCCCATAGCGAGGGCAAACATCATGATTACTTTTTTCATTTTACTTTGGATTTTTAGTGGTAAATAAAAATTTGATTATTTCCTTAATTCACTCCTTGATAGAGCATGACCCTGTACCCGGCTTTCAGATGCACTTTGACGGTGCGCATCTTCTTGGCTATATACTGGCTCGTGCCTTGTATCAGCCCCTTGCCCAAGTCGGAGGCGAGCTGCGCCCCGGCATTGGTGGAGATGTTGATGCTGCTCCCCAGCGAGCCGCCCATGTTGGCGGCAACCTCCCGGACAGCGTTCATCTCCATCGAGTTGGGGATGAATATGCCGGGCTGTCCGTCCGTGTCATAGACCTCCAACTCCACCGGGATAACCGTACCGTCGTGTTCCAGCGAGGTGATTTCGATAGCGAGCCGTTCGCCCTGAATCTTGGCTGCGCCGACCACCACCGCATTACGGGGAATGATCCGGTCTGCTACCGCCATCGGCTCCAGCAAGCGCAACCTGACCGCCTGCCCGTCCGTCACGCTCTGCGCCCCATAGACACATGCCGGTATGGTGTTCCTGTCCGATACGGTTGTAATGCCCACCGCCGTGTTGAAACTGCGGTTGCGTTCCTGCGAGAAGGAAGCGACAAATTCGGCATTGCTCACGGGCTGTCCGAGCGAGGACACCACCTGATGCGTCACCTGCCTGACGGGTTTTGCCGTATTCTTTCCGGCTTTCTGCACGGGGGACGGCTCTGTGGTCTGTCCCGCCGCCTGCGTGCCGTTCTGACCGCCCATGTACTTCGCCGCCAGCTCGTAGGATTTTTCCATGAGTGCCACCTGCTCGTCCATCGTGGAGCTTCTCTCTTTTCCGCTTTCCAGTTCGGATTCGAGCGTGGCGATGCGTTCCAGCAGTTCGTCCATCTCCGCATTGTCGTTCTTCGGCTGCTCGTAGAAGTTGCCGAGTGTGGCATTGAGGTCACGGTAGGCAGCTGCCGAGGACTGGATGGTTTTCGGCGCGGGCTTCACCGCCTCTTCCGTTCCGCCGGGATTGGCAAGGTCGAAGTCGCTGTCCCCATCCGCTGCCGCCGTTTCGCGGTCGAACAGGTCGCCCAACTGCTGCATGGCGCGGCTGCGGTTCTCCTGCCGTTCCTCCATTGCCCCCTGCTCGTAGGCTTTCGCCTTGTCACCGATAATCCGGCGGTTCTCCTTGTCCGCGTCGGGCATCTCGATGTTGTAGCCGCTTGTTCCCGGTTCCTGCTCCTTGCCGGAGGACGGGGCGAATATCAGCCACATCGCCCCGATGAATACCAGCACCATAGCGGGAAGCACTATCATTTTCTGACGTTTCAGCCGTTGGGCTTCGGTCAGCGGCTTGCGCTCCTTCTTCGGCTTGTCGTTGCCGGGAGCCGTCTTGTTTTCGGGCTTGCTCTCCGTCTTGTTCTCAATCTTCGTTTCGTTCTTTGTCTGTTCCATATAAATAAGGTATTAAGTGATTTTCCGTTTTTTGCTGTACGGACAGTTCCACCTGTCCGGCATGGTCTGTCACCATCCGGCTACCGTCATTCCTGCCGATGTCATAGACGGCTTTACCGAAAGTGTAGAGGGCAAGCGTGGCGAATGCGGCGAGCATTGCCAGCACGATGCGCCTGCGTGTCTTCGGCGGCAAACCGTCCAGATAGCCCCTGAGCCTTGCCACCAGCATTTTCTTTTTGTCATGGAGTTTCCAATATGCGCCCCAAAATGATTTCTTGATTTTCTTCATATCCGTTTACCTTTTGATGGTTTGTAAATCCTTGTTCTCGATGATGGTGAATCCCTCGATGGTGAACCCGTTGGGGTTGTCGTCCGAACGAGACGAGTTCAAGAGGCGACAAGTGGTCACGAGGCTGCGCTCTGTGACGTTGCTCTGCCGGATGATCTTCTGCGTGGCGTAGGTCACGGCACGGTAGGGATAGCCGTTGAAGTCGCACACCACACTGTCCACTTTCAGCACTTGGTTGATGTTACCGGCGATGATGCGGTTGTAGTACCCTTTCTCGGCGAAGTCCGAATAGTAGTTGTACACGCTCTTGTCCGCCAGCAGCAACGCACGCTTCACGTTGTGTTCTATCGCGCTCTTTTCGGGCGAGAGCGTGAAAAACAGCTCGTGGAAGCGGCGCACATGCTCCCTCGCTTCCGCCGGACGGTTCTGCGAGAGGTCCTGCGAGAGTGCCAGCATCAGCGACTTGCCGTTATCCAGCACATAGATCTTTTCACGCTGCCGCTCCGCGAAGCGGTAGGAACTCCACACGCTCCATACCGTTATCACGGCGCACAGCGAGAGGAAGACGATACCGAACAGGCGTATCTGCCTGAACGATGATTCGATGTTTTTGAGTGACTTGAATTCCATTTTACTTTTTCCGTTTATAATTGCACATTGATTATTTCAGCAGTTTCCCGGCACGTCCGACCATGTTGCCTGCGGTAGCACCCGCCACGCTGCCCGCCATGCTTCCGGCGCGTCCCGCCATCTGGTTCACGTTGCGCCCGTAGCCGCCCATGCCCCCGGCTTGAATGATCCAGCCCGCCACCGTCGGAATGGTGAAGTAGCCGATGATGCCGATTATCATGAACACGATATACACCCCGTCGCTGGAATCCAGCGAGAAGTTGGGGTCGGTCTGCATGCGCTCGATGTCGCTCTGGAGCATCAACACCTGAATCTTGGCGAGTATGGTGCTGAATATGTCCGACACGGGCAGCCACAGATAGACCTGAATGTAGCGGCATATCCACTGCGTGAGCGTGCTTTGGAAGCCGTCCCACACCGATATGGCGAAGGCTATCGGACCGAGTATCGCCAGCACCACGAGGAAGAACGTGCGGATGGTGTCTATCACGAGGGCGGCGGCTTGGAACATCAGTTCCAGTATCTCGCGGAAGAAGTCGCGGATGCCCTTCTTCATCTTGTACATCCCCCGGTCGATATACATCCCCGCCATCGTCACCATGTCGGAGGGCGACCAGCCCAATTCCTCCAGTTGCTTGTCAAACTCCTCGTTGGACACGAGGTAGGCGGTTTCGGGATTGCGCACCATCGCCTCGTATTCCAGCCTGTCCTTCTGCTCACGGTACTTGTTCATGTCCAAAGTCTGCGTTTCGAGCAGTTTCGCCGTACCCTGCACGACGGGCGAGAGGACGCTGTTTATCGTGCCAAGCACCACCGTAGGGAAGAACATGATGCACAGACCGACGGCAAAGGGACGGAGCATCGGGAAGACGTCTATCGGTTCGGCTCTCGCCAGCGACTGCCATACCCGGTAGGCGACATAGAAGAGCGCGCCCAGCCCGGCGATGCCTTTCGCCACGCCCGCCATGTCGGCGCACAGCGGCATCATCTGCTCGTAGAGCGAGCGGAGAATCTGGTGAAGGTTGTCGAACTCCATAGGCTACCAGTATCTTTCGTTCATACTGCCGTACAGCCCCATGATGCGGTCAAGGTCGTTTTTCTTCTTCGCACGCAGGTAGCTCACGCTGATGTTCTTGTTGGTGTAGTAGCTCACGAGGTTGCGGTAACGTTTCATCTTGGAGTGGCAGCGTTCCACCACGTCCATGCGCTCCTTGTCCGTCATGGAGAGCGTGGTGATGTTCACCACGTTCTTCAGCTCCGTCAGCACGTCGTTGGATTCCTCCAGCAGCTTCGTGTACCCGAAGGCGATGGCTCCGAGTTCCTCCACCGTGAAGTTGTCGTCGCGCAGCATCTTCTGGAAGCTGGTCACGTAGATGTCCGTGATGTCGCCCACCATCAGGATGGTCTGCTGCACCTTGCGGGCGTCCTTGACCAGATTGTTCACCGATTTGAGGGCGTCGTAATACTTCTTGCCCTGCTCGTATATTTTCACCGTTTCCTGAAAGTTGTTCACCATGTTCGTGGCGGTCTTCGAGGTGTGGATGATGTTCTTCGAGGCGTTGATGATGCCTTGCGCCAGATTGCCCGGATCGCTCACGACCCATTGGGCGGAAGCCCTGCCCGCGAAAAGCAGGCACAGGCAGATGACGAATGTTATTCTTGTTCTCATGTTTCTTTGGATTTTAGCGGTTCTTATTTTTCTGCCGGAGTTTCCGGCTGCGGCTTCACACGCACGTAGTCCCCGTTGGGTGAGAAGGTCAGCACGTCGGTGGCTTCGTTATACGCCACGTCGATGCGGAAGCCGGTGTTCATGAACAGGTTGCCGTTCTCCTCCTGCAAGAGATAGGTTTCCGGTTTCAGCCTGCGGCGGATGCCGCTCCGTTTGAATACCGTCACCTTGTAGGCTTCGCCCTCCTTGTAGATAAGCACGTCGGGCTTGCCCTCCACGCTTTCCCATTTCCCGCACAGCAAGTCGCGGCGGTTCTCCGCCACGTCGCAGGATTGCAGCACCATGACCGCCAGTCCGATTAAACACTTGCTGACTTGCAGCATTTTAATTTTTGATATGCTCATACGCTTTTCTTTTTTTGTTGATGATTGGTTTATTGATTGTTCTTGTTTCTCCGCCTTTCGGCAAGCTGCCGGATGGCGGCTTCGATGTCGCCGCCCAATTGCTCCGCCAGACGGTACACCTCCACCTTTTCCGTTTCCTCGGTGGTGTACGCCAGATATTCCTCCGCGCTCACCTCGGTGGCATAGACCGCCGACTGCGTGCCGCCCAAGCCTATCCACACCTCCTTGTAGAGCCGTGAGGGGTTGTTCGCCATGTTGATGGAGAGTATCTGCGACTTCTCCTTCTCCGTCAGTCCGAGCAACGCCTGAATCTGGTCGAACTTGTTCATGTACTTGCGCTGGTCGAGCAGGATTTTACAGTCCGAGTTGTTGATGATGCTCTCCTTGACAACGGGTGAGGAAATGATGTCGTCCACCTCCTGCGTCACCACGATTGCCTCACCGAAATACTTGCGCACCGTCTTGTACATATAGCGCAGGTAGTCAGCCATATTTGCCGAAGAGAGAGCCTTCCAAGCCTCTTCCACGATAAGCTGCTTTCTCACACCTTTCAGACGCCGCATCTTGTTGATGAAGGCTTCCATGATGATGATGGTCACTACCGGGAACAGTTCGCGGTTGTCCTTGATGGAATCAATCTCGAAGACGATGAACCGTTTGCCCAGCAGGTCGATGTTCTCCGCCGAGTTGAGCAGGAAGTCGTAGCGTCCGCCCCGGTAATACTGCCGCATGGTGGTGAGCATGTTGTCGATGTTGAAGTCCTCCTTCTCCACCTTGATGTCACGCTCCGCCAGTTCCCTGCGGTAGTCGTCGCGCATGTACTCGTAGAAAGTGTTGAACGACGGCACGATGCTCCGGTCTGCCCTGATGCGCTCGATGTAGGCACTCACGGCACTGCCCAATTCCCCGCTTTCGGTTTTCGTCACCTTGTCGTCCTCCGACTTCCAGAGCGTCAGCAGCAGCGTCTTGATGCTGTCCTTCTTCTCCACGTCAAACACGTAGTCGTCGGTGTAGAACGGGTTGAAGCTGATGGGCTTCTCCTCCGTGTAGGTGAAATACACGCCGTCCGTGCCGCCCGTCTTGCGCCGTATCATCTCGCACAATCCCTGATAGGAGTTTCCCGTGTCCACCAATACCACATGCGCGCCCTGCTCGTAATATTGGCGCACCAAATGGTTCATGAAGAACGACTTGCCGCTACCCGAAGGACCTAATACGAACTTGTTCCTGTTCGTGGTGATGCCCCGCTTCATCGGCAGGTCACTGATGTCGAGGTGCAGCGGTTTTCCCGTGAGCCTGTCCACCATCTTGATGCCGAAGGGCGAGAGCGAGCTGCGGTAGTTGGTTTCCTCCGTGAAGAGGCACACCGCCTGTTCAATGAAGGTGTGGAAACTCTCTTCCGCCGGAAAGTCCGCAGCATTGCCGGGCATCGCCGCCCAATAGAGTGTCGGGCAGTCGATGGTGTTGTGGCGCGGCACGCACTCCATGCTTGCCAGCTGGCTGCCCACGTCGTTCTTTATGTGCTTCAGCTCTTCCGCGTCGTCGCTCCACACCATGACGTTGAAGTGCGCCCGCACCGAGGTCAGACCGTAGGAGTGCGCCTCGTTCAAGTATCGGTCTATCCACTCGCGGTTGATGCTGTTGCTCCGGCTGTATCGGGATAACGACTGCATATTCCTCGCGGACTTCTCGAATTTTTGAAGGTTCTCCTCGCTGTTGTCGATAATCACGTACTGGTTGTAGATGTGGTTGCAGGAGAGCAGCAGCCCCACCGGGGATGCAAAGGAGAGGCGGCAGTCCGAGCGGTCGGTGGAGAGTTTCTCATACCGGGTGTCGGTAGCCACCGTGCCGGGCAGGTCTTCCGCGTCGGACAGGGTGTGCAGGCACAGGCGGTTGTCGCCGATGCGCATCTCCCGTGCCGAGAGGTCTATGTCCTGCAACGTGGCATCGCCTTCGGGCATGAGCGAGAAATAACGCTCTATCAGTCCGGTTTTGCCTTCCGTCCCCACAATCTCGTCGGTGGAGAGGCGGCGCAGCCTGACAAAGCCGCTGTCGTTGATGATGCGCTCGAACTGTTCCGCAGCCTCCATGAACTTCGCGGCGGTTTCCTTGTCCAGCTCCTTCGGGATGATATGCCCCCGGCACAGCGTGCTGAAATTGCTCTGCATCCGGTTACGCTCCTTCGTCGTCTTGGTTAGGTAGAGGTAGCACGTGTGCTTCAGGTACGGTCGCTCGTTGAAGTGACGCTCGAAGCTCCGTGAGAGGAAACTCATGTCCTCCTTTTGCAACTCCGGTCTGTACTTCTCCTTGATGAACCAGTCCTGCTTGTGGACAACGGAGAAGTCCGGCAGCACCTTGATCGCCTTGCACCAGCAGCCGTGTATCGCCTCGTACTCCGCGCCCGTCACGGTGTAAAGCTCCGGCAGCTCCACCTCGAAAGCCACCGTGATGTCGGCGTCTTTGGAGATGATGCAGCCTTGCTCCACCGCTAATAGCGGGAACTTGTTTTCCAGTGTTGTCATTTTGGATGTATTCCTCATGTCGTTTCTTCCTTTCGTTTCCGTTTGAATAATCGGGTGATCCGCCGCCGGTTGATAAGGTATCGGGGATGGCTCCTTGTTGCCCCTAATTTCATCAGTCCGTGTTCGCCGTACCGGGCGTTCAGTGCGAAGGTCTGCCACACGAGGACGGAAGACGATGCCACGCCGAAGCCGATACATACCCACTGGTCGATGCCGACCATGTAGAGGATGACGAACAGGACGAAGAGAGCCAGCAGACCTCCGCAGAAGATGAAGAGGTACTGAGCCTTCAAGCCCTTGAATTCTACCGGACGGCCGATACCCTTGTTTATCGGGTATTCAGCCATACATTGGTTTATTAAAGGAAGAATGAGCGCAGGATGGTGGCGGCGACAATCAGGAAGATGCACGCTCCGAACCAGCTTGCCGCTGTTTTGGAGGTATCGGGATCGCCGGACGAGAATTTCCCGTACACTTTCACGCCCCCGATAAGCCCGACTACCGCGCCGATGGCGTAGATGAGTTTCGTGCCGGGGTCGAAGTACGAACTCACCATAGAGGTGGCTTCGTTGATGCCCGCGATGCCGTTCCCCTGCGCGAAGGCGGAGGCGGTTACGGCAACCAGAAGTGCCGCTGAGAGGATAAGTTTCTGTCTGTTGTTCTTGTTCATAAACTGTTCTTGTTTTGTGCCGTCAAAAGGGTGGATGGTCCTTTGTCGGGCGGTTGATACTCGGTTACTTTTCTTTGGTTTAGTGGGTTGCCCGTTTGTTTCTACGGACTTGGGTGTGTCCGTTGCGGACCGGCTGTACCTTGTACCGCCGTGCGCGTGGGTGATGCCGTCTTACGTTTTCATTTTCATTCTTTTTTAGTCGTTATACATAGTTGCGGATGTCGAAGTCCTCAATATTGTCCGGGACGACAAAATCCTTTTTCGGTTTCTTCAGCCGGATTTCGATAAGCCCCTTGATGCGGATGCTCATTTCAGACGAGCCGGTCATCAGCTTCTCGTACAGCTCCGTCCCTTCCATGTCGGTGAAGACCTTTGCCGCCCGCTCCCGTTCCGTCGTTGTCGCTTCCGGGTTCTTGGCGGTTCTGACCGCATCGTCTATCTCGTCGAAGCTGCTTCCGGATGCCCTCGGCGCGTCGGGCGTTTCTTCCTCCGGCTCGTCCTCCCCGAACTCCAGTTCCGAAGGCGTGAGGCTCGTGAAGGTTTCGTCGAGTTTATCCTCCGGGATTTGGGCGGGACGGGACACGGTTTCCGTGTTTCCGTCGTCAAAAGTAGCCTCTTCCTCCGTCAGCTCAATGCCTTTTTCCGAAGTGGCGGCTTCTTGCGTCGGTATGGCAGCGGTTGTCCGGGTCGATGCCATCCTGAAACGGCTCTTGCCGATGATGTCCGGGGTGTCTGCGGGCGGTATTTCCCTTACCGCTTCGGGCTTTGCCGCCGTGCCGCCCAACGACCGCCACACTCCGGCTATGCTTCTGAGGAAGCGGACAAGTCTGGTTTCCATGATCCTGTCATAAAGGAGCAGGAACAGGAACCACAGGTTGCAGCCGACCGATACGGTCAGCAGAATATCAGTCATGCTTATTGTTTCACTCATGCACGTTCTCTTTTTTGAGGGTTAAAATACTGCGTCGTAATTCCGGGCGTAAAGGCTTTTTATCGCCTCCTCGCACTGGTTGAAGTGGTGCGTAAGCACATGGTCGATGTAGGCGGACAGCGACAGCCGGTCATGCCCGATCACACGGGTGATGCGCATGATGCGGTCGTGGTACTCCGGGCGCACATACGCCATCTTTCCCTCGCGTGCCTTCACTTCGGCTTCACGGATGAACAGCCGTTCATAGTCCTTCTCACCGCATTTGCCGCATAACGGCACGGGGGACAGGATTTCCACACTCGCCTGCACTTGGGCAAGCATACCGCCGCCGTCATGCTGCGGACTTCTGTTTTTCTGGTTCTTTTCCATATTCAAATCAAGTCTTCACGTTGTTTCTTGTACAGTTCGTTTATTTTCTCCTTGTGCTGTTCCAGATGTTGGCGCAGCACGGTGTCCACGTAGCCGCCTACCGAGATTTCACGCCCGGCGATGTCGTTCACGATTTTGAGAATCTTGCTGTGGACGTCGCGGCTGATATAGACGCACTGGCGCGTCTTTATCTCGTTGCGGCGGAGGAACAGCCCGGAATAGTCGTCCTCCTGCCGTTTGCGGCGGACGGTGTCCCTCTGCGGTTTTTCCTTTGCCGTGTATTGCACGGGCGGCGGTTCCGTTTCAGGGACGCTTTCTTCTTCGGGAGCAGGTGCGGGCGGCTCCTGCGCGTGGTACAGGGTCCCGTCCTGCCTGCGTCTGCCGATGGAGGCTATCAACAGTTCCTCGTCAATGCCTTCGGTGTTCACTTTCCTGCTGCCCATGATTATTGAGGTCTGATGATACGGCTTATCTCTTCCGAGAACTCACGGATGCCGCTCCCTTTCAGCAGGGACGCATCCATCGGGAAGATGGTAGAGCGGAACACGCTCTTGCGCTCTTCCGAGAGGTCGCGCCGGAACTTCTTGCTGTCGGGCAGGCGGGTGGACAGCACCGGCAGCCCCATCTCGGCTATCACATCCCCATACAGGTCGTAAAGCCCGTTCTTCTCCCTGCCGTCCACCATCGTCCAGAAGAGGTACAGCCCTTTTGTTTTCGCCTGTCCCGTCGTCATGAGGTTGTCGCGGAACATCACGGCGAATTGCAGGGTGCTTTCCACGACAAAACGGTCGGCACTCATGGGCGCGAAGATGTAGTCCATCTGCGAGAGGGTCTTGACCACGCCGTTGCTTTTCAGGGTTCCCGGCATGTCGAAGAACACGACGTCGGGTTTCACCTTTTCTTCGGCAAGCATCCTTTCGGCATCATCGAGGGCGTTAAGGGCGTCGCTTGCGATGACCGGGTAGGCGTTCTTCCTTATCTTGCGGAAGTGGTCACACGCGAGTGCCTTGAAATAGAGGCTCCCGCCGATAAGTCCCGTTTCACGCTCACGCAACCCGTGTATGCTGTGCTGCGGGGCGTCGCAGTCTATGACGGCGACATTGTGTCCTTTCACGTTGTGGAGGTAGTTGGCGGCAAGTGCCGTGACGGTGGATTTGCCGATGCCCCCTTTCTGTGTTGCGAATGCAACGAATGTTTCATTACTCATGGTTCTGTTGGTTTTAATGGTTGATGAATTGTTTTCCTGCTCCGATACGGAATCGGTGACATGTATATCCGCGTCCGCGAATCTCCGCCTGTCCGGTTCGTCACGTATCCGCTTCAACGGTGAGGCAGGGATTCGGATAACTGGTGAATGACGACATTGCGTCATGAAGTCATTGAATCCGTGAATCACCGCGTCATTGGAAAGCCGGGCATCCGAAGGTTCGGGTATCCGGTCTGGCAAATAGCCGCCGAAGCGGTTTGCCGGGTATTTGAAAGCCTCATTTTTCATATCTTCAAATCGTTCGTTTCTTGAATCATGCTGCAAATAAACAAGGATATTTTTGAATCCGCACCACTTCCCCGGCAAGTGGCGGCATGTTGCGCCGGTTGGCACTGATTGTCCGGGGCAAGCCTCTGTCCGATACCGCTTTAAGGGCGTAACTTTGCACCCGAACGGCAGGGTTCGCCGCAGGTGGCGCAGCCCGGAGTTTGAAAGGTATTCCCCCAATCCGTCCCCGACGGATTTTTATGTTCGTCTGAACATAGCAAGATGTCTTTTCAGCCGCTCAAAACGTTTTGAGCAGCCACGAAAAGCACTTGCCCTTGCAGGGGGCGGGCTTCCTCTCCGAAGTCGGGAAGCCTTTCAAACCTGCGGTGTCTGTGCCAAGAAGCGGCGGCTTATGCCGTCCATCCGCTAAATCCAAAGTTTATATGAAAGAGAAAAGAAACAAGACCGGGAGAAATCCCAAACTTGATCCGGCGGTGTTCCGCTACACCGTCCGTTTCAACGAGGAGGAACACAACCGTTTCCTCGCCATGTTCGAGAAGTCGGGCGTTTACGCCAAGTCGGTTTTCATCAAGGCGCACTTCTTCGGGCAGCCGTTCAGGGTGCTGAAAGTGGACAGGACGCTGGTGGATTACTACACCAGACTGTCCGATTTCCATGCGCAGTTCCGCGCGGTAGGCACGAACTACAACCAAGTCGTGAAGGAACTCAGGCTGCATTTTTCCGAGAAAAAGGCGATGGCGTTGCTCTACAAGCTGGAGCAACAGACCGTCGAACTCGTGAAACTGAGCCGTCAGATTGTGGAACTTTCAAGGGAAATGGAGGCGAAATGGTCGCAAAAATCAGTGTAGGAAAGTCGTTGTACGGCGCGCTTGCCTACAACGGGGAAAAGATCAACGAGGCGAAAGGGCGTCTGCTCACCACCAACCGCATCTACAATGACGGCACGGGGACGGTGGACATACGCAAGGCGATGGAGGGCTTTCTTGCCTGTATGCCGGAGCATACGAGGGTGGAGAAACCGGTACTCCATATCTCTCTCAACCCGCATCCCGACGACGTGCTGACCGACACGGAATTGCAGGACATCGCACGCGAGTATCTGGAGAAACTCGGCTACGGCAACCAGCCGTACCTTGTTGTCAAGCACGAGGACATAGACCGCCACCATCTGCATATCGTGACAATCAATGTGGATGAGAAAGGCAGGCGGCTCAATCAGGATTTCCTTTTCCGTCGCAGCGACCGCATCCGGCGGGAACTGGAACAAAAGTACGGGCTGCACCCGGCGGAACGTAAGAATCAACGGATAGAGAACCCGCTGCGCAAGGTGGACGCTTCGGCGGGCGACGTGAAGAGGCAGATCGGGAATACCGTCAAGGCTCTGAACGGACAGTACCGTTTCCAGACGATGGGTGAATACCGCGCCCTCCTTTCCTTATATAATATGACGGTGGAGGAAGCGCGGGGAAACGTGCGCGGACGCGAGTATCACGGGCTGGTCTATTCCGTCACCGATGATGCCGGGAATAAGACGGGCAACCCGTTCAAGTCCTCGCTTTTCGGGAAGTCCGCCGGCTATGAAGCCGTGCAGAAGAAGTTTGCCCGTTCCAAGCAGGAGATTAAGGACCGGAAACTCGCCGACATGACAAAACGCGCCGTCCTTTCCGTGCTTGAAGGCACGTATGACAAGGAGAAGTTCGTTTCGCGGCTCAGGGAGAAGGGTATCGACACCGTGCTGCGCTATACGGAGGAAGGACGCATCTACGGAGCCACGTTCATCGACCACCGCACGGGCTGCGTGCTGAATGGCTCGCGCATGGGCAAGGAGCTTTCCGCCAACGCCTTGCAGGAACACTTCACGCTGCCTTATGCCGGACAGCCGCCGATTCCGCTGTCCGTTCCGGTGGAAACAGGAGAGGATATGCGCAGACAGACCGCATCCGACCACGAGGACACGGTGGGCGGTGTCGGTCTGCTCACTCCCGAAGGTCCGGCAGTGGATGCCGAGGAGGAAGCCTTTATCCGGGCGATGCAGCGCAAGAAGAAAAAGAAAAGGCGCAAGGGCTTGGGAATGTAATCGAGGTATCAACAATCAAAAATTTTCAATCTATGTCACAACAAGAAGACGATTTGAGGGCATTGGCGAAAATCATGGATTTTCTGCGTGCCGTGAGTATTATTTTAGTGGTCATGAACGTGTACTGGTTCTGCTATGAAGCCATACGGCTATGGGGCGTGGACATCGGCGTGGTGGACAGAATCCTGATGAACTTCGACCGCACGGCGGGGCTGTTCCGTTCCATCCTCTACACGAAACTGTTTGCCGTTCTCCTGCTTGCCCTGTCCTGTCTGGGGACAAAGGGTGTGAAGGGAGAGAAAATCACTTGGGGAAGAATCTGGACGGCACTTGCCGCAGGGTTCGTGCTGTTCTTCCTCAATTGGTGGATACTGGCATTGCCGCTGCCGGTTGAAGCGGTGACGGGGCTTTACGTGCTGACCGTAGGCACGGGCTATGTATGCCTGCTGATGGGCGGTCTGTGGATGAGCCGCCTGTTGAAGCATAACCTCATGGATGACGTGTTCAACAACGAGAACGAGAGCTTCATGCAGGAAACACGGCTTATCGAAAGCGAGTATTCGGTCAATCTGCCCACACGCTTTTATTACAGGAAACGTTGGAACAACGGCTGGATCAATGTCGTGAATCCGTTTCGTGCGTCCATCGTGTTGGGTACGCCGGGCAGCGGAAAGTCATACGCGGTAGTAAACAATTTCATCAAGCAGCAGATTGAGAAGGGCTTCTCGATGTATGTCTATGATTTCAAATTCAGTGACTTGTCCACGATTGCCTATAATCATCTGCTCAACCACCCGGAGGGGTACAAGGTGAAGCCGAAGTTTTATGTGATAAACTTCGACGACCCGCGACGCTCGCACCGTTGCAATCCCATTCACCCGGACTTCATGGAGGACATCACGGACGCTTACGAGAGCGCGTACACCATCATGCTCAACTTAAATAAAAGTTGGGTGCAGAAGCAGGGCGACTTCTTTGTGGAATCGCCCATCATCCTTTTCGCGGCTATCATCTGGTATCTTAAAATTTTTCAGAACGGCAAGTATTGCACGTTCCCCCATGCCATCGAGTTCCTGAACCGCCGCTATGAGGATATTTTCCCGATTCTGACCTCTTATCCCGAACTGGAGAACTATCTCTCACCGTTCATGGACGCATGGCTCGGAGGGGCTGCCGAGCAGTTGATGGGGCAGATCGCATCGGCGAAAATTCCACTGTCACGCATGATTTCCCCGCAGCTCTATTGGGTGATGTCGGACAGCGAGTTCACGCTGGACATCAACAATCCCGAAGAGCCGAAAATCCTCTGTGTGGGCAACAATCCGGACCGTCAGAACATTTACGGGGCGGCTCTCGGTCTGTATAATTCCCGTATCGTGAAGCTCATCAACAAGAAAGGGATGTTGAAGTCGTCAGTTATCATCGACGAGCTTCCGACGATATATTTCAAGGGGCTGGACAACCTTATCGCCACCGCACGAAGCAACAAGGTTGCCGTATGTCTGGGATTTCAGGATTTCAGCCAGTTGGTGCGTGACTATGGCGATAAAGAAGCCAAAGTCGTGATGAATACTGTCGGAAATATCTTCTCCGGTCAGGTGGTGGGCGAAACCGCCAAGACGCTTTCGGAGCGGTTCGGAAAGGTGTTGCAAAAACGGCAGTCTATCTCTATCAACCGGCAGGACGTTTCTACATCCATCAACACGCAGATGGACGCGCTTATCCCGCCGAGCAAGATTTCCGGATTGACGCAGGGCATGTTTGTCGGTTCGGTGTCCGACAACTTCAACGAGCGTATCGAGCAGAAGATTTTCCACTGTGAGATTGTCGTGGATGCCGAGAAGGTGAAACGCGAGGAGAAAGCCTACAAGCCGATACCCATCATTACCGACTTCACGGACGAGGATGGCAAAGACTGCATGAAGGAAACAGTGCAGGCGAATTACAGGCGCATCAAGGAGGAGGTGAAACAGATTGTTCAGGAAGAGTTGGAACGCATCGCTAATGACGAAAATCTGAAACATCTGTTGCAGCAGAAATAGCCGACAGGAGGCAGTCGGTAACGGAAACGGGCGGGACAAGTTTGATACCTTGTTCTGCCCCGTTATAAGCATATTATTACCAAGTAGTTAAATATAAAGCAAAAAACAGATGATGGCAAACAATATCGCATCATCTGTTTTTGCTTAGAACAATTTATTTCTCCAACAATCGATATCGTCTGATGGAACGGCTATCCATAACATTTTTTTAGGTCGTGTACATGCAACATACACAATGCGGAGTTCTTCATTATTGTCAACAGAATACTTTGCAGGATTATTCAAAATCGTTGCATAGTTCGTGCTGACAGCTTTTTTAGATAGAAATACTAAAATAGCCTCCAATGTCATGCCTTTTACCGAATGAATTGTTTTCAGGTAAGGTCGCTCTTGCCGAAAGAGATGATTTACTGTTCTAAAAAGCGATTCAATACGGACATTCGCCTTGCCCAAATCAACAGTTAGATTTATGCCCGTTTGTTGAAGTTCCGTAATCCAATTAGACAGTGTATTATTCGTTGAAGGTAATTTTTGAATAAACTCAACCATTTCTGCTCTATGTCTTCTAAACCCTACTTCCCCTATTTCTTTTCGTATTGTACTTGCGGGAACATACCGTACTCGCTTTGTTATTTTATAGCAACCTTTTTCTATAAGAGATAGTCCGTCAGTATATTTTCCATGATCAATCAAATATTTTCCATATACAATATCTCTAACGCCGTAGTGTCCGTTTATCCACGGACTATTCTGTCTTGATGAGCTATCATTGTTTACTAATCCAAAGTTTGTTTCGCCAAACTTTTGTCCTCGAAATACAACTGCATATTCAGATTCATCCAATCCCATCTCATTGCATTTTTCGATGAAATGATTCGTAATTTGATTGACAGATTCCGGCGTGTCGAGATGCCCTTTAATACATGGCTCGTCTGTGTAATCCTTGTCACTTGCTATTGAACACATTTCATTTCCTGAGAAACGATTAGCTAATTGACATATTTTTTCGGAGCTACGTCTATTTTCCGACAAATCCAATGAATGCCAATCTGGATTATTGTATTTTTCCATAAATAAATGTGGACTGGCAGTATTCCATTCAAAAATTGCTTGGTCAGGATCCCCAATCAACATAATAGATTCCGCTCCATATTGAGATAATTTATCAATTATAGCCATTTGCAACTCTGTTGTGTCTTGAGCTTCATCAATTATCAATATAGGAAATCTACGGACAAGATTTTGTGTTATTGAAGGATATTTATCTAATATTCTGAATGTAAAATATATCGCATCTGCCTGATTGAACTTGCCTGCATTGAAATGTTTCCATTTCATCTCTTTCAATTCAGATATAATCTTTTTAGGTGAACCATCTTTCTTATTGGGATTATCCCAATCCGCTTTTCCGAAATGATATGACTGATATGGGGCTAATCGCAATAATTGGTCATTAAGCCCAAATGATATGAGATCGAAATAGTAGTTGGTATCACGAGATGTAATTATTCGTTCACCGTGCTTACCCCTAATATATCTTGTTTGGGTCGGATCATAATCAAACCATTTATTAAATGCGGTTCCTACTATTTCAGGACGACAATCACATCCCATAACTAAATGGGCATAAGGCAGAAATATGTAAGTATTTATAAAACTATCAATCGTCCCTATAAATGAAGGATAACCTATATTTCGACAACCGAATGTCTCTTTAAGTTCTTTTTGTATAACCTCACATGCAGTGTTGGTAAAAGATATGGCTGCAATTCCTCGGTGTCTCGATAAATTATTCTCTCGTAAAAGTTTTGCCATACGCGCAGCCACAGAGAAAGTCTTTCCACTTCCCGGACAGGCTTTCACGACAATTCTCGGCTCGTTGCAACCTACAACAGCTTGTTGTTGTGCTGATAATTGAATATCCATACTTTTATTCTGAAGGGGCTATGAACAAAATAGCATCCTTTATATAATCAGGTACATCGAACGCTACTTCGGTTTCTAATCTATCACAAAGTTGTAATGCAAATTCCGCTTTATCTTTATTAGATTTGAGTTTTTTCATTAAAGTAGAGACATTAAAATCACCACTTAAATCATCTGTTTGAGCATGTATTTTTCGATATACATCTCGCATTATAGCTTTGTTACGCTCAGATTGTTCGAATAAATCATGCTCAAGAGTGTGTGTAGCCAAACATACTTTCAGGTTATGTTTCTCTAAATCCTTTGCTTTTTGCGCTCTGTCAGATATATCTCCATTGTCTTTGGGATCGCTGTCTGTAATGATCGCACATTTCGACAATAGTCGCTTTCTCTCATCATCATTGTTAAATAATAACCCAAAATGATTGAATGCGACACCTCCGATATTGACTAATTCAATGCCACTTTTACACAAGTCGATTTTTTCGGTCAAGAATTTCTTTGCGAGAATGGGTATAATAATCGCTTCTGCGACACCTTCTACCAACAACACTCCGTTAGCAAAAAATAATTGAGCTTTTGTCGTGTCCAAGAATTTTCGCAAATGTCGTTTACTTTCTTTCGGATAATCATCTTCCGATAATTCATCAAATGAAAATGACTGTATAATACTTTGTTTACGTTGCAAAATGGAAATATTATTGACATCCGATTTAGCCGTAATTGTCGGTGAGTGCGATGTTACAAATACTTGAAGTCCTTTGCTTTGTAATTCATTTAGATACTCGAAGAAAGTATTCTGATACTGTGGATGCAAGTGTGCTTCGGGCTCTTCCACAAGTAAAGCGTTGTAGATTTCCAAAGCATGGTCTTCGCATCTGTTGATAAGATCTCCTAAGACAACGGATGTGAAAATAAGATTGTTTTCACCTAAACCATTTTGAGATAGGGTAAAGTATTTCTGTTCTTGTCCGGCTTCGACTGTTTTATAAACCGGACATTTTAATTCGATACCACGTACAACATCCGAGAACTCTCGGCCTACATAGCGCATTTCTATATCAGGATGTTTTAGAGTTATTCCTGTACCTTCAAGATGCTCATTAACTTTGCTCTTTCCTGTAGTTAAAATATGTTTCCAATCATAAGCATCATTCTCGAAGATTTGGTATAGATTTTTTGCAAGTGATTTTTTCTTTTCTTCATTCAGAGGTATGCTTTCGTTGCCTTTGTCATATTTTGTAAGTTGGTTGAATAACTGCGATGTTTTATTGTCATATGAATAAGGTCGCAGACAACTTACGGCATCTCTTAGTGGACTTAAATAGGTATAAAAGATTTCTTGTAAAGATTCATAAGGTACTTGCTGCCCTTCGTTGTCTCCACCCCATATTATTCGTTTGAAATATTTTTTCTTCCCATTATTTTCTTGGATGAATTTCAAATGCAACTGTATCGTTTGCTTGTCAGGATTGTCTTTATCTTGTGATATGAAATCATAGAAACATTCCCTTTCAATTGACGCATCTCCAAATTCAAATATCAAGTCAAATTGTATGACTGTGTTGATTTCTGAAGGATTTTCCGGATTAACATGTAAATCTCCGTCTTGCACATAAATAAAGTTATCTGGTTTACCGCATCCGAGACATATACGTAAGGCATCTATAATTGCGGTTTTTCCCGAATTATTTTCTCCAATCAGTATATTTATACCATTCTTGAAATACAAGGTGATATCATCGAATACTCTAAACTTACTAATATGCAACCGGCTTAAATACATACTCTTATAAATTTTTACATTACACAAATTCTAAATAATTTTCCCTGTTCACCACATGAAACTCTACGTGTGGATATGCTTCTTGAAATACTTTTGGAACAGTCGGCATCTTGTTCCCCCATTTAAATTCCAATGCGGTCAGATTATTAGGATTCTCTTCGATAAGATCAATCTCTTGTTTATCGTAAGTACGCCAAAAATAGAACTCCTTATGCAGCCCTTCGTTGAAATTCGCCTTACGACGCTCTCCGATGATATAGTTCTCCCACAATGCACCAACATCCTGCCGAATAGCCAATGGTGAAAAAGCACCTATAATAGCATTTCGAATGCCATTATCATAGAAATACCACTTCCCAGCTTTCGTCACCTCCTTGCGAAGATTGCGCGAGTAAGCCCCAAGACGATATATAACGAATACTTTCTCCAAGAGGTCAAGATATTTTTCAACTGTTGTTTTGCTCATGCTGAGCTGTTTACCTAACTCATCGTAAGAAACTTCACTGCCCAACTGAAAAGCTATCAATCGAAGCAGATCGCGCATCTTGCTCGAATTTTTTAAGCCGTCAATTGCTAAGATATCTTTAAGCAGGTATGCACCTACAATATCGCGTAAATAGTCTGTTTTACGTTCATAGTTCTCCATCATTACTACTTCAGGATATGAACCGTAAATTAAACGGGCTTCAAGATTCTGACGAGTTTCAAAAGGGGTTTCTATTTGTGCTATTTCCCGTTGCGAAAAAGGAGTAAGTAAAAATTGCGTACTGCGACCTACCAACGGTTCACCAGTCTTATTCAGTAAATCGAATGATGAAGAACCACTTGCCAAGACGCTTATTCCCGGTATTTCATCAACTATCAACTTCAGAATACTACCGATTTGTGGTATGTTCTGTGCCTCATCAATAGCCAGCAAATCAATACCATCCAGCAAATGTCGATAATTGGCAATTGAGCGATTCTCCAAAAGTGCTAATGTGTCGTAGTCTTCACCGTTGAGCATCATAGTCCTACCTGAATAGTTGTCCACAATTTTACGCATCATTACCGTTTTACCAACACGGCGGGCACCAAAAATTAATACTGCTTTATTGGGCGCGATTCGTGCAGTAATCTTCTCTTGAAGTATTCTATTTACTGTTTCCATACCTTTATGAATTATAGTGCAAAGATAATCATAATTTTTTAATTGGCGAATTTTACACAAAAAACAAACTGCAAAGTGGCGATTTTTATAGATCAATCTTAAAGTAGTTGTTTCATCGTTCGTAGTAATTATAAATGCTAATAGCACTAATTGTTCTATTATTTCCCAGACATAATGTTTTGCAGTTTATCTTTATCGGATTGAAAGGTTTCATATAGAACTAATTAGTATGTAATCAAATATAAACTAAAAAGACAGGAATACATGCATCCTGTCTTTTTATTTATAATGGATATTTTTTATCTTCTCATGCGCTCCATTTCTTCGTCGCGGAGCATTCTCTCGTTCAGTTTCTCCTGCATTCTGTTAAGGAAATAGGTGCGGCTTTCGTTCTTCCGGCGTTTGATGTCTATATAGAAGCGGTAGCAGTCCTTTGATTCAACCCCGAAAATCTTGTAGAGAAGCGGGGCCAGCTGTTTGAGCGGCATGTTGCCGTTGTTGATGCAGCCCATCTCGTTGATGCCGTAGATAAGTTCCACGAGGTCGATGGCGTTGCCCGTCCATTGCAGGGGTGAGGCGGGATTTTCGGTTGTGTTGTCGGAGGATGTACGGATGGGGATTAGTGGTGGCACTTGGGGAGCGGCAAGGAACTTCTGCATCTTCCTCACGAAAGAGAGTGCCTTGCTGATGTAGGCTGCAACCTCCCTCTTTTCTTCGGGAAGATTGCGCACGGGATGGTGCTGCAACTCGATTTCAATGTAAGCCAGCGCAATGATGGTGCGGTTGGTGTCCACATTGCCGCTGCATAGTTCGATCACTTGCGTGGCGAAAGCCGTGTATGCCGTTTCCATATTGCAGTCCCCGGCTTCGTTTATACGGCGGAAGAACTCGGTTTCCGCCAATAAGAAATAATTCATGTCCTGTCAATTTTGAAATTTTACACTCTGTTTTTCGGTATGCGCACATGAATATGATTGGCAAAAAGCGTGTACATAAAAGAAAAAATCCGGCACGCTCTCTGCAAGGTGCTGGATTTCAGTGTGATAATTTCTCAATTTATTTATCCGACAGGAATTGTATTCAGCTTAAAGTGTTCATTTACTGAACATTCGTCCACTTTCCGGACATCAAACGCACGCTTTATAGATATGGCGGACCACTCCGTTGCGGTACACCTTCTGTGAGGTCAGCGTCCATTGTCCCTGTGGCAAGGCGGACTGGAAGAAACGCTTTCCCGTTCCGGCAATGAAAGGAATCGTGTAAAGTATGATTTCATCCACCACACGCATACGCAGCAGCCCGTTGATGTAGTCCGCCTTTTCAGGAGTGACTTCTGCCAGATAGCAGATGTCTGTTGTGGATTTCCGCCATTCGTCAAGCATAGATATGGAATAATCCGGTGTGATATGATAAAGGGCGTTTTCCCTTATCTTATTGATGCCGCAATCTTCAAGGCGCAGTTCCTTATACGCTTTGCAACATAACTCGGAGCTTTGACAACCGTCCATCGTGAGGACGGCAAGAATCTGTACTTTACCCATTATCGTTTCCTTTCGTTGGGCAAGGACAAAAAAGTAGCGTGCAAATCACACTACTTTCGAGCGACGGCTCTGGTAAAGCCTTTTACGGAGAGTACGTGAATGCACGCTATGCGTAGGCATAGCATAAGCATCACGCAATCGTCTCCGTAGTGTCAATTTACCAGATTTTCGCTCGAAACGCCTTGCGGTCTTATGTTATATATAGGCGGCAAAAGGCTCTGCCAGTCGCCGTTACCTTCTAATATGTCATGCAAAGATAGCCATTTTCAGCGAATTGCGGGCTATGGTTGCTCAAATTTATACTTCAATCCATATTCTTCCAGTTTATTATAGAGTGTTGTCCTGCCTATTCCAAGCAATTCGGCAGCGACCTTCCGGTTCCCGTCAGCCTGCTTCAAAGCACGCAGAATCCGCTCTTTATCTTCCTCATCGTTGCGTAGGGAGAAGCCGGTAATAGAGGTTGTTTCGGTTATCCCAAGTTCCAGATGCTCTTTCGTGACAAGTCCCGTCTGTGCCTGCAACACCGCGCCCATGATTTTCTGCCGAAGCTCGCGCACGTTGCCCGGCCATGAATGGGTCAGCAACGCTTTCCGTGCTTCGGAGCTGAATCCGCTAACCTTGCACTCCAATTCATTATTGGCAATCTCGCGGAAAAACTCTGCCAGCGGCATGATGTCTTCCTGACAATCACGCAGCGGCGGAACGGTTATATCGAAGTCGTGCAGACGGTACAGCAAGTCCTGCCGGAAACGCTTTTCATTGACCGCCTTTTCCAGATTCTCGTTGGTGGCAGCGATAATACGGACATTGAAACTTCTATCCGTCCTGTCACCAACGGGGCGGTATCGCCGCTCCTGTATGGCACGCAGAAGCATCTGTTGGGTTTCCGGTGCGAGGTTGCCCACTTCGTCCAAAAACAGCGTGCCGCCTTCGGCTTCATGGAAATATCCTTTCTTGGCACTGTCCGCACCGGTGAATGCGCCTTTGACGTGTCCGAAAAATGCCGATGGAGCAAGCTCTTTGTTTAACGATCCGCAGTCCACAGCCACGAACGGCTTGCCGGAACGTTTGCTTTTATCATGCAGATGGTGGGCGATATGCTCCTTGCCCGTGCCGTTCTCTCCGAATATCAGTACGCTCATGTCGGTTGGTGCTACCAGCCTTATCCGGTGCATGATTTTCCGGAAGGCGGAACCGTCACGGGCAAACACGGGCATACGGCTCCGCCCGATATTCCGCTCTTTCAGTATGGTACGGAGAAGAGGCACGAGTTTGTCCTCCACGAGTTGTTTGGGTATGTAGTCCAGCGAGCCGAGTTTCATACTTTCAACCGCCGTATGCACTTCGGCATAGTCGGTCATGATGATGAACGGCTGCGTCATACCCTCTTTGCGCATCCAACGCAACAGGTCGATACCATTGCCGTCAGGTAGGCGCAGGTCTGAAACCACGATGTCCCCGTCAGCGGCTTGTTGCAGAAGTTTCCTCGCTGTCGAGAGGTGGAAAGCCTGCACGGTACGGAATCCCTCACGTGCCAGCAGGTTACAGACAAACTCGCAATACACGATGTTGTCCTCCACCACGATGATTTTTATCTTATCCATTGTTGTATTTCTTCCTTTCTTCTTTTGCCAGCCGGATTATCTCCGAACCCTTATCCAGCACAGCTCTTACGGCATTGCCTATTGCTTTGTCGTCAGGTGTGCCATTGTGATGAATCAGTTTATAAAGTTCCCTCAACGGTCTGTCGGCACGGAGTATCTCCCAAGAGCTGCGCAGGTGGTGTGTTAGGGCGTCCAGTTCCGGAAGGTCTTTCCGTTGTTCCGCATACCTGAGCGACTGCATTTCCTTTTCTGTTTCCGTTATCAATTTCTCCAGCATGACGGCTTCATTGCCGTAGGATAGCAGGGAGGTGAAACCCGGCTTTTCATTTTGTGCCGCATTCATGGCGCATTTATTTGAAATCTCCATCAGTTCAGATATGGAGAACGGCTTGAACAGGCATTCTGTGAATCCATGTTCTATAAGTTCCTCTTTGCCGCAACTGCCCGAAGCGGTTGTCACGATTACCGGGATATCCCTTGAATTGCCAACGTTGGAAGTGCGCAACAGTTCCAGCAACTCGAAACCGTTTATATCCGGCATATTCAGATCCGTCAGAAGAAGGCTGTATTCCTTTTTTCGTATCAGTTCCATCAGCTCCGCAGCATTGGTGCAGGTATCGCAGTGTATCCCTTCCTGTGCATACATTTCTTTCAGCATCAGGAGCAGCACTTCGTCATTGTCGATGGCAACCACATCGTGGAATGTATGGTTATGATGAACCTGTGTTTGATTTATCCGTTCCGGTAGTTCCTCGGCTGTCTGCATGGGGATTTCCACCGTGAAACGGCTACCTTTGCCTTTATCGCTCTCCAGACGGATTGTGCCGCCGAGCATTGTCACAATACGCTGAACAATGGAAAGACCTAATCCGAAGCCATCCTTTGCGGCAGCGTTTGACAGACGTTCAAACGCCCCGAATACCCGTTGCTGTTCCTCTTCGGTCATACCTGTACCCGTATCTTCGACGATAAGTTTCAGCAGACCGTTATCATAATCTGCCCGCAAAGAAACACTGCCGTTCTCCGTGAACTTGATAGCGTTGGACAGCAGGTTGTTCCCGATTTGCAAGATGCGTTCCTTATCTGTACATACAAAGGCATCCTTGTGGCAATGTATTGTCAGAGTCAGTCCTTTGTTTATGGCGATTGGCATAAACTCCGTTTCGAGCGTATGTGTGATTGCGGAAATCCTACATGCGGAGAAATTAGGCTGTTCCTTGCCGTTGTCCAGCCGGAAAAAATTCAGCAGGGTGTTCAGCATTTCACGCATGCGGTCAGAAGATTCCTGAATGTTTCGGATATACGTCCCGGTTTTATCCGTATTGCAGTCTTTCCGCATCAGTCCGGCATAACCCGTTATTGCCGTCAGTGGTGTACGTAATTCATGGGTAATGGTATGAACGGCTTTCTTGCGAGAGGCTATCAGTGCCTCGTTTCGCTTTGCCATTTGTTGCAGTCGCTCAATTAAATCTGCGGTTTCCTGTTTATATCGCTTGATGCGGTTGGCATTTCGGTGTATGATGATATATGATATGACCAGTAGCAGTATAACGAACCCTGTCAAGCCCCCAATCTGAATGAACGACCGTTCCCGCATGGCTGTTATCTCGGCTTCCCGCTTTTGTAGGTCAGTTTGTACTTTCCCGTCTATTTGAACAACCAGTCCTTGCAGTTGCCTGTTAAGTTCCGCATTTCGTGCGGCAAGGCTATCGGCATGAACCGATAAGCGACGGCTTTGCGCCTGTTGTTCGGTTCTCATATTCCGGTTAAAGGAACGGTGCATCGTGGTAGTCACAGTTGGTTTCGCTTCTTCCTTTTTGCCGAAGATGCCCAAGAATCCTTTTCGTTTAGGTTTCTTGGGTTGTTCTTGCACACTTTTCTGCGCGATTACGGGTACTTGACGGGGTATCTTATCGTTGATGGCTTGTTGCTGTTCAAGTATCTGCACGATTTGGCACATCTGCCGTTCCTTATCTTCGAGAAGATGGCGTACGCTGTCTATACGCTCTGCCGGATAGGTAGCTTTGAAACGGCAGAGCATACTGTCCATTGCCATACGCTGTGCATGGTAATGTTCGATATCTTTATCGTTCCATTCCAGTATTGTTTCACCAAATAGAGAGAATTTTATCATTTGAATATTGATATTGTTTATCTCTTTTCGGAACTCGTCTATTTTTTTATTGTCAAGTTCTAATGCTTCTATCTCCTGCCATTCATAGAAGCTATTATATGCTATACATCCGATAAGAACGGAGATAAGTATATACCCCAACCGTATTGTCTTATAGAAATTCCTGGATCGTTCCATTATTTTGATGATACTGATTTTTCAAACATGAATAAAAGTTTATCCTTTTCTTCCATACGGGTATTATCAGAATAACCGCCTTTTGTTATTTGATACCCACACGGCTTAACCATAAAAGTGCCTAAGCCTTTAGTGTATGAACTTACTTCTGAGGCATAGTCTTTACTTGTATTTAATGGAACTTTCCCTTCAATAAGACACCACTCATTATTACAACTGATACCTTTAATCTCAGACATCATTTTTTGCAGATCTGTAATAGCTTTGGAACTTGCTACTTGTGGTATCTGTAACTCAAAATAGAGCATCGGTTCGAGAATATCCACTCCTGATTGTTGCAAAGCCAACCTGAAGACATAAGGAGACAATTGTCTAAAATCGGCAGGGGTACTTATCGGACTATAATAAAGGGCATAAGTAAAGGTTACTTTCAAATCCGTCACTTCCCATCCATGCAATCCCGATTGGCAAGACATACGGATTCCTTCAAAAACGGCATTTTGAAAAGAATGGTTCAGATAACCAAAGGAGATTTCACTTTCGATTTGCAACCCTGACCCTATCGGTAAAGGTTCAAGAGTCAGTCCTATGGAGGCCCAGTAAGGGTTGGGAGGGACTTCGATATGGATAATCTTATTCACCTTCTTTTTAGGTCGTTCTTTGTAGATAGTCTTGATTTCATCAAAATGGGGCTTTACGGAGAATCGTTCTTCCAGCAATGTTTGTATGATTTCTTTTTGGGTTAAACCATATAACGAGATTTCCAATTCATCACTATATGAATTTATGGAAAAGGACAGAGACGGGTCTTCAATAAACAATACATTTAGAGCGGATATCAACTTGCTTCTCTCTTCGGGCTTGTCTGGTCGGACAGAAGATTTGAGGGCGGGATGCTGATGAGATAATCCTTGAATCAGACAAGGTTTAACACCTAAATAATCTCCGATTCTTAATTCTTCTATATCTTCTATAATTGCGATATCATTAGCAACCACTTCATCAACATTTATCTCTTTGCCCTGATAAATGGTTTTTAGATTTTTAATCTTGATGAATTTTTCAGAATCATTGACTTTTATAACGGTTCGAAGTCTCAGCCTTCCGTCAATAATTTTTAGAAAACTTCTTTTATGCCCTTTGGGGTCATGTTCTATTTTATAAAGATAAGCTGAAAGTCTATTGGGGACTGATGCCGGAGGAAATATAAAAGAAATGATGGCGTCTAACAACTCATTGATGCCAATATTGCACATTGCTGATCCATGCAAGACCGGATAGGCTTTGGCTTTTGCCACAAGAGCGATTATCGCATTCCAATAATCTGCCGGTAAGATTTCTTTATCCGCCAAATATAGTTCTAATATATCGTCGTCATGGTTGCATACAAATTCTTTGTGTTCTGCCCTTATATCTGTTGGGGTGCAAATCGGGTAAACGACTCCATCGACAACCGTTTGCATAAACAAGACGTCTTGCGACAGATTTGTTTTTATGTCCAGATATAAACGCTCAAGATTTACGCCGGCACGATCAATCTTATTGATAAATATAATTGTCGGGATTTGCAGTTTTTGCAAAGTCTTGAACAGCAACTTTGTTTGTGCTTGTATGCCTTCCTTTGCCGATAATATGAGGACTGCACCATCAAGCATTTTGAATGTCCGCTCCACCTCTGCAATAAAATCCATGTGTCCCGGAGTGTCAATGATATTGCATTTCACACCATTCCAAACAATAGATGTCGTAGAAGCCCGAATAGTAATTCCTCTACGTTTTTCTATATCCATAGAGTCTGTTATGGTGTCACCTTTATCAACACTGCCGCGCTTTTCCGTTGCTCCGCAGGCAAATAGCAGATTTTCGGTTACGGAAGTTTTTCCTGCATCAATGTGAGCAAGAATTCCTAAATTTATAATGTTCATTTGATTAAGCAATAATATACTACAATAGATGCATTGCCGAAACGCACCTTTTAATACCTCCTCGTAGCATGTAGAAAACTACAGGATTCTTAACTCGTATTAATATGTATATTATTACTGCCGCATAATTGAACGCAAATTTACGAAAAAAAAGTTCCCTGACAAAAGCACAAAGAACTTTTTTAATCTATACGTATTTTTATTTGGTATTATTAATTTGTTATTTGATGATGAGGGCTATTCATATAAATGTAGGTTAAATTTTTCTGACCATTTCAAACTGTTGTCCTTTTGGGGTAAGTCCTAATGATGACAAGAAACCAGTGACTGATTCACAATCGCAATCAACATTAGTAAATTTGAGTACATCGCTTTGAAAATGACTGACAGCACTTTTAAGCAAAGACTTGCCTATTCCTTTACGCCGGTAATCTTTTGCAACTGCGAGGGATGAAATATCGCCAGATGCCGGTTCAAAGATAACAAATCCGACAAGTTCTTCTCTTTCATAAGCTCCCAATATGTCCAAATTGTCGATTCCGCGTTCCAGTGAAGCCCTGTCATTTTGCCATGAAGGATGAAAATCGAACCAGGCCGTTTGGTTAAGGCAGTTTTTTAAATCCGATGGGAGTATGCGACATGCGGTATGGTTTACTTGCAATACAGGAACAATATCGCTCAGTTTGGCAGAGTAGTAGTTGAAATTTCTCTGTGTTTCAAAGCCTAATTTGCGATATATTTTTATTGCTTTGTGATTGTGTTGCAAAACTTCCAGTACATATTGCCGAACTCCTTGTTGACATATCAATTCGAGGCTGAAAGTGAATATTTTTTGGGTTAGGTGTAATCCCCGGAATGAAGGTACGGTTCCCGTCCCTGTGTCATAGGCAGTCAAGATGTTGTTGTACATGCCTGTTCCGTTAAGCACAAAAGAAATCAGCCGTCCTTCGAAAAATACTCCGAAAGATAGTTGTGGATTGTATCCTCGTCGGTCGAGCATGCGTCGCAATTCATCCGCATTCAAAGAGAAATCATAATCTTTGAATGCAGATGAGAATGCCGCATACAAATCTTTGAAAGAAACGGACTCTAAAGAATGAATGATGATTCCCATATCGGACGGTGTTATGTGTTTGGATTTTCATCACTATTCTCTACGGGTAAACCGTGCTGTTTGAGAAAGCTGAGCTTATCCCAATAACCTCTTTGGAAAACTATTTTATCGTTTTGCACATGAAAGAATCCGCATCCTCGCAACCCGAGCGGATCTTTCCATTCCATGATAGCCCATTCTCCATCCTCGAATATATGCTCAACAATACAAACCATTTTTGAGGTTGCAAATTCATTTACAAACATTTCATGGATAGCTGTTTTTCCTATAACTGGGGTGTTTGCGACTTGATGGTTTATGGCATCCTGAGCGTATAAGTTTGCCAAAGCGACTGCATCGGCGGCGTTGAAGCAGTCAATCCATTTTTGTAGTATCTCTTTTGGCGTCATATTTTTCGTATCTTTTATTCTTTAATATTTAATTGTTGCTTTTTCCTCTATAAGTTAGAATTAGACATTTTTTCTAATTCCTTTTGGAAGGATCATCAAAAACAAAATTAGTATTTTTTTCTGTTTTACTGATGATTCTGTAGAAATATTCTCGTTCATATTATTGTGTCATAAGGAATGTGTCAAATAAAGCGGTTTCCACATTACAGCTTTATGGTAAAATGAGTTTAACCAACTACATAACGCAATCTGTTGTCGGTGCTGTTATCTATTTCCCATTCGTATTCTATTTAGCCCCTTATTGTGGGTATGCAGCAAGTTATCTTATCGAATTCATTCTCTTTGGGAGTCAAATATGGTTGTGCAAATGGTGGCTGACAAAACATAAACAAGGTTAGTTGGAATGTTTTTGGTATAATGTTTATAAACATAAATCAAGAAAGAGCAAATAAATTTAATAGAGGCTGCCCAAAAAGAAAGAAAGTCTTGCAATCACTCTCCTACAGATACTTGCAGAGGGGATATGATTTACTTTTAGACCTTTTGGATAGCCCCTATTAATATTTTATATAAAATTCCTAATTTTAAATTTTTATCCCTTTCGATCGGTTTTTATTCTTTAACTGAAAACCCGGTCGTCCGATGATGACATGGTCGCCAATGATGTTGCCCGTTGGATTTCGCTCATTCACCGGGCTGCGTATCTGCGGTGCATCATCAGTTTGTTGTGGCGATATGCTCCGTACACCTTCCGAAACAGGCTTGACCTCCTGTCCATCCTTTTCTTTTTCGTCGGCTTCCTGCGTAGGCGGCGCAAGTTCCAGCTGTATCTTTCGGTCAAGTGCGGCAAGTTCGGACTTAAGCTGTTTCAGTTCGTCCTCCTTTTTCCATACCTTGCCCGCTATCTCCTGCAACTGCGGAACTTCCTTTTCCAGCACCTCGTTCTTTCCCTTGTACTGGTCGATTATGGACGGAATCCGCTCCAATGCGTTCAGGAAATTACGTGCGGCGGCTACCGAATCAGCCATCGCCAGATGCCCGTTGTTGTAGGTGTACTTGTAGTTTCCCTCCACCACGAAGCGGTTATCGGTAAACTCCAGCCCCTCTTTGAGTATCCTCTCGCTTACCACCTTTATCGGAAAGCCGTAAAGTTCCCCGACAGGCTTGTACAGCCCGCCCGTAGTGGCGTTCTTGGCTATCTCCTGCAAACGCTTTCCGATAACCTTTTCATCGGTAGAATCCACGCCGTCCACCTTGACCGCATTCAGGCGGTTGCCCTCCTTGTCCGTCTGCACAACGGAAAGAAAGCGGTTCCAATCTTCCGTCATGGCTTCGATGACAGCCGTGTTGTTACGCAGTTCCCCCGTCTTGGCTTCCAGCTTGAACTCCGAATCGCGCTTGCCCTTGTTGAACGACTTGCGTTCCCCTTCAAGCGATGCGATACGCTTCTCCAGTTTCGCCTTGTCCAAAAGGTCGGTATTGCCGGAGAGCAACGCCATGTACTCCGAGAAATTCATGCCCGATTTCTCGTCCATCGCCCCCTCGTCGATGGTACGCGCGCCCATCGCCCCGCTTTTAAGCTGCGAGATGAACGTCTGCTTGCAGTGCAGCAGGTTGAACTTGTAGCTGTCCAGCGACTTTTCCACCGCGTAGATGATGACATCCACATTGTTCCCGGCAAAATGCTTGGCAATCTCGTTGCCTGCCCTGACTCCCCGTCCGTCACGCTGTTGCAGGTCGGACGGTCGCCAAGGCGTATCCAAATGATGGATGGCGACACACCTTTTTTGCGCATTCACGCCCGTTCCGAGCATGGAGGTGGAACCGAACAGCACGCGCACCGTTCCGGCGTTCATGGCGTCTATCACCGCCTTGCGCGCCTTGTCGGTCTTGCACTCCTGAATGAAGCGCACCTCGCTTGCCGGTATGCCGTAGTCCTCCGTCAGCTTCCGCTTTATCTCACTGTACACGTTCCACCCGTCGCCCGGCTGGTACGTCCCCAGATCCGAGAACACGAACTGCGTGCCTTTCTGCGCGTCGTATTTATGGTAATACTCCGCAATCGTCTTGGCACAGTGGGAAGCCTTGTTGTCGGGGTGGTCTTCGTAGTTCGGGTCTATCATGCGCATATCGAGAGCCATCTTCCGTGCGTAATCGGTGGCGATCAGCATCTTTGCCTTCTCTTCCGTTTCCGACAGGGGCGGTCTACCGAGCAGCGTGGCGTCGCCCGTCTTGGCGAACTGCATCAGTTTTTGAATGAAGTCCTCCTGCTCCGGCGTGGGCGGTATATGGTGCAGTATCTCGTTCTTGTGCGGACGATCCACACCCACATCCTCTGCCGTGCGGTAGTCGGTTATCTCGTTGTAGAAGGCGGCAAGCTCCGGCACTTTGATGAAGTAGCGGAAACGCTCCTTCTGCACCACGTTGTTCGTCACGTTGAACTCGAAATCGGTCGTCTTCTTGGCGAAGATAGCCGCCCATGCGTCAAAGCACCGGATATCCTGCCGTTCCAGTTCCTTCGGGCGCAGGTACTTGAAGAGCAGGTACAGTTCCGTCAGCGAGTTGCTGATGGTCGTGCCGGATAGGAACGTCGCCCCCAAGTCCTTACCCGTGCGCTCTTGTATGGTGCGGATGGCAAAAAGCATATTCAGGGCTTTCTGGCTTCCTTCCGAGTTGCCCAAACCAGCCACACGGTCATGCCGCGTGTTGAAAGTCAAGTTCTTAAATTGATGCGATTCGTCAATAAAAATATGGTCGATGCCCATCTGCTTGAAGTCCACCACGTCGTCCGTGCGCGACTTGATGGCGTGTTCCACCTTCTCCAGCTTCGCTTCAAGGTTGTGCTTGCGCTTTTCCAGACCTTTCAGCATCGCCCTCGATACGTTCTTGCCCTGCTGCCGCAAGACTTCGAGGTTTTCCTCCACCGTGTCAAGCTCCGCTTGCAGGATGCGCTGCTGCAACTCCGGCGACTGCGGAATCTTGCCGAACTGGTCGTGCGACATGATGACGCAATCATAGTCGTTGTTCTTGATGTTGTTGAAGAAACGCACGCGGTTGGCGGTCGAAAAGTCCTTCTCCGAGGCATAGAGAATCCGCGCGTTCGGGTATGCCGCCTGATAGGTGGCGGCAATCTCCGCGACATTGGCTTTCAGCCCGATAATCATCGGTTTGTGCGCCAAGTTCAGACGCTTCATCTCATGCGCTGCAATGCACATTATCAGCGTCTTGCCTGTACCGACTTCGTGGTCGCAGATGCCACCGCCGTTCTGTTTGAGCATCCAGACGCAATCCATCTGCGACGGATAGACGCTCTTGATACCCCTGCTTGCCAGCCCTTTGAGGTTGAGGTCCGGAAAGGTCTGGTGTGAGCCGTCATATTTCGGGCGCACGAAACAGTTGAACTTGCGGTTGTACATCGTCGTCAGCCGTTCCTTGAACTGCGGCGACTGCTCTTCCAGCCATTCCGAGAACCCGTTACGGATTTCGTCAATCTTGGCGTTGGCGAGCTGTATGCCCTCGCTGTCGCGTACCTTGATGTCGTTTCCGTGTTCATCCTTTCCTATGGACTTCATCATATCCGGGCAGGTGTTATGCAGGGCGTGTTTCAACAGGTGCATGCCGTCATAGTTCCGGTAATAGCCCTTCACTAAAAACTCGTCCGTGATTTTCATGGTGCGGTAGCCGCACGCCACCGAAAATTCGTCCATGCTTGCGGAGTAGGCGATTTTCACGTCCGTGTCAAAAAGACGGCTCATGTAGGCGGCATATACGCCCGTCGGAATCCAGCGTTCCCCGAAATTGAAGTCGAGGTCTTCAAAAGCGATGCGCGGCGGCTCGGCTTCTTTCAGAGCCTCCAACGCCTGCTTCACTTCCGGCATACGCCCGTTTTCGGGGTTGTCGCCCATCCATGCCTCGATGCGTTCCGCCTTCTCTATCACGTTCCCGGCGATGAACCTGTCCTTTATCTCGTAACCGGTTACGAGCGGGTTGTAGAAGATGCGTCCTTTGAGGGCGTCAAGCAATCCCTCCTCCGTACTGTCGGTTATCTCCCGCATATAGTCGAGATTGACCGTGCCGAACTTGTTGAGCGATGCGGAGAGTGCCTCTTCGGGAGAGCTTACGTTGGCATGGCTCTCTACCGAGAAGGAAACGGGACGCTCGAAAATGTCCGCCTTGACGAACCTGCCGTCCTCCGCACGTTCCAGCGAAAGGATGTCGCGTCCTCCTGCATCCATCACCACCAGTTTCACGTTCTGCTTGGCGTTGAGGTTGCCGTAGCGCATGACAAACTCGTCATAGCAGGTGTTCAGATGCTCACGCCACTGCGGGTTTTCCTCGCGCCTGTTCGATTCATAACGGTACAGACGCTCGTATGCGTCACGGAGCGACACATACAGCAACGCCTTCTCTTTCTGATAGCCTGTCAGTCCAAGCGGCTGGAATGTCGCGCCGTAAGGCGTGATGTCTTTCAGATAACCGATGTTACGACGCCCACTGTCAGCCACTAACGAGCCTTCACGCAAGTGCATTTCCGGCGTGCGGTGGTAGGGACGCGGCGACAGGTCGGGAGCTTCCTCTTTCGGTTTTTCCGCTTCCATTTCGGGAAAAAGGGAGGTTGCAGCCGCTTCCGTTGCGGGAGCGACAGGAATGGCGGCAACTTCCGGCTGTGTTTCGGGTTGCCGTGTTTCCTGCTCCGGCGCGGCTTTCACGTCCGGGACATGCTGCCGTTTCTCCTGATGCTGTGCCGCCAGCCTGCGAAGTTCCTTGCGTCGCTCCGGCGTGAGGTCCATCATCATTTCATAGAAGCCGTTGATGGGCGGATTGGTGTCCCAATCCAAAGTAGCGTAAATATCATCCGGATCGGCTTTGGCTGCGACACTCACCGGCTTTGTTTCATGGCTGTCCCTGCTTTCCGTCGGCGGTGCGGCAGACGGCTGTGGCGGTGCGGTCGTAACCTTCGGCGTAACCTGCGCCTGCGGTTTGGGAGGCATGCGCCTTGCCGGGCTTTCCTTTTTCGCCGTCTTTTTCTTCTTGGCGGGTGCTTCCTGCTTGCGTACTTCCTCCGTCATGCCCCAGAGGTCGAGCAGGGAGAGCTGCACGCCCTCCGAATAATCGGGGCGGCGCGGCTCTATCTCCGACTTTTCTTCCTCCGGCTGCGGTGTTGCCGCTTCGGGCTTCACTGCCATTTCATGACGTGGCTGTATCTCAGGAGTGACAACCGGTGTGGAAATGGTTTCTGTCACCGTGCTTTTCCCCTGTGCCGGATGCAGGCTGTGCATTTCATACAGCTTTTTGTCCAACTTATACAGCTCAATATCCATATGTTCCCGCAAATCCTCCGCCATTTGCTCGATGCCGTCCCGGTGCATGACTTTATAGGCTGGTTTCCCGTAAGGGTCTGTGCCGCTTATCAGATCCGAGTGGGGAATCATGCCGATGCTGCCGACATACCCGTTCTGGAAACTACCTATCGGTGTCTTTTCCGTCTGCACGAACAACTCTTCATAATCGTACAGCTCCCGTTTCTTGCCGCTGTTCTTTTGCAGGATAATCAGGTCGCTACCCACTTCCGTACCCGCGTTGTCCGTGAAGAGGTTGTTCGGCAGGCGTGCGACTCCCACCAGATTGGCATTACGCATCATATACTCGCGTATGGGCGCGTTGGACGGTGCGTCCAGTACCCCTTGAGAGGTGATGAACGCCACGATGCCGCCCTCACGCACCGCGTCAAGGCTTTTCAGGAAGAAGTAGTTGTGTATTGCCTTCGGTGCGGAACGCCTTGCCGGGTCTTGGCTGCCCGTGAACTCCGGGTCGAACACAGCCACGTCGCCGAACGGGATGTTCGAGATAGCAAGGTCGAAATAGTCCGTGAATGGCTTCTCTATCTTCTCGAATCCCTGCACCCTTACCTTTTGGTCTGGATGCAGGTATCCCAATATTTTGCCCGTCATCAGGTCTTTCTCGAAAGCCATGATATCCGCGTCCGGCTTGTTTTCCAGCACGGCATCCACGAATGCGCCCACGCCCGCCGACGGCTCCAATACGCGATCGGGACGTATGCCGTGTTCATGCAGTACATCCGCGATAGTGCCGGTTATCTCCGGCGGGGTGTAGAAAGCGGTCAGCACGGACTGCTTCATGGCATCCACGTACCGCTTGTACTCCGTATCGTCCTTGCTGTTTTCACGCACCAGCCTGTGCAGCTCCACCGTAGGGGCAAACAGTTCGAGGTCCGATTTCGCCCAATGCACGGCATCCGTCAGTTCCTTTGCCGGGTTCAGTATGCACTTCAATCCGCCGAAACCGCAATACTTCCGAAGTATGGCTTGTTCCTCGGCGGTTGCCGTCCTCCGTTCCCTGTCAAGGATGAATGCCGTCCGTATCGCCTCGATGTTGTCCCGCAGCCGTTGTTTGCGGTTAAACGCCATACTCGTCGATATAAAGGACGGCGGCTCCCGTCAGCTCCGTGTAGAGCAGGTCGTATTCGGGCGACAGGGCGAAGTTGTCGTCCGAAAGGTCATAGGCGGAGAATACATTACCGACAGGCGGCAGCAGCTTTCGGATGAAGGCTTCGCGTTTCTTTTCCGGCACTTCGTTGGCAAACTCGTTTTCCACGACTTCGCGGAGGATGGCGTACTTGGAATAGCGAAGCCCCCGCAGGAGCGTGTCCATCGCCAACTCCTGCGCCCCTTCGGGCGGATAGCCTTCGAGCCGCACACGCTCATACGTTTCGGCGGCACGGTCGGCACGCTCCCGGATGAAGGCATCATCGGAAGCCTGTTCAAACCTGTTCGTGCGGAGGTAGTCCAGCAGGTACAGACCGTAATAGGAAAAGTCGGTCTGACCCTCGTTTTTCTTCTTGTTGTTCATTACTTTGGAATTTAGTGGATTGGTAATGACGTGGATAATCGTCTGGAAAGGAGAAAGAAAAGGCACTCGGTATCCCTCCGAGTGCCACCACTAAATCCAAAGTATGAGTGTAATCCGGTATCGAAGAACAATTCATTACTCTGAACCAGTGGCAAAGGTAATACTATTTCTTCCGTCCTGAAAATTTCCTGCTCGTTTTCCTTTCGGGGAACACGAAAGTCGTGTTATAGTCCCCGTCAAAGGCGACTATGGCATCAAAGCTCTTGCCCTGTTTGCTTTTGAAGCCTTTGAGCAGCTTCGTATGCCCGTCGGTGAGCAGCTCTTTGATCTCGTCGTCGGAAAGGGTGCGGTTCGCCTTCAGGCGGAACACGGGCAGCCCGCACTCCGCGTTGTCGCAGCGTACCACCTTGCCGTAGAACTGCATGCTGCCCGTCCCGCACTTGGGACACTTGCAGCCGGAATCCCTGCGGGAGAACAGTTTGTCGCACGAGAGCAGTTCGGAGGTGATTTCACGTGTGTACGCCTCTATCTCCCTGCGGAAGGTGTCAGCGGGCAGTTCCCCGCGCTCGATGCGTGCCAGATTCTTCTCCCATTCGCCCGTCATGGCTACGTCGGCGATGCGCATCGTCTTCACGACCGAGTAGAGGGCAAGCCCTTTTTCTGTCGGCACAAGCGATTTCTTGCAGCGTTCCATGTAGCCGCGTTTGAAGAGCGTTTCGATAATCGCCGCACGGGTGGCGGGCGTGCCGATGCCGCAGTCCTTCAACGCCTGACGCAATGCGTCGTCCTCTATGTCCTTGCCCGCCGTTTCCATTGCCGACAACAGTGTCGCTTCGGTATGCAGCGGTTTGGGTTTGGTCTTGCCCTCCGTGATGGAGCAGCCTTTCAGCGTCAGCGTGTCGCCTTCCCGCCAATCGGGGATGGCGGTTTCTTCCTTGTCCTCCCCGCCATAGACGGCACGCCATCCGGCTTGCCTGATGATGCTGCCTTTCACCGTGAACTCCACTCCGGCACATTCCGCCGTGACGGTGGCGGTGTCCTTGACGCATTTCTCGGAGAAAGCCTCAATCATGCGCCCGGCAACCATCTGATAAATGGTGCTGTCCTCTTTGGAGAGGAACAGCGGCTTCTCGCCAGTGACGAGCAGGGCGTGGTGGTCCGTCACCTTGCCGCCGTCCACACTGCGGCGTGTCGGCTGCGCTTTCGGCTGCACCTTGCCTTTCCATTCGGGCAAAGCCCCGATGAAGGCGAGCAGCTTGGGGATTTCAGCGAACATGTCTTCGGGTATGTAGCGGCTTCCGGTTCGCGGATAGGTGATGAGCTTCTTCTCATAGAGCTTCTGCGCGATTTCAAGCGTCTGTTCCGCCGTGAAGCCGTGCTTGGCGTTGGCTTCCTTCTGGAGCGTCGTCAGGTCGTACAGGAGCGGTGTTTCCTCCGTCTTCTCCTTGCGTTCGGCTTTCGTGACGGTGGCTGTGCCTGCCGACTTCACCTTATCATACAGTTCCGTCGCAGGCTCTTTCTCTTTCCACTTTTCGGAAGAGGAAAACTTCACTGTTCCTTCGTCGCAGCCGTCCGTTGCGATATGGAGCTGCCAAAAGGCTTCGGGTGTGAAGCGGCGGTTCTCCCAATAGCGTGCGCACACCATTGCCAATGTAGGTGTCTGCACCCGTCCGATGGAATATGTGCCGTGTCCGGCGGCGATGGAGAGTGCCTGCGTGCCGTTGATGCCCACGAGCCAGTCTGATTCGCTCCGCGCTTTGGCGGCAAGATAGAGATTGTCGTATTTGCCGCCCGCTTCGAGGTTGCGCAGCCCCTCGCGGATAGCCTTGTCGGTAAGCGAGCTTATCCAAAGGCGCACAAACGGGGTGGTGCATCCGATATAATGGTAGAGGTATCGGAAGATAAGCTCACCCTCACGCCCTGCATCGGTCGCCACGATGATTTGTTCGCTCCTGTTGAACAGGGTGGCGATAACCTTTATCTGCGCCGCCACACCGCTGTCAGGCTTGTAACCCTTCTCCGTCTTGGTCTGGCGGGGGACGAGCGTGAAGGTGTCGGGGATGACGGGCAGGTTGTCACGGACGAAGCCGCGTATGCCGTAGCCGTCGGGCATGGCAAGCTGCACGAGGTGTCCGAACGCCCATGTCACGGCGTAGCCGCCTCCCTCGAAATATCCTTCCTCTCTCTTTGTCGCGCCCACGATACGGGCGATCTCACGTGCCACAGACGGCTTTTCTGCAATGATTGTCTTCATATTCTTCTGTCGTTTTGAATTTTACAAATGGTACTTCGGATTTAGTGGCGGACACCGGATTACATCTTCATGCCCTTATTGTTTCTTTTCTGCGGCTTCTCCTGCTGCTGTTGCTGTGCGGTGTCCTTCGGGGCGGTCTGTCCCTTCCGCAACGGTTCTTTCAGGTTCTTGGTAGCCTCGTTGGTCTTGCCCTCGCTGTTCACCGCCACCTGCGTGCGGCTCTCGTTGGACGGGGCGACCTTCTGAGCGTTGTCGGGGTTGGTGTCGTAGCGGTACGGGCGTCCCTTCTCCGGATTGAACTTGATGTACATCGTGGCGTGGAAGCCTTGCTTGTCGGTCACGTTCTCTAATTTCACGGCTTTGCCAGCCACGTAGTCGGCTTTCTGCTGCTCGGTGAAGTCCACGCCGCTCCATTTGCTGATGGGTCGGATGCTGCCGTCGGCGTTAGTCCACGTGTTGCGGCGTTGCTCCTTCTGCGTGTTGGCGGCATTCTCCGTACCCTGCGCCTGTCCCTGTGCGGGGTTGTTCTTCGTTTCCTGCGTCTGGACGGCACGGGGCGACCTGCCGGTTCCCGGCACGAACTCCACGCCGCGCTGCTCCACGTTCACTTGCAGGGTGGTGACGAACTTCCTGCCGTCCTTGCGCTCGATGAGCTTGTCACGCACGGGCAGCCCGGCACGCAGCATGTCCTGCTCCTGCTTGGTGATTTCCGTCTTGCCGATGCGCTCCGGTATGCGCACCTTGTTTGCCGGGACATCCGTGATTTCGTTCGTCTTGCGGTCGATGCTGACGAACGAGGGGATGATCTCGCCCGTTCCCCTGTCCACGAGGTCCACGACCCTGCCGAGGTTGCCCGTTTCGCGCAGGTTCTTCCGGTCATCGTCGGAGAACTTGTGTTCCTTATACTCGTCGAGCTTCTGCTCCTTGCGGATGAAGTGCGGCACAAGGCTGACATTGCCCTCGCCGTCCTTCTTGAAGGAGAGGCGGGCGTCCAGTTCGAAAGCCTCTCCGCCGAAATTGGGCGACACCCTCACCAAGTCGGACTTGCCGTAGTTGAGCATCCTGTTAAGATCGCCCGACTTTTCAAGGTCGTCGCGCTTCACGCCCCATTTCTCCTCCAACTCCTGCCAGTTGATCTTGCTCTCGTCGATGGGCTGGTAGCCCCGGTTGCCCTGCGTCTGTTGCGGGCTTTCCTGATTCTGTTCGTTTTTCTGTTCCATTTCTTCCTGTTTTTTAGGTTCGTCATCTTGTTTCTGTTCCGGTTGTTCCTGCTTTTCGGCGGACTGCTCCTCCTGTACTTTCTTTTCGTAGCCGGAGGTGTCCACCTTGTGGGGCGCAAGCATCTCCTTGTTGCCGTCGGGGTCTTTCAGCAAGTCCTTGATAACCTCCAGCAGTTTGTCGGCTTGGTCCGCCGCGACACGGTAGAAACCGAAGCGGCTGGGTTCCTTGCACTGGCGGAAGAAGTTCTTGAAGAAGTTGTCCAGCACGTCGCCGTGCCGGTCGAATTGCAGGAAGCTCTGCGAGTTCTCCGCTTTCGCGGGGATACGCTTGGGGGAGCCGTCGGCGTTCAGCCCGGCTACCACGCTGATTTCGCCCGTCTTCTCGTCACGGACAACCAGCACGTCCTTTTCGTCTTTTTTCTTTGCCATCTGAAAAATGTTTTAATGGTTATTTTTGAAAGAAATTATGGATACGAGCCTTGTAGAAGGCTATATCTTCCTTGCGGAAGTCCTTTACATGTTCGGAGAGGAACGTCAGCACGTCCGCCTCGCTGTAATAGGTCTTTTTGCCGAGCGTCTTGTAGGGCAATGCGCCGATGCTGCGGTAGCGTTGCAGGGTGCGCTTGCTGATCTGGAGCAGCATGCACAGGTCTTGGTTGTCGAAAAGCCTGATCCCGTCCATCGGGTTCGGGGCTTTGCCGGACGGCTGCATGGAGAGCAGCATCTCGTCCTGACGGTCGAGCCGTTCCATAACTTTCTGCATCCAGTTCTCGAAATTGTTGCGGGTAAGCAGTTCCATGTCCTACGTCCTCCTTCCTTTGGGTTTGCCGCCCGTGCGCAGCGTGTGGTTGCGTTTCATCTGTTCCGGGGTCGCGGCATCACCCGTAATGGTGCTGTCTTCGAGCAGGCGGTCGATTTCCGACTGCCGGTAGCGGCACTTGCCGCGCAGCACGACATAGGCGATGCGCTGTTCGCTGCGCATGCGCTGGAGGGTGCGGCAACTCACGTTCAGCAGGTGCGCCGCCTCGCGGGTGGTGAGCAGCCTGTCGGGGGATTCTTCCTTCCTCCCGCCGGAAACGGCACGCACGTGTGCCGCTATCTCGGCTATCTGTTCCGTCAATGCGGTGAAGGCGGAACTTTCCATCGTTATCACTTTCATATTCAGTCTTTTCTTTTGGTTTCTGCGGCAAAATTCGGCAATAAACCAAAGGGGCTTTAACAGCTCACTACGTGGCTCACGTAAGATTTTTATGGATAATGGCTCCGTAACCCGGACAGACGGCGCAACAAGCTGCCTTTTAGCGGGAAACGGTGCGTGTTCATGGCGGCTTCGTTACCTTTGCGGCAAACTCTGAAATGTTTTGCTTATGGAAATAGTATCTATCGAGAAAAAGACCTTCGAGATGATGGTGGTGTCCTTCAACGCCCTCGCGGAGAAGGTAGCCACCCTTAGGCGCAGGAGCGACGGCGGGCGGATGGAAAGGTGGCTCACGGGCGAGGAGGTCTGCGGGCAGTTGAGGATCAGCCCGCGCACGTTGCAGACCTTGCGCGACAGGCGGCTTATCGGCTACTCGCAGATTAACCGCAGGTTCTATTACAAGCCGGAGGAGGTCAAAAGGCTCATTCCGCTTGTCGGCACGCTCTATCCCGGCGGAAAATGATTTTTATTATTCACAACCCACTGAATCCGAAATGATGATGAACGAGAACAATGAAGTGTTTACGATGGAGGACGAGCCGCTTGCCACCCTTGTGCAGAACATGCGCAAAGGCTCGAAATGGCTCTCCGCCTTTCTGGAAAGTTACCGCCCGCCGTTGGACGGGGAGCGTTACCTGACGGACAGGGAGGTGGCGGAACTGCTCCGTGTCAGCCGCCGCACCTTGCAGGAGTACCGCAACAACAGGGTGTTGCCCTTTATCCTTTTGGGAGGGAAGGTGCTTTACCCTGAATCGGGGTTGCGTGAATTGTTGGAGGCGAACTATCGCAAGCCGATGGAATAAGGCGGCTGCATGAAAAAAGGAAACGGACAACTCCTTCACGGGGCTGTCCGTTTCCTTTTTCTTATTTATATGCGTTATCAGCAATACCCGGCTTTTCCGTTCTGTATGAACATCACGTATGCCTGCCGCTTTTCCTTCGAGAGTGCTTTCTCTACCAGCCACGTGCGGAACACATGCGCATGGTAGGTGTTCAGCCGGAAGGCGACGGGGATGATGATTTCAAGAGAGTAAACATCCGCGTGCAGCCCGTTTTCAAGCCGCATGTAGCGGCACACTTCGTAGTCGTTCAGCACGTCCGGCTTGCGGACGGCTCTGATGGCGGCGTTCACTGCCGGGACGCCCGTGTGGAACAGTCCGGCGATTTCTGTGGCGGTCATCCATATCTCGTTACCGTTTACGCTGATCGTGTTGTCCTCTATGATGATTATATCACGTTTCATGGCTTCTCTGTTTTAGATGGTGCAACCTGCAAATTCCTCGATGCCGTTCAACCTTGCCGCAAGGTTTTCCATGTCTTGGTTGAGCTTCTCTTTGGTGATTTTCGCGTATATCTGTGTCGTCTTTATGCTCTTGTGTCCCAGCATGGAACTCACCGTTTCGATGGGTACGCCGTTGGAGAGGAACACCGTCGTGGCTGCCGTGTGGCGGCTCTGATGCCACGTGATATGCTTGGTGATGCCGCAACGCTTGGCGACGGAACGGATTCCGGCAAGGCACGTGTTGTAGTGGGGAACGGGGAAAATCCTGCCGTTCCCGCACAGACCCCGGTATTTGTCGATGATGCGCTTTGCGATGTCGAGCAGGCGGATATTGGACACCACGCCCGTCTTCTGGCGGTTGATGTTTATCCACTCGTGTTCGTCGAAGTAGGTGTGGATGTTCTCTTCCGTCAGGTTGCGCATGTCGGCGAACGACAAGCCGGTGAAGGCGCAGAACAGGTAGAGGTCGCGGTAAAGCTCCTGCTTGGCGTTTTTCAGCCTGCCCTCCATCAGCAGCCGGATTTCCTCTTTCGTCAGGAAACTGCGCACAGTTTCCTCCTTCTTGATTTCGTACTCCCGGAACGGGTCGCGTGTGAGCCACTCGTTGTTGATAGCGATGAACACCATCGTCCGCAAAGGGCAGACATACAGCCACACGGTGTTGGTGCAGCAGTGCTTGTCCGTGCGCAGGAACATCTCGAAGTCGGAGATGAAGGCGGGCGTAAGCTCTTTCAGCGCGATGTCCTTCACGCGGTAGCGGATGGAGAGGAACTCTTGCAGGTGCTTGTAAACGGTCTTGTATTTCAAGAGTGTACCTTTGGCTTTCATGCCGGCCTCCACCTGTTTCTCGTAGTCCTCGTTGTGCTGGCGGAACACCTGCATCAGCGTGTGGTAGCGGTGTTCCAGTCCGAGAAAGGCGTTCTTGACCTTCTCTGCCGTGACAAAGTTGTCACGCTCCATGATTTCCTGATAATGTCTGTTGATGCGTACACGCATCTTGTCGAGCATGCGGTTCGTTTCGAGTGCCGCCGTGCTTCTGCCCGTGACACGTCCCCCTTTGGTGTCCCACAGCTTGGGATCGACGGTCAGTTTGCAGCTGAACTGCATCTGGGTGCCGTCCACCGTGATGCGTCCCATGACGGGTACTGTCCCGTCCTTTTTCACTACCTGACGCTTGAGGTAGTAGATTACTGAAAATGTACTCTTCATCGTCCTTAATTTTTTTAGGTTCAAAATTAGTTGGTGAAGAGTCCGTTGTCGGTACGCAAAACGGGGAGGAACGGCGCAATCTTTTTCCGTAACCGGATTTGTTGCGTGGGTTGTCAGTAACTCACTAATCCTTAACGCCTTGTTTCGCTATCCGTGTCCGTTTGTCGCCCTTTCGGGCATGGTTACGGACAAGTAACGTAGCGGCGTCCTGATTTGGCTTCAGCGGTGATTGCGATGGCTTCACGAATAATCGGAAGCACGACTGAAACCCTTGTAACTCAATTCTATCACTATTTCTTTCCGCATTTCACTTTTTTGTAGTAACTTTGTGAAGTAAATATACAGGTTTATGCGAATTATACAAAGATAAATGAGATAAAATGACTACTTTTGCGCGCGAAAACCCTAAAAAAGAGGAATTAGCGTGCAAAGGTATTTTATTTATTTGGCTTACGACGGAACCAACTATCACGGTTGGCAGATTCAACCGAATGGGATTAGTGTGCAGGAATGTCTGATGAAGGCATTGTCTACCTTTCTGCGTCGCGAAATTGAAGTAATAGGAGCAGGCCGGACGGATGCGGGAGTGCATGCCTCTCTGATGGTTGCTCATTTTGATTCCGATGAACTGTTGGATACTACTTCTGTTACTGATAAATTAAATCGTCTGCTACCTCCCGATATTTCCATTTATCGTGTTTGCCGGGTTCGGCCGGATACCCATGCCCGTTTTGATGCGACTGCGCGAACTTATAAATATTATGTGACGACATCGAAATATCCTTTTAACAGGCAATATCGCTGGCGTCTTTATAACCAGTTGAATTATGAACGCATGAACGAAGCAGCGCGTATCCTTTTCGAGTACAACGATTTTACGAGTTTCAGTAAACTTCATACGGATGTAAAGACCAATATTTGTCATATCACTCATGCAGAATGGACGCAGGAAGAAGATGCTACCTGGGTGTTTACCATTCGTGCCGACCGTTTCTTGCGGAATATGGTGCGAGCCATTGTAGGCACGCTCATTGAAGTGGGACGCGGGAAACTGACTGTTGAAGGTTTCCGGCGGATTATAGAACAGCAGGACCGTTGCAAAGCCGGGACATCTGCTCCGGGGCAAGCCCTGTTTCTGGTCAACGTGGAATACCCGGAAAGTATATTTGAATGTGATGACCAGCAATCATCTATAACTGGCGAACCGTCTGTCGCTGATAACTTATAATTGGTAATTAGTAAATAATAAATATTCTCATGTGGTTATTATTAGCATTCCTCTCGGCTACTTTGCTGGGCTTTTATGATGTATTCAAGAAGAAATCGTTGAAAGATAATGCAGTACTTCCTGTTTTGTTTCTAAATACATTCTTTTCCAGTCTCATCTTTCTACCGTTTATCCTGATATCCGTTTATCAACCGGACTTGTTGGGAGGAACAATATTCAATGTTCCCGTTGCTGGTTGGGAACAGCATAAATATATTATCATCAAGTCGTTCATCGTATTGTCTTCGTGGATATTCGGATATTTCGGAATGAAACATTTGCCCATAACCATTGTAGGACCTATCAATGCCACCCGTCCGGTGATGGTGCTCGTGGGAGCTATGCTGGTATTCGGTGAACGATTGAATCTCTATCAATGGATTGGTGTGATGCTGGCCATTGCCTCTTTCTTTATGTTGAGCCGTTCGGGAAAGAAAGAAGGAATTGATTTTAAGCATAACAAATGGATCTTTTTTATTGTACTGGCTGCCATTACAGGTGCTATCAGCGGATTGTATGACAAGTATCTGATGAAGTCTCTGAATCCGATGCTGGTACAATCCTGGTATAATGTTTATCAGGTGTTTATTATGTGTCCTATTCTGTTATTGCTTTGGTGGCCTAAAAGAAAGTCTACCACCCCGTTTCGCTGGGACTGGACGATTATCCTGATCTCCATTTTCCTTTCTGCTGCCGATTTTGTTTACTTTTACGCATTAAGTTACGACGATTCGATGATTTCTATTGTTTCGATGGTTCGTCGGGGAAGTGTGGTTGTTTCTTTCACTTTCGGTGCGCTTTTCTTCCGTGAAAAGAATTTAAAAAGCAAAGCGATTGACCTTATACTGGTGTTAATCGGAATGATATTCTTATATTTGGGGTCTAAAAGTTAAAACAGTTACACAAGACTGTTTGTCATAGGTTAAATAAGATAGATATGAAAATAAATAAACTTGTTATTACTATATTCTTCTCTGCTGTCGGACTTTTTGTTTCGACTGCTCTTCAGGCACAAGAGGCCAAAACGTTGTTTGTGAATATGCCGGATTCTCTAAGTCCCTTGCTTACAAAAGTGAATCGTGAAGATTGCATAGACTTTCTGGAAAGTAAGATGAAAGCGCAAGTAGAAAACCGTTTTGGCAAGAAGTCGGAGATGACTGATCTTGGTAAAGACTATATCCGTATGCAAATGTCAGTTCAATCGACCTGGCAGATGAAAGTGTTGGCATTAAATGATTCAACGAACGTAATCTGTACAGTCTCTACTGTTTGTGCTCCTGCCTGTGATAGCAGCATCCATTTCTATACGGACGACTGGAAACCGCTTACAACATCTCTCTTTATTACCCTGCCCCTGATGGATGATTTTCTGAATGCTCCCGATTCAGCAGGAGTTTATGAGTTTGATGAAGCACGCCGTTCGGCAGATATGCTATTGATGAAAGCCGATTTTAATAAAGAAAATACGGAACTGACACTTACGTTAACAACCCCCGACTATATGTCAAAAGAAACAGCAGAGAAACTGAAACCGTTTCTCCGCCGCCCTGTAGTCTACCATTGGAAAAATGGAGCATTCTCAATTTAATAAGCATTCGTTGATGAACGCTATCATTTCCGGTGTATTTGCTTCCACACTTTGAAGTAATTTGAATTGTGCTTTGGTGCGAACGAGGTTATGTTCCGGATATTTGATTTTATAATAAGTATCTCCGTTGATATAATCTGCCAGGAACCGTACACACTGCATGTATGGGAATAAAGCCGCCGCATAAGGAAGATTCTCAATCTCGATCTGAGTCAGGAATGATTTGGCTCCTTTCAGATAGCCCTTGGTAAATGCTTTGAATATTTCCATATTGAAGTTTACACGATCAAGGTCTTTGTCGTCTTCATCACCTGTGTTGGCACCTGTACGTAAGAAGTCACCATAATCGGAGAATATAAAGCTAGGCATTACCGTATCCAGATCAATGACACAAAGCACTTTACCATCCTCGTCGAACATCATGTTATTCACTTTCGTATCGCAATGGCAAACGCGTTTGGGAAGTTTCCCTTCACGATATAAACGTTCAGCCTTACACATTTCATCTGCGCGTTTCTCTATTTCATCCAGATAGTACTTCACTTCTGCTACCCGTCCGGCAGCATCCTTCGCAACGGCTTCATGTAGTTGTTTGAGACGGAACTCCATGTTGTGGAAATCGGGTATGGTTTCACCCAATGTTTCCGGAATATCGGCCAGCATAGCCTGGAAGTTACCGAAGGCTTCTCCTGCATAATTGGAATATTCGGGATTTACCGTCTCATACGTTTTTGCACGTGGGATGAATACCATCACACGCCAATAACTGTCACCGTCAAACCAGTATGTTTTACCTTCTTCTGTTTCGAGGAAACTCAACACCTTGCGGTCTATATCCGATTCTCCGGCTTCCGTCAGTTTCTTGCGAATGTGATTGGTAACAGCGCTAATATTGGATTGAAGCATTTCTACATTCTGGAAAATGGCATGATTGATGCGTTGCAAAACATAGTCGGGAGCATCTGCTTCTTTGGTGTTTACTTTATAAGTGTCGTTGATAAGTCCTGCACCCAAAGGTTTGATTTCTTCTATCGTACCTTGGACTTTAAATTTAGCTACGATGCTAGATAAATCTTTCATGTTTTTTTTCTTTAAAAATTTATACTAAGGTTATCGATAATCATATTTAGCAGCTTCGTTGGCCTGGTTAGCCGAGCGAACGGGTACTAATGTGAAGCCCCACTGGTAATCACGGTTAGCCGGGATCTGGTGGAAAGGTTCCGGGCGAGCACCCCAACTGTCATATCCGCCTACTCCTTGTTGCTTCATATCTACACAAACCTCAACGAAATCTCTGGGAGTGATGTCGTTGACATGATGCATTCTCCGTAATACGTTGCGGGCAGCGTTCTCATCGTGATTGGCAACCTCTTCCGGGCTGAAGTTATTCCATTGGTAAGGGTGGGGCAGAGCTTCTTCAGAGTCAAAGTCTTCGATAGAGTTGCGCAAGGCATTGAAACCGATAAGACTGTCCGCTACCAACACCAGGCCGTTTCCTGTATTAGGAGATAAAGCGATCCAACGGGTATCAGTGTGATGTCCGTTTTCCTGTGGACGCACATAGTTGAAGTACATTTGATCCGCTGTTGTCTTATATACGCCAACGAGCGTTCCGTGATTGCGGTCGATATAATTCTCTTCCGGGCCACGGCCAAAGTATTGTACATTGTTCATCTGTGCCGGCAAGCGGAAACGCACACCGATACGGGGGACTTCCAGTTTGGAGGCAGCCTTACGGGCAGCATCACTTCCGGGGGTAAATGTAGCCATGCGGGTAGCTTCGGAAACTTCTGTTTCTGTAGGCTGCATATCCGTTGATGTGAATTTGGCATTTACGTTAACTATTCCGTTCGGATAGATTTTGTAAGTGACAACATACAAGTTGCCGGCAGCCAGTAAGTAGGTTACATTTAAGGAGACTGCTTTATCTTCTGCTGTCATGGTGGCATCCGTTATGCGGAAGTTTTTGCTTGATTGTTTCCATACCTGCAAACGTTTAGGAGTGCTGTTACCATAGTCATTATCATTAGGAGCACGCCAGAAGTTAGGCTGAATACCAAATCCGTCTTTGAAATATTCTGTACCATCTACTTTATACGAGGTTACTAATCCGCTATTCTTGTTGAATACAAAGTTTACTTTGGAGGAAGAAACGATTAATTCATCTCCTTGAATCGTTGTTTTCAATGCCGGACCGTTTGCTTTATATATACTCTTCTCTGCCTGGATAGGAAGTTGGAACTGGTCGTATGCAATTTCATATCCGGTTGGAATCAACGGTTCAGGCTCTGTGGTTGTTACACTGAAGTTGACAAAATATTCTGTTCCCGGTTGGGCTTTCAGACCATTTACCGGTACGGTGAATTCTTTAGAGGCTTGCGGAGCAATATCCAAAGATACTTTTCCACCTTTTATTGTCTTTCCGTTAGCAAGTACATTGTAGTGAATCTGATATTTTTTCAGGTTAGTGAAATAGAAACGGTTGGTGATTTTGAATATACCGGCTGCGGCATCTACTGCTTCAAAACCTACATTCTGATGTACATATTTCACTTCAGCCATTGCCGGATGCGGACCACGATCCGGATTGACAAGACCGTTGCAGAGGAAGTTACCATCGCTAGGTGCGTCTACGCCGAAGTCACCTCCGTAGGCCCAGTATTCTCTTCCATTCTTATCTTTTTGGAGAAGACCTTGGTCTACCCAGTCCCAGATATATCCACCTTGGAGATTCGGATATTTGTAAATTGCCTGCCATTGTCCCCACAGGTTTCCCGTGGAGTTTCCCATGGCATGTGCATACTCCGAAGGAGCTACAGGACGGTCGCTACCATTCTTTCCGATATTTTCCAGCCAGTCGGCACCCGGATATTGCGGAACATACATATCGGAGTTCCATTCCCATTGAGCACGTTCGTAGTTGACCGGACGATCCATCAGATCTTTGTCTGCCTCTTTCAACCACAAATAAGTCTGATAGAAATTATATCCGTTTCCGGCTTCATTTCCCAGCGACCAGAATGTAACGCTCGGATAATTCTTATTACGTTCAAACATATTGATGGTACGATCCATGTGCGGTTTCAGCCATTCGGGATTGTTACCCAGTGAACCGCCTTTCCGGAGATCATAATACATTCCGTGGCTTTCCACGTTGGCTTCATCATATACATAAAGTCCGTATTCATCACAAAGCTCATAGAAACGGCGGTCTTGCGGATAGTGGCAAAGGCGTACACTGTTTAAGTTATGTTGTTTCATCAGTTCGAAGTCACGGCGCATTAAATCCTCTGTAACATAATGACCTGTTGACGGATTATGTTCGTGGATATTTACCCCTTTCAGTTTCAGAGGCTGACCGTTGATGAATAAGCAGACATACGGTTTTCCGTTAGCAGCCTTCTGTTCGATAGGCTTGATCTCAATCCGGCGGAATCCTACATTGAAAGGAATGATTTCATTGATTTTGCCATTCTCTTTTACTGTCATCAACAGTTTGTATAGATTCGGATGTTCGGAGGTCCATGTGCTGACATCTGTCAGATTCTTATCGAAAGAAAGTGTACGTACTTCGTTCGATGGAATATAGGCTGTCTTCTCTTCAGTAGCTACAACTTTTCCTTGTGCATCTAATAGTTCATAAACTAATGTAAGATTAGTTGCAGCCTTTTCGTGATTTCTCAAATCGACATTTAAACCGAAGATTCCATTTTTGTAACTGTCGTCCAGCGTAGACTTAATTCGGAAATCTTTGAGAGCTGCTTTAGGCTGTGAATACAGAAAAACATCGCGTTCAATACCACTCATACGCCAGAAGTCTTGACATTCAAGATAGGAACCGGTGCTCCAACGGAGAATTTTAACTGTAAGTACGTTCTTTCCCGGCTTCACGTAATTGTTGATAAGAAATTCTGCCGGATTCTTGGAGTCTTCGCTATATCCTACTTCTTGTCCGTTGATATATACATATACGCCGGACTTAGCTCCTGCCAAATGCAAGTAGATATCCCGCCCGTCCCAGTCTGCCGGAATATCGATGTCCCGGCGATAAACTCCTACCGGATTGGCTTCGGGAAGAGTAGGAGGTTGTGGATTGCGCGGTTTGAATTCATAACCATGATTGGTGTAGATGGCTATTCCGTGTCCTTGTACTTCCCAGTTGCCGGGCACCTGAATATCATCCCACGAATCTGTATTGGTGTTCGGATCGGTAATGTTTTCGGGAAGTTTTTTATAAGAGTCTACAAAGTAGAATTTCCAGGTTCCGTTCAGCAAGCGGTAATACTTGCTTCGTTCGAACTTGCCACTCAAGGCATCAGCGCGATTGTTGTATGTCATAAAAGAAGTACGTGGATACTCTTTGTTAACTTCAACTACCTGCACGTCCTGCCAATAAGGTTTCACGGCTTTCTCAGCCATTGTACTAAGTGTTGTCAGGGAAAATATTCCCATGAAAATGCCTGTTAATAAGTTGGGGGTTGGTCGAAATTTCATGTTTCTCAATATTGGTTTTTCATTTCTTTTTTATTTTACTTTAATATGATCGAATCCTTCTCCATATACTCCAATGACAGCACTTTGCGATACAAATGCATTCGGGTCTATGTCTTTTATTAACCGGAAGATGATAGGCGATTCCCTTTTCTTGGCTAATACAAACATCATCTTAACTTCTCGTCCTGTATAAAAGCCGGTTGCATTGATAATCGTTACTCCCCGGTGTGGGTATTCGTTAATATGCCGTCCTATTTCTTCATATTTGTTGGATATGATAAAGAACTGTACGGATTGACGGGCGCTATTCACTACCTGGTCGAGAACGAAACTACAAATATAAAGAGTTACAAACCCATACACCACTTTTTCCCAGTCTTTTAAGACAAAATAACTGGAAGAAATGATAATCATATCGCAGATGAGCACGACTCTTCCTAATGTGATGTCCCGGTATTTGTTGATGATGGCTGCAATAATATCTGTACCTCCCGTACTTCCATTAGCCGAAAAAGCAACACCTATGCCGCCTCCACAGAAGGATGCTCCGATGACACATGCCATAAAGGGCTGGTCGTGGAGAAGCCCGAAACCTGCCGTCAATTTTTGAATGACGGACAGAAAGAAGGTGAGGGTAAATACACCAAAAATAGTTTTGATGCAAAACTTTAGTCCCAGCAACTTGAGGGCCAGTAGTAGCAAGAAGAAGTTGATGCTGAAGTACGTATATTGTACCGGAAAACCTGTGGCCCAATATACGATAGAAGCAATACCCGGTACTCCCCCGGTGGTGATATCGTTAGGCAACAGAAAAACGGTCCAACCGATACCATACAAAATCATGCCGATGGCAATCATTACATAATCTCTGGCTTCACGGATAATGCTTTGCTTAGAAGGCTTTGGAATAGCTGTTTTCATAAACGTGATTATGATAATCTATAAAATGTTCAAACACGAACCCATGAATAATCCGGCTTTAGAGGAGAAGCCGGATTGGTTCATTATGCTCGTGCTAAAAGGAAATATGCTGTTTTATTTTGCAAAAGCGTGACGGTAGCCTTGTACTTTATTCCATCCGCCGCGAGTGAAGTCGGGTACTTCTACCGGAGCTGAATTGTTCTCGATAGAAAGTCTGGTAAGTTCAGCCATGCAACACCATTCTGCCAGGTCATAAACGTCCATATCCAATGGCAGTCCATTCTGCAAGCAATATGCCAGACGGTAGTCCATGATAAAGTCCATACCACCATGTCCACCTACTTTCTTGGCTGTTTCTTCCAACTCTATATGAATAGGATCTTTATATTTATCCATCAAGGCTTTTTTTACGTTTTCAGGTACAGAACCATGTGCATTCAGATTCTCATGATTAGGCACATCTTTTGAATCAACTTGTGAAGGTCGCAGGCAATATTCTTCAATCGGATATTTGCTTGCGTAACCATCGGCTCCCACTATCTGATACATACGGCTGTATGGGCGTGGAGTCATTACGTTGTGCTGAATCAACATTGTTTTACCGTTCTCTGTGCGAATCAGGGTAGAAGTCTGGTCACCATTCTGGAAGTCAGTCACCTCTTCTCCTGTTTGTTTCTTAATATAAGCCGGTCCGTTGACAGCTTTCGTATCCATCGATACCAATGTTTTCATGCGGTCACCACGGTGGATATTAAGTACCTGACAAGCAGGGCCCATGCCATGGGTAGCATATACATCACCGCGGTGTAGATGATTATAATCCATTCGCCAGTTATTCCAGTATTCAGGCCAGAAATCTTCCAGATTATGGATATATGAACCTTCTACATGAAGTACTTCTCCGAATACGCCTTGTTGTGCCATATTTAAAGAAGTCAGTTCAAAGAAGTCATATACGCAGTTTTCGAGCTGCATACAATGCTTACGTGTCTTTTCGGAAGTATTGATTAGCTGCCAGATTTCATCCAGTGTCATGGCGGCAGGAACTTCGATAGCTACATGCTTACCGTGTTCCATGGCATAAACACCCATTGCTGCATGATGTTTCCAGTCGGTGGCTATGTATACCAGATCAATATCGTCCCGTTCACAAAGTTGCTTCCATGCCTCTTCCGAGCCACTGTAAGAAGCAACTTCAGGAAGTCCGGCATTCTTCAAAATTTCTTGTGATTTTTCAACACGTTCGGGAAGCAGGTCGCATAATGCTACAATCTTAGTTCCCGGGATATGGGTCCAGCGTACCACGGCACCAGGACCACGCATTCCTAATCCGATGAAACCGACACGAACGGTATCAATTTTAGGAGTAACGAGTTGGATTACATCTTCTTGTCCGGCAGGGCGGGCAGGAGTTTCTACTTTGATAGGAGTAAAGGCTTCGGGAGCCTTTGGTTGTAGAGTACAACTGGTGTGCCAAGTTAACAAAGCCAAGCCGATAGCCGTGACTGTAAATAGTTTCTTCATCATATTTTAAAGTTTTTAATAGGGGTTATTCGATGTTTTTCATTTACGTGTCAAAAATAGTAATTAATTAGCCAACTATTTATATTTATAATCGATATTTTCATCATAAAAGTTTCTATTATGAGGTAAAAGATGAGTCTGACTTTTTCTACCTGATTTTGTGTAGGCTTATGTGATGTCAAATACATATAAAAGACATGCCATAAAAAGGCTCTTCCTAAAAAGAAGTCACCTTTTTAGAATTGCTTAACGTTTACTGCTCCTGTTGGGGTAAACTACCTACTTCGTCTGTACTTCTGATAGAACCTAGTATTTGTATTTTTTCCAGGCTCCCCTGGTGAAATCCGGTATTTCTACTGCCATGCTCTTATTCAGTACAGATTTTTCACTTAGTTCTGTGATACACGACCATTCGGCTGCATCGTATACATCCATATCCAGTGGAAGCCCGTTGCGCAGACAATGAATAAGGCGGTAATCCATAACATAATTCATTTCATTGGGTAGGCCTCTGCGATGTGCTTCTTCGCCAATGGTTGCGTTAAAAGGATGTTTATAGCGTGCCATCATTTTTTCTAGCAGTTCTCCTTCAAGTGGAGTGTCTCCATTAGGATCTAGGGCGATACAGGGGACAGGGTATTTTTGGGCGAATCCCAGTGTGCCGCATACTGTTTGAAGGCGGCTGTAAGGACGTGGGGTGGATATGTCGTATTGAAGCATGATTGTCTTCCCTTTGAGCGTGTGGATAAGAGTGGTGTTTACGTCTCCCAATTGATATTTCTGGTGGGCTTCCGGTGAATATTCGCCGAATAGTCTGCGGGCATACTCGCTCATTCCTGCCTGATGAGTAGACATGGACACGAGATATTCCATTCTGTCACTGCGATGAATATCCAGTATCTGGCAGGCGGGGCCCAACCCATGAGTGGGATAAGGGTTGCCTGTATGTTCGATGCTGTATCTTTTTCCCCAATGGTTGTGATAGCCGCCTTCGCTCTCTTCGGCAAAGTACATTGAACGAAGATCGTGAATGTAGGTTCCTTCTACATGCATGATTTCTCCGAACAATCCTCGTTGGGCCATGTTGAGAGTCATTAGTGCAAAGGGATCATAACAACAATTTTCGAGCATGATGCAGTGTCGCCTGGTTTTTTCTGCAGTGTCTACCAATTGCCAACATTCTTCCACGCTCATAGCAGCCGGAACTTCAATAGCTACATGTTTATTGCATTCCATTGCGAAAGTTGCCATTGGAGTATGCATTAACCAGTCGGTGCAGATGAATATTAAATCTACTTCATCCGATTCGCACATCTTCTTCCATCCCTCCACTCCGGTATATCCGGTGGCTTCGGAACGGTCGGCTTCTTTTAATAGTTGTTGGGCCTTACTTAGATTTCCTTCTCTTATTTCACAAAGAGCTTTGATTTCTACTCCTTCAATTTGCAGATAACGTTGTAAGGTGAGCAATCCTCGATTGCCCAGTCCTATAATCCCGATGTGGACAGTGGGGATAGGGGGATGTGCTAGTCGGAGTACATGCGATTGTACCGGAGAATTTTTCATAAGCTTAGCGGTCTAAAATAAAACAAAAAAAAGAGAATCTAATTTCTCAGATTCTCTTTGGAGAGCGGAAGACGGGGCTCAAACCCGCGACCCTCAGCTTGGAAGGCTAATGCTCTATCAACTGAGCTACTTCCGCAATTTTTGTGGGCAAAGATGGATTCGAACCACCGAAGTCGAAAGACAGCAGATTTACAGTCTGCCCCATTTGGCCACTCTGGTATTTGCCCTTTTTTGCTTTTGAGGAGGTTTGTTTCTCAATTGCGGTGCAAAGATACAACTATTTATTTAAACTCCAAACAAAATCGATCATTTTTATTGCAGTAATTGCACATTCATCTCCTTTGTTACCCAGTTTGCCACCGGCACGATCCTCTGCTTGCTCCATTGTATTTGTGGTAATTAATCCGTAAATAACTGGTATATCGCCAGTTGCGTTTAATTCGGTAATTCCTTGGGTTGCTCCCATGCAAACATAATCAAAATGTGGGGTATCTCCTTTAATTACGCAACCAATTGCAATAATTGCATCAAGATCGCAATTTTCCATCATTTGGTTGGCTCCAAAAGTAAGTTCGAAACTTCCCGGTACAGTTTTCACCAGAATATTTTCGTCTTTTGCTCCATGTTTTTTTAATGTATCGACTGCGCCTTTCAGTAAAGCACCGGTAATATTGAAATTCCATTCGGATACGACGATACCAAATTTCATTGCTTCTGCATTCGGAACGGAATTGAAATCATATTCGGATAAGTTATGGTAAGCTGTTGCCATAGTTAATTAAAAGTTGAGAATTATAAAATGAAGATTTGAGAGTATGAGAGATTTAAGAAGAAAGGCACGGATTTCACGGATTCCACGGTTTTAATAGATAGTCCGCTTAATCCGGTGTAATCCGTGCCTCGATTTCCTTATATAATAGATGGTATATTATTTTTTCATCAATTTAGCTTGCTCGATATATTTGTCGATGTCCATAGCCTGATAAGATTGGAAATATTTATCCTTGATCTTAGTGTAAGCGTTTACAGCATCGTCATATTTTCCCTGTTTTACCAGGATTTCACCAGCTTGTATCAGGAAGATCGGGCTTAATGTGTTGTTGTCAGCTTTGTCTGCTGCCGACAATAAAGTAGAAGCCGCTTTGTCTAATTGGCCAAGTTGTGCGTAGCAGTTACCTGCAGCACCCAAAATTGCCGGAGCAACCATTTGGTCTTTTCCATTGAAGCTGTCCAGCATCTTCACTGCTTCTTCATATTTGCCAAGTTGTGCGTAGCAAATACCAGCATAAGCTTTTGCCAAATTGGCAGCTTTTGTTCCGCTGTAGTCATCAGCAACTTTCAGGAAACCTGTATAACCGATGCTGTCACCGTTCAAAGCCTGTTCAAAAGCATCCTGTTCAAAGTATTCCTGTCCTTTGAAAAGAGCTGCCTGTGCTTTTTCTTCACGTGGTTCAGCATAGAGGTTTTTGTACATGATAAAACCTGCTACAATAATAATCACAGCAACAACACCGCCAATAATTGCGTTTTTGTACTTGATAAGAAATGCTTCCGATTGTGTCAGTGCATCTTCTACGTTCAGATGTTCGTTCTGATTCTTTTGTTCTGCCATTTTATATGATTCTTTTTGTTATTATTCACAGTTTGATATTTCGACTCGCAAAAGTAGTTTTTTTATATCTACAAACGAAATTTAGAAGCATCTTTTTTTGTTTTACACCCGAAAACCGCGAAAATCTTGCTACTTTTGTGAACAAATTAACGTGTACACAATGATACTGAAACGAATATCCATATTAAACTATAAGAATCTGGAAGAGGTAGAGCTGGGATTCTCTGCTAAGCTGAATTGTTTTTTCGGACTGAATGGAATGGGAAAGACGAATTTGTTGGATGCGGTGTATTTTTTGTCTTTCTGTAAGAGCTCCGGAAACCCGATTGATTCTCAAAATATTCGTCATGAACAAGATTTTTTCGTGATTCAGGGCTTTTATGAAGCGGAGGACGGAACTCCTGAAGAGATTTATTGTGGGATGAAACGCCGTTCGAAGAAACAATTTAAACGGAACAAGAAAGAATATAGCCGTTTTTCGGACCACATCGGTTTTCTGCCTTTGGTGATGGTATCGCCTGCCGATTCCGAATTGATAGCCGGGGGAAGTGAGGAACGTCGTCGGTTTATGGATGTAGTGATTTCGCAGTATGATAAGGAATATCTTGAAGCGCTGATACGGTACAATAAAGCATTGGTGCAGCGTAACACATTGTTGAAGAGTGAGCTTCCGGTGGAGGAGGAGCTGTTTCTTGTATGGGAGGAGATGATGGCGCAAGCCGGTGCAATCGTATTCCAGAAACGTGAAGCGTTTATCCGGGAGTTTATTCCTATTTTCCAATCTTTCTATTCCTTTATCTCGCAGGATAAAGAGGTGGTGGGATTATCTTATGAGTCTCATGCGCGGGATGCATCTTTGTTGGAAGTGTTGAAGCAAAGCAGGGAGAGGGATAAGATAATGGGATTCTCTTTGCGCGGGATTCATAAAGATGAGTTGAATATGTTGTTGGGTGAATTCCCGATAAAGAAAGAAGGTTCGCAGGGACAGAACAAAACGTATCTGGTAGCATTGAAACTGGCGCAGTTTGATTTCTTGAAGCGTACCGGTCGGACTGTTCCTTTATTATTATTAGATGATATTTTCGATAAGTTGGATGCTTCCCGTGTAGAGCAAATAGTGAAGCTGGTGGCTGGAGATAATTTCGGGCAGATATTTATAACGGATACGAACCGGGGACATCTAGATCGTATTTTACATAAGGTAGGCAGCGATTATAAAATATTTCGTGTAGAAGAGGGTACAATTCAAGAAACGGAGGCTGATAATGAAGCGCAATGATGCCGAACAAATAGGAAAACTGATTCAACAGTTTCTTCGTCAGGAGAGTTTGGAATCTCCGCTGAACGAACAAAGACTGCTGGATGCCTGGCCTCAAATCTTGGGACCGGCGGCAGCTTATACCAGCAATCTTTATATTCGTAATCAGACATTATATGTGCATCTGACTTCCGCAGCTCTTCGTCAGGAATTGATGATGGGGCGTGAGGTATTGATACGCACGCTGAATCAGAGAGTCGGAGCTACCGTAATTACAAATATTATTTTTCGTTGAGGAAAGATATTCTGTCTATGACCTTTATGCCTAGCTTCCGGAGTGTTTCAGTTGCACGGTCGTAATAAAAAGAATTTTCCAAATATTGATTGTTATGAGCGTCTACGCCGATGATAGCGGTGCAACCTTCATGGGCGGCTATTTTCCAGAAATCCGGATGAGGAATGGTAGTAATGCCATGAATATCATTGTACTCTTCATATCCGATATTATATTCCAACGGTAAGTTTAACCGTACTGCCGTCCGGCAGATATGTCTGCTTACCAGCTTACAGTGACGATCGAACTCGGGATAAGAACGCATAAATAAATCCGGATGGGCAAGGTAGGCAAATAGTCCGCTTTCCATTCCTTCAATAGCGCTCTCTTCATAGAGTTCGAGCATGTCTACCGAATCTGTATTCCGGCCGAAGTAGGGGAACTTCTCATCTGTGTGAAAATGGTGATTTCCAAAGATGATATAGTCCAGTTTATATTCTTTGATGATTCCTTTTAACCAGTGTATGTATTCAGGAAAGTATTCGCATTCCAATCCTATTTTTATGCTGATTTGATTTTTATATTTCTCTTGCAGCGAACGGATGCTTTCCACATATCCCGGTAATTCTTCAGGAAGCATCCGGATGTCGGATATATAATCAGTGTGATATTTCCACGGAGTGTGGTCGGAAAAGCCTAATTCTTGATAGCCGCCTTTGATGGCACTTAAAACAAATTCTTCGTCACTCCCTGTCGCATGATGGCAGCGGGTGGTGTGGGTGTGATAATTCGTCTTCATTGATTGTTATGATTATATCCATGCGGATGTCGAATGATTCCGCCGGAACTTCTTTTACTAATTGAAACGGGAAACAGATTCCTGCTTTATAGGCTGATGGTATGCGTGGCAGGAGACGGTCATAATATCCTTTTCCCCGTCCCAAACGGTTACCTTTAGCATCGAAAGCTACTCCGGGGACGACGATGAAGTCTATGTCCGCATAGTCTGTGAATATTTCTCCGGTTGGTTCTGCTATACCGTAGATACCGCTGATTGACATGTCTTCCGGTCCGGTGTACATCCGTAGTTCTAAATCATCGCCTACTACTACAGGGAGTAGAATCCGCTTTTCGCTACTCCATTTTTGAATAAAGGCATGTGTATCTACTTCGTCATTCAGCGAATGGTATAGTAATACTGTATTTGCCGCCCTGAAAGCCGGATGGGCTTCAAGGGCGGCAAGTATGTTAGCTGATTGCAGCTTTCGCATAGTTGAATCCGCGTGTTGGGTCTTCAGTAATGCTATATGCTTGCGCAGTTCTTTTTTTCTTTCCATCTTTTTTATCCTTCGTCACTTCTTCCTCTTCAACGGCTACCGGAGCTTTGGGAAAAGCTTCTCCTTTTTCAAGTATCTCAATACCTTTAAGGACAGTGGCATCTGTCTTGTTGAAGTATTGGAGATAAGCTTCCAGTCCAAGCATGTTGTAGATGATATTGCCGAAGAGGTTCTTTTCCAATAGTTTATATGATTTCTGAATGAGGATATTTCTTCTTTTCACTCCTTTACTGTCGGCAAAACGGACAAACTGTTCCACCAAACCCTGATGGCGGAGATAATTCAGTAGTTCTTCCTCTGTTTCGTATTGGCTTAACTTCTTCCGATTGTTGTCGGTGTACTGGAATGCGAACTGGGCATTTACTCCCCGGCTAATAACTGTTGAAAGGTAGGAAGTGACTCCCGTTGTGTCTTGTGGTACGAATATATCCGGCATAATGCCACCACCACCATATACGGTACGTCCCAAACTTGTATTATATCGTTCGCTTTCATTTAGTTTGATGCTGTCACGGGAGAAGAATTCTCCATGTTCGTAACGGTTATATATATCTAACTCGTAGTTGCGGTCTTTACCACTTTCGTATGGGCGTTGGATACAACGTCCGGAGGGAGTGTAGTAGCGGGCGATTGTCAGACGGATAGCCGAACCATCACTGAAATCGATAGGCTGTTGCACAAGTCCCTTACCGAAAGAACGGCGTCCTACAACTGTTCCCCGGTCATTGTCCTGGATAGCTCCGGTGAAGATTTCACTGGCAGAAGCAGAACTTTCGTTTATCAATACGACAAGTGGCATTTTCTGACAACTACCTGTACCGTTAGCAAATTCTTCAGCACGTGGATATTTACGGCCTTGAGTATATACAATCAGCTTGCCTTCAGGTAGGAATTCATTTACCATGCGGATGGCAGCTTCCATATATCCTCCGGTATTATCGCGTAGGTCAATGATCAGGCCTTTACATTTCTTATGGTTGAGTTGTGCCAGTGCATTGAGCAATTCTACATGGCTGGTACGTCCGAATTTGCTGACTTTTACGTAACCGATGTCGTCATTCAACATATACGCAGCATCTACGGTATTTTGAGGAATATCTCCACGTGTGATGTTGAAGTGTAATAAGTCCTTTTCTCCTGTTCGTTTGATTCCCAATTTTACCTGTGAGCCTTTCGGACCTTTCAAGGTGCGCATAGCCCGTTCGTTCGTTACTTTCTTGCCCACAAACAAGCTGTCGTCTACAGTAACAATACGGTCGCCCGCCATTAATCCTATTTTTTCAGAAGGCCCCCCCTGAACAACTGCATTTACATGAATGGTGTCATTCTGTATGGTAAACTGGATACCAATTCCGCTAAAGCTACCTTCCAGTTCAGAGTTGACCTCTTCGAGATTTTGGGCTGGGATATAAGTAGAATGCGGATCCAGTTCGGCCAGAATTTGCGGCATGGCTTTTTCCACCAAATCCGTCATGTTTACGGTGTCGACATATTGATCGTCTACAATGCGTAACAAGGCGTTTAGCTTATTGGAGGAACCGTTGATGATACCCAAACGGTTGCCGGCAAAATGCTTGGCATAAAATGTTCCGATAAGAATCCCGACTACCACACTGATTGCTATGATGACAGGTGTAAAACGTGAAGAGTTTTTTGTACTCATGTCTATTCCTTTTTAAAACGTTCGTCTTCTTATTTATTTGGAGAGGAATTGTTATCCAACTCAGTGTAGATAACTTCGATTCCCGCCCGTTTTAATAACTCTATTCCATCTTCCAGGCGGTAATGTTCGGAATAAACTACCCGTTTGATTCCTGCCTGTATGATTAACTTTGCACATTCGATGCAAGGAGAGGCGGTGACGTACATGGTAGCACCGTCGCTACTGTTGTTTGAACGTGCTATTTTGGTAATGGCATTGGCTTCCGCATGCAGAACGTATGGTTTTGTCAGGTTGTTTTCATCTTCACATACATTCTCGAATCCGGAAGGTGTTCCATTATATCCGTCGGAGATAATCATTTTATCCTTAACAATTAAAGCTCCTACTTTACGGCGTTGACAATAGGAATTTTCAGCCCATATACTGGCCATACGTATATAACGTTTGTCAAGTTCTAATTGTTTCTTTTCAGTGTCCATGTTGTTTACTATTTACTGCTTACTACCCGGAAAACCATACGGAAAGTTTGTTTACCGGATGCCGGTTTGTATAAAAGGTATAAGTTATTACTATCTCCTTCGTAAGATGTAGCTGCATTAAGCCCCTCTATAAAATTTTTGGCGAGTTTGTCGTCGCCATAACTACCTGCAGTGGTAACTGTAGCTTTGAAGCTATTGTTTTTGGCGTTGGCATTCCATTTTCCTTCAAAAGTACTGGTTGCAATTACAGTTCCTTTTATATTTCCGTTAATAACATCTCCATCTACTGTGCCATCAAATACAATATTATATGTACCGTTTTTATTAAGCTCTTTAATACTTGCTTTCTCTTGTTCTTCATTCTCCCAAAAGCCAAACATCTCATGACCTCCATCTACTGTGATATAATTTAGTTTCCAGGTTTTTCCTGTAAAGATAGCAGCTACATCGTCCGAATCATTACATCCTGAAAATAAAGGAAGCAATAAAAGCAATCCTACTATTTGAAATATACTTCTCTTCATATTTAATATCTAATAACTTAATACTTATTTCTTTATCCCATTTCTGATTAGCAAAGCATCAATGCTCGGTTCCTGTCCGCGGAAACGTTTATAAAGTATCATCGGATGTTCCGTTCCTCCTTTCGACAGAATATTATTGCGGAATGAGTCTGCCACTTCCTGATTGAATATCCCTTTTTGCTTGAATAATGAAAATGCGTCGGCATCCAATACTTCCGCCCATTTGTAGCTATAGTATCCGGCGGCATATCCACCGGCAAAGATGTGGGAGAATTGCGTACTCATACAAGCTTCTTGTACTACCGGCAATATTTGCGCATCCTTCCAGGCTTCTTGTTCATAAGCTTTCACATCTCCTTCAAAAGGAGTGTTGTGCGTATACCATGCCATATCAAGTAAACCGAAACTTATTTGTCGTAGACAAGCATACGCAACATTGAAGTTTGATGCATCTACAAGGCGTTTTATCAATTCATCCGGCAATACTTCTCCCGTCTGATAATGGCGGGCAAAGGTATTGAGGAAATCTTTCTCTATGGCGAAATTTTCCATAATTTGCGAGGGAAGCTCCACGAAATCCCAATATACATTGGTTCCACTTAAACTCCTGTAAGTAGAATTGGCAAACATACCGTGCAGACTATGCCCGAACTCATGCAAGAATGTTTCTACTTCATTGAAAGTCAATAAAGCGGGCTTATTCTCGGTTGGCTTGGTGAAGTTCATCACAACGGATACATGAGGGCGGCTGTTTTTACCGGTCTTTTTATCTATCCATTGGTCCTTATAACTCGTCATCCAGGCTCCGGCCCGCTTTCCCGGACGCGGATGGAAATCGGTGTATAAGACGGCTAAAAATTTACCGTCTTTATCAAACACTTCAAAGGCTTCTACCTCTTTATGGTAAACCGGAATTTCTGTATTTTTCCGGAAAGTGATTCCATATAACTTTTCTGCCAAGCCAAACACCCCTTTCTTCACTTGTTCCAGTTCGAAGTAAGGGCGGAGCATTTCTTCGTTGATATTGAATTTTTTGTCCTTTAGTTTATTTGAATAATAACTCCAGTCCCAAGGCATGACAACGAAATCAGCTCCCTGTTCTTCGCGAGCCAGTTCTTGTATCTCTTTATATTCTTGTTGTGCAGTAGGAGTGTATGCTTCCAGCAGTTGGTTGAGCAGCTTGTATACCGACTTGCTGTTTTCAGCCATTCTTTTCTTTAGCGTATATTCCGCATAATCTTTGTATCCCAGTAACTGGGCTATTTTCATGCGTGTATTGGCTATCTTTTTTACGATGTCGATATTATTGAATTCGTTATCGTGTGTACATTTGGTATTATAAGCCATATAGAGTTTTTGACGTAAATCCCGATTGTCAGAATACGTCATGAAAGGAATATAGCTCGGAGCGTGAAGTGTGAATGCCCATCCTTCTTTTTCTTCGTTCTTGGCCGTTTCTGCAGCTGCTTCTATGATAATTTCAGGTAGTCCGGCGAGGCTCTCTTTTTTCGTTAACAGCATTTGATAAGCATTCGTCTCTTTCAGGTTGTTTTCACTGAAGGTAAGCGTCAATTTACTCAATTCGGTAGTCAGACGACGGTATTCTTCCCGCGCTTCTCCTTCCAAATTGGCACCATGACGAACAAAACTGTTGTATGCATTTTCCAGTAACTGTTTTTGTTCCTGTGTCAGTTGCAAAGTCTCTTTTTGGTTATACACTTCTTTCACACGTGCGAATAACTTTTCATTCAGTGTGATATTATTGCTGTGTTCACTAAGCAACGGCATAATCTTTTGAGCGAGTTCTTGCAGATCGTCATTCGTTTCTGCGCTCAACATATTGCCGAAGACGGCAACTACTTTATCCAGTAATTCCCCTGATTCTTCGAAAGCTTCTATCGTATTGCTAAAATCAGCCTTTTCCGGATTCTGTATGATAGCCTCTATTTCAGCATTTTGCAGCTTGATTCCTTCGAGGATAGCAGGCTCATAATGTTCAGTTTCAATCCGGTCGAACGGCACGGTTCCGTGCGGCGTATGGTATTGCCCGTAGAAAGGATTCTGGGCGTTTGTTATATTGCTCATAGTGCAAACTAGTATCAATGTTATTAATAATCTCTCCATAGAAGTACAAAGCTACTAAAATTGTCGCTTATTCAACGGATAACACGTTGCTTTTTAACAATATATAAAATGAAATGTATAAAAAAACCGCTACGGTTTCCCGCAGCGGTTTTCTATATGGTTCAAGCTTCTAATTAAGCGTTAACTGATGCCATGTGAGCGATCAAGTCAAGAACTTTGTTAGAGTAACCGATTTCGTTGTCATACCAAGATACAACTTTAACGAAAGTATCAGTCAAAGCGATACCTGCTTTAGCGTCGAAGATAGAAGTACGAGCGTCACCTAAGAAGTCAGAAGAAACTACTGCATCTTCAGTGTAACCCAGGATACCTTTCAATTCGCCTTCAGAAGCTTCTTTCATTGCAGCGCAGATTTCAGCGTAAGTAGCCGGTTTAGCCAAGTTAACTGTCAAGTCAACTACAGATACGTCCAAAGTCGGAACACGCATAGACATACCAGTCAATTTGCCGTTCAATGCAGGGATTACTTTACCTACAGCTTTAGCAGCACCAGTAGAAGAAGGGATGATGTTGCCAGAAGCAGCACGACCACCTCTCCAGTCTTTCATAGAAGGACCGTCAACTGTTTTCTGAGTAGCAGTTGTAGAGTGAACTGTAGTCATCAAACCGTCAAGGATACCGAACTTGTCGTTCAATACTTTAGCGATAGGAGCCAAACAGTTAGTAGTACAAGAAGCGTTAGATACAAATTGAGTACCTTTTACGTATGTCTTTTCGTTTACACCGCAAACGAACATCGGAGTGTCATCTTTAGAAGGAGCTGACATTACAACATATTTTGCACCAGCTTCGATGTGAGCCTGAGCTTTGTCTTTGCTCAAGAACAAACCTGTAGATTCAACAACGTATTCTGCACCTACTTCATTCCATTTCAAATCAGCCGGATTTCTTTCAGCTGTGATACGGATAGCTTGACCGTTAACGATCAGTTTGCTGTTTTCAACATCTGCTTCGATAGTACCGTTGAACTGTCCGTGCATTGTGTCATACTTCAGCATGTAAGCCAAGTAATCAACCGGGCAAAGGTCATTGATACCTACGATTTGAATATCGTTTCTCTCCATTGCAGCGCGGAAAACGAAACGTCCGATACGTCCGAATCCATTAATACCTACTTTAATCATTTTGTTTAAACTTTTAAGGGTTTTATAATATTTGTTCAAATATCTCTCGACCTGCGCACTTGTTTTATTTTCAAATGCGGTGCAAAATTACAAAAATGTTTTTATATTCGCATATTAAATTCACATTAAATATTGAAAAAAGATGGGAAAGAGCACATTTTTACAGGACTTTAAGGCGTTTGCTATGAAAGGTAACGTCATAGATATGGCTGTCGGTGTAGTTATTGGTGGTGCGTTTGGAAAAATCGTATCATCATTGGTTGCTAATGTTATTATGCCTCCGATTGGTTTACTGGTTGGCGGTGTGAACTTTACGGATTTGAAATGGGTGATGAAAGCGGCGGAGATCGGTGCTGACGGTAAGGAGATAGCTCCGGCTGTGACATTGGATTATGGTCAGTTTCTGCAAGCCACCTTTGATTTTCTGATTATTGCTTTTGCTATATTCTTATTTATACGGTTGATTACGAAACTGACAACTAAAAAACAGGCAGAAGTGCCAGCTACTCCTCCGGCTCCTCCTGCACCAACGAAGGAAGAAGTCTTGTTGACGGAGATACGCGATTTGCTGAAAGAAAAGAATAGTTGATTCTAATTAAAATAAAGGAGATTCCAAGTATAAACTTGTGAATCTCCTTTATTTTTCTCTTCATTATTAATATAGATTGCGTACTTTTTTCTACTTTTGCAACTCAATTTATTCAAAATCCAACCATTGATATGCAGGAAAAAATAATAATTCTTGATTTCGGTTCGCAGACAACACAGCTTATAGGCCGTCGTGTACGTGAATTGGATACGTATTGTGAAATTGTTCCTTATAACAAATTTCCTAAAGAAGACCCTACTATTAAAGGAGTCATTCTCTCCGGAAGTCCTTTCTCGGTTTACGATAAAGATGCTTTCAAAGTAGATTTGAGTGAAATTCGTGGTAAATATCCGATATTGGGTATTTGTTATGGTGCACAATTTATGTCATACACCAATGGCGGAAAAGTGGAACCAGCCGGAACACGCGAATATGGACGTGCTCACTTGACTTCTTTCTGCAAAGATAATGTGCTATTTAAAGGTGTACGTGATGGATCGCAGGTATGGATGAGTCATGGAGATACGATTACTGCTATTCCTGATAATTTCAAGAAAATAGCTTCAACAGATAAAGTCGAGATTGCTGCTTATCAGGTAGAAGGTGAGCAAGTGTGGGGTGTTCAATTCCATCCGGAAGTATTCCATAGTGAAGACGGAACTCAAATCCTGAAGAACTTTGTGGTAGATGTTTGCGGTTGCAAACAAGACTGGTCGCCGGCTTCTTTCATTGAAAGTACGGTTGCCGAGCTGAAAGCGCAGTTGGGGGATGATAAAGTCGTTCTCGGTTTGAGTGGCGGAGTTGATTCTTCAGTTGCAGCAGTGTTGTTAAACAAGGCTATCGGTAAGAACTTGACTTGTATCTTTGTAGATCACGGTATGCTACGTAAGAATGAGTTCAAGAATGTGATGAAGGATTACGAGTGTCTCGGTCTGAATGTGATTGGTGTTGATGCCAGCGCAAAGTTCTTCGCAGAACTGGCTGGTGTGGCTGAACCGGAAAGTAAGCGTAAGATTATAGGTAAGGGCTTCATCGATGTATTTGATGTGGAGGCTCACAAGATAAAAGACGTGAAATGGCTGGCGCAGGGTACCATTTATCCGGATTGTATTGAGTCATTGTCTATTACGGGTACAGTGATAAAGAGCCATCATAATGTAGGCGGTCTTCCTGAAAAGATGAATCTGAAGTTGTGTGAACCGCTTCGTTTGTTATTTAAGGATGAAGTGCGCCGGGTAGGTCGTGAGCTGGGTATGCCGGAGCATCTGATTACTCGTCATCCGTTCCCGGGACCGGGATTGGCAGTGCGTATTTTGGGAGATATTACTCCTGAAAAAGTACGTATTCTGCAGGATGCTGACGATATCTTCATCCAGGGATTGCGTGACTGGGGATTGTATGATAAAGTATGGCAGGCAGGAGTTATCTTGTTGCCGGTACAGTCTGTGGGCGTAATGGGAGATGAACGTACTTATGAAAGAGCGGTTGCTTTGCGTGCTGTGACATCTACAGATGCTATGACAGCCGACTGGGCACATTTACCTTATGAATTTATGGGTAAGGTATCGAATGATATTATTAATAAGGTGAAAGGAGTGAACCGTGTAACCTATGATATCAGTTCCAAGCCGCCAGCAACCATTGAATGGGAATAATAACATTATCCATCATAAAAGTAGCCTCAACAGGAATTTCCGTTGAGGCTATTTTTATGATGGATAGTTTTTTTTTGATTGCTCAGTCCGTATCTACTCGCTTACCAGCTTTTGTGCGTCCGGAATAAGAATCTCTTTCCGGCGTAACTCTAATAATCCTTTGTCTTGTAGCTCGTTGAGTGCTTTCGATGTATTCAACCGGGTATCATCTAAGTAGCGGGCAAGGTCGTCCATTTTTACTTTGAATATCTTTTCTCCCTGCGCCTTTTCACAATGTAACAGGAAAAAGCGAATGATTTTCTCTCTTAAATCCTGTGTCGGCTCTTCCCATAAACGTGAGTAAAGATTTTGTGCCCGGTTACTTACGATGTTCATATAGTTCAGCCGGAATATTTCATATTTGAACAGGTCGCTAAGTACGAATGCTTTGCTGATACTGACGGTATGCGCTTCCGTATGTGCCACATAAGCAGAAGTGTAATGGGTATTCATGCCAAACAACGACTGTGGTTCCAGCAGATAAGGTGCTTCCATCTGTTCGATGACGGTGTATATATTTTCTTTGGAACTTGTGACGATAGAAACCTCTCCTTTTAATAGGAAGCAGAGTTGTTTACACGGACTACCACTCTCTATGATAGTTTCTCCCACTTTATGCTTGATAAAGTGTAGCTTGACCTTATCCAGAATACTTGTGAAATCTTCATGACAAAGACCTTGAAATAAAGGCAATTGGAGCAAAGTGTCGAACATTGTTTCCATATGTTGTAATCTCTTGTTAATCGTACAAATTTACTCATAATACAATACTGCTGTCAACATCTGACCGTTCTTTTTGTTTTTTTTATTGTTTGAATGCATAAAAATAGAGTATATTTGCAGAAAAAAAGGAGGGAATTATGTTCGCAGGCTTCAATTGGCAGCAGATGATTAGTGCGTTTATCGTACTTTTTGCCGTGATAGATATTATCGGCTCTATACCTATTATAATTAACCTGAAAGAAAAAGGGAAAGATGTGAATGCAATGAAAGCTACTGTCATCTCTTTTGCTTTGCTGATCGGATTTTTCTATGCGGGAGATATGATGCTGAAACTCTTTCATGTAGATATTGAATCGTTTGCAGTAGCCGGTGCATTTGTCATTTTCCTTATGTCTTTGGAGATGATTCTGGATATTGAGATTTTCAAGAACCAGGGTCCTATCAAAGAAGCAACTTTGGTGCCGCTTGTCTTTCCTCTGTTGGCAGGTGCCGGAGCTTTCACCACTTTGCTTTCTCTTCGGGCAGAATATGCCAGTGTTAATATCATTATAGCTTTAGTCTTGAATATGATCTGGGTTTACTTTGTAGTGAGTATGACCGGTCGTGTAGAACGTTTCCTGGGAAAAGGAGGCATCTATATTATTCGTAAATTCTTTGGTATCATCTTATTAGCTATTTCTGTGAGGTTGTTTACAGCCAATATAACGTTATTGATTGAGGCGTTGCATCGGTCTTGATTTTCTTATTAAATTGAAAGCTATTGTATCGGATGTGCCATCGTGTTGGCACAACTGTGACATGTCTTTGTCGCAATCGTGCCACTTTGATGTCACAAGTGTGCCAATGTGGTGGCACGAGTTGGCATTTATAACGTTTCTTCTTCTTCTGCTGCTGTTGTTTCTTCTTCTGTATTTTCTTCCTCTTCCATTTCGTCCGCAAAAGGTTCCGGGCGTTGCGGTCCGTGATTTACGAAAACGAAAGCACAGAGTGTTCCCATAATTCCTCCGCTAAGATGTCCTTCCCACGACATATTGGTGGGGGAGAAATAAGGAAACATATGCCATATAATCCCTCCATATAAAAAGGTAACGAGTAGAGAGATGGCAATGAGTGGAACATATTTGCGGAGAATACCACTGAAAAAGAGAAAGAAGGTAAGTCCGTAAATTAATCCGCTGGCGCCAATGTGCCATCCCGGTTTTCCAATCAGGAAAGTAAGTAGTCCGCCTCCGATCCAGATTAGGATAAAAATCTTACCTGCTATCCCCCGGTAAAAGTAAAAAAGACACCATGACAAGAAAAATAAAGGAATTGTATTTGCCAGTAAATGACTAAATCCGCTGTGTATCAATGGGTGAGTTAAAATACCTACCAGCCCCCGTTTCTCCATAGGATATACCCCCAAGCGAGAGAAGTTCCAGTCCATTCCGACTTCCATAATCTTGAGTATATAGAGAATAAAAATAAGAAACAAAGGCTTTGCTGCAGCCAGCATGATACGCTGAATATCTTGCTTCATGACATTCTTTTCTTTAGATATTTTACGCAATACTACGAATATTTGCACAAAATCTGAAAATAAAAAGCCTTTTTATTTTTGTTTTTATCTATAATTTGTACATTTGGGCGTTATACCCGTTGTATATGATGCTACAACCAATATATGCGGTATGTAACAATAAATAGATATACGATATAATGACCAATAATTAACCTTTAATAATGCACAACTATGAGTTATTTACGATTTGACAAGACCCTCATGACGAATCTGGAAGAGTCTCTTCAAAGAGAAATCCTCCGGACGAACAAAGCAGGAGCTTATCATTGTACGACGATTGTTGATTGTAACACACGCAAATATCACGGCCTGTTGGTAATTCCAGTTCCCAATATCGACGATGAAAATCATGTGCTGCTATCTTCTCTTGATGAAACGGTAATTCAACACGGTGCGGAGTTTAACTTGGGATTGCACAAATATCAGGGAAACAACTTTAGTCCTAACGGACACAAGTATATCCGCGAGTTTGATTGTGAGCATATCCCGGCAACAACTTACCGTGTCGGAGGTGTTATCCTCCGCAAAGAAAAAATCTTTGTACATCATGAAAATAGAATCCTGATTCGTTATACTTTGCTGGATGCGCATTCGGCTACGACTTTGCGCTTCCGCCCGTTCCTCGCTTTCAGGAGTGTACGTGAGTACACACATGAAAATGCGCAGGCAAGCCGCGAGTATCAACTTGTGGAAAATGGTATTAAAACCTGTATGTATCCCGGATATCCGGAACTATATATGCAGTTGAATAAAAAGTGTGAGTTTCATTTCATGCCTGACTGGTATCGGGGGATTGAATACCCGAAAGAACAAGAGCGTGGGTATGACTTCAATGAAGACCTTTATGTTCCCGGTTATTTTGAGGTGGATATAAAGAAAGGGGAGAGCATCGTATTCTCTGCCGGAACTTCAGAAGTGACTCCCCGTAGATTGAAACAAACATTTGAGGCTGAAGTGCTTGATCGTACCCCTCGTGATAGCTTTTACCATTGTCTGAAGAATTCCGCTCATCAGTTCCATAACCAGCAGGAAGACGAACATTATATTCTTGCCGGTTATCCGTGGTTTAAATGTCGTGCACGTGATATGTTCATTGCCCTGCCGGGACTGACGCTTGCACTCGATGAGGTCGACCAGTTTGAGGATGTGATGAAAACGGCGGAAAAGGCGATTCGCAATTTTATAAATGAAGAACCAGTAGGCTACAAGATTTATGAAATGGAGCATCCTGACGTTTTGCTTTGGGCTGTCTGGGCTTTGCAGCAATATGCAAAAGAAACTTCCCGTGAGCAATGTCGTCAGAAATACGGAGAACTCCTGAAAGATATAATGGAGTTTATTCGTCAGCGGAAACATGAGAATCTTTTCTTGCATGATAATGGATTACTTTTTGCCAACGGTACGGATAAGGCGATTACATGGATGAATTCTACAGTGAACGGACATCCGGTGATTCCTCGTACGGGGTATATTGTTGAATTTAATGCGTTGTGGTATAATGCGTTGCGTTTTATAGCTGATTTGGTGCGCGAAGGAGGAGACGTATACTTGGCGGATGAACTCGATGCGCAGGCAGAAGTAACCGGAAAGTCTTTTGTCGAGGTATTCCGTAACGAATATGGTTATCTGCTTGATTATGTAGACGGTAATATGATGGATTGGAGTGTACGTCCTAACATGATATTTACCGTAGCGTTTGATTATTCTCCTTTGGATCGTGCACAAAAGAAACAGGTGCTTGATATTGTGACCAAAGAGCTGCTCACTCCGAAAGGAATTCGTTCGTTGAGTCCGAAGAGTGGCGGATATAATCCGAACTATGTAGGTCCGCAGATACAACGCGATTATGCTTATCATCAGGGAACGGCCTGGCCTTGGTTGATGGGATTCTATCTGGAAGCTTATCTTCGAATTTATAAGATGAGCGGATTGTCATTCGTTGAACGCCAACTGATTAGTTATGATGACGAAATGACAAGCCACTGTGTTGGTTCCATTCCCGAGCTATTCGATGGGAACCCGCCTTTCAAAGGACGCGGCGCAGTATCGTTTGCGATGAATGTAGCAGAAATACTGCGTGTCTTAAAGCTATTGTCTAAGTATTATTAAAAAAGGAGGAACGAAGATGAAAGTTTTAATGTTTGGATGGGAATTCCCTCCCAAAATATATGGTGGTCTTGCGGTTGCTTCTTATGGAATAACTAAAGGATTGAGTCTGCAAGGTGATATGGAGACGATTTTCTGTATGCCTAAACCGAGCGGTGAAGAAGAAAAGTTCTTGAAAATAATCGGTATGAATCAAGTACCCATCGTGTGGCGTGATGTCAACTACGACTACTTGAAGTCCCGCTTGTTGGAAATGACACCAGAGGAGTATTATTCTTTCCGTGATCACATCTATGCCGATTTTTCTTATATGCATGTGAATGATTTGGGATGTATGGAGTTTGCAGGTGGTTATCCCGGGAACTTACACGAAGAAATTAACAATTTCTCGATCATTGCCGGAGTAGTGGCTCGTCAGCAGGAGTTTGATATTATTCATGCTCATGACTGGCTGACTTACCCTGCCGGCGTACATGCCAAGATGGTAAGTGGAAAGCCGCTTTGTATCCATGTGCATGCTACTGATTTTGACCGTTCTCGTGGCAAAGTCAATCCTACTGTTTATTCGATTGAGAAGAATGGTATGGATCATGCTGATTGTATCATGTGCGTATCCGAGTTGACTCGCCGCACTGTTATTAACGAGTATCATCAGGACCCCAGAAAAGTATTTGCGATGCATAATGCTGTTTATCCATTGTCGCAGGAGCTGTTGGACATTCCACGTCCCGATCATTCAAAAGAAAAGGTGGTCACTTTCCTCGGACGTATTACGATGCAGAAAGGACCGGAATATTTTGTAGAAGCTGCTGCACTTGTGTTGCGTCGTACTCGTAATATTCGTTTCGTCATGGCTGGCTCGGGCGATATGTTGAATGCCATGATTAACCTGGTGGCTGAACGCGGTATTGCTGACCGGTTCCATTTCCCGGGTTTTATGAAAGGTAAGCAGGTATATGAGGTTTATAAGAACAGTGATGTATTTGTCATGCCATCTGTCTCTGAACCTTTCGGTATTGCTCCATTGGAGGCTATGCAGTGTGGAACACCTTCCATTATTTCTAAGCAGTCGGGGTGTGGCGAGATTCTTGATAAGGTGATAAAAACTGACTACTGGGATATTCATGCAATGGCTGACGCTATCCATTCTCTTTGTACTAATCCGTCTCTTTTCGAATACCTCAAGGAAGAGGGAAAGAAGGAAGTAGATGGGATTACTTGGGAGAAAGTCGGCTTGAGAATCCGTGCTCTCTATGAGGCTGTGTTAAGAAACTATGGTAAATAACAAAACAATAAATAAAAATGAGAACTATCTGTCTTTATTTTGAAATACATCAAATTATCCATTTGAAACGTTATCGTTTCTTCGATATTGGTAATGACCATTATTATTACGATGACTATGCGAATGAAACGGGTATGAATGAGGTTGCTGAACGTTCGTATATTCCTGCTCTCAATGCTTTAATTGAGATGGTGAAAAACTCGGGTGGTGCTTTTAAAGTAGCGCTTTCTATCTCGGGGGTAGCTTTGGAACAATTGGAAATTCATGCTCCGGCAGTCATTGATTTATTGCACCAGTTGAATGAAACAGGATGTTGTGAGTTTTTGTGTGAACCTTATTCACATGGTTTGTCTTCACTTGCCAACGAGGATTGCTTCCGCGAAGAAGTGCTTCGTCAACGTGATAAGATGAAACAGATGTTTGGTAAAGAACCGAAAGTATTCCGCAACTCTAGTCTGATTTATTCTGATGAAATTGGTGGCTTGGTAGCTTCTATGGGCTTCAAGGGGATGTTGACGGAAGGGGCTAAACATATCTTGGGATGGAAGAGTCCGCATTATGTTTATCACTGTAATCAAGCTCCCAGTCTTAAGCTTTTGTTGAGGGATTTCAAACTTTCTGACGACATCAGCTTGCGCTTCTCCAATTCGGATTGGGCTGAATATCCTTTGTTTGCCGATAAATATATTAATTGGATTGATGTATTGCCGCAAGAGGAACAAGTGATTAATATCTTCATGGAATTGAGCTCGCTTGGTATGGCTCAACCATTGTCTTCTAATATTCTTGAATTCTTGAAAGCGTTGCCGGAATGTGCAAAGGCTAAGGGAATCACTTTCTCTACACCGACAGAAATTGTAACGAAACTGAAATCGGTGTCACAGCTTGATGTCGCATATCCGATGTCATGGGTTGATGAGGAAAGAGATACTAGTTGTTGGCTGGGTAATGTTATGCAACGCGAGGCTTTCAATAAATTGTATAGTGTAGCTGAACGTGTTCATTTGTGTGACGACCGCCGTATCAAGCAGGATTGGGATTATTTGCAAGCTAGCAATAACTTCCGTTTCATGACGACGAAGAATAATGGTATGTGGTTGAATCGCGGAATCTATGATTCTCCTTATGATGCTTTCACCAACTATATGAATATTCTAGGTGACTTTATCAAACGGGTAGATGCACTATATCCTGCTGATGTAGACAGCGAAGAATTAAATTCTTTGTTGACTACAATTAAGAACCAGGGGGATGAGATTACCGAGTTAGAAAAAGAAGTGGCTAAATGGCAGGCAAAAGCAGAAGCGGCAAAGAAAACGACAGTCAAAAAGGCTGCTGATGCTAAAGAACCGGTAATAAAAGAAAAAGCTGTTGCTAAATCAAAACCTGCTGCAAAGAAAGCTGAAGTTAAGAAAGCAGCTGCGGAACCGAAGAAGACTACAGGTAAAGCTAAAAAGGTTGCTGCTAAATAAGGAGTATAAGATTGTTATATATGGAACCGTGGGTGAGATAAAAGGCACTCACGGTTTTTTATGATAGAGATTTTAAGGGATTTCAATGAATGTCTTTTTTTGTATAATACAAAGAGTGAAATTTACCTTGGCAGTTTTCATCTGAATATATATCTATAAAACAATAGCACAGATTACTCTAATGTAACCTGTGCTATTATTTTATAGATTATCTTACTTGTCTTTTATTTCGATTTTGTTCCGAAGTTTGTAGAGACAACTTCAAGTTTGAGTAAATACTCTGGATATGAAGGGTTGCCTTGAGCATCTTGTATACTTCCTTTGCTACCTCCTTTTAAACGTGCATAACCAGGTTTCAGGTCATGTTGTATGCTAATAACATTGCTCGAAGAACCATAATAGCTATTACTTGAAGAAGAATCTGTGGTTACAAGTACTGGAATAAGTATGAATTTGTTCCAATCACTATATTTTTCCCATTCTTCAATATTATGAACCTCTTTAGATTCTGTTTTGCCTTCGGAGTTAGTTATTTGGAGAGTTATCGTACCATTCTTGAGTTTCTTTTCTGCTTCTTCTCTTTCTCCATCTCCTAAACAATTATTTATCATTTGAGTGATATTGTTGAATGTATATTGGGTAAAGCTAGTTGTAGTAGAAGTAAATAGAGATGAAGTTATACCATCGCTAAGTTGATTACCTTTGAAGAAACTATCTTTATACTTTTTACGTATTAATAAAACGTTATTAGGAGTAGACATGCCAAACTTCTTATCACTGGTTTCATTATAGATAGGAATTCCTAATTTTACCGCATTCAAAGTGTCTCCTTGAAGCTTTTCTGCTATTTGACTAACAGGGAGAGTTAACTGAGTAAAGATTCCAGCTGGACTTTTTAAGTAAGTCCATTCAGATTTATTGATGCAATTTTGAATGGCTGCTTTATCATTCTCTAACTGGTTTGCTTGAATAACTTCACGAGTGGTAGCGAACGTACGATATCCATAGTAAGTAGAGTCTTTATATACTCCATTTTCAGCTACTTTCTTTTGCAATTTAACACCAGTAATTGTATCAACAGCATAGCATTTATATACTACGTTCATCTGAGCTTGATTTATATAAAGTACCGTACCATCACCATAATCACTCTTCACATAAATTCCCTTAAAAATCTTCCTAAACTCTTTATTGTCAAGATTGACACCTAACTCATTGGCTTTTTTTATAATCTCTTTACCAATTTCCTTGGCAGCTTCGTCTCTGAAAGAAACATGAACACTAGGGACATATGTACTAAGATTACGAATAGAGTCTTTTACTGAAAGATCGACTGCTGTATAAGCTTTCGTGCCTAATAAGCTATTAGGATCTGCGTGATCGTAGTAGTTTTCCGGATTAATATTTGTATAGTAGGCATGTTCAGTATCTAAGTTCTCGCTCAATTCATAGACACTCAAACGACAAGCTGTTAATGAATCTCCAAAGTAACTGCTATACCATAAATAAAGTTCGATAGTGTGGATGTTACCAATGATTTTATTGTTGTCATCACGTATGAATGTGACATCTTTATTATCTTCATTATCATCCCCTACCATTACGCGGGTAGCTTTCTTCTTTTCGTCCAAAGCAGTACCATCATATACTCCAGGGAATGTCATTCCTGACGGACAGTTGAGTTCTGCCAAGAAGCCTGCCTGATAAGTTCCAAATATTTCATCAGTGAACTTACCTACATACCCCACATTAGTCATTGCATAAATCTCACCGGCATGAACGGATTCGGTAGTTACATCAAATGTAGATAGCTTTCCATTGATATTTTGGTCGCTTCCCGGAAACATTCCCAATCCCAGTCCGGCAGTGTTGTCATCACAACCCCAAAAGGTGATTGCCAGTAAAGCTATTAAGGCGTATTTTGCTTTCATGATCGTCGTATCTTGATTTTTTATTCTTCTTCGTTTGCAGTGGCTTCCCATACTTGATCGTAGAACTCGTTGCAGGCATCTGCATAGTTTTCCGGGTTCTGGTAGTCAAGTACCAATTTGCCAGATTGGCGGGCATATTCAATAATAGACTCGTCTACCTTTTCACTGTTTTGTATTACTCCGTCCGAATAGTCAACAGCGAGTTTGCAAAGAGCGGCGTAGTCTACCGGTTCCTTCAAATCACCTAAATCTTTCTTAGTAATACCTTTCAGCATCAGTTTTGTTGCGAAATCGTCGCTAAGTGTACTCTTGAAATCATCTTCATAAACAGAGAATACCACTTTAGCGTCGCGGAAAGAAGGTTCGTCTTTATAGGCTTTCTTAATATAAAGAGGAGCTAAAGCTGTCATCCAGCCATGACAGTGAATGACATCAGGACACCAGCGAAGCTTTTTCACTGTTTCCAATACACCGCGTGCATAGAAAACGGCACGGCTATCGTTATCATCATATTCTATACCATTTTCATCCGTTGTCTGCATACGATTCTGGAAATAATCGTCGTTATCGATGAAATATACCTGCATGCGTGCGGATTGGATAGAAGCAACTTTTATAATCAAGGGGTGGTCAGTATCGTCGATAATCAGGTTCATACCAGAGAGGCGGATCACTTCGTGCAGTTGATTTCTGCGCTCATTGATATTTCCCCATTTGGGCATAAAGGTTCTGATTTCACGGCCTTTTTCTTGTATTGCCTGTGGAAGGTTTCTACCTATATTGGCCATTTCGGATTCTGAAACGTAAGGTGTAATCTCTTGAGTAATAAATAAAACTTTATTCGCCTTTGTCATAATAACAATAGTTCACTATAATATTCTGCAAAGATACGAAAAAAAAGACACATTAAATAAGATATTCTTTCTTTATGTGGCAAATATTAGTTTATTTTGCAGAGTTTTTGCAAACGAGTAAAACATAAACCAATTGACGAAAATGAAAGTAGTGCACACTATCAAGGACTTACAGGCAGAATTGACTGCCCTAAGAGCCCAAGGTAAAAAGGTGGGACTGGTTCCTACAATGGGTGCTTTACATGCGGGACATGCATCTCTGGTAAAGCGCAGCGTAAGTGAGAATGGTGTAACTGTTGTGAGTGTTTTTGTGAATCCCACACAGTTTAACGATAAAAATGACTTGGAGAAATATCCGCGTACATTGGATGCAGATTGCCGTTTGTTGGAAGAATGCGGGGCGGATTTCGCTTTTTCTCCTTCAGTTAGCGAAATGTATCCGGAACCGGATACCCGTCAATTTAGCTATGCACCATTGGATACGGTGATGGAAGGAGCTTTCCGTCCGGGACATTTTAACGGTGTTTGCCAAATTGTCAGCAAGCTATTTGATGCTGTACAGCCGGATCGTGCATATTTCGGAGAGAAAGACTTCCAGCAGTTAGCGATTATTCGTGAGATGGTTCGACAATTGAAATATAACCTTGAAATTGTAGGTTGTTCAATTGTACGTGAGGAAGACGGACTGGCATTGAGTAGCCGGAACAAACGTTTATCTGCAGAAGAACGTGAAAATGCTTTAAATATTTCTCGCACCTTATTTAAAAGTCGTAACTTTGCAGCCACTCATACAGTGAGCGAGACGCAAAAGATGGTTGAAGATGCGATTGAAGCCGCTCCGGGTTTGCGTATGGAGTATTTTGAGATCGTAGACGGAAACACATTGCAGAAAATTAGCAATTGGGAAGATACTTCCTATGCAGTAGGATGCATCACAGTGTTCTGTGGAGAGGTCCGGCTGATCGATAACATTAAATATAAAGAATAACTAAAAAGACGAAACCTTATGATGATTGAAGTGTTGAAGTCGAAAATTCATTGTGCACGTGTCACGGAGGCAAATCTGAACTACATGGGTAGTATCACGATTGATGAAGACCTGCTGGATGCTGCAAACATGATTCCGGGAGAGAAAGTGTATATCGCTGATAATAACAACGGTGAACGCTTTGAAACCTACATTATCAAAGGTGAACGCGGTTCGGGCAAAATTTGTCTGAATGGTGCTGCTGCCCGCAAGGTGCAACCCGATGATATTGTGATAATCATGTCCTATGCATTGATGGATTTTGAGGAAGCCAAGTCGTTTAAACCGGCTGTAATTTTCCCTGATCCTGCGACGAACAAAGTAGTAAAGTAGAAAGTATCTTTGATATTTGAAATAAGAAAAGCCCCGTTTACATTTTGTAAACGGGGCTTTTCTTATTCTACTTTTTATGCTGGGGGTGATCGATGTTCTACCCACGTGTGAGTTGGTTTTAGCCCACCTCTCGATAAACTTCCGCCCACGTGTCAGATGTAGTTATCCCACGTGTTAGGGAAGTTTAGCCCGGGTGTTAATAAGCGGCAGTTAGTTGCCGGCGTTTGTTTTCAGTTGCTCATTCATAGCAGCGGCAGCTTTACGGCCATCACCCATCGCCAGAATTACGGTAGCTCCACCGCGAACGATGTCACCACCTGCGTAAATCATTGGGATAGAAGATTCCATGTTGTCATTTACTGCGATAGTTCCTTTTCGTCCTAATTCCAGTCCTTTGATAGAGCTTGGAACAATCGGGTTGGGAGATACCCCAACGCTGACAATGGCCAGGTCTATATCGATTGTTTCTGTTGCTCCCGGGATGGCTACAGGACTACGACGTCCGGAAGCATCTGGTTCGCCTAATTCCATCTTTTGCAGAATAACCTGTTTTACGCAACCTTGTTCATCAGCAATATATTCGATAGGATTATGCAGAGTGAGGAATTCAACTCCTTCTTCTTTGGCGTGTTTTACTTCTTCGATACGTGCAGGCATTTCTTCTTCCGAACGACGATAGATAATAATAGCACGTTCAGCGCCAAGACGTTTTGCCGTACGGACAGAGTCCATAGCTGTGTTACCGCCGCCGATTACTGCCACATTCTTACCGAAAGCTACCGGAGTGTCCGAATCTTCGCTGGCGGCATCCATCAAATTGACACGGGTGAGGTATTCATTTGAAGACATGATATTGATAGAGTTCTCTCCCGGGATATTCATAAAGTTTGGCAGTCCGGCACCGGAAGCCACGAATATTCCTTTGAAACCTTCCGCTTTCAAGTCTTCTACACCGATAGTCTTTCCTACAATACAGTCTTTGATGAAGTTAACGCCCATCTTACCGAGATTGTCGATTTCTACGTCTACAATCTTGTTTGGCAAACGGAATTCGGGGATACCGTATTTCAATACACCGCCAATTTCATGCAACGCTTCGAATACAGTTACATCATATCCATATTTAGCCATATCTCCGGCAAATGCCAATCCTGCAGGTCCTGAACCGATAACAGCTATTTTGATGCCGTTTTTCTCTGCAATGACAGGTACGGAGATTTGTCCGCTTTCACGTTCATAATCAGCAGCAAAACGTTCCAAATAACCGATAGCTACCGGCTTTTCATTCATTTTCAGATGAATACATTTTGATTCGCACTGTTTTTCTTGTGGGCACACACGACCGCAAACTGCAGGGAGCGCACTTGTTTCTTTCAATGTTTTAGCAGCTTCGAGGAATTCGCCGCGTTCGATATTCTTAATGAAGCGGGGAATATCAATGCCTACCGGACAACCTTCCATACATCCCGGATTAGCACAGTCGAGACAGCGTTTCGCTTCTGTAACAGCCTGTTCCGCTGTTAATCCTTGATTAACTTCCTCTTTACGGCTGTGTGAACGGTATTCAGCATCGAGTTCATTCATCTCTACACGAGGAATAGCCGTACGTTCTTTTGGCTTCATGGATTTACGTAATTCCTGTCTCCAAGCAGCATTACGACTTTTTTCATCTATTTCTTTGGTTGCTTCACATTCCGATTCCAGCTTATGCATTTCTTCGCGTTCGATATTCTTGAACGCACCCATACGTTTCAGCATTTCGTCGAAATTCACTTGGTGACCGTCGAATTCCGGACCATCTACACAAACGAATTTAGTCTTTCCTCCTACAGTGATACGGCAAGCACCGCACATACCTGTTCCGTCCACCATGATCGTATTTAGCGAAACATCTGTCGGAATTTCATATTTTTTAGTCAGCAAGCAAACGAATTTCATCATGATGGCAGGGCCAATAGCGAAACATTTGTCTACTTTCTCACGTTTGATAACTTCTTCTACACCTTCTGTCACCAGACCTTTCCGGCCGTAAGAACCGTCATCCGTCATGATAATTACTTCGTCAGAGCTTTCACGCATTTCTTTTTCCAAGATGATAAGATCTTTATTGCGTCCAGCCAATACAGTGATAACACGGTTACCGGCAGCCTTCAAAGCCTGTACGATAGGAAGCATCGGAGCCACACCTACACCACCACCAGCGCAGATTACTGTTCCGAATTTTTCTATATGGGTAGCTTGTCCGAGTGGGCCTACTACGTCAGTGATATAATCGCCTTCATTCAGCTCGCAGAGACGGGTAGAAGAAAGCCCGACTTCCTGCACTACCAGAGTAATGGTGCCCTTTTTCAGGTCGGAACCTGCGATAGTCAATGGCATACGTTCTCCTTTTTCGCCTACACGTACGATGACGAAGTGTCCGGCCTTACGAGATTTAGCAATTAAAGGAGCTTCAATTTCAAATTTGAATACTTTCTCAGAAAAGCGTTCCTTGCTAATGATTTTGTTCATTATCTAATTAATTTGTTGTTTTTATTACGTAACTGCTATCAGAATGATATAAATTTTGGCAAAGATACAGCTTATTTGCGAAATATAAAAGAAAAGCCACTCTTTTGATGAGTGGCTCTTTATATAAGGGTGCTTTTATTAGTCTGTCAGATCAAGTCTTAGTCTATCATGTCGAAGCCGCAGTACGGAACCAATGCTTTCGGAATTCTAATGCCTTCCGGAGTCTGGTTGTTTTCGAGTAGGGCAGCAACGATACGTGGCAGTGCTAATGCTGAACCGTTCAGTGTGTGGCAGAGTTCGGTTTTCTTTTCTGCATTACGGTAACGGCATTTCAGACGATTGGCCTGATAGGTATCGAAATTGGATACGGAACTTACTTCCAACCAGCGTTTCTGTGCCTCTGAATATACTTCGAAGTCGAAACAAAGGGCAGCAGTGAAACTCATATCACCACCACAGAGGCGGAGGATACGATATGGAAGTTCCAGTTTTTGCAACAGACCTTCTACGTGGTCGAGCATTTCCTGATGAGATTGTTTGGAGTGTTCCGGTTTGTCAATGCGAACCAATTCTACTTTGGAGAATTCGTGCAGACGATTCAGTCCGCGCACATCTTTACCATAGGAACCAGCTTCACGACGGAAACATTGTGTATAGGCGCAATTCATGATTGGCAACTGTTTTTCTTCCAAAATTACATCACGGTAGATGTTGGTTACAGGTACTTCTGCTGTCGGGATCAGATATAAATCATCTACTTCGCAATGATACATTTGTCCTTCTTTGTCAGGAAGCTGTCCTGTGCCATAGCCGGAAGCAGCGTTAACTACTGTCGGTGGCATGATTTCAGTATATCCGGATTTGCGTGCTTCGTCCAGGAAGAAGTTGATAAGAGCGCGTTGAAGTTGTGCGCCTTTACCTTTATATACGGGGAAACCTGCACCTGTGATTTTTACACCCAGGTCGAAGTCTATTAAATCATATTTCTTAGCCAGTTCCCAGTGGGGGAGTGCATCTTTAGGAAGTTCAGTTTCCATACCTCCCATTTTTTCCACTACGTTATCTTCAGCGCCTACACCTTCGGGTACACTGTCGTAAGGAATGTTGGGGATGGTATAAAGTACATTCTGCATATCTGTTGCAGCCTGTGTCATAGCGGCGTCTAGTTCTTTGTTACCTTCTTTTAGTTCGGCAACGCGGGCACGTGCAGTTTCAGCTTCCTCTTTCTTGCCTTCTTTCATCAGTTGACCGATGGTGCGTGAAAGCGAGTTAACCTCTGCCAGATTCTTATCTAATTCATTTTGTGTGCTACGTCTCTTGTCGTTAAGAGCGATCACTTGGTCGATCGTTTCCTTTGCATTTTTGAAATGCTTCTTTTCCAGTCCGCGGAGTACCGCCTCTGTGTTTTCTGTAATTTGTTTAATGGTAAGCATATCTATACTTTTTATGAACTTTCTTATTTAAGGCTACAAAGATAAAGAAAAAACGAATAATCGAGCAAGTATATGTGTATTATCTGATACATATATGCATATCAAGTACACATTTTATGAGGGAAATCTTAGTTAGGTGCTGATACAATGAAGTGAATTAGACATAAAAAGAAAGGAGATGTAATCCATTGGATTACATCTCCTTCTCTTAAATATTTTCAGTTGTGCAATTATGCCTCAGTAGCAGGAACAACAGAAACATATCTTCTGTCTTCTTTGCCAACTTTGAAGCTAACTGTACCATCTACTAAAGCGAAAAGAGTGTGGTCTTTACCCATTCCGATGTTTTCACCCGGGTGGAATTCAGTACCTCTTTGACGAACGATGATGTTACCTGCTTTGCAAGCTTCGCCACCAAATATCTTAACGCCTAATCTTTTACTTTGTGATTCGCGGCCGTTCTTAGAACTACCGACACCTTTCTTATGTGCCATTTCTTCTTACTTTTTAATTGATTAAGCTACTACTTCTGTAATTGTTAATTCAGTGAACTGTTGACGGTGACCGTTCAGTTTTCTGTGTCCTTTTCTTCTTTTCTTGTGGAAAACAAGAACTTTGTCGCCTTTAACCAAGTTTGAAACAACCTGGCAAACAACTTTAGCGCCTTCTACGGTAGGAGCACCTACTGTTACGTTTCCGTCTTTGTCTACCAAAAGAACTTTTTCAAATTCTACTGTTGAACCGTTTTCTGCACCTTCGATGTGGTGAACGAACAACTTTTGACCAGCTTCTGCTTTAAATTGCTGACCGTTAATCTCTACAATTGCGTACATCTTATATATAAATGTATAAGTTAGCTCCGGCGGGTGGTCTTTAATCACTTAAAGAACTCTTTATCGAACCCGTTGCGGAATAATCGGGCACAAAAGTACTATTTTTATTCGTTCCCGACAAATATTTCTTTTATTTTTTATAGGAGATAAAATGATTACGGCAAATAAATGAGCATTTTAGCTCTCATTGTAGCCTATTGGACTAATTCTCCTAAATTCTGCATAATGATTTTGTGTGGATAAACACGAAGTTCCTCTGCCGTTGTCATTCCGTTCAGCACACCTGCAAAATCGACTCCTGCATTCTGCGCTGTTTCGGCATCTACGGTGCTATCTCCAATATACAATGTCTCTTCGGGGCTACTTCCCAGATGTTCTAATGCAAATTTAACTCCTTCCGGCGAAGGTTTCGGTGCTTTTACATCTTCTCCTCCCACTACTATATCAAGAAAATCCTTAGGCAGATATTCTTCCAGATAACTCAATATCCGGAAACGATACTTGGTAGAGATAATTCCGACGCGGGCACCCCGTTTCTTCAATTCTTTCAGCGTAGACAATGTGTCGGGAAAAAGACGGGTATTTACATTCATGTGTACATCAGCTTCCAGTCTGTACTCCTGCCGGAAGGCCTCCAGCTGTGCCGGGTCGGTAATTCCGGTAAGGATACTGAATGATTCTTCCAATGTTTTGCCGATTGTACGCTTGATAGCTTCATCAGTAACGGTTAAATACTGATGCCGGGTAAGCACAATTCTGAAACACTTAACGATACCACGCGACGAATCGGCTAGTGTGTAGTCGAAATCGAATAAATAGGTTTTGTAGTTCATTGGGGAAAACTTTTCCGCAAAAGTACTAAATACTTTTCTTATTTCACAGCTTCTACCGTGTATCCTTGTCTTTTTAGTAAGTTTAATAATCCTTTTTCTCCGGGGAGGTGCAGGGCGCCTACTGCAACAAAAGTCGGGGCAGCCTTCATGATTGCCGGTAGTTTTTCAGCCCATGCTTTATTACGGTTGTAAATCATAGCATCTTCTTCGCCGGGAAGTGCGTCACATTGATCGCCTTTACGCTCTTCGCTGATTTTAAGCATGGTGTTCAGATCTTGGTTCATGTAGGCGTTTGTGAGCTTCTTCAGGTTTTCTACTTCAGTCTCTATATGGTTAAGAGTGCACATTAATAGTTGTGCTTGCCGTTGTAGTGAACTGCCATTGAAAAGCAGGTTGAATTGGAATTCTGCAGTTTCCAGTCCGTCCACCTTTTTTCCGTTTTGGATGGCTTGGCTCTGAAAGAATGTGTCGAGTTGCTCTTGCGGGTTGAATTTCCCTATATGTTTTACGTAAGCCATTACCACTACATTATTTAATAAGAAGGCAGGTTTTAGCTTCGGAGCCATATTTAAATCTACCATCAGGTTTTCTTTGCAGAATTTATTAACAGTCTCAAAGTCTTTCGGAGAAAGGAGAGAGTTCAGCGTGGTATCACTTTCAATCATCATTGCCTTTTGCATCTTTTCCATGGTGGCAGGCGATTGCATTTCCGACATTTTCATCTCTCCATATACTTGTTGAGTTTCATTCATAGCCTTTTTAAGTCCGGCAATGCTATCCATGATGCTGAACGGTGCCAGATGGTGAGTGCCTATGATATAGGAAGGTTGGTTCAGTCCGTTGCCGGACACTTTCCATAAAAGCTGTGCATTGGCGCTGAATGCCACGCAAATAAATAGAACTGCTCCGATGAATGATTTCATAATTTTATATCATTAGAAGTTGATAATTAACGTATCCTGCCGCCGCTTATCCAGTGTTTGGTATAATAGTTCTCGTTCAAGTTGCTGACGATCACTCCTTTACTGGTGCTGGAATGAATAAACTTACCGTTTTTGAGGTAAATGCCTACATGAGCTACTTTATTTTTTGAACGACTGCTGGTGAAGAATACCAAGTCTCCTTCCCGGAGATTCCGTTTGGCGACTTTATTACTTTCTTTTTTTAGATCTTCCGTGTTACGCGGCACTTGGGTGCGGTATACCTTACGGTACACTTGATAAACTAATCCCGAACAGTCGGCTCCTCGTTTCGAATCACCTCCACCACGATAGGGAACCCCTATCCAGTCGGCTGCTTCCAGATAGAGCTTATGGTTATCCTCCATATTAATATCTACCCCCAACAATATAGAAGCTCGCGCCAATGCTTGATAATCCAGCCGGGGCGCGGAAGTGCGGCAGGAACTAAGGCTGGCAACCAGTCCTAATAAAAGGATGAATTGCAGGAAGTATCTTTTCTTTCTATCAGGTTTCTTTATACTAGACTTATGGGTATCAGACTTTTCTGTTATATATCTCATCATAATTAGTTTATGCAATAATTTTGGTAAGGATGAATACTTACCATTCATTATTTTATCATTCCCTATTTACCGTTTACTCTTCTTCTACATTAAAATAATCCTCCAGTTCTTTCTCTGCGGAGTTGTCCTCGTTGATAATATCCCGGATGATGACACCGTGTTCCAATAAAGCGATCCTCGGACATACATCTACGGTATGATTGAGGTTGTGACTGGATATAATAACTGTAGCTTGATGCTCCTCATTATATTTCTTGAGCAGATGTTTGATGATAGACTGAGAACTTGGATCGAGGAAGTTGAACGGTTCGTCCAGTATCAGTAATTGCGGGTAATGAAGCATGGCAGAAATAATTCCGATCTTTTGCTTATTACCTGCGGAGTAGTTGCGGATTAGCTTCTTGTGCCCGATCACTTCTCCACTCATAAAACGTTCGAAAGGAATCAGACGTTCGTCCACTTCTTCTTTCTTTAGTCCGTACATCTTTCCGATGAAATAGAAATATTCTTCCGGAGTGAGATAATCAATCAGAAAACCATCGTCAATGAAAGCACCGGTAATGCTTTTCCAGTCTTCGCTTTGGCTGACATCAATATCATTAATAATCACCTTACCATCATCTGCTTTTAGCAGATCCAGCATGATTCGGAAGAGAGTTGTTTTACCGGCACCATTGTTTCCCACCAATCCGAGCATATCGCCTTGATTGATTTCGTAGTGTTCTATGTCTACGGCAATCTTCTCACCGAAATTCTTTTTAAGTTTGTCAATGATAATCATGATCTTCAATGTTTATATGGTTAATGATTCATGAGCGTTTATTGGCGGCTGTCTCTGAAGCCTTCCATGTTTTCGTATCGCCGTTTCATGAAACGATGATATACATTTTTAATCCATAAAGGAGAAGTCAGGGTAAATCCGAGACCGACAACTAACAGAATTATGTAAGTGATTGTTTCACCTAAAAATGCATTTAATAGACTGTATAAGATGAGAGGCACACCGAAAGCAGCGAAATTAACCACCATCTGTATAGCGCTATTCGTTTGCCGGCTTGCCACTTTCTCGTTTAAGGGTACCGTCTGTTTGTTGTAGACAGCCAGTTGGAAAAAACAGAAATAAATAAAGCCGATGGTATAGAAAAACCAGGCAAAGGCGCCCAGTAAAGTGAGTTTATTCATGATGATGGCGGGAATCATGAGTATGAAAGGTATGATTTCGCCAATGCTGTATGTGTAATATTTGGCTTTCAGCAGACTCATAATTGATTCTTTACGAGACATCAGGCCATCAATGTAATTACCTTCGAATGACATAATCTGTGAAAGGATAATCATTCCGAATACGGCAAAGTTGTATACACAAATGAAAGAAGTCATGAAATTGCCGTCGTAAACACTGGAAAAGCTAAGTGCAACGGAGAAAGCTACCACTACAATCGCGATATTGCGCAATGCACCTTTGCAGCGGCGGTTGCGTAAAAGCATTTTCAGTTCCAGCCTCATATATTCGCCAACTTCCCCGTAGCGTTCGAAGAATTTATATTCGGAGACATGTTTAATCTGGCTATCTTCTACTTTTGCCAGCTCTGCATAGATAAGTCCGGACATGATCTTGCGGTTAATCAGCCATAAAATGGCAATCACAAGTATGGTGCCGAGAAAATAGAGAATGTTGCCCTGTATATATCCGTCTCCCAGATCCATGAAGAAATAGAAGAGAGGACTATCTTCGGGAATGAAAAGAAGGCAGCCTATTCCACCGTAGAAAGCGATAGGTAATAGAATCCACCAAATATGTTCGTTGATAAGAGTGCGGCAAAGCAAGTACCAGTAATTATTGGCAATAATCAATAGCAAGATACCGATAAGATAGGTGATGACACCGGGGATACCGAAAAACTTGGTAATAGTGATGAAGGAAAAAGGGACAAACAGAAACAACCAGAACAGGTTGAACAGGCTTAGTCCCGAGCGGATTAGTAAGAAGTCGATGACACGAACTCGTTTAACCGGCAGCAGGAGGTAAGGTTTTACCTCCTGCGTCGGTGTTTTTTGAAACGGAACACGCAACAGAAAGTCTAGTGCCAGGATAAAGATCAGAACCACTGCGTTCATCACATGATATGGTTCCCGGTTGGGAACCATATCAGAAAATCCGAACGCGAACGTCGTACCGAAGAATATCAGGTAACCGGCCCAGAATGCGCCCATGACATAACCGAGTATTTTAGCAACTTTGTTCTTTTCATACATCGGATGCCGTTTGGCGGCAAGCCTTCCATGTTTGCGTAATTCGTTGAATATCATCATTCAGTAGATATACTAGAGAATTTTTATTTGTTTTCTTCCGGCACGGTCATGATGACTTGAATTTCGTTGTTCTGTTTCAGCAATTTGGCGAGGAAGTCTTGCACTTCTTTCGCTGTGATGCTGTTGACCAACTTTTCATAGTCTTTTGTATTATCCACACCCGTGTAGAGGTATTCGTCCATATTATTAAGCCAGTAGCCGTTTTCTTTCTGGGCGTCTTTATACTTCTTCAGCATATATTCTTTGATCTTCTGCATGTGTTCGGCAGACGGACCTTCTTTTGCCATTTTGTGAAGTTGTTCTACAACAACAGCAGACAATTTATCTTTCTTGGCAGGGTCAGTTTGGAATACAATCTGAAGAACAAGTTCCTCTTTCGGGTATTTACCAAGACTTCCGTTACAGCTTACACCGTATGTACCTCCTTCTTTTTCACGGATTTCAGCAGTGTAAACCAAATCCAGAGCCTGATCTAAGAAGCTGAGCAGGACATTGTTGCGCAAGTCATATTTGCAAGTGCCGCTATAAAGGAACATGATGGTAGCCATCGGAGTTTCCTGTGCCTTTGCAAATACATTTTTGATCTCTCCCTTGCGGATATCCATCTTGTTATCTTTGAAAGTCTCTTTACGGTTGATAGATGGCAGACCTCCCAGATATTTAGCGATTAACGGTTTCATTGTAGCCAAGTCTACGTTTCCTACCAGGAAGAAAGTGAAGTCACTTGCATCTTTGTAGCGGTCTTTGTACATTTCAAGAATACGGTCATAGTCGATCTGGTCTACCATGTTTTCTTTCATTCTGATAGCACGTGGATGGTGGCCGTATAGTACGCTTGTAATAGTGTCGCTGAAAGCAGTCATCGGGTTAGCGTCCGCATTTTGAAGTTCAGCTTTCAGACGGTTCTTGTAAGATTCGAATGCTTCATTATCCTTACGCGGAGATGTGAAAGTCAGATAAGTAAGCTGCATCATTGTCTCAAAGTCTTTCGGAGCACAGCTACCGGAAACTGTTTCCGTAGTGTTGCCGATACCCGCACCTACGTTTGCACGTTTGCCGGCTAAAGCTTTACCCAGATCCACTTTGCTGAAATTACCGATTCCACCTACCAGAGCTACTCCGTTTAATTGAGAGATATTGATAATTTCTTCGTTCGGGAATACGCTGGTACCACCGAGGCTTACACCTTTCATTACAATCTGGTCAGCCTTGAAATCAGTTGGCTTCACATATACGGTTACGCCGTTGGAAAGTACCAACTTAGTCGTACCATAGATTTCACCAGCTTTTTCAGAAACAATCTTGCCACCTTTAATATCTTCAGAGATTAGCGGTTCGTTAGAAACTTTATCTTCATAAGGTTTCAGATCGAATGACTTCATTTGTTTCAATAAAGCAGCAATTTCTTCTTTAGTAGGGTATTTTGCTCCTTCTTTTTCCGGACCGGCCAGCAAAACCACCTGATTGTTGTCAGTGATTAGTTGTTGCATCACCTGATTGACAGCTTCTACAGGGATATTCGGAGCCAGTTTGTTTACCAGTGTATATTCAACTTCGATTCCCGGAATCGGTTCTTTTTCAAGGAAATTGTTAACGTATTCGTTGACGTAAGAACCACTTTTAGTCTTTTCACGTTCGTTGTAAGCAGATTCTACGGCTTGCAGATAGTTGGCGCGTGCGCGTTCATATTCTGATGCGGTAAATCCGAAGCGGCGTGCACGTTCAGCTTCTTCCAAAACTGTTTTCATTGCTAAATCGATACCGTCTATTTTGCTGCTTGCATCAAGTGCGAGGGCTTCTTTAGTCTTGGCAAGGAAATAGTTTCCATATTCTGCGCTTGCACTAGTGAAAGGAGGATTAGCAGTTTGGCGGAGTTCGTTCAAACGATTGTTCAGCATATTCATAGCCATGCTGACCATATACTGAGTAGCATAATAAGCAATGGTATTTTTCAAAGAATCCGGTGTAGCGTCTTGTTTGAAGAAGATGTTCACATAAGGATTCTTCACTTCCTTGTCTGTACCGATATAGATCAGCGGTTCCTGATTATCTGCCACTGGATAGTAGATACGTTCGGCCGGGTTTACCGGAGCTTTTACATCTGCGAATACTTTTTTCAGTTTGGCTTCAATTTCATCTACATTGATATCACCTACAATAACGATTCCTTGCAAGTCCGGGCGATACCATTTCGCATAATAATCGCGGATATCCTGATAAGGGAAGTTGTTGATAACATCAATACTTCCGATAGGCATACAGTCTGAATATTTAGAATCCGGATACAGAGTAGACTGTGCATCAGTCATGATGCGAAGCATACCACTGTTGCGGCTTCTCCATTCTTCGCGGATAACGCCACGCTCTTTGTCAATTTCCTTGTCGGCAAGGTTGATAGCGCTCGACCAGTCGTGAAGGATCAGCAGACAAGAGTCTACCACGTTTATATTTTCAGTCGGTACGTTGCTGATATTGTACACCGTCTGGTCGACACTGGTATATGCGTTCAGGTTCGTGCCGAATTTGATACCTTTTGTTTCACACCAGGGCACGATGCCAAGTCCGGTTTCATCACTTGGGAAGTGCTTTGTTCCGTTGAAAGCCATGTGCTCCAAAAAGTGAGCCAGACCACGTTGTTGCGGTTCCTCAAGAATGGAACCTACTTTCTGGGCGATGTAGAATTCAACTCGTTTTTCGGGAAGGGCGTTGTGGCGAATGTAATAAGTAAGCCCGTTGTCTAGTTTACCGATGCGAACATTTTTGTCCACAGGTAATTCTTGCATGGGTTGTGCAAGTACGAGCTGGAAATTGCAGCATATAAAAAGGACTGCAATAAATAATCCACGTAATAAATGTTTCATGTTCTATTTAGTTTAAATAAATATTTCTGTGTTATTTGTCGTTGTGCTTGGTTGTAAATCACAAATAGACAGGGAAAAGAGTTATTTTATAGCTTCCCGTATCCTGACTAGCTTAGTTAACAGTCCTTCCAGAAGGTCTAACTTTAACATATTGGCACCATCGCTTTTGGCTACGGCAGGGTTTTCATGTGTTTCGATGAATATTCCGTCGGCACCTACGGCGATACCTGCTTTGGCGACAGTCTCTATCAACTGCGGCATTCCTCCCGTTACCCCACTGGTTTGGTTGGGTTGCTGCAAGGAGTGAGTGACATCCAGAATCACCGGATAGCCAAATGACTGCATTTCGGGGATACCACGGTAGTCTACAACAAGATCTTGATAGCCGAAAGTTGTTCCACGTTCGGTAAGCATCACATTCTTGTTTCCGACTTCCACCACTTTGTCGGCAGCAAACTGCATTGCCTGCGGTGAAAGGAACTGTCCTTTCTTGATGTTAATCGTTTTTCCGGTTTTGGCTGCGGCAACCAACAAGTCGGTCTGGCGACAAAGAAAAGCTGGGATTTGAAGTATGTCCACGTATTCGGCTGCCATTGCAGCTTCATCTGCAGTATGGATATCGGTTACGGTGGGGATTCCGAAAGTCTCATGTACCTTTCTCAATACTTTGAGTGCTTTCTCATCGCCAATGCCGGTAAACGAATCCAGACGTGAGCGGTTTGCCTTACGGTAAGAACCTTTGAATACATAAGGTATTTGCAGTGCTTCGGTGATCTTTACTACTCGTTCGGCAATGCGCATTGCCATTTCTTCACCTTCTATCACACACGGACCGGCCAACAGGAAAAAGTTGCCGGCGGGGTTGTTCTTAAGTTCTATCATTTTATTATTTACCAATTACAAATTATCAATTAGATTGTGAGTATATGTTTCTCTCCTTGGGTGGAGTGATCCTGATTAGTTGGGGATGATAAGCGTTGTCTTTTCCGGGAGCACGCCTACTTCTAAAGGAAAATGTTTAGGCAACAAACGCCCGTCCAAATCCACCGCTGCATTCTGTGCCCGGAGTACCTTTACTTTTCTCGTCCGGTAGCTTTTCACCACTTTGTGATTCAGGATTCTTCCCTGAATCAGCATCCATAGCCCGGAAATAATTTGCAGGAATTCCGGGCGGTAGATTACAGATACATCCAGCCATCCGTTGTATGGAACGGCACTGGGAGTTTGTCCCCATCCCCAGGCACTTCCTATACATACGGTCATGATGCGTCCGCGGATATGTTCATCATTGATGCGGAGATGCATTCTGTAAAGTTTCCGTTCGAAGATGAGGGAGAACAGGGCGGCAACGTATGAAAGGAACTTCACACCCCAGAAACGTTTGGTCTGATCGGTGATTTTGACGATTCGTGCTCCCAGTCCGATATTAACGGCATTGAGGAAATAGCGACGCTGGTGTTCGTTTCCGTCGTAGAAGTTGCAGTAGCCTACGTCTATTTTCTTCAACCGATGATTGATGATACAGTCGACAGCCGGCTTGTATTCGGTACTAAGTCCCCAATATTTGGCGAAGTCATTTCCGATACCGTTCGGAATCATGCCGAGGGCGATGTTCTCTTTGTCTTCGGCATCGGATAGCATAATGCCATTGATGGCATCGTTCAATGCCCCATCACCTCCCACAATGACAATCGTGCGATAACCATTGTTGGCCAAGATTTTAGCGAGACGCTCTACCGAACCGAAACCTTCGGATTGTACATAGTCATAGTCTACACCTTTACTGTCCATGTACTCCTTAATTTCTTTCCAGCGCTTCTTTACCTTTCGGGTACCAGCTTTGGGGTTGTAAATCACTCCCCATTTCTTCGGTTCTACACTCATATTTGTTTATCTATCCTATTGTGTATTAAAAATCGCACTATAATAACTGCCAAAGATACTAATTCCCTTGCAGTTTCTCTTTTACAAAAGCTATCTTTTCTTCCATCGGCAGCTCTGCATTCATCCAATGGATCGTAAATCCTCTTCTTTCCATGCCGCGGAACCAGGTCATTTGTCGCTTGGCAAACTGATGGATGGCTATCTCCAAACCGTTGAGCATTTCTTCATAAGTCAGTTTGCCTATGACGTATAATGTCAGGTATTTGTATTCCAGTCCATAGTAGATGAGATCGTCCGGTGCAATTCCCAGTTCGATCAATCGTCTTACCTCGTCCACCATTCCTTCATCCAATCGTTGTTTCAATCGGCGGGTGATCTTTTCACGGCGCAGTTCCCGGTCAATGTCCACTCCGATGATGAGACTGTTCAGTTCCGGGAATTCCCTTTCGGGAACCGGATGGGCTGCATAATACTCTTCAATTTCTATCGCACGTATCGCCCGTTTCACGGTATCCACGTCGGTGGAGTTATGCAAAGCCTTGTATTGACTTAGCATTTCCGTCAACTCTTCCAGCGAATGATTTGCCAAACGGTTACGCAATTCCGGATTTTCCGGTACGGGCATCAGTTTATATCCTTTCAACACGGATTCCAGATACATACCTGTCCCTCCACATAAAACGGGAAGACAGCCTTTTTGTTTGATGCTTTCGTAAGAATTCAAGAAATCACGTTGATATTCAAACACATTGTATTTATATCCGGGGTCTGCAATGTCAATCAGATGATAGGGGATTGTACGTCCGTTTACGGTATAGTCGGCCAAATCTTTTCCTGTACCGAGATCCATTCTTCTATATATCTGACGGGAATCGGCACTGATAATTTCTGTGTTGAGTTCATAGGCCAAGGCAGCGGCAAAGGGAGTTTTACCCGAGGCTGTAGGTCCGAGTATGGCGATTAAATCATAGTCCGGCATAGCTTCATTCTTTTATATCTGCAAAATTACGAAATATTTTTAACCTGTTTGGTATTCAATCGCTTTTTTATCAAGATTAATAAGGGGATAGGGAAGGTTAATTTGCATTTTAACCTCTAATTGGTGGTATTCAATCTAATAATAATGAAGTGTATGAGAATACCGCCATCTGATATTATCTACTATAATATTTGTGTTGTTTTTATTGTCAATCTGTCAGGGTAGTGGCTAATCTTTTGATTTTTAGTGGAATATGGCTGATGATAGGAGCTGACAATAGGCTGACAATAAAGATCTTGTTTTTTATTGTCAGCTTTGTTTTTGCTGATTAAATAGTATAGCTATTTGATAAACAGTTGTTTATCTCCTTTTTTATCATGATGCTATTTTTGTGATAACTTCTGTATATCTGTATGTTTTTACGTTATATTACCACTAAGGTTGTGTTGAAAAATCAGGTGTGATAACTCTAGTATGCTGATAGAATAACACGGAGATACGGGTAAAGTAGCTTAAAGATACTGGCATTGTTCAGCTAGAGTGCCTTTATTGTTCAGCTAAAGTACCGCTCTTGTTAGTTCTCCACGGCCGTGGTGAATGAATGATATCGGTAGCTTAACAGATGTATACCTGCTTGATAGAATAAAGATAAAGGTGCCTTAATAGAGTTGTGCTTACTTGCGTAAGTCTATAAACCTGACATTCAAAATCTTTTCCACATTTATCTGTTGTTGATCGTTTGTACTATCCGGCATACCTTTCCGTTTTTATCCACGCCTTCTATGGTTATATCTTCCGGTGCAGTGCTGTCCGGAGTATAGTATTCGATGGTTGCTTTTCCATTAGCATCCAGTTGAAGGGTAGGATTCCAATAGATCGTACTTCGTAAATCCGAGCGTTGGTCATTCTTCTTTTCAGGCGTATCATAAGTAGGATGATAGAACTCGACCGAGTCGCTGTACCCCAGTGGAGTACATGTGATAATGCCCTGTGCCGGTCTTGCCGGGATATCTTTGCCGTCTTTCAGCGTAATAACGATAGCACCTGCCGAACCGCGGGAACCTAAGATCGCTGCATCGGCACCGCGAAGAAGGCTCAAGCTCGACATATCACTGGTTTGTATCATGGTCAGGATGTCGTTATCGTCTTCATACACCACGTCGTCAACAACAATGACAGGTTGCTCGGGATTGTTGCGGATATGTATTTCATTTCCATTTGTCACGCTAATGCCCGGAAGTCTGGTGACTGCATCAAAAGCTGTTTGTGCACCGAATCCTTCCAGTCTGTCCCCTTCGATCGTGTAGGTGTTGATACCTCCTGTGTAAATACTTTCTGAACTGGCCTTTTTACGACTTCCAGTGACTACCACTTCTTTCAGATTGTACACTCTCATTCCACCTTCCATGTAATATTGGTCGCGGGTGTTGAGCAAATAATCTTCCATAAACGTTGCTGTTCCATCATGGAAAGGAGACTTGTGCGAAGTTGCCGGGTATTGAGGAGTGTCAATCACGATGTCCACTCCGGCAAATCCTCTTTTGGTACGTGCCTGAACAAGGAAAGTCGTGCTATCTCTGAAAGATGTGTTCACGATAAACTCTCCTTTTTCGTCTGTGGTGGTAGTGGCGATGATGTTCTGTTTGGGAGCCAGAATACAAATAGGTCCTTTCTTAACGTTACCTCCAAAGAAACCTTTGATACGTCCGCTGATAGTTTGCCCCTTTTCCATATAGTTGGTGAGGTTCATTGAAGGTGCAGTCAGTACATTCTGGATATGGTGTCTGCGCCATCCGTGCGTCATCATCAGGAAGTCTACCGTGCGGAGAGTCCGGAGGTCTTGCTGCAAAAAATAATATCCGGGATTTTCTACATATCCTTTTAAGTCGGAGGTCAATAGAAAATTCGATACGATATTGTCAGCAAGCGAATCCGGGCGGATACTCTTTCTGTCGGTAATGCTGATGGAAAAACTACCTTCTACCGGAGTACCGTTATCGTCTTTTGCTGAAATTTGCAGGGATACCTTTTCTCTTTTTCCGTATGTCGGCTTATCTGCAAGAATTTGCCATTGATGCGGATTCCGGTCGGGTATGAAAACCAGGCGTTCGCTAAGTGCGTTGCCCTGTTGGTCGATCAGCATGAAATGGGTGATGCCTGCGTTGAATAAACTGTCGTTCATTCTTCCAAAAGTCCTGTCGATACTGACTGGCTGCAGGATGACCAGCTTTCCACGAGTGTGCGCAATCAAGAATAACTTTTGAGGCCATTCGGTAGCTTCTGTTTTCTGGATTTCGTAACGGATTTCCTTTTTATAATGTGTCATGGAAAGTGTGATTCCTTTTTCTTCTACAGCTGGGAGGTCGAATCGTTTACTGATACCGTCACCGGATTTGGCAATCACATAGTAAGACTTTCCCACAGTCGGATTCAGTGTGAAAACTCCCATGCCGTCATGCTCCGAGCGGAAAGCTGTCAATGTGTCTCCGTTGGCATCGAACAGGAATCCTTCTATTTCTGTAGAAAAGCCATCCGATCCTTGAGCCTTGAAAGCTATATTCTGATGAGCAACGGTCAGGAGAGCACCTCCTTCCGGGAAGAACTTAACATCAAAGTCTTTTGTAAACGAAGGCAGATAGAAAGTCTTTTTATAAATATATTGGGGATCATCGAACTCTACTTCAATGTGGCGTGTGGCAATAGGCTTCAAATCCGGCAGGGAAATAGAAATCAACCCATTCTCGTCTGTCTTTCTTTTACCTTTATCTTTAATCTTTCCGTTTTCAATGTAGCGGTAGCGGATGGCAGTATTTCCGAAAGCCTCTTGGGTATTGCTGGTAAATCTTACCTTGGCTGTATAATGTGATTCGTCTTCTTGCTGATACTCAATATTTGAAACAATCGTATTATCAATCGAATTACCGATTTTCAGATTGCGTGAATAAAAGAATTCCGGTTCCTGATTAAGCATCCAGTTGCTATATCCCCGCAAATAATAATCACCTGCAGGGAGAGTGGGAGGGAGGGTGAAAGCATTATGAAAACCCAATGAATCTCTGCGGATCTTTTTCCGTTCTACAATAGAGTCGGAACGGTTGACAAGCTCTGTAATGATGAAGTTGCTTTGTGTATTATCTTGATGTGTAACAGAGTTTACCAGATATCCCTTGAACCATATTTTTTCTCCTGCCCCATAAAAGGGCTTGTCCAGATGTAAGTAGAGTTTCTCCTGTGGGATTTTTTCCAGTAGATTAAAATACGCAATAATTGTATCTTGTACGTTTTGCCCTGACAATGGGGCAAAACAGAACAGTATTCCGAAAAAGAAAGCTATTAAGCCTCTATGGATAGAAAATGTAGTTTTGTTTTTCATACGTTATGTGTTTGATTCTACATCTATGATTTGTGCATCCAGATCGAAAGCACTTTCTTTTTTACTGCCAGTATGTTAATCACCGATACAACGATAAATAATAGAATACCCATACTGATTGCTGCCCATAATGATCCGGTTTCCAGCTGTGGAAATAGGATGCGGATGCTGTCTATGTAATAACTGCGCAACCAGGAGACTAATCCGATGGATAATACAAGCACAATAACGTTCAATCCTACCGTGAGCAACTGATAAGGCAATGCTACCTTGTTGGGACTGTATCCGATTAGTAATAGACTTTCCAGCTTGGTTGTATTCTTTTGTAAAAGCAGGAAGATGCTCAACATCAGTATATAGAATGAAAGGATACTGATAAATAAACCCACTCCCAATACAATACCTACGATAAGACGGAGGAAATAAGTTGTTTTTCCGGCATCCAGCTTACCATCTTCCGTTTCATATCCTTTCTTCTGAAAATAACTGGCGATGGCGGAATCTGCCGGATTGCTAACCTCGATAATCAATCGTGCCGGTTGGGCTTCTGCATTCGGTGCGAAATTCTCATTAGCCCATTTCATAAAGGACTGGGGAACAAGAATCGTATTCAGACGATTGGAAAAACCGACAATGTTTCCTTTGTACTGTTCCACCCGTCCGTTGCCACGCATCATAATATCCATTTGAATCAGACTCATTAACCCTTCCGATAGTTTGGGGAGGCTGCGGCTTTGCGCAAAACCGAAGTTATAAAGGTTCAGATAGTTGCGCGGAATGATAATGGGTATGGTATGTGTGTTTTCATCGAAATGCCATTTATCGAGTTTGATGTCGACAAACTCATCGGGAACAGACTCAAAAAACATATCTGTGGAAAGATGAATACCGGCTTCCTTCATTCCCAATCCTGCTGAAACTTTGAATTGAGAAGGAGTGAAAGCTCCTATTGTTTTGGTAAACGGTTGCTTTTTCAGATCCGCAATTTCTTCGGCAGAGAATGTATTACTCTTTCCTGCAAAAGAACCGAGAGCACTGATTTTCTTTGTAGCTATGATGAAATCCTTTTTCATAAAGCTGTCTCCTTCGGTGAATACCGGAATGACATCTTTATAAAACTGTACGCTAAGCAATACAATCATCATGCCGAATAGGTTGGCTAAAAAGAAACCGGCTAATTGACCGATACTGATATGTTGGCGGAGAAGCTTCCAGACAAGAGTTGGCATTTTATTTACGATTTTACAATTTACGATTTGAAATGATGCTGTGAAAAAGAGGTTGTTCATTACCTGCTACCTGTTATTAACCAGCTTACTACAGTTGAAGTGTATGGCTGTAAGGCAACTCGATATGTTTACCGATGGAAGTGGCGATCACTCCGGCTCCTTGTGCCTTTGCTTCAGCGATGATAAGTTCACCCATGATGCGGCTGTTATCATCGTCCAGGTGGCTGATCGGTTCATCCAGAAATAAAAAGTCGAACGGCTGGCAGAGCGCCCGGATAAAGGCGACGCGCTGTTGCTGTCCGAAAGATAGCTTGCCGGCTTTCACATTTATTTTATCTGCGATCCCCAGTTGTTCGAAGAACGATAAGATTTCTTTTTTCTTTTTGCATCCGGTGAGGTTATTCTTCAATTGCACATTTTCAAGAGCGCTAAGTTCGGTGAAGATGCGTAAATCTTGAAAAAGCATACTTAGTGAATGCTTTCGCAGGTCGACCCATTGCTTCACGGAGTATGCTTTGATATTGGTTTCATCGAAATTAATAATCCCCTGATAGTCGTTGCGGTAGCCATAGATATAGCTGCACAACGAAGATTTGCCGGTGCCGGAAGCAGCTTCAATCAGATACATTTCTCCTTTCCGGAAGAAAAGATCCTGATGCCATACGTCCGAAGTCACCGAATTACGGTCAGCAAACACTTGGGGAAGTGTTTGCTGTAAGTGAATACTATTCATACCGTTGGTTTATACATTTATTACATGCCGGCAAATTGCTTGGCAAAGTCTACAATTTGTTTGAGGGCATTTACATCTTTGTCTTTCAGGCAGAGGTCAATCTCGCTGACTTCCCCTTCTGAACTCATGGACAGGTAAGAAACCTTGTTGGCCAGTTCGATATATGTCTTAGCTTCCTGTCCTCCGAAACCTGCTACCATTTTAACAATAGGCAGATCGAGGATTGCTTCGGCATTGATTGCTATAAATAGGCTCTTTCCCTTCATATCCGATGCATAAGGAGCATCTTTGACTGATTTGTCGGCAGCTTTACCTACGTTTTTGTAGAGTAACTCATCATTGGTTGCATACATTTGTTTATCCTTGATGCCGAAGAATATATTCATGCCTCTTGTCTTGTAGACATATTCGTCTTTGCCAAGTTGCATGATATCTTCCCCTCTCTTCAATCCCAATGATTCCTTGTTCTTGTAAATCATTTCAAGAGCATTGCCGTTCTTCACGTCAGCGTACATCATGAAAGTGGGAGCACTGCTCATCGTTACGTTGATTAATCCTGCAGAAATATCACCATTGAACGAGCTGAACAACTCTTTTACTTCGTCTGCCTTAGCGATAGATACTGTGTTGCGGAATTCCTTGTTTTCGCTCAACAGGTTATACAGTTCGCCTCCTTTTACACCTACGTTGAAGAACATCAGGGTAGAAGCCGGGAAGTATTTAACGAAAGTATTATTCGCTTTTCCAACAGATTCCATTTGTTTTTTTAGGAGAGCTTTCACTGCTTCGTTTTCAGTATAGTTTTCTGTTTTGAGGGCAATCTTTCCTTTTTCAAAGTTCAGTCCTCCTATCAGAGTGATGTCTTCCGCTTTCACTTCAGTAGGTAATCCCATGGTTATCTGATCGCGGTAGGTTGAAGGAATAGCTGTCATGGAAGCAAAGAAGTTAATATCACTTTTCTGTTTCTCCATTTTCTGGAAAGCTCCTGATTTCACGATACTATTGCTTGCTGTCTGTTTCAACAAATTAGTAATGGCTTCTTTGGCTTTATCAGTTTGAGTTGTTCCGCTGACATTGACTACCAATATAGTAGAACTATTGAAAACAAGCAAACCGCTGTTCATCGTTGTAAAACTGTAACCGTCAGCTTCGCCTACCGGTTGGCAGATCTGTTCTTTTGCCATCACGTCGAGTGAAGCATGCAACTTATCTTCATTGTTCACTTTACCTACAACAGTAGGATAAGGGAAAGAAGATGAAGAGAACACATAGAATGGAGATTCAACATCGATTCCCGATTCGCCCGGATTCTTCATAACCTTTTCCAGTTGTTGGAATGTGGCCGCATTCATTCCGCTTTTCAGTGCTTCCAGTACTTTTTGTTTAGCAGCTTCATTCTCTTTATCATCCAATCCCGCTTTGCTTGCGAGGGATTTAAGGTTGATAGAGGCAACTACCGAAGCGTCAGCCGGTATCACATTTGTATATTCCGATGTTTTGGAACATGCTGCCAGAAAAACAATCAGTACTGCCAGTACCGAGAGTCGTGAAATCGTTTTCTTTGCCATACTTATGTTATTTAAAAGTTGTATAATCATTGATTCAGACATTTACTGCTGTTATTGATTTTGCAGATTCAGCGTGTGGCAGGCCACCAATGCCGCTGTTTCTGTACGGAGCCGTGATTTGCCGAGACTAATCGGAACGAATCCCCGTTCGATGGCCTTCTTCACTTCTTCTTCACTGAAATCTCCCTCGGGACCTATCAGGACAAGGGCGTCTTCTCCTGGTTTCAGAACATTCTTCAATAGAGGTTTCTCCCCTTCATAACAGTGGGCGATAAACTTCTGTCCTTTAAACTCCTGCCTGATGAACTGATCGAACTCAATCATTTCGTTCAATTTTGGCAGTCGTGCCTTGAGAGATTGTTTGATGGCTGATACCAGAATCTTTTCAATCCGTTCGGTCTTGATGACTTTACGTTCCGAGAAACGGCAGTTGAGGAAAGTCAGTTCGTTAAAACCTATTTCGGTAGCTTTCTCTGCAAACCATTCGTTGCGGTCCATATTCTTCGTTGGTGCCATGGCAATGTGTAAATGGCACGGCCATAACGGTTCCTGAAAAATGGTTTCTTTGATGTTTACGAAACAACGTTTGTTGGTTGCAACAGTAATTTCAGCTTTGTAGAAGTTACCCTTACCGTCGGTAAGCGTGATTTCGTCTCCGATACTTAGCCGCAGAACACGGATACAGTGTTGTGCTTCCTCTTCGGGAAGCTCGTTGCTTTTCTGTATATCTGGAGTATAAAATACGTGCATAATATTACTTACTGATTTTTATTTCTTGAATTGATTTGATCGCGTATCTGCGCGGCTAACTCGTAATTCTCATCTTTAATAGCCTGTTCCAGTGCTTCTTCAAGCGTTCTGGAAGTAGCACCGGGCAAATCATGTTCTTCTTCAGCCACTTCGTCGTTGTCCGTTTCTTCAGAACGGGTTCTTTCTTCTGACGACATGTGAAGACATTCCTGTTCAAGAATAGATTCATAAATAAGAATCGGGCAGTCGGCACGCACTGCCAGGGCAACTGCGTCTGAAGTCCGTGCGTCGATACGTATAATTTCTTCGTCTTTTTTGAGGTAAATATAGGAGTAGAAAATACCATCCTTTGCTTTGTAAATTAATACACGTATCAGGCTGGCTCCCAGTATAGTAAGACTTGTTATAAATAAATCATGTGTCAACGGACGGGGAGTTTTCACTCCTTTCAGATATAAAGCGGTAGCCTGGGCTTCCGCTGGACCGATGATGATAGGCAGTTGCCTTTCACCGTCCACTTCGCCCAATAGCATAGCAAACGCGCCTACTTGCGCCTGGCTGTTCGTGATATTTATAACTTGTAATTCTACCTTTTTGTCCATCGTTCTCTTTTACTTAATTTGTTTTACTCTCCTGCTGGTGTTTGTACTTGAATACCAAGGCAAACAGAATGCCGATTACCAGCGCATAAGCGGCAAAGATCAGCCAAATGTTCATCCATTCGCGACTCACCAGTCTGCCGTCGGCATATACAGAGAATGCATCAACTACCGCACCGCTGGCATATCCGCCCATGATGGCTCCCAATCCGTTAGTCATCATAAAGAACAAGCCCTGTGCACTGGCACGGATAGAAGATTTGGCTTCTTGTTCAACAAACAACGAACCGGAAATGTTGAAGAAATCAAAGGCCATACCATAAACAATCATGGAAAGGATCAGCATCCATAGTCCTGATCCCGGATCTCCAAAACCGAACAGGCCGAACCGGAACACCCAAGCGAACATACTGATTAGCATGACTTGTTTGATTCCGAAATGACGCAGGAAGAAAGGTATGGCAAGAATAAACAATGTTTCGGACATCTGTGAAATGGATAACAGGATGACTGAATGTTTCACTCCGAAAGAATCTGCATATTCAGGGATGCTGGCAAAACTGCCTAGGAAAAGGTCGCCGTAAGTATTCGTAATCTGCAATGCTGCACCTAGAAGCATGGAGAAAAGGAAGAAAATAGCCATTTTCTTTTTCTTGAATAACACCAGCGCATCCAGTCCGAAAGCGGAGAGCCATGATTTGTTTTCAGATTTAGCCGGTCGACAGGCCGGGAGCGTAAATGAATAAAGTCCGAGTAGCAATGCGGAAGCACCTCCTACATAAAGTTGTGCACTTGAATTCTTGAATCCGGTAAGGTCGACAGCCCACATGGCACAAATAAAACCGATTGTTCCCCATACGCGGATAGGAGGGAAGTCTTTAATCAGGTCACATTTGTATTGCTCCAGTGCATTGTACGATACCGTGTTGGCGAGGGATAAAGTGGGCATATATACCAACAAGTTGAGTAACATGGCCCAATACATCTGGTCGTATCCCGTTGCGGTGGAAGCGTAGAAGAGACATCCTGCTCCTGCAATATGGCAAAGTCCGTATAAACGTTCTGCATTAAACCATTTATCGGCAATAATACCGATAATACCCGGCATTACCAAAGAGGCAATCCCCATGGTGGCGAAAATGGCTCCGATTTGTCCTCCTTCAAAATGAAGTTCTCTTCCCATATAACCACCTAATGATATTAACCATGACCCCCATACAAAGAATTGCAGGAAGTTCATAATAATCAAACGAACTTTTATACTCATGACTTTTTTAATTTGTGTTTCTCTTCACATTCATAAACCTTGCAAATATAATATTTTCGTTGAATAGGTGGATAAGTAATTTGATAAAAAGGGGATAAAAATGGCATAAATGCGAAGAAAAGATGAGATTTGGGTGTGAAAAAACAAATGAAGGGGGTATAAAAAAAAGAAGGCTATCTATCCCAGACAGCCAATCTTTGTTAACCTTAAATCTAATACCATGAAAAACACAGTGCAAAGATATAGGGTTTATGTTATACAACATAATGTTTTCTCGAAAATCTTCTATTTGTTAACTCTAATTAACTTTGAATCTTCCGTTTTTCTGTTACTGCCCTCTCTAATCAGCCATACTTCCGGAGAAATGCCTGATATCCGAATGGAAACTTGGCTCCGGCACCTTGCCGGTTATTCTACGTAGAGTACCAATCCTTTCAGATATTCTCCTTCGGGATGATAGATGTTTACCGGATGGTCGGCCGGTTGAGTCAGCTGGTGTAGAATGCGTACGCTACGCCCTGACATGGCTGCTGCGGTAAACACAGCAGTACGGAAATTATCTTTGCTTACCACTTGCGAACAAGAGAAAGTAAACAGGATGCCGCCCGGTTTGATTTTCTCGAATGCTTTGGCATTCAGTTTACGGTAACCTTGCAAAGCATTCCGCAGTGCATCTTTATGTTTGGCGAATGCGGGCGGATCAAGGATGATTAAATCATACTGGTCGCCCATGCGGTCGAGATATTTGAAAGCATCCTCGGCAAACGCCTCGTGGCGGGAATCACCGGGGAAGTTTAATTCCACGTTTTTGTTAGTCAGATCAATCGCTTTGGCTGAACTGTCGACAGAGTGCACGAGTTTCGCACCTCCGCGCATGGCATAGAATGAGAATCCGCCGGTGTAGCAGAACATATTCAGTACCGAACGGTCTTTGGCGTAACGTTCCAGCAAAGAACGGTTTTCACGCTGATCTACAAAGAATCCGGTCTTCTGACCTTTCAGCCAGTCCACATGGAACTTCAAGCCATATTCTTGTGCGATATTGTCACTGCTTCCTCCTTTCAGAAAACCGTTTTCGGGGAAAAGGTCTGCCTTAAAAGGAAGAGTTGTTTCTGATTTATAATAGATATTTTCGATTTTGTCACCCATTACTTCGGATAAAGCTTCGGCAATTGTCATGCGGTCTACGTGCATTCCTGCAGAGTGTGCCTGCATAACAGCGGTTTTGGCATAAACGTCAATCACCAGTCCGGGGAGATTGTCTCCTTCACCGTGAACGAGACGGTAGGTGTTGTTGGTCGGATTAGTGGCGATGCCGATACTGCGACGCATATCGTATGCAATTTCCAGTTTGCTTTTCCAAAAATCGTGATCGATAGGTTCCTGGCGGAAAGACAGTACGCGTACAGCAATACTTCCGATCTGGAAATGTCCTTCGGCAATAAATTCTTTTTTTGAGGTGTACACTTCTACAACTTCACCTTCATCGGGCTCTCCGTCAAAACGAGCGATAGCACCGGAAAAAATCCAGGGGTGGAATCTCTTAAGAGAATCTTCTTTACCAGGTTTGAGATATACTTTATGCATAATGTAGTCTTTCCTCAACCCTCTCCCAAGGGGGAGGGCTTCAGATCGTTTTATTATTGGTTATTAATCACTTATTTTATTACTTATCACTTCTTCCGCGGGAGAGACAGTAGCTGTCAGCGGAGAAACCTCCCAATCTCCCGTCTGTTTCAGTTCTTGCAACAGATTGTAGATATTGAGGCATGCCCATGCATCGGTAGCAGCGTATTGTTTCTGTCCGTCACTTAATACATCAGCTTCCCAGTTGGACAAGCGTTGTGATTTGGATATTTTTTCTTTGAATAAGATGGCGTAAATCTTTTGCAGACTTTTGTCCTGTATTCCGAATTGACGCACATAGTCCTGTAATTCGATACAGCTTTGTTGGGTGAAAGGTGCACGTTTGTGCAGCATCATAAAGTCGTCTTTCAGTGAAAGTCCCACTTTGATTACAGCCGGATTTTCTAACAAGTCAACCAATGGCTGAGTCAATCCCGTCATATTGAGCCGGAATAAGAAACAGCATTCTTCGGAAGAAATCTGGAGAAGTGCTACTTTGTGCGATTGTCCTTTGGTAAAGGAAGGGCGAGTTTCGCTGTCGATACCTATCACTGGTCTGGATTGGAGGTAAGCTACAGCTTTTTCCGTTTCAGCTTCCGACTGGATAACATAAATACGTCCCGGAAAGACTGTTTTCGGGAGTTCTTTTAGTTCATCTTTATCTATGGTTCTTCTTACAATCATTTTTATTTTAATTCATCATCGTGGCAATGGCAACCGTCTTCGTGACAGTGGCAATCATCATCGTGGCAATGACAGCCATCTTCTTCACAACAATCGGTGTCGTCGCTTGGTTCGTAAAATCCTTCTTCATTACCTACTTCCTCTTCTTCTTCCTCCTGGTTGTATTTCACGTCATGAAGGGCGCGAAGTGTGTTTACCAGTTTCTGTCCCCACAGTGTACCGAAGTTTTCCTGGCAGATGGCCAATGAATCATTCATTGTTTCGTTCAGTCCCAGTTGGAAGACAAATATGAAATCTTTAATATCCTGATAAATGTCGGCCAGGTCTTCCGATATAGACTTCTTGATAGGTTGGTCGCTATACACCATATCTTGCACGAATACGTCCAGATAATCATCCTTGTCAGCCATCAATCCGGAAAGGTTGATACGCAGAATTTCGTAAATCTCTTCTGTGACATACGTTTCAAGTGCTTCGTCCCCGATAGTCTCACATTTGGGCAGCATAGATGCTTTGAGATAGAGTAGTGGAAGTATTTTTAATGATGTATCAACGAAAGTGCTACGCTTCATGCGTTCGGCACGTTCGAGAAATGCACAAAATTCGGCAGCTACCGTTACGAACTCAATTACGTTTTTATCAAATATCGTTTGGCTTTCTTTTTCCATGATCTATATTGATTTGAAACGCAAAGGTAAGAAAAAGGATTGAATGAGCGTAGTGCTCGTTATTTTTTTATTATTTTTGCAGCTTAGAATCTCATTCCAGTTTTATAAAAAAGAATTAAAGACTCATGGCAAAGAAGAAATTAGATAAGGAGGCGGAACGTACTCCCTCTTCCCCCAGTAAAATTGTGGCTGTATTTAAGAATGAAACCATTCATTTTGTAATCGGATTGATGCTGGTCATCTTTTCCGTTTACCTGTTGTTGGCTTTTTCTTCCTTCTTCTTCACGGGGGCTGCCGATCAAAGTATTATTGATAGTGGTAGTTCGGCAGATTTGGCAGCTGTTAATAATCAAGTGAAGAATTATGCAGGTTCACGCGGAGCGCAGTTGGCCAGTTATCTGATTAATGACTGTTTCGGCGTTTCCTCTTTCTTCATACTTGTTTTCCTGGCAGTGGCAGGATTGAAGTTAATGCGTGTACGTGTTGTACGTCTGTGGAAGTGGTTTATCGGCTGCACACTCTTGCTGGTCTGGTTCTCCGTATTCTTCGGATTTGCCTTTATGGATCATTATCAGGATTCCTTCATTTATTTGGGAGGTATGCACGGATATAATGTCAGTCGTTGGCTGATTTCGCAAGTTGGAGTACCCGGTGTGTGGATGATCCTGTTGATAACGGCTATCTGTTTCTTCATATATATAAGTGCACGTACCGTCATCTGGTTGCGTAAACTCTTCGCATTGAGTTTCTTGAAACGCGAAAAGAAAGAAGAAAAGGAGAATGTTCCGGAAGGAGATCCGGAATTTACGACTTCCCAACCGCAAGAAGTGGAGTTCAATTTGAAACGGACGTATAAACAGACACCTCCTCCGGCACCAGTGATGGATATTCAGGCTGAAGAACCTGAAGACGACTTTCCTATTAATAAACCGGAAAAGGAAGATACTTCCGTATCTGACGAAAGTGAAGGAGTGACTATGGTATTTGAACCGACTGTTTCCAATCCTGTTCCTATTGTGCAGGAAGACTCTTTGGAAGAGGCGGAACCCGGATTTGAGGTGGAACCGGCAGCTTCGGAAGAAGAATACCAAGGACCTGAACTCGAACCGTATAATCCTACTAAGGACTTGGAAAACTACCGTTTCCCGACTATCGATTTGATGAAGCATTTTGAAAATGATGATCCGACGATTGACATGGACGAGCAGAATGCAAATAAAGACCGCATCATCAATACATTGCGCAGCTTCGGAATCGAAATCAGTACGATTAAAGCAACCGTGGGACCTACGGTAACTCTATATGAAATTACTCCGGAACAGGGAGTACGTATTTCTAAAATCCGTGGTTTGGAAGATGATATCGCATTGAGCCTTTCCGCTGATGGTATCCGTATTATTGCTCCGATACCGGGTAAAGGAACTATCGGTATTGAAGTACCGAACAAGAATCCGAAGATTGTTTCCGGACAGAGTGTGATCGGAAGTAAGAAATTTCAGGAATCCAAATATGACTTGCCTATTGTATTGGGTAAGACGATCACGAACGAAGTCTTTATGTTCGACCTTTGCAAGATGCCGCACGTATTGGTGGCAGGTGCAACCGGTCAGGGTAAATCAGTCGGTTTGAATGCCATTATCACTTCCTTATTATATAAGAAGCATCCGGCAGAATTGAAGTTTGTGCTGGTCGATCCGAAGAAAGTGGAATTCAGTATCTATTCGGTGATTGAAAATCACTTCCTTGCCAAACTTCCTGATGGAGGCGAACCGATTATTACGGACGTAACGAAAGTAGTGCAAACCCTGAACTCTGTTTGTGTGGAGATGGATACCCGTTATGATCTTTTGAAGATGGCACATGTGCGTAATATCAAAGAATATAACGAGAAATTTATCAACCGCCGCCTGAATCCAGAAAAGGGACATAAGTTTATGCCGTATATCGTAGTGGTGATTGACGAGTTCGGAGATTTGATTATGACCGCCGGTAAGGAAGTGGAACTTCCGATTGCCCGTATTGCACAGTTGGCGCGTGCTGTCGGCATCCACATGATTATCGCTACACAGCGTCCGACTACTAATATTATTACAGGTACGATCAAAGCCAACTTCCCTGCACGTATCGCATTCCGTGTATCTGCCATGATGGACTCCCGTACCATTCTCGACCGTCCGGGTGCTAACCGTTTGATTGGTAAGGGTGATATGCTCTTCTTGCAGGGAGCCGATCCGGTGCGTGTGCAGTGTGCCTTTATCGATACGCCGGAAGTGGAAGAAATTACGAAGTTTATTGCCCGTCAGCAAAGTTATCCTACTCCGTTCTTCCTGCCAGAGTTCGTGAGCGAAGATGGTGGTAGTGAAGTAGGAGATATTGATATGGGACGGCTTGATCCGTTGTTCGAAGATGCAGCCCGACTGGTAGTGATCCATCAGCAAGGTTCCACTTCGTTAATTCAGCGTAAATTCGCTATCGGTTACAACCGTGCCGGACGTATTATGGACCAACTCGAAAAAGCGGGAATCGTAGGTCCTACCCAGGGAAGCAAGGCGCGCGATGTCTTGTGCATGGATGATAACGATCTTGAAATGCGATTGAACAATTTACAGTAACCGTTCGTTTATTAATCAAATGAGAAAGTACATTTTTAGTGTTTTAATAGCTTTACTGTCTTTGCCTGTGATTGCCCAACAACAGTCGCAGGCTAAAGTCATTCTTGACAAGACGGCAGAGGTGTTTCGTAAAGCAGGTGGTGTAAAGGCTGATTTTACTGTAAAGGCTGTGACGAACGGTCTGGTAGAAGGTGCAGAAAATGGAACGATTCAGTTGAAAGGAGAGAAATTCGTACTGAAAACGTCGGATATCATCACTTGGTTTGATGGAAAAACGCAGTGGAGTTATGTGACAAAGAATGATGAAGTGAACGTCAGCAATCCGACACAGGAAGAGTTGCAGCAGATTAATCCGTATACGTTTCTATATATGTATCAGAAAGGATTCTCTTATAAGTTAGGAGCAACTAAGACGTATCGTGGAAAAGCCGTTTGGGAAGTCGTTTTGACTGCCAGGGATAAGAAACAGGAGTTGGAACATATCACTCTTTTTGTGACAAAGGATACTTATGAACCTTTGTGTATTTTGCTTCAACAGCGTGGTCAGCAGACGCGTAATGAGATAACCATTACAAGTTATCAGACTAAGCAGAATTATGCGGATCAGGTTTTTACGTTTGATAAGAAACAATACCCCAATGCGGAGGTAATAGATTTGAGATAATATACGTTTATAACAAAACGATAAAGATAAATTAAAATGGCAGAAATAGAAAAAGTGAAATGCCTGATTATAGGTTCAGGACCTGCCGGATATACGGCAGCGATTTATGCAGGACGTGCAAATTTATGTCCGGTGCTTTATGAAGGATTGCAACCGGGTGGCCAGTTGACTACTACCACGGATGTGGAGAATTTCCCCGGTTATCCGGAAGGAATCAGTGGTCCGCAGTTGATGGAAGATTTGCGTGCACAGGCGAGCCGTTTCGGAACAGATGTTCGTTTCGGTATTGCTACGGCGGCCGATTTGAGCAAAGCCCCTTATAAAATAACAATCGACGGTGATAAGGTTATTGAAACAGAATCATTGATTATTGCTACCGGAGCTACTGCTAAATATCTGGGACTGGAAGATGAAAAAAAATATGCCGGAATGGGTGTAAGCGCTTGTGCCACTTGTGACGGATTTTTCTATCGTAAGAAAGTAGTTGCCGTAGTCGGTGGCGGTGATACGGCTTGTGAAGAAGCTGTTTATCTTGCCGGACTTGCATCCAAAGTATATCTGATTGTCCGTAAACCTTTCCTGCGCGCATCGAAGATTATGCAGGAACGAGTAATGAACCACGAGAAAATAGAAGTTCTTTTTGAACACAACGCAGTTGGTTTGTTTGGCGACAATGGGGTAGAAGGTGTAAACCTGGTGAAACGTTGGGGCGAACCGGATGAAGAACGTTACAGCTTGCCTATCGACGGTTTCTTCCTGGCTATCGGACATCAACCGAATACTGAAATCTTTAAAGAATACGTTGATACGGACGAAGTGGGCTATATCATCACGGAAGGTGATAGTCCCCGTACAAAAGTTCCCGGAGTTTTTGCGGCAGGAGATGTTGCCGATCCGCATTATCGTCAGGCTATTACGGCTGCGGGAAGTGGTTGTAAAGCTGCTTTGGAAGCAGAACGTTATCTTTCTGCCAAAGGACTCATTTAATCCGGTTTATATCCGACCATAGGAGGGTATTAAAACCCTTATAAATATGAAAATCACCCACGCTAGAGTTTAATCTGTAGCGTGGGTGATTTTGTTGAGAGGGGAGTCTTGCTCCCCTTTATTTTATAAACTCAAAGCTTTTCGAACAATATTTGTCGATTGTCTTTGGTTAATACGCTTCTATTTCATCTATCCATAATTCGGCAGGAATGACTTCCGGCCCGTTATTCTTTTCAAAGTTGACACCATTACGCAGTGTGCCACCATTCTTGATTTTGACTTTCAGGAATGTAGCCTGTGCCGGTTCAAACTCAATGGAATCGGTGAATGCAATTCTTCCTGTTTCCGGATAATCGTGTTTCAAAGCTTTTTCGGCTATCCGTGTGTATTGCTTGCCGTCTGCTGATACTTCTACAGCAACTCCTCCTGCAGGAAGAATTCTCATGGCAGGATTGAATAAAGAACCGAAAATAACTTTGCTGACTTGTGTCGGTTTATCCAGATGAACGATAAATTCCAAGTCCTTACCCTCCACGATGCCAAAACTACACCACGGAGTATAAGAAGCATTATTGCCTCGTTTGCCGTTGGTCAGTCCAAAGGTGGTTTTGTCAGCTCCTAATACATCGTTTTCATCGAATATATCGCCTGTCCATCCCATCGTATAATTAACCGTATAGGGCTTTCCTGTCAATAAATTGCCATACAGTGGCTTGTGAGCTACTTTGCCCAACATCTTTCCGTCTTTGAAAGCAGCGGCTTTCAGGTCGATATTACCTTCAAGAACGAAAGGCTTTTCATATAAGATGGACACTTTGGACGGTTCGCTGCCGTCCGTTGTATACCGGATTTCCGCATTCGGGTAGAAACTTTCCAGCAATACCATTAAAGGGCCGTTTTCATCTGCGTGCGTATTTATATTTACGTCATAGAAGTTGAGACAAGGTTGGGTGTTCATAACTTTCAAACGTTCAAATTCAGTCACCATCCGTTCGCAGAAATTCTTCCAGTCTTTGTTTGCGTTTTGTGTCCAGGCCGTTTCGGCGATAGCCATTGCACGTGGGAAAGCCTGGTAGTCTGTACGTTCTGAAGTCTGCATATATTCTCTCCAAATATTACCTTGTATTCCGATGATATGCTTCTTAGCAAGCTCGTCAGCGTCGTCCGGAACAGGGTTATAACTATATGTTTTCTTCAAGGTATTGTATCCGCCAATAGTAGTCGGAGCAATTTCCGGCTCTTCCTGATAGTAGTCCAGATATACATAAGGATTCGGAGTCATGATGGCATTATGTCCTGCTTTGGCTGCGTTCATACCGCCTTCTACACCGCGCCATGACATAACAGTCGCATTGGGAGCCAGACCACCTTCGAGAATTTCATCCCAGCCAATGATGTTTTTGCCTTTGCTATTCAGGTATTTCTCCATACGGGTAACGAAATAGCTCTGCAACTTATCTTCTTTGCTGTGCTTTATTCCGTCTATCTTACTGGGAGTTGTATCATCTTTCAACCCTAACTGGCGGATTAACTGCTGGCAGAAAGCACTGTTCTTCCACGCTGTCTTGGGACATTCATCGCCACCGATGTGAATGTATTCGCTGGGGAATAATTCTATAACTTCATCCATCACTCCTTCAAAGAATTTGAAAGTCGTTTCACTCGGACAGAATACCTGTTCGAATACTCCCCAGGTAGGAGATACTTTGTAAGTCTGTGTAGAGTCGCATGACAATTCCGGATAGGCGGCAAGTGCAGCCAATGCATGTCCCGGCATTTCTATTTCGGGAACAACATTGATGTATTTACTTGCAGCATAAGCCACTACATCTTTGATTTGCTCCTGTGTATAATAACCTCCATGTTCTTTTCCGTCGAATACTTGCGGATAGTTTACATAGTAATAGTCTACTAATGTCTTTTCACGCTTGGAACCGATTTCCGTCAATTTGGGATATTTCTTGATCTCGATTCTCCATCCCTGATCGTCTGTCAAATGCCAGTGGAAGACATTCATCTTGTTCATAGCCAGTAAGTCGATAAACTTGTAAATGTAGTCTATCGGTACATAATGGCGGCATACATCCAACATGAGTCCGCGATGAACAAAACGGGGTGAATCTTCGATTTCTACGGCAGGAACCGACCAGTCAGCTTTCTTATCCAACTGCTTTCCGTAAATTGCCGGAGGGAGTAACTGATAAAGAGTCTGCACTCCATAAAAGAATCCGTTTGGCTGGGAAGCGGTGAGTGTAATGAGACTGGGAGTGACCGATAATTTATAACCTTCTTTCGGCATACCTTCCTGTACAACAAAAGAGATCGCCGTTTTTCCATCTGCACTTTCAGCTTCTTTCAAGGAGATTCCTGCTGTCAGTTTTAGTTGTTCGGCCAGGCTGTCGGCAATGCTTTTTACTTCCGGAGCATCCGAGAGAACTACGAGGCAGACTTTGTTGTTTAGTTCAAAGCGTCCTTCCTGTGGAAGAATCTGGTTGGGTTTGGGAACGATGTTGTACTCGTTCGCCGCTTCTTTTGTCTTCTGGCAACTGGGGGTAATCATTAGCAAGGACAAAAGAAGAAGAGAAATACTTTTCTTCATGGTCAAAATGTGTGTTAAGTTATAAATAGATTTGACAGGGCAAATGTACTTGTTTATATGATAAGTTCCAATAATATGGAAATAAAAAAAGCCGGAATGATGTCCGGCTTTTAGCTAAAGTTTCAGATTAATGTAGTTATATAATTAAGAGAGAGTTTTTATTTCAGTAGTTGCTCTTCGATGATTTGTACGTACTTCTCCGGAGTAGCTCCGACTTCAATAATCGGTTTGCCGCCTGCAGGTATGAAGAATAAGGTAGGCAATGCCTGTACACCGAAGTGATTGCATAAATCCTTTTCTTTGTCCGCATTAACCTTGTAGAATACAACTTTACCTTTATACTTTTCAGCCAGCTTTTCCATTTCCGGAAGTAAGCGCATGCAAGGTCCACACCAAGTTGCCCAGAAATCAATTACAACCGGTTTGTCGCCATTATAAACGAAATCGTTCCCTTTTCTGTAGTCGAAGATGTGTTCGAGGAAGAATTGGCGGGTAATCGGATTCAGTTTACCGTCTTCAACTTTAGTTTCCGTTACTTTAGCTTCCGCTTCCGGTATAGGAACCATGTCAAACGGCTGGAAATAAATTTTCTGATGAATATAGTCAATGGATATGATTCCGTAGTCCAATATCTTTTTGCCTAATACGGAGCGTTTCAGGTATGGATTCTTCACTGCCATGGCATCCTCAATCTTTGTTTTTACAAACATGGTTTCAGGTAAGATGAGGCTTTCCTCTTCTTGAGTCGCTTCTTTATATCCATTGGAAACTTTTTGGTTGGTTCCTTTGGTATATTGTGTGCTCCATGTATTGAAATCTTTTTCGGTAAGATTCACTAATCCTTCGCTCCATGTATCCAGAACAAGAGAAACGGGTTTTCCCTGAATGGATATCGGACATACGATTCCTAATCCTGTAATTAGCTCAAAGTTCTCCCGGTAGTTTAATTTCATGTAAGAAGGACGATAGGGCTGCGTAATTGTGAGTTTTTTCCGCTGCATATCAATAGTCAGAACGGAAGTGCGGAAAATAGCACCGCTTAATACACCCATCACTCCCAGCTTGCGCAGATATGGTTCGTCTTCCAGAGTGAAAGCAGGCAGATCGTTGTTAAACGTGTTGTTGCCAATAGCAACTGTTGCCATTTCATATACTTTTCCAACAGGTACTTGTTTGAATACAAAATCCTGATAAGCACTAAAAGTACCGTTCTTCCCCGTGTCGATGCGTAACTTCTTGAGAGCCTCAGGAAGCAGGGCGTTATGTCCTGACAGATCGAGGACGAAGTCTGCCACTTCGCCATTAATGGCGGCTTCTACGATAATCTTTCCATCAATGGTTTTGAATGGAATGACCTCTGTCATACTGTTCTGTGTCTGTGCACTGATTCCTCCGGCAATACAAAATGCAAGTAGACAGAGATACATCTTTGTTATTATTCGCTTCATATCTTTTTTCTGTTTAAAGTTCATTTCTCTTTCCTGATTTCAATCTTTTTCTCTTGATTGTCTTTCTTGACAATAATATAACCGGTATCACCGGGGATGGCGTTCATGATATCTTCCACAGCCATTTGGCTCATGGGACAATCGTCCAAAGAAGTACCGTTGATATTAATCACCTGGTCGCCGAAAGCAACTTTATCTTTCATGCTGTCCCAGATCGTTGTAATTTCGAATCTGTCATTGCGTGGCAGAATACTCACGTTCCAGAGAGCGGGAGCACCGCCCATGTCGGTTTTTCCTTCTTCAAACGGGAAAAAGTAGAATCGTCTGCGCATATAATCGATAATTACTTTACCGTATTCCAGTAAATCCACCCCGATGATGCTTCCATTCATCACTGTGGTCGTACTACCCACGTTCGTGAATTCTTTCCCCATGATGTTGATAGGAGGAACAGTCACCTTCTTTATATCCACCGGCTTGCCTAGACCTGTTATTCCGGCAGCTACGATACCATATCCATGGTTAGTAACTTTCGAAATGTCAGACAGCCTTTCATAATCTTCTGTAGAATAAAGCAGAAAGCCTCCCGCACCTGTATCGAACAGAACCTTGAAGTCATTGTCCCCTAAGCGGACATTGACAATGGAGTGATGATCCGTCTCATCCAACAGCGGAATCCCATCCGTTACTTTTAGTCCTTCGGGACGATACGGATAATTGATAACCATTATTTTAGAACGGGAATCGAATGTGACTACCGACTGTGCGAAAGCGTCTCCTCCAAGAATACCGACAACCCCTAGTCCGGTGAAGAATGGATTCTTAGGCAGTACCATCGTCTTCAACTGCTTGATTTTATAGTTTTCCCCGATAGAAACATTCTGTACGTGCGCTTCCTGATAATTGGAGCCTTGTGCATTCACATCGGAGATACGCATATATCCTGCGGCAGTAGCTTTCATTTCCGTTGCGGCATCATACATCGTTCCGGTTCTTCCTCCCGTATCGACGATATATTTCACTTTTATACCGTTAACAGTGACGGGGATAATGATTTTCTCTTGTATAAACTCATAAGGAATGGTGTCGCAAACCTTATTCCGGATTTGCGCTGCCATTCTTTGTCCGCAGTTTAGAAATAATAGCAGCCATAAGCCGGTCAGTATTCCTATACTTTTCATATTATTCTTTTTCATAGATAATATCCTTTACTCCGGAAGCTGTCTCAATCGTCAGTTTCGTCTTCTTTTTCTCTTTTAATTCCGGTATTCCGTTCAGAATACTTTCGCAGAAGTCATATTTCTTAGCAGGTTTGCCATTGATTTTAACTACCTTGTCTCCGACTGCTATCTTACCTTTCGTACTGCTCCATACGGTAGATACAAACAAATCTCCGTCTTTGACCGTTAAGTCAAAGTTGTTACCTTGATTGTTTATTTCATTGTCCGGTTGAAATGCTTCGAAATAGAATCTTCCGCGTGGATAGTCAATGGTCACTTTACCGTATTGCAACAGTTTGACGCCCAATAATGTGTAAGGGTGATTGTTGGTGCTGGTTGTTACGTTACGGAATTTGGTGGCTCCGACTGATAGCAATGGAATACGAACCCTGTAAGAAGAAGCTTTGTCCGCCTGGCCAGATACTCCGATACTCCCTTCTCCATACCCTTCGGAAACCACTTCCATAGAGGCTTCCAGTTTGATTTTTTCAAAATCACTTTCGATAAGTGATAACAGACTGGGACTACCTGTATCGAATAATACATTTATATTGCTAACCGGAGCTATTTGTATGCTGACGATCGGCATACCGCCCCCTTTGGTGAAATTCAACATCTTTCGTAAAGACACTGTCGATGGCTTTTCAGCAGAGGTAACTATAATATTTTTGGCTTGTGAATCAATAGTGACAATGGTGTTGGCGAATAAATCACTGCCGATGATGCCATCTACTCCAAAACATTCCCAGCCTTTTACTTCATCAATGACCAGTGACGGAGCATTTTTGAAATTAATAACATGGTCGGGGGTAGTCAGGTTCTCTATCCGGGTAGTCTTGTAATAGCTTTCCACGTTATTCACATCCGTTACTTTAGCCGAGTCGGTGGCTGCCATTTGCAGTGCCTGGCAGGCTTGAGTCGTGAGTGCCGTACGTCCTCCTGTATCAAAAATGAAAGGACGTGCCGTGCCGTTCACTTTCATTTCGATAATCATCTTTTCACCTACCATCCGGTAAGGTATAGTTGCCTTATATTGTTGGGCGAATACAGGAACCGCCATGCAAAAGGCGACAACGGTTCCTATCATACGAGTCGTATACTTCATAAGCTAATTTTATTTGCTGACTTTTTCTGCTTCCAAAATTGCCTGATAAGCGTTTACAATACCTCCGGAAATACACAAATCATCGAAAAGGAACAAGTCTTGTGAAGGACTGTCGTTTACGCGGATTCCTTTTTCCACTTCCACCCCTTTGCGTGAAGTGACGCTCTTCAGTAGTATGTCACGGATTTGCGAGCCGGTTAATTTAGGGAAATATGATTTCACTAAGGCAGCTACACCGGCTACAGTAGCCGAAGCCATTCCTTCACCTGTACCTTTTTGGTACGTATCACCCATATAGGATGAATAAATATCTGTTCCCGGTGCATAAAGATCGAGAGTAGTTGCACCGTAATTGGTGTTTAGTACCGGATTTCCATTCTTATCAGAAGAAGCAACCACCATAAAATTGGTAAGTTCTCCGTCTTTTCTCATCTTCCGGTTAGGGAAGAATTCATCTTTATCCATATCTACTGACAGATCCCAAACCGGAACTATTACCAATGCTCCTTTCTTTTCAGCTTCTTTCAGCGCATCTGCTACCCATTGTCTCTGTTCTTCCGGGTATAACGAATTTTGTTCCGGCAATAAAATAATATCCGCTCCGTGGTTTACTGCATACCGGATGGCCAGTGCCATATCTTTTAAATAAGGTTCTCCTTCTCCCGGATGAATACGTAAAGTCATAATTTCTGCATTATCGGCAATACCGTTACTTCCGACACCGTTGTCGCGTTTGGCTGCGATCACTCCCGCTTTCATAACTCCTGTTGCTGCGTCAGACGTCAACAGTACATTATTGCCATATTGTGTGTCGTTAATATCCAAGGGATTATCACCTACAATTTCTTTCCGGTTATCAGTTCCGTATTTCTTTAAAGCATCTTCATAGGACGTTTTGGCTGTTGCTACACTTTTCTTTCCCATATTTTGATATACGGGTTCCCATTTATCCGTATTATAGATACTGAAATAGTAGGCAGTAAACACAAAGGCAACTTCTGAAAGACTGTCTCTTTCTGCTTTGGGATCATAACAACTTTGGAAGTCCTCAACGGTTAACTCTTTTCCGGGGAAGCGTTTTTTCATGTCCTTATCGAACTTTTCAACATATTCTTCTATTACATAAGAAAGTTGGAGACCACCATAGGTTCCTCCGATTCTTGATTCCGGCATGACTTTATAGCGATAGTAGTTATATTCTTCCATATTTTCCGGTACGGGAACTTCTTGGCGTTTTCCATTGACAATCTTATAGTACTTTTTTCCATCGAAAATATAGTCAGCATATTTATCTTTTAGGCGGAAAAATTCACGTTCTCCTTCGCGCGTCAGAGCTTCCATTACTTGACCGTCTTTACCTCCGATGAAGTTCCAGCCATTGATATCGTCAACAAGCCCGTTTTTATCATCATCTTTTTGGTTTAGTTTTTCTTTCGGGTTCATCCAGATTGCATGTTTCAGGTCTTCGTGTTCTACGTCCATTCCTGTTCCGATCAATGCAACAACCGGTCTTTTTTTAGCTTTCTTTTTGTTAGCTTTCAGATACTCGTAAGCCTTGTTTACTTCGGCACCATATACACTGTCTTTGTCGAAAGAACAGTTAAACCAGTCCAGTTCGGATTGTTTCTTTTGTGTTTCTGCTTCTTGTTTGACTAACTGAGCCGATACTGTAATGCTGATAAAACAGCATACGATAGGAAATATAAGTTTCTTCATTGTTGATGAGTTATAATTTATACAATCTAGTTATTTTCTTATTTTTAAAATGGCTTCACGCACCTGTTCACCCCGGACATTACGTGCAGCGAGTTTGCCTTCTTTGTCAATGACAACGAGGAAAGGGATGGAGTAGAAACCGTAAGCAGCCTGAATAGCGCTTGGAGTCTTGCTGTTTTTGGGAAATCCTGTTTTATCCCACAACATCACCCACGGCAGTTTTTCTTCATCCAGCATTTTTCTCCATTTTGCTTCGCTGTCATCCAACGAAACACTGATGAATTCTAAATCATCCGCTTTCAGATCATTATATATTGTCAGCATACTGCGCATCTCTTTGCGGCAAGGACCACACCAGGAAGCACAGAAATCCAGTACGACAATTTTTCCACGGAAGTCTTTTAAACTTACACTCTTTCCATTGCTGTCAATGAACGTAAAACCAGGACATTCTGCACCGATGATCTGGTGGGAGAGAACTTCTACTTTGTTGATTAACCATTTGGCAGACAAAGAATTCCTATCTTGTTCCGGTATCATATCCAATAACATTTTGTTGGATGGGTAATCATTCACATCTGCCAGATAAGCTAATGCTGACGCCATGGCAGGCGTCAGTTTTTCTTTGGCAGAAGTCGAGATTGTTGCTTTATCCGGATCTCTTTCGGCCGGCATATAGTTTTGTAAAGTCAGAAACGGATCAATGCCGGTGAATGAAAGTGAGCTTTGTTCGGGATTCTTTTCATCGAAAAAGCCATTGATACTAACAGAAGTATTTTCAAAGTAAATGTTTTGTTCCGTTTTCCCGATACATAGCGTATATACGTCGGGCTGGATCTCTTTCTTTTCTGTTTCGAATACTCCGTTCTGGCTGATGGAACAAGTCAAAACAAGGTTTCCATTCAAATCTTTTACTTGTAAGGTAGTAGGTCTAAGTATCCTTAACTTTCCCTTAAACTGCAGTCCGCCGTTGCTCCATAGGGAGGAGGTGGTGCATAAAAGCAATAGTATTAGTGAGAGTCTTTTTATTAATTCCATAATATTGAGTTTTATAATATATCGTAAAGCAACGAATAGCTTTGTCGTTATCCGTATCTATTTTAATAACTTGGTTACTACTGGATAAAGAAAAAAGTTCTACCAGTCTCCCCAAGGATCATCATCGTCATCTCCTGCATCAGCTTCTGGTAGTTCCGGATAAGGTTTGATATCCCATTCTTCCGGTCCTTGAGCGATAGCTTCCAGGTCAATATTGTATTTTTTTAGATAATTGGTTACAAACTCGAACTTACTACTCATAAATGGATAGGTTGCCGAAGGCCACATTGCTTCCCGTTCTTCCTTAGTAAGACGCATGGCTATTTGCATGTAACCGATAAATGTTTCTTTGGCTGTTGGAGGATTATCAGAATGTGGTTTACTATATTTTGCTGATAATGAATTTACATCACCGGGATAGCCTCTTCTAAGATAATAATTAGGATCAGCTTTGCTTTCAATATCTTCATTTCTGACAATCTTAGTTGAATGGTCGAATCCTGCATCAAATTCATCTTCGGGTACGATAATGTTACCTCTGGTGATGGCTGTGTTTATAACTTCATCAATTATTTTGAAGCGACGCACAGTAAAACTGTCCTTGTTGCCGGCAATAGGGGTTTTCCATCCAGAGATTGGATCATCATAGGTGCTGTGAGCTGCATCTCCCCAGAAGCAAGTTACCCAGCAGTCAGTTTGGCTTTCTTCATGTTCGGATAATGCTACATAATATTCTAACACTCCCGGTACAATGGAGGCAAATACCGAGTAATTGTATCCCACATACCAATACATGGGAAATACTCTGTCCGTAACTTCCCGATTAAGATAAGGGAATATATGATTTTTCATAAAAGTAATATAGAATGCCGCCATCTCCTCATTGAGACAATTTTCGAACACTCTTGTAGAGCCACCGATACCACCACCTGTCCAATTTTTATTGAGGTCTTTTTCTGTGATATCTTTATATATTATTTTCACTCCGAAGTCTTGGTAGATTTTCATGGCATCATTGTCCCAAGAATTATCTCCTTGGGGAAACTCAAATCCTCCGGCCTGTGCAAGTGGGTCTGGTGTCGGGATAATTGAATCATCTTCGTAGCAAGACGTGAATGTGAGACAGAACAATAATATCCATACGTTATATATTGGCTTCATAATTTTCTGTTGTTTAGGATTAACGATCATTATTTTTATAATTTATAGTTAGTTTGTTATGGAAACTCCAACCCGTTCCGGACCGAACGGATTTTGTTCCAATAGTAAGTTTCTTTGCAATACATTTGGAGGTATAGGTAATACGTATGAAGGATCATTTTTTGTTAATGTGTAAATTTTTCCTTCCCATTTGTGCTGTATGGAAGGCATGCCATATCGACGTAAGTCAAACCAGCGTTGGCCTTCGTAACAAAGTTCTTTTCTGCGTTCTTCACGTATCTTGGTAATAAGATCATCTCCACTCAATCCCGAAAAGGATGGTATGTTTCCTTCGTCATATCGTTTTTCCAGTAGTGCGTTCATAGTGGTGATAGCTTCTCCTTCTGCTTGACTCATGGCAGCAGCTTCAGCATAATTCAGATAAGCTTCTGCTACCCGGAAAGAGAGTGCGAAATAATCACTGCTTCCGGAAGTGGGGACAGAACGGAGCGTCTTATATTTGCCATAGGGAAGATACGTATTATAAAATGTACTGCTCTCTGGGACATCTTCATTATACTGTATCTCCCGAGTAATATAACGATCTTTGCGTAAGTCACCTTCCGAGAAACTGTTAATCAACTCATCTGCTGCTTTGAATTTTCTTCTGGTATCGTTATTATTCTTACCTTCCTTTTCAATATAACCTTCGTATTCACCTGTCAAATCTCTTATGGTTCCATAACTCCAGATAACTTCTGGAGAATCATAGGTGTTGAATGTATAATAAGGTTCTTTCATACCCGCTTCCGGTGCAGGGATTGTATTCAGATCGCGCAGTGAAAAGTTCCAATCTTTGATAACTTTTTCTGCATACGTTTTTGCCTCTTTCCAATTTTCCATATAGAGAGCCACACGTGATTTTAATAATTGCACCATAGGTAGGCTAACGAGGTAGTTTGGCTCATATTGTTGTGCGGCGGAGAGAGTCAAGAATAAACGTTCTGCTTCGTTTAGGTCGGCAACAATCTGTAGATATACTTCCTCTACCGTATTTCGTTTCATCAGTACCTCACCTTCATCTCTCATTTTACTGTCAATTTTTAGAGGAACTCCCAATGATTCTTTGTCGTAATTATATGGAAGTCCGTATTGATTAACCAGCATATAATAGAAGAAAGCCCTCAAAGCATAGGATTGTGCCTTGATGTAATTTTTTTCAGCTTCTGTACCGGACACTTCGTCAGTATAATCAAGTGCAGCATTGGCTCCTAAAATATATTCATAAAGGTTTCCCCATGTATTGCTCGGCTCTTGTCCTAATTTTTGTTGCATTTCGAACATATTGGGTTGCCAACTGTACAGTACCTCGAATGTTTCCATTTTTCCCTGTTCATTTTCAGGGAATTCGTAACCCTCCACTTGATTTTGATCGATATCATCTGCAAGTATTTCCAAATAGGCTAGAAATTTGGTATTCCCTTGTTGGGGATAAGCCTCTCCAATAAGCATCTCCTGTAATGCATTGGCATCCTTGGGGATGTATTTGCTTTGTGACTTGGGCTCTAAGAAATCACTGCAGGCAGTGAGACTTGTCAATGTAATTGTATAGATTAAATATTTAAGTTTCATATCTTTCTTTGTTTATAGTTTAAAATCCGATATTAAGTCCCAGTGAGAAAGATCGTGGCATGATACTGTTTTCTAATTCCGGGTCGAAGCCATTGAAACGTTTGCTGGCTATTACAAATATGTTATCCATATTAAAATTGATAGCTAGGTTTTTTGCATGGATCTTGTCACACCATTCTTTTTTCATTTGCCATGATAATCCGATGTTACGACAACGTAGGAATGAACCACTGACTACCATAGCATCTGATTTCTCCCACATTTCAATAGCTGATTCTGCACTATCTGTATTAGGCAGGGTCCACCCTATTTCTATCGGCCATGTCGGAAGTCCGGGAATATTTGTGTAGACCTCATCTCCGGGCTTTTGCCAACGGTTTAGTAAATCGCGGTTTACATTTTTGGTTGGATCCGGCATCATACTGCCGCTTCCTTGAAAATCACTGTAAGGTGACGGCAAGCGTTTTTTACTACCTAATAAAAGGGAGAAACTGGTATTTAATGACAAAGATTTGTAACGGAAACTAAAACCGAGACCTCCGGTGAAGTACGGCTCTGTTTCTCCGGAATATACCAAGTAAGTAGTCGGATCGATACTTTTGCTCTTTTCTTCATCTGGGACCTCAACGTAGTTGAACATTGGTTTACCATTACTTCCGTCAAGACCAGCAAAAGAGTATGACCAGAATGCACTCAGCGGATAACCTTCTTTTAATATCTGTGTACTACCTCCTCTCAAGTACATTGCTGTGTTTCTGTCAATTTTGGTTTCTCCACCTTTGTTCCAGTTTTTAGAGGCATTCAGGTTGATGTTCAGGCTGAAATCGCGCTTTTGGATAGGCGTGAATGATAATGTGTATTCAATTCCCCGATTGTAAATAATTCCACCGTTACGTTTCATATCATCAATTCCGTATTCGAATGGCAAATCTACGGTGATTACCGCATTGGAACGTCTGGTATAATATTCCAGATTCATATAGAACATACGGAACAGTTCCAGATCCACGCCGAAGTTCCAGTTTCTGGTACGTTCCCAGGAGAGATATGGATTAGGTATCTGGCCGATAGTGGAGAAGTAGCGATTATATCCGGGTTGTACTCCCTGTTGGCTTAAGATTAGTTCAGGACTTTCTCGTGTTAAAGCATTTCCCTGAATACCGAATGTTCCTCTGAAATTAAGTGTAGTGATCCATTTCAAATGTTTTTGAAAGAAAGCCTCTTCTGATGCTCTCCAGGAGAGACCGAATGAATAAGTCGGGTCGATACGATGGTTTATATCCTGCCCGAAAACGTTGGAGGCATCATTTCGTACATTGGCATTGACTACATAGCGATTCTTGAATGAATATGCGAAAGTAGCGAAGAATGAAAGGAAGTTGTTGGTATTGTCTGTTCTTTGCCAGCCTCTACTATAAATATCTCCTAATATTCCCCAGCCTGTTGGAGGATTGTTGGGAGTTATCACTTCACTTGGTATGGTAGGAGCAACAATACGTTCACCTCTGTCCGGCACATATCCCCAAACTTTATTGGCTGTTCCTTTCGCTGTAGATGAACGGAGTTCCATACCCAATAATGCGTTCAATCGGTTATCAGGATTGAATGCTTTACTGAATTGTAACTTGTTCTGAATATTGTAGGAATACTGGTTGTTGTCGTTTGTATACAATATACCTCCGAATGGAAGCTGCGCAGCTTTAAATTCAGCACTGGTGGGAGTAACGGAATTAAAATCGTAGCCGCGATACTCGTTGGCAATATAGTAAGTACGTTCGGTAGCCCAGCTTTCATTCGTACTATTGTTATTCGAATAACCTCCGGTGAATTGGTAGGTTACCCAATCAAGAATACGCCAGTTTACATCTAGTGAGGCGGACATGAAGTTCGAACGTGCTTTTGAACCGCTGTTGTCCCGTTCATTGATAAAATTGTATGAAAGGGTTTGTATCTTACCAGTTTTAGAGTTGTAGCCGTTCCTTTGCATATAATAAGCGTCCGGATCGATGATGCGGTTGGTGTTAGTAGCATAACTCATTGGGTTGACTTCGTTGAAAAAGCCATTTGTGGTAGAAACACTACCGTTTAAAGTCAGATTGATAGTTAGCTTTTCTATAGGGCGTAACATCAGGGCGATACGGCCTGTCATACGTTCGTTGTCGTTGCCGATTTCCTGGCCTTCACTGTTATTATATCCTATGGATGCTGAATAACTGAACTTGTTTGTTCCGCCGGAAACACTAACGTTGTGAGTATGGCTGAACGAACGACGTGTCAGGCGTTTGAACCAGTCTGTATTACGGGTTTCCATATCGTTATAAAGCTTTCTGTATTCGATGTCTGAAATATCATGTTCCTGCAGCATCCGTAATATACCTTCATAGGTGTTAAGATCCTTATAAGGTGTTTCTATATAATTAACCCCTGCATCAAACGCTTCTTGTGAGAAACGGACACGTTCTTGAGAGTTCATGAAGTTGAACATCCCATAATTAGGACGTTGTCCGATGTTAAAGTTGGCGGAGTAGTTTACGGTTAGTCGGTCAGTAGTATTTTTCTTGGTGGTGATTTCGATTACACCGTTAGAGGCTTTCGAACCATAGATGGCAGTGGCGGAAGCATCTTTCAAGATGGTGATATTTTCGATATCGGCGGGATTTAACCACGAAATCTGGTTACCGATAATGTCTTGCAAATTTTTAGTCATCAGGTCGCCACTGTCTAATGTTACCTGAAAATCTTCCTGGATAATGCCGTCTACTACCCACAATGGGTCACGGTTTCCTTGCAACGTACTGGTACCTCGAATCTGAATCTTGGGGGCAGTACCTACACGACTGCTTGTATTGGTTACAACCATACCCGCTACACGTCCTTGTAACATTTGGTCAATAGTAGTAAACGAAGGCATGATGATATCTTTTGCTTTGATGCTGGTAATAGATCCAACGATGTCACGACGTTGAATATTCTGGTATCCGGTTACCACCACCTCATCTATTTCTGTGCTGGTGGAGCTGTTCAGAGTGACATTAATGGTTTTTTTACCCGTATATTTTACCGTTTTCTTTTCCATTCCGATAAAAGAGTACGTAAGAATCAACCCTTCCTGTGCTGGAATATTAAACGTGTACTGCCCGTCCAATCCTGCAATGGCTCCATGTTTAGAACCTCGGATCGTGATAGTAGCGCCGGGCAAGGCCTCACCGTTAGTATCCCGGACCCAACCGCTGATGGTTATCTTTTGGCTTTGTCTTTTCTTTATAACAATTGCGCTACCAGAGATTTCGTAAGTCAGGTTAGTGCCTTCCAGACATTCATCCAGAATTTCAGTAATCGTTTTGTCTTTGGCTCTGATGGTGATATCAGTTACATTAGCGACATCTTCCGTTCCATACATAAAGACAAATTTCGTACGATTCTGCAGATACCAGAGCGCTGCTTCCAGCGTTTCTCCTCTCAAGTCGATGGAGATTCTCTGATTGTCCTGTGCTTGAATCATGAGTGAAGAAAGGGAGAATATCCATAAAAGACAGAACTTCACAAAGTTTCTGCTTGCATAAGATACCACCCATGGCAGGGATTTTACTCGTTTTTTCATAATGCGTTAGTTATATTATGTATTATTACTGTTTGTAGGAAATGTGCAGGATGCCCTCCCGTTGTTTGATATTGACCAGATTTAATTCTGTAATCATGTCGATAATCGGGTTCATGTTGGCGTAGCGGTTAAGGTAAGCTCCGATACGCACCTGTTTGGCTGCTTCGTCTTCAAAAGAATATTGGAATCCATACCATTTGGACAGGTATGACATCACATTCTCAAGAGGGACATTTAAAAAGATAAATGATCCGGATTCCCAAGATGTATACAAATCAGTGTTTACGTTGGCGACGGTATTTGTACCGGTATTTTTATTATATGTATAGTGCTGGTTGGGAACTAATTCGAATTCTTCATTTCCACTGTTGATTCTTACTGTTCCACTGATTAAGGTTGTACTTTCCGTATCTTCATCAGCGTAGGCTCTTACGTTGAACGACGTTCCCGTTACCCGGATAGATGTATGCGATGTTTTTACGATAAACGGATGCTCCTTGTCCGGGGCAACATCAAAATAAGCCTCCCCTTCAATTTGCACAATACGTTCTTTGCTGCTGAAACAAACCGGATAAGTCAGCCGGGTTTCCGCATTGAGATGTACCCTCGTGCCGTCGGAAAGCGTGATAAGACATTCCATCCCCTGCAATGTGCGTAGTGTGTTTTGGATTTCTTTTACTTGCGGTTTGTTGGCGGGAATCTGATAGTTGATCCCTTTAGAATCGATCACAAATGCTCTGACTGCATTCTCAGGAAGATTATTGTCGGAAAGATTGAAAGATTTGCCGTCACTCAAGATCAGTTCCCCACCAAGGGTTCCCGGAGTGATGTCGCTAATCGTTTCTTCGGATATCCAATGATAGATAAAGTAAGAAGCAGGTACTAATAACAATAAGATGAGAGCTGCATATTTCAGACTCTTTTTCCACGAAAAAACAGTACCCGATTGATTGCCTCCTAATAACGGATAGACTTTCTCCCACGCTTTTTGTGAAGAGAAGCTTTTTATTAACCGGCTGTTTTCTTCATACGTTTCCTTATTTAATATCCGGTCGGCTATCTTTTGATGTTCCGGGTTTTCATCCAACCATGCACGATAGTTCTTTTCCTCTTCGGGGGTAGACGAATGAGTGAATAGAGAAGCTAAGATTTTTGCAATTTTAAATTTTTCTTTAAATGAATTCATCGTTTTTTCGATTTGTTATATAAGTAAAACAATCCAATCGAAAAAACGGGGTAATCAAAAAGTTACTTTATTTGCATAAAAATAGTAATAAGGTGTAATTTATGCCTTTGAGACTTTCGCGAAGTTTGCGATAGGCGAATTTCTTTAACGTATGGACAGTGCCTTCTGAAATTTGCAATTTGTCAGCAATCTCATGGTTTTTTAACCCTTTCATAGAATATAAGATGATATTTCGCATTTGGGTAGGCAATTCTTCTACCGCTTTGCGAACCATGTGGAATGTTTCCTGTTCGATAATGGCAGCTTCGAAGCCACTATCGAACTCTTCCTGTCCAGAAAAATAGGGAATATCTAATTGCTCATGTTTTAAGTGATTCAGACATTTATTTCGGGTGACGGTATAAAGGAAGCTTTTTACTTTCAAAATGTCGTCAAAATCTTCTTTCCGTTCCCAATAAGCTAACAATACATCTTGTGCGATGTCTTTGCAAACTTCTTTGTCTTCAATATAGTGGGATGCGAACACGCAAAGAATAGGATAGTAGTCATCAAATAGCTTTTTGAAAGCCTGTTTGTTGCCACGTTTTATGTCTGCAATTATATTTTCTATATGTATGTTCACTATTTAGGGTGGAACGATTGGTGCAGAAACTCTCTTACCCAATCTTGCTTATTTTCTTCAGCTTTTCTTCTTCGATGATTTTGATTTTTCTTCCGTCGATAGTAATCAGTCTTTCCGTAGCGAATTGCGACAAGGTACGGATAGCGTTCGAAGTAGTCATATTGGAAAGATTTGCCAGATCTTCACGTGAAAGATAAATGCTCAACGTAGAACCGTCTTCTTCCAGTCCATAACTTTCTTTCAGGAAGATGAGTGATTCGGCCAAACGTCCGCGAATATGTTTTTGTGTCAGATTAACGGTACGTTCGTCAGAGATACCCAAGTCAATGGAAAGTTGGCGGATAAAGAACATGGCCAAGTCATTATTTTGGGCAACCAGCGTAGTGATGGCACTCATAGGAATCAGGCAAACAACGGAAGGTTCGAAAGCTGCTGCGGCAGTTACAAAATCTTGTTTGGCAAAATAAGCACGATATGCAAAGTATTCGCGTGGTTTAATCATGCGGATAATTTGACTTCTACCCCCCACACCATCTTTGAAGATTTTCACTTTTCCACTGATGAGACACATCAGATGATGTGGCGTTTCTCCTTCACAGTAGATGGTTTCATTCTTTTTGTAGGTTTGTATCGTATAATTATTCATCAGAAACTCCTTTTGCTCATTGTTTAGAGGAGCTAACATATCGGATAATGGTTCCGAAATATCGATGTCTGACATATTCATTTTTACCATGAGTGCTACAAAACTGTGTTATACAGCACAAAAGTAAAAAGAAAAAATGAGAAAATGAACGAATCTATAAAAAGATTGCACAAAAGTGGGAGCTTTCGTGCAATCTTGCAGACATTTTATTTGGTAAACAACAGTTCTCTATATTTAGGCAACGGCCATATTTCGTCATCCACTTCCATCTCCAGGTGGTCGATGTGGTCGCGGATTTGGTCAAGATACGGGCGTACTTTTTCTTCGTATGCGAATGCCCTTTCTTTGTAGTTTTCCATGTGGTTGGCTACTTTTCTTGCTTCGGTCATGTCGCGCACGAGTACTTTGATAGAAGTGACCCGGTGTGAAATCTCACGAATCAGTTCTTTACGGTCGGCACTTAATACTTCATATTCTTCAGCCGGGAATATTTCTTTCAGTCCGCGAAGATTTTCGAGCAAACGGTTCTGATAGGCAACGGCAGTTGGTACGATGTGATTGATGGCGAGGTCGCCCAATACACGGCCTTCGATTTGCACCTTCATGGTGTATTTCTCCAGTTCCACTTCCAGACGGCTGTTCAATTCGGTCTCGTTGAAGATACGTTCGCCGATAAGTACTGATTTGGATTGGTTATCAATATAGTGCATCAGGGCTTCCGGTACGTGGCAGATATTAGTCAGTCCGCGGCGTGCAGCTTCTTGTTTCCATTCTTCGGAATAACCGTCCCCTTCGAAACGAATCGGTTCGGAGGCGATAATTGTTTCTTTCAGCAGGCGGAAGATAGCTTCGTCTTTGCCAACTCCTTCTTCCATCAGCTTTTCTACCGATGCCCGGAATTCGTTCAGCTGGTTTGCCATGGCCGCATTGATTGCAATCATAGAGGCAGCACAGTTGGAAGAAGAACCTGCGGCGCGGAATTCGAAACGGTTTCCGGTGAATGCGAAAGGAGAAGTACGGTTGCGGTCGGTGGTATCCAGTAAAATTTCGGGGATACGTCCGATGCCTAACTTCAGTGTGGTTTTTTCTTCCGGCGTCATTTTCTCATTTCCTACCTGGCGGACAATTTCGTCGAGAGTAGACGAGAGTTGTGAACCCAGAAAGCAAGAGAGGATGGCGGGAGGAGCTTCATTGGCTCCCAAACGATAGCTGTTGCTGGCGCTCATGATGGAGGCACGCAATAAATCCTGGTTTTTATAAACCATCATTAAGGCGTTTACCAGAAATGTGAGGAATAGCATATTGCCTTTCGGATTCTTTCCGGGAGCGAACAGATTGATACCGGTATCTGTGCAGAGTGACCAGTTGTTGTGCTTGCCCGAACCGTTTACTCCGCTATATGGCTTTTCGTGCAGGAGTACATTAAAATGATGCTTCCTGGCGATACGCTTCATCAAATCCATGACGAGCTGGTTGTGATCGTTGGCAAGGTTACAGTTTTCGAAAATAGGGGCCAACTCAAATTGGTTGGGAGCTACTTCGTTATGACGGGTTTTGGCAGGAATACCGAGTTTGTGACACTCGATTTCGAGTTCTTTCATAAATGCAGTGACACGTGGAGGGATAGAGCCGAAATAATGATCCTCCAACTGTTGGTCTTTGGCAGAAGAGTGCCCCATCAGTGTCCGTCCTGTCAGGCAGAGGTCGGGGCGTGCATTATATAAGGAGGAGTCTACAAGGAAATATTCCTGTTCCCATCCTAAATTGGTATATACGCGTGTGATGTTCTTGTCGAATAGCTGACAGACTTCCGTTGCTGCTTTATCTACAGCGGCAAGTGCTTTCAACAATGGAGTTTTGTAATCCAACGCTTCACCTGTATAAGAAATGAAGATAGTGGGGATACAAAGAGTGGTATCTACTACGAATGCCGGTGAAGAAACATCCCAGGCTGTATATCCTCGTGCTTCGAAAGTGTTGCGGATGCCGCCGTTAGGGAAAGAAGAAGCATCCGGCTCTTGCTGGATCAGTAGTTTTCCGGAGAAGCGTTCAATCACTCCGCCATCTTCGCCGAATTCGATAAAGCCGTCATGCTTTTCGGCTGTTCCGTCTGTCAGAGGCTGGAACCAGTGTGTGTAGTGAGTGACGTTGAGTGACTTAGCCCAACTTTTCATACCGTTAGCAATTAAATCTGCTATTTCACGGCTGATAGGCGTACCTTTTTCGATAGCGTCGGTTACAGCTTTGTAAGCTTCTTTGGGAAGATACTCCTGCATCTTCTTGCGGTCGAACACGTGGCTACCATAATAATCAGAGAGTTTGTTGGAAGGGGCAATAACTTCCAGAGGTTTCCGGTTGGAAAGCTCTTGTAAGGCAAAAAAACGCATTTTTGACATAAATGGTCTATTTTTTTATCGGTTGATGGCGCAAAATTATATGTTTTTTCTGAAAGTACCCCTATTTTAGAGGGGGTATTTTGAAAAATAATGTGTTTTTCTAAAAGTACCCCCTCTGTTGATTCTCCAACTTCTATTCTTATTGTTGCTGTTCGTTGATTTCTTTAGCCATCTGTTTAACCAAACTTTCCACTTGGATATAATGGTTGTGATAGTTCTTGAATAACAGTTTGAACACTGGGCTGCTCACAGCCATTTGGGTGAGAAATTGTAGGTGTTTACCCGTAGAGGTGTTCATCTGCATACGTTTTTCTTTGCTCAAGTTGTCTTGTATGGAATAAGCACCGCATGAAATTTGGATTTCTGCAATGCCTTCATCCCAAGGATGGGTGTTGAGGTGAGTCAATGCTGCCAGGATTTTTTTTAGGTTTTTCAGCAGAATGTTTAATAGTTCGAATTCGGTACGGTTTACGGAGCAAGAATCCGGGTCCAGAAGGAAAGCGAATTTAAGGTAGAAATCCTTTAATTCTTCTTTAGGAATAACAAATGAATCTTTGGAAGCCTTTATCATGCCTCCCACCGCTGGTTGAACGGTAACTTGTTTTGTTTCCATAATATAATTATGAATAAGGTGGTAGGCGAAGATTTTCTATAAAATAAGAGCGGTTCCGCCTTTCCCGTTACTCTTCACCAACCAGGCAGTGGGTGCATTAACACTCCACACGGGGGTACGAAACCGCCATATGAAGCATCAGGACAGGCATAAAAATGCCTGCCACGAAACGAGGCAGGTTCCCTGCCTGGTTGATATGAAGAGTATCACAAAGATACGACAATTTTCTTCTTTGTCAAGAATAAAAGGAAAAATTAAAGGTAGGAGTAAGCATCTTTCTTTTTCATTTAGTATATACTAATACCTTATATTAACCGATATTGGAATTTTCTATTTTTTATGCGGAAATACATTAGACTTGTATTTGTTTAGTTTCTATTTGTATGGAAATGAATGAAACAGTGCGAAAATGAGTGAAACTGTATGGATTCGGTCATACACAATAGAAAAAACATCTATCATACTATCATTCATTTTAATAATATTCTAATTATCAAAAGAATAAGTATGATAGATAGCTCTAAAAAAATGTATCTATCATACTTTTATTAGTAAAAAGGGACATCTATCATTCCTATACTGTATCTATTTTAGTGTAGCATTAGGTGAGATAATCCATTTAAAGACATACGAATGCACACTTTATAGGATGATAACCTGTATTTGACAGCTTAATTATCTATGGGGAGCGGCAGTATTTCTATAGTTCACAAGTGTGTGCCGTACAGCCCACGCATGTAAACCATACAGCCTACATATGCGGGCTATGCAGCACACACTTGTGGGCTATAAACTTATCGCCGTTTAAGTGGGATTTTTGAGCTGCGATATTCGGATTTATATGGCTTCATTATGACAAAAACAAGCCGTCTTATGCTTATAGGATATTTATACGGCTATTTTGTAGATGATAGGTAACCCGTTTTTACTGGTAAAAGTATGATAGATACATTTTTTTAAAGCTATCTATCATAGATATTACAGTGATAATTAAAACATTACTAAAATGAATGATAGTATGATAGATAGTTTTTTCATTATGTAATGTTTAGTTCAAGCTCCTATACTATGAATTAGTTCAAATCCATACTGTTATGAATATTGAAGTTTTCTTTTATCCTATCTTTGAGGAAATTCAACAAAAAAACTCTATCTTTGTTTTATAATTGAGACACAACATAATAATGGGAAGATTTATCAATCCCTTTACCGATTTTGGCTTTAAGTTTTTATTCGGCAGAGAGGTAGAAAAGGAGTTGTTAATTGACTTCTTGAATGATTTGCTCGTAGGAGAGCATGTAATTACCGACATTCAGTTCCTTAACAACGAACAGCAGCCGGAAGTAAAAACAGAACGAGGACTTATCTATGATATATATTGCAGAACCAATACAGGGGAGCATATTATCGTAGAAATGCAGAACCGGGAGCAGCCTTACTTTAAAGACCGTGCCCTCTTCTATCTCTCTAGGGCTATAACTCAACAAGCGAGAAAGGGAATTTGGAACTTTCAATTAGATGCTGTGTATGGAGTGTTCTTCATGAACTTCGTGATGGACAAGGATATACCCTCTAAAATCAGAACGGATGTTATCCTTTCTGACAGGGATACAGGTAAGCTTTTCAACAGTAAGTTCCGGCAAATCTTTATTGAATTGCCGAACTTTAATAAAGAAGAGGATGAATGTGAAAATGATTTTGAACGCTGGATTTATATATTAAAGCACATGGATACACTTGATCGAATGCCTTTCAAGGCTCGTAAAGCCGTTTTTGAACGACTAGAAAAGTTGGCCTCCAAAGCGAATATGACCCAAGAGGAAAGAATGCAGTACGAGGAAGAATGGAAAGTTTACAACGATTATTTTAATACGTTGGATTTTGCAGAACAAAAAGGAATGCAAAAGGGTATACGAGAAACAGCCCGTAAATTGAAAGAGCTAGGAGTAGCTGATGATATTATCATAAAATCTACGGGTATTTCGAAAGAAGAAATAGAGAAATTATAATCTTTCTCCTATTATTAATCAACGACTCATGCATTCAAACATGAGTCGTTTTTGTTTATTCTTATATCTATATTAATCCAATGAAGAGGTTCCTGCCCTTGATAACTCTTTTTAGTAGCTTAATTCCATTGCTTTTCGATATTCTTTTTTATATTTGCCTGCGTTAATGAAGGAGATACGACGATTGAGAGATAAAATATTGATAGGATGCATATTGTGTCTGTTCTCTTTTATACCAAAGGGGGCAGCCAATAATTATATAATGAATCCTTATACCCATCAGGAAATCTCCGCCGACTCCATTATAGAACGTGTAATGACTTTTGCACCTTTGTATGAAACGATCGTCAGCGATTATCGTGCGAACCTATATATAAAAGGTAAGATGGACATTCAGAAGAAGAATTTTATTCTTCGTTATGTACCTTCTATGTTTCGTTTGCAAAAGGGGGTTCGCGAATATCTGCTTGAAACATATAGTGATCTTCATTATACGGCTCCCAATATTTACGATCAAAAAGTAAAAGCCTCCCAGGGAACAGTGAGGGGAAACAGGGGATTGCCGGGGTTGCTAGAATACTTTAATGTAAATATCTACTCTTCATCTCTGCTGAACGATGAACGCTTATTATCACCACTGGCTAAAAACGGACAGAAATACTATAAATACCGAATAGACAGCGTGATGGGAGACCCTAATAATCTGGATTATCGAATCCGTTTTATTCCCCGTACCAAGAGCGATCAGTTGGTGGGTGGCTATATGGTGGTCAGCAGTAACGTTTGGAGTGTTCGTGAAATTCGTTTTTCGGGAAGATCGGAGCTGATAACATTTACCTGTTGGATTCAGATGGGAGATGTAGGCAAGAAAAATGAATTCCTGCCGGTGCGTTATGACGTAGAAGCTCTTTTCAAATTTCTCGGAAATAAGGTGGATGGTAATTACACCGCTTCTTTAGATTATAAATCCATCGAACTGAAAGAAAAAAAGGTGCGCAAGAAAGAGAAGAGAAAATATAACCTTTCGGAATCTTTCTCTTTACAGTGTGACACGAACGCTTATAAGACGGACGCCTCTACCTTTGCTATCATGCGGCCGATTCCTTTGAATGAAAGTGAGAAAAAACTATATCATGACTATACGCTTAGACGTGACACGACAACGGTAGAAAAGCCGTCCAAGAGTCAGGCCTTTTGGGGAACGATGGGTGATTTGATGGTAGAAGATTATAAATTCAATTTGTCCAATATCGGAAGTGTGCGATTTTCTCCGTTTATCAATCCGCTCTTATTCAGTTATAGTGGAAGCAATGGTTTGTCTTATCGACAGGATTTTCGTTATAACCGTCTTTTCAGAGGGGATAAGTTACTTCGCATTGTGCCTAAACTCGGATACAACTTTACGCGTAAGGAATTCTACTGGTCATTGAATGCCGATTTTGAATACTGGCCGCAGAAACGGGGATTCTTCCGGTTGAATGTGGGTAACGGTAACCGTATTTATAGTAGTAAAGTGCTGGACGAACTGAAAGCTATGCCGGACAGTATCTTCAATTTCGATTTAATTCATCTCGATTATTTTAAGGACTTGTATTTCAATTTCCGTCATACCGTTGAAGTAGTCAACGGACTGGATATCGGTCTGGGTTTCTCTGCCCATAAAAGAACAGCGGTAGAGCCTTCCCGTTTTGTGATTACCGGTGATTATCCGATGCCGCCCCCGGAATTTATGGATAAATTCAAGAACACTTATATCAGTTTTGCTCCCCGCATCCGGATAGAGTGGACTCCGGGACTCTATTATTATATGAACGGAAAGCGAAAGATTAACCTCCATTCTTTATACCCGACTTTCTCGGTCGATTATGAACGAGGTATTAAAGGAGTGTTCAAGAGTACGGGTGAATATGAAAGAATAGAGTTTGACCTTCAGCATCAAATCCGGTTGGGATTGATGCGTAATATTTATTATCGTTTCGGATTCGGAGCATTCACCAATCAGGATGAGTTGTATTTTGTGGACTTTGCCAATTTCTCCCGCCATAATCTTCCCGTAGGTTGGAATGATGAAATCGGCGGAGTATTTCAGGTGCTTGACTCACGTTGGTATAACTCCTCCCGCCGTTATGTAAGGGGGCATTTCACCTACGAAGCTCCGTTCCTTATTCTCCGGCATCTGATGAAGTATACCCGTTATGTGCAGAATGAACGTATTTATATCAGTGCCCTCTCTATGCCGCACCTTCAACCTTATCTGGAAGTAGGATATGGCATCGGTACGCATATTTTCGACGTAGGAGTTTTTGTGAGTAGCGAAAACTGGAAATTTGGAGGAATAGGCTGTAAGTTCACGTTTGAGTTGTTCAACCGATAGTTTTCTTCGTTCCGGTTGTTTTATCGAAAGATTTTAGTTATCTTTGTATAAGAGAGGATGAGGGCAGAATTTAGCATCAAAGAGGTGTAGTCGCCTCATAAGCACAGGTATTTTCCTAGAAAATAAATTCTAAGGTATAAATACCTAAATTTATTTTAGTAAATAACTCATCCTCTCTTCTCTCTTTTTTATATGCATATACAAAATGGACGGAATTTTAATAACGATCATTGTTATCACCGCTTTCCTTGTTTATAAGATAATTTCTTCAAGCAGGAAACAGGAGGGGTATAAAAGATGGAAAGCAACAAGCAGTGGTAAGGAAGAAAAGACTACTAAGGTAAAATGGGAACACGGAGCCTGGCTTAGGCATGCTTTGGGGGGAACTGTTCCGAGAACGCAGTATGTTCAAAAGTTTGATGAATCGGCTGTTGTTTGGTGCGCCAACTTGTTGGGAGTGGAAACGGCACGGTTGAAGGAAATTCTACGGGATGTTTCCGAACATTACCGGGAGTTCTGGATGAGAAAAAGAAAGGGAGGTTATCGGATGATTTCTGCTCCTGACAAAGAATTACAATCTATTCAAACCACTATTAATTCTCGAATATTATCATCTGTGACAATGATTTATCCGGCGGCAGTAGGTTTCCGGAGCGGTCATTCTGTGGTTGATAATGCCAGTCCCCATCTGGGAAAACGGTATGTCTTGAAAATGGATATTCATGATTTTTTCTTTTCGATACGGAGCCGGAGGGTGAAAAAGACATTTGAGAAGATTGGTTATCCGGAAAATGTGTCTAAGGTATTGGGAGTGTTGTGCTGCTTGTACAGGCACTTGCCGCAGGGAGCGCCTACAAGTCCGGCGTTAAGCAATATCGTGGGGTATGAGATGGATAAGAAATTGGCGGCACTGGCAGCGGAATACGGACTGGCTTATACCCGTTATGCCGATGACCTGACTTTTTCGGGAGATGTGTTTCCCAAAGAACAAATCATTCCCCGGATCAAACAAATCATCCGTGATGAGAAATTCGAACCGAATCATAAGAAGACCCGTTTTATCAATGAGTATGGCAGGAAGATTATTACAGGAGTATCTGTTTCTTCCGGTGCGAAACTGACAATCCCTAAAGCCAGAAAGAGAGAGATCCGGAAGAATGTCTATTTTATCCTGACAAAAGGCTTGGCGGAACATCAGCGCCGGATTGGCTCGAGTGATCCTGTCTATCTGAAACGGCTGATTGGAGAACTTTGTTATTGGCGGTCAATAGAACCGGACAATGCGTATGTATCCGATTCTATTAACCGTTTGAAATGTTTGGAGAAAGGGTATTAATCTAATTGGCAATCGTTACCCGTTCATTTTCTATCTTGGCGTAATGTCTTTTCACTGCTTCGCGAATACCTCTTTGCATGGCAGCGTCTATGTTCGATCCCATACGGGCAAAGCCGAACTGTTGTGCGCATGCTTTTATCAAATCTGCCGCAGGCAGGCTGATGGAGTCGGTCAATAGTTGCCGGATGGCATTGGCTATCTCTTCAGGTGGTATGTCTGTCGCTTCCCGGTCGGAAACCGGGCGATAGATTGAATAGGAAGCGCATTGCTCTTTGTCGTTCCAGCAGAAGACAAGTCCTTCGTATTCTGTGCGATAGATATTCAATGTGTCGAGTGCTGTTTCTATCTGTGCCTCTACCCGTGTTCCCAAGCGGCTGATTCCCCATTCGGACAGGATTTTCTTACAGAGCAGGGATTTACTGATTGGCGCCTCGCTTTCCATAATCTTCCGTATTTGGGAGAGGAGGATAGAGTAACTGTCCGTAAAGAAAAAGTCTTCCGGTGAATAACTGTATGGGGTAATCTTTGCAAACTTGTACTTTTGTTCTATCCGGTTTTGCGTAGAAAGAACGGAAGCAGCTTGCTTTTCAGGGGCAGCAGGCGATGCCTTGAGCACGAATGAAATTTCATTGTTGGTTATCTGTGCCGTCGGTGCAGGTGCTGCCACTTCTGTCGGAGTTGAGTTAATTCCGGCTGTTGTCATAGAGCCGACCTTTGAACTCTTTTTTCGGGCGATAGCCTCTTGGATAGTTGCTATTACTTCGTCCGGCTTTTCCCACCAGTCCATTGTCCATATCCGGTAGATGTCCCATCCGAGTGCTTTCAATACATTATTCTGCACAATTTCCCGGTCACGTGCGGTCTTGGTACGTTTGTAGTTTTTGCCGTCGCAGATAATACCTAACTGATATTTAGAGGTATTTTCGGTGTCGACGATACCTATGTCTATCTTGTATCCGGAGCAACCTATGTCTGTATGCACGGTGTAACCCAATGAGCGCAGTCTGTCGGCAATGATCGTTTCGATGGAGGCTGTTGCTTCCGACAGTTGTCTTGGCACACTGCTGATGGTGCTTCGGGTTCCCTTCTCCGCATATTCGAGGAAACGTTTTAGTCCGGCTACTCCAATAGAAGAAGTCCGGTTCAGGTCGATCATCTCCGACCTTAGGGTGGAATAGATAATCATCTCATACCGGGCACGGGAAACGGCTACATTCAATCTTCTTTCGCCGCCTGCCCGGTTCAGTGGTCCGAAATTCATGCTGACGCGCCCTTCTGCATCCGGGCCATAGCCCACAGAGAAGAGAATAACATCGCGTTCGTCTCCCTGCACATTCTCCAGATTCTTGATAAATAACGGTTCGTCGCATTCCAGCGCAAGAGTTTCCAGTTCGGGGTAAAAGATAAAAAGGTCGGATAATAGGTCTTCTATCAAGGCTTGTTGGACAATGCTGAAAGTGACTACACCGATACTTTTCTTTCTTAATTCCTCGCTTCTCAATCTTCTGGCTATTTCGTCCACCACAGCTTGAGCTTCCGCCCGGTTCTGGCGCGACTTGCCTTTATCATAGTAACCGTTGATGTTGACTATCCTGACTTTCGATTCAATGTTGTCCGGTGAGGGGAAAGTCATCAGTTTGTTATCGTAATATTCGGAGTTGCTGAAAGCGATGAGGCTCTCATGTTTGCTTCGGTAGTGCCATAATAAATATTTGGAAGGGATAGACAGAGCGAGACAGTCGTCAAGGATACTCTCCAAATCTTCCATTTCAATGTTGTCTTCATCAATGGTGTTGACCGAGAAGAAACTGGTAGGAGGCATTTGTTTCGGGTCGCCTACGATAATGACGTTTTTACCCCGTGCAATGGCGCCCACCGCTTCATAAGTAGGCATCTGTGAGGCTTCATCAAAGACAATCAAATCAAATTTATCAGCGTCCGTATCGATGAATTGAGCGACGGAAAGAGGACTCATCAGCATACACGGGCACATGCGCGACAACAAAGTGGGAATTTGGTCGAATAGCTTGCGAATAGATATGCCGCGGGCATTGTTGCGGATATTCTTTTGAAGGATACCCACTTCGGAACTTTGGATGGCTTCGTGAGTGAAAGACGGAATGTTGGAGGCCAACCGGGCAAATAATTCTCTTTGGGTCGTTTCTTCGAATTTGGCGGATATTTGTTTGTATTTAGCAATGATATCATTGAATATCTTACCGTTGAATAATTCCAAAGTCGGCTCTTTGGCAATGATATACCGGATAGCCGCCTGATAGAAACTCTTGCGGAAGCTGTCTGTAAGTTGGCTGGTAGGAATATTCTTTTCTTTATATTCCGTCGCGATAAATCCTATTCCCAGACTATGCAGGGTTTGGTAGGCTTGTAGCCACTGATACCAGTCCTTGAGCTTGTCGAGGTTCTCTTTCCAGGTTCGGGCTTTTGACAAGGCAATCGTTATCCAGTCGGCTGAATCGGTATAAAGTTCTTCGATCGAGATACCCAGCATGCCGGACAATTTCTTTTCGGTGGCTGTGAGTGTATCTGCGAGCTGATACAGTTCATTGAAAGAATGAGCATGGATGTCTCTGAATGTTTGAATTCCTTCTGTGAGTTGTACGGACAAATTCTGCTTGATTTGCGAAACTTTGGCAATGTCTTTTGCGTAGTTCAACAAATGCGAATGAAGGGAAGTCATGTCGTCGATTATCTGCTCAATGGTGTTCCAATCCTCGTTCTTGCCGGGGCGTCCGAATAGGGAGGGAAGTTGCCCGATGTATTTCCGGACGGCTTCTGCTTCTTCCTGATACCGGATAATGCGGTGGAGCAGAGGTTTGATGTCTTCTGTTTCAATCGTTTTTAAAGCATATACGTTGATTGCCTTTCTGATTTTCCGTTGTCCGAAATATCTGGGAAGGAACCATTGATCGGATACCCGGTTCCATTCGGCTAACATCTGCTTTGCGTTGATGGACAGGATTTCTTGGGTGAATCCGGTTTCTATCTCTTTCCTTTGTTCATCCCGTTTCCGTCCGTGAACCACTACTTCCCGGTATTCATTCAGTGTTTCGTTGAGCAATGGCAAAGTCAGCAATCCGGGAGTCAGTTCCGGAATGTCGAGTATTCTCCGGATGATGTGGGAGATTGTCTGGAAATCCTTGCGTGTAGGGTGTATATCCGTATCTTTTAGAAGTATGGAGAATACATCCAGCTTCTGCCGGATGGTGGTCAACAGGTCGATAAATCCGGTGAGCAGTTGGGAGGATCCCTCCTTAACGGCTGATGAATATTCGGTAATCGAGATACCGGTTAATGGATGCTGGTAAGGATGTCCACACGCATTGGCCGTCCGGACTAGCAGCTCGATGGCATCTTCCCATTGGGCAAATGTGTCTTTATCTAATGTATCCAGATAAGCTTGTGGAATATCAAAACAAGATTCGACGTCCACGGATTGATAATGAATAATGGCGTCATATAATGAAACTCCGAACGGGTATTCTTTATGCAGGGCTTCGATATATTGATTCAATTCCGCCCGTAAATTCAGCAGGCGTTCCGCTTCCTTTCTGAATTCTTCGGGAGGTGTCTGCCTGATAATTTCCGTGGTTTCTTTCAGTTGAGAGATAACGGCGGATTTCTTTGTTTTGTTGGAATGAATTTCCAGACAGAACGGAGCCAGCCCGATAGCTGCCAATCTGTTTTGCACAACGGAGAGGGCAGCCATCTTTTCCGCTACAAATAAAACACGTTTTCCTTTGTAAAGCGCGTTGGCGATAATATTGGTAATCGTTTGCGATTTTCCTGTTCCCGGAGGCCCGTGCAGGATGAAAGTCTTGTCGTGTACGGCTTCGTAGATGGCTTCCAGTTGCGAAGAATCGGCGATGATGGGTAATACAATGTCTGCGGGCGACACTTGTTTGTCCATATCCGTTGCATCTATTTCCTCTGTGGCGGCTTCCCATTCTATCTTTCCGTTGATGAGGCTGGACACAATCTTGTTCTGAATCAGTTTGTTGGCATTGTTGTGAATATCATTCCACATGATGAACTTGTTGAAAGAGAAGATGCCCAGAATCGCTTGCTCTTCCACGTCCCATTTACGCTGGTTCTTAATGCTGTTGCGGATAATGGAATAGATCAGCTTGACGTTTACGCCGCTTTCGTCGGTAGGCAACGGGTCCAATCCTGATATGGTGATTCCGAAGTTTTGGCGAAGCATTTCCAATAAGGTGATGTTCATCATTGTTTCTTCTTCCCGGGAACGGATTACGTAACCTTTGGCTGCCGATTTACGGATAATTTCAACCGGTAATAGCAAGATGGGGGCATAGCGGGGACGTTCGCTGGAAGGTGTCTCGTACCATTTCAAAAGTCCGAGAGCCAGATAGAGTGTGTTGGCTCCATTCTCTTCGATAGAAGTACGCGAAGAGCGGTATAAGTGAGTCAGTGCCTTACCTAAATCGTTTTCGGGCAGATAGAAACGTAACCTTTTCTGTGAAAGTTCCGAGTTGATGAAACCAACCATGGGATCAGACTCCGGTATGGAGGAATAAATCCCGAAGTCCATCGCCGGACTTTCCCAATCGGCAGGGCGGTGGAGGATGCGGAATTCTTCTCCGTCGGCCAATGCATCTTCCAGACAGGATAGATTAGCCGGGATGAGTTGGAGCGTGTTTTTGGTAATCCGGATATTCAGCAGGTTGTTGCGCAGGCTTAAATCCAGCAACCGTCTTTCCCATAACAGTTGTTTGGTGATTACGGTCTGGGTTTCATTGCCCGATAAATCATACGGATTGATACTTTGCGGAGTGGCATGAACGGCACTTTTTTGAATGTCGGTCTCCTTTTCTTCTACTTCCCATACCTGTCCATGCAAAATGCGTTGGGGGATGGGGCGGATGCCCGAATGTCTCGCTCTTTTCACATCTATGGCAAGAATGAAACTGTTTCCATCCGTCAACTTTCCGTTCGCTTTCTTCACAGCATCGTCGAAATCGGACGAATGGCCCATGTTCATGCAGGTCGTTTCAACTAAGGTAATGTCGTAGATTCCTTCGGCTGTCCGTTTGGTTAACAGGGAAACATCGTCAATGGTAGGATCCGGAAAAGTCTCCGGCACTAGCCAGGCTCCCGCAAAAGCATGCCCTTGAGTGATGATAATGAGTGCATTCAGACCGATTGCTTCCAGGCAGGAAGCATAGAGCAAGGCCATATCCAGACAGGTTCCCAGTTTTTGTGCCATTACGGAGTCGGCTAGCCGTACACGTTGCCCATATTCCTCGAAGCTGGCGGGGATGGTGCTGTATATAATCTGTTGTTCCGTGATAGCCGTGTAGATGGCGGCCATCTGTTTCCTTACCCGGTCCGGAGTGCGGCTTTGATATTCGTCGAGGGACGGATTATCAGTCCATTGTCCCAGGATGGAAGCGGCTCTCTTAATGATCGGCACAATAGCTGTATGATTGGGGGTGATGAAAGCGGCCAGCATTTCGGGCAATACATTGAGCCCTCCCCATTGGTCGTATGCCAGAATGTCGATAGGGTAGGTTTGGCAGAATACGGATTCTACTTCGGAAGTAATTTCAATTTTCAGATTGCCGGATAAACGTTCGGTCAGCTGTGTGAAATAGTTGGCGGACAAAGTGAGATTGAATGACGACAGGCATATCGATTCATTGGGCGGAATCTGTGCCACAGCTATTGGAGCGGCGTTTCCGAAAGTCGGTTCTGTCGTGATTTGTACCTGAATGTCCTTCAGCGGGGCAGGCGTTGTATTCTCAATAGAAAGCTGATGAATGATTGATGCACCGTTTTGTTGTATCGCAAAATTAATAAGCGGTAAATAGTCGCATTGCACCTTGACTTTGTCCAATCTCTCGTCCATGGCAAAAACTGTATAAATTAAAGATTGCAATATTACAAAAAATACGGATATAATTCTCTTTTCTTCTGCCATTCTTTTGTCAATCAAGAAAATATTCCTACCTTTGCGCCCGATTTATAGATAATATAATGTCTTATTTAATTAAAGTATTAAACAATTTATTTATTAATGGAAAACTTAAAGAACGTAGCTCCTATTGAAGATTTCAACTGGGATGCTTATGAAAATGGCGAAACAGTAACCAACGTTAGCCACGATGAACTGGAAAAAGCTTACGACGGTACGCTTAACAAAGTGAACGACCGTGAGGTTGTTGACGGAACCGTAATCGCAATGAACAAGCGTGAAGTAGTTGTGAACATCGGTTACAAATCAGACGGTATCATCCCATTGAATGAGTTCCGTTACAATCCGGATCTGAAGATCGGTGATACTGTAGAAGTATACATCGAAAATCAGGAAGACAAAAAAGGACAGCTCGTTCTGTCACACAGAAAAGCTCGCGCTACTCGTTCTTGGGATCGCGTTAACGCTGCTCTGGAAAATGAAGAAATTATCAAGGGTTACATCAAGTGCCGCACTAAGGGTGGTATGATCGTAGACGTATTCGGAATCGAAGCATTCTTGCCGGGTTCTCAGATCGACGTTAAACCGATCCGCGACTATGATGTATTCGTTGGCAAAACAATGGAATTCAAAGTGGTTAAAATCAACCAGGAATTCAAAAACGTTGTTGTATCTCACAAGGCTCTTATCGAAGCTGAACTGGAACAACAGAAGAAAGAAATTATCGGTAAACTTGAAAAAGGACAAGTTCTTGAAGGAACTGTTAAAAATATCACCTCTTACGGTGTATTCATCGACCTTGGCGGCGTAGACGGTTTGATCCACATCACTGACCTTTCTTGGGGACGTGTTAGCGATCCGAAAGAAGTGGTTGAACTGGATCAGAAGCTCAACGTTGTTATCCTTGACTTCGATGATGAAAAGAAACGTATCGCTCTTGGCTTGAAACAACTGACTCCGCACCCATGGGATGCTCTTGACACTGACTTGAAGGTTGGTGACAAGGTGAAAGGTAAAGTGGTCGTTATGGCTGACTACGGTGCATTCATCGAAATCGCTCCGGGCGTAGAAGGTTTGATCCATGTTTCAGAAATGTCTTGGAGCCAACACCTGCGTTCTGCACAAGATTTCATGAAGGTAGGCGACGAAGTAGAAGCTGTTGTGCTGACACTTGATCGTGAAGAACGTAAGATGTCTTTGGGTATCAAACAACTGAAACAAGATCCATGGGAAACTATCGAAGAAAAGTATCCTGTAGGTTCTAAGCATACTGCAAAAGTTCGTAACTTCACTAACTTCGGTGTATTCGTAGAAATCGAAGAAGGTGTTGACGGCTTGATCCACATCTCTGACCTTTCTTGGACTAAGAAAGTAAAACACCCATCAGAATTTACTCAGATTGGTGCTGACATCGAAGTTCAGGTATTGGAAATCGACAAAGAAAACCGTCGTTTGAGCCTTGGCCACAAACAACTCGAAGAAAATCCTTGGGATGTATTCGAAACTGTGTTCACTGTAGGTTCTGTACACGAAGGTACAATCATCGAAATGTTGGATAAGGGTGCTGTTGTAGCTCTTCCTTACGGTGTAGAAGGTTTCGCAACTCCGAAACACCTTGTAAAAGAAGACGGTTCACAAGCACAGTTGGATGAGAAACTTGAATTCAAAGTGATCGAGTTCAACAAAGATGCTAAGAGAATCATCCTGTCTCACAGCCGTATCTTCGAAGATGTAGCTAAGGCTGAAGAAAGAGCAGAAAAGAAAGCTGCTTCTGGTGCTAAGAAGTCATCTTCTAGCAACAAGAGAGAAGATTCTCCGATGATCCAGAACCAGGCTGCTTCAACTACGCTGGGCGATATCGACGCTCTTGCTGCATTGAAAGAACAGTTGGAAGGAAAGAAATAATCTGAATAGAATATTTTCCAATGAAAGGCGCTCCCGTTTGGGGGCGCTTTTTTTATTCACCACAGATTTAAGAAATGAAGATAAGAGGGAATTTAATTCAGACATAAGAACAAAAGAATAAAAAATAAAATAGCAGTTCAATAAGCAACAGAAATAATTTTCAAAGCGCTGCCTTTATGTTCTTTTGTTCTTATGTCTAAAAATAAATTATCAAAATCTGTATAACCCTGGGGTGAAATATTTCCTTTTCCTTTGCAAGATTAAATGTGAAATGTCCTATCTTTGCATACCATGGAAAAATTTGAGTTACATATATTGGGATGCGGTTCTGCTTTGCCTACTACGCGACATTTTGCGACCTCTCAAGTCGTAAACTTGCGTGAAAAACTATTTATGATTGATTGTGGCGAGGGAGCACAGATGCAATTACGCCGCTCGCGACTGAAATTTTCCCGATTGAATCATATCTTCATCTCTCATCTACATGGTGACCATTGTTTCGGATTGTTGGGACTGATCTCTACATTCGGATTATTAGGGAGAACTGCTGATTTACATATTCATTCTCCAAGAGGACTGGAAGAGTTGTTTGCGCCGATGCTTGCTTTCTTTTGCAAGACTTTGACTTATAAGGTGTTCTTCCATGAATTCGAAACGAAAGAACCGATGCTCATTTACGATGACCGTTCGGTGACTGTAACCACAATCCCTTTAAAACATCGAATTCCCTGTTGTGGTTTCCTTTTTGAAGAGAAACAGCGTCCTAATCATATCATCAGGGACATGGTAGACTTTTATAAAGTCCCGGTCTATGAACTGAACCGCATCAAGAACGGAGCGGATTTTGTAACTCCCGATGGAGAAGTAATACCTAATTTACGTTTAACCCGCCCTTCGGCTCCGGTGCGTAAATATGCTTATTGTTCCGATACAATCTATCGTCCGTCCCTTGCTGAACAAATTAAAAATGTAGATTTGCTTTTCCATGAGGCCACCTTTGCACAGACCGAACAGGCACGCGCTAAGGAAACTTATCATACCACTGCTGCGCAAGCTGCGCAGCTTGCTTTGGATGCCAATGTGAGACAACTGGTGATCGGACATTTTTCCGCCCGTTATGAAGATGAATCTGTCTTACTTCATGAAGCGTCTGCCATTTTTCCACAAACCATTTTAGCGAAAGAAAATTTGTGTATTGACGTTGATGGAGGGACTGTCTATGAAAAGTAGTCGACTGCTCTGGGGAGTAATCATCCTGCTCTTCGGTTGCCTGGCAGCCTGTAAAAAAGAGAAACCTCAATCTCCGATACCGGATTCTTTGTCTTCCCTCCGGGAACTGTTCCATCCTGCTTATCAAATAAATGCAGACAGCATTCATCAGATGATTCGTATTGGCCTGAACGAGAATCCGGTAACTCCCTGGGATTCGGTTTTGCTGGCACATTATCAGGAAAAGGATGAATTCTTTTGGCTGAACGATTCTCTCATATCCGATAAACCTGCCGTACAGGTGGCAGACTCGATGTTATTCTGGTTAGAAAACATTTCACAACATGGAGTTAATCCGAATCTGTATCCTGTCGATAGCATCCGTGAGGAATTGCAACAGATACGAACCTTGAAGCTGCGCGAAGGGAAGACGATGAACCGCCTGCTGGCAGACGTGGAATATCAGTTGACAGCCGCCTATCTCTCGTATGTGTGTCAATTGAAGTTTGGATTCCTGCCTTCGGCGCGCAGATGGAATGATTCGATCGACCACATTCCTTTGAAACAATGTGATGTGAAATTTGCGATGGCTGCTCTCGACTCTTTGCGTGCAAATCCTAACGCCGCTTTTCGTAGGGCGCAACCCTCTTCTCCGCTTTATCATAAGATGCAGGAAGAACTGGTTCGTGTGAATGGCTGGGGAGTGACAGATACTACGGATTATTATCGCGACCGCCTATTGGTAAACATGGAGCGGGCACGTTGGCAATATGCATTGGATAAAGGACAGAAATATGTGATAGCCAATGTGGCGGCATTTATGTTGCAGGCTGTCAACGAAGAAACAGACTCTATTCTGGAGATGCGTATTTGTGTAGGGACTGTGAAGAATAAAACTCCTCTATTGTCAAGCAGGATTTATTATATGGAACTGAATCCTTACTGGAATGTGCCTCAAAGCATAATTCGGAAAGAGATCATTCCTACTTACCGCAGAGATACGACGTATTTTACCCGTAACCGCATGAAGGTATACGATAAGAATGGACTCCAGGTAGATCCCCACAGTATTAAATGGGCGAAGTATGCAGGAAGTGGCGTACCTTATACGGTGAAGCAGGACAACAAAACAGGGAATTCCTTGGGACGTATCATCTTCCGTTTTCCCAATCCTCATTCCGTATATCTGCATGACACTCCGTCACGGTGGGCTTTTACACGGAATAATCGTGCGGTGAGCCACGGTTGCGTCCGTCTTCAAAAAGCACTCGACTTCGCGTTCTTCCTGTTGAAAGAGCCGGATGAATTGTTGGAAGACCGTATTCGTATTGCAATGGATATCAAGCCGGTGAGTGAAGAGGGAAAGAAGCTGCCCATCAGTGCGGCTTATCGTGAATTGAAACATTATAGTTTGGAACAATATATACCTTTATTTATAGATTATCAGACGGTTTATCTGTCTGCCGATAATAATTTGAGGTATTGTGAGGACATTTATAAATATGATCCGTCCTTACTAGAGGCGATGAATAACCTGAATTTGAAACCATAAATAAACATACAGATACGAGAGATTATGATTCCTTATAACGAACGCGAAGTTCTGAAACTCCTTCAGGAGGAGAGTACACAGCGGAAAGGATTTGAAATGATTGTGGGGCAGTATAGCGAGCAATTGTATTGGCAAATCCGCCGGATGGTACTGTCGCATGAGGATGCGAACGATCTCCTGCAAAACACTTTCATCAAGGCATGGACGAATATCGATTATTTCCGTGCCGAGGCGAAGCTGTCGACCTGGCTCTATCGCATCGCGCTGAATGAGTGTCTTACCTTTCTGAATAAGCAGCGTGCCATGACTACCGTGGATATTGACGATCCCGAAGCAGTAGTTGTGCAAAAGCTGGAAAGTGACGCCTACTTTTCGGGCGACAAGATACAGGTGTGCTTGCAAAAAGCCCTGCAGACTTTGCCCGAAAAGCAGCGTATGGTGTTCAACCTGAAATACTATCAGGAAATGAAGTACGAAGAGATGTCGGAAATCTTCGGCACGTCGGTCGGTGCACTGAAAGCATCTTATCATCATGCGGTGAAGAAAATTGAGAAGTTTTTAGAAGAAATAGATTAAACCTTTTAAATGAGACACTGTCTAATGAAAAGAGAGGAGAAAAACGTATGAAAGAAGAAGATATTTTATTGAAGAAGCTTGGAAAGGAAAATTCCTTCAAAGTGCCCGATGGTTACTTTGAGAACCTGACTTCGGAGGTAATGAATAAACTTCCTGAAAAAGAGAAAGTTGCTTTTAAGGAAGAACCTGTCAGCACATGGACAAGACTGAAACCATTGCTCTATATGGCAGCTATGTTCGTAGGGGCGGCCTTGATTATCCGGGTAGCGTCAACAGATCATAAACCTGCTGCAGCAGATGATGTAGCGGTGACAGAAGTGGATACTGAAGTAGTCGTATCTGACGAAATGATTGATGTAGCAGTGGATCGTGCCATGCTGGATGATTATTCGTTATATGTTTATTTGAGTGACGCAAGTGTAGAATGATTTATAAAAACTGATTGAATACAGAAAATGAGAAAACTTATCGCATTGGTCGTTTTGTTATGTGGCTTTATGCCTGTTCTTTGGGCTGCTGATGGATGTGATCAGCATTTATCCCGGGAGGAGTTCAGGGCAAAACAAAAAGCTTTCATTATCGAACAGGCTGGATTGAATAAAGAAGAAGCAGCCAAGTTCTTTCCCGTTTATTTTGAACTCCAGGATAAAAAGAAGAAACTGAATGATGAGTCATGGGATTTGATGCGCAAAGGCAAGGATGATAAAACGACGGAAGCTCAATATGCAGAAATCAACGAGAAAGTGGCCAACAACCGTATTGCTGCCGACCAGCTTGATAAAACTTATTTGGGTAAGTTTAAAAAGATTCTTTCAAGCAAGAAGATTTTTCTCGTGCAACGTGCAGAGATGCGTTTTCACCGCGAAATGATAAAAGGTATGAATCGTAGCAAAGACAAGGGAGACGATTCAAAGAAGAAATAAAGAAAAACAGAGCGTCTGATTCGTATGAACAGACGCTCTGTTTGAGTAAAATGGAGGCTCTGTCCGGTGGGGATAGAGCCTCTGTTTTTTTATGCCGGTAAGGAAGTTACAGTCCTTTTTTCTTTGCTTCATTCCAAATGGCATCCATCTCTTCGAGAGACATATCTTTCAGACTTTTTCCTTCCTTGATGGTGTGCTCTTCCAGATAATTGAAGCGGCGGATAAACTTCTGGTTGGTAAGTTCCAGTGCATTATCGGGATTGATTTTATAAAGGCGTGCCGCATTGATGAGGCTGAACATTACGTCGCCGAATTCAGCTTCCGCTTTCTCTTTATCCATGTTGGCCACTTCCTCCTGAAACTCACCTATTTCTTCTTTCACTTTATCCCAAACCTGTTCCCGTTCTTCCCAGTCGAAACCTACATTGCGGGCTTTGTCCTGAATACGGTAAGCCTTGATAAGCGAGGGCAGGGCAGCGGGCACACCGCTTAATACACTCTTATTTCCATCTTTCTCTTTAAGTTTCAACTGTTCCCAGTTCTCGGAAACTTGTCCGGCTGTCTCTGCTTTCACCTCTCCGAAGACATGCGGATGGCGGAAAATCAGCTTATCGCACAGCTTGTCGCAAACATCTTTGATGTCAAAATCTCCTGTTTCCGAGCCTATCTTAGCATAGAAAGCGACGTGCAATAATACGTCTCCCAACTCTTTGCAGATTTCTTTCTTGTCATCCCTCATCAGGGCATCGCAAAGTTCGTAAGTCTCTTCTATGGTGTTGGGACGCAGACTTTCATTCGTCTGTTTACGGTCCCAGGGACATTTAACACGCAGTTCGTCGAGAATGTCCAGGAAGCGTCCAAAGGCTTCCATCTGTTCTTGTCTGGTATGTGACATAAATCTATCTATTTAATTCATTTTTTCCATTCCTGGTAAGAAATCAATAACCCTACTACTTCCGAGTAGTTCTGGCGGCCACTTTCTATCTTGTTTCCTTTCAGGTAAAGATCGTATATCCAATCCTGTACGGCTCCCACTACCGGGCTATACTTGGCAGCCCAATAGGCTTGATTATTCTTGGCTAATTCAATAATTTCCGGTCGGATGCGTTGAAAGAGTTTTGCATATTCTTCTTCTGAAAGTAATCTTTTTGCATTCCCCAGTACATGCCCCAGTACAGAGAAATATCCGGAGAAACGGATACCCATTGCCTGTGAACGGGTACAAACCTGATAGGCATAGAAATTGGCTTCCGCTTCGCTGGTGATACCTAACAAGTGGGCTAGTTCATGAGCATAAGTGGCGGGGTAGTTAGCGGGAAGCAAATCTCCGTTAAGGGTGAATTCGCAGAAGAAAGGCCCCATGCTACCGGTTACTCCTACCATGGAAATGAACGGAGTAAACAACATGGTCTTTACTCTCGGATGATCGTGCGGAGGTCGGTGCACGCCCAAGCTATCACTTAACTGATTATAGATTCGTACGGTTTCTTCCCGTATCAAATCCTGGTTGATACTATTTACAGGGGTGTACGAACGATTTAATTGGGTGATATAGTCGTCAACGAACTCCTGAAAATTTTCGGGAGTGTAGGCTGTATACGGGATTTCGGTTCGTTGGTAAAAGTTCTTTTGAGAATAATTCAGTCCCCAAGCCAGATAGAACCATACATAAATCCACAACAGATATTCGCCGTCGCGCAATAAAATTTTCTTCCAAGGCAACTTTTTACGGAGACGGGCATAAATTGGATAAATAATCACGCCCGCAATACTAAGGAAGATAAATAAGTCTCCTATCGCAAAAGGAAATAAATTGGAAAAAAACGACAAAACGTAAGAGATAAAAGGATAGATTGTTTGCGAATAGATTGTTGCCAGAGCAGGAATCCATTGCGTTAGCCACACTAGGATTAAGATTGCTCCTAAGGCTAAATATCTTACATTTGGCTTCTTTTTCATCATTTGTCTAATATCAGTCAACAAAAATATGCATTAAATAGACGTCGCGCGAAAAAATACCTCTATATTTGCAAAAAATCTGTTAACAATGGCTTTATAACTTGTATAATAGGGAAAGTCATTCAACATAAACCGGATAAGAGATGGCTACATCAGAAGAAATTGAAAAGTATTGCCGGAATTGCGTATCACGTGATTTCGTGAATGGTAAAGGTCTTGTTTGTAAGCGTACCAGAGAACTTCCTGCTTTTGAAGAAGAATGTGAAAGTTTTGAGAAAGATGAAGAGCTGGAAAGATTAGCCCCTCCCAAGCCGGAAGACTTCCCGGTATCTATGACAGAAGAAGAAATGCTTGCCGAAGAGAATCTCTCCAAAGGAGTACTGTACGCAGTCGCTGCCTGTATTGTGGGTGCGGTGGCATGGGGACTGATATCTGTTTCTACGGGTCGTCAGATTGGATTTATGCCCATTGCTATCGGGTTTATGGTTGGCTTTGCCATGCGGAAAGGGAAAGGAATACGTCCCATTTTCGGAATTATCGGTGCGGCATTATCCCTGATTAGTTGTGTCCTGGGTGATTTCTTTTCCATTATCGGATATATTTCCCAAGATTATAAAATGTCTTATTTTGACGTTCTGGTAAGCGTAGACTATGGAGAAATATTCTCTATTATGCTGGAAAATGTGATGTCAATGACTGCTTTATTCTACGGATTCGCTCTTTATGAGGGGTATAAATTCTCTTTCCGTGCACAGAAACACCCCGAGGGTGGTAAGATTTGAATTTAAATTATTAATTTTGCACCCGTTATTTTAGAATATACATTATCATATATACATAAAACAATATGGAATTAGCAAGTAAGTACAATCCCGCTGACGTGGAGGGAAAATGGTACCAGTATTGGCTGGACCATCATTTATTCAGTTCGAAACCCGATGGCCGTGAACCTTACACCATCGTCATTCCGCCCCCGAACGTCACCGGTGTGTTGCACATGGGACACATGCTTAATAATACCATTCAGGATATTTTAGTTCGTCGTGCCCGTATGGAAGGCAAGAATGCCTGCTGGGTACCGGGAACTGACCATGCTTCTATTGCTACTGAAGCTAAAGTAGTAAACAAACTTGCTGCTCAAGGCATCAAGAAAACCGACCTGACTCGTGACGAATTCCTGAAACATGCTTGGGATTGGACAGACGAACACGGAGGTATCATCCTGAAACAACTTCGTAAACTCGGTGCATCCTGCGACTGGAATCGTACTGCTTTCACTATGGACGAGAAACGCAGTGAAAGTGTACTGAAAGTTTTCGTAGACCTGTTCAATAAAGGATTGATCTACCGTGGTGTCCGTATGGTAAACTGGGACCCGAAGGCATTGACCGCTCTTTCTGACGAGGAAGTGATCTACAAAGAAGAGCACGGAAAACTATATTACCTCCGCTATAAAGTAGAAGGTGATCCGGAAGGACGCTATGCCGTAGTGGCAACTACCCGCCCTGAAACAATCATGGGTGACACAGCGATGTGTATCAACCCGAACGACCCGAAAAACGAATGGCTGAAAGGTAAGAAAGTGATCGTTCCGCTGGTAAACCGCGCCATCCCTGTGATTGAAGATGATTATGTAGACATCGAATTTGGTACAGGTTGCCTGAAAGTGACTCCTGCTCATGACGTAAACGACTATATGCTGGGTGAAAAGTACAACCTGCCTAGCATTGATATCTTCAACGATAACGGTACATTGAGCGAAGCTGCCGGTATGTATATCGGCATGGATCGTTTCGATGTTCGTATACAGATAGAGAAAGACCTCGAAGCTGCCGGACTGCTGGACAAGACAGAAGCCTATACAAATAAGGTAGGTTACTCGGAACGTACCAACGTAGTGATCGAACCGAAACTATCTATGCAATGGTTCCTCAAGATGCAGCATTTTGCAGACATGGCATTGCCTCCGGTAATGAACGATGAACTGAAGTTCTATCCTGCAAAATACAAGAATACCTACCGTCACTGGATGGAGAACATCAAAGACTGGTGTATCAGTCGTCAGTTGTGGTGGGGACATCGCATTCCTGCTTACTTCCTCCCGGAGGGCGGTTATGTGGTAGCTGCTACAGCAGAAGAAGCATTGGCAAAAGCGAAAGAGAAAACCGGCAATGCCGCCTTGACAATCGAAGATCTCCGTCAGGACGAAGATTGTCTGGATACCTGGTTCTCTTCCTGGTTGTGGCCTATCTCTTTGTTCGACGGAATCAACAATCCGGGTAACGAAGAAATCAACTATTACTATCCGACCAGCGACCTTGTGACAGGACCGGATATTATCTTCTTCTGGGTAGCCCGTATGATTATGGCAGGCTACGAGTACGAAGGACAGATGCCGTTTAAGAACGTTTACTTCACAGGGATCGTTCGTGATAAACTGGGACGTAAAATGTCCAAGTCACTCGGTAATTCTCCCGACCCGTTGGAGTTGATCGAGAAATACGGAGCCGATGGAGTACGTATGGGTATGATGCTTTCTGCTCCTGCCGGAAACGATATTCTTTTCGATGACGCACTTTGCGAACAGGGACGTAACTTCTGCAACAAGATATGGAATGCTTTCCGTCTGATTAAGGGCTGGACAAATGCCAAAGGTACTATTGAGATCCCTACCGATGCACATCTGGCAGTTCAGTGGTTTGACCAAAGACTGGATGCGGCAGCTGTTGAAGTGGCCGATCTCTTCTCCAAATATCGTTTGAGCGAAGCGTTGATGCTGGTTTACAAACTGTTCTGGGATGAATTCTCTTCTTGGCTGTTGGAAATCGTGAAACCTGCTTATGGACAGCCTGTTAATGGCTTTATTTATAGTATGGTTCTTAGCTCTTTCGAGCGTCTGCTTGAATTGCTGCATCCTTTTATGCCATTTATCACAGAAGAATTGTGGCAACAACTGCGTGAGCGTGAACCGGGTGAAAGTTTGATGGTTACTCAACTGTTTGAACCGGTCGGAGCAAATGAACAATTCCTGGCAGAGTTTGAAGTAGCTAAGGAAATCATCAGTAATGTCCGTAGCATCCGTTTGCAGAAAAACATTGCTCTGAAAGAAGAACTCGAATTGCAGGTTGTAGGCACTCATCCGGTAGAGAAATTGAATCCGGTGATTATCAAGATGTGTAACCTGTCTTCCGTAACAGTGGTAGAAAGCAAATCAGAAGGTGCTTCTTCTTTCATGATAGGAACGACCGAATTTGCCGTGCCATTGGGTAATATGATTGACGTGGAAGCCGAAATCGCCCGTATGGAAGCCGAATTGAAGCATAAAGAAGGATTCTTGCAGGGAGTGATGAAGAAACTTAGCAACGAGAAATTCGTCAATAATGCTCCGGCTGCCGTTCTTGAACTGGAACGTAAGAAGCAAGCCGATGCAGAGAGCATCATTAATTCTTTGAAAGAAAGTATTGCGGCTTTGAAGAAATCATAATCCTTTGATACTTAATTTTATATAATAAAGGGCATCTCAATTCGTTTTGGGATGCCTTTTTTTTGCACTAAAGAAATTAATACTATCTTTGCTTCCGCTATTTATAGAATACCACAAATGAAACAATCGTTACGGATCATTCCATTCCTCCTTGGATTATTCCTTTTTATTGAAGGATTCTTATCACCTGCGTCAGCCCGAACCGAAAATACAAATAAAGAAGTACTGGTTTTAAACTCGATTAATTTCAATCTGCCTTGGGCTAAAAACTTTTATTGGTGTCTTCATGATGCTCTTCAGAAACAAGGAGTTTCTGTGAAGGCGGAATCGCTTTCCGTACCTGCTCTGGTGAATGAGATGGAGGCGAATGCCGTAGTCACCCATTTGCGTCAGAAGTATCCGGAGCCTCCCACTGCTATCGTGATGATTGGAGATCCGGGATGGATTGTTTGCCGCGAATTATTTGATGATGTATGGGAAGATGTCCCGGTAGTTGTGACAAATGCCCGCGATCGTCTGCCTGCTTCTCTGGATATCCTGCTGTCTCATGCTCCACTCACAGAAAGTAACAGTGTTTCTGCGGAAGAATGGAGACGGGAATATAATATCACTTCCTTGAAGCAGCATTATTACGTCAAGGAGACCGTAGATTTAATTTATAAACTGATACCTGACATGGAACGTCTGGCTTTTATTTCAGACGATCGGTATATCAGTGAAGAAACCCGCCGAGATGTGAAAGAAGCCGTAGAGGAAAACTTTCCTGATTTGCGTCTGGAGCTTCTTTCCACCACTCAATTATCCACGGAAATGCTACTCGATACGTTGCGCAGCTATAAATCCAATACGGGGATTATCTATTATTCATGGTTTGAGTCGCATAACGAGAATGATAACAACTATCTCTTCGATCACATTCAGGAGATTATCACTAATTTTACTCCTTCGCCTCTGTTCCTGCTTTCTCACGAAGATTTATCGAACAATACTTTTGCGGGTGGATACTATGTCTCGGCAGAATCTTTCAGCGATTCTCTGCTGGAGATTCTTGATCGGATATTGAAGGGTGAACAGGCCCGGAATATTCCCGGTGGAGTGGGAGGGAAAGGAAGTGCCTATCTTTGTTATCCGGTATTGAAAGCTCATAATATACCGTCATACCGTTACCCGGCCGATGCTGTTTATGTCAATGAGCCCAAGACTTTTTTTCAGCAGTATTCTGTTGAAATTATTGTCTGTTCCATCTTCCTGTTAATTCTGATTGTTGCTATCATATATTATATCAGCATTCTTCGGAAAGCATATAGTCGTCTGCATGAAGCAATGGAAAAAGCGGAACAGGCCAATCAATTGAAATCCGCATTCCTGGCTAATATGAGTCATGAGATACGTACGCCCTTGAATGCTATTGTAGGATTCTCCAATATGCTTCCTCATGTCGAAAACCGTGAAGAAATGTCCGAATATGCAGACCTCATTGAAACAAATACGGATTTGTTGCTCCAGTTGATTAATGATATTCTGGATTTGTCGAAGATTGAAGCCGGTACATTCGATTTCTATCCTGCCTTGATTGATGTGAATCAGACGCTTGAAGAAATCGAGCAGAGTATGCAGTTACGTCTGCGACACAATAATGTGACTTTCACATTTGTGGAGAGACTGCCCGAATGTACATTATATACGGATAAGAACCGTTTGATTCAGCTACTTGCCAATTTCATTGTTAATGCCATCAAATTTACAGAAGTGGGTACCATTCGTATGGGGTATCGTCTGCTAGACTCCGAAACGATTTATTTTTATGTGTCGGATACTGGCTGTGGAATGTCTTCTGAACAGTGTATCCATGTCTTTGAACGGTTTGTGAAGTACAATTCCTTTGTGCAAGGTACCGGACTGGGACTTTCTATCTGCCATACGATTGTAGACCGCTTGGGAGGGAAAATAGGAGTGGAGTCGAAAGAAAACAAAGGATCTACTTTCTGGTTTACCTTACCTTATCGGCAGAATTAATGCTTTATTTCTCTCCAATCTATCAGTAGATAAGTTGCTATGCTCTTATTGCAAACTTCCTTTCCCTTATTGGATAAGTTGTCTTTGACTAAGAAGAAACTATAAACGCAAGTTCTGATTGTATAAACGAAACTTGCAATTATATAATCAGAACTTCCGTTTTTATAAATGAAGCTTGCAATTATAGATTTCTCTTAGCCAAAAAGAAGTTTGGCAGTAGGGGAATGTAAGTTTATCCCTAATACAACGGAAGTTATCTATTAGTACTTTAGTAAATAGAACGTAATAGATAAGAAAATAGATAGCTGGTTTATTTTAAGGAAATAGAATTGGTAGCAATAAAGGCAGATAATCCTTTAAATCTACGCGTAGTTGCTTTAATGCCTGCTGAATGCGGTAATCTACAGTTTTGGGAGATACTCCCAGAATTTCCGCTATTTCTTTATAACTCATATCCCGGAACCGATGCATCACGAAAGCTTCCCGGTAACTTTCCGGCAATGTGGCAATGGCATCCTTGATGCGTTGTGTCAACTCTTCGACTTGATAAAGATCCGTATCTTGTAGCATCTCCTGCATTTCTTCATAAAATCGAGTGTCGGCACGTTGAGTGGCGTCAATATGTGCAAGCTTGTTCAGAGCTTTGCGGTATATCATTTTAAAGAGGTACGAACTAAGCGAGGTTTCGATAAACAAATTTTCTCTGTTCTCCCAAATCCATAAAAGAGAATCCTGCACAATTTCTTCCGCATCTTCCAGATCGACGAAGCGATGGCCGTAGGCACACAGTGCCGGATAATACCTCCGAAACAGTGCATCAAATGCTTTTTGGTCGCCTCGCTGTATAGCAGATAATAGGAAATTGCTTTCTGACAGGTGAACTTCTTTCATGTATTAGTTTGATATTTCACTGCAAATATAGCTTTTTTATAAGAAAACAAAGATTTTCTGAAAAAAAATGAGATTTGGTTTAGGAATTCCACAAGTCTCTCTTGTCTTATAGTAAAAGGCAATAAAATACGAATATGGATAAGACTGATAAAAATACAATAGAAGAATTGCTTCCCCGTTATTGTGAGGGACTGGCAACGGAAGAAGAGCGTCTGCAGGTTGAGATGTGGATGGATGAGTCGGAAGAAAACCGGCGGATGGCCAAACAGATACATGCTCTTTATCTTGCTACAGATACCGTTCACATCATGACGAAAGTCGACACAGAGAAAGCATTGACAAAGGTGAAAAGTAGAATGACAGGTAACAGACAAAGGAAAACGACATGGTGGGAATGGGCGCAACGTGCGGCAGCAGTGCTGTTCATTCCACTTCTCGTTACTCTGATGGTACAACATTGGGGAGGAAGCGAACAGGAATTGGCACAAATGATGGAAGTGAAAACAAATCCCGGAATGATGACTTCTCTGACATTGCCCGATGGCACATTGGTTTTCCTGAATTCCGAATCTACCTTAAGTTATCCCTCACGCTTCGATAGCGACACGAGAAATGTAACATTGCAGGGAGAGGCTTATTTTGAAGTAGCCAAGAACCCGGAAAAGAAGTTTATAGTTTCTACTTCCCACCAATCACAGATCGAAGTACTGGGAACTCATTTTAATGTAGAGGCTTATGAAAAAGAAGACCGGATTGCAGCAACATTGGTTGAAGGAAAAATAGGTTTTATTTATTCATCTGACAATGTCTCGAAAAAGGTACTGATGGATCCCGGACAAAAACTGGTCTATGATACAAGAGACAGTAAAGTGCAGCTTTATGCCACCTCCGGTGAGTCGGAAATAGCTTGGAAAGAGGGAAAGATTATATTTAGAAATACTCCTCTCGAAGAGGGATTGCGAATGTTGGAGAAGCGGTATAATGTGGAATTCATTATTAAAAACGACCGTTTGAAAGGAGACTCATTTACTGGTACGTTTACTAATCAACGCCTTGAACGTATTTTGGAATATTTCCAGCTTTCTTCTCAAATCCGTTGGCGTTATCTTGATTCGCCGGATATAAAAGATGAAAAGAGTAAAATAGAAATATATTGATTGATTAACCTTAAAACAAAAATGCAATGAACGGCAGACCCCCTTAAACAAAAACATACGGGAGGATATTGGCGTATCTTCCCGTATGGAAATCGGTAAATCTTTTTGATGCTTGTTTGGCGACAAGCTTAGATAAACTTTTTATTAACTTTAAGTCATTACAAAATTATGCAAAATTATTTTAGCATCCAATTTTTATGGGTGGTAAAGTCACTTTGGCTAACCTCAAAAAAAATCCCATTATCTATGAGACTATTGGTTTTGTTCTTAGTATGTTCTATTGGGCTGACCTATGCAGCCGATAGTTACGCTCAAAAGGCTTTAATCAGTATTGATGTACGTAATCAGCGGGTGGAGGACGTTTTGAAAGAGATTGAAGCGCAGTCAGATTTTGACTTCTTTTTCAATAATAAACATGTCGATTTGAATCGTCGCGTATCAATTTCCGCTGATAAAAGTAATATTTTTAGTGTGCTTAAGGAAGTATTTGCCGGTACGAATGTAATATATTCAGTGCTGGACAAAAAGATTATACTATCTGTTAAGGCACAGTTACCACAACAAGACAAGAAAGTGATTGTGTCTGGTACTGTATTAGATGTACAAGGTGATCCGATTATTGGTGCTAGTGTGTCGGAGAAAGATGTGCTAGAAAACGGTACAATAACAGACATGAATGGTTTTTTCAAACTCTCCGTTTCTTCATCTAAAGCACGATTGCAAATTTCTTATCTTGGTTATCAGACGCAAATAGCACGTGTTTCTGTGGGTAAACAGATCGCTATTGTTTTGGAGGAAGATACTAAAACGTTGGATGAAGTAGTTGTTATCGGTTATGGTGCGCAGAAAAAAGTAAATCTGACAGGGTCGGTAGCGTATATTAAGTTGGATGATCAGATGAATAGCCGTCCTATTGCTAGCGTTTCTGCAGTATTGAATGGATTGAGTGCAGGTGTAGGTGTGACGCAGTCCAGTGGTCAGCCTGGAACAGGGGCTACCATTCGTATTCGTGGTACGGGTACTCTGAATAATAGTAATCCGTTAGTATTAGTGGATGGAGTAGAGTGGGATATGGATGCTGTTAATCCCAATGATATTGAAAGTATCAGTATATTGAAAGATGCTTCTTCTACCGCTATTTACGGCTCACAGGGGGCTAATGGTGTTATACTTATTACGACAAAAAAAGGTTCTGGTAAACCACGCTTTAATTATAATGGTTACGTTTCTGTTCAGAAAGCTATTAATAAATTGAAGTTGGTGTCTGATTATGCTGATTATATGGATTTGGTAAACGAGACTGCAACTAACATTGGTAATGTACCTATTTATTCTCAACCTAATATTGATTTATGGAGAGCAGCTAAACAAGATCCGATGGGATTAAATGATTACGGAGTTCCTAATTACATAGCTTATCCTAATACGGAATGGTTTGATGTGTTATTTGATACCGGACTTTCACAAAGTCATCATATTTCGATGGCAGGCTCTTCTGATAAGATGAACTATTCGCTTGCATTGGGATTTTTAGATAATCCTGGAATTATGAATCATTGGGGGATTAATTCCGGGCAGAAAAAAGTGACAATACAGTCTCGTGTGGAAGGTAAAGTCGGAAATTGGCTTACTGTAGGAGCCAATGTGTATGGTAATAAAGAAAATGTAGGTGTTGCCGGTGTTGCTGGTGCTTTTCAATATTTAACGATAAGTGTTCCAGGTATTTATCCGGGAGAACCTGGTAAATATGGTATACCGGCATCAGCGGAAGAGTCGACAACTGCAAACAATGTGTTAACTTATCTTGACCGTCGTGGTAAGGATGAAAGATTCAATGCAACATTATCTGGCTATTTTATTGCTGATGTTTTGAAAGGACTGCAAGTAGAAGGTAGATATAATTACCAGATTTATCGTCAGGACGTGCATAAATGGGGAAGTTCTTCTGGAGTGAGATGGGATTATGTAAAAGATGAGGTACGTGAAGAGGCTTCTTTGAATCGTGCGACGATTTATAATTATGCATTGAAGTCGAAACGGGTGAATATGGATTTGCTCATTCGTTATAATACAACTTTGTGGAAGTATCATGATCTTGCCCTTTTAGCAGGTTATTCTGGCTCCCTTTATGATTCGGATTCTTTTGATGCAACCAAAGAGGGGATGAGTTCATGGTATTTGATTTATATGAATTCTGCAACAAAAATGAATTCAATAAATGGTTCGGCTACTAACTGGCGTATGCAATCATATTTTGGACGTCTCAATTATGCTTATCGAGGAAAATATTTGTTCGAAGCGAATGTTCGTTATGATGGTTCTTCCCGTTTTTCTCCTGATTCACGTTGGGGAGCATTTCCTTCTTTCTCTCTTGGATGGCGTCTCTCGGAAGAATATTTTATGGCCGGAACAAAAGATTATTTGTCAAATTTAAAATTAAGGCTCTCATATGGAAAGTCTGGAAATAATCGAACTTCAGATTATGCATGGCAGGGTACTTATGGTACAGCACCTGTTGTAATTGACGGTAAACAAACCATGGGGTTAGCGGTTTCAAAAATAGGAAACAACTATCTTGAATGGGAGTCTACCAAAGCTTTGAATGTAGGATTAGACTTTGGTTTCTTTGACAACCGATTGACCGGTGAGGTGGAGTATTATAATAAAAATACGACAGGTATTTTGTTTACTCCTTCCATTTATATGACGATGGGCTTTAAAACAGCAGCTACTGAGAATATAGCGGAAGTAAATAATAAAGGATTGGAAGTATCAATAAAGTGGAATAGTCATATACATGATTTCTGTTATAGTTTGGGAGGAAACTTTTCTTACAATAAGAATAGAGTTGAGAAATACAAAGGTGCATTGCAAAAGTATTGGGGAGAAGATGGACAATATGTAAATAACTTTGCAGAAGTTTCAGAAAATGGGTTTGGTGGTAGAATTGCTGAAGGGTATATGTTAGGTGAAACTTACATATATAAAGTATACCGTGGTAACGGAAATTATGATGGCAGTGGCATTTTAGACCTTAATGCCGGTCCGAAGGATGGTGTTATACGCACAGAGCAGGATATGGCGTGGGTAAAGATGATGATGGAATCCGGATATAAGTTTGCTGGAAATACGCAAGTCGCTAAGAACCAGTTGTGGTATGGTGACTTGATCTATCAGGATACAAATGGTGATGGTAATTATGGTGATTCTAACGATCAAGATTTTTCGGGACATTCTAATATGCCCAAATATTATTTTGGCTTTAATCTTTCCTTGTCATATAAAAATTTCGATTTCTCTGCTTTATTATCTGGAGCTGCCGGCTTCCATTTGATTTGGGTCACACAACCTGCTTTTACTACAGGCTATAACTCTTATCAGTTTATTGCTGATGATCACTATTTTTACGATCCGGAAAAGCCGACAAGTCCCAAAACCAATCTTACTGCAACTTATCCTCGTTTGGGTAATAAAAATGGAGTATCCAGTGACTTTTGGGAATACAGTGGTAATTATCTAAAGTTGAAAAATATACAGATTGGATATACTTTGCCACAGTATATCACAAGGAAGGTTAAGATTGAAAAGGTACGTCTGTATGCCAGTGCAGATAATCTAAAGACATGGACGAAATTTCCCGGAATGGATCCGGAAATTGGGACTAGCATTACCTATCCTTTGATGAAACAATGTGCGTTTGGTTTACAATTAACTTTTTAATAGCTATATATGAAACAAATTATATTTATATCATTGTTGTGTGTGTGTGCAATCTCATGTATTGATTTGGATACAAAATCTACGGCAGCCATAGGTAGTGCACAAATGTGGACTACAGAGGATTTGGCAGATGCAGGAGTTGCGGGTATCTATAAGGTTTTCTACCCTAATTCGGCGGTTACCACTGTTCCGGGAAAGATAGAAGCTATAGGACGTTTTAGGGTTGAAGCTGTCTCGTTTACAAGTAATGCACAGCATGAACCCTATCTGAAAAATATGTCTCCATCGGCAAGTGATGAATTCTTTGCTAACGAATGGAAAGCTGCTTATGAAGGCATTTATCGATGTAATGATGCAATAGCTAATTTACACAAAGCAACTATGTCGGAGGCTAAATATAAGCGCTTGGTGGCAGAATGTAAATTTTTGCGTGCTTATTTTTACTATTGGTTAAATGCTCTCTTTCAGGGAGTACCAATATATCTAGAACCGTTTGTGACAACTGAATGTACGAAAACACAAAACACAGTGGATGAAGTGTGGCAGGCTGTATTAGATGACTTGGATGATTGCATTGCAGAAGAAAATTTGCCCAATAATACATTAAAAGAAAACTATGGGCGTCCTTCTAAGGGATCGGCTTATGCATTACGTGGTATTGTGTATATTTGGAAAAAAGATTACAAGAAGGCGATAGCGGATTTTGAGCAGGTAGGAAAATGTGGTTATGGATTATGGGAAGGAGAATATATAGATTTCTTTAAGAAAGAAAATGAACGTGATAAAGAAATGATATTCCCTATTCAGTTTGATGCAGTTGTAGGATATAGTGATTGTATACAGGCTATATTTGGTTGCCGTTCTACCTTACAGTCAGTGACTTTTATACAGCCGAATGCTGATTTTGTGGATTCCTATCAGAATGCCGATGGCTCTCCTTTCAAATGGACTGATATTTTCCCCGATTGGGATAAATTGACGCCTGCGCAAAGGGAGATATTTTTTGTCCGAGATGGAATGAATACAAATATGAATACTGATTTCCAAAATGCGAAAAAATCCATTATCGGACGAGTGTCGCAAGCCATTTGGGATAAATATTATTTGAATGAGGGGAATGAAGCTAGAATTCTTACGGCATACTCTACCCGTGATCCACGCTTGATGCAGACTATTTTTGCTCCTTCTACCACTACACTTTGTTATGCTAATACAGGAGGTAAACAATCTGCTAAAACAGTTCGTTGGCCTTTTCTGATTGCTGGAAATGGAGATGCTGCTGGTGACCACTGGCCTGATGCACGTTACTATTGTAATTACACTTATCGAAAGTTTGTGGTGACGGATGACAGTAACCTTAACCGTATCATTTGTGATGAAGATTGGCCTTTGATTCGTTATACGAATATCTGGTTATTATATGCGGAGGCGTTAAATGAAGACGGACGTTTAGGGGATGCAATCAGTGTAGTGAATAGAATTCGTGAACGTGCTCATATGCCGTTACTTACTAATGGTGGTAGTGGTTACAATGCAGTAATGGGGAAAGAAGATATGCGCAAGCGTATTCAGTACGAACGTCGGGTTGAGTTGTGTGCTGAAGGCATAAACTTTCTCGACGAAGTGCGGTGGGGAACTTATAAAGAGACGAAGTTTCAAGGAAAAGAATCCAACAGTTTCAAAAATATGTGGGGAACTGTTGGTCATGGTATGTGGTATTGGAATGATTATCTGTGGCCTTGGCCGGTTCCCATGGCAGAGGTGCAGCGTAATCCGAATCTTGTTCCTACTCCGGGATGGCTTTATTAAAGAATGAATAATATGAAATTTAATTAATAAAATGAAGATAATCATGCATTTAAATAATATAATTATTTTACTGTTTTGTTTGGCGATCAATTGTTTTGCTTGTTCGGATGAGGAGGTAAAGTCTATAACCTCTGATTTCCCAAATCGGGAAGAAATGCCCCATCCGTGTTTGTTGCTAAAAGAGGGGGAAGAGGAAAAGATAAAACAAAATCTACAAAATTCACTCGAATTGAAAAGAGTGAGTGAGAAAGTTTTTATTCAAGCTAATAAATGTGTAAATACTCCTCCTTCTGAATATGTATTGACGGGTACACGTTTACTTTATGTATCTCGCCAGGTATTGCAGAATCTTTATTCTTTGTCTTATGCTTATAGGATGAGTAAGATGGATCTTTATCTGAATAGAGCTATTTCAGAACTGAATGCAGTATGTGCATTCAAGGACTGGCATCCGTCGCATTATTTGGATGTAGGTGAGATGACAATGGGCGTAGCTATCGCTTATGATTGGCTTTACCAATATTTGCCGGAAGAGACTCGGTTACTTGTTGAAAAGAGTATTGAAGAAAAAGCTTTTGATACGGCTTTGGATAAAGAGTATGATAATTTTTACAATGGATCTGGTAATTGGAATCAAGTATGTAATGCCGGATTGGTATTTGGGGCACTGGCTATTTACGATAAAGCTCCTGAAAAAGCCCAAAAGATTATAGATAAATGTTATGCGACTATTCCTCGTGCTTTGGAGGCTTACAAACCTGACGGCACCTATGGAGAAGGTTTCATGTATTGGGATTATGGAACAAGTTTTCAGGCTATGCTTAATTGTGCATTAGAAACTGTCGGTATGACGACTTTTGCAGATGCGAACGCTTTTGAGAAATCAGCAGAATATTATTTCCATATGGTAGGACCTTCCAGGAAGTGTTTTAATTATTCAGACTGTTCGGAAAAGGTGAGTACCAGTACGGCTATGTTTTATTTTGCCGCTAAAAAACAGGATCCTTCTTTGCTTTATTGGGAAATGGAACATATTAAAAATAATCTGGAAACCAATCGATTGCTTCCTTCTGTCTTGGTATATACAAAGGATTTGGATATATCTTCTATCCCTATCCCTGTTAAAAAAACTTATTTTGGTGTCGGTCTGACTCCCGTATATTTGACTCGTTCGGCTTGGGGGGACAATAATGCAGCTTTTTTTGGTGTAAAAGGAGGGAAACCGGATACTAGTCATGGGCACATGGATATAGGTTCTTTTGTATACGAAGTAAATGGTGTGCGATGGAGTGTTGATCTTGGGAATGCCAATTATGAGAGTGTAGAGGCTAAAACAAAAGATTTCTGGACGATGACTCAAAATTCGAATCGTTGGAGATTGGGGCGTTATGCAACTACGAGCCATAGTACTTTCTTTATAAATAATAGTCCTCAAAAAGTGGATGGTGCTGCTGTCTTTACAGAGACATTTGATGAAAAAGGTCAGCGGGGAGCTGAATTGGATTTAAAAGACACTTATAGCTATAATGCTGTGAGCGGTAGTAAGTTTTCATTAAATAAGTTCAAACGTAGAATTTATTTGTCTGATGATCGGAGTCTGACAATTGTGGATACTTTAAGAGCTGATGAAGGGTCAGCTTCTGCACAATGGCGGATGATTACAAATGCAGCTGTTACAATGGATAAAGACAAGAAAGAGTTTCTACTGACACAGGATACTAAACAATTGCGTGTTTGGGTGGAGTATGTCGGACTAAATCCCGAAGCGAAAAGTACTACGATTAATGCTAATACTAGTTTGGGGGAAAATGCGATAACGCCTGCTGCTACTGCCATTATATATCAGATAAGTATTCCAAAGAAAGATGTAGTGCTGAAAGTACATTTAGAACCCAAACAATAGTATCATGAAACACTTGTTGATTATTTTATTATTTTTTCTGATTGCGGGAAGCTGTCAGAAACGTCAGGAAGAAGAGTCTATGAAACAATTGATAGACAGAGTTATGCCTGTTGCTGTAGAACAATACAAAGGTATGGCTCAATTACTTCCAGAGGGGCAATTTCCTCGGTCCATAAGTGAGGATGGTAGACTAAAAACATCTAATAAATATTGGTGGTGTAGTGGATTTTATCCTGGAACTCTTTGGTATTTGTATGAGTATTCCGGTGATGAGGATATTTATCATTTGGCTGAAAAGTATACAGAAATGCTAGATTCCATTAAATATGTGACGAGTGATCATGATGTAGGATTCCAGTTGTTTTGCAGTTATGGTAATGGTTATCGTATTACCCGTTGTCCGGAATATAAGGAAGTATTAGTTCAGGGAGCAAAATCTTTAGCTACTCGTTTTCATCCTGTGATTGGGTGTATACAAAGCTGGGATTTTGATGATCCGGAATGGAGATTTCCTGTTATTATAGATAATATGTTAAACTTGGAACTCTTGATATGGGTGGCTGAACAAACCAACAATGATTCATTATATCATATCGCATGTAGTCATGCCAATGTCACTAAGAATAATCATTTTAGGAAGAATTTCAGTTGTTATCATTTAGTAGATTATGATCCTGCTGATGGGAGTACCCGGAAGAAGCAGACTGTTCAGGGGGTTAGTGATGAATCTTCATGGGCGCGTGGACAAGCATGGGCACTCTATGGATATAGCATGATGTATCGTTATACAAAAGATGATAATTATTTGAATCAGGCCAGAAACATTGCAAACTTTATAATGAATCATCCTGCTATGCCTCAAGATGGTATACCATATTGGGATTTTGATTCTTCTGCAATTCCGGATGATTATCGCGATGCTTCGGCTGCTGCTATTATGGCTTCAGGATTAATAGATTTGAGTAAATATGTATCTGAAAAGGAGAAAAACAGATATATAAATTTTGCTCAGAAACAATTGAGGACACTGTCGTCTGAAGAATACTTAGCAAGAGGTGGAACCAATCATTGTTTTTTGTTAAAACATAGCGTTGGTAGTTTACCGGGAAAATCAGAGGTTGATGTTCCACAAACTTATGCTGATTATTATTTTATTGAAGCTTTATTGAAGTATAAAAAAGAAGTATTGGACGAATAAGTTATATTTATGATACATTGAAACAGTCAATCGAAAGCATATATACAATCATTAAATCAATGTAAGATACTGATACAGGCTTTTGCAGTCATAAATTCCGGTCTATTTGGAAATAGCTAGTCGTTTCTTCTTGATTAATAATGGTGTATTCCCCAACAAATATAGCCGGGTGTGAAATACAACTCGGCTATATTTGTCTTGAAACTTTTCTATAAGGAATATCTAATTTCATTGCTAATAGGAAAATTCTTATATTTGCTGCAACTAATACTTAAACACCATAGTTGCAAATGGAATTTACAGAAGAGCAAATACTGTTGAGAGCTTTGTCACGAGGAGATGAGAAAGCTTTTGAGGTTTTGTTTATGCGTTATTTCCCGAGAGTGAAACGTTTTATATCCGGTTTGCTTCAGGATGATATAACGGCAGAGGATTTTGCACAAGATATTCTCCTCAAACTATGGCAGAAGCGTGAGGAGATGGCAAAAATCGAAAATCTGAATGCCTACCTTTATCGGACTTCCCGGAATGCTGTGTATCAGCATTTACGACATATACTTTTGGTGAATGAATATGGAGAAAAGCAACAGGAGAATCTTTCCCGTCAGCAGAATGAGGGTGCGGGAAACATCGAAGAAAATATGTTTGCCGAAGAATTACTGTTGTTGATACAGCATACGGTAGAGCAAATGCCCGCCCAACGAAAAAGAATTTATGAGATGAGCCGTAAAGAAGGCAAAAACAATGATGAGATAGCGCAACTGCTTGTAATAAACAAACGGACTGTAGAAAACCATCTCACACAAGCATTGGCTGATATCCGCAAGATGCTGAAGCACTTTTATCTTTTCTAAATAAAACCACTTCCTATTGACAAAAACTCTTCTTTTATTCTCCTTTCTCAAAAAAAGTAGAAAAAATAGCTTTTAGACTGTGTGTGTATTCTATCTCGTGCATCTTATTAATAAACGGATAAAATCATGAAGAAGAAAAGCATATCAGAACTAATACATTTTTTTGTTCGCCATCCCCTGCAAAACTCCTTGCAGATGAAGTTTTGGCGTTGGCTGGTTTCTCCTGCTGATGCAGAAGATAAAGAAGAAGCTATACAGGAAGAGTGGATGAATATCATCGCTGAACCTGATGAGGTCACCCGGCGTTCATGGTATGAGGTCCGGCGTAAAGCGGGACTTGCAAATCCGATAATAAAACCGCATTGGGAAATCAAACCACTTCTTCGCATTGCTTCTATGATATTAATCCCCTTATTTTCAGTGCTATTATCGTGGTATTATATAAATGATTATACTGATTCTTGCAAATTGGTAGAATATATTGTTCCCATGGGTGAACGGGGAGAATTGACTTTGCCGGATGGGACAAAGGTACAGATCAATTCGGAGAGCAGTATCATTTACCCGAAAAGCTTTCGAGGCGATACACGTACTGTTTATCTTTCCGGAGAGGCGAATTTTGATGTCCATAAGGATAAGAAACATCCGTTTATTGTCAAGACATCTTTGTTATCAGTTCGTGCTTTAGGTACGAAGTTTAATATACAGGCATATTCGGAAGACAGGAAAACGATTACAACTCTTGAAAATGGAAAAGTGCAAATCAATAACCTGCTGGCACCAGACAGCTGTTTTATTCTTACTCCCGGTGAACAACTTGAATACAATCACCTGACTAAGAATTATGAAAAACGAAAAATAGATGTGATGATGGCTTCCGGTTGGACACGTGGTGAATTGAATTTTGTCGATTGCCATCTGGAGGATATTCTGAACACATTGGGACGACATTATAATGTAGAAATAAAGGCAGAACCGCATTTATACACAAATGATTTATATACCATTAAGCTTAGAAAGGGCGAACCTCTTCAAGCAGCAATTCATATTGTAACAATGACCGTTGGAGGTATGGAAAGCAAGGTCACAGACAATAAGGTTGTGATACTGACAGCTGCTTCACCGGCGAATAAGAGTAAGAAAGGAGGTACCCATCCATAAAAAGGTTGGACAAAACTGATCCTTTTGTCCAACCCGAAATAAATACCGTTATCATTTAAAATTTTAGGAAATAGTGAACCTTAAATGTAGTATTCATTTAATATACAAAAGTATGAATTTTAATTCTTATTTTACTATAAAACATACCAGTAATTTGCGTATTTTATTGTTAACCTTATTCTTTATAGTCCCTTTGGGTACTATCTATGGGCAGAATCAGTTGATTACTATTGCCGGAAAAAATATAACTTTGTTGAAAGCTTTTGATGCTATTGAAAGTCAGACTCAATTAAGCATTACTTATAGTCGGACTAAAATAGATGTGAATCGGACATTGAGTGTTGATTTTAAGAAACAAAAACTCTCTATTGTTTTGGATAAGTTGCTCGCGGGAACGGGGTTTACTTACAAGATAGAAAAAGGGTATATCGTTCTGGTTCCCGTACCGGTAAAACAAGAGCAAACGGAAGCAACTTCGAAAAAGATACAAGGAGTGATTGTAGATACGAATGGAGATCCGGTGATTGGTGCCAGTATTCAGGAGAAAGGAGTGGCCGGGAAAGGTACAGTGTCTGATTTGGATGGAAAATTTAACCTGTCAGTTGCGTCAAATGCTGTATTACTGATTTCATATATCGGTTTTCAGTCTCTTGAAGTAAAGGTGGGAAATCGGACAAGCTTGTCTTTGGTATTAAAAGAAGATCATCAGTTGCTGGATGAAGTAGTCGTTATCGGTTATGGAACAATGGAGAAACGTGCTGTGACCAGCTCCATTACTTCCATATCTTCAAAAGATTTAGTGACTGGATTGGGAGGCTCTACCATTGCGACTGCTCTGAAAGGAAAAATCTCCGGTATGAATGTTTCCGAAACTTCCAGTCCGAATGCCTCTGCTAGTTTCCAGCTTCGTGGGGTAGCTTCCATCAATGCTTCTTCTTCCCCTTTGATTGTGATAGACGGAATTCCTGGTGGTGATTTGCGTTCTATCAGTCAGGAAGATATTCAATCCATTGATGTTTTGAAGGATGCCTCTGCAGGTGCTATTTACGGAACAAGGGCAGCTGGTGGTGTCATTCTCGTGACTACCAAGAAAGCGAAAGAAGGTCCTATCACATTATCATATACAGGCGAGCTGTCCACCGAACAAGTTTCCAGAAGACCACAGGTCCTGGATCGCGATGCTTTCGTGAGGTTCGGTGTAGGAACAGATTTGGGAGCGTCTACCGATTGGTACGGTGAACTTTTAAATGAGGGAGCACTTTCCCAGCGCCATGTTGTCACCCTTTCGGGAGGGAGACATACAGCCAGAATATATGCCACTATTATGGCACAGGATCAGAAAGGTATTGCGATAGGCGATAATCGTAAAGACTATTCGGGGCGTATCAATGCAAACTTTAATCTTCTCAATGACTTGCTGGAAATAGGCTTACATACAGAATATCGTGAAGCACATCGGGATCAGCGGAGCAGTAGTTCCTGTTTCGACATGGCATTGAAGATGAATCCAACGGAACATGTTTATGATAGTACTAGTGAAACAGGCTATAATGTATTGGTTGGTGGTAGTGAATATTACAATCCATTAGCGGAAGTTATGCTCAAGCAGACGGATAATGTTGATAAATGGCTCAAGGCGGATGCTACGGTAAAGCTCAATCTGCCTGCCGGATTTTCGGCACAAGCCACTCTCGGCTGGGAAGATCGCCAGTATCAGCAGACGCATTATGTATCCGCATTACACAGAACGTCTTTGAATGGAAGTTATAAAGGAAAGGGATTTCACGGATATAGTAAAACAGTCAATGTTTCTTTTGAACCTACCATTAATTTCATGCGTGTTTTTGCAGATGACCATACAGTCAGTGCGGTGGCCGGATATAGCTATTGGGAAAACAATTCTGAAAATTTTGATATGTCTAACTACGATTTCCCTGTGGATGGAGTAGGAGCTTGGGATATGGGAACAGGTAGCTGGCTTTCTGACGGAAAGGCGGCTATGTCGTCCCACAAATATCCTCGTGAACGTCTTATCTCCTTCTTTGGTCGGGCGAATTATAGCTATAAAGATCGTTATATGGTTACTGGAAGTGTCCGTCATGAGGGATCTTCCAAATTTGGAAAGAATCATCGCTGGGGAACATTCTGGGCTGTATCAGGTGGATGGCGTATATCCAATGAAGCCTTTCTGCGTGATGTCAGTTTTCTTGATGACCTCAAAGTACGTGTCGGTTATGGTGTGACGGGAAATAACAATTTCTCTGCAGGAGCATCCACGGCCATGTACTCCTCCAATTCAATGTGGCCTTATAACGGTACATGGATTACTTCTTATGGACCGGCTCGTAATGTCAATAATGACTTGCATTGGGAAAAGAAAGCAGAGCTTAACATCGGTTTGGATTATGCGTTTCTGAATAACCGGCTTTTTGGAAAGTTCGATATATATAAAAGAAGAGTTTCCGGAATGTTATACAATATCAGTGTACCCAATCCTCCCGCCGTTTACGAGAAAACGACCATGAATTATGGTAATCTTGAGAATACCGGATGGGAGTTTGAGATTGGCGGAGTGCCTGTTAAAACGAAAGACTTTAACTGGACAACTACCATGCGTCTATCCCATTCTTCTTCCAAAATTACCTCTTTGTGGGGGAATAATACTTACCAGGATCGTGTAGGATTCCCGTCACCGGGAACGAACGGATCAGCCGGAAGAATTGAAGCAGGAACAAAGATCGGAAGCTATTATATCTGGAAATATGCCGGTATCACGGATAATGGAAGATGGCTTCTGTATGATAAGAACGACAATGTGATTCTTAGCGATAAGAAGACCTATGATGACAAGCGGTACATCGGTAATGCTATTCCTGCATTGATGGTATCATGGGATCATACCTTCACTTACAAGAACCTCTCTTTAGGTATCAACCTGCGTAGCTGGATCGATTTCGACGTGTTTAATACCATAAATATGTACTATGGACTTTCTGAAGTAGCAGGCCAGAACGTTCTTCGCAATGCGTACATTGACAACCGGCACATCAAAGAAGTAAAGCAGCTTTGCGATTACTGGCTTGAGGACGGCACTTTCTTAAAGATAGACGCCATTAGTCTGGGATATTCTCTTAACATGAAAAAGTGGCAGAAATATATAGATAAGATTGATCTTTACCTGACCGTCCGGAATGTGGCATGTTTCACGAAATATTCAGGACTTAATCCGGAAGTGAATGTCAACGGACTGGACCCTGGTTATGAATGGTTTAATAATATTTATCCTGAAACTCGTAGATATACCGTTGGTATGAAAATCCAATTCTAATATTAAAGTACCTATAAACTAATAAAATGATATGAGACGAAATATTTTAATCATTATCTCCTTCCTCACCCTTCTGGTGTCATCCGGTTGTACAAATCTGGATGAGAAGTGGTATTCCGAAGTCACTCCGGACACTTATTTCACGTCTAAGGAAACTGTTTATTCTTTCTTGGTACGCTCTTTCACACATTGGCGTTGGTTTCACGGATTCGACCGTGCCATTCTTCAAGAATGTACAACAGATGAGATGTGTGTCACACAAAAAGGAATACATTACAATGATGTCAGATATTCCCAACTGCAGCATCACGACTGGACACCTCTTCACCCCAACAACGAAGAAACCTGGCGTGGGGTAGGCATGGGAGTGGCAATGGCTTTAGCTTGTAAGGAAGACTTATCCGGTGTGGATTATGTATCACTGGGCATGACGGAAGAATTGAAAGCAGATCATCAGATGCAACTTCAGACATTGGTTGCCTATTTTTATCTGCGGGGACTTGATTTCTATGGGGGTATGCCTATTTACCGGCGCTCTACTACCGAGGAAGTTCCACGTTCCACTGCACGCGAAACCTTTAATTATGTGGAAGAACTGTTGCTTGCCGCTATTCCCAAATTAGAGAAAAAAAGAGCAGATATGCTGGAAGAAGGCTATTTACGTCAAGGAACTGCCGCCGCCCTTCTTGCTCAGTTATATTTTAATGCGGAAGTCTACATGGGAGAGAACCGTTTTGCTGAATGTGCGCAGGTCTGCCAGGATCTATTAGATGGCAAATACGGTTATTACGAATTGGAGGAAGACTGGTTCGGTCCTTTCACTTTCGACAATAATAAATCTAAGGAAGTAATGTGGTCTGTTCAGTCGCAATATGCAAAAGGCACTTTGTTTCAATGGCAGTTCGAACGCTATAATCATTATAATGCAAAGAACTATTTTGATCTAAGCGGCTATTCTTCTACTAATGGTATGCATCTTCAGCCGTCTCTTAAACCCAATGGCGATCCCTATACGGATAAGCTTGGGCGACCTTTTGCCAAGTTCAATAATAAAGATCTTCGTAAAAAATTGTACTTGTATAAAGGGAATGGGAAATACGAAGGAATGTTCCTTTATGGAAAATTACAGCGTACATCAAGAAGTGGCACAGAGGTGAAGTGTACGGGACTGTACGAATATCCGGGTGAGGTTCTTGAATTTGTCGATCAGGTGGCACAATTCAAGAAAGTGAAAGACGGAGAATATTCTTCAGTGAATGAGCTTCCCTCCAATATAAGTACCGGGGAAGAGAATTCCGGAATACGTTTGTGCAAACTACCGGTTCCCGACAATATCGACAAAACCATTGCTTTTAATCCGGATTATCCGGTTATTCGTTTTGCTGAAATCTATTATATGCTTGCTGAATGTAAATATAGAAGCGGCTATAAAAAAGAAGCAGCCAATCTTTTCAATGAAGTGCGTAAACGCAATTTCGAGAATAAAGCCGATCCTGATCCGGTGACCGAAACGAATATCGACAAGTACCGGATTCTTGATGAGTGGATGGTCGAGTTTCTGGGTGAACAGCGTCGTCGTACCGATCTTCGTCGTTGGGGGTTGTATACAACAGGTTCCTGGTGGGATCATAAACCTACTAACGACGATCATTATGAGCTTTTTCCTATTCCGGAAAAGTCAATTTCTGTCAGTAATGTCTTGAAGCAAAATCCGGGATACGGAGGCGGCAATGAAATGACTAAAGAAGAAGCCGGTATCTATAGTGTGAAACAAATCGATTAATCAACTATTAAAGAATAATATAATGAATAGCAAGATATTTTTTTTAGGAGCCATCATGTTGCTGCCTACATTCGCAAGTTGCCAACAAGAAAAGCCTTTTCCTGATGATGCAGTAGATAAAGTGTATGAATACCTTCCGGAGTGGCAGGCAGGTTATTTGGATATTCATCAGATTAGTACCGGAAGAGGTAATGCAGCCTATCTTATTTTTCCGGATGGGACTACCATGTTATTGGATGCAGGAGATTTAGGAGTACATTCAGGCACACAGGAAATTATGAAAGCAGTGCCTAATGATTCTAAGCGGCCTGCCGAATGGATTGCTCAATATATAAAACATTTCTCATTGCCATTAAAAAATAACGGAGCACTTGATTATGCCTTGCTCACTCACTTTGATACGGACCATATCGGACAGAATGGAAAACTGGCAATCGAAAAAGTAGGACTGGATTACAAACTTACCGGAATCACTCATGTTGGTAATCTTCTCAATATTTCCACTTTGATAGATCGTGGTTATCCTACTTATGATTATCCGACAGCAGCTAAAGTCTCTGGTGCTCATATCTCAAACTATAAATTATATGTTGCCGCTCGTGACAGGGAAGGTAAAAAGAATGAGGGATTTGTAATAGGAAGCAATAGTCAGATCAAACTCTTGAAAGATCCGGGCTCTTATCCTACATTCGAAGTACGTAATATCGTGGGTAATGGTAAAATTTGGACAGGTAGCGGAACAACAGCCAAAGAGCTTGTGCCTTCTACAGCCTCTTCAAGTGAACAGTTGAACGAAAACCGTTGCAGTTGTGGAATTCGTATCACATACGGTAATTTTGATTATTTCTCCGCAGGAGATATTCTGGGCGTAGAAAAAGCACCGGAATGGTTTGATATAGAAACGCCGGTAGCCAGATTGCTCGGTGAGACGGATGTGGTTGTTGCCAATCATCACGCTTATTCTGATGCTATGTGCGATACCTACATTTCCCAAGTGAAACCACAAGTCTATGTAATTCCCGTATGGGATTACTATCACCCTCAACCGGCAACGTTGAGCCGGATGCTGTCTCAAACTCTTTATCCTGGTGAACGGTCGGTTTTTGCTGCCGGTATGGTAGACAGTAACAGGAGCAGACTGGGTGAAGACGGCTTGAAGATAAAGCCTGCCGGACATGTTGTTACGCGTGTTTATCCGGGTGGAGAGAAGTTTCAGATCTTTGTATTAAATGATCGGAATGAAGCTTATGAGATACTATATAAAACAGGTGAGATTAAATCTAATAATTGATGAACATGAAAATTAAAGATTCAATAGTCTGGACAGCTTTTCTGGCTGTGATGGCAATCATAATGTTTCCGTCATGCTCTGACGAACATGAAGCCGTTATATTGGAAATAACAAATAATGAGATTATTCTTCAGGCGGAAGGTGATCCGGTTCAGGTGGAGGTGAAGTCCAATACCGAGTGGCGAATTGATTTTGTAGAATCAACCTGGTTCTCTACGGATATACGTGGAGCCCAGTCATCAAGAACTTATTTCACTGTGACTTATGATGAGAATATCAGTGATTCCGAACGTTTCTGTGATATTCGTGTGTTTACGAAAGATGGTAAGACTGCGGATGTAATCAAGATAAAACAATTATCCCGTTATCCATTTATTGTTCCTGCCAGTGATAAGATGGAGCTGTTTACTAAAGGAGGTGAATATGAAATGGAAATCTCTACCAATGTGCCCGAAACGGATATCGTTATTACGCCAACGGTGAACTGGGTGCAGGAGTATAGGATAAGTGATGGAAAGCTTTATTTTAATACGGAAACAAATTCGCAATCACCCCGTACAGGAAGTATTGTGTTGAGTTATGACGATCAGTACCAGCGTAAGGTCACGGCTACCATTAATCTCTCGCAAGCATATTCTGAATATGCGAATGCGGAACTTGTCAGTTATCCAACCGTACATGGTTATGCTGTCGGTGGAATTACTAACAATGTATATGTTGAAGGAACCATCGTAGCCAATGGCACTTCGAAGAACTTCCCGAGCAATCGCTATGTCATTCAGAATGAGGCAGGAGAGACAGTTGTGTTTGAGTCCGAATCTTTAATTACGTTTGCACAATTTGCCAAAGTGTCATTGTGTCTGAAAGATGGAATGATAAGAGAAGAATCAGAGGGTAGCTTTACTTATAGACTGATTAGCGGTATCACTGCTGCCCACGTAATCAGCTCGGAACTTTCTACCTTCACAATTCCTGAAAGAACGATTGCTGAACTTACGGATAATATGGTATTTAGTCTTGTGACCCTGAAAGATGTCGAGATTGCATCTCCGGTAGGTGCATTCACTAATTTCAAGACTACTGACCCGGGAGCTGCCGATCGTAAGATTAATAAAAACTATTGGGTAGAAAAGTTCCCTGCATATTACAGATACTATCCGACCTGTATAAGAGATAAAAACGGTTCTAATACATATATGCTTACTGCGTTTGAAGCTCCTTATGCTCACGAAACACTTCCTAAAGGTTCGGGAAGCATAACAGGAATGGTGGCGAAAGTGAAACTTACAAATTTCGACATCTCTGAAAGCCGGTTATGTATTCTTCCGCTTAACAGAGAAGATATTAACATCAGTGATATAAACGAGATCACTTCTGTGCTTGTAGAATGGGATTGTAATGTACCCGATTGGAAAGAAATAGGCTCTTCTACTTTTACGGATTACCATCCTACGGGTGGCGAGGCATCGCAGGCGAATGCTCTTCTTAGCAAAGACGGAAATAAATATTTCCAGCAAACCTATGCAGACTACATTCTGGGATTCCAGGATGATTTCAGAGGAGATGTTAACCTTAACACGACCGATGGATACTATGGTCGTATGCGAGGCGGTGCTTTTAATAGTAAACCGTGGTCTACAAGTTCATATTTCTACGTAGACAAAATATCGACAGTAGGTATTTCTACATCCTTGTCTCTTCAGGTTGAAATGAATGCAAGTTGGGGAGGTGGCCCTGTTGCAGTGGTTGAATATGCTTATTCGATGAATGGTGAATGGATTAAAGTAGATAATTCAGAGTTTACCATTCTGGGACAGTTTGATAGAACGGCTGCAGGTGGACAGACGGAGAAGAACATTCCTGGTTATAAAGTCTATGACTTTAAGTTGCCGGATGCCTTATTGAACCGTGATAATATTTGCATCAGATTGCGACCGGTCAGACTCCCGGCAGGGGTATCCAGCTTCATGCCGCTTAGACTTGCTAATATCTCAATCAAATACAACAAATAATCAATAGGGAATATATATAAAATAATCGGAAGCAATAAAGGACATATCCTGATTGCTTCCGATTATCTTTTTATATGTGGATCTTGAACGATCTCTATTCAAAAAGAACGATATCTTATTTCTCCAACAATTCTTCTTTATTTTTCCAACAAATCCTTTAAGAAGTCGTCCAACTCCTTATCCAACCCTTTCAGCAATTCATCATTCACCAGTATGGTATCGTCGTCAATCAACAGCAATTCTGCTACGGTTTCTTTCTCTTCATCTACCAAAACGAAAGAATAAGGTTTTAGAATAGTCACTTTGTCGAAATCTCCGGCATCCTTCATTCTGCAAAGAATGTTGCGAAGAGAAGGTTCCACGTTTTCAAGGAAATCATCCCCTTCATAAGTAGCCCATTCTTCGATCATGATGTTTGCCAGTTCTTCATCATCATCGTTGTAAATATTAAGTTGTCCCGATGCCTGATCCGGTTGGAGATGGATATCGGTTACAACTGTTTGTTCACAGCTACATACATATTTAGCGACTGCCTTTTGGATAGCCGATTCGATAATAGATAATGATTGTTGGCTCAATTTCATGGGTTCCTTCTTTTTATAAGTTCAAAGGTATAAAAAAAATAAGATTTATGACACAAAGTTACTACAAAAAAGTGAAATGCGGAAGAATATGGTAATGGATTTGATTTACAGGGGTTTCATTTACGCTGCCAATTATTCCGAGAGCCATTACAATCCACGCCGAAGCCAAATCAAGACGGAGCTACGTTACTTGTTCGTAACCACGCCCAATAGGTGACGAAATGGACACGAATAACGAAACAAGGCTTTAAGGATTAGTGAGTTACTGACAACTCACGCAAAAAATCCGGTAACGAAAAAAGATTGCGCCGTTCTTCCGCAATTTGCGTATCAGAGGAGGGCTCTTCACCAACTAATTTTGAACAAAAAAAATTAAGGACGATGAAGAGTACATTTTCAGTTATTTACTACCTCAAACGTCAGGTAGTGAAAAAAGACGGGACGGTTCCCGTCATGGGACGCATCACGGTGGACGGCAGCCAGACGCAATTCAGTTGCAAACTGACCATCGATCCCAAGTTGTGGGACACCAAAGGGGGACGTGTCACGGGCAGAAGCACGGCGGCACTCGAAACGAACCGCATGCTTGACAAGATGCGGGTGCGCATCAACAAGCACTATCAGGAAATCATGGAGCGTGACAATTTCGTCACGGCAGAGAAGGTGAAGAACGCCTTTCTCGGACTGGAACACCGCTATCACACGCTGATGCAGGTGTTCCAGCAACACAACGAGGACTATGCCAAGCAGGTGGAAGCAGGCATGAAAGCCAAAGGCACGCTTTTGAAGTACAAGACCGTTTACAAGCACCTGCAAGAGTTTCTCAACATCCGTTACCACGTGAAGGACATCGCGTTGAAAGAGCTTACCCCCGCTTTCATTTCCGACTTCGAGATGTTTCTGCGCACGGACAAACACTGCTGCACCAATACCGTGTGGCTGTATGTATGCCCACTTCGGACGATGGTGTTTATCGCCATCAACAACGAATGGCTCACACGCGACCCGTTCAGGGAGTATGAAATCAAGAAGGAGGAAACGACACGCAGTTTCCTGACCAAAGACGAAATCCGCCTGCTGATGGAAGGTAAACTGAAGAACGCCAAACAGGAACTATACCGCGACCTCTACCTGTTCTGCGCCTTCACGGGCTTGTCATTCGCCGATATGCGCAATTTGACGGAAGAGAACATCCGCACCTACTTCGATGAACACGAGTGGATAAACATCAACCGCCAGAAGACGGGCGTGGTGTCTAACATCCGCCTGCTTGACATTGCGAAACAAATCATCGACAAATACCGCGGGCTGTGCGAAAACGGCAGGATTTTCCCTGTTCCCCACTACAACACGTGCCTTGCCGGAATCCGTGCCGTCGCCAAGCGTTGCGGCATCACCAAGCATATCACGTGGCATCAGAGCCGCCATACGGCAGCCACGACGGTGTTCCTCTCCAACGGTGTACCCATCGAAACAGTCAGTTCCATGCTGGGACACAAGAGTATAAAGACAACGCAGATATACGCGAAGATAACCAAAGAGAAGCTCAACCAAGACATGGAGAACCTTGCCGCAAGATTGAACCAAATAGAGGAATTTGCAGGATGTACCATCTAAAACAGAGACGCCATGAAACGTGACATAATCATTATAGAGGACAAGACGGTCAGCGTAACCGGTAACGAGGTATGGATGACCGCCGGGGAAATCGCCGAAGAGTTCCATGCCACCGTCCCGGCAGTGAACGCCGCCATCAAAGCCGTCCGCAAGTCGGACGTGCTGAACGACTACGAGGTATGCCGCTACATACAGCTTGAAAACGGCCTGTACGCGGATGTTTACTCGCTTGAAATCATCATTCCAGTAGCCTTCCGGCTGAATACCTACTATACACACGTGTTCCGCATGTGGCTGGTGGAAAAGGCACTCTCAAAGGAAAAGAGGCAGGTATACGTGATGTTCATACAGAACGGGAAAACCGGATATTGCTGAACACGCATACAGATAACGAAAAAGGAAACGGACAACGCCATCGGGTGCCGTCCGTTTCCTTTTTTTCATGCAACCGCCTTATTCCTGCGGCTTGAGGTAATTCGCCTCCAACAGTTCACGCAGTCCCGATTCGGGATAAAGCACCTTACCTGCCAGAAGGATAAAGGGCAGCATCCTGTTGTTGCGATACTCCTGCAAGGTGCGGCGGCTTACCCGGAGCATTTCCGCCACCTCCTTGTCCGTCAGGTAATGTTCCCCGTCCAGTGGCGGACGGTAACTTTCCAAAAATGCGGAGAGCCATTTGGAGCCTTTGAGCATATTCTGTATCGCGGTGGCAACCGGCTCGTCCTCCATTGTGAAAACCTCGTTGTTCTCGTTCATCATAACATCGGATTAAGTGGTTAATAAAAACAGAGTCATTTTCCATCGGGATAGATCGTGCCGATAAGCGGAATCAGCCGCCTGACCTCCTCCGGCCTGTAATAGAACCTGCGGTTTATCTGCGAGTAGCCGATAAGCCGCCTGTCACGCAATGACTGCAACGTGCGCGGGCTGATTCTCAACTGCCCGCAGACCTCCTCGCCCGTGAGCCACCTTTCCAGCCGCCCGCCGTCGCTTTTGCGCCTGAGGGCGGCGACTTTCTCCGAGAGGGCGTTGAATGACGCCAGCATCATCTCGAAGGTCTTTTTCTCGATAGATACGATTTCCATATACCAAAACATTTAATGATTTACCGCAAAGGTAACGCAGTCGCCTTGAATGCGTGCCGTTTTCCGCTATACGGCAGCTTGTTGCGCCGGTTGTCCGGGTTACGGAGTCACTTTCAAAGAAAATCTTACGTGAGTCACGTAATGAGTTGTTAAAGCCCCTTTTGTTTATTGCCGAATTTTGCCGCAGAGAAACAAAAGAAAGGACAAAATATGAAAGTGATAACGATTGAAAGTTCCGCCTTCACCGCCCTGACGGAACAGATAGCCGAGATAGCGGTCTATGTGCGTGCCGTTTCCGGTGAAAGGAATGGAGAGTCTTCCGACATGCTGCTCACCACCCGCGAGGCGGCGCACCTGCTGAACGTGAGTACCCGTACCCTCCAACGTATGCGCAGCGAACAGCGCATCGGCTATATCGTGCTGCGCGGCAAATGCCGCTACCGCCGGTCGGAAATAGACCGCCTGCTCGCAGACTGCACCGTGGCAGAAGATGCAGCGACACTGACGGAACTGAAACGCAACCACACGCTGCGCACGGGCGGCGGCAAACCCAAAGGAAGGAGGACATAAGATATGGAACTGCTTACACGAAACAATTTTGAGGACTGGATGCAGAAGCTGATGGAACGGCTCGACCGTCAGGACGAGCTGCTGCTCTCCCTGCGACCGTCCGGCAAAGCCCCGAACCCGATGGAAAGTATCAGGATGTTCGACAACCAAGACCTCTGCATGCTGCTCCAGATAAGCAAGCGTACCCTGCAGCGCTACCGCAGCATCGGTGCATTGCCGTACAAGACGCTCGGCAAAAAGACCTATTACAGCGAGGAGGACGTACTGACATTCCTCTCCGAACACGTAAAGGATTTCCGCAAGGAAGATATAGCCTTCTACAAGGCGCGTATCCATAATTTCTTTAATAAATAACCCATTAAAACATTTTTCAAATGGCAAAGAAAACAACAGAAAAAGACGTGCTGATAGTCCGCGACGAGAAGACGGGCGAGATCAGTGTGGTAGCCGGGCTTAATGCCGACGGCTCACCCAAGCGTACCCCCGCAAAGGCGGAGAACGCACAGAGTTTCCTGCAATTCGACCGCCACGGCGACGTGCTGGACAACTTCTTCAAAAACTTCTTCCGGCAGTGCAAGGAACCCAGCCGCTTCGGTTTCTACCGTTTCGCGGCAGACCAAGCCGACAAACTGATGGAGGTGATGAAAGATCTGCTGAAAGACCCCGAAGCCAACAAAGAACTGCTTGCGCCCCACAAGGTGGACACTTCCGGCTACGAAAAGCAGGTAAAGGAAGAACAGACCGCCGGGATGCCGGAACAAAAACAGGAAGGACAACCCAAAGAAACCCAAAAACAGGAAGAAATGGAAAAGAAGCAGGAACAGAATCAGGAAAGCCCGCAACAACAGGCGCAGGGAAGACGTGGCTACCAACCCATTGACGAGAGCAAAATCAACTGGCAGGAGCTGGAAGAGAAATGGGGCGTGAAACGTGACGACCTTGAAAAGTCCGGTGATCTGAACAAGATGCTCAACTACGGCAAGTCCGATTTGGTGAAAGTGTCGCCCAAGTTCGGCGGCGAGGCTTTTGAACTGGATGCCCGCCTTTCCTTCAAGAAGGACGGTGAAGGCAATGTCAGCCTCGTGCCGCACTTCATCCGCAAGGAGCAGAAACTCGACGAGTACAAGGAACACAAGTTCTCCGACGAAGACCGTAAGAACCTGCGTGAAACGGGCAATCTCGGCAGGGTCGTGGACATCGTGGACAAGGAAACGGGTGAAATCATCCCCTCGTTCATCAGCATAGACCGCAAGACGAATGAAATCACGGACATTCCTGCAAACAAGGTGCGCATACCGGAGCGCATCGGCAAGACGGAAATCACCAAGCAGGAACAGGATATGCTGCGTGCCGGGCTGCCCGTGCGCGACAAACTTATTGAGCGCAACGACGGCAGGAAATTCGTCACCACTCTTCAAGTGAATGTAGAGCAGCGAGGCGTGGAGTTCGTACCGGGAACCGGCAGGTCGCCACGTGCCGCACAAGCACAGGAAGCCAAGAACAACCCCGCACAGGGACAGGCGCAGGGTACGGAAAATACAGCCAACACGAACAAGGAGCAACGCCGCAACACGTGGACGAACGCCGACGGCAGCATCCGCCCCATCAGCAAATGGAGCGGCGTGGACTTCACCGAGCAGCAGAAAGCCGACTACGTGGCTGGCAAAGCCGTGAAACTGGAGAACGTGACCGACAAGCAGGGCTTCCACGCCACGATGTATATCAAGTTCAACCCGGAGAAGGGTCGTCCTTATCGCTACGACACCAATCCTGACAACGCACAGAAGGTAGCCCCCTCCAACGAAAGCCGCACACAGGTGGCGGTGAACAGCGAGGGCAAGACCAACGAGGCGACCAAGAACCTGAAAGAGCCGTTGCAGAAGGGACAGACCGCTCCGAAAGACGACAAACAGCAAAAGCAGCAGGAGAAGCCTCAGAAGAGAAACAATAAGGGCATGAAGATGTAACATCCCGTGTCCGCCACTAAATCCAAAGTAATAATTCATAAAAAAGTAATTAGCATGAAGACAATCATTGCAGAAAAGCCATCCGTGGCACGTGAAATTGCCCGCATCGTGGGCGCGACAAAAAGAGAGGAAGGGTATTTCGAGGGAGGCGGCTATGCCGTGACATGGGCATTCGGGCACCTCGTCCAGCTTGCCATGCCCGACGGTTACGGCATACGCGGCTTTGTCCGTGACAACCTGCCCGTCATCCCCGACTCCTTCACGCTCATACCCCGTCAGGTAAAGGCTGAGAAGGGCTACAAACCCGACAGCGGCGTAGTGGCACAAATAAAAACCATAACCCGCCTGTTCAATGACAGTGAGCAGATCATCGTGGCGACCGATGCCGGTCGCGAGGGCGAACTTATCTTCCGATACCTCTACCATTACATAGGATGCGCCACCCCTTTCGTGCGCCTCTGGATAAGCTCGCTTACCGACAAGGCCATCCGCGATGGACTGCGCAACCTCGAAGCGGGGAGCAAGTATGACAACCTCTACCTCGCCGCCAAAGCGCGGAGCGAATCCGACTGGCTCGTGGGCATCAATGGCACGCAGGCTCTCTCCATCGCCGCCGGACACGGCACGTATTCCGTCGGGCGGGTGCAGACACCCACGTTGGCGATGGTGTGCGCACGCTATTGGGAGAACCGCCGCTTTACCCCCGAAGCCTTCTGGCAGCTCCATATCGCAACGGACGGCTGCGATGAAGGAACGGTGAAGTTTTCCTCTTCCGAAAAATGGAAAGAGAAAGAGTCCGCGACGGAACTGTATAATAAGGTGAAGTCGGCAGGCACAGCCACCGTCACGAAAGCCGAACGCAAGGAGAAGACGGAGGAAACACCGCTCCTGTACGACCTGACCACGCTCCAGAAGGAAGCCAACGCCAAGCATGGCTTCACGGCGGAACAGACGCTTGAAATCGCGCAGAAGCTCTACGAGAAGAAGCTCATCACCTATCCGCGAACCGGAAGCCGCTACATTCCCGAAGACGTGTTCGCGGAAATCCCCAAGCTGCTTGCCTTCACCGGCAGCCTGCCCGAATGGAAGGGCAAGTTGCAGCCGAAAGCCGTGCCGACACGCCGCAGCCTGGACGGCGGCAAGGTGACAGACCACCATGCCCTGCTCGTCACGGGCGAGAAGCCGCTGTTCCTCTCCAAAGAGGACAGCACCGTCTATCACATGATAGTCGGGCGCATGCTTGAGGCTTTCTCCGAAAAATGCGTCAAGGACACTGCCACCGTCACGGCAGAGTGTGCCGGAGTGGAGTTCGTGGCAAAAGGCAGCATCATCAGGCAGGCCGGATGGCGTGCCGTCTATGGCAAGGAGAATGGAGAAGAGAACAACAGCCAAGAGGAAACCGCCGCCATTCCCTGTTGGCAGGAAGGCGACACGCTGGCACTGAAAGCCGCCTCCATCACGGAGGGAAAGACCAAACCCAAGCCGCAGCATACCGAAGCCACCCTGCTGTCCGCGATGGAAACGGCTGGCAAGGAGATAGAGGACGACGCATTGCGGCAGGCTATGAAGGATTGCGGCATCGGCACGCCCGCCACCCGTGCGTCCATCATCGAAACGCTTTTCAAGCGCGGCTATATGGAACGCTGCAAGAAGTCGCTTGTCCCCACCGAAAAAGGGCTTGCCCTCTACTCGGTCGTGAAGGCGATGCGTATTGCCGATGTCGCCATGACGGGCGAATGGGAAAAGGAATTGGCACGCATCGAGCGTGGGGAACTGCCCGCCGATGACTTCCGCAGGAAGATTGAGGCATATACACGGGAAATTACCTCCGAACTGCTGTCGTGCGACAAGCTGTTCGCCCGCAGGGATTCCGGCTGCAAGTGTCCCAAGTGCGGAGCGGGGACGATGCAGTTTTACGGCAAGGTCGTCCGCTGCGACAACGCGGAGTGCGGTCTGCCCGTGTTCCGCCTGAAAGCAAACCGCACCCTCTCTGATGATGAAATCAAAAACCTGCTCACCGACGGACACACGAAACTGCTCAAAGGATTCAAGAGCAAGCAGGGCAAGAGTTTTGATGCCGTAGTCGCCTTTGACGGGGACTATAACACGGTTTTCGTGTTCCCAGAAAGGAAAAGTAAAGCGACCTCTGCGAAAAGAAGAAAATAAATGTTTAACTTTGCCACTGGTTCAGAGTAATGAATTGTTCTTCGATACCGGATTACACTCATACTTTGGATTTAGTGGTGGCACTCGGAGGGATACCGGGTGCCTTTTTCTTCTCGTTTTCCAACGATTATCCCTATCATCATTATCAATCCACTAAATTCCAAAGAAATGAACAACAAGAAGAAAAACGAGGGTCGGACCGACTTTTCCTATTACGGTCTGTACCTGCTGGACTACCTCACCACGAACAAGTTCGAACAGGCAGCCGATGAAGCCTTCATCCGAGAAAGAACCGACCGTGCCGCCGAAGCGTATGAACGGGCAAGGCTCGAAGGCTATCCTGTCGACGGGGCGCAGGAACTGGCGATGAAGGTGCTGACGGAGGGCCTTCGCTACTCCAGGCACGCCATCCTGCGCGAAGTCGTGGAGAACGAATTTGCGGGTGAAGTGCCGGAAGAAAAATGTGAAGCCTTTACCCAGAAGCTGCTGCCGCTTGTCGGAAACGTATTCTCCATCTATGACCTCTCGGACGACAATTTCGCCCTGTCGCCCGAATATGACCTGCTCTACACGGAGCTGACGGGAGCCGTCATCCTCTATATCGAAGAGTATGGCGTTTAACCGCAAACAGAGGTTGAGGGACAACATCGAGGCGATACGGACGGCATTCCTCCTTGACAGGGAACAGCGCACACCCACCGCACGCGAACGGCTCTTGTTAGAGCGTTATTGCGGGTTCGGGGGACTGAAGAGCATACTCAACCCTGCAAGGGAACTGACGGATGCCGTCCACTGGGCGAAGTCCGACCTCGAACTGTTTGCCCCTACCGTGGAACTGCACAGGTTGCTGCGGGAGAACACAAAAGACGAGACGGAGTACAAACGGTATATGGATGCCATGAAGCAGTCCGTGCTGACCGCCTTCTATACCCCGCCGGAGATAACCGGGACCATCGCGGACGTGCTGCATGAACACGGCATCCGTCCCGACCGGGTGCTGGAGCCGTCGGCAGGTGTCGGTGCATTCGTGGACGCCGTGCTGGAGAACAGACCGGACGCGGACATCATGGCTTTTGAGAAAGACCTGATGACGTGCAAGATACTGAAGCACCTGCATCCCGGACAGAAAGTAAGGGTACAGGGCTTCGAGAAGATAGAAAAGCCGTTCATGAACCATTTTGATTTGGCTGTCTCCAATATACCGTTTGGCGATGTGGCGGTGTTCGACCCGGAATTTTCGGGCAGCAAGGATCCTGCAAGGCACTCGGCGGCACGGACGATACACAATTACTTTTTCCTGAAAAGCCTTGACGCGGTGCGTGAAGGCGGAATCGTGGCGTTCATCACCTCGCAGGGGGTACTGGATGCCCCGACCAACGCGCCCATACGCGAGTATATGATGAACCATGCCAATCTGGTGGGCGTAGCCCGCCTGCCGAACAACCTCTTTACGGATAACGCGGGAACGGAGGTGGGCAGCGACCTGATTATCCTGCAAAAGAACAGCGGAAAGAACGGTGAACTGTATTACAACGAAAAACTCTTCGTGCAGACCGAACAGACCCCTATCGGCACTTCCGTAAATGGGTATGTATGGAGCATCGGCTCGCTTTCACACACGGATTTGATCAGAAGTACCGACCCGTACGGGAAACCAGCCTATAAACTCCTGCACTGTGGGGACATCGCACAACTGGCGGAAGACTTGCGGGAGCATCTGAAAATAGAACTGCAACAACTTGACAGGAAACTGTATGAGAGACACAGGCTGCATCCGATAAAGGAGGAAAGCACGGCTGCGGAAGTGCAACCTGCTCCGAAAACAGAAAAGGTATCACCTTCTGTAATAGCCCCCGTTTCTGTAATTGAGCCTGTCAAGGGAGTGGAGAAGCCGCAAGCACAGCCCATAGAGGAAAAGCCGGAGATTGAGCCGCGCCAACCCAATCATTCGTCAGCCGTGCAGCTTACCCTGCTCGACCTTTGGGGTATGCCCATAGAGGAACCGGTAAAAAAGAAAAAGGCAGCGAAAAAGGAAAGCAAGCCGAAGCCTATGCCGTCCACGCCTAAACCGCAAGTCAAAGTTACTCCACCCGTTGAAGCCGCCAAGCCGATAAACGGTAATAAGGAAGAAAAGCCGGAAAATGCCGAAAAGCCAAACGACCCGGACGACATTTACGCCACTCTGGATTGGGAAACCAATCCTCCCATCAACGGCTTCTATGAGACAATGATGAGCCTGACAGCGGAACGGCGCAAGGCCCTACGGCTTGAGGCAGAACGGCACAGGCAGGAACAACTGAAAAAGATGGGTATCAAAGACACGTTGAACCCTGCTTTTGCGCCTTCTTCGGACAATATGGATAAAAAGCCGGAACAAACGGAAGAAATAAAGCAACCTGAAACACTGGCAGAAGTTGTGCCTACTTCCGAAACGGTTGCCACTTCCCTGTTCCCGGAACTTGAAACGGAAAAGCCGAAGGAGGAAGTCATGGACCTTTCTCCCCGTCCGTTCAACGGCCTGCTGGAGCCACACCACCGTGACGGCTCGATGGTGCTGGATGCTTCACGCAATCTCGGTTACCTGAAAGACCTCACGCCTTACGGTGCGACCTTCCAACCGCTCGACCTCCGTGGCTATCAAAAAGAGAAAGCGATGCTGTATATATCGCTCCGTGACGCTTACGAACGTCTGTATAGCCACGAGAGGGAGAACCATACGGAACACAAACCGCAGCGCGGGTATCTCAACACCTACTACGATGAGTTTGTCATGCGTTACGGTAACCTCAACGCCAGACAGAACGTGAAACTGGTAATGATGGATGCCGGAGGGCGCGACATCCTTTCGCTGGAACGTGCGGAGGACGGCAAGTTTGTCAAGGCGGACATCTTCGACCGTCCCGTTTCCTTCTCGGTGGAGAGCCGTGTCAATGCAGGCTCTCCCGAAGAAGCCTTGTCCGCATCGCTCAACAAGTTCGGCACGGTCAATCTCGGCTATATGCGGGAGATAACCGACACCACGGAAGAGGAACTGCTTGGTGCCCTCAAGGGGCGCATCTTCTACAACCCGCTCGTAACCGGTTACGAAATCAAAGACCGCTTCATCGCGGGGAACGTGATAGAGAAGGCGGAACGCATAGAGGGCTGGATGGAGGACAATCCCGAAAGTGAGCGGATCCCGGAGGTGAAACAGGCGTGGGAGGCATTGAAGGAGGCCGAACCGCAGCGCATCTCCTTTGAAGACCTCGACTTCAATTTCGGGGAACGCTGGATTCCCACGGGCGTGTATGCCGCCTACATGAGCCACCTTTTCGACACGGACGTGAAAATAGCCTACTCCGCAAGCATGGACGAGTTTTCCGTGGCGTGCGGCTACCGCACCATGAAGATCACGGACGAGTTTTTAGTAAAGGGCTATTACCGGAACTATGACGGTATGCACCTGTTGAAGCACGCCCTGCACAACACCTGCCCCGACATGATGAAAAGTATCGGCAAGGACGAGAACGGCAACGACATCAAGGTACGCGACAGCGAGGGCATACAGCTCGCCAACGCGAAGATAGACGAAATCCGTAACGGGTTCTCGGAATGGCTGGAAGAACAGTCGCCGCAGTTCAAGGAACGGCTCACGACGATGTATAACCGCAAGTTCAACTGTTTCGTGCGCCCGAAGTATGACGGCTCGCACCAGACTTTTCCCGACCTCAACCTGAAAGGGCTGGCAAGCCGGGGAATCAAGAGCGTTTACCCGTCGCAGAAGGATTGCGTCTGGATGCTGAAACAGAACGGCGGCGGGATCTGCGACCACGAGGTGCTGCGCCCATAAGGGCATATAGTAAATGTAGGCTTAGCAACCTACCCGGCAAGGGTTTTCAACGCCGGTCATTAGCCAACTTATCCACTTAGCCGAAAGGCGGTGGGGAGTGTCGCATGTTGGAAACGGCATAAGTCAGCTAACTATCATGCTGCTACTGAATGTCTAAATGAAATGATAGATATGAGGATGAAGACTATACTGTTTGAACGACAGTCCGAGTTGTTAGTTGGTAAACCCCGACGGAAGATAGTTACAAACGTCGGGCTGCAATACTTCTACTTTCCTACCTCAAGTACGAGAGCCGAAAACCGATTGCAGAACAGCCGCAATAAGCGGAAAAGGACGAAAATCGCATCCGACAATCTATTGAGCTATGTTACTATATGTCTAAATGGGGATTGTCTAAGTAGGAATGCCGAAAGGCTATGGGGTTTGCCCCCTGAATATCCTATATGACAACAGAGTCTCCGTAGTAGTCCGAGCAAGGGAAAGCCTTGTACATGGCGAAGGGAGACAGTGAGTTATTATTTAATATGTTTAACGAATGATGTGTGAGACATTATGAGAGATTCAGCAAATGTATTAAACAGTCTGGCTGGGCACAGCCAAGACCCTAATTACAAGTTTGAACGGCTTTACCGACTGCTGTTCAATGAAAATCTGTACGCACTTGCCTATCAAAAGTTGTCGCAGAATGCGGGCAACTATACGAAAGGCACAGACGGGCAGACCATAGACGGAATGAGCATAAAGCACATTCACTCTATCATTGGACAGTTGAAAGACGAAAGTTACCGTCCGTGCCCTGCACGGAGAATTTACATTCCCAAAAAGAATGGCAAGCAACGTCCTTTAGGCATACCAGCCTTTAAGGACAAACTTGTACAGGAAGTTGTAAGGATGATTCTTGAATCCATCTACGAAGGTCATTTTGAAGACTGCTCGCATGGATTCAGACCACACCGTGGCTGTCATACGGCTATGGCTTCCTTACAAAAGGGAGGTACGGGAGCACGTTGGTTCATCGAGGGAGACATCAAGGGTTTCTTTGACAACATCAACCATGATGTTTTAATCGGAATCCTTGCTGAAAGAATCAATGACGAGCGTTTCCTGCGACTGATACGTAAATTCCTCAAAGCAGGCTACATGGAACAATGGGAGTACAAAAATTCCTATATCGGAACACCGCAGGGAGGCATAATAAGTCCGATTTTGGCGAATATTTATCTTGACAAACTCGATAAATTTATGCGGAACTACATAAACGTCTTCAATAAAGGTAAAGCACGTGTACGCAACCCCGAATATAAAAGGGTTGCAAATCGTAAGGACAAACGTGTAAAGAAACTGAAGAATGAAACAGACGAGCAGAAGAAAGAAGCATTGCGCAGGGAGATAGCCATTCTCCACCGTGAGATGCAACAACTTCCTGCAACTCTTGACATGGACGAAAACTTCAAACGCATGAGGTATGTACGCTATGCCGATGATTTTCTGATTTGCGTAATCGGAAGTAAAGAGGACTGTGTAAAAGCAAAGGGGGACATTAAGACCTTTCTGCAAGATACGTTGAAACTCGAACTTTCGGATGAAAAGACGTTAATCACCAACTCACACGACGCAGCCAAATTTCTCGGCTTTGATGTTACAGTCCGCAGTACGGACAAGACGAGAAAGGATTTCAGAGGAATCCCCATACGCTCACTTGACCATAAAGTGGTTCTTCTCCTGCCTTATGAGGTTATGAGAAAGAAACTGCTTGACTATAATGCGATGCGCATAATAATCAAGAATGGCAAGGAAGCATGGGAATCGACCTCACGCCCGTATCTCCGTAGTAATGATGACCTTGAAATACTCAACCGATACAATTCGGAAATTCGGGGAATCTATAACTACTACTGTATTGCAAACAATGTCAACATTCTCAATAGTTTCTATTACTACATGAAAGAGAGTATGTATAAAACATTATCATCCAAGTATGAATCAACCGTAAGGAAAATAATCCGTAAATATTGCCGGAATAAAGTCTTTACAGTAAGGTATGAAAACAACAAGGGCGAAATGTTGGAACGTACTATTTATCATGGAGGGTTCAAGCAGAGAAAAGACGCGCGTATTGACAATGCGCATATCATGCCCAGTTATCGCGGGACTGAAAGTACCAGCCTTATGGCTCGGTTGAAAGCCCGTGAATGTGAATATTGCGGAGCGGAGGACAACCTTAGAATGGTGCATGTCCGCAAGCTAAAAGACCTGAAAGGCAAACAGGAGTGGGAACGCTTCATGATTGCCAGACAGAGAAAAACAATAGCAGTATGTGAAAATTGTTATCGTAAGATTCATGAAAAGAAATAGACTGAAAATAACCATGGAGAGCCGTATACATGGAGACGTGTACGTACGGTTCGGTGGCGAGCGTTTAGAAACCTACCGTCCGAAAGGACGGCAAGGCGCTTTGCGCTTAGCCTGTGGAACCGGCAAGACGCTGATAATGTGCATAGCGGCACATGAGATGAAGCGTCTGAACTTGGCGCACAAGCCGATGATTATCGGGCTGAAAGCGAATGTGGCGGAGATTGCCGCCACCTATCAGGCGGCATATCCCAATGCGAGGATTCTCTACGCTTCTGAAAAGGATTTCTCGACCGCCAACCGCGTGCGTTTTTTCAACAACATCAAAAATAACGATTACGATTGCGTCATCATGTCGCACGACCAGTTCGGCAAGATACCGCAGTCACCGGAGTTGCAGCAGCGCATCCTGCAGGCGGAGCTTGACACGGTGGAGGAAAACCTCGAAGTCTTGCGGCAGCAGGGCAAGAACGTGTCGCGGGCGATGCTGAAAGGGCTGGAGAAGCGCAAGCATAACCTTGTGGCGAAGCTGGAGAAGGTGGAACACGCTATCAAGTCCCGCACGGATGATGTGGTGGACTTCAAGCAGATGGGCATCGACCACATCTTCATTGACGAGAGTCACCAGTTCAAGAACTTGACTTTCAACACCCGTCATGACCGTGTGGCGGGATTGGGAAACTCGGAAGGAAGCCAGAAGGCCCTGAATATGCTCTTTGCCATCCGTACCATACAGGAACGCACGGGCAAGGACTTGGGGGCTACGTTCCTTTCGGGCACGACCATTTCCAACAGTCTGACGGAACTGTACCTGCTCTTCAAATACCTGCGCCCCAACGAACTGGAACGGCAGGACATCCGCTGTTTCGATGCTTGGGCTGCCATCTTCGCCAAAAAGACGACCGATTTTGAGTTCAACGTAACGAACAATATCGTTCAGAAGGAGCGTTTTCGCTATTTCATCAAGGTGCCGGAGCTTGCCGCCTTCTACAACGAGATTACCGACTACCGCACGGCGGAGGATGTAGGTGTGGACAGACCAAACAAGAATGAGAGACTGCACCACATACCGCCCACACCGGAGCAGGAGGACTTCATACAGAAGCTGATGCAGTTTGCCAAAACCGGCGATGCCACTCTGCTTGGCAGGTTACCCCTGTCGGAAACGGAGGAAAAGGCGAAGATGCTCATCGCCACCGACTATGCGAGAAAGATGGCTCTTGATATGCGCATGATAGACCCGAACTACGAGGACCATCCCGACAACAAGGCAAGCCATTGTGCCAAGATGATTGCAGAGTATTACCACAAGTACGAGGCGCACAAGGGTACGCAGTTCGTGTTCTCCGACTTGGGGACATATCAGCCGGGGGAAGGATGGAACGTGTACAGCGAGATAAAACGCAAGTTGGTGGAGGATTACGGCATACCGGCAAGTGAGGTGCGCTTCATTCAGGAGTGTAAGACGGATAAGGCTCGTAAGGCGGTGATAGATGCCATGAACGCCGGGACGGTGCGCGTGCTGTTCGGCTCCACAAGTATGCTCGGAACGGGCGTGAATGCGCAGAAAAGATGTGTCGCCATCCATCACCTTGATACACCGTGGCGACCGTCCGACCTGCAACAGCGTGACGGACGGGGTGTTAGAGCCGGGAACGAGATTGCCAAGCATTTTGCCGAGAATAACGTGGATGTCATCATCTACGCGGTGGAAAAGTCGCTGGACAGCTACAAGTTCAATCTGCTGCACTGCAAGCAGACGTTCATATCGCAGCTCAAAAGTGGAGCGATGGGCGCACGTACCATCGACGAGGGAGCAATGGACGAAAAATCGGGTATGAACTTCTCGGAGTATATGGCGTTGCTCTCCGGCAATACCGACCTTTTGGATAAGGCGAAATTAGAGAAGCGTATCGCCTCGCTCGAAGGGGAACGCAAGTCGTTCAACAAGGGCAAGCGCGATTCGGAGTTCAAGCTGGAATCCAAGACGGGAGAACTGCGCAACAACACGGCTTTCATCGAAGCCATGACGGAAGACTGGAACCGTTTTCTTTCCGTTGTGCAGACTGATAGGGAAGGCAGTCGTCTTAATCTTGTCAAGGTGGACGGCGTGGATTCAACGGATGAGAAGGTCATCGGTAAGCGTTTGCAGGAAATCGCCAAGAACGCCATGACTGGTGGACTGTACAAGGCTGTCGGGGAACTTTACGGCTTTCCGATAAAGGTGGTCAGCGAGAGGACACTCAAAGAAGGTCTGGAGTTCACCGACAACCGCTTCGTGGTGGAGGGCAACTACAAGTACACCTACAACAACGGGCATCTGGCGATGGCAGACCCGATTGCTGCCGCACGAAACTTTCTGAACGCATTGGAGAGGATTCCGACCATCATCGACCAGTACAAGTCTAAGAACGAAGTGCTGGAAAAGGAGATTCCGCAGTTGCAGGAGATAGCGGGCAAGGTGTGGAAGAAGGAGGACGAGCTGAAACAGCTGAAGTCCGAACTCGCCGCACTGGACCGCAAGATACAGCTTGAGCTGGCTCCGGCTCAGGAAAACACGGAAGAGAACCGGCAAGGCAACGAGAAAAAACAGACGGAACAACAGCCGGAAAGCCCGCACGTGGACTTTGTACGCAGTCATTTAATTATAGGGAGACCCGGTTTATCGGAATCCAAAGGTGTAAAACTTTAATATCGAAGTCTTGACAGAAAAAGCCAGTGGTTGAATTTTTCACCACTGGCTTTAATTCTAATAATTTTTCAATCTAATATGACCGAATCTATAACGTTAAATCATAGATTATGTGTCTATTTGTGAAGAAAAAGACGTATTTTTGTATCAAAATCAAATAAGCATAACAATGGAACCATCTATATACCGTTTTTCACTTTGTGCCGCACTGCCGTTGATGTTATTCTTCGGCTTTTATTTTTTGTTTGCAAAGACTCCTGAAAAGAAAATTTTCAAGAATTATCTCCGCTCCCGACAGATTATGGGTATAGCTATGCTGCTGCTTTCGGCAAATTATTCGGTACATTTCTTCTTTGGTATCCGATTCAAAAATGCGGATTCTTCCATATTGATGAACATGTCCACATACTTCCTGTGCTATTCTCTGTTCAGTTCGGCATTGATAATGTTGCTTGATCGTTTTTACATTACCAAACGGCGTGTGTGGACACATATCATTTTATGGATTATATTCTCAACTCTTTCCGGAGTTGTGGTGTTCCTGGTGCCAAGCGGAATCATACAAAAAATCTCTTTATTTGCTTTAGCTGTCTGGTTAGTTGTTTTTGGAGTCGTTTTAGCTCGCAGAGTCATAGTTGCATATCGTAGAGCCATTCGGATTTTCAATGAAACTCAGGCGGATGATATAGGCGCATATATCGAATGGCTTTCCATATTCACTTATTGGGCTGTTATCTTCGGTGTCGGATGCGGATTGCTGACATTTCTGCCAGACAAATATGTTTTTATCTGGATTTTGTCGTCAATACCGTTCTACAGCTATCTTTTCTACAGCTATCAGAACTACCTGCTGTTCTATGAACAGGTGGAAAATGCTTTTGAGCAAGATATACAATCTGAAGAAGAACTTCTGACAAATTCGGGAACTGAACCCGAAATGGTTTCAGAAGAGGAAATTCCAGTGTCCTATACAGGAATTATAGAGAAGGTGGACAACTGGATAAAGACAGACGGCTATGTCCAGCAGGGACTTACCATAAAAGAACTGTCCGAAATACTTCATACGAACCGTACCTATCTTTCCGCTTATATCAAGACTACGTATAAAATGACATTCCGCGAATGGATAACCGGTCTCCGGTTGGAGTATGCGAAAAACATACTGAAGGAACATCCGGAAATCAATATACAGAAGCTGGCTGAGTCTTCCGGTTTTCTTTCCCGCAGTAACTTTATCAAATCATTTACAGAGAAGGAAGGATGTACGCCTGGCAAGTGGAAAAAAGCAAATCTGGAATAATTTGTGTGGTAAAAAGCCGATGAAAAAGGTCTCAGAAGCCCATTTTCAAAAAGTGCTCAAGCGACAAAAAAGTGCTAATTCGACAAAAAAAGTGCTCAAACGACAATTTGAAAAGTGCTCAAACGACAATTTTTATAAAACGCTGTATTTCAACAGAAAAAGTTTTTGTAATATTTTGGGCGCTGAATGGCATTTATTACCTTTGGAGAAGACAAAGATAATAAATTCAAGTTTATATGAGCAGAAAAATCACTTTTCTCACCCTGTTTCTGTGGCTGATGACGGTAACTTTTCCTGTCATTGCGCAGCAGAAAGCAGACACGACCTACACCTTCCGGTTCGTTCCGCAGAAGGACATGTTCTACGTGCCTTGGAATGGCAATGACACGGAACTTGCCCGTCTGTTGGAATGTATCGAAAACAACAAAGCAACAATTCTTGACGGCAAACTGCCGCTACTGGTTGACGGCTACTGTAATTCACTGGGCAGTGAAGCCGAGAACCTTGCCACGGCGAAGATCCGTGCCAATCGAGTAAAATCCGAACTAATTACACGCGCGAAAATCAAGGAAGAAAACTTCATTACCCACAATCATGCGACAGGGGGTGATTTTGTAATCGTGTGCCTAACGGTACCCACAAAGGAAACGGCCGCGATGGATGCGGAAGCAGAAGCACGACGCAAGGCGGAAGCCGAACGTCTGGTAGCCGAGAAGCGTGCCGAGCAGGAACGGCTTGCCGAAGAGCAGCGTAAAGCGGAAGAAGCCCGACTTGCCGCTGAAAAGGCAGAAGCCGAGAAAACCGCTCAACAAAATACACTTGCCGACACGCCGTCGGAAACCAAAATCACAACTGATTATCATCTCTCCCTGCGTGCCAACCTGCTGCGCTGGGCTACCTTGACACCAGATTTAGGACTTGAATGGCGCATCTGCCCATCGTGGGGCATTGCCGTAAACGGCTCGTGGACTTCTTGGAGCTGGAGTGGCAAAGACCGCCGCTATGCACTCTGGGAAGTGGCTCCGGAAGTACGTTACTATATGGGTGAGAAGAAAGCCTGGTATCTGGGTGCGATGTTCAAGACCGGACAGTTCAACTACAAGCTTTCTGAAACAGGCAAGCAGGGCGACCTGATGGGTGGCGGCATCACCGCCGGCTATCAGCTGCGGCTGAACAAGGTACTGGCTCTTGATTTCAACCTCGGTTTGGGCTACCTGAATGCCGATTTCGAAAAATATGAAGTCATCGACGATGTACGTGTACGCCGCGGCAACGAGACAAAAGATTGGTGTGGTCCCATCAATGCCGGTGTGACATTGGTATGGAAGTTATTCTAACACGGAGGAATAGAATATGAAAGCAAGACAATATATAAATATGATGGGAATGGCAGCCGCCGTGCTGCTCTCTTCCTGCGTGAAGGACACGCTTTATGACACGCCGCATCCCGACTACGGAAAGATTGCGGTGACAGCCGACTGGTCGGCCCGCGGTGAGGGTATCGACATACCTGCCACATGGACGCTCACCATGGGCAACTATACGGGTACGGAGACTTCCGCCACCCATACCCCCGACCATCTGTTTGCTCCGGGCAGCTACACCCTTGCGGTGTGGAACCCGGCTGAAGGAATCACGGTGAACGGCACCACCGCCACCGTTGCCGCAGCCACGGGAAACCGGGCAGGCGCGGATGCCTTTGTGAACAATGCTCCGGGATGGTTCTTCACCTATACGAAACAAGTGACCATCGAGAAAGACAAGGACTATCCGCTGACTGCCGCAATGAAGCAGCAGGTACGCGAACTGACGCTTGTCGTCGAACCTACTGGTGATGCCGCCGGACGCATCACGGAGATTGTTGCCCATCTGACGGGTGCCGCCGGAACACTCGACTTCGCAACCGATACCTACGGAGCCGCTTCGAACGTCGTGCTGCTCTTCACCAAGATTACCGAAGGTGACGATGCCGGCAAGTGGAAAGCCACGGTGCGGCTGCTGGGTGTGACCGGCACGGAACAACTGCTGACGGGTGAAATCCGCTATGCTGACGGCAACCCGACCCCCACCACGCTGAAAAGCGACCTCACGGAAGCCCTCAAGGAGTTCAACACCAGAAAGGGCGCATCGCTGACCCTCGGCGGAACGCTGGTTGAGACTCCCGAAGGCATGGAAGTGGACGGAGCCGAAATCAACGGCTGGGAAGAAGTGAAAGGTGATGATGTAAATGCTGATTTGTAAATAATAAAATTATAGATATAATGAAGACAAGATTTTTTACACTTGTAGCGCTCGCCCTCGCGCTGGTAGCCTGCAACAACGACAACGAGAACCTGAACGGTGACCCCGTGGCCGCCCAGTTTACCGCCAACATCGCCCCCGCCACCCGCGCCAGCGGAACCACCTGGACTGCCGGCGACCGTATCGGCATCACCGACATCGGCTACGATTCCCAGTACGGCAACGTGCCTTTCATCTTGAAAAACGGGAAATTTGAGGCAGAAGGAAAGGTTATCTATATCGAAGATACAAAGACCCATACTTTCCGCGCCTACTATCCGTACAATGCGGCGGGAGGCATCCTCACAGCCACGACCGATGCCACGGCGCAGCAGAACCAGCCTGCCATCGACTTCCTCTTTGCTTCAGGAGCCACGGGAGACAAAAACAACCCGGTAGTAAGCTTCACCGACAAAACCGCCAAAGGCGGTGAAGACAACTCCTTCCACCACCGCATGAGCCAGATAACCCTTACCTTCGAGGCGGGAGACGGCATGGATTTCAGCGTGGTCAAGCCTGAACGTTACACGCTGGACGGATTGTTACTCACCGGTACGTTCAACACGGCCGACGGTATTGCCACCGCAGACAACGGGGCACAGACCGGAGAACTGACCATGAATCTGGCAGACGGCAATCTCACGTCATCGATCATCCTCTTCCCGCAGACAGTTGCATCCCTGCCGTTGGTTGTGAATTACAAAGGTCAGGAATATCATGCCACACTCACCGTGCCCGACGGCGCACTGCTGGCGGGTAGAAACCATACCTATACCGTCAAGGTACGCAACAAAGTTCTTGAAGTCAGCGAAGCCACCATTGCAAAGTGGAACGATATAGACGGTGGAGATGTGGGTGCTGACCTGTAAGATTTTAATAATTAATCGATTAGAATGAAGAATTATGAAACATAGATTATTTATCCCCGCAGCCACCGCACTGCTGTTCGCCCTCGCCGCCTGCACGCAGGACGAACTTGCTGGCGATAACCGTCTGCCCGAAGGTGAATACCCCGTCGTCATCCGTGCCACCGGATTGTCCGTAGAAGCAACGCCGCTGGCAGCCCCTTCCACCCGTGCCGCTGTGGACGGCGACTGGCAGGGCGTCACTTCCGTGGCACTCAAGATGGGCGATGCGGTAAAGGAATACACCGTAACGGCTTCTACCGATTTCAAGAGTGCCACGCTTTCACGCGAGAACGTTCCGTACTACTGGACCAGCCGCGACCCGATTACCGTATCGGCATGGTGGCCCTTCAACAATGCCGACATCACACAGATGCCTGCCGTGAAGGTGGCAGAAGACCAAAGCAAACTGGCTGACTTCCAAAACAGCGACTTCATCTCTGCTGAGAACCGGAAGGTGGAATTTAACAACCCGACTCTTGAATTTACCCACCGCACGGCACGCGTGACAATCGAACTGAAGCCCGGCACGGGATTCACGAGCGTCGCCGGTGCCACGGTGAGCCTCGTGAGCCTGTCAGCCGATAACGGCAACCCGACTGCCATCAAGACCTACAACGCAAGCGGCAACACCTACGAGGCACTGACTGCCCCGCAGACCGTTGTGGCAGGCAAGCCGTTCGTCCGGGTGGAACTCGGCGGCGGCACCTTCTACTTCCGCCCGCAGAACAACGTCGTATTAGAGGCTGGCAACCGCTATTCTTACACCGTTAAGGTGAACGCCACCGGCCTGACGTTAGAGGGTTGCACCATCGGCAGCTGGGTTGACGGCGGCGGCGAGAGTGGTGAGGCTGAGGATTTGGGCTACAACTACGACAGCAACACCAAGACCTACACGGTCTATAACGCAGACGGCCTGATGAATGTAGCCGAATTAGTGAACGGAGGTAAGACCGACATAAACATTACCCTCGACAAAAACATTGACCTCACAGGCAAAGGCTGGACACCGATAGGCACAGACTACGACAACTCATACAAAGGCACCTTCGACGGTGGCGGCCATACCATTACGGGGCTGACCTTTACGACAAATGACGAATATGCGGGTCTGTTCGGCTGGCTCAATAGAGCTGGTACGGTGAAGAACGTGGTGATGGAGGGCGTACAGATAACAAGCAATCAAATATATGGCGGCAGTATTGGCGGCGTGGTAGGATATAGCTGGGGCACCATTGAAAACTGCTCGGTGTCGGGCAGCGTCAGCGGCACGGTGTATGTCGGCGGTGTGGTGGGTGCTCAAATAGGCGGTTCCATCACCGGATGCAGTTCCTCTGCCACAGTGAAGGGAACGGTCGATGTCGGCGGCGTGGCAGGTCAGACGAATTCGAGTGCCACCCTGACCGCTTGCTATGCCACGGGCAACGTGACCATAGAAATAAACCCCGCAAAGAATATCGCTGGCGGCAGTCTGGTGGGAATGAACGCAGGAAGCAGCCTCCTTGCCTGCTATGCCACGGGCAACGTAACCAGTACGGGTAGTAGCACTGGCAAAGTACATATCGGCGGCTTTTTGGGAAATAACTACACCACCGTGACCGCCGGCTATTGGAAGAACAATCATGAACAAGGCATCGGCTACAATAGGGAAAGCACCGGAGCCACGAAGGTGGACGGCTCTGTCGTTACCTGGCAGAAAGCCGTCGATGCCATGAACACCGCCTTGCAGAACGCAGGCTCAAGGTGGCGTTACGAACTTAAAGGAGCATTGCCTACCTTGAGGAAGCAGTAAACCGTCGGGCGGAAAAGTTACGCCCGCAACGAAAAGAACCAGAGTAATAAAATAACAGATATTATGAGGATAAGATTTTTTGCACTTGCAGCGCTCGCCCTCTTATTGGGCGCCTGCACACAGGACGAAGCGGGCTTCCTGCCGGAAGGGGCGGAAGGCACACCCATCGTCTTCACCGCCACGGGGCTGAATCCCGTCGCGACAGCCACCGCCGGCACCCGTGCCCCAGTGGACGGCAATTGGGAGGGTGTGCAGAGCGTGGCAGTCCTGATGGACGGCACGGTGAAGACGTACAACGTGACGCCCTCCACTGCCGCCCCCACCAGCGCCACGCTGACCTCCACCGACCCGTACTACTGGACCAACCATAAAGACATCACCGTCACAGCGTGGTGGCCCTACACCGCTGGCGAGACAACCCCACCTGCGGTAAAGGTAAAAGCCAACCAAAGTGCCCAGAAAGACTTTGAGGGCAGCGACCTCATCGTAGCCGACGGACAGAAGGTGACCTACGGCAGCCCCACGCTCCGCTTCACCCACCGCACGGCGCGGGTGACCATCGTTCTGACGGACTACACCGAGGGGCTGGCATCCGTACAGTTGACGGGCCTCTCCACAGAGAATGGCAACCCGGATATAATCGTCCCGTATGACAAGGGTAGCAACACCTACACCGCCATCGTCGCCCCGCAAAGTGTGGCAGCTGGCACGACCTTCATTACGTGCACCTTCACCAACGGCAAAACCTTCGTTTACAAGATGAAGAATGCTGCCGACTGGCTGGCGGGCGATGAATATACCTACACCGTCTCCCTCGCTGCGGCAAAAGACCTGGGCTATACCATAGAGAGCGACGGCAGCTACACCGTGACCTCCGCCGATGGTCTGATGAATATAGCCGAATTAGTGAACGGAGGTAAGACCGACATTAACATTACCCTCGACAAAAACATTGACTTGACGGGCAAAGGCTGGACGCCGATAGGCACAAGCTTCGATAACTCATACAAAGGCACTTTCGACGGCGGCGGCCATACCATCACGGGGCTGGCCGTTACGACAAATGACCAATTTGTGGGTCTGTTCGGCTATCTCAATAGAGCTGGTACGGTGAAGAACGTGGTGATGGAAGGCATACAGATAACAAGCAATCACATGTTTGGCTGTACTGGCGGCGTGGTAGGATATAGCTGGGGCACAATTGAAAACTGCTCGGTGTCGGGCAGCGTCAGCGGCACGGATTGTGTCGGCGGTGTGGTGGGTTCACAAAAGGCCGGTTCCATCATCGGATGCAGCTCCTCTGCCACAGTGAAGGGAACGCACTATGTCGGCGGTGTGGCAGGAGAAAAATGGGGCACCATGATCGCTTGCTATGCCACAGGCAACGTGACCTTAGAAATAGGCTCCCCAAAGAATCTCTCTGGCGGCGGTGTAGTGGGATTAAACGGAGGAAGCCGCGTCCTTGCCTGCTATGCCATTGGCAACGTAAATAGTAAGGGTAGCAGCACCGGCAATGTGCATATCGGCGGCTTGTTTGGAGATAACTACACCGTCGTGACCGCCTGCTACTGGAAGAACAATCAGGAACAAGGTATCGGCCGCAATCAGCATAACACCGCCCCCGAAGCTACGAAGGTGGACGGTACTGACGTTACCTGGCAGAAAGCCGTTGATGCCATGAACACCGCCTTGCAGAACGCAGGCTCAGGGTGGCGTTACGAACTTAACGGAGCATTGCCTACCTTGAGGAAGTTGTAAACCGTTGCGGGCGGAAAAGTTCCGCCCGCAACAAACATTAACCGAAGTATAACCCCAATAAAAAAAGGAGGACGTGATGGAACACACGGAGAATCCACCATATTGGTTTTGGCATCAAGGCATTGTCAATAATAATATAGACTCCAGTGTAAATATGGAAGCTGTAAGCCGGACATTGTCAAGATTGGTGCTCATTAAAGACAACAAATCAAGTAATTAAATAAAAAACATGGGACTTTTTCACAGAGGCAAGAAAAATAATGACGATGAGCCGGACAGTGTTCAAACCAATTCATTCTCTGATATTATGAATGGTTTGCAGTACGCCGTAAACTGTGCACAAGATACATTACAGAATCATCAGATACAAAATCTGACCAGACTTTTTGAAGGAACAAATGCAAATAACGCAAATACGTTCCAATCGAAAAAAATCATGGTTGGAGACAAGACTATTGATATTCCACTTATAGCCTTGATATCCCATCATTATCTTGCGATGGATAATGTGCAGATAAAGTTCAAGGCGAAGGTCGGAAGCGTGGAATCACAGATCCCGGAAAACAACTTGCTGTTATCCAGTCCGCACAGAGCCAATCTCCAGATGCAGATGAGCAACATAAAACCGGATGCGGATGATGTCATGGAGGTTTGCGTCAATTTTAAGGTTCAGGAGACTCCGGAGAGCATTTCCCGAATTATTGACGATTTTGTAAAAAATATCTAACAATTTTAAAATTCAAATGTTATGGCAGAAGAAATAAAGAACCAAGGGCAACAAGAAAATGCGGAAAACTTGAATGAAAATGTAAGCGGACAGGCGAAAGAAATTATCTCCGCTGCATTGGAAGAGACTCAAAACAGAGAAACTTCTCCAGTTCTTAAAGCAGATTCAAACGTGACTGACAAATTCAAGGGGCTTCCCATGCGGGAACTTATTGCAGCTCCACTTATTGCAGCAGCCGAAGCACAACAGGAATTGGCAGCGACAGCATGGAATTTCTACCAGCAAATTGCATTTGATGGTAAAAGCGGCAATAAAGCGCGTATATTGGAATTCGATGTCGAAAGACCGATACAGCAGGATGGAAAAATGACAACAATGTCACAAAGTGTCAAGGCTCCGTTTATAGGATTGGTGCCTATTCCTTCCCTGCTCATAGATCGCGTGGATGTCGATTTCCAGATGGAGGTTACCGATACATCAAACGTAAAAAGCACTACCAACGCAGAAGTAGAGGCAAAAGCTTCTGCAAAACATTGGTTTATAAATGCGGAAATCAGCGGCAAAGTCACGACCGCCCGCGAGAACACCCGCATGACCAACCAAACGGCAAAATACCAGATACATGTGACAGCCAGTCAGCAGCCGCAGACCGAAGGTCTGTCTAAACTGATGGATATAATGGCATCATGTATCGAGCCTATAACAAACGAAAGTAACAGTAAGTAAATATATGAATTTGATTCAAGCATTAAGATTGCCAAACAGTCAAGCAGTAATGACAAATATTGCACGGTTTCATTATCAAAATATTTATAATGTAGGTTTGACCCCTCCGATTTTCACGCAAAGTAATTTGACATTTCAAATAAAAGGATATACCCGTAACTATCGTTTTCTTAGATTAGACTACGCCTGTGTCATATATATTGCGGATAGAATAGCAGTCGTTGCTTCAAATGGCATAGATACTTTAAGTTCAGGTTTTTCGGGATGTTATATGGCCAGTTTTAGGCACAATGGCATTAGGTATGTTGCTCATATTCCAACGCCTAACAATAGTATTAAAACATCATGGAATCGGGCGGTTAAAAATCGAATAATAGATAATGTTGTTCTTTTTAAACCTACTGAAGGATTGGCGAGAATCCCAGGAACCATTGGTATTTGGGGAATTATAACATTTAACGATAGATGTTATCGGCTTGATGTAAATGAAAACGCTCCTCCAAGTCAAGCCATACGTGGCCAAAGAATTTTTAACTCAATCCCGAGAAATCCCATACTAACAGAAATTCCACCTATCGCCGGTGGTCAGATGCCTTAATAATTATAACAATTGTAAATAAGGGAAGAATGGTTGTTTCATTGAGGAGTAGAATTCTATTCGGATATATAATTCTGGTGGCGGTCATAGGCAGCATGGCCGCCATTCTCATCCATGAACCTGCGAAGTTCCACGACCTATATGCGTATGTTGAATAACGGTATTTACACAAACAGCAAATGAGCGAACAATTCGTTACCACTACCAAGCATTTCCGCAAGCTGCTTGCCGCAGGCTATCTGTTGATAGTCCTGCTGGTGGGCGGCATCATCTGCACGTGGCTCGGAGAATGGCGCGACTTGGAGTTGCTGGAACGGGAGAACCGTGAAATCAACCGCTTCCGCAAGGAAACACACGATGCGTATGTTGGTGTGGTGGAATTGTCACTTTTGGGCGAGTCGGTGCTGGAATGGGACGATAAGGATGTGGCGGCATACCGGCGGCAACGGATGACGGTGGATAGTATGCTTTGCCGCTTCAAGAGCCATTACGAATCGGTGCGCATAGACAGCGTGCGCCACTTGCTGGAGGACAAGGAAAAGCGGCTGTGCGCCATCATGGAGGCTCTGGAACAACAGGCGGACATCAACCGTCGGATAGCCAAGCAGGTGCCGGTGATAGTGCAAACGAGCAGGCAGGAAGAGCCGAAGAAACAGAGGAGGAAAGGTTTTCTCGGGTTGTTCGGCAAGAAACAGGAAGCACCTCCGACGACGACCACCACGATGCTCTACACACTGAACCGTGATATGATAGCGCAACAACGTGCCCAGAGCCATCGTCTGTCGGAGTATGCCGACAGCCTTGCCAGCCGCAATGCGGAACTGAACCGCCAACTGCAAACCCTTATCCAGCAGATGGACCACAAGGTGCAGGCTGACTTGCAGGAACGGGAGGCGGAAATATCCGCCATGCGCGAAAGATCGTTCTTGCAGGTAGGTATCATAACGGGTGTCATGCTGCTGTTGCTTATTATTTCATACATCATCATTCACCGCTATGCCACCCGCATCAAGCAGTACAAACATAAGACAACAGATTTAATCGGGCAACTGCAAAAGTCCGTAAAACAAAACGAATCGTTGATAGCCTCACGCAAGAAAGCGATGCACACCATCACCCACGAGCTACGCACACCACTGACTGCCATACATGGATATGCGGAACTGATGCAGGACAACGAAGAAGAAAAGATAAGCGGTTATGCGGACAATATCCTGCAAGCCTCCAAGAGAATGACCGACATGCTCAACTCCCTGCTTGACTTCTTCCGCTTGGACAGCGGCAAGGAACAGGCGAATGTCCGTCCGTTTCGTTTGGAAAACATCGCGGAGCTGTTGCAAACGGAGTTTACGCAACAAGCAGAAGCAAAAGATCTTAAACTTACCATCGAGTGCCCGGAGGGTATTATCCTGAATGGCGACAAGGAGCGCATCATACAGATATGCGACAACCTGCTGGGCAATGCCGTCAAGTTCACGAATGTCGGAAGCGTTTCACTTGTCATAAGTTATGACGGCAATAGGCTGACCCTTGTAGTAGAGGACACCGGAACCGGCATGAGTGCGGAAGAACAACAGCGAGTGTTCGGAGCGTTCGAGCGGCTTTCCAACGCCGCAACGCAAGACGGTTTCGGATTGGGGTTAAGCATTGTGAAACAGATTGTCGGTATGCTTGGCGGCACTATACGCTTGGAAAGCGAAAAAGGAGAAGGCAGTCGTTTTACTGTGGAGTTGCCAATGAACACTGCCGATATTGGTATTAAAGAACAGACAGGCGCAGAAAGTCTGGCTCATATAGAAAGACCTTACTCTGTCATCGTATTGGACGACAATCCGATGGTATTATCCATGACAAAGGAAATGTATGCTGGCATAGGTGTGCATTGCGACACGTTCACCACTATTGGCGATGCAATGGAAGCCATGCGGCAGCACACATACGACCTCATGATAACCGATATGAAGATGCCGGAGATTAACGGCTATGAGGTGTTGGAGTTGTTACGCTCGTCAAGTGTCAGCAACTCGAAAGAGATTCCCATTGTCGTGGCGACCGCCTCCGGCAGTTGCAGCGAAGAGGAGCTGTTGGAAAATGGATTTACCGCCTGCCTGTTCAAGCCATTTTCCATTTCCGAACTGGTTGCTGTATCAGACAAATGCCTTTTGACAAGTACGGACAAGGATGAACTTCCCGACTTGTCCTCTCTGCTTGCCTATGGTGACAAACGGGCGATGCTCGACCGTCTGATAACCGAAACAGAAAAGGATATGCAGGCTGTCCGGGAAATCATGGAGAGGAATGACCGCAAGGCGTTGGACGAATGGATACACCGTCAGCGAAGTTCATGGGCTGTTATCCGTGCTGACAAACCCTTGTGGAACCAGTATGAACTGCTGCATCAAGAATCTGAATGTTCCGAAATGGAATTGCGGAAATGCGTGGATGCCATGCTTCGTATGGGAACAGTTATCATAGAACTTGCGCAAAAGGAAAGGAGGTCGTCGGATGAAAGTATTTGTGATTGAGGACAACCCCGTCTATAACGATTATGTCTGCAACCTGCTGAAGAAAGACAGCTTCGATACTATGTCTGCATATAATCTTGCCACTGCCAAGAAACTATTGGCAAAGTCAGAGGTGGATGATATTGTCGTTGCCGACCTACGCCTCCCCGACGGTGAAAGCATAGAGTTGTTACGGTGGATGCGTGCCAACGACAAACAACAGGTGTTTATCGTTATGACCAATTACGGGGAGGTGCATACGGCAGTGGAAAGTATGAAGCTCGGCTCAAAGGATTACATACAGAAACAGTTGTTGGAGGATAAACTGATACCGCTTATCCGCACCCTGCAAAAAGAACATGAAAAGCGACTACAATGGAACATTCCGATATTCGTCCGGCAGGGCGAAGCCTATCAGAAAATCAAGAAACGTGTGCGCCTTGTAGCCACCACCCGGATGAGCGTGCTGATACTGGGCGAGAACGGTACGGGCAAGGAACATATCGCACAACATATACACCAACAAAGCAAACTTGCCGATAAACCTTTTGTGGCAGTAGACTGCGGAGCCTTGTCCCCGTCATTGATACAATCCGCCTTCTTCGGACACGTCAAGGGCGCGTTTACGGGTGCCGAAGCAAACAAGACGGGGTATTTTCTGGAAGCGGATGGCGGCACGCTGTTCCTTGACGAAGTGGGCAACCTAACAATGGAGATGCAACAGATGCTGCTCCGCGCCATACAGGAACGCCGTTACCGTCCCGTCGGAGCAAAGGAGGACAAAACAGCCAACGTGAGGATAGTGGCTGCAACCAACGAGGATTTGCAGAAAGCCGTAACGGAAAAGCGGTTCCGGCAGGATTTGCTCTATCGCTTGCAGGAGTATGTGATAACCATGCCGCCCTTGCGCGACTGCCCGGAAGACATCATGCCATTGGCCGAGTTCTTCCGTGAAATGGCAAACCGTGAGTTGGAACGTGAAGTAAAAGGTTTTGCCGCATCTGCCCGTAATGCCCTGCTCGCCCATGCGTGGCCGGGCAACGTGCGCGAGTTGAAACAGAAGATACAGACGGCAGTCCTGCAATCAGAAGGCGATATGATAACCGAAGCCGATTTGGAACTTGACAATGAACCGTCCGCTACTTCCGCTTGTTTTACATTGAAGAGCGGGGATGAAGAAAGAGGACGTATCCTGCGTGCTTTGAAACAAGCAGCCGGTAACAAGAAAATGGCTGCAAAGATACTGGGTATCGGCAGGACAACGCTGTATAATAAATTGGTAGAGTATGGATTGAATGAAGAAAACTGACCGGAGTATGGCTGTAAATGGCAATAATTAATTAACTTTGCAATTGTATTTCAGAAAATAGCAGGCGATTGGGTAACTTTTCGCCGATGATATAGACATAAGACCGCAAGGCGTTTCGAGCGAAAATCTGGTAAATTTAGTTATATCTCAAAATTTCACATCATAATATCTTGTAAATCAATAGTTTATATTGTGATGTGTTTTTATCAAGAAACAAATTAGGAACAGAAACACGAATTATCTTATTTTCTTGTTTTTTTGTTTGCACTACCTTTCTTTCTCTTCACTTGTTCGTACTTTGAGTATTTTTCCAAGTCTTTTCACACGATTTTCATCCTCTCGCCAAGAGTGATTGTTGCAGTCATCTATGGATGAATAACTACAGCCAAAAGAAAAAAGGACAAATCTCTGTTTCTTTCAAGGAACATTGTTTTTTGCAAAGGTAACCATTTCCCTCAAAACACCTATACAGGCAGTCCAATATATCTGCCTATATTTAGTTTACTTTAGTTTAGCATATATATAAGCTAATAGACTAAACTAAACCTTTACCGAAGTTCTCCCCCTTACTTTTATATTCACAGTCAAAAGAGAAGATAATCGCACCGATATTTTCTTTTTTCGCTGCATCCCAATTTTACGGAAGTTCCTTTTATCGTAACTTCTGCCATAGGCATTCTATCCTCGCATCCCAACTTTCGGTCTGCCTGATGAGAATTGTGTCGCAAAGGTACTTGTCATGTCTTTCTTGTATTCAAGGTCACAGCCTGACGGTTCCCGACAAAATCTCCACGCTCCGCTTTGCAGAGGTCGTATTTGGTCGTGAAACCCTGCATAAAGAGCCATAACACCTTTTGAGGCGACATAATTTTCAATCAAGCCCGAAAGTAGCTGAAATGCTAAAAGAGGGAAAATAAAAAACTTAAAACTTAGGATTATGGCAAACTATGCAACAAACATTTTCTACGCAAGGACGGAAAACAAAGCAGACCTCGACAAGATAGAGGCATTCTTGGATGACACTTTCGACGGCTTTGTCAATAGACACAGCGATAGCGTGGATGCGGAGTTTACCTCTCGTTGGGTTTATCCGGAAGAAGAAATCGACAGACTGATAGCTTCGTTGGAAGCCAAAGACAAAACTTATATCAAAATTCTGTCCTACGAATTTACAGACGAATACGTGAGCTTCAGAATCTTCTCACAGGGGAAATGGGATATCAAGTTGTAACCGTAAAATGACATGACTTATGTACGAATACGAAGAAAATAGCGAAATTATAGGTGCGCACTGCACCTTGCTTACCCCCTATAAAGGCTACTCTGAGGGAACAGTTGTCGGCGACTTCGGCAATAAAATAGTGGTGCGTCTTAGTAGTGGCAAAGAGGTGGTCGAGTATCGTGATGAAGTGATTATTTACGATTAAATACAAGAGCGATGCAGCAGATAGCAATGAAATTCGTCCAATGGGACGTACCCGAATTAGAGAAGCTGAAAGACAGCAGGGTTTACCAGTTACGGGAACAACTTGATAACGGAGACAAGTTGAGCCGTGAAGACAAGAACTGGATTACCCGAAACGTGAAAGAGTGCATCCATTTCAAAAGAGGTATCGCATTGATGGGCTACTTCTTTGATTTCTCCGATGTTCTCAAACGATATTTCGTAAAACAGCACGGACATATCGCCGAGTATTACGCCATTGACAAAACAGCGTTGCGCTCTGTCCTGTATGGTCGAATAGAAGACATAGTAGAAGTAGAATTAAAATCAAAGAAACATGAAAGCAACGATTGAGCATAGCTTTTGTCCTTATTGTGACGAGGTAACAGAACTCTACTTCCGTATCATCAACACGATTCTTTTCTCAACCGATGAAGCGGAACTGCGTACCGGCATGGAACGCCTACAAGAAAAAACACGCCTTGATGATTATTTCGTCTTCGGCTATGGCAAGCATCACCTATGGGTTTGCCAAAGACGTCCCAGTAATCAAAAAAAGATTTTCGAGCATCGGGTAATCATGGCAGAATTTTGATGATACAGGCAGGCAGGAACGGGATAATCTTCCATTCCTGCCACGCCGCATTCCCTTTTTTACATCTATCTCTCTCTTTTGGCTGCGCCATATCCTTTTGTAAAAAACAGCCATTCGTGAAAAGCTCCGTCCGCTTTTCCGAAAAGCAGGGTTCTTTCCTTTTTCCCTTTTGTCCCCTTTTCTTTCTGCCGGACGGGAACATGGCAGTACCCCGATATCCCGTTCCGCCTTTTGTCGCCACTTCGTTGATATTCCCTTCTGCGGTACCGCAACCTGTTGTCAGTTCAGTGTTCTGTTTGTAGCCACCTCAATTCAGTCCGACCGAATTACACGAAAATACCTGCCGATTCTGCGGACTTACAGCCGAAACGCGCACCATTGTGCCGGTGGACGGATTGCACTTTCACTTCCCCTGCAACTACGGTTTTCCGCTCATTTTCAGAATAGTTTTCCGCCGAAGTCATCATCATTTTCCGATGCAAAGATAGTATGCAGACGGGAACGACTTTGGAAGTCTTGACCAATGGCGCAGCCGTACAATCTTCCTTTATCGAGCCTTCCGGTTTTGCCTACGGACAAAAATAAAGAGTATTGATGCGTCCGGCCTTGGTGCATCCCCTTAACTGCACCTACTTTTTGAGGCAGCGTAAAATTGATTTAATAACTTCTAAAAACAATTCATTATGAAAAAGATTGAAAACAATTTCGTAGTAACCGGTTTCGTAGGAAAGGATGCAGAAATCCGTCAGTTCACCAACGCAAGTGTAGCACGTTTCCCTCTGGCAGTAAGCCGATTGGAGAATAATGGCGAGGAATCCAAACGCGTTTCCGCCTTTATGAATTTTGAGGCGTGGCGTAAAAACGAGAACACCGGGTCGTTCGACCAACTGACCAAGGGTACGATGCTGACCGTCGAGGGGTATTTCAAGCCCGAAGAATGGAGCGACCAAAGCGGTGTGAAACACAACCGTATCGTGATGGTCGCCGTCAAGTTCTATCCGCCCGTCGAGAAGGAGGAAACTCCTGAAAAGCCGGCCAAACCAGCGAAAAAAGGCAAGAAATAATCCTTGCCTTATCACGACAAAAGCGGCCTTCGGGTCGCTTTTGTTTTACTCATTACGGTGTTGTTGCACCATCTGTACTTTTATACTCTACTTGTTCTCTTTTACCGCATTCAGAAATGCTTTGGCAGGTTTGAATGCAGGGATATTGTGAGCGGGAATTTTAATTGTCGTATTCTTCGAAATGTTCCGGGCCGTCTTTTCAGCTCTCCGTTTGATGATAAAGCTACCGAACCCGCGCAAGAACACCTCGTTTCCCGCAACCATCGACTCTTTTACATTTTCCATGAATGATTCTATCACAGTCATCACCACCGTTTTCTCTATTCCGCTCTGCCGTGAGATCTGAGCGACAATTTCCGCTTTTGTCATATTGTTCTTGATTTTTATGAATACGGTGCAAAATTAACAAATATCTGCCAGTTACAACAATCCGGAGTTATTTGTCATCCCGAAAACTGCTTTTGCTGAATCCTCCGAACACGCCCCTCAAAAGCCTGCCCACTACCAAGAACACCAGCAATAAAATTATAATATCTCCCATAGGTCTTGTTTTTATATAGTTATATCCAACTTAAAGATACGAAAAAACGATGAATTACGCAAGCAATCTATTGATTTTCAATATCCATATTGATTTATAAGTTCTATTTCCGGATGCCCGGCACTCGTCCCGGTGTTCGGTTAAGCTGAACCTTGTATTTATTGAGAACGCTGTACACGGTGCTTTTACTTTGGACACCGCTTTCTTTCCAAATATCACGGATTGAATACCCATTGTTATACATATCCACGATTTTTTTGTCCCGTTCAGTTTTACTCATACTTTTTTTGGAAATCGGAATACTGATACTCTGCTGCAGGCGTATAATTTTATCCGACGACTTCCGCAAAACAGCCACTTCCTCCGGTAATGCCCCGAACATGGCCAATACTTCCGCCGGTGTCGTGTCCGGAAACAATTTGTTGTCGGTGTCAATTTTATCGTGAATGGAGATAATACGCACGACCTTGATGCGGCATAGCTCAATCAATGCCGATAGTTCCCGTAAACCACGAACGGCATTGCTGAATTTTGACATCACCAATTCGTCTCCTCTTTCAAGATTCGACATCAGTTGTTTCCATCTCGGCCTAAGCGTCTCGTGTCCGACCGATTCTTCAACCACCTGTACACACCCATATTGGCGCATCCATTCCTTATCCGCATCAAACGCATCGTAGGAATTAGCCTCGAATATATAACCGACTTTTGCCATATCAATATACAATATTCATGATAACAAGTGCAAATATACAAGTTTTATTCGAGTATATGAATCATACTATATTAAAAAACGAAAATCGTACATTTCCCCGTGTTTTATCTTCACTTGTTTTCATTGGTAATCATACTATTAAGTACGATATTAAAAAATGCACAAAATACGGTTTTTCGGATGCGAAGTATCAAAAATAATATATAGTTTTGCACTAAATAGTACGAAATGATATAGTATGAAAACATTAAAATCGAACTTAAAACAGCCGATAATCTTTGCCAAAATAATTGCCGTTTCGATTGCCATATTCCTATGCGCGTCATGCGACAACGGCAATGGCAAACGATTGGCGAAAGCCAAGAATGACCCTGCCGGAACATACAGGGAATACCTGTCCGACATACGCAGGCAGAAAAAACTCTCCATTAAAGAATTGGCCGGACACCTCAAGCAATGGCAAACATTGAGGGATTCCGTATTCCTGCATCTCGAATGTGATACGCTTGGCCGGCTTCATTCCACTGTAAGAGAAGAGTGTGAACAGATACATGATTCCATCCGCATGGAATTTTCACGGATGGTGCTGTCTCAAACACGCACTTATAAGGATATACTGTGGGTAAAAGAACAAATCTCACCGCATCTTGAAGACAAAGAGTTGCATCGTGCGGCTGAAACAATCCGACCGTTCTTTGCCTCATTGGATAACCGGCCCGTCAGTCAGAGAAACCGACAACACATTCTTGCCACTTATCGAACTACCCTTGCTGAAACGATTGATTACGGTATTCATTGTATGGCAGACCTGACGACCTTTATCGAAAAGGAGGATGCCGTGTACCGGGCATTCCTTTCACGTCTGCCTGATTTCGACGGCGAGAATCTTTCCGACATCACTCATGACACGGAACGATGCTGTGCACAGATATTCCTTGCCGCCGAACGGAACGACATCACCTATCGCAATGCCATGATTTATCTGGCCATGCGCACCAACCGCAGGCTGATTCAGAATATCCGAACCTGTATCGACGACATCTGCAATAAAAAAGTCAAGACACCGGCACAGGCACAAGCCTACATCTGGATGCTTCTCCAGCCTTATTCGTCGTTGGACGGTTTCTGCCTGGCGTTGCTTTCAGCCGAAGAAAGAGAGCAACTCGATATGCTTGCCTCGCAGACACCCGACGCTTTCAGGAAGTTGGGCAGGATGCTGCACCCCGGAGACAACCGCTTGGACGAGCTGCCCGGAATGCTGATGGAGGCATTCATACACACGCTGTAAAATATAACAACAGAAAAAGATATGAATATGTTACGACATTTTTATAATGACTTCATGGCATTCGTCCCCCTGCAACTTCCGCAGTTGCTCGATGTGACGACGATGGAAGAACCGCAGTTCTACGGCGACTATGTGCTGCTTACGTTTCCGTTGCGCACCCCTTACGAACTGGACGAAGTAATGGATATGTTCGAGGACGACATGGAGTTGATCACGCTCTACCACCATATTCCGATGCGGACGGAAAAATTCGGTCACAGCACTTGTGCATACTCGAATCCCGCTTTCGGACAGATGTTCAAGATGAACGCCAAGACGGATACGGAGGGCAATGTAAACAGCATCCTTGTCACCATCTATGATTCTTTGGAGCAGATGTACGGGGACTTATGCCTCGACTTGGAACTACACTCCAAAAGCGGGTTCCTGAAATACAAGAAAGACAAGTCCGACGTGCTGATGAATTTTATATGAGAAACACCTTATACCGACAGATGGTCTATTGCATCAATGCCTACCGGACGTGGATAGAGGTTGCCGATGACAATCTCTACAAGGAGCATATCATCTCAAGAACCGACCGCACCGACTACCTCGTTTCCCGTACATTGGTACTGCGTGCCTTCAAGACGAACGGCATACACGCCGAGGGTACGATATGGACTATTCCCGAACACGAACTGGACAAGGCTTTGGCCATCTACCGAAAGCAAGACAGTACATTCAAGCAGCGCATCAAGAAAGCGGCCATGTACTTTTCGCCCAAGGATGCCGAAACCCTTATCCGGCTGGCGACATACGGTATTGTCCAGTTGGAACTCATTGTGCGTCCCACTCCCATACCCGAAAAGCCCTATTACTTATGTTACTGAATATCCTGCTACTCATTTTCTGCTCGATACCTTTCGGGGTATCAATATTATTGTACAAGAACAACAAGCGGTTCATGGCAACCTTTTACGTGGCAATGGCACGAAGCGGCAACGCCCGTAAACTGTATGTGCAAGTATGGCTGATATGCCTGCTTCTTTTCCATTATGTATATGCCTGTGGACATATGGGCGAGTTTGGAATCCTACTCTCTACCGGTGTCTGTGCCGCAATGTTTTCGTTCCGACGGACGGACAACTGGTTACGCAGGTTGCTTGACCGCCCCCGTGCATTTGTCACACTCGCATCGGGCGCACTGGTCATCGGCTTTGTGCCGCATCTGTACACCTTGGCGATAACCATTGCCTATCTTCTTCTGGCAGCCCTGTTCTATCCCTCCGTTCGGGTCATGTCCGAATGCAAGGATACGGACACACTTTCCGGATGGGCAAAGCATCCCGGAATGTTGTCAGAATCCTATCACGACAATCATCACGCAAATCTGCCGCATGAAGCGGACAGCGGCAACACTGATATATCCGCACAATATGAATCATTAAAACCGAATGAAAATGAAAAATAACCAAAAGATACCTGTTTCCATATTGGCAGACAGGGAGGTATTCGACTACCTCAAGGAAAAGGGGGACGATCGCAAGACACGCACCGAAGCGTACTGTGACCTGTTGGACAAATCACTGGCAGGTTTCGTTTCTCCGTTTTTAAGAAAGAAGGACTACGTGCTGCAACCCAACCAGTGCCACCTGACCGTTTCCGACCTCGCATCGGAGTGGCATTGGCACAGGGCTACCGTCCGTTCTTTTTTGAGTGCAATGGAGGCATTCGGCTTGCTGACCCGTATCCAGCTTCCCAAAAGCGTGGTCATTACCATGACCGTACAATCCGGTCAGGCAGCACAGCCCCGCAATGCACAGGAGCAGCCGGATTTTGCCGGACAGCTCCGTGAGGTATTGTCCGATTGGGTAATCGGCAAAACGACCGCTGCCGAAACTGGCGTAATATGTGGACAACTCGTAAGTCTGGCAAAGACTGAAATTGCCGACCGTGACACCGGACTCTGTTCGGACACCCATTCCAACACGACCTCCGCACATTCCGGCACTTTGGTCACGGAACATCGTGAAACAGCCTTGTGCTGCATCGCCCACGCCGCCCTGCAAAAAATCCTGCACAAGTCGAGATTCGATGACAGTTCGCCGCTTGTGGATTTCTTCCGGTTTGACCTCGGTGAAGAATGGGCTGCTTTCATCGAGTCCGCCAAAGACCTCGCCGGGCTGATTCTCGACACCGAGGCATCAGTGACGGACTTCGACATGGACGAAGACCAAGAACGCCTCAAATCGCTTCGCAAACCTTTTTTATCGCTTCTGGCAAAGGCACAGGCGATGGTGGATTGAACCGGGAGTCGAAAACAGATTGTATAACGCGAACAATCCACCTCCATCCCTTAACGGTTATCCTGCCGGTTATAGGAGGCACACGGGCTTGCCCGTCTGCCACGAAACAAAGGGAAGGGGGAGCCTAATACCCCGACCGTCTATCGACCGTCGGGAGGCTGTCCGGGCAAGCAGCAAGCTGGGACAGGACGGATTGTCCAAACAACACGAAAAGAGTATGGCAGATCAAAAACAGGTACTTGATATTCGGGTGTCGAAAGGTATTACCACCGCGCAAAGCAACGAACATTTGCGCAATCGCAGTGAAAAGGCGGAAAAGTATGCTATGGATAAGGGGAATTACGATCCCACACGCAAACACCTGAACTTCGAGATTGCGCCCGGAGGCAAGGTGCGCCCCATTGATACAAGCCGCAGCATTCCCGAACGGATGGCGGACATATTGGAGAGGCGTGGAATCAAAGACCCCAACGAAGGACTGGCAGAACCGAAGTACCGCACGGTGGTGAACTTCATTTTCGGCGGCTCCCGTGAACGGATGCACGAACTCGCATTCGGCACGCAGAAAGTGGATTTCGAGAAAGATGCGGACAATACCCATATCAAAAGGGAAAGCGATATCGAACGATGGGCGAAGGATGTTTATTCATTTGTGAGTGGCAAATATGGTGAACAGAACATCGCCGCATTCATCGTACACCTTGACGAATTGAACCCGCACGTCCACTGTACGCTCCTGCCAATCAAAGACGGTCGCTTTGCGTACAAGGAAATATTTGCCGGTAAGGACAAGTTTGAATACAGCGCAAGGATGAAACAGCTTCATACCGACTTTTTCGCCGAAGTCAATACAAGGTGGGGAATGTCGAGGGGAACAAGCATATCCGAAACAGGAGCACGGCACAGGACGACCGAAGAATACCGCCGTATGTTGTCGGAAGAATGTACGACCATCGAGGAAAATATCAGCCGTCATCAAAAAGTTTTGGCTGACCTCCAATCGGACATCCGTCTGGCAGAGCGCAGGGTCAAGGGGCTTACGACAATGGTCGATAACCTTGAGAAGTCGAAAGCCGAAAAAGAGGTCCTACTATCGGCAGCCGAACAGGATTTGAAAGCGAACAAGGGCGATGCGGAACAATTAGCCGCACAAGTGAAAAGTCTGGAAAAAGAACTGGCCGGAATCAACAGGCAACTGGCAGATAAGCAGGAGAAGTTACAGACGGCTGACCGGCAGCTTGCCGAGCTGAAAGAGAACATGGATGCTATTGAGGAACGTACCGGGGAACTCAAGGAGGAAGCCTACAAATACTCCCATGATGTATATTCCAAAGTAGACACGTTGCTCAAGGATGTCCTGCTGGAAAATGTGGTCGGCGAGTATAGGAACGTATCGGCACAAATGGACGTGGCGGAACGGCAACTGTTCGACGGCTCGCTCGTCCAGTCCATAGCGGAACAAGGTACGGACGTGATGCACTGCGCGACGATGCTGTTTCTCGGTATGGTCGATGATGCCACCACTTTTGCCGAAACGCGTGGCGGCGGAGGTGGCGGCAGCGACCTGAAATGGGGGCGCGACGAGGACGAGGACAACCGTGCATGGGCACTCCGCTGCATGAGGATGGCGAGCCGCATGATGCGTCCGGCCATTGGCAAGAAACCTAAACGGTAAGTGGCATCGCCTTACTACAAATCAAAAAGTATAACGAATAATATCATTGGAATATGACGAAACAAATCTTTTTTATATTGGTCGTGCTTTGCACGTTGCAGGCACAGGCAAGTGTACAACCCGTACAGGTGGATACTGTACAACATACACCGTACTATAATGTCTCGGAGGAACTGCAACCGATACAGCCCGTCTATCTTGACGGAGTGGTACTTCCGGCATCCCTGACTGGCAACTGGTTTGTCAGTATTGCCGGGGGTACGTCCGCCTTTCTCGGCACACCTCTCGGCTGCGAAGACCTCTTCGGACGCTTGAAACCCTCGTACAGTTTCGCAGTCGGAAAATGGTTCACTCCGTCCGTCGGCGCACGTATCAATTACAGCGGTGTGCAGTTCAAAGATGGAACATTGTCCAATCAGGACTACCACCATATCCATGCGGATCTGCTGTGGAATGTCCTTGGCCGCAGATATGCCCGGCAAGAACAGGTACGCTGGAATCTTGCTCCCTTTGCAGGTGTCGGCCTGTTGCACAACGCCTCTAACGGGAATAACCCTTTTGCTGTTTCGTATGGCGTACAGGGAGAATATCGGATTTCCCAACGGGTAAGTGCCATATTGGAACTCTCCGGCACGACCACCTTTCAGGACTTCGATGGTTACGGACGCCCGAACCGCCTCGGCGACCACATGCTATCGTTGACCGCCGGATTCACGTTCCATTTCGGAAAGGTCGGTTGGAAACGTGCAGTGGATGCTACGCCTTACATTCGTCAGAATGAGTGGCTCGTGGATTATGCCGATGTCTTGTCCGGAGAAAACAAGCGTTATAAAGACTGGCACGACCACAACCGACGGGCGCTCGCAGAATTGAAGAAAATTCTGGAAATAGAAGGTTTGCTTGACAAGTATGGCCATCTCGTTGATGACGATGAGACCGACAGCCGCCAAGGTTATCCCATGAATAATTATAGTGGGCTGAACTCACTCCGGGCAAGATTAAGAAACCGGCACTGGGATGGAATCTCGCCGCTTGATTCGGCAAATATTGGATATGGCAACAACGGAGATGATGCTGAAAAGCCGGGTATAATCGTCTCTGAAAGGACGGAACTCATACAAGCCGGAAATTGCATCGGGTCGCCTGTCTATTTCTTTTTTAACCTCAATACGGCGCACCTGACGGATGCTTCCCAAATGCTTAACCTTGATGAACTGGCTCGCGTGGCCAAGAAATACGGATTATCCTTGAGAGTAACCGGCGCAGCCGACAGTTCGACTGGAACTCCCGTGCTTAATGGTTCATTAAGTGCATCAAGAACTGATTATATTGTTACGGAATTGGAGAAGCGTGGCATACCGATCGAACGCATCGTCAAGACAAGCAGGGGCGGCATAGCCGACCATGTGCCGGTCGAAGCCAACAGGCATACGAAAGTGGAGTTATTTTTTTAGTTTTTACATTAACTTTCATCAAGTCCCTCAATCTATAATCCGGATTGCAGGGACTTTTTTGTGAATGGCTGTCATGACGTTATCAATGAGAGTAATAAGATTATATTCCTGAATCCTGATTACGCTTCGCTGATAATATTTTCTGTCGAGTTATGAAATAATCCGCTTACAATCACAAGATATTCCGGTAGAATACCATTCTTTCCCCAAAGCAGTTCTATCCCGAAAAGTTCCGAGAGTGTTCGTGTCATATCGAACCCGAATGCTTCAAGCGAGGGACGTACTTTGTCCGGATGCAGGCAAGGACGGTTGCATTTGCGGGCGCATTCGGAATCGGGACAGTATAGGCATTTTCCTACATAGGCGAATGCCCGACCTCCGTATCTGTGCTCCATTTCCAGCAATTTCCTTTCTATCCTGAGCCGTTCCGGTTTAATCAATTCCTGCGTTCTGTCTATCGGAATATTTTTTTCGACCGGAATTATTTTCGTGGCCATCAGGTGGGCATATTCATATTGGCGCAGAAATTCTCCGGTATCGAAATCAAACGGAGGGCATCCCCAACTATTGCCGTAGTTGGGGCATTGTTTGCAAAATTCGACAAAACGTTTTTCGTCCCGGAAGCGTGAAATGTATTCGTCCACGCTGATATTTGCTGTGAAATTCTCTATGATATATTCCTTAGTCATTGTCCCACTTTAATGAATCCTGTCGCAGTATCGAACGCCACGCTATTATTTCGGAACAACCGTTCGATACAACCGCTCCGACGCATCTCTTCGGTCGGCAGGCACGACAGACGGGGTGGGTCGATAAGGGCTATCGCATCGGCAAGCGACAGAGCTATATCCAGTTCGTGCGTGGAGAACAGGATGCACTTCCCTTCGTCGTGCGCCAGCCGTGCCAGAAGCGTACACAATTCGTAGCGATTGGGCATGTCGAGAAACGAGGTGGGTTCGTCGAGCAGGATAATCGACGTATCCTGCGCCAACGCCCGTGCGATCATGATGCGCTGGCACTCGCCGTCCGACATCTTGTCCATCGTACGCTCCGCATAAGCCTCCATGCCCACCGAGGCGAGCGACCGCATGACAATCTCCTTGTCGGCCTCCTGCATCTTTCCGATCCAGTTGGTATAGGGTGCGCGGCCGATAGCCACGACATCCTTGCATTTGAGATTGGCGATGCGTGTGCGCTCGGTCGTGACGAATGCCAGCGTTTTGGCCATTTCTGCTGCTCGCATATCGGCGGCGTTATGCCCGTCGAGCAGGATTCGGCCGGTATAACGGCGGTTCAGTCCGGCGATGGCTCGAAGCAGTGTCGATTTGCCCGTGCCGTTGCGCCCGATAAGGGCAGTCAGCCTGCCCTTTTCTATGGTGGTTTCCACCTCGCAGAGCAAGGTGCGCTCGCCGTAGCCTATGGAAAAATCGTGTAACTTTATCATGCGGTGACGGATTTATTGCGCAAGACCACCCACACCACGATGGGGATTCCCAGCAATGCGGTGATGGCGTTGATCGGCAGGGTGAACATTTTAGAAACGAGGTCGCAAAGAAGCAGCACCGCCGCACCCGAAAGAACGGTTCCCGGTACGAGTACCCGATGGTCGCTGTTGCGGAACAGCATTCTCGTGACGTGGGGCATGGCCAGTCCGATGAAGCCTATCGGACCGCAAAAGGCGGTCACCGTACCAGCAAGCAGCGTCGTGGAGAGGAACAGCAGCCCGCGCGAGCGTCGGATGTTCAGCCCCATCGTCACGGCATACTCCTCGCCGAACAGCAGTAAGTTGAGCGGCTTGATCGTCACCACCGCCAACAACAGTCCGGCGATAATCGACGGGACGAGTACCGCAAGCTGGTCGAAGGTCACGTCGCCGAGCGACCCCATCGTCCAAATGACAAAGGCTTTCAGGGATTCTTCCTTGCTGAGATATTGCAATATCTGTACAATCGCGCCGACTCCCGACGAGAACATCATGCCGAGAATCAGAATCACCATGATGTCCTTGATGCGGTGGCCGACGGCGGCGATGACGACCAGCACGAGCGCCGCTCCGAGCCAAGCCGCCCCGGCAATGCCTATCGACGAACCGAAGCCTGCAAGCACGACGAGTGCCACGCCGAGGCTCGCGCCCGAACTGATGCCGAGCACGTAGGGGCCGGCAAGAGGATTGCGGAAGAGGGTTTGCATCTGAAGACCGCTGACCGACAGAGCTGCTCCGGCCAGCAACGCGACCACCGCCTTAATCAGTCGGATATTCAGTATAATTTTCGCCGTCGCCCGCGGGCAGTCGCCGCCCGTCAAAGCCGCCCATACATCGCCGAGCGGTACGGCGACTGCCCCCACCGCCAAATCCAGCAGAAACAGGAAAAGGGTGAGGGCGGCCAGCATGGCAAACAATATGGCGGAACGGGAGCGCATCTATTTCAGTTGCTTGTAATAGACGAAATCTTCCTCGACCAGTTCGGGGTGGAATATCTTCACGAGGTCTCGCAGCACGAGGTCGGGATTTACGACCGCCGACTCATAGTAGTCGTTGCCGCCAGCAGCATTGGTGCGGGCGTTGTTGTTATAGACCTGTCCACCACGGAAACAGCGGGTGTCGATGAACTTCGGGCATGCGGCTTTCAGTTCATCAAGCGTGTTCGCCATCCCCACATGCAGCCACATATCGGCTTGCGAGGCCAGCAGATACGCCTCTTCGAGGTCGATGGGCGCGGAAGCGTTTCCTGTGTTCTTCTTGTAGATGTAATCGCCTCCGGCATCTTTGATTAACCGGGCGACATAGCTTTCGGTCGAGGGCATGAACCAGCTGTCGCCGTAAGGCGTGTTGAGCATGACTGACGGAGCGTCGAGGATATTGTCCGCTACTTTCTTTTTCAGGACATTGTATCTGACGGGGATTTCCGCGAATACTTTTTCGCCCTCCGCCCGTTTTCCGATAACCTCCGAAAGTGCCACCAGCCATTCGGCTTTGCCCAGCGGAGACTCTTCGAGGTAATCGCCGACATACATGAACGGGATATCCAACTCTTTGAGCTTACCCTCCATCGAGCTTGCCCCGTTCACGCCGTAAAGCAACACGAGGTCGGGGTCAAGCGAGAGCAGCAGTTCGTAATTGATGTTCCCTTCGTAGCCCACATCTCCAACGCTGTCCCGCCGTGCCTGAATGTCGGGATTGGAGATGTAGTCGATGCCTGACACGCCGACTACGCGTCCCGTTTCGCCGATTGCGTCGAGCATGGCGATATGGGTCGAGGACATGCAGACGATGCGCTCGGCATCCCCCTTGAGCATCTGACCGGTGAAATCCGCCGGAACCTCTTCGTCATCACGGGCAATGAACAGGTTCGTAGTGATGCTGTCGGCGCCCTGCCAAGGGTTCGTGACGGTAACCAATACGCTCTTTTTGCCGTCTGCACCTTTTATGTCAAACCCCGAAGCGTATTCAGGTGTATAGACCGTTCGGTTGAAATCGGCGAGTTTTGAACTTTTATTGTGGCAGCCTGTGAATGCCAGTACAAGTAGCAACAGCAGGCTTAAATTCTTTAATGCTTTCATATCGTTACATATTTGTATTTTCGGACTTTTTCTTGTTTTTCCCGAACTTCGGGGTAATGCCGATGAAGAATTCGAAGTTGATGCCGGGCATGGGGCGCGAGAGTACCGAAAGGTAGTCCTCGTTGAAGAGGTTGTTGACGGCGAATTTCAACTGGATGTCCACCGGTTTAAAAAACAGGTTTTTCTCCAACGAGACATTGCTCATGAAATACTCGGGCAGGTGTCCTGTCAGCGTATAGTCGTTGCTCGACATGGTGTAACGTTCCGAGTAGAACGCCCATTTGTAAAGGAACGCCCAAGTCCGCCACGACAACCGTCCGGTCAGCGATGCGGAGTGCTTCGGTACGTAGGGTAACTGCTTGCCCACTGACTGGTCAGCAGGCGACATCTTCTCACCTTCATTGATGGAGGGTGTCCACGAATAGGACCCGTTCAAGTCGATGAGCCAATCTTTCGCCGGCTGCACGGCGAAGTTCGCTTTGACCTCGACGCCGTAGGCGTGGACCTTCTTTACGTTGCGGGGCGAGAAGAAGCCCTTGGTGGTGGGCAGCCAGATAATCCAGTCGTCGATGTAGGAGTCGAACCAGTTCGCACCGCCGCTCAACTTGTAAATGCCTTTCTTGCCGACATCAAAACTCACCCCGGCATCATAACTGAAACCTTGTTCGTTTTTCAGGTTGGGATTACCTCCCGGCAAAAAGTATAGGTCGTTCAGAGTTGGGAAACGGTAGTTACGCGATATGGATGCTTTCAGCATCACATTTCCTTTCGGGGAAATGATACCGTCAATGAAGAAAGCCGGAATGAGTGGAATCCAATCGGAACCATACATCTCTTCTCGCAGTACCACCGACATACCCAAGCGGTCTATCGGCTGCCACTTGGCGGATACGGAGCCGGAGAGTTCCACGCGCCCCTTGTCATAGCCCACGATGGCCTTGCCACCGTCCTGCAAGATGATGTTCTTGTCCTCGCTCCGTACCAAATGCTGGTGTGCCGATACATTGGCGGTGAAAAACCATTTTTTATCCAAAGAATACTCTCCCTCCGCCTGACCGTAAAACGTGTTTACCTTGCTGCGGGAGCGGGTCATCGACGCCCAGTTGTCAGGTGCGACCTCACGCTTGTAGTCGTAGGCCATCCATGTGTGTATGTAACCGCCTTTCACGCCGAGTTTCCAGTTGCTTTTCATGTGATCCCAGGACAAGACGCTGCGGAACGTCTGTTCTCGCTGGCGGTTCTCGAAGTCGGTGGCATCGCCGTAATCGGTGGTCAGCATCGGGAGTTCCCGATTGGAATTGATATACCAGGCGTTCAGCCCGAAACGGTCGCCTTTCCCGGTATTGTAATACACTTCCTGAAGCAAATGCAGGTCCTTGAACGCCCCGGAGCGGTTGCGCTCTTTCGGGTGATACTGTCCGACGATGTTCTTATCCTCGTCGTAGATGTTTATCTTTTTGTCGTGGTTGGTGTACTTGTAATCGTTAGGCGAGGAAGAATAGACCGCACGGGTGGAGACGTGCCACCGCTCACTTCCGTAGGTGAAGCGGGCGAACTCATCGAAGGTCTTGAACGAGCCGATGCCCTGCACGTACTGGGCGTTGAACCCTTCAGCGACTTCAGGAGCCGTGCCGAGTTTGACCAGACCGCCCAGTCCACCGCCCGTTTCGTTCACCGATGAAGTACCGTGCAGCAGCGATGCCTGGTCGATGAAGTAGGACGGAATGGTGGAGAAGTCGGTCATGCCGAGCATGGGGTTGTTGATGCGCATCCCGTTCCACGTCACCTGCGTATGGCTGGGCGACGTGCCTCGGAAGGCGACGGTCGAGAGCGTGGCGCGGCCGTAGCTCTTGACAAACACGGACGAGTTGAACGTCAGGATGTCCGCCATCGAGAGGGCGATATTTTCTTTCAGTGCGAGTGAATCGAACTTCGTCTTCTGCACGCCGATTTCCTTCATCGGCCGTTTGCCCCATACGGTCACCTCGTCTATCTGGTGAATACGCCGGGTGATTCCCTGCGCGGACAGCACGGATGGACAGACAACCAATATTGAGAAAAGTAAATATTTTGTATATGTCATTTCCTTTTGTTTTTAATATGGTTATTTACCGCAGCATATGCAGAGAATGATGCCCGCATAAAATCTTGATAGGCATTGAATCCGTTTTCTTCAAGCAGTTGGTCGTATTCGTCCTCGAATGAAAGTTCCTGATGAACCGTCTCTTGTTTCTCAATGTGGTGTTTTACCCTATTCAGATCATTGAATGACACGCTAAACGAATCAAATCCGGCTGCCCATCCTGAAAAATCCGCATATTCCGAATATTTTCGATAGACAACGCCTGTAGAACTTTTTACTTTATTGATAATCTTTGCGAAGTCCGTGGGAGATGGTATCTCTACAAGTATATGAACATGATTGAGAAAAGCATTGCAGGCATAGACATGACAGCCTTTCCTTGTGAAAATTTGTACCATCTGATCGAGAATCATTCCTTTGGTTGTCATTGGAATCGTCATCTCCTGTCTTTTCGTGATGAAAATAATATGGTATATATGCCGCAATTTATTCTTCATTTCCAACAAAATGCACCGGGGATAATCCCGACATAAAATTCATCTATCAATTTCCCTTCGGGCGAGTAGCGGTATATCATGCCCTGCTGCTGGTAGTCGATGGCATCGGCGATGTATACTTCCCCGTTGGCGGGGTTTACCGTCAGTCCGTAATAAATCGTGCCGCTGTATTCGAGGAACGGACGCACCGGCACATGGCTAGCTGTCACGTCCATACTCCAAATGGCCTTGTTGATCCAGTAGAGTTTGTCCCTGTCACCGTTGAGCTGCACCTCCGAGGGCCAGTCGCCCAACTTGAACTTGAACTGCTTCTCCACCGTGAATGTCCCGGCGTCGATGCGGTAGAGCGACGGGGCTTCGTAACCGTAGGGGCTGCCCTCATAACCGCCGTCAGTCACCGTCCACATCTTGTTGTACTTGTCCATGACCAGCGATGTCGGTTGTATGCCGACCTTCAGTTCATCGACCACTTGGTCGGTTTCGGTGTCGATTTTGATGATGCGGTTTTGGTAGCTCCAGCAGTTGCAATAGACGTATTTGCCGTATTGCACCATCTGTTCGGTGGAGCCACTCTCCATCGTCATGTCCGGCACTTGAATGTAGCCGGTAATTTCATATTTCTTCGGGTTGATGATGAAGATGCGGTTGTCCCACAGTTGGGTGACGTAGGCTTTTTCGTCGCTCAGGAAATGGATGTAGCGCGGGGAGGTCAGATTCTCGATGCGTCCTACCTCCTTGAAGGTGTTCAGGTCGATGGCGAAAATCACATGGGAGTTGTTCACCACGACCCAGCCCTTGTTGTCGTAGATGGTCATCGACTGCGCCACGTCGCCGAGCTTCATGCCGTTGGCTCGGAAGAAGACCTCGTTTTGCACTTGTTTGGTTGCCGGGTCGTAATAGGACAAGGTAGCATTGCCGTACTGGAAGTTGCCCTCGTTGGTGATGAACAGTCCGGCTCCCGTGGCATTGAAGTCTTCTACGGCATCGCCGTAGTCCCACTCCATGCAGGATGTCAAGGATAGTGTCACTCCGACAACTACGCTCCATAGCAGATATTTCAATTGGTGATAGGTCATACCGTTATTTTTATAGTTAATCCCCGGTAGTCTTACCTTACGGTAAGCATACCGAGGATTGGCAGAAAATTTATTGTTTGGTTATTTATTGCTTGTACTTCCCGTTTTTCATGTCTTGGTATGTGGGGTTATAAGCACATTCTCTGACAGACCATTGAGATTCTCCTGTTAGAACATTGTTTTCAAACAGGTATTTGAAAGAACTAAAATCGGTAACATCTCCTTGCCCGCTTATACTAATCCCTTTTACTGATTTGAGACCTGAAAAATCAATGGACAAAATACCATTAGAACCAAAATCAGAATACGGGCATGTTATTGAAAGATTTTCGGATATTGATTCTACGTTAGGATAAGATACCTGATCTGCCTCCATATCAAATATAACAGTAGATGTTGTAATATCAAACTTCCCATTTATTGTTTTTAATTTGGGACATAGAATATTAGTACCATCAATCTCAAACTTAATTTGTGCATTTGCTCCATCCGTTCCAATGCTTTCCAGATTGGTAAACTCAATATCATTCTTAAGGTGGGAAGTCGTAACTGAACATGAACCGAGAATTTTTTTCAATGACGGAAAGGTAATATTATTTGCATTCTTATTATTTTCTAATGTTAAGGTTCCTCCAATTTCCAGCAAATTAGGAAATTCGATTTCCGCCTCCGTATTAACACTTCCCGAATTCAATGCAATAGTCATATTTCCTGCCACACGAATAAATGGCATAACAAATTCTTTTACATAAAAATAATCTTTGCATTGGAAGTCTCCCTGTATATTTGAGATTCCCTCAAGAGTCAATTCTGTCAATCGACAATCTTTAGGAAGTAGAAAAAGGCTACCGTTAAATGTTTCCGATCCTACGATTTTATTTAGTTGCTTACATTGTAGGGTAAGTGTATTCCCGTTAAAATTTATCTGGGACAAATCCAGTTCTTCTATGAGCAGATTAGTTAAAGTCATATCACCGAGTACATCTTTCAAAGAAGCTATATTGAGTTTATTGACTTTATTCGCATCCACACTGGTCTCTCCGCAGGAAATAAGACCGGGAAGTTCAACAATGGAAATCTCTTTGCAATTTTTTATAGCCAGTCCTCCAACCGAATGTAATTCGGTCATTGCAAGACTTCCGATGGAGGACATATCGGAGAATGAGGCAGTACCGGCCACACTTTCCAATGCCGGTAGATAAATTCCTTGCAGTTTGGGAAAATATTGGATTGTAAGTTCATTCCCGATCTGTTTTAGTGCTGAGAAAACAATGGCTTCGGTTGTCGCTGATTCTTTTTGTGCTACCGAACCTTTGACAATTAAGGAAGCTCCGACAGATTCAACGGCATTTGCATCCAAATCAAGCAAAGCATCGGAGGTTATATACATATCCTCACCAATGAACTCGACTTTGGGTATGGATATTTTTTCAATGACAGAACTGTTAACGACAAAATCGCCGGTCACTCCAAGCAAAGAGGGCAGATTAACCGTTTTGAGCGTTATGTTTTTACTGGTAGAAGTTGTCGATCCTAATTTGAAACTTCCGAGTTGTTCCAGATTATCCAACCCCGTCAAATCCGCTCCTTTGTAAGACGGATTGATAACAAGAGAGTTACTGATTTGTTTCAGGTTGGCAAGTCCGTCCAGATTGGTGATTTCTTCTCCGTCTGCCGTTCCGATGGTCAGGCTGCCTTCGATTTTGTTTATTCCTGTCTTTGCAAAATTATCAACCTCGGCTTGCGTGGCAAGTACTACGCTGCCGCTCTGTTCGATGTCTGCATATTGATAAGTATAGGAATATACTTTGCTATCCTGCATTTTGGAGGTAACTACGAATTTCCATTCATTCTCCCAATCCTCAATGGTCGATGGATTCGGGTTAATAGAGACTCCCTCGCAAAGGGCATACTCTACGGTAGCCCCTTTCAGACTGGCATTATAAGGTATCTCAATTGTAATCTTGTCCCCGACTATCATGGCTTGATAGGTAATGCCATCTACAGTTAGAGCAAACTCGGAGATGAAGTGATCCTTGCCGTCTATTCCGCTTACTTCAGGGTCGTCATCACTACATGCAGCAAGGCAGAGCGTAGCGAAACAGAATAGGATGAAATGATATATTTTGTTCATAATGAATTTTATTTGTCGTTATTGTTGTTTTCATCACAGAACTTGAAAACTTCTGTGGAATTTTCCCCTAACCATCCAGCTTTTACATTGACACCGGTCTGCACCTTGATAAAGTCAATATGGGAAAGATTTGCAGACGTGCCGTCGATATTGAGCGCATCGGAAATCTTAAAATAGTTTCCAAGTGCTCCCGCGTTAGGATTGTCTTTATTGGGCATATCATCACCAATATTATCGGCATATCCCCACCCAAACGGATTATTGGACCACATGCCTGTCGACGGGCTTTGTTCGGTACGTGCTTTCAGGCATGTGCCGTATAACGTATAGGAATCCTCTTCAATCCACAAAGGATAATAAAACTCTTGCGGGTGATAGTTGCCGAGACGGTCAATTGCCCCTTTATTTCCCTTGTTGTCCTGCCATTGAGTATCCATGTTGGGACCGGGACGGAAATAAGTTACGGCATAGTCCTGAATGGTTTCGGGTTTTCCATATTCAGAACCCTTCAGTTCATACCATTCATCGTTGGGCAAGCCGTCTCCATTGACATCTTGCATTACCCATACAATGCCCGGTTCATTTGACGAATCAAAGGCATTTCCTTTGATGGAAAAATCATAACCGCCTTTGTTTTCGATACTGTGGTCGAATCCTACTACAATATATCCTCCCCAACCTCCGAGAGAAACATATTGTTCATTATCAAGACGTTTTTGTGCGTAAGCACAGGCTGCTTCGTGCGTGCTTTCCCCATTGAAACCTGCTGTATTCGTTTCGTTTACAAATTGTCCCGGAGCCGGAACAAATTCATATACTTTATTGCTGTAAATGGAATTTCCGGCAGCAAAAGGTCTTTTCCCGGCCGCTTCACAACATTTCACCGGAATATTGACACTGACTTCATCGACACCGGAAACAGCAATATTACGAGTGAGGATTGCTTTTGTTCTTTGATTATCGTATTTCACGGTAAAAGTAAGCGTATGCTCTCCGATTTTAGAAGGTTTGAAACCGTAAACCAAAGAATTGGCTCCTTCAATCGGTTGCCCGTCCAAACTCCATTGATAAGAAGGCTCGGCACTTATTGACACAAAGGGGCGGACAAACAAAGTACGTCCTAATTCTACGTATTTGGTATTATCCTCGGTGAAATATAAAGATGACGGAACTACGATTTCAATTGGAAGTTTATCGACAACCTCAATAGAAACTGTCTTCTCTGATTGTCCGTCTTCATTTGTTACGGTTAAGGTCAGTTCATAAGTTCCCAACTCATCTTGCTTGAATGTATAAGTATTTTCCGTTCCGACTTCGTTTCCGTTAAGAGTCCACAAATAAGTGGCTCCTTCTGCATTTTGAATGTCGGGAGTAAGGATGTATTCACGTCCTGCGACAACTTTAAGCCCTATAGAGGGGGTTACCAATGAAATGACGGGCGGAGCCAATTCATTGACATCCACACGAATTTCTTCCTCTGTGCTGGCATCCCTCGTATCCACACGCAGGGTAACGTAATACGAACCGCATTCGTTGAAAATGTATTTCAATTGAGGTTCATCGGAAATGATACGACCGTTGCATTTCCATGAATAAACGGCGTAATCGACATTCTGATAGGTCGGCTCAATAACGACCTCTTTTCCTATCTTTACAACGTAGATTCCGTCCTCGCTATCCAACTCAATGACAGGAGGCAATATCACGTCCTGCGATATTTCTTCGTCTTTGTTGCAAGCAAATAGAAATATCGTCAAGGAGAATAAAAGCAAATACTTCTTCATTATATTTATAATTTTAACGCTGAAATTCCCTTGAAGAAAGTATTTGATTTCAATCTTCATTGGGATATAATAAAAAGGGGCAAATACTTTGCACTTGCCGTTAAAAAGCATTTGCCCCAAATTCATGTTATTCGTTTACGGTTACATCAATATCGTCTATAGCAACGTAAGCAGGAGTGTTCAATCCGTATGCGCTTGAATCGCTTCCTTCGAAATTGATAGCTACAGTACATACGCTGTCACCTAAACCGCTTAAATCCACTTGATTCCATCCAGTACGGATTTTATTGGTCAAACCTGATTCTGCATCTTTACTGGAATCGAAGTTTGCCAAATAGTATTCTACTTCCTTACCTGTAGGTTTACCCGTCGCATCTAACGCAACAAATACCACCTTAAACCATCCTTTTTGTGCCGACAAAGAGCCTTGTGTAAACGAGTTGCCATCCTTCATGACTAAGTAGGTATAAGTCGTATTGCAAACCCATACGCTGTTGAATTTACCATATTTCGGTGTACCCTTGACAGGAGTGTTTGTGGTAACGACTCTGTAGCCGGTTGCATCGGTCAGGTAAATCTTCGCACATTTGTCATAGGTTGCTTGTGAATCATTGTATGAATCGCTATAACCGAAAGCTACAGCAAAATTTTTACCGCTATGACCGCCGTTGGGCCAGTACACGCTACATTGGTTTTGATAATCCCCCTGTGTCAGATTATGGAAATTAGAGATGGCAAAACCACCATTCCAAAATTCATATTCCCAAGGCTGTCCGCTTACCCATTCTTGTTCCAAATAGTTAATCGGGAACTGAATGTACGTACCGGTTTGCCCGATTTGAGTGATGTAGCCGGTCGTTACCTGCTTGCCGTTGGCCGTGGCAGAATAGAGATTGTTTCCATACTGGTCAGAAGCCATTACGCTGGAAGGTACGTTATCAAAATCGATAAGCGCATTGGTAGAACTTATCGCGCGGGTTTGAATCGCACTCTCCTCATACGGAGCAAGGAAGTCATCGTCGGATGAACATCCCGTGAACACTGCGGCGGCCATTGCTACAACAGCCATTGCCAAGAATCTAAAATTCTTTTTCATAACTTAATTATTAAAAGTTAAACAAAAAGTTTAAACACACATTCGTTTTTATTGCGACAGATTTGCAACGAATGAGAAATCGGTTATCAAAAAGAATATAGGTGCCTGTGGACGAGCCTCTGTTCATTTTAATCTAATGCCAATTATCCCGTGGTCACTAAATCTATCTCATCAAGCAGGTCTTCTGGCTCATCCCGCTTATCGCGCCTTCCCAGCTTTCACCAGTGGCAAAGAGTGCGATAAACTTTAATAGGACTTACAGCTGCGAGTACAGCTCCGGATTTTCACCGGGATTCCCTTTTAATTCCGTTCGACGCTTCGATTGGAAACTTGACTGGTGCAAAGTTAATGGTTATTTTTTAATCTTGTTTCTTTTTCTGTGATTTTTATTTCAAGAAAGGATTATTTTATGGCGCGAATTGTATTTTCATGTTAGTCAAGCATTTATAACAATCACGAATAGTCTTTTCCCCTTATGAATAATAGCGTTTCTCAATTATGGTCTCTTTTCATCTCACGTCGGCAATTCTCTTCGGAGAGATTTTATATGCAAAGGTACAGCGTGCGTCTGGTCGTCAAGTATCGCTTTCACTAACGGTTCCCGGATATTCTTCACGGCAGCCTTCCACAAATCGAAGATTGACTTTCACTCCCCACCTCGTTGCAGGGCATAGTCGGACGAGCCTGACTGTGCTCTTACATTTGGCGGTTGGGTATTCCGTTTCATCCCGTACACTGTTTACTTGCCTTATCCGTCCTTTTCCCGCTGTCAGTCCTGCATAAAAATCATTCCCCGACGAGAAGCCAAAAGAGTTTCAAGAAAAGGAAAAAAAGAAAATATTTGACAATCTAAAATTTACAATTATGCACAGCAGGATTTTTCAAATTTCAACGGAGCCGATAGACAAAGAAAACTATCTGAATGAGGACACACTCCAGCAAGGAGACGGGAGCTTCTATGACTATTGTTCAGAAATAGACGAGGAAGACCGTAAAGAGGATATTGCCAATTTGGTCAATCATGCCTTGCCCAAAGGAATGTTCGAGCTTATATCCGATGACACCATGCGCTATAATGGTGGAATAGAGCAATGGAAAGAGGAGTATGTCGCCAATATCAAAAAAAGAGCGAATGCTCTTACGGCAGATAATATGTTGGAATGGGGTTCGACCTATTATCTCAAACAGGCAGTGGAAAATCCGTTGGATGTCGCCTATCATTTCTATTTGGATGGCGATGGCTGCAGTCTTTTGCCGAACAGTCCTTTACGTTTATGGAGTTTGTTTGTAGGCTTGAACCGGGAACGATACTCTACATCGGAGGAGTTGTTGATTACCACTTCTGATGTTTGTCCGAAACATTGGCAACCACCCGCCTCAAAAGTGGGTGGTTGCTCTCTTTTTTGCACAGGCTCCCCGGTTACTTTTATAAATATGCTCTGCAGAGCTTCCGCCACCGGTTTCACAGCCGGTATATTCCTGTTTTAAGGGTATAATCCCTTCACAGCCCCGACATACGCCGCAGGTCTGTTTTCGTGTGCAAAGGTACGGTGGACGAACATTGCCCAAGTACCGCTATCGCTACCTGAAATAAAATTTGACGACAACTTTCCGTAATCGGAGATGACGGTATTTCATAAAATTTCATTGCAGGTTCCTTGCTCATCGTTCTTGCATCCCCCGTTTGTGACGCACATGAAAACAACCCCTTTGGGCGAAGTCAAAAGGCTTCAAGAAAAGGGAAATAAAAAAAACAATAAATCAAAAGACAATGAGCAAGTACGATTTCATCAAGCAAGGCAACCTCCTTTTTTGGCACACTGCCGATAATGATATAGAATGTCGAATTATCTCAACTCCCGAAAAAGTGGATAGTGACAGCATCATCTTAATCTCAACAGGCTCTTCCGAGACGGAGGTTTTGGCATCGGAGCTATTACCTATTGGCTCATCAAGAAGCCACAAAGAGGAGTTTATGCGCTGGAAGAAAGAACGTGAAGCCGAGGGCATGGAGTTTTTCAACCGTCTTTCCGAAGTCATGGAAACAGACCGCGATTTGGCCGTAGGCGATATGGTGGCGTTTACAAACGACTACGGGGTGGTATTTGGCCCCAAAGAAGTATTAGCTTTCAGAAAGCCTTGGAATGGCGGTAGATGCGTATATATCGACAGTGATGCCTATTGGTTTCCAGACCGTCCCGAACAACTCACCATACTCAGCAAAGGAGGTACAGAATGACAAACGAAGACAAAATCTTAAAACGACTTTGCGGCAATATTGCCGCAGGTCGTTTCAACTGGCGAAAATACTGCACGCCACAACTTTACTTCGGTTGGGAGATTTGTGTTACCCCTCTGCATTGCTCTTACGGACAGATAGGCTACACCGTTCATTTCCCTTATACCAATATACCGGAAGTGGAATACGATTGGGAAATGGGCAAACTGACCATTGACGGCGAGAAATGGAAAAGTTATTTGCGGAACGAATAATAATAAATATCAATATGGCACAGAATTTTTATACCAAATGGCAGGACGCTATACTTGCAGATGCAGGAGACTATGTTTCAAAAGAGTACCGCAGTTTCCAGACAACATTGGTGCGTGAGATTTCCAAATATGCCGCAGCCGTTGGTGCAAAGGTGGCTTCCAATTCAAAAGGGCATTATGACACCTCCTGCTTCATTGAGCGCAACGGCAAGTTCGTTTACATCAGCCACTCTTCCGGTCTGTCACGAATGGGCAGCGGCGTAAGAATTGAACTCGATTCGTTTCTGATACGGACAGCTCAAAATGGAAAGGACTACCGAGGGGGATGTAACCAGTATTGCGACATAGCAAATTTACAGTCCATGATGGATGATTTACTGAAAGAATAAAAAACCGAAAACAAGAAAAGATGCGGAGCCAACCGGTTCCGCATCTTTTTCTTTCCATCCTTACCGGCGCATACCGACGCTGTATTCAGCCTCTTGTAGCTCTGCCCGATACTCTTCCAGTTCGTTCAGCTTCTCGTTCACGGCTTGCAGGTTGGCATCCAACCCGATATTGTGGTCGTAAGGGAAACGATGCTGCGCGACCAGCCCGGCATTGGTGGGCTGCCCGACATCAAGCATATCGGAGTCCTTGTTATATTCGACATACAGCACGTCGCCGTTCGGCATCTCGAAGGCCGGAATCTTTTGATGCGCCAAAGCGGAGAACTGTTCCGCCGCCATCTCCCTGGCAACCTCTTTTATCGTCTCTCCGGCAATATCGACACCGTAACGCCGGATATGGTCGCGAATTTCCTGCTCCGTGAATTTCAACATCACCTCGTAGGTTCCCCCGACACTCCCGTTGTACACGACAGCGAAATTCTCATCCTCGGCAATTAGGCTGTCACCCTTGTTGTTCGTGGCTGATAAATAAGTATGCTGTTCGTTGATGCCGTTGCCGTCGTAATACTCCTTGGCAAGCGTCAGCAATCCCTCGCAATCGCCTTTCTCCCGGAGTTCGTCAAGCGGCCTCGTGTCATCCGAAAATTGGAGATACGCGACAGAGGAATAAAATGTCTTCTCCTTTGCCGCCGCTCCGTTTTCCTGCTTCTCGCCGACATTTTGTTCCAGTTCTTGCGCTATCTTATCCACCTTCTGGGTAATTATCGAGGTTGCCCTTTTCACGTCCAGGAGCGTTGTCTTGATGAATTGCGGCGATTCCTTCAGCTCATCGAGCCATCCTTTGAGGTATGCACAACTTTCTTCCTTGATATGCTTGGTCATGCCGTAACGCTGTGCGACCAGTGCGCTACCTAACTCTGCCACCAGTTCCTCACGGGCATATTCAGGAGAACCGAAGGTAGTCGGCTTGAACCGATCGAGAACACCCTCCGCACCGGTCGAGTGCGTCATCTCATGGAACAGTGTCCCGTAAAACGATTCTCCCGATCTGAACTGTTCCTTTTCCGGCACGATGATTTCATTCTTCGTGATGGAATAGTAGGCGTCATTCTGATATTTCGGCGTAATCGGACAAATCCACAGGTTATCCCTTATCATCGTATCGACTGGGGCAAAACTGTAATGCTCGCCCTCCTCGATTGCCGGACGCGAATTTTCCTGCTCCAGTTTTTGCCACAGCTCCGGTCGCGCTTCCTGCAAATTGGTCTGCGCAACATTGAAGACCCTGAAAACCTGCATCTTCGGATAAACATTGTACTGTTCCTTTTCGTCATCGGAGAGTTTCTTGTAATCGTCATACTTGATTTTCTCCTTGGTCTCCTTATGGATACAAGTGAACGTGGTGAGCATGACCGGAAAGGACTTCTCGCCACGAAGCACGGAGACACGCGGCAGTTCCTCTCCATCCTTGCCGGACTTATTGAGCTTCTGAACACAATCGAAGGTGCAGAAACGGGGAATCTTGTACCCTTCTTTCTCGCAGTGCAAAAGCAGCATAAAAGCATTCATCCCGTTGTACTCGCGCCCGTGAAGGTTGCGAGGCCACTGCAACGCACCCTCGGTAAACCAAGGCTTTTTCCAGTCCTTTTGAATGCCCTCGATTTTCTCGATCATCATTTCGGCGAACAGGTCGAGAGCCTTGTCCTCGCTGTTCGGTCCGTCGGCATTCTTCTTTCTGTAACCGGCCATATTACTTACTGATTATAGTTAGACGAATCCGCCACATATTGCGTCAGTTCCTCCACCTTGCAGGAAAGATTGATTTTCCCGTTATGTGCCGACAGGTTCATTTCACCTATGGCATCCACCTTTATACCCGGCTGTAGCCACGCATCGCGCTCCTTGCCGAAACAGAAGAAGCGCACCCACTGGTATTCGAAGCCGTCATCGACCTTCTCCGCACTGAACGCCGAGAACACCGTATAAGGCTGGTCTTTCTTATCCCTTTTCTCCTCGATATTCTGGCCGACTTTACCACGAAATGCCAGCTCACCCTTGACGCAATCCGCATCATCCGTAGCGGCATTGCAGATTTCATCGGCGAACAGGTTGAAATAGAGCTTGTCACCCCGGCGTTTGAGATACATCGTACCCCTCACTTCCACACGGGAGCCGTTCCGATAACCGGTGGCTTCTTCCTGACTGCACTCCTTGCGGACATCCACCTCGATAGTATGCCGTCCACCCGTTGCCGGAATCTGTACCCGGAGCGGAAATGCCATAAACTCCTTTTCCTCTCTGTTCTTGCGAACCGACGCATCGCGGCCGATAACGCCGCATACCGTAACATTACATTTAATCATCTGTTTTTTGTCTTTAATGATACATGGATCATCCGACAAGTGATACATGGGTTGATTGATGTTGAACTGTTGGAGGGTACGGTCAGTCAGGCGCACGTATCATCGCCCAGACCATCCATCCGGCGATGGCTAATTGCACGCCCACGACAACGAGCGTCCCGATCCACCCCAACAGCAGGTAGCAGAACCGGACGTGCAACGCAAGGATGGAGACTCCCGCCAGACATTTGCATAGCTGTATCATCACGCATTTTACCATATCGCCATGCCTTTATCTTCGCAGGTTTTCCGTCTGTCCCTGTTGCCGGGACATCTCTTGCTCGAAATTCTGTGAGGCCGCTTCCGACAGGATAACCGTATTCAGCATACCGGTTACACGCATCCGTTTGGTCTCTTCCGTGAGTGTGCCGTTGTTCAACGTGGCAGACAACCGGTTCAGCTCGGAAGCGGTCAGCTCCCGCGAGACACGCAGTTCCCCATTGTCCGCTTTCAGAATGGCCTTGCCGTTCTCGCCGATAGTCAGGTCGCAGTTCTTCATATTCGGCAACAACGGCTTCAGGTCGATGGTACGAAGATCCATCGCGGTGGATATCATCGCCTTCTGTTCCTCTTCGTTCCGGTTGTCAATCTGTGTGGCCAGCAGCATCAGGGAGGCGAAAGCGGTCATCGCCATCTCCACAATCGGGTCGTTGCATCCCGACATTCCCACACCGCTATCCTCCGACGAAAGGAGTTTTTTCATCCATCCGTCGGGCGAAAGGTTCTTTTCAGGCACGGTATCTTCCGCCGCCTTGTATTTGGCGAGCAGGTCATTCCCGTTGTGCAGCATTTGCAATTTGATATGTCCTTTCTGTGCGATTTCAGCCAGATACGCCGCAGGGTCTATATCCCGTTTCGTCCCGTCGGCATAGATATTCTTCACACCGAAATGCAGATGTTCCCCGGTCGTCCGTGTTCCCGTATTGCCCGATGTGCCGAGCCGTCCGCCGGCCTGTACCGTATCGCCGACCTTGACGGAAATCTCCTTGAGGTGCATATAGGTACATTGTACCTTGCTGCCGTCCGTCCGGGCATATTCCACCGTCAGCGACTTGCCGCCGGGCGTATTCTTGTTCTGGTTTACCGCCACGACCTTGCCGCCGTTCTCCGTAGCCAGTACCGCATCGCCTTTGCAACGTATATCCACGCCCTTGTGCATCTGTTGCTTTGTGCCGTCCAACGGGTCTTGCCGTGTTCCGAACGGAGAGGTAATGAACAGAAATTCCTCCCGTTCCACCGGGAACGAATACCCCGTTCCATGTTCCGCACCTTCGGAGGTCTGGAGCGGATTGTGTTCTACCCCGAACTGCCTGCCTTGTGCCGCCATCTCCTGCATCACCTGCCTGTCATACTTCTGCAAGCCGTTCTGCTCAATGATTTTTTGCAGGTTCTCGGCATACTTGCCGCCTGTGGCGTAACCGGCTTTCTCAATGCTTTGTGCCCAGCCCTTGTAATCGTCCGGGGAGAGTTTGAAGCAACCGGCATAGCGGCTGTTCTCCTTCAAAAAGCGGGAGTGATGCTCGTATGAATCACCCACGCTGTCATAGCTGCAGAACTTTTCATTCGGCTTATCATCGGTGTAGATTCCGTATTTGCCGCCTCCGGCAATCCACGAGGGTGTCGCCTTGATGCCGAAATGGTTGTTCTCGTTCCTCGCCAGACGGCTCTGTCCGTTGCTGCTTTCCAGTATGCCTTGCGCCAATGTGACGGAAGCCGGAATGCCATACCTGCGCATCTGTGCCATCGCATAATCCGCGTATTGCAGTGCATATTCCTGATTCTTGCTCATAATCGTCACTCCTTATCTATGAATACCCCTATGTGTTTCCTGCTCGTCCTGCCGTTTATCCTGTAGCTCTATCTCACTGATGGCGACACGCTCACCGGCACGGACAAGTTTGGGCAGATAGCTGTCCAGTTGCGTCCTTGGGAACTCTGCGAAAGTCGAAAATCCATGTTCCGGATATTCCTTGACCGTAATTCCCAGTATTTTTGCTCCCTTTGCCGCATCCTCATTATAAAGCCGGTACACTTCTCCTGCACGAATCAGATACAGGGCGTCGGGATGCTTTTCCTTGAGGTTGTCCCAAAACTGCCGTTTCGGAGACATATTTTCATCATTCGTCTCTTCCGACCGATTTTCCGGCACCGTCTCATTCTGTTGCCGTACCTGCTCTTCCGCTTTCTGTTCCCCGACGGATTGTCCCTTTTGCAGCACATCGGCAAACAGCGTGGCCGCCAAATGCCGCTTGTAGCCGTCCCGGTCTTCCGCCACCCACATCCGTTGCCACTGCTGTGGAGTGACGCTGCGGGGCTGCAGCTTTTGTCCGTCGATGGTTGCCACACACTGGATTCCATCCTGCCTGGTCTTGAAGATGGCAACACGCTGAATACGGTTCAGGTCAATCTCCGGCGTATCGCTGCCGAACAAATCCACTTTCAGGTCGGGCTTGACCTCCGCCAGTGCATAATACTTGTGCGCCAGCTCCATCCGTACCTTGTCGATGTTGTCCATCGCCTGCTTGAGCGTGGAGAAAAAACGGTTCACATCCTCCTTATCGGGATAGACGCTGTACCCCTCCTTGTTTTCCGGCTTGATATAGAGTGCCCAACGGTTCTTGTCGTCCTGAATCATCTGCACGGCATCGAACCCGACCTCATTCGCCCGTCTGACCGCCTCCGACACGTCCAGCGTGGAGAGCTTTTCCAACGTGTAGTTCCTTAACCGGGCCAGTGTCACCATTTTTTCATTGAAATAGCTGTCATCGGGTCTGTAGCCCAATGCACCGTCAGTATTATAGAAACGCACCTGCTCGATACCCTCTTTCTGCAATGCCCGTTCGATACGTCCCTTGTTCATGCCGGGAATCTCGTTGTTCGCCTCGGTCGAAGCTCCTGCCGGCAAAATGACATCTGCCGATTTTGCCTCCCGGTCTATGACGAGGACGATGCTTTTCGCCGCCTTGTCCGGGTGCTGGCGGATTTCATTCGCCACAAAGTAATGCTTGTGCATCTGTTCCTGCATGGTCGTGGTCTGCCGTCTGTTTCGCAGGGTGGCGTACTCAATTTTCTCGCCCCGTTCCGCTTTTCGGATAACATCAAGCGCATTGTTCACGTCGCTTTCGAGAGCGTCCATCATACACGGATTTTCCTTGAACTCCCGGCACCAGTAATCCACCGTCTTCAGGCTTGCATCGGACAGACGGGCGGGCAGTCCCAGTTCCAGCATTTTGATACCCGAAGCCAGTTCCACGACCAACCTTTCATATTTTACCGCATCCTCCGACGGGGCCACGCCGTTCTTCATGACCATGCCTTCACGGGCGAGCCGCTGTTGATGCCCCGTAGCACTCACGATCTGCCGCAAGGCTTCCTGCATATAATCGTGGTAATGTTCAAAATCCTTTTGACGCGGCATATAGACCGCATCTTTGTCCGTCTCGTAATGAGGAACTCCGCTACCGTCCGAGCGCACGGGAACGAGGTTGTCCCGCATCTTCAATAGAAAGTCGTTGAACCGGGTGCGCAACCTGCGGTTGTCCGCCTCGGTATATCCTCTTTCCTGAACACTGCCATCCTGCTTTACCGCATCCTCGTAAGCCGGCTTGTCAACGTAGGGCAACGTCGTCTGGTCGATATTGAAAAGCGTGCGGATCTCCCGGTTGTGGACACCCTTGAACTGTGCCTTATGCTCTTCGTCCAATTGGAGATAGGCGGTACGGTCGATGGTCTCATCCGGATTGTTCCGGTTGACATACTTGTTCCAGTTATAGAACAGGAACGGTACGCCCTGCTCATGCTCCCGCACCGCAGCACCCCGTACCTTGGTTTCACTGTAAAGCGTGAACAGGTTGGTCTTGCATCCGTTATTGTCCGAATGCAAGGCCATAAAGAGGGCATTGAACGGGCTGGCCGAGACCCCTTGCGGATAGAGCCGGGGAAATCCCTTGCCCGATACGTTGAGCCAATGGCCGCCAGCGTTCGACGCCCCGCTCAGTGCGGCAGACAGCAGTTCCGCCTGCCTTGCCTCGGCTTTCTTCTCGATTTGCGACTTTTCTTTCATATCATCATGCTTTTATTGTTCATGGAATTATTGGATGCCCCGTGTACGCACGACCGTTTCCCGCTGTCCGTCATCGTAATTCTGCGAAGCGATATGGCGCAACTGGTCGCTCTTGGCAAGCACGGCGTTCGCCAGCGTGTTCAGCGGCAATGCCCCTGCACGGTAAGCCTCCGCGACGGTCGGCGTGAGCTGGATGGTACAAGGCACACGGTCTATCGTGGCGATGAGCGTACTGCCTTGCAGTACCGGGTTCACAATACGGGGATTGAGCGGTTCATCGGGATAACGGCGGTACTGGTTCTCCGTCTGTTCGGCAGCGGACGGCATGGGTCGCCCCAAAGCCTCGTGTCCCGCCTTGTTCAGCAGGTTTGCGCCGCCCAGACCGACAAGGAGCATCTTCAGCAGCGGGTTACGCACGAACAGACCGGCCACAATACTCGCTATCGGCAGCAGGTTGTCCCCAAAGCGCAACGATTGTGTCTTGCCGGTAAAAGCCCCCAACAGGATGTCGGGCAGCATGGCCATGACATATCCGAGGTTGCCCGTGATATCGCCCAATCCCTCTAATCCCAACGTACTGAGCAATCCGCTCCATCCGTTCGTGTTGGTCTGCACAGCCTCTCTCTCTTGCTTTTCTTCCTCACGTGGAATAACCACCTGCCGTTCCTCTTTCTCCACTTTTTCCCTCTGTTCCGTCTCCGGCTGCGTTGATTCCTTTTTGGCAGTTACAGCCGTTGCATTCTTATATTTCTCCAAATGCTTCAAATAGGCTTCTTCCTGTCCGGGAGCGACGATGAGCGGCACATCCTTGTACCGTTCGGCACGTTCATTCTTCTTTTCAGGGTGTCCGGGTATTTCTGGCATTTGGAAAGGGGTAAACTTTGGTGTCTGCATCCACTTCGGGAAACTGAAATCCATCACCGGTATTTTCTTCTTCAACCGCTCGTTGGCGGCCACGATGAGCGCACTGTCACCCGTCTGTACCGTTGCAGCCTCCTTGCGGAAGTCCGTAAATACGTTCCGTTCGCTGCCGAACACCCCTTTGCTTATACACTCTTCCACAGAAAGCGTATCAGGCTTTTCAGGCTCGAAGCGTGAGGCGACTGCCGAGATAGCCACGTCCGCCCCGACAAACTTCGCCAGTGTTGCCCACGAACCCACGCCTCCCATCATCACGGTATCTGCCGTTGCGCCCAGTACCCGACCCGCGCCTTTTTCCCATCCTTTCGGACGGTAGGCGGCTTCGCCCCGTGCCTCGATTTCCACAGCAAGCGGCGAGCGGTTGAAGGTCTGCGAAAGTCCAAGCAGGCTTGATTCTGCGGCTTTGCGGATGATGTAGTCGGCTGACGATTTCGGCATACGCTCCTTGACCAGCCGGTCGATCATCAGTTCCTCCACCCGGTAGTCCATATAGGCATAGGCAAGGTCGCCGCCTAATTGTTCCGACAGTTCATCGTAACGCTTGCGCCCGATTTCCTGCACGACAGTATCGCGCCATTGCCCGGCCATGTATGCGAGGTCTTGCTGTATCTCTTTGGAGCCGGTAATCTCCGCCTTGCACATTCCGATATAGTCCTCCGTTGTCTTCGAGTTCCATTCGCCCGTGACCTTGAGTACCTGGTACGGGTCGCCCATCGGCTGTGCCGCAGACGCCATCGCGCTGAGTATGCCGCCCAAAGAGGTGGAATACTCCCTCATTTCCTCGCCCTGTTTCTTCGTGAGGTAAGCCTGTGTCTTCGACATGACGGGCGCAAGGTGGCAGTGGAAATAGTCGCTCACGAGGCGTTCCATTTCTGCGAATTGCCGGCTATGTTTGATTCCATCCATATTGTGTATTATATATTTATCTGTTTCAATAACTGTTCTTTCGTCTGCTCGATGGCGTTGTGGTAAACCTCCATCTGCCGGGGAAAGAACTCTTCCAGCCATGCGTCCTTTTCGATGTTGTCCTGCATGAACCGTATCGCCTGCTCCCGTTCGATTTCGACGGATGTCTCGCCCTCTTCCCTGTTGTTGAACCATGCCTTCGTCCACCAGCGCACACCCGCCCGGTCGGGATAGACCGTGACAAGCCTCGGTATGTCGAAACTCTGTATGTCGATGTCCAGTTCCGCCAACGGGTCTATGATGCCGCCATAGGTCAGGGCTTCGTCATGGAGTTTTTTTTTATGTCACTGCCCGCAGTGGAGAGGTACACATCATGCCGCAGGGCGAGGTAATGCAGGAAATCCGCAATCAGGAGGTTCTGCACCTTGCAGGCCAGCGGCATGGCCTTATGTCCCAGTCCGAGCGGATTGGCCATGCTCGGCATATTCTCGTAGAAATACTCCTTCATCGCACCCACCGTGAAGATGTGGCGTAGCGACTGCTCCGTATTTCGGGGCAAGGTGTATGCTCCATGCCGCAAATCCTCCATATAGTGCGGCAGGAAGCGCAGCATCAGTTCCTCTATCTCTCTCTTATCCCGGTCATAATCGGTTCCCAGTTCCATCTCTACACCGGAGGGATAGTCGGTTTCGTGTCCGCCGGCCTGACGCATTGCCTGGATATTCCCGTACAGCATTGTCAAGAATTCCAACGGATTCAGTTCCTCGCCCTTGAAGCGGACGGTCATGTGCAGTTTGTCACCGCTCAAAGCTACCGTCTGTCCGGCCTTTACACGCTGTCCGAATTGGGCGAAGACATTGGACAGGTTTCCGTATGTCACCTCATATTCCCCGTAGCGGATGGTCTGGCAGATGCCGTGTCCGGAATCGTTGCCCACGCCCGACACAATGCCGCTGGCAAGGGCGGAAAGCATATAGCACCGCACGTTGAAGTCAATGCCGTGATGAAAGAATTTCTCGCCCGTCACCGGGTCGGTCTGTTCGCCGTAGCCGAGCGACAGCTCCACGTCTTTGCCCTGCTGTTCCTCGAAAGGCATACAATAACCGCTATCGGATTGCAGGATCATTTCTTCTGTATATTTCATGCTGTTTCCATTTTGATTCGTATTCTATCTTCTCATTCCTCCGCCATGTGCCTGTTCCCCTGCCGAAAAGTCAGGTGTACGGGTACGTTGCACGTTTTCTGTCTCCGGCGTGCGGAAGACACCCGCATTGTTGCCGATGAGCATCATGCCGAGAAATGCGCCGGCAATCTTGCCCAGCCAGCCGAAGCGTCCGAATATGAGGAACGCCGCCGCAACCAGTCCGGCGATGCTCAACCCTGACACGTTGCCGCTGCCAAGGTTGCGGAAAAAGTTGCCGAACATATCAAGACCTCCGCCACCGGAGGCCTGTCGCAAAAAGTTCGACACGCCGTTCAGTTTGTTGTCGATGCCGGTTACCGCACCGCTGACCGAACTGACGGCTTCTCCGGCCTTGCCCGTTAGTTCACGCACGCCGTCCGCCGTGCCTGCAATGGTATCCGTGACGGATTCGCCCACAACGGCATCGCTCACGATACGCACCACGCTTTTGTCGGTGGTCAGCTTCTCCCAGCCCACATAACCGACCGCACCGCCGATAGTCGCTGTCTTGACTGCCTGTCCTGCACCACGCAAGGTCTGCGAAGGGTGCAGCACTGCCTTACCCATACTTTTGCCGGTAGCCGCCGTTGCCGTACCGACACCTTTTGCGGCCTTGCCGCCATATTTCAATAGTGTACTCCAAACGCCCATACATTGTCTGTTTTTTAAGGTCTTACATTTCTTCCAATCTGCCGCCAGCGTCGCTTGGCAGCTTCCACTATGTCCCGTTTGCCGGCCACCGGACGTGCTCCCTCGTCGATTTCACGCCAGATGTCGCCCATTGTCGTGTACTTCACCGCCTTGGTCAGCCGTTGCAGTTTCTTGTTCATCATCTTGAGCTTCGGACGGATGCCGAATACGATTTCCATGCGCTCTTTCTCCGTCATCTTGTTGTCCGAAAGGCACGCCATGCGGATGTCGTTCACAATCTCCACGCTGTTCATGATCAGTTCCCGGTAAATCCGGTTTCGTTGCGTGGAGAGGGCGACGGCCAACGCATGGGAGCTGTTCCGGCTCACCTGTCTGGTAAAGTCACCCATGTTATCCGTCAGCTTCGATATTTCGTGATAGAAACCGTATATCTGCGCCGCGTAGCAGACTATCGACCGGAAAGAGTCCAGATAGCTGTTGAACTCCCGTTGCAGGTCGGTCGTGGCTTTCACTTCCTCTTTCGTCCACAGGTGTCCGGTGGTCTGCATCAGCATGACTTTCTCCTGGTTCTTCAGCTCCTTTTCCGCCTTGTCGGTATAGAGCAGGATCATTCCGGCCAGTACAGGGTCGTTTTGCGCCCGTGCCTTGCCGATGCCGATGCACAACAATAAGATGCCTATCCAAATCGTCCGTTTCATTGTCAGTTCCGTTTTTATCGTGCGAGGACGGCAGCCCTGCGCCAACGGGTCATGGCCATCCGTGCCGCCTCCCCATTGTTGCGGTCGAGCATCCCGGCCGTCACATTGTTCCACATGTCATTGAGGGTATAGTATCGTATGCTCAGGTAGAGCAGGTGTAGCTTCCGGCTGAAAGCCGAAAGTTTGTCGTTCAACGCCCACAGGGTCTTGCTGCGTTCCGCTCCCGTGAGCATATTCTCTTTGCCGCCCTTGGCCACTGCGTCATTCAGGAGTGTGAAGACCGATACCAGTTCCGTTGCCGTCTCGATATAGAGGTTGTTCATGCTTATGGAGGCAATGATGCCCTGCGGGTTGTTCCTGATGGCGTTGCCCAGTTTCCCTAACGTGAGAAAGATTCTCACGCCGTCGTTGTAGAGGTGGGTGCAGGCTTTCAGCGACGAAGCGTAGCCGCTTGCCGTCTTGAGATAGCTGTTATATTGCTTCTCCCATTTGTGAATGCGGTTGAACTCGGCGGCGATGCTGTTCTGCAGCATCGCTGTCTTCGTCTGACCGTTTATCTGTTTCTCTATCTGGTCATTGATGACCTCGTTGCCCTCGGCCAACGCCATCCATTCCAACGGATTGGATGCCGTGATTTGTGCTTTCGCCCAGTGTGGCATCATGCAGACGGCAAAAATGACCAGGCTAATGATTCGTGATTTCATATATTCCCTTTTTTCGTTTGTTATACTCGACCCGTTCCCGGATAAGCGTTACCACATCGAAGTTGTGTCTGATACCTACCAAATCAAGCCGGGGCGTATTCCTGTCCATCGAGAATATGCGTACCGTCTTCAATCCGCAAAGCTGCTGCATGAGGTTTTGGTGTTCCACAAAGTCCACGATACGGTATTGTTCCATGTAGTCCGTCTTCCGGGACAGCACCCCATGCCTGCTGATAAGCTGCTCGCTACCGATGTGGTAGCGTGTCCGGCGCAGATAGATGAAACGGTACAGCAATACCAAAGCAAGCAATGCGGCAACCGATACGGCAAGAGCTGTCAGAGGCAGTCCCTCCATGCCACCATACACCCATGCTGCACAGCACAATACGATTGCGGGCAGCTCGTCGATAACGAACTGTCCGGCGTGCGGTTGCAGCACGATACTTTGGAAATGTCCTGTGGGTGCATCGGTCATCATCGGCGAAAGTGTGTTTGTTGTTCCTCTTCCGGTGACTGTTCTCTCGCCTGTGTCTCATCGACCGTCTCTTCCTGTTTCTGCTCGGCCAAAAGCTGTTCGTTCCAGTCCTTGTTGGGATAGGTAGGCTGTTCACGGACAAAAGAGGCGTCATTCGCCTTGTCCAGACCGAGGAACTCCCGCAATCCTTCACGGAACTCCTTGTAATTTCCGTTCATGATATCCGTCTGTTCCCGTATGTCGTCCGGATGGCACAGGCCGCTCGAACGCATCGACATGGCTTCTTCCCATGCGGATTCATATTTCCCGTAGCTCGACCGCAAAGCGTCGGGCAACAGGTCTATGTCACCTTCATCGAGGTTCTTGCCGTCAGTAACGGAATCCAGATAAGGCTTCCGCTCCGGTGTCTCCTCGATGGTGGAACGGACAACCCGGTACATCTCCTGTTGCAGGTTCTTGGCAAACTCGATTCCCGCAAGGTCGGTATCGAAACAGATGTGTTGCTTGGCAGGAAGCGAGAGCGTGAGGACACCCCGCATCTGTTCCACCGTCGGGTTACCGCCGGTAGATATGAAGACCGCTTTCCGCAAATCCTTGTCGTTGGCCTGATGAAGCTGGTAATAGGCCATCGCGTCGTATGCACTCTCGAACCAGTAGATATGCTTGGCTTCGGTAAGCGTAGTTTTGGCTGGGCTGGCAATCCATAACCCTTGGCTCGAATTGCTCCCTTCCGCCTTCCCTTTATAACTGCCGCTGCCATCCATGCGAGGGCGGCCTCGCTCTTCCAGACCGACAACCTGTCCCGTATCTTTCGGAACGGTCAGCGGAAAGGCGAGGTTGGTGTATTTCATGCCGTCCTCACGATGCTTCGTCGCCAGACAGAAGTTCCGATGAAAGGCATACTGCGTGTAAAGGTCGATGCCCCGATGCTTGAAGAACGGATAGAACTTCTTTTGTGTCGCCCGATCCTGCGGATTGAACTGGTGAATGTCGTAATCCGCCATGTCAAACGGCTTCACATCCCGTTTAGGCTGGATAATCCGGATGTCCCGGTCAGCGACGGGATGGTTCAGCAACCGGTTACAGACAAGGTTTACCAGTCGGTCGGGAGACACGCCTGTACGGTATTCCGCAAAAAAATGCGGATGCTCCTTGATAAAGGAAATGATGTTATACGACTTCTGCTGTTGCGGTTTGAAACAGCATTTCCCTTGCTGCGTGACAATGAACTTGTCGTTGCGGATGCGCCGCCCCTCGCTGTCCAACCGGACATACGAGGGATAGCGCAGGCCGTCGCGCCGGTTCAGGTGATAGCCCGCGTCGATAAGCACGTCCTGAATGTTCAGCCTGCGCAGAAAATCGTCATAAGTCAGTTCGCCCTCTCTCATGGTTTACCTCCCCATTCTCATATCATTGATTTCACGGTTCATCTCTGCCTCGAAACAACGGATGGCCATATCCCTCGGTGTATCGACCCCCAGCTTGATGTACGGGCGTGGCGGACCGCCGAAACACTCGCCGTAGAACTCCGGGGCATGGCAGTGATGGTGGATGCCGTGCGCGACACCCGCCGCGACTACCGTACCTGCGGTGAGGGCGGCAAAGATTTTCGTACCGAGCCCCCGTTGTGCTTCCGGGCGTGTTTTCATGTCCACTTCGCTGAAAATCTTGGAAAAGAGCTTCATCCGGTGATAATCATCCACAGCAAGGAACTTGTCGTAATCCCGTTGGGTTATCTCATGGCTGATAGCCTGACCGTCGATAACAGCGGTCATCCTGTATTTCCCCTCGGTTTGTGCCGGTTGAACGGCTATCTGGCTCACTTCAACTTCCCGCCCGTGCTTCTCTTCCCGATACCATCCCTTGTTTTCATTCAGAAACTGGAGGTCACGCCCGTCCACTGCCGCACCGACATAGCCCTGTATGGATTCCTCTTGCTGTTGCAGCGAGGTTTCCACCGGCATGAAAGCCTCCTGCTCCTGCCGTTGGCGTTGTTCCAAATCCTGCTGTACTTCGGGATGCAGGCCGATAGCGATGCGTTGATCGCTGTTGAGAGCCTCCATCGTCACTTTGTCGGAAAAGTCAGCCCCGATAATGCCGTTCAGCAGTTCCAGACGTTTTTCTACGGGTTGTTCCTCGATGGGTGCGGCAACCAGTGTCCTCACTTCCTTTTCCGTCAGGTCATAGACCATATCGGCTTGGACGCTTTCCGACTGCACAGTCAGCGTCCGCCTTTCCGCATCCACGACAAGACCGTGCGAGGCAAGGCACTCCGCCAATTTCTCGTTGGAAAAATAGACCGGAGAGGCTATAAGCTCCTTGTACGACCGTGCCGGTTCCCCGCTGCGCGGACGGCTGACCATCGGCGTGATGACCGCCTGCAAGTCCTGCAGAACGTCCCGTTGCTGTACGGGTTGCGCCTGTTGATGCCCCTTGTAATAGAATCCGTAACCGCCCGATTGCAACTCGCCGGGCTTCATGCGCCCGTCGGGACGTTCGGGTACGATGGACGGCCCCGGAAAGAACAGTTGGCCGCCGACCCTGCGCAGGTGCAAGCCCCACTGGTTGCGTGGCGTCCAGCCGAGGAACGGCGGGGGCATTCCCATCCGTCCCATGCGACCGTACTCGCCGATGCCGATGCGGTAGCCGTGCAGCCCCATAGCCACACGCCCGTTGGCATTGCGGGCATGGACGAAGTTCTTGGGCATATAGAAGTCTTTGCCCACGATGCTCGTGAGCACGTTGTAGGCTTTCTTGTTGGCCGTATTGGTTCCCCAGTCCGTGAGTGCCAACATCTGACGTTCGCTTATCGGATAGACCAGCAGCGGAGAATTATGCCCCTGCACAATCAGCCGATACCCTGAACCATCAAGCGCAACATGGGCTTGCAGGCCGTTACGCATCAGCATATTGCGCATTTCGGGCTGCAAGTCCATCTGCCGGGGATTGGTATTCGTTCGTATCGCCATAGTCGGATTGTTTTCGTTATGCGTCGCCGCGTTCCATTGCTGCCTCCAGCTGTTCGTCCTTGAAGCGGACAAACTCGGCAGCGGATTCGTTGCCGACAGCAAGCCCCTTTTCCTCGCAGTAACGGGCGTATTCCTCCTGCCAGTCGGCGGAGAAATGATTGACGTAATCGAGCCAGCCGTATTCGCCGCTCTGCATCTTCCCGACAAGTACCTCTTCGGGATAATATTCGTTTTGTGCCATAATCTACGGATTGATTGTTTTTACTTGTGGAGGGCTGCCGCACGGTTGCGTTCGCCGCTCTTCTTCTGTTCGTTCCACAACTCCTCGGTGTAGTCCTCTTCCGAAACGTAGTCAAGGTTGCCGTCATCGTCCATGATCCAGCAACCGTAGCACCCGAAGGTGTATTTGTCCCACTCGCGCTTGGGCTGGTTGCGCCATTGCTGCGCGTCGCCCGAACAGAAGCGGATGCCGGTCTTGGCATGAAGGTCTATGCCCACTGTAGCAGACTCGCCGTCCACGACGACCGTCAGCGGCTCGCCGTGCTGCATCCCGTTTACCTCCACCGCACCGAGGCGCATGACCTCGGCCAGCACTTTCAGGTTGCGTGCGATGATGGGCGTGGGGACATACATCACCTGTTTCGTCTCGGTGTCAATCTGCACGAAAGCCTTGCTGCTCCGGCCGTCCGCCATTTCCACGTCGGCGACAATCGCCTTGCCGTCGAGCAACTGTTTCTGCTGCGCTTCGTCATACCGTTCCAACGGAGAGGATTTCAGTGCCGGATAGAAGACCACATCCACCTGACCGTTGTCCATGCGGATAAAGGCAAAGCGGCTACGGCTCTCTATTTGCCCGCCATGCTCGTCCGTGACACGCACGGGAAGCACGGGAGAATGCCGACCATCGCAGATGTCGTCCAACACACGCATCGGCAAATCCTCAATCATCTCCCGTGTGAGACCGAATCGTTCCAGTGTCGGAAAAGGTAATTCATCAAATTCAATCTGAACTTTTTTCATACTATATTCATATTATAAAATTGTACTATACAAAGATAGAGACATCTTATTATGACGGACAAAAATACAGCTATATAAATGGTTATAATATGCTGTTTTTATCTTCATTAGTACGATTATTCAATTCAAATCGTACTAATAGACGCAAAATATCAAACCAATACAAGAAATGACGGCTGTTTGTTTCCGACATGAAAACTCCCGTTATAACTTTGCCGAATGAGAAAAATTTTACTGATAGCAATATCGGGTGTTTCATTCTGCACGATGCCCGCTCAGGCGCAGTTCAACACGATTGCCAAGACACCAGAAAGATACAAGGTAGAAGCCTTGCAGGAGGGTATGAAAAAGCCGGAGCCGACACCCGAAAGCATGGCTCCTGTACAGGAGACTTCGACAAAACCTGCCGATGAAAGTAAGAAGTTGTGGATTGACCGTTATCTCAGTGTGTCTTATCCATTGCAGCGCATCAGAATTACATCACCATACGGCTACCGGAAAGACCCGTTTACCGGAAAGAGGAAGTTTCACGGCGGTATCGACCTGCACGCACGGGGCGAGCAGGTATTGGCCATGATGGAGGGGGTGGTCGTCAAAGTGGGACAGGACAAGACGTCCGGCAAGTATGTGACACTGCGGCACGGAAATTACACCGTCAGCTATTGCCACCTTTCACGGGTGCTGGCCGCCAAGGGTACGGTAGTCCGTCCCCGCGATGCCGTCGGTATTACCGGCTCGACCGGACGAAGTACAGGCGAGCACTTGCACGTCACCTGCAAGCTAAATGGCAAGAATATCAATCCCTCGGTTCTCTTCGATTACATCAAATCCATGCAGCAGGAGTGTGTGTCGGCATTAGCTGGACTGTTATAGGGCTGTTAAGCCAACACCTCGTCCAGGTGACTGTAATTCAGAAGTTTGATTTCTCCAGCAGTATTTTCGAGTGTACCCGCATAGGCCACCGCCTTACCCAGTATGGTTTCTTTGACCCAGCCGTCCATCTGTTTCAACGCCTTCTCGAAGTCCGCATGGTAGGTCATCGCCGACTTGATTTCAATACCGTATAGCCCCGAATGTTTTTTCAACAGCAAATCGACCTCGTTCTGGTTCGAATCCCTGTAAAAATAGAGGTTGCTTTCCTTGCCTTGGTTATAACGCCGCTTCAAGGCTTCCGTTACGATGAAGTTCTCGAACAACGCCCCACGCATCTTGTCCCGTGCAAGCTGTTCCGGCGATTCGATGCCGAGCAGGTGACAGGCAAGCCCTGTATCCGTAAAATAGAGCTTGGGAGTTTTAGTCAGCCGTTTGCGTGTGTTCTCGAAATAGGGAGGTAGCAGGAAAACAATATAAGATGCCTGTAAGACGGACAGCCATGCCGTAACGGTATGTGAACTGACACCGATTTCGTTGGCCAGTTCAGAGGCTTTGAACAGCGATCCGATACGTCCGGCGCAAAGCCTGATGAATGTGTGGAACTGCATCATGTCCTTGATTTGTAGCAGGTCGCGCACGTCCTTGTCCAGATAGGTTTTCATGTACGCCGGATAAAGAAATTTGGGTATGTTACGGCCCGAATAAATGGCAGGGTAAAACCCGTTAAACAGCAGGTTGTCAAGAGGCGTATCGGTGACCTGCTCCCGTATTTCGGAGTATGACAGGGGGAGCAACTCGAAAACGGCGGTACGTCCTGCCAACGACTGCGTAACCTTTTTCAGCATGGCAAACTGCGAACTGCCCGAAAGGATAAACCGCCGGTCGGCATCATTGTCCACCATACCCTGAATATACGACAGCAGGTTCGGAGCGTTGTGTACCTCGTCGAGAATCATGCCCTCCGTGTGCTGGTTCAGAAAAGCGACCGGGTCGTTTTCGGCGAAACTCCGGACATCAAGATTTTCCAACGAGTAATACGGCAGGTGTGAGAACAAGTTGCGGAGCAGCGTCGTCTTTCCGGACTGGCGCGGTCCTGTTACCGTAATGACTGAAAAATAGCGGTAAGCCTCTTCTATCACGGCGGATAGCTCCCTGTGGATATATTTTGTCTCCATACTGTTTATGCAATTTTGAAATACAGCTGCAAAATTACATAAAATACAATACGCCGCAAATTTTTCAGGGTATTTTCTCACATCCCAAGCCGTTTTTTCTATCATATACGACTCTTCTTTTTTACAAAATCCTTGCTTTTACCGGCAGGTCATTCTTTACTCTTTTCGTCGGCGAATGTAGGACGAAGCGCATAATCGCCAAGCCGCATTGCATTCGGATGACGAAAACAGACTGTTACACGGTCGGTTTTCTATCCGGGTTTGGCTTATGATGCCACAGCTTCATCCTCTGGCTGCCTCAAAAAGCTGAAAACAAACCTGCACGGCAAACGAAAGCAGGGAAAAAGAAAAATCAGCATGATAGTTCAACCAATTAAAAGTAAACAAGTATGGTAGAAGAAATTAGACAAGACGACAAAGTGATATTATCGAGCGAAGACGGTTTTTCCGTCCCTATGATTTTCAACAACCTTTGTGGAAAGAATTTCATTGGCAAAGAATACAAGGACTATATCAGGCATATAGCCTTTGAGGAAATGGGACTTAAGCCGGGCATCGTGTCCCATTATCGGGACGGTGTTCTATATAAGAACGGCACAATCCCGGAACTTTGAACAGGTAAACCAAAATAGGAACAGCAAAAATCAAAATTTATACAAATATGGAAACAACAACTATTCATCCGGCAGAAGCCTATCTCCGAAACGAGCAGAATTCCACCTCTTTATATGTAAGGATTGCAGGACAACGTAGGCGATTATTCATCAACCGCAATGAAAACGTCATCGGCATTATTGCGCCAAGAAAACGAAAAAGCGGGTACATCTTCACGGATTGGGCAAGCATTGAGAAGATATACTATCCGTCATCCTCTCCCGAAGATGCAGCGGACATAGGAAAGAAACAGGTCTTGAAATACCAGAAACTTGCCCGACTTGCCACGCATACGAATGATTGGCTTCGCAAAATCGCTAATGCCGATTTGGATAAATCCCTCTACGAGAACCGCATCACGACCGGCACACGCATCGACGGCAAGTGTATCGGACTTGCCACCATCGAGAAGTATTGCAGCAGTTGGGATATGGCTCGTTTCAGAACGGCACTGAAGCAAGGCGAAAAGTTTTCCACCGGACGCTTCGACTTTTGTGGCTATGACGGTACGTTATGGTGTGAGCCACGCGAAAATGGAGATATGGCGGCTGGATTCAGCAAAGAATACAGGAATTGTGGCAACGGCTACTATTATCTGCTTATCAACGATGAATACATGATAGGCTATGACATAGACTGAGTTATATGCAAGACCGTATCGGGCAAAGTCTCGGTACGGTTTGTTGTTCCGATCGACCAACGGCCTTTTATAAAATTCCTTTCTCCCTCATATAGCCTTACATCCTGCGGCCAGTTTGCTTCAAGCAGCCTCACGCATTTTGTGTAACACGTTACATAAAGTGCGTGAAGCCCCTTTTTGCAAAAGGACGGACACGGACAGACTTGGCATTACAGGGGGCGGGATAAATCCTGCCCTCTGTAGTCCCAAGACAGTCCATCGGAAAGTCCGTCCCGGCTGGCCGCCTCACTCTTTTATTCATAAATCTTTCCTTTTCTAACGGATTCCCATTAAACCCAAGTCCGCTGCCGTGCGACCTACGGAACAGAATTTTCCGCAAAGGTAACCGGCGGCTCCAATCCTGCCAATGCCGGCATACTGCCGCAAATGACACGTAAAAATCTTCCTCTCCGCTGTCGAGCGTATTTTTCCGGATCAGCCTTGTCCGATTGTTCCCCGCCACCTTCTGAAAGCAGAAAAATCTTCCCGGCGGTCGCAAACAGACCGAACAAAGGGAAATAGTAATCTTGATTCATGAGTATTACAAAAACAATAATAAGTATGGAAATATTAAAAATAGTAATTCCCAAGTGGAATATAGCGGAAATTACTGGCTATGACCCGATGACAACCTTTTGGCAGGACTTCTCTATGGCAGACAAGTTCGGGAATGAAGCCATAGCTGACACATACAGAAAGGTTAAGGCAGAATGGAAAGATAACTACAAGCATTGGACAGAGCTGTGCCTTGTACTTAATCACAAAATTTGGCAATGGCACGAGCGGGACAACCAGAAAGCCACGCTCTATGACCGCCGAATGGCCAGACGAGCTGCAGGAGTATTACTTTCAAATAACGGATTAAAGCAATCGGTAGGACGGTGTGAAGTCTCCCCACTATAAACTCAAAACTATGACCGCTCAAGAAAAGATACAAAAAGTAACGGAAATATCCCAAAGCAAAGGCTGGAGTATAAGTGTGGATGACAAAAATAAATCAAATATTCAGTTCGACTTCCAACGCTATACCAACTATGGGCAGGATTTTAATTTCAGTGCCGAAATGAAATGTGAGGACATTGATACCCTCATTGCTGACATGGAACAATATTTCGAGGGTTTTGACACGGATTACGAAGCCTATCTATGGATTGGAAATGATGGGCACGGTAAAAATGGCGCACCTTACCACATCAAGGACATTGTATCGGATATGGAGGAAGCGGAAAAACAAATACACGACTTGTTGGAAGCACTTGAGACAGAATTTATCTAATGCGCATGATGATGATTTATAAGACTAATTCCAAAATGAGCTTATTTTGCTGTTATACAACAAATACTAAATGTAGTATATACTAAGGTTAGTAAAGTAGGATATTAGGAAATATCCCATCAGAAATGATAGAATGCACTACATTTAGTCAATCAGTATTTTAGTATAGTAGTAGATGCTATAATACTAAAATATACAAAAGTAGTAAAATAGTATACACTAATAATAGTAAATACTAAAAATAGTATTATCTTTGTATCAGATATAAAGACACGAAATTATGACAAAAATAATCGCAGTTTTGAACCACAAGGGCGGTGTCGGAAAGACAACTACCACCATCAATCTTGCTGCCGCATTGCAGCAGAAGAAAAAGCGTGTACTGCTCATCGACATGGACGGTCAGGCAAACCTCACGGAATCCTGCGGTCTCTCCATCGAAGAGGAACGGACGGTGTACGGAGCGATGAAAGGCGAATATACCTTACCGGTATTCGAGTTGGAAAACGGTCTTTCCGTTGTACCGTCCTGCCTCGATTTGTCGGCGACAGAATCCGAGCTTATCAACGAGCCGGGGCGGGAATTAATACTAAAAGGGCTGATTGCAAAATTGCTTGAAACCCGTAAATTCGACTATATCCTGATTGACTGTCCGCCCTCGCTGGGTTTGCTGACACTGAACGCCCTCACATCGGCGGATTTCCTGATTATCCCGGTACAGGCGCAGTTCCTCGCCATGCGCGGAATGGCAAAGATTACAAATGTGGTCGGGATTGTCAAGGAACGTTTGAACCCAAACCTAAATATCGGCGGCATTGTCATCACCCAGTTTGACAAGCGCAAGACGCTCAACAAAAGTGTGGCGGAACTAATCAGCGAATCGTTCTGCGACAAGGTATTCAAGACCGTCATCCGGGACAATGTATCATTGGCCGAAGCTCCGATAAAAGGCATGAATATCTTTGAGTATAACAAGAACAGCAACGGGGCAAAGGACTACATGGAGTTAGCAAAAGAAGTGTTGAAATTAAAATAAAAACGATATGGGCAAAAGTGATTCATTGAAAAACGGCATGAGAAGCGGACTGGACGGCTTGCTGTCATCCACCGGGAAGTCCACGCAAAAGAAAGAACCTGCACCGGTCAAAACGGAAAAAGAGCCTGCTGTACATTGCAACTTTGTCATAAACAAAAGTATTCATACCCGGATGAAGTACCTCGCCATCGAAAAGAATATGTCTCTACGGGACATCGTGAACGAGGCGATGAAAGAGTATTTGGAAAAGCACGAGAAATAACCGGTACGGCGGTTGTAGTCCCCATCCGATATACCTTTTATAGCATACCGCTATCTTATGGGCACGTCCACAAGGTAGCGTTTTTCCTGTTTATACCCTCCTGGGTGTTCTCCTGTTCTATTACCTCTTATAACCGCATGGTTGTATTACTTTTTTATTTATTCCACTTGCCGCTTGTCCGGCCTCGTTCCTGCCATCGCCGGTTGGTTTTCCAGACGCAAATTTGGACTGCCGCGCTTGATTTCACCGCTTTGAAGTGCATTTCTCGTAAAATTCTTCCTTCCTGCGAAAGAGTAATTTTCCGGAAAAAGCGTTGAAAATAGCTTGTTCGTCAGTCCCTTGAAGCATCTGTAAATCCCAAGCGGTTCAGGCAGAGAAAAGAACCGAAAAAAGGGAAAATAAAAAAATCAAATATCAACCAATTAAATTTTATGATTATGGCAACAACAGCAGTTCAAGCAGTAGAGAAGAACATCACATCGGTAGCATTGGCAGACATTCAGCCGAGTAACTACAACCCACGTAAGAACTTTGACGAGACAAGCCTTGCGGAACTTGCCGAGAGCATCCGTCAGCAGGGAGTGCTTCAGCCTATCGGTGTGCGCCCTATTGCGGACAACCGTTTCGAGATTGTATTCGGAGAACGCAGATACCGTGCTTCCCTCATGGCTGAATTGGCGGAAATTCCGGCTATCGTCATGGAAATTTCAGACGAGACAGCCGAGGAAATGGCGATTACCGAGAACCTGCAGCGTAAGGATGTGACCCCGATTGAGGAAGCCAACGCCTACCAAAAGCTCATAGACAGCGGTCGCCACGATGTACAGTCCTTGACCGTGCAGTTCGGCAAGACGGAGGCATATATCCGTACACGACTTAAATTCGTTTCCTTGATACCCGAAATCGCTTTGCTGTTGGAGCAGGACGAAATCACAATCAGCGTGGCAAGTGAAATCTGCCGTTATGGGGAAGAGATACAGCGTGAGGTGTACGACCAACATCTGAAAGAGGGGGTGCAGTACAATAGTTGGCGAGGCATGAAAGCTTCCGAGGTGGCACAAAGCATCGAACGGCAATACACCGCAGACCTCAATCGCTATTCATTCGACAAAACTCTTTGTCTTTCATGCCCTCACAATACCAATAATATGATGTTGTTCTGTGAGGGTGGTTGCGGAAATTGCGCCAACCGCGCTTGCTTGGTGGAAATGAACACATCGCACCTTACCGAAAAGGCTATGCGGCTCATGGAACAGCACCCTGCCGTTCCCCTCTGCCACGAAAGCTACAATTACAATGAAGCTGTCATCGACCGACTTACCGCTATGGGCTACGAAGTGGAAAGCCTTAAAACCTATGCAACGAAATACCCCGAAAGCCCCCAAGCACCTCAAAAAGAGGATTATGATACCACCGAGGAATACGAGGATGCAGAAAAGGATTACGGGCAGGAATTGAACGGTTACACCGAAAAATGCGAAGCAATCCGCACCCGAAGCGAAGCAGGAGAAATCTCCCTCTATCTCCGTATTGAGAGCAACGACATTACACTGTGCTATGTTGCAAATACCGCTACCACCGTAAACGGTACAGCAACCGAAATGCCGCTTTCACCTATCGAGAAGTTGGAAAAGCAGGACAAACGCAACAAGGAGATTGCCCTCGAAAAGACCGTTGAAGACACCAAAAAGCGGATTTTAGAGGTCGATATGTCAGAGCGCAAATTTGGACAGGACGAGGAGAAAATGGTGTATTTCTTCCTGCTCTCCTCACTCCGCAAAGAGCATTTCAATGAGGTGGGAATTGAAGATAAAGGTTCTTATTACTACCTTACGAGCGAGGACAAAATGCGCATCATCGAGAACCTTACCGCCAAGCAGAAAGCCGTTATCCGCAGGGATTATCTGATTGCCAATTTCAAGGACGCATTCGGTAACAACGCCACAGCCTCCCTGTTGCTTGGCTTCGCCCAAAAGCATATGCCCGAAGAACTTGCCAATATCCAAGACGGATATAATGAAGTGTACGAAAAGCGGCACCAACGCATTAAGGAAAAAAAAGCCGCTTTGCAGGAACAAGCCACGCAGGAAGCGGAACAACCCGATGAACCGCAACCCGAAGCGGAAGCACAGACCGAACCGCAAACGGAAGAAATAGCTGCCTGACAAATGTTGTTGTCATAACGAATAGGGGGGGAAATCCGCCCTCTATTCATTTTTGTATGCTCCGGACAAAGGACCCAAGTACCTCTTTTAACTTTCTGACGAACCCGTCACCACCCACCCTTCCTCCATTCATAGCTTTCGTTTCCTCTCTTTTTTACCATTTTCAACTTCCCTTTTATAGCGTTTCCCCAGCTTCATTCCCTGTCAGCCCCGGTTTGGTTTTATCAGATGCAAAGGTCGGCCGTCGCGCTTGATCCGGCGGCTTGAAATGTATTTCCTGCAAATTCTTCCTTCCCTCAGAAAGAGTAATTGGCAGGAAAAGCCTCCCGTATGAAGCTGTACCGACAACCGTTTACCGCATCTATAAAATCCCAAAGCGGTTCCGACAGAAAGGAATCGAACGGAGGGAATAAAAAACAAATCATTAAAATTCAAGATTATGGACAACATCAAGGAAAGCAAGGAGTACCAGCTCGCCAAAGACTGGGAAAGAGCAGTGAACGATTACGGCTTCAATCCCAAACGGTTTGCAGCCGCTATCCCCGAAATGCACCCCACGCTGCAGCAAAGCCTTTACAGGTTGGTAAAGGAGTGTATCGTGGTCATGGCAGACGAGACACGCAATTACGATGACCGCAACCGTGCATCGCACGAAGAAGCGAAGTGTATCATGGAATACCTCAAGGCAAACGGGAGACATATCCCATTAAGATAACAGGCGTATGAAAACGAAAGAACTACAATTTGACGGCAATATCTACATCTGCCGTATCGTGAAATCCAACGAAGGTGAAGAACTACTTATCGGCTCTACCGCTCTGCTCGATGCACTTCATCCGGGCAGTTTCGAGGACGAGAGCGAAGGTTTTGCAAGTAAGGAAGCCGAACAAATATATGACGAGGTTTTCTTTTTCGCCGATGCGAAGACCCTCAAATTACCGGACGATGAACTCATCACGGAATTAAAAGAGGATAACCCCGAATGGTTCAACTAACATAAATCAATAATCATATTAAAAATCAAAGTTATGGATAAAGAGTATGTAATGCACATCGCACAGACCATCAAAGAACAATTACTGTCATTTACCCCCATACCCGTCTTTATGTCGTGGGGAGTCAGCGAATTTGTCGCTACGGTATTCCAAGAATTACCGGCACTGCGGCTGAAAGTAAACGGACGGTTACACGCCGGATATGTCGTTATCGCTCTCAACGGCTCTGATTACTACGAGGTCTATCTACTGAAAGAAGATGATAGCAATGCAAAGTGTGTCAATGAAGAAGTCTGCTTCGACGAACTGGGCGATGTTATCGACCGGGCTATCGAAAGCGGTACAGACAAGGAGGAATACGATAAATTCTGCGACCGGCAACTTGCCGAACTTTTAAGCGGTACACGAGCTTAAATAAGCGAACTACCATATAAATAACACTGCCCCCATTTTCACGCGGGCAGTGTTATTTGTATGAGGTTGGATGCGTCCAAGCCGCAATATCCTATTATAAACTTACTTTTGAAATTCTTGTTCCACTTTTACCGTTACATACATCTGGTTACGGCTTGTGGGATTGTCCGGCTCCGTCATTTCCAATACCCCTGCACCAATCATCGGATTGATATAGACCTCCATAAGATTTTCCCTATCTTTCAATCCTAAATGTTGCAAAATATCAGATAGGGATTGCGGCTCAACACAGAACTCCAAGATTTGCTCTTTTCTCAAATCCTGCTTGCGAGGTTTTCTTGTCGGGTTTTCATCCCTAACTGCAAGGTCAGCACAACATAGTCCGGACGTGTTTCCTCGGCTACAGTAGGAAGCGGCCAACCCAAAGACTGCCAACCGCTCACAATCTTATCCACACCGCTACCGGCTTTCTCGGCACGCCCCAGACACATGAACATCTAAGTGAGTAGATTGGCAGCAAAGCGAGTGCAGGAAACCGGAACGCTAAAAATACCGAATAAGACCCACACGGCACTATAATATGTTGGCATTCTGCCCTGTATATCCCGTATTTTTCGTACCTTTGCGGCACAAAAACGTATGTATATGGAACAACAAGTTATCCCATCGGATTATACACAATATGCAGAGGCAGTAGAGATAATCAAACATGCCATCGAACGCTGCCGGTATAGAAGTGCGGCTGCGGTCAACAAAGAAACTCTCTCGTTGTATTTTGGAGTGGGGAAATTCGTGTCTGAAAATTCCCGCATCGGCTGTTGGGGTACTAAAGCATTGCCTACCATATCAAAGCTCCTTCAACGGGAGTTGCCCGGTCTGCACGGCTTTTCTGAATCGGGGTTGAAACGGATGCGCTCATTCTATGAGGAATGGAGGACGTTTTTAATTCGTCCAACAGTGTTGGGCGAATTGGAAAACCATTCGTCGGAAAAGGGTACGGCTTTAATTCATCCAACAGCGTTGGGCGAATTGGATATTGACGAGCATCTACTGCTGCAACTTATCGGGCAACCGGTCAATACCGAATTTACCTGGGACGATTTTGTCAAGATTAGCTTTTCACATCATATTGAAATCCTGACTCGTTCAAAAGACATCGCAGAACGATTGTTCTATATCCATTGTGCCGCTCAAAATGCGTGGTCGCTATCCTCTCTCAAAAATTACTTGAAAGAAGACATCTATTCAAATCGCGGATCTTTGCCGAGCAACTTCCTTCAAGTGCTGCCCGAAGCCATTTATGCCGTAAAAGCGACATTGGCGTTCAAGGATGAGTATATGCTCGAAATGGTTAATCTGGAGAATGTGGGAGAACGCGAACAGGACTGGAACGAAAAGGTCATCGAAAACCAAATCGTAACCAATATCAAGCAGTTCATTCTCCGTTTTGGAAACGACTTCACTTTTATCGACAGTCAGCATCGCCTGATAGTTGCCGGAGAGGAAATGTTTGCTGACCTTGTATTCTTCAACAGAGAACTGAATGCCAGCGTAATCGTGGAATTGAAACGGGGCAAGTTCCGCCCGAATTATCTCGGACAGCTTAGCGGTTATCTGACTGTATATGATATGACCGACAAGAAACCGCACGAGAACCCTTCAATCGGTATTGTCCTATGTCAGGATGCCAACCGCCAGTTTGTCGAAATCATGGTGCGCGACTATGATAAGCCTATGGGCGTGGCGACATACCGCACAGCCCAAGAAATGCCGGAAAATTTGCGCAAGACTCTACCGGACATCGACAAATTACAAAATCTGCTGTCGGAAAACGATTCCAAATCGGAAACTGTCAGATGATTCATTTATGTCCGCAAGATTTCGGGTAGCTGAATGGAAATCGAGTAGGAGGTAAACACTAATCATAGGTGTTTATCTCCTATTTTCGTGTTTACCGACCTCTCACACCACCGTACATGCGGTTCCGCATACGGCGGTTCCTATTTTGGATACCATTCGAGATACGCCTCCATTAAAGTAGCATACCCTGCGGAGCGTAGTTTATTGTTATCTATCGCCCTTTTTAGAATAGGGCTGTCAGCTATTCGCCAATAGCCCTTGCGAGTATTACCCCATTCGTATGCTTGGTATTTATTGATACCACATATGATGAGGTTTGCCACTTTTGTCTTGGCTTTCTTCCAAGCTTTCCATATACACATGCGGATTCTACGCCTTAACCATTCGTCGGTCTCAAGCAAGAGACGCTTCATATTGGCAAGGTGATAATAGCCGACCCACCCTTTTATGTATTCTTTCAGCTTTTGCTTCCTCTTGGCATATCCCCATCCGTTGCTGCGACTTGTCAGTTCTTTCAACCTTGACTTCATCTTGGCTTTGGACTTTGGGTGCACCATGAGTTGGCATCTGCCTTTCATCACATAAAAGGAATAACCCAGATATTTCACCCCACGCACATACGACACTACGGTCTTTTCCTTGTTGACTTTGAGATATAGAGTATTCTCTATAAATCGGGTTATAGACTCCTTAACTCGCATTGCAGCCCTCTTGGACTTACAGAATATCATCGAGTCATCGGCATAGCGTACAAAGGGAAGCCCTCTGCGTTCAAGTTCTTTATCCAATTCGTTGAGCATGATGTTACTCAACAACGGACTTAGCGGTCCTCCTTGGGGAGTTCCTTCATCGCTCGCTTCAAACAAGCCTTTGTTCATTACACCACTTCGTAGATATTTGTGTATAAGGCTGACCACTCTGCCATCTTTTATCGTACAGCTGAGAATTTCTATGAGTTTGCTATGGCTCACGGTATCGAAGAAGCGTTCAAGGTCAAGGTCTACTACATATATGTAGCCTTCGTTGATTATCCTTTGCGCTCCTCGTAGTGCGTCATGGCATCCTCTTCTCGGACGGAAGCCGTAGCTCGTCTTGGAGAATTGGTTCTCATAGATGGGAGTCAGTACTTGGTTGATGGCTTGTTGCACCAAACGGTCTACTACTGTAGGTATTCCCAACAGGCGCAGCTTGCCATTGTCCTTGGGTATTTCTACCCTTTTCACTGGGTTCGGACGGTAAGAACCGTCCATCAAGGAACGGATGAGTTCATCCTTATTGGTCAAAAGCCATGTGAGCAGTTGCTCACACGACATCTTGTCGATACCACCACAACCTTTGTTTCTCATCACTGCCTTGTAGGCTCGGCTGAGATTTGAAGGACTGAGGATTTGCTCGAAAAGGTGTTCCTTGTCGAATGGTACTTCCACGATGTTGTCTTCACACATCCACATGAAGGTCTGCACTCCCCCATACCATTCGGTTTCCGACCTATCTCTTTGGGGGCAGCCATTAACTTGGGATAATGTTTTCTGCATTCTTTCCTTCATGAGGTATGTTTCAATTACTATCGTTTAATTGTTAGGTTCAGCCCTTCGTGCAGCGTTATCGAGTATTGCACTACTATGGCGTCTGCTGACTTCTCACAGCAAGCTTTACTCCACTTCTTTCGTAAAAAAAAACTATTTGAAGTGTCCGTGAGACCTCCTCGGATAAGGGCATTGTCTTTCCATCTTATACCCACTTCATTTACACCGACCGTTCCGAATAGCTATAGGGCTTTGGTTTGTGTAGCAACCTTACCCACGGTCATATGCCTTGTATGAAGTTTCTGTTCGTTAGGTCAGATGTTTGCCGCCAGCTTCTTTCAGATTTCACCTCACGATGAACACCCTTGCCTTTGGCTATGTAATTCCCGCTATTAGGGCTTACTCGGGACTTCCACCCGTTAGACAATGCTCGTGCCGAGCATACTACAAAAATCCCTGCAATAACCACGTAAATTATTGCAGGGATTTTGATTTATTTCGCCCCACGCTTGTTCAGTACATCCGCTATCATGTCTTTTACATCCTGTCCGACTTGTATGAAATTTTTATACAAGATGCGTTCCCGTTCCTCCCTCGACTTGAAAGTGTAGAACTTCGGTAGCGGTACATAGGCCGCTTCCTCCGCTTTTATCTCCCTCATATCGAAATCCGTCTTGCAGAAGAACTTTGTAGTCTTGAACTCTTCCGACTCCTGAATGTTCATCGAGCCTCCCGTACCGGTTTTCGTCTTCACGAAATCACGTGCCGTCTGTCCGCAAATCCATCCCGTCGCCATATCCGAAATTTTCGAGGCGGGTACAAGACTGTCCATGTTCTCATTGAGATTGATACTCGTTTTGTCCCGGTCGATCGTCACGCCCTTTTTGACCTGTACCACCTTGCCGAAAATGTCATTCGACAACCATTCCAGTGTCTCTTTTGCGCGAGCTGAACCGCTTACCACGTTGCCCACTGTCGTGATGATTTTTTGCATTCCCACTTTTCCGTAGTCAGCCTCCAACTGCGGCAACTCCTGAAAACCCAGCGTTACGCTTACCTTGTTGCTTCTCGCCGTACCTATCAGTCGGTCTATCTTGTGGAAATACAGTGTCGGTAGCTCATCCACGATGATGCTGACCGGAATATTTTTCCCCTGCCCGGTGTTCACACGGGTAACGAGACGGTTCAATATCAGAGCGTTCAACGCTCCGATGATACTTTCCATTTCCGGATCGTTGGCTATCAGCAGATAACTGGGTGACTTGGGGTCACTAACTTTCAGGTCGAAATCGTCCCCATCCTTGTGGAATATCCAGTAAGATTCCTTTGTAGCCAAACGGCTGGTATAGACACGCAGCGTACCTATCATACCTTCCAACTGTTCCATCGCCTTGTTTTTGAAGGCCGTTTGGAACGGGCCGAGCAACGGCGCGACCTCGTTGTCCGTCTCAAGTACCTCAAAAATAGTCTGGTAGCTCTCATTGAGAAATGAAAGGATATGCGGCATATCCGAGTATTTTCCAAGCCAATAGGCAGGTTCCACGATGCTGCCACCCTCACGGTCACGAACGACACCCGTCGGCTTCCAGAACTTCGTCTGCGGATCTTGCCGTTTCTCCGCATACAGTTTCTTTCCGTTTGCATCGTAGGGTTCCCGCTCGTAGTTCACGAAAAAGTAGATACAGGCGGCAAGAAAGTTCACGGCAGAAGTCTGAAAGAACTGGTCACTGCCTCCGCCTCCCTCTTTCTTGCCTTTCTGCAGGGATTCCAACAGGGTTTCCGCCGTTTCGCTCGCCGCCGCAAGATTATTGATGTACTTTGCCTGAATGGGGTTCACCCGTTTGCTGTACTCCACATCCACGAAGTTGATGATGTTGAACTTGCATCCTTTTGGCACTTTGCCGAGCTTCTGGTTTTTCTTGTAATGATAGTAAAGTTTAGTGGCAAGTGTCGGAAATTTGTAGTCATAGACCACCATCGCGAAGCCCTTGGCACTATGTTGGCGGATGAACGGTTCTATGATACTGAACGTCTTACCGCTACCTGGAGTTCCAACCACCCATGTTCCTCTGAAACAGTTGCTTATCGACACCCATCCCTTGCGAAATTTACCTTTGTAATAGTACCGCATCGGTATATTCACGCTATACTGGTTCTCATCCTTCTCTTCGCTCTGCTCGAAACTTTCATTCTCGAAGTTAAACCGGTCTTTACCCAGTCCCTCCTTGATGAACTTCGAGATGTTATCCAATGCGATATGCACCAATATCACACCGACCAGCGTAGCCGCCATATAGAAGATGATGTTCAGCGGCAGGGTGTAGAGCCTCGTTTCCATCGTATGATGGTACAGCCACACGGAGAACACAATCAAGAACAATCCGCAGATAAGTGGATATAACACTTGCCTGCGTGCGTCAAACTCCAAGTGTTTTTTGTTGCGTGTGCCGATACAAGTGATGCAGATGAGTAGGAAGGTCGCTATCTTACTATACACGAGGTTGCCGTCGTTATAGATCATCCATCGCTTGATGCGCCCGTGTATATCAATCAATATGCCGCCCCAGTGGTCGAGCATGGCAAGGTCTATGGCATACTCGAAGAACTCCATCAGCACGGAGATATAGATGACCGCACGGAATATTTTGTAAAATCCTTGTAGTTCCTTGCTTTCTTCCATTGTCTTTGTCCTTTCCCTCTTTTCGTTCCTACCTGTTCAGTGTGATAATCGGCCGCACCTTGTGCGCCTGTGTCTTCGGGGTCTCCTGCATCGCACCGCTTCCTGTCGAGTAAAGCCACGCTTTCGCCGTTTCCTGTCCGGTTACCTCCGTCGATGTCCAGTACCAGCAGTCGTTTTCATCCAACGGCAGCGGATGGCCGCCACACCGTTCGATGACAGGATTGACGGTTTCCCGGACGGCATACAGCAGCCGCATCTGTGCCACCGACGGGATATAGGCACTCTGTCCGTACCGCCACAGGTCAAAGACCGCTTCCGCCATAGGCGAAGCCGTCTCCCGTGTGTCGTACAGCGCAAAGGTGTTCATGTTCCCGTCCAAAGCCTCGATGTCGGCCGACGTCCCTTGTGCGACACCGAGGCTGTCGGCAAAAGCTGCCGGAGCAATGTCCCACAGGTAAACCGCATAGCCGTTCCCTTCCGTACCTTCACGGTGTTCGGTATCGAAGACAACCGCTATTGCCCGTTTTCCCGACTGTTCATACTGTACGTAGGATAAAGCCGTACCGTCCTCGCAGAGAATATGTCCCGGACGTACCGCCGTATCAGGTACGTCGATATGGGCGTCACAGGCAGCGCACAATACCGCCGTCACTGCCATTGCAAACCATTGAATCTTTCGTATCATGTTATTTTCGTTTTTTGTTTTTCCTTTATTTTATCGGCAGTTTCACCCCCAGCACGATACCTGTCCGCAGCAAATCCGCCCCTTTTATCATCATGTCACTCTTTACCTGCCAGAACAGTGTGCATCCCGACCGCAGCACATAATTGTGCTCGTAACCCACATGGATTCCGGCAAGAAACTTGTTCGTGTCGCTCCCTGCCGAAGCTCCGATACGCAAGTTGCCGTAATGGTTGCGTCCACGCACCACACAAGGTTTGTACGCCACACCGAAACCGTAAGTGCGATAGTTGCGCCAGAAGGATTCCGGACAAATATGACCGCAAGATTTACATTCCGTCCATTTCAGATAGCCGTTGGCGAAAAACTCCCACGCATGGCGGTAGTTCATTTCATGTTCGTAAGCAAGCGTTACGTCCATGCCGTTCTCATACAGCAATCCCACTCCAAGCGAGAGGCGGCCGCTGTTACGCTGCGCACTTGCATTCATGAAGACGCACATGCAGGCAAGCATCAGTATTATCGTCTTTTTCATCGTCATTCCTCCTCCAATAAAGCGGTGTTAAATGAATCGGCCGACAGCACATCCTCGTAGTCAATGTTCAGGCTGATATTGCGCCCGCTGATTTGTTGTTCCGTCATTTCGATGGTCAGCAGCTTGTCGTTCGGAAAGGTCATCTTTTTCACGACAATCACGTTCCGGTAGCCGTGCTTGAACGTCTTGCCGTGTTCCAATACCAGGGCAGGCGTCAGCTCGATGGTCTGCGCGTTGGTTGCCTTCGAAAGTTTCTTGTCCGACAGTTTCACCCGTATCTCGTCGATGTCGAAACGGATGTTCGTTTTGTTCTCGATGGAAAAGTCGATGAAGAAATAGTCGCCCACCGAGTAAATATTGTTCAGGCGCATTACCATTCGGTGCGCCTTGGTCGCCACGTTGCGGATTTTCGCGGGCGAGTTCCACACCCGTCTTGCAAAACGCACCATGTCGGCTGTGGACATCGAGACCGTAGGATTGTTGTAGGCATCCCGTTCCTGTAGCTGAATTTCCTTGTCTGCCACCGCCTCGCTTATCCGCGTGGTGTAGATGAGTGCATACTGCGTGCGATAGCGTTCCGTTACGATGGTGACGATGGCCAGCACTTCACCGTCCTCGTGTCCCGTCTCTTTGGGCTTCAACCGGATGATGTTCTCAATGGGTTGGTCGCCCGCCACCTTGTCTGTGGAAATATCCACGAAGCGGACCGGTTCCGTGGCTGTGATGACGGTCGTTACCTGTTCATTGACAGTCAGCCGTTCCATCTCTTCGTATGTACGCTGAGCCTGTGCGTTCCGTGTGGCAAAAAGTCCTGCCGCCAGAAGAAATGCAGTTACAATTATTTTCTTGTTCATATCGTTTCTGTTGATATTGTTTATTTCTTTATTTCCCTTATTTCGCTTTCTTTAATCCATGACCACGTTCCAGTTCCTCCCGAATCCGTCGTCCGACAATTTCGCAATACGTCGGTTCAATCTCGAATCCGATGTAATGCCGCCCCGTGCGGATGGCGGCAATGGCGGTCGTACCCGAACCGATGCAGTTGTCCAGCACCACATCGCCCTCGTTGGTATAGGTACGTATCAGGTACTCTATCAAGGCTACCGGCTTCTGTGTCGGATGATAGAATGCTCCTGTCTTGTGTTCCTTGGGTATGGAAATGACAGAGGTCGGGTACTTGTCTTCGGCAACACGCACCGGAGCCAGTTTCATTTCACCGTAACAGCGGTTCGTGAAACCGTCCGTCTTGCGGCGTCCATGATTCCTCCGTTCCGGTGGACACGGCGTCATTTGAGGATGATATACCGGCTGACGGTCGTAGAACACGATGATGTCCTCATGCTGGCGTAGCGGCATCCGGTTGGCATTCAGGTGACCCGTTACCCGGTCTTTCCGCCACACGAGGTTATACCGCCACATCCGGGGTTGCGAGAGCATGAGTTGCGCCGAGAAAATGCCCTGCGCAAAGAGGATAACGGGGCTTCCCGGCTTGGTGATCCTGCGGTACTGTTTCCACAACGCTTCGAGCGGTATCTGCCTGTCCCAGTGTGCCGCCTTGTTGCTACGGTTCAACACGCCGTAAGGCAAATCCGCTATCACGGCATCGACACTGCCGTTCGCCATGAGCTTCATACCCTCGATACAGTCCATATTATATATGTTGTCAATCTCTATCATGGCTTCCGTTTTTACTGTTTCTCACGTCCGTTCACCAGATAGACGAAAGTGCCGTATTTCAGCTTTACCTTATTTTTTTTGATAGCTTTGCCGATGGCATTGCTCGTTTTCTGGTAGGCATTCGTAGCGGCTTGCATTCCCCATTGCGAGAGACTGTTGCCGTAACTGCCGGTATTCATGTTCAGATTCCCCGACACCGCACCGCTTGCCACATCCTTGCTCGTTTCCCGGAACTGGCTGTTCGGTACATAAAGCCCTTCCATGCCGTCCGTGTCGTAAAGGGACAGGCTGACCTTCACCAGTTCGTCCTCGATGAGAATGCTGGTGATGTTCCCCTTCACACGCCCCGACGAGAAGCCGCTCATGGTGGCATACAGATACGACCCTCGTTTGACCACGCACTCGTTGATCTCCACGTCGTCGAGCAGACGCAACCGCACACGCGAGCCGTCCACCGCCTTGATGTCCTCGTCGATAATGGCCTTTATCAGTTTCGGTTCACGGGCATTGACCGCAAGCGTATTGAAGTAATCCGAAGCCGTCTTTACCTTGCGTACCACTTCGCTGGGCGGTTCGTTCTCTGACGGGGCTTTTACCGAACGGCTCTCTTCCTCTATTTTTCCCTTGACCTCTATGGTTGCCGTCGGGGGTTGCGCCGATGCGGTACTGTCCGTATCGGTCGCCGGTAATACCTCATTGCGTCCTCTCAACCTTGCTTCGGCAAGGGCTTTCTCCAGTTCCGCGAGAGCTTCTTGCTCGCGTGTCTTGGCATCGGCAATTTGCGCTGCCGCAGCCTTTTCCTGCTGTTGCTCATCGAGCAAGGCGATGTCGTCCACCGTGTATTGCGATTCATATTCTTCCTTGTTGTCATCGGGTTCATCTCGTTCTATGTTATCCACTGCGGAGTAATCCTGTATCTTACCCCATGATTTGGCCATGTTCTCGTACTTGCTGCCTATGCCGTCACCGCCTTTAAGCCGGGCATCCGGCAAATCGGGGTTCAAAAACTCCGTTGTCTGCAGCGTCTTGTCCGGAATCTCCGCCGTTTCGGTATGAAACAGGTCGAAGATGAAGTACGATGCAACCAGAAGCGGGATATACAGGACAGCCGGAAGCATATACTTCGGCTCCCTGAAATTGATTTTATCAAATATCTTCATCATACATCTTTTAATTGAGTTGTACATACTTGCCTTCAATGCTGCAGTTTTTCAGCACTTCTGCGTTTTCCACTCCGAATGCGATCAGGATGCTGCCGCAACCGGGAGAATCGCCGCGTGTTCCGTCCGGGCGGTAAAACCGGATGCGGTGGCGCAGGAATTTCATGCCCGTCGCTTTCTCGAAAATGACGTCCTGAAACATTTTGGAATCGCAACGGTTGAACAACAGCGCGATGCCGTTGCCGTGTTCCGCCAGCTTTCGGACAAACTGTTCGATAAGGGGACGCGAGTACGGAGGATTGAGCCATACACGCCCTTCCCATTTCAGGGACAATCCGTCCATGTTCCGGTCATACATGACTTCGGCGGTCGGCCACAACGGACGGATAGGGGCGCAAGGGTCAAGGTCGAACCTGCCTAACGCTTTCAACACCTCCTTCGGGGTGTACCATTCGTCCGACGAGCGGACTGATTTTTCAAATCGTGTATTCATAAGCACTCCTTTATTGCGGTTCATATTTCTTGTTCTCGTTCCGATTTTCCCTTATTTCACCCCCTTGCAGCCTCTTGTGTCTTTCCCGTAGCACCGAATCCTGCATTTCCGTCGCCGTGCGTGTCGGCCGGCTGTTGCGGTATGCCATTGTAATGCGATAGATGTTCCAAGTGAACCCTCCGATAGCGAAACCAAAGACGATGACCAGAAAAAGTATCCGGTGTGCGTTGGCGAATCCCTGCACCTTGGCGGCAGCCTTGTCAATGCGTGTCGCTTGGGCGAACTTTCGTCCGGCGGACACCTCCCGCTCGTAACGGTCTTTGTATTTCGGATCGTTCTTGTCCGGCATCTTTTCACCGAAGAGCATCCGCCTGAATCCCTTGATATTCATAAACTCCGTTGTTTAGTAGTTGATCTTCGTTTTCTGTTCGATGTCCTTGTTCAGCAGGGTTCGCCAGTTCACGATAAGCAATCCGTGCGGGTTGTTTTCTGTTCGGGGCACACGCTTAAGTTGCCCCGCCGTGACCAGTTCCCGCATGAGGATGTTGCTCCGCCGCTCAATGCGTTGCCGTCCGTAGTAAGTGAACTCCATCTTCTCCTTGTTGAAAGCCACGCTGTCACAATAGATGGAGAACACCGAACTCGTACCCAAAATGTTGGAGTAGAAACCCTTTTCCTTGAGCGTGTTGTATTGTGCCAACCCCGTCTCATCCACCAGATACATCGCTTTTTCCATCGTATAGCGGATGTATTTGTCATCTGGCGGTAACGTGAAAAAATAATGGTGGAACATTTCCACATGGCTTTTAGCTTCCATGTCAAGCGTTTCGTCCATTGTCGTGCGGTTCACGAGGATAGGCACGTTGCCGTCCAGCACATACACCTTCTTCTGCGCATCCGAGACCATCGTCCGGGCTGTCCAGATACTTGACAAGCTGATGATGACACATCCCACGAGAAAAGCGGTACAGATGATGCCCACCAGTCTTATTTTGTTTTCCAAATTCTTGATGACCATCGGTTATTCCCTTTTACCGTTCAACATCTGTACATATTCCGTGTGCAGCATGGGTATGACCGCATCCCGAAGTTCCGTCAAAAGATTCTCGAACTCCGCCGAGAATATCTCCACGTAATAGCCCTGCATCTCCACGTGGACAAGCACCCACCAGATTCCTCTTTTGCGCTTACCTGCGTTCCGCTGCAGCAGGGCAAGACGCAGCTTGTACGTCAGGTACGTCACCAAGGGGGCGATGTACCGGTCGTCGTACTCGAAGGCTTCGTCCAGTTCTTCATACTGCGGGTCGATGCGGTGGTTTTCCGTCACCTCGCAAACCTCTTTTCTCGCTCGTTCCTGTGCAAAGGACATGAATTTCTCATCCTTGCACCAACTTTTGATTTTCTCTTGCAATTTCATGTTGTTATGATTTTTATTGGGTTTATATTATCTTTTGCGGATTATCTCATGATGCCGCCCAACCCTCCGGTTGCCGTCATCTTCGCCTGCTGTGCCACGCCCTCGCCGAAGTTTCGGGTAGAGAATGCCGTGTCGCCCTCCGGTATCATCCATGCCGCCAAGTCCGGAACAAGGTTCAGGCACTTGAGGGCTACAATCGAAGCCGCCATCAGGTAGCCTGCCGAGAAGAACGAGTTTTGCAGGTAGGCAGCCATCGTCTGCTCGCTGGCGGTTATCGCCGTCAGGTTCTCGATTTGGATGCACAATACAATGTCAAAGAGCAGCAGCACATAGAAGCCCACGAAGTAGAGCATCGCCCCGTAGAAATGCACCGTCAGATAGCGTGTCAGCCACTTCGCCCAAGCACCTTCCCATTTCGGCAGGATGCTGAACGCCCACTGTATCGGTCCGAAAATCGTCAGCATTCCCAACAGGATTTGTTGGCAGTAAATCGTTGCCCACCAACCGATTCGGAACACCACGAGGGCAATCAACATGATGATTTTGTCTATCCCCACGATGACTCCTGCCGTCAAAGACGTGAACCACAACTTCGCCGCATCCTTTTCCATGTTCGTCACTTCGTCCACGCCGGTCTGCTCCATTGTCGCCTCTATCAGGTTGGGATCGGATGTGCCCGTGTGGGCGACATCCGCCTGCGCCTGCAGGTTCGTGTACATCGTGTCACGCACATGGATGAGCTGTTGAACTTCCTCGAACCTGTCCGATATCTGTGAAGCTTCAGCTTCGTACAGGTCATGGGTGTACGACCCGATGCAATTCGGGATGTAGGACAGAAAGTCCAGAAAACACCAGTTGTTCCGGCTCCCCGCCATACCCGTGTCCGCAGGCGGATACCACCAGCAGATGATAATCGACACGGCAAGCGGCCTAAACAGCTTCATAACGTCCAACGGCTCGTGCTTTACCATCATCTTGTAGGCGATACCTGCCGCCATGACGATGGAGAACAGTGCCGCGAGTGCCATGCACATCTGCAATATCCACCAAAAAGGTCCCTGCGCACCGGTAAAAGTCGCGTCCGTCAGAAACTCGTTGGTCTGAAAGATGACATCATCTATTTCCTCCTCCAACAGGTTGATGCCGAAATCCGAAAGTATATCTCCGTTTGCCATAGCCCTGTCTTTTTATTTCCCTCTGTTTACACTCTCGTTGTCATCTTCGCCGTTTCCGTTGCCGCCCGATTGCGAGCCACGCACCGCAAGGCGTGATTCCTGCCACCGGCTCATGGCATTGCGGACAATGCCGCCCTTATGCAGGGTACGGTTGTCCGTTGCGTTCAGCAGTGTGCTTGTTGCCGTTGCGTTCTGACGCTTGGCGAGGTAGCTCACTAAAATCTCGTTCTGCCGTGCCACATCCTCGTAGATGCGCAGATACTCCTTCTTTCGCTGGGCGTTTGGCATATAGGCGTCTTTCGTGGCGTTGATGGCGCACTGATAGACGTGGTAGTATTCCGTCCACCGTTCCTTGTCGGCCGGAGTACCGCCGGACAGGAGAATACGGTCGATGTTGCGCCGGAACCGGTCCATCTGTCTGCTGACCTTATCGCCCTCGGCAAGCCACGCGATGTCCGCCTGCCGGTCGGCAACGTTCAACGCCTCGACCTTCGCCCGCTTGACCAAAGCCGAATCAATGGCTTCCGCTTCGTCCACCTGGTTGTAGAGATTGATACCGGCAAGTGTGCGGAACGAGAGCTTGTTTTTGGCCGCCGCCGACTTCTTGTATTTGTTGTGCAGCACGGAATAATAGAGGTCGGGCGAGAGTGCGCCCGTACCGGTTTCCATGACCGTTACCTGATTCTGCTTCGGCGAATCATGGTTGTACGTTACATACTGTGCGTGTACGGCTGTCGTTACGGTGACCGCCACTGCCATGAGTAATAGTTTTCTGTTCATATTCTTCTCTTTTTGTCGTTAATAATCCAGTCTTCCGGCTCCGCGCCAACGCCCGAAGGCGTCATCGAGAATCTCCCGCATGGTGCGGGAGCGATATACCTTTGCTTTCCAATAGCCGATGCGCACTTGAATGTACCGCCATGTCTCGAAATAGGCCCGGTTCAGATGCCGCTCGATGTTGTCCAATGAGCGGTTGATGGCCTCCAACACCATCAGCAGGTCGGAGGTCGAGCAGGCTGCCGCTCCGGTGGCATACAGCACGAGGTCGCTCACGGACTTGTAGAGCTGTTCCCCCTCACGGGCAATCGCCCTCAGCCCCCTCGCATTGATGGAGATAATCAGGGTATCTGCGGATTCGATGCGTCCACGTTTCAAGATCTTCGCATTGAAATCCTCCAACAACGATTTATAGTCGCCGATACGGTCGCTGACCGATGTATAGGTATTCTTGACGTTCAACACCGTGCGCAACGACTGGTACATGACGTCGATGGCATCGAACGCACGGGTGTATTTGTCAAGGTCAATATTCAACTCTTTATAGTCCCCAATTTCTTTACAGCTGTACTCGTGCAACAGCTTGTTGCTGTACTCCAAGGTGCTACGAGCCAACAGCAGGCTGCGCTGCTTCTTGTGGTCGTTGATGTAGGCTTCGACGGAGACTATATCGAAAGTCCACTGCGCCTTGGCGATACCGGGCAGCAGGGCGAACAGCACGACGGCAATCTGTATGGTACGTTTCATGGCCGTACCTCCTTTCTGCTATTCCTGCTGTTGCCGCTCCGAAGCGTCCGTGCGCTCTCCACCCAGCGGTCATGGCATTCCTCCACGAGCGTCAGCCTGCGGCCTTCGTCCGTGTCCAGTCCGGGCAACACATCCTTCATCACGTCAAGGATGCTCCGCTTGTAGTGCATCATCTTTTCCAGCGATACCAAGTCGGCGTATATCCTTGTGATTCTGCTGTCCACCTCCCTCGCGATTTCGAGGCGGTCGCTCGACCACAGCAGATGGTACACGTCGCCGGACGGAGTTTCCTCCAGCGGTGTGCTGCGGGCGTATTCCGTCGTGATTTTGCAGGACGGGTGTTCACGGGCGATTTCGGCGATGCGGTCGTTCACTAATTTGGTTTTCTCCGCATCCGAAAGCCCCGGATCGAGTGTCAGCACATCGGCGACGTGCGTGTCCGTATAGACCGAGGTCAGTTCCCATTGGATTTGGATGATGGCACGGTGTATTTTTATGCCGAGAAAATATTTCGGCTTGCGGGCAATCGAGACCGTAGCCTTGAATGTGATGATGCCGTTGATGTTCGGCATTGTCGCCTTGCGCACATACGAATAGCCGTTCCACGATCCGCCGTCCTGCCATGTCAGGCCGTAGGCAGCCTTGCAGTCTTGCATGATAGCTGGAATGCGGTAATAGTCATCCGTCGCTACGCTGTTGTCGTCTGCGGCTTCCGACTTCGCCTGAGCATAGTCGGACTGTTTCTTCTTCCACTCCGCGAGTTCGCCTTTCAGACGGTCTATCCGTGTCTTGTTTGCATTATACTGCTGTCGGTAAGCCGCCGCATCCTCAATGCTCGCCGTACTGATTTTCTTCAGCAGGACAGCGTTCTCGTTTTCCAATGTCCCGATTTGCGCTTCAAGATTGGCCGCTTGGCTGTTTGCCTCGTTCAACAGCGCATCCAGTTCCGAAAGGTCGAGGTTGTTTTCCGTCACCGAGGTCTGCATGGCGCACTCCTTGGTGTGGGCATTCAACGAGCTGCCGCATTTACGGCACTTGTATTGTGTCGAGCCTTGTCCGAGCGTAACCCCGTCGGAACAGGTCACGCTGATGGTCACGCTCTCGCATCCCTTCAATTTGGCGGCGTCCGTTGCTTGGTAATAGTTCCGCGTACCGGAAGATATATAATAGGTGTAGCCGTCCTCGTTTTCGTTGAACTCCGCAAGTCGGACATTCAGTTGCGCCCGAAACGTGTTCAAGTCCATCGAGTAGGAATCGAAGACTTCCTCATAGACGACCTCTTCTTTGTTCCAGTTTTTGCTCACATGGATTTCGTATGCGTATGCCTTTTTGGTCTGCTTGTTTTTCTTGCTGATGATATAGGCACTCATCCAATAGTTGATGCTGTAGCTGAACCCGTCGTTCTGGTTGTTCAACTGCTGCACGCGGTTTCTTGACCAACCGGCATATCCTTCCGAGTTGGCAAGTACCTGTTCCCGTTGCGAGGCATCAGGATAGAAATTCGGGTCGCTCGTGTTGAACCGCACCCATGCGCCCCCGTTCAGGATGCTGTTGTCGTCCGTCGGAGGATAGTAGTCGCACAGCGATACGCTCCCTTGGTCACGCCGGGCAATGTACCACCGCTGCGTGTAATAGTTCCCCATCGCTTCGTCCAGGTAGTCGGTCATCCATGCCGTGAGGTTGTAGTTGCTGAAGTTGAACAGACCGGCCACGTTGTCTGGACCACCCACCATGTCAATCAGCAAGCCGCTGATGTCATGTTCCGCCTGCTCGAATAGACTCCCGTAGTGTTCATACAGGTTGCCGATTTCTTCAACCTTTCCGCCCATCAGGTCATGGAACGAGCTGCTTTGCAACAGGGCGTCACCGAGATTGGCAATGCCTGCCGTTGCAAGGCCGACACCCGTGTTATAAAGGTTGTCGAGGTCGCTTTTCAGGTTCTCGTGCGTGAAGTTGCCCGGTATGTGGGCGAAGTTGTCCATCATCCGCTGCCAGTCGATGTTTCCCGTTTCGGAGAGCTTTAGCAAGGGGGCAATCTCCGGATTGATTTCGAGAAAGGCGATGTCCGAAAAGGTCAGCGTGCTGTTGGTCACCACGCTCTCGAACTGCATACACAGACTTTTGGTATCGTCGCAGACTTTCATCAGGTAACTGCCCCAATAGATAGCCGTTTGCGGCGAATGGAGCATCTGCTTCGCCACCACCCATATCTTGGGCATGATTTTCTCCGCCACCATCCGGTAGATGCGCCGGTAGTAGTAGTTCTCCGTGCGGCTGTTCCAGATGCCGAGGTCGCTCAGGGCTTTATGCTCCAAGAACTTGGCCGCGAATATCCCGGCGGTAGCGACCTCCGCTGCCGTGTAGTGCTTGAGGATGTCATCGACCTGCTCCCGGTAGTACCCTTCGGCGACCGCTTCCGTACCGAAGGCGGCCACCATCGCCGCAACGGTACGGGTGTCGTAGTTCACGCTGTAATACTGGGCGTGAACCGTCTGGCAGAGTGCGACCGAGGCGATGGTCAGGATAAGGAGTAGTCGTTTCATGGCTGCAATGCTTATTTGGATTCATACACGGGACGGAGGTTGAGCACACGCCCCGTCTCGTTTACTTTTTGTGCAAAAGGCAGGGACTTCCCGATACCGCTGGCATCCCAGTCCCGGCAATATGCCTCGATAGCTTCCTGGTGGCTGCACCGAAGTTCCTTCTTGTAAAGCTTCAGTGCCTCCTTTTCCGCCCGTTCGGTCGTGTAGGTCATGTAGCACTCGTGCGGCTCTTCCACGCCATACACGCCGCTGGTCGTCCCCCGGCGGATGAACACTTCGCGGAAGAAGCTGCGCCCATCCTTGTTCTCCAAGCGGTTGATGGTAAATATCTTCTTGCAATCCACCTCGGTCAGACCAAGAATCTTTCGGATTTCGTCAAAGCGTTCCTTGAACTTGCTTTGATCCAGCAGCATCACCACGTCCGAGTTGTTGATGATGGCCTCCTTCACGATTTCGCTGCCGATGATGTCCTGTATCTCCTGCGTCACCACGCCAACAGAAGCCCAAAATTTACGGGCGGTCTTGTACATGAACTTGATGTATTCCGCCATGAGCGGGCTGGCAATGGCCTTCCACGCTTCCTCGATGACAAGGACTTTACGGTTCTTCTTGATGCGCATTTTCTGCAGGAACACGTCCATGATAATCAGTGTGACAATGGGAAACAGTTTCTTATTTTCCTTGATTGCATCCACTTCAAAGACAATGAATGTCTCGTCAAACAGTGCCGAATCCACTGTCTCGTTGAGAATTTTCTCATACGCACCGCCCTTGTAGAACGGCTGCAGCATGGTCGAATAGGTCGAGTAGCTGATTGTCGTGATGTCGTTTTCGGTGCAGATCTGCTCCAGACGGTCGAATGAGTAGTCAAAGAATGAGTTGAAACTCAGCTCCGTCACTTTGAGGGCCGCCCGCCGTGCCTCAAGCACCTCTATCTGTTTGCGCACCATCTCATCCACCTCTCTGGGTGGTTTGTTTGGGTTCTTTCGGCTGGCCGCCGCAAACAGGTTTTTCAGCAGTACCTCCCGTTGCTCGTCGGTGTATCTTGTAAATCCGTTGAAATAGGCATCATAGTAGTCTATGATTATCTGCTCGACAATGCGGAACTCAATTTCGGGGATTTGGCTGTCCGACCCTTTCCAAATCATCAGGATAAGGTTCTTGAGGAAGTCTATCTTCTCGATGTTGTATTCCTCCCGGTTGATGCGAAACGGATTCATCGTGATAGGCCGTTCTTCGGTATAGCTGATATACTTGCCGCCCAGATACTCGCACAGTCCCTCGTATGAGTTTCCCGTATCGACCATGACCACATCCGTTCCCTGCTCATGGAGCTGGCGCACGACCGAGTTGATATGAAAGCTCTTGCCACTCCCAGAAGGCCCCAGACAAAAGAAATTCGAGTTGTCCGTCAGCTTGTTCTTTCCCTCTTTTCCCGTGATGTCAATAGCCACCGGCACACCCTGACGGTCGGTGTAGTAAATCTTCAGCGGTGTTTCCTCGCTGTGCAGCACGCGCTCCTTGTACATCAGGCACATCGCCGCATCGGAAAGGGTCAGGAAACGGTCGTATTCCTCATTGAGCGTGTAGCAGTTGCCCGGAAACGAACCGACGAACAGTTCCAGTTGGTTGTACGCCCGCTTGCTGATATGGATGCCCATGCGCCCGAATGCGTTTTCCAAGTGGTTCGTACACTTTTGCAGGTCTGCACCGGCAGATACGGCTACCACCATGTTGAAGTGCGTATATACCAGTTGCTTGCTTTCACGGGCAATGACCTCCTGCACACGCTTGATGTCCTCGACCGCCATCTGGTTGTTCGGGTTCGGAATACTCGCGTGGCGGTTCTTCTTTTTGTCGAGCATCGCCAGTTCCCGTTTTTGGTTGGGTAGGAAGATGACTTGGTTATAGACCACCGTCTCGGCGTCCGGTATGTTGTCCACCACCGAAGCCAGATCGACCGGCATTTCCGTGTTGTTCACCTCGATGTTCGTGTACGGACGTATCATCGAGGGCAGTGCGGCACAGTCCACGTCCACAAGGCTGTACACCTTGCAGCGTTTGTCGCCCATCGACACCGTTTCATCGTCCGCCTTGAAGTTCGTCATCGACACGGTGCGGTCTTTGAAGTTCATGGCGAAGTAGCGGTCGACATACTCGCTCGCCTCGGCTTTGTTCAGGAACCTGGCCTGTACGCCGCTGTCATGCAGTTGGTCATGCACCTTGCGGATTTTCACGAGGAAATCGCGCCACTTCTTGTTGTCGAACGAGAACAGGCGGCTCTTTTTCGCCTCCTGCGTGATGGTCAGGTAGCAAAGGCTGTCCGTGTAGGGACGCCCTTTGAAGTAGCGGAAATACGACGCCGACAGGAACTCCTGCCCGTCAGCCGGTTCGCTTGCAAACTGTTTCCTGACGAAGATATCCTGCTTGTGGATGGCGTACCCTTCGCCTAAGGTCTGCGCAAGGGCGGTGAACAGGTGCGTGAAGTCGTAGTAGCTATCTATGTCCGCCGAATATTTCTGTACCGGATTCTCTATCTTAAGTACGGCGGAATATTCGCCGGTCTTGGTGTACAGCACACCCACACCGTCCGTTTCCTCCGCTGAGAAATAGATGTCCTGAAAGATTCGCTTGCGCTTGCCGCCCGTACCGAACGCATAGACCGACAAGGCCATACCCGCGCACAAAGCGACAAAACATAAAATGATGTATAGGGTCATTTCGATATACGTGTAATTAAATAGGGGCAGGTTCGCCTTGCTTCAAGACAAACCCGCCCGCGTTCAACAATCAATAAAGCCATGCACATTGCCGTGATGGTTTTTCTTTCGTCAGATCTTGCGCGAGTGGGCATACACATACACACCCGGAGCGACCTTCTTGCTATGCAGTCCTTTCCGCTGTTTGAGAAGGATGAGCACGATACCGACCGATACGACGGTAGCCAGCACGACAAGCCCGGCAATGAAACCGAGCAGGCAGTAGGCGGCGACAAAGCCGACAATGGCTCCGCACGTCGTCACCGCCGCCCAATATATGTACCGGCCTTGGATGCCCAAAAACTCAAGAGGCCGTTGCAGTCCCTTGAACAGCGGATAGTCCGGATAGCGTTCGTCCTTGCTTTTCATACTTATCCTTGATGTTTAAGCGGCAATACCGAAGAACAGAGGCAACGCCTTGGCCGCCGCAATGAGGAAGATACATGCTCCCACGACCATCATAATCTTCTTCTTGACGTCCTGCTCCTCGTTGTGTGGGCTAAGCACCCAGCGCCATACCCACCTTGCGGTGGGCGGTTTCCGAGTACTCGCCCCCAAACCGTACTTACATGTCTCCATGTATACGGCTTTCCATTAGTAACATTACTCTTTACCATAGTTCTGAATCATTGAGTTGCAGTCCTCGCAGACAACAAGTGTCTTGCGATGTCTTTGGAGCATCAGTTTCTCCCACTCATTATTGCCTTTCAGCTTGGTGAGTGTCCTCACATGGTGCATGACTACTTTCCCATCCTTACCACAAAGTTCACACCGTCCATCCTTCAACCTTTCCACAAGGCTCGGATATGGCACATACATGGTCTGTGGCAGTTTGTCATAGTCAACATCGAACTGCGCATTTCTCTTTTTGAAACCCTCATTGTAGAAGACTCTGTACTTCTGCTTTCCCTTGGCATCGTTGTACGGAATGACAAAGTCCTTGTCCTTCTGATACTTCTGGCGAACTTTCCTTGCGGAAGTGTTCAGTTTCCAGCCAAGTGTCTTGAACATACTCATCTTCATAATGAAGGCGAAAGATGCACATTCTTTGGACACGTTTGCGGCAAGTGAATAGTAGTTGTAAAGTCCTCTGATTTCCGCATTGTATTGGGCAAGAATATCTTCGGGCTTCATTGGAGTCATATATCTGCGAGGCTTTGACCACCAAATGTCTTTGCCGTCAATGTTTCTGACCTCCAAAGCGTTGTATTCAGTGAGCTTCTTTTGTATCACAGCCGAGTTAAGGGTTAACACCACTGCGCCGTTGAAGTCTCTTTTGAGTACTCCGTCCCTGTTCCTTTTCACTGCATCTGACTTTCTGATGAAGATTTCATATCCAAGAAATTTCGCCTTGTCTTGTGCGTGTGTTATCAAAGTTTTCTCATCGGACAATTCAAGTTTGAGTTGTTCTCTCATGAATTGGGTGATGTCCGCTTTGATGGTCTCGCATTCAGACTTGCTTCCGATAACCGATATAAGGAAATCGTCCGCGTATCTTACATACTGCAATCTTCTAAAGTCCGCATCCATTGCATCCTTGTGAGGAGTGGACAGCATCTGTTTGCTCAGTTGGGCAATTTCATACAGATAGTTTTTCCGCATCTGCTCATCGGATGTTTTCTGCAACTTCTGTTTCAGCCTGTTCTTCTTATTGTTCAAACGCCAGTATTCGGGATTGATGCTGCGTCTGTCACCTTTGCGGAATTTGGCTGCGTACTCCTTGATATACTTGTCGAACTTGTCAAGGTAGATGTTAGCCAATATGGGGCTGATTATTCCACCTTGCGGAGTTCCTGAGTACGTCTTGTTGTACTTCCAGTCCTCCACATACCCTGCATTGAAGAATTTACGGATAAGTCTTAGGAAGCGTTCGTCTGATATGCGTTCACGAAGAATGCTAATCAGTACGTTGTGGTCTATGTTGTCAAAGAAGCCTTTGATGTCTCCCTCGATAAACCACTTTGCTCCCGCAAAAGACTTCTGTATCATACCCAATGCCGTGTGGCAGCTTCGGTGCGGTCGGAAACCATGTGAAGTGCCTTCAAAATGACCTTCATAAATGGCTTCAAGCAGCAGTCTAACTACCTCCTGCACCAATTTGTCCTCGAATGAGGGAATACCGAGCGGACGTTTCTTGCCGTTCTTCTTCGGTATGTACACTCTGCGTGCAGGGTGGGGTTGGTAACTTTCGTCCTTTAAGGACACAATCAATCTTTCAATCCTTTCAAGACTCATCTCATCGATGGTCTTGCCGTCAGTTCCGGGTGTCATGTTGCCTTGCTTCGCATAGATGCGTTGGTAGGCTACAGCGAACATCTCTTCACTGAACAGATACCGATACAGTCGCTCGTACTTATAATCCGAACTTTGACTGTGGTCACTTAGAGCTTTTAATACTCTTTCTGATTTTTCCATACGTCTTACACGTTTTCAAAATTTGTATTAAAACATTACTAACTGTTCCCCTTCGCCATGTACAAGGCATTACCTTGCTCGGACTACTATGGGAACTCCGTTACCATATTGGATATTCAAAGCCAAAGCTCATAGCCACTTTCATGGCTTTCCAACTTAGGTAATCTCCGTTTAGCTGCATGATAACTATTAGCACGACAGATTGTCGGATACGACTTCCGCCCTTTTCTCCGCTTACTGCGGTTGCGTTGTGGCTGGTTCTTTGCTATAACACCAATGACGTTGTCTAAGTGCCACAATGCGACGTTTGTAAAAGCCTTCCGTCGCAGCTACATCTTTTGTCGCTGGGCTATCGTTCAATCAGTATGGACTTTATCCTCATATCTGTCTTTCTCCCTCGCAATTCAGTCGCAGTCTGGCTTTTGACTGACTTATTGCTTTCCCAAAGTGCTATTTTCACCTTTAGGTTTCCCCTCGGGCTTATTTGGGTGGAAGTAGGTCACTTGAACCCTGACCTATCCTCTTGCTAAAGAGGTATTTATCATGCAACCATTACGGACGCACTCATGGCGATATATACCGAGATTGCACCCACGATGGCCACAACGCCGGCAATGGCGTAGCACAATTTCACCATAATAGGCACATACTTGGCAATCTCATCGGCGACAGTGGATAATGCGCTCGTACCGGCGGAATAGTCGCCTGCGGAGTTCTGCGCTTTCGCCACCATGCCGGACAGCAGCATGAAGGAGAACATCATTACTTTGGTAGGGATTCCGTTGACGAATCCGAATGCCTTGCGGCACAGCTGTTTGGTTTTCTGAAACATACGTTTACTTTTTTAGTGAATATTTTATTTGTCTGCGACCTGATACAAGTAAGGTTATATGCGGTAGCCGAAGAAAGCCGGGAAAACATAGAATGCCCCGATCAGGAACAGGCACGCGCCGACAAGCGTCATTATCGACTTGGTGATGCCGTCCTCGCCCGTGTTCATCTTGATGTATATCTGACAAACGGACACGATGACGTAAACTCCGGCGATAGCGCAACAGATATACTGGACATAGAGCATCATCGTCACCACGAAGTCGTGCATCGTGGCCAACGCGTCCGCTCCCCAGCTATAGTTCACGCTGCCGCTTTTGGCAAAAGTCGTGTAGGGGAACGGGAGGCACAGCGCACATAGAATCTTTTTAGCTTTCGACATCTCACAACCGGTCTTGAATTGGGTTCCACTTTATTTCCGGTCGGTTGTCTAACCGTCCCTTGGAAATCATAGCCTTGTACATCTCCTCCGACGTGCGTGCGTCCGACAGGTAAGGCGTGGTCTCTTCCATCTGTTCCTCCGCCTCGGCCTTCAGCCGTTCCAGTTTCTCCTGCGCCGTTCCCTGTTTGTCCTTGACGTCCTCCTCAGGGGATGTTTCGGAAGAGGTAGCCGTACTTTCCGTCTCGTAGTTCTCGCTACCGATACTGAAGCCGGTCTCGCTTTCCGTGACAGCCACACTCTCTTCCTCTTCCGGTGCGCCGAGGTCGAAAACTTCCTCGTTCGGTTTGTCCGTCCCCTTTTTCCCGTAGATGTCATGCGCTATGATGACGGCGTAGTAAATGATGTAGGCAACCGTCAGGACGATGGCAAAAATGAAATATGAGTTCATGTATTTAGTATGAATATTAAAATTTGTATTAGTATGATTTTGCAAAGAAACGCACGAAATATAAAACCATAAAATAATTGAGCATTAAACATCTATTTCGTTAATGAGATTTATGTAATTTCCAAAAATCGTACTATTAAATCGTACTATATTGCAGTCTCTATGGAGGGAAATGGAGAAATCGGGGCATAAAAAAAGCTCTCGTGGTGGAGAGCTTTAGGTGGCAAAGGAGAACACTGAATATCAGCGTTTCTTTCCGCGCAGGTAATCGTTCAGGTCTTTGTATTCCGCATAGTGGCAGGATTCATCGCTGACACGTCCATCATACATCCCGGCAATGGTCTCTGTGGTTCTCTGCCCGGCAAGGTCATTGTCGAGATAACAGTGGATGACCGAATATTCCTGTAAACGTGCCAGCGTCTTTTTCAAGTTGTTTACCGAGTTCATCACGAGGTAGTCGCATGGCATGGCAAGACAGACCGTTCGGTCGCCTGCCAGTTTCAGTGTCATATAGGAAAGGAAATCCATGAAGCCCTCGAAAACACAGACATTTTCCTGTGTCTCTTCTGTCAGATGTCTTATCAATGAGATGTCCTTGTTGTTCAGGCATCCCTTGTAATAGGCGTTGCGCACCTCGTAACCACCGGAGGTATTGCCGAATGCGAGAGCGAAATAATGACGGCCTCGCAGTTCATAATGCACCTCCTTGCAATACATACGGCCGATGTCCGCGTCGATAAGCCGGGATTGGAGGTAAGAGAACAGGGCGTGATGGCGGAGTGGAATCACGATCACGTCTTTCATTTCAGCCTCCACCGGTCGGGGTGGAGCGGTCGGCATACGGGTTCTCGGTAGTGATGCGCCATTCACAAGCCTCTCGATATACGCCAGTGCCTCGCTCACGCAGTCCGTCCGGCAAATGTATTTTGCCAGTTCCACCAGGTCGCCGCCGGTCGCCTCGCCGAAATCGTACCATTCATTGATTCGGTCATTCACCTTGAACGACGGGGTACGCTCGTTCCGTAACGGTGAGAAGTACCAGTATTGTTCCGATTTTATATGCTGTGCATGGTGGCCGAGCTGTGCCAGAAAATCCACGATGCGTACTTGTTTTGCTTCTGCTATGGTCATCTATTTTTCTTTCACTTGATTTCAAAAAAAGGTTTAGTTTAGTTTTTCCCCTATATATATAAATACTAAAGTAAACTAAATGATATAAGCCCGCGCACGACTTCATTCTTCATCAAAAAGCATGGCCTCGGTAGGCGTCATGTCGTAATAGAACAACTTGTCCCGTTTGATGATGAGCTTGAGGTTGTCTATCAGGTATTGCATCAGTTTTATCATGACACTCCGGCCGCGTTTGAATCCGATTGCCTCGTAGGAGACCATCAGGCTCTGCAGCAGGTTGTCGAATCCCCGGATAGGCTTTTCCCCGAATGCGGCAGAGAGAGCTTCGCGGTGCTGTTCGATGCTCAGTTCCGTAAACCCCGTTCTTGCCTTGGGCTTCGGGGGCTCGCCAAACGAGTGTACTTCCGCAATGACGGGCAGTCCTGTTTCATTGATGGTAAATGCAAACGGCTTGAACTCTTTTTCCCGGATATGGAGCGCATGGACTTCGCTGATGCCGGGATTCTCGTTGCTCTTGCTGATGACCAGCACGGTCTCCGCCTTGTTGCTCATCTCCGTTCCGATATGTCCGCGCACGTTGTTGTCCCCTTTGTTCAAATGAAGCACACAGTGGATGTGCAGGTCGTATCTCGAAGACCATTCCATCATCCGGTTGATGACTTCCACCGATTCACCGGCATTATTGATGTCGAGCATCAGGTCGCGAATGCCGTCGATGATGACCAGTCCGTAGCCTTTCTGTTGGCGCAGCGCATAGTCGATGACCTCGATACGCACCGACGGCGAATATTCACGCAGGCAGAAAAAATCGAGATTCTCCGGATCGGTCGTCGTGGGCAACCCGGCCAGCCGCAATATACGCTCCAATACCGAGCGGCAATGGAAACGGCTCTGTTCCGTATCGACGTACAGAATACGCTGTTTGCCTTCGGGCAGATGTGCACGGTAGTTCAATACTTGTTTCCCCGCCAATGATGCGGCGACAAGCGCAGAGACGTTGAACGTCTTTTTCGATTTCGCCTTGCCAGTCGATGCACTGAAATTGCCGAGCGTGGCAATCGTTGAGTTATCTATCCAGATGATTTGTGGAGGGGTCTCATAAATGTCCGTCGCCTTGATTTGCGAGGCATGGAGGATGTCCGACAGGCGGTGTTCATCCATCCCCATGCTGGTTGTGCGGTCAATCCTTCTTTCGTTTTCCATAGCGTCTCTTGTTAAGGAACGGTTCTGTGGCGGCGGCTTCCGTCACCCTGCGCACTGCCTCGTTCATGGTAGGTTCATAATTCTGCAACAGCCATTCGTCCAATTCCTCCTTGGCGAAATAAACCATTTTACCGCGCGGTTTGTAGTGCGGTATCTCCTTGCTCGATGTGAGCTTGTACAGCATACTTTCAGAAACCCCGATATACATGCAGGCTTCCTGAAATGTGAAAACTCTCTTGGTCGTGAAGATGGTATTTTCCAGCAGCGTAATACGCTCCAAGAGACTTTCGACCGGTTCCAATTTCTTCAGTACCGATTCGATGGCGGCGAGCCGTCCGCTCATCCGCTCCATGAATGTCATTCTATTCGGCATAATAACACAGTTTGATTTTTGACAATGGAGATGAAACCTCCGTTATGCAGCGCGCTAACGGAGGTCAAAGGTATGTCCTGTAAACGAAGATGCCGTGATTTGGGGAATGATACTATGCACGTGTCATTGTAACTCTCATGCTTTTACCTTTCACATACTTCGCTTCTTGTCACTTTCTGTCATTCTTTCAGCCGGTCAATGGTCTTTCGGATGCCGTATGCGACCGATGTCATGTTGTTCTTGATGGATGACAGCGCGGAAGACAGGGTTGACACCGAAACGGAGCGTGTCCCGTCCTTGGACTGCAGGAATGCACCCTTGCCGAGAACATTCTGCCACCGAGATTGGATGAACGAGTTTTCAAGAAGCGCATCGAACAGGATTACCACACGGCGGATATTGTTCACGCGGATGGAAAAGCCCTTCTTGCAGGCGAAGAGAGCCTCCATGTCTTCAATGCGTACAGAAACACAGAACAGATGATAAGTATTGGCGCAAGCCACTATACTTTTCATCTGTTCCGGGGTAAAATTACAACCAAAAGAAAGAGAGAGAGCCGCAGGTCGGTTGATACGGGGCGGACCAAGCGGAGACAACGATTCCGAGGTGTCATACATCCGTTTCAACTTCATGCACTCATTAAACGTGAAATCCGGTGCGGCAAAGCAGGGCTGGACGGAACTGGCGCACTCGGTCAGCAGCCCCTTGACAATGTGGATGTTCATTTCGTGGCAGTTCCGGCAGGCCGCATGGTCACAGTCTATGTACCGGTGTCCGTTTACGAAATCGTCCACATAGCGGTGGTACTGTTTACCACCCAACACAACATCGTGGAGATAAACTGTTTTTGCTTCGGTAAGCAGGGCGAAAAGTTCATTCGCCACATCCTTGTCCGCAGCGAAGTGCTGCAGGTGTTGGCTCCCTCCAAAAAGAGAGAAGGCCGTCTTCAGGTCTTTTCATGTCGATTTACCTTTTTGAGTTTATAATATGTGATGGAAGCATTAACTTCGGTTGCATTTACAACCGGAGAAATGCCGTAAATATATGTTTGTAAATTAGACATGGACCACAGAATGCCTTCAATTAGTGAAACAAACCGTTTACAAGATTCACAGCCTCGTCCTTTTTCTTATTGATAATCTTGGCATACACCTGTGTCATTTTCACATCGGCATGGCCGAGCAGCTTCGAGACGGTATATAAGTCCGCTCCGAGCGTCAGCATCATGGTGGCAAACGTATGGCGACTGGTGTGGTAGGAGAACCGCTTGGAGATTCCGGCTGCTTTCGCCCAAGGTTTGAGCTGCATTCTGATTGTATTGGCGGACGGCAGGTCGAACACATTATCTTCTGATGATTTGCCCCCACGTTCCGGCATCCACTTCAACGCTTCAGGAGAGAGGGGCAGGTAAATAGGCTCTTTGGTCTTTTTCATGGACACGGCCAAACGGTACTGTCCCCTGTCAACGAACACGTCATTCCATTTCAGCTTGATTATATCGCTGATGCGTAATCCGCAAAAGCAGGAGAACAGATATGCGCATTTTACAATCTCGTATTCCTCGTGGGGCATAGGAGTGTCAATCAACGCCTGTACCTCTTCGATGGTCATGTACGACCGCATACTCTCCGGCTTGCGGATTTTCTCCGACTTCTCAAGTTCGTTGAAAGGGTTGGCCTTCATCTTTCTCTTCCTGACGGCAGAGTTCAACGCACCGTTCAACGCACGGTAATAATTGTGAAGCGTGTAGTTCGATATGTCCTTGCCTTTCGGATGATATTCCGTCAGCAGATAAGTGATGTAGCCACGACAAAAGTCCCCGTCAATCTGATCCAGTGTGACCATTTCTCCGGCATAGTCTTTCAGTATGCGCATGGCAATCTTGATTTGACTGCCATCTTTCTTACCGGCACTCTCTTGAGCCTCCATATAAACCTGCATCCAATCCAGCAGGAAAGTCTTGTCCTTACGGAATACAATCCCGGCCTCATTACTGGTCAGTTCGATAATACGCTTCGACTTGATGGCATTGGCGGCGTCCATTGTCGTCTGATTCTGCCTGCGGGAGTTGCTATCCGTTTCCGGGATAATATACATCTTGAGGTATTCATATGTCCGCTTTCCGTCGCGGTATATATCCAGATACAGGCTCTTGCTGCCATTGCTCAGCGACTTCATCCGAAGACGAATTGGCTCTTTGACTTTTGTATGATTCTTAACTCGTGCCATAGGGATTCCTTTCTCATTTTTTCTACTGCAAATATACGAATAAGTATCGAATTTGAGAAACAAATGAGAAACAAAATTGCACCAAACAAGAGCCAATTTACTGAAAGTACTGAAAACAACCGAAAATAAAAATAAGATTATAAAACTTTGATTTACAGGATATTTATTATCAATTTATTGGATGTTGTTTTCATTCTATACATATACTGCGTAAATCTGGTAAATTGAAACTACGGAGACGATTGCGTGATGCTTATGCTATGCTTACGCATAGCGTGCATTCACGTACTCTCCGTAAAGGCTTTACCAGAGCCATCGCTTGAAAGTAGTGTGAATTGCACGCTACTTTTTTGCCTCGCCAAAAAGGAAAGAAAATACGTTATGGCGAAAATACAATTACTTGCCGTTATCTCAATAGATGGCTGTCCGATGAAACTGCATCCCCGGAAGCGGTTGCTTCAAACCGAAGATTACGGTATGGATGAAATACGTGCCAATGCCCTGTATAAGCTGACATCCGACTATTCGGTATCCGTGCTTCAAGAATGGAGGGAGGAAGGTGGAAGCATTTGCCATTTGTTGGAAGTAACTGCCGGGAATACCGAATATGCCAACGGACTGTTACGGATGAACGTGATAGATGAAATCATACTATACGTTGTTCCAACCATCGACGGAAACGGAGCGCATTTTTTCAAGTCAGCACTACCTATGAATGACTGGCGGCTTATGGAGAACAAAACTTATAGGGACGGAGTAATCCGGCTTACCTATCATAAAGAGCCACGGGCATAAAATGTTCAGATTATGAACATCTTGGCGGGATTTCCGTGCTCAGAAAGTGAACACATGTTCAGAATCTGAACACATTTCACAAGGGATGCAATCAAGGATAAAATTATTTTTGAATTTTATCTTTCTGAAAAACAATGTAGTACAATTTTCTCACAATCTTTTCTCGTGTTTAGGGCTATGATTTGCACCATATATCAGTGTGCGCACACTGATAAACAAGTGTAAACCCTCAAAACAGAAAAGATAATGAACCATCTCATACTGGCGGAAACACAGTTTTTCGCCATGATAAACGGAAAAGACAACGGTAGCACGGAAACGGCATACGGCGGATTCGTGCAGGAAGTAATAAACCTGTGCTACGGCGGCAATGATGCCAAGCATATTATTGTGGCGTTGGCTTTTGCCGAAATCGAATTACAGCACCATCCGCAGAACTTGTCGGCATCGGAGGAGAATGTCGTCACTGTGTATATCCGCAAGGCGTTATCCTTCATCCGAAAGATGCAGAAGATGGTATCCGCTTCTGCAATTACCTCCGTGCCACCACTAACATCCACATCCGAAACCAAAGCCACAGTCCCAGCCTTGCAATGGACTGGTAATGCCGTCGAGTTGGTAGAACTAATCTATGCCCTCTACGCCACCGGCTGCATCAATGGCGGCAAGGCTTCGCTGAAAGAGCTTGCTCCTGTCCTCTATTCCTTTTTCGGTGTGGAGTCCAAAGACTGCTACCGCTTCTATACGGACATCAAACGCAGGAAAAGCGACAGTCGCACCTACTTCCTTGAAAAGATGCAGGACAAACTGAACGCGAAGATGCGACATGACGATGAATTGGAGCGGATGAGGAGATAAACGAATGCCAAACAAAGGATAAGCGGCCGGATTATACGGTTTCTTATCCTTCTTCATTTACAATCACTCTATTATCTGCCGGAAAGCCGATTAAAATCATTAACTTTGCAAGTATTAATCAATGACGGATGAAAATAGATAACCTCGAAATATTGAATGGACTGATTGCCGGAGCCGAAGGCGGGACAGTTGAGTTCAAAGAAACTACCGGGCAGTTGGAGCGTGGAATGGAAACTCTTTGTGCCTTCTTGAACGGTACGGGCGGCACGGTGCTGTTCGGTGTAACCGACAAGGGAAAGATTATCGGTCAGGAAGTGAGCGACAAGACGAAGCGCGATATTGCGGAAACCATCAGACGAATCGAGCCGTTTGCGACCATTGATATATCCTATACAGACATTCCGGGAACGAACAAAAGTGTTATAGCTTTATCAGCGGAAGAACAACGATATATGCGCCCGTTCACCTATAAGGGGAGGGCTTATCAACGGATAGAGAGCGTTACATCTGCCATGCCGCAGGGTATATACAACCTGTTGGTTATGCAGCGAGGCGGAACCTATGCTTGGGATTCCATGCAAAATCCCGGCTTGAAAATATCCGACCTTGACGAAACGGCAATCTTGGGCGCAGTACGTGGAGGAATCAGAGGCGGACGTTTGCCGGAAGGTTCTATGCAGGAGGATGTCCGAACCATCCTTGAAAAATTTGACTTGTTGAATGATGGAAAGCTGAACAATGCTTCCGTTGTCCTATTCGGACGGAACTTCTACCATTATCCCCAATGTCTGCTCCGTTTAGCCCGGTTCAAAGGAACGACAAAAGATGAATTTTTAGATAATCAGCGTGTGACAGGCAATATATTCAACTTGCTGGATGCTGCAATGGCATTTTTCTTCAAGCATTTGTCCCTCTCCGGTAAAATTGAAGGTTTGTACAGAGAAGAGGAACTGAATGTGCCATATAAGGCATTGAGAGAATGTTGCATAAATGCTTTTGCACATCGTGTTTACCATCGCCCCGGCAGTTCAGTCGGGATTGCTATCTATGATGACCGCGTGGAGATTGAAAACAGCGGAACATTTCCGCCTGATATTACCATTGAGAAACTGTTGGGTGGCCACAATTCCGAACCACAAAATCTGATAGTAGCCAATGTGCTGTACAAAAGTGCAGTATTGGAGAGTTGGGGACGTGGCATAGCCCTTATGGTAAACGAATGTCGCCGTGTCGGTATTCCGGATCCGGAGTTTCATACCGACGGCAATGCTGTATGGATTGTGTTTCATTATACAAGAACTACAGTAGGACAAGACCCCACAGCACCCCCACAGCAACCCTATAGTAACCCCACAGTAACCCCACAGTTAGGAAAACTGTTGTCTGCTATTGGGAACAACACTCTCTCTGCTAAAGAAATCATGGAGAAAACGGGAATGAAAGATAAAAGGAATTTCTTAAAGAACTATATCCATCCGGCAATAAATTCCGGTTTGGTCCTTTCACTTTATCCCATAGGCTCCAAGAGTCCGCAACAGAAATACTATCTTACTGATAAAGGTAAAGGTTTCCTGCAACAATAACGGGTATGGCTAAAAAGAAGAAACATAAGAATGATGTAAAAACTGATTTACCGATAATCATGGATTATGGTATCGGCAGTATATCCGTTTATGACCCGGCAGACATAATGCCATACAACGAGCCGCCAATTAGCGAACAAATCCGCTTCAAGAAACTCGGCAAAGAGATGAAATCCGAGTTCAAGTGGCTGGTATCTTCCGTAGTGATTGAGTATTGGCAAGAAAACCGACAGATACCTTTCGGTGAAGAAATGTCGAAACTCAGAACCAGACTGTTGAGAATGTTTGCCGAAGAATACAGCATACTGCTTAAAGACGATACAGAGCTGAAAAATTATTTGCTGACGCTTGCCATTACCACCATCAACAAGCATCTCAAATCTGAGAATAAAAAGAGGGTGTCAAAACTCTCTTTTTAACAAAATTACCCTTGCTACAGATATCTGTGACAGGGGTAATTTTCATATTTTGGGTGTTTTGACACATCCCCTTTTTCACATATAAAGGAATCTGTTATTTCTGCTGCAACAGGTGTTTCAAGTTTTCATCATTTGCGATACGTTCCAGTTCCTCTTGAACAATCTGCTTCACTTCCTCCTTGATGCGCCTGTAATTCGCCTGAACCGTTTCCTTCATGCGGTCGTTGCCGTCCCCGTCCGTAAAGTCGGTAATGACGGGGATTTTCTTGTAGGCTTTCTCCTCGCGCCTCACCTTCTCGGCATCCACGACAATCTCGCAATGGAAAATCTTCTGCTCGATACGCTCGTTGAAGTTGTCGGACACCGAACCGACAAACATACCCTGCGTCAAGCCGGAAATCTTGCTCGGCGGGATGAGTGAATCCATCTGCGTGTTGATGGAGGTGGAAACATCCTGCCGGTTGATGGAAATGGACTGCCGTTTCTGCAACACCTTACCGAAGCGTTCGGAAAGCGTCTTGGCGGTTTCACCCACCACCTGACCGGAAAAGATATTGCCGACGGTGTTCATCACGACCTTCGCTTCTTTATCACCGTAGTCGCGCACCAACTGGCTAAAATCCTGAAAGCCCAGACACACGGCAACCTTGTTGCTTCGCGCGGTGGCGATAAGGTTGTCCAACCCCTTGAAATAAATCGTGGGCAGCTCGTCGATGATGACCGACGACTTCAGCATCCCTTTCTTGTTGATGAGTTTCACGATACGGGAGTTATACAGACCGAGAGCGGCCCCGTAGATATTCTGACGGTCGGGATTGTTGCCCACACAGAGTATTTTCGGTTCTTCGGGGTTGTTGATGTCCAGCGTGAACTCGCTGTCCGACATCACCCAATAGAGCTGCGGGGAAATCATCCTTGACAAAGGGATTTTCGCGCTTGCTATCTGCCCCATCAACTGCTCCGCAGCCCCTCCGAGCCATGCGTCCATGAACGGAGAAAGATAGTTTTCCAATTCCGGGTAAGAGGTCAGTATCGGGAAAATATCCTCATAGCGGCGGTTCAGGAACTCAATCGCATGGGGGAACGTGCAGTATTTGCCGCCTTGATAGATTTTGAGATACCATATAATGCTGGCAAACAAAATAATAGGTGATTCCACAAAGAAGTCGCCCTGCTTCTGCACCCACGTTTTATTGAGGTTGAGCATTATCGTATAGGCACTCTCGTAGGCATCCGTAATATCCTCCATGAAATCCGGGTGGATGGGATTACAGCGGTGCGAGCGTCGCGGGTCGTCGAAGTTTATCACATAAAACTTCGGCTTCACCTTGTAACCCTCCGGGTGGTTCAGCAGATGGTTGTAGGCGATTGTAGATAAGTCGCTGAATTTGAAGTCATATACATACATCGAAAAGCCCTTTTCAATCTGCTGCTTGATGAAACTGTTTACCACCGCGTATGACTTTCCACTACCCGGCGTACCCAACACGATGGAGGCACGAAAAGGATTCACGACATTGATCCAGCCGTTGTTCCAACGCTTTTTGTAGTAAAACCGTGTCGGAAGATTGACCGAATACTCGCTTTCGATAAGCCTTGTTTCCTGCATGAAACTCTCGTTTTCGTTATTGAACACATCGTCCATAAGGTTGTGCTTCAACAGACGGCTCATCCACAGACCGCCCATCAGCAGGCAGACATAACCTGCGCCGACGGTCAGAATATACAGTCCCGTCACCGCCTCTATCGGGAGCGGCAAAGCCAGTATCCACCAGTTGAGGAAGAACAGCACGAAGCCCACGGCAAGGGCTGTCCAGATTCTTCCCCAAGTGATTTTCTCACCCTTTACGCCCTTTGTCCCCAAACAGGACAAGGCAAGCAGTAGGACGGCAAACAGTTTTGTGTACAGGATGGAACGGAACAGCCCCGCCGTGCGGTTGAAGTTCATCAGGATTCTGTCCACCACGCCGATCTCCACTCCCCAAAGCCGGATAGCTTCATAGCAGAACCAGTACACGTTCATGACCACTAAAATAATACTCACGGCACGCAGAAAATCCATGATTTTCGCCAATGCCCTCAAATCGTCTTCTTGTTGTGACATACATTGATTTTTTTGATTGTTGATATTTTCGATTACATTCCCAAGCCCTTGCGCTTCTTCTTTTTCTTCTTGCGCTGCATCGCCCGGATGAAGGCTTCCTCCTCGGCGTCCACTACCGGACCTTCGGGGGCAAACAGGTTCATGCCACCCGAATGGCTCTCGTATTCCCCTCCGGAATATCCTTGTTTGTCCTCTTGTCCCTCCACCATAACGGAAAGCGGAATCGACGGCTGTCCAGCGTAAGGCTGCGTGAAGTGTTCCTGCAAGGCGTTGGCGGAAAGTTCCTTGCCCATGCGTGAGCCGTTCAGCACGCAGCCCGTACGGTGGTCGATGAACGTGGCTCCGTAGATGCGCCCTTCCTCCGTGTAGCGTAGTACGGTGTCGATGCCCTTTCCTTTGAGGGTGGCTACAAACTTCTCCTTGTCATACGTGCCTTCCAGCACGGAAAGGACGGTGCGTTTCGTCATGTCGGCAAGTTTCCTCTCCTTAAACTCCTGCTTGGAACGGGCAAACTTCTTCTGTACGGCTTCATAGCCGACGGACTTCCCGAACAGCGAGGACTTGAAAGGATTGCCGACCTTGTTGCCCTTGTCGTCCGTGACGGAATAGACCAGCCCGTGATACTCACGTCTGCGCACATTGCCATGTGCTTCCTCCACTGTCATATTATATAAGGAAAGGAGGGCACGGTATTCTCCCATCGTTTGGAAACGGTATTGCCCGTTCAAAGCCTTAACGATATTCCCCACCTGCTTCTTCACGTCGCCCGCAGAGGCGTCCACCTTGCGCAGCGGCGTGTCAAGACGGCGATTCTTGCGTTCCGCGTCATGCAGCCCGTACTTCCGTTCCAGTTCGCGTGTTATCTGCTTGCTCCGGTAAAAATTGTTCCGGGTGTCTATGCTCCTGCCGTTCTCGTCCACCCTGACCGTCACGATATGCAGATGGTGGCGGTCGATGTCCTCATGCTTGAAAACGAGATACGGCTGGTTGCCGAAGCCCATCTTCTCCAGATACTCCCGTGCGATGTTCTGAAGCTCCGTGTCCGTCAAAATATCGTCGGGATGCGGATTGAGCGAGATATGCACCACCGGTTTCTCCACCTTCGACCGCACGGGCATCAGAGCGAGAAAGTCCTCCATAGCCCGGTGGATGTCCATCGTTCCCGTACCGTCATTGTAGATGCGGTTGGTTGTCAGAAGCCGCCCTTTCGCCTCGTTGATCTTCTCCCCGTTGTAGGCAAGTGCGCCATACAACGAGTTTCCTACACTGATTTTTGCGACCATTTTTCCTGCATCTCCCTTGAAAGTTCCACAATCTTACGGCTCAGTTTTACGAGTTCGACGGTCTGTTGCTCCAACTTGTAAAGCAACGCCATCGCCTTTTTCTCGGAAAAATGCAACCTCAGTTCCTTCACTACTTGGTTGTAGTTCGTGCCTATTGCGCGGAATTGCGCATGAAAATCAGATAGCTTGGTGTAGTAATCCACCAGCGTTTTATCCACTTTCAGTACCTTGAACGGTTGCCCGAAGAAGTGCGCCTTCAGGAAAACCGACTTGGCGTAAACGCCCGACTTCTCGAACATGGAGAGGAAACGGTTGTGTTCCTCCTCGCTGAAACGGACGGTGTATCTGAACACCGCCGGATCGAGTTTGGGATTTCTCCCGCCTTTGTTTCTTTTTTTTTCACTCATATTACTTTGGATTTAGCGGTTTGACGGCATAAGCCGCCGCTTCATGGCACAGACACCGTAGGTTTGAGAGGCTTCCCGACTTCGGAGGGTAAGCCCGCCCCCTGCAAGGGCAAGGCGTTTTCCGGGATGCTCAAAATATTTTGAGCGGCTGAAAACATACCTTGCTATGTTCAGGTGAACATAAAAATCCGTCGGGGACGGATTGGGGGAATGCCTTTCAAACTCCGGGCTGCGCCACCTGCGGCGAACCCTGCCGTTCGGGTGCAAAGTTACGCCCTTAACGCGGTATCGGACAGAGGCTTGACCCGGACAATCAGTGCCAACCGGCGCAACGTGCTGCCACTTGCCGGAGAAGTGATACGGATTCAAAAATATCCTTGTTTATTTGCAACATGATTCAAGAAACGAATGATTTGAAGATATGGAAAAAGGAACTTTCAGATACCCGGCAAACCGCTTCGACGGATATTTGCCAAACCGAATATCCGAACCGTCGGATACCCGGTTTTCCAGTGACGCGGTGATTTACGGATTCAATGACTTCATGACGCAATGCCGTCATTCACCGGTTATCCGAATCCCGGCTTCACCATTGAAGCGGATACGTGACGGACCAATCTGTCAATGTTTCACGGACGCGGATATGTACGTCACCGCTTCCGTACAGGAATAAAAAAAGCAATTCATCAACCATTAAAACCAATAGAACCATGAGTAATGAAATCTTCGTTGCATTCGCAACACAAAAGGGAGGTATCGGCAAATCGACCGTCACGGCACTTGCCGCCAGCTACCTCCACAACGTGCAAGGTCACAATGTCGCCGTCATAGACTGCGACGCCCCGCAGCACAGCATCCACGGACTGCGTGAACGTGAAACGAAACTTATCGACGAGAGCCTCTATTTCAAGGCACTCGCGTGTGACCACTTCCGAAAGATCAGGAAGAACGCTTATCCGGTCATTGCAAGCGACGCCCTCAACGCCCTTGACGATGCCGAAAGGATGCTTGCCGAAGAAGAAGTGAAACCGGACATCGTGTTCTTCGATATGCCGGGAACGCTGAAAAGCAACGGCGTTGTAAAGACCCTCTCGCAGATGGACTACATCTTCGCGCCCATGAGTGCCGACCGCTTTGTCGTGGAAAGCACCCTGCAATTCGCCGTGATGTTCCGTGACAACCTCATGACGACCGGGCAGGCGAAAACAAAAGGGCTGTACCTGTTCTGGACGATGGTGGACGGCAGGGAGAAGAACGGGCTGTACGACCTATACGAAGATGTGATTGCCGAAATGGGGTTGTCGGTGTTATCCACCCGCCTGCCCGACAGCAAGAAGTTCCGGCGCGACCTCTCGGAAGAGCGCAAGAGCGTTTTCCGCTCGACCATCTTCCCGATGGACGCATCCCTGCTGAAAGGGAGCGGCATCCGTGAGTTCTCGGAAGAAATCAGCCGTATCATCAAACCTCAATGAACATGGGCAGCAGGAAAGTGAACACCGAAGGCATTGACGAGGATCTGTTGATAGCCTCCATCGGCAGACGCAAGCAGGACGGGACCCTGTACCGTGCGCAGGAGCCGCCCGTACCTGCCCCCGAAGAAGAGAGCGTCCCGGAAACGGAACCACCGCCCACGGCATCCCCGTCAAGGGAGAAGGTGCAGAAAGACACCGCCCGCCGCAAACGGCAGGAGGACGACTATTCAGGTCTGTTCCTCCGCCGCAACGAGATAAAGACACGCCAGTGCGTCTATATCAGCCGCGATGTACACAGCAAGATTCTTAAAATCGTGAATGACATCGCCGGACGGGAAATCTCGGTAGGCGGCTACGTGGACACCGTGTTGCGCCAACATCTGGAACAGCACAAGGAGAAAATAAACGAACTGTACAAGAAACAACGTGAAGACTTAATTTGAATATGGATATGAATCAGGAAAAGAACCAGAAAAACAGAAGTCCGCACCATGACGGCGGAGGTATGCTTGCCCAAGTGCAAGCGAGTGTGGAAATCCTGTCGCCCGTGCCGGTAAGCGGCAAATGCGGCGAAAAGGACTATGAACGGCTTTTCATCCGTGAACCCGAAGTAAAGGCACGCGAGGGGAAGATGGCATACGTGCGCCCGGAATACCACGACCGCATCATGCGCATCACCCGTGTGATCGGGCATGACAAGCTATCGCTGTCCGCCTACATCGACCATGTGCTTACACACCACTTCAACCAATGCGAAGAGGCGATAAAGAGCCTTTACGCCCGGAATTACGACGCAGTATTTTAATCATCAAAAAGAAAAAGAAATGAGAAGAAAAAAGAATGATTATCGTGCCTTCCTGAAAAAATCAGGCTTCAAGGCAAGGGAAGGGAAACAAGTATCCATCAGCAAAGAGACCCATGACAAGGTTGCCATGATTGTCCGCTGGCTGGGTGATGGTGAAGTCACAATGGCTGACTTCACTGAGAACGTGGTAAGCGAGTTTCTCCGTACACACCGTGACGAACTGAACCGTATGTTAAACGCAGTCCCCAGAATAGATTTATGAGCATGACGATGATTCTCCTGACCGTATCGGTCGGCTGTAACCTGTGGTTCCTGTTCCTGCTGCTCTACGACCGCATCATGGAAACGAGATTCGTCCGCTTCCTTAAAGGCATTGCCGGGCTATGGCGGTCATTGGGCGGCACGGAGGTGAAGCAGGAAACGGTACGGGAAACACCTCCCGCAGAAACATCGGACATCATCGGCAAGAGCCGTTTCAAAATGGCATCAACCCGGACAACCGCTGCCATACCGACGCAAGAAGCCGCCACTTCGGAAAAAGGCATTGAGCTGTCGGAGGAAGAGGCTACTTTTGACGACGGAAACACGGAAACCATGTCCCGCCCGGCACAAGTTCCGGAGGAAAAACTCGATGAAACCTTCACGAGCATCCCGCCTTCGGAACTGGAGTTCGTGGAGGATGAACCGGAGGACGGAACGCCCGACACACCAAGAGCTACGGGAAGCAGTTTTGACGAGATAGACGATGCGGTCAGGACAGCCAAGAACCCGGAAGCGACAACGGCAGAACGGGAACGTGCGGCAAAGGTCTTCTCCGATATGGAAGGAACGGAACTGTACGAGAAACTGATGTCCGGCTCGACGGAACTGAACATCCGCATCAAGGGGCTTATCGAAGTCCGGCTGAAGAAACCGAAAAAGGAATTTACCGTACCCGACAACATTGACGAGTTCAATATCCGGGACTATGTATAACAGCTAAAAAAGAGTGGAAATGAAAACGTAAGACAGCATCACACCATGCGCACGGCAGTACAAGGTACAGCCAATCCGCAACGGACACACCCAAGTCCGTAGAAACAAACGGGAAACCACTAAAACCAAAGTAAAGTAATCAAGTATCAACCGCCCGAAAAAGGACTATCCACCCTTTGGACGGCACAAAAAGAACAGTTTATGAATAAGAACATCAGACAAAAGTTCATCATCTCTGCGGCACTTATGATTGCCGCAACCGCCTCCGCATTTGCGCAGGGAAACGGTCTGGCAGGCATCAACGAAGCCACCTCTATGGTGAGTTCGTATTTCGACCCCGGTACGAAACTTATCTATGCCATCGGTGCGGTGGTCGGTCTTATCGGAGGCGTAAAAGTCTATGGCAAGTTTTCGTCCGGCGACCCGGACACCTCGAAGACCGCCGCCTCGTGGTTCGGGGCTTGTATCTTCTTGATTGTCGCCGCCACTATCCTGCGCTCATTCTTCCTTTAATAAACAATGTATGGCTGAATACCCGATAAACAAGGGTATCGGCCGTCCGGTCGAGTTCAAGGGTTTGAAGGCTCAGTACCTCTTCATCTTCTGCGGAGGTCTGCTGGCTCTCTTCGTCCTGTTCGTCATCCTCTATATGGTCGGCATCGACCAGTGGATATGTATCGGCTTCGGCGCGGCATCGTCTTCCGTCCTCGTATGGCAGACCTTCGCGCTGAACGCCCGGTACGGCGAACACGGGCTGATGAAATTGGGAGCGGCAAGGAGCCATCCCCGATACCTTATCAACCGACGGCGGATCACCCGATTATTCAAACGGCAACGAAAGGAAGAAACGACATGAGAAATACATCCAAAATGATAACACTGGAAAACAAGTTCCCCCTGCTGGCGGTGGAGCATGGCTGCATCATCTCCAAAGACGCCGACATCACGGTGGCTTTTGAGGTGGAACTGCCGGAGCTTTACACCGTGACGGGCGCAGAGTACGAGGCGATACACGGCTGCTGGTGCAAGGCTATCAAGGTGCTGCCGTACTTCTGCGTCGTGCATAAGCAGGACTGGTTCATCAAGGAACGCTACAAGCCGGAGTTACAGAAAGACGACATGAGTTTTCTGAGCCGCTCCTTTGAACGCCATTTCAACGAGCGTCCGTACCTGAAACACTCCTGCTATCTCTACTTGACCAAGACGACGAAAGAACGTAACCGTATGCAGAGCAACTTCAGTACGCTGTGCCGGGGACATATCATCCCGAAGGAACTGGGCAAGGAAACCGCCGGGAAGTTCATGGAGGCCGCCGAACAGTTCGAGCGCATCATGAACGACAGCGGCTTTGTCAGGCTGCGACGCCTCTCCACCGACGAGATTGTCGGGACGGAGAAGTCCGCCGGACTGATAGAGCGTTACTTCTCGCTCATGCCCGAAGGTGACACGACCTTGCAGGACATCGACCTCTCGGCAAAAGAAATGCGTATCGGTGACAACCGCCTGTGCCTGCACACCCTCTCCGACGCGGAGGATATGCCCGGAAAGGTGGCTACCGACATCCGCTACGAGAAACTCTCCACCGACCGCTCGGACTGTCGCCTCTCCTTCGCCTCCCCCGTGGGGCTGCTGCTTTCCTGCAACCACATCTATAACCAGTATGTGATTATCGACAACAGCGAGGAAAATTTGCAGAAGTTCGAGAAGTCCGCAAGGAATATGCAGTCGCTATCCCGATACAGCCGGAGCAACAGCATCAACCGCGAGTGGATAGACCAGTACCTGAACGAAGCCCATTCCTACGGGCTGACCTCGGTACGGGCGCACTTCAACGTCATGGCGTGGAGCGATGACGCGGAGGAACTGAAGCATATCAAGAACGATGTGGGCAGCCAGCTGGCAAGCATGGAGTGCGTGCCGCGCCACAACACCATCGACTGCCCGACACTCTACTGGGCGGCGATGCCCGGCAATGCGGCGGACTTCCCGGCGGAAGAGAGTTTCCACACCTTCATCGAGCAGGCGGTGTGCCTCTTCACGGAGGAAACCAACTACCGCAGCTCGCTCTCGCCCTTCGGCATCAAGATGGTGGACAGGCTTACGGGAAAACCGCTGCACCTCGACATCTCCGACCTGCCAATGAAGCGGGGCATCACCACCAACCGCAACAAGTTCGTGTTGGGTCCTTCGGGCAGCGGCAAATCCTTCTTTATGAACCACCTCGTGAGGCAATACTACGAGCAGGGTACGCACGTGGTACTGGTGGACACGGGAAACTCCTATCAGGGCTTGTGCGAAATGATCCGGCGCAAGACAAACGGGGCGGACGGCGTGTACTTCACCTACACGGAGGAGAAACCGATTTCGTTCAACCCGTTCTACACCGATGATTACGTGTTTGACGTGGAGAAGAAGGACAGCATCAAGACATTGCTGCTGACGCTCTGGAAGTCGGAGGACGACAAAGTGACGAAGACGGAAAGCGGTGAACTGGGCAGTGCGGTGAACGCCTATATCGAGCGTATCAGGGCTGACAGGAGCATCGTCCCCTCGTTCAACACCTTCTATGAGTATATGCGCAACGACTACCGCCGCGAACTGGCAGAACGTGAGATAAAGGTGGAGAAGTCCGACTTCAACATCGACAATATGCTCACTACCATGCGGCAGTATTACCGGGGCGGACGCTACGACTTCCTGCTCAACTCCACGGAGAACATAGACCTGCTCGGCAAGCGGTTCATCGTCTTCGAGATTGACAGTATAAAGGAGAATCGCGAGCTTTTCCCTGTGGTGACCATCATCATCATGGAAGCCTTTATTAACAAGATGCGCCGTCTGAAAGGCGTGCGCAAACAACTGATAGTGGAAGAGGCTTGGAAGGCTCTCTCTTCGGCAAACATGGCTGAGTACCTGCGCTATATGTACAAAACCGTGCGCAAGTATTACGGGGAGGCAATCGTGGTGACGCAGGAGGTGGACGACATCATTTCCTCGCCCGTCGTCAAGGAGAGCATCATCAACAACTCCGACTGCAAGATACTTCTCGACCAGCGGAAGTACATGAACAAGTTTGATGCCATACAGTCCCTGTTGGGTCTGACGGAGAAAGAGAAGTCGCAGATACTCTCCATCAACATGGCGAACAACCCGTCAAGGCTCTACAAGGAAGTGTGGATAGGACTGGGCGGCACGCAGTCGGCAGTCTATGCCACCGAAGTTAGTGCTGAAGAGTATCTGGCGTACACCACCGAAGAAACGGAAAAAGTAGAGGTGTACCGTCTGGCAGAGCAGCTGGGCGGCGACATCGAAGCCGCCATCCGGCAGCTTGCCGAAAGGCGGAGAAAGGAATAAATAGAAACAGATTCATCAACTAAAAAAGAAAATGCGTATGAGTATATCAAGAACGAAAATGCTGCAAGTCAGCAAGTGTTTAATCGGGCTGGCAGTCATGATGCTGCAATCCTGCGAAACCGTGGACAACCGCCGCGACCTGCTTTGCGGGAACTGGGAAAGCGTAGAAGGCAAGCCCGACGTACTTATCTACAAGGAGGGTGAAGCCTACAAGGTGACGGTATTCAAGCGGAGCGGCATCCGCCGCAAACTGAAGCCGGAAACCTATCTCTTGCAGGAGGAGAACGGCAACCTGTTCATGAGCACCGGCTTCCGTATCGACGTGTCCTACAACGAAGCGACGGACATCCTGACCTTCTCGCCGAACGGGGACTACGTGCGTGTGAACCCGAAACCGGACCATCCGATAAGCGAGCAATAACGATAACCACTAAAATCCAAAGTAACATGAGAACAAGAATAACATTTATTATCTGCCTGTGCCTGTTTGCAGTCGGCAGGGCAAGCGCACAGTGGGCGGTGATAGACCCGTCCAACATCGCGCAGAGCATCGTGAACACCTCGAAGAACGTGGTACACACTTCCACGACCGCCCAGAATATGATAAAGAATTTTCAAGAGACTGTGAAAATTTACGAGCAGGGCAAGAAGTATTACGACGCACTGAAATCCGTGAACAATCTGGTAAAAGACGCCCGGAAAGTGCAGCAAACCATCCTGATGGTGGGTGACATCACCGACACCTATGTGACCAGCTTCCAGAGGATGATGCATGACGACAACTTCACGGTGGAGGAACTGGGAGCCATCGCCTTCGGCTACACCAAGCTGTTGGAGGAATCCAACGATGTGCTGACGGAACTGAGGAACGTGGTGAACATCACCACGCTCTCCATGACGGATAAAGAGCGCATGGATGTGGTGGAACGCTGCTACTCCAAGATGAAGCGTTACCGCAACCTCGTGAGCTACTACACCAACAAGAACATCAGCGTGAGCTACCTGCGGGCAAAAAAGAAGAACGACCTCGACCGCATCATGGGGCTGTACGGGAACATGAACGAAAGATACTGGTAGCCTATGAATTTCGACAACCTTCACCAGATTCTGCGCTCGCTCTACGAGCAGATGATGCCGCTATGCGGGGACATGGCGGGCGTGGCGAAAGGCATCGCCGGGCTGGGCGCATTGTTCTACGTCGCCTACCGGGTGTGGCAGTCGCTGGCGAGAGCCGAACCGATAGACGTGTTCCCCATGCTGCGCCCGTTTGCGATAGGCTTATGTATCATGTTCTTCCCGACGGTGGTATTAGGTACGATAAACAGCATCATGTCGCCCGTCGTGCAAGGCACGGCAAAGATGCTGGAGGCGGAAACGCTGGACATGAACCGATACCGTGAGCAGAAGGACAAACTGGAATACGAGGCGATGATGCGCAACCCCGAAACCGCCTACCTTGTGTCGAACGAGGAGTTTGACAAACAGCTGGAGGAACTGGGCTGGTCACCCGGTGACATGGTGACGATGGCGGGAATGTATATCGAGCGTGGAATGTACAACATGAAGAAAGGCATCCGCGATTTCTTCCGCGAGATACTGGAACTGATGTTCCAAGCCGCTGCCCTCGTGATAGACACCATCCGCACCTTTTTTCTCGTGGTGCTGGCGATACTCGGTCCGATAGCCTTCGCCATATCGGTATGGGACGGTTTTCAAAGTACACTCACACAGTGGATATGCCGCTACATACAGGTTTATCTGTGGCTGCCCGTGTCGGATATGTTCAGCACCATACTGGCGAAGATTCAGGTGCTGATGCTGCAAAGCGACATCGAGCGTATGCAGGCTGACCCGAACTTCTCGCTGGATTCGAGCGACGGTGTGTATATCGTCTTCATGATCATAGGAATCATCGGCTACTTCACCATTCCAACGGTGGCAGGCTGGATTATCCAAGCCGGAGGCATGGGAAGCTACGGCCGCAACGTGAACCAGACGGCGGGACGAGCCGGAAGCATGGCGGGCAGCGTGGCGGGTGCAGCCGCAGGCAACATGGTCGGACGTGCCGGGAAACTGCTGAAATAATCAACTGACAATTAAAAACGAATAAAAAACAATGGAATTTAAGTCACTCAAAAACATCGAATCATCGTTCAGGCAGATACGCCTGTTCGGTATCGTCTTCCTCTCGTTGTGCGCCGTGATAACGGTATGGAGCGTGTGGAGTTCCTACCGCTTCGCAGAGCGGCAACGGGAAAAGATTTACGTGCTGGACAACGGCAAGTCGCTGATGCTGGCTCTCTCGCAGGACTTGTCGCAGAACCGTCCGGCGGAGGCAAGGGAACACGTGCGTCGTTTCCACGAGCTGTTCTTCACGCTCTCGCCCGAAAAGAGCGCGATAGAGCATAACGTGAAACGCGCCCTGCTATTAGCGGACAAAAGTGTGTACAACTACTATTCGGACTTCGCCGAGAAAGGGTACTACAACCGCATCATCGCCGGGAACATCAACCAAGTGCTGAAGGTGGACAGCGTGGTATGCGACTTCAACGGTTATCCCTACCGTGCCGTGACCTACGCCACACAGAAGATCATCCGGCAAAGCAACGTCACCGAGCGCAGCCTCGTGACAACGTGCCGCCTCTTGAACTCGTCCCGTTCGGACGACAATCCCAACGGTTTCACCATCGAGGGATTCACCATCATCGAGAACAAGGATTTACAAACCATCAAAAGGTAACGGACATGAAGAAAATCAGGAAATCATTTTGGCGTGCGTACTGGAAGCTCCACGACAAAAAGAAAATGCTGGTGGCAAGGCTCAAAGGCTATCTGGACGGTTTGCCCCCGAAGACACGCAAACGCATCGTGCTGGCAATGCTCGCTGCCTTCGCGGTGCTTGCCCTCTACACCTTCGGAAAAGCCGTCTATGACATCGGCAGGAATGACGGCAGCCGGATAGTAACAGACCATGCCGGACAGGTGGAACTGTCCGTAAAGCCGGACAACAATCATAATGTAATACCTTATTTATATGGAACAGACGAAGAATGAACCTAAAAATGAGAACAAGGCGGCTCCCGACAACGGGAAACCGAAGAAAGAGCGCAAGCCGCTGACCGAAGCCCAAAGGCTGAAACGTCAGAAAATGATAGTGCTGCCCGCTATGGTGCTGGTATTCATCGGGGCTATGTGGCTGATATTCGCCCCGTCTTCCGACAAGGAGCAGCAACCGGGAACGGGTGGTTACAACATCGAAATGCCCGACGCTGACAAGGCGAACCGCCAGATCATCGGCGACAAGGCGAAAGCATACGAGCAGGGGGCGATGGAGGAACGGCAGGAGAACCGCAACCGCACCATGCAGGAACTGGGCGATATGTTCGACCGAGAGGTGGCGGAAGCGGACGGCGGCAGGGACTTCGACCTTGCCAATCCCGGAAATGCGGAAGATGCAACAGCAACATCATCCGCTCCGAAAACCATCCAATCCTCCGCAGCCGCCTACCGCGACCTCAATGCCACGCTCGGCAACTTCTACGAGCAGCCGAAGAACGACAACGCGGAAATGGACGAACTGTTGGAGCGCATCGCCTCGCTGGAATCGGAATTGGAAAGCGAGAAGGGCAAGTCGTCCGCTATGGATGACCAAGTGGCACTTATGGAGAAGTCCTATGAACTGGCGGCGAAGTACATGGGCGGACAGAACGGCACACAGCCACCTGTCGGACAGGCGGCAGAGCCTTACCCTGTGCAGAAAACCGGAAAGAACACGGCTGCACCTGTCAGGCAGGTGGCGCATCAGGTTGTATCCTCGCTCTCACAGCCGATGAGCAACGCCGAGTTTGTCGCCTCTTTCTCGCAGGAGCGTAACCGCAGTTTCAATACGGCGGTGGGGGTCACGACCGTATCGGACAAAAATACCATTTCGGCGTGCATCTATGGGGCGCAGAGTGTGACGGACGGGCAAGTTGTCAAACTCCGGCTGCTGGAGCCAATGGCGGTGGCGGACAAAATTATCCCCCGTAATGCGGTGGTGGTAGGCATGGCAAAGATTCAGGGCGAACGGCTTGATATTGAAATTACTTCGCTGGAGTACGCAGGTACGATCATACCGGTGGAACTGGCGGTGTATGACACGGATGGACAACGCGGCATCTTCATTCCCAACTCGATGGAGATGAATGCCGTCAGGGAGGTTGCCGCCAACATGGGCGGCTCGCTGGGCAGCAGCATCAATATATCCACCAACGCCGGGGCGCAGCTCGCCTCCGACTTGGGCAAGGGGCTGATACAAGGCACGAGCCAGTATATCGCCAAGAAGATGCGTACCGTCAAGGTGCATCTGAAAGCCGGATACAAGGTCATGCTTTATCAGGACAGAGATTGAAAACAATAACAATCAACGACTAACAGAAACAACAACCAAATTTTATTTACCACTAAAATCCAAAGTAGAATGAAAAAAGTAATCATCATGTTTGCCCTCGCTATGGGCATCGTAACTGCCAACGCGCAGGAGAACGTAACCGTTGGAGAGAACAACGGAAGTGAACAACCGACCTTGACAAAGGAGGTCTATCCGCAGAAGGAGGCGGACGGCGACCTGTATCACGGGCTGACAAAGAAGCTGACCTTTGACCGCATGGTTCCTCCGCACGGCTTGGAAGTGACCTACGACAAGACCGTCCACGTCATTTTCCCCTCGGAGGTTCGTTACGTCGATTTAGGTTCGCCCGACCTGATTGCGGGCAAAGCCGACGGAGCGGAGAACGTCATCCGCGTGAAGGCTACCGTGAGGAACTTCCCGAACGAAACCAATATGTCCGTGATAACGGAGGACGGGAGTTTCTATACCTTCAACGTGAAATATGCCTCCGAACCGTTGCTGCTCAATGTGGAGATGTGCGACTTCATCCATGACGGCGAGAAGGTGAACCGCCCGAATAATGCGCAGGAAATCTATCTGAAGGAACTGGGCAGCGAAAGCCCGATGCTGGTGCGCCTTATCATGAAGTCCATCCTGGGGCAGAATAAGCGCGAGGTGAAGCACATCGGCTGCAAGCGATTCGGCATCCAGTATCTGCTGAAAGGTATCTACACGCATAATGGTTTGCTCTATTTCCACACGGAGATAAAGAACCAGAGCAACGTGCCTTTCGATGTGGACTACATCACATGGAAAATCGTGGACAAGAAGGTGGCGAAGCGTACCGCCGTGCAGGAGCAGATCATCCTGCCGCTCCGTGCGCAGAATTACGCCACACTCGTGCCTGGCAAGAAGAGTGAACGCACGGTATTCACGATGGCGAAATTCACCATCCCCGACGACAAGTGCCTCGTGGTGGAACTCAACGAGAAGAACGGAGGTCGTCACCAGTCTTTCGTGATTGAGAACGAGGACTTGGTACGCGCCAATACCATCAATGAGCTGTCTGTTAAATAAGTCGCTGACCATGAGAAAGTACATCGCAATAATCATAGCGTCGCTTGCCCTGTTCATGGGGCAGGCGCACGCCCAGCGATGCCTGCCGAAGATGCAGGGCATCGAGGTCAGGGCGAACATGGCGGACGGTTTCAATCCCGGCGGCAACGACGGCGGGTACAGTTTCGGGGCGGCTCTCTCCACCTACACGAAAAAGGGGAACAAATGGGTGTTCGGCGGCGAATATCTGTTGAAGAACAACCCTTACAAGGACGGAAAGATACCCGTGGCGCAGTTCACGGCGGAGGGCGGCTACTACCTCAAGATACTCTCCGATGCCCGTAAAATCGTGTTCGTCTATGCAGGTGCTTCGGCTCTTGCCGGATATGAATCGGTGAACTGGGGCGAAAAGGTGCTGTATGACGGCTCCACGCTTCATGACAGGGACGCCTTCATCTACGGCGGTGCGCTGACACTCGATGTGGAGTTTTACGTGGCTGACTGGATCGCCCTGCTCGCCAACCTCCGGGAGCGTTGCCTGTGGGGTGGCGACACGAGGAAGTTTCATACGCAGTTCGGGGTCGGTATCAAGTTCATCATCAACTGACACGGACATGGAACGGACGGAAATAGACATCATCAGACAAATGCCCATTGCGGTTTTTCTCGCACGGCTGGGGCATGAGCCTGTCAGAAGGAGCGGTAACGAGCTGTGGTATATCGCCCCATATAGGGGCGAGCGCACGCCCTCTTTCCGTGTGAACGTGGCGAAACAGCTCTGGTACGACTTCGGTCTGGGCAAAGGTGGCGACATCTTTACGCTTGCCGGAGAGTTTGCCCGAAACGGTGACTTCATGGAACAAGTGAAATTCATAGCGGGAACCGCCAATATACCTATGCCTGTTCCCGAAGTGAGCAAACCGACTTTACTGCCTAAACCGTCAGAACCTGCCTTTGAGGGAGTGGAAGCCGTCCCGCTGTTTCGTTCTCCACTGACGGACTATCTGGCGGAACGGGGCATTCCTTACGCTGTCGCATCACGTTACTGCTGCCGACTGAATTACGGAGTGCGTGGCAAACGATATTTTGCAGTCGGTTTTCCGAACGTGGCAGGCGGATATGAAATCCGCAGCCGTTTCTTCAAAGGATGCGTGCCTCCGAAAGATGTGTCGCTGGTCAAGGCGGAAGGCTCTCCGGCTGACGTGTGCAGCGTTTTTGAAGGCTTCATGGACTTTCTTTCTGCTGCCACGCTCGGATTGGAAAAGGGAGACTGCCTCGTATTGAACTCTGTTGCCAACGTGGAAAAGGCAATGAGGTATCTGGACGGCTACGGGTGCATAGACTGTTATCTCGACCATGACGCAGCCGGACGGCGCACGTTGAAAACGCTGAAAGGACATTATGGAGAACGTGTCTATGACCGTTCCGCTCTCTATGACGGTTGCAAGGACTTGAATGAGTATCTGCAACTGACAACCAAAAAAGAACAATAACTTAAAAATCAAATGACAATGAACATACTGAACAACAAAAACAAGAGAATATCAATCTTCAAGACGTTGGCACTCTGCCTATTCGCTGCCGTGTCGCTCACGCTCGTGTCGTGTGACGACGACATGGACATACAGCAATCCTATCCCTTCACGGTGGAAACCATGCCCGTGCCGAACAAGGTGACAAAGGGGCAGACAGTTGAAATCCGCTGTGAGTTGAAAAAAACGGGCGATTACGCCAACACCCTCTATACCATCCGATATTTCCAGTTCGAGGGAGAAGGCACGTTGAAAATGGACAACGGCATCACGTTTCTGCCCAACGACCGCTATCTGCTCGAAAACGAGAAGTTCCGGCTGTACTACACGGCGGAGGGTGACGAGGCGCACAACTTCATTGTAGTGGTGGAGGATAATTTCAGCAATTCCTACGAGCTGGAATTTGATTTCAACAACCGTAACGTGAAGGATGACGGGGTTATCACAGTTGTCCCCATCGGAAACTTCAAGCCCCTTACACGATGATGCGTGTATTCATGACTATCCTCTGTTCGCTTCTGGTGGTCTGTTCCGTGTCCGCACAGGACAGCCACCATGAAGGGACGGACAGGCAGGCGGCTATCTACCAGCTGCCACCATTTGAGAGGGCTATGCGCTGTACCAAATACTTTGAGGGGTGGCACTCGGAGAAACATCACCCATATGTGGGATATGGGCATAAGTTGTTACCGGGTGAAAGATATTCGGCACGCACCATGACGAAGCGGCAGGCGGACGCGCTTCTGCGAAAAGACCTGCGGAAGTTCTGCGCGATGTTTCGGCAGTTCGGGAAAGATAGTCTGCTCCTTGCCACGCTCGCCTACAATGTCGGTCCATATCGACTTTTGGGTAGCGGAAAGATTCCCAAAAGCACGCTGATCCGAAAGTTGGAGGCGGGCGACAGGAACATCTATCGGGAGTATATCGCTTTCTGCAACTACAAGGGGAAACGGCACGCCATGCTGCTCAAACGGAGAAAGGCGGAGTTTGCACTGTTGTATGTACCATGAATAATAAGTACCTGACAAAAGAAAATCCGATGAAGCCGCAACTTCATCGGATTTTCTAATATATTGCTGCTATCAGATAGTTTGAGATGGCAGTTCTTTTATATAAACTACATTATATTCTTTGCCTTTCTTTATGTCAGTTATCTCAAATTTTGTTCCTCTTTCAAATTCCACTTGATATTCAGGATAGGGACAATCCTCTCCATGATTATATATTTTATATATTTCATGAGCTTTTGTTTGACCTTCCGGTAAAGGCTCAATTATCCATTTTATAGAATGAGCATTATCAAAATCATCTATTGATGTCGTAAAAAAGCCATTTACGGTAAAAATATCTCCAATCCTATTATAACCACGCATAAAACCATCATTGGCATATAACACAGGGTGAGTATTTTTAGGAGCTTTTCTTAATGCACTATCTAAGTTTTGGATTAAAACTTCTGTTAAGGCATTCAATTTACGCCTATTATACAGAGGTTCTTGTATGAACCGAGAACTACCAAAGCCTTCAAGGATGACGATACTTAATGCTTCTAAATCAGTCAAATTATATTCTTTATAATGTATTTTATTGACCTCTTTCAGATGTTGCATCGCTTTTATATGAGAATTCAACAACTCAACATCTCCTCCTCGTTTATATGCAGATGGATTGTGCTGATATATTGTTTCTACAATTAGTTGTAAATCTTCTATATTCATATTGATATACAAAAAAATAACAATGCAAAATTAGCCTTTTCTGGCTAATTTTACATATTCAAATAAGAATTTTATCGAAGATTGGAACAAAGGTTTCTTTGCTACTTTCTTTGTCCGCCATCATGCTCACTGAAAGAAAGTAGGCGGCTTTCGCCGCCCATCGTTCAAAAACGGGTGTAAAGCCCCGTCACCATCGTGAACATTTCCTCCAGCATATCGCAATATATCCCCTCGTGCGTTTCGATGTCCTTCGTCCTGCACTCGAATGTCTTTTTGCTGAACGTCCTGCGGTAGAAACGCATATTGTAGAGGTCTGCTCCTCCGTCATAGATGATGTCAAGTCGGTTGGCACTCGTCTTGTTCCTCGCAAGGCTCATGCGTAAACCGTTACCCATGTCTATGAAGTCTTTGCTTCCTGTCATGGCGGCAAAGCGTCTGCCACCTATCTGCTCCAAAATTGTCTTTGCTATCATATTCGTTGTTTTTAGGTGTTATGGTGTGGCGGTGCGGACACCGCCACACCGTTCAAAATTCTGTTTTCTCGGTTATGGGTGTGTATCTTTCCAGCCACTCTTTCAGACATTCCATGTTATACTCGCTCGTTATGACTGCCGTATGGCTGTCAATGGCGGTAAACCTGCTGCTTTCATAATTGTCTATCCACCCCTTCAGGGTATCAACTCCCCATGCTTCGGCATCATCAAACATTCCGTCCAATGCCGTGATAGACTCGCTGAACTTGACTATCAGCGTTTGGTAGGCAACTTCGTTCATCGCTTGTCCTCCTTTCTTTCCTTTGCCGTCAGCCACTTGTCCCGTGTGGCTCGGCACTCGTCCAACGTGGGTTTCACACAAGAGAATAATTCCCCATCCGTGTGGCGGTAGTCGTATTGCACAAGTGTCCGCTTGCGTCTGCCGATACCCGTTTGGAACTTCTCGTATTTCTCTGTCCCTGCTTTCGTGCAAGTGCTTACTCCGTTGATGGTCATTCGTGGACTCATAATCGTTGCTTTTAGATGGTTAGAAATGTACTGACAAAACTCTGTTCTGCATCACCATTTCGGGGTCGCTTGTATAGCGTTGGTGCAGGTAGAAATGGTGTGAGCCGAAGCCGTAATGAAAATACTTGTCAAGTTCGTTCTTTTCGGCGAAGTCCTTGACACTTGCCCTTAACTGCTCCTCACTCATTGCAAGAGTGAGGAGGTTCATAAACTCAAGGAACATCGTGGGGATTTTATCGTCCCACAAACAAACCATGCTTTCAAATCTTACTTCCATATTATTCTGTATTATAGGTTGATATTATGCTGCGTTCATCCGCTGACGGATAAGTTCGGTATTGTCCTCCACAAGCCGGATGATGCGGTCGTGGTACTCGGTATTGGAATTGCATACCCCTCTGCTCTGTACCACTTTCAGCGTTTTCAGTGACACTTCTATCGTTTCAATCCGTTTGCCGTCAATGGTGGCGGATAGGATAAGGGAGTTTGCCTTGTTGTGATAACCACCCACGCAATGGTGCATCATCCGCCCTTCCTCCACCATTTCCTTCACGCTCTCTATGACCTTGATGCAGATAAGGCTGTCGGAGAACACAAGCCCGAAGAAAATGCCTTTGGCTTTCAGATAGTTTTTCTCGTCCTCAATCGCCTTTTGCCGTTGCTGTTCCGTCCGCTCACGCTCCCTTTGCAGGTTGCGCTTTGCCACCAACTTGTCGTGTTCCACTTTGAGGTCGGCAGGGCAGACGTATTTCGGGCTGTTCGTGTCCTTGCCGAAATGTCGCAGGAGGTCTATGGTGTCGCACCACATGGAGCCGTCCGAAATAGTGTAGCCGTTGCGGATGCAAATCTTGACGGATGCCCAATACCGTCCCATGTCAAAGGAACTGCGGATATAGTGGCGCAACATGGCGTATTGCCCTGCCTTCAAGAGTGTTTCGGCTCGGCTGTCGGAAAGGATAGCCGTGAAAAGGTCATACGGCAGTGTGTTGTGGTAGTCCCCCTTGAAGCCGTTGCGTTTCAGTTCGGGGATGAAACGCTGTCGGGGATAGGTGCATACGGGGGCAATATCGTATGCTTGGAGGTTGTTTTGCTTGCGTACCTCCATGTCGCTGTATTCAGACCATTGGTCATAATACAACATTGACATACCACGCAGTCGGGCAACGGTCGTTGTCTTTCCATCGGGTGAAATCCACCTCTGCACCACTTCATAAATGGAATACTTGGCTGCTTGCCCTGCCTTGTATCGGGACTTGACGAAGAAGAAGCGTATCACTTGGTACTGCTTGCTGGTCGTGACAATGGAGAAGTATTCGTTCTCGCTGAAAACGCTCTTTCGGGTGCGCAACGCTTCCAACTGCATACCGCAATGGGGGCAGGTACATCCGCAAAGGGTGTCCGCAAGGTCGTGGTCGCTCTTCCACGAATGTCCGCACTCGGTACAGATGTTCGTGCCGTCCGCTCTCTTGATTGCGTAATGCTTGAAGCAATGACGGAAAGCGTATGCCTTTTGCGTGGCGGTCAATCTCGATAGTCGCTTGCTCAGATGTGCGACTTCCTGCTGTATGTGTGTTCTCGGTTTCATAAGCCTAAATCAAATAATGAGGGTTGTTGTACTTCTTGGGTGGTCGCTTTGGTGGCGGTTCTCGGCTTGTTGCGGTTCTGCAACTTGCGGAGTTCCTCGTCTTGGTATTGTCGGATAGCGTTCTGCCGTGCTTCCGCCTTTTCCTCTGCGGTGAGTTCCACCACATGGTTCACGGCTATCTGACACTGGATAGGCTTGCCCACCTCTATCTCGTTCTCGTCATAGTAGTGTACGGCTTGTCCGTATATCTCCCCGTCCGTGAAGCCGTTGCAACCACTTTTCTGCACATAGTTCAGAATGTAGGTCACACAATCGTCTATGTTCTTGGCAGGGTTGCGGTAGTTCTTGGCAAAGAGCGCATCTTCCGCTGCACGTTGCTCCAAATACATCTGTATCGTTCTCTTGAAATGGTCTGTCGTTTTCATATCGCTGTCGGTAAGATTAAAGGGTGAATAACCAAAGGATGAAGCCGAAGAAGACGATTGTGGAAAGGATAGCCACTATTATGCCTATCGCCACTCGGAACACTCCGTTTACTATCTCTCTGACGATGCCCCAAAGGATGCCGAATACCCAAAGGACGGTGCGCATGATTAAGTTGCATATTGCAAGCCCTATGTATTGTACCATTTGTCTGAAGTCTGCCGTTGCTGTCATATCCTCGCTATTTTTCAAGTTCTACAATGTTGTCTATCCTGCCGTATAGGTATCTGCGAAGTCCGGTCTTGTCTGTTGCCTTGTATTCCGTCCAATGTCCGTATTGGCACACGATAAACGTGCGGAGTACATCAGAGAAGTCAAACCTCCAGCCTTGCAAGGGGACTGCGCTCTTGAAATAGGTGTTGCTGTTCACGTTGCGTGTAAGCCAATCCTTTTCCTCTCGGTTCATCTGTCCTCCGTTGTTCAGTTTTTCACGAAGAATGTAAACCTTACTGCCTTTCAGTGCTTCCAATGTCGGCACTTCCCAAGCCACGAATTTTGTTGCCATTGTTGTTCCCATATCTGTTCTGTTTTTGATTTTTTGTTTTTTAATGCGGATTCAAGAGCTGAGGGAGTTGAGTTTCAAACTATCTTATCTGCCTCTCGTTTATCCGACATTTTTTTTAATGCGTCTTTCTGTCGCATCGGTCGTTTTCGTTTCGGGTGCTTAAAAAGGTAGGGATTAGGGAATGCAAGGTTTTTTCGGAAAAATACTACCCGCAGGGCTGGAGATTTTTCCCGAAAACAGGAGGCTTGACCTTGCTTTCCCGTCAAATCCCGGAGTTACCTTTGCGCCCAGAACGAAAATGACTGCCTGATGCGGCACACTGAAAGGCGCGAAAATGGAGGTAAACGGAAGTAGAGGCAGATTAGGCAGAAAACTTCAAAAGAGAAATCCGTGAAAAAAGAAATCCCTTCCAACAAAAAGAATATAGCCGGTAGCGTGAAACCGGGCAAACCACCTGCAAGGAAGTATGGTTCTATCTGTCTGGCCAGACGTGTCGGGGCGGGCAGATAAAATCATTCTTCTCGGTTTGCCTGCTGTGGGTGACGGCTTGTTCCATTTATGGACAAGCGGTCATACACGGCTTTCCGCTTCCGGCTCAAAGGAACAGCGAAAAAGAAAAATCATCTGAAAAACCGTAAAAGCACCTCTTTGGCATAAGCATAAAAGAAATAGGCCTTGCCTCATCAGTCTAAACTGTTGTTTAGGCGTGAGGCAAAGCCCTTTTCTCCGCTTATGCAGTAGTCGGCACACGTTCGTTCAAAATCCTTTTGTACGATGGTGTGCCGACGAATAAAGCCGCTTTTACGGAAAAACTTGTATGAGATAGAAAAAATCAGGGAGATTCATATCAAAATCTCCCGTTTTATTGTTACTTTTGCATACGAAGAGTTCTTTGAAGGTTACGCAACGCGCAGAAGAATAATGCAGCAGATAACTAACTAAATCGTAACCTATTACTATTATGAGCAATTAACCTAAGCTCATTTCCAATAAATTACACTCTTTTCGTAACTTCATGACACAATTTCCTTAAAAATCATCATTAAATCGGCTCATTTGCAATTTTAACTTGGGTAATTGAGCATTTCTCTCCTTTAGTTCAGCTAAATACAAAGTAGTAAGATAATAATTCGGCACATCATCAATGGTAGCTTGAGGGCTATCTGTGATGTTCTTTTTATCTATTTTTTTAGCTAGTTGTTGTGCCTTTTCTGCCCATTCTTCTGCTTTAGCCAAACTATCTTTCATTTCGTAGTAAACAGCAATGTTGAGAGCTGCCCGCATTTTTTTCTTTTGGTTCTTGGTACCTTCGAAAGCCTGACGCCAAAGTTCGTATGCGTCGTCCCATGAATTTTCGCGTACATAAATGGCAGCGTCACGCATAGGAACCGAACCACCAGTATAAAGATACCGTGTTCCTTTTTTCCAAATAGGGACAATATTTTTCACCGGAACCGTTCCCGCGAATGCTGCCGCTTCTTCCAGCATCTGCTTGTCGGGAATCATGCGAGTGGCGGCTTCTATGGCTGTACCTCCAAACTCCTCCCAAAAAATGCTATCATTAGGATGGAGCGTAGTCATCGGTCTGCTACGTTCGGGAAGATAAACTTTCACCGTGGGATAAACTTTCACGTCTACCGCTCCTTGAAAGCAGTTGAACTCATCCAGATAACGGACAGTCTTTGTTGCTTTGAGTTGCAGGTTTTCCAGTGCAATAATAAAGTCCACTCCCAGGTTAGAAGTCAGTTGACGCACTTCCTCCTGGCTCAATGTACTTTCGCGGGCCAGTTTATCATTGGCGCGTAAGGCAGAATCACAGATAACCACCTCATCGAAGTAGTTCTGCTGTGCTATTTCTTCTGCCAGTGATTCAGTGGCTGTCTTAGGATCTCCATTGGCATAAGCTGTTGCACGACTTATCAATGGTGTACCTTCTTTAATTTTTTCAGTCTCTGTTATCAGTTTATTATCCGGGGCGTCGCTGGTGTTATTCACAATAGCTACTTTCCGGAGTTGCGGAGGAAAGCTCAAGTCGGCAGGTTGCAGATAATCAATGGGGATCTGTTCCAGACTCTGACAGCTACCCAGAGTCAGCAGGAATAAAACGATGAAAACCAGTGAATAAGATTTTGCCATAGTTTTGTTCTATTTAGTAATTTGAACAAAAGTACAACTTTGGAAGAATAAAAGAAAGTCTCAAACAGTTTTTAACCGTTTGAGACTTTCTTTTATAAGTTGAATATAGAGAGACTATGCCATAAAGCACATTACCCTACAATTTCCAACCTTTAATTTTTAATTATTAATTAATCAAAGGTTCTTTCCGTGGCAGTTTTTATACTTTTTCCCGCTTCCGCATGGACAAGGATCGTTACGACCTACTGTCTTCTCTGCACGAATCGGTTCACGTTTCTGCTGTTCACGAGTATCCTGACTTGCAGCAGCCTGCTGGTTCGGATCACTCAAATTTTCTTTGTTTTCGCGATACTTGCTCATATCCTGGCGTTGTTCAGGAGCAGCCTGACGCACTTCTACACGGCGTGCAGCTGATTCATCCGGAGCTTCCTGTACAGGAATTTGTCCACGCATCAAAATAGATATAGTCTGGTTATTGATCTTGTTCACCATAGCGTCAAACAAAGTCACAGATTCCAGTTTATAAATCAATAGCGGGTCTTTCTGCTCGTAGCTTGCATTCTGTACGGAATGTTTCAGTTCGTCCAGTTCGCGCAAGTTTTCTTTCCATGCTTCGTCGATTACGTGGAGCAAGATTGATTTCTCGAACGACTTCACCACTTCTTTAGATTCCGATTCGTAAGCCGCTTTCAGGTTACAAGAGATATTATACATCCGTTTACCGTCTGTAATAGGAATCAGGATGTTTTCGTACATGTGTCCCTGGTTTTCATATACCTGTTTGATAACCGGGTTAGCGATCTGTGCCAGACGTTCAGTTTTGCGTTTGAAGTTATCCATCGCAATGTTGAAAGTCTTTTCGGCCAACTTTTCTTTTTTCTCGTTACGGAATTCTTCTTCAGTGAACGGAGTTTCCATTGCTAATGTCTGAAGCAGTTCCATTTGGCAGCCTTCATAATCATTGTTTTCGATAGCATTGGCACAACGGTCCCAGATCATGTTCACGATGTCCATACCGATACGTTCACCCATCAAAGCGTGGCGACGTTTGGTGTAAACCACTGTACGTTGCTTGTTCATTACGTCGTCATATTCCAACAGACGTTTACGAATACCGAAGTTGTTTTCTTCCACTTTCTTCTGTGCACGTTCGATGGAGTTGGAAATCATCTTGTGTTCGATCATTTCGCCTTCCTGGAAACCGAGCTTGTCCATTACACTGGCAATACGGTCAGAAGAGAACAGACGCATCAAATCGTCTTCCAGTGATACGAAGAATACAGAAGAACCCGGGTCACCCTGACGTCCTGCACGACCACGCAACTGGCGGTCTACACGACGGGATTCGTGACGTTCCGTACCGATAATTGCCAAACCGCCCGCAGCCTTCACTTCCGGACTTAACTTGATGTCGGTACCACGACCAGCCATATTGGTAGCAATGGTTACTGTTCCGCTTAAACCGGCGGTAGCAACGATGTCCGCTTCTTTCTGGTGCAGTTTGGCGTTCAATACCTTGTGCTCAATCTTACGCATGGTAAGCATCTTGCTCAACATTTCGGAGATTTCTACCGAAGTAGTACCCACCAATACCGGACGTCCTGCTTGAACCAATTTTTCGATTTCCTCGATAACAGCTTTATACTTTTCGCGTTTCGTCTTGTAAACGCGGTCGTTCATATCCTTTCTTGCAATCGGACGGTTGGTCGGGATCACGACTACGTCCAATTTGTAGATATCCCAAAGTTCGCCTGCTTCCGTTTCAGCAGTACCGGTCATACCGGACAGTTTGTGATACATACGGAAGTAGTTTTGCAAAGTAATTGTTGCAAAGGTCTGCGTAGCAGCTTCCACTTTCACACGTTCCTTGGCTTCGATAGCCTGGTGCAATCCGTCAGAGTAGCGGCGACCTTCCATGATACGGCCTGTCTGCTCGTCTACGATCTTCACCTGTCCGTCGATCACTACATATTCATCATCTTTCTCGAACATGGTGTAAGCCTTCAACAGCTGGTTGATGGTGTGTACACGTTCCGATTTGATGGCATAGTTTGTCAGAAGTTCATCTTTCTTTTCAAGCAGTTGTTCGTTGGTCAGATTCAGGTTTTCCAATTCCGAAAGTTGTCCGGCGATGTCCGGAAGCACGAATAATGTCGGGTCTTCAGAGTTACCGGTAATCAGGTCTACACCCTTATCTGTCAGGTCTACGCTATTCAGTTTTTCGTCAATTACGAAGTACAGCGGATCAGTCACTTCATGCATACGCTTGTTGTTCTGTTCCATGTAGATCTCTTCCGTCTTGAGCATACCTGCCTTGATACCCTGTTCACTAAGGAACTTAATCAAAGCCTTGTTTTTCGGCAATGCCTTGTGGCTGCGGTATAAAGCGAGGAATCCTTCTTCCACCTCTTTCTTATCGTTGGATGCGATCAGTTTTTTTGCTTCGGAAAGATATTTGGTAGCCAGTACCTTTTGTGCCTCTACCAGACGTTCCACTAGCGGACGGAGTTGCTCGAACAACTGGTCATCGCCTTTGGGTACAGGACCGGAGATAATCAACGGAGTACGTGCGTCGTCAATTAATACCGAGTCGACCTCATCGACGATGGCATAATTGTGCTGACGTTGTACAAGGTCTTTCGGGCTGATAGCCATGTTGTCACGCAGGTAGTCGAAACCGAATTCATTGTTTGTACCAAAAGTGATATCTGCCAGATATGCCTGACGACGTGCGTCGGAGTTCGGCTGATGACGGTCGATACAATCTACGCTCAAACCGTGGAACATATAAAGAGGACCCATCCATTCGGAGTCACGTTTGGCGAGGTAATCATTCACGGTAACTACGTGTACGCCGTTTCCGGTCAATGCGTTGAGGAATACCGGGAGTGTAGCTACCAATGTTTTACCTTCACCGGTTGCCATTTCCGCAATCTTACCTTTATGCAGAACGACACCACCAAAGAGCTGTACATCGTAGTGAACCATGTTCCACAATGTGTCGTTACCACCGGCTACCCAGTGATTCTGATAGATGGCCTTGTCGCCTTCGATGCGTACGAAATCTTTTGTAGCAGCCAGTTGACGGTCGAAGTCGGTAGCCGTTACGACGATTTCTTCATTTTCTGTAAAACGTTTGGCAGTAGCCTTTACGATAGAAAAAGCAACAGGCAGTACTTCGTCCAGTGCTTTTTCATATTTTTCCAGAATTTCTTTTTCTGTCTTATCGATTTGTGCGAAGACTTCTTCGCGGTCTTCCAGTTCGAGAGTTTCAATGCTTGCCTTCAACTCTTCCACCTTCGCACGTTCAGCAGTAGCCGATTCATGGATATATTTTTTGAGTTCTTCCGTTTTGGCACGGAGGGCGTCGTTGTCTAGTTTTTCAATCTCCGGGTAAGCAGCTTTGATCTTTTCCACCCAGGGCTTGATTTCTTTCATGTCTCGTGTGGATTTGTTTCCGAAAACCGAGCTTAAAAATTCATTAAATCCCATGTTATATTATTTAGTTTATTATTTATTTCAATTTCAACGCGGATTAACGCCGATTTACACAGATTAAAGGAAAGATTAAATTGGATTTTTTTTAATCCGCGTAAATCTGCGTTAATCCGCGTTGGGGAATCTTTATATCAAGAAACCTCCGCAAAGTTACATTAAAATGCTGATTTATTTATGTTTTGCTCCCTGTTTTTGTGAGTAAATTTTTACCGCAGGTCGGTAATAGGAGCAGAAGTACAGGCGTTGGGAGCCCGGATGCGCATAAAATGTGCCAGTGTAGGCGCAATATGGTCGATGGTTACAGGTGTCTGGATAATGGCCGGTTTCACGGAATGTCCCATGAAAATCAGCGGTGAGGGAATATAGGAATGACGTACCACCTTGTTGTCGCCGCCGTTCTCGTTGACGATAGTCCATCCGGGGAGGACGTCGATTACGAGGTCACCCGAACGTTTGCGGTGGTAGCCGTTACGTATTTTGTAGATTTCCGGAGTCCATGAACCCAGCAATAGCCGGTTAGCCGAATAGGCTTCGTTCACTCCGCTGAACTGCATCAGGAATTCTGCTGACTTTTGTTGGATCTCTGCCAGATTCAGTTCTTTCTTTTCCAATAACTTATGATTCAGATAAATCTGCTGGTTATGGTGAGCTTCCACATACTTTCCTTCGCCATACGTAGCCATCAGGTACATATTCAATAGAGCCGCACAACGGTTGAGGTAAAACTCTCCGCCGGGCACTTTGTACAATCCCGAATCAGGCGATTCGCTGTCTATATATCCGGTGGAAGTGACGAAAATAAGTACATTTTGTAGTCCTACTTTCTTATCAAGAACTTCGAGCAGGTCGGCAATGCTGCGGTCAAGACGCACGTAGGTGTCTTGTATTTCCATAGCACATTCCTGTACGGATTTGTGCGCATAGTTTCCAGCATAATAAGTGAGTGCCAATAAGTCAGTAATGTCATCCATGCCGATGGAGCTTTTGTTCAATGCTTCTTCGGCAAGCGCATTCACTTCATCATTCACAAAAGGGCTGGCGATGAAGCGGCGGTATTTATTACTGCGGTCATCATCAAATTTATATTTGAAGAGCATATCCCGCCAATCTGGCAGGAAAGTGTACATGCCCCGGGGAAATATGGGTTCCCATGTCATACCGGCAATACGGAAATCGATCGCTTGACGGTCGTTATATTGGCTTGCCCACCACGGAAACTCTCCATAATAGGTGGTTCCACTCCATTTTCCGGTGTTGGGATTGAGCCAGAAAGCAGCGTTTCCGGCATGTCCGGCTGCAAAAAGTGCGGCATCGCAATCAGGTGCAATGGCATATACGAGTCCTTTGCCTTGTGTCGCTATTTTCAGCTCGTCGGCAATGGTTGAAGTCAGTAGTTTGGTGGGGGCGACAGTCTGGTCGGTGTAATACCCCATAAATGCCGTGTCGTCTGTGCTGTTGACGGGGCGAAGGGTAGAGGCATCCATCCAGCGTTGAGAAATAATTCCGTTCATGGAAGGCGTCGTACCGCTATAAATAGCCGCTATGGCAGAAGCGCGGTCTATACCGCAGAAGGTATATTCGGCGTTATGGAACACTCTTCCCTCTTTCCAAAGACGTTTGAAGCCTTTCTCGCCGTAGAGTGACGAAAATGCTTCCAGATAGTCCGTACGTAATTGGTCAATCGTCAACCCTACCACTAATTTAGGGGCGGCAGGCAGTGACTGGGCTTGTAGCCCGGTGAAAGTCAGTACGGTGATGAGGGAAGTTAGTAGTCCTTTCATTATTTCTTTTTAGATGTCACAATCAGATTGCTCGCTGAACGTATCAGCAAAACGAGTGCCAAAGGTACAACAGCAAAGTCAAATCTTTGCGGAATTACAGGAAAAAGCACTATAAAAAGTGTTAAAACTGCCAGATTCAGGGTTAAATACCAACATTTCTTCCCTTTTCGGACACAATATATAATGTATGGCAAGAAAAGAAGTTGTCCCGGATGGAATACCAATAATAGGAAATTGGAGCTGACTGCCGGGTGTTGGGAGAAGAGCGCGAGAAATGCAAGGACACATCCCACAATACCTGCTATCCCAAAAAGGAAGAGGTCGATTCCCCATAATCCGGTTCTCCGGCGGATTCCATAGATGGTGGCGGCGGTTGTCAATATAAATAAGAGTAAGGTGCATTGAAGCGGAGTAGGCATCCAGCCGCTTTCATCCGGTTCGGGAGTGGCATCGACTACCAGCTCGTTGGCCGTTATGAGTGGACGCTGGATAGAATCGCTTTTAATTTGTGCACCGTCGAAAGCATCCATCAGGTAGAAAGGGGCAAACATCATCTGACGTTGTGTGATGGGCTGGTCGGCTTCACTTCCGATACAGAGATCAATGCCGAAACGTGCCCATGGATGTCCTTTGCAATACTGATGTACAATGTCGCGGAAAGTGAGGGAGCCATCCTGTGGTTCTGCGGGATAAATCACTTTTCCTGCAATGCTTTCTTCTATCTTGTCCCGGGGGCGGGTAGCACAATTGTCGTAAAAGAAATTGTAACGGTATACCCGGTTTTCCGGACGATAATTTTCTTGTAATAACCGGATTAGTTCTGTCTTTTCTTCATCGGTCAGATTCAGCGTTTGCTGCCATACGCTGCGTCCGAAAAATGCGTATTCAGCTGCAAAACGTTCATAATCCGTTGCTCCCAGTTGGTAGTCTGTTTCTCCGAGCGAGAAGCGGAAGATGAAGTTGGGAGTGTTGAAACTGAACAGTCCGTAGTTGAATACAATGTCAATCCCTTGTGAAGGATTTTCGTAACGGATGGCAGTGTGTCCGAATAGGGAATATATTTCCTCTCCGGGGGCACAAGTCAACAGGCTCAAACGGATGGAGTCGTTGTTGTTGGCAGATGCTTGTCCGGTGGGCAGAAGCAACAGGAAGAAGGAGAGGATGATGTATGAGAAAAACCGTTTCATTAGCTGGTTCGTTTTATTTCGGTGGCAAATATAGAAAGAATAGTTGGATTCGGGAAAACGGAGCCTCTATTTTATCAGAACAGAGGCTCTAATTGGGGTAAACAGAGGCTCTGTTTAGGTGAAATAGAGCCTCTGTTCGGGCGTCAAATCTTTGCGAAATACCGGACACCCTAGTGGACACCCCTGATGGTTGTGTAATGGGCTGTTACTTATGCGGTTATAACGCCTGGAAAAAAGAGGGCGGACACCCTAACGAGCATATATAAATAATAAATATTAATAATCTATATAAATATAGTTCGCTCAACACACTTTTTCTGTGTTCTGTGAATGGAAAAATAAAGATAATTCTCTCTCGATGCTTCAATTTCTCTTTTTTTGCCTTACCTTTGCGCTCGCTAAAGATGAAAATGCATTGAATTTAATTATCGACATAGGAAATACGATGGCAAAGGTGGCTCTCTTCAATGGCGGAGAGATGGTGGAGGTATTAACCGAATCCAATCAGTCGCTGGATTGTTTGAAAGCACTTTGTTCCAAGTATCCGGTTGAGCAGGGGATTGTGGCTACTGTCATAGATTTAAGCGAACGGATACTAGCCGATTTGGCAGCTTTGCCGTTCCCATTGTTGTGGCTCAATCATCAGACTCCGCTTCCGGTTGTCAATCTGTACGAAACTCCTGAAACATTGGGGTACGATCGTATGGCTGCCGCAGTTGGTGCTAATGAGCAATTCCCTCATCGGGATGTGTTGGTTATTGATGCCGGAACTTGCATCACTTATGAATTTATCGACTCAAAAGGTCAGTATCATGGTGGTAATATTTCTCCCGGTATGCAGATGCGTTTTAAAGCACTTCATCAGTTTACGGGGCGTTTGCCTCTGGTGGACACCAATGGGCGCAAACTCCCGATGGGACGGGACACCGAAACGGCTATACGTGCCGGAGTGATGAAAGGGATGGAATACGAAATTTCAGGTTATATTGAGTCTATGAAGCATAAATATCCTGAACTTTTGGTTTTTTTAACGGGCGGAGATGAATTTTCTTTTGATAGCAGCGTAAAAAGTATCATCTTTGCAGATAGATTTTTAGTGTTGAAAGGATTAAATAGAATTTTAAACTATAATAATGGTAGGATTTAAACACACACTTTGTGCGCTTTTGCTCACGATGGTTACCGGAATGGCAATCGCTCAAAATAATACAAACTCTCCTTATACACGATATGGCTATGGCGACTTGTCCGATCAGAGTTTCGGTAACAGCAAGGCGATGGGGGGAATTGCTTTTGGACTTCGGGATGGAGCACAGATCAATCCACTGAATCCTGCTTCGTATACAGCCATTGACTCATTGACATTCCTCTTTGAAGGAGGTGTCAGTCTGCAAAATATGAATATTAGCGGTAGCGGTGTGAAACTGAACGCTAAAAACTCCAGTTTTGACTATCTGGCTATGCAATTCCGTTTGCATCCGAGGATAGCGATGAGTATCGGATTATTGCCGTTCTCCAATGTGGGATATTCAGTGTCGGATAGCAAAGTTGATAATGGAGTCAGTCAAACCCGGAGTTTTACAGGAGATGGGGGATTGCATCAACTTTATGGTGGTATTGGTGTGAAAGTACTTAAGAATCTTTCTCTGGGTGTGAATGCTTCTTATTTTTGGGGAGATATAACACGGACGCGGACTATCATTTATCCCGCGACATCGGAGTCTTACTCTTATATACAGCAGATGGGGGTATCTATTTCAGACTATAAACTGGATTTTGGTACACAATATACATTGGATTTTAATAAGAAGCATTCAATGACAATCGGGGCTGTTTTTTCTCCGAAACATAAACTGAATAATGATTATACAGTAACGACACAGGTTAGTACGACTAATAGCAATAACTTGGATGCTACGTTGGAACTTCCTAATACTTTTGGCGTCGGATTTACATATAACTATGACAAACGCCTGACAGTCGGAGCGGATTATAGTCTGCAGCAGTGGTCAAAAACCAAGTTTGGCGTAAATACATCGGATGATGCTGTACGTGAGGATTTTAATGAAACATACACGTATTGCAACCGTCATAAAGTATCAGTGGGTGCGGAATACATTCCTAATTTGATGGGACGTTCCTATTTATCCCATATTAAATACCGTCTGGGAGCTTATTATACGACTCCGTATTATAAGATCGGCGGCAAAGAGGCTACCCGTGAATATGGCGTAACTGCCGGTTTCGGTCTGCCTGTGCCTCGTTCCCGTTCCATTCTTAGCATCAGCGGACAATTTGTCCGTATCAGTGGACAGGAATCGGCTTTTGTAAATGAAAACATCTTCCGCGTGAGCATCGGATTGACGTTCAACGAACGTTGGTTCTTCAAACGCAGAGTGGAGTAATGAGATGAATGTAAGAAAGAATAGACGACTATATAATAACAACTAAAATTTAGATACAATGAAAATTAAAACGCTTGTGGCTATGTTGCTCCTTTCGGCAGGAGCAACCACTGTGGTAGCACAGGATGCGTCTAACTGTAACTCGAACAGTAGTATCTCGCATGAAGCTGTGCGTGCTGGTAATTTTAAAGATGCGTATACTCCTTGGAAAGCTGTGTTGGAAAACTGTCCGACGCTTCGTTTCTATACCTTTACTGACGGATATAAGATTCTGAAAGGCTTGATGGGACAAATCAAGGATCGGAATAATGCAGATTATCAGAAATATTTTAATGAACTGATGAATACGCATGACTTGCGTATTAAATACACAGATGAGTTTCTAGCTAAAGGTACAAAAGTGTCTTCTGCTGACGAAGCTCTGGGTATCAAAGCAGTAGATTATATCGCTTTTGCTCCGAAGATTGATGTGAACCAGGCTTATCAATGGTTGAGTCAGTCTGTAAATGCAGTGAAAGGCGAATCGGCAGGTGCGACTATCTTCTATTTCCTGCAAATGTCTTTGGATAAACTGAAAACGGATCCGAATCATAAAGAACAGTTCATTCAGGACTATCTGGCTGCTTCTGAATATGTAGACGCTGCTATTGCTGCTGAAGCCAGCGAAGCAAAGAAGAAACCTTTACTGGGTATCAAGGATAACTTAGTGGCTTTGTTTGTAAACAGTGGAACAGCTGATTGCGAATCACTGCAAAACATCTATGGACCGAAAGTAGAAGCTAACCAGACTGACTTGGCTTACTTGAAGAAAGTTATCGACATCATGAAAATGATGAAATGTACTGAAAGCGAAGCTTATTTGCAAGCATCTTACTATGCTTACAAGATGGAACCGACAGCAGAAGCTGCTACCGGATGTGCTTATCAGGCATTTAAGAAAGGTGATATTGACGGTGCTGTGAAATTCTTTGACGAAGCAGTGAACCTGGAAACAGACAATGTGAAGAAAGCTGAAAAAGCATACGCTGCCGCAGCAGTATTGGCTTCTGCCAAAAAGCTGTCTCAAGCAAGAGCATATTGCCAGAAAGCAATTGGTTTTAACGAAAACTACGGTGCTCCATACATCCTGATTGCTAATCTTTATGCAATGAGTCCCAACTGGAGCGACGAACCTGCTTTGAACAAATGTACTTACTTTGCAGTGATTGACAAACTGCAACGTGCAAAACAAGTGGATCCGAGCGTAGCTGAAGAAGCTAACAAATTGATCGGTAGATATTCTGGTCATACTCCGCAAGCTAAAGACCTATTTATGTTAGGTTACAAGCAAGGCGACCGCATCACTATCGGCGGTTGGATAGGAGAGACTACAACGATTAGATAAATGTATGTTGCGAAAACGAAGAAACCGTTTATTGCATAAAAGCATGAGCATAACAATTACCTCCGGGGTGATTGTTATGCTTCTTTTATTATCTTCCTGTGGCGGAAAGAAGAAAGCTATGGGTGAGGCTATCACGGAACGTGATTCCCTTCCGATGATGACAACATTGGGAGTCACCACCCTTATCTCCGATTCCGGAGTGACACGCTACAGAGTGAATACGGAAGAATGGTCGGTGTACGACCGTAAGAAACCATCCTATTGGGCCTTTGAGAAGGGCGTATATCTGGAACAGTTCGACTCTATCTTTCATATAGAAGCCAGTATCAAAGCGGATACTGCCTACTATTATGACAAAGAAAGGCTTTGGAAGCTGATAGGGAACGTAGATATACAGAACCGGAAAGGAGAGCGTTTTAATACGGAACTGCTGTACTGGAACGAAGCTACCCAAAAGGTATATTCCGACAAGTTTATACGTATTCAACAACCGGACAGAATTATTACAGGGCATGGATTCGACTCGAACCAGCAAATGACCATATATACCATCCATAATATCGAAGGTATTTTCTATGTGGATGAGGAAGCAGGTGGTCCGCCCCAACCGGAAACAAAAGCGCTGCCGGATTCAGTGCGAAAAGATTCTGTGAAATAAACTATGAATATTTATATCTCTCTAATTATCACCATGGTCTTCTCCGCTTTCTTTTCAGGAGTGGAGATTGCCTTTGTGTCGGTAGACAAACTGCGTTTTGAGATGGAACGCAAGGGGGGAATTACGTCCCGCATCCTTTCTATCTTCTTCAAGAACCCGAATGAATTTATCTCTACCATGCTGGTGGGGAATAATATCGCACTAGTCATCTATGGTATTCTGATGGCACAGATTATTGGCGATAATCTGCTGGCGGGATTCATTGATAATCATTTTCTGATGGTGTTGGCGCAGACCGTTATTTCTACCCTTATTATTCTGGTGACCGGAGAGTTTCTGCCGAAAACAATCTTCAAAATCAATCCCAATCTGGTCTTGAATGTTTTTGCCATTCCACTGATTATTTGTTACGTCATTCTATATCCTATTTCTAAACTGGCTTCCGGTTTGTCTTGTTTATTCCTTCGTGTCTTTGGAATGAAGATTAACAAGGATGCATCCGACAGAGCGTTTGGAAAAGTCGACTTGGACTACTTCGTGCAAAGCAGTATTGATAATGCCGAGAATGAGGAGGAACTGGATACGGAAGTGAAAATCTTTCAGAATGCTTTGGATTTCTCGAACATAAAAATCCGCGACTGTATCGTTCCGCGTACCGAAGTGGTGGCTGTTGATCTGACAACTTCGCTGGACGAGTTGAAAAGCCGCTTCATCGAATCCGGAATTTCCAAGATCATTGTGTACGATGGAAATATCGACAATGTGGTGGGTTATATTCATTCGTCGGAAATGTTTCGTGCTCCGAAAAACTGGCATGAGAATGTGAAGCAAGTGCCGATTGTGCCCGAAACCATGTCCGCCAATAAACTGATGAAGCTCTTTATGCAGCAAAAGAAAACGATTGCCGTAGTGGTGGATGAGTTTGGCGGTACGTCCGGTATTGTATCTCTGGAAGATCTGGTAGAAGAAATATTTGGAGATATAGAAGATGAGCACGATAATACTTCCTATATTAGCAAGCAGATTGATGAACGCGAGTATGTGTTGTCCGCCCGCTTGGAGATAGAAAAAGTCAATGAGACGTTCGGACTCGATTTGCCCGAATCGGACGATTATCTGACGGTAGGAGGACTGATTCTGAACCAATATCAGAGTTTTCCGAAGCTGCATGAAGTGGTGCGGGTGGGACGTTATCAATTCAAGATAATTAAGGTCACAGCGACAAAAATAGAACTCGTGCGATTAAAAGTCTTGGAATAATGACGATAATCAAGAAATTTTTAGCCAATAAATAGATGCATATTAGCATTTTTTGTATCTTCGTGCGCTAAAACGACAAAAGAAAGAAATAATAATAAACATAAATCGTATTAATCAAAATGGCAACGTTACAAAACATTAGGTCGAAAGGACCTCTATTGGTGATTGTTATCGGCTTGGCGCTGTTTGCTTTCATTGCGGGTGACGCATGGAAGGTGATGCAGCCGCATCAGGCACATGACGTAGGTGAGGTGAACGGAGACGCTCTTTCCGCTCAAGAGTATCAGAATTTGGTAGAAGAATATACCGAAGTGGTGAAACTCATGCGTGGGGTGACCGCCTTGAATGACGAACAAACCAATCAGGTGCGCGATGAAGTATGGCGTTCCTACGTAAACAATAAACTGATCGAAAAAGAAGCAAAAGCACTGGGACTGACTGTTTCTGCTGCTGAAATCCAGGACATCCTGAAAGCAGGCGTTCATCCTTTGTTGAGACAAACTCCTTTCCAGAATCCGCAAACAGGAAACTTCGACAAGGATATGTTGAACAAGTTTCTCGTGGAATATGCCAAGATGAGCGAATCACAAATGCCGGCACAGTATGCTGAACAATACAATAACATGTATAAATACTGGTCTTTCATTCAGAAAACACTGATCGAGAGCCGTCTGGCAGAAAAGTATCAGGCATTGGTATCTAAAGCTCTTCTTTCCAATCCGGTGGAAGCACAGGACGCTTTCGATGCAAGAGTGAACCAGTACAACGTGTTGATGGCTGGTATTCCTTACTCTTCTGTAGTGGACTCTACAATCGTAGTGAAAGAATCGGAACTGAAAGACTTGTATAACAAGAAGAAAGAACAATTCAAGCAATATCAGGAAACTCGTGACATCAAGTACATTGATGTACAAGTGACTGCAAGTGCTGAAGACAGAGCTGCTATCCAGAAAGAAGTGGACGAAGCTACTGAACAGTTGGCTACTACTACGGAAGATTATACTTCTTTCATCCGCTCGACTGGCTCGGAAGCTCCTTATGTAGACTTGTTCTATAACAAAACAGCTTTCCCGTCAGATGTAGTTGCCCGTTTGGACTCTGCTTCGGTAGGTACTATTTATGGTCCTTACTATAACGGTGCCGACAATACAATCAACTCTTTCAAAATTGTAGCTAAAGCTGCTGCTGCCGACTCTGTCGAATTCCGTCAGATTCAGGTATACGCAGAAGATGCTTTGAAAACAAAGACCTTGGCTGACAGTATCTACAACGCGATCAAAGGTGGTGCTAACTTTGCTGATCTGGCAAAGAAATATGGTCAGACTGGTGATGCAAACTGGCTAACTTCTGCACAGTACGAAGGTGCACAGATAGACGGTGATAACCTGAAATTCATCTCTGCTATCAACAATGCAGGTGTGAACGAACTGGTGAACTTGCCGATGGGACAAGCAAACGTAATTCTTCAGGTGACTAACAAGAAATCTGTAAAAGACAAATATAAAGTAGCTGTTATCAAACGTGAAGTAGAGTTCAGCAAAGAAACTTACAACCGTGCTTATAATGATTTCAGCCAGTTTATCGCAGCTAATCCGAGTGTAGAAAAGATGGTAGCTAACGCTGAAGAAGCCGGTTACAGACTGCTCGACAGAATGGATTTGAGTAGCTCTGAACACAATATCGGTGGTGTAAGAGGTACAAAAGAAGCGTTGAGATGGGCGTTTGATAAAGCAAAACCGGGTGATGTTTCCGGCTTGTACGAATGTGGCGAAAGCGATCACATGATGGTAGTAGGTCTGGTAGGCATTAAGCCGGAAGGATATCGTCCGTTGAAAGCAGTACAGGATCAGTTGAGAGCTGAAATCGTAAAAGATAAGAAAGCTGAAAAGATTATGGCTGACATGAAAGCTGCCAATGCAACTTCATTCAACCAGTACAAAGAGATGACTAATGCAGTCAGCGACTCTTTGAAGATGGTTACTTTTGCAGCTCCTGCATACGTATCAGCATTGCGCAGCAGCGAACCGCTGGTAGGTGCTTATGCTTCTGCAGCTGAAGTGAATCAGTTGAGCGCTCCTATCAAAGGTAATGCCGGAGTATTTGTATTGCAGGTATACGGCAAGGACAAACTGAACGAAACATTCGACGCAAAAGCAGAAGAAGCTACGCTGACTAACATGCACGCACGTTTTGCCAGCCGTCTGATGAATGATTTGTATCTGAAAGCAAACGTAAAAGATACACGCTTCTTGTTCTTCTAAACAAGTAGCAAGTAATAGATATTAGGCACGGATTACACGGATTTACGCGGTTTAAACTTTTGAGGGAACCGCGAAACCCGTGTAATCCGTGCCTTTTTTGTGCTCGTTTTTTTTGTTTATGGCCTTTGTTATCTGATTAAATTTCCATATCTTGCCAATCTTTATCAATTGGCTTTGCGAAATACTTCATTAACTAATACGAATCTATATTATGACTAAACAACTAGCCCAGTATTCAGTTCCCGCTGAAAATTCACGTGTTATCCGTGTATTCCTTTCGTCAACGTTCAGAGACATGGAAATGGAACGTTCTGCATTAGTCAAACTCTTTAAGGGTTTGCAAGTGAAGGCTGCCAGCCGTGGTGCCACCATTTCATTGGTTGATTTGCGTTGGGGAATCACAGAAGAAGATGCAAAAAGCGGCAAGGTTGTTGAAATATGCCTGAAAGAGATCGTTAACTCCCGGCCTTTCTTCATAGGTATGGTAGGCGACCGTTATGGATGGTGTCCCAGTTATGAAGATTTATCTCAAACTCTCAATGACAGCCTGGAATATCGTTGGATAGAAGATGACTTGAATCATCATTTGAGTGTGACGGAAATTGAAATGCAGTTTGGTGTACTGCGCAATCCCAATCCGTTACATGCCTATTTTTATATAAAACAGTCGGCAGATGATGAACTGTCTTGCTCTGAAGAGGAGTCTCTTAAACTGAAACGTCTGAAAGAGAGTATTTTGCAGCAGGAACGTTATCCTGTGCAAGAGTATGATTCGCCCGATCAGTTGTGTAACCTTGTGGAAGCTGCTTTTACGGAATTGCTTGAACGGGAGTTTCCGGATGTACTGACCGTTGAAGATAATCAAGCATTGCAAGAACAACTGACGCGCAATGAACTCTTATTCAACTATCACCCAATACCTGAAGCAGATCAGGCGTTTGCTGATTTTTTGGCGGCGGATGAACAACGGTGCCTGGTGGTAACGGGCGGTTGCGGTCTTGGCAAGAGCGCTTTGTTGGCTCATTGGAGCGATTTGGTGAACAATGATATGCCGATGATTCCCATCTATCATCGCTTGGATAGTACTACATTGTCTTCTTATCCGGAAACGTTGGCGAGAATGTTAGCTTCCAAATGCCAGAACGCACTCAAGCATCAATCTTTGGGTGAAGAAAATTTGTTCGCGGCGGAAGTTTCAAAAGAACTGGACTCGACCCAAAGCACTGCCAAATCCATCATGGACGCCGTGAAAAACTCGGTTTTGATGGGAGATGCTGGCTTGAACACTTTTTCAGGGAACACACTTCGAAACCTCAAGGAGATTGAAGAAGATTTGAATTCTATCCAAAAGTTCAGTCAGTTGTGGAGTGCGTTGGGTGCATCAAGATATCCTATCATTTTGCTGATTGATGACATCAGTTATCTGAATCCGACTGAAGCATCCCTGTTTTCTTTATTTGCATCTATTCCCCCGAATGTGAAAGTCGTGTTGAGCTTTTCGGCGTCATCCACTGCCTACCTGCCCTTTGTTCAGAATGGCTACGCTCATTTCCAGTTGAATGGCTTTTCACAGGCGGATGCCAAGTCGTTCTCAAAGCAATATTTGTCTACTTACTCCAAGGCTTTGTCTGCACAGCAGGAAGATATTCTTGCTTCGTGGGTGCTGGCTGAACAACCGCGCTGTTTAAGTGTATTGCTCAACGAGCTGGTTTCGTTCGGTCAGTACGATGCTCTCAATGAATATATGCGTGGATATTGCCGGCTCAATGAGGTTGGGCAATTCTATGACAGTGTGCTACGGCGTTTGTCGGCTGATTATGGTTCCGAAGAGATTGGAAGAACGCTTCTGATGCTTTCACTTACTTTAGAAGGATTTACCGAAGATGAAGTGAAGAGCATGGCAGACATTAATCAGATACTTTGGTCGCAGTTGAGAGTGGAAATGAGCAGCTGGCTCACCAACAAAGGAGGACGATATTGCATTGGTGATACACAAATGGTAGAGGCGATCGAACGCTATTTCGCTCAAGATGACGAATGTATAGATGATAGTCGCCATGAAATTATTTCCGCTCTGCTGGATGAGGAAGAAATCCTTTCCCATCCGTTGACTTTTGCCGATTATAACTATCGCATGAAACAGTTCTGCTACCATGATTCGTATCGCTATAAAGTGGAGATTACCTATCAATGCTATAAGATGCAAGAATGGGATATATTGAAGGATTGGATTTGTGATGTGGAGATTTTCGAGATTCTGTATCGCACGAATCGTTTTCTGTTGGAAGATAGCTGGAAGGCGATCATGAACGACAATCCTGAAGTTACGCCTGAAGTCTATGCCGAATTGGACTTTGATGAGATCGATTCTTTTTTAATTCCTGTCATTGCTAATGATATGGCTACTTTCTTGAGCAGTTCTTTCCATCTGACGAAGGCGGCAGCTGCTGTGAGTGAGAAGAGTATGGAAGGTGCTGCCATGCCACTCATTGCCAAGTCGGTATTGAAGATGAATGAGGGATGCCGGTATGCCCGTAATGAAGAGTACGAAACGGCATGCGACTGTTTCCTGAAAGCATTGGTGATGCAGGAAAACATTGTGCCGACTCCGGAACTGGAGATTGCCAATACCTGCCGAAATCTAGCTCTGGCATATTACTACAATGAGCAATACAATGAAGCGGCGATCTATTTGAATAGGGCGCTTGATTATCATGCGGCTTCTGCTGACGAGAAGAGTCAGGCAGAAGTCATTGAACTTTCCGAATATCTGGCTTATTGTGATTACTATAAGGATGAGGAAGAGAGTGCTGCCGAGAAATTCCGGAAAGTAGCTGAAATGCACGAGTCATTGAATGGCAGACTGTCCGGTGGAGTGGCTAAATGTTTGCGTATGCAGGGTAAATGTCTTTATTATATCAAACGATACGATGAAGCATGGATGCTGATGAATCAGGCGTTGGACATTGCTATACAGATAGATAGCAAAAAACAGATCGTCGCTTGTCATAAACAGTTGTATTATCTGTGCAGGGAATTCAAACGGATGATGAATGAACGTGGCGATGAGCAGGCGTCTACTTTATTCTTCCGTGAGTCTCTTCTGCATGAAATGTATTTCAGCGAAAAACCGCGTCTGGCGGAACTGACTGTCCGATATGAGGCATTGAGATGTGATATTATGCAGCAGTATTACATGAATAAAGACTATGATAACGTGATTCGTATTGCGACGTCTTTGGATATTCACGATGATGCTGACCCTAATGCTTCCTGTCTGGTATATTATTACAAAGCACAGGCTTATGTGAAGTTGGAGAATTATCCAATGGCGAAAGAGGCTTTCTTCAGAGAACTTGAACTGCGAAAGAAGTATTTGGGATGGGAGGAAGAAGATACGATTCTGGCTTGTCAGAACTTAGGGGTTTTGCACAGCTTTTGTAATGAACGGGAAGAGGCGCTGGCTTGTTTCCGTGAGGCGTACGGTTATGAAGTGAAAAAGAATGGCGAGGATTCTGAAATGGCGCAAAAGCTACTTCAATATATCAGCGTGGTTGAATCATAACGGAGGCATACTTCCCTTTTTTGTTAACTTTTACATTCCTGCTATACGGAAATCGACTTTATTTCCTTACATTTGCAGATATAAACTATCAACAGAAAGAAGAATGTCTAAATATCCCCTTTTAGGAATGACTCTTGTAGAGCTTCAATCATTGACAAAAAGACTGGGTATGCCCGGCTTTGCTGCCAAACAGATTGCATCCTGGCTTTACGAAAAGAAGGTAGCCTCGATTGATGATATGACTAATTTGTCATTGAAACACCGGGAGTTGCTCAAGCAGAACTATGAGGTGGGAGCGGAAGCTCCGGTAGATGAAATGCGCTCTGTAGATGGTACGGTGAAGTATCTTTATAAAGTGGGTGAGAACCATTTTGTAGAGTCGGTTTATATACCGGATGATGACCGGGCAACGTTGTGCGTGTCGTCACAAGTGGGCTGCAAGATGAACTGTAAGTTCTGTATGACCGGCAAACAGGGGTATACCGCTAACCTGACCGCCAGCCAGATCATGAACCAGATTCATTCGCTGCCGGAACGGGATAAACTGACTAATGTCGTAATGATGGGAATGGGCGAGCCGCTCGATAACCTGGATGAGGTATTGAAGGCATTGGAACTACTGACCGCTACCTACGGTTACGCATGGAGTCCGAAGCGTATCACGCTTTCTACAGTCGGGCTACGGAAAGGATTGCAGCGTTTTATCGAAGAAAATGACTGCCACCTTGCCATCAGCCTTCACTCTCCGCTGACCGTTCAGCGTGCTGAATTAATGCCGGCGGAAAAGGCGTTTTCAATCACCGAAATGGTGGAACTGTTAAAAAACTATGATTTTAGTAAACAACGTCGACTTTCGTTTGAATATATTGTTTTTAAAGGGCTCAATGATTCGCAGGTCTATGCCAAAGAGTTGCTGAAACTTCTTCGCGGGCTGGATTGCAGGGTGAATCTGATTCGTTTTCATGCCATACCGGGGGTAGACCTTGAGGGGGCGGATATGGATACGATGACCCGTTTTCGTGATTATCTGACGTCACACGGACTTTTCACCACTATCCGTTCATCCAGAGGCGAAGATATTTTTGCCGCTTGCGGTATGCTGTCGACAGCGAAACAGGAGAAAAATAATGAAAGTTAATATATAAAACCGAACATCATGAAAAAGTACTCTTTTATTTTATGCATCGCTTTGGTAGCCTTTGTCGTTGCATCTTGTGGTCTGAAAGGAAATCACACCTCTAGTGGTCGTGCTTACGAGCTTTTGGTTGTAGTAGATCACGGTGTTTGGGATCGTGCTGCCGGAAGGGCTTTACATGATGCGCTCGATGCTGATATGCCCGGTTTGCCGCAGTCGGAACCTTCTTTCCGGATTATGTATACTTCACCGAAAGATTATGATTCTACGCTGAAGTTGATACGTAACATTATTATTGTAGATATACAGGATATATATACGAAAGCCTCGTTCAAATATGCGAAGGACGTGTATGCCAATCCGCAGATGATATTGACTATCCAGGCTCCGAACGAAGAAGAGTTTGAGAAGTTTGTGGAAGAGAACAAAAAGACGATTGTCGACTTCTTTACCCGTGCGGAAATGAACCGTCAGATTACGTTCCTGGAAGGGAAACACAGTAATTTCATTTCGCAGAAAGTGGACAGTTTGTTCGGATGCGACATCTGGGTGGATGCCGAACTGGCTAATTCAAAGACCGGGGATGATTTCTTCTGGGCTTCTACCAACACAGGTACTGCCGACCGTAACTTTGTGATGTACTCTTATCCGTACACTGACAAGGATACGTTTACCAAAGAATATTTTGTGCACAAACGTGACTCCGTGATGAAAGCCAATATCCCCGGATTCAAGGAAGGCGTTTATATGTCGACCGATAGTTTGCTGACCGATGTCCGTCCGATCAATGTACAGAACAGCTACACAATGGAAGCACGTGGCCTGTGGCGTATGAAGGGCGACTTTATGGGTGGTCCGTATGTGTCTCATACTCGTCTGGACGAGAAAAACCAACGAATTATTACAGCAGAAATATTTGTTTATTCACCTGATAAAATGAAACGCAACCTGGTACGCCAGATGGAAGCATCTCTGTATACACTGAAACTTCCGAATGAAGTTCAGCAGAAGCAGATTCCATTGGGAGAAGCATCTAAGGAAGCGGAACAAACTAATAAATAAAAACATGGAAGATAACAAGATAAGGATAGGTATCACCCAAGGAGATATTAACGGGGTGGGCTATGAGGTGATTCTTAAGACATTTTCCGACCCTACGATGTTGGAACTATGTACTCCGATCATTTATGGCTCACCGAAAGTAGCGGCTTATCATCGCAAAGCGCTGGATATACAGACCAATTTCAGCATTGTCAACTCTGCTACCGAAGCGGGGTACAACCGTTTGAGCGTTGTGAACTGTACGGATGATGAGGTGAAAGTGGAATTTTCCAAACCCGATCCCGAAGCCGGTAAAGCTGCGTTGGGGGCTTTGGAACGTGCCATCGAAGAATATCGCGAAGGATTGATAGACGTTATCGTAACAGCTCCGATCAACAAACATACGATTCAGTCGGAAGAGTTCTCCTTCCCCGGACATACGGAATATATCGAAGAACGTCTGGGCAATGGTGATAAGTCATTGATGATTTTGATGAAGAATGACTTCCGGGTGGCTTTGGTGACGACACATATCCCTGTCAGAGAGATTGCGACTACGATTACCAAAGAGCTGATTCAGGAGAAACTGATGATATTCCATCGTTGTCTGAAACAGGATTTCGGTATCGGCGCTCCGCGTATTGCGGTGCTCTCTCTCAATCCTCATGCCGGAGACGGTGGTTTGTTGGGAATGGAAGAGCAGGAAGTGATTATCCCTGCCATGAAAGAAATGGAAGAGAAAGGAATCCTTTGCTACGGTCCTTATGCGGCCGACGGCTTTATGGGTTCAGGCAATTATACTCATTTTGACGGTATCCTGGCGATGTATCACGATCAGGGGCTGGCTCCGTTCAAGGCCTTGGCTATGGAAGACGGGGTGAACTATACGGCAGGACTGCCGGTAGTACGTACTTCTCCGGCTCATGGAACGGCATACGATATTGCAGGTAAGGGAGTGGCTTGTGAAGATTCTTTCCGTCAGGCAATCTATGTTGCCATCGACGTGTTCCGTAATCGTCAGCGGGAAAAAGTGGCTCGTGCCAATCCGTTGCGTAAACAGTATTACGAGAAACGTGACGATAGTGATAAACTGAAGCTGGATACAGTAGACGAAGATTAAAAACGAGTGATGACGAAAGCAGAGATACAACAAGTGAAACAGCGTTTCGGTATTATTGGAAATACTGAAGCATTGTCGCGCGCCATAGATGTTGCCATTCAGGTAGCTCCTACCGATTTGTCTGTGCTGATTACCGGAGAAAGTGGAGTCGGGAAAGAAAGTTTTCCGCAGATTATTCATCAATATAGCCGGAGGAAGCACGGGCAGTATATTGCTGTCAACTGTGGTGCTATTCCGGAGGGTACGATTGATTCCGAACTGTTCGGACATGAGAAAGGTGCGTTTACCGGTGCGATTGGCGAACGGAAAGGGTACTTTGGCGAAGCTGACGGCGGTACTATTTTTCTTGATGAAGTAGGGGAGTTGCCGATGTCTACCCAGGCACGTTTGCTCCGTGTACTGGAGAGTGGCGAGTTTATGAAAGTAGGTTCGTCCAAAGTACAAAAAACGGATGTGCGTGTGGTGGCGGCTACCAACGTCAATCTGACACAAGCGATTGCAGAAGGACGTTTCCGTGAAGATTTATATTACCGGTTGAATACGGTGCCTATCCAGATACCGCCTTTGCGTGAACGTGGTGACGATGTGCTCCTGTTGTTCCGTAAGTTTTCCGCAGACTTTGCAGAGAAATACCGGATGCCTGCTATTCAGTTGACGGAGGATGCGAAGAAAGAGTTGTTGGCTTACCCGTGGCCAGGAAACGTGCGTCAGTTGAAGAATATCACCGAGCAAATATCTATCATTGAAACCAATAGGGAGATCTCTGCTGCTATCTTGCAGAATTATCTTCCCGCACAAAATACGCAACGTCTTCCCGCGCTGATGGGAACGCGTGAGAGTAAAGGCTTTGAGAGCGAACGGGAGATTCTTTATTCTGTTCTGTTCGATATGCGCCAGGAAGTGGCGGAGCTGAAGAAGATGGTGCACAACCTGATGGCGGAACGTGCCGGACAGGTGGGGCAGGTAGGACAAATGGGAACGGTGGTTACTACTCCGGTAGTGACGGCGCATCAACCTTCGGTACCTGCTATCATTCACACCATGCAGCCCACGGTTTGCAAGGATGATGATGACATACAAGACACGGAAGAATATGTAGAAGAATCTCCTTTGTCACTGGACGAAGTGGAGAAAGAAATGATACGCAAAGCACTTGAGAGGCATCATGGAAAGCGGAAGAGTGCGGCCAAGGACTTGAATATTTCCGAGCGTACACTCTATAGAAAAATAAAAGAATATGAATTGGATTAAGAAAATAATACGCCCTTTGTTACTGTTCGGCTTGCCGTTGGTAGTCATTGCGTGCACTGTTTCCTATAAGTTTAACGGATCGTCTATCAATTATGATAAGGTAAAGACCATTTCGATAGCCGACTTCCCGATCAAGTCGGAGTATGTGTATGCTCCGTTGGCAACCAAGTTTAATGAGGACCTGAAAGATATCTTCATCCGGCAGACCCGTCTGCAACTGCTCAAGCCGAGTCAAAATGCCGACTTGCAGATTGACGGAGAAATCACAGGTTACAATCAGTACAATCAGGCTGTATCTGCCGACGGTTATTCTTCGGAGACGAAGTTGACTATCACCGTTAATGTACGTTTTGTCAACAACACCAATCATGCCGAAGACTTTGAACAACAGTTTTCTGCGTTCCGTACCTACGACTCTAGCCAGTTGCTGACTGCCGTACAGGACGGATTGATTGCTGAAATGTCTAAAGAGATCACCGACCAAATTTTTAATGCAACTGTAGCAAACTGGTAATATAAATGACTTCTGTTAACTTTCAACAATGGATTCAGCATCCCGAGACGCTGAATAGGGATACTTTGTACGAACTGCGCAATCTTCTTGCGAGGTATCCGTATTTTCAGTCACTTCGTCTGCTGTATCTGAAGAATCTGTATATTCTCCATGATATTAGTTTTGGTGGAGAACTGCGGAAAGCAGTTCTTTACATTGCAGACAGACGGCAGTTGTTCCGGTTGATTGAAGGTGACCGCTATGATGTGCAGGCACGGAAAAAGGGAGTACCTCTCACGGAGGTGCTGAAAGACGAACCGTCCGTAGACCGCACATTAGCATTGATCGACGCTTTCTTGTCCACAGTACCCGAAGAGGTGACTGCCCGCACCAGCTTCGACTATTCGATGGATTACACCTCTTATCTTTTGGAGGAGACTCCGGCCACGGAACAGCCGGCCGAAGAAACGCCCAAACTCAAAGGCTACGAACTGATTGACGACTTTATAGAAAAGAGCGAGAGCGACTCTCCCCTCTGCAAGAAACCTTTAAGAGAAGAAATGCCATCTTCGCCAACCTCTTCGGACGAACTTACCGAAGAAGAAACGATGAAGGAAGAAGAGGAAGATGACAGCTGTTTTACGGAAACTTTGGCAAAAATCTATGTTAAACAGCAACGATATTCAAAAGCTCTTGAAATAATTAAAAAATTAAGCTTGAAATATCCAAAAAAAAATGCTTACTTTGCAGACCAAATCAGATTTTTGGAGAAATTGATTATTAACGCTAATTCAAAATAACTAAAAATGTACTTATTATTCGTTATCTTAATGGTTATTGCAGCCTTGTTGATGTGTTTCATCGTGCTGATTCAGAACTCAAAAGGAGGCGGACTTGCTTCTGGTTTCTCTTCATCTAACGCCATCATGGGCGTGCGCAAGACTACAGATTTTCTGGAAAAAGCAACATGGGGCTTAGCTATCTTCATGGTGGTAATGAGCATTGCTACTGCTTATGTAGTTCCTCGCTCTGCTGTTGCTAAAGACGCAGTGTTGGAACAGGCACAGAAAGAACAACAGACTAACCCGTATAACTTACCCGCAGGTACGGCTGCGCCGCAAACTGAAGCTCCTGCTACCAATGCACCTGCTACAGAAACTCCGGCACCGGCTACTGAAACTCCTGCTCCTGCAGCAGAGTAATTCACTCCGTTGTCAGGTAAGACTTTGGGGTAAAACCATTAATGGGAAGGTGCAGACGGATGCTGCATTTCTTTGATATTTAAGTGCGGATTACGCAGATTACACGGATTTTCAATCTTCCGCGTGGTCAGTGTAATCCGCACTTAACTTTTTCTTGTAAAAACAATCTCTTTTTGATAGAAACAAACGAGATTTAACTACCTTTGTTGGTCGTATGAAGATTATTAACTACTATTTTTAAATATAACAATGACAGAACATTTGAAACAGAAATTGAATGACTCCGCCGTACTCCGATGGAGTGTTCTAGCATTGGTCGCATTTACTATGCTATGCGGCTATTTCCTCACCGACGTAATGTCTCCTCTAAAACCCATGCTTGAGAAAGAACTACTATGGGACAGTCTTGATTATGGTTTCTTCACAAGTGCTTACGGGTGGTTTAATGTATTCCTATTGATGCTGATTTTCGGTGGTATCATTTTGGATAAGATGGGAGTTCGTTTTACCGGAATGGGAGCTTGCTTATTGATGGTGTTTGGTTGTGGATTGAAATACTATGCGATTTCTACTACTTTTCCGGAAGGTGCCATGCTCTTCGGATTCAAAACACAGGTAACCCTGGCTGCATTGGGGTATGCTATCTTCGGTGTAGGTGTGGAAATTGCCGGTATCACAGTTTCCAAAATTATCGTGAAATGGTTCAAGGGTAAGGAAATGGCATTGGCTATGGGACTTGAAATGGCTACGGCACGTATCGGAACAACTCTGGCAATGGTGCTCACGGTTCCTTTGGCCGACTTTTTCGGATCTACGGATGAGAGTGGCACATTTCATACCAATATTCCTGCTCCGATTTTGTTTTGTCTGATTATGTTGTGCGTGGGTACGATTGCTTTCTTCCTTTATACTTTCTATGATAAGAAGTTGGATGCTTCTTTGGATGCAGAAGGATTGGAGCCGGAAGAGCCGTTCCGTATGAATGATATTGTGTATATCATTACCAATAAAGGATTCTGGCTGATTGCATTACTATGTGTATTGTTCTACTCGGCTGTATTCCCCTTTATCAAGTATGCTGCCGACTTGATGGTGCAGAAGTATAACGTAGATCCGAAGTTGGCGGGAACGATTCCCGGATTGTTGCCGATTGGTGCGATTATCCTGACTCCGTTGTTCGGCTCGCTTTATGACCGTATTGGTAAGGGAGCCACATTGATGATAATCGGATCAGTGATGCTTATTTTTGTGCATACGATGTTTGCTCTGCCTATACTGAATATATGGTGGTTTGCTACTATCATCATGATTATATTGGGATTTGCCTTCTCGTTGGTGCCTTCAGCTATGTGGCCGTCTGTTCCGAAGATTATTCCGGAAAAACAGTTGGGTACCGCATATGCATTGATTTTCTGGGTACAGAACTGGGGATTGATGGGTGTTCCTTTGTTGATCGGATGGGTGTTGAATACTTATTGCAAAGGTCCGGTAGTAGACGGTGCACAGACTTATGATTACACGTTGCCGATGGCTATTTTTGCTCTCTTTGGTGTGCTTGCTCTGATTGTGGCTTTGATGTTGAAGGCAGAGAACAAGAAGAAGGGATACGGTTTGGAAGAGGCGAATATCCAAAAGTAACTAGGAAATTCAATACCTAAAGTAACAAAGGAATTTTGTATCAAGGTGTAAACAGAAGAGTATCAGTATGAATACTCTGAAATAAAAAATAAGAAGTATGGCTGCCAAAGAGAAAATCAACCTGTTAGAGGTCATTCCCTGTCGCAGTGAACATATTACAGCAGAAAGGGAAGGGGAGACAATTGTGCTCTCCTTTCCCCGTTTTAAATATCCGTGGATGCAACGCTTCCTTGTGCCAAAAGGAATGTCGAAAGAACTTCATGTGAAATTGGAAGAACACGGTACAGCTGTATGGGAACTGATAGATGGAAAACGCAATGTTCGTGAGATTATAGAAAAACTCGCAGACCACTTTCAAAATGAAGAGGGCTACGAGTTGCGTGTATCGGCTTATCTTTCTCAAATGCAGAAAGATGGATTTATAAAACTGGTGATACCAGTCGTATAAATAGGAACTTATTATTATTTATTTGATAAATACAGCCCAAAGTATGACGGCAATTGCTATCAGGACTCCCATGATAATAAGCGTTCCCCAAACAAAATAATTGCTGTCTTTCTCTTTCTTTTTCTCCGAGTCGTGGATGATACGTTCCATTTCTTCGGGGGTGGTGTTGGGTAGTGGATAAGGTTCGTTTGCACGGTTTAGATGCTTCAACTTATCGTTAGCACGTTCACGACGTAGGCGGGAAGCTTCCCGTCCCTCTTTTATTCGGCGTATCATGTCGAATGCATGTCCTTCACCAACCATATTCTTTGTTTTTTAGAAGTTCACTTCCTTCGTTTTTCTATTTCCCTTCTTCTCTGTCCACTTTGAGCAATCCTCCCGTATTCGGATCAAAATAAACTTTGATGGTAGAATTCTTGTTGAACAAAACCGGAGCCAGATATTCTATCACACCAAATTGGGTAATAGGAAGCTCACCTTCGTAAAGTTTCTTTTTACCGTCGGTCAGTGTAACCATAGCTTGTCCGGGTACGTTGTAGGCGATTCCATCCAAATCTTTCTTCTTCTTACCATCTTCCTGTGGCATCTTGACCGATTTCAGGTCTTTCAGACTGATATAAAACGGAGTTCCTGCCAAATCATTGTTGGCAACTACACCTAACTTCTTCGAGAAGCGGAAAGCAACTTCATTGTTGAATTCCTTGTCAGGGGTAAGGCGGACAGTGAATGTTCTCTCTTCTTTGTTGCAGGTGCCGGAGAACATTTGCGTCATGGCTTCTTCCTGTGCATTCAGATTGTCGAGCATAATCTTAAGCTGTGCTCCGTCTGAAGGCATATTGTCAGCCTGTCCGCGCAATAAGGCATTTTTGCTTTCGCGGATGTTATAGATTTCTTTAGCCACCAGCTCGGCCATCTTGGCGGTAGAGCTAGCCATCAGAATCTCTTCGGTCAGGAATTCGCGAGGATTCGCTTTCTTTTGGAGGACTGCGGGGGCGGGAGCAGCTTTTTTGCCTACACTGCTATTGCTGTAAGGAACATTGATCGTTTTCACAATGCCATCCTCTGTCAGTTCCATAAGCGGTGCTACTGTCTTATCCTTCAATTTTACGAAATACGTAGTTTCGCTGTTGGGCACACCTACGGATTTCACTTTTACGCTAGCCAGTTCCCAGTACTCTTCAGGATCGGCGGAGACGTTGGTCAGTCGCAGGTAACGATCAGCATATTTGCTGAATTCTCCCGGAGTATAGTTGACTTTGTTGGCTTTTATTTCAAGTTCTATTTGGGTTTTGGGAAGACTGTAAACCACTCCATAGTCTTTTCCTCGGGTAACCCCTGTCAGTACTTCGGTTTGTGCATAGGCGGACGTTGTCATTAGTAGTCCTGCTGCTATAATCAACTTTTTCATATTCGGTTCTTTTTTAACTGGTTTTGAAAACAAAGTTAATGAAGTTATTGAAAAAAGGGTAAGTTCTTAACTTTTATTCGCTTACAAGTTGCCATGCTGTCGGCAGACAGGTGATAATATCGCTTGCGATCATTCCGATCATTCCTTGCTTCTTTTGAGCGACATCGCCCGCCAATCCGTGAATGTAAGTGCCGATTTTAGCGGCTTCTTCGGTTGAGTAACCTTGGGCAAGCAGTGCCAGGATTACTCCGGTCAGTACGTCACCGCTACCTCCGGTTGCCATTCCCGGATTTCCGGTTGGGTTGAAGAAACATTTACCTTCTGGGGTGATAATGGCGGAGTAGGCTCCTTTTAAAATAATGTGAACATGGGCGGCACGAGCCAATTCGCAAGCCTTCATCAGACGTTCGTAAGAGTCCTGGCATTTGCCGGTCAGACGTTCCAGTTCTTTCGGATGCGGGGTGAGGATGGAACCCTTCGGCAGGTGGGTAAGTGCATGACGGTGGTTGGCGAGGATATTAAGTGCGTCGGCATCCACCACAACAGGAGTCTGGCAATGTTCCAGTTGCTCCAATAAAGCAGCTTCCGTTTCCTCGTTTCGTCCCAGCCCTGGGCCGATGCCGACTGCTTGATAGTCGTCCGTGTCGGTAGGTACGGCAAAACAGGTTTCGTTGATGTCGGTTTCTACGATTGCTTCGGGTATGGAGGTTTGCAAGATGTCGTTGTTGCACATTGGCGCATGGACAGTCAGCAACCCTACTCCCGAACGGAGGCAGGCGCGGGCAGCGAGAACAGAGGCTCCTGCCATTCCTTTTGAACCGGCAATCAATAGTGCATGGCCGAAGTTCCCCTTGTGGGCAAACTGTTTGCGTGGCTTGATGAGTGAACGGATTTGCTCTATTTCCAACATTTCGTAGTTCGTTTCCATCTCTTCAATACCGTCTTCGCTTAATTGGATGTCCAGCACTTCCCATTCTCCGACAAATTCCGTGTTCTCTGCGAAAAGAAAGGCGAGCTTCGGCAGTTGCAGACTGAAAGTTACGTCGGCACGGATAATATTAGCTTTTACGTTGAATGTGTTTTCTTCTCCCATCAGTCCGGAAGGAATGTCGATGGCTACTACCATAGCAGGGGAGGAATTGATGTATTTCACTACGGCAGCGAATCCGCCGCTTAACGGTTTGTTCAGGCCTGAACCGAATAATCCGTCGATTACCAGATGGTCGGGCGTCAGGACGGGAGGTACGAATTGGGTACTGATTTCGTGGAATTTTACTTCTTCCATCATTTCTACCAGTTCTTTATTGGTTTGGCAGTCGGGTGAAAGTTCTCCTTTCGTGTTGAAGAGAAATACCTCGATTTTATATCCTTTTTCAGCCATCATGCGGGCTACGGCGAGAGCGTCTCCGCCATTATTCCCCGGTCCGGCAAAGATAGTGACCGGCGTTTCCGTATTCCATCTGTCTGTGATGGCTTTTGTTAATACGGTTGCTGCACGTTCCATCAGATCGATTGATGCAATAGGTTCGTTCTCAATGGTATAAGCGTCCAATTTCTTGATACTGCTGCTTGGAAATATTTTCATTGCGATGTTCTTTTAGTTTTCGGATTACAAATGTACATGATTCTTCTGACTTTTCCCGTTTGTTGTGGGAAGAAAACCATAATTGCAACTTTTAATTCATCATTAGTTCTATCTTTGGGTCAGAGAAATATCTGCTTTTGAACTATTAAGTGTTAGAATAACTCCGCCAAAAAATAATTCAATGCAGCACCATTATGAACTTACTTTTATTTCTCCTGAAAAAGATTTCTTCATTTCATTTCTCATATTCTCATTGTTTTTCGATAAACGAAAGCTAATCAAATAGATATCTTATGAGAAACACTTTTTCGAAACGGTATTTCTCATAAGTTCTCCCATATTTTGGCTCAAAAGCCACCTTATTCTCATAGTATTTCAGGGTATTTCTCATAGTCAAAAGCCATTTGTTCTTCCTTTTTTCTTTCAGCCTGCCTTATTTTTATCAGGAAATGAAGCTACTATTTAGATAAAATAGTGGCTTTTTGCTTGAAGATGCTCATTGGTCTCGATTGTCCCATATATTGTGGGAAAGTATTCTCATATATTGAAGGAAAACTTTCCCATAAAATAAGGGAATACTTTCCCAAGCCTTAGGGAATCTTTTCCCACAATATGTGGGACTAAGACACTGTGTATGGAAGCAAGCAAAAGGAATACATAGTTCTATTTATTCAATGTCAGCTTCCGGTACACTACACTATGAGAAATGAAAATGAAAAATCTTTTTCTGTAGAGGCGCGGATGAAAATTGTGTTTAGTTTATCGCCATACCTTCTTAAACAAATTTTTAATGCGGTTCCCCTTATTAAGCCTTTGATTATTTGCCGTTTCCGATAAAAATGTTATCTTTGGAGATAGATAATGTGCATCACATCATTTTCCAGTGCTCACAATGAAAATGAATTAAAATCTAAATAACGGATTGTTTAATCTTCTAAAGTTTGCATGATGGAAAAGACAAAAATTGGCTTGAATGCCGGGAAAGTATGGCGCATCTTAAATGAAAAAGGTGAACTTTCAATGTTCGATTTGTGCCGTGAATTAAGTTTGACGTTTGAAGACGTAGCTCTCGCTATTGGTTGGCTGGCCCGAGAAGACAAAATCTTTTTGAGGAAAAGAGAAGGAATGCTTTTTGCCAGTATCGAAAATGTCGAATTTACTTTTGGCTAAGGTGGTAGCTAACCTACATTTAAGATGGATCTCCACTTTATTATTTACACTGCTAAAAAAGTAATGAAGTGGATCAGTAGGATTTTTATGCTCGTTTTTACTATTCCCCCTATTATTCTGTTTGATAAGAGAAGCATCTAATCTACTTTTTCTGTACCTTTGCACCCCATAAACTACTAAACACATAAATTCATGAGTGCATTGAAAGGGCATCCGAAAGGCCTTTATCTGATTTTCGCGACAAGCACGGCAGAACGTTTCAGTTACTACGGTATGCGTGCGATCTTTATTCTTTTCCTGACGCAGGCATTATTGTTTGACAAAGAAGCGGCAGCATCCATCTACGGCAGCTATACCGGACTAGTTTATTTAACCCCGTTGATTGGCGGATACATTGCCGATAAATATTGGGGAATCCGTCGTTCCGTGTTTTGGGGAGCGGTAATGATGGCAGTCGGACAATTCCTGATGTTTATGAGTGCCTCCACTTTAGATAATACGAACCTTGCCCACTGGATGATGTATGGTGGACTCGGCTTCCTGATTCTAGGCAATGGTTGCTTCAAACCCACTGTCTCTTCTCTGGTAGGTCAGCTCTACGAACCCGGAGACAGGCGGTTGGATGCTGCATACACCATTTTTTATATGGGAGTGAATGTAGGCTCTTTTGCTGCTCCTTTGATTTGTGGTTATCTGGGTGATACCGGTGATCCGCATGACTTTAAATGGGGATTTCTTGCAGCCGGAATCATGACACTGTTCACCGTTGTTCTTTTCGAGACTCAAAAGAATAAATATCTTTTTTCTCCTTCCGGAGAACCGATTGGTATTATCCCCGATGCTAAACGTGAAAAGAAAGAAGACAAGGCCGACCATATCTCACACCCGAAGATGGACAAACGTACCAAAGTACGTAATACCCTTGTAATCACAATTCTTACCATTGCTTTAATAGCCTTCTTTAACTATGCATTTGAAGGCGATTGGGTGAGTATCGGCATTTTTACCGCCTGCATTGTTTTCCCTGTTCTGATCCTGTTAGACGGTTCATTGACAAAAATAGAACGCAGCCGTATTTTCGTTATCTATATAGTAGCCTTCTTTGTCATCTTCTTCTGGGCAGCCTACGAACAGGCGGGAGCTTCTTTAACTCTCTTCGCATCCGAACAGACGAATCGTGACATATTCGGTTGGGAAATGCCGGCTTCATGGTTTCAATCCTTCAATCCACTGTTTGTAGTTGTCCTGGCATATATCATGCCGGGTGTATGGGGGTTCCTGAACAAGCGAAAGATGGAACCTGCTTCTCCTACCAAACAAGCGATTGGTCTGTTACTCCTTTCTTTAGGTTATCTTTTCATCTGTTTCGGAGTGAAAGATGCAGTTCCCGGAGTGAAAGTGAGCATGATTTGGCTGACAGGACTTTACTTTATTCATACCATGGGTGAAATAGCTTTGTCGCCTATCGGACTTTCAATGGTAAATAAATTGAGTCCGCTGCGTTTCGCTTCCCTGATGATGGGAATCTGGTATCTGTCTACTGCCACAGCCAATAAATTTGCGGGAATGTTGAGCGGACTCTATCCGGAAGCCGGAAAAGTGAAGTCAATCTTTGGTTATCAGATTGCTACCATGTATGATTTCTTTATGGTATTCGTCGTAATGTCCGGTGTTGCTTCGTTGATTCTGTTCCTTCTCTCGAAGAAATTACAGAAGATGATGCACGGGGTAGAATAAAAAATCGTATTTTTGCAAGGTTATTTTTAAATTACCGGTTATGGATACCATTCAGATAAAAGACAAATTGTTTACCGTTTCCATTAAGGAACAAGAAATTCAGAAAGAAGTGATTCGCGTAGCGAACGAAATCAACCGCGATTTGGCAGGTAAGAATCCGCTTTTCCTTAGTGTGTTGAACGGTTCGTTCATGTTTACTGCTGATTTACTGAAGCACATCACCATCCCTTGTGAAATCTCATTTGTGAAGTTGGCGTCTTATCAGGGCATCACTTCCACCGGAGTGATTAAAGAGGTAATCGGCCTGAATGAAGACATTGCCGGACGTACCATTGTGATCGTAGAAGATATCGTAGACACAGGACTGACGATGCAGCGACTGCTCGAAACATTAGGTACACGCAATCCCGAAGCTATTCATATCGCTTCTCTGTTGGTGAAACCTGAAAAGCTCAAGGTAAACCTCAACATTGAATATGTAGCGATGGAAATCCCGAACGACTTTATCGTAGGTTACGGACTGGATTATGATGGTTTCGGACGTAATTATCCCGATATTTATACAGTAGTAGATTAATATTAAATAGGTACCAGTTTAAATGGTAAATAGTAAATCGTTAAATTGTAAATAACAAAATGTTGAACATCGTAATTTTCGGTGCTCCGGGTTCAGGAAAAGGAACACAGAGCGAACGTATCGTAGAAAAGTATGGAATCAATCACATCTCGACAGGAGATGTATTGCGTGCTGAAATCAAGAATGGCACAGAACTGGGTAAAACAGCTAAAGGTTATATCGACCAAGGTCAATTGATTCCTGATGAATTAATGATTGATATTCTGGCAAGCGTATTCGACAGCTTCAAAGATAGCAAAGGGGTAATTTTCGACGGTTTCCCAAGAACAATTGCACAAGCAGAAGCATTAAAGAAAATGTTGGCAGAAAGAGGACAGGACGTTTCTGTAATGGTTGACTTGGATGTTCCGGAAGAAGAACTGATGGTACGTCTCATTAAACGTGGCAAGGATTCCGGTCGTGCTGATGATAACGAAGAAACAATCAAGAAACGTCTGCATGTATATCATTCACAGACTGCTCCACTGATCGACTGGTACAAGAACGAAAAGAAATACCAACACATCAACGGCTTGGGTACTATGGAAGGTATCTTCGCTGAAATCTGCGAAGCAGTAGATAAATTGTAATAATACAATATTATAAATAAATAAGTCAGTAGCCGGAGTGTTCTAATTAACTGCTCTAACTACTGACTACTTTAACTCTTTAAAAAAATATGGCTGAGTCGAATTTTGTTGATTACGTAAAGATATACTGTCGCTCGGGTAAGGGCGGAAGAGGCTCTACGCACATGAGGCGCGAGAAATATTGTCCTAACGGAGGTCCCGACGGGGGCGATGGTGGAAGAGGAGGTCATATCATCTTGCGCGGTAACCGTAATTACTGGACATTGCTGCACTTGAAGTATGACCGTCATGCAATGGCCGGTCATGGTGAATCGGGGAGCAAAGGACGTAGTTTCGGAAAAGACGGTGCGGATAAAATAATAGAAGTACCCTGCGGAACGGTAGTTTATAATGCCGAGACAGGGGAGTATCTTTGTGACGTAACAGAAGACGGACAGGAAGTGGTCTTGCTCAAAGGCGGTCGCGGCGGTCAGGGTAACTGGCATTTCAAGACGGCCACCCGTCAGGCTCCGCGTTTTGCGCAGCCGGGAGAGCCGATGCAGGAAATGACCGTTATCATGGAGCTGAAACTGCTTGCCGATGTCGGTCTGGTAGGTTTCCCGAATGCGGGAAAGTCAACTTTGCTTTCTTCCATTTCGGCTGCCAAACCGAAAATTGCCGATTACCCGTTTACTACGCTCGAACCCAACTTGGGCATCGTTTCCTATCACGGTGGAAAATCCTTTGTGATGGCGGACATACCGGGTATTATCGAAGGTGCCAGCCAGGGGAAAGGTTTGGGACTGCGTTTCTTGCGTCATATCGAGCGTAATTCATTACTGCTGTTTATGGTTCCGGCAGACAGCGACGACATTCGTAAAGAATACGAAGTCTTGCTGAACGAACTGCGTACCTTCAATCCTGAAATGTTGGACAAGCAACGTGTGTTGGCTGTCACCAAGAGTGATATGCTCGATCAGGAGTTGATGGACGAGATTGAACCTACATTGCCGGAAGGCATTCCACATGTATTCATATCTTCTGTTTCCGGTTTGGGCATCTCGGTGTTGAAAGACATCCTTTGGGAAGAACTGAACAAGGAAAGCAATAAGATAGAGGACATCGTTCACCGTCCGAAAGACGTGACCCGTCTGCAACAGGAACTCAAAGACATGGGCGAAGATGAAGACATCGTTTATGAATATGAGGAAGATGTCGACGATGACGATGATATCGATTATGAATACGAAGAAGAAGATTGGGAAGAAAAATGATTTCACTTACAAAACATAACGAGTTGAAGGGATATAAGTCACTGGAGGCATATCCCGAAGTAGCTCATTTTGTAACTACGCGTCACGAAGGTATAAGCACCGGAGCTTACGGCTCTTTCAACTGTTCGCCTTATACCAACGACTCATGTATGAATGTCAATCGCAATCAGAGCTGGTTGTTTCAGTGCATGAATCATCAGATAAAGGAATTATTTATTCCTGAACAGAATCATGGCTGTGCCAGTCTGATTATCAATGAATCATTTTTTAAAGAATCATTGGAAATGAGACGGCTACTTCTGCGAGGAATGGATGCCTTGATAACTAATGTGCCGGGATATTGCGTTTGTGTCACGACGGCGGATTGTGTTCCTGTATTGCTGTACGACAAAAAACAACACGTTGTGGCTGCCGTTCATGCCGGATGGAAAGGAACAGTGAAGCATATTGTCAGTAATGTGATGGACCACTTGAATAAGATGTTCGGGACGCAAGGCGAAGATGTGATAGCTTGCATCGGGCCGAGCATTTCGCTCGAATCATTTGAAGTAGGTGATGAGGTGTATGATGCTTTTGAAGAAAGCGGCTTCGATATGTCTCTTATTTCTATGAAGAAGAAGGAGACGGGCAAATATCATATTGATTTGTGGGAAGCCAACCGGATTGAATTACTGAATCTCGGAGTGCCTGCAGAACAGATAGAAGTGGCCGGAATCTGTACCTATATTCATCATGATGAATTCTTCTCTGCACGTAGACTGGGAATAGATTCCGGTCGTACATTGTCGGGAATAATGATTAGAAAGTAATAATTAGCGTCCGTAATCGCAGGACGCTGATGATTGGTTTATGATAAGTTATGTTTGAAATAAAAGTATCTAAAGAAATAAAAGACGCATGCCCGGTTTTTGCCGGAGCCGCCGTGTATGCTGCGGTGAAGAATACTGCTTACAACGAAGGGCTTTGGCAGGAAATCGACGCTTTTACTAGGCAACTGACTTCCACAACACAGATGGAAGACATCAAACATCAACCCGTTATCTTTGCTACCCGTGAGGCTTATAAACGTTGTGGCAAAGACCCCGGACGTTACCGCCCGTCAGCCGAAGCTCTACGCCGCCGCCTGATGCGTGGAATTCCTTTATATCAGATTGATACGTTGGTAGACCTTATTAATTTAGTGTCTCTTCGCACAGGACATTCGATCGGTGGTTTTGACGCGGACAAAATACAAGGTACGCATCTTGAACTCGGTATCGGCAAAGCAGGAGAACCGTTTGAAGGTATCGGACGCGGTGTATTGAATATCGAAGGATTACCTGTATATCGTGATTCTTTCGGCGGAATCGGAACCCCGACAAGCGACCATGAACGTACGAAGATGGACCTCGAAACTACTCATATCCTAGCCATAGTCAACGGTTATAACGGAAAAGAAGGTTTGCGAGAAGCTGCTGAAATGATACAGACCTTATTAAGAAACTATACAGAATCGGATGGAGGCGAAATCGTATTCTTCGAATAATTAGAATGAGTGCTCTAAGAAAAAAGACATGAAAAACATACTTATCTTACTGACAGTTTTATTATTATTGCCACTGACTGCTGACGGGCAGGATAAACCTTCCTTCTCTGCCCGCGAAATGGCTGATGTACGGGTAGCTACTCCCGGATTATTTGCTAAAAGCAATCATATCTATCTGCATTTGGATTCTCTGAAAGACCACGAATATGCTTTTCCATTACCCGGAGGAAAAGTAATCTCTGCCTATGGAACTCGCGGAGGACATTCGGGAACAGACATTAAGACCTGTGCAAAAGATACGATTCGTGCTGCTTTTGATGGAGTGGTGCGTATGTCGAAACCCTATTATGCCTACGGAAATATCGTTGTAATCCGTCACGCTAACGGATTAGAAACATTTTATAGCCACAATTTCAAGAATCTGGTTAAAACTGGTGATGTTGTAAAAGCCGGACAACCTATCGGGCTGACAGGACGTACCGGTCGTGCCACTACCGAACATGTACACTTCGAAACCCGTATTAACGGGCAACATTTTAATCCGAATCTCATTTTTGACTTAAAAGAGAGAACATTGCGGAAAGAATGTATCAAGTGTACCAAGAACGGGAGTAAAATCGTTGTGAAGACTCAAATTCCTGACAATCGGATTGCTCAAAATAAAAAGTAAAGGGCTATCAGTAGTTGATGAATAGCCGGGAGATTATGACAAATTATGGCACAAATTTTATGCAGACCGGCTTGTCTACTTTAATATCTTGCTGTACATTTGTTAATAGTCCTGTATCTGCATCTCTTTCATAAACTTGTATCACATTGCTATCTCTGCAAGCAACCAACAAGTATTTGCCATTAGGCGTGATGATGAAATTGCGTGGATGAATCCCTGTCAGTTGGTAGCCTGCTTTTGACAACATTCCGTTATCCGGGTGGATATTGAATATGGCAATACCATCTGCTTTCAAACGATTGCTGGCATACAGGAATTTTCCATCCGGGCTGATATGAATGTCAGCACTTCCTTGTGCGTTTACCGTATCGGCAGCGATTGTCTGGATCTCTTTTAAATCTCCGTCTTTGTATTCAAAAGCGATTACTGTGCCCGATAACTCATTAATCAGATAGGCGTAATGACCGTTTGGCGAGAAAGTCAGATGGCGGGGACCCGAACCGGCTTTCATTTTAAAGGCAGCAGGCGATCCTTCTTTCAGAAATGCTTCTTTATTCTCTGCATTTGCAGCTGGGTTAATGATAAACTTATGTATTTGATCTGTACACAAGTCATTGGCAAACAAGTATTTACCATCCGGAGTGATACGGACACAATGCAGATGCGGTTTCTCTTGTCGTTCCTTGTCTACTCCCGTACCTTTGAATTGTATAATATCGGAAGTGGGTAGGAGCGAGCCATCTTTTGCGATAGGGAAAACGGAGATGCTGCCGCCACTGTAGTTGGCGGTTATCACATTATTTCCACTGGCGATGATATAGCAGGGATCTTCACCTCCCGTTTGCTGTGAATTTAATAGTTGCAAAGTACCTTTTTCTTTATTGAAGGCAAATGCATTGGCGGCAGCTTGCGTATTATTGAATTCACTGACTGCATAGACGAATTTTCCGTCGGCAGATGGAACAAGATAAGAAGGATTTTCAATTTCCGCTTCACTTAAGGGAGTGGAAGTCCCGTTTTCTTCGTTGAAGCGGTAGCTATATATCCCTTTACTGGTTCCTGATGTGTAAGTACCCACCAACATGGTTAGTTCGTTTTCCGTTGTACCGGTTGTTTCCATAGGAGTCTTTTTTTTAGAAGTACAGCCACTGATACTGATTCCGAATATGCAAACAGCGGCAAATGCTTTGAATATAGATGTTTTAGATAGATATGTCTTAATCATAAGTAGCTTATTATTGGTTGATTTTTCATGATACTTTTTCATCTTAAATATAAAATAGCTCCGTAAAGATAGTGCTTTGATATAATATTTGCTAACGTCTTCTCGTAAATTAGAAAACATTTCCTATCTTTGCACTCTTGGAAAGCGTTCTAAACAATCGCTATTCTGTACGAATAAAAATTTGGGCTTGACTGGATTTGACAGCGGGCAGAAATGGTAGGTAAGCATGCAGTGGGTCGGTAATTTCCACTTAAATATCAGTTATCAAAATTTTATCTGGCGAAACTAATTACGCTCTTGCTGCTTAATCGAATCACAGTAGATTAGCTTAATCCAGGCACTAGGTGCCAGGACGAGACATCACTCGGAAGCTGTTGCTCCGAAGCATTCCGGTTCAGTGGTGCAGTTACATCGGGGATAGTCAAAGGCGGCCTCGCACTTTTGATGAAACTTTAGAGGATAAGGCAGGAATTGATGGCTTTGGTTCTGTTCCTGCACGAAAATTTAGGCAAAGATAAGCATGTAGAAAGCTTATGATTTCCTCGTTTGGACGAGGGTTCGATTCCCTCCAGGTCCACAATAAATGCTGATTTTAAGTAATTTATGAGATTTGCACCCCGCTTTACATTATTAGAATGTAAAGCGGGGTGTTTTTGTTTTATTTAATATTTCTATTTTCTGTGATATTCATCTGTTCGTCAATGCTCGGGTCGAATCGGTCGTTGTATAGGTGGCAGACGGCTTAAATGTCAAGACTGTCCAAACGGGACTGATCGGATTACTTTTCGTCTTTCTTGTTATCGAGTAGCTGTGATAATTCTTCCTCCACTTCCTCGATACTTGGCAAGGCGGATTTCAGATTTTCGGGAATGGCTTTGCTTAGCTGGTAGTCGCTTACTCCTATGGGCTGTGCATAGCCCGTCAAGGCATATTGTGCTACTACTTCATCCTTGCCTTTGCAGAGCAACAATCCTATTGTCTTGTTGTCGTTTTCACCTCTCAACTGGTCGTCTACGATGTTAATGTAGAAATTCAATTGCCCTGCATATTCTGGCTTGAATGGAGTAGCCTTTAATTCTACGACTATATAGGCGTGGAGTTTTATGGAGTATAGGATAAGGTCTGCATAAAAATCGCTATCCCCGACTTGGAAATGTTTCTGTTTGGCTACAAAGGCGAAGCCGTTCCCCATTTCCAATAGATACCTTGTGACGTGTTCTACAAGCTGTTTTTCAATATCTCTTTCATCTGCCAGTTCTTTTGTACCTGCTACATCGAATATATACGGGTCTTTCAGCAAATAGTTGGCTAAGTCACTTTGAGGGGCGGGCAAGGTCTTTGTGAAATTGTTGACTTTCTGTGTTTCTATCTGCCGTTTGAACAGATTAGTCTCAATCTGTATCTTTAATACGTTGCTGCTCCATCCGTTTTCAACGGACTGTTTCATGTACCAATATTTGTTTCCTAAGGGTAATGAGCTATCCAATAGTATCACATGACTGGTCCAGTTTATTTTTGAAATGGGGGAACAAACAAAATCCTTTTCAATATCATCAATGGATGTTTGCAGCATTGCGGAGATTGTCTTGTCTATCTTTTGAATTTGCGCAAGAGGCTCTTGCGTAAATTCTTTTGATTGAAATATATTTGTCTGAAATTGCGCAAGAGGTTCTTGCGTAATTGGTAAACAGTTCAGTTCATCAGTCAAGGATAGCATATTGGGGATTGTTGGCGTTCCCAATACCTTGTCACAAGAAAGCATTCTTTGTAATATCTCTAGTGGGTATGTTCGGGCAAACTGACACATATAGGTAAGGCTTCTCGCTGAATATCCTTTCTTTTCGGGATAGTGCATCTTGATAGCCTTTGAAATCTGACTTATGGCTTTTGGATAGCCTCTTTTTATTATGGAGTCATAAATGAAGCACTCCCACCTCGCGAACCATTTATTTTTATATCTGTGTCAGGTAATAATCTTTTGATACGTTCTATCCCTTCTTTAGTAATCTTTCCATATAAACTCAACGATCCGATTTTTATCTTTGATATTTCGTCCGGTATATTGATTGTATCGATAAATTGGATATCCAACCTTTTTATTTCTTTGAGCTCCAACAGTACAGCCGGAAATTCTTTTACTCTGATATTGATGCCGCTTCCCCAACCATCCTTTTGAGCATCAGCACTTAATTTACTTTTTAATCCCTCCTTATTAACGTCTTTCTTCCTGACCATCCAACCAATTTGCGGTCGCAGAGCAAAAGTCTTGCTGTTTTGCTCTAATCCAATGAAACCTGCCCAAAATTCTAATGGAGTTTCTTTGATAGCGTCGCCATATACTTCCTGATACTTTACATCTACCTTCACTATCTCATCAGGGAGACAATTTTTGCCTTCCAGCTGTTTCAGATTATTTCTTTTCCCTTCCTTATCATAAGGGAAAAACTTCACGATCCATCCATCAATAATGTTTGGGGCTCCGTATCGTTTCTGTGAATGATATTTAAACATGTTGCGCCAAAAGTCCTTATTGACTTCTCCTTTAGATGCTTTGACAAATTCTTCCAAAAGAGGTTCCAGTTCTGAAATCCACCAATCGAGTTTGTATTCTTTCAACCCTCTGGCTTTGTGCAGTAGTTTTTCCCAGTCCTCCGGTGTTCCTTCGAGAGTTATTTCAGGTATTCCACAGACAATGCGTATGATGATAAACTCAAAGTAAGGTTTTACAGCTTCCATGATTGTTATTTCGGAAGCAACTTTCTCTAAAGAGGTAGTCGTTGAAAAATTGCAGGTGAGCAGTTCGGTCAGATGCTTACCGGCGTATTGGGATATTTGTTCTGTAAATTGCGGAAAGATTTTCTCCCACGAAAGAGTAGGGTCTTCCAGCTTTTTGTCTTCTCTTACAATTAAGGATAGTTTGCCGGAGAAATCAACAAGTTCATTTCTCATAGATTCCTGATTGGCATTGATATGCCGTGCAAATCCCTGGCTGATTAATAGCCAAATCATGTCCGGAGACAATACGAATGGCCTGTGATCCGCATAAGCCTGATACATACCATTGAAAAAAGAATTAGGGCCAAAAGAAACGAGACTGTCGGGAGATTCGCTCTTTGCAATGATATGATAAGGAACCTTGATATTCTTCTCTTCTATCTCATAAGGCTCTATGTCCATATCTGATAATATAAGACTTTCGTAAATTTCATTCGGGGAGTGTAGATGAAGTAATTCTTCAGGCTTTGAAAGCTTTTCGACCTTAAAAGTGATTCCATTTTGAGCGAATGTGGAAACACTGCAAAATATGAATAAGCAAAATAATGTGTTTTTCATAATCTTAAAGAGTTGTATGGTGGCACAAACTTATTAACTACCTCTATATTTTGAATAGACGATATGCAAATATAATATAATAAGAACTGTCTTTGACAAGATATTGAATGTTTTTTTGACTTATATCTATAAAAATCATAAGCATATTATTTCTTGAACCGATAAGCAGGATTTATTCGGGAATTTATAGTAAGTTTGCTCTGCTAATCCTAAACAATGACGCAGAGAAAGATTATACATATCGACATGGATGCCTTCTATGCCTCTGTAGAACAGCGTGATAATCCAGAACTTCGTGGCAAGCCTTTAGCGGTAGGTCATGCTGAAGAGAGGGGAGTTGTGGCTGCTGCCAGTTATGAAGCCCGGCGTTACGGTGTCCGTTCTGCCATGGCTTCGCAAAAGGCGAAACGTCTTTGTCCCCAACTCATTTTTGTACCTGGCAGGATGGATGTTTATAAATCCGTTTCCCGTCAGATACATGAGATTTTCCACGAATATACGGATATCATCGAACCTCTGTCTCTGGATGAAGCTTTTCTGGATGTCACAGAAAATAAAAAAGATATTTCCCTGGCTGTGGATATAGCAAAGGAAATAAAGCAGAAGATTCGGGAGCAGCTCAACCTTGTTGCGTCTGCTGGAGTTTCTTATAATAAGTTTCTGGCTAAAATAGCTTCGGACTATCGCAAACCGGATGGCTTATGTACCATTCATCCGGAACAGGCCCTTGATTTTATCGCCCGTCTTCCTATCGAATCTTTTTGGGGAGTGGGGCCGGTGACTGCAAAGAAGATGCATCTACTTGGCATCCACAATGGACTTCAACTACGGAAATGCTCTCTTGAAATGCTGACAGCCCATTTCGGGAAAGCCGGCGCACTGTATTATGAGTGCTCACGAGGAATTGACGAACGCCCTGTCGAAGCAATTCGTATCCGTAAATCCATTGGCTGCGAACGTACATTGGAACGTGATATTTCAGCCCGTTCATCGGTCATTATCGAACTATACCATGTAGCAGTAGAGCTGATTGAACGTCTTCAGCGAAAAGACTTCAAAGGTAACACGCTTACCCTGAAAATCAAGTTTCATGATTTTAGCCAGATAACCCGAAGCCTTACTCAATCGCAGGAACTCACCACCTTAGACCGGGTACTCCCACTTGCAAAAGAATTGCTTAAAAGTGTCGAATTTGAGCAACATCCAATCCGGCTCATCGGTCTTTCCGTCTCCAATCCAAAAGAGGAAGCCGATGAACAACACGGTGTTTGGGAACAGTTGAGCTTTGAATTTAGCGATTGGGATTGAAGGCGAAGAGGAAGAAATAGAGGAATGAAGAGGAAAGAATAGGGGATGAAAAAGAAGAGAATCAAAGAATGAAAAAAGAAAGAGGATTGAATATTCAAACAGATACTTTGTCTGAAGTAAAACAGATACTCTATTTGAAATAAAATAGAGCCTTTATTTGACCTAAACAGAGCCTCTGTTTGGAATAAATAGAACCTCTATTTTCTCCAAAGGAAGCCTCTGTTTTCTAAAACTGCATCTTTGTTTTTCCGAAATGAAAACCCGGTTTCCGTGTGACTTAAATTGTTTTTATAGTGACTTAAATTGTTTCTACAATGACTTAAATTGCTTTTATAATGACTTAAAAGCCTAAAATATAGCAATTAAGAGTACTATTTTTGAAGTATGTACTTTTTTGTCATCAGGTTCGTATGATTTACTCACCTCATTTTTTATCAGATACGTTATCTTTGCAATACTTAAATGAATGAAAATACCATGAATCGAATGAAACATTTATTTTGTGTTCTTTTACTAGCAGCTTTAGGAAGTTTTTCTTTCAAGGCAAACGCTTACACCGAACGCAATATGCTGCAAAAAGCGGCAGACGAAACTACGTTAAAAAACGTGTTGGTAATGAAACAAGCATGGATGCCTTATCCTGCTTATACAGATCGTGCCGCCTGGGATTCTTTGATGGGCCCCAATAAGCAACGCCTCATCGAAGCCGGTGAAAAACTCCTCGACTATAAATGGCAACTGATACCTGCCACCGCTTATCTGGAATACGAACGTAGCGGTAACCGTAAAATAATGGAAGTTCCTTATGACGCCAACCGCCAGGCACTTAACGCCTTGATGCTCGCCGAACTGGCCGAAGGGAAAGGACGTTTTATCGACCAATTACTGAACGGAGCATATATGAGCTGCGAAATGAATTCATGGGTTCTATCCGCACACTTGCCCCGCCAGAGCAGCAAACGTTCACTTCCCGACTTCCGCGAACAGATTATCGACCTCGGTTCAGGCGGATACGGAGCTTTAATGGCCTGGGTACACTATTTCTTCCGTAAACCATTTGACAAAATCAATCCTGTGGTATCCTTGCAAATGCGTAAAGCAATCAAAGAACGTATTCTCGATCCGTATATGAACGACGACGAAATGTGGTGGATGGCTTTTAACTGGAAACCGGGAGAAATCATCAATAACTGGAATCCCTGGTGTAACTCCAATGCCCTGCAATGTTTCTTACTGATGGAGAACAATAAGGATAAGTTGGCGAAAGCTGTTTATCGTTCCATGCAGTCAGTCGATAAGTTTATCAACTTCGTGAAATCCGATGGTGCCTGTGAGGAGGGAACCTCTTACTGGGGACATGCCGCCGGAAAGCTCTATGACTATTTGCAGATACTCTCTGATGGCACAGGCGGTAAACTGTCTCTGTTCAATGAACCGATGATTCGCCGGATGGGAGAATATATGTCCCGCTCATACGTGGGCAATGGCTGGGTGGTGAATTTTGCTGATGCATCGGCACAAGGCGGGGGCGATCCTTTGTTAATCTATCGCTTCGGTAAAGCTGTAAACAGCGATGAAATGATGCACTTTGCCGCATACTTGTTGAATGGAAGAAAACCGTATGCTACCATGGGCAACGATGCTTTTCGTTCGCTTCAATCTCTACTTTGCTGTAATGAGCTGGCAAAAGCAACTCCGAAACATGATATGCCGGATGTAACCTGGTATCCCGAAACGGAATTCTGTTATATGAAGAACAAGAACGGTATGTTTGTTGCCGCTAAAGGCGGATTTAATAACGAAAGCCATAACCACAACGATGTAGGAACCTTTTCTTTATACGTAAATACAATTCCTGTGATTATTGATGCCGGTGTAGGTACATATACCAAACAGACGTTCGGTAAAGACCGCTATACCATCTGGACCATGCAGAGCAACTATCATAACTTGCCGATGATTAACGGAGTACCGCAGAAATTCGGGCAGGAGTATAAAGCTACCAATACCGTTTGCAATGAGAAGAAGCGGATGTTCTCTACGGATATAGCTACTGCTTATCCGGCAGAAGCGAAAGTGAAAAGCTGGGTTCGCTCTTATGCTCTTGATGATAAAAAACTTATTATTGGTGATATTTATACGTTGGATGAGGCTATTGCTCCTAATCAAATGAACTTTTTAACTTGGGGCAATGTGACTTTCCCGTCAGCCGGAAAAATCCGCATCGAAGTAAAGGGACAAAAGGTAGAAATGAACTATCCGTCGCAGTTTAAAGCCGAACTGGAAACAATCAAACTGGATGATCCGCGCCTGTCTAACGTATGGGGCAAAGAGATTTACCGCATCACACTAAAGACTGAAGAAAAGAAAGTGACTGGTAAATATGGATTTGTTATTCAACAAGTGAAGTAGGATGAAATAGATTTTTAAAGCTAGAAAAAATAAAGTATAAACAATTAAATCACAGTAAGATGAAAAAAGTGTTATTTGCCGGCCTTTTGGTCCTAGCAGGAGTAAGCGTAAGTGCGCAGAACCTGATAAAAAACGAAAAATTCGCCACTGAAGTGAAGACTAAAGTGACTAATGCCAACAAAGCTACCGCAGGAGAGTGGTTTATCATGAATAATGAAGCTGACGGCGTAACTACTATTGCCTGGGAAGAAACAGGAGATGCCAAATATCCGAATGCAATGAAATTGGATAACTCCGGTGCCGAAAAGAATCTCTCTTGGTATAAAGCTTTCCTGGGACAACGTATTACCGATGGTTTGGACAAAGGTATCTATGTTCTTACTTTCTATGCAAAAGCTAAAGAAGCAGGAACTCCGGTCAGTGTATACATCAAGCAGACCAATGAGGAAAAGAACGATAGTGGCAAGTACAATACTACTTTCTTCATGCGTAGAGACTATGACGCGGATGCTCAACCAAATGCTTCGGGCGCACAGTACAATTTTAAAATTAAAGATGCCGGTAAATGGACTAAAGTAGTGGTTTATTATGATATGGGGCAAGTGGTAAATGCTATTAGCAGCAAGAAAGCAAATGCTAACTTGGAAGTGTCTGATACAGACGATGATGCTGCTATTCTGAAAGATTGTTATGTGGCTATTCTTTCCCAGAACAAAGGCGGCGTTGTAGAAATCAGCGACGTGACATTGAAAAAGAAATAAAGAGCAAAGGATTTAATATAGTAGGTTAACAAAAAAATAGGGCAGTGAAGTAGTGATACTTCGTTGCCCTATTTTTTTTGTTATATGAATATAATGGAGAGTTCCGAATAAATAAATGTATGAAACAGTCAATCTCCCTTCGGGGCTGATTTCATGCGATTTATTGAATACCGAGTTTCTTCTTCAGTTCCTTAGGCAGAGAATCTTTGTGTACCATCACACAGATTGTTTTAGCACGTACATAGCTTTCAGACATATTCAGATAACCTCCGGATTTGTTGCTATCCGCTCCCCAGGAATTCTTGGTGATATAATATTTAGTACCATTCTGATCTTTTACAATACCGGTGATGTGCATCAGGTGGTCGTCAGTTGTCACAAACTTCTCGTAACCATCCTGACGGATTTCCGGTGTTACGTTGATTTCCGGATAAGGATGTTCAAACTTGAACACTTCGTCCATTCGTTCGTATTTAGGCATTTTCTCAAAACGGGCACGGTCGGTAGTCGAGTAATCTTTCACATCCTCCACTTGCGGATTGATGGCGATTCCGTTCTTGAAAGAGAAACCCTGTTCGCTAACGTCACCATCCCAACATACGGTATATCCTTTGTTCAGTGCATAGTCGATAGCCTCGATCAGTTCGTCCAACGGAAGATTATACATCGGCTGGTTTTCCCAGTTGTCGGGAACTTCAGGTGAGAATGTCTCATAATAAGGCTTGTGAGTGAAACTAGTCAGTTCAACGTAATCATCCATATTCAATCCCAGACTTTCTGTGAAAGATTGAGGAGTATATTCTTTTCCTTTATAAGTGAACTTTTCGGGAACTTTACCCAGATAAATATCGAACAGATTATTAATAAGCGCATCAAATTGCGGAGTACGCTTTTTAGATTCAATATTTGCGTCTACCAATGCTTTGAGGTAGCGTGACAATGCTCCGTGATTGTGGTCTTTCTTATCGCCCGGCAATCCGGTGTACACTTCTTCCGGAACGATTCCCGCTTTCTTATAAGCGTTTTTGAAAGTGTGTGCCAAACTTCCTTCACCGATACTTCCTTTACCACGACGGAGATAATTGTCCTCCATCTGATTCATGTACTTTTGGCGGACGATAAACATTTCCGAGAGATCATATTCTCCTTTTCCCATTCGGAGCAGTTCCGACTCCATGAAAGAAGCGGTGGCAAAGCACCAACAGGTTCCTGTGGAACCCTGATCTTTGACAGGCGTTGCTTGGTGAGATACAACGGTTGTGAACTCATAACCAGGTGTTTGTGCAAAAGAGGTTACGACCAATATGAGGAGCGCAACCGACATAAATAGCTTTTTCATAATGTGTTTTATTATCTTTCTTCTGCAAATGTATAAAAAAAGCGAGGATACTCGAAAGTTCCTCGCTCTATTTATTATAATTAGTGTGTTTATTTACATGGCAACCTGCTGTGACAGCAGTTTTTGAAGTTTACCGTTTAATGTTTGGCACATGGCACCATTTCCCATTGCTTGATAGCGTTTAATACGGTACTGTAACATCATAATTTTTTCATTTGCATTCTTTTTCATAATTTGTTTCCTCTTTTTTTGCCCTCCACGTTTTGAAGAGCGGTTTTACATCTTGTTTTCTCTAATAACACTGCAAAGATACAAATTGTTTTCGAATTATATGCTGTAAAACATAAAAATCTTCTTTTTCTTTTGAATTTTCTTTTTATAAGGGTTCGAACACGGTCTATATTACAAACCTGTTACAAAATTCCCGGATTTTCCCATCAATGACAATATTATTCTTATCTATCACATTTTTATGTACTTATCTAGGTATTCAGAAAATATTCTTCTATTTTTGTCAGTCAGCAACCTTATTAATAGAATAAACCAAACACTTATATGAAAACATTCACCCATCTTTTGTGCGTCCTGATTTTGTCGATTGTACTGTTTGCTTGTAACAATGCTCACTTCCTCAAAGAAGAATCCTACCGGAATCAAGTAGCTCAAGACTTTGAGCAGAAAAAACAGGCACTTCCTCACGGAGATTTATTTGCAATCTTTGCCGATTCTATTTTGTCAGTCTACGAGCGCGAAGCATTGATGTTTCTCTACGCTTATATGCCGATAGGGGATGTGACGGACTATCCGGGAGATTATTACTTGGAGAATGTCCGGCTGTCGAAGCAGACACGTGACGAGATGCCTTGGGGCAAAGAGATTCCCGATGAAGTGTTCCGTCATTTTGTTCTGCCGATCCGGGTGAATAACGAGAATCTGGATGATTCCCGCCGTGTGTTTTATGATGAACTAAAAGACAGGGTGAAGGGACTGCCGATGAAAGACGCGATATTGGAGGTGAACCACTGGTGTCACGAGAAAGTAGTCTATCGTCCGAGTGACGCGCGTACCAGCTCACCATTGGCATCCGTCAAAACAGCGTATGGGCGTTGTGGCGAAGAGTCTACCTTTACGGTGGCTGCGCTCCGGGCGGTCGGTATTCCGGCACGGCAAGTGTATACGCCCCGCTGGGCGCATACGGATGACAATCATGCTTGGGTGGAAGCATGGGCGGATGGACATTGGTATTTCTTCGGAGCCTGTGAACCGGAACCGGTTTTGAACTTGGGATGGTTTAATTCCCCTGCTAGTCGGGGAATGTTGATGCATACCAAGGTTTTCGGACGTTACAACGGTCCGGAAGAGATCATGCTTGAGACACCGAATTATACGGAAATCAATGTAACGGAGAATTATGCTCCAATCGCAAAAGCGTTGGTAACGGTGAAAGATAGGAATGGACAACCTGTCACCGGAGCAAGAGTGGAGTTTAAAGTATATAACTATGCGGAGTTCTATACAGTGGCTACTAAATATACTGATGCCAGTGGTCAAGTGTCATTAACGGCCGGTAAGGGAGATATGTTGGTATGGGCTTCCGATAAAGGGACATTCGGCTTTTCCAAGCTATCCTTCAGCAAGCAACCGGAATTGACATTGACACTTGATAAGAAGGAAGGAGATATATTTGAAGAGGATATTGATATCGTTCCTCCTGTTGAGAATCCTATTTTACCGGAAGTAACGCCAGAGCAGCGGGCGGAGAATGACCGGAGAATGATGCAGGAGGATTCGATTCGCAATGCTTATGTCGCTACTTTCCCGACTGCGGAACAAGCTGATTCCATTATAGCCTGTTTGAAGGGAAAATCAGGTTCGTTTGTAAGGAAGGCACTGGCTTCTTTCTTAGTGGAATCAAGAGGAAATCATGATGTATTGGTTCGTTTTCTGAATGAGGCAGACCGACAGGGAAAATTAATGAAAGGAGCGGCTTTGTTGTCTGTGCTTACTAAAAAAGATCTTCGTGATGTACCTTATGAAGTATTGATTGATCATTTATTGAATACGAAAGATGTTCCTAACTATTTATATGATTGTGTTATACCCTCCTTGCGCTGTATGGATGCTTCGGTTGGAGATATTTATGACATACTTGCTCCCCGTATTTCAACGGAGGTATTGACGCCTTATAAATCGTTCTTTCAGTCTAAGTTCTCCGAAACGGAAATAGATACCTTTCGAAATCATCCGCAAGCTTTAGTTGAATGGGTAAACCGTAATATTACGATTGATGAGGAAAATAACTTTCTGCGTATTCCTATTTCTCCGGAAGGGGTTTGGCGTGCGAAGGTGGCGGATTCATTTTCACGGGATATTTTCTTTGTGGCTTTGGCGCGTAGCCTGAATATTGCTGCTGATATGAGAAAGATGGATGGACGCATAAGCTATATGGATCCTGAAAAGGATGAATGGGGGGATAATAGATATGTGGAAGTTGATTTCGATAAACAAGAAGAAGTGGAGGCATCCAGAGGCATTTATCGTTTTTATGAGGACGGTAAGGCAATTGCTCGTGATGATAAGAGAGTAAAGTATTATAATAAGTTTACCATTTCCAGGTTGCGGGAGGGCAGACCAGAATTGATTAGCTGTGACGAAGAACATCCCGAGTTGCGATATATAGGGACATTGGATACCGGATATTACTTGTTGGTTACTGGCACAAGGCTTGCTGATGGAGGTGTGTTGGCGAGAATTTCTTCTTTTGTATTACCTGCACAGAAAGACGAATTCAAACCTGTAGCGACCAAAGTACCTTATCATTTGCGTGAATCCGGAGAAAAAGTGGCTGTTATCGGTAATTTCAATTCCGAATCGCTTTTTGCACCGGTGGAGGGAATAGGAGAGAAAGTGATATCTTTGTCAAAACAGAGTATTCTGCAAACCTGTGGGCGTGGCTATTTTGTAGTAGCTGTTCTTGGGGTAGGGCAGGAGCCTACCAATCATGCACTAAGAGATATAGCCGCTTTGGGCAATGACTTCGAACAATGGGGGCGTAAGATGGTCTTTCTTTTCCCTTCGGAAGAACAATACAAAAAATTTAATGCCGACGAATTCAAAGGACTACCGTCTACCATCACTTACGGTATTGATATCGATGACAGCATCCGCAAAGAAATAGTGCAGGCTATGAATTTAAACAATTCTATTCTGCCGGTGTTTATTATTGCAGATACATTTAATAGGGTAGTTTTTGTTTCTCAAGGATATACAATCGGTTTGGGTGAGCAATTGATGAAAGTTGTACATGGGTTATAGAAAAGAGGAGGTATACAATAATCGTTAATTCTTGCCCTTAATGCGTTTTTTCGGAAAAGAATGATTACGTTTGCAGCAAATTATGACTAAGTACATTTTTTGCATATTAGCATGTGCATTTCTTGTATTGGGATTTAGTAATGTTTCCAATAAAGAATTGCAGGGATTTCAGAAAAAAACTGAAACCTCGTCTAATGACATGCGATATGAAGCAGTGTCATGCTGTTGCGTTTCTTCTGCCGGCTTCGACAAGCCAGGTAAAGATTCTCATTCGCAGTTTGTTGACGAGACATCCACTTGTAATGTTAGTGACTGCATTTTTGATAATATCTCTTTTCCGAGAAGCATTGTTCCTTTCAAGAACCTGAAGTTCAATACCAATACTGTCATTATACAGATATTGAGCTCTCTGAATGTTATGCTTCCGGAGAATCGTTTGGGGCATACCGACCTTGATGTTAATTACACTAAATATTCGTGTAAGTATTACGTTTACACATTGGCGCATATTCTTATTTAGACTATATTCTTATCTTTGGGTAAGGTGAGGTGCCTATTCAGATCCTCCATCTACCATCATTTCCTTTATTTATTATCTTAGTTTTATTCATGTTAACATGGAAAACAAAGAATGTATTTCCTATGACTTGGAACAAAGGACGGATATTGATGTGTCTGTCTTTAAGGATTAAAATATTGTGTTCCCGTTGTGAAACGGGAGTTACGTCGTATAAAAGCAAGGATATATACCGAAGTGGTTTCAGGCAAGTGTTATCCGCCGATTGCTTCTATATGGTGATGAGGAAGGCCCAATGGGATTAACTTTCATGTGTGTCTAAATTTTGTAATGGTTTTACCATTGGGCGCCTCTTCTTTTTTGAATAAGATTATACAACCTAATTTTTTATATTACTATGATTCATTTATTACTATCTACTCTTGCGATGATGGGGCTTACGTTCCTCATCGGTTTTTTTGTCGCTGCGGTCATTAAGTTGATTGCCTATGCGGCCGATTCATTTGATTTTTATAGTTCCCACCGTTTGGAGCTACTCCGTTTGCGACGCTGGCGTCAGCATCGGCAAAAGGTGGAAAGATTAGTCCGACAGATTCCCATTGCAGATGAAGATGCTTTGGGAGATTTCCGTGAAGATTACAGTAAGGGGATCGACAGAAACTTTACTGGTTATTCCGGCTATTATCATGGCGTGAGTCCGGGAGCTTCTGAAAATAATCTGATGAATTATTATTATTCACAGGATACCCGCGAATTCTTTCTTCGGGAAGAAGAGCAGGCACATGTCAATAAGAAGAACTCAAAGAAACTTACTAGCAACAAACAATAAAAGAAAACTAATTTATGGAAAATATAGATTTTGCTACCTTGTTTCAAGGTATTGGTACAATGATGGCAAGCGGATGGGTACTTGCTTCTGCAAGAGTTTTTTTAGTACTTCTCGGTTTGTTACTGATCTATTTAGGCTGGAAAGGTATACTCGAACCGATGGTAATGATTCCGATGGGATTGGGAATGGTAGCTATCAACTGCGGAACCCTCATTATGCCCGACGGTACACTGGGTAATCTCTTTCTCGATCCGATGCTTTCAGATACGGATCAATTAATGAATACTATGCAGATAGATTTCCTGCAACCTGTTTATACCCTGACGTTTAGTAACGGGCTGATAGCTTGTTTTGTCTTTATGGGTATCGGGACGCTTCTAGATGTCGGCTTCCTGCTTCAGAAACCATTTGCAAGTATATTCCTGGCTTTGTGCGCAGAGCTGGGCACTTTTCTGACAGTACCTATTGCTTCTGCTCTTGGTCTGACTCTGAAAGAAAGTGCATCTGTGGCTATGGTGGGTGGAGCCGACGGACCAATGGTGTTGTTTACTTCGTTGGCATTGGCAAAGCATCTCTTTGTTCCTATTACGGTGGTTGCCTATCTTTATTTGGGCTTAACGTATGGAGGCTATCCTTACTTGGTAAAGCTGTTGGTTCCCAAACGCTTCCGCGCTATTAAGATGGTGACAAAGAAAGCTCCGAAGAATTACGATGCTAAAGTAAAACTGGCTTTCTCTGCTGTTCTTTGTGCTATTCTCTGTTTCTTGTTCCCGGTAGCTTCTCCTTTGTTTTTCTCTTTGTTCCTGGGTGTTGCTGTTCGTGAGTCGGGTATGAAACATATCTATGATTTTGTGAGTGGTCCGTTGCTTTATGGTTCCACTTTTATGTTGGGCGTACTGCTCGGTGTACTTTGTGATGCACATCTGTTGCTCGATCCGAAGATCTTGAAACTACTAGTATTAGGTATTGTAGCATTATTACTTTCCGGTATCGGAGGAATAATCGGAGGATATATCATGTATATTATTAAACGGGGTAATTACAATCCGGTAATCGGCATTGCAGCTGTTAGCTGTGTACCCACTACCGCGAAGGTTGCACAAAAGATTGTAAGCAAAGATAATCCGGACTCATTTGTTCTGGGAGATGCCTTGGGAGCTAATATCTCGGGAGTAATTACTTCGGCTATTATTACTGGTATTTATATTACGATAATTCCATATTTATAAATAAAAGTATAGTAGTTTTTTGAGATACTGTTGGTAATGATGCAAAAAAGAAATGGTGAACAAAAGGCTTGAAGGCTGTATGTTCACCATTTCTGTCTTGTATTAGTACTATTATGAGACGATATCCCATCCCTTGCTGCCATATTTATCCATGTAAAGCGGCATCAATCGTTTCTTTTACTCTTCGTATGGAAGTTACGTTTCGTTCGTATTCGTTGATGTGTACCGTGCCTCCCATGGAGACGGCTTCATTTTTGAATATCATTTCGCTCTGAATACTTTCACGTGCCGAGAAATGAAACTCGTTGATTCCGGTTTCTGCGGCAATGCGTGCGATATTATTTTCATTTACTCCGCATCCGGCGAGTAATGTGATTTTTCCGGCAGCCTGTTTCTGTAACTCTTCTAAAAGGGGGATTCCCAGTTCAGCCGTAGGTTGCTGGCCGGAAGTCAGAATACGGTTACATCCCAGTTTGATGATTTGTTCCAAAGCTTTCTGTGGATTACGGCATACATCAAATGCCCGGTGAAAAGTCACAGATAGCCCTTGAGCTGCTTCCATTAGTTTCTGCATTACTGGCAAGTCTACTTCACCTTCTGCTGTCAGACAACCGAATACCACTCCGTCTGCCCCTAATTTTCGCGCGATTTCAATATCTTTCAGCATTGTCCGGATTTCGATATCCGAATACAGAAAATCTCCTCCACGAGGCCGGATAATAACGTGTAGTCGGGTATGAGCCAGTACTTCCCTTGCGATGGCGATCTCACCATAGGAGGGCGTTGTTCCACCTTCCGGTATTCCGGCACACAGTTCCACACGGTCTGCTCCACCTTCCTGTGCGGCCAGGCAACTTTCCACTGAATTGGTACAAATCTCAAATTGATACTTTCCCATAGTCGTGATATTAAAAAAGGGCGAATTTCTTCACCCTTATATGAATCATCTTTTGAATCGTTACGTTATTTAGCGAAACTTACCGCACGTGTTTCACGGATAACGGTAATCTTCACTTGTCCCGGATAAGTCATTTCATCTTGGATCTTCTTGGCGATTTCACCTGACAGGCTTTCTGTCTGCTTGTCGTCAATCTTATCTGCACCAACGATAACGCGGAGTTCGCGTCCTGCCTGGATAGCATACGTCTTTGTTACACCCGGATAAGCCATTGCCAGCTGTTCGAGATCGTTCAGACGCTTGATATAAGCCTCTACGATTTCGCGGCGTGCGCCCGGACGTGCACCGGAGATGGCGTCACAAACCTGTACGATAGGAGCCAGGAGACTGGTCATTTCTGTTTCGTCATGGTGAGCACCGATAGCGTTGCAGATATCCGGTTTTTCTTTGTATTTCTCGGCAAGTTTCATACCCAGCAATGCGTGTGGCAATTCTGGCTCTTCATCAGGCACTTTACCAATATCATGCAGCAAACCTGCACGTTTTGCTTTCTTCGGGTTCAGTCCCAGTTCCGATGCCATCACAGCACAAAGGTTGGCTGTTTCGCGGGCATGCTGCAACAAGTTCTGACCGTATGAAGAACGATATTTCATCTTACCGATGATACGGATCAATTCAGGATGCAGACCGTGGATACCTAAGTCGATGGTAGTACGTTTACCGGTTTCGATAATTTCTTCTTCCACCTGTTTGCGTACTTTAGCTACCACTTCCTCGATACGGGCCGGATGGATACGTCCGTCAGTCACAAGCTGATGCAGGGCCAAACGGGCAATTTCACGGCGAACCGGGTCGAAGGCAGAAAGAACGATTGCTTCTGGAGTATCGTCTACAACGATTTCAACACCGGTAGCAGCTTCCAGAGCACGGATATTACGTCCTTCACGTCCGATAATACGTCCTTTGATTTCATCCGATTCGATATGGAATACTGTAACAGAGTTTTCAATGGCAGTTTCCGTAGCCACCCGTTGGATAGACTGGATAACGATACGTTTAGCTTCTTTGCTGGCAGTTAATTTAGCATCATCCATAATGTCGTTGATGAATGATTGTGCCTGCGTTTTAGCTTCTTCCTTCAGTGATTCTACCAGGCGTTCTTTGGCCTCTTCGGCAGACAATCCGGAGATTGCTTCCAGTTTATCGATTTCCTGCTGTTGCAGTTTATCGAGTTCTTCTTTTTTCTTATCAACAATGACAAGTTGCGCTTCCAGGTTCTCTTTTACCGCTTCGGCTTCCATCTTTTTACGTTGGATTTCTTCCTGACGCTGGCTAAGTACCATTTCACGTTGCTTCAACTTGTTTTCCGCTTGCTGAATCTTCTGATTCCGCAATGCTACCTCCTTTTCAAGATCCGCTTTCTTATTCAGGAATTTCTCCTTCACTTCCAGCAGCTTGTTTTTCTTAATTACTTCCGCTTCCGTCTCCGCTTCTTTCAGGACATTGTCGTATTTGGATTTCAGTACATACCGGAATAGTATATATGAAAGGACTCCTCCTACGATGAAGCAAGCAATTGCTGTTGCTATTATTGCTATCATTCTACATTTAATTTAAGTATATAAATAAAAACGCACCGCCAAATATCAAAGCAATTATTTTTGCTTGGATATTGTGCAGTGCGTGGTTGTTTTATCTCTTATCAGCGAATAGCCGGTCGGGATTTATTCTTCCTTAAAATAATCCTCCAGCAATTCTGTCAGTTCTTTTACCTTCTCCACATAGGGGCTGGTATCATTACGTTGCATCAATTGCAGTCTCTCTAACGAGAACTGATAGGCTACCATGGCAATAATTTTTTCGGGTTCCAGATTTTTATAGACTTCCCGATACTTATTAAGCCTGATATTTACCTGCTTGGCGGCTTCCCGTACCATTTGTTCTTCCTCACGGTTGATGGTTAACGGGTAGTTTGAGTCTGCTATCTGCAGGTTTATCTTTATTTTATCGTTCATACATCTTCTTCTTATTCATTCAACAAAGCGATGCATTTATCGACTTCACGCACTAATTTTGACAATCGCAGCTTCGTCTCTTTTACGTCGCTGCCGTTAAGGCTGATTGCCGTAGCTGTTTTTAGGTTTGTATAGCTGACTTCCAATTCATCGTATTGAGCTTGTACCTTCTCGTTTTTCAGCTTTTCATTTTCGAGAAGCTTCTTCAACTCGGCATTTTCACGCTTTAGTTCATCGTGCAAATAAATCAAATGCCGTAGTTGCGTTTCAAAGGAATTCAATAACTTTTTTTCTTCTTCTGTCATCACTACACCAAAATTGTACACAAAAATACGATTAACTCTGATATTACAAAAACTTTTCGGGAGAAAATGTTCTTTTTCGTCTAAATTAGCTATGAACGGAGGGGAAAGTAGAGTATTGCATAGGAAGCAAATACAGACTGCTTATAATAATATAAGGTATATATCATATAAACTGATTATGATGACATACTTATAAAGGCATCTCGTATATGTTATTTTACAAAGGATTGTTTTTCTATTCTCTCCGTATTCTATTTTCACTTTTCTCCATATCCCGCTTCCCATTCTTCCATATTCTAGTATTTATCTCTCTATTCATCGCTCAAATTAGCTGTTTCTGCATCATATTGAACAAATTTTGTCCTTTATTGAATTGTCATTTTCCTTCTTTGCTGATAAATACCAGTATGTTTGCGTACCGAACTAACGGACTCAAATTATAAACATAAACATTTGTATTATCTAACCATGAAAAAGTATTATTTACTATCTCTTGTGACCGCTTCTTTGATAGGAGCAACCTGTATTCAATGTACTTCTCCAAAACAAAAAAGTGGAGAGAATACTCTTCCGCAGAAAAGTGAATTGTTTGCAACCCTGCCGGATTGTTGTCCGACACCGGACGGAATGGCTGTTGCTCCCAATGGAGATTTAATTCTGGCTTGTCCGAACTTTGCAGATATAGCGCAACCTGCTTGTCTGATGCGTATCACTAAAGATGGCAAGATAACGAAGTGGCTCGATGTTCCTGTATTGGAAGAAACCGGTTGGGCTTCTCCGATGGGGATTGCTTTTAATGAAGAAGGCGACTTGTTTATTTGCGATAATCAAGGTTGGAGCGGAGCAGAGAAAGCGAAGAATAAAGGACGTGTTCTTTGCCTGAAGTTTGATAACGGTCAATTGAAAGAAACAATCACTGTAGCATCCGGTATGGAACACCCAAACGGTCTTCGTATCCGTAATGGGAAATTGTATGTCACGCAAAGTTCATTATCACAAATCAAAGATCCTTCGGGATTGCTTGTCAGCGGGGTATATTGTTTTGATATGAATGACCGTGATGTGGCAGTTACGAATACATTCGAAGATAAAAATCTCATTACCACTGTTATCACGAAGAATCCTGAAGTGCAGTACGGACTGGATGGAATTGTATTTAATGAAGCGGGCGATCTCTTTGTAGGAAACTTCGGTGATGGTGCCGTTCATCGCATTAAGATGGATGCGGAAGGTAAAGTGGTAAGTAATGATGTATGGGCACAAGATACCACCCAGTTACGCACGACGGACGGAATGTGCATAGATGATAAAGGAAATATCTGGGTAGCAGACTTCTCGGCAAATGCGGTAGCACGCATTGATAAAGATGGAAAGATTCAGCGCATTGCTCAAAGTCCTGATTGTGACGGTAGCGACGGAGGTTTGGATCAGCCGGGCGAACCTATCGTGTGGAACGGACAAGTAATCGTATCTTGTTTCGACTTGGTAACCGGACCGGATAAGGTAAACACTGCGCATGACAAACCTTTTACATTGGCTAAACTGTCATTGGAAGAAAAAGAATAGGAGCCAGGCACGGATTACGCGGATTCCACGGTTTTAAATGCCGTTAGGTGACTCTTAGCCGTGTTATCCGTGTAATCCGTGTGTGAAAAACATTATTAATTAAAGAATACACCTCATTAAATAACATGAAAAAATATCTATCAACCTTTGCCGGTTCCGCTATCTGTGGTGGATTTGCATTTGGCATCTGGCCGGAACTTTGGAAGACATACGGCCTGATGGGAGGCTGGCTGGCGGCAACATTGATTATCGGCATTATGTGGTATATGAATCACTATCATGGAGCCATCCTCAATCCTCCAGGAAAAATATGGCTCGATCAGGGTTGGTGCATCGGTTCTGCCGGAATCGCCTGGGGAATTGTCCGCTTTCAGGGCGATATCACCAACTTCTTTTATGCGGTACCCACCTTAATCTGTTGTCTGATAGGAGGTGCTCTGGCAGGAATACTAGTATGGAAAATCCGTTCGTGCGATTGTGCCCGGAAGATAAATTAAGGAGGAAAGAACAATGAGCGAATGGTTACAGACTTATAATGAGTTTTTCGGTATGTATCATGCCGGAATCATCACTTCTATTTTCGGAGCTTTTGCCGTCACCTTTACAGTGCTGATGAGCTGGCCTAAATTAGTAAAGGACTTTGGTCCGATAGGTGGATTTATGGCAGCCGCCCTTATTATCGGTACTTTCTGGGTAGTCAATCACAAACTGCCCGGATTCGGTTTTTCTACCGGATTGTTGAATGACGCCGAAGGCTTGCCGATGCAATTCTGTTTGATTCATCAGGGAAATCGTGGTAGTGCTCCCTGGGTAGATATGGGATGGGCGATTGCAATGGGATTTATTTTGTCCGACGTACTTTGCGCACCGAAAGGAACACGTGGAGGACTATTGAAAGAAGCATTTCCCCGTTGGCTGGTGATTATTCTGGGGGGTATTGTCGGCGGTATTTTCGTAGGACTTACCGGATACACGAATGCGGCACTCTAACTCTATTAACTGAAAAGAAGAAAAATCATATATGTATATATTAGCACATGACTTGGGTACTAGCGGTAATAAAGCAACCTTATTCGACGAATCGGGATTGCTGATTGCTTCTCGCACGGCCGCTTACCCAACAGATTACGCTTCCGGCAACCGGGCGGAACAGAATCCGCACGATTGGTGGAAAGCCATTGTAGACACTACACAAGCACTTCTCGAACTGGTATCTCCCGCTGATATTGCCGGTGTGGCACTTAGCGGACAAATGATGGGCTGTCTTTGTGTGGATAAAAACGGTCGTCCGCTTCGTCCTCACATGCTTTATTGCGACCAGCGTTCGCAGGAAGAAGAGATGATCCTCTCTGAAAAGATAGACCCTCTTCATTTCTATGAAATCACGGGACACCGGATCAGTGCTTCCTATTCCATAGAGAAACTGATATGGGTGAAGAAACACGAGCCGGAAGTCTTTGCGCAGACAGCCAAGATGCTGAACGCAAAAGACTATATCAACTATCGCTTGTGTGGCACTCTTGCCACAGACCCTTCCGATGCTTCGGGTACTAACGCCTACGACTTGAACCGTTGGCAATGGAGTGAAGAAATCATAGAAGCGGCCGGACTTGACCTTTCTTTATTTCCGGACGTTCGTTCATCTATCGACGTTATCGGTGAAGTGACAAACGAAGCAGCCCGTGAAACGGGCCTACTGGCGGGAACTCCCGTTATTTGTGGCGGTGGCGATGGCAGCTGTGCCGGAGTAGGGGTAGGCTGTGTAGCTCCGGGTAGTGCATACAACTATCTGGGTTCTTCCTCTTGGGTAGCATTGACAGTGGAAAAGCCGATTGTAGACGAACAACGCCGTACCATGAACTGGGCGCATGTAGTGCCGGGTATGCTGCATCCGTCAGGAACGATGCAGGCGGCAGGTTCCTCCTACAACTGGATGATAAACCAACTCTGCCAGCACGAACAGGCCTTGGCAGCTCAATTAGGCCGTAGTGTGTTCGAACTGATTGACGAACAGATACTTTCTTCTCCGATAGGAGCCAACAAACTCCTGTTCCTGCCTTATATGCTTGGTGAACGTACTCCCCGTTGGAATGTAGATGCCAAAGGAGCATTCATCGGACTGACACTGGGGCATCAACATGGAGATATGTTGCGGGCCGTTATGGAAGGAATCACGCTTAATCTGGGATTTATAGTCAATATCTTCCGCCAACATGTTCCTATCGACCAAATGACAGTTATCGGCGGATGTGCGCAGAATCCCGTTTGGCGTCAGATGATGGCGGATATTTATCAGGCGGAAATTCGTGTACCTAATTATTTGGAGGAGGCTACTTCGATGGGAGCAGCCATCCTGGCAGGTATCGGTGCAGGCGTCTTTAAGGATTTCTCTGTAATAGACCGTTTTGTCCGTATCGAACAGACTGTGCAGCCGATTCCTGAAAATCGGGCGAAATACGAAGCGTGGATGCCTGTTTTTGATAAAGCCTATCATGCTTTATATGATATGTATACCGAGATTGCAAAAACTGAATTAGATTCTATATAAAACCAAAGAACAATATGAAAACAGTCATTGTGCCGGCTCCCGGCAAAATAGAAATACGACAGGTGGAAACTCCTGTCATTAATGCTTATCAGGCATTGGTGAAGACAGAAATGGTGGCTTTGTGTAATGCGACCGACAGTAAACTGGTAGCCGGAAAGTTCCCCGGAGTAGATACGTACCCGTTGGCTTTGGGACATGAGAATGCCGGAATTGTAGTAGCTGTTGGCGAGAAAGTGTGTAACTTCAAGGTGGGCGACCGGGTGATTGGCGGTCTTATTTCCGATTTTGGCGCACAGGGTATCAATAGCGGCTGGGGAGGTTTCAGCGAATATGTGGTAGTGAATGATTTTGAAGTATTGAAAGAAGAAGGATTGGCCACACCTGAACAAGGGTGCTGGGATAGTTTTGAAATACAGAACGCAGTTCCTTCGCACGTACAACCGGAAGAAGCGGTGATTTCCTGTACGTGGCGTGAGGTGCTGGGAGCTTTCAAAGATTTCAATCTGACTCCGGGTAAAAAGGTGATTGTAGTAGGCTCCGGCCCTGTTGGATTGAGCTTTGTGAAGTTGGGCAAGTTGTTCGGCTTGGGACAGATTGACATTGTCGATATGCTTCCTGCCAAGTTGGAAGTAGCCCGCCGGATGGGAGCGGATCATGGATATACTCCTGCTGAAATCAGCACTCCGGAATTTATTGCCGCTGCCAATCGTTCTTACGATGCGGTTATCGATGCGGTGGGACTGGATGCGGTTGTCAATTCCGTATTGCCATTGGTAAAGATGGGCGGAGATGTCTGCGTATATGGCGTTATGACAAAGAATCCGACGTTTGATTTATCAAAAGCTCCTTATAACTTCGACTTGCACATGCATCAATGGCCTACCCGTTCGGAAGAAAAAGCGGCGATGAACACATTGGCGCAATGGATTGGAGAAGGAAAACTGTCTGCGTCCGACTTTATCACGCATCGTTTTACAATAGAAGAAATTGAAGAAGCCTTTGCTGCCGTTAAACGGGGTGAAGTATTGAAATGCGTATTAACTTTTTAAGAAACAATAGATTTATAACAACTTATTAAACGACTCAAAATAATGGAAAAGAAGAATATAAACGAAGTGATTGCAGAATTATCAGTAGAACAGTTGGCAGGAATGATCGATCATACCTTTCTGAAACCTTTCGGTGATGCGTCTCCTATTGAAAAACTTTGTGCGGAAGCCCGTCAGTATCAGTTTGCGATGGTGGCCATCAATCCGGCAGAAGTGGAAACCTGTGTGAAGTTGCTGGAAGGTTCGGGCGTACGTGTAGGCGCGGCTATCGGTTTTCCGTTGGGACAGAATACGGTAGAGTGCAAAGCATTTGAAACCCGCGATGCCATTGCTAAAGGTGCAACCGAAATTGATACGGTCATCAATGTTCGTGCTTTGCAGAAGGGACAGACTGAAATCGTGAAGAAAGAAATAGAAGATATGGTTTCTATCTGTAAGCCTGCGGGAGTGATCTGTAAAGTCATTCTTGAAACTTGCTATCTGACGGATGAAGAGAAAGAAACAGTGTGCCGCATAGCTAAAGAGTCTGGAGTGGATTTCGTGAAAACATCTACCGGATTCGGTACGGCAGGAGCAACGGTACACGATGTGGCGTTGATGCGTCGTGTGGTAGGTCCTGCTATCGGAGTGAAGGCGGCAGGCGGTATTCGTGATCTCGATTCTGCGTTGGCATTGATTCAGGCAGGCGCTACCCGTATCGGTACATCAAGTGGTATTCAGATTGTAGAATCCTATAAGGAGCTGAAGAAAGGTTTGTAATCGTTCTTTTTTTCAAGAGGGTAATTAAGGTAAATAAGAAGATAAAATGATAAGATCGAAATTAATAAAGCTGTTGAAGTGTGGAATGGCATGTTGTGTGTTCCTCTCCGTCGTAGCGTGGCAGACGAAAGACACTTCCCTTCAGCCTACCGACACAGGAGGTTTTATCGTCGAGATTCAGAAGAAATATGTGGAAGTTCAGGCGATAAAAAAGAAAGGTAATCAGGAAGAGATAGAAAACAAGATCAAAGCCGTGCACCGGAGATTGACGCGTGCCTATCCGGTCTATTACGATTGGTGGCTACAGGATGGAACAACGGGTGATGTAGACTGGTTTAGTAAGAGTTTTAATCAGGAACTTTCCGTGCGTTTGCAGAAACTGAACATCAACACTTCCGTGACTAATACTCCGGAAAGTATCGAAACGGCTTTCCAGTCTTATCTGAAAGCGTGTGAACAAAGACGTATCAAGCGTTTGACAGCCTTCACAACCGATAAACCGGAGATTGTTTTTACAAAGTACAGAACGTTGCGTCCTTCTTTCTTTGCTTATACCGAAGGTGTTTCGGATGCCCGTGCCGAATGTAATTACATTGCGGGCGGCGCGTTGGCGAAGCTGAAGATGAATGGTATCTGGGCGGAGGTAGAAACGCTGTTGACAGATGAAGAAGGAGTGGTTCGTGATCCGAACCTCCACTTCGACGGTCAACACTTGCTTTTCTCCTGGAAGAAGTCCCGTAAGGAGGATGACTTTCATCTGTATGAAATGGATTTGAAGACACGTGAAATCAAACAGTTGACTTTTGGAAAAGGACATGCCGACATTGAAGGTATTTACTTGCCGGATGATAATATTCTTTTCAACTCTACCCGTTGTGGAAGCACGGTAGACTGTTGGTTTACGGAAGTCAGCAATATGTATCTCTGCGATAGGGAAGGACGTTATATGCGTCAGGTCGGTTTCGATCAGGTGCACACTGTTACCCCGACTCTGTTGGATGACGGCCGTGTGGTTTATACTCGTTGGGATTACAATGACCGCGGGCAGGTTTGGGCGCAACCTCTTTTCCAGATGAATCCCGATGGAACAGGACAGGCGGAATATTACGGAATGAACAGCTGGTTCCCGACAACGGTGGCACAGATTCGCCAAATCCCCGGCACTCGTAAGTTGATGGGAGTTTTTATGGGACACCATACTCCTCAACATGGCAAATTGGGTATTATAGATCCCGAAGCCGGACGTGATGAGAATGAAGGTGTCATGTTCGTAGCTCCGGTTCACAAACCGGAACCGGAACGTATTGACGGCTACGGGAAGTTTACCGATCAGTTTCAGCACCCTTTCCCGTTGAGTGAGACGGAATTTTTAATTTCCTATACTCCGTTGGGCTATTACGTCGGACATCCGATGGAATTTGGCGTTTACTGGATGAATGCGGACGGAGAACGTGAGTTGTTGGTTTCTGATACGCGTATATCCTGCAATCAACCTGTATTGGTTGCTCCTCGCAAACGTCCGTTCCGCCGTTCGTCTTCGGTAGATTATACAAAGAATGAGGGTGTATATTACATGCAGAATATCTACGAAGGTAACGGATTGAAAGGAGTGAAGCCGGGTACAATCAAACAGTTGCGTGTGGTAGAAATCCAGTTCCGTGCAGCGGGTGTAGGCGAAGTGAATGGTAATGATAAAGGGGGAGGAGCTATCATGAGCTCTCCTGTAGGAGTAGGTAATGCAGCTTGGGACGTGAAGAGAGTGTTGGGTGTGACGGAAGTACAGCCCGATGGTTCTGCTTTCTTTAAAGTGCCTGCACGCAAACCTCTATATTTTCAGGCATTGGATGAAAACGGACGTGTCGTTCAGACGATGCGTAGCTGGTCTACTTTGCAACCGAACGAGGTGCAGAGTTGCGTAGGATGTCACGAGCATAAGAATACGGTTCCCGTAGCAGGGCATCCGGTATCTATGGCCATGAACAAAGGTATCAAGGCATTGGCTCCGGAAGATGAGATGGGTGAACGCAATTTCAGTTACCTGAAAGAAATCCAGCCTATCTGGGATAGACATTGTATCTCTTGTCACGATGGAGTGAAGCAGCCAATGAGCTTGAAAGGTGAATTGAAAGTAATGGATAAACCAAGCAAAAGAAAATATACGGATTCGTATTTGAGTTTGACCCATGCTACCCAGAATAAAGATGGAGGAGCATGGCGAGGTAATGCACACCATCCGGAAGTAAACTGGATCAGTGCTTTGTCCGAACCTACATTGCTGCCCCCTTATTTTGCAGGTTCTAACACGAGTAATCTGATTAAACGTCTGGAAAGCGGACATGGAGGTACTAAGTTGACTCCGCAGGAAATACGAAAAGTGGCTCTTTGGATTGACTTGCTTGTTCCTTTTATCGGAGACTACCGCGAAGCGAACAACTGGTCGCAAAAGGATCTCGACTTCTACAACTATTATGATAAGAAGCGGGAAGCAGCCCGTGCGGAAGATCAGGAGAATATTCGTCAATACATTCAATCCCTTCAAACTAAACAAGAGAAAAAATGAAAAAGAAGATATTGATACCTGTTAGTATGGCTGCTATGTTTCTTTGTGCGTCTTGGCAAGCAGCGGAAACTACGGTTTCACCGGACCGTTTGTTTTTGGCAGACAACGAGAAATCCTTGTTTGTAACAAACAGGGCAGGTTGTGAACTCATCAAGATGTCGTCCGACGGGCAGAAAATGGAAAAGAAAGTCTCTTTCTCGTCTCCTGTCAATGCCATGACGCAGGATGCGAATGGAAAACTTTGGGTGGTATGCGACGGAAACTACGGTACGATGTACGAATTGGACGGCAAGAAACTTTCGGTGCAATCTAAAACAAAAAGCGGAGCTACTCCTTCGGACATTCTGTATAATCCGTTGTCAAAGTCTCTTTGGGTGACGCAACGATTCAATAACGAACTTTGGGAGATTGACCCGGCAACCCGTAAGGTGAAAACTAAAATCGCTGTCGGCCGTGAACCTGTGTCGATGGCTGCCTTTGCGAGTGATTCCTGCCTGTTGATTGCTAATAATCTGCCGGAAATGCCTTCTACGGCTTATCCGATTGCTGTACAGCTCGACATGGTCGATGTACTTTCGAAAAAGGTTTCGGGACGTATCATGTTGCCGAACGGCTCTACGGATGTGAAGTCGGTAGCAGTGGACAAAAATCATACTTTTGCGTATGTCACTCATTTAATCTCCCGTTATCAGTTGCCTACCAATCAGTTGGATAGAGGATGGATGGCTACCAATACATTGTCTATCATTGATTTGAAAGCAAAGAAGTGGCTGACTTCCGTTATTCTGGATACTCCGCAGAAAGGAGCGGCCAATCCGTGGTCGGTCATTGTTACTCCGGATGATAAACAAATCATTGTAGCGGCTGCCGGCAGTCAGGAATTGGTGCGCATCGATCGTATTGCTTTGCACGAACGTCTTGCCAAGGCGAAACAGGGAGAAATGGTTACTCCTTCTATGAAAGCATGGGGTAATATACCCAATGATGCGGGATTCTTGTATGGTATCCGTGACTTCATTCCTACACAGGGAAAAGGTCCGCGTTCGGTGGTTGCCACGGGAGGTAAAATTTATACAGCCAATTATTATACATCGGAACTGGTGTCTATGGATTTGAACGGCAAGAACGTGCAGAAGCAGGTTTTGGGTGCTCCGTTGGCTTTCACTAAAGTAGGTAAAGGCGATATGTATTTCCATGATGCGACCATTTGTTTCCAAAATTGGCAAAGTTGTGCAACCTGCCATCCGAATGATGCACGTATGGACGGGCTTAACTGGGATTTGCTGAATGATGGCATGGGTAATCCGAAGAATACGAAAACTCTCTTGCTTTCGCATCAGACTCCGCCTTGTATGGCAACTGGTATTCGTAAGAATGCCGAAGTTGCGGTACGTTCGGGAGTGAAATATATTCTGTTTATGGAAGGAGAGGATGAAATCTATGAATCTATCGACGAATATCTGAAGTCTCTGAAACCTCTGCCCAGTCCTTATCTTCAGAATGGCAAACTTTCTGCGAAAGCGAAAAGGGGAAAGAAGATTTTTGAGGAAAACTGTGCAAGTTGTCACTCCGGACAATATTACACGGACCAGAAACAGTATAAGGTAGATTGGACTACCGGACCCGATAAAGGTTTGCCGATGGACGTTCCGGCTTTGAATGAGTGCTGGCGTATTTGTATGACGGTCGTAGCTATTCGATGAAAGATATGCTTAAGGTACACGGACCTCACAAACCGGTTTCCGAAAAAGAACTGGAAGAGTTGGAGGAGTACGTATTGTCTCTGTAGTGAACTTCATCCGTGCCTGAAAAATCTTTTATATAAAACTAATTTTGAATTTATATTTATGACAAGAATATATATTGCGATTCTAGCTTTTCTGTTTCCGGCATTTTTGTCTGCGCAGGCAAAAACGTTTGCAGGAACGGATTATTCGCAAGGAATTGTCTTCGTGATGGAAAATAATCAAATCGTGTGGCAACACAAAGCCCCCGATTCCAATGATCTATGGGTATTGCCTAATGGCAATATCCTTTTCACCACCGGACATGGAGTACTCGAAATGACTCGTCAGAACGATACCATCTTTCATTATGAATCTAAAAGCCTGGTCTTTGCCTGCCAACGGTTGAAGAATGGAAATACGTTTGTGGGCGAATGTATCACAGGCCGTATGTTGGAAATCTCTCCTAAAGGTAAGATTGTGAAAGAAGTGTGCATCCTGCCGGAAGGTGTGAAAGAGAAAGGATTTGCTTTTATGCGTAATGCACGGCGTCTGGATAACGGCCATTTTCTGGTGGCGCATTATGGTCCGCAGTGTGTGACGGAGTATGATATGAACGGAAAAGTGGTGTGGAACCTGGATGTTCCTGGCGGACCACATTCATTGACTCGTCTGCCTAACGGACATACACTGATTGCCGTAGCAGATAAAGATCAAAATCCACGACTAATCGAAGTAACGGCAGAAGGAAAGACAGTTTGGGAACTATCGAATGCGGATATTCCCGGCAAACCGTTGAAGTTTTTGGGAGGTTTTCAGTATTTCTCCGACGGACGTTTCCTGATTACAAACTGGACGGGACATGTAAATCCGAAAGAGAAAGTACACATGTTGTTGGTCGACCGGCAAAAGAAGATACTTTATTCTTTGGAAAATACTCCGGGCTTGAAAACCATGTCTTCTGTTTATAGTATGGATATTCCGGCAGGTGTTACCTCTTATCATTAATAAAGTATAGATCATAAGAAAAAGACATTGAAATTTGCACTATGAAGTATCATCGAATAAAATGCAATTTGTATAAAGCGGAAGGAAACAGTTGGGAACAGATGGCGGAAGAATTACTTTCATCCGCCGTTCGGGAAGAGAGAGTGGTCCGTCTTGTACTCTTTACACGCTGTACGGATAATCAGGAATACAAGTTTCAACGTTCCTTTCTGGAACAATGGGTGGAGCGGCATTTCGTTTCTCCCCGTCCGGTCGTTTCGCTTGTGGCTCAAAAACCGTTGGTGGCGAACTTGGTGTTGGAGGTACATTCATTGGTGGAAGCTGCAGATGAGGCGCTCACAATAGAAGAACAGTTCACTTCTTCTTCTGTCCGCTACCTCCGGATCGCGACTTCTCACTACCGGGAAATAATAGCAGGAGGACTTTGTGCGGATGATTTGAATCTTCCTGTTCGCGAACAATCGGAACAAGCGTTCAGAAAGGTTGAAGAGATATTGAAAACGGAACAGATGAATTTCGGTGACATTGTCCGTCAGTGGAATTATCTGGAACGTATCACCGATATTACACATGGCAATCAGTGTTATCAGGATTTTAATGATGTGCGCACTCTGTTTTATGCTTCTTCGGCATGGGAATCAGGCTATCCGGCAGCAACGGGGATTGGCACACAATATGGAGGCATACTGATTGATTTCAATGCTGTCAGCGGAGAAGTGGATATCGTTCCTTTGGATAATGACTGGCAACGGGCTGCTCATGTTTATTCGGATGAGGTACTGATTAGTCATCGGGCGGATACGGAGAAAGGAACTCCGAAGTTCGAAAGAGGAAAGTCTTTGTCCGACCGTCAGCAGGAAGTAATTTATATTTCCGGCACGGCTGCTATCCGTGGCGAGGAAAGCGTAACGACCGGAGATGTACTTTCGCAAACGGAAATCACTCTTGAAAATATCCAGCATTTGATCGGACTGGAGGAGGGGAGGGAGAATCTGCCAGAACATTCCGGTAAGTTAGGACTTCTTCGTGTATATCTGAAGAATGAGAAAGATGCGCCGGCTGTGAAAGCAGACCTGGATAGACTTTGTCCGGATCTTCCTATTGCTTATCTTTATGCGGATGTATGCAGAGAGGAATTGTTGATAGAAATTGAAGGGATTGCTTATTTGTAAAAGCATTGTTTATTATAAAAGAAAAACAGATGAAACTGATTCGACTGATAGCTTCACCGGTATTGATGTACATCTTAGCGGGACTTTATGCCTTGATATTGGCAGTAGTCACTTTTGTGGAAAACTCTTATGGCCCTGCCATTGCCCGCGAGTATTTTTATTATGCTCCCTGGTTTATACTGTTGCAGTTATTGCAGGCAGTTAATCTATCGGCTATGTTCCTTCAGGGAAGCTATTTCAAGAGAATCAGTAAAGGCAGTCTGATTTTTCATGGAGCTTTTCTTTTTATTTGGTTGGGGGCTGCTGTCACTCACTATGTCGGAGTGACGGGTATCATGCATATCCGTGAGGGGGAAACGGCAAACAGCATGATGAAAGATGAGGGAGCAGGGATGGAAAAGACTTCCCTGCCTTTCTCTGTCACGCTGAATGATTTTAGGTTGGAGCGTTATCCGGGTTCTCATAGTCCGATGTCTTATGAAAGTGACTTGGTGATTAAGAGAGAGAATGAATCTCCTTTGCAGGCAACCATTCGAATGAATAAAGTGATTGATGTGGATGGTTATCGTCTGTTTCAGTCTTCGTTCGATCCCGATGAACAGGGCACTGTGTTGTCTGTGAGCTACGATCGTCCCGGTATGCAACTTACGTATACCGGATATTTCCTGTTGTTTGTTGGTTTTGTATGGACGTTGTTCAGTAAGAAATCCCGTTTCGGACGATTACGTAAAGAGTTGGGAGAAATGAAAAATAATGCTCCTTTCTGTCTGTTGTTCTTCCTGATTTTATCCGGAATATCAAGTATGCAGGTATTGAGTGCACAACAAAAATCTGTTTCTTTGCAGCAATCACCCATAGCAGCGCAACACCCTCTTGTGGTTTCTCAACTACCTTGTGTTTCTTCTTTACATGCCGAAAAGTTCGGTAGTCTGGTAGTACTTAATCCAAACGGACGTCTCGAACCCGTCAACAGTTATACATCTGCCATCTTACGCAAATTGTATGGAGCCGATCAACTGAACGGTATGGATTCGGATCAATTCTTTCTGAATCTGCTTTCTTTTCCCGATGAATGGGGAGCCTTTCCTTTTATCAAAGTCGATAATAAAGAGCTCCTTCAACGCTTCGGCAGGGATGGCAATTACATTGCCTGGCAAGATGTGTTTGATGCAGACGGCAACTATATCCTGACGAATGAAATGAACACGATTTACGCCAAACCGGCTTCGGAACGAAAACGACTGGACTCGGATTTATTGAAACTGGATGAATCGGTAAATATCGTCTATCGGATCATGCAACACCAGTTGTTACCGCTTTTCCCGGATGGAAATGATTCGCAGGGAAAATGGTATTCACCGGGTGATGATTTAAGTGCTTTTCAAGGGAAAGACTCTTTATTTGTAACCAAAATCATGGATTGGTATATCTATGAGTTAGGAAACGGAGTTCGTTCCAACAACTGGAAGGAAGCCGATAAAATCGTCGAAATGATGAATGTCTTCCAACAGGCAAAGGCTAAAGTTCCCACTATTGACAATCGGAAAGTGAAAGCCGAACTTCTCTATAATCAGCTGAATCTATTTTTCTGGTGTCGTCTGGCTTACCTGATTTTGGGCGGCATCCTACTTTTCATTGCTTGCGGAGAGATTATTGCGGACTTCAAATGGGGGAGAAAACTAAGTGGTATTCTGATTGCTCTCCTGACAATCGCTTTCCTTACGCATACGGCAGGTGTCTTGCTACGTTGGTATATTTGTGGGCACGCGCCTTGGGCGAATGCTTACGAGTCAATGATATGTACCTCTTGGTTGCTGGTAGGCAGCGGACTTCTGTTTGCCCGCCGATTCCGTATTCTTCCCGCATTAGCGGGATTATTGGGTGGAATCATGCTTTTTGTGGCAGGACTGAACCATCTGAATCCGGAAATCACTCCTTTGGTTCCGGTACTCCAGTCTTATTGGCTAATGTCTCATGTCGCTATTATCATGATCGGTTATGTATTCTTTGCGCTTTGCGCACTGACAGGACTATTTAACCTTGTATTGATGAATTTGCTTTCCGCCACCAATCGGTTGAAACTCCAGTTCCGCATCCGTGAACTGACATTACTGAATGAAATGTCAATGATCCTCGGCCTGTTCTTTATGACCGCAGGTACATTTCTAGGGGCCATCTGGGCCAACGTCTCCTGGGGTAGATATTGGGGCTGGGACCCCAAAGAAACTTGGGCATTGATTTCAATCGTTGTTTATGCATTGGTGCTTCACATCCGTTTCATTCCTCTTCTGAAAGGAAAGACCGACTGGTGTTTTAATCTGCTTTCGGTTGTAGCCATTCTTTCCGTTATCATGACTTGGTTCGGAGTGAATTACTATTTAAGCGGTCTACATTCTTATGGAAAAACCGAAGGAGGAGATTTTTTATTGTGGATATGGGGACTGGGAGTCTGTCTTGTGTTTGTGTTGGCATTGTTTGCGCGTAAACGGTTGAATAATTATTTAAAAATAAAAAATAACTCTCTATAAAAATTCCACATTTGGGAATTATTGCTACCTTTGTCTCAAATCAAAAGAGTAATGAAAATAATCGATTCTGAAAAGCTGGAAGATTTCATTAAAAAACATGCAGATGCTAATAATGCCATTGAAAAGTGGGTAGAAAAAATAGAAGCTGCAAATTGGAAAAATCATAATGAACTAAAAAAAGATTTTCTTTCAGCCGATTATGTAGGAAATAATCGCTATGTGTTTAATATTCGCGGTAATAATTATCGACTCGTTTCAGTTGTTGTTTTTTTTGCAGGTACAATGGTAATTCGTTTTATTGGCACTCATAATGATTATGATAGAATTGATGCTAAGAATATTTAAGAAGGAGGGTATTATGAAAATTAATAATGATTCCCAATACAGGGAATATAAAAGGGCAGTAGAAGTTCTGATTGAAAAAGGAACTAAACTTGGTGATATGGAGTTGCTGTCGGATTCTGATAAAGAAGAATTTGTACGTTTGACAGACGCTATTTATGAATGGGAAGCAGCATACCATCCTCTACCGGGAAAGGTTTCTACAATCATAACAGACGCTATAAAAAAACGTATGGACGCTGAAAATATAAAGCAGAAAGAAGCTGCGCAGAAACTGGGCATTTCAGAGTCTCGTATCAGTGAGCTTTTATCTGGGAAACGGGCGCTTAATTTAAATCTGGTGAAACGTTTACGAGATAATTTCGGAATTTCAGCTGATTTTATACTTGATAATATGTAAACTGATCTCTGCCACATTTTTGTCTTTCTTTTAAGTATTATACGGGGAGAAACAAAAATGTGGCAGCTCTTATACTCAATGACTTATCACTCAAAATAGCTAAAAATAAGAGAAGTTTACATGAAATGTATATAGAGTTTTTGCTTTTTTCGGAGCGAAAACTGCATTTTATTACCAATTACTTGAATTTCAATATTTTGATTGTCCTATTGTCGTGTTTCCAACCTTTTTCCACCTCGGCATATTGTTCCAGTTCCTTTGTTGTGATGCCTCGTTCTGTGTTCAGTCCCATTTTTTTATATACTTGTTTTAGCATGCTTTTCGCTTCTTGAACGGAAAGTTCGGAGTCTATGGGAAAAGTGCGCTGAATAGATATTTTCATTTGTCCCGATTGCTTAATCGTATGTTCGCTGCTTACATTCAATGCTGTCCGCAATTTATTTTCGTTATAATCGGATTCGCGAATAAAATCCCCTCCGAACCGGCAGAAACAATCGTATAGGTATCTGTCGGTGGTAGTAGTAATCAGATTTCCCAGCATGCGTTGGTAGCGTTTTTGCAATTTTTTGTCGGTAGCCCTACTCATCTTTTCCATTTCTTCCAGTTTATGAACAATAAGCTGTGCCCGTTTCTTCTTTGCCAGACGATGTTGGATGGCCATACGTTCATTGTCCGAAACCGGCATAAGACGCTCTTCATGAGAGAATGCGAAGTAATCGGTCTGCTGGTAGGCATTACAAAGCAGATCAGCGGAAGTATATAGTCGTTTCACTTGTTCTTTCTCATATAAATTGGCTATCAGAAACGGGTCGGGTTTTCCATTCGCATCCAAATAGGGGAGATATGAATTCTCTCCGATGGCTTCCTGCAACAAAGTACGTTCACCGATATTTGAGGTTCGTGCCAGTTGTTTTTTCCACCCGTTGAAAATACTGGCGGCTCCTTCTATCCAACTGTCAATTTCATTGGCAGACATACATTCCAGGTCCGGACGGATAGAAGCAATATGTGTCACGGTGTTTACTCCACCTCGAAATCGTCCGATGATTTGAATTGCTTCGGTAGCCGGATCAATAACCGATTGGGTTGCACCGTACAAATCATTGATGAGAATCACATGTGGCGGGTTTTTGCATACAATATCCACAGCAGAGTAGAAACGTGAAGTGAAGAAATTGTAACGTTCCAGTTCGGTTATCATTATGGACTTCTTGCGGCGGTTACCTTTCCACAACTTATACTGTCCGTCTTCGCTACAAAAGGTGCAAGCATTGTTCAATTCGGGAATCAATCGGTAGAAACTGTCTATTGAGTCGATACTGTTACAGAAGATACAGACTGTGCCGCGTTTGGCTTCAATTACCTCTTGCAAAGTAGCCAGTACATTGTTTGTAGTAATCAGTTTTAGTTTCTGTTGATATGCGTAGTCCGGTTGGATTAATACTCGTGTGAAACCATCGAAGCGATTATCTTTTTCGGGTACGATGGGTGTAGCTGAAATCAATGCCTTGTCCCGGAAACGGAAAAAATCATTCATCGGTTCGCGGATGGAATCACGGTAATGTACGTCCTGTACCAACTTCTCACATTCGTCAAACAAGATAAAACACTCTGCGTACATATCTATATCTACGGCCTGCATGGCTTCTTTAATTTTGGTAAAGCCTTCGGGAGTAGTCAGCAATTTGTAATGTTTGTCCTGGTTCTTCTCCAGAAAGTCGGTGACTTGCCGGATGCTAACCCCTTTGTAGATAGCCAATGAATTCTTGTGTACCTTTGCTTTAGATTCAATGACAGGCACATTGGGCTCGATAATAATAGACTTTCGGGGTGCTGTCAATTCGCAGTGTGTAGCGCCCAGTCCGGGGAGGAGTTTATTAATAATACAATTGGTCGGGATGAAGTCTTTGCCGGCACGTTTCAATGCATCCGCAAAGTATTCACCTTTTCGGATGGAGTAAATTCTGTCGTATTCCATGTTGTTTTAGTATTTTCGTTTGTTATGTTTTTCAGGATTATATTTCTCGAATCCGGCTGCTGTTATTGTCCTTTTCAGATGCTTTTCTGCTTTAAACACAACGTTCTTCACTTCTATGGATTCTGCCCGATGGTTTTCACTGGGTTCTTTGTCCTCGCAGAAACTGCCGTTAAGAGAGAAACTGCCGAAGTCATCCAGATTGAGAATGTTTCCATCCTTCAGAATGGCTTCTATTCCTTCCAGTACCATACTTAGATTTTTATATGCATCACCTTTTGTGATATTATTCCTGAACGCCAGATACTCTACAAAAGCTTTTGTATCAAGTGTATCCCATGATAGCAGTTGTACACGAATGTTTGTATCCTTATCTCCTGTAAAGGTATCTGCAAAGCGAGTTGTTTTATAAAGTATACTCATACTATAATTTCTTTTAGATGATTATTAGATGTTGCAGTTGAGTAACTTCAGAAATGGACTTGTGTAACCAGATAGTTGCACAAGTGTATCTGGATAGTTGCTCAAGTGCAACAGATTAATTCATGCGGATGAATTTGCTAAAAGATAAGGGGGAATTATTAATATATGGAGTAGAACTAATTACATCTTCCTTATGAATTGGTAAAAACATCTTGTCGATTAAGACGGTACAAAGGTAGACTATTTTTATGAAGTAGACTATTCTTATTTTATATAATAATCCAGTATGCACAAATTAATTCTCACATCAATACTTTTGTTTTCATCTGCGAAGATATATATAAAGGCTTGTCTTGATATTTCTTCCATGTTTGCATAAGTAATAGCTGTTTGTAGTGTATATATGTCCAATATATTGGCTATATATATCCAACATACTGGAGATATATACACACCATGTTTATAGTTAATAATGTATTTGAGCCTTTTGATATTTGTTTTTGAATATCTTCAGAAAAGTAGTTTGAAAAATTTGGTTGTATTCAAACTTATTTGTTTCTTTGCTAAATATAAACATAAAAAACAAACATGAAAAGTTTACTGTTCTTAATGATTACTGCACTAATGTTTGCTGGATGTAGCAAAGATGAAGATAAAGATGAGTTTTATGAAAAACAAATTACTGCGAATGAATTAGAGTCCGGTACAGGGACTTATGTAATGAACAAAGGTTCGTATACATATTACTTAGTTTTTAAAAATGGGGGATTAGGATACTATACATATAAAGGAGATAAATTTACAAGCATTCACTTTGTTGATTATTCCATAAATAAGAATAATCTCAACCTTGTTAAACATCCATACATGGAAGAAGTTTTGGGAGGTGAAAAAGAATACTATACTCTTTATATCAGTTTTGTTCATTGGGGACATGAGAAAACCACAGATAATGGAACTGGAGGTGAGCAATTATTGATTAGAGGTGATAACTATCCTTATGAATTTGCGATAGGATATTATAATAAGAGTTCTATTTCTTTAAAATAATAAATCTAAAAACTTAAAGCTATAAGAAACTGTAGAGTATGAAAAAGATAATTCTTATTATAATTTTGTTTTGTGGATTTGTTCTCACTTCTTGCGAATCGGAGCAAGTAAAAATGGGAAGAAGAGCGGTATATGATAAGATAAACTCTGATTTATCATCAGGAGAGATTGAGGGTGAGTCGCATTACGTCATTGAAAATGGAAACGTCTGTGGGGAGGTAGAGTATCATCATTTCAATAGTTAATACAAAGCTTCTTGTATGTTAACAACCTATATCTCAAGTATTAATAGTCTACACGTTGGCTATTAATACTTGAGATATAGGTTGTTTGCATTAAGAAATCCATTTATTAAAACGGTTCTATATAAAGAAGTAATTATTGAATTACCAATTATCGGATTCGTTACCAACCAGGCCGTTTTTTACAGCTTCTTCAATTTTATCCATGATAACATTTGAATATGCGTGAGCCATAACCAATGCTTTCGATGAAGTCTTTTTAGCTTTATGCGCATCTTTTTCTACGAAAGGATAGCATGTTTCAAGTGCCCATTGTTCGTTAGATAGTGTAGGTTTTGTGGAGCCATTGGAAAAAGCAGACATAACGCCACCACCAATTGATTTTTCGACATCATAGCACTGTACAGTATAGGTCACACGAATTTTTTTGTCCTTGATATCAACTTTTATAATTGGATGTATGCTGACAATATATGCGTTCATTCCGCCTGTATGACCAGCAATACCAGCAACATATCCTTTGCCAATAATAACTCCTGCTTCTTTGTCATTAAGTTGAATGACAGAGTTTGCATCATTAAAAGACTCAACAAACCAATGATTAAGAGTAACATATAATTTCTCTTTTGTTTGTTCTCCACACTCAATGACTTGTGTGTACGTCAAAGAGTTGTTTTTATCCAATGATAATTGAGAGCCTATATTGGCTGCTGCGTTTTCCCACTTATCACCAAACTTTTCTTTGGCGTACTTTTCAAGTTCTTCACTGCGCATAAGTTGTGCGCTTACACTAATTGCCATAAATCCAATTAGAATACTGAAAATAATTCTTTTCATACAAAATGTTTTTTCTTTCCCAGTCCCAAAAAGAAAGATGTTAATAATTATAATGTGTTAGGTTGGAATTGTAAAATTGTAGTTCAATCCAGAAGATTTGCTGTCATTGATATATGTGATTACATTATTATTTCTGGAATATGCTGTAATTGATACAGAAGAATCAATAGAAAAGAATACTTTTGCTTTCATAACGTTTGTTTTGCTTTTTTTATTGTGTGCAAAGTTATTGCAAAAAGAAGATAATCGCAAATTTTTGATGAGTATAATTTATGTATATAACTCTTTTTTATTATAGAGAACTAAATTTTCCGTAATACTTGTCTTCTCATATGAATACTAAATTATATAATTTCATATTGCTGTCTGAACTTACTATGATCTTTTGATAGCGGTATGGCTACAATTCTGGCTATAATTCTTTCAAATGACAAGATTGAAGAGTTTATTCAGTATTTTGGAATAGATGCATCTGAATATGTTATTTGCCATGCCATTACTACTGTGTATCTGAGTGATGAAGAACGAAAAATAGGGTTTCTATTTCTTCTGGAAAAGCTGTTTGTTGTGAATATATACGCTGCATGCAGGATATATATGCGCTACATGTTGGCTATATATGTCCAACATGCTGGAGATATATACCCAATATGTTTATAGTTAATAATGTAAGACAAGATTTACTTGATTAAAAAATGTTTTCAAAGTATTTCTGTCCTCGTTTATAGTTAAAACTCGTAGTGGTACAATGACATAGAGATTGCAAAAGAATAGAAATATGTATGGAATAAAGTTCTTAAAATGAAAGTTATGACTATTTCTAGTAGCTGAAATGATAGCTATAGCAGCACAATCTCCATTTGATTTAAGTATTATACGGGGAGAAAATCGCCTTGCTTTTATTAAGTGGGGCGATTATTCATTGGGCGTCGATGCACGCATTTTGATTTCCGCATCCAACACGATTGAATGATTGGGAGATGCCGGATCTTTGATTTTCTCTAAAATAAGTTCGGCAGCTTTTTTCCCCATCTGGTACAAAGGCGGTTCTACTGTAGTCAATTTGGGATAGACTATGTTGGAAAGTTCGGTTCCTGAAAAACTGGCTACGGCGATTTCTTCGGGTATTTTTTTCCCAAGTTCCCTCAATCTGTTCATAGCTCCAATAGCCAATGTTTCCGTAAAAGCGAAAATAGCATTAAAAGGAATATTTCTTTCCACTAATATATCCGCTGCTTTTTTCCCTTCCTCAAAAGTCATACCGGTTTTTATCAGCATATTATTCTTATCAAAAGGAATTCCGAATTTAGCCAAAGCGTCTTTGTACCCTCTGACACGTTCTATGGAGTTGTAAATATCGTCCGGTCCCTGTATATGAACAATCTGTTTGCGTCCGCTTCGGATCAGACTTTCTACGAGAAAGAATGACTTCATATAATCGTCCACTATTACCTGCGGGACTTCAAGTCCATAGGGAATACGATCATAGAACACCATAGGCATTCCCGCTTGCTGCAAACGGGAATATTCCTCCTTGTTCCTTTTATAACTGCAAAGGCAGATGATGATGCCGTCCACCATGAATCCTTCCATCAGTTGCAGGTTCTCTTTTTCTTTTTCCGGATCTCCTCCCGACTCTGCAATAATCACCTTTATATTTTTGGTGTGAAGCACTTCTTGTATTCCGTTTATTACTCGTGAAGCAAACGGCGTAACCATTTCAGGAACGATCACTCCCACGGTATTAGTATGTCCGTATTTAAGGTTGATTGCTACAGGGTTTGGTCTATATCCCAATCTTTTAGCCGCTTCTATTACCTTTTCTTTCGTTTCTTTACGGATATTCTTGTCATCCCCCAATGCACGAGATACAGTGGAGACGGATATTGATAAATGTCGAGCGATGTCTTTTATGGTTATATACTTCATGCTGAATGATGGTTTAAATCAAAGCAAAGATATTGATTTCAAACAATAAATCCTAATATTGGAGTAAAATACGAATCCCATTTGCCTTTGTGTAATGCTTTTGTAACGTTTGCAGATTTTGGGAACGTTCCCGCAATCGTTTGCAGGCAAAAGAGTTAGGAAAAAACTTTTTTTCAAGCCCTTGTTCTTTATCTTTGCTACATCAACATGATGTCGAACTAAAGAAAAAGAACTATGAAAACACACCTCTTTTCTTATAAGTGCGGTCGAAAGCACATCAAAGTTTACCATCTATTTGAATTGGTAATAATTAAAGGATAAAAAACGGTCATGGACAAGAAAGTACGAAGTATAGAAATTTCGAAACAGGTTCCAATTGTGGGCAACTATGATGTAGTTGTCTGCGGTGGCGGACCAGCTGGTTTCATTGCGGCCATTGCGGCTGCTCGCAGTGGTGCGAAAACTGCTGTTGTGGAACAATATGGGTTTTTAGGTGGAATGGCTACAATGGGGCTTGTTACTCCTTTGAGTGTTTTCACCTATAATAATGAAAAGGTGATAGGCGGTATTCCATGGGAGTTTATCGAACGGCTGGAGAAGATGGGAGGCTGTATCATTGAGAAACCTCTTGGCAATGTAGCTTTTGATCCGGAGCTTTACAAGCTTTTATGCCAGCAAATGATGCTGGAAGCCGGTGTGGATATGTATATGCACTCTTATTTAAGCGGTTGCCAGGCAAAAGACGGCAAAATATCCTGTATCCTCTTTGAGAATAAGAATGGGACAGAAGCCATCAGTGCCGATATGTATATCGACTGCACTGGGGATGGTGACCTTGCTGCTATGGCGGGTGTTCCGATGCAAACTGATGAATGTAAACCGCTGCAACCTCTTTCCACCTATTTTATATTAGGAGGTGTGGATACAGATTCGCCCATGATAATCGATGCCATGCACCATAATAAACAAGGGCAGAATTGTCATTGCATTGCAGTTCGTGAGAAACTTTTAGCAATGAAAGAGGCACTTGGCATCCCCGAATTCGGAGGTCCCTGGTTTTGCACCACTCTTCGTCCGGGCGAAGTAACGGTTAATATGACCCGTACTGCAGGAAATGCCATCGATAATAGAAATTTTACCGCAGCGGAATGTCGCTTACGGGAAGACGTATTTAAAATAGCACGAATCTTTAAAGAGAACTTTGAAGAGTTTAAAAACAGTTATGTGACGACCGTCGCCGTACATGCCGGTATTCGTGAGACACGTCGTATCAAAGGTGTACATACCATTACAGCAGAAGAATATGTGAATGCTTATAAATATCCTGATAGCATATCACGTGGCGCACATCCTATAGATATCCATGTGGCAGCAGGTGCGGAACAGAGCGTAACCTTCCTTAAAAAAGCGGCGTATGTACCTTATCGCGCTCTTATAGCTGAAGATTTTCCGAATCTGCTCGTAGCGGGACGCTGTATTAGTGCTGATAAAACTTCCTTTGCGTCACTTCGCGTTCAGGCAAGTTGTATGGGGGTAGGACAAGCCGCAGGAGTGGCAGCCGCACAATGTATAAAGGCAGGTGTGACAGTACAAAAGGCTGATATTCACAATCTCATAGAGGAATTGAAGAAACTAGGCGCAATTATATAAAGAAGAACCAGAATATGGAACAGTTAGATTATATTATTATTTTACTCTATTTTCTCGGACTGATTGCCGTGAGTGTTGTGATGTCCCGGAAAATTAAAAACTCCGAAGATATGTTTATTGCCGGGCGAAATTCTTCGTGGTGGCTATCGGGAGTCTCTTCCTACATGACTATCTTCTCGGCAAGTACCTTTGTCGTTTGGGGAGGCGTTGCTTATAAATCGGGACTTGTTGCGGTAGTCGTTGCACTTTGTCTTGGCGTAGCATCGTTTATTGTCGGTAAATGGATCTCGGGCAAATGGCGGGAGCTACGTATCAAATCTCCGGGAGAGTTCCTCACCATCCGGTTCGGACACCGCACGGTGAGTTTTTACACAATTTCAGGAATTATAGCCCGTGCGGTGCATACGGCAGTGTCTCTGTATGCGGTAGCGGTTGTGATGTGTGCATTAATCAAAGTCGATGGTGGCAGTATTTTTGCAAGTACGGGTATGATGGGCGATTCACCGATGGGTTACCTAAGTATTTGGTGGGCGCTTCTTATCCTTGGTGCCATCGCTCTTGGATACACCATTGCCGGAGGATTTCTTGCAGTACTAATGACTGATGTAATTCAGTTCGGAGTACTTCTGGCCGTGGTTGTATTTATGATACCTCTTTCATTTAACGCGGTAGGAGGCGTAAGTGCATTTATCGATAAGGCCAGTGAGATACCGGGATTCTTCTCGGGCACATCTCCGACCTATACATGGGGGTGGCTTTTACTGTGGATATTTCTCAATGTGTCCATGATTGGCGGTGACTGGCCGTTTGTACAGCGATACATAAGCGTACCTACTACAAGAGACGCGAAAAAGAGTACTTATTTAATCGGAATTCTTTATCTCGTCACTCCTCTTATCTGGTATCTTCCTACCATGATTTATCGTGTGATGGAACCCGGACTTGCGCTTGATTTGGATGCAACCACAATGACTTTCAACGGCGAACACGCTTATGTGAATATGAGCAAACTCGTGCTTATGAAAGGAATGGTCGGCATGATGTTGGCAGCGATGCTATCGGCTACATTGAGTAATGTTTCAGGCATTTTGAATGTATATGCCAATGTATATACTTATGATATTTGGGGACACAAAGAGAAAAACCGTCAGGCAGATGAGAAAAAGCGTATCAAGGTAGGACGTCTCTTCACATTTGTCTTTGGACTTGTGATTATCGCTTTGTCAATGCTCATCCCGTTTGCCGGAGGTGCCGAAAAGGTGGTAGTAACTCTTCTTACTATGGTGATGTGTCCTTTATACATTCCGTCAATATGGGGTCTGTTCTCGAAGCGGCTGACAGGCAACCAACTTATTTCTGCAATGATTCTTACCTGGCTCGTTGGTATTATGGCTCGCGTCATAATTCCCGCCTCCGTTATTAGTCCAAGCCTTATAGAGTCAGTTGCCGGTTGTGTACTTCCTGTACTTATCCTTGCAATCATGGAAGTTTGGTCGGCACGTAAAAAGTATGAAGACAAAGGTTATCAAGCCATTTGTGAATATACTGATCCTGAAGCCGATCGCGAACCGACATTAAAGGAGAAGAAAGCGGTATTAATCTATTCACATTTGGCTGTTAACTGCTTCTGTATTACCATTGGTGTCGTTGCGCTCTTACTGATAGGTCTGCTTATTGCCGGCGATCCGAAGACCCTTGCGGTCAAAGGGATTGTGATAGGAAGTATCGTACTGATGATTGCCATGATACTTGCTTATGTGATATACAGAATTATATATGCAAGACGTCTGAAAATGTCTAGCTAGTCAATTAATAATAACCCTAAATACTAATCAAATGAATCTAAAGATGTTATTGTTTGCAAGTGTGTCGCTTGTGCTTTTTGCATCTTGTCATAACTCGGATGATCCGTATATGACACTCGCGACAAAGACACTTGATGTAGAAGCAGAAGGTGGGCTTTTCACTGTTGACCTTTCATCTAATGTCTATTACAGAGTCAATAACGATTGTCAGACTGATGGAAGCGATAGCCATTGGGCAGTTGTTGATTCGCATGAGACACAAGGTGAGATTACTAAATTTACAATCAAAGTCTCTGAAAATTCGTCGACTAGTTCACGTGTCGGTGCCATTCGTTTCATTGGCGATGATGTAACTCCTCTAAAGCTGGTTATTACCCAAAAGATGATTGTCCCGAAAGGTATCAGTCCTATCACCGAATCGATTGACGCAACTACAACAGAATCCTCGTTCAAAGTCTTTGGAGATAAGGAGTGGAAGGCTGTATGTGCAGATGCGGATGTGACCGTTTCTCCTGCAAATGGGGTAGGCGAATGTGATATTAAACTTACTTTCCCGGAGAACAGGACATTTACCAAAAGGACAATTAAAGTAACGGTAACCATCCAGGATGATACAGACTATACCTATACTCTTGTACAAGATGCTTTCTCGGGCATTTTGGCTGATTGGGACTTGAATAGTTTAACTGCCAACACAAGTGGAACATTTGCTGATGACGAGGCACAATCGGTATTCCCGGGAACCAATGGCAAGTATATTGCTCCGAGTGCCGGAAGTGGTAAGATTGAGTATTGGGCATGTGACCGGACAGGTTATGTAGCGCAGAAAGTCGTATGCAGCCGTGCCGTGGGTGCTAATGGTGACCCGTATGTATCAGGAGCTATTCCGGGTGATTATTGGTATGTCTATGGGGATATGAAAGGTACGACCATTCCTGCCGGTACCAAGATACACTTCTATTTTGTGACCAAATTAGGGACGATGTGTTCCAACTACTGGATGATCGAGTTCAAGGATGGAGAAGAATGGAAACCGGCTCTTCCGACTTCGACTCTTCAGGAAAGTGCGACAGAGACACTGTCGGGTGCACCTATCAATTACTCGGCGACTATTACCTACAACTTTGCGGGAATGTTGCTCGATAGCAGTAACAATGGCGCATATATCCCTGCCGAAGGAGTATTTACCACGACTAAGGATATGGATGAGATTGTGTTAAGATTCGGACAGGCAGGTCGTTTATGTCTTAATGGCGCCAAATTCGCTGGAAAGTATATTGACTGGACACATGCAAGCGGCCAGACACGTTTTTCAGCGCAACATCCGAGTAATCCTGAAACAGGTGCGGCAATCAAAGAGTATAACCAACATGTATTGCTTGAAATCGTAGAATAAAGAGTATGAAAAAAAGTATATTAAGCCTGTTATTGGCATGTTTCCTGCAAATCAATCTGGCTTTTGCACAGAATGTAATGAAGGGTGTCGTTAGCGATGCCAATGGTCCTCTTGTCGGAGTGGTGATCCACGATAAAGACAATGCAAAAGGTACTACCTCCGATATGTCGGGAAAGTATGCGCTCAATGGCGCTGAATCAGGCCATACAATAGAATTCCGTTATCTTGGTTATGTGACCGAGACTGTGGTATGGGATGGTAAAAGTGTAGTAAATATAAAACTTAAAGAGGATGCTGTACAACTTGAAGAGACGGTTGTAATCGGCTATGGATCTGTAAAAAAGAAAGATCTTACAGGTGCGGTCGGTGTAATCAACAGTTCGCTTATCGAGAAACAGAGTACGTCTCAACTTTCACAATCTTTGCAAGGACTGATTCCGGGACTGACGGTTACCCGTTCGAGCAGTATGCCGGGAGCGAGTGCTACGGTTCAGGTGCGTGGTGTGACAACAATGTCTGATTCGAGTCCGCTTATCCTTGTCGATGGTATGATGGTCAGTAGCCTCGACAATATAGCAAGCGAAGATGTACAGCAGATTACTGTACTTAAAGATGCAGCTTCTGCATCCATCTATGGTGCCCGTGCTGCTGCCGGTGTTATCTTGATAACGACTAAGGAGGCAACCGAGGGACAGCTTTCGATCGGTTATAACGGAGAGATTTCGTTGTCTTCTCCTACCGAATTTCCGAAATTCCTGACCGACCCTTATCACTACATGACAATGTATAACGAATGGTCGTGGAACGATGCCGGTAATCCTGCGGGAGGCGAGTTTGCCAACTATTCACAGGACTACATCGACAACTATGCTACCAACAACAGGTATGATCCCATTCAATATCCTATCTATGATTGGAAAGACGCTATTCTTTCGAATACTGCTATGCGCCATAAGCACAACTTGACCATGACGTATGGCAACAAGGTAATCAAGAGCCACACTTCCGCTACCTACGAAAATGCCGACGCTATCTATAAAGGTTCAAACCACGAAAGAATCTCTATCCGTTCGCGTAATAATCTGAAGATTAGCGATAAGCTCTCCGGTTCTATCGATTTCTCGGTACGTTATGCCACGAAAAATGACCCGACTTCCGGTAGTCCGATTCGTGCAGCTTATATGTATCCTTCCATTTATTTAGGACTTTATCCGGACGGCCGTGTAGGTCCCGGTAAAGACGGCAGTCTTAGCAATACGCTTGCCGCCTTATTGGAAGGCGGAGAGAAGAAGACCGTATCCAACACAATGACCGGTAAATTCTCGTTGAGCTATAAGCCCATAAAAGATTTGACCCTTACTGCCAACCTGACTCCTACCGTCGGAACTGTTTCGATTAAGGAGATGAAGAAAGCCATACCTGTTTACGATGCATACGAAACCGATGTTATGCTGGGATATGTTTCAGGATATACTTCCAATTCGCTAAGTGAAGAACGCCGTAACATCAAATCATTGGAGAAACAATTCATCGCTACATACGACAAGACCTTCAGCAAAGTACATAACTTCAATGCCATGGTCGGTTATGAAGATTATAGTTATACGTATGAAACGATGTCGGGATCGACCAACGACATGTCTTTGTCTTCTTTCCCTTATCTTGATTTGGCGAACAAGAATGCTCTTGCCGTAGCCGGCAATTCTTATCAGAATGCATACCGTTCATTTTTTGGCCGTGTCATGTATAATTACGACAGCCGTTACTACCTCCAGCTCAATGCTCGTGAAGACGGATCTTCACGTTTTCACAAGGATCACCGTTGGGGATTCTTCCCGTCCGCATCGGTGGGTTGGGTCATCTCTAACGAGAAATTCATGCAAAACATAACCCCGATAAACTATCTGAAGTTCCGTGCCTCTATCGGTACGCTCGGTAATGAGCGGATTGGAAATTATCCTTATCAGACATACATTTCGTTCAATAATGCCATTATGTATGACAGTGCAGGTTCTACGCCCCAATCTTCGATGTCTGCCGCTCAACAGGATTATGCGTATGAGAATATCCATTGGGAGAAAACACAGAGCTGGGATATAGGTGTGGATGCCGCTTTCTTTAACAATCGTCTTGACTTTAGCGCAGACTATTATTATAAGAAGACAACAGATATGCTCTTGTCAGTGGCAATCCCGTCGTTTACAGGTTATTCGGCACCTGACAGGAACGTAGGTAAAATGCATACCCGCGGTTGGGAAGTGAAACTTGGCTGGTCTGACCGTATCGGAGATGTAAGTTATGCGGTAAGTTTTAATATCTCTGATTACAAGTCTATAATAGATAATCTTAACGGCAAGCAGCAGTTTAACAGCGATGGTACTATTATTACTGAAGGCGCAGAATATAACTCCTGGTACGGATATAAGACTGCAGGTTTGTTCCAGACCGCAGAGGAAGTCAGTGAAAGCGCTCTGCTTTCGGCTTCTACCAAACCGGGTGATGTGAAATATGTAGATGTCAGCGGTCCGGACGGCACTCCTGACGGAATTATCAATGAGACATACGACCGCGTAGTGCTTGGCAGCTCATTGCCACACTATCTATATGGAGGTTCTATTAGTTTGGGCTGGAAAGGTCTCTCTTTCTCCTTACTCTTCAATGGTGTCGGGAAACAACTTTCACGCCTCACCGAAAGTATGATTCGCCCCATGCAGGGACAATGGCTTCCGGCTCCGTCAGTCCTTCTGAACGACAATGGCAGCCGTAATTATTGGAGTGTGTACAACACTGCAGAACAGAACGCGGCAGCCAGCTATCCCCGTTTGAGTCATCAGGGCGGTGAATACAACAACTACAAAATGTCGGATTACTGGCTCAAGAGTAGTGCCTATATGCGTATAAAGAATATCAACGTTGGCTATACAGTTCCTAAAAAAATCGTCTCTAAAGTCGGAATCAAGGGACTTCGGGTGTACGTCAATATTGATGATCCATACTGCTTTGATAGTTATCTTTCGGGATGGGACCCTGAAGCAGGTGCTTCTACCTATATCACACGCACTTATACATTTGGAGTGGATATCAAATTCTAATGGAGTATGAAAAAATTACATAATATGAAAAAAATACATGTATTGATTTGCATGATAGCTCTTCTATCTGTAACTTCTTGTGTGAACCTCGATCTGAATCCTCCTTCAGCCGCATCCAGTGAAAACTGGTTCTCGTCACCGGAGGAAGTTCGAATCTCGTTGAACGATTTTTATCGCAGTACTTTCTTTGTTATAGAAGAAGGTTGGACGCTGGATCGTAATACGGATGACTGGGCACAACGAACCAACATTTATACCATTGCGGCAGGTTCACTGAATGCGTCTTCTACAAGTAATCCTAACATCAAGACTGTTTGGAGTTACACGTATAAGAACATTAGTCGTGCCAACCGGATTTTGGAGGCACTCGACAAACTTGAAGGTAAATATTCCACCACTGAACTGAATACGCTTCGTGCCGAAGCCCGTTTTTTCAGAGCGTTTGCTTATTCACGTTTGATTACTCTTTGGGGAGATGTTCCTTTCTACGTGAATTCGATTACTCCGGAGGAAGCATTTGAGATGGGGCGTACCGACAAAGCTGTCGTTCTGAAACAAATTTATGAAGATTATGACTATGCCGCAGAAAATTTGCCGGCCGCAAATAATAATAGCGGCGCCACCCGTGTAGACAAAGGAACGGCTTATGCTTACAAGGCGCGTACCGCTCTCTATCAACACGACTACGGGACTGCCGCAAAGGCTGCGCAAGATTGTATGGATCTGGAAGTATATGACTTGGCCCCTGATTATGGAGAACTTTTCCGCGACAAGACAAGAGGAAGCAAAGAAGTTATTTTCTCTGTTGCTCACTCAAGCGACCTTGAATTGGATGAAAACGGTAAACCTACTACACAGGCTATCGGTTCCTTTATTGCCCGTTCGGCAGGCGGTACACATAATGCACAACCTTCGTGGGAACTTCTTGCTGTCTACGAAATGACGAATGGCAAGACGATTGATGAACCGGGCAGCGGTTTTGATCCTCACGATCCATTTGCCAACCGCGATCCCCGTTGCCTGGAAACGTTTGCTGCTCCCGGCAGCCGTATCTATGGTATTGAGTGGAATCCTGCGCCAAACGCACTCGAAATAATGGACTATACGCAAAATCGTATGATTACAAATAAAGATTCCAAAGGCGGTTCGGATGCTTCCAACTGTGCTTACAATGGTTGTTGCCTGCGCAAAGGCGCGCAAGAATCATGGCGTACTACTTTGTATAACGACAACCCTGTTATTCTCATGCGTTATGCCGATGTCTTGTTGATGTATGCCGAAGCTAAGATTGAACTGGGGGAGATTGACGCTACTGTCCTTGCTTGCATCAACGATGTCCGTGCCCGTGCTTATGGCACCACCCGTACACAAACCAACGACTATCCGTCCATCACGACAACCGATCAGACGGCATTGCGCAAAGTGCTCCGTCGTGAGCGTCGTGTGGAGTTTGCATGGGAAAATCTGCGCTATTTCGACTTGCTTCGTTGGCATCAGTTTGAGAATGCTTTCGGACACAATATGTACGGATTTACCCGTACAGCCAACAGGGCAAAGGAATACTTTGCGGCAGGCAACTGGTTTTGGCCGGAGACTCCGACATTTGACAAAGACGGATTTCCTTCTTTTGAAGCGATGGCCGACGGAACCTATATCGTCCAGCATGGTGAACGTAAGTATGATGAGAAGATTTATTTGTGGCCATTGCCAAGTGATGATGTATTGATAATGAATGGCAAACTTGTTCAAAATCCAGGGTACTAACTTTATTAAATAAATGATATTATGAGCATTGGAGAAATTTTATTGCGCAGTCGCTATCAACCATTGAAAAGGGTGTTGAGCTATGATGTATTCAACACCGGCTTTAACGGCTGGATGACATTAATGCCTAACTTTACGGAATATCCCGATTTTGATGTTCCCAAGACATTGGTCAATAAAGACCAGTGGCCACCGGTCATGCTTAGTTCCGCTACTTTCAGGTATCCGGGCACTCACGGAGCTATGTCCGGCACTTACTCTCTTAAACTTTCGACAAGACCTGTTGCCGCTCCTTATACGGAGATTCCGGCGGAAGGTTGTCTGGGACATGCCATTAAGCGGCTTTCGTTCTCTCGTCCGGGCTGCAAATATTTGCAGATAGAATGTTGGTTTACATACACGGCGGAACAGGATGTGGTGGATGGCGGTGACCGTCCGCAACCGGGTTTGCATGAGAGTTCTATCCGCGATTTTGGTATGGGATTCGATGTACAGGAGGGTGGAAAACGTTACCATGTAGGAATTCGCTATCTCAATGCAGTAGATGGCAAATTAATGCAGAAGTGGCAGTATGAACATTCCAATGAAGACATAACCGACCGCGATTGGGCTTATGGACTTGACGGAGACTGGTGTAAGAGGGGAGTCGATCCCTGGTGGTTCGGCCGCCGTTATCCTAATGGCGACCACGATGGATTCAAGGATTTGAAAGATGGTCATCAGAAACTCATTTACAATGAGACCGACTGTAAACTCAATTGGCAATACATGCGTCTGAAACTTGACACAGAGCTTCGTGAATATGTAGAGTTCCAATGTCAGGACAAAATTTGGGATATGCGTGGCATTGCAGCTGATACCGTTGACGGATATGGACGCATCGACAATCTTATCAATCCTCTTTTCTGGGTGGGTACTGATACCAATCGTCGTGTATTCTTTTATATAGATTCTGTTGTTGTTTCACAAGAATAAAAGGAGGAATGTAATATATGAAAATGTTTAATGATTCCCATCTTGAGGTAAAGAAGTTCTTTAAAGGTACTTTCTTCACTCATCCTTACGAGGCTGGTTGGGCAGATGAGGCTATATTCTTTGTTATGGTTGAGAAAATAGAAGGAGATCCCGTATTCGAAGGTCGTGTACAACTATCGCAAGATGGTATACATTGGGCTGACGACGGTAGTGAGCCTGTAATCTTCAAAGGACTTGGCCAACATATTATAAAGGTAAATTCAAATTTTGGTAATTATATTCGTCTTGCCGTCAGCATTGAAGGCGGAGAGATGTTTTTAAATCTTCATATAGCATGCAAAGGTTAATATTTATACTTAGTCTGTTCATCCTTGCGATTGTAGGATGCAGCTCCAATGAGTCTCACTCATTTTTGATTCGTCCGGATGGAGGTGGGGAAGATGCTGCCACTGAAATAGAGGTAGGTAAGACGATTCCTGCCTGGCAGGAGGGTGTGATGGATATTCATTTCATCAATACGACTACCGGTGAAAGCATGTTTGTAATATTCCCGGATGGTACGCAAATGCTTATCGATGCCGCAAGTTCGAGTGTTACGACCAACTCTAATAGTAATACGACCAATACCGGTATCCGTAGTCGTTGGGATCCGACTCTGACTTCTACCCGTGGTTCACAGATTATAACTGATTACATTCGTAAGTGTATGGTATGGACAGGTAACAGTACGATTGATTATGCCGTACTTACCCACTTTCATAATGACCACTTCGGCGGTTATACTTCTTCCTTGCCGAAATCTTCCAACTCCGACACTTATTCGTTGATAGGTTTTGCCGAGATTTTCGACAATTTCAAGATTGGTACGCTTCTTGATCGTGGCTATCCCGATTATAACTATCCGTTTAATATGGCGACAATGGCAGACAATGCTCCAAGTTGTAATAACTATATCAATGCAGTGAAATGGCATGTCGCCAATCAAAAGTTCGATGCTGCGATATTCAAAGCAGGGGCGAATGATCAGATCGTTCAGAAGTATAATCCTGCAAAGTACCCTACTGCAAAGGTGCAAAACGTGGCAGTGAATGGAGAGATCTGGACAGGTTCGGGCACTACCACAAAGAAGACATTCCCTGAACTCTCGGAGATTACATACGAAAACAGTAAGAACATTACCTCCAGTGACAATTGTCCGCCGGAGAATATTACCAGTTGTGTGATGAAAGTTTCGTATGGTAACTTTGACTTCTTTGCCGGTGGTGACCTTCAGTATAACGGACGTTCGAGTCATGCGTGGAAAGATGCCGAACTGCCCTGTGCAAAAGCAGTAGGTCAGGTGGAACTCTTGAAAGCTAACCATCATGGTGTAACCAACACCAATCAGGTGGATGCTCTGAAAGCACTCAATCCACAAACGATTGTTATCAATTCGTGGGTAGATTGTCATCCTCGCACCGATATACTGAATTCGATGGAGACAACACTCCCTACGTGTGACATGTTTATCACTAACTTCTGGCAAGGCGATCGCCCCAGCGGAGTAGACGACCGGGTTACGGCGGAAGAGGCTGCGAGAGTAAAGGGATATGATGGACATATTGTAGTTCGTGTGACAGACGGAGGAAACAAATACAGAGTTGTGACAATCACAGATTCTGACGGGGCAATGACTGTTAAGACTATTTCCGGTCCATATACAAGCAGATAATGAATACAAAATATTATGATGTAATAGTAGCAGGTGCAGGTCCTGCCGGGATATGTGCGGCTGTAGCCGCCGCCCGGCAAGGAGCACGTGTTGCCCTTATCGAAAGATACGGAGTCATCGGAGGTAACCTGACCGCCGGGTATGTCGGCCCTATTCTCGGTAGTGTAAGCAAGAACACGATGCGCGATGAGGTTTGTGCTATTCTTGGCGTCAAAGACAATGACTGGATTGGTGAGCATGGAAATGCTCACGATTTCGAAGAGGCAAAACTTACATTGGCAGAATTTGTCGCCAGGGAAAAGAACGTCGATGTCTTTTTGCAATGTTGCGTGTCGGATGTTATTCGTGACGGAAAGGTGGTAAAAGGCATTAAGTGTGCAAGTAACGAGGGGACGCTCTGTTTTGAAGCCGCGGTTACAATTGATTGTACCGGTGATGCCATAGTATCTTTTCTTGCCGGTGCAAAAATAGAAAAAGGACGTGCTGACGGACTCATGCAGCCTGTAACCCTTGAATACACCATTGACGGCGTAGATGAATCGAAAGGAATTATCTGCATTGGAGATGTAGACAATGTTCAACTGAATGGCGAGTGTTTTCTTGATTGGTGTAAAAAGAAAGCCGATGAGGGCAAACTTCCCCGGATGCTTGCTGCCGTGCGTTTGCATCCGTCGGTCAGACCGGGTTGCCGTCAGGTAAATACGACACAAGTCAATAGAGTGGATATTACTTCGGTAAGCTCTATTTTCACCGCCGATCTTGAACTTAGGCAACAGATACGCCTCCTGACTCAATTCTTGAAAGAAAATTTGCCGGGTTACGAAAACTGTAGAGTGATCGGAAGTGGTACAACAACCGGAGTGCGCGAAAGCCGCAGGGTGATGGGCGACTATGTGATCGATGCCGATGAAATGGCGGAAGGCTGCCGTTTTGCCGATGTGGTGGTACATAAAGCATTGTTCATTGTCGATATACATAATCCTGACGGAGCCGGACAGGCGGAACCAACCATCCAATATTGCAAACCATACGATTTGCCGTATCGTTGTTTTCTCCCGTTGGGCTTGGAAGGGCTTCTGGTGGCGGGACGGTGTATATCGGGTACTCACAGAGCTCACGCTTCATATCGTGTCATGAGTATTTGCATGGCGATGGGAGAGGCAGTTGGTATTGCTGCTGCTATGAGTGCGTCGCAGCACTGTACTCCGCGGGCTCTCGATGTAGGAGAGTTGCAGAAACGGCTTGAGTCGTTAGGCGTAGAGCTGTTCGATTAACGTAGAACATAATCATACTTTAAATTTATAGAGCATACTTATGAAAAAGATCTATTTGTCTGTCGTGTGCTTACTGATCTCTATTCCCCTTATCGCCCAGTTGTATGTAGAGCCGGAGAAAGAGGTGGAGTGCTCTGTCTTCCTGGCAAAGGAAGGACGGGGGCGGGCACAGCAAGGACTTGAAATATGGGATGATTACATATTCTCGTGCGAGGATGGAGGGCACGTGAATATCTATGATTTCAAAAGTGCCGATCCGAAACCTGTGGCAGGCTTTGAGTTGGCATCCTCCCATCCGGACAACCATGTAAATAATGTATGCTTTGGCGTCGAGACAAAACGCGGAGCATCGTTTCCTCTCTTGTATATCACAAACGGGAAGGTAGGAAGCGAGTTGGAATGGTTGTGCTTTGTGGAGAGCATCACCCGTCGTGGAAAACGTTTTAGCAGCGAAATCGTACAGACAATTGAACTCGATGGCTCGAAGTGGGCGGAGAAAGGGTATGTCTCCATCTTTGGTGCGCCAAGCTGGCTGGTCGATCGGGAACGGGGATTTATATGGATATTCTCGGCGCGTAAACGTACTGTGGCGAAGGTGACAAAGCATGCATGGGAAAACCAGTATGTCGCCACCAAATTCCGCATACCGTCGTTGAGTGAGGGCGCAAAGGTGCGCCTCGACGAAAATGACATTCTCGATCAGGTGGTGTTCCCCTATGAGGTATGGTTCACACAAGCGGGCTGTATGCATGATGGTAAAATCTATTTCTGCTTCGGAGTTGGGAAACAGGATGACAGCCGTCCTTCCTGCATCCGGGTGTACGATACGGATAGGCGGACGATTACTGCCCGATACAATGTGCAGGAACAGGTTATTTACGAACCGGAAGATATTGTGGTTAAAGACGGGGTTATGTATGTCAATACCAATACGAATGCGAAAAAGACGTCTGATCTTCCTTGCATATTCAAACTCTCTCTTCCGAAAGAAAAGCCGGTGGCCGAAAATCCTCTCGACGAGATACGCAGGGATCCGGAACGTGCAGGCGGCGTGTATTATGTGACCGATCTTTCACATCCGGTTACGCCGGCGCCCAAAGGATATACGCCTTTCTATATAAACGGCTATTTTCGTCACGGAGCGCGTCAGATAGACGATGAGGTGACTTATCCTGCCATATACGGCGTATTGGAGAAAGCTCATGCCACAAACAACCTTACCGATTTTGGAAAAGCCCTGTACGAACGTCTTGAACCGTTCAAGAAGAATGTGTTTTACAAAGAAGGCGATCTGACACAAATCGGTTATCGTCAGACAAGGGAGATAGGCCGGAGGATGGTACAAAACTATCCGGAAGTATTTGAAGGCCATCCCTATTTGAAGACTAACGCAACGAATGTGCTTCGGGTGGCGGCCACCATGCAATCTGTAAATTCGGGCATTTTGTCACTGCGCCCCGGGCTTGAATGGGCGGAGATAGACAACTCCCGTTCGTTCCTTACCACACTGAATCCATACGGTAACGTATGTCCCGGCAGGAGTCCGCTTGATAAGTATATACTCGGTAAGGAAAACAGTTGGTATAAAAAATATCGTTCATATATAGATGAAAAGTTGGATGTGGATGCTTTTTTTAGAAGACTGTTTATAGATGTTACACAAGTAGAAAGTGAATATGACAAGTACGACCTGATCCATCGCTTCTGGTTAATGGCATCACTGATGCAATGCCTCGACCGCCAAGTGCCTATATGGGATATCTTTACAGAAGAGGAAATATTGGCTTGGGCGGAAATCGAGAACTATAAGTATTTTGCGCAGAAAGGTCCTGAACCGGTATCTCACGGGCGTAGTTGGGGACTTGCATCCCGCACGTTACGCCATTTGTTAGACGAATCTGCCGAAGATCTGGTGCGCAAGCGTCATGGTATCAATCTCAACTTCGGACACGATGGCGTTCTGATGGCCATCTTGACCAATTTGCAAGCCGGGACGTGGGCGCGGGAGGCTAGTAATTCCAAAGAAGCGTTACGGAGTTGGAAGTATTGGGATATTCCGATGGGTGCGAACCTTCAGATGATCTTTTACCAATCAGAAGGCAATCCGGACGTTTTAGTTAAGTTTATGCTGAATGAAAAAGACCTCCGGTTGCCGTTGGAAGCGGTTGAAGCATCTTATTACAAATGGAATGAGGTTTATAAATTCTATATAGAACATTGCGACAAGGTGGAAAAATCACTTGCCGAAACATTGAAATTATCGTATGAAGACTTTTAATTATAATCGTGCTGAAATAAAGGCCGGAATAGTACATTTCGGCGTTGGAAACTTCCATCGTGCACATCTCGAAGCTTACACAAATCTATTACTTGAAGATCCGTCACAAAGATGCTGGGGGGTATTCGGAGCCATGATTATGCCTACGGACGGGGTATTGTTCAACGCCCTCAAGAAAGACGACGGCATATATCAGTTGACGACATGCAGCCCTTCCGGCGAACAGGATAGTATGCTGATTGGTTCGCTTGTAGAACTGGCATGGGGGGAAATAGATAGTGAGCCTATCATCGCTAAAATAGCATCGGAGGAGATAAAAATCATCTCTCTCACCATTACCGAAGGGGGATATAAGGTTGATTTTAACCAATCGCGCAGTGTGTTCTGGTATGTAGCCGAAGGACTTAAACGCCGGATGGAGAAAGATTTGCCGATTACGATTCTTTCGTGTGACAACATGCAGATGAACGGCAATGCCGCCAAATACGCGTTTATGTCATACTTCGAAGCGAAATATCCCGAGGTGGCAGCGTGGGCGAAAAAGAAAGTGACGTTCCCGAATTCGATGGTGGATCGAATCACTCCCGTAACAAAACCGGGTAAGGTTACAGATGTGTGTTGTGAAGACTTTATACAATGGGTGATTGAAGATAATTTCATTGCAGGCCGTCCTGCATGGGAGAAGGTGGGAGTTACATTCACCCATGATGTGACCCCGTATGAAATCATGAAATTAAGTCTTCTCAATGCGTCACATACTCTTCTTTCTTATCCTGCCTATATGGAAGGATTCAGGAAGGTCGATGCTGTAATGGCAGACGAGAGGTATCGTGCAATGATAAAGCTGTTTATGAACAGGGATGTTACTCCTTATGTTCCGGTTCCCGAGGGCGTTGACCTTGAAGCGTATAAAGACCAGCTTATCGAACGATTTTCAAACAAGGCGATCAGCGATCAGGTATCACGGCTTTGCGGCGATGGCATTGCTAAGTTTGCGGTTTATGTGGTACCCATACTCAAACAGATGTTGCAGGATGGGAAGGATATTTCGATAGAGGCTTTCCTGATAGCTGTTTATTGCAAATACCTGATAGGTGCGCGCACCGAGTCCGGTGAAAATATAGCTATCTCCGAACCTCACATCACCCCGGCGGACAGGAAGTTGATTTCGGGAGGATCGCCGGCCGAGTTCTTGAAGATATCACCTTTTGTGTCATTGGGACTGGACAAATACCCTGTGTTTATGGAAAAGTATGAGCAGTTTTATGCTATGCAGGTAGCAGAAGGGTTGAAGGTCTTATTACAGTAAACAACTAAAAAATCCAAGGCAATGAAGAAGTTTTTCATAACGGTTGTTCTGTCGCTTTCGTGCGTATTGTCGGTTTCGGCACAAAAACAGACGGAGGCGTCAACGCTTAACCTGATAGGTAAGCCGTTTGAATCGACTCCCAATCCGTATCATAGAGTCGATACATTGGTTTATAAAGGTTTTAACAGGACGGAGAATCGACAACTCCGTTGTTCTGCCGGTATGGCTGTGTTGTTTAAAACGAACACGCGTAATATACAGATTACGACAAAGTGGGGATATGTATATTCGAGCCATTCAACCATGCCGATCTCTTATAAAGGATATGATCTTTATATCAAAAATGCAAACGGTCAATGGCAGTATGCGGCAAGCGGTTCATTGAAAGCGTATAAGGGCGAGAAAACCGAGACATTCACGCTCATTGAGAATATGGATGGTACGATGCACGAATGTATGATGTATATGCCGATGTATTCGGAGGTCATTTCTTGTAAGATAGGGATAGATGACGATGCTGTTATCGAACCGTTGAAGTCCGATTTTCGTCACAGGATAGCGGTATATGGCTCTTCGTTTACGCAGGGAGTGAGCACGGATCGATCCGGTATGAGTTATCCCATGCAATTTATGCGTAATACAGGTCTTCAAGTCGTGTCGCTCGCAACAAGCGGACGTTGCCTGATGCAACCTTACATGCTCGACGTTCTTGCGGAAGTCAAGGCTGATGCCTTTATATTCGATACTTTTTCAAATCCTGACGCAGAACTGATAAGAGAGCGCCTGATGCCGTTTATCGATCGGCTTATAGCGGCACATCCGGCTACTCCGTTGATATTTCAGCGTACGATCTATCGTGAACGACGTTCATTTGATACAGTTCTTGATGCGAAAGAACGGGCTAAGGCGGCAACCGTAGAGGGGTTGTTTGCAAAAATCCTCACGAACCCGAAATATAAAGACGTTTATCTGATTACGCCTGATGCTTCCGATGCCCATGAGACATCGGTCGACGGAACTCATCCAAGTAGTTATGGATATGCACTTTGGGCGAAGTCAATAGAGACTCCGGTAATAGAAATTTTAAGTAAATATGGTATAAAATGAGACAAGCGGTATTAGTAGAACCAAAACATATTGAATTTCGCGAGGTTGAGGCGCCTAAGGCGTCGGACCTGAAAGAACATCAGGTGCTTCTGAATATTAAGAGAATTGGTATTTGTGGAAGTGAGATACATTCTTATCACGGATGTCATCCGGCAACTTTCTATCCGGTAGTTCAGGGGCATGAATATTCGGCAGTGGTAGTCGCTACGGGGGCGGCGGTTACGATCTGCAAGGTGGGTGACGTTGTCACCGCACGTCCGCAACTTGCGTGTGGGAAGTGCAAGCCTTGTCAGCGGGGAGAGTATAATATTTGTGAGGAGCTAAGAGTGCAAGCCTTTCAGGCAAATGGAGCTGCGCAAGACTTTTTTGTGGTTGATGATGACAGGATTGCGGTGTTGCCTGAAGGTATGTCACTTGATTATGGGGCTATGATAGAACCGGTGGCAGTGGCTGCGCATGCAACCATGCGTGGCGGGGACTTGAAAGGTAAGAATGTGGTTGTATCGGGTGCCGGAACGATCGGTAACCTCGTGGCGCAGTTCGCTAAGGCAAGAGGAGCCAAACGGGTTCTTATTACCGATGTAAGTGATTTCAGACTTGAAATCGCTCGTAAATGTGGTATAGTAGATACGCTCAATGTAGCTAAGACGCCGCTCAAAGAAGGAGCGAAGAGGCTTTTCGGGGATGAAGATTTTCAAGCTGCGTTTGAGGTTGCTGGAGTTGAGTCGAGTATTCGTTCGCTTATGGAGTGTATCGAAAAAGGGAGTACCATCGTTGTAGTGGCGGTATTTGGCAAGGATCCGTCGCTTGATATGTTCTATTTGGGAGAGCACGAACTGAAGGTGAACGGAACGATGATGTATCGCCATGAAGATTATCTTACGGCTATCGATCAGGTAAGTTCGGGAGCTATCCGTCTCGAACCGCTTATTTCGAATCATTTCCCGTTCGAGCAGTATGACGAGGCATATAAATTTATAGACGAGAATAGTGCAACATCCATGAAAATTATTATTAAACTATAAAACCATGAAAATAATAGGTATAGGAGAAGTTGTTTGGGATTGCTTCCCGGAAGGTAAGAGACTTGGCGGAGCGCCTATCAATTTCTGTTTTTTTGCGAAGGAATTGGGAGCAGAATCATATCCCGTTACGGCAATAGGTGAGGACGAACTCGGCGATGAAACGTTTACAGTGCTTAAAGAGACCGGACTTGATTTAGGATATATTTCCCGTAATATTTTGCCGACAGGTAAAGTGCTTGTGTCGTTGAATGAAGCCGGTGTACCGCAATATGACATTGTTGAGAATGTTGCTTGGGATGCTATCGAGTGTAGTCCTGCGACCATGAAACTTGTCGGCGATGCAGATGCTGTTTGTTGGGGCTCTTTGGCACAGCGAAGCGAAAAGTCACGTGCTGCAATCTTAAGGCTCATAGATGCCGTGCCGGATACCTCTTTGAAGGTGTTTGATATTAATATCAGGCAACATTTTTATTCGACAGACTTGATTGTGGAATCCTTGCAAAAAGCAAATGTACTCAAATTGAATGAAGACGAATTGCCGTTATTGATTTCTCTTCTTTCTCTTTCGACTGATTTTGTGGAAGCTATCGCAGAACTCATTGCTCGTTTTTCGCTCAAATATGTTATATTCACACAGGGGGCAGTACGTAGTGGCATATATGATGTAAGTGGGGAAATTTCATCCATAGATACACCTAAAGTCGAGGTGGCCGATACTGTAGGTGCAGGCGACTCGTTTACTGCTACTTTTGTTGTGAACATACTTAGAGGGGCGTCGGTCGCTGAATCACACCGCAAAGCGGTAGATGTATCGGCATATACTTGTACACAAAGGGGGGCTATTAATCCGTTGCCGGATAGTAAAAAGTAATATTGGGTACTCCACATAAGGAAGTTTCGTACTTGGTTTGAATGATTCTTCAAACCAAGCGTGGTGGATATGCCTTGTTCTTGTTGATTGCAGTTTAATTCCGTTAGTTAACCGCAGAATTTGCGGCTTAGCATACCTCTTTTGGCCGCATTTTATAGATAACTCCAGTTAAATAGTTATTTTTGCAGAAATAACTGATGGTATGTTTATCCATGAAATAGAAAATTTGAGTTCATTCAGATGGAACATCAAAAGTTTGTCAGATGAAATAGCCTGGATAAATAGGGCTATAGTCTATCTCGTGGAGCGGTTGAGTACAATTGGATTTGAATAGTAATTTTTACGAAATAAAGGAACCCATGTTGAAAATATTAGTAACCTACGCCGTACAAGGCGAATTTGTAGAACTTAAATGGCCGGATATAGAACCTTACTACGTTCGTACAGGCATTGGTAAAGTGAAATCAGCCTTTCATTTGGCAGAGGCAATCCGTCAGGTACAACCGGACTTGGTGCTCAATATCGGAAGTGCCGGAACAGTCAACCATCAGGTAGGAGATATTTTTGTATGTCGAAAGTTTGTAGATCGTGATATGCAGAAAATGAAAGAGTTCGGATTGGAGTGTGAAATTGATTCATCAGCTTTGCTCGAAGAAAAAGGTTATTGCACGCATTGGACGGAACATGGAATCTGCAATACAGGAGATGGCTTCCTCACCGAGTTGACTCACGTTAGCGGAGATGTTGTAGATATGGAAGCATACGCACAGGCATTTGTTTGCCGTTCAAAAGAAATCCCGTTTATTTCCGTGAAGTACGTGACTGACATAATTGGCCAGAATTCCGTGAAACATTGGGAGGATAAACTTGCCGATGCACGGCAGGGACTATCGCATTACTTTAACGTCTTGAAAGAAAGAATATGATAAGTGACTCCTGCGGCTATCAATCCCAGGAGAATCTTTACCCATATAAAAGGAATCAGGAAAAAAATGCAATAAAGCATCGTTCCCCACATTAATACGAGAGAAATTATTTTGGCACGGAGAGGAATCGCCTTGTTTTCGCGGAAATTGCGGATATAAGGACCGAAGTGCCGATGATTGAGCAGCCAGTTATATAATCGGGGTGATCCTTTGAAATAAAGGGCGGCGGTGAGCAATAGAAAAGGGGTAGTGGGCAGTAGCGGCAGAAAGATGCCGAGAATACCGAGCGCAAGGGAAATACTACCTAAAACAATATATAGAGTTTTCATGCGGCAAAGATAGTGCAAAAAAAGGGAAAAAATAACACTCTTTGCTGGATGAAAACTCTATTTTATATTACCTTTGCCGTTGCATCGAGGTGACATTAGATGCGTGTAACTATTAAAATACATACACTCATGTTTACAGTAATCAAACGCATGGAGATCTCGGCTTCTCATAAGCTGGTACTCCCGTATCGCAGTAAATGCGCCAGTTTACACGGTCACAACTGGATTATCACCGTCTATTGCCGTTCCGCACGGCTCAACTCCGAAGGAATGGTGGTAGATTTCACCCGCATCAAAGAAGTGGTCACGGAGAAACTCGACCATCAAAATCTGAACGAAGTACTCCCATTTAATCCCACAGCGGAGAATATCGCCCGGTGGATATGCAAACAGATTCCTCAATGCTATAAAGTAGAAGTGCAGGAATCGGAAGGAAACATTGTCATCTACGAGAAAGATCCCGTCGGCGCAGAAGGACAAGAATAGCAAACCAAACAAATTTTGATGATGAGAAAGATTAATGAAATCTTTTACAGCTTGCAGGGCGAAGGCTACCATACCGGAACTCCGGCCATCTTCGTCCGTTTTTCCGGCTGCAACCTGAAATGTGACTTTTGCGACACACAACACGAAGAAGGGAAAATGATGACCGACGATGAAATAATCGCCGAAGTGAAAAAATATCCTGCCGTCACCGTTGTCCTTACGGGCGGCGAACCTTCCTTATGGATAGACGATGAATTGATCGACCGTTTGCATCAAGCAGGCAAATATGTGACTATCGAAACCAACGGTACACGCCCCCTGCCGGCAGCTATCGACTGGGTGACCTGCTCCCCCAAACAAGGGGTGAAACTTGCCATCGACCGGATGGATGAAGTGAAAGTGGTCTATGAAGGACAAGATATAAGTATTTTTGAACTCCTTCCGGCCGAACATTTTTTCCTTCAGCCTTGTTCTTGTAATAACACTGCTTCAACAGTGGACTGTGTAATGCGACATCCCAAATGGAGACTCAGCCTGCAAACACACAAATTAATCGACATCCGTTGAACAAAATAGACGGGTGATGCGGAAGAAGCTTAAATTATTACAAAATATAGTATGAAAGTAGGTTTGTTTATTCCTTGTTATATCAATGCTATTTACCCCAATGTGGGAGTGGCATCGTATAGACTATTGAAAAGTTTGGGAGTAGACGTCGATTATCCGTTGGATCAGACTTGTTGCGGACAACCGATGGCAAATGCCGGTTTTGAAGATGAATCGATGAAATTGGCGCTCCGTTTTGACGATCTGTTCCGGGAATACGATTACATCGTCGGCCCTTCCGCCAGTTGTGTGGCATTTGTGAAAGAGAATCATCCGGGCATCTTGGAGAAAGAAGGACATGTTTGTCAGAGTGCGGGAAAGATTTATGATATTTGTGAGTTCATTCACGATGTCTTGAAACCTTCCAAAATTCCTGCACGCTTTCCTCATAAAGTCAGTATTCATAATAGCTGTCATGGGGTGCGCGAACTGTTGATTTCCGCTCCCACCGAACTGAATATCCCTTATTACAATAAATTGCGTGACCTGCTCAATCTGGTAGAAGGCATCGAAGTATTCGAGCCCAGCCATATTGACGAGTGTTGCGGCTTTGGCGGAATGTTTGCGGTGGAAGAGCAGGCAGTCTCCGTCTGCATGGGGCGTGATAAGGTAAAAGATCATATCGCTACCGGAGCCGAGTATATTGTCGGAGCGGACAGTTCCTGCCTGATGCACATGCAAGGTGTCATCAAACGGGAGCATCTGCCTATTCAGATTATCCATATTGTAGAAATTCTAGCGTCGCAATCATGAGTACAAAACATTCAAAGGCTGCCGAAAAGTTCTTGCAGGACAGCAAGATGGCAGCATGGCATAACGAAACCCTTTGGATGGTCCGTGCCAAAAGGGACAAGATGAGCAAGGAAGTTCCCGAATGGGAAGAGTTGCGCAACAAGGCTTGCGAGTTGAAACTATACTCCAACAGCCACCTCGAAGAACTTCTGCTGGAGTTTGAGAAGAATGCTACCGCCAACGGCGCCATCGTACATTGGGCAAAAGATGCCGATGAATACTGCGCCATCGTCTACGAGATACTGAATGAGCATAACGTCCACCATTTCATCAAGAGCAAATCCATGCTCGCCGAAGAGTGTGGATTGAATCCTTTCCTGATGGAGCGGGGCATCGATGTCGTAGAGTCCGATTTGGGCGAACGCATCCTGCAACTGATGCATCTCGAACCGAGTCACATCGTACTGCCCGCCATCCATATTAAACGGGAACAGGTAGGCGAACTATTCGAAAAGGAGATGGGCACGGAAAAGGGAAACTTTGATCCTACCTACCTGACTCATGCCGCACGTAAGAACCTGCGTCATCTCTTCCTCAATGCCGAAGCCGCCATGACAGGCGCCAACTTTGCCGTCGCTTCAACCGGTGACATTGTGGTCTGCACCAATGAAGGAAATGCCGATATGGGTACTTCCTACCCGAAACTGAACATTGCCGCTTTCGGTATGGAAAAGATCGTCCCGGATCTGGACGCATTGGGTGTGTTCACCCGATTACTCGCCCGTTCGGCCACCGGACAACCGGTGACAACATATACTTCTCATTACCGCCGTCCCCGCGAAGGCGGTGAATATCATATTATCATCGTAGACAACGGCCGGAGTGCCTTACTGTCCAAGCCCGACCATATCAAGACATTGAACTGTATTCGTTGCGGTGCGTGCATGAATACCTGCCCGGTGTACCGCCGGAGTGGAGGTTACTCTTATACATACTTCATCCCCGGACCTATTGGCATCAACTTGGGTATGGCCCATGCTCCGGAGAAGTATTATGATAATCTTTCAGCCTGTTCTCTGTGTATGTCCTGTTCCGATGTCTGTCCGGTGAAAGTAGATTTGGCCGAACAGATTTACAAATGGCGTCAGGATTTGGACGGACTGGGGAAAGCCAATACTGGAAAGAAGATCATGTCCGGCGGTATGAAGTTCCTGATGGAGCGTCCGGCATTGTTCAACGCAGCCTTGTGGGCAGCCCCGGTGGTAAATAGCCTGCCTCGTTTCATGAAATACAACGATCTCGACGATTGGGGAAAGGGGCGTGAACTGCCGGAATTTGCCAGCGAGTCGTTCAATGAAATGTGGAAGAAAAACAAAGTACAGGGAAAGGAGGAATCCAAATGAGTAGTAGAGAAGAAATATTAGCCAGCATCCGCCAGCATACGCAGACGCGTTATGATAAACCGGATATTGCGGATATGAAACGATTGTCATATCCTGATAAGATAGAACAGTTTTGTGCAATCAGCCGTGCAGTGGGTGGTGCGGCAGTTGTATTGGGCGAAGGGGAAGATGTGAATGCGGTCATACGCCGGACTTATCCGGAGGCTATGCGCATTGCTTCCGTATTGCCGGATATTTCCTGTGCTACGTTCAATCCCGATAATTTGGATGATCCGAAAGAATTGGACGGCACAGATGTTGCCGTAGTGAAAGGAGAAATCGGAGTAGCCGAAAACGGAGCCATCTGGATACCGCAGACGGTGAAATATAAAGCAATCTATTTTATTTCGGAGAAGTTGGTCATTCTGCTCGACCGGAATAAAATTGTAGATACCATGTATGACGCCTACCGTGAACTGGACGGACAGGAATATCAGTTCGGAACGTTCATCTCCGGTCCGTCAAAGACTGCTGATATTGAGCAGGCTTTAGTGATGGGAGCGCATGGGGCACGAGACGTGTTAGTGATATTAACCTAATGTTTCCGTGTTGATTATTCTAAAATAAATTTGGTTTCAAAACAATGGAGTTTTATATTTGTTAGTACAAACGAAATGGAGACTCCGTTGACGCTGTAAAAACAGAGGCTCTATTGATAAGAAATAGAGCCTTTGTTTCATATAAACAGAGCTTCCGTTTGATGTAAATAGAGGCTTTGTTTGGATAAAGTCCGGCTTCCATCGGATGTAATAGAGTCTTTTGGAGAATATAGTCGAATCTCCTTTGATGTAAATAGAATATCTGTTTCTGTTTGTCCATAGTAGATAAATGAATTTGTAGGATAAGAGTAGTAAAACGTTTAATTATAAATTATATGTATGCCAATAAAGTAAAGAAAATAGCCGCCGTCCATGACCTTTCGGGAATGGGGCGCGTATCTCTGACCGTCGTCATTCCTATTCTTTCATCCATGGGGTTTCAGGTCTGTCCGCTTCCTACGGCTGTATTATCCAATCATACGCAATATCCCGGTTTCTCCTTCCTCGACCTGACGGACGAAATGCCGAAGATTATTGCCCAATGGAAGAAACTGGAGGTAGAGTTCGACGCTATCTATACCGGATACTTGGGTTCTCCGAGACAAATTCAGATTGTTTCTGATTTTATCAGGGACTTTCGTCGACCGGACAGCCTGATCGTTGCCGATCCGGTGTTGGGAGATAACGGACGGTTGTATACCAACTTTGATGGAGAGATGATAAAAGAGATGCGCCACTTAATCACGAAAGCAGATGTGATTACCCCTAATCTGACGGAACTATTTTATTTATTGGATAAACCCTATAAAGCAGATAACACGGATGAAGAGCTGAAAGAATATCTTCGTCTTTTGTCCGACAAAGGTCCGCAAGTGGTTATCATCACCAGTGTTCCTGTACATGATGAGCCTCATAAAACATCTGTCTATGCTTATAACCGTCAGGGAAACCGCTACTGGAAAGTGACCTGCCCTTATCTGCCTGCACATTATCCCGGCACGGGCGATACTTTTACCAGTGTCATCACCGGCTCTTTGATGCAGGGAGACAGTCTGCCGATGGCGTTGGACCGTGCCACACAGTTTATCCTGCAAGGTATTCGTGCCACTTTTGGGTATGAATATGACAACCGTGAGGGTATTCTATTGGAGAAAGTGCTTCATAATTTGGATATGCCAATACAGATGGCTAGTTATGAATTAATATAAAAGATAAAGAGTTTTCACGGCTAAGAAAAAAGTCACACTGTAAAGATAAAGAATAAGGGCTGACTAAAAAGGACGGAATTGGTATAACCATCCCATCTGCGAGTGTACGTAAGTAGGGATGAAAAACAATTTCCCAGTCTTTTTAGTCAGTCCTTTTTAACGTTTACAAGCTTTTGTGTTTCAAATATTTCCATTAATTTTACCGGCATTAAAAAAAGGAATAATTATATCTAACTAATGACTCAAACACTAAAAACATCCGAACGTCTTGGAGTAGTGGATGCTCTGCGCGGATTTGCCCTTTTGGCAATTGTATTATTACATAATCTGGAGCATTATAATCTGTTCTTAGTACCGGAGAATGTGCCTGCATGGTTACAGACAATTGATAAATATGCATGGGACATCCTGTTTTTCCTGTTTGCGGGAAAGGCGTATGCTACTTTCTCTTTGTTGTTTGGTTTTAGTTTTTACATTCAGTTTCACAATGCAGAGAAACGTGGTATAGACTTCCGCGGACGATTTGCCTGGCGGATGTGTTTGCTTTTCCTGTTTGCGCAGTTACATGCCTTATTCTATAACGGGGATATTCTTTTACTCTATGCGGTAGTGGGTTTTGCGTTGATACCCGTGTGCAAGCTAAAGGACAAAACGGTCTTTTGGATTGCCCTCATTCTGCTTCTTCAGCCTTATGAGTGGGGACGTGCCATTTATGCGATGATAAATCCAGACTATGTTGTATCAACCGGTCATTTTATGCCTTATGCTATGCGTGCACAGGAGGCAACTGCCAATGGTAACTTCTTCGAAGTACTCTGTTCCAACATCTCCGACGGACAATTATACAGCAATATCTGGCAAGTGGAAAATGGTCGTTTGTTTCAGACGGCTGCCCTGTTCATGTTCGGAATGTTACTGGGGCGCCGGAAATATTTAATAAAGAGCGAAGAATCCGTACGCTTTTGGAAGAAGATGTTGAAAGGTGCCGTCCTCGCATTCATTCCTCTCTATTGCCTGAAAACTTTTGTGCCGGACTTACTCACCAATCCGTCCGTACAAATTCCTTATAAGATTGCCGTTCCGTCCTATGCCAATTTTGCGTTTATGATTATCCTGGTTTCTATCTTCACCTTGCTTTGGTTTAAGAAAGAGAAAGGATATGGCTGGCAAAGTCTGCTGATTCCTTACGGTCGTATGAGTCTGACAAATTACATTTCCCAATCTATTATGGGGGTAATCATCTATTATGGATTCGGATTAGCTATGTACAAATATGCCGGAGCAACGGCAAGTCTGCTGATTGCATTGCTCATCTTTACTGTTCAGCTGATATTCAGCCGTTGGTGGCTTGCCCGTCATAAACAGGGACCACTCGAATTCTTATGGCGTAAGGGTACTTGGATTTAGTGACTTCCCACTATTCGAATTTGACAGTTACTTCTGCAAGTTTGTTGCCGTAAATCCAGTCCGGTCCCTCCTGGATCAGGCGGATTGCTTCCTTATCAGCAGACTCGCAAAGGCTCTCTTTTACTTTGATGTAGAAGGGACGCCCTTCTTTATTAACAAGGAAAGTTAATACAACTTTTCCTTTCACTTGTGCGCACTTTTCATCCGCCGGACGAACGAGATTCTCCTTCAGGTATTTCTGATAGCTACGTTTACCGATGACAGGTTGTGGAGTGATCTCTTTCTCTGCCTGTTCCTCAACCTTCACAACACTTCCGAGGGTTGTTGACTTCTTATTTTTCTTAGCGCCATATCCCACTACCACCACTTCATTGAGTGTCTGTTTGTTTTCGTTCATGGCAATGAGCATCGTCCGGCTGGTATCTACCCGGATTTCTACCGGATCATATCCGATATATTCAGCTGTCAATCGTTTCTTATCATCCTTTTTGACTAACGAAAATTCTCCATTCATATTTGTGATGGTTCCGATATTCGTTCCTTTATATGTCACACTGGCTCCGATAAGCGGTTCTCCTTTTTCGTCGGTCACTCTCCCTTTAATCATGTTATTTTGAGGAAGGATAGTCGCTACCTTAGCCATCTTCATTTTCTTATCTGATTCAGATTCGAAAGTATCTATCGTTGCTACTACTTCTTGCAATGCAGCAGTCTCTTCCGAGACTTCTTCCATCATCGGCACAGCTGCCACAGGCGCACCTTGTGGTTGCGAAGTCGTTTGGATTTTGGCAATCATATCTTTCTTATCCGCTTGTCTCGCAGTAATTTCGGAAATAGGAGTGGAATCCGTTTTTACCTTTGTAGTAGCTAATGCGATTTCCTTTTGCGGAGTTGCGGGAACTGTTGGAGTGGCAGGAATTGCCGGAGTTGGTGGAGCTGCGGGTTCAGCCAACTTTGTGGAAACACTCTCTTCCGCAATGAACACTTCATCTGTCATGCTCTTTTTCAGGAACAGGAAATAACTGCTGATACCGAATCCGATAATCAGACACGCAGCGATGCTCCAGGTGATAGCATAAGTGTTCTTTTTCTTTGCCGAATGAGCAGAAACCTGCATCCGCAGTTTCTCGATCCGTTGTTCGTGATTTCCCTCCACCTGGTTGTATCCATCCATAGCATCGGCCAGGAAAGGGTCTTGCATCGACTCTTTTTCCAGCCGGTGTGCCTCTTTTCCTTTGCGGAGTCCTCGTATGTAGTCCAATAGTTTCATAGGGCTTGTTTCTTAATACAAATTTTTAAGTTTCGCTTTCCGTTTTGGATATAGCTTTTCACATTGTTCAGAGTAAATCCGGTCTGTTCCACAATGTCGGCATACGACATTTCCTCTAAAAAGAAACGCGTAATGCTGGTCCGTTGTTCTTCGGGCAACTTTTCGAGACAGTGATGTAATGCCTTTAGTTGTTCCTCTGAACTTTCCTCCTCACTTAATAGATGCAGAAATTCGTCGGATTCCATAACATTAACGGTATAATCTAACGTAATTTCTTTATTTTCCTTTCGTAAAAGTTGCAAGCAATGATTCTTTGCCACCCGGTAGAACCATGGCTTGAACACTTTTATCTCATAATTTCCCAATTTAGGCAATAAATCTTCAAACAACTGCATGACCGCCTCCTGTGCCCGGTCTTCATCATGCAGATATTTTAGGCAAAGTCCGTATAGTAACGGGATATATCGGTTATATAATTCGCCGAAATATTCCGTATCACCGGACTTCGTGTAATGTATTAGTAATTCCTCGTCCGATAGTTTTGATATTTTTCTTTTGAAAAACAACATCTATTCCTCTTCTTCGTCAATAATGACTTGATATTTTTCTTTCATTGCTTCAAAATCACCTGTAATCTGGTCTAATATTTCATGCGTATCCGTACTCTTTACCAATGCGGGCATACCGTAATAGATAGATGCTTTATATGGCAACAATATCATTTTTCCTTTGGGCAGAGAACGTCCCATACCGGTCATGAATACGGGAATATATTTCACTTCGGGTCGCAGAGACAGGATGCGGGCTATGCCGGATTTAATTTTTCCCATCTGTTCCGGCTTTCCTCTGGTTCCTTCCGGAAAAAGAATCAGTGAATATCCGGCGTCGATGGCTTCAAGCATCTTACGGATCGGATCATGCTCCGAATCTTTTTCTCCTTTTCTTCTGATTAGCAGTGTGTTGATGAAAAAGTTGCTGATGGAAGCCTGAAAGCGGGTTTTCCCGAAATAATCTTCTGCTGCTACGGGTTTGACTTTCCATAAAAGTCCTCCGGGCAGGGAAGATAACAAGCTTAGGGTGTCCAGATGGCTGTTATGGTTGGCAAGGATGATGAATTGCTTTTCCTTTTTGAGGAACTGGCAATCGGTGAACTGAACTCCTACAACCAATTTCAGAAACCATTGGAATACACCTTTATATATAATCTGCATGGCAGCAGCTTGCATGAATCTTTTTTCCATTCCCTCCGTTTAATATGCAATGTAATAAACTAAATGAAAAAATACAGGAGCCGTGTAGGCCAGAGAATCTATCCGGTCGAATACTCCTCCATGACCGGGAATACTGTTCCCCATGTCCTTAATTCCTTTATCTCTCTTGATGGCGGAGATGACTACGTCTCCCGAGAATCCGGCAATCGCAACGAGAGCACTTACCAGGATAACGTTGGGAGCGGAGAGGGGAGTCAGGAAACCGAGGAAGTAACCAATGACGGTAGTACTGATTACACCGCCCAGAAATCCTTCCCACGTTTTGTTCGGACTTACTTTCGGGAGTATCTTATGTCGTCCGAGAAGTTTGCCCCAGATAAATTGCATAACATCGTTGATTTCCGTAAGGAATACAAGGAATAATAGCAGACCTCGTCCTCCTGCATTGAATCCCGGAAGTTCAGGAAGCGACAGGAGATAAGCGAGGTGGCTGATACCGAATACTGAAAGCATCAGAATCCACTGCAACAGAGCCATCGACTTGGTAATTCCGTGGGTGTCTCCCTTTAAAACAAGTCGTAAGGGCAATACGAGAAACATAACTACCGGAATGAAGATGATGAATGCTCCATACCAGGCAAGGTAAGCAAGGTAATATTGAATGGGAATGGCCAATATCCCCCAAAACAATGCTCCGCGATCTGCCTCTCTGAATCCCAACACCGAATACAGTTCTCTGAAAGCGATGAAAGAGAGAAAGGCAAGGAAGAAGTAAGAAATGTTATAGCTGATAAATACAGCGCCGATAAACATGCCCGCCATGATCCACCATGAACGCGTGCGGGCGGAGAGTTCGCTGATATTTGTTTTTGGAGAGATCTTCTTTACGAGAAAAAGAATAAGGCTTGCCGTAACAAGCAGTCCGATGATGAGCGAAATGACGATAATCAATTCATCGCTTAGCGTAGGAAATATGATATCCAGTAGTTCTTTCATTTTATTTCATTGTTTGTTGTGTGTGACATGAGGTACAGACGGTGTATCAGTGTTGCGACAAGGCCGACGTTGATTATTATCAGAGCTATGAGACATACCATCCGGTCGTATCCTGCGTGAATGGTGCAGGTGGCTACTACAAAGGCAAGCGTGAGCAATGCCATGCGGTGTTGCTTGGCCATCGGACCGTTAAAGAAATGCTGGTGCGTTTTGTAGGCTCCTATCCAGCGGAAATAAGCTGTCATAACGGCAAGAAGGGCCGCTAGCCATCCCAGTTCAATACCGAATCCACCTGCTATATATCCGATGGGAATGATGAACAAAGCATCAGCAAAGCGGTCGGGCATATCATTGTAGAGATCTCCGTTGGCACTTTTCTTCCCTCCTTCAATAGCTACCATCCCATCGAACAGGTTGCAGAGTAACCGCGACTGCATGCAAACGATGAACAGAATGTAGGCTACATACTTGTTAAAACCGGGATCAATGACTGTGCCGATCAACAGAAGGCACCCCACCATAGCGAAGAATACGCTCATCATGGAAATTTGATTGGGAGTGACACCCCAACGAGTTAGTTTGCGGGCAATAATAGTAGCCCAGGCTGTGTTTCGTGAGGCTATTTCCCGCCTTCCGTCGACTTCGTTTTTCATATTTATAATATGTTTATGATCGGCAAATATACACATCATCTTAAGAGTTGCAAAGGAATGAGTGAGAATTTTGAAATGACTCTTTTTTCTGCCGGATAAAAAAAAGTTCAGGCAATTTATGGAATCTGTGTGAAATGTGCATCTCTATAATAAAAGCGAACTAATAGTAACATTTTAAAATAAGAAGTTATGAAAACAAATCAATTCAGAGCGATGATGCTCGTACTGCTAATGGCGGTTATTTCTTTAGGTAGGATGAATGCGCAAGTTATTACTGTGTCGGGTACGGTGACGGATGCAAAGGATGGAAATCCGCTTGTAGGTTGTTCGGTACAGATCAAGGGTACTTCGAAGGGTGCAATAACGAATATGAAGGGCCAGTACACCATTCAGGCCAAGAAGGGGGAGACGTTGTTGTTCCAGTATATCGGGTATAAGCAAGAGAGAAGGGTGGTGAAATCGGCTACGCTGGATGTGAAGATGAAAGCTGATGATGTGGTATTGGAAGAATGTGTAGTGGTAGGATACGGGCATGAGCTAAAGGCTACTAAATCGGTGTCTGCTGCTTATATGGCGGTATGTCCGACACCGGGAATCATGTATGATGCTGTAAATGCGGAAGAATACGGGCAGATTCAGGAGAATGGATTTAAGAGTGTGTCGGATGCTCCGCTTTCTACTTTCTCTATTGATGTAGATGCTGCTTCTTATAGTAATATGCGTCGTTTTATCAATAAAGGTGAATTGCCTCCTGTAGATGCTATCCGTACGGAAGAATTAGTGAACTACTTTTCCTATGATTATCCGAAACCGACAGGAAGTGATCCTGTGAAAATCACGATGGAAGCCGGAGCATGTCCCTGGAATGCGGTTCACCGTCTTGTGCGTATTGGCTTGAAAGCTAGAGAAATTCCGACGGATAATTTGCCTGCATCTAACCTGGTGTTTCTGATTGACGTCTCCGGCTCTATGTGGGGAGCCAACCGGTTGGATTTGGTGAAATCATCTCTCAAATTGTTGGTAAACAACTTACGGGATAAAGATAAAGTAGCTATCGTGACTTATGCAGGCAGTGCCGGTGTGAAACTGGAGGCCACTCTGGGTAGTGACAAACAGAAGATTCGTGAAGCGATAGATGAATTGACGGCAGGTGGTTCTACGGCAGGTGGTGCGGGTATCCTGTTGGCGTATAAAATAGCCAAGAAGAATTTTATCTCTAATGGTAACAACCGTATCATACTTTGCTCCGACGGTGATTTTAATGTGGGTGTTTCTTCCGCCGAAGGATTGGAACAATTGATTGAAAAAGAACGTAAGAGTGGAGTGTTCCTTACCGTATTAGGTTATGGCATGGGTAATTATAAAGATAAGAAGATTCAGGTGTTGGCAGAAAAGGGAAACGGTAATCATGCTTATATAGATAACTTGCAGGAAGCCAATCGTGTTTTAGTAGGCGAATTCGGCGCTACATTGCATACAGTGGCGAAAGACGTCAAACTGCAAGTGGAATTTAATCCTTCCCAAGTGCAGGCGTATCGTTTGATTGGTTACGAAAGCCGTCTGTTGAAAGACGAAGACTTTAATAATGATGCTAAAGATGCCGGAGATATGGGTGCGGGACATACGGTAACTGCTTTTTACGAAGTGATTCCTACAGGTATAAAGAATGAATATGTGGGTAAAATAGACGATCTGAAATATCAGAAGAAAGAGAAAGTGACAGTGAAACCGACAGGCTCTAATGATCTCCTGACTGTGAAACTGCGTTATAAAGCTCCGGATAAAGATGTCAGCAAGAAAATGGAACTTCCTTTCGTTGATAATAAAGGTAATAATGTTTCTTCTGATTTCCGCTTTGCTTCTGCAGTGGCTATGTTCGGACAGTTGCTTCGGGACTCTGACTTCAAAGGAAATGCCAGTTACGATAAAGTGATTAATCTGGCCAAACAGGGACTGAATAATGATGATAAAGGATATAGAAGAGAATTCATCCGTTTGGTTGAGGCTGCCAAAGGATTGGAAAGAACGAATAAGAACTAGGAAATCGGGCGGGAGTCATTGTGAGTGTACGCTATATGACTATGCGTAAGATTCGCAGATATGAATGAACGTAGAATTCCAGATGGATAATCGTAGAAAATGATAGTGACGGTATATGTTCGGGATAGTGACGCTATCGCTGTTGTATACCGTCACTATCTTTGTCGGATAGCGTCACTATCATTTATTTCGTCCGAATTTCGTCCGACCTGAAACGAAAAATAGCCGTAAACTTATTGTTTACAGCTATTTAACTCTGCACGGGAGGAGAGGCTCGAACTCCCGACACCCGGTTTTGGAGACCGGTGCTCTACCAACTGAGCTACTCCCGTGTTTGCGGCTGCAAAGGTAGTAGAAACTTCTGAATCTCCAAACATTCGGGTAAATAAGTTTTGAATTATTTTAATTTTTCCCACTCATCGGGCTTAAAACCGACCAGAACGAAGCTGTCTGTCACTACCAATGGGCGTTTCACCAATTTACCGTTGGTTGCCAATAGTGCTATCTGTTCTTCCTCACTCATTGCAGGTAGCTTCTCGCTTAGTTTCAGCTCTTTATATACTAATCCGCTCGTGTTGAAGAATTTCTTCACCGGCAGACCGCTGCGCGGAATCCATGCCTTTAATTCTTCCACCGTAGGATTTTCTTCTACGATTAAGCGGTTGGTAAACTCAATGTTATTTTCTGTTAACCATTTCTTGGCTTTTTGGCATGTGCTGCATGCCGGGTACTGCAAAAATAATGTTGCCATATTCATTTATAATTTAATACTTGATATTTAATACTTAATACTTGAACTTCACTTCAATATCTGTAAATCCTGAAACATAATCCGGTAAGCGGCTGCTTTCTTGTCCAATGCTAATGGATACGCCCTTGATGATGAGGGCATCCGGTATAGTCGCAAGGCACGACCTTCGAAAACAAATTCGGAGTAATCACCTACTTTGGGTTCTTCTATGTCGAATTGCTGTCGGAGAGTGTCCGTTGCTTTTTGGCCCGTAGTGACGATTGCTTTGCATTCGGGAAGCTGCCGCAGTAATGCTGCAACATCGGTGGCTTCCACTACTTCAAGAAACTTGTCCGATGCATTATCCTGCAACCGACGAATGGATGAAGCGGTATCAAATAGGGCAATCCCCTTTTCGTTTAAAAAGTCTATGATTTGCTCGCGGCAGAACGATTTTAGTGTCGAATTCAGAAAGTGATTCTTATCATTAAAGAATAAGATTCCATATATACGCCACATGTCGTTGTTTAGGTTCGGGTAGTAAAACTCCATAGACCAACGTTTTTTCTGTGGCGGAAAACTTCCCAGCATAAGTAATTTTGATTTCGCTGGGAGAAACGGTTCTAACGGATGTATTTCGATTTCCATAATTTCTTTCATTTTAATTTCGTACAAAAATAGTGATAATGTTTATTTCCTTCAAAATCAATGAGAAAAAATGCTAGATTTAAAATAATTAGTTATTTTTGCGGCGTGATGAACAAACAATATTTTATTATATCATTGAAAAAAGAAGTTTTTGTGAGTTGCTTCTTAATAGGCCTGTTTTTTCTGGAGGGAGGAAATTGTTATGCTTCGGAGCAACAAGCGTTAAGAGGGACGATAGAAGTTCCTTCTGATCATAATACCGTGAGAGGGCGTGTAATTGATATCTATGGTGAACCACTGATCGGTGCTACAATACGCGAAAAGGGGGGAGCCAATGGTACTGTGACCGATATTGATGGAAAATTCTTTTTGTCTGTGCCGGATAGTGCTGTCTTACAAGTTTCTTTTGTGGGTTATAAGACTGTAGAAGTCAATGTGGCAGGTCGGAATGTGCTTGAAATACGTCTTCAGGAAGATGCGGTGATGCTTGAACATGTCATCGTAACGGCCTTGGGACTTGAAAAGGATGAAGCTACATTGGCCTATTCTGTGCAAAAAATCAAGGGAGAAGAACTGAACCGTGTCAAAGAAGTAAATATGATTGCTGCTCTGGCGGGAAAAGCTGCCGGTGTGCAAATCAACAAAAACTCTTCCGGTATGGGCGGTTCCGCAAAAGTCAGTCTCCGGGGAATCCGTTCGGTATCCGGTGATAATCAACCGCTTTATGTAATAGATGGAGTGCCGATGTCGAATACCTCTTCCGAACAGGCTTATTCGGCTATTGGTGGTACGGCGAATGCAGGGAATCGTGATGGAGGAGACGGAATCTCTAATCTGAATCCGGAAGATGTAGAAAGCATCAGTATTCTGAAAGGTGCTCCTGCTGCGGCTTTATATGGTAGCATGGCTGCTAACGGAGTGATTCTTATCACGACTAAAAAAGGCAACTCTGTCGGACAAAGGAATATTAATTTCTCTACAGGACTCACTTTCGAGAAAGCATTCAGTATGCCTAAAATGCAGAATCGTTATGGTGTCAGTGATGTGGTAGACAGCTGGGGAGAGAAAGAGAATCTGATGGCTTATGATAATCTGGATGATTTTTTCCGTACCGGATTGACATCGATGACTTCCGTATCTATCAGTTATGGAAATGAAAACCTGCAAACTTATTTCTCCTATGCCAATACTACCGGAAAGGGGATTATCGACAAGAATAAACTGAAAAAGCATAATATAAACTTGCGTGAGACGGCTACCATGTTCGACAAACGTCTGAAACTGGACGGTAGTGTGAATGTGATGAAACAGACCGTCGAGAATAAGCCGGTGTCGGGAGGTTTCTATATGAATCCGTTGGTAGGGCTCTATCGTTTTCCTCGTGGGGAGGATTTGTCTTATTATAAAGATCATTTTGAAACCTATGACGAAGAACGGAAACTGGGTGTGCAGAATTGGCATACGTTTACCGAAGACTTCGAACAGAATCCATACTGGATAACGAACCGCATACAAAGTAAAGAAACACGTACACGCATTATCCTTTCTCTTTCAGCAAACTTTAAGGTAAATGATTGGCTGACGATTCAAGCCCGTGGAAACATGGATTATTGGGCGGACAAGTTACGCCAGAAATTCTATGCGTCTACTGCCACCGCCCTGTGTGGAGCGAACGGACGATATATCGAGATGGATTATCAGGAAACCCAGATGTATGGTGATGTCATGGCGATGGTGAAGAAAACCTGGGGGGATTTTACACTGGATGCGGCGATTGGTGGTAGTATAAATGATAAAGTCGTTAATTCTACCCGATATGATTCGAAAAATGCATCTTTGAAGTTTGCTAATGTGTTTAATATTGCCAATATCGTCATGAACAGTTCTGCCAGTATTGACCAGCGAATAGATCAACGCCGTCAGTTGCAATCTATATTCGGTACGGCACAGATCGGTTATAAGGAAAAATTGTTTCTTGATTTGACGGCCCGTAATGACTGGGCGTCAACCTTGTCTTATACCAGCCATGAAAAATCCGGATTCGCTTATCCTTCTGTAGGGCTTTCCATGCTACTTGATAAATGGGTGAAGTTACCCGAATGGGTTTCTTTCGCAAAATTGCGTGGCGCTTATAGTAAAGTAGGGAATGATATTCCTCCATTTATCACTAATCCCTCTTCGCAGATCAATGCCGGTGGCGAGATACAGGCGAATGACGCCGCACCTTTCAAGGAAATGGAGCCGGAAATGACTCATGCCATCGAATTTGGAACTGAATGGCGATTCTTTCAACACCGTTTAGGGGTTAATCTGACTTATTATCGTACCAATACTTATAATCAATTCTTCAAACTTCCCGCACTTGCAGGTGATAAGTATGCTTACCGATATGTAAATGCCGGAAATATCCAGAATCGGGGATGGGAATTGACACTGAATGGAACTCCCGTATTAACTCCTGATTTCAACTGGAAAACTTCTGTAAACTTCTCTACCAATAAGAATAAGATAGTGAAGTTGCACGAAGATCTGAAAGAAATGATTTACGGGCCTACCAGTTTTTCTTCCAGCTATGCCATGAAACTTATTAAAGGCGGTTCTATCGGTGATATATATGGTAAGGCTTTTGTGCGTGATGATGCAGGCAATATCGTTTACGAAACAGAGGGTGATAATAAAGGACTTCCATTGGTGGAGGGCGATGGGAATACGGTGAAAGTAGGAAATGCCAACCCTGTCTTTATGATGGGATGGGATCATACATTCTCTTACAAAGGCTTCACCCTTTATTTTCTGCTTGATTGGCGCTACGGAGGTGAAGTCCTTTCGCAGACACAGGCGGAAATGGATCTTTATGGAGTATCTGAAATAACGGCCGATGCGCGTGACAGGGGATATGTAATGCTCGACGGTCAGCGTATAGACAATGTGAAAGGATTCTATAAAATAGTAGGCGGGCGTGCCGGGGTGACGGAATATTATATGTATGATGCTACGAATTTACGGTTGCGTGAAGTATCATTGAGCTATAATTTCTCCAAGAAGTGGATACAGAAAACGAAGGTACTGAAAGATGTTCAGCTTTCGTTTGTAGCTCGCAATCTATGTTTCTTGTATAAGAAAGCTCCTTTTGATCCGGATCTGGTACTTTCTACCGGAAATGATAATCAAGGAATTGAAGTGTTCGGAATGCCTACGACCCGTAGTCTGGGCTTTACTCTGAAATGTGAATTTTAAAGGCAGGAGAGAGAAATGAAGAGAAAATATGTATATCTATATTTGTTGGGTTTATTGCTGTTCTCTGTAGCTTGTACCGGTAATTTCCGTGATTACAATACCGATTTGTCCGGTATCACGGATGATGACTTGATTATTGATGACAATGGCTATGGAATCCGTTTGGGAATTATTCAGCAAGGTATTTATTTTAATTACGACTACGGAAAAGGAAAGAACTGGCCTTTCCAGCTGATACAGAATCTGAACGCGGACATGTTCAGTGGGTATATGCATGACGGCAAACCTCTGAACGGGGGCTCGCATAACTCCGATTATAATATGCAGGACGGCTGGAATAGCGCTATGTGGACACACATGTATTCTTATATTTTCCCACAGATATATCAGTCGGAGAATGCTACCCGAAATACACATCCTGCTCTGTTCGGGATAACGAAAATATTAAAGGTGGAAGCGATGCATCGTGTGACGGATTATTATGGTCCTATCATTTATAAGAATTTTGCTAATGCCGAAAAACATTACCGTCCGGATAAACAAGAAGATGTCTATTATGAGTTTTTCAATGAACTCGATTCTGCCGTAGTTGCCCTCATCGGGTATATAGAGGAGAAACCGGAATCCAATGGATTTGCACGTTTTGATATTTTGTTGGACGGGAAATACGCTTCCTGGGTGAAGTTTGCCAATTCGTTGCGTTTGCGGTTGGCAATGCGTATTGCCTCTGTTGCTCCCGATAAGGCTTGTGCTGAAATACAGAAAATAAAAGAAAACGATTATGGCTTCTTTGAAGCGGAAACAGGCGGAGCAATCGTTTCTACCAAATCCGGATATACCAATCCATTGGGAGAACTTAACCGTGTGTGGAATGAAACTTACATGAGTGCTAACATGGAATCAATCTTGGTCGGATATGATGATCCTCGTCTTGGAGCTTATTTCGAACACTGTACGGATGAAGCTTTGAAAGGACAATATCGTGGAATTCGTCAAGGGACATGTTTTGCTCATAGTCATTATTCCGGATTGTCGAAGCTGTTTGTCCTGCAAAGCACCGATGCGCCTCTGATGACTGCTTCGGAAGTCTGGTTTCTGCGTGCCGAAGCCGCTTTGCGCGGGTGGACCGATGAAGATGAAGAAGCTTGTTACCGGAACGGCGTAACTACCTCTTTTCATCAATGGGGAATTTATGGGGTGGAGGATTACCTGAAAAGTGAGCTGACAGCTTCCGACTTTATAGACACTTATGATGAAGAAAATAATATAGAAGCGCGTTGTAAAGTCACTCCCAAATGGAATCCGCAGGATGATAAGGAGACAAAACTGGAGAAGATTATCACGCAGAAGTGGATTGCCATGTTCCCGGAAGGTTGCGAAGCTTGGGCCGAACAAAGACGAACGGGATACCCCCGTTTATTTCCCGTTCGATTCAATCATAGTAGGAGCGGATGCATCGACACGGAGATCATGGTGCGCCGTCTTAATTTCCCAGGTACATTGCAGACAGAAGACCCGGAGCAATATTCTGCTCTTGTCGAGGCTTTAGGCGGAGATGACCATGGAGGTACAAGACTCTGGTGGGATACGGGAAATAATAACCTGGAATAAAAAAAGACAGAAGTAATGTGCTTATATGTGTAGCTTTAACTATTTTTGCATCTTCATTTAAACACATTTACTTATGAAACAGATTATCTCTGCTCTTTTCCTTTGTATGTTGCTCTCTGGCGTACCGAGATTGCAGGCGCAAAACATTCAGCTACATTATGATTTCGGACGTTCTTTGTATGATAAAGATTTGCAAGGTCGCCCGCTGTTCACCTCCACTGTGGAGAAGTTTCATCCTGATACTTGGGGAAGCACTTATTTCTTTGTTGATATGGATTACACCTCCGAGGGTGTCGCTTCCGCTTATTGGGAAATAGCACGTGAGATAAAATTCTGGAAAGGTCCTTTCTCTGCACATCTTGAATATAACGGTGGATTATCGAAAGGCATGTCTTATAAAAATGCTTATCTGGCAGGAGCTACCTACACTTTTAATAATGCTTCCTTTTCCAAAGGCTTCACGCTGACTGCTATGTATAAGTATATTCAGAAACACCAATCGCCCAACAACTTCCAGCTGACAGGTACGTGGTACGTAAATTTCTGCCGCAATCTGCTCACTTTCTCCGGCTTTGCCGACTGGTGGCGCGAAGAAACCAACTATGGAAAGACTATCTTTCTCTCCGAACCACAATTCTGGGTAAACCTAAACAAAATCAAAGGAGTAAATAAAAATTTCAATCTTAGTGTTGGCTCCGAAGTCGAATTAAGTAATGACTTCGGCGGTCGTGATGGCTTTTATGTTATCCCGACACTCGCTCTGAAATGGACGCTGAACTAAAAAACGGATTATAAGAAATAGAATTAAAAAAAGTCGGACTAAAAGAAGCCGGACTTCAGAATAATCTCTGTTTATCCCTCTGCGGAACTTAAAAAAATATATAGAAACCCTGTTAAATGAAAACTGATTTAATCTACGGCGTAGAAGACCGTCCCCCTTTTAAAGACGCCTTGTTTGCGGCTTTACAACATCTTTTGGCTATTTTCGTAGCGATCATTACACCTCCGCTTATCATCGCAAGTGCCTTGAAACTTGATGTAGAAAAGACAAGCTTTCTGGTTTCCATGTCTCTTTTTGCTTCGGGAGTATCTACCTTTATACAATGCCGCCGCTTTGGTGTGATAGGAGCAAGACTGCTCTGCATCCAGGGAACCAGTTTTTCTTTTATCGGCCCTATCATTGCCACAGGGATGGTAGGCGGATTACCGTTAATTTTCGGTTCCTGTATGGCTGCTGCGCCTATCGAAATGATTGTCAGCCGCACATTCAAATATCTGCGTAATATTATCACTCCGCTGGTTTCCGGTATTGTCGTGCTGCTTATCGGATTGAGTCTGATAAAGGTAGGTATCGTATCTTGCGGAGGCGGATATGCAGCTATGGATAATGGTACGTTTGCTACGTGGGAAAACCTGTCTATTGCAGCACTGGTACTTCTTAGCGTCTTGTTTTTCAACCGTTGCGGGAACAAATACCTGCGTATGAGTTCCATTGTACTCGGACTTTGCCTTGGCTATGGTTTGGCATTTGCTCTGGGAAAAGTGGATATGAGTGCGTTGAATGTGGAAATGCTGATGAGTTTTAATATTCCCCAGCCTTTTAAATATGGTGTTGATTTCAATGTGTCTTCTTTTATAGCCATTGGTCTGGTTTACTTGATAACTGCCATTGAAGCAACAGGTGATGTAACTGCCAACTCTATGATTTCCGGACTTCCCATTGAAGGAGATTCCTATTTGAAACGGGTTTCCGGTGGAGTAATGGCAGATGGATTCAACTCCTTTCTCGCCGGTGTATTCAACTCTTTTCCAAACTCCATCTTTGCACAAAACAACGGTATTATCCAACTGACCGGAGTAGCCAGCCGTTATGTTGGTTATTATATCGCAGCAATGCTCGTCCTTTTGGGTTTATTTCCCATCGTAGGTGCCGTATTTTCCTTAATGCCCGATCCTGTACTGGGCGGTGCAACCTTACTAATGTTCGGCACAGTAGCAGCGGCGGGAATCCGTATTGTCTCCTCACAAGAAATAGGCCGTAAAGAAACTTTGGTATTAGCAGTCAGCCTCTCCTTAGGCTTAGGGGTAGAACTAATGCCGGACGTATTACAACAAGCTCCGGAAGCAATTCGAAGTATCTTCTCTTCAGGGATTACCACCGGAGGCCTAACTGCAATTATTGCAAATATAGTAATACGGGTAAAAGAGTAGGAAACAAGTAGTAGAAACAAGTATTAAGTAATAAGTATTACCGAAGCCGCTGGTTTATACTTGATAGGCGTTGATTAATACTTGTTAGTTGATGCTTGTCGATTAATACTTAATACCTAATTCTTAATACTTAAATTACTCATTTTATCTGTTGTGCGGAAGGGGAAATCAGGATACTCGTAAAGACTGAAACGAGGTTCGGTTTCTCCTTTCGTATAATTCCATATAGAAGCATAGTCTTCCGGATCTTCTCCCATCTTGGCTAACTGGCGCAGGTAAGCAGCTAGCGATTTATTCTCTACAATATAAATCTGCCCCATCTGATCGATAATCGGGCTATGATGACGAGTACCGTCATGTTCGAAGCGTAGAATTCGTTTTCCTTCTTCAGTTAGTCCCACCAACTGGAAAGTCATGCTTTTACCGATAGCCGGTAAATTCAATACGCTGCGATCAGTGGCAAGGAAAGGTAAATGATGCTTTCTCATGAAGCGTCTTAATTGCTTGGCAACATCCTCTTTAGGCTCCTCTTCTGTTCCTACTTTCGTCTCTAATATCTTATATAACTCCTCCGCCTGTTCCGGTGTCATACGGCCATAAATCTTTTCCTCCTGTTGCTCCTGCATTGAACGACTGTTGGGTGCAAATACTGCATAATTCTCATTGAATCCCTTTACCGAGAAAGTGTAATAACATACCACCCCCAACGAATTGAGCACCTGACGAAGCCGGGTCGTATGCCCTCTACGTGAAGCAGCCACCGTATATACCAACTGATTCGTAATAATCCATCCCGCAGAAAGAATCTTCCGGATCGCTTCTTTAGCTTCAGGAGTAACCTCCAGCGGTGTCTGGAAATGAGTCTGTATAATAAACTGTTTCACACCGATAGCCGATGCTTTCTCCTTGAATTCCCGCAGAACATCAACCAGCCCGTCGTTGATACGCATCGGCAAATAAGCCAACAGACGTGACCCCAACCGTACCCGTTGCAATTCCGCATATTTCTCTCCATCCTTGCGTTCAAGATTCGCCCTTTGTTTGCGTGCCGCCATCCGATACACCGCATCCAGAATATTCTGAAGCGTTTTATTTTGACTCATCAGCGCATCGCCTCCTGTAATAAGAATATCCCGCAATTGCGTATCCTCTTCAAAATAAGCCATTAACCGACGCAACTTACGATCCCATGATTCCTTCGGGCGTAAAGACTCAAATTCGAAATTCAACCGCTCGCTCTGAAAATCATACATACGCTGACAGGAAGCACAAAGTCCTCCGCAAGCCCGTCCCATAGTGTCAGGAATGAGAATAGCCACCTCCGGATACCGCCGATGAATGTTATGCCCGTCCGGCAAAAGCCATCCCGCAGCATTAGGCTTCCCGGCTTCTACAATATCCTCTTTCTCCCACGCGCGAATATTTCCATACGTCTCCACCAAACGTGGAGAATACAGAATATAACTCCGAATAGCCTCGTCATTATACCCATATCCCGTTACATTAAGCAACGATAAATAATAAGGAGTTGCAAAGAACGGCATACCCTTCTTCCGGGCACGATAAAGCAAATACATAGTCTCTGACGAAAGTGAATTTCCCAGGAATCGATTCAACTCGCCCGGACTTTTCACAGCCATTGCCAAATGAAAGCGGAAATCGTTCCACCACTCATTGACCAACCTGTATTTTTCTTCATAACTCATTCCCTCCTCAAAGTGAAAACGCACCGAAGGCTTCGACTTCCTGTTTTCAATCTTCTGAATCAACAAGTGCAACATCCGCTCCTTATTCTCATCCCGCACTTCACGTACCTCTTCATCCAATCCCGTTTCCCACCGGTCATTCCTACTTTTGATACGCTGTGGCGATGGTAAAGGCACAACCTCTCCCTTCAACCGTTTAAACATCTGGAAAATTTCAATAAACAAATCCGTCGGTATCTCCATATTTTCCAACGTTCCCGTCAGAAACTCATAAAGCAACCGAATCGTCTGTACTGACATATCCTGTCCAGTAGACAGTTCATGGACATTCTGTCCATCATAATCGAGTAAGAGTCGAATTTGCTCCCTCGCCTCCTCCGCAGCCTCATTTTCTATCCTGCAAATTTCCAAAAAACGCAGCATCCCAGCCTTGAACTCTTCCACAGAAGAGCTCTTATCAGCTATCTCCACCACTTCCGGAATTTCTTGATTATAGATTTGTTTCAACTGTGAAAAAGTAAGCGCAAGCATTTTCTTTTGTTTCATAAGCAATCTCTCTATTTTTTAATTATTATAATATACTACCATACCGCATGGTCCTCCTCCGGCCTCGTCTGCACGGCGTCAAGCGAAGGTTTTATTACCGGCGTTAAGAAGGGCAGACTGTTTGAGCGAAGCGAGTTTCTACCCTTTAGACGGGAATGAAACCGGAGTAGCCGGGCAGGCGCAGCCTTGATTTTTTCTTTTGGGTACTTTTTCTTTTGTATCAAGACAAAAGAAAAAAGTACATAAAGATAACAAAAAAAGCGGAGGTACAAAACCCCCGCTTTTTCTATCCTATTAATCTTTACGATTTTCTAACATTTAAAGCGACTTATTTTTTCGTTTCCGTGTCGTCGTTCTTCCGTTTCGGCTCCTTCTTGGCAAGAAGAACAATATTATACACATAATCCGTCATCCACTGTTCAGAGTATCCCAAACGCTCTTTGTACTGGCGAACAGTCGCAGCCGTTTTATGCACATCATCAGCCTTCCACACTGTCTTGGTACAAACATCGTGTACCGTTTTCTGTGTCATACCATACAAAGCCTTCTTAAAGATCGACGGCATACGAAACTTCCACTGCATCAGATTTCCCATCAACATCATCAGATCATTGGAAAATCCCTGATACATGAACAAATAAGATTGAATATCATTTTGAGTGCGGCAGTTACGTTTCACGGAAGAGTCGATTTCCTTAAAGAAGTTCTCGTTCAACCCATAATCCTGCATCAGCATTTTGCGCGCAGCAGATTTTTCGGCCAATCCCAGTTTACCGTTTTGAGTAGGAACTTTAAACAAACGTTTGAAGTTAGCTACGTCCGGCAAGAAGCGGATATTAGTGATACCGAGGTTTGTGGCGATAACTGACTGGAAATACACCCGTGTCAGTGATATGAAATCTTCTACATTGCCGACTTTCGTTTCATCGGATTTTTTCTTGAATAAACCAAATAAGCCCATTGTTATCTCTACAATTTTATTATTTACAATTTACTATTTGAGCGTGTGGAAGGTATATAAAATAACTACCATCTGTCAATTTGCGTGCAAAGGTACAAAAACAGTTGGTTTTCACCAACATTCCAAGTCCTTTTCGATGTCCGGCATTGTCTCTTTCTTAAAAACAGGGCTTTGGATGCCAGCTTTCTTTTGCGCCCGGTAATCATTTAGCAGACGGATAGCATATTTTCCGAGGAAAAGGATAGCAATCAGATTACAGATAGCCATTAACGCCATCGTGACATCTGCCAGGCTCCATACCATATCCAATGTGGCAAGTGAACCGAAGAGCACCATACCACCCACCAATATCCTGTAACCATGAAGTACCCATTTCCGGTGAGTGATAAAACGGATATTAGCCTCACCATAATAATAATTCCCCAGAATACTGCTGAAAGCAAAAAAGAAAAGAGCTACGGCAACGAAGATACTGCCCGAAGAACCTATTTCGTTTGTCAACGCCTGTTGAGTCAGCTGCACTCCATTAGCCGAACCATCCAGAGGAGCCCCACTAAAGAGGATGATAAAAGCCGTACAGGTACATATCAATAATGTATCTGTAAATACCGCCAAAGTCTGTATCAACCCTTGTTTTACGGGATGGCTGACATGAGCCGTGGCAGCCGCATTCGGGGCCGAACCCATACCGGCCTCATTGCTGAAAAGTCCTCTCTTGATGCCCTGCATTAATGCCATACCAACTCCTCCTGCCAATGCCTGCTCCCAACCGAAAGCATGGCTGACAATCAGTGCGATAACACCCGGTAAATGAATGATATTGAGTGCAACAATAACCAGTGCCAGCCCTACATATCCCAAAGCCATAACAGGCACGATAATACTACTGACGCGGGCAATGCGTTGAATACCTCCAAAGATGATAAGCAATGTCAGCAAAGTCAGCACACCTCCCAATATAATATGATTGAACCCAAAAGCATGCTCTGCCGCAGCACAGATCGTATTACTCTGTACAGAATTGAAAGCAAACCCGAAAGTAATGCTTATTAATACGGCAAAAAGCATTCCCATCCACGGTTGTTTCAACCCTTTCTTCATATAATAAGCAGGTCCTCCGATGAACGAATCCTTTCCGCGTATTTTGTATAATTGTCCCAAAGTAGACTCTATGAAAGCACTCGAAGCCCCTAACAGTGCGATGACCCACATCCAGAAAATAGCCCCGGGACCTCCGATGGCAATGGCAGTAGCCACTCCCGCAAGATTCCCCGTACCCACACGGCTGGCGATAGAAATAGCGAATGCCTGAAAAGAAGATACATGTTTCTCTCCTTGTTTTCCTTTGCCGGCGGATTCGCTTAACAGCACGATCATTTCCCGGATCATGCGAAATTGTACAAAGCGTGTCCGTATGCTGAACCAGACAGCACATCCTAATAACATAATAATTAGAATATACGTCCAAAGTATGTCATTAATCTCGTTGATAAAAGTCATAGTTAAGTATTAAGTATAAAGCATTGTTTGTGGTTATTCGTCTTTTATTCGGAAGTAAAATTTATGATTTTCGAATACAGGTTCCACAATATCATAACGAACAAATTTGGCGAGCAGATGTTCAGCGGCACGTCGTGAAAGTCCGGTTTGTCGACAGTAACGGTTGAGTGAGAGTAAAGTTCCGTGCTCCAGTTGATCGAGCAGGAGCTGTTCACGTTCGGTGTAGCGGATGAGTTCTCCACGGGGGCTATCGCTCTGTTGCCATACACGGAGATGTATGGGAGTTGCCAGAATATTTTCGTCCTTGATGCGGAGATAGGCTAGGGGCTTTCCGGTTTCGTCCTTGGCGTAAACCGGTTTATGTGGAGTTTCTTCGATGGTTGCCACTAACACTTGTCGTCCTTCCACTATGTATGTTTGCAGAGAATATTCCACTTCCGGCACGCAATAAAGTTGTGCGGCGGCTTCAATCATATATTTTTCTTCTTCGGAGCGTACTCCTGCGATTTTACCATTGTCTTTAACGCCAATAAGTAATCGTCCTCCGTTCGTGTTGGCAAAAGCCGAAAGTGTTTTGGCTATTTTGCGTGCGTCGGAAATTTCGAATTTAAAGTCCTGTTGCTGGTGCTCTCCTTCAGCAATCAGTGCATGTATATAATCGGTATCTGTAAGCAGTTTCATGGCTACAAAGGTAGGTAAAAAAGGTAAAAAGCCCCTTTTTTAGATATTTTTCGAAGATTATTTCAAAAAAAATATTGATTTTATGCTTTTATTTCGGGAAACAGTGTATTTTTGCGGCACATTATTAACGAAAAAAATAAAAGGATTATGAAAGAATTGGTAGAAAAGGTAGCAGCTCTTTATGCTGACTTCTCAAAAGATGCTAACGCACAGATCGAAAACGGTAACAAAGCAGCAGGAACTCGCGCTCGTAAAGCTTCTTTGGAAATCGAAAAAGCAATGAAAGAATTCCGTAAAGCATCTTTGGAAGCTTCTAAAAAATAATTTAGAAGACTACTAGGATATTGAAAAAGAGGGCATATCGTGAAGCGATATGCCCTCTTTTTGTTTTAATGCGGAATGACTTTTTATTGTTTTAGTACGGATAGTGGCAATTATTTATAGCATAAAAAGCGGTTCGTTTGGGTGAATCGCTTTTTTAGAAAAGAGATGTCTCCCAAGATGTAAGTCCGGGCTTTTTATATTTTTGTGGTTCTTTTAAATGATTTATTTGCAATTTGTAGGGGGCAAACTTTTTTCTTCTATACGCATCTCAAATTAAATCGTATATTTGCGAAAAGAATCAAGATCGGGAATGATGAACGAAAACGTCTTAGCTAAACTGAAGATACTTGCAGAATCTGCCAAGTACGATGTTTCCTGTTCTTCCAGTGGTACGGTGCGTTCCAATAAGCCGGGAACGCTGGGAAACACTGTGGGAGGATGGGGGATATGCCACAGTTTTGCCGAGGACGGTCGATGTATCTCGCTATTGAAAATCATGCTTACCAATTATTGCATTTACGATTGTGCCTATTGCGTCAACCGTCGTAGCAACGATCTTCCCCGCGCTACCTTTTCCGTTTCGGAATTGGTGGAGCTGACGATGGAATTCTACCGTCGTAACTATATCGAAGGGCTGTTTCTTAGCTCTGGAGTGGTCCGTAATCCGGACTATACAATGGAGAGACTTGTGCGTGTAGCCAAAGATTTGCGGCAAGTGTACCGTTTTAACGGTTATATCCATCTCAAGAGTATTCCCGGAGCCAGTCGCGAATTAGTGAATGAAGCCGGATTGTATGCCGATCGTCTTAGCGTCAACGTCGAAATTCCCAAAGAAGAAAATTTGAAACTGCTTGCACCGGAAAAAGACCATAAAAGCGTATTTGCTCCGATGAAATACATTCAACAAGGCGTGTTGGAGAGTAAAGAAGAACGGCAGAAGTTTCGCCACGCACCGCGTTTCGCACCTGCGGGACAAAGTACCCAGGTGATTGTGGGAGCTACCTCCGAATCGGATAAAGATATTCTTTTTCTTTCGTCGGCACTTTATGGGCGCCCCACCATGAAACGTGTCTATTACTCGGGCTACGTTTCCGTGAATACGTATGATAAGCGCCTTCCGGCATTGAAACAGCCGCCTCTGGTACGTGAAAACCGGCTCTATCAGGCTGACTGGTTATTGCGTTTTTATCAATTCAAGGTAGATGAAATTGTGGATGATTCCTATCCGGATCTCGATCTCGAAATAGACCCGAAACTTTCGTGGGCTTTGCGCCATCCCGAACAGTTTCCTGTCGACATCAATAAGGCAGACTACGAAATGTTGCTCCGTGTGCCGGGAGTAGGGGTGAAGTCGGCGAAACTGATTGTTGCTTCCCGTCGTTTTTCGCGGCTGGGATTTTACGAACTGAAGAAGATAGGAGTGGTGATGAAGAAAGCGCAATATTTCATCACTTGCAAAGAACTGCCTCTCCAGATGCAGACAGTGAACGAACTTTCTCCGCAACGGGTGCGCAGCTTATTGTTGCCGAAACCGAAAAAGAAAGTGGATGAACGCCAGTTGTTGCTTGATTTTGGCGAATAAGAATAATTTACGATTAGACAATTTACTATTCAAAAGTGATACCAAGCGTAAATCGTCTAATAGTAAATTCAATTGTAAATTGTCTAATAGTAACTTAAATAGTAAATCGTAAATTGTCTAATAGTAAATATGTTTAGTGTTTATATTTACGATAAAACCTTTGATGGTCTGCTGACGGCTGTGTTCGACGCCTATTTCCGCAAGACTTTCCCCGATGCCTTGCTGTCGGAAGGAGATGCTTTGCCTTTATTTTGTGATGAGCTGCATACGGTAGTGACCGATGAAGAAAAGGCCGGGCGTGTGTGGCGGGGATTACAGAAGAAAGTTTCCTCTTCCGCTTTGGGTTGCCTCACACAAAGTTGGCTGTCGGAGCTTCCGGAAGTAGGGATGCTTATTTTTCGTTATATCCGTAAAGCGATCGACGCGCCCCGGTCCATTGAAACCAATTTTGGTGATCCGGATGTTTTGCAATTGGCGCAAATATGGAAGAAGGTGGATGGCGAACGTGTACACCTGATGCAGTTTGTCCGTTTCCAGAAAGCTGCCGACGGTACATTCTTTGCCGCTTTCGAACCGCAGTATAATGCGCTCCCGTTGACGGTTCACCATTTCAAAGACCGTTTTGCCGATCAGAAGTGGATTATTTACGACATGAAACGCCGTTACGGATTTTATTATGACTTGCAGGAGGTGACGACTATCTCGTTTGATGATGACAGTCGTGAATCCCATTTGATTACGGGGATGCTGGACGAAAGTCTGATGGACAAGGATGAGAAGCTTTTCCAACAACTTTGGAAGACATATTTCAAGGCCATTTGTATCAAAGAACGCATGAATCCGAGGAAGCACAGGCAGGATATGCCTGTACGTTATTGGAAGTATCTGACGGAAAAGCAAAAGTAGATTTCCATTTTGGGAGAGGAGCGAAAGTCTGACTATTCAATTCGCTGCACCGTTACATCCGGAAATTCCTGTATCAGCGAAAGCAGATGCCCTTCATCATTATTCCGTTTCGACTTGATAACCATCGTAACCTGATAATATTCTGCTTCACCCGTGTGTTGCGTTTCCATCTCGTAAGAGACTATCAGGTAGTCTTTAGAGTTGAATCTGTCCGCTATCTGTTTCAGTATGTCTTTGTTGGGAGTTGAGAAAGAAACCATCGAGCTTTTCATTCCGATGCTTTTAAATAGATAGCTAAGTAGTTCCAGTCCGACGAGGGTCAACACCGTGGCGGCAATACCGATGGTGTACATTCCTGCACCTACCGCCAGACCGATACCTGCTGTTGCCCAGATTCCTGCGGCGGTAGTCAGTCCGCGTACAATCTGTTTTTGAAAGATGATGGTTCCTGCACCGATAAATCCGATACCGCTGACAACCTGTGCCGCCACCCGACTGGGATCGAGTGTGACACTACTTTCTTTTATAATTTCCTGAAATCCGTATTGGGAAACAATCATAATCAAAGCACTACCTAGCGACACGAGAAAATGAGTGCGGTATCCGGCTTCTTTGGCACGGTATTCACGATCCAGTCCGATGATGGTTCCCAATATTCCGGCGACCAATAAACGGATTACAAAATCCATATTCAACATCATGTGTTCAATCTCCTTTCTATTTTTTTATTGTTTGTGGAAAAATGCTTAGGACTATAAATATACAATTATTTCCCCTTTTTGTATCAATCATTTAGTAATATTTGAACGTATCCAATTCATTTTATCGTATATTCGCAGATTCAAATAAATGTTTAATCCCGCGACCGAGCAAATAATGAAGAAAAGAATTTTTTATATAATCAGCTTTCTGGTGATCTTCTGTATTGAGGTGTTGATAGCTTTGTATGTGCGCGACCGTTTCATACGTCCCTATGTCGGAGATATGCTGGTTGTAGTGCTGGTATATAGCTTTGTACGTATCTTTCTACCGACGGGGATTCCGCGGATGCCGTTTTATGTCTTTCTTTTTGCCTGTTTTGTAGAAGTCTTGCAATACTTCCAGCTGGTGGAAACATTGGGTGTCACGAACCGCGTAGCCCGAATTGTGCTGGGTTCTACGTTCGATTGGGGAGATATTGCCTGCTATGCTGTGGGATGCGTTTTCATTGTCTTATTCGAGCATTTCGTCCGGCGTAGATCGTAGAGGATTTATTTCTCTTCCGCTTTGGTTTCGGATGGGTCCAGGCTGTGGCCGCAATATTTGCAAAACTCTGCATTATCTTCGTGTCCGGAGCGATGGCAGTTGGGACATTCTTTGTCTCTCCTGCGTTTATACTCTTTCATCATGGAGGCAGATACGATACCTGTGGGTACGGCAATAATCGTGTAACCGATCAGCATGACACAGGCGGAAAGGAATTTTCCGAGGCCGGTGGCGGGAGTAATATCTCCATAACCTACGGTAGTCATGGTGACGATAGCCCAATAGATGCTGTTCGGGATATTGTTGAACTGGGAGTTGGGTTGCGTTCCTTCAATCATATACATTAGCGTTCCGATGGAAGTCACCAGAATGACGACAAACAAGAAGAACACTGCAATCTTCTTACTACTTTCACGCAAGGCAGTGAGCAGCCGTTCCCCCTCATTCAGAAAGTTGAAAAGCTTGAAGACGCGGAACACACGTATCAGGCGGAAGGCACGAATGATGAGTAGATAGCGGGCGCCCGGGAAGAGCAGACCGATGTAAAGAGGCAACGTGGCCAGTAAGTCTACGATACCGAAAAAGCTGAATATGTATTTCCGGGGACGGGGTGAACAGTAGATCCTCGTCAGGTATTCGAAAGTAAAGAAGCCGGTGAAAAGGAATTCCATAATGACGAACGGAGTCGTCAGATAGGTGGGAAGTCCTTTCAGGCTTTCGATGATGACGAGCAATACGCTGACCAGAATACAGGCGATAAGAATTACGTCGAACAATTTCCCGGCAGGGGTGTCCGATTCGAAGATGATGACGTATAACTTTCGTTTCAGTTTCTCGTCATGCAAAAAACGATGGATTCTTTCTTTCAGTTTCATATCAATAGTGTTTGGTCGGAATTAAAGAAAAAGCCTTTTTAGTCGATGACCCACTGTTTATTGTAGGCAACGGTCTTTTGCGGGGTGTAATACATTCCCTCTTGTGTAGGAATATAGAGAATGTATGTCTTTCCGGTCTTGTTCTTCAATGAAGTGTCGCGCAGCCAGGGGTTGGCATCACGAAGTTGGGCATAGGTGATTCCCTGTGATTTTGCGTACTCGTTCAGATCGTCGATAGAAGTGTTGACGGTTACCTCTTTATAAGGAATAGGCGGATACAGATGTTCCCGTTTCAAGAGAAATCCGTAACGTTGCGGGTTGTTGAATATCTCTTTGGCTGCCAGCAGACGGAACATGTAGCGGGAAGTTTCCTCTACCAGCCATAAGTCCATGGCATGACTTGCCAACTGCTTTTCAAGTTGGGAGGAGATGCGTCCCTGTCCGGCGTTATAGGCGGCGGAGACAGCCATCCAGTCGCCATATTTGGCATACGCCTGTTTGAAGTATTTGCAGGCGGCAACGGTTGCTTTTTCAATATGATAGCGTTCGTCTACGTTATCGTTCACTTCCAGCCCGAATTCGCGTCCGGTGGCAGGCATAAATTGCCACAGGCCCGCTGCTCCTGCCGGAGAACGTGCGATGTTATTCAGATTGCTCTCGATGACCATCAGGTATTTGAAGTCATCAGGAATACCGTTTGCTTTCAGTATCGGTTCGATGATGGGGAAGTAACGGTTGGCACGCTTGATTAATAACATGGTGGTGGAGTGCATATAGGTGAAGGCCATCATCTCGCGGTCCATCCGTTCGCGGCGGTCATAGCGCCGGAGGTCGATCGTTTCCCCGTCGAAGGTGACCTGTGCGGGAACAGTAGGCGGAGTGACACAATAAGGCACTTCCGATTTGGCGGAATGTTGTTCGTTCACTTGGCTGCTGCCTGTCAATATTGGGATGGAAGCACCGATACAAAATACTAATATAAGTGTAAGAATATAGTTGATTTTCATTTGTCTTTTCATTTTATAACCTTTTTGGATGCTTCAATGTTTACGTCTATCTTGCAAAGATAACCTCATTTTGCTTTTTTCAAAGAACTTTTCTTGCATTTTATACGTTTTTCTAATAGAGTTAAAATAAACAACGAATCAAGATGAATATAGCAATGACCGGAGCTACCGGATATATAGGTAAACATCTTTCTAATTATCTTACAGAAAAGGGCGGACATCGGATCATTCCTCTAGGAAGGTCGATGTTTCGCGAAGGTATGTCCGGTTATTTGATTCAGACACTGACCCATTGTGATGTTGTCATCAATCTGGCAGGTGCACCTATCAATAAACGTTGGACACCGGAATATAAACAGGAGCTTTTCAACAGTCGTATTGTTGTAACCAATCGTATTATCCGCGCTTTGAACGCAGTCAAAACGAAACCGAAACTGATGATTTCGGCTTCTGCTGTAGGTTATTATCCTTCGGAAGCGGAGGTGGACGAATATACCCGTACCCGTGGAGAAGGTTTTCTGTCCGATCTTTGCTATGCGTGGGAAAAGGAAGCGAAACACTGTCCCGAACCTACAAGGCTCGTTATTACACGCTTCGGCGTAGTGCTTTCTCCGGACGGGGGAGCGATGCAGCAGATGCTTCGCCCTTTGCAAGCCACCAAGATAGCCACCGCCATCGGTCCCGGTACACAGGTTTTTCCGTGGATATCGATACGGGATCTTTGCCGTGCAATGGAGTTCTTTATCACTCACGAAGAGACACATGGGGTATATAACCTGGTTGCTCCGCAGCAGATCTCGCAATATGCTTTCACCCGTGCGATGGGAAAGGCTTATCGGGCATGGACAACGATGGTAGCTCCGCAACGAATTTTCCGTATCTTATATGGTGAAGCGGCATCTTTCCTGACTGCTGGCCAGAGAGTTCGCTCAACGCGTCTGACGGAGGCGGGATTTCATTTCTCCATTCCCAATGTCGGACGTCTTTTCAGAGGTACGGACCATAGTACGGTTACCTCTCTCGATTTGCACCGGTATATGGGACTTTGGTATGAAATAGCCCGCTACGAGAATCGTTTTGAATACGGACTTGTAGACGTCACGGCTACTTACACGCTCCGTCCCGACGGCATGATTCGTGTGGAGAACCGGGGATGCAAACGTAATTCTCCTTACGACATCTGCAAGACTGCCAACGGACACGCCAAAATACCCGATCCCACACAGCCGGGCAAACTGAAAGTGTCTTTCTTCCTTAGTTTCTATTCTGATTATTATGTCTTGGAACTGGATGAAGAGAATTATAATTATGCCCTGGTAGGCAGCAGTACTGATAAATATCTCTGGATACTAAGCCGTACACCCCAACTGCCGGAAGAAATCAAGAAGAAACTCGTCACCGCTGCCGAGCGTCGTGGATACGATACGAGCCAGTTGAAGTGGATCGAGCAACTCTGATCGCAGGCATATACATATATCAGTTTATGCAATCCGCACCTAATAAATAATATAAGATTGTTTAGCGAAAGTATTTAACGGACGATAAACCAACTTTAAAACAACAGCAATTATGAATTACGAAATTATTCATCAGCCCGAACAAAAATTGTTCAAGACAGAAGTAGACGGTCGCACCGCCTTTGTACAATATCGCCTAATAGGTGATTCTCTTGATATTATCCACACAATTGTGCCACAACCCATTGAAGGGCGGGGGATTGCCGCTGCTTTGGTAAAAGCTGCTTACGCCTATGCATTAGCTAACGGGATGAAGCCGAAAGCAACGTGCTCTTATGCAGTGAAGTGGTTGGAAAGACACCCGGAAATAAATGGTTAAATACTCGCTTTTGATTCGTCGGAAAAGGAAATAATATTATCTTTGTAATTGGAAATCAATGAAGAAAAATAGTGTTATGATAAAAGAAGGTGAAAAGGTAAAAGTGGATCCTAGATTAACGGGACTCGATGAATGGATAGAGGGTACAGTAATTGATATTGAACATAATCCGTTCAAAGGCTTAGTTATAGCGATTCGTGATAAATTTAACCGTATTTTCTTTGGTGAGCAGAAATATTTTATTCCTGTAAATGAGGATAATGTATGTATGCAATAGCCTTTGATATGGTCATTACAGACCTACGTGCCAATTATGGAGAGCCTTATAACAATGCCTATTTTGAAATAAATAAAGTGTTGCGTCAGTATGAGTTTTATAATACGCAGGGTAGTGTATATCTAACAGAGAAAACTGATATGGCAAATCTTTTTCGTGCAATTGACGCATTGAAACGTATTCCTTGGTTTCAGGCGTCAGTTCGTGATCTTCGTGCGTTTCGTGTAGAAGACTGGTCGAACTTTACGGATTTTATAAAAGAAAATAAGTAGATAAGCTTTCAGGTCTGAATATGTATTCATGCCTGAAAGCTCCTTTTATTTCTCAATTACTGTTTCCACCTCTTCAACTGTGGAAAGTACTCCTTCATCGTTTTCCGTGCTTCCTCCACTGTGTATTTCACTTCCGAGTCTTTATTGAACTCATCCAGATAATTCAGATTAAGCTCGATCATCTCGTCCATGGTACACTCTTTCGTGAAATGTCCGTCCGCATAGCAATAGTGGCAATAATCTTCGTTCTTGCTACCGTCCGTTTCTTTTCCAAAAGTTGAGTCGTCTATCGGCATACCGCAACTTTGACAAAATTTTTGTTCCATCTTTTTTTGTTAGATTATAAGTTTATGTTACAAGACAAATGTAAGTAGAAATATTGGAAAAGAAGTAATCCGGTCTTGCTATTTATTCATTTATTTCTTTCCTGGTTTGCTTTTGGTGTTAATTGGTTTTCACGGGCAGCCGTTTCCACATCCAACGGGGAATCATTTTCCAGAAAAAGACTAGTATCCGGTAGCGCCAGTCGATCACTACTATCCGTTGTTTCCGCTCCAGTGACCAGGCGATGTGACGTCCCACTTTCGCTGCATCCATTAATAGCGGATAATGTTTCCCGTCGTTGAGCAAGTCGGTGGCAACAAATCCGGGACGGATATCAGTAAAACGGATATTCAGTTTTTGTAAATATGAAAGTTGTTCGAGAGCATCTATGTAAGTGTTCTGGAAGCGTTTGGTGGCAGAGTAGGCAGGAGCCACTCCAAGTCCTTTCGTTCCCGCGATGGAACTGATGACTGCCAGGTGGCCGCCTCCGCTTTTCCTGAAATAGATGAAAGCGGTATCCACCATGCGGATAAATCCCTCTACATTCGTGTATGCTGTGTTCAGCTCCACCTCCATGTTCAGATTCGTATTCTGGAAACCGATGCCCGAGCTAAGAAGAAACAAATCCATGCCGCCCACCTTGTCGATGAGCATATTCAATTTCTCGCCTGCATCTTCCTGGGTTACGTCCAACGTTTGAATTTGAATCTGATCCGGTGCTGCCCGTTGCAGGTTTTCGAGAGCAGATTGCCGTCTGCCGGCTACTCCGATTTGCCATCCATCCAGTAACAGACATTTTGCAACTTCTTGTCCGATGCCGGAGGTAGCGCCAATGATAATGGCTTTTTTCATTACTGATTTTTTTAGTAAGTTATAGGTTCAATAAATGTCGTATGGCCTGCCAGGGTGCATAAAGCAACATCCTCGGTCCGGAGAAACGCATCACCTGTCGCATTCGTTCGCGCATGACGGGTTTGTAACAATGTACGGTGCATTCCTTGCATGCACTCTTCTTCTCTCCAAACGGACAATGGTCGAGACGTGCGTGGGCATAGCGGAGCAACTCTTCACAGTCGGCACAAAGAATTGTATTTTTTTCTTTTTTCCGGCAATAGAGGCGGATCATCAACTCTACCGTTTTCTTTTCGTGCGCAATGCGTGATGCTTTCATCTTTTTCTTTTTTACACTTTGGAATGACAAAGATAGCGAAGATTATGCAGAAATGCAGGCGTATTCTGTTAAAATACACCTTCTTCTTTTTTCTATTTTGAAAAGCACCCTTTCATTTTGGTAGGGTATTTAGAGATTACTTTTTCAAAATGAAAAAAATATAGCATTGATTACAAGCTAATTATCAGAATCCTTTTCATTTTGGCATACTCTTGGCTATGAGGGGAACATACAAAATGATTCATGAGTTATGGAAGAGTACATTTCAGATAACAGTCTGTATATTCGGAGTAAGAATAATAGCATGATTAACCGGAAGATGATAGGGCGCGTGTTGGGTATGTTGCTATTTATCGAATTGGGGATGTTCTTACTTTGTGCCGGAGTGTCGGCTGGTTACGGGGAAAGTGATTATAAATACTTTCTTTACACCTGTATCATCAATGCTGTGGTAGGCGGATTGTTACTGCTCTACGGACGGGGAGCGGAGAATAAGATGAGCCGGAGAGACGGATATTGTGTGGTCACTCTTTCATGGGTGTTTTTTACCTTTTTCGGCATGCTTCCTTTTTATTTTAGCGGAAGCATTGATACGATAACCAATGCCTTTTTCGAAACCATGTCCGGGTTTACCACTACAGGAGCTACTATTCTCGATGATATTGAATCCCTTTCCCACGGTATGCTTTTCTGGCGAAGCCTGACGCAGTGGATCGGTGGTTTGGGGATTGTGTTTTTCACGATTGCCATTCTTCCTATCTTTACCACGGGAGGAGTGCAACTCTTCTCTGCTGAATCTACGGGAGTGACGCACGACCGTACCCATCCGAAAATCAATGTCATGGCCAAGTGGTTGTGGACAATTTATCTGGTATTGACAGTTTCAGAAACTGTCTTATTGATGTTTGGGGGTATGAGCTTGTTTGATGCCATTTGCCAGTCGTTTGCCACTACTGCTACGGGCGGATATTCTACCAAGCAGAACAGTATATCTTACTGGAATTCTCCGTATATAGAATATGTGGTGGCTATCTTTATGATTGTTTCCAGTATCAACTTCTCTTTGTTTCTGATGTGTTTGAAAGGAAAAGTCGGTCGTTTATTCAAAGATGAAGAGTTACACTGGTTTCTGGCGTCAGTGGGTATCTTGACTTTTCTTATCACGTTGGCGCTCGTCTTTCAAAATCATTATGACTGGGAACTGGCTTTCCGGAAAGCATTGTTCCAGGTGTCTACGGTGCATACTTCCTGCGGTTTTGCTACGGATGATTATAATATGTGGCCTCCTTTCACGTGGTTACTGTTGTTCATTGCGATGCTTTCGGGAGGGTGTACGGGTTCTACCAGTGGAGGTATCAAGAATATGCGGTTGCTGATTGTGGCGCGTGCCATCCGGAATGAGTTCAAACATCTGCTCCACCCGAATGCCGTGCTTCCCGTACGTATCAATAAGCAGACGGTGTCTTCTTCTATCGTAACTACCGTATTGATTTTCTTTGCTTTTTATCTGGTTCTGATCCTGATTGGGTGGACGGCTCTTTTGTTTTTGGGAGTTGGCTTTTCCGAGTCCGTCAGTACGGTTATTTCGAGTATAGGCAATGTCGGTCCGGGATTGGGAACTTGCGGGCCTGCATATTCGTGGAATTCTTTACCTGATCTGGCAAAGTGGATACTTTCTTTTCTGATGCTGGTGGGACGTCTGGAATTGTTTAGTGTACTCCTGTTGTTTTATCCGGGATTCTGGAAGAATAGATAAACTGTAAATCATGAACGGGCTTCTGAAACATCGTTGGAAGAGTTTGTGGTTGACGGAAACAATCTGTATCTTTGCAGCATGAAAAAGTTATTGTGTCCGCAATGCAAGATTGCAGCTATGTATGTGAAGAATGAACAGGGTGACAGGCTGCTGGTTTATGTGCTCGAAGATGGTGAAGTCGTTCCCAAATATCCGGAAGATTCGATGGAGGGGTTCGATTTGACAGAAGTCTTCTGCCTGGGATGCTCGTGGCATGGTTCACCTAAACGGTTGGTGAAACGATAGACCGGGAGACTCATGCTCTCATACTGATTTTTTTGATTTATGTCAACTAAAAGAGGAACGCAAATCAAGAACTAATTCATTGAATTTTCCGTATCTTTGCATCCGATTTTAGAACATAGACGTATGGCAACTTCTAAAGAAATGACGGCAGGGCCGGCATTACCTCTCATTTTAAAGTTTACGCTGCCGCTTTTACTCGGCAATCTGTTGCAACAAACGTATTCGCTTGTTGATGCTGCAATTGTAGGAAAGTTTTTAGGAATTAACGCGTTAGCTTCTGTTGGAGCTAGCACATCGGTGGTGTTTCTTATTCTCGGGTTCTGCAATGGATGTTGCGGAGGTTTCGGAATACCCGTTGCGCAGAAGTTTGGGGCGCGGGATTACAGTACGATGCGCAGTTATGTGGCCGTCAGTCTGAAACTGGCTGCGGGAATGTCTGTGGTGATTGCTCTTCTCACCTGTATTTTATGTGAGGATATTCTTCGGATCATGCGTACGCCGGAGAATATTTTCGAAGGGGCGTATGCTTATTTGCTTGTCACGTTTATTGGTGTGCCGTGTACTTTCTTCTATAATCTTCTTTCGAGCATTATCCGTGCGTTGGGAGACAGTAAGACGCCTTTTTGGTTTCTGCTGTTTGCGGCTGTTCTGAATATCATTCTTGATTTGTTCTGTATTTTGGTACTTGGCTGGGGAGTGGCGGGAGCTGCTATTGCTACTGTCTTTTCGCAAGGATTGTCGGCTGTTCTTTGCTACATTTATATGTACCGGAAGTTTGAAATATTGCAAGGTACTCCGAAAGAACGCCGGTTCCAGTCGAAACTGGCTAAGACACTGCTTTACATTGGTGTGCCTATGGGATTGCAGTTTTCTATCACGGCTATCGGCAGCATCATGCTTCAGAGTGCGAATAATGCATTGGGAACAGCGTGTGTGGCAGCTTTTACGTCTGCTATGCGCATCAAGATGTTCTTTATCTGCACGTTCGAGAGTCTGGGAATTGCAATGGCTACGTATAGCGGACAGAATTATGGGGCAGGAAAACCGGAGCGTGTCTGGTTGGGAATTAAGGCGAGTGCTTTGATGATGATCGTTTATGCGGCATTTACATTCGTTCTTCTGATGGTGGGAGCCAAATATTTTGCATTGATCTTTGTAGATCCGTCGGAAACGGAAATACTGTTGGATACCGAGTTGTTCCTGCATGTCTCCTGTATGTTCTTCCCGATGCTTGGTTTGTTGTGCATCTTGCGTTATACCATTCAGGGAGTAGGATATACCAATCTTGCCATGTTCTCCGGAGTGGCGGAGATGATTGCTCGTATTCTTGTCAGTCTCTATGCCGTACCGGTATTCGGTTTTATTGCTGTCTGTTACGGTGATCCGATGGCTTGGATAGCGGCAGACTTATTCCTCGTGCCGGCCTTTATCTATGTTTATCGCAGGTTGAAGAAGCAGGTGTTTACAAATAGCCAAGTTACGCAAACGGTGGCATGATTGCCGGTTGGTGGCTTGCGTAACCCGACTTGCAGTTTGCATAACCCAGTTTGTGGCTTGCGTAATCTGGTTTGCTTTGATTTTATTTCGGATATTTTAATCTTGTACAGGGTATAGCGGGTTTCCGCTTTCGTCTACCTCTGTCCATTCTTTCACACTGACATTGGCGAATGAGATGGAGTTTTCATTGATAACTGCCCGGAAAAGGTATGAATTTCCGGCTGACAGGAGGTTGTTGGGTGGAGTGAGCGGAGTGGTGTAGGTACGTGAAAAGCTTTCTCCGTTTACCATCAGCTCCAGTGTCAAAGTCATGGGAGAGGAGCTCTTTACGGGTAACATGATATATTGTACGGTGAAGTCGTTGATTCCCATATCGGCTGCTTTGTCATAGCTGACTTCCGAAGTGATGATACCTGTTGACAAATCCATGATTGCGCCCGGTTTCGGTGGGGTGATGGTAGCGGAAAGTATCTTGTTTAAAGTGATATTTTCTCCTCCGGCGATCGCTACAACTACTTGCGTGGCTGCGTGTTGGTAGGTTATGGGGATATTTATCTGTGAACTGGCGATGTCCTGATGAACTGCGTGCCACCAAAGATAATCTACTCCGTTGGATAAAGGTTCGGATAGTCCGTTGGTGAAAGTAGGCGCCGGGCTGGTGGAATTGCATGATACGGCATAAAAGCTATAGATAGCATTGCTCAAATACATTTTATATCCTAGATTTCCTGTCAGTACACCGGGGGAGGAGGTGACATAGTTGCCTTGAGCAACGGGAGCGCCTGTGATATTGTTCGATGTGTTGGCTGTATAGGCACACAACCAGCTTTGAAGTCCTTTTCCCATGGGGGACATGGCTCGTGTGATGTTTCGTCCTTCTACGGAAGCACTGAAAGTAATCAGCGCATTCTCTTTGGTCGGATTACCGTTGTTGTCATCATTGCCGGAGCCGGATGAGCCTCCGTTGTTTTCTTCGTCAGGATAGTTGATGTAGATATTGTTTTTGGAGCAGGCTCCCAGTAGCAGCATTGCTAAAGCAGATACGGCTAAATACTTTGTAATGCGGAATTTGATGTCCATAGTCAGGTTCTTTTTGAAAATTAGTAATTACCCCTATATACATTTCAAAAAGAATTTGGTTCATGGCTTAATCATATTTTTTTATGGAAATCGGCCTCTTTCTGTATGCAGAGAATGTCTCCGTATATGGGATGGCGGAACTCTATATATTCGGCATGGAGGTATAGTCTGTCTGCTTTCTTTCCGTAGAGTTCGTCTCCAAGTATGGGGCATCCCAAGCCTTCCGGATGGGCGGCGTGTACTCTTAACTGATGTGTGCGTCCGGTCAATGGATAGAAGACAATCCGGGTGTATTTTCTTGACTCATTGATATTCCTTTCTGATTCATCAATCCTGTTTGATTCGTTGAAAGTGTTTTCAGATTCACTGGTAATTCTTTCAGACTCACTGATGATCTGATATTCTGTAATCGCTTCTTTCCCGTGTTCGCTACTAACCATTTGTCGAGGACGGTCGAGAGGATTCAGACAAAGAGGGAGTTCGATTCTTCCTGTATTTCCTGTTCTTTCTGCTTTTGCTGTTTTTTTTGTTGATACAGTTTCCTTTGCTATTAATATAGCTTTCTCTGTTATTGGCTTTGTCTCCTTCTCTGTTTTTATTATCGCCCCATCCAGCACAGCCACATAGCGTTTCTTGATACTTCTGTTTGCAAATTGTGCCTGTAAATCCTGATGTACCTCTTTTGTTTTGGCAACGAGCAATAATCCTGAAGTAGCCATATCGAGCCGGTGTACAATCATAGGACCGGTAGCTTCGGGATATTTTTTCTTCAAACGATGATAGACTGAATCTCTGTCCTCTGCTTTTCCCGGAACGGACAACATCCCTGCCGGTTTATTGACTACCAGTAACCATTCATCCTCAAACACGATTTCTAGTTCTTCCTCTTCATGAACAGGATTCAGCAGTGGATTTTCGTCTACCTCCAATCCTTGCAACATGTGTTGCAGAATCGGTTCGCACTTCCCTTTGCAGGAAGGATAATAATATCCGTGATGCCGGATTTCGTTTTTAGGAGAGTCGCCCCACCAGAATTCAGCCATAGCCAATGGCTTTAATTGATGAAGATACGCATATTGCAATAACTTAGGCAAAGCACATTCACCCGCACCGGCAGGAGGAACTTTCTGAACCGTTTGCTCGAAAATAGTATATAAGTCTTTCACCTCTCCTTGGGCATTTAGCATCCGGAATTGCTCGAATAATTTTCTTTGTAAAGCTGCTGAACGTTCTTTTCGTTCGGTTTTCAATCGCTCTATTTCAATATCGAAGTGCCTGACTTCCGTTTCGAGCTCTTCCAATCGTTTCTTCCATTCCTTTTCCAATCGTTTGTATTCCGCCTTTTGGTATTGGCTTTCCCGAATCAGGGAGGCTTGTTCTTCTTCGGAAAGCTCGGGAGATGACTGGCGGCGAATCTCTCTTGCCTCCTTTGCCATTTTAAGCTCCGCTTTTGCTTGATTCAAAACAGCTTTAGCCTGTTCTGTTTCTATCTTCCATTTCTCTTTTGAATCGAGATAAGAACTACTGTTTTCCAATTCACGAATACGGATATTAATGGCAGAAATCTGTTCTTCTTCGATTTTGAAGAATCCCTCCGGTTGTAATAGGTCATAAACAGGAGGAACGAAATAAGGATGCAGATTCTTTCCGCCCAGATTGCCGGAGAAAGCTGCAAGATAACCAATCTGATTTTCTTCGTTGTTTGTTATTCCGTTGTCCGTTTGCACAATCAACACTCCAAACATCTTTCCGGAAGCCAATTCCTCTTGCCATTCTTTCCGGCTTGCAATATATTCTTTCACTTCTTCCGCAGCCAACACACACAATGGATGAGGTGTATAATGGAAAGGATAAGTGAATTTCTCCGGCAACGCAAGGTGAGAAACGGGTTTCTTGAAAAAATGTATCATCGGTTTATATATATGAATGAATGTGATTACCTTTGCAAAAGTAACGTAAATCCGCGAATTTTATTCTATATTTGTTTGAGAGTTTGAGTGAGATAACGTGGACGTTTGAATGAAATTGTATGGATAGGATAGAAGAAAAACCAAAATTTGCCTTTCTTGGTAACAGTCACATGGCTTTTTGGGCACTAGATATCTATTTCCCACAATGGGAATGTCTGAACTATGGTGCTCCCGGTGAAGGGCTGGCCTATGTGGAGTCTTTTGCGGTAGACACTTCCGATTGCCAGGTCGTCGTTCAATTCGGAACCAATGATATTTATCAGTTGAACGATGAAAATATAGATGAATATGTAGAGCGTTATGTAAAAGCGGTTCTTGCCGTCCCTTCACTGAAAACATATCTTTTCTGTATTTTTCCGCGTAATGATTATGATGATTACAGTACGGCTGTGAATAAATTTATCCAGATCCTTAACCGGAAGATACACGAAAAATTGCAGGGAACAGATATTGTCTATCTGGACGTATTCAATCGTTTATTGCAGGATGGCAGGCTGAATCCGGAGTTGACTCTCGACGATTTACATTTGAATGGTAAGGGGTATAGTATTCTGACAGAAGCACTGAAACAGGCTTCCGGTTTGTAAAACATACCTAAATACTTCATTCCTTGCTTTTATTTATAAATTTGGTGGCATATCAGTTTATTTTTCCTATTTTTGTCCCCAGTTTAATAGTAAATAACCCCCATAAAAACGATAAGACTTATGGAAAAAGTAATTATCAATTCGTACGAAGAATTCGAAAAACTAGTAGGCCAACAGATAGGTGTTTCCGATTATGTGGAACTCTCGCAGGAACGTATTAATCTTTTTGCTGATGCAACGCTGGATCATCAATGGATTCATGTAGATACGGAACGTGCGAAAGTAGATAGCCCTTATCATAGCACGATTGCTCATGGCTACCTGACATTGTCTATGCTTCCTTATCTGTGGAATCAGATTATCCAGGTAAATAACCTGAAAATGATGATTAACTACGGTATGGACAAAATGAAATTCGGTCAGGCTGTATTGTCAGGACAGAGCATCCGTCTGGTGACTACTTTGCACTCGCTGACTAATCTGCGTGGTGTGGCAAAAGCGGAAATCAAGTTTGCTATCGAAATAAAAGACCAACCAAAGAAGGCGCTGGAAGGAATTGCTGTGTTCCTTTATTATTTCAATTAATGGCAAGCTGTTAAAGAAACAGATTTTATCCCCGGAAATGATCGAAATACGTCTTAAAAGTTAGATACAAAAACTTTTGGGATGTGCTTCAGATGGATCGTTTCCGGGGATAATTTTATCCTTTTACTCCCATAAATCTGAACGGCTGTGCCGGTTTAAACTCTTTCGTTGCATTTCCATGATAAGTTTCACCGTTTGCGATAGATAATTTGAGTACCGGAGCTCCTTCCGACAAGTCTGTTTCCCGTAAGTTTACCCAGAATGTATTAGGTGTCAGACTTGATTCGAAGAAGTAGAGCAAATTCTTACTATCCGATACCGTTCTCCATTGTGTGGTGGAAATTTCCGGAAATTCGGGAGTGGATATGCCATAAGGAACAGAAGTATTACGGATAACGCTGAATACGCTTGCTATGGCTATTCTCACATCATCTGTTTGGGGCAGGGCATTGATATAAAAACTGGCTCTTGCAAAACGGTCGGACGGACGGTTGGTTCCGGGCAGGAAGCTCAATCCTCCTATTGATTTCCAGTATTCGTTTAGTGCCAGTTGCTTGTTGTAGGTAGGGGAGTTGGTCATTACTTTGTACTCCTTGCTGTGGTAAACAGTCAGCTTTCCACCCGTATATTCGAATATCGCACAATCGCCCGTTGCGTCGGAAATAGATAAATGCAAGGTTGCCAGGCGGGAACCATCCGGCATCAGGTCCGATACCACTTGGAAAGTGTTTTCATCAATGAAAGCGACAGCCTCGTCTACGGTGGCGAAGTTATCCAGCATATATTGCACCCATGCAGTAATGGCAAGTCCCGGTTTGCTTTGATCCCTGATCGGATATTCTGCTTCGGGCAACCATAATAGATTGGCAACCAAACCTTTCTCATTCATCCCGTCTGTGCTGGCAATCTCGAAAGCCGAAGTTACCACACTGCCATACTTGGACGTCCATTTCAGGGAGTTGGCTCCCGTTTCTCCATTTCTTTCCATACCTTTGGGAAATACCCAAAGATTACTGTGCATTTCTGTTTTCCAATCCATAGACCGGCCGGTTGCCACCATTCCATTCTTTCCCGAATAAACGACTCTTGTACACATAATTTTAATTTCTAGTTAAAGGTTTATTATAAGCTGCTTTTACAGGGAATCCAACGGATGCGAATTCATTCCGCAAAAGCGTATTCTGAAAACAATAACGTTCCATTTATGTTTTAGATAAGTATCAGATATTAATAAAGTATCAAAAAACAGGAATTATGTCATTAAGCAATCTTCTCATCATATTTTCGTCATCGTTTATGGCGCTGTTTCCGGTGATAAATCCTCTGGGAAATGGTTTTGTCGTCAATGGATTCTTTACAGACCTCGATCCTCAACAACGGAAAGCAGCTATTCAGAAACTGACGTTCAATTTTATAATGATTGGTGTCGGGACGTTGGTGATAGGGCATCTGTTTCTATTGATTTTCGGTTTGGCTATTCCCGTTATTCAGTTGGGAGGCGGAATACTGATTTGTAAAACGGCAATGGAACTGTTGGGCGATTCGGGTTCGTCTGATAAAGAAGAAGCCAGTAAGAATGTAGACGGCTTCAGATGGAAAAACATCGAGCAGAAGATATTTTATCCCATCACGTTTCCTATCAGTATCGGGCCGGGCAGTATATCGGTTATCTTTACTTTGATGGCGTCTGCCAGTGTTAAAGGCAAATTGTTGCAAACTGGGATTAATTATTTGGTCATTGCACTTGTTATTATTTGTATGGCGGCCATCTTTTATGTATTCCTTTCGCAAGGGCAGAGGTTTATTCAGAGGTTGGGACCGGTGGGAAATCAAATTATTAATAAGCTCGTTGCTTTTTTCACTTTCTGCATCGGTATTCAGATTTCGGTGACGGGTATATCCCAGATATTCCATCTGAATATACTCTAATTGATACGCACATTCTTATTAACAACTAAATTGCATCTTTACTTATTTAAAATGAAGGTGATAAAAACAATCAGCTTTTCTTTGCTTTCATGGCCTTTAAAGTGTTTCTTCGTACAGAACGGATGGCAGGAACCAGCAAGTCGGGCTCCATGATTTCCAGTATGGTACGTAATTCCTGTTGCAGTTCCGGGATGGAGCGCGTCAGTTGATAAGCCAGTTTTATGCAGAGAGATTGCACACCGGGTGGCTCTTCACGGGATATCATGCGTTCCATGCAGAAATCGAGGAAATCCACTCGTGGCGGGTCGGCGGCAGGTTGCTGGCATAGCAGGTTCAGGATCATTCTCCGCTTTCCCGAATGTGGGCAGGTCATAGCGGCGTCAATCAATTCGTCTTGTCTCCGGCTTAACCATTCCACATCTGCTTTTGAGAAATGAGTACATACCCACAATGCCTGATAGGAGACAATGTGGTCTTCGTCGAATATCAGTTGGTAGATTTCTTCTCTAAAACGCTCGTCGTCCTGTATGAAATGGAGTACTTCTCTGATATCTTCAATGTGTACACGTTCGGATAATCTGGCACGTAGGTTCATGTAGCTTTGTTTTTTTGAGAGTTAATCTCTGTTACCGGGATTCGCTTCCGACAGTTGTAAATGAAGGATGGGGAAAGGTTTACCCATGCTGTCCGTTTTATCTCTGCCGATGATCCGGAATCCCAGATGGAGATAGAATTGGAGTGCCCTTTCATTCTGTTCGTTTACGTCAACTTTATCCATCTGTTTTTTGTCTTTTGCGTATTCTACTAGTCGTTTGCCATATCCTTTTCCCTGCTCGTCAGGGTGTACGAACAACATTTCGATCAGTTCATCGCTTAGTCCCATGAAGGCGACTATCTTTCCACTGGCATTGCGGATAACGAAAAGTTCAACGGCGGGTAGATAATGCTTCCGCACCAATGGTTTGTAAAACAGGATATCTTCTTCCGTCAGGAAATCATGTGTGTGACGGACGGACGTTTCCCATACATGAAGGATTTCTTCATAATCTTCCGAAGTAGGTTGGGAGATGCCGGGGAGATAATAACACTGGTGGTCGTAGATATTTCCGTTGTAAGTCAGTTCTGCCTGATGAAGTGTACCTTCGTAGATGAAACCGTTCTTTTTCAGTACTTTCTGCGAACGTTTGTTGTGCGGATAACAGGTAGCTGTGATGAGGCTAAGCCGCAATTCTTCAAAGCCATAGTTGAGGACACCCTGCACTGCTTCGGTCATGTATCCTTTGCCCCAATAAGATTCGTCGAGCCAGTAACCCAACATTCTCACTTGCGGATTTTCGCGTTTAGGGTCGGGGATGATTCCTACGGAACCGATTAGCTGTTTCGTATCTTTTAGTATCACTGCCCATATCCCCTCTTGGTTGATAAATGTGGAATGAAGTATCCGGCGGGATTCATCCAACGTACGATGGGGCGGCCATCCGGCATTGTTTCCCAAATTCGGGTTCTGGCAGCAAGCGAAAAATGTTTCTGCATCTCTTTCTTCGAAAGGGCGGAGAAATAAACGTTCTGTATGGAGCGTCACGGGGGGAATACTTTCTATTTCAGTTTCCTGTCTTGCTTTGTTTTTCGATTCGTTTGCTGTTTTCCGATATACGCACTCAATCCGGTTTCCGTCAGGATCGAGGACTACACTTTCAAAGTATCCGTCTCCCGAAGTACGCGGCTCGCCGGCGATGGTATATCCTTCCGAACGCATTTGTTCGGTGAAGCGTAATACTTCTTCCTGGCTGGGGAAGGTGAAAGCAAAGTGTGTCAGTCCAACCCTGTTTTCTTCAATGGGAGTGTTCTGTACATCTGTACGACTCATCAGTTCCAAGTCTGTTCCCTCTCCAAAAGAGATAAAATAGGACTCGAATCCTTTCTTGGGATTGATATATTTTTCGTTGCTTTTTCCTCCGAAGAAGCGGACATAGAACTCTTTTAGTTCTTCCAGACGAAAAGTCCAGATAGCGATATGATGTAGTTTCATATAAATGAATTTTCTAATTTCTATTACTTTGTTTCTATCTTCATTTGTACCGAACGTACTTTGTCTCCATCTTAATGCTGCATTATATATTCGTAAACGATACGGGAAATATTAGCGATAATCTTACTGTTCGCCTGATTATTTTCTTCAGAATCCTTCACGAAGGCAGCTATACTATAAGTACGTCCACCGGGCAAAAGAACGAAACCGATGTCATTACAACCGATTTGTTGTCCTTTCGCATTAAGATCTCCAGTTCCGGTTTTATGACCTACGGTTACTTTTTTGTCGAGCAACGGAGCAACCAGACGGTCTTGTCCGGTTTGACATTCTACCATTGTTTGAAATATGAAGTCTTTGTACACTTTGGGAAACAATGGCTTCTTACGGAATATTTCCACTAATTCGGCTACGGCTAACGGAGTAGTCCAGTTTTCATAACATAGGTTCAAGTCTTCGTGCATGGCAGTTTCCGTACCGGCAATGGCACATTCCCGAATTCCCAGTGAATGGATATACTTGTTTACGGCATCCGGACCTCCCTGATAATCAAAAAGAATATCGCAGGCATTGTTGTCACTCTGTTGGAGTGTATATTTTAGCAGGTCGGCAATACTCATTTCAATTCCGCCCTGCGGATATTTATCCCGTAGCGGACTGTAAGTATCTGGCTTTAAATCCGATTTTTTAATGGGTAACCGGGTTTCCAGCGATTGCCTCTGTTTTCCCATATAATCGGCCAATGCTAATGCTTGATGAAACTTGAATACGCTCATCAGTGGATAGTGAATATCATTATTGACAGTTATCGTATCTTTCCCATCAATGATGACGGCTATTCCTATTTCGGCCTTCTTTCCCTTGATGGCTTCTTTCAACTGTGTCTCAAGTTGAGTTTGTCGGGCAAACAGGAGGGTGGGGACTAAACAAAGAAATACTATGAATGAACGCATAATCAATTTCTCTTTTAACGGGTTACTAATTCTCTATTGAAATCATATTTTCTGTTGAAGTCACAAAGGTATAAATAGTAATTGCCTTTGCAAATTCTTACTTGAAATTTATAGTTGTATAATGAATATGTAGAGTTAGTTTCTTAATTTTTGTAGTAATAAAAATATTGATACAGAAATTAGGTTTACTATTTCATTTATGTTATTTTTGTGATATCTTATTACTGAAATATATACTATGTAAATATTTGGAAGTAGTAACACACCATTAAAAGACAAAACTAATATGAGCACTTTTCGTTCTATAGAAGAACTTGTCAAAAGTCTGGACCGGGAGAAAGAACTCTTGAAAGAAATGTTTGCTAAACGGAAATCTCTTTCGTTCCGTTATGATTATGCGCTTGAAATGACGGAGTACAAAGAAGAGCGTATCCGCTATCTGATAGACTATGGAGTCATCCGGGACACTGGCGACTTCCTTGAAATGGAGGATATTTATCTGAAATTCTTTGAAGATGTGCTCGAAGTAAATGAAGAAATCAATGTATCTTTCGTGCAGGATTACCTGACACGACTGAATGAAAACATTGACTATTACTTGAAAGAGAATAACGAACAACGTAAATACAACTACCAGCGTGAAGTGAAACGCTGCCTGAAAAACATCGCTCTGACTACAGTCCGCAATGTGATGGATCTGAAAAGAAACATGGATAATACCTATAAGAACGAACCTAATTATAAGATAAAAAAGACCAAACTTGTCCGCCTCGATGAGAAACGGAATAATATTGCTCTGCTGATTCGTAAAAGTGAGGAATTGATAGACTACGGACAGCCTGTTTTCTTCCGGGTGGCGATGGACGTACAAATGCGGAATGTAGTAAGTGACGTAAAACTTCAGCTAAATGACTCGTATCATAATCTGATTGAAATCCAGAAACAAATCATTCATTATCTGAATCTGATAGATTATCAGAACCGTATCTTTGAGAAAGTAAAGAAGTTGAAGTACTTGAAAGACCAGTTCTTGTTGGAAGAACATACAAGTATCCGTTCTGTTGCCGCACAAAAAAATCCTGTCTGGATGGAGCCGCAGGTCGGTTATCGCATCAAGCTTTCCATTGATAATCTACGGACTTCCGATGAGGCTTTTCAGATTTTGAAGAAACTTGTCGCGCGGCAGAGAAATTCTCCGAAAGGAATGAAACAACTGGCAGATGCCATTCCGGAAGGATACCTGGATGGGCAGTCGCAAATGATAGATACCGTAAACTTGCAGGAGGTGCATAATTCATTTATGGCGTCCAGCACCCATCTGTTCTCTTTTGTGATGAACTATCGCTACCGGAAAGAGGTGACACGTGGAGAGAAATTAATCTTTTTCTGCCAACTGGCGTCACAGTATGCCGACGAACTTCGCTTTACGGATACTTATGAAATCTCCGACGAAGTGGAATACCCTTTAATATATGCCAAATAATGTATGCTGAATACTAAAAACAGATGACCATGAAATACACTGAAGAGATATTTAATATACTTAGCAAAGGGGGATTTATTTCTTCCAATAGTGTCTCTACCCAAGTGAAACGCTTGTATGATGCCATTGAGGAAGATTTGCCCGATTATTATGATTACTACAAAGGCATCGGTTTTTATCTGGAAGGCGGTGACGGTTATTACTACTTTACTCGCAAGGAATCGAAAGTCGATTTGGAACGTAAACTGGAAGCAATTCAGAAGTGGATTGATTACTTGAGTTTCCTGAAAACCTATCATTCGGCATTCGGCCCGGGCTTTCTGTTTCGTGCTGCTGATATTGAGATTCAGATAGGATGCGATATCGAACTGAAAGAAAAGGCAACCAAACTGTTCTCGGATAAGAAGAAATATGATGAAGTTGTCGGCAAACTGTTGAAAGAACTGGAGAGTATAGGACTGATAGAGAAAGAAAACGAACTTGACGGGATGTATAAAGTATTGTCGGCTTTCCATTATATGGAGGACTTGGTTGATTGTATCACAATTTCAGAGGAGGTGCAAGATGAGATACCTGAATAAGATTATTTTTCTGAACAGTGCCCATATTCCGTATGCGGAAGTGAAGTTGGATGGGAACGTACATTTTATAGGTACGCAAGGTGTCGGTAAGAGTACGCTGCTCCGTGCCATCCTATTCTTTTATAATGCTGACAAACTAAGACTAGGCATTCCGAAGGAGAAGAAAAGCTTCGATGCTTTTTACTTTCCATACGCCAATTCTTACATTATCTATGAAGTGATGCGGGAGAATGGGGCGTATTGTGTGGTAGCTGCCAAATCCCAGGGACGGGTGTTTTTCCGTTTTATTGATGCGCCATTCCAACAGGACTGGTTCATTGACGAACACAATGTGGTACATTCCGAGTGGGGACGCATCCGCGAACATATCGGTTCGAAGATTCAGATTACTGCACAAGTGACTAGCTATGAAATGTATCGGGACATTATTTTCGGTAATAACCGCAAGCATGAAATGATACCTTACCGCAAGTTTGCCATTGTGGAAAGTGCAAAATATCAGAATATTCCCCGTACGATACAGAACGTCTTTTTAAATTCCAAACTGGATGCTGACTTTATAAAAGATACCATTATCCGTTCGATGAGTGATGAGGATATTTCTGTTGATTTGGACTTCTATCGTAGCCAGATAAAGGAATTCGAGCAGGAATACAGGGACGTGATGCTTTGGTTTAAGAACAAGAATGGAGAAGTGCCTGTCCGGAAGATGGCGGAGAAAGTAATGAACGCCTATCGTGACTTGATTTATACCCAAAAGCAGATTGGTGAAGGGCGTGCGGAGCTTAACTTTGCGGAGAAACAGGCTTTGCATGAGATTCCGTTAGTGAAGGAAGAACAGGCTAAAGCGGAGACGGAACGTGAACGGTTGCTGCGGCTTATGGGTGAACTGCAACAAAAGTACACCAATGAGCGTGATGGCTTGATTAGGGATATAGGTATAATAAGCGATTTGCTCAAAAAGATACGTGAGAAACGTCTGCATTACGAGCAGATGCAGATTGAAGAAATCATCAAACGGGTATCTTGCGAAGAACTACTGATTCAGGAACTTGAACAAGTCCGGAATATGAAATCGGAACTGACAAGGGCTTATGAGGATGTATTGAGTAAGTACCGATTGTTGTTTGAAAAACTGGAAGCTGATTTCCGTACTTTTGAGAATAGCCAGCAAGCACGGATAAATGCTCGGAATGCGGAGATTGCCGGCAAGCAGGAAGAATTGATGCAACAACTTCGTGTGGAAGAAGAGAAAGTAAGGGCAACGCAAGAAGAGAAAGTGCAGACTGTGGATAATCGTATCCGGCAGTTGCGCGACGAACAGGCACAGTGTAACCTGAAACTTCAAAAGGTGAAATACGAACATCCCCATCAAAAGGAAATGTCCGATTGTGAAGACGGCATCAACGAACTGCGCAAAAAGGACAAGGAACTGGAACATAGCATCCGTCAGCAACAAGGAGAAATAAAGCAGTTGAGGCAGGAGTGTGAATGGAAAGTGGAAAAATTGAAATGGGAATTTCAGGCAAAGATGGAGACCGTTCGTAAAGAACGGAGCGCGATTGAAGAACAGTTACAAACATTGGATGCCTTGATTGAGAAACGAAAAGGTTCTTTGTGTGAATGGCTGGAGAAGAACAAACCGGATTGGCAGGAGACGATAGGTAAGGTGGCGGATGAGGAACTGGTGTTGTACAACAATGAACTACAACCTCAATTAGTGAATAAGGAAGCTACTTTGTTCGGTGTTTCACTCAATCTGACAGCAATCGAGCGTTCTGTCCGCACTCCCGAGGAAATGAAGCAGGAGCGCGACAGGCAACAAGCAGCCCGGCAGCTCTGTACCGACCGTCTCACCCGATTGGCAGAAGAAGAGGGGGAAGCTGTTTCTTCTTTGGAGAAGAAGTATTCGAAGCAAATACATAGTATTTTGGAAGAACAACATCTGATGGAAGCTGAGCGAATGCAGATTCCAGCAAAATTGAAGAATTTGCAGGCCGATTACGCCTCATGGAAGACGAAGGAAGAGGAATGGAAAAGAGGATGTACAGAAGAATTGCAGGCGCAACTGAATGAAATCGGCCATCGTCTTTATGTGGCGGAAGGAGAGAAGGAGAAGCATTTGGCGGAACGGGAAAAACTGTTGAAAGCCTGCCGGAAAGTGTATAATGACGGCAGGACTGAATTCCGGAAGGAACTGGAGGAGTGTGTTGCCGGCATTCAGCAAGAGATAGAGCGGATGAAACAGCAAATTGTAGAGCGGAAAAAGGAATTGAAGCAGGCGCAGGAGAATGAATTGAATGGGAAGGGTGCTGATACGGTCACTATCCGCAAGTATGATGACAGGCTTGCCGAAATAAATAAAGAATTGGATTATATAGGTAGATCCCGCCCGCAAGTTCTTTATTATGAAAGAGACAAGGAGGAACTGTTTGATAAAGAACCTGCTACGCGAAGTCGGAAGAAAGAACAGGATGCGAAGCTAGTTGCATTGGACGAACGTTTCGCTCTGAAAAAGGAGAAGTTGCAGATTCAGAAAAAAGGGGCGGACGAGCATCTTGAGCGGATTAGCAAAGAATTGCACTTATTGGAGGACGGGTTGAATAAAGTGGATATGTTCCGGAAAGATGAAACTTTTTGTCCGCCTTCTGTGACAGAAATAGGAGAGAAGCCTACCCGGAAAAATTGCGATGTTATTGTGGAAGAGTTGAAGTCGCTCATCGTATCCACTATCAGAAAAACAGAAGAATTCAAGAAAGCGGTGACGCAGTTCAATGGAAACTTCTCGTCAAAAAACACGTTTCATTTCCGTACGGAACTGGTTGGAGAACAGGATTACTACGATTTCGCTTCCAATCTGTGCGAGTTTGTGGATAATGATAAGATTTCCGACTATCAGAAACATATCAGTGAACGGTATACAGATATAATCCGCCGAATTTCGCAGGAAGTGGGAGGACTGACCCGTAATGAAAGCGAGATACACAGAACAATAAAGGATATCAACGACGATTTTGTCAAGCGGAATTTTGCCGGAGTAATAAAGGAAATAGCTCTTCGCCCGCTTCAGAGCAGCGATAAACTGATGCAGCTATTGCTGGAGATTAAACGGTTTAGTGATGAGAACCAATATAATATGGGAAAGGTTGACTTGTTCTCGCAGGATTCCCGTGAAGATGTCAATGCGGTGGTTGTCCAGCATTTGTTGTCGTTTATGAAATTCCTGCTTGACGAGCCGGGACGCAGACGGTTGGCGCTTGCCGATACATTCAAACTGGAGTTCCGCGTGAAAGAGAATGATAACGATACGGGATGGGTGGAGAAGATTGCCAATGTAGGTTCTGACGGCACGGATATTCTGGTAAAAGCAATGGTCAATATCATGCTGATTAATGTGTTCAAAGAAAAGGCGTCACGTAAGTTTGGTGACTTTAAAATCCATTGTATGATGGATGAAATAGGCAAGTTACACCCCAACAATGTGAAAGGTATTTTGGACTTTGCCAATTGCCGGAATATTTTGTTGGTAAACAGTTCTCCCACTACTTACAATGTGGAAGACTATCGTTATACCTATTTATTGAGTAAAGACGGGCGGTCAAATACCCAGGTTGTCCCATTGTTAACCTATAATAAGATAGAAAAATGAGTGGCAGTTTATTTACATTGGCGATGGCGAGGCTGGTTCTGAAAATGCTGGGCGGCGAGCTCATACCTTACACAAAGTTTGATGGACTGATAGCAAATAGATTAATGGATGAGGGAATCATCACTATTGTTCCCCGAGGGAGTAAGCGTAGTTTTCGTATGATTGACCCGGAAGGATGCCGTATCTACATCTCCCAGAATTATACTTCCGGCATGGAGCTGGAAGATTGGATTGAGATGAAGAACTGTCCGGATGAAGTGTTACGTTCGGAGCAAGTGGCGAAGGCGGGGGACTCTAAATTGAGATATACTCGTACGTTCAAAGGTTTTCTCCTCAATTGTTATACGCCTATAGAAGCTACGTTTCATGGCGAACCATGTGTGCTTTCTCCCTTGCAAGGCACTTCTATTTTCATGCAGGATTACGAATATTTTCGTATTCCTGAAGATGTTGTAGTAGTGGGTATAGAGAATGGAGAAAATTTCCAGCATATCCGTGCCCAAAAGTACTTGTTTGAAGGAATGAAAGTTCTTTTCGTGTCCCGTTATCCGCAATCGAAGGATTTGTGTAACTGGCTAAAGATAATCCCCAATCGCTATATTCATTTCGGAGACATAGATTTGGCTGGCATTTCTATCTTTTTAAATGAATTCTATGTAAAATTGGGCAATCGTGCGGAATTTTTCATTCCTGCGGATGTGAAGAAACGCCTCAAGGACGGAAACCGGCAGCTTTATGATAATCAGTATTTGCGTTATAGGGCTATGTTGGTTTCTGACGAACGTTTAAGACCATTGGTGGCAATGATTCATAAATATGGGAAAGCGTATGAACAAGAAGGATATATAAAGTATTAAATTAGTCATATGATTACGCTGGATAATTTTGAGAACTTTGTCCCCTATAAGATATTGATGCGCGGGGAAGAGTATTATGATACAGATGCCGTTTCCGAACTGGAAGAAACCTCACCCGGTGAATGGACTGCAACCGTAGAGGGAACGGATGATTATAATGTAGAAATATCTATGAACGGAAAGGAAGTAGAATCCTGGTACTGTGATTGTCCGTATGATGGAGAAATCTGCAAGCATGTCGTGGCAGCACTTCTGGCAATTCGTGATAATAATAAACGAGTAAGTCGTAGTGCATTTTCAAAAATGAGAATAGTTACAAAGGAAGAAGAGGTTGTACAGCCCAATGTGGACATCAAACAATTGCTGTCATTCATTAGTCCGCAAGAAATTTCTACATTTATCAGTGAATATGCCTCAACGAATCCGGAATTTAAGGCAGCGTTTTTGAAGCGTTTTATATTCAAGGAATCGTCTTCGACATCAAAGGGAAAAGATTATAGAATGGAAATCCAAAAGATTTTTAATAGTTTCGGTGACAGTAAAAAGTCTCGTTATCATAATCGTTATAATGATTACAGTCGTGATTGGGAAACTGTTTTCAATCAAATGGATATTTATCTGAAGAAAGCAGACTTCTTTTTGAGTCTGGGAGATATGGATAGTACTATTGCCATAGCTCTTCAAACACTTCGTTCTATCGGTGAGAATTATGAGGATGAATTACTATATATTGACGATGATGATGACTTTGGCACTTCCCTTTATTGTGAGCATGCAGGAGGTTTACTCATGAAAGTGGTTGGACATCCTAAAACAACTCAGAAACAAAAGACGGATATTCTACAGGAATTACGTCAGATTGCTGAAATATCTACTTATCGAAATTACGGAATCTATGATATAGATGAACTTATGATGCAAATCAATCTTTCGATTCAGCCGACAGAAAAAGCCTTGGAATTGATTGATGGACTTCTTGAAACAAGAAAGGACACTCATGATTTATATCAGTTAGTTCTTCGCAAAGTCAACTTGTTATTGGAGCAGAATGAAGAGCAAAAAGCGAATGAAACGATCCGCCAATATCTTTATCTGACTGAAATACGGGAGATGGAGGTTGAAAAATTGATTGTCTGTTGCCAATACGATGAAGCCATCCGTTTGCTGGATGAAGGAATAGAGATTGCGAAAGAAGAGATATATCCCGGTACCGATAGTAAATGGTTGGAAATAAAACTGAAGATTTACGAGACGACCAACCGGACTTCCGAAGTAGTTGATACATGTCGTCTATTGTTTGTGACAGGCAGGGATAAACTGACATATTACAATAAACTCAAAACTCTGATTCCGAAAGAACAATGGAAGAATTTTCTGGATGCGATGATGAAGGAAACAGAATTTAGTAACTATTTTTCTTTCGGTGGAAGTGCTGAAGCTGATATCTATGTGAAAGAACAGGATAATGAGCGTCTGTTCACCTTGTTGTCATCAACTAGATATGATCAACTGGAAGCATTGATGCGGTATGCTCATTATTTGAAGGATACTCATTCGGAACAGCTGATTGCTATGTATACTTCTTCGTTGAATGACTATGCCGAACGGAAAATGGGACGGAGGAATTATGAATTTATCGCACAAGTGTTACCGTGCATACATAAACTAAAGGGAGGACAGGCTGCGGTGAAAAACATAGTAGCGGAATTTCGGATAAAATATAAACGTCGTCCGGCAATGATGGAAGTGTTGAAGGATTTTTGAAAAGATTTTATTATAAGTTTTTTCCATCTCTGTAGTTTAGGGATGATAAAGTTCGTACCTTTGTAAAGTTACAAATAAGAATGATAATGAAGAAGTCTATAAAACGTTTACCCAAACGTACACAGGAAGAATTGACAGTCTTGCTGGATTTAGTGTGTAAAAACATCGAGAATTGTCAGATGGTTATCCTGTTCGGGAGTTATGCAAGGGGAAACTATGTTTTATGGGACACTAATATAGAATTTGGTGTTCATACTTCCTATCAAAGCGATTATGATATTCTTCTTGTTGTGACCGGGCAGACTAAATATGTGGAAAGAAAATTGAACCGTATTACGAATAAATATCATGACTTGTTTGCAGACCGTCGTCATGCTTTTCCACAATTTGTTGTAGAACATATTAATACAGTAAACCGTAATTTGGAAATCAGCCAATATTTCTTTACAGATATAGTAAAGGAAGGAATTATGCTTTACAATAGTGGTAAATGTGAATTGGCAAAACCGCGAAAGTTGAGTTTTAGAGAGATTCGGGATATTGCGCAGAGTGAATTTGATAGGTTGTATCCTTATGCGTGTGACTTTTTGGGTGTTGTGAAGGAATATTTCATGCCTAAAGAACAATATAACTTATCAGCTTTCATGCTTCATCAGACTTGTGAAAAATTATACTATACTATCCTGATGGTTTTTACGAATTATCTTCCAAAAACTCATAAAATTAAAGAGCTTAGTGGGATGGTAAAACGTTTCTCACAGGAATTGACCACAGTCTTTCCTCAAAATACGGATGAAGAGAAAGAATGTTTTGATTTATTATGCCGTTCGTATATCGAGGCTCGTTATAACAAAGATTTCAGTATCTCACAAGAACAACTGGAATACCTTATTGCCCGCATAGATATTCTGAAAGATATTACTGAACGCTTATGTAAAGAGAAGATTGTGGAATATGATACGATGACGGAATAATTGTTCCCTGTGAAATAAGTCGGTGTCGCATTTATAACTTGAACTCAGAGGTTCAACTCTCTATGAAATGAAAAACAAAATATATCTGTCATCTGTCACAGATTATAATCTAACTTGCAGAGTATAAGTACTTAATGCTGTGACAGCACAAGGTGACAGCAGTGTGATAGCAATAATGCTGTCACCTAAAAAAACAAATACAAAATAAAAACGCTGTTCGAAAATGAATAGTATTAGCCATAAATGGATAAGTTGTTCATTTTATTACCCCCGTACTTATGAATTGTGTCCTGCCTTGAAACCAACAGTTTCAAGGTGCGAAACTGTTGGTTCTGTAGTGTACTGAATAAGTTGACACTTCTCAAATTCGAAATTCACATGGAAGAATTAAAAAAGAAGTACACTCCTTACACAGAATCTGAACGAATGTCGTATATTCGTGAGTATTTATCGACTTCCGAAACGAAGTATCAGTTTGCCAAGCGTACGGGTATTTGCCGTCGTTTGCTGATTCTTTGGCTTGATAAGTATCATATAAATGATAAAGTTATGAGTACAGAACAACCCTCTTTAAGAAAAGACTCTGATGAGTCTCTCAATGAACTGGAGAAAGAACTCGCTGCATTGCGTGCCGAAAACCGCAAGCTTCAACGTGCTCTTCAGGAAGAAAGTCTTCGTCATGAAGCTTGTGAGGAATTGATTAATCTTGCGGAGTCAACCTATCACATCAAGGTTCGAAAAAACTCCGATGCCAAGTAATCGACACCTTGTCACAGGGGAACTCTGCCCTTCATATGCGCGGCAGTCTGCAGTTCCTCTGTGATTACTTCGGCATAACCAGACAAGGTTATTATAAGCATGTCAACAGAAAAATGGAAATAGACATCCTCACATCAAGCATTGTGTTGTATTGTAATGAGTTACGTAAACTTATGCCCAAGGCTGGTATGCGTGAACTCTATGCATGCTGCCTCCGCAAGTTTGGTGTCAGGATGGTCATTGGACGTGATCAATGCTATAATATTTTTCGTGCCAATGGCCTTTGTCAACGTGTCAGACGTGTGAGGCCAAAGACAACAAATTCCAATCATAATTATTACATTTATCCAGACCTGCTGAATGTCACGCCTAAATTTGTAGCTGACACATTCGGTTCAATGGTTGTAGCGGACATAACCTATGTTGCCACGTGCCAGGGATGGGCTTACCTGTCCCTTCTTACCGATGCGGGCAGTCGGGCCATAGTCGGATATGCCCTGTGCAAAACACTCGAAGCGGAAGGTCCTTTAAAGGCACTGAGGATGGCTATGGACTTTTACAACAGATACAATGTTGATTTGAATAATCTGATACACCATTCTGACCGGGGAGTGCAATACTGCTCAAACCTGTATGTAGGTATGCTCAAGAAACATCATATTAATATCAGTATGACTCCGTGTGGGGATCCGCTACATAATGCTCTGGCTGAACGGATGAATAACACGATCAAGAATGGGTGGCTTTTTGACTGTACAGATGACAGCTTTGAACAATTGGATAAACGTATAGCCGATGCCATATATGCATACAATTATGTTAGACCGCATCAAGGCATACAAATGAGAACTCCGATGGAATATATTCGTAAATGCAGTGGAAAGGTAGCTGAAGTCCCGCTCGTCGGGACGGGTGCTCCCGCCCCTATTCTTATGGATTACGCAAGCGAATTTTGATAATTTCTCGAAAAAAAAGCATCCGTCCTAATTACAGCGAACATAATCGTAACTAATTTCGCTCTAACTGCATTCAGAACCGACATCTTATTTTTTCCCTCTTCGACCTTTCTGTCATAATATTTCTTCAATGGACTATTTTTCACTTGTGAAACAGATAGTGCCGCCATATGTAGCAAATGCTTGATGCTCTTGTCAGCCCTATTAGATACTCTATTTTTAGAACGTTGGCTACTTCCTGACACATAGACGAACGGAACAACTCCTGCATGACAGCAAAACTTCCTGGGATCAGTAAAAGAAGTGAAAGCATCTGTTTCCATGATCATCTTCAGTGCAACACGTTCCCCAACTCCATCCACAGACATGAGTAAATCCATTTGATGAGCAATGACAGGTGCCTGATTTATAAGTTCTTTTATTTCAAGGTCTATTTGTGCTATGTAATCCGTAAATGTATTGATAATCCCTTCAACTCTATTGCATTTAGCAATATATATTGAGTGTTCCATATAGTCTACCTGATCTTTTAGCTGGGATTGATATTTAGCCCTATCTGCAACAAGCATACTGCGTTCTGTTGATAAGTTTTTGAGTTTTTGTATTATAAGCTCTGATGCGGTATACGGTTGTAGGCAATCATTATATCTTTCTGCATACATTGCTATTCGGCAGGCATCTATTTTATCATTTTTGCCACGAGGTATTCCATGACAATATTTTATTTTAGCTGCATCTTCCAAACATAAGTAGACTCCTATACTTTTTGTTGCACAGACCAAAGGATAGGTATATTGCCCTGTATGTTCCGCACAGACAACCAAACTGTCCTCAGAGAGGAAAAATTTCTCAAACGTTCTTGTTAACCAAGATTTAATAGAGGATAGATCATTAGGAATAACATCATAAAGGATGTCCTTACCGTTACTCCTTAAACATAAATCCAATTTTTTCTTACTCACATCAACTCCTAAATAAAAAACTTTCATACTTTTGTTTTTGAACATTAAACAAAAAAGAAAGGACCTGAACTTGACCTAATAACCTTAAACAGGTTTACTGAAATTCTTATATGGGTTTGAGTTCAAGGAAGGAGCAAAAGGACCGAATAGGGACTTAGACTTGACTTCTATTGCCGCTGATGGTTTTCCTTTTGCTTTCCTTTCAATATCAATTCAAAGATAAATATTTTGATGCTGCAAATCTAAGGTTGCCGCTAGGGCGATCCCCGAGCGAAGAGTTTTTGTTATTTAATGAAAGTTTACAGCCCGAAGTCTTGCACTTATAAGAGAAGATACATAATTTTGCAAAATATCTAAAATGACAACTTATACAGGAATTACAAAGGGACAAGTAAACTTATTTAGGTTTTAAAAAATATTGAGTAAACGAACTTAGGTATAACAAGCGAAGTTGTCAACTAAATCCAGTACAGTACATTCTGCGGTTTGAAACTTTAGTTTCATACGCTTGAAACTCTAGTTTCAATTACTTGAAACCATTGGTTTCTCACCGATGAAACTATAGTTTCCTTTAGCTGGAACTGTAGTTTCAAGCGGAGAAAACTAATTTGCCCCGTAATAGAGTGGTGGCAATCCCGTTTCTTTCGGTTAAAGAGATGCTTGATATATCAATAATTTTCTGTATTAAAAACTTGTTTTCTTTGCCGGTTTCGGATATTATGACTAATTTAGCAGTCTCAACGATCACAAAGACGCTGACAAAACAAATTATTATCAAATTAATGAAAATTACTCAATTTCGTAAGAACGAAGATACGATAGCGCTTAGCGTAATGGATCTAGATATACTGGTAAATAAGATAAAGACAGAAATAAAATCCCGTCCTGTTTCTACATTCAGAGAGCATCTGCGATATACCCTTTCCGATGAACGGTGTATGTTTGCCGATAAACTGCCCAAGATAATTCCTGCTGCCGAATTTCGAAAAGTAAACGGTCAGAAACAGATGAAAAACTACAACGGTATTGTAGAACTGACCATCGGTCCCTTGTCCAATAAGTCGGAAATCGCTTTAGTGAAACAAAAAGCCTGTGAGCAACCACAAACCCGTTGTGTTTTTATGGGTTCAAGTGGCAAAACAGTGAAAATATGGACTACCTTTACCCGACCGGACAACTCGCTTCCCAATACACGGGAAGAAGCGGAATTATTCCACGCCCATGCTTATCGATTGGCTGTGAAATGTTATCAGCCCCAGATCCCATTCGATATACTTCCCAAAGAACCGACTTTGGAACAATATTCGCGATTATCCCACGATCCGGATATCATATATCGTCCGGATTCAGTCCAATTTTATCTCTCTCAACCATCATCAATGCCCGAAGAAACCACTTTCCGTGAAGCGGTTCAGGCGGAGAAATCCCCATTAACCCGTGCCGTACCGGGATATGATGCGGAAAATGCCTTCCTGATGCTTTTCGAAGCCGCTTTTCGGAAAGCGTATGCCGATCTCCGGGAAGCGGGACTCGAATTGAGCGAAGACACATGGCATCCTTTAGTCGTCCAACTGGCTAAAAACTGTTTTGCTTCGGGACTTCCGCAAGAAGAAGTCGTGAAACGTACCGTTTTCCACTTCTATATGTATAAACAGGAAGAACTTATCCGGCAAATGATTGGTAATATATATACCGAGTGCAAAGGTTTCGGCAAGAATATCAGCCTAAGCAAAGAGCAGCAACTCGCCTTGCAGACAGAAGAATTCATGAAACGCCGCTATGAATTCCGCCATAATACCCAAATTGGTGAGGTAGAATATCGTGAAAGGCTTTCTTTCCGTTTCCGCTTCAATCCTCTCGACAAACGTGCGTTGAACAGCATTGCTTTGGATGCACAAATGGAAGGCATCCCCTTGTGGGACAGGGATATTAGCCGTTATATTTACTCCAATCGCGTGCCTGTATTCAACCCGTTGGAAGATTTTCTCTACCGGCTTCCTGCGTGGGACGGCAAAGACCGTATTCGTGCATTGGCAGCCACCGTCCCTTGTAAGAATCCGTATTGGATGGATTTGTTCCACCGTTGGTTTCTCAATATGGTTTCTCATTGGAAAGGAAGCAATAAAAAGTATGCAAACAGTGTTTCGCCCTTACTCGTCGGACCGCAAGGGACACGTAAATCCACCTTTTGCCGGAGCATAATGCCCCCTTCCGAGCGTTCCTACTATACTGACAGCATTGATTTTTCCCGAAAGAAAGATGCCGAACTTTACCTCAATCGTTTTGCGCTTATCAATATCGATGAATTTGACCAGGTGAGTTCGACACAACAAGGCTTTCTGAAACATATTCTGCAAAAGCCTGTGCTGAATGTGAAGAAACCTCATGGCAGTGCCGTGCTTGAAATGCGCCGTTACGCCTCATTCATAGCCACAAGTAACCAAAAAGACTTGTTGACCGACCCTTCCGGCAGCCGTCGTTTTATTTGCATCGAAGTGACCGGAGTGATTGACACCAACCGTCCGATAGACTATGAGCAGCTTTACGCACAAGCTATGTACGAATTGGAACATGGCGAACGTTACTGGTTCGATCAGGAGGAAGAAAAGATCATGGTGGAAAACAACCGTGAATTTGAACAAGTCCCACCGGAAGAGCAACTTTTCTTCCGTTATTTTCGTGCCGCACAGCCTGAAGAAGGGGAGTGGTTGTCTCCAGCGGAGATTATGGAAGATATTCAAAAAGGCAGTTCAATCCCGATGTCTGTCAAGAGGGTTAATTCCTTCGGAAGAATACTGAAAAAGCAAGAAATACCTTCCAAACATACGCGTAGCGGTACACTCTATCATGTTGTAAGACTAATAACCAAGTGACGGCAAAAATGCCATCACCCTGCTGTCACCTCTTGCTGTCACAGTCTTATTGGCTCATTACTAAACAATTAATTCCTAAACTGTGACAGATGACAGCAACTCACCAAATATATTCTTCTGTGTAGCGTTGGTAAGTTGGCTCTTCTTTTATCCCTTTATTGCGGAATAGTTGTCTGATGTAGGCTTGGTCTTTAGGCATAAGCCCCCGTTCTCCACGATAGAACCGATAATATCCTGTTTTCCCATAGTGTCCCACTAATTGTATTCTGATACTGACTGCATCCTCATAGGGAATTCTGTTAAGCAACTGTTTAAGGCCCCATGCCACATGGACTTTTGCAGTAGTTTTAAAACATTCGCACTGATTCCCATCCGCAGGATAACGTGCCGGATTAACGATAGTGATATATAGGTTGTCGGCTGTATCAAGTTGTGTAGCTGTGTGGCGCAGGCATTTTGAGGCTTGTGGACATTGAACGTTGAAGCAACGGGCAAAATTGTAGGGGACAGACAGATTGTCGGGTTCTTCTTTCATCTTGTTGGGCTTATTTTATTTGTGAGATATTTAATGTTTTACAAATTTATAATCTTTACAAAGATAAAGTTTTATTTTAAGAGTAAGAAATGTATGAACAAAAAATTCCCTTTTTCCTTTAGAAAAAGGGAATTTTGAAAATATTATTTTTATTCTTTTGTTTGTATTTTCGTTCAACGAAAGTATAACTGATTTATGTTTAGCTTGATAATGACTTTTTACTAACTAAAATATATTACTACCAATTATACTTGAAAAGTCAAACATGAATATTGGTATATTTATTGGGATGTGTTTATACATAATGATTTGTATGTCAGTAAAATAAACATTACTTATACTGATTTTCCCAAGTCAAATATAGAAATTATATCTATCTCTTTGAGAATAGAATGTTTGTCTAAAATAGATTCTATGTATTCTGTTGACCATAGAGGATGTGTTATTATTCCACCAACTTCTCCTGTACTAGTAGTTGCAATGTATAAATCTTCATGTTTAGAAAATTGCAGATGTCGTTTTTCTAACAATAAACCAACATTATTTTCGATATACTCTTGCCAATACTTTGTATTGAAATCAATTTGGGCATCTGGATCAGAAGCAATTTTGGCTAAATCTAGTCCTAAACGCCAATCTAGAATCGGATGTTCTTGCTGATTGGAATAGTCACGAATGCAGTCGTAACAAGATGAGGTACAATTGCTCATGTGAGATGACGCACATAGAAGATTGTAGATAGTACCGTCTTTAATGAGGGGGGCTACTATAGCCTCTAAAGGAACATTTGCATATTTTCTTCCACTTAGATAATTACAATAACCAGAGCCATTCTCAAGTCTTTCAACAATAAATATTTCAGGCTTGTGAGTGATTGATGATATATGATAACCAATACTTAATTCAGAAGTATCTATGTCAAGATAACCGGCAACGGATCTTCTCACAAGATAGCCCCAGGATAAGAATGCAGCTTTTACTGCATAATAATTCTTATTTTCAGTCAATGGATTGAGGCATATTCCGTTTGGTTCATGTTCGAAGGCTATTGTGAGAATACCTGTTGACTTAGATAAGACGAATGCTAATTTTTTCTCATACCTCAGTTCTAATTTATTTTGCATATCTTGAGGATATGCTTTTCTTGATACCCAAATGTTATTGGGATTTAGTCCCATTGTGTAAAACTCTCCATTATTGTCATTAACTTGGTGCACTAATCCTTGTGTAGGTATCATATTATTTCGTAATTGGAGATTTTTAACAGGCGGACATGGTTGCAAATAATCTTCACAATCAAGTTTGATATCGCTATTTGGAGAGTACCAATCGTAAGAACCATTGAAGTCTTGAGGCTTTATGTTGTAATCAACGCAGAATCCTAAAGGAGAACAAACTTGAATTTTTTCCATCTCTTGTGCACAAACGGGACATTTAGCAGTTTCTGTATTTAAGGACATGGTCGAATAACCACATTGGTTACAGCGAAAGAGTGGTTTGGTATGGATATTGAGACTGCCACTTTTTACAGATACTATATGCTGTTGATTATATTCATAATCAACCACTCCTACAGCACGATAGATTTTTTTGTCTTTTACAATTTCATGTCCTGGAGCGAAAGAATTTAGTGCCATCTCCATATCTCTGTTTACAACATCTTCGGCTGGTAACTTTTGAGGTTTGCTTAAGTAGAGATTTCGTGTTCGAGTAGGGAAACCAAACATAGGTAATAAACCTGCATTAGCCAATCTTTCGCTAAGAAGAGTTTGTGTATAATCAGAACTTGTTGCTATTTTAGAAATGCGATCTACGAGTTCATTTTGTATATAGAGTAGAATAGCCTTTTTATCAGCGTCCGATATATCTGTGCATCTAGTGACAACTTCAATAATATGTTTTATTTGTTCTGTGTTGTCTTTAATCCAGTTTATAACCTTACATTTGTTCTGGTTTTCCCAAGTTGCAACTAAACCAAAGCTGCCATGTACACTTTCTGCATTTGAATCTATCGATTTTAGTGCATTATAGAGTATTTCTTTGTAGATAATTCGCTCTGCGATTTCCTTGATACGAACTTCTAGATAAGGGTCTTTAGGGGTAGCAGAAACCATTCTGTCTGGTTCAAAGTAATGAGTAATGTCATGACTTGTTCCTTTTGCAATTGTCAATGCTACAGATAAAGGATTACCACGGCGACCAGCACGACCTACACGTTGTTGGTAATTAAATCGTTGTGGAGGCACATTTCCCATCATAACTGCGGATAGAGAGCCAATATCAACACCCGCTTCCATTGTCGTAGTAACACTAAGCATATCTATACCGTTTACAGAAGGAATTTCGTTAGTTAAAAATATATCTTGAAATAAACGTTGTCGTTTCCTTGATTCTTGACGAGATGTTTGTCCTGACATTTCTTCACAATGGAGACGATAGATCTCTTCAGTAGAGTTGACCAATGAAAGATAATAATCCTCAGGATCATGTAAATCGTTTTCAGCAATATCCTTACTTTTTCCTAGTTTGCCTTGACAATTAGTACATATACCATTAGAAGGCTGAAGATGTATTGTCTTACAACGAGGACAAATCCAATATTTCATGCCTGGTGTTGCTTTGCAAAAAGCTATTTTTTCACCAGTGAGAGCAACAATCTCTCTATCAATAATACCGAGTTTTCTCATGAGTTGTTTTATCTCATTTAGCTTTTCTGTTTGTTGGGTTATATTGGTTATACCCCAAACGGCCTTAACCATTTTTCTGACAGCCCTTGGAAATGCATTTGGAATGGGATATTTAGAATCAAAACCTTTAATACGTCTTTTTTCTCCCAAAATACGTATTGTGGAATTTATAAATTGAAGCATTACAGGATCTATATTTTGAGGGGTACTACATGATATGTATCCAAGTTTCATTGATTCAAATGATTTCTTTTTATGAGCAAAAATACTCATGATTTGTTCATGTTTGTTGGCTAAACGAATTTTGTTATAGTATTCATTTGCAGCATCTCCTATATCTGTATTTACAACATATTGTTCAAAATCAAAGATTGATGACCAATCTCCCACAAGTGGATCACGTGCTATGGAAGGTTTAGGTCCTGCTGGATTGGATCCAATTTGAAGTAATCCTTTAAACACATCAGATGTTATGTTTTCAAGACTCACATTCTCTATGTTACGGAATAGATTGTTTAATTCATTTTGTTCCTCAGATGTGAGTCCCCACATTTTATTCTGTATTAGTTCGATGAGTCTCACATATAGTCCTTGATTACGTAACTCTGTCAACTTCTCATTTTCGTCACGGGAACTAATGTTTACCTCTAAAGGCTGATAGTGACGCAAAAAGTTTATGCTATCATTATCTCCTTTTAATGCTTGAAGCATCAGCCATCTTACGACATCTCTGTAATGGTCTAACTCAATGCCAGCTGAAAGTTTAGCAGCTGCCTGGCGACTGTCGGAAAAAAGTACAACTTTAGTGTTGTTTTCATGAGCATTTTTCATAGTTCTAACTAAAGAGTCTGCAAGGACTTGATTGACTTTTTGAAGTCCTGTGCTATGTCTTTTGAGAGGGGTAAAACTATTTGCGTTTTCAATGCGATACTCTATTTCACATTGTGGGCATTCTGAAGGGAAACGAGTATCTTTATCAGTCTTTTGTTCGTGTAATAGATATTCTCCGTGAGGATGTTTTTTGAATTCTCCGGTTTCGCTATTATACTGGACTTTTGTCCAACCTTTATAATCGCCTTCTGATTGCCATAAGATCGCATATTGACAGAATTGTGAACCGATTGGTTTATCTACAGATAAATATGTTCGTCCACCACGATTAATTATATATCCTCCAAGGTAGGCTTCTCCACAGTTCTCGCATATAATCAGTTCAAGAATGTTATGACCGCATGAACATATGGAACGTGGACTTTTGTAGAATTTACCCAGCAAACGGTTGTTGAACTTGTGTTTTTCGTTTAAACATTCGCAATATGGATTGGAACATGCCCATAAGCCATTAATTGCACGGAAAAAGAAGTGAACTCTTAATGGGAGTAGATATCCTTTTTGTGTTTTGCTTTGGCAGATAATTTTGAGAAATGAGGTTATGAATGGTTCTGCATTTTTATCAATGATACCCATGCGTGTAGCTATATCAATAGCATTCATGGCAACGATGTTGCCAGATTTGTCGGTCATTGCAAACTTCAGCCATTCGACTAAATGGTAGCGTTCTGATATTTGTAAATATGAGTTGCATGTTAACTGTGAAAATAAGCTTGCTTCACGTTCCTTTTCTGTTATTGAGGTATTGGCATAGTTCACAAAGGCTTCAACAGGTAGGCATGTTTCAGGTTTTGATGTAAGTGTATTTTTGTCATTAGTAAAAATAGAAAATTTGTCCTTGAAAAAATCTTTTGCTACGCCGAAGAATTCACAAAGGAAGTCAGATGTTTGTTTATTTTCTCCCATTGACGCACTTGAAGCCAAGAACTGCACTTGTGGTGAATCTGGTGTTAGTCCAAGGCGGTCTAATAGCACTCTTATAAGATATGCAACTTCTGTGCCTGCTGTACCTCGATAAGTATGTAGCTCGTCTATAACAAGATGAAATACGTGAGATTTATCTTCAGCCAACCAACGTTTGGTATCTTCAAATATCGCTGCTTCAATGTTGCGCATAAGCATGATATTAAGCATACTGTAGTTTGTTATTAATATATCTGGGGCGTTTTTCTGCATAGAAAGTCTGTCCCACATTTCTGCGCTATCCTTTTCCATACAAGGCACATGATACAGAAGTTCTCTATTTTCTTCATTTTGGGAAGCAGCTTGTTTAGCTGCCTTCCATTCCTCGACAAGTTGATTTTTTTCTATTCTTATTTTATCTTTAGCACTGTCAGCACTGCCACTAACAGGTGTGCTACCTGTATAACGTCCAAAATAAAAACGATGCCCGTTGCGATATTTATCTAACCAGTCCAATGCTCCTGAATGATTTTCTCTTCGGCTATTCAATGATTTTCGGAGTCTTATCATTTGATCTTCTGCAAGTGCGTTCAATGGATACAGAATCATTGTTCTCATAGCTCTTGGACGGTTTGTAGACCAAGAACTGGATTCAGAAATAAGATCTGCAATGATTGGTAACAAAAAACATTCAGTTTTACCTGAACCTGTACCAGTGGTAACTACAATGTGCTTTCTATTGAGATAAGATTCTTTTAAGGCATTATATTGATGCTTATATAATATACGTTTCTCAGAATTGTTATTATAAAACAAACCGGATTGGACAAATTTAGCTAGTTCGTTCGATACATTTTCGTTTTTGCAGAACTGTTCAAGTGATGCTTGCTCTTTGTATTTGGGAACTATTTCAATGATAGGAGGTTGGCATATTGTGCCATTTTCTTTCAGTAGTTCTTTTCGTTCTGCATCGTATTGTTCATTAAAGAAAGGGATGCCACTGCTGATGTACTTTAAATATGTATCTCTTAATTCATTATATATTTGGATTGGATTATTCATATTGGATTGAGTTATTTAGAATTCTATTAATTTGATTCGCGATATTAAGGTTTATATTTGGAAAAATATATAATCCTTGTTCAAAGAAGGGAGTATTGCCTTCTAGTAATGATTCTAACAATAATATTCTATAGAGCAATATGGGAAAACGATAACTTGTGATGTACATTCTCTTGTCTTTTAGGCTGTACTTTCCATTTCCTCTTCCGTCAATAGAACGACTATAGCAATACGCTACATTGATTCCGTCAGGATTTACATTCCAATAGGGAACAGCTACAACTCGCCTCGTTTCAGGATAAACGAAATAATACTTGAGATTCCAATCTTCTTTTTGCGCTACTCCGAATTTAATTTCTCTGTTGTCAAACTTGAGGGAAGAGAAATCATTGAGAGGCAGAGGCTCAAATTTACTAACAATATCCTTTACTGTAGGAAAGTGTTTAAGAATTGAAACAGCATTAAATCTATAGATTTTCTTGAAATCAATATGTGGTACCTCTTTGCTGCGAAATATAAAAGGAAATGCTGTAGATACATCTAGAGATTGATTGAATGTATTTGTATAAATACAAAAATCCCTTTTTGTAACAGCAATAGGTTCTGTTACTTTAAAACAATTATCACCACAAAAATCAATATTTCCTGCAAAAAATAGCGGCAGAAATATTTTCCATGCAGGGTGCTCCTCAATCAAAAGATTATATTGTAAATTAAGATATTCGCAATATTTTTTGATAGTATTATAATTGACTTGATTTTGAAGACTCATCCAAGTAAATAAGGCTTCCTGACATTCTTTTATATTATTCATAATCGCTTTGAATGTATGATAGATATTCATTGGAAGGAATAGGAGATATGGATCTCATATTCTTTAGCATGTCAGCTTTAAGATAACCAGTTTTGTCTGATTTTTCATTAGAATATAGATTTTCCTTTTTTTCATCAATAGTGTAGTCATCATTTTGTAAACAGCCAAAATAACGAATGCTTTGTTGGGCTAAAGGTAATCCTTCTTCTGCGGTTGATGTTAATAGCAAGCGTAAATTATCTGGAAATATAATTTCCGTATTAGGAAAATTAATACGTAATCCCATTGATATATCTACTATAGGTTGCAGATAACAAGGTAAATATGACATGTTGATATTTTCTAATATGTAATAGTGTATGATATCAGGATTGCTTATACAACTGTGGATCATGGTATTAAGACCATTGTTCCACACATTAGAGAATGAACGCCACTCGGGAGTAACATATTGAATGGAATATTTGCAGCGACCTGTAGCTTTTATAATTGAGTGGATTATACGGTTATCAGGAACTAATATTGCCTTATAATGAACCATATACTGCCCAATTTTTTTAGCTATCTCAGTTTTACGATTATTTTTAGTGAGATAGAATTCTAGTCTTGTTTTAAAAGTTTGGGGTAATTTAATCTCTTCAGATTCATCGTTCAGAGATTCTATTGTTTCTCCAAAATCAGTTGGTGCATTATTATTGGTCTTTTGAAAAGTAGGGTGTGGTAATATAGCTTGCTTTGTCTTTTGCGAAACGATTATTTGCATTACATCTTTAATAACTGCAAAATCATTAATAATGTGTTCTTTATTATCTTCTATGCTATGCAGCGTATTCTCTAATTCCTCGATAGCTGTTTTATATTCCTCAATTTTAGTAAGTTGTAATGCAATAATTTCCTCTGCAAGTTTTGTCTTTTTATTTAATTCTTCATTATTTGCATTAAACTCTGCATTTGCTTCCTCGATTTTTCTATGAATCTTGGAAATTACATCAGCAGCATTTGTATGCTCTTTCTCTATGAGAAGTCGATTCGTTTCTTTTAAATTTTCAAGCTCTTTGGCATACTTGCTTTTTGTCTTTTCAATGAATTTCTCACTATTGATTTCAATGGATTTGTCAATAGTGCGTTTTAGAGTCGGAAGGGTAAGGAAGTTAGTCATCTCTTCATAAGAAAAGACAAATAATTCGAGCATGCTAGAAAGTCTGTTGATTCTACTTTTTAACACAGGCTTGTGTAAGATTGATTTGCTAATTAATCCAATTAATCCATTTTCTATTTCATCCAGTGATTTTGAGTTAAGAGCCTGACTCCATTCTTTAACTAAAAATTCTTTTATAAGCCAATCTCGTAGTATTGAGTCTGGCATAATATCAATAGCTCTTGTGGGACCATCTAAATGGTTTCCAATGAGTACGTAATGTGTATGATCGTATGTGACAAATGATTCATGGTTGGCATTCTTTACAAAATGAAGATCCATTTCTGTAATATAATACTTTTTGATATTATCTGGATCAATAAGATATAATTTGCTGAGTATGCATAGATATGTTGGCGATGTATTATCTAGGCGCCCATTAGTTTTTAGATTCTTGTAGGTCTTATCAGGATTTTCATCTATTTCGTTAGCTAACCCATTGATGATAACAGTGCCATATTCGTCTGGCATACCATTTTCTCTGTCCCAAATAAATTTGTCCGCACCATCATTGTTGGATGGCATCATACCTGCAAATATACATTTACCTATAAGTTCCTTGTATCTGTCTTGAAATCCTGGAGCAAATACTCGTCCTCGGGAAGGAAAAACTTGTTTAGCTTCTGTTGGTGATAACGGTGTAAATTTCCAATCGCTACCTAAATATCCTACTGCATTTATAATAGCGTGCTTGGTATTAGGTTGAGCTTCAACAACACCAACAATTTTAAATTGAGTATAATCAATGTCGGTCATATTTTATAATGTTAATTATTTTGTATTTTTTAGTGTTATATTTCTTTCTTTATAAGTTGCAATAGGAGCGAAAAGTTCTTTTCTGCACCATAGTGTTAGAGGATTAATTTCTTTTGGAGCATTAGATATTAGTGAATAGGACGAAAAATCTATTCCGGTAACATTTCCTTCGGTGCTTTGAGGAGTCCAAAATGCAGATTTTCCTTGAGCTATCCTCCATTTAGAATGCTCTCCCCACATATGAATGACAGGAAATACTTTTGTTATACAGATATTTATACTTTTATAGCCTTTAATCTTGATTTGATGGCATCCCTCGTTTAAGTCAAAACTATAGACAGCTCCTTCATAAGACACTTCTTCTTTGTCATCAATCCAAAAAGTTGCAGTTTTTTTGAATTCAAGTAGGGGAGGTGCGCCCAACAAATATGTGTTCTGCGCAACTTTAAGTCCACCACGTAATGTATATGGACGTTCATTTGCGTAAAATTCTTCGTAATAAGTAGAACTATGGGAAATCTTGACTAATACAAATCCTGATGTTTTTTTTATCACATCTTTTTCGTAATATATGTAATTCCGTGAGTTTGATGAAAAGAGTGCAATGCCTTCATCCTCATAATTATCTATATAGCGGCTTTCTTCCCAATACCCGTCGTAGTCATTGCTTTTCTTGAAGAGAATAACATTGTCACGTTTATATGTATAATATTCACGAAATTCATGTTTATTTTTTAAAGAACGAAAGGGTATATTTTTAATAAGTTTTCCAGATTCATTTTCTATAATATCAATAGACCAAGTATTGGCTAATTCAAGAAGATATAACTGATTTTTTGCCTTTGTGATCTTTTTGGTGTGAAAATTATCTGTGTATTCTCCATCCCAAAATAAATAATATTGATATATCTGTTTATTTGCTAGTTCTCTATTTTCTTCAAGAATTCTTTGTGATCTATTAGAGTAATAACTGTTAAAGTGGTAACGTCCAACAATATTCCAGAAATCTTGTTCTGAGATATCTTCATTGGGATACAGTTTCTTCTCAACAAAAAATGTAGCAATTTTTTTCAGATCTTCTCTGTTGAGTACAAGCTTTGAATGTACTTTCGGATATTGCACATAACGATCCCTTCTTTGACCTTGTATTGGAGTACACTTATTGGCTATGACAAATCCATTTGTAGAACACCAATCATAATACTTTTTCCAAATCTTATCTTGATAACTTACCGCCCATTGCTGCCATTCGTTCAAATCTATATTTAATATATCAGGACTACAAATACGATCTCGGAAATTCGAAGCTGTATAGCCACTAGAATTTTCCATCTTTGAGGCTGCATATAATTGAGTGCCAATGAATCCCAGAATTTCCATAAAAAGTGAAGAATCCCTCACATTCCATATACTTTTCTGTTGAATGAAATGAGTGAAGTCCGTAATAGTGATACCATGATGAGTGCAAAAAGACTCAATGAAGTAAGTGTCAATGAGAGGAAACACTTCATCCCCTCTTTTATCATTACTAAAAAAGGATTTTTGTATATATATCCCTAGAAGTGAATATATTCTAGACGGATGAAGTACTAATTCACTATCCATAACTTATGTCACTATTGATGAATAGAAATGTTTTATATGTTGAGGCATGTGTTATTAATTTTGTTTTAAATACTCTTTGTTATTTGCAAAAGTTGAGTAATTGAAACTTAACAACATGTAAGCAATTCTGTAATCTATTTCTATTGTTTAATTAGACTATTGACTTAGGCAAGCATTATTATTATGTTGGTTTTATACTGTTGAGGTGTTTTTGTGGATTAGTAAACCATTTGCTTCTTGTTTTTTTCACTAACGCTATTTGTTGTCTATTGATGTTTTTCATAATGATTTATTTTTTATATTTGTGATTACAAATATAATTATAATAATTCAGAAAAAACACGTGTTATCTATGGAATTATGAAATATATTGAAAATATAATATTTTGTATAATATCCATTGCATATAAGTCCATAAATTTAAACGGTGTAGTTGACTATATATTTTCCAATTTATTTTTGGACAAATCATATTAGGTTGGTTATTTATAAGAAGGGGGTAAATGATATTGACTTGTTTATTCTAATTGCTTTCTGTAAACTGAATCTAATGTATTTCCATGTTTATCTTTCCATACTATCCATCCATTATTACTGCTGCCTATACAGAAATCTGCTACACTGCTGGGGCTAGAAAAGGTTTTATCTGAATTCATTATGAAACTTCCATTTTTAGTGGTAGTATATTCTTTAATTAGTTTTTCTCTTTTAGCTTTCCAGTGTAATGATGGAACTGTGTCTGGGCAATGATGCTATCTTTCAAAATTGTAAAACCTGAAGAACTGTAAATCCTTTGGCATTACACCCTCTTCCTTTTGTATAGAATAAATGCTGTTCTTTTTGGTTGGACTATTTTAAAAAATATTGCAACCAATAAATGATGAAAGGAATTTTATATCTTCAAAAAACTCATCCATGGCATCTTTTTGATATTCGGGTAGGTTAGGATCTTTAGGAATTTGTTTATTCTAGTTCAATACAAAAGTATTTGTAATAGTTCGATGTTTAAGATATTGTACATCTGCTTTTGTCATTGCTGCATCTTTAGATATGAATATTAAGCCTTTTTGCTATCATGATCTTTCACTCGTTCTTTGAAATTTTCAGTTTCTCCAATGTATGCTTTGGGTTTTGTTTTTTCATCTTCTCCCAAAAGAATATAAAAAGCTGGAGTTTGTAAATCTGTTCTTTCATTCAGAATGGAAAGACTGGAACGTGGAATTATAAACATTTGGCAAATTTTATTACTGATAAATACGTATTGAGTCCCTTGGGGATCTCCGTCAATTAAGTATGTTGTTATTGTCTTACCCATATTATAATTTTTTGTTATATCCTTCATGTATTTCGTCAGCAGCTATTGAGTAGTAGCTTTGTTGAAAGTTATACTTTTGTGTACTTTCATTGATAGAGTATTCATCAGAATCATTGTCACTCCATTGTTCACATTGATGAATAACTGTTTCCAGTGCATTTTCAGCTTCTTCTGGTGGATATTTGTATTTTTTCAGAAGTCTTTTTATCATACGACGCATCCCTGCTCTGGCGGATTCTTTCTTCTGCCAGTCGATTGTACGATTTTTGCGTAGGGCGTCTGTTAACTCCTTTGTCATCGCAACTAGTTGTTCGTTCGTATATATATCTTGTACTGCTCTCGGTTTGGTCAAAGCATCGTAAAATGATTTTTCTTCTGCAGTAAGTCCTAATTCATTGCCTTGATTTTCTGATTCCGAGATTTCTGCAGCAAGCTTTAATAACTCTTGAATGACTTCTTCATTAGTAAGTAATCCTTTCAAATAGTTAGATAATGCTCTGTTTAATAAATCAGAAAACTTTTCCGCTTGAACTAAATTAGTTTTTTGATATATGGTAACTCTTTCCGCCAAAAGTTTCTTTAATAGCTCTATTGCTATATTTTTCTCTTTCATTTTGGATATTTCTTCCAAGAATGCTGCGTCAAAAATGGAGAATTCGGCTTTTACATCCGAGAATAAATTGATTACACCTTCACTTTTTACACTTTGTTTGATAAGTTCGCCAATACGGGCGTTTATTTCTTTTTTGGAAACTTTACCTTTGCCTGTCATTCTGGATAGTAATATGCGTACTGTCTCAAAAAAAGCTGCTTCATAGCGTTGTTGCTCATTAAGCAGGCTACGGCATAATGTGATTGAACTATGTAATAAGGATGATTCCTTTTGGAATAGTTGCATTTTATCATTCTTATTACTGTCCATGAGGAAGTTGACTCCACCTTTGATAATTTGTGCACGATCGTTATCAGTGCCGGATTGGAATTTGCTATAATCAAAACCGTGGAAGATATCTTGGCAAACTTCCAATTTCTCTTGAAACTTAATAAGAGCAGTTTTTTTGATATCGGGATTGCCAAATCTTTTTTGATCTCGTACTGTATAATCGTGCATTGCTTGTTTCAATGCTTTGGCTATCCCGATATAGTCGACAACAAGACCACCAGCTTTATCATTAAAGACGCGGTTCACACGAGCTATTGCTTGCATGAGATTGTGCCCACTCATTGGCTTATAGACATACATTGTCGCCAGAGATGGTACGTCAAAGCCTGTAAGCCACATATCTACGACTATGGCTATTTTCATAGGGTCATTGTTGTCTTTGAATTTCTTGGCAAGTTCTTTCTTGTATTGTTTGTTGCCAATAATGTCATGCCACTCTTCCGGATCTTTATTGCTGCCTGTCATTACCACCTTCACTTTATCAGTCCAGTCGGGGCGAAGTTCTAAGATTCTATGATAGATACTCATTGCGATAGGGCGGGAATAAGCAACGATCATTGCTTTTCCTGTCAATTCAAATTGCCTGTTTTCTTCATAATGTTTTATAATATCCTTGCACAATGAATCTATGGTAGCAGGTGCGCCAAGTATCTCTTCAAGGTGCGACATTTGTTTTTTACTCTTTTCTATCTGTTCTTCAGTAGCACCTTCTGACGCAAGTATTTCATATTCGTCATCTATTGCTTTCAATGTATCTTTGTCAAGATTCAGGTTGATGACACGAGATTCATAGTACACAGGACAAGTTGCACCATCGGATACTGCTTGTGTCATATCGTAGATGTCGATATAGTCGCCGAACACTTCTGTTGTATCTCGATCTTTAGTAGAAATGGGTGTTCCTGTGAAACCTATAAAGGACGCATTGGGTAATGAATTATGTATAATTCTTGCAGTACCGATTGATATTTTTCCAGTTTCTTCGTTTACTTTTTCTTCAAATCCATATTGTCCTCGATGTGCTTCATCGGTCATGACTACAATATTTCGTCTTAGAGAAAGAGGTTCGTCAGATTCTTCAAACTTCTGCATTGTAGTGAATATTATTCCGTTGGCTTCTCGTCCGGCTAATAGTGATTTTAAATCTTCCCGGCTTTTAGCTTGTATGGGTATTTGGCGCAAGAATTGTTGGCATTTGGAGAATTGAGTATAGAGTTGATCGTCCAAATCATTCCGGTCGGTAATAACTACTATAGTTGGTTGACTTAATTCATCCTGAAGAAGATGAGCGTAAAATACCATTGATAGTGATTTTCCGCTTCCTTGCGTATGCCAGAAGACTCCGATTTTTCCGTCACCTTGTGTTGCCTTTTTAGTTCGTTCTACTGCTTTCTTCACAGCAAAATATTGGTGATAGGCGGCTAAAATCTTTGCAGCACCTGATTCTTCTTTAGAAAAACAAATGAAATTCTTGATAATGTCAATGAAACGTTCTTTTATGAATATTCCTTCAAAAAAGGTATCATAATCAATAAACTGGGAACTTTCATATTTCCCGTCTTTGGTTTTCCATTCCATATAACGGTCTTCATTGCTGGTGATCGTTCCCGCTTTTGAGCAAGCCATGTCACTCATTACACAAAAGGCATTATATACGAAAAGTGAGGGAATTTCTTTCATGTAATTACGTAACTGAAGATAGGCTTCAGATACATTTGTTTCTTCTCTTGATGGAGATTTTAACTCAATCACAACGAGTGGCAAACCATTGACAAATAGAATTATATCAGCACGCTTTTCTGAATTTTCAACGAACGTCCATTGATTAATAACTTTAAAGTCATTACGCTTGATGTTTTTGTCATTGTAATCTATCAGGTAGATGATATCGTTACATTGTTCTTTTCCGTCGAAAAAAGAGACCTCGATTCCATGTTGAAGATAGTCCATGAAAAGCTCATTTCTCTGTGGCAGGCTACCTATTTCGATATCTTTTAGTTTAGATATGGCTTCGTCAATTGCCGGGCGAGGTTTTCCATAATTGATAGTGGTTAAACTTTCAATTAATTGTTCTTCATAAAAAGGTACATAATAGTCCCGTTCAATATTGGGACCATATTGATGCTGATAGCCTAAGTTCTCGAAGAGAGCTATCAATGCTTTTTCATAACTACCTTCTGTAAATGACATATTTTCGTTCTTTTGCTAAGTTATCTAAATATGAAAAATATATTTCTTTGTATGCTTGATAGTCTTGTTTATATAATGCTTCGGAAGCAGATAAAATAACTCCACCTAATTCCAGAGGATTTTCTTCGTCAAACAGTTCGTTAAATTCTTGGCAGTCTTCATAATGTATGCGTGAGTCTCTTTTACTTGCATGATTTATATAATAATGTATAATAAACCCACCTAACACATCTGTTATTTTGTATGCCAGTAAGGACATTGTTGTACTCATTGAGATATGGTTAATGTCTTGACCGTGAGACGCAAATCCGGAAATATTTCTTATTTCTGCTAGTTTTTGGGAGACTGACGCTATTCTCCTGGCGAGTTCACATAAATCATCTTTATAGCATTCATTTGCATCTATCAGACAATTTATTGTTTGCTTTACCAAAGCTTGAAATTGCCCATAGTTATCGTGTTCGATATTTTGATTGGCAAGTATTGTTTTGCATATACTTTCAACTAAACTTTTACAGGTTTCTATACATAATGCAGGATTCGTTTCAACTGTTTTTTCGATGGTTGAAATATGAGTTTCAAAGTAGTTGAAACTCGGTGTTTGATTAATATATTTTCGAATCCAAAGCATAGCGAATATATTAGGCGATTAATTTAAATTATCATTTATCCGACGGTTTAGCTCGATTTTATGCATTATGGACTCGGCAAAGCCAATCAATGCTTGCTGATATTCTTTAGGCGGTAATGATATTCTTATGTTCTTTAGCCTATTTGTATCAATCTTTCCAGCTCCGATGCCTGTTGTCTCTAAGATTGCGCCAATTGAATTCTTATTTCCCATCAACCAATAGAAAAGGAACTTCGTAGAAATTAGTTCTTTGTTCTTCGATTCAAGGCACTTTACATCTTGATTATAGGCCAAATCTCTCATAACATAGCAAACTGGAATACGATTAAACAATCCGCTTCCACGGGTAAGCAACAAGATGCTTCCCTTTGGTGCTAATCTACTTCCGTTGTCTAAGCCTTCTTGAGATATTTTCAGCTCAGAAGAATACAAATAGTCATCGTACATGAATTTTGCACTTATCCAAGGAATGTCACCTCCCCAATAAGATTTATTACTCTTATCTGGAGTTCCACCAGAATTTAGTGTTATTAGTTCTCCTAATTCATATTCTTTCCACTCTTCCATAAATGAGAATTTAGCGGGTTAAATCGTTGGTTTTAATCTCCCAAAAGCCGTTTCTTTTGCCGTTTTTGCGCTCAATAATGCCTTTTTCGGACAAATTTACGGTAATGGTCTTGATTGTTCTCTCAGATTTGCCTATATGTGCAGCAATTTCTTTTTGTGTGGCTTTAGGTTGTTCTCGTAAGAAGTTAAGCACAGCTATTTCTTCCAAAGTGCAACTCAAAGTGCAAATATTACACTTTGGAGCAGTCTCATTTGATGCGCTTGCACTTTGAACGTTTTTTGTAGAAGATTCTTGCACAAGTATCATTCGGTTCTTTAGTTCGTTGTGTTCGGAAAGAATGAGATTCCGAAAGAACGCTTCGATATATTCGGTGGTGGCATAAATACCTTTACTCAGATTGTTGTAGTTGGCACGAACCAAAGCATTACGGAAATACCAAGAATGATAGGCAAACGCTTCGTTGCTGATGTCGAAGCCAAACGTGCGCAGATATTTGATTGTAAACACTGCTGTTGTACGGGTATTCCCCTCACCAAAAGCGTGAATTTGCCAAACCCCAGATATAAACTTAGCGATATGCGTGATAGCATCGTTGATGTTTAAATCTTTATAGCTAAAATTCTTCTCCTGCATGAAGTCATAATCAAGAGTTTCGCGTATGCTGTCGGCACTGGCATAAAGAACGGTTTCGCCTTTCAGCACCCACTCCTTTTTGGTGATATTGTAATCTCTGATCTTTCCTGCAAATTTATAGATACCTTGGAAAAGGCGGCGATGAATGGTGATATATTCAATAGGCGAGAATGTGAACGTTTTTTCCGATAATATCTCAGCAATACGTGCCGAAACCTTATCGGCTTCTTCCGTTCTGTCTTCTATGTCTGCCCTGACGGTCTTAGACTCATAGTAGCTATCAATAAGTTGTTTGGCTTCTTCGATAGTTATATCACCCTCAATATGCTGACGTGCCGTTTGTATCAGATATTCAGACGGTTTTAAATCATCCACCGCCTGCAAGCCGATAGCGGTTTGCCAAGCATAGCCTTTTTCTCTTTTTTGAGGCTCTCCTTGTCTTATATATTCTTCAAAGTCATTCATCGTCTAATGTTTTTAGCTGTTTAATTTATCAATTTTAATCTTTCCAGACATCAATTTGGGCAGAATTGAGTCTCGAAGATTCGTAAGTCGCAGCGATTCGGATATAATGTTCTTTTTCTTTTGTATTATAGAATTGACTATGTCAGAAAATTGATTTAATACATTGTTATCAGGAATCGCTATTGACATTCCTTTTAGATGTATTGGACCAAAGTTTGCTTGAACACTGCCAGAAGCTAACTCTATTTGTTTATTGAGGAAAAGAGAAGAACCTAAATATCCGTATAAAAAACCTAATTGTCTATTAATTCGAGGAGTAAATCGGATGACACTGGTATTCAAACATAAAGGAAGATATTCTTTAAGTACTAAAGCCTTTCTGCCCAATGTCCCTGAGCAAGATATAACAATATCATTTTCTTTGAGCATAAAATGAGCATATTTACCTTGAGCCTCCTCATCCGAAATCATATTGGCATTTTGTATATTAATGATGTCATTATTGATGCATCTAATGTTGATAAATTTAGTACCATTATTAACATATTGCCAATTTCTAATTCCTGGGCCCTCTTGAAAATTAAAGATACTAGAAATAGGTTGTATGTTCCATCCTTCAGGTATCATTCCCAATTCAGAATCTACGAACTTTCCACCTCTAAACGGTTCGAAATCCACGAACCACGACTTGAACAACGCCTGTGTCTGCTGCTCTAAATTATCATTTATCCGACGGTTTAGCTCGATTTTGGAATCGAGAGCGTACAAGATAGATACTATCTCTTTTTGAATACCTTTTGAAGGCATTTTTACCTCTAACTCCTCAATCATTTTTTTAGTAAGTGCATTTCTTGTAGCACCACCTTGTGATAAGGATAATAACTGAGGTTTAATATATTGCAGATAATACAGCAAGTATCTATAATCTACCTTATCGTTTCCTCTTATAATAGCAACGTGTTGATTTACTCTTGCCGGAAGTACATTGTTAGGTACAATACATACTCTTGCAACAGAATCTCCTGTTATATTAAGTAGTACATCCTTCTCATAAACTTCAACATTACTAAGTTTTTCAGCTTGCACTTCATTGATATAAGCCAAACCTAATTTGGAGAATGAAAAATCCAGTACATTTTGGCTTCTTATCAATGCGATGTTACCACCTAAGTAGGAATCTCGTCCTCCTTTAGGTGTTGCGCCACTACCTATTTTACTGGTTATTTCTCCTAACTTATATTTCTTCCACTCTTCCATAAATGAGAATTTAGCGGGTTAAATCGTTGGTTTCACTATCATCAGTATCTCTTAATTTAGCTTCTATCTCTTCAATGGTAGGCATAGTACCTTCCACTTTTTCGGGATAGAACTTTTCCAAATCATATTCGGATATACCCAAAGGTTGGTTGCTTGACTCCAAAGCATACTGAGCCTGTATGTGGTCTTTCTCTTTGCAAATTAGTAAGCCAATGGTTGGATTATCTCGTCCTTTTTTACGTAGTATATGATTACAAGCTACCACATAACCCCCTAATTGCCCGATGTCAGCAAACGCAAATTTGCCAATCTTTACTTCCACTACCACATAGCAAGAGAGGGAAAGATTATAAAAGAGCAAGTCAATAAAGTTTTCAGTTTCACCTATCTCCAAACGATATTCTTTGCCCACATAAGCAAACCCTGTCCCTAATTCAATAAGGAAACGGGTGATGTTATTCAATAGTGCATCTTTGAGTAACCGTTCATTGTAACGTCCTGTTATTCCGGTAAAAGCAAAGTTGTAAGGATCTTTAGTCAGTTCCTGTGCAAGGTCGCTCATCACATCGGGCAATGTTTTTGTAAAGTTAGTCAGTGCCTTGCCCTGCCGTTCATAAAGATTTGTGCTTATAAAATTGAGCAACATACTACGGCTCCAGCCATTTTCCACCGTCTGGCGAACATAGAACAGTGCCTTGTCTATGTCGTCTTTTGCTTTATCCATTATCAAGCAATGATGCCTCCAAGGGACTTCAAATATTCCACCAAGTTGGTGGAAAGTTTGAAGAGCATCTTTGTACAACAGATAAAATTTCCGACAATAGTAAATATTGCTCTTCGACAATCCTGCCGCATTGGGTATAGCTTCACGCAAATCTTTACTCAATCGTGTGATAACACTTTCTCCCCAGCGTTCTTCAACGTGCAATTCTACAATATCACGACCTAAAAGCCAGTTGAACTTCAACTGTTCCACATTTACTTTCACCGCTGCCTTTATTTGGCTTTGGCGATAGCGTCCGCAAAGGTCTTTCACCCATTGCAGATATTCCTTATCAAGTATATTTATTGATTTGCTCATTGTAATCTGGATTTTGCATTTATATTAAGTTCACCAGACATCAGCTTCGGGAGAAGTGTGTCACGAAGGTGAATAAGCCTATCATTCTCTTGTAGCACCTCTGCCATTCGCTGATAATAAGGAGCAAGAGCATCATTCATCGTTTTTGCTTCTGCCTTAGGTGGTATTTTTACCTCAAAATTTGGCAATGCCTTTTTGCTAAGGTGAAGTACGGTAGTTCCATTTACATATCCAAGACAATGACCCTTAAATATTTTATTTTTAAGCATTGCTGCAAGTAAGAATCTATATGGGAAATTATTTTTAGGCAACACTTTAACCAAATCCATAGAGAAAATTATGCCATCATATCTACCATAGGTGAGTAATAATTCTGCATTTCCTATCACGTCTGCATTTTGGGTTAAATCAGTATGTGCAACTAAAATATCGAACAGATTGGCATAATGGCATTCTTTAAGTTTTACAAACGGGGCAATGCCCTTAAAGCCATCTGCCTTAAATCCGCCATTACGTCCAAAATTCTTTATGGTAACCATGGCAATATTAGAGCTATCAGTCAATTCTTCACCTTTGTAAGAATATCCTCCGATGAAATTTGCCACTTCTGAAAATGTCGTTTCGCTCCAATTTGGCTTAGGATTATCCACGAACCACGACTTGAACAACGCCTGTGTCTGTTGCTCTAAATTATCATTTATCTGCCTGTTTTTGTAAAACAGATGATTCTTATTGTTATATGTATTGTATCTTATCCGCATTTTAATTAATGTATTTACGATGAGATAGTTTTACGTTATTTTGATTAACCATAGCATAATGCATGGTAGTATCAATTTTTACATGACCAAGTAACTTTTGTACTTGTTCTACAGGCATTCCTTTATCTATAGCCATTGTAGCAAGTGTTCGTCGGAATTTGTGAGGATGGACACGAGCTATTTTTGAAGAATGCCCAATTTTACGTAGTCGAACCTCTACACCCGATATTTGCAGTCGGTTATGTGGCTTGGCAAGAGAGACAAATAATGCTTTGTTTCTGTCTTTACGGGAGCTAAGATATTGTTGCAGATGTATTTTAGCTCTTGCATTGAAATATACTATCCGTTCTTTATTTCCTTTGCCAAAAACAATGCATTCTCGTTCGTTAAAATTGATGTCTTCTCGGTTTAGTTTTACTAATTCACCGACACGCATTCCGGTTGAGCATAAGAGATCAATCATTGCAAGGTCACGAATTTCCGTACAGTTGTCGCGAAGGTGTTCGATGTTCTCATCAGTAAGCACTTCTTTGATTTGTGTGCCGGTTTTTACTTTATGGATTCTATGTATAGGACTCTTTATAATATAATCCTCTTCTTCAAGCCATGAAAAGAAGGAAGAAAAGATTCGTCGAATATTATCTATTGTCACTTTGCTGGACTTATGCTTGCGTTGGAATACAGCCAAATATGCTCGTATATCTTCTGTAGAATAGTTTACTACTTTTTTAGGCATAGTCTTGAAAAGTTGTTTGACTGTTGAACTATAATATTTGATAGTCGGAGTAGTACAGCCTTCAACTTGCTTTGCGGACAAAAAGATTTCAAGCAGACGGTCGTTTGTAGCAGCATTTTCATGCTCTTTCTCACCGTCTTTTGTAATGGTGTATTTACTTATAACTTGAAGTAATACTCCATTAAGTTGAGCCATTTGTTCTATACTTAAAACATCTGTCATCGCATTGCTAATTTCTTGAATCAAATTTTCTTTCATATTCTTCTATTATTGAGTTAATTAATAAATCGAAGAATATAGTAATATTTATTTGATTGTGAATCCTATACTAGATAATTGTTTGCGAATTTCTTCTTCGAGGTCATGGGATTGTGCAAATAAATCAGATAATTCAGAAGTCAAACGTTCCATTTTTTCTTGAAACGGTTCTCCGTCATCTTCTGTTTCTGCAATTCCTACATACCGTCCCGGGGTGAGGATATAATCTTGTTTGGCTACATCCTCTATTGATACAACAGCACAATAACCTTTTTCATTTTCTAAAGTTCCTGAATTGAAAGCATCAAAAGTACCCGCTATTTTCATTATATCTTCTTCGGATAATTCACGGAGCTTACGGGTAATCATGCTACCCATGTTGCGGGCATCAACGAACAGTATTTTATTCGTTTGTTTTTTAGCCCGGTTGAGGAACCATAAAGAGACTGGAATACCTGTCGTATAAAAAAGTTGGGAAGGTAATGCTATGATACCTTCTATTAGATCTGCCTTTATAATATTTTCGCGGATAGTTCCTTCACCGCCTGTTTGCGAGGATAGAGAACCATTGGCAAGTACCATCCCTATACGTCCTTTGGGGGAAAGATGATGAATCATGTGTTGAAGCCAGGCAAAGTTGGCATTTCCAGCAGGAGGTATACCATATTTCCAGCGTACATCATCCTGAAGTTTGTTAGCTCCCCAATCACTTAGGTTAAACGGAGGGTTTGCCAGAATGTAATCAGCTTTTAGTGTAGGATGCTGGTCATCAAAAAATGTGTCAGCGTTGAATTTTCCAAGGTCAGGCTCAATGCCTCGAATCGCCAGATTCATTTGAGCCATTTTCCATGTAGTAGGATTGCTGTCTTGACCGAATACTGATATGTTATTGATATTTCCATGATGTCGTTCGATAAATTTGGCTGATTGTACAAACATGCCACCAGAGCCGCAAGCCGGATCGTATACGCGTCCGCTATATGGCTGAAGCACTTCAACTAATGTACGGACAATACATGATGGTGTGAAAAATTCACCGGCAAGTTTTCCTTCTGCTTCTGCAAATTTGGAGAGACAATATTCATAGGTACGCCCTAGTATGTCCTTACTGTCCCCATGTTCTTTCATTTGAACGTTTGTAAATAAATCCACAACATCCCCTAAACGGCGTTTATCTAATTCTGGTCGTGCGAAGTTTTTAGGAAGAATCCCTTTTAAACGAGGATTTTCTTTCTCTATCAGTCGCATGGCGTTGTCGATGACAGTACCAATCTCCGGAGTATGTGCTGCTTCTGCTATGACCGACCAACGAGCCTCTTTGGGAACAAAGAAAATATGCTCATAGGAATATTCATCTTTGTCTTCCTCAAAGCCTTCTCCTTCATTGATAAGAGCTTGATGTTTTGCTTCGAAACTGTCTGATATATATTTAAGGAAAATAAGTCCTAAAACGACTGATTTATATTCTGATGCATCCATGTTGCCACGTAATAAATCAGCTGCTTTCCATATTTGTTTTTCAAATCCTAATTCGGCTGTATTTGTCTTTGCCATACTATTATATTTTTGTCATTGTGATTAATGTTTATGTACTCACTTTAAGTTCACAGATACTTTTAATGAGGTTGATGCAAAAGTAGAAAATAATTTCCATAGTGCTGTCATACTTTAAATGAGAAGTAAATGTAGGCATTATTATTGATGTAATTGTTATAGTTGGAGTAAAATTTATTCTTTTGGTTGTTAGAATATGCAGAAACTCCTATTCTAACAAAAAAATATGATTTGCAATGAACATTCTAATGCAAGTTTAATACTTCGCTTAACTTATCTCCAATAATTTTCTTCTCATTACTACCGATAGTAGACAATCTCACCAACGGAATTCCGTACAACTCTAAAATACGCTCCTTTTTAATATCACGTTCTGACTGACTCGTCCCCGATTTGTGGAATGCATAACCATCCGTCTCAATAGCCAATACCGGTTGTTTACTCACACGATTATAAATTAGAAAATCAATATGAGTATTTATATTTGCAGCATATTTGCTTTCCTCTTCATTCAATAGAGAATAATCCTGAATCAACATATAGAGTGGTAAATGGCAAATGATATTCAAATGACGCATATTGATATTTTCTTTCAGGATATCTTCAAGTAATGCAAATGTAAGATTCTCGGAATCGTATTCGGATATTTTCTTGTGCTTCTTCAAATAGGCAATTCGAGCATCTGTATATTGCTCATATAGATAATCGAATATAGAATGAATCTTACTGGTGGAAACAATGCCATTGTTATATTCGATATAAGCAATCAAATCGCTGATATTGCAGTCTTTGGGTTGTTCGTTTCCCGATACGACTAAATAGAATTGTGACTTAGCCCGCGAAACAGCAACATTGAGCAGGTTGGGATCGTCGGAAAAGGAAGTGATGATATCGTCGACAGTGGTCATAATGATAGCCTCCTTTTCTCTTCCCTGAAATTTATGGACTGTTGCGACATCAATATCCTCTTCAAGTGCGGATTTTACTGCATCTACTTGTTTGTTATATGGAGCTATGACGCCAATTTCATCTGTTTCATAAGATAGATTCGGTAGTACTTCCTCTTTGATAACATCTATTTCCCGTTGATTCATGTGGCTGCGGGAGTGGTTACCTTTGGCTGTCCGTATGGCACAAATGACATCCTCTTCTCCTTTATCACGTGTCATGATGACAAGATCTCCACCATAAAATTTCTGATTACAGAAGTTGATGATTCGGGGATGGCATCGATAATGTTCCCGTAACAAGGTCTGTGGTACATTCGGAATAACTTTGCAGACGGATTGCAGAAAACTCATATTGGCACAATCATATTCCGGCTTAATCAGGCAGGCATTAGCGATAAAGTTTAGCTTTTCCTTATTTTCTTCCGTGACTACATTGGGAAGTTGCATGGTGTCACCGACAATGATTGCATTTTTAGCACATGACAAGGCTAAAGCTCCGGTTTCAACGGAAACCTGTGACGCTTCGTCCATAATGATATAATCATATACGGCATCTCGTTGCAGACTGCTTAATGATGAAAAGGTCGTACTTAATATAATAGGGTATTCTTTTTGTACCTCTCGCCAATTATTTCTTAGATCAGGGAGCGTAAAGATGGGCTTGTCATGATTATTGCCATAGGTATGAAATAACTGATTCCTTAGATATTTCATTGATGTATCGGTCATTTGTCTAGCCATTTCTGCTGCATCTTTGTTGGCAAGCTCCTTTTCTAATGTGTCTATTTCGACTTCCAGTTCTGCGTACTTTGTTTGGTAGAATAAGATTTGGAAGTCGGCGATAATCAAACTCATCTCCCGTTTATAGAAACCTTTATCAGGGATTTTACAAATCGTTTTGCTCCTGAATTTAAAGAATAACCATTTCAACCGTTGAATAAAAGCTGCTATTCCCCGAGGACTTGATGATTGTTCTTTTTCTGCAAATTGCTGACATTCATTCCATAAATTCAGAAGGTCTGCCGAACTGGAATTTTTCCGTTGTTGGAGAGTAAATTCTTTTGTTCCGAACTCTTGCAGATAATGTTGCCACTCTATTTTTAAAGCTTGTATTTCCTGTCTTGCCATGGCAAGGCGTTCCTGTTTGTAAAATATGCTTTTTAGTTCTTCTGTCTGATGATGTATCTGATTGAGAAATTGAGGTTGGTCGACATCCGTATCATGCCATGACTCAAAGTGCTCCGGATATTGTTTTTCCTCTTCTTGAGTCTCGATGAATTTCTCTTTGTTAGCTGTGCTGCCAAGCAATGCAACAATGAATCCCATATCGTATTTGGATAACTTCTCAAGTACATTGACAATGGCGGAGTTATTATTAGATACTACCTGAACAGTCTTACCACGCACAAGGATATTGGCAATGATGTTCAGAATCGTTTGGGTCTTTCCAGTTCCCGGAGGTCCTTGCACAACACTGATTTGATTCTCAAAAGCTGCCTGGACTGCTTTTTGCTGGCTTGCATTACAACCGAAAGGAAAAATCAAGGTTGAGGCAGTCCGGGTCTGCATTTTATATTTTTGAGGATTCAGATATACAGCAATAGCTCTGTTGTTTGCGATGAAATGAATCTTTTCATATTGTTTTGCCAATAGCTTCGTTCCGTCATCAGCTTTCAATTCGTTCGCATCGGCAACTTTCTTCAAATATTCGAATATACTTTTCGAACGACTCTCTCCCAAGCATGATTCGATAATTTCTAAGTCCTTTTCTCTGTAATCATACTCTTTACCATTCAGAAAACGAATGTGCCAATAGTTGTGTGATCCGGCCTTAAAAATAGATAAGGCTTTGATGTTTGATAAAGTTCTCCCTTTACTGATTATTTGATAATTATTGGGGTCCGGTTTGTCCGGATCAGTCAGCCAAAGGACATTTTCTTCTTTGTAAGTATACGCACTGGGAACATTCCGGAATACTACCTTATAGTTGCCATTATGATTTTGGCAACTTTCTATTTCAGGAGTCTTGATTTGACCTTTTATAATAATCAGATTTTCGGAAGTATCTATCATAGGCTTGTGTGTAAATATAATAAGTCATGCTGCTGTTTTTATTTATTATTTAGGATATAAAAGTAAGAATATTTTCCAGAATATCAAAGCTGAAGTAGAAAAAACAGTGAATGACTTTATTCAGCTTTGTATTGTTATAAATATAGAGTGAGATTCGGTTTGGGAGTATTGAACGTGATAAAAGAGATTTGTTTTGCCAATGAAATCATTATCTTTGCAAGGTATATATTAATGAACGAGGAGGATATTATGCTTGCATACACATATATTGAACACGGAAAGTTTGAATTGCAGGAGAAAGCAAGACCGGAAATAAAGGATTCACGGGATGCAGTCGTGCGTGTAACACTTGGTAGCATCTGCACCAGTGATCTTCATATTAAACATGGCAGTGTGCCGCGTGCTGTGCCCGGAATAACTGTCGGGCATGAGATGGTAGGTGTGGTAGAACAAGTAGGGGCTGATGTCACTTCGGTGAAGCCTGGTGACAGGGTGACTGTGAATGTCGAAACTTTCTGCGGTGAGTGTTTTTTCTGTAAGCATGGATATGTGAATAACTGTACTGATCCTAATGGCGGTTGGGCTTTGGGGTGTCGAATAGATGGCGGTCAGGCGGAATATGTCAGAGTTCCTTATGCGGATCAGGGGTTGAACCGTATTCCGGATACAGTGAGTGATGAACAAGCTTTGTTTGTCGGTGATGTGCTTGCAACAGGTTTTTGGGCAGCACGCATCTCGGAAATTACCGAGGAAGATACTGTTCTTATCATCGGTGCCGGACCTACCGGGATTTGTACTTTGTTGTGTGTGATGCTGAAGAAGCCAAAACGCATTATTATCTGTGAGAAATCTCCTGAAAGAATTCGGTTTGTTCGCGAGCATTATCCTGATGTGTTGGTGACTGAACCGGAAAACTGCAAGGAATTTGTTCTCAAGAACAGTGACCATGGTGGTGCAGATGTTGTTTTGGAAGTGGCAGGGAGTGACGATTCTTTTTATTTGGCTTGGAATTGTGCCCGTCCTAATGCTATTGTCACGATTGTAGCCCTCTATGATAAACCACAGCTTCTTCCTTTACCTGATATGTATGGCAAGAATTTGGTTTTTAAAACAGGTGGAGTGGATGGCTGCGATTGTAACGAGATTCTCATGCTGATTGAGGAAGGTAAAATTGATACTACTCCTCTTATTACACATCGATTTCCATTAAATGAGATTGAGGAAGCTTACCGTATTTTCGAGAACAAGTTGGATGGGGTTATTAAAGTAGCTATATCAGGAAATAAATAAAAATAGAATTTTTGTATGAAGAATATACTGATAGTAAGTAATAATGATATGTGCCGCAGTCGTATGGCACAGGAAATTTTGAACTCCTTCGGTAGAGGGATGAAGATTAGTACTGCCGGTATTTTGGCTGGAAATTCTGTCCCTGACGTTGTTTGCCAAGTGATGGAACAAAATGGATATGACTTTTCGCGTAGAAAGCCCTGTGACGTTGCGACGTATGCCCAACAGACGTGGGATTATGTCATTACCCTTTGTTCGGAAGCGGAGGAAGTGCAAAAGGAAATGCAGGGGGTAGTGAGAAAATACGTTTCTTTCAACTTTACAGATCCCTTTCAGGGAGGAATTCATGTAGAAGATGAGCAGGAAGAACGGGTTAGGGCACTATATGACATCATGCATAAAGAACTGTATGAGTTCTTTCGAAGTGAATTGATGGAAAAGTTGTTACCTCGCTGTTCTTGTGGCGCAAATACGTATTGTAGATGTGAGTAGGAATATAAGTAAAATCATATATGTACATCATCCGGTGATGGTGGCAGATCTGTGTCATTTTGAACGCGAAGTTGCCAGAAAGCAATAGCGGATGCGGCGGCTACATTGAGAGAATCGACACCGTTTGCCATAGGAATGCGGACTACATAGTCCGCCTCATTGATTGTTTCGTTTTGAAGACCATCCCCCTCTGTTCCCATTACGATGGCTAACTTGGGTTCGGTTGCTAAGATAGGATTATCGATAGAGATTGATTTCTCCGTGAGTGCCATAGCGACTGTACGGAAACCCTGTTTACGCAACTCATTGGGAGAACTGTCCAACCAAGTCCATGGTATCAGGAAGACAGAACCCATCGAAACCCTGACTGCACGTCGGTTTAATGGATCACAAGAATTGCGTGTTAATAATATAGCATCTATTCCCAAGGCGGCTGCGGAACGGAAGATGGCTCCGATATTAGTAGCGTCTACCACGCCCTCAATGACTACGATCCGTCGAGCTTTCCGACACACCTCCTCTGCACTTGGTAGTGCTCGACGACGCATGGCGCAGAGGACACCGCGCGTCAGTGTATATCCGGTCAATGTGGCAAGTAACTTTCTTTCACCGGTATAGACAGGTATATCACCACAACGTTCAATGATGCCAGCGGCATCACCAGTGATATGCTTCTGTTCACACAAGAGGGCTAAAGGCTCATAACCAGCATTCAGAGCTACATGGATAACTTTGGGGCTTTCTGCAATAAGCAATCCCTTATCAGGCTCGATACGATTCCGTAATTGAGCTTCGGTGAGGGTACTGAATATTTCTACTCCGGAGTCTGTTAAGGATGATATTTCTATAATGGGCATAGTGATTTCTTTAAACGATCTATTTTATTGCAGCAATGATAGTATGCGCTTCTTACTTACCGATGCAGAATGTTTATTTGCCCACGCAAACGATATTTGTATTGTGTAAATCACTGTGTATCAATGGGGAAATTTTTGAATGATATTTTCGGGGGACAAACGGGGGACAAAATTTCGCATACCAAAAGAAAGAAAAACAATAAAACCCTTTCAGAAAATGACACTGAAATGTGGGGGACACAATTTGTCCCTCGCCATCTTTCGTTTTGTCCCTTGCTGTCCCTCGTTTTCATGACTGAGTCCTGTATTATTTCTGAAAAGCCTTCATAAATAAGTTTAGTTTGGTTTTTGTATATCTAATCAAGTTCTAAACTAAACCACTTTTTCGGCATACCAAAATAAAATGGATTTTTTCTTTTCGCCAGCAATAAACTTTTTCTTAGAAGTGTACTTTACAGAACATTTTTGCGTATTTCCACAGATTTATGCCACAACGACAATGTATTGTCGCCGGACTATGTCTGATTTTCCTGTGCAAAGTTACTGCCTTCGCAAATGGCAAGAATCGTATCCTAAACAGACTGTAAATCAATAACAGCTTTCCACAAATCATAGATTTTGGTATTTCATTGATTTACAGTCTGTTTTTCTTGCATTATTGCTGCTATTTGCAGTGATGGATTGCACATAAAATCAATGAATAGTCCGGCGAAGCTAAATACTTCAAACGGAGGGAATAAAAAAACATTCAAAAACAGCAGAGTTATGGAATATACATCAGTTTCAGACATTTTAGTTAATAGAGAGGGTAACAATAGGAGTGAGGGTGTAACATTGGCAAATGATATACAAAATATCCTTTCTCATTTTTGGAACAGCATATCGTGTAATTTTGTTTTGAAGTCAGATGTTGAAGCACTTGTTCAAGATGCGGTCAATGTAATTAAGAACAAAATAGAGGATGAAAAAGAAATGCTGACTATTAGCGAAGCGGCAGAGTATCTGCAAATAAGTAAGGGCAGTGTGTATAAGATGACCTCCTCTCGTCAGATACCATTTTACAAGCCAGCCGGCAAGATGATATACATTCACCGCCAAGATTTAGTGGATTGGATAAAGAAATATCCATATAAATCCAAACAACAGATTGAAGCAGAGGCAACAGCTTTTTGCATGAGGCGTAAGCAACAATCAAATGTCGGAGATACACGTATAAGAACCACAGTTGTGGATTCAGATGTTAAAAGCCGAAACAAACAACTTGCAATGGAGATACGACAGAAGTATCAGTTAAGATGATTTTTGAATGGTTTTTACACAGTGTGTTCTCGCAATATGCTGTGTAAAGCTGTTTTGAGTGACAGCTTCCTCTTATATTTTTTAGGTTGCACGCTGCACTTCCTTTTATAATTTCCCCTTTTGTAAGAATGTATTTATGGGACTGTTATATCGTTCCAATTGAACTGTTGTAAAGAAAGTAAATTCTCTTTTCCACATCACTTTCGGGCTGGTTGAATAAGAATTGTGTCGCGAAGGTATATGTCCTGTCTTTCTTCTTCGCAAGGTCAAGCCTGTCGGTTCTTGCCAAAATCTCCACACTCGGTTTTTAACTGAGGTAGTATTTTGCCAATGAAGCCTTGCTGGAAGAGCCGGGACACCTTGCAAAGCGACATAATTTTAATCAAACCCGAAAGTAGCTGATGCTAACAGAGGGAAAAGTAATAAATCAAATCAAAAGCGATTATGGCAAATTATGCGACTAACATCTTCTACGCAAGTACGGAGAATGAGAAAGACCTTGATAAGGTGGAGAATTTTTTGGAAGACACATTTTGTGACTGTTACCTCGACAGGTCGGAAGACAGTATCGAGGGCGAGTTTTCGTCAAAATGGGACTATCCCGAAAAAGAGATAAACAAGATGATTTCTCTTTTGGAGGACAAAGACAAAATCTACATTCGAGTGCTGACACACGAACTATGTAACGAGTATGTGAACTTCCAAGTGTTCTCTAATGGAGAATGGTCATACCGATAACCCTTAAAAACTCACTGATTATGTATTACGAGGACGAACAAGATACGGACATTATCGGGTGCTTATGCACGTTACTGACTCCTTACAAGGGGCATACAGAGGGTGAAGTCATGGGAGACTACGGCAACGAGATAGTGGTAAGGCTCACCAACGGCAAGGAGGTGGTGGAATACCGGGATGAAGTGTTAATCTATGACTAATGGAGGATTGCTTTATGATGACACCGATAGCGACAAGGTTTGTGGATTGGAATATTCCCGAACTTTCAACCCTGCAAGACAGCAAGGTCTATCAGTTGAGACAACAACTAAATGATGGTGTTCCTATGTGCCGACAGCAGAAGAATTGGCTGACAAACAGCGTGAACAGCAATACCTATTTCAAAAGGTCAGTTCCACTTATGGGCTACCGCTTTGACTTTTCGGATGTGCTGAAACGTTTCTTTGTCAAGCAATATGGGCATATTGCAGAATACTATGCCGTTGATAAAACCTCATTGAGGGCATTCCTTTGTGGCAGGATTGATGAAATCATTGAAATAACCGATTAAAATAAAAATATTATGCTGTACGATTATAGACAAGAAAGTAAAACACCAATGCTTCTGACTTTGGCTAATGGCAAGACCATTGAGGGCGAATTTATAGACCTACGGATAGATACCAACACATTGCCCAAAGGTAAACTATGGTATCACATTCGGCATACGGACGATGATTGGACGGAACCTGCCTCATTGAAGAACGGTTGCGTGGTGGTCAATTTCTGCGGTACGTTCATTTGCGACCCCATCGACAATTTTCCTTGTGGACAGGAACTGGAGATAGCCGACTGGTCATATCTGGAATGATGACAGGCTTCAGGCGAATGGCAGCACGGAGAATGTTTCTCTATGTTGCCATTTCTGTTATTGACCAATATGCCATAAATGGCTATCGACTTTTATAATCCGGGCTTGTAGAAACAAGCCTGACTACCTTTTGTAAATTAGCATTATTCCGATGAAGCCGGCAATACACCTTTTATAGATACGACAGTTCATACTTCGCCAATGGCGACCAAGGCAGCTTTGTCCGGCGATAGCGGGACTTCTGCTTTTCTTTCCCTTTTGGGCATCCTTGTCTTGTCGGTCGTTGAAGTAGAAGGCGACTATTCTGATGCGGTTTTCGACTGTTCGTCAAGTCGGTCTGTTCTTCGGGGCGGCACACTCCACGGCAGAATGCTCTTGGTTGGCTTACGACATAAATGCAGGCATTGTCCAGCATCCACTTTTGGTGGCAATACTCGTTCCTCTCCGATCATACTTCTTCTTTTTCTTTTGGACTTACAGCCGGAGCGTTTATTCAAACTTGCATTTACGGACGGATGCTGTCCACTCACGAAGCCTTGCCCATTTGTTTTCATCAACCCGTTTCACAACCGCTTTTGGTCGTGTTATCATACATTTTTCCGTTGCAAAGTTAGTATGTAGCCGGGCACGGCTAAAGAGCCTTGGTCAATGGCGTAGCTTCACAAATCTTCCTTTATCGAGCCTGTGGTTTTGGCGGCTTGCGCTGACAAAAATAAAGCGTATTTGATTGCTATCCTTGTCGCAACCCTATACTGCACTCACTTATGTTGGCAGCGTAAAAATAATTTTAATAACAACTTAAAGCATTGTAATATGAAACAGATTGAGAACAATTTCGCAGTATCAGGATTCGTAGGTAAGGACGCAGAAATCCGTCAGTTTGCAAATGCAAGCGTGGCACGCTTCTCATTGGCAGTAAGTCGTCAGGAGAAGAATGGAGAGGAAACAAAGCGTGTTTCCGCTTTCATCAACGTGGAAGCCTGGCGTAACAACACCAGCACCGATTCGCTCACCCAGATAATCAAGGGCGTTCTGCTGACCGTGGAGGGCTATTTCAAACCCGAAGAGTGGACCGACAAAGACGGCGTAAAACATAATCGCATCGTCATGGTCGCCAACAAGTTCTATCCAACGCCTGACAAGGAGGAAGCTCCGGCAGAGCCTGAGAAGAAAACTAAAAAAGGCAAGAAGTAATTCCTGCCTCGCCTTAAAGAACAAAGCGGCTTCGGTCGCTTTTGTTTTTGCTTCGTAGATTTGCCTGTTATATTCTAATGGTTGCGCCCTTATACTTTTTCACCCTTCCCGTAAGCGGCTTCTTCTATTCTTTCTGAAGAGACTTGTTCGGTTGTGCAATGTTACACGTTGCTCCACTCTCGCAAGACTCTCCGACGGAAACGATCGATACAAAAAGATTTGCCAACCGCTCCAAGACTTCGTTTTATCCCGGTAGTCAAAACATTTTGTTGATTATCGGGCTTACAGAAGAAACTCGCTTACTGCCCACCCGAATATGCTTGGAAGATTTATGACAAGAGGGAAAATGTAATTGCTTATCAGTCCCCCTCTCGCTACCGACACTGTTGGACTGGCATCGGTTGAAAGCTATCCCAAAACTTACTATCTGTCTCTTCGGTAGTCGCTTTTACCCCATCCAACGAGAAGAGCCTTTACTATTTTAATGAATACCCAGAAAGCCAATAATACAATAATTGTTTCTCCCATACTGCTGTTATATTTTTGTTCTTGCTACTTGTAAAAGTACGAAAAAATCATAAGAAAAACAAATGTATTTAACTAAATATCAATGTGATAGGCTGAGTTGTTCGATCTCTTAATGCTACTATGCAATACCAAACAATTCAATCTCGAATATCAAGGTTGAACCACCCGGGATGCCTGGTTGCGAGAACTTGCCATATCCCATTTCTGCAGGAATGTATATCTCCCATTTATCTCCTATGTACATCTGTTGCATGGCCACAATCCAACCCTCAATCAGTTCGTTCAGACGGAAGGCAATCGGAGTGCCGCCCCGACTGCTGTCAAATTTCTTTCCGTTTATAGTCCACCCGATATAGTGGGCGGTGACGATACTGCGTGGTGTAGGATGCTTGTCATCGTTCTTCCCCTCACTGATGACTTTGTAATAGATACCTTTCGGGAGTGGCTTTACTCCCTCTTATTTGGCTTTCGCTTCCAGCCAATCCTTATTGGCTTGTATGTATTCTTTTTTGCTCATTTCTTTGCCAAACTCAATTGATAAATCTATAAAATTCGACTAAAGTTAATTATACATGAATTTACAAGGCATTAAAAGGTTCGTTTGATGACAGAGCTTTACTAATCAACTCTTTTATGTCTTGTTCTTCTTGTACTATTTTCGTTTCGTCCCACCGTTCTCCTTTCTTAATAGTATTCATCATAGATTTTAATTTGAGACTATAGGTCTTCATAGCTTTGGCATCACCAAAGTTTTCATATTTTGCTCCTGGAAGATTATTGGTGAATTTTGAATTCATACCCCTGCTGACAAGACACAAATTTCCAAAACTATGTAGATGGTTAAAATCCATTGGTTCTTTATCCGTTGGATGTTGTGGGTAGAAATGTTCAACAGAAGTTCTGTATGAAAACTCAAAGTCTGCATCATTAGTCTCTCTCAACAATAGGTAGTCGTAAAAGTTAAATACGAAATTCTCTACATGTTCTCCTTTTTGTGGATACTCGTCTATATTGATATTTGACCATAAAATGTCTTTGCTGTGGTTTACACTCTTTCCATTATTCTTGAATATAATAGTCTCAAATGGGACCTTTTTTTCAGGGACTGCTAAATATCTATCTAACATATATGCTTTTGACAAATTCCATAGATATTCAGCATATTCAGAAGCGTTTGTATTCCTATGATTATAGACATAGTATAAGCTGGCATTCATCCAGTGCTTATATACCTGAGTCGGTGCTGACACATGAAACATGGATAGGAGTGTAACTATATTACGGTTTTGTCCAGACCTATCATCTTCGGATTCAGTTTGTGAGAAGGTATCTTTGTAATAGTATTTATCTTTATCTGCTTTTTGTGGCGACAATTTCTTCAGACTCCATTTATCTTGTTTTCTTTTAATGATGTATCTGTCAAAGAGAAAACGTATATCAAGGAGTTTCATAATAAACTCTATGCTGAAACTAGCAGCGTCTCTTTCGCTTTTAACCACGCTTTTGAAAATCTTCGTCAATCTTTTGTCATCCAACACAACTTCTTTATTGTCTGGACGGATTATTTTTAGGGCATGGAGAAGAAAGTTGGAAAAAGTAATCAATGAATGGTAAGCTTCTGATTGGTCTTTGTCGGTGCCGTCTTCCCATGGCTTACTATAAGGTGTGTTGTTAGCAGCATCTACGAATAACCGCATTAAAGAATGATTCTTTTCATTACCAAGCACAGAATTTTTACTGTATAATGCAGCTAAATCTTTGAATGTGATTTTAATGCTTTCAGTGCCATTATTGTCAAATATTTGCTCTCTTGTGGTTTTGGAGAAATTCAGCTGAACATATCTATCCATATTTGAACAGGCTTCCCAAATCAGATTAAAAGCGGCCATAGCAGACTGATCTTCTTTAATTGGAGCCATAAGTTGTGCTTTCACAATTTCGTGTTGTTCAAGCTGCTCTCCCCTGGAGTTCATTATCTCGAAATAATGATTAAGGTTTGTGTCTTTTGGAACACTTATACGAAGAATGATTACCTTATTAAGTAGATAATCAATAAAACTTGAAACGGAAATTTCTTTGTCCTGACAAATTTTGTAAACAATGCTCCACGCTTTGTTATACACTGCCATAATATTTGCATTAACAACGCTATAATTGATAGCTTCGGGGTTACTGTGCAATGCAAATAACGTGAGGTTGGATTTTTCTCTATGGTCAAAAGAGAGATTTACCTTAGAATACCATGCTAAGTCATATTTTGAATAATTGTGTTTTAGTGCACATAAGAGTATTGTTATGGTTGTCGTTCTCTGTTGTCCATCAATTGTCTCGAAATACAAACTATTGTCCTTATGCCTTGGGAATACAATAAGGTTTCCTATGTAATAGTTATTAGCTGGTGAATCTTTCGCATAATCTGCTATATCCTGAATAAGTTGAGTTGTTTCGCCTACCCCCCAGGCATAGTTCCTTTGATAAATAGGTATGCGATATTCATTGCTGCTCAGCAATTCTTTTATGGTGAGTTCTTGTATATCGTTCATAATAATCAGAAATAGAGTTGTTTGATTTGAGAATCTGCATTTGAAGCTAATGATTCGATTTGCGGGGTCATGAGATTTATAATTTCATATGGGGATTGAGCATCACGAATAGTTTTGAACATAATGCCGTTAGTGGCACTATTGTCTATAGTTGGGAGCTGAACACTGTAGTGTATTAGGCGAATTTGATACACATATCTAAAGATTTTTCTCACTACCTTATTTATTTCAGCGAAACCAAATCTATCAACATAATAAATCAACAGGCAATTAAATAACTGCCGGACATAAATATCACCAGTACGATTCCTGTTAGAATAATTGTTTAACATTCGAACGATTTTATATGCTGATTTTTCATCTTCTGTTGAGTCATAATTTTTGTATTCATTTTCGTCTATGATTTTATTATACATGGCATCGTAGTAACGAATCATATCAAAAAACCGGCTCCCGTTAATACATATTTGATCTATCTGGAAAGGAAACTCCATTTTTGACTGGTCGATATTTCTAGATGGTTCATTGGCATAAAACGATGAGAAAAAATGACATATAATTTGCTGCATATAAAAAGGATATCGTTTATCTTCTAAAGATATACCCTTAAAAGCGTCAATATTGTCTTTTGTAAATTCCTTTCCACTGTTATTTTTGGCCCATCTTTTGACTCTATATAAAGTCAAGAACAATTCGACTAATCTTTGTGGATCAAGATCCTGCCATTTTGTGATGTTATCACTGTCTTTCTCGGAGAGTCTTTTGATTTCTCTAAGATGAAAAGCTTTCAATAGATCATGTGGCTCCAAGTCTTTTCCTCTTGCATTTTGAGAATCAAAAAATTGGAAAGCTTCAGATATTTCTGGTAGGCGAACTACAACAAACTGACATTTGCTTAAAAGAAAATCTAAAAAATTATCATCCAAATCATCCAATCTATCTTCAATAGCTATAAGGTTTTCTCTCACATGTCCAATTGAATGCTCGTTTGTAAATTCAGTACGTTTCCAAAATGTTTTAATTCTATCTTGTACTTCTTGATAAGGATTCTTGATCCTTATTTCTTTTTTGTTGAAAAGTTCGTACAAAATCAAAGAAAGAGTGACTATACGTTGTTGACCATCCACTATATTGTTCTCATGAAGAACAAGAGTACCAAGTCTATATTCTTCGCTATCCTTGAAATACAAAAGATCATTGATTAATTGATTGACATTCTTTACACCCCATTTATATGGACGTTGATATTCTGGAATTATGAAGTTATTGAAAGGTAATTCTTTAATTTTTAGAATGCCGTAAGTAAGCTTTTCTACTTGCATGCTATCGGCAGGTGGAAGAATCTCTAAATTTTCCATTTGCTGCATTATGACTTCTGCGTCTCCATGCTCTGCTGATAAAGGAGATAACACAGGGTCGAATATTTTAGATATTTTCTCAAAGCATTTGATGATATCGTCTGCAGACTGAATAGAAATATTGATTCTACACCGGCCTCTATTACGATTTCCCCATCTATGCCAACTTAGCTCTTGATGCTGATAAGATTCTTCAACTAACTCTCTCCAAATAGTATTATATTCATAACCGCTGAATTTTCCTTCGAGGTGTAATTCAACGTATCCTTGATAGTATTCGTAATGTATATCGATATCGTGGAGGATGGTCTCCAATTGGATGAAACGATTGTCGTGATAATGATTTGTTTCAGTCTTGTAGTATCTTCCAAGAAAGTAATCCTTTAGCTTGGGCTCAATTTCCTTTTTTAAGCTATCAGTAATTTTTAAATACTCCATAATTCTCATTAATATAACTTATTCCTCTTTCGGTTTACGTTTTCCAAGCGGCCCGCTGAACTTGCCTCGATTGAGTGAAACACCATATTTATTGAGAATGCGGAACACCGAACTGCGACTGTTGAATCCGCTCACTTTCCAGATGTCATCAATGGAATGCCCGTTATTGTACATCGCCACTATTGTCTTTTCACGCTCCGCCCTGCTAAGACTTTTCTCTTTGGTCGGCTGGTTGATATTCTGTTTCAGATGGATGATGTGGGCTGAAGCCTTGCGTAGCATGGCACATTCCTCCGGCAAAGAACCGAACATCTCCAGTACATCGGAGGCTTTTGTTTCCGGAAACAAATCCCCACGGCTGTCAATCTTGTCGTGAATGGAGACAATCCGAACCACCTTTACCCGGCAGAACTCGATGAATGTCGCCAGCTCACGGGAGCCACGCAGGGCATTACTGAATTTTGAGACAACCAACTCGTCCCCACGCTCCAGACTTGCCATCAGCTGTTTCCATTGAGGGCGCAGTTTCTCGTGTCCGTTCTCTTCCTCTATCACTTGTACACAGCCGTATTGCTCCATCCACTCCTTGTCAGTGTCGAAGCCGTCATAACCGGCTGCCTTGAATATGTAACCTACTTTTGCCATACTGATGTTCAATGCTAAATGATACCAACTGCAAAGGTACAAAGTTTAATCTGAATAAAATCATACTTACGAAAATAATTTGCAATAATTATACTCTGTATTTTCATTTGTTTTGCTCTTGTTTGTTTTGCCCATCATACTCGTAAGTATGAAAAGGAAAGTATATTAAAGTTTGATTATTAAGTATTATTATACAAACTTTTATACTTACCTTTGCAGCCATAAATCAATAATAATCGTATGTGCAAAGGCTTATTCAAAGTGAAATCAGAGAGAAAAATCAAAGGTGTTGATGTTATATCATACTTAAAAAAGCAATCCGTTCTTGCCAAAGGTATTGCCGTATGTTTTGCCATCTTTATATTGGCATCGTGCGGAAAAAATACGGATGACAGTATGTTTCAGACAAGTGAAAGTGCTGTCAATGCTTACAGAACCTATTTGTCCGATATGCGTAGTATGGAAACCCTTTCGACCGAACATTTGATAGAGGCTGTCAACGGTTGGCAGGCACTTCGGGATTCAGTCTTTGTCCGTATCGCCAAAGACACGGCAGACCATATCCACGCAAAGTATGAAACCACCATACAAATGTTGCACGATTCCTTACAAACGGAGTTCATACGCCTGGCTAATTCAACCCCAAAAACATTCAAGGATGTATTGCTCATCAAGGAACGGACTTCCCCATACAGGCAAGATGCGGAACTGGCACAAGCGGTTGCGACAGCAGAACCGTTCTTCGACTCGTTGAATTCGATACCGCTTTACCGAAAAACGACAAAGAATATCGTATCTGTTTATAAGACCTTTCTTGCCCAAACTCTAAAATCCGGAATAAACAGCAAAGATGAGATGCTTGACTTTATAAGAGAAGAAGACAGGCTGTTCCGTTCATTCCTTGCCCATCTTCCGGAACTTGCAGATGCCGACCTTTCTGCCATTACAGGCGACACGGAGCAATGTTGCCTTTCGGTGTTTCAGTCGGCAGAGGACGGCAAGTTCTCTTACCGGGATGCCCTGATATATTTCGCCAAACGTACCGACCGAAGAATCGTCTTCAATGCGTTGGTTTGCAGGAATGACATCAACCAAGACAAGGTCAAGACGGATGCACAGGCACGTGCGTATGTGTGGATGCTGTTGCAACCCTACATAGCATTGGACGATTTCAGTATGGCTGTGCTGTCCGATAAGGAAAGGGTGTCATTGCATGGTGTGGCAGAACAGATGCCCTCTATGATAGCCAGACTAAACAAGATTATCGGTACTGACAATGACCAATGGGAAACTTTGCCGGAATTGTTTATCAAAACCATGATCACTTCCATTTAAAAACAGAAACAAATAAAAACTACAACGATATGCTACAACTCTTTTACAATGACTTTCTCTCCTTCGTGCCGCTCCAGCTTCCGCAACTATTGGATGTTACCACGATGGAGCAACCGCAGTTCTATGACGATTATGTCCTGCTCTCTTTTCCGCTTGCGGAACAATACGATCTGGAAGAAGTAATGGATATGTTGGAAGATGACATGGAGCTGATAATCCTTTACCACCATATTCAGACAGGGGCTACCAACTTCGGCAGCAGTACTTGTGCCTACTCCAATCCTACTTTCGGGCAGATGTTCAAGATGAATGCAAGAGTAACAGATACCGGCAAGGTTGACCGCATTGATGTGACCATCTATGATTCCTTAGAGTTCATGTGTTCAGACATCTGTCTTGACCTGAAACTCCACGAACAGGGCGGTTACTTCAAATATCGCAAAAATAAGGAAGAATTGCTCGCGGAGTTTATATGAGACGGACGATATACCTGCAAATGCTTTATCTTATAGATATGCACAAGAGTTGGATTGCCTTGGATGGCAGTCGCAGTTATGCGCCACGTATCATCTTCAAGCGTAGCGGGGCACTTCTATGTACATTCCGCACCATTCGTCTTCGGGCAATCTATAAACACAATGGCTATGAGCGCGGCACGAAATGGAGCATATCCGAATACGAACTGGACAGGGCACTGGCAGTGTATCGCAAGCGGAATCCCGAAGTCAAGGCCCGCCTGAAAAAGGGAGCGTTCTATATGGAAGCCAAAGATGTCAATGCCATTGTGGAGCTTGCCACATACGGTTTGCTCAAACTGGAACTGTCAGAATTTCCATTATACAAACAACGTTGATTATACAATACCCATTTATTATGATTTGGATTATCATTGAATTTATTTTCCCGGCATTGCTCATTGCATTGCCCTTGTCATTGTACAGAAGCAACCGCCTTTTTATGGCAAAGTTCTATTTAAGGATGACGGCAAGCGGGAACGCACGCAAACTCTATGTGCGCTGTATGCTCATACTTATTCTCCTGTATCACTATATCTATGCAGGCGGACATTTCGGAGAATGGGGCATCCTGGTATCTACCATCCTGTGTGCCATTCTGTTCCCGTTCAAACGTGCGGACAAATGGTTGGCCGGACTTCACGAGGAACAGAAGCGTTTCTTTCTGGCGGCACTGCTCGCATTGGCAATTTGTGCAGTACCGCATCTGCACACCACAGCCGTTACGCTTGGCTTTCTTCTTTTGGCTGCCATGTTCTATCCCTCTTGTAACGTGCTGTCAAAATGGGAAGATGAAGAAACCAAGAAACAATGGTGTAAGAATCCCAGAACATTGTCCGAATACTACTATTGACATCATCACGCAATGCTGCCATGAATAAGTGGATAGTGGCAGTGGACTCGAATCCACAGATAGTCAAATTAAAAAACGACCGAAATGACGAAAGACAAGAATAGATGTGCCAATCAGATATTGGCGGATATGGAACTCTTCGACTTCCTCAAAGAGAAAGTCGGAGAAAGAAAGACGAAGACCGGTGCCTACCACGACCTGTTGGAAAAGTGTGTGGCAGGATTCGTAGTCCCTTTCCTCAAGAATCACGAATACGTGTTGCAGGCTGACCAATGCCATGTGACCATTTCCGACCTTGCATCGGAATGGCATTGGCACAGGGCTACCGTCAGGACATTCCTCGACAAGTTGGAGGATATGGGGCATATATATCGTACACGCTTTGCCAAGAGTGTGGTCATTACAATGGTGTTCAACAAAACCGGCATTGGCAATTCTACTACCACTTATAATGGTCAAGCGGAGATTCGACCTGCCGATGAGTTTGATGCCGCTCTATCCAAATGGATAACCGGCAATTTGACAGACTCACAGATGGGTGATATATGTGAACAATACTACGTAAGTCGGTTGAAAGAGATTGCCGACAATTCTCCTGTTGGTGGCTCTGGAAGCCAAACGTCTTCAAAGGACAAATCAGCAGATGAACTTACCCGGACATTGGTTCAGCGCATAGCCGTTGCCGGACTGAAGCGAACCATACGAAACTCACGCTTCGACAACCCGACCGCTTTTATCGATTTCTTCCACTTCGAGCTGGGGGATGACTGGTCTTCTCTTTTGGCTGCATCCAAGATGACCGCCAAGATAATCCTCGACGGTGAAAGTGAGGTAACGGGCGCAAGTTCCGATGAGATAGAGATCCTTGCCACGCTCAAAGAACCGTTCAAGGCTCTATGGGCGAAGTGCCGGGAAGACGATTCGGACCTTTTATAGGCTTTACAACAGTTGTTGTAAGTTTCTACCAGATTGTATAACCACGGACAAGCCGTGATACCCTACGCTTATAGGCTTGCCATTCCAAGCGTGCAGCAGTGCTTGCACGGTGACCAAACAGAGGGAAGTAAGGGTAGCCTAATACCCCAATAGCATAAAGCTATCGGGAGAGGTGCCCGGACAAGCAGCAAGCTGGGGCAAACAGGATGTCCGAAAAACAGAAAAGAGAATATGGCAAATGCAAAGCAGGTGATGGATTTCCGACCATCAAAAGGCATAACCACAGCACAAAGCAACGAACACCAACGCAGGTGGACGGAAAAAGGCTGGGAGCGTGCCGTGTCGGTCGGGAACTATGATCCGACAAGAGAACATTTGAATTTTGAGATAAGGGCAGGTAAGGTCTGCCCTATAGATAAGACACGGAGCATCCCGGAAAGAATGTCCGATAATTTGTTGGCGAGAGGAATCAAAGACCCAAATGCAGGTTTGGCAGAGCCACGTTTCCGCACGGTGGTCAATTTTATTTTCGGAGGTTCACGTGAACGTATGCACGAAATAGCTTTCGGCAGTCAGATTGTAAATTTTGATAAGGGAGCGGACAATTCCCATGTCGAGAGGTGCAAGGATATTGAAGAATGGGCCAAGGACGTCTATTCATTCGTTTGTGGCAAATATGGAGAGGAGAACATTGCAGCTTTTATCGTACACATGGATGAACTGAATCCCCATGCGCATTGTACCTTGTTGCCAATCCGTGACGGCAAGTTTGCATACAAGCAGATTTTTGCAGGAAAGGACAAGTACGAGTTCAGCGCACGGATGAAGCAGTTACATAGCGACTTCTCAGAAGTGAACAAGCGTTGGGGAATGTCACGTGGTAGCAGTATATCCGAGACCGGCGCAAAACACCGCACCACCGAAGAGTACCGCCGACACCTTTCGGAAGAATGTACCAATATCGAAGAACAGGTTGTCCAACATAAAAAAGCACTGTCCGACTTAAAAGTGGAAATCAGTCTGGCAGAACGCAGGGTAAAAGGCTTGACCTCAATGGTGGACAACCTCAGAAAGGCGAAAGCGGAAAAGGAATACCAGTTGTCGGCATTGGAGCGCACCCTTCAATCCCATCAGGGAGATACGGCTGCCATTATAGCAGAGAGGGATCGGTTGGAAAAGGAACTGGCTTCTATCCAAACGAAACTGGAAGACAAGCAGGATAAGCTACGGACGGCTGACCAACAACTTGAAGCCCTTAAAAGGGACATGGATGCCATTGGCGAGCGCACGGAGGAGTTGAAAGGCGAAGCCTATAAGTACATCCGTGAAATCCATTCCAACGTGGATGTGCTGCTCAAAGATGTAATGTTGGAAACATTGGTCAGGGAGCACTCGGCACGATTGGGAGAAATGGGACTTTCCGAACAGTCCCGATTTGACGGTTCATTACTGCAAAGCCTGACGGAACAAGGATCGGAAGTGATGCACTGCGCCACGCTTCTGTTTCTCGGAATGGTCAATGATGCCACTACTTTTGCCGAAACGCATGGCGGTGGTGGAAGCTCCAGTGACCTTAAATGGGGACGGGACGATGACGAGGACAACCGGGCCTGGGCAAGACGGTGTATGATGATGGCAAGCAAGATGATGTGTCCGGCTTCCGGCAAAAAGCAGAAACGATAATCGGCAGGAGGTAGTTTCCTGCATCGGATGTGAAATCTATAATAACAGAAAACGTATGAGAAATAAAATAGTATTTGTAATGGCAATGGCAGGAATGTGCTGCACACTGCAAGCGAAGGCGAATGTACAACCTGTCCCACAGGATAGTGTACACTATGAATCCTATATGGAGAAGGAACTGATGTTTCAAACCGCAGAGCCGACTTATCACAAGGGAGTGCTGGTAACTTCACCATGGAACGGCAACTGGTTTGTCAGTCTGCAAGGTGGTGCAAGTGCTTTCATCGGCAGACCGATTGGCTGTGCTGATTTGTTTGACCGGGTACAACCATCGTTATCCGCATCAGTCGGCAAATGGTTCACTCCACAGATCGGGGCAAGAATCGGGTATGGAGGTTGGCGGTTCAAGGACTGCAACCTTACTGCCAATGACTATCATCATTTCCACGCCGACCTGATGTATAATGTCCTTGGCGGACTGTATGCAAAGAAAGAAAATCCACGTTGGGGCATTGTTCCATACGTTGGCCTTGGAATGATGTATAATCCTCAGAACGGTCAGAAACCATTTGCCATTTCTTATGGCATACAAGGGCAATACCGCATCTGCAAACGGCTGGCAGCATTGCTGGAGATTGGCAATGCTTCCACTTTCCAAAACTTTGACGGATATGGGGAAGCCAACCGCTTCGGGGACAATATGCTCTCCGTTTCTGCCGGACTGTCTTTCACGATTGGAAAGGTCGGGTGGAAACGAACCGTTGATGCGACTCCTTATATTCGGCAAAACGAGTGGTTAGTGGAATATGCTTCGGAGTTGTCGGAAAGCAACCGCAGGTACATTGGTCAACACGACAGGGATATGCGTACCTTGAATGAACTGAAGAAAATTTTGGATATTGAAGGATTGCTTGAAAAGTACAGCCGGCTGTTTGAAGACCATGAAAATTTAAGCAGTGGTTATCCTAAAAATGATTACAGCGGACTGAACTCGCTCAGGGCAAGGTTGAAGAACAGGCGTTGGGATGGCAAGTCGCCTTTGTCCAATGACAGCCTTGCGGTTTGTTCCGGAATTGCCAATGTGAATGTAGATGATAGTGGAAATTCAAATGAAGTCCAATCGGACAATCTTGCCAAAGCTCAGGAATTGACAAATATGGGCGGAGACAGCATTGCCACCTATAACCACTCGGATTATCTGTCCTTTATAAACTCCGGCAACGAGTGCATCGGTTCTCCCGTTTATTTCTTCTTTGAACTCGGCACAGCGAAGTTGACAGACAAGTCACAGTCGGTCAATCTTGATGAACTGGCACGTGTCGCAAAGAAATACGGATTGTCGGTTACTGTTGTAGGTGCGGCTGATGCAGCCACAGGGGCTGCCGATGTAAACGACAGGTTAAGCATATCGAGAGCCGATTATATTACCACAGAATTGGTTAAGCGAGGACTGGCAGTTGATGTGATTACCAAGGTCGGCAAGGGAGGAATCTCAGATTACAATCCTACCGAAGCCAATCGACATACCAAAGTATTGCTTTATATGAAATAGAACACAAAAGATACTTTTTGCTTCATGATTTGAATTGGGAGAGCCTGTCCGTGATGGATCGGCTCTCCTGCATTATAAAGTGCATTATCCTAACTTTTGTATTTCACTCCAATAGAAGAACGCTTCTGCATTTGTCTTCTTAAATTTGTTCAACTTAGTTGATAATGGAGGTTGTATCGTTGTGTTGATTAATAAATTCGCTTCGGACGGATTATAATGTTTTACCTCGTGTATTCCTTTGCCGATAAGTTTAGCGAGATAGGCGGCTTTTGAAGCATTTGTGATAGCACTTTCCAAAGTATAGACTTCACTATGAATAAAGCCACGCACTTTTTTTATTCCATCTTGAATCATGTCAAACTCTTCTTGATTATCTTGTCCACGCATTACGATACATTTAGCCGTATCATAAATATCATCCAAAACTTTTTGAATTGCATCAGGACTCTCACCTCTGTATTGAAGTTCAACCATCGCAAACTTATTGAATGTCTCTGTTGTAATGGACAAGTCATTGACAATATCGAAAAGAGATGCAATGTCAAATAGTTGTTTGCATATTTCCATTGAGCAATTCTTTTCTCCTTTGAAAAAAGGAATCCCGGTCGTGTGAGGAGCAAATGCAGTTAATTTATCGCCAAGCAAATCCTCTTTACTTGGTAACTTTACAATTATGGGGTCTCCCTCTGTTTTTAACAACCGGCTTTGAATAGGAAGTTCCACTACATTTGCATAATGAATTTCCTCGAATAATACATCCAACAAAATCTTATCCTGACGTCCTCCTGCCGGATATGCCACTTGGTAAAAGAATTTGGCGTGTTGTTTCGGAATATCGGTACGAGAGATACGCTCTACCAATTTGACCTCTCCAAAGCCATATTCTTCGGAATACTTTTCAAGATAATCTTCAATTCTTGTTCCAGGAGGACATATTATATCAATATCGATAGAAAGTCGTTTGCCTGTATCAAGATGAAGCATTAAGGACGAACCTCCCTTGAACAAAAATGGGCAACCCGATCGAGCCAATGCTTCCAACAATGAGAATGCACGGATTGTTTTCTCAACGAGGGTTATATCTTTTATCTTATTGTCTTTGGCGACTTGTTCTATCCAAGACAAAGTCCTGCTATCGGGATGTATCATATATTGATTGTATTGATAATTTGTTCAACTTTTTGTTTTCGGTTGCGACGTGCCGCATATCTCAATAACCTTGTTTTTTTGATTGCATAGTCAGAGAATGCGTTTGAATATATAGTATATAATTCATTGCCTTGAAGATGTTGTAGTTCTTTGTCAGATATGGCATCAACAAGCATTTTCTCCAATGTGGGAACGGGACAGCCATTTATAACATCTAATGGAGCCTCTTTAACAAGAGGGCGGACAATAATTAAGTCTCTATTTGTAATGTATCTGTCCACATCTTCTTGGGACGGATTCAAGAAAATAGGGATTTCTGATTCGACGTTTTGTAATGACATAAAAACAGATTCCATCGCTTCCCTTTCAACATCTACTAATGTGGTTCTTACCGCAGGTACATGTAGCATCATTGATGCAAATACAGACGGTTGCCATATACAATAGTCGATGAAAGGAAATTTTTCTTTTATATGCTTGTTGAGTGAAAGCATAAATTCGTTTGGTTCATACAAAAATTCATGCTTCAAATCTTCATTTAATTTATATTTCCCGTATGAAACCCTAATGATTTTGTTTTCTGCAATCATCCTATTCAAAAGCACAACAAGAGACCCTTCTGATATGTTTTTCATACCAGATCGTACCACATTCAACAAGTCTTTTCTTGTGAATATGCCATCTTGTTTCTTAGCAATATCTATTATTTGATTTACAGCAGTCATTATTGCTTTTTTAATTATACTGCAAAGTTATAACAAATTTGGCATATAACAATGTAGTTTGCCATTTTTGTTATACTGTAGTAAGATAATGCTGTGAATGTTATAACAATTTTGGCAAATATACATCAAATTTGCCGTTTTGTTATATTTTATCCTGTTTTATAATTCCTACTACCAGACCATTATACCTGTTTCTATTATCACAATACTGTGAGCTTCTCCGGCTATTCTTGTCGGCTCCATTTTCCTTTGCAAAGGTACTGCGGCGAGGGAACGCCAAGTACCGATTCTCCGATTGGCTCCACTAATGCCTTGTGGACTTGACGACAACTTTCCACAATTTCCGGCAGGCTGAAATTGGGTATTTCATCAACTCCTCTGGCATTTACTTGTCTTATCCCTCTGTAGTCCACAGTCTCTGAATGCACGTAAAATTCAGATCCCGACAAGAAAGCGATAAAGGCTTCAAAATAAGGGAAAAGAAAAAACAAAAGTTCAACGATTAAAACAGACAGATTATGCACAGCAAGATTTTTCAAATCACAGAAGAGAGACCTCTAAAAGACAACATCCTGAACGACTGCACCCTTGAACAAGGAGACGGACACTATTATGACTATTGCTCGGAGATTGACGAGGAAGAGCGTAAATCACACATTGATAATCTGATAAACAACATTCTGCCCAAAGGGATGTTTGAGCTTGTTTCAGATGATACAATCTGTTACAATGGCGGTGCGGACAAATGGAAAGAGGAATTTGTGGCAACCTTGCAAGAAAAGGCGAAAGCCGTTACCACAGAAAACTGCACTCTTTGGATTGGCGAGGTGTACCAACTTGAAAAGTACCTCAAAAATCCGCTTGATACCGCCTATCAGTTCTATATGGACGAGCAGTGTATCAACGGAGCTGCCGAACAATCTTACGAGTTTCTGCGAGTGGTAAGCCAATTAGAGCCAGGAACATTGCTGTATATCGGTGGAGTGATTGACTATCATTTCTAATGCTATGAGAACACGAAGAATGACCAAAGAGCAGGGAGAACGCTGTAATATCAGCCGATTTCCCAACTTCCATAACACAGGCAGTGTCAAAGGAATGAAGCGATTGTATTATGGTAAACAGGCATTGTTGGTAAGGTGCGGAGCATACATCTACAATGTTTCAAGTGAGCCAAGTATTTATTATCAAGCAAAATAACAGACGATATGAAAGGAACAGAACAATTCAAGCAGACCATAAAGGCATATTTGGACGAGAGAGCCAAGACGGATGAACTCTTTGCCGTGTCGTATGCCAAAGAGAACAAGAATTTGGACGATTGCATCACATTTGTACTCAACCAAGCAATGGCTATATGCAAAGAGGGCGGTTGTGGAATGACCGACAATGAGGTTTATTCTCTCTGTACCCACTATTATGATGAAGACAATATAGAGGTGGGTAAAGCCGTCAACTGCGGTGTGATAGTCAATCATAGGGTAGAACTTACTCCCGAAGAGCAAGCCGAAGCGAGGGAAAAGGCACTCAAAGCCTATCAAGACGAGGAACTGCGGAAGATACAACAACGTAACAGCAGACCCAAGCCAACCCAGAAAGCAACGAAACAGGAAGTTACCCAACCATCACTATTTGATTTAGGACTATGAGAGCCAAGACGAGATTACAGCACAAGGTAGTAACCGCCAATGAGCGGTTACTGCCACTGACCGAGAAGCAAGAGTTATGGGCATTTCGCCATTGCTTAAATCATTATGCGTTCCGTACCAAAAGCGGTATGACCACCTGTATGGATTGCGGACACCAATGGAGCGAGACCAGAGAAAAGACCTGCCGTTGCCCTCGCTGCGATACAAAGTTGGAGATACGCAACACCTTACAGCGTAAGTATAAAGACAAATCCTATTACTCCATACTGACAACCCAAGACGGCTTACAGGTGCAGAGGGTGTTCCTTTTGACGGCTCATTATCGCAAGGGCAAGAAAGCCGATTTTTACTCAATGGAGGTAGTCCGTTATTGGATTGATGATAATGGCAAGACAGAAGTAACGGCATTAAGGCGTACACTCGGCTACTATATAGACAGCTTTGTCTTTGACAATCATATAGAACTGCGGAACGACAATAATGTTTACAGGCGGATTGCCGACTGCAAGGTTTATCCTTATTATTCTGCCACAACCAAGTTAAGACGCAACGGACTAAGAGGTTCTTTGTCGGAGATTGAGCCAACGAAGCTGATTGAAGCCTTGTTGCAGGACAGTAGAGCCGAAACGATGTTCAAGGCAGGGAGAAAGGTGGATTTGAACTATTTTCTGCAACACCCTATGTATTTTGATTTGTATTGGAACACTTATAAGATAGTGATGCGTAACAATTATCACATATCCGACATTTCCCTTTGGGTGGATTACATCCGCTTGCTTGAAAGGTGTGGCAAGGATATTCGCAATGCCCATTATGTCTGCCCATTGGATTTGAAAGCCGAGCACGACCGCTATCAAGAGAGGCTAAGGGTTATCCAAGAGCGAGAGAAACGTGAAGCCGAGCAGAAAAAGGCGCAGGAGAATGAGGAGAAGTTCAGAGAGTTGAAAGGCAAATTCTTTGGATTGTCATTCACTGACGGACTGATTGTGGTCAGCGTGTTGGAGAGCGTGGATGATTATTACAAAGAGGGAAATGCTTTACATCATTGTGTGGGACAATGCGAATACTACCTCAAACCCAAGTCTTTGGTTTTCTCTGCACGGATAAATGACAAACGCATTGAGACTGTTGAACTGTCGCTTGAAAATTTCAAAGTCCTGCAATCAAGAGGGCTTTGCAACCAAAACACAGAATACCACGACCGCATCATACAACTTGTACAGAAAAACGCACGGCAAATCCGTAAGCGTATGACTGCATAATCTGTTTTGTTCTTTTCGTCAGCCACTTGTTACGATATACAATGTAGCAGGTGGCTTTTATGTATCCGGCTACGGCTGCTCGTTGATTGCCGTAGCGATGTACTGTTTTAATTCTACCGCAAAGTGGTAGATGTAACCTGCTAAAATATAGTATGTACGCAATTCTTCCATTTATACAACCACTTGTGCCGTTTATAGCACCACTCAAAGGTCAAATCTGTTTTACCTACTAACAACCCATTATAGTTTTTTGAGTATTCTCCTTTGAGCCGACCACCACGCCGCGCGGATTGTTTTATGGTGCAAAGGTACTGCTGTGGGAGAACGCCAAGTATCGCTTCGTCTAACAAATCACCGGACTTAACGACAACTTTCCTCAATTTCCGGCAGGCAGAAATTGGGTATTTCATTAACTCCCTGTTTGTTTACTTGTCTTATCTCCCTTGTAACGCAGTCTTTAACGCACATAAAACATATCCCGGTGGCGAAGTCGGAAGGCTTCCAAGCAGAGGGAAACAAAAACAAGTCTAACAATAAAAATTTACGATTATGCCGAATTGGTGCAGCACTGCGTATGCGATAGAGGGCAACGCAACAGAATTGAAAAAACTCTATGAGTTAATGAAAGATTTAGAAAAACGACAAAAGCCGTCCGTTCAAAATGGTTTTGGAACTACGTGGTTAGGGTGTCTTGTAGAAGCCCTCGGAGAAAGTTGGGAAAAGATATATTGCCGTGGAACGTGGGATAACCTCAAATTCAACGGTGAGGTGCTTACATTCAATACAGAAACAGCGTGGTCTCCCTGCAATGAAATGTTTGATATGGTATGTGAGAAATATCCCACGCTGCGATATTTCTATCAGTCGGAAGAACCTGGTATGTGTGAGTATTGGACGAATGATGATGAGGGCAAATACTTTCCTGACAGATACTATGTTGATGTATGCACTTCGGAGGAAGAATACTATTCCGAGTATTTTCAAGACTTGGAAAGCGTATATGACTGGCTGGAGGATATTTGCGAAGTACAAGTCAAATCCCGTCAGGATGTCAATGCGATTGTCAAGCAATGGAAAGAAGAAAATGAAGACGCATACTGCTCTATTCACGAATATCAAATATCGGCATAATCGGAGAGCATAAAAGACAGGAGTATGGAAAAGAAAGGTTACGGCATAGGCAAACGTACAAAAAGAGAGATTGGGACTCCCCTGATGGTTATCAATATCAAACAAGAAATCATAGATATTCTTCAAATAGCCAACAGACGTTTTATGTACAATCCTAAAATCGGAATCCTGATTTTAGGAGACGAGATGTACGGAAAGAACATTTGCAGTTCTCATTCGCAAGAGTTCTATGTGTCAAAAGCGGACGGACATTTCGATGATTATTTGCGTGGGTGGATAGGTGTATCAAAAAGCTATCCACGTGGAGTTATTCATTTTGCCCCTGCTGTCAGCAAGGAGCAATTCGACAGAGGATTTGACTCCTTGCAGATGTTCAGCAAACTTGATGGCGTAAACGGAGATACTATCATTCGGGGCTTTTGCGGTTTGCCGGAACAGAGGATGAGTGATTTACTGCCTTCATCTTTTTAGCTCTTATCAATGAGTGTCGTGCTTACGTGGTTTCACAAAAGCACGATACCCGTTTTTATGAGTTGCCTAAACTGCGTTGGCAGCTTCCTTTTGTATCTCAACCTTTATATTTTGCCCAAGCCATCTTCCTTTTATAGGTATAACTGCCGTGGCTCATCTTCCGTCCACACCGCTCTTGGTTTTATCAGATGCAAAGGTCTGCTGTCGCGCTTGATTCTCCGGCTTGAAGTGCATTCCCTGCAAATTCTTCCTTTCCGTGAAAGAGTAATTGGCCGGGAAAGCCGTCGCATGAAGCAGTACCGACAGCCGTTTACCGCATCCATAAAATTCCAAGGCGGTTCAGACGGGAAAGAACCGACCAGAGGGAAAAGAAAAAATGTTCAACATCAAAATTCATTAGAAATGGAGTACAACAATCAATTATCAGAGAACGACAAACGCTTTGCGGACGAGTTCTCAAACTATGTAAACGGAAAAATGGCTTCACCCCGAAAGGTGGGCAAGGCATTGGCGGATGACCACCGCTATTTGGTAAACGAAAAAGCCAAGCTGATGTTCTACTTTATGGAGCAGTTGGCGGAGAACTGGCACAAGGGAAGATATGACCAGCGTAACGAATGGGCGTGCCGTCTGGCAGCGGAAGCCATAGACCATTTGGCAGAGAACGACCTCTATCATTTACCCGAAGAGTATTACGAAAACCATAAACAATAACGATTATGAAAGCACTTCAAATCGCCATCCCAAGATGGAACATAACAGAGTTGAACGGTTACGAGCCGATAACCACCTTTTGGCAGGACTTCTCCATTGCCGATAAATTCGGAGACAAAGCCATAGCCGACACATACAGGCGAGCCAAGTCCGAATGGAAAGACAACTACAAGTATTGGACGGAACTCTGCCTTGTACTTAATCACAAGATATGGCAGTGGCACGAGAGAGACAACCAAAGAGCCATTCTCTATGACAAGCTATGGAGAGAAGCGGACGAAATGACCTCTGAATGGTCGGACGAGAAGCAGGAGTATTATTTTCAAGTAACGGATTAAGCCACGTGTGGGGAAATGTAAAAAGTTTCCCCACTTCAAACCCCTCACAAGATGATTACCGAAGAACAGATACAGAGAATAACCGACATTGCCCAAGAAAAAGGCTGGAGCGTGAACGTTGAAGACAAAAACGAGACAAGAGTATTGTTTGAGTTTCAACGCTATACCAAGTACGGACAGGATTTTCTCTTCAATGCCGATATGCAGGGCGAGGATATTGATTCCCTCATAGCCAATGTAAAAGAGTATTACGAGGGTTTTGACCCCGATTATGAAGCCTATTTGTGGATAGGCGATGACGGACACGGCAAGAATGGCGCACCTTATCACATCAAGGATATTGTAGCGGATATGGAAGATGCCGAAGAACAGATATACGAATTGCTACAAGCATTTGAAATGGAATTTCTTTAATACACATAATTATGACTTTATCGAACAAATCATATTACAGAAGACTTTGCAGGAATATCCTTGCAGACCGCTTTAATTGGCGGAAATACTGCACACCGAGCCTTTATTTTGGCAGGGAAATATGTGTAACACCGCTTCATTGTTCCTACGGACAAATCGGCTACACCATCAATTTTCCCTATACCAATGCACCGGAAGTGGAGTATGATTGGGAAATGAACAAACTTACGATTGATGATGAAAATTGGAAATTGGTATGTTAGACGAAATCAGACAAAACGGAAAAACAGTGTTGTCAGGAGAGGATGGGTTTTCAATACCCATGTTTTTCAACAACTTGTGCGGTAAAAACTTTTCAGGCGAGAAGTACCGGGATTATATCAAATACATAGCCTTCGGAGAAATGGGGTTCAAGCCCGGAGGAATCATGCTTTACCGCAATGGTACACTGGTAAGGACAGGTAAAATAAACATTGAAAAATAGATACAGATATGGAAATGACAACTATTCATCCGGCGGAGAGCTATCTTCGCAACGAAACCAATCCTCCGTCTTTATACGTGCGGATTGCAGGAAAACGCAGACGCTTGTTCATCAACCGAGACAGAGGTATTATTGGCATTATCGCTCTCGGCAAGCGGACAAAAGGCTATGTGTTTACAGACTGGGCAAGCATCGAGCAAATATACTATCCCTCGCAAGAACAGGACGAGAATACGGACAGAAAACTTATTCTGAAATATCAGAAACTTGCCCGACTTGCCACACATACAAATTCCTGGCTTCGTGAAATCGCCAATGCGGATTTGGATAAAAACCTTTACGAGAACCACATCACAACAGGCACGCGCATCGACGGCAAATGTATCGGACTTGCCACCATTGAAAAATACTGTGGAACGACAGCAATGCGTCTCTTCCGTGAGGCACTGAAAAACAAAGAGAAATTTTCCACTTGCCGCTTTGATTTTTGCGGTTATGACGGAACGCTTTGGTGTGAGCCACGAGACAATGGCGATATGGCGGCAGGCTTCAGCAAGGAATATCGGAATTGTGGCAACGGCTACTACTATCTGCTTATCAATGACGATTATGTGATAGGCTATGATATTGACTGACTGTATAGCTACAACAATCCAACCGCAAGGAGAACAAACTCCCAACGGTTGGATTGAATACGCAAACGCCCCATTATAGTTATCGGTGCATACCACCGCTATATTCCACCTCTTCCTCCTGATACTGTTCCATATGACTTAATTCCGAATGGACGGATTGCAGGTTGGATTCGAGAGAATTGTCGTGGTCGTAGGGGAACTGATGGTTGGGAACAAGACCGGCATTGACCACCGTACCGACATCAAGCGTGTCGGTCTCCCTGTTATATCCGGCATAGAGAATATCTCCGCTCGGCATTTCAAAGACAGGTATTCGCTGTTTCGTTATAGCCTGGAACTGTTCTGCCACCATATCCTTTGCCACCTCTTTGATGTCATCGCTTGCCAGACGGGTTCCATATCTGGTAATATGGTCACGGATTTCCTGTTCCGAATATTTCAGCATCACCTCGTATGTGCCACCCACGCTGTTGTTATAGACCACGGCAAAATCCTTGTCTTCAATCAACAGGTCATCACCCTTGTTCTGGAGAGGAGAGGCAAAGGTATATTGCTCATTGATACCGTTTCCGTCATAATACTCTTTGGCAGCTTGGAGCAATCCTTCATAATCACCCTTGTCCCGAAATTCGTCCAGCCGGGAAGTGTCATCGGTTGATTGCAGGTAGGCAACGGAAGAATAGAAAATCTTTTCGCCGGATGCAGGTTGTTCCACTTTCATTCCCTGCTTGTTGTCCTGCTCTTCCTTTTTCCCCTTTTCCAATTCTTCCGCAATCTTATCCACGTTTTGCGTAACCAACGAAGTCGCCTTTTTCACATCCAAGAGCGTGGTCTTGATAAATTGCGGAGACTCTTTCAGTTGCTCCAGCCACGATTTCAGATAGGCGCAGCTCTCTTCTTTCAGAGCCTTGCTCATACCGTAACGCTGTGCCACCAATGCGCTGCCTAATTCAGCCACTAATTCCTCACGGGCATATTCGTCCGAACCGAAAGCGGTGGGCTTGATGCGGTCAAGCTGCCCCTCGATACCTGTGCTGTGGGTCATTTCATGCCAAAGCGTGCCGTAGTACGATTCCCCGTCCTTGAACTGTGCCTTTTCAGGAACCACAATCTCGTTTTTGGTAATGGAGAAGTAGGCTTTGTCCTGGTGCATCGGCTTGATGGGACAAATCCAACGGTTATCACGGATCATCACATCCATCGGTTCAAAAGACATCTTCTCGCTCTCGTCCAATTTTACGGCATCCCCATTCGCCAGCTTGTTCCAAAGTTCCGGACGGGCTTCCTGAAGATTGGTCTGGGACACGTTAAATACCCGAAAGACCTGCATCTTCGGATATACGTTGTACATCTTCTTCTCTTCGTCGGAGAGCCTTTTGTAATCGTCATACTTGATTTTCTCCTTGGTCTCCTTATGGATGCAGGTAAAGGTGGTAAGCATGACCGGGAACGATTTTTCACCACGGTTGACGGCAACCCTCGGCAGTTCCACACCCTCTTTAGCCTGCTTTTCAGTCGGCTTGTTCAACCGTTGCACACAGTCAAAGGTGCAGAAACGAGGAATCTTATATCCGTTCTTCTCGCAGTGGAGAAGCAACATCAGCGCGTTCATCCCATTGTACTCACGCCCGGATAAGTTCTTCGGCCACCCTAAACTTCCCTCGGTAATCCACGGCTTCGACCAGTCCTTGCTGATGGTCTCGATGCGCTCGATCATCATTTCCGCAAAAAGGTCAAGAGCCTTGTCTTCTGCGGAAGGGCCATCGTTGTTATATTTCTTGTAACCGGCCATACCTGTCAGTTATTGGGGGTATACGGAGGCTTGACATACGCCGACATCTCGGCAATCTTGCAGGAAAGGTTCAGCTTGTCGTTATAGACGGACAGCTCCATGTCGCCTTTGACCTCGATGCCTGTCTGGGGTTGCAGCCACTCTTCACGTTTGCAGTCAAAGCCAAAGAACCGTACCCACAGGTATTCGAAGCCGTCATTGACTTTCTCTGCGGAAAAGCCTGAGAACTGTAAAAATTCCTTGCCTTTCTTGTCGGTTTTCTCTTCAATGATTTTTCCAGTCTTTCCCCGGAAGTGCATTTCCCCCTTGATGGAATCTTCATTGGAAGCCGAAAGAGTGACCTCCGAAGCTGACAGATTGAAATAGAGGTTGTCCCCACGTTTCTTGAAAGTCAGCGTGCCCGACACATTTACCCGTTGTCCCAAGGCACAATTCTTCAGTTCGTTATCCTCTCCATCTTTGGCGACGGAGATTTCCACGGTCTTGTTGATACCGCTTTTGGCAGGAACCACACAATTTACGGCAAAAGCCGTGAACACTTTATTCTCGCTGTTGGTGCGGACGGTAGCCACACGGCTGATTGTACCGCACATTGTTACATTACACTTTATCATATTGCTTGTAGTTTTATTTTACCAAGACCATTTGACCGGAATATCCTGTTAAATGTGAACCACTTGCCTGTGCAACCGTCTTAGTCGGGCGCACGGATTTTAATCCAGACTATCCCGATGGCGATGACGACCTGCACCCCTATGATCACGAGTGTCGCCACCAAGCCGAACAGTTTGTAGCATACGAGGGTGTGCAGTGCTGCCATGGACAACCCGACAAACAACAATCCTATTTCCATCATCACGCGTTTCATTATCTCTTGATTTGTTCCTCCCGGCTCTGTTGTTCCGACATTCCCTGCTCGAAGTTCTGCGAAGCCTGTTGCGACAGCACCAGGGCATTGACCATCCCGGCCACACGCATACGCTTGCTTTCTTCCGAGAGTCCCGGACTGTTCAGCGTGGCAGACAGGCGGCTCAGCTCATTGGCACTCAACTCCCGTGAGAATTGGATGGAGCCGTTGTCTGCCTGCAATACGGCTTTGTTGTTCTCTCCAACCACGAGAGCGCAGGTTTTCATGTGTGGTAAAAGTGGGGTCAAATCCACTTTCCGTTCATCGGCCATTTTGGAAACGGCACTTATCTGTTCCTCTTCATCCTTGCTGTCAATGACTACTGCCAGCATCATCAGCGAAGAAAAGGCTTTGACCACCATATCCATAATCGGGTCGTTGGTTCCCGATAAGCCGACACCGCTGTCCTCCGAAGAGAGCAGCTTTTTCATCCAGTCTTCAGGACTTTGAGCCTTGCTTTCTTGTGGAGTGGCCACTGCCTCCGTCTTGTATTTTGCCAGCAGGTCATTCCCGTTATGCAGAGCTTGTAACTTGATATTGCCTTTTTCGGCAATCTCAGCCAGATAAACAGCCGGGTCCATATCCCGCTTCTGCCCATCCGCTGAAACTAATGTCACCCCGAAATGCAGGTGCTCGCCGGTAGTCCGTGTCCCGGTATTCCCTGAAACACCGACTTTCTGCCTGGCTTGGACGGTATCGCCCACCTTGACATCGACAGAAGACAGGTGCATATAGGTGTTCTGCACCTTGCTCCCGTCGCTCCTTGGGTATTCGATGGTGATGGACTTCCCTCCGGCGGTATTTGCATTTTGGTTGACGGCCACCACCTTGCCGTTGTTCTCAGTCGCCAGTACCGCATCTCCCTTGCAGCGGATGTCGATACCCTTGTGCATCTGTTGTTTGCCGGCATCCATCGGGTCGGTGCGCATACCGAATGGAGAGGTGACAAACATAAATTCCGCACGCTCCACAGGGAATGAATACGCTTCCTTGTTTGCATCGACATTCATTTCTTGTCCAATCTCTAATCTCTGCGTTTTCGTTTCCGCCATCACCATCCGGTCGTACTTCTGCAATCCGTTGACCTCGATGATTTTTTGCAGGCTTCCTGCATAATTGCTGCCGCTGGCATATCCTGCCTTGGCAAGCCCTTCCGTCCAACCCTTATAGTCATCGGGAGCCAAGGCGAAACATCTGTCATACCGCTTGTTCTCTACCAGAAATCTGGAGTGGTGTTCGTAAGAATCACCCACACTGTCATAACTGCAAAACTTTTCGTTGGGCTTGTCATCGGTGTATAATCCGTACTTGCCACCCTGCGCAATCCATCTTGGAGTGGCTTTGATGCCGAAATGGTTGTTCTCGTTCAGGGCCAGACGGCTTTGTCCGTTGCTGCTCTCCAATATGCCTTGCGCCAAGGTCACAGAGGCAGGTATGCCGTACTTGCGCATCTGCTCCATCGCAAAATCGGCATATTGTTCTGCGTATTGTTGGTTCTTGCTCATATTCCGTTTCGTTTATCGGTGCATACCTCGTGATGCCTCTTCCTGTTCCTCGACTTCCTCTTTAGGCTGTTCAGGCTTGATTTCCTCTTTCCGGCCGACTTTTGCCTCCACCTCTTCTTCCTGTTTCTCGGAAGAGGTCTGCTCCTGTGATTGGCTCTTGTTCAGCAGATCCGCAAAGAGTGTTGCAGCCAAATGCTGCTTGAAGCTGTTCCGGTCTTCGGCAAGCCACATCCGTTGCCATTGTTGTGGCGTGACACTTCGGGGCTGTGGCTTCTGATTGTCTATGGTGGGAGCGCAGAGTATCGCACCGTTCTTGGTCTTGAACACGGCCACACGCTGGATGCGGTTCAGGTCGATGCGCTCGTCCGATGTGTGGAACAGATCCACCTTCAGTTCGGGTTTGCTCTCCGCCAAGGCATAGTATTTCTTCGCCAGTTCGCCACGTACCTTGTCGATGTTATCCAACGACTGCTTGAGAGTGGTGAAGAAACGGTTCAGGTCATCCTTGTCGGGATAGATGCTGTAACCAGACTTGCCTTCGGGTTTTATATACAATGCCCAACGGTTCTTGTCGTCCTGCACCATCTGGATTTGCTCAAAGCCAAGGTCATAGGCTTGCTTTACCGCAGGATGGGCGTCGATGGTGGAGAGCGTTTCCAAAGTCCAGCTCTTCAATCTTGCCACCTCAATCTGCTTCTCGGCAAAATAGCGGTCGTCGGGACGATACCCCAATGCTCCGTCTGGATTGTAGAAGCGGACATGCTCTATGCCGCTTTTCTGCAGGGCAGACTGTATGCGCTGTTTGTTCATACCCTTTATCTCGTTGTTCACCTCCAGGGATGCGCCGGCAGGCAAGATGACATCGGCACTCTTTCCCTGTCGGTCTATGACCAACACGATGGTCTTGTTATCCTTGTCGGGGTGTTTCTTTATCTCGTCAGCCACAAAGAAATGCTTGGGCATCTGCTCCTGCATCCGCTCGGTCTGCCGGTGGTTACGAAAGGTGGCATATTCGATTTTCTCGCCTCGTTCCGCCTTGCGTATGACCTCCAAGGCATTGTTCACATCGCTCTCGATGGCATCAATCAGGTTGGGATTCTCTTTGAGTTCCCGGTTCCAGTAGTCCACCATCTTGATATTCTCATCCGACAGGCGTGCAGGCAGTCCCATTTCCAGCATCTTGATACCCGAAGCGATTTCGGAGATAAGATGTTCCTGCTTGACGGCATCCTCGGTGGGTGGCACTCCGTTTTTCATCACCATGCCTTCACGGGCAAGGCGTTGCTGGTGTCCGGTAGCCGCTATGATTTGCCGCAAGGTCTCTTGTGCATAGTCGGTATAATGTTCAAAATCCTTTTGACGGGGAATGTAAACCGCATCCTTTTGACTGTCGTAATGTGCCACGCCGCTTCCGTCCGTGCGGACGGGCACCATGTTTTTGGAAATGGCTTGCACAAAGGCATTGAAGCGGGGGCGCAATTCACGCAGCTCCTTTTCGCCGAATCCCTGCTCCACGCTGTTGCCGTGCTTCTGCACAAGGGTCTCATATACATTCTTGTCAACAAGGGGCAGCAGGGTCTGGTTTATGGTGAACAGTGTGCGAATCTCCCTGTTGTGTATGCCCTTGTACCGGTTCCTCTCTTCAGGAGGCAGTTGTTGGTAGTCGTTTCTTGAAATGATGTCGTTGGGATTGTTCCGGTTTACATACTTGTTCCAATTGTAGAACAGGAAGGGCACACCTTTCTCGTGTTCACGGACAGACTCTCCCCGTGCCTTGGCTTCGCTGTATAAGGTGAAGAGGTTGGTCTTGCTTCCGGTCTTGTCTGAATGCAATGCCATGAACAGGGCGTTGAACGGACTGACCGCAACTCCTTTCGGATAAAACTTCGGATATCCCTTGCCCGTGGCGTTGAGCCAATGACCGCCGGCACTGACCGCACCGTTCAATGCTTCGGAAAGCAATTCGACCTGCTTGTCCGCAGCGTTTTTCTCAAACTGTGATTTCTCTTTCATATATGTTTGTCTTTTATTGTATTCCTCTGGTTCTTATAATGGTCTCCCGTTCTCCATTCTCAAAGTTGCGCTCCATCATCGCCCTGGTCTGGTCGCTCTTGGCGAGAATGGCGTTGGCAAGGGTGTTGAGAGGCAAGGCTCCTGCGTGGTACGCGGCTGTTACCTTTTCGGGTAGCTGGATGGTACAGGGTACACGGTCTATTGTCGCTATCAGGTTGTTGCCTTTCAATATCGGATTGGAGATGCGCGGATTGAGCGGTTCATCCGGATAGCTTCGGTATTGTACAGGTCTGTTTTCCGATACAGGCCTGCTGTTACCCTCATTCCGTTTCCAGTCAATGGCTTCATGTCCTGCCTTGTTCAACAGGTTGGCACCGCCCAATCCAATCATCAGCATTTTTAGGACGGGGTTCTTGACAAACAAGCCGGCTAAGACGCTTGCCATAGGTACGATGTTGTCTCCTATATCCAAAGATTTCGTCCTGCCTGTAAACATCCCTACCAGGATGTCGGGCAGCATGGAGAGTACATAGCTTAAGTTTCTGCCTATATCACCCATGCCGTTCAATCCCAAGGAGGAGAACAGTCCGTTCCAGCCGTTTTCGTTGGTACGGGTGTCGGATTGTACCGTTTGTTGTCCTTGTTCTTCTTGCGTAATTGCCTCCGAATGCGATTGTCCCGACATTTCACTTTCCTCTATTTGTTGAGTAACAGCTTGCTCGGTAGTGTTTTGAACTTCCTGTTTTGCTATTTCGGTAGATGCAGATTCTTCACTTCCCTTATTTTGCTTCTGTTCTAAACTATTTAGATAGGCTTCCCGGTATTCCGGCATAATCACCAAAGGTACATTCTTATACCGTTCCTCGTTTTTCTTTTCGTCAGCCAAACTCCACATGGGTTTGCTTGTTATCGTATGCTCACTCATCCATTTCGTAAAATCAAAAGTTTCAATGGGAATCTTCTTGGCCAGTCGCTCGTTGGTAGCGATGATGTACGGATTCTCGTCCTTCTGTATGCTCCTGGCTTGTTTGCGGAAATCCGCAAAGACGTTGGCTTCGCTTCCAAACACGCCTTTACTGATACAATCCTCCACCGATTGCCCGTTTCCTTTATTGTCTTGGGAAGGTGTCAATGCGGAAAAAGCCAGATCCACTCCGACAAACTTTGCGAAGCTCGTCCAACTGCCCACACCGCCTAAAGAGAGGGCGTCAATCCCTGCACCGATGACACGGCTTGTCCCTTTTTCTAATTTGGAAGGCTTGTAGGCCGCTTCGCCACGTTGCTCGATCTCGGCGGCAAGCGGTGATTGGCCCAGTGTCGCTGACAAGCCTAACAGCGTATTCTGTGCGGCTTTGCGGATGATGTAGTCTGCCGATGACTTGGGCATACGTTCCTTGACCAACCTGTCTATCATCAGTTGTTCCATGCGGTAATCCGTGTAGGCGTAGGCAAGGTCGCATCCTAATTGTCCGGATAATGTGTCATAACGATCCCTGCCGATTTCTCCGATTACAGCGGAACGCCATTCGCCGGCCATCATCGCCAGGTCGGTCTGCATATCCTTGTTGCCGGAAATTTTGTCCTTGACCATCGCCAAATAGTCTTCCGTAGTCTTGGAGTTCCATTCGCCTGTTATTTTCAGTGTCTGGTACGGATCGATCATCGGATTGTTGGCGGCTGCCATCGAACTGAGAATACCGGCTGCACTGGTAGAGTATTCCGCCATTTCTTCCACCTGCTTGCGGTTGAGATAGCTTTGCGTGTCACGCATGACAGGGGCAAGGTGGCAATTGAAGTAGTCACCGAATATCCTTTCTATCTCTGCAAAACGCTCTGTATGTCTGATTTCGCCCATATCCTAATAATTCAATTGGTTCAAAAGCTGTTCTTTGGTCTGCTCTATGGCGTTATGGTATATCTCCATCTGTTTGGGAAAGAACTCCTCTAACCATTCATCCTTTTCTATCCTGTCCTGAATGAAACGGATGGCATTGTTCCGGTCTATCTCTACTGAAAGTTCGCCTTCCTCCCGGTTGTTGAACCAGGCCTTTGTCCACCATCGGACTCCGGCACGGTCGGGATAGACGGACACGACTCTCGGAATGTCAAAACTCTGCACATCAATCTCCAATTCTTCCAAAGGGTCAATGATTCCACTGCTCGCTATGGCCTCGGATTGAAGTTTTTTTTTAATTCTTCATCCATGGTGGAGAGATAGACATTGTGCCTGAGTGCGAGGTAATTCAGGAAATCGGCTATCAGGAGATTCTGTACCTTGCTTGCCAACGGCAGGGCACGGCTACCGATACCAAGAGGATTTGCCATGCTCGGCATAGTCTCAAAGAAATAATTTTTGGTGGCACCCACTGCAAACACGTTCCGCAGCGATTGCTCGGTGTATTCGGGTACGGTGTACGCTCCACGGAACAGGTCTTCCATATAGACCGGCAGGAAACGGATCATCAGTTCCTCGATTTCTTCCTTGTCACGGTCGTATCTTGTCTTCATCTCACCGTCAAATTGGATAAATTCGTGGGTGGCTTCGTGCCCGGCTTTGCGTAATGCCTGGATATTGCCGTAGAGCATGGTCAGGAACTCTATCGGATTCAGTTCTTCTCCGTCAAACGCCACTTCCATGTGAAGGTCGCTTCCACTGATGGCTACCGTCTGACCGGCCTTTACCTTTTGACCGAAACGTATGAATATATTGGCAAGATGTGCATAGGTCACTTCGTATTTACCGTAGCGTATGACAATATACACGCCACGTTCCTTGTCCGTACCGATGCTCGATACGACACCGCTTGCTACTGCCGCCAAAGGGCGGTGGCTGGCATTAAAGTCTATGCCGTGATTAAAGAAAGTTTCTCCGGTTACGGCATCTTTCTGTTCGCCATAGCCCTTTGACAAGGTTACTTCTTTGTTCTTATCTTCCTCGAAGGGCATACAGTAGCCGCTTGGGGAATGTAAAATCATTTCTTCCGTATATTTCATTGTTGTTGCAATATTGTTTTCGTGGATGTTATCTTCTCATTCCTCCGCTATGGGTCTGTTCTTCCTGTTGGGAGGGTGTCTGTCGGGGTGCGTTGGCGACTCTGGTTTCTTGCAGCAGGTTGGCGTGATTGCCGATGGTCATCATCATCAGGAAGGCACCGGCAATCTTGCCGAGCCATCCGAAACGGCCGAATACCAAAAACGCTCCGGCAATCAGTCCGGCAATGCTCATTCCCGATACCTTGCCGTTTGCAAGGTTGCTGAAGAAGTTACCCAACATATTGCCGCCGTTCCCATTGGAAACATTACCCAAGAAGTTGGATGCTCCGTTGAGAGTGGATGAGAGGTTGCTTGTCGCCTGGTTTACATTGGCCATGGTCTGCTCTGCCTTGTCGGTAAGCTGGCTTACTTTGTCCCCGGCTGACTTGGCTGTACCGCTGATGGCATTGGTGGCTTCCTCGCCTATGACGGCATCGCTCACGATACGCACCACGCTCTTGTCCGTGGTCAGTTTCTCCCAACCGACATAACCGACAGCACCTCCGACGGTGGCTGTCTTCAACGCACTTCCTGCTCCACGCAGTGTCTGTGAGGGGTGCAGCACAGCGTTGCCTACACTTTTCCCGGTAGCGACAGTTGCCTTGCCACCGTATGATATGGCTTTACCGCCGGTTTTTAATAATGAACTCCAAAATCCCATATTCTTATGTTTTATTCGTTATTCTAATAAGCTCCGGCTTTGCCGCTCCGTTTCCACCGTCTTATGGCAGAACGGGCGATTTCCACCTTGTTGGCTTTCGGGCGTGCCTCTTCGCTGATTTCTGCCCATATATCGCCCATGGAGGTGTACTTGACCGCAATCGACAGCCGTTGCAGTTTCTTGTTCATCAGTTGCAGCTTGGGGCGGATGCCGAACACGATTTCCATCCGTTCTTTCTCCGTCATCTTGTTGTCCGACAGGCAAACCGTCCGTATATCGTTGATTATCTCTATGGAATTGTATATCAATTCTCGGTATATTTTATTCCGGTTTGTGGACAATGCAACCGCCAAGGCGTTTGTCGGAGAGTTTTTGAGTTGCCCGGTGAACTCGCCCATATTCTCCGTCAAGTGCGTTATCTCGTGGTAGAAGCCGTATATCTGGGCGGCATAGCTGACAACCGAACGGAACGAATCCAGATAGTCGTTGAACTCCCTCTGCAAGTCGGTGACGGCTTCCACCTCTTCCTTTGTCCAGATGTGGCCGGTGGTTTGGAGCAGCATGACTTTCTCCTGGTTCTTCAAGGTCTTCTTTGCCTTTTCGGTGTATATGAGAACCATTCCGGTAAGGGTAGGGTCTAACTGTGCGTGGACTTTTATGCCCATACACATCAGGAGGATTGTTATGAAGATTGTCCGTCTCATTGTATTCTCTCTGTTTTTATCTGATTGTAGCCGCCCTGCGCCATCTTCGCATCGCTATCTGTGCGATTTCTCCGTTGTTCCGGTCCAGCATCCCTGCGGTGGCATTGTTCCATACATCGGTCATCGTGTAGGTGCGGATGCTCAGGTAGAGCAGATTGAGCTTTTTCTGAAATGCGGAAAGCTGGTCGTTCAATGCCCATAAGGTCTGGCTACGTTCCGCTCCCGTGAGCATATTCTCCTTGCCGCCCTTGGCCACGGCATCACGGAGTAGGGAGAATACGGTTACAAGTTCGGTCGCTGTCTCTATATAGAGATTGTTCATGCTAATGGAAGCCACAATGCCTTGCGGATTGTCGCTTACGGCATTCTTCAACTTGCCCAGTGTGATGAAAATCCTCACGCCGTCATTGTACAGATGGGTGCAGGCTTTGATGGAAGAGGCGAATCCGCTTGCTGTTTTGAGATAGCTGTTGTATTTCTTTTCCCACTGGCGCATCTGCTCGAACTCTGCGGCAATGGTGTTCTGCAAAAGGGCGGTCTTTTTCTGACCGTCAATCTGGTCTCTGACCTTGGCGAGAATCAGCTCGTTGCCTTCTGCCAATGCCACGTACTCCAAAGGGTTGGCAGTTACAATCTGCGCCTTTGCCGTGTGGGTCAGCAACAGGACGAGTGGCAGAACCAGTATTTTAATGATTGGTGATCTCATAGATGCCTTTTCTTTTTTTGTTAAACTCAACACGTTCCCTGATAAGTTCCACGATGGCTGTCTGTTTGGGCAAGCCAATCAGAGCCAGCTTGGGTGTGGTCCTGTCCATAGAGAGTACCGTTACCGTTTTCAGTCCGAAAATCTGTTGTAACAGGGTCTGGTGTTCGTGAAAATCCACTACTCGGTACAGTTCGATATAACCTGTGCTGCGTTGGAACACGCCATGCGCTGCCGTCAGTTGTTCGCTCCCGATGTGGTAGCGTATCCGTTTCAGATAGATGAGCTGGTAGGCCAAGTAGAGGGAAAGAAGCACGGCAAAGAGGGTGGCGATAGAGCCAAGGGGCGCGTCATCCATACCGCCATAGACCAAGCCTGTTATAGCCACAAACAACAAAGGCAGCTCATCAATGAAGAACTGCGTGGTTTTCGGACGAAGCGAAATGTCTCTGTATAGCTGTCTGTTCTGCATGGCTCTTATCTGTGGATGGTGGATTGTTCGTTTACTTCTTCTTCGCCGGCTGTGCTTCCTTTTGTACCGAGTGGCGCACTCAAAGGAATAACCGCATCTTTGATGCTGTCAAGGTATTCCTCGCTCGTCTTGCCAAGCAGGGCATCGTTCCAGTCCTTGTAACAGGGCATCAAGGGGATTTCTCTTATCTGTTCCGGATTGATGTGCATGGATTTTGCGATGAGCCGGAATTTATTTACAAACTCGCGCCCGGCACTGTCGTTGTCGAAACACAGGTAGTGGTTCACATTCGGGGTGGCGGAGAGCATTCCCCGTATCTGCATATCGGTGGGCGTGCCGCCGGTGGAGACAAACACGCTTTTCTTGGAAAGTTCGGGATTGTCACGGAAGGTGTCACGGTGCAGTTGGTGGAATGCCATCGCATCGTAGCCGCTTTCAAACCAGGCGACACCTCCGGCTTGATGCAAAGGTTCTCCGCTGAAATTGGCTATCCACAAGCCTTCGCTGCTGTTGCTGCCCTCGGCTTTGCCCTTGTAGCTGCCGCTGCCGTCCATCTTGGGACGTCCACGTTCTTCTAAACCGACAACTTTGTCTGGTTCTTTGGGCAATACCAACGGGAAGGCGAGGTTGGCGTATGACAGACCGTCTGTCCTGTGTTTGGTGGCTAAGAAAAAATGGCCGGCAAAAGCACGTTGCGTGAAGATGTCAATGCCACGGTTCTTGAAGTAGGGATAGAAACGCTTGTGGGTCTCCCGGTCGTTTACGTCAAAATGGTGTATGTCGTAATCTTGGAGACTGAACGGGCGGCTGTGCTGCTTGGGTTGGATGATACAGATTGGTCTGTTTTCGATGGGGTGGTTCAACAGTCGGTTACAGACAAGGTTGACCAACCTGTCGGGAGACACGCCGTTTCTGTGTTCCGCAAACTTTTCGGGGAACGACTTGATAAAGGAGATGATGTTGTAGAGCTTTTGCTGTGGGGGCTGGAAGCAACATTTGCCACCTCCGGTCACGATAAACTTGTCTCCACGGATGCGTGTGCCATTGCTGTCCGTGCGGATATAGGACGGATAACGCAGGCCGTCACGCTTGTTCAGGTGATAGCCTGCATCCACCAGTACGTCCTGTATGTCCAAGCGTTGCAGGAAGTCATCGTATGTCAGTTCTCCGTTTGCCATCTGTGTATCATATTAGTTAAAATCCTCTTCGTATCTCCGCTATTTCTTGGTTCATCTGTGCCTCGAAGTTCCGCGCGGCTACATCCCTCGGTGAATCCACTCCGGGCTTGAAATAGGGACGGGGCGCATGACAGAAATGCTCGCCGTATAATTCCGGGCAGGGGTGGTGGTGAATGCCGTGGACAAGGTCGGAAGCCACGACTGTTCCTGCGGCAAGGGCTGCGAATATCTTTGCACCCAAGTTACTCCGCATCTCCGGGCGTGTCTTCATATCTACCTCGTTGAACACTTTTGAGAAGAGCTTCATGCGGTGGTAGTCATCCACTGCCAGGAACTTGTCGTACTGCTTTTGGCTGATTTCTTGGGTGATGGCTTCTCCATTGATAATGGCGGTCATCCTGTATTTGCCTTCCGCTTCTGCCGACTGTACGGCAATCGCTTCCACTTCCACCTCCCGTCCGTGTTCTCCTTCCCGATACCATCCCTTGCTTTCATGGAGATACGGCAAGTCTCGTCCGTCAATCAAAGCCCCTTCCTGTGGCTCTCTGATAATGGATTCATCTTCTTGCAATATGGCCTGTTCGTTTGAATATGGTGCAAGTCCGTTATCAGCTTCCAAGGGCAGGAGTATTTCCTGTTCCTGCTGTTGGCGTGCCGCCAAATCTTGCTCTACTTCGGGATGCAAGGTGATACCGATGCGCTCGGTATGATTCAGGGAATCCATCGTGATCTTATCGGCGAAGTCTTCCTGAATAACCGTGTTCAACAGCTCCAATCGTCGCTCTATCGGGTGCTCTTCGATGGAATTGGAGGTCAGTGCGGATAATTCCGCATCTGTGATGTCATAGACCATATCAGCATGGATTTGTTCCGATTGTATGGTCAGGGTCTTTTCTTCTTTGTCTACGAGTATGCCGTGTGAGGACAGGCATTCCTGCCACTTCTCATTAGAGAAATAGACAGGGGAGGTAATCAGCTCCTTGTAGGGCTTTGCAGGTTCTTCGCTTCTGGGCTTGCCTACCATCGGGGTGATGACGGCTTGCAGCTCCTGCAACACGTCTTGGCGGACGGGTTGTGCCGGTTGTTGTGGATGGCCTTTGTAATAGAATCCGTAACCGCCCGACTGGAGTTCTCCGGGTTTCATGCGTCCGCCGGGACGTTCTGCCACCATGGGCGTTCCAGCATAGAAAAGCCGGCCGCCCACTCTGCGGAGGTGGTAACCTTCCTGCTGTCGGGGTGTCCATCCCAAGAATGGAGGCGGCATCCCATATCTGCCGACCCTGCCGTATTCCCCGATGCCGATACGGTAGCCGTGCAGTCCCATAGCCACCCTGCCGTTGGCATTACGGGCATGGACGAAGTTGCGTGGCAGGTCAAAGTCATCCTTTACTATCTCCGTAAAGGTGTTGTATGCCTTTTTGTTGGCATGGTTCGTACCCCAGTCGGTAAGAGCTGAAAACTGCTGCTTGCTGATGGGGTATCGTAAGAGCGGAGAGTCGTGCCCTTGTACTACCAACTGGTAGCCCTCTCCGGCAGGCACGATGTGGGCTTGCATACCGTTGCGCATCAACAGGTCACGCATTTCAGGTTGCAAGTCCGCTATCCTTGGATTTGTATGGGTTCGTATAGCCATAATTTCTATGCTTCACCGCTCTCCATGGCGGCTTCTAATTGTTCGCTTTTGTAATGGACGAACTGCTCGGCAGAGGCATCGTTGATTTCCAATGCGCGTTCCGTGCAGTATTCCGCCAGTTCATCCTGCCATTCGGCAGAAAAGTGGTTGACATAATCCAGCCAGCCGTATTCTCCGCTCTCCATCTTCTCGATGAGAACGTCTTCGGGGTAAAATGCGTTTTGTGCCATAATCATAAGGATTGAAGGTTATTTGTGAAGTCCTGCGCCCATATTGCGCTGGGCACTCTTTTTCTGTTCGTTCCAGAGTTCTTCCGTGTACTGTTCTTCGGGTACATAGTCAAGACATCCGTCATCGTCCATGACCCAACAGCCGTAACAGCCGAAAGTGTATTTGTCCCATTCTCTTTTGGTGTGCTCGCTCCATTTCTGGCAGTCCCCCTGGCAGAAGCGGATGCCGTTCTTCTCGTTCAGGTCTATGCCGACCGTAACCGGTTCGTCTTCCATCACGAAGGTCAAAGGTTCTCCTTGCTGCATCACCTTGATTTCGGCATTGCTGAGTTTCAGTTCCTCTGCCAATACCTGAAGGTTGCGGGCGATGACCTGTGTGGGAACGGACATGACCTGGTTGGTCTCGGTGTCGATCTGCACGAATACCTTGGTCTTGCGGCCGTCCGCCGTTACGGAGTCTGCAAGGATGGTCTTTCCGGATTGGAGCTGCTTTTTCTGCTCCTCGTTGTATTTCTCCAAAGGCGATTTCTTCAATACCGGGAAGAATATCACATCGGCTTCTCCGTTTTCCTTGCGCACGAAAGCGAAACGGCTTCGATCGGTAACGGTGTTTCCGTTCTCATCGTTTACCTTGATGGGCAGTACGGGAGAGTGTTTGCCGTGACTGATTGCCTCCAAGGTCTGCATGGGCAGGTCTTCAATCATTTCTTGGGTAAGTCCGAACTGCGACAGGGTGTCGTATGGCAGTTCCTCAAATTCAAATCGTACTTGTTTCATATTTTGATATGATATTTTAATTATACTTTGGCAAAGGTATATACTATTATTCATACTTCAATTTTTATTGCTTCAAATAGCCGGATTATTTGTGTTTATTTATGTTTTAAGTATGATTATAGTATGATAATCATACTCTGAACTTATTTAATGTTATATTTTAATCGTAAATCAAAACATCTTTTGGCGTGGACGGAAAACTGTTCCTACATTTGCATCTATGAGTAAAACACGAATCCTTATAACCCTTCTTTTGCTATTGTCCGGGAAACATATGAAAGCGCAGTTCAACACGATTTCCTGTCCGGGCAATCGCTATAAAGTCGTTGTGGAAAATCCATCTCAAACGACAAACGAAACAGAGGCGACACCCGAAAGCATCACCTCTGAAAACGAAAAGTCCGTACCCGACAAGGTTGCTTTGTCAAGTACGGACATCAAAAAGAAAGAGCAGGTAGCATGCTATCTCAGCGTATGCTATCCGCTCTCGTCTGTCAAAATCAATTCGCCCTACGGCTATCGGAAAGACCCTTTTACAGGGAAGAGGAAGTTTCACAACGGCATTGACCTCCATGCCCGGAGTTCCAAGGTATTTGCCATGATGCAGGGGAGAGTGTTGAAGGTAGGACAGGACAAAGTATCCGGAAAATATGTCACGTTGCAACACGGCAGCTTCACCGTCAGCTATTGCCACCTGTCTCAAATTTTCGTATCACAGGGGCAGGACGTTCTGTCGGGTGATGTTGTTGGAATCACCGGTAACACAGGGCGCAGCACTGGGGAGCATTTGCACATTACCATACGTCAAAAAGGAGAATATGTCAATCCCAGGATTTTCCTTGATTATATCAACTCTGTTAAAGAGTCTTGTGTGATGGAGTTTGTCAAAAATATTATTTGAAATGTGTTCGCATAGCCAACATAATAGCTTCACCAACTAAAGCTACATTAGCCAAAAGATAATGACGTTTACAATTTAGCCTAACGGTATGACCTGCAATCTCAGCTGTTGTCAAAATATCATTTCTCGTTTTTAAATCATTAAAATAGGTCGCAGCTCCAGTCATGAATGCAGTGCCTGATGGACTTAATTCAAATAAAATTGGTCCGGCATCTATATCCAACCCCAAATAGCAGGTTCTGTCATAGTATTCTTTTAGTCCGGAAATAACACCGTCTTTCCAAAACAATGATTTGAGCGTTTCATATTGTTGCTTGGCAAAAGTTTCATCTATAAAAGTCAGATAGTAGCAGTTTAAAGCTGAATATGAACCTTTAACTGGAACTTCTTCGTACTGGTTTCCATTCTCCTGAAGGAATGAAACCAACAAACCGGTTTTGTCATCAATCCATTCTTTTTGTGCTCGTTTTATCCATTTTTTGACAGTGCTACGGTATTTACCATTATTCATGTCTGCATATTGATTTAGAGCGACAATGGCAACAAGCATATCCGGAATGTAGATTGACTCTCCGGGGTAAGTGGGCAAATTCAAGGAACTTCGATTAAGAAGCCTTCTATTCATTGTACTACACAAAGAAAACAATAACTTATCGTACTTTGAATTACCTCCGATTTGTTTGTAGCCGCAAATCATCCAAGCTAAGTGACTGAGATAGGATATATGGCTTTCATCGCCGTCCAAAGATTCCAATGGATCTTCATTCCATCGCATTGTATCATAATAGCGAAGTTCGGGAGACATTACAATATTGATGAGACTGTCAATGAGTTGAATGTTCCCGGTTTTTGTCTCTGGATATAATTGGGATATGTTTACCAATGCCGCAGACAACATGGAACAAGAATACAATGCCCACTCTCCCTGAAATTGTGTTCCTATTGCAGCAGGCATTTCGTTCAGGACTACCTGTGGATTTACCATCAATTTACCCAGTAAGTAATCTTTCCTCGCCAAAATGTCTTCCTTTTCAAAAGAATTTCGTTTTGAACATTCCCATGAAACGGAGATGGATTTCAGCGCGACAAAAAACAAGAGAACTGCAGTATATGTTATTATTTTGCCAAATTTGTATTTCTTCCGAATTCTTCTAATCTGCTTTCCACAAATTTTCGCAAGAATTACACAAGTTGCGCCATATATGGGCAATAAAAAGGAATACCATACAGATACATTCCAAGTTTTAATCAAGCCACAAAACAAAATGGCTATGCCGGAATACATGAAATATGGTAAAAACAGCCAACGTAATCTTTTATCTTTCGGTACGGTTTCCCAGTATATTGCATATAAAGCTATGTAAAGTAGCATTAAACAAATTGTCTCGCCATTATAGTGGTCAGCCCACAAATATGGCATCAAGAACATGAGAATGATTTGTAAAAAGAACCATCTACAAATCCTCCATGTTATTACAATCAATTTGACTATGATATCATCCTGCATAAACAATAATACTTTTTCAAAAGAGTTCGATTTGTGTTATCTATTCGTTTCTTTATTGTCAAATTTCGATTGTATAGCAATGCGTTCTGCACACACTTTATCAAATTTCGCTATTATATCCCGGATATACTGAGGCAGAAACTCAACCGTAACATACTTAACAAGCCATGAGGGGATGCCATAATAGGCAGCGGCAATGCCGCCTGTCATGCAGGCGATTGTATCACTGTCACCACCCAAGGATACTGCAAGCCGGATAGCAGATTCGTAATCGTGACTATCCAGGAATGCAATTATCGCTTCCGGACAGGAGCCTTGACAAGTTACGTCAAACTGATATGTCGGGCGAATCTCATCGCAAGATCGATGCATATTATAGCCAAAGGTCTGTTCGATATAATCCCGAATTTCATCTTTGGATTTATGCTGGCGAGCCAAGAAGATTGCTGAAGCAATAGCCTGTGCGCCCTTGATTCCTTCAGGATGATTGTGTGTAACCTCTGCTGATTGTTTGGCAAGTTCAAGTGCTTTGTCAAGCGATGTGGCATAATATCCACAAGGACTTACACGCATACCGGCACCATTTCCAAAACTATTGTATGGTTCTTTGGTCTCACTATAAAACAACCACTCATAGAACATTCCGCCATATTCTCTGTTAGGATATTCTTTACCCCAATCGAGCATAGCTTCCCGCAATGGAACTCCACTCAAAAGCCAGTCAGCTACAGCAATGGTCATTACTGTATCGTCTGTAAACTGAGTTCCCCTCGTAAATAAAGCGATATTGGTTGACTTGTGATTGCAAAACTCATAAAATGAGCCGACAATATCTCCGATTATAGCACCAATAATTCCCCCTGAAATAAGCTGTTCGTCCTTGACTTTACTTGTTTGCAACATTTCCAATGTGCGTTCATCAGATTTACCATCGTAATACTTCTGTAAGGCATCAGAGAAAATATCGTTAGGACATATGTTATCGAAAAGCGTCATTGATGAGCGGAATTTCAAGGCATCTATTCCACCTAAAATTTCCTCGGCGGATTTTCCGTCAATGGTAAGCATTGCCATTGTGATTTCGTAGAGGTTTCTGCCTAACAGAGGATGAAGTAAAAACATAATTGCTTCATCGCGGTCTATAATACCATAATATTCAGCATTGCGACTATGCCCAAGACCTCGAAGTTGTGGAAATATATACCACATCCAATGCGATTGTTTCTTGCCAGAACGAATTTCCGTCAAGGCAGAGCCGTATATCTGGCGATGCGCATCAACGAACCGCCTTAAATTGTATTTTGAAATATATTCTTCGTATTTTGCTGAGTTCATATCGGTAGTGTATTAAATCTTTATACAAAAATAGTGATTTTTAAAATCCAAACACTTCATTCTTTGGAAGTTATTTTGGTACTAAAGTAAAATACCACCCCAAAATAGGTGGTATCTACGTTAATTACTCAGTTATCGAATGGAGTAAATCTTTTGTATCGACTTCCAAACACCTTGCGATGGCGACTAAATCATCCAAACTTGGCTGACTCTTATTAGTACACCATTTGGATATGGTGGCTTCATTCTTTCCTAATTGAGCCGCAAGCCAACGATTGGTTCGCTTTTTCTCAGCCAAAACTACTTTTAACCTATTGATTTCTCGCTTCATTTGTTTTCCTCTACTTTCTTTTTATACGTTATCTTCAACACTCTATTTGCATTATCAATCTTAATATTTCCCAAACGGTTGAGAATGGACTGCCCTAACAGAAGAGGGGCTTTCTGGTTATGCACGACTGAGGCACGGACATTATCCAAATCTAAACCACCGAAATTCACATTACGGAGATTGACAACCGTACCGGCACTTACTTCTCCGTTGGCCATCATATAATTCTGTTTGCCTATTACGTCCGTTGGTTTCAAATAGCCATTTTTCATCATGAATGTAGCCTCGACAGAGGAGAGAGATACATCTGACGCCCCTGTATCAAAAACAAAGTATAAAGACAGATTGTTTATTGCACATTTTACCTTACAGACACCGTCTTCTTTGGTAAAAGGTATTTCAACAGTCTTTTCCTCATATAGGGATGTATCTTGTGTCTTGCCTTCTATTTCTGATTCAAACCGTTTCTTATATTGCGCTATCATTTCCTTGAACTCTGGCAATTCTCTTATCGGATTTAGGTCGTCATCCATTTCAAGATGAGCAAAACGGCGATAACCTTTTTCCAATGCCGTTCGCATAAATTCAATAGCCTTTTCTAATTCGCCCATTCTTGAATGCAAACAAGCTGCATCATAATAGTTACCGGCATTATCCGAATCATTGGCAATCACCTTGTCCATAAATTCAATGGCTTTTTCTTTTTGGCCTAATCCCCAATATGCGTATTGAGCGCAAGAACTATTACTTGGAATAGTATCGAGTTCTATAACTTTTCTATAGTCTGCTTCTGCGGATTTTTTATCTCCTTTCAGGATGTACATATCACCTCGTCCCAAATATGCATATGCATAATCTGGCTGCAAAACTATAGCCATTGTATAATCCTCAATGGCTCCGTCTGTGTCGTTGCTATTGTCCTTGAACCAGCCACGACGATAGTACCCTCCAAAATAATCAGGATAATGGTTGATATATTTACCCGACTCAACGATAGCGTCTTTCGTATTCCCGGATTCATACAAAAGATCTGCTTTTTCCATCACATAATCAAAGTCTGTAGAATCCAAGGCAATCGCATTATCAATATGATCCAAGGCCAAGGAAAAGTTCCCCATTTCGCTATGGCATTGTGATATGCGATAGGCGACTACATCGGAAGCATCTTTATTATAGCAACTTGTATAATATTCAATGGCCTTTTTATAAGCATCAGTACGTTCGTGTACAATTCCCAAACAATAGAGCCAATATTCATTATTGGGATTTTTTGCGGATTGCACCTTTAATTTTGCTACTAACGGAATCATAGCGGAATCTGCGACTTGCTGCATTAAATGAAATGCTTTATTGTCACCGTCAATATCTAACGCTTTGATAACATCATCAATAGCTTTGTCGTATTGTTGTAGCCCAAAATAACTTTCAGCCCTAAAAGAATACCCTGAAGAATAGTCTGATGCCAACCGTGTCACATAATTGAATTGCTCGATTGCGTCATTATATCTTTTTTCCGCATTGGCATTTCGACCAATTCCCATGTAGCCCATTACACTACCAGGATCTATTGATATGATTTTCTGGTAATCCTTATCTGCCAAGTCATATTTATCCATATAATAATATAGATTGGCTCGCTTTTCATAGACATCAGCAGCATCAGGAGTTTCTTTTATGGCGGATGTGAAATCGACAAGTGCTTTTTCATTTTCACCAAGTCCCACATAAACTTCTGCACGAACAATATATGCAAAGGCTCTATATTGTTTGTCCTTTTTAGGAATATGCTTTATTGCCAAATCTACAGCGGTTAATGCGCGACCATACTCCTCTTGATAGTTTCGTACAGTCGCAATCCAAGCCAAAGCATATCCGTTGTTTGGATTATCTTCCAGCTCCTTGTTAAGGTATTCAAGAGCCTCTTCTGCATTGTTGTTTTGAATAGCTTCAACGCCACGATTGTAGTTGTAAGAATCCGGACGTTTGATGTTTTGGGCGGAAATCGAACAAGTCATTCCTATAACAACAAACAATGTGATAATTATTCTTTTCATACACAATAAGTGAGATAATTCTATGGGTGAATTTGAATCTCATTCACCCATAGAATTACGTATTATTTTTTTGTAAACAATCGACAAATTTCTCGAACCCAAAGAACGAGTGAAGATGCACTAACAATTATCAACAAGTCAATGGCACCTGTGGGATTGAAGTGCCAATCAAGGGTGTGAAGCATCGGTTCTACATTAAAGAATTCGTATGCAATCTCAGTGATAAATAGCTGACCAATAATGATAATTCCGACTATAGTCCAAAATCCGCGACTCATTTTTACTTTGAAAATACTTTCTCCTGTTTCAAATACACGGGCATCAAACATATACCAGAAGTGTGTCCATACAAAAATGGAGAAGAGAAGTGTAGCTTCGTATGCTGTCATCGGATTTTCACCACCTACAACTGCTGAGAACATCTGTGTAATCGAGGTTACTTCAGCATGGTTGAACAACCAGTAGAAGCCCAATGTCAAGGCAAAGAAGAACAAACCCACACCAAGTAGTTCTGTCATCATTGGACGAGTCAAGATTGAAGCCTCACGACGACGCGGTTTATCATTCATCACACTTGCAGAAGGGGGTAGCGAAGCGAGTGCCATTGCTCCGAATGTATCCATAATAAGGTTTACCCAAAGCATCTGAGTAACAGTCAATGGAGATTCGGTACCCATAAATGAGCCAAACAGTACAAGGAAGCAAGCTGCCACATTAACCGTAAGCTGGAATAATAGGAAGCGTTGAATGTTCTTATAAAGTGAACGTCCCCACATTACAGCACGGCCGATTGACGAGAAAGAGTTGTCTATAATCGTAATATCAGATGCTTCTTTAGCAACAGATGTTCCATCTCCCATAGACAAGCCCACATGAGCTGTCTTCAGAGCCGGGGCATCATTCGTTCCATCACCGGTAACAGCAACAACTTCATTGTTCGTTTGCAGTGCTTCTACAAGACGCTTCTTATCCATAGGACGGGCACGGGCTATGATTTTCAAGTCGCCTACACGATCGCGCAACTGCGCATCTGACAGTTCTGAAAACTCAACTCCAGTAATAATGTTGCGGTCTGTGTCCGTCGCATCATTCCAAAGCCCGATCTGTCTACCGATTTCCTTTGCCGTTCCAGGTGTGTCACCAGTTACGATTTTAACTTTGATTCCGGCTGCAATCACTTCATTAACGGCATCAGGTACATCTAAACGTACAGGGTCAGAGATAGCAACAATTCCGAGGAATGTGAGTTTATCGGCTACGATCTTGCCATTTTCAATAGTAGCATCCTTATCTCCAAGTTCCTGATATGCAAAACCGAGAGTACGCATCGCTTGATTTTGATATGCAAGCAGCTGAGCGTCTATCTCTTGTTTGGAAACGCCGCAAGTATTCTTACACATGGCGAAAATAATTTCCGGCGCACCTTTTATATAAAGAATGTTCTTGCCTGTCGCAGATTTCACCACGGTAGCCATATATTTACGTTCAGTAGTAAATGGCAGTTCTTCAATACGCGTGGCATTCATACGCAAAGCCTTGTAATCTGTATTGTGTTCCTTCAGCCAAAGAAGCAACGCTCCTTCGGTCGGATTGCCAAAAACCTGTGGCTTATCTCCGGTCAAATCAAGTTGAGCCGTTGAGTTTACAGCTATACCCTCATAAAGAATTTCATCTGAAGGCTCTCCAAAGAAATTAGTTTTATAGACCTGCATCTGGTTCTGCGTCAGTGTACCTGTCTTGTCTGTGCAAATTATGGTTGTAGCACCCATTGTTTCACAAGCGTGCATCTTGCGGACAAGATTGTTGGTTTTAAGCATACGGCTCATGCTATATGCAAGTGAAAGGGTTACAGCCATAGGTAATCCTTCCGGTACGGCAACCACAATTAAGGTTACAGCCACCATGAGGGTTTTAAGTGTATGAGCAAGGAGCAACGACCAAGTGGTACTATCTGCGCCAGCGTGTATCATTGAGAACGCTCCAATTACCATAGCGAAGAACAGTACGAAAAATCCGATGATAGTAAATATGCACTTAGCCTTTGACCAATCTTCAAATTTTTTGATGACAAGCCAAAAGAATAAAGCAACAGGAACAATAAGCGTCCATGCTTGCCAGTTACTCCATCCGAGGAAATGAATCAACTGACCAACAATTATCAATCCAGCAAAACCATAGCTGACATTCGTAATCCAATCTGCGAGTCCGTCAAGTTGTTCATTGAGCGGTGTCTTTACAGAATCGTCAATTTGCGCTTCCTCAAATACTTTACCCATCTCTGTTGCATCACCGACTTTCAGCACACGCATCACGCCGTGACCTTCCATTACTTTTGTACCACGCATGACATGATTGGACGGATAGGTTGCTTCTTTGTCGAAATGCGCTGGGTCGATGGTTTTGGCGCAAAGAGGCTCACCTGTAAGCGTTGACTCATCTACACTGAGAGTAACAGAATCAAGAAGTTCACCATCGGCAGGTATTTCATCACCTGTGTTAATGATGACAATATCACCTACAACTACATCTTTTCGAGGAATTGTAGTAGTCGTACCGTTTCTCATAACTTCAACCAATTCATCATCGTTGACCTGATTGAGTATTTGGAAAGCCTTGTTTGCCCTTTGTTCAAAGATGAAAGCAAGAGTTGTTGCCAATCCTATGGCAACGAAGATACCTATTGGCTCAAAAAAAACTTTCCAATTTTGCCCTAAGCCAAAGAACTCATAGAATGAAATTCCGATTGAAAGCACTCCGGCAACAAGGAGAATGATGATTAACGGGTCTGAGAATTTTTCAAGAAATTCTTTCCACCACGGATCTTTTTCTGGTGGAGTAAGAATGTTTGCTCCATACTTCTTCCGGCTTTCTAGCACTTGGGCATCAGTTAAGCCAATGTAATTTTTCTTTTGTTCCATATAATGATTCTATTTAATAATATTTTTCAAATGTGACTTATGCGTAATACTGCGATGATAACGACACTACAAATTCAACTAATCATATGTATCGCATATAGATGTTTAGACTACTATTTTGTTTTTTCTACAACCGACTTTATTTATACCGAATTGAAGACTACGACCTGTTTTTGAATTTCTGCACAATAATGACAGTATTTTGCACCCAAGATCATATGCAATGTTTGTATGTTCTTGAATTGCCTTTAGGTTTGATGGGAAATACTTCACTTTAGAACTCAACTTGCAAAGTAGCTCTTGTTCTATATGGTCAATATATTTATCCGCACCGATTTTGTCTATGAGCCAAGATACATCATCGTCAGTTATTGTGTCATGTGATTCTTCTAATAGATGGTCACAAATGGCCTGAATGAAAAAATTATCCCATTCTTTTAGATTGCCAAAATTTAGTATCTCTTTTCGTAAGTCAAATAAAAAATCAGCCTCTTCTCGGTTTACTCGACCATCTTTATATACAATCTTGCGCAAGTCTGGAATATCACTTGAAGTGATGCTTCCGTTTGCTATGATAGTTTGTTTAATCTGTTCTAAATTATACATAACGATTATTTGTAATTTGCAACAACATTATAAGCGAACCAGCTGTTAATTCCTTCAAGGAATATAGGCTTGTCATTAGCCCCATCCTTTTGCAATCCTATCCCATTTGAATATGATTCAATACTCAAAATCTTTGAGTATGGTATTTTCAGACTTTTTTCAGGAGAAGCAAAATAGATATGTTTATCGGTGAGGCAAACACTTCCAGAACCAATTTTTTGCATAACGGTTGTTTCAACAGGATGCCCCTTGAAACCACCCGTGCGATAATAAACGCCTTTCATTACTCTAACGCTAACACCTCTACTTCGTCCTACATATTCTCGTTGAATCTTTTGTTGGTAAAGTGTGATATTGCGGAATAGCCATACTAAATGCTCTGATTTGTTCAGCAGAAAAGGAAAATCACCTGCAATGGTTATTTGAGGTGTTGGAATATTTCCTGATAAAATATCACGAAGGACTTTTGACTGCAAGACCTTTTCAAGAGATTTATTGGCATTGAGGAATGATTGTGAAAGCCCGGAATATTGAATGAATCTGGCAACAGTTTTCTCTTCTGCTGAATCAACTATCCCATCATTAAGATAGCCGTCAATAGCTTCATCAAATGCAGAACAAAACATATTGTCTAAAGACGTTTTGTTGATATGCGAATCTTGAACGATTTTCCTTATTTCTGAATCTTTCAGATAAAAATCCTCCTTATGTGTAAAACAATCTATTATAATTTGTTTAATAAAAGACAAACCTTTAAGATGTTTTGCTTCGCATTCATTGTGTTTGTTACGAAAGAAACCAGCATCCTGACCGCAGTATAGACATTTTCCCATAGTATATTAGTTTCTAAGTTTTGACTGATAATTTACTCCTTGCTTTAAGTAAGTCATGAGCAACAATACAGCGATAAAGCATATGCCAACAGCGATAAATATCAATACGCTATAACCACACAACGTATCATATAGCCCATGCAACAAAGCTGGAATAGCTAATGATAGGAAGTACAATGATATACGATATTTCGGATATAAATTGGCGAAAGCAATAAAATATCCTCCGATACCGCACCATATTGCATGAAGGAACGGCAAACTGGTCAATCGTGCAATGTTCATGAAAAATGCTCCGGTATAATCAAGCTGAGTATTAACTGAAGTTTGATATCCAACTCCCTCATATACACCAAATGCAATACCAGCCATTAAACCATAAAACACTAATGTTTGTGGTATTAATGGCTCTTTTGCTCGGGCAATAAGAATATAAAGAGGTATCGCTTTTGCAAATTCTTCTGTTGTTCCAACTCCTAAAGTGTATCCGATGAAATTAAATGGGAATGGTAGATTTACAAGGTTGTAAAATGGATTAAGTTTTGTCCAACCTACGATATCCCATAGGAAGAATATACAGAGTTGCGTCATAAAAAATACAATTAATGTATATTTCAACGACACTTGCTTGGTTCTAAAAAAATAGTAAAAGAATATTCCCCATATACATGAAAAATACAGTGCAATAGCATAAAATATTCCCATTGCAGGGAAGGGTATTGCCATGAAAATGGTAGGGAATAGACCTATTAAAGCTAAAAGTAACAGCCTTTTATCTGAAAGCCATTGTTTGCTGATAATGGTGGATTTTGGTAATATTAATTCGCCACCAATCATCGCTAACTGGTGAAATAGATGTCCTTTATGAGGTACTTTGGGTTTTAATCCTGCCTTTTTCAGAAAATACTTTACCGTATTTTCTTCATTCGTTGCATCGTTTCTAGCAGAATCACTTCTGAGAATCTGTCCGGAATTGACATACGTCAAAAGGGTCGATTCATCATAGGGGCCAAACTCTTGATTATTCCTTTTTACGTATATCATATCTCAAAAACGAATAGTTCTGATAAAGTCGATAATATCTAGCGTTTCATCCTGTATTTGTATGGAATGAATGACACAAACTTTACCTGTTTTAGGACTAAACAACAAAATGAAATGCCATATAATAGGCGTTTCTGTATCGTATTTCACTGATTTTATGAAGTATGGATTACCATTAATTTCTCTTTTTTCGTTTGTGATTTCCTTATACGAATAATCCTTTAAATCATCATCCTTCCAGCCATTCCAATAAGTATTGAAATTCTGTACAGAAACGTCTGAATCATAGTCGCTAACAATGCGTAAATAGCTATATTCTGATTCTAAATCAAAAACAGTGATTTTTGGATCGTCTAATTCTTGCTTTTCGCAAGTAAAACCGTCTGGTTTAGTGAATATTATACGACCATCTGTATATTCATTGTAATCAAGATCCGTGGTTGATATAAAGTTTTGTTCCTGCTCTTCTCTTTGAGAAAATATATTTCCAACACCTATGGCAAGGCATAATATTGGAATAATGATAAATGCCGTCATCAAATAATAATCCCGGCTAAAGACCTTACGGTATGACTTGGGTATTATATCTTTTACCTGTTCAGAATAAGTCAGATATGAGAACCAGATAACACCCCAAACAAGACTTCTGACAATACGTGGCAAACTACCGAGTCCCGTTTCTTCAAACTCTCCGCTTATTAATGCTAATATATTAGTTATAAATGTTACCACAACATACATCTTCGCTAAGAATACCGCATTGGGTTTCCTCTTGCAAAAGGAATATATTGTGTAACAGGCTAAAATGAGCAACATTACTCCTAAAACCACATCTGATATGGCCAGAAAATGGTTTCCATCGTATTCTGCAATGTTATATGTGAAAATAGGGTAAAGCGCACTTATTAATCCGCCAAGTCCTATCGAGAACAAGAAGAAAGTAAGCCAGCCATGAATACTATAGTTGGGGTCTGGATATTCTATGGTAGCAGATGTCTCTTGATTTTGCTGTATAACGTTACTATCATCTGGAGTTTCATTCTTCTCAGATTTCTCCAGATTTATACGTTTAGCATATTGCTCACATGATAAACCGTTAAATTCTATATTCTCTTGACAATCGGTGTTATTCCTCTTGCATTGTTCACATTGTTCTTTTATCATAGTGACAATTAATTATTAACCAGTTGAACAATAATCAGCCGTCCGCCATCCTCTGTAGACAAGAGAATTTTTTTGCCTTCGGTTAATTCTACATATTGACCAATTTCTATTTTCTTATCTAAGTCTTTATCGTACAGACTATCCAAACGACGATTAATAAGAATCCATTTGCCATTGAAAAAATGGAAATCACCAACAGGCTTTTTATCTTCATCGCTTGTCTTTTCATTTGGAGTAACAAAACGGTTTACATGCCATTTGTATAATGTCTGTTTGTTATAGACCATAAGACGATAATTTTCAGGCTTGAATACTCCTTTTTTAGGGGAATAATACAAGTTCAGCACAGGCAGTTGACCATGATATTCCTGCCCACAAAATGGACATCTCGGTTTTGTAGAGTTATCGAACACAAACCATTTTGCTTCACAATTAGGGTTTTGACAAGGCTGCATTAAATCAGTTGTCTTAATCAATGCCTGTTCCCATTCATCAGCAGTAGGTCGTAAAGTAGGATTGTGCAGACCATCTATAAAAGCTCTATTAAACAGTTCTTTCATATATGGGCCACATATGCTATATGGAAGTTTGGTGACATCACCTTGGGGTAGTTCACTTTTTGATAACTGATCGACTTTAGGACGATTACTCTTGTCTGACGGATGTTCAATGAACAATGCCTTGGAACCCATAGACAATTCTTCGTCTTTAGCAGCATCCAGATCATTTACCTTACCTCCTCTAAGCGGGTGACGGTATAGCAAATACATGTATATGAGTACAGCTAAAGCATGTCTGTCCGTTTGAATACTTGGTAGTTTTTTATTTGGGTCTCCAATTTTCAAACTTCTTGTTTCAAGCACTTCCGGTGCGATGAAATCAGGTGTACCAACAACATCTGGTGGATATTTACCAGGGACCACTAATCCATCAATATCAATGATTGAGGCTTTACCTGTCACTGGGTCAACAAGTACATTTTTATACGACAAATCTGAATGCGCCAAACCAGCGGCATGTAATCTCTTTACGGCACGAGCTATTTGAATACACATATGATAATGTGTAAGCCAAGTTCCTTTTTCTTCTGCTGGAAGAAAACGATTTCTCAATTTAGCAGAAGCGAACCATTTTCCTTCTTTTTCTTTTCCTTTGAAATTCCCAGAGCCGAAGAAAAAGTGTTTATGATAAGTAGGGCATACGATTCCTATTTTGCCATTCCATTCAACCATTTTTGTTGGCCAGCAAAAGAGATTCTTCCAATACTCACCTCCAACTTGATTGAATATTCTCTCCCGGTATGTTCCTGTTATATTTGTTAGCCGGTCTTTAGAATTTGCATCTTGCGGTTCTCTAAAAAATCCAACAACGTAGCTCTTGTCCGGGCTGAAATACACATCTTTCATGGCTCCAGACCCAATAACATCATCTATAAATTCGACTTTCGTACCATCGGTCGCTGTCAATGTAATAGTCTTGCTCATATCTTCCCTTTTTTAATATAGAATAGCTATGGTTCTATCATCATGATTCCCCGGCGACCAGAAATCCAACCATTTCAATAATTGATATTGAGACTCTGTATTATCATCAGTTAAATCAACCTCTGAGTTAATATTGACCCACAATTCATTCCATTTTTCTACTTTGTTAAGATTGGCATCTGTTTCAAAGAATGGATCTGAAATACCATCTGTCATCAATAATAGAGCAGAAAAATCCTCCTCGATAGAATACTTCAATCGAGACATAATTGATTCCGGAGTGAAAATTTCTTTCATTGTCAGGAAGCGTGTCTGACCTGCATATTCGCCTCCGTCAGGAGTTCCCAATAATTTAATATATTGGCGTTCCTTGTCGTAAATGCACATAGCCCCATCACCAACCCAAAAAGAAGCAACAAACCAGCCGAAATCAAACTTCTTACAGATGGCAAGTAATAGCGTTGTTGAATAATCACGTGGTTGATCTTCGTTAGCACTGGCGGTTTCAAGTATGGCTCTGTGTGCTTTATGGGCTGCACCTCCTACTATGTTGTAAATGAGTGTGCTGATAGCTCTGTTTGATTGACCTTCTGTTGTGCTATTTAATGCAATGATCTCTTTTTCCAATTCAATAGGATTCTCCAATGCCGTTTTGCAGAACTCAACACAGGTTTCACAAGCCACCGCAGAGCCTTTCCGTGAATATTTAGCAGAACCGGCACCGTCTGCAACAGCTATAATGTACCAGCCATTACTATCATTATGATAGATATTAAAGTCATCATCACGTGCTTTCCCTTCATGGGCGTGTGAACGTCCACGTTTACTTGCTGCAACTATATCCTTTTGAGGACCTTTTTCATTTTCCACGACTGTTATGTATTCGTGTGAATAGTCCTCCTTGAAAAATTTGATGTTCTTGTCTGTCGGAATGTCTTTCCAAAGCGAGCGTGGGTCTGGATTTACTGCGACTTTGAATTTTCGTTCCAAAATACTATATCCTTCGCTCCAGTTCTGATATTTATATTTTAGGGTAATCTCATAATCACCAGCTTTCGTCGGGATTCCTTTAACCACGATTCCACGCTCTTTAGTACCAACAATTCTTGTGTCGGAAAGTACTTGCGCATCTGTTTTTTCTACTTCTGCTACTTCATTGAGGTTTGTAGAATCGGTGACTTCGATTGGTACATTGTCTTCATTAGACGGCATAGCTGATTCAGAAGCACAATCATTTGGAATCGTCTTTTCTTCTGCCGGATTCAAGATGATTTCCAATTCTGCTTGCAAGCCGGTATCTTCTAATCCTTCCAACCAGTATTCACAGACATCAGGATCATCTATTTTTATCAGTTGAGAGTATTCCTCTCTGACCTTAGCATTGGGTAACGTCAAATTTAAGGCATCAATCCGATTTTTTATAACCAATTCTCTATCCATATAGTACTCGTTGTATTCGTTATATATTTTTTCCAGAAAGAATTTTTGTATGTCAGAACGCTTTTCTGAAGATACTCCTTGAGGAAAGTACGTCTCAATTAATTGATCAATTATACTAGTCATATTATTATCCTCTTGCTCTGTTTACATTCATACCCTCAGCTTTCCCTTCTCCCAATGTACCTTCTAACCCACACCAAGGACATTTGTTGTATTCAGCATCACCGACGCAAAATATATTACCGCATTCACAGACTACAAATCCAAATTGATTTCCGCAGCATGGGCAGGTAGGTGCTCCAAGTAGTTCTATTGTGTTGATATTTCTTTTTGTATGCGATTTATCAGCCAGTATATTGTATGACTCTTCCTCTACAGGGAATGCCCCGACTAATTTAAAATCTGTGACGTTAAAATGCTCCAATCCTTCTACATCCAATGGTCTGATTCTTTTTGCGTATTTGATTAGGTAAGGACGTTTGGTTGTTTGGCACTTTCCCATGACAACAGCAAAATTTTCATCAATGCGACATGGTTTATTTGTATCAATCTTCTCCAGATTAATACCATCTATTGGAGCCAATTTTAGTTCATCATTAGCTGTTTCAGAAACAGATACACTTGATGTTTTGATAGATGCGGTTATCCATTTAAAGAAAGCAGTAAATGAATTTGCATCTGTGTCCTTCAATCTTAAAACATTGTCTGTAATGCTACCAAGCATTTTGGTATCAACATTATCTCCAATGGAAATAGCTATTAAGTTACAGCCTTTTCTGTATTTGGTGTTCCAACGTTGAATGGCTCTGTCTGGGTTATCGGTAGGGGTACCATCAGTGAATAGAAAGACTATCGGTTTCCAATCGCCTTTTGCCTCCAATGTTGTTTTTTGAACATCACGATCTATACTATCCATAAGATGATTCAACCCGACTCCCAATGATGTACCTCCGCCTATTGGGAACTTAGGTGGATAAAATTTGAACAACTCTGTCAATTCCGAAATTGTTTTTGCTTTTCCTGCAAAAGCAATTATGGATACATATACAGTTTCCAAAGCGTATGGGTCAAAGCGTAGCTCTTGTATGATTGTCCGTATGCCGTTTTGAACCTCTTCTATTGGTTCGCCTACCATTGATTCCGATACATCAATGAGGAAGTATATAGGTAATCGTCTCATATAATTAGTATTTTCTGATATTAATGCCTTTCTTAATCTATATGTGGGTATTACCTCGTTGTTGTTTGAGGTATGATACTACCAGGACTTAAGTGTACTTTACCGGGGCCTGTTATGCGAAGCATACTAAGTCCTTCACCCCCGAATACATTTTTTAGTGACCAAGCTGAAGAAAGTTGATGCTCTGAAATTCCTTGCATGGCAATAATGTGATCTTCATCAACTTCAATAGTTTCTCCTGCGCATAACTCCTTTGTTATAGGTTGTCCCTTGCAGTCCAGAAACACAGTCGATGTTCCTGATATTTTCTGTAAAAGTCCACCCATACCGCCAACTATACCTGCAATTGAAATTTTGGCAGATACTTGAACTAAGTTGTTGGAAGCCACATACACACCTCTATTACAAATCAGGGATTCGTTTTGTATCTTAACTGGATGCAGCCCAAAACTTCCACCGAAAGCGACTTTACGAGGTTTATTGCACTTATTAACGTAACGGACGAGGAAGATAGATTCTCCTGTAAGTTTTGCACCTAATAAATTGCCAATAGTACCAAGAGTTCCATTTCCGCCGCCATTCAGCACAACATCCTTCTCTATACCTTGTTCTAAGTATATAAGAGTGCCTTTTTGTGCATAAAATTCTTCGCCGTACATAAGCTCGGCTTCTATATGCTGTATGAAATTTCCAACTAACTTTACATTCATATTGCTGTTAGATTACGACGTTAACTTCTTCCGGTGGAGGAGGTAAGATTAAATCATCGGTAGCTCCGACACTTTTGTTGCCAACCTCAATTAAATCAGAAACCCATTTGAAAAAGGTCTTGAAGCTGGAACTATCCATTGTGTCTAAGGAATACACTTGATCCGTCAATAGTTTTAACGGTTCAATCTTTGCTTTCATTCCTGCTGCACAAGCTATGATGCTTGCAAATTTCTTTTTCTTGACCTCAGGTACAACCTTGTTATATACCATTATGTCGGATGGATGTCCGTCTGTCATAATGAACAATAATGGCATCCAGTCTCCCTTTCTCTCGGTAGTACTTAATGTTACTTCCTGTTCAACCTGATGACAAAGTTGTTCCAAGGCGGCACCAGTATGAGTCGGACCAGAATCCGGAGTTGTTATATTGGGTAACTGTAAGTCTTCCAAAGGTGTTAATGGCAGAATAACCTTAACATCTCTATCGTATGTTATAATACTAATGTTTACAGTTTCCAATGCGTATGGATCTTGACGCAATGTTGCAATCATAGATTCAATGCCAACTTTTACCGATTCAATAGGTTCTCCTTTCATTGAACCAGATGTATCTATAAGTAAGTATACAGGTAGTCGTCTCATTTTATCTAATCATTACTATTTCTTTTTATGCTGATATTGAATATTACAGAATGGGTATTTCAATAGTAAAGCGATATGCTTCACAACTGAAATACCCCATTATTATGTGAAACCGTATTACAATAGTTCCTCTAATTTAGCAGGGAAGTTTTTAGCCTGAGACTTCAGTTGCAAAAGCAATTCTCTTTCGAGAATGTCAATTTGCCCATCACCTTTGATTTTATTATACAACCAATCGGCTTCTTCGTCATCTATTTCCCCTGGAGAAAGTTTATCCTCCAATAAATAAGAAACGATTGCTCGGATAAACAATTTGTTCCATGAACAGTCATTGTCTTTGCCGGAAACAGCGTCATTAAGTTCAAAAAGGAAATCAGCTTCTTCTGAATCTATTTTCCCGTCAGTAAAAAGCAACTGTTCCAATTCTTTAACTTCATTGGCATCAATGATACCATCGGCCAAAAGTTCTGCTTTATATTCCTGTAAAGTTTTCATTTTTATCTGTTTGAGTTATACAACAATATTAACTTCTGGAGGTGGAGGTGGAAGTTCACTCAGACCACCAACTTCCTGACAAGTTTCTTCGACTTTCATACTGCCTGCACTTACTGAAGCAGAAACCCATTTGAAAAACGATTTGATTGTAGCACTATCTGCTGTATCTAGTTGCACTACACACTCTGTTATCTTTTTCAAGGTGTCTGTATTCGCACCTTGACCAGCTGCGCAGGCTACAACCATTCCAAATTTGCGTTTTTTGAATTCAGCCAGCCCTTTGTTCAAATCATCTGTTGGCTCTCCATCAGTCATAATAAAAACCAATGGTTTCCAGTCACCTTTTACTTCTGCTGTTGTTTTGGTAACTTCACTGTCAACTTTTGATGCAAGCAATGACAGTGCTTCACCCAAAGCTGTACAACCACCAGCATCGATGTTGGGTTGTTGGAAAGAAGATAGTTCTGTCAAAGGGGTTACTTGCTGCGCACTACTGTTGAATGTAATAATGCTCAAGTATGCAGTTTCCAGAGCGTATGGGTCTTGTCTCAATGTTGATACGAGTACCTGTACGCCATTTTTGACTGCTTCAATTGGTTCGCCATACATCGAACCAGAAGTATCTAACAAGAGATAAACGGGTAATCTTCTCATAAATATCGTTGTTTAACAGTTTGTAATGTACTTTCAAAATCTCTGTCCTTGGTAGGTTCTCCAATGGCATTGAACTTCCATTCTCCATTCCTCTTGTAGAAAACTCCCATTACCATTGAGACATTCCCGGCAAAAGTCGGGTCGTTTGCAATATCATAAGTTGCAAAGATTTCTTTTACTTTAGTTGGAGTACCTTCATAGATTCTAATTGAAGCAAAAGGTATCGTCTTAAAGTCATGTCCTCTAAAACTGTTTAGCACAAAAGCTATTTTTTCTGTTTTAGGATTCAATTGATTAAGATTCACTGTGATTACTTCATTATCCAATCCATCATCACCATCTGTATCTCCAGTCAAATCGTCTCCGCTATGTTTGATGGCACCATCGTTTGATTTCAGATGTCTGAACCAAACTTTGTCAATAACATTTCCATTTGCATCGAATTGAGCGCAACTTGCATCCAAATCAACGGCTTCGGTCGTAGTAAATCCAAGCCAATTTTTTTTCTTGATAGCACCCCAATTGACACCTACGCAAATGTTCTCCAATTTAGAACCATTACTTTTTTCAAGGTTGATTCTTTGTCCTTTCTCTAATCGTATTGCCATAAGTGTTATTTTTTTACGTAATCTTTAATAATGCGATGAATGGTAAATCCTAAGAATTTATCATCATAGGCATCACCGATAGCAGCAAATTTCCACTCGCCATTACGCTTGTACAATTTGCCCATTATCAATGCAGTTTTGCCTTGATATTTTGATTCGGCAGCGACATCATACTGCGCAAATACTTCCTTTACTCTTGTAGGAGTTCCCTCATACATTCTAATTGCAGCATAAGGAATTTGAGAAAAATCTTCTTGACCGCAATTATTCAAAAAGAAGTATATCTGATGTATAGATGGATTTAATCTATTCAAATCGACAGTTATGATTTCGTTGTCAAGTCCATCGTCTCCACCCTTGTCACCTTCCAAATCATCTCCGGAATGATGCAATGCTCTATCTAAAGAATCTACCTTTCCAGGAGGAAGGCCAAATTTTGAAAGCAAATCTGGTTTATATAGTGGAGAATAAATGTGATCACAGATTTCTCCTTGTTCATTGAACATTACGCAACTCAAGTCCAAATCAACATCTATAGTTTCTTTGCTTAGACCAAAAAATGTCTTTTTCTCGATTGCACCCCAGTTGCACCCTACACAAAATGAGGTCAATTTAGAGCCATTATTCTTTTCAAGATTAATGCGCTGTCCTTTCTCTAATCGTATAGCCATGATATTTTATTGGTATTTATTAAGGTATTCTTGTAAGCCACCTTTTTGTCCCATACCGATAGCTTCAAACTTCCACTGGCCGTTTCTTTTATAGATACGACCAAATTCAACGGCTGTCTCAACAGAAAAATCCTCTTCAAGCTCATATTTTAAGATTTCTTCCTGTGTATCTGTATTGAAAATACGGATGAAAGAATTGTGGACTTGACCGAAGTTTTGTTTACGTTCAGCTGCTTTGTGGATTGTAACTACAATTACAATTTCTGACGCTTTCGGTGTAATAGATGTTAAATCTATTTTGATACTTTCATCATCGCCATCTCCTTCGCCTGTGAGATTATCTCCAGTGTGTTCAACTGCGCCATCTGGAGATACGAGCTGATTATAGAAGACAAAATAGTCATCAGAAATTAATTTCTTATCCTCTCCAAGAATGAATACTGATGCGTCCAAATCGAAATCTTCGCCAGTACTTGATGAGTTGGTATCCCAACCCAAACCGATTGTGAATTTGGGCAAATCTACATTTACTCGTTGTCCTTTTTCAAGATTGATCATATTATATCGTTTTTTGTGTCATTGATGAATTTATTGTCAAAGGCATTGAAACTTTATTTTGTTTACAAACCGCATTAGTAGGCATATTTATCTACAAAGTATTGCAGTCCACCTTTATAGCCAATACCCATTGCTTCAAATTTCCACTCAGAACCACGTTTATATAAACGACCAAATTCTACTGCTGTTTCAATAGAGAAATCCTCATCTAAGTCGTAACGGGCAATATCTTCATTAGTTACTGCATTGTAAATTCGGATATATGAATTATGTACCTGTCCAAAGTTTTGTTTTCTTGCAATTGCTTCATGGATTGTTACTGTGAAGATTATTTCCTCAATACGTGGATCAACTTTGGTCAAATCTACGGTTAGAGTTTCGTCATCACCACCATCACTATTACCTCCCGTCAAATCATCGCCTGAAGATTCGACAGCTCCATCTGGTGATTTTTGATTATTATAGAAAACAAAAAACTCGTCTTGTGGAAGTTTTTTATTACTACCTAACATAAATGCTGAAGCATCTAAATCAAAATCAAATCCAGTACTCTCATTAGGATCCCATCCTAAACCAACACCGACTTTTGACAAGCCAATTTCAATGCGCTGTCCTTTTTGCAGGTTAATCATAATGCTCTAATTTATTTAATATTGATGTTTGAAACTATATTTCTGTATGTACTCTTACATAGAGTTAGTACGCATTCTCATATCACTGAATCCGTGGCATTTAAATAATATGTTTGAAGTATTTCGTCAAACATTTACCTTTTGTGATGAAACTTTTGAAAAGAAAAGCATATTATCTGCAAATAAATTTGTAACTTTGCAAATGGTTGATGTACTCTATGTAAGAGTGAGAACTTTTATCAAACAACCACATTTTACCACGAGATATTACGATACAAGTAGTTAGCATTCAATATTTTCCATATTGGATACAGTTGAAATCTACTACAACTAAATTGTTATATTATTTGTTTTTCTCCAAAAGATTCAAAATCTTATTATTAGCATTATCAATGACATTAGTCTGAATAGATGCAAGATAGATGCGTGTCGTCTCCTCATTATCATGTCCCATACCAAGACTGATGGCCTGCATAGGCACATTTTTCGATTGGGCTATACTTGCCCAAGAATGCCGGGCCACGTACATGGTTAGTGGAATAGGAATTTTCGCAAGTTCTGCAATCTTCTTTAAATACCTGTTGATTAGCATCATTTTATTCAAATACTGCTTACGTTCAGTTCCATCTTCTTTTGTGATAATAGGGAAAAGAAAAGGATTATTTGAATCAAGATGCTTATTGGCTATCGCTTCCATTTGTTTTTCCCATTTTACAACTAACTGTTGCCCTGTTTTTCGACGATTATACACGACAAATCCATTTGAAAGGTTCTTCTTTTTCAGGTATGCAATATCAATGAATGACATTCCGCGCATATAGAAAGAAAACAGAAACATATCCCTTGCAAAATCAAGGGTAGGGGTACTGCTCAAATCCAAATCTTTAATCTTTTTTATTTCTTTCAAACTAATAGCACGTTTTGAAGTCTTGTCTACTCCGGTATAAACCCGTTTGAAAGGATTGGTCTGTTCTGTAAGTCCATCATCTACCGCACGATTATAGACACTGCGGAAAACCCTTAAATAGAAAGAGGTCGTATTTCGGCATAAACCGAATATGCGCATATGACTTTCATATTGACAAATCAAAGCCTCGTCAATTATGTCAAAAAACAAATCTTCTCCATTCCTAAACTTCATAAAGCTAAGAAGCATCTGCTTGTATGTCTCACTTGTCCGTTCTTTTCCTGTACTTTTTAATTTCTCTATTTGAATTTTGAGATATTCAAAAACTGTCGTTTTATTAGAAGATTGGGCATTATATTCTCGTATGATTTCATCTACCGAAAAACATCTTCCTTTATTCTTAAATTGCTCAATGATTTTATTCAATCTGTTTTTCTCCCATGCAATTTTCTCTCGAACAGATTTGATAGCTTTCAGTCGGTTCGGAGCAATAAGCGATTGCATGACAATATCACAACGATGTTCATCCCACTCGGATTCATATATCCTATAAGATGTTCCTATTTGTTTTACCACTCTTTCGTGGATAACTTGAAAATACAAAGTGCCCTCTTTCTCTGGGAGAGAGGACACTCTAAACTTTAATTTTATTGATGCCATGTGATTACATATTTATTTGACTTTATATTTCTGAATCTCTTGTATCATTTCTTTTACATCCTCTCCAACCTGTACGAAGTTCTTGTAAAGGATGCGTTCCCGTTCATCCCTTGATTTGAAGGTATAGAACTTAGGAAGCGGTACATAGCCGGCTTCTTCCTTTTTTATCTCCTTCATGTCGAAATCCGTCTTGCAGTAGAACTTGGAGGTCTTGAACTCCTCGCTTTCCTGAATGTTCATGCTTCCACCGCTTCCTGTTTTTGTCTGCACAAAGTCACGTGCAGTCTGACCGCATATCCAGCCGGTAGGCATATCGGAGATTTTGGATGCCGGAACAAGGCTATCCATATTCTCATTGAGGTTGATGGAGGTTTTGTCCCGGTCGATAGTTACACCCTTTTTGAGTTGTACTACCTTACCGAAGATGTCGGATGATAACCATTCCAAGGTCTCTTTGGAACGGGCAGAACCGCTGACCACATTGCCGACAGTGGTGATAATCTTCTGCATACCTACCTTTCCATAGTCCGCTTCGAGCTGCGGCAACTCCTGAAATCCCAACGCTACCGACACCTTGTTGCTTCGTGCCGTACCGATAAGGCGGTCAATCTTGTGGAAATACAGAGTAGGCAACTCATCCACGATGATGCTTACCGGGATATTCTTGCCCTGTCCGGTGTTTACTCTTGTAACAAGACGATTGAGGATAAGGGCGTTCAGCGCACCGATGATGCTCTCCATTTCCGGGTCATTGGCAATAAGCAGGTATGAGGGATTCTTGGGGTCAGAAACTTTCAAGTCGAAGTCATCACCGTCCTTGTGGAATATCCAATAACTCTCTTTGGTCGCCAAACGCGAGGTATAGACACGCAACGTACCGATCATACCTTCCAACTGTTCCATTGCCTTGTTCTTCAAGGCGGTCTGGAACGGACCGAGCAACGGCGTCACCTCGTTGTCGGTCTCCAACACCTCAAAGATGGTCTGATAGCTCTCGTTAAGGAACGAAAGGATATGAGGCATATCGGAATACTTTCCGAGCCAGTAGGCCGGCTCTACTTCCTCGCTTGCGGAATTGAATACTCGCCCGGTGGGTATCATCCTCTTGGTCTGTTTGTCCTGTACTTTTTCAGCCGTGAGCATATTACCGTCCTTGTCGAAGGGCTCTTTGCCCCAATTGCAGAAGAAATAGATACAGGCTGCCAGGAAGTTGACAGCGGAGGTCTGGAAGAACTGGTCGCTGCCACCGCCTCCTTCTTTCTTGCCTTTCTGCAAGGACTCAAGCAGGGTTTCTGCGGTTTCGGATGCGGCAGCTAGGTTGTTGATGTATTTCAGCTGGATAGGATTTACCCTGCGGCTGTATTCCACATCCACGAAGTTGATGATGTTGAATTTGCACCCCTTGGGCAGTTTTCCGAGCTTCTGGTTCTTCTTGTAATGATAGTACAATTTGGTAGCCAATGTCGGAAATTTGTAGTCGTAAACTACTAAGGCAAAGCCCTTTGCAGAGTGCTGCCGGATAAACGGTTCTATGATGGAAAAAGTCTTACCACTGCCCGGTGTACCGACCACCCAAGTGCCTCGGAAAGGGTTGTTGATGTTCACCCAGCCTTTACGGAACTTGCCCTTGTAATAATAGCGCATGGGGATATTGACCGAGTATTTGTTTTCCTGTAACTCCCGGCATTGCTCGAAACTTTCATTCTCAAAGTTGAAGCGGTCTTTGAGCAAACCCTCTTTGAGGAATTTGGAGATATTGTCAAGGGCGATGTGAACCAGTATCACGCCGACCACGGAGGCAATCATATAGAGCCAGATGTTCAGGCGCAAGGAATAAAGCCTTGTTTCCATCGGATAACCGTACAGCCATACGGAAAGCACAATCAGCCCTATACCTGCTATGATAGGATAGAGGACTTGCTTGCGGCCATTGAATTCCAGTTTCTTCTTGTTCCTCGTGCCTATACAGGTGATGCAGATAAGCAGGAACGTGGCAAGTTTGCTGTACGCAAGATTTCCGTCATTGTATATCACCCACCGTTTGATGCGTCCGTGTATGTCGCAGAGGATGCCTCCCCAATGGTCAAGCATGGCAGGGTCGATGGCATACTCGAAGAACTCCATTAGGATGGAGATATAGATGACCGAGCGGAATATCTTGTAAAAGCCTTGTAATTCTTTACTTTCTTCCATAGCTGTTATTCGCTAATTCCTTTAATAATCTGGTTTTCAATCTCTCAATGTGATGATTGCCCTTGATTTATGAGCCTGTATTTTGGGCGTATCGTGAATCGTTCCGCTTCCCATAGAATAGAGCCATGCTTTGGCGGTCTGTTGTTCATTGACCTCCGTACTTGTCCAGTACCAGCAATCATCGGCTTCAACGGAAATGGTGTCTCCACCGCACATCTTGATAATAGGATTGATTTGCTCCTTGGCATGATAAAGCAAGCGCATCTGTGCCACCGATGGGACATAGGCGGATTGGCCGTATCTCCACATATCAAAAACTTTCTCTGCCAGTGGCGAGGATGTTTCTCTCGCGTCCAATAGGGCGAAAGTGTTTTCAAATCCGTCCAGTGCGGTGATGTCGGCGGAGGTGTTTTGCTTTACGCCAATGCTGTCGGCAAAAGCCAATGGCTCCAAATCCCACAGATAGACGGCATAGCCGTTACCCTCGGTGTTCTCATCGTGATTGATATGGAACACCACGGCAATGGGCTTTTTTTCGGATTTCCTGAAGTCCGATACCGACAATACTTTTCCGTCCGTGCATAGGATATGACAGGGCTTCATTGCCGTGTCCGGAAAATCCCGGTGTTCGTCACAAGCCATGAATAAAGCGGTGATGGCCAACATCCCGACCAGTCTGCTTATTTTGTTGTATATCTTCTTTTTCATCTTTCCTTTAGTTTAATGGTAATTTTACACCTAAGACAATGCCTGTGCGGAACAGGTCTTCGCCTTTTATCATCAAATCGGTCTTGACCTGGCAGAACAACTGCCAGCCACCACGCAATACATAATTGTGCTCATATCCGAGGTGGATACCTCCCAAGAAACGATGGGTATCACTTCCTGCCGACGCACCGATACGGACATTGCCGTAATGATTGCGCCCACGTACCACACAAGGCTTGTAGGCGACACCGAACCCATAGCTGTGGTAATTCTTCCAGAATGATTCGGGACAGATATGCTTGCAGGAGGCGCATTCGGCCCACTTGATGTAAGCGTTGGCGAAAAACTCCCAAGCATGGTGGTATTTGCCCTCGTGCTCGTAGGAGAGGGTAAGATCCAGACCATTTTGGTATAGGCAACCTACACCTAAAGAAAGCCGGTCGCTGTTATTTTGTGCCTTGACGGTGATGGCAAATACAACGATTGCCACCGATACCGATACAATTCTTCTCATGCTCATTCCTCCTCTAACAATACGGCATTAAACGAATCGGCTGAAAGCACATCCTCATAGTCGATATTCAGACGTATGTTCCTGCCGCTTATCTGTTTCTCTGTCATCTCAATGGTAAGCACCTTGTCGTTTGGGAAGGTCATCTTCTTGACCACAATCACATTGCGATAGCCGTGACGGAATGATTTCGCCTGCTCAAGAACCAATGCCGGAGTCAATTCTATGATTTGGGCATTTGTCGCTTTGGAAACTTTCTTGTCAGCGAGTTTTACCCGGATCTCGTCAATGTCAAAACGGATGTTTGTCTTGTTCTCAATGGAGAAGTCAATAAAAAAGTAATCTCCGACCGCATAGATGTTGTTCAGTCTCATATTCATGCGGTGTTTCCTGTTGCTCACATTCCGGTACTTTGCAGGAGAGTTCCATATTCGTCTGGCGTATCGGCTCATGTCCGACACAGACATGCTGACTGTCGGATTGTTGTAGGCATTCCGTTCCTGGAACTCTATCTCCTTGTCCGTTACGGCTTCCTGCATTCTTGTGGTATAGAGCAGCGCGTATTGGGTACGGTAACGTTCCGTGACAATGGTGACGATGGCAAGCACTTCTCCGTCTTCATGCCCGGTCTCTTTGGGCTTCAGACGAATGGTGTTGTTTATAGGCTGGTCTCCAATCACCTTGTCCGTGGAAATATCCACGAAACGTATGGGTTCGGAAGCGGTGATGACGGTCGTCACCTGCTCGTTGACGGTCAGCTGCTCCAATTCCTCGTAGGTCTGCTGGGCGAAAGTCGGCAGAATCGAGAACACTGCCGCAATTCCGGTACAGATATTTTTGATGATTTTCATATTTCTGAATCTTTGAATGGATTATTTACTCTGTATTATTTTTTCTCCTGGCTGTTGATGATATAGACAAACGTGCCGTATTTCAGATTGACCTTGTTCTTCTTGATGTTCTTGCTGATGGCGTTGCTGGTCTTCTGGTAGGCATCCTGAATAGCCTGCATACCCCATTGTGTCAGACTGTTCCCGTTACCACCGGTGTTCATGCTCATATTGCTGTTGAACGCTCCGCTGGCCACATCCTTTGCGGTTTCCCGGAAGGAACTGGACGGCACATACAATCCCTCCAGTCCGTCGGTGTCGTAAAGGGAAAGGCTGACCTTGATGATTTCATCGTTCACAAGCACACTGCTGATAGTCCCTTTTACCCTTTGCGAGGAAAAACCGCTCATAATGGCATAGAGGTAGGACCCGTTCTTGACGACCGTCTCGTTTATCTCCACATCATCCAACAGACGAAGCCTTACACGGCTGCCTTCCACGGCTTTGACATTTTCGTCAATGATTGCCTTGATAAGGTTCGGTTCGTGTTCGTTGTGGGCAATGGTGTTGAAATAATCGGAAGGTACTTTGACCTTCTTGACCATTTCACCCGGCTTCTCGGTATCGGATGGTGCACTTACGGCACGACTGTCTTCCTCGATGGTTCCGCTGACGGCAACAGGGGTGTCGGCTTGCTCTTCAAGGCTGTCTTCCATAATCGGGGCAACCTGCTCCTGCGCTTTCAGCCTTGCTTCAGCAAGGGCACGTTCCAACTCCTTGAGGGCTTCCTGTTCTCTCGTTCCGGCTTCGGCTGCTTCTGCGGCCAACGCTTTCTGCTGTTCCAGTTCGCCCAAGAGGGCGACTTCGTCCTGGCTGTACTGTGACTCGTATTTTTCTTTGTCATCATCGGGTTCTTCTCGTTCTATATTGTCAACCGCCGTGTAATCGGCTATCTTTCCCCACGATTTTGCCATGTTCTCATATTTGCTTCCGATTCCGTCTCCGCCCTTAATCGTGGCATCGGGCAGGTCGGGGTTCAGGAACTCCGTTGTCTGGAGGCTTTTGTCGGGTATCTCCGCTTTCCCCGTATTGAACAGGTCGAAAATGAAATACGAGGCGGCCAGCAACGGTATGTACAGAATGGCAGGAAGCATATACTTCGGCTGCTTGAAATTGATTTTCTCAAATATATTCTTCATCGCTGTTCTGATTGTCGGGGTTCTACTATGGGTGTTACCAAATCCTTGTGCCGTTTCCTGAGCAGGCTGTCCTGTACTTCCGTGGCACTTCTCGTTTCCTGTCCGTGGTGGTAGGCTTTTGCCAAACGGTAGATGTTGAATGTGAATGTGCCGATGACAAAGCCGAATACCATGACCAAGAACAGGATCTTGTTCCTGTTGGCAAACTCCTGTATCTTTGCCGCCATTTTGTCTATGCGTGTCGCCTTGGCGAACTTGCGCCCTGCATTCACATCGCGTTCATACCGCTCTTTATATTGAGGATCGTTCTTGTCTGGTATTTTCTCGCCGACCAGCATCCTGCGGAATCCTTTGATGTTCATAACTGTACGTTTTAATAAGTTGTTTTCGTTTTCTGTTCGATGTCTTTATTGAGAAGGGTGCGCCAGTTCACGATCAACAACCCATGCGGATTGTTCTCTGTTCGGGGCACTCGTTTGAGCTGTCCTGCCGTCACTAATTCACGCATCAGGATATTGCTCCTGCGCTCGATACGCTGACGGCCATAGTAGGTGAACTCCATTTTCCCCTTGTCAAAGGCAATGCTGTCGCAATAGATTGAAAAGACGGCACTCGTTCCTAAGATGTTGGAGTAAAAGCCTTTCTCTTTGAGCGTATTGTACTGTGCCAATCCGGTCTCATCCACTAAATACATCGCCTTGTTCATTGTGTAATGGATATATTTGTCATCGGGTGGAAGCGTAAAGAAGAAGTGGTGGAACATCTCTACATGACTCTTGGCTTCCACATCGAGGGTTTCTTCCATGGTGGTGCGGTTGACCAGTATAGGCACGTTGCCGTCCAATACATATACTTTCTGTTGTGCATCTGCAACCATCGTCCTTGCCGTCCAGATACTGCCCATGCTGATGATGATGCAGCCGGCAAGGAAGAGCGAACAGATGATGCCGACCAGTTTGATTTTATTTTCCAGATTCTTGATAACCATACCTTACTGTCTTTGTATTCTTAAACTTTGGGTATATTCACTGTGGAGTATGAGCATAATCTCTTCATTAACCATCCTGACCAGATTTTCAAACTCACAAGCGAATACTTTGGTGTAGAATCCCAGTATATGGACTTGTACATACACCCACCAAATGCCTCGTTTGCGTTTCTTGGCATTCCTGCTGCATTTGGCCAGTTGCAAACAGTAGGTCAGGTATGTCGCCAAAGGAGCTGCATAACAGTCGTAATTCTCAAAGCCCTCTTCCAACTCTTCATGTTTAGGGTCAAGAAGATGGTTTTCTGGTACGTGTAAAATCTCGTCTTTCAAACGCTTGTTGGCAAAGGTCACAAACTTTTCGTCCTCCAGCCATTTGTCAAATTTCTTTTGTAATTCCATTTCTTTATTCTGTTTAATTGTTTGTTAATCTTATCTTGTCAATGTGCCGATTGCACCTGTCGCTGTCATCTTTGCCTGCTGCGCCACACCCTCACCGAAGTTTCGGGTTGAGAATGCGGTATCGCCCTCCGGTATCATCCAGGCGGCCAAGTCCGGAACAAGGTTCAGGCATTTCAATGCCACGATACTTGCTGCCATAAGGTAGCCTGCCGAGAAAAAGGAGTTTTGCAGGTAAGCTGCCATTGTCTGCTCACTTACCGTGATTGCCGTCAGGTTCTCTACCTGTATGCAAAGCACGATGTCGAAAAGCAACAGCACATAAAACCCGACGAAGTAGAGCATCGCACCATAAAAATGTACTGTCAGATACCTTGTCAGCCACTTTGCCCAGGCTCCTTCCCACTTGGGCAATAGCGAGAACGCCCACTGTATCGGACCGAATATCGTCAGCATTCCGAGCAGGATTTGCTGGCAGTAAATTGTTGCCCACCAACCGATTCTAAAAACAATTAAGGCTATGAGCATCACGATTTTATCTATTCCTACCATGATTCCCGATGTGAGAGAGGTGAACCATAGTTTGGCTGCATCTTTCTCCATATTGGTCACTTCGTCCACACCTGTCTGTTCCATGGTGGCTTCTATCAGGTTGGGGTCGGAAGTGCCACTGTGCGCCACATCTGCCTGTGCTTGCAGACTGGTGTACATCGTGTCTCTCGCAAAAATGAGTTGTTGCACCTCCTGGAATTTATCCTCAATATGTGTGGCTTCTGCCTGATACAGGTCGTGCGTATAAGAACCGATGCAGTTCGGGATATAGGACAGAAAGTCCAACACACACCAGTTGCTGCCGCTGTTTACCATGCCTGTGTCTGCCGGTGGGTACCACCAACAGAGAATGATGGAAATCGCCAACGGCTTGAACAGCTTCATAATATCCAGCGGCTCGTTCTTGACCATCATCTTATACGCCATGCCTGCCGCCATAATAATGGCGAACAGGGCTGCGAGTGCCATACACATCTGCAATATCCACCAAAACGGCCCCTGTGAACCTGTAAACGTGGCATCCGTCAGGAACTCGTTGGTCTGAAAAATCACGTCATCTATCTCTTCTTCAAGCAGATTGATGCCGAAGTCTGAAAGTATATCTCCGCTTGCCATTTGTCTGTTTGTTTATCATACTATTATTATCTGTTTACACTCTCATTACCGTTTCCGTCATCGCTTCCGCCATCGCCTTGCGACCCTCGTACTGCCGACCGGGATTCATTCCAGCGGCTCATGGCATTGCTGATGATGCTTCTCTTGTCTATCGAGCGGTTGTTGCTTGCCGAAAGGAGATTTTTCGTGGCATTGCGGTTGCTCAACTGGACGAGGTATTTGACCAGCACATCATTCTGCTTGGAGACATCGGCATAGATTTGCAGATATTGTCGCTTTCGCTCTGCATTGGGCATATAGGCATCCTTTGTCGCTTTGATGGCGCATTGATATACCTGGTAGTAGTCGCTCCAACGTTCTTTCTCTTTTGGTAAGCCGCCTGTCAGCAATATGCGGTCTATGTTCTTCTGAAACTGCCGCATCTGGGATTCTACCTTGTCCTTTTCCGCAAGCCAGGCAAGATCCACCTGTCGGTCTGCCACATTCAAGGCTTCAATCTTGGCCCGGCTGGTCAGTGCGGAGTCAATGGCTTCTGCCTCGTCCACCTGTTGATAGGACGCCACACCTGCCGTCGTGCGGAATGCGAGCTTGTTCTTTACTGCTGCCGTTTTCTTGTATTTGTTGTGCAGCAACGTGTAATAAAGTTCAGGTTTGAGAGCACCGACTCCGGTTTCTCCCACTGTAATCTGATTCATCTTGGGAGAATCGTGGTTGTAAGTGACATATTGGGCTTTCGCTCCGATTGTCACAGCCATCATCATTACTGTTGTCAATATCCATTTCATATATTTCTCTGTTTTTTCGTTGTCAATAATCCAGTTTTCCTGATTGCCTCCACCTGCCGAAAGCATCGTCTATAAGTTCCCGTTTGCTTTTGGTGCGATAGACTTTCTCTTTCCAATAGCCGATACGGACTTGTATGTACCGCCACGTCTCGAAGTAGGCCCTGTTCAGATGTCTTTCGATAGTGTCTAAAGAATGGTTGATGCTGTTCAGCACCATCAGCAAGTCCGAAGTGGAACAGACTGCCGCTCCTGTGGCGTACAATACCAAATCGCTCACGGACTTGTAGAGGTATTCGCCTTCCTGGGCTATCATCCGTATGGCTCTGGCATTGATGGAGAGTATCAGCGTATCTGCCAACTCAATGTGCTTCCGTTTGATGACTTTTTCGTTGAAATCTTCAAGCATCGCCTTGTAGTCAGAGATTCTGTCACTGACTCCCTGATAGGTGGAATGGACATTCAACGCCGTGCGTAGCGACTGGTACATCACGTCAATCACATCGAAGGCTCTGGTGTATTTATCCAAATCCACGTTCAACTCCTTGTAACCGACAGTCTCCTTACAGCTGTATTCGTGCAGGAGTTTGTTGCTGTGTTCCAATGTGGAGCGGGCCAGCAACAGGCTGCGCTGTTGCTTATGGTCGTTGATGTAGGCTTCTACCGTTCCTACATCAAAACTCCACTGAGCCTTTGCGGACAAAGGGACAAGCAGCATGAGTATCAATCCTAATATGTATGTCTTGCCTGTGTTCATCGCTTGCCCTCCTTGATCTTTTTGTTTCTTACGATCTCCATCCACCGGTCGTGGCATTCTTCCACAAGAGACAGCCTGCGCCCCTGTTCGTCATTGATTGGTGGCAGCACATCCTTCAGCACGTCGATGATACTGCGCTTGTAGTGCATCATCTTTTCCAACGATACCAAGTCCGCATAAATCTTCGTAAGCCGGGAATCCACTTCACGGGCAATCTCAAGACGGTCGCTCGACCAAAGTAGATGGTACATGTCGTTGGTTTTCGTGTCATCCTGTGGGGCTGTCCGTGCATATTCCGTAGTTATCTTGCATTTCGGATATTCTTTCGCAATCTCGGCTATACGGTCGTTGACTAACTTCGCCTTCTCCTTTTCGTTCATGCCGGGATCGAGTGTCATTATTTCCACCACGTGGGTATCGGAATATTCCGTGGTCAAGTCCCACGAGATTTGCAGGATGGCTCTGTGTATCTTGATACCTAGAAAATATTTCGGTTTGCGTGCGATTTTCAGTGTTGCCCTTAACGTGATGATACCGTTGATATTGGATATCGTCCCTTTTCTGATAAAAGTGTAGCCGTTCCAAGAGCCGTTATCCTGCCAAGTGATGTTGTAAGCCGTCTTGCAGTCCTGCATGATTGCCGGGATGCGGTAGTAGTCATCGGTCGCCACATCATTGTCGTTTTTTGATTCTTCTTTCGCCTGTGCGATTTCAGCCTGTTTTTGCTGCCAGGTGGCAAGCTCCGGCTTCAGCCTCTCTATTTCCGCCTTGTTCTCATTGTATTTCTGACGGAGTGAGACAGCATCCTCCACACTGGCATTTGCTATCTGTTTGATAAGGGATTCATTTTCTTTCTCCAATGCCGATATTTGAGATTGGAGCGAATAGACTTTGTTGTCCGCTTCTCGTTGTAGAGCGTCCAGTTCCGACAAGTCAAGTTCTTCGCTCTCGGCTGTGGTCTTCATCGCACACTCTTTAGAATGGGCGTTAAGCGACTTTCCGCATTTACGGCACTTGTACTGGGTCGTTCCCTGCCCAAGTGTCGCTCCATCCGAACAGGTCACACTGATTGTTACCGTCTCACAGCCTTTCAGCTTCTCTTCGTTGGTTGCCTGATAATAGTTCCGGCTGTCGGACGCGATATAATAGACATACCCGTCTTCGTTCTCGTTGAACTCTGACAAAAGTGCATTTAGTTGTGCCTTGAAAGTGTTCAAGTCCATGGAGTAGGAGTCAAACAGATCCTCGTAAACGACTTCCTCGTTGTCCCAACTTTTCGTGACGTGGATTTCGTAGGCGTATGCTTTCTTGGTCTGCTTCTTTCCTTTTTTGATGACGTAACTGTGCTGATAATAATTGATGGCGTAATTGAATCCGTCATTGGCATTGTTGAGCTGTTGCACCCTGTTTCTTGACCATCCTGCATAACGCTCCGAATTGGAAAGGGCCTGTTCCCGTTGCGAGGCATTGGGATAGAAATTCGGATCGCTTGTCTTGAAGCGGGTCCATTCGCCACCTTCAAGAATGCTCTTGTCATCGGTCGGAGGCACATAGTCACAAAGCGGCACGCTGCCACGGTCACGTCTGGCGATATACCACCGCTGGGTATAATAGCTGCCCGAAGTCTCATCTAAATAATCGGTAATCCACGAAGTGAGGTTGTAATCACTGAACTTGAACAATCCTGCCACATTGTCCGGACCGCCCACGATACCAAGTATGGTCTGTCCTGCATTGTTTTCCAACTGCTCGAAGAGACCGCTGTAATGCTCGTAGATGTCAATGGCCTTGCTGACCTTGCCGTTCATCAGCTCATGGAAAGAGTTTTGCTGCAAAAGGGCGTTACCGATGTTGGTGATACCCGAAGTGGCAAGACCGGCTCCTATTTGGTAGAGTTTGTCCAAATCGGCTTTTAGGTTCTCTTTCGTGAAATTGCCCGGAACTTTGGATAGGTCGTCAAAGAGGCGTTTCCAATCCACATTGCCGATTTTCGAGAGTTTCAAAATAGCGGCTATCTCTTCGTTGAACTCCAAAAAGGCGATGTCAGAAAATGACAAGGTGCTGTTGGTGACAATGCTCTCGAACTGCATACAGAGGGCTTTGGTATCATCACACACCTTCATCAGATAGCTGCCCCAATGAAGGGCTGTCTGAGGGGAACGGAGCATCAGCTTGGCGACAATCCATGTCTTGGGGATAATCTTGTGTGCCACTAAATGATAGATTCTCCGATAGTAATAATTTTCCGTGGTGCTGCTCCAGATGCCCAAATCTGTGAGTGCTCTGCGCTCCAGGAATTTGCTTGCGAATATACCGGCTGTTGCCACTTCCGAAGCCTTATAGTGTTTCAGGATGGCTTGTACCTGCTCGTCATAATATGCCTCGGCAACAGTTCCTGTACCGTAGGCTGCAACCATTGCGGCCACGGTTTTCGCATCGAAGTTCACGCTGTAATACTGGGCGTGGGCCTGTTGGACGAAAATCGTGGCTATTGTCATTATTATGAGAGCGAACCGTTTCATTGTTGTTTTGTCTTTGGCTGATGAAGATTCAATACTTTCCCGGCAGCGTTCACTTTTTGGGCGAACGGCAGGGATTTGCCTATCCCGGAAGCATCCCAATCGGCACAATACCGCTCGATAGCTTCCTTGTGGCTGCATTGTAGCTCTGTCTTGTAGAGTTTCAACGCTTCTTTCTCCGCTCGTTCCGTGGTGTAGGTCATATAGCATTCATGCGGCTCTTCCACACCATAGACTCCGCTGGTTGTGCCACGGCGGATAAAGACCTCACGGAAGAATGAACGTCCTTCTTTATTTTCTAATCGGTTGATGGTGAATATTTTCTTGCAGTCCACATCGGTCAGTCCGAGTATCGCCTTGATGGTGTCGAAGCGTTCACGGAATTTGCTTTGGTCAAGCAGCATCACCACATCGGAGTTGTTGATGATGGCTTCCTTTACGATTTCAGAGCCGATGATATCCTGGATTTCCTGTGTCACCACACCCACGCTTGCCCAGAACTTTCGGGCGGTCTTGTACATAAACTTGATGTATTCCGCCATAAGTGGGGAAGCGATGGCTTTCCATGCCTCTTCAATGACCAAGACCTTGCGGTTCTTCTTGATGCGCATCTTCTGCAAGAACACGTCCATGATGATGAGCGTCACCAAGGGGAACAGGAGCGGGTCATCTTTTATGGAATCGATTTCGAAGACGATGAAGGTCTCGTCAAACAGCGAACTGTCCATATTCTCGTTCAGGGTCTTTTCGTGATTGCCGCCCCGGTAGAAGTCTTTCATCATATAGCGGTAGGTAGAGAAGTCTATCCCCAAAATGCTGTTCTCGTTGCAGATGTCGGGGATGCGTTGTACGGAGAACTCATAGAATGTGTTGAATGACAATGATTCCACTTTCAGTTCCTTTCTTCTTCGCTCTATCTCGTCGATAACCTTTTCTATCCGTGCGTTCAGTTCCGCTTCGTTTTCGGAACGGTTGCCGCCTTTGTTGCGCTCGTCAATCAGGAGACTTTTGCGCAAATCCTCCCTTTGGGGCGGTGTAAAGCCGTTAAACTTGTTGAAGTAGGTGTCATAATACTCTGTGATGACCTGTTCTATCAGTCTGTCTTCTGTCTTGGTGACAGTCCCTTGGCTTCCTTTCCAAATCAGCAGGACAAGGTTTTTCAGAAAACCGGTCTTCTCCACGTTCAGTTCCTGTCGGTTGATGCGGAACGGATTCATGGTAATGGGGCGTTCCTCCGTGTAGGAGATGTATTTGCCTCCCACGTATTCACACAATCCCTCGTATGAGTTACCGGTATCTACCATGACCACATCAGTCCCTTGCTCGTGAAGCTGGCGCACCACGCTGTTCATGTGGAAACTCTTGCCGCTTCCCGAAGGCCCCAAACAGAAAAAATTGCTGTTGTCGGTCAGTTTTTCCGCGCCCTCTTTTCCTGTGATGTCGATAGCCACAGGTACACCCTGCCTGTCCGTATAATAGATTTTCAAAGGTGTCTTCTCGCTATGCAGGATGCGCTCCTTGTACATCAGACAGGTGGCCGCATCTCCTAAAGTGAGGAAACGGTCATACTCCGGATTCATGCCGTAACAGTTGCCGGGAAAGGAATTGACGAACAGCTCCAACTGGTTATAGGCTCTCTTGGATATGTGGATACCCATCCTCGAAAAACTGTTCTCCAGATGGTTCGTGCATTTGTGGATGTCGGTCTTTGCGGATATGGCTACCACAAGGTTGTAGTGGGTATATACCAATTGCTTGCTCTCTCGTGCCACCACTTCCTGCACACGCTTGATGTCCTCGACTGCCATCTGGTTGCCGGGATTGGGCATACTCGCATGGCGGTTTTTCTTTTTGTCAAGCAAGGCCAACTCTCTCTTTTGGTTGGGAATGAATATCATCTGGTTATACACCACGGCTTCGGCGTTGGGTATGGATGATACCGCAGATACCAAATCCATTGGCATACTGCTGTTGTTGACTTCCACATTCATGTAAGGACGGATGACGGAAGGCAGGCTTACGCTATCCACATCCACAAGGCTATATACCTTGCAACGCCTGTCGCCCATGGAGATACATTCGTCATCCACTTTGAAATTGGTCATGGAGACTACCTTGTCTCTGAAATTCATGGCGAAGTAGCGGTCTGCATAGTCGCTGACTTCCTGTTTGCCCAGAAACTTTATCTGAACACCTGCATCACGCAACTGGTCATGCACCTTGCGTATCTTCACGAGGAAATCACGCCATTTCTTGCTGTCGTATGAAAACAGGCTGCTCTTCTTGGATTCCTGAGTGATGGTCAGATAACATTCGCTGTCGGTGTATGGTCTGCCGTTGAAGTAACGGAAATAGGATGAAGAGAGAAATTCACGTTCCTCACCGTTCATTCCCTCAAAGCTCTTTTTTACAAAAATGTCCTGCTTGTGTAGGGCGTATCCTTCTCCCAATGTCTGTGCTATGGCGGTAAAGAGTTGGGTGAACTCGTAATAGGCATCGATGTTGGCACAATACTTCTGCACCGGATTCTCCACTTTCAGCACAGCGGAATATTCGCCTGTCTTGGTATATATCACACCGATACCGTCTGCATTTTCCACGGAGAAATAGATGTCCTGGAATATCCGCTTCCGTTTGCCTCCCGTGCCAAAGGCATAGACCGAAATGGCCATGCCTGCGCAAATGGCAATAAAAATCAGGAAGATGTATGTAATCATTCGGTTATTTACAATTAAGGGCAGGCTGACCTAATCAAAGGACAAGCCTACCCACGTTCAACATTCAATATATCTATTCATGGTCAAATGGTTTTCTGTTACATTTTCTTGGAATAGGCATAGATGAACACTCCTCGTTCCTGTCGTTTGCTGTGCAGCCCCTTGCGCTGCTTGAACAGAATCAGTCCGGCACCGCTTGTTACGGTAACTGCCAGTACAATCAGTGCGAGAACGAATCCTGCCAGACAGTAGGCTATGATAAAGCCGACTATGGCAATGCCTATCGTAGCTGCCGCCCAATAGATGTATCGTCCCTGAATACCCATAAATTCAAGGGGACGTTGAAGCCCCTTGAACAATGGATAATCGGGATAGTGTTCCTCTCTGCCGTCCATACCGCCTGTGCTTTAAGAGAGACCGAAGAACAGAGGAAGTGCCTGGGCTGCCGCGATGAGGAAGATACAGGCTCCGACCACCATCATGATCTTCTTCTTGACATCCTGCTCCTCGTTGTTCATCGCGATGTAAACCGAGATTGCACCCACTACGGCAACCACACCGGCAATGGCGTAGCACAGTTTTACCACAATGGGAACATACTTGGCGATTTCCTCGCTCACTTGGGTCAATGCCGCTGTACCGGCCGAATAGTCTCCTGCGGTGGTCTGTGCCATCATTGCGGTTACACCACACACCATCATCAGGCAGGTCATCTGCGCTTTCTTGGAGGTCGCAATCTTCTTTGCGAATCGTTTTGCTTTTTCAAACATGCTTGTTTCGTTTTAATTGGACTTTAATTATTGTTTTACACTCGTGATTCTCTAAATTCGGTAGCCGAAGAATGCCGGAAATACGATGGATGCCCCGATAATGAAGAGGCAGGCTCCTACCAGCGTGAGGATATGCTTGGTGATTCCGTCTTCGCCCGTGTTCATCTTGATGTATATCTGGAATGCGGCTATGACCGCAAAACCTCCTGCAACCGCATAAATGATATACTGGACGTACATCATCATCGTTACGACAAAGTCGTGCATCGAAGCCAATGCGTCTGCGCCCCAAGAGTAATTCACGCTGCCGCTCTTTGCGAAGACCGCACAAGGCAGCAGCATGAAGATTGGAGTTATTGCTTTTTTGATGTTCCATCCTGTCATAGTTCGTCTATTGCCGGTTTTATGGTTACACCTCCGTTGGATGGGGAGTTGCCAAGACCTTTTCCCATCATCAATTTGTATAGCTCTGCGGAATTGTAAGGGTTGGAGAAAGTGGCATGTGTCTCTTCCATTTTTTCCTCAATCCTGTGGTTGATTGCTTCAACCACATCCTGCTTGTGCTTTTCGCTCTCCGGTTCTTTATCGTCCGACACAGACTGCGTTTCATCAACGTAGTGTGTCTCATACTCGTTGTCCCCGACATTGAACCCCTTGTCGTTCTCCACCACGCTGACACTTTCTTCCGCATCAAATTCGCTCACGTCGAACTCTTCTTCCTCGGATTTCTTCTTTTCACCGTTTCCGTGAAGGTCTTTGGTTATCATTACCGCATAATATACGATGTATGCTACGGTCAGCACAAGGACGAAAATGAAGTATGCTTTCATATTTTTATAGTCTGAAATTAGAATATGATTAAAATATGACTGTAAAGGAAATACAATATTTTCATACTCTGAAAAATATCTGAGAAATCAGGCAGAATCTTAAACATTTTTGGGTAAAAATCTAAAATCATACTCAAATATCATACTTTGAATGAATTTTCAGACGTTTGACGAGTGCATATAAACACGAAAAGCCCTCCTTGTTAGGGAGAGCCTTCTATGGGTTGTGATATGCTATCAGAGGGAAGACAAAGACTAACGCCTTTTTCCCCTCAGATAGTCATTCAGGTCTTTGTAGTTGTAGTAGTTTTTGGAGTGGTCGATTACCTTTATCCCGTAAAGTCCGGCAATGGTCTCGACGGTCTTTTGCCCGGCGAGGTCGTTATCCAGATAACAATGGATGAAAATATATTGCTCCAGTTCCAGAAGACACTTTTTCAAGTTGCTTATGGAGTTCATTACAAGAAAATCGGTCGGGATGTCAACACATACGTGGTAATCTCCCTTTTTATGCAACATTAGATAAGAGAGGAAATCCACAAACCCTTCAAAAACGCAGACGTGTCTTTGGATGACATCCCTGTTGTACCTGATGACGGATATGTCCTTGCCTTTGATACATCCTTTATAATAAGGATTGCGGACTTCGTAACCGCCCTTGATGTTCTCAAAGGCTATGGCAAAATAGTGCCGTTTGCGCAGTTCATAGTGTATCTCCTTACAATAGGTTCTGCCGACTTCTTCATTTATGCCTCTTGAACGCAGATAAGACAGCAGGGCGTAGTGGTTCAAATCCACCACTTCCACATTCTCCATCTCATCTTCGACAGGGCAGGGTCGGACGGTTCGGCTCTGCAACTGTTGTCCAGGCACACCAATGGCATTCTCGCTGATACGCAGCAGTACCGTACTTACATTGCTTGTTTTATAGAGGTATTTCCCAAGTTCTATGATGTCCCCACCGGCAGAAAGTCCAAAATCGTACCATTCGTTGAGATTGTCATTGACTTTGAAAGACGGGGTGCGTTCCTCCCTTAGCGGCGAGAGATACCAATACTGATACCCCCTGATATTGACTGGATGGTGGCCGGTTATCCGTAGATATTCCACAAGCCGTATCTGTTTTGCTTCGTTGATATTCATTTTAGTATGGTTTACTTATATATACCCACAAACTAAACCATACCGGTTAGAGGTGGAATGAAGGGTTATAGGAATAGGTACGGCCGTTTTTTGTAATGGCATGATGTTCCAATAGAAATTTACACAAGTTTACCAGTGTGTTTCTTCCTCGTGAATACCCAATGCTCTCGTATCCTTTTTTTAGAGCATCAAGCAGAGACTGATAGCCATATTCCGCACTTTCTGCGAAGGTTGATTCCAGGGCGGTTCGGTGTTGCTGCTCGGTCATATCCGTATAGGAAGTCAGTCTGTCCATTTTGTTCTTTTTGAATTGGTGTTCTTTTACCAAGTGCGGGAGAGAGTCTTCTCCGATTTCAAAAGCAAAAGGTGTAAATTCCCGGTCTCTTATGTGCATGGCCCTTACCTCACTGATTTTCCCATTTTCATTGTTTTTTGATATTTGCAGGATAGTCTCGGCCTTATTGTTCAGTTCTGTTCCGATATGCCCTCTGGTATTGTCATCCCCTTTGTTTAGATGTAACACGGTGTGGATGTGCAGCTCGTAATAACTTGACCATCTCATCAGTTCGTTGATTATGTCAAGAGATTCACTGGGACTGTTTATGTCATGGATCAAATCACGGATGCCGTCAATGATTACGAGTCCGATGTTTTGTTCTTCGTGGAGTGCCCATCGTATAATGTCTCTTCTTTGGTCGGGAGTGTATTCTCGCAGAACCAAAAACTGGATATTGTCGTTTTCTTGGTCGGTAGGGAGTCCTGCCAGTTTAAGGATTCGATGAAGTACTTTGTGGCAATGACACTTGCTTTGTTCTGTGTCGATGTATAGGATTCTATTCTTGCAAGATGGCAGTTCTGCTTTGTACTTTAGAATTTCCTTTCCGGAGAGAGCCGATGCGACAATGGCACTGACATTGAATGTCTTTTTGCTTTTGGGTTTACCGGTGGAAGCACTGAAATTTCCTATCGTGGCAATGGTAACGCCGTCTATTTGTACGATTTCCTGTGGAAACTCATACTTTTCGGTAACACTCAGCCTGATATATTTCAGTAAAGATTTGTATTTTGCTTCGTCAATCCGGTAATTGTTGGGTTGCATCATATCTGCTTGCATTATTTTCGGCCTCCTTTTGTTGTTTTGTTCTTATTCTTCTGATTCAAGGCATAAGCAATGATATTTGCTTGCCTTTCAATCTCGCTATTGGAGAAGGAAGGGTTGCGTTTTATCCATTGATTCAGGTCGTCTCTGAGAATGAAGATATTTTTCCCATTAGGTTTATATACGGTAAGCTCTTTTAGCATGGTCAGCTTATAAACGTACCCTTTGGACACTTGTAGATACGCTGCCACTTCGTCTATATTGAGAAAATCTTTTGCCGTATAAGCGATTTTCTCCACATTCCCAAGATGGGTTAGCAGTTCGTCCAAAGATCCGAATCGTTTCAGGAAATTTTCAACTCTCAATATTTCTTGCTGGAAGTTTTCCAAGGAATTGTCTTCAAGGAGCGATTTCAGTCCCTCCATGCGAGAGAGTAATAAATCTATTTCTTTTCTGTTCATATTTTTTCTCCTGTTATAGTGGCTGGTTGTCCGACTGTTTGTACTTGATTTCTCATTGCCCATTCGCAAAGTTCTTTTCGATTGAAATACACTAATTTGCCGTTGGGTTTGTAATGCGGTATTTGTTTGAGTGAAGTGAGCTTGTAGATATAGCTTTCGGACAAACCGAGATAAGCGGAGGCTTCAGCGGTAGTCAGCACCTCTTTGACAGCCCAAATACGTTCTTTCAACTGTATGATGTAATTTTCGATGGTTTGGATTTTATCCACTTCGTTAATCTTTTGTTCCAACGTCTGGAGCCGTTCAAAGGGTTTCTCCGATGCCATCATGGAAATCATGTTCTCCATCTTGGAGAGCATATTGTTTTCATTTGCCGTTCTTCGATGTTTCATTGATTGATGTTGTTGAATTTGACAATAGGAGGTATGCCCTCCGTGGGTAATCGATTACGGAGGGCAAAGGTAGATAAGTGTATTTGCTTGATTATTTTGAGATTATTGAGTATCAACACAACTCTCAATACGGTTCTCAACAAACCGTCATTCCTTTGTTACACTTCTCTGCTTTTGATTAGAACGATGTACTTGTCTATGGTTGCCAAAAACTGCTTGTCAGCGACATTGGGGGTCGTGTCTTTTATGCGATTGAGGGTGGACGACATATCGTGCTGGGTCAGGTGTTTCTTTCCTGAAGAACTGATGATAAGCCGTTTCCTGGCAATTACGGACTGCCAATTATAGCTTATAACATCATGTGAAGCCAGTTTGTCCAACAGCAATACCAACCTGGTATTGTTCTTAGAGGTTACGGTCGGCAAGGTGTCTTTCGAATAACGGCCGGCAACATCGTCAGCATTCAGGACCTCCTTAAACAAACAGACCTCATTGGCGAGTTGCACAATGAGGTCAAGGGTGTGTTTGTCAAGCAATGGCTCTATAGAAAAATTGGAATCACTCAATACCGAAATACCCGAACTGATTTGGTTGGGTTCAATAGGTGTAATGGCATTCTGCAGGTCAGCGGTATAAAAATCCTCAAGAAGCATCGAGACACCGATGCCATCAAATGTTTCTTGGTCAAAATACCTGCGGACAAGCTTTTCGTGGTTTTTCAAAAGATCAACTACCGTGTGATAGTTCTTTTGATGTTCATTTTTGCTCCATGCGTCTGTTGCATCATGAAACCGCTTTGAATGGATAAAGTCAAGCACATATCGCCTGTAACTTTTTTGTCGTGTTACGACTTCTTCCTTGTAAGATACTTGGGCTTGTCCAACCAACCGGAATAGCCCTTCTTTACCGGTCTGCGCTGGTGTTCCTTGAAAACCGCGCATCGCTCTTTTCAAAAAGAGAGAGGTGCAAAGATAATTTCTTTGTCATAAAATAATGTATTAAGTACTAACGCTAACCTCCATGGAGGAAGCTGTATCTTTTTCCTTGCTGCTAAGATAGTTGTCTGCAATGGTTTTTAAGCGGATGTCGTATGTTTCCAATAATCCTTTTTTTACGATAAAGCGGAAATTGCTATCCATACTCTCTCTGTTAGGTGCTTTACCGTTTTGCAAACGGAAACAATTCACGCACTTCACCCATACATCATAGGGATTGTGTGGTTTAAAGGCCAAATGAGCGAAGTACATAAGTCGAGATTGGGTCTTTATCCATACTATCGGTTGTTCAAATACTGTTTCATCAAAAATCCCTTTGAATGCGGCAAATGTCGTATCGGCAGCAATATATCCGCCATCAAGCAGTGCAGAGAACATTGAAAGTATCTCATTTTCGCTATTTGGAGTATGGAATACAACTTTACTCGTATGGATAAGCCGTTCATCTGTGGCTTCTTCATCGGGTGTATTTTCGATGTGATTGAATTTGTCGCAAATAGCTTTTAATTTGGCATCATACCGATCCAACCATCCTGCTCGCTTAATCCAACTGTAGCCCGATACGAAACATCCTTTGTGAGGGGTATGTCCTTTTATGCTGAAACAACATTCTCCCTTTACCCACAAGTCCTTCTTGTTGAATTTGTAAAAAGCCTGATATACGAAAAAAGATAACTGCCGTTGCGTTTTCATCCATTCTACAGGCTTACAGAATTTTGCCTTGTCTAAGATGCCGGCAAATGTTTCAATTTCAGTGTCTGGAGCAATGTATTTATATTTTATTAAGTCCCGGTACAGCTCTTTTATATCTTCTTCATCTTGCGGTGTATAGAAAGTTTCCGTCTTGTGTACAGGCTCAAATTCATTAAAGTCAACTTCCGGGTAAAGAACTTTTGCAGTGTCGTAAAGTTCGGTATTGTACCTTGGAACACGACAAGTGTTGAATCGCCTTCCGTTTTCCCTTTTCCATTGTTTTTCAAAATAGACGTATGTGTTGGGAAACCTGCATATAGTAGATACGGCATAGGCGATTACTTTCAGTTGTATCGGCTTTGTTTGCGGTTCCGGCTGATAGTGTTCATCCAAGAGACCAGCACGTATGGCTCTTTGTAATAATGTAGCCACCTGTTCATTGGCCAAAGGCTCTATCAAATCTTTATATTCGCCTTTCAACTCTTCTTCTTGTCTTTCGCAAAGCGACAGCAAAGATTGCATATTTTCCGCATAACAGTCCACTATCTTGACGTATGCAGAATCGATTTCCTGTCTGTGGCTTTGTACATAGTTTACCACCGGGGTAGTAAATTCGTTGTTTGCGATAAGGTCGGCCAAAAGAGGAGAGGGGGCTTGTTCCATATATTGACAAATCTCTTCCGCCCATTTCCCGATATTCATCCACGAAGAGTCAAGTGCTTCAAATTCTATTTCATCATCCAGATCCAGCTGGCTTTTCATTTCGCCTACGATTCGGGTAATCTTCGTTATCTTTATAACGGTTTCTTGTCTTGTCATAAGCACAGGATTTAATCAATGTCAGGAATCAACGATACAGCATTCTGCTTGTTTTTGTCAAGCACCTTCGCGTAAATTTGTGTTGTGGCCAGTTCTTTGTGTCCTAAAAGTTTTGATACGGTGTAGATGTCTGCACCCAAGTCAAGCATAAGCACGGCGAAGGTATGCCGCCCACAGTGGAAGGTTAAATTCTTATTGATATTGGCAGCCATACTCCAACGCTGTAATTCCAATGAAGTCCAAGCTCCGTATGTAAATCCGGTAAAGACAGGATCTTCCGGGTTACCTCTTTCGCCAAGGTATTTTTCTGCCTGTGAGGAGATGTCAAGATACTCTTGTCCGCCTGTCTTTTTCTGCTTAAATACGATTCGCGTATAGTCTCCAAATTTTTGAACTTCGCTCCATGTGAGTTTCTGAATATCGCTTTTACGAAGTCCGGTCAGGCATGAAAAGAGGAAAGCTCTTTTTAGAATAGGATAGCGGCAAGGAGTAGCAGCCAACTGTTTTACCTCTTCCAAAGTCAGATAGTCACGCTTTACTTCTGCGGCTTTGAATCCCTCGATTCCACGCAAAGGATTTACAGGAATGATTCTTTCATCGTAAGCCTGATTGATGCAGGCACGGAGCTTGTTGAAATAAGAGACCTTTGAATTTTGGGATAATCCTTGGAACACGTCTCTTTCCCTACGTGGACCGGTTCGCTTGTGAGTGTCTTTCTCCACGTTGTTCAAAAAATCCTTGAAGCCGTTTATAAACTCCGGAGTAATATCTTTGAATGTGGTTTTCTCATCACAATAGATTTCGAGATAACGCAAGCAGCTTCTCCAGTTACCCCAGTTTCCCTCAGATTCTGGATTCTTGTGTCTTTCTTCAACCATCTTCCGATAGTATTCCAAAAAAGGAGTATCTTCTTTAAATTGGCGAGTGAAAGAATACTCTCCGTTCTGCATTTCAATGAGGCGTTTGGATTTTATAGCCTGAGCGGTTGCCAATGTCTGTCTGTTCTGCTCACGCTCCAGTGGAGTAGTGGCATCGATTAGATAAAGTTTCAAATACTCTTTCTGGCGTTTCCCATTCCTGTAGATGTCGAGATACAAGCTCACGTTACCGTTTGCCAACTTCTTTTCCCGTAGCTTTACAGGTTCTTTTTGGATTGTTGTTTTTTTAGTCATAGCCTGTTCCTATTTAATGAGAAATGTGATTTATTGTCTCCGAGGGACAGAATTTTGTCCCTCGTGTCCCTTACGGGGGACAATCTGGGGACAAAAATACAAAAAAAATATGAAAACAGGCAGAAAAAACGGAGAGAAAGAGAAAATATAAATTCTCTGAAAGTTATTGATTTTACGCACTTTACAGATTTATATTTTCTCTTTTTATGCTTTTATTTTCTCTGGGTTATTTCCCGATGCAAAAATGTTGAAAGATATTTTGAAGTACCATATCATTCGTAACCTCACCCGCTATGTCCGAAATGAAGAAGATACACTCTCGTATGTCTTGCGAAAGAAAATCCCCGGAAATCTGCGAATCAAGTCCGTTTTGTACTCTATGAATAGCTTCCAAAGCTTTGTTTAAAGCTTCGTAATGTCTTACGTTTGTCACAATAATATCATTCTGTGTCACTGTAGGCAAGTGTGCGGCATCAATAAGCATTTTTTGTAGCTCACTTGTATTCTTCCGTTGTTTGGCCGAGATGAAAATAGATTCCGTAGATTCTTTGGGGAAGTCTTTTAATAAAGATAATAAATTCTCTTTCTGTTTATCTTCAATCAAATCAGCCTTATTGAATACAACAATCAAATGTTTTCCTTCGCAACGTGGAATTATTTTCTCCGATAACTGTTCTATTTGAGAAGCGGCATTCACAGCATCTACCATCCAAAGAACAATCTCCGCCTGATCCAACTTCTGAAAAGTACGTTCAATACCCAAACTTTCAATCGTGTCATTGGTTTCCCGGATTCCGGCGGTATCAATGAACCGGAAAGTGATTCCTCCGATATTGACAGTATCTTCGATTACATCACGTGTTGTCCCGTGAATATCACTGACAATGGCTTTATCTTCATTCAATAATACATTTAGTAAAGTCGATTTTCCGGCATTTGTTTCACCGATGATAGCTACGGGAACACCATTCTTAATGGCATTGCCGACACTAAATGAATGAGCCAACCGCGAAATGACCTGTTCAATTTCATCTGCCAGTTTCCTTAATGCTGAACGATCGGCAAATTCCACATCCTCTTCGCTGAAATCCAACTCCAATTCAATCATGGAAGTGAAATTCAACAACTTGTTGCGTAGATCTGTCAGCTCTTTACTGAATCCACCCCGCATCTGGCTCATTGCCAATCGGTGAGTGGCAGCAGATGAAGAAGCAATCAAGTCCGCCACAGCTTCTGCCTGACTTAAATCCATCTTTCCATTGAGGAAAGCACGTTGCGTATATTCTCCCGGCTTGGCCATGCGGCAACCGTTCTTAATAAGCAGCTGCATCACCTGTTGAAGAATATAAGTAGAACCATGACACGTGATTTCCGTGCTGTCTTCTCCCGTATATGAATGAGGAGCACGGAAAAGGCTGACGAGTACTTCATCAATCATCTCGTCTCCGTCATAAATACGCCCGAATGTCAAAGTATATGGTTTCTGTTCGCTTAATAATTTGCCAGCTTTGGCTGGCTTGAAGATGCTGCCGGTAATAGAAATAGCTTCCGGACCGGAAACGCGGATGCTTCCGATAGCACCGCCTTGAGCGGTAGCGATGGCGCAGATAGTATCTTGAATCATTCTTTTTTCTTTTTGGATGAGCAAAGATAATTGTTTCTAAGTAAAAAACAGAAAATTGAGCACAACTTGTGCTTTATTTGTTTATATTTGCTGCCATGCAGTGGTACACCAAACAAAATAAAACAATAATGCTTATGGAACCAGCGATTAATTTATATTCTTCCAATGAAAAGAGTGAACTCATACGGGAGAACTCACAAGAAATACTTTCTGTCCTTGCAGCTCATCAAATAGCTTTGTGGGAATATGATATCATTACGGGCAAATGCTCCTTTTCAAACGATTATTTTTTTACACTGGGATTAAAGGATGCCGGGATCATTTTTGAAGATATGGATGATTTCTATCGGTTTATTCATCCGGAAGATATTGAATTCTATAAACAAGCCTTTGCAGAAATGCTTTCATCAGACTCTAAGACCTCACAAATTAGAGTTCGTTGTATAAGTGAACAAGGGAAAGTAATTTGGCTGGAAGATCATTTTCTGTCTTACAAAGAGAGTTGCGAAAGTCATCCGGGTAAACTGCTGGCATATACGGTGAACGTCACTTCACAATGCGAAAAGGAGCAACATATCAAATATCTGGAAGAGTATAATCGCAAAATAATTGAAGCATTGCCGGAATTCATTTTTATTTTTGATGATAATTTCTTTATTACCGATGTCCTGATGGCACCGGGAACGATATTGCTTCACCCTGTGGAAGTGCTACGCGGAGCAGATGGACGATCTATTTATTCACCGGAGGTTAGCGACTTGTTTATTTGTAACATTAGGGAATGTTTGCGTGATGGTAAGTTGAAGGAAATAGAATATCCGCTTGAAGTGGATGGAAGTCTGCATTATTTTCAGGCACGTATCGCCCCCTTTGAAGGAAACAGGGTACTTGCGTTGATACATGACATCGGAGACCGGATTCAGCGTTCGCAGGAATTGATCGAAGCTAAACGTCGTGCGGAAGATGCTGATAAAATGAAGTCGGTCTTTTTAGCTAATATGAGCCATGAAATTCGTACTCCGTTGAATGCTATTGTTGGTTTTTCGGAGATTATCGCAGTGACAGAAAGTGAAGAAGAGAAAATGGAGTATCTGGAAATTATTCAGAAAAACAGTAACTTGTTATTACAGTTAATCAATGATATTTTAGCCCTTTCCCGTATTGAATCCGGCAAATCGGAAATGCATTTCCAGCAGGTTGAGATTGCAGGACTAGTGGAAGAAGTGGAAAAAGTGCACCAGCTGAAGATGAAGTCGAATGTAGAATTGAAAGTGATTCGTCCCGAAGGAGAATACTGGACTTCTACTGATCGTAACCGTGTGATGCAGGTATTGTTCAATTTCTTGTCGAACGCGATTAAAAATACGGAAAAGGGAAGTATAACTTTAGGCTTGAAATATGAAGGATCCTGGCTGAAACTGTATGTCAGCGATACGGGTTGCGGTATATCCAAAGAGAAACTCCCTCAAATTTTCACCCGGTTTGAGAAACTGAATGATTTTGTGCAAGGCACCGGATTAGGGCTTTCAATTTGTAAAAGCATTGTAGAACGACTGGGCGGCCGTATCGAAGTAACTTCAGAATTAGGGCAGGGGAGTGTGTTTGCACTCTATTTACCCTATCAGGAAATACCGAAGGAGGTTGTCGAAAGAAGACTTCCGCATAAGAAGAATGTCGATGAGGATAAACGTAAAAAGATATTGGTGGTAGAAGACATTGAGTCGAACTTTGCCCAACTTAATATTCTTCTGAATAAGGAATATATTATTTCATGGGTACGCAACGGACAGGAAGCCATCAATAGTTTCATCCGCGAAAAGCCGGATTTGATTCTGATGGATATTCGTATGCCGATCATGGACGGTATTCAAGCCACTGAAAAGATCCGTACTATTTCTCTGACTGTGCCTATTATTGCAGTGACCGCGTATGCTTTCTATACTGAACAGCAACAGGCTATTCAGGCAGGATGCAACGCTGTTATCTCAAAGCCCTATTCTTTGGAAAGGTTGAAAGAGACAATAGAATCTTATATCGGATAATTAATTTTCTAAAAGAGAACTAACATTCTGAATGTTGTAGTGTTATTTATTATATAGTAGTAACATTATAATATATTAGAATATGGAGAAAGTGAAAAAGATAGTCCTTATCGGGGCAAGCGGCTTTGTGGGCTCTGCCCTTCTGAATGAAGCATTGAATCGTGGTTTCGAGGTTACGGCAGTAGTTCGTCATCCGGAAAAGATAAAGATAGAGAATGAAAATCTGAAAGTGGTGAAAGCCGATGTCTCCGCGCTTGATGAAGTGACTGCCGTTTGTAAAGGTGCAGATGCGGTTATTAGTGCATTCAATCCGGGATGGAATAATCCTGATATATACGATGAAACAATCAAAGTTTATCTGACCATTATTGATGGAGTGAAGAAAGCGGGTGTTAATCGCTTTTTGATGGTGGGCGGTGCCGGTTCTTTGTTTATCGCTCCGGGCTTGCGTCTGATGGATTCCGGTGAGGTACCCGAAAATATATTGCCGGGAGTGAAAGCTCTAGGAGAGTTTTATCTGAACTTTTTAAAGAAAGAAAAGGAAATAGACTGGGTATTTTTCTCTCCGGCAGCGGATATGCGTCCGGGAGTACGTACAGGACGTTATCGGTTGGGAAAAGATGATATGATTGTAGATATTGTAGGAAACAGCCATATCTCTGTTGAAGATTATGCCGCCGCCATGATTGATGAACTGGAATATCCGAAACACCACCAGGAGAGATTTACGATTGGTTATTAATAAAAAAACAATGGCTTGAATCCACACATATTATCAGTGAAAGATTCAAGCCATTATACATTCTTTTAATTGCAATTTTATTCTTTCGATTACAATTTAATCCTCCTGAATATAGATTTATATCCTGTCAAGTACTGTCTTAATCAGCGTATCGATTGTATTCTTATATCCGGTGTTGGCCTCTTTGATAAGTCGGTTGGCTATCACCATGCAGACGGTCATTGCCTTGTGTCCCATCAACCGGCTAAGTCCTGCCAAAGCCGAACTTTCCATTTCGAAGTTGGTAATTTTGTAACCTTTATATTCGAACGCTTCAATCTTATCATTCTGTTTCGGGTCTGCTAACGGGATACGAAGTTCACGTCCTTGAGGACCGAAGAAACCTCCGGCAGCGATTGTCACTCCACGTACCATGTCGTCTTTGGCGATCCGGTCAATCAATTCTTCATTGGCATCAATGACGTAAGGAGCAGGAGCGCACATATTTCCCGACCAACCCATGTGATTGAGGAAAGCACGTTCGAAAGGCAAATCGCATACGGCATTACGTCCGGCATAGAAATTCAGTAACCCGTCGAAACCGATGGACTTTTGCGAACATACAAAAGTTCCGACAGGCGTATTGGGTTGTAGGCCGCCACATGTGCCGATACGCACTAATTCCAGTTGGCGGAACTGATCTTTTTCTTCACGGGTGACAAAGTCGATATTGGCGAGTGCATCTAATTCATTCATTACGATGTCGATGTTATCGCAACCGATTCCTGTAGAGACTACCGTAATCCGTTTACCTTTATAAGTACCCGTGATGGTTTTGAATTCGCGGCTTTCCACTTCACATTCTTTGTTTTCGAAATGAGAAGCTACGAGTGCTACACGTCCGGGGTCACCTACCAGGATTACTTTATCTGCCAACCATTCGGGTTTTACGTGAAGATGGAATACTGAACCGTCTTCATTGATTATCAATTCAGAGGATGGAAAGTACTTTTTCATGTCATTGAAAGGTTTTAGTTTTATAATAGGATTGTATCTATAAATAGAAACGCCGGAACCGGATTTAAGTTCAGAAGAAGTCTCTTTCTTTTTCCATAGAAAAGGAGAGAACGTCTTGCGACTGAAATGAAATCGGATTCCGGCGTTTGTGAACGATTATTTGCTCAATGGCTGATTGCCAGCATTGCCTGTTGTCGGCTTGGCGATATTCTCACGCATGGAAGTATCAGCTTCGATATTCTTCATGCGATAATAATCCATGATGCCTAAGTTTCCACTGCGGAAAGCTTCAGCCATTGCTTTAGGAACTTCAGCTTCTGCTTCGATCACTTTGGCACGAGCTTCCTGTGCTTTTGCTTTCATTTCCTGTTCGGAAGCTACTGCCATAGCACGGCGCTCTTCAGCTTTTGCCTGTGCAATATTCTTATCTGCATTAGCCTGATCGATTTGCAGAGCCGCACCGATGTTCTTACCTATGTCGATGTCCGCAATATCAATAGACAGAATCTCGAAAGCAGTTCCTGCGTCCAGACCTTTACGAAGTACAAGTTTAGAGATAGAATCCGGATTCTCCAATACCGATTTATGGTTTTCAGAAGAACCGATAGACGAAACGATACCTTCACCTACACGGGCAAGGATCGTATCTTCACCTGCACCACCGACCAGCTGGCGGATATTGGCACGTACTGTAACACGAGCCTTAGCTATCAACTGGATACCGTCTTTCGCAACAGCCGTTACAGGAGGAGTATCAATCACTTTCGGGTTTACAGACATCTGTACAGCTTCGAATACGTCACGTCCTGCCAGGTCGATAGCAGTAGCCATCTGGAAAGGCAATTCGATGTTGGCTTTCGATGCCGATACTAAGGCGTGAACTACCTTTTCTACGTGTCCGCCAGCCAGATAATGGGCTTCCAGTTCGTCGCGGGTGATATTTTTCAGACCGGCTTTGTGAGCTTCGATCATTCCCGGAACGATGATATACGGCGGAACGTTACGTATACGCATTAAGAATAGTTGTATCAGCGAGATGTTAACTCCCGAAACTTTAGCCGACAACCAAAGGAAGAACGGCACGTAATGGAAAAATATTATCAAGAAGATAATACCTCCGGCTATCAGAAAGATAGGCAAGTAGAAAGATGATTCCATTGATGTTTTTATTAAGTGAATATTATTCTTTGTGTTTCTCAACCATGATTGTACCGTCAGTGATCCGGCTTACGATTATCGGAGTCTTCTCATTGAGGAATCCGTCTATTGACTTTACCTCTACAATTTTTCCGTTAATCTCGGCATAACCGATTTGTGCCAGGCGGGTAGTACTGATTCCTATATCACCCACTTTGACGCTATCTTCTGCGCTACGGTCTACTTTTGAATCGATATCTTTTTTCAACGCCAGTTTGTCCAGCATTTTCGATCGCATAAACCAAATCAGTGATCCGATGCAGGCAACCGCTGATATGCCAAGAGTGACAAATCCTCCTGCCATACCTAAATTGGTGAATGCATAGTAGTTGGCATACAGGATGCAAACCAATGCAGAAATTCCGGCCAGACTAATGCCCGGGATGACGAACAGTTCTACCAGAAACAGTATGACTGCGGCAATAATGAGAACGGCGATAATGAGTATATCCATAGTTCAGAGTTATTATTTATTTTGTTTTTTCTGCATTACGTACATTCACTTCGAGAGCATCGAGTTCTTCGGACATTTGCAGTATCCGCTTTTCGAGGTCGAGAATGGCAGGAGCCATTTTGGCTTTTCCCTGTTGGTTGGCACCGGCATATTGTTGACGAAGGCCGTTCAGCTTTTCTTCTTGTTGATAATAGTCTTTTTCCATCTGCTGATAGCGTTGGAAAAGTGTCTTGGCTTTTGCGGATTTAAAGTCGCTCATCAGATAGTAAGTCGTATGGTCGTCAATGACAAACTCAAAGTCCATGGCACGGCGTTCTTTGGGCTTATGACTGATAGCAGCTTTCAATCGTTGCAGTGCTTCGGTAACCGCTTGTTTATCCGTCCAGGTTTCTTTCAGCGAATGAATCTGTGCCAGACGAATGATCTCTTGCTGCTCCATTGCTTCATAATTATAAGTCTGTTTGGAAGTGTTAGGGATGAATACATAAATACATACCTTTCCTTCCGGTTGGAAACGGTCGGAAGCAAACCATCCGAGGTTGTTGTATTCATCGATGACGTACATATAATCATTGTACGGCGAGTTGAACGGCATACCCACATTTTCCGGAACAAGATAAGTGTCGGTATTCGTGTTGTAGCGAGTGACAAAAATATCATAGCCACCCAATCCCTCGCCATCGCTGGCGTAATAAACGGTGACTCCATCCGATAGAACAAACGGATAATTCGCATTCCCGGAAGCATTGATACTACCCGGTAACGGACGTCCGTCACTCCATTCATTCAACAACTTGTTCTTTGAAAAGATATCAAGATTACCTTTCTCGCCCTTTTCGCTATAATAAATTTTATTTCCGATTTCTGTTTCATAAACAGTTCCCGGATGATCTCCTTCTGTCTTGAAGAATTCATTGAAAGTAAACAGTTTGCCCGATTCTTCGCTGATCTTGTAAGCGTTCAGGAAAGTTGCTTTGTCCACAACGAAACTGTCGATGATACATACTTCCTCAACCCCCTTCAACATACGAAGGTCAGATTTGCTTTTCTCCAGAAGTTTCTCCGCTTCTTCCGTCGGTTTCTTGCGTTTACTTAAGTCTGCGATGTATTCTTCAAAGCAGTTCACGGCATCTTCGAAGCGGTACGTCTCATTATATGCTTGTCCCAAATAGAGTTGTCCACCGGTGATACGTTTCTTTACCGCTATTTCAAGAGGTTTCACCGCCTCTTCTGCCTCTCCGGTTTTCAGGCAACATACGCCATACCAATAATTATAATTCCCGTTCGACGGTTGTGATTTAGTATACTTCTTAAAAACTGGTTTGGCTTGTTCGTACTCACCTTTGGTAAATAAGGTGCGTGCCTGTTCCAACGTTTGTGCAGAGACTTCGCAAAGGAAGAGGCTGCAAATTAAAAATAGAATATATTTTCCTTTCATCGTTTTGAGCGTTTATGAGTGACGGGTAGATTGAAAACATTGCTGCTTTCGGGCACCGGTCCATTTATCAATTGTTCAAAAGTACAAATTTATTAGAAATAAACCCTTTTTCAGTGATTCTATTATGTTAATTCTTCTTTAAATCATTCTTTTCGCTTACTTTTGCAGCCGATTTTTAAAGATATGACACAATTTACGGAAGAAGAGAAAACCATTCGCCGCATTGAACGGCGGTTTAATAAAGGAGTGGTGCAATATGGATTGATAGAAGAAGGAGACAAAATCCTTATCGGACTATCGGGAGGAAAAGATTCGTTGGCGCTTGTGGAACTGTTGGGGAGACGCGCACGTATCTATAAACCTCGCTTTTCTGTCGTTGCCGTCCATGTAGTGATGAAGAATATTCCTTATCAGAGTGATACGGAATATTTGAAAGCGCACTGTGAGACGTATGGAGTTCTCTTTGTGCAGTATGAGACAGCTTTTGATCCTGCTACCGACACACGTAAATCTCCCTGCTTCCTCTGTTCATGGAACCGTCGGAAAGCCCTGTTCACAGTTGCTAAGGAACACGGATGCAATAAAATCGCTCTCGGTCACCATATGGATGATATTTTGGAAACTTTATTGATGAATATCACTTATCAGGGAGCTTTCAGTACAATGCCGCCCCGGTTGGTGATGAAGAAGTTTGATATGACAATTATTCGTCCGATGTGTCTGGTTCATGAAGCCGATTTGGTAGAATTGGCAGCTTTGCGTCATTATCAGAAGCAAGTGAAGAATTGTCCTTATGAATCGCAGTCCAGCCGGAGTGATATGAAAGGTATTTTGAGGCAACTGGAAGCGATGAACCCGGAGGCGCGTTACAGTCTTTGGGGAAGTATGACCAATGTACAGGAAGATTTATTACCGGATAAAATAGATTAATTTGAATAGATTGTTATGAAAGGATTCTATACCATTTTGTTGCTGATCGTATCTAATGTCTTTATGACATTTGCTTGGTACGGACATTTAAAGATGAAACAGGAGTACAGTTGGTTCGCAGCTCTTCCGCTGATTGGTGTGATTGCGTTCAGCTGGGCGATCGCCTTTTTTGAATATTCCTGTCAGATACCGGCCAATCGTATTGGCTTTATAGGCAATGGAGGCCCGTTTTCATTGATGCAACTAAAAGTCATTCAAGAGGTAATAACACTTGTTATTTTTACAGTGTTCACTACCGTCTTCTTTAAAGGTGAGGCTTTACATTGGAATCATCTGGCTGCATTTATTTGTCTGATTGCAGCAGTGTATTTCGTGTTTATGAAATAACGGCATCAATATTGGCATAAAGAACACCAATGCGATCATTGAAAACAGTAGGCCTCCCATAGTGCCGATTGCAAAGGAGAACCAAAATGCTTCTGCCTGTGGACCATCAATCAAGAACGGAACTAATCCCAGTACAGTAGATAATACTGTCAGTAAGACCGCGATAATCTTATGGTTATAAGCCTTTACATAGAGTCTTACGGGAGAAATTCGTTTAGCTCGGTCGGGATGATTATTACGAATGGCGTTGTACTCGTTTATGACATAAATCGCGGCATTAACCACCAATCCACTCAATAAAACCAATGATGCAAAACCTCCTGTTCCAAAATTAATCCGGGAAAAATAGAATGTCAAAAAAGTCCCAATAAATGATATAGGAATCAGCGATATAATCACAAGTGGTTGGCGTAGCGACTCAAACAAGATCGAACAAGTGAAGAAGATAATGACAACAATTAGCAGAATCAGCCAATATTGCGTTCCCCTGTCATTATACCATCCGTAACTTGTATTGGTTGTGCGAAAACCTACCGGCAGAGTAGCATTCACTTCTTCGGTCGTTTTCTTGATGAATGAATCGGACAGTTCAGTCGGTCCCATATAATCAAATGACACATCAAGCGAGTACACTTGATTGTTTTTGGTAATTTGAATGCTGGTAGAACGCCGGCCGATCTCTCCGATATGAGAGTAGCGGATCGGGTTGTCTCCTACATTTATATAGCTGTTCATCAAATGCCATACATCAAATTTATCACGTTGTGTAGAGTGGTAATCAATGGCTATGTACTGGTCTTTATTGCGATAAGTGCCTATTGCCCCTTCGTTGAGCAGTGCAGACAGTGCAGAGTACCCTTGGTTGAGATTCAGATCATAGAGTGTGATTTTTTTCATATCATATTTGATATACATCTCATCAGCCATATTGTCCTGACTGGCCCAATCGCCGGAACCTCCTAACTCGATACCGATATTAGTAACCCTTTTATTCTTTTTGATCTTTTCGACTATCGTTTCAGCATGTTTGTAAAGTTGGTCATAGTTATAACCGCTTAGTCCGATGCGGTGTGATCCTTGTCTCTGTGTGAGTGAGTTAGAGAATCTTTTCTCACTTACCCCTGTTGTGCTCCAGTCTACACCACCTATTGATAGCGCTTTTTTTATCACTTGCGACTCCAAGTGTCGTGGGAATGCCCCATACTTGTACTCATCGGTGAACTCTACTTCAATAGTACCACTTTCTCCTTTCACTTGGGTCACAAATCGTTCGATCTCTTTATATTCTGCCAGAAAGTGATCCATTTGCCACATCTTTTGATTCAATTCTTCCGCATCGCCTTTTTCGGTCAGTTTGGCCGATATATAAAGTTTTACACCAGGGTCACTCTGCGTAAATGTGCGGGAGGATTGAGTGGATGAGAATAGATGTAGGGTTCCACCTGTTATCTTCTCAAGCGGCTGGCGCAATTTGTTTTGATAAAATTCGCTGCCGATTGTCTTATTGTATAGCACTTCGTACCATTTGAGCTCTGGCTTTCCTTTATTGCCATATAAATAATAAGGCTGATCCAATTTTTGTGGCAACAGGTTCAATGGAATGCCAAATGCCAACACCAGAATTGTGATGTAGATCCATTTCCGTTTTTGAGTAAAGGTAATATAGCCATTGTAGAATTTATTCCATTTTATGATTCTACGACAGCGACGATAGTGCTTTTTCTCTTGGCGGCGGTTCAGACCGTTGCGATCAATTATTGCCGGTACAAAAAACAAGGCTACAAACAGGGCAACACAGAGATTGATAATAATAATGGTTGCAAAATCATTCAGCGTTCCCTTTACATAGTCGGGCATAAAAAAGATAACCACTAATGATCCGATTGTGGTGAGCAGTGCCGCCAAGATAGCAATAAAGACACTTCTATTGCGGTAATAACTGTAGTGATCCACCATCACAATGGTGGTATCAATCATTATTCCGAATGATACGGCAACACCGGCTAACGAGATTAAATTCAACTCTATGTCAAACAGATAGAAGAAGATAACTGCTATCAGCACATTGGCAAAGAGTGACACAGCGATAATGGATAGATAACGACCGCTTCGGCTTGATATCCAGATGAATAGAAAAAGAAATAGTAGCGATAGGAATGTTCGCTTTATCAGTTTGTTGACCTCTTCACGCACCTCTTTAGCCTCATCATTAGTCAGAGAGACATAGAATCCATCTGAAAGATTGGCTTGTACCTCTTCCATCCGCTTACGCAGTTCGGCGGAAGCTGTGATGATATTCACATCAGCATCGGCTGATATACTTAGATTGATTGTATTCAGACCGTTGATGCGGTAAAAATTGTCTTCCCGCCGTTTCTTATAATCTAATTTAGCAATATTATCCAAATAGATGATTTTGCCATTGATGGTGGTTAGTGGCGTTTTTCCAATATCAGATCCGAGTGCTTCAGTCTCCAGAAGTAGTGTGATACGTTCTTTATTACCGTTGCGGTCGATCCGGTCAATATCTCCTACAATAGATTGTTGCCCTAAAAAGTTTTGAAGTCCTGATGTGATTATACTGGATTCTAAACCGTAATTATGTAACTCTATCGGGTCATACTCAATATCCAGATAAGTTTGAGGTGCTCCCGAAACAGTGATCTCGCGCACATAATCAATCTGTGTCAGGTAGGGCTTGATATTTCTCTCCACATAATTCTGAATATAAGCCGGATCCATATCCGCATTGATGATATAAGACAAAACTTGTCTGGAGCTCTGTTTCATGCCGCTTCCGACATCTCCTCCCGACAAAGAGGGATAGCCGGCTCCCTCAGGTAACTTTCCGGCTACTTGTTTCAACAGGGAAGATATTTCAAAACGGACGGCAGATATGTTGGCATTCTCTTTCAGTTTGATTACCACATTTCCACTTCCGTAGGAGGAGGTAGAGGACGTTTTCTCGACACCGACCACTGACGAGACCATTCCTTCTATTTTAGAGGTGATCTCCTGTTCAATCACACGAGGTGACGCCCCTGGCCAATTGAACGAGACGTTTAATTCATCCCCCTGTTTGGGAGTGGGTTTATAAGCGATCCTCAGCATCGGTATCAGGGCTGCCCCAATCACCATCAATACTGTCATAATTAGGATGAGGGAAAAGCTGGGGATTCGCTCTAAAAAACCTTTCTTTATCATATCTTTACTCATGAGCAGCAGGATTAGCGTTTACGGTAAATAATATAATAGATCAACGGTATAAAGAACAGACTGATAAGTGTTCCGACTGTCATGCCGATAATAATTGAGAGCGATAACGGATATTGCAGATCCGACCCCATATCCACCCGATTCAGGAAGGGGGCAATGGCTAATATGGTTGTTAGCGAAGTCATAATGATCGGTTTCAGGCGACTGTGTCCACCTGCAAAAACCGCTTTTAGTACCGGCATACCCTGTTTTCGCAATCGATTGATTGTATCTACTTTCAAGATCGAATCATTGATGATAATACCACTCATCACCACCAAACCGATCATTGACATGATATTCAAACTTTCACCAAAGAGCCACAAACCAAGCAACACAAAGAAGACATCAACGACAATCTCCGAAAGGATGATTAGCGGTTGAATGATACTTTCAAACTGTGCTGCCAGAATAAAATAGAGTAGCGAGATTGCTACCAATAGAATGATAATCAATTCTTTGATAGTCTCCCGGCTCGAAAAATACTCGCCGGTAAAGGTCACGAAGAAGTTCTTATCCTCCTTTACAACCTGCTCGATGGTCTTCATCACTTGTTTTACATTGCTGTCCGGCACATCAAGAGCGATAGGATGGTAGTCACCGGCACTGCCGGAATAGAGTTTCTTGAAATCTTCTCCTTTGGTTTCACGGATTACCATTGAGAGCGGTATCTCCACACCATACTTATTGCGCACCTTGCCCGATAAGATGTCGGATGCCTCGGCACGTGAATCGCCCGTTGTGACGGGCATTGAATAACCGCCTTGGTTGATGCGAAATAATGTGTTCTGGCTGATGAAATTTTTCATCTTTCCGTAGATGTCATCATACGTAATATCATATACCGCCATCGCTTCCACATCGGCTATATAGCGGATATTTTGCTCCATGACAGCTGGAGGAACAACCACATCGGGCAGTGCCTTTCGAATCTTTCCTACTAATCCTGTTACCTGTTCCACGGTCGGAGCTTCTCCTCCTTTGCTGTGCAATTGTACCACCAATGGACTTCCCTGTTCGGCAAATATCATATTAAAGATATTACCCGAAACCTGGAATGTAACTAATGCTTTCGGATGTTTTTCGGCTATATAATCTGTCAGTTTCTTCTCTATCTTAGCCAGTGTTTCCGCATCTTTCGCCTTGATATAAACAACGCTTTCGGAAGAAGTGATTTCTTTGGTATGCGACATTAAAAACTGCTGCACGCCAACCATTGAGGTGGTTTGCTCGGTCAGACTGTCAACCTGTGACAACAGACGATGTACTCGTAAGTCGTTTTCTTCGAGCGATATACCGCTATTCCAGTCGACTGTCATAATAGTGTCATCATGAGAGATATGTGGCAGACGGCTTTTTTCAACCATCTGATAGATGAAATAGGTTATCGGAATGAGTGCTATAAAGCAGATAATAGTCAATTTGCCATGTCGGAGTGTCCATTTTAGTGTTTTCTCATACGGCCGATAATAATTGAAGGTAAAGATGCGGTCTATAAAACGATTTTCGGTATATGGCGATAGCTTTTTATACATCAGATAAAAATAGACCGGAAGTACCAGCACCGCTACGAGTAAGGAAGCGAACAGTGCTATTGTCACCGCCATTGCCTGATCGTAGAACAGCGCACCGGCTGTACCACTTAAAAAAATTAGCGGTAAGAAGACTGAACAGGTGGTCAGCACACTACTTAGCATTGGAGTAAAAACCTCACTGACTGCTTCGGCGATGGAGTCGTCAAGCTTCATTCCCGATCGCCACTTTTGCGATATATTATCAATCACAATGATCGAGTTGTCAACAATCATACCCGTACCGAGAACTAATCCGGATAAAGAGATGATGTTGAGTGAGATACCCAACAGGTGGAACGCCAACAGGGTAATGACCAAAGACAGAGGGATGGTCACAACGATCAACATCGGTGAACGCAGGTCTTTCATAAACAGGAAGATGACTAGTGCCGCTAAAATACCACCTACCAACAGGTTACTGCCCAGATTGTCGATTGAGTAGGTCAACAGTTTGGTTTGATCGCGGGTCAGTTCGAACCGGATATTCGGATGTTCTTTTTCCAGATCATCTATCAGTGTAGCGATACTCTGTTGCAGATCCTCCATTTTGGCGTCGTTCTGTTTAATAATCGCCATCGAAATGGCTGGATCCCCTTTACTACGTACCAATCCGCTTCTTTTGGCGGGACGTTGCACAATCTCACATAGTTCTTTGAACTGGTAGATACGTCCGTCGTGTTTGATATATATATTTTCAATATCCTCTTTTGAAATGATGCGGGCATCAAAATGGATGCTGTAACGATACTGACCATCTTTGATGCTCAACGCTCCCAAAGAGACATTGTTGTTATTGATTGCTTGTTCAAGCAGACTGATATCTGCTCCCATAGAAGTCAATTTGGCATAATTCGGAATACAAAGTAATTCGGGCGTCACCACACCGCTGATATCGACCATCGCTGTTTGTGGCAACTGTTCGATACGTTTGGAGATAACGTCACGGGCAAACTGTCCCAGCTCGCTGAACTCAATACCGGCTTCACGAAGTTCTCCCTCTTTGCCCGGAATACCATTTTTGAGTGATAGATTAAGATAGAAAGCCGGAATATCGGTCACGCTGGCTTTGATTACCTTAGGACGCTCCACATCTTTCGGAAGTGAAGTGATTGCCCGGTCCATCTTTTCGTTGACATCAATAAAGACAATATCTATATTGCAGTCGGGCTCAAAATCCATATAAATAGTTCCGATATCGGCGCGAGCTTCTGCAGTTATATTTTTCAGTCCTGCCACCTGCGACAACTGATTCTTGAGAGGCTTTAGCAGAACGTTATCTATCTCACGCACCGACATGCCGGGAGCCGCCACCTGTACGGTGATCTGCGGTATGTTGATAGCCGGCATAAGCGATACCGGTAGATATCCCATCGCCACCAGACTCATCACCATGATAGCAATCACGCTCATTGTCACTGCTATGGGACGTGTGATTAGTTTCTTTATCATACTTTTTAGGGGTTAAAGGTTCGCCAATCAGACATTTTAATTAGGCGTCACCTCTGTTTCATCTGCCAGATTCAGATTGTTGGATACAATCACAACATCATTCTCCGAAATAGTGGTCTGTTTTTTGGCATTACCCGTAATCACATGAGAATCAATATTAGACATAACCACATCCACATACGTCCATACCGCTCTGCCATCTTTATAACGGAAAATCACTTGGAACCCGTCTCGAAGGACCACCGCATCTTTTGGAACAACAAACTGCTGCTTCACTTCACGCTCCAGCAGAATCTTTACATTCATTCCCTCTATTAAATAGTTATTATAGTTACGTACTTTCGCTCGTACTTTAATTTGTCCTTGCTCATTAATCAAGGGGTTGACTTCTGTAATCTCACCCGTAAAATGTTGATCCTCATTGATAAAAGGAGATACCGAGATTCGTAACCCTCGTGCTACTTCTTCCATTTCGGCCTCTAATACACTAAATTCCACATCAAAATAGGAGTCATCAATCAATGTGCATAGTTTGTCTGTCGAACGGCCATATACCTTGGAATCCAAATCTGCCACGCGGCCACTAAACGGTGCGGTTAAATAACAATTAGCCAACTGGCGTTCGGCTGCCTCTAATTGATCCATTGCGCTCTCATATCCCGATGACGCTTTCATATTCTGCAAAATAGCGGTTGGAACGGCTGTCGTATCAGCTGTGTATCCCTGTCCAATCAGTTTATCTACCAGGTCAATATTTGCTTTTGTCATCGCACGGCGGCTTTTCCGCAGCTCTATTTCGGCCTCTTTCGTATTAAGCACTGCCAACGTCATTCCCTTGGCAACTCTATCTCCGTTGCGTATATGAATGGCGGTAATAATCCCCGAACCATTAAATGCTAGGTCACTTTTCACTACTGCGCGCAGCTTACCGTTACATACGATTTGTTTTTGGAAGGACCGTTTGGTTAATACCATCGTATCGACAGTAATCAACTGTGTTTTCTCATCACTCTTACCGATTAAAGCTTCTTCTTTTTTCTTTCCGTCACCGCAAGCTGCCGCTCCCAACAGGCAAATAATCATCAAGAGACTTTTATATAGGAATAATTTCTTCATAACTTTTCTTTTTCAATGATTTTATCTTTCAATGATTTGATCGAATTCCGCACTAATATCTTTTTTATGAATAAAGTCATATAATGACAATTTTCTCAACTCAAAATAGGCACCCCAAAAGGTACTCAGTTGCGATATATATTGTCCGCTAGCATCATCCAACTCTTTTTGTGCCGTGTTCAGATCGGTCACGGTAATACCTCCGTTCAGGAATCTGTCTTTGGTGATATCATACCGCTGTTGCGCAACGATCAAAGCCTTTGCTGATATTTCGCACTGCCTGCCTTGTTGGTTGAACTGCATCACTTTAATTCGAATATCTTGTTGAAATTGTATGGCATCCTGTTCGTTCTGTGTGCGTGCCAATCGAGCTTTTGCTTCAGCCATCTTTACTTTTCCCCGGCTCATACCCCAGTCGTAAATAGGCATTGTCAGCGAAACTCCGACAATTTCTTGATCTTTCAATAAGCGATATGCTTCATTGAAACTATTTCCCGTTTGTGAGAAACCCAGATTTGCCTGTAGCTCCACCTGAATTCCTTTTGCTGCTTTGGCTTGTGCTACATCCTGCTGTGCTTCTATTTCTTTCAGTTGAAGTGAAAGATTTTGCGATGAGTTTTGTAAGGCTTTACCTAATACAAAGTCGTATTCCATGATAACATCCGGGGCTATTGTTGGCGGTAGTAGTTTAAAAGAAGTACTCTCCGAAATGCCCAGATAGGTCTTAAAGTTGAAAAGAGCAATTTCTAAATTTGTTCTGCTATTACTAACTGTTAGTTCTGCATTCATCAGAGCCAATTCCAACTGTAATAGTTCACTTTTTGTCACAGTACCAATCGCAGAGCGTTTGAGCGCTATATCGTACATGCTTCGGGTATCATTCAGGTTTTCTTCATTTTTCTGATGACTGGTCTGTGCCGATAAGACGGAAAAGAATTGTGAGGTAGTCTGAAGGGTTATATTCTCCATCGACTCTAAATATACCTTCTTCTCCTTTTCATAGCGTAAAGGCTCCGTCTTTTTTCTCCATTTTAATTCATTAAACGATCGTAGAGGCTGTGTGTAGTGGATTGTAAGTGGATTTGAATTGTATATCTGCGTGCCATAATTAAACTGGTCCAACCGGTCGAGCGATGTGTTAAGTGATACTTTACCGCCTGTCAGAGGGATATTTTGATCTATTGAAATAGACAAATTATTATTCAATGTATTGTTTGCCACATAGCTGATACGCCCCGTTTCTGGGTCACGCACATCTACTAGTGAGCGGTTATAGTTTCCCAAATTTCCATGCAAATTAAGCGATGGGAGAAACTGTGCCTTATAGGAACGGAAGTCCCAATACTGCGCCATAAAATTAAGTTGTGCCATCTGAACTTGTGGAGAACGGGCATGAGCAATCTCGATCGCTTGTTCGAGGGTTATATTTCTCGTGGTTAGATTTTGTCCGGTGATGGCACTACAGAGTAGCCATCCTATGGACACTAATAGTAGTCTTTTTTGCATTTGTGTTTACGTCTTTGGTTTTGTTGTCTTTTAAACTTGAAATTTTGGCTCCATTACTATATTTATACAAAAAAATAATTTGTTTATTGAATAGTATTGGTGATTTTCTCTGTGTTTTATGTGACTATTTTATGTGGATCGGAGGCTGTTCATTATTTTTGTAGTAATCATTTAGCTTTTTATAAGCAAAGATCCCGAATAACTCTCTGTGGTATGACTATTCGGGATTTTTATTGTTTTATGTAATTAAAATGGATCTTCAAATGTTATAAGGTTAGAAGGTTTTGATGGTTCACCTCGACCGATCTCATTGTTTGCAAAAACACGAAATGCTACTGGAACTGCTCCAACTCTATTGTCAACGTGGGCTTGTATTATATCATCATAGGAAAATTGATTTTCGGCGTTTCCTTGAAATATCCACCTAGCTGATTCTTTTTTTCTAAACTCAATACGATAGAATTGTATTCGTGACCCTCCATCGTTCATGGGTTTTAAAAATCTTAATTTACACCAATTGACATTTATGTCACAAGCACTAGGTCTTCCCGGAGGAGAAGGAACGTCAATTTTTCCAGCAAATGTAATTGTTGCAACTGTTAAGCCTAAACAAGCTAACAAGAAAATTCTTTTTTGAGGTGTTTTCATATTATTTTTATTTTGTTTGGTATAAAAATGCAGGTATTCTTTGCAAAGATAATAACTATTTTCGCAAATAATTATCATTAATTATTTAAAAATACACACTTATGAAAACAAATGCTCAACTTTTATTGCTTTTAATTGGCATATTTTTTTTAGTTGTAATAGCACGGTCAAAAATCAGATCATCCCTATTTCAAATATAGATACAGATTTTCCTGTTACCGAAAAATTGGAATTTAAGCCTTTTAATAAGTTTGACATTTTTGAAAGGGGCTTCTGTATGATTGATGACTCTATACTATGGTCTGTCGAAGAGAATGAGGAGAATTTTGGATTTTGCTATGATTTAAATACTGGAAAGAAATTATCTACAATAGCATCAAGAGGAAGAGCGGCCAATGAATTAACAGAATTAGAAGATTTTCAAATAATAGGTGATTCCGTTCAACTTTATGCATATCCAAATATGATAAAAACTTTCGGCAAGAGAGACATTATAGATAATGTGCCTATGGGTGAACGAAAATTTACTGTGACAATAGTTCCGGATAGTATTTGGGTACGTCGAATGGTTAAGCTTCCCAATGGTTTTGTCCTTGCAACCTTAATGCCAGCTTTTTCTGAAAGCGAAAAAGTGGAAATGAACGAATTTAATCAGAAATCGATTGCTATATTTAATAATAAGGAAGCAAAATTTTATGAAACAATAAATTATGAAAGTTTTGATATTGGAAAAGCAAAAGATATGGAACTGTCTGCAAATGATCTAATAAAATGTGCTTACGCTGATGGTTCTATTGAAGTAAAAGGAAATGATATGGCTGTTTTTTATGCAAGTAATCAGTTTATATTGTATATATTTGATGTCAAGAATGGAAAGGTAGTAGGTGAAAAAAGATACACGAAAATGCAGCGCGAAGAGGTAAGAAGTAAAACATTTGCGTCACTTAATACGATGAATGAAAAACATATAGGAATTGAATCAATGAAACTTAATGATAAATATATTCTATGTGATGTTAAAGGCTATTTTAGCGAAGAGGATAAAGATTCAAAACTAATGAAAGAAGCAATATTTGTATTTGACTGGCAGTTAAACCCAATCAAAAAGTTTGATTTGCCAGATAGAAAAAATGGTTATTATGGACTATCAAATAATGGCCGTTCAGTGTACTTTTGCGAGTTTAACGAAGACGGGCTCACATTGTATAAGGCAGATTTAAATATATAATTTACTGCTTTTTTGTATTATTGGAATAAGAAATGGAGGAAGTGACAAATCAGCCTTGTACTTGCCACTTTCTCTATTTCAAAATAAAACTAGCTATCCTTGATTATTGACATATTCTTTTTTTCACATAATACTAAGCTGATGATTCATAGATGCCTTCTGTGAATAAACTGTGGTAATTTCATTCTTCACTATCCTTCACCCTCTTCACCAAATACACATTTCCTAATCTCGTATGCTGTCGGCTGATACCTGTTGCGGTAAAAATTTGAGCCAGTTGGATAGGTGTACAACTTCGTAGTGCGGCGGGAAATCTCTTTTTTAATTCCTGATGAATAATAGCGGCGGAGAGTGACAGACAATCCGACTCATTCAATGTGGCAGGCGCGTATGTGTTGCGCACAATGTCTTCTATAGGGTTGACATGATAGTATGCCATGTTATGACATTGCAAGGCGTGTTCTTCCTCCTTGTTAAACCAGTGGCGGGCACCTGCAAGCAGTTCCTCTTTCAGTTGGGCATAGATTTGTGAATGTTCAATTCCGGTACAGTCTATATCATGTTCCGCTTCAATGCAGATGAATCTGCGGCTGCCTGTCGGATCACATAGTAAGTCAGTTCGGTTGCTCGTTCCGATGAACGAAGCGATACGAGGTAGCGACCGGAAATTTTTCTGATAGGCTTTGCAGATGTTGAGGCTGGACATTTGCATCAGATTTTTCAGTAATGGCATCTTTTGTGCTCCGAATTTGTCAAATTCGTCCATGTTTAGTAATCCCATCTCGGCAAGGAGACGTTCGAGATTGCCTTGTGCGGTTAGTTTCAGATTATCCGAATAATAACGGGCTAGTTGTGGTGGCATCAGCATACGGCAGAAAGTAGACTTGTGGCGTCCTTGTTCTTCACTGATAAGTATCGGAGCCACGCTGTTTGCTTGTGTTTGAGTTACTCCCAGCCATTGGGCGGCAAGTCCGAGCATCCAGGTATGAAAGCTTTTTATCCATAGAGGAATGTCAGATATCCGCTTCGCTAAGGGCTTTAACCGATCTGTTCCGTCCCAGGCAGGTAGTTCGTTCATATAAAGCCGGAAAGGGTGGTAACTTTCCACTTGGGTAGAATAGATATATCTTTGAAGATCCTTGTCCCAGCAGTTGATACCTTCTTTGTGAGTTTCCAGACAGAAAGTATTCAGTTCTCGCTTGTCTATGCGGCAGAAAGGAATGTCTCGTTGTCCGGATGGTCGGAATTCGGTTTCTTCAGTGAGCAGGTTGTAGCGGAAGTCATATCGCTCTTTTAAAAAGTCAATCACTTGTTGTGTTAGAAGGACGGGTTGTTTATGTACTTCTTGCTTATATGCTTCCTGTTCATCTATTTCTTGCATTTTCGGTACGTTCTTTGACGTATTCGTTGAAACGATGACGTTTGACGATTCTTTCATCAATACTCGTATTTTTTTCGCCAAACGTTTCGAGTGATATTCTAATGTCTTCATATTTTTCTTGTTTTTTAAATGAATAAATGTTGTTTTTTCGACCGGTTGATGCTGCTAAGGTATAACATGAAATATGGGGTTTGCAAGTATTTAACTAAGAAAATGTTTATTTTCTTCTGAAATGAAAAACAAGCTTTCTTATGCTGATATATCGTTACTTTGTCGTATCTTTAGTGCTCAGGGAAAACGCATTATAAATCATGTAAAATAAGTTCCCATAAGAATTCATTATCCCACCCTGCTATTAATCTTTTTCTATTGATTGGTATCTCTCTTTTGTTGTTTCTTAATGTAGCCAATGCAATTTTCGCCAGTACGGAGAAGTTTAATGCTGATATATTTCTTCTTCTGGTATTATCTTCATGGAAATTGACATCTAGCTGCCAATGTAGATTATTCTCAATTTCCCAGTGTTCTCTACTATTTTTAAGTATCTTCTGCGCATCAGGTTCCAAGGAAGATATAAAACATCTTTTTTCCACTGTAGTGCCTTTGTTTGTATTTCTGGTATTCTCTATATATCCGAAAGACTGTATATTTTTCCACTTCTTTCTAATATCTGCTCCCAGAAAACCAGGATCGTTGCAGCAATAGCAGATTCTCGACTCATTCCTGCCATGTCCTTCTTCATGCGTCTCATATTTGTCAAATCGTGCTGTTGTACCTTTTGATACAATACTTTCTGTTACTGACAGTACTATTTCCTTTAATTTCGGTTGATTATCTTTCACTATAAAAATGTAGTCACCTTCTCCCTTTATGACTTTCTCTGCAATTGTACGCTGGCATCCTAAAGCGTCAATTGTAATAATACAATCTTTTATACACAACATATCTAATAATTCAGGAATGACAACTATCTCATTTTCCTTTTCTTGTGTACATAACTGTCCAAGGGAGATTCCCAGTTCTGTTGCAAATGCACTGATGACATGCAATTTGTACTTTCCCGTATTCGAATCAGGAAGCACTCCTTGTTTACGATGACGCTTGTCCTGTTCGGATTCATAGGCTCCTCGTATGGTTTTACCATCAATGGCTATATGCCCCGAATAACATTTGAGAATGCTTTGGACCCATTGCCTATAAGATTCTTCAAATTTTAAAGGATCTAATGCCGAGAAAAAGCGATTAAATGTATCATGGGAAGGGATACCATTAAAATTGGAAAGCTTGGCTGCAAAAAAAGATTCTTTACTTTTACCAAAGTCTTCTATTGAATTCCAAGTATCAGCGCCACATATAACAGCAGAAATTGCAATAAGAACAATGGTACTGGCCTGATGTTTTTTACAACGGTCTATCCGGTTATCTATCAATATTAATGAATCAGCAAATTCATGTAGGTTGCTGATCTCAATCTTTCTTTTAGTTTCTTGCTTCATTTTAATTGTGATTTATAATCACGTAAATGTACTCAAATAATATTGTAAATGAAAGATAAATATCTTATTAATAAGATGAAAAGACAATATTGGTGTAAGATAAATGTATAAAAGATTAAGGAAAGAGTATAATGCGTTTTCCCTGTTTAGTGCTTGTTTAGGAAAAGCCGACTGGAGTTGTCCGGTTGGCTGACAATAGTTGACTGAACAGCCGATTCCAGTCGTCCGAATAGCCGATTAAAGTTGTCCTATGATGAAGTTACACATTTAAATTGATAAGAAGTAATGGCTATTGTGTTTGATTGGTATGAAAATCCTAATGATTCTTCGGAAGAAGAAGCTGCGTTGCATCCGCGTATCTTTATGAATGGAAAGGTAGATACGGATACTCTTTGTTACAAGATTCATGACTACAGTTCGTTGACTGTGGGCGATGTAAAGAATGTGCTTGATAACTTATCGAAGATTCTCGGTGAGTCGTTGCGTGAGGGAAAAGAAGTACATATCGAGGGGATCGGTTATTTTTATCCCACTTTGGAGGCTACGGGGAAAGTGACTCGCAGCACTCCGCATAAGACTAATAAGGTGGCTTTCAAAACTGTTCGATTTCGCCTTGATAGTAATCTGAAAGGATATTTTGTGGGTGTTCGTGCCAGTCAGTCCAAGTATGTCCGCCATTCGGAGAAGGTGTCAGAGGTGGAGATTGATATGCTGTTGAAAGAATATTTTTCCGAACATCAGATGATGACCCGCCGTGATTTTCAGGAAGTGTGTGGTTTGGCACGTACTACAGCTAAAATGCATTTGGTACGTTTGCGTGGAGAAGGAAAACTGGTGAATATCGGTTTGCGCAATCAGCCGATGTATGTGCCTGCTCCCGGTTATTATGGCGTATCCAGAGATGCGGCACATCCTTCACGGTAATGACTGTGAAGGATGTGAAGAAGCATATTTCTTTGAGTAATCACACGAAACGGTTGATAGCTTGAGACTTGTCCTCATGTAAAGGGAATGAAAGAAAAGAAGCGAACCTTATTTCGCTATGTATTTTTTCATTCCTTCCGTGTAGAAAGTCTTGAACTCTCCATTTTCTCCACTATAAATAAAGTAGGCGTCAATCGTTGTATCCGCTTTGCAGAAAGCTTCCGCTTCTTCCAGTCCCATCACCATGAAGGCGGTGGCAAGGGCATCGGCAGTCATACAGTCTTTGGCGATTACCGTAGAGGACAAGATATTGTGTTGTACCGGATAGCCAGTTCTAGGGTCAATCGTATGGGCGTATTTCTTCCCATCCTTATAATAATAATTACGATAGTTTCCGGAAGTTGCCAAGCCTAAATCTGTTATCTCAAGAATTGTCTGTAAGTCTTGGTTTACAGCCAGTGAATCGTCGACGGGCTTATTGATTCCAATGCGCCACAAGCCTTTGGAAGGATTTTTCCCTTTCACTACCACCTCGCCTCCTATATCTACCATATAGTTTTTTATTCCCTTACGGTCGAGCAGTTGTGCAATTACGTCTACCGAATACCCTTTGGCCACGGCACTACAACTTAACATAGTACGAGGATCCTGTTTGATAACTTTGCCGTTATCCATTTTCACTTTTTCATATCCGGTGATTTGTAACAGACTGTCTATCATTAATGAATTAGGAAAAGCACCTTTTTTGAAACCGAATCCCCAAGCATTGGCAAGAGGGGCTACTGTAATGTCGAAAGCACCCTTTGTCTCGCGGGAAATTTCCATCGAGCGATGGAAGCATTTCTGGAAAAAACTATCAGTCACCAGCTCTTCATTGCGGTTGACGCGGCTGATAACAGAACTGTCGTTGAATGGAGATAGAGATTGGTCGAAGCGTTTCAGTTCAGCTTCTATTTCCGGTTTTAAGTCACCGTCATGCTGATAAGTAATTTTATATACTGTCCCAAACACCAAACCTTTGACACTGTAATAGCCAACTTGTTGATTATGTCTGACTAATATCCAGATAGTTGCCAAAATCAGGAAAGCCAGCCAAAGGAAACTTTTTTTTGTTTTCATACGCTCTTCTATTTGATGAGAAAACTCGTTTTATTGAAGAAATAAATGTTCAATTAATATCTTTAGTCCGATAATGACTAGAATGATACCTCCCCATAACTCAGCTTTCAGTTTCCGGGCGATGCCGCAGCCACATTGGATACCAAAGATCAGACCGATGAGTGACATGACAAATGAAACAAATCCGATAATGCTGATAGGAGGGAGGATTTCGGTATAATCCTGAACTCCCAGAAAGGCAAAGGAAATGCCGATTGCCAATGCATCAATACTTGTGGCTATTGCCATGGTCAATACCACTTTCGGATTTGCCGGATTGAACAGTTTACAACATTCTTCTTCTTTGAAAGATTCTAAAATCATTCGTCCGCCTAAGAAGGCAAGGATTGCGAAAGCAATCCAATGGTCTACACTTTCTATAAGATGACTGAATGTCTTTGCACACATCCATCCGATAAATGGCATGATTGCCTGAAAAAAGCCGAAAGCAAAAGCCATGATTAGCATGGGTTTCCAACGGGTACGTTTCAAAATAATACCGCTTGCAATTGAGACAGCGAAACAATCCATCGCCAGACCTATTGCAAGCAGCCAAATCTCTAGTCCTGTCATTGTATTCTAAAGAGGCAATTTATAAATAAGGGAATAAGTGATTCCCATGTTATTTGATTTAAACTTTCCGTAACCGGGCACGTACCATGGGTCTCCATATTCTCCGGTAGATGCTTTGGTTTTGTATTTCATACGTACCGACCACCCCATGTTGAAGTTTTTGTAAATACGTACTTTGACGCCTAAAACGATTTCCAGCCATTGCACCGATCCTTTCATACCCAGATGGCTGAATGGCACACTTCCTCCCCAATAACCGTCTTCCAAACTGGGGTTACCTATTACATCTCCCCAGATAGGATCATCTGCCGGCATTGTGGAAACATCATATTTAAATGAACTGAATGCATAGCGAAGTCCTGCATACAAGTAGCTATTCTTCTCTTTTTTCTTTGCCATGGTGTTGTAGTCCACACCGATTCGGAAGAATGGGGCCATTTTGCTCTTATAGTGTATGCCTGTTTCGCTCCAGGTATCTGTTCCTCCCATACCAAACTCAATAGTAGGGATGAATTTATTCTTGAGGTTAACGGCTACGCTGACTTCAGAACTCATAAAGTCGCCTCCCAGCAGCTTGCTTCCAATGCCATATAAATCCACACCGACATACGTACCATTGTAGAGCGGAATGGTATCTATCTCGGCAACCTCTTTTTTCTTCTGATCTCTTTTGGGCGTTTGCGCCGGACGTTGCTGTTGTGCCAGCAACGGAAGCCCAATGCAAAAGAGCAGAAGCAGACTAATTAGTCGTTTCATCAGGTGTGCGTTCTGGCCGATAATTATAGAATATCTGCAAGTTCTCGATTTCATTTGTATTGGCTTCTTTATTTTTTATATGAAGAGAATCTATCTGGTCCGGCTGCCCGTTGCCATAGGGAGGAGGGTTACCCGGTCTTCCCGGTTTTCCAAATTTAGCGCTGATTATATTTTGTTTCATCATATAACCACATTCCATGGACTGGAAATAAGGAGTATTTTGTTGTACAATGTATAATGTGTCAACATCTTTTTCTCTACGTTTGGGATCGTATCTGAATATGAACACAGTAGTGTCACTTGTGTATCGTAGTGGCAACATCAGGGTATGCACATTCTTTTCATTGTTCAGAATGATAGAGTCAGTGCCCAATGCTGTGATTGTTAATGAATCAAGCGTGTCTTTTAATGCAATAGTAGGATTATCCGGATTAATGGTATATATTGTGCAGTACATCATCGGACGTCCTGCCAATGAGCAATCGTTCTCATCCGAGCAGGCACTGTGTAAGCTGACTGCACCGCCAATGATAGTCAATATGAGAAAGATACGAATTAAATTCTTCATAGTCAGTTTATTGAATGTGAATCAAATTTTCTTTTCTATCTGATAGTTATTCCGTTCCGGTGCATTGCGCGAGATGAGTTCGCCAAGGAATCCGGCTAAGAATAATTGCGTACCTATAATCATTGCCGTAAGTGACAAATAGAAATAGGGAGAGTCGGTCACCAGTCGGTAGGGGAGACCGTTGTACATGGCATATAGTTTGCTGGCACCTACGATGATGACAGAAATCATTCCGATCAGAAACATCAATGATCCCAACAGTCCGAAGAAATGCATCGGCTTGATGCCGAATCTGGAGAGGAACCAAAGAGAGAGTAAATCCAGATACCCGTTTACGAAACGGTTCAGTCCGAATTTTGTTGTGCCGTATTTACGCGCCTGGTGGTGTACCACCTTTTCACCGATTTTCTTGAATCCGGCGTTCTTTGCCAAATAAGGTATATAACGATGCATCTCACCGTACACTTCGATATGTTTTACGACCTCTTTGCGATAGGCTTTCAATCCGCAGTTGAAGTCGTGCAGGTTTTTGATGCCTGATACTTTGCGGGCAGTAGCATTAAACAACTTGGTGGGCAGTGTCTTTGAAATTGGATCATATCTCTTTTGCTTCCAGCCGGATACCAGGTCGTAGCCATCCTTTGTAATCATCCGGTAAAGTTCGGGGATTTCGTCTGGGCTATCTTGCAGGTCCGCATCCATCGTTATGACTACGTTTCCTTCCGCTTCAGCGAATCCACAGTAGAGTGCAGGTGATTTACCGTAGTTACGGCGGAATTTGATACCTTTTACATGTTCCGATTGAGCTTTAAGCTTTTCGATCACTTCCCATGAATGGTCGGTACTTCCATCGTTAACGAAAATCACTTCGAATGAGAATCCGTTGGCTTGCATTACCCGTTCTATCCAAGCATAGAGTTCGGGTAGTGACTCTTCTTCATTGAATAATGGGATTACAACTGATATATCCATTTTTTTATTACTAATTACTTACGAATTACAAATTACGATTGAGACATTCCGTCATTTTCCGGTTTGGCCTTTTTCATTACCATCAATGCGGTGGGAATGGCCAGGATACTTCCCCAAAATACATCCCATGACAATAGTTGCATGGTGATATTGATGGAAGTAAGTGAACGGGCGGTATCTATCGTTTCTTTTATAACTTCTTTGTTTTCTATCAGAGCCGGGGTGTTGGTCATCAGTTCGTCCCACAACTGGATGTAAGAGTTGATGATAAATCCATGATCGATGAATTGGAAATAGGCGTAGTGGGCCACAGCTACCAGCAGAGAAGCAAACATATACATAAATATGGTAAAGAGCATGGCATGTGAAAATTGGATACTTCCTCCGCAAATCTTATCCCGGTACATTTTCGCATAGTGATATCCGATGAAAGGTACGGATAATGTCAGGATTACAAATAAGAGCGAAAGGAAAGGTATGTGGAATCCCAGCGGAAATAATATGAACTTCAATATCCAGTAGATTCCCATATACGTGCCAAAATGCATGGCATATTTTTGTAAATAGCTTCTGTTCTCTGTCATCTTCATTTATAAATTGCGCACAAAGGTACAAATAATATCGGTTGGTAGGGGAAATCTGGTTGTTAAAGTTAATAAAGCAGAGGAAGTTGCTGTCTGAATATTTTTTTGCAATTTTAATTGCCTGAAATGTAGCCTGTTAGTCTTTTGTTAGTAAAAAAGTTGTCTGCAGCTATTGCAGAATACATAAAAATGTCTACCTTTGCAACCGCAAAACGGGTAAGTCCTATACGGCCAGCTCCCTTCGAATCCTCCAGGGCTTGATCGCAGCAAAGGTAGTTGGTTGTAGCGGCGCGATATAGATAGCTTACCCACCCGCCTCTTTAGCTCAGTTGGCCAGAGCACGTGATTTGTAATCTCGGGGTCGTTGGTTCGAATCCGACAAGAGGCTCAAAAAAGGATATATAACAAATCCAAGAAAAAAGCATTCAGGTATTAGTCTGGATGCTTTTTTTATATATTTGCATATTATCGAAATACACAGTTCTGAAATGACCAGTTCGGAACTGTGTATTTCGGAAACTGATAAAGTGTTGATAATATGAAGCTTGATAAGCTTTCTGTTCTTCTTGAAGCTTTGATGAATTTTGGTTTTTCCCTAATTGTTGTAATATTCCATTTTTAAGAAAAGCAAATATTTATAGTTTCTTTTTGATTCATTATTGTTATTCATTCTTGTATATTATGCTCAGGATAGGATCTGAGTAAAAGCATCACATTGGATAAATGGCGTTGCAATATTCCATGAAGTTGCTTGATGATATTTATATTCCCGGAGAGAAAAACGATGAATTGCAGTTGAGAGGCAATTTCTTGGTTCGTTTGTTTGCGTTCTTTACTTTCGATGTTATTTTGCATTAGATAAATGCCTAATGCTTTCTGAATATCGGCTATTCCCTTGTCCCATTCATGTTCGCCAAGTGTTTGAATGAAAGTACAATATTGCTTGAGCTTTTTGCTTAGCTTTTTTAAACTGTTGTATTCGGTGTCAATGGGAGGATTAATGTGCGCAGAGCGTATTATGTTTGACATCTGCAAATAATACGTTTTCATTCCATTTTCAGAATTGAATGTAGTCAGGATATACTGTTTCGTAGCTTCTGAAACCTCTTCCTGTAAGTCTTTTAATTGACTGTTTTCCATAATCATTAGAATTTAAAAGATGAATAATAGATTGATGGGAGAGGAAGAAGTGCTAATAAAAAAGCGGTTTCGCCTGTCCCATTGTCTAACATACCGACGGCAGGTTTAGAGGTGCATTAACACTCTCTATGGGGGTACGAAACCGCCCATATAAGAGTTCACATACGAACATAAAAATGCTCGCTGCGATAGTAGGCAGGTTTCCCCACCGTCTGTTAATATGTTAGACGTTGCAAATGTAGCCTTATTAATTCAATTCGCAAAATATTGGAGATATTTATTGATGCTTAGTGAAGCTAGTTTTCTTACAATGCAAAAAGATTTAGTGAATGGTTAATATGTAAAAATCCCCGGATAATCTAATTGTCCGGGGATGAATTATTCAAGTAAGAGAATATTGAATTATTTAATTCTCTTGTAACCATATACAGCCAAATCTCCCAGTTCCTCTTCAATGCGGAGTAACTGATTGTATTTAGCCATACGGTCTGAGCGGCTTAAAGAACCTGTCTTGATCTGTCCGCTGTTAGTAGCTACTGCGATATCGGCGATAGTAGCATCTTCTGTTTCACCCGAACGGTGAGAAGTAACAGTAGTGTATCCATGACGGTGAGCCATTTCGATAGCGTTCAGTGTTTCTGTCAGCGAACCGATTTGGTTTACTTTAATCAGGATAGAGTTGGCACAGCCTTTTTCGATACCCATTGCAAGGAAATCTACGTTGGTTACGAACAGGTCGTCACCTACCAACTGGCAACGGTTGCCGATGCGTTCGGTCAGCTTTTTCCAGCCTTCCCAGTCGTTTTCGTTCATACCGTCTTCGATAGAGTCGATAGGGAATTTGTTGATTAGTTCTTCCAGGTAGTCAACTTGTTCTGCGGAAGTACGTTTCTTACCTTTTTCACCTTCAAACTTGGTATAATCGTAAATACCATCGTGGTAGAATTCGGAAGAAGCACAGTCCATACCGATCATAACGTCTTTGCCCGGTTCGTATCCTGCTGCTTTGATAGCGGCCAGAATAGAATTCAAAGCATCTTCCGTACCTTCGAGGTTAGGTGCGAAACCACCTTCATCACCTACAGCAGTGCTAAGGCCACGGTCTTTCAAGACTTTCTTTAAAGCGTGGAATACTTCAGCACCCATGCGCAGACCTTCTCTGAAAGAAGGAGCACCTACGGGACGGATCATAAATTCCTGGAATGCGATCGGAGCATCGCTATGTGAACCACCGTTGATGATGTTCATCATCGGTACAGGCATTACATACGTATTTGTTCCACCGATATAGCGGTATAGAGGAAGATCCAGATAGTTGGCAGCAGCTTTAGCTACGGCAAGAGATACACCGAGAATAGCGTTAGCACCTAAATTCGATTTAGTCTTAGTGCCGTCCAATGCCAGCATTGTGTAGTCGATACCTCTCTGATTGAGTGAAGACATACCAATCAGTTTCGGAGCGATGATTTTATTTACATTATCAACCGCTTTTTGTACTCCTTTTCCACCATAGCGCTGTTTGTCACCATCGCGAAGTTCCAATGCTTCGTGTTCACCTGTGGAAGCACCTGACGGCACAGATGCACGTCCCATAATGCCGGATTCCAATACTACGTCAACTTCTACTGTGGGGTTACCTCTTGAATCGAGAATTTCTCGAGCTACAATTTTTTCAATTTTCATCGTTTCTATTGTTTTTGAATAAGATTTCTGCAAAAGTACGGACTTGACGGGGAGTGAGAAATCACTATAAATAGGTATTCTTTTTGTGCCTATTCCCTATATGTCGTTAGTCCGACCTTATACTATAACAACGGGACGATGCTTTTTGTTTGAGTGCGGCGGGATGAATTTGCAGGATTTTAATCTTCGATAATAACCCCTAACAGTGGAAGCAAATCCATTGCTTGCAGGGAAGTGATGACAGCCCCTTTCAGATCGCTGATGTTAAGCGTGATTCCGCTGATACGGGAAGTGCGCAAATCTATTCCGCGAAGCGGAGCGTGTGAAAAATCGGCTTCTACGAGATCGCAACTCTCAAATGCGACGGATGAAAAACGGCAGTCGTTCAGACTTCCGTTGCGGAGCTGGCTGTGTGCAAAACGTACCTGGTTCATTTTACTCATAGCCAGATTGATATAACCTGCGTTGCAGTCATGCAGCAAGACGTGATTCATTGTTGTTTCCGATAAATTGGTACCCAATAGCTTGCAGGAAATGAATTCTACCCGGTAGAGCGAACTTTCAGCGAAAGAAATGTTGGATAAGTCGCAGTTCTCGAACCTGACATCGGTCAGTTGGGAGGAACGGAATTTACATTCGCTGAATGTCTGATGCTGAAAGGTGCAGTTTTTGAAACTTTTATAAGATTTGTCGATGCCTTCTTCTTTTCCTTTGCAGAATAAAAGATGAGAGACGGTTTCTTCTCTGTCGAGCCATTCCTGTAGGGTAATAGTACTGACTTCCTGTTCTTCCATCATGGGAGGAACAACGCGGACGGGTTTGGTTGGGCTTCTTTTAATCATGGCGTAAAGGTAGGATTTATATTCGAATTATTAAATCTGTTTTCCCACATATCCGCCGGCTAACGTTGCGGCTAATCCTATTCCTATACTTAATAATGTATATAGAACAAATGCTCCGTAAAATTCTCCTTTCAGCAGACCTACGCCGTCACTGGAGAAAGTAGAGAACGTTGTGAAACCTCCACATAAACCCGTTGTCAGAAACAAACGGACCTCGAACGGAAGGTGGAATCGCTCTGAAAGGGCATAGAACAGGCCGATGAGAAAACTGCCGAGAAGATTGACCGTGAAAGTGGCCCATGGAAAATGATAAGGGACGATTCGTTCGTGCATTAACAACTGGATGAAATAACGCAGTGCACTACCGGTTCCTCCACCGATAAAGATATAGATAACTTCTTTACTCATTTGATTGAAAGATTGATATTATTTGTAGGCGGCTTCAAAATCCTTTTCGAATTGCTGGAAGCCTCCGGGATAAACAAGATTGATTTGTTCTGAAACGGTTGACGGATCATTTTTGTTTTGCAGAACGGATATGAACTTTTTGAATATCTCGCGGGGAACGCTCTCTATCCAGAAGGTGACAAGCGCATGCGAAAGGATATAAGAGTATTGCTCGTCCGTCATTTGCTGTTTCATAAATTTGCCCTGGCTGCTATTTAAAAATGTAGGAAGGTTTACTTCTCCCAGCATATACATCGTCCGAACTCTTCCTTGTTCGTATTCGGTAAATGTGTGGCGGACTGCTTTTTTGTGAATGGTGCAATGTTCGAAGTACTCCGACAGTCCTTCGTTAAGCCAGCTTGGAGGACGCTTGCCGAGAATCTGCGAAACGAAATGATGACTCAGTTCGTGATAGATAATGGCAAGACTTCTCTCCCGTCCATTCTCCCGTCCTAAGATGACTGCCTTTTGTAGCTTAGGTGAGTATGCACCACTTGCCTTGATAGGCAGAGACACATTGATACTTTCTAAGTAATCGATTGCTTCTCTTCTATTTTCAAATACATATAGTTGGAGGCTCAGCGTATCGGGCAGTCCGAATTGTGAATAGAAATCAACCTCATGTTGAAGAAACTGTTCTATCTTCTTCCGGTCTTTGTCGGGAAGCGGGTCACCGCCATATTCCACTTTTACGGTTTGGGCATGAAGCAAACCGCAGAAAAAGAAGACCGGGAAGAAAAGTAAAAATATGCGCATGATACATCTATTATTTCAGGTTGTGTAGCTTCATATATTTCTTTTTATCACGTTTACTCATGTCCTGCATGATAAGGTCATGGTCGGTCACAGCCTGATAGATGGTTTTCTCTTCCGGTTTCACATCTCCTTCAGTTGTGCGGAATACAGGAATAAAGTGGGAGTAAGGGTATCCGGATGATAATCTTCCTTTGAACTTATTTTCATCCAGAAAAAAGAAAGAGATGGCAGCACCTGTGGGGCCTGCCTTTCCTATGGCTTGTCCAACTTGTACTTCTTCGCCCGGTTCGATAAAATTCTCGTTCATCACCAGATAGGCTGCAAAAGTCTGATCGGGATGATAGATGAGCAGCTGTTGCGGGTTGGTGGTTTTACAGGCTATTCCGCTGCGGGTGGCGTAGATTGTATCACCTTGTTTGATGTGAAAATTCAAGGTCTTGAATGGTTCACGCGGATCGGTTTTCCAGGCTGTCTTTTGATTGTTCTTTACGGGTAAGGCATAAGGAGTCTGAATATTGAAATCTTTAGGAAATTTGCCCCGGTAGAACGTATAAGAAGAGGCACTTTTAAACGGATTGTCTACCTGTGCGTTCTTTTCTATTTTAAATATAGTGTTTTTTCCGTTACTTAAATTGTAGGAACGGTCGTTGGCACGATACAGATAATAGTCGCAATAGTCTTCATTGTAGTAATTGAGTTCGGTAGCTCCCTGAGCATCTTTTTCCCATTTTGACTCGATGATACCGTATGGATGTTCCAGCAGTTTACGTAAAGACTGCGCGGAAGTGTAGCTGGCGGACAATGTGAAAATCAATAGAGCGATCAATTTAAGGTGCTGTGCCATATTCTAAATAGTAAAGTGTTTATTGATATAGTTGGGATAATACGTTGCAAATATAGAAAGATTATGTAATATGCGTCTTTAATCCTTTTAATTTCTTCACCATAGACACTATATTTTTTCTAGCTTCTGGATTTGTTATCTGCTTTATATTTAAATGTTTATCCCGTTTCAACTTCTATATCCTTCTATATTTTCTTTATAAAGAAAAACACCTCTATTGTTTCCTGTCTATCTTTGCCATACGATTATTAACTAACTCATTTATATCATGAAGAACATGAAAATAGGAACTGCAATATGGGTCTGCCTGTTGCTCTCTTTTTTCTTCGGCACATCAGCAAAGGCCGAAAGTATCACTTCTCCTGACGGACAATTAAAACTTAATTTCTCTGTCAACATGCAAGGAGAACCGGTGTATGAACTCTCTTATAAAGGAAAAGAGGTGATTAAACCTTCGAAACTGGGACTGGAATTGAAAAATGATCCCGGACTGATGAATGGATTCACTCTGGCCGATATTAAAACTTCTGCTTTTGATGAAACATGGGAACCGGTGTGGGGAGAGGTGAAATCGATCCGCAACCATTATAATGAAATGGCTGTTACCCTGAATCAAAAGGCGCAAGATCGTAATCTGATTATTTGTTTTCGTCTTTATAATGATGGCTTGGGGTTCCGCTATGAGTTCCCGCAGCAAAAGAATCTGAATTACTTCGTTATAAAAGAAGAACATTCGCAGTTTGCTATGGCCGGCGATCATACGGCATTCTGGATTCCAGGCGATTATGATACGCAGGAATATGACTATACCGAATCCAAGCTTTCAGAGATTCGCGGATTGTTGCAAGGGGCAATTACTCCAAATGCTTCTCAAACTCCTTTTTCACCAACAGGTGTGCAGACATCTTTGCAAATGAAGACAGCTGACGGGTTGTATATCAATCTGCATGAAGCGGCTTTGGTTGATTATTCTTGTATGCATCTGAACCTTGACGATCAGAATCTGATTTTTGAATCATGGCTGACTCCTGATGCAAAAGGGGATAAAGGTTATATGCAAACGCCTTGCCGTTCGCCCTGGCGCACGGTGATTGTCAGTGATGATGCTCGTGATATTCTGGCTTCCAAATTGACTTTGAACTTGAATGAACCTTGTGCCTATGAAGATGTTTCCTGGATTAAGCCGGTGAAATACATCGGTGTGTGGTGGGAAATGATTACCGGAAAAAGTTCCTGGTCGTACACGGATGATGTTTATTCTGTGAAACTGGGACAGACGGATTATTCCCAAACAAAACCGAGCGGGCGTCATGCAGCCAATAATGACAAAGTGAAGCGTTACATTGACTTTGCTTCAGAGCATGGATTCGACCAGATCTTAGTGGAAGGCTGGAATGAAGGATGGGAAGACTGGTTCGGAAATTCGAAGGATTATGTCTTTGATTTCGTAACTCCGTATCCTGATTTTGACGTGAAGATGCTCAATGCGTATGCAAAGGAAAAAGGAGTGAAGCTGATGATGCATCACGAGACTTCCGCTTCTGTACGTAACTACGAGCGTCATCTTGATAAAGCCTATCAGTTTATGATAGATAACGGATACAATGCTGTGAAGAGCGGGTATGTAGGTAATATTATTCCGCGTGGAGAACATCATTACGGACAGTGGATGAACAATCATTATTTATATGCGGTGGAAAAAGCGGCCGAATATAAGATCTGTGTAAATGCTCACGAAGCAACCCGTCCGACAGGATTATGTCGCACATATCCGAATCTGATCGGTAATGAATCGGCTCGTGGCACGGAATATGAAGCCTTTGCAGGGAATAAGCCGTTCCATACCACCTTGCTTCCTTTCACCCGTCAGATTGGTGGACCGATGGATTATACACCGGGTATCTTTGATACAAAACTTTCTTTCCTGTCAGGCGACCACAGTTTTGTACGTACAACTTTGGCAAAACAGTTGGCACTTTATGTAACGATGTACAGTCCTTTGCAAATGGCAGCCGACCTTCCGGAGAGTTACGAACGTCACATGGATGCATTTCAATTTATCAAGGATGTAGCCGTTGATTGGGATGACAGCAAGTATCTGGAAGCGGAACCGGGAGATTATATTACCGTAGCACGTAAGGCAAAAGGTACTGATAACTGGTTTGTAGGTGGTATCACCGATGAGAATCCCCGTACTTCTGCTTTTACACTTGATTTTCTCGAACCGGGAAAACAATATGTAGCCACTCTTTATGCTGACGGAAAGGAGGCGGATTTTGAAAAGAATCCTACTTCTTACCAGATAAAAAAAGGACTTGTAACAAACAAGAATAAGATGTCTGTGAAGCTGGCACGTAGCGGAGGATTTGCAGTAAGTTTGATTGAAGCAACTCCCGCTGACTTGAAAACGATCAAGAAATGGAAATAAGATTCCGGTAAAAAGATTGTTTCCGGATTCCCCGCTTTTTAATAAATATTAGTTGTGCTTCGCAAAGAAAACTAAAACTTTGCGGAGCGCTTTTTTTATAGGACGAATTCTTTTTTGTACTTTTGCGCCATCTTTTTTAAAACATCATCAATAAAGAGAACAACATGGGAGGTTTTTTCGGAACAGTCTCGAAAACTAGCTGCGTGACTGATTTATTCTACGGCACAGATTATAACTCACATCTGGGTACCAAGCGAGGAGGACTCGCAACATATAGTGAGGAAAAAGGTTTTATACGCTCCATTCACAATTTGGAAAGTACTTATTTCCGAACCAAGTTTGAAGGAGAACTGGACAAATTCAAAGGAAACGCCGGCATCGGCATCATTAGCGACACAGACGCACAACCTATCATCATCAATTCTCATCTCGGGCGCTTCGCCATTGTCACAGTCGCTAAAATAGCCAATATCCAAGAATTGGAAAAGGAGCTTCTCAGTCAAAACATGCACTTCGCCGAACTTAGTTCGAGCAACACCAACCAGACGGAACTTATCGCATTACTTATTATACAAGGCAGAACTTTTGTGGAAGGTATCGAAAATGTGTTTAAGCACATTAAGGGTTCTTGTTCGATGTTGCTTCTGACGGAAGACGGAAGTGTCATCGCGGCTCGTGACCGATGGGGACGTACTCCGGTGGTGATTGGAAAGAAAGACGGTGCTTATGCTGCAACGAGCGAGTCGTCCAGTTTCCCGAATCTGGATTATGAGATTGAGAAATATTTAGGTCCCGGTGAGATTGTCCGTATGTATGACGATCATGTTGACCAGCTTCGCAAGCCCAACGAGGATATGCAGATTTGCTCGTTTTTGTGGGTGTACTACGGTTTCCCGACTTCTTGTTATGAAGGAAAGAATGTAGAGGAAGTGCGTTTCACCTGCGGATTGAAAATGGGACAGACGGATGAATCGGAAGTGGATTGTGCTTGCGGTATTCCTGATTCGGGAGTGGGTATGGCTTTAGGATATGCCGAAGGGAAGGGAGTTCCTTACCATCGTGCTATTTCAAAATATACACCGACATGGCCTCGTAGCTTCACTCCGAGCAATCAGGAGATGCGTTCGCTTGTTGCTAAGATGAAGTTGATTCCCAACCGTGCCATGCTGCAAAATAAACGTTTGTTGTTCTGTGACGATTCAATCGTGCGGGGAACTCAATTACGTGACAATGTGAAGATTCTGTATGATTACGGAGCAAAGGAGGTGCACATGCGTATCGCTTGTCCGCCATTGATTTATGCTTGTCCGTTTGTTGGTTTTTCGGCTTCTAAAAATGCATTGGAGTTGATTACCCGTCGTATTATCAAGGAACTGGAAGGGGATGAGAATAAGAACCTGGAGAAATATGCTACTACCGGTTCTCTGGAATACGATAAGATGGTTAGTATTATTGCAGAGCGTTTCGGTCTCAGTTCATTGAAGTTTAATACACTGGAAACGCTGATTGAGGCTATCGGATTACCTAAATGCAAGGTTTGTACACATTGCTTTGATGGTAGCAGCCATTTTTAAAGTAGTCAAATAGGATATTTAAGTATCCGGATAAAAGTATACAATAAAAAGAGCCGTGAATTGCTTTGTAATTCACGGCTCTTTTTTTACCTTTACGGCACTATAAACTATCAATTTGTAAATTGTATTTAGTAACTTGTAATTAAAACAATATGACTTTAGTAGACAGATTTTTAAAGTATGTAAGCTTCGATACACAATCTGATGAATCGACAGGGCTTACTCCAAGTACTCCGAAGCAGATGATTTTTGCTGAATACTTGAAAAAAGAGTTGGAATCTTTGGGATTGGAAGATATTACTTTGGATGAGCATGGCTATCTTTTTGCTACACTTCCTGCCAATATAAATAAAGAAGTACCCACTATCGGGTTTATTGCCCACATGGATACAAGTCCTGATATGACGGGTAAAGATGTCACTCCGCGCATTGTGGAAAAGTATGACGGTTCGGATATTGTGCTTTGTGCTGAAGAGAATGTAGTCCTTTCTCCATCACAATTCCCGGAATTGCTGGATCATAAGGGAGAAGACTTGATTGTGACCAATGGAAAGACGTTGCTTGGTGCTGACGATAAAGCCGGGATTGCGGAAATTGTATCTGCAATGGTGTATCTGAAGGAACATCCGGAAATCAAGCACGGAAAAATCCGTATCGGCTTCAATCCGGACGAAGAAATTGGTGAAGGTGCTCATAAATTTGATGTAGAGAAATTCGGTTGCGAATGGGGATATACGATGGATGGAGGTGAAGTAGGGGAGTTGGAGTTTGAGAACTTTAATGCTGCTGCCGCAAAAATAACCTTTAAAGGACGTAATGTGCATCCGGGATATGCCAAGGATAAGATGATTAACTCTATCTATCTTGCCAATCAGTTTATTACGATGCTTCCCTCACAGGAAAGACCGGAACATACGACCGGCTATGAAGGATTCTATCATTTGATCGGTATTCAGGGGGATGTGGAGCAAAGCACTGTGTCTTATATCATCCGCGATCATGACCGTGCAAAATTTGAGAACCGTAAAAAAGAGATAGAACGTCTGGTAGCTCAAATGAACGCTGAATATGGAGCTGGTACTGCGACACTCGAACTGCGCGATCAGTATTATAATATGCGTGAGAAAATAGAACCGGTAATGCACATCATCGATACTGCTTTTGCAGCTATGGAAGCCGTGGGTGTGAAACCGAATGTAAAACCGATTCGTGGAGGTACGGATGGTGCGCAGCTTTCTTTTAAGGGATTGCCTTGTCCGAATATCTTTGCCGGTGGTCTGAATTTCCACGGTCGTTACGAATTTGTGCCTATCCAGAATATGGAGAAAGCAATGAAAGTGATCGTAAAAATAGCAGAACTGGTGGCTTCCAAATAAAAAGACGGTAAGCTCCGGTAATACTTAATACCTGATACTTAAAACTTAATACTTTAAAATAATGAAAACCACTCCGTTTACAGAGAAACATATAGCACTTGGTGCTAAAATGCACGAGTTTGCAGGTTATAATATGCCTATTGAATACTCCGGCATCATTGATGAACACATAACTGTTTGTCAAGGTGTCGGTGTATTTGATGTATCGCACATGGGAGAATTTTGGGTGAAAGGACCGCAAGCGTTGGCCTTTCTGCAGAAAATAACATCTAACAATGTGGCGGCACTGGCTCCGGGTAAAATACAATATACTTGTTTTCCGAATGAGGATGGGGGGATTGTAGATGATTTGCTGGTTTATCAGTATGAACCGGAAAAATACATGTTGGTGGTGAATGCTTCCAATATGGAAAAAGACTGGAACTGGTGTGTTTCTCACAATACGGAGGGAGCCGAGTTGGAAAATTCGTCGGATAACATAGCTCAACTTGCTATACAGGGTCCGAAGGCTATTTCGGTTCTGCAAAAGTTGACGGATATTGATCTTGCTACTATTCCTTATTATACATTTAAGGTTGGAACGTTTGCAAGTGAAGAGAATGTGATTATCTCCAATACGGGTTATACCGGTGCGGGAGGTTTTGAGCTTTATTTCTATCCGTCTGCGGCTGATTCTATATGGAAGGCTATTTTTGAAGCTGGTGAAGAGTATGGCATTAAACCTATCGGTTTGGGTGCCCGTGATACGCTCCGGTTGGAAATGGGCTTCTGTCTGTATGGCAATGATCTGGATGATACGACTTCTCCGATAGAAGCCGGATTGGGATGGATCACTAAGTTTGTGGAGGGCAAGGATTTTGTCAACCGTCCGATGCTGGAAAAACAGAAAGCGGAAGGTGTTACCCGTAAACTGGTTGGCTTTGAAATGGTTGATCGCGGAATTCCCCGTCATGGCTATGAACTGGTGAATGATGAAGGCGAGAAAGTGGGAGTGGTGACCTCCGGTACGATGTCGCCTACCCGTAAGATTGGTATCGGTATGGGATATGTGAAACCGGAATATAGTAAGGTGGGTACGGAAATCTGTATCGATATGCGTGGTCGGAAATTGAAAGCTGTGGTAGTGAAACCGCCTTTTAGAAAGTAAAAAATAAGCTTGTTATTGTGTATAGCCCCGGATCAGTTACGACTCTATCCGGGGCTAACTTATTTTATGATGGTTATTGCAAAACATATCCGTAAATATGTTGTTTATCCCATAGAAATAATATAATTTTGTCATCAAATACGATAAAATAATGTCTCAATTACCTACTCTTATAGCTGACCTCGCACTTATATTGATTTGTGCCGGTGTTATGACTTTGTTGTTTAAGAAGTTGAAACAACCTCTGGTCTTGGGATATGTAGTTGCCGGATTTCTGGCAAGTCCGCATATGCCGTATACTCCTTCAGTGATGGATACTGCCAATATTAAGACTTGGGCGGATATTGGTGTTATTTTCTTGCTGTTTGCTCTTGGTTTGGAATTTAGTTTTAAGAAGATTGTCAAGGTGGGTGGTTCTGCCATCATTGCTGCCTGTACCATCATCTTTTGTATGATTTTGTTGGGAATAGGAGTCGGCATGGGTTTTGGTTGGCACAGGATGGACAGTCTGTTCTTGGGCGGTATGATTGCGATGTCGTCTACTACTATTATTTATAAAGCTTTTGATGATTTAGGATTAAGGAAGAAGCAGTTCACCGGACTTGTGTTGAGTATCTTGATTTTGGAAGATATTTTGGCTATTGTATTAATGGTGATGCTTTCCACTATGGCGGTAAGCCAACATTTTGAAGGTACCGAGATGTTGGAGAGTATCGGGAAATTATTGTTTTTCCTTATTCTGTGGTTTGTTGTCGGTATCTATCTGATTCCTGAATTCTTGAAACGCTGCCGGAAATTGATGGGAGAGGAGACTCTGCTTATTGTGTCGTTGGCACTTTGTTTCGGTATGGTAGTGATGGCGGCTCATACAGGATTTTCTGCTGCATTTGGTGCATTTATAATGGGATCTATTCTGGCGGAAACAATTGAGGCGGAATCTATAGACCGACTGGTGAAACCGGTAAAGGATCTTTTTGGAGCTATCTTTTTCGTATCGGTCGGTATGATGGTGGATCCTGCAATGATTGTAGAATATGCTCTACCTATTATAGTTATTACTTTGGCTGTTATCTTGGGACAGGCCGTTTTTGGTACATTCGGTGTTATTCTCTCCGGAAAGCCTTTAAAGACGGCTATGCAATGCGGCTTTAGTTTAACGCAGATCGGCGAATTTGCGTTTATTATTGCTTCTTTGGGAGTCTCTTTGCATGTAACGAGTGATTTTCTGTATCCGATAGTGGTAGCGGTTTCTGTGATTACTACTTTCCTGACTCCTTATATGATTCGTTTTGCCGAGCCGGCTTCTACTTTTGTGGATGCTCATCTTCCGGAATCATGGAAAAAAATAATGATGCGTTATTCTTCCGGTTCGCAAACAGCTCTGAATCACGAGAATTTGTGGAAGAAGCTAATCTTGTCAATGGTACGTATAACAGTTGTTTATTCAATTGTCAGTATGTCGATTATTGCACTTTCTTTTCGTTTTGTTGTGCCATTCTTTAAAGAGAATCTGCCTCATTTCTGGGCATCGTTGTTGGGAGCGGTATTTATGATTCTGTGTATTGCTCCTTTCTTGCGTGCCATTATGGTGAAGAAAAATCATTCGGTTGAGTTTATGACCTTATGGCATGATAGCCGTGCCAACCGCGCGCCGCTGGTATCGACAATCGTGATTCGTATTATGATAGCGGCACTTTTTGTCATCTTTGTTATTTCCGGATTATTTAAGGCGTCTATCGGATTGATTATTGGAGTGGCTGTACTTATTGTATTGTTGATGGTATGGTCTCGCCGTTTGAAAAAGCAATCGATATTGATTGAACGTCGTTTCTTCCAGAATCTCCGTTCCAGAGATGTACGTGCAGAGTATCTGGGAGAGAAAAAGCCGGAGTATGCCGGTCGTTTGTTGTCGCATGATTTGCATCTTGCCGATATGGAAATTCCGGGTGAATCCAGTTGGGCGGGAAAGACATTGATGGAGCTGAACTTGGGGAAGAAGTTTGGAGTTCATGTTGCTTCTATTCTTCGTGGAAAGAGGAGGATTAATATCCCCGGTGGTTCTGTTCGTCTGTTTCCAATGGATAAGATACAGGTGATAGGGACGGATGAACAATTAAGTGTGTTTAATGAGGCGATGCAAAACGGAGCGAAGATAGACTGGGAGGTTTATGAAAAGAGCGAGATGGCTTTGAAGCAGTTTATCATTGACAGTGATTCTGTTTTTCTGGGTAAAACGATTCGTGAATCGGGTATCCGCGACAAATATCATTGTATGATAGCCGGTGTTGAAAGTGAAGACGGTACACTGATGGTTCCTGATGTAAATGCTCCGCTCGAAGAAGGCGATGTTGTTTGGGTGGTAGGCGAAAAAGAGGATGTGTACCAATTAGTCGATCAAAAAAACGAAAAAGTACAAGCCGGATAAGAATGGAATACTTATTTTTGCAACGATAAAAACTTAAAATAATAATATCATGAAGAGTGATCCGAAAGAATGTCTGTATTGCCAGAACAATGAAACGCTGCATAATCTGATGATTGAGATTGCGCAATTGAGTGTGTCACGTGTGTTTTTGTTTAAGGAACAAACCTACCGTGGACGTTGTCTTGTTTCTTATAAAGACCATGTGAACGATTTGAATGAATTGAGTGATGAAGACCGTAATGCTTTTATGGCAGATGTAGCGCGTGTCACTCGTGCCATGCAAAAAGCTTTCCAGCCGGAAAAGATTAATTATGGTGCTTACTCGGATAAATTGTCTCATTTGCATTTTCATTTAGCACCTAAATATGTGGATGGACCTGATTATGGAGGTATATTCCAAATGAACCCGGGAAAGGTTTATCTGACTGACGCAGAATATCAGGAACTGATTGATGCTGTTAAAGCGAATCTGTAAAAAGAAAGGGCGAACTGCAACTCTATAAGTGGTAAGCTATACAAATCGTAAACAATGAACGGTGAGCAAGCCTGTGGATATAACGCAGTCTGTTCACCGTTCATTGTTTACGATTCATCGTTTTTCTATTTATCCTATTCTTCAAAATCGAAATCAAAGTCAAAATCATCCATAAACTCTGGAGTTGTAAATTCTTCCAGTTCCCGGCGATCTTTCTTGGTCGGGCGTCCGGTTCCACGTGCCCGGTCTACGAATCCGCTGATTTTGCTCATTTCAAGTAATTCATATTGATCGGGAGTCGTTACATTTTCCATCATTTCCGATACCAGTTTGGCTCCTACACGTTTCTCAATCGGTTGTAATACTTTGAATGAGTATGTGATAGGTGGTTTCTTCACTTGAATAACATCACCCGGTTTTATCATACGGGCAGCTTTGACCAGCGAACCGTTGATGGTAATACGTCCTTTTTTGCAGGCTTCTGCTGCAATCGTACGTGTCTTGAAGATGCGGACAGCCCACATCCATTTATCTATTCTTGCTTCAGCCATTTTAGTTAGTTATTTAGTGATAAATAATTAGTCGGTTAGTGGACGTTATCATTGATCGCTAACCGTTCATTGCTATCTTTATTTTTTATAGAACAGGTTCATCATTTCTTGTTGAACTGGTTCATTGTGATGTCGATACCGGCAAGACAGAAACTTTTGATAATTTCCCCTGCCATCTCCAGTCTTTCATCCATTGTCTTCCAGTCTTCATCAGTGAAGTGACCGAGTACGTAATCGATTTGTCCGCCACGTGGAAAATCACTCCCGATTCCAAAACGCAGACGGGCATAGTTTTGAGTGCCCAGAATGGCGGCAATATGCTTCAATCCGTTATGGCCTGCATCACTTCCTTTTCCTTTTAGGCGTAACGTTCCGAAAGGAAGAGCCAGATCATCTACTACGATCAGCACATTTTCCAATGGAATATTTTCTTTCTGCATCCAATAGCGAACGGCCAATCCACTCAGGTTCATAAAAGTCGATGGCTTGAGCAGGATCAACTGACGTCCTTTGATGGAAAAGCTGGTGGTGAATCCATAGCGTCCATCCATAAAAGGAGGAGCATTGTTAATTCTGGCCAATGCTTCTACTGTCATGAATCCGATATTATGTCGGGTTTCATGATACTCGGGACCAATGTTTCCCAGTCCGACAACTAAATATTTTATCATCGTTTTTCCGTAAAACAGTTCATTAATATAGAAAGAGAAACGCAGATTAATACAAATTAATGCAGACTGAACATCTGCTTTAATCTGCATTAATCTGCGTTTGAAGTATATCTCTTTACAGGGATAATCTCAATTACTTGCCAGCGGCTGCTGCTGCACCTCTTGCTGCACGAGTCAACTTAACAGCACATACAACGGCTTCTTTAGCACTAATCAGTTCAAGGCCTTCGAAGCTCAATTCGCCAACTTTAACAGTCTTGCCCAATCCTAGGTGAGAAACGTTAACGATCAGTTTCTCAGGAATTACATTGTACAAAGCTTTCACTTTGATCTTACGCATCTGCAGTGCAAGTTTACCACCGGCTTTCACACCTTCTGCAAGACCTTCCAACTGTACAGGTACTTCCATTACGATAGGTTTAGCTTCGTCAATCTGATAGAAGTCAACGTGCAGGATAGTATCTTTTACCGGATGGAACTGAATATCTTTCAGGATAGCGTTTACTTTTTTGCCATCGATAACCAAGTCTACAACGTAGATGTGCGGAGTATAAACTAAGTTACGAAGTCCTTCGTTAGTCACTGTGAAGTGAACTACTTCATTACCTCCGTAAAGTACACAAGGTACACCACCGTTTTTACGAATTTCTTTCAAAGCTCTAGCTTGTTCAGAAGAGCGTTCTGCAATTGTTCTTGCAGTTCCTTTTACTTCAATTGATTTCATTTCTTTAAAAATTTGTGTTACTCTAAATTAAGTTAGCTTGCTTAATTCACCATCACACGATGTGGATTATCACACGATGTTGCAAAAAAGCGGTGCAAAAGTACGTCTTTTTTTTGAAATATCAAAGAGTTACTTTCTTAAAAGTCAATATCGATCTTAATTTCGCTCTCTAACTTGTTTTCCCGGGCTTCTTCGATTGCTTTCTGTTCACTTTCTTCATCCGCTTCGGTGTTCAGGCGGGCGATGTATTCGTTCGCATCACTGCACTCAATGAAGTTGACTGCTTCTTCGAGTCCTGCCATAAACTTCTGAAAGTCCTCCCTATATAGGAAGATTTTGTGTTTTTCGAAACTAACCTGAGAATCGTCACCTTCTCCCGTTATCACTTTCTTACTCTCTGTAATAGCCAGGAACATTTCATCTTTACGATTCTTCTTTACGTCAAGGTAATAGATGCGTTTACCTGCTTTAATGGACTTGGAGAATACAATCTCCTTATCATTCATGTCTGCGCTCATTTTCTTTTTTAAATCTTCCATATCTTTCGGTCCGTTTATAATCGGCCTCAAAATTGGATATTTTTTTTAAACTGTCAAAAGAAAAAGCGCAGAGAATCAAATACTGCATTAAAAAATGTGATTTATTAGTGGAAACTCATTAAAAATATCTACTTTTGCAGTTCGATAACAACAGTATTAATTTGAATTATGATCAACAGAGTTCTTATTCGTCTTAAGATTATACAGATAGTATATGCCTATTATCAAAATGGCAGCAAAAATCTAGACTCAGCGGAGAAAGAGTTATTCTTTAGTCTTTCAAAGGCGTATGACCTTTATAATTATTTGCTAATGCTGATGATAGCATTGACAGAGTATGCACAAAAACGTATTGATGCGGCAAAAGCTAAATTGGCACCTACGAAAGAGGAGTTGTATCCCAACAGGAAGTTCGTAGATAACAAGTTTATTGCTCAATTGGAAGTCAATAAGCAATTGGTAGAGTTTATAGCCAATCAAAAAAGAACCTGGGCAAACGACCAGGACTTCATCAAGGAACTTTATGAGAAAATTGTAGAAACCGATATCTATAAAGATTATATGGCTTCTGACGACCACTCATACGAGGCCGATCGTGAATTATGGAGAAAACTCTATAAAACATACATCTTTAATAATGATTCTCTCGATCAGGTATTGGAAGATCAGAGTCTGTATTGGAATGATGACAAAGAAATTGTAGATACATTCGTCCTGAAAACGATCAAACGTTTTGATGAAAAGAAGGGTGCCAACCAGGAACTGCTTCCGGAATTTAAGGATGACGAAGATCAAGAGTTTGCACGTCGTCTGTTCCGTCGTACTATTTTGAATTCCGACTATTACCGTCATTTGGTTAGTGAGAATACAAAAAATTGGGATCTGGACCGTATTGCATTTATGGACGTTATCATTATGCAGACTGCATTAGCAGAAATTCTTAGTTTCCCGAACATTCCGGTCAGTGTTTCGTTAAATGAATATGTAGAGATAGCGAAGTTGTATAGCACAGCTAAAAGCGGTAGCTTTATCAACGGTACGCTGGATGGAATAGTTAATCAATTAAAAAAAGAAGGTAAGTTGACTAAAAACTGATACCTTTGTCCATATAGTAGAAACTAAAACAGATTATTTATGAACGTATTGACTGTATTATTGCAAGCTCCTGCCGGTGCTGCCGGAGGTGGAAGTATGATGTGGATCATGCTGATAGCTATGTTTGTTATCATGTATTTCTTTATGATCCGTCCTCAGAATAAGAAGCAAAAAGAAATAGCAAATTTCCGTAAATCTCTTCAGGTAAATCAGAATGTGATTACTGCAGGTGGTATCCACGGAACAATCAAGGAAATTACTGACGATTACATAGTACTTGAGATTGCTTCTAATGTAAAGATTAAAATAGACAAGAATTCTATTTTCGCTGATGCTTCAGCTGCTAGCAATCAATCTAAATAATAGTTGATAAATAAGTGCCTATGTTTGATCGTAGGAAAATAGAATATACATATTTAAAACTATCAAAGAAAATTAAGGATTTTCTGCTCAGTGATAAGAGCAGAGAGTTCTTAATTTTTTTATTTTTCTTCTTGATAGCCGGTGGATTTTGGCTGCTTCAGACTCTGAATAGTGACTATGAAGCCGAGTTCTCCATTCCGGTACGAATAAAAGATGTTCCCAATAATGTAGTGCTGACTTCGGAACCGCCTTCCGAACTTCGCGTCAGAGTGAAAGATAAAGGTACGGTGCTGCTCAATTATATGCTGGGGAAAAGTTTTTTCCCGGTAAATCTAGGTTTTCTTGATTATAAAGGAAAAGATAATCATGTGAAGATTTACGCATCTGATTTTGAGAAAAAGATATTGAGTCAATTGAATGTGTCTTCCAAAATTCTTTCAATCAAGCCGGATACATTAGAGTATATCTATTCTGAAGGAAAGTCTAAGTTAGTACCTGTCCGCTTTCAGGGGAAAGTGACAGCCGGACTTCAATATTATGTATCAGATACGATTTGTAATCCGGATTCTGTATTAGTTTATGCTCCGGAAGGAATTCTGGATACTATCACCACCGCATATACTCAAAAGATAAACCTGGAGAATATTTCAGATACAACCCGGCGACGAATTCCGCTGAATTCTGAAAGAGGAGTGAAGTTTGTTCCGGCTTCGGTAGAAATGATATTTCCGGTAGATATTTATACGGAGAAAACAGTAGAGGTGCCATTACACGGAGTTAATTTCCCAGCCGATAAGGCATTACGTACCTTCCCTTCCAAAGTTCAGATAACTTTCCAGGTGGGGTTAAAGCGGTTCCGCAGCATAAAAGCAAGCGATTTTATCATCAATATTTCTTACGAAGAGTTGTTGAAGCTGGGTTCTGATAAATATACGGTTAAATTGAAGTCGTTCCCAAGTGGAATCAATCAAATCCGTATTGTTCCTGAGCAAGTAGACTTCTTGATAGAACAAATTACTTCTAATGTCGATTAAGATTGGTATAACCGGTGGTATCGGTAGCGGGAAAAGTGTGGTTTCCAGATTATTTGGAATAATGGGAATTCCTGTTTATATTTCAGATATAGAAGCAAAGCGTATCACGCAGACAGATCCGGTGATTTGTCAGGAACTTTGTGCGCTGGTCGGTCAGGATGTGTTTCAAAATGGTGTGTTGAATCGTTCTTTGCTGGCATCCTATATGTTCGGTCATCCGAATCGTGTGCAGAAAGTGAATGAAATTATTCATCCACAGGTGAAAGAAGATTTTCGTCGGTGGGCTGCCCGGTTTGGTGGTGAACAATTGGTAGGTATGGAGTCTGCCATACTTGTGGAAGCCGGTTTTAGGAGTGAAGTTGATTTTCTGGTTATGGTGTATGCGCCGCTGGAAGTGAGAGTGGAGCGCGCCATAAAACGGGATTGTTCATCGAGAGAACAGGTGATGAAGCGTATTGAGGCACAAATGAGTGATGAAGTTAAGAGAAGTCATGCTGATTTCGTGATAGTCAATGATGATGAAACACCGTTAATTCCGCAGGTTTTGGAGCTTATTTCTTTGCTATCTAAAAATAATCATTACCTTTGCTCCGCAAAAAATAATTAATAAATAAAAGGATATATACTATGTTGAAGACTATCTTGTCTATCTCAGGTAAACCGGGATTATACAAACTTATTTCGCAAGGAAAAAATATGTTGATTGTTGAATCAGTCAGTGCTGAGAAGAAACGTTTCCCCGCTTATGGTAATGAAAAAATTATTTCTTTGGCCGATATAGCAATGTATACGGACGATGCAGAAGTGCCTTTGTATGATGTGCTGGAAGCTATAAAAGAGAAAGAGAAATCAGCGCAGGCTTCTATCGACCCGAAAAAGGCTACTCCTGAACAATTGCGTGAATACTTGGCTGAAGTATTACCAAACTTTGATCGTGAACGCGTATATGTAGCAGATATCAAGAAATTGGTAGCTTGGTATAACATTTTGATTTCTAATGGAATCACAGAATTTAAACCGGAAGGTGAAGTTAAGGAAGAAGCAGCTGCAGAATAATCTGTACCGTTTATTTAATCAAAAATAGAGAACATGATAAGCATTTAAAATGCTTATCATGTTTTTTCGTATAAACACTTGTATGTTCAGAAAAAAAATTAGTATTATTTGGGTAATCTTTTACTAAAATAAATATCTTCTACTTATATTGTAAATAATGATGCTTTTTTATGTATCTTTGTCGCTGTTCACTATTCTTGGGAATAGCAGTAGTGAACGGCGAATAACAATAGAGAACAAAAGCGTTATAAAGATATTATTCAAGACTTGAGATCTGGACAATATTGAACTACTTAGGAATAATGTTTAAACGCTCGTGTTCTGCCATGTATGTAAATATGTGGTTGAACATTAGTTGTTTTGCATGATTTAGCTAGTAGATGTCTAAAGCGTCAAGGGGGGATAATTGTAGTAAGTTCCCACGCTTTTTATTTTTAATAGCCTTCTAGGGGAGCAGATGGTTTTTGATGTAGGGTATGGAGACAATAACAAATAAAGAAGTAAACGTCCGTTTGGACAATGAAAAAGGGACATTATGCCTAACAGGTTTGTTGGCAGGTACAATGGTATTCCTTTACGATTCACAGGGAGAATTAAAAGGCAAACATAAATTTGCTTTGCCTTTATTGACTATGGAAATCCCTCAACAGGGTACCTATGTTTTGGTAATGAGCCATCCGAATTGCCAACCGGAAGTCCGGAGATTTACATATTCAGGGATATAAATAATACCGGTATGCTTCTTATCAAGCATACCGGTATTCTATTTAAATGGAAACTCTTAATTTCTGAATACCAATCCGTCTCCACCAGCGTCAACGGTAATTGCTTTACTGCGGTCGACTTCCTGGGAAAGTAACTTTTTGGATAGATCGTTCAATAGATAACGTTGAATAGCCCTCTTTACCGGACGAGCTCCAAATTCAGGATCATATCCCACTTGAGATAAGAAGTCCAATGCTCCTTCCGTCAGTTTCAGTTCCACTCCGTTTTCGGCAAGCATTTTCTGAACTCCCTTGATTTGTAAGAGTACGATCTGCTTGATTTCCTTTTCATTCAATGGTAAGAACATGATCGTTTCATCAATACGGTTCAGGAATTCCGGGCGAATCGTCTTTTTCAACATATTCATGACTTCCTTCTTCGTTTCTTCAATCACTTCTTCTTTATTGGAACCGTGCAACTTCTCCATCTGACTTTGTATATAAGAACTACCCATATTCGAAGTCATGATGATGATTGTATTTTTGAAGTTGACCACCCTTCCTTTATTGTCAGTCAGTCGTCCGTCATCCAATACCTGTAACAGGATATTGAAAACATCCGGATGAGCTTTTTCTATCTCGTCAAACAGGACAACAGAGTAAGGTTTCCGACGTATAGCTTCTGTCAGCTGACCGCCTTCATCATATCCTACGTATCCCGGAGGCGCTCCGACTAAACGGGAAACACTGTGCTTTTCCTGATACTCGCTCATGTCGATACGAGTCATCATCGTTTCGTCATCGAACAGGAATTCTGCCAATGCCTTCGCCAGTTCGGTCTTACCTACACCGGTGGTTCCGAGGAAAATGAACGAGCCAATCGGACGTTTCGGATCCTGTAATCCGGCACGACTACGGCGCACGGCATCTGCCACGGCTTCAATCGCTTCATCCTGACCGATTACACGTTGATGAAGTTCCTCTTCCAAGTGCAATAGTTTATCCTTTTCACTTTGCAGCATCTTGCTGACAGGAATACCTGTCCAACGGGAAACAACATCGGCAATGTCCTCAGCATCTACCTCTTCCTTAATCATGGCTTTATCGCCTTGCATATCACGTAGCTGCTTTTGAGTATCTTCTATCTCTTTGTCCAAAGCCTGAAGTTTACCGTAACGGATTTCGGCTACTTTACCATAGTCACCTTCACGTTCAGCTTTTTCTGCTTCAAATTTAAGATTCTCTATCTCAACCTTATTCTGCTGGATTTTATCCATCAGCGTTTTTTCACTCTGCCATTTGGCTTTAAAGGACTTTTCCTGTTCTTTAAGTTCGGCAAGCTCCTTACCGATGATTTCCAGTTTCGGTTTATCGTTTTCACGTTTAATAGCTTCCCGTTCGATTTCCAGCTGCTTGATTTTGCGGGAGATTTCATCCAGTTCTTCAGGAACAGAATCTACCTCCATACGCAGTTTAGCTGCAGCTTCATCCATCAGGTCAATGGCTTTATCCGGCAGGAAACGGTCGGTGATGTAACGGCTACTCAATTCGACGGCTGCAATGATGGCATCATCTTTGATACGCACATGGTGATGGTTCTCGTAACGCTCTTTCAGTCCACGAAGGATAGAAATGGTACTCAAGTTGTCCGGTTCATCCACTTGTACGATTTGGAAACGACGCTCCAAAGCTTTGTCCTTTTCGAAGTACTTTTGATATTCGTCGAGGGTTGTTGCTCCGATAGAACGTAATTCTCCACGAGCTAAGGCAGGTTTTAGAATGTTGGCGGCGTCCATGGCTCCTTCACCTTTTCCGGCACCTACCAGCGTGTGAATCTCATCAATGAACAGAATAATATCACCTTCTGATTTCTTCACCTCATTGACAACCGATTTCAATCGTTCTTCAAATTCACCTTTATATTTTGCACCGGCAACCAATGCTCCCATATCCAGTGAATAGACCTGCTTGTTTTTCAGGTTTTCAGGTACATCCCCGCGAAGGATACGATGTGCCAAGCCTTCTACAATCGCTGTCTTACCAGTTCCCGGTTCACCGATCAAAATTGGGTTGTTTTTTGTACGGCGGCTCAATATCTGGAGTACCCGGCGGATTTCTTCATCACGTCCGATTACGGGATCCAGTTTTCCGCTACGGGCAGCTTCGTTCAGGTTGATAGCGTACTTTTCCAATGATTGATAAGTATCTTCACTAGATTGTGACGTTACTTTTTCTCCTTTCCTCAACTCGCTGATGGCATTGCGTAATTCTTTTTCCGTCATACCGGCATCTTTCAAGATAGTGGAGACGGTACTTTTCACAGTCAGCAATGCTAGTATGATATGCTCTAATGAAACAAACTCATCGCCCATTTCTTTAGAATACTGTGTTGCTTTCTGCAATACTTCGTTAGATTCACGACTCAGATACGGTTCTCCGCCGGATACTTTTGGCAGGGAGTCGATCTGTTTGTCGACAACAAGAGCTACCTGCTGTCCGTTCATGCCAAGTTTCTGGAAAATGAAGTTAGTGACATTTTCACCTACCTTCATTACTCCCTGCATGATGTGGACAGGTTCAATGGCTTGTTGTCCCCGGCTTTGTACCAGGTTCACGGCCTCCTGTACCGCTTCTTGAGATTTGATGGTAAAATTGTTAAAGTTCATATCTTTGTTCTCCTTTCTTATTTCACGTTTTTAATAACACCTAAGAGGGCGCAAAAGATTTGCCAAGTATAAAAATATGACAAAATAGCATGAGTATTAAGGAGTTAAAGGACAAAATGACCTTTTTTATCTGGGAGTAACTGACGAATTTGCTATAAAATATCATTTGTTACCTGATACGCTTGTTTGTGTAATTTTAGCCTGTGATGAAAGAAAATAAATATTGAAAAGTGGATAAATAAAAGTATTGTAGTATCTTTATCCGCTGTAATAATATAGATGGTATATGAGTGATAAGCCCCAAATAAAACTTGCTGAAACAGTGGTGTTGATTGACGCTGCTTTTTTGAATTTTGTAATAACGGATATAAAAGGATATTTTGAAGAAACTTTGCATCGTTCTTTACAAGAGATAGACCTTTCGATGTTGACCACCTATATAACCTTGGATGCAGGGATTACAGAAGGGAAGAACGAGGTGCAATTTCTTTTTGTGTATGATAAAGAATCCAGTCGATTGCAATATTGCCAACCTTCCGATTTGCAGGAAGAATTGAATGGAGTTGCGTTTCAGAGCCCTTATGGTGAATATTCTTTTGCCAGCGTTCCGTCGGAAGGAATGGTGTCAAGAGAAGATTTGTTTTTGGATTTACTCTCTATCCTTTCCGATTCGGCAGACGTGAAAAGGATGATCGTTATTTCTTTCAATGAGGAGTATGGAAAGAAAGTGACTGATGCTTTGCATGAAGTGAAAGGCAAAGAGGTCATTCAATTCCGTATGAATGAGCCCGAACTTCCGGTGGATTATAAATGGGATATGCTGGCTTTCCCTGTCATGCAGGCGTTGGGGATAAAAGCGGAAGAATTGCAATAACTATTGTGCTTTTATTCTTTCTGTAATTCATTATTCGTCATTGATTTCTTAACTGTTAATCATAATTGCCGTGTCCGATTTTCGTTTAAAAGTATTTCAGAGCGTAGCGAAGAATCTAAGCTTTACGAAGGCTTCGCAAGAATTGTTTGTCAGTCAACCTGCTATCACCAAACATATTCAGGAGCTGGAGACTTACTATCAAGCTCGTTTGTTCGACCGTCAAGGGAGCAAAATCTCACTGACTAAGGCCGGAGAATTGCTGTTGAAACATAGTGAGAAAATCCTGGACGATTATAAACAATTAGAATATGAGATGCATCTGTTGCATAATGAATATATCGGCGAACTGAAATTGGGGGCCAGTACTACGATTGCGCAATATGTACTTCCTCCTCTGTTAGCGAACTTTATAGCCAAGTTTCCGCAAATCAATCTTTCTTTGATTAATGGAAATTCCCGGGGAGTGGAAGCTGCCTTGCAAGAGCATCGGATTGATTTGGGACTGGTCGAAGGGATCTTCCGCTTACCTAATCTGAAATATACTCCATTTTTGCAAGACGAACTGGTTGCCGTGGTGCATACACAGAGTAAATTAGCTCTCACGGATGAGATTACTCCGGAAGATTTGCTGAATATTCCTTTGGTTTTGCGGGAGAGGGGCTCCGGTACATTAGATGTGTTTGAACGCGCCTTATTGCAACATAATCTCAAACTTTCTTCTTTAAATGTATTGATGTATCTCGGTAGTACAGAGAGTATCAAGCTTTTTTTGGAACATACGGACTGTATGGGAATTGTTTCTATCCGTTCGGTGCATAAAGAGCTTGTAGCTGGCAATCTCCGTGTAGTCGAAATAAAAGGAATGCCAATGCTGCGCGAATTTAACTTTGTACAGCTGCAAGGGCAGGAGGGAGGATTGTCACAGGTATTTATGCGTTTCGCCGGACATCATAGTAAGAGCCTGTAAGCTTGTCTTTTTCTCTCGTGCAATCGCTTCTCCAGAATAAGAAAAATGATTTTCATTTCTCATATTCTCATAATTATTTTATAATAATCTTATAACCAGATAATTACTGAATGAGAAACGTTTTGAGAAAGCCTATTTCTCATAGTTTCTTTAGTGAAATAGGCCTCAAAACAGTTAGGGATATTCAGTAAATGTTCCTCTTTCTAAAAAATCAAGAGAAAAGCTTTGCTTTACGTGAGCTTTTCTCTTGATTTTTTCGTTCAACTCTCCCAGTCTTCTATCTTTTTTGTACAATATTGTTTACATATTCTTGTTTTTTCCTTCCCACCCTTGCATTATGTACATGTCTTTTTTAGGGGAAGTTAAAACCTCTCCTGTTTTTCCTGTTATTTTAGTCAGATTATGCTGCCTTTCTTTTTTTCTTTTCGACCTTTTCTATCATACATACCGCATTGGCTGTATGTATCCCAAAGAAAATCCAAAGTACTTCCGTTTTCCTGTTTCTAGCTTTTATCCTGGCCAGTGAGTAATGTTGTTTCTGCGTTCCAAAACTTCCTTCCAGGCGGGTAGCTCTTTCACGGCTGAGTTCCGACCGTAAGATTTTCCGAAGCGGCTCATCTTTGGCAGCTCTGCCCTTACGCTTAAAGGAAGTACTTATATGATATTTTGTACAAAATTTCCGGTTGGCATTATTGGCATAGATTGAATCCGCCGCAAGCGCCTTAACCCTGACCCCGGTCAGTTGTTGTTGCAGATGAATACAGTCTTTCAAACGTACTCCTTCGTTAAAAGCCTTAAAGGAGATATGTTCTATAAAGGAGATTCCGTCTATCTGTATATTGTTGACTTTGGCTCCGAATTCAACGGATTTGGTTTCCTTGCCTCTGATAATGGGACGAAGGTAATGCCGGTCGATACTCACGATACGGTTGGACACTTTTTTGCCTGCAAATAAATTTTTCCCTTGCTCAAGGACTGTCTGTATGACCGAGAAACGTCTTTGGTAATCAGAGGATAGTGTAAGCCTGTTCCTGTAGGATGAATGAAGCTGCTCCAGCTGGTCAAGTAACTTTTCCAATAACTGAAGTAACCTTCGTGTAATCATACGAGTCTGTGATTTCTTGCGTTTACGCAGTTTGCTATAAGCAAGATAGGCACGGCGTACATCAAGATACTTGTTACGGGGACGTTGTATGTGCAAGGTCTGGCAATGTTTGCACAGATGACGATGAAGCCATACAATACCTTCCCATAAGAGTTTGGTATCAGTAGGAAAGCGCAGATGACTTTCATAACAGGTGGCATCGGTCATACAGACATGAAGGTTCTCAAGATAAGGTTTCCAATGCTCGGCAAGAATGAGCTGGAGGGACTCAATATCAAGGCGATCCGCTAGTTCCTGACGAATTGCACTGACGATTTTAGGATTGGTCAGTGGATGAAGCGGATCAATCTGAATACCACAAAATAACTGGTAATGAATATTACCGTTTAAATGCTCAATCAGTTGTGCATCGGAAAAGTTGGTATAGGACTTCAAGACCATCAAGGCTATTTTACCTTCGGGAGAAAAATAACTTTTACGCCCCAAAGGAGAGGACTTCAAATGCATTTGTCGGGCCAGTTCCGAGAAAGGGAACAGAGAATGGAGTCGACCTAATTCACTCGTTGCAAAACTTTGACGATATTTTTTAAGCATATCGAACTCGGTAAAACCTAAACAAGGTTCGATTTCTGAGATTTTTTGTATCTTTACCATGTGTTTTTATTTTTAATTCCCCCCGTTTTGGCCGTCAAACCGTTTTTGGGGGGGAATGCTTAAAGATACAAAAAAGGCAACTAACTCGCAATGAATTAGTTGCCTTAAATTTTATTATTTTAGGAATATCCCCAGTTATTTCTCATCTATTTTCGGGGTATTTCTCATACTGTTATCCTCTTCGTTCGACTATTTTTTCTTTATATATACCCTGTGTGCTCCTCTTCCTGTGATTTCTATTCCAGAATCCGGTTGATGTCCCCACTGTCTTAGTTCGTTGGTTGCTGCTGTTTGCAACAATCCTGTTAGTTTGCGATATTCCCAAACGGTCAGGAAGGGATGTTCATCCAGATACTTTAGAGCTAATGCCAGTCGTTGTTCCGATGTGAATTTATTAGAGGATCGTTGCTTTTTCCAGGGTGCTCTTTCCAGTTGGCATCTTTCGCTGATATTTCTCACCATTTCTCGGTCTACCCGGAAATTTACACCTCCTATAAAAATACTTTGTGCGTTGCGATGACTCCCCCCTTCTTCTGGATCTTCCCGCTCCTTGTCTCTGCCTAAAGTAAGAGAGGGAGTAAACGTTCCTATTCCGTCTATCTTTACCGAGCGTCCTTCTGCCATCAAATGCGCCATTTCAATGGCGGTCTGAAGTAGTACGCCTTCTATGTCTCCTGCACTGAATCCACTGACGTCGCCAACTCGTTGCGCTAACTCTTTTATGCTTGTATTATCTATCCGCGCAAATTTAGGATAAGTAATTCTTTTGCCTGTTTTCTGAAGATCGGGCATCTCCTCTATGATATATCTTGCCATATCATCTATTGTTTAAAGTATTAATAGATAAGTTCTTTTGTATTAGAGGCAAACTTCCTTTCTTCTAATAGTAAAGTTCCTTTTGATTAATTATAAACTATAAATGCAACTTTTGTTTTTATAATTGAAGCTTGCGTTTATAAAAACAAAGCTTTCATTTTTATAATCAAAGCTTGCATTTATAGTTTACTCTTATACAAAGATAAGTTTTCTATTTGACAAAAAGAAGTTTATCCTTAATAAAGAAGAAGTTTTCTATTAATAGTTTGGGAGGGAATGAAGATGATGAAAGAGAAAGGATATAACGGGATTTTATGCTTAATATATTATTTCCTAAAAAGTGGATGCAATGCTTCTGTTAGTTTTTAGAAAAGTGTATATTTGTAATATTATGAGTCATACTAATATCATGCAAGCTGAAGAAAATGATTTGGTAAACATTTTATCTTTGCAAAAGAAATCTTTTATGGTGGTGGCCGAGCGAATGAATAAATTCGATCTTCCCCCTTTGTTGCAAAATCAGGATGAGATTTGTGATGAGTATCAGACAGGCATTATTCTAAAATACGTATCAGATGATGAACAGATTGTAGGTTCTGTCAGGGGACGTATGGATGAAAATAGAGTATGTCATATTGGTAAATTGATAGTGCATCCCGATTTTCAGAATAAAGGTATAGGTAGAGAACTTATGACTGAAATAGAACGATTATTTCCCCACTGTCATAAGTTTTCTCTTTTTACGGGTGAAGAGACACCCAATACTTTGCATCTATATAGCAAAGTCGGTTATAATATTGTATGTAGAAAAGAAATGGAGGGTATCAGCATGATTATTATGGAAAAAGAAAAACTTACTTATAGAGATTTTACGTTTGACGATTTAGAAACTGTTTGTAAATTACCTCGAAACAAGCAGGAACTGTTTTTTATGTTTCCTAAAGCTGATTTTCCTTTAACAATCAATCAATTAAAGAATACAATAAAAGATAGATTTGATTCGACTGTTGTTTTATTTAATAATGAAGTAGTAGGGTTTGCAAATTTCTATGAGGTAAGAGAATCTCAATATTGTGCTATTGGAAATGTAATAGTAAGTCCTTGTTTTCGTAATCGTGGCGTTGGCACATTTCTGATAAATGCTATGGAAGATATTGGGAAAAAGAAATATAATGTATCGGAGCTTCATTTGTCTTGTTTTGATGCTAATACGAGTGGGCTTCTGTTATATACTAAATTAGGATATAAACCCTATGAAATAGAGAAGTACATTAATAAGGAAAACGAAGTCTCGGCTTTAATAGAATTGAAAAAAGTGCTGTGATTCGAAATAAATCACTTATTTGATTCTGTTATCTCCTGAAAGTATGATAACTTAAAAAAATGCGAGAAGTATCTATGACTGACTATAACTTACAACGATTTTTAGATGCCCAGCGAGGTGATTATGAACAAGCCCTTGCAGAAGTTAGAAACGGGCGGAAATATTCCCATTGGATTTGGTATATATTTCCTCAACTGAAAGGATTGGGCATGAGTTATAATTCACAGTATTATGGTCTTAGCGGCAAAGAAGAGGCTGAAGCATATCTTGCCCATCCAATTTTGGGAGAAAGACTTCGTGAAATAACGTCTGCTTTTCTTCAATTGAAGAATAAAACGGCGCAGGAAGTTTTCGGTTCGTTAGATGCGATGAAAGTATTGTCATGCATGACGCTTTTTAATGAAGTTGCTTCGGATGATTTGTTTCAGCAAGTGATCGACCATTATTATCAGGGTAAAGTGGATGAGACAACAAAAAGAAAATTGGAATAATAACTAATACTATTTTATATGGGCTGTTTAATGAATCTATTGTGGCTGCTGCTTGGTGGTATCTTTACTGCTGTCGAATACCTCATTTCGAGTTTATTGATGATGCTGACCATTATCGGCATTCCTTTTGGAATGCAAACATTGAAGTTGGCCGGACTTGCTTTATGGCCTTTCGGTAAAGAAGTCAGAAGTGGGAACCGTTCCGGTGGCTGCTTCTATATATTGATGAATATCCTGTGGATATTTCTGGGTGGCATTTGGATCTGTCTGTCACATTTGGTTTTCGGGGCTATATTGTGCATTACCATTATCGGAATCCCTTTTGGATTACAACACTTCAAGTTGGCAGCTTTGGCATTATCGCCTTTTGGGAAAGACATTGTAACAGTGTAAGAGTAGTTGGGGGAGAGTATGTTTATAATTAAAAGTTATAATGCATAATTAGAAACTATTGGTGGGTCTTGATTGTTTACCGTACCTTTGCACCCGGAAAACAATTAAAGACAAAAAGATATGATTTCAACAGCTACAAAAACTTTGCAGGCAAATAATAAGATGATTTATGTTGCGCTGCTTTCCACTCTGACTTTCTTCCTGTTTTTAGACTATATTCCGGGATTGGAAGCATGGTCGGCTTGGGTAACTCCTCCCGTTGCTTTGTTCCTCGGACTTATTTTTGCATTAACTTGCGGACAAGCACATCCAAAGTTTAATAAGAAAACATCGAAATATCTGTTACAATATTCAGTAGTAGGACTGGGATTCGGTATGAACCTTCATTCTGCTTTAGCTTCCGGTAAGGAAGGTATGGAATTTACGGTCATTTCAGTAATCGGAACATTGGTGATTGGCTGGTTCATCGGACGTAAATTGTTTAAAATAGACCGGAATACAGCTTATCTTATCAGTTCGGGAACCGCTATCTGTGGTGGTAGTGCTATCGCAGCAGTGGGACCGGTGTTGAAAGCGAAGGACAGTGAAATGTCTGTGGCATTAGGTACAATCTTTATCTTGAATGCTATTGCACTTTTCATTTTCCCTGCCATTGGTCATGCATTGAATATGGATCAACAACAGTTCGGAACATGGGCAGCTATTGCCATTCATGATACCAGTTCTGTAGTAGGCGCGGGAGCTGCTTATGGAGAAGAAGCATTGAAGGTGGCTACTACTATCAAATTAACTCGTGCTCTTTGGATTATCCCGATGGCTTTTGCTACTTCATTTATATTCAAGAGCAAAGGACAAAAGATCAGTATTCCATGGTTCATCCTCTTCTTTGTATTGGCATTGGTGGTAAATACTTATTTACTGGATGGAGTGCCACAATTAGGAGCAGCTATCAACGGTATTGCCCGTAAGACTTTGACGATAACTATGTTCTTTATCGGTGCTTCTCTTTCTATTGATGTTCTGAAAGCCGTTGGAATTAAACCTCTGATTCAAGGAATATTGCTTTGGATAATTATCAGCTTGAGTACATTAGCATATATTTATTTTGTATAAGAGATAAAAGAGAGAATGATATAAAAGAGAAAAAGGTGGGAGAATGATCGTATACGACTTTCTCCCACCTTTATTTATTTAGCTTTCAGCCTACGGATAAGCAGATCTAAAGCTATTTATTTCTTCTTCAATTCTTCAAAAATCAGTCCTTCCAGTTCTTCTGCCAGTTCAGGATTATCCATAATGCATTGTTTAGCAGCATCACGTCCTTGTCCTAACTTAGTGTCGTTGTAGCTATACCATGAACCACTCTTCTTGATGATTCCCAGTTCAGCACCCAAGTCGATAATTTCTCCGGAGTGGGAGATACCTTCACCGAACATGATGTCAAATTCAGCTCTGCGGAAAGGAGGCGCTACTTTGTTCTTCACTACTTTCACTTTGGTCAGTTTACCAAGGATCTCTTCACCATCTTTGATAGGTTGGCTACCACGGATATCCAAACGTACGGAAGCATAGAACTTCAAAGCGTTACCACCAGTCGTTGTTTCCGGGTTACCGAACATAACACCGATCTTCTCACGCAACTGGTTAATGAAAATACAAGTTGTACGTGTCTTGCTCACTGCAGCTGTCAACTTACGGAGAGCCTGAGACATCAAACGTGCCTGAAGACCTACCTTATTGTCACCCATGTCACCTTCGATTTCCGCTTTAGGAGTCAGTGCGGCTACAGAGTCGATAACGATGATGTCGATAGCAGAAGAACGGATCAGTTGTTCTGCAATTTCCAAAGCCTGTTCTCCATTGTCCGGTTGAGAGATATAAAGATCATCAATGTTTACTCCCAGCTTAGATGCATAGAAACGGTCGAAAGCATGCTCGGCATCAATAAAAGCAGCGATACCGCCAGCTTTTTGCGCTTCAGCAATGGCATGAATAGCCAATGTTGTTTTACCGGATGATTCCGGGCCATAGATTTCGATGATTCTACCTCTAGGGTAACCTCCAACACCAAGTGCCACGTTCAAGGCAATAGAGCCTGTCGGGATCACTTCTACTTGTTCAACACTATCATCTCCCATTTTCATGATAGAACCTTTACCGAAGCTCTTTTCTATCTTTTCCATGGCAGCCTGTAAGGCTTTTAGTTTTTCGCTTGATGCCATTTTATTATCTGTTTCAAAATTAAGTTCATCTTTCTTTGCCATACCTTATTCTTATATAATTAATGGAGTTATTGATTTAAAATCTGTGAGGCATGTTCCTTGGTCTTCACTTCTTTAGGAGTGATAATCCGTTCTACGATTCCCTCTTCATTAATCAGGAAAGTAGTGCGGAAAGTACCCATGTAAGCACGTCCGTACAGTTTCTTTTCTCCCCATACTCCAAACTCTTCCACTAACTTTTTGTCAGTGTCGGCAATCAGGGTAAAAGGAAGATTGTTCTTTTCGATAAATTTCTGGTGCGACTTTTCATTGTCTACGCTGACACCGATTACTTCATAGCCGGCTTTACGTAGTTCGGAATAGTTGTCGCGCAGATTACACGCTTGTGCGGTGCAACCCGATGTACTGTCCTTCGGGTAGAAGTACAACACAATCTTTTTTCCTTTATAAGCACTTAAACGGATTTCTTCGCCTTTTTCATTGATGCCTAAGATTTCCGGTGCTTTATCTCCTACGTTTATCATAACTATCTTTTTAATGAACAGGTCTACTCTTATAATTCCAGATTTTTGTCGAACTCTTCATGCCAGGGAAGACCTTGCTTGTTGAGTTGTTCCATAAACGGATCCGGATTGAACTCTTCTACGTTGTTTACACCCGGACGTTTCCATTCACCTTTGAAGAACATCATCGCTCCGATCATTGCCGGAACTCCGGTGGTGTAGCTCACTCCTTGCATACCAGTTTCCCGGTAAGCTTCCTGATGGCTGCAGTTGTTGTATACATAATAAGTACGTTCCTTGCCATCTTTCAAACCGCGGATACGACAACCGATAGAGGTTTCTCCTTCGTAGTTTTCTCCTAAATCCTGTGGGTTAGGCAATACAGCTTTCAAGAATTGTAGCGGCACAATCTTCACTCCGTTGTAATCAACTTCGTCGATTCGTGCCATACCGATGTTTTGGATAACGCGTAAGTGAGTTAAATACTCTTGTCCGAAAGTCATCCAGAAACGTGCACGTTTGATCGTCGGGTAATGTTTCACCAATGACTCCAGTTCTTCGTGATAAAGGAGATAAGAATCACGGGGACCGATGTTCGGATATGTCAGGTCTTTATGAATTTCCAGCGGACCGGTAGTTACCCATTTGCCATTTTCATAATAGCGTCCGTTCTGTGTAATTTCACGGATGTTGATTTCCGGATTGAAGTTCGTAGCAAATGCTTTATGATGGTTACCCGCATTACAGTCTACAATGTCCAGATATTGAATCTCATCAAAATAATGTTTAGCTGCATAAGCGGTATAGATGCCACTTACTCCCGGGTCGAATCCGCAACCGAGAATAGCTGTCAGACCTGCTTCTTTGAAGCGATCGTGGTAAGCCCACTGCCAACTGTATTCAAAGTGAGCTTCATCCTTCGGCTCGTAGTTAGCGGTGTCCAGATAGTTCACTCCAGCTTTCAGACAAGCTTCCATAATAGTCAGATCCTGATAAGGGAGAGCCACATTAATCACCATTTCCGGTTTGAAATCGTTGAATAAGGCTACCAGCTCATCTACATTGTCTGCATCAACTTTAGCTGTTTTTATATTGGGGTTACCTATTGCCTCGACGATTTTATCGCATTTTTCTTTCGTACGGCTGGCAATCATGATATCTGTAAATACATCGGCATTTTGTGCCACTTTGTGCGCAACGACAGTGCCAACACCGCCCGCACCAATAATAAGAACTCTACCCATTTCGTTAATTGCGAATTAAAATATTAAGAATATTGGAATTGTTAGCTTTGCAAATATACGTGATTATTTTCAGATAATCATTCGCAGCTACCCCTTTTTATTTGTAACGCTGCAAGGTTCCATTTTCAAATTCCAGTGTTTTGCCATTGTAGAACCAAGTTTCGAAACGATTGTCTTTTTTCAGCTCGATTTCTATCGGATCACCAATGGATAAACGACATTCCACTGTACTCATGCCCGTCTCCAGATCTCCCCGGGAGATAATCTGCCAACGATTTTCTGTGATACCCGGATATTTTTTATGTATATCTTCGAATCCGAAAAAGTCTTCGATATAATTTTCATTTCTGACGATAACATCATATTTCAGATCGGTTTCCAATTCATAGATTGCTCCGTCCTTGTCTTCTAATGAGAGAACAGCCAGACTGCCGGGAGGAGATAATCTAATATCTTTGATTTGCAGAACTGTATATCGGGGCAGGTGAACGCGTGATTCGGTCTGCTTGTCTTCAAAAGATATAATTCTTTTGGCTGGCAGCACCTTTTTAGGATAAACTGTCATTCCCATATATTTATTTTTCAGGCTTTCGATAGTGCCCAGACTCTTATTGGTGAAACTGAATGCATTTGAGAAATATTTCATTCTCTTTTCTCCTTGAAAATCATTCAGGTCCATGCCGGAGTTTGTTCGTGAAAGGGCAACTTCCAGATAATAAGAATGTCCCTGTGTATCTTTGAATACGATTTTTGCCGGATATGCCTGACTGCCGACCCCAATAGCGGTAATCGTTGCTTCCGTATTGACGGGAATGGCTATATCCCGGTAGCCGGAATAATTGTTGGCATCGTCTATCCGGACGCTTTCTGCTTGTATATAGACAGTTTTTCCTACCAACAGTTCTTTTGCAGTATCCACATCTTTCAGATAAACCAATCCGTTGATGCCGGCACGGGGAGCCTTTTCGGAGATCTCCTCCAGCCGCATATTCTTTATCTCATAATAATATTTTCCTCCCTCACATTCGAAGATGAAGCGAGTGGAGTAGTTAGTCCCGTTGGGGATATTCTGAGCTTTCTCTTCAGTTCCCGTGAAAGTGAGTATTTTATGTTTCAGCAGGCTGTTGTCTACCCCTTTCTCGGTCTCGTAGCTGGAAAGGGTGGGAAGGAACATGCTCCGTGGAGATGGAACGAACATAAATTTCATCCCGGGTGTCCATTTGCCCAGCGGTAGCAACGGAAAGTTACTTTTGATAAACTGTTCTTCTTGGCCTACAGGGATTTCCTGTGCAGAAGGAGTAGTGACGATGTAATCACTTTGGGCTATGATAGGAGACGTACCACAGCAGAATAGAATCAAAGACAGGACAATTATTCTCATATTTGTTTACTTTAAGTGAACTATGTAAATTGTTCGTTTGTTGTACATTTACTGGCAAATGTATATATTTTATGTTGCATTGGATGTTATTTCCCAATCTTTTTGATATCTTTGCCCTCGATTTTAACTTAAACGTTATAACAATATGAAGAAAGTATTTGTTTCAATTTGCATTGCTGGTGCAGCACTTGCAATGTCTTCGTGCCGTTCGGTTGAGAAGGCAATTCCCCTGTCATCTATCAATGGTGAATGGAATATCATAGAAGTCAATGGCTCGAAAATCACTCCGGGCGAAAGTAAATCCCTTCCTTTTATCGCTTTTGATACAGCAACCGGTCGTGTGTCCGGCAATAGCGGCTGTAATCGGATGATGGGTAGCTTCGATGTAAATGCGAAGCCGGGAAGTCTTGAACTTACAGGAATGGCTAGTACTCGGATGATGTGTCCGGATATGACTACTGAAAATAATGTATTGAATGCTTTTGCGCAAGTAAAAGGGTATAAAAAGGCAGGTAAGGACAAAGTGTATCTTTGCAATTCGTCCAACCGTCCGGTTGTCGTTCTACAAAAGAAGGAGGCTGATGTGAAACTTTCGGTTTTGAATGGAGAATGGAAAATAAAAGAAGTGAATGGTGAAGCAATTCCTTCCGGAATGGAAAAACAACCTTTCATTGCTTTTGATGTGAAGAAAAAGACAATTCATGGCAATGCCGGATGTAATTTGATTAATGGTGGTTTTGAAACCAGTACCAGTAATGCCAAATCAATTTCTTTCCCGGGAGTAGCAAGTACAATGATGACTTGTCCGGACATGGAAACAGAAGGTAAGGTGCTGAAAGCTATCAATGAGGTGAAGTCATTCGATGTGTTGTCCGGTGGCGGCATTGGCTTGTATGATGCAAATGGTGCATTGGTTATCGTGCTGGAAAAGTAATAAATAGATCGATCTATATAATAGGATATGCCTGTGTCTCACATGACGACACAGGCATATTTTTTTCCTTTCATCGAACCAGAGCCGTCTGCATTTGTTTAAAGAAACAGTTGCTGACTGGCTTTGAATATGACTATGTCAGCAGTGTTTATTTATTAAAACTGTCTTTTTGGCAGATATTATGTCATGCATTCGTATAATTTCTTTTTGGCACACGGTTTGCTTTTTAGTAAGCGTCCGTTCGCGACGAGGCTCCTTGATAAGAGCCGGAGAAACAACCGGACAAAAAGAAATCAATGAATAAATAATAAATAAAAAAATAACGATCATGGGAAAAATTATTGGTATTGACTTAGGAACTACAAACTCTTGTGTTGCCGTATTCGAAGGTAACGAACCTGTAGTAATTGCAAACAGTGAAGGTAAACGTACGACTCCTTCTGTTGTCGCTTTCGTAGATGGCGGTGAACGTAAGGTGGGTGATCCTGCAAAACGTCAGGCTATTACGAACCCTACACGTACAATCTTCTCTATCAAACGTTTCATGGGTGAAACTTGGGATCAGGTACAGAAGGAGGTGACTCGTGTTCCTTATAAAGTAGTGAAAGGTGACAATAACACTCCGCGTGTTGACATCGACGGACGTCTGTACACTCCGCAGGAAATCTCTGCTATGATTCTTCAGAAAATGAAGAAAACTGCCGAAGACTATCTCGGTCAGGAAGTAACAGAAGCAGTAATCACCGTTCCTGCATATTTTTCCGACTCTCAACGTCAGGCTACTAAGGAAGCCGGACAGATTGCCGGTCTGGAAGTAAAACGTATTGTAAACGAACCGACAGCCGCAGCTCTTGCTTACGGTCTGGATAAGGCTCACAAAGATATGAAGATTGCTGTATTCGACCTTGGTGGTGGTACATTCGATATCTCTATCCTCGAATTTGGTGGTGGTGTGTTTGAAGTACTTTCTACAAATGGTGACACTCACCTGGGTGGTGATGACTTCGACCAGGTAATCATCAATTGGTTGGTACAGGAATTCAAGAACGACGAAGGTGCTGACTTGACTCAGGATCCGATGGCTTTGCAACGTCTGAAAGAAGCTGCTGAAAAAGCTAAGATTGAGCTTTCCTCTTCTACAAGTACAGAAATCAACTTGCCGTATATCATGCCGGTGGGTGGTGTGCCTAAGCACTTGGTGAAGACTTTGACTCGTGCAAAATTCGAATCTTTGGCTCACGAATTGATTCAGGCTTGTCTTGAACCATGTAAGAAGGCAATGAGTGATGCAGGTTTGAACAATGCTGATATTGATGAAGTAATCCTTGTTGGTGGTTCTTCACGTATTCCGGCTGTTCAGAAATTGGTAGAGGATTTCTTCGGCAAGGCTCCTTCTAAAGGTGTGAATCCGGATGAAGTGGTAGCAATTGGTGCTGCTGTACAAGGTGCTGTTTTGACAGACGAAATCAAAGGTGTGGTATTGTTGGATGTTACTCCGTTGTCAATGGGTATCGAAACACTGGGTGGTGTAATGACTAAGTTGATCGATGCTAACACTACCATCCCGGCTCGTAAGAGTGAAACATTCTCTACTGCTGCCGATAACCAGACGGAAGTTACTATCCACGTATTACAGGGAGAACGTCCGATGGCTGCACAGAACAAATCAATCGGTCAGTTCAACTTGACAGGTATTGCTCCGGCTCGTCGTGGTGTTCCTCAAATTGAGGTTACATTTGATATCGATGCCAACGGTATCTTGAAAGTATCTGCAAAAGATAAGGCTACCGGTAAAGAACAGGCTATCCGTATTGAAGCATCCAGCGGTTTGAGCAAGGAAGAAATCGAAAAGATGAAGGCTGAAGCTGAAGCTAATGCTGAAGCAGATAAGAAAGAACGTGAAAAGATCGACAAGCTGAACCAGGCTGACAGCGTAATCTTCTCTACTGAAAATCAGTTGAAAGAATTAGGTGATAAGTTGCCTGCTGATAAGAAAGCTCCGATTGAAGCTGCTTTGCAGAAATTGAAAGATGCTCACAAGGCACAAGATTTGGCTGCTATTGATACTGCTATGGCAGAAATCAATACTGCTTTCCAGGCTGCAAGTGCTGAAATGTATGCACAGAGCGGTGCGCAAGGTGGAGCACAGGCTGGTCCTGATATGAATGGTGGTGCTGGCCAGCAAGATAACAGCAAGCACGGAGATAACGTTCAGGATGCTGACTTCGAGGAAGTGAAGTAAGCTCCTATAGAAATAAGAATACATTATCATAAGGAAAGCGTGTAGCTCAATGAGTTACACGCTTTTCTTGTTTTTGGCCGTACACAATAATATTGCTATCTTTGCGTTATTATTATAAACATCTGTACCTCATTTGTATCTCGAAACTATAGTAGATAATGTGCGAAACTATGGGGCGCAAGATAATTAGTAACAATAACATAGAGATATTAGTATGCCTGGATCAAAGTATAAGATAGTGCGGAAGTGTCCTGTATGCGGAGAAGAATTCTTCGCACGGACTTTGGAGTCTTGGTATTGCTCGCCAAAATGTTCCAAAGTAGCTTGGAAACGCAAGCATGATGAAGAAAAGCGTCAGTTGGAATTAGACAGCATAGCCAAGAGTATTCCCAATTATAGGGATTATATCACAATAACAGAAGCGTATGCTTTGTTTGGTATTAGCCGAGATTCCATTTATCGGCTAATAAAACTGAACCGAATCTCATCTATTAAGCGTAAAGGAGCCAAAATCAAGGTCAGCAAAACGGAATTGATGAAGTTATACCCACTTCGGCAATCTCCGCTTGACACCAACCCAAGGAAACCAGTTACCATGTACCGCATGGAACCAGAGGATTGCTATACAATAGGTGAGATTTCCAAGAAATTTCATCTGGATGACAGCACCGTGTATGCTCATATACGAAAATACTCAATACCGACCCGGCAAATCGGTAATTATGTGTATGCTCACAAGGAATCAATAGACAAACTTTATAAAGATATAAAACCATTATGAAAAGATTAGATTATACTAAAGTCTCCGTCAAATTAAAGAAAAGTGAGTGGAGAGATGAGTGGTTCATCTATCTTGAAGCTTATCCTGTTTATGAGACGGGAAGTGACAAACCCAAACGGGTGCGTGAATATCTCAGGAGGTCTATTACTACTCCGATATGGGATAAAAGACGTAGTGAGCGAGCCGTTGCTGGTAGAATAAAGTACAAGCCCAAGCGAGATGACAATGGCGTTATTCAGTGTAAATCCAAGCAAGATATGGAAACTTGCCTTTATGCGGATGGCGTTCGAGTCCTGCGTCAAAAAGAATACGACAATATGGCTCTCTTTACTGAGCAGCAAATGGAAATGGCAGAACAAAGCGAACGCTCAAAATGCAATGTTCTGGAGTATATTGAGAAGCTAATCAAAGAAAGAGAGGAAACTGCGTCAGAATCGATAGTTGTCAACTGGCGCAGATTGCACACACTGTTGTCAATGTTTGCCAAGTGTGACTACATACAGTTCTCGCAGATTGACATGAAGTATATTGAGGCATTCCGTTCCTTCTTGATAAAGGCACCGCAGGGTGGTTCTAAGAAAGGAACTATTTCAAGGAATACGGCATCGACGTACTTCTCTATCTTCAAGGCGGCACTCAAACAAGCTTTCGTGGATGGCTATCTGAATTGTGATATTGCTGCCAAGGCTAAGAATATCATGTTTCAGAGTGCTCGAAGAGAGTATCTGTCACTCGAAGAACTTAATATATTGGCAAAGACTCCGTGTGATGATATACTAAAACGGGCAGCCTTGTTCTCTGCACTGACAGGAATGCGACATAGCGATATTCAAAAGCTTAAATGGTCAGAGGTGGAAGAATACAATGGTGGGTACCGTCTCAATTTCACTCAGCAGAAGACTAAGGGCGTTGAATACATGCCTATATCGCCACAGGCATACAAGCTTTGCGGTGAGCGCAAGAAAGACGGAGAACTGTTGGTGTTTGCCGGACTGCCTGACCCTTCATGGATATCAAAGCCTTTGGAACGGTGGGTAAAAGCATCAGGGATTACCAAGCACATCACCTTTCATTGCTTCCGCCACACCTATGCAACATTACAATTGGCTAACGGTACAGACATATATACAGTAAGCAAAATGTTAGGGCATACCAATGTAAAAACTACGCAAATCTACGCAAAAGTAATTGACAAGAAGAAAGATGAAGCTACAGAAGCTTTTAAGTTGGACATAGATGAATAGTGATTATCATTTGTAAGCACTTAGTATAGAAGACCACTTGTATCAATAAGTCCTTTATTGTACAGGTGGTTTTTAGTGCCTTTCATTTTCATCATTCTATGTAATGATGCTATTGTTTTGGCACTTTAACCTTTCGTGGAAACCAAACATTTATAACAATAAACAGATAAAAATGAAAAAAGACAGCCTTTTTTGGCTTCTCTCTTTTTGAAGAGAGCAAGCGTGTCCACAAACATGTGGAGTGTACAGAAGACTTCTACAGAGAACTGTATGAGTTGTTTGAGATCGCAAGAAGTTGGTATCTTCAAGCTGAAAAGAATCATATGAAGACAGAGTACTTCATAGAACTATTTGAGCGCAGTCACCAATATATTGACTGTGATTGTGCACGTTGTAAGAACTCGCGACAGATGGCAATTGGCATTATTGGTACTTTGTTTAGAGACTCTAAGTGTGTGTCAATAATCAAGAAAAAAGAAGATTATTCCAAGCAGGAACTTATTGAGTTGTTTCTTCAACATGTGGGTACTGGTCTGCCAATCCTTACCCGAAAGAAATCGTCCATCCTCACTTTTGGATGCCAATTGTCAGACAGACAGATGGATTTGTTGGTAGAACTTGTCCAAAGTCACGACATATTTGATTTTGCCGACAACAGTGATGTGCGTAGCGAGTTGTGTCGCCTATTCAAGTGCGACTTGGACGCATCTATCCGTGTAAAAAATGTACGTAATGTAGCCATACTGTTTGACGCTATGGCTCAATACCATTTGATAAACAATAATTGGCAATATGTCATGGGAGAAGGTCGCTTCTTAACCAGTATCAAAAAGGACGGAACAGAGAAATTCATAACTTCGAGTTGTCTTTCCTCTTCTCTTTCAAGGATAAGAAGAAACGTTTCCATGACAGCAAGTCAATATGCCATCTGCAAATCCATCGAACAGATATTAAGAGAGGAATAAATCACAATAATTCTGCTAAATGCAAGTAAAAACGTGATAGTTTGGTTGATACTGCCTTACTATCACGTTACTTTTTCTATTTAGTGACAGTCTCCCCATAACTTTGCATCAAAAATCATAAAAAATAATTAGCATGGAAGAAAATAGTATAAGATTTGAAGATATTCCCAACGCTATAACGGGGGTACTGAAAAAGCTGTCATCATTAGAAGACAAGATTGATGGTATATATGAACTTGTTCAATCAGAAAAAGAAGAAACATGGTTTACGGTTGCTGAATTATGTGCTTATCTCCCAACACATCCGGTAGAGCATACCATATATTGCTGGACAAGCAATCGGGAAATACCGTTTCACAAGAGAGGCAAACGCATCATGTTCCTCAAATCTGAGATAGATGAATGGCTTCAAGGAACCAAGGGCAAATCGAAGAACGAGATTCAAAGAGAAGCAGAGGAATATGTACTATCTACACAAAGAAAGAATAGACGGCTAATATAACCGTGCTACTGTCTGTAAACAATTTAATTAAGGTACGTGACACATGAATGAAAGACATTTTAGACTCTATGAGCGAATTGTCGCAATAGAAGACAGTTTGGAGGCTTTGGGACCTATTGACAAACTAATAGAGCGAATCGAGGAATTGGAGAAGATGGTCAAGCAGACCAAAACCGTCTTGGGGTTTGACGAAGCATGTAAGTATATTGGTGTTTCTGAAAGCCTGCTATACAAACTTACAGCCGCAAAAGAAGTTCCACACTATAAGCCAAGGGGAAAAATGCTGTATTTTAATAGAGAAGAAATCGACAAGTGGCTGCTCCAAAACAAACAAGAGATTATTGGAATGGTAACGAAAACAGAAATTAATAATCCGAAAGAATGAAAATGGAAGAAAATAACAAACATGTACAGCCTAACTCAAAAGAGGAAGGAGTACAGCGTCTCAATCGCATATTGAGCGAATCGTTGATAAAGGCAACAGATACTTATAAAACACCTCCTCAGATTATATGGGTTGATAATTCCAGCATAGCCACATTGGGCAACTTCAGTGCTTCTACGGGTAAGGCAAAGGCGAAAAAGACCTTCAACGTGTCTGCCTTGGTGGCTGCATCACTCTCCAACGGTAAGGTTCTTAACTATCGAGCCAGTCTGCCAGAGGGAAAGCGCAAGATACTGTATGTAGATACCGAGCAGAGCCGCTATCATTGTCATAACGTGCTGGAGCGCATCCTGAAGCTCGCCGGTCTGCCTACAAGCATCGACAACGAGAATCTGGACTTTATCTGTCTGAGGGAGTACACACCCTCCGTCAGGATAGAGGTCATAAACTATGCGCTTGCCCAAGACCAAAGCTATGGACTGGTCATCATCGACGGAATCAGGGACCTGCTTCTCGACATCAACAATGCGGGAGAATCGGTCGAGGTCATCAACAAGATGATGGAATGGTCATCAAAGTATGACCTGCACATCCATTGCGTATTGCATCAGAACAAGGGCGACAATAACGTGCGCGGGCATATCGGTACGGAGATGAACAACAAGGCAGAGACGGTGCTTGTCATCACCAAGAGCACCACCAATCCCGATATCAGCGAGGTGAAGGCTATGCACATCCGTGAGAAGGAATTCAAGCCGTTTGCCTTTACCGTCAATGAAGAAGGGTTGCCAGAGATTGTCGAGCACACGCCGGAGAAGGAAGAAGGTGACAAGCAACCGTCAAGGTTTACTTACCAAGACTTGACATCCGAACAGCATAACGAGGCACTGACGGCTGCATTCAAGGAGAAACCTATCAAAGGATTCGATCGCATGGTGGAGGAATTGACGCAAGCCTATGCAGACATCGGCTTCAAGCGTGGCAGAAGCGTTATCATCAAAATGCTGAAATATCTGATGAACGAGCAAAAGCTCATAGTGAAGCGGGATAATCACTACTATTTCGGATATACTCTTGCGGAGATTGACCTGTTCCATGAAGAGGAATAAAAACAGTTCAGAAACCAGTTTAGTTTACGTCCGTGCCTATATATAAGAAATAAGGCCAAAGTAAACCGAAATCGGAGGCTGAATTGGGAAGCGGAAAAGTAGTTTAGCAAATGGTTTAGTTTACGGGGGTGCCTATATAGGAGAAAGGGTAAAGTAAACTGTTCCATGGACAAAGTGAAACCGAACAAATGAAATGCAATGAATATTGAACAATCGAAGAAACTGAGCATTATAGACTTCTTGGACAAGGAGAATGTAACGCTGAAAAAGAAGAAGGGCAATGCCTACTGGTATCTGTCACCCTTCAGGGACGAGAAGACCGCATCGTTCAAGGTCAGCAAGAAGGAGAACCTGTGGTACGACTACGCCATTAAGGAGGGTGGCGACCTTGTGGAGTTGGTAAAGCGCATGTATAACAAACACTCCGTTTCCGATGCCCTTGCCTACCTTGCGTCCAAGAATATCACCACTGTGGATAAGGCGATAGAGACCGCCATCGCAGCCAAGGAATACACGACAACCAAAATGAACGATGTGAAGCTGCTTCCTCTGAGCAACCATTCTCTGCTGTCCTATTTCAGTAGCCGACGGATAGACATCACCATCGGCAGGATGTATTGCAGGGAGATACACTACAAGGTTGAGCAGAAGCATTACTATGGCATTGCCTTTGGCAACCTAAGCGAAGGACATGAGGTGCGCAATCCCTATTTCAAGGGCTGCATCGGGCATAAGGATATCACCCTGCTTGCCCATACATTCAATGAGTGGCAAAGCGGTTGTCTGGTTTTTGAGGGCTTCATGGATTTCCTTGCGTATATGACCCTCGTCAAACAGCAAGATAGATGGTTTGTCGTTGAAAGCCCTTGCGACTATATGATACTGAACTCAGTCGCCAACATCAAACGAGCATTGCAGTACCTTGACCGTTACACCCACATCCATTGCTTCCTCGACAACGACCAGGCAGGACGCAAGACGGTTGAGAGTATCAGCAATGTATTCGAGTACAGGGTGACGGACGAGTCCTTCAGGTATGCCGACTACAAGGATGTCAACGACTATCTTATGAGGAAAAGATAACCTGTCAATGAATAAATTGTTTGGATTCCGACTCAAAAAAGCTCTTAAAACCGCTTTTCATGTTAATTTATCACAAATATGTGCGATTTTGAAGAGAAATATCGATAAAGTTCCCTTTTAATGGGAATTATTTATTATCTTTGCACCAAAAATAAATGCTGAATGCATGATTAAAGTTGAAATACAAGACGATGACCTGCGTGAACTCATACTATATGGAATGAATGCAGGAAAATATAAAAGAATCGCTCGCGACAAGAAATTTGTGAAGAAGCTGACTGATATATACAACCTGATGAAATCAGTGGAGCATGTCTCCAAATTGAGGGATTACAGTTTCCTTCACTACGAGCAACTGAGACATATATCCTTAAGCTCTGTCAGGATATTCAACAATAGAGTTGAGCGGCTGCTGTTCCGGGAAACAGAGACAGGATTGGAAATAACGTTAATAGAATTAAATGATGACCACTATGGCAACAAGAAATGAAAGCAAGACCCCTTGGACGGCAACCCATCCGGGTACCATTCTGAGGTATGAATTGGAAGACAGAGAAATCTCCCAAAAGGACTTTGCAGTCATGATTGGTATGCAAAAGTCACATCTGAATGAGCTGATAAAAGGCAAGAGACCCATAACAAAGCCCATTGCAGACAAGATAGAAGAGGTTCTCGGCATCTCTGCAGTATCGTTGGTAAACATGCAGACCCAATATGAATATGACATGAAGGTGATAGAGCAGAGAGGCGTTGAAGAGTTTGAAGCGCAAAACGCCCTCAGTCTTTATAATGAAATCTTTGATGTCAAAACCTTGTTCAAGCGAATCGGCAAAGAACTGACTACAGCGGTTCAACAGATGCAGTATATTTCCGAAACCCTTTGTCTGCCCCAGCCTGCCGAGCTGAAACTGGAGACATCCGGCATGTTCAGAAAATCGGCAAAGACAGGTCAAGACCCTCGTATGCTGATGACATGGAAGCTTTTGGCAGAATCAAAAGCCAAGAGACAAAAGGTTTCACAACCATTCAACCAGGAAAGAAGAAATGAGGTGGTTGCAGCATTGGTAAGAGCCTTGCATGACAATCGCTCCACGGAGAATACTGTAAAAGAGATATTGGCTGCCGAGGGAATAGCCTTCTGCATCGAAGAAAAGGTGGATAAAGCCTCTGTGGATGGTTATTCTTACATAGAAGACGGCATACCTTATATAATATTGACAAGGAGATACGACCGCATAGACAATTTCGCTTTCGCACTGATGCACGAGGTCGGGCACATCTATCTGCATTATCTCGATGGCCGCCGAAGCGATTGTAAACTCAGCATCCCAGATTATGACAACGAGAGTGCAGAGGAAAAAGAAGCCAATGCCTTTGCTGCCAATGCCCTCATACCAAACGAAGAATGGAAAAATGCCCCGAAGGTAAGGTTAAATCCTGCGATGATACAGCGCAAATATACCCAATGGGCTAATGAGAAAGGCCTGAACAAGTGGATTGTGTTAGGCAGAATATCATACGAGACAGGAATGTACAAGTTCCGCTCTGACGAAAGCAGAAGAATCGGTTAATCGGAATATTGGCATCAGCCAAACCAATAGAATAAGCTCTTCCCTATCGGAAGGGCTTTTTTATGCCCTTTGAGTTTGATTGATGAGAATTGGCTATCTAATGAGAAAGAAACGAACGGCATCGGAATGACATTATCAAGACGAAAACATTATCATTTGGTGCAGAAACGGCTCAAATGCATTGAAATTACATATCAAATCTGCACTTTTTCGCCAAAATATGCCTGATTCTCAATTATTATCCTTATTTTTGCATCGTTTTAATGTATCATTAAAATGTAGCAGAATGGAATTGAAAAAAGAAATAAGGATATTGGGCAGACGCATTGAGGTGGAACCTCGTGCCAAGGAAAGCTTGAAAGGTATCACTGTCGGAGAGAAACTCTCATACAGTTTCTATGACGGCACATACCAAGGCATGTCCCTGCTGTTCGTTAAACCTAAGAAAGAAGTCAATCCCTCTCCACGGGCTTGCGCCATCACGGGCAAGCGATTGACTGAAGCCTTGGGACTGCCCGCAGTATTCATCCTTGCGCCCGGACCCACCTACGAGCGGCACAGGCTGGCGGACAAGGGAGTCTTCTTTGTCATGTCCGAGGAGTATGCCCACTTGCCTGGCATCATTGCATTGGAGAAGACAAGCAACAGGAAGATAGCTGAGGTACTGACTCCTGTGGCACAATACATGCTGCTCTACCACCTACAGGTCGGCAGTCTCGAAGGAATGTCGCCAAGAGACATTGCGCCCTTGCTTCCCTATTCCTATGAAAGCGTCACGTTGGGTGTCACCTGCCTTGAAGACGTAGGGCTGTGTCAAAAGATTCAGAACGGACAGCGCAGTAAGGTGGTACACTTCGAGCTGAAGGGCAAGGAACTGTGGGACAAGGCACAGAACGTCTTGCTGTCACCCGTAGAGAACCTTATCTATTGCGATGACATACGCTTGGATGCGGAATATCCCGTATGTGGCATCAATGCCTTGGCGCATTACACCATGCTCAACCCCGACAGGGAACAGATGATGATGATGACAAGCAAGGAGTACCGTGCCGTCAAGTCGGCTGATGTCATGGAAAATCCCAACATCTATGACGGCAACTATATCATAGAGGTATGGAAATACCCTGTCGTCAGCAAGATTGGCGACAAGAACCAGTGGGTTGACCGCCTTTCCCTTGTCCTTTCATTGAGGGAGGACAATGATCCGAGAGTGGAAAAAGAAGTAGAACGAATAATCAGTGAACAGAAATGGACGGATTAGATAAGTTCCGCGAGGCTTTTGCGGAATACTCAGACAACTATGTAGTGATAGGCGGTGCAGCCTGTGACATCACCATGACCAATACCGTGGTGCGCCCCCGCGCCACACACGACATCGATATGATAGTCATCGTAGAGAACATGACCGAGGCATTCGCCAACCGCTTCTGGCAGTTTGTACGTGAGGCAGGCTATCGACCTGAAAAGAGGAAACAGGAGGCTGGTGAACCACCAAGATATGAAATGTACCGCTTCCTTGATGGCAAAGATGGTTATCCCGAGATGATAGAACTGCTGTCACGCCACCCCGATGTGCTTGGAGAGCCAAAGGGATTTGTCATAGAACCTATCCCGACCGATGAAGATGTGTCGAGTCTCAGTGCCATCATCATGGACGATGACTACTATCACTTCACTATCGCACACAGCCAACTGACTGATGGCATACGCCATGCCAATTCCGCTGCCTTGATAGCGCTGAAGGCAAGAGCCTACCTCAATCTCATGGCAGACAAGAGGGACGGCAAGCATGTGAACACCAAGGACATCAAGAAGCATCGTTCTGACATTCTGAAGAATGTGGTCATAATGGCCGAGGACAACATTGAGGCACCTGCTTCCATAGTGGCATGTATAAGGGAGTTTGTCGCCTCCATCAGAGCCGACTGGTCAATTCTCGCAGAACCATTGTCAAATTCGCTCGGTCAAGACGAGGCATTTGTGACTGGACTGTTGGACCAACTGGATGAATTGTTTATGGAAGCATGAACAATATGAAGATACAATACGCATCCGACCTGCACCTAGAGTTTGCCGACAACTGGCGGTATCTGAAAGCCCACCCCTTGGAGGTGACGGGCGACATACTGCTGCTTGCCGGTGACATCGGCTATCTCGGTGATGATAACTACTCCAAGCATCCCTTTTGGGACTGGGCATCGGAGAATTACAAGGAGGTGCATTGCTGCATGGGCAACCATGAGTTCTACAAATACTATGATGTGGCGACATTGCCCGACGGCTATCTCTTGGAGATACGTCCCAATGTATTCAGCCACTACAATGGTGTTGTGAGGATTGGCGACACCGACATCATCCTCTCCACCCTTTGGTCGAGGATTCCTTTGGAAGACGCTTACTTCACCGAGCAAGTGATAAGTGACTTCCGCCGTATATTATATAAAGGTGAACTGATGACCCATGCCCAATTCAATGCCGAGCATAAGCGTTGCCTCACGTTCATCAAGGACGCTGTGGCACATTCGCAAGCAGTCCATAAGATTGTTGTCACCCATCATGTGCCGTCGTTCCGTATGCTCCACCCGAAGTTTCAGGGCAGCAAGGCAAACGGGGCTTTCACTGTAGAACTGGAGGACTATATCACCGATAGCGGCATTGACTATTGGATATACGGACACTCGCACACCAACATCAATGCCAGGATAGGCAACACCCAATGCCTGTCCAACCAGTTGGGCTATGTATTCTCCAACGAGCATCAAGACTTCTCCCACGACAAGCATCTGACCATATAGCCATCCACATTTTCTCATCCACCCTCTTTACAGGCTCTTCCATATCGGAAGGGCTTTTTTTGTGCCTTTCGAGTTTGATTTTTGAGTATGATTGTGAGTGTAATCAAAATTAGAGTTAAGATTTGGCTCTGCGGAAAGGCATTTCGGTTTAAGATTGAAGAAAAGGTAGTTCCTTTGCACTGGCAATAAGCCAAATCATAGTAAAATCAAACTTGAAAATATGAAGTCATTTGTAATATTCGCCATTGTCGTGACCGTAATCTATGTCATCTACTATACGGTCATCATCGTGCAGGATCTGTACGGAAAGCCCAAGGACGAGAAGTCACAGGGCGAGTCGTTTGATGTCAGTGACATGACCGATGAAGAAGAGTCGATAGCGGTCAGCGAGAGCGACGGCGGCTTCAGCGTAGGCGATAACCAGTATGAGACAGCCTACGAGGAGAAGCAGCTTGCAGAGCCTACAGAGGAGGCAGCCGCCACTGCGGAAGAGAGCAAGCCTCATGTGCTTGAAAAAATACAAAGCGCAATCGAGAAGAAGATGGAGGAAGTGAATACCACCTATTCCGACCCCATGTTTTCGGAAGAATTGATAAACACCATCATCGCCCGTGGCCTCCGTCACAATGGTCGTGAAATGGTCAAGGTGGAATCACTCAATAATGAGATATGATGTCAAAAACAAGAAGTGCATTTCTATCATTATATGCCGCTTTAACCCCAGTTCTGGCCAGTGCTAAGTGTGGCAACGTGGACTACAGCTGGGGAGCGGACGCACTTGCGAGTGCCCACGACTATGCCGTGACGATGATGCTCTATATCGTCTATATGTGCTATGCAGTGGCGGGCATCGTGGTCATTATCAGTGCCTTGCAGATATATATAAAGATGAATACGGGCGAAGAGGGAGTGAAGAAGAACATCATGATGCTGGTGGGAGCCTGCCTGTTCCTCATAGGAGCGACCATCGTCTTCCCCGCCTTCTTCGGCTATCAGATTTGAGATACAGGTGATACGAGATAAGATAACTCAAAGTGTAACAAATTAAAAGGTAAAAAGAATGTTTGAAAGGATTAACAAGAAGGTGAAGGGACTCTTCTCTTCACAGCGCATGAAAACGCTCGCCCTGATGCTGCTTGTCGGCACCACCGCAGCAATGGCACAGAACGCAGCCGGCGACTACTCAGCAGGCACGACCGCGCTTACCACAGTGACGGAGGAAATTGCCAAGTATGTGCCTATCGTGGTGAAGCTCTGCTACGCCATAGCCGGTGTCGTTGCCATAGTCGGTGCGATCTCAGTTTACATCGCCATGAACAACGAGGAACAGGACGTGAAAAAGAAGATCATGATGGTCGTCGGCGCATGTATTTTCCTCATTGCAGCAGCCCAGGCACTGCCTCTGTTCTTCGGCATTGGAGGTTAAACGCAGCGTGAGATTGTGAGTATGTAGAACGTTAAAACACTGACAGTTATGGCAGAGGCAAAGCAGGAGCGATTTCCTGACTATCCCATTTTCAAGGGACTGCAACGTCCATTAGAGTTTTTCGGGTTGCAGGGACGCTACATCTACTGGGCGGCAGCCACCGCAGGAGGAGCCGTTGCGGGCTTCATCCTCGGCTACTGCATCTTCGGTTTCGTGGCAGGACTCGTGCTGCTTGTCCTCGCCGTGGCTGTCGGTGGCGTTCTCATCGTCATGAAGCAGCGCAAAGGCTTGCATAGCAAAAAGAGTGACAACGGAATATTCATCTATGCCTATTCAAAGAAAGTGTAAAACAAAAAAAAGAGAATCCATTATGTCCAAGTGGAATGCTATCAATGATTGTAAGTGAATGAAGGTGGGGGCATCACGTATGAGGGTGCGCCCGCCTTTTTGTGATTAAAAAAGAAAAGAACAATGACCCTATACATCATACTCATATTCTCAGCCATCTGCGTGGGCATGGCCATCAGTGTCAAGGCATTCGGCACGGGAGGCAAGCGCAAGCGCATCTTCCAGGACATCTACTTCTCCATCGAGGAAGTAGATGGCATCGGTGTGCTCTATACCAAGACGGGCGAATACTCCGCCGTGCTGAAAATGGAGAACCCCGTACAGAAATATTCCGCCAATATCGAGGCCTACTATGAGTTCACCCACCTCTTCGCCGCCCTTGCCCAGACCTTGGGTGAAGGCTATGCCATGCACAAGCAGGACGTGTTTGTGAGGAAGGCGTTCAAGGAAGAGAATGCGACTAATCATGAGTTTCTGAGCGAGAGCTACTTCCGCTATTTCAACGGCAGACCATTTACCGACAGCGTCTGCTACCTGACCATCACACAGGAGAACAAGAAGAGCCGCCTGATGTCGTTCGACAACAAAAAATGGCGCGACTTCTTGGTGAAGATACGCAAGGTGCACGACCAACTGAGGGATGCTGGTGTAAAGTCCCGCTTCCTCGGCAAGACGGAAGCCAGCGAGTATGTTGACCGCTTCTTCTCCATGAACTTCCGTGACAAGGTGGTGTCGATGACCAACTTCAAGGTCGATGACGAGACCATCGGCATGGGCGACCGCCGCTGCAAGGTGTATAGCCTTGTGGATGTGGATTGTGCCAACCTGCCGTCGGTTATCCGTCCCTACGCCAATATCGAGGTGAACAACACCAGTATGCCCGTTGACCTCGTGAGCATCGTCGATAGCGTGCCCGGTGCCGACTGCGTGGTGTTCAACCAGATGGTGTTCGTGCCCAACCAGAAGCGCGAGCTTGCCTTGCTCGACAAGAAGAAAAATCGCCATGCCTCCATGCCCAATCCCAGCAACCTGATGGCTGTGGAGGACATCAAGCGAGTGCAGGAGGTGATAGCGAGGGAAAGCAAGCAGCTCGTCTATACCCACTACAACCTCGTGGTGGCAGTGAGCGGCGACACCGACATACAGAAATGCACCAACCATCTCGAAAACTCCTTTTCGCGCATGGGCATCCATATCAGCAAGCGCGCCTACAACCAGTTGGAGCTGTTCGTCAACTCCTTCCCCGGCAACTGCTATGGCATGAATGCCGACTACGACCGTTTCCTCACCCTCGGCGATGCCGCCACCTGCCTGATGTACAAGGAGCGCATCGTGCACAATGAGGACACCCCGCTGAAGATATACTATACCGACCGCCAGGGCGTGCCCGTAGCCATCGACATCACAGGAAAGGAGGGAAAGGAGAAGCTGACCGACAACTCGAACTTTTTTTGTTTGGGTCCTTCGGGCAGCGGCAAATCGTTCCACATGAACAGCGTGGTGCGCCAGTTGTGGGAGCAGAACACCGACATCGTCATGGTCGATACGGGTAACTCGTATGAGGGACTCTGCGAGTATGTGGGCGGCAAGTACATCGCCTATACGGAGGACAAGCCCATCACCATGAACCCCTTCAACATCAGCAAGCGGGAGCTGAACATCGAGAAGATCGACTTCCTGAAGAACCTGATTCTGCTGATATGGAAAGGCTCGGAGGTGCAGATACCCGAACTGGAGTTCCGTGTGGTGGAGCAGTTGGTGACGGAATATTACGACTTCTACTTCAACGGCGTTCAGCCCTATCCTTCCTCACAGAAGGAGACACTGAGAAAAAACCTCTCCACCATGGAGAAGCGGCGCGGCACGGAGCTGACTCAGATACACGACAAGGTGGAGAAACTCATCCACGGACTGGAGGAGCGGCGCATGGCATTGGCAGTGAAGACGCTGTCCTTCGACTCGTTCTATGAGTTTGCCTGTGAGCGTCTCGACCAGATATGCATCGAGAACAACATCACCACCATCGACTGCGACAACTTCGCCTACATGCTCCAGAACTTCTACCGTGGCGGCAAGTACGACAAGATTCTCAACGAGAACGTCGATAGCACCCTGTTCGACGAGACCTTCATCGTCTTCGAGGTGGATGCCATCAAGGAGAACAAGCAGCTCTTCCCCATCGTGACGCTCATCATCATGGACGTGTTCTTGCAGAAGATGCGCCTGAAGAAGAACCGCAAGTGCTTAGTCATCGAGGAGGCATGGAAAGCCATCGCCTCGCCGTTGATGGCCGAGTACATCAAGTACCTCTACAAGACCGCCCGAAAGTTCTGGGCGAGCGTGGGCGTGGTGACACAGGAGATACAGGACATCATCGGCAGTCCCATCGTGAAGGAAGCCATCATCAACAATTCCGACGTGGTGATGCTGCTCGATCAGAGCAAGTTCCGTGAGCGTTTCGACGAGATCAAGGCGATACTGGGCTTGACCGATGTGGATTGCAAGAAGATTTTCACGGTCAACCGATTAGAGAACAAGGAAGGACGCAGTTTCTTCCGTGAGGTGTTTATCCGACGTGGCTCGACGAGCGGAGTCTATGGTGTGGAGGAACCGCACGAGTGCTATATGACCTACACCACCGAGCGAGCTGAGAAGGAGGCATTGAAATTGTATAAGCGAGAACTGAAGTGCAGCCATCAGGAGGCTATTGAGCGGTATTGCTGGGACTGGGATGCCAGTGGCATCGGGAAGTCGTTGGCATTTGCGCAGAAGGTGAATGAGGCGGGAAAGGTGCTCAATCTGAGGGACAACAGCCCGATGACAAAATCATCGGGAACGGACGGAGTAGCGAGAGGAGAGTCCCAAACTCGTTTGGGCTATCCCGAGTCACGTCGGACGAAGACGAAGTCAACGGTGGCTGGGTAGTAGATACTATCAGTAGTGAATACTACCAATAGTAAATACTACAAGTAGTAAAGTAGTGGAATAGTAGAAACTGAAAGTAGTAGAAACGTAAAGTAGTGAAGCAATGAGACGTATACACCTTATTATAATATATATGTGTCTGACGCTTGTCGTGGGAAAGGTTCATGCGCAGTATTACAGCGTGAACTATGACAAGCAGACCGTTGCCGCCATGGCTGCCGCATTCGGTGCTGGAGCTATGGCTGAGAGCTATTATAACGAGCAGGCGGGCGAAATCTTGAAGCACTACAATGCCGCAGAGGTTGCCACTGCCGGTATCTTCGCCGCCAAGTTCTTGGAGCGCAAGGCATTCACCGACCTCGGCATCTGGAGCAGCAGTACGGAGAACTACTATTACCGCCGCATCCACAATATGGTGGCAAACAAGATTATGCCCAAGATCTGGACGGTGGCAGGCATGATGCTGAAGAGTCCGCAGACCGCCCTCTATTGGGGCAGTTACCTGATGAAGATATGTGCCGACACCAAGTCGCTGTGTATGCAGTTTGAAAGCGTGGTGACCAACAGCAGCCTGACCTTTGCCGACATCCAGTTTTTGGAAATCAACCAGGAGATAGCCGCCATCCTCAAGCTCTCGGAGATAGGCAATGTGGATTGGCAGCAGCTGTTGGACGACATCGCCAGTGTGCCTGGCAACTTCACCGTGGAGAACCTCACCGCAGACATCGAAACCCTTTACAACATGGGAGCATCGTTGGCTACGGCAGGCATCAACGGGGCATCGGACGCACTCTTGCAGAAGAGTGCCTTCAATGAGTTGTTCAATGGCAAGGTGAGCAAGATACTGGACATCTATGACAACTACCATGACCTCTATGAACAGGCAGAGAACGGCATCGGCAGCACCCTCCTCAGTCTGGTGGGTGGCGAGGACAACGTGGCAGCCCTCTTTGACCTCTCCAACTACAACATCACCTCGTGGATGACAGACTATCTGAGCGAGACGCAGGGCAACTACTACACGCAGCGTTGGTACATCGCCCGACGAGACCAAGGCAGCGTGAGCCTCTGTGACTACTATCCTCCGACCGATGACAACAGCATTCTGAACGGTGACCATTGGTATCGCATCAATACTTCCGACCCCAACTTCTACCCTAACAGCACGCAGCGAGAGCAGATATTGACAAACTCGGAAAACCATGCCGGATGGAGTCGCAGCCGTGTGCAGCAGCTCAATGCACAGAACGACGGCTTCACCTATACGATGAACTACTGGATGTCCGCGTACATCATCAGCCGTGGCGGCAAGCAGACCAAGAAAGCCTATGCCTACGAGATACACGTCTCCAAGAGTTGGAACAACGTAGAAGAGGTGTATGAGGATGTCTTCGACTCCTACAGTATGGACTTGAATACCTTCAAACGCCAGTTGCAGGCACGTCTCTCGGAGTACAACGACAACGAAGAGGGCTATGTCTATTACATCGGCAGTGATGCACGCCGCTACTACCAAGCCACCGATGCCGCCAAGCTGAAGGGCGTGGAGAGCGTGACCATCAGTGTCACCTGTTCGGACGGTGTCACCCTCGGACAAGGCAGCACGCGGTACAAGTGCCGTGAGTGCGGCGGTTCGCTCAATGCCCACAGCAAGGAGTGCGCCATGAGGACAACCGTCACGGAGAACAATCTTGACCTCTCGGAACTGGACGAGAAGGAACGTGAGGCAAGCAACAAGATAGCCCTGTTGGAGGCGCAGATAAGCCAGTTGGAGACAGAGAACAAGAACCTGCTCACGCAAATAGCCAATGCTTCCGTAGAGGAAGCCCCTGCCTTGCGACAGCAATACAATGCCAACAAGACGAAGATAGACAACCTGAAAAGGGAGTTGGCGACATGGCAGCAGCAGTTGGCAGACATACAGGATGCCAAGAGCGAGGCGGCTAACGACAATGCCACAGCCACCGATGACTACTACCGCATTCCTGCTATCATGCAGGATGTGAAGTCAGCCTACAACCTCACGTGGCAAGGAGCCGGTTCGTGGAACGGCTATACCTACGTGCGCACAGCCACCATGCCTAACATCAACGGCATCATCACCTTCAAGGCAACACTCTCCATAGCGAGGAAGCCCAAGTACTTCCTTGGCATCAAGATACACCGTGCGATACTGCAAATTTCGTGGGAACTGACCTCGGAATACACCGACACACAGGTAGTGGATGTGCTGACCCTTGACCCGAATGCCTCTGATGAGGAAAAGACGCGGCAGGTGAACAGCCGTATCTCAGAGATAGCCCAGGAGTTCCCGACGTGCAGCATCACTACGGAGTATGCCAAGAGCGAGGCGACACAGACTGCTGACAATGACGATGTGATACACCTGCTCTGGTCGAGCGACCGCCTGGAGATAGCCCGTGAAGTAGATAGCCGTATCACCAATATATACGCCGACTTGGTATCATTAGAAAAAATGATGCACTACAAGCGTAGCATTATCGACGTGCTGAAGGACATTCTTCCCTCGATAGATGCTGACCAAGGTCGCAGAAGGACACTCATTGAAGAGTGCTACGAGCGATGGAGAGAGAATGCAGACCCGAACAGAGGGGATGGTGACGAAAACGAGAACGAGAATGAAAATGAAAATTGAGGGAGGAACAAAGAATGAGACATACCATCATCATAGCTCTCCTACTGATAACTCTCTTCCCCAAGACAGCCTTGGCGCAATGGGGCTTTGATGCGGTGTCGGTAGAAGCATACATCAACGACCACAAGATGCAGCGAAGCCTCTTGTTGGCACGAAGTACCTTGGAATACAGCAACCAACTGCTGCATGAATACAGTAGCGAGGAGGTGGGCAAGTACAAGGAACTGAACGTGGATTTGGACAAATACACCCGTGCCTTTGACATCATCGATGTGATGTACCAGTCATTGCGCACGGTGCTGAATGTGAAGAGCACCTATCAGACGGTGAGCGACCGCATCAGTGACTACAAGAACCTCTTGGAGGACTTTAATGATAAGGTCATCAAGCGGAAGCACATCGAACTGGCAGACACGATGCTCATCAGCATCAACAAGAAAGCCATCGACAACATATACAACGAGGGAAGTCAGCTCTATCATAGTGTCAACGACCTCGTGTTGTATGCCACGGGAGCGGCAGCCTGTTCCACCTCTGACCTGCTGATGGTGTTGGACAATATCAACAACTCGTTGGACCTGATAGAGAAACATCTGAACCAAGCATACTTCCAGACATGGCGGTATGTACAGCTGCGCATGGGCTACTGGAAAGAGAAAGTGTATCGCACCCGGACGAAGGAAGAGATACTCGAAGATGCCTTCAGCCGATGGAAAGTGGCAGGAAAACTTGACTATTGACGGATTGCAAACAAAAGAAGAATGAATATGAAGAAGACAATGATACTCATCATGGCGGCTGTAGCCACCATCACAGCCACAGCCCAAAGCGTAACCTACAACCACGACTCATCGAAGCAGAACCAGATAACGGTGATGGAGACGGGTGGCGGTTCTCTCACCCCTGAGTTCTATTATTGGCTGTTGCACAACAGCTACAAGAAGACGGCGGCAGAGAAGAACAAGTTGGGCTTCCGCACCCTTGCCGGCATCAACCTCTACAACCAAGTGGATGATGCGGAAAAGATAGACTCTGCCCTGACCAAGCGTGCGGAGGTGGAAGCCCTGAACGTCGCCGACCGTGAGATAGACCTTGCCTGGCTTGCCGAGAGCAGCAAAATCAACGGTCAGTTGGACAAGATGAAGGCGAACATCGACCACATCATCCCCACAGGCGGCACCATCAACGACAAACGCCGTTGGGAGGAACTGTACAATATGTACCAGTGTGCGGTGAAGTCCACTAAGGATGCCTATATGCCCAATGCGCAGAGGAAACGACAGTATCTGAGCATTTATGCCGACCTGACGGCACAGAACGAGACATTGCTCAAATATATCGTTCAGCTCAACACCCAAAGACAGACCACCGTCCTCTTGGCAGCCACCAACGACCGTGTGGTGCAGAAAGGCAGCATCATCAGCGATGCCAAGAGCCGTTGGCAGGAGAACATGAAGGGTGTGAGGAGCACGACAGGCACTGACGGCGATGATTCCAGCGGCGGCGATGGTGAAGAAAGTGTAAACAGATAAATCAGAACAGAGATGGATAACAACATTCAAATTTTCAAAAACCCAGAGTTTGGACAGATACGAACACTGGAAATGCCCGACGGTCAAGTTGGCTTCATGGGAAAGGACGTTGCTGAAGTTCTTGGGTACAAGAATCCCTCCAATGCCATTGTGAATCACGTAGATGAAGAGGACAAAACCTCATACCTAATTCAGGTATCAGGTTCCAACTACAAGGCTAACACCGTCTTTATCAACGAGTCAGGACTCTACGCGCTCATACTGTCATCCAAGATGCCCAAGGCACGTGAGTTCAAGCATTGGGTGACATCGGAGGTGCTCCCCACTATCCGCAAGCATGGTGCCTACATGACACAACAGACCATCGAGAAGGCATTGACAGAGCCAGACTTCCTGATACAGTTAGCTGTCAATCTGAAGGAAGAGCGACAGAAGCGTCTGCTTGCCGAACAGGAGTGTGAACACCAAAGGACACGCATCGTTGAGTTGGGTTCCAAGGTGGATGACCTGCAGCAGGAAGTGACGGAGATGAAGGACAAGGTGAGTTACCTTGACATCATCCTTGCCACGAAGAGCAGCGTCTTGGTCACACAGATAGCACAGGACTATGGCGAGTCGTCCATCCGCTTCAACCGACGGCTTAAGGACATGAATATCCAGTACCAGCGCGGCAAGCAGTGGATTCTCTATGCCGACTACAAGGACTGCGGTTATGTGACCAGCGAGACCTACCTCATTAAACACAAGGACGGCTCGGAAGATGTGCGCATGAACACCAAGTGGACACAGAAAGGCCGCCGCTTCCTCTATGAGAAACTGAAGAGCGTGGGAGTCATTCCTGTTATCGAAAGAACATAAAACAAAAAGAAGTAGCTATGGAATCAATATCAAAAATACAGTTGCGCCTCTATGCCGCCAAGAGAAAAAACGGCAAGTGGCAGTTGGAGATGTCGAGGATGCCGAAGCGAATCAGCGTCATCGGCAGGACACCCATCGTTGATGAGCATTATATGCCATCTGATTTACAGGTAGTTTCAATGTCAAAGCTTCACAAACATGTCGGAAGTTACTACGGCAAGATTGTGAAGACGCTCAAAGAGGAAGGAATCATCACCAAGGAATATGGGATGTGGAAACTGCGTGAAGACCTTCAGGACAAGGGCATTGCGGTTTATGTCACAGGCAGGATGCGCTGCTTCTACCACTTCTATCTGTCGTGGACACCGGAAGGCGTAGAGTTTATCAAAGAGATTATCAACCATAGAACCCAGCACTGATGGCAGACAACATACTCAGCGATTTCGGCATCAACATCCTCGAAGAGGAGATTGACGATGTGATATTCCAGACCAACGAGTTCCTGACCGATGCCACCTTCACAGGCTCACAGGGGCCATTCTGGTGGATTCTCCAAATGTGTATGGCATTGGCGGCACTATTCTCCATCATCGTGGCGGCAAGTATGGCTTACAAGATGATGGTGAAGAACGAACCATTGGACGTGATGAAACTGTTCAAGCCACTGGTGGTGAGCATCATCCTCTGTTGGTGGTACCCACCTGCTGACACAGGCATGACCAATAGCGGCAGTAGCTGGTGCGTATTAGACTTCCTATCCTATATCCCGAACTGCATCGGCAGTTACACCCACGACCTCTATGAGGCAGAGGCGACGCAAATCTCCGACAAGTTTGAGGAGGTACAGCAGTTGGTATATGTCAGGGACTCGATGTACACCGACCTCCAGGCACAGGCAGACGTGGCGCATAAGGGCACGTCAGACCCCAACCTGATAGAGGCGACGATGGAGCAGACGGGCGTGGACGAAGTGACCAACATGGAGAAGGATGCCAGCAAACTGTGGTTCACCTCACTGACGGCAGGGGCTGTGGTGGGCATCGACAAGATAGTGATGCTGATAGCCCTAATCGTGTTCCGTATCGGTTGGTGGGCAACGATATACTGTCAGCAGATATTGCTCGGTATGCTCACAATATTCGGTCCGATACAATGGGCATTTTCATTGCTGCCCAAGTGGGAAGGAGCGTGGGCGAAATGGCTGATACGCTATCTGACAGTACATTTCTACGGAGCCATGCTCTACTTCGTCGGCTTCTACGTCCTGTTGCTCTTTGACATAGTGCTCTGCATACAGGTAGAGAACCTGACGGTGATAACAGCCAGTGAGCAGACGATGGCAGCCTATCTGCAAAACTCGTTCTTCTCGGCAGGCTATCTGATGGCGGCGAGCATCGTGGCGTTGAAATGTCTGAACCTCGTGCCCGACCTTGCGGCATGGATGATACCAGAGGGCGACACTGCCTTCTCAACGAGAAACTTCGGTGAGGGCGTGGCACAACAAGCCAAAATGACGGCTACGGGAGCCATGGCGACAGTGATGAGATAACAAGTGAGTGTGCGGTGAGACACCGCACCTCCTATTGAAACAATAAAAAGTATAAATTATGGTAATCAAGAACTTAGAAAACAAAATCAAGCTGGTGGGCATTATCTGCACCGCCTTTCTGATTGGCTGCATCATCATCTCGGTGTCGAGTATCTGGACGGCACGCTGCATGGTGACGGATGCACAGCAGAAGGTGTATGTGCTGGACGGCAACGTGCCTATACTGGTGAACCGCACCACGATGGAAGAGACGCTGGATGTGGAGGCAAAGAGCCATATCGAGATGTTCCACCATTACTTCTTCACGCTTGCTCCCGATGACAAGTATATCCGTTATTCGATGGAGAAGGCGATGTATCTGGTCGATGAAACTGGTTTAGCGCAGTACAATACGCTGAAGGAGAAGGGCTTTTATAACAACATCATGGGTACGAGTGCCGTGTTCAGCATCTATTGTGACAGCATCAAGTTCAACAAGGAGAAGATGGAGTTCACCTACTACGGAAGGCAGAGGATTGAGCGAAGGAGCAACATCCTGATGCGTGAACTGGTGACGGCGGGACAGGTGAAGCGTGTGCCAAGGACGGAGAACAATCCCCACGGACTGCTCATCACGAACTGGAGAACCTTGCTCAACAAGGACATTGAGCAGAAGTCGAAGTCAAACTTCTAATATCGCAGCGGTATGAGTGTGAAAGGAATCAGACGGATGCTTGTGGGCGAAGAGATGCCCGACAAGAACGACCCCAAGTACAAGGAGCGATATGAGAAGGAGGTGGCGGCAGGGCGCAAGTTTGCCAAGACTACGAGGATAGACCGTGCGGCGGCTAAGGTGCAAGGCTTCGCCAATGCACACAAGACGCTGTTTCTCGTCGTCGTCTTTGGCTTTGTTGCCACCTGTTTCGGCATCAATATCTACAGGATGGTGCAGTACTACGGTCATCGAACGGAGGCGACAAGTGCCATTGAGCGGCAGGAAGGGCGCATACGGCAGGTGATGGATGCCGCCCATTGCACACTTCCTCCCGTGAAACATCAAGTTGGTGATGGAATCCACAAGAAGTCAAACGAATCAAAATCAGACAGCGATGAAAATAACAGATAAGATAAACTTCCGTCAGCCGAAGTACATGCTGCCAGCCATCGTGTACATCCCATTGCTTGCCACAGGCTATTTTGTCTTTGACATGTTCGATACGGAGGTGGCGAAGAAGCAGGACAAGAACCTGCAGACCACCGAGTTTCTGAACCCCAACCTGCCAAGTGCAAAGATCAGGAAGGGCGACGGCATCGGCGGCAAGTATGAGAACATGGCGAAGTCGTATGGTCGCATAGCCGACTATTCGGCTGTGGATAACATTGAGCGTGACAACGAAGAAGAGAAAGAAACGTATGAATCCAAGTACACAGAAGAAGACCTTGCGGAACTCGTCCGTCAGGCAGAAGAGAAGGACGATGCAGCCGAAGTGGCCGATGCCAAGGCGCGAGAAGCGGAAGCACTCGAAGCACTCAACAAGGCACTCGCCGAAGCGAGGCTGAGAGGACAGGCTGCTGTTGCCCCCATGGTACAGGACACCACACAGGCTGAACCTCCCAAGGAGCCGATTGAGGTGAAAGGTCAGATTGCCGAGGACAGCAAGGCGTTGGATGAGGAGGATAAGGCACAGGAGGTGGTGAAGAAGGTGAAGGTGACTTCCGACTATTTCAACACCCTGACGCAGAACGAGCATGAGCCGAAGCTCATCAAGGCCATCATTGACGAGGATGTGAAAGCTACGGACGGATCGAGAGTGCGGCTGAGATTGTTGGACGACATAGAGATTGGTGAGACCATGGTGAAGAAAGGGTCGTATCTCTATGCCACCATGAGCGGTTTCGGTTCTCAGCGAGTGAAGGGCAGCATCAACTCTATCTTGGTGGATGACGAGCTGATAAAGGTGTCGCTTTCGCTCTATGATACGGACGGACTGGAGGGCTTGTATGTCCCCGGTAGCCAGTTCCGTGAAACAACCAAGGATGTGGCGAGCGGTGCGATGCAGAGCAACATGAACATCGACCAGAGTGGAGCGAACAACAGTTTCTCGCAATGGGGAATGCAAGCCGTGACCAATGCCTACCAGAAGACGAGCAACGCCATCAGCAAGGCTATCAAGAAGAACAAGGTGAAGCTGAAGTATGGGACGTTTGTGTATCTGGTCAATGGGAAAGAGAAGAGGAAATAGACACTGCCCGATGACAAAATCATCGGGAACGGTGGCTCATCAAGTATAAACATCAATAATATCAACAATTATGAATATCATTCAGAAGATTAACGTCTGTGCATTGTTGTCGCTGAGCGTGCTTTCAGCCAAGGCGCAGACTACCTACATGGAGATGGAGCAGCTGACTGTCAACGACCAAGTGACCACCGTCATCACCGCCTCCGAACCCATCCGCTTTGTCGATATATCCACCGACAAGGTGGTGGGCGACCAACCCATCAACAACATCATCCGCCTGAAGCCCAAGGACAACGTGTATGCCGACGGCGAGGTGCTGGCGATAGTGACCATTGTGACGGAACGCTACCGCACGCAGTATGCACTGCTCTACACCACGAGGATGCAGGAGGCTGTAACCGACAAGGAGATAGAATGCTCGGAGCGCAATGCCTACAATAACCCGGCTGTGAGCCTCTCCACTGCCGACATGACCAAGTATGCGCGTCAGATATGGTCATCGGCTGCCAAGTATCGCAATGTGGCGACGAAGATGCACCGCATGGTGATGCGTCTGAACAATATCTACAGCGTGGGCGAATATTTCTTCATCGACTTCTCCGTGGAGAACAAGACCAACATCCGCTTCGACATTGACGAGATGCGCATCAAACTGTCGGACAAAAAGCAGAGCAAGGCTACCAATGCGCAGATAGTGGAGTTGACCCCAGCCCTTGTGTTGGACGATGCGAGGACCTTCAAGTACGGTTATCGCAACGTGATTGTGGTGAAGAAGATGACCTTCCCCAACGACAAGGTGCTGACCATAGAACTGTCGGAGAAGCAGATAAGCGGACGTACCATCTCGCTCAGCATCGACTATGAGGATGTGCTGTCAGCCGATTCGTTTAACCATATACTGTTGGAGGAAGAATGATGAAAATGAAGAGTGAAGAATGTAGAATGAAGAAACAACGTTCGGCGGCCAAAGGGAAAGCCAATAGGCTTGCGCATACATTATTGCTGATAGCCATCTATTTTATGGCAAGCATGACTCCGGCAATAGCGCAGCAGAATAGCGACCGCATATCCTTGGGGTTCGGCTGCCTGTATGAGCGAGGACTGGACGTGACGCTGTCTTACGAGCATGAGACGAAGTACCACAATGCGTGGGAGTATTTTGCCAATGGCTACATCAAGTGGGACGAATGCGCCTCGTGCGGTCATGTGTGTCCTGAGAGCTTCTGGAACAACTACCGCAGTTATGGTTTCGGCTTTGCCTATAAACCCTGTGTGGTGAGAGGACGCAACCACCATGGCAACATGCGCATCGGAGCATCTGCTGGTAGCGATACCGACAGGTTCTTGGGCGGCATCCACCTCGGCTATGAACATAACTACACCTTGCGCCATGGTTGGAAACTGTTTTGGCAGGTGAAGACCGACGTGATGATTAAGGGCGAAGACCTGTTTAGAACGGGTATTGTCCTGGGTGTGAAACTTCCTGTAAAATGACTATGCGTATGAAGAAGCTATTATCAATACTTGCAGTTGCGGCAACGGTGTTGCTGACTGCCTGTGACGAGCATCAGGACTTTCCCGATACTGCCATGAAGGTTACCCATATCTTGACCACTGACGGCAAGGTGATGCCCTACGAAACCTATGAGCAATCGGGCAAGCAAGCCATTGCCGTGGTGTTCAACATCAACCAGAGGGAAGAAATGGAGGGTAACGGATATGCCGTCTATCTGTGGGACATCGTTCCCGAAGCCTTTGCCGACAGCATCGGTGTAGAGCAGGACACATCCTGTGACCTCACCGCCTACGATGGTAATGCCAACACCTTTGCCCTCTATGGCACGGCCGATGTGAAGTCGCCCTTGGCAGAACGTGTCTTCGACATGTGGCGTTACGGTCAGAGTGCCTATATACCGAGCGTGGCGCAGATGCGTCTGCTCTATCATGCCAAGGACATCATCAACCCCTACATCTTGAAATGCGGCGGAACACCCATCCCCGATGAGGATGATGACTGTTGGTATTGGACTTCAACGGAGGTAGAAGGACAGGCGACCGCCAAGGCATGGCTCTACTCCCTTGGCAGCGGTGCCATACAGGAGACTCCCAAGTGGCAGCCGCATAAGGCGAGACCCATCATCACGATTATGGATTAGTCCATATACAGACATCGAGAATCACCCGTATCATCATCAAAGTACAACAATTAAAAAAGAAAAAGCATGAAAAAGAATTTGTTTCTAATGTTGGGACTTGGAGCCGTGCTCCTCACGTCCTGTGACCAAGACATCGTCAATGAGATTTACCTGCCTGGTGGCGGCGGTTCTGTGGTCGTGACCGACAGCACATCAACCAAGCAGCTTCAGGTGTTTACCAATCTGGAGATGCTGCAACCTACCGTTTCCACACGAGCCGTTGACAATCAGTGGGAACTCAATGATATGATTGGTATTTCTTCCACAGGGATGATCAACAACATGAAGTTCACCCGAAGCGGCGGCACCAATCAGTTTGTGTCAGCCGACAAGGTGTTTTTCACGGACACAGACACCCACACCTTCAATGCCTACTATCCCTATACGGCAAATCCTACCAACGATCTCATAGAGTTCCAAGTGCCGGAGGCAGCTGTACAGAGTGAGCAGAAGGTCAATGATTTCCTGTTTGCCAGTGGAACGGCATCATACGCCAATCCGAGTCTCACATTGAACTTCACCCATCAGATGGTGCGTGTCATCATCAAGGTCTATACCTCGCCCGAATACGGTTTCACTACCAACGATTTTGCAGGAAGCCTACTCACGTTCATCGGTTATTTTGACAGCGGCACTTTCAACATCAAGACCGGAAAAGTGGAATGTAGTGACGAGTCGGTGACAACCTATTATTTCGGCGACCCACAAAGTGACCACATGGAATATACGCTTTATGTTCCTGCACAGGTTATGCCAGACATGACATTGCAACTGAGTAATGGGGAGAACTTTGTATTCCTCACAAACGACACTTGGAAAGCAGGTCATTCCTACAGCTATTCATTGAAGCCTGTGCGTAACACCTTGGAGGTCATATCTGCAACTATCTCTCCGTGGACAGTAGAGTCTGAGAAGACCATCAACGGCTACGAATAAAACTCAAAAGAGGACAGAAGGGTGTCCACCGTGGCATCCTTCTTCCTTTTCTCATTATCACCCAAAATCATTGTAAAGTAAATGGAAGAAAGCAAAGAGTTACAGGGTTTTTACAAGATATTCAGGGCGGTGATTTACGTCTCCATCCTGATGGAGTTCTTCGCCTACGCACTGGAGCCGGAACAGTTGGACTTCTTGGGCGGCGTGGTGACGGACATCCACGGGCGCATCAAGCGGTGGATGATATACCATGACGGCAACCTCGTGTATAGCAAGGTGGCTACGTTCCTGCTGATATGTATCACCTGTGTAGGAACGCGCAACAAGAAACATCTGGAGTTTGACGCTCGTAGGCAGGTGCTTTATCCGCTGCTGTCGGGAGTACTGCTGATTGTGCTGTCCGTATGGCTGTTCGGTCATTCGATAATGCTCCGTTTCTATACTCTCCGTTTGAACACTTGGCTCTATATGCTCACTTCCATCGTCGGTGTTGTGTTGGTGCATATTGCCCTCGACAATATCTCCAAGTTCCTGAAGGAGGGCTTGCTGAAAGACCGCTTCAACTTCGAGAACGAGAGCTTCGAGCAATGCAGGGAATTGCAGGAGAACAAGTACAGCGTGAACATACCGATGCGCTATTACTACAAGGGTAAGTTCCGCAAGGGATGGGTGAACATCGTCAATCCGTTCCGAGGCACATGGGTTGTGGGTACTCCTGGTTCTGGTAAGACTTTTTCGATTATTGAGCCTTTCATCAGGCAGCATAGCGAGAAGGGCTTTGCCATGGTGGTGTACGACTATAAGTTTCCCACCCTCGCCACCAAACTCTACTATCATTACTTGAAGAACAAGAATGCCAAGGACAGTAAGATGCCCAATGGCATGAAGTTCAACATCATAAACTTTGTGGATGTGGAGTATTCTCGCCGTGTGAACCCTATTCAGTTGAAGTACATCAACAACCTTGCCGCAGCGAGCGAGACCGCCGAGACTCTGCTTGAATCCCTGCAAAAGGGAAAGAAGGAAGGCGGCGGTGGCAGCGACCAGTTCTTCCAGACCTCTGCCGTCAACTTCCTTGCCGCCTGCATCTATTTCTTCTGCAACTATGGCAAAGAGCCCTACGACAAGGACGGGAAGATGCTGATAGCCGAACGACGTGAAGACCCGAAGACCAAGCGGCTGATACCCACAGGACGGGTGTTCGATCATTCTGGCATGGAGGTGCAGCCCGCCTATTGGTTGGGCAAATACTCTGATATGCCGCATATTCTGTCGTTCCTCAATGAGAGTTATCAGACCATCTTCGAGGTGTTGCAGACTGACAATGAGGTAGCCCCGCTGCTTGGTCCGTTCCAAACCGCCTTTGCCAACAAAGCCATGGAGCAGTTGGAGGGAATGATAGGCACGTTGCGTGTCTATACCTCCCGCCTTGCCACCAAGGAGAGTTATTGGATATTCCATAAGGACGGCGATGACTTCGACCTGAAGGTCAGCGACCCGAAGAATCCGAGCTATCTGCTCATTGCCAACGACCCCGAGATGGAGAGCATCATTGGTGCGCTGAATGCCTTGATTCTCAACCGCCTTGTGACAAGAGTGAATACAGGACAAGGCAAGAACGTTCCTGTGAGCATCATCGTCGATGAGTTGCCGACCTTGTATTTCCACAAGATAGACCGACTGATAGGCACAGCCCGAAGCAACAAGGTAAGCGTAGCCTTGGGCTTTCAGGAACTGCCGCAGTTGGAAGCCGACTATGGCAAGGTAGGAATGCAGAAAATCATCACCACGGTAGGTAATGTGGTGAGCGGTTCGGCTCGTGCCAAGGAAACCCTCGAATGGCTGTCGAGTGACATCTTCGGCAAGGTGGTGCAGCTCAAAAAGGGAGTGACCATCGACCGTGACAAGACCTCCATCAACCTCAATGAGAACATGGACAGCCTTGTGCCTGCAAGCAAAATCTCCGATATGCCCACTGGATGGATTTGCGGACAAACCGCCCGTGACTTCGTAGCCACCAAGACCGGCATGAACGGCTCGATGAACATTCAGGAAAGCGAGGAGTTCAAGACTTCCAAGTTCTACTGCAAGACCGACTTCGACATGGCGGAAATCAAGAAAGAGGAATCGGAGTATGTCCCTCTCCCTAAGTTCTATAAGTTCAAGTCGAAGGAAGAGCGAGAACGCATCCTCTACAAGAACTTCGTTCAGGTTGGTGAGGACGTGAAAGCCATGATCAAGGAGATACAATTATTCAAGTCAATGTAGTATTCAACAAAACCAAGAGAATGAACATAAGAACAACAGCATGATACGACCTATCACAATAATTCTGTTGAGCATATTATCCACTTGCCCTGTACCCTGTCACAGTCAGCAACCAGATAGGGTACTTTTTGAACGTCTTGTCACCTCGACAAAATATTTTGAGGGATGGCATACGCAAAGCAAAACGCCTGGGCATGTCGGATATGGTCACAAGATTCAACAAGGAGAACATTTCCGCAATTCACTGACTCGCCGACAGGCGGATTCCCTGTTAAGAAGTGACCTTATACAGCACTATCGTCTATATTCGCGATATGGTAAGGATGCCTATCTTCTCGCAGCTCTTTCATACCAAATAGGTCCTGCAAAGTTGTTGGGCAATACGAGATATCCAAAGTCAACCTTGCTCATCCGTTTGGAGAAAGGTGAAAGGCAAATTCTGCCTCTCTATTTGAAGTTTTGCAAGTGGAAAGGGAAAGCCATACCTTCTATCCGAAGAAGACGATTGGTAGAGTATAATTTGCTCTTCTCTCCATAGTTCTTTATTTTGTCCTCACTTTATATATTGATCAGAGTGGCACATGCCTGTATGTGCAGATACTTGGGCTTAGATGTGCACATACTTTGCCATTTATGTGCACATACTTTATGATGGCATAATAAGTGTTTTTTTTGACAATATGGCTTTTTGACGGATTAAGTGGCTCAAATTTGATGTTATTAAGCACCTTTTCTTATACAAAAATTCGGAATACGGTAATTTTTATAGTTAATTCGTGTTAATTTTAAGATTTGTACAAAAATTTCTTTTCGGTTGTTATCATCTAATTCAAAAATTATGCGTACCTTTGCACTTGGACTATTAGCCTTTCGCTCTATCTGTCGCAGTTAGACGTGTTCTTACATGGCATTAGCGAGGCAGCCTACGCCGTGCTGAGTATGGCGGAGTCACATGATGACAAAGCAATACAAAGCGGGCATTGGGTGGGAAAGATAGTCCAGACATAATGAAGGCGTTTACTTGACGCTGTGTTTGAGACGGTCTGTAATCTAGCAAGTCACAGAAATGTTTGGTCTTGAACGTAGCAACGGTAGATGTCCCGGGTGTGATTATATCACTCCTGCGGAGACCTTGTAAGCACGAATTGTACCTTTTCGGGTGCAATAAAATTGTTTATATAGGTCTCCCAAAAGTAGCGCAAACCGAAAGCGGAACCGCCAAGCTGGCTTGAGCGTTTTGCTGAGTTGTCGCCTACTTTATGCAATGGAGCGATTACTCATATCGGCGTGGGCTCTGACGTTGTCTGTTCAACCAAAATAGGCAATTGCTAGAGCCTCAGACCGTGGGACGGACAACAGGACGATCTCCGTATTCTATGCTCAAGACTAATAACCTTGTTCGTAAAATGCACGCTTGTGAGACTATGGGTGCAACAACAGTTATCTGCACTGATAAAACAGGCACTCTTACACAGAACAAAATGCAGGTTAAGGAGTGTACTTTTGGGAAATTAACTCCAGAATTGGCAGAAGGAATTGCTGTAAACTCTACTGCATCACTCGATTTCTCAGAAAGCCAACCAAGACCTATTGGTAATCCTACGGAAGGCGCATTACTCTTGTGGTTGCATACCAACAAATATGATTATCGTCGTCTTAAAGAAGCATCTAACACAAAGAATGAAATTCCATTCTCTACTGAAAGAAAATACATGTCAACCACAGTTTTTTCAGCAGTAACTAATAGGGAAGTTACATATACTAAGGGTGCTCCTGAGATAGTCTTTGGCATGTGTGATTCTTCCGATATTGACGAGGTCACTCTGAAGGAATCACTTCAGAAATATCAAGATAGTGCTTATCGTACACTTGGTTTTGCCATAGACAAGCACTTCGTAGGTGTAGTTGCTATTGAAGATCCTGTCAGAGAAGATGTTCCTGATGCAGTTAAAGAATGTATGAATGCTGGTATAATGGTCAAGATAGTAACTGGTGATACTCCTGGAACTGCAAAGCAAATTGGTCGTGAAATTGGCTTATGGGCCGATGCCGACACCGATCGTAACATAATAACAGGTACAGAACTTGCAGAACTTTCTGATGAGAAGTTGCAAGAGTGTGTACTTGATTTGAAGATTATTGCTCGTGCACGTCCAATGGACAAAAAACGTCTTGTTGAAGCACTACAAGCACGCAATCAAGTAGTCGCAGTTACCGGTGATGGTACAAATGATGCTCCAGCACTGCATCAGGCAAATGTTGGTCTGTCGATGGGTGCAGGAACTGCTGTTGCAAAAGAAGCATCTGATATTACAATCATCGATAACTCATTCTCTAGCATTGGCAAGGCTGTAATGTGGGGGCGTTCTCTATACAAGAATATCCAGCGTTTCTTGCTTTTCCAGCTCACAGTGAACGTAACAGCTTGCTGTATTGTTTTTGTGGGTGCATTGGTCGGAAAGGATTCTCCTTTGACCGTAACTCAGATGCTCTGGATCAACCTCATTATGGACACATTCGGTGCGATGGCATTGGCATCATTGCCTCCTTCAAAGGATGTAATGAAAGACAAACCTCGTAAGCGCGGAAGTGAACATGTAAATAAAATTGGAAACTGGGCATATTTTAAGGAGCAGTGGAAGCTTGGTGCATTTATCATCAACAAGCCTATGCTTGGCGAGATTCTTAGTGTTGGCATATTCTTCTTTGTATTGTTGTTTGCCTTCTTGCTTATATTCCAGCACGCTGACATCAATAGCATGACTGACTTTTTGAATATTCATTTCTCAGGCAATGGCGAAGTTTCTCATTACGAACAAACGTTGCTATTCTCAATCTTTGTATGGACTCACTTCTTCTATCTGTTTAATGCACGTGCTTTTGAAACAGGTGAAAGCGTCCTTTTGAATTTGTTCAGCAAAAAGTTCTGGAGCAAGGGCTTCTGGACTATCGTATGTGTAATTGTCTTCGGTCAGTTACTCATTACTGAAGTGATGTTTAAGTTCTTCAATGTTGAGCCAATGCTGCATAATGCAGAGCATCCTAATGGTTGGTTAGATCTGCTAATTATCATTGGTTTCTCATCTCTTGTTCTTTGGATAAGAGAAATCTGGCAATTGTTTAAGAAATAGTTCATCTGGTTAAGGAGGCAGAGCTATAAACTCTGCCTCTTTTTTCAATATGGTTATAGAATAGAAAATGAGTAATAACATTAATCATCCATTAGGTGATGCACCATGGTTTCACGTTATATTATCAACAGGATTTGGTGCAGGCTTTGTCCCGATTGCCCCAGGAACAGCAGGAGCATTAGTTGCACTTGCTTTATGGTGGGCAGGGTACAAGTTTTTACCTGTAGATGTTTTATTTTGGGTTACACTGATAACAACAATCGCTGTAACTGTTGTTGGGGCTTGGACTTCTAATATTATGGAAAAATATTGGGGGGAAGATCCAAGAACTGTAGTTATTGATGAATTTATAGGTATCTGGATTCCTGCTCTTGTTGCTCCTTGTGGAGAAAACACATGGTTATTGGCGATATTGGGATTTGTTGCTTTTAGAATCATTGACATCTTCAAGCCATTAGGATGTCGATGGGTTGATCAGAATGTGAAAGGCGGTTGGGGCGTAATGTTAGATGATGCTCTCGCAGGTTTTTACTCTCTGATAATTTGTCTCATTGTCAAACAGTTTTTGTAAATGAAATCTTATAAATATCATATAGGTAAGTAACTGTTCAAAATTAATTTTATACGTATGAATAATTCACAAATAAGTTCGTACCTACAGATGCGAGAGCTCTGTTCGTACAATAGAAGAGCGAGTCCTTAGTATTGTAATCAGCAGGTCTTATCCATTTGCCTTTCAATATGCGCCACAGAGTTTCGGCTGGATTAAGTTCCGGAGAGTATGGTGGAAGATAGAAAAGGAATAATCCTCTGTCCTCCCATATTTTTCTCATTTCCTTTATCTTCCGATTTCTATGGACAGAAGCATTGTCAAGAACAACTACCGTTTTCTTCTCAACCTTAAAAGAGAACCTGTCAAGGTAATCCACAATCCTGTCTGCATTGATGGATTCCTGTGTCGTAAAGCCTTTATACTGATTTCTTCGGGTAATCATACCAAAGATATTAAGTCTTGCGGCTTTCTCGGATGGAATATAGACATACTCATCTTTGAACTGCCATCCGTAAGGTACATAACCATCGGTACATACATGACTTTCATCAGCATAATAAAGTTCTATTTTACCTTTGGAATCAAGGCTTTCAAGTTCTTGCAACTTCTCTTTCTTGTATGAGTAGAGTTGCGGTGAGGGGGTACCCCTTGGGCGTTTCCTTATTCGCTTATATCTTGCACCAATGCTCCTAAAAAACGTTTGAAGGTAATGTCGCTGGCTTTTTTGCCGGAAGCTTTTTCCCAGGCTTCACGTGCTTTTGATACACTCTGACGGTCTTCCTCTATAGCCTTACGGACTAATTCCTCATCAGAACAATCCATTATTGGTTTACGACCTTGACCGGGACGTGTTTCCAAGCCTTTGATACCATTTTCTTTATAACGTTTTATCCATGCGTATACTGTTGGTATTGTCACATCGAATATTTCAGCTATTTCTGAAGCTGATTTTCCTGACGACTTCAACAATATGGATTTGCATCTGATACGATAGTTATGAGTAGGCTCATTATGATAGCCTTTCTCTAATTTGAGGCGATCAGCCTCACTTAATTCGAGCACTTTAATATGTTTCATGATTTACATGTTGCAATAACATGATACAATATTAATATTTTGTGCTGAATATAAAAATATTTTAGATCACTTACTTATATTAATACTAATAATACTTCTTGTTTTAACGATACCTTATGCATGGAAGTTAGTACAGATATTATTCTTTCCTAAGCATGTTAAGATATGGCAGCAACTATCCTTGTTCCAATGGGTTGCTATAGGATTCGTTGGGTATTCTTTCATGAGACGATTTCTAAATAAGAATGCCTTATGGCTTGAGACTTTCACGCATGAACTGACACATATTGTTGTGGCAATGCTATTCCTTCGTAAGGTGCATTCTTTTCATGCAGAAGAAGGTTCTGGTGTAGTATATACGAGCGGACAATCAAATAACATGATTCCACCAATGGCATTGGCTCCATATTGCTTACCGATATACACTTTCCTGTTATTATCTGTACGATGTCTAATGAACTTTCACGGAATGTGGATATTTGATATAATAATAGGTGTAAGCCTGTCTTTTCATGTAAATTGCTTTATTCATCAAACTGGTAAATATCAAACCGATATAAATCATCACCCTTTGTTGTTTTCATATCTGTTTATATACGTTGCTCGACTAATTAACTGCTGTATTATACTTGTGGCATTCTTCCCTCATTACAATGTGTTTACGTCATTCTGGAGATTGTTGAATGCTCAGTATGACAACATTATATATTTCTGGTCGCTTCTTTTTTGATTTATATGGCAAAAAAATATCGGAGAAAGTCAAGAAAAAAAGAAAATAAAGGGTTATTTTATTGCATTAAAAGGAGATATATAAAATTCCTACACCGTATTCGACCATTGTCTATATGTACATTGTGTGTCACCATATTTTGTGCTATATGGCATCTTTATAATAATATAAAAATTGCTTATCCACAGAAAGAACGTACAACAATTTTTTCAGACGACTATAATGGTATAGATGTCTCTAAGTATCAAGGAAAAATAGATTGGGAAAAAGTCGCTTCTGACCCCAAAATACAATTTGTATATATAAAGGCAACTGAAGGTGCGAGGCAAGTAGATAATAAGTATCATGATTATGTGGATGATGCAAGAAAAGAAGGCCTCAAGATAGGTAGCTATCATTATTTCATCGGCAGAAAACCTGCGAAAGACCAGTTCCGCAATTTTAAGAAGCATATAGACAAACACACGCAGGATTTGATTCCAATGGTTGATGTTGAAGAAGCAGGAAATAGCTCTATTTCTAGAGACGAACTCCAACGTAAGTTGAATGAATTCATGCAACTTGTTAAATCAGAGTATGGCAAATATCCTCTACTGTACAGTCAATATGGTTTTTACAAGGAAAAATTGTCTCCTGAATTTGATAAATATTTCCTCTTTATTGCTAGATATGGGAAGAATCCACCGACTCTTAACAGCTTTGGAAGACACAATATTTGGCAATACACAGAGAAAGACGAAATCCATGGTGTCAAGGGATATGTGGATCTTGACAGATTCTGTAATGGAACCACGCTTTCTGATATAGAATTATAAAGCTGGATGTAATTGTTTGTTCATATTGCGAAAACATCCTAATCAACTTTGAACGCAGTGGAGACTGAGACTTATGACAAATGGAAATGTCAGAATTTTGGACTGTAGTATTTTTTTGCTGCGGTATAATGTATATACCTCTTTGGGGCGATTGGTGACTTCTGTATGGAAGAATGGAACTTGTGTTATTGAATATTTATCTGAGATTTTGAGACATTCATTGTGTATGATGGCTAATCCCAAATACAAACGCTTGAATGGTTTTAAGGATTAGAGAATAACACCAACAATTTCAAAAATGAAAAGAACAAAACGGCATGAAAAAGAACATTATGTTTGCGATAATTCTTATACTTTGTGCATGTAAAAGCAATAAGACTGGCGGAGATGCTTTGGTTGAACAAGACTCTATCTCTACTGAATTAAATGATGATAAAATATCTGCACTAACAAATAGGAACATAGATGATGTGGAGATTACGGGTGAAGTTCTTCATACAAGAATGACCTATTTTAATTTTGATAGTGTCAAAAATCTTGTTTCTTTTTTTGAAGAGATTGAATTAAAGCATGAAAAAATAGTCTTTTGTGAAGAAGATAAATCAACAGTTGATAGGTGTATATTACAAATAGATAAATACCGAAAAGGGTTATGCAAATTCTATCCTGACACCTTGGTTTATAAATCTTTATCATACTTAGGACATGGTGCAGCATATATTGACAACCATAGGCCAGGTGTAGATCTTACTTATGCGGAGTGGTTTATGATGTTAGTTGCTTATTACAGTCCAGACATCACCTGCTTAGTTAACATGCAAAGTCCAGATCATATAGTTGGTGTGCGTAATTTTGGCCATGAATACAATCACAATCCTTGGTGGTCATATTTATTTGTAAAACGCACCAAAGGGTATGAAGTCAGAGCCATTGGGGAGGACTGTTCACTAATAACTAAACTATATCAATTGGAAGATAGAAATCATCGAAAATATTATCTTTGTTCAAACAATGATTATGAATTATCTTTCATGCATTACCTTTATACGTTTGACGTAAATGGAAAATTGATTGAGGTGAAACCAGAATGTAAAATAAGATTCCCGAATGTACAATATGATGAGATTTACTTCAGCCCCGAACATTTGGAATGGTCTTTGTGTAAACTCAATAAGAAAACAGGCAAATTGGTTCCTGTAACAGAAAAACCATTAATGAAGTTAGAACTCAAAGGAGAAGAATCTTTTTTTTCGTCTTCCTTTAGATAAACCATCTGAACAGGGATTACTTCTTTGAGTTTTTACATCAAGTTTATAAAGAAATGTAATACTTAATGGCTATTCGAATACTGTTCATTTTGCTTCTGCTCGTTGTGTCGTCCACATCACATGCTCAGACACGGCGAGCTATTGTCATTGGCATTGGCAAACATGAGGATAAGACATGGGGAAAGATAAATGGTGATAAGGATGTGCCCTATGTGGAGGAGATGCTGGTAAATGCGAAGTTCAAGGCGGGTAATGTCAAGAAACTCGTGAATCAGCAGGCGACGAAGGCAGCTATTGTGAGTGCCTTCAAGTCTTTAGCATCGCAGTCAAAGCGTGGGGATATGGTGTATGTACATTTCTCAGGGCATGGTCAACAGATGAAAGATGTGCATAATGACGAGAAGGACGGACTGGATGAGTGCTGGATTCCATACGATGCCTACAGAAAGCCATGCGAGAAAGACAAAGGTGAGAAACACCTCACGGATGACGAAGTGAACTATTATCTGAATGCCATCAGAGACAAAATTGGAGATTCGGGCAAGATGCTGGTGGTGATAGATGCTTGTCATAGCGGTGATGCAACACGTGGTGATGAGGATGAAGTGGTGCGTGGCGTGGAAGACATATTCGAAGCTATCAAAACCTTTATCTGGGGAGCTTCTACTGATAAAGGCAAGACGGATGTAAATCCAAATGCCCAGGTGAATAAGGAAAGGTGGATTACCATCAGTGCTTGCAAAAGCGACCAAGTGAACATTGAAATGAAAAGTCCGGCTGTGGGTAAACTTACCTATGCAATATATAATAAGGTAAAGGAAAGCACAGGAAATGACAACGATGATTTCTTTCGAAGAATAAGAATGTTTGTCAATTCCAATACGGGCAGCAGACCTCAATATCCAGTAATGACTGGCGAGACCGATAGATTTAGAATAACAGACATCATACAGTAATGGCAAAAACAATACAATTCAGAGCCCCCATACAAGAGAACGAAGCACGACTTGTAGCGGGTATAGCAGACAAAGGTCGGCGCACTCAGTACGAGCTGTACGCATACTGCTCCGATTACTTTTGGGACAACTATAGGGGTGTGTTCTTCGCTGACGATAATGCGGCGGCAGAGATTCTACAGAACACCTTTATTGCGTTCTGGGAGAACATAGAAAGAAGAAAAATTTATGTGGAGGATGGAATCGTGATGGGAAAAGACAACAAGCCCCTGAACGGCAGCATCCTCACCTACTTTATGAGCATAGCCCGAAACAAGTATTTAGAATACGGACGCGAGCATCCTGTATATGCTGACCCCGAAACAGAATTAGGACGGTTGCTAAGGGCTGAAGGCTTCGACCCCAACGATTATATAGATATGCTCTATGATTCGGGCGAGAACTTGATGCTTGACATTATAGCGGATGTCATATCACACATGTCACCAAGGTGCAGTCAGATACTCACCAAATTCTATTACGAGGAGAAGAAACTGGAGACTATCCTGAAGGAAATGCCGACAATAGAGTCATACAATGCCTTAAAGACGAAGAAGAACAAGTGCATGAACTCTTTGCGAAAATCGGCGAGGGAAATCTATAAGAGAAAGTTGAACTCATAAAGAATTACAGATATGGACGAAAAGTTTCAAGACAGAATAGACAACTACCTGCTTAACCGCATGGATGATGCCGAAAAGACGGAGTTCTTGCGTGAGATAGAACAAGATAAAGAGAAGAAGGAACAACTGGAGTTTACACAGGACGTGAAAGACTGCATCCGAAGTCGTGAGGAGAAACTAAAGGCACTAAAACAGTTCCAACGACAGTATGAACAAGAACGAAAAACTGCTGCTTATCGTGCTACAGGTACTAAACAAGCAGCATGTTATTGTCCTGCTCCAGAGGTTGCAGCAACAGAGCCAGTGCGGTCAAAGAAGAAGATATGGCTGTGGATTTCTGGTGTGGCAGCTGTGCTTGTTGTAGGTTTCTTTGCCATCAAGCCAATGTTTGATTATGAGTCATCTCCTAACTATAACGGGGCACCTATGGAGCAGATGCGTGGAGGGGATGAAGTGTTCAGCCCTGCCCCGGCAGACAGTACGGACAACGATACCATAAAGTATAATATCGAGAAGAAAGTAAATCCAGATGAATAGAATCATAGTATTCGCATTGATGTTTTTCTGCATGACAATGCAGATAGAAGCCCAGACCCTGTCAGAGGAAGAAGTGACTGCTAAAATGTATCAGGCATTTGAACTGAACAAAGCCGCCAAGAAGGCAGAAGCACTTGAGTTGTTTCTTATTGTTGGAGAGAATACCAAGCAGCAACGCAACGAAGGCGAGCGGCAAGTGTACGTTTGTAGTCAGACAATGGCATGTCAGTGTTATGAATTGCTTGGCAGGTATAAAGAAGGGTATCTTTTAGGAAAGAGTTTGCTTCAAGGTAAGTTGAATGATACAGAAAGAAAAGACGTCGGCCATCTCTATGCTATGAATGGCTATATGTATGCTTGCGAATTTATCCAGCGTGATGAAAAAGGACGTGCCGATTATAAGCGTGGAAGGGAACTCATATCAGAAATACTTCCCTATTCTGACGGTCAGGTAAAAGAATACGCGGAGACAAAGATTCCTCTATCATGGTATTTTGAGGGAGCGCAATATGCGATGACACAGAGTTATGACGAGGCGCTTTCTTCGTATGAAGAAGCCTTGAATGGATTCAGGGATTTGGGTAGGGTGTCTGAAGAAGTAGATGTACTCTCCGGCATAGCATCGGTAAAAGCACACCTTTGCAAGTTTGACGAAGCAAAGCGAGTTTACTATCAGGCATTTGTCTTGGCACATCAAAATGGCAAGGTGAACAAGCAGATGGATGTGTTGAGGGAGTTGTGGTCGCTGGGCAATTCCACTGGTGACATGAAACTGATACGCTCCGCTTCGGCTTCCATGGATTCGTTAGTGGAAAAGGCAGGAGATGTGAAAATGAAATTTGCATACTACCATCAAAAAGGTGACGAGGCGAAATCCAAAGGTCAGTATAATTTAGCCGAGAAGTGGTATATAAAGGGCAAGGAACTGGCTGAAGGGGACAACAAAGACCCTGCGGCAAGTAAACATCTGGCATATAACAAGCTGAGAAATCTATACATTGCCACGGGGCAATATGACGATGCCATCGCATACGGTCGCAAAGTGTTGGAAGAATACCAGAAGCAGATGAATCCAGAGGAAGATGCGTATTATCTTCCGTATAGCCTGGTGGCAGACATCTACAGACTGAAAGGAGACAAGGAGAATTGCTTTGCATGTATAGACTCTCTCTTTAAGAGTGAAAGCAGGATGAAAGAGCCAAGGGAACTATGTCAAATGTATATGGTTCGGGCACGCTGCCATAATGGCTTCAAAGAATACTCCGCAGCTCTCGCAGACTATAAGAAAGCAGATGAAATACTTGCATCGAAATATCCCCAAACGGAAGAGAATAGGATAATGCTCCTTGCATCCATGGGAGGAACGGAACATCGCCTTGACATGTATGATGAGTCTGAAAAGCATTATCAACTCTATGCGGATTACACAAAGCAACTTTATGGCGAAAAGAGCATGGAGTATATCAATGCGCTAATGATGCTCGCCAATGCAGAGGGATTCTCCAAACATCTTGATGCTGGTTGCACACACTATACGGATGCCGCTTTCAGGTTGAAAGAGTTGATGAAGGAGCGTATTCCGATGATGAGTGTCGAGGAACGTGAGAGTTTGTGGTCGCCAGTGTCTTCACTGTTTACGATGATGACACCATACGCCATTGAAGCCAACAGATACCAGGATGAGTTTACCGCAAGCTGCTACGATGCGCTTGTCATGTCGAAGTCTTTTCTGCTGGAGTCTGAACGCTCGTTGTTTGACGTGGTAAAGAAAGAAGGTACTGATGATGATATGAAGGACTATATGCTGCTTACCTTGATGAAGAACCAAATAAAGGAGTGGGAGAAGGAACAAGCACATTATGCCGATAGCATATTAAGTATGTCACAACGGGCTGATCAATTGGCGGCACGTCTGACCGAAAGATGCCGCAGTTTCGACAATATCACACGTTTCATGGATATAGACTATGCGACAGTTAAGAGTGCTCTGAAGCCCAATGAAGTCCTTTTGGACTTTACTGATTACGTTTCAGAGACCATGGGGCGCAAATATGCAGCCTATATCATCAACAAGAGCGATGAATACCCATTGGTGAAATACCTGTTCGCCGAAAGACAGATTGATTCGTTGGGCATCACCCGACCTGATATGTATTATAATCAGGACTATGCCCCAGAGGTACTGAAACTGTTATGGGAGCCATTAAGAGCATACATAGCTGAAGGTTCGACTGTTTATTATGTTCCATCACAACTGCTGTTCCAAGTGTCATTAGAGTCATTGCCTCTGGCTGACGGTTCGTTATTGGGAAACCATTACAACTTCGTAAGGTTGTCTTCCGCAAGGGAACTGGTAAAGGCACAGTCGCCAGTCTTGGCATTTGCACCGCATTCTGCGGTGTTATATGGTGGACTGCAATATGACATTCAACCGACAGCAATGATTGAGGAGGCGAAGAAATATGACTTGACAGATTTGTTGGTGATGCGTGGCGACATGGTTCGTGGGGATTCTGTCTTCTGTGAACTTCCTGGCTCCAAGCAGGAGATTATGCAGATTGAGTCTCTGCTGAAAGCCAGCAAGTGGCAGGTAACACCCCGAATGGGAATGGAGGGAACTGAGGAGTCGTTCCTCAGTATGCACGGAAATGCTCCTCAGTTGTTGCAGATAGCCACTCACGGATTTTATTATACTCCTGAACGTGCCGCTCATGTAGATTATCTGAAAGGTTATTCTGATGCCATGATGCTCTCTGGCATTGTACTATCAGGAGGCAATGCGGCATGGAGAGGCAAGGAATTGCCTGATGGAGTGTTAGGCGGTATTCTTACAGCCAACAACATCGCTCGCCTCGACCTAAGTGGCACGGAGATGGTTGTGCTCTCAGCTTGTCAGTCGGGACAAGGCAAGGCTACTTCCGAAGGTCTTTACGGCTTGCAGCGTGCCTTCAAGAAAGCCGGTGTTGGCACTATGGTCATGGCTCTATGGAGTGTCAGCGACAAGGTGGCTACAGAGTTTATGACTGCATTCTATGAGCAACTGGCATCCAAACAATGCAAGTGGAACAAACGTAAGGCATTTGAAAACGCAAAGTCCATCATTCGGGAGAAATATCCCGACCCATACTATTGGGCGGCATTTGTGATGCTGGATTGAGACATACAACACACGAGTTAGAAACTGCACCATTCAACAAGTTTGATTTGGTGCAGTTTTTTTTATTGATAGATATGGTTACTAATCACGCTCATATACCATAAAGAGTATAACAAATATAATTGAATATGAGACAAGAAGAAATAGTGAATGAAATTAGGAAGAAATGTGGGCATGTGGAAATGTTGCCGTCAATGGGTTGGCATTTTATCTACCACGACAGGCATTTCTTTTATATGACTGGGAGAAATGAGGATATGATACGTTTCTGTGTCCCTCATTTAGTAAAGGCAAACGAGTACAACACTGAATTATTGTCGGATGCTATCAATGAGACAAACAGGAACGTGAAATTTATCAAAGCAGTCAAACTGGACTGTGGCAGTGTTTCATTGGATTATGACCACAAAACGACATCAGATGAATCGGCAGATACGATTGTCCCTCATATCATCAATGCCTTGGATTTCGCCTCGACCTATTTACTCAACAAACTGAAAAGGACATGAAAAAGTTAATCTCAATTATAATCATAACGCTCGGCTTTCTGCCCCTTATGGCGCAAAATGACTACTATATCAAGCAAGCCCAATCATATCAGCGTGAGGCGGAATACTACACGAAGCAGGCATTGGGCTATGAGCAAGAAGTCGATTACTATAACCGACAAGCACAAGGTTATCTCAGAGAGGCTGAATACTACTCGAAGCGGAAGAACTACGATAGTGTGAAGACATATCAGCAACGGGCAAAGAATGCCACGGACAAGGCAGAAGATTACGCACGAAAAGCAAAGAATGCCCGAGAACGTGCTCAGGACTATATGAGAAAGGCAGAGTATGCGCTGAAGAGAGCAAAATAATAACACCACAGATAAAACAAACCATCAAATACAACAACAATGAAAACATTTACTACACATCTGCAGACCATGATTCTAATGGTTCTGTTCGCATTTGCAACAGTTCAAAAGGCGAATGCTTCGGCAAAAGCCGGAGAAGCATCAGTCTATGAAGGAAGTACCGTAACCATAGCGTTGGCTGACACTTACAAACGTACACTTATGCAGTCAACGGGTGTTACCTATCAGTGGTATTCCGAGAACAATTCGTATGCCACCGTGACCAGTTCCACTCGCTATAATGCCACTGTCAAGGGAATCAAGGCAACATCTTCGTGCAAAGTATATTTTAAATGTAGCTATTTCATTGATGGCTTCTATCGCACTATGGACTTTTACTATACGATCACCGTAAAATCGACAAGTGTCAGTGTGACAAGTGTAACACTGAGCCAATCGTCCATCAGTATGAAAGAAGGAAATACCTACCAACTGTCAGCCTCTGTCTATCCTACAAATGCAACGAACAAGAATGTAAACTGGTCAAGCAACAATACATCTGTGGCTATGGTGAACAACGGACTTGTGTCGGCAAAGTCTGCGGGAACTGCTACTATTACATGCCGTGCTGCGGATGGCAGTGGGAAATATGCTACTTGCAAGGTTTCCGTAGAGTCTGCAACGGTATATGTTACAAGTATAACACTGAATAAGACTTCTGCTTCTCTGTATGTTGGAGAAACCACACAACTTAATGCAGCTGTTAGCCCAAGTTCGGCGACCAACAAAAGTGTTAGTTGGACATCCGATGACACGTCTGTAGCCACGGTGTCATCCACTGGACTTGTCACTGCAAAATCTGCTGGCACTGCCACTATTACATGTAAGGCAAAAGACGGAAGCGGGAAACAAGCAACGTGCAACATATCGGTAAAAGAGAATGTAAAGCCGACATCTATAACGCTCAGCGCATCCAAGGCTTCACTCACCGAAGGAGAAACATTACAATTGACAGCCACGGTAAGTCCATCTGATGCTGTCGATAAAACCGTGACATGGATGAGCGACAATACAACCGTCGCAACCGTGGACAACACTGGTCTTGTCACCGCAAAGAGTGCCGGCACAGCCAACATCATTGCTACAACTTCCAACAATCTTGCCGCTGTCTGTGCTATAACCGTGAATGAGGAAGTCATAGGAGAAACAACAGTATGGTCAGGGAATTATAGGGTCGCATCCAGTCATGTGGAGAACAATCCCACGAGGGAGTATAAAGATGGATTCGAAATGACTATTACTGAGAAGAATGGATCGTATTATATCACTTCCATGTTTGGTGATGACCTTACGGAATACAATGACGGAGGATTCAAGTTGTATGACAATGGAGATGGTACTGCAAAGATTGATGTATCATACTACAATATCCTGAAATATACCGATAATGACAGTCCGTTATATGCAATATATGTGTTTGATGAGACAACGGATGATTGGGCAGACACATGGACACTGAAAATGAATGAAGACGGAACGATAACTGTAGGGGACTTCTATGTAGCAGCCTTTTCATGGGTGGAAGATGAGGAGAAATGGAAAAATGGACAGTTGGAGGCATTGTATTACAGCATGACGGCCAAGATAGAAGATGTCACAGGTCTTTCTGAGACAATAGCCGAATCGCCTGTTATTCATATAGAGGACGGAACCGTTTGGCTGGATGAAGCGTCATACATTACGGTGTACAAAGACAATGGAACCAAAGTCTATTCTGGAAAGACCAACCGCATCGAGAACCTGTCCAGAGGGTTGTATATTATCAAGATAGGCAGTCAAAGCAAGAAAATCCTGATAAAATAATGCTCCAAGGGGTTACTATGCCTAACTACCCTTCATAAACAGACAAAGGAACAATAATAACAAACTTAGAAGTTGCGCCCGATGACGTATTAGGGTATAAGACAATGAAGAAGATTTTTGCAGTTGCATTTGCTCTCATCGCTTTAGTAGGTGCCAATGCACTTTACATAAATGCGAAAACTACCAATGCTGAAGTTGCGCCTGTTACATCGGATGTCACTGTGCATGTAGCAGGGAATGATGACGGACACTGTCATTATTGCGGTCCCAACAAATGCCCGTATTTTAGAGCGAAGAGCGGTGCCGACCCTACGACATGTAAGTGTGGTCATTCCAAGCGTTCTCATATTGACAAGTATTGAGTAAATATTATCACCTAATTTTAGAAGTTGGGCGCGTCACAAATCAAGCGTATATAGAAATGAAACATTTTGGAATTATGCTATCAATGATGTTTATGTGCTTAATAGCAAGCGCACAGATGGTTGGGGGCTTCCAGCAAGGTAACGATGGACATATCTATTTTGTTGCGAATAATCAAACAGGTGCAACATTCAATATACAGATTGTCGCAGCCTCTACGGACAGGAATAACTCTGAAACTAAGACAATGACACCTAACGGAGGCTTCTATCTTGGGCCTACAACCCCATGGAGATGGTATTGGAAGAGAGGAGATAAAATTTCAGTTGTCTATGCCAATGGACAGTCTCAGACGTGGGTCTGCCCTCAAAGCGACAGCGCTTACAATCGTTCTAATGTTACATTTCGAGGGAAACATTGTACAGGAACGGTAGGTTGTAGTTGTTCGGGATTCTCTCCCATCACCAATGGAGATGTATGGCAACAAGCATACTGCAAGCATTGTGGACACAAAAAGAGTTGTCATAAATAGAAGGGTATTATAAGGCTATGACATAAAGAGGTGGGGGCTTGATGTTCCTGCCTCTCGTCATAAGAATTATTCATCATATTAAAACGAACGATTATGAAGCGGTTTAAGAACAATGAGACCATTGAGGTCTTGGGAGCATCTTTCAATGGTGTGAAAGAAATGATAGAACACGCAAGGAAGCGAATGCCAAAGGATGGTGTGTATGTGGGCGAAGACTCACAACTCTATCCTTGCTTTGACAGCGAGGACTATATGTATGAGAATCGTTATTTTACCAATCTGGTTTTCGCTAAAAGCCTAGAGGAGATAGACGAGAAACTACGCATACTGAATCAGGTGGAAAGACATGGTAACTACAATAAGCTGAATTGCGAACTTCATCCAATGGCTTATTGGCAGGGCGATATATGTCATGATGTGCTGTTGACAGAAATGGGAGATGAGCGATGACGACAATTTGTATAATTGAATAATATGAAGATACATTACGCTACAATCAGTGAAACGGGAAAGCGTCAGAACAATGAAGACGCTTTCCGTATCGTAAATGGTGAGGACGGTAACCGTTGGTTGGCAGTGGTCTGCGATGGCATGGGAGGTCACGCCATGGGAGAAGTGGCAAGCGAGACCGTTTCAGATGCCATTGTGGATTACTGGAAAAAACATACGGACGAGCCTGACAGTAAGACAAAGGTGGAAAAGGCCTGCGCCCATGCCATGAGGGCACTTGACAAGAAAGCCAACTCGTTAAACCATTGCCAAATGGGAACGACGATGGTGATGGCAAGCATTGAGGGCGACACCGTGACCATTACCCATGTGGGTGACAGCAGATGCTATTTGCAGCGTCCTAATGAAGGGCTGCTCTACCAGACGAAGGACCATGTGCGTTTGGATTATGGCTGGGAGGTCATTGACCGTTGCTTTTTCTCCTATCATCATGAGGCAGATGTCCCGGACATAGTACAGTTCAAATTGAAGGCAGGCGACAGAATGTTGCTTTGCTCCGATGGCTTGTACAAAAGCATGGCTCCAGACATTCTGTTGGCAAGGATGATGGATGAAAAGCCGCTTGCCGACATTCTTGATGTTTATGATTTCATGTGCGAAAAGCAGGGCGATGACAACTATACGGCAGTCTTGATTGAGGTAAAAGAATAAGATAGGACAGATAGTATGAAATGGTTTGGTATTATTGCCATGACATTGTTGATGACAATGACTGGCTGCAAGAAAGAAATGGGAACGCAGTATCGTGGATGCTTTGAGAATGACGATGCCGTCAGTCTTAAAGACATAATCGATATTTATGACAAATACGCAAGTGCGAAGGAAGACAGCACGGACTTTGACCTCTTTGCTGCCTTCTATGGACAGGATGCGGCAGACAATGTTCTCGAATACGAGATTGTGAGTGATACGGCATTCGCCCTGCAATTGCCGGAATATGCCGCAAGCAAACAACCGTTTCTTTCCAATGCAGAGGTGTTCTACAACTCTTGCCTGTTGGCTTTCAACGTGTGGAGCAATCACGAGTTGTGGCTGAGAGGATGTGATGGTTTTGAACTTGCTGAAGAAAAAGACGTTGTTGCCGGCATCAAGGCTATTAGCGAAGATTGCATCAGGGACAAAGAACTCCGTAAGGCTGCCAAGATTTACAAGGACAGCATCGTCATTATGATGAAGCGTTCTCCAGAAGAATGGGGCGAAGACGAACATTCCATGGATCTGTTGATTGCCTTTGGCAACAAGATTGAAGCCAAGTCCTATCAGTATTTCACTGATGAGGGGAAGTTTGTCGATTCCTTGAATGCCATGACCAAGGAACTGACTGATGCGACAAAGCCAACTCTTGAACTATACAAGCAGGTTGAGGCAGACAAAAGAGTGGAAATGATGCTGACTAGCTTGAATGACTGTTCCACTTTTGACGAGCAATGCTCCCTGTTCCTAAATTGGGCAGACAGTCCGGAAGCAGATCTTGAAGACGAGTGGATTGTGGCTGTGGCGGAGAAGCTAATGGACAGCGGCAAATACAACCCTTGTCTTAACAACATTTGGATTATATGGCGATGTCTGTATCAATATTGCTATGGCGGAATATCCCGTGATTCATCCATTCCCAACAGCATCTATAACGATATGCGCAAGAAATGCTATCAGACCTGTCTGAAGAGGATTGAGAAAAATCCTAATGATGTTTTTGCCATGAACTGTGCGGCAGCAATTGGGGGCAGGGTGAACATCAACCGCTTCGGACAGAATATGTTTGGCAATGAAGCTGTGATAGAGAAGCACACCTACTTATCCGGTCGTGACGATAAGGAGGATAAAGAAAGTGAAGAAGCTGAAGATTAAAGAAAGATAATGATTATGAGACAGAGTAAACGAATGACAATGGTTTTGGCATTGCTCCTCTCGGTGATTGGAGCTGATGTCTTTGCACAGAAGGGGGCGGATTCGGTCTGGGTAGATTCCGTTGAAGTGGATTCCGTGGCACTTGCCGAAGAGTTTAAATCGGATTATGACTTGGAAGAAGACAAGGCGAGGATGGACAGTTTGATCCAGTCACGTTACGTCATCGTCTCCATGAATGGGAAGTATGGTATCTATGACCGTGAGAAGAACGACAGTGTCACGGCTGTGGATATGGAATACATCGAGTATTCCCACTATTTCCAACCAGAAGACGGTATGTGCTTCTGCTATTTCTACTATGAGAAAGGGCTGCAATGCGGAAAAATCGGCATCAATATGAATGACAACACGAAAATGGAAGCGTTTGCCGACAATCCAAGACTCGTGGGGAAAGTGGAAGACTTTCCTGCCATAGACTCATTGATTTCGGCGAGGAGTTATGACGTGCTGAGTGAATGCATGGCGGCTATTGATGGAATCCAAGGACAGGTGTCGGTCATTGACGTAAGGACAGGTGATGTCTTGACATGGGGAGCATTGGAGAATGTAGAGGGTGACATTGTGTATGCTCCTCTTCTTAAAAGGTTTTGCAGTTCGGAAACATATATGCCTTTCGTGGCTGCCGACTGCCTCGCCCAGTCAAAAACATCTTTGGAGGACAGCGTCGATACAGGACAAGGTATTTTTGTGTTGAACGACAGCGTGCGGATAAGAGACCATAATTGGCGCAGAGGTGGTTACGGAATGTTGACATACAGACAGGTTCTGCTCAACAAGTCGAGAATTGGAATGTATCACGCCATGATGACCTTGCCTGACGGCATGGATTATTGGAAGTACGCTACTGACCAGACAAAGAACACCAATGCGTTGGAACTGGCTACGGTGTTCAACAATATCTTCCATTTGGATTCCGTGAACGTCTCTGCGGAAAGACGCGGCAATATCCGTGCAATTGCCATCGGAATGTTCAAGGAAGAAGGCATACAACATAAGCGTGCACCGAAGGACTTGGAACTTGGAGGAGTATATAATGTGGCTGATGACGGAACGGAGCAGACATTCACGTTTGTAGGCTGCTTCCCTGCCAACAAGCCGAAGTATGCTGTCAGCATGGTCGTGCAGAGAAAGCATAAGCTGCCGGCATCGCCTGCAATGGTGTCAGACAAAGCGAATGAATTGATTGAGTGGTTAAACAAAAAGTAAATACGAATATAATGAAGCAAAAAGTATTTTGGCTTGATTTGGCCGTCTGTTCTTTATGGCTGTTTGTTGCATTGGCAAACTGTAGTTGGTGGTCATTACCAACTCATTTTCTTATGGTAGTCACAGTCGTGATGAGAATCATTCTCTCCTTCACCCTTTATCGTGGGGAGAAACGAAGTTGGATTCCATTGACAGTTTTCTCGGCTCTGTTTGCCTTGCTGTCTGTTGAGGGACCGGTTATGAGGACAACGGGTGATTTCGCTGATTTGCCGTTTGTCGTTATGGGTATAAACAATGACCACTTGACCCATAACATTATAAAATGCATATTGTTGGCATGGCTATTCTTGGGACCGATAGCTGTATATATTGTTGGACTTATCAGGAAAACAATGAAGTCATCTACCTTGACTTGGAAGGATGCTTTGGGAGCGATTCTCTGGAAGGACAAAGGGACAAAGGCCTATTGCCAACTGATGTTGATTGCCATCTGTGCGTTATATGCAGGGCTTGCCATGGACATGAGAATGTGTCGTTTCGCTTGTGTCGTCCTGCCGCCTCTCAGTCTATATCTGATTGCCAGATATATGACTTCCTGTAAAGATACAACAGAGAAGAATCCTGTTGTCGGCAAACTTTGGATGATGGTAGCTGCTATGGTACTATTCTTCTATGCCCAACGCTATGCCGGGATGTGGCGCGTGTGGATGCTCGTTGCCAGTATAGCAATGGTTGCTTACGTATGTTGGCGCACTTTTGGTAAGCTAGGATTGGCAGGAATAAGCATATTGGCTACCGTATATTTGGGAATACTCCTCCCAACCTTGGCAATTGGTTATAATCAATACGCCTGTATAGAATATGGTCGCCGAGGGTTATATACGTTGGAACCATTGAGAGGCATTTTCTATATCAAGGACACTAATACGGACAAGGTCGGCTTGCGGGACAGATACGGCATACTTGTCGAACCTATATATGACAACATTGTTCATAATTCACGCAATCGCCCATTGGGAATCTATGAACTAAGAAATAACGGATGCTATACTTTGTATAATGTATATCAAAACAAAATGATGACATCAAATATCAGCGACCCGAATCTACAGGACAGTATCTGTCAAATACTTGATAAATATTGTGACAGGAATGCTTATGGTCACAGAGACAGGTTGGAAATACGTGTTACCAATAAGTTCAAGGCGGAGATTCCTCTTTCTCACGTCAAGATGACGAGAAACGGAATTAACTCATACTATGATTACTCAGACCAACCGTATATATCGGAAGACTCGGTGACTCTTCGTTCCGGGGAGTTTGCAACCGACTCTGTTGTGCGCTATGGTGACACTTTTCATGTACTCCATTACTCCTATGACGTGAAGCGTGACAGCACGGTATTATACAATATTGACCTGAAGACCGCAAGACAAAGTACACCACAACATGAGGAGTTGAATGAGTTGGCAAAGAGCATAGAAACACTATTGAAGCAATGAGTTAAACCGAAGCAAGATGAAGAACCTGATAATGCTTTTCATTGCTTTCATCACCCTTATAGGTTGTGGGGGCGGCCACCAGCAGGAAGAGAATACTTCTGAATGGGGTGACAGTATAGCCACGATAAACAACACGGCTTACTATTGGCTGCAATTAGCAGACGACTCTGCACGGATTTCAGCAGTCAGAGACAACCAGTTGGTAACTGAGTGTGTCGTTAGAGGACCAGTATATGGCGCAAGGCAATATGATGACGGAGAAATATACATCCTCTGCGGTCAAAACCAAATCACTTGGTTTGATGTCAGAAACATCCCAAGCGAAATAGATTTGATGACCGATGAGGATTTGGATAACTATGATCAGTCGCAAGAAAATGCTGATGCAATAATCGATATAGGCATGTGATATGAACGCAAGCATCCGACTGTTTCTAACTTATAGAAAACGTCGGTCTATTGTGATAGAAAACAGGTTACTACAGCATCTTTTACTACTCCAAGAAGTAATGTGACTGAAAAATCGAATTGAAAAATGGAAGAAAATTATATGGCTACCACACGGAATGGACACGAACTGAAGGATATGTACAATCCAGAAACTAACACGCTGGATATACGTTCCAATGGTTTGTACCCATCCAATGTGCTCAGCAATTTGTGCAGCAACGGTTTCCGCCTCGACGGAATGGTGTGCAGCAGTATGGAGGGTTTCTTGCAATCTCTGAAGAGGAAGGAACTCGACAAGCAGCGGCAGATATGCAGCATGAAGGGCGGCAATGCTCGGAAAATGAGCGTCACATCGTGGCAGACTGACCAGATTGTGTGGTGGAAGGGGCAGGCAATAGACCGCCAAAGCGAAGAGTATCAGCGAATCATACGCCGTGCCTATCAGGCGATGTTTGAACAGAGTGAACGGTTTCGTGCCGCACTGATGCAGACTCGTGGCATCAAACTCGTTCATACAAGCGGTGAGCCGAGTTCCTATAAAACGATACTTACTCCTGCTGAATTCTGCGACATCTTGATGAACATGCGCGACAGCTATGACCTTCGGGATAAGACAAAGGAACTGGAGGAGAAGTCTATCCGAAGGAAGAAACTCATGTATCTTCATGGTTTCGGCTCGTCGGCTGCCAGCGGAACGGTAAAGACTCTACGAGAGCTGTTGTCAGACTTTGATGTCGTTGCTCCCGACATACCCGTTGACCCTGCCGAGGCTCTGCCCTTCTTGCGAGGGCTGTGTATGAACGAAGTGCCGGATGTCGTCGTAGGCACCAGCATGGGAGGCATGTATGCACAGCAGATGCGTGGATATAACCGCATCTGTGTGAATCCCGCTTTCGAGATGTCGAAGAAGAGCAAGATGCTCACGGTTGGCACACATGAATACTTCAAGCCGAGAAAGGATGGTACTACTCATTTTGAGATTACCCCAGAAATCATCCACAACCATGCGGAGATGGAAGAGCATCAGTTTGAAGGGATTACCGAGGCCGACCGCAAGCAGGTATGGGGGATGTTTGCCGACAACGACCAGCAGGTGAATGGAGAATCTTTGTTCCTGCAATACTATAATCAAGTAATCCACTTCAGTGGCGAGCACCGTATGGATGACAGGGTAATAGAGGACGTTCTTGTACCGCTGATTTATAGATGTGTCGCAAAATGAACAACAGAATATTTGACATCATATTGCTGTGTGCGCTATCCCTGATATTGGGAAGCTGCAAGAAGAGTACCCCTGTATCTACATCAACAACAGAGCAGAAATCTGTTGTGCCTGTTGTTTGTGTATATACGTTGGGCGCAGTCAATGTAGATTTACAGCGTGCCATGATGGATTCTTTAAGAGTTCATTATCCCAAATGCAGAATGGCCGGTAATATTCACTTGCCCGACTCTGCCCTTACCACTAAAAGGAATGACCACAAACGATATAGGGCTGATGTACTGAACAAGGTGCTATGTCATTATAAGTCTGATTCAACTATTGTCGTTGGACTTACGCAGGCGGATATCGGACTTGATAATTTCAGAGGTCGTGCCCATAGCGGAATTATGGGACTTGCCAGCGGTATAGGGACAGGTGTGGCGGTATTCTCGTCCTATCGTCCTCATGGCAACGGGCAGTTGTTTAGCGTAATGCTCCACGAATTAGGTCATGCCCAAGGCTTGCGGCATTGTCCTGATATAAAATGTATGATGCAGAATGCCAAAGGTGGTAATCCTTTCCGCAAAACAAACGTATTCTGCGACAAATGTAAGAAATATATGGAATCCAAACACTGGAAGCTATAATACCTTTTATAGGAGAAATAATAAGTAGAACATATGTTAGTGATACATCCAAAAGACAAAACCACGGCGATGCTTTCAGCCCTATATGATGGGCTGGAAGCACAAGTCGTTGCCGACTACCGCACAACCAAGGAGATGGGGCGTTTGTTGCATCATGTCTCTACACAGGAGCGCATCATGTTGCTGGGGCATGGCTCAGACAAAGGACTGTTCTTTCGTGCGGATGACAGCAAGGACGAGTTCGACAAGATAATCGTGAGCCATTCCCACGCTTATCATCTGCGCAAGCATGGAGGCAACATTGTGGCTGTGTGGTGCAATGCCGACCAGTTTGCCCGTGCAGAAGGCTTGCATGGTTTGTTTACGGGGATGATAGTTTCAGAGTTAAATGAGGCTCTTTTATATCAGGTAAAGACGACGCAAGAGGAACTTAATCGTGAGAATGTGAAGTTGGCCCGTAGGCTGAGAGCATTGATTGATGAAAGAATCCCCCTGAGCGAGATACCTAAACGTATGCTGGCAATGGATGATGTCCACTCACCCTTGACCACATTCAATTACAAGAATTTCTACTATTTATGAGGATTAATGAGATGAAGATCAAGAATCTATTTTTTGCCATATATGACCAGTTGACTCGCAAAGGTGCTTGGAGAAACATCTTCGTGACGCACAACGCCTTCGGCATTTTCAGCCGATATAGCCATACGGCACGAGGAAGCGGCAAGCAAAAGATGTCTTACCCTACGAAAGCTGTTGCTTTGAGGGCTGCCAAGGCAATGAGCGAGAAGCATGGTGTGCATTTCTCCGTCTATAAATGCGCGTGGTGCGATGGGTGGCATGTGGGAAAGAATGCCCAAAACAAGGTCGTCCATGAGAACAAATCTGAGGCGAACAACCTTTCAGTTGTCAACAAGCCCAATGCTCTGTATGAGGCATTGATGCGATACCCCATTGTTGACCTTGCCCCTGTCTATGACAAAGGAGTGAGAGGCAGGACTATGTCGGGACGTGGCAGCAACTGGTTGTTGGCAAAGGTGCGTGATGCCGGTGTAAAGGTCATCATTGACCTCCGCACGGCTGACCATACCGACCGCTACGACCGCAATGTGGTAGAGGCTGGCCTGGAATACCACAGTCTGCCCATTGACAGCAGGAACACGGACGTGCATCAGATTATTAGCTCGCTTCCGCTGCTGTTCGAGTTGATGGACAAGGGTGGCTTCTATATTGCCTGTGCTATGGGCAGACACCGCACGGACATTGCCATTGCGCTTTACTATGTGATGCACCCTTCCGTTCCGTTTGAAGAGGTGCCGGAGATGAGAGGGCATCGCTATGTGGAGAAAAAGGAGTTCCGCTGTGATGACATTGCCGCAAGGCTCAACAGCATTATCAAGGCAATCACTCCCGACGAGCTTGCCATGCTAGGGTTGCCCGCAGACTATGAGGCAGAGTTTCTGAGACGTAAAAAGCATTTGTTTGATGTAAACCGTATTTTTGAATGAACATGAACTACAAGATTTGCTTTGTATGCACAGGCAATGCCTGTCGGTCACCATTCGCAGAATGTGTGACGAAGAAACTCTTGGCAGACGCAGGAATGAATGGCATCGAAGTATTCTCACTTGGTACATTGGACTGTGGAGAGTATCCTCGTGATGCTGCCATGGTGGATGTGGCGAAGGAATTGGGATATGATTTAAGTGGTACGACCACGGTTATGACACGTGAGAAACTGATGGCAGCTGATGCGGTCATTGTGTTTGACGAGCGTCACCGTGATGCCATAACACGAGTATTGGACTATAGCTATTGGAACAAAATCGTTCTGTTCAACAAGATGGCATTTGATGAAGACGGCAATGTGGAAGACCCTCATTACCAGACTGCAGCTGTATATCATCGTGTGGCTAAACACATTGAAAACGGTTGTAAACGATTGGTAGAGCAGTGGAAACTACAGCCACCAAAGCCTAAAGATTGAAGATTGCATGAATGCAATGATAATATCCCTTTGGCTAATGTGGCAAACAGGCACAATAGACCAAAGGGATATTTTTTTTCAGCAGAAAGTAGGGATAGATGATAGAGAATGGTTACAAATGCCACTCTCTTATCATAGAAGTAAAACAAAACAGTGGAGGATAGAAAGATGCATACGTCAGAAGCCGAGAAAGATTGGTTGCGCCGCATCTGCGGAGGACAGCCGGTGACAGAACAGCAGACAGCCCCTGCAAAGGAGGCTGAGCACAAGCCTGTAGCAGAGAAGAAAGCCAATGGTCATGGATTTGGAGACATTGCCGGCATGAACGAGCTGAAGGAGTTTGTGACCGAGGGATTTATCAACGTACTGAAGAACCGCAAGTGTGCCGAGGTATATGGCATCAAGCCTCCCTCCATGCTCTTTTATGGTCCTGCAGGTTGCGGCAAGACGTTCTTTGCCGAGAAGATGGCCGAGGAGATAGGCATCAACTTCATGAAGATCGTGCCTGATGACCTCGCCTGTACATGGGTACATGGAACACAACAGAAGATAGGCGAAGTATTCAAGGATGCGGAGAAGAAAGCACCCACACTGCTGTTCTTCGACGAGTTTGATGCCATGGTGCCCAAACGCTCCGGTGACGAGGCAAACCAACACTATGACAGTGAGGTCAACGAGTTTCTCTGTATGCTCAACAATGCCTCCGAACGTGGTGTATATGTCCTTGCCGCGACCAACCATCCTGAACGCATCGACAAGGCTGTGCTACGGACAGGACGTATCGACGAGATGGTGTATATAGACATGCCCGACAAGGAAGCCCGCAAGAGTCTGTTCACGTTGGCACTCTCCAAACTTCCCTCGGATGAGGGGATAGACATCAACAGACTGGCAGAGCTGAGCGAAGGTTATAACTGCAGCGACATCAGTTACATAGTGAGGTCGGCGGCAAGAAAGATGTTCAATGCCACTATCAAGGGCTGCACAGACGAGTACCAGCCTATCAGCCAGGCTCTGCTCGAAGAAGTCATTTCCAAGAAGCGTCCTTCTGTCAGTGGCAGAGACCTGCGGGAATTCGAGCGAGTGAGGAGTGAGTTCTCTCCAAAGGATGAGGGCTGTCGCCACGCCACTATAGGTTTTAGATGAATAATAATCAAATTTTTGTCATGTACTTAAAAGTTGTTTGTAAAATGTTGTAAATGTTAATATTTTGATTGTTTATTACGAAAACTTGCGCAAATAATAAAATAGGAATATATTTGCATACGACATCAGACAACATATAAAGAATTAATGTTTAATTTTAAAATATAATATTTATGAGTGAATTAGGTTTGGTATTGCTCTTGTTGGCAGGTTTTGCTCAAGGGTCTTTTGGCTTAGGTATGAAGAAACAGTCTCCATTGTCATGGGAGTCGTTCTGGTTGATTTATTCATTGTTTGCTATGCTTGTCGTTCCTTTTGTATGGGGATACGCAGGTTTTGATTCCTTCATGGAGTCAATATTAATGACAGATTCGAAAGTAATTATGACATCACTGCTTTTAGGCTTTTTGTGGGGTATTGGTGGAATTTTATTTGGAATGAGTGTCTCTTATGTTGGAATATCTATAACCAATGGGGTAGTAATGGGATTGGCCGGAGGTCTTGGAGCCATAATTCCTTTGTTTGGCATAGAAGGGGCTACTCATCAGCCGTCGTTTATTTATGTGATATTAGGAGTGGCTATAATGTTGGTTGGCGTGGCTCTTTCGGCATATTCCGGAATTCTTCGTGAAAAAGAACAGAATGTAGGTTCCTCAAAGGTGAATAACAGTCAGAAATCATCTTTGGTAAAGGGACTCGTAATTGTTGTATCGTCAGGTATTCTTTCTTCTCTTCTTAATGTAGGTTTCGAAGCTGCGATACCGATTATTGACAATGCGAAATCTTTGGGTGCTACGTATTCGGCTTCTTCTATACCGGCAAGGGCTGTGGTTGTTTTTGGAGGATTATTGATGAATGCGGGTTATGCCATCTTTCTGTTATGTAAGAATAAGACTTGGGGTGATTTTAGTTTTAAACAACAAGGAAGTATCACGGCTTCAGTATGGGCTGTAATTACAGGCTTTTTGTGGTTCTTGCCTTTAGGTTTAAGTGGAATTGTCTCGGTTTCTATAGGTGAACTTGGAAATGTTATAACATGGCCGGTAATGTTGTCGTTATCATTAATATTTGGTAATATATGGGGGTATCTGACAGGTGAATGGAAAAACACCAAACACTCGTTTCTATTGATGATAGTTGCTTCTGTCATATTGATTGCAGCTTGTATGATATTGACTTTTAAAGATAGTTTTATAAATTAATAAATTCCAAAGTTATGAAAATAAAAGATATAGAAGTCTTTTTGTTGTCCGACCAATTGGATGAGGCTTTTTATTTCTCGCAGTTTAGTTATTCTTCACGTTTGATTTGTATTGTAAAGGTTACAACCGAAAGTGGTTTAGTAGGATGGGGCGAGGGATACGGCCCGGCAAATATAATCAAGAGTGGAATAGAATTTTTAAAACCTTTGGTGGTTGGAAAATCTCCATTGGATAGCGATATAATTTGGTCTGATATGTTCAGACGTTCTATAGATTATGCAAGGAAAGGAATTTTGCTTTCTGCCATAAGTGCTATTGACGTTGCAATTTGGGATTTGAAAGGAAAAATTTTAAAGCAGCCTGTTTCTACTTTGTTAGGTGGAAGATATAGAGAGAAGGTCCAGGTTTATGCAACAGGTTTGTATTTCACGGAAAGTATGAAAGACCGAATGTGTGAAGCATTGGCTGAAGAAGCTTTGATGTACAAAGAGCAAGGTTATTCAGCCGTCAAAATGAAAGTCGGACTTGGAATAGAAAAAGATATCCAGAATGTGTTGGCTGTTAAAAAGGCAATAGGAGATGATGTTAAACTGGCAATTGATGCCAATCATGCATATAATTTCCGTGAAGCGCTTCGCCTGTCGAAAGCTCTTGAACCGTATGATATAATGTGGTTTGAAGAACCTGTCTCTCCTGATGATTATATGGGATTCAAAGAGTTACACCGAAGAACTACTATTCCGTTGGCTGCCGGTGAATGTGAATTCAGGGCTGATGGATTTAAAACATTGTTGGATAATATGTGTGTAGATTATATACAACCTGAAACAGGAACTACGGGTGGTATTACTGAGGCAAAACGCATATCTGTTATTGCCGATACGCATCACGTAGAGATGACACCACATAATTGGGGTACAGGTATCATTATAGCTGCAAATCTCCACATTTCGTCAAATCTTAAATATGCACCGGGTCGTATGTTCGACAAAGAGCCGCTTTTGGAATTTGATCGCAGTCCTAACAGAATCCGTGAGGAATTGATTACTAAACCTCATGTGGCAGTGAATGGATATATAGATGTGCCGACAGGCTATGGATTGGGAATAGAAGTGGATGAAGATAAATTGAATTACTTTAAGTTGAATGATTAATTTAACCTTTATATAGTTATCATGAAAAAAAGATTATTATTATTAGCAATGTTGGCCCATACTTTGGGTTCTACAGTCTCTGCACAGCAGAATGCATATGTGGCAGCAACAGAGAATGCATATGTTAAAGCTCGTGGAGCCGATATGGGAGAAGTAAAATGGACAAAAGGTTTTTGGAAAGACCGTTTTGATATGGTAATGCCGAATCTTATTCCTGCCCAATACAAATATTTCATGGAATTTTCCGAATATAACTTCAAGATTTTGGCTGATGGAGCAGATGGCTCTAAAGGATTTAAAGGTACATATTGGCAGGATGGCGACTACTTTAAATGGCTTGAAGCGCAAATCGCTGTTTATGCAGTGACAAAAGACCCTGAACTATTGAAAGTTATTCAGGAAAAGGCTTCCCGTCTGGCACGTAGTGTGGCCGAGGATGGATATTTTACTACACATACTCAGATAGGTTTCGGTGTTACAGGTTCAGAACGTGCATGGAATAAGCCATTTAAGAATACTCAGAGATTTAAGGGACCAGGATTTCATGAAACATATAATATGGGTCATTTCCTGACATTGGCCTGTGTGCACTATCGTGTTACAAAAGATCGCACTTTGCTGGATGCAGCTATCAAAGTTGGTGATTTCCTGGATAAATATTTTGCAAAAATAACTCCTGAACTTGCTGACGTTGATTTCAACCCAACCCAAATTATGGGACTTATGGAATTATATCGTAGCACAGGCGAAAAACGATATTTGGATTGTGCAAACCGATTCATAACCGGTAGAGGAAATAAAAATGGTAAAACACAAAACCAGAACGATACAAAGCTTAGAAAAGAGCATCGTGCTGTAGGACATGCCGTTTTAGGTCCGGTATTGTATATAGGTGCCGCCGACTATGTAGCTGAAATAAATGACAAGGAACTACTTGTTGCCCTTGAAACAATCTGGAATGATATGTACAATAGAAAGGCTTCTTTTACGGGAGGCTTGGGTAATGTGCATAGAGGTGGTTCGGAAACTCCGCGAAATGCTACTGAATGTGTGCATGAAGCATTTGGTTTTCCATATCAGTTGCAAAATTCTACGGCATATAATGAAACATGTGCGACTTTTTATGGGGCATATTATAGTTGGCGTTTGTTTATGTTGACTGGAAATCCTATGTACTTGGATGTTATGGAGAAAGCGTTCTATAACAACTTGTCGTCCATGGGGCTTGACGGAAAGAGTTATTTCTATACGAACGTGTTGCGTTGGTATGGTAAGCAGCATCCGCTATTGTCGTTGGATTTTCATCAGAGATGGACTGAAGAATGCACTTGCGTTTGTTGTCCTACAAGCTTGGTGCGTTTCTTGGCTGAAACAAAAGATTATGCTTATGCGAAAGATGAAAATTCTCTTTTTGTGACTCTTTATGGAAGTAACGAAATAGACACAAAAATCAATGGCAAAAATGTCAGGTTTGAACAAGTTACAAATTATCCTTGGGATGATAAAATAGAAATGAATTACAAGGGTGACAAGAATGCTGAATTCTCATTGAAATTGCGTATTCCGGCATGGGCTATAGGAGCAACTCTTAAGGTAAATGGTATAGATATGCCTATCAATACTGGAGTATTTGCTGTGGTTAATCGTAAATGGAAGTCTGGTGACAAGGTAGAACTTGTATTGCCAATGAAACCTATATTGAACGAGGGTAATCCAAAAGTAGAAGAAGTACGCAATCAGCTTGCTGTCTCTTATGGACCTTTGACATATTGCGTGGAAGGAATAGATTTGCCTAATAAAGTCAAGATTGAAGATATTCTTCTGCCTGTAGATGCTAAATTTGACGTTAAATATGAAAAAGACCTTCTTGGCGGAGTAAAGACTCTTACCACAGATGCTTACGTACGTACAAAGAGATTTGATGAAAACAAGTTGTATGCTCCTTTGCAAACTGGATATAAGCCATTCAAATTGAAATTGATTCCTTATTATACATGGAGTAACCGTGGCGAACATGAAATGAGTGTATTTATACCTGCTAAATGGTAATATATAGTCCAGGTCGAAAGGAATATCCTTTTGACCTGGTTGGAAATAATATTTAACAAGATGATACAAATGAAAAATTCATATATTCTTTCTGCCATTTCTTTGATGTCTATACCTGCAATAACAACATATGCGGCAGAAAAAAAAGTTTTAGATCCTAAGCATCCGGAAAAGAAAAACGTAATTTTAATTCTTACCGATGATATGCGTTTTGATATGTTAAATTATGCAGGTGGCAAGGCTAAAACTCCCAATCTGGACGAATTGCGTAATTCGGGTACAGACTTTTCTAATGCTTGTACCGTGACAGGCCTGTCGTCGCCTTCAAGAGCTGCTTTGTTTACAGGACGCTTGGCTCATCGTACCGGTTTGAATGATAATCTTCACCTTTGGCATTGTAAGGATATGACTTTGCCCATTGAGCAGAGTACTATCTATGAATGGGCAAAGGATAAGAATTATAATGTGGGTTATTTCGGTAAATGGCATGTGGGCTATGTTACTCCTGATGTCCGTGGTGTCGACCAGTATGTAGGAAGTGCAAATGAATGTTTAAGGGTCAAGCCAAAACGGCCAAGTTTCGAGGCTATAGAAAGGTATTATGACAAAAAGGTCTTCAAGGATAAAGCAGATAGTCCTGAAAAACCGGATTATTACTGCACATTAAAGACTACATACGAAAAGAGTGAACCTAAGAAACAAGTTGATTTAGGTATTAAATTTTTGAACGAAGCCGTAAATGATGAGCGCCCGTTCTTTCTTACTGTAAGTTTCCATTATCCACATCCGCCATACAGGGTGCCGTCGCCATGGAATAAAATGTATGATTACAGGGATGTACAGCTTCCTCCTTCATACAGGAAAGATATGAAGAAAGGCCTTGAATATCAGTATTCCGTAATGTGGCCATGGATGGATTTAGGACATATGACAGAAAATGATTGGAAAAAGACCATAGCTTATTCCATGGGAATGGTAACGATGTTGGATCAAGCTTTGGGAGAACTATTCCAGACCATAAAAGATAAAGGCTTATGGGATAATACAATGATAGTTTTTGCATCCGATCAAGGCAGTATGCTGGCCGAACATGGATTGTATGATAAAGGTCCGTATGCCTATGATGGATTAATGAGAATCCCATTGCTTATGAAGGTGCCTGGGGCGAAACCAGAAGTGGTAAAACACCAAGTGTCTCTTATTGATATAAATCAAACGTTGGTAGAATATATGGGACTTCAGCCACGCCAGTCGAATCAAGATAGCCGTTCTTTGTTACCTTTGGTATACGATGGTGACGAGGCATGGAAGAATGTTCCGGATGAATCTTTCTTTTTCTACGAATATTATAACGGTCATTGGTTTGGCGAAAGGGCTATTCGTACCCCGGAATATAAATACTGTTTCAATCCGTGTGGCGATGATGAGCTTTATGATTTGAAAAACGACCCGCATGAAATGGTTAATCTTATAAATAAACCAGAATTGAAAAATGTTATTAAGGATTTGCGGGTTCGTCTTTACAAGCATTTAGTTAAGACGGAAGACGATCATGCTATTAAGCTTTTCCGCGATTATACAGGAATCGGCAGGGAAGATGAGTAATTTTAAAGATTATTTATATGAAAAATATAATTAGCAATACTACGTTAGGGATAGCGGCTTTTTTAGGAGTTTCCAATAATGTAATGGCTGCATCCAAATCGGTAAAATCATCGGCAGAAAGTAAAAGAATGAATATTGTAATGATGTTTGTTGATGACCTGGGATGGGCAGACCTTGGTTTACGTAATCCTCATTACAACACTCCGAATGTAGATCGCTTATTTGCTGATGGAATGAATTTCGAACGTGCATATGTCACACAGCCGGCATCCAGTCCAAGTAGAGCGTCGCTTATGACTGGTAAACAGCCGGTAAGATTCCAATTGGTGAGACATATTGACAATAAAGTGGCAGGTACCACCGAACCATATTCTTATTGGCCTGAAAACTCTCCGGAATTAAACGAGTATATGCCTTCGCGTAACTGGCTTCCTATGGAAGAAACAATTTTTCCTCAACTTATGAAAGAATGCGGATATTATAATATGTTTGTGGGAAAATGGCATTTGGGAGGACCTGAAGTATGGCCTGACAAGCGTGGGTATGACGAAGTTTATGGATTGTCCGATTTTGGAAATGTTTCAAATTATTATGCTCCATTTTTCCGTATGCGTGGTGCTGACACAACGAAAAAAATAGCCAAAAATGGAGACTATATTACAGATTTTCTAACAGATAAGGCTGTCAGCATGATAGAAAATTACGACCGCGACCAACCGTTCATGCTTTCAATGCATTATTATAATGTTCACAGTCCTAATATCGGAAGAAAAGATCTGTTCGATAAATATAAAGCGAAAGGAATGACAGACATTCAAGCAAACTATGCAGCGCAGATTGAGGCAGTTGATGAGTCTGTAGGCAGGATAAGGAAGGCGATTAAGGACCGTGGAATAGAAGATAATACTATAGTTATATATTTCTCTGATCAAGGAGGACTATATTCGAATTATCCTCTTCGCGGATGTAAATTGATAGATGATACAATGGCAGAAGGAGGAATCAGGGTGCCTCTTGCCATTTATTATCCGGGAGTTACTAAAAAAGGTAGTGTTTGCCAAACCCCAGTGCAGGCTTTGGATTTCTTCCCTACATTCATGGAAATAGCCACAGGAAAGAAATATAAGAACAAGGAGCTTGACGGCGAAAGCATTATGCCTCTTTTGAAAGGAAAAAAGATGAAAGAACGTAATCTTTATTTTTTCCGTGCATATAATACAGACCAGTATGCTGCTATTATCAACGGTGATTGGAAACTGATAAAATATCATTCAGGTAAATATCAGTTATATAATCTTCGTGACGATATAAGTGAGACTACAGATTTGCAGAATGTTTATCCCGAACGTTTCGAAAAAATGAAAAAAGATTTAAGAAACTGGGAGACTAATGTTGTTCCCGAATATGAAAATGATTATAGAAAACGTATAAATTATTGATTATGGATTTTGGTGTAAAAAAAATGTATATAGGCGGACGCTTGTGTGAGAGCGTTGCCGGAACGCAGAAGGAGATTATTAGCCCTGCAACAGGCGAATGTATTGCAAAACTTTGTGTAGCGTCAAAGGAAGATACCGAATTGGCTTTGCAGGAAGCACAGAAAGGTTTTGAATATTGGTCAAAATTGTCTTTGTCCGAAAGAAACGAGTGGATTGCCAAATTGCGTAATGCCGTTATCGCACATAAAGACGAACTTCATTATGCTGTGATGTATGAAATGGGAAAGACATGGGAATCGGCAGACGAAGATATTGACATGATAGTTGATGCACTTGAATATTATCCCAACGAGATGTTAAGAATGCGTTCGCAGGTATTGCCCGATTTGCAGGGGTCGCATACCAATATCCTTGTTCACGAACCAAGAGGTGTGGTTTGTGCCATGTTGGCATGGAACTTCCCGATTTTGAATGTGGCATATAAAGTGGCACCGGCAATAGCGGCAGGATGTTCCATAATAATCCGTCCGTCTATTGATTCTCCTGTTTCAGCCTACTTGTTTGGGGAGATTTGTGCTGAAATAAATTTCCCGGCAGGTGTCATTAACGTTCTTACAGGTTCAAGTAAGGATACAAGCATTCCTATGTCAGAGAGCCTTATCCCAAGAGTTCTTACCATGATTGGTTCGAGTGCCACAGGAAAGAAACTTGTAGCGCAGTCTGCAACATCTATCAAAAAATTAGGCCTCGAACTCGGCGGAAATGCTCCTGCATTGATTTTCGATGATTGTGACATGGATAAAGCAGTAAATACAATGGTTGGACTAAAATTCAACAACAGTGGCCAGGTTTGTGTTACGCCTAATCGTATTTTTGTGCAGTCATCTATTTATGACGAATTTATGTCGCGTTTCACGGAAAAAACTAAAGCTATCAAGGTCGGCTTTGGTAAAGATAAAGGTATAAATATGGGACCTGTCATCAATGTTAAGGCTCGTGAACGCATAATGGAATTGATAGACGATGCTGTAAGCAAGGGAGCCAAAAAGTCTCTTGGAGGAATACCGGAAGGTATGCCTGAAAGAACAAGCTATCTGAATCCTACGATTCTTGAAAATGTAACTCCTGATATGCGTTGTTTCAACGAAGAGATGTTTGGTCCTGTTGCTACCATCATCAAGTTCAATACGGAAGAAGATCTTGACCCTATGGTGAATGTTCCAGATGCAGGTCTCGCTTCGTATGTGTTTACAAACAGTCTTGAAAGGGTACAGAAATATTCTAAATTTATAGAATGTGGTGAAGTTCAGGTCAATGGTGTCAAGTATGGTATAAATTTACCACATGGAGGTATGAAAGACAGTGGATTGGGACATGATTGCTCGCATCTTGCACTTGAAGATTATCTGTACATTAAACGTATTTCAATAGCACTTTAATTATAATTTATGAGAAAGTTACACCATTTTGGCATACCGGTAACAAATCCGGTAGATGGTGAAACTCACAATGATGAGCTTCATCTTTTCTGTACTGATGTGGCAGCGAGTCCAAATAAGATTGAATTTTTACGTTTTGAAAAGGGGTGTCCGTTTCCCGAACTTGTTCAGACAATGCCGCATATCGCATACGAAGTAGAGTCCATGGACGAAGAACTTAAGGATGCTAAACTTATTTATGGTCCTTTTATTCCTGTTCCTGGGATGACTGTTGCTTTTATCGAGGAAGAAGGGATACCTGTAAAATTAGATTATTTTTCATGAATAGATTAATATAAAGACACTATGACTGTAAATTATATAAAACAAAAAATGAATGATGGCCACGCAGTATTGGGCCCATTCTTGAAAATGAATGATCCTGCTCTTATTGAACAGGCGGCTTTGGCAGGTTTTGATTTTTGTATTATAGATATGGAGCATGGACCAATCAGTTTTGAGTCTGCCCAGAATCTTATCCGTGCTGCAGAGCTTCATGGAATGAGTCCGATAATTCGTACCACCGATACAAGTGATGAGAATATCCTTCGTGCGCTCGATTTGGGAGCGCATGGCGTGGAAGTTCCACAAGTAAACAGCAAAGAGTCGGCTCAAGCCGTAGTTAGTGCATCTAAATATTTTCCGGAAGGGACAAGAGGGGTGTGCCGTTATACACGTGCTGCCGAATATACTCATGTAGAAAAAAGTAAACATTTCAAGTTGTCTAATGAACGTACCATGGTATTGGTACATATTGAAGGACTGGAAGGAATCAATAATCTGGATGAAATCCTTGATGTGAAAGGCCTTGATGTAATATTCCTCGGCCCTTACGATTTGTCCCAGTCTTGCGGAGTTCCGGGCGATGTCACAAACCCTATAGTAGTAGAAAAAATGAAGGAAGCTGTAAAGAAAGCTGCTGCCAAGGGGGTTAAAGTAGGTACATTTGTAGAGTCGGCTGAGAATGCAAAATTTTGGCGTAATCAGGGTGTGTTGTATATAGCCTATTCTGTAGATTGCGGAATTTATTTCAATGCTTGTAAGAATATTGTTGATAGTGTAAACAAATAGTATCATGAAAGACAAAATATTTCCATTCCTTTCATTGGTTGTTTCGTGTGCATATGCATCAGAAAAACCAAATCTTATTGTCATACAAACCGATGAACATACCATCAATACATTGGGATGTTACAGGAGATTGGTTGGCGATATAAACGATTCTCCATGGGGTAAGAATGTTGTTCAGACACCTAATATAGACAGGCTGGCAAAAGAAGGAGCCATCTGTACCAGGTATTATGCTTCATCTCCTGTTTCTACTCCTTCAAGAGCATCTTTCCAGACAGGACTTTATCCTGTATCTACAGGATGTCCGATTAACGATATGCCTATGAATCCAAATTTGATTACATATGCTGAAATGTTGAAACGTGACGGCTATCAGACTTCATACGTTGGAAAATGGCATTTGGGCGGTGTTCCCAATATTGGTCGTCCATATTTTGAACCAGGATACAACTTCGGATATATGGATCGTACTTATATGTTCAATGATGGTCACTGGAAATATTTTGAAATTGTAAAACAACCCAATAAAATCCGTTCGTATTGGTCGGGCCCGGTTAAACCTGGATTTATCCATGTTACGGAGTATCTCACCGACAGGTGTCTTGAATTGCTTGAACGCGACAAGAATAAACCTTTCTATATGATGTTATCCATTCCGGATCCTCATTCTCCAGATATAGCGAGCGAGGAATATCTTCAGAAATATATCAATCTTGATTATGAAGCTCCGGAAACGATGGTCACAAATGATACTGACCAACGTCCGCGTTGGGCCAGGGGTGGACAATACAATGTAAACAAGGATAAGTTTGACAAGAAAGCGTTGGCAAACTATTTTGCCATGGTGGAATGTGTAGACGATAACGTTGGCCGTATTTTGGATTTTCTTGATAAAAATAATCTGACTGACAATACTATAGTTGTTTTTACTGCCGATCATGGGGATATGCTTTATGAGCATAGCCGAGTAAACAAAGGACTTCCTTATGAATCGTCTGCCAGAATTCCGTTTGTTATACGCTATCCTGAAAAGATAATTCCTGGCAAGATTGTCAATACTGTATATACATGTGTAGATTTTGCTCCAACCATTCTTGGATTGATGGGAGTGAAACAGATTCCTGGTTTGCAAGAGGGTATCAATGATGCCCAGGCATTTACAAACAAGGAAAAGAATGTCAAACAAGACAGAATAGTTTATACTACAGCCTCTCCGTTTAACGATTGGACGATGGCTACGGACGGACGGTATAAATTAGTCCTTTCTTGCAGGGAAACTCCTTGGTTGTTCGATCTTGAGGTCGACCCGGATGAGATGAAAAATTTCTATAATAATCCTAAATACAAGGAGATAGCTGACAGAATGCAAAAAGAACTTATCAGACAGATGAAATTATACAAAGAACCAGCTTTGTCAATCGGTTTACCATATCTTTATAAATCTACTGATAAGGTAAATTATAATCCTGCTAAATATAAGTCTAAAGTACAGCCCAATGCATTGCTGCCTATGATACATACGATTGAGAAAGTGTGTATGCGTCCATTGAAATAAAATTCTATTATTTAAACTTTGCAAGTCTAACTTATACTTTGCAAGTTGACAAGAAGACAAGTTGACAAGGTTTCATTTCATCAAAATATACAGATGGGAAAGCTATTTTTGCAATATGTAAAAATAGTATCTGTATGGGAAACCTTGTTGGCTTGTCAATCAACTATTAAGTGCCCCACTTGCAAAATCTTGATTATATTATAAAAAGATAATTACCATGAAAAGACATTTATTTTCAGGCCTTTTCCTTTTGTTTTCGTTTGGGATGGGAGCATATGCATCCCAAGAAAAATATGTGAGTTTCAATGATAATTGGTTATTTACTTTGTCGGATTCTCATGATTATTCATTGACTACATACAATCCTGAAGGTTGGAGGCAGTTGGATCTCCCTCATGACTGGACAATAGAAAAACCATTTGACAAGAATCTCGAAGGATGTACGGCATTTACTCCCGGTGGTATAGGATGGTATTCTAAGATTTTCAAAACTGAAATCAGTGAAAACCAGAAATGTTATATCATCTTCGATGGCGTGTATAACAATGCGGATTTTTGGATAAACGGTATGCGTTTGGGAAACCATCCTTATGGATATGCCCCCATTTGGTATGATTTGACGGATTTTATTGAACCGGAAAATGGAATTAACAGATTGTCGGTAAGGGTAGACCATAGTAGATATGCCGATTCCAGATGGTATACCGGTTCTGGTATTTACCGTAATGTGAAAATGTTGATTACGGATAAATTGCATATTCCTGTTTGGGGAACATTCATTACGACTCCCGTAATTAATAAAGAATCAGCTTCTGTTAATATTCGTGTAGATGTGGAAAATGATTATTCTGAAGCTAAATCGGGTAGAGTATATACTGACATTTATGATGCGGATAATAAAAAAGTAGCCACAGTGAGCACAGCTTTTAATCTTGCTTCAGGCGAAAAGGTTACCCTCAATCAGGACGTAGAACTATTCGATCCCAAACTTTGGGATATAGATTCTCCATATCTCTATATCGCTAAAACATATATAGTTAGTGGCAATGAAACGATAGGAAATCGCGAGACCAGATTTGGAGTAAGGACTATACATTTTGATAAGGACAAAGGTTTTTTCCTTAATGGAAAGAATATGAAAGTAAAAGGTGTATGTTTGCATCATGATGCTGGTATCGTAGGAACTGCCGTTCCGAAAGATGTATGGAAACGTCGTCTTGCCATACTTAAAGCTGGAGGTTGTAATGCTATCAGGACAGCTCACAATCCTGCTTCGGATGAATTCCTCGATTTGTGCGACGAAATGGGCTTTCTTGTTCAAAATGAGTTTTACGATGAATGGGATTTGCCAAAAGATAAAAGATATAATATGCACGATAAAGAAGTAGATTATATTACCAGAGGACATTCTGAACATTTCCAGCAATGGGCAGAGATTGATTTAAAGAACGTAATGCGTTCTTCGCGCAATCATCCTTGCATATTCCAGTGGAGTATTGGAAACGAGATTGAATGGACATATCCAGGTAATAGATCTGCAACAGGATTGTTTGGCAATACGGATAGGAACGATAAGATGGACTGGACTTTATGGCGTACTCCCGTACCACCAAATTCTCCGGAAGTTGTACGTGAGTTTTGGCGTAATTATCCACGTCAGACTTTCAGTATAGGAAAAACGGCTGCAAAATTAGCCAAATGGTCACGCGAGATGGATACCACACGTTATGTAATAGCCAATCTTATTCTTCCTACTTCAAGTTTTGAAACAGGATATACCGATGTATTGGATATTGCAGGTTTCAGTTACAAACCAGCGCAATATGACTATTTGCGAGAAAAATATCCAAATAAAATTATGATGGGTACCGAGAATGTCCCTAGATGGTACGAATGGAAAGCTTGTATCGAAAGAGATTATATAGCAGGAGTTTTCTTATGGACAGGTGTCGATTATTTGGGTGAACGCCGTGCACAGCAATGGCCTCAGAAAGCTACGCCTGAAGGACCTTTGGACTTGGCAGGATTTCCGCGTGGATCGTATTATCAGTTTAAGTCGTTTTGGACTGATGAACCGGTTATTGCGATATATACTCAAACAGCTAAACTTTCAATTTTTAAGAAAGATGCAGATGGCAATGTTGTTGAGAAGAAAAAAGATTACTGGAAATTGGCTCCAAGAGTATGGCAAAATGTTAATCCGCACTGGAATTACAGCGAAGGCGAGAAAATCATAGTGGAGATTTACTCTAATTGCGATGAAATTGAACTTTTCCAAAATGGAAAGTCATTGGGAAAACAAAGTTTGAAAGATCAGGAAGACAGAATCTTCAAATGGGCAACAGATTATTCAAAAGGTAAACTCACGGCAGTAGGTACTTATAAAGGAAAGAAAGTAAAAGAAACTCTTGAAACCGTTGATGAGGCGTATTCTATTAAACTCGTTCCAGACCGAAAGATGATGACGGCCAATAATACAGATGTGCTCCATGTTGTGGCTCAGCTTGTAGACAAGAAAGGTAGAGAGGTCAAGAATGTAGACGACGAGATAAAGTTCACTATTTCAGGTGATTATCGATTCCTTGGAACAGACTGTGGAAAGACAGAGAAAATGGATTCATTTAAGAAAAAAATGGTAAAAACGGAATTTGGACGTTGTCTTTTGATGATACAGTCCACCAAGACTCCTTCTGACATAACTATAACAGCTACAAATGAGTCTGGTAGTTTAAAGTCTAAACCATTGGTTATACCGGTAAAAGAATTTAATTGATTTTTATGATATTTGCCTTAAGAAATAATTATGTTAACATTCAAGTTTGCGGTTTTATTTATTCTTTTGGAAGTTTAAACTAAGGCATAATAAATAAAAACAGTTTCTAATCGTTTTCTGCTTCTAAGTATTTGTAAGTTGCGGTAAAAACAGAAGATTTGAGTATGACATGATATCTTTATAGATGGTCGGTTAGTGATACTTGAGATAAATAATGTTTAAATGATCACTGTATAACAGAGAATGTGAATTCCCGTCAGGAGATGAGCATTCTCTGTTATTATTTTATTATTTAACTATTCCAATAATAAATGTTAATAATTTATTTTTCATCTATTAATACTTTGTATGTAATGTAATTATTTATACTTTTGCATTGTCATCAGACAACACATGATATATTCTTTAGGTAAAAAGTGAATTGAAATAATATAGGGACAAACGATATACAAATTGATTGAGTCATAAAATTATAATTGGATAAAATTTCAGGATAGAATTAATAATGCATTCATGCTTTATAGAAAGTTTATTTTTTACAGAATTCTAATATTAAGTATTTTGAGGTAGAAAGAGAGTTTTCAGGTAACTTTTGTGTGTTTGTAGTCTATATTTGAATATTCTTGTGAGAGTGTGCAATAAGGTAAGGTCATAATATTGGATACACTTACATAGTAACTTAAATATTTAATTAATCATGAAAAAAAAAAACAGTTTCTCTTTATTTTTTTTATTGATTCCTGCGTTAATAATGGCATCGGAGTCTGTAGAAAATGCAGAAAAGAAAATTTCTAAATTAAATTCATTGATAATTGAGGCTAAAAGCAAAGGGCTTGATGTACAGCGTGAAGAACTTGCAGTATGGATGTCCAAGACATTTCTTGGCTATGCAGCTTGGGATGAGAAAAACATTGAGCCTAATGTTTATCAGTTCAGAGCATGGCCGGCTTATAAAAAAGATGCAGAAAAGATGGCTGCAGAGCTTGCCGAATTCGAAAGAGATGAAGTAAACAAAATGCTTGATACCGCTATCGAAGAATTACAAGGTGTTATATCAGGCAAATATGTACGTCGTCCGGTTCCTTCTATAGATTGGGAATCCATTAAAGTAAAAGGAAACCAATTTGTGAGTGGCAATCGACCTGTATATATAAATGATTATTTTACGAAGCCCGACTTCATGGTTAATGAATATTGTGGAAAAGTCGATAGAGTTTCATTGGCGTTACCATCCATAAAAAATGAGAACGGAGATCTTTCGTATATGGGTGTTGAAAAGATAGCCAAATATCCATCCAAATATTCCGGTTATGTACTTTTATGGCATGGAGTAGCTCCAAAATGGGCCTTGGACATTGACCCTGATTTAGGTATAGGCTCAAGATACTTTACAAAATACGATATTGACAATCCTAACATACGTAGATTTTGGGAAACGACATTTAAATCTACGATACCTTTAATGAAAGGCAAGGCCTATACTGATATGGGGTATATACTGTCAAATGAACCGCATTGGTTTTCTATGCAGAAAACGTGGGCTACTGGTGTAATCTCGAAATATACAATGGAAAAGTTCCGTGTTTGGTTGAAAAACAAGCATGGCAATATAGCTCATCTCAATAAATTATGGAATACATCATTCTCTTCTTTTGATGAGGTGGAGTTTCAAGTTCCGTTTGCCGTAAATCTTAAGGGAAAACCGGCCGGCTATGATTGGATGTCGTTTAATATGGATAGAGTGACAGAATGGTTCAAGTTCCTTGATTCAGGAATAAAGAAATACGATTCTGATGCAAAAACACATTTAAAAATCATGCCACATCTTTTCTCGGACGATAAGATAGATCATGGTATTGACATGGAAGCTCTGACAAAACTTTCTGATATAATCGGTAATGACGCTAAAATAGTAAAGAAACAGTGGAACCGCAGAAAGGAAAAAGAATATTGGGAAGGGGTTTATTCTTTCGATTGGAAAGAAGTGACTATGACTTATGATTTTTGCAGGTCGGTTTCTCCAAACAAGCCAAATGTAAACTCGGAGTCACATTACCTTTCCTCGTCACAGTATCGTAACCTTTATATGACACCTGACTTTGTTCGTTCTGCATATTGGCTTGCAACCCTCCATGGTATGAATGTTAATTATACATGGTTTTGGGCAAGAGAAAAAGACGGAGCTATACGAAAAGATCTGATGAATTATAGAGGGCCTGACAATGCGATGAACAATGCATATGCGGCAAGTGTGGTTCAGCAGCCAAGGGTGGCAAACGAAGTTGCAAAAACAATGATGGATCTTAATGCTTTCAGTAGTGAAATCGCAGCAATGCAAAGCCTTAAACAGCCTATACGCCTGTTCTATTCTAAAACTTCTGTCATCAACAAGTGGTTCCATATGCAAAACCTTTTCGATCTTTATCGCAAAATGTATTTCAACGGTGTTCCATTGGGATTTGCTACGGAAGATATAATCAACAGTCAGAAAAATAATCTTTGGGAATTGATAGTAGTGTCGAAAACAGAATTTGTGACAGATGCAGAGTTTAATTCCATACAAAAATATCTTGACAATGGCGGCACGGTTATTATAGATTCTGTCAGTTTGAAGAAAAATGAATATGGACAACCTCGGAATATCTCCTTGAACGCATCTAAAGGCAAGTTAATCCCTATGGATGGCATTGGCAAAATAACTAACGAATCATTTAGAATTCTCGAACAGAAGAAACTTATGCCGGATGTGTTCATTGTAGAGAAAAATGGAATAAACACAAAAGGTTGTATGTGGAGAGTCGTTCCGACAGGCAAGAACAAATATGTCATGTCGATTATAAATTTAGGATGTACAGATGCCATTGTGACTTTGAAGTCAAAGAAAGGAAACATAAAGAACGTCGTAAATCTTATAAACGGAATGTCGCTGGGACAACAATTCACTTTGACTTCCGAAAAAACAATGCTGATAGAAATTCAGAAATAAAGAACTGATAAGTAACTTAAACTTAACATTGTAGATTTATGAAAACCATAAAAACATTATGTTTAGCTATGATGCTTGCATCAGTAAATGGTGTGGCGCAGAATAGGACAGAGTGGTTAGACCCTGAAGTAAACCAGGTGAACCGCATGCCGATGCATACATATTATTTTGCTTATGAGTCTGAAGAACTTGCCATGAAAGGTGATAAATGGCTCTCGGAAAATATCATGTCTTTGAATGGAATATGGAAATTCAATTGGGTAAAAGATTCGGATATGCGCCCTCTTGATTTTTATAAAACAGATTTCAACGACCGTGGATGGGGCAAAATGCCTGTGCCCGGAAATTGGGAAATGAACGGATATGGCGACCCGCAGTATGTCAATCTTGGCTATCCATGGAGAAGCCAGATTGAAGACTGCGAAATAAACGACCTAACCCAGGCATGGACCAACAAATATTATCATACTCCGCCTAAATTTCCTGTTGAGAATAATCATGTAGGCTCTTATAGAAGAAGTTTTGTCATTCCTGCCAATTGGAAAGGAAAAACAGTCATAGCACATTTTGGTGCGGTGACATCAAATATCTATCTTTATGTAAATGGAAAATTCGTAGGATATAGTGAAGATAGTAAACTTGAGGCAGAGTTTGATCTCACCCCTTATGTGAAATTTGGAAAGGAAAACCTTATTGCTTTCCAGGTATTCAGATGGTGCGATGGAACTTATCTTGAGGACCAGGATTACTATAGGCTGAGTGGCGTGTCGCGCGATTGTTATCTTTACGCCAGAAATAATAAACGTATTGACGATCTCCGTATAATGCCTGACTTGGACAAAACATATACTGATGCTACACTTGATGTTTCTTTAAAATTAAATGGACGTCAGACGGTATCTCTCGAACTATTCTCTCCGGACGGACAGCCTGTCGAAACCAAGACGGTTTCAGGGAGTGGTCACCAGACAGTAAGCTTCAATGTGAAGTCTCCTCTGAAATGGACTGCAGAGACTCCTAACCTTTATAAACTTCTTGCCATTTCAAATGGTGAGGTAATTCCCGTAAATGTTGGTTTCCGCAAGGTGGAACTGGATAACGAAAAAGGACAAATTCTCGTGAACGGACAGCCTGTATTATTCAAAGGTGCCGATCGTCACGATATTGACCCGGATTATGGATATGTAATCAGTAAGGAAAGAATGCTTCAGGACATACGTCTCATGAAAGAATTAAATATAAATGCCGTACGTACGAGCCATTATCCTAATGATACATATTGGTATGATTTGTGCGATAAATATGGAATTTATGTGTGTGCAGAAGCTAATATTGAATCACATGGGATGATGCTCTTCGAAGATCGTTCGCTTGCAAAAAACAAACAATATGCCAAAGCGCACCTCGAAAGGAATCAACGCCATGTACAGCGCAATTTCAACAATCCTTCCATAATATTCTGGTCGTTGGGTAATGAAGCAGGTATGGGACCAAACTTTGAAGCTTGTTATGAATGGATTAAGAAAGAAGACCCGTCAAGAGCATGCCAGTTCGAGCCGGCTATGTCTCAGGTCATAAGAGACCTTAACAAAGGTATGCCATTGGAAGAATCGCTCAAAAAAAATCCAAGTGTTAACTATACTGACATATTCTGTCCTATGTACGCGGGATACAGTCCTTGCGAAAAATATGTAAAGGCAAATCCTAAAAAGCCTCTTATCCAATGCGAGTACGGGCATTCAATGGGTAATTCAATGGGAGGTTTCGAACATTATTGGAACATGATACGCAAATATCCTCAGTTTCAGGGAGGTTTCATTTGGGACTTTGTAGATCAAGGTATTCGTAGATATGATGAAAATGGTAATATGTATTATGCCTATGGAGGTGATTTTAATCCGTATGATGCTTCCGACAATAATTTCTGTGCCAACGGACTAATCAGTCCTGATCGTGTGCCTAATCCGCAAAGTTATGAGGTCAAATATTTCCATCAACCGATATGGACAAGTGCATCCGATATCAAGAATGGAAAAATAAATGTTTATAATGAATATTTCTTCCGCAGTCTTGATGCATATATCATGAATTGGGACTTGTCAGTAAATGGAAAAATTGTTGAAGAAGGAATTGTTTCAAAACTTGATGTACCGGCGCGAGAAACTGTTGAACTTCAGATTCCATTCTCACGCTCAAACTTTGCCGATACAGACGAGGTCTACTTGAATGTCTATTACACACTCAAGCAATCCGAACAGTTGCTTCAGGCCGGTCATATCATAGCTAAAAGCCAGATTGAAGTAAATATTCCTAATCATAAGTTCCAACAGTTGAGCAACAATCCCGTTGGTCATGCCGAAATTATAGCACCTCGTATAAAGGAACCGGATGTTAACAGAGTAATAGTTGAAGGCGAGAACTTTAATATAGAGTTTAGCAAGGTCGATGGTTTCCTGTGTCGTTACGATGTCAATGGAGTATCAATGATAGAAAAAGGCTCAAGCTTGACACCAAATTTCTGGCGTGCCGGAACAGACAATGACTATGGCGCACGTCTCAACCTCAAGTATAAAGTCTGGAAAAATCCGGTAATGAAACTGAACAACATTACTTCTAAAGTTGAAAATTCCATGGTCTATGTAGATGCAGAATATCAAATGCCTGAGGTATTCTCTACATTAAGACTATCGTATGTCATCAACAATGAGGGAGCCATTCAGGTTACTCAGAAACTCTTGACAGATAAAGGCAAAAAAGTTCCAAATATGTTCCGTTACGGAATGCGTATGAGGATGCCTAAAGAAATGTATTATAGCCATTTCTATGGACGAGGACCTGTAGAAAACTATATAGACAGAAACCACAATTCGTTTGTCGGTATATATAAAATGACCACACAAGAACAATTCTACCCATACATTCGTCCGCAAGAAAATGGTTGTAAGACCGACATCAGATGGTGGAACCAAACAAATAAAGGTGGTATAGGTTTGAATTTTGTGGCTTCAAAACCTTTCTCTATGGTAGCATTGAACTATACAATTGAATCTCTTGACGATGGTGACCTCAAAGATCAAAGGCATTCAGGTCAAGTAGAACCTGCCGATTTTATCGAAGTATGCATAGATTACGCCCAGCAAGGATTAGGTGGCGAAAATAGTTGGGGTAGCACCTGTTTGCCTCAATACAGGCTAACATATAAAGATTACGAGTTTACATATCAGATTAAACCACTGGATACAGTTTATTAATTAATTTTTTTGTTTAGGGTATCGCAAGCTTACATATCGAAAAAATATTAAGCTTGCGATTTTTTTCTTTATCCAAAGTCCGTCCCATGTCATATAATCCGAAAGTTTCTTTCCCATAGTCCTAAATAAGTATCGCAAAAAGCATAGAATTTACATTGTGTTTATTATAGTTAAATATCACCCTTAAGTGTGGTTATATTTTAAAATTATTTGTATATATAGAATATAATCCCTAAACTTGCAAAGACATCAGACAACCTACATTTAATTTAAAGTCTAAAAGAACGATATTTAAGAGAAAAACAATAATTCATAAACTAAAATTTAATTATCATGAAAACAAAAGTATTATTCCTTGGATTGGTCATTGCTTCAATGGCTTCAGCAAACGCTCAGACATTTAATAAAAACAATTACGCTTTCGAGGTAGGCAAGATGGCCGCAAACCTATCTGTTAAAAGTTCATGTAACTGGTGGTTGCAGGATAATGATGTATTCGCCGTTACAGATTCAAAGAATCATACACCAAATGGAAAACACAGTCTGTGCTTTAAAAGCGAAAGTATTTTAGAGAAACTGAAGATGGCATGTGGAACATTCAACCAAAACGGTCTTGTGGAATTGAAAGATGGAAAATACATAGCCAAGTGTTGGATTTTTATAGAGTCAGGTAAATTGAAAAACTTTACGATGTATTTCCCGAACGCCAAATATAAGGACGGCAAAAAACTTGCTCCAAATTCTAATGAAAAACCAGATTTCGAATCGCCTTATCGTTCGTCTATGCTTAAGACTGGATGGGTGAAACCAGGAAAATGGGTTCAAGTGAAATCCGAACCTTTCCATTTGGATGGTAATAAGGAGATTGATATGTTGAAAGCCCCTCTTCATATCAATGTACCAAAAGGAACAGAACCTGTAGTTTTCTATATTGATGACATTACTTTCGAGAAAGTTGATTAAAAAGAAAGTATATTTCAGGTCTTATGATTGATGCTTTCCATTAATAATAATGCTTGAAAAACATTTTAAAAACAAATTTATATGATAAGAAATAACAAGAAGTTTAACAGGAGGTTTTTTTTCTTATTGTCCTTTCTATTTGTCTCTTTAGGGCTGTTTGCGCAGAAGATTACAGTTAAGGGAGTCGTAAATGATGCAACAGGCGAACCGGTTATAGGTGCAAATGTCATTATCAAAGGAACTTCGGTAGGTACAATTACCGATTTTGATGGAAATTTTACATTAAATGCAAATGCCAAAGATGTGTTGGTCGTTTCATTTATTGGTTACAAGAATGCTGAGGTTAAAGTTAAGCCTAATATGGTTATAACTTTGAGAGACGATACTCAACTTTTGGACGATGTCGTAGTAATCGGTTATGGTGCAGTTAAGAAGAAAGAACTTACAGGGGCTGTGGCCCAAGTTAAGTCCGAAGAGTTGACCAAAATCAATACATCCGATTTGGGTAACGCACTTCAGGGTATGGTGTCGGGTGTTAGCGTCACCGCAGAGAGTGGTGCTCCTGGAGCAAGTTCAAATATTCTTATTCGTGGTGTAACTTCAGTTAGTGGTGGAAATACTCCGCTTTATGTAGTAGATGGAGTTCCTCAAGAAGGTGACCCTCGCATCAGCCCGAATGAAGTTGAAACAATTGATATTTTGAAAGATGCCGCTTCGTGCGCTATTTACGGAACTCGTGGAGCTGCCGGAGTTATTTTGATTACTACTAAAAAAGGTTCTGCCGGAGCCATGAAAGTTACATTCGATGGTAGTTTTGGTGTTAAGAAAATTGTATCAAACGATTTTTTGATGAATGCTTCAGAACAGAACTATTTTGAGATAATTCGTAATAGAGCCTTGAAGCCTGATCTGCTTGACGACCAAGTGATTTTGGATTTGTACAAGGTTCCTGGCTATTTCCATAACAATACAAATCTTTTGGATCAGATATTTATTGATAATGCCATAAATCAGAATTATTCGTTAAATTTGAGTGGAGGTGGAAATGGCTTGAACTATAGTGTTATGATGGGATATTTCAATCAGGGAGGTAGTATTATTAATTCAGGATTTGACAGATTTAATACCCGTGTAAATCTTAATTACACTAAAGGAAAGTTCTCTATGAGGGGAAGTGTAGGTCTGTCTGTCGAAGATACGGATTATTCTCCAAGTGGAATTATTGTTCAATCTATCAAGTATTATCCGTCGCAGCCATATATAGCTCAGGATCAGAGCTTTGAGACAGCCGGTGGCGAGGAACAAAATAGAATTGGATATGTACTTCAGACTTTCTTTTCTAAAGATAATTTGCGTACATCTAATTCTTTCGCAAACTTAAATGCAAAATATACCGTAATAAAAGGTCTTGACCTTTCGGCACAAGTGTCAATGAATGAAAGTCATGGAGTAAGAAACCAGTTCAGACCATATAAAGAAATCATTAATCAGAATACTGGCAAACTGATATCTAAGCCGGAAGACAGTTATGCTTTGGCTCGTTCTATTAATAGAAATTCTATAACATGGAATTTTGGAGCGCAATATCAGAATACTTTTAACAAGCATAAAATTACCGCATATGCTGGTGTGACTGGCGAAGAATATAATTTCGAAGGTTTCTATGCCAGAAAAGAAGGGGTGCTGAACAATGACATCGAAGTTATAAATGGTACGTCAATCAACCCGGAAGCTGGTTCAGACGGAAATTATACGAACAAACTTCTTGGTACTATAGCCCGTTTGCAGTATGACTGGAAGAGCAGGTATCTATTAAGTATGAGTATGCGTGCGGATGCGTCTTCGCGTTTTGCAAAAGAAAACAGATGGGGATTTTTCCCGTCTGCATCGGTGGCATGGAATATAAGTGATGAGCCATTCTTCAAACCTTTGACAAAGGTGGTAAACAATTTCAAGTTGAGAGGTAGTTATGGTACTACAGGTAACCAGAATTTTTCTCCATATTCATTCTATTCGACTGTTTCTCCAGGATACGATTATACCACAGGAACAGGTTCTGGTGAATATCTTGGATTAGGTACTACACAAGTGAAATATGCAAACCCCGACGTTAAATGGGAGACTTCAGAGCAATACAATTTGGGTCTTGACCTTGCTTTTTTGAATAATAAGGTAACATTGACTGCCGAATATTATTCGACAAGAAAGAGAGATATGTTATTCCCGGTTACTTTGCCTGGTTCAACCGGTTCCGCATCACAGCTTACAATGAATGTTGGAAATATGGTAAATAGTGGGTATGAGCTGGCTGCACAATATCGTTCACATATTGGTAAATTCTATTATAATTTAAGTGGAACGTTCAGTACCAATACTAATAAAATTACTCGCATTAATGGAGATGGTACAAGAATAAGTGCTTATAAATGGGGACTTGTGTCAGGAGCACAAGATGTATCTCAGGTTACATATATAGCAGAGGGGTACGAGGCCGGTGCTTTCTTCCTTTATCCTACAGATGGTATAATTAATTCATCTGAAAAGCTTGCAGCTTATCAGAAGATAAATCCGTCTGCAAAAATGGGTGACCTTATATATAAGGATACGGACAAGGATGGAAAAATAACAGACAATGATAGGGTATATTGTGGTAGTGGTTTGCCTAAATATGAGATAGGTTTCATTATGCAATTCAACTATATGGGATTCGATTTGTATACCAATTTTTATTCAGCTCTCGGACATGAAATTATGAATGGTTCACGAGCTACAGCTTTTGGATATGGAAGACATAAAGATTTGGTTGCAATGTATTCACCTGTAAATACAGATTCTCCTATACCGACATATCGTGGTGACTTGAAGTCACATCCCAACTATCATGCTGATACTGACTTGTGGCTGGAAGATGGCTCTTATTTAAGACTGAAGAATATTACATTAGGATATACGTTACCTAAGAGTATAACAACCAAATGGCATTTGAATAAATTCCGAGTTTATATAGCTGCACAAAACTTGTTTACTCTTACGAAATATTCTGGATACGACCCGGAAATTGGTGGTAACATCAGCACAAGAGGTATGGATATGGGTAACTATCCAAGTTTTACAACTTACAGTGCAGGTATCAATTTATCATTCTAATTTAGTATGACGATGAATAATATATTAAAAAGTATAGCTATATTGACAGTCGCATTGCCTACTTTCACATCTTGCGACAATTATTTGACAGAACTTAATCCAAATGAAACCACCACCGAGGTGTTTTGGAATACTTTGTCGGATACTCAATCCGGAATATATGCTACATATGCAGTATTACGAAACGATTATGTCTTGAATATACGCCAGGAAGCATGGCGTTCTGATATGGGATGGCCCGGATATGGACGACCAGTTCCGCAAAATAACGACGAGGGTTGGTCGTGGTACACACATTTGTATAATTACACCACAGATGCCATATCAAGAAAATGGGATGCTCTTTATACTGGAGTATGGCGTGCAAATCAGGTTATATATGCATTGGAAAATAGGATAGACAGGGAGGCTTTAAGTGCCGAAGACCAGTCTAAATGGGACTATCAGATGGGACAGGCCAGATTTATGAGAGGTTTGATGTATTTTTATCTTTCGTCAGCGTTTAACAACGGAAGCGTGGTTTTGCGTAAAAACCTTATCCAGTCCACTTCTGAATTCAATCAGCCATTGGCACCAGCCGAAGAAGTATTGGAATTTTATCGTGCAGATTTGCAGGCAGCTTATGATTTGTTGCCATATACCAATCCGTCAGGACAGGCATACGTGGGACTTGCTACCAAAGGAACTGCGGCTACTATTTTAGCTACCAGCTATATGTACACAAAAGATTATGATAAGGCGGAACCTTTGTTCTATGAGGTGATAACCGATAAACGTTATGGTTACGAACTCGTTCAGGACTTGTCAAAGATGTTTACCACTGCCGGAGAGTTTAATTCCGAGTCCATTTTGGAAATATCTTATTCGCTCGACCAACGTCCTGATATCGGAACATGGGATGACAACTGTATGTACAATCGTTTGAACTCTATGACTACGAGTACAGTTGGATGTCTTGTTCCTGCATGGTTGGTCTGGGCATACAACAATGAAGAAATGGATCCGGCTGTACCGGAAAACCATTTGGATGGTGATCTTAATAAAGCCTTAAGAAATGTTTCTTTGCGTGCGTCCTCCATGGTTGCTTTGATAAATGATGTCACTACTCCATATTATATCACAGGCAATACGGCTGAACAGCCCAATATGTATGGTGGTCCTAAGGCTGAGTGGGGATTTGGTAAATACAAGAAATACACCAATCACGATATCGTGACAGAAGAAAAGGCTGTAATGTCCGGAAAAAATGTTGTGGTAAATCGTTTGTCCGACGTGTATTTGATGTATGCCGAATGTTTGCTTGTAAAAAATGACGTTCAAGGTGCATTGAATTATATCAACGAAATCAGATACAGATGGGGGTTGAAATTGTTGGGTACAACAGGAAAATACAGTTCACGCACATACGATGGCAAAACTTATTCAAAAGAAGAAGTCTTGCATCATTTGCAGTTTGTAGAACGTCCTTTGGAACTTTCAGTGGAAGGACATCAAATCAGATGGCAGGATTTGTTGAGATGGGGCTTGCTTGAAGACGATGATAATAATATTTTCAAAAAGCTTTCCACGGATGAGGAATATGAATATTGGACAAATAATTTTGCTGCTGTGAAACTTGACGGGACTCCTCTGACGGATTTGAAACAGAACTGCACTTTGGTTAAGACAAAACCTTCGGGCAATCCCAAGACGCAGTTTATCAATTACGAGTATGATGATGCGGCGATGAACTATAGGAAATCTTATAACGCGTATTATCCGATACCTCAGAAAGAAATAATGAATAACACTGCTATTCAGAAATAATTATTGGTTGATGAATTTTTAATGATAATTACAGTATGAAAAATAAATATATAATAAATTCACTTATAGCTGCGGCAATGCTTTCTGTTGTGGGTTGTAAAAACGATTATGATCCCATGGATACTCTTTGTGACGTTTCGTGGTACACAAGTGAAACTATTAAGCAAAGCGGAGTTTACAAAGTAAATGTCGATTCTTTTATTTCATTCATGGATTTATCTCAGGGATGTCTGAAACATGAATGGATAATAGAAGAAGGTTCCAAGTTCTTGAAAAATGATTTTAATTATAAAGATGGTAATTTAAGCTCCCAAGTAGATGAAAACAAAGGTTTAGTTTCTACCAGACAACAAGAAAGTGTATTCTTTGCAAAACCAGGTATGACCAAGGTTGTTCTGAGGAATGTTTTTTCCGAATGGGTCAGGTCTAATACTTCTGAGCCTGTTGAAGCCGTAAAGGAAGGTGATGACTGGGTATTGACAAAAGAATTTCCTATTGATGTCTATGGTAAGCTCGACCCTGCTGTAACAGTAAAGAAACTGGATGGCACTGTTGTACTCGACATTGAACCGGGTTATGAAGTATCCGACGATAAGGAGCAATGGACTAAAATAGAATTGATGGCTGGCGACCAGTTGGTATTTATAGATAAAGAGGGTGGCGACCGTCCTGATTCTCGGACATGGGCTGTTGCTAACAGGACATACAGCGATAAAGAGGCTGTGGTAAGATTTACCAATGCCAATACTTTCTCTGGATTTACAATTTCGAGTTCAAGAAAAGAACCTAAGGCTAATGTCAGAAAGATTATTCCTCTTGTTGTAACAGTGAAGCCTTGTACAGACCCGTTTGAAATTGATTATGCTTCGTCGTATGTTGATGTCACTTCTCCTGATATTATCGTGCTTCAAGCAAAAAATGGTGCCTTTCTTAAGGCAACTGGTGTAACAGATGATTTTACTGTCAAGGTAGCATCAGATAATACAGAATTAGATGTTATAGAAGTTGTAATTGACGAAAGCGACAACTCCAGATTGAATTTGAAACTCGCAACACCTGTTTATCCTGATGAAAAGATCTTGGTAAGTTATAACGCAGGTGCAAATGAGATTGTGGCTACGAATGCCAACAGGGTTTTGCAGAATTTCTCAGACCAGGAAATAAGAAACGACTATTTAGGAGAAAGTGTCATACCTGATGCTGCATTGAAATTATGTGGATTTGAATTGCCGTATGCAGGTAATTATTGGGCCGATAATAATTCTTTGAAACATTGTAGCTTGTCGGGCGACAGGTATTACGAAGGAGCACAGTCTCTTAAGGTCGATATTAATTCGGTATTAAGCAGTCAAATATTCTTCATGCAGTCGGAACCTAAATACTTTGCGTTAGAACCGGGTACATACAAGCTTATGCATTATATTTATGTGGAAAAAGCAGGTTCAGGTCTTGCCGGTAAACCATATAGCGCATATAGTATGGGGGCTAATAATGAACAACATGATGAAGACGGACAGATTGTCCAATTCAAGTTCCCTGAAAAAACAGGAGAGTGGGTTCTTAATTCATTGGTTGTGACATATACTGCCGACGATATTAAGAACGGAAAAATGGGATATAAGTTTGTATTCCCGCAGACAACACCACAGGGAAGCTTGTTCTATATTGATAACATAAATCTAATCAAATTAAGATAAAATGCTAATAGTCATGAAAAAAATATTTCATTACATATTCTTGCTGGCAACATTCCTCTTGCTATCATGTCAACCGGAGAAATGGGAGGTAGATGTTCCGGCAAAAGAATCAATTTATGAATTGACGGAGGTGACGAGTGGAAAAATCAAAATAGACTTGATGGAGGTTTATCGTACCAGGCCATTGATGATTCAGTTTGTCGCCAATCAGGCCACTGCATTCAAAACTTCCGATTTTGTAGACAATTCTACTACAACCAACTTTGATTTCTCGTTCAAGATAGTGTCCGAGGTCGAAGCTGCTCGCGCCGAAGGCGAGAAAGTGGAAAGGATTGACGAATATATTTGTTCCGGTAGCAAGCTGGACGGTAAATCAACCATGGAAGTAACTACCACAATAGGAACTTCTGTTACCACCACGTCGTATACGATGAAGATAGCCGAGACGGAGAAATACACTCCTTCAAGCGAGGAATATCATTACAAGGCTGCGTGGGATTCATCGGCTGTCAATGTGATAATGGTTGACACTTTCCTTACATTTACCAATAAGTCCGTGGGATGTAAATCTCATGAGTGGATAATAGAAGAAGGCAATGGATTCTTGAAAAAAGGATTTAATGTAGACGACGATTTGCGCCAACAGCTTGTTGAAGGCTTGTCGTCTAATGAAGACACGGTCAGTGTTCTGTTTGGTAAAACAGGTGTTTCTTCTGTTACTTTGCGTAATGTATACGACAAACCGGTGGCTTTGGAAGATGGCTCTTTAAGAGCCATTCAGGATGAAACTACAGGCGATTGGGTTATTACCAAGAAATTCGAAGTTAATGTTTATGGTGGATTGGAGCCGCGGTTTAAAATAACCAATATGGCTACAGGAGAAACTATGGACGAAAAATCGGAATCTATAACATGGACCATCGAAGCCGGACAGAAAATAAAGGTTGAAGATTTGACTGAATCCGATCGTCCGGATGCAAGGACTTGGAATGTGGAAGGTTCTTCGGAAAAAACATCAACAGAAGAGTTTGCGGAATTTACTTTTGCTGTTCCGGGTGAGTATTCTGGTTTCACATTTGTGGCCAAACGTACGCAGCCTGCTGCTGTGGCAGTCGAAGTGACCAAAAACATTCCTTTGAAAGTTATAGTAAAGAAATCGGAGAAACCATTTACTATGCAGTCTGTTTCCATTTCTTCCGAAGCAAACAGTCAGATTGTAATCAAGGCCGACGGAGCATTCAAAAACGAGAATTTAGAACAGGCTGTCGCAGACTTTACTTTGACTGTAAATGGTGTTGATGGTAATCCTGTCGAAAATCTTGCTGTTTCTGAAATTAATGTTCTTGCAGATGGTAATTTGGCTCTTGTTTTGTCTGACCGCATATACGAAGGTGAAACAGTGAAACTTTCGTACAATGGTGATAAACTGACTTCTGTAGACGAAAGGACTCTTTCAAGTTTTGACAATGCCGAAGCTGTTAATTCTATTAAAGATATTTCTGTACTTCCATTAAATGAAGGAAAGAATGTAAATAGCTTTGAAGGTGGAACTGGTTTCTGGTTGACGAACGAATGGTGGGCTGCCAATTTCTTTTATGGAAATCAAGTAGGAGTAAATGGTGTTGTACAAGGCTCATCAGAACAAGCTTGTGAAGGAAGCCGTTCTTTGAAAATATCCTATTTGGAAACTACGTCTATTGACGAAGGAAAGAAAAATGACCAGATGCAGATAATGTATGCAAAAGCTCATTATTCTCCGACAATACCAGTGGGCAATTATAAGTTTAGTTTTAATATTTACATCACAAGTGATAGCAACAATAATATTAAATCTAAAAACTTCTGGTTCTATTATGGTACAGATGGCAATGCCTCTACGAAAATAGCAGATTTCTCTTTCAATCAAACCAGAGGCGAGTGGGTGAAACTTTCGAAAAATATATCCTTGAATAATGATATTCAGAAATTTTCTCTAAAACTAACAGTGCCTTCATGTAATGCATTACAGTCAGGTGTGGTCTTTTATATAGATGACATACAGCTGATACCTGTAAGATAAAATAATTATATAGTTTTATTGAACCTGCTTATTTATACCAATTATGCTTAAGCAGGTTTTTTAATAATTCATTCATCATGAAAAGATTATTTCAAACGAAACTTTTTGTTTTTATATTTGCTATACTTACGGGTGGCGCTACAATATCTTGCCATGAAGAGAAAATTGGAAATGATTCCGGAATAGATTCTCCCGATGGTAACGATGGCTCAACTCTGCCCGACCATGGCGGCGGTAGTTCCAAACCGGAGATGGGGGATGAAATAACGGCTGTGGATGGCACTAAGCTTGAGGAATTAAGTAAATGGACCGTCACCCCGCATACCAATCCCGGACTTTTTGTTCAGGACGAGGCTTTTTCCAACGAGTTCGATACCGACGGCAAGGCTTACGGCAGTAATTGGCTGGCTGCCACACAGACATTCGAAACCATAGACTTTCATCCCGAAAATGTGATGATGAAAGATGGAAATCTGAACGTTACCATCAGGCATAATGAACACGATGCGCCTTATGGCGAAAGTTCCATACATATGTATTTCCAGTCGGGGATGTTGCGCTCCAAATCCAAAACCACTTATGGATATTATGAAGCAAAGATAAAAGGCGCGCACGTGTTCAAAGGCACTTGCTCGGCTTTCTGGCTATATAACATTCCATGGGAAAAGGTGGAGGGAGAGCCTTACCCGCGAAAAGTGGTGTACAATGAAATCGATGTGGTAGAGTTGCAGCAAGTACCAAAGGATTTGCACATTATGAGCTGTAATTACCATATCATGGTGTTGAAAGACGACTGTGTGTCAAAGGATTTTATCCGTCCTGACGATATGTGGGGGACCAACGAGTGTCTTGTGAAATGGGATTCGCGCGACGACTATCATCTCTACGCTTGCGAGAACCGCCCGGATTCTATAATATGGTATATAGACAACCGGCGTGTAGCCTCGAAACCTAACTACTACTGGCATCTGCCGATGTATGTTGTCCTTTCCGTCGAACCACGTACTCCGTTTGAAAAATATGTCAATGGAGAACGTTTTCCCGTCCCGACCACCAAAGAACAGGCCGATGCGGCCGGATTTCCCTCTACCATGAAGGTAGACTATATACGCACATGGCGAAGAAAGGATTATTCACAATTCAAGTCCTCCAAGAGGGAGTACAATCCTAATGATTTTTAAGCTTTCATTTGTATGGATGTACTGCTCGGAAATCTTTCTTGAAAAATGCTGTATAACATATGTTGTTAAATAAATATTAAAAAGCTTGCTGTTTTGCTCTTTAATATGTGTTTTTGTGTAGATGTCGGACAAAAGAAAGCTCTTTCCTCTAAAAACACTGCGATGTTAGGCTGTATATCTCGTTAGGATTTTTATTTGTTTACGAATACTAATTAAATAAAATATATTAATATGAAAACAAATCAAACAATAATCGAAAATGGTTCTTTGAAGGACGTTTCTTATGAATTCCCCAAGTGTGTAGTGATTAATGTTGAGTCGGAAGGTGTCTTGTGTTCAAGTGGGGATAAGGGTGTCGGTATGGATAATTTTACAATAAGTGAATCAAATCGTTTCGATTCAAGCATTTGGAAATAACCATTTAAAAATTTGAAATTATGATTAGAAAATTTTTTTGTATATTGAGTCTTGTAACACTTGCAACATCTTGTACTAAAGATAACTTTGGGAATGATAAAAATAGCGGTGATACGATAACCATGAATGTTTCGGCATCTATGCCAACTCCGAAACAAGAAACTATGCTTGAATCAAGAACAGTTGTTGATCAGATTACAAAAAATAATATATCATTAAAATGGGTAAAAGATACGGATACAAAAGCTTATGCTCTTACTCTTTATACCGACAATGAAGGGCAACAAGTAATGGGGCAGCCGCCTTTTAATATTGATCGTTATAGTGACGATATGAAATCCGTGTATTTTAATGCAAGTTTTAATTCAGGATTTAAAGAAGCATATTTTTATTATCCCTATGCTAATACCATTGATAGAAAAACTAAAGTTCTGACTATACCGGCAGAACAAACTAAGGCAGGTTTTAATAAATAAAATGTAATGATTTCAGATAAAATAACGCCAACTAAATCCGGTGATTTGTCTGTAACGTATAAACAGTTGACATCAATCGTATATGTAGAAGTAGAGAATATTCCTGATGATAAAACTATTGCAAACAGGTTCTTAATCAAATTCCGTGCTAGTAAAGCTCATTGAAAGGCCGATGGATAAAGGGATATCGGCATATTAGAAATAACAAATAAATTATCCAAACTATATGCATCTTAAAGTACTCCAGAATAGCCATGAATAAGGTAATTGAACATAAATAAGTAGCACGGAATTTGATTAAGAACCTGCAAACATTACTTTTTATCCATCCAATAAAGATGGAGGTTCAGTTAAAACAGTGGTTTTAAACCAATTAACTTTAGGATTCAATGAAACCCAAACACTGACTCAAACTTATGAGTCGAGTTTAAATTCGGAAAAGTGGATGAGATATACATTTAACGAAGGTGATGAAGCTGATAAATGTATGTTTATTATCTATCCGCCGGCTATGAATAGTGTTAAGGCGGATGATATGACTTTCACTGTAAACTATACAGACGGAACTAAGAAGAATTCAAAATTATCTTCTGATAGTGAAGGTGTAAACAGGATGCTTCAAGCTTTTAATGCTTTGAAGGCAGGAGAAGTGTTATGTCTGACTATACCAGGTTCTACGGCACCAGCTAACTAAAGATATCTATTAAAGTGCAGTTAACAGAATCCTCAATCTAACTGCCGGATTTATACACTAAAAATATTGGAGCATTCTTTTTCTATCCAGTTAAATTCAAGCGCCTCGACGTTTTGATTAAAATGACGAAGAATTTAAGAGAAAACGTTTCGTCGTTTTATCCAAAATGCCGAGGCGTTTTTTGTGATTCGAAATTGCTGTGAATCAGCTTTCCCTTTTGCTTTTAGCATAATTGGAAAGTATTGTTTTTATAAAATAAAAATATATTATACTATGAACAGATTTTTGTATTTATCATCAGCTTTGTTTCTTTCTGTAAGTAATTCGTCTTGTTTTAAAGATAAGACTGATGTAGATAAGCCCAATTTACTTGTAATTATGACTGATGAACATTCTATAAGGACTTTGGGGTGTTATAGAGAACATATGGCAGAATGTCAGAGAAACTTGTGGGGAAGTTCGCTTAAAATAGAGACCCCAAACATCGATAGGCTTGCTTCTGAAGGAGCTTTATGTTTGAACTTTTTCACTTCCGCACCTGTATCAACACCGGCCAGGGCGTCATTCCAGACTGGACTTTATCCTGCTGCTGCAGGGGCGCCTATCAATGGTATGCCAATGGATTCAAATCTCATGACTTTTGCTGATGTACTTTCTGAAAATGGATATTCGACTACTTACGTTGGCAAATGGCATCTGGCAGGAGTTCCTAAAATTCCTGGCAGAATGTACTACGAGCCTGGCTTTTCTTTTGGGTGGCAGAATAGAAACTATATGTTTGAGACAGATCACGAGAAGTGGTATAAGGTGAAAGAAAAACCCAATAGAATATACATCACCAATAAGAATAAAGAAGGGGATGATGCTTATGAATACAGTACTGACTTTTTGACAAATAAAGTCATTGAATTGTTGGAAGAACGTGATAATCGTCCGTTTTGTATGATGCTGTCGATTCCCGACCCTCATTCACCTGATCTGTGCAAGGAACCTTACATATCACAGTATGCTAAAATTGAAATTACCAACCCATCTACAAATACCGAAGAGTTGCTTAATGCTCGTCCGGGATGGGGGATAGGGGGAAAAGCTCAAGCAGAAAAATTTGTTCCTAAAAATATCCGGAATTATTTTGCTATGGTTAAATGTATAGATGACAATGTTGGAAAAATCTTGAAATATCTGGATGATAATAGTCTGACTGATAATACGATAGCTGTTTTTACATCCGATCATGGAGACATGCTTTATAATCACATGAGAGTTGATAAAGGTTGCCCTTATGATGATGCAATAAGAGTTCCTTTTATTGTGAGATATCCTTCACGTATAATGTCGGGGAAAGTGATAAAAAGAGCTTTGAATACAACTGATTTTCCTCCTACTATATTGGGACTGATGGGCTTTAATGAATTGGGTGAAGTTCATGGTGAAGATGAGAGCTGTATTTTGAAAGATACAGTCAGTGTCGTGGAGAATGGCAGAATGGTATACATCACTGACTCTCCTTTTAGTGAGTGGACTGCTATCACAGATGGGAAATACAAGCTTGTTTTGTCATGCAAGGATAAGCCTTGGTTACTCGATATAGAGAAAGACCCTTTGGAAATTCAGAATTATTATGATGCTCCTGAATATTCGGATATTAGGAAAAGATTTCAAGATGAATTAATTTTAAAAATGAAGAAATATGATGAACCTGCTTTAAAATTAGATCGTCCTTTCCTATATAGCAGTGACGATGATATAACATATAAATCTCCTTATTATGGAATGAACAGAAAACAGATTAGTGAGGTTGAAAAGGGAACTTTGGAGAAATATATTATCGAAATGCATAGAGATTATTATCGAAAATATTAAGAATGAAGTAGTTTTTGTACTTATATTGTGATTTTAATCACAGAAAGTTTCCGTTATTTAAGAAAAAGTTATCATATTTGCATCATAATATGACATCAGATAACTTGAATAAAAAAATAATAACAAAAAATAATAACATATGAGTTCGGATTTATTGAAAGGATTACCAAGTTTGGCCAATGAATCTGTGGCTAAACAGGTGACGGATATTTTGACAGATTTAATCGTGTCGGGAAAGATTAAACTTGGCGAGTATCTCCCCACTGAGGAAGACTTGTGCCGCGAGTTCGGAATAGGCAGAAGTTCTGTAAGGGAAGCCATCAAGACCCTTGAGTCGAGGGGAATGGTAAAGAAGTTTCACGGCAAGGGGATGGTAGTGATAGACGAAAGCGCGGCGGCTACTGCCAAACTGCTGCAGATATCGCTGAAAATGAAAAAAACTACGATGAAGGATATCATGGAGTTCCGAAACTCGATAGAAATCAAGATGACGGAGTTGGCTGCCAAACGTGCCACCGACGAACAGATACAAATTATTTCCGGTCATTTGGAAAAGATGAAGAACGAGGAGTACAAGCTTGACACATTTGCTGAATTCGACTATAATTTCCATAAATCAATAGCCGACGCTTCCGGCAACAGTGTGTTCTCGCTGATGATGGAAACCATGCGTCCGATGCTTTATAATCATATCATATATACGCTGAATCCTACATTCAATCCTGAACATTCGAACCATTATCACGAAAAAATCCTTCAAACCATCAGGGACAGGAATCCTGAAGAGGCGGTAGAGGCCATGCGTTTGCATCTGACCGGAACGGAAAGGATAATAGAAGAACTTGAAGGCGTAAACGTCACTATATAGGTGGCTGCCCATCACGATAATTCAAGCCCTGCCATTGCCGATATGTCTGTCGGCGATGGCAGGGCTTTTGTTTTTAACATATAATATTTATTGAAAAATTTACAGAAAAGCTTGTTTGTATGATAATAAGAATGTATTTTTGTGCAGATGTCAGACAACATAGCTCGTGCGTGTAGCTTTCGAACAACAATTGTTGTATTATTCAATCTGGGCGTGTCTGATGAGTATTATTCATTTTTAAGATATAGCGTCAAAAAACATTTTAACAAACTTAATTTAACTTATGACTTCCAAGATATTAAATAGTTTGCCTCATTTAGCCAATGACTCTGTGACTAAGCAGGTGACAGACATACTGTCGGACTTAATAGTTACAGGCAAAATTGTAGAAGGGGATTTTTTGCCAACAGAAGAAGATTTGTGCCATGAGTTCGGTATAGGGCGTAGTTCGGTGAGAGAGGCCATCAAGACGCTTGAGTCCAGGGGTATGGTGAGAAAACTCCATGGCAAGGGGGTGGAAGTGATAGACGAGAGTGCCAAGGCCACAACCGAAATGCTTCATATATCGCTCCGGATGAAGAAAACGACGGTACGTGATTTTATGGAATTCAGAAAGTCTATGGAAATCAAGATGACCGAAATGGCTGCCTGTCGTGCCACGTCTGAACAAGTGAAAACCATCGAAGAAGTTTTAGAGAAGATGAAGACGGACGAATACAGACTTGAGACATTTGCCGATTACGACTTCATGTTTCATAAATCGATAGCCGATGCTTCGGGCAACAAAGTCTTTTCGCTGATGATGGAGACCATCCGCCCCATGCTTTATTCTCATATCATTTATACGCTCAACCCGAATTTCAATCCGGAGCTGTCGAACCATTTCCATGAAACCATACTTGAGGCCATAAAAGCTAAAGACCCCAATGCAGCATCAGCCGCCATGGCTGCACATTTGGCGGGAACAAAGAGTATAATAGATGAACTGGAAAGTGCTAATGTAACGTTGTAACTATTATATTTAAATTGATATCCATGAACAATAGTTCGTTAAAAATTCGCCAAGCCTAAGCGGCTCTGGCAGTAAATAAAATGAGTTCTTTGAAGAGTTTGTCAATAACTTGCATGTCTGGGTTAATCCCAAACACGCAAATAAATCGTTCAAGCATATACGCATTGTGTATGAATGACTTGCAAGAGGATATGGAATAGGCTATTCCGAGCCTCTTACATGCCGCTTTGGTCAAGTTGACAGCAGCAAGCGATGCATTGAAGTGAAAATCCAACTTTCTGAAGTCAGTTGACTGACAGTTGGTAATTCCAGCATGCTGCTTTCCATCTCTAAAGCAAAATTCCAATTGGAACCTGGTTCTGTAATAATCCAGGACTTCGCATCCATCCATGGAATCATCTGTAGAGAAATAAAGCTGCCACTTGTCTGTCCTCCCGTCCATCGGATACCAGACGGCCAAGGAAACATACCTTTTGAGAGCTTTTGCATATACCCTCAATCCGTATAGTTTTCCCTTGTTCACCTCGTATTCCTTGCACCGGGTCAGATCCAGATTGGCAAAGTCAATCCTGCCGTCAAACCACTTGGGATGACCACGTTTTCTTGTTTTCTTTTCCAATGTCGGATAGTACAGGACTACGTCGTTCCTAAAGCGGCTGATGACATGGAAATCACTCTCACACATAGGCGTTATGAAAGTTTCCTTGGAAAAGAATGCGTCTGCAACCACCGTTCTGGATATGCTCTGTAGCTTGTCTTTTCTACTGATTAGATAGCTGCTATACCAGTCAACCAGGTTCTTACCCATATTATCCAAGGTCTTACAGTCCGGTGTCTGAATGGAACCTAAAGTCATGCATTCATGGTTGTCGATGTCAATGACACCGATGCCCATGATTTCTAATCCTCGCTTATAATCCCCGGCACAGCCTGACCAGAGGTAACCAATCCAAGGTGTCTTATGACCGGACTTGGGGATATAGGAAGGATCGATGGCGATGGCTTTTCTTTTGCCTGTGAGATGCTTGCTGATGATAGAGGCGTTGAACGCAAACCAGTCGAAAGTTTCATTTTCAAAAAGGTTACGGTAGGTCTGTTCCGAAAAACATCCATACCTGCCCAATTGGAGGAAGTTTATACGATCCGGGATGGCCATGAATAATTTCATGGTGTCCATGAACGTTTTTTCAAAAGGTTTGTGTATATTCACGACTGATTTGAGAGCCGACAGGCACTCGGATTGGTATTACATAAGGAGTGTTTCTTTAGCCATAATTAGATGAGTAGTTAACTTCTAATTTACTAAAAAAATCAACGAATTATGCAATACTTTTCACCTTTGTTATCAGCAGGTTAGCCCATTTTTTTCAGCACATTTCTTCATGCTTAACCATTCGTTTTTGACAACATTTCAATGACCTCTTTAATGTTTTCGAACCGACTTTTGCCGGTTCTATTGTTTAACTTTTAATTTTTCGGTAAAAATTTACCGAAGTATTACATGAAAAGACGTGAATTTTTAAAAAAATCATTCCTTACAACCACTTTTTTATCTTGTGGGGGATTTTCCATCGCAAGTCAGGGCAATGAATTTAAGCCGAGAGAGTATTGGCCTAAGCGTGACGACAACTGGAAGTATATGGGCAAAAAGGATACTTCTACAGTAAAGCGCGAAAAGGAATACACTTTTGATGTTGCAGTGATAGGTGGTGGAGTGGCAGGATTGTGTGCAGCGGTTTCAGCAGCGCGACATGGTGCCAAAACGGTGCTTGTGCAAAACAGACCGGTACTTGGTGGAAATGCATCCAGCGAGATTCATGTTCCTATAAACGGCTCTTATCATTTCAAGAATAAATTTGGAGTTGACAGGGAAACAGGTATAGTAGAGGAAATCCAGTTGGAAAACAGGTACTATAATGTCCAGAATTCTTGGGAGGTATGGGATCATGTAATGTATGATTATGTAACTCGCCAGGAAAATCTTACATTGATGCTGAATACTCAGGCCATGGAGGCTGTCATGGACGGAAATTCAATAAAAAAGGCCATATGTTTTCAGTTCTCTACGGAATCAAAGATAATAATAAGTGCCGATGTCTTTATTGACTGTTCCGGTGATGGAGCTCTCGCAGCGAGTGCCGGTGCCGAATATAGGACAGGCCGGGAAGGCAAGGCCGAGTTTAATGAAAAATATGCGCCTGACGAACCCGACGGATGGGTGATGGGCGACAGTATTCAGTTCAGTTCAAAAGATATGGGGTATCCCGTACCATTTAATCCGCCATCGTTTGCAATAAAATATGACCCAAGTAAAGCTAATAAACGAAATATCACACAGTTGAGTTGTGGATTCTGGTGGGTAGAATTAGGTAGCGACTTGGATATTGTTGATGTTACAGAAGAGAACCGCCACAAATTGTTGGGATATCTATATGGTGCTTGGGATTATGTTAAGAACTCTGGAAAATTCCCTGAAGCCGCCAATTTGGTACTGGATTGGGTTGGTTCCGTTCCGGGACGACGTGAGTCAAGGCGTTTTATGGGAGATTATATCCTGAATGAAAACGATTTGACGAAGTTCACTCATTTTGATGATGCAATAGCATACGGAGGCGGCTGGTCGCTCGACGAACACTGTCCCGGCGGAATTTTGAATGATAAGGAACCTGCAAGTTATTTCCATCAAAGATTTGAAAAAATGTTTGAAATTCCATACAGATGTCTTTATTCCAAGAATATCGACAATCTTATGTTTGCCGGACGAAACGTGAGTGTCACCCATATAGCTTTGTCGGCCACCAGGCTTATCGCAATATGTGGTCTCATGGGACAGGCAGCCGGTACAGCGGCAGCCATGTGTATGGAATATAAGGTTTCTCCAAGAGGTATTTATAAAAAGTATATCGAGGAACTGCAGGAAAGGCTTTTACGGGATGACTGCTATATACCAAACCGTCCTGCAAACGATGAGGCTGATTTGGCACGTAAGGCCAAGATTGAGGCTTCGTCAACAACTTCCGGCAACGTCGCGCTATTGACTGATGGTTACAGCAGAGACGAGGTGGACCACATACATCATTGGCAGTCAGACGGTTTGAACCCTGATTTGACTCTCGCTTGGGAGAAACCCGTGTCGTTGTCCTCGGTAGAAATTAAATGTGATTCAAATCTTCATACGGAAATCCAGATTCACCCTAATATAGAAAAAAGAAGAAAACAAAGGCCTGGAATGCCAGTTGAACTTGTAAAGAAAGTTTCTGTTGAGGCAGAGGTGAATGGAGTGTGGAAAGAATTGACCGAGATTGACAACAACTTGCACAGGCTGATAAAATTAGAATTCTCACCTGTCCGTACTTCCAAAATACGTCTGAACTTAAAGGAAACATATAGCGCTTCTGATATAAAACTTTTTGAAGTCAGATGTTATTGATTCAGGAGCTGGCAACGCCGGCCGTTTTTATCGTGGTTAAAATTAGCTTAATTAGATATGTGTAATTTGTTGCTTTTAGGTATTGGAGGTCAGGAGCTGGTATTTATAGCTCTAATCATTCTGCTGTTGTTCGGAGGTAAAAAGATTCCTGAACTGATGAAAGGTCTTGGCAAGGGTGTCAAGAGCTTTAAGGATGGTGTGAACGGGATAGATGAAATAACAGATCAGGAAGATAAGAAAAAAATATAACTGAAAAGTAAAAGAAAAGGTAAACATAGGAGTATTTGTAATAACCTTTTAACTCAATATGTGTACCTGGCGGTATTGTTAGGCAAATAGTACTTGCAGATACAAAATTAAAATTTGCAGATACGTTAATCTGTGCATGAATAATTTATTTTGTGACGCATGAAAGCAAGACTTGTGCTTCGGTCTTACTTTCATGCTGTAATGGATTCATCTTTTAAAAAAAAGTGGGTTCATTATTCTGTAAAAATAATGGTATAATGCAGGCCTCGTGCATTATACTGTTACTGTTTGTAAATCTTATTTTTAGAAAGGACATGAATAACATTAACCTTAAAATGACAATAATACCGTCTGTGGCAAAAGTAAAGCAGGTTGTTTTATTTTTATCAGTATCGTGTGTGTTATCTTGCAACAGATATGTTGCCGATTGGGGCGATGCGTCCGGTCAGGAAGAAAAAGAAGTTTTTTCACCTACATTGAATATCCCCGATATTTCCGGTACAGAGATACCTTTGTATACCATTCTTAGAACATCCGAGTCGTATGGGTTGGAAAGCAATGCGACCAAGGATCAGTCGTCAGCCTTCCAGAGTGCGATAGACGATTTGTCATCTAAGGGAGGCGGGGTTTTGTTGATATCCAAGGGAACATATTGCCTGAATAATGTGTATATGAAGTCCGATGTACATATTATGGTTGAAAAGGATGTGGTATTCAAGCCTGTATTATCTGGAAACAAGTCTATAATGTTTATATTCTCGACTGTAGATGAGACTGTAGACGGTTATATCAGCAATGTCAGTATCAGTGGTGTTGGCGGAGAGAGGTTTACAGTTGATTTTACCGGATTTCACCCCGATAACGATTATTCCTGCGAATCGTCGTCCACAGCCCCTTCTTTAAGATTTATAAGATGTTGCATGGTGAAGAATTTTCTGATTTCTGATTTCAATGTCCTTGACAATTATACAAAGCATAGTGCGATAGAATTAAACTGTGCCAATGTCGATGTCGAAGGTTGGGAATTGTCCCGTCCGACTGACGGACTTGTAGAAAACTGCTATATAGACAAGGCAGACTGGGGATATGGACTTGTACAGGCACATGCCGCCCACAACGTGTTGTTCAGGGATATCAGCGGAGTGGGCGGAGTGACATTACGCTTTGAAACAGGTTACGGCAAGAATATAGGCCTTTTTGATGTATATGGGTATAATGTATCTGTGTCCGACGGCAGGTCGGCAGTGTTGTTGTCGCCTCATGTGTCACACAATGGAAAGGTATTGGTGGAGAAGGTTACTGGTATAAACACTGCATTGACCGTATCGATAGAAGAAGGTTTTGACGATGAGCGGGATCCATCCAAGGAAGGGATTAAAGGTTCATTCTCTGATGAGAGTGTCATTTATGACATATATGCCGAATATGGAGAAAAGTCACAAATCAGAATTCCCGATATATATCTCTATGAGCCTGAGTATTACCCTCTTTTCAAGAAGGAAGTCATAGGCGAATCTGCACGTCAATACACAGGACCTTCCATAGCGCCTGCCTTCGACGGCTCCAATAAGACATATTCCGTCAAGATTGAGAACATAAAATCGAAAGGCTTTAAATATCATTCCGACAAAATATTGTATGAGGAAGATATTGAAAGAGAAAGAAGCGATTCGTGGAAGATCTATAGAACTTTACCTTTTTATTACGAGTAGCGTGCGTTTGACGTCTATACTATGATTGTGACATTCAAGTATCAACTTGCTCTGCAATACATGCAGGGCGTTTATAATTTCCGTATGAAAAAGATATTATGTTTTTTTGGCATTATTATGATGTTCTCTTCTTGTTCTGTTGCAAAAAGACATGAAAAGAAAAAATTGCAGGATTTTTTTCTTCCGATAGAATCGAAAAGCCTTGTTTCCGATGGCATTTGGGGTGATACTTGTGTCTTACCTCGCGATACGATGAATGGTTTGGAAGACACGAAGATGAAACATTGGTGTTATTGGGATGGCAGCATTGTTAAAGATGACGAGGGTATTTATCATATGTATTCCAGCAGATGGTCGCAGTCGTTGTCTCATGGCGAGGGGTGGCATATAGGAACGAAGGCGGTCCATTCTGTTAGCAACAGGCTTGAAGGGCCATATAAGGATTTGGGTTTGGTATATCCTGATTTTTATGATGGCTTAGGACATAATGTAGTTGGACTTAGGACGAAAGAAGGCAAATATGCCGTTGTCGTCAGTGAATCACTTCCGGGTAATGTGTTCATTTCTGATTCGCCATATGGCCCATTTGAATTATTGGGCGAAATAAAGATTGATAATAATGGTTTTTATCCCGGATTTACGAGATATGATGAGTTGGATATAGGTGCTGTAAAAGCAGGTGCTTTAGGTAAGATGTCGAATGTAATGATATTTGTTCGCCCGGATGGTAAATATATGTTGTTGGCCCGCCATTGTGTGCCTATGATAAGTGACGATGGCATTTTGGGGTCATATAAGGTTTTGGGTGATAGGGCTTGGGAAAATATGCCTGATACGCCTCAGTATTATATGGAGGATCCTACAATATGGTATAGTGATAGTCTGTATCATATAGTAGTCAATTTTCATAAAAAGGATGTATCTTATCATTTGACGTCTGAAGACGGAATAAGCAATTGGAAAAACAGGGGTGTGGCTTTTGATAAAAAAAGTCTAAGTTTATATACACTGATGGTCATGTGGAAAGATGGTATACAGTCCAGCGCCCTACAGTTTATGTTGAAAATGGAAAAGTAAAGGCTTTTAATTTTTCAGTGATAGATGTCCATAAAGGAAAAGACAGGGGCAATGATAATCATGGCAGCAAAATAATGGTTATACCTTTCGATTCTGAGGGCTTCAGCAAATATATAGCTGATTTAAGAAAGAATGACGAGTTGACAACTTATTCGACGCCAATACCCCAAGACTGGGAATATTCAAGGATTGGAAAGAAAACCAATGTGTCTAAAATAGGTTTTGACTCTATAGTAAATACAATATATTTTAATAGTCAATCATCGGAAATAGATGATTGTTCTGATTCTTTTGATTATATATATAAAGAAATGAGTTCGAATTCAATAATTCAAAGTCAGATTTTATCTAATGATTTTTATAAGTCTCGCAATTCGGTAGAGTCCGGACTCATGCTCAGAAACGATATTTTGCCGGAGTCTCCTTATGTCAGTGTCACTATTTCTAAAGATAAAAAATTGATAATAAGGCATAGGGATAGATTGAAATCGAAAGTTACAAAAGTGATATTGGGCGAATATGATACCCCTTATTGGATTCAGTTACAGAAGAATGGAGAAAAAATAGAATGCTATGTCTCTTCAAGTAATAAGTTTAATTGGGAAAAAGTGTACGAGCAGAACTTATGTTGTGATGATAAATATTATGTGGGAATGATATCATTGTCTGATAAGGGACAGACAGGTTTGTCGCGGTTTAAAGATTTTGAAGTAAATGCCATCGACAACCCATTGCGTGACGGTATAGTAATGCATACGTTCCCGGATACGATACCGTCAAGGGGATTGATAGATTTCGACATCCAGATTAATACAAAACGTCCTTTGTATGTTTGGGCTGAATTGGAAAACATTCAAACAGGAGAGAAGTATAGGGTTTTGCGTAACATATTTCGTTATAGTGAAAGAAAAAAGCTTTCTTACGACACAGGTGTGGATGAACTGAATCCTGAAAATACATATTGGTTTGTGGTAAAGGCAGTACCCTTGCATGGGCATGATTCAGAGAGTGTTTGTTCCGGATTTAAAAAAATCTTCATAGAAAATAAATAATGAAGATTAGATTTTTGTACGTGTTTGGCACCACAATTGTTTGATATAGGCTAATTATTAACAAACTTATTTATTTAAAATTTTATATGAGAAAACTTTTGTTCTCAAATGTTAAGACAGAGGCAAAAGAACAAAAAAGAATAAATAAAAATGAAATATCTTTTTGTCTGGCCTTGTATCGGAATGCTTAAAAAAAACGGGCTATAAGATATTGGTTGCTAATCTGATGTTTGATTAATTCTTTACCGAAAGTCCGTTAATTATATTATGAGATGTATTTTAATGTCTTATTATCTGTGGATACAATTTTATTACTTGCAGATACATTAAGTGTTGTTATATTATAGATATTTGTAACGATAGTTTAACCAAAAAATGTTTTATTTAATAGATTTATTATGAGACACAGATTAATGATTTTATGTTTCATTATTTTTTGTCCTTTTATATTGTATGGACAAAGGATTTCAATTTCTGGTAATGTAAAGGATAAAAATGGCGATCCTTTAATAGGGGTAACCGTTCAGGTAAAAGGTACTAACAGTGGTACAATTACGGATTTTGATGGAAATTATTTGCTTCCTAATGTATCCAAAAAGTCGATTTTGGCATTCTCTTATATTGGAATGGTAACTCAAGAAATAGAGGTAAATGGGAAATCTTCTATTAATGTTGTTTTAAGAGATGACTCAGAGTTGCTTGAAGAAGTAGTAGTTGTCGGTTACTCTACTCAAAAAAAAGTAAGTGTTACCGGCGCGGTTGCTGCGATTTCTAATGACCAAATAAAGCAGAGTCCTTCTGCAAATCTGGTAGGCTCTTTGACAGGTAAGTTACCTGGTTTGTCGATTATGCAAAATAGTGGACAACCTGGTGAAGAAGATTTTCAGTTGAGATTACGTGGAGCAAGTACTATGAATGGACAGAGTCCTTTAATATTAGTAGATGGTGTTCCCCGTGAAGATTTGTCATTGCTCGATCCCAATGAAATAGCTGCCATATCAATCCTGAAGGATGCTTCTGCAACAGCGGTTTTTGGAGTTAGAGGTGCTAATGGAGTGATTCTTGTTACAACAAAAATCGGTGAGCAAGAAAAACCTTCATTAAGTGTGTCTGCAGAGTATGGTATCCAAGAGTTTACAAAGAATTATGAAATGATGGACTCTTGGCGGTATGCTACATTGTATAATCAGGCTTTGGTAAACGACGGTCTGCCTATTAAGTATTCTGATAGACAAATACAATTGTATAAGGACGGTACAAACCCATACTACGCAAATACAGATTGGTTTGATGTTATGTTTAAGGATCGTGCGGTTATGAGTAGATATAATGCCAATCTTTCCGGAAGTTCAAAAAGGGTCAAGTATTTTGTAAATGTAGGTATGCTTAACCAAGGAGGTATGATGAATACAGAGTCGAGAAGTAAGCTGGGATATGATCCGCAATTTAAACTGAATAGATATAATTTTAGATCTAATCTTGATATTAGGGTTGTGGATTGGATTAAAGCAGATCTTAAGATTGCAGGTTATATAGATAAGGTTGGACGTCCAGGCTCTGCTGCTTCAGATCAATTTCAGTTTTTTAGAAAAATTTATACAATGTCTCCTACAGTACCGGTTTTTCCGGATGAAAGTTTTGGAATACCTATGGATGCATTGGTCTCAACTTATGACTCATCACCTTATGGAGAGTTAAATTATTTAGGCTATCAGACACAAGATAAAAGTAAGCTAAATACTTCATTAGGTTTTGATTTCGACCTTAATAAATTTGTAAAAGGATTGAGTACAAAGGTACTTCTGGCATATGATGTTAATGCAAATTCCATAATAAAAGGCACTAAAACAGGCTATAATGTATATCAACTCTCTATATTAGAGCAGAAGGATGAGAATGGTAATATAGAAGACGTTTACTCATTAACATCACAGAATGAGTATCAGAAGTATCAGTTGTCATTAAATAAATCATATAGTTTCTCTTATTCATTGAACTTTCAGTGGATAGTTAATTATATGAGGGATTTTGGAAAAAATAATGTTGGCACAATGTTTGTTTTTCAAAAAGATAATAGTGAGGCGGCTTCAGGTACAAGTATAGACTTATTGCCATATAATCGTTTGGGATTTGCGGGACGTTTGACTTATAGGTATGCTGATAGATATATGGGTGAGTTTAATATTGGATATAATGGTTCTGAGCAATTTGCAAAAGGAAAACGATTTGGTGTTTTTCCAGCTTTTTCTTTAGGATGGCTTGTCTCTAACGAGGATTTCATGAAAGATATAAAAGCTATTTCAAATCTGAAACTTCGTGCATCTTTTGGTAAAGTAGGTAATGATAAAATAGGAAATCAGAGATTTTTGTATTTAGATAATAATACTATAGTTAATCGCCCTCCAACAATATTTTATGATACTGTTCTGGGTAATGCTCAGATGGTTCAAGAGAAATTAATTGGAAATCCCGATCTTACATGGGAAATAGCATATAAACAAAATTATGGTATAGATTTGGGCTTATTTAATAATAATTTGACAGTTACATTTGATTATTTTAGGGAAAATAGAAAAAATATCCTTATTACCCGTAATACAGTACCTTCCATATTAGGTAATTTTCAATCAGTGATGCCTAAAGCTAATTTTGGTGAAGTTTTTAACCATGGCTTTGAGTTAGATATATTTTATAATAAGAAGGTTAATAAGGACTGGTCTTACTCAATAAGAGGAATGTTTAATTTTGCAAGGAATAAAATAATTTTTAAAGATGAATTAAATTTAGGGGATGATTATTATTGTCCTTATAGAGGTCAGGGCTACTCAATGGGACAGAATTTTGGATATTTGATTGATTGGGATTCGCCTGGTCATGGCTATTTTTTATCTAAAGAAGAAATTGCTGATTATCCAGAATATTCAGGTATTAAGCCCAGGGTAGGTGATTTTGTTTATAAGGATATGAATGATGATGACGTAATTGATGAGAAAGACTATGCTCCAATTGGTAAACCATCACTTCCTGAATTTAATTATAGTTTAACATTAGGTTTTTCATATAAGGGATTGGATTTTTCAGCTTTGCTTTATGGTATAGGAAATTCTTATAATAATTATAAAGGTGCTATGGGCATTGATGAGACTAAATCAGTATTTCAAAATCATCATCTGAATGCATGGTCTCAAGAAAGATATGAACAAGGTAAAGAAATATCTTATCCAGCTTTGACAACATCCGGCAGTTCATCTTTGGGGCATAATGATTATTTCATAAGAAACAGGGCATTTTTACGTTTGAAAAATTTAGAGATAGGATATGTTTTACCAAAAAAATTAACAAAGAAAATAGGAATAAGTAAATTAAGGTTTTATGCAAATGGTCAGAACTTGCTAACTTTCGATAATTTGCCGTTCGAAAGTGTTGATCCAGAACAGAAAACAACATCATCAGTTCTACCAGTTTTAAAAGTAATAAATTTTGGTGCTAATATTAATTTTTAGATTATTATGAAGAAAAAATATCTATATACATTGTTTTCTGTTTTTTCAGGTTTATGTTTATTTTCTTCTTGTTTGGATTCTCTGGATGTAATTCCTGAAGGACAGCATTCGTATGATGAAATTTTTGCAAATGAAGTAACTACCGGAGCGTATTTGAATTCTTGTTATGATGAGTTGCCAGAATTTGGAATAAAATATTCCTGGGGAACAAACTTGCCTATTATTCTGACAGATGATGCTTGGGAATATACTACAAATACCAATTATGTAGGAGTCGCATATAAGGGAATGAAATCTGATAAATGGAGTAATAAATTGATTGCAGATAATTCGAATTGGGGAAAAGGGAATAGAACATCGTGGGATCTTTTTTTCAGGAACATAAGACGATGTAATTTATTTATAAGTAGGATTGATAATGCTGTAGTTCCAACAGAGCAGGATAGGGTTCATTGGAAGGCTGAGGCCAGAGTTCTTCGTGCTTATTATTACTGGGAACTTATTTCCAGATTTGGAGGTGTACCTCTTATAACAGAAGTACTTCCTGTTGATTATGATGGTGCAGATTTAAGAAGGGAGTCATTCAAGACTTGTGCAGATTTTATAATTTCTGAGTGTGAAGAAGCAATGAAAGTTCCAGAGTTCCCTTGGAGATATGAAAAAAACGGTGAGGAAATACGAATGACAAAGGCTATTGCTGCAATGGTAAAATCAAGAACTGCATTGTATATGGCAAGCCCTTTATTCTGTGATGGACAGAATTATTGGGCTGATGCAGAACGTATAACAAAGGAAAGTCTTGACGCTTGTCTAGCAAATGGTTATGAACTGTATACAGAGGTGAGGAATACAAATCTGTATGGAGATAATGCATTTTATGAATATTCTACTTCACAGGCTGATTATGGACCTTCTCCAATAGATAAAGAAACAATATGGATAGCTAAGTTTCAGATGGGAGGAAATGCTTCGATTAAATTTAACGGATTACCATCAAATGGTGCCAATAAATCCGGTATTTGTCCTACCCAGGAACTTGTAGATGCATTCCCAATGAAAGACGGTACATATGTATTAGATTTAAAAGAACCCTACAAAGACGAACTTCATCTTGAGCCAAACTATGCAAGCGGAACTACATATAATCCTCAAAAACCTTACGAGAACAGAGACCCACGTTTTTATGCAATAATATTTTATAATGGTTCGCAAACAATGAATAAAAATCAGAAAATGTTCGATATATGGACATATAACGGGGCTAAAGATGGTATAAAGATGGGGGATATTAAAAGAACATGTACAGGATATTATATGCGCAAGTATATGCGCCCGGATTCTTATCCTGGATCATGGTTAAAAATTCATTGGAGAATGATGCGTTTGCCGGAATTATATTTAAATTATGCAGAAGCTGCTATTGAGAATGGTAATTGGAAAGATGCAGTTGATGCTATAAAGCCTATAAGGGATCGCGTAAAGATGAAAAACATTAATCCTTCAAATCAGGAGGAAGCCAGATTGATGGTTCAGAATGAAAGGAGAATTGAAATGGCTATGGAAGAATGCAGATATAATGATATCCGCAGATGGACTAAACCTGGTGAGGAGATGAAGTATGGTGGAAAGCATCTAACTGCGATGTGGATAGAGAAGGTAGGTAATACTTATGAGTACCATAGATGTCCGATAGGTCAATCTTACGATAAGAAGACAGACTCTTTTGTAGGAACACCATGGACAAGAGAAACTTATAAAAGTAAGTATTTGCTTCACGGTTTAGAATTAGACGAAGCAAACAGACTTGAAGCAGTTACAGGAGTAAACTGGCAAAACCCAGGTTGGGATTAAATTTCATTTATAAAACAAAAAATATTGGATATCATGAGAAAATACTATATAAGTAAGTTTTTCGCATTGTCTGTAATATTGATGATGAACTTAAACTTGATAAATGCTCAGTCTCGTTCCATAAAGGGATATGTATGTAATGATTCTGGAGACAGACTTCCTGGAGCTATAGTTAGATTAGTAGGTGAAGACGATAATATAATTACTGATGCGAATGGTGAGTTTAGTGCAGAATTGTCTAACGGTACAAAATATTTGTTGGTAGAGTACGTAGGATATTCTACTAAAAAGATTAAAATTAATGACAAACTGAATTTGTATGTAAAGCTCGATAGAGACGTCAGCAATAAGTACCAGGAAGTAAATTTAATTAAAGATGTCCGTCCTTCATATTCTGTAGGAGGTTCTGCTATTGTCATAACCGGTGATGAGTTGAGAAAAACTCATAATCATCATTTGGCGGCAGCATTAGCAGGTAGAGTTCCCGGATTATATGTAAAGACAACCGGTAATGAGCCTAGTAAAGAAACATATTCATTGAATATAAGGGGAGCTTCTACAGTTAATGGTAGAGCTACTTTGATCCTTATTGACGGAATGATAGGAAGTCTTGATAATGTTAACGTCAATGATGTCGAAAGTGTCACTATTATGAAGGATGCATCGTCATCTGTCTTGTATGGTATGCAGGCTGCTGCCGGTATAATATACGTAAAGACAAAGCGTGGAGGAGTTTCTGCTCCCTCTATTAACGTAGACGTGAACTATACGTTACAGAATGCAATAGTAAGACCAAAGATGATATCTTCAGGTGATTATGCAACAATGATTAATCAGGCTTGGAAAAATGACGGTTTTGGTGATTACTATATATATTCACAAGATGAAATAGATAATTATTATAATGGAACTGATAGGAATCTGTATCCAAATAATAATTGGTATGATATGTTTATGAAGGATGTTGTACAGACTCAGAATATTTATACCAGTGCTCATGGTGGAACTAAATATGTCAAATATTATGCAAGTTTAGGATATATGCATCAGGATTCTCCATTCAAGACCGCTGATGCATTGAAAACTTACGGTCTTAACAGATTTGACTTCAGATCGAATGTGGATTTCCTGATAAATGACTATATCAAGGGATATGTGAATATTGCAGCGCGAATAAATAAAGAATTGTCACCGAATGCTACAGATGGAACCGGAGGTGTTATGAGTTCTATATTTGATATGTCTCCCGTCATATATGGTCCGTTGACACCGGATGGAAAGGTTGTAGTAACTCCTGAGAATACAAATCCTACATTTGGTAGGCTGAACAGATCAGGATATGTTAAAGGAACAGACTATAATTTGTCGACTAACATTGGTTTGGAATTTGACTTAAAATTCATAACTCCAGGTCTTAAAACATCAGGTAATATTATTTATTTCAATAATACTACATCTCAAAATAAGGGAAATACTGACTATGAGCGCTGGACAAGGGATTTGACAAATACAAATGAATTATTGTTTTATCAATATGGCACTACAGAAAAGGAACCTCTTCTTTTCTCAAAATCAACACAAAGTTCTATCAGGTCACAATATGATTGGAATATTGACTATAACAGATCTTTCAACAGACATAAATTGGGAGTAAATTTGTTTTTGTCTCAACAGTACTATAATGCAAATAAAATTCAGGGAGTACAGCCTGTATTGAGAATGACATATGGAGGTCGTTTGTCATATGGTTATGATAATCTGATTTTTGCTGATTTTACAGCAGGATATCAAGGTTCTGAACAATTCTCGAAAGGAAACAGGTATGGTTTCTTCCCTTCCGGTTCTTTAGCTTTTGTCGCAACTAATCTGGATGCCTTGAAGAACAATAGAGTATTGTCTTACTTAAAGTTCCATACTTCTTATGGACTTGTTGGTAATGATAATTTTGGTGATGACAGGTTCCTTTATAGAGATTATCTGGCTAGTGCAGCAAGTAATGGAGGAATAAATTATTTATCCAAACCTATAGATATAATAAGATTGGGTAATCCGAATTTGACTTGGGAAAAATCAAAGATATTCAATGTAGGTGTAGATTTCAGCTTATTTAATCAGTTGTCTGTTGGTGTTGAATATTATAATGACAGAAGAACAAGCATATTGGTTGATGATAATATCACTCCATTGTTGAACGGACTTTCTTCTGATTATTTAAGCAAGATAAATCTTAGTGAGATTCATAATTCCGGAGTTGATTTGTCTCTGGGTTATTTCAAGCAGATTAATAAAGATTTTTCTCTTGGCTTAAGTTCTAATTTCGCATTTAACAAGAATGAAATTATTGAAATTGGAGAATTGCCTAAAGCAGACGATTATGCATATAAATATAGGCAGACAGGATATAGAATAGGTCAGACTTGGGGATATGAAATTGATTATTCTAATGGTAACGGATATTTTAACAGTCAGGAAGAAATTGACAAATCAGGACTTACTTATGTCGGTAAATCTCCAAGACCTGGTGATTTTATATATATAGACCAAAATAGTGATAATATAATTGATGAGAAAGATATAGTTCCTATTGGCGAGTCAACAATACCTCAGATTGCTTGGGGGGCAGAATTGTTCCTTAAGTGGAGATCATGGGACGTTTCTGTTTTATTCCAAGGATTGGGCAAGTTCGGTGGTTTCAACAATGGAATAGGATATTATGAAACATATAATAACGGTACTTTCTTTGAACATCACTTAAAAGCCTGGACATCTGAAAGGTATGCTAATGGCGAGGTGATACTGGCTCCTGCTCTGACAAAACAAGGAAGTTCCAGCCAAAAGAACAATAACTATTATTATCAGAATAAAGGCTTCGCCAGACTTAAGAACGTAGAAATTGGTTATACAATGAAGGATAAAGCTTTTATGAAGAAGATGCATATTAACCAATTAAGATTTTATATCAGTGGTATGAATCTTTTAACTTGGGATCATATGAAAACCAATGATATAGATGTTGAAGGTGGAAAGGTATCCAATTTCCCAACTTCTCAGTATTGGACTGTAGGTTTAAACTTAAACTTTTAAATTAATTACTTATGAAAATAATTAATATAATAACATTAGGAGTGACAATATTATTGAGTTCTTCGTGTGAAAGTGTTTTCGAGTACGATGCTGATGACAGAAAAAATTATGACGAAATTTTTTCTGATTATAATATGACTGCACAATATCTTAATACATGTTACAAGAAAATGCCGGGTTATGGCAGATATAGCGCCGGTGGTACTTTTATTGCAAGTTTTACTGATGAGGCGCAGGATGCTAATGATGTGAAGGGTTCTAAAGCTTATTCTTATTATTTGGGTTCTATGAGTTCATCAAACAATATGATGAATACTAACCTATATAAAGACCTTTATGAAGGTATATATCATTGTAATGTATTTATAGAAAATGTTGATAAAGTTCCTGTTTTTACTATACCAGCATATCGTAGTAGATGGAAAGGAGAGGCATACTTATTACGTGCTTATTATGCATGGGAATTAATTAAACATTATGGCCCGTTGCCTATAATAAGGACCTCAAATACAGAAGACTATGATTATTCAAAAGTTGAAAGACCATCTTTTTATCAATGTGTAAAGGATATAATTGCCGATTGTGATATGGCGTTGAGCGAGCCTGAATTATTGTGGAGAGTAGAAAATGGAACTGAAAATGGTTCAATGACACGAGGTATAGCCTATGCTATAAAATCTCAAGCAATATTGTATGCTGCAAGTCCTTTGTGGTGTAACGGTGAAAATCATTGGAAAGAGGCTGCAGAAATAACCAAGGAATCGCTTGATAAGTTGTTGGAAGAGAGTAGATACGGTATTTATAATCCAGCACCTGCTAAATTGGTCAATAAAAAAGCGTATGGCTCTTATCAAGATTATTTCCTTCAAGGGGTTGGTGTAGGAACTAAACCTATTAATACTGAGGGAATTTATGTGTCAAAGAATAATATAAAAACTCTTTGGGCACAATATGGATTGCCTATTTTTAAGGATGCAGGTGTTGTAAATAGTGGTATTTCACCTTCTCAGGAATTGGTAGATGCATATGAAACAATTGATGGCGTTCCAATATTAAATCTTGAAAAGCCATATTTGGATGAAGATCATTTAATTCCTAACTATAATCCTGAAGCTTTAAAGGAAAATGGTGGTAAATATGATCCGAATAATCCTTACGAAAATAGAGATTTGAGATTAAAATCAACCATATATTATAATGGTATATTCCATAATCAGGAAAATAATACTCAAGTGGTAGAAACTTTTGTTGATGGTAATTGTGGAATTTCCTCTGTAAGCGAGCAATATACAAGGACAGGATATTATCTAAGAAAGTTCATGCATTGGAAAACCAATAAAAATCAGGATCTTAACGGATATTGGTCATATTATAGACTTGCAGAAATGTATTTAAATTATGCTGAAGCAATGTTGGAATATAAGGGAGCATGTGATGAAGTCTATGATGCTATCAACGTTGTCAGAACTCGTGCAAAAATGCCTAACCTTGTTAAAGGTACAATGGATACAGATGAGCTGCGTTTAAGATTACGTAATGAACGTCGTGTAGAATTTGCTTTTGAGGAACACCGTTATTTCGACCTCAGACGTTGGAAGTTGAACGATAAATATGAAGGTGTGGTTACAGGTATGAAGATTGAAAAGAATGATGATGGAAACCTAACTTATAATAGATTTGTTGTTCAAAAGAGAGATGTAGTAGATGACAAATATCGTATTTGGCCTATTCCATTGGAAGAAGAACTCAAATATGAAAGATTAAATATTGATTTCCAAAACCCAGGATGGTAATTAGTGTAAAACTCTGATTATCTATATTTTATCCCTACTAATAGTATATGTCTAATAGTAGGGATAATATCAATTAATAAAATTATTATATTAACATATATACATATCATAGTAAGTCGGTTTTGTAACTGTGAATAACGTAAATATCCCAGAAGAAAGACTTAGACTTTCATAGGCTGCAAATACTGATAGAGAAATATATTATAATATAGTCAATGTGGTGTATAGAGTTGATTGGTCTGATATTGTCCATATACCTTACTTCCCCGTTTCAACGATAATAAATATATAAACCTTATTATATTATGATTGACACAATTCCTTATTCAGATAATGAACTTCTTAAAATGGTAAAAGAAGGTAATGAAGAGGCTTTCAGGCAACTTTTCTTTAAGTTCTATCCAAGACTTCTCAGATATGCAGTGAGGTATGTAAATGATGAGGATATAGCTGAAGATATCCTTCAGGATTGCTTTATCTCTTTTTGGGAAAGAAAGAGTAGTATCAGATATATTTCGTTATCTTCTTTATTGTTTTGTATGGTTAGAAATGCTTGTTTGAACTATATAAAACATAACTCTTTGATTGAGAATATTTCTGTTGATTATGTATTTGATATAGGAGGAGAGGAGAAACTGTATTCATTGGATATGCAACTTTCGCCGGATGAGATACTTTTCCAAAAAGAGCTTAAGATACAAATATCAAAAGCTATATCATTATTGTCAGATAGAACTAGGCAGGTGTTTGTTTTAAGCAGGTTTAGAGGACTTAAAAATAATGAAATCGCTGATAGACTTAATATTACTACTAAAGCAGTAGAGAAACATATTACAAAATCTTTGAAAATAATTTCATCTTACTTAGAGAACCAATCTCTTGATACTAAGTATTTTATAATAGTATCTCTGTTTTTCTTATCCTAAAAGAAAAAAAACTTATAAAAATAGGTAGGGTAAGAATGGATAGAATTGTTTTATCAGTAGAAAGACTAATGATATGAAAAATATGGAAGAGATAAAATCAACAGCTTTTTTGTATTTTCAAGGTAAAATTTCTCTTGAAGATGAAAAGGTCTTGTTTGATTTTATAAATGATAGTAATGAGAATATGAAACTGTTCCGTCAATGGGAAAGTGAATGGATAAGTGGATATATTAATGAATATGAGATGGCAGATAAATGGGCGAGACTACAAACGCGGATGAATACTTCTAGAATATCTTTATCTCATGACAGGAATAGAAAGTTGAATTCGGGATGGTTGTCGGTAGCAGCTTCTATCATGATTATAATATCATTGTCTGTTTACTTGTATGATAGATTTACCGGAAAAAGCAATGACTTATATTTTGTAAGTGAAGTACCTTCAGGTCAAAAGTCGAAGTTGGTTCTACCGGACGGAACTATGGTGTGGTTGAATGGTGGGTCAACTTTGAAATACCCGAATAATTTCTCTGATAAAAAGCGTAATGTTGTGTTGGATGGCGAGGGGTATTTTGAGGTTACATCCAGAAATGGTGTACCATTTACAGTTTCAACGTCGGCATACGATATAATAGTAAAGGGAACTAAATTTAATGTATGTGCGTACGATATTGATGCAACTTCCTTGACAAGTCTTATTGAAGGTAAGATTGAAATAGATTATAAAGATGAGTTGTATGAAGTATCACCTGGAGAAGGTGTATGTATAAATAAGAATAAAGGAACTGTTGAAAGTTTTAGGTCGGATGTTGATGATTCAAATGCCTGGATTGATGGCAGGATAGAATATGAAAAAATTACTTTAGCGGACTTTGCTGCGAAGCTTTCAAGAAAGTATGGTGTAGAGGTGTGTATTGAAAACAATGAAATAAAATGTCATACGTTCAGAATTTCTTTGAAAAATAATGAAACACTAGTGCAAGTTCTGGATGGTTTGCAATTAATTATACCGTTTGAGTATACTATTGATAAAGATAGAATAATAATTAAATAGCTAGAGATATGTAATATATTTTTCTAAATTCTAAAATTTAATCACTATGTTTAACCGAACATGTCTTTTAAGATTACTGTTAGGAGCATCCATAGGTTGTGCAACTCTTAGTATTGATGCGCAAACAGTAAGTAAGACCTTTACAAATCAGTCTTTTAAGACTGTTTTAAAGGAAATTGAAACTCAAACAGGAATGTCTGTCATTTACAAAACGGACGAAGTAAATGAAAGTAAGAAGGTGACAATTACCTTGACCAATGCTTCTGTTACAGATGCCTTGTCAAAAGTTCTGGATCCTAATCTCACCTGGGAGATTCGTGATAAGATGATTGTCATATCCAGAAAAAATCAGTCTTCGTCTGCAAAGAAAGTTACTGTAAAAGGAAAAATCCTTGATTCTCAAAACATGCCTGTTATAGGAGCTTCTGTAATAGAAAAAGGAACTTCTAACGGAACAATAACAGATTTTGATGGAAATTTTACTTTTACTGCATCAGAAAACTCTGTATTGCAGGTCTCTTATGTGGGCTACAAGTCTCAACAGTTTGCTGCAGTTGGAGGTAAAGAGTTGTCAATTGTACTTAAAGAAGATACAGAGGTTCTTGATGAAGTGGTTGTAATAGGATATGGTACTACAACTAAAAGAAAATTGACTGGCTCTGTTTCAAGCCTAAATGCAGAAAAACTCGAATCAACACCTTTCCCGAATGTTACACAAGCTCTTCAAGGTCAGGTTCCTGGTCTTATTGTAAATAGTTCTGGAGGAGCTTTGGGGGAAATGCCATCAATATCCATTCGTGGTGGAGAGACGCCATTGTTTGTAATCGATGGTGTTATTTCTGATGCTTTCGTATTTTCAACCTTAAATCCTGAAGATATCGAATCTATGTCGTTCTTGAAGGATGCTTCTGCTACTGCCGTTTATGGTTCTAAGGCAGGTAACGGTATTGTGCTTGTACAGACCAAGAAAGGTAAAACCGGAACTCCAAAAGTGAGGTATTCAATGAATCTGCAATTGAGTCAGCCTACTGTTTTGCCAGCTCCTCTTGATACTTATGAATTTGCAGAAATGGCTAATCAGGTATATCTCAATGAGGGAAGCGAACCATTCTGGACACCGGAACAGATGGCTTTGATTGGTAAAGATCCTGATTATCCCAACAACAATTGGCAGGATTTGGTACTGAAGAATTTGTCGCCGGAACAAAAACATACGTTATCTGTAGGCGGAGGAAGTGAGCATACCAATTATTATGTGTCTTTAGGATACATGGGACAGGAAGGTATATTAAAGTCTGACGCTTCTAATCTTGATAGAACTACTTTAAGAAGTAATGTAACTACAAAGTTTGAAAATATCGGTCTGGAAATAAATACAGCCCTTAATGGAAGTATTCAGAATACTAGAGAGCCTTATGATGGCAGTTGGTTCCAATTGTTATATAATACTAGACCATATGTACCTGGTTATAATCCGGATGGAACACTTGCTGCCGGCAATGAAAATCCTTTGGTTAGGTTTGACAAGGATTCCGGTTATATAAAGAAAAGAAAAAAATATCTGAATGGCCAGATATCTGCAACCTGGAAACCTAAATGGGTAGATGGCTTGTCTTTCTCAGGAATGGTAAACTATAATGATATAGATTATTTTGAAAAATCATGGAATGCTACGGCTAAGCAATACGAGCTTGACGGTTCTTTATATCAGTCAAGTGTAAAACCCTCTATGGATGTAAAATCCGGTTATAGCAGGATCTTTGATATGGAGTTTAAAGCTGCCTATCTTAAGACTTTCGGAAAACATACGTTAGATGCAACTTTTGTATATACCCAGCGAAAAGGTTTTTCTGAATTTGTTAGTGCAGGTAGAAAAAATTATATATCTACATCAATGGATCAGCTGTTTGCCGGATCTGTAGATGGACTGACAAATGATGGGTCGGCTGCTGAATCTGCCAGTATGGGTTATGTAGGTCGTCTTAAATATGACTATCTTTCAAAATATATTATTGAATTCAGTGGACGTTATGATGGTAATGACAATTTTCATCCTGACAAAAGATGGGGATTTTTCCCTGCTGTATCAGCAGTTTGGATGATTTCGGATGAAAACTTTATGCAGAAGCTTAATGATAAGAATATTCTAAACAGTCTAAAACTTAGAGCATCTTATGGAGAGACAGGTATCTCGGACGGCGTTACCCGATTTGGGTATATGGCATTGTATAATCAGGGTGCAATGAAGGAATATTATAATGCAGGTAATATATTGAATGTCACTTTCTCTGAAGGAAATCTTGTTAATCCGTTGGCTTTGACATGGTATACCAGAAAGTCATTTAATGTTGGCTTTGATTTTGCTTCCTTGAACAACAGACTTGAAGGTTCTTTAGACTATTTCTATTATAAAACGTCAGGATATCTGATGAGTCCTAATAATATTTATGCTACTACGTTAGGAAAACCACTTCCTGAAATTACTTCTGGCTCAAAGCATCGTCGTGCCGGTTTTGAACTGAACTTAAGATATAAGGAAAAACGTGGAAACTGGTACTATGAAATCGGTGGAAACATCTCCTATTACAACCAGTTATGGGAACAGCTGGATTCTGAAGACCTGGCTACATTGAAGAATCCTTATACAAGGCAGACTCATGAAAAGGATTACTTTTATTCGATGTATTTAAGTGACGGATTGTTCCAGAATAAGGAGCAGATATTGAATTCTCCTAGACCATTGCCTTCTACAGAAACTTCAATGGGTGACATAAAATATATTGATGCAAATGGGGACGGTAAAATAGACTCAAATGATATGCGTAGGGTAGGACAACCTTCTATGCCTCATTTGAATTATGGTTTTGATTTTAGAGTAGAATATAAAGGATGGTCGCTTTCAGCTTTATTCCAGGGAACAGGTGACAGATATATAGCAATGGGACAACAGATGCAACGTGGTGATTATGCAAGTGTTATTACAAAGTTCCAGGCTGATTATTGGACGCCTGAAAATACGGATGCAAGATTCCCCCGAGTAACAAAAGCTGGTTACCCGAATGGTGAAAACAATGCTCTTGTTACTGATTTCTTTAATATGAATGCCAAATATTTCCGATTGAAGAATTTACAGATAAGCTATAATTTAAAACGTGATTTGCTTAAGAACTGTAATTTTATTCAAGGTTGTAGGATTACATTGAGCGGAACTAATTTATTTACAGTATCAGACGTTCTGGATTTCACTGATCCTGAAGCGAAGATGATAGAGCCAGATAAGATTGAGAAAAATCTTCGTTCTATATCTGGTGCTTCATATCCTGTCTTCAGGACATACTCTTTAGGACTAAATGTTGAATTTTAAAAATTAAAGATATGAATAAGTTTAAGATATTAATATCGGGTTTTGCTATTGTTATGGCAATGTCTTCTTGTGATGATTTATTGAATACAAAACCCCTTGATAGTTATTCAGATGATTTGATTTGGAGTGATTATAAACTTGTTGAGGGTGTTATAAACAATGCATATAAAGATATAGTTAAAGAATATATTTACACTCCTTTGGAGTTGGATGCTTATTATGGTGCTGCTAATGATGATTATTCTGATAATATTATAATCTCAACTAATAATGTGGTGACTATAATAAAGGATCAGATGACTCCGGATAAGGATTATCGTTGGTCTACTGCCTTTCCTCTTATCAGGCAGGCTAATCTGATTATAGAGAATGTCGGTAAATCTGACTTTCCTGATAATATAAAGAAAGAAATGATAGCAGAAGGAAAAATGCTTAGGGCTATGATATATTTCAATAAAGCTCGGTTATTTGGAAAGTTTGTTTTAATTGATAAGGTTCTTACACCAGAAGACGAACTGCAATTAGGGAGAAGTAAGACCATAAAGGAAACTTATGATTTTATACTTAAAGACTTGAAGGATGCTGCTTCCGGCTTGCCTGAGAATGCAGAGAATGGATACTTTACCAAAGGTGCAGCGCTGGCACTAAAAGCTGAGGTCGCTCTTCATGGAGCTTCTTATATTGAAACAGGAAAAGAAGACTATTACAAGGAAGTTAAAACCAGCAGCGAGGAGTTGTTCAAATTAGGTTATTCATTGGATAGTGACTATAAAAAGATGTTCAATGATTATGATTATGCTTCAAATTCTAAGGAAATTATCTTTGCTTTGTGGAGAAATAAATCAGTTACACAATATAAGGATACTCCAATGCAACAATTTACACCAAATGCAGAGACTAATGTGTTGCATGACTTTGCATGGCCTAAGCTTAAACAGAATTTTTTGGGTTGGGGAAACAGGTGGCCTTCACAGGATTTGGTTGATGAATATGAGGTAATAGACCGTGACGGTAAGGCCAAGAAGTGGAATGAGACTTCGTATTATGAGGATTATATTAATAATCCGGGCACATATTGGGTTTCAGATCATTTATATAAACATCGTGACCAACGTTTTTATGCATCAATAGCTTATGATTCTACTTATATTTATGAAAATTTGGTTGTAACAAGAATTACAGGTAATATGCATAGAAAATCCTTAAATAAGGCTTCAAAGCTTTCTACCAGAACCGGGTATTTTGTAAGAAAGACCTTATATGAGAAGGAGCCTATATTCGCTCAAAACTATACTGACTATCATCATGTAATTTTGAGATTAGGAAGGTCTTATTTGAATTATGCAGAAGCGTGCCTAAGGTTGAATGAAAAAGATAAGGCTATTGAGTATATTAATAAGACCCGTACTTTACACGGAGGTCTTCCAGCTCATACAGCTGCTGCTATGACTCTTGATGATGCCTGGAAGGCATATAAATCTGAAAGAAGAGTTGAACTCTTTTTTGAAGGTGACAGATATTGGTCTTTGATTCGCTGGGGTAAAGCTGATGGTTTGGAAGTTATTCCTGAATTGAATCATGCATTCCAAACATTGGAAATTGCTGCTGATGGGCATTCGTATGAGATGATTGATGTACCAGATGTACATGGACTGAATTCTCGTGCTTTTTCAGCTAAGAGATATTTGTTCCCTATTCCTAAGAAAGAAATGGAACTAAACAAGAATCTTGCAAATGATCAAAATCCTGGTTGGAACTAATTAAAATTGTAGATTATGAAAAAAATATATAATGTATTGCTTTCCTTATTTCTGATGACAATGATTTCTTCATGTCTGAAGGCGGGTTTAGAAGAGCTTCCTGCATATGAGGATGCTGATATTACTAATTTCAAGTTTGAATATCGTTGGTTTGATGATGCCAAGAACAGAATGTGTGTAGAACAAATGACTGTTAAGACCATAATAGATAAAGAGAATCTTATTGTAACTTGTGATATTACAGTTCCAAAGGCTGATGATGATTTTCCTAAAGAAATTAGGGACGGTGTCTCTTTATCAAATTTGGTAGGTTACTGTGATATATCTACTGCTGCAGTTATAGCGCCAGTTGGTGATTCTCCTAAACTAGGAGAGATACAGGATTTTAGTACACAGAATGAAATGAGTTATAAAGTTACAGCGGCAAATGGTGATAGTAAAACTTGGACTCTGAAAATAGATTCATTCAATAAATAATAATCTATACCCGTTGGCGGAATTAAATTGATAAAATAAATATGTATAAAAGGTTGTACATATCGCTGGTTATTAGTAAATTAGAAGTGACCAAACTATTAATTTACAATAAAGCTATGCACAACCTATATGCAATATTCGCAAAATTCCTGAACATATGCAAGCAAGTTGCAGGTAATTTAGTAAATGAATCAGGTAATATTCCCAGAAGAGGTGTTGTTCCACGATTCTCCGATCTTGAAGTAATTGCATTAAATATGACTTCAGAAGCAATGGGAATTGACAGTGAATCCTTGCTGTTTTCTAAATTGCAGGATTATAGAAAGGAAATTCCCAATCTCATCTCGCGCAGACAATACAATGACAGGCGTAAGATAACCTCATCTCTTTGTAATGCAATCAGGGAAAGGCTTGTTAAGGATATAGACGGTGGTGAAGACTATTTCTGTATTGATTCAAAACCTATAGAGGTCTGTCGTTTTGCACGTGCAAAACGCTGTAGTATGGGAAAGAATAATTTTGAGAAAGCGCCGTCAATCGGATACTGTGCCTCACAAGGAATATATTATTACGGATATAAGCTGCATGCAGTCTGTGGTTTAAGTGGAGTAATCCATTCTTTTGATCTTACCAAGGCAAGTGTACCTGACATTCATTATTTGAATGATGTCAAGGTGGAATATTGCAACAGTACTTTTATAGGTGACAAAGGGTATTTAAGTGCCAGTGTACAATTGGATTTGTTTGAAACAGCAAATATCAGGCTGGAAGTTCCATACAGAGCTAACCAGAAAGATTGGAAACCTGTATTCCCCGGGTTTGCCAAAGCAAGAAAAAGAATTGAAACCCTATTCTCACAGCTATGTGACCAGTTTATGATTATAAGAAATTACGCCAAAGATACAGATGGATTGTTTGCCCGAATTATAGGGAAGATTAGCGCACTTACAATCCTACAATACATCAACTATAAAAACAACAAACCCATTGGCAAAGTTAAATATGCGCTGATTTAATTCCGCCAACGGGTTAATCTATATATTATTTTATGTGTAATGTATGAGGGTGTGTCAAAATGATACATCCTCTTTTTGTTATCACAAAGCCTCGACTTTCCCAAGCCGAGGCTTTGATATATCCTAAAAAATAAGTATCTTTAGGAATGACATTTAAAGCCCTTATGTGGTGTCTGCTGTGGAAAGTTTGTTTTACCATAGGATTATGGTTAGGTTTTCTTAGCCATATCAGACGATATCAGTAATACAAAAAGAGAGGCGTGTTACCGCCTCCCCAAGTAGCATTACTGCGTACCGTCAGGATGTTTATTGCTGGTAGGTTGCTCCTCAGCAGAGCCTACTTCCTATTAACATCCTGATACAAAGATATAAAACTAAAGTTAATTATTAATGAATTATCCAACTTTGTTTGGATTTTAAATGGAAGTATTATGAGTGTAAAGAATAAATCTTTTTTAGTTTCTGATAATGATGTGTTTCTGGATGTTAACCTTACTGTCAGTGAGAGTAAACGTCTTATAGCAAAAGGAATAATCAATATGCCTTTAGTAAAAGATAAATTACAAAAAGGTATGATTATAATAACAAAAGGTTCTACTAATTCATATATTGCAGAGGAGTTGATGAAGAAAACAATAGAACATGGCAGTTTCCTTCTTGGACATTTTATTCCTGCAGGAAAAGAAGCACTAAATATTAAGAAGAACCATATTAAAGAAATAGTATTTGAGAATGGAAAACTTATTGATATAAGTTATTCTGAAGCTCTAAGGTTATTGAAACCCGGAGATTTGGTGTTAAAGGGTGGTAATCTTTTAAATTATTCTAGAAAACAGGCTGCTGTCTGTATAGGTGCATATGATGGCGGTACAACTCATAAGTTTCTGCCATATGTAGGTGAGAATAAAGCCAAATTGGTAATTCCTATCGGTCTTGAGAAAGAAACCTCTCTAAACTTGGAAGATTCTGAAAATGTTTTAAATGCTAATAATGAAAGATTAGGTTCTATACCTAAACTTTATTTATTTAAAACCGGAATGATTTTTACAGAGATAGAGGCTATTCAACAGTATGCAAATGTAAAGGTCTTTTTATACGGCCTTGGTGGATTGTCTGGAAGAGAAGGAGGTATATCATTTATTGTTGTAGGGACAAAGGAAGAAATAATAAAAGTGAAATCATTTATTCAAACTATTAAAGGTGAACCTCCTTTTTAGATTAAAACTTCATGGAGTGATAAAATCTATGTGTCTAGTATTTCAGAAAGGGGGAAATGGGATGCCAATGTCATCTTTCAGAACTGACAGATAGCCATTAAAAAAAGTGTCATGATTTAATGATTCATGACACTCTTATTATGGTCAGCTTAGAAACTGATTGTGGTATCTTTTATTCCCTTTGATGATAGATTAATGACGGTTTTTTCGTTTTTGCCGTTTGACTGCACAGTGACAAGCAATGTACCGTTTTGTGCCTTTCGACGGTCTGTCTTGAAATTTCCTGTATAATACAAATTAGGCGAGTCTATACCAATAAGTTTTGCTCCACCCGTTACGGAAACGATGATCTCATTTTCAGCCTCTGGGACAGTCCTGCCTTTATCGTCTGTTAGCCTTATCTCTATTATATTAATATCTTTTCCGTCTCTTGACATTTCTTTCCATACCGGATTGGCCTGAATCTTAGAAACAGATCCTGTTGTTTCAAGTTTGCATGTACCGACTTTCTTTCCGTTGCGGTAGCCTATAGCTTCAAGTTTGCCGGGTTTGTATGAGACCTCAAACTCTGCATAATAAGTGTCCTTTCCTGTTTCCTTTCTTCCTAAAGACTTGCCGTTTAGCTTGAGTTCTATTTCATCACAGTTGTTGTATACTGTGGCAAAAGTTTTCTCGCCTTCTCTTTTATTCCAGCTAAACAACCTTTCTTTGCTTAATACGACACGTTCGCCAGCCTGTCCGTATGTAGTGTATTCCATAGGTCCTGATGCTGAGACATCGCAAGAAGTGATGAAAATCCTTGGTTCTTCAGTCCAACAAGCTTCGTACAGAGCTCCTTCGTATTTCTTGTTTAATGTAAGATCCAGTAGTGATGAGTTCCATCCTCTTCTTCCAAGTTCTTTGGTTTCTCCTAGGTAATCTATACCTGTCCAGATGAATCCTCCTATTACGTAAGGGTTGTCTCTCATTGCTATATGGTAGCAGAGTTCTTTGTTGACTTCACTTCCAAAGCACAGTTTCTCAGGGTATTTTTCGTGCATGGGTCTGTACATGTCCTTGCTGCCAAAATCGCGTTCTATGTAATTGAATCCCATAATAGGCAATTGTTCTGTTACTCCATTCTTATCTGTAAGTTTACAATTGTTGTCGCCTACACATGATGGTCTGGTTGGGTCTAATTCCTTGCATAAAGCCAACATTGGTGCTATCGTTTCTCCTGCGTGTTTATAGTGCCTGTAATCTGGAATCTCATTTCCTACTCCCCAGATTATTACTGATGGATGATTTCTGTCTCTTTTTATCATATCTGCCAAATCGGTACGCCACCATTCGTTGTAGAGATGGTTGTAACCGTTCATGGCTTTACCGGTAGGATTTTCTGTCCAGTTTACGTTCCATCCGGTAGTCCATTCGTCGAAAGCTTCGTCCATTACATAAAATCCCATACTGTCGCATACTTCATAGAAGGCTGGTTCGAAAGGGTTATGTGATGTCCTTAAAGCATTACATCCCATTTCTTTTAATTTACTCAGACGATATATCCAGACTTTTCTGGGTACTGCAGCACCAAGACTGCCAGCCTCATGATGGAGACAAACACCTTTCAACTTTGTTTCAACACCATTGACAAAGAGTCCTGCTCCGGGTACGAAATCGATTTTTCGGATACCTATCTCCGTAACTGCATCGTCCAAAAGTTTGCCATTGTATTCTATCTCACTTTTTACAGTATAGAGATATGGTGTTTTGTCGCTCCACAGATTTGGATTATTGAAAGTAACGGTTTGTGTCGCTTTATAGTTCGTTTCGTAGTTTTCGATGACATGATTGTTTTCTGTTCTTGCCACTTCTTTTCCTTTATGGTCGTAAATTATAGTACGGATAATACAGTCATGTTTTCTTGGAGCATTCTTCCATTTGTTCTCTTCACGCAGCCATCTGTTTTTCTTAAATAGTTTTATTTCATTCTTATCGAAGAATGTGCCCATGATTTCATAATTCGCTTTTATTGTGGCTGTATGTTTTTCTGCTATAGGAGTGGTAATATAGATACCTCCATTATGGCGGAAATGAACATAGTTTGTTTTTATCAGATGAACGTTTCTGTATATTCCTGACCCGTGATACCATCTGTCTGCTCCGGGATTACTGTTATCAACCCTTACAGCTATTACGTTTTCTCCTCCAAACTTGAGTTTATCAGTAAGGTCATATCTGAATGTTGAGTATCCGTATGGTCGTCTTCCAAGGTAGCAGCCATTAATCCACACTTCGGAATTCATAAATACACCGTCGAACTGAATTACAAACTGTTTGTTTAAATCTTCTTTGGCGACAGTGAAGGTTTTTCTGTACCATCCTAATCCCTCGGGGAAGAAACCGTTGTTTTTTCCGGCAGGGAAATCCGGTGTATAGTCTCCCTCAATGCTCCAGTCGTGTGGCAGATTAAGAGTTCTCCATTGTGAGTCATCATAGTTGATTTCTCTTCTTTCAGGGCTGTCTCCTAATAAGAATTTCCATCCCATGTTGAAATCTTCTGTAACTCTTATTTTAGTTTCTGTAGAGGGGGCTGCTTTTAACAGTGCCCCCATGAGAATTAATGTCAAGGAAAGTAGTAGTTTCATATTCATTTTGTAAATTTATTATTATAATTTTTCTCCGGCTCCCTGAAGTGAAGCATCGTGATTCCACATTATGTACCAAGGATCTTTAGTCTTCAACTGCCACTCTTTCAGCTCTTTTTTCATTTGTTCGAGTATGTCTGTATAGTCTTTTTTCAAAGCCAGATTGTTTATTTCATCAGGGTCTTCTTTAAGATTATAAAGCTCGAATTCTGGTCTGTGAAGATAGGAGTCAGTAGTGCGTTTACCGAAGTGTGTCAAATTGTTTCTGTAAATGCTTTGCCATGTTGACGAAATCCATAAATCAGATGCAAACGGATATTCCAACGAATGAGCTATGTTCCATATTATTTTATAGTCACCTTTTCTCATTACCCTCATTGGATAATACATTGTGATTTCATGGAATGTATGTGAAGCGAAAATCCTGTTCCATCCTTCGTGAGATTCACTCTCTATAACCGGTAGGAAGGAGCGTCCCATGAATCCTTCATCTTTGGTGTTTATACCTGCCATGTCGAGTATGGTAGGGGTCATGTCGACCCATGAAATCATTGCACCATTTGTAATTCCTTTTGACTTAATGAATGGTGAGCTAATGATACAAGGTAACTTTAGCCCTGGCTCATACACAGTAGTTTTTGCTCCAGGGAAAGCCATGCCATTATCTGAAATATATATAATTATAGTATTGTCAGCTTTTCCTGATTCTTTCAGATATGAGAGAAGTTTACCCATTCCCTGGTCAACTCTGGAAACTGATTGATAATATTGTGCAATTTCTTCTCTCGTTTCTTTGTTGTCAGGGAGGAATGAAGGAACAATGACACTGTCCGGCGAATATACTATATTGGAACATCCTTTGTATCCGTCTTTTCTGTTACCGAATGGATTGGGCGAACTCCAGTCGTCTACTTTTTCTGTAAATCCGCTACGGTGTGGGTCGTCAGTACAGAAATAGAGGAAAAACGGTTTTTCAGAATTGAAGATCTCTTTACAGTTTTCAGCCATTTCTACAGTATTTCTTGGATTGCCTGTATATACTTTATCGAAATGATATACGGATTCAGGGGCTACATGATATTTGCCTATTCTACCTGTAAAATACCCATTCTCTGAAAGGATTACAGGAAGGGAACGCACATCCTTAAAAGTACTGAAATGATGGTAGTCGTGTGTATGGCCGTATGCTCCGATGGCATGTCCGTATTTACCTGTTAGCAGGACGGAACGGCTTGCTGCTGAACTTGCACTAGTGCAATATGCCTGAGTGAACCTTACTCCATTAGCGGCAAGCGAGTCCATATTAGGAGTTTTGATAATGTTGTTTCCGTAGCATCCCAATGCATCCATACCATGGTCGTCTGTCACAAACAGTATGATATTAGGGCGTTTTGAGGAGGTGTTTTCTTTAATTTTTCCGGTGCTGTCACTGCATCCGTAAAGTGTGGGTATGAATGTCAGTGCATAACCTAAGTTAATTATATTATTGTTCATGACATATTATTTTAGTATATATCCTTGTTTTTTGTTAAGTCCCGTGCCTTTAAACTCTTGAAGTTGTTTCATCAGCTCTCTTTGCATCTTTTGTGCTATTGCTTTCTTGTCTGCATCATTATAGCAGTTCTTAAGTTCAAACGGATCTTCTTTCATGTCGATTAGCCATGGCGATTCTTTTTTGTCTATTACCAGTTTGTATCTGCCGTCTGTTGCAGCAGCCCACCAGCCTTCGCATTGTGCAAAATGTACTATTCTGTTGCCATTTACAATTTTATCTTTGTTTGTGAAGTCGGCAGAAGTATCCTTACCATGGAATTTTACGTCAGTTTTTATACCCATAAGTGAAAGTATGGTAGGAGCAAAGTCTGTATTCACATATGCTTTGTTTATGACTTTTCCCGCCTTGATTTTTCCAGGGTATCTTATTACAAACGGTATGCGAGACGAGGCTTCGTATGGAACTCCTTTGTTCCTTCTTTTATGTTCAAAGAACATATCTCCGTGGTCGGATGTAAATACCACTATTGTATTGTCCAGTAAGCCGTTGTCTTCAAGGAATTTAAGAATCCTGCCTACACTGTCGTCTATGTGTTTTACCATACCAAAATACTGTTTCAGGGCCTTTGTATCGAATGTCTTTGCCTCGTTCTTGTCTTTTTCGCTGCCTTTTCCCCAGCTTGGTCTTTGTGATGCATATTCAGGTTTCATCGTAAACGGCATTTCCGGCTTCAGATTTTTGTACATATCGTGATATGGTGGGCGTGCATAGTCCGGTGTATGCGGATCCGGAATGGACAGCATGAGGCAGAATGGTTTGTTTTTGTCTCTTTCCAGTATATCGAGTGCCTTGTCGGTAAAGAAGTCTGTAAGATGGATTGTTTCATTCGCAGGAAGTTTTGCGGCAGCTTTATCCCCGATACCTGCCACTACTTTACCGTTTTTTATATGAAAGTAAGGAGCGTGTCCTCCTGTCATCATGTATGTATTGTCTTGGAATCCTCCATTATATTTTATGCCGAACGTGTATTTATTCTCATCTCCTGCAAGATGCCATTTGCCTACATACGATGTGACATAGCCATTTTCGCTTAATATGGATGCAAATGTAGGTATTTTATCACTTAGGAACATTCCGTTCTTGGGTGCTCCTGTGGCTTGGGGGTAGAGGCCTGTGATCATTGAAGCTCTTGAAGGTGTCGACACCGGCGAACTACAGTAATATTTCATACATATAGCTCCTTCATTAGCTATTCTGTCTATGTTGGGGGTTGTTGAATTGCATCCTTTTCCCCAAACAAAAGCTTCTTGTTCAGGCATAAGGTTCTGATAACAGCTTAAGGTTCTGAAACTGTGCTCGTCTGTATGGATTATGACCAGGTTTGGTTTTTCGGCAGCTGATATTCCTGTAATTGGTGCGCAGCCTGTTAACACCATTAATGTAAATTTATTCATCGCTTGTTATTGTAAAATTGTTATTTGATCAATACTTGGTGTAGCATCATTGCTTACACTTTTTAAGGTTATATTGTTTGCTCCGGAATATATGGTTATAGGAACTGACATTTCACGCCAGTGGAAACCAACACTTCCTGTATCGGTAAATTTAATTCTTTCCAACAGCTTGTCGTTATTATACAGCTCCATATATGAATATGTGCTGCTACTTTTCTGTGAGTATCTTATAGAAATTTTGGCATTGAATTTTCCACCATCATTTTCCTGATACCATGTGATAGAACCTTTACCTGCTTTCGGTATAACAAATCCGTCGCCGAAATACCCTTCGCCATCTTTTTTAGTTTTGACACAGTTAGTGAGACTGGCTGTTTCAGCCTGTTCTCCATTGAACTCGCATGCCGGTTCTCCTGGCTTTCCCCAATATAAGCCTTCGTTTGGACCAAAACTTTCCTGCATGTAAATTTCATCTTTACCATTTATATATATAACAGCTTTAACTGTAGCCGCCTCTTTTAGCGAAAATGGGGCATTGTATTTTTTACAATTCTTGTCAGGTTTCCTACCATCTGTAGTATAATATATCTCAACATTATCTTGGGGACTCTTTCCTCTTAATGAGATGCTTTCATATAAAATTGAAACTTTGTCTGAAGCCCATAATTTCTTATCGCCTGATATACATCCAAGATATAATGTAACGGGCGAATTTTCATTATAACCTGTAGACTGGATGAAAATCCTGTTAAGTCCAAAGAAACATCTTTTTGATTTTGCAATGAAGTTTGTTTCTGTATCAACAGGGTTACCGCTTTCAAATGATAGGATTCTTGCATCACCTTTTATATTGGCATGTATTCTGTTTTCTCCATACGGGTATAATATTCCGTTGTTGTCTTTTTGACTTATGGATATAATGCTGATATCTTGACAGTCTGCTTTCAGATTCTTGTTTTCGATGTCAATATCAATTTTAGCAGGTGTGCCCGCTGTGGCTTGCGATGTCCTGGCTATTTCTTTTCCCTTTCTGTATGCTATTGCTTCAATCTTTCCTGGTGTCCATGGGACTCTGAATTCACATTGCATTTCATTCCATTTTTCCCCTTTTTTTATTTTCCCAAGAGAATTCCCATTGAGTAAAAGTTCAACTTCATCGCCTGTTGTATACACCCATACAGGTATTTCTGTTCCTTCTTTCATTTTAGGATGTGTCCAATGTGGCAGAATATGAACCATATCCTTTGTTGTCCATTCACTTTGGTAGAGAAAGTACAAGTCTTTTGGAAAACCTGCCAAATCAAGTGCACCAGATTGGAAAGCTCTGAACGGCCATCCTCCATGTACATATCCTGCTTCGCCAAGGTAATCAAAACCAGTCCATCTAAAACTTCCGGAGAACCAGTCTTTGTCTCTTAACGATTCTATGATATGTCTGGCTGTAACTCGCACGGTGGCATTATCATACGAAGAGTTGAATATCTGTTTTGCACTCTTTCTTCTGTCTGGTGATGTCCAGTCATATGAGAAAATCTCTTTATCCGTAAGGTTGGGTATGAACATCGGATCTTGTTTCTTATTGGGGTACTTGTCTCTATACCACGTCTGTGTTCTATAATATCCTCTAACTTGCCATGTATGAGGGTTTTCTGTTCCTATGAATGCTCTATTTCCCGGCTTATATGTTTCAAGAAAAGTTTTCTTTTCGCTCCATCCGTTCACGCCATATACATCCATATCTTCAGAGTTTGAGTCTCCTGAAGTGACTAATCTCGTATGATCTTCCTCATGGCATATTTTTACCATCTTTTTGGCAACATCGCCTTTGGTTTCATTCCCTATACTATATAGGAACACTGAGGGATGATTCCTGTCCCTTCTAATGAAATCTCTTAAGTCTCTCTCATACCAATTGTCGAAAGCCTGGAATCCATAGTCAAAGTCTGCTTTTTTGTGCCATCCGTCGAATATTTCGTCCATGACGAACATTCCAAGCTCATCGCAAACTTTATAGAAAATAGGCAGATGAGGGTTGTGAGCCGTTCTGATGGCATTACATCCCATATCTTTAAGAAGTTTAACTTTCCATCTGATGAGTTGTTCTGTTGTAATGGCTCCAGTAGGACCTCCTTCCATATGTTCGCATACGCCTCTAAGTTTATACTGTTTTCCGTTCAGTATAAATCCTTTATTGGGACTCCATTCTATATATCTGAATCCGAAATCGATACTTTTCGTTTCGATTATATTGTTATTTCTGTCGGTAAGTGTTATTCTTGATGTATATAGGTTAGGATTTTCAGGAGACCACAACTCGGTCTTTTTGATTTTTAGGTTGAAGTTGATTTCTGCATTGTTGTTGTTAGTGGAAAACTCTAATGTTTCCGATTGTGCTTTGCATTTACCTGCTTTGTCAAAAATTTCCAGTTTGGCTAAATAGTTGGCAGATTTTTCGGCTGAAATAACTTTTGCGTTTACACAGACTTTGTCTTTCGAGGGGGTAGTGATAAAAATTCCATCTTTTTCAAAGAAAGCATTTTTGTGGCTTCTTAATGATACATTTCCATATATTCCGCAGCCATGATACCAGCGGGCGCTGGGTTCCATACTATTGTCTACTCTTACTGAGATGATATTTCTGCCTTCCACAAGGTATTTCTTTATATCGAATGAGAACGGAATGTATCCGTATGGTCTTTCTCCTGCAAAGTTACCGTTTATCCATACCTGATTGTTCATGTATGAAGCCTCGAAGTCTATGAAAATAAAATCATCTGACAGGTCTTTTTCAGTCAGATATATCTCTTTGCGATACCATCCTATACCGCCTCCAAGGTAGCCACCCTTGTCTTTCTGTGAGGCATTTGCTGAATATCCGTTCTCAAAAGCCCAGTCGTGAGGTATGCGGATGTCTTTCCATTCTGAGTCATCAAAATCTACATATTTTGCTTCTGGTATGTCACCGTAAAAGAATTTCCAGTTATTGTTCAAGTTTTTTATATTTGCTGAGATATTCGCTATGTTTAATAACAGTAAAAGTGTTAAGATAAATGTATTTCTCATATAGGGTATAGGATTAGATTGTTTATTGAGTTTTACAATATTTATAGCATAGGGAACATCTGTCTGCTTAGTTTTTACCTATGATAGTAACAGATGTTTCCTATATTTAATGCTATAGAAGTAGTAAAAGGTTCCAGTATCTTTTTATGTTATAAAAGTTCTTTTGGAGTAGCTTCTTCTATCCACTTGTTCAGTCTTTCAAGCATATCTTTTGTCCTTTCCGGATATACGTTGATAAGATTTGTGGTTTCGCTTTCATCATTGCTGATATTATAGAGCTGCACCTTTCCGCTTCTGTATTTAATCAGTTTCCATTCGCCGTTTATTATAGCAGCATTCTGGTCTTCGTAGCTTCGGAACATAAACAAGTCTCTGTCTTTTAGTTTCTTACCCTTTAGAACTGGGACGAGGCTCTTTCCTACTACCTGTTTGTCCTTACATGGTTTGCCTGAGGCAAGTTCTACAAGAGTAGGGTAGACATCGATTGTTTCTACCGGCTGAGTTATAGTCTTGCCCATCATTTTCTTATGAGTAGGGTCGTATATGATGAATGGTACGCGTGAACCGCCTTCAGCCAGTGCATCTCCTCCTATCTTGCCACCTCTTAAATGTCCGTTCTTGAAAGCCCCTCCCTGGTCGGAAGAGAAGATTATAACTGTATTGTCAGCAATTCCTTTTTTCTCTAGCGAACTTCTGATTTCTCCTACAGTCTCGTCAAGCGCCTCAATCATCGCTGCATACTGTGCGTATTTTCCGGTAAGCCCTTTCTTTTCATATTTTGCCACTAAGTCTTTTCTTCCTATTTGAGGGCCATGTACTCCATAATACCACACGTTGAGCAGGAAAGGTGTCTTTTTGTCGTATTTATTAATGAAATCTACCGCTCCGTCTCCAATGAGATTTGTCAGATAAGTATTCTTTCTGGCTTTTGGGAAAGGATTGTTAGTCTTGAAGAACGGTTGGTAGTAGTTGTTCGGATGTCCGTGTTCGCATGTACCGTACATAGCGTCGAATCCTTGTTTTGTAGGGAAATATGGTTCTGTGCCAAGATGCCATTTACCTACAAACATGTTATAGTAACCGAATTCTTTAAGTCGTTCAGCATAAGTGATTTCTTCCAAGGGGAGATACGCTCTCGACTTCATTTTGCCGGGGTCTTTGTCGAATGTTTCAAATTCAAGGCTTGTATCTTTGCCGTATATATGTCTTACGAATCCGCATCTTAACGATTCTTTGCCTGTCAGAAGCGATGCTCTGCTCGGGCTTGAAGTAGCACTGGCTACATAGGCTCTTGAAAAATACAGTCCGTCAGACTTTAGTTTGTTGATGTTTGGAGTATCGAATACAGGGTTGTTATATCCCAAATCAGCCCATCCAAGATCATCTACAAACAGCATTACTATGTTGGGCTGCTCCTGTGAGAATGCCGTTACCTGACTTCCTAGCAATAGGGCAGAGACAGTTATTAGATTCTTCATAATTATTCGAATTTCAGATTTTTATTTCCTTTAATTTTCAAAGTTTCTCTTGATTTCTTGTCGGCTTCCAGTACTTTAGCCGGTTTCAGTCCTGTGTGTATATTATCCTCGATTGTGACATTTTTGCAATTCTCCAACTGGAAAACCGGTGCGTCAGGGAACGGGGCTTTTTCCTCATTGTTAAGGTTTATTCTGTTGCCTTTGATAATAAGGTTTTCTGCTCTGTCCGCCCATACCACTCTCGGATTAAATCCGTCAATCTCATTGTTTATGATATTGATGTTCTTGTCGTAGCACTCAGTCTGGTCGAAGTTCTTGCCAAGTCGTGGAGTGATGTATATTGCGGCATGAGGTTTTCCGCAGTCGGCATAGTTCTTGAACTTGTTATTTCTGATTGTCACGTCGTTTACAGCACCGGATTCAAACCAGAAGAATGTTTCGCCTCTGAAGAGTATTGCCGACATCATTGATGACAGATTATTGTTTTCAATAACAGTTTTCAAAGGGGTTTTCAGAATGAGATTTCTTGCCCTATGGTTTCTTATAGTACATCCTCTCACTGTAAATGTCGGATTCCATGTTTTGTTTTCCACTACATCTCCTGTTTTCAAATCAGACGGAATAGCATTGGCGAAAGTCAGATCCATGTATGTTTCGTTAATGATGTTGATTTTTGTGACTGTATTTGTTTCAGCTCTGGCCGGTGACGGATACTTTATGAACCAAACCTCGTCGCCGGGGGCAGCAAATTTGAATCCCAACTGTTCGAAGTGTTTCAGAGCTACTCGTATCGTTTTGGAGTCGATAATCTTGTTTACTTCCACATATGTGCCATGTACGTTAGTTCCGTCATCAAGCATATTCTCAAATGTGCATCCTTCAATCAGAATATCTCCCTTACAGTTGGCAAAATGTGTGGCGTCTGCAGTAGATGAGATTACTCTGTCTGAATTAGGGGGAAGAACAACTTTACAACCTCTTATTTTTATGTTTTCAGAACGTTCGAAAAGATATGCCATACCTAGGGCATGATGTACCGTTACGTTGTTGAGAGTGATGTTCTGACACTCCTTAAAATCGAATGCAGGAGCATATCTGTCCTTTTCTCTGTCGCCCTTAGAGCTTAGCAGTGAGCCGATTGGTGGATAGTATTTTTGTTTTTCGTATATACGCAGGTTTCCGTTAGGAAGCTCCACCACCTTTGACGGGTCACTGTGCATATCTTGTGCACCGGTTACTACTTTCTTCTTTTCCTTGTCGAAAGGCAATGTGCTGCCTAATATGGAATAGTTAAATCCGTCAATGTTAGGGAACATTATTTTATTCTTCTCTATTTTCCATGAGAAACCATCCCTTAATGGTCTTACTTCCCTCCATCCTTCTTTGCGATTGATGTCTATGACTTCAGCAAGGAATGTAAAAGGTATGTCCCAGTTTATGGTAATGCCTGATATATTCACTTCATTACATTCCTCTATCAGGAAAGGGAATAACTGACCATGACATAAGATGGTAGCTCCGTTGCCTTCTATTTCCACTTTCTTGAAGCCTTTGATAGGGAATATGATTTTCTTTGAACCATTGCCGTGATTTGTTATTGCACAGTATTTTTCTGTTGCATAGTCCGGCTTGCAGAAATATGTTCCTTTTTCAAGTACTATTTTTATATCATCTGTCTTCGCACTTTCTATAGCCATTCTTATATTCATAGTTACCTCGCCATTCTGTAGCGGAATGTTGATGATTTCTTTTGCAGCTGTATATGAATTTGTTATCAGTGTTAATACAGACAGAAATGTAATTCTTTTCCAGATTTTGGGTATAGTCATAAATTTTTGAATTATTTTAAGAATAAATATCCGGACAGTGGAGTGTAAAGATTATCTCCACTATCCGGCAGTAATAGATTTATTTTAGAGTTTCTCCTTTTTTATTCGGATTGTAGTATTTTCCTACAGAATTTAGGAATTCGGCCTTCATTTCTTCAAGCATTTTGCCTTCTTTAGCAGCCAAATCTTCATTCTGGGCAAAATCATTTTTCAGGTTATATAAAGCAAAATCTTCGACAGTTCCGAGTTCATTTCCTGTTTTGTTTACCTTTTCACCTTTGTATGGAGGTATAAGTGCATAGTCGCCTTTTCTGTATGCAAGGCGGCCCATTGCTTCAGTTATAAATGATTCTCTACCATCAGTAGATTCTCCCATGAACACCGGTAAGAAGTTCTGGCTGTCAAGTCCTACAGGAATTTCTTCATCTATCAGCTCGGCAAATGATGCAAGCATATCCATATGCGAAATAAGGGCATCCGATTTGACCGGCTTGATATGACCTTTCCAGTAGACAAAGAATGGAACCCTTGTTCCTGCTTCGAACAGACTGTATTTACCTCCTCTTAATCCGCCTGCCGGTTTGTGGTCGCCAACAAGTTCCGGTGACTGGTCTTTGTAACCGTCGTTAAGTACCGGGCCGTTGTCGCTCGAGAATACTATCAAAGTATTTTCCAACAGGCCTTCTTTCTCAAGCTTCTCTATCAGTTGGCCAACACACCAGTCTGCCTCTATAATAGCATCTCCGCGAGGTCCCATTGTCGTTTTGCCGGCAAAACGCTGGTGAGGGGCGCGTGGTACATGTGGCTGGTGAAGTCCATAATAAAGGAAGAATGGTTTTTCTTTGTTTTCGTCAATGAAATTCATTACTTTACCTACGAAATAATCAGCCATATCTTCATCCACCCATTTAGCTTTCTCTCCACCTTTCATATAGCCTATACGGGGAATACCGTTTACTATTGAATTGTTATGTCCGTGCGCCCAGTGCATTTTCAGCATTTCCGGATGGTCTATGGCTGTAGGTTCTCCTTCAAAATTCTTTTCATAACTCACCTGAATAGGGTCTTCAGGGTCAAGTCCGACTACTGTACCATTTTCAACATAGACTGTAGGTACACGGTCGTTTGTCGCTGCTATAAGACATGAATAATCGAAACCTATTTCATTTGCCCCGGGAGTTACTCTCTTGTTCCAGTCCGGATTTCCCGAACCCATTCCAAGATGCCATTTGCCAATTGCCGCCGTAGTATATCCTGCATTTCTGAACATTTTCGGCATTGTAAACTGTGCTGTGTCAATCAGAAGAGGAGCGTCGCCCGGAAGAATCTTGGCATTCTTGTTTTTCCATGGGTATGAACCTGTAAACATCGCATAGCGACTAGGTGTTGATGTAGCAGAAGTGGCATGCCCATCAGTAAAACAAACACCTCCATTCGCTAATTTGTCAATATTTGGTGTAGAGATGGTTTTACTTCCATATGCGCTGACGTCGCCGTACCCTAAATCGTCCGCAAGGATTACTATTACATTCGGTTTGCTTGTTTTCTCTGTTGAAGAACATGCAGTCGAACTTATGGCTAAAGGAGCCAAAACAGAACTGAATAATAAATAATTTTTCATGATAAAATATTTTAAAGAATTTGTTCCCTTTTTTTATATCTGCAAATATAAATTGTAAATCCATACTGTGGGTATCTTGTTGTATAATAGATGTATCTGTAGGTATTATTATGTTTCTCAATTGCTTAAAGATACATTCCTGTACCTGCAGATACGATAAATATACCTATAAATACATATTAATATGATGGTATTGGTATTTTTGTGTTCGAAGAAAAACAATAACCTTTAAAAATTATGAAAACAGAAAGTTTTACATCATTATTTGCTCTTTGTATGCTGGCGTCTTGTTCAGTGTCCGAAAAGAACAAATTAGAGAGTCGCCCTAATGTGGTATTTATCCTGGCTGATGATTTGGGATATGGCGATGTGAGTTGTTATGGACAGGAGAAATTCACTACTCCTAATATAGATGCTCTTGCCTCCGAGGGTATGAAGTTTACTCAGTTTTATGCCGGATGTACGGTGTCTGCACCGTCAAGGTGTTCGCTGATGACAGGATTTCATACAGGCCATGCTCAAGTTAGAGGTAACAGAGAACTGAAAGGTGAAGGCCAGTTGCCGATGGCGGAGGGGACATATACCATTGCGCGCATGTTTAAGGATAATGGATATGCCACCGGGGCTTTCGGAAAATGGGGTCTTGGCTTCCCTGGATCTGAAGGAGATCCTAATAATCAGGGATTCGACGAGTTCTTTGGATATAACTGTCAAAGACAGGCTCACAGATATTATCCTTCTCATCTTTGGCATAATCAGGAAAAAGTCATTTTAGAGGGGAATGATACCAAAAACAAGACAGTTTATGCTCCTGATCTGATACATGAAAAAGCCCTGGATTTTATCAGAACTAATAAAGATAAGCCTTTTTTTGCATTTATTCCCGTGATACAGCCACATGCAGAACTTCTGGTTCCTGAGGATAGTATTATTGAAAAGTATAGAGGAAAGTATCCGGAAACTCCTTTTGTGGCAGACAAAGAAGGTGCGGAATATGGAGATCCGGACTTCGATGTGAAAGCTTACTGCTCGCAGCCGGAACCTCATGCCACTTTTGCTGCTATGGTGTCAAGGGTGGACAAGTATGTTGGCGATGTGACAGGTTTGCTCAAAGAACTCGGAATAGACGATAATACGATAGTGATATTCAGCAGCGACAACGGACCTCACCTTGAGGGCGGAGCCGACCCGGATTTTTGGAATAGCAATGGTGATTTCAGCGGATATAAAAGGAGTATGACGGATGGTGGCATCAGAGTGCCTATGATTATAAAATGGGGTGACAGGATTAAAGCCGGCTCCGTAGAGCAGCATATTGGTGCCTTTTATGACTTCATGCCTACATTTGCGGATCTGCTTGGAGTGGATGTAGACAAAACTGACGGTATATCTTTATTGCCTGTCATTACTGGGAGTGGAGAGCAGAAAGCTCACGAATTCCTCTATTGGGAGCATCAGGGGAACGTGGCTATAAGAATGGGCGATTGGAAGGCTATACGTACAGGGCTGCTTAAGGACAAGGATGCACCTCTGAAGCTTTACAATATCAGTAGCGATGTGGCTGAGGTGAATGATGTGGCTGCTCTCAATCCGGAAATCGCAGCCAAGGCGATGGAGATTATGAAAAGGGAACATACTGTGAATCATAATTATCCGCTTTATGCTTCGGAGAGAAAGAAATAATGTTATATTAAGGTTTTAGTGGCTTTTAAGGTAAAAGGATTTGGATAACATTACTACTTGCCATATGGCAAGTAGTTTGTAAAATTTAATATAAAAATGTTAGTAAATGAGTTCGCTTTAATAAGTAAGTAAATTTTTGTTATACGGTTCAAGCGGTACTATAAAATACTAAATGTTTTTAATTAAAAAAAACTCTAAAAACACAAAATATGCCCCTCCTTAAAGGACATCCAGAATATTTATTAGATCATAACTATTTATTAGTTATGCTTTTGAAGCATTCTTCAAACAAATTTATACTGGCTTTCTTCTCATACTCTCAGATTCATTAGCGAAGTACGTGATGGACTCCAATACAGGAGCACTATTTGTCTTTTCAAATAAGACTGAGTAACGGCGATAAAGAACATGCAAACTTATCACTGTACCCGTATCCTTCCTTTCTCACACATGTGGCTACAATAATATGATTGTAAGCATTGGGATGACCGTTATTGTATTCTTCATTACCTTCAGTAAACAAACTGTTTGAAGATTGCTTCGGGAATCGTTAAGGTTATTTCTTCATTGGGCTTTTTATTCCATTTAGAAATGTTATCTCAGTATCGGCTTAAAAGAGAACACATCATACCAGAAGATTTATTGAACATATCAAAGTGTTTAGCAGAGGGACTTTTCTTGAACATATAAATTTTCCATATCATTTAATATTATGATACAATGATGTTAAAAAACTATTTAAAATAGTATAAATTCAAAGTACTAAATTAAAATTTGATATTAAAAATTAAGCTCCATTTATTGAGGTGAATTCAACATATTAATATTGTACAAACAATGAGAAAGAAATCTTTTATTACGGCACTGCTTGTCAGTGTCATGCCTGCATTGGTGTCGGCAGGTAATATAAGCTCAATAGACACAAAAGGGAATATCGTGATGAAAGTGCGTATAGCCAAACGGGGGAATGATAATATAATTATCGGCTCGGATTATAACGGAGTAGTCCTTGCCACCGACTATAAGGGCAACATCATGTGGAGAACAGATGTTGGCCACGGAAGCATGAACCATGACCTGTGGTGTGCTGATATAGACTCCGACGGCAAGCAGGAAATCTTTGCAGCCAATGCTAGCGGTAGAGTGGTATGTCTTGATTTGAAAGGTAATATAAAATGGACATTCACTCCTTATGATGGCGTACATCGCACTCCGATGTATTCCGTGTGCGTAGTGAAGAAGGAGAACAAGCCATATGTAGTCTGCGGTGACTTCTCTACAGACTGTTATTATCTCGATGCCGTGACTGGAAAACTCGTACAGAAACTCTCGAGCAGGGACTATTCCAAGGCTAAGGTCTTCAAGATTGACAAGAAATTCAATTCTCTGCATATAGCGAATTTCCTCCGTCCTATTCCTTTAGACGGGGAGAACGACCTGCTCTTACTCCATGGCTCGAACAATCACATGCAGTCCTCGGGTGAGTTTTATGTAATGGAACCTTTGACTGACAAGGTGCTTTCGTATGTGGCAAAACCCTTGAAGCAGAAAGGTACGGTGGGCGATGTGCGTGTGGCCGACCCTGATGGTGACGGCACATATGAGGTATTGTTCGGCTCGTCGGTGCTCAACGGCAACGAGTTCGGAAGAATAGAGTTCTCCGATACTTATACTCATGCCAAATTATTTTCGTATCCCATACAGCAGAAGAATATAGGAAAAGTATCCTACAGAGTGAACCAGCCTTTCATCTTATACGGCAAATCGGGCTATGACTATGGAGTGCTTTCGTCAAATGCAATGGTTTTCTTTTCCTCGGAAGGATATTCAAAACAGATTAAGGACAAACTCCTCACGACATTTGCCTATAATGATATGTGTCAGGACGACAAGGGTAATATCATACTTGCAAGTTGTCAGGACGGAGGCAGCTGCATCCATATTATCGACACCGGAAAGTCCTCGTGGAAGTACGACTATGAAGATCTGATGCCGGAGGGAAACATACAGCGCATAATGGACTACACCACTGAGGTGAGAAAACAGCTGAAGAACTTCAGAAAGCCCGAATGGCAGCGCGAGCCGGTCTGTGTCACCGGATTTGAGGGTTCAAAAGAGCCTATATTCCAAGAACTTGATGACTCTAAATCCCTCGTCCTTTTAGGCTCGCCATGGAACAGAGGACATAATCAGGAATCTTCGTGGAGATTACCACTTTATGAAGGAAACATATATCTTAATTCAAGGGACAGAAGAAACAAGTATGACCGTTCAGCAAAGGAAATAGTTGATTATTTCACTCCGTCGTATGATGGAGTGAAAGGTATTTCAACGTGGGCAGGCCATGGGAATGATCCGTTGTATTATTCTCTTGACGTGCTTAAGGAAATTGCATCGTATGGATATGAGCATGATGGGAAAAAGACCATATACATATATCCGGAAATGAACCATACAGATAAGGATTTTGGGTTCGTAATGAAAAATCAGGTTTATCCGCTGGTGGAATTTATGGGTACCATAAAGTCTAACGTGGCTTTCCGTGCAAAGAATGTATTCTGGCAAGGACAGGTTTACACTAAAGATTGGGAGCCGGTCGTTTCAGGTAAATATGCAGCCGAAGTCATTCCTATCCTGGAAGAAACAACTGACAAGACGCAGGATTTGAGTATAGCCGGACGTATGGGGCTATGGACAGCCGGAAGTGTTGACGGATGGGGGGTACGCTGTTCGCGCGATGATCCAAGTTTCGACCGTTCGCGTCAGTTCTCATCACAGAAACTCTCCAATCATGTTTTGAGAAAGACCGTCTACAGCCTTGCTTGCGGAGCAAAATACATTCATAACACAGCAGAGTCAGACAATGAGACACTGGAATACCATGCAAGCCTCGCATACGAACTGCTTGCCAAGGAAGCCCTATACGTTCCTAAGCGAAATGAGATACTGAGCATCTCGCCCGTTCATCTGAGCATGTATAATCCGCAGGAAAGCTATCTTACTGAGGCCGAAGACCACAAATGGTGGATATATTTCGACAAGGACAGAGAGGAGACACAGCCGAAAGTGTTCAGCCATATGAACGCCTCATGGCTTGGCGCTTCGCTCACTCCATGGGATTTCTCCACCTATGCATCGGGCGTGACAGACAGAAGACAGAACTCCATCCCGACTTATCCTAACGGCATGGTGCTCATCACACCCGTACAGAACAAGGCTCTGAGAGAGAAAAACTCTGTCAGAGGCAATCTTGCGGACAATCTGCATCCTTTCTACAAATCCATAATGAAGGAATACATCACCGACGGAGTGGATTATCTCTCTGCCGACGGAAAGCAGCGTTTTAAAGCCGATGAGTTCTACAAGCAGATAAAGAAGGACATAGAAGAAGGAGCGAAGAAACTGCCGGTGCTCGTAAAAGGTGAAAAGACAGGATGGGTGGTGGCTCAGGTATCGCCTACCCACTTAAGACTCACTCTTGTCGACGGAGGATATCTCGCCCCGATGGACAGAAAGGTGAAAGTAACGCTCAACAATCTCGCAGTGAAGAAAGTCAGCGACATACTCGACGGAACTTCCTACAGCGTCAAGGACAGCTCGTTCGATGTCACCGTTCCGTGTGGCATGTTCAGATTCATAGATATAGAGCTGCAGAAACCTTTTATGTAAATGTTTGATACATAACCAGATAAACGATTCAAAACTTTAATTAGTCCGGCTGATTGTAGGTTTGTATGTGCAACCCTAAGTCCGACCGGGCTATTACATGCCGCACTCGAAAACATAGTTCCACAGACTGGAGCCATACGCGACGTGTGCGCACCAAACAGGCGGGGAAGAAATGAATTGCCTTGAAAAAGTGAACAGCTTAGATTACAACCTTACCCTCTACACACCTATGAACAACGATGCAGTGCTAAGTAAAGCCAGAGTGCACTGGTGCGGAAATTCGGTAACAGTAGCTGAAACCTCCCGTGAACTCCCGATGCTCGTCGAAGGAGCCTCATGGAGTCTGTTCAGGATAGACGACACCCACTCGCGCCTTTTGCTCATAGACCCCGGATACGTCTCGCCCTCGAAGATTAAGGCAAGAATAATGCTTCAGAATGCCAGACCTATCAAGGCCACAGACATTCTTACGGGCGAAGAAATAGAAACCGGCAAAGACATCATAACGATAGAAGTCCCTGCCGGTTCGATGAGATTTATAGATTTTGAGTATCTTAATAGGTAGCAATCCGACAATTAGACGAGTTGACAAGGCTGCCATCCAGGCGGTAACATAGTTCAACTCGTCTACTTATCAACTCGTAACTGAAGCCTTATTATTTAATTTTCTTGCTATAGTCCAGAGCTTTACCCATATACGGATACTTGTCGAAGATATCCCCTTTGCCGTACATTCTCGGGTCGCCGGTTCTCTTCAGCTCATTCTCCATACGTTTTCTCAGCTTGTCCATCACCTTTCTGTATTCAGGGTTCAACGCCTGATTCTTCATGCAGTGTGGATCCTCCTTAATGAGGTAGAACTCCTCGCCCGGGCGTTTTGCGAACGCCATTTCGTTGTAGCGGTAATCCTTGTCGCCTGGTTTCAGTCCCGTCAGGTACGACTTCGTAGGCGAGTTGTCGCAGTTTCTGTAGTCATACTCTGGATTTCCCACCGGCCATCTTTCCGGCTTATAGTTCACCACATACAGATATTCGTCCGTTCTTATGGCTCTCACCGGATAACCCAAGTTCACTCCATCCTCATTGGCGCGTCCCACATCGTGTCTTTCCTTAATCAGAATCATATGGTCGCGCTTCTTGTCTATGCGTCCGCTTTTCTTCGATGTGAGCAGGTTTATGAAGCTCTTTCCCGTCATGCCGAAGTTTCCGTCTATCTGTGCAGCCTCCAGCAGGGTAGGAGCGATGTCGTGGAAACCGATAAAGTCGTCTACCGAGCGTCCGCCCATTACCTTACCCTTCCAGTATACTATGAACGGCACATGAAAGCCTTCCTCATATATCTGTCCCTTGATACGAGGAAACGGCATGCCATGATCTGATGTCACTACAATCATGGTATTCTCCAGCATACCTTTCTCCTTGAGAATCTGTACCGCCTCGCCCACATGCTTGTCGAACCATTCCACCTCCACGGCATAGTCCATTATGTCCCCCCTCACTATCTCGTTGTCCGGATAGAAAGGCTGCACATACACGCTGTCGATGCTCTTCCCGTTCTTCTTCCATGAGTCCTTCTCGTAGAATCTGTGCGGTTCCTTACAACCCAGCCAGAAGCAGAAAGGCTTTCCCTCTTTGTTATCGTCGAGGAATGCCCTGAAGTTGCCCGAGTAGTCAGTGTTGAAGATACCCTTTGCCGGTCTGTCCTTCACCGTCAGCTTGTTATACTCCGGTCCTGCAGGGTTGTCCTTTGTGTCGTACGTTCCGGGACCCCAACCTTTGCCCGTATACCCCACGTAATAACCGTTCTCCATCAACACCTGCGGATAGAGTGTGAACTCCGCCGGGAAATGCGGAAAATGGTTGGTAGCTTCCTTCAGCTGCCACGAGTATTTCCCCGTCAGGATGCACGCTCTCGACGGAGCACTCTTAGGGTTCTGCGTATAAGCGTTTGTAAACACCACTCCTTCCGATGCCAGAGCATCGATAGCCGGAGTATTACAGTTTCTTCCTCCATAAGCTCCGAAGCTTTCTCTCGAAGCGTCGTCGGCAATACAGAACAGTATGTTAGGCTGTTCGTTTTCCCCCATCACCGCTGCCGAAGTCGCAAGCAAGGGGAGTAGAGTCAGTTTGTTTTTAAGCATGGTTTTTTAGTTGTTAGTTGTTAGATTTTATTTGTTAGTTGTTAGACTTCAGAAACTCAACAGTTTCAAATCCTATGAGATGATATCCCGCCAGGTTCGGATGATGGTCGTAGTACCACTCCTTGTATCTTCCTAAGATAGGGTCCAGAGAGTTGTCGTCCGCCAGCACCACCTTCCGCGTCCTGCCCTTCTGCGTATAGTCATACGTGAAAGGCTTCAGCCACTCGTGATACTTCTTGTCCACCTTCTCAAGGTCAATCCTCCTCACATGATAAGTGTTCGGTCCGGACTTCATCACAGCCTCCTTATAGGGCGTATAGATATCAAACAGAGGCAGCCCCATATCCTCCGCCACCTCCTTTATCAGTCCGTTCACCACCTCACATTCCTCGAACGGCATGAAAGGCACAATCGTCATCACCACAAGCCTCGACCCGTCGAAATCCCCCTCAATCCTCCTCAGCAGCGATTTCAGGTTTTCGGGGAACTCCTTCTTCAGGTTTTTACACTTGAACCAGTCGTTTATGCCATACCTCACGAAGATATAATCCGGTTTTCTATCCTTCAGAGGCGCTATCTCCTCCTCATACCGTCCACTTTCCACCACCGAGAGAGCCGTTTCTCCACCACGGCTGCTGTTTATCACCTTTACAGCCGGCATCGAAGGCTCCAATGCCGCAAGCTGCTCTATCATTTCCTCCAGATGAATCCCGTCCGGCTTTACCCGTCGCGGAGTCGCCCCCTTCGTAGTGCTGTCGCCTATTAGCAGCACCGTCAGCGTATCCCTCTCCGCTGCCGATGCTACACCCGGCGCACACATCAGCAGCGCAATACACAAGCACAGCGTCTTCATTTCTTCTCCTTTTTATTTTTCTTACTGTCCTTTCTTGCTTCCGACGCGAATTTCTTGTACTTGTCACAAATCTCCCCGTCCGTCAGCTTCTTCCATTCCTCCGGATAGTTCCTCATCACATAACCCCTCACGTCGCCCATATCCTCCGGCACCCTTCTGTCCATGTCTTTCAGTCCGCAGTCCTTATGCCTCTTCTGCCAACTGTCCATTCTGAACCTCATATCCTTCAGCACGTTTTCATACTGCGGCAATCCGGCAAGGTTTCTTGTCTCGTGTGGGTCGTTCCTCAGGTCATACAGCTCCTCGGCCGGTTTCTTCTCCTCCATGAACTGCATCTGCACACTGCTCAGCCTGCCATCCTTTTTCAGCTCTCTCAGCACATGAATAGCCGGACGGTGAAACTCCAAATACTGCTGATGCTCGTCCCATCCCTTCTCCGGCATATAGTTCCTTATGTACTTATACCTCTCGGTATTAATGGAGCGCATACAGTCTATTATCTCGTCCCAGTTGTCGCGTGCGGCATAGAACGTGTCGCGTCCCCTTGCAGCCTTGCCCGTAGCGCGGTCGAACAGAGGCTTGCCGTCAAGATAGTCAGGCATCTCCGCACCGGCCAGGTCCAGAACAGTGGCCGATATGTCGAGAGTGCTCACCAGTTCCTTCACCTCAGACGGCCTGATGCCCTTTCCCCACGCAATCATCGGAATCTTCACCCCCGGTTCGTACAGATAACCCTTGCCTTTCACCTCACATCTTCCGTTGTCGCCAATGAAGAACACGATAGTATTATCCATCATCCCCTTCCTCTTCAGTTCGTCCATGAGCATCCCCACCTCATTATCCATATATTCCACCTGATCCAGATACGAAGCCCACTGCCTGCGCACCCTCGCATCGTCCGGCAGATAAGGAGGCAGCTCCACACTGTCCGGGTTCACCGGATGCTCCGACCCCGCTGTTACCCTCTTCCACCAGTCCCCCCTGTGCGTCACCACAAGCTGCACCTGAGCAAAGAACGGCTGGTCCTCCGGCGTAAACTCATCATACTTGTCGAACAGTCCGAACTTGTTTTTTCCGTTCCATTCTCCGAGCGGTGTATGTTTGAAGTTGCAGTCTGTCTTTCTACCCTTGTTCATGACATTCGAGTTGCCCAATATGCACGTATACCCCGCTTCCCTGAGATAATAAGTGATGGGCTTCACCCCATCGCCGAGCGGCACATCCCTGTTGCTCCTGTGATTATGAGCATTGATTACTGTTTGATGCACCCCCGTCATCATAGCCGAGCGGCTTGGCGAGCTTATGGGAGCCGTACAGCACGCTGCGCGGTATATCACCCCCTCCTCAACCATCCTGTTCAGGTTAGGCGTACGCACCGCCTTCATTCCGTAACACTCCAGGTCCTGTCCCATATCCTCCGCCATAATCCAAAGGATATTGGGCTTTTGCTGAATTTGAGCGGCAGTCGTCATGCCTATGAAGGCGGCTGCCGTTGTTACTTTAATTTTTCTGTTCATAGTCTAATAGATTATCTTATTTCCACTTCCATATCACCCTTAAGTTGTCCGTCGCTTACGATAATTCTTGCCTTTCCCTTTCTTTCACCAATCCGTATCAGAGCAGTGGCTATACCAGCTTCAGCTTTCACTCCGTCCCTATTCATCAGTTCTATGCCTTCAGGCAGTGTGATATCGATAAACTCCTCATAGTCTGGGTTTACTGTACCGTTTTCATCTCTGGCAGAGATATACACGAATGCTACGTCGTTGCATCCTGCCTCAATGGGTTTTCCGCTGATGTCTATGTCGCAATGCAGCTTTACTGGAGCTTGAGGAGTAACTACTGAGTCTTCTAGCACCTTTTTCCCGTTGCAGAAAGCCACAGCTCTGAGCTCTCCTTTCTCGAACCCTCTGGTCTTGAAAGTAAATGGTGGATGCTTCAGGTTTGTTGAGATTGCATCACTATCTGGTTTCTGTCTACCTATGAGCTTTCCGTTGAGATAGAGTTCTACCTCATCCGCATTGCTGAATACCTTCACGTCTGTAGGAGATTTGCTGTTCCAATAAGACGCTATTTTCAGCACGCAGTCCTCTTCGCACTTCATATCCCTTTGACTGCTGTAGAAGTAGTATGCGAATTTCGGTAAACGGAAGATATCCATAACCCCCGAAGCCTCTATGTCATCGTGATAGCCGCGGTTGTAGTCAAACATCACCCAGTATCCATCACCTGTAGCAGGAATGTTCATATTATCGTTATGCGCTTCCTGCACATTGCGAGCCTGGCGCAGCAGTCTTTCTTCTCCGTTCTTTCTGAACTGCCTGCTCGAAAATTCCAGTCTCATGTTCTTCGGCATCTTGTGTTGGTTCAGCCCAGCATTATTGGAATAATACTCCCAGTCGCCGTATTCAGATACTATATACGGTTTGTCGAATGTCATCCTGTCCTTGTGGAGTATGCGGTGTTGTCTTGCCTGGAAATAAATGTCATATACCTCAGGCATCCATCCGCATGAATACACGTTTTCGCCGGGATATTCCTTATGTACTATACTGTCTAAAACCTCCATGAAATCTATAGGCATCTTTGTTTCGTTGAGCGATACTTCCCATGCCATCACGCACGGATGGTTTCTGTCCCGTCGTACCAACTGTCGAGCCGAGCGGTAACACTGGTTGCGAAATGCATCATTGTCGGCAAAATACTGCCATCCCAATATAGCATCTGCCACCACAAGACCTAACTCGTCGCATGCATCCATAAAGGCCGGCGAATGAGGATAGTGAGACAGGCGAACATAATCAAACCCAGCTTTCTTTATCTTATATGCATCTCTATATTGTGCATTGTCGGACAGTGCATAGCCTATGTATGGGTACTCCTGATGGCGGTTCACCCCACGCAGGTAAGTCTTTTTTCCGTTTATGTAAAGCTGATTGTCCTTGAACTCGAACTTCCTTATCCCGAATCTCTCCGTATTTCTGTCCATTACCATTCCGTCCTCGTCATAGATGGTAGTCTCCAATGTGTAGAGCGTAGGGCTGTCAGGTGACCACAACGCAGGGCTGTCCATTTCCACCGTGTAGCACCACGTATTCCCCTGCTTCCCTTTTCTCAGGATTATGTCTGCCGTAACCTCTTCTACTATATCGTTTCCTTTTTTTATCACATGCTTTATTCTTGCTCCTTTGTCATTCTCCCCCTCGTTTATCACGTGAGTCTGTATTTTCACTTCAGACATTTTCTCGTTCACTGTAGGGAATGTAATGAACACACCTCCTCCTGCTTCTATATCTGCAATCGAGGGATTAGAAATGTAGATATTGTTTTTCTCTATGAAGTTCACCTCTCTATAGAGCCCTCCATACATGTTGAAGTCCAAAATCTTAAGCGGTTTCGGTCCTGTAGTAGGATTGTCTCTGTTGTCCAGCCTTACGCGTATAGTGTTATCCTTTTCTTTCACATAGTCCGTAATATCTGCAGCCACAGGCAGATATCCTCCCATGTCTTTTTTCAGATGCTTGTCGTTTATCCAAATATCAATCACGTTCATAGCACCTTCAAACTCGATGAAATATTTCTTCTCTTTGCTGAAGTTTGAAATGTCGAAGGTTTTGTGGTACCAGCATATTCCCTGCCACTGGTCGTTCACCACGAGAGGTTCTATGTTTGCCGTATGTGGTAATCTTACGTTCTCCCAGCTGTCCGTCTCGAAGTCTGTAGCTGAATAATCTATATGATAATTTAAAGTGTCCTCTACTATGTGGAAAGCCCAATTCCCGTTAAAGTCGGTTTGGTCATTTTTTCCAGTCCGACCGCATGAGAGGAGTAAGGATGCGACCAGCGTTGTTGATAGAATGGATTTTAGTTTCATGGTTTATAAATAATTAAATAAGGGTTTTTTATTACCGCAAAATAATAAAATTCACGTAATAATAATGTATCTTTAAGTACATAATAAGTATCTTTTAAAAAAAAGAAGATATATGATGGACTCTTGAACAGAAGATAATGAAGAGTCTTTATCGTTTGACATGTATCAAACTAAATAAGGAAAGAACTTAATGTTATAAAGGAGTCTGTACATTACTTATTATTTAATTAAACGATTATCTACTATGGTTGATTTTGATATATTACCCTTAGCTACATTTAAAATACTTATAGCTACCGTTTGCTTTATGTGTTACTATACTTTTGCATTAGTGAAAATATAGTTTAACCATAAAATTTAGAATTACATGAATTTTAAAATTACTACAGTTAAATCTTTTGTATTTGCGGGTTTTCTAACTATTGCTTCGGATGCATCGGCAGGTATCAATTATTTATATAATAATGTATACTCAGAATCATTTCTGTCTAATTCAAATAAGGAAGAAGAAGCTTCGGGTAAAATAAATGAACTGCGCAAACTTATAGCCAAAGCAAAAAAATCAGGCATAAACACTTTAAAAGAAGAGACGGCTTTGCGTACGGCTGAAATTTTTATGGGATATGCTAAATGGGATGAAAATAACATTGATGCTAATGTGAAAAACTTTTCATTGGTGAAAAAGTATAAGAATGAATCTGAAAAATATGCAAAACTTCTTCCGGATTTTGAACGACAGGAAATTATAGAGATGATGAATTCTTCAATCTCAGAACTTGAAGCGGTGATGAGAGGGGAACTCAAGCGCTTGCCTACACCTGTTGTGGATTGGACTAAGGTGAAAGTTGATAAGGATATGTTGGTTTACGAAGGCAAGCCTGTCTTTCTTGCTGACTGGACATGGAAACCTCGTATAAAGGAGTATATCGAATATCATGGTAATCTTGACGGATTCTTCATGACAAATGCAAATGTCATCAATAATAAAGGGGATATCAGCCCAAAAGTCATTAATGAACTGCAGGAAAAAGAAGACGGAAGTATAGGTTTTGTATTCTTGAATCATTCAAACTTCCCGAAATGGGCAGAAAAGAAGGATCCTACTGTGAAAGATGGTCCGGGTATTAAATATACAATGTATGATATCAACCATCCGCTTGCAAGGCAGGTGAATTCTGATTTGATTAAAGGTACAGTACCGTATATGGCAGGAAAGCAATACACAGGCTTGGGGTATATGCTTTGTAATGAACCTCACTGGAACTGCATAGAGAAGACTTGGGCTTCGGCACCTATATCAGAATATGCTTATGAAGAATTCAGAAAATGGCTTAAGAACAAACATGGTAACATTGACCGGTTGAACGAGTTGTGGAGCACGTCTTATAAAGACTTCTCATCTGTGGACGGGCCGAGAATAATGCAAGCGTCAATGCAGGGTTCTCCAATGTATTTTGATTTTATGGCTTTCAATATGGACAGAGTAACAGAATGGTTTTCTTTCCTGAAGAATGAAATCAGGAAATACGACCCACAGGCTAAGACTCATATCAAGATTATGCCAAATCTTTGGTCAGACAATAAGCGTGACAGTGGTATAGACCTTGAAGCTCTTACGAGAAACAGTGAGATAATAGGAAACGATGCCAGTTCATGCGGTGCATGGATGTGGGGAAAACCTAAATCTTGGGAGAAAAACTATGCATTTGACTGGGTGGAAATATGTATGGCATACGACTTTATGAAGTCAGTGAGTCCTGACAAAGTGATGTTCAATACCGAAGGACATATGCTTTCTACAGGCAAGTACAGAGATTTATATCAAACAAAAGAATATGCCAGAGGTAATTATTGGTTGGCAACCATTCATGGACTTACTGCAACCCAGACATGGTACTGGTGCAGAAGAGAAGATGGGTCTTCAAGAGGTCATTCCGACTCTAATGGTTACGCAGCTTCGAATAATCACCAGCCGAGGATTGTCAATGAAGTGCATGCCACAATGATAGACCTGAACTCCGTGTCGGACTACATTATGTCGTTCCAGCGTCAGCGCAAGCCTTTGAGAATTTTCTACACTAAAGCATCGTCTATAAACAAAGCGGAGCACATGAACGATGTATTAAGAATTTATGAGAAACTCAATTTCAGTGGTCTTCCAATAGGATTTGCCACAGAAGGAATTCTGAAAAACAATCCTCATGAATGGGATGCAATAGTAGTATATAAGACTCCTTATGCTTTCAAATCTGATATAGAAACTGTACAGAAGTATCTTGACGAGTGTGGAACTGTCATTATTGACAACGAAAGTTTCAAGACTGACGAGTATGGCAGAAAGATTGATTTGACCTTAAAACAAGGTAAAGGTAAGCTTATTGTAGTGTCAACACTAAATGAGATGAAAAACGAGGCATTGGCTGCTGTAAAATCAAATAAAGGAATGCCTATGATTTCTATTGCTGAAACAAATGACAGAAACATGCCTGGATGCGAATGGAGAGTTATAGCAAAAGATAAAAATAAGTATATTGTAAACATTGTTAATATAGGAAAGTCGGATGCTACAGTCAGTATGTCTGCTGCTAAAGGAAATATCAAGTCTGTAAGCGAAGTACTCACAGGCCTTAAATCTGCAACAAAGATAGTATTGAAACCTAATGATGTACAATTGCTTGAAGTGAGTTTAGAATAGAAATATCATGTCTATTAAAAAAAGAGAATGGGAACATTCTCTTTTTTTGTTTATTACCATAAAAATATTTAGTTTTGTTATCAAATAACTTAATATTCTTATTATACTCCTTTTATGAAACATTTTGTGTGCTATATAATATTTATGATGACCGCTATTAGTATGTTTTCAAGTAATGAAAATATATTATCATTATGTAATATAAATAATGTAAATATCTCTAATGGTTTGTCTCATAATGGAGTAACGGCAACAATGCGAGATTCGAGAGGATATTTGTGGATTTGTACATACGATGGTTTAAATCAATATAATGGATTTACCGTAAAGATATACAAAAACACATTATCTGAGAATCTATTCAATAGCAATAGAATCAGGTGTATTGCAGAAGATGAATATGGCAGATTATGGCTTGGAACCGATGAAGGAATTACAGTCTTTGACTATGATAAATATAAGTTCTATCGTTTATCTGTAGACAATAAGAATGAATTCAAGTCGAATTTTAATTTTATAATACGACGAATTATGTTTGACAAACATAGAAAAATTATGATTTGTCTTTCTGAAAGTAACGGTATATTGGAGTATGATATGAATTTATCGTTAGTTACTAATATATCATATCCTAAAAGACTTGAAGCTAATGATTTATGTGCGATAGATGCCAATAATTATCTTTTGTCTTCTAATATTGGAATATTTTGTTATAATACAACTAATAAAGAATTATACAAGATTAATAATGATAAGATAAAAGACTCTTCTTGTTTGCGAGTGTCGAGAAATAATAATATATATATAAGCAGTGGCTCTATCCTATATGATTGCAGCCATGTAGTTGACAATGGTATTCTTTCTGAAATAAAAATACATAATACGTTTAATATAGGAAGTGCTATAAAAACGTTTGAATTGGAGGATAATGAAAGGATATGGATAGGTACTGTAAATGATGGTGTAATGGTTTATCCATCAGACGGTAACTCTGAATATCAAATGAAATTACTTGACTACAAAAGGATTAGTGAGATATCGTTTTTAGACAATAGCTATTGTATATCTACATTCGATGGAGGTATTCATTTTTACAGCTTTAAAAATGAAATCTTCAAGAAAGTTGATTTCAAAGGATTCAAATTTTATCAAGTAGCCGCGTACGGTGATGGCTTATTGGTAAAAAATAACAAATCTCTTTATCTTTATGATTTCAGACAGAATAAAATCTCAGAATTTGCTTCTGTCATTAGTAAGGAATTACAAAACAATGTTAAGTCTTTTTATGTAGATTCATTAGACAGACTGTGGATTCTAACTAAAGAGAACCGATTGTTCTCTTATGATAAGAATACCAAACTTAAAGAATACAAGGACGTTAAGCTGTTATTATTGAAAGACGACTCCCCTCAGATTTTTTATTCAGATCCTATGGGCAATATTTGGTTAGGGTATATAGATAATCTTTATCGTATCTCTTTTACTTCTGACCATGAGATAGACGAAGTGGAATCGATACATCAAAATGTAATGTTTGATTCTTGTGGCATATCTAAGATACGAGCAATGTATTGGGATAGTAGAACTTCATCTATGTTTGTAGGAACAGATGTGCAAGGAATGTATCAATTATATATTGACAGACAGAAACCTATAAAGGATATCAAGATAGAACATTATATGTTTGACAAAGGAGATAAACATTCTCTTTCCAGTAATTTTGTGTCAAGCATTATACGTGATAAAAGTGGAATATTATGGTTTGGAACTGAACAAGGAGGTTTATGTAGGGCTATAGAAGAGGATGGACAAAGGATGAAGTTTATTTCCTATTCAGAAGAAGATGGTTTGTCAAATAATGTAGTAAAAAGCTTACTGGGTGATAAATCAGGAAATTTATGGATTGCAACTAATATAGGATTGAACATTTATAGAAATGATAGTGGTTCTTTTCATGTTTATAGAACATCTGATGGTCTTCCTTTTGATGATTTCTGGTACGCAAGTTTTATGATGAATGACGGAACATTGGTTTTTTCTAAATTTGAAGGATTTTGCTATTTTAATCCGGATTTGCTTCCCAATAAAGAGGAACTTCCACAATTACATATTAGATCTTTTAATGTATTGAGTGATAAAATATTACCGAATGAAATATATAATGATAGAATTATTATTGATTCAAGACTGTCTGATAATGATGTTTTAAATCTTAAATATAATGAAAATAGTATCTCTTTTGATATTGATGCTTTATACTCTAAGGTGGCTACCGATCATTTTATAAGATATAAGCTTGAGCCGCTAAATGATGAATGGATTCAAATACCGGCAAAAGATCAAAAACTTTCTTTTAATGGTCTTAAACCCGATAACTATAGACTCTCTTTGTCTGCTTCTAATTCATTTGATGAATGGACTAAGCCCATTTCTATAGGTATAAACATAGCTCCTCCATTTAGCAGGTCTGCAATTGCATATGTGATTTATGTTCTGCTGGCTCTTTTGTTTATTTCAATTATTGTGTATAATCTTATGCGTGTTCAAAGATTAAAGTATGAGTTACGAGAAGAAGCTATACAGAAAAGGAGTTTAGAATTGTTGAATATAGAGAAACAGAGATTTTTTTCTAATATTTCACATGAACTTAAAACACCTCTTACTTTAATTCTTGCCCCTATTACAGTGTTATCAGAAAGATTTTTACTTGATATTGATGTAAAAGAAAAGCTTGCTATAATAAAGCGACAGGCTAAGAAGATGCTTAATTTAATTGAATTGTCTCATGAACTTCAATTAAATGAACGGAATATGTTAAAGGTGAAACCATGTATGTTTTCATTCAATAAATTCTTAAAAGATATTACTGAAGATTTTATGTTTATGGCAAAATACGATAATAAAGATTTTGTTGTAAACTATCCTAATAAAAATGTAAACGTTTATGCTGATTACAGTATGATAGAGCAGATGTTGAATAATCTTCTTACCAATTCTTTTAAACATACCGTTCAGAGAGACAAAGTAGGTATAGATATTTCTTATCATGATCAACTTTTAACTATTAAAGTGTATGATACAGGTGATGGCATATCAGAAAAAGACCTACCTTATATATTTGATAGATTTTATCAGGCCTCTAATCAGGGCTTGAAAAACATAGGAGGAACAGGTATAGGTCTGGCATTCACAAAACGTCTTATAGAGCTGCATTCAGGTAATATTGGTGTTGAAAGCAAATTAGGAGAAGGTTCTACTTTTACTGTAAATCTACCTATCATACAAAATGTAACAGAGGCTGATGTTATTGATGAAACTAATGAGCAAGAAGGTGAAACTGATTTATATGTTGGAGATTGGGATATAAAATCAATTGAGATAGATTCTAAATATTTACGTTTTTTGGTCTATTTAGTTGAAGATAATACAGAGATGCGTTCTTTCCTGACTGAGATTATTGGTCAGTTTTTTACAGTCAAATCATTTGCTAATGGTAAAGAATGTCTGGATGGTATGAATAAAGAGTGGCCTGACATAATAGTAAGCGATGTTATGATGCCGGAGATGGATGGTAATGAACTGTGCAATGTGATAAAATCAGATTTAAAGACAAGCCATATCCCTGTAATACTATTGACCGCATGTAATACAGTAGATGACAAGATTAAGGGATTACAGTCCGGTGCTGACGCTTATATTCCTAAACCATTCTATCCTAAGCATGTGTTGACCAGAATATGCACATTATTAGATAATAGAGCTAAATTATGGGAAAGATTTCAATCTGGTGTACCATTGAATATCGCTGCTAACGAGAATGAAGTTTCAGCAAAGGACAATGAATTTATATGTGCATTATATGCTAAATTTAATGAATATGTTGATGATGAATGTGTTGATATGGAACTTTTAGCAAAAGAAATAGGAGTAAATCGTTCATTATTTTTTCAAAAAGTTAAAGCTCTTACAAATGATTCTCCATTTGAATTATTGAAGAATTACCGGCTCCAAAGAGCGGCGGAACTTTTAGTTAAAGAAGAATATAATGTTAATGAAGTTTGTATGATGACAGGATTTAAGAGCAGAACTCATTTCAGCAGACTCTTTAAAGAAAAATATGGAGTTGCTCCGAGTAAATATAAGGAAAGCGTGGTAAATAGAATCTGATAATGACTTAAATACTCTGAAATACATATTAATTATTTATTGCTACACAAACCTTTATTCATAAGATTATATTTGCATATGAAATTTAAAACCTAATAATCTTATGAATAAAAGTTTAATCTATCTTTTAGGCATATTCTTGTCATTTATATTTATTAATCAGGCAAGGGCTGTCTCTGATTCAACAAGGGTACATAAATGGTATTGCTTGGGAACTGGTAGTAGTGAAATACCTGAGAGAAGTAAAACAGTTAATTGTGATGTTGCGGTAATAGGGGCTGGGATGTCTGGTATAAGCGCTGCGGTAGCTGCTGCCCGGCAAGGCGCAGATGTTGTTCTTATAAACGACCGTCCTGTGTTAGGGGGTAATGCTTCAAGTGAAATTAGAGTTACTGTAAATGGGGTTCAGACTTTAAAAGCTAAGAATCCCGTTGAACGTGAAACCGGAATCATTGAAGAGATACTTCTTGAAAATAAAAAATACAATCCGCAAGAGTCATATCCCATTTGGGATCATGTTTTGTATGATTATGTAGTAAGGCAACCTAATCTGAGACTAATGCTGAACACGCAGGCTATAAAGGCTATAATGGATGGTGAACGTATAAAGTCTGCTTTTTGCTGGCAATCTACTACCGAAACAGAAGTTGTTATAAATGCTAAAATCTTTGTTGACTGTTCTGGAGATGGGCTTTTTGCTGCAACTTCAGGAGCCGAATATCGTACTGGACGCGAAGGAAAAGCTGAATTTGGAGAGAAATACGCTCCGGATGAACCGGACGGATGGATGATGGGGGAGAGTATAATGATGATAACCAAAGATATGGGGCGTCCAGTACCTTTCTATCCGCCGTCTTATACAAAGAAGTTTGACGCTTCAAAGGCTGTTGATCGTAAAATCAAAAACCTTAAGGAGGGGTTTTGGTGGGTAGAGCTTGGTAGTCCTAAAGATATTATAGCAGACCGTGAAAAGAATAGACATGATTTGATGGCCTATTTTTATGGAGTGTGGGATTATGTCAAAAATTCAGGTGAGTATCCAGAGGCTGCAAATTTGGCCTTGGAATGGGTGGGATCCCTTCCTGGTAAGCGCGAGTCAAGACGTTTTATGGGTGATTATATTCTGACTGAAAAAGACCTGCTTAGCTATAAACATTTCGATGATGCTGTGGCTTGGGGAGGGTGGTCTTTAGATGAACATTGTCCGGGTGGGATTTTGTCATTGGATCAGCGTCCGAGTTATTTCCACGAACGTTTTAAAAAAGTGTATGAAATACCTTATCGTTGTCTTTATTCAAAGAATGTTCCTAATTTAATGTTTGCAGGACGTAATGTTAGTGTGTCGCATATGGCTCTATCCTCTACTCGCATAATTGGTACTTGCTGTATGATGGGACAGGCTGTTGGTGTGGCGACTGCTATGTGTATAGAAAAAAATATAAATCCGCGCGAAATATATCTTTCTTATATTGATGAACTTCAAGAAAGAATGTTACGAAACGATTACTATATTCCTAACAGACCGGCTAATGACTCTAATGATCTAACTCGAACTGTAGATAAAGTTTGGGCTACTTCTACATCATCAGGTGATGTCCATAATTTGTTTGATGGTGTAGCAAGAGATGAAGAAAATAAAATTCATCATTGGCAGTCTGATGGTTTGAATGAAAAGTTGTTCTTGGAGTGGAAAAAGCCTGTTGAAATGTCGAGTGTAGAAATAAAGTTTGACACAAATCTTCATAGAAAGATAATGATGCATAAGAATCCGGCAAAGAATTTTGATCAAGTTCCTGGTATGCCTCCTGAACTTGTTAAAACATTCTCGGTAGATGTTTATTCTAAGGGACGATGGCATACTGTGGGTGAAATTACTGATAATATAAAAAGATTTGTTCCAGTCAGTTTCCCGGCAATGTCAGTGACTAAGGTAAGAATTAATTTGAAAGAAACTTACGGATGTCCACATATCAGACTTTATGAGGTTAGATGTTATTGATATTAATATTCTTGTTTTTTATATTTAATATTATGCGAATGAAATTTACTTTTTTGTTGTTATCGGTTTTTATTTTTAATATGCTGCTTACAGCATCTTGTTCCTCAAATATTCATGGTGACCTGAATTTTACAATATCATTAGAAGAAGGCGATGATGCTACGTCATGTGTTTATAACATAATTAATAAACTTAGTTATGATGCCGCTGCTACTATTTCTTTCGAAAAAGGTACTTATCATTTCTATCCTGAATTTGCTTACGAGAAATATTGTTATATTTCCAATCACAATGATGTGATGGCAAGAATAGCATTCATGCTTAAAGATAAAAGAAATCTGACCATTGACGGGAATGGTTCTAAGTTTATTTTTCATGGTAGGATGATTCCTTTTTTAATGGAAAAATGTAAAAATATCAGAGTGAAAAATCTTTCAATTGATTTTGCGGAACCGTTCCATAGCGAGTCAATTATAACATCGCATAACAGTGATGGCTCTTTTGATATGAGTATATCAAAGGAATATCCTTATGAAATACGTAACGGACAATTGGTTTTTGTTAAACCATATTACGAACATTCTTTGGGGCAGAGTATATTATATGACCCGACAAGAAAGGCTATTGCTTATCAAACAGAGATATATACACCTTTAACAACATTGACAAAAGTCAAAGAAAAGAATTATAAAGATTTTGAATATAAATATAAAACGGATTCAAAAGATGATTATATAAGATATAGAGGGAGACGTAATCAGTTGGAGGTAAAACAATTGAAACCCGGTCTTGTGAGAGTGTATAACCATAGGAAAAAAATGCCTCCAATAGGAATGGTATTAGCTTCAAAAGGAGAGCAGGGTGAAAATAGATTTGCACCAGCATTCAAGGCTAATGATACAGAGGACTTTTCAGCAGAAAATGTAATAGTTCATCATGCAGGAGGAATGGGATTTCTTTTTGAGAACTGTAGTAATGTGGATTTATATAAATGTGTCGTTGAACCATCTGGTAACAGGATGGTGTCGACTACTGCAGATGCTACTCATTTTGTAGGTTGTAGAGGAAAAGTTTCCCTTCGCAATTGTGTTTTTCATAATCAGCTTGACGATGCAATGAATGTTCATGGTGCATATCAGGAAGTTTATGAGATAATTGATGATAAAACTCTAAGAATGAGAGTTGGGCATTTTCAGCAATTAGGTTTCAGGCTTGCATGCACTGGAGATACAGTAGGATTGGTTCGTTTGTCTGATTCATTTCATGCCTATCATAAATTGACTGTAAAGGGGACGGATCAGATAAATGGACGCTATCAGATTGTATATCTGAATGAATCTATACCTGATAACATAAAAGTGGGCGATTTGCTTGAAAATCTTTCAGCTTACCCTGAAGTTTTAGTTGAAAATTGTGATATTAGTAGAAATAGAGCCAGAGGTTTGCTTATTTCTACTCCTAAAAAAACTGTTGTAAAAAATAATTATTTCTCTACAGAAATGGAAGCTATACTTCTCCCTGTTGAAAGTTCTTCTTGGTTTGAATCTGGTAATGCTGCAAATGTTACTATTGAGGATAATACTTTCCAAGATTGTACTATTGGCGGTATGGATAGAGGGGTTATATGCTTTAGAACAGATGAGAAAAATAAAAATATGGCTTTTAGTAATATTAATATTAAATCAAATACATTCAATCATTTTGACAATCTGATATTGCAAATCACTAACGTTGATGGGTTAACTTTTACAGATAATATTATAACTAACAGTGGAACATATCCACAACAATTTCCAGATAATCCGGTTATAAGTGTTGTGTGTTCAAAAAATTTAAAGTTTAATAACAACGTATATAAAGGAAAGGCAAATAAAATGCTTGAAGTAGTGGAGACTGAAGAAAAAATAGAATTTAAATAATTTATGCGAATTAGGAGCTGGCGCCCTGATTCAAAGATTAAAAATTAACATAAAAAAGTAGGCAATAGCTTGTGTAAAATAAGACTGTCGAGGATGTAAATTAAATTAGCGAGACCGTAATTCAAACTGTGTCATTTCCAGATAAGTCAGATTTTCAATAAATATTACTTTTGGATAAACCTTTGAAATCCAGATGATTCTAAAGTAAATTTGAACTAAAGAAATGTAAGCATTCTATTTTCCGCCTTGACACGTATGTTTCCTAAACCTACCTTTGCGTCATAACCAAATAACATCAATGATTATGGCGAAAGAAAAAGTAAACTATCAGGAGGTATATGACCTCTACCGGTTATGCAGCGAGACCAAGGATCTTCGCGAGTTCTGTGCGGATTATGGAGTAAACTACGACAAGTTCATGAACTGGCAACGTCATCAGCTATGGAGCGAGAAGTTAGGCAAGACGGTCCAGGTTGAGCAACCCAAGGTTGCAAAAGTCCAGATAATCGGTAAACCCTGCAATAGTCCAACCGTGAAGATGGAAGTGAAACAGCCGGAAGGCGAACCACCAATAAAATGGGTTAAGTTACAACTGGCATCTGGCGCAACACTGTTTCTGAGAAACACCACAGTTCTTGATTTGAGTCTGTTGCTTAATAAAATGATAGGATGATATGCTTGGACTGAGTGCTAACCTAAACTATTACCTGTTCAACGGTAATGTGGATTTGCGGAAAGGAATCTTCCGCCTGTGTGAGAGTATAAGGGAAGAGATGTCACTTGACCCGAGCGATGCATCCAATGTATATATGTTCATGTCCCGTAACCGGAAGGTCGTTAAGATACTTCATTACGAACGCGGTTTTTATGTGCTTTACGAGAAACGTCCTGTCATGGGAAAGTTCAAGAAACCTGTGTTTGATGAAGTTTCCAGATGCTACCGGATACAATGGTCGGACATGGCCTATCTTACGGAAAGCATAGTAGTTGACAAGATGTACGTCAGTCCGAAAGATTAATATTAATACATTGATTATCAATAAAATGACACAAAAATAAACGATAAAAAATTTGCGTAACTGCCTGATTTTTCGTACCTTTATATCATGATTGATGAAAGAGCATACGAGTTACTTTGCTGCCAGCTGGGTCTGGCGAATGAGGAAAAGGCGGGGCTTCGCAAACAAGTAAACGAACTGATTGCGAGGCTTAAGGCTATTGAAGAATCAAACAAAGAGAACTCCAAGGCTATGGTTGATACAATCAATGAGTTGTCTACAACAGTCGAGAATAATCGAAAGGAAATGGAACTTATGAGAAAGCAGCTTGAGGCAAAAGACGAGGTGAACATGATGCTGGCAAATGAGATATCCAATCTCAGGCTTCAGCTTGAGGACGGCAGGAAACACCGTTTCGGCCGTACCTCAGAACAAAGAAGGCTGCTGAACAACCGTAACATTGATAAGTCTGCAATGGAGAAGTCCGAGTACGACGGTTCTGGCAAGAAAGGTGATGATGATAATAAGACCGATGGTAACGGTACCGGCAGCAATACCTCTTCCGGTAACGTACCTGCACAGAACTGCAGGCCTTCAAGGAAAAAGGAAACTGCTCCCCGTGCAGCAAAGACCAGGCTGAAGGTGGATAAGGTAATTGTTCATGAAATAGAAGACTATTACCAACTCCCGGATGGTGCAAGGCTTATGAAGCGTAACGGAATGGCTGATGTGTGGGAATACAGGTTTATAGAACATGTACGTGCTCATAACGTGGAGCATGTGTACAAGGTGGCAAGGGTAAAGCTTGCAGATGGCACTTTCACTAACACGATGGAGCATCCCTTGAAAAACCTTGGAGGAATCTTTTCCCCTGATTTGCTTGCCCGTCTGCTTTGTCTGAAATATGACTTCAGTATGCCTGAGAACAGACAGATAAGACTGCTTGCAAGAGAAGGCATCCACATAAGCAATACCACGCTGAACGGCTATATCCATAACGGAATCTCCAGGCTTAGGGAGTTTATGGAAGATGTCTTCAAGGAGTTTGTACAACAGGCAAAATACCTTATGGTTGATGAGACTACCGAACTTGTCGGAGTTGAAACACCGGAAGGTAAGGCTTACAGGAGAAAGTACTTATGGGCTTTCTTTGCAAAGCATGTCAAGTTGGTTTACTATCATTACAATAACGGCAGCAGAGCCTCTGATGTAGCAAAGACCTTCCTTGAGCATTTTATGGGATCTATATCTACAGACGGATATACGGTTTACAGGATGTTCGACGGAGAAGAATCAAAGGTGCTTCATATAGGATGCTGGACACACTGCAGGAGGTTGTGGGTTGATGCCTTGCCATCAGACAGGACGGCGATGGACATAATAGATTCTATCGGTGATTTATTCAGGAATGAAGACCTGTTCCGCACAATGAAACTCAGCGGCGAGCAGATAAAGGAAAAAAGACTTAAACTTACAGGACCTATTCTTGAACGTATCCATCATAAGGTGGTCATGATGATGCATGATGCGAAGATTATGGCTAACGAACTGATGAGAAAGGCTGCGAACTACACGATAAACCAGTGGAAATCCTTGAGAAATATCCTCAAGGACGGTTCAGCGGAAATATCCAACAATCTCTGTGAGCAAAGAATGAAACCTGTAAAGCTGCTGCTCAAGAACTGTATGAATATAGGAAGTGAGGCAGCCGCAGAAAACTCGGCATTCATCTTCTCCCTGATAGAAAGCTGTAAGTTGAACGATATAGATCCTCAGGATTACCTGAAACACTTGTTTGAATGTGTTCTTCATGGTAAGGACTGCGACAAGAAGGCTCTTCTGCCTATCTTTCTCATCATACACATAGTAGTGGGTTTGTGGATTCCCATAGTGGTCATCCCTTTTTACCGTTCCTCTAAAATCACCTTTCTTAAAGAAATACTGAAATGGTACTATTAAACTGGTATCTGTATTATCGAATTGGACATATACCATAACACTTAGTTTTCCCTTGTAGAGCCATAGTCCTTCTACCACAGAATTCCAATTATTTCCTTTTCTTCTGTCGGGATTAATGTAAAATTCATAATCCCTTGTACCTTTTCTTCTTCGTCCTGTTTCCTTGACGATTTTGAGTATGGTTTCTTCTGTTACTCTTCCTAATTCGGTCTGTGTCAGATTTTCTATAATTTCAATCTTTTTCACAGGTGTAGTTCTCTTAAAAAGTTCAATATTTACGTTTATCATTTCTGTTATTATTTAATGGTGAAACAAAAAGAGGAGGCATAGATTATCTCGGTTTATAATTCTGTTTTCTAATAAACTTTGATATTCTATACCTCCTCCGGTATCTTACTAAAAATAATTATTCAATGAACCATCCCCATTTATCATCTTCTCCCGATATTGCTTTCGTAATACCTAAAGATATATCATAAGCGTTTATAGTTCTTTCCATCATTGTATCGATGTAGTTATTCTTATAATTAGTGAGTAATTGATAAAAATTCCATCCGGACATGTTCTTTCCGAATGAAGCGAAATTTTCATCAGAATAGTAATCTCTCACAGCTGCGTTTATCTGAGCTTCATTCAATATCAGCTCCGGCAACTGAAGATCTGTCTTTACACTTTGAGGCAAGGCTTGGTACATCCTCGCTTTACCTAAAAATTGTGCAAAAGTTGTTACGTCAATAAATGTGTTCTTAAGAGTTCTCATTTCCTCGACATGCTTTATGTAATTGTATCTGCTGAAAAGTTCCATACAATATTTATACAAATCTGCTGTATTTGTCACTTTTATGTCAAGTTTAACTCCGTCTGTACTTAATAGCATGTTAGTGCATACCTGATTTAGGAATCCTACACCAACTCTAAAAAGCTGTTTCTGGCTGGCATTTCCAAGCAAGTTCGTTTCACTGTAAGACCTCACACCTACAATCTGTAATGTAAGATCATTTCCTTCAATGTTATAAGTTATACTTGGAATTTCTATAATAAACATCATTCTCTGATAATATGAGCCTGAATCTTCGTCTGTTAGATTTTCAACAAGCTTTCCTGAACCTTTACGTGTTCTTAGCTTCATTTCGTGACTGACCCTTATGTTAGGCTCCAAAAACTGCTGCCCTTGATAAAAAGTCTGGGCGGCATCAAATACTGTATTAATAAAGTCGTTATGACTGATTGTCTCGACATTATCTCTACTAAATACAGGTACCAAATAATCATCCTGTAAGTTCTGCAATTCTATTCCCCTGGTATTCCCAAGGATAAATGCTTTTTTTTCTTCAGGCTGGTCGATAATAACAGCATCTTCCACATCCTGATACTTTGTTAGTCTTGTTTCCATTTTACTTATCCTTAAAATGTTAAAAACTTGTGTATCGGTATTCTATCTTCTCCCTTTACACATCCAATCTCTAATTTCCCTGGTGACTATAGTAATAATCTCCAGAGCAATGACAATTACGTCCTTGTTCATTACTTTAATTTTTTAGTTGTTTCTAATTTTTCATTTCTCCTTATATTTAAATCGTTAATTATTAGTTGTTTATATCTATATATAAGGGTTTTAAGGATTATAAAACGGGGTAATTTATTAAAATTAGTCACTAGTGTCCACTAAAAATTAGAGGACGAATTAAAAATTATAATTACTAAATAAATTTGGTCCATCAAGACCGCTTTGTTCTTTGACATCATTGAATTTAGTTTTGCTGAATAGATTTCTTAATGGAGTCTTGTCCGTAAGAGAAATACCAAGAATTTGTAGAACCTCGTATGTCGATCTGTTAAGTTTCATATCATGTTGCATGATAGCCACAAGACAGTAGGCAATGATTGCTGAGTAGACTTGTATCTTTACAGCGTTCTCGGAAGTACCCCAAAATTTCTTTATTTTCAGGTGCTGCTTGAGCCATTTAAAGAACAGTTCCACTTGCCAACGATTCTTGTAAAGTTCCGCAACCTGTAAGGCTGGAATATGTTTTGCATTTGTCAGATAAACGAACTCCCGTTCGTCTTCTTCATCCCAAAACCTCACCAAACGAATCGTTTCAGGATATGATTTTTGGGTATAGAAACCGGTAAGTTCAATCTCACAGTCTGACAATATATTCTTGGGTAAACGTCGTTTCCATTTGAGTACTCTTGCCTTTATGTTTGTCTTAGCCCGTACAACAAAGAACGAATCCATCATATGTATCTTGTAGAGACGATGATAATCGTTATATGCACGGTCGAAAACATAGAATGAGCCAGATTCATAAGTTATTACGTCCATAGCCCTGACATCGTTTATCTTTGCTTCGGTTATATGGATAAAGGCAGGAACTTGAGTTTCGACATCATATAAAGTGTGGATTTTGATACCTCCCTTATATGTACTAAAGTTAGCCCAAGGGAACAATTTCAGACACAAGTCAATTGTGGTAGAATCGAAGGCATATACATTTCCGTTTAGTTTGAATATGTCATTTACTCTTTTCTTTCTGGCTTCGCTTATCATGTGGAATGCGAAGTCCTCAAAGATACGGTAGTCCCGGTTCTCATTTGCTTTTGCAAGGTTGCTTCGGGTGACATGTTTCCCAACTCCAAGATGGTAGCATTTCTCTTGATGTGCATTCAGTGCAACAATCAGATCACGAAGACTTTCACGATTGCACAATTGTCCGAACATCAAAGTAAGAAGTTGATTCCAGCAAGTAAAATGCTTAACATACTTGTTGCCATCATACTTCTTTACGATACGGAGAAACTTGTAGTTGTCTAAAAACTCAACCATTTGGGCGAAAACGTATTTGTCTTTATTCATATACAGCCTAACATAAAAGGCTGCAAAGTTATGATTTCAAATCGTTGCGCAAGAAAATCTCTTCTAATAAACTGTAATTCAATTATTTCAAAGAACTATTTGCGATTTTTAGTGGACAATAATGAAAATTAGTGGTTCTTAATCAAATTCCGTGCTACTTATTTATGTTCAATTACCTTATTCATGGCTATTCTGGAGTACTTTAAGATGCATATAGTTTGGATAATTTATTTGTTATTTCTAATATGCCGATATCCCTTTATCCATCGGCCTTTCAATGAGCTTTACTAGCACGGAATTTGATTAAGAACCAAATTAGTCTTATTGAACAGCTCGCGCAAGTGAGTTCTATCAGTCAATGATATGCTGATAATCTACAATGTTTTATCGGTCGAGCGTTACAACTTCATATGATATATGACAATAGTTACAAATCAGGAAGTTTGGATTTTAACATTAGTAATGAATGTTGAGATACCCCTAAAATTTCAGAGGCAAGCTTTTGTAAGATTCAAGTTTATGATACTCAGCACCATATCAGACCTGAAATACTTGGATAATAGATATTTTTATTCCTTTCCTTGAAAAAAGGAAAGAATTTGCTATATTTGTCCTTTAAAAAAGGAAAGACTATGAGAAAGGATATTATAAAATCTCTGATTGCTATAAAACAGAGTGAAATACCGTTCGATGTTATAGATAGAGACACTAAGCTGCCTTTAGCACGTAAAAAGATTATAACAGTACCAGGTGTGCGACGATGTGGAAAATCTACCATGATGGAGATAGCTATCAACGAACTTGTTGCAGGCGGAGTACCTTCTAAGAACATTTTATGGTTAGGTTTCGACGATGAACGATTAAAGAGCATGGACGCATCACAACTTGATGAGGTGGTTGTAGCCTATATGGAGATGTATCCTGACGTGGCATTCAAAGATGTACATATCTTTTTGGATGAGATTCAGTTAATAAAAGACTGGGAATACTTTGTGCTGCGCCTTTACAAATCTTACTGCAAGAATATTTATGTATGCGGAAGTAATGCTACGATGCTATCCAAAGAATTAAGTTCCGCATTGAGAGGATACCCTTTGGAATACGAAACTTTTCCTTTATCATTCAATGAATATTGTCGGTTTATCGGTGTTAGAACTGATAGTTATCTTGAGCAGGACATAGCCAGACTACGGAATGCTTTCTTGGAATATAACGGCGTAAGTTCCTTCCCAGAAATAGTTCTTACACATACTCGTTCCGAACAGATAAAGTTGTTGCACGGATATTTCGATACAATGATTCTTAAGGATATGGTAGAGCACTACAAGATTTCGAATATCGGTATGGTAAGATATTTCGTTAAGAGGATAATGTCCAACCTGACCAAACCTACATCTATAAATGCCATATATAAGGATATAAAGTCGCAAGGTCTTAAAGTTACAAAAGACGACCTTTATCTTTGGGCCGATTATGCGTGTGACATTTTTCTGTTCATCAGAATTCCCAAATATGAACGTTCGCTCAGCAAAGAACAGAAATCACTCGACAAGTATTATTGTATAGACAATGGTTTACGCAGTGCTGTCATTATGCCACAGAGCAATGACAATGGAAAGAATCTAGAGAACAGCGTATTTATGCATCTGTATAGAAATCGTATGCCATCAGATAAGATTTCGTATTATCAAGGCAACAGTGAATGCGATTTCGTAATACAACGGGAGGAGTCTGTGGTGGAGCTTATTCAGGTGACATGGGATATGAGCGATGCTGAAACAAAAGAAAGGGAGATACGAGGTATTATTGAAGCATCGTCCGCTACCGGGTGTGATAATATGAAAATCATAACCATCGACTATGAGGATGTTATTTACATAGAAAATAAAAAGATTGATGTTATTCCTGCGTGGAAATGGATGTCTGCCTTGTAAGCAATAAAAAAATAGCAGAATACTGATTTCTCAGTACTCTGCTATTGTCATAAGGATAATATGAAACAACTTCTAAAACTAATCATCATTCGGTTAGTTTTAGAAATGGCTTCTAATACAAATCTTTTTGCATATAGATATTATCCTCACATATATAATGAAGAACCTTGTCTGAAACTCTTCGCTTTAACTTGGCTCTTCGATAGACAAATCAGGTTTCGATATAAAGACTGTAGCTTTATACTTACTTCCTGTCATCTATCCTTCCAATCCATATTCATGCCATCCTCTGAAACATAAATAGGACCAGGTATCGTATTTTTGTTTTTGATTTATAGTTTGATTTTTCTATTGTTATTGTTTATTTCATATATAAGGGTTTGAGGGGAATGGGAGAGGAATAAAAAAATCCTGCCATTGTTTTATGACAGGATAAATGTTTATAGTAGTGATTGTAAATTTTACAAGGACATTGACAATTCTATTTTACATCCCAATGCATTCATTATTCTGTAGAAGGTGGAAACTTTAGGTTCTGTTTGTCCACTTTCTACCCTTGAGATGTAAGAACGATTGGATCCTATTCTTCTTGCCAGTTCAGCTTGACTTATTTTTGCTTTCTTTCTTGCATCCTCTATAATCTGTCCGGTATAGAATGCATAGGCTTTTTCCTCAGCTTCAAGTCTGCTTGCCGTACCTTTAGCCCCGAACTTGGCATCAAGTACTGCGTCATAATCTACTAGTTGATGATTGTTTGTCTGCATAATATGCCTCCTTTATTTTTATGGCTTTTTCTATTTCACTATTTGGAGTCTTTTGAGTTTTCTTTTGGAATCCATTAAATAGTATTACTATATTTCCTTCATCAAAAATAAAAATACCCTATAAATGTTCCCTCCATATTCAGTGCGTAGCTCAAAGATACCGTCTCTGATACTTTTTACAAATTTAGTGGATAATCTTTCTTGTGTTTTGAGTAGAAGCAATCCATATTGTACTTTTTCTTGCTCCTTTTCATTCAGAGTCTCCATGAATTTCTCAAAGTATCCTCCGTATGTTCTTATTTTTCTTTCAGTTTCCATGTTGCAAAAATAATCAATGTTGCTCAACTATGCAACAATTTGTAGAAATAATAGTATTGTCCTTTGAGTATATTAACGTTGTGGAGGTTAAACTAGTATAAAGTATAGGTGGGGGAGAAAAAGGGGGAGTAAGAGTTATTATAAAAAAAGAAAAGTCGCTGATTTTCAGCGACTTATGGTTTCGATTGTGGTGCCACCAGGATTCCGTAGAGGTGGCAATGAAACTGTCTATCCGCAACTCGCGAAACTTTGCCTATAGCCATGAGGGCACACGTGCCTCGATGGGCAAGGACACCAGCACGCGCATGAACTTCTTCTCTCGCCTCTCGTGCATGAAGATGCAGGAGGCAGACGGATGCGCAGCACCTATGTCGGCAGAGGAGCGGCACAACCTATATACCAGTATGGCAGACGAAGCTTTTGATGAGGAGGAAGGAAAATGAGAACGAAGATAACATCAATGAAAAGGGCTTTCATTCTGTTCTGGCATGGGTTGACCGCCCTCCTCGTTGGCATTGCCAACTGGTTTACGGTGATATTGGGCATGAGGGATGACTCCAAGTATGGCAAGATTCTCCGTCGAACAGTGGGCAGCTGCTTTGCGTTCCTGATGCTGTTGCTGGCCATAGCCGCAGGTTGGGATTTTTGTCGTACTGCTTGCTATCGGTTGGAGGTAAACAAGCATTTTGATGGCTCGTATTACGATACGCAGTACATCTCCCGCAATGTCACCTATTACACCTACTACGATGAAGACGGTTTCCTAAAGACTGCTGACGGCAAGAAGACCATTACTGGAATCAGGTGGATAGCCAAGCCACTGGGTATGGACTCACTGATATGCTACAGTGACGGCAAGAAACGCGGCTATTTCAATATGTTCACAGGCAAGCCTGTCATTGAGCCGAAGTACAGCCATGCGTGGATTTTCTCCGATGGACTGGCATCGGTGGATGATGGAGGCTGGATCAAGTTCATCGACGCATCGGGCAAGGTGGTGATAGACCCACAGATTCCTTATATCCCCGGAGCAGAAGGCTATGTATTCCACAAAAACCGCTGCATTGTCCACAATGAACGTCGTGATCGTTTCGGGCTGTTGGACAAGCAGGGCAAGTGGGTGTTGCAGCCAGAATATTTCTCCATCGAATCTTCCGGGAACTTCTGGGTTGTCGATAACGGAGAGGGCAAAAGCGTATTGGACAGTACGCTGAACACGGTTATTCCGTTCACGAAAGGTCAAATTTGGGTAAGCAGCGAATATATCAGTGTTACTCTCAGCAACCACATCATTCAACGTTACGACCATAGTGGTGAGATTATCAATGATTTCTACATCAATGACGTAAGTTATATGACCTATGAGTCTGATGAGTTGCGCTACTCTACCTCTAAGAATTACAATGAGGAAGGTACACTCACCAGTGAGACGGAAAACATTGAACCGTTGCCAGTGGAGAAGATGGCAAAATGCCGGCGTTATGAGGCAGAAAGCGGATGGTATGGACTAATGACAGCAGATGGCAAGGTCATCACACCTCCGTCATACTGTAGCATCCAGGCAATAGGTTATGACATGTACCTTTGCAAGGACAATGACGAAGATGGTGTGATACTGAATGGAAAAGGTGAAAGGATTAGTTAGTTTTCAGGATTGGCAGTGTTCTCGGCAAACATATTGCTCATAGATGTTTGCTTTATAAGATTGAGCAGGATGGCAGGATTGATGTTCTTGCCATCCTTTTTTAGTGTCAAATGAAGATGTGGTCCAGTGCTACGTCCACTGTTTCCTGTCATGGCGATGACGGTGCCGGGATAGACGTGGGTGCCTTTGGTGACGAGACTTTGGGAGAGGTGGCAATAGCTGATGGTGAAGTCGCCGTGACGGAGGGTGACATACAGACCTGAACGTTTGTCCCTGCCTACCTTGATGACCTCGCCCTGCATCATGGCGTATGCGGGTTCATAATTTGCCTTCAAATCAAGCCCGTTATGTAGTGCTTTTCTTTTTGTGAATGGGTCTCTGCGATAGCCGAAAGGGCTGGTGACAGATATGTGACGGAGTGGACTGACAAGCGCCGGGAGGCGGTCGGTCTGCTCCGTTTGGGTTTGTATTTGGGCAAAAGCAAGAGAGTCTCGCCGCTGACACGGCGAGAACGGGGGCTGTTGTTCAGGTGTTGTGGACTGCGTCGTTTTTGGCACTGCCTTGCGGTGTGCCTTAGTCTGCGTGACGGTATTGAACTGAGCGAATACTGTTGCTGATGAACAGAATATTGCTGCTATTGTGATGAGTAGAAATCGTTTCATGGTGCAAAGTTAACAAGCAATTATTGGACTGGCATAATGAACAAAGGGAAGACAAGAAGATTGTAACATAATATAGCAATCGAGTTTGATTTTTGAGCAGAAATCAAACTCAAATAATAATAATCGTCAAAAATAGCACGCATTATCTTATGTAATTCTGCTTGTCTCTGAATAGGTGTATAACTTTGCACGAGTTTAATTTCAAATTCAAAGTTAAAGTATGAAGCAAGTACGATTTGAAGAGAGCGAGGTGCCTTATCAGACACTGGCTCGTTTTGGTCTCACACAGGAAAAGATTGAAGACCTGCCCTTGTGGGCATTGGAAGATATTGGTCAGGGACGACGTTCGCCACTGCTACCCATTCAGGTGACTAATGAGGAGGGCGAGACATTGAAGAGCCGCACCCGATTTGCGTTGGTCCGTATGGAGGACGGCAAGGTGGATGTCGTGTTCTATCCGCAGTTGGAGAAGTCGCCGTTAGAGTCATTCACTCAGGAACAGCAGGAGGACTTGCTGGCTGGAAAGGCTATCCTTGCTGACGTGAAGGATGCGGAAGGCAGAAGCAGCAAGGCTTTTGTGCAGATTGACACGGAAACCAATCAGGTGATGTCCGTGCCAACGCCTGTCATCGGGCGCAACTTGGAAGTGCTGAAGGATGAACTGAAACTGAGTTCGGCAGAGCTGACCGTGATGCAGAAGGGTGAGCCACTCACGCTCATCATGGAGGACGAACAGGTGACGGTGGGCATTGACCTGAATGACAAGACCGGCATAAGGATTAACCAAGGTGACAGTCAGAAGTGGAAGGAGAACACCAAGAGAGAGTGGGACAAATACACCTTCGGGTGCTATGGCTGTTGGGTTATGGACGATGACGGCAATCTCGACTATGTGCCTGAAGAGGAATACACCGAGGAGCTTTGGAATGAGCAGAAGAAGAATGGAGAGCGCAACCGCGCCTCTTTTTCCATGCACAAGTAATCTACACATAATATAATAAGTATATGGCATCAAATAAATATTATCCAGAGGATGTGCTCGTCGAGAAGATGCAAAGCGGCGAGTACGGATGGTTGGAGTTTATCAACCATCATTCTGCTGAATGGCAGGAAGAATACGAAAGCTATTGTCTGAAAAACGGACTCTGCATTTGTGAAGAGAGTGCGGAGCAGTTTGTCCATCACAAGGATGAGGAGTTGGAGAAGGCAATAGAGAACGGAGAAGCTTGATAAATGAAGAGTGAAGAATAAGTATGGCGATAAGAAAGAATACGAATCCCCAACCGATGGAGCAGCGAGAGGAGAGACCAAGATTTTCTTGGGCTATCCCGAGTCGTGACAGAGGAAGACAAAGTCAACAGATGGACCTGCAGCCAGAGATGCGTGACCTGCTCATGCGCAATGGTATGCAGGCGCATGTGGTGAGCAATGGCAGCGGCTATCAGCTTGTGGTGCAAGGCCACGACAGTCCGCTGCTCACCTATAACATCACAGAGAAGCAGATGTTGGCTCTGACCGACTGGGGAACGAATCATGCCAACAAGTTAGCCTACAATACCTTTACGGGCATTGTGGGCAACGACTTCTATATGCCCAAGAACTTCGTCCATGCACGCAATGCCAACGGTCGTGTGGCCATGGGACTGCACGGTTATCGTGTTGGTATCGGCGAGTATGGACGAATGGGGCGCATCGGAATGCCACCACCCTTTTTAGGTTGGACACCACGCAGTCAGGATGGATTCCATCTTCGCAGAGTTGGAGGACGATTGTTCTTCCCCGAATCCCCGATTGTGCCTGAACGTTGGGACGGCAGAATGAAGCCTGGGGAGTTGCAGAGCGGCGGTTACGGGTTCTACTATAAGGGGCTGCAACAGAGTTATAGCCCTCAGCAACAGGATGTGCTGAAAGATTTGGAAGGAATCATAACGCCTTCCGTCAACAGACCAAGAAGCACAGAACCTGCCAAGCCCTATAAAGAACTGATTACCTCGCCTGTCTATTTCACCAATGAGAAGTGGCAGGAGTGTTTGGCATCGCATGGCATCATCATTGATGAAAGTGCGAAGACGTTGACCATCCAATCGAACAGCGTCAATGCCGACATGGTGTATGACCTGACGGATGAGGAAGTGAAGAAGCTCACCTCCAACTCCATCAAGGAAGTGCCCGTCGTTCAACGCTTGGAGTTGTTGAATGGCATCATCAAGGACGACTTTGCTGACAGAATCCTGATGGACACACTGAACAGCAGGGAGCGCATCGACCTGCATCTGCATCCCGAACTTGAACAGGAGTTGCAGCAGAGACAGCAACAAGACGAGGAACGTTTGCTTCCTTTGGAAGAGGAAGATACTGTCAGACGGGACGTGTTGCAAGGTGATGCCATGGTGAGAGGTGAAGACCTTGCCTTGATTAATGAGAACAAGGGTTGGTATCGTGAGGGAGCGCACGGACGTGAGGTGGAAGTCGGCGATATTATGGTGGAGAAAGTACCTCCAGCAGAGGGAGAAAAGAAAGGCGAAGCCAAGTATCGCATGACCGCCATCATCAATGGTGAAGCTATCACGCACGAAATCAAGCAGAAGGACTACGATAAGTTCTTGGCAGTGGATGACTACCATCGCATGAAACTGTTCTCCAAGGTATTCAATGAGGTGGATATGAAGACACGTCCCGAAGCCAATGCCGGACTGGGTACGAAGATACTGGCAGCACTGACGGCAGGAGCGGTCGTTACGGCTGAGGTTGCTCATGACATGAACCACCATCACCACCATCCTGCCCCGGAGTTGTATGCCGAGCATCATGGTGGTCCACGTCCTTACTTCAAACCTGGTGTGGATTCACCACAGGAGATTGCGGCAAGGTACTTTGAGGCAGAAGCCAATCATGTTGCTACGGAGATTAGACGAGGATATTAGCCCGAAAGCAAAACTTTCGGGAACGGTGGCTCTATATACGACAACATTGACAACAAAGGACAACAAAACAGCAAGACGATATGGCTGAAAAAGGGAAAGCGAACGAGCTGACATACGATGACTTTCTGGACAGGTTGAGCATACAGGAAGTGCTGGTGGACGCAGGTTATCATCTGAACAAGAGGGATGGCTTGCGTTATCCGTCGTATGTGCGTACTGACAGCGAGGGCAGACGGGTACGTGGCGACAAGTTCATCGTCACGCAGAACGGAAAGTGCTGCTTCCAACCGCCGCAGCAGAAGGTGTATAACGTCATTTCTTTCATCAAGGAGCATCCTGAAATGTTTTCAGAGAACAAGGCTGGAATGTCTCCTGACCGCCTTGTCAACCTTGTCTGCAACCGACTGCTCAACCAACCCATCGAGGACAGACCATCGAAAATCGTAGAACCGAGAAAGGACAGCAAGCCATTCAACCTGAATGACTACGACATCCACAAGTTCAATCCGCAGGACAGGGAAACACAGAAGAAGTTTTATCCCTATTTCAAGTTCCGTGGCATTGACCTCTATACCCAGTACGCCTTTCATCGGCATTTCTGTCTGGCTACCAAGCATCGGACGGATGGACTTACCTTTGCCAACCTTGCCTTTCCGCTTGTACTGCCCATGGCACCCGACAAGACCGTGGGCTTTGAGGAGCGAGGACGACCGAAGATGGACGGCAGTGGCGGCTATAAGGGCAAGGCAGAAGGAAGCAACAGCAGTGAAGGACTGTGGATTGCCAACCTGACGGGGAAGCCGTTGGAGAAAGCCAACGAGATTGTATGGTTTGAGAGTGCATACGATGCCATGTCAGAGTATCAGATAAATCCTGTGAAGATGGTGTATGTATCTACGGGCGGTACTCCTACTGAAGGGCAGATGCGAGGACTACTGTCCGTCACTCCCAACGCAAGGCACTATTTGGGTTTTGACAAGGATGATGCCGGACGGCAGTTTGTGGCAAACTTCAGGAAGGTTGCAACAGAGATGGGCTTCCGTCATGAGCACGTGCAAGCTTATCATCCGTTGGGTTGCTACAAGGATTGGAACGATGCGCTACTCAACAAGAAGTCTGCGGAACTGATTGCAAAAGGCGAGCCAGACACCTTTGACTATGCCGAGTTCATCGCAGCAGGCAAGGCAGAAAAACAAAGGGAAAAAGAAGAAAAGAACACATATCATAGAAGCGTATGAGACAAGAAGATAATAGCATCATCACCTTGCGCCCCAGCATCGGGCAGTTTTTCATCAACGAGCTGCCTCTGTTGCTGTTGTGCGTGGCAATGCTCCTATTCGGAGGATTGCCCGGTTGTGCGTATAGCACCCTGTTGCTTGTCATCACTCTCTTGTTCTCCCTCTGTTTACTCTACCGATTCATCTATCTGAGGAGCATCCGCTACCATATAGGGAGCGAGCAACTCATCTGTGAGCACGGAGTGTTTCAGCGGAGCGTGAATTATATGGAGCTGTACCGAGTGGTGGACTTTGCGGAGCATCAGACCTTGATGCAGCAGTTGTGCGGACTGAAAAGCGTGACCGTGTTGTCGATGGACAGGACGACTCCAAAGTTGGAAATGACCGGCATCAAGAACAGCTATGACGTGGTGAGTGTGATACGAACAAGAGTAGAAACGAACAAACGAAGAAAGGGCGTGTATGAGATTACGAATAGATAAGATTTGGCTCATTGTCGTGGCATTGGTACTGAGCGTGCCGTCAGCCCATGCACAGATTGTGACAGCCAACCCTTTGGAATGGATGGCACTGGCAGAGGGCAACGAAGCCATCAACGGTGAGATAGAGAAGGAAATCAAGGGTCAGACCAAGACAGCCCTGTTGCAGAACACCATCGCCGCAGAGTTCACAAAGATACACGAATGGGAGAAGAAGTACAACAGTTATCTGAAAACCGCCAGCGGTTATGCCTCTTCCCTCAAAGCCTGTACCTATCTGTACGACGATGGTGTGAAGATATTCATCACCTTGTGTAAGATGCACAAGGCCATCAGCAACAATCCGCAAGGCATCGTCGCCACCCTCTCGATGAACAACTTGTATATGGAGACCGCCACGGAATTGGTGTCCGTCTTCACACTGCTGAAAGATGCAGTCGCCAAGGGAGGCAAAGAGAACATGCTGACTGGTGCGGAAAGGAGCAAGACGCTGTGGGCACTGAACGACAAGCTGAGTGCCTTCAGCAAGAAACTGCATCGGCTCTACCTCTCCATCCGCTATTATACGTTGACTGACGTTTGGAACAGCGTGACGGCAGGGATGATAGACCGCAGCAATGGGGAGATAGCAGCTCAGGCTTTGGGACGGTGGAGACGGGCGGCGAGAGTGAGTGGAGAGTGACAGACCGACAACGGAATTGTCGGGAACGGTGGCTAATCATAAAGAAAATAAGATATGAGAGTTATAGTTGTTTATTCCATATTAATGTTGTCATCCTTTGCAGGAGTGCGGGCGCAGAACGACCCGACTCTTGCGGGGATGATTCTAATGTATACCAATAAGGCAGAGAAAGAACTGAAGAACCAGGAGAAGGTGATGCTGTTGCAATCCACCGGCCATATCTGGACCAAGGAGGAAGTGGAAGCCACTACCGACCTGCAGCGGGAGTTCAACAACTATTTGGATTCCTTTCGTTCCATCGTCAGCTATGCCGCACAGATATATGGTTTCTATCATGAGATAGGTCAGTTGGTGGACAACATGGGAGGATTGGTGGCTCAATTAGATGCCCATCCAGCTAATGGACTTGCCGTAGCCCTGTCTGCCAAGCGCAACAAGATATACCGCGAGCTGATTATGAACAGCATCGAGATTGTGAATGACATCCGCACAGTATGCCTGTCGGGCAACAAGATGACCGAAAAGGAGCGTGTGGAGATAGTCTTCGGCATCCGTCCCAAGTTGAAGAAGATGAACAAGCAGTTGAAACGACTGACGAGGGCGGTGAAATACACCACCATGGGCGATGTCTGGATGGAGATAGATGAAGGGGCAAGACCCGCCAAAGCGAACAAAGCCGAGATAGCGGCGGCTGCCAAGAGGCGGTGGAAGCAGGTGGGCAAGAACGTAAAACCGTGATTAAAAAACGATAAGATATGGGATTTTGGAGTTCATTATTGAAATATGGTGGCAAGGCTGCACGAGGTACCGGCCATGTCATCGGAGTAACTGGAAAGACCTTAGGCAGCGCAGCACTCCACCCGCAACGCACCCTTATGGGAGCTGGCAAGGCTATGCAGACAGCCGCAGTGGGTAGTGCCGCAGGCTATGTGACATGGGAGAAGCTGACCACAGACAAGAGCGTGGCACGCATAGTAGGTGATGCTGTCATCGGCGAGAATGCCACGGAAGCGGTGGCGCAAACTGCCAACGATGTGCAACGTCTGACGGGCAAGGCTGGTGAAGCCGTTGATGCGGTGAACACTGTAGCCGGAAAGATGGACATCCAGTTTAGCGGTATCAGTGACTTCTTCCGGAATATGTTTGGTGGCGGAGGATGCGACATGATAGGCAATCTCTTTGGCAATATCGGCAAGGGTAACGTGTCAGGTATGAGCATCGTCGGACTAGTGGCTGCCGCATTCATGGTATTCGGACGCTTTGGTTGGATGAGCAAGATTGCGGGTGCCCTGCTTGGAGCGATGATTATCGGGAACAACTCTAAGGTGGCACAAGCTCTGCCTAACGGAGGCGGCACGTCTTCGCATGGGCAGAACATGGAAGAGGCAGAGACTCAGAACAGAGGGATGAAACGATAACCAATATACAGCGATATGAGATATACAGAAGAAATGATACTACGCTCATCGAGCGGCTACTGTATGCCGTTTGAGGAGCCAACAAAGCAGGACGTGCAGATGTCCTTGGGTTACGGAGAGCAGAAGCACCCCGTGACGGGAGAAACATTCTTCCATCACGGCATAGACTTCTCGGTGAACCACTACCTGCTATCGGCGGTGGCCACAGGAACCGTGTCAGCCATCGGGTCGGACGCGGAGCATGGCATCTACCAGACCATCCGCTACGGCAAATACGAAGTGACTTACAGACACCTCTCCAATGTCTTCGCCAACTTCTCCCAAAACGTCAAGGCCGGTCAGACCATTGCCATCAGTGGCGACATGCTGCACATGGAGGTGAGGTTTGACGGAGAGGAAATCAATCCGTTGGAATTCCTCACCATGCTCTACGGCAACATCAAGGCATTGGAGAACAATTCCAAAATGGGCATCAATGAACTGGACATGAACATACCTTCACCCTACGACACCGACCATCAGGAGATAGAAACATTGATGCTCCGCTTCCTCCCCTCCTATTTCGAGGACCTGCAGCAGGGAGCATATAGTCTGCCTGAACATACGGAGCAGTCATTAAGAAACATCTTCTCGTTGGGAGCGAGCAAGCATTACTTCTACGAGACCATACCGAGCATGGCTAATCCCTTGGGCATCGGCAACCGCTGTATGCCTTTGGCGGCTAAGGTGCAGAACCTGCTCATTGCCGACTTTCTCAACTATCTTGCCATGCGACATCAGGTGTATCTCTCCACGATGGACGAGGTATTAAAAAAAAACTCCAAGAGCAAGCCCTGACGCATGACGGCATCATTGATTCTCTTGCCGATTTGGACGTGGATATCCAGAGCTTCGACATACCGAGGATGGTGAGCGTCTATCCCGACCGGGCTGGCGTGAGATGGTGGACAAAGGCATGGTTCAATGGCAAGGAAGAGGGAGAACCTTCCGTGGAGATAGAGGAACGTATGGCTGTGCAGTTCATCCACCGCCAAGTGGACAAGGACGCATGGTTGGAGGAACACTATCCTAAGCAGATGGAGATATATCACAATGCCATCGAGCAGACAAAGGAACAGATATTACAGCAGTATAATATATAAAAAGGTATATGGCAGTAAAGAACAGTCAGCGATTCGCAGAGATAGAGCGTCTGATGGGCGACTACTTCGGGTGTCACCTTGCCCCCGTGATGGGCAGGGTGCAGCGGGACTTGTCCAACAGACAGGCAGACGAGATGCGGGCCTACTCCAACAGTACGGCTGGCATCCTACGCTCATTGGCCACTGCCAATATGCCCGGTGATGACCCATACGCCACTCTGAGGATTACAGGCGAGTGGAACAGCAAGACCACAGAAGACTATCTGGCGATGTGCAAGGAGGCTATTGTCGGCAACAAGGACATGCAGCGTGACCTTGCCGTGATGGCTGAGGAATGGCGCAAGGCAGTGGTGACGGAGATAGGACGAGAACGGTACGATGCACTCTCTAAACAACTCGGTTGTGATTTGGCATACGCCTATATCGAACACTGCATGGAGCAGCTGATGATAGAAAAACTGGTGAAAGACCGTATGCCCAAATCCTCTGCCGACTATATCATCCGCAAGGCGGCACAGAGCAGTCTGTTCGGTCTGCCCTACGAATTGAACAAGTCACCGCTTGCCGCAGAGATAGAAGCCAGAGGAGAGGCTGCCTATAAGCCCTCTCGGACAGAGAAGGCGGCGGGATGGGCTGCCGGAGCGAGTGCCGATGCCGTGGCCATGGGAGGTATCGACTCATGGGCGACCTTCGCCAAGTTTGTCGGTATCGATATGGTGATGAATGTCGGCATGGAACGCCTTGGCAAAAAAGGCAGCAGCCATGAGGTCAGTGTCGAGGAGTGTATCAGCAAAGGAGTTTTCGGTACGGACACCAACGTCTTCGCCTCATTCCGCAAGCAGGCAAAGGTCATCAAGAATCACGAGAACAGCTATATCAAGGCTACCAACAGCCATTTCAAGAACAAGATTCCCACGAGCAATATCACATTTATGGATTGGACGAAACAAACTGAACATACCTCATTCCCATGGAATAAAGGTACGTTCCTTGACCCTCAGAGAAACGAAGCAGCCAAACGTACAGACAAGTACAAGGATGTGCCCTTGATAGTCGCACCCGGACAGGAAGACGAGTATCTGGAGGTTAAGGCGAGACTTGATGCAGAGGCTGAGAAGGAGAAGAAAGCAGAACCGCAGGAAACTCCTGATTCATCGACTGAAGAGGCAACAGCATCTGTAGAACCGCCAGAGCAAGCCGCCTTGCAGACCAATGAAAGCGGATGGGACGGACTTTTACAGAGCTTCGGGCTGAACGGCTTTTCTGACATTGGCAAAAACCTTGGCTATGTGTTGGCAATGCTGCCCGATGTACTGGTGGGACTGTTCACGGGCAAGACGAAATCGCTGAATATGGACAATAGCCTTCTTCCTTTGGCCTCCATTGTGGCTGGAATGTTCGTAAAAAATCCCATACTGAAGATGTTGTTGATGGGTATGGGAGGTGCCAATCTGCTCAACAAGTCGGGACATGAGGTGCTGGGCAGAAAACAGCAGGAAGGCATTGCACCAACTGTGGTGGGTTCTGGTGCGCCACGTGTGCAGTACCGACAATATCCTGATGAGCCACTCAATCCTCGCATCAGCAACCCGATGCTGCAAGGGCGATGTCTTGTTGCCAACATCGATAATGTGCCATGTACCATCCAACTGCCAGACAGCGTGATTGGGGCGTATCAGTCGGGGGCATTGCCACTGAATACATTGGCTAACGCCATACTCGCCAAGAACGACCAAATGCGAAATATGGCAGCAGTGCAGTACGAAGAGCAGGCACGGGAGAGCGTAGTGCGACCGAGGGGGATTCAGTGAAGCCCGACAACAAAATTGTCGGGAACTGTGGCTTGGTAAGCCAATTATAGAATGTGATTGAGATAAACAAAAAGATAAAAGCATGAAAGAGAAATCAGATTTTGAGAAGCGGGCGGCAGAGAAACAGGTGTCGCTGCTGACTGAGGCACTGACGAGTGCGGTAGATGCCAAGGGACATTGGTTGAACGCAAGCGGTAAACTCTATCCGAAGCTCTATCCCAAGGGCTTTTCGGTCAGTCCGTTCAATGCCCTTGTCCTTGCCCTCGACTCCGATGCCAAGGGCTGCAAGAGCAACCTGTTTACGCAGTTCTCCGAAGCCAAGGCACGGGGTGAGAGCGTGAGGGAACATGAGAAAGGCGTGCCCTTCCTGTATTACAATTGGAACAAGTATGTCAACCGCAACAATCCCGATGATGTCATTACCAAGGAGGCATACGCAGAACTGTCGGACCAGGACAAGCAACAATACAAGGGAGTGAAGAACCGTGAGATACGTGTGCTCTTCAATATCGACCAGACCCTCCTGCCAATGGCTAACGAAACTGCTTACACTACGGCCTTGAAGAAAGACGGCACGATGGAAGACAGAGGGTACGGCGATAAGGAGGACAAGCAGCTGCATGGGCGCGTCAACGGATTCCTTCAGAAGATGAAGGACAACCTCGTGAATGTCCGTCAGGACGGCACAGGTGTGGCGCATTATGACACAGAGAAGGATGTTATCTACCTGCCACGGCAGCGTGACTTTGAGCATTACAACGACTATGTACAGGAAATGATGCGTCAGTTGGTGTCTGCCACCGGTCATCAGCAGCGGTTGGCACGTGAAGGCATGGTCATGAAGAACGGCAAAGCCCCGTCGGAGGATGCCGTGAAGAAGGAGAAGCTCATCACGGAACTTGCTTCGGGTGTGAAGATGCTCGAATTGGGACTGCCTGCTCGTCTGTCTAAGGACAGCCTGGGCATGGTGAACTACTGGACGAGGGAACTGAAGGAAGACCCTTGCCTGATTGATGCCATCGAGAGTGAGGTAAACGGTGCGCTGAAGGTATTGAAAAAAGCGGAACTGGGTGAAAAGGTGGAGTATGCAACCGACCAGCATCAGCGAGAGACAGCGCAGATACAGGGGCAGTTGCCCAGCCACTACTTTGTGGCTGACGAAATCAAGCAGCATCCCAATGAGGAGCAGCGTACCGTGGTTATCGTGCGTGATGATGCCAGTAAGACCGCAGATGTGGTGCTGCCACAGGGTGCGTCGTTGGAGGTGAACAACGAAATTAAGGGCATGAACAAGCAACGCTTCACCAATGCCTTGCAGAAAGAGGGTTATGACAACGTGCGTTTCTATAATCCCGATGGTGCCTTGGGTTTCCGTCCCGATGACAGTTATTTTGCCGACAAGAAAATCACGGTATCGAGGTTGCGCAACTGGTCTATCGAAGACCTATCCTCGTTGGATGCTTCTGAAGCCGTGATCCATAGCCGTGACATCGGTTTCGACAATGTGCAGTTGGTGAAGGACGACAAGGAGCGGTGGGCATTGTACATCAAGCCCGAAGGCAAGGAAGGCTTCGCCGTCTATCCCGACAAAGGAGACCTCAATCATTTCTTCACCACCTTGAAGCAGTCGATGGACAACATCGAGCGTGTGCGTGAAGAATTGGCACAGAAGTATTATGCCATGGCAGAGGCGAAACCCGACCTGAAGGTTGACATCTTTGGTGGCAATGAGCAGGAGGTTGATCTGAACCGAATCCAGCGTGTAGCGGTGTTTCGTGCCAAGTCGGGCGAATGTCTGTGTGCAGCCACTATCGACGGCAAGAAATTGCAGCCGAGAAGTGTCAGTCCGTCCCAATGGCAACGATTGTGGGTGGCTCCTGACAGGGATTCATACAAGCAGAGCCTTGCCGCCTCGCTGTTTGCCGATGTATTGCAGAAAGACAACAACGTCGAGCAAAGTACACAGGAGAAGCAGGAAGAAGCGACAGAGGTGAAGCAAGCAGAGACGGCTACTGTAGAGAAGCATGATGAACAGAAGGAAATGGCACAGCAGGAAGATAAGCCTTCAGACCAGAAAGAACAGGCATCAGAGCAAAGAGAAGAAAAGAAAGAGGAGAAGGAAGAAGCCAAGGCAGCCAAGGGGGCTATTTCTCCACTTGTCCAGCAATATCTTGACTTGAAGAAGAAACATCCTAATGCCATTCTATTGTTCCGTTGCGGCGACTTCTACGAGACCTACAAGGATGATGCGGTGAAGGCATCCAAGATATTGGGCATCACGCTGACGAAGAGCAACGGGCGCAAGGATGATGAAGGAAAGCCGTTGGCAATGGCAGGATTCCCATATCATGCTCTCGACACCTATTTGCCGAAGCTCATTCGTGCGGGAGAACGGGTAGCCATCTGTGACCAGCTGGAGGTGCCGAAGCAGACAACATCGTCGAAGCGTGGAATAACGGAGATGGTGTCACCTGGAAAAGAGGCTGGAAGGCCGATGGCACAGGAGAACCAGGAAACAGAACAACACACCAGTCTAAGGAGATAGGCGTATGGGAAAGAATGCAGCGTATGCCGCACAATATGCGGAGGAAGCCAAAGAACAGATGCGGAGGTATGGGATTCCTGCCTCTGTCATCTTGGCGCAAGCCATTTTGGAGAGCAGCAACGGACAGAGCCAACTGTCTCGCGAATGCAACAATCACTTCGGCATCAAGGCTACGGATTCGTGGCTGAAGAATGGCGGTGAGTATGGAGTCTATACGGATGATAGGCCCAACGAGAAATTCTGTAAGTACAAAAGTGTGGGTGACAGCTATGAGCATCACTCGCAGTTCCTGAAGCAGAACAAGCGATATGCGCAGTGCTTCACGCTTTCACCTGACGACTACAAGGGATGGACGAAGGGCATTGAGAAGGCTGGCTATGCCACTGGCGGCGGTTATGCAGCGAGTCTGCAACGCATCATTGAAGCCAACGGACTGGACAAGTATGACCGTGAGGTGATGGCTGAGATGCGGGCAGAAGGTAGGTCGTTCGGGGTGGAGAATAATCCTCGCAGAGAAGAACCTGCTGCCCATGTACCGCAGTCTGCCGGGTATTCCTATCCTGTGGAGCGAGAGGAATTTCTCTTCATCACCTCGCCTTTCGGCAATCGCCAAGACCCTATGGATGCCACCAAGCAGCAGATGCACAAGGGCATTGACATCAAGACGAACCATGAGGCGGTGCTGGCTACGGAGAACGGCGGAAAGGTGGTGGCGGTGAACCATAATGCGAACACGTCAGGAGGGAAATCCGTCACCGTGGAATACAGCCGTGAGGATGGCAGCAAGGTGCAATGCTCCTACCTGCATCTTTCCGACATAGCAGTAAAGGTAGGCGACACGGTCAATGCCGGACAGAAGTTGGGGGTGTCGGGAAATACCGGCACACGAACCATTGGCGAGCATCTGCATTTCGGAGTGAAGAGCGTATCGGCTGACGGCTCAAAAAGGGATATGGATCCATCTGCTTATCTGGCAGAAATCGGACAGAAGGGCAACATCAAGCTACAGGCACTGCATAACGGCGATGACCTGTTGGCGAAATACAAAAGTGACGTGCCGCAGGAGCAGAATGTGTCACCAGAGGACTGGATGAAGAAACTGCTTTCCTCAGAGGACAGCGGTGTGGGCATTTCGGGAACGAATGACCCTATACTTGACATGGCGATGACCACCTTCATGTCGCTGATGATGTTGGCAGCGCAGATTGACAGCAAGGATGAGGAACGACAAAAGGGACTCATCTCTGCCATGGCAGCCAACCAGCTTGTAGATTTGACCTCGCTTGTACCAGGCATGAGGCAATGCACCATCGCTGTGGGTGAGAACGGCAAGGCTGTGCTTCATGCAGAGAGCGGTACGGTGAAAATTGACCGTGAACTAACTTCCTCGGAGATGAACCGCCTATCGCTCATTTTGGGCAATGCCAATCTGTCGGAAGAAAGCAAACGGACGAAGATTGCTGGAATGGTGACAGGCATCGTGGCGACACAACAGGCTTCGCAGAATTTCGAGCAAGGGATGGAGGCTGAGAGTCAACAACAAAATCTGCAAAGGAAATGAAAAGGATAGCAAGTCATCTGTGTACAGTGTTGATGGGTATGCTGGCAGTGACAGGACACTTCATGCTTACCCAATGGCTTTTCGGTCAGACCGTGGCCATCATCCATCTCGGCTTCCAACTTATCATAGCAGCGTGGATGGTCTATGAACTGATACGTGCGCCAGTATATGATGATTGAAAAGAGATTATTGACATTGCGAAGACATTTCACTTGGACAATGGAGATGTATAATTCAAAAAGTATCGAGCAATGATCAAATGTAATGTAACAGTGTGCGGAACGGTCAGCAAGGTTGCGACCTGCCGCACGAACAAGGAGGGCAAGGCCTTTGTGAGCTTTGCCATGAACATAGTCATTCCGGCGAAGAGCGGGATTAACAAGACTATCGAGGTGTCGGTCATCAAGGACGGGACACTTACGGATGTAGGCAGCTGCAACATTGGCGAGCACATTGAGGTAGTCGGTGTATTGGTACCGAGGAAACGGGGCGATGCCCTTTATTTCAACCTGTCGGCAAGCAGCATCAGCCACCAGCCTGCCGAGGCAGAGGACTGCATCAAGGGCGTGATGGAGTTCCGCGGCAAGGTGGGCAAGAGCATTGAGGACAAGACGGACAAGAATGGTGTGCCGTACTGCCAGTTCTCCGCTTTCAGTGCAGAGAAAGTACAGGACGGATTTGAATACATCTGGGTAAGTTTCTTCCTCTTCGATGGCAAACGTGAGGCATGGCTGCAACCGGGTGTGAAAGCGAACATCAAAGGGGCGTTGTCTGTCAGTGTCTTCAATGACAAGTTGGACTTCTCCTGCCGAGTGTCGGAGATGAGCGAATATGTTCCTCAGCCCTATAATGGTTAATGACTATGGGAAAACCTTATACTAAAGAAGGTCCGAGTGCCGAAGACAAGGCACTCGACCTGTTTGCCGATATGATGATTGAGCGTATTCAGTCGCTGTCGGGCAAAGACGGATGGAAAAAGCCCTGGTTTACTGAGGGTACGCTGCAATGGCCGAAAAATCTGAACGGACGAGAATATAATGGCATGAACGCTATGATGCTACTCCTGCATTGCGAGAAGGAGGGCTACAAGATTCCTCGCTTCTGTACCTTCGACCGCATACAGCAGTTTAACAAAACTGGCAAGAAAGACGAGGAACAGAAGCCTCGTGTGTCGGTATTGAAGGGTGAGCATTCTTTCCCCGTGATGCTCACCACGTTTACGGTGGTCAATAAGGAAACAAAAGAGCACATCAAGTGGGAGGACTACAAACTGCTCTCTCAGGAGGAGCGCGAAAAGTACAATGTATATCCAAAGCTTCAGACTTACCATGTATTCAATGTGTCGCAGACCAACCTGAAGGAGGTCAGACCAGAGTTTTGGGAGAAACTGGAACAGGAATACTCGATGCCTAAGGTGGAGAAGGACGAGCAGTTTGCCTTTGAACCCGTGGATAGGATGATAGCGGACAACCGTTGGATATGTCCCATCAAACCCATGTTCGGTGATTCCGCCTATTTCTCCATCAGCAAAAACGAGATTGTGATGCCGGAGAAAAGGCAGTTCAAGGATGGGGAGTCTTTCTACTCGAACCTTTTCCACGAGATGGGACACTCAACGGGTGCGGAGGGACAGTTGGACCGCATCAAGCCCGCTACCTTCGGCTCGGCAGAGTATGCACGCGAGGAACTGGTGGCAGAACTGACGGCTGCGCTGACCGCTCAGCGATATGGCATGACGAAGCACTTGAAGGGAGATTCGGCTGCCTATCTAAAGTCTTGGCTGGATTCGCTGAAAGAGTCGCCGCAGTTCATCAAGACCACGTTGCTCGATGTGAAGAAAGCCACCTCGATGCTCACGCAGCATATCGACAAGATTGCGATGGAGATAGACCAGGAGAAAAAGGCTGAGCAGACGGAAAATGTCGGCAATGAGGAGAAAATGGAGGGAAGTAAGGATGCCGGGCAGGTATATTACGCTTCCGTTGCCTATCTCCAATCAACGGATGACACATCGGAACTGGATAAGCTGAAAGATCGAGGAGACTATGATGGACTGCTGAAACTTGCCAAGGATTACTATGACGGTAACGGCATGGACGAGAAGCAGACCTACAGGAAGCCGTGCCAGAACAGAGGCGATGACCTGTTGATTGAGGACAAGGACTTTGCAGTGGTATATAATGGCAGTGTCGGTGGCACATACGAGGTGTTCCTAAAGCATACGGAACAGGAGATACGGGACCATATCACTCGCTATGGCATAGGACGTGCCAGTGAGGACGTGAAGGCTGTGGCGAGGGAGATGACCGCCGAAGAGTTTTCGGAATTGGCGCAACGAAAGATGCCGATATTCCAGATGCCAAATGGCGGTCTGCTGAACCTGCAATATAACAAGGATAAGGATAGTCTGGATGTGGGGACTGTGACCAATGCAGGACTCTCAGTGAAACACTCCTTCCCTTTCAGTCATGACCATTCTATGGATGCAAACATCAGCTCTGCGTATGAGCAACTGCTCGACATGGAGGAGTACCAGAAGGAAGAGGTACAAGAGGAGCACGTTGCCAAGTCCGCTTTCCGAAGATGAGAGTAGTATCGTAGTATATACTAATCGTAGGCTTTACTACTCATAGTAGGTACTAACAATAGTCAGCCGCAAGGAGTATTGTCCCTGCGGTTGCTTTGGTTATGGAGTTACTTTTGACAGTCTCTTATCCACTCTTTCCAATCTATGTCATCAACAGTTAATTCTTTGGTCTCCCAATCGTAGTCGATGTTTGGCAAATTGGAATATGGGAAATAGATGCTATACCCGATTTGCCCATAGGAGCAAAATAACGGAGTGACTGCGAGTTCTCGACCATAGTAAGAGGATGGTTGAAGATAGTTCCTCCAACAAAAGCGGTCTCGTTTAATGCAGCGGCAGATATGCCTGATAAGTTGATTTCTGTCCATTATCTTTTGTCTTTGGGGGTTATCATATGATGTTCACTTCTTTTCCATTCTATTCAGGAAAGTCTGTAAATCCTCGTCTGGAATGCTCTTCAGTTTCACCGGCTTGAAACCGTCCAATTGCTCCACTTGAAATATCTCGTCCACTCCATATTTGGAGCCATCCACCTTTACGCTCTCCATTTCTTTGACGGAGGTATAGCCATACTCCGTTTCATGCAGACCGCATACGATGGTGAATAACGTGGTGTCGTTACCTTCCTGTTGCCCTTCAAGTACGAACCAACGGACGTGTCCGATGAAGAATATTGCCACACAAACGGCATCCTTGCCTTTGCCGTCCTGTGAGTAAAGAGGATAGGATTTCAGTCTCTCCTCCAACGTGGGTGTAATCAATCTGCTTGCCATAGTCAATCGTTGTTAAGTGTTCTGTAATACATTCTGTTTTCAACAAGGTGTTCGATGGTCTCTGCTGCCAATCGGCACACCCACTCGTTACGCTGGTCATAACGACCTTTTTGATAGTCGTTGGCAAGGCGTTCCAAGAAGGCAAACACCACCTTGCCCTTTTCGTTGATGAGATAGCGATGGTCATCTGCAAGGGCATTGCCTACCTTGGCGGCTGAACCCATCTGACCGTTTACGAACCGTGAGAAGCACTCGATAAATGCCTTCTCGTTTTCTGATAATCTGTTGTTCATATCCTTTGAATTAAGAGTTAAATACTTGCCTGATAATAGATGTTTGGCTCACTGCTGACGTTGTAGATGTAAGCGTCTCCGCGATTCTATATAGTGTATTAAAATAAAAAGGCTAATGATCCCTTTTTAGTCATTAGCCTTTTCCCATCTGTCAGGAAGCAGTTCCCTGTATTTTTCAATTGGTGTGTTCGGTTGCCATTCGGCTGTTCTGTTTATCACATCCGTGAGATACTCAAATAGATTCACTTTATGCATCCTACAAGTGAGTGCTATCGTATAGAGTATGGCGCCTCGTTCGGCCCCCTTATGGCTGCCGAAGAACAATGAGTTTTTTCTAGATAAGGATATGTACCGGTTCATCCGTTCAACCATATTGTTGTCCAGATAAGTGTCACCATAATTAAAGATGTCCACCACTGCATTCCACTCATTGCGAAGATAGGTAATGGCTTCCTGCAGTTCGCTCTTAGGTAATAAATCCCCCCGTTCTTCTATTTCATCAAGCACATCTTTTATTTCTCCGAGTATGTCCGGCGCATACTTTTTTCGATGCATAAGATTCTGTTCTACCGTCCATCCCTCAACCCCAACTTTATGCTTATGCTCGTTTTGATAAAGTGCGTTTATCAGCTCCACGATTCTTTTTGCATCCGGCTCCTTCTCACCGCAATCTATAAATTTCCGTTTTATATGTTGCAAGCACGGGATGCGTGTGATATTGGGATAAGCATCGCTTTCGAGCTTCCGGTAAGGTGAGTAACCATCGCTTTGTATGATACCTTTGCAACTGCCTAATTCGTTAAGAATAACTCTTTCAGACCGGGAGCCGTCATCATAGAGCAAGTATATCATCCTGGTGTTTATGCCGACAACCACCCAAAGGTATCCCTTCCTGACTCCTTTTCCCTTGCTGTTCTTTTCTGGGACGAGTATTTTGTAATAGGTTTCATCGGCTGCCTTATAAGGATCACTCAAAGCTGTCTGCCGGATGCACTTATAAAGATTTTCGAAGAGGTTTGAGGCTTTCTCTATCAACTTATGAGCCGTAGGTTTCTTCAGCGTAAAGCCATGACTCTCGAAGTAGTTGATGATTCTTTCAACAGGTAGCGATTGTATATAACGTAATTCCATCAATCCGGCAATAAATGAACCGTCATAGCTGGAATTCAAGAAGGCCGAAGCCGGTGTTTTTCCCTCAAACAGGCGACCTTCTTGCGTATAGGTGTGTATCTTGTAGACATGCTTGATGAAGCGCATGGGTACACATTCATAGCGGACGCATATTCTGGGAACAGTGGTAAACAACCGGGCCTTATTGATGTCAAAATCGGGATCATCGGGATAAACGACATGTTCTTCTTCCTCCATCTCATAATGCATGTCACGTTTGGCCCCATTGTTCTTTCTTGCTTTACGCTTATCTGCTTTTTCCGCTTCTATCTTCTGCCGCTCTTCTTCGGATATGGCAGATTGGGGAGCCTGTTGCCGTTCGGATGTGTTGGATACAAGTTTGGCGAGTCCCTTAGTAAGGCGCTGTTGCTTGCTAAGAGATTCGCCTTTTTGAAGGAGTGCCTCTTTAAGGGAAGAAACCTCCTTTATCAAAGCATCTATTTGGTCCAAGAGTCTGTTGTTGTCATCTCGTAATCCCTTGATTTGTTCCTTCAATAACTCTATGATCTCATCCTTTTTCATGGCATAAAGATATAAAAAATCAACGAATTGGCCAAATAAACCGGATGATATCTTTAGCGCAAATATCTAATAATCAGAATGTTGAATTAGATCCTAAAACGCTTTCTCAACCGTACAGACTTTAATGACACTCCATTTAAGATAAAAGACAAAACCTGATAAGAAATCTCGTAATTACCTGTATTGGGGTTAAATGTCGGTAACTCAAAACTTCCACCTTCGAGGCGCTTGTAGTACAGAAGAAAGCCATCGCCATCCCAACGCAGTATTTTTACACTTTGTCGGTTTTTACCAAAGAATAAAAAGATATCTCCGGAAACGGGAGACAAGTCCTTCATTTCCGATCGTATAATTTTGAATAAACCGTCAATGCCAAGGTTCATACGAACAAAGCCCTGGTACAGATAGTATCGATTGGCTGATGTTAGAGAATACATGGATCTCCCTCCGTTCTTTCGTAATCGCGCAACATTTTAATAACACCACCGGGTGTGGCCCGTTTGACCGAAATGGTGGTTCCACTGTTAAAGGTGATTGTGATCCCGGCAAGACTAAACTCTTCTTCCGACAACATGGCGGGTGCTATTTGAGTGAATGAAGGAGAGGAAGTTGTCGGTTGGGAGGGTTCAACGCCGCCATAATAATCACGGACCACATCTGCCTTGGCTTGTTTAACGCTATAGCCCCGTCTGGACATCCAGGAACTCATACCACCAAAAGTGGTATGCTGATCGCGGCAAACATCGGCTAAAGAACAATTGTAGTCTACTTTCAATACTTCAAGGAAATGTTTCCAAGTTTTTCCAAATCGATTTTCTGCTAAATCCATAATGCTTCATTTTTATACATAGCAAAAATATAAGAATGAAAAAAGGCCGACAAGATAGAATCGCGGAGACGCTTACTTGTAGATATAATCTCCGCAACGCACCAACAAGGCATCCATGCCATAGTAGATGCGCTTCATGCCTTTGATGCTTCCGCTCTTGTGAAAGTTGGGGAAACGGCTGATATTGCACTGCTTTCCTTGTTCTTTGCTCAATCTTCTTGTCCTCATATCGTTTAATGTTTGAATGTTCAACTTGTTTTTAACTTCGTTGAAGAAACTCACACTCAGCATAGTGAATATATTCCCTCTACGTTCGCATAACCGTTTCTTTCTTCCCTCCTTTTGAAGCCTTTCGGCTCCGCTTGCCGGGAACAGATTTTTCGTGCATCAAAAGACTGCGGAATGAGGGCGATAAGGCAAGGAAACAGACAGAGGAGTTAATGAAATACCCAAATCTTTGATTTGCGGAAAGCTGTCGTTCAGTCCTCTGCCTGTTAGCATGGCGGTACTTGACCATTCGCCCGGGCAGTAACTTTGCAAAGAAAAATGGGCATCGGCAAGTGGACCTGATAAAGCGAATAGAAAAAAATGTATATAAAAGGGAGAGAGCTTATCCGTCACGGACAAGCCCCCTCGCTTAAAATTTATCAATGAAAAAAAGTTTTAGTGCTCTTGTTCGGAGCTGTATGTCTGGCTATAGATACAACATAATTCTGGTATGGCGGTTCGCCTCATTGGGCGAGTAATCGTCAATGCCGCCATCGAAAATCTGAGAGATGGTGCCACTTTCCATACCACGTTTCATCAGTTCCTCTGCAATGAATCTGGCACGGGAACGGCTGAGGTTATCATTGATGGCTTCACTGCCTGTGGCACTGTCGGCAGCGCCGATGACCTTAACTTTCAAGCCATATTTCTTGGCGATGCGTGCTACTTCGTCGAGATTGACGAGCTGCGACCTGTTGAGCAACCTGTCAGTGCCAAGTTCAAAGAAGAAATAGATGGGCGCACCTATGCAAGCCTTTCCTGAGTGGATGAGCGATAGGTAATCGTCTTCCGGCTCACCTTCAGCATTGCCATATTCTTCTGTACAAGAGGCGGACTCCATGACCTTTGTCTTTTGACCATTACCATACTTGTCTCTCATTCTTGCACGCAGCGAGTTGAGACCGCTGTAGTCGTTTCGAGGATAACCGTTTGTGACGGAGGAAGTGGCATCGTCAGAAAAGAGGTGGCCGTATTTGTCCAGAAGTCCCTCGATTGCAAGAATCTTACGCAGCTGTTCCAGAGTCTGACAGTCTCGATCGTGCTGGGCGTGATAGCGGCTGTTGCTGTCAGAAAGGGATGCGGCGTAGGCGGAAAGCCATTCGTTCTGTGCGATGTACGGACGAGCGTCTATCACTCGCTTCCAGCCAGTCTTGCCAATGCGGACAGAGAGGCCGAGGGATGCGGACAGCAGATGGTCGCCAAGGCGGTGTGCCTTGCCATAGCCGTCAAAATCCTGCATGGTGGTCATGTTGCCTATCTCTGCCGTAACAGCAATGCGTGGGGAGAGATGATACAGCCCCTGTATGCCGTAGGAAATGGTAAAGGGCTTGTGGGCATTCACCTTGTTGTGCAGCATACCCACGCCCACGTATGGAATGACACACCATCGGGCAAGGGTGTGTACATCGTCCTTGTAGAGGTTGCCGAGGACATTCCACATGAAATCAGCACGAAGGTACTGGTAGTCCTGCGAGGAGTTGTTGCAGTCGTTGAACTGCATACCGCCATAGTTCAGACGACCGCCGACGGAAGGTGTGAACCATTTGCCGATCGACACGGAGAATGCCGGTTTCATGCGACCGAATAGGTCGTTGCATCCGAGCGGTTTGCCGAGGAAGACCGTAGTTCCTCCTGCCGCTTGGACAAACCAGTTGTCCGTCCACGGCGAAGCGACCAATGCCCCTTTCATGTAGGAAGGTTTAAGCGGACGAAGCATACCGTCTGCCGAAAGTCTGCGTACAACGGTGGTGGTGTCCGCCGTGCGGTGATAGTCTTTGGCTTGTACGCCCAATGACAGGGCTAAGCCAAGGGATAGAATAAGTATTTTTCTCATGTTGTTCAATTTAATCTGGTGAATACTATAACAGGTGATACGTGACAGTGCCGCTTATCGTTTCTTCTTTTTGCCGGAAGAGGGGCGCATCATGCGTGCAGCCTTCATCATGCATCGGCGTGCCCAAGCGCGTTCATCCTCGTCATCGTCACGTCCCCATTTGAGGTCGGACGAACTGCCGCCACCGCCATGACCTTCGGCAAAGGTGGTGGCATCATCGACGTAGCCGAGGAATAGAAGCGTGGCACAGTACATCACCTCCGTTCCATTCTCTGCAAAGGCCTGAAGCAGGGAATCGTCAAACACGTCCTTGCCCTCATTGGAAAGCCGTGCCACACGTTCGGAGAACTCGCTGACCATGTTTTCGAGAAGGGCATTTCTGAGAACGGTGTCCGCACCTTGTCGGATAGTATCGGAATATCTGTGTGCCTCCTGCCGCAACTCCTCCGTGCGCTCTTTCATGGCGGTCATCTCCTCACGCAGGGCATCGAGCTTGCGGTCAGCCTCTGAGAGCTTTTCCTTCTTGTCGTCCAGTTTCGACTGGATAGCGGACAGTTCCTGCTCCAGCTCTTGGACTTGCTGACGGAGAGCATCAGGATTGTCGTGACCCGCAAGAATCTGCCGATGCAATTCAGCAAGTGCCGCCTCCTTCTCAGCCTTCTCCTGCAAGAGGTTGTTGACCATTGAGGTGAGTCCTTTTACTCTCCGCTCTGCCAGACGGATGTCCGACTGGAGCGAGGCGAGTGTCCGCTGATGGGCGGCGACGGACTGCTCAATGGTGGTGCACTGTTCTGACAGCTGGCGGCGGTACTCTTCGGTGGTGCGGTGGCGTGCTCCCGTCTCTGAAACAGAAGTCCCGCGCTCCATGCCCCAACGCTTGTTGACCTCGGCGAACTCGCTGTGCAGGGCTTTCATCCTGGCAGAAAACTCGTACTTGTCCTTTCCGGCAAATATCTGCTTGTACGCAAACTTGCCGTCCTTGATTGGCAAGAGGGTGCAGTGGACGTGCGGATTGGTTTCGTCCAAGTGTACGATGAAAGCGACGATGTTCTCCTCACCGTATTTGTCCGCAACAAAGCGGTAAACATCCTTTGCCCATTCCTCAATGTCCTTGCATCGGGTAAGATGCGAATTGTCCGCTCCATGAGTCAGATCCACCTTCTGGTCACCAAATGCCAGTTCCGTCATACGCTCACGAGAGCCTCCGAAGATGAAATTGACCACAGTGCGGAAGCGCGGCTCTGCCAGTCCCTCGTTGGGGTCTTTGATTCCACGGCTCCGCAGGATGTCAGCCATGCGCTCCGGGATGCTTCGGCTCTTGTCAATGGGATAGACCTTGCCGCCCCGAATCTCGAAGTTGAGCCGCTCACGGCTGCGGTCGTAGTTGCCTGTCGCTTCAGCGGATCCCCAACCCTTTTCCGTCCAACGGCGTTGGTGCTCGTTGCTCTGTGCTGTGGTGATTCCCTTAGATGGTCGGAAATCCATAACCTGTTTTGGTGTTGCCATAACCAATTTCCTTTTATGTGTGTACAACTCTCCTGTCCCCAGCTTGCTGCTTGTAAGGACAGCCTCCCGATGGTCGGAGACCAAGAGGGGTATTAGGCTACCCAAATTCCCTCATTTCCGACCAACGGGCAAGCCCGATTATTTTACAGCAATGGCAGACGTGTGAAGCACGGTGCCAGTAGAAAAGAAGAAGCGTTATACGATGATTATTAGAGGTCATTAGAGCCTATAGTAGGACAGGAAACCTCTTGGTTGGCTATAATGGCAAGGAAAGGTCGGCAGAGCGACTGGAACTGCGACTTGATGGCTGCGCTTTCCTGCTGCAAGGCTGGTGAGCTGCCATCCAATGCCAATTCTGATATTGCCTTTGCCGCCTCGATGAATGAGAGCCAGTCTCCTCCCAGGTCTTTGTAAAAGAAGGGAAGAAGGGAGATAGCGAGGGCGTTATCTGTTTCCTGCGAAAGCACCTGATGGAAGGTGGCTTCGCAGACAGCTGTGAGTGCAGTCATACAAAAGGCGTGTCCTACAGATTCGGGAATGTTGCTTCCGCATGGCACCTTGCCAATTGAATTGCCATTGTCGGCTTTCTGCAAGATAATGGCTACTTCCTCTGTAGCATCTTCGTAGAGTTGTTCACATTCCGAGGCGCAAGCCGATGCGGACATCTTGCCGCTTCGCCATTCGTCCAATGCGGTACGCATCTTCTGGCGGAACACATCCAAGGCTGCGTCAATCGGAGAAACGGCAGGTGTCTCAGCCAACATCGGGATGGTGATGATTTGGCTCTTCGTGAGACGGGTGACGGAAATCTGGTTCATCTTCTCCAACTGCTCGATGAAGGTGCGGACAGTGGCGCGGTGCCAATGCCAGCATCCTGCCAGTTCGGTAATGGTGATTACAAACTGCCCGTTGGACAGGCTGAACTCCTGCTTGCACAGATCCTTGGGGATGTACTGTACAGAAGCCTTGTCCACAAGGTCAAGGTAGGCTTCGAGCTTCGACAGCCTTATCCCGGACCTCTCTTTCAAGAACTCCAACAGGGACATCCGTTCAGACATCTTGCCGGAACTCGTTCTATGTTTCTGTTTCTTCATTTCAATAATCTGTTTGGTGAATACTGTTGTTTGTCGCCAGCTCCATTATACAAAAGGAACGGCATGATACAGGTGATACTTAATAGTAGTATATGATGAGCATTTCTGTGTCTTCGAGGAGCATCTTGCGGTCAGCCTTGTTCTTCCACAGCGATATGACTATGCGCGAGGGATAGAACAGTGATGCCAGAAGGACAAAGGAGATGGTGACAGCAAGCGTGAACAGATGAGGAGTGAAGACAAACACCACTGCCGCCAACGCGGCGATGCGGAATGGTGTCCGCTCCTCGTGCAGACGCTGCAGCCACCTCTCTACATCCATAAAGACAAAGAATATGGCAAACGCTATGGTGGAAGCCACTACGCCTATGTCGTTATAGTGTACACAGAGGTAGAGGAAGTGGAACACGTACAGCAGGATGAGCAGCATCAGCCGGTAGAGCTTCCTTGCTGTCACAAGCGCGGTCATGCGCAGATAGAACCGTGTCATAAACTGTCTGCGGCTTCTGTGCAGAATCATCGGCACAAAGAAGAACGCCGACATCAGGATGAGAAACAGTATCTTACTTGTCATAATATGTATAGCATGTGAATAATGGAAGTGGACTCAGGTCGGGCTGGACGACACCGTGTGTGGCAGTGGATATGATACGCTCCACATCCTCCAGTGTCAGTTCTCCCTTGATTATTCTCTGACGGAAAGCCCCGTCGGTTGTCCGAAGGCTCTTGATAGCCTGTTCCATGTCGTACTCGGCTATCTGCCACACTTGCCCTCTCGTGTAGGGGAAATGATGGTGGATGGCCTTGACCACAAGCACACGGCTGAGGATGTCGGTCATTCTGCCGTTCCTGACTATCGTGTGGTTGCGGACAGTGGCGATGCTCTCAATCTCCAGCCATGTGCGGTGACGGTCGAGAAGATGGATAATCTTCATGTAAAGCGTTTCCTTCATCAGATGGTCGGGAGTTTGCGGCATGACTTTAGCTTTGGTTGTGGACAACAGAATGGTGCGTTGTTGCGGTAGAACAGGACTGTCATCTGGCAAATGTAACTTTCAGATGAAGTCGAGCAGGACTTCCTCCTTGGGCTTCATGTATTTGAAGAATCCGTTCTTGCAGTGCAGGCTGAGGTCGAGGCATACATCTGCCGACATGTGCTCCAGCGAGTCATAGATGGTCACTTTTATCTGGCTGACCATGCCACGCTCATCGGTGGAGCCGTTGACCTTGAACATCCGTCCGAAAGAGGGGTTGGAATAGGCACAGCAGCTGTGCCCGAACTCCGTATGACGGCTTGGAATGTGGTGATAGAGGATTATCATTTCCATCTCGTCTTCGAGCATATCCATCACTTCCTCTATCGTGAAAGGGGTGTTCAACTGGAAAGTAAGAAGCACGTAATCGTCATACTTGACAGGCTTCTCCATCTTGCGCTTGTCCAGCAGTTCTGGCAACTGCAAAGGCACGACGGCAAGGAAATCATCGCAAAACTGTTCTAACATAATCGTATTCTCTGTTTGGGGTGTTTATAATCTTGTAACATAAATCTTCATCATGAGAATGGGCATATCTGACAGGCGTTGCTTGTCGAGGTGCAGCTTCTTGGCCAGGTTGTCCATCTCCTTAGGAAGCGCATCGGCTATCTTGTAGAGGTCTGCCTTGTCCTTGTCGGAGAGCACGCTCACGGAAAGGTCATCCATCGTCATGAACGGCTGCATCATCATCAGGAGGTAGGCGTGCATGGTGTGCTCGTCCTTTACCCTGCCACTTTTCAGATCCTCGATAGCTGCTTGTGCATTGCGCAGCAGACGGAGGTTGGTGCGCATGGAGAGATAAATCATGGCATCCTTGTGTGACAAATCCTTGCGGTCGGCGGCACGGAGTATCTCCCGACAGCATTGTTCGGTATTCCGTCTGATGTCACCGATGTCATCGTCAGCAAAATCCGGCAGGTATTGCAGGAAGGATTTGAAATACAAATGCTCTTCCTTGATGAAAGCGAGCAGGTCTTCCTTGCCGTGAATGCCTTGCTTGGCGGATTTTTGCAGGAACAGCAGGTAACGCTTCAGTACCGCCTGTTTACCACCTTTATTATATATAGGCAGGCTGTCCAAGGAAGCAAAGAACGGCTGTGCTTCCTTCACGGCTTGCTGTAGTTCCTCATCACCAACATGGGAAGAGGTCTGTTCTCTGAGATAGAGCAGGTCGTGAAAGGTGCGTTGCTTAGACATCGCCATACGGCACAGCTCGATGTGGATGGAGTCGTTCAACTCATGATATACCGTGAACGGGTATGAGTGGGCTTTCCTGACAGTGTCACGTGAGATGCACGATGTCACGGAATCGTCCAACACGCGCCATTCGTTGACAATCTTAACTAATGTCTGAATTGAGACCTTGTCGTTCTGTCGAAGAGTGGTCAGAAAGCCATGATACTCTCTGATGGCTTCATCGCTCGAATGGAACGACTTCGTGCCGTTTCCGTCTGAACATGCTGCCAGCATGACTACGGCAAACGCAGTGGCAATACAAATGGCAAGTCTGATACAGCCATGCGAGTTTGATTTTGCATTATGCAATATTTGCTTCATGCAATGGAGGTTGGTTTGTCCTCCGAAAAGTTGGGTTTCATATTTCATTGTTGTCATTATTTTGAGTCTGATTTTGAAATTGACGGTGCAAAGTTAATGCGTTTTAGCGATATATTTGCAAGAATGAAAGTAAGTTTAATCTTATTTGTGTATCATACTTGCGAGTATGATTTTCAATGAAATCAAGTGAAAAGAAAATGGCAAATTATCGTGTTTAAGTATGATTTTTCGTCCAAGTATGATTGTTTCTCGGAAAAATAGTGTACCTTTGCACTTGATTTCATTTAATAGCGTACAACAGTATGGCAAAAGTAGGTTACATCTTCATCGCCACCAATGGCGAAGAGTATGCAGAAGACAAGGCTTGGATGCAGCAATACGGCTGTGTACAGGTGATAGAAGAACTGTCCGAACACGAGAGGCTGCGCCCGATGTGGAAGCAGCTAATATCGAGTCTGGAGCGCGGCGACGAGCTGGTGGTGTCGAGATTCAGCAACGCACTGCGTGGCACCCGTGAACTGGCTACATTCATAGAATACTGCCGTGTGAAGGTGGTTCGCATCATCTCCATCCAAGACCGCATCGATACTTTTGACGAACTTTTTCCCGACACCAAGCCCTCACAGGTCATCCGTATGTTCGGGTCACTCTCTGAGGAGTGTGCCGTGCTGCGCAAGGCATCGGCACACATCATCCATCTGCAACAGAATATCCGGCCGCCCAAGAAGTCGGAAAGGGCACTGTCGAAGCTGGAGCGTGAGAAGAATATCGTGAACATGTACAACGAGGGGCACAGCATTGATGACATCTTCGCTATCAGTGGCTTCACAAGCCGAAGTTCCGTGTTCCGTATACTCAACAAGCATGGTGTGACGCTGAACCGTGGGCCGCACAGCGGACCATTGAAGAAAAGGAATAAAAGAGAGGAATAAGAAATGGAAGATATTAGAAAGGTTTTCACGATTCAATGGGTTGGTCCATTCGATACTTTTACGTCTTTGTCCGAGTATTTGAATGACCCAAATACTTGTGACTGTCATTTGTTCAGCTTTTATTATTGTTCGGGTAACAAAAAAGGTAAAGGGCATCCCATTAGCAAGGATGACTATCGGTATTTTGGCCTCCATCGCTCTGGAACACCAATACATACGAGAGTGGCTCCTTGGCACGAACATTTAAGAAACTTTCGAGAACCTTTTTCTTTATGGATTGGTAGTTTTAGCGATTCGACTCAACAGACTCCACAAAACGTTGAGGACGTTGAAACAGTTTTCATTTCGACATACAAGGATGTCCTTACAGAAAACACACAAAAGAAAAAGGCAACACCTAAAGAAAGCATCTGTATCATAAACCTTTGGTATAGGTCTAATGAGAAAAGATGGTTGAATAAGAAACGAGACATCAAGATCTTCGATGATGTGCTTATTTATGAGGCAGAAAGCATGACCTATTCCAAAGGTAATTTGTCAATAGTTTAAAATATGGAAACATTCAAAGACGTTATATCAGGCGACCAACTGGTCTTGGTCGATTTCTTCGCCACATGGTGCCAGCCATGCAAGATGATGCACCCCATCCTGAAGCAGGTGAAGGAAGTGTTGGGTGACAGAATACGCATCATCAAGGTGGATGTGGACAAGTATGGGGTGGCTGCAAGCCAGTATGGCATACAGTCTGTGCCCACATTGATGCTGTTCAGACACGGCGAAGTGTTGTGGAGGACGAGCGGTGTGATGCAGAAATCAGAGTTGCTGGCAACGATTGACCCGTTTTTAAGATAAAAGAGCAGAAATGTCAAAATCTAAATTAAAGTCTGTCCTCATGTCCATGGACAAGAGTGAGATAATAAAAATGGTATTGGAACTTTATTCTGCACGGAAAGAGGCAAAGGAATATCTTGACTTCTATGCAGAGCCGAATGAGGGTCAGAAGTTGGAAGAGTACAAGCACATCATACGAGAAGAGTTCTATCCGAGCAGAAACAGAGAGCCAAAGACACGCTTCTCAGTGTGCCGCAAGGCATTGTCCGACTTCAAGAAACTGAAGCCTTCGGAAGATTCTATAGCAGAATTGATGGTGTTCTATATGGAGAACGCCTGTCAGTTCACTTACGACTATGGAGACATGTGGGAGCAATTCTATGATTCTGTTGAGAGTAATTTCGACAAGACATTGCGCCACATCGTGCTATATGACCTTTGGGACAAGTATGATTCCCGAATCAAGCAATGCCTTCGTTGGGCAAGCCCTTGTGGATGGGGATTTCCTGACGCACTGAATGATATGTATGAGGAAATGAAGGCGCATAATGAGGAACTCCGAAAGAAATACAGGAATTTCAAGATGCCCATCAACGCTGATTAATAAACGAATATACTCAAATGGGGAAACCGAAGAAAAAACATAAGAAGGCGAAACAACTACCCTTAAGCAAAGAAGAGCAGATTTATCAAGCGGCAAGAGACCTTGCAGCTGAAATTGGCATATCCTATTCTGAGGCATTAGGGTTTACCTTGGGCATAAAGGACGTAACGTATGGTTGGGAAGACGACTATACGGAAGAAGAGTTTCAGGCACTGATTGACCATGCTGTGGGAGACACTGATTATGAGCACACCCTCTATTGAATCATCTACACGAGAGGAACGTTTGGATTACGTTCTGAATGAATGGAAATGCCTACACAACTGTGAGATATGCGGCAAATGCCATGTTCTGAAAGGCAGAAGTGAGGAAATGCTCTATGCCGACTATATTGACGGCAAGCGGTCATATATGGATATAACACTGGAAATAAGAAGTAACAGATAATGATGTCACAGAAATACATATATCCATCGTTGTTCCAGGAGGAGGATCCGCATGAGAGCATTCCTTCTGAGAAAACAGAGTACGACCTGACCAATCTCTTTGAGAGGCTGGCAAAGTCTGACTTTCGCAGCCGTTTCCATCTGTCCAAGAAAGACAGGGAGTATGTAATGGAAAAGGGATTGCCGACGATACGAAAACACGCAGAGGACTTTGTGGCAAAAAGACTTGCTCCGGCTGTCATACCGAACGACGGCAAACAGACTCCAATGCACGGGCATCCTGTTTTCCTGGCTCAACATGCCACTGGCTGTTGTTGCAGGGGATGCTTCTTCAAGTGGCATCACATCCCAGCAGGCAGGGCACTGACCAAGGAAGAACAGGAATATGCTGTTGCCGTATTGATGGCATGGATTGAAAAGCAGATGAATAAAGGATGAAGATAGAAGAAGCCATAGTATATGTGATGGTAAAGCGAAATGGCGGCATGACAACTGACCAGATTGCCGATGCCATCAATCGTCATGGGCTGCACCTGAGAAAGGACGGTCAGCCTGTGACAAGCAAGCAGGTGTATGCAACAATCTGCCGTTTCCCTGAAATGTTCACAAAAGAAGCTGGCAGAATCATGTTAATGATATGACGTAACGATATGACAATAGATACAACCAACATGTGCTCACACCTTCAGAAGAAGTTGTTTGAACCAGAAGGTGTGTATTATCCTATATGGCAAGCCATGCAGGATGATGAGACCTTGACGGCTGTGGTGCGAAGCAGGCAGCTGCACATATACAGGAATGGGAAGAAGATCCTCGTTCTGGCAGGCAAGGCACAACCGAAAGTAATACGAGAAGATAAGTTGAATGAATTGATAACACAATAAAAAGAAGTAAGAATGAAATCATTTGGACAAAAATCGTGGATGCTTCCACAGCCGGTACTGATTATCGGCACATACGACAAGAACGGCAAGCCCAATGCAATGAACGCTGCTTGGGGCGGTCAATGGGACGCAAAGGAGATTATGATTGCCATGGGCGCACATGCCACTACGGAGAACCTGAACAACTGCCCCGACTTCACCGTGGCATTTGCTACAAAGCAGACCATGGTGGCAGCAGATTTCGTAGGCATCGTATCTGCCAAGAACGATGCGGATAAGATGGCGAAGACAGGTTGGAACGTCGAGAAGGCAGAGAATATCAACGCTCCCGTCTTTACAGACTTCCCCATGACATTGGAATGTCGCATCAAAGAGAAAATCGATGAGTCACCAGAGGGTTATTATATCGTGGCAGAGATAGTAAACATTCTCGTAGATGAAAAGTATCTTGCCGAGAATGGCAAGCCAGATATGGAGAAGATGGAACTCATCGTGTTCGATCCCATACATCACGGCTACATTGAGCTTGGCAAGACAGTTGGTCACGCATTCTCAGACGGTAAGGCTTTGAAGGGATGATACTCAGATACATCTTCCATAGCGGCTTCTTGCTTGAAACGTCTCAATGCATCCTGGTATTTGACTACTGGATGGATCCTGCTGGTGTCATGAGTGTGTACATGAATACATGTAAACCTGTGTACGTGTTTTCAAGTCACTTCCATGAAGACCACTTCACAAAAGAAATCTTCAAGTGGAAGAATCGCATTCCCAATGTCACATACATTCTGTCAAAGGACATACTCAAACGAAGAAGAGCTCAGAAAGAGGATGCAGATGTTTGGATGGTAAAAGGAACAGTCTGGGAAGATGAGTATCTGAAAGTGACAGCAACAGGCAGTAACGATAGCGGTGTAAGCTGGATAGTAGAAACTGAAGGAAAAACTATCTTTCACGCAGGAGACCTATGCAACTGGTACGCACGCTTCCTCGCCGACAACACACCTGAAGGAGAGGTCTTCAGCGAAGAGTTCGGTCAATATATCAATCCTGTGGCGGAGGAAAAGCGATTCCTTGGTGAACTTAAAGACATTCGAAAGATAACTGATTCCTTTGACCTCGTGATGTTTCCTGTGGACGGACGCATCGGTAACGGCTATACGCTGGGAGGAAGGCAGTTTATTGAACGTTTCAAGGTTGGAATGTTTGTCCCGATGCACTTTGTCATGAGTGGATTTGAGAGTGTATGGCGCATGGAACCTTTCTGCAAAGAGAAGGAAGTTCCCTTTTGGTGTATCGAGCATGAAGGAGACAGCATAACAATTTCATAATCAAATCATCAAAACAATGGACGCAAAAGAAAAAGTATTGGCAACAATGAAGGAGGCTGGTCAGCCTCTCAACGCAGGTAAAATCGCAGAACTCAGCGGTCTCGACCGCAAAGAGGTTGATTCTGCAATGAAACAGTTGAAGGCAGAGGGTGCAATCGTCTCTCCTGTGCGTTGCAAATGGGCACCTGCAGAGTAAGGTTTATACTGCTGTCTTGAAATATAGGCAGCAGTATCTTTAGTTTTTATCAAAATGTTAAGGTGAGGAATCTGAATATCCTTGCCTACGGACATGAATATCCGCTGCATCTTTTTGGGGTAAGGTGCAGACGTGTGGCTGTCAGCGTATCTTGGATTAGAAACGCTTAGCGGTCACGGCGAAAGTCATTTCGTCTCTCTCCGCCGAACAAAGCTCTGAGCACATTGCCCAAAGCTCCGAACACGAAGCAGCAAACGATGATTGCAACAATATCGTCCATAAGCATTTTCTGTTTTATGGGTTATACACTATTATGAAGATTCACTATGTCCAAGCCCTGCTGCTTGGCTTCTCTGACGGTGTAGAATGTGCCGCCCTTGGGATTGCCATTGAAGTAGGCAATGAGCCGTGAACTGCGGTTGACCATGTAGTCGTTGCGCCTCAGAAGGCAGCCATTATAGTATCGCTCGCTCAATACGACCACGTCATCCACGATGCGTAGGATGGCATCATATTTGGCTTGCTCTTCCTTGCCCCACCTATCAGACTGACCACGGAACGGCACAACGGCTATCACCTGCAAGTCCTTCAACTCGCATTGCAACGAAAGGGCGGCTTCTGCCGCCAGCAGGTCAAATCCCATTGCCATGCCACAATAGAAATACCGAGTATAATAGTATAAAGTATTTACTAAGGGGATTATCGACTACGAATAGTAAAGTAGTACAATAGTATTTACTACGATTAGTTGAGTTCATAGAAGAGATAGCGGTATCATCGTCTGTCCGGCGATGATACCGCGCGGCACTCATGTGTCATGCCGCTTTAGGTATTCGGTCATTGCCTCATTGACAATATTACGCAAGGACATCCCTTTCTTGATGGCGAGGTACTTCATCTTCGTGTGGATGCTCTTGTTGATAAGGAAATTGCAATGCACCGGCACTTCTGTAGTCTCAGAAACAGACACTGGTGGGGCTTGTGTGTTTTCTGTGACTATCTGCTCTTTACTCGGCTTCTTGGTGGAAGAAAGGAGTCCGTTGAGACCGCCTTTCATTCCCTCTTTCAACATACTGCTCTTGCTCATGGCCATACTATTTTAGTTTCAACACTTCCTTTGCCAAAGACATGTAATCACTGGCACCATTGGACTTGGGATTATACTCAAAGATAGTCTTGCCGTTGATGGGGGCTTCTGCCAAAGCCACATTGTCACGGATGACGGTCTTGAAGACTTTCTCGTGAAAACTGTCATTGACGATTTCCCTCACGCTTCGGTTCAACGTCTTGCGGCGGTCGAACTGCGTGATGACAATGCCGCCCACTTTGAGGTTGGGATTAAGCCGCTCCTGAACGATGCGGATAATATCCATCAACTTTGCCATACCTCTCATGGCAAGGTATTGTGCTTGAACAGGGATGATGATGTAGTCTGCTGCGGTGAGGGCATTCAAGGTCAGCAAGCCCAATGATGGTGGGCAGTCGATGATGATGTAGTCGAAATGCTCTTTGGCGATGGCTTTGGTGATAAGTCCCTTCAAGATAAGTTCCCGTCCCGGCTCACTGATAAGCTCTGACTCAGCCGCTGAAAGGTCAAGACAAGAAGGAACAACCGTGATGCCATTGTGCAACTTGACCAACGGCAAGGTGTACTGTCCACACATTGCGCCATAGACTGTCTGTTCTTCCTCGATGGACAATCCCAAGGCTTCTGTGAGGTTAGCTTGTCCATCCATGTCAATAGCCAAGACGTGCTTCATACTCAGTTGCAGAGCTGCCGCAAGGTTTACTGCGGTCGTACTTTTCCCTACGCCTCCTTTGTGATTTAGAATTGCAATTATCTGTGTCATAACGCGATACTACTATTAGTGAATACTACTTTACTATTCTGCTACTGATAGTACATACTAACCATAGTAAAATAGGATTTACTACGATTAGTACGTACTACTCTTAGTCAATACAACCCTCAGAATGGAAGGTCTTCGCTCTTGTCCTGCGGTGCATCGGCTGGCGGTACGGGAGCCTCGCCCTCTGCCTTGGCTGCCTTACGTGCCTTTGTTGCTGGGGTGTCGGCGGCATCTGCATTTTGACCGTTGTCAAAAGCCTTCCCTGCATTGACAAAGGCGATGGAGTCAGCTATGATGCTATGCTGTATGTGGTTCTCTCCGTTGCGGTCTGTCCAAATGGAAGAAGTCAGTGTGCCTTCCACAAGCACCATACGACCCTTGGTGAGGTATTCAGCCAAGCGGATATGGTTCTCCTTGCTGCTCTTCACCCTTACCCAAGTGGTGATTTGCTTGCCCTTACTGTAGTCGTCCACTGCGATGTCAACAGCCATGAATGTTCCGTGTGTACCTGTGATGACGCGGCAATCCTTTGCTCCGATGCGTCCGATAGTGTGAGTGTAAATCATAATGTAAAAATGTTATAGTGGCAAGTTGGTTAGGCTTGCCGTTACCTTGTTATTAATATCCTTTCTTCGTCTGCCTTGTATTGGCGACAAAAGACTTGTTGCTGCCTGTGAGACTGATAGAGCCGCAATTAACAAACTCTCCGTCGGAATATACCCTGTACTTCTGTCCGCTTACCTCATGCTTCTGTTTGATGCGCTCTCGCATCCACTTCTTGGCTGCGGTCAATGAGCAAAAGGTCTCGCTCTCCTTGGTAGTCTCGTCATATACGATGCACTGGGTCATACATGCTCCTCCTTCATCCATGCACCTATACTCGACGTGACATAGTCCAACTGACCGCCAAATATGTCGCTTGGCTCTATGTCGTATTGTCCATCCCTCACTTCCTTGTCCTCTCCGAGAAGCGACAAGTTGCCGTCAGAATCCAAACGTGCCGCATCTATGACTATATCACGAGGCTCGTCAAAGAGATAACCTGCCACGATGGGCTGCTCTCCCTCGAAATGCACCTCAAAGCCTCCGTCCACCTCCGTGCCGTACTTGCGAAGAGCCGCTTTCAGCTCGTCCTGCTCCCGGTGCTGCAATGCCAGGAGTTGTCCGTGGATGGTGAGGTCTTTAAGTTCCGCCTCTCGTTGGGTGTGAGTCGCCTCGCCGGTCTTGCGGTCGATGTCGTACTTGTGGTAAACCACTGGGATATGGTCTGCCGATGTGACAAGCCATGTGATGTTGTTCACTGAGAAGCCCTGTCTGGTGAGGAACTCCTCGATGTCAGAGCCGATAAGATGGTCGGCTACGTCAAGATACTCGATGCGTGCGTCAGCATCATGCAGGATGATAATCTTCATTGCCTTTCAATTTTAGTGATACAAATAAGTTTGTCGCCCATGTCGCTGGACTTGGTTTAACTACGTTGAAGAAACTTACGCTCAGCATAGTGGATAAATTCCCTCTGCGTTCGCTTAACCGTTTCTTTCTTCCCTCCTTTCGAGACCTTTCAGCCTGTGGAGGGATATTTTCTGCTCCCAAAAGCCGCAAGAAAAGACATAAAGACAAATTATGTGTGAAGAATACTCTTTTCCGAGGAAAAGGAAGATTGTTCACAGTCACAAGACCTCAAGCAGAATTTGACGATTGTCTCAGACGCGGCTAACTTTGCAGGAAATATGCCTACCACTGCGCTGATTGGAAGAAGATTATTGATATTGGCTGCAAGAGGAATGATGTGTTATATATAAAGAGGTAAGAAGAAAGATTGAAACAGTAAGGGTGGGCTGTGAAGCGTTTGCAGGTCTGCTGTACCGGCATAAAGCGAGTGTGTTGGCTGACCGGGATGCAAGTCATCAAAACTTCTGCCTTGATAGCTTGTAGCACGGACAGACTATTCTCTCGCGTCGGTACTTCGGCATACTGTCAGCTTTGGCTAATAGCAACGTGTTGCCATCAGCCAAGGATGTCTGTATGACGACAGACCATGTAACGCTTCGCTAAGGTGTGGGGCGTAGCAGTATAATTAAGAGGTAGATAGTAACGTATATCAGGTAAGAAGAGACAGTTGCGTAACGGACAAATCGGGCACTCTTGTCAGCATGACAAATGTGCCTTGTCCTTGCCGCAGGACACTGAGGCAGATTGGACGTAGCAGACATGTCTGCCACATTCAATATGCCTGAGTGGACAAGAACTGGCTCTTGTATAGCAGAAGAAATATTGTAAAACAGTTGATTAGTGGTAAAAGTGGTATGGGTGGGCAGAATGGCATTACACGGTCATTGCCGAAGCCCGATAATGGGACAGCCAGACAGCAATAAAGGCAGTTATCAGAAGTGGCAGTTTCTGATAGTGCCATTGTAGGCACCTGTCACATGGGCATTCGTGCGGTGTCCGTACAGTAATGCCGTTCTGAAGGTGTGGGGCGAAGCGGTACAACGCATATGGACGGACACACCGATTATAGCAGAAGATATTTTGCAGTCAAAGAGAAGAAGAACAGTAAAGCAGGCGTGGGTGGGTAGTGAAGCTGGCGCCAAGATTGACGGTCTGAACATCAAGGCGAGTGGATAGCCAGTAAAGGACACAATTATCAGAAGCCTCGGCTTCGGCATCTTGTGGCATAGATGGCAGTCCTCTCGCGTTCAGACCTTGGCGTTCAGTCTTTCTTGGCTAATAGCGACCTTGTTGCCATCAGCCAGGAATGTCTATATGCCAACCATCTTGGTGACGCTTCGCAAATGGAGAGGGACGAAGTGGTTAGGGTAAAATGAAGACGGCATCGCCGATATAATCGATGACTGAACGAAGACTTTATCTGAGGAGATAAACGCTATAACAGCATATTGATATCCCTGAGCAAAACAAAAGCGACCCGAAGGTCGCCTTGTTATGGAGAGGAAAGGCTATTTCTTGCCTTTCTTGGTTGCTGGCTTGGCCGGCTCTTCCGCAGGAGTCTCCTCCTTGTCGGGACACTCGTAGAACTTGGTTGCAACCATGATGATTCTGGAGTGCTTCACGCCATCCTTGTCTGTCCATTCCTCTGGCTTGAAGAAACCCTCGACGGTGAGCAACGTGCCTTTTGTGAGCTTGTCGAATGATTCGGTGTGCTCGTTCTTGCGCCATGCTTCCATATTCATGAAAGCCGATACGCGGTTGGTTTCCTCGCCGTTCTTCTCCTGACGGCCTACTGCCAATGAGAAGCGTGCTACGCTGGCGTTTGCGAACTGACGGATTTCTGCATCCTTACCTACGAAACCTGAAACTGTGAAGTTGTTCTCGATCTTTTTCATTTTGAATTGAATTTAAAAGTGAAACTTAATTTTTACATGCATTCAAAAGCAGGGATGTGACACCATGTGGGAAGCACCATGAAAATCGTTCGCAATACTCTTTTTCTTGTTGGCGATGAACGACAGAGAGGAAGAAAAAGGAAGATTACGCACTATTTTATTGGTCACAGCGATAGCGGCCACACAAGAAGGAGGAAGTCCTTCGCAGCATCACGCTACCTTTGCATGGTAAAAATAAGTGGCTTTCAAATAACTCAATTCAGAAAAAGACGGGGCCAAACAATGGAACAAAGGTTGTAAGCAAGGAGGCAATCCGTATGCAACTGACAGAGGCACTGCTATGGCGGTATGCCTGGAGTAACGAAGCGGGAAATCCGACCTTACAGCTGTATCAGCAGAAGATGGAGGAGCATGAACAATGATGCACAATGAACGACAAGCCACAAAGGTGCAGCTTACCAACAGAGGCATCAAGCCAAAGGAGGATAGACATCAGAGGATTGGCGATAACACTCTCATCATGCCAAAGCCAAGTTCTGTGTCCGACAAGGAAGAGTTGCAAAAGACAGACGAGTAAAACCAAAAGGCGAAATAACCATTCCTATAACAAGGTAAAGAGACGCTTAAAACGGCGAAGGGACTTTGGCGACGTGTAGCTATACAGCTGTCGAAGCATAGCTTCTATAACAGGACTGGAGCAAGTGAGCAAACCGCACAACTTGCTCCTAAGATATTTCAGTTACAACAACCATAACCTCATTGGAGGATTGTCCTAAAAGAGTTTTTGCAGTCAAAGGAAGAAAGAGTCTGCAAGCACATAGCCAACAGACTCTCTCCTGATTATTCACAGATGACAACATCATCCTTGTACTCCGTCACTTCCTTGCCGTTGATGAGCTGGACAATGACCTCACAACCCAAGTCCTCGACAATCGTTCCCTCTGTCTGACCTCTTCGGGGATAAAGCAAGGTGCAGAAACACCCTACAACGCCGTCCAACTGCTCCATGTCTATCGTTGCCATATCCGTTCCTCCTTGTTAGCCGAATGTGATTGGATTGATGCAGAAGTTCGTGTCCTCTGCCTCATACTCGTATTCATTGATGAAGTCAATCATCTTCTGTTCGTTTCTTCCGTCCTGTGAGATACCTGTCTTTTCACACCACAACTTGATGGCATCACCAAAGGTGGAGTAAGCACCCTCACAATCCTCAAAGAGTTCTCCGTATGCAGTGACATAGCACTCTTCGGGGAAGAAGTCGTTCTCATCGTGCGTATAGAAGATGTCGCAACCTGGCTCAATCTCTCGCCAACTGATTGAAAGTTCGTCGCCAAGTGCCTTGTTCACCTCCTCAAAGAACAAGTCGCAGGAAGACCAAGCACTTTCGGTGTCAAAGGACAAGAGGGTATAATCGTCTTCCACGTTCTCCTCATACTCTGCCCAATAGATGTGTCCTCTCACCGAGATGCCTTTCTTCTCGTAGTCAATGCCATAGTGTTCTGCCAAGAGATACAGATACACATTCTTACTGTTCACCTCCAACTCTTGGAGTGTGTTCCAAAGGTCTGCCACGGCTTTGCGTGAGCCTGTCACCTTGTACTGAGTGTCGCAAATGTTAGCCATAAGATAATATTTTATTTTCTTCCCTTATGTAGAACCAACTACCATCGGGATTGATTAAAGAATTATGTTGCCCCAAAAGGTGTTATGGCTCATCAATGCAAGGTTTTGCCGTCAAATACTACCTCTGCCACAATCAGAGCGTGGAGATTTCACGGACAAACCACAGGCACCGACCTTGCAGGATGAACGCCATGACAGGTACCTTTGCAACACAATTCCTATCAAAGCCCGATGGGGTGGTACATGGCAGACAGCATGGTACAGCAGTATGACTGAACGTTACAAGTGGAGAAAAGGCTATAAGAGGTTTTTGCAGTCAAAGGAGAAAAGAGTCCACAAAGTGCAGTATCTACAGGACAAAAACACTTTAGTTTACCTTGGTTAGCTTTTATATATATGCTAACCTAAAGTAAACTGTATATATGTCTGTTTGAAGCTCGAAAACCGTACGGGTCAGCTTACGTCAGAAACAGAAGCACAGAACCATATAAGAGGTTCAAGAAGTCTTTCTTCCTTTGACTGCAAAATATTATCTTTGCACGAATCATAATGGTCCTGTAGGATTTAATATAATTTAACGCTCTTTGTTGAATGCAAGGAAGGAACAGCTTCAATATACTGAATATCAGTAGTATATCATTGTATTGACCCTTAATCTGTAGAAAAGGATGTTATCATACAAAGTAATGTCCATTTGTACTTTTTCTATATGGTTTTATACTTACATTTGCATATCATTTGTACCTTTCTAACAGTAACTAATTGATTATCAATATACTTTATATTTGAGGAAGTCAAATGATTCCGATAAGGAAACGAATAATAAACAATAAGCAAAAGCGTGCAGCTCAATGAGTTGCACGCTTTTTACGTTTAGGAGTCGGTGAGATTGAGATAATGTTTTTGGCATCCTTCCCAACAGCTATTTGGAATCAATGATCTAGTGAAGTGGGAAATACACTTATTGTGTTAAAAAAGGCGGCAAAATTTATGGTTCAACCGAGTAACTTCATTACATTTGCGTTATGTATGCAATTATGGCAGATTTGAATCGCATTAAAGTAGTTTTGGAGATTGATGTGCGAGAACTGATAAATAAATCGAAAGAATAAAAGAACAATATGGCAATGAAGATAAATAGCCCTTATACGGCTGCAATTACGGGTGGAGGTTTTTTACTTAATGAGACGCTTGCTCTGCTTCCTCTCTTGCAAAGTGAAGATCGAGAAGAACTTCTCAAAGATGAACGATTGAACAACCGTGTACTGATGATTAATGCTGAAACATCAAGAAAGAAGGCAATCCTAGAGATTAGTCGTCGTTATGATACGATGTCACCTGCTTTCTGGCAGGACTTTTTAGTGATGACTGCCGCAGAGCAGCCTATTGCTCTCTTTTTTGTGATGTTGAAGACGTACAAAATACTTTTTGATTTTCATGTAAACGTGACGATACGTCGTTGGAACAGCGTTGCTAAGTCTGTGAAGAGAGAAGATATCCTCATGGAATTTAATGAAATATCTGCTCGTGATGCATTTGTTGACTCGTGGAGTGAAGCTACGAAGGACAAAGTGATTAGTGCCTATTTATCTATTTTGCGAAAGATAGGAATTCTCGATAGAACTAACCAATTGCAAGTGCTTGATTGTACCAACTATCCATACTATTTGCAAATTGGCGAATCTTGGTTTTTGGAGGCTTGTTTGTTACAGCCTTATCAAATAGAAAAGATTAAAAACAGTTTGGCATGACGATAAAAGAACTGGATGATAAACTTAATAGTCCCGGATTTCAGGATACTGAGAACGGCGACTTATTCTATAATTTCTTCATCTACCAATATCCGGCAGAGAAGGAATATGATATCCGTAAGCAGATACAGGAGTTCAAACAAAACCTTATCCGTCCTACGAATTATGTGGATGTGCTCACGCTCGACTTGTTTGAAGAGTTCTGTAACTACCTCAATGGACAAAAGTTTCTCAAGTTCGACTCCATGCTGCAATATTTGCTCGAGAAAGAACAGGAGCAGCCCGATACGAGCGATAAGATATTCAGCACATTGGAGCGTCATGCCCATAGTGAGAAGTTCGTGAAATATCTGCATGAGCGGATCGTGGCGCATATCACGATTGATGATGAATATCGTCGTCCATACGTGTTTATGTATGGCATCGGCACCATGTATCCTTATCTTCGTGCCAATGAACTTTTGGCAAAGTACGAGGATTACAATGAGACCGGACGCTATAAAATCATTCTCTTTTATCCCGGACATCGGGAACAAAGTTCATTCAAACTCTTTGATACCTTAAATGACCATCATACTTATCGTGCAACCTTTTTAATAAACGAATAAACGATGCAACTACAAGATCTGTATATCAAATCCATTAATCGTCCGGTCAATCCGGCAGTTTCTGCTACCAAGTTCGATAAAGAGACCATTGATATTGAAATCAAGGAATACGTTTTTACCGATGAAATCCTCAATGGACTTTATCGCATTCTGAATGCTATCAAGAACAATAAACCTTACGACCATGTTGGTATTTGGATTGATGGCTACTACGGTTCGGGTAAATCTCACTTCTTAAAGTACCTCGACTACTGCATTACTCCCGAAACTCGCGATGTAGCTTTAGAACGTTTACTTGATGCTGTGAAAGAAATCGATCCTTTCGATGGTAAGCACAACCTTCAGTTTGAGTTTTCACAGGTTCAAGATATTGCTTCGTGGCTCAAGACTGCCACCATCGATACCTGTATCTTCAACCTCGAAACCTCCTACAATGCGGCTACCGACAAAAAGAAGGCTTTTTTGCAGGTGTTTTGGGATGAGTTTAACGGCAAACGTGGACTGAACAAGTTTAACCTCACCTTAGCACAGCTTTTGGAAAAACCGCTGATGGAGCGTGGGCTGTTGGAACAATTTAAGGAGGTGATTGCCGAGATGGGTGGCGATTGGAACAATCCCAGCGAGGCTGCCGATTTGGTGGATCAAGCCTTGGAGATGGTTGTAGATGCCGCTTGTGAACTCAATCCGCAGTTTGACCGCAACTCCCTTTACAACCATATCGACAAGCGCGACTATGCCATCAGTATCGACCGCTTCGGTATGGAACTGGCAGACTATATCAAAGACAAAGGCGAAGATTATCGCTTGATATTGCTTGCCGATGAGGTGAGCCAGTTTATCAATAAGGAACGCGACCGTTACTTGAATCTGCAAGAGATTATCACTAAACTTTCTGAAGCTTGCAACAATCAGGTGTGGGTGGCTTGTACAGCTCAGCAGGATCTCAGCGAGATTATGGATGACTGTAATATTGGTGAAGAAAAGGACAAGGAAGGAAAGATTAAAGGTCGTTTTGAAGTGAAAGTATCACTCAAAGGCACGCAGCCCGAAGTGATTACACAGAAGCGTATCTTGGAAAAGAAGCCGGAGGTGAAAACCGACTTAGCTGCCATGTACGAGCAGCAGCAAGGAGCCTTCAGTCTCCAGTTTAAGTTACCAAATGCGTATAAGAGCTACGATACGGAGACTGACTTTATCGACTTCTACCCCTTTGTTCCTTATCAGTTTAAGCTCATCATGCAGGTGTTCGACTCTTTCCTTGCTTTGGGGTATGTGGCTAAGGAGGTGAAAGGTAACGAACGAAGCATCATCAAGGTGATTCACGCTACGGCTAAGGCTCCCAACAATGCTCAGGCCGAAGTAGGTAAGTTCGTTTCGTTTGATGAACTTTACAACAATATGTTCGAGGAGGGTTTGCAGGCCCGTGGACAGAAGGCTGTGGATAATGCTATCCGCATTGCCCGTACCTATGCTGACCCGAAACTGGCGGTACGTGTAGCCAATGTCCTCTTTATGGTTTGCAACATTTCGCAAACTGATCAACTGGTTTTCCCGGCAACGCTCGACAATATCACCACGTTGCTGATTAACGATATGACCACGCCTCGCCTCAATCTGAAGAATGAGGTAGAAAAGGTGGTAGATTTCCTTTGCGACAACAACATCATCCGTCGTGAACAAGGCCGTCAGGGTGCGCCCGACTTCTTCTCGTTCTATAGCGAAGAGGAAATGAAGGTAGCCGAGCTGATTAAAAGTCAGACTGCTGATAACAACCTACAAGCCGGTGAGCTGAAAGAAATTTTCAACCGTTACTTGAAAGGATTGAAGAACAAGGAGCAATACAAAACTCGTTCGTTTGCCGTGGGAATGACCATCAATCAGCGTAACTACCTCAGTAATAACCCTGATGTGGTTGTGGAGTTTATGATGGATGACGACTATGATACACCCGAACAACTTGCTCTACAAAACCAGACCAATCGGTTGGTGTACTATGTGGGGCCACAGTTTCGTGCCAATGCTCGTTTGCGCAACAACTTCTATTGGTATTGCAAGGTGCAGAGCTATATGACCGCCAATCCTGCTACCAGCGACGAGAATGCTGCCGTGCGCGAAGAATTTAAAAAGCGTGCCAGTGAAGTGATGAGTGGCATTATTGAGAAAGAGTTCCAAAAGATTCTCGACACCTGTCCTCTAGTAAGTGGACTTTCTGTAATTGATGATGTAGAGTTGGGTAATAAAAAAGGGAATGACCGCTACTTGGCTGCTATAGAGAAACACCTTTCCGGCATCTATACCAAAGCTGGGTTGGTAGATTTACCGCAAATTCCCCGAAACAGTGATAGACTCAAGACGGCTATCCTTCGTCCCGTGAATCCGGGTGATTACGAGGGATTAAATGACTCGCTTACCGAAGCGGAACATGAGGTGGAAATTTACCTCAACAAGCAATACGAGGAGTTGAATGTGGGTGATGTGGTAGCCAAGTTCTCTAAAGCACCGTTCGGTTGGGATGGCATCTGTACCCTATATGTGGTGAACGAACTTGTGCGTCGGCATAAGCGTGACTATAGTTATAGCAACAATCCCAATGTGGAGGTGAATATTGTAGCAAACCGTTTGCTGAGCCAAACCAACAAGTTTACTATTCGTCCGGCTGTAACCATTTCGCCCGAGGTGATTAATGGTTTCATTGCCGCTTGGAAGAACATCTTTGGTGTGAGCGAATCTTTCTCCACTACCGATAGTACCCAGCTATTCCGTCTCAGTCGAGAGAAAGAGAATGTGCGAAGTGTGGAGAATGTAGTAGCACGCTACAAGCAGCACTACAAGGATAATGCCGCATACTCTTTCAGTGCGCCGCTCGACGAGATGGTGACCTTGCTCGAAGGTTGGCTTGCCGAGCGCGATCCGTTGAAGTATTTCCGTCGTGTGATTGACGAACAGCAGCAGGCGCGCACCCTCTTCGATACTTGTAAAGAAGTCGTGCAGTTTGTCCAAGACCAAATGGGTAATTATAAGGATGTGCTCCGCTTTGTACGCGATAATCGGGATAATTTTAGCTTCGTACCTATTGAGCTTCACGAGGCAGTTACGCAGTTGATAGGAATAGAGAATGCAGCATGGCCCATCGGCATACGTACTTATATGAAGCTTCGCAACACTCTTGCCGGGGCTATCGATGTTAAACGAACAGAACTTCGCAAACAAATTGCTGAAGAATATGCCAAAACGTATGCTCAGTTGGAGCAAGGCTGTAAGGAAAACGAGGTATCGACTTCTGTTCTCTCAGATCAAGAGGTCATAGTAAAACTCAAAACACAACCGGATAGCATTCCTGTGTTGCAGACCAACCTCGATACCAATGCATTCTTTGCAGAGCAAACAGCGAAGATATTGGCTGCAAAACCGAAGCCTAAACCTACGGTTGGTGATGACAAAAACAAGAAGGAAGAAATTCCTGCTAAGAAGTATCCTACACAGGTAGCTTTGAGTACTCGTACCACTTTACCTATTGGCTCAGAGGCTGATGTGGATAAGTATTTGGCACAACTCAAGAAGCAGCTAATGGCACATATTGACAAAGGCGAGACGGTAATGATTATCAAATAATGAAATGAAGGAATAAGATAGATGGATACTAATAGATTAAAGAAATTTGCTATTGAAGCACGCAATATACTAAAGGCGGGTATTGCCGCCAAACTCACCAGCTTGGGCTTTGACAGCAAGGGTGGAGTGGCTGAGAATTTACGCCCGCAACTCTTGCAGGGCGGTACGCTTTGGAACGGACGGACTCTCTCCGAAGGATTTTATCACCAATGGATGCGGCTCTATGAGGAGGTGCAGGCTAAGGGTGTGAACGAAGTATATGAGCAAGCAGCTTACACATGGTTTAATCGTCTGGTAGCCATTCGTATCTTACAAAAGAACGGACTTTGCGAACCGGTAAGTACATACGCCGACTCTGCACATACCCCGCAGATTGTAAACCAAGCCCGGCAAGGGCTTTTCCCTCCAATGGAGGAGGCGAGCAAGCGTCACCTCTTGGAACTCCTTGATGACGATACGAAAGTTACTGAACAGTTTGCTGTGCTTTTGGTGGCATGGTGCCATGCCAACCCTATCCTGCAACGTTGCTTTGGCACTATGGAGGACTATACTGAACTGTTGCTTCCCGCCAATATTTTGGTGGAGAATGGTTTTATCGACCTCTTGAACCACACTGAGTTTATCACCGACGAAGAGTTTCGCTCGCCCGAACTGATTGGTTGGCTTTATCAGTTCTACATCAGTGAACGCAAAGATGAGGTGTTTGCCAAGAAAGGTAAGTTTGAGGCTGATGAGATTCCTGCCGCCACACAGATCTTTACACCTAACTGGATTGTGAAGTACATGGTACAGAATACGGTGGGGCGCATCTATCTCGATAACAATCCCTATACCACTTTGGCTTATAAGGAGAAATGGCAATACCTCGTGGAGCCTGCAGAACCTACTCCTGCTGAAGCTATTCTTCATTACAATGAACTGACCGACTTAAAGGTAGCTGACCTTGCCTGTGGTTCGGGACATATCCTTAATGAGTGCTTCGATCTACTCTACGATCTTTATATCACTGAAGGTTATACACGTGTCGAAGCCATTACACATATCTTCCAAGATAACCTCACGGGTATCGATCTCGATCCTCGTGCACAGCAACTTTCGCTCTTTGCGTTGACGCTGAAAGCTTGCCAACGCGATCATAGCTTTGCAGATGCACATTGCTTGCCACGGGTGCTGACGATGCCGAAGGTGCAATTGCCTTTGCCCACTGATACTCGATTGGCGGTTGAGATTGATGCAGTCAATACTTTGTTGAAGGATGCTGATTCCTTAGGTAGCATTATGAAGTTTGATCTTACACCTGCTGCTCGTGAATGGGTGGCTTCGCTGGTTGCTGAGAATGAGTCGGCAGCGTTGGTAATAGCGTTGACAGAGCAGTATGATGCGTTAGTGATGAATCCGCCGTATATGGGCGGAGGTAATATGAATGAGGTATTGAGTAAGTATGTTAAGGACAACTACGAGGAGGTCAAAGCCGACCTTTTCTCTGTATTTATGGCACTTGCGATCGAACGGCTAAAAGTACATGGAAGGTATGGTATGATTAATATGCAGAGCTGGATGTTCCTTTCTTCGTTCGAGAAACTTCGCAAGACATTACTCGACAACTATCATATTGAGAATATGCTTCACCTTGGTCCTCGTACTTTTGACGAGCTGAGTGGGGAAGTGGTGCAGAACGCAGCTTTCGTGGTGGCAAAGCACACTGCCCAACAAGGTGGAATGTACTTCCGTTTGCTGGATGGGAAAAGCTGTGCCGATAAAGAGCAAATGTTCTTGAACTATACAGGGCAAGGTACAAAGATATACTATCCTAATGTACCGCAGGCTAACTTTGAGAAGATTCCGGGATGTCCGATTGGATACTGGGTGAGTAAATGTTTTATGAATGTTTTCTGCAATAGCAAGAAGTTGGTTATGAGCCATGATGTTAAAAAGGGTATAGATACAGGGAAAAATGAAATATTCTTACGATACTGGTATGAAGTTTCGAACTGTTTATTATCACTTTCTACATCAACTAAAAAGTGGTTTACATATATAAAAGGTGGTGATTTTAAGCGCTGGTATGGTAATATTGAGTTGGTCGTAAATTGGGAGGATGATGGTAGAGAAATTAGAAAGTACCCAACTTCTACAATAAGGAACCAACAATATATGAAAAGAGAGGCCATTACATGGACCCTTCTTTCTAGTAAATGTGGTATAAGTGCAAGATATGTAGAACCTAATTGTCTTTTCGATAATAATGGTTCTTCTGCATTTCCCTTAGCAGACAAGTATTATTTGTGCGCATTTCTTAATTCTAAAGTAGCTAATGTTTGTTTATCTATATTAAATCCCACATTAGCATTTCAAGTTGGAAACATAGCTTCATTACCTTATAAGAACAGTCAATATAAATCAGAAATTGAAAAAATCGCTTTCCAAAATATCTTCATTAGTAAGTACGATTGGATTTCTCACGAAACCTCTTGGGACTTTCAGCAGAACGAGCTTATCTCTCTTATAGATTTCTCCGAAGAAGACCTTGCAACAGTGTCATTGACTGTCTTATGTAATACTACTTCACATAGTGATGTAGCAACACAGCAAGCCGACGAAAATCCTTGTGCGGCCAAATTGCAAGACCTTGTGGAGCGTTATCATAAAAAGTGGAATACTCTCTTCATGCAGCTACATGCTAATGAAGAAGAACTCAACCGTCAGTTCATCGATATCTACGGCCTGCAAGATGAGCTTACTCCCGATGTGCCTTTGAATGAAATTACCATCTTGCAACAAGACGAGGTGAGCATTGAGGGCAATGCCTTGAAGTGGCATGATGAAGTAATATTGAAGCAACTCCTCAGTTACGCCGCCGGGGTATGGATGGGTCGCTACCGTCTTGATAAGTCTGGTCTGCATATCGCCCACCCCAACCCTACAACCGAGGAATTGGAACCTTATACCTATAACGGTCACACCATTGAGATAGATGATGACGGCATTTTCCCTTTAATGGCTGCTGATAGTGGCTTCACCGACAATGCCTGCCTGCGTACTGCCCAGTTTGTGAGCGATGTGTTTGGCGCAGAATATCAGGTGGAGAACCTCAACTATATAGAACGCACCTTCGGTAAGACTATCGAGCAGTATTGGCAAAAGGATTTTTGGAAGGACCATAAGAAAATGTATCAGAATCGTCCCATCTATTGGCTGTTTGCGAGCAAAAAAGGCACCTTTCAGTGCATTGCCTACCTGCATCGCATGACACCTTATACCCCCGAACGCATCCGCAGTAAATATCTTCTGCCTTTCATTGAAATGATAGGTCGCAAGATTGCCGATCTCACAACTCGCGCTGCCGACCTCAGCACCGCCGAGCGCAAGAAACTCGATACACTGAACAAGCAGCTTGAAGAGTGCCGTGAATACCATGACCGTCTTGCTGTAGTAGCTGAGCAAGCAATCCCGCTTGATCTTGACGATGGTGTGGTGGTGAACTATGCTAAATTGGGTGATGTAGTTAGTAAACTAAAATAGAGTAGTACAATGGATAAACAGCAATTTTCTAATTTGTTACATATACAAAAAGCAAGCCGTGAAAATCGTTTGGTCGTATTTGTTGGTGCTGGGGTTTCAAGAAACTCCGGTATTCCGACATGGAACGACCTTATTAAAACGATGAAGTCTGAGTTACCTGATAAACTTGCTAACGATATGGATGCGCTGAAGGTGGCTCAACTGTATAAAGATGCAAGAGGTCACAAAGAGTATATGGATAAAGTAAAAGAAGTTTTACTTTATAATAAGGCTGTTCCCAATCCATTGCATAAAAGAATTTTAGCGCTTAAACCATGTCATATGGTAACTACTAATTATGATGACCTAATCGAACAAGAACTTATTAATGAATTCATACAATATGCTGTAGTAAGAGAAGATAAAGATATACCGCAAATGGTACATCCTAATGCTCTTGTGAAGATGCATGGTGATTATGCAACAGATAATATTGTTCTTACAGAAACGGATTATTATAATTATTCAAATAATTTTCCTCTTATTCGTGCCTTCGTGCTTTCACTATTTGCTAGTAAACTTGTATTGTTTGTAGGTTTCTCTTTTGCGGATTTAAATCTCAAAATGATTTTAAACGAGTTAAAAGGTATTTTATCCGAAAACATACAGAGAGCATATCTCTTATCATGTGAAGAACCCGATTCTATAACAAAACAGTACTTTGAAAAAAAAGGTATTAATGTATTATATTTCAGCGAGAATGATATAGATTCAATCAATGGCTCTGATTATCCGGAATGTTCTCTAAGTGGAATTGGACTTCTTACAGATAAAATCTTATTTGCAATAAAAAACTATAGTCCCATATCCAAAAATGACCTTGCTAGCTACATATATACCCGTATTATGTCATATAGCAAGGAACTTCATTCTTTTGGTGATGGGCTAAAATATTTTTTTCCAAATTACAAAAGCATGTTCTGGAATATACATTCAAGCGGATTACAAACATACTTGCCCTATTTTAAGGATTTAGCAAAACAGCTACAGTCTAACCAACGGAAACGTCAATTCCTAATCTTTCATCAAAATATTGATTTAAGATCGTTGCTAAAAATGGCGTACTATAACTATTTATATGAAATAGATGGAATTGAGATACTTGATGATAAGTTCTGCAAGAATATAGATAATTATATTCTACCAAACACTATGACTTTCTTGCATAATTTTGATCAACTCAAGACATGTGAACGGCTAAAGGTCTTGCGCACTCAATCCATTCAATATACTATTGAAGATTTAGAATTTCCGTTTACCTTATATTTATTAGGGGATTATTGGGAGGCTTATAAACAATATGTAAAATTATTACCTTTATATTGGAATCGTCAAAAGTATATCTTATATTTCATTTGTAGATATAATATATGGTCTATACGAAATGGCGTTAGATATCAGCAGTTGCAAGACGATAGTTTCAATTCTGATAAAGAACTTCATTTAGCCTATACTTCGGATTTAGAAGATATTTTAAATAAACTCCCAATAGATTTAGAGATTAAGAAAATATTTCAAGACTTAATATCATATAGATTTATTGGAAGTCGTGTTGTGGAAACTGATAAACTTAAAGAAGAAATTTTTCAGCAGAGAAAGTCTGCTGAGAAAGGGGGGTGCTCCATTAATAGCAACATCCTCGTTCTAATGTCACTCTATCAACGCGAAAGTATATTCTCTTGGGCTAATTATATAATATGTGATAATAACGAACATTTTAAATCAGTTTGCAATAATACAGCATTGGGTATATTGAATAGTTTTGCTACGCCAACTAGCAAAATGTTTGGTGGGAAATTGTGTTCAACAAAAATCAAATTACTTGATTCATTTATGCTTGAAATGCTGATATTTGATGTAGACCATAAACAATTGATATCAATTTTTAAAGGATACGACATAATGAATTTAGAATTTGATACTTCTGGTGTTGAATACCTAAATTTATGCCTTAATGGTTTAGGCGTCGATTGTCAGTATTTGTATAAATCTGATCTGTTTTTTTATAATCCCTTATGCAATCTTTTTCTCATTATCTCTAAATCACATATTAACGAAGTAGATGCAGAGACATTGTATAAAGTATTATTGAAATATTGGAGATTTGAATTTCAAATAGGTCATGAAACCATTAATAATCTTATACGACAATACTCACCATCTAGTGATTTTGCAGATAAACTGATAAGCCAAATGCTTTATAATTCTCATGATGCAGAATATTACAGAGAAAGCATTCGACAATTGGCTATTATATTAAAGAAAAATGAATTAGTATTTAGCGATATTCGCATGGATACTCTTAAGCAGAATCATGAAGATAAAGTTCTTATGTTACTATATCCTATTTGTTCGGAGTCATTAAAAGACACAATATTGGATTATTGTTTGGAAAATATTGAAGATTTCTGGTATTATATCTACTTTGTGTTTCATAATGCTATTCAAATTCCTACAATCAGCAGATTTAAAGAACTATTTGAGAAAGATAAAAATAGTATCAATGAAAACTATTGTTATATTCTTGCTAAGATAAGGAAGGATTCTATATTTGCTAATCTCCATGGAATAATAGACGAATTTGCTATTTCAAATGATTGTATGCAATTCTTTCTTTCTCCAGATGAATATATGTCGCCTGAAAAGGTAGAGGTTGATTGGATTTTGAAATTTAACCAAGAAAAGAGAGAACGATTCTTTAAAAACGAAGTATACAGGAATAAACTCAAGGAATATATAACAAGTAATTGGTTGAGTGATAGTAATCGACAGTATCTCATCAGCCTTCTATAATTTTATTGTAACAATGACCACAGAAGATATACAGAAACTCAGAGACCTCGGCGAAGTGAGCAAGGTACAGTTCAAAGAACGTATCTTGGATAAATATGATATAGGTTGCGAGCTGGTTGCCATGAGTAATGCTCGCGGAGGGCAACTTGTCATTGGTATCAACGACAAGACAGGAGCTTTTAATCCGTTGTCGTATGCCGAAGTGCAGGAAACCACCAATCTACTGAGCAATATGGCTTCGGAGAATGTGGTACCCAATATCCTACTTGAGATAGATACGATCAGCGTTGAAGGTGGCAGTGTAGTGATAGCTACTATTAAGGAAGGAATTAACAAGCCCTACCATGACAATAAAGGTATCGTGTGGATGAAAAATGGAGCGGATAAGCGTAAGGTTTTCGATAATGCAGAGTTGGCGGAGATGATGACTGAGTGTGGTAGCTTTACTCCCGATGAAGCCGCCGTTAGAGATGCCACGTTGGATGATTTGGATGAAGGCACTATCAAGCAGTTCCTGCAAAACCGTTTTGCTATGGTATTGGAGAAAAAAGGAATGATTGGCGATGCTTTGCAGGAAGCGTCACTTGATGAGATAGCCAATGCGATTGCCAAAGGACATGATCTTAATAAACTGATGCGCAACCTGCGTTTTATCCGTCCGGATGGGAGTCTTACAGTGGCTGCCATATTGCTGTTTGGTAAGTACACCCAGCGTTGGTTGCCTGTGATGACAGCGAAATGCATCAGCTATGTAGGTAATTCAATTGGAGGCAAGGTCTTTCGAGACAAGGTGAACGATGCAGTAATGGAAGGAAATCTTCTGCATCAATTTGAGACCATTATGTCTTTCTTCACTCGCAACCTCAAGAATGTACAAGTGGAAAAAGAGTTCAATTCATTGGGCGAGCTTGAGATTCCATACGTGAGCTTGATGGAGTTTGTTGTAAATGCACTGGTCCATCGTTCGCTGAATTGGAAAGCTCCCATACGTATCTTTATCTTTGATAACAGAGTGGAAATTCACAGCCCGGGCACGTTACCTAACGGCTTGCAAGTAGAAGATATTACCAATGGCACCTCGATGCCCCGTAACAACTTCCTTTTTAACAATGCTATCTATCTTCTTCCCTATACAGGTGCAGGTAGTGGTATTCAACGTGCCTTGGAAGAAGGGGTGCAAGTAGAGTTTACGAATGATGAACGGATACATGAGTTTCTAACTACCATAAAGAGAAACAAAGACTTGGATAGTAATCTAGCTGACTCTGACACTACCCCTAACACTTTTTCAGAGCATTCAGACACTACCCCTAACACTTCCGATGAATGCCCTAACACTTTTTCGGAGCACTCAGACACTACCCCTAACACTTTTGATGAATGCCCTAACACTCATCAGATGAAACTTACCAATAAACAAAAGGATATAGTAAACTTTTGTAGTGTACCGAGAAGTAGTCGGGAGATACTTGAGAGGGTAGGAGTGAAATATCATAATAGTAATATCAAAAGATATGTTACCGAATTAGTAGAAGCTGGGTATTTGGAGCGAACCATTCCCGATAACCCTTTTGATATGAATCAAAAGTATAAAAAGAAGCAATCATTATGACTCAAGAAAGAATATACAGTTATTTTCAGCGTAACCCGCAGTTGCATGTGCTTTTCATCTTCGACAAGGCGAATATCATTATGAATGATTTGGCAGACTGTTCGTGGGAAACTGAATATATCTATAAAGTATTTGATGGAGCTTGGTTCAACACTAAATATAACATTGAATACGCATGGAAAGAGAAACGTGTGGTATTACTCTTCCCATTAGGCACCTATCCCATAAGTGAGGAACAACAGCTCAGATTCCCTCTTATGGACATGCTGAAAGCTAACATGGAATATAAAGAGGAAGATTATGCCGCGTTCATGCAACAATATAAACTTCCTGAGAAATATCGCGCCTTTATCAGCCGCCATATCGGTGAATTGATGTCGAATAAGATAAATGCAATGCTGAAAGACCGGTTTACGCCGGAAGCATTCAGTGAGGATGTAGTAGTCCGCGGTTTTATTTCTTCTTATCTGGGTGAAAAGAGACTCTTAGAATGGGAAAACATCATCATAAGAATGTTCATACTCGGATTGGATTCAGAAAATAAGAAACGGTTGGATTTCTATCATAAGTTGGAACGAAACAAGGATGCCAAGACAGCGGTGGATGAGCGTTTGACTAAGATATTTGGATTCAGTTACAAACCTAATCAAGAGGAGAAGGTGAAAGAGTTGGTAGAGAGTTTGAAGTATAACAGCATCACCCAACTTCTTGATGTGATTGCCGATGACCCCTATAAGGCTTACAAAATAAAGAGCAGTATAGCACTTGAACAAATGAATCGTATCTATGAACTGGGCACACGTGACCGGGAGTTTGTAGATAAATTCATGAAAGTGATGAAAGAACTAGGTGCTGATATTCGTGAAAGGGAGCTGACTACTATTTATGGTATGGATGCCTCCTTCTATTACTTGACGGAAGAATTAGGTTGGCCTATATTGCAAGAAATTGCCGGTAGCAAACTTGTGACAGAACCTGCAGGAATGCAAGAACGTTTGCGTTTGCTTTCCCAAAAACTTCCTGCCGATAGTGTGCTTCAACAAGCTATAAGCTTCTTGATGCAAATGGCCTTTTATTATGAAATGGTAAGAGGACTGGGCAGCCTGAAGTTGAATACTCCGGAAGCTTATGTGCAACTCTATACGAATGACTTGTACAGGCTTGACACCTTCTATCGTTGTGCATTGGAAGAATATCATGAATTGTTGTCAAAGGATGTTCCTATACTTACTTGTTTGAATGGACTGAAACAACAGTTTGACGGAGAGTATGCACGTATGGTTAATGTTTTCAATCTGGAATGGATGACCTGTGTGATAGAAAAAGGGAACTACTTTAACGACCTGTCGTTGAAAAAACAAGAGGATTTTTATGCAAATGAATGTGTCAGCAACAGTAAGCAGGTAGTAATCATTTCTGATGCGCTACGCTATGAAGTGGCGGCAGAATTGATGCAGGAACTGGCTAAAGAGAAACATATAGCAAAGTTATCTGCTTATCGGGCCATGCTGCCTACTGAAACCAAATACTGCAAGCCGGCTCTTCTACCTCATACCTCGTTGATATGGAAGAACAAAGAAATGCTGGTAGATGGTGAAGTATTAGACACATTAGAGAGCCGTTCGGCACAGGTGGCAAAATACAAAGAAAGTGCTTGTTGTGTAGACTATGAAACTGTAATCAAAGCAGATGTAAAAACTGCACGCGAACTATTTAAACGTCCATTAGTCTATATTTTCCATGATACAATTGACGCTGCTAGCCATGGGGCTGGAGCCGGAGATGTAATTGCGGCTTGTCGCAAGGCTATTGAACAGCTCGCTGTGCTGATTCGTCGCCTTCATGCCTCTTGGAATGTGACGAATGTTGTGCTGACAGCTGACCATGGTTTTCTCTACAATGACGTGGAATTTGCAGAGAAGGATAAACATGCGGTGACGGTTGCGGGTATTATCGAGAAGAAAACGCGTTACTACGTGAGTGATCAAGTTAGCGTGCAAGAAGGGGTGGTAACAATGTCATTGGACAAAGTGTCGGGTATGAAAGCCGAGACTCCTATATATATAGGAGTACCTATGGGTACCAACCGTTTGGCTGCTTCTGGTGGATACAGCTTTGCCCATGGCGGAGCGACCTTGCAGGAAATGCTTATTCCCGTGATTCATAGTTCGCAGAAACGCTCTGATAAGACTAATAAAGTGGGTGTGGCATTGGTTGATCACAATCTCGTGATGGTAAGCAGTAGATTGAAATTTCAATTGATACAAAGCGAAGCGGTTTCCATGACGGTCGTTGAACGTAAGGTCGTTTGTCAAGTGTATCAAGGCGATACACCTGTAACCGGAAAGCAAACCATTACGCTTGACAGTGCTGATACGATCAATTTGAATAATAGAGTATACGAGGTTGTGCTGACCTTGAATCATTCAGTACATTCAGGTATGCTACAACTACGTGTGTATGATGAAGAAGACTGTTTGAATCCACTTATTCGTGAAGTGGTGAAGAATAATACAATGATAGAACAAGACTTTTAAGTATTAGTGATTAAGTTTTTTGATATGACACTACAACAGAAAATAATGAATGCTTTCATAGGTAAAGTGGTTCGCAAAGATTTGGCTTTTCTTGTAAAGGGAGGACTCCCTGTACCTACATACGTATTGGAGTATTTGCTTGGGCAGTATTGCGCCTGTGATGACGAAGCGACCATAGAAGAAGGCTTGGAAAAAGTGAGACAAGTGATCCAAAACAATTATGTGCATCGCGCGGAGTCAGAAGTCATTAAGGGTAAAATCCGTGAGCAGGGTCGCCATCGTATCATTGATAAGGTGACTGTTACTCTCAATGAGAAAGCGGACGAATACCAAGCTCATTTTGCTAACTTAGGTCTTACTAATGTGCCTATTGGCACTCAATATGTGACAAACAATCCCAAGCTCTTATCAGGAAATGGCGTTTGGTGTATCGTCACTATTGGCTATATATCAGGCGAAGATATTAAAGTACGTTGGGAAATTCAAACACTGAAGCCTGTACAAATATCCAATGTGGATGTTCAAGATTATATAGATAAACGCAAGAACTTTACCACGGAGGAGTGGTTGGACTTCATGATGCATACCGTTGGATTGAACCCCGACACCTTAAATCGGCGTGAGAAGTTCATTACGTTAGCTCGTCTACTCCCTCATGTTGAGAATAATTTCAACTTTATGGAATTAGGACCTAAAGGAACCGGTAAGAGTCATGTCTTTCAGGAACTGTCACCATACGGTGTTTTAGTGAGTGGTGGTGATGTAACCAGTCCCCGACTGTTTGTCAAGATGAGTGGTAATAAAGAGATTTTAGGATTGGTAGGCTATTGGGACGTAGTGGCTTGGGATGAATTTGAGCAGCAAAAAGGCCGCGCCGTAGATGCGGTATTGATTGATACCATGCAAAATTATCTGGCCAATAAGTCATTCAACCGCGGTAAGGGTACGCATGAGGCTTCCGCTTCTATTTGCTTTGTGGGTAATACGAAGCACACGGTTCCTTATATGCTAAAGAATAGCCATCTTTTTGAATCAATTCCTACCTCGTTTATCAAGGGAGCTTTTTTAGATCGTATCCACCTCTACAACCCGGGTTGGGAGATTAGGATGCTGAAGAAAGATAGCTTCTCAAAAGGATACGGTCTGATTACCGATTACATAGCAGCCATTATGCACGAACTGCGCAATAAAGATTTGACCGCATTATTGAAGGATTATGCTAAGTTTGATGGTTCCCTGTCTGAACGTGATCACTTGGCCATCCGGAAAACATTTTCCGGTATGGTGAAGTTGATTTATCCGGATGGTAACATGACGGACGAAGAGGCATTTGAGTTGATAGACTTTGCTGCCGAAAGCCGTAAGCGTGTCAAAGACCAGTTATATATTGTGGATGAGACATTTAATGCAGAGCCTGCCAAGTTCAGATACGTGCGTGAGAAAGATGGTGTAGAAATTAATGTGGAGACTCTAGAGAAGGTGAGTAATGCATTTATCATCCCTAACAATATTCACCAAGAATCTACTATTATGGCAAATTGGGATGATAGCGATATTCCGCTTTTCCAAGAAGGAACTGAAACAACAATGCGAGTAGAGCCTTCTTCAGAACGACAGTCTCGCAAAAGATTCATTCCTTTACAGGAAAAGAATCAGTTCTTCCGTTTAGGACAGACTGGGGTCACTTATCAGTCTCTCTTTGCCGAATATCTTAAGGATGCAACTGAAATCACGATTGAAGACCCGTTCATCCGAACAAGTTGGCAAGTAAAGAATCTCATGGAGTTTCTGACGATGCTCATTGATACCCGCGACGTAGATGACCTTAAAGTGCATCTGGTGACCAATGAAGAAGAAGATAAGTTACCTGATCTCATAGATAAACTGGATGACATAAAAAACGATATGATTGGCTATGGCATTGAGTTTGATTATAATTTCCGTGAATTTCACGATCGTTGTATCAAGGCCGACAATGGTTGGGTAATTTCAATGGGGCGTGGACTTGATATATACGAGAAGTATAGTCCGTATTCTGTTGCAGCCACTCGGCCGGATAAACGTAAATGCAAAGAGTTTATGGTTACATTCACTAAGGATAAATAGATAAATATGAGTAAACTAAGTAAGTCTTTTTAAAGAGTCTGTTGCTTTTCATTTTGATGTTTTAATAAGATTGACACTTTTTCTTATTCCCTAGGGTACAATTTACTTTGTTAGCTACTTCTTTCGCAGGAATTATCTTGACTTACAAAGAAAGAACCAAATCTGCTAAAAGAACAGCTGTTTCTGATTCATTTTTTTGTGCATCTTTGGGCTTCCATGCTACAACGAACCGTACAGATGCGGATTTCACCTTATAACCTCTTTCTTCCCACTCTGATAATGTGTCTTGCATTTTTAATGATAACCTTGCTACAGGTTTATTAGTTGATGAACTATACAAAAAGAAATCATTATAATTCAAAGAATCCCCACCTCTTAATGCTAAAACTTCCTGCTTACGTTCTTTGAAGAATCCTAGATAGACATCTTTATGTGAGAGCTGTAGTACGATTTCTTCGGGCATGTCATACTGTCGTTGGTCGACAAAATATCGATCTGTACTTAAACGATTAAAGCAGTCACCGTTCGTATGTATAAACAGCCGGTTTTTCGCACGAGTTATTCCTACATAGTATTTGCGCATCAGATAGGCATCTTTTGAATAATTATCAGATACTAGTATATACACGTCGTCAAACTCTCTACCCTTGGCTTTATGAATGGTTGATACCACTACTTCTGCTCCTGAAACATCACAAAAGTCTTCCACCGATGATTCAAATACAAACTCTTTGAAGTCACAGAGGTATTTTGCTTTGTTGGTTTGTTCAAACTGCTCTACACAACGCTTTACATACGTCAGACTTAGACTACCATCATAAGCAGAAAAGGTTGCATGTTTGGCTTCCTCCCATAATTCTTCTGGAATTAGAGGGGCTTTTGCTCGTTTGTCTATATACCGCAAGAGATACCTTATTTCGGCCATATTCCAGAAGCGCAAACCGTTCATTGACTGTATTAATTTGCTATTTATGCCATGTTTCCGCAAAAGAGCCATCAGGATAACAGCCTCTTCGTTTGTTTGGGTGAGTACACACGAAGTGCCTTTGTCTTTATGTTGAAGTAATTTTTCAACGAGTGGCTGATACATATACTTTGATTGATGGCGTGTTACTTCGACCCAACCCTCTTCTTTTCTCATGGAGATAATTGGCGTACTTTTTATTCTTTTATCAATGGTTCTCAAGAATCCGTTGGCAAAATTCACCGGATGGTGTGCACTGCGGTAATTTTCGGTCATCTCGACAAATTTACTTCCGTTTTCTTGTGTTAGTCGGTACATATAGTCGGAATCAGATCCACGGAATTCATAGATGTTTTGGTCATCATCTCCCACTGCTATCACACGCATTTCTTCGTTGTTGGCCATCAAGGCCCTTAACAGTGCATATTCTTCGACTCCCATATCCTGAGCTTCGTCTATGACCAGTACCGTCTTGCCTATTTTGTTTGGCTCTACTTCTCCTTGACAGATCATTTCGGCTGCTTTTGCAACGACACTTTTTGCATCTTCAAGATTTCCTATCCGCCCCAAAAGGTCGAAACAATAGGAGTGGAATGTCTTTATTTCAATAAAATGGGCTGCATTGCCTATCAACTCCATGAGTCTCTGTTTGAATTCAGTAGCCGCTGCCCTTGAAAACGTCAACATCAGAAGTTGCTCGTGTTTTACGTCTTCAAGTAGCAGAAGTGAGGCAAGTTTGTGAACCAATACTCGTGTTTTCCCGCTGCCTGGTCCGGCTGCAACCACAATGCAACGTGAATCCTTATCGGAAATAATCTCCATTTGACGTTTGGATAGCTGCCCGAACAACTGCTTGTATTTTTGTGGCGTCAAGTTACGTTGTATTTCGCTTACTCTGTCCCCTTTGAAGTATTTTGTAACAAACTTCCTGTAATCCATTTGGAAATAGTCTTGAACATATCGCAGGGCTGTATTGTAATCCCTAACCATCAGATTAGCATATTCGCCCACAATATGTACTTGCTGAATCTTCTGTTTGTAGAATTCGTTGAGCATCCGGTAATCATCCTGCTTGTATCTTGATTTGTTGTCCTTTATTCTTTGGATATTCATGGCGTTATAAAGAACCAGGAAACCGCCTTCAAGTTTTAGCGCACCAATTTTTGATAAGTACAGAAGTGCTTCTTCCACGTCTTCCAATTGAATGTCATCAAGTCCGCCGAAAAGGGATTGGGGGCTTGATTTTATTTGATTCAGAAGTTCTACTACAGAAAATTGGATAGCCTTATTGGGTGAATTTCCCGTTTCCGTATCTGAGGCGATCCTGTATAGCCATTCTATGGCGAAACGACTAATTTCCAATCGTTTTTCAAAACGCTTGATGGTTGATTCCAAGTCTGCCTGACGACTTATTTCTATATTACGAACCGCATCCTCTTTTTTGCGGGTATAGCCCTTGACAGTGAGGAAATAGAGTAGTGTCCGAATATCTTTTTCTTTGGATGTATTGATCCCGTTGTTTACTGCATTGTCATTCAGTTGCTTGCATGATATTCGCAAAGATTCGTCAGGAATATGGTTGAGGATATATTGTTCAAGTTTTGCAAAACGTTCGAGGAGTGTTTGCGACTTTCGTTCCGAGTCACCTGCATCCAGTAAATAAGCAGATATATCTTTGCTGTCTGCCAATATGCCTTCTTGTCGCATTCGTTCCACTACGGATATAACTTCTCTTTTGCTTATTCCCAAAATGTCTGCCAGATAATCAATCCGCGACTCTGCTTCTGAATCTTGGGCTTTGGCAATGTGTTTTTGGGATATCAATGATTTGATGATTCGGACTGCCTTTTCTATTTCGTCGCGGTCGAAGAGCAATGACATTGATATGCGCTTTCTTGCTTCATCCATATTCTTTACCGTGATGCCTGTGGCATATACGTGAGGCACATTATTTCCTCTTATCAAGTATCCACTTTGTTCCAAAGCTGCTAATGCTGTTCGTACACGGGTTTCAATATCAGATACCGAATCGTCCCATCCTGCCTGCCGGGCAATTTCCAATGCAGAACAGCTGACTTTCATACGTTGTCTGGTAAGGTCTTTTATGGCTTTCCATACCTGTTGTATTTCACTGATGCTTAGTTTTGTTTGGTTCAATAGTATAAAATGCTTGTCCAAATCATTGTCACTATAAAGCACATAACAACGCGCGCTGAGGCTGGGATCACGACCGGCTCTACCTGCTTCTTGAACGTAGTTCTCCAGCGAATCGGAAATGTCATAATGTACCACAAGACCGACATCTTTTTTGTCGACTCCCATACCAAATGCAGACGTAGCCACGATGATGTGTACTTGGTCATTCATGAATGCATCTTGGTTGGCAATTTTTTCATCTGATTCCATTTTACCATTGAAAGGTAGTGCCTTATAACCGTCACGAGTCAATTTGGTTGCCAGTTCTTCAGTCCGTTTGGTACGTGATACGTAAATGATTGTCGGACAATTGGATTCAGCCACAAGTTCTCTTAGCTTTAAATATTTATCATTGTCACTATCGGCATGTATGACGGAATAACGCAGATTTGTTCTTGAGGCTGTTGATGCGAATAATTCTAAGTCTAAATTCAATGTTTGTTTGAAATAGTCGCAGATGTCTTGTACTACTTTTTGTTTTGCCGTAGCCGTAAAGCAGGATACGGGTATTGGATTCTTGCATTTTTTCTTTTGCTGGTATTCTCGGATGAATTTACCTATGTAGAGATAGTCAACCCTGAAATCCTGCCCCCATGAAGAAAAGCAATGCGCTTCGTCTATCACAAATCTTACAACGTGGCGTGCTATCAATATTTTCTCGATAGTTTTTGAACGAAGCATTTCGGGAGATATATACAAAAGTGAGGCTTCTCCGTCTTGTACTCTTTGTATGGACAGTGCTCTTGTGATGGGGTCTAACATTCCATTTATGGTCACGGCATCCGTGATGCCTCTGTCGGCAAGGTTGTCTACTTGGTCTTTCATTAGTGACTGTAAGGGGGAGATAACAACCGTAAGCCCGTGTACAGAACGTCCTGCCATGAGTGCTGGTAACTGGAAGGTAAGTGATTTGCCTCCACCAGTAGGAAATATCGCCAACAACGATTTGCCTTTTACCGCAGCTTGAGCTGCTTGTTCTTGCAGTGGCTCGCCTTCGTATGTTCGAAAGCGTTCATATCCGAAAAATACTTTTAAGTTATGAAGCACGTCCAGTTGCGTATTGCAGTAGTCACAGCCTTCCCGGCAACTGGTGTGGCGCAGGAGTTTTACAATAAATTCCACTTCCGGATAATTGTAAAGTACCCATCCGGGAGTGATGGAACGGTAATCAGTAGTATCAATTAGAGCCAATGCGTATGCCAATCCGCATGGATATTGTTCGATGAGCATGTCAAGGTCAGCATGTTGGCAAATCTTTCCTGCATACAGTTTTTTTATAAGTTCAGGTATTCCTTCATTGATATACTCCGCATTCATTATGCTGAGAAATCCCTCAAACTCTTTTTTGCCCTTTAGTAGCGATGCGAATAGTATGCGCTTTTCTTTCGGCAATGAATTCCAGCATGCTATTTCGTCCAGTAACAAGTCGTTTGCTTTCTTGCAATCGTTCACCGGATTGTTCATCTGTTCACTAATCAGTTTGTCATCTTTCACAAGCCTATGGTAAGGGCGTTCCGGGAACAATAAAGGCGAGACATAAAGTGTATCAACTAAAATCCAGCGGCATGTTTTATCCGTGAACAGATATTTGGCATCATGATGAATGATATTGTGACCGCAGATGTAGTCTATATCACAAAGAAAACTAAACAATTCATCTTTGGAAGTTTTATGGAATGTCGTGCCATCATGTAGGAGTGCCCCTATATCATGGATTTTATGATCTTTCAAGCCAACTTCAACATCTACTATGGCATAGTTTGGGGCACTAAATGGTACAGATGTAATTTTATTACCGATGGCATTGTTTCTGTCCTCAGTTTTCTTGATTCCTATAAGTTTGCTCCATATTGACATATATTCAATATAATAAATTGTTTTATAATTTGAATTTGTTATGTATCTACATGGTTTTCTTATTATTGTTCGAGTACAATAACTCAATATCACATACAAAGGTAAGGATAAAACCGAAGAATCTGTTAAAATAACCGCTTTCTTTTGATTTTTATGCGTTTACATCCCGTTGTTTATGAATATCATATTTTTGTGGGCAAGAACTGTTGTTGCCTGTGAATGCTTATTTTCGGATTTGCGTTATATTTGCAACACATGTACGCAAGTCGCTAATAGATATATCATGTTGATTTTGAAGAGGTGAAATAAAATTGCTGAATGACTATTATTCTATATCGGAAAGTTCAAAAAAAAGTCCGTACGTCTTTTTTTTAGGGCGATTTGTCGAATAAATTTTCTGGTAATGAAAATGTAGCTTATCTTTGGTATAACAAAATAACATGTAATGGGTATGAGAACAATTTATCTTCTATTATTTCCCTTGTTTTTGTTTTTTATAGTATCCTGTACTGAAGATGAAGTAGATCCTAACTTCTCGATAGAGAATGTCGGAGATGTCGTGATGGGTTCGGCTAAAGGTTCGCAGGTAACAATCAGTTTTACGAGTACCCGTGAATGGAAGGCGAGTACAGTTGCGGATTGGTTTACAATCGCTCCGGTTTCGGGAGAAGCGGGTACGTGCAATATTACGCTTACTGCTATCAGTGAGAATATAACAGGAAATGTACGTACAGCAACACTTACATTAACTTCTGGGACATTGACGCAAGACATTACCATAGAGCAGGAATCGGCAGAATTTGTGAATCTTGAGCAGAATATATATAATGTATCTGTTGAAGGTGGGGAATTGGATATTAGATTCTCTACGAATATAGCTGAAGATGAATTGTTGATTTATGGTTCTTTGGGTACTGGCACTTGGCTGACACAGGAGACAAAAACTCGTGCATCCTCTTCCTACATGCTTAATCTGACTGTATTGCCTAATACTGATGGTGTTTCCCGTACTGCCTATATCTACTTTGTGAAAGTAACTGATATGGAATCAATCGTAGTAGAGATGGTTACTATCATACAAAGGGGGGAAGTGGCTAGTGAATCTACTGATTATTCGTCAGATAAAAAAGTACGTGTTCTGCAAACAGCAAAGTTGGGAAAAGGGCTTCCTATTGTGCTTATGGGCGATGGATTTATAGATACTGAAATTAACGATGGAACTTATGATGCGGTTATGGACAAAGCTTTTGAGAATCTTTTTACGGAAGAACCCATCAAGTCACTTCGAGATTATTTTAATGTATATGCAGTAACTGCGGTTTCGAAACACAATATTTTTGGTACAGGATATGAAACAGCGCTTGGTTGTGAACTGGCGGGTGGAAACAGTACGGGGATTTCCGGTGAAGATAATGCTGTACAACGTTATGTACAATGCGTGGATAATATAGATATGAGTGAAACATTGGCTGTTGTAATTCTAAATTCTCCTGCGTATGCAGGAACTACTTATTTTGGTTATACTAATCAGACGAAAGTGGTTGAGTTTGCTATTGCTTATTGCCCGGTGATATACGATTTGCAAAGTGAAAGTTTCAGGCAGGTACTTGTACACGAGGCTGTTGGACATGGTTTTGCCAAATTGGAAGATGAGTATGCTTATCAGGAAAATGGGACTATTTCTTCTAAAGAAATAAAAAATGTACAGTATCTGCAGACATTAGGATGGGCGCAGAATGTTGATTTTACATCCGATCCATCTCAGGTACTTTGGTCTGCTTTCTTGAATGATAATCGGTATGTGTCAGAAAAACTGGGAGTATTTGAAGGGGCATGTACTTATATAAAAGGGGCGTATCGTCCTTCGGAAGAGAGTATGATGAATAGTAATACCGAGGGATTTAATGCTCCTTCCCGTAAAGCGATATATGATAAAATAATGGAAAGAAGTTTGGGTACACAAATGTCTTATGAGGAGTTTGCCGTATTTGATTTACAGAATAAATCACAAACGCGCAGTGCTAAACCAACTGTAGGACCAAGTAAGCCATTCACGCGTCCTCACTTTGTAAATAGAATGTTAGATAAGTAAAGCAGATGAGGCTGAACTTCAAGTTTAGTTTTGAGTTCAGCCTCATCTGGACTTTATATGTAACGTATTTATTTTGAATCAGAACTTTATTGCAGTATACAGCCTGTACAAAAACATTAAAGCTGTTGTATTGGGTGTACTTTACTTTTGTATTCCATTCTGGCTTAGATACAAATTACGTTAAGTACAGTATTTCTCTAATCTTTTCCCGGTTGCCTACAATCCAGACGAGATCCCCTAATTGGAAAGTTGTGTCTTTATCCAAGGTAATCAGTTCGTCATTTCGTTCAATAGCTACAACAATGCTATCATGCTTCTCTCCTAAATGAGACTGAGCGATGGTCTGATTTAAAAAGCGGAATTCTTCGTCTACCGTGAAAGAGTGGAGAGTTATCTTTTTATCCACTGCATCCATATCTGATGTATTTTTTACATCTTCTATTCTATTTCTGAATTCCTGCAATTGCGTATCTGTACCAACTACTGTCAATTTATCCTGCGGATAGATGTGTTCAGAGCTTTTCGGTATATATATGTTCAGATCGCCACGAGTGATCGCGACGACATTTACTCCAAAATTTTGCCTGAATGAAAGTTCTCCTAAAGACTTGCCGATGTAATCGGAATAAGGCGATACGAGGATAGATGTCAAGTCAAGGTCTTTATCATTGAATTCGCTATTGAAACTTGTTTTTAGCGGGTGCCGTTTTTTAGCTACCTCTTCCCGTCGGTTAAGATTGGCAAGGAATCTTGTTTCCAATCGTGAATATTGCGTGAGGTCTTCCCTAAGAATAAGAATCAATGCTACTACGGCTATGGCAATAATCACACTTATTCCCCAGTTTAGTTTAAAGTAGCTGATGACTACACTAGTGATAAAGAAAAGAGCAACAGATACACGTCCCAGAACCAGGGAAACCAGGCGTCCGTGATTGTAATTCTCGTCTCTCCATAGCTTCAGGAATAATTCCGAAGAGTTGTATTTGTTGGAGATGAGCGCCCATAAAAAAGGAGTCATAAGCAGAAGAGTACCCAGACACATCACCAGTTTGATCCATATAGTGATAGGAGTAAACATTTCGCTGATGGCGGGATAAATGATTTGTATCGACAGCAGCCAAATAGCAGTGAGCAGTACGCTATAGATGACAACTCTCCCAATCATGTTTTTTAGTAATTTCTTCCAGTCACTATCGTGGTTCATGGTCTTCTTGCCGGAAGCATAACGATCTAATGTCTCCTGTACTTTAGTAGGCAATATTTTGTAAAGCCATTCGGCAAAAGGATTGGCTAAACGGATAAAGTAAGGAGTCGTGAAAGTGGTAATAACAGATACAGCCACAATGATAGGTGAAATAAACGGATCAAGCACTTTGAGCGAAACACCCAGTCCGGCAATAATGAAAGCAAACTCTCCGATTTGTGCCAGGCTGAATCCGGATTTGATGGAAGTGTTCAGTGGTTCTCCGGATAAGAGTACGCCAAACGAAGAGAAAATGGCTTTGCCGATAATGGTAACCAGTGTAATGATGATGACAGGCCAGGCGTATTCTACCAATACAGCCGGATTCACTAGCATACCGACCGAAACGAAAAAGATAGCTCCGAAGAGATCTTTTACCGGTTGTATGATATGTTCGATATGTTCGGCCTCGATGGTTTCGGCAAGGATAGATCCCATGATAAATGCTCCTAGCGCTGTTGAAAAACCTGTGTAAGTAGCCAATACCACCATTCCCAGACAAAGACCGAGAGAGACAATCAGAAGAGTTTCGTTATTCATCAACTTCTTTGCTTTTTTGAGAAAGGCCGGAATAACGAAGATACCTATGAGAAACCACAGGATTAAAAAGAAAACGACCTTGAGCACACTTATCAGCAAATCTTCACCCACAAAGTCTTGACTCACTGCCATTGTGGAAAGAAGCACCATCATTAAGATAGCAATCAGGTCTTCCACTACCAGAGTACCGAATACGATACCGGTAAAACGTTGGTTACGCAATTCCAGATCATTGAAGGCTTTGATAATGATTGTAGTGGACGACATAGACAACATTCCCCCCAGGAAAATGGAATTCATAGTGCCCCATCCTAATAATTGTCCCACCAAATATCCAATGAGCAACATACTGATTACTTCGGTGATAGCCGTTATAAAAGCTGTGGAACCTACATTCATGAGCTTCTTAAAACTAAACTCCAGTCCGAGTGCAAAGAGCAGGAATATAACACCTATTTCTGCCCATATATTGATATTCTCAATATCTCCTACTGTAGGGAAAATATTAATATAAGGACCTGCCAGCAATCCGGCAATAATGTAACCTAAGACTAAAGGCTGTTTTAGCCATTTGAACAACAAGGTTATGATACTGGCCGATATTAATATCAGCGCAAGGTCGGCAATCAAAGTTGGCAAGTGTGACATTAGATGTGGGTTTATTTATTATAACATTCCTGATAGATAATATGTTTCCATCTATAAAAAGATGGAAACAATATAATAAATAGCTGCAGCTAAGAGTCCACTGACTGGAATTGTAAGAATCCAGGCAGTCATGAGGCTTTGGGTTACTCCCCAACGAACGGCAGAGAGGCGTTTAGTTGCACCTACTCCAATAATCGCTCCTGTGATAGTATGTGTAGTACTAACGGGGATTTTCAACATTTCCGTAATGTAGAGAGTGAAAGCACCTGCTGTTTCGGCAATCACTCCTTCCAATGGGGTTACTTTGGTAATTTTTGTTCCCATTGTTTTCACTATTTTCCAGCCACCGGACATCGTACCGAGTGAAATTGCTGTGAAGCACGAAAAAGCAACCCAGTCGGGAAGGTCATTGATGCTGTTGATACCCATGCCCAATCCCATTGAATGGCCGGCTATCATGGCAGCGGCAATAATACCCATTACTTTCTGTGAATCGTTCAAGCCATGTCCGACGCTGAAGAGGGCGGAGGATACGAGTTGTAACCTCTTGAACCATTGCTCGGCTGTGTGAGGATGTGCGCGTCGGCAGATGTAGAGGACAAACAGGGTGAAACCAAAAGCAATGACCATTCCGATAAAAGGAGCCAGAAAGATAAAGGCTGCAATTTTAAGAATGATGTTAAGCTGAATTGCTTCAAATCCGTTTGCCATAATGGCAGCTCCTGCAAACCCTCCGATAAGGGTGTGTGAGGAAGAAGACGGAATCCCTTTCCACCAGGTAACCAGGTTCCAAGTGATAGCCGCTATAATTCCTGCTAATATAATGGGCAGGGTGATATATTGCTCTACCACAGTCTTGGATACTGTATTGGCGATACCGAATCCACCTATTATATATTTGGCAATGAAGAAGGCTACGAAGTTGAAGAAAGCAGCCCATATTACAGCTTGAAAGGGAGTAAGCACCCTGGTAGATACGATGGTAGCTATTGAGTTTGCTGCATCGTGAAAGCCGTTGATATAATCGAATATCAGAGCCAGAATGATGATAGTTACTAATAATTCCATGTGTTCCGGCTTGCTTTATGCGTACTTTACAATCAGGTTTTTGAGAATCTTACCTACATGCTCTGCGGCATCGGTCGTTTTTTCCAGTTCATGCATGATCTCCTTTATTTTGATAAGTTCAATGCAATCTTTTTCCTCTTCGAAAAGTTTGGTGATAAAGAATTCGTATACATCATCCGCCTGGTTCTCGATTTCATGCAGTTTGGAACAGTATTCACGGAGAAGAGTCGGTTTCTTACGGAATGTTTCGAGTTCGTCCATGGCTTTGCATATATAGATCGCTTCCTCCTGAATCAAACGGCTCAACTCTTTGCCATTCTCTGAAATAGGACGGGGATTGTAAATAGAGATTCGTTTGGCACAACTGTTTATTCCGTCAATGACGTCATCCATGCAGGAAGCTAAGTCATGAATATCTTCGCGGTCGAAAGGAGTGATAAAGGTAGTACCTAATTCATCAAAAATCAGGTGTGTCAGTCTGTCGCCTTCCCGTTCTAGGTCTTTGATTTTTTTGTAGTAGTCCGAACGTTCTGTAGGTGAGTCATGTTGCAAGCTTTCTATTAAAACAACTGATGCTTCGCAGAGCACTTCTGATAGCTGTTTCAGTAAAGGGAAAAATTTGGGCTCCTTTGGAGTAAACTGGCTAAAAAAAGAATTTTTCATAAGTGTAAAAACTTTAAATTGTTTTTTTCTTCTCTATTTATATTAGTAACAAATGAATACAGATTATAGTTTGCTGTTTTTAAGATTTTAGTTTGGCACGTACTACCTCTATAATGGCAGGCAATACAGAGATAAATATGATGGCTACAATCAGTAATTTCAGGTTTTCCTGCACAAACGGAAGGTCGCCGAAGAAATAACCAGCATAACAGAATACGGCAACCCAGAGCGCACCACCAACTAAATTATACATCATAAAATAGTAGTAATTCATCTTTCCCATTCCTGCTACGAAAGGTGCAAATGTGCGTACTATCGGGACAAATCTGGCTAGAATAATTGTTTTCCCACCATACTTTTTATAGAACTCGTGTGTTTTCTCCAGATAACTTTGTTTGAATATCCTGGAGTTGGGGTTATTAAACAGCTTTCGGCCGAAGAAATGTCCTATCATGTAATTGCAGGAATCGCCTAATACGGCAGCAGCAAATAAGATAATGACAAGTATATGCACGCTGATGGGCATATCGGGTAATGCTGAAATGGCTCCTGCAACGAAGAGTAAAGAATCACCGGGAAGAAAAGGAGTGACCACTAATCCGGTTTCACAGAAGATGATAGAAAACAAGATGGCGTATGTCCAGGCATGATAATCACGCACAATCATCACCATATATTGATCGATATGAAGTATAAAATCCAATAAAAAGTCCATTTTATATACTTTGGTTATTATTGTAATGAAAGAATGTTATAGGCTTCCAGACCATAGTGAATTCTTTTTTCACTCAAATGGTGGAGGCAAACAGAAAGTGGGGCATAAAAGACTTGAATTGTCCTATGCCGAAAAAAGATATAAAATGGCTAAATGAGTATGTGTCCTAATGAATAGATATGATATCTATCGGAATATTTAAAAAGATTGGTATAATATGAAAAACCTGTCCATTGATTTTTAGGAAGTTGAATCTTTAGCGAGCTTAGTATGCGGATAGTGACAGAAGGAATATTGAATCTTAGTATTTTTAAGGGAGAGAGGTGGCGGAAGGAAAATGGATTTAAAACGCCGTTATCGTTATTGTAATTTTGCTTTCCGGCGTATTCTTTTGTCTTGACTAGTTTCTGTTCTTGATCCAGTTGTATAATGCTAGCTTTAGAGGTATATGAATAGGAATAGGTTTGTATGCCGTTACTACCGGCTTCTAACCGGTATGCCTCTTGTGCTTCGTTGAAAATCAGATGGAATCCCCAACACAGAAATACGCCTAATAGTATACAAAATATGTACTTCATCATAACGGCCGCAAAGGTAGAAACTATTTTTATATGAAATACATATTCACAAGCATAATTAACAATTATATCAGTGATTACCGGGAATTATTCTTTGAAGTTGCTTATCGTAAATTTCATCGGAGTATATGTTATCCCATTGGTACATTGTTTCCCGGCAATTTTATCGAAGCCCAGACTTTGATAAAAAGGAATAGCGTATGTGGATGAATTAACCGTCATTTCATTTACCGGGCAATGCTTGATTGCAAAATTGAATAATTGTTTGCCGATGCCTTTACGGTGGTGTTCTTTTCCGATGAAGAACAGGGATAGATGCTTCCCTTCATTCTTCGTTCCCATAATGCCTACTAGATTTTCATTGTCAAAAGCCCCGTAAATCACTAATTCATTCATAAGTTGCTCACTAAAGATAAAACTTTTGAATGAATTCAAACCTTCTTCATCGAAGTCTTCCGCTCCACATTGTATATATACCTCCAATGCTAATGAGGTAGCCCGGTCATATTCGGTCTTGTCTAATTTGCGTATCATGGCGATTGCTTTTATCATTAATCTGCCGGGAAATTTACTATTAATTCCCGGATATAATATTGGAATATGATTTCTTTTTCTTTTTTTTGTAAAAGCTGTAGGGTATTTCCAGTCTGAGCGCTCTTATAAATAGAAACGTAATTTATTTACCTTTAAAAAGCATCAGTATGAAGAATGTAGAAAAACACTTGGTTGGATGGCTGTCAGTTTGTTTGCTGCTTTGTAGCTTTCCTGTGTGGGCGCAAGGAGATGCCGGAGATTATCTAACAATCGTTGGTATGGTGAAAGACAAGCAAAATAAAAAAGCTCTGGAGAACGTAAATGTATCTGTGCATGGCAGTAATATCGGCACTGTGACGAATGCGGAAGGAGAATTTGCTTTGAAAATCAAAAAAACAGAAGCGCTGCGCGAACTGGAGATTTCACATATAGGTTATGTAAATAATCATATCTCTCTGGAGAAAGAAACACCCTCTAAGTTGACGGTTTGGCTGACACCTCATGCCAACCTGCTGAATGAAGTGGTGGTGTTTGCTGAAAATCCACGTATGATTGTAGAGAAGGCAATCAGTAAGATTCCTCTAAATTATAGTGATAAGCGTGATATGCTGACGGGATTTTATCGGGAGACTGTACAGAAAGGGCGTCGGTATATCGGTATATCGGAGGCTGTGATCGATGTGTCCAAAACAGCCTACACTAATAGAAATACTAATTATGACAAAGTAAGGGTGGTGAAGGGACGTCGCCTGCTTAGCCAGAAAGCGAGTGATACATTAGCTGTCAAGGTTGTTGGCGGCCCTAACTTGAGCATCACTTTGGATGTTGTGAAGAACAAGGGAGCATTACTCGATATGGAAGAATTGAATAATTATGAGTTCTGGATGGCGGAATCCATGCTTATAGATAACCGTATGCAGTATGTTATTAATTTCCGCCCGAAGGTAATCCTTATGTATGCTCTCTTGTATGGCAAATTATATATCGATCGTGAACGCTTGTCATTTACCCGTATAGAGATGAGTCTGGACATGCAGGATAAATCGAAGGCAACCACTGCCATTCTATATAAAAAGCCTCTCGGTTTAAGATTCAAGCCGCAAGAGCTGTCCTACCTGGTCACTTATAAAGATGTGGATGGAAAAACTTATCTGAATTACATTAGCAACACAATCCGTTTCAAATGTGACTGGAAGAAGAAACTGTTTTCCACAAGCTATACAGTAGCTTCCGAAATGGTCGTGACCGACAAGAGAGAAGGAATGTTGGAGACTATTCCCAACAAAGAAGCCTTCAGCTTGAATCAAATATTCTATGATAAAGTAGACGAATATTGGAGTCCGGACTTTTGGGGAAACTACAATATCATCGAACCTACGGAATCTTTGGAGCACGCAGTGGATAAATTAAAAAAGCAATCGAATTGAAACAGGGATAGTTTTCTTATATTTGAGGTCAATCATAAAGAAAAGCAAGTATGCTGGATGAACTGCTCATACTAAAAAAGATAAAGGGAGGTGACATAAAAGCGTTTGAGGAACTCTTTCGCCGTTACTATTTTCCTCTTTGCTGTTATGCGGCAGGCATTATCGGGCAAATGGAAGTGGCTGAAGAGATTGTGGAGGAACTTTTTTATGTACTTTGGAAAGAAAGGGAGCGCTTACAGATCTTTCAGTCCGTTAAAAGTTACTTGTATAGAGCGACTCGTAATCAATCTTTGCAGTATTGCGAACACGAGGAAGTTCGGAACAGATACCGTGAAACTGTATTGACTACTTCCAACCCAGAGCAGTCAACAGATCCTCATCAACAGATGGAGTATGAGGAATTGGAGAGATTCATAAATGGAACCCTTGAAAAGCTGCCGGTTCGCAGACGGAGGATTTTCGAGATGCATCGTCTGGAAGGGCGGAAATATGTCGAGATAGCGACGCAGCTTTCGCTTTCTGTTAAGACAGTAGAGGCTGAAATGACAAAAGCCCTCCGGACATTACGAGAAGAAGTAGAAATTTATATTCACATGAAGTGATGAAAACAGATATTTATAAAATAAAGACAGATCAGGCGTGGAATCGATTGTATAATCGCTTGGACAATGACCGTTTACTTGCGAAAGTGGATGAAGGCCACCATACACGCAAATATTCACAATGGATCAGGTACGGAGCAGTTGCCGCCGTTTTGATAGGCGTCATTTGGGGAACTTTGTATTGGGTGACCGGTTCTGATAAAGAACTGGCACAGCATCTTCTTACACAGGAAAATCAAGGTGTTTCCACTTTGGCAACGACTCTCGAAGACGGTTCTGTCGTACTCTTGGCAAAAGAAACTTCCCTGTTATATCCGAAACATTTTATTGCTGATAAACGGGAAGTGAGTCTACAGGGAAATGCGTTCTTTGACGTAGCAAAGAAGCAGGGACAACCCTTTTGGATTGACACGGAGCAAGCTAAGATTGAAGTGCTAGGTACTGCTTTTAGTGTGCAAAGTGATGAAAATGCTCCGTTCCGTTTATCCGTACAAAGAGGGATAGTGAAGGTTACTCTAAAAAAAGGAAATCAGGAGTGTTATGTAAAAGCGGGGGAAATGGTAGTAGTGCGATCACAACGATTAGTCGTTTTGGATACAGATAAGGAGAATGAAGAGTGGGGGAGCTTCTTTAAGCATATACGATTTAAAGATGAATCGTTAGCGAACATTCTGAAAGTCATGAATTTGAATTCGGATAGTTTGCAAATACAAGTTGTCTCACCGGCATTGGAGGAACGTCGGCTGACTGTCGAATTCTCTGACGAATCTTCTGAAGTTATAGCTAATCTGATAGCTAATGCGCTCGGTCTGCAATGTATCCGGCAAGGAGATATTCTTTTATTATCGGAATAGAACTCATTAAAGTTGGGAAAAATGAAACAGTCTTATCATTATCTGTCCGTTCTGCTGATACTCTTCTTCTTCGTCGATATGATGAGAGCGGATGGAAGTGATGTGCTGGAACGTATAGTCAGACTTCCCAAGATAAAAGGTACTGTTTATTCATTGTTGAGTGATGTCTCTCAACAGTCGGGATATATGTTTATTTATGATAGTAAAGTCATTGATAATGATGCAGTAGTGAAGATAAAGGGAGGCGAACGTTCCATTCGTCAGGCAGTGTATGACATCGTAGGAAATACCAGTCTGGAGTTTCAGGTGATGGGCACTCACATCCTGATTACTCTCCCTTCGGAGAAAAAGGTACGTGTGCAACAAGATTTTGTTCCGGAACAGATAACAAACTTTGTCATTATCGGTACTTTGCTGGATAAGGAGACAGGAATACCTATCTCTTCTGCTACTGTTGGAGTGCGAGGAACATCTATTGGCAGTATAACGAATCAAAATGGAGATTTTAAACTGTCTTTACCCGATTCTTTGAAAAATGATTCGATTACTTTTTCTCATATAGGTTATCTTTCACAGGACATAGAGTTTGCTTTGCTGATTGGACGGCACAATATACTTAGTCTCGAACCTAAAGTTGTCCCTTTGCAGGAAGTGGTGATTCGTCGAAGTGATCCAAAGAAACTTTTGCGTGAAATGATTGAGCGGCGGAATAAGAATTATTCGCATACTCCGGTATATCTGACTACTTTTTATCGTGAAGGAGTTCAGTTGAAAAACAAATTTCAAAACTTGTCGGAAGCTGTGTTTAAGGTTTATAAGACATCCTCATATTCTTCTGTACCGGATCAGGTGAAGCTGTTGAAGATGAGTCGGCTAAGTAATGTAGAAGCAAAAGACAGCTTGCTTGTAAAAGTAAAATCCGGAATTCAGGCTTGTATCCAGATGGATATCATCAAAGATATGCCCGAGTTCCTGACTCCTAGTGTAGAGAAGGGTATTTATGACTATACTTCAGAAGGAGTAACATTTTTAGAGGACCGATTTGTAAATGTGGTGTATTTTGAGCAGAAAAAGGGAATCAGCGAACCTCTTTTTTGTGGAGAGCTATTTCTTGATTCCGAGACAAGTGCTCTATTGCAAGCCCGTCTGGAAGTTCATCCTGTATATGTGAAGAATGCGGCAGGTATGTTTGTCGAAAGGCGTACGCGTAACGTGCGAATGATTCCTCAAAAGGTGGTATATACAATTTCTTATAAACCGTGGCAAGGGACTTATTACATACACCATATCCGTGGAGATCTTCATTTCAAAGTGAAACGGGCAAAAATGCTGTTCGGCAGCCGGGATCTTCATATCTGGTTTGAGATGATTACTTGCAAGGTGGATACCGAACAAGTGGTCGTATTTCCCCGTACAGACAGATTGCCCACCCGTACCATCTTCTCTGACACCTATTTCAAATATGATGAGAACTTCTGGAAGGACTTCAACGTGATCCCATTGGAAGAGGAAATCAGTAAACTGATAGAAAAGATCTCTTTGAAGATAGAAGAAACAGGAGATTGATTTGTTTTGTCATTCAATGAGATTGCTGTACCTTTGCATCCGGTTTAAAAGATTGTATGTTATGGAATTACCAAAAGATCCGATGATGTTGTTCAGCGTCATCAATATGAAGTTACGTGATTGTTATTCTTCACTTGACGAACTTTGTGAAGATATGAATGTGGATAAGGATGAATTAGTGAATCAGTTGAAAGCCGTGGGCTTTGAATATAGTGTGGAACACAATAAGTTCTGGTAATCATTTTCTTGTTTACAACTTATAGATAAACTACTAAAAGTGCCTTCATCGCCTTTACAAAGGATATGGAGGCACTTTTTATATCTTATGCGCAGCTTCTCTCTTACTCTTTCTTGTTAATAAAAGCAAAATGCGGATTCCCGTATTTAACTTCCCCGCTCTTCTTCGTTCTAACTAATAAAGCTCAGAAAAAGAATTGATGATAAACGAGAATAAAATTCGTGAAGCTTGTGCCTCGAATCGCGAACGGGGATTCAAGATGTTGATGGACTCTTTTCAGGTACCGATATATAATTATATCCGTAGACTGGTCGTATCTCATGAAGATGCGGAAGATGTGCTTCAGGAAGTCTTTATCCGGATATTCCGGCATATCGATCAGTTTCGCGAAGAAAGTTCACTGTCAACCTGGATTTACCGGATTGCAACGAATGAGAGTTTACGCTTGCTCAACGGACGTAAAGATGAAGGAGTTGTTTCTGCGGAAGATGTTCAGGAAGAGTTGATGGGCAAGTTGAAGGCTTCCGATTACATTGATTATGAAAATGAGTTGGCAGTAAAGTTTCAGGAAGCTATTTTAAGTCTGCCGGAAAAGCAACGGCTGGTATTCAACTTGCGTTATTACGATGAACTTGAATATGAAGAGATCGCCCGTGTACTGGATAGTAAAGTGGATACACTAAAAGTGAATTACCACTATGCGAAAGAGAAGATAAAGGAATATATATTAAACAGATAGAACGATGAAAAAGGATTTTGATTTTGATGATATTGGAAAACGGACACCTTACCGTACCCCCGATGGATTCTTCGAGGACGTGCAACGAAAGGTGATGGAACGTGCCGGAGTGAAGCAACAGCGGAAGTCTCATACGAAGCTGATTATTTCTACGGTGATTACCATAGCAGCCGTATGGGTCGGATTTCTGTTTGTTCCGTCTTTGCGACAGGCAGATGAGGTGACAACATCTTCTTCGAAAGTATTAGCCAATGGTACGGAACCGGTAGATAAATGGATTAAAGAACTATCAGATGAGGAGTTGGAAGAGCTCGTCAGCTTCTCTGAAAATGATATATTTTTGAATTAAGTAACTCAATTAATTATTTTAAACGTGAAGATTATGAAGACTAAATTTATTTATGTAATTATGGCCGTTCTCCTGATGGGAAGCCAGATGACTTTGTCTGCACAGAATACGGATAACAAACAAAAAAAACAGCGTCCTACACCGGAACAAATGGTGCAGATGCAGACTAAACAAATAGTAAATACGTTGATGTTGGATGATGCAACGGCAGCTAAATTTACTCCGGTATACGAGAAGTATCTGAAAGAATTGCGTGAATGTCGTATGATGACTCATAAGGCGAGAACAGAGAAAACTAAAGGACAAGGCACAGACGCTAAGAAAGAACGTCCGTCCATGACTGATGACGAGATTGCGACCATGTTACGGAACCAGTTTACTCAAAGCCGTAAAATGCTGGATGTTCGTGAAAAGTATTACAATGAATTCAGCAAGATACTTTCGCAGAAGCAGATTTTGAAGATTTATCAGCAGGAGAAGATGAATGCTAATAAGTTTAAGAAAGAGTTTGACCGAAGAAAAGGACAGAAACCGGGACAGGGACATCACCAGGGGCAAAGATCTCGCGCTCCACGTCCGGACCAGAAATAAATATTAGGTTTATTTTATTATAGTTTTATTTTACTAAATCAACACAATTTGAACATAGACAGCCATATTTATTCTTTTCAGTACCGTTTGATTACTTGTTATGTCTTGTTACTGATTAGTTTGACTGTTTTTGCTCAGTCCGGCAAAGAGCGTTTTTCCGGTCGTGTGATTGATACTGAAACCTATCAGCCGGTACCGTTTGCTACGGTCCGGCTTTTAGCTTTACCGGATAGTACATTGTTGGGCGGCGGCGCTACGGATGCTATCGGTAAATTTCAACTTTCCGTTTCTATTCCTAATCATGCAATTAAAGCGAAGTCTTTATTATTACAGGTGTCATATGTCGGATATAAGCAGGTTTTTCATCCCATTTCCATTTCCAGCAAAAGCTCTTCTTACGAATTGGGGGATATAAATCTGACTCAGGAAAGTTATGCTTTGGATGAAGCAGTGGTAGTAGGGCAGGCTCCAATGGCGGTGACAGAGGGGGATACAACGGTATTCAACGCTTCTGCCTATCGTACTCCCGAAGGCTCAATGCTTGAAGAATTGGTAAAACAGCTTCCGGGAGGTGAAATAGATGCAGACGGTAAGTTGCTAATACATGGCAAGGAAGTAAAAAAGATTTTGGTGGACGGTAAAGAGTTTTTCTCTGATGATCCGAAAGCTGCTCTTAAAAATCTTCCTGTGGAGATGGTGGAGAAGTTAAAAGCGTATGAACGTCAATCGGATTTGGCACGTCTTACGGGAATAGATGACGGAGAGGAAGAGATGATTCTGGACTTGTCTGTGAAAAAAAATATGAAACGGGGCTGGATGGAGAATTTTATGGGAGGATATGGAAGTAAAGACCGTTATGAATTAGCCAATACCTTGAACCGTTTTCGTGAAAACTCTCAATTAACCATTATCGGGAATCTGAATAATACCAATAACCAGGGATTCTCGGAATTACAGAATGAATCTTCCAGTTCAACAGGCAATATCCGTAGCCGGATGGGACTGACTACCTCCCGCTCATTGGGGCTTAATGCGACTTATGATTGGAAGCGCGTTAAATTACGTTCAAATATTCAATATGTCGGCACCGATCGTTTGGAAGATAGCCGTACCACAGTCGACAACTTTCTCCGGGAAGATAAATCAATCAATCTGGGCACGAGTCATAGCCGACAACAGAATCACGAACTGGTAGCCAATGCTTCTCTTGAATGGAAAATGGATTCTGTTACTACATTGATTTTCCGTCCTCAATATCGTTTCTCAGCCAATGACAGAGAGAATAGTGGCTTTCAGGAAGGGTGGGGGAATGATGTCTTGTTGAATGAAAGAGAGTCCTCCGGCACCAATCATAATTCCCGGTATAATCTGACGATGATGTTGCAACTTAGCCGGAAATTGAGTCGTTTGGGGAGAAATGTTGCTTTGAAGGTAGACTATGGTACTAATGCTTCAGCTACAGACCGAAAGAGCCTTTCCACCACCCGGTACTTCAAAAATAATACGAAGAAGATTCAGAATCAGAAAATAGAGGATGATGTTGACGGCTATAATTACCGGGTGCAACTGGTGTATGTAGAACCATTGCCGTGGCGGCATTTCCTGCAACTTCGTTACAGCTATCAGTATAGAGTGAACAATTCGGATCGTTTTGTCTATGACTGGGATAAGGAACTGGAAGAGTTTGCTCCTGACTTTGATGAAGACTCTAGTAACCGTTTTGAAAATCAATACAGTAATCACTTAGTGAACCTTGCCATACGTACTTCACAAAAGAAGTATAATTATAATATTGGTGTTGATTTTGAACCTCAAAAGTCTGTTAGCCATTCATTGTTGAGTGATGCTCCCGAAGATCAGTTGGAAAGATCGGTCATGAATTTTTCGCCTACTGTCAATTTCCGCTATAAGTTTTCAAAACGCACCCGTTTGCAAATTGTGTATAGGGGAAAAGGGAAACAGCCTAATATACGTGATCTCCAACCTGTGACCGACCGTACCAACCCTTTGAATATCCGTGTCGGAAACCCTTCGTTGAAGCCTTCATATATGAATACTTTTACGCTGAATTTCAATTCTTATAATACCAAATATCAGCGAAATATGGTAGCTACCGCTTTGTTCGAGAATACCATTAACAATGTAACTAATCAGGTGACTTATGATAGTGAAACCGGTGTACGAACTACATCTCCGGTCAATATGAATGGTAATTGGCGGGCCATGGGTTCTTTTTCTCTCAATACCCCTTTTAAGAATCGTAACTGGATATTTCGTACTTACTCCTATCTGCAATACCGGAATCAGAATGGCTATACAACCTTGAATAAAGAAGAACCGGTGAAAACTTCCGTACAGCATTTAACGGGACGTGAACGTCTACGGATTACTTATCGTACCCGCCAAATGGAACTTACAGGGCTTGTTGGCCTGACTTATAACAATTCTTATAATGACGTACGGGAGAAACGTACTGAAACTTTTGATTATCAGGCAGGAACTGAATTGCAGCTTTATCTTCCCTGGGGGATGGAGTTATATAATGACCTGACTTATTTCCTTCGTACCGGATATGGTTATGAGGGTTATGCCAAAGCAAATTTCATGTGGAACTGTCAGCTGTCAAAAGCCTTTTTGAAGAGGAAACAGTTACTAATCCGCTTCAAAATATATGATATTCTTCATCAGGACATTTCTATGATTCGCACGATAACCGCTACTGCCATTCGTGACACTGATTATAATGCACTGGGTTCTTACTTTATGGTGCATGCTATCTTTCGTTTGAATATGATGGGAAAATAATTAGAAATTAAATCTTCATTAGTTTGAAAACCACAGCAGGGTTTTGATTGTTGTATGTCCTACGTATAAAAACAATGTAAGGCTGGCTGAATGTTTCGACTGATAAAAATGATAAAAGATAAAGGTCGTTGGCGCATTTTTAAACTGAAGTTGATTGATGCCCGACTGTACTTTGTCAGTATCTTCGTAGGATTACTGACAGGACTTGTGGCTGTGCCTTATCATTACCTATTACAGTTTTTCTTTAATCTCCGTCACGATTTCTTTGATTCTCGTCCCAAATGGTATTGGTACATACCTCTTTTTCTTTTGATGTGGGGAATACTTGTATTCGTATCCTGGTTGGTAAAGAAAATGCCGCTTATTACCGGTGGGGGTATTCCGCAAACACGTGGAGTTATCAATGGACGGGTTGATTATAAACATCCTTTTCTGGAATTGGTGGCAAAGTTTGTAGGTGGAATACTTGCATTAAGTACCGGATTGTCTTTGGGGCGTGAAGGACCTTCCGTGCAGATAGGTTCTTATGTGGGATATTTGGTCTCTAAATGGGGAAGAGTGCTTAGCGGCGAACGGAAACAATTATTGTCTGCCGGTGCTGGTGCTGGATTGGCAGCGGCTTTTGCTGCCCCATTAGCTTCTTCATTGTTGGTTATTGAATCTATTGAGCGGTTTGATGCGCCTAAAACGGCTATTACTACGCTTTTGGCAGGAGTTGTGGCAGGAGGGGTTGCCAGTTGGATTTTCCCCATCAATCCTTATTTTCATATAGATGCTATTGTACCGGGAATGACTTTTGGGGGCCAAGTGAAACTTTTCCTTTTGTTGGCAGCAGTGGTTTCTGTCTTTGGGAAGTTCTTTTCTGTCACCACTCTTCAGGTGAAACGTATTTACCCTGCTATTAAGCATCCGGAATACGTGAAGATGTTGTATTTGCTTTTTATAGCTTTTCTGATTTCTATGGCCGAGTTTAATCTGACCGGAGGAGGGGAGCAGTTCTTGTTATCACAAGCTATGCGTCCAGACACACATATTCTCTGGATTGTCGGCATGATGCTGTTGCATTTTGTTTTTAGCACTTTTTCTTTTTCTTCGGGTTTACCGGGAGGAAGTTTTATCCCGACGCTGGTGACGGGAGGACTTCTTGGACAAATCGTGGGATTAATTATGGTTCAACAGGATGTTATTGCTTATGAGAATATTAGCTATATCATGTTGATTTGTATGTCTGCATTCCTTGTAGCAGTAATCCGTACCCCTTTGACAGCTATTGTATTAATAACTGAAATTACGGGGCATTTGGAAGTCTTTTATCCTTCTATTGTTGTAGGAGGGTTAACTTATTACTTTACGGAAATGCTTCAAATCAAACCGTTCAATGTTATTTTATATGACGATATGATTCATTCGCCTGCATTTAAGGAAGAATCGCGTTACACATTGTCTGTAGAAATTATGAGCGGCTCTTATTTAGACGGGAAAATAGTAGATGAACTCCGTTTGCCTGAGCGTTGTGTGATAATTAATGTTCATCGTGACCGGGAGAACTTGCCTCCTAAAGGGCAAACATTAATGCCCGGCGATCAGGTGCAAATAGAGATGGATTCGCAGGATATAGAGAAACTGTATGAACCTTTAGTCAGTATGGCGAATATTTATTAATTGTCTGACTCTTATCCTTTGATATATACAAGAATAGCTGAAAGAATCTCTCTTTCAGCTATTCTTGTATTAGTATATTAAGTATTTATTTTTTCTTATACCAATCGGAGTTTGTACCATATTTAGCCCAATCTATAAATTTAGGATAGATTTCATTGATAGGCTTTTTCTCATTTTTATTGAAATTCTTTAATTCTGCAATATCATCAGCGTTGGCATTTGCCAAATAGAATGCAAAAGGATAAATATTCTCTTGATTAGATACATAATAAATACCTTCATTGGGCTTGGAACGGTCATCGTTTTGTCCAAAGAAAGAAGTGTCGACTTTGGAAGTCGGTTTTTGCATTGGGCAATGAATTTCCAAGCGATTACCTTCTTTACTGGGACGATAAATGAATGCGTCGATTGATGTTTCCTGTTTTTTATTTGAATTTTTATCTCCGTATTTGAACGTTACCTTATATTCGGCATTCGGGTTTGTTTTGACATTATCAGTCAATATGATTGCATTACTTTCACGGGTAAATTTATCAGTTCCCGAAGCTACAGTGAACCCTTTTTCACCTTCTTTCTTAATTAAGTATTCGGTTGACTGTGCATTTCCTGCATTTGAAAGGGTGAAACCTAATCCGTTAGTGAATACTGTATACTTATTATATAAAGTTTTAAACGTAAATGACTCGCTTAAGATTTCATTGTATATATTGAAAACTTTTTGATAAGTATACTGAACCAATACGTCATTCATGTCATAATCACCAGCTTTAGGCCATTCATCTTCAAATGCGTATACACCGGTTTTTTCGATGGTTGTATTCAAGTCTTCATCTACAGGAGGAACATTGGTTATTTCAGGATTAGCTTTTAATGAGAACACAACATCTGTAAAGTTTTGGTCGTCCATGAAATCTTCAAAAGCAATAGCAATGTTGTTGTTTTTATCTCTAAACATAGCTGTACGTACATCTATACCGCTATTAACTTTTGTGCTGAATCCTTTTGTGGAGCAAGCATAAAATCCATAGGTTAGAGTATGGCTATTGAAACCTGTAAAATAAGTGTTCCATGCGTTGCATGCGAGAACAAAACCGATGCTATATCCTTTGGGAAAGTTCGTCCCCTCCGGGTGTTCAGGATCATCAAAATATTTTAGTTGTACAGCTGTACCTTCTTCTATACCTTGAGGAGAAGCTTTGAGGCTCCCGTTATTCCACGTCATTTGGGTATTGGGGAATATAGCATATACCTTTACGTCTTTCAGGCTAGTAGGAAGCTGATCAGCTCGGTAATAGTAGTAGCCTAATGAGCTGTTCCAACATGTCCAACCTTTCAATGCTGTTAATACTACGGCTGTTTCATCTTTCTCTACATATAAATCTGCTTGAGTACGATAATCTTCAGGACAATCTTTAAAAGTATTCAATACTTTATTTACAGTAGTACGTAATTCATTCATTTCAGATTTACTCAATGTGAGTTTAGGGTCCTTACCTTTATAAGCGTAATAAATGACTCCACTGTACTCATCGTATTTACCTAGATTCGTCTTCCATCCTAGATTATCAAATCTATTCTCATCAAATTTTGTGGATTCTCTGTAGGATGCTCTAGTCGTAGGTTGCTCATCTGTGTCTGATACTTTCAAAACACCATTAACAATTTTCCCAGGTATTGCTCGTCTGGCGAAAGGTGATGTAGAAACGATATATACATCAGATACATAAGCTGGCAAATCAACCGTTGCGGTAAATTTACCTTGTTCGTCTGTCCATGCACCGTCTAATGCCTGAACATTTTCTTTTAAGGCAATAGTGTTTTCACCTTCAATTAATGGATTTCCATCATAAATGGAGAAAGGGACTCTTGATTCAGAATCGGAATAGTCAATTTCTACTTGTACTTTTTGTACGGTAGAGAAACTAGAGGGATTAGTACCAGTTCCTGGATCTTCCTGGTATAAGTCTTTGTCACTGTCTACACAACTGCTTACACCCATTGCAATAATCATTGTACATGCTAACCAAAACTTCTTCATATGCGTTGTTTTTTGTTTATGCGATAATTTAAGTCTGTTTTGTGTTTTAAAATAAACCCGTAAGTTCTTTGGAGGTCAAAGGCTTACGGGCACAAAGATATATATATTATTCAACACAATCATCGAAAAGTTGAATAATTTTTCGAAAATGTATTCTATAACTTGTATTTTTTATTCTTTTGTCTCATTATTCCATACTTCTTAGCCATGTAATTTCTTCTTTCCATTTACTTTCATCCGGAGTTTCGAGTATCAACGGTATATTATCAAATCTGGAATCTTGCATTAATCTTTCAAAAAAAGCTTTGCCAATCAATCCTTTACCAATGCTGTCGTGGCGGTCAACATGGGTGCCTAATGCTTTTTTAGAATCATTCAAGTGCATACCACGGAGGTAGTTGAATCCGACTTCTTTATCAAATTCATCAAATACTTTATCATATTCATTGACAATATCGTAACCAGCGGTATAGGTATGGCAGGTATCGAGACAAACACCTACCCGGTTCTTATCGTTTACCCGATCAATGATATATTTCAATTGCCAGAATTCGCTTCCTAAATTACTGCCTTGCCCGGCTGTGTTTTCAATAACAGCTGTTACTCCTTTTGTTTTTTCTAAAGCGAGATTAATGCTTTCTGCAATAAGCGACAGGCAATCTTCTGTTGATATTTTATTGAGAGAGCTACCGGGGTGGAAATTTAAAAGCTTCAATCCAAGTTGCTCACAACGTTGCATTTCATCCAGAAAAGCGGCACGACTTTTTTGAAGTCCCTCTTCCTCCGGATGCCCCAGATTGATAAGGTAACTGTCATGTGGAAGGATATATTCCGGTTGGAAAACATATTTCTCACAATTCTCTTTGAAGAGACTGATACTTTCTTCTGTTAGAGGTTTACTTACCCATTGACGTTGATTCTTGGTGAATAACGCAAAAGCATTTGCTCCTATTTCGTGCGCATTAATGGGTGCGAACTCTACGCCACCAGAGGCGCTAACATGTGCTCCGATATATTTCATTGTTCTTTCTTAATTTATTTTACTCTGCAAATATAACGTTTTTAAAGGAGTATATGTTTGTAGAGAGAACTCTTCTTGGTTACAATTCATAGGATCATGTACTTTATACTCTGTTCTTTATCTTTTATTCTCTATAAAAAATATCCCGTTATTCAATTTTCTATAAATTGAATAACGGGACAGTTTTTTGGGGGGAGAGATTAAATCTCAAAATCCGGTAAATAGTCTGTCAGGACTTTATTAACCTGTTTCCCTTTTACCTGATCTGTTACCGTCGTTGCACCTTCCTTTTTACCGGCATCGTAGTTTAAGGAAACTTTCTCCACTTTATTACTAACGTGAATAGCGGCTTTTCCTTTTTCCGTAAGGTTGCAAGTGATAGTCCAGTCACCTACTTGAATGATATTGCCTTTGCGAACTACCTGCATATCCGGACGGTTGTCTCCATGTGTATCCATCACAGTCAGGAAACGGGCGGTTTTGCAAGGAACAGTTGTAGAAGAGAAATGCCAGTGATTAGGATATTTCACTGCTTTTCCTTGTGCATTCGTCACATTTTTCCAGTTGGTCGGAGCACAGAAGAAAGTATCTACCATTGCCTGTTCCGTTTTTGCCGAACTGAAAAGATGGGCAACAGAGATACCGCCAGCTTTATTCCTTCCGGTTACTTTCACCTCATCGGTCAGTTCCTGTATTTCCATCGGTAATTCTACAGTATGTAAAAGGTAACTCCATGTAACAGCCTCCTTTCCTTCCAGTTCATCATAAATCACGAAAACTCCGGTACTTCCCAGTTGGATGATATGACGGCGGAACATATTCAGTTTGTTCTCATCCCATCCTTTTTCAGGCGTATATTGCGTACCGGATAGTTCTCCACGTTTCAGCCATAGGGGAGAAGTCACTTTACCATAAGCATTGGAAGCATCTCCTACCATATAAGCGATTTTTTCTCCTTCATACCAACGCGGAATCCAGCCATATCCTTCCGTTCCAATCTTTTGAGTCATTCCATTTACCAAAATGCTGTTGTGTGCACGGGTGTTACGGTAAGAATACATACAATGATCGTCCGTAAAACCTGTACGATGTCCGCTGCTGTAAAAAATGGCTTTACCTCCATAGAATGTATTAAAAGCATTCTGATTGGCCAGTGCATGGGAAGTGGAACCATAAGAACTGGAGCGGAACGATAACATGGCATTCTTATCTATATCTCCCAAAGAGGTATTCATCGTACCGATTCCCGTTTCATTGAATACTTTCGCCATGGGTAGTTCGGCAAGAGTATGTCCTTCTTTGGGGAGAACTTTCTTGGTTGTACAACGATACCAGGTCAAGTCTCCAGATTTTCCGAGGAAAGTTTTTTCCATGATATCCGGTTCCTTTTGCAGAATGGTACGTACATAAGCAGCCGCCCACGGATTATTACATTCACGTGCCAAGGCATCCGCATAACCTACTCGTGTACCGTTCGGCTTCATTTTGCTTTCATGTGAATTGCCTTGTCCTGCAGATTTTGAGAATGGAGGCTGCTGGTAGATGACGTAAAATGCATTGTTGTTATACCACGGATCGGCGAAGAAATCGAATCCGCTGATACGGGAGTAGAAAGCGGGAACTTCAATCAATGTGCGAAGATTGACCTGGAAATAAGAATCACCATTGTGCCATCCTCCATCCGCGTTGAGGCCCGGCAGACGGGATACCCATTCATTGTAGCAATAATCCACCCAGGTGGAAGCCATCGGGAGTTCGCCATACGTAGCAAATGCCGCCATATTCAAGATACGGAAAGTCATTTGCCAGACATGATTATCAGCAATGCGGTTTTCCAAGTGATTGACATATTCATGATAGAACTTCTTTCCATTGTCACGAATCGTTCTTAGGAGTAGTTTTCTCTCATTCGGAGTCAACAGATTGTACCATGCATCATACGCTGAAGTGCTCATGGACAGAATAGTAGAACGATTGAAATCTCCAGCAAAGTACTTACTTTTTTTCCAGGAAAGAATTTCGGAAAGACGCTTAATGCCTTCTTTGTAGTATACCTCATCTTTCGTTAGCAGGTAAGCGCGTACCATGGCTTCGATATTTGCTTCTTCACGGTCTACAATCTTACGACTTTCCCGAATCAGGGCAGAACGATATTGAACAATATTTGTCAACTTGACAACCTGGGTTGTATCAATTTCTTCTTCCAGATGTTTCAGCGGGTGGTTCAGGCATTTATCGGCTTTTCGGATATAAGCCTGTGCCTCCGGATTGTTTTTATTCCGTTCGATGATATTATCCCAATCTTCGGCATCAAGCAAGATGCGGGGATGAGTCTTGGGCAATTTGGTTAATACTTCCTGTAGAGAAGGAGGGTTGAATGTACGTATGTGTTCGTCTATATAAAAATGATAAACAGGTGACCATTCTTCTTTTCCTTCTTTGTTAACGTAGGCATGTTGCCAATACCATTTCCCTTTTTCAAAGAGTTTGAATGGGTTGAAAAATGCCCATTTTCTTTCGGCGGTAATCACTTCCGATTTAAATTCGGGGTCGCGTGCAATACGGATGCGGTAGGTTACTTCGGGTTTGTAGTCCTCTTCTTCAACTCCGTCCAATACAGCACCGAGGTGCGGGAACTTATCCGGCCACATAAAACGTGGGGGATTGACAGTAATATGCTGTCCGTTCAGGGGCGAAGGCGTTTCGCGGACCTCGTGCATCAATGTCTGTTGAGTCAGACGCATGATTCCTTTTTGCGCATACCCATTGGTGGATAGCAGAATACCGAGCAAAAGAGAAAATATAGACGTTCGTTGTTTCATCATCTTATTTTAATATTTATTATTCATCATGTATCATTCAGCGTTTATCGCTGTTTGAACAATTCTTTCAGACGGATGGTCTTGTTATTAATTAGTGGACGTGCCCAAAAACCGATAAAGGTTATGTAGCCTACGAAAACCAAGATAAATAACATTCCTGTGCGGAGCGATGTAGCATCTGCCAGTGTACTCACAATCATCGGACCACCCGCACCACCTACTATTGCAGAACATAGAATACCCGCAAAGGAGCCGTGATGTTGTGAGGCGGAGTTCAGTGCCAATGAGAATACGATGGAATACATCATTGAGATGCTGAATCCGACAGCGGGAAAGGCAATGATAGATACTTCTTTGCTTCCGAACAAAGCAGATAATAGTAGGATGATGGTCAATATTCCGGAGATTTGTAACAACCGTTTGCTGTCAATCAGCTTGAGTAGAATCATACCTACCAGACAACCGGCTGTCATCAGCCCCCAGAAGTAGCTTACAGCTTGTGCACCTTCAGTTTGCGGATTTACTCCATGATATTGTTCGAGGAATGTACTCATAAAAATAGAAGTTCCCTGTTCCGTACTTACATAACAGAAGATTCCCAAGAAAAACAACCATACATATTTCTGTTTAAACAAAGCGAGGTATGAATCTTTTGACCCGCTTTTTTCATCTTCTTTCAGTTCGATCTTGGGAAAGCGGGAGACACCGACGGCAATCAGCATTACTAATAATAGGATGGTGAATACCCAGTAAAGAGATACCCACGGCATTTCCCGTGGAGTGACATCGGCCAACAGGTCGATAAAGAAACCTTTACCTGCTGTATATGTTGCCGGATCAAGTTCACGAATCAGATAAGTATATACCAGAGGACTTAGGAAAGAAGCAATGCCAAACATGAACTGTGCCAGTTCGGCGATAAATGCATAGTTTTCTTCTCCTCCTACGGTACGTTGGAGCGGATTCAATACCGTTTGTAACATGGCCATTCCCAGTCCGATGATGAAAGAAGAAGCCAATAACATCGGATACGTGTGCATGCAGGCAAATAAGATGGTGCCGATGAACGGCATCAGAAATCCACCGAATAATACCGGCTTTTCACCGAAACGGTCGATGAGCAATCCGGCAGGGATAGACATGATAGCATAGGCCAGGAAAAAAGAGGTCGGGATAAATCCCGCCATTGCCAGGTCACTTAGATTGAAGTTGTGGATAATGTCCGGAATGAGTGGTCCCAGAATATTAGTAATAAAAGAGATGGTGAACCAAAACGCCATAATCAGCGTCAGCATTCCTAAATTCTTTTTCATAATTTAATCAGGTTTGGAGCAGATAATTGAGTAAATACAAGTGACGCAGCTCCAATACTTCCAGCCTTGTTTCCAAGAGCGGCAGCTATGATTTGGGTATTCACGGCACAGTCGGGGATGGCATAACTACGCGCTTTTTCGCTTACTTTCTGAATGTAAAAATCTCCGGCTTCGGAGAGTCCTCCGCCGATCACAATCTTTTGAGGACTAAAGATATTGATAAAGCCTGCAATTCCATGTCCTAAAAAGTCACAGTGTTCTTCCAGTGATACTTTTGCAATCTGATCCCCTTGTTTGTAAAGGCGGACAATCAATTCTCCGTTAATCTCCTCATTCGGGTAGGAGATACCTGCGTCTGCTATTCGTTGACTGAAGCGGCGTACCAAAGCGGAAGTGGAAGCATAGTGTTCCAGGCAGCCGACAGAACCGCAAGCACAAGGTTCACCATTGGCAATGAGAGGTACGTGTCCCAGTTCCGTTCCCCGGTTGGCATAACCGTTGAACAATTTGCCGTCGATGACTACTGCACCGCCAATACCCGTTCCTACTGTCAGGAAGACAACATGAGTAGCTCCCTGACCGGCCCCATACATTGTTTCTCCCAGTCCCATTAGATTGGCATCATTTCCCAATAAAGCAGAAAGTCCGGTTTCTGTTTCAATGTGGTCTGCCAAGTGAATGTTTTCCCAACCGTTGATGTTTTCCGCACCTCCTAAAACAACACGGTTCGTACAATCTACGATACCCGGTGTTCCGATTCCTATACCATCAATTTTGTAGCCTTTTTCTTGTGCAAAGGCTTTCGCTTCATTGATAGCAGTAACCAACTGTCCGATGACAGCTTCTGCTGATTCATCGGCTTTCGACGGTAACTTTCCTTGAAAGTAAAATACGCCTTCATTATCAATAAGGGCGTATTTTACTGAAGTTCCGCCAAGGTCAATTCCTATAGCGTATTCTTTTTCCATTTCTATTTAAGTACTAGATTATTCATTGCTTTTACTGTTTAACTACACTCTTTCCGCCCAAATCGGTGAACTCCAAGCCCATTGTCCGTCACGTTGGCGAACGCGTACATAGTAGTAATCCGTATCACGTTGCGGGTCTTTATCTTCCATGTAGTGTTCCAGAGTGAAACAGCTTTCCGGCATAGCACGATTGAAAAGGATCGCCTCGCTCAACCAACCGATCATGAAGTGTGAACGTGAACCTTCGAGCAACTCGCCCAACGTATGTTCAAACTTCTTGCCATTGAATTCGGCAATGATCTTACCGTCTTTGGGCATTTCCACATCCAGAATGACGGCTTGCATGGCTGCTGTAGTCGTATTCGGATTTTTGCTGCTATACATATCCAGTTCGGTTTCCTTGTTGCCAACGGATACGATACGGTTGACATGCGTGTGGAATTCAGTTTCACCTTCTTGCGGAGAAGTGAACGCTGCGCCACGGAAACAAGGAGTTACACTATGGATCTGTCCTTTGTCCACGGACAGTTTACCCTGCCAATGTACGTATTTCTCTTCACGATTCCAACCAAAATCAACTTTAACTTTGCAACGTACCGTATCACCTTCCGGGGCAATCGGAGTCAGCGGGCCATTCATGCGAGCTAAAATCTGTCCGTTCTTGACAATATCTACATAGTCGATACAGCTTTCACCTGTAACGTTCAGATAGATACGGCGGCTGTTACCGCGAACCACGTCACCCATGAAAGCGTCGTTGAGGCGGAAGTCGATAATAATTTTATCACCGGTTGCGGCACATACATGGCGGGTGCGGAGAGCTTCCCAAATAGCGTCGCGAGTCAATGACGGAGCCATGACACCGATACGACCGTCGCCATAGCTTCCCGGATAACCGGAATGTTGATCGGTAGAAGCCATGATACCGAATTTGTTGCCTAATTCAAGACCATATTGAATGGTTCCTTCCCATTGGCGCGGACCCATATCGTGTAGATAAGGATAATCTCCCTGATCGCTTTCTGCCAGACCATGACGGGAATACATTTCTACGAATGGGGTAATATCTCCTTCGGTAAAGCATTTCCAGTTGTAACCGCGATAGCCGCCCTGGTAACCCATGTGATGTGGAGTAATAAATACTTTGTGTCCTTTTGCCTTCTGTTTCCAGTCTTCGATAGAAGTACATTCTACAAGCGGTGCGTCAAGATCATAATTCAATGCAACATGGTCACCATGTTCCATACTGTGGGCCTCGTATCCGACAAAAGTAAGGAACTCACCTTCTTTATTATATTCATTCGTCATTTTTACGTACTTCTCATAACCGCCTTCACGCAAACGTTTGAAAGCTCCTGTGTGATAATCAATCACCCATTTCAGGCGGGGATCATCTGCTCCGGGAATATCCGGCCACATAGCATGAGGAGTGACACTGACAAAATCTAATTGTCCTTTCGCTGCTTCAAAAGCGTCGCGCATGTCGCCGTGTCCGTATGTGATGTTGCAATGGTTATGTAAGTCGCCCCAGTACATTTTGAGGTTACTGGCTGACGGCATAATCTTTTTTGCTTCTTTGCTTCCAGCTGCGCAAGAACCCAGCAAACTGCCTGAAGCTGCCAATCCGAGGAAAGACCAGCCTGTGTTTTTTAAAAACTTTCTTCTATCCATGGTTTTATCTAATTTATTCGGTTATTAGGCACGGATTACACGGATTTCACGGTTTTTAGAATGATGATGGGTAAAGCAACAGCGTTCATCCGTGTAATCCGTGCCTAATTTTATTATATAACTAACTATAAAGCATATTGGGGACACCTTGCCCTCTTAGCGGTTTTGCATTTGCCGGCGATCACCTTTAAAGAGGACTTTTTCCTTTTCATCCGGGTCAGTATCTTTGTACTGTTTTTGAGTGTCCTGAAGTAGCTCCATCAGTTCTTTTTGTACTTTAGCATACTCCGGTTTGCCGAAGACGCTGTTCATTTCTCTCGGATCAGCTTTCATGTCATACATTTCCCATTCGTCAATATCGTTGTAGAAATGAATCAGTTTGAAATCTTGTGTACGGATACCATAGTGACGTTTTACAGAGTGTTCTGCAGGGTACTCGTAATAATGGTAATAAGCAGCTTTACGCCAGTCGGCCGGGGTTTTGCCTTCGTTGACCAATATCGGTTTCAAAGAAGCTCCTTGAATATCTGACGGGATATCTACTCCGGCAAAGTCGAGGAAGGTAGGAGCAAAGTCTACATTCATGCTGATGGCGTTACTGGTACTTCCTGCTTTAATTGCTTTCGGATAACGGATAATAAGCGGCATGCGTTGACATTCTTCATACATGAAGCGTTTGTCAAACCAGCCATGTTCGCCAAGGAAGAAACCCTGGTCGGAGGTGTAGACAATAATTGTATTGTCCAGCTCACCAATTTTTTCGAGATAATTCAGCAGTCGGCCGATATTTTCGTCTACTGCCAGAACTGTCGCCAGATAATCACGCATATATTGCTGATATTTCCAGCTGATTAATGATTTGCCTTTCAGGTCACCTTTGCGGTATTCGGCAATGCGTCCGGCATATACAGAGTCCCATTTATCCTGAACTTCAACAGGCATACGTTTGTATACGCTGTAAAGACGGTTGGTGGTATCTTTCAGCATCTCTTCACGAGTCAGCAATTTGAGGTCCCAGTCGTTTGTCAGTGTATGTTCGATAGACATATCCTGTTCACGGGCTGCTCTTCCGCGGCCTTCATAGTCGTCGAACAGATTAGCCGGTTCCGGGAAAGTGGTATTGTTGAATATACCCAGATGGCGGGGAGCAGGCATCCAGTTGCGGTGCGGTGCTTTCTGATGATACATCATGCAGAAAGGCTTGTTCTTGTCGCGACTTTCGAGGAATTCAATGGCTTTATCAGTAATAATATCCGTAGCATATCCTTTTTCTACAATATGCTTCCCGTTTTCCCAAAAATCAGGATCATAATAGTCGCCTTGTTCGTGTTGACCACTAAGGATGCTCCAATGATCGAACCCTTGCGGTTCACTGATAAGATGCCATTTACCAATTATTGCAGTCTGATATCCGGCTTGTTGAAGCAGCTTGGGGAATGTCTGCTGGTCTCCGTTGAACGTACTGGCGTTATCGGTAAAACCATTCTCGTGGCTGAACTTACCGGTGAGGATGCAGGCGCGTGAAGGTCCTGAAAGAGCGTTGACAGCGTAGCAGTTGTCAAAACGGATACCTTCGTTGGCAATCCGGTCCATGTTAGGAGTCTGAATCAAATTTCCTCCGTAACAGGACATTGCTTGAGTGGTATGGTCATCCGTCATCATAAAGATGATGTTCGGTTGTCTGGTCTCTTCTTTCTTTTGATTGCCGCAGGAAGCGAGACTTAGTGCAGCTAGTGGGAGGAGTAGGGCAGAGGGGGTGTAATAGTTTTCCATAATGATGAAGGGGAGTGACTAAAAAGTCGGTTGCATCTCCAATTCCCTTCCTTCCGGAAGGAGGAGAAATTGAGATGCGACCGACTTTTTAGTCAGCTTTATTATAGTTTGTATTTTAATGACTGTTTCTTTCCGTTTACTTTCACTTCTACTTCCAGTCCGTTTTCATCGAACGCTTTGTTCTTGAACTTAGCTGCAAATTTAGGGGCATCTGCGCTCTTCTTAACTGGGTAGATAACTGTGATGTAACGTACAGCTTCTTCGCCGTCTTTCTTCACGTTGAAAGATACATTCATACGTTTGTAACGTTTGCGATAAGCAGTTGAGCACCATCCCGGTTCTTTCTTCATCGACATACCGTCGGGACCGAAACATTGCAGTTTCATGTTGCTTCCGTCTTCAAATTGTGTCAGGAACGTCATGTCTTCGCGGCTGTTGGCAATTTCTCCTTTTGGCATTTGATAGTGAAGATTGATGGAACCTTTGGCGCTACCGGTCATTTCGTCTACAATGACAAAGTAAGTGTTGTCAACAAAGAAAACAGAACGACGGTGTTTCAGGTTCTTGTAGCTAGGATTTTCGGTCACTAAAGTTTGGATAGCACCTTCTGGTTGCCACAATTTAGTCACAGATTCTGTCGTATCCAAGTTCTTGTTGTTCAGCGTTACTGTGTTGTGAACACAAGTCTGACGGTGCCAGTTGCGTTGTTCCATCACTTCGCCTTCACCGGCATAGACATACGAACCAGAATCCGGGAACAAATTCTTGCCGTTAAACCAAAGTTCAAACGTTCCGTTATCCGGCTGACAATGCCAGAATGCTTTCGGACCTGCTTTTACTACCATTTGCGTAGCATCCATTCCCCATGAGTTACGGAATACAAAGAAACCTGATTTCAAGAATCCTTTAGACATATAATCCGGCAATGCACCTTCTTTACCTTCGGTTGCGAAGTATTTGATAGCCTGGTTTTTCGGGAACAGTTTACTCCATGCTTTGTAGTTTTTCACCATTTCTTTCTTTGTTGTCAACTTAGCATCGCTGAAACATGGATTGGTATAATCAGGGAAAGAAATGTTTGCGTAGAACATAATCATGCTTTCGATTGTATCCAGATAATCCTGTGGGAATTCTTTACGGAATCCGTTTGCATCCGCGATACCTAATGCCTTGCAGAAAATGTTGATGGCTGCCAGATGATAATGTGGGTCGAGTTCGAACTGTCCGCCGTCTTCGTATACCTGTACATGAATTTCACGGTTCAGAATATCGATACCGCTTTTTCTCCATGCCGGAGCATCTTTGAATTCAGGAAAGAAAGCACCGGCGTAGATCATACGTTGAGCTTCAAACAGCAAGTGGTTACCTTGATCGGAGTAATTAGCAAGGATATGTATAGCATGTTTGTGATAGTTCGCCAGGAATTCTGTCAGGAAGTCCGGAGTGAAAGAAGGAGAAGGGAGGAATAACTGGAACTGTGAAGTCTGGTCCTGCAGACGATTACTAACTTCCAGCGGACGCCATGCGAAACGTACATTTTCTACTTCACCTTTGATTTTTCCATCACTTATCAGCTCATATTCTTTCTTGTTCATCTTTACCAACGGATTCTTTTTAATCCAGTCGATATACTGATGTGCCCATTCTTTAGCATATTTCTCGTCACCGGATATGCGATAAGCCTTTCCCATCGGAGTGAACCATTTGTGACGGTGCAACTGCCAACGGAGTTCATTGTCTTTCACCGGCCAGTATTGCCAGTTGATGTCTTCTCCATAGTTGTAAGAAGGTTGATAACCTTTATGTACGAAGAATGTATGTTTCAATCCGTCATCTGCCCACTGCTGTTCTTCTTTGCTGATAGTCACTTTGTTCAGATTGATATCCGGAGTTTTTACGTTGGTACGTGCACGGTAATAGTCTAGTAATGCTTTGGCAGCATCCTCATCTTTACCTTCCTGATGCAAAGCTTTCACTTTTTCCAATCCCGGATAGTCCAGGTTAAGAATTGAAAAGACTTCGCTTTTCAGTTCTTGGGCACTAGCTTTGCCTACAAAACAAGCGATTGCCAGCAGAACGATATACTTTAAAGTTTTATTCATGATATAATTTACGATTTTACGATTTACTATTTACGATTGAGAACACTCTTGCTTTTGTATTATTGGATCACTCTCAACTCTCCATTCTCAACTCTCAACTTCTTCAATTCCATGAATCTCTTCAATGCTTCAAGATAGTAATAGTCAGCATAGTTTAGTGGAGTGTCGATTTCAGAACCGTTGGGCAGTGAACCGACAGAGTGCATCAGAATGAAACCTTGATTGTCACCCACTTTTGCAAGATATGCGTCGCTTGACAAACTCTTCAGAATCTTTTCCGCATAATCCAGATATTTCTGTCCGTCGGGAACCATGGTGCTTAGCTCGATCATGGCAGAAGCAGTAACAGAAGCAGCAGATACATCGCGCGGAGTTTCTTTAGTTACAGGAGCATCATAATCCCAGTAGGGAATGGCATCCTCCGTTTTTACGCGGTCCATAATCATATCGGCTATATCCTTTGCAAAGTTTAGGAAAATGCTGTCATTGGTTTCACGGAAGCAAGCGGTATATCCATATATAGCCCACGCTTGTCCGCGTGCCCATGAAGAATCATCGTTCTTTCCTTGGAAAGTTTGTTTGCTTTCCACTGTGCCGTCGTTGTTATAGCTTATTACATGCCAGCAGGTATAATCCGGACGGAAGTGATTATGCATGGTGGTCATGGCATGCTTGATAGCAATGTCTTTGTATTTATTGTCACCTGTCGCTTTTGCTACGTTGAACAGAAGATCGAGGTTCATCATATTATCGATAATAACCGGGAAGTTCCATGTTCCGAAGTCCCATGAACGGATAGCGCTGATAGAGTCGTTGAAACGACCGCAGAGGTTATCGGCTGTTTCTCTCATCACAGCGGCAATGGTGTCGTTGGGTGAAAGACGTTCTGCATTGCCATAGCTGCAGTTGACCATGAATCCCAAATCATGTGTACCTTTATAATAGCGTACCGGATTCAGTAGATTTGTATATTGGATGGCTTGAGTTTTCAGTGTATCGTTTCCTGTCAGTTCGTATGCATACCACAATGAACCAGGGAAGAAACCACTCGTCCAGTCATAAACGTTGCAGAGGCGGCGTTTGCCTAGTTGGTCAGCAGTGGGTTGTGCGCGTAGTGAATCTTTGAATGTTAATGAATCTCTTTCCAACTGACGGCAAAGGAAATCCATGTTATAGCCGGTACGGATGGAGCGTGGCAACATTCCCGTACCACTAACCTCTTCAGCAGAAAGTTGTAATTGGGCAGAAGCTACATCCAGTCCTTTTTTTATCCAACTGTAGTCTTCCTTTGGGGTTGTCTGGCACGACGCGAGTGCAATACTAACCGAAGCAAAGAGAACAAGTTTCATTTTCATGTTATTCATTTTAAGTGATTGTTTTTAGAAGTTTTGTAACTGATGCAAAAGTAACTGAAAGGCAAAACTTTCCGTTGCAGGATTGTCCAAAAGGTGTTTGAACTCTGCTTTTTAAGTTTTGATTTTGTTGAAAAAGGTTTTAAATTTCTCCAATATGCCCTAATTAAGGCATATTGGAGAGAATGAGGACTATTCCCAATTCGGATTTTGATTAAATTTAATCATCAAGTCCATGTCTCTTTGTGGAATGGGAAATAGTTCATGCTTACCTTTTACAGTATGTCTGTAAACAACATAATTAAATTCAGTTTCCGCAGTCCACCAGTTAAGCAAATCATTGTATGTTTTTTGAATAGTTTCATAATATATTCCCCAGCGGATTAAATCCATGCGGCGGTGTCCTTCAAAAGCCAGCTCATAAGCTCTTTCTTGATAGACTGCTTTACGAAAATCTTCTTCATTTAAATCTTTTAAATCACAAATACTCGTCTTACTAGGATTACCAAATCCACGACGGCGCACCATATTGATCGCTTCATAAGCTTCATCAGTAGGTCCATGTTTCCATTCATTCAAAGCCTCTGCGTAAAGTAAAAGTACATCTGCATAACGTAGGAAATACCAATTAACATTTGATTTATCGTTATTGATTAATTTACTGGTGGTTACATATTTTTCAATGTCCCATTTAGCAGGTGTATAATTTTGTTTTTCTTTTTGTCCTTTAGTGGGGTCTTTGTCTTTTTCTTTAGCAGAATAATCGGTATCATTTTTTCCTTTTGTCCAAAGTACTTTATCATCATCGTATTTATAATTGGCAACGGAAAGATCGCAGCGTAAGTCTTGAGGATGTTCACGCCATTCTGTTACGAAAGTATGCACCACTTTCACATTTCCTGCGCAACTTCCACGCTGTCCTGCGATTGATGTGGTTTTAACTCCATTCCATTTTCCAATACGGCCTACAGGGTCACTGTTTCCTGAAACGGTAGGGGAGTAAAATGATATTTCGATCAAGCTTTCTGTTGGGTCCCAAACCCCGTTACAAGTGTTTTTCCATAATTGTTCGTAATCAGATAGAAGAGCATGTTTGCCGGATTCTATTAAAGTACGCGCGGTTTTAGCGGCTTCTTCCCATTTTGACTCATCATATACAGGATATCCTGCCCATGTGGCGTAAACTTTTGATAATAAGCCTAGAGCAGCCCCCCTGGAAAAACGATAGCTGTTATCGATGCGGTATTGGTCATCTTGTGCATAGGGCAGTATTCTACTAGCGTAAAGCAGGTCATCTTCGATGAATTCATACACTTTTTCCGGTTTTACTTGAACAAATGTTCTTGGATCTTGTTTCGACATTTCTGTATTGGTCATAAGAGCAATATTACCATATCTGCGCACTAATTCAAAGTAAAACATAGCTCTTAAAGCTCTTGCTTCAGCTATATATAAAGTGGCCAATTGACGGTCGGTATCTGAGTATGTATTTATTTTGCTTGAGATTCTTTCTAGAAAATCATTCGCATTATAGACACCGGCATACAAAGATGACCAAGTAGTTTGTACTTCCGATTGAGTGGTAGGAAATGCATTGGCTGGTATGATACGATAGTTCTCCGTACTATTTCCTTCTGCCTGCTCCATATCTGTTCCTAAATTAAACAATATAGATAAATGATAGCCATATTGTCCATCTTCTATGGTTGAACGATAAACACCTTGTAATACAATCTCTGCCTCTTTAGCATCTCGCATAAAGTTTTTCTTTTCTACATCGGTGCTGGTTTCTTCGTCTAATGTGCAAGAATTAAAAGGTAATGCACATATTACTGATATTGCTATATAGTATAGAATCTTTTTCATTGTACTTAATTTATTATTAAAATTGAATATCAAGCCCAAAAGTAAATACTTTACTCTTTGGATATGCACCCCAATCTAGTCCAGGAGTCATCGGATTGCTCCCTGCTGTACTTACTTCCGGATCATAACCACTATATCCTGTAACACAGAATAAGTTTTGTCCTGTAGCATAAACACGAAGTCTGGATACATAGAATTTACTTGTCCATTTTTTAGGTAAAGTATAACCTAATGTTATATTTTTCAAACGAAGGAATGAACCGTCTTCTACAAAACGTGAATAGACATCATTGGTAATGTATCCATTATATAAAGGTACTTTATTGGATGCATTGGTCGGACTCCAGCGATCCGCTACTTCAGCCAGCATATTTCTACGTCCGCTTCTTGATTGAGTTGAATATAGACGGGTTGCATTATAAACGTCATTGCCGTAATTGAATTGTAGCATGAAACTGAAGTCAATCCCTTTATAATTTAGTGTATTGGTGATACCTCCATACCATTTGGGGATTGCAGAACCGATGACAGTACGGTCTTTGGTTGTAATTTTACCATCTCCGTCTTGATCTTTATATTTTACTACACCCGGTCTTAAAGGCTCTTTTGTACTATAGCGCGGGTCATTAACGACTCCGTCTTTTAAATACAATGTAGGATCGCCTGGCTTTGTGTAAAAATCAGAACTTTGGTAGATCCCATCAAACTCATATCCGTAGATCAATCCTAAAGATTCACCAACTTTGGCTATGTAATCATATGCGGTGAAGTTGCTGTCGAATCCGGAACGTGCATACATCGCATCTACACCGGAAGCAAGTGACTTTAATGTATTTTTGATAAATGATATATTAAAGTTCGTATTCCAAGTAAAATCTCTTGTTTGTATGTTAATACTGTTCACATTTAATTCAAATCCTTTATTTTGGATCTTACCAATGTTCTGCATTTGTGAGTTAAAACCTGTAATGTGTGCAAGTGATTGAGCTAGCAAGAGATCTTTTGTATTTTTGATAAAGAAGTCTGCTGTAATATTTAGGCGACTATCAAAGAAACCAAGATCTACACCTAAGTTCACGGTATTGGAACCTTCCCATTTCAGGTTAGCGTTTTTGAGTTGTTTCGGTGTCAATACCGTTACTGTATTATTACCTACTCCATATTTACTAGCTTCATATAAATCTAATGATAAATAGTTTGAAATACGGTCATTACCGACAGTACCCCAACCGAAGCGAACTTTAAAGTTTGACAACCATTTTATATCTTTCATGAATGCTTCTTCAGAAACACGCCAAGCAGCTGAGAAAGAGGGAAAGTATCCCCATTTATTCTTTTGGGAGAATACAGTAGAACCATCTGCACGTATTGTCGCTGTTAATAAATAGCGATTGTCATAATTATAGTTACCACGGGCGAAGAAGGATAGTAGCATCTTGTCATTATAGCTGGAGCTCACTTTACTAGGAGTAGCTCCGATGCCTAAATTGTCATTGCCCAGATTATCAAATGGGAAATCCATCGCTTCTCCTAATAGATATTCGCTGCTTTTGAATGAAACTTCATGGCCTAACATCACATCATAAGTATGTTTTTTAATCTTTTGTTTCCATGTGAGGTTATTATAATTAGTCCAACGTACGTCGCGTCCCATTTGAGTTCGGCCATACGGCTTTTCTCCATTACGATATGCTTCTTTAGAACCTGTTTTGTAAAAAATGTCAGTTCTGCTGTCAGTTGTATTATAGGTACCAGCTGTCTTAAATGTTAATCCTTTAATAATTTGCCAGGTTATAGATGCATTGGCTGACCACATTTCTCCACGTTTATTATTAGTAACGGATTCGGTTTGCATGACAGGATTGACTTGAGCAAGGCTTTCTCCAGTCTCTAGCATTTCAGGGTCAATAGCAGAATTTAATAATTCTTCATCTGTCAGCTTCAGACCACCTGTTGGACGTGCACTTAGAATTTGTGCTAACATATTAAAACGTCCGGAGTCTGCGGAAGTTCCCACACCTTTACGGTTCGTTTGTGCGTAATTAACAGTTGTATCAAAAGTGATGTTTTTTGTTATCTTTTGATTAAAGCGAATTTTACCTGTCGTTTTATCAAATCCACTATTCTTAAAAATACCATTTTCAATATAACGGGAAAATGAAGCTGTATATTTGGTATTATCACTACCGCCTGAGATGGATAGATTATGGTCTTGTGACCATGTCGGATTGAAAGTCTCTTCTTGCCAGTCTACTCCTTTCATTCCGATATAATCTTCCGCTGATTGATAAAGATAAGGAATTCCATTATCATCATTTCCTGATTTATAGTAGGAATTTGCATATTCGGTTTTTATTTCTCCTTGCAATTTAACGAATTCATAAGGAGAAAGTACATCTAACATTTTTGAAATCTTACGATAACTTGCAGAGCCGTTGTAGTTAATTACAGGGCGTCCTACTTTACCTGACTTGGTGGAAACCATAACCACCCCATTGGCTGCGCGCGCACCGTAGATAGCGGCAGAGGAGGCATCTTTTAAAACTTCTATAGATTCAATATCGGAGTTCGATAAATAATCGATATTATCTACTTGAAAACCATCTACGATATAAAGTGGAGAAGCATCTCCTGTTAAAGTACCTACACCACGGATGTTGATATTAAATCCAGCTCCTGGTGTACCGTCAGTTTGGGTAATTTGTACTCCGGCAATTTGTCCTCCTAAAGCCCCCATAACAGAACTGCTTTTATAGCCTTCAATGTCTTTGGAAGCGACGGATGCAACAGAACCTGTCAAATCACCTCGCTTCATGGAACCATATCCGACAACAACAACTTCGTCTAAAGTTTTATTATCTGGTACCATTTTAACATTCATAGGAGATTGTCCGGTATATTTAATCTCTTGGGTTTTATATCCAATATATGAGAAAGATATTATTGAACCTTTTGAGGTTGTTAACGTAAAGTTTCCGTCGAAGTCAGTAATAGCTCCAGTAGATGCACCTTTTACCATAACTGTTGCTCCGATAAGCGGAGTGTCTGTTTCATCTACAACAACACCTTTTACAGTTATATTCTGGGCTTGTAGGCTGATTGTGAAAATCAGTGCTAAGGGGTGATATACCCTCTTAGTTTTATTGATTTAGTGATTGTATTATACATAGTTAATGATGTTTTGCTCATTATTTAATAAATTTTTTGTCAAACCATATAATGATAGGTGCTATTTTCTTTCCATTTTTTAATGATTCTCCGGTTTCTGTTGTATCAACGGTGACATTTGTAAGGAAAGTCATTTCTCCAACCATAATTCCATTAGCATATTCTCCATTACTATTTTTCCAGATATTCGGACTGATATGTATAGTCAGGTCATTAGGAACTACATAGGCTAATGCTACGGATAGTCTATCCGATTGATTAGGTAATTTCTTACTATGGCTCATATCGTATACGCTGCCGTAATATGACATCGGATTTCTAGACCCGGTTGATAGTTTTATATCCATAGCTTTATAATATGTAGTCCATAGTTCATTTAAGAATGAACCGGCAGTTCCGGGTGCTCCTTTTACTAAAGTGCCTTCTGTGGGATAGTAGTTAAATGAACGGCGGTAATCTAATGCGAAATTAGAAGTTGTAGTTGTTCCGTTAACTGTAACCAACGGAACAGTTGAATTACCACCATTTTTAGGATCAGCTTGGAAGACAAAAGGATTATAATGGATATGTACTCCATTATTTGCTTTTAAGTCATAATGAATAAATACAAGAGTTGTTTGAGATATTTGGCTATCTTTATCTGTTCCGGCTGTTGCTGTAACATAACAAAATCCTATTGTATTTGCTTTGACTCCATTTTTATCTGCGGGCCATGTAGCTTCTTGATTGAAACTGATTTTTCCTGTATTGCTATCGATTGTTAAGTTGTCACAATTATTTCCGTTCTTGATGCTCCATGCGACCGATACATTCCCTTTAAGCCCTGTTTGTGGACTTGGGAAAGTGAAGCTTTTTAATGTAGCATCCGCATTAGCTTCATTATCTTCTGTAATTCTAAATTGATTAGCATTATTTTCTTCTGGTACATCAATGTTGTTTCCATAACGAATATCAGTGAAGTAATTAGGATTCTCAATGATATTCAGAGTAAATGTCGCATCTGCAGGATTTTCTGCGTTTTTAGAGTTAGTCGCTCTCACGGTAAGAGGATAATTTCCTTGTGGAATAGTATTTCCCTTTTCTACAGAGATTGTTCCAGTTTGGGCGTCAAATTCTATCTGACCCTTTAATGCATCCGGTTCATTAATCAAGCTGAATTGGATATTATCTCCTTTCAACCCTTCCTTAGGACTAATGGTGAACTTTGAATATTGATATTTATCAATACTTGTTTCATATTCGAATCCTGAAATTGGCTCAATGTATTCTACGACTTGTAGTGTAAATGCATTATTGAAATCTTCTTCTCCAAAATTGTTTTTAACATGTATTGAGATGACATAGTTATTTCCACTTTGCAATCCGTGGTCTTTGTCAACGGAAAGAACTCCGGTAGTTGGATCTATTTTAATTTTATCTGTTGTAGGAGTAATATTTTTTATAGAATATTCTATTCCTTCTAATGAACCTTTAAGTGCAGGCGCATTACTCTGAAATGAGGTCTTTCCACTTTTGTCGTTTTCAGCTTCTAGCATATCTTCGTTAGGAGTGTACTCCAAACCAAAAGGTGCTGACGTGACATTTATTTCTAGTGCATTCTCAAATATTCCTTCATCTTCAGAAGAAGCTCCGGTTGTTAGTTTTAATGAGATGTTATAAATACCGGGAAGAAGTGCTGTGCTACCTTTGATAATACTTATTTTTCCACTTTTAGTGATGTCGAAGTATTTTGAATAGTCACTTTTTGCAATCTCATATTTGGTAATGGTTACATGATCTCCATCTGTCTTGACTTGCGCTGTTGGTAGTTCTACTTCACTTGTTTCATCAATAATATCATTATATTTGACTTGGAGTTTGTTGGGTTCCACTGTAATTCCATCGGGGACGGCCTTCAAGAAGTTTATTTCTACAATATCTTTAAATTCATAATAATTCCCTCCGGATATGCATGATATGGATAATTTATATAGGCCAACTTGCATATCTTTGGTGCTATTTATAGATATGAATCCATCATTTGGGTCGATAGTAAAACAATCTCCGGAATAGGCTTCACCTTTTAAAGTTACTTTGGTTATAGCAAAATCAGAAGGTGTATTTCCTTTATAAGTTGGGCTACTAATTCTTCCACTCATCGAAGGACCTATATCAGTCATACCTGAGTAGAATATTGTGAATTTAGTAGAATCGGTAGTTTCTGTATCATCACAAGATGTATAAACTACACTCATTATAACTATCATCAGACTCATTATAAGCCTTGATTTGGTTTTTAATAATGCATGTTTCATTTCTTAGATATATTAATTAAGTGTGTATGATAAATTATATTCTTTATTATCAATAATTACTTTTACTGATGTTCCATTTGCATGGAATGTTCCAGCGGCTTCATCATCTGCTATATCTGTAAATGTGGCTGTCATGTTGATGTTTGCTGCTTCCGCGCCATCATTAATTGGATAAATTATGCTAATGAATCTTGCAGCACCATTTACTATTTTAGGTTTACGTATGGTAACTTGATAACCTTTACGTTCGGTTTTTTGTCCTATATCATTAGAAGTATTAGTCGTTTTTACGGATGCGCTATAATCGTTGGCTGTTTCAACAAAGGTTCTAAGCATGATATTGTTATTGTCGCTAAAAGCCGTATGTGCACCGTAAATATGGCTGTCTTTTTGTCCTTCGTCTATTACGACATCGCTCGATGCGTTTTCAATAGGACATAAATGAAAATTCACATTGATGTTACTGTTATGGTCTGCTGTGGTATCATATCCTTCATCTACTATCACAAAGAACTTTTGATTAACAAAAAATACAGAACGGCGATGGGTCAAATTCAGATGTTTTTCACCTGAAACAGTATATGTCGGATTTTCAGTAACTAAGACATCGTAGGATGTTGCTTCATCCGTCTTTGTTGTTAATTGAAGCAATTTCCCTTTCATACTATCATCAGGTATTGTTTTACTCATTATGGTTAACGTGTTATGTCTGGCTGTTCCGCGATAGGTCTCTCTATCGCTCCCACTGTATGCGTATGACCCTGCGTCAGGGAAGAAATTACGTCCTTTTTTATATAAACTAAATGTACCGTTATCTGGTTGACAGTGATATTTATTATTAGGATTATTGTTGTTTTTTAGGATCATCATCATAGATTGGTCATCCCATTTATTACGCAGAATATAATATCCTCCATTTGTATAAGCTTTTTGTAAATAAGTAGGTGTGGATCCACTTTGCCTTTCTGAAGCCATCCATTGTATTTCTTGATCATCCGGGAACATTTCTGCATACTTTTTGAAATTTTTAATGAGTACACTTTTTCCTAAACGACTGGAACGGGTATCATTAAAGTTTTCTACACTGTAATTAGGATAAGTGATATCCATGACAAAATGAGCAGGTAATTTTAACTTCTCAAGGTATCCTGCCGGAAATCCGCCAGCTTTATTATTTAATTGAGCTACTCTGTAAGTTTCATAAAAATCAGAGATGGCACCAACGTGGTAGCTAATGTCAAATTCGTAATGTACTCCATCTGCAAGGAACTGTTTATCTATTTGTTCTCCTAGTTTCTGAGAACCTTCTGATAGCCATTCATTGGCATTCTTGAACTCAGGCATAAGTATGCCTGCCATTGCTACAGCTTGTGCTTGGGTAACCAGAATGTTACCTTCTTTATAATAATTCAAACGAATACATTCTACTTCTTTGGCAAATGCTGTCAAGAAGACAGAGAGCCATTCTGGCGTGAAATTTTTAGATTGAATGAAATAAGTCATGATATCTATCTGTGAGATAACTCTTTCAGCTACCTGTAAACCTTTCCATTGATAATCAACATCATTCTCTTTTCCTCCTTCTTCGGGGAATGTTGTTCCTTCTTCATAAGGAAAAGTCTTAAGCCAATCCGAGTAAACATTGATCCATGATTCTGCATATTTTTCATCACGACTTGTGCGATAGGCTTTTGCTTGTGGAAGCATCCATTGATGGCGATGAATCTGATATTTAAATTCTTGGTCAGTGACTTTACTGGGAATGAACGACCAGTCTATTTTATTATCTTTGGTAAAAGAATAATAGATCTCTTTTCCATCCTCAACTCGCTCTGCAAATCCTCTAACATAAAATCTGTTTTCTAATGCTTGGTCAGCTATATTTAGTTCAGATGCCGTAATTGGTGTGTTCATCAGTTGAATATTAGGGTTGATGACACTTGTCCGATTTCTGTAATATTCTAATAATTCATTTACTGCATAGTAGTATTTCCCTGAATTATAAAATTCTTTAGCTTTTTCCAGTCCTGGATAATCAAGATTGATAACTGCAAATAGTTTTTCATCGATCACATCATTAGGTTGATTAGGAGGAAGCATATCTATGTCTATATTGCCTCCGGTCAATATTTCCTCCTCGTTGTCTGAGCATCCGGCAAATGCTAGCAGACCGAACATACAAATAAAGAAGATGTTCTTCATACTTTATTAGGTTTTAATTATTAAAAGTTATATTTTACTGTTTGCAAATGTAATCTGTTTATTTAGAAATGATGATTTGTCCTGTTCACACTTTGTTCAAAAAATGATTTTTTGATATTAATATTGTTGAATCATATATTAATAATGTTTAGAAAAACGGTTTTTAGGCTGATATTAAGCTTTTTATACATCATAATGTAACTTTCATCCTATTCTTTTATGAAATGAACTAATTCATTTTGATACGGGAGGGAAACGGTACGGAGACGAACTAAACGCTAGTTGTCAATAAGAGATAAGCTGTCTTAATACTGTGTTTAGTTTCCTATCTTCTATAAATAATAATTAGCTCTACATTCTAGTTTGTGTTCCACTTAAGTCGAACTATCGCTCTACTTAAGTGGAACGCAAATTTATTAGGGAACGAAGAAAATAATAGCTCCAAGAAGAATTATTAAAAAGACTATTGTGCTAGATTAATCCTTGTAACTATGAATTTAGCTCAAAACCCTACTGAAAAAAAGAAAAGTACTGTTTTATACATTGGGGTTGTTTGTTATGTATAAACTCTCTTCCAATCCAAAAATATTATGATTTTTATGGATTAGATTCCGTAAAAATCATAATATTTTTGGATTTACCTCTCTAGTTGTTTATCCCTTTGCCTTCTTAATATACTCTGTAGGCAAACATCCGAAATACTTTTTGAAACTCGTAGCAAAGTAAGACGGCGTATTAAATCCTACCATTGTGCTGACTTCTGCTATTGTATAACGGCCATCCTTCAGTAGTTTTGCCGCTTCATTGAAACGAATCTTGCGTATAAAGTCGATAGTCGATTCACCTGTGATAGCTTTCAATTTGAGGTGCAGATTAGAACGGCTCATATTCATTTCTCTGGCGAACTCGTCGGTAGAGAATTCAATATTATCCATATTCTTTTCTACGATGGCAACGGCACGTTTCAACAAAGCTTCATCCATGGCGTTGAACGTAATCTTTTCCGGTTCCACTTCCAGAGATTTGGAATACCGTTCAAGCATACGCCTGCGGGTACGCATCATATTCTGTATCTTCGTAGTCAGGATAGCCAGCGAGAATGGTTTCGGGATATAATCATCTGCGCCCATTTGCAGGCCTTCCATCTGATCTTTGGTTTCGCTTTTGGCAGACAGGATAATCACAGGAATGTGACAGGTACGGATATTCTGCTTCACATTCTTGCATAGCTTGATACCATCCATCACAGGCATCATGACATCAGTCACAATAATGTCCACTTCATTCTCTTTCAGCTTTTCCAGGGCTTCTTCACCATTTCCGGCTTCCAGTGTATTAAAAAGTTCGGCAAGTCCGCTACTTAGATAATGGCGGATTTCATTATTGTCTTCTACGATAAGAATCGTACCACGTTTCTTGTCACCAGTTTCGATCGTTTCGTTTTCTACTTTTTCCGTATCAATGAAATACATCTCTTTCGAGTTGGTAGAATAAACTTGGTCCTCCTCATTTTTAGCGTCATTAGAAGCTAATTCGGAAGATTTATAGATATTTATATCCTGTGGCAGATAAACAGAGAAAGTACTGCCTTTGCCTTCTTCACTGTCTAACTCAATACGTCCGTGATGCAGTTCCACCAAACGTTGTACCAGTGACAGCCCGATACCACTTCCTACGTGCTCACTCTCTATCTGATAGAAACGTTCGAATATTTTCCCCTGCTTGTTGATAGGAATACCAATACCGGTGTCACTAACTTGCAGTACCAGCCAATTGTTTTCCTCTTTCAACGTAACAGTAATGCTTTGCCCGCTTTCTGTATATTTGAAAGCATTTGAAAGCAGGTTATTAACGATCAGTTCCAGATAATTCGGATCGAAAAGTTCCTCTTTTTCTTCCAGTTCGGAGTGGAGAGTATAAGTAATCTTCTTGTGGCGTGCCAGTTTATCGTAGAACAAGAAATTATCCTGTATCAGTTGATGCGCATTCTCTTTCTTCACTTTCAGCTCGAAAACTCCCAATTCGGCACGGCGATAATCCATCAACTGGTTGACAAGATGCAACAGACGATTGGCGTTGCGTTGGATATATTCCAGTTGGTTACGAGTCCAACGATCACTAATCTTATTGATTATTTCTTGTAAAGGAGCTAAGATGAGAGTTAATGGCGTGCGAAGCTCGTGCGAAATATTGATGAAGAAACGCATCTTCATCTGGTTGATTTCTTCTTGATGCTCCTTGTCCCTGCGTTCAAGTTCCAGTTCCGCTTCCATACTCTTACGCATCCAGAAGAAGCGGAAGACGAAAGTGATAAACCCGATAAAAGTGGCGAGGAAAATCATGATTGCCCACCAGGTCTTGTACCAGATAGGGAGAACTATGATTTCCAACATTGTAGGTACAGTATTCCATTTTCCGTCACTATTGGCAGCTTTTACCAAAAAGTGATAAGTGCCTTGTGGCAGGTTGGAGTAGGAGACAGTACGTTTATCTGTCAGATAATACCACTCTTTGTCATATCCTTCCAGTTTATAAGCGAAAGTATTATGTTGTCCGGAAATATAATTGGATACTACAAATTCAATCGTGAAAGCAGTTTGCCATGATTTCAGGGTAATACTTTCTGTCTCATTGATATTCTTAGTCAGGATACCGGTTTCATCATCCGGGCGAACTGTCTTGTTAAACAGTTGAAGTTTGGTGATAACTACCGGAGGCGTATAAGGGTTATCCAGCAACAGTTCCGGGCGGAAAGTAGTGATCCCGTTGATACCCCCGAAATACATTTGACCGCTTGAAGTACGGCAGAACGAAGAAGTATTAAACTGATTACTCTGTAATCCGTCGGATTCCGTAAAATTACGGAACCTCTCTGTTTCCGGATTGAAACAGGAAATACCACGGTTGGTACTTACCCAAAGACGTCCGAAAGTATCTTCCAGAATACCATATACCACATTGTTAGGTAAACCGTTAGCCGTAGTATATCGTTTGATTTTCTTTTCTTTCTCATTAAAACAGTAGAAGCCTTCACGCGTACCTACCCAAATGATACCGTTGGCAGCCTCGTAAATGCAATTGGTAAACGTCTTTGTTACAGATGATTCCGGCAGAATAGGCACCTTTTCTATCTCGATTCCTTCCTGCTGAAAGACAGATATACCTTCCTCACCCCCGACCCAAAGCCGTTTATGGGAATCTCTGAACAGGATTGTGATTCGTTGTGAAGTAAATGGAGTACCGTCCTTTTCCTTATCAATGGTGGTAAAACTCTTTTTTTCCGGGTTAAAACTAACCAGAGCACTTAATGTCCCCAATAAGAGATTCCCCCCTTTGTCAGGAAGAATTGCATATACATTCTCATTCACCAACTGGCTGTTCAGCTGATTGAAACTTTCCATTTTTCCACTGTTTCGATGGAGGACAGTCAGTCCGCCGGCATGTGTCCCTATATATACAAGTGATTTTTGTTCATCTACATATACGGCTTTGATATTGTTGGAACCAATACCGATTTCCCGTTCGTCTTCCTGTAAGATATAGTGCGTAAACTGTTGTGTCTTTGTATTATACAGATTCAAACCACCATCATTCGTTCCTATCCATAAATTCTTATCCTTATCTTCCGTAATGCAGCTGACTACGTTATCGCTTAGAGAATTCTTATAGGGAATACGCTGGATATTCTTGAATCTGTTGCGGATAGGATGGTAATAGTTCAATCCCCCGAAATAGGTTCCAAGCCACATACCTCCTTGCGAATCCATAAAGATACTGCGAACCGAACGTTGTGACAAACTGCCGTTTTCTACCGGACTGCTACTGTAGGAAACGAAAGAATCGCTTCCTTCATGATAAATGTTTAGATCATTGAACGTTCCTATCCATAAGCGGTTTTGCGAATCCAGTGCCAGAGAGCGGATATAATTGGAACTGATACTTTTAGGATTGGAAGAAGAATGATGATAAGCCTTGACCTCTTTCGTTTTCGGGTTGAGCAGAAGCAGACCGGCTCCTTCGGTAGCTACCCATATACGGGTAGGAGATTGCTGCAAAATGGCCTGAATCTGTTTCGTTTCCGTTATCGGAGTAATCTTTTCCAGTTTCTTTTGAGGAATGGAATAGCTGTAAAGCCCGTCAACCGGGGTACCGATATAGATAATATCCCCCTGTCTGTAAAGAGCTGAAGCTATAAGCTTGTGCATAGCGGTACTAAAAGAATCGTCTACAAACTTGGATTCTTTAATATCGAACATGGTCAGTCCTTCCTGTGTGCTTATAAGCAACTGTTCCGGTGAGATTTCTGCAATACCATTGATTTGTTGCCGTTTGCCCTTTTTCTCGTAGAAGAAATTTCTGAATTTGTCTTTTTCCTCGTCATAATATGACAAACCATCCCGCGTACCGATCCAGACACGTCCCTGACTGTCAGTTTTTACGATTCGTGAAATGTCATTAGCAATACTGTTCGGATCCTCTTCATTATGTTGATAAACTGTAAATGAATACCCGTCATACTTGTTTACTCCATCATAGGTAGCGAACCACATATTACCTCTTTGGTCCTGATCGATAGAAAATACGGTGCTTTGTGACAATCCTTCGTTAATAGAAATATAAGAGAAGTTAATTTGCTCCGGAACTTCAGAAAAAACGCAATTAACCCCTATACATAGAAAGAGTAGACAGATTGTTGTTTTTTTAAGGCTGTTCATTATTAGTTCATAAGATTAATAATGGCATCAAAGATAGCAAAATCTTTTATATGGAGGTATTCAATAGAGAGAAAGTAAATATAGGGAATGAAAAAATACCACCAATTATACAGATTAGCACGGATTTTTATATCGACAATCTTCGAATTACAATTAAATCTGTGTTAATCTGTGTAATCGGTGGTGAAACTTGAAACTGGTAGGTAATTTATTATTTAGCTAAATCTCCTATCTCATCTAAATTCTTCTGAATATCTTCGTCATTCAATGTATAATTCACCAGATCACCGGCCAAATACTTATCATAAGAAGTCATATCAATCAGACCATGTCCCGAAAGATTGAAAAGAATCACTTTTTCTTCTCCTGTCTCCTTACATTTGTTAGCTTCGCGGATAGCCGCTGCAATAGCGTGGCTGGATTCGGGAGCCGGAATAATACCTTCAGACTGCGCAAACAGACAACCGGCTTCGAAAGACTCCAATTGCTGTATATCTACCGCTTCCATCAGATTATCTTTGAGCAACTGTGAAACGATTACACCTGCGCCGTGATAACGAAGTCCACCGGCATGGATATGAGCAGGAGCAAAATTGTGCCCCAAAGTAAACATCGGCAGCAACGGAGTATACCCGGCTTCATCACCGAAGTCATACTGGAACTTACCACGTGTCAGTTTCGGACAAGAAGCTGGTTCGGCAGCAACGAAACGAGTCTTTTTTCCTTCCTGTATGGTGTGGCGCATGAATGGGAAAGAGATACCTCCGAAGTTGGAACCACCTCCGAAACAACCGATCACGATATCCGGATACTCGCCTGCCATTTCCATCTGTTTTTCAGCTTCCAGTCCGATAATAGTCTGGTGGAGAGTCACGTGGCTAAGTACGGAACCGAGCGTATATTTACAGTTAGGAGTCATTTGTGCCAGTTCGATAGCTTCCGAAATAGCAGTTCCCAATGAACCTTGATAAGTGGGGTGTTTAGTCAGAATATCCTTACCGGCACGGGTAGACATAGATGGAGAAGGAGTGACCTGTGCTCCGAAAGTCTGCATGATGCTGCGGCGGTATGGTTTTTGTTCATAACTGATTTTTACCTGATAAACGGCAGCTTCCAGACCGAAAACCTTGGCTGCGTAAGAAAGAGCGGCTCCCCATTGTCCGGCACCGGTTTCAGTGGTGATGTTGGTCACCCCTTCTTCTTTGCAATAATAAGCTTGTGCCAGTGCGGAATTCAACTTGTGTGAACCGATAGGGCTTACGCTCTCGTTCTTAAAATAGATATGAGCCGGAGTGCCGAGTGCTTTTTCCAAACCATAAGCACGAACCAGCGGAGTGCTGCGATAGTACTTGTACATTTCACGCACTTCTTCCGGTATTTCGATCCATGCATCCGTCTGATTCAGCTCCTGATGACACAGCTCTTTTGCGAAAATCGGATATAAATCTTCTGCTTTCAGCGGTTGTTTGGTTCCCGGGTGCAACGGAGGCATAGGCTTGTTCACCATATCAGCCTGAATGTTGTACCAGTAATGTGGAATTTCTTCTTCCGGTAGAATATACCGTTTTCTTTTTTCACTCATAATATTGTAGTTTTTTAGTTTTCTGTTGCCAAAAGTACTCAAATTTTTAATATTCGGAAAATTTTGTCAACAAAGAATCGCATTTGATTGTTATTTTAGTTAAGTTTGCACGACCCCGTTAAAAAAGATGATATGAAGATTTATCATAAGTTTTTATTGTATCAGAATAAACTGCTAAAACCCTATGTACGTATCTTGTTAGGGCTGGTAGAAGCACTCACCTATCTGGCGTCATTATTATTGATTGTCGGAGTAGTATATGAACATGGCTTTCCCTTGTCTATTGATGAAGTGGCGAATTTACAGACATTGTATAAAACTGTCTGGATCATCTTTCTGATTGATGTAACTTTACATATCTCGCTGGAATACCGGAATACCAAAAAGCAATACCGGCGATTAGCCTGGATCTTGAGTGGGTTGTTATATCTCACTTTAGTACCTGTTATATTCCATCGTCCGGAAGAAGAAGGAGCTATTTTGCATATTTGGGAATTCTTACATGGGAAGTTTTATCATCTTTTGTTATTGTTAGTTCTTTCTTTCCTCAATCTGTCCAATGGGCTGGTGCGTCTGTTGGGACGGCGTACCAATCCGTCTCTGATATTGGCAGTCAGTTTTATGGCTATTATTCTGATTGGAGCAGGCTTGTTGATGCTTCCGCGCTGCACGGTAAATGGTATCACCTGGGTAGACTCTTTATTTACGGCTACCAGTGCCGTATGCGTTACAGGCTTGGTACCGGTAGACGTGTCCACTACATTCACCACTTCGGGATTAGTTGTCATTATCCTGCTGATTCAGATTGGCGGATTGGGAGTGATGACATTAACCAGTTTCTTCGCCATGTTCTTTATGGGGAATACTTCCATTTATAACCAGCTTGTTGTGCGTGATATGGTTAGTTCCAATTCATTAGGTTCTTTGCTGTCTACTTTATTATATATATTAGGCTTCACCTTAGTGATTGAAGGGATCGGCATGGTTTCGATTTGGTTTAGTATTCACGGAACGTTGGGAATGACCCTGGAAGGAGAGTTGGGTTTTGCTGCTTTCCATTCTATTTCAGCTTTTTGCAATGCGGGTTTTTCTACGCTTTCCGGCAATTTAGGAAATCCGATGGTGATGACTAACCACAATTGGCTGTTTATTACTGTTTCTCTATTGATTATATTTGGTGGTATCGGTTTCCCCATCCTTGTCAATTTCAAGGATATTGTATTGTATCACCTCCGTCGTTTCTGGAAATTGATTCGTACCCGCAAACTGGATCGGCATAAAATGCAGCACCTCTATAACCTGAATACGAAAATCGTGTTAATCATGACTTTTCTGCTTTTATTAATCGGCACATTGGCTATTGCTGCTTTTGAGTGGAATGGTTCTTTTGCCGATATGCCTGTGGCAGATAAGTGGACACAAGCTTTCTTTAATGCCACTTGTCCGCGAACAGCCGGTTTCAGTAGTGTCGATCTGGCATCATTGAGTGTGCAGACGCTATTGGTTTATTTATTCCTGATGTGGGTTGGCGGTGGATCACAGTCCACGGCAGGTGGTGTGAAAGTGAATGCTTTTGCGGTCGTAGTTCTGAATCTTGTAGCCGTATTGCGTGGCACTGAACGAGTGGAAGTGTTCGGCAGAGAATTGTCTTACGATTCAATCCGGCGTTCCAATGCAACAGTAGTCATGTCATTGGGAGTCTTATTCATTTTTATTTTTACATTGAGCATACTCGAACCGGGTGTTTCCATTATGGCATTGACTTTCGAATGTGTCTCTGCGCTTAGTACCGTGGGTTCCAGTCTGAATCTGACCCCTCATTTGTGCGACGCGAGCAAACTATTGGTGTCTTTGTTGATGTTTATTGGTCGTGTGGGGTTAATAACATTGATGCTAGGAATCGTCAAACAGAAAAAGAATACAAAATACCGTTATCCGAGTGATAACATCATAATAAACTAAAGCTATGAAGTATATTATTATTGGTTTAGGAAATTACGGCCATGTGTTGGCGGAAGAACTGTCCGCCTTGGGACACGAAATTATAGGTGCGGATATAAGCGAAAGTCGTGTAGACTCCATCAAAGATAAGGTTGCTACAGCTTTTGTCATTGATGCCACTGACGAACAATCATTATCAGTGTTGCCATTGAATAGTGTGGATATAGTTATTGTAGCGATTGGAGAGAATTTTGGTGCGTCGATACGAGTCGTTGCCCTGTTGAAGCAGAAAAAGGTTCCCCGTATTTTTGCCCGTGCTATTGATGCCGTACATAAAGCGGTGCTTGAAGCTTTTGATCTGGAACGAATCCTGACTCCGGAAGAAGATGCTGCCCGCAGCCTGGTACAACTGCTCGATTTCGGTACTAACATGGAAGGATTCCGCATCGATCAGGATTATTATGTTGTGAAGTTCACGGTTCCGGAGAAATTTGTAGGATATTTTGTAAATGAGTTAAACTTGGATGAAGAGTTTCATTTAAAAATGATAGGCTTGAAACGGGCGAATAAGATCACCAACTGCCTGGGTATTTCTCTGACCGAGCTTCATGTGAAGAATGAATTACCGGAGAATGAGAAAGTGGAAGAAGGAGATGAACTGGTTTGTTACGGCAGATACCGAGATTTCCAAACTTTCTGGAAAGCTATTTAATTTATTGGATTTCCGGTTTGCATTGATGGATCGTTACGGGATGTGCTTTAACTTTGCATGCCGTAGATGTAAAATTGAGTTGCACAATCTGGCTTTGTGATGTTTCCGGTTTTCGTTGGTCGAATACAAAGTTGCCCAGACTATAAAAGATGGGCTTACCATTGAAATATTCCTCTTTCTGAATGACGTGCGGATGATGTCCGATGATAGCATCCGCACCTGCACGAACGAGTCGGTGTGCTCCCTTTCTTTGGTTCATAGTAGGAGAGGATTGGTACTCGATTCCCCAATGGAGAATAACGACCACATAACTTTCGGGATTCTCTTGCTTGAAGTCCTTGATTTCCTCTTCTATTTCTTCCGTGGTTTGCTGGCAAATACCGGGATCATTTTCTAAATATACCCAATTCTCCAAAGGAAGTGTAACTGAATTGAAGAGTGCTACTTTAATTTTTCCTTTCTTTATCACTACGGGTTGGCAACTCTCGGAAGAAGTATTACCATATCCTATCGGAGTGATTCCTGCCGATAAGAGATGCTGATAAGTATCTGTCAATCCGCTTCGTCCCTGATCCATAGTATGATTATTCGCTAAAGCCGCATGACTGATGCCGGCTTTAACCAATTCTTCCATCCATCTCGGTTCCGCGCGAAAGATATATTTCTTGTGTAGCGGCGAACGAACCGAAGTGACGGGACATTCCAGGTTGATTACCGTAGCGTCCATTTGATGAAAGAGAGGAGCTACCGACGCAAATAAATCTTCGACACCTCCCCGTTGAATCTGTTGGCGTACCCCTCTGTCCAGAAGAACATCTCCGGTGAAAGCGATAGAGAGACATTCTTCTGACGGGTGCTGGCAGGCAGTAAGCAGTAACAGACCTATACTACCTATAATCCGGTTAATTCGGGAAAAGGATATTAGCATCCTGAACTATAAAAAACTCTGTCATCTACTTTCGGTTCTTTCTCCAGCAGGATCTTTTTCATCCATTCCGGGACGGCAGGTGCTTTCTTTTCTTCCAGCATTTTCTGCCACTCTTCGTCCGTGAGCCGGGTATCCAGTGGCTGGACAAACTCGTAGTAACTAAATGTGGCACCACGGGTAAGATAGAGATTACCCTCTATTTCTACTACCACATAGATATTGTTGGCATTTCCTGTTGCCACATGCAGTACTCCATTCTTATCACATCCACTCACGTTGCGGGTATAAATATCAGCCACTACAGCTATCGACTTGTCCGGACCTTGCACTAATGACCAGTTATCCAGATGTAAATCCGGATCGAGCACAGACAGAGTGAAATATTCTATACTACTTCCCATATACTCAAGAGTGCGATATTCCTGTTCGGTCAGTTTTTCTCCCCGCAGTTCCTTTTCAGTTACTTGAATCAGAAAGCTGACATAGTCTTGCAACTGCTCTGTTTTTCCTTTCAAGTCATCCGTCAGGCAATTGCTTTGTTGCAGAACCAGTTGGGTGGCTTGCAGAATTCCTGACATTTTCTTCCAGAAAGGAAGATTCGGTTCTACATATCCCACTACGATCGGATCAGGAGGGCCGGCACCTCCACATTCTGCAGCCATGGGCTGTTCTCCGTAAAGGATCGCGTCATGCTTCAATTCAGCCCAAGATGCCAAAGCTGTATTCAGGTTCTTGTATCCCCATTCGGGTGTTTGCATAAATCCCGGCTGGCTCTTATCCGTTTTCTGCATGGTGAACAGACTTTTCATCCATAATTCGTAGACAGATACTTGCGCAGGCTGGGAAGCTTTGAATTTATCTTTCAGTTTTTGTAATTCTCCGGTATACTGGTTCCAGTTGCCCGGTTCTTTGTAAAAATCAGTCAGTAAAGTCTCGGCGGAGTTTACTCCGAAAGCGGCAAAGACATCCAATCCTTTCGGATAAGCACGTTTGCTGTTTGGGGTGACGTCTACCAATTCCTGAAGAACTTCATTATCTGCCAGATATCTTTGTGGCATAAAGTTGATTTTGTCCCGGCAGGAGATTTCTATTTTAGGTTTGATCCTGTTCTTGCTTTTTGCCAGTTCAATGAGCGCTTGATTCACCTTTTCTATTTGAACCGGAGTCAATGCATCTTCAGTATATTCTGCTTTATTTTTCTTCAGAATCTGTGCAATATCGAGAAGAGAAAGATTATCAGTCTCACCCATCAGGAAGGTAAGTGGTGTATAGACGCGTTGGTATAGTTCCATTAGTGGTGTCTCGGCCATATCCTTATAAGTGGATAGTACGGTAGCTTGAAAGATTGCTTGTTTGAGCTGTTCTTGTTGTTCTCTGCAAAAGCAGGCAGTTTGAAGCCACATCATAGCCTGAAAGTATGCCTGTAATTGGGGTTCACGGGTATAATGTCCGCGTGGTTTGAAAAGACTGTATGGGAAGTATGCCTCTTTGTATGAAAGAAATTCCGAGAAATCATCTTCTTGTGCATTAATATGTTCTATTTCCTGTTGATATGCTTTTTGATACTTAGCAGGGAGATTGGGCGTTTCCTTTGTCAGCAAATAATAAGGGATAGCATAGAAAGTAGCGGCATATTCTGCCATATCTTTCAGAGATTCGTCTTCTGTCTGGCGGGAGATGCTTATGCAAGTTGCGTTGAGTGATAGACATAGTCTTTCCAAAGTAGGAATGATGTGTTGTTTCTCCAGACTTTTCAGTACATAAGAGAAATACATGTGAAATGCCTGTAAATATAAGTCAGTGGTGATGAAATTGGGCACTTGGCGATAATCATTCTCTTCGTAAGCATGAAACAACTGTAAGTTACTTCCCTCTGTAATGGCAAAGTTGTTCTGTTGCAACTTGGCTAGTAATGCCTCGTCTATATCTTTAAATTGGAACAGGTTGACTATATTATTTGCATTTCCTAAATAATAAGAGTCTCGTTGAGTAAACTGTTGCTGACGCATTTCTGCCATGCGAGCATCGATGCGTTCTACAAAAGCCTTTTCTTCAGCCGTCAGTTTGACTTCATCATAGTTTTCCGGAAATTTATTCTCTCCGTTTGCCTCCGATTCTTCCCATAACTTCCAGACAAGATCATTATACCATTTCGTATTGGCCGAGAAGAAAGCATTGATGTCCGCTTCCATAAAATGATAACCGTGTATAGCGTATGGATAACTACGTAATAAACGTAACTCCTGAAAAGAGTAACGACTGATATCCTGCTTCAAATCAATAGATTGAGGTAGAACCGTATCGGTCAATAATGAAGTGGCAGTCGTAACAGTATCTTGTGCCAATGCCGTTGAGGTGTTTTTATTCTTGTTCTTGCATCCGCAAAGAATAAGAACTAGTGTACAGGACAGTAATAATAGTCGTCTCATGTTTTTCATTATTCTATAAATTGCCATATATAAATGATAGTATCTAACGTTAACGTTCAAGAATGCGTTTGGCCTCCTTTTCTTCTGTCTCGCGTTTCAGATATCCCTTAAAATCCAGACCAAAACCTCTCCATGCATATTCCGCTATCAGATATTTTCCACTTCGTTCCCGTTCCATGGTGCGTATCAACACAGAAGTATGTTCACGAATCACTCTGAAATCTTCCAAAGGTTGTGCTACCCTCGAACCTAACCAAAGTGGGCGGATATACGCTTCATCTGCAATCCGGTAAATGAATAACCGCTTGTCAGGTTTGGGATCGAATCGGGTAGGCTTGATAACCCCCACAATGATTTCCGGCATCCCGTCTCCTGTAACATCTCCATAATCAAACTGATAGACTGGATAAGGCAATTTCCAAACAGAGTGGGAGGGTTGGTCTGTATTCAAATGAATGACATAGAGCGAATCAGATTCTTTGTTCAGAGATACTTCCATGTGTCTTTGATTAACTTGCCATTCAAACCTGTTTTCTTTCCGGCATGAACAGAACATCAGTGAAAGACCTGTAAAAATAAGGAAGTGAATCCTGTGTGACATATCTGTAACGTTTTCTTTGGCAAAGATAGATATTAACCTGTATTTACCTACTTCTTTTCTCGTAAAAAATGAACAGTTCATTATTAGTTATAGATGCATTATTCATAGGATAACGCTTCCACCAATTTTAACCGCATAGCCAGATGGGCCGGATACCATATTCCTGATATAATCATAATTGCCATGAGTAGATAAGTGACAAATATACTGGTCAGAAAACGAACGGCTGTAAAGTCCATCCAATATGTGTCGATCAGTTCTGCCAGACAAATGTTGAAACACATGATGGTAGCAGGAATAGTTATAATCGTAAGCAGAAGGACCCCTTCACCAATTAATAAGATGTGTAAATTGTTACGATTAGCTCCAAAAGCCATCCGGATTCCTAATTCTTCGTGACGATGTTGTGTGCGATGCCAGAATACTCCGGAGATTCCCAAAAAGATATTTACTAACAGAAAAAACAACATCAGTAGCCGGGGGCGGAATTTACTAGTCATCGGACTGATAATTGTTTTTCGTATAACAGAGGTAGGAAGTACATCAATGACATATAAATTTCCAATATTAGTTTGCCATGTCAAATCATTTAGAAAGCAGGACGGAAATTCTGCATTGTCTTTTTCCGGTTTTACCCGTATGCATAGTTCCATCTCTCCCAGATTATTTGAATTTAGTTCAGAAGCAATATGTTCGTCTTGCAAAAGTATATAAAAACAAGGCTCCGCTTTGAAATATTCAGTATTACGTATCGGCGAACAAATGGCGGTGATTTGTCGGGATAAAGCATCCTTGTCAATATTTACCCATTTCCCAATGCCGGATGAACCTGGAATCAATCTTTTTTCTCCTTCTTGTGACAATATAATAGTTTGCGGAGACAGATTCTTTTCTAATTTTTCGATGCTTCCGGCTTGGGCACTTATCCTGAATACTCTGAAAAACGATGGTGAAATTTCGTATCGTTGCATAAATACCGACGAATCATTCAGGTGAATCTGACTGAATTTTCTTTTATTAGTATATTGTGTAGCAGCGTATGGTTGTGAATATTTAGAGATGGAAACGGCTTCTATATCCGGATGGAGACGGATATTCTTTTGTAAATTAAGTAAATCTTCACCGATAGTAGTATGCTTATTTTCAGATGAGATGTATTGTGCATTATCCGATGTATATTCATTTAGTGTCAGCTTATATGTATGCTCGATGTTGAATCCCACAGGTTGTCGGCGGATATACAGGTAAGTCCCCGTATAGTCTACTATGTACCATAGGCAAATAAATACAACTAATAGCTCAATGAGGATCCAAAGATAATTTTTGCGCTGATTTTTTATAATTGTGAGTATATGTTTTACCATGTTTTTATCTTTAAGTGTTTTTTAATGACTCGACAATAGGTTGGGATGTGATTCTCCATGCTGGTATTGCAGTACTCAACAGATTCAGAAGGGTGCAAAATAGAAAAGCAATGATGAATGTTCCCGGGTTGATGAGGACTTTAGTAGGGATATCTGGGTCAATATTCAAGCTAAAATAAGTAGTAGAGGTGAATACCCACTCTCTCACTATATACATGCCGAAATAGGATATGATCAGTCCGATCAACCCTCCTATCAGTGAAAGAATCATGTTTTCAAGAAGAATTTGTTTGATAATATTCCATCGAGTTCCACCAAATGCTTTTCGTATACCTAATTCTCCCATGCGATCTTTCAGACGGGAGGACGTCAGACCTGAAAGGTTAAGGGCCGGCACTAATAAAATAACCATTAGGGTGACAGCTAACTCAATATATTTCTCGCGCATGTGGGGATATCCTGATCCGAAACGCATTTCTTCTACATATTTTGTGTCCGGTTGGCGGTATAAAGTTATTTCATTTTCAGTAAGAGATGAGTTGTACCTGTTTATTTGTTGTTGTACTTCCTTTCGTATTTTTTCAAAATCATTGGAAGAGTGAGCGACAATCATACATTTATAATTACCGGTTATGTTTTCCGGGTCAGTGGGGGGCGCCGGAGGAACTGAAGTGAAAGGAACCCAGGCATTGGCAAATGAATAGGTGGCTCGAGTGGTTACATCTTTCACTATACCGCATATTGTATAGGGAATATGGTTGAACTCAATCGTGCTGCCTACAATGTTTTCCACAGTCCCGAAAAGGCTTAAGCAAAGACTCTCTCCAATAACTGTTTTTCGAATACCTGCATCAAATTCGGCTTTTGTATAAGGGATTCCATCTATGAACTTAAAATCCATAATTTTCCAGAACACATCATCTGTGAATAATATAAAACTTTTTTTTTGGAGGCCATTCTTGATAGAGCTTAATTCTAGCTTGATAGGAGAGATTATGCATATATTCTCGGCTGTTTTCAAAGATTGGAAACACTCACGTATTGTTTTCAGCGATAAATAACCATCTCCGACATGATGACCAGTTTCTTTGTTTATCATACCCACCCATTTTACATAAAGAGTACGCTCTCTGTTTACTTCAGGCTCGATATTGATCATAAAAGAACGATGTGCCATTACATACATCATGATCAGTGTTATGGCAAATGCCGTACCAAATATAGATACAAAACATAAATATGGTTTTGTTTTACATTCTTGAAAAAATTGCCTGATGTAAGTTGTATTCATAGCTTATCCAACGTTTGTTTTATTATTTATTTGCTGATATTGTCACAAATAATATGCCAAAGGGCTAATTGGTTGATAATTAGTAGTATATGCTACAATTACTTTGTCCGGTATCGAACAGGTTGTTCGTTTATATGATGAATTGGCAGTTCATTAAAATAAAATGCACTGTGACGACATAGCTGCCGTTACAGTGCAATCACGTTTTTAAATCTTATGACTTAATTACTATAATATGATTATATCTTTTATAATAGTAATAATTCCTATATGTCTTGATATAGAAGCCTTATTTCGTCTGAATACGGATATTTCCGGCTTTCACTCCGTTTGCTTTTGCTGTAAATACAATCTCTCCGGCAGTTTCACCGGCTTGCAGGATAGCTGTCAACATACCGTTGAAAGCATGCATTTTCGGAAGATGGAATTGTTCAAGGTTCGTCGGATCGCCATTGGCGGCGGCACGATATTTACCCGTTCCCTTTACCGAGAAATTTATCTGACGATTATCGGCTGGGCAGAGGTTACCGTCTTTGTCTACTACTTTAACAGTCACATAAGCCAGGTCTTTTCCGTCTGCAGTCAGTTCGTTACGGTTGCTTACCAGTTCGATGTGATGAGGCTTTCCGGCAGTACGGACTACTTTTTCAGCTACCGCTTTTCCGTTTTTGTCGTAGGCTACTACTTTCACTTCACCCGGTTCGTACTTTGTATCCATCCACATCAGGCGATAGCGGTTCTTTAGCGAACTATTATTCTTGCTTTGTTTTCCATAACTTTTGCCATTGATAAACAATTCGGCAGTAGGATAATTAGTGTACACAAAAATGGGAGTCACTTCACCTTCACGTCCCGGCCAGGTCCAGTGAGGCAGGATATGCAAGGTTTCCGCTTCCTTGTTCCATACGCTACGGTAAAGATAATAGCGGTCTTTTGGTAAACTGGCAAGGTCGATGATACCAAACATTGAACTGTGGTTAGGCCATGAATCCGTATCGTATGGTGACGGTTCGCCCAGATAATCGAATCCGGTCCATACGAACTGTCCGATGGTCCAATGATGATCGTCAGCTAATGCAAAATCCTCGTCCGGAATATTCGACCAGGGACAAACCTCCACATCGTATGAAGAGCATTGATGATCTTCATATTTTGCCCCTTTCTTATCCTCCACCGGGAACTTGTATACGCCACGTGAACTGACAGTAGAAGCCGTTTCGCTTCCCAAAATCAGATTCTGCGGGAGTTGGTCGTATGATTCCTGATAGCGTTGCGTACGGTAATTAAGTCCCGGAATGTCAATCATTGCTGCAAATCCGTTGGCAAGTACACAAGTCACTTGGTCCATTCCGCAAGTGACAGGGCGGGTCGGATCTTCACGATGGCAGATATCCTGCAGGAATTTGGCCACTTTATAACCGACAGGACTGCATTGAGTCGGTACTTCGTTACCGATACTCCACATCACGACGCAAGGGTTATTCCGGTAATTATGAAGCATATTTTTCATATCACGTTCCGCCCATTCATCGAAGTAGCGGTGATAACCATTTTCACATTTGGCGATGTCCCATTCGTCGAACGGTTCGATCATCATCATAAATCCCATTTCGTCACACAACGCAACGAGTTCGGGAGTCGGCATATTATGAGAAGTACGGATCGCGTCGCATCCCATATCTTTCAATAGCGTAAGCTGATGACGCAGTGCTGCTACATTGATAGCGGCGCCCAACGGACCTAAATCGTGGTGATTACATACACCCTGGAATTTGCGGTGCTCCCCGTTCAGGTAGAACCCTTTGTCGGCAATGTATTCAATGCTGCGGATACCGAAACGTGTGGTGTAAGTATCTACCAGTTTATCATCCGCATAAATTTTAGAGACAGCCTTGTAAAGCGACGGACTTTCCGGCGACCAGAGTTCGGGCGCGTTTACAATAAAGTTTTGTTCGAAAGGCTGTTCGTGATTGATGCGGCTTGTATTCTCTTTGCGGGTCACAACTTTACCTTCCGGAGAAAGAATTTCCGTCTCTACACGGATGGCTGTTTTCTCATCGGCGTTGTCTATCTTCGTTTGGAGACGTACTGCTGCAAAATCCTTGCTGACGTGAGGAGTCGTGATTTGCGTTCCCCATACAGGCACATGGATTTTGTCGGTCACAATCAGGTGTACATTGCGATACAAACCTGCACCCGGATACCAGCGCGAAGATTGCGGACGGTTTTCCAAACGCACGGCAAGCGTATTGTTTTTACCGTCTTTATTCAATAAAGAAGTCACATTACAGTGAAAAGAATTGTAGCCGAAAGGCCAGAAACAAGCTTCTTTTCCGTTGATGTAGACACGCGCTTCACTCATGGCACCGTCAAAAAGTAGTGTCACTTCTTTGTCGGCAGGAGCATCAAAACTGGTTCGATACCATCCGGTGCCTACATAAGGGAGCCCACCGGTACGTCCTGTCTTTAAGGAAGCTTTTTTCTCAAAGTTCTGTGTCACTGCCACGTTTTGGAGGTCATTGTTCATGTCGAATGGACCGAAAATCGCCCAGTCGTGTGGAATAACAACCGACTCCCATTGATTGTCATTAAACTCCGGCTGGCTAGCCTCTTTAAAATCTCCTTTACTGAATTTCCAGTTTTTCTCCAGCAGTGTCTCACTGCGTTGCGCTTGCATGGTGCAGGCGGCACCCATCAAAAGTACAGCTAATAACTGTTTTTGGTGTTTCATGTTCATTTTTACTTTTCAGGTATAAAATATTTTGGATTCGGCGTAAAGTTATAAAAAAGGATTCAATAATCTTATCTCTTGAAAGCATTAAATGCGCTGGTGGGTTTACCACTATCGTCAAACATGCCCTTTCCATAGTTCTTCCAACCACCATAACTCTGCGGTTCCCAGGAGAATACACCAAGACATTGTTCCACTTGTTTGGCTTTCGTCATAAAGTCTGTGAAAAAGTCTTCAGCTTCGGAATAGTCCCAGGGAATACCAATTTCGCACATCATCACCGGAGTGTTGTATTTGGCAATCAGACTTTTCATATTGGCAATACATTTGTTGTTCATATCTTCCCAATCATCGGCTGCTCCCTCTGTCGGGTACATATCCGGATAAAGAGACATACCGATGACGTCCCATTTGGCATTGTTGTCATGCAAATAACCGAAAATCCGGTTGTATAGATTGGCATCATTTCCCTGGTCGAGGTGTACAATCACTTTCGCATTCGGATAAATCTCTTTAACAGCATTGTAGCCGGAGTTAATGAATTTCGCAAAGTTTTTAATACCGTCACTACTCGTTGTTTGTCCAGTGGGGAATAGCATTCCCTGATGAGTTTCATTGCCTACTTGCACCCATTCCACATCAATGCCCATCTCTTTGATTGCACCGAGTACATCTTTGGTATGGTCGGCAATCGCCTGCTCCAGTTCTTCTACCGTATAGTTTTCCCAGGCTTTGGGTTTGGCTTGCTGAACAGGATCGGCCCATCTGTCACTGTAATGGAAGTCGATCATCAGGCGATAGCCCAAATTATGCGCTCTCCATGCTTTGAGCAATACGTCACCCTTATTGCACCAGCCTTTTACATCTTCCGTGTCATTTTCCGGGTTCACCCATACACGTAGACGAATTGCATTTATACCCAGGTCGCGAAGCAGAGACATACATTCCTGTTCTTTTCCATCGGAGGTATAGAATTTATATCCGGAACTTTCCATTTCCGACAGCCAACTGACATCAGCTCCCCGGGCGAAGCCGGACATATCATAAGTGGTTTCCGTCTTTTCCGGAAAAGTCGGAGTATCATTATCATCATCACAAGCGGTGAAGATGCTTCCGCAAAGTAGTGCGGAAGCTATCATTATATATTTTCGTATCATAGTGATTCTGTTGAAATTAATAATCATGTTGTTGAACTTAGAATGTTATTCAGTGATTTCAGTCATTGTAAACTCCATCTTGTTGAGATCCAGCGTAATGCGATATTTACCCTCCTTAGTGGGTTTAATGTTATCACCATTCTGATCACTTAGATAGAGCCCACTTTCAGAAGTATAGTACAATCTCCAGTCCCAGCTAATCTGATCGGGATCCGTATTCATGAGGAAGTAGAATCCGTCACCGATAGTGGTGATATCGCATTCTGCGCTCCATATTCCGGTTTCCTCATCATATATCATCAGGTCTTTAGCCGTTGACCAGCCATTGAAAGTTCCATATACATTGATTTGTTTGATTTCAGTAGGCTTCCAAGTCAAGTTGACGTAATCTACTTCGATTGTATAACTTTTCTTGCCGGAACCATCGAACCAGATGTTGTAATGCTCCCCTGTTGTAAGAGCAAGGCTATAAAGATTGTTGGGATCAGAGCCATACCATGTGTCTGTTGATGGGTCTACTATCTGGAAGTTTTCATCGCTGACGGTTTGGAATACAGTGCGATAAGTTCCTGCAGTTTTACCGGGTTCAAGTTTGCGGTATAACTTTCCCCACCATGAGTCGGCCCCTTGCATTTCCAGATAAGAGGGATAAGTCGGTTCTATACTTCCTCCTTCCGTCACTTCCACTTTCCATGCTTGCGGGTCGTTCAGGTCAATAATCAATGTACATTCTCCGGCTGCCGGTACGTTTACTGTAATATTTCCGGCAGAAACATTCGTCCCGGTATTGAATGTCAATTCATTAGCAGAACCACTAAAGGCGAAAGGAGTATCTTTGGCTTTCGTATCATCAATGCTGTTATCAGCTCCGCTGACGCTGGTGTTATCATATAGTTTACCTGTTCCATTCATCTGAATATTGATAGTGCCGGCTCCTGTAGCAGTAAATATGCCCTGCCATTGATTCTTGTCACGTTTGTATTCCATCGTGATACCTCCGTCGATGCCACTTACATTGAGTGTTGGCATCCATAAGGCAGTCCATAGTTTTTTGGTGGTATTGACATTCGTATAGTAACAGCCCGATTGACCGGGGAACCACAAATCCCACGTTCCTTCAGCAGCGTCAGTTGTCAGGAAGAACGGAGTAGCCGTACTGCCCGATTTGGCTGTGTGCCAAACAGTACCATCGGCTTCCTGTAGATAGAAACCTTCCCAAGAAGTGGCTCCCATAAAGCCGATATAGTTGCCATCCGCATTGGCTGCATACAGATCTTTTCCTGAATCCTTGCCGTCTCCCTTATTGATAATATTGGCAAATCGCATATCAATTTCATAAGGAGTAACCATGACTTTTACCACATTACTGTATACAGGAGCGATGTTACTTCCGTTTCTTCCGGCAAGCCGGAAATAGAGCGGCGCTTCTTCTTCGGGAGTAGCTTTCAACTGATAAGCGACGATATTTAAAGCGGAGACAGAGTACGTCTTTGATACTCCACTTTCGGTCGTTTCCAGAATCTGCCCGGAGAAATCTTCCGTGCGTGAAACCTGTACGGAAGTTTGTACACCGGTGGTAGGCTGGTATCTTGGATCGCTCACTTGCAGCGTCTGGTCAGTCCAGGCAAGCGACAAAGCATAAAACTTGGCTGTCTCCTTTGTCAGTACGACAGAATTGGCAGAAGCTATCAATTCGTTCTCTTCCGGGCTGGAGAGAAAATAGGTATCCCCATCTTTCTCGCAAGCACCTAGTAATAGGAGAGCGGAAAGTAAAGTGAATAGATTATTTAGTTTTTTCATATCGTTGTTCCGTATTAATATGATTAATAGTTTTCATTGTATAAGTTTGGATTGGCCGTCAGTTCGGTAGCAGGTATCGGATAGATATTGTATTTGCTCTCTACTGCCTTACCGTCTTTTACGCCACCTTTCCATTGCCATACATAGCTGTTGGTTGTAAATTGATTGAAGCGGATCAAGTCCGTACGGCGATACCCCTCCCAATACAGTTCACGGGCACGTTCGTTGATGATAAACAGTTCGTTGATTTCAGACTCGCTTTTGTTATGAGTGTTGTCGCCGAAAGCACGTTCCTGTAGCTCATTGATATAAGGCAGTACATTTGCCAGAGTCGCTTCCGTTCCTCCACGTACCACAGCTTCTGCCATCATTAAATATACATCGGCCAGACGGAATAGGGGATAATCTGTATTTACACCACCGTCTGCGGTGTTGGAAGCAGTCTGTCCGGCATCAGTCAGGTTAGTCCATTTTTCTACGAAATAGCCATTGCTTTGGTCATCTATCTTTTCCAGGTCCCGGGTTTGTCCGTCGGTAAAGAACATATATCGCTGGTCGGCTTCTTCGTTACCGGAGAAAAGTTGAGGAATTTCTCCGCGTACACGGAACATACCCCATCCTGATTTTACACCGTAATCTTCCGGTATCTGTTTTTCGGACGTGTTGCTCACTGCGCCACAAACAATGTAAGTGGATGATCCCCATGACACGAGATTGGTTGCGTCTACCGGGAGGGTGAAGATTATTTCGTTCGTACGTTTGTCATTGTCGGCATTAAACAGCTTGTAATAATCGCTTTCCAGTTGATAACCCTGTTCGATAACCTTTTTACAGGCTTTGATACATTCGTTGTATTTGGAAGTCTGGGTATAAACTTCCGCATTCAGATATAATTTGGCAAGTAATGTATATGCAGCTCCTTGGGAAGCGCGTCCGTAAGGACAGTTCGCTTTATTTAGCATTTCATCTTTAATGGCATTCAGTTCACTTTCAATATAATCGAAAATCTGTTGGGCTGTATAGCGGGGAGGCAGATATCCGACTAGCGGGTCATTTTCCGTCACAAACGGGATATTGCGGAACAGATCGAGTGCGTGATAGTAGAATAAAGCACGCATGAAACGGGCTTCGGCACGATAAATACGAATTTCAGTCTGCTCCTGGTCCGTGAACTGTGCTATCTTTTCATCGGTGGCATTGCGGAGAAACTCATTACATAAAGCAATGTTGTAATAGATACGGTAATACATATCCGATACCCAAGGATCATTAGCGTCCCAACTCAAATACGTCAGTCCCGTTACGTTGTCACCGGACAGCCAGGTAGAAGCCACTTCATCCGTTCCACATTCCTGCAAGTTGAAGAAACAGCGCATATAATCCTGTCCGCTGTTACTACTCAAATCGTTGTCACCATTCTTTTCCTGTCCGGTGGTCACCATGGCTGCATAGATTTTTCCCAGAACGGCTTTATAGTTTGCAGCACTGGTATATATGGTAGAAGATGTTTCTTCTTCGTGTGGATATTGGTCCAAGTCGCCTATGCAGGAACTCATCAGGAGTGCGCTGCAAAAATAAAGGGCTGTATAAAATATCTTTTTCATAATCGATGCTTTTAGTAATTAGAAGTTAATACCTATGTTGAGAGAGAAAGTACGTGGGCGTGGATAAAACGAATTATCCACACCGTCGGGAATTTCCGGGTCAACGCCGCTGTATTTGGTGATACAGAATACATTTTGCACCATGGCACTCACATTCAGACTGCATCCTTTATAAATAGTGCCGAAGTTGTAACCCAATGAGAGATTATCCATTTTCAGGAAAGAAGCATTCTCTACATAGTAGTCAGAGAGATATTGACGTGTCTGGAATCCTGTTTTCAGATAGGTTGATGACAGGTTGTTTAGCTGATAAGAGTTATAGCTGACAGTTTCCCAGGCACCGCTGTTCATAGCCATCGCATTATAGACATAGTTTCCGATATTGGCACGCAGGCTGGTGCTCAATGTCCACTTCTTGTAACGCAATGAGGTACTGAAACCGAGGATATAGTCGGGAGCCGGAGAGTGGTAGCGGTACAAGTCGTTCGAGTTGATTTGTCCGTCCCCGTCAAGGTCTACGTAAGCTCCTTCTATCGGTTTGCCGGTTTTTTCATCATACAGCTGATGGTAAACGTAGAACATATAAGGAGCATATCCCTCGCTCAATGTCTGTACCTGATAACTGTCGATATACGGACCTACAGAAGTGTTGGTGGCAGGCGTACCGGCTGTCAGTGATAAGTTTTTCACTTTCATCTTCTGCCATGTCATGTTGAAACTCAAGTCCCAGTTCCAGTCCTTGGTCTGTATGGGCGTTGCGTTCAGACTGAATTCCACACCCTGACTGTCCACATTTCCGACATTGGTCGTGATGTTACGATCGAATGTAGTACCGGCAGCAGCAGGTACGGTGGCAATCAGGTCTTTGGTCTGACGGGTGTAGTAGTCGAAACTACCGGTGATACGGTCTTTGAGGAAACCGAAATCAAAACCCATATTCCATGAAGTGGTTGTTTCCCATTTCAGGTTGGGTACATACGCTTTGGGGCGGTAAGTAGGAGTCGGGGTATCTCCGATAAGGGAACCGGCACCACTTTGGCTGATCGTATAGATAGGGAGGTAGTTGTAATTGCCTATACCGTCTTGCTGCCCGGTGACACCATAACTGGCACGCACTTTCAGCGTACTGATAACTTTATTGTCTTTCAGGAATGATTCTTCTGTCACTCTCCATCCTAATGCTACTGACGGGAACGTACCCCAACGTACATTTTTAGCGAAGCGCGAAGTGGCATCGCGACGTACAGTAGTAGTCAGCATATAGCGGGAGTTGAACGAGTAGTTCAAACGGCCATAATAAGAGAGTAATACATGGCGTTCGTCAGAGGCTTTCGATGTTTTCTGTATTTCTCCCAACGTGTTCATTTCGCTATAAAGCGGAGTCGTGGATTTCCAGTACTGATAATCGTAACCGGCTGTTACATCAAAACTACTCTTAATGGATTCCACCAATTTGTTGTAGTTGGCATACAGAGTCAACAGACGGTTTTCTTTTTTCTGTGGGCCATAGCTGTAATCCAAACCGGAAGTGGTGTAATTCTGTGCAGCTTCTGCCGGAACATATACACTTCCTTTACCTTGTGCATAGTCATAACCTAACGTAGCATGCAACTTCAAATCGGGGAAGAAGTGAAGACGATAGTCTGCATCAATGTTTCCGATAAAACGTTTTACTGTACTTTGTGAGTCATTCATATTGAGAAGTCCCACCGGATTCATGACTGCTCCGTTCACAGGAGCACCGGTGTTGTCAATTGCTTCCGTATATCCGCCGAATGTGTCTAGACCCGAATATACTGGAATGGTAGGATTCATGGTCGAAGCAGCCCAAATGGCACTTGTATTGGCAAATGTGTTCTTATTGATAGAACCTTTAGCATTGATATTCAGTTTTAAGTGGTCTTTAAAGAAAGACGGATTCAATGTAATGCTTCCGGTGTAACGCTCCGCGTTGTCAGTACGTAATAAACCACTCTGGTTGTAGTAACCGATAGATGCACGGAAAGGTAAGTTTTTGGTAATCTTTCCAGCAACACTTAGATTATTATCCGTACCGAAGGCATTTTGATAAATCTCATCGTTCCAGTCCGTATGTGTCGTGCCGAGTAACGCCCGTTGTGCATCGGTTCCTTTGCTTTGGATGGTATTGACAAATTCATCGTAACTCAACATATCTGCCAATTTGGTACGGGTTTGTACAGAGTTGGTCGTACTGAATGTAATCTTCAGTTTATCCGAACTTCCTTTCTTGGTAGTAATCAGAATAACCCCGTTGGATGCGCGCGAACCATAAATGGCAGTCGAAGAAGCATCTTTCAGAATGGTCATACTTTCAATATCGTTCGGGTTGATGAGGCTAAGGAAATTCCCGTCATTACCGCTGATGCCTCCCTGTTCCAAAGGAACGCCGTCCAGTACGATCAAAGGGTCATTACTAGCGTTCAGTGAAGCACCACCACGCACACGGATCGTACTTCCCGCAGTGGGAGAACCACTGTTGGACATGATTTGCACACCGGAAATCTTACCATTAATCAGTTGCTCGGGAGAGCTGACCAATCCCATGTTGAAGTCCTTGCTGCTGACGTTAGTTACCGAACCTGTCAGGTCGCTTTTACGCTGCGTACCATAGCCGATTACTACAACGTCGCTCAATACCTGTGAATCACTTTTCAACTGGATATTCAAAGTAGTACTGTTGGCAGGAACAGGTACTACCTTTGTTTCATATCCTACATAAGAGAATTGCAACTCTTTGCTGCCCTGTGGCACATTGAGTGTATAATTACCGTCGAAATCGGTCACTGTTCCGGTAGAAGTACCGACAATGAGGATACTTACTCCGATCATCGGTTCCTTGTTCTCGTCAATCACTTGTCCGGTGATTTTCTTGCCTCCTTGTTGGGCGAAGGCAGGAATGATGCCTCCTAAAAAGGCTGTACACAACATAAGTAGTACAGTCAGATGGCGTAGATTTAAGATATTCCTGTTCATAATTACTGTGTTATTGATAATAGATTTATTTTTACTTTTTATTTAAAAATCAGCGGCTTTTCCCTTTCTGTCTCTTCCGTTTGCTACCCTTTTTCAGAAGGCTTCAGACGTGGTTCAGACGAAAGATTTGTTCCTCACCGAGGAAGACCTTGTTCCTCACCGATGAACGACCCTTTCCTCACCGAGGAACAAAGGCTTCGACAACGGGGAACTTTAAGAACGATTATTCCAGCCAGATATTTCCTAGTTCAATCTCAACTAAACCTTTCTTGTTTCCTGACATTGATAGCTCCAGCTTTTCAATCCTTTCCGGTAAAAATGCGATTTCCGTTTCCGGATGGAAATACTGTTTCAAGAAGGTCGGATAAGCTATCGGCAGCAGTGCCGTGTCTGTCTGGCGTAAATCTTTCAACGGTATCCGTATGATTCCCTCCGATGATGGAGCAGGACAAGGGCTTTTATAAGTATATCCGTCTGACGTTACGAAACCGGCACTGAGTCCTTCCGGAAGTGCTTTCGTGCGATTTACCCGGATACAGAGAACGCTACAATCCTTTACTCTTTCTTTTCTTTCTTCAATCAGGTTCTTTACGAACGTGCGGAGGAAATAGTGCGGATTTTCTCCTTTAGGAGTAAACCGGAACCGGAGCAAAGGTTTTTCCACCGGAGAAGAATCAACCAAAGTACGTTGGAGATCATTCCATTCGGGAAGCGTGTATGCTTCTATCCGGCTATCTGCGTCCGTAATAGTCAATAGTGGTATCGCACTATCTGGGGCAATAACACGAGTAGTCCAATAGGCTCCGGAAGTATAATTCCAGTCCAGTGGATTTCCCTTTATTCCCGATGATGAATTCCTGTAACCGGAATTTCCTGTGGGATAAGTGCGAGTGCTGTTGCCCCGGCATACGATGATGTTATACCTGAAACAATCATCCTTTATTTTTGTAGCGGGTATCGTTGCTTGATAGGTATATCCGCCTGTACGTTTCATCTTGATATATGGATTATGCTCATTCCAAAAAGATATCTTATCGGTGTAGATAATCACAGAATCCGGGAATTCGGTTCCTACCACCTGTGCACTAATCGTCAAATCCTTATTTGCTTCAGTGGTTGCCGATGGAGTATGAACGACTTTATAATCCGTCACACGTGGAGCAGGAGCCACATACTCTCCGATGCGGATGGAATTCCATTGAGAGTCTGCCTGCCAGTTCTGTTTGGGCGTACAGTTTTTATGTTTCAGCAGATAGGTACCCGGACGAAGTCCGCGGATAATCCCGTCTGTCACATCTCCTTTCTGCTGATTTCCTTGATTGAGGGCCGTAAAGGTAAATTCCATCCCTAAATCAGGTATTTGCAAAGCCATGTCCCAAGCACCATAAGCGATGGTAACCACTTCTTTATCGAGTGACGGTTTGGCAAACGGATCGTTCACTACTACCGCGTCCGGCATCACTTCCAGTCTCCAGACTCCCGGTTCGAGGCAATCCATGAAATAAGCACCTGTTCCCTCATAATGAATGATCGGAGAACTGCCACAACCGGCAATGGAAACAAGTTGTGACGCATCTTTGGGCTGGGTGTTGGTATGATTGGAATAATAGAATTTCTTTCCATTATTTAATTCGCTCAAGTCCTCTGTATAACTGACACGAAAACCGTCACCAAATAAAGTGTCCTGTGGATAACTGCCGTATGATTCACCTCTTTTCAGACTGCGTGCAGCTTCGGCAGCTATCTTCATACTGATGGCTTTATGAGGCGTATAGGCAAGATTCAAGAAATGAGTCTGATATTCCGTATTGGCATAAGCGATATCCATCGGATCATACGCAAACTGGGTAATCCATTGAAAACCTGCTGTACGGAAAGTGCGTACCATGGCCGGATACATATAAGAATACATGATATCTGCCGGATCGAACTCATATACCATCCGTGTTTTCTTATCGAATCCTTTCACTTTATCGGAAAAGGGAATATCATAGCGGTCTATATAGGGAAGGAAATTTCCCTGCTGTGTCTGTCCAGATACCAGTCCGATGGGATACCATTGATAAGTAGTTCCCTGAATGGCAGTTTCGTAATAAGCCTCTACTACATATCCGTTGTGGCTTACATTATAGAATACAGGTTTGCGGTTTCCTGTTTTATTGATCGCTTTCAGCATCCGGTTGATATAGGCTTTTACCTCTTTCTTCGTACCGGAATGACAAGGTTCATTATTGATTTCGAACCCAACAATGGAGGGATCGTCTTTATAAGCTAACCCCGTATATGGATTGACGTGCTTCACCAAACCATGAAGATAGGTTTCTTGTGCAGCGATAGCTTCCGGGTGGGAGTGCATATCGCATTTATCATATTTATAGGAGAAGCCGCCCGTCTGTATGTTTCGTTCGGGATATCCGTTCCCGAAGTTGGTCTGCGCGGTAATCACAATATGAATATTGCGTTCTTTGAGTTTGGCAATCAGGTAGTCCATCAAGTCGAGATGCTCGTTTTCGAGGAGATTTCCCTGTCCGTCTGTCAGTTCCACATCCCATAAATGAATACGGTAAGCATTCAGTCCCAGACGGGAGATATGATATACATCTTTGTCTATAGCAGCTTTGCGGTCCAGTTCCAAATATCCAATGGCACGGTAAGCATGGGCGAAAGGCAGCGTATAATTAACACCGAAAAAGGAAGCCTCCCGGCGGGTGTCACTCCAACGCATCACCCCATTTCCATCTATATATATAATAGGTGTAGAGGATGATTTGCCTTGCACTTTGACAAAGGCAGATATCAAACAAATAAAGGTAAGGATCAACAGTCTTTTCATGCTATCAAATTTATCGGTTTATTGACAGCAACAAAAGTAATTTATTGGTCATTTCAATAAAAGCACAGATTGGACATATAAGGATAAAAATAGGACGAAATGCCCCAAAATGCCTCTACAGGTCTTCATTAAGGTACTGGCGTGGCGTTTTTCCGAATTCTGCCTGAAAACATTTGGAGAAGTAAGAGTGATTGGAAAAGCCTACCATGTACATCACTTCGGCAATGGTAAATTTCTTTTGTTGCAACAACATGGCCGCCTTTTTCATCCGGATCGATTTGATGTATTCCACTGGAGACATTCCGGTCAGCTGTTTGATTTTCCGGTAAATCTGCTTATTGCTGATACCGGATAATTCACAAAGTGCATTTACATTCAATTCCGATTCAGAAAGATGGTCCTCAATCAGGCGGATAATGTTCGACAGAAATTTCTCATCTTGAGATTCTGCTTCGATTGGTTTAAGAACAGGCAACGATTCCAACTGCTTTTTCACCTGTGTCGCCGGAATCTCTTCTTTCTCTACGGCGATGACAGGGATATTCAGGCCAATGGAAGTTCCTTTTCCTTCGTTCGAGGTGACTCCGTTGATGTGACCGCCATGAAGTTCCGTATAAGTCTTGACCAGATAAAGTCCGATACCTGTACCTTCCTTATTGCCGGAATGTGGAGACTGGAAAAAGCGCTGGAAGATATATGGAATATCTTGTTGCGGGATTCCGCTTCCTGTATCTGAAACACAGATATCCAACAATCCCGTTTCTTCACGATAGAAAAGAGACAGACGGACGCTTCCGCCATCCGGGGTGAATTTGACGGCATTTGAAAGCAGATTATCTAAAATCACTCCAAGTTTGATGGCATCCATATCAGCATAAATCTTGGCTTTATTCGTCTCGAAATGGAATGTGATCTGTTTGTTTTCCTCATAGACAGAAAACAGGCTACGGCTGAATGACACAAGTTCGATGCGCGACAAAATCAGCAGCGAATCTTTATTATCCTCTATCCGGTTGAAGTTTAATACCTGATGAATCAATGAGTTTATTTTCATTGCATTACGCTGTACCTCCTCCAGTGTCTGTTTCTCATGCACTTCTTCTGCAACGGGGAGCAATTGACTGACAGGAGCGATAATCCGGCTAAGCGGTGTCTTTAATTCATTAGACAAATTGGTAAAGAAAGCCATTTTCTGGCGTGATTGTTCCAGAATCTTCTCTTTTTCCATCCGTTCCATTTTTAGACGGTTCTTGACACGGAAAAAGTTGATAACCCAGGCAATGAGGCTCAAGAATAAAAGAATGTAGATTATCTTTGCCCAAAGTGTGTAATACCATGGAGGGAGAATTTTAATATTCAGGATATATGGATGCTCGGAAGGAGAACCGCTCTTTTCTACTTTGCTGATTACCAGCTGATAATCCCCATAACCCAGATTACTGTACGTAATGCGATTCGTGTTGGATTGCAGGAAATTCCATTCTTTGTCCATACCTTCCAGCCGGTAGACGAATTCATGTTTTTCTTCCAGCGAGTAGGGGAGGTCTGAAAGTTCGAAAGCCAGGTTGTTCTGGTCGTATTTTAGTTCGATAGCATCGGTATAACGGATGTTGGGAATATTCTCTCCAGTATGCGGAGACATCAGTTGATTGTTGATATATAAGGCAGTCAGTAAAATGGAGTGTTCCGGCTGACTCATGGCTTGTATTTCGGGACGGGATATGCCGAACCCGTCTGCACCTCCCAGATAGATATTTCCATCTTCCGGATCAAACATTAGACTGGTGAAACGTTTATCCGTCAGGCTTTGCTGGCGGGCATCCATTGTTCTCCGGTCGATGATCCAAAGTCCGTTAGTGGTGGAAACCCAGATGTGTTCTTTTACAGAGGTCATAGACAGAATCTCGTTATTGCTGAAATTGCCGAAAGAGATACTTTGCTGACTCGAGTCTTTGGGATTGATACGCATCACCCCTCCGTGAAATCCTACCCAAAGCATGCCGTCTTCATCCCGTAAAAGGTAGTTCGGGCTCTTCTCGCCACTTAATTCATCGGCAAACAGCTTTGTCACTTGCCGCGTACGGGCATTGATTTTGTCTATTCCTTTGCTGTTGTATAACAATACCCATACATTACCTTCCGCATCAGGGACAATCTGATTAATGAACATCCCCGACAGCCCATTATGAATGGAATAATTTTGATCGGCCACATACGATCTTCCGGCAGATTGTATCAGTTTATGTTTGTCCACAACAAAGATACCTCCGAGACAGGTGGCGATCCAAAGCTTCCCGTCAGTATCTTCAAACAGGTAATAAGCCCAGTTGGTATTATAAGTTCCTGTACTGTCTACGATGTTGTAGTGTACAAATTGATGGGTATTATAGTCATAGCGGTTGATACTTCCGTCTGTGGCTATCCATAACTGCTGTTCTCTATCCTCGTAGATGTGTCGTATCCGGTTGTGGGATAACGGATGGTTTTTATCCCCCATTCTATACCAGATAGCATCGTGTTTATTGCCTGCAGGATGGGTGAACCGGATCACTCCGTTTGTACCTCCGAACCAATAGAATCCTTTGGAATCCCGGAACAGGGAATAGAACTGATTTCCGTCTCCTGTGCCTGTGATTTGAGAAATCGGTACAAATTGCAGCGCACTGTTATAGCGTGATAGGGAAATGCCATAATCTGTTCCCAGCCAGATATTATGTTCCTGATCCGAGAATATGTTCCAGATAATATTGTTGGTTAGTGACTGGATATTGCGTGAATCGTGAATGATATGCTGCAAAGGTTCTTTGTCATTCTGGTACACATAAAGCCCGTTGTCTGTACCTGCCAGCAAATTTTCATCTCCGTCCAGTGCCAGTGATTTGATGGAGTTGTTATGAAATACCTCTATCGCCTTCATCTCTCCTATAGTGGGATTGTATTGGAAGAGATAACCTTCCATCCCGATCCAGATACATTGTCGGGTGGTGTCTTCCAACAGAGAATTGACAAACAAATTGCTGCCTCCCCGGTTAACGGGCAAAAGGATGTTTTCAAATTTTCCACTTGCCTGCACATAGCGGCATAATCCGTTGTAAGTACCTATATAAATTTGATTATCTTTTGTATGAATGATGGAATAGATGGTGTTATGAGGCAATCCGGTCTGTTTGCTGTCGAAATGATTCAGTTGACGGCTTTTTAACTGATAAGTATATAATCCGTTCAACGAACCTATCCACAATGTATCTCCCTGGAGTACCATGGTACGGACATCCGTTGGAAAATCAGTATCCGGTTGCTCATATTTGTCTGTTCGATAGTTATAAACAAGAATCCCGTTATCTGTTCCCAGATATAAATAAGTGTTATCTGCTATAATACCGCAGTAGATACGTGTGTTAGTACGTTCTCCATACGTGAAATGCTGTTGTGTGGAATAACCGTCATAACTGAATAACCCCTTGTTGGAACCCACCCATATCAGTCCCTCGCTATCTTGCAGGAAGCAACTAATCACCGAAGCTTCGGCCCCGAGATAGATGTTGTCGAATTGCTGGTAATTTACTTTTTGCCCATACACATTGCCACTGCTACAGTAGGCAAGGATGAGAAAAAGAATTGTTGTAATTCGTTCGCGCATGGTGTTAGGTTTGCAGGTTTTTAAATCTGTAATTGTTGTAAAAGTATTCCTTCTTTCCTGCAAATGTAGGAAAAATGTCGGTTACACTTGTAAATATCCCGCTCTTTTTGTTCCTTTGCTATCTATTTATAAACAGAAAACTTACGTATGAGAAAACTAATTTATTGGCTTTTATTGCCGTTGGCAGTGGCTGTGAGTGCATGTGGCGGTAAAAAAGGATCTTCAGATAATACGTCGACATTGGCGATGATAGACAGTGTGGATGCTCACGGATTGCAGCGTATGCAGACGTCTAAGAGCGAAACCGACTTTAAATTTAAGGGGAAAGATTATCATTCCCTCGTTTCGCGTACTCCGGATGAAAATCTGCCCCATGTGACAAACGAGCTGGGAGATACCTATGTCGACAATAAAATAGTGTTGCACCTGACGCGTGGTAATGAAACCGTGTTGAACAAGACCTTTACCAAGAATGATTTTTCATCGGTAGTCGATGCGAACTTCCTATCTAAGTCTATATTGGAAGGTATTGTATATGACAAGACTACTCCGCAGGGGATTGTCTATGCCGCAAGTGTTTGTTATCCGCAGACAGATTTGTATATGCCGCTTTCTATAACGATCACTGCCGATGGAAAAATGAGTATACAGAAAGTAGATATACTTGAAGAAGATTATGACGATGAAGCCCCCAATTAAGTTTGTAGGCGGGTGTTGACAGTAAAATTACACAAATGTGAAAACATTTGAGACAAAAGAAAGGCAGCCGATGAGGTTGCCTTTCGTATTTTTGCACCGTCAACGAACTTAATACCAAATAGAATGAAGAAAAACATTTTTGCTATCTGTGTGGTAGCAGTAGGATGTACGGCACTGACCGCTCAAACCCAAGATACACAAACGTTGGTTCCGCTTACGGAACGGGTAAACGTGCAGGCGGATTCGGCACGCGTCAATCAAATTATAGACGATTGTTGGGTAGCAGTAGGGACTAAAAAGCCTCATGCAATTCAACGCGACTTCACACGTATGTTCAACGGTAAGCCTTCCTATCGTTTTGAATTGAAGGAAGATGATAACACCCTGTCAGGATATGCCAAAGGGGAGACAAAAGGACGTGCGGAATTTTCTTATTGTTATGCAACTTCCGATGATTTCAAAGGCCTGCCTGCCGATGTTTATCAGAAAGCGCAGATTACCAAAACTGTATATCATCATGGGAAAGGTATTTGTCCGCAAGGAGCTTCCCGCGACTATGAGTTTTCCGTATATATTCCTTCTTCATTGGGTAGCGATGTCTCGACAATTTTTGCCCAATGGCATGGGATGCCGGATCGTACATTGGTACAAACTCCACAGGGCGAAGTGAAGAAACTGACGATTGACGAGTTCGTTGAACTGGAAAAGACTACAATCTTTAAAAAGAATGAAGGGCACGAGAAAGTAGCCAAGCTGGATAAACAAGGTAATCCGGTGAAGGACAAACAAGGAAATCCTGTATATCAGGCCGGAAAGGCCAACGGATGGCTCGTGGAACAAGGAGGCTATCCTCCATTGGCGTTCGGGTTCTCCGGTGGATGGTTCTATATCAAAGCAAATTCCGACCGTAAGTGGCTGACTGATAAAGACGACCGTTGCAACGCAAATCCCGAAAAAACACCGATCATGAAACCTGTAACATCAGACTATAAAGCATCGACCATTGCTTACAAAATGCCTTATGCCGATTTTCCGAAAGACTGCTGGATTACATTCCGCATTCATATCGACTGGACAGTCTATGGCAAAGAGGCGGAAACGATTGTAAAACCGGGTATGCTCGATGTGCAGATGGACTATCAGGAAAAGGGGAAAAAGGTTAGTAAACACATTGTAGACAATGAAAAAATCATGATTGGACGTAACGACGATGATGGTTATTACTTTAAGTTCGGTATCTACCGTGTAGGTAATAGCACGAAGCCGGTATGTTACAATCTGGCAAACTATTCAGAGAGGTAATTAGTCAGAAGGTAGAAAGAGAGTGATATCCGGATGTCCTTTTGTGAGCATCCGGATATTTCTTTTATTCTTCCCGTTTCGGGCATACTCTAATCGGCCTGTTTCTTCATCGCTTGTTCGTCAGCGCGGCAATGATATACTTCCCCGGCGCGCCGATCTTGCTCCAGCTGGTACTGGAAAACAGTCTCCATACCTGCGTGCCCTTTCTGCCGTAATCCGAGAGCCGTAGAATCGTCTGCTTCTCCTCCGGACTAGTCACTTTGTAGCGGTCCAGACTTTCAATCAGCCCGTTGATATTATGAGTAGCCTGATTGTATGCGTACCCCGGAATTTCAAACGAAGCATCGTGTTTATCTTCTTCTTCAGAATATAGTTTAGTTTGGTTTAGTTTAGTTTGTCGAAAAATGTCATCATTTTCCGGACTCACCTTCACTTGAGTCTGCAAAATGTCTACATTTTCTTTGTTCAACCCGCCTTTTTGTCTACCATTTTTTTCTTTGGGTGCTAATAAATAAGGTAACTGGGAGTAATCAATTTTTCTCCGTACCGTAGCTTCCATCCAAACTTTCTGAATCTGTTCCGAAGTCAACACTCCGTATTGGTCGTACGTCTCTTTATGGAAAAATTCCTTTTCCAGCAGTAACTCCACAATCTTTTCTATCATATCCTCCTTAATGCCTTCTCCTATTTTGCGTGCAAAAATCAGATTCTGTTCTTTTCCCCAAGAAATATAGTATCCTTCCTTGTAGATTTTACACAGTAATCTCAAGACGATATAAGAAGCTAATATTCCAAATTTGGCTTCTACTAATTCCATGACTTCTTCTTCGAAAAAGTTTGCAGATATAGGGAAATAGGGTATCCCTTTATTAATCATACTCATCGTTCAAATTCTTTTATTAACGTTACACAATCGCTTTCCATTCGAGCAGGTTCCCGATCATAAATCTTCTCCATGCATGCTGTTCCGTACTCCAGTAGACAACTGATTCTTGTCTTGCCGTGCTTTTATACTCCCGATGAAAGAATTTTTCATATCCTACCAATGTGCCTTTTTCCATGCAGAAGGTACCATCCTGTTTATAAAAAGCGATCATGGCATTTCCATACTGCATACGTTCTATCAAGTCTATGCACCTTTGTGCTATTCTTTCCGCACGTTTTTCTGAAAATCCTTTTTCGGATACGATACGTCTTTTCCATACTAACTTGCAAGAAACGGTCTTGTTTCTGTTGAATTTTATTTTCATTGAAAAAATAATTAAAATTAAAAATACATGTTTAGTGAAGTGAGAATAATCCCTTAAAGATAGTGACGCTATGTTGTCAGTATAGTGACGCCATCCCGACAGGATAGCGTCACTATTTTTCCGGGAACTGATTCTCTGTTTTTAGCCGGTTGAAAACGGCGTCAAAAGTATAGCTTGCATTTCATCCGCACAATTATTTTTGTCAATACTTGTTTATGGTCCTTTCTTTGGCCTGTCTTTCTTCCTCTTCCAACCGCTCTCTTCTGGCTCTTCTGATGACGCATAATTCAGTCTCTATACTGCTGACTTCCATAAGTTTATACCCACCGTGTTTGGGTATGTATAAAATTTCTTTCTCATGGATATGCTCCGCCAGATCCTTGAGCTTCCTGGAGTAGTGGATATGAGCTTCCCCTTCTTCAAACTTCTGCAGGTATACCGTGAGAAAAGCGGTTGCATCTCCGGTGAGCCCGCCCCTTTTTTCCAGTTCATCTCTACTGATGATTTCCCCTCTCTGATGTTCCCTCTCATTCTTTTTGGGGTTTTGAACGTTGTTCTTTGCTTGTGTTTTAGATTCTCCGTGAGTTGTCTTTTTGTTAGCCATGATTTGCTAATTTTTTAAGAGGTTAATAAAACTAAAAAATAATAGCGCATTTGGTTAGTGTGCGCCAAGTCTGCCAAAAGATTTGTTTTTTTGTCGCCTGCCAAATGGTATAATATATAAAATAACTAGTGATGCAAATGATGAACAGAAATGGATTTAGCCGGTGTGGTGAATTCTACATCGGTCGTTTGCGGAAGGAGGGACGGCATTCTACGGCGCATGTCTACAAGAATGCCCTCTTCTCTTTCAGCAAATTCTGCGGCACGTCCAATGTGTCGTTCAGACAGGTCACCCGTGAACGTTTACGACGTTACGGTCAGTATCTTTATGAGTATGGCTTGAAGCCCAACACGATTTCTACGTATATGCGTATGCTTCGTAGTATTTACAACCGGGGAGTGGAAGCGGGTAGTGCGCCTTATGTTCCGCGACTTTTTCATGATGTCTATACAGGTGTGGACGTCCGCCAGAAAAAGGCTTTGCCTGCTGCAGAATTGCATAAGCTTCTGTATGAAGATCCCCAATCGGAACGCTTACGCCGTACACAGGCTATTGCCGCCCTGATGTTCCAGTTTTGTGGAATGTCATTCGCGGATTTAGCCCACCTGGAGAAATCTGCACTCAATCAGAATGTGTTGCGGTATAATCGCATTAAGACCAAAACCCCGATGAGCGTGGAAGTGCTGAATACAGCAAAAGACATGATAAACCAGCTCCGCAGCAAGGAGAATTCTCACCCCGATTGTCCGGATTATCTGTTTGACATTCTTCGTGGGGATAAGAAGCGGACGGATGAAAGAGGTTATCGGGAATATCAGTCCGCTCTCCGCCGATTTAATAATAGCCTGAAGGACTTGGCAAGAGCCTTGCATTTGCAATCTCCCGTCACTTCTTACACGCTTCGCCATTCCTGGGCAACGACCGCGAAGTACCGGGGAGTCTCCATTGAAATGATTAGTGAATCATTGGGGCACAAATCTATAAAAACGACACAAATCTACTTGAAAGGCTTTGGACTTACAGAACGTACGGAGGTAAATAAAGGGAATTTATCTTACGTTAGAAACTGTTGTGTAGGCAGTGTAAAAACTGTAAAGTGTTAATAATCAGAATTAAACTATGTGTGTTACTTCTTAGGTAACGGAATTAAATTTGACGCAAAGATAGACAAAAACACAAATAGAAAACAAATATTCCTCCACTTTTTTTCGTTTTATCTGAAACATAAGGCAAAAAACTATCCGAACATGAAATAATCTTATTTTCATGCTCTATACTTTTTATAGCCTGCTCTCTTGGTTTTTCCCGTTGAGTATTAGGCCTTTCCAAATTTTACGCCTTTGTCATGTGTGTGATTTCTATTTTCATCGTAGTGTACGTTTCGTGTATGTATTATCCGTTACCTAAGAAGTAACGGAAGAACATGGGGTAAAAAAATATGATTTTAACGAAACCGAAATCAGTAAATGCCGGGCCTATTAGTGGGACAGGGGAAGGCGTAGCACACTCAAAACGCTGGTATGTAGCACTCGTTCGAATGCATCACGAGAAGAAAGTAGCGGAGCGTTTAGGGAAAATGGGAATCGAAAATTTTGTTCCTGTCCAGCAGGAAATTCATCAGTGGAGTGACCGACGTAAGGTGGTTGAGTCTGTTCTTCTTCCAATGATGGTTTTTGTACATGCTGATCCGAAGGAACGCAAAGAAGTTCTAAGTTTTTCTACAGTCAGCCGTTATATGGTGATGCGTGGTGAGAGTTCTCCGGCGGTAATTCCAGATGAGCAGATGGCCCGTTTCCGTTTCATGCTCGACTATTCAGAAGAAGCTATTTGTATGAACAGTTCTCCTTTGGCACGTGGTGAGAAAGTCCGTGTTGTGAAAGGCCCTTTGTCTGGTCTTGTAGGCGAACTGGTCAATGTTGATGGTAAAAGTAAGATTGCCGTTCGTTTAAATATGCTTGGCTGTGCCTGTGTGGATATGCCTATTGGGTATGTAGAATCGGCAGACGTTCATGTAGGCTAATTTTTCTAATTTGAATTGATCGATGAAAATACAAACGCTTTTTCGGACTCTTCTTCTATTTTTGTTGCTGGGAGTTTTTTCTCCCTTAATGGCTCAATCCATGAGTGACTCCCAGGTACTTGAATATGTCAAGGATGGTATCAAGCAAGGGAAAGAACAAAAACAACTTGCCTCTGAACTGGCACGCAAAGGTGTGACCAAAGAACAGGCTATGCGTGTAAAGCAGCTCTATGAGCAACAGAATAATGTAAATGCTTCCAATGCTACTGGTACTGACGTCAACGAATCACGCCTTCGTGAGGAAATGAAAGAAAACACTTCGGATATGTTGGAAGACCACCCGAGTACTCAAGACCTTGCACGTGGTAATCAGGTTTTCGGAAGAAACATTTTCAATACCCGCAATCTGACTTTTGAACCTAGTGTCAATCTTGCCACTCCTTCGAACTATCGTCTCGGTCCGGGTGACGAAGTGATAATCGACATTTGGGGAGCCAGCCAAAATACCATTCGCCAACAGATTTCTCCTGACGGTACCATCAATATTCAGAAAATAGGTCCCGTCAATCTGAACGGACTGACTATTTCGGAAGCTAACGACTATCTCAAGAAAACATTAAATAAAATATATAATGGTCTTAATAATACGAATGACCCCACTTCAGATATCCGTCTGACGCTTGGTAACATACGTACGATTCAGATCAATGTAATGGGTGAAGTAGTCCAGCCGGGTACTTACTCTCTATCATCCTTTTCTACTGTATTCCATGCACTTTATCGTGCCGGTGGAGTCAGTGACATAGGAAGCCTTCGCAATGTCCAGTTGGTACGTAATGGCAGAACGATTGCCACAATCGACGTCTACCAGTTTATCATGAAAGGAAACATTCAGGATGACGTTCGTCTTCAGGAAGGCGATGTTGTGATTGTTCCCGCTTATGACATATTGGTAAAGATCGACGGAAAAGTGAAACGTCCCATGCGCTTCGAAATGAAGAAGGATGAGAACCTGTCCACCCTTATTAGTTATGCTGGCGGCTTTGAAGCCGACGCCTACACCCGTTCCTTGCGTGTCGTACGCCAGAACGGGCAGGAATATGAAGTAAATACGGTCAAAGACCTTGACTATAGTGTCTATAAAATGCGAAACGGTGATGTTGTGACCGCCGAAGCCATCCTTAACCGCTTCATCAACAAACTTGAAATCCGTGGAGCCGTTTATCGTCCCGGCATCTACCAGTTGAATGGAAAACTGAATACTGTCCGTGAACTGGTAAACGAAGCCCAAGGCCTGACCGGTGATGCCTTCTTGAACCGTGCCGTTCTCTACCGCCAGCGTGAGGACTTGACTACCGAAGTTGTTCCAGTAGACATAAAAGCCATCATGGACGGTACTTCCCAAAACATCATCTTGATGAAAAATGACATCCTTTATATTCCGAGTATTCATGACCTGGAAGACAGAGGTAACGTCGTAATCCATGGTGAAGTAGCCAAACCGGATTCTTATCCTTATGCGGATAATATGACTCTTGAAGACTTGATTATTCAGGCGGGTGGCTTGCGTGAAGCCGCTTCTGTAGTTCGTGTAGATGTATCCCGTAGAATTAAGAATCCTCGTAGTACAGTAGATAACGATACTATCGGCCAGATATATACATTCTCCCTAAAAGAAGGTTTTATTGTAGATGGAACTCCCGGCTTTGTCCTTCAACCTTATGATGAAGTTTATGTACGTCGTAGTCCGGGGTATCAAGCTCAACAGAATGTGGTTGTTGAAGGTGAAATTCTGTTCGGAGGCTCTTATGCAATGACCAGTCGTGAAGAACGTCTTTCGGACTTAATCAATAAAGCGGGAGGTGCAACGAATTATGCCTACTTACGTGGTGCCAAATTGACTCGTGTGGCCAATGCAAGTGAAAAGAAACGCATGGGTGATGTGATCCGCTTGATGAGCAGACAGTTGGGTGAAGCTATGATGGACTCTTTAGGAGTTCGTGTGGAAAATACCTTTAGTGTTGGTATTGACTTGGAGAAAGCATTAGCTAATCCTGGTAGTACAGCAAATATTGTCTTGCGTGAAGGTGATGTGATTTCTATCCCGAAAAACAATAATACGGTTACAATTAATGGTGCCGTAATGGTTCCGAATACAGTTTCTTATATAAAGGGTGAAGATATAGATTATTACCTGAATCAGGCAGGTGGTTATTCTGAAAACGCGAAGAAGAGTAAGAAATTTATCGTATACATGAATGGGCAGGTTACTAAGGTGAAGGGTAGTGGTAAGAAACAGATCGAACCGGGTTGTGAGATAATTGTGCCTAGTAAAGTTAAGAAACGTACTAATATGGGTAATATCTTAGGTTATGCTACTACATTCAGTACTTTGGGAATGATGGTTGCTTCTATTGCTAATCTGATTAAGAAATAAAAGATAACAGTTTATACCACTATGATAGACGGGGAATCTGAAAAAGAAATAAAACTGAGACAGAGTAACCAAGGGGATCAAGAGATTGAAATTGATCTGATGGATATTCTTCGTAAGATTATAGGTATTCGTAAGAAAATCTATAAAGCCGCCGGCATTGGTTTGATAATTGGTATTATTATAGCAATAAGTATTCCAAAGCAATATACAGTTGAAGTAACTCTTTCTCCTGAGATGGGGAGTACTAAAGGTGGTGGTTTATCCGGTTTGGCTGCCTCTTTCTTGGGGAGTGGGGCTACTATGAGTGATGGTACTGATGCTTTGAACGCTTCTTTATCTGCCGATATTGTTTCTTCTACTCCTTTTTTATTAGAACTTTCTGTAATGGAAATCCCTGCATCGGAAAACAAAAAAATGACTTTGAATACTTATTTGGATGAAGAATCTTCCCCTTGGTGGAGTTATATTATCGGACTTCCGAGTATGGTGATTGGTGGAGTGAAGTCACTGTTTATTAAAGAAGATGAAGAAACAATTTCTGATAGGGGAAATCAAGGTACAATTGAATTATCTAAAAAGGAGTCGCAGAAGATTGAAACTCTAAAGAAAATGATTATTGCTAGTGTAGATAAGAAAACGTCTATGACCACGGTTGCCGTAACCTTGCAAAATCCCAAAGTCGCTGCGGTAGTTGCCGATTCTGTTGTAGGAAAGCTGCAGGAATATATTATAAACTATCGTACTTCCAAAGCAAAAGAAGATTGTATCTATTTGGAGAGACTATTCAAAGAACGCCAGCAAGAGTATTATGTCGCCCAGAAGAGATATGCTGATTATATGGATTCTCATGATAATATCATATTGCAAAGTGTACGTGCCGAGCAGGAACGATTGCAGAATGATATGAGTCTGGCTTATCAGGTGTACAGTCAGGTGGCTAGTCAACTTCAGGTCGCCAGGGCTAAAGTGCAGGAAGAGAAACCGGTATTTGCTGTTGTAGAGCCTGCTGTGGTACCATTGAACCCTTCGGGGACTAGTAAAAAAATATATGTTCTGGCATTTATCTTTCTTTCTGTTTGTATTGTCATATTTTGGAAGTTATTCGGAGAAAATATTCTGAATAAGTTCAAAGAAATATAGGCCTAAAATTAATAGATAACGTGATAATGGCATCAACTAACCAGATAAATAAAGTCGTAGAGCTGATTGTAGTTTTGGGAGATCTGATCATCCTGAACTTCTGTTTATTCCTGCTTCTTTTCTATTGGGAAAAAGCATTCAATTCTTTGCCTTTTTCTTGTACTGCTTCTTTGATGATGACTTCGCTTAGTCTCTGCTACTTAGCCTGTTCGGCATCTCGTGGAAGAGCCTGGAATAGCAGAGAAATTCGTGCCGACCAGCTTGTGTTACGTGTTTTGAAGAATGTCATAACCTTTTCGGTCTTTTGGGCTTGTATCATGGCTTTTAGTGGAATATCTATAATCTCTCCACTCTTTTTTGTTCTTTATTTTTTCATACTCTTTGTTATTCTAAGCATCTATCGTATCATAATTCGTCATTTGCTGATTAGTTATTGTGCGAAGGGTAAACACAAACGCTATGCTGTTTTTATAGGCGGAGGTAATAATATGCAGATGTTATATGAGGAAATGGAGAGTTCTTTGGCATCTATTTATGAAGTTGTAGGTTATTTCGATATTAAACCTAATGATGTTTTTTCCTCCCAATGTTCTTATTGTGGTAGTCCTGATGGTTTCTCTGAATTTATGTCCGGACACACAGGAATCAAGCATGTTTTTTGTTCTTTGTCAATGGAGGAGGGACGTTATAATTTTTCTATCATGAATTATTGTGAGAACCATTTGCTTTATTTTCATGGCGTTCCTAATATATGTAAGGGTTTTCCCCGACGTATTTGGCATAGCATGGTGGGTAATATGCCGATTTTGAATTTGCGGTACGAACCGCTTAGCAAAATGGAGAATCGTTTATTAAAGCGTATTTTCGATATAGTATTATCAGGTCTTTTTTTAGTTACTATTTTCCCGTTTATTTATCTTATTGTGGGAATTATCATAAAATTGACTTCTCCCGGTCCTATATTTTTTAAACAAATGCGAACCGGTTTGAATGGCAGGGAATTCAAATGCTATAAATTTCGTTCCATGCTGGTGAATGAAGAGGCTGATCGCAAGCAGGCAACAGCAGATGATCCGCGAAAGACCCGATTTGGAGATTTTCTTCGCCGTTCTAATATTGATGAGCTTCCGCAATTTATTAATGTATTCAAAGGTGAAATGTCGTTAGTCGGTCCCCGTCCCCACATGTTGGCTCATACGGAGGTCTACACACAATTGATTGATAAATATATGGTGCGCCATTTCATTAAACCCGGGATAACGGGTTGGGCGCAAACGAACGGATTCCGTGGTGAAACTAAAGAACTGTCACAGATGGAAGGTCGTGTGAAGGCTGACATTTGGTATATGGAGCATTGGACATTACTGCTTGATTTATATATCATTTATAAGACCATATTGAATATCGTTGTTGGTGAAAAGAATGCGTATTAGGGACAATGGTGCAATCTGTTTGTCTTTAAAAAATAATTTGTTTAATGAGAATATTATTACTGAATTGTCTATATCAGTTATTGTGGTATAATAATTCGATTTTTAATAAATAAATTAAAGTGGGGTACGAGTCTTTTTTAGTCAGAATGGCATAACACGAAGAGTATTTTCTTTAATTATCCTAACTGTTTTTATGCAAACATCCATCAATAATAAGCACATTGTCAAGAACACTGCGTACCTTTATGTACGATTAGTTGTATCCCTTGCTATAGGTCTGTTTACAAGCCGTATTATACTTTCCGCATTAGGAGTTTCTGACTATGGTATTTATAATATTGTGGGTGGATTCGTGTCGATGCTTTCACTTTTTACGATTTCATTAAGTGGTGCAACTTCCCGTTTTATCACTTTTGAATTAGGACGCGGAGATATGGAGCGTATGAAGAAGACATTTGCTACGCTTTCCACACTTGTCTACTTGCTAGCAGTTATAGTATTAATATTGGGTGAGACAGTCGGGTTATGGTTTGTTAAGGAATATCTTGTAATACCAGATGAGCGATGGAAGGCGGCGCTTTTTGTATATCATTGTTCTCTGTTGGCATTTATTGTTAATCTAATTGCATTGCCATATAATTCATGTGTTATTGCACATGAGAAGATGAACTTTTTTGCAATTGTTAGTGTATTAGACTCTGTATTGAAATTAGGGATAGTATATATGCTATATATATCACCTTTTGATCGTTTGAGAACTTATGCTGTATTGTTGGTTGCAATTGGTGTTATCATTCGTATAATATATATAATATATTGCAAACATACTTTTGAGGAGGCAAAAGTAAAGTGGGGTATTGATAAGAATATATTCAAAGATATTTTTTCCTATTCTGCATGGATAACTATTGGAGCTAGTTCCGCTATTTTTAAAGAGCAAGGTGTGAACGTGCTTGTCAATATGTTTTTCGGAGTATTGTTTAATGCTGCTAGAGGTATTAGTATGCAAGTCTATGGTGTAGTTAGTCAGTTCTCTTATAGTATCGGCCAAGCTATCACGCCGCAGATTACTAAGGAGTATGCAGTTGGGAATCTGCCACGTGCTATCAGTCTGACTTTTATATTGGCCAAGGTGCAAGGTATACTAATAATGACTTTGTCACTTCCTCTTTTATTGGAAACAAATTATGTACTAGGTTTATGGTTAGGAGAATTTCCTGATTATACGGTCGCTTTTATGCAATGGGCACTGATACTTTGCTATACTCGAACCTTGGAAGATACTCATGGTACACTCTATTTGGCAACGGGTAATGTCAAGTGCTTGCAGATTATAGGAGGAGGATTGATGTTGCTCAATATTCCTATTGATTATGTCTTTCTCAAACAGGGTTTCGAACCGATAATTACAATGATTATAGGTGCTGTTTTAGAAGTTGTGACAATGTTTGTTGCGTTCATGTATCTAAAGAAAATTGTGAAATTTCCTATACTATGTTTTTACAGAGAAGCTGTTCTTCCGCAATTGGTAGTATGCGGGCTTTCTTTAATTTTTCCTCTTCTGATATTATCTTTCTGGAAAGAGGCGTGTTTTCTGCGCTTTTGTTTGGTCAGTATCGTATCTGTATTTATGACAATTGGTTTGAGCTATTTGATTGTATTGAACATAAAAGAGAAAAACTTAATAATTGAAATAATAAAAAGTAAATTAAAAGGAAAATAGAAGGATGACATTTATTAATAAGATAAATAGAAAATTGCATACTCTGAGCGAAATTCGTGAGAGTAAGTATGTATTGAAGCAGATTGCCAATTACTTGTTGAACTTGGATGTACATATACTCTATGTACAACTTCCAAAAAGTAATAAAATTAAGGGACTTACAGAATTTGAACAAGAGCGTATAAAAAATTGGTGTTTCGATTTTAATAAATACAAAAAGGAGTTATCCAAGCTGAAGATGCTTTATGGCGAGGATATTACTCAGGAATATATACTTTCTGTTTTTGATGGTGGAGTAGTGGTAGATGGAGCAAAACGTAAAGTACTTCTTGATTTCCAGAGTGAACATCAGCACATAATTAATGGTCGTCGTATTACTGTTGGCCAACCTAAAAGATATCACAACACTATTTATACTCATGGAGCTTGTACGTGGCGTGGCACAGGCGTTGAAGATCAAGAAACTATAGCTTCATTTCTACAACAATTGATAAACATAGACTATCCATTGGCTTATCGCATTGTTAACAGTGCAATAGGTAGGGGGAGCAATATTAGGGATGATTTCGAAATGATTAAAGAACAAACATATTTTCCAGGAGATATTGTGATTCTTGGTTCTCATGGTGCTATAATGAATATTGGGCGTAGTTTCTTTGAGAAAATAGGAATTGTTTATCTTACAACATCGTCATTGTTTAACCGTCCACATAATTACGGCGAATGGTTTAATGATACAGTACTTCATACTAATAAACGAGGAAATAAAGTTCTAGCTGATGCCATTTATAAAGTTCTTAATGAAATGAAGTGGCTTACTTCTGGAGTTTTAATTGAAGAACATAAAAAACGGATATTGGGGAATAATAAATCTCTTACTAAGGGTGAACGTATTTATGGTGATAATCCTGAATTATTAAAATATATTGATTTGTTGCGGCAATACAAGCAAGGTGATGCAGAATCTAATATTGGTTGTATTGTGATGAACTGTAATCCGTTTACACTTGGACATCGTTATTTGATAGAATATGCTTCTTTGCGAGTGGACTATCTTTATATATTTGTGGTAGAAGAGAACCGCTCTTATTTTACATTTGATGATCGATTTGATCTTGTTTGTAAAGGTACAGCTGATTTGAAAAATGTTAGAGTGCTGCCTAGTGGGAACTTTATTATTTCCGCTATTACGTTTCCTGGTTATTTTTATAAGGACAATTTGAAGGAGGCGAAAATTGATTGTTCAAATGATCTTAACGTCTTTGCACAATATATTGCTCCAGCTTTGAATATAAAGAATCGTTTTGCAGGCGAAGAACCTTTGGATCCTGTCACCAATCAATATAATATGGCTATGGCAGAGATTTTGCCTCAATATGGTATACAATTTCATGTAATCCCTCGTAAAATAGAAGGGAAGGAGGTGATTAGTGCTTCTCGTGTTCGTCGTTACTTTGAAGCAGGTAAACTAGATGAAATAAAGGAGATTGTTCCGAATGCCACTTATAATTATCTAGTCAACCGATATAATAAAGAGCATGATTGAAATTAAGGATAAAAGTCAGTGTACAGGTTGTACAGCTTGTGCTAATGTTTGTACTCATCGTTTCATCACAATGTGTTTTGATGATGAAGGGCATTCTTATCCTTTGGTCGATACAGCTAATTGTGTGAATTGTGGCTTATGTGAGAAAGTTTGTCCTATGTTACATCAAGATGAGTTACCTAAAGATTATGATCTTGACCAACTTTCTGTTTATGCAGTTTACAATAAGGATGAGGTTATTCGAAACAGCAGTACATCTGGGGGGATTTTTACACTTCTTGCTGACTATGTTATAGATAAGGGAGGTATAGTTTATGCCGCTCGTTTTGATGAATACTATCATATTTATCATACATCGGTTGAATGTAAGGAGGAATTGCAAGCTTTTCGTGGAAGTAAGTATGCTCAAAGTGATTTGTCTGATGTTTTTTCTCAAATAAAACTCCAGTTGAGGAATGAACGCTATGTCTTGTTTGTTGGTACTCCTTGTCAGGTTGCAGGATTGAAAAGTTTTTTAATTAAGGAATATGATAAGCTTTATACCTGTGATTTTATTTGTATGTGTATATCTTCACCTAAGATATGGGAGGAATATCTTTCTGAGTATTGGGATAAGAATACTATTAAACGTATTGTATTTAAGGATAAACGTATAGGTTGGCATAGTTGGCGAATGTTGATTGAGGACGATAAGGGGGAGCATTTTTATCGAGGAATAGAAAATCCTTTTTTTTGTAGTTACTTGCAACATATAACTAATCGTCCCTCCTGTTTTTCTTGCCCATTCCGTCATATTCGTAGGGTGAGTGATATCACTATTGCAGATTGCTGGGGGATTGATAAAGTTAATAAAGAATTTGATGATGATAAAGGTTGTACTACAATGATACTTCAGTCACAAAAAGGTGTAGAAGTATTTAATTCTATAAAAGAGAAATTAGTTATTTCAAGTTATAATATAGGTTCAGTTATACAATACAATCCATACATTGTGAAACCAATAGAAAAAGCACCGGAATGTGATATCTTTTATCAGACTTATCGAGTATTGGGAATTCGAGCTGCGTTTGAAGAAATAAAGAGGCTTAATCACCCCTCGTTAATAAAGAAAATTATAAAAAAAATGAAAGGTGTATTTGAAGTATGAAGTTTACATTTAGACATCAGTGTTATGAATTATCCTTTTGGAAGAAAATTATTCCATATAGATTGCGTCCTTTTAGTAATTAAATGGGCATTGTATTCATTCACAAAGTCTTATGGGCAGAAGTGTTTTAATGAGGGAAAGAATATTAAAGTTAATGGTCTATGTCCTGGTCCAGTCAAGACATCGATGACAGTTAGCGAGAATTCTTCTCTATTACGTGGCGATATACCCAATAAACGAATAGGACTTCCTGAAGAAATAGCCGAATTAGCTTTAATGATAGTATACAGTTCAATGTATGGTATGAATGGACATATTATAGTGTGTGACGGTGGTGAGACATTAATATAAAAACATGTACGATGAAGGAGATTTCTTTGAATGTAGAAAATTATAATGAACATTTGTTTCATTATCCTTGTATAAATCCTATTGGAAAATATCTTGAAAATAAAATTGTTTGGGTATTAAACGACAATGAGAGTAATACTAAATATCTACGGTCCATAGTGGAGGCCGGTGCAAAAATTGAAAATATTTTAGAAATAGATCTTCTATGTAGTGTATTCACTCCTGAAATAGCTATTGTCTTTCCTCCAAAGCAATTAACGGATAATGTTCCTAGTGGTGATACACAAGAAGAATATTATCGTATTATGGAACATTATATACATTTTTCTCAGATGATGGTACATAGGATGAGTGACCAACCTACTACTTTCAATCATCTTCTTTTTGTCCTTCCACCATATGCCGATGAATATTCATGTGAGTTAGATAGAATGGCTTATTATGCTATCACTGGACTTGTAGCTGGGCTGGGTAAGATGTATGCTCCTAGAAGTATATTTGTAAATAGTGTAATACTGAATGATAATTTAGACATATTTTTAGTGTCCGACTGGATTGCTTATTTAGTGTCGGATAATTCAAATAATATTGTAGGTCAAAATATAAAACTATAATTTATGATTGCCTTTATATTGATTGTAACAGTAAATTTGATATTACTTTTAGTGGTCAATTACTACTATACTCATGTAGTAGTTCGTAACACACAGGAATATCACATAAAGCAAGTGGAACAAGGACAGTGGGATGCATTGGCCTTCGGCTCTGCCTATTGCCGTTTTGGTATAGATTTTTCTGGAACCGATATGAACGGTTATAATTTAGGTTTTGCTTCCCAGTTCTTCTATTATACCGATAAAATGTTACGTCAAAATGCTCGCTTTACGAAACGAGGTGGGCACATATTTTTAATATGTGCCCACCTCTGCTTTGCAGAGGTCGGCACAGGTTTATATGATGCAGATCGCTATATTAAGTTTCTTAAAAAAGAGTATCTTGGTTCGGAATATTCTTATTGGAAATATTTTAAGGAGGTTATTTTTCCTATATTTTTCCATCCCAAACGGACTGTAAGAGATATTTGGCATTCACTTAATAGACGTTTTGTTGATATGTATTCCTATAACCAAAATCCCCATGACGAACTGCAAGTGGATAAAGATGCTGAGAGGCGTTGTGCTGATTGGTGCTCTCAATTTGGTTTGAAAGATACTTTAACTGATGAAATCACTGATACTCTTGCTGATAAATTCAAGCAAACGAGTAAAATTCTAGAAGGTATGATAGATTTTTGTATTTCTCAAGGGTTACGTCCTATATTGGTATGTACTCCTATTAGTCACCATATGAATTTACGTCTTAGTGATCGATTTTTGGATAAAGTTCTTTTTTCTAATATTCGTAATGCCAATAAAGCTAATATTCCATTCCTAGACTATACCCGTGATGCTAGATTTCAAGATATTAAGTATTATTTTAATGCTGATATGATGAATGTTATAGGACGTAGGAAGTTTACAAAAATTTTGGTAGAAGATGTGAGAAAGCTGCGAAATGACTAAATTAATTATATAAAATTTCATATTTCTGAAAAAGAAGTATTATTATGAAGATAGGAATCTTGACATTTCATTATGCTCATAACTATGGGGCTATGTTACAAGCTTACGCACTTAGTACGTGGTTGAATAATAATGGATACGATGCTGTAATTATTGATTATCGATTACCTTTTATTTATGACAATCATCGAAAGTTTACATTTAGGCAGTTTGTAAAATATTATAGATCTAATAATAATTTGTTGTTTTCATTTTTGAAAGCTGCGAAGAATTATCGTACTCATAGAAATTTTTGTCGAATGGTCAAATGGACTCGTTTTGAAGACTTTTTAAATAATATACTGAGGAAAACAGATTATATTGAATCTATAGAACAGATTAATCAGCTGGGCTTGGACACAATTATTTGTGGTAGTGATCAAATATGGAATGAAAAGTTAACGGGAGGGTATATCCCTTTATATTTTGCCGAGGGTATTAAAAAGAGTATTAATAGAATTTCATATGCAGCTAGTACTGGAGATAATAGTGTAGAAAGCGACAAAGTTCATTGTTTTTGTAGTTTGTTGACTAATTTCGATCATATATCAGTTCGAGAAAAGGGGTTATCTGATTTTATGAATTTGAAGGGGGTAACTAACCAGTTAGTCCTTGATCCTATTTTTTTATTGGAAGATGTTCAATGGAAAAAAATAGAAAGGCTTCCGATAGAATCAGATTATGTAATGACTTATTCTTTTGGTGAGACTCCTCACTTTTTTGAAAAGGCACAGGATATATCTCGGCGTTTGAATAAGAAAATGATATGTTTCTTATTCTCTCCTCATAAAAATATACCAAAATCGGCAATACAGTACTATAGTGGCGGTCCGCAAGAATTTCTAGGTTATTTCAGTAAAGCTTCTTTTGTTATTACTAATTCTTTTCATGGTACTGCTTTTTCGATATTATATAAAAAACAATTTATTTGTATTCCTCCTCAACGAGGACGTGAGCGGACTGATTCTATATTAAGCTTATTAGGATTATGTGGAAGAATCATTGAAGATTATCAAGCTATAGGTGAATTGCGCCCTATAGACTATAAACAAGTTTATAGCACACTGGAACTGCTCCGTAATCAATCAAAATCTTACTTGGAAAAATCATTGCAGTTAGGAGGGGATAAGTGATTGTTTATGATTGAAAGAATGATGAAAATGTTTTGCAAATAATTTATGTTGTTAAATGTCTGTTTTGTGATCAATGTGTTTTTTGATAAAAAATGATTTTATCCTATGAATGTACTTTTTGTTGAAGAATCGTTGGATCCCTCGTTAGGAGGAATAGAACGAGTTACTTATTGCTTGTCTAAATATCTTACGAAAAGGGGTATTGGTTGTTATTTTATTTATTATCAAAATGATTATCCTAAAATCGAAAAGCAATATAAGCTGAAAGTAGATTTAAAACGGCAGGGTTGCAAAGAATTTAAAATCGAGGTTCTTTCTTTTGTTGAAAAGAATGAGATTGACGTAGTTATTAATCAAGATCAGTATCATTGGCGTTTAGAAATGATATATAGGGAATTGATAAATATTGGTAGTTGTAAAATTATTAATTGTTTTCATTTATCTCCTGACTATTTTAAATATAACAAACTGACCATAAAAGGAAAACTGAAAAATGTTGTTTATAAGCTTTTTACAGGTTATACGCCTGATGTTTATGTGAGGAAAAAAAATTACGAATTATGCGATCGTTTTGTGCTTTTATCCCAAAACTTCATGAACGATTTTATAAATCTTTATGGAGTGACTGATACTCATAAATTGATTTCTATTTCTAATCCTCTATCCTTTGATGAGAGTTTGGATATAAATGTTATTTCACAGAAAAAAAAGCAGGTTTTAATTATTTCTAGGTTGCAAGAAAGTCATAAAAATATTTGTTCTGCATTGCGTATATGGAAACGTATTGAGGATTATCAAATATTTGATTGGAAGTTAGTATTGGCTGGTTACGGGAGAGATGAGAAGTTGATTTTGGATTATATGAGCCAGCTTGAGTTGAAAAATGTTTGTTATGTAGGGAGGAGTAAGAATCCTCAAAAGTTATATCAAGAGTCGAAGATATTTATGATGACTTCTAATTTTGAAGGATTTGGAATGACCTTGACCGAAGCCTTACAAAATGCTTGTGTTCCTTTTGTTTTTAATACTTTTAGTTCTTTGCACGATATCATAGAGAGTGATTATAACGGTTTTATTATTCCGGCAAAAGACGAAATTTTATATGCAACAAAGATGATTGAATTTATGCAAGGGAAAAATCAAGATAAATACGCAGTTCAAGCTTTAGAGAGTAGTCGAAAATTTAGTATTGAAAATATAGGTTTGCAATGGATACATCTATTGAATGAACTTGTTGGATATAAGTAGAGATTTAAAGTTAAATGAAATTGAATGATAAATAATGAAACATCTTCTTCTAACAACAGATGACTATTATCCAAGAACTGGGGGAGTGCCAGCTGTAAGTCGATATCTTTGTGAAGGATTAGCACAAAAAGGGTATAAAGTAACAGTGGTAACTATTAAATATGGTTCATTACTTGCTAGAGAATCTTTTAATGGCGTTGATATTGTGAGATTTGAAATACATACTACTAGACTGAAATTTATATCAGGGGAAATTACAGAGTTTAAAAATTATATTCAACAGGCTAATGTAGATATACTTGTAAATGAATGTCCGGAGGCATTGACCTCTCGATGTCTATATCCTATTTTAGTAGATTTGAAAGATGTTATTAAAATACTGCACGTTCATGGTTTTGGTGGCCTTTTTCAATATCCATTAAAATTTGAAAGAAACAAATTATTAGATTCTTTAGGCAGGATATTGAAAGCTTTTAAATATCGCTTATTTTATTTTGTCTATTTGAGAAAATATCTGTCTTTATATGATTTATGTCTTTGTCTATCAGAAGTTGATAGTAGTAAAAAGACTTTGGAAAAATATGCTAAAAGGGTAAAAATCTTAAGGAATGCAGCGGATGATGTTTTTTTTAGGAATTTCAACCGTGAGAATCCGCTTTTTAAATATGTCCAGCTAGCTAATAAACGTTATTGTCTGAGCATTGCAAATTATTTTCCTTATAAAAATCAAAAAGGAATTTTACTAGAATTCTATAAATCTGTAAATGATGATATCTCAATTATATTTATAGGGAAGGGGTCTTTAGAATATCTCACAGAATTAATAGCTTATAATTTAGAATTAGAAAAGATTTATGGTAAAAAAGATGTGTTCTTTTTATCTGAAGTTGCTCGAGAAGATATTCCGGATATATTGTCAAATGCAACTTTATATTTGGTAGGAAGTCTTTTTGAAGAATTTTCTATTTCGATTATTGAGGCAATGGCAAAAGGAGTTCCATTTGTGAGTACCAATGTTGGAAATACAAGATTGTTGCCAGGAGGCATTATTGTTGAATCAATATCTCAGATGCATAAAAGTATAGATCTTTTATTAAATAATACTGAACTATATAAAGAATACTCACGTCAAGGTAGAGCTTATGCTATGCAAAATTGTCGAACGGAATATGCTGTGGATCAATTGGAAAAATATATTCAAGATTTAATGTAAGATGAAAAAAATTGTAGTTATTGGGGCTGGAGTCTCGGGTTTATCTATTGCACGTCTATTAGTTGATGGTGGAAACAAAGTAACTGTTATTGAAAAAGAGGATAAACCTGGTGGTTTGATCAAGTGTGATAATATAAATGGATGTTTGTATCATAAAGTGGGGGGACATGTATTTAATACCAAGCGGAAAGATGTATTGGAATGGTTTGAGAGTATCTTTGATAAAGAAAAGGATTTCTCAAAAGCAGATCGGAATTCCGTTGTTTCTATGCCGGATCGTAGATTAATTAATTATCCAGTAGAAAATCATGCTTATCAATTTACACCAGTTTTGTTAGACGAATTTATCGATAATTTGCAGGGGATGATTAAAAATGGGGATACAAAAGGTGAACCTACCAATTTTGCAGAATTTTTATATTTTCGTTTTGGAGCAATGCTTTATAGAGAGTATTTTCAACCCTATAATGAGAAAATATGGAAAAGAGACTTAACAACGGTTCCTTTGTCTTGGTTGGAAGGTAAACTCCCCATGCCAACTTTAAAAGAAATATTATATAATAATTTTATTCATTTAGAAGAGAAGAATTTTGTCCATAGTACTTTTTTCTATCCTCGATATGGCGGATCCCAATTTTTGGCTAATAAGTTGGCGGAAGAATTGGATATACGATATAATACACAAGTGGTTAGTCTAGAGAAAAGAAATGAATGTTGGTTGGTTAATAATGATTGTTTTGATCAGGTCATATTTTGTGGTAATATAAAAGATTTACCTGTACTTCTTAATAATGTAGTGGATATTTCAAGTTTTGAATCTATGATTGAGAAGTTGGAATATCATGGGACAACATCAGTTTTCTGTGAAATAGAGAAAAATCCATATAGCTGGATTTATTTACCATCAAGAGAGTATCAGGCACATCGTATTATATGTACAGGAAACTTTTCAGAAGCAAATAATACACCTGGGGTATTGACTGGTGTTGTAGAATTTACAGATCATATTTCTAAGGAAGATATTTTAAAAAATCTAGAAAAAATTCCTTTTTCTCCACGGTATCTTACTCATACTTATACAAAATATACTTATCCTATTCAAGATACTTTAACCAGAGAGATGATACTAAACTTGAAGAATATTTTAGAGAAGCAAGGACTTTATTTGTTAGGGCGATTTGCTGAATGGGAATATTATAATATGGATGCTGCAATGGGGGCGGCAATAGATATGTTTAATTCAAAATTGAAATAATATGATAGTTGTATATTCAAATGCGGGATTGGCAAATAGAATGTTTCATTATGCTTTATATAAAGCATTAGAAGTAAAAGGTATTGATGTCTATTTTGATGAAAAGAGCTATGTACCTGAATGGTCTTTTGAAACAACGACTTTGATGGATGTTTTTCCAAATATTCAATATCGTGAGTCTTTGCAATTTAAAAGAGCTTCTAAAAAAACGTTTTTAGATAAGATTGTAATACACTGTTCTAATTTATTTGGGGGGAGATATTATGTAAACTATCGATTTAAATATGATGATAAACTCTTTACTAAGTTAGAAACAAATCAAGATTTGTGTTTAATAGGTTTGTGGCAATCGGAAAAATATTTTATGGATGTGCGACAAGAAATACAAAAATGTTTTCAATATAGAAGTTTTGTGGATGATAAGAATGTGAAAACTGCTCAACAAATGCTGTCTGAAAATTCTGTCGCTATTCATGTGCGGAAAGGAGCAGATTATCAACAAAATAGAATATGGAAAAATACTTGTACGATAGATTATTATAGATTGGCTATAGACTATATACGTATGCATGTTCAAAATCCAGTTTTTTATGTGTTTACTGATAATAAAGACTGGGTAATTGAGAATTTTACTGATTTAGACTATACATTATGTGATTGGAATCCAACTTCTGGAAAACAAAATTATTTAGATATGCAATTGATGTCTTGCGCAAAACATAATGTTATAGCTAATAGTACGTATAGTTGGTGGGGAGCATGGCTAAATGAAAATTCAGATAAAATAGTAATAGCACCCAAACGTTGGTTTAATAAAATAGTAACACCGGATATTTTGCCAGAACAATGGATTAAGATATGATAAGTATAGAATGTAATATCATTTTATGAGAATAAATTTTGTTTCTTTCAGTCAATGGCTGATATTATGTGGTATAGTATGTGGAAAATATGGAGAGGTTATAATGCTGATTCTCTTTTTTTTCTTATTACTAACGTTCAAAAAGGGGCAAATATACAATTGTAAGGGAATTATTGTTTTTTTCTTTCTTTTGGGTTCATATACAATACCTCTATTATTATTCAATGGATATTCTCTAGCAAAGTTTATTCAACAGTATACTCTTCTTTTTTTCTGTGTGTTTATATATCGACAATTTTTTATATTGAATCGCACCAATTTAGATGCTTTATGGAATAAATATATACGTATCTCTTACTATGTCTCTGTCTTGGGAATCATTCAATTCATTATATGTTTGTTTATTGGTATAGATATATTTCCGAATGCATTTGTTCCAGATGGGAGAGTTATGCGTATTCATTCGATTTTTCAAGAGGCAGGGAATTTGGGGACATTCTTAATACCAGCAGTGGCGTATATTGTTTTTTCTCGGAATTTTTTTTTGACTCATATTCGTCTCTCTCTTATTGTATTAGTCGTTGAGTTATTAACATTTACAACTATTGCTTATACTGCTTTTCTCTTGATATTTGTAACTTGGTGTTATACATCTTTTAAATCTATACGTTATTTACTTATGGGTATAGTTGTTTTTGTGTTTTATTCGTTTATAACTTCTACACAGGTGTTGTCGGATAATGGAAATGATCTATTTTTAGTAATGAAAACAAAATTTATTCAAACGATTCCAAAAGCTGATAATTTTTCTCCTAATGATTTTGAAATGCTAAATTTAAGCTCTTATTCTATTTTATCTAATTTGTGGGTTGCTTCTCAAGCACCTATGCGGATGACAGGTACGGGATTGGGCAGTCATGAACTAAATTATGAACGTGTATATCAATCAGACGATCCAAAGTATGGTTCTAATAAAACTGATGCTTATTCTTTGTTGATTAGAATTTATTCAGAATTTGGCTACTTAGGACTATTCTTGTTTTTTGTTTTTCTCATTAAATTTTATAACCCTGCAAATGTAATGAGTAAATGTATGATCTTTCTTTTTATAAGTATGGGAGTTAGAGGGGGGCATTATACTTTATATGGAGTTGTTTTCTTTTCTTTTTTCTATTACTATTTACATAAAAAATTACAGCTGAAATGAAACTATTTATAAGATCTGTGATGTTTTTTCTGTTGCCTTCATTTATTCTTAATTTTTTCTTTTTTAAAACCTTCAAAAAAAGAATAAAAATAGGGTTCTCAATTGTGCTAGTAAAAGATATATCTTTATTAGATGGTTGTAAGATTGGACATTTTAATTTCATTAAATGTCCTTGCCTTAAAATGTCCGAGAGTGCAATGATCGGAAATTTAAACTTTATTAGAGGTAATTTTAGTTTGGAATTGAGAGAAGAATCAATGATTTATATGCAAAATAAAATTACTTCTTCAGGTTACTCTTTTCATGATGTTACTTTTGTATTAGGAAAATATGCTTCTATTCAAGTCGCTCATCTTTTTGATGTTACTGACAATATAAAAATAGGAGATAATACTCTTTTTGCTGGAGTTGGAACTCAAGTTTGGACTCATTCGTTCTATTTGGAAGACTCAGGAAAGGGGAGACACCGAATTGATGGTAGTGTTTCTATTGGAAATAATGTAAATATCAGTTCAAGATGTATTATATGCTGCGGGGTTAAAATTGCAGATTCTATAATTATTGGTGCAAACTCTTGTATATCTAAAGATTTAAAAAGTAAAGGATTGTATGTAAATCAGGAATTACGTTTCATTGAGTTTGATCCAGCAGAGAAAATGTCTTCTATGATTTGTCAGAAATCTATTGGTAAACTAAATATTTATAAAAAATAATAGTATGTTAGGCACAGTAGTGATAGTTAACGATTATGCTTACGTCAATGGAGGCGCAGGTTGGGTTGCGTTATCAACGGCAAAAGCTTTAAAAAAAAAAGGATATCGAGTTATATTATTTTCTGGAGTAGGTCCTATAGATGTCGGGCTTGTAGAACTTGGGATAGAGGTTGTCTGCTTGGGTATATCTGATATTTTACACGAAAAGAATAGACTGTATGCTTTTTGTCAAGGTTTATGGAATAAGAAAGCATATAATCTATTTTTAAATTTATTGAGTGCACTAAATAATAAAGAAACGATTATCCATTTTCACTCATGGAGTAAGTCTTTATCTCCCTCTGTTTTATATGCTACCAATAAGATGGGGTTTCATTCAGTTCTAACACTACATGATTTTTTTCTATATTGTCCTAATGGTGGTTTTTTTAATTATCAGAAGCAAAAGATTTGTTCTCTTAATCCTTTAAGTTTATCTTGTCTAGTATGTAATTGTGATGCAAGAAGTTATTCGCAAAAAGTTTGGAGGTGTATAAGGCAGTTCATTCAAAATAGAGTAGTTCGAAAGATGAATAATTTAACATGTATTTCTATATCAGATTTATCTTCTCGAATTTTTAATGAAAGTGATTGGCATGAGAAAGTTAGTAATATTCGAATAAATAATCCAATAGAGACAAAATTTACAACTGAATATGTATCAATAGAAAAAAATGAAACATATTTATTTATTGCTCGTCTTTCCTTAGAAAAAGGATTAGATTTATTTTGTGATGCTATATCTCAGTTAGGATTGAAAGGTTGTGTGTTAGGTGATGGCTATCTACTAGAGAGCTATCGACAGAAATATCCTACTATAGAATTTGCGGGTTGGGTATCAGGTGAAGATAAAAAATATTATTATCAAAGTGCTAAGGCTTTTATTTTTACGTCTAGATGGTATGAAACTTTTGGCTTGGTTGTTGCAGAAATGAAATCTTATGGTATTCCATGTATTGTCCCAGATAGGTGTGCAGCTAGTGAACAAATAGAGGAAGGAAAGACTGGTTACATATTTGAGAGTGGAAATTTAGAATCATTGAAAGAGTGTATTTGTAAATATGAGCAAACTGATATAATTAAACTTCAAAATAATATTTTAGATATATCTACTTCACAAAAATATTCAATGGAGGAGCATATTAAAGTGTTATTAAATGTTTATGAAGGAATTTTATTGTAAGGACTTACAGAATTTTGTATTTGTAAAATGACCATAACAAAACATATTCTAAAATGAAAATAAGAAGTAAAGCTCCATTACGTTTAGGTTTAGCTGGTGGCGGTTCGGATGTTTCACCATATAGTGATATTTATGGAGGGCTGATATTGAATGCAACTATTAATCTCTATGCATATTGTACCATAGAAGAAACGAATGACAACAAAATCGTAATCAATTCATATGATGTGTGTTGCCATAAAATCTATCCATTAGCAAAATGTTTGGATATTGATGGTGAAGCGAGTCTTGTCAAAGGTGTTTATAATAGAATAATGAGAGATTACGGTCTTGATGCGAAGTCTTTCAAAATTACAACCTATAACGATGCGCCGGCAGGTTCGGGTCTTGGCACGTCGTCAACAATGGTCGTATGTGTGTTGAAGGCATTTGTGGAATGGTTTAGCTTACCTCTTGGGGATTATGAGTTGTCTCGTCTTGCGTATGAAATTGAGCGTAAAGATTTAGGGTTATCTGGAGGTAGGCAGGATCAGTATGCTGCTGCATTTGGAGGGTTTAACTATATGGAGTTTCTTCAGAATGATCTGGTTATTGTTAACCCTTTGAAAATAAAACGGTGGATAATAGATGAACTTGAAGCTTCTATGATTCTTTATTTTACTGGTGCTTCTCGTAGTAGTGCCGCTATAATTGATGAGCAGAAGAAAAATACTTCGCAAGGTAATAGTGCCGCAATAGAAGCTATGCATAGAATAAAGCAGAGTGCGAGGGATATGAAACTTGCTCTTTTAAAAGGCGATATAGATAGTTTTGCAGATATACTTCGTGAGGGCTGGGAGAATAAAAAGAAAATGGCATCTCATATAACGAATCCTGTAATCCAAGAAGTAATGGATGTGGCTATGGAAGCTGGTGCAAAAGCAGGTAAAATATCTGGTGCTGGCGGTGGCGGATTTATAATGTTTATTGTTGAGCCGACTCGTAAGAAAGAGGTTATTGAGGCTCTTAAAAAAATGAGTGGCTTTGTTATGCCGTTCCAGTTTAGTGACGGAGGTGCTCACGGCTGGAAAATTTATTCTACAGATAACGTGCATTCGATGAATAATTTATAGTATAACCGATGAAAATTTTAGAAACAAGACTATACCAATACATAGACCTTCTTATTTTGAGATACCCTCAATTGATTGTTGCTAAGGATTGTATTGTTGAAGCGTATCAAATCCTTGAGGAGTCTTATACTAATGATGGAAAACTTTTAGTGGCAGGAAATGGTGGCTCTGCTGCTGATGCGGAACATATCGTTGGGGAATTGATGAAGGGCTTTGTTAATCCTAGAAAATTGGAAGCGGAGTATTCGGATGCATTGATTACTGTTAATAAAGAGCTGGGGAGAGTGTTGAGTGAGAATCTACAGGGTGCGCTCCCTGCTATTGCTTTAGATGGTCATTTAGCTCTAACTACTGCATATCTGAACGACTGTGAACCTTTACTTTGTTTTGCACAGCAAGTAAATGGATATGGAAGGAAAAGTGATGTGTTTCTTGGTATTTCTACTTCCGGGAATAGTAGAAATATACTGTATGCAGCGACTGTTGCAAAAGCTAAAGGGATGAAAGTAATTGGACTGACGGGTGAGAAAGATAGTAAATTATCAGAGATATCTGATACCTGTATTCAAGTTCCGGAGACAGAAACCTATAAGATACAGGAATTACATTTGCCTGTTTATCATTGCCTCTGTCTGATGCTGGAAGATACGTTTTTTGGAAAAGAATAATTTTTAGAATTAAATATATGAAGGTAGTAATAATGGCTGGTGGAAAAGGTACCCGTATTGCAACAGTTGCGGCTGATATACCTAAACCCATGATTAAAATATGTGGTAAACCTATCCTTGAACATCAGATAGAGAATCTTAAAGTTTGTGGACTCACCGATATTATTCTTGTTATAGGTCACTTGGGAGAAGTTATTCAGGAATATTTTGGAGATGGGGCAAAATGGGGAGTAAATATAGAGTATTTTGTAGAAGAACATCCACTGGGGACCGCTGGAGCATTGTTTATGATGCCACAATTGACAGACGATTTCTTATTGCTTTGTGGCGATGTTATAATAGATGTGAATTTCAACCGTTTTATTGCATTTCACAAGGCACATAAGGCATGGGCTAGTTTAATATCTCATCCTAACGGGCATCCTTATGATAGTTCTTTGTTGGTGACAGAGATTATGTCGCCAAAGGAGGTGGGAGGTATGCCGGAAGATACTCATAAAGTAATCCGCTGGATGAATAAAGAGGATGAGAGATTATACTATAAGAACAGAGTGAATGCTGGAGTCGAAATTGTTTCTCCTGAACTTCTAAAAGAAACAATGAAGAATTTTACTCCTCGTCACCCTGAGAATCCCAACAAGATAGATTTAGATCGTGATGTGCTGAAACCTAATATCAAAAGTGGTAGAATATATGCTTATGATACCCCTGAATATGTTAAAGATATGGGTACTCCTGATCGTTTTCATGAGGCTGAAACTGATATGTTGAAAGGGTTGGTATATGCAAGAAATCTCAAAAATAAGCAGAAAGCTATATTTCTTGATAGAGATGGAACGATAAATAAATTGGCAGGGTTTGTTACCAATCCGGAGCAGTTTGAACTGATACAGGATGTGACGGATGCAATTAAATTAATAAATAAATCAGGCTATCTGGCTATTGTTGTAACTAATCAGCCTGTGATTGCTCGTGGTGATTGTACTTTTGAAGAATTGCAGACTATTCATGACAAAATGGAAACGGAACTTGGGAAAAAGGGGGCTTTTGTTGATGCAATATATGTATGTCCTCATCACACGGACAAGGGGTTTGAAGGTGAACGACCTGAATATAAGTGTGACTGTAATTGTAGGAAACCGAAGCCGGGACTATTTTTACAGGCAGCTAAAGACTTTAATATAAATTTGTCACAATCCTATATGATAGGTGATAGTGATAGTGATATAGAAGCCGGTCAGAATGCCGGGGTACAGAAATCATTAAAAATAGGGACTAGTGAAGGAAAAACGTTATTGGATCTCGTAAATCTCGTCTTGTCATATTAAAGTTTTCTTAATGAAGAAAAGAGTTCTACAAATATCAAATTACTATACACCGCATATAGGTGGTATAGAACAAACATGCCAGTACTTATCTGAAGGTTTGAAAGATGAATATGAAGTAAAAGTTATTTGTTTCAGTGAGGATAAAGAAACAAAAGTTCAAGAAACCAATGGGATTCAAATAATAAAACCGGGAGTTTTTCTTAGTGTAGCTAGGCAAGATTTGTCTTTTTCATATTGGGGCCATTTATATAAGGTTATTAAAACGTGGAAGCCGGATGTGATTCATTTTCATTATCCTAATCCTTTTGTAACAGCACTTCTTCTTCCCATTATACCAAGAACCACGAAATTATATGTACAATGGCATCTTGATATAACAAAGCAAAAGAAGATATATCCTTTTATTAAGCCTTTTGAAACAATATTGCTAAAAAGAGCGGATCTGATTGCACCTACATCACCTAATTATCGCGATTCGTCCAAAACTTTATTCCCATTTAGAAATAAAACAACTATTCTTCCAAGTGCTATAGATATTCAAAAGTTAAATGTAAATACTGGAGATATAGAAATCATACAAAGAATAAAAGATAAAGCGAAAGGGCGAAAAATTGTTTTCTTTATTGGCAGGCATGTTCTTCATAAAGGAATCCAGGATTTGATTGAGGCTGAACAGCTGATAAAGAATGATTGCTATATTTTTATAGGAGGAGTGGGACCAATAACTGATGAAATGAAAGCTATTTGTAAATCAAATAGGGTTGAATTTGTGGGTAGACTATCCGATCAGGAGAAGAAATGTTATTATCATGCAGCTGACATTTTTGCATTTCCTTCTTATACAAAAGCAGAAGGTTTTGGCTTGACATTAGCAGAAGCAATGTATTGTAATGCTGTTCCTGTAACATATACGATAGAAGGCTCGGGAGTTAATTGGGTATCACTTCATGAAGTTACGGGTTTAGAGGTCCCCAATAGGAATGTTGCAGAATATGCTAAGGCGATAGATGAATTGTTGTCAGATGATAAAAAAAGAAATGATTTCGCGGAGACGGCTCATCAACGGATTGTCGAAAATTTCACCATTGAGAAAGAAATCTTGAATTTAAAAAAACAATATAAGGAATTACTATGAATTATATAATAATAGGTGGCACGGGGTTTATTGGTACACATCTTACAATTTTAATAAAACAACAGTATCCTGATGCTCAAGTATACAATCTTGATATTGTGAAGCCCGGTACTCCATTACTTACCGTAAAAAACTATGTGAGTCCACTGAAAGAAGAGCAGGTATTGCAGTCTGTATTTGTAGAGTGTGATGTCCGCAAGTCTATAGAACACCTTACTTTTACTCCCACTTCCGAAGACGTCATCTTTAACTTTGCAGCCGTTCATCGTACTCCGGGGCATCCGGATCAGGCTTATTTTGAGACGAATATTCGTGGTGCAGAGAATGTATGCGCTTTTGCAGAGAAGTTCGGAATAAAGAAAATAGTTTTTACCAGTTCCATAGCTCCTTATGGTGCAGCAGAAGATTTGAAAACAGAAGATACGCTTCCCACACCGAACACGCCTTATGGAATTTCTAAGTTAGTGGCTGAAAAAATACATACGATTTGGCAGGCAAAAAGGTCGAACGAACGACAACTTACTATTGTTCGTCCGGGTGTGGTATTCGGTAAAGGGGAAAATGGTAACTTTACCCGTTTGTATTGGGGGATCCGTGGTGGTAAGTTCTTCTATCCGGGTCGTAAAGATACGATTAAAGCTTGCATTTATGTGAAAGAATTGGTTCGCTTTATGCTTTACCGGTTGGAGAATCATAGCGAAGGAGTAGAGTTATATAACTGTACATTTGAACCGGCTTTTACTATCGAGCAAATAGTAGAAACGATGAAAAAGGCTACGGGATTACAACGTACCATTGTCAAGGTGCCGGGAAGTCTTCTAATGACAGTTGCAAGTATTGTCGGTCCGTTAGGGGGAAAGGCACTAGGTATTTGTCCGGCTCGTGTGAAGAAGTTAATGATCTCTACTAATATATGTGGAAAGAAACTGGCTGATTCGGGGTATAAGTTTCATTATACATTTGAAGAAGCTATTAAGGATTGGTATAGAGATAATGATGGTCAGTGTTTGAGATGATTTTTCTTAAACAATTTGGGTATATATAATAAATGTTGAAAATGTTGAGATGTAATAAACACGTGAGTGTTTCGTATGTGAGATGAAGAAAAATGTAGGTCCCTAGCTTCATGCTGTTTACAGCATGAAGCTCCTACATTGTGGATTAGAAATAGCGCGACGGCGCATTTCTAATCTACGCCCTGACATCGGAGGTTAAAGCCGATGTGAATTTCCCACTATATCAACTGTCTGTGAAGATCGTTGATATTTCCTGATTTTACGTATAGTGATGTATTTAGATACACAAATATAAAGAAAAAACATTGGGAGATTTGTATCGAAATATCCCAATGTTTGATTTCAATTATTGAGATGTTTTTTTCAAATCTCCCGATGTTTTTCCAGTTCTCCAAAAGGACAAAAGGACAAAAAGGACATATATGACTGTTATTATTCATCTTAGTATAAGAATCATGAGGTATATTGCTGATTTTTATTATGTTAAGTGATTTTGTAGACGTGTAACCTTACGAATATTGAAATCGTGTATTGCGCCAACCTGAATCGTTTTGTCTGTCATGAAATGATTGGGCAACTCTTGAACGAAATTACCTATATTGTCAGGATTATTTAGTGAAAGGGCTGTGCTTGGAAAGAAGAGCGACATCTTGTTCGCGTTTGCTTCCGTCTTCAGTAACACAATCATTCGACAATAAGGTAAGATTATTGTACGAATTTCGGGGAAATAAAGGAGCTCCTTTCTGGAATTCCTCTCCCAACTAATAGGCTTCGTCGTTGGCATTGGAATTTTTATAGTACCATAGGGGATTTTTGTCCTTATGTCCTTTTGGCCTTTTGAAAGGAGGGCACGTTGGTGGGGGAAAAAAGAGGTGTATGAGATTTATAACTTGCTTGTATCCAGACGATAAACTCTTGTTGTTTTTTTAGGGACGAAAATTTATATGCTCGAAAAAATGCAGGAAGCTCACGCAATATGCTTTTTTGCGAATAGTGTCAGTGACAGTTGATTTTAGCAGTGAATCGCTGATTGTTTCCCTATGTGGACAATGTTTGATAAAGTAATAAAAACTGAAATATTATAAATTATTAATCATAGAATGACATGGCAAAAGAAAAACAGAAACCATACGAGTTTTTAAGCAATTTGGTATTGGCTTTAATGGGAACGGATCGTATTTTCAGTAACAGTTTCTTTTCCAGCGAATTTGCTATCTCTCCCAGTACACTGAGTGAGATAAGACGGGGAGAGGATATGTGCATTTATCAGTATGTACGGGTGATACGGTGTATGATGAAGTATCTTCATTTAATTGTTCGGATGGATATGTTATTGAAGGAATTAAGAGCCGTATTAGCTTCTAATTGTGATTTGGTGGTTGCTACGATTCCGCACCGTTTTCACGGAACTTACCAACCGAAAGAGTGGGTGGTAGTAATGCATTGGGATGGTATAAGATAAATGTTGAAATGAAGAAATATGTAGGTCCCTAGATTCATGATAAACTCATGAAATCCCTACATTTTGCAGGTTAGAAATCGTACAGCGGTATATTTTTAACTTGGCCCTCATATCGGTGTAAAAACTGATATGTATCTATATGTGAAATATGCCAGCTGTCTGTGAGGATCGTTGGCATATTGTTTTTAGGGGAGATGTTGGTTAACGCTATCTTTTTGTCTGTTTAAGAAAAAATAATAATGTCTTGTATAATACCTGTTTTCGGATTTACTTGTTATCTTTGTGATGTATATATAATATATATATGATTGATATGGAAAATTTGCAAAGATTATATCCTATCGGGATACAGACATTCTCGAAGATACGGGAGGGAAATTACCTCTATATTGATAAAACAGAATATGTTTACCGGATGACACATTCGGCGTCTGACTATATGTTTTTAAGTCGCCCACGGCGTTTTGGAAAGTCATTGCTCACTTCTACGTTACACAGTTATTTTTCCGGTCATAAAGAACTGTTCAGAGGGTTGGCTATTGAGAAGCTGGAGAAAGAATGGATGGAGTACCCGGTACTACATTTCGATATGAGTACCGCCAAACATGTAGATGAGGAACAGTTATTTCAAGAATTGAATTTGAAATTGTTCAATTACGAAGAAATTTATGGAAGGTTAGAGGAGGAGATTAATCCCAATCAGCGTTTGATGGGGTTGATAAAGCGTGCTTATCAACAAACAGGTAAGAAAGTGGTCGTACTTATCGACGAATACGATGCTCCTTTGCTGGATGTGGCGCATGAACGGGAAAATCTTGATGTATTGCGCAACATCATGCGCAACTTCTACAGTCCATTGAAAGCGTGTGATCCTTATCTGCGATATGTGTTTCTGACTGGCATTACCAAATTCTCCCAACTCAGTATATTCAGCGAACTTAATAATATTGAGAATATTAGTATGGATGAACCTTATGCTGCCATCTGTGGTATTAGTGAGGATGAAATACGTTCTCAAATGAAAGAAGATGTGGAGGGGTTGGCGAAGAAGTTGGAGGTTACTCCAGAAGAAGCTTTGATGAAACTGAAAGAAAATTATGACGGGTATCACTTTACTTACCCGTCGCCTGACATATACAATCCATTCAGTCTGCTTACAGCTATGGAAAAAGGTAAGATTGGTTCTTATTGGTTTGGCAGTGGTACGCCTACATATCTGATAAAGATGCTGGATAAGTTTGGCGTAGTACCTTCCGAAATCGGGAAGAAAAAGGCCGCTGTAGAGGATTTTGATGCACCAACAGAAAGGATGACAAGCATTATTCCGTTGTTATATCAAAGTGGTTATATTACGATAAAGGACTATGATGAGGAATTGGACTTATATACATTGGATATCCCCAATAAGGAAGTAAGAATAGGCTTAATGAAAAGTCTTCTCCCATATTATGTTGCTAGTAAAGCACCGGAAACCAATACTATGGTGGCGTATCTTTCTCGAGATATCCGTAATGGGGATATAGATGCTGCATTGCGTCGTTTGCAAATGTTCTTGTCCACCATACCTCAGTGCGATAATACGAAATATGAGGGACATTATCAGCAGATATTTTATATCATATTCAGTTTATTGGGGTATTATGTGGATGTAGAAGTTCGTACTCCCCGTGGACGAGTGGATATGGTACTTCGTACAGAAACCACATTGTATGTGATGGAATTGAAGTTGGATAAAGGAGCGGATCGGGCGATGGAACAGATTAACTTGAAGAATTATCCCGAACGTTTTGCTTTGTGTGGGCTCCCGATTATAAAGATAGCTGTCAGTTTTGATAGTGAACGATGCACAATTGGGGAATGGAAGATTATGGAAGGATGATTATGTTTTTTAGGATGGTTAAAGAATATAAAAAAAGAGCAAACTCATAATATTCCTAAATCTTTCCGGAATCTGTATCGTTATTTGTAGCATAGAATAAAGTATAGTATTAACGCTAAAAGAATAACGATTATGAAGAAAATTCTATCTCTACTTGTACTGGCTCTGGTAGCCGTGCAGTTTTCATTCGCAAAAGATGTGATAACTAAAGACATGAATCAGTTGCCGCTTCCGGCGCGTAATTTTATCAATAGTAATTTTACAAAACCACAGGTTGCCCATATCAAAATTGATAAGGATATGATGGAATCTACCAAGTATGAAGTGGTATTGATGGATGGTACGGAAATTGATTTTGACAGTAAGGGAAACTGGGAAGAGGTAAGTGCTAAGAAAGGGCAGACTGTTCCTGTTAGTATTGTTCCGGGATTTGCTGTCAACTACCTGAAAGCGCATAATTTTGTGAATGAAGGAGTGACAAAAGTGGAACGTGACCGCAAGGGGTATGAGATTGAATTGTCTACCGGGCTTTCTTTCAAATTTGATAAGAAAGGAAAATTTATCAAGACCGATGATTAACTAGTTGCAGTAAATAGACCTAAACAAGAAGATAACTATGTGGAGATTTAAGTTTAGCGCATGGGTAGTAGTGTTGCTTATGGCTGCCTTTTCTTTCGGCGCATGTGATAATGACGATGATGATACTTTTGTTCCTCCCAGTAATATTACGGAGGCCTTGAAACAGGTATATCCGGCTGCCCAGAATATAGAATGGGAGATGAAAGGTGCTTATTATGTAGCTGACTGTTGGGTGAGTAATGATGAATTGGAAGTCTGGTTTGATGCTAATGCCAACTGGGTGATGACAGAAAATGAACTGAACAGTATTGATCAGTTGGTGCCGGCTGTTTATACGGCTTTTATGGATTCTAAATATAACGCGTGGGTAGTGACAGATGTATATGTGTTGACATTTCCACAGAATCCGATGGAATCTGTGATTCAGGTGAAACAAGGTAGCCAGCGCTACTCGCTTTATTTCACGCAGGATGGCGGATTGATACATGAAAAAGATATCAGTAATGGAGACGATACGAATTGGCCGCCAACTGAATAACTTTTAATCATAAAAATGACAACGGACTATTTCTATAAAAGGAATGGTCCGTTGCTTTTTATAATTACATTTGTTTGTAATCTTTGGCCAATCCTCCTTCACTTGTTTCTTTATAGAGTGACGGTAGGTCATGTCCGGTCTGTTTCATCACTTGCACTACTTTGTCGAAAGAGACACGGTGCATGCCATCGGTAAAAGCTGAATAAAGATTAGCATCCAGCGCACGTGCGGCGGCGTATGCATTTCGTTCGATACAGGGAATTTGTACCAATCCGCATACCGGGTCGCAAGTCATTCCCAAATGGTGTTCCAAGCCCATTTCTGCTGCATACTCAATTTGTGCAGGGCTGCCCCCGAACAATTGATTGGCGGCAGCCGAAGCCATTGCGCAGGCAACACCTACTTCTCCCTGACAACCTACTTCTGCTCCGGAAATGGATGCGTTGAATTTGACGATGTTGCCAAATAAACCGGCAGTGGCTAACGCACGTAAAATGCGCATATCGCTAAAGTCACGGCTTTTTTGAAGATGATAAAGTACGGCAGGCATAACTCCACAAGAACCACAGGTAGGTGCGGTTACTATTTTTCCACCGGAAGCATTTTCTTCACTTACCGCCAAAGCATAAGAGAAGACGAGTCCTCTGGATTGGAGGGATTGTTTATATCCGGTGGCACGTATATAATAGGTGGAGGCTTTTCGTCTAAGATTTAGTGGACCGGGCAGTACGCCTTCCGCTTCCAGTCCACGGTGAATGGCATCTTTCATGGTGGCCCATACTTCAGTCAGGTAGTCCCATATATCTTCTTCCTCACATTCCTTTACGTATTCCCAATAACTTTTTCCGGTATCTTCACACCATTGGAGTATTTCGGTCATGTTTTCCATACCGTATACATCAGGGCTTTCAATGGTTGGATTATCATTGTTTTCTGCTAGTGTACCGCCGCCAATACTGTAAACAGTCCAGTTTTCCTGCACTTTATCATTACTGTCCAGAGCTGCAAATGTCATTCCGTTGGGATGGAACGGTAGAAAGACTTTGGGTTGCCATACAATTTCTACCGGGGCGGTGGGTTGCAAGGTATCTATAATGGCTACATCCGTCATGTGTCCTTTGCCTGTAGCAGCTAAACTGCCGTAAAGGGTTACTTTAAAAGATGCAGCATCCGGATGACGTTCCAGAAACATTTCGGCAGCTTTGCGCGGTCCCATAGTGTGGCTACTGGAAGGTCCTGTACCTATCCTGTATAGCTCTTTAATCGATTTCATGACTGATGATGTGTTTTTGTTAATACCATTTCTTTTTTCTGAAGTACAAATATACAATAATACCGATAATTGCCATTATAATCCAGGCAAATAAATACCCGTACTGCCATTCCAGTTCCGGCATCCATTTGTAATTCATTCCCCATACTCCGACCAGAAATGTCAAAGGGATAAAGATGGTGGATACGATGGTTAATCTTTTCATGATATCGTTCATTCGTAAGTCATTGTTGGAGATGTATAGATCGACTAATGAAGAAAGGGTTTCCCGGCAGATTTCGATGGTTTGTAATACAAATTGCAAGTGGTCGTTTACATCATTGAAAAAGGCGCGGTTCACTTTATGGATGAGCAGATTTTCTGCTCGCAATAGCTTTATATATTGTTCTTTTAAGGGGAGGATTGCTTTTTTCATTAGCATATATTGGCGTCGTAATGCCTGAATCTGGATACCGATGTCGTCTCCGCTGGTGATGGTTAGCAATTCTTCTTCCAAATCTTCGAGTGCGTCATCGATGGAAGAGATGGTTGAAATGTAGTTTCCCATCACGCTGTTGAGCAGTACGCTAAGTAGATAATCTGTTTGACGGCTGCGTATCTTCAGAACATCATTACGCAAGGCAGAACTGACATCATCAAAGAAATCAGTTTCTTTTTCGAGGAAAGTCAGTACATAATTATTTCCTATGATAAGGCAGACTTGCTGTTGGAGCAGTTCATCCAGTTCATTTTCTTCTTTATGTTCGTTCGGATAGAATATCTTTAAGATCAGGACAATGTATTTATCATGTTCTTCTATCTTGGTCGGATGGTCCGCATTCAATATATCTTGTAAGACAAGGAAGTCTATTTCGAAATGACTGCAAATTTCCCGGATAGTTTCTGTGTTTTTCATTCCGTGTATCTGTAGCCAGTTGATTTGATCGTTGTTCAGCGTACCTTTGATGGCTTGAAAAGTATCACTAGAACTTTCCTGCATCTCGGTAGCATTGTAAGTACAAAGATGTAAATGGGTAGGAGTAAGACTTTCTCCTGTATAAATAAGCTTTTCGCTTAACAGATTATTTTTCATGCTTTATTCTCGTTTTAGAAAACCACTGTAACAAAGGTAGTGGTTTTCTAAATGAGAACAAGTTCTTTGAACGTTTTGTTTACGTGTTAGTCAAAATCGACTACTGTGATTCCGGCACCGCCAAACTGTACATGTTCGTCGGAATAGTGACTGACTCCCGGTACGGTGGCCAGATATTGGCGGATAAGTGTACGAAGTATTCCCGTTCCTGTGCCGTGAAGGATACGTACACGATCCATGCCGACTAATATGGCGTCATCAATAAAATAGGTGACTGCCTGTAAGGCTTCATCCCCACGCATTCCGCGTACATCAATGTCCTGTTTGAAGCTAAGCTTCTTTTCATACATCTGATCGTGTGTCTGGCTGCTGACAAAAGTGCTTTTTGCAATCCCTTCCGTCTTGGGCGTATGATTGGCACGTTCCAGACGGTCTATTTTTACGGTCGTTTTTATGCTTCCAAAAGCAACAGTCGCATTTTTACCACTGATTTCCATCACTTGGCCGACGCTTGTCTGTCCTTTGATTTTTACATTTTCTCCTATTGCAATCGGCACTATTTTAGGGGCACTTGATGGAGAAGAGACTGCAGCTTTCGGTTCACTCTTCTTGTTTTTCTTCCGTTCTTGCTTTTCCTTTAGTTTCTCCATTTTTTTTGCAATCTTCTCTTCATGCTCTTTAGATGCCAATGCATCCAGAGAAGTACGGAAGTCTGTCAGTTCCTGACGTGCCTGGCGCGTCTTTTCCTTTTCAGCTTGCGCTTCCTTTATTGTACGAATCGTATTTTCAATGCGGGCATTGGATTCCTGAAGCATGCGTTCCGCTTCTTCTTTTGCTTGCCGGATAATCTCTTTCCGGGATTTTTGCAATTCTTCCATCTCTGTCTGGTAACGGGCAATGGTTTCTTCCATGTGCTTTTCCCGTTGACGGATGGTTTGACGTTTCCCTTCCCAGTAACGCTTGTCGCGTACAATGTCCTGAAGGTATTTGTCTGCATTGATATATTCGCTTCCTACGATTTCCGAAGCATCTGCGATGACATCTTCCGGTAGTCCGATTTTTCGTGCAATTTCTACGGCGAACGAACTTCCCGGATTACCGATTTGTAATTGGAAAAGTGCTTGCATGAGATGACGGTCGTAAAGCATGGCTCCGTTCACTACTCCTTCATGATCTTCGGCAAAATGTTTCAGATTCTGGTAGTGGGTAGTGATGACTCCGAATGTTCCTTTCTGGTTGAAACGTTTCAGTACAGCTTCGGCAATAGCACCTCCGATTTGCGGCTCCGTACCTCCACCGAACTCGTCAATCAGGATGAGGCTCCGTTCGTTACAGCTCTTCATCATGATTTTCATATTGGTCAAGTGAGAAGAGTAGGTACTCAAATCATCTTCAATAGATTGCTCATCACCAATATCGATAAAGATGCTACTGAATATACCGGCATGACTACGTTCGTGCAAGGGAATCAGCATGCCGCATTGCAGCATATATTGTAGCAAACCGACTGTTTTCAAACAGACGGACTTACCTCCGGCATTCGGCCCGGATATAATAAGGATACGTTGTTTTTGATCGAGCTCTATATCCAGTGGTACGACTTTCTTTCCATGTTTGGCTAATGAAAGTTGTAATAAAGGATGCACTGCCATTGTCCAATCCAGTAGTTGCTCATTCTCTACGGTGGGTTTCAGACTATTGGTCTGTATGGCGAAGTAACTTTTCGCACGGATAAAATCTATCTCTGCCAGAAATTCGTATGATTGAAGAATTTCCGGAATAGATGGACGAAGGATATTCGAGAACTCGGTAAGGATACGAATGATCTCACGTCGTTCATCACCTTCGAGTTCACGGATGCGGTTGTTGGCTTCTACCACTTCCGCCGGTTCTATAAACACAGTTTTTCCGCTGGCAGATTCATCGTGTACGATACCTTTGATTTTTCGCTTGAGTCCAGGGGCAACTGGAATCACCAGACGTCCGTCACGCATGGTGGGAGCTACATCTTTGTCCACGTATCCTTCGGACTGCGCACTACGCAGGATGCTGTTTAATGAACGGGAAATATTTCCCATCGTACTGGCAAGTTCGCGACGTATGCGGGCTAATTCGGTAGAGGCATTATCCTTGATTTTTCCATATTTGTTAAGAATGCCGTCTATTTTTCCTATCAGTTGCGGGAACACGGCAATATCTCCTGCCAGTCGTTGCAGGCTGGGGTAGGGGGTATTGTTTCCTTCTTCATCTTCATTCCGATGCAGAAAGCGTACAATGTCACGGATGGTTTCTAATGAACGGCGTAGATCAAATAATTCTTGTTCGTCCAAATACATTCCTTCTATTCGCACACGTTTTAGCGAAGGACGGACATCAAAGAAAAATTGATCGGGAAATCCGTCCTCTTCCTGGATGATGCGGACAAACTCTGTTACTTGGTTTAATTTCTCCTCAACCTCTTCATGTTGCTCGGAAAAGTTCATGTCTGTAACTCTTTCTTCACCTAAAGTACTGAGGCACTTATCTTTTAGTAACTGTCTTATCTGGTCGAATCCTATCTTTTGCTCAAAGTTTTGAGGGTATATCATATTTCTGTTCTTACTAATGAACTGCAAAAATACGATTAATTCGCGAAAAAAATATCAGAATGTTTGCAGATTTAAAAATGATTCGTACCTTTGCACCGCTTTCAACGGAAAGCACTTCTGATAAAGGAGTTTTGGAGAGGTGGCAGAGTGGTCGATTGCGGCGGTCTTGAAAACCGTTGTACTGCGAGGTACCCGGGGTTCGAATCCCTGTCTCTCCGCAATAAACGCTGAAAATCAGTAAATTGCAAAACAAACACCCAATTTTACACCCAAAAATGTAAAGTTGGGTGTTTTTGTATTATTTAAGATGAATCAAGCATCCCTTATTCACACCAGTTTACTACTGTAACACTTTTCCAAATACAAGAGAGGCAAATCCTTAGAAATATCAAGGTTGTGAGTTATAAGTTAAAAATAGTGGTAATTGAATTGAAGTCTGAATATTATCGCTATTTTTGTAATTGTTTTAATAGCTTATTAACTTGCGTATGATAAATGATGAAAAAGTATATTTTTCTATTCAGTATGTTCTTGTCAATGGTTTTGGCAAGCTGTACGGTTTCTAAATCGGTGATTTCACAAGATACCGATTTGACAAAATACAAATATGTTACAGTCATTGATAATGACACGTACAGGATGCCGCCCGAACTCGTGCAGTATCAAATTCAATTGTACGATGCAGTGGGACAATCGGGCCTGACTATGGTGAGCCAGTATCGTATGGGTGATTTGACGCAGGAGGAACAATCTGCTTTATTGATAGCCAAATTCGGGGTCTCTGCCCGGCAAGAAGAAACTGTGGTCACAGTCAATTTTATAGATTTCAATACAGACCGCCCTTTAGTTTCCTGTCAAGGTGCTTATACTACGCTTGGATTCAGCGCAAATGCTGATATTAAGGGAGCTCTCAGACGTGTGGGTGAACAGATTTCAAAGACTTTTAATAGATAAACGATGATGACTAAATGTATTAAAACGGTTTTATTGGCACTGACAAGCATCGTCTTTTTGGTGAGTTGCGATGAAGACGAACTTACAGACAGAGTGGAAACAATAAAAATGTATGTGTCTGCCGAAACAGGTACGTATATGCCATGGGGAAGTGAAGTTCCTGTAGAGTGTATGCTTGTGAAAGAAGATGGTGATTTGGAATATTCCCATCTTGCCTTTGGCGGCATTCAGGGATTTGATTATGTACGCGGACATGAATATGAGTTGGAAGTACGTAAAACGACATTTGCCAATCCACCGGCTGACGGCTCGAATATAGCTTATGAGCTTCTTAAAATCATAAATGACATTCCTCCTGTCACTCCCAAACCGGAAGAACTGCCTGAAGAGGCTAAGTTTAAGTTGAAGATGGTGCAACTTGTTCCATTTATGGATTTGGACACCCCGTTGGCTGCTCCTTTTGATTTTCTGACATTTAGAATACTCAATCATAGAGACGAATACTCATTCCCCGTCACACCAGACTTCTTGAAATACTATGACCTGATTGAAATGTCTTCTCCGCTTTTACCTGATACTTATTGCGTTTACAGATATAGTACAGATGGGAACAGGACGGAGGAAAGTTTTACTTCCCAGTGGGGTTCTTATTTTTACGAGAAAACAGATTTCCCGATTTGTCTTAAAGGCTATAAAGATGGAAAGCTGATATACGAGTGTTCAACGACTCAGGTCATGCGTGAACGTGACTTCCTTGGGGTGGACTGGAAGAATGGAAGTTTTGCACTTGCCAACCCTAAGACTAATGGTATATATAATGTCCTTGATACCCGTTATGAGTTTCTATTGACAGATACTCAAAAAGCCAATGAGACTTGTTTCATAAAAATACAAGTATCTAATTCTTCGCATCTTGCTGATGCAGAATACCTCAAAGCGCAAGAAGAGGGATTGAAATGGCTGTTGGGAAAGCATTTAGGCGAAAAGTCTTCACTAACCGCGTCTGATTTCAAGACACTTCCCGAAGGTGCAGATGTGGTGGAAACTTATGAAAATAAGACTACGCGTGTGGCAATTGTTCACCAAAATGCGGATGACTTGCATGAAGAACGCTACTATGCCATAGCCGAATCCAAGTAAACTATTTGTTGACTTCATAAAATTAGTAAAAAGTACCATTCCCGTTGTCGGAAATGGTACTTTCGCACTCTAAAACAAAAGTATTTTACATTCTAAATCCTTTACTTTTTCTTGGTTCTTCTGCAGTGTTGCGTAAACCTTGCCGTAATTTCTCCACTTGTTCCTTGAACCATTCGCTTATTGGTTGTCTATTTATAGTCAGTACCAGTTTGCTATCATCGGTTGGATGTTTCTCTACCTTGAAGATGTCGTTTTTGATTTCAAATCTTCGTCTATGCTCTTCGGAATAGATTTTTCCATTACATCTGATGGCTTCTTTCTTTGTCAAAAGACAATCAATCATATCTTTAGTAAACCCAATGACAGCACATAGTTGTTCCATTCTCAACATTTCTCTAAGCATCGGAAACCACTTGAATGCCTTTTCAAGTAGGGTGTTCAATCGTGATATTTCCCTGTCTTTGGCTTCAAGTTCTTGGTTATGTATTCCTTGAAGATTGCGTATCTGTTTGTCATGTCGTTCTTGCATTTCCTGCATTTGGATTTTGAGGGTGTCAATACCTTTGTTTCGTTCGGCAATCTCTTGGTGCAAATTTTCGTTAGTTCGCTCCAGTTCTTTCAGCTTTCCACTTCCGAAAAGAGAACCAACTCCGCTTGCTATGGCGGTGGCAGCATCGGTGGCTACGCTTTTTAGTTTGTCCGTGCGTATTTCTGATTTTACCTGTCTGAGTTCCTGTTCGGCAAGACTTACCTGTTGTTCCTTGTGTCGTTTGGTTTCATCTATACGTTGCAGTTCGGCTTTCTGTTTCTCAATGATGAAATCGTTCCTTTCCAAATGTTCCTTGCCTGTCTCGGCTTTGGATTGCCCACGTTGCATGGAGAGGATGTCAGAAGCCAAAGTCTGCATTTCCATCATATCGTCATCGTTGAGCTTTTGGCTCTTGCCCGTGTCGTGGTTCATCCAGTCGAATACGATATGTGCATGGTAATTCGGCTTGAACCATCTTTCACCGACTTGGAAACTCTCTTTGTCCTCTGCATCAGGCTTTCCGTTCAGCCAATGCCCCTCGTCCTTGTGCAGGAAGATTTGAAGCGGAGTGATGCCCCAGCGTCTTTGACATTCCTCGCCAAATTTCTTCACGTCTGCCAGTGTGGTGTCCGGTTTGATAAGCAGCACACCCTCACGGATGGGTGAACACCCTGCCACTTTTATGATTTTTCCGTTCTTCCCTTTGCGCTCACGTTCTTTCTCCTGCATGGCACGACCAGTCTTTTCCTTTACCATTTGTTTGATGTGGTCGTAGTGCGTTTGCAGGTCGGGGCTGCCGAAGTCCGGGTTTATCCATCGTTCGTTGTCGGTGGATAGTTCGGGTACAATGTAGATTCTGGACTCTCCGATATTACGCATGTATTCGGCAGTCCTTCGGTTATGAGCCTCGCTTGATTTAGCGTTGCAAGGCTTGATATGTATGCTTGATTTTGTTGCCATGACTATTCTGATTTATTGTTTACGATAGATTGTTTTGCTCACTTTCACAGAGGGGTTCTTAGGGGTGCCACCCATAAGCGGAGTTTCCAAAGAGAGGGTCACTCTTTGGTCGGGTTGTATAGGGCTGACAGCCCTTGCCGGGTTCTTAGGGCAGAACCATAAGCCCCTCGGGAGAGCCCACAACTACGAAAGCGAAGCGTGTAGTTATAGTGGGCTATAACCAAAAGCCGTTTTTCTTTTTTGGTGGTTGGCTGCGCGTCCCTTTTGCTGATTGAACTTGCCTGTTTCTTTCAGCCTGTTTCTGTAAGTATTCGTTCAAGTCCTTGCATCCGCTGTATGTCTGCGAAGCGTCACGGATGTATAAGTCCCTGCCGTATTCCATACGGATTTGTTGGAGTGCTTCCATCCCTGCACGGTCATTGTCAAAGAAACAATGGATGCGCTCGTAGCTCCCCAAAGGATAGAGGGCTTTGGAAACATTGGCTACGGAATTCAGCACCATATAATCTTGCCTATCCAGTTCGGGATATTTCGGGCAATTCTCCAATCTCAAAGTGAGAAATGAAAGGTAGTCCATAAATCCCTCAAACACATAACACGTTTCCCTTGCTGTTCCTGATTGTCTGATGTGGGATATTTCCTTTGGGGAAATGCAGCCTTTGAAATATCTGTTGCGGATTTCATACCCACCCGACATGTTGGGAAAGGCGATGGCGAAATACCGTTTGCCTTTATGGGTGAAGTGCGCTTCCTTACATTCTCTTTTTGCCAGTGCAATGTTTATTCCCCTTTCCTGCAAATAGGTGAATAGGGCAGGAGAAGAAAGTGGTACAATCTCCAACTGCTGAAAACTCGGCTCGGAAGATGATTGCTTGCCAAAAGAAAAAGATACGGGACGAATGCCGGGTGCCAGCTCTCCGATTCTTTGCAGGAGGTATGGCACATGGTCTGAACTGTAAAGTTCCTGCGCAAGTGCGATGATGTTCCCACCCTTGCCGAGTGCAAAATCATACCATTGGTTACGTTCTGTATTCACCTTGAACGAGGCTTCCGTTTCTTCCCTTAGCGGTGACTTATACCACAGGTTTATTCCCTGCTGTTTAACCGGAGAAAAGCCCAAACTGTACAGATAATCTGCTATCTTGATTTGTTTCGCTGTCTGTATATCCATAAAACGATTGGTTTAATGATAATTGAATTGGTTTATTTCTTCTATGGAACACATGCATTGCCAATTTCTATATGTGTCCCTGTAATTCGTTCTAATTCACGTTTGTATCTTGTAATCCGTTTTTCGAGTAATACTTTCTCGTCTATACCTACTCTTTCCGGATTATAAGTTGTTTGGTTTGCAACCATGGCAAAGAATATCTCGGCTACCTTGTGGGCAGTGGCAATGACTGCGGCTTTACCTCCGGCCCGTGAACGTATTCTGCGGTAGAAGTTCCCCAATTGGTTCTTCGCATTGGCGAGCGAAGAAGCGATACTTCTAAAAATCAACCCGACATTGTTCCGACGGTGTGGCACGTGGCTTGATATTCTTTTTCCTCCTGATATCTTGGTGTTCGGTGAGATGTTGCACCAACAGCAGAACTGTTTGGAAGACGGGAACTTCCGGGTAAAGTCGTGCCCCAGTTCACTCATCAGTTCAAGTGCGGTCAGGTGGCTTATGCCCGGTATCTCAAAAACGTTCACTCCCCACATTTCGTATGCTTTCCTTTCCACGTCGAAGCCCACGGTATGCCTGGTCTTTTTATAATCGCGGCGTTTTTTTGCCGGGCTATATGAAGTATCTTCCACTTTGGCAACCTCCGCACGGTAGTTTTCCATGAGTTTCTCCAGTTCTGCATCGCACTCGCCAAGTTGGGTACAATAATGTTTGAAAGTATCATAGTTTTGCCTGAGGACAAACATGAGGTCTTCTTCCCAGTTGCCCTCAAGTGCCTTGGCTATTTCCTCTTTCGGAGTCTTGCACTGGATGTCAGCCAGGTCCGCAAGTCTCTTGGGGTCACGTTCACCTGCAAGAATGGCCTCGATGATACGTATGCCGGATTTTCCCGTAATGTCAGACAGGACAAGCGTAAGTTTTATGTTCATCTGCTGCATGGCTTTCTGCATACGCAGGACTATGCTTGAGGCCTCACGCGAGAGGGTGTCACGGTGACGGGTGAGTGTCCTCATCCGTTTGGCGTCGTTGTGCGGTTGGAAACTTGCCTTGAGCAACCCGTACTGGTGCAGCAACATCAGCCATTCGGCATCCGACTCGTCGGTTTTCCTCTCCGTTATGTTCTTCACGTCCCTTGCGTTGGTCAATACGACATCCAGTCCGTCTTCCTGAAGGCGGCAGAACAGCGGTATCCAGTAAACCCCGGTGGATTCCATTGCGACTGTCTTTATGCCGCACTCCCTGAGCCATGCCGAGATGGCATGCAGGTCGGATGTATATGCTCCGAACGCGCGGTTGTTGTCCTTGGATCGGTCGGCAGGGACGCAAACTTGCATGATACCGTCCGCGATGTCTATCCCCGCCGCATCGGGATTAACTATCCGAAGTTCCGCACCTTTGGCGGTCTTGACTTTTTTTGCTTTCTTTGCCATGGTAATATCGTTACTCTTGTTGATGGATAAATGGCATAAGCCATGTCCTGTCGATGAGCATTCTTCTATACGGCCTCTGACGACCAATCTTCGATTCGCAGGACAAGGAGCCATACTCTTTTGTGGGATTGAAAACCCAAGAAAAAAACGGCTTGCTTCTTATGCCTACAGCAAAGGTAACTAAAAACGTTTCTGCCGCCACAGGCGGCGGAAACGTTCTGTGTTCCACTCTGATTTCAATCAAGACAAAGGCTTGGCTTTACTCTTTTCGCCCGTACATCTTTATGAAGTACGGTCTATAATCACTTCACTTTATTTTCGTATATATAGGGTACGGTAATAAAGTGAAGCGGTTTTGTCACATTCCGCAACCACTTCGCTTTATCCCTAATATATAGACCCTCGGAATAAAGTGAAGCGATTACATGGTGTGGGCTAATAGTGGAAGTCGGGCATGAACGTGTACTTTCTGCCGTTCTCCTGTACTATCATCCGTTTGTTCCTAAGCATGGTGATGAGCGATACCGCCTTTTTATGGTTTAGCTTTACACCCACCGACACATAGGTCTTGATTAAGGTGTCTTCCAGTTCCTTGTAGCCGTATTCTTCTTTCAGTCCGAAAACGGCTTCCAGTGCGATTCGGTGTTGCTGTTCGGTGATATGCCTGTAAGGGTCGAACTTTTCTTCTTCGGGTCTTCCCGGTTTCTTGGCTTCCGGCTTGTAACCCTCCATCAGTTCAGGCAGGGCATTGTCATTGATACGGAATGAAAAAGGCTCGAAGTCCATTGCCCGTATGTGCATGGCTGAAACATTGCTTATATCCCCGTTGCCCTTGTCCTTTTCCACAAGGAGGACGGTTTCCGCCTTGTTGTTCAGTTCCGTGCCGATATGTCCCCTCGCGTTCTCATCGCCCTTGTTCTGGTGGAGTATCGTGTGGATATGTATCTGCCTGTCGTCCGTCCACTGCATCAGCTTGGATATGATGCGTGTCGATTCACCGGGACTGTTGATGTCATATACCATGTCACGGATGCCGTCTATGATTACAAGGGCTATGTCAGGCGTATTGTAGATAGCCTGTTCGACAATCCTGATACGCTGTTCGGGTGTGTATTTCCTCAAAGCGAGAAATTCAAGATTCTCATTGTCCCTGTCATCGGGAAGTCCTGCCATCCGCAAAATACGTTTCATGACTTTCAGGCAATGGTATGGGCTTTGCTCCGTGTCCACATAAAGGATTTTCCGTTTGTCTTCCGGAAGTTCCGCCACATATCGCAATGTCGTGCCGTTCTTCAATGCGGCAGCTACGATAGCCGACACATTGAAGGTCTTTTTACTCTTGGCTTTGCCGATGGATGCGCTGAAATTTCCCAATGTCCCTATGACGGAACCATGCACTTTAAGAATCTCAGGTGCTTTCTCGTAACTTTTCGACAGGCTCAAACGTGAGGCTTGCCAAAGGATTACGGCTTCTTCTGCCGATATATCCTTAATCTCTTTCATATAATCCATAAGTCTCCCTCCCGTTATTTTCGTCCTCCGGTTTTCTTTCCAGCCAGTTCAAGGGCAAGTTCCGCATCAACGATAATCTTGCGCCCTATTTGCGTAATGGCTTTGTCTATCTTTCCGCTTTTCTTTATACGGTTGGCGGTGGGCAGACTGCACCCGAACAATTTGGCAATGCCAAGTATTCCGTACACATATTTTCTTTCTGTGTCCGTGACGGGCTGCGGCTGCGCTTCCGTTTGGTTGGAAGCGTGCTTGCTTAGAAATATGAACTCTTCGCCTGTCATCTGCCAGACGGGTTTTAATAATAACTCTTGAAGATTTGTCATCGTCCAATCTATTTAGTCGTTAAACAATCAGCCCTGCGCACTGGCTGTTATTTCTGTTCTCGAACGATGCAAAATTAGGTATGGTTGTGAGTGGTAAGGATGTGGATGATATAATTTGGTGTTGTTGTATATCACTGAATATCAGATAATAAAAATACCACTCAAAAATTAATTTGAGTGGTAAAAGTGGTAATTTCGTAGAATGTCAGGTTATATCACGAATTATCAGAATATGCTTTCCATTTCTTTGGCGAATCTTTGGTTGCTGTCACTCGGAAAATCGGAAACAGGTTCTTTGTATTTCGACCTGTAATAGCTCTCGTCAATATCCAACAATTTTAATATTTGGCTTCTCCATTCATCCCTGTATTGCTTGGATAGTTTCTCGCTCATCAGGAACATCAGGTAACACACCCGTATCTTTTCCCTTGCCTTGATTTTTAGTTTGTTTTTGCAGGGGTACAGGTTTATATTGGCATAGAAGTCCGCTATGGTAATGGCTTCGAACTGTTCCCCGACACAAGTTTCATGAATGGGTGAAAGCGACTTCATGTCAAAATATTCATGTTGTCCCTCCGGTGTATTCTGTACTTCTTCTTGCTCGTTTTGCTTGACTGGTTCATCCTGCTGTTTTTCTTCCCCATCATCAGGAAGGTACTTTTTCAGAACTTCCATAAAAAGAAGGCTTAGGCGGTAAACATTACCGGAAAGGTTCTCTATATATTGAAAAGCCTCTTTCCTGTCTTGCTTTTGCAGTTCATATAGTTTATCCAGTTCCTTCTTTTCCTTGTCGTATTCAGCCTTGCAGCGTTCATATTCCTTTTCTGCCTGTATTTCTTCTTCGTCTGTATGCTCCCGAAAACCAATGAAATCATATCTGTGGTATGCGTCATTCAAAGGCTCGTGCAACTTGGTGGTAATCTCCAACTGGTCCTTGATTGCAGAATTATGCCTGTCTGCGTAGTGAAAACACACACGCTTTATGACGTCATCATTCAGCGGTTTTGTTTCATAAGCCCGTATATTCTTTTCTATTTCGATTTTCAGACTATTGAGAATCAATGTGTATTGTTCTTTTTGCTTGTCAAGTACCAACTCAAGGATGGCGGCTTCAAAAGCCTTTGTATCATTATGCTGCCGATAAAAGTCGGTAATGAATTTCTGCTTGTCAAAAGAAAAAGCATAATTGATTACCCAATCATTATATATTCTGTTGAGTTCTCCATATTGGGGAATCAGTTTGTTTATTTCTCCTGCCATAGACTTCAATTTTGGGGATTATTGTCCTTGTCAAGGAAAGATGCCAGTTCTTCTTCCACCTCTTCCACACTTGGCAAAGCTGATTTCAAGTTTTCGGGTATAGCCTTGCTCAACTGGTAATCACTGATACCTATTGGCTGGTCGTAGCCTGTCAAAGCGTATTGTGCCACAATCTCGTCTTTTCCCTTACACAGCAATAGCCCGATAGTCTTGTTGTCATTTTCTCCCCTCAGTTTGTCATCCACCACATTGATGTAGAAATTCAGTTGTCCTGCATACTCCGGTTTGAACGGGGTAGCTTTCAGTTCTACAACAATGTATGCGTGTAGCGGAATGGAATATAGAATCAGGTCGGCAAAGAAATCACTGTTACCAATTTGAAAATGCTTCTGCCGTGCAACGAAAGCAAAACCATTGCCCATTTCCAACAAGTAACGGGTGACGTGCTTTACCAGTTGCTCTTCAATGTCCCTTTCGTCTGCCTTTTCTTTCGCTCCAGCCAAATCGAAGATATATGGGTCTTTCAACAGGTAATTGGCAAGGTCGCTTTGTGGTGCCGGAAGTGTGGCTGTGAAATTGTTTACCTTGTTGCTGCTGATTTGTCTGTTATATAGATTGGTTTCAATTTGCATTTTAAGGACATTGCTGCTCCAGCCCATTTCTACAGACTGCTTCATGTACCAATACCCTATGCCTAACGGTAACGAACCGTCAAGTATGACCATTTGGCTTGCCCAGTTTATTTTGGCAACAGGGGATTTCAGGAAAACTTTTTCTATTTCCCTAATTTCCATCCTGTAAATGGCAGAAACTGTTTTCTCCACATCCTGAATTTGCGCAGGAACTTCCTGCGTAATTTCTAAAGATTGACAATCAGCGGATTGTATTTGCGCAGTAAGTTCCTGCGTAAATTGTCCGTTGTTCAGTTTCAATACTTCATCTGTAACATTCTGTATGCTTGGAACAGACAGCCTTGTATCTGTATCAATGAAACTTCGTAGCACGTTCAACGGATATGACCGTGCAAATTGGCACATATAAGTAAGGTTACGCTCCGAATAACCTTTCTTTTCGGGGTAATTGAACCGGATAGCCTTTGCCAGTTGCTTGATGATTTTGCTTCCCCAACCTTTCAAGTTCTGATGATACAGGATATAGTTGCCCATTTTCCAGTAATGGAACAGCATTTGCGCATTGGCAGCGGTAATCAGCCGGACTTGCGCTTGTTCTATTTCCGAACCAACGGCATGAACAAATGCGTCAAAGTCCGTTTTTCCTATATGATGTTCTCTGTTATTTTCCATTCTAATGTTTATTGTTGTCGCAAATATAATTCAAATAGCGGATAATCTATGAAACTGATTGATACTTTTATAGTTGGTTAAACTTGTTCATGGCGTTTGCCTTAATATCATCCGCAATATCAATGTAGGGTTTCATAGCTTTATAGTCGCTATGCCCCGTCCATTTCATTACCACCTGTGCCGGAATTCCGAGAGCCAGCGCATTACAGATGAATGTTCTTCTTCCTGCGTGGGTGCTTAGTAATGCGTATTTTGGGGTGACTTCATCTATACGCTCATTCCCTTTATAATATGTTTCCCGTACAGGTTCGTTGATTTCAGCCAGTTCCCCCAGTTCTTTCAGATAATCATTCATCTTCTGATTGCTGATAACGGGCAGTGCCATGTGGTCTTCAAAATGGACTTCCTTGTATTTTTCAAGTATGGCTTTGCTATGGTCGTTCAGTTCAATAATCAGACTGTCTGCCGTTTTGACTGTTGTAACTTCGATATGGTCGGGTTTCACATCACTTCTTTTCAGGTTACGAACATCTGAATATCGCAGGCTTGTGAAGCAACAGAACAGAAAAACGTCCCTGACACGCTCCAGATATTGTTTGTCTTTTGGTATCTGATAATCTTTCAGCCTGTTCAATTCGTCCCAAGTCAGGAATATCACCTTTTTAGAGGTGGTTTTCAATTTGGGTTTGAAAGTGTCGTATGCCATGTTTTGATGATGCCCTTTCTTGAAGCTCCAACGCAGGAACCATTTGAGGAATCCCATCTGCTTACCGATGGTGCTGTTCCTCATATCCTTTTTGTCACGCAGGAAATTCACATATTCGTTCAATCCGAACTCGTTGAAATATTCAAAGGTTGCATCTTCTTTGAACTCATTGAGGTGATTTCTTACCGCTGCAAATTTCTCATAGGTAGATGCCGTCCAATTATTTTGATTGCCACACTCGGTTACAAACTCATCGAATACCTCCCAAAAACTTATCTGTGTTTCTTCCTGCTGCTCTTCGTTGGCATCTTTCATCCGCAGGTTGAACGCATCTTTTAGCTGTTGGGTGGTCGGCATGGTTTCCTGTACCTCAAACTCCTTGAACACGTTTTGAATCTCGGCATAGTATTTCAGCAAGTCCGCATTGATTTCGGATGCGCTTTGTTTTAGTTTGTTGGTGCATCCGTTCTTTACCCGTTGTTTGTCGGCATCCCATTTGGCTACGTCAATCCGGTAGCCTGTTGTAAACTCGATGCGTTGGCTTGCATATATGACACGCATACGGATAGGCACGTTCTCCACGATTGGCACTCCGTTCTTCTTTCGGCTTTCCAATGCAAAAATGATGTTTCGTTTGATATTCATAATTGGGTGCGTTTGAAAATTACACCCAAATTTACACCCAATATTTGAGATAACAAAACATATTCAGAAAGATTTAGATTTACTCCATACATTTGATTATATATGATTATCAATGATTTGCAATTTTATGATATTTTCTGAAAGCATAGGTTCGAGAG